>NZ_KZ857205.1 GCF_003350925.1 Dyella tabacisoli | reverse complement strand
TACAGAACGGTGCTCCGTCATTGCCATCACCGCCGGGAGCGGCACCCCTTGCTTGCCGGCCTCGGTGACAAAGCCCGACCTCAGGCTGTGCGCCCCAAAGTCCCCTTTTAGGCCCGCTAGTGCCGCGCGTCGCTTGACGATCGCCGCCACTGAGCCGGGCAACAGGGCTGGACCGACCCGGTCCTTCCAGATGCGCCGAAAGATGGCACCGTCTCGAATTCCTGCGGCTTCCAGCCAGGCCGACAACGCCTCGGCGCTGCGCCCCAGGATCGGCTTGTCCGGAGTCGAATCCGCCTTGACTCCAGTCTGCTGCGTCTTCGAATACTACCAGCCGGTAGATGTAGCTCGCGTCGCCGGTCTTCCGGAGGTCGCGGAAGTCAGCGTCGGCGATCTCGCTGCGCCGACGCCCGCCGCTGGCAAAGCCAAAGCAGAGCAGGGCGCGATCCCGTATGCCTTCGAGCGAGTCGCCGCAGGTGGCCAGCATGGCTTCCAGCTCTGGACGCGTGATCGCGGTCTTCTTGGTCGGCCGCTCCCCGCGTTTGACCGCCGACCGCCGGGCCCGACTGAGCAGTGTGCGGACGCTGGCCAGCTCGCACGGGTTAGTCAGCCGTTTGAGCTTATGGGCGGTCGACAACACGGCGACGCGCTGGGTCACCGTCGACAGCTTGAGCGGCCCGAGCTTGGCCTTGAGGCCGGCCGCTACCAAAGCTTGATCGGCCTCCGGTGGCAACTCGCTGACCAGGCCCACCTTGTTCTTGCGCAGGATGTGGTCGACCAAGAACTGGATCACCACGGCCTCCGTTACCGGCAGCGTGAGCTCGACGCCAAAACGCGCATGGTGCCAGCCGGCCCAGTAGCGCAGGGCGGCCGCATAGCTGCGGGTAGTGTTGGCCGCCGCGGCCTCGGCCAGCAGTTCGCGCACGGCGTCCGCTGCTTGCTGGGCCAGCTGTTCCGGCAACACCAGGCCAGCAGCGGGTGCGGCAAGGTCAGTGGAAGTGCGTTTATGATT
>NZ_KZ857204.1 GCF_003350925.1 Dyella tabacisoli | reverse complement strand
CCATGTATTCCGGCAGGTTCTGCAACAGCAGGGTGCGTAGCTGTGCCGCATCCGGCACGGCCTGACCCTCCTGCGGTACCAGATAAGCCACCAGGCATTTGTCGCCCGGATGGTCTTCCCGCACCAAGACCAGGGTTTCGCGCAGGTGCGGCAGTGCTTGCAGCTTGGCTTCGATCTCCCCCAATTCGATGCGGAAGCCGCGAATCTTGACCTGAAAGTCGTTGCGGCCCAAAAACTCGATGTTGCCGTCGGCCCGATAACGCCCCAGGTCGCCGGTTTTATACAACCGGGCGTCGGACTGGCCCGCCGGCGCAAACGGGTCGGCGATAAATCGTTCCTGCGTCAGCTCGGGCAGGTTGAGGTAGCCAAGAGCGACGCCGGCGCCGCCGATATAAAGCTCACCCGCCACGCCGATCGGGACCGGCTGCCGCTTGCCGTCCAGCAGGTAGATGCGGGTGTTGCCGATGGGACGGCCAATCGGGATGCTGCGGCCGGGAACCACCTGGCTGATGTCGTAGGTCGCCGCGAACGTCGTGGTTTCGGTCGGTCCATAGCCATTGATAAGCCGTTTCGGCGGATGATTGCGCAGGACCTCGCCGATGATATGCGGGTCGAGCACATCGCCGCCCACGATCAAGGCGCGCAGTTGGGAAAGCGCACCACCCAGTGCCGGCGCGTATTGGTTGAACAGCCCCACCGTCATCCACATGCCGGTGATCTGCTGCTCGCCGATAAGCTCGGCCAGTCGGGCCGGCACCATCACGTCGTCCTGAGCGACGATGACGATGGCGGCGCCGGTTTGCAGCGGCACCCAGATTTCCAGCGTGCTGGCGTCGAAGGCCGGGTTGGCGGCGCAGGCGAAGCGGTCGCCCGCCTGCAGATCGAGGTAGCCATTGTTGATCGCCAGACGCTCGATGGCGCGATGCGGGATTTGCACGCCTTTGGATTGCCCGGTCGAGCCCGAGGTGTACATGATGTACGCGCAAGCCGAGCCATCGATGGCCGTCGCCAGATTATGCTCGGACTGCCGCGCCAGCTCGGCCCGCGTATCGGCCCGATCCAGCTCCACCCGGCCGCCGATCTCCGGCGCGGCCAGGCCGCTGCGCGTGATGATGCAGCGCGCCGCACAATCCTTGAGCATGTGCGCCTGGCGGTCGAGCGGAAGAACCGCATCCAGCGGCACGTAGGTCGAACCGGCTTTGACCACGGCCAGCTCGGCCACGATGAGATCGATGCTGCGCGGCAAGGCGATGGCGACGCTATCGCCGTCGCGCACGCCGCGTGCACGCAGCAGATGCGCCAACTGGTTGGCGCGCCGGTTGAGCGCGTCGTAGCTATAGCGCTGCTCGCCCTCGATGACGGCCAGAGCCGCGGGG
>NZ_KZ857203.1 GCF_003350925.1 Dyella tabacisoli | reverse complement strand
ATGGCGCACGCTGTCCTCTACGCCGGTGGCGTCCAGGTCCAGGCGCAGCGGCAAGGTGTTGATGAACAGACCCATGGTGCGATCGGCATCGTTGCCGGCCTGCATGCGGCCGAACAGCACGGTGCCGAACACCACGTGTTCGCGGCCGCTGGTACGTGCGACCACCTGGCCCCAGGCGAGATGGCACAGGCTGGCGAGGCTGACGCCCAAGTTGCGCGCTTGCGTGCGCAGGCGGTCGTTGATGGTTGGCGGCAGTACCCGATGCGCGTCGTGCATGCGGCTGCCGTCGCGATGCACATCGCCGAGGCCGAACGGGATGGTCGGCTCGTTGATATCGGCGAGCATGCCGCGGAAGAAGCGCTCGTGCTCCTGCGCGCTGATGCCCAGGCGCGACTGCGCCACTACGTTGCGGAACGACTGTGGCGGGGGCAGTTGCTGGCCGCGTCCCTGCACGATGGCCTGGATTTCGCTGAGCATGATGCTTAGCGAGGAGATGTCGTCGATCAGATGGTGTTGCAGTTGCAGCAGCAGCCAGCGTTCGCTGTCCGGTTCGCGGGCGATGACCAGGCGCAGCAGCGGCGCATGGGTCAGGTCGATGCGGTAGTGGCGTGGGTCGAAGCGGCGCGTCAGTTGCTCGCTGGGCGGGGTGCCGTCCGCATCGAGCGTCACTTCGAGTACGTCCAGCCGGGCGTGGCGCCACACCACCTGGGCCGGTGTGCTTAGCTGTTCCCAGGCGAACGAGGTGCGCAGGATGTCGTGGCGATCGACCACCTGTTGCAGGGCGGCCAGGTAGCTATCCAGCACGCCGCGGTGAGCGAAGGCGAGCTGGTTGACATGCAGGTAGGGGTCGCCTTTGCTCGCCAGCAGGTGGTGAAACAGAATGCCGTCCTGCAAGGGCGACAAGGCGTAAATGTCCTGCACGTTGGCGATGCCGCCGGGTACCTGGGCCACGATGTGATCGATATCGACCTGCAGCAGTTCGATCAGCGGCAGCATCTTCGGCGTGATCGCCTTGCTGTCCGCGGTGATGAGGTTGGCCGGCACGATCAGTTCGCGATGGCCGCTCTCGCCGGCGGTCAGTGCGGCGAGTTCGGCCAGGATCGGTGTGGCGAACAGCGTGTGTACTTCGATGCCCAGGCCCAGCCGGTGCAGACGTCCGATCAGTCGTATGGCGAGCAACGAATGGCCGCCTAGCTCGAAGAAGTTATCGTGGCGGCTGATGCGTTCGATGCCGAGCAGCTCGGACCACACCTGGGCTAGCAGCACCTCCACCTCACCCTGTGGTGGCTCGTAGCTGCGTCGCGCATAGGCGTCGCCCTCGGGCGCGGGCAGGGCCTTGCGATCGACCTTGCCGTTGGGAGTCAACGGCAGCGCGTCGAGCACTACGATGGCGGCGGGCACCATATAGTCGGGCAGTGGTTCGGCCAGCGCCTGGCGCAAGGCCATTGGATCGAGTGCGCTGTCTTCGGCAGCCACCACATAGCCGACCAGTTGCTTGTGGCCGGGTTGGTCTTCGCGCGCGATCACCACGCTTTGCGCGACACCGGGCAGGCGCGCCAGCGCCGCCTCGATCTCGCCC
>NZ_KZ857202.1 GCF_003350925.1 Dyella tabacisoli | reverse complement strand
CGGCGGCACCGTCATCAACGTGGCCGGCACCGACGGCACCCAGGCCATCGACCGCAAGCTCACCGGCGTCGCCGAGGGCGAGCTGACGGCGACCAGCACCGATGCGGTGAACGGCAAGCAGCTCAAGGCCACCAACGACAACGTCAACACCAACACCACCGACATCAGCAACATCAACGGCACGCTGACCGACGTGGTGAAGTACGACGGTGCCGATCACAAGAGCGTGACCTTCGGCGCCACCGGTACACCGGTAACCCTGGGCAATATCGCCAACGGCACGAAGGCCAACGATGCAGTCAACCTGAGCCAGCTCACGCCGGCAGTGGAAGCCCTCGGCGGCGGCGCCAGGATCGATGCCGTCACCGGCTCGGTGACCGGCCCGATCTACACCGTGCAGGGCGGCACACAGACCACCGTGGGCGGCGCACTCGATGCACTCGACACCGGCGTCAAGAAAAACACCGGCGACATCACCAACCTGGGCGATACCGTCACCAACATCACCAACAACATCACCAACGGTACGATGGGTCTGGTGCAGCAAGACGCCACGAGCAAGAACATCACCATCGGCAAGGATGTGGCCGGCACCGTTATCAACGTGGCCGGCACCGACGGCACCCAGGCCATCGACCGCAAGCTCACCGGCGTCGCCGAGGGCGAGTTGACGGCGACCAGCACCGACGCGGTCAACGGCAAGCAGCTCAAGGCCACCAACGACAACGTCAACACCAACACCACCGACATCAGCAACATCAACGGCACGCTGACCGACGTGGTGAAGTACGACGGTGCCGATCACAAGAGCGTGACCCTGGGTAACGCCGGTACACCGGTAACCCTGGGCAATATCGCCAACGGTACGAAAGCCGACGATGCGGTCAACCTGAGCCAGCTCACGCCGGCAGTGGAAGCCCTCGGCGGCGGCGCCAGGATCGACGCCGTCACCGGCTCGGTGACCGGCCCGATCTACACCGTGCAAAGCGGCACACAGACCACCGTGGGCGGTGCACTCGACGCGCTCGACACCGGCGTCAAGAAAAACACCGGCGACATCACCAACCTGGGCGATACCGTCACCAACATCACCAACGGTACGGTGGGTCTGGTGCAGCAAGACGCCACGAGCAAGAACATCACCATCGGCAAGGATGTCGGCGGCACCGTCATCAACGTGGCCGGCACCGACGGCACCCAGGCCATCGACCGCAAGCTCACCGGCGTTGCCGAGGGCGACCTGACGGCGACCAGCACCGACGCGGTCAACGGCAAACAGTTGCACGCCACCAATGACAACGTCAGCACCAACACCACCCACATCGCCCAGAACACCACCGACATCAGCAACATCAACGGCACGCTGACCGACGTGGTGAAGTACGACGGTGCCGATCACAAGAGCGTGACCTTCGGCGCCACCGGTACACCGGTAACCCTGGGCAATATCGCCAACGGCACCAAAGCCAACGATGCGGTCAACCTGAGCCAGCTCACGCCGGCAGTGGAAGCCCTCGGCGGCGGCGCCAGGATCGATGCCGTCACCGGCTCGGTGACCGGCCCGATCTACACCGTGCAAAACGGCACACAGACCACCGTGGGCGGCGCACTCGACGCGCTCGACACCGGCGTCAAGAAAAACACCGGCGACATCACCAACCTGGGCGATACCGTCACCAACATCACCAATAACATCACCAACGGTACGGTGGGTCTGGTGCAGCAAGACGCCACGAGCAAGAACATCACCATCGGCAAG
>NZ_KZ857201.1 GCF_003350925.1 Dyella tabacisoli | reverse complement strand
GGTTTGCCGCACCCAATGCTCAAAGCGCTGATGAATGCACGGCGCGCCCAGCCCCGGCAACTGCGTTCCAGGCTGGACCTGCGCGACGGGGTTGAACGCATAGAGCAGTTGCTCGCGCTCGGCTTCGCCCAGCATCGGCAGCTCGCCCACGGCACGGCCCGGATCGGCCACGATGGCTTGCAGCAGATTCATGAAATGCCCGGCCATGCGCTCGATCGTGCTCGCCTCGAACAGATCGGTGCTGTACTCAAAGCCCCCTTGCAGGCCGTCCTGGGCTTCGGTCAGGTTCAATGTGATGTCGAACTTGGCGGTGGCGCCTTCGCTGTCCAGCAGCTTCATGGCCAGGCCCGGCAAGGCCAGCTCGTCCATCGGTGCGTTCTGCAGAACCAGCATCACCTGGAACAGCGGCGTATAGCTGGCATGCCGTTCCGGCTGCAGCGCTTCGACCAGTTGCTCAAACGGCACATCCTGGTGCGCATAGGCATCGAGCGTGTTCGTTCGCACTTGCTTGAGCAACTCGGTGAATCCGAGACTCAAATTCACCTCGGTACGCAGCACCAACGTGTTGACGAAGAAGCCGATAAGCGGCTCGATCTCGGTGCGGTTGCGATTGGCGATCGGCGTGCCGATGCAGATATCGCTTTGGCCCGAATAACGTGCGAGCAGCACATTGAAGGCAGCCGACAGCGTCATGAACAAAGTACTTTGCGTCTGGCGGCCAAGCGCTTGCAAGTCCGACACCAGTGCGGCCGGCACCGCGAACGGCAGCATGGCGCCGTTATGCGTCAGCAACGATGGCCGTGGCCGGTCGGTGGGCAGCATCAACAAGCTTGTACTGTCGGCCAACTGTCGCTTCCAGTAACCGAGCTGCTGCTCCAGCACATCCCCGCTCAGCCATTGCCGCTGCCAATGGGCAAAGTCCACGTATTGAATCGGCAACTCGGATAACGGCGACGGCAGCCCTTGCATAAAGGCCTGATACAAGGCGGCCACTTCGCGCACCACGATCCCCATCGACCAGCCGTCCGAAACAATGTGATGAATCGTCAGCAGCAAAACATGCTCGTTATCGGCAAGCCGGATCAGGCTGAAACGGATCAACGGACCCGTTGCAAGATCGAAGGGCTTGTTCGCCTCGTCTTGCAGGTGCACGCGCGCCTGTGCCTCGCGTTCCACAGCCGGCAAGCCGCCTAGATCGACGATCTCCAGCGCCAACGGCGATGCTGGCGCAATGACTTGCACCGGCGCGTCGCCCACCATCGCAAACGAGGTGCGCAGGGCTTCATGGCGACGCACGATCTCATTCAGTGTGCGGGCCAGCGCGTCTACTTTGAGCTGCCCCGTCAATCGAACAGCCGCCGGGATGTTATAGAGCTCGCGCCGCGATTCGTATTGATCGAGAAACCATAGGCGCGTCTGTGCAAACGACAGCGGCAACGGCGCATCGCGGTCTACCGGCCATATCGGCGGCGCACTGACACGGGTATCGGCTTCGGCCACTTTCAGCATCAATGCTGAAATCGACGCTGCCTCGAACAAGGCGCGCAACGGCAATGCCACCTGCAATGCGCTCTGTATCCGCGACATCAACTGGGTCGCCAGCAACGAGTGGCCGCCCAGCGCAAAGAAGTCGTCATGAATGCCGACCTTGTCGAGATGCAAAATCTCCGCCCAGATGCCGGCCATGATTTCTTCGCTGGGCGTGCGCGGCGCCACATAGCCGACCTCGCTGCGCGTCATATCCGGCGCAGGCAACGCCCGGCGATCGATTTTGCCGTTCGTGGTCAAGGGCAGCTCATCGAGTACCACGAAGTAGGCCGGCAC
>NZ_KZ857200.1 GCF_003350925.1 Dyella tabacisoli | reverse complement strand
TCCGCCCGGCCGAGCGACTACCAGTGTCGCCCCTTCGAGCAAGGGCCAGAAGAATTCCCACACCGACACATCGAAGCTGAAAGGCGTCTTCTGCAAGACCCGGTCGGCCGCCGTCAACGGATACGCTTCCTGCATCCATTGCAGCCGGTTGACGATACCTTGCTGGTCGATGCCGACACCCTTCGGCTTGCCGGTCGAGCCCGAGGTGTAGATCACATAGGCCAGATCATTCGGCTGCGTGTGGTGTTCAAGGTTGTCGTCGGCGTAGGCCGCCAGCGTGTCGGCTTCACTATCCAGGCAGAACACCGGCAGGCCCGGCACGGTGGGCACATGCGCCCGCAGATGCCGTTGCGTCAGAACCACCGCCGGCCGGGCGTCGGCCAGGATCGTCGCCAGGCGATCCGCCGGATACGCCGGGTCCAGCGGCACATAGGCGCCGCCCGCTTTCAGGATGCCGTACAGGCCGACGATCATCTCTATCGAACGCTCGACGCATAGGCCCACCAGCACATCCGGGCCGACACCTAGTTGGCGCAGATGACGCGCCAGCCGATTGGCTTGCGCATTGAGTTGCGCATAGCTCAACGAGACGCCTTCATACACCACCGCAGCATGTTCCGCGCTGCGCGGCACTTGCGCCTCGAACAACTGATGCAGCGTCGATGTATCGCGCTGAACGCGCGGATAAACCGTGGCGGTATCGTTGAACGTGCGGAGAAGCTGCCGGCGTTCGGCCTCGCCCAGCATCGCCAGCTCGCCGACGGCGCAGCCGGGATCGGCCACGATGGCTTGCAGCAGATTCGTGAAATGCACGCCCATGCGCTCAATCGTGTTCGCCTCGAACAGGTCGGTGCTGTATTCGAAGTAGCCCTGTATACCGTCCTTGCCTTCGGTCAACGCCAGGGTCAAATCGAATTTGGCGGTCGTGCTTTCACTCGAAACAAGCTCTAACTGCAAGCCAGGTAAGGCCAGCTTGTTCATCGGGGCATTCTGCAGCACCAGCATCACCTGAAACAGCGGCGAATAGCTGGCATGCCGCTCCGGCTGCAGCGCTTCGACCAATTGCTCGAATTGCACATCCTGGTGCGTATAGGCATCGAGCGTGTTCGTTCGCACTTGCTTAAGCAGATCGGTGAATCCGAGACTCAGATCCACCTCGGTACGCAGCACCAAGGTGTTGACGAAGAAGCCGATCATGCCCTCGATGTCGGCGCGGTTGCGATTGGCGATCGGCGTGCCGATGCAGATATCGTTCTGGCCCGAATAACGTGCCAGCAGCACGTTGAACGCTGCGCACAAGGTCATGAACATGGTGCTCTGCGTTTTTCGGCTCAACGCCTGCAGCTTGACGCTCAGTTCCGCCGGGATGACGTACGGCAGCGAAGTGCCACGTTGGCTCTGCACCAACGGGCGTAGTCGATCGGTAGGCAAGGTCAGCAACTCCGGGCTGCCAGCCAGTTGCTGCCTCCAATGGTTAAGCTGCCGCTCCAGGACATCGCCGCTCAGCCATTGCCGCTGCCAACTGGCAAAATCGACATAGCGCATCGGCAATTCAGGCAGCGATAACGGCGAACCCAGCGCATGGCTCGCATACAGCGCACTGACTTCCCGCACCAGGACGCCCATCGACCAGCCATCCGATGCGATGTGATGCATCGTCAGCAACAGCACATAATCCTGCTCTGTGAGTTGCAACAAGCTGCCTCGGATCAATGGTCCGGTTTGCAGATCGAAGGGTGTGCGTGTTTCATCGAGCATCAACTCGCGCGCCTTGGCCTCACGCTCATCCGGCGCCAGATGACGCAGATCATTGAGTGCAAGCACCAAGTCCAGTCGCGGCATGATTCGCTGCACCGGTGTGCCGTGTTCGCTTTCAAAATACGCGCGCAACGCATCATGGCGACACACGACATCGTTGAGCGCCCCTTGCAGCGCCTGCCGATCGAGCTGGCCTTTCAGGCGAATCGTCACCGGGATGTTGTAAGTAGCGCTTTGGCCTTCCAATTGATCGATGAACCACAAGCGCTGCTGTGCAAACGACAGCGGAAACGCCTCCCTCGGCGGCTCCGCCGGCCGTTGCGATGCCGCCGAAGATTCGGCGGTCGCCTGCGCGACGATGGCCGCCATGTCAGCCAATGTGGGGCTTTCGAAAATCGTGCGTAGCGATATCTTGGTCTGGAACATCGTTCCAATGCGCGACATCAACTGGGTCGCCAGCAACGAATGGCCGCCCAGCGCGAAGAAGTCGTCATGGATGCCGACCTTGTCGAGATGCAAAATCTCCGCCCAGATGCCGGCCATGATTTCTTCGCTGGGTGTACGCGGCGCCACATAGCCGACCTCGCTGCGCGTCATGTCCGGCGCAGGCAGCGCCCGGCGATCGATTTTGCCGTTCGTGGTCAAGGGCAGCTCATCGAGTACCACGAAGTAGGCCGGCAC
>NZ_KZ857199.1 GCF_003350925.1 Dyella tabacisoli | reverse complement strand
ATGGCGCACGCTGTCCTCTACGCCGGTGGCGTCCAGGTCCAGGCGCAGCGGCAAGGTGTTGATGAACAGGCCCATGGTGCGATCGGCATCGTTGCCGGCCTGCATGCGGCCGAACAGCACGGTGCCGAACACCACGTGTTCGCGGCCGCTGGTGCGTGCGACCACCTGGCCCCAGGCGAGATGGCACAGGCTGGCGAGGCTGACGCCGAGGTTGCGCGCTTGCGTGCGCAGGCGGTCGTTGATGGTTGGCGGCAGTACCCGATGCGCGTCGTGCATGCGGCTGCCGTCGCGATGCACATCGCCGAGGCCGAACGGGATGGTCGGCTCGTTGATATCGGCGAGCATGCCGCGGAAGAAGCGCTCGTGCTCCTGTGCGCTGATGCCCAGGCGCGACTGCGCCACTACGTTGCGGAACGACTGCGGTGGGGGCAGTTGCTGGCCGCGTCCCTGCACGATGGCCTGGATTTCGCTGAGCATGATGCTTAGCGAGGAGATGTCGTCGATCAGATGGTGTTGCAGTTGCAGCAGCAGCCAGCGTTCGCTGTCCGGTTCGCGGGCGATGACCAGGCGCAGCAGCGGTGCATGGGTCAGGTCGATGCGGTAGTGGCGTGGGTCGAAGCGGCGCGTCAGTTGCTCGCCGGGCGGGGTGCCGTCCGTATCGAGGGTCACTTCGAGTACGTCCAGCCGGGCGTGGCGCCACACGACCTGGGCCGGTGTGCTTAGCTGTTCCCAGGCGAACGAGGTGCGCAGGATATCGTGGCGATCGACCACCTGTTGCAGGGCGGCCAGGTAGCTATCCAGCACGCCGCGGTGAGCGAAGGCGAGCTGGTTGACTTGTAAGTAAGGGTCGCCTTCGCTCGCCAGTTGGTGGTGAAACAGGATGCCGTCCTGCAAGGGCGACAAGGCGTAAATGTCCTGCACGTTGGCGATGCCGCCGGGTACCTGGGCCACGATGTGATCGATATCGACCTGCTGCAGTTCGATCAGCGGCAGCATCTCCGGCGTGATCGCCTTGCTATCCACGGTGATGAGATTGGCCGGGACGATCAGTTCGCGGTGGCTGCTTTCGCCGGCGGTCAGTGCGGCGAGTTCGGCCAGGATCGGTGTGGCGAACAGCATGTGCACTTCAATGTGCAGGCCCAGTCGGCGCAGATGCCCCATCACGCGTATGGCAAGCAACGAATGGCCGCCTAACTCGAAGAAGTTATCGTGGCGGCTGATGCGCTCGATGCCGAGCAACTCGGACCACACTTGAGCCAGCAGCACCTCCACCTCGCCCTGCGGTGGCTCGTAGCTGCGTCGCGCATAGGCATCGCCTTCGGGCGCGGGCAGGGCGTTGCGGTCGACCTTGCCGTTGGGCGTGAGCGGCAGCGCTTCAAGCACCACGATGGCCGACGGCACCATATAGTCGGGCAATCGCTTGAGCAGTTGCGTGCGCCATGTGGTGATGAGTTTCGCTGGTTCGGTGCCGACGTCGGCCGGCAACGTTACGTAGGCCACCAGCCGCCGCTCGCCGGGACGATCCTCGCGGGCGATCACCGTGCTTTGCGCTACCGATGCCAAGTCGTTCAATGCCGCCTCGATCTCGCCCAGCTCGATGCGGAAACCGCGAATCTTTACCTGATGATCGTTGCGGCCGAGGTATTCGATATCGCCGTCCGGCAGGTAGCGGGCCAAGTCGCCGCTGCGGTACATACGTGCATCCGGCGCCTTGCCGAACGGGTTATGCAGGAAGCGCTCGGCGGTAAGTTGGGCGCGCTTGAGATAACCGCGCGCGACGCCGTCGCCGCCGATATACAGCTCACCCACCGCGCCCAGCGGGACCGGTTGCTGATGTTCGTCCAGCAGGTAGATGCTGGTGTTGGCGATCGGCCGGCCGATCGGCACGATATTCGCGTCGAAATCCGCCGGGCACGACCACGCGGTAACGTCGATGGCTGCTTCGGTGGGCCCATACAGATTGTGCAGCGAGGTACTGGGCAGCAGTTGCCTGGCCTTGCGCACGGTGGCGGCAGGCAAGGCTTCGCCGCTGCAGATCAGACGCCGCAGCGATGTGCAGCGCTCGACATCGCTGGCATCCAGAAAACTGCTCAGCATCGATGGTGCGAAGTGCAGCGTGGTCACGCCGTGCCGCGCAATCAGCTCGACGAGGTAATCGGGATCTTTGTGCGCTTCAGGCGCTGCCAGCAAGAGGGTTGCGCCATAGCCCAGGGTCCAGAAGAACTCCCATACCGATACGTCGAAGCCGTAAGGCGTTTTTTGCAGCACGACATCGTCGCTGCTCAGGCCGTAGGTGTCCTGCATCCAGCTCAGGCGGTTAATCAGTGCACGATGCTCGTTCTGCACGCCTTTGGGCTGGCCGGTGGAGCCGGAGGTGTAGATCACATAGGCCACGTGCGCGGAGTTCAGGCCGAGCGTGCGGGGGTCGGGATCGGTCGCGGGTTGTTGTGACCATGCTGCTTGCGGCGCGGCGATATCAAGCACGGTCGGCCGTGCGCTGGCGTTGAGGTCGTTGGCCATGAGATCGAGCGCGCGCCGACCGGCTGGGTCGGCAAGTAGCAGCGCCGGCTCCGCGTCGCCGATGATTTGCGTCAGCCGTTCGCCGGGATAGGTCGGATCCAGCGGCAGGTAGGCGCCGCCAGCCTTCAGGATCGCCAGCAATCCGACCACCATGGCGACGCTGCGCTCGGCGCAGATCGCCACGCGGTCATCGGGTCGTATACCCAGCGCGATCAAGTGATGCGCCAGGCGGTTGGCCTGCGCATTGAGTTCGGCGTAGCTGAGCGATTGCGTGGCCGATACCAGCGCGGTGGCCGCAGGAGATTTTCGCACCTGTGCCTCGAACAACTGATGCATACACAGCTCGGCATCGTAAGACGCCGGTGCTCCGCTCATGCCGTGCAGCAGCAGCTCTCGTTCGTCGGCGGGCAGCACTTCCAGTTCGCGTACCGGCTTGCGTGGATCGGTTTCCAGTGCCTGCAGCAGGCTTTCCAGGGCCTGTTGCATATAG
>NZ_KZ857198.1 GCF_003350925.1 Dyella tabacisoli | reverse complement strand
GGGCCGGCCGATCCGCACCGGACCGTCGCCGACGTGTTCGGCCAGCGACCACACGGTGGTTTCGGTGGGGCCGTAGAGATTCCACAAGGCGGCGCCCTGGCGTAGAAAGCTCGCCAGCTCGGGCGGCAACGCTTCGCCGCCGCACAGCACGCGCAAGGACGCGGCGGGTTGCCAGCCGGCCTCGCGCAGCATCTGCCAGGTGGCCGGGGTAGCCTGCATCGCCTGCGGTGCGACCGCATCGAGCAGGGCACGCAGGCGCAGGCCATCGGTACTTACCGCACGCGGCACGATCTGCACGCAGGCGCCCTGCAGCAGCGGCAGGTATAGCTCCAGCGCGGCGATGTCGAAGGAGATCGGTGTGCAGGCCAACAGCGTTTCGCCGGCGGCGATGCCGGGTTGTTCGCGCATGCTGTGCAGGAAGTTACTCAATCCGGCATGGCGGACCGCGACGCCCTTGGGCCGTCCGGTGGAGCCGGAGGTGTAGATCACATAGGCCGGATGGTCGGCATGCAGCGGGCGAGTGCGCTCGCGGTCGTCCAGATCGCTCGCCGCCTGCTCCGCGACGCTGTGCTGATCGAGCCACCAGATCGCCTGGTGCGCCGGTAGCGCCACCGCGGCATCGCTGCGAGCGAGGACGAGCGCAGGCTGCGCATCGTCGAGCATATAGGCCAGCCGTTCGGCCGGATAATCCAGGTCCAGCGGCAGATAGGCGGCACCGCTTTTAAGCACGGCGAGCAGGGCGACCAGCATATCGAGCGAACGCGGCAGGGCGACGGCGACCGCTTGTTCGGGGCCGATGCCTTGGGCTACCAGCGCATGCGCGAGGCGATTGGCGCGAGCGTTGAGTTCGGCGTAGGTCAGGCGCTCTTGTTCAAACACCGCCGCGATGGCATCGGGCGCACGCGACACCTGTTGCTCGAACAGCAGGGGAAAGCTCGATGCCGGCAGCGCGCGGGTGGTGGCGTTCCAGTTCACTACGACTTGTTCGCGCTCGGCCTTATCGAGCAGATCGATCACGCCGATGGCTTGCTGCGGCGCATAGGCGATAGCGTCCAGTACACGCACCAGGCGCTGCGCCAATCTGGCCACCGTATCCTGGTCGAACAGATCGGGGCGATAACCGAAACGCAATTCCATATCGGCGCCGGGCAGCGCCATCAGCCCCAGCGGATAGTGAGTTACATCGCCGCCCTGGCCCCCGCTGTAGCGGCAATGCAGGCCGTCGTCCGGCGCACCGAGAACGCCTGCCTGCTCCAGCGGCAGGTTCTCGAAGATGAAATGCGTATCGAATAATTCACCGATACCGGCGAGCTGCTGGATCTGCGCCAGGCCGAGATGCTGGTGGTCCAGCAGCGCAACCTGCTCGGCCTGCAATCGCAGCAGCAAGGCTTGCATGCTTTGCGCCGGATCCAGCGTCACGCGCAGTGGCACGGTATTGATAAACAGGCCGACCATTTGCTCGACCCCGGCGATCTCCGGCGGGCGGCCCGATACGGTGATACCGAAGATCACATCGTTGCGACCGGTATGTCGCGACAACCATAAGGCCCAGGCCGCCTGAAACAAGGTGTTGAGCGTGACCCCCGCGACGCGCGCGCGTTGCTGCAACGCTTCGCTCAAGCTTGCGCCCAGGCGGACGTTGAAGACCTGCGGCAGCATCGACATCTTGCCGCTCGTCGTTGGCGCCAGGCGGGTGGCTTCACTTACGCCATCCAGATATTTGCGCCACGCCGATTGCGCGGCCGCCTGATCTTGTTGCCGCAACCACGCGAGGTAATTGCGATATGGCGTGACGCGCGGCAAAGGCGTGGCGCCGCGGCTCCGATACAACGCAAATAATTCATCCAGAAAAATCGGCATCGACCAGCCATCGAGCAACAGATGATGATTGGTGAAGATCAACTGGTGCTGCCGTTCGCCCAGGCGCACCAGGGTAAAGCGCAGCAGGGGGCCATGCGCGGCCTGAAAGGCTTGCGCGCGATCGTCGTGCAGCACCTGTGCGTGCGCGGTTTCGCGTGCGGCCGGTTCGTGCCGACTCAGATCGAGCAGTCGCCATGGCACGGCGATTTCGCGCGGGATGATTTGTACCGGTTCGTTGAAGCCGCTCTGCATGAAACTTGCGCGAAGGTTGGGATGGCGCCTGAGCAGGTTCTGCGCCGCCGCGTGCAGCGCCTCGGCATCGAGCGGCCCATCGAGTTCAAACAGGGTCTGCACCAGGTAAGCGTCGGGTGCGCCCTCGTCGTACAGGTGCTGGAACAGCAGTCCCTGTTGCAGCGGCGACAACGGCAGCATGTCCTCAATGTCGTGATGCATACAGCGACTCCAGGTATTCGATGTCGGCTTGGTTGATCGATAGCAGCGGCACGTCGGAAGGCGTGAAGCCGCCGGCCTGCGAGCTCTGCGCAAAGGTGACCAGGGCTTCCAGCGCACGGAACCAGCCCTGCGCGAGGTCGGCGATGTCGTCGTGATTGAACAGGCGCGCGGCCCAGCTCCAGTTCGCCACCAGGCAGGGGCCGTCGACGCTTTCCTCGGCCAGGGCGTTGAGCGCGATGGCATGGGTCAACGGCATGGCGCCGTCGCTGCCGCTGCCCAGCCGGTCGGCTTCATCGGCCATGGTCCAGGCTTGTTGGTCCGAGGCTTCGAAACGGCCCAGGTAATTGAAACTCACCTGTGCATCGGCATAGGCCGAGAGGGTGGCGGCAGTCGTCGGATTGAGATGGCGCAGCAGTCCAAAACCCAGCCCGTGGTCAGGCAACGCATGCAACTGTTCCTTGAATTGCTTGAAGGCGCGGCCTAGATCCGCATGGCCGGCGAGCGCACGCGGCACATCGAAGTCGCCCAGCTCCACGCTGATGGGGAACACGCTGGTGAACCAGCCGACCGTGCGCGAAAGATCCACGCCATCGAAAATGTCTTCGCGGCCGTGGCCTTCGAGGTCGATGCGCACGCATGGGCCAGCTTGTCCGCGCTGCTTGCGCCAATCGGCCAATGCCAGGCCGAAGGCGGTCAGCAGAACATCGTTGATGCGTCCATTGAGCGCAGACGGTACCCGACCAAGCAGGGCTTCGGTCACGGCGACGGGCAAGCGCAGTTGCAACTGTCCGCTGTTCTGTACGCGATCGAGCTGCGGGTCGAGCCGGTGTGGCGCAAGCTGCGGATCGGCGCCTTCGAGCATGCGCTTCCACAGCGGCCATTCGGCCTGTCGCCGTTCGCTCGTCGCCTCGGCGGCCAGTTTGTCGGCCCATAAGCGGAATGAGCTGCTCTTGGCGGGGCGCACGGCTGGGCGGCCGGCATGCAAGGCCTGCCATGCACCGGCCAGGTCCGGCAGCACGATACGCCACGACACACCATCGACGACCAGATGGTGCAGCAACAACAACAATCGACCTTGTTGTCCGTCACCGGCATCGAACCACACCGCCTGCAGCATTTTTCCGTCGTAAGGCGCGAGGCGCTGCTGCGCGGCATCGGTATGCGTCGCAATCGCCTGGCGCAATGCCGTGCTGTCCATGCCATGTGCATCGACCCGCGCCACACAACTGGCGGCATCCACGCTCCCTTCCGGCAGGACGATCATCTCGCCGGCAGGATGGTTCGCGCTGCGCGAGAGCCGCAGGCGCAGCAGGTCGTGGTGGTCGAGCAGTACTTGCAGCGATGCGATCAGGCTATCGAGCGTCAGCTCGGCCGGACTGCGCAGCAGCACGTTTTGATGGAACGTTTGGATGCCTGCGCCGCCATGCTCCAAAAACCACTGCATGATCGGGGTCGCCCGCAGCGGTCCACTGGCGATATCCAGCGCATCGGTGGCTGCATCGACGGCTGGCACCGCGACCAGGGCCAGTGCTTCGACGGTCTTGTGCTGGAACACGTCGCGCGGCTTGATGAGCCATCCCGCCAGTCGCGCCCGGCTGACCAGTTGGATCGAGCGGATGCTGTCGCCGCCCAATTCAAAGAAGCTGTCATCGATGCCGATCTGTTCGATGCCGAGTACTTCGGCAAACAGCGCGGCCAGGGCGGCCTCTTGCGGGTTGCGCGGTTCGCGCAGCGGCTCGCGGTTAAAGTCCGCCGCCGGCAACGCGGCGCGGTCGAGCTTGCCGTTGGGCGAGAGCGGCAAGGCGGGCAGCAGTACGACGGTGACTGGCACCATGTAGTCGGGCAACAGCTCGGCCAGCGTGCGCCGCAACGCGGCCGCATCCAGTGCGTAGCCGTCCTGCGGCACCGCATAGCCGACCAGTTGTTTGTGACCCAGATGATCTTCGCGCGCCGCC
>NZ_KZ857197.1 GCF_003350925.1 Dyella tabacisoli | reverse complement strand
CTGCGTTTCACTTCCGAGTTCGGGATGGGATCGGGTGGTACCACAGCGCTATGTCCGCCAGGGAAAGGGTGCGGACAGCGCTATGAAGCGCCGGTCCGGCATAAGGTGTAAACGAGTGACAAGCGTCGAGGTGAAATTGTGTCGAGACGTGTTCGCGAAGTAAAGCGTGCGAAGCGTCTTGGGGTTATATGGTCAAGCCTCACGGCTCATTAGTACACGTAAGCTCAATGCATTGCTGCACTTCCACACCGTGCCTATCAACCACCTAGTCTTGATGGTGCCTTAAGGAGACTCGAAGTCTCGGGAGATCTCATCTTGGGGCGTGCTTCCCGCTTAGATGCTTTCAGCGGTTATCACTTCCGTTCGTAGCTACCGGGCAATGCCATGGGCATGACAACCCGAACACCAGCGGAACGTCCACTCCGGTCCTCTCGTACTAGGAGCAGCCCCCCTCAAATCTCCAACGCCCACGACAGATAGGGACCGAACTGTCTCACGACGTTCTGAACCCAGCTCGCGTACCACTTTAAATGGCGAACAGCCATACCCTTGGGACCGGCTACAGCCCCAGGATGTGATGAGCCGACATCGAGGTGCCAAACACCGCCGTCGATATGAACTCTTGGGCGGTATCAGCCTGTTATCCCCGGAGTACCTTTTATCCGTTGAGCGATGGCCCTTCCATACAGAACCACCGGATCACTATGACCTACTTTCGTACCTGCTTGATCCGTCGATCTCGCAGTCAAGCACGCTTATGCCATTGCACACAGTGCGCGATGTCCGACCGCGCTGAGCGTACCTTCGTACTCCTCCGTTACTCTTTAGGAGGAGACCGCCCCAGTCAAACTACCCACCATACATGGTCCCTGATCCGGATTACGGACCTAGGTTAGAACGTCAAGCACTTCAGGGTGGTATTTCAAGGATGGCTCCACCGAAACTAGCGTCTCGGTTTCATAGCCTCCCACCTATCCTACACAGAAGAACTCAACGTTCAATGTAAAGCTATAGTAAAGGTTCACGGGGTCTTTCCGTCTTGCCGCGGGAACGCTGCATCTTCACAGCGATTTCAATTTCACTGAGTCTCGGGTGGAGACAGCGCCGCTGTCGTTACGCCATTCGTGCAGGTCGGAACTTACCCGACAAGGAATTTCGCTACCTTAGGACCGTTATAGTTACGGCCGCCGTTTACTGGGGCTTCGATCAAGAGCTTCGCCTTGCGGCTGACCCCATCAATTAACCTTCCAGCACCGGGCAGGCGTCACACCCTATACGTCCACTTTCGTGTTTGCAGAGTGCTGTGTTTTTGATAAACAGTCGCAGCGGCCAGGTTACTGCGACCCATCAATGCTCAGTCACGCACGTGACCACACCGATGGGCGCACCTTCTCCCGAAGTTACGGTGCCATTTTGCCTAGTTCCTTCACCCGAGTTCTCTCAAGCGCCTTGGGATTCTCACCCTGCCTACCAGTGTCGGTTTACGGTACGGTTTCTCTGTAGCTGAAGCTTAGTGGCTTTTCCTGGAAGCGTAGTATCAGTCACTTCGTCCAATAGGACTCGTCTCGGTGCTCGGCATAAAGAATCCCGGATTTGCCTAAGATTCATGCCTACCTCCTTTCCCCGGGACAACCAACGCCCGGTAGACCTAACTTTCTCCGTCCCCACATCGCACTACAGACAAGTGCAGGAATATTAACCTGCTTCCCATCGACTACGCATTTCTGCCTCGCCTTAGGGGCCGACTCACCCTGCGCCGATGAACGTTGCGCGAGGAAACCTTGGGCTTTCGGCGTGGGGGCTTTTCACCCCCATTATCGTTACTCATGTCAGCATTCGCACTTCTGATACCTCCAGCAAGCTTCTCAACTCACCTTCACAGGCTTACAGAACGCTCCTCTACCGCGTACACATAAATGTGCACACCCCGAGCTTCGGTGCATAGCTTAGCCCCGTTAAATCTTCCGCGCAGGCCGACTCGACCAGTGAGCTATTACGCTTTCTTTAAAGGATGGCTGCTTCTAAGCCAACCTCCTGGCTGTCTATGCCTTCCCACATCGTTTTCCACTTAGCTATGACTTTGGGACCTTAGCTGCGGGTCTGGGTTGTTTCCCTTTTCACGACGGACGTTAGCACCCGCCGTGTGTCTCCCGTGTAGTACGTGTTGGTATTCGGAGTTTGCCATGGTTTGCTAAGTCTCGATGACCCGCTAGCCATAACAGTGCTCTACCCCCAACAGTATTCGCACGAGGCGCTACCTAAATAGCTTTCGAGGAGAACCAGCTATCTCCGAGTTTGTTTAGCCTTTCACTCCTATCCTCAGCTCATCCCCATCTATTGCAACAGATGTGGGTTCGGTCCTCCAGTGCGTGTTACCGCACCTTCAACCTGGCCAAGGATAGATCACTCGGTTTCGGGTCTACTGCCAGAGACTATGCGCCCTATTCAGACTCGGTTTCCCTTCGCCTCCCCTATACGGTTAAGCTTGCCACTGACAGTAAGTCGCTGACCCATTATACAAAAGGTACGCAGTCACCCTTGCGGGCTTCCACTGCTTGTACGTATACGGTTTCAGGGTCTATTTCACTCCCCTCTCCGGGGTTCTTTTCGCCTTTCCCTCACGGTACTTGTTCGCTATCGGTCAGTCAGGAGTATTTAGCCTTGGAGGATGGTCCCCCCATGTTCAGACAGGGTTTCACGTGCCCCGCCTTACTCAATTTCACGCACAGTGCCCTTTCGCCTACGGGGCTATCACCCGCTATGGCCGGCCTTTCCAAACCGTTTGGCTAGAACATCATGCGCTTTTGGGCTGCTCCCCGTTCGCTCGTCGCTACTCAGGGAATCTCGGTTGATTTCTTTTCCTCCGGGTACTTAGATATTTCAGTTCCCCGGGTTCGCTTCGCATAGCTATGTATTCACTATGCGATACCGCTTACGCGGTGGGTTTCCCCATTCGGACATTGCCGGATCAAAGCTTGTTGCCAGCTCCCCGACACTTTTCGCAGGCTGCCACGTCCTTCATCGCCTCTGACTGCCAAGGCATCCACCGTATACGCTTAGTCGCTTGACCATATAACCCCAAGTCGCCTCAGGGCTTACAATCCAAGCCACTTCGTTATTACTTGCCTTAACACTTGTCTCGGTTTGGTTTCAAACCAAGACGCTTGTCACTCGTTTACGTTTTCAAAGAACATCACACCGGCCTCAACGCCGGATGACTTCACTAAATCTTTGGTATGCGCTACACATCCGTCCCAATGCTTAAAGGCGTTCTAAACTGGTGGAGCCAGTCGGGATCGAACCGACGACCCCCTGCTTGCAAAGCAGGTGCTCTCCCAGCTGAGCTATGGCCCCAGGTGCTTAGTGGTGGGTCCAGGTGGACTCGAACCACCGGCCTCACCCTTATCAGGGGTGCGCTCTAACCACCTGAGCTACGGACCCATAAAGCTATAGGCCCATGGGCCTGTCACGCCTTAAGCGCGCGGATGTGCAGGTGTCTTGTGTGGACGTCTTGCGGGAACGTTCTGTCGTTCTCGAAAGGAGGTGATCCAGCCGCACCTTCCGATACGGCTACCTTGTTACGACTTCACCCCAGTCATGAACCACTCCGTGGTCGTCGTCCCCCTTGCGGTTAGACTAACGGCTTCTGGAGCAACTCACTCCCATGGTGTGACGGGCGGTGTGTACAAGGCCCGGGAACGTATTCACCGCGGCATAGCTGATCCGCGATTACTAGCGATTCCGACTTCACGTAGTCGAGTTGCAGACTACGATCCGGACTGGGATCGGCTTTCTGGGATTGGCTCCACCTCGCGGTATTGCAACCCTCTGTACCGACCATTGTAGTACGTGTGTAGCCCTGGCCGTAAGGGCCATGATGACTTGACGTCATCCCCACCTTCCTCCGGTTTGTCACCGGCAGTCTCCTTAGAGTTCCCACCATTACGTGCTGGCAACTAAGGACAAGGGTTGCGCTCGTTGCGGGACTTAACCCAACATCTCACGACACGAGCTGACGACAGCCATGCAGCACCTGTGTTCTGATTCCCGAAGGCACTCCCGCATCTCTGCAGGATTCCAGACATGTCAAGGCCAGGTAAGGTTCTTCGCGTTGCATCGAATTAAACCACATACTCCACCGCTTGTGCGGGCCCCCGTCAATTCCTTTGAGTTTCAGTCTTGCGACCGTACTCCCCAGGCGGCGAACTTAACGCGTTAGCTTCGACACTGATCTCCGAGTTGAGACCAACATCCAGTTCGCATCGTTTAGGGCGTGGACTACCAGGGTATCTAATCCTGTTTGCTCCCCACGCTTTCGTGCCTCAGCGTCAGTGTTGATCCAGATGGCCGCCTTCGCCACTGATGTTCCTCCCGATCTCTACGCATTTCACCGCTACACCGGGAATTCCACCATCCTCTATCACACTCTAGCTCGCCAGTATCCATCGCCATTCCCAGGTTGAGCCCGGGGATTTCACGACAGACTTAACGAACCGCCTACGCACGCTTTACGCCCAGTAATTCCGATTAACGCTTGCACCCTTCGTATTACCGCGGCTGCTGGCACGAAGTTAGCCGGTGCTTATTCCTCAGGTACCGTCAGCTCCACCGGGTATTAGCCAATGGCATTTCGCTCCTGATAAAAGTGCTTTACAACCCGAAGGCCTTCTTCACACACGCGGCATTGCTGGATCAGGCTTGCGCCCATTGTCCAATATTCCCCACTGCTGCCTCCCGTAGGAGTCTGGACCGTGTCTCAGTTCCAGTGTGGCTGATCATCCTCTCAGACCAGCTATCGATCGTCGCCTTGGTAGGCCATTACCCTACCAACTAGCTAATCGAACATCGGTCCGTCTAACCGCGCGAGGTCCGAAGATCCCCCGCTTTCTCCCGTAGGACGTATGCGGTATTAGCGTAAGTTTCCCTACGTTATCCCCCACGTCTAGGTAGGTCCCGATGCATTACTCACCCGTCCGCCACTCGCCACCCACAGTATTGCTACTGCTGTGCTGCCGTTCGACTTGCATGTGTTAGGCATGCCGCCAGCGTTCAATCTGAGCCAGGATCAAACTCTTCACTTAAGTTTTCGACCAGCTCATCACCCGAAGGCAACTCGCTAATCTATCTTTCCGAAGCGTTAACCCTAACCTTAAAACGTCAAGCTTTTACGTTTGACTTTAATGTTAGGCGCTTGCATTTATTGGACATGAATCATCCACCGCAAGACGCCCACACAAGTCACCTGCGCATACTGTCAAAGATCAATCGCTTGCGATTCGTTCTTCTGAATCGCCCCGAGACGTTTCGTCCTAGGTGAGCCGCC
>NZ_KZ857196.1 GCF_003350925.1 Dyella tabacisoli | reverse complement strand
TCCGCCCGGCCGAGCGACTACCAGTGTCGCCCCTTCGAGCAAGGGCCAGAAGAATTCCCACACCGACACGTCGAAGCTGAAAGGCGTCTTCTGCAAGACCCGGTCGGCCGCCGTCAACGGATACGCTTCCTGCATCCATTGCAGCCGGTTGACGATGCCTTGCTGGTCGATGCCGACACCCTTCGGCTTGCCGGTCGAGCCCGAGGTGTAGATCACATAGGCCAGATCATTCGGTTGCGTGTGGTGCTCGAGGTTGCCGTCGGCGTAGGCCGCCAGCGTGTCGGCTTCACTATCCAGGCAGAACACCGGCAGGCCCGGTACGGTGGGGATATGCGCCCGCAGATGCCGTTGCGTCAGGACCACCGCCGGCCGGGCGTCGGCCAGGATCGTCGCCAGGCGATCCGCCGGATACGCCGGGTCCAGCGGCACATAGGCGCCGCCCGCTTTCAGGATGCCGTACAGGCCGACGATCATCTCTATCGAACGCTCGACGCATAGGCCCACCAGCACATCCGGGCCAACACCCAGTTGGCGCAGATGACGCGCCAGCCGATTGGCTTGCGCATTGAGTTGCGCATAGCTCAACGAGACGCCTTCATACACCACCGCAGCATGTTCCGCGCTGCGCGGCACTTGCGCCTCGAACAACTGATGCAGCGTCGATGTATCGCGCTGAACGCGCGGATAAACCGTGGCGGTATCGTTGAACGTGCGGAGAAGCTGCCGGCGTTCGGCCTCGCCCAGCATCGCCAGCTCGCCGACGGCACAGCCGGGATCGGCCACAATCGCTTGCAGCAAGTTGGTGAAGTGCACGCCCATGCGCTCGATCGTGCTCGCCTCGAACAGGTCGGTGCTGTACTCGAAATAGCCCTGCAAACCGTCCTGGTCTTCGGCCAAGGTCAGGGTGATGTCGAACTTGGCCGTGATGCTTTCGCTTTCCAGCACACTCATCGACAGACCCGGCAAGACCAGTTCATCCATCGGCGTGTTCTGCAATACCAACATCACCTGGAACAGCGGTGAATAGCTGGTATGCCGCTCCGGCTGCAGCGCTTCGACCAATTGCTCGAAGGGCACATCCTGGTGGGCATAGGCATCCAGCGTGTGCTGCCGCATTTGCTGCAGCAGGCCGTTGAAATCAAGGGCAAGGTCCACTTGTGTGCGCAGCACCAAGGTGTTGACGAAAAAGCCGATCAGCGATTCGATGTCGGTGCGGTTGCGATTGGCGATCGGCGTGCCGATGCAGATGTCGCTCTGGCCCGAATAGCGCGCCAGCAGCACGTTGAACGCCGCGGACAGCGTCATGAACAATGTGCTTTGTGTCTGGCGGCTAAGCGCCTGCAAGCCCGATACCAGTGCCGCCGGCACCGCGAACGACACCATGGCGCCGCGGTGGCTCGGCAGCGCGGGCCGTGGCCAGTCCGTGGGCAGCGTCAACAAGCTCGGGCTGTCCGCCAACTGCTGCTTCCAATAGCCAAGCTGCTGCTCTAGTACCCCCCCGCTCAGCCACTGCCGCTGCCAGTGGGCAAAGTCCGCGTATTGAATCGGCAAGTCGGGCAGCGGCGATGGCAGGCCTTGCGTATAGGCCGCGTAGATGGCTCCGATCTCGCGTATCAATATCGCCAGCGACCAACCGTCGAAGACAATATGGTGCATTGTCAAAAACAGTAAATGCTCCTGTTCGTCGAGCCGCAGCAGCGACCCACGAATCAGCAGATCCGCTTCCAGATTAAAAGGTGTTTGCGCTTCCTCCACCGACAGCCATTGCGCCCTGGCTTCGCGCTCCTTTACCGGCAAATCGGACAAATCGTTTACCGCCAGCGGCATTACCGTGCGAGGCATGATGATTTGCACGGGCGCCCCTTCGCGTCCCGCAAAGCGGGTGCGCAGTGCTTCATGGCGGCGCACGATTTCGTTGAGCGTGCGCGTCAGCGCGTCCACGTCGAGATAGCCGGTCAGGCGAACGGCGGCCGGAATGTTGTAAAGCGCATTCTGGCGTTCCAACTGATCCAGGAACCACAAGCGGGTCTGGGCAAACGACAACGGCAACGGCATATCGCGGTTTACAGGCAATAGCGGCGGCGCACTGACGCCGGCATCGGCTTCGGCGACCTTCAGCATCAATGCTGAAATCGACGGTGCTTCGAACAAGGCGCGCAACGGCAATGCGACCTTCAGCGCGCGCTGTACTCGCGACATCAATTGGGTCGCCAGCAGCGAGTGGCCACCCAGGGCGAAGAAGTCGTCATGGATGCTGACCTTGTCGAGCCTCAAGACCTCAGCCCAAATGCCGGCCATGATTTCTTCGGCGGGCGTGCGTGGCGCGACATAGGCTGCTTCGCCGTGCTGCAGCTCAGGCGTGGGAAACGCGTTGCGATCAATCTTGCCGTTGGCGGTCAGCGGCAGCGCATCCAGCGTTACATAGGCACTCGGCAACATATAGCTAGCCAGCTCCCTGGCCAGTTGCGCACGCAAGGTTTCTGCATCCGGCCGATAACCTTCCTGCGCAACCACGTAGGCCACCAGGCGCTTGTCGCCGCCCTGCCCTTCGCGTGCCAATACGACCGCTTCGCGTATCCCGTCGATCGCCTGTAGCTTGGCTTCGATTTCACCCAGTTCAATGCGGAATCCGCGAATCTTGACCTGGAAATCGCTTCTTCCAAGGTATTCGATATAGCCATCCGGGAGGAAACGAGCCAGGTCACCGGTCTTGTACAGCCGAGCCCCTGGTTCGACAGCGTACGGATCGGGGATGAATTTTTCCGCCGTCAGCTCGGGGCGATGCAAGTAACCGCGGGCCACCTGCACGCCGCCGATATGCAGTTCGCCGGCGACGCCAATCGGCACCGGTTGCCCGTTTCGGTCAAGGATATAGGCCTGCGTATTGGCTATCGGCCGGCCGATCGGCAACGATGGCTCATTACCGCTCAGCGGCGCGATGGCATTCAAGATCACCGTGATGGTGGTTTCAGTGGGCCCGTATGCATTGAGCAATGGAATGCGCTGACCAAATACCTGCTGCCACGAATAGACCACAGCCGGCTTGACCTCTTCACTGCCCACGATAACCAGGCGCAAGGTCGATAACCGGTCCGGCTGCAAGACCTGTCCGGCCAGAAGCTCTCCCACCCAGCCATGCCAGAAGGATGCGGGCAGATTCAATACGCTGAGGCGCTGCTCCTCCGCCCAATGCATGAAATGCTCCGCCGTGTCGAACAAGCTGGCCGGCCTTACCACCAGCTCGGCACCGCTAATCAGGGTCGGCCAGATTTCCTCTCCGGCCACATCGAAGGCGGGTGCCGAAAACTGCAACACCCTGTCCGTCGCGGTCAGTTTGTAATGCTCGCGAATGGACTGGACGTGATTGCATAGCGAAGCGTGTTCGATCATCACGCCCTTAGGCAGTCCGGTGGAGCCGGAGGTGTAAATGACGTAGGCCAGTTGATTGGCCGATACGTCGTTCGATGGATTCGTGTCCGGCCGTCCATCCCAAGCGAAGGATCGATCCAGGCTTACCCTCTTAATGCCGCCCACCGGCAGCGCTTCCAACAGCGTCGACTGGGTCAACAGCAGCGAAGCACCGGCATCCTCGATCACATATGTCATCCGCTCGCGCGGATACGCGGGATCCAGCGGCACATACGCACCGCCCGCCTTGAGCGTGGCCAGCATCGCGATCACCAGCTCCACGCTGCGTTCTACGCAGATCGCCACCCGGACATCCGAACCGACGCCGTTCGCCACTAGATGGCGGGCCAGTCGGTTGGCTTTCTGGTTCAGTTCGGCATAGCTGATCGCTACGCCATCCTGGGTGATCGCCGTGTTATCCGGCGTACGCGCGGCCTGTGCTTCAAATAGCTGGTGGATGGCCGACGCCGGCACGCCCGCGTCGGAGAAATCGATGGCGGTATCGTTCCATTCGGACAACATGAGCCGGCGTTCGTCGTCGCCGAGCATCACCAGATCGTCTATGGGGCACGTCGGGTCCGCCACGATGGCATACAGCAAGCGCGTGAAATGATCGGCCATGCGCTCGATAGTGCTGGCGTCAAACAGGTCGGTGCTGTACTCGAAGTCGCCCTGTAAGCCCTTGTCGCCCTCCATCAACGTCAGCGTGATATCGAACTTGGCCGTGGCGCCTTCGCTGTCCAGTACCTTCATCGACAGGCCCGGCAGTACCAATTCGTCCATCGGCATGTTCTGCAGTACCAGCATCGCCTGGAACAGCGGCGAATAGCTGGTGTGTCGCTCCGGCTGCAGCACCTCGACCAATTGTTCGAACTGCACGTCCTGATGCGTATAGGCATCGAGTGTGTTCGCACGCACTTGCTTGAGCAACGTAGTGAATCCGAGACTCAAATCCACTTGGGTGCGCAACACCAGCGTATTGACGAAAAAGCCGATGATGCCTTCGATGTCGGCACGGTTGCGATTGGCAATCGGCGTACCGATGCAGATGTCGCTCTGTCCCGAATAACGTGCCAGCAAAACGTTGAACGCCGCGCACAAGGTCATGAACAAAGTGCTCTGCATTTTCCGGCTCAAAGCTTGCAGTTTGGCGCTCAGTTCCGCCGGAATGGCGTACGACAGCGTGGCGCCGGCCTGGCTCTGTACGAGCGGGCGTGGCCGGTCGGTCGGCAAGGTCAGCAAATTCGGGCTACCCGCCAATTGCTGCCTCCAATAGTTTAGCTGCCGCTCCAGTACCTCGCCGCTCAACCATTGCCGCTGCCAACTGGCAAAATCGACATAACGCATCGGCAACTCGGGCAGCGACGGCGGCAGACCCAGCGCGTGGCTCGCATACAGCGCACCGACTTCCCGCAGCAGAATGCCTATCGACCAGCCATCGAACGCGATGTGGTGCACCGTCAACAACAGCAGATGGTCCTGCTCTTCGAATTGCATCAGGCTGCCTCGAATCAACGGCCCGGTTTGCAGATCGAACGGGGTGCGTGTGTCATCGTGTATCAGCGCATGCTCCGCGGCCTCACGTTCCTTCTGGGCGGAATGGCGCAGATCATCGAATGCGAGTACCAGGTCCAGTCGCGACATGATTCGCTGCACCGGTGTGCCGTCTGCGCTTTCAAAGTACGCGCGCAGCGCATCATGGCGATGCAGCACACCGTTGAGGGCGGCGTGCAGCGCTTTGCGATCGAGCTTGCCTTTTAACCGCACGGCCAGCGGTATGTTGTATGCCGGGCTATCGCTTTCCAATTGATCCAGAAACCACAGACGCTGCTGGGCAAACGACAGCGGAAACGCTTCGCTCGGTTCGTCAGGCGCTTGCGCTGTGTCTACGTCTTCGGTGCTGGCCGGCACTACCTGGCTGACCATCTCAGCCAAGGTCGGTGCATCGAAAATCGTCCGCAGCGATATTTCAACCTGGAATGCCGCGCCGATCCGCGACATCAATTGCGTTGCCAGCAACGAATGGCCGCCCAGCGCAAAAAAGTCGTCATGGATGCCGATCTTGTCGAGCTTGAGGATTTCCGCCCAGATCTCCGCCATGCGTTGCTCTGCTACCGTACGCGGCGCGACATACACCACCTCATCGCGCGTCATGTCCG
The DNA here is from genome assembly GCF_003350925.1 of Dyella tabacisoli. Lineage (GTDB taxonomy): Bacteria > Pseudomonadota > Gammaproteobacteria > Xanthomonadales > Rhodanobacteraceae > Dyella_C > Dyella_C tabacisoli. Next base: position 524 of record NZ_KZ857196.1, on the reverse strand, counting down.
GGGCCGGCAAGGCGTTTCGATTGACCTTGCCGTTCGACGTCAAAGGCATGTGATCGAGGATGACGAAGTAACTCGGCACCATGTACTCGGGCAGCGTCTGCGACAGCATCGGGCGTAGCTGCGTTTCGTCCGGCAATACCTGCCCGTCATGCGCCACCAGATAAGCCACCAGCCGCTGGCTGCCGGCGCTGTCCTCCCGCGCCAATACCACCGCGTCACGCACCGCTTCGAGTGCCGCCAGCGTCGCTTCGATTTCACCCAGCTCGATGCGCAGGCCGCGAATCTTCACCTGGTGGTCGCTGCGGCCCAGGTATTCGATGGTGCCGTCCGGCAGATACCGCGCCAGATCGCCCGACAAATACATCCGCGCACCCGGCGTCGCACTGAACGGGTTGGGGATAAAGGTCCGCGCCGTCAGCTCGGGCCGGTTGATATAGCCGCGCGCCAGACCGATACCGGCGATATACAGGTGCCCGACCACTCCGACGGGCACCGGGTTGAGCGACGCATCCAGAATATGGATC
>NZ_KZ857195.1 GCF_003350925.1 Dyella tabacisoli | reverse complement strand
GAGCAGCACCGCGCCCACGCCCTCACCCGGCACATAGCCTTCGCCGCCTTCGCCGAAACTCTCGCAACGGCCCTTGCCGGAAATGAACTTGCCCTGCGCCAGCATCAAGTACTTGTTGGGATGCACCGACACATTCACGCCACCGGCGACGGCCACCGCGCAGCCGCCGCGTTGCAGACTCTGGCAAGCCAGATGGATCGCCGTCAGCGATGACGAGCACATCGTGTCCAGCGCCATGCTGGGACCATTGAAACTGCAGAAGTACGAAATGCGGTTCGCAATCGATGCCGGATGGCCGGGCACGACGATTTGCCGTCCCCGCGCTTGCTCTTGCGCGCCGTACAGTTGGTACTCCTCGTACATCACGCCGACGAACACGCCGACACTGCTGTCCTCGGCCACGTTGTCCCGTGTGTAGCCCGCGTCTTCGAGCGTGGCATGCACGCATTCCAGGAACAGCCGTTCCTGCGGATCCATCAGCTCCGCTTCGCGCGGCGAGATATTGAAGAACAGCGGATCGAACAGATCGACGCCATCGATAAAGCCGCCCCATTTTCCATAGGTCTTGCCGGGCTTGGTACGGTCTTCGTCGTAATACAGCGTGTGGTCCCAGCGCTCGGATGGGATCTCGGTGATGCTGTCCTTGCCCTGGCTCAGATTGGCCCAGAACTGTTCGAGGTTGCCCGCCTGCGGATAGCGTCCGGCCACGCCGATGATGGCGATCTCGCCGACTTCGCCGCCGGCATCCTTGGTGATTCGGTTGCGCGACTCATAGCGCGAGCGGCGACTGATCGGCGCGGCAGGCTTATCGACCTTGCTCGCCGAAGGCACGGACACAACGGCCGCGACGGCACGGTTTTCACCGAGCAGCGCGACCATCGCGGCATGGTGGTGCTGCATGAAATATCCGCTCAACGCGGCAATGGTTTGATACTCAAAGAACAGAGTCTTTGGCAACGGGCCGAATTGCTTTTCCAGTGCGCGGGTCAGATCCAGTACCAGCAATGAATCGATGCCATAGGTCTCCATCTGCGCCCGTGGATCGATTCTGTGAGTCGGCAGCTTCAGCGTCGTGGACAAAAAGCGCACGAAATAGCGCGCGGCCCTTTCGTGGATATCGTCTGTCGCATCGTTGACGCTGGGCATGGCAACCGCTTTCTCCAGCTCCGCTGACATCGGCTGCGCTACGGAATCACTCACTTGATGGCCCTCCACATGGCTTGTCGCGTCGTCCGATTTCATATCGCGGGCACGACCACCCGTTGTCGGCGTGGTCAACATCCGCAGTCCAAGCTGTTTGAAGCGCAGGCACGGCACGCCGTTGTCGTCGCACACATCGATATCGACTGTGTACACGGCATCGCTGCTTGCGCGATCGACGCTGTGCCGAACCACCGCCCACATGCTGTCCGTGCAGGGCGCCAGCACCTCCAGGGATCCCAAGGCGAACGGCAGCATCAGGGTCAAATCGTCCGCGCCGGCGCTTATCTGCAAACCGATCGATGCCTGCAGCGCGGCGTCGAGCAGGCTTGGATGCAGCACGTAGCGATCCTTCGACGCTTGCACCGAGGCCGGCAGGGTTATCCGTGCCAGCGCCTGTTGCGCGCCGACGAACAGCTCGCTCAAGCCCTGGAAGCCGTCTCCATAGTTCAAACCCAACTGGCCGAATACCGCATAGCATTGCGCGGCACTCAGGTGTGTTTGCGTACATTGCTGACGCAGGGCCGCCAGATCATGCATCGCCGGGGCGGCATCTTCGATGGCCTCGGTCACCACGCCACGGCCATAGACGATTTCGCCATCGGCAGCGTCGGCGTGAATTTCGTAGCCGATATCGCCGCTGTCTTGCGGATACAGCGACACATGCAACTGCAGGCCTTCACTGCCGACGACCGCCGGACGCGCCCATACGACGTCTTTCAAATGCAACGGGCCGGCGCCGTCCAGCGCTTCGCTCGCCGCAAAGCGTGCCATTTCCAACTGGGCCACACCGGGCAATACCCGGTTATCCAGCACCCTATGGTCGGCAAGGAAAAACTCATCCCCGCCAAAGCGGCTGCTGAAGCGCGGCCCTGACACGTTCGACGAATTGCGCTGCAGCAGCGGATGCAACATGGCAGCCGCCCCGGATGCCAGTGGCAGGCCAGCCTCAGCGGCCGATACCCAATAGCGCTCCTTGGCAAAGGCATAAGTCGGCAAGCTGATACGGCGCGGCTTGTGGTTGCCGTACAGGCCGCTCCAATCAAGACCGTAGCCTTTTACCCATAGATCGAGCAGCTTGCCGAACTTGCCTTTTTCGACCCAGCTCCGAACGGTATGGGCCATGTCTTCATCGGCCGAGAACGCAGCCAGGTCTTTGTTGCGCCGGACCTGTCCGCGATAGATGTCCATACCGCCATCGCCGGCAAGGAACTGCGCCAGTTTCTCGCGCAGCTCGGCAAGCGAGCCGACCACCAGACCCAGCCGTTCTTCCATCGCCTCACGCCCGATCTGCAACGTATAGGCCAAGTCGGCCAACGTGATCTCCGACGCCGCTTGCGGCGAAGCGATGCATTCCAGCAGCGATTGCACTTGCTCGCGCAGCCGTTCTTCATTGCGCGCCGACAGCACCACCACGGCCGGGCCGGTCGCACCGGGGGTAGTCTCCGTCGACGGGATGTATTCCTCCAGCACCACATGCGCATTCACGCCGCCAAAACCGAACGAGCTTACCCCCGCGCGGCGCGGCAACACCTGGCCGCGCGCATCGCGTACAGCCATCCATTCGCGCGCCTCCTGCACGACGTAGAAGGGACTGCCATCCAAGTCGATATAGGGATTGAGGCTGTCGCTGTGCAGGCTCTTCACCAGAGTCTGGTGCTTCATCTGCAGCAAAACCTTGATGACGCCGGCCACGCCGGCCGCCAGTTCCAGATGGCCGATATTGGTCTTGACCGAACCCAGTCCGCAGTGCGCCGAGGTCACTTCGCTGTCGCCCGTCGCTGCGTACAACTCTTTGAACGCCGCCTTCAAGCCGTTGATCTCTACCGGGTCGCCCAGCGGGGTACCGGTGCCGTGCGCCTCGATATAGGTCACGCTGCGCGGATCGATGCCCGCCTGCTGATGGGCGCGCCTGACCACCGCCGCCTGCGCCTTCGGGTTGGGCGCCGTCAGCGAATTGGCGCGGCCGCCATGGTTCTCCGCGGTGCCGCGCACCAGGCCATAGATATGGTCACCGTCGCGCTCGGCATCCGATAACTTTTTCAACACCAGCATCGCGGCGCCTTCGCCGCGCACGTAGCCGTTGGCCTCGCTGGAGAAGGTCTTGCAGCGGCCGTCCTCGCTCAGCATGCCGGCCTTGTTGAAGCTGATATGCAATTCCGGGTTGACGATGGTGTTCACGCCACCGGCAATCGCCATGCTGCAATCACCTCGCTCGATCGCGAGTATCGCCCGCCGCAGCGCCACCAACGAACTAGAACAAGCCGTTTCCACCGGCTCGCTGGGGCCGTGGAAATTGAGGAAGTAACTCATCCGGTTGGGCCCCACCGAGGCGACCGCCCCGGTCGAGGAATACCCTTCGATCGCCATCCTGGCGCGACTAATCAAGGTGCCGTAGCCGCTGGCCATGGTGCCGACATAGATGGCCGTATCGCTACCCGACAATGCGGGGCCGGCGTAACCGGCATCTTCCAGCGCCTTCCAGACATGGATCATCATCAGGCGCTGTTGCGGGTCCATCAGCTCGGCTTCCTTCGGCGAGATGCCGAAGAACATCGGATCGAATTCATCGACCCCGTCGATAAAGCCGCCCCAGGTGATATTGGCCTTGCTCTCCTCCCGCGCCCGGTCGCTATACCAGGGCCGCCAATCCAGGCGCTCGGGTGGTATCTCCGTGATGCAGTCTTTGCCGGCGAGCAGGTTGCGCCAGAACGCATCGATGTCGCGCGCCTGCGGAAACTGCCCGCTCATACCGATAATGGCGACCGGTTCGTTGATCGCCTGGCTTCGGCTCGGCGCCGCTGCGGCCGTACTGAAACGACTGCGCCCGCGCGAACGGACACGCGCAAACGCCGGCGTCGGCATCGCCATGGCGACGGCCGTTACAGGCGCTGCCGCCGTACCGCTCGCCGCCGCAAACCGCGGCGCCAGCGCGGCGTGATGTTCGCGCGTCAGATAATCAGCCAGGCCATCCAGCGTCGGGTATTCAAAGAAAATCGTCGGCGTCAGTTCGAGCCGATATTGCTGGTTCAAGGCGTTGCCGAATTCGGTCAGCGAGATCGAATCGAAGCCGTATTCGCTCAAGGCCGTTTCGCCGTCGATGTCCTCCGGCTTGACCTTAATCAGCGACGACACCAACCCCACCAGTGTTCGCTTTACCTGCTCTAGTAGGGATTGGTCTTGTAGAGGTTGGCCCTGTAAGACTTGTTGCGGCAACGACTCGATATCCCGGCTCGCCGGCAACACCGCAGCCGTTTGCTGGGGTTTGCCCAGCACCACTTGCCGGATGCGCGCCGCGTCGCCGGCTACCACCAGCATTTGGCTCTGCCCGCTCGCCAGCGCTTGCCGCAAAGCCAGCACACCGCCGTGAGTGCTCAGCGCATGCATGCCCAGTTGCTGAACCAGCATCGTGCGCGTAGCCGTATCCACCTGCATGCCGCCTTCGTCCCATAGCGGCCAGTTCACCGATAGCGTGCGTCCGTGGCGCTGCCCTTGCGCTACCAGCTCGGCACGATGGTGAGCGAAGGCATCCATGAAGGCATTCGCTGTCGCATAGTCGGCCTGCCCCACATTCCCTATCGCCCCGGCGATAGACGAGAAGCAGATAAAGCAGTCGAGCGCCATGTCGCGGCTCGCCTGATCGAGATTCAGCGTGCCGGCTACTTTGGCGCTGAATACCTCGTGCAATTGCTGCCGGGTCTTCTTGATGATGAAGCTGTCGCGCACCACGCCCGCGCTGTGGATGATGCCGTCCAGGCTTTCAAACTCTTCTGGAATGCTGTGCACTAGCTGGGTCAAGGCGACCGCATCGGCAACGTCGACCGCGTGGTATCGCACCACTGCGCCGAGAGTTTCCAGTTGACGGATGCTGGCCTGGATGCCTTCGTTAAGCGGTGAGCGTCCCGTCAGGATCAACACCGCGTTTCTGGCCTGGCTTGCAATCTCGCGCGCAAAAATCAGGCCCAGTCCGCCGGCACCGCCGGTAATCAGGTACACGCCGTGCGCCTTCCACGGCGATGCGGCATCCGGTATCGACTGCCGTTCGGCCCAACCGCCGATCTGGCGTTCGCCGTTGACGTAACGTACTTGTTGCGCGTCACCACTGCGGTTTTCCAACAGCGCCTGCACTACGTCCTGACCAGGCTCGACGCTAATCACCTGGCCGACGATGCGCGGATGTTCCAACTGCGCCGTGCGCAGCATCCCGCCCAGCCCCGCCATAAGCTGGCCGTCGCCATGGCTCGGCACGACCACCTGGATCAACTGTTTACCGCCCCGACCCAACGCCTGAATCTGTTCCAGCAGCATGCCGGCGGCGGCTTCAAAGCGTTGGGCAGTATCGTCGCCGTTGGCCGGTGTCAGGCAGATAGCGCCGGGTAAGTGTTGCTCCAGATCGACGGCGTCCACGCCACACAACAACACGACGTGCTGCGCAAACGCCTCGCCAGCCGCCGGCGCTGTCGGCTGCGCCGTCCACGCCGGGTGCGACAGCAGCGTCTGAATCGCTTTGCCTTGCGTGGCGCTCGCTGTCAACGCTCTCAGGCTGAACTGCTTGAAGCGCACGCATACAGCACCCTGCTCATCGCAAAGATCGACGTCGAGCCGCTGTACCGCGTCGCCCGGCTTGCTGCCGGCGCTGTACTGCACGACGGCCCACATGGCCGTCGTGCACGGCGCCAGTATCTCCAACGCGCCCAACGCAAAGGGCAGCATCAGCGTCACCTTGCCCGCGACCGCACTCATTTGCAGACCCAGCGTCGCTTGCAGCGCCGCGTCCAGCAGACTCGGATGCAGCACGTAGCCATCGGCCTGCACCGAGGCGGGCAGCGTGATCCGCGCCAGCACTTGCTGCGCACCGACAAACAGTTCGCTCAAGCCCTGGAATGCTGGGCCGTAGTGCAAGCCCATCTGTTCAAACGCGGCGTAGCACTGCGTTGCATGGATATGGGCTGCGCTGCATTGCTGGCGCAGGGCGGCAAGATCATGGGCCACCGCTGCGCTCGGCTGCGCGCTCGCAACAGCCATCACCGAGCCCTGGCTATACGTCACGGCTTCGCCGTCTTCGCCTTCGCTATAGATCTCGAAGCTGATGTCGCCGGCTTCTTCGGGATACAGCGCGATATGCAGGTCGACCCCACTCGCGCCGACCGTGACGGGCCGTATCCAGGTGACGTCGTTCAACTGCAGCGGGCTGCTCTCCCCGACCGCTTCGCTGGCGGCGCGACGGGCCATTTCCAGTTGCGCCACGCCCGGCAGTACGCGGGCGCCCTGCACCACGTGATCGGTCAGAAAGAATTCGTCGCCGCTCAAGTGACTGCTGAAACGCAGCCCGGCTACATCTGAGGTATTGCGATGTAGCAGCGGATGCAGGGCCGCGCCGGTGCCGGACGAGGTGGCCGCTTGCGCCGGACCCGTCTGGATCCAGTAGCGCTCGCGGGCAAACGGATACGTCGGCAGGCTGATGCGGCGCGGCCGGCTTGCGCCGTACAGCCGTTGCCAATCGAAGGCCAGGCCCTTCACCCACAGGTCGAGCAGCTTGCCGAACTTGCCCTTGCTGATCCACGCCTCGACGATGGTGGCCATGTCGTCGTCGCCGGCCAAGGCAGCCAACGTATCTTTATTGCGTTTGACCTGGCCGCGATACAGGTCGTCGATAGATGTATCGCCCGCGATATAGGCGCTCAGTTTCTCGCGCAGTTCACCCAACGAAGTCACTACCAGCGCGAGCCGCTCTTCCATCGCCTCGCGCCCGACTTGCAGCGTGTAGGCCAGATCGGCCAGCACGATATCGGTGTCCGACGCGATGGCGGACAGCAACTGTTGTACGTGT
>NZ_KZ857194.1 GCF_003350925.1 Dyella tabacisoli | reverse complement strand
CGGGGCAGGCATCGCCGGCGACGCCGAGCGAGGTCAGGCTGGGCATGCGCTGGGCATCCAGCTCGGGCAGCAGCGCGGGCGGAAAAGTGGTGTAGCTGATGCGTTCGCGCTCGACCAGTTCGGTCAAGGCATCCTTCGATAGCAGCGTTTCAGCGTGCGCCAGTACGAGGGCGGCACCGGCCATGAAGGCCAGCGCGATCTCGGAGATCGCCGCATCGAAACTGTGCGAGGCGAACTGCAGCACGCGTCCGTGTGCGTCCACGCCGAAGCGTTCAGCCAGGGCGCTGGCGACATTGCCCAGGCCGCGATGGCTGACGACCACGCCCTTGGGTCGTCCGGTGGAGCCGGAGGTGTAGATCACATAGGCCGGATGATCGGTGCACAGCGGTGCGTGACGTTCGGCATCGCTGGGGTTATGTTCCGGCGCTTGCGCGATAGCCGTCTGTACGGCCGTATCGTCGAAGGACCAAGGCACGGGTCCGGGCGGCAGGGTCGCGCCGATGGCCGCGGTGGCGACCAGGAGACGCGGTCGGGCATCGGCGAGCATAAAGGCCAGGCGTTCGGCCGGGTACTCCGGGTCGAGCGGTAGATAGGCGGCACCGGCCTTGTGGATGCCGAGCAAGGCGACGATCAGTTCCAGCGAGCGCGGCATGGCCAGGGCGACGAGGTGTTCGGGGCCGACCCCGGCGCCGATCAAGGCATGAGCGACGCGATTGGCGCGCCGGTTCAACTCGGCATAGCTCAACGACACGCCGTCGAGCACCACGGCCTCGGCGTCCGGTTGGCGTTGTGCCTGTTGCTCGAACAGTTGCGGAAACGGCAGCTCCGGCAAGGGACGCGCGGTGGCGTTCCAGCGCACCAGCAGCAGGTCGCGTTCGGCTTTATCAAGCAGGGAAATACGCCCGGTGATTTGCTGCGGCTGCTGGGCGATAGCTTCCAGCGTGCGAACCAGACGCTGGGCCAAGGCCGCTACGGTGTCCCGTTCAAACAGATCCGGGCGATAGCCGAAGCGCAACTCCATCTCGGCGCCGGGCAGCACCAGCAAACCGAACGGATAATGCGACGTATCGCCGCCGTAGCTTTCGGCCTGCGCGATGCGCAGGGGGTCGCGCGCGGTGTCCGTCGCACGATCGTCCAATGTGGGGTAATTCTCGAACGCCAGGCTGGTGTCGAACAGCTCGCCGATGCCGGCCAGGTGCTGGATCTCGCTTAAGCCAAGATGCTGATATTCGAGCATGCTCGCCTGCCGCGTCTGCAAGCGCTGTAGCAGGGCTTGCACGCTTTCGGCCGGATCGAGCGCGATGTGCAGCGGCACCGTGTTGATAAACAGGCCGACCATTTGCTCGCTTCCGGCGATCTCAGGTGGCCGCCCGGAAACGGTGATACCGAAGCTCACCTCGTTGCGACCGGTGTGCCGCGACAGCCACAAGGCCCAGGCCGCCTGAAACAAGGTATTGAGCGTGACACCTGCGGCGCGCGCGCGTTGCTGCAACGCTTGACTCAAGCTGGCATCCAGACAAGCCGTATAGACCTGCGGCACCACCGATGCCTGGCCGCCAGTACTCGAAGCAAGCCGCGTGGGTTCGCTCACACCCGCCAGATAGTCGCGCCAGGCCGATGTCGCCGCATCACGGTCTTGCCGGCGCAGCCATGCCAGGTAATCGCGATACGGCGTGACCGGCGGCAAGGGCGTCGCGCCACGGCTGCGATACAGCGCAAATAATTCGTCCAGCAGAATCGGCATCGACCAGCCGTCGAGCAGCAGGTGATGATTGGTAAAGACCAGTTGATGCTGCTCATCGCCCAGGCGAATCAGCGTAAAGCGCAGCAGCGGACCGCGTGCTGCGTGGAAAGCTTGCGTGCGATCTTCGTGCAGTGCCTGTGCGTGCGCGATGTCGCGTGCGGTGGATTCGTGCCGGCTCAGATCGAGCCACTGCCACGGCACGTCGATCTCCGGCGGAATCACCTGCAGCGGTTCGTTGAAACCGTGATGCACAAAACTCGCGCGCAGGTTGCCGTGGCGCTTAAGCAACGCCTGCGCTGCCGCATGCAGCGCCTGGGCATCGAGCGGTCCATCGAGATTGAACAAGGCCTGCACCAGATAGGCGTCGGGTGCGCCCTCGTCGTACAGGTGCTGGAACAATAATCCATGCTGCAGCGGCGACAGTGGCAGCACGTCGCTGGCTGCGGGCAGGGTCGCCTGGAGCCGCTGCCATTGCTGTGCATCGAGCGATACCAGCGGCGCATGAAATGCGGGCGACTCCTCGGCGATGAGCGGTAGCGCGTACTTGGCCAGCGCCGCAATCGACGGATACTGGAAGACGTCGCGCGGCCGGATCGACAGGCCCGCTTTGCGGGCGCGGCTGACTAGCTGGATCGAGCGGATGCTGTCGCCGCCGAGATCGAAAAAGCTGTGGCTGGTGCCGACCCGAGGCAGGCCGAGTACCTCGGCGTAGATGCGCGCCAGCGTTTCTTCCTGTGGCGTGCACGGAGCGCGGTACTCGTCCGCGGCAAAATCCGGTGCGGGCAGCGCCTTGCGATCGACTTTGCCGTTGGGTGTGAGCGGCAGCGCATCGAGTACCACCACGGCCGCCGGCACCATGTAGTCGGGCAGCCTGTCGGCCAGCGCCTGACGCAGCTCGGCGGCTTGGATCTCATGCGCCTCGATCCGGCCGACATAGGCCACGAGTTGCTTGTGTCCGGGGATGTCCTCGCGCGCGAGGACCACGTTTTGCGCCACGCCGGGAAGCTGTGCCAGAGCGGCTTCGATCTCGCCCAGCTCGATGCGAAACCCGCGGATCTTGACCTGATGGTCGACGCGACCGAGAAAGTCGAGCTGCCCGTCCGACCGCCAGCGCACCAGATCGCCGCTGCGATACATGCGCTGGCTACGCTCGAACGGATTGGCGATAAAGCGCTCCGCCGTCAGCGCCGGACGCCGCAGATAGCCGTCGGCCACACCCAGGCCGGCGATATACAGCTCGCCCGCCACGCCGATCGGTGTCGGCTGCAAGGCATTGTCCAGCACGTAGACACGGGTGTTCTCCAACGGCACGCCGATGCAGTAAGCGGCCCGTTGCAAGGCGGCGTGATCGACCCGGTAGAGGGTGCTTATCACCGAGACTTCGGTTGGTCCGTAAAGCTCGGTGATCGTCGCTTGCGGAAAATACTCGGCGAGTTTGCGCAGCAGCTCGGCCGGCACGGCTTCGCCGCCGACCATCAAGGCACGCAGGGCCGGATAGTGCCCGCGCGCGCCCTCCGGGCCGAGGTGGTTGAGCAGTGCCTCCATAAAACTCGGCACGGCATGCAGGAACGTAATGCCACGCGTCTCTTCCACCAACTGCGCCATGCTGCTCATGCGCGGCGGTTGCACCAGCACCGTACAGCCGCCGCAGACCAGCGGCAGCAGCAGCTCCACCACGGAAATATCGAAGGCGTGAGAGGCCAGGTTGGGCAGCGCATCGTGCGCGCTGAAGTCCAGCGCATCGCGCAGGCCGAACAAGGTGGTCGTCAGTTGGCTATGGGACACCGAGACGCCCTTGGGCCGGCCGGTGGAGCCTGACGTGTAGATCACATACGCCGGATGCGCCGCTAGCAACGGTCGCACGCGCGTGTGATCGGTCGGCGCCGTCGCGGCGCTGTTCGCCAACTGCGCCGCCAGCGTTTCATCGTCCACGTACAGCATCGGCAGTTGCGGCGGCAGGCAGGCGGCCGAGGCCTGATCGGCGATCACCAGCACCGGCATCGCATCGCTGACGATGTAGGCAAGACGTTCCGGCGGATAGGCCGAATCCAGCGGTAGATAGGTCGCCCCGGCTTTCAGGATCGCCAGCAGGGCGGCCACGGTCGTATGCGAGCGTTGCAGGCATAGCGCCACGATGTCGCCGGTGCCGATACCGGACGCGATCAGCCGATGCGCCAGGCGATTGGCCCGCGCGTCCAGCTCGGCGTAGCTTTGCGCGACGTGGTCGAACACCAGCGCCACTGCGTCGGGGGTGGCCGCGACCTGGCGTTCGAACAGATCGGGCAGGGCGATGTTTTCGACATCGCGGGCGGTGTGGTTCCAGTCCTGCAGGATGTGTTGCCGCTCGTCCGGCGCCAGCAAGGACACCTGGGCCAGGGTGAGCGCCGGATCGCGCACCAGCGTATCGAGCAGATGGCACAGATAGCGCACGAAGCGTTCGGCGCTGTCGCGGTCGAACAGGTCGGTGGCGTATTCGAGTACGCCGTCCAGTCCGTTGGGGCTGGCGTCGGCGGCGTAGTGTTCGGTGAAGCTCAGGCTCAGATCGAACTTGGCCGCGAGGACATCGACGGCGGCGGCGCTGACGGTGAGGCCGGGCAGTTCGAACGGCACGGTGGCGTTGTTCTGCACGGCCAGTATCACCTGGAACAGCGGGTGGTGATTGAGCGAGCGCGCCGGGTTGAGCATTTCCACCAGCCGCTCGAACGGCAAGTCCTGATGCGCATAGGCGGCCAGATCGGTACGGCGCACGCGCTCAAGCAAGGCGTCGAAGCTGGGCTGGCCCGACAGGTCGGTGCGCAGCACCAGGGTGTTGACGAAGAAGCCGACCAGATCGTCCAGCGCATCGTCGGTGCGCCCGGCGATGGGGCTGCCGATGACGATGTCGTCGCCGGCGCCGAGCTTGCCCAGCAGCAGGGCGAGTGCGGCGTGCAAGACCATGAACAAGGTGGCGTGCCGTTCGCGGACCATCGTCAGCAGGCGGCGATGCAGATCGGCATCGAGGTGGAAGGAGACGACGTCGCCGCGATGGCTGGCGATGGCCGGGCGCGGCCGGTCGGTGGGCAGGTTGATCTGCTCGGGCAGGCCGGCCAGCGCATGTCGCCAATAGGTGCTCTGCACGGCCATGGCGCTGGTGGGGTCGGACTCCTCGCCGAGCACCTCGCGCTGCCACAGCGCATAGTCGGCGTATTGCACCGGCAACGGCGCCCAGGCGGGTGCCTGGTGCGCGCGCCGTGCGGCATAGGCAAAGGCGAGGTCGCGCGCCAGCGGCACCAGCGACCAGCCGTCGCCGGCAATATGGTGCAGCACCAGCAGCAACACGTGCTGCTGCTCGTCGAGACGGAACAGGTGTGCGCGTAGTGGAAGTTCGCGCGCGAGGTCGAACCCGTGCGCTTGCGCCGTGGCAATGGCTGCCGCCAGTTCGCCTTGGTCCACTTCGCGCTGCATGAACGGCACAGGCGCAGCGGTGGGACCCAGGATGCGTTGCGTGGCGATGCCGTCGTCTTCGTCGAATACGGTACGCAGCGATTCGTGACGCTCAAGCAAATCGCCCAGCGCGGCGTGCAGTGCGGCGGCGTCCAGGGGGCCATGCATATGCAATGGCAGGGCGATGTTGTAAGTGCTGTCGGGACCTTGCAGTTGCTGGATAAACCACAGGCGCTGCTGTGCGTACGACAGCGGCAGACTCTCCAGCCCATCGCGCGGATAGGGCCGCAGCGGCCGCCGTGCGGCGGCAGCGGAAGCAAGCTGTTGCGATAGCGCGGCGACGGTGGGCGTCTCGAACAACTGGCCGATGGATAGCTCTATCTGCAGCATCGAGCGCACCCGGCTGACCAGCCGCGTCGCCAGCAGCGAATGGCCACCCAGATCGAAGAAACTATCGTCGATGCCGACCCGTGGCAGGCCCAGCACTTCGGCGAACAGGCTGGTAAGAATCGCTTCCTGCGGCGTGCGTGGCGCGCGGCTATCGGCGCTGGTCATGACCGGCGCGGGCAAGGCCTTGCGGTCCAGCTTGCCGTTGGGTGTCAGGGGCATCGCGGCCAGCGGCACCAGCAGCGCGGGAACCATGTAATCGGGCAGTTGCGTGGCAAGGGCCTGGCGCAGTTGCAGCGCGAGTACACGCGTATCGCTGCCCGCATCGGGATCGTTGGCATAGGCGGCGCGCGGGCGCAAGGCCAGTTCTCGCGGCTGGATGCCTACCGGGCGGCGGCCATCCAGCCGCGATGTCGATATCAGCACCGCATCGAACGCACCGTCGTCGGCGCGATCGGACCACACGGTGCCGACCCAATAACCGGCAGCCTGGCCTAGCGTCGTCAGCGCTTCCGGCTCTACGCCGTTTTGCGCATCCGGTGCAGCGGCCTGTCTGGCCGCATCCAGCTCGCCGCGTTCCAGTAGCTGCGCAGCCAGCGATTCACCCAGCAGGCGTCGGTTGGGCACGTTGGTAATACGCAGCTCTGACGGACGCCGTGTCTGCAGGTATTGCGCCAGCGCCGCCTCGTCGGCCACATCCGTACCCCACTGCAACACCGGCAGGTCGTGCAGCGGCAGTAGTCGGGCGCCGTGTTTATGCAGCACGGCTTCATAGCGGTGATGAGTCAACTCATTGTGCGACCAGCCACGCTTGAGTTGGATCTCGATGCCGGCGATATCGGCCTGTTCCTGTTGCAACGCGACGAAGAAGCGCGGATCGAGCAGCAGCTCTTTTTCGGTGGCGATACTCTGCGCCACGTGCCGGCGCAGGCTCGCTGCGTCGTCGTGCGCGGTGGCCCGATGCAGCGCCAGCGAGGTGGTGAACTGGCGCAGGAAACGCAAGTTGCGCACGTCGCCGATCACCAGGCGGCCACCCGGTGCAAGCAAGGCCATGGCCTGATGAATGACATCGGTGAGATAGGCGGCGCTGGGGAAGTACTGCACCACGGAATTAATCAGCACGGTGTCGAAGAAGTCGCGCGGCAGCTCCGCCGACTCATGCGCGGCCAGTACGCGCAACTCGACCCGCTGCGCCAGTTCGTCATGCGTTGACAGCACGCCGCGCAGCGCATCGATCGCCGGAGCGGAGAAGTCCGTACCCCAATAAGCCTCGCAATGCGGAGCGAGTTTCCAAAGCATCAGGCCCGAACCGACACCGATTTCAAGCACGCGCCGTGGACGCAGTTCCAAGACGTTCGCTACCGTCGCCATCTGCCATTCGCGCAACTGCTGCAATGGAATCAACTGGCCGTCATAGCTGCTGACCAGGGCGCGGAAATCTTCGTCGTAGGCGCTTTCGAGGCTGGCGTCATACAGACGGTCGTAAACGGCCTGCCACTCACCGACCTGTTCCTGCTCGCGCCCTGCATCATGGCTGTCGCCCGGCTCGCTGCTGGGCACGAAATAGGCAATAAGTTGCTTGTGGCCCGCGCCATCTTCGCGCGCGATCACCACGCTTTGCGCGACACCGGGCAGGCGCGCCAGCGCCGCCTCGATCTCGCCC
>NZ_KZ857193.1 GCF_003350925.1 Dyella tabacisoli | reverse complement strand
TCATAATATGTAATGTATATTACGAAATAGGGCGCGTACTGGCGATAATCATCACTTATCGCGAGTACGAAGCCAAGCGGGCAGGGCATCGCTAGAGGAGACATCAACATGCCCAGAGGCATCACCCAAGAGCAGGTCAGCGCGGCTGCCAACGCGCTAGTCTCAGCCGGCGACAAACCGACGGTCGAGAAGATTCGTCAGGCGCTCGGCACCGGTTCGCCGAACACGGTGACGCGCATGCTGGACACCTGGCGTGGCACGCTGGCTCAGCATCTGCAGGAAGTGATCAGGCTGCCAAACGTACCGCCCGAGGCAGGGCAGGCATTTGCAGAGGTGTGGCGCCTAGCCGTAGCGCACGCGGAGACCTTTGCCCGCACAGCACTTACGGAAGAGCAGAACTCTTTATTAGCTGCACAAAGCGACCTGACTCAGGAGCGAAAGTTGTGGGAGATAGCCTGGCCGAAGCGCAGTCCAACGCGGCCGAGCACGCCACTCAACGGGCGCAGGCCGACGTACAGCTCCGCGAACGCCAGGTGCTGGTGGAGCAATTGGAAACGCAGCGGCGCGATCTGTTGCAGCAACGCGACCGCTTGCAGACCCAGCTTGAGCAGCAAAATGTTGAATTAGAGGCATTGCGCGCCGACCTCGCGACCGCCCACGAACACGCCCGCGTGATCGAGGATCGTGCCCATCAGCAAGTCGATAAGGCTCGCCAGGAGGTCAAGGCATTACAGCAGCGACTTGAGCGGGAGCAGCGAGATCACGGCAAGCGCGTTGCTCAGTTGACGGCACAGCAGGAAGGGCTGCAGGCAGCCGTGCGAACGGCCGAACAACGAGCGGCTCATCACGCCGGCCGAGTGGCTGCCATGGAAACCGCACTGGACCGATGGCGCAGTCCAAAGCCACCCTCCAAACGCCCAGCCCGTAAGTCGTCACCAGCTGCCACCCTCAAGGTAAAATCACGGAAATAACCGAAGATTGGGTGCATGGATGAGCAACTCTGGTCCACATTTCCACGACATGGAAGTTCTTCTAGAGCGCATCGTCCATGCGTCCCGGGAAATCGTGTTCTTTTTTGGCTCTGCATTGTCCTTTCCCGAGGCGCCGGATGCCCCGGGCGTACCGAGTGTCAGTGGTGTCCTTGACCTCGTTGAGAAAGCGCTGCGCGACTCACCCCAAGCATTTACTCCTGTACATCAAGCGCAGGAACCTAGTGACGCCTACCAAATTGCCTTCGCGCAACTGCAAGCGTTCAGAGGGCAAGACGCGGCCAATGATGTAATTCGCCAAGCGGTAATACGGGCGCGCAAACCCCCTGCGTCGCACTCAACAAAGGTTGAAGCACCAAATTGGAAAGATCCAGAGCTAGGCAAAGCGTTGGATGCGGATCTGGCTGGATGGTACCTGCGACCTTCTTTGAAAGCGTTGGGACAGCTACTCGCAAACCATCCAGGTCGCCTCGGTCGAACGGTTCTTACTACCAACTTTGATCCGCTCATCCAGGTCGCCGTGCAAACGGCTGGTGGCGGCTATTCCCGAACCATGTTGCATGCTGATGGGACGCTGGGCCAAACCGAAGGCTCCGGCGTTCAGATCGTACATCTCCACGGGTTCTGGCACGGAACAGACACGCTGCATGTACCCGCGCAAATTGCCCAGCCCCGTCCAAATCTGAAGCGATCACTCGAAAGGCTGCTTCAGAACAGAACGCTCGTCATCATGGGTAGCGGTGGATGGGACGACATTTTCATGTCGAGCCTGTCGGACTTGATAACGGACAACGAATTAAATCCCGACATCCTCTGGGCTTTTCACGAGTCAGGCGAGCTGGAAATTTCTCATAAATACAGTCGCGTGCTAGCGAAGCTCGGACCGGCTGTTGCCAGAGCCCGGGCTCAATTCTTCGCAGGCATCGACCTTCATGAATTCTTTCCACATCTACTGGATCGACTGAAGACTTCGAGCGACACGGACGCGCAACGACATATCAACGAACTGCTTGAGAAGTTCCAAGAGCTGGCGCCAGATCTTCGACACAAAATCGTGGCGCAAATCGATCCTTCTCTTGTTGAGCGCGTTGAAACCCTACAAGCAAAGCATGATCTTCTCGAGCGAGAGCTCCACGACTCACGTCATGGTTCACGCGATCGGGTTAGTAACCTCGAAACGCAGACGGAACGCCTGGCCGCGGATTTGAAACAAGCCCAATCGGCACTGACATCTACACGCCTTGCGCTTACTAGCGCGGCAGTGAAAGACCTGTCCTGGCTCACGATGATTCGCACTCGGCTGATGCCTCAGCAACCTGGGCGCGTGCCTTTCCACAATTCCAAGGAAGTGGCGCTGCGTGGATATCATGCGGCTGCAGGCGCCCAGCGCACCGTACCGATCTTGAGAGAAGTCACGTGGTCCCTTGTCTCCTACGTAGAGAACGGGCTTCATCGAGGCTACAAAGCCGCCATCATTTTCAAGGGCGATAACTTCGTGCCCGGCGTTGTTGTTACACATCGTCGACGAGGCGAAAGCGGCCCGCCCACAGCTAACGGCGACTACTTCTGGCACCTTCCTAACATTTACTTTGGTGATTACTTGGAGGTGTCAGCCGGTGACAACGAGCCGGAAGCGCCATTGAGCTGGCGAGATTATGAATTTCAGGTCAAGAATCCCGAAGGACACATGTCGGAGTGGATCTTGTTTACATATCCCTTTGATGATGTGTTTCTTGAGAACGTCCGCCTGGATTCCTTTCAGGCCGGCGCAGACCTACTTGAGGCCGGCAAACCAGGCGAGGCCGTCGAGCCCTTGCGAAAGGCCTACGTGTTTTCCGATCGGATGTTCGGCATCGCCGCGCCGGAGACATTAGATAAAAAGGCGATGTGGGAGCGGGCGCTCGATGAAGCCGCGCTAGCCAAGCTCCGCTTCCGCGTTGGCGATCGGCTAAAAGTCGTCTCAGGCCCTAATGAAGGACTTTCTGGCGCCGTTGAAAGGCTGTTGCTCCGTCACGTCCACGCCTACCTCATAAAACCGATCGATGATGGTGACGCGTTTCAGGCATCGGACGAGCAGGTCGAAAGGGACGCCGCTGTTATATCGGGTCTTTCGGCCTAGAGCCTTGGTCAGATCCCAAGGCACGAAACCGCTCTGAAACTGCGTCAAGTGCCGCCGAGGCGGCGTCGCTTGATTGGCGCTTAGGTGGGCCGTATCGAACAGGAAGCCGCATCCCAGTAGGTGGCCCGTCAAAAGATGACCGAATAAGCGGACATGACACGATTAGCGGACCTGGCGACGGAATTAAGAGGACTGCGACATACGGGTTGCCGCGACCCATCAGGAGCCTCCTTGATTGCGCATAATGTATAGATGGGGCTGGTTTTCTCAGGCATTTTCGGCACCGTTCGATGGGCGATTATGTACGCGATTATCTACAGGTGGCAAATGGTTC
Source organism: Dyella tabacisoli (assembly GCF_003350925.1). Taxonomy (GTDB): domain Bacteria; phylum Pseudomonadota; class Gammaproteobacteria; order Xanthomonadales; family Rhodanobacteraceae; genus Dyella_C; species Dyella_C tabacisoli. Next base: position 5,247 of record NZ_KZ857193.1, on the reverse strand, counting down.
ATTATCCGGCGCAAAAAAACCTCGCCAGCCGAGGTTAATTCTTCGCCATCATTCGGCCACCATGTTCCGGTTATGTCTGATGCCAGCCGAGGGAGTCGCTGCGCATAGGCAGCTGCCGACACACGATCAGCGACCTCTTGCACGAAGGCATCAGCAAAGTCTGATGCACAGGCATACGGTTGCCCGTCGATGAGCCAGTCCTCACCTTTGGGTGGCTCAATGTTCTGTGTGGCAGCGTAGTAGGCGGCCAGGGCGTAGCGGATCGCATCCTCAGCCGAGAAGAAGCGGCATTGCGCCGCGTAATCGATTTTCATGAGAACATTCCTTCGGGACTTCGGCCCCAGTTGTGGTGTGGCCCCCTCGATGCTTGCCGGCGACAGGGGGCCACTCTTTTTCTGGCGTCACTCAGGATCGAGCACGTCCAGTCGTTCGCGCAAGTTGTACTCAAACTCCTGCGTCAGCTCGTGCACCCACCGCGATTTCCCACCACGACTTAGCTTGTCACCACGGCATTTGTCCCAGGCGTAGGCATAGGCTTCGATGACCATCTGCGCGACTTCCGCTTCTGAGATGCCCACTACGGCATTCGCTTTCTCATCAGTGCTGCCGCCCATCATCCAGTCTCCCTGTTCGATCTGTGCGTTCATTGGTGCTCCGGTTTCTTCGTGAGGATCAGCGAGCCGTGTTGGTAGCTCACTTGCCAAGGGGTAGGGATGTGCTCGCCGGTCCGCAGATCGACCATGCCGCCCGACACGCGCAGGTAGTTCGGATAGCCTTTCGATGCCCAGCGATCTTTGTACGCGTGCCACTCTTCATCGCGTGCAATGTAATCAAGCACGTGCTCGATATACGCCTGTTTGTCGCACTCAGGATCAACGTAGCACCGAGCAATCGTGCCATCACGCTTAAAGCTATGTAGCTCGATGCGCCGCATCTCCCACGCTTGCCTTGCGTACTCTTCGCTCAGGTGAGCATCAATCATCTGTTGATCGCGACGGTCATGTAGCCAGCCGGGCATCAGCTTCTCGCGCAGCGCGACTCGATCCGACACTTCGTGACCGCCGTTGCCATGAAGACGGACGCCTTTAGGCAGGCGCTTCAACGCATCTGGCGTGGTCTTGGTGGCGTACTTCACCATGTAGCCAATCGGATTGCGGGCGGTCTCAATCTTGGTAGAGCCGTGCGGCCACCAGCCGCACACATCGGGCCTGGGCAGGCGAAGCCTGCGCGGTACCCACACCACCAAGTGGTAATGCAGCGCGCCACGCTCTTGCAACTCGGCAACCCACACGAAGCGACAGGACTCACCACGCCGTTTGAACCATTGGCGCATCAGTCGAACCATGCGCGAGACGTGGCAACGCTCCCACTCGCCCGTATAGCGGTAGGTGAGGGTGATAAAGGTCTTGCGATACCCAGAGCGGCCCATGTGCTGTGAGGCCCAGTCGGTCTGCCGCTCGTGACTACGAGCAGCCTCGGTGATCGTCCGGCGCAACCGGCGACAACGCATTTTGCGAGGCTCAAGAACGATCTGCTCAGCTTCCATGCATCCTCCCCAGGCCATGTGCCATGCGGGTTCGAGCGTAGCGCGTTCCACTTGTTGAAAGAATGACAAGCCCCGCGTCGCTTCGCGCCGCAGTCGCGGTTCCGCTTCGTCCGTGGCGGCTGGCCGCACTGACCGCCATGCCCGAGCCGGCGGCGCCTCCGGCTCGGCCGGCGTCTCGGGCAAAAGCGGTCAGCGTGACAGCGGCTCCGATCGGAAGAGGGGCCGCGACTGCGGCTTGCGGTACGGCCACTCCGGCTTCGGGTTGGAGCGTCAGCGCGGGGCTGCGCCCCACACCCCCAGCCGTCCGCTTGTCATAGTCATTACGCCAGAAACGAGCTTGCTCGCTGGTCAGCCACCAACGGCGCATGGCCGGCTCTGGATAGTGTTTGGCGTCTGGCGACCATAGACCGTTGCGGTTGAGCGTCCAGCCAGCCCAGCTGTCATGCAGCGCGCCAAGGTCACCCAGGCGGACAAATCGTAACAATCGGACCGCTGACCACGGCACACGGCAGCGTCCAGCATCCCAGTAACGAACGGTACGGACGGACACGCCAAGGTACTCGGCACACGCTTTGCGACTCAGAAAGCAGCTGTGCCGCAACTCGCGGAAGCCGTCGGGAGACAGGAACCATGTACGACGGCGCGGGCGCTCAGGACGACGACCAGCAGCACGAATGCGAGGACTTCCGGCCACACGGGATACGGGTTGTCGCGACCCATCAGGAGCCTCCTTGATTGCGCATAATGTATATTATGTCAAATTACGCAACTGGTTACGACGTGCTGGCAGTCAGTGTTTTTAGTTGCTGTCCTTTATTCAAGGATCGTGCCCCCCTTTGATTTACCGAGTTTTTTTTGTGAGGCTCGGACGCGAAACTGAAGCGCACCTTCGCGCGATCTCTTTCTCGGCCCAGTTTTTCTTTGTTCGCTGCTCAAATTCGACTTGTTGCTTCAACGATTCGAGCGGTGAAATGTGTAAGCGCTTAGCTGGTTGGAAGTCGCCCGGAGCCCAGCCAATCGCATCTACCAAAGTTTGTGTGCGTCGATGTGCGAAAACACCTATCGGTAACGGTGAATTAGTCCACGTAGACAAAATCGCTTCGGCCAGCACATTGATCGAAAAACGCTCCGAGGGATCCAGTCGGAAGAAAAAACCGAGATCCCTCCAGACATCTTGCTTAAACCGATACGGACTTTCATGCCAACTGCGTGACTCTCTTGGAACACGATGCTGGTCCTTTGAAAACTGTTTTTGTAGTGCTTTTACAATGACGGCATATGCCGACCTTAAAAAAGTAGGGTCAAATCCATGCGGATACCAAAAGCGCTTAGAGGTGTGGGGTTCTAACGCATTTTGAATATGAATCCCACGGCGATCCGTTATTGATAAGGCATTGCTCCCATACTTTTCCAGAATAGACGGTAATCCGATACCCTCCGGATTTAAGTGAAGAGTATCGAGAGTGCTCCACTGCGGATATTCAAGGCAACGTAACGGAAAGCGGCGATATTTATTGCTTGTACCAATTCGCAGAGGTTGGAACAGGCCATGCTTGCCACAACAAGTACGCCAAGCGACTCGCCATGATCGTCGAGAGTACGGCTGACTCCCCGAAACCCAATCCTCAGCCCAGCATAGGGGGCAAAATTGCTTGGCAGCGGGACATAGAAGCCAAGTATCTGGCATTTTTGCGGCCTCACGAAGCTGCGTTAGAGGCGCGTCAAATATCTCGTCCCCTCTAAGCTTCAACGAACCGAAATCAGCATCTCGATCAAGGCGCGCCGTTCCAACGAACCTGCCTACCCCGTACACATTTCTAAGTTTCCAACTCGACACGGTTTCATCAGGGAGCAGTGCGAGGACCGGATTCATCGGAAATACGCTCTGGCCACTGGTGGTAGAAACAGAGTTTGCGTGTGGTAAACCTAAACAAGTTTGACTGTATGGTTTTTCATCGTGGATCACTTAGCGTTTATTTGCTAATCAAAGACGCATCCCATCCTCACCACCGCTCTTGAGGATCTGCATCTACGTCCTTCCGGGCTGCGCATATAACTGCCTCAGGATCGACAATAAACACATCGGCCGCCACGCGTGGCGCGCCATCAGATCCGGCTAAGGCTAAGGTGGCGCCATGTAGCCAGAAGGCGCGGCGCCAACCGCCTGTATCCGCCTCAGGGGTGAAATCGGCATGGGTGGCTAGTGCGATCAACAGGTCGCGGACAGGCGGACGCAGGATTCCGCTTGCGTCGAATTGGAAGCTCGGATGACGGTATGTGCGCTCGTTTGCTGACCACACGCCGAGGAGTTCACCAGCGGCGCGTTTGTCCTTGGCCCACTGACCGTTGGCGCCGTTGGCGTGTCCGACCGCGTCGGACGTAGGCCAGTCCCGTGCCAGTAACTCGTCGCGGAGAGCGGCGGCTGCCTGTGTTGGACTCGGTATTTTGCTTGACGGCATGACATCCGCCCTCTTCATCACGGTGGTAGTGAACGCTAGCGAACGTGATAATTGAAGACAAGAAGACAGTATGCACACATCAGGTCGGGCCAGACTTCCCAATGGATTCTTGGAGCGTTTTATGGGGTTCTCGGACCTTCCGTGTAGAAATTGCCGTTTTTCGAAATGCAATAAACTCAATAAGTTAGCTTATGAAATTTCAATAAAATTTGATAAATCAATGGACTATGGTGCAGGGTGCTCCAATTACTTGCCTTTGGCTGATTTCGAGCGGCTCTTGGTGCTTCCCTTGGCCGCGCTGGATTGATCTTTTCGTGGCGCCTGGTTTCTCGATGGAATAGTCGGTCGCTTCAGTCGCGCGAGCTGTTGCTCGAGCGCGGTTGCTCGGCCTGCATGGTGTGACGCTGCTTGTTCGCTGGTTCGCATAACGGCACGCAGTTCGCCCAACTGTGTGGTCAGGGAGGCGACGGTTTTTGCATGCTCGCGATGTTCTCGCCCCAGCCGCTGTTGCAGCGCCTTTCCCTCCTGACGGGCGTGATCGACCTGTTGATGGGCGCGGTCCTCCATGGTGCGCAGGTGTTCTTGCGCGGCCGCGCGCTCGGTAAGTAGCGTGTCGAGTTGGATACGCTGCTGTTCAACTTGAGCCAGCAGGCGATCACGTTGCAGCAGCAGGTCGCCCCGTTGAGATTCCAGTTGGTCCACTAACGCCTGGCGTTCTCGCCATTGCATGTCCGACTGTGCCAGTTTGGCCGTACCTTCGGCCACATTCGCTTGCGCTTCAGCCAGTGCGATTTCGCATAGTTTGCGCTCCTGGGTCAAATCGGTTTGCGCAGCAAAGAGGGCATTCTGCTCTTGTGTAAGTGCGGTGCGAGCGAGAGCCTCAGCATGCGCCATGGCCAGCCGCCACACGTCGACAAACGCCTGCCCGACCTCCGGTGGGAGTTCGGGCAGCTTGATGACGTCCTGCATGCGTAACGCCAACATGCCACGCCAGGCATCCAGCATGCGTGTCACGGTGTTCGGTGAACCGGTACCGAGTGCTTGTCGGACTTTTTCGACAGTGGGTTTGTCGCCAGTCGCCACCAGTGCATCCGCGGCGGCGTTGACTTGATCCTGGGTGATGCCTTTGGGCATAACGATGTCTCCTTGATTGGCGCCCTGCCCTTGCCTTGACGTACTCGCGATAAGTGATGATTATCGCCAGTACGCGCCCTATTTCGTAATATACATTACATATTATGA
>NZ_KZ857192.1 GCF_003350925.1 Dyella tabacisoli | reverse complement strand
CAGGTCCAGCGGCAGATAGGCGGCACCGCTTTTAAGCACGGCGAGCAGCGCGACCAGCATATCGAGCGAACGCGGCAGGGCAACGGCGACCGCTTGTTCGGGGCCGATGCCCTGGGCCACCAGCGCACGCGCGAGGCGATTGGCGCGAGCGTTGAGTTCGGCGTAGGTCAGGCGCTCTTGTTCAAACACGGCCGCGATGGCATCGGGCGCACGCGACACCTGTTGTTCAAACAGCACGGGAAAGCTCAATGCCGGCAGCGCGCGAGTAGTGGCGTTCCAGTTCACTACGACTTGTTCGCGCTCGGCGTCATCGAGCAGGCTGAGTGCATCGATACTTCGTGCCGGCGCCGCGACGATAGCGGTCAGTAACCGTTCGAGCCGGGAAGCGAAGCGTTCCGCCGTGGCCCGTTCGAATAGGTCGCAGCTATATTCGAGTTCACCGACGATGCCGCCGGCTGCGCCATCGCTCATGCGCGTTTCGCCGAGACTCAAGCGCAGATCGAACTTGGCTATCGATTTATCGAGGGCTTGCGGCTGGGTTTGAAGCCCGGCGAACACGGGTTCGTCAACGTGATTGTTCTGCAACAGCAACATCACCTGGAACAGCGGCTGATGAGCCAGCGAACGCACCGGGTTGAGCATTTCCACCAGCCGCTCGAATGGCAGATCTTGATGCGCATAGGCGGCCAGGTCGGTCGCGCGGACGCGCTCCAGCAGCTCGCGGAAGCTCGGGTTGCCAGACAGGTCGGTGCGCAACACCAAAGTGTTGACGAAGAATCCGATTAAGTCATGCAAGGCGTCGTCCGTGCGACCGGCGATGGGACTGCCGATGGTGATGTCCTCGCCGGCACCGAGCTTGCTTAGCAGCAAGGCGAAGGCCGCATGCAACACCATGAACAAGGTGGCGTGTTGTTCGCGTGCCAGATGCAAGAGGCCGCGATGCAGTTCGGCATCGAGCTGGAAGCGCACGACATCGCCGCGATAACTGGCGACGGCCGGGCGCGGTCGATCGCTGGGCAGGTTCAGTTGCTCGGGCAGGGCGGCTAGCTGCCGGCGCCAGTAGGCGCATTGCTTTTCGATGGCACTGTCGGGGTCGGCTTCCTCGCCCAGTAGTTCGCGCTGCCACAGGCTGTAGTCGGCGTACTGCACCGGCAGGGGCGACCACGTCGGTGCCTGTTGCTCGACTCGTGCCGCATAAGCCGCGCTCAAATCACGCAGCAGCGGCGCCAGCGACCAGCCGTCGCCGGCGATATGGTGCAGCACCAGAAGTAATACATGCTGATGTTCGCCCAGCTCGAACACATGCGTGCGCAGCGGGCTTTGCGTAGCCAGCTCGAAGCCTTGCATCGAGGCGTCGGCCAGCGCCTGCGCGAAGCCGGCCTCGTCGATGCGGTGTTCGATCAGGTGTGGCCGTGCCTGCTCGACAGCCAGGATATGTTGATAGGCCACGCCCTGCGTTTCGGCGAAGACGGTACGCAGACTTTCGTGCCGCGCGATCACATCGTGCAGCGCCTGCGTCAGTGCCTGGCGATTCAGCGTGCCGTGCAGACGCAGTGCCAGCGGCATGTTGTAGGTGCCGCCCGGACCTTCCAGTTGTTGGATAAACCACAAGCGCTGCTGTGCGAACGACAACGGCAGACGCTCGGGGCGCGGCATCGCGCGCAGTGGCGCGCGGCCACGTTCGGCGCTATCCAATTGCTGGGCAAGTGCGACGACGGACGGGTGCTCGAACAAGGTGCGGATCGCCAGTTCTACATCCAGGGTGGCGCGGATGCGGCTGACCAGCCGGGTGGCGAGCAGCGAATGGCCGCCCAAATCGAAGAAGCTGTCGTCGATGCCGACGTTATCCAGTCCGAGTACTTCGGCGAACAGGGTGGCGAGAATGATTTCCTGCGGCGTGCGCGGCTGGCGGCTTTCGGCGCGGGTGTAGTCGGGGGCGGGCAGCGCTTTGCGGTCGAGCTTGCCATTGGGCGTGAGCGGCAATGCGTCAAGCAATACGATGGCGGCCGGCACCATGTAGTCGGGCAACGGGCCGGCGAGAGCCTGGCGCAACGCCGCCGGATCGAGTGCGACGCCTTCGGCGGCGACCGCATAACCGACCAGTTGTTTGTGGCCGGGCTGGTCTTCGCGCGCGACGACCACGCCATGCGCCACGCCGGGCTGGCGTGTGAGTGCCGCTTCGATCTCGCCCAGCTCGATGCGAAAGCCGCGCACCTTGACCTGATGATCGACGCGGCCGAGAAAATCCAGCTCGCCGCCCGCCAGCCACCGCACCAGGTCGCCGGTGCGATACATCCGTTCGCCGGGGGTGAACGGGTTGGCGACGAAGCGCTCGGCGGTCAAGGCCGGGCGCTTCAGATAGCCGCGGGCGAGGCCGTCGCCGGCCAGGTACAACTCGCCCGGCACGCCGACCGGTACCTGCTGCAGGCCGGCGTCCAGCACATAGGCCTGGGCGTTGTCGACCAGTCGGCCGACCGGCACCGGACCATCGACATAATCGCCGCGACGGAAAGCTTTCCAGGTCGAGGTCATCGTGCATTCGGTCGGACCGTACTGGTTGGCCAGCACCGTGCAGCCCAGGGCATCCATGGCGCGCAACAGTAGCTCGCCGCGCAGGGCTTCGCCGCAGGTCAGTAGCTGGCGCAACTGCAGTTCGCACGGCGCGGCTTGCTGGGCTGCGACCAGTTCGTGCAGCAGGCTGGGCGTCATGCTGAGTACGCTGGTAACCGCGTGCCGATGCAGTGCCTGCAGGCAGGCTGCCGGATCGCGCGCGCTGGCGTCGTCGATCATCACCAGCCGCGCTCCGGCGAGCAACGGGCAAAGCATGTCGCGGATCGACGGGTCGAACGAAATCGAGGTCAGGTTGAGCACCACGTCCTGCGCACCGACGGCGTAGTTGCTGGCCAGGAATCGCAGATAGCCGGCCGCATTACGGTGCGGGATGCATACGCCTTTGGGCTGTCCGGTCGAGCCGGAGGTATAGATCACGTAGGCTGCATGTTCGGGTCGCAGCGGGCGCAGACGTTCGCTGTCGGTAGGGTTGTGCGCGGGCGGGAATGCCGCGTTGACGCTTGCCGTATCGTCAACAAGAATCAGCCGGGCGCCTGCCGGCAGCGAGGCTGCGGCTTCGACCGTGCTGAGAATGCCCGCCGGCCGGGCATCGTTGAGCATCGCCGCGATGCGCTCGGGTGGATATGCCGGATCCACCGGCAAGTAGGCCGCACCGGATTTCAGAATCGCCAGCAACGCTATGACCAGTTCAATCGAGCGCGGCATGGCCAGCGCTATCAACTGCTCGCTGCCGACACCGCAGTCGATCAGGCGATGAGCTAGCTGGTTGGCACGCCGATTCAATTCGGCGTAGCTCAACATGTGTTGCCCAAACACTAGCGCGATCGTGTCCGGCGTGGCCTGCGCCTGGCGTTCGAACAATTCCGGCAGCGTAGCCGCCGCACGCCCTTGCGTGGTGTCGTTCCATTGCTCCAGCAGACTGCGTTCGGTACTGATGAGCAGACTGATTTGCGCAGGCGATACCGCCGGATTGGCGACCACCGCGCGTAGCAGGTCGGTCAGCCGGGCGACGAGTGTCTGCATCGAATCCGCATCGAACAGATCGCAGGCGTATTCAAGCTCGGCGGCGATGCCGGCCGGCAGGCCATCGGCATCCCATTGCTCGCCCATCGCCAGGCGCAGATCGAACTTGGCAATCGACTTGCCGATTTCTTCAGGCTGCACGGCCAGCCCAGGCAAGGCCAGGTCGGCCTCCTGGTTGTTCTGCAACATCAACATCACCTGGAACAGCGGCTGATGAGCCAGCGAGCGCACCGGGTTGAGCATTTCCACCAGCCGTTCGAACGGCAGGTCTTGATGAGCATAGGCGGCCAGGTCGGTTGCGCGGACGCGCTCCAGCAGCTCGCGGAAGCTCGGGTTGCCGGACAGGTCGGTGCGCAATACCAAGGTGTTGAGAAAAAAGCCGATCAGATCGTTCAAGGCATCGTCAGTGCGACCGGCGATGGGGCTGCCGATGGCGATGTCCTCGCCGGCACCGAGCTTGCTGAGCAGCAAGGCGAAGGCCGCATGCAACACCATGAACAAGGTGGCGTGTTGTTCGCGTGCCAGATGCAAGAGGCCGCGATGCAGTTCGGCATCGAGCTGGAAGCGCACAACATCGCCGCGATAACTGGCGACGGCCGGGCGCGGCCGATCGCTGGGCAGGTTCAGTTGCTCGGGCAGGGCGGCTAGCTGCCGGCGCCAGTAGGCGCATTGCTTTTCGATAGCACTGTCGGGGTCGGATTCCTCGCCCAGCAGTTCGCGCTGCCACAGGCTGTAGTCGGCGTACTGCACCGGCAGGGGCGACCACGTCGGTGCCTGTTGCTCGACTCGTGCCGCATAGGCGGCGCTCAAATCACGCAGCAGCGGCGCCAGCGACCAGCCGTCACCGGCGATATGGTGCAGTACCAGCAGTAGTACATGCTGGTGTTCGCCCAGCTCGAACACGTGCGTGCGCAGCGGGCTTTGTGTAGCCAGCTCGAAGCCTTGCATCGAGGCGTCGGCCAGCGCCTGCGCGAAGCCGGCTTCGTCGATGCGGTGCTCGATCAGGTGTGGCCGTGCCTGCTCGGCAGCCAGGATATGTTGATAGGCCACGCCCTGCGTTTCGGTGAAGACGGTACGCAGACTTTCGTGCCGCGCGATTACATCGTGCAGGGCCTGCGTCAGTGCCTGGCGATTCAGCGCGCCGTGCAGACGCAGTGCCAGCGGAATATTGTAAGTACCGCTGGCGCCCTCCATCTGCTGGATAAACCATAGGCGCTGCTGCGCGAACGACAACGGCAGATACTCGGGGCGCGGCATCGACCGCAGCGGCGCCCGGCCGCGTTCGGCGTTGGCCAGTTGTTGCGCCAGCGTGGCGACCGAGGAATATTCGAACAAAGTACGGATTGCCAGTTCCACATCCAGGGTGGCGCGGATGCGGCTGACCAGCCGGGTGGCGAGCAGCGAATGGCCGCCTAAATCGAAGAAGCTGTCGTCGATGCCGACCTTGTCCAGTCCGAGTACTTCGGCGAACAGGGTGGCGAGAATGATTTCCTGCGGCGTGCGCGGCTGGCGGCTTTCGGCACGGGTGTAGTCGGGGGCGGGCAGCGCTTTGCGGTCGAGCTTGCCATTGGGCGTGAGCGGCAGTGCGTCAAGCAATACGATGGCGGCCGGCACCATGTAGTCGGGCAACGGGCCGGCGAGAGCCTGGCGCAACATCGCCGGATCGAGTACGACGCCTTCGGCGGCGACTGCATAACCGACCAGTTGTTTATGGCCGGGCTGGTCTTCGCGCGCGACGACCACGCCATGCGCCACGCCGGGCTGGCGTGTAAGTGCCGCTTCGATCTCGCCCAGCTCGATGCGGAAGCCGCGCACCTTGACCTGATGATCGACGCGGCCGAGAAAATCCAGCTCGCCGCCCGCCCGCCAACGCACCAGGTCGCCGGTGCGATACATCCGCTCGCCGGAGGTGAACGGGTTGGCGACGAAGCGCTCGGCGGTCAAGGCCGGGCGTTTCAGATAGCCGCGGGCCAGGCCGTCGCCGGCCAGGTACAACTCGCCCGGCACGCCGACCGGTACCGGCTGCAGGCCGGCGTCCAGCACATAGACGCGAGTGTTGGTGAGCGGACCGCCGATGCCCGACGCCGATGCGTCTTCGCCATCCCAGCCGGTGACGTACACGGTGGCTTCGGTAGGGCCATAGAGATTCGCCACCTGGCACTGCGGCCATTCGTGGGCGAGGCGTTCGAGCAAGGCGGCAGGCAGGGCTTCACCGGCCAACACCATGCTGTGCACGCCTTGCAGTGACAGGCCTTGCTCCAGTACCCCCGACAAGGCCGAAGGCACGGTACTTATCAAGCTGCCTTCAAACCATTCGCGCGGCTGCTCGGCCAAGTCCAGCAGATCTTGTACCAGTTGCACGCGACCGCCCGAGCACAACGGTGCGAACAGTTCAAAAACCGACACGTCGAAGCACAGCGACGTACTCAGCCACACGCGGGCCAGCCGCTCGCCGAAATAAGCCACGGCCCATGTCACGAAATCGTTCAAATTGCCGTGCGAAACCACCACACCCTTGGGCAGGCCGGTGGAGCCGGAGGTGTAGATCACATAGGCCGGGTGCTGCAACGTCAGTGGCAGCAAGCGCGACGTATCGTCGGGGTCGGCCCATGCCGCGCCATCTTCGTCGCAGTCGGGCGCAAGCAGCGGATAGCCAGTAGCCAGCCACGCGCGCGCGGCTTCGCCGCCGATCACCAACGAGGGCCTGGCATCTTCCAGCATCAAGCGCAGGCGATCGGCCGGATAGTTCAAATCCAGCGGCAGATACGCGCCGCCGCTTTTGAGCACCGCCAGGATCGCTACCAGCGCATCGGGCGAACGAGGTAAAGCGATGGCGACGAGTTGTTCCGGGCCGATGCCCTTGCCGATCAAGCGGTGCGCGAGATAGTTGGCGCGCCGGTTGAGTTCGGCGTAGCTCAGTTCGTTGTCGCCCGAGACCAGCGCAATGGCATCGGGGGTGCGTCGTACTTGTTGTTCGAACCGCGCGATCGCGGTGTGTTGCAACACCGGTTTCGTGGTGGCGTTGGCGTCGTGCAACAGTTGCTGTCGTTCGGCATCGTCGAGCAGGCCGATGCCGGCGATCGACGTGTCCGGTGCCTGCGCCACTCTTTCCAGCACGCGCGATAGCCGCTGCGCCAATTGCCGGACGCTGGCTTCGTCGAACAGGTCGGTGGTGTAGTCGATGGAAGCGAACAGGCCATCGGCGGCTCCGTCGGGTGTATGGCATTCGACGAAGACCAGATTCAAATCGCACTTCACCGATGCCACGCCAAGCGGCTCATCGCGCAGGCTCAGTCCCGGCAACGCGAACTCGCTGGCCTGGCCGCTTTGCAAATCGAGCATCACCTGAAACAGCGGTTGGTGCGCGAGCGAACGATTGGGGTTGAGCATCTCCACCAGTCGCTCGAACGGCAGGTCCTGGTGCGCATAGGCGGCCAGGTCTGCCACGCGCACGCGTTCCAGCAGTTCGCGAAAGCTCGGGTTGCCGGACAAATCGGTGCGCAGCACCAGGGTGTTGATGAAAAAGCCGATCAGCTCGTTCAAGGCGTCGTCGGTACGGCCGGCGATAGGGCTGCCGATGGCGATGTCCTCGCCGGCGCCCAGCTTGCCCAGCAGCACGGCAAAGGCCGCATGCAACACCATGAACAAAGTGGCGTGCTGCTCTCGTGCCAGATGCAGCAGGCGCCGGTGCAAATCGGCGCCGAGCTGGAATTGGATCGCCTTGCCGCGATAACTGGCAACCGCCGGCCGTGGCCGATCGGTGGGAATGGCCAGTTGCTCCGGTAACTCGGCGAGCGTGCGCTTCCAGTAAGCGCCTTGCAGTGCGATCAGGCTGTCGGGGTTGGATTCCTCGCCCAGCAGTTCGCGTTGCCACAGACTGTAGTCGGCGTACTGCACCGGCAAGGGCGACCAGGTCGGTGCCTGCCGTTCGAGACGTGCCGCATATGCCTGGCTGAGGTCGCGCAGCAATGGCGTCAGCGACCAGCCGTCGCCGGCGATATGGTGCAGTACCAATAGCAGCACGTATTCCTGTTCGCCGAGGCGAAACAGGTGCACGCGCAAGGGGCTTTGCGTGGCGAGATCAAAGCCCCGCGTGGCCGCCTCGGCCACGGCTTGCTCCAGTGCCGGCAGCTCCAGCGTCAGCTCGGTCAGCGCCGGCCATGCATGTTCTGCGGCGATGATGTGCTGGCAAGCGACACCTTCCACTTCGACGAAGACGGTGCGCAGGCTTTCATGGCGCGTCGACAAATCGTGCAGCGCTTGAATCAGCGCCTCGCGATTCAAGCGGCCTTGCAGCCTCAGCGCCAATGGAATGTTGTACGTGCCGCTGGGCCCTTCCAACTGCTGGATAAACCATAGCCGCTGCTGCGCGAACGATAGCGGCAGGCGCTCGGGGCGCGGCATCGCGCGCAACGGCGCACGGCCACTTTCGGCACCGTCCAATTGCTGGGCAAGCGCCGCGACACAGGGGTGCTCGAACAAGGTGCGGATCGCCAGCTCCACGTCCAGGGTCGCGCGGATGCGGCTGACCAGCCGGGTGGCAAGCAACGAATGGCCGCCCAGATCAAAGAAGCTATCGTCGATGCCGACGCGCTCCAGCCCCAACACTTCGGCGAACAATCCGGCTAGGGCGGTTTCTTGCGGCGTGCGCGGCGCGCGGCGTTCGGCGCTCGCGTAGTCCGGTGCGGGCAGCGCCTTGCGGTCGAGCTTGCCATTGGGCGTGAGCGGCAGTGCGTCGAGCAATACGATGGCAGCCGGCACCATATAGTCGGGCAACGGGCCGGCGAGGGCCTGGCGCAGCGCGGCCGGATCGAGCGTCGTACCCTCGTTGGCGACCACGTAACCGACGAGCTGTTTCTGGCCAGTAAGATCTTCGCGTGCCAGCACAACGCTCTGCGCTACGTTGGGCAAACGCGCCAGCGCCGCTTCGATCTCGCCCAGCTCGATGCGAAAGCCGCGCACCTTGACCTGGTGATCGACGCGGCCGAGAAAATCCAGCTCGCCATCCGGCAGCCAGCGCGCCAGGTCGCCGGAGCGGTACATGCGCTGGCCCGGCGTGAACGGGTTCGCCACAAAACGTTCGGCGGTCAGCGCCGGACGCTGGAAGTAACCGCGCGCAAGACCCTGGCCGGCCAGATACAGATCGCCGGCGACGCCGACCGGGACCGGCTGCATGGCGGCATCGAGTATGTAGACCTGCGCATTGGCGATCGGGCGGCCGATTGTCGGCGCCACGGCGCCCCTCAGCGGTGCGCCAATGGTGGCGCAGACGGTGGTTTCGGTGGGGCCATAGGCGTTGAACATGCGCCGGCCTTCGGACCAGCGCGCGACTTGCGCCGGCGGGCAGGCGTCGCCGGCGACGATCAGTTGCGCGCAATCGGGCAAGTTGTCCGCAGACATGACCGGTAACGCGGCCGGCGGCAACGTAACGTGAGTAATCGCATGGCGGCGCAACAACTGCACCAGTGCGTCGCCGGGAATCAGTTCGTCGCTCGGCGCAAATACCAATTGCGCGCCGGACAGCAGGCCCATGCAGCATTCCCAGAACGCGGCATCGAAACTGGCCGAGGCAAATTGCAGCACGCGCGAGGCGGGGGTTACCGTGAAATGTTCGATCTGGCTGGCGATCAGGCTGGCCACGCCTCGATGGCTAAGCGCTACGCCCTTAGGTGTGCCGGTCGAGCCGGAGGTATAAATCATGTAAGCCAGGCTGTCCGGCAACGATTCACGCGCAGGTGCGCTGGCCGGCTGGGTGGCGATCAGCGCGCCATCGGTGTCCAGTTCCACCAACTGCGCCCAGTGCGCGGGCAACCGTTCGATCACCGCCGCCTCGGTAATCAGCACCGGCGTCATGGCATCGTTGAGCATCCATGCCACGCGTTCGGCCGGATAGTTCGGATCTATCGGCAAATACGCCGCGCCGGCCTTGAGGATGCCGAGCAGGCCGATCGAAAACAGCGGCGAGCGCTCCACGCATAAAGCCACCAGCGATTCCGGGCCCACCCCCATGTCCAGCAGATGGCGCGCCAGTTGATTGGCCTTGCTGTCGAGTTCGGCATAGCTCAGTACGGTGTCGCCGAATATGACAGCCGGTGCGTCGGGCGTTGCCTGCACGCGTTGCTCAAACAGATCGGGCAGGGTGGTGGCGGGCAGTGCGCGCGCACTGTCGTTCCAGTGGAACAACAACTGCTCGCGTTCTTCCGCATCGAGCACGTCGATCTCGCTTAACGGACGCGTCGGGGCGGCAACGACCTGGTGCAGTACTCGCATCAATCGCTGCGCGATGCGCTCGGCCGTGGCCTGGTCGAACAGATCGGTGGCGTAGTCGATCGAGGCAAGGAACGCGCCGGGTTCGTCGGCGCTGGCGTCCTGCTCGATAAACGTGAAGTACAAATCGTTTTTTGCGCTCAGCTCGTGCAGCGGTTCCGCGCTTACTCGCAGGCCCGGCAGCTCCAGGCTGGCGTCGGCGTTGTTCTGCAAGACCACGGTGGCCTGGAACAATGGCTGATGCGACAGCGAACGAGTGGGGTTGAGAATTTCCACCAGTCGCTCGAACGGCATGTCTTGATGCTCGTAGGCGGCCAGATCGGCGCTGCGCACGCGCGCCAGCAGTTGCTCGAAACTCGGGTTGCCCGACATATCGACGCGCAACACCAGGTTATTGACGAAGAAGCCGACCAGGTCATGCAGCCCTTCGTCGGTACGCCCGGCGATAGGGCTGCCCAACACGATGTCGTCGCCGGCGCCGAGCTTGCTCAGCAACACCACCAGGGCCGCATGCAACACCATGAACGGTGTGGCCTGATGCTCGCGCGCCAGTGCATGCACGCGCTGATGCAATTCGGTCTCCAGGGTGAAATACACCGCGTCGCCGCGATGACTGGCGATCTGCGGATACGGCCGGTCGGTAGCGATGTTCAGTTGCTCGGGCAGTTCGGCCAGCGTGTGTTTCCAGTAGCTGCTTTGCCGTGCGATCAGGCTGTCCGGGTCCGATTCCTCGCCCAACAATTCGCGTTGCCACAACGTGTAGTCGGCGTACTGCACCGGCAATGGCTCCCACGCTGGGGCGGTGCCTGCACAGCGTGCGGTATACGCGGTGGAAAGATCCATGGTCAGCGGCGCCAGTGACCAGCCGTCACAGGCGATGTGATGCAGCACGACTAACAGTACGTGGCTGTTCTCGCTCAGTGCGAACAGCCAGGCGCGCATCGGGATTTCGCGTTCGAGGTCGAAGTTGTAGCCGGCCGCGTCTTTTAATGCGTCGGGCAGGCTGGCCTCATCGGTGGTCAATTCGATCAATGGCAGTTCGACACAGACCGTATCGATGACGAACTGCTCGGCGGTCTCGCCGGTGTCCTTGACCACGGTGCGCAAGGTCTCGTGCCGTTCAACCACGTCGGCCAGCGCCTGCTTCAGCGCGGCACGGTTCAGCTCGCCCTCGAAACGCAGCGCGAACGGCATGTTGTACGCCGCGCTGCGGCCCTCCAATTGATAGGTGAACCACAGCCGCTTCTGCGCGAACGAGAGCGGGATCGGTTCTGCGTAGGAGGTGCTGAAGCTGGCGTCTACCATATCGATTCCTGATCCGTTTGCTGCCGGCACGTGGGGGTCCTGGATGGTTGGCGCGGTGCGGGCGAACCGCACCGCATCGATGCCGATGGCTTAGGTCTGCTTGTTGCGTTGAGTCATCGGGCGCAACACCACCCGCGCTTTCGGCGCTTCCTGGATGCGTTGCATCAGCTTTTCCACGGTGGGCGCCTCGAACAACGCACGGATCGATAGCTCCACCGACAGGCTGCTGCGGATGCGGCTGAGCAGGCGTGTCGCCAACAGCGAATGGCCGCCTAATTCAAAGAAGCTGTCATCGATGCCGATCTGTTCGATGCCGAGTACTTCGGCAAACAGCGCAGCCAGGGCGGCCTCTTGCGGGTTGCGCGGTTCGCGCAACGGCTCGCGGTTGAAGTCCGCCGCCGGCAACGCGGCGCGGTCCAGCTTGCCGTTGGGCGAGAGCGGCAAGGCGGGCAGCAGCACGACGGTGACCGGCACCATGTAGTCGGGCAGCAGCTCGGCCAGCGTGCGCCGCAACGCGGCCGCATCCAGCGCGTAGCCGTCCTGCGGCACCGCATAGCCGACCAGTTGTTTGTGACCCAGATGATCTTCGCGCGCCGCC
>NZ_KZ857191.1 GCF_003350925.1 Dyella tabacisoli | reverse complement strand
AGTGACTCGGACCCCGGCAGGGGTTCGAAAGCCCGCCGCAGGCGAACAACCTAGCGACAACCTCAACAACAACCAAACAACCACCAAATCAAAGCTCATCCCCCCCCATAGCCACAATCTGCTCAAGCTGATCCCCCAGCGCCCCCAACTCATCAATCAACCGCATCAACTCCTGAGTATCGAGCAGCTCATAAGGCCGGTTCTCGCACAAATGCAGGTAAGGCGAGCCATCCAGGTCCGCGACCGCCAGAAAACCCACCCGTTGCTCCCAATTGAAGCGCAGGCAACGGCGGGGGTCGGTGCCGGCCAAGGGGCCGATCGGCGTCGAAATGCGCAGATAGCGCCGGCCCGATTCATCCTCCAGCTCCGCCAGGTAAATACCCTGATGCCGTTCCTTCGACAGCGTCAGGTCGAAGCTGATGAGGTACGGGTCGTTATGGCGCAAGGTGAACTTGCTGCCCAGGTGTGAACGAACGGCTTCAAAGTGATGCATAAAACGGCATCCAAGGCAGGGGAGCCTTGCTACTCTGCCACGACTTTGTTGCCGCGTCGCGAAGGCTTGCCACAATGAATGACGTTCATGATGCTCACGCGCGCGTTTTCGCCGCTATTGCAGCGATTCCCCCTGGCCGCGTCGCTAGTTATGGCGCCATTGCCGCACGTGCGGGCCTGCCGGGGCGGGCGCGTTTGGTGGGGCGGTTGCTTGGTGAAGTGCCCGAAGGCATGACGCTGCCTTGGTTTCGCGTGTTGCGTGCCAGCGGTCATGTGGCGTTGCCACCGGGCAGCCGTGGCTATCGCGAGCAATGCCGCTTATTGCGGGCCGAGGGCGTTGCGGTGAAAAACGGTCGGGTGCCGCTATCGCAGTTTGGTTTGGACGCCGATGTGGACCGTGCGCTGTGGGGGATGCCGGGGGACTGAGGCGCGGCGTTACCCAGCTCGCAGGGGGCTAGCCGACCATCCGCTCCAGCGCCCGCACAAACTCCCGTATCTGGACAATGAAGGCCGCAATGCCGTCACGGTCAATATCCCCATGAGCCTCTTGCAACGAAAGCTCCAGCTTCAGCGCGGCAGCCGTAACCGCATCGGCTTTCAGCATGGCAACCGCGCCACGAATGTGATGGATGCCATCGGCCAGGCCGATGCGGTTGTTATCCGCCAGCATCGCTTCGACCTGGTCGGTTTCATCGCGCGAAGTCTTTATCAGCATGTGAATCATGCGTGTGACCTCGTCGCCTGAACCATAGGCTTCGCGCAGTAATTCAAGGTCGATCGGGTCATTGGCCTTGGCTGGCGGCAGCCATTTCTGCAGCATGCCGTGCAGCGCGGCGAGGCGTACCGGCTTGCTCAGGTAGTCGTCCATGCCGGCATCCATGCACACTTGTTTCTGCTCGGGCAGCGCGCCGGCGGTCAAGGCGACGACCGGCAAGTGACGTGTGCCGTTGCGTTCGTTATCGCGAATACGCCGGCTTAGGCCATAGCCGTCCAAACGCGGCATATGGCAGTCGGTTATCAGCAAGGCATAGTCGGTACGGGTCAATGCATCGGCGGCCTCGACGCCATCGTTCACCAGATCGCAGGCGTAGCCAAGCTGATGCAGTTGGCGTTGCAGCAGGTCGCGACCTGCGGGGTGGTCTTCGGCGACCAGAATCAGTTGATGAGCGTGCTGCGCTTGTTCGCGCGATGGTGGTGCGGCGACCGATGGTGCCTGTGCGTGCGATACCTGCTGTGCCGGCAGCAGGCCGAGTGCATCGCGGCTGGCTAGCGCCAGCGCATCCCAAGACAACGGGTTCGTGCTCAGCATCGGAATGCCGGCGGCCAGGTAATGGCCGGGTCTGTGTGGCGTCGTAGTGAGCGCCACACAGGCGCATGATGTATCCGCATCATGGCGATCATCATTCGCAAGTACGGCTTCGTCGGCAAATAGTAGATCGACGTCGTCGTGGCCGATGAGTGCGGCGATGGATGAGTCGGGCTGAGGTTGCACCTGCCGCACCAGCATGCCCAACGCCGTCAGATAGTCGGCTAGCGTCTGCGCGTCGTCGCCGTGGTGGCTGGCGATCAGCGCATGCCGGCCGCTTAGTTGCGGGTCTGGGTTATGCCGTTGCTCCACGCCCAGGCTCACCACCAGACTTATCTGTGTGCCTGCGCCCGGCTTGCTGTGCAAGGTCAGCGTGCCGCCCATCATCTCGGCCAACCGGCGGCAGATCGCCAAGCCTAGCCCCGAGCCGCCAAAGCGGCGGGTGGTGGATGACTCGGCTTGTTGGAACGGCTGAAATAGCCGCTTTTGCTGTTCCGGCGAAAT
Organism: Dyella tabacisoli; assembly: GCF_003350925.1. GTDB lineage: Bacteria > Pseudomonadota > Gammaproteobacteria > Xanthomonadales > Rhodanobacteraceae > Dyella_C > Dyella_C tabacisoli. Next base: position 10,193 of record NZ_KZ857191.1, on the reverse strand, counting down.
GCCAATGCCGGTATCGGCCACCGTCAACCGTACACGTTGTGTATCCGGCTCATCATGCAGCACCTCGATGCGCACGTTGATCGAGCCGCGCTCGGTGAACTTGATCGCGTTGTTGAGCAGGTTGAGCATGATTTGCCGCAGCCGCAAGGCGTCACCAAGCAGATTCGCGGCCAGCGCGGCATCCACCCGTACGCGCAGCCGTAGATTTTTCTGATGCGCCTGTTGCGCAACGATGCCGAGCACTTTGTCCGCCTGCATGCGCAGATCCATCGATGCATGTTCGATAGATAGCCGGCCGGCTTCAATCTTGGAAAAATCCAGAATATCGTCGATGACCTGCAACAGCACTTCGGCCGAGGTCTCCACCGTACCCAGCATGTGGCGCTGTTCGGTCGAGAGCGGGGTTTGTTCGATCAACTCCAGCATGCCCAGCACGCCGCCCATCGGCGTGCGGATCTCATGACTCATGGTGGCGAGAAAATCGGCCTTGGCCTGGGCGGCGACTTCGGCGGCTTCCTTGGCCTGGGCCAGTGCCTGGGCTTGCTCGCGGGCGTGGGTAATGTCCTCCCAATAGCCGCCCCAGACGATATCGCCATTATCCAGCCGGCGGCCGCTGCCGCTGCTGGCAAGAATCCAGCGCAACTGATTGTTCACCCTTATGCGCAACTCCAGGCGAAAGGGTTGCAGGGTTTCGCTCATCTGTTGCACGGCTTCGCCCAGCAAGGGGCGGTCGTCTTCGTGCAGCAGCGCGCGCAGATGCGCCTCGGCCTCGGTGATGCTTGCGCGGCTAAGGCCAAAAATACCTTCGGTATCACCGGCGATAAACGGAAACTCCATATTGCCGTCTGGGTGCAGGCAAACCTGAAACACCGCCACCGGCAGCGATTGAGTGACATCCAGCAGCCGTTCTTCCGACGCGCGCGCGCGTCGTTCGGCGGTGCGTATATCGGTGACATCCACCAGCGTCACCACGACACCGCCGGGCGAGCCATTGGCTAATTGAAAGGGCTTAAGCCAGTACAAACCTTCGCGCTCGCGCCCCGCGCCATCGCGGTACTGCAAATCGAGATGAAAGCTTTGGCCATGCTCGGCGGCTTCGTGGCTCATCGCTTCAAAGCGTTCGGTCAAGGCATCGTCGTAGAGATCGGCTTGCGTGGTGGTGCGTCCAAGCAGCCGTTCGCGTGGCACGCCCATCATCGTTTCGTAGGCCAGATTCACCGCGATATAGCGCTGCGAGCTGTCCTTGGCCAGCAACGGGTAGGGTACGGTTTCCATCAGCGTGCGCTGAAAACTAAGCTGATCGTCCAGGCGTTGTTCGACACGCTGCCGCCGCGCGATTTCCCGGCGTAGACGCAGGTAGGCCAGCAATAGCACGGTGACGGCGATCAACACCACCAACACGAACGGCGCCAAGTGCTTGGCTACCGTGCGCCAACTCACGCCGTAGCTGTAGTGCACGGGTATCCAGGTGTTGCGGATCAACTCCTGTTTTTCCGCTGGCATGTTGATAAGTGCGCGGTTGATAAGCGGCACCAGTGGCGCATAGCGTGGGCTTACGCCAATCGCCAGCTCCTCGTCGTAGCCGGTGGGCGCGGCGACTTTGAGCAAGCCCGCGTAGCGGTCGTTGATCTGCTTGTCTACGGCGGCGAGGTTGTCGATGTAAGCATCGGCCTGCCCGGAGGCCACCATGCGCAGGCCTTCGGCTGTCGTTGGCACGTCTAGAACGATAGCCTTCGGAATCTCGCGCACTATCCCCGGTATCGACGCCGAAACCATGGGTGCGGCTACCTTTGCCCTGGCGAGGCTACGCAAGTCGCTGACGTTTTCAGCGCTCTGGCGAGTCACGATCACCACGGGAAACCGCACATACGCGTGGCTAAACAAAAGGTAATCCGCACGTTCAGCCGACGGCGTAACCGTGGCGATCAGATCGACCTCGCCTGCTTTGGCACTTTGCAAAATGGCCGTCAAACTAGGTCGTCGCACTCGCTCCACGCGCAACCCGAGCTGCTCGACGACATAGTTGAAATAGTCTTCGTCCAACCCGATTGGACGGCCAAGCGCATCGAGAAAGGAAAAGGGCGGGTAGTTCTCGCCGGCCGTCACTCGCAAAGGTGGCAATTGCGCCAGCCACTCGCGCTCTTTGCTGGACAACACCAAGCCCGTATTGAGCTGCGCTAACGCCGGATATGGCTGCAACCATTGCGCGCGAATCTGCGTCTGCACATCGTTGGGTATATCGGCCAGCGCTTTATTGACGGCGCTTGCCAGCAACTGATGGTCCAGCGGGATACCGAAGGTGAGCGACGACAGCGAAAGCGAGGCCGGGCCGACAACGCGGATCGTGTCGTTCTTGTTGCGGCCAAGATAGTCGCGAATCGAATAGGGGTCGCTCACCAGCGCATCGGCCTGGCCGTGGCTGAGCATGTCCAATGCGCCGGCCAAGTCAGGTGCCGTTACCACGGTGGCATCCGGTATCTGCTGCCGCACGGCCAGCGAAGCCGGCGAGCCGGACACCGCGGCAACGTGCTTATGCGGTAGATCGTCGCCGCTGCGGATGCGCGTATCGTCGCGGCGCGTAACGATCACTGTCGACACCTCAAGATAAGGCGTGCTGTACAGCATGTGCGTGTCGTCGCTCAGGCCAGGCATGACATTGAGCATCACATCCACTTCACCTCGAACGGCGGCGCTCCACAGACTTTGCCGGTCAGGATAGATCTGCAGGGTCGATTGCAGCCCCAGGCGATCGAGTACTTGCTGTAAATAGGCCGGCCCCAACCCCGCAAGTTTGCCGTTGTCCAGCGACTCCAGCGGAGGCAGTCCATCGCGATAGGTGCCTACGCGTAGTGTAGGATGCGTAGCCAGCCAGGCCCGTTCTTCGGTGCTGAGTCGTGGCGCGGCCAAGGAGGTCAGTGGCAATAGCAGTAAAAGCCACAGCCATAGCAAGCGAGCCCATAGCGTTGGAAGCCGCGGTGGTCGCTTAGAATGTTCGCCTACATGATGAGTCAGAGATATAAATGGGGACCTCGGGCCCCGTTAATCCAGATCACGGATCCGACCAAGCTATGACAAGTCAGCCGCCAGCGCTATTGCGGGCCATTTTAGCCGATGACCACCCCGTCGTTTTGTTGGGGTTACGCGCGGTTCTGCAAAAAGATGGTAGAGCCACCGTGGTCGGCGAAGCCACCTCTGCCGATGAGCTATGGGATCTGCTCGCCGGCACGCCTTGCGACCTGCTCATTACCGACTATTCGATGCCCGCCGGCAAACGCGGCAGCGGCCTTGCATTGATCGAGCAACTGCGCCGCACCTACCCCGAGTTACCAATCATCATCGTCACGATGATCTCCAACGCCGCGCTGCTAAAAGCCATGCTCGATGCCGGTGCCAACGGCGTGCTGGAGAAATCGTTCAGTGCCGAGGAGCTACCCGAAGCCGTGCTGGCGATTATGCGCGGTCGCTCCTATTTGGGCCAAAGCGTGCTTGCCGCGCTCGACGCGCACAAGGCCAAGGCCAGCGAGTCGCACTTTAATTGGGCGAAGCTCTCGCCGCGCGAAGCCGAAGTAGTGCGCCTATACATCAGTGGCCTTAGCGTCACCGATATCGCCGAGCGTCTCAGTCGCAGCGTCAAAACAGTCAGCACGCAGCGGCTCAACGCCATGCGCAAGCTGGGCATCAGCTCCGACGCCGATCTTTACGCCTACTCCAAAGACAGCGGCATGCTGTCTTGATCCAGGCTGCGTCAGCCGTAGTCGATTTCACCGTTATAGCCGCCTCGTGTTTCGAGTCGTGCCAAGAGCCTGTCTGACTCTCGGAGTGGTTCGCCGAACGCTGTCTACGCGCGGACGAAACCTTGCCGCAAACCACGACCCCTCCTCAACCCTCCCCTACAAGCAGGGGAGGGGGCTGACCGAGGCGAGCTTTTAGCCCCTCCACTGCGACCGAAGGGAGTCCCCTTTTCGGGACTAGCAGGGGGAGGTTGGGAGGGGGTGAGCACTTGCGAAAACCTATCCTGAAGCGCTCTCCCATATGTAGTGAGCTTTAGCCCAGGAAAATTCAGAGAGGGACTCTGGCGCTTACCATTGAAGTCCACCCGCAGCGCTCTTGATACGCGCCTCGATGCCGCGCGCACAAAGCGCGGCTACGAAATCATGCGCGGCATCGCGCTTACCGATGCCCCTGACATGCCGCACATCTACGGCCACAATCAGACCCTGGCGACTCTCCATCAGCGTGTTGACCAAGTAGCTCAGCCCTGCCTCTTTACCTTTCCCCTTACGGACCACGCGCGCATCGTGATCGCTGATCGAAGCGTGCGTGTCGCTTCGACGTTCTTACCCACGAAAGTCGCCGCCGTCACGCTCATCATTACCATCCTTCCGCCAGAAGCTCTTGTGCGGCTTATCGCGGCGAAGTCGCGGTGGGTGTAACAGCCGCACGCGCTGCATCGAATAGCGAACGATTGACACCACGATGAACGATGGGCCGGTGTGGCGATACCGCATCTTCACGTAATAACCGCGTGACCGCCGTAGCCGCGCCTAGTCGCGTGCACACCGCAACTTCACATGCCGATCTCATCGCCCGGCTCGATCTTTTCCGACACCGCTTGCAGCCAACATGGCGCAGTACGTCGCAGCCATTCTGGCCGACGCATCTATCACACCCATCCGATGTCGTGGGTCGATGAATCCATGAACGGCATATAGGAATCGTCTGATTCTGCGTCGATCTCTGCGATCGGCTTTCATTTTTAAGAGTTCTCTTATAGCCCCGCGTCAATCGACTTCCTACTCTTTCTGAGTGCCATAAGAGGATGTAGATCCTTGGCTGTGATTGACGCCATGCAGCTCGAAAGAAAGCGCCACCTGATGGCCATTCTTCATGCATGGGGGTCAACGCTTATCAATAGCAAGCGAGCATGAAACACAGCGTTCGTTTCTTTGTTCAGCGTGCAAATACTCATTGAATTTAAGAGGTAGTGACGTAATGAACCGTATCTATCGACTAGTGTGGAACGACTTGCTTGGCGCCTGGGTACCGGCGTCTGAACTGGCCAAGGCCAAAAGTAAGCGCGCGGGTAGTTCGCGGCGCGCGGCATCCACCTCGCCACGCAGTGCTATAACCGGTGCGGGCATGGCCGTTGCCGGTATGTTCTTCGGCTTTACCGCGACCGGTGCTCAGTCCGAAACCGTGGACAAGAGCGAGCAAGATCCCCGTCATACGCAGCATCTGCAGCAGGATGTCATTGAAGAAACCGACACCAGTCTGGCCGAGATGTGGTGGCCGGGCTCGGGCATGCTGGCCGCTAGCCAGTCGCCCGTGCAGTTTCATTCCCTGGCTGCCACCACAGAAGGCGGTCTGGACACAACTAACATGCGTTACATCAGGACGAATGGCTTGCTGAATGGTACGGACGATGCGTGGAATCCGGGCTCGTTCGGCATAGGCATCGGCACAAAGGCGAATGCCGGCGGCGCTACTCAAGCCTGGGAAGGCGTCAGCATTGGCCCTGACTCGCGTACCGATGGTCGTGCAGATGTCGCCCTGGGCTCGGGTGCCCGGACGTTTATCGGCGCAGGCGCCGATTTGAAAACGGCCGGTGGCTCGATCGCCATCGGCTTCGACGCCCAAGCCAGTTCGGCCGCCACCACTTCGAATGTCGTTGCCGGTGCTGTGGCTATCGGTACCAGCACGCAGAGCAGCGGAGAGTATTCAGTGGCCCTTGGCACCTATGCCAAAGCCAGTGGTAAGCAGTCGGTCGCCCTTGGCAACACCTCTAACGATGACGGTCGTGCCTTCACCGTATCCATCGGCAATAGTGCTGGCATCTTCCGCACCCTTTCCAATATGGGAGCAGGTACGCTCGATCACGACGGTGTCAACGTCAGCCAACTCAAGCCGCTGATCGCCGGACTGGGCGGCAGTGCGGCGATGGATGGCAACGGTAAGGTGACCCAGCCCACCTACAATGTACAAGGCGGCACATTCAGCAATGTAGGCAGTGCGTTGACGGCGCTCAACACCGGCGTCAATACCAATGCAGGCAATTTCAGCATCCTCAATACCGGCATTGCCAACGGCACCGTGGGCCTGGTGCAGCAAGACCCCGATACCAAGCTCATCACCATCGGCAAAGATGTCGTCGGCACCGTGTTGAATGTGGCCGGCAAAAACGCTGGCAACACCGTCAACCGCAAGATCACCGGTGTAGCTAACGGCGACTTGAGCGCGACCAGTTTAGATGCGGTGAACGGCAGCCAGCTCAAAGCCACCAACGATCGTATCGACGACTTCAACACCAACGTCGGCGACATCGCCAATATGGTGAAGTACGACAACAACGCCCATACGGCAGTGACCTTGGGCGCGTCGAGCGGCCAGCAGGTAAAGCTGGGCAATCTGGCCAACGGTACGCAAATCAACGACGCGGTCAACTTTAGCCAGCTCAAACCCATGGTGGATGCGCTCGGCGGCGGCGCCAAGATCGACGCCGCCACCGGCGTGGTCACCGGTCCCGCTTACCGGGTGCAGAACGGTAATCAGAACACCGTGGGCAGCGCATTGGATGCCCTCGACACCGGCGTCAAGAAAAACACCGGCGACATCACCCACTTGGGCGATACCATCAACAACATCACCAACGGCACAGCCGGCCTGGTGCAGCAAGACCCCAACAGCAAACAGATCAACATCGCCAAAGAGAAGGACGGCACCACCATGTCGATTGCCGGTATCTCCGGCAATCGCAAGCTCACCGGGGTGACGGCGGGTACGCTGAGCAAGAACAGCACCGATGCTGTCAACGGCAGTCAGTTGAATGCCACCAACGAGAACGTGACCGCCGTAGGCGGCCGCGTGACCACGGCCGAAGGCCATATCAACACCATCAACAACACGCTGGGTGACGTCGTCAAATATGACGATGCCGATCACAAGAGCGTGACCCTGGGTAACGCCGGTACGCCGGTGACCTTGGGCAATATCGCCAACGGCACCAAAGCCAACGACGCAGTGAACTTGAGCCAGTTGAAGCCGGCCGTGGATGCGCTCGGCGGTGGCGCCAAGATCGACGCTGCCACGGGCACCGTGACAGGTCCGACCTACAAAGTGCAGGGCGGTACGCAGACCAATGTGGGCAGTGCACTCGATGCACTCGATACCGGCGTCAAGAAAAACACCGGCGACATCACCAACCTGGGCGATACCGTCAACGACATCACCAATAACATCACCAACGGTACGATGGGTCTGGTGCAGCAAGACCCAGCGAACAAAACCATCACCATCGGCAAGGATGTTGGCGGTACGCTGATAAACGTGGCCGGTACCGACGGCACCAGGGCGATCAATCGCAAGATCACCGGTGTAGCGGATGGTACGTTGAGTAAGACCAGCACCGATGCGGTCAATGGTAGCCAGCTATTCGCGACCAACGAGAAAATCGACACCATTAATACCAATATTGGCGATATCTCCAATATGGTTAAGTACGATGACGCCGGTCGTCAGAGCGTGACCTTCGGCGCCCCCGGTACGCCGGTGACCTTGGGCAATGTCGCCAACGGCACCAAAGCCAACGACGCAGTGAACTTGAGCCAGTTGAAACCGGCCGTGGATGCGCTCGGCGGCGGCGCCAAGATCGACGCTGCCACGGGTGTCGTGACAGGTCCGACCTACAAAGTGCAGGGCGGTACGCAGACCAATGTGGGCAGTGCACTCGATGCACTCGACACCGGCGTCAAGAAAAACACCGGCGACATCACCCACTTGGGCGATACCGTCAACAACATCACCAACGGCACGGCCGGCCTGGTGCAGCAAGACGTCAATAGCAAGCAGATCACCGTCGCCAAAGACAACGCTGGCACCAGCGTGTCGTTCGCCGGCACCGACGGCAATCGCAAGCTCACGGATGTGTCGGCGGGCGCGCTGAGCAAAAGCAGCACCGACGCCGTCAACGGCAGTCAATTGTTCGCTACCAACGAGAACGTGACCGCCGTGGGTGGCCGCGTGACCACGGCCGAAGGCCATATCAACACCATCAACAACACGCTGGGTGACGTCGTCAAATATGACGATGCCGATCACAAGAGCGTGACCCTGGGTAACGCTGGTGTGCCGGTAACTCTGGGCAATATCGCCAATGGCATCAAAGCCAACGATGCAGTGAACTTGAGCCAGTTAAAGCCGGCCGTGGATGCGCTCGGCGGCGGCGCCAAGATCGACGCTGCCACCGGTGTCGTGACAGGTCCGGCCTATAAGGTGCAGGGCGGTAAGCAGGCCACCGTGGGAGCTGCACTCGACGCACTCGATACCGGCGTCAAGAAAAACACCGGCGACATCACCAACCTGGGCGATACCGTCAACGACATCACTAACAACATCACCAACGGCACGGTCGGCCTGGTGCAGCAAGACCCTGCCAGCAAAATCATCACCGTGGGCAAGGATGTGGCCGGTACTGTCATCAACGTGGCAGGTACCGACGGTATCAGGGCGGTCAATCGCAAGATCACCGGTGTAGCGGCTGGTACCTTGAATAAGACCAGCACCGATGCGGTCAATGGTAGCCAGCTATTCGCGACCAACGAGAAAATCGACACCATTAATACCAATATTGGCAGCATCGGCAATATGGTCAAATACGATGACGACGATCATCAGTCCGTGACCTTCGGTGCCACCGGCACACCGGTCACGCTGGGCAACGTCGCCAACGGCACCAAAACCAACGATGCAGTGAACTTGAGCCAGTTGAAGCCGGCCGTGGATGCGCTCGGCGGCGGCGCCAAGATCGACGCTGCCACCGGTGTTGTGACAGGTCCGACCTACAAAGTGCAGGGCGGTACGCAGACCAATGTGGGCAGTGCACTCGATGCACTCGACACCGGCATCAAGAAGAACACCGGCGACATCACCAACTTGGGCGATACCGTCAACAACATCACCAACGGCACGGCCGGCCTGGTGCAGCAAGACGTCAATAGCAAGCAGATCACCGTCGCCAAAGACAACGCTGGCGCCAGCGTGTCGTTCGCCGGCACCGCCGGCAATCGCAAGCTCACGGATGTGTCGGCGGGCGCGCTGAGCAAAAGCAGCACCGACGCCGTCAACGGCAGTCAGTTATTCGCCACCAACGAGAACGTGACCGCTGTAGACGGTCGCGTGACCACGGCCGAAGGCCATATCAACACCATCAACAACACGCTGGGCGACGTCGTCAAATATGACGATGCCGATCACAAGAGCGTGACCTTGGGTAACGCCGGTACACCGGTGACTTTGGGCAATATCGCCAACGGCACCAAAACCAACGATGCGGTGAATGTCAGCCAGTTGAAGCCGGCAGTGGAAGCCCTCGGCGGCGGCGCCAGGATCGACGCCGTCACCGGCTCGGTGACCGGCCCGATCTACACCGTGCAAAGCGGCACACAGACCACCGTGGGCGGCGCACTTGACGCGCTCGACACCGGCGTCAAGAAGAATGCCGGCGATATCACCACGATCACCAACAACATCACCAACGGTACGGTGGGTCTGGTGCAGCAAGACGCCACGAGCAAGAACATCACCATCGGCAAGGATGTTGGCGGCACCGTCATCAACGTAGCCGGCACCGATGGCACCCAGGCCATCGACCGCAAGCTCACCGGCGTCGCCGAGGGCGACCTGACGGCGACCAGCACCGATGCGGTGAACGGCAAGCAGCTCAAGGCCACCAACGACAACGTCAACACCAACACCACCCACATCGCCCAGAACACCGCCGACATCAGCAACATCAACGGCACGCTGACCGACGTGGTGAAGTACGACGGTGCCGATCACAAGAGCGTGACCCTGGGTAACGCCGGTACACCGGTAACCCTGGGCAATATCGCCAACGGTACGAAAGCCAACGATGCGGTCAACCTGAGCCAGCTCACGCCGGCAGTGGAAGCCCTCGGCGGCGGCGCCAGGATCGACGCCGTCACCGGCTCGGTGACCGGCCCGATCTACACCGTGCAAAGCGGCACACAGACCACCGTGGGCGGTGCACTCGACGCGCTCGACACCGGCGTCAAGAAAAACACCGGCGACATCACCAACCTGGGCGATACCGTCACCAACATCACCAACAACATCACCAACGGTACGGTGGGTCTGGTGCAGCAAGACGCCACGAGCAAGAACATCACCATCGGCAA
>NZ_KZ857190.1 GCF_003350925.1 Dyella tabacisoli | reverse complement strand
GGTTTGCCGCACCCAATGCTCAAAGCGCTGATGAATGCACGGCGCGCCCAGCCCCGGCAACTGCGTTCCGGGCTGGACCTGCGCCGGTGGGTTGAACGCGTAGAGCAGTTGCTCGCGCTCGGCTTCGCCCAGCATCGCCAGCTCGCCCACGGCACGGCCCGGATCGGCCACGATGGCTTGCAGCAGATTCGTGAAATGCCCGGCCATGCGCTCGATCGTGCTCGCCTCGAACAAGTCGGTGCTGTATTCGAAACATCCCTGCAAACCGTCCTTGCCTTCGGTCAAGGTCAGCGTGATATCGAACTTGGCGGTGGCGCTTTCGCTGTCCAGCAGCTTCATGGCGAGGCCCGGCAAGGCCAACTCGTCCATCGGCATGTTCTGCAACACCAGCATCACCTGAAACAGCGGCGTATAGCTGGTATGCCGCTGCGGCTGCAGCGCTTCGACCAACTGTACGAACGGCACATCCTGGTGCGCGTACGCCTCCAGCGTGCGCTGATGTACTTGCTGCAGCAGATCGTTGAAGTCGAGCGCGAGATCCACCTGCGTGCGCAATACCAGTGTGTTGACGAAGAAGCCGATCAGCGGCTCGATCTCGGTGCGGTTGCGATTGGCAATCGGCGTACCGATGCAGATATCGCTCTGGCCCGAATAACGTGCAAGCAGCACATTGAAGGCCGCCGACAGCGTCATGAACAAGGTGCTTTGCGTCTGGTGGCCAAGCGCTTGCAAGTCCGACACCAGTGCGGCCGGCACCGCGAACGACAACGCTGCGCCATCGTGGCTCGGCAACGAGGGCCGTGGCCGGTCGGTGGGCAGCATCAACAAGCTTGTACTGTCGACCAACTGTCGTTTCCAGTACCCGAGCTGCTGCTCCAGCACGCCCCCGCTCAGCCATTGCCGCTGCCAATGGGCAAAGTCCACGTATTGAATCGGCAACTCGGGTAACGGCGACGGCAGCCCTTGCATAAAGGCCTCATACAAGGCGGCCACTTCGCGCACCACGATCCCCATCGACCAGCCGTCCGACACGATGTGATGAATCGTCAGCAGCAGAATATGCTCGTTGTCGGCAAGCCGCAGCAGGCTGAAGCGGATCAAGGGGCCGGCGGCAAGATCGAAAGGCTTGTTCGCCTCGTGATGCAAATGCCAGCGCGCCTGCGCCTCGCGCTCCATGGGTGGCAAGCCGCTTAGATGGGTGATCTCCAGGGTCAATGGCGACGGCGGTGCAATGATTTGCACGGGCTCGCCATCAACGACGGCAAACGAGGTGCGCAGGGCTGCATGGCGGCGCACAATCTCATTCAGCGTGCGGGCCAGTGCGTCTACCTTGAGATCTCCCGTCAATCGAACCGCCGCCGGGATGTTATAGATCTCGCGCCGCGACTCGTATTGATCGAGAAACCACAGGCGCTGCTGAGCGAACGACAAGGACAACGGTGCATCGCGCAGCATCGGCTGTATCGCCGATGCCATCTCGTACCCGTCCGGCGTCCCCGCTACCGGATCGATCAGCTTCATTCTTTCGATGAGCGAGGCGACGGTCGGCGCTTCGAAAATCGTGCTTACCGGCAGCTCGATCCCGAAGTCGGCGCGGATTCGAGATGCCAGTTGCGTCGCCAGCAGGGAATGTCCGCCTAGTTCAAAGAAGTCATCGTCGATCTCCACCAACGGACGTCCGAACAATTCCTGCCAGATCCCGACCATCATTTGCTCATGACTGACCACCGGCGCCGCGCTTCCCTCATTCGACGATCCACCGGTAAGCAACGCAGACGGCACCACGGCATCGCGGCGTGCGAACGATGAGCCCATGCCCGCGAGTGCATCAGGGACGTCTGGATAGCGGACATCGGTCCAATAACGTTCGCGCGCAAACGGATAGCTGGGCAAACTGATGCGGCGGGGGCGACCCGTGCCGGCGTCCGCCCCATACAAAACATTCCAATCGAAGGTAAAGCCGTTGACCCACAGGTCGAGCAGCTTGCCGAACTTGCCCTTGGCGACCCAAGCCTGGACCGTAAGACTCATGTCCTCATCGTCCGAAAGCATCGACAAGGCACTGCGCTTGGCCTGCCCGCGATACACCGCCTCGACGTCGGTATTGCCGGCGGCAAAGGCCGTCAACTTGAGCCGCAAGTCGTCGAGCGTATCCACCAGCAAGGCCAGTCGCTCTTCCATCGCTTCGCGCCCGACTTGCAGGGTGTAGGCCAGATTGGCCAGCGTCAGGTCAGCGGCAACGTGGGTGGGCGCCATGGCTGCCAACAGCCGCTGCACTTGCTCTTGCAGTCGCTGCTGATTGCGGGCCGACAGCACGACCATGACCGGGCCATGGCCCGCTGACACCGAGGCCTGATCGGCGTCGAGCGGTGCAATATATTCTTCGATCACTATATGGGCGTTCGCCCCGCCGGCACCGAACGAGGAAATCCCCGCGATCCGTGGAAATTCGCGCCGATCGCCGTCCACCTCCAACACCGGACGCGACCAAGGCGCCAAGGCCTGCTGCACGACAAACGGAGTGTCGGCGAATTTGATATTCGGGTTGAGCGTGCCGGCATGCAGGCTCGGCGCCAAGGCCCCATGCTTCATTTGCATCAATACCTTGCTGATGCCCACGAATCCGCTCGCGCTCTCGCTATGGCCGATGTTCGACTTGGCCGAACCAATCGCGCAGAACTGCTTGTCCTGAGTCCAATGGCGGAACGCCTTGGACAACCCGGCGATCTCGATCGGGTCACCCAGGTTGCTGCCGGTACCTTGTGCTTCCACATAGCTGACCGTGCGCGCATCGACGCCTGCGCGTTGCAGGGCATCGCTTACCAACTGTGCCTGCATATTCGGGTTGGGCACCATATAGCTATTGGTTTTGCCGCCCGAATTGACCGCGCTGCTCTTGATAACGCCGTAGATATGGTCGCCGTCGGCGACTGCGCGATGCAGCGGCTTGAGCACGATCGCACCCACGGCCTCGCTATCCACGAAGCCGTCGCCATCAGCCGCGAACGACCTGCACTTGTCATCGCTGGACAGCATCGTCATCGATGACAGATCGATCAGGTGGGTGGGCGCGACAATCAGATTCACACCACCCGCAACCGCGACCTCACTATCGCCGCTGCGCAGGCTTTCGATAGCCAGGTGCACCGCCGTCAGCGAGGACGAGCATGCGGTATCGACCGCCATGCTGGGGCCCTGGAAATTAAGCCAGTACGAAATGCGATTGGCGATCGACCAAAAACGCACGCCGGTGGCGTAGTGCTCGTTCATAACGCCGACAAACAAACCGATCTTTCGGTTTCGACACAGGCTTGCCGACGTGTAGCCGGCGTCTTCGATGCTGGCATGCACCTCTTGCATGAACAGCCGCTCTTGCGGTGCGATCAACTGTGCTTCGCGCGGCGTGATATTGAAAAACAGCCGATCGAAGCAATCCACGTCGTCCAGTAGGCCGGCCCATTTGCTGTAGGTCTTGCCAGGCTGATGCTTCTGCGCGTCGAAGAACTGGCTGTTGTCCCAGCGCTCGGGCGGCACTTCCGAAATACTGTTGCGTCCCGCGGCCAGGTTTTCCCAGAACTGATTGACATCGGCAGCACCGGGGTAGCGCCCCGACAGGCCGACAATCGCCACGTCGAACGGCGGCGCGATCGCGGGCGCGTTGACCACGGTGGGCGCCGCCCTGGACACGCCGTCTTCGGCACCGATACGGCTTGACCGACTTAGCGGGCGCAACGCCGATACCAGGCTCATCGTGCGCGTATCGGTAGGCAGGGAGCGCGTCGCGCCGACAACCGCATTCACGGGCGCCTGCCCGACTGGCGGCAGTGTTGCGGTGGCGGCATCCACGCCGGTCCAGCGCATCAAGGCCTCCGCTTCGGTCTGCATGAAATGCTCGACCAGGCTGTCGATGTTCTGATATTCGAAGAACAAGGTCGTACTGATGTTGTCGGCACCAAATACATCGCGCAAGGCGGTGGTCAGTTCCATCACCAGGATCGAATCGATGCCGTACTCGTCAAAGCTGATGTTCGCATCGATGGCATCGACAGGCATCTTGATGCCCTTGCCGATCAACTTCTTGAACTGCAGGATGCTCTTTTCGCGCAACAGCTTATTGACCGTCACATCGGTCTCTCGGCTGCTGGATGGTGTAACGCCTGTCAAATCGGCCATATCAGTAGTGGTCCGGTCAAGGTTTGTTTTGCGTGTCGGTTTAGGGTCGAAGACGCGCAAACTGAATTGTTTAAGGCGAACGCAGACAAGACCTGTCGGATCGCATAAGTCGATATCGAGTTTCTGGACTGCGTCACCGGCGGCGGTGCCGGCGCTGTAGCGCACGATCGCCCACATAGGGCTTGTGCACGGTCCGAGCACTTCCAGCGTTTCGAGGGCAAACGGCAAGGCCAGCGCCATCTCAGCCGCTCCCGCCGCTGCGATCTGAAGACCCAGCGACGCCTGCAAGGCAGCATCGAGCAGGCTCGGATGCAGCAGATAGTGATTCTGCGACGACGCTACCGAAGCCGGCAGGGTTATCTGCGCCAAGACCTGCCCCTGGCCGACAAACACCTCGTTCAGGCCGCGGAAGGCCGGCCCATACTGCAGGCCCTTCTGCTCGAACACGGCATAACATTGCGCGGCACTGAGATGCGCCATGGCGCATTGCTCGCGCAGCGCGGCCAGATCGTGGCGAGTTGGCGCGTCGACGGCATCCGCTGCCAGTACGGTGCCTCGGCCGTATACGGTGACCTCTTCGTCGGCGTCACTATAGATTTCGTAGCCGATCGCGCCGCTCTGTTCCGGGTGAAGCGCCAGATGCAAGGCCAGCTCAGTCGCCCCCGCAACCACCGGCCGCGCCCACACTACTTTGCTCAGCGATAAACCGCCGTCCAGATGCGTCGCATCGCGCGCGGCGGCGAGCGCCATCTCAAGTTGCGCCACGCCCGGCAACACCCGCATGCCCTCTACGCGGTGATCGGCAAGAAAGAATTCCTCGCCATGAAAACGGCTGCTGTAGCGCTGCACCGACAGATCCGAGGTATTGCGATGCAATAGGGGATGCAGCATCTCATCGGCCGCCTGCGCGCTTGAACGCGCAGCGACCCAATACCGCTCACGTGCGAACGGATAGCTCGGCAAGCTGATACGGCGCGGCCGGTGATGGCCGTGGAGAGCGCTCCAATCAAGGCTGTATCCCGCGACCCACAGATCAAGCAGCTTGCCGAACTTGCCCTGCCCGCCCCCGATCTCCATCGCCTTGGTCATCTCATCGTCGGCCGCTAACCGTGCTGACGGATCTTTATTGCGCCGAACCTGTCCGCGATAGATGTCCATACCACCATCGCCGGCAAGGAACTGCGCCAGCTTCTCGCGCAGTTCGGCAAGCGAGCCGACCACCAGACCCAGCCGTTCTTCCATCGCCTCACGCCCAACCTGCAGCGTATAGGCCAAGTCGGCCAGCGTGATCTCCGACGCTGTTTGCGGCGAAGCAATGTGCGCCAGCAGCGATTGCACTTGCTCGCGCAGCCGTTCTTCATTGCGCGCCGACAGCACCACCACGGCCGGACCGGTCGCACCGGGGGTAGTCTCCGTCGACGGGATGTATTCCTCCAGCACGACGTGCGCATTCACGCCGCCAAAGCCGAACGAGCTTACCCCCGCGCGGCGCGGCAACACCTGGCCGCGCGCATCGCGTACAGCCATCCATTCGCGCGCCTCCTGCACGACGTAGAAGGGACTGCCGTCCAAATCGATATAGGGATTGAGGCTGTCGCTGTGCAGGCTCTTCACCAGGGTCTGGTGCTTCATCTGCAGCAAGACCTTGATGACGCCGGCCACGCCGGCCGCCAGTTCCAGATGGCCGATATTGGTCTTGACCGAACCCAGCCCGCAGTGCACCGAGGTCACTTCGCTGTCGCCTGTCGCCGCGTACAACTCCTTGAACGCCGCCTTCAAGCCGTTGATCTCCACCGGGTCGCCCAGCGGGGTACCGGTGCCGTGCGCCTCGATATAGGTCACGCTGCGCGGATCGATGCCCGCCTGCTGATGAGCGCGCCTGACCACCGCCGCCTGCGCCTTCGGGTTGGGCGCCGTCAGCGAATTGGCGCGGCCGCCATGGTTCTCCGCGGTGCCGCGCACCAGGCCATAGATATGGTCGCCGTCGCGCTCGGCGTCCGATAACTTTTTCAGCACCAGCATCGCGGCGCCTTCGCCGCGCACGTAGCCGTTGGCCTCGCTGGAGAAGGTCTTGCAGCGGCCGTCCTCGCTCAGCATGCCGGCCTTGTTGAAGCTGATATGCGCTTCCGGCGTCACGATAGTGTTTACGCCGCCGACCACAGCGACGGAGGATTCACCGCTCTGGATCGCCGCCACACCCCGCCGCAGCGCCACCAGCGAGCTGGAGCAAGCCGTTTCCACGGGTTCGCTCGGGCCATGCCAATTGAGCAGATAACTGATGCGGTTAGGACCGACCGAAGGTACCCCGCCGGTCGACGAATAGGCTTCGCCGCCAAGATTGGCGCGATTGAGCAGCGTGCCGTAACCGGTCGCGCCGGTGCCGACATAGATGGCCGTATCGCTGCCCGACAATGCGGGGCCGGCATAACCGGCATCTTCCAGTGCCTTCCAGACTTGGATCATCATCAGGCGTTGTTGCGGGTCCATCAGCTCGGCTTCTTTGGGCGAGATGCCGAAGAACATCGGATCGAATTCATCGACCCCGTCGATAAAGCCGCCCCATTTGATATCGGTCTTGTTCTCTTCTCGTGCCGGGTCGCCATACCAGGCTCGCCAATCCCAGCGCTCGGGTGGAATCTCGCTGATGCAATCCTTGCCCTCGGCCAGATTGCGCCAGAAGGCCTCGATGTCTCGCGCCTGCGGGAATTGCCCGCTCATACCGATGATGGCGACCGGCTCATTGAGCGCCTGGCTCCGGCTCGCTGCCACCGTGCTTAGACGACTGCGCCCGCGCACACGAGCGCGACCGAGCGTTGCCACGGGCAGCGGCAGGGCCAGTGCCGCCGTGCTGCTCGCCGCCGAAAAATGTGGCGTTAGCGTTGTTTGGTGTTCGCGTGCCAGATAATCGGCCAGGCCATCGAGCGTCGGGTATTCAAAGAAAATCGTCGGCTTCAGTTCGAGCCGGTACTGCTGGTTCAAGCTGTTACCGAATTCGGTCAGCGAAACCGAGTCGAAACCGTATTCACTCAAGGTCGTCTCGCCATCGATATCCTCCGGCCTGACCTTAATCAGCGACGACACCAACCCCACCAGTGCTTGCTTCATCTGCTCTTGTAAGGATTGACCTTGTAAGACAGGTTGCGGCAACGACTGGATGTCCTGGCTGATCGGCAACGCCGGCGCTGTTTCCTGCGACTTGCCCAGCACTGCCTGGCGGATGCGTGCCGCGTCGCCCGCTACTACCAGCAGTTGGTTCAACCCACTCGCCAGCGCTTGCCGCAAGGCCAACACACCACGGTCGGTAGCCAGCGCATGCATACCCAGTTGCTGAACCAGCATCGTGCGCGTAGCCGCATCCACCTGCATGCCACCTTCGTCCCATAGCGGCCAGTTCACCGACAGCGTGCGCCCACGACGCTCGCCCTTGGCGACCAAGTCGCCGCGGTGATGCGCAAATGCATCCATGAACGCGTTCGCTGCGGCATAGTCGGCTTGCCCCACATTCCCTATCGCCCCAGCAATGGATGAGAAGCAGATAAAGCAGTCGAGCGCCATGTCGCGGCTCGCCTGATCGAGATTCAGCGTGCCGGCTACTTTGGCGCTGAATACCTCGTGCAATTGCTGCCGGGTCTTCTTGATAATGAAGCTGTCGCGCACCACGCCCGCGCTATGGATGATGCCGTCGAGGCTTTCAAACTCTTCTGGAATGCTGTGCACTAGCTGGGTCAAGGCGACCGCATCGGCAACGTCGACCGCGTGGTATCGCACCACCGCGCCGAGAGTTTCCAGTTGACGGATGCTGGCTTGGATGCCTTCGTTCAACGGCGAGCGGCCGGTCAAAATCAGCACCGCGTTTCTGGCCTGGCTTGCAATCTCGCGCGCAAAAATCAGACCCAGTCCGCCGGCGCCACCGGTAATCAGGTACACGCCATGCGCCTTCCACGGCGATGCGGCATCCGCTATCGACTGCCGTTCGGCCCAACCGCCGATCTGGCGCTCGCCGTTGACGTAACGCACTTGTTGCGCGTCGCCGCTACGGTTTTCCAACAGTGCTTGCACCACGTCCTGACCGGACTCGACGCTAATCACCTGGCCGACGATGCGCGGATTTTCCAGTTGCGCGCTGCGCAGCATGCCGCCCAGCCCCGCCAGGGTCTGGCCCGCACCCTGTCCGGGCACGACCACTTGGATCAAGTGTTTACCGCTCCGGGCCAGCGCCTGGATCTGTTCCAACAGCACCCCAGCGGCGACTTCAAAGCACTGCGCCAGATCTTGGTCCGCGGCGAGGGCCAGGCAAACCACGCCCGGCATCTGCGCCTGCACCCGATCCGCAGCAGCCGCATCGAAGCCGCATAACATCACCAGATGCTGCGCGAACACCCGGTCCGCGACGCGATCGGCAGCGACCGATTGCACGGTCCATTCCGGCCGCAGCAACAGGGTCTGAATCGATGCGTCGGGCATGATCGCCCGTGCCGCCGGTTCCATTTGCCTTGGCGTCGATACCGGTTCATCGGCTACGGCGCTGGCCGTCTGCGATCTGAGGCTGAACTGCTTGAAGCGCACGCATACGGCACCGCGCTCATCGCATAGGTCGATATCCAAGTGCTGCACGGCATCGCCCGCCTTGCTGCCGGCGCTGTAGCGCACGACCGCCCACATGGCGGACGTACACGGTGCCAGCGCCTCTAATGCGCCCAACGCAAAGGGCAGCATCGGCGTGACTTTGCCTGGTTCCTGCAGACCCAGCGTCGCTTGCAAGGCCGCATCCAGCAGGCTGGGATGCAGCGTATAGCCATCCATTTGCACCGATGTGGGCAAGGTGATCCGTGCCAGCACTTGCCGCGCCCCGACGAACAATTCGCTCAGGCCCTGGAATCCCGGCCCATAGTGCAAACCCATCTGCTCGAACACGGCGTAGCACGCGTGGGCGTCCCAGTGCGCCTGCGCACATTGCTCGCGCAACGCCGCCAGGTCGTGCGCCATCGATGCGCCCGGCGCTTCAATCGCATCTGCCAAAGCCACGCCCTGGCTGTGCACCAGGGCTTGGCCGTCTTCGTTTTCGCTATAGATCTCGAAGCTGATATCGCCGGTTTCTTCAGGGTAGAGCGCGATATGCAACGCCAACCCGTTCGCACCCACCACAACCGGACGCAGCCACACCACATCGTTCAATACGACATGACCTGTTTCGCCGATCACTTCACCGACGGCGTGACGGGCCATCTCCAGTTGCGCCACGCCGGGCAGTATCCGAGCGCCCTGCACCACGTGATCGGTCAGAAAGAATTCGTCGCCGCTCAAGTAGGTGCTGAAACGCAGCCCGGCCACGTCCGAGGTATTGCGATGTAGCAGCGGATGCAGGGCCGTGCCTGACGAGATGGCCGCTTGCGCCGGACCCACCTGGATCCAGTAGCGCTCGCGGGCAAATGGATACGTCGGCAGACTGATCCGGCGCGGCCGGCTTGCGCCGTACAGTCGCTGCCAATCGAAGGCCAGACCCTTGACCCACAAGTCGAGCAGCTTGCCGAACTTGCCCTTGCTGACCCATGCCTCGACCGCCGCGCCGATGTCGTCGTCGCCGGCCAAGGCAGCCAACGTGTCCTTGTTGCGTTTGACCTGGCCGCGATAAAGCTCATCAATGGCCGTCTCGCCGGCTAGATAGGCGCTCAACTTCTCGTGCAGCTCGCCCAGCGAATTCACTACCAGCGCCAACCGCTCTTCCATCGCGTCGCGCCCGACTTGCAAGGTGTAGGCCAGATCGGCCAATGCCACGTTCGCATCCGATGCGATAGCGGACAGCAACAATTGCACTTGTTCGCGCAGCCGTTCTTCATGGCGCGCCGACAGCACGATCAGCACCGGGCCGTTCGCTGCTTGCGACACGACGGGGGCGATGTATTCCTCGATCACCACATGCGCATTCGCGCCGCCTGCGCCGAACGAAGAGATGCCTGCGATCCGCGAGCCCTCCCGCTGCACACCGCCGACGTCCCGCATCGGTCGCGGCCAATGCGCCAGCTCCTGCTGCACCACGAACGGCGTGCCGGCAAAGTCGATGTTCGGGTTCAGTACGCTCGAATGCAGGCTCGGCGCCAGTTGCTGATGCTTCAACTGCAACAGCACCTTGGTCACACCGGCGATGCCCGCCGCGCTCTCGCAATGTCCGATATTCGATTTCGCCGAACCAATAGCGCAGAACTGGGTGTCCTGCGTCCAGCCCCGGAACGCCTTCGACAGCCCGGCGATCTCGATCGGATCGCCCAGGCTGGTACCCGTGCCGTGTGCTTCCACATAGCTCACCGCGCGTGCATCGATGCCGCCATCGCGCAACGCCCGCTCGATCACCTTGGCCTGCGCGTTCGGGTTGGGCACCGTATAGCCGTTGGTCTTGCCGCCATGATTGATCGCGGTGGCCTTGATGACGCCGTAGATGTGGTCGCCATCGGCCTGCGCCTGCGCCAGCGGTTTGAGCAGCACCGCGCCCACGCCCTCACCCGGCACATAGCCTTCGCCGCCTTCGCCGAAACTCTCGCAGCGGCCCTTGCCGGAAATGAACTTGCCCTGCGCCAGCATCAAGTACTTGTTCGGATGCACCGACACATTCACGCCACCGGCGACGGCCACCGCACAGCCGCCGCGTTGCAGGCTTTGGCAAGCCAGATGGATCGCTGTCAGCGATGACGAACACATGGTGTCCAGCGCCATGCTGGGACCGTTGAAATTGCAGAAGTACGAAATGCGGTTCGCAATCGATGCCGGACTGCCAGGCACGGCGATTTGCCGTCCCCGCGCTTGCTCTTGCGCGCCGTACAGTTGGTACTCCTCGTACATCACGCCGACGAACACACCGACACTGGCGTCCTCGGCCACGTTGTCCCGTGTGTAACCGGCATCTTCCAGCGTGGCATGCACGCATTCCAGGAACAGTCGTTCCTGCGGGTCCATCTGCTCCGCTTCGCGCGGCGAGATATTGAAAAACAGCGGATCGAACAGATCGACGCCGTCGATAAAGCCGCCCCACCG
Source organism: Dyella tabacisoli (assembly GCF_003350925.1). Classification (GTDB taxonomy): domain Bacteria; phylum Pseudomonadota; class Gammaproteobacteria; order Xanthomonadales; family Rhodanobacteraceae; genus Dyella_C; species Dyella_C tabacisoli. The sequence goes on along the minus strand of NZ_KZ857190.1, from coordinate 3,193 downwards.
ACCATAAGTTTTGCCCGGTTTGTTGCGGTCTTCGTCGTAGTACAGCGTGTGATCCCAACGCTCGGATGGGATCTCGGTGATGCTGTCTTTGCCCTGGCTCAGATTGGCCCAGAACTGTTCGAGATTGCCCGCCTGCGGATAGCGTCCGGCCACGCCGATGATGGCGATGTCGTTGACTCGGGAATCGTTGCCGCGCAAGTCAAAACGCGAACGATGACGAATCGCCGGCACAGCCCGGCCGCCACCAGGTTTCGTTACCACCGCAGGCACAGAGGTGGCAGGCTTTTCACCGAACCATTCGACCAGCGCGGCACGATGGTTTTGCAGGAAATAATCGGCCAGCGCCGCCATGGTCTGGTATTCGTAGAACAAGGTCTTTGGCAGCGAGCCAAAAGATTTTTCCAGCTTGAGGGTTAAATCCATCACCAGAACGGAGTCGATGCCATAGACCTCCAGTTGCGCATTCGCATCGATTTTGTGCGGTGGCAATTTGAGCGTGGCCGATAGCAGACGAATCAGATGGCGTATCGTTTTTTCGCGCAGGTCTTCAGCCATCGGCTCCGCACCATCCACCTCGGCCACCACAGCTAACGGTTTCACCAAGGTATCTTTCAGCAGGGCCGCCCTCAGTTGTTGCAGCTTGCCTTCAGCCACCAGCATCTGCGGCAGGCCGCTCGACCAAGCTTGCGCCAATGCCGCGCAACCACTCGCACTGCGCAGCGGCGTCATACCGGTTTCTTGCAGCAGGTATTTGCGCGTAACGGCATCGACCTGCATGCCGCCTTCGTCCCATAGCGGCCAGTTCACCGACAGCGTGCGTCCGTGACGCAGGCCCTGGGTCACCAAGTCACTGCGGTAGTGCGCAAACGCATCCATAAAGGCATTCGCGGCCGCATAGTCGGCCTGACCCACATTGCCCAGTGCGCCTGAAATGGACGAGAAGCAGATAAAGCAATCAAGCGCCAGTTCCCGGCTGGCCTCATCGAGATTCAGGGTGCCGGCCACTTTAGCGTGCAACACCGCGTGCAATTCCTCGCGGGTTTTCTTGATGATAAAGCTGTCGCGCAGGACACCCGCACTGTGAATAATGCCGTGCAGATGGCCGAAGGTTTCGACAACACCACGCACACAATGCGTCACGGCGTCGCGGTCGCCTACGTCGAGCTGGCGGTATTGCACGGTCGCGCCCAGCGCTTCGAGTTCACCGAGCCTGGCCTGTGTTGTTTCCGTCAGCGGCGAGCGCCCGGTCAAGATCAGCGTGACGCCCTTGGCCTGACGTGCGATATCGCGAGCGAAGATCAGACCCAGGCCACCCGCGCCACCGGTAATCAGGTAGACGCCTTGCGCCTTCCACGGTGAACTCACCTCAGTCACGCCCGCCTGTTCGGCCCAGCCGCCCAACTGGCGTTCGCCATTGACGTAACGCACTTGCTGCGCGTCACCATCGCGGTTTTCCAACAGCACCTGTACGACGTCTTGCGCCGCTTCAACGCTGATTACCTGCCCGACGATGCGCGGATTTTCCAACTGCGCCGTGCGCAGCATGCCGCCCAAGCCGGCCATGGTCTGGCCGAGGCCCTGACTCGGCACCACGACTTGGATCAGGTGCTGCCCCGGCTGGCTGCTCAGCGACTGGATCTGTTCCAGCAAGGCGATAGCCGCAGATTCATAGCACGGCGCCAGATCCTGATCGGCAGCGAAGGCCAGGCAGGTCACGCCCGGCATATGCGCCTGCACGCGATCCACACTGGACGCATGGAGGCCGCACAACATCACCAGGCGCTTCGCGAACACACGGCTCACGCCGCCGTCAGTGGTGGCTGGCTGCGCCTCCCACACAGGACTCGTCAACAGGGTTTGCAAAGCCGTGCCCGGCTCCGCCATGACCGTCGATGCCCGCAACTCCAACTGGCTGAAGCGCACGCAGACCGCCCCCGTTTCATCGCACAGATCCACATCGATCATTTGCGATGCATGACCCGCTGCGCTGCCGGCACCGTGGCGCACCACGGCCCACATGCTGTCGGTGCAGGGAGCCAGCACATCCAGCGATCCCAGAGCGATGGGCAACAACAGGGTCGGCTCGGCCACATCGCCGGCCGCGCGCACCAAGCCAATGGCGGCTTGCAGCGCCGCGTCCAGCAGGCTGGGATGCAACGTGTAGCCACCCGTCTGCATCGAGTTGGGCAGCGTGATGCGCGCCACGACTTGCTGCGCACCGACAAACAGTTCGCTCAGGCCCTGGAACCCCGGCCCATAGTGCAGGCCCATCTGCTTGAACAGGGCGTAGCACTGCGCCGCACTCAAGTGAGCATCGGTGCACTGCTGACGCAAGGCGGCAAGATCGTGTGCCGGCGTTGCATCACGTTCCGCACTCGCGGCAGCTATCACCAAACCTTGGCTATAGGTCACGGTTTCGCCGTCTTCGGCGTCGCGATAGATCTCGAAGCTGATCTCGCCGCCTTCTTGCGGCATCAACGCGATGTGCAGGTCCAGCCCATCCGCACCGACAGCCACGGGCCGCATCCAGGCAATGTTTTTCAACTGCAGATGGCAAGCTTCTTCGATTGCTTCGCTGGCGGCGCAGCGCGCCATTTCCAATTGCGCGACGCCCGGCAGAATTCGCGTGCCCTGCACCATATGATCGGCGAGGAAGAATTCTTCGCCACTGAAATGGGAGCTGAAGCGCTGCACCGAAAAGCTGGAGGTATTGCGATGCAGTAGCGGATGCAATATCCCGCCTGCCGTCGTCGCCTCCATGAACTGCGGGGCGGAAATCTCTACCCAGTAGCGCTCGCGAGCAAACGGATACGTCGGCAGGCTGATGCGGCGCGGCCGGCTTGCGCCATACAGCCGCTGCCAATCGAAAGCCAGGCCCTTCACCCACAAGTCGAGCAGCTTGCCGAACTTGCCCTTGGCGACCCATGCCTCGACGGTGGTACCCATATCGTCGTCACCGGCCAGGGCAGCCAACGCGTCCTTATTGCGATTGACCTGACCACGGTACAGGTCTTCGATGGCTGTCTCACCTGCGGCGTAGGCGCTCAGTTTTTCGTGCAGCTCGGCCAGCGAATCGACCACCAGCGCGAGCCGCTCTTCCATCGCCTCGCGCCCGACTTGCAGGGTGTAGGCCAGATCGGCCAGCACGATATCGGTGTCCGACGCGATGGCGGACAGCAACTGTTGTACGTGT
>NZ_KZ857189.1 GCF_003350925.1 Dyella tabacisoli | reverse complement strand
CGGTGCGCGCGTGCTGGTGGGCGTGAAATCCGGTGCGGGCAGGGCTTTGCGGTCGAGCTTGCCGTTCGGAGTGAGCGGCAAAACGTCGAGCATGACGAAGGCGGTCGGCAGCATGTAGTCGGGCAATTGCTCGCCGAGCAGACCGCGCAAGATGCTGACATCGACGTCGGTCGGCGCGTCCACCAAATAGGCGACCAATTGTTTTTGTCCGGCCTGGTCCTCGCGCATGATGACCGCGCTGCGAACAAAGCCAAGTCGTGCCAGCGCTGCTTCGATCTCGCCCAGCTCGATGCGGAAGCCGCGGATTTTCACTTGGCTGTCGGCACGACCGAGATAGTCCAGTTGGCCATCGGCGCGCCAGCGTGCGAGATCGCCGGAGCGATACATACGCTCGCCCGCAGTGAATGGATTGGCGACGAAACGCTCGGCGGTAAGGCTGGGACGGTTGAGGTAGCCGCGCGCCAGGCCGGCACCGGCGATATACAGCTCGCCGGGCACGCCCACCGGCACCGGATGCAAGCCCGGATCGAGCAGGTAGACGCGCGTATTGTCCAGCGGTGTACCGATGGTGATGGCGGCTTCGCTTTCGATGTTGCCGAGGGTCGACCAAACCGTGGTTTCGGTCGGTCCGTACATATTCCACACCTGCTCGGCAGATTCAGCCATATAGGCCGCCAAGTCGGTGGGCAGCGCTTCGCCGCCGCACAATATGCGCAACGAAGAATCGGCACGCCATCCGCTCGCCTGCAACATCTGCCAGGTTGCGGGGGTGGCCTGGATCAGCGTCGGGGCAACCTCGGCGATGCGTGCGCGGAGCTGCTCGCCATCGGCAGCGACTTCACGGCTGAGCAGATGCACGCAGGCGCCCTGGATCAGTGGCAGGTACAACTCCAGTCCGGCGATGTCGAAGGATATCGGGGTCAGTGCCATGACCACATCGTCGGCGCTCAAGCCGGGACGCCGCGCCATCGATTGGAGGAAGTTCTCCAACGCATGGTGCTCGATCATCACTCCTTTGGGGCGGCCGGTAGAGCCGGAGGTGTAGATCACATAGGCCGGATGTTTTCGGTGCAATGGAACGCGCCGTTCGTCATCGCGGGGATCGTGCGTAGCCGCACCCGCCAGGTACTCGCGTTGCACCGGCGTATCGATGGCCAGAGTGGCGATATCGCCAGACAGCAGGTCACTCAAAGCGGACGTCGTGATAAGCAGCGCGGGACGTGCATCGTCCAGCATGTAGATCAGTCGCTCGGCCGGATAATGCGGGTCCAGCGGCAAATAAGCGCCGCCGGCCTTCAGTACGGCGAGCAGCGCGACCACCATGTCGATGGAGCGTGGCAGCGCCACGGCGACCCGATCCTCCGCGCCGATGCCGCGCGCGATCAGCGTATGGGCGAGTCGGTTGGCTTGCTCGTTGAGCTGCGCGTAGCTGAGGCGCTGATTTTCAAAGGCCTGATTTTCAAAGGCCCGATCTTCGGAAACGCGATTCTCGAAGATCAGCGCGATGGCCGCAGGGGTTGCCGCTGCCTGTTGTTCAAATCGGCGCGGCAGCGGCATGCCTGCCAGCGCGCGGTCGGTGTCGTTCCAGCCGTGCAGCAACTGTGTTTGTTCTTCGTCGGCAAGCAAGCCGAGGTGCGTAATGGACTGCTGTGGATTAGCGGCGACCGCCTCAAGCAGGCGTATCAGGCGCTGTGCCAGGGTCATTGCGCTGGTCGAGTCGAACAGGTCGGTAGCATATTCCAGCCGACCGCCGATGCCGGCCGGCGAACCGTCGGCAAGCCGTCCCTCGATGAAATCGAAGCTGAGGTCGAATTTGGCGACGGTCAGCGGGGTAGCTTGCTGGGTGCATTGCAGGCCAGGCAGTTGCAGCGATGCGCTGGCGTTGTTCTGCAGCACCAGCATCACCTGGAACAACGGGTGATGGGCCAGCGAACGGGTGGGATTGAGGACCTCGACCAGTTGCTCGAACGGCAGGTCCTGATGCTCGTAAGCGGCCAGATCGGTCTCGCGTACACGCGCCAGCAAGGCCTCGAAACTGGGATCGCCCGAGGTATCGGTACGCAGCACCAGTGTGTTGAGGAATAGGCCGACCAGATCATCCAGCGCCGCATCGGTGCGGCCGGCGATGGGACTGCCGATCGGGATATCCGTGCCGGCACCCAGGCGAGTCAGCAAGGTCGCCAATGCCGCTTGCAGCAGCATGAACAGGGTCACGCCATGGCGCTGGGCCAAGGCTTGCAGTTGCCGGTGCAGCGTCGCGTCGATATCGAAACGCAGATGCTGGCCGCGATAGCTGGCGACCGGCGGACGGGGGCGGTCGGTAGGCAGGGCAATCTGCTCGGGCAGTTCGGCCAGAGTCTGTTGCCAATACGCGATCTGCCGGGCAATCACGCTGTCGGCATCGGACGCCTCGCCCAGCACATCGTGCTGCCATAGCGTGTAATCGGCGTATTGCACCGGCAGCGGTGACCAGCGCGGCGCGTATCCAACGAGGCGGGCCGCATAGGCCTGGGCCAGATCGCGAGCCAACGGGGCCAAGGAGGCACCGTCGCCGGCGATGTGATGCAGCATCAGCAACAGCACGTGGCTTTGCGGGCCCAGCCGGAACAATTGCGCGCGCAGCGGAATGTCCTGCGCCAGATCGAAGGCATAGCTCGCTGCTGTCGCCAAGGCATCGGGCAGGGCGTCTTCGCTGATATCGACTGGTACATAGTTCAGCGATGCTTGCGCGAGTACCTGCTGATACGGCGTATCGGCATGCGGGAACAGAGTGCGCAGACTCTCGTGGCGTTCGATCAGATCGCCCAGGGCTGCTTCCAGCGCGTACTCATCCAGCGGTCCTTGCAGACGCAAGGCCATCGGGATGTTGTAGGTCGCGCTGGGGCCTTCCAACTGATGCAGGAACCACAAGCGACGTTGAGCGAACGACAGCGGCAGTTGCGCCGGCCGCAGCATCGGCTGCAGCGGCGGTCGGGTGGCCTGGGTCGGGTCGAGCCGCAGCGCCAGAGCGGCGACGGTACGGGCCTCGAACAGCGTGCGAATCGACAGCTCGACCTTGAGCTTGGCGCGGATCTGGCCGATCAGGCGGATCGCCAGCAGCGAATGGCCGCCTATATCGAAGAAGCTGTCGTCGATGCCGACCCGCTCCAGTCCCAAGACCTCGGCGAACAGTGTGCAGAGGATTTCTTCTTGCGCATTGCGCGGTGCACGCGTGCTGGTGGGCGTGAAATCCGGTGCGGGCAGCGCCTTGCGGTCGAGCTTGCCATTGGTCGTCAGTGGCAGCGCGTCAATCGCGACCAGGGCGGCCGGCACCATATAGTCGGGCAGTTGCGTCGCCAACGTGCTGCGCAGAGCCGCCATGGCGGTGGCATCGGGCTCGGTATGGGTGTGGGCATGGCCAGCTTCGGTGACCACGTAAGCGACCAATTGCTTCTGGCCGGGCCGATCTTCGCGCACGATCACGCGTGCCTGGGCCACGCCGTCCAGTGAGCGTAGTGCAGCTTCGATCTCGCCTAGCTCGATGCGGAAGCCGCGGATCTTCACCTGCTCGTCGGCGCGGCCGAGGAAATCCAGCACGCTATCGGCACGCCAGCGGGCCAGGTCGCCGGAGCGGTATAGCCGTTCACCCACGGCGAACGGATTGGCGACAAAGCGCGAGGCGGTCAGTCCCGGCCGCTTGAGATAGCCGCGCGCCAGGCCCACACCAGCGACATACAGTTCGCCGGGCACACCCACTGGCACGGGCTGCAGGTTTTCGTCGAGTACGTACAACTGCAGGTCGGGGGTAGCCCGGCCGATCAGGCTGCCGGCGCTTTGTTCGGCCATGGCCCGATCCAGCGGCATATAGCTGGCATGCACGGTGATCTCGGTAATGCCGTACATATTGACCAGACGGGGGGCATCCTCGGCGTGGCGCGCATACCACTCCTGCAGGCGGCGCAGGTCCAGCGCTTCGCCGCCGAACACGACCGTGCGCAGTGCGAGCCGGTCGCCCACGGCCGGTTGCTCGGCATCGGCCTGGATCAATTGATAGAACGCCGAGGGCGTCTGGTTGAGTACGGTGACCTGCTCGTCGACCAGCAGTTGCAGAAATTCGCCGGACGAGCGCGTCACGCTATGCGGTACGACGACCAGGCGGCCACCGTAGAGCAGGGCGCCCCAGATTTCCCAGACCGAGAAATCGAAGGCGTAGGAGTGGAACAGGGTCCAGACATCCTCGATGCCGAAGCGGAAATCGTTCTCGCTGGTGTGGAACAGGCTGACCACGTTCTGGTGCGAGATCAACACGCCCTTGGGTTTGCCGGTGGAGCCGGAGGTATAAATCACATAGGCGCAATGCTCAGGTTGGGCACGCGGCGACGGATTGTGCGTCGGCTGTGCCTGCAGTGCGGCGAGCGTGTCGAGGTCATCGAGTGCAAGCAGCGGCGTATCGAAGGTCGGCAAGGCTGTTGCCGATGCGCGATACGAAAGCAGTTGCACTGGTCTGGCATCGTCCAGCATGTAAGCAAGACGTTCGCTGGGATAGTCGGGATCCAGCGGCAGATAGGCGGCGCCGGCCTTGAGCACGGCAAGCACGGCGACCACCATATCCAGCGAGCGCGGCAATGCGATGGCGACCAGATCCTCGGCGTTGACGCCACGTTCGATCAGCGCATGCGCCAGTCGATTGGCTTGTTCGTTGAGCTGGGCGTAACTGAGTCGTTGCTGCTCATAGGTCGCGGCAACGGCGTCGGGATGTCGCACGGCTTGCTGTTCGAACAGTGCCGTGATCGTGATGGCCGACGGCGTCGGTGCGGGAGGATTCCAGCCGACCAGTAATTGCTCGCGTTCGGCCATATCGAGCAGCTCGATCCGGCCGATCGGCTGGGTGGGTTCGGCGGCGACCGCCGTCAGCACCCTTTGCAAGCGTTCGACCAGGGTCTGCGCGGTAGCGGGGCTGAAGAGGTCGAGCGCAAACTCAAGATTGCCGTACAGACCGGCAGGCGTCCCATCCTCGTGCAGTCGCTCGGCAAAATCGAAGCTGAGATCGAACTTGGCGGTGGCCAGTTCAAAGGATTGCTGGCTGCAGCGCAGGCCGGGCAGATCCAGCGTCGCGTGGGCGGTGTTTTGCAACACCAACATCACTTGGAACAAGGGGTGATGCGAAAGCGAACGGCTGGGGTTGAGTACTTCGACCAATTGTTCGAACGGCAGATCCTGCTGCTCATAAGCGGCCAGATCCGTATGGCGCACGCGGGCCAGTAAATCCTCGAAAGTCGGATTGCCCGAGGTGTCGGTGCGCAATACCAGGGTGTTGATAAACAGGCCGACCAAGTCGTCCAGGGCCGCATCGGTGCGACCGGCGATAAGACTGCCGATCGGGATATCGGTACCGGCCCCAAGCCGGGTCAGCCAGGCAGCCAACGCCGCTTGCAGCACCATGAACAAGGTCACCCGGTGCTGCCGGGCCAGTGCCAGCAATTGACCGTGCAATTCGGCCGGTAACATGAAATCCACGTGCTGGCCGCGATAGCTCGACACGCTCGGCCGTACCTGGTCGGTGGGCAGGCTGAGTTGTTCGGGCAGATCGGCCAAGGCTTGCTTCCAGTACTCGATCTGTCTGGCGATCAGACTGCGCGGATCCGACTCTTCGCCAAGCAAGCGGTTTTGCCACAAGGTGTAGTCGGCGTATTGCACCGGTAGCGGTGTCCAATGCGGCGCGCGCCCTTCGAGGCGGGCGGCATAGGCTTGCGCGAGATCGCGCATCATCGGTGCTATCGAGGCACCGTCGCCGACAATGTGGTGCAGCAGCAAGACCAGCACGTGATCCTGCGCACCGAGCCGGAACAATTGCCCGCGCAGCGGTATTTCGCGCGTCAGATCGAACGCATAGGCGACGGCTTCAGACACTGCCTGCAGCAAGGCGTCTTCGGTAACGTCGATAACGGCGAAGGCCGGTTCGGCGTGGTCGAGAACGAGCTGGCTCGGCGTATCGGTGTGGGGGAAAATCGTGCGCAGGCTTTCATGGCGCGAGACCAGATCGCCGAGCGCTGCCTGCAGCGCGGCGGCATCCAATACGCCTTCGAGCCGCAGCGCGAGCGGCATGTTGTAGAAGGCGCCGGGCCCTTCAAACTGCTGCAAGAACCATAGCCGGCGCTGGGTAAAGGATAAGGGCAGCAGATCCGGGCGTGGCTGTGCCGTCAGCGCCAGCCGCGCATGCCTGGTAGCCGGCAGTTGCTGCGCCAGTGCCGCGACAGTCGGCGCTTCGAACAAGGTGCGGATGGCCACCTCGATGCCCAGCTCGCTGCGGATACGGCCGACCAGGCGCGTCGCCAGCAACGAATGGCCGCCCAAATCAAAGAAGCTGTCGTCGATGCCGACCTGCTCGATGCCGAGAACCTCGGCGAACAGCGTGCAAAGCACGGCTTCTTGCGGGGTGCGCGGCGCGCGCAAGCTCACCGGCACGAAATCCGGTGCCGGCAGGGCTTTGCGGTCGAGCTTGCCGTTGGGGGTGAGCGGCAAGACATCGAGCGCGACAAACGCCGCCGGCACCATGTAGTCGGGCAGGCGCTCGCTCAAGCTACTGCGCAATGCGTCTCGATCGAATGCGGCGTCTGCGGTCACCAGGTAAGCGACCAGTTGTTTCTGGCCGAGGCGATCCTCACGCGCGATGACCGTGTTCTGCGCGAAACCGCTCTGGGTCAAGGCGGCCTCGATTTCACCCAGCTCGATGCGGAAGCCACGGATCTTCACTTGGCTGTCGGCCCGGCCCAGATAGGTGAGTTGACCGTCCGCTTGCCAGCACGCCAGATCGCCGGAGCGATACATACGCTCGCCCGCAGTGAATGGATTGGCCACAAACCTCTCGGCCGTTAGCGTCGGGCGCTTCAGATAACCGCGAGCCAGGCCCGCGCCGGCAATGTACAGCTCGCCGGCCACGCCTATTGGCGCGGGACGCAGGCTGTTGTCCAGTACATACAGTTGCGTGTTGAGGATCGGTCGCCCCATCGGTGGAACGATGGCGCCAGCCAGCGGCGCACTGATCGAAGCGCACACCGTGGCCTCGGTCGGACCGTAGGCATTTATCATGCACCGCCCCTGCGACCAGGCATCGACCAGATGCGGCGGGCAGGCTTCACCGGCGACGATCAAATGCGTGCAGATCTCGGTCGGCCCGATCTTAGTTAACTCGATCTCATTTGGCCCGATCTTAGTTGGCCTGATCTCATTTGGCTCGGGCATGACCGACAGCGCTGCCGGCGGCAGGGTTGCATGGGTCACGCCTTGGCGAAGCATAAGCTCGACGAGTGCGTCGCCCGGCAACAACTGCTCGGCAGGCGCAAGCACCAGGGTCGCTCCGGTAAGCAAGGCCATGCAGCATTCCCAGAACGCGGCATCGAAACTCAGTGAAGCGAATTGCAGGACGCGGCTGTGCGCGGTCACGCCGAAACGTTCGACCTGACTGGCGACCAGGCTGGGAGCGCCCGCATGAGTAACCACCACTCCCTTGGGTTTGCCGGTAGAACCGGAGGTGTAGATGACATACGCCGGATGCTGTGGCTGCAGCGGTTGCCGGCGCTGCGCATCGAGCGGGTTCTGCATCGATGCCGTATCCAGCATCTGCTGCACTGGCGGCGTATCCAGCGCAAGCGTGGGGATGTCGCACTGTAGACGCTGGGCGATGGCTGTAGTGGCGATCAGTGCCACTGGCTGCGCATCGTCGAGCATGAAGGCCAGGCGTTCGGCCGGATAGTCCGGGTCCAGCGGCAGGTACGCGGCGCCGGCCTTGAGTATGGCGAGCAGGCTGATGATCGGATCGAGCGATCGCGGCAGCGCGATCGCGACGAGATCTTCGGGCCCGACCCCTTGGGCGATCAGCGTGTGCGCCAGCCGATTGGCGTGCTGGTTGAGCTGCGCATAGGTCAGCGAGGTTTCTTCAAACAGCAGGGCGATGGCGTCGGGCGTTCTGGCTGCTTGCTGTTCAAATAGCTGCGGCAGTGTGGCGGCGGGAATCGCTTGAGCGGTGTCATTCCAATCCACCAGCAACTGCTGCCGTTCACCGGCATCGAGCGTATCGATGCGGCCTATCGGTTGCTGCAAATCATCGGCGATCGCCTCAAGAATATGCACATAGCTGTTGGCGATGCGTTGTATTTCGGGCAGCTCGAACATATCGGGCCGATAGCTGAAATTAAGCGTCAGCCGTGCTCCGGGTATGACCGAGAGGCCTAATGGATAGTGCGAAGTGTCGCCGCCGTGATGGCTGTGCACGGCGACCTGAAGTGCTTCGCCATGGGTTTTCAGGCTCGCTTGATCGACCGGGTAGTTCTCGAATACCACCAGGGTGTCGAACAATTCCTGCCGACCCGCTAGCTGCTGAATCTCGCTGAGGTTCAAATGCTGATGTTCCAGCATGACCGACTGTTGCTGCTGCAGCCGTACCAGCAGCTCGCGCACGGTTTCTTCAGGTCGCAATTGCAGGCGCAGCGGCAGCGTGTTGATGAACAGGCCGACCATGCGTTCGCTGCCGGCAAGTTCCGGTGGACGGTCCGACGCGGTCGTGCCGAAGACGACGTCGTTGCGGCGGGTAAGACGACTGAGCAGGATCGCCCAGGCGGTTTGCACCAAGGTGTTGGTGGTAATGCCGAGGTGGCGGCCCTGCCTGGTCAGTTGGTTGCTGATGGTTTCGCCAAGCTTGATCGCGCAGACCTGCGGCACCGCCGCTGTGGTCATTGCCTTGCCGAGCAAGGTCGCTTCGTCCAGCCCGGCCAGCGCGTGGCGCCAGGCGGTTTGGGCGGAGTGCTTGTCGCGTGTGCCGAGCCAGCGCAGATAGTCGCGATACGGCGTTACGCGCGGCAATACGGTTATATCGCCGGCGCTGCGATAAAGCGTGAACAATTCCTCCAGCAGAATCGGCGTGGACCAGCCATCGAGCAGGATGTGGTGACTGGTGAAGACCAATCGATGATGCCCGCTGCCCAGGCGTACCAGGGCAAAGCGCAACAGCGGCGCCTGGCTTAGCTCGAAACGTTGTTGCTGGTCTTGTTGCAGCAGTTGTGCAAACGCGGCTTCGCGCTGCTCGGCATCCCCGTCGAGTTCGATCATCCGCCATGGCACCACGACCTGCTGCGGTATCACTTGCACCGGTTCGCGCAGGTCGCGGTGTACAAAGGCGACCTTTAAGTTGGCGTGGCGTTGCAACAGCGCCTGTGCGGCGGCTTGCAGCGCCGCTGCATCCAGCGGGCCGCGGAAGTCGAACACCATTTGCACGACATAGTTGTCCTGCTGCTGCTCGTCGTATAGCGCATGAAACAAGAAACCATGCTGCAGCGGCGAAAGCGGCAGGATGTCGAGCAAGGGTGGCTGTTGCGCTTCGATCACTTCGATCTGCGCCTGCGCCAGGGTGACCAGGGGCAGATCCGATGGGGTCAGTACGGCGGCCGTGCGAGCGGTGGTGTAGTCGACTATCCGCCGCAGCACCGCAAACCAATGCTCGGCCAGATCGCGTACCGCCGATGGGTCGAGCAAGGCGCCGGCACAACTCCAATCCGCGCACAGCGAAGGTCCGCCCGGACCATCTTCGGTGGTCGCATTCAAATCCAGCACATGCGCCAGCGCCTGCTCGGGGTGAGCGCCGCCGCCGAGGGCGGAAGCCTCGGCTGCCGGGCCCCAATCGCGGGTTTCGCCGGCGGCGAAACGGCCTAGATAGTTGAAGCCGATTTGCGGCGCGGCCTGTTGCCCCAGCGCCTCGCGGCCGGCTTCGTCCAGATAGCGCAGCAAGCCATAGCCGACGCCCTGGTCGGGCAGCCGGCGCAGTTGCTCCTTGATTTGCTTGAGCGCGCGGCCAAGTTGCGGTCCGCCGTGCAGTGCATCGGCCAGATCGACGTCCGACAAGTCCAGTTGCAACGGGAATTGACTGGTAAACCAGCCCACCGTGCGCGACAGCTCGGCACCTTCGACGATGGCCTCGCGGCCATGGCCTTCCAGATCGAAGCGCAGGTACGGGTAATGGCCCATATCCCGATGGCCGATGTCATGACGGTGTCGCCAATCGATCAAGGCGAGCGCGAAAGCGGTGAGCAGTACGTCGTTGATACGTCCGTGGATGTGCTGCGGAACCTCGGTCAGCAGGCGCTGCGTGGTTGCCGGCTCCAATCGCAGGCTGAGTTTTTGCTGGGTTTGCACGGTATCGCGTGCGGGGTCGAGCGGACGAGCGCTAAGTGCCGGGTCGTCGCCGGCGAGCATGCTTTGCCAGAACGGCAATTCGTCGCGACGCGAGGCGGCGACGGCGGGCAGTTGCAGCGCCCAGTGCCGGAACGGAGTGGCGACGGGTTCCAGTTGAATCGGCAGGCCGCCGGCAGCGGCCTGCCAGGCGTGTTGCAGGTCGGGTAACAGAATGCGCCAGGAGACACCGTCGACGGCAAGGTGCTGAATCATCAATAGCAGCCGCGAGGCGGCGCCGTCGTCAAACCACAGCGCCTGCAGCAAACGTCCGTTGGCGGGGTCGAAGCGGTCGCGCGCGGCCTGTGCCTGGTCGAGCATGTGGTGTTCGCGCTGCTGCGCGGGTATGCCGGCCAGGTCGATGCGTTGCAGCACCTCGGCCGCGGCAATACGGCCGGCGGGTTCGATACGTAATTGACGATCTGGCAGTACGCGCATGCGCAACACATCGTGATGGTCGAGCAAGGCTTGCAGCGCGGCGAGCAGGTGATCTTCGCGCAGCGCAGGTACCTGCAAGAACATCGCTTGATGGAAATGGCTTAGCGGTCCGCTTTGATCCAGATACCAGTGAATGATCGGGGTGGCCGGCAATATGCCGATCGCGTCCTCGACTGCGGTGTCGACTGTTTCGCGCAATGGCGTGATGAGGCCGGCCAGTGCTTCCACGCTGGGCGACTGAAACACTTCGCGGGCATTGAGACGGAAGCCGGCCTGACGCACCCGGCTGACTAGCTGGATAGAGCTGATGCTGTCGCCGCCTAAAGCAAAGAAACTATCGTCGACACCGACTTGTTCAAGTCCAAGCACATCGGCGAAGAGTGCGCAGAGCAGGACTTCTCGCGGATTGCGCGGCGCACGCAGGTGGCTGGGTGCGAAGTCCGGTGCCGGCAGCGCCCTGCGGTCGAGCTTGCCGTTGGCGGTGAGCGGTAAGCCGGCTATCGCTACGAACGCCGCCGGCACCATGTAGTCGGGTAATGCCGTGGCAAGGGTCTGGCGTAATGCCATGGCATCGACCGCGCTTGTCGCGGCGACCAGGTAGGCCACCAACTGCTTCTTGCCAGGCTGGTCTTCGCGCACGATCACGGTGTTGTGCTCGAAACCGGCCTCGCTCAGGGCTGCTTCGATCTCGCCCAGTTCGACGCGGAAGCCGCGAATTTTTACCTGGCTGTCGGCGCGGCCGAGGTAATCCAGCAGGCCGTCCGAACGCCAGCAAACCAGATCGCCGGAGCGATACATGCGTTGGCCGGGCGCAAATGGATTGGCGACGAAACGTTCTGCCGTCAACGCGGCACGATCAAGGTAGCCACGAGCCAGTCCGGCGCCGGCGATGTAAAGCTCGCCGGCCACCCCTGGAGGCAGCGGTTGCAGATGGGCGTCCAAAACATAGAGGCGGGTATTGGCAACCGGCGCGCCGATGCAGGTGCCGTTCGTTACGTGGCTATGGGTGAGGTTGGCGGCGCTTGACCAGATGGCCGCCTCGGTCGGGCCGTATTCGTTATAAATAACGGCGTCGCGCGGCCCCTGCGAAGCGTGCTCTTGCAGCAGGGTCGCCGGAATGGATTCGCCGCCCAGCACGATGCGTTTCAGCGAGTCCAGCTTGCCGGGATCCATGCCCAGGGTCGCACGATACAGCGCCGGAACGCTGAGCCATCCTTGTACCTGGTGTCGCTCGACCAGGTCGGCCAAAGCCTGGACGTCACGCTCCAGGCCGGGCGTGGGCAGCACCAGCGTGGCACCGGTGGTCAGGCTATGCAGAATCGCACCCAGCGAGGCATCGAAGGCGACGGAGGGCAATAGCAACGCGCTGTCGACGTGCGGATAGAAATGCTCGCGCGCCCAGGTGGAATGGACGATTTCGCGCTGCGCGATAACGACACCCTTCGGCTTGCCGGTGGAGCCGGAGGTATAGATCACATAGGCAGGGTGTTGCAGTTGCAGCGGGCGGCGGCGTTCCTCGTCGCGCGGGTTGTGTTGCGGCGCCTGTGCCAGGGTAGCCTGCTGTGACGGGGCGTCCAGCGCAAAGGTCGGCAGCTCGCTGCGCAGCAGTTCAGCCATTGCCGTCGTGGTAATCAAGGCCGATGGCCGTGCGTCATCCAGCATGCCGCCGAGGCGTTCGGACGGATGGTCTGTATCCAATGGCAGGTAGGCGGCACCGGCCTTGAGTACGGCAAGTAGCGCAACCACGGTTTCGAGCGAGCGCGGTAATGCGACCGCGATGCGGTCCTCCGTTCCATGACCATGCGCGATCAAGCTATGGGCTAATTGATTCGCACGTTGATTGAGCTGGCCGTAGGTAAGGCGGTGTTCTTCAAAGATGGCGGCGATGGCATCGGGCGTGCGTGCAATCTGCTGCTCCAGCATGGCTGGCAATGTGATGGCTGGCACCGATTGCGTGGTGTCGTTCCAGTCGACTAATAGCTGTTGACGCAAGGCCGGAGCGAGGGTGTCGATACGGCCGATCGCCTGCTGCGGTTCGTTGGCGATCGCCGTGAGAATGCGCATATAGCTTGCCGCGATATGCTCGATCTCTTGTGCTTCGTACACATCCGGGCGGTAGCTGAAACCGAGCTTGATCTGGGCACCCGGTGCTATCGACAGCCCCAGCGGATAGTGCGTGGTATCGCCGCCATGGCTGCTATGGAAAGCGATGCGCATTTCCTCGCCCTGGGTTTTCAGCGCGGCGGCATCCACCGGATAGTTTTCAAATACCACCAAGGTGTCGAACAGTTCGCCGTGGCCTGCCAGTCGCTGGATTTCAGTCAGGCTGAGGAACTGGTGATCGAACAACGCGGACTGCTGTTGCTGCAGTCGTACCAGCAACGCGCGAATCGATTCGTCGGGGCGCAGGCGCAGGCGCAGCGGCAAGGTGTTGATGAACAAGCCGACCATTTGCGCGCTGCCGGCAAGTTCCGGCGGCCGGTCGGACAGGGTGATGCCGAACACGACATCGTCGCGTCGGGTGAGACGGCCGAGCAGTACCGCCCAGGCAGCCTGGGCCAAAGTATTGAGGGTGACGCCGATACGCCGGGCTTGCTGCACCAACTCGGTACTCAGCGCTACGCTCAATTGTTCGCTCAGCAGGGCTGGCGCGGTCGGTGTGGCGGGAACTTCGGCAACGCGCGTCGGCTCGTCGAGACCGCTTAACGCCTCTGTCCATGCCGCCACGGCGGCGCTCTTGTCGCGCGATGCCAGCCAACGCAGATAGTCGCGATATGGCGTAACTCGCGGCATCTGCCCGGCATCGCCGCCGTTGCCGTACAGCGCGAACAGCTCTTGCATCAGGATCGGCGTGGACCAGCCGTCGAGCAGGATGTGGTGACTGGTGAAAACAAGATGGTGGCGTTGCGCGCTTATCCGAGCCAGCGTGAAACGCAGCAGCGGTGCCTGACTCAACTCGAAGCGTTGTTGCTGGTCTTCGCGCAACAGCTCGGCGAAGGCGTCCTCGCTCAGTTCGAGCGTGCGCCAAGGCACGTCGATAGCACGCGGGATTACCTGCACCGCTTCGGTCAATTGCTCGTGAATAAAAGCGGCACGTAGATTGGCGTGCCGCTGCAACAAGGTTTGCGCGGCGGCTTTCAGCGCGAGCGGGTCCAGCGGGCCTTCAAAGGTGAAGACCAGTTGCACCACATAGCTGTCCTGGACCTGCTCGTCATACAGCGCGTGAAATAGAAAACCATGCTGTAGCGGCGACAGCGGCAGAATATCCAGCAGCGGCGGCAGCCGCGCTTCGATCGCCTCGATCTGGCGCTGGCTCAGCGCAACCAACGGCAGGTCCGAAGGCGTCAGCGCGTTTGCGTTGGAGCGGTTGGCGTCGGCGGCGATGTGGCGCAGCACGGCAAACCATGTTTCGGCCAAGTCGCGCATGGCTGCCGCGTCGAGCAATTGGCTGGCCCAGGTCCAGTTCGCGCAGAGTGAGGGACCCTCCGGCCCATCCTCGGTCATCGCGTTCAATTCGGCGATAAAAGGCAGCGGTCGCGTGGCATCGGCGTGTGTGTTCAACAGCGCGGCTTCGGCGGCGATACCCCAGTCGCTTGCTTCGCCGATGGCGAAACGTCCCAGGTAGTTGAAACCTATTTGCGGCTTTGGCTGCGGCCCCAATGCATTGCGACCGTCTTCGTCCAGGTAGCGCAACAAGCCGAAGCCGACACCGTTATCCGGCAGACGACGCAGTTGCTCTTTGACCGATTTAAGTGCGCGCGCCAAGGCGGTGCCGCCTTGCAATGCATCGGCCAGGTCGATGTCCGACAGATCCAGTTGCAGCGGGAACAGGCTGGTGAACCAGCCTACCGTGCGCGACAGGTCGGCGCCTTCGACGATGGCTTCGCGGCCATGGCCTTCCAGATCGAAGCGCGCAAGAGCATGTTCTCCCAGCCCGTGTCGCTGGCGCCAGTCGATCAGCGCGAGCGCGAAGGCCGTCAACAAAACATCGTTGATGCGGCCATGAATGCGCTCGGGGGCCAGGGTGAGTAAGCACTGGGTGATAGCGGTGGGCAGGCGCAGGCTGAGTCCGCTTTGCGTCTGGATGGTGTCGCGAACCGGATCGAGTGGACGCTGCGATAGCGCCGGATCCTCGCCGCTCAGCATCTCTTGCCAGAACCCCAGCTCGGTGCGGCGGGCGGCGGCAGCGGCAGGCAATTGCAGCGCCCAATGGCGGAACGAGGTGGCGACAGGTTCCAGCTCGACCGGTTGAGCGGCGACGATCGCCTGCCATGCGGCCTGCAGATCGGGCAATAGAATGCGCCAGGACACACCGTCCACCGCGAGGTGATGGATGGTCAGCAGCAGTCGCGATTCGCTCGGATTTGCAGCGGCCGTCGAAACGGCCGTCGAGCTTGGATCGCTTGAATCGGCCCCAGCATCGAACCACACCGCCTGCAGCATGCGATGCGCGTATGGGTCGAGGCGATCGAGGGCGGCCTGGGCTTGTTCGCGCAAGCATGCTGTGCGGGCATCGGGGTCTAGACCGGCCACGTCCACGCGCTGCAGGCAGTCGTGGGCATTGACGCTGCCGATCACGCCGATCTGCAATTGATGATCCGCCTGCAGGCACAGACGCAAGGCATCGTGATGGTCCAGCAAGGCTTGTACGGCGCCGATCAAATCACTTTGCTTCAGCGCCGGTACCTGCAACAGCATTGATTGCTGGACATGTTCCAGCGGGCCGTCCTGGTCGAGAAACCACTGGATGATGGGTGTCGCCGGCAGCACGCCGGTCGGTGCTTCGGCCTGGGCTTGCCGCTGATCCGGGCCATGCTCGTCGATGAGGGTGGCGGCGCCGGCCAGCGCTTGCACGGTCTGGTGCTGAAACACATCGCGGGCACTGATTTTCCAGCCTTGTTTACGGGCACGGCTTACCAACTGGATCGAACTGATGCTGTCGCCGCCCAGGGCAAAGAAGCTGTCGTCGATGCCGACCCGCTCCAATCCCAACACCTCGGCGAACAACGTGCAGAGGATTTCTTCTTGCGCATTGCGCGGTGCGCGCGTGCTGGTAGGCGTGAAGTCCGGCGCGGGCAGGGCTTTGCGATCGAGCTTGCCATTGGTCGTCAGTGGCAGCGCGTCAATCGCGACCAGGGCGGCCGGCACCATATAGTCGGGTAGTTGCGTCGCCAAGGTGCTGCGCAGAGCCGCCATGGCGGTGGCATCGGGCTCGGTATGGGCGTCGGCATGGGCATGGCCAGCTTCGGTGACCACGTAAGCGACCAATTGCTTCTGGCCGGGCCGGTCTTCGCGCACGATTACTCGTGCCTGGGCCACGCCGTCCAGAGCGCGTAGTGCAGCTTCGATCTCGCCCAGTTCGATGCGGAAGCCGCGGATCTTTACCTGCTCGTCGGCGCGGCCGAGGAAATCCAGCACGCCATCGGCACGCCAGCGGGCCAGATCGCCGGAGCGGTACAGCCGTTCACCCACAGCGAACGGATTGGCGACAAAGCGCGAGGCGGTCAACCCCGGTTGTTTGAGATAGCCGCGAGCGAGGCCGGCACCGGCGACATACAACTCGCCACTGACGCCGGCAGGTACCGGTTGCAAGGCGTCATCGAGTACATACAGCTTCAGGTCGGGGGTAGCGCGGCCGATCAGGCTGCCGGCGCTTTGTTCGGCCATGGCCCGATCCAGCGGCATATAGCTGGCATGCACGGTGATCTCGGTAATGCCGTACATATTGACCAGACGCGGTGCATCCTCGGCGTGGCGCGCATACCACTCCTGCAAGCGGCGCAGGTCCAGCGCTTCGCCGCCGAACACGACCGTGCGCAGTGCGAGCCGGTTGCCCACGGCCGGTTGCTCGGCATCGGCCTGGATCAATTGATAGAACGCCGATGGCGTCTGGTTGAGTACGGTGACCTGTTCGTCGACCAGCAGTTGCAGAAATTCGCCGGACGAGCGCGTCACGCTATGCGGTACGACGACCAGGCGGCCACCGTAGAGCAGGGCGCCCCATATTTCCCAGACCGAGAAATCGAAGGCGTAGGAGTGGAACAGGGTCCATACATCCTCGGTGCCGAAGCGGAAATCGTTCTCGCTGGTGTGGAACAGGCTGACCACGTTCTGGTGCGAGATCAGCACACCCTTGGGCTTGCCGGTGGAGCCGGAGGTGTAAATCACATAGGCGCTGTGTTCGGATTGCGCGCGCGGCGGATTGTGGCAAGGCAGTAGCTGCAAGGCAGCGACGATATCGGCATCGTCGAGTGCGAGCAGCGGTGTATCGAAGGCGGGTAATGACGCGACCAAGGCATGCTGCGAAAGCAGTTGCGCCGGTGCCGCGTCGCTCAACATATAAGCGAGGCGCTCGGCCGGATAATCCGGGTCCAGCGGTAGATAGGCGGCACCGGCCTTGAGCACGGCAAGCACGGCGACCACCATATCCAGCGAGCGTGGCAGCGCGATGGCGACCAGATCTTCGCTGCCGACGCCACGGGCGATCAGGGCATGGGCCAGACGGTTGGCTTGCGCGTTGAGTTGGGCGTAGCTCAGGTGCTGGCCGTCGAAGCTCAGCGCGATCGCGTCGGGTGTCTCGACTACCTGCCGCTCGAATAGCTGCGACAAGGTATCGGCCGGCGCGGTCGCCGTGGCAGGATTCCAACCGACCAGCAATTGTTCGCGTTCGGCGACATCGAGCAGTTCGATCTGGCCGATCGGTTTGGACGGTGCGGCAGCGAGCGCGGCAAGCATCCGCGTAAAACGCCGTACCAACGTTTGCGCCGTCGTCGCATCGAACAGATCGGTGGCGTATTCCAGATGTCCATGTAAACCCGCCGGGGTGCCGTCGGCGTGGCGCTGTTCACCAAGATCAAAGCTCAGATCGAACTTGGCGATGGGTAGCTCGAAGCTTTGCTCGGTGTGGCTCAGTCCGGGCAGACTCAGCTCCGCCGCGACGTTGTTCTGTAGCACCAGCATCACCTGGAACAGCGGGTGATGGGATAGCGAGCGGACCGGATTGAGTACGTCGACCAGTTGCTCGAACGGCAGCTCTTGATGCTCGTAAGCGGCCAGGTCGGTCTCGCGCACACGCGCCAGCAAGGTCTCGAAACTGGGATTGCCCGAGGTATCGGTGCGTAGCACCAGCGTGTTGAGAAACAGGCCGACCAGGTCGTCCAGCGCCGCATCGGTGCGGCCGGCGATGGGACTGCCGATGGGGATATCCGTGCCGGCACCCAGGCGAGTCAGCAAGGTCGCCAGTGCCGCTTGCAGCAGCATGAACAGGGTCACGCCATGGCGCTGGGCCAGAGTCAACAGTTGCCGATGCAGCGCGGCGTCGATATCGAAACGCAGATGCTGGCCACGATAGCTGGCGACCGGCGGACGGGGGCGGTCGGTAGGCAGGGCGATCTGCTCGGGCAGTTCGGCCAGAGTCTGTTGCCAATACGCGATTTGCCGGGCAATCACGCTGTCGGCATCGGATGCCTCGCCCAGCACCTGTTGTTGCCACAAGGTGTAGTCGGCGTACTGCACCGGCAGCGGCGACCAGTTCGGTGCCTGGCCACCCAGCCGCGCGGTATAAGCCTGGGCCAGATCGCGGGCCAACGGGGCCAAGGAGGCACCGTCGCCGGCGATGTGATGCAGCATCATTAGCAGCACGTGGCTTTGCGGGCCCAGCCGGAACAATTGCGCGCGCAGCGGAATGTCATGCGCCAGATCGAA
>NZ_KZ857188.1 GCF_003350925.1 Dyella tabacisoli | reverse complement strand
TGCTGCGCTTTTGCCCCTCCCCCTGCATGCAGGGGGAGGCTGGGAGGGGGTCCAACCTCGCCGCAAGATTGAACCCCTCCCCAACCCTCCCCTGCAAGCAGGGGAGGGAGCCACGCTGCCTCACCATTTCATTCTTCGGCGACTGCGTGCAGTCGCACCCGAGTGCGCGCAGGACGCGCGCTGCTCTTACGGGGCCCCTTTGTAGCGGTGAGGCTTGGACGACAAGGCCCGCAGGGGCATCGACAGGGATGTCGATGCCTTTTCGCCAGTGCATGGATGCACTGTCGAAAAGCCCGGCCAAGCCTCACGCACTCGAAGGGCAGGATGCCCGTAGAGCGCTGCATGGGGGTGGCCTTTCTTTGGGTTACTTTTCTTTGGCCACTCAAAGAAAAGTGACTCGGACCCCGGCAGGGGTTCGAAAGCCCGCCGCAGGCGAACCAGGTCGCGGTAGCCACACGCAGAAGCCAACATGAAGCGGGCCCATAACATGCACCCCAAAATAGCCACCACATTCGTCATGATGGCGATCCTCCTATCTGCCCCCATCCACGCCGACAAAATCCGCGACCTGGTACAAGTCGCCGGCGTCCGCAGCAACCAATTGATCGGCTACGGCCTGGTCGTCGGCCTCGACGGCAGCGGCGACCAAACCACCCAGGCGCCATTCACCACCCAAAGCCTGGAAAACATGCTGCAGCAATTCGGCATCACCGTGCCTGCCAACGCACGGCCGCAGTTGAAAAACGCGGCGGCGGTGACAGTGACGGCGGAGTTGCCGCCGTTTGCCAAGCCGGGGCAAAACATCGACATCACGGTGGCGTCGATCGGTAACGCCAAAAGTATTCGCGGCGGGGAGTTGTTGATGACGCCATTACGCGGCGCCGATGGCAGTGTCTATGCGCTGGCGCAGGGCAGTGTGGTGGTGGGCGGGGTGAGTGCGCAGGGTAAGAGTGGTTCAAGTGTGCAGATCAATAGCGCCGCAAGCGGACGGATTCCGAATGGCGCGACGGTGGAGCGCAGTGTGGTTTCCTCGTTCGGTAACGGCGGGGATCTGGTGTTGAACCTCAATACCTCCGATTTCACGACCGCTGCGCGCGTAGCCGAGGCGGTGAATCGGGCGTATGGCGCGGGTACGGCTCAGGCCCTGGACGGTGGTTCGGTCAGTGTGCGTGGGCCGCAGGACCCGGCGCAGAAAGTGGCGTGGTTGGGGGCGATCCAGAATCTTGACGTACAGCCGGGCGATGCGTCGGCACGTATCGTGGTCAATTCGCGCACGGGCACGGTGGTGATAGGTGCGGATGTCCGAGTGAGCGCGGCGGCGGTGGCGCACGGTGCGTTGCAGGTCACCATCAGCGAGCAGCCGCTGGTAAGTCAGCCGGCGCCGTTCAGTCGCGGCGGGCAGACGGCGGTGGTGCCGAGCAGCAATGTGCAGGTGACCGAGGACGGCGCGCACATGTTCAAGTTCGGTCCCGGCGTGAGCCTGGACACCATCGTGCGCGCGGTGAATCAGGTGGGCGCCACGCCCAGCGATTTGATCTCCGTATTGCAGGCGCTCAAGCAAGCCGGTGCATTGCATGCGGAGCTGGTGGTGATCTGACATGGCGAACGCAATGACAACCGGTGACAGCACGCTGCCCGCCCTCAATACCTGGACCGAGTTGTCCGGGTTCAATCAGTTGCGGGCGCAGGCGCAGGGTGACGGCAAGGCGGCGTTGCCGGCAGTGGCCAAGCAGTTCGAGTCGATCTTTACCCAGATGATGTTGAAGTCGATGCGCGAGGCCAGCACCGGCGAGGGCATGGGCGATAGTGAAGCGGGTAATGCGTACCGCGATATGTTCGATCAGCAATTGTCGTTGAGTCTCTCCCAGGGCGGGCGTGGCCTGGGTATCGCGCAGATGCTGATGCGTCAGCTCGGCGGCAAGGATGCGGCGAGTCAAACGCCGGCATGGAACGACACGCTGCGGCAGCTATCGAGCGGTGCGTCCAAAGCGGTGGATGTCGTCAGCAAGATTTTGCCCGGCGGCGATCCGGTGAGCTTTGTTCGTGCGCTGGCACCACATGCGCAGGCTGCCGCCGATAAGCTCGGTGTGTCGGTGCGTGCTTTATTGGCGCAGGCCGCGCTGGAAACCGGCTGGGGTAAACATCTGCCGCAGCGAGGCGACGGCAGCAGCAGTTTCAATTTATTCGGCATCAAGGCCGGCAGCAGTTGGGGCGGCGACAAGGTCAGCGTGCCCACGCTTGAATATGAAGACGGTGTGGCGGTGCGCCGGCGCGATCAGTTTCGTGCCTATACGTCGCCTGCGGATTCTTTCGCCGATTACGCGCGCATGGTGGGCGATAACCCGCGTTATGCGGCTGCGCTTGGCCGTGGCGAAGATGTCGCCGGTTTTGCGCAGGCGCTCCGGCGTGGCGGTTACGCCACCGACCCCACTTATGCGGCCAAGCTCACCGCCATCGCCAACAGTCCGCAGATGCGCGAAGCGTTGGCGCGGCTTCAATCAGATCTGGCCCAATCAGGTCAGCTCCAATCAGATCTGCTCCAATCAGATCAGCTCAAGTCAGACGGCATGCTGCCGTCACAGATGCCATGACACGCACCCCACTTGCGCAGCACTCACTAAGGACTTCGCATGGCTGACATGCTCTCTACCGGCGTCTCCGGCCTGCTTGCCGCGCAGGTGGGCCTGAACACCGTCGGCCACAATGTGGCCAACGCCAACACCGCCGGCTATAGCCGGCAGTTAGTGAATTTTGTTGCGCGCATGCCGCAGGGCGAGGGCGGTTACTACATCGGCACCGGAGTGGATACGCAGTCGGTGCAACGTGCTTATAGCCAATACCTCAACACGGCATTATGGACGGCGGGCTCCGGGCAGAGTCGCGCTACCACGTATCAAAGCCTTACCGGCCAGCTCAACAACCAGCTCTCGGGCAGCAGTAATTTGCAGACCTCGCTGGATAGCTTTTACGGCGCCGTGCAGGACATGGCCAATGCGCCCTCCGACGCATCGGCCAGACAAGTGCTGCTGGCGCGGGCGAATGGACTGGCAAGTACGTTCAAAAGTCTGTCGGGCCAATTCGATCAGTTGTCGCAAGGTGTCAATCGGCAAATCGGCGACACCGTCAATGCGATCAACAGCGACAGTCAGTCGATCGCCAAGCTCAACGAACAGATCCGCACCGCTTACAGCAGCAGCCAGGGTGAGCCGTCCGACTTGCTCGATCAACGTGATGCGCTGGTCAAGAAAATTTCAACGGAGGTCGGCGTCAGCGTGGTGCCGCAAGGCGATCACACCGTCAATATTCTCGTCGGCAATGGCCAGGCCCTGGTCAATGGCACGCAGTCCTATGCCTTGGGCACGGCGCCGAACGTATACGACGCCACGCGGCTGGAGGTCACCGGCAAAGACACCGGCACCGTCATCAGCGGGCAGATCGGCGGCGGCAGCCTGGGGGCCTTGCTGGATTTTCGCAGCGGCGTGCTGGATCCGGCGCAGAACCAATTGGGGCGCACGGCCTTGGCCATGGCCAGCGCGTTCAACGCGCAGCATGCGCAAGGCATGGATCTCAACGGTGCGATGGGCGGCAACGTTTTCAGCGTGGCCGGGCCGACCGTGCAGGGGGCTAGCAGTAATCTGGGCAGCGGTACCGTTGGCGCCAGTGTCGGCGACATCGGTAAACTGACCACGAAGGATTACGTGCTCAGCTACGACGGCAGTGCCTGGGGCTTGCGCGATAGCGGCGGCAACAGCATCACCATGGCAGGTACCGGTACGGCCGCCGATCCCTACACCGCCGATGGCTTGAGCCTGGTCGTCGGTGGTGCGCCCAGCAAGGGCGATAGCTTTCGTATCCAGCCCACGCGTACCGCTGCGGCAGGCTTTGGCGTGGTCATCACCGACCCCAACAAACTCGCCGCTGCCGCGCCGCTGGTCGCCAGCGTGGGCAGCACCAATAAAGGCAATGCCAGCGTCAACAGCATGGCGGTAAGCGACCCGAGCAACGCTGCGCTGCTGAACCCATCGAGCATCGTGTTCGACTCGCCCACCAGCTATCGCATCGACGGTGGCCCGTCGCAGGCGTGGACACCGGGTCAAGCCATTACCAATAACGGCTGGAGTCTCAAGCTCGATGGCGCCCCCGCCACCGGCGACAGCTTCAATATCAAAGCCAATACCAATGCACGTGGCGACAATCGCAATGCGCTGGCCTTGGGCAAGGTGGCCAACCTGGGCGTGCTCGACGGCGGCAACACCAGCGTCGGCCGTGCCTATGGTCAATTGACAAGCCAGGTCGGTAGCGCCGGCTCGCTGGCCAAAGACGCACTCACCACCCAGACCGGCCTCTACAACCAGGCGATGCAGGCGCAGCAAAGCGTATCGGGCGTAAACATGGACGAAGAGGCCGCCAACCTGGTGCGCTACCAACAGGCGTACCAGGCATCGGCGCAAGTGATTTCCACGGCCAGCAATATCTTTAATGCGCTGCTGGGGGCGGTGAAGAGCTAGAGCGGGGAACGGAGGTAAAGCAGGGAACAGGGAATGGGGAACGGGGAACATGCAGACTGATGAGTGCTTGCGGTGCCGCGTTCTTTTTTGATTTTTCGTTGTTTTTCTCTTGCTTTTTTGCTTCTGCTTTTTAGGCTTTTCCCCGTTCCCCGTTCCCCGTTCCCCGTTCCCCGTTCCCCGTTCCCCGTTCCCTTCCTTCCAGGTCCCTAACACCATGCGCATCTCCACCAGTTGGATGCAGCAAGCCGCCGTTAGCACCATGCTCAATGGGCAGGGCGATATGGCTGATACTCAGAACCAGCTCAACACCGGCAAGCGCATCAATCAGCCATCGGACGATCCGGTGGGCGCGGCGCGCGCGTTGGAGCTTAGTCATATGACCGCCGACAGTGCGCAGTATCAGCGCAATATCGCCTCGGCGAATGCGCGGCTGGGTATCGAGGATCAATCGCTGTCTTCGTCCACCGACGTACTTAATCGTGTACGCACGCTGGTGCTGCAAGGTAGCAATGGCAGCCAGACCGACCAGACGCGTGGCGATATCGCCACCGAGCTGACCCAACTGCGGCAGCAATTGCTCGGCCTGGCTAACGCTAAAGACGGCCAGGGCGATTATCTGTACGCGGGTAATCAAACCGGTACCGAACCCTTTGCCTGGCAAAACAATGCAGTCAGTTATCTCGGCGATAACGGTCAGCGCATGGTGGCTGCCGGCCCTGGCATGCAGGTCGCCACTGGCGATCCGGGCAGTGCGGTGTTTATGCGCGTACCTACCGGCAACGGCACCTTTGCGGTGCAGGCGGCGGGCGGCAATACCGGCACGGCCGTTGCCGGCAGCAGCAACGTAACCGATCGCACCGCATGGGACGGCGGCAGCTACACGATTGCCTTCACCGCCGCCAATACCTACGCCGTACACGACGCTTCGGGCGCCACCATCAGCGGCGGCAGCTACGACCCCAGTGCCGGCGGCAATATTTCCTTTCGCGGCGTGCAAGTGGCGATGAGCGGCACCCCTGCGGTGGGCGACAATTTCGCGGTAGCGCCATCGGGTCAACAAGACATTTTCACCACGATGACCAACATCATCGGCGCACTGCGTACACCGGGCGGTGGCAGTGCCATGCAGAACTCGCTCAATACGCAGTTCAGCAATCTCGATCAGTCGATCGACACGCTGTCGCAGACCCGCGCCGGCATCGGCGCGCGCATGAATGCGCTCGATCAACAAAGCGCACTCAACGGCGATTTGTCCTTGCAGTACAAAACCGCGTTGTCGGATGTGCAGGATCTGGATTACTACGATGCGATCAGCCGCTTGAGTTTGCAGTCGACGACGCTGCAGGCGGCGCAGATGACCTTCAGCAAGGTGCAGCAATCGTCCTTGTTCAGTTATCTACGTTGACTGCTACTCAGACCCCATCGGGCGAAAGCCCCGCGCGTTAAGCTTGCCGTTCTGAAACCGCATCTTTTGGCTTTATGGACACGCTTAGCGAACTGCTCGAAGCTCACCCGGCGCGGGGTAGTCTGGATATCCGCTGCCAATGGTCGGGGCAATGGGCCGTACCGCATGTGGCCGAAGATCCCGGCGTGGTGTGTTTTCACGTGGTGATGCGCGGGCGCATTTACGTTCAGGTGCCTGGTCACGAAGTGGTGTCCGCAATGGCCGGCGACGTGATCGTGCTTCCCGGCGGCGACGCTCATGTGGTTGCCGGTGGCCCATCCGATTGGGATCAGCCGCTGCCGAGTTACGGCGTTCGACATCATCCGCTGCTGAGTTGGCGCACCAGCGAAGAGGATGCGCCCGAACTGGATATGTTTTGTGGCCGCATCGATTTCGGCCAAGGCGCTTCGGCGCTGCTGACCGCTCTCCCGCGCATCATGCATATGCCTGGTTCGGCATGCGTGTCGCAATCGTCACTGGAGGCGGTGGTCGAGATGATGCGGGCCGAGGTACAACAAGCTTCGCCCGGTTCGCGTTGCGTAGTAGGGCAACTCTCGCTCACGTTATTTACTTTGGTGCTACGCCATTGGTGGAGCCGCAGCGAGGACATGCGTGGTGTGATGGGCTTATTGCGAGAGCCACGGCTTCGCCCTGCAGCGCTCGCCATGTTGTCGCGCTTTCATGAAACCCTGACCATCGAGTGGCTGGCCAGCAGTTGCCATATGTCCCGCGCCAGTTTTCTGCGCTTGTTCGAGCGCGTTACCCAGGCCACACCTGCCGGTATGTTGTCTCGCCTTCGCATGGATGCCGCTGCCGGCCGATTGATGCGCAGCCGGGAAAGCATCAGCCAGATCGCCGCCGCCGTGGGCTTTCAATCGGACTCCGCTTTCATCCGCGCCTTTGAGCGGCAGCACGGCATGACTCCAGCCGCTTATCGACATGGCGGCTCGCGACCCGGCTGACGTGCGCTACCGCATCGCGGCAGCGCACCGGTGCTTCATTTGGCTACCGTTGCCATCAGCTCCCGCGAAATGGCGGCCAGTTCGGTCGCCAGCGCGGTGAGGCCGGCGTAACGACCGAGCAAGCTTGCAACGTCGGTATGCCTTACTGTCACCGAACCGTCCGGCATCTGCACGACCACGAGCTTGAGCGGTATGTCAGCCACTGCGCTGGGGTCGGTTTCAAGAATCCGGGCCACGTAGCGCGGATGGAAAAACACCAGTTGCCGCGCCGGCGCGATCGCATAACCGCCGCGTTCGAGCAGCATCTGCGGATTGATCTCGTGAATCAGCCACAAATCCTTCTCGACGATGGCCTGCTTCAGACGCGCAAGCGTGCCCTCGAAATCCAGTGCCGAAGTCATCACCACCTGAAACGATGGTGATGAGGCCACCGCGTACTCAACCACTTTGAGCGCTTCGGCCATGTCGCTCACCCAGCCTGAGCGGCACTGTGTTCGCTGACCGCATCCAGGACGCGAGCGGAGTACACCATCGCCGCACCGGCATTGAGCGCAACCGCCACGCCAAGCGCCTCGGCGATCTCCTCGCGACTGGCCCCATGCTTCAACGCTTCGCCGGTATGTACAGTGATACAACCATCGCAGCGGGTGGTCACCGACACTGCCAAGGCAATCAACTCACGCGTCTTGGCATCCAGATGACCGGTCTTCTGCCCAGCCTTCGACAGCGTTTGATAGCCGGCGAGCGTGTCCGGGCTCAGCTTGCCGATTTCACCGATACGACCCACGAGTTCTTTGCGATATTCCAGCCAATCCATCATGAGATGTCTCCTCGATTCACAGGTTGCAGCCAAGCCATGTGCCCGGCTGATGTGATGAGTATTACGGCCGAGGTCGAAACGAGGGATACCCGAAAAGCTCAATCTATAGCTCGATCGTCTCAGGCTCGCGCATGCTCCCTCCCCTGCTAGTCCCGAAAAGGGGACTCCCTTCGGTCGCAGGGAGGGTTGGGGAGGGGTTCAATCTTGCGGCAAGGTTGGACCCCCTCCCAGCCTCCCCCTGCACGCAGGGGGAGGGGCAAAAGCAAGGTTCGCAGCTTTTGACGTTGCTTTTGATTTTGCTCTTGCTCTTGCTCTTGACCTTGGGGCCCCTGTGCGTCGGTGAGGGTCGGACGACAAGGCCCGCAGGGGCATCGACATGGATGTCGATGCCTTTTCGCCAGGGCAGGAAGCCCTGTCGAAAAGCCCGGCCGAACCTCACGTACCCGAAGGGCGACTCACCGGGGTGCTCTTTCTTTTGGTTACTTTTCTTTGAGCAAGCAAAGAAAAGTGACTCGGACCCCGGCAGGGGTTCGAAAGCCCGCCGCAGGCGAACAACCTAGCCCCAACCCAACTTCTCAAGTTTCCATACCCAACGCCGAAACAGTGTCTGAGGCGGCGGCACAAGCAACAAAAACCCGCCCACCAACCACTGCCGGCCATCGTCGGCACTCAAAGTCCCGATATGGAGTACTTCCCATGGTCATGAGCGTTACCACCAACATCAACTCGCTGAACGCGCAGAACAATCTGGCCCGGTCGCAAAGCAAGCTGAGCACTGCGATCCAGCGCCTGTCCTCGGGTATGCGCATCAACAGCGCTAAAGACGATGCCGCCGGCCTCGCCATCTCCACCCGCTTCACCACCCAGATCAACGGTCTGAACCAGGCCGTGGCCAACGCCAACGACGGTATCTCGATGGCGCAGACCACCGAGTCGGCGCTGGACGAAGTGACCAGCAACTTGCAGCGCATTCGTCAGTTGGCGGTGCAGTCGGCGAACGGTTCCAACTCCACCACCGATCGCGGCGCGCTGGATAAAGAAGTGCAGCTTCGTCTGGCCGAAGTCACGCGTATTGCCCAGCAGACCAACTTCAACGGCACCAAGGTGCTGGACGGCACGGCCGGTTCGGTCGTGTACCAGGTCGGCGCCAACGTCGGCGAGACCATCAGCGTGAACCTCGGCGTCGGCATGAAGACCAACCAGGTCGGACAGGTCGATAGCGCATCGGTTTCCGCCAGCGGCGCCGCACCGACCTATCCGTTGACGCTTGCAGCCGATCAGAAAATTCAGATCGGCGGCGCCAGCGGCAGCACCATCACACTCAAGAGCGGTACCGTGTTTGCGGGCGCCGCCGATGTGGTCACTGCGTTGAATGCCGGTTTCAAAGACCAGGGCGTGGATGCGCAGGCCAGTGCCGATGCGACCGGCAAACTGTCGATCCAGTCCTTCGGCGCCGACGTCGATGCTTCCGGTGCGACCGCACTCGGTTTTGCCGCCACTGACAAAGCCACTCACGCACTCGATGCCAAACATTTGGCGGATGCCTCGGTGTCCACCGTGGCAGGCGCCAACGACACCATGCGTCGCATCGACGCCGCGCTGCAATCGGTGAGCGATCTGCGTTCGAACCTGGGCGCCGTGCAGAACCGCTTCCAGTCGACCATCAACAACCTGCAGACCATTTCGCAGAACCTGAACTCGTCGCGCAGCCAGATCCAGGATGCCGACTTCGCTCAGGAGACCGCGAACATGTCCAGCGCGCAGGTGCTACAGCAGGCCGGCGTGTCGGTGTTGGCACAGGCCAACTCCAGCCAGCAGAGCGTGCTCAAGTTGCTGCAGTAATTGTTCAAGCCGGGCGGCCACGCGTGATGCGTGGCCGCTTTCTTGCATGAGTCCTTTCAAAGATATTGAACAGGCTCTGAGGTAAACCATGGCAATCACGACCACTGGATCTTCAAACAGTCCGCTTACTGCCGCCGGCGTCGGCTCAGGGCTGGATGTGACCACGCTGGTGAGCAAGCTGGTCGCCGCCAAAAGAGCCCCGCTGCAGGGGCAGATCGACAGTCAGACCAATACCGCCAAGACGCAGATTTCCGCGTTGGGGCAGGTCAGCTCCGCGCTTTCGACATTGAAGGCCGCGTTGGCCTCGCTCAGCGACGGCACCGCGTTCACCACGCGCAAAGTCAGCACCAGCGACAGCACCGTGCTCAACGCAACGGCCACCGGCAATGCGGTCAACGGCAGCTACAACATCGCGGTGACCCAGTTGGCGACGGCGATGAAGGTATCGTCCGGCGCGGTGACCAACAGCCAGACTCGCGTCGGCACCGGCACGCTTACCGTTGCGCTGGGCAGCAAGCAGATGCAGTTGAGCATCGACGACAGCCATGCCTCACTGGCTTCGATTCGCGACGCCATCAACAGCGCCAGCAACAACCCTGGCGTAACGGCGACCATCGTCACCGGCAGCGACGGCGCGCATCTGGTGATGAACAGCAATGCCAGCGGCGCCGTCAATAGTTTTACGGTCAGCAGCAGTGGCGGCGACGGTGGTTTGGCGGCGCTCAACTACGCGCCGGGTGCCGGCAACAACGGCATGAAGGTAACCACCGCCGCACAAGATGCGCTGTTCACTATCGACGGCATGGCCGGCAATAGCGCCAGCAATACGGTAACCAGCGGTATCGATGGCGTCACCATGACGCTCAGCAAGGTCGGCACCAGCACTTTGAGCATGGCCAGCGACGGCAACACCGCGACCGCGGCGGTGAACAGTTTCGTCAATGCCTACAACAGCCTTTCCGCGCTCTATACCAGCCTTACCAAGTACGACTCCACCGGTAATAGCACCGGCCCGCTGATCGGCGATGCCACGCTCAACAGCATCAAGGGCACGTTATCGAGCATCGTCAGCGGTACCGGTGGCAATGGCGCCACGCTAAGTTCCGCCGGCGTCACTTTGCAAATCGACGGCACCTTGAAAGTAGATAGCGGCCAATTGCAAACGGCGATGGCCGATGGCGGCACGCAGCTCAAGGCGCTGTTCTCCGGCAGCAACGGCCTGGCGACCAAACTCAGCAGCCCGCTCGATGGCTGGATCGGAACCCAGGGCATTCTGGTGACCCGCACCAGCGACCTCAATAAGCAGCTCAAGGATCTCGGCAGCCGCCAGAGCGCTCTGGATACCGACATGAGCGACCTCTCCACGCGCTACACCAAACAGTTCACTGCGCTGGACACCATGCTGACCAAGCTCAACAACACCAGCAGTTACTTGACGCAGCAATTCAACTCATTGAACAACAGCAAGAACTAATCCGGGACGACACCATGGCATTCGGTTATGGCGCAGGCGCCTATCAGCAGGTTCGATCGCATGGCGGCGTCGAGCAGGCCGACCCGCACGGCTTGATTACTTTGTTGATGGACGGTGCGCTCGATCGCCTGCTCAAGGCGCGCGGCTATATGCAACACGGCGAGGTAGCGGCCAAAGGCGAAACCATCACGCGCTGCATCGACATCATCGGCGCCTTGCGCGACAGCCTGGATCACACGGTGGACGCGGATTTCAGCGGTCGCCTCGATTCGCTCTACGAATACATGGGGCGGCGTCTGCTGCATGCCAACGCGAACAATGACCTGAGCGCGTTGGACGAAGTATCGAAACTGTTGCAACCGATTCGCGATAGCTGGGTGCGCATTCCCGCCGACGCACGCCAGCGCCCTGCCGCGCAAAGTGCAGCAGAATGACGATGGCGTTAGCGCAGGCCATGCTCTTGACCCAAGCCATGCGGGTTGCCGCGCAGGCGGCAGATTGGGATCGACTGACGCAGTTGGAAGCCGAGCGCGAGCCCTTGCTGATGCAGCCGCATACGGTGGATGCCGAGTCAAAGGCACTCGTTGAGGCGATTCTGGCCAGCGATCGCGAACTGTATGTGCAGGTGCGCGATGCGCGCGACGCGGTTGCCGTGCAATGGAGGCAGACGCGGGCTGCTGCTGCGTATGCTGCCGCAAGTCCGCTACCCCTCCCCAACCCTCCCCTACAAGTAGGGGAGGGAGCCGAATGAGGCGAGCTTTAGCTCCTCCCTTGCTTGCAGGGGAAGGCTGGGAGGGGGTAAAGCCTGTGCGCCCCCATTCCCCATTCAACCTGGGAGTTAGCCGATGAGCAGTCCGTGGGACGACTTTGAACAACGCCTGGCCTGCGAAGGCGAGTGGCATGTCGACTGCGCGCCACTGACCTGGCCCATGGACGCACGCGTGGCGGCGGGGTATGTCGAAAGAAATCTGTCGGTGCTGTCGACGATTGCCGTGCTGGAAGATCGTCGCAGCGATAGCGCCGATGACGACAACCCGCTGATGCAGGAAATGTTGCGTCTGGACGCCAAGCTCAATGCGCTGCTCGACATCGTCAACCGTTTGCTGGTGCCTACAGCTTTACCGACACGGCAAACCTTGCGCTTCAATGCGGTCGGCGCGCTGTTGCCGGCAACACTGCCATCGGAGAGCGAGGCTTTATTGCTGCGTATCCGTTTTGATGCCAGCCCCGGCTTGTTACTGGAGCTGCCGGCGCGATGCCTGCGTCAATTCGATGACGGTCGCCGCTTTGTGCAGTTCGAGCAGTGCAGTGATGCGTTGCGCGAAGGTCTTGAACGACTCGTTTTTCGTCACCACCGACGCAAAGTGGCAGTAATCCGTCACGCAGGCTTTTGAAATTCGCGAACCGGTAGGCAGTGCGCAATGTGATGGTCCTCACAGAATTTGCGACATATCCACGAAATTTTTGACGCCGTTGGCATTCCGTCGCAGACGCTCTTGAAGACAGATGAGCGTCAGCTTGTGTTCATTTATCCGCTACTTCTCAAGAACTTGCGTGTTATCCCCCGATTTCCGCAGACGCACTTTCGGATTCTTTCGAAGCGACTTTCACCTCTGTGCCAAGGATGGCGGCAATGCTTTGGCCTCGATCTTGCGTAGCAACCTGGCAAGTACAACAAAGGCGGTTGTCACGTGGCAGGTCGGCAGTCTGATTGGAATCAGCTGCAAGCAACGTCAGGGGAATTGCAGTGAAGAATCAGAACATCCTAGTCATCGAGGCAGACGCTGTTCGGGCGGAGTCGGTCTATTCCGCGCTCCAGTTTCTTGGTTATAGCCCGCAATACAGTGATCGGCAGCGCAGCGAGCAGATTCATCTTGAACAGGGTCGCTGGCAGGCGATTTATATCGGCGATGTCATTGACTTGGATGACTATCAGCGGCAATTGAATTTACTTGGCGAACAGGCCCTGCAACTGCCGCTGCTGGTGGCTGCCGACTCACCCCTGGCCGCGCAATTGAGCGGCGCCGCGTGCAACGACCACACGCGTAGAGTGGAGCTGATTACGTTTCCTCTGCGCTACGAAGACCTGACCAAGGCATTGAGCGAGCTGGCGGCGGCGCCGGCCAGCAGCCCCCCCGGCAGCCGGCGCATTGTGGGTGGCTCGGTACCGTTGGCTCGATTGAACGATCTGATTCGCCAGGTGGCGCCATTCGATTCCAACGTGCTGGTGCTGGGCGAATCGGGTACCGGCAAAGAAATGGTCGCGCGCACGATTCACGATTACTCCCCACGTCGCGACCGCCCGTTTGTGGCGATCAACTGCGGTGCGATACCGGCCGAGTTGTTGGAAAGCGAATTGTTCGGCCACGAGAAGGGCGCCTTCACCGGTGCCATCAGCGCGCGCAAAGGGCGTTTTGAACTGGCCGAGGGCGGCACGTTGTTTCTCGACGAGATCGGCGATATGAGCCTGCCCATGCAAGTCAAACTGCTGCGTGTACTGCAAGAGCGCGTATACGAACGCGTCGGCGGCAGCCGTTCGCAACGTTGCGACGTGCGCATTATCGCGGCAACGCATCGCAATCTTGAGCAGGCGATCAACGACGGTGGTTTCCGCGAAGACCTGTACTACCGGCTTAGCGTCTTTCCGCTGGAAACGCCGTCATTGCGTGAACATCTAGGCGACCTTCCCGAGTTGATCGCCGAGTTCAACCAACGCTTGATGCGTCGTGGCCTCAACCGCGTACGTTTCAGTGCCGGTGCGCTGAACGCGCTGCGTGGTTATGGCTGGCCGGGCAATGTGCGCGAGCTGAGCAACCTGGTCGAGCGCATGGCTATTCTCTATCCCTCCAGTGAAGTGCGCGCCTGCGACCTGCCGGAGAAATATCGCGGTGCCTCCACTACTGCCGATATGGGCGGCGCAGCTTTGCTGGCCTTGATGGAAATGCACACGCCGGCGGTGGTCGGTTGCACGTCCGGTATGGATTCGGCGGTGGTCTTGCCCGAAGGCGGCCTGGATCTGAAAGATCATCTTGCCGATATCGAGATCGGCTTGATCCGCCAGGCACTCGACGCCACCGGCGGCGTGGTGGCGCATGCGGCCAAGTTGTTGCGCATGCAACGCACCACCTTGGTGGAAAAGCTGCGCAAATATGGTTTGCAGAGCAGCTTGGCGGCATGAAGAGCGTCATCGCAACGTTCGTGGCACAGCTTGTGCATTTCACACTTCAACAAACATCACGCGTTGGAGTTTTGACATGAGTCAGTTGCCATGAGCCAGATCGACGTCAACGGTTTGTTGTCGCAAATGCGGCAGATGTCGGCGACGACACGCATGCCCGAAAGTGCCTTCCACGCCGTGGCGCCGACCCAGAGCGGCGATTTCGGCGCCTTGTTGAAACAGTCCATTGCCGCGGTCGGCAACAACCAGAGCGAGGCCGGCA
This sequence comes from Dyella tabacisoli, assembly GCF_003350925.1. GTDB lineage: Bacteria > Pseudomonadota > Gammaproteobacteria > Xanthomonadales > Rhodanobacteraceae > Dyella_C > Dyella_C tabacisoli. Next base: position 12,960 of record NZ_KZ857188.1, on the reverse strand, counting down.
AGCTCGCCGCGAGTTTTGAGCGCGGCGATGCCGGCGCCGATCTTGGCCGCACCATGATTGCCGTGCAAAAAGCCGATTTGTCGCTGCGCGGTCTGGTCGAAGTGCGCAACAAGCTGGTCGATGCCTACAAGGACATCATGAACATGCCGGTGTGATGCGGCCGGTTTAGTTCGGGTCGGCATGACGCCGGCTGCATTCCCTTACCGCTTAAGAGCACTACTAATGCCGAGCCGTCGACATGGCTGAGACCGCCATTGCCAAGAACACCAGCGAATTGCGTTTGGGTTCCTTGAAAAACCTCGCGCAGAATCCGGCCGCGCGGCAACTACTGTTGCTGGTGGCGGTGGCGGCGGCCGTAGCGCTGGGTGTCGCCATCGTGCTGTGGTCGCGCGGGCCGAGCTATGGTTTGTTGTATGCCGGGCTGGAATCCAAAGACGCGGCGGCGATCACGCAAACGCTGCAGGCCAGCAATACGCCTTATCAGTTGAGCAGCGACGGCAGTTCGATCTCGGTACCGGCGGCGGATCTGGCGGCGTTGCGCTTAAAGCTTGCCGCACAAGGCTTGCCGCAGGGCAGTGCGGGCAGTGCGGCGGTGCCGGCCAACGATTCGCCGTTCGGCATGAGCGATCTGGCCGAACGCACCCGCTATCAACAGTTATTGGAAACCGATCTGGGCAGCACCATCGCCGGCCTGCAGTCGGTGCGCAGCGCCCGCGTGCATCTGGCTTTGCCCAAGCCCTCCGCCTTTATTCGCGACAATCGCCAGGCCAGCGCATCGGTATTGCTCACGCTGTATCAAGGGCGTCAACTGGATGCCAGTCAGGTGGCGGCGATCGTGCATCTGGTTGCCGCCAGCGTGCCGGATCTCGATCCACGCCAGGTCTCGGTCATCGACCAGCAAGGCCAGTTGCTGACGGTAAGCGATCCCGACAGCCCCGGCGCGATCGGCGATACGCGTCTGCGCATGGCCACGCGTATCGAAAACACTTATGCGCAACGGGTAGAGGCATTGCTGACGCCGCTGGTCGGTGCCGGCAAAGTGCGTGCGCAAGTCTATGCCGATCTCGATTTCAGCCAGACCGAAAAAGCCACCGAGACTTTCGGTCACGACAAACCGGCCTTGCGCAGCGAACAGACCAGCTCTGAGCAACACAGCGACAGTCGCGGTGCGGTGCCCGGTGCGTTGAGCAATCAGCCACCTACCGCCGCGGCACAGCCCACCGCGGCCAAGCCCGGTGCCGCGCCGACGGCAAGCAGCGCGCAATCCAATGCCAACGGCTCGACCTCAAGCAATGCGACCCGTAACTACGAGCTCGACCGCACCATCAGCCATGTCAGCGACCCGGCCGGCCGCCTTGCTCGGCTCACCGTCGCGGTGCTGGTGGACAACAAATCCATCAGCGTTCAAGACGGGGTCAGTCAAGACAAGAGCAAGAGCGGCAATAAAAGCGTGCCATTCACCACGCAAGAATTGCAGCACCTGACGGAGCTGGCGCGAAACGCGGTGGGCTACAACGAAGCACGCGGCGATAGCGTCAGCGTCATCAATCAACCGTTTCACGAAGTCGCCGAAGAGGGCGAGCCACCCGGACCTTCGCTATGGCAGCGCCCCGGCATGTTGGATCTGCTCAAGCAAGGCGTGGGCATCCTGCTTGCCGTGCTGATTGCCTTCGGTTTGCTACGGCCCTTGCTGCGCGGCTTGATCCGTGGGCCGGAGCCGGCCAAAGCCTTGCCGGGGCCGACGTCCTTGCCCACGGTATCGGTGCGTATTGACGACGATCCGCTGGATGCGCCCGAACCGGGCTTGCCCGGACGCATCAGTGCGCCGCAGGCGGTGGCTTACGAACAGAAAATCAGCTCGGCCAAACGCATGGTCAGCGAAAACCCCAAACAAGTGGCGCAAGTAGTAAAGAGCTGGGTGAGCGACGATGGCGGTTAATCAATTGGATGTGACCGGCGCACAGCGCGCTGCGATCTTGCTGCTTACGCTGGGCGAGCAAGATGCCGCCGAGGTACTCAAGCACCTCAGTGCGCGCGATGTACAAGCGGTGGGTTCGGCGATGGCCGGGCTCTCCAGCGTCTCGCGCGAACAAGTCGAGCATGTGCTGGACAAACTGCACGAGGACATGGGCCGGCATACCTCGCTGGGCGTCGGCACCGAGGATTACATCCGCAAAATCCTGGTCAACGCCTTGGGCGAGAGCAAGGCCGGTGGCTTGATCGACCGCATCCTGCTCGGCCGCAGCAGCAAGGGGCTGGAGTCGCTGAAGTGGATGGAGAGCCGCGCCATCGCCGAAATGATCGGCCAGGAGCACCCGCAGATCATCGCCCTGGTGCTGGCCCATCTCGAACCCGATCAAGCCGCCGAAGTCATCGGCTATCTGCAGCCGCGCGTACGCAGCGATGCGGTGATGCGCATCGCCACGCTCGACGGCGTACAGCCGCATGCGCTGAACGAGCTGGACGAGATCATGGAGCGCCAATTTTCCGGCAACACCAACAAACTCAAATCCGCCAACGTCGGTGGCCTGAAAGCGGCGGCCGATATTCTCAACGCGATGGAAACCAGCCGCGAAGCTGAGTTGATGACCGCCATTCGTGGTCAGGACGCCGGCCTCGGCGGGCGTATCGAAGAGCTGATGTTTGTTTTCGATGACCTTGCCGAGTTGGACGATCGCAGCATGCAAGCCCTGCTGCGCGACGTGCCGTCGGCGCGCTTGGTCATCGCCCTGAAAGGCGCCGAGTCCGCGGTGCGCGAAAAAATATTCGCCAATATGTCCAGCCGCGCCGCCGACATGTTGCGCGACGACCTGGAAGTGAAAGGCCCGGTACGCCTGAGCGAAGTCGATGCCGCCCAGAAAGAAGTACTGGGTATCGCCCGCAAGCTTTCCGATGCCGGCCAGATCAGCCTCAGCGGTGGCGGCGATGAGTTTGTCTAGGCAGAGCACATCCCTCCGCAACCTGCTCCTCCCCCTGCAAGCAGGGGGAGGCTGGGAGGGGGTAAGCCCTTGCGCCAGTCTTAACCCTTCCCCAACCCTTCCCTGCAAGCAGGGGAGGGGGCAGGCTGAGTGCAGCGCATGAGCATCGATACCAAGATACTGACGCGCGATCAGTGGCAAGGCTTCACCCGCTGGGCGCCGCCGCACATCGGTACGCATTCACCAACAGAACCCAAAGCTACCGATACACCGTCACCGCCAACGGTTCGCGATCTGGAAGCACTGGAGCAGCAGGCACGTGACGAAGGCTATGCGGCCGGGCTGGCCGAAGGGCGCGTCGCAGCCGCGGAGGCATTGAGTAAACAATTGGCGCACTTTGAAGCGTTGATCGATGCTGTCGCGCGGCCGTTGCAAGCTTTCGACGAAGCCACCGAACAAGAAATGGCTCGCCTGGCGATGGTCACGGCGCGTCGGGTGATTGCGCGCGAGTTAAGCCTGACGCCGGAGCTGATCGTGCAAGCGGTACGACAAGCCGCATTAGCGTTGCCCAGCGCCACCCGTGCACTGCGCGTGCGTCTACATCCCGATGACCTGGCCTTGCTGCGCCAACTCGACGCCAGCGAAACGCATTGGCACTTGCAGGCCGATCCAGCATTGGCCCGTGGCGATTGCATATTGGAAAGCGAGCGCTCGCGTTTGGATGCACGCGTTGAAACCAGGTTGGCCGCCATCGTCGATGCGGTGCTTGGCATCGATGTCATGGGCACAGATCTCATCGAAGAGAGCGCCGCGTGAATTCGGCGCGCGCCGCGCATTGGCGAGAGCGCCTGGCACGGCGTTGCCAACGCGCCGAAGTCGCCCCCACGCTTACGGTCGAAGGGCGCTTGCGCCGTGTCGTTGGCCTCACCCTGGAAGCCGAGGGTTGCGAAGCAGCTTTAGGCGCGCGTTGTCTGGTCGCGACAGCGGCGGGCGTCGAACTGGAAACCGAGGTCGTCGGGTTTTCCGACGAGCGCCTATTGCTGATGCCGGTCACCGAGATGCATGGCGTATTGCCCAATGCGCGCGTGCGTCCTTGTGCCAGCGCCGGCGGCCTGCCGGTCGGCCTGGCCTTGCTCGGTCGGGTGATCGGCGCCGATGGCGTGCCGCTGGATGGCGCCGGCCCACTGGATACCGACGAGCATGCCGCCCTCAAGCGCGAGCCGATCAACCCGATGGCGCGCAAGCCAATCGATACGCCCTTGGATGTCGGCGTGCGCGCGATCAATGCATTGCTCACCGTCGGCCGCGGCCAGCGCCTGGGTCTGTTCGCCGGCTCCGGCGTCGGTAAATCGACCTTGCTCGGCATGATGACGCGCTACACCGATGCCGATGTGGTGGTCGTCGGCTTGATCGGCGAACGCGGCCGTGAAGTGAAGGAATTTGTCGAACATACCTTGGGCACCGAGGGCCGCGCCCGTGCCGTGATCGTGGCCGCGCCGGCCGATGCGCCGCCGCTCAAGCGTCTGCGCGGTGCGCAATATGCCACGGCGATTGCCGAATGGTTTCGCGATCGCGGCCAACGCGTATTGCTGCTGATGGATTCACTGACCCGCTACGCCCAGGCACAGCGCGAAATCGCCCTGGCTATCGGCGAACCGCCGGCGACCAAGGGCTATCCGCCGTCGGTGTTCGCACTGTTGCCGGCCTTGGTCGAGCGCGCCGGCAACGACGCCGAAGGGCGCGGCTCGATCACCGCCTTCTACACCGTACTGACCGAAGGCGACGACTACCGCCACGATCCCATCGCCGACGCCGCGCGGGCGATTCTGGACGGCCATATCGTGCTGTCCCGCGATCTGGCCGAAGCCGGCCACTATCCGGCGATCGATATCGAAGCATCGATCAGCCGCGTCATGCCCGCCGTTGTCACGCGCGATCACCTGCGCTCAGCACAGCGCTTTCGCCAGGTCTATTCCGCTTATCGGCAACAGCGCGACCTGATTGCCGTAGGTGCTTATCAAAAAGGCTCCGACCCGCATGTGGATCAGGCGATCGCGCTATGGCCCACGTTGCGCGGATTCCTGCAACAAGAAGTCGATGAGCCAATGCCGCTGACTGCGGCGATCGGGGCGCTAACCGGCATTGCCGAAGGTATCGAGACATGACGCCACGCTCGCAACGCCTGCAACCCGCCGCCGACCAGGCCCGCGACCGGCGCGAACAAGCACTGCAGCGACTTGCCGAACAACAGCAGCGGCTGCTCAAGGCCGAACAACAGTTGGCCGAACTGCAGCGCTATCGCAACGAGTACGCGCTCGGCATCGCCGCTGGCGGCCTCAGCGTCGATGTCTTGCTCAACCGTCAACAATTCGTCGAGCGCATCGATCGTGCGATCGCGCAGCAGTCGATCGAGATGGAACGACTGCACCGCCAACTTGCCCTGGCGAGCGAGGGCTGGCGCCAGGCCCATGCGCGCGAGCAGGCTTTGGGCAGCGTGATTGCCCATATGCTCAAGCAAGAACAAGCCAGCGAGAGCCGCCGCGAACAATCGGAAATCGATGAGCGCATGCAGTATCGACGCGGGCCGACGCGCTCGTCAGCCCAGTCGCCAAACAGCGACGACGATCTCCCGCCTGATTTCAACCCTTCTGCCATGAGCTTCAGGCCATGACCATGCAAGCACCTGTTACCGCAGCCCCCGCCACGGCAAGCTCCACCTTGCCGAGCCGACATGCCGTGAAGCACCCCGCAACGAACCATGCCGCCGCCCAGTCGGCTGTTGCGCAACCGTCCACTGCAAACCCGGCGACAGCAACAGCGAGAACCAAGCCTGCCGACAACACCAACGCCGAGCCGACGAACCAGCCAGCCACGCTTGCTACCAACTTCGATAGCCAACTAGAGCAGGCGCGGCAACAGCAGCGGATAAGCTCTCCGTCGCTGCCTGTGGCGCCAGTCGCGCTCCCCGCGTCACCATTAATGACAGGTGATGCTGCCGTCACTGAAAAAGACGCCCCCACCACCGATGGCGATGCCGCGACACTCGCCGCCGCCATGCTGGCTATGCTCGGACAAGCACCGCACGCACTGCCGTTGAAGACCGACATGCAAAGTGGCGCAGCCGCGCCGCAAACTGCCGCCGGCCTCGCCGCCAACGCCGCGAATGCCATTGCCACGGCGCCGATGACCACGGCAGTCGCGTCATCGTTGATCCCGGCGTTCGACGACACCCAGCCAGTGCATGCACACAAGGATGCTGCCGTCACCGACACACCGGCGATGACGACATCTATCGCCATGGACGCCGGCCAAACCAACACACCGGTGGTTCATGCACTGCGTGTGGAAGCGCCCGTTACCAGCCCGACTTTTGCACAAGAGCTGGGGCAGCAAGTGGCCTGGCTAGGTGGACAAGACATCAAGCAAGCGCGCATTCGCCTGCACCCTGAAGAACTCGGCCAGCTCGATGTAAAGATCAGCGTCGAGCATGGCCGCGTCGATGTGAACTTCACCGCACAACATCCCGCCGCGGTCACCGCAGTACAGCAAAGCCTGACTCAGCTTGATTCGATGTTGGCGGGGCAGGGGTTGTCGTTGGGGCAGGCGCAGGTGGGGCAGCAGGGGCAGGGGCACGCGGGATATGAGGGGGGTGGGGCTGAGGTTGATGGGGGGAGTGGTGAGCCTGAGGTGTTGGTGCGGCGTGTGGTGATTGGGTTGGTTGATGCGTTTGCTTGATTGATCTTTTCGCGAGCAGGTTCGCCTGCGGCGGGCTTTCGCTTGTTGGTGATGTTGGGGGGACTGGTCGCCTGCGGCGGTTTTCGAACCCCTGCCGGGGTCCGAGTCACTTTTCTTTGCTTGCTCAAAGAAAAGTAACCAAAAGAAAGAGCACCCCGATGCAGCGCTCTACGGGCATCCTGCCCTGCGAGTGCGTGAGGCTTGGCCGGGCTTTTCGACAGGGCTTCCTGCCCTGGCGAAAAGGCATCGACATCCGTGTCGATGCCCCTGCGGGCCTGTCGTCCAAGCCTCACCGCTGCAAAGGGGCCCCGAAGAGCAGCGCGCGTCCTGCGCGCACTCGCCGATATATGAAACGCACGCCACACAACTCCCTCCCCTGCTAGCAGGGGAGGGTTGGGAGGGGTTCAATCTTGCGGCGAGGCTGCACCCCCTCCCAGCCTCCCCCTACGAGCAGGGGGAGGGGCAAAAGCCACGCTCGCAGCTTTTGACTTTGCTGTTGCTCTTGACCTTTGGGGCCCCTGTGCGTCGGTGAGGGTCGGACGACAAGGCCCGCAGGGGACTCGGCATGGATGCCGAGTCCTTTTCGCCAGTGCAAGGATGCACTGTCGAAAAGCCCGGCCGGCCCTCACGCACCCGAAGGGCGACGCACCGGGGTGGCCTTCTCTTTGGTTACTTTCTCTTGGCCACTCAAGAGAAAGTGACTCGGGCCCCGGCAGGGGTCCGAAAGCCCGCCGCAGGCGATCCAGGTCGCCTTACGGCGACAGCGCCACCCCCCAAGCATCAGTGACATTGCCACCAAGTCGCCACTCACTAAACGGGCGGCGCGGTGCAATCAGCGCCGGCAGTCGCGAATCCCGCGTGCGCGCGTAATAAGGCTCCATCCACGAAAGCTCATCCTGAAATGTCCAGGGGAAAAGCTTTTGCTCGATCGGCGTGATCTTCGCGAAGCTCGCAGGGTCCTGCACCGCCTGAGTCACCAAATTAGCCAGTCGACCGATAGCGCCATGATTCTCCTGATAGAGATCGATGCCTTGTCGTTGGGCGAGTTCGGCGGTGAAGACCAGTGGAATCAGCGCGAACGTGTGGTAGTGAAGCGCGCGATCACCACGCTTGACCTCCCGCACCAGCTCGCCTTGTGCACCGATGTCATTGATACCTTCACGTGCGCGCGCGAGTCCGGCGTCGATCAGCATCTGTTGTTGTGCAACGGTGCCGATGGCGACGAGATTGAGTCCGGCCCAATAAACCAGGTTGTTGTGCAGATGATTGATGGCGTCGGCATCGCGTGTAGCTATAGCGATGCGGGTCAGCCAGGGGGTAATGACGTGCAGCCGGTTCGCGTTGGCGGAGCTGACATCTTGGGGCATGCGCAAAAGCACCATGGCGAAGTCCGTTCCGGCCCAGGAGCGCTCGTAGTAGCCCTGATACCCGGAGATAGGCCCCATCAATGCATCTGCCTGAGCCCAGCCTTGCAATAGGTCGAGCGTGCAGGACCACTGACTTGAGTCCGCCGCCTTGTTGAGTTGGTCGATGAATCCACGCATCGGTTTGACCGCCTGCGCATAGCCGGCAGGGTCGTCGTAGAAACCGGGGGGATCGATCGATGCCAAGGGCGGCGGTACAGCACAGGCGCGGGTGGCCTGGCTAATACCCAGGCTCATGCCTATGGCCAGTGAGACTGCTCCAACGATTCGGATGAATTGACTGCGCATTATGTATTGCCCTCAGGTCATCGGTGCTGAAAAAGGTTGGTCGTGTCGAAACGGCGCATCTTAGCGAAAGACGATTTTGTCCACGTCTCGCGTCAATCAGGTTTCGCCGATACGACAAGACGAGCTGCTATCGCCCTGGTTCGTGCCCTCAAACAGAGCGTGCAGATAGCCGCCAGGATCGCGTCGCGTCTGCTTGACGTCACGCGTCAAGAAAACGCCATCGGCACATCATCATCGCGCCGAACCCGCATCACCGCTGGCTCTTCAGGCGATGGCACAGCGTTTGCTAACTACCGATTATCAGGCGCATCCCAATGCGCCAGCCCATTCCCCGATATGAGGTAGTTCATGGCTGTTGCCGAATCCGCACCGAACCTGACGCCGGCAAAAAAAGGCGTCAGTCGTAGTGTGGTAGTGATCTTGTTGTTTGCCTTGCTGCTGGTCTCGGCGATAGGCGGTTATGCCTTGTTTGCTCTGCGTAAACATTCAGTGCAGGGGGGCGAGACGGTGCCGGCCGAGAGCAAGTCGGCGGTGAAGCAGCCTGAGCTTTACTTGCAGTTGGAACCCTCCTTCGTGGTGAATTTTCACAACGAGGAGTCGCTGAGTTATCTGCAGGTGAGTGTGACCTTGATGGCGCACGACGCGGCGGCGATTCAGGCAGCGAAAGATGCCGACCCGGTGATCCGCAACGCCTTGGTTTTCTTGTTCAGCAGCCAGGACGGCGTCGAGCTGAGCAGCACCGATGGCAAACAGAAGCTGCAGGCCAAGGCGCTGGTCGCCGTGCAGAAAATTATCGCGGACAAACTGGGCAAGCCTGGGATTGACGCCTTGTACTTCACCAGCTTCGTGATGCAATAAGGCCGCGACCGATGAGCGATCTGCTTTCGCAAGAGGAAATCGACGCCCTGCTCGAAGGCGTGGATGGCGGTGCGGTCGCCACCGGTGGCGATGAGCCGTTGCCGCCGGACGCGGTAGTCACTTACGACTTTACCCAGCAGGACCGCATAGTGCGCGGTCGCTTGCCGACACTCGAAATGGTCAATGACCGCTTCGCGCGGTTTTTTCGCACCGGCATTTTCAGCGTGTTGCGCAAGACCTGCGAAGTGTCGGTGCGTGGGGTGCGCATGCTCAAGTTCGGCGAATACGTGCATGGCCTGGCGGTGCCTAGCAATCTCAATCTGGTGCGGGTGAAGCCCTTGCGCGGTACGGCGCTGACGGTGATCGAGCCACGGCTGGTGTTCTCGATCATCGATAATTTCTTCGGCGGCGACGGCCGCTATCACGCGCGTATCGAAGGTCGCGATTTCACACCCACCGAGAATAGGGTGATCCAGATCGTGCTGGCGGAACTGTTCGCCGCGATGGCCGAGGCATGGGCGCCGGTGCTGGCGTTGCAGTTTGAATTTCTCAACGCGGAGATCAACCCGCAGTTCGCCAATATCGTCAGCCCCACCGAGACGGTGGTGGTATCGCGCTTTCACGTCGAACTGGATGGCGGCGGGGGCGAGATCCATATGACCTTGCCCTACGCGATGGTCGAGCCGATTCGTACCTTGCTCGACGCTGGCGTGCAAAGCGACCGGGTAGAGCGCGACGACCGCTGGGCGGAATGCCTGCACGAAGAGGTGATGGATGCCGAGGTGCAGCTCAGTTCGTTGCTGCTGGAGATGCCGATCAGCATCGGCGACTTTCTGCGCTTGCGTCCGGGCGATGTGATTCCCGTGCAACTGCCCGAGCTGTCCACCGTGTTCGCCGAAGACGTGCCGGTATTTCGTGGCCGCCATGGCCAGGCCAATGGCCGCAGCGCGGTGCGATTCCATGAGCCGGCCGGGCGTCGTGGCACACGCTTGTCGAGCGACGCCTTTACCGAACACATGCCTGAATGATTCCGGCCCGACCGAGTCCAGCCCAATGAAACCAGCCCAATGAATAACGATATGAACCCGAATAGCGAAACCGCGGCTGCAGCCACCGAGCATGACGAACTCAATAGCTTGGGTGGCCTGGTCGGCGAAGGTGTCGAGGTCAATCTCGACATGATTCTCGATGTGCCGGTGACCCTGGCGATGGAGGTCGGGCGCACCCGAATCAGCATCCGCAATCTGCTGCAGCTCAATCAGGGGTCGGTGGTAGAGCTTGACCGTGCCGCCGGTGAACCGCTGGATGTGTTCGTCAACGGCACCTTGGTAGCGCATGGTGAAGTGGTGGTGATTAACGAGAAGTTTGGCATTCGCCTGACCGACGTCATCAGCCCGGCCGAACGCGTGCGTAAGTTGCGGTGATCGGCATGCTTGCGCTGATCGCCCCGGTGACGTCTGACATCTCAGTGGGCAACGAACTACTGCGCGTGCTGTTAAACCTTGGCGGCATTGTTGCGTTGATCTTTGTCGCCGGTTGGTTGAGTCGCCGGGCGCAAGGGCGCGCGCGCGTCGGCGGCCGGCGTATCCGCTGCGTGGAAAGCTTTGCCGTAGGTGCGCGCGAACGTGTCTTGCTGCTCGATGCCGATGGCAAGCGTTTGCTGATCGGGATGGGGCCGGGCGGCATGCGCACACTACATGTTTACGACGGTGCGGTTTACGACAGCACGACACCCGGCATCGGTGAAGCTGCGCCCGCACCGTTCCATTTCAGCGATGTCCTCGCCGTATGGAAGCGCAAACCATGAAGCATCTGCGCTGGCTGTTCGTGCTGGTATGGCTGCTGCCTTGGGTGGCCTGGGCCGAGCCCGTCGGCATCCCGGCATTGAGCGTGCAGAACGCGCCGGGCGGTGGGCAGAATTGGACGATCTCGCTGCAAATGTTGGCACTGATGACCGTGCTGACCCTGTTGCCGGCGATCCTGCTGATGATGACTTCGTTTACCCGCATCATCATCGTGCTCGGTTTCTTGCGGCAGGCGCTCGGCACGCAATCGACACCGCCCAATCAAGTACTGCTTGGACTGGCGCTGTTTCTTACCTTGTTTGTGATGTCGCCGGTACTCGAACGCGCTTATCAAGATGGCGTGAAACCGTATATGGATGGGCAACTCAACGCCGAGCAAGCCTTGCCCATCGCGGTGGCGCCGTTCAAGCACTTTATGTTGAACCAGACTCGCGACGCGGATCTGCAGCTCTTTACGCACCTGGCGAAGGAGCAGCCTTATGCCAGCAAAGACGACGTGCCCTTTCGCGTAGCGCTGCCGGCTTATGTCACCAGCGAGCTGAAGACCGCGTTTCAGATGGGCTTTTTATTGTTTGTGCCGTTTCTGATTATCGATCTGGTGGTGGCGAGCGTGCTGATGTCGATGGGCATGATGATGGTCTCGCCGATGATTATCTCGCTGCCGTTCAAAATCATGCTGTTCGTGCTGGTCGACGGTTGGACCTTGCTGCTCGGCACGCTCGCTTCGAGTTTCGCCTAGTGACCATCCGCTCCATCGCGCTGCAAGGACATAAACGATGACCCCTGAATCAGTTATCGAATTCGGTCAACACGCACTTTACGTCGCGATGATTATCGCCGCGCCGCTATTGCTCACCGCGCTAACCGTGGGTCTGTTGGTGGGTGTGATCCAGGCAGCGACACAGATCAATGAAATGACCTTGAGTTTTATCCCCAAGCTGATTGCGATGGCGGTGGTCGGCGTGATCTCGGGCCCGTGGATGCTGCGCACCCTGGTGCAGTTCACCCGGCAACTGGTCGAGAGCCTGCCGAGCGCGGTGAGATGAACGGCTTGGTCGTGACCAGCGCCGACCTTGCGCAGCTCTCCTTATGGCTGGGCAGTTTTTTGTGGGCGCTGGGCCGCGTAGGTGGTTTGTGTCTGATCGCGCCGGTATTCGGCTCGACGGTTTTGCCGGCACGCTTTCGGGTGGCCTTAGTGTTTTTGTTGACCCTGGTGCTGACCCCGCTGGCACCGGCAGCCTTCGATCCGCTGAGTGGCGCGGGTATCGCAGCAATGGTGGGGCAGGTACTGGTCGGTGCCGCAGTGGGTTTTGTATTGAAGCTGGTGTTCGAAGCGGCGGCCTTGGGCGGACAGTTGATCGCGCAAAGCATGAGCCTTGGATTTGCCGAGGTGGTGAATCCGCAAGGCGGCGGTAGTTCGCCGGTGCTGAGTCAGTTTTATCTATTGCTGGTGACCTTGCTGTTTCTGACGATGGACGGCCATTTGCGCCTGATCGCCTTGCTGTCCGACAGCTTCACTCGCCTGCCGCCAGGCGTCGATGCGATCAATACGAATGGGTTGTATGCGGTAGTCGCGTTTGGCGCGCAGTTGTTCAGCGGTGCGGTGCGGGTGGCATTGCCGGCGATGACGGCGTTGTTGGTGGTGAATATCGGGTTTGCTGCGATTAGTCGTTCGGCGCCGTCGATGAATCTTTTTGCGGTGGGGTTTCCGATCACGCTTTGTCTTGGGTTGATCGCGTTGTGGTTGGCGTTGGGGAGTTTGCCGGGGGCGTTTGGATCGCTTCAGGAGGGGGCATGGGGGGTTATGCGGGGGTTGTTGGGGGGATGAAAGGGGGGGCTTTTCATTTTGGTTTTGGCGATCTGGTTCGCCTGCGGCGGGCTTTCGAACCCCTGCCGGGGTCCGAGTCACTTTTCTTTGCTTGCTCAAAGAAA
>NZ_KZ857187.1 GCF_003350925.1 Dyella tabacisoli | reverse complement strand
GAGCAGCACCGCGCCCACGCCCTCACCCGGCACATAGCCTTCGCCGCCTTCGCCGAAACTCTCGCAACGCCCCTTGCCGGAAATGAACTTGCCCTGCGCCAGCATCAAGTACTTGTTCGGATGCACCGACACGTTCACGCCACCGGCGACGGCCACCGCGCAGCCGCCGCGCTGCAGGCTTTGGCAGGCCAGATGGATGGCCGTCAGCGATGACGAGCACATGGTGTCCAGCGCCATGCTGGGACCATTGAAGTTGCAGAAGTACGAAATACGGTTCGCGATAGACGCCGGGCTGTTGAACACCGCCAGGTTGTGCCCCCTGGCCTGCTCTTGCGCGCCATAGAGCTGGTATTCCTCGTACATCACGCCGACGAACACGCCGACACTGCCTTCCTGTCCTGCACCGGCATGTTGGGTGACGCTGTCCCTGGTATAGCCCGCGTCCTCCAGCGTGGCATGCACGCATTCCAGGAACAGCCGTTCCTGCGGGTCCATCAGCTCTGCTTCGCGCGGCGAGATATTGAAGAACAGCGGATCGAACAGATCGACGCCGTCGATAAAGCCGCCCCACTTGCTATAGGTCTTGCCGGCCTTGTTGCGGTCTTCGTCGTAGTAGAGCTTATAGTCCCAACGCTCGGACGGGATCTCGGTGATGCTGTCCCTGCCCTGGCTCAGATTGGCCCAGAACTGTTCGAGATTGCCCGCCTGCGGATAGCGTCCGGCCACGCCGATGATGGCGATCTCGCCGACCTCGTTGGTTGCCGTCGTTGAGTTGAAGCGGGCGACATCGCCGAGTTGCCCAATCTCGTTCTGGAAACCGCCATGGCGCGTGCCAAAACGCGGGCGACGGCTTGCCGTGGCGGTAGTGACGGATGCCGCTTCCTCGCGCGGCGATGGCGCCTCGGTAACGTCGCTCTGCGTTTCGCCCAGCACTTCACTCAAGCGGGCGCGGTGATGCTGCAGGAAATGGCCGGCTAGCGCGGCAATCGTCTGGTATTCGAACAGCAGCGTCTTGGAGAGCGAGCCGAACACTTGCTCCAAGGCTCTGGTCAAGTCCATCACCAGGATGGAGTCGATACCGTAGGCCTCCATCTGCACATGCGCATCGATGCTGTGAGCCGGCCGTTTGAGCGTACTCGACAGCAGTCGGACGAAATAGCGAATGGCTTTCTCCTGCAGCTCATCAGACGCTGCATTCGACGTCGCGCGCTCGGGCTTAGCCGCCACCGCGACGGGCTTCGCTACGGCAGATAACCCGGACTTGAAACGGCGTATCGCGCCTTCCGCCACCAGTAGCTGAGGCGAACCGCTCGACAAGGCCTGCGCCAATGCCGCACAACCGCTGGCACTGCGCAGGGGGATCAGCCCGGTCTGCTGCGTCATGCTCTCGCGCGTAGCGGCGTGAACCTGCATGCCGCCTTCTTCCCACAACGGCCAATTCACCGACAGCGTACGTCCGTGACGCAGGCCCTGGGCCACCAGGTCACTGCGGTAGTGCGCAAAGGCATCCATAAAAGCGTTCGCGGCCGCATAGTCGGCCTGCCCCACATTGCCGAGCGCACCCGAGGTGGACGAAAAACAGATAAAGCAATCGAGCGCCAGTTCCCGGCTGGCTTCATCAAGATTCAGGGTGCCGGCCACTTTGGCGTGCAGCACCGCGTGCAATTCCTCGCGGGTTTTCTTGATGATGAAGCTGTCGCGCAGGACACCCGCACTGTGAATGATGCCGTGCAGACGACCGAAGTTTTCGACAATGCCACGCACACAGTGCGTCACGGCGTCGCGGTCGCCTACGTCAAGCTGGCGGTATTGCACGGTCGCGCCCAGCGCTTCGAGTTCACCGAGTCTGGCCTGCGTTGTTTCCGTCAGCAGCGAGCGCCCGGTCAAGATCAGCGTGACGCCCTTGGCCTGACGCGCGATATCGCGAGCGAAGATCAGGCCCAAGCCACCCGCGCCACCGGTAATCAGGTAGACGCCTTGCGCCTTCCACGGTGAACTTGCCTCAGTCACGCCCGCCCGTTCGGCCCAGCCGCCCAACTGGCGTTCGCCATTGACGTAACGCACTTGCTGCGCGTCACCATCGCGGTTCTCCAGCAACACTTGTGCGACGTCTTGCGCCGCTTCAACGCTGATTACCTGCCCGACGATGCGCGGATTTTCCAACTGCGCCGTGCGCAGCATGCCGCCCAAGCCGGCCATGGTCTGGCCGATGCCCTGACTCGGCACCACGACTTGGATCAGGTGCTGCCCCGGCTGGCTGCTCAGCGACTGTATCTGTTCCAGCAACGCGATAGCCGCAGATTCATAGCACGGCGCCAGATCCTGATCGGTAGCGAAGGCCAGGCAGGTCACGCCCGGCATACCTGCCTGCACGCGATCCGCATCTAGCGCATCGACGCCACACAGCAGCACCAGATGTTGCGCATAACCTGGCGCATCGGCGGCAGTAACCGGTTGCGCTGTCCAATCAACATGCAGCAGCGCCGTCCGTACCGTCTCGTCGGATCCAGCCGATATCGACGCGCGCGCGCAAAACTCGCCGAGGCGCACACAGACCCGTCCGCTCTCGTCGCACAAGTCGATATCGAATTTTTGCAGCGTGTCGTCTGCCGCATGGCCTGCGCTACGGCGTACCACCGCCCACATGCTGTCAGTGCAGGGCGCCAGCACATCCAACGATGCCAGTGCGAAAGGCAGCATCAACGCCGCATCATCCCATCGACCCGCATCATCGGCTTGAAAAGCGATCGCCGTCTGCAGCGCCGCATCGAGCACGCTGGGATGAAGAACATAGCCTTCTTGCAGCGATTTCAGCGAGTCCGGCAGAGTTATCCGCGCCAGCGCCTGCCCTTGCCCGATAAACAGTTCGCTCAAGCCACGATGGCCTGGCCCGTAATGCAGGCCCATGCGGTCAAACGCGGCATAACACGCCTCCGCGCTCCGGTGCGATTGCGCGCATTGCTGGCGCAAGGCGGCAAGATCGTGCGTCGCCACCGCACTCGGTGGCGTCTCCACGACAGCCACGACCGAGCCCTGGCTATACACCAGGCCCTCGTCGCCATCAGCGCCATCGAAAAGCTCAAAACTGAATTCGCCGTTGCCCTCGGGAAACAGCGCAACGTGCATCTCCTTTGGCGACCCGACCACGATCGGCCGCAGCCACACGACGTTTTTCAAACGATGTTGACCGCCGGCCGCCACCGCCTGATCTGCCGCGCAGCGGGCCATTTCAAGCTGCGCCACGCCAGGCAAGGTGCGCTCGCCTTGCACGACATGATCGGCCAGAAAGAATTCGTTTCCGCTAAAGCGACTACTGAAACGCAGCCCGTCGAAGTTCGACGTATTGCGATGCACGAGCGGATGGATGGCAGCCTGCGACGCGGCCGACTCGATCGACGGCGTGGCCTCTACCCAATGTTTTTCCTTGACGAACGGATAGGTCGGCAGCGCGAGGCGGCGGCGTTTGCCCGCATCGTGCAAGACCGTCCAATCACACGCATGCCCTTCGACCCACTTCTCTGCCGCTGCCTGGAGGTTTCCGCTGGCGAGCAGGGCCGTCAACAAGTTATCGCGCTCGACCTCGTCCCCGACAAGCGCCAACACCTCGGCCGAAAGTTGTCCGCTGAAAACATCCTCAGGTTTGCCCGATTGCGCCAACCAGTTTTCAAGCCGCTCTTGCAGCGTCTCGAAGGAATCGACCACCAGCGCCAGGCGCGCGGCCATGGCCTGCCGCCCTACTTGCAACGTATAGGCCAGATCAGCCAGGCCGGAACGGCGAAGGTCGGGCGATGCCATGGCGGCAAGCAGTTGATGCACGCGTTCGCGCAGCACAGGCTCGGTCTTGGCCGACAACACAATCAGCACCGGCGCTTGCCCGGATAAAGCGCCATCCATTACGCCAATGTCTTCACCTGATACCGTACTCTCAGGCTCGATGTATTCCTCGACAATGACGTGGGAGTTCACGCCGCCAAAACCAAACGAACTGATGCCGGCGCGACGTGGGATGGCCTGTCCGTTGTCGTCCACCAGGGCCGGCCATGGCCGTGCCGAGTCGACGATAAAGAACGGGCTGCCATCGAAAGTGATGCGCGGGTTGAGCTTCTGGTAATGCACCAGCGGCGGCAAGGCTTGGTGCTTCATGCACAGAATCGTCTTGATTAAGCCGGCCAGGCCGGCGACCGATTCCAAATGGCCGATATTGGTCTTGACGCTGCCGATGCCGCAGGAATGCTCGTTCAATACCTCCCCGCGCTCGCTCGCAATGCGGGCGAACGCCATCTTCAGGCCTTCCACTTCGATGGGGTCGCCCTTGGGCGTGCCGGTGCCGTGCGCTTCGACATAGCCGACGGTATTGACCGGCACGTTTGCCTGGCGCAAGGCTTCGGCGATCACGTTCGATTGCGCCGTAGACCCCGGATAGGTCACCGTGCGCGCGCGGCCACCATGGTTTACCCCCGTGCCGCGCAGCACCGCGGCAATCCGGTCTTTATCCCGAATGGCTTTTGCCAGCGGCTTGATTAAAACCATGGCCGCGCCTTCGCCCCGCACGTAGCCGTTGGCACGTTCATCGAAGCTCTTGCAGCTACCGTCCGGCGACAACATGCCGGTCTTGGAGAATGAAATGAAATGCGTTGGGCTGCACAGCACGCTTACCCCGCCGACCAGGGCGTAATCGCATTCGCCGCGGCGGATCGCATGCGCCGCCTTGTGCAGCGCGACCAGCGAGCTTGAGCATGCGGTATCGACCGGCATGCTCAGGCCATGCAGATTCAAGAAATGCGAGATTCGGTTCGGGATGAGAGCGGTATGCGTGCCCGTGGAGACATGCCCCTCGATCGCATCGAGCACATTGACCAGATGGTCTTTGTAATCGAAATTGAAAACTCCGATATAGACGCCTGTACGGCTGCCGCTGAATGCCCTTGGGTCATAGCCCGCGTCTTCAATGCATGCCCACGCCTGCTCCAGCATGATCCGCTGCTGCGGGTCCATGACCTGTGCTTCGCGTGCCGAGATACCGAAGAAATCCGAATCGAAAAACTCTACGCCATCGACAAACCCGCCCCACTTGCTGATGGACTTATTCTTGTCCCGCACATCGGCCGAATAAAAAGCATCCTTGTCCCATCTGTTTTCCGGGACCTCGCTTATGCTCGACAAGCCGTTGCACAGATTCTCCCAGAACTGGTCGTAATTGCCGGCACCGGGAAAACGGCAAGCCATGCCGATGATGGCCATATCTCCACCGTCACCATGATCGACAATGCGATCTCCCCCCTCCTCGCCGGTCAATTGCGATGGGTTTTCCTGGGGCGGAATCTGACGAACATTCATGGCCGTGCCTATCCTGTGAGGTGTTCTTTCGAGTGCTGTTTTTTGCGAAGCCGTTTTTTTGCTGAGCCGGCTATTTAGAGCCAATCAACGTCAAACCACTACCGGAAACATGCTGGCCTGACGCCGAAGTGGTTCCGGGCAAGACGGGCTGGCGAGCCCGTATCAGGCACAAACACGGCAGCATCTCGCGCAAAAAACGCAGATTGCAGTGCCGCACATGCATGTGCCTGTTTGCGCGAGTGATGCGCGCCGCCAACGCTTTGATCGTCCTGGATCATGCGAACGGCGGCCGCCAATCAGTTCAGCCCACTCCGGTCGCTTCTTCGGCCATCAAGAAAACGGTCAAAAGACCGCGTCAAATGCTCCGCCGTTGCATCCATGATCTTGATTGCCATGCGATCGACATGCCGTTTATTCCAATGCTCCAGTTCCGTGCCTTTTACCCACTGATTGAACGAGCCCAAGGCCGGACCCGTCTGAATCTGATAATTCACGCGATCGTCGCCCTTGCCTTCCATGGCTATGCGAGTGCAATAAGCGAAGTACCAGCGAAACACCAAGGCCATCTTGTGCTTTGCATTGGCCTCCGCCTTGGCAATTTCATGCTCCAGATTTACTGACTTGAAGTAATTGGCCGTCTCTTGCCAGATCTCGTCAAAGGTCTTTTTGAAGAACGTGCTTTCCAACTGATGCCGGGTACGCGCAGGTATCTCGTCCAGGCTGTTGTAATGGCGATAGATCGAAAGCAATTTATTCGCCCGCGCGGGAAAGAAGACAGACTTCTTCATCACCTGAACCTGCGCACCGATTTCAAACATATCCCCGGCCGGCGCATATTCGGTGTCTTGAATGTCCATTTCCTGCAGCATCGACTTTCCGTCGGGACTCATGCCCGCTTCCACCGAGCATTGGTTGATCGAACCGGTCGCGATGAAATCCGCCCCAAGCAGAAAGGCGGCGGCGGCGGCTTCGGGGCCGCCGATGCCACCCGCCAAGCCCATGCAGATAGGCTCTACATAACCATGCGCCCGCTGCATCTCGTCGCGCAGCCGCAGCAAAGGCGGCAGCATCACCGCCGCGATGCCGCCATCGGTATGTCCGCCGGAGTCGGCTTCGACGCAGATATCGTGGCTGACTGGAATTTTTTGCGACAACTCCGCCTGCTGCGGTGTTATCAAGCGCTGCTCCAGCAGCTTCTCCACGATAGCGAGCGGCGGCGGACTCATAAACGCCTTTGCCACTTCCGGGCGCGATACCTTCGCTACGATGCGGTGATCGCAAACGATCTCGTTGTGTGTGTTAGTACGCAGCCCTTGCAGGCGGAACCTGACCAGGGCCGGAGTCATTTGCATAAAGGCCGCCGCCTCGATGTTTTTGATCCCGTACTTGAGATAAAGGTCGACCACCGCGGCCTCTTGAGCGGGGTATTCGTAGTTGGCCAACAGGTTCATGCCGTAGGGCTGGCCTGCATTCAACTCGCCTTGTATGCGAATGATGTTTGCTTCAATGCGTTGTACTGAAAGCCCGCCCGCGCCGAAAAAGCTCAACAAGCCCGCCTTGCCCATTTTTATGACCAATTCGGCGGACGCCACGCCGCGATACATCGCACCTGCCATATAGGCGTACTTCAGGCCAAACCGACGCTGGAACACTTCGCTGCCCAGCGCTGTCGCTTCTACTCGACGCTGCGCGCCGCGCTCCGCCACCCGGCCTGCCTCGCCAACCGCTGCGGCGGCATTCGCCTCCGCCGGCAGCGGCTGAGCACTTGGCGCATCGTCGACAATAGGTGTTTCCTTGGCTCTTATTTCGAGCACCATTTTCGTAAGTACGCTTGCTCCGATCTCTTGAAATTCAATGTCGCCTTTACCCATCACATAGCGAATCGAATCCACCCATTGCACCGGTGCCGCGATTTGCCCGGCTAGCGTCTGCGCGATGCGCGCTGGATCGTAAGGACGCGCAGTGACATTGGCGATCACCGTGACCTTGGGTGCTGCAAACGAGAAGGCCTGCAAGAATTCGGCGAACTCCGCTTGCGCCGATTGCATGTGGCGCGAGTGAAAGGCCGCACTGACATTCAACGTCACACAGCGGAAATTCTTTCGCGAAAATAATTCGACCGCAGCGGCGAGCACACCTTTCTCGCCGGCAATAACCGTTTGCGTGGGCGTATTGAAGTTGGCGATGTCGATCTGCTCAAACTCATGCTCATCGAGCAACGCCCTGACCTCTTTAGCCGACATGCCCAGTACAGCCGCCATCCCGCCGCCGCTGGCCGCACCCATCAATTCCCCGCGTTTTTTAACCAGGCGCAGCCCCGTTTCAAAAGAGAACACACCCGCCGCGAGCAAGGCGTTGTATTCACCGAGGCTGTGCCCGGCGAGGAAATCCGGCGGTGCATCCGTTTCGGTGGCGGCATGCAACTCACGCTGCCGGTAGTAATGCAGGGCATTGACCACATACAGCGCAGGCTGGGTGTATTGCGTCTGCGATAAGTGCCCTTGCGTATCGTTCAGGCACAGATCCTGCAGCGAATAACCGAGAATGTCGGACGCGCTTTTGACCAGCTCCGGGAAGAGTGGAAACAGGTCCTTGCCCATGCCCTTGAACTGGGAGCCCTGGCCGGGAAAGATCATTGCTTTCATGTTGCGTGACTCCATGATGCGCTTGCTCCGTGCCTGGTTGTCTTGACGACTCGGTGTCGCCGAGCCTGTTTCTTGATTTATTTGCCGCGTCGCCGACCGAGAAATCGCCGTCAATTCGGTCAGGCGTGCCATGTCGTCACCGAAGGGCGACATGACTTGATGCACCTGGGATGTCGAACCCACCGGCAACCCGTACTTCAGAAACGTCGCCATCGTCCCGCCGGGGCTGACATCGATATAGCGGTAGCTGCCCTGCGACTCGATCAGGCTGATGGTTTGCGCAAAGCGGATCGGGTCGCGCACCGCCGACCAGAAGTGGCCGCTGGGCAAGGAGTGCATCAGCTCGCCGGCAGCGCAGCACACGATGGGAATATCACCGGGCCGACATGCAAGCGTGCGCAGGAATGCCTGATAAGGCTGCCGTGCGGCATCAATCCAGCGCGAATGAAAAGCGAAGTTAACCGGAAGCGGTTGGAACGCGATGCCATATCGGCGAAGACAACTTTCCACCGCCGCCAGGTTCGCTTGCGGTAGCGAGATCACCGAGTGAGTGGCGAAGTTGTTCGCCCCAAGCTCACAAAGCGCGAGTAATTCAGGCGTAAGAAAACGCTCAGGCTCACCCATCACCGCGATCATGCAGCCGGGCTCGCCATGCGCTTCCAGCGCGAGCGCCTGTTCGATCACTGCGAGCAACGCGGCATCCGCATCGATACAACCAGCCACGGCAGCCGCGGCAAAGGCACCCAGGCTGGCGCCCAGCACCATATCGGGCCGCACGCCACGATCGATCAGCGATGTCGCCAGCGCATACTCCACCATGAAGATGGCGGGGTGACTGTGCAGCAGACGATCGAATGGAATGTCTCTGCCCTTGTCTTGCGCAAACAACGCAGTCAATACCGATTCGCCGCAACGCTCATGCACCACGCGATCGGCGTGTTGCATGGTGGCGCGAAAGCCGGCATCGCTCTCAAATAGCTCCCGGCCCATTTGAAAATGGTGCGAGCCCTGCCCTGAAAAGAGAAATACGGTTTTCACGTGTCGCGCACACACTTAGGGCCATAATTCCGTCTGAAAATCACGCTGACCACCCATGTAGAGGTGAATTGGCGAATGGGGAATTTATGGCGGACCGTGCAAATAGCCGCCAAAGGCGTGCGCGCAAACGAGCGCGTAGCACCTGAAAGCGCGCACAAAGGAACTGCCGACGCTCATGTGGCATGTCAATAATCCAGGATAGGATGCCGTTGTTTTATTTCATTTCGCCGCTTGCGGCCGTGGCTAGCTGGACTGCGTCCGCGCGCGCAGCGAAAGCGGACGCATATCGGTCCACACCTCGCTAATGAATTCAAGACAAGATTCTTTTGAACCTTGCTTGCCTGCCTTCGTCCATCCGTGCGGCACGGCCTTATTCACCGGCCAAATCGAATATTGCCCATCTTGGTTGACGACCACTTCGTACATCGTTTCCGACTGATTCAAGCTGGTTGACATGCATACTCCTCTGCAAAAGAAAGATGCGATCGCGCTTACAGATCGATTGACGTGCCACTACATAAAAAAGATGGCTTGTACCGTGTGTTGAATAGGGACCGGCCAACCGAAGAGATTGGGCTCAAAGAGATAGGGCCCAGAGAGATAGGGCATTTACTCATTCAGAGTGGGTCCGTCATAAAGTGTCGCTCACGATTCCAATGCGTAAGTCGCCGAACCGATGCCGAGCGACCACCATACGTACTGCAGGGCAGGCGTATGTGATCTGGTTATCAGGGCGGCATGGAATGGCCGGACAGGCCTTGTTTCGTCGAGACATCGACGTATAAGCACAGATGCTCATGACTTGGTCGCTTGAACGCGGTTAAACCAACCGCACGGCGTCGCCGCACAGCGCAGTCCGTCATCCATGCCACTCAGGAAACCCGCCAGCGGCCCGCGTTTCCGCTGCGCCGGGCGTGAAGACCCTGAAAATGCCCAAGAATTAATCCCCACCGTCCCCATGTCTCGCTCCAACCCGCGCTCCTGGCTCAACTGCACTCATCGCCTCGTCGGCAATGAGCGTATTCATTCCTTCGTATCCCCCATACGAGTCACTTCGACCGACGCCTGCATCCACCCAATGCACTTTACGTTTGTCGCCAACCTAACGTTGGTTGAAACGATTCTGCGTCGCGTGAATGACCAGTTGGTGACCCAACTTAATCATACGGCAGTGCAACCTGCGGGAACTACTGCGACGCAAATACCATTCAACAAAACGTGTTGATTGAGTGAAGGAAGCGTGAAGGCAATAGCGTGAAGATGACGTGAAACCAATAACGTGAAGAGCGCGTGAAATCGCATGAAATTACATAAACGACTGACGAAGATCCTCAAGACGAAAAGTCACCCATGACAAACATCCATCCTCCCGCCAGCAGTACATATTAAAAATGGCCACTTTGGTTCAGACGTCCAAATAAAAACGATAACCCGGCACCGGTAGGTTGGGGTGAGCAAAGCGAACCCCAACGTGGCGCAACCTTGAGGTTCGCGGCAATGCTCAATATCGCAACATTGAAGTCCACGATGGCGCCCATTACCCCAACATTGGGATCCACGATAATTCCCAATGCCGCGCGACGTTGGGGTTCGCTTTGCTCACCCCAACCTACCTGGCTTTGCCTTGATCGACCGACAGCTCATCGATGCGCTTTCCCGGTGAGTCATGTCGTTTTGTAATGACTGAAATATGCCGGCACGGATGTATCGCTCATGCGGGTGCGAGTTACGCTCAGCCGAGTCCCCCACGCTAAAGGCACCCCCTCATGTTTCGATACAAAGCGATGTCCACAATCTGTGGCTTGCTGTTCGCGTGCGGCACACCGTTTGCGCACGCCGCGACCATGCCGTCTGGCGTGACGCCCGCGACCGCAACGCATAGCCCGGTACCGGCGGCACTGATCGGCGCCTGGACCCTGGTGCGCTGTGACAATGTCTATCCCGATGGCCGGCGCGTAGAGCTGTATGGCGCGAGCCCACAAGGATCATGGCTTATCGATGCACAAGGTCATTACATGATGCAAATCGTGCGTGCCCAACGCAGCCCCTTTGCGGTCAATGACAAATCCAAAGGCACACCGGAGGAATACCGTGCGGCATCACTCGATAGCAACGCCCATTACGGTAGCGTAAGTGCGGATGGCACGACGATGCACACACATATCGATCACGCGTCGTATCCAAACTGGGACAACAAGGATGGAAGTACGCCGTATACCCTCCAGGGTGACGAGTTAACTTACACCGTCGCCAAGCCATCCAGTGGCGCCGCCGAGGGAGCACACGGCGAAGTCGTATGGCGACGCCTGCGCTGATACATCTCGCGTCACAAGCGCCTAGCACCCTCATCGACTCCACATCTCAGGCCATACAACCCATGAATAAACCTTTGCTGCTCGGTCTTCTCCTACTTGGAACGACGGCGCTGGCCCAGGCCGGTACGCAAACCCCCGTGGACGATGTGTCCGCGGCAGTCACTGACAGTGCCCGGCCGGCCGCCGACAAGGATCGCGACGTTAACCGCAAGCCAGCCGAGCTGATACGTTTTGCCGGCATCAAGCCGGGCGACAAAGTGGCCGACCTGATTCCTGGCGGTGGTTACTTCACTCGTATTTTCAGCAAACTGGTCGGGCCGCAAGGGCACGTCTATGCAGTCGTTCCCGAGAGCGTGGCCGAAGGCGCACCAAAAAAGCTCGACAGCATCAAGGCACTCGCCGCTGACCCGGTATACGGCAATATCTCGTTAATCACCCGCAGCTACGAGCAGATGAGCGCCGACGAACCACTAGACGTCGTCTGGACCTCGCAGAATTACCACGATGTCTATGGCGGGGTCAGCGTGTTTGCAGTCAAAGGGACCAGCGGTGCCGATGAAACGGCCAAGATGGACGCCGCAGTATTCAAGGCGTTGAAGCCTGGCGGCATCTATGTAGTGCTCGATCACGCCGCCAAGGCCGGCTCAAACGAGCAGGACGCCAAGACCCTGCACCGCATCGACCCGGCGATAGTCATCGCCCAGGCGAAGGCAGCGGGATTCGTACTCGAAGCCCGCAGCGACCTTCTGAGCAACCCGCAAGACGCCCACGACAAGATCGTTTTTTCGCCGGATATCCACAGCCACACCGACCAGTTCGTGCTGAAATTCCGCAAGCCGAAAAACTAAGCCTTTCGATGCACTCGTGCTATCGCCAGAAGCCGTCTGGCGATAGCACCTTTGCTTTTCGTAGGTTGGGGTGAGCAAAGCGAACCCCAACGTTGCGCAAGGTATCTTGTTGGGCATCACTTCGTTCAGCCCAACCTACCGACGGCTTTGACCGAAGACACCCTGATCGGCACTCACGAAGAATCCCTCTCCACCCTCACCGGCCCGATCACAGGCGTGCTTACCCAGGTGCGCATCCTGGCCACAAGTGAATCGTTTCGCGAACTACGCGACACCAACGAATACAAAGAGCCCGAAGAAACACCCTTCAATCCGATGACCATCGAAGGTTTGTTTATGGCCCTGCATTGTTTAGTGAACGGGCGGAATCGGTGGCCTTGGGTTTGCGGGAGAGGCAACAGAAACAAACGAGGTAAGCCGATAACGTGCAAGCCCCGCCGGTTCAGTGGCGGGGCTCGTTTGGGTGAGGTAGTCGCTCAACCATCGTAGGCTGGGGTGAGCGCAAGCGAACCCCAACGATCCGCAAGCCACGTCGCTGGGTATCGCCTCGCAAGCGTGGCTGGCGTGACACGAGAAATCCGATAAGCGTAGTCGCGCATATCTACGTCGCACGCGCGTCCACCCCATCAGCTAATGCCTCATCCAAGCATCAGATAATGACTCTGACACCTTACTTTCTTCTACAACCTGTAGCTACTCGACCTTGAAGTCAACAAAACGCCAATTGAGATTCAAATCGGTTTTTTTCATTGACTTGACGAACGCCACTCCATAGGCATCAAGATATACATATTTCTGTAGAGCACTCGCAATGCCGTTATCATTCGTGACATTACAATCATACTCCCTCGCCTCACCTTGCATTTTTGAATTCAATTTTGAAGCAGGATAGACACCCGTAGATGTGCACGACCTGCTGCCGTCGCCATCCATTGCTCTTGGAGCATTCCAGCTAGTTCTATACACAAAGTTCAGCGATGGCTTATCAAATGACCTATCAATTTGAGATATTGATTTAACCTGTCCAACAAATGGCATCTTGACGTTATTCGAGGGAATGATTTGCCAGATCAACGGATAGATACCGCGATACGTCAATTCGAATAATGTCTGAGTCTCGATTCCGTTGCTGTAATAGGTGATAACCCCTTCGACCAGGCCATTTCCGGCGTTTCTATAAACCGTATCGCTCGACCATTCCGTGGTCATACCAGTTGGATACTTGACTGTTGTCGCCTGCTTGATAATAAGCTTATTGAAAGGCAATGGCTTTTCTGCGGACTGAGCTGCCGCCTCTAGCAAGGACCTCGACAGATGAGTTGGCGCAAACGATCGCCCCAAATATTCCTCTTTGTTTTGATGCACAGACTTTGGCGTGTCAGTAGCACATCCCACCATCAACAAACAACCCAGGGTCGCCGCTAAGGCAACCCCGTTCTTATGAAAATACATAAATTCCCCTGCATCCGTTGAGAGACTATGCAAGCCTCATTTTCGCGTATCCGACCCCTGCGTAACGAATGCTACTAAGCGGTAAGACATCCCGCGAGAATCATGCCTGTCCTCTTCAAATCGGGCAAGCACCTAGCTGACTCTGTCCAATAGCCGTTTGCACACCTTGCCTCAGACTAGGTAGCGAATGAGTGGTAGCCAAGTGACATTTACCCCTAAAGAAAATGTCACTAACCCCTTTGTTGTCCCGGACCACAAAAGGTTGCAGTGGCTTGCTGCACAATAGAAGGACTTGCGCTTTCGTCTACGACAGCCCACCGTCCACCTACCCCTGCGATAGGCTCTGCTGCCGTGCTTGGAACAGTTAAACGGTAATCTTATAGCGAGGCATCCATCCATAAGCCTTACTAAAATTCTCGGTAAGTGATGCGAGCCCTCCTTTACCTGCCCAGTGACGCACTAAATCCTCCTGCTCGGCCGCGCTCCACTTATCCATCTCCGCAAGGAGAGATTGAATAGCGAGCTCCTGACCTGACAAATAAAATATGTCGCTGCTTACCGACAAATTCCACCCGAGAAAAGAGCTTAAGGATCACTGGGCATTCCTTGTAAAGCCAGAGAATGGGGTATTTAGTTTGAAAGAATAAGTGGTCAGTGACATTTATCCCTAGAGAAAATGTCACCGCCCCCCTTTTGTTGAGCGTCAGTTCAGCCCCCTTGCATTTCAACTGCAAATCCACGCCTACTGGGTAAGCGTCTACCACGCCTGGAAATCGTAAGTTGCTTAACCAAATTTCATCTTACGAAGCGGATGATTTTCAGCTAATTTTGAATAAGGCACGGCAGCTATATCTCTTGGGGGGCATGAGAGCGCTCGGCCAACCAATTCCTCGGCGGTAATCGGCGGAAGTGTTTCGACAAGAATGTCCATCGCCGCGGATGGATCCGGGCAGTTCAAACAAACCACATTAAGTTGATATGTAAGATCTTCCGAGGACAATCCTCGCCCCTTGGGATGAAGAAGAACATCGACCATCTGTATCATCTCATCTCTATTCATCTTCCTTACCGGCTTGGTCGATGTCACGGCACTTGCTCCTATTGGGGATAATGAATGTCGTAACAAGAATATGGGGTCAGTGACATTTATCCCTAGAGAAAATGTCACTGACCCCTTTATTGTTTTTGACGCTGACGCCCTTGCTTCTTTATTCACCAACACTTCAGTCACTGCGCAAAGATGCCAGAAAACCCTTTGATTGAGCCAAGTTTCCAATATTATTGCGTACCAAATAAATTAGTTGACTGCTATTAATAGAAATGAACTCTTCAAGCTCATCACTGTCCGGAACCAGCATAATCGAGCACAAACCAATCTCATCAATGAGTGTTTTTAATCCTCGCTCGAATGGGTGACTTATTTCAACATCAAAACGACCAACTCGAAGCCCATTCTCATAATCATCAAGACCCTCCCCATCAATTGACGCATATTCGCTTTCATCCCCCTGTAGATCAAAGGGAAGATGCTTTTTTATAAAGCCTAGAACGGGGTAAATTTTAAATTTAACCCCACCCATTTTCGGGAAGGAAAATTCCACATCACCCACTTCAAAAATCTCATCACCCCACGACCTTGATCCAGAAGGAATCCGCACCAAAAGATCCTCCCTCTTGGCTGATTTTAAAATAATTCCAAATTTTGCGTTCATCAGTCACATTAATACTCAAAAAGGCTTTGGATCCTGTAGAGCGCCACTGACCCTGAGTAAAGTCTAAGTAGATCTCATGGATGTGAGGATCAGGATGAACCTCGCCTTCAAGGTACGGGTGCGAAGTCCAGTCCACTCTACCCCACGGCAAATAAGGGGTCAGTGACATTTATCCCTAAAGAAAATGTCACTGACCCCTCTTGTTACGATGACCACGGAAGGTTTGTTTATGGCCCTGCACTTTTTGACGGAACGAGCGGAATCGGTGGCTGGGCATTTGCTGACTAAGCAAGAGAAACAAGAGAGGTAAGTTGGTAACGTGCGAGCCCCGCTATAAGCGGGGCCCGTTTGGGTACCTTCGCCGCGCCACGCTCTCAAGCGTCAGATGATGACTCTGACACTTTTGTTTCATAGCTAGTCGTCACGCCCTACCCATAGGCTTTGACGACGTACTCTGGCCCAAGCTCGTTCTGCAAGTCTGCCACCAGCAAGCCAGCCCTGCTGGCAAACTCACTTTTAGCCTGCTCACTAGCAAATCCAGATGCCATTGGATCGTCAAGGTTCAGCGTCGCATCGTAGTCATTAGCCCACGCGTTTAGCCGATCAATCAGCCCCTTGTGGATTGGCAAGGTCACTGGATCTATATTACCGACGACGCCTGGCGACGCTTCCCAAAGCGGATAGCAATGATAGTCAGCCATTAACTTAATTACTCTCACTTAATACCTCCCGCGGGATTGGCTCCCACGATAAACCCGTTACCACCAGTCGTGATCGCAATTCGTTGCAAATAAGGAGTCAGTGACATTTATACCTAGAGAAAATGTGACTAACACCTTTTGTTGTCGTTAGGGCTCAGCCAACATTAAATCGACTTGAGCACGAGGTCCTTCTCATTGATGACGACTTGAATACGAGTCGATCCATCCGAATTGGAAAATTCAACCTCGTAGTTGCCATCACCGTAGTCTTCAATAATGTACCCAGTGTCTCCTGCACTCAATTCAGCATGCTTTTTACCGACAAATTCCACTCGATAAAATAGCTTAAGGATCATTAGGCATTCCTTGTAAAGACCGAAATAAATGGCCAGTGACGTTTACCCCTAAAGATAATATCACTAACCCCTTAGTTACCATAGGTTTACTTTCGTTGACTTGCTTGAATCCACTGCTTGAGCCGAATCATTTCGTTCTTAACGGCCGCAGGGTCAGCCCGTCCAAAAGTAACCAGCTCTTCCGACTGGTCAAAATTCGCTAAGCGATGTTGTATCGCACTGCTGATCCAATCAGGGAGCTGGAGCCATAGGTCGTCCCGTGTTGCTTCATCAGCAAGCAAATCAATGCAAACAGAGATAACTTCTTGCTTTTGATACAGCCCGCTGTCATACGCGTCAATAAGCTCGGCAAGCCGCTGATCTTTGTAAATGCCAATCATTGCCCGTCTCTGTCACGCATTTTCCACACCAAACGATCAGCTTCATCCCACGCTGGAAATAAGGGGTCTGAAATAAGGGGTCAGTGACATTCATTCCTAAAGAAAATGTCACTGATCCCTTTATTCACAATCATGTGCAGGCTGTCATCCACCACCTCAAATCCTGAAATCTCCACTTGTGCGGGCACATGCAGAGAGGGAATTTGGACTTGCCTCTGATCCATTTCGCTCGTTTCCTTAAGACCAATTGCTCAAATCAAATGATTCGGGGAACACCGGGAATCCGATCCTCCAGGGACTCGCCCAAGAGAATCAAGTCAAACACATACTCCAGCCTCTCTGCCATCTTAAGCATTGCACCGGTTTCAGACTTGATATGAAGGGCCTCCGCGCGAAGCACCTTTGAGGTCGCATGGAGATCATTTAACAGAGCCTTGGGGACCAGCTCATACGACTTCAATAATCGCGCCGCGTCATCCGCGCGTGAGATCACATCTTCAAAAGCACGATGATCAACATAGCGCTCAGTTTGGATCGGAAGAAGAAACCTAAATAGCCTCTCCTTCAAATCTTCCCGCATAGTATTCACCTCAGTCATGGCTTCTTCACCCGGCCCATAATTGCACTTCTAGGAATAGCCTGATTCACCGTTACTTCCTGTGCATACAGAGAACGCCAGTATGTAATGTGAAAAATAAGGGGTCAGTGACTTTGTAACCCACGATCTAGGAAGTCCGCATCTTGACTCGAACCCTCTAGCGCTATAGCTCTTGATTGACGGCATCATTGGTAATTAAAGCGTTTCTATTGCTTGGAACAACAAAACGCCCGCTTAAGGCGGGCGTTTTGTTGCAGGATGACTAGGGCATTTCCTCGGGTCGGGGAGGTCGCACTTTTGCCGACAATTTGGGATCCACCGATCCAAAATTCACGAACGCGGCCCGGGCTTCATTGAGGCTCATTTCGTTAGCTCCACCCCGAAAATTGGGATCATGAAACTGAACGTCATCATCCTCCCAATAACACACCGGGCACACGAAGAAGGTACCTGGATACGTGCCATCGTCAGGTATCGTCAGGTATCCGCAGCACGGACAAACAAGCCCTTTACCCAGCATCATTTACTACTCCAGATTTGCACTTGTTGCTGCCAACAACTTGTACCAGACGACGGCCTGAACATCGTTCGCGGCTGACCGCCGCTTCGAAGAACGCCAAAATGAGGGGTCAGTGACCTCTCATTTTGGGCAGTACGGAGGTCAGCCAAGGGAGAGGCCGTACGATTGTTCGCCGCAATCCGACCAAGTGCAACTGACTCAGTATTTACATTGATTGAAACTACAACTTCGGCACTTTCCTCCGAAGCACGGTCACACCACCTTGTGCAGAAGCCTCCCACTCAACGGCATCCCATTTCGGCAGAGCAATTCGAAGAAAAATGCATGAAATCTCTTTCCTTTCAAAGAAGAGATTTATAGCCACCGACTGTAATGCCTCTTGCATTGCTTCATCTGAGGGCGCCTGAATTCCAGAATCAAATGCGTATTCCACTAACCGGGCACCCCCAGCTTCTAGATCAAAAGCCAAGAAGGGACCGATTGCGCTGCCACGGCTTGATCCGAACCTAACAACATCTGCGGAGCGGAATGAATTAACGATATCGTCCACTCCCTCGACTATCGGTGCCTGCCTATCTTTCTCTGACAGTCTCTCGCCAGAGTGAATTACGAAGGAGATGGAGCCCGCCGCCACCTTGCCGGCGAACGCGGACCACAAGTCAGGGCGCTTATCAGGATCTGTTGGGAAAAGCATCGTGACTCCCATTGTCCGTATGGTCCGCCGCACGGGATTTTCGTACCGTCAGGCGTGAAGTAGTAATTATCGATCACGTACTGCCGTTCACTCAGATAGTCCTGAATAAGCGTCTGTCGAGCACCTGCATCACCGAGCTGCCGTGCAGCTCTAATTTCACCGAGGTATTGGCTGCGTTCTGTGGCAACACGGAATTGTGGATTTTCGTAGTAGAACCTCTTCCCTGGAAACCCCAACGCCTGGTCATCTAGGAAATGACCATACTCATGCCGGATCGCAGAGATAGATGCATCCGGGTCAAACACAATGCTTCCTGGGCGCCCACCCGAAGATGTCGGGCCGTATGCAAATTCGTTTGTGCTGTATCGAACGTCCACACCAATCGTGCAAATAAGGAGTTAGTGACATTTATCCCTAAAGAAAATGTCACCGCCCCCTTAGCTGGCCGGGTTTATCCGAACAAAATATGAACTTCCAACTTGTTGATGCGGCAGATCCACATTGCTTAAAACAACAAAACGCTCGCACTTGGCGGGCGCTTTGACAAAAGCCTTTACATCTACTTTTTGAGGAAGACCTCTACACTCACCTCTCCCGTCGCACGATCGACCAGAGCACGACTTATCACGGTCGCATCCAAAGGTCGATCCGAGGGAATATAAATCTCAAACACACCCTCACTCTCTGTTTCGAACTTCCCCAACGTCCAATTAGCCTGATCTTCTTTGGACGGCTGAGGGTACTCACTTAAGGCCCTGCGCGTAGCCTCGCGCGCGATCAACTCCATCTCGTCTAGGCCAAGCAGTTTCTTCTTCATCACCATGGCACCCATCCATTCAAGCTATCGCCATTCGGCGTAAACATACCCCTTTGCCCCATCGAATTGAATACAGCGCTCTGATTGCCGCCCATTGCACGGAGAACCGCTTGATCACCTGGAGATGAGCGCAACACGCCAACATCGAAACCTGGGTGTGTATGCGAAGACCATCGCCAGCCCTGAGCAGACAACTGCTCAGCCAACTCTGGCGTAACTGGCACGCTTCCAAAATCGCCTCGGTAAATCAAACGCCGACCACCGGTAGAGAACATAGCAAATTCATCCCCGGTTGTAGCCGTCAGCGCGGCCAGATCGTTTTGCCCAAAGGACTTACCGACGATCGTGTTCGATCCGAACTCGGGCAATTGCTCAAGGACTGCCGCCTGTCGTGAATTGAGTTCGCCCAACCCCCGAGAAATAGCGGCAGGGTTTCCATTCGCCCCGTTAGCAGCAATGGTCAGCTCACTGTCTGAAACACTACTCGCCCGCGCACCATACACAGCACCCGCAACCATCGCCACATCCATCACAAGCCCGGCACCAATTGCAATCCGGGTAGCTCCTTGATCACTGACACCCAATGCGCTGGAGACGCCGTAAGCCCCTCCCATAAACGGACTACTCGTGAGCATCTGACGCTGGGCTTCTTCTCGCTGGAGCCGCTCATCAATGACCGGATCGTAGGCTCGAAGCGTGGGCAACGGCGCACCATAGCGGGCAATCTCATCCTGCATACGAGCCATGCTCAGTTCCTGCAGCGCCCGTTCGGCCTGCATATTTTCCAGTGGATCACGACTCAAAGAGCCGGCCAAGGCCACCTGACCACGCAGCTCCTTATACCTGTCGCTACCTGGAACAGTGTCCCGCAACTGCTCGTTCAGGTCGCTTAGCACCGACCCCGTGCCGTAGTTCCATAAGCCATTAGCCGCGCCGGCAGTATCATTCGACACGCTGTTAGCGGCACTACCCTGTGATACCTGCTGCGCATCACTCACAGCCGACACCTGCACCGCATCCAAATTGGTGGCCACTAAACCGTGCGTCAACATCTCTGCTCGCGCAACACTAGATTCAGCATCCTGCGTACCGCCAAGCACTTGACCCGTAGCGTATTCAGTCGCGTCACGCGCCTGACTATAAGCATCTTGATCAAACGATGGATTCATACCAGCCACTTTTATGAGAGGAACAAGATCTCGTATACGTTGCATTTGCTGAGCATCGGGGCGTAGTGCGGCCTCTTGAGGTCCCGTGCCATCGGCAGCACCCGGCTGCACGAAGTACCTTGCGAGCGGCATGTTAGAGCCGGGATCGTAAGTGACTCCGCCCGTGTCCGTGATGCTGGAGCTTGCCCAACTACCATTACCCAAGCTGGCTTGCACACCAGTGGCAAGCGAACTGTCGATACCACTCTGGGCATGCTGCCAAGCCGTATCCAGCATCGCCTGCCCATCGATGGATCCGCCACCGCCCTGTTGCAACCCGGCACCCAACCCAGCACTCAACTGCGCCACCTGTGCCTGCGCCTGCTGCACCTGTTGCTCGGCCTGCTGGTACTGATTCTGATACAGGCTGTATTGCGCGTTGTCTTGCGCCTGGGCCTGGGTCTCTTGCGCGACCTGTTGATCGTTTTGGTTGATCTGCTCGTTGTTTTGGGCGATCTGTTGATTGTCGTAGGCGGCTTGCTCTTGCTGCAGGTAGCCAAGGCCGCTGTCGAAGCCCGACCATCCTATGCCGCCACCATTGCCGCTGCCGGTATCGCCGCCACTGGCGCCCGCATCGGAGCCTGAGCCTTGATCGTTATTGTTTGAACCGCCCGAGTTACCCTGGCTGCCGCTGTCGGTACTCGATGAGTCATCGCCGACGCCCGTACCACCCGTGGCCAAGGAGTAATCGGACGGAACGGTATAGTTGCTGCCACTGTTGCTGTTGCTGTTATTGGACCTTTCAGACGAGGGTCCAAAAGAGAACAGCATGCTCCCGTCACTGGGCGCCGATACATAGCCCCTTGCTAACCCAGCCGCTTTCCACGGCTCTATCCACTGGCGTCTGCGCGCGGTGAGGGCCCGTTCCAGCGCGCTCCCGCCGAGCCGCTCGCCATCGGCCATTTCCAGAGCTATACGGGCTTTAGCTGCTTCTGCCTGCTGGGCCGCCACGGCGGCGGCCGCCTCGGCCTGATTGGCCGCCGCTTGCGCCGCTGCTGCCGCACTCCGCGCCGCGGCCGCATCCGCTTGCTCACGCGCCCACTCCTGCGACGCCTGCTCGATCTGCGCCACGGTCTGCGCCAACGCCGATTGCTGATTGAGCAGTGCGTTGATCGACAGCGCGACGATCTGTCCCGTCGTGTCGAATGCCGTACCACCGCCGCTTAACAACGCCCCCTGCGCATACGGCTGAAAGGTGTCGTAGGCATTGGTGCTGGTGGTCACCTGCGGAATGCGCAGCACCATCCCCAGGGTCAGCGTGCTGTCGAGGGACAGGCCATTGGCTTGCGCCAGGATATAGGCGTAGTTGCCGTTGCCGTAGATGGCTTGCGCGATCGATCGCAGCGTGTCGCCCGCGCTGACGGTGTAGTTCTGCGTGCCTTGATTGCTGTTGCTGTAGCCACCGGTGGTGCTGAGTACGTTGATGTTGCCGGCGGTATCGACACTGCCGAGTTGTTGCTCGTTGACCGACGCATACGTCGTGGTGACGGTGCTGCTGGTGGAGGTGCTTTGCTGCAGCATCTGGCCGCCGGCGCTGTAGGCCATGACCTGGGTCTGGCTGGTGCCGTTGACGGTACCGACGATTTTGCTCAGCTCGCCCAGGTCGTTGTAGGTGTTGACGGTGGGCTGGCCCAGGCTGCCGCCGCCGGCGATCAAGGTGGGCGTGGTGCTGGCGAGCAGCAGGCTGTTTTGCTTGATGTAGGTGTTTTGGTAGCCGATGGTGCCGCTGGTGGGGCTGCCGTTGACCACGGTCGCGGCGCTGCCGGTGGTGACGCGATAGCCGAGTGCGTTGCCTTCGGCGTCGTAGCCATAGCCGGGGCCGGCCGCACCGTAGTTTTTGTCGGTGACCAGCAACAGCGAACCAGCGGTGGCGCCGCTCGGTGCGCTGGGCGGCGCGGTGTCGGCGTAGTTGGCGGCGACGTTGTTGCCGTATTGCGTTATCAATGCTTGCGCGGATGTCTCGGCGTATTCGCTTTGATCGACCAGCCCGCCATCGGTGTTGTAACTGTAGAACGTGTCGGTAGCGACCCAGCCACCCCTGCACTCTTCTGCGTCATATAGGTCGCGACATTGCCGGCCGCGTCGTAGACGTTGGCGGCGGAGTTGGTCGCGGTGGTGATAACGACGCTACGGCCAGGTCGAGTAGCGATGCTTATCGGCAAGCGCACATTCGAGCGCAACGCCTACAGACTTTTAGTGCAAACCCGTGGCAGACTCGGGCTGTCGCTATCTGGTTTCATCAGATCCACCACACAGATAGCGACAGCTGGAGAAGTAAGAAGCGCGAGCCAAAGGTGCGACTAACACCCTTGACCCGCTAACCACAACAAACTTCATTGGAGTTGTCATGGCTAAGACGAATAGTACGGTAGAGCAGCACCCGTCTGCTGAATTTAACCCGCTAAGTCGCTATTTTTTGACCGAAGGCACGTTGGTCGGCCCCCACGAGGAATCCCTCACCACCCTCACCGGCATGCTTACAGGCGTGCTGACCCTGGTGCGCATCCTGGCCACCAGCGAATCGTTTCGCGAGCTACGCGACACCAACCAATACCAAGAGCCCGAAGAAATGCCCTTCAATCCGATGACCACGGAAGGTTTGTTTATGGCCCTGCATTTTTTGACGGAACGGGCGGAAGCGGTGGCTGGGCATTTGCTGACTAAGCAAGAGAAACAAGAGAGGTAAGTTGGTAACGTGCGAGCCCCGCTGTGAGTGGCGGGGTTCGTTTGGCTACTTTCACTGTGCCACGCTCTCAAGCGTCAGATGATTTGTTGAAGCTGTAAGCGGCGCTCGTTTGGGCACCTTCGCCGCGCCACGCTCTCAAGCGTCAGGTGATGACTCTGACATCTTTGTTTCAAAGCACTCACGCCTTAGCAAATACATCGCGAACATGTCGCAGCCATTGCTCACAGCTCAGTCCTTGCGAGCTTGGATCAAAGTAGCACCCAACCTTATCGACAAGAATTTCCCTCAAAGCACTTTCAGAAGGTGGATCAGCCAAGAGTCCATCGATCTCTCGTACTCCGCTGGAAATCTGCTCCCTTGGCTCAGACTCAACAATCGCCCGCAAGGCAACCGCATCACTCTCAAACTCGTCAGGCCAATCCTGGTGGAAATAGCAGCCTAGCAATTGTCCCAGTGCATCAAGTTTTTCGTAGGTCATGGCTTTGTCGGAAACCCAGTAAGGATCTTGTAACCAGTTGGCATGGATGAGTCTCTCACTAGAATCACACGGGCGGAATTAACGTCAACTGCGCTCGTTGCGCCACGAGAAACGGATATGCCAACGGGATCGGACAAGGAATAGTCAAGACGCAAGCGACCTGAAGATCCATTGCTCAACCAGTTTGTCACTGCTTGTTGGTTCGCATCAATTGTCTGCGAAACAGCGCTTTCTGCCGCAGCTCGATCATAGAACGATGACGAGCCACTGATATTTGGCTCTGCAGCCAGTCGATCCAATAGATCCTGCTCCGATTGCCCAACGTGCTTCAGTAGTAGATGGCCGCCGGCATCTTCATGGGCCTGCAATCCACCGCCGTCAACTATCGGACTGAATGGGACTGCTTCGCCAGGAACACTCTCAAACCTCGACGAAGCACTGTCCAGCCACGGCGTCGGCTTATACCCCGCGACCGATCTTTCCGCCATCAACTCCGCGCCACCCGCCAACCCGGTGAGGCCCGTCAACAACGCACTATAGTCGCGTTGGGCGACACCCTTGTAGAACTCCGCAACAGCATAGCCCGTACCTAATGAAGTCGCTGCCGCAGCCAAGCCGCTCCCCATCCCTTCAGGTAGTACGCCCGACACGGCCGTGCCGATGCTGGCCAGCCCATTGGCCACCGCGGGTACGGCCAACGCACCGGCCAACGCACTGGCCACAAGCGCAGCACCGGCTCCCAGCGCCGCAGGTGCGGCCATGCCTTTCAGGAAAATCTCATTGCTACTGTTGCGCACCGTGTCGTTGATTTGCTCCGATTGCTGGGCATCGGTCAAA
Source organism: Dyella tabacisoli (assembly GCF_003350925.1). Lineage (GTDB taxonomy): Bacteria > Pseudomonadota > Gammaproteobacteria > Xanthomonadales > Rhodanobacteraceae > Dyella_C > Dyella_C tabacisoli. Next base: position 11,078 of record NZ_KZ857187.1, on the reverse strand, counting down.
CGATCCTGCCATACGCGAGCCCCATCCGATTGCATCTTCACGCTCTCGTCCGTGGTCATCCCGCCATCAAGTCGGCTGTTGGGATCGCTGTAGTAATGCTCTGGATGGCTAGAGGCTTGCACCGCCTCCAACGTAGGAGTAAAGAGATACGGCATCCCATTCGCACCGGTTTTGGAGAACAACGAAGCGTTATCGCCGGAAGGCAAGCCGTACAGGTTCTGATTGGGTAAATACCCTTGGGCAAACGCATTCGGGTCGGTGAAGTTGAAGTCTCTCGCACCTCCAGCGGCCGTGTTGCCGTAGCCAGAGTCGCTATTGAACGTGGCCAGCGGATTGTTCAGGTCATAAGCCGGGGCCGTTTGGGTGTTTTGATTCTGATTATTGCCCGACGCGAGTTGATCGTTATGGGACGCACTCAACCCAGCACTCAACTGCGCCACCTGTGCCTGCGCCTGCTGCACCTGTTGCTCGGCCTGCTGGTACTGATTCTGATACAGGCTGTATTGCACGTTGTCTTGCGCCTGGGTCTGGGTCTCTTGCGCGACCTGTTGATCGTTTTGGTTGATCTGCTCGTTGTTCTGGGCGATCTGTTGATTGTCGTAGGCGGCTTGCTCTTGCTGCAGGTAGCCAAGGCCGCTGTCGAAGCCCGACCATCCTATGCCGCCACCATTGCCGCTGCCGGTATCGCCGCCACTGGCGCCCGCATCGGAGCCTGAGCCTTGATCGTTATTGTTTGAACCGCCCGAGTTACCCTGGCTGCCGCTGTCGGTACTCGATGAGTCATCGCCGACGCCCGTACCACCCGTGGCCAAGGAGTAATCGGACGGAACGGTATAGTTGCTGCCACTGTTGCTGTTGCTGTTGCTGTTGCTGTTATTGGACCTTTCAGACGAGGGTCCAAAAGAGAACAGCATGCTCCCGTCACTGGGCGCCGATACATAGCCCCTTGCTAACCCAGCCGCTTTCCACGGCTCTATCCACTGGCGTCTGCGCGCGGTGAGGGCCCGTTCCAGCGCGCTCCCGCCGAGCCGCTCGCCATCGGCCATTTCCAGGGCGATACGGGCTTTGGCGGCTTCTGCCTGCTGGGCCGCCACGGCGGCCGCCGCCTCGGCCTGATTGGCCGCCGCTTGCGCCGCTGCTGCCGCACTCCGCGCCGCGGCCGCATCCGCTTGCTGACGTGCCCACTCCTGCGACGCTTGTTCGATCTGCGCCACGGTCTGCGCCAAGGCCGATTGCTGATTGAGCAGCGCACTGATCGACAGCGCGACGATCTGTCCTGTCGTGTCGAACGCCGTACCGCCGCCGCTTAGCAACGCGCCCTGCGCATACGGCTGAAAGGTGTCGTAGGCATTCGTGCTGGTGGTCACCTGCGGAATACGCAGCACCATTCCCAGGGTCAGCGTGCTGTCGAGGGACAGGCCATTGGCCTGCGCCAGGATGTAGGCGTAGTTGCCGTTGCCGTAGATGGCTTGCGCGATCGATCGCAGCGTGTCGCCCGCGCTGACGGTGTAGTTCTGCGTACCTTGATTGCTGTTGCTGTAGCCACCGGTGGTGCTGAGTACGTTGATGTTGCCGGCGGTATCGACACTGCCGAGTTGTTGCTCGTTGACCGACGCATACGTCGTGGTGACCGTGCTGCTGGTGGAGGTGCTTTGCTGCAGCATCTGGCCGCCGGCGCTGTAGGCCATGACCTGGGTCTGGCTGGTGCCGTTGACGGTACCGACGATTTTGCTCAGCTCGCCCAGGTCGTTGTAGGTGTTGACGGTGGGCTGGCCCAGGGTGCCGCCGCCGGCGATCAAGGTGGGCGTGGTGCTGGCGAGCAGCAGGCTGTTTTGCTTGATGTAGCTGTTTTGGTAGCCGATGGTGCCGCTGGTGGGGCTGCCGTTGACCACGGTCGCGGCGCTGCCGGTGGTGACGCGATAGCCGAGTGCGTTGCCTTCGGCGTCGTAGCCATAGCCGGGGCCGGCCGCACCGTAGTTTTTGTCGGTGACCAGCAACAGCGAACCAGCGGTGGCGCCGCTCGGTGCGCTGGGCGGCGCGGTGTCGGCGTAGTTGGCGGCGACGTTGTTGCCGTATTGCGTTATCAATGCTTGCGCGGATGTCTCGGCGTATTCGCTTTGATCGACCAGCCCGCCGTCGGCGTTGTAACTGTAGAACGTGTCGGTAGCGACCCAGCCGGCGTCGTTGAAGGTCACCAGGGTACCGTTGGACGTGCCGGCGCCCTGATGGCCTGGCAGGTTATAGGTGACGTCGCTGGTTAGACGTCCATCGAGGTCGTAGCTGCGTGTTTCGTAGGGCGCCAGGGTGCCGCTGCCAGGCGCCTGGGTCTGCACCATGGTCAACTGGTTCAGCACGTTATAGCTATTGCGCTGGAGGGTGTTTTGCCCTGCACTCTTCTGCGTCATATAGGTCGCGACATTACCTGCCGCGTCGTAGACATTGGCCGCGGAGTTGGTCGCGGTGGTGATAACGATCTGGCCGTTTTGCAGGCTGCCGTTGGCGACCTGGACGCGGTTGTCGGCGTCGTAGGTGTACCAGTTGGCGACGATGTTGGGTGCAGGGGCCGGTGCAGCGGCCGCCGCGGCGACCATGGGGCGCGCGACCATCGCACCGATGTACGGGCCAACCACGAGGGTAAAGGCCACGCTGACGCTCAAGCCATCGACGGGGTCCGTCGCAAAAATGTGGCCGATGAAGTGCTGCTTCGCCATCGCTATGGGTGGCGAGCTGGTTATCGTGCCGGAGGCGTCCATGCTGGTACCCGGCGGGAAGAACCCGTTTAACTGATACGTCAGCGGGCGCCCCATCGGATTGCTGAAGGTATTGGCCGGCATGGTCCAGGTGGTCGTATCGCCCGCGGCGAAGCCAATGTAAGTGGGTATGCCGCCGTTATAAACCGGGGTCGGCGCCGCGCCGACCGTAATCACGAACGTGGTGGACGCTACCGGCCCTGCACTGGAGGTGGCCGTATAAGTCACCGTGTACGAGCCGGGGGTCGTGGGCGTGCCACTGAATATGCGTGAGGACGGATCGAAGCTGACACCTGCCGGCAGGCCACTGGCGCTATAGCTGATCTGCGAACCATTGGCGTCGGTGGCCGCAGGCGCCTGATAAGCGCTCATGGCAATGCTGGCCATCGCACTTTGGTTGCTGACACCGCCACTGAACACCGGCGTCACCGCCGGCACGGTGATGGCGAAGTTGAGCGATGCCGTGGTGCCCGCGCTGGAGGTCGCCGTGTAGGTGACCGTGTACGTACCGGCGGCGGTGAGCGTACCGCTGAAGGTACGCGACGGAGCATCAAAATTGATGCCGGGCGGCAGACCGCTGGCGCTGTAGCTGACCGCGTAGCCATTGGCATCGGTAGCGGCGGGCACTTGATAAGGCGTCATCGCCACGCCCGGCGTCAGTGACTGGTTACTGACCCCGCCACTGAACACCGGCGCCACCGCGGGCACCGTGATGGTGAAGCTGGTGGAGATGGTGGTGCCCGAGCTGGAGGTGGCCGTATAGGTGATCGTGTACGCCGCGGCGGCGATGGCACTGATCGTGCCGCTAAAAGTGCGCGTGGCGGCATTGAAACTCAGGCCCGCCGGAAGGCCACTGGCGCTGTAGGTCACCGCATCGCCATTGGCATCGGTGGCGGCGGGCGCTTGATACGCCGCCATCGCCGCGCCGGGCTGCACGGTCTGGTTACTAACCCCGCTGCTGAATACCGGCGCCACCAAGGCCACGGTCACCGTAAACGTGCTGCTCACGCTGCGACCCACCACGTCGGTCGCGGTGACGGTGACGGTGTTGCTGCCTGCCGCCGTCGGCACCGGCGGCGTGCCGCTGAAGGTTTGCGAGCCGGCGTCGAAGCTCAGCCAGCTAGGTAAACCACTGGCGGTGTAGGTAAGCCCGATGCCGAGTGGGTCGCTGAAGTTGCCGCCGACGGCATAGGTCAAGGCATTACCCGGCGCCACGCTTTGGGCGGCCAGGGTGATCGCGGTGGGCGCGCCGGCTGTCACGGGAATCGGCGCGGCGGCCACGCCGCCTGCACCGGTATTGCTGCACGTGTACACGGCCCGGCGATTGCCATTGGCGTCGTAGACATAGACGCTGCGCATCGTCGCGACGGCGCCCGCGGCATCCTCGACCGTGACCTCTTGCAGGCGGTTGTGGCTGTCGTAGGTAATGACCGTTTGATTGGCTACCGTCGCGCCGTTGCCGTCCTGGGTGTTGACCGTCTCCAGGATTTCGTTGCCGTTGGCGTCGTAGCTGTAGCCATAGGTGGAGGTCACACCATTGACGACCTCGGTCAGGCCGGCCAACTGCGCATCGGCTTCGTAGCTGAAGTTGAGCGTGGCAGTGGTGGTAGCGGCCGGGCCGGTGGGGGCCCAGTTGCTGGTCTCGGTGGTCAGCAGGCCGGTGTTGGCGTCGTAGGTGTAGGTGTAGGTCGCGCCGCTTAAATCGACGTGACTTTGTACACGGCCGAAGTAGTCGTACACCCAGCTCTGCGTGTTGCCATTGGTATCGGTCTGGCGAGTCAGATAACCGTTGACGTCGTAGACGAAGGTTTTCGACTGACTGTTGGTGTGTTGCAGCGGTGTCTGGCTGGTGAGGACGCGCTTCTGGCCATCGTAGGTGTAGTAGCTGGCATTGCCTAGCGCGTCGGTGACCTGAAGGCGGTCACCATTGTTGTCCAGTACATAGGTTTGCTGCGCGATCAGGGTGCGCGCGGTGCCGGCGCCGTTGAGTTGGAAATAGCCTTGTCCGATGACCTGGTTAAGGCCGTCGTAGCTGGTATAGGTGATGTTGGCCTGGGTGCCGTTGACGGTTTGCACCGGCGGGGTTTGCTGCGCCACGGCGCAGCCCAGGGCGTCGTAGGCGGTGTAGGTTCGGGCGCCGGTATTGTCCTGCGACATCGTGAGGTTGCCCGCGGTGTCGTAGGCGTTCCACCCGCTGTTGGTGTTCTCGTCGGTCGAGCCCATCAACTGGCCATTGACGTTGCGGTACCACTCCTTCGTAGGTGTAGCCCAGGTGCGCGCACCGCTCGCGGAAACAACGAGTACGTTGGCCTCCACTTGCTGATAGAGCTGATTGCGACTGTCGTAGTAGTTCTGCGTGGTGTTGCCGACGGCATCCGTGAGACTGACGACATTGCCCCAGCGGTCGTAGGCGAAATGACTGATGCTGCTGGATTGGCCGCTGGCGCTCGCGGTGTTGGGTACCTGGTGCGCGATCGCGCGGCCGGCCAGATCAAACTGATCGAGCGTCCACACGCTGCCCCCGGTGATGAGGTTGGCGTCGCTGGCCTGCCAGCCCATCAAGGTATGGCTGTAGTAATGCCTCGCGCCGGTGTGGCTGTTCGACGCATAGGTCAGGTTGCCGTTGTTGTCGTAGCCGTAGCTGGCCTGGTAGCCGGTGTTGTCGCCCTTGGCGACCACCTCGCCGAAGGCGTCGTACTGTTGCCGGACGTAACGGTCGTAGGTGCTGACGCCACTGCGCTGCACGACCTCGCTCAATAGCTGGTTGTCGGCGTCGTAGGTACGGGTGGTGGTGACGGTGGTGCTGCCGGTCAAGGTGTAGCTCTGCGTCAGCACGTTGCCGTTGGCGTCGTACGTCGTGCTGCGCAGGGTGGCCCCATTGGGATCGTACACGCCGGTCAATTCGCCGGCGGCGTCGTAGTAGGACCACGTCTGCCGGCTAAGGCCGCCGGCGGAAACGTTGGTGCTCAGCTTATTGCCCAGCGCATCGTAGACATAAGTGGTGACGGGGCTGACATTGGTGTAAAGCGCGGCGGTGGTCAGGTCGTAACCCGGATTGGCTTCGAGCAGGGCCTGCCAGTTGCTTACCAGTGCCTGGCGTGCGGGCGCGGTGACGGTCGCCACACGGCCCAGGGCGTCGTAGGTCGTGGTGGTGGTCGTACCGTTGACGCTGACGCTGGTGACGCGGTTTTCGCCGTCGTAGGTGATGTTGGTCACGCTGCTGTTCTGGCCGCCGCCTACACTTCCGCTGCTCAACGCCCCCATGACGGCGCCCACGTTGGTGGTATAGCTGGCGATGCCGGTCAGGGTCTCGCTGGCTTGGCGGCCGATAGCGTCATAGGTATACGAGGTGGCGCGGCTACCGTCGGCCGGGGCGGCCAATATCGTCGGCATCGCGGCCGTGCTGATGCCGCTGGTGCTGATCGCCTGCGCATAATCGGTGCGGGTAACGACAGCACCGAAAGCGTCGTACGCGGTCGTCGTGATATAGCCCTGCGGGCTGGTATAGGCCCCGGTGGGCGTAACCACTATCACCGCGCGATTGAGTGCGTCGTAATAGGTATAGGTCGTGGCCCAGATGACCGGAGTGGTGGTGCCGTTGAGGGTCAAGGCACCCTGGATCAAGTTCGACGTGCTGGTGAGGTTGCCATAGGCGTCGTAGGTGTACGTCGCCGTGGCGGCGCCGGTGGTGCCGTTGCCGGCCCATTGCCCCATGGCCATCACGTAGCTGATGGTGGGCTGCGTCACCTGCGTCTTTTGATTGAGCTGGTTGTAGGTGGTGGTGGTGGTGCGGTCGCTGGCGGAGGTCACCAGCCCCTGGCCCACCTGCGCTTGCGTCAGCGGTTGCCCGGCGCTCCAGCCGCTGATGGCGGCGGTGTTGAGCGCGGTGGCGTAGTGCGTGACGGTAAGCAGGTTGCCGTAGGCGTCGTAGGTCTGCGACTGGACATAGCCGTTGCCGTCGATGGCATAGGTCAGTTCACCGGCGGCGTTGTAGCTGCGGTAGCTGAGGTTGCCGTTGCCGTCCTTGCTGACAACGGCCTGGCCCAGGGCGTTGTAGGTCACCGTGCTGGTGGTGAGGTTGAGCGCGTTGATGGTCTGCACCTGGCGGCCCGCCGCATCGTACGCGGCGTGGCTGGTGCTGAGATTGGTGATCGCCGCGGCGCTGCTGCCGTAACCCTGGCTGGTGCTGATGACGTCGCCGAAGGCGTCGTAGGTGCTGGTGGTGTAGAGGTACTGGTTGGCGGCGCTCTGGAATTGCGCGTTGACGCTGCTGTAGCTGCCTACGGTGACGGCCGGGCTTTGCGTCTGCGCCAGGCGGCCGGCGCTGTCGTAGCTGTAATGCCACACCGCACCGTCGCGATTGGTCGCACTGATCTTCTGGCCAAGGCCGTTGTAGGTGTAGGTGGCGCTGGTGCCCAGCGCATCGCCGCTGCTCAGCAGGTGACCGAGCGCATCGTAGGTGGCCGCGCTTGTCCGCGCGCCGGTGCTGCCGCCTGCGGTGGTGATCGCCGTGGCGATGGCACTTGCGGTGACCATGGCCGGCAACACGATGGCGTTGGCATATTGTGTGGTCTGCGTGACGCGACCAAAGCTGTCGTAGGTCCATTGCGTGACATGGCCGAGCGTGTCGATGCGATAGACCGCGCGGTTGTCGGCGTCGTAGACCTGGCTGGTGAGGTGGCTGTTGCCGAAGCCCGCGACCACGCCGGCGACACCGGCGGTGCTGAGCTGGGCACTCAACGACTGTCCGGGGCTCACGGTGAGCGTGTTGCCATAGACGACCTGCGCGGCGACGTTGCCGTTCGCGTCGTAGCGCTGCTCCGTCACCTGGGCGAGGTTGCCGCCGTTGTTTTGCTGCACGGTGAAGCGTTGACGGCCGGCGGCGTCATAGAGGTAAAGCGTGGCCTCGGCGCTGCTGTCTGCATTGCTGCCGGTGGTGCCGCCGACGGTGCTGCTCAGCCAGCTCAACGCGGTGCCTTGCTGCAAGGCACCGGTTTGCGTAGCGAGGCTTACGGCGTTGGGGTAAGCCAGGGTTTCGGCGACGCGGCCGGTTGCGTCGTAGCGCGTCTCGGTGACGTAGCCCAGCGGATCGATGCGAAAGCGCGCCTCGCCCGCGGCATCGTACAGCGTGTAGCGCATCGGATCGTTGGCGCTGGCGGTCACCAGGGCGCCGATCTGCGTGGCGGTGGGGTTGTTGCCAAGGCCGGTAAGTTGGGCGCTGGTCAAGGCCGTCGCGTAGGCGTGCGTCGAGGTCACGCGGCCATCGGCATCGTACGTGCTTTGCACTACCGCGCCGGCGGCGTCGACGGCATAAACCGTGCGGCCTGCGTTGTCGTAGACCGCGAAACTGCTGCGGTCGTTAGCGCTGGCGGCGATCGGCGTGGCGACTTGTGCGGTGGTCGGCGCCGTCCCCAGCGCCGTGAGCTGCGCACTGGTCAGTGGCGTGGCGTAGGCGGTGGTCTTGCTGATGCGACCGGCGGCGTCATAGGTCAGTTGGGTCACATCGCCGGCGCCATCGATCCGATACACCGCCGCGCCATCGGCGTTGTAGGCGGCCCAGCTTTGTACGTCGCCGCTGCCGGGGTTGAGCAGGCTGGCGATGACGCTGGGCGTCGCGGTCGCGCTGACGATGGCGCTGGTGAGCGGGCTGGCGTATTGGCGCGTATAGCTGCGCTGGCCGGCGCTGTTGTAGGCGTATTGGGTCACGTTGAGCGCGGTGCCGTCCAACACGTACAGCACCTGGCCGTCGGCGTTGTACACGCTTTGATGGTAGCTGTCGGCGCTGTTGGGGCTGAGGTCGGCCGTGATCGCCGCCAGCGTGGGCGTGTTGCCCAGCGTGCCGAGCTGGCCGGCCGTGAGCACGGTGGCGTAGCCGCGGGTCAGGGTCAGGCGACCATCGGTGTCGTAGGTGGCCTGCGTCACCGCGCCGGTGGGATCGATGGTGAAGACTTTCTGGTTCGCTTCGTTGTAGACGTAGCGCGTGACGTTGCCATTGGCGTCGGTGACGCTGAGCAGATTGTCGTTGGCGTCGTAGCTGTAGCTGGTGGTGAGTTTGAGACCCGCCGGATCGACGATGGTCTGGCTCAGGCGCTCCCGGTTGTCGTACACGTATTGCGTGGTGCTGGCCGCACTGCTGCCGGCCCCCTTGATGAGGGTGAGCGTCTTGCCCGCGCCGTCATAGGTATACGTGGTGGTGAGGTTGAGCTTACCGGTACCGGCATCCTGCACCTGGGTCAGCACATGGCCGTCGGCGTCGTAGCTGGTGGTCGTCACGCTGCCCATCGGGTCGGTGACGCTGAGCGTGCGCCCTTGGCCGTCGTAGACGTAGCTCGTCTTGAGATTGAGACCGGTCGGGTCGACGGTGCGGGTCAGCACGCGGCTGCCGGCATCGTAGCTGTAAGTCACCACATGACCGGTGGCATCGGTACTCTGCGTCAAGTGACCGTCAAGGTCATATTGATTCTTGCTGAGATTGCCCAGAGCGTCCTGGGTTTGGGTCAGATGGCCATCGGCATCGTAGGTGTAGGTGGTGGTGTTATTGGCGCCGTCGGTAACGGTGAGTGTGTCACCGAAGACGTCGGTCACCGTGATGATCTGCATGCCACCGGGCGTCGTGACCGTGGTCTTATTGTTGAGATAGTCATACTGGTAACTGGTGACGTTACCCAGGGCGTCGGTTTGCGTGATGGCACTGCCGAAAGCGTCGTAGGTGGTATTCGCGATGCGCGCCGTGCCCTGCACGGTCTGCGCGACGCTGATCTTGCGGCCTAAGGTGTCGTAGCTATAGGTGATGACTTGGCCATTGCCATCCGTCGCCTGGGTAACCCGGCCAAAGGCATCGTAGGTCTGGGACGTACTGCGCGCCACGCTCGTACCGAGCGCATCGGTCTCGCCGATACGCTCACCACGCAGGTCATAGCTATCACTGGTGATCGTGCTGTTGGCGGCACTGAGTGCACTGCCTGGCGCACTCAACTGCTGTTGCTGCTGGAGAAGATCGCCGAACGCGTCGTACTGATAGGCCGCCTGATAGCCCAGCCCATCCACGGCGCTCGCGACCTGACCGTTCAATGTGTACGTGTAGCTGGTGGAGCGGTCTGTCGCTGGGTTGGCCAGCGACGCCGCGGCCGTCGCCAGTTGCGCCATCGTCGCGGTGGTCACGTTGAGTGTGGTGCCGCTGCTGCTGCCGCTGGTCGTCAACGTCAACGGGCTGCTGAAGCTTCGGCTGGTCGCGACCTGGCCGAAGGCGTTGTAGGTATAGGCCGTCACGTTGCCGACGGCATTGAGCGTGCTGCCGGCCGGCTGGCCTTGTACGGTATACGCCAACCGTCCGCTGGCGTCGTAGTACGCGTAGGTCGTGTTGCCCAGAGGATCGGTGCTGGTGATTCGTTGACCCAGCGCGTTGTAGGTGCTTGTCGTGCCGTACTGGCTGAACACCGCCGTTTGCTGTGCCGCGGTCATGCCACTGACCAGGTTGGCGGCGCCGACGCCGTCGAGCGTACCCACGACATCGCCGAAGGCATCGTAGGCACTGGCGCTGATACGCGGCACACCGCCGCCGAGTCGTCGCTGTGCCGTCGTCGTCAACAGATGCCCTACGCCATCGTAGGTGTAGCTTGTCAGAATGACGGCCCCCAGGCTGTAGCTGTACAGCAACCGTCCGGCGGCATCCCAATCGACTCTCGAAAGCATGTTGCTACTGGCCGACACCATGCCGACGACCGAGGCCGCCGTCTCCGCACCGGTGAGCGCGGCAAGCTGAGCAGGCGTCAGCGCCTGTGTGTAACGTGTGGAGACCGCTTGTTTCCCGATGCCAAGGTCAGCCTCCCCTATTTCATAGTGCAGGATCGTGGTGACATAACCGGCGGCATCGATCTGCAAGATCACTTGACCACGGCTGTTGTAGTAGCTGCGCGTGGTTTGGTCCTGCGCGGTGCTGATCAAATCCGCCTGCAGCGTGCTCAGCGCCGGTGCATTTCTCAAAGCCGTCTGCTGGGTGCCGGTCAGTGCGGTCGCGTAGGCCGTGGTTTTCACGGCATCGCCGGCGGCATCGTAGGTGGTGACGGTGACATAGCCCGCCGCATCGACGGTGGCCACGGCGCGGTTGTCCGCGTCGTAGAACGTCTGCGTCAGGCGATCATTGGCGCTGACACTGAGGTCGGCTTGCAAGGCGGCCCAGGTCGGATTGCTACCCAACGCCGTCCACTGACTCAGCGTCAGTGCTGTCGCGTAGGCACGGGTGGCGATCGCGTTGCCGATGCCGTCGTAACTCGTCGTCGTCACGTCGCCTTGCGCATCGATGCTGGCGACCACGCGCCCGGCACCATC
>NZ_KZ857186.1 GCF_003350925.1 Dyella tabacisoli | reverse complement strand
CATGCAGGGGGAGGCTGGGAGGGGGTGCAACCTCGCCGCAAGATCGAACCCCTCCCCAACCCTCCCCTGCAAGCAGGGGAGGGAGCCACGCCGCCTCACCATTTCATTCTTCGGCGACTGCTCGCAGTCGCACCCGAGTGCGTGCAGGACGCGCGCTGCTCTTCGGGGCCCCTTTGCAGCGGTGAGGCTTGGACGACAAGGCCCGCAGGGGCATCGACATGGATGTCGATGCCTTTTCGCCAGGGCAGGAGCCCTGTCGAAAAGCCCGGCCAAGCCTCACGCACTCGTAGGGCAGGATGCCCGGAGAGCGCTGCATGGGGGTGGCCTTCTCTTTGGTTACTTTCTCTTGGCCACTCAAGAGAAAGTGACTCGGACCCCGGCAGGGGTTCGAAAGCCCGCCGCAGGCGACCAACCTAGCCAAAACCAAGACCAAAGCCAAAAGCGCCCCCTCCCCAACCCTCCCCAACAAGCAGACGCGAGAGCAAAACCGCGCACAGACATAAGAGACACCCCTCATGTCTGAGCAAAGCGACCAGGAACGCACCGAAGAACCCTCCGAAAAACGCCTGCGCGAAGCCCGCGAAAAAGGCGACCTTCCGCGCTCGCGAGATCTATCCGGTGCCCTCGTCGTGCTAGCCGGTGTTGCTGCCTTGCTCGCCAGTGGCGACAAAGCATTCATGCATGCGAAACGTATCTATGCCCTGGGTCTGGACTACCCGCGCGAGGCGTTGTTCTCCGACGAGCTGCCGGCACGCGCGCTGAGCGCGGCTATGCGTGAGGCCGTAGCTTTGTTTGCGCCAGTGGCGCTGGCAACGATGTTGGCGACGCTGGCTGCGCCGATCTTGCTTGGCGGTTTGAGTTTCAGTGCGCAGGCATTGGAGCCGAAATTCGATCGGCTGGATCCGCTCAAGGGTTTGGGGCGGATTTTTGCCTTGCGCGGTCTGGTGGAACTGGCCAAGTCGTTTTTGAAGTTGTTCTTGATTGGCGGTGTGCTGGCGATGCTGTTGTGGCAGTCGCAGGGGCAGTTGTTGGCGACCGGGCGTGGCGCGGTGGCTGCGGGTATTGCGCAATCGCTGGCTTTGCTTGGGCATGCCGCCTTGTTGTTCGGCTCGGTGTTGGCGCTGATCGGTGGCATCGATGCGCTGTATCAGCGCTTTGACTACGGCAAGCGTCAGCGCATGACCAAGCAGGAAGTGCGCGACGAAATGAAAGAGAGCGAGGGTAATCCCGAGCTGAAAAGCCGTATCCGTCAAGTGCAGCATCAGATGGCGCGGCGACGGATGATGCAGGAGTTGCCGCAGGCCGATGTGGTGGTGGTCAACCCCACCCATTTCGCGGTGGCGCTGAAGTACGACGATGGCCGCATGCGTGCGCCACGGGTGATTGCCAAGGGCGTGGATGTGTTGGCGCAGCAGATACGCCTGGTTGCCGGCAGTCACCGTATTCCGATGGTCGAAGCACCGCCGCTGGCGCGTGCGCTGTACGCCACGACCGAGCTTGGCAAGGAAATTCCCGCTGCGCTGTATGTCGCGGTGGCGCAGGTGCTGGCTTATGTGTTCCAGCTCAAACAAGCGGTGGCGCAGGGGGCTGAGCTACCTGTTCCGCCATCGCCGCAGGTCGATCCCGGCTTGCTCGGCCGCTATAGCGATATACAGAGGCAGTAACCCATGGCAGCAGTAGGCGCACTCGAAACTCTCAAACAAGTGGGCCGGCGTGGCATCGGCGCGCCGGTCATCATGTTGGCGATGCTGGCGATGCTGATGTTGCCGCTGCCGCCGTTTTTGCTGGACATACTTTTCAGCTTCAATATCGCGTTGTCGCTGGTGATTCTGCTGGCGGTGATCTATGTGATGCGGCCGCTGGAGTTCGCGGCATTTCCCACCGTGGTGCTGATGGCGACGCTGTTGCGCCTGGCCTTGAATATCGCGTCCACTCGCGTGGTGTTGCTGAACGGTCATGACGGGCCGGGTGCGGCGGGCAAGGTGATCGAAGCCTTCGGCGAGTTTGTTATCGGCGGTAACTTTGCCGTGGGCCTGGTGGTGTTTTCGATTCTCACCATCATCAACTTCGTGGTGGTGACCAAGGGCGCCACTCGCGTGTCGGAAGTAACTGCGCGCTTCACCCTGGATGCCATGCCGGGCAAGCAGATGGCGATCGATGCCGATCTCAACGCCGGTTTGCTGACGCAGGAGCAAGCGCGTGAGCGTCGCCAAGAGGTACGCGAAGAGGCCGACTTCTACGGTTCGATGGATGGTGCATCCAAATTCGTTCGTGGCGATGCCACCGCCGGCATCCTGATTCTGCTGATTAATATCGTCGGCGGCTTTTTCGTCGGCGTCATGCAACACGGGCTGAGCGCCAGCGAAGCGGCCAAGACCTACACCTTGCTGACCATCGGCGACGGTCTGGTGGCGCAGGTGCCGGCACTGATGTTGTCGATCGCCGCCGCGGTCATCGTCACTCGCGTATCCAAGTCGCAAGACATGGGCAAGCAGGTGATCGGCCAGGTATTCGGCCAGCCGCGAGCATTGGCGGTGGCTGGTGTGGTGCTGCTGGTGATGGGGGTGATTCCCGGCATGCCGAATCTGGCCTTCTTGTTGCTCGGCTCGGCTTGCGGCGGCGGTGCCTGGCTGATGATGAAGCGCGACCGCGAGACGCGCAGTCAACTGGCCGAAGACACGGCCGAGCCGATCTCCAGCGCCGCGCCCGCCGAACGACTGGAGCTGGGCTGGGAGGATGTTGCCAGTGTCGATCCGGTGGGTCTGGAAGTCGGTTATCGGTTGATTCCGCTGGTCGATAAAAACCAGGGCGGCGAGTTGATGGGGCGGATCAAATCGGTGCGCCGCAAGCTGTCGCAAGAGCTGGGCTTTCTGGTGCCGGCGGTACATATCCGCGACAACCTCGACCTGGGGCCAAACACCTATCGCATCACCTTGATGGGAGTGCCGATGGGCGAGGCCGATGTTTATACCGAGCGCTTGCTGGCGATCAACCCCGGTCGTGTGCATGGCACCTTGCAAGGTATCGCCACGCAAGATCCGGCCTTTGGGCTGGAGGCGGTATGGGTCGAAAACGGTCAGCGCGATAACGCGCAAAACCTGGGCTATACCGTGGTGGATCCGGCCACCGTCATCGCCACCCATTTGTCGCATCTCTTGCAAGGCCATGCGCACGAATTGCTCGGCCACCAGGACGTCCAGCAATTGCTCGATCGTCTTGCTGCGAGCGCGCCCAAGCTGGTCGAAGACCTGGTGCCCAAGCGCTTGTCACTGGGCGTGGTGGTCAAGGTGCTGCAAAACCTGCTGGCCGAGCGGGTGCCGATTCGCAATATGCGCAGCATCGTCGAATCCTTGGCGGAGCATGCAGGGCAGAGTCAGGATCCCGGCGCGCTCAGTGCCGCCGTGCGCGTCGCGTTGGGCCGGCAAATCGTGCAAGAGATCGCCGGGCTCGGTACCGAAGTCCCGGTGATTACCTTGGCGCCAGAGCTGGAGCAGATCCTGCTCAACTCATTGGGCAATGGCGGCGTAGCCGGTGCGGCGGTAGAGCCGGGCCTTGCCGACCGCCTGCAACAAAGCGTCGCCGACGCGGCGCGCCGACAGGAAATGAGCGGCGAACCCGCCGTGTTGCTGGTCGCGCCGCAACTGCGGCCATGGCTCGCGCGCTTCACTCGTCACGTGGCACAGAACCTGCACGTACTCGCTTACAACGAGGTGCCTGATAACCGCAGAGTGCGGTTAGTGCAGGCGCTTGGGCAGTGACATTGGGAGTTAAAGATGGGAATGGGGAACGGGGAACGGGGAACGTGTGTGTTGTCGCGGGCTTCTGTGTTTCGCTTTCGATCGGAGGCTATTGAGCAGAGCTGCAAATGTGATGGCCCAGCGCAACCTTCATGTTCCCCGTTCCCCATTCCCCGTTCCCCGCTTGCGAAGCAAGCCAAAGCATTTCGCTTCCGACCAAAGGCCATTGAGCAGCGCCGTAAATTTGATGGCCCAGCGCAACCTCCATGTTCCCCGTTCCCCATTCCCCGTTCCCCGCTTGCGGAGCAAGCACAATGAAAATCAAACGTTTCGTCGCGCCCGATATGCGTCAGGCCATGCGCGGGGTACGCGAAGAGCAGGGGCCGGATGCGGTGATTCTTTCCACGCGTCGGATTGACGATGGCATCGAAATTATCGCTGCGGTCGATTACGACGAGGCGCTGGTGCGCGAAGCGGCACGTCATGGCGCACCGTTGCCGGTCGAGGGCAATGCCGCGCCGATAGCTCATGTCGCGCCGGTCGTGCGTACGCCACCACCGCCACCGCCCCCCCTGCCGGTGGCGTCAGTGGAAACCAAGCCGGCCGAAACGGTCGTGTTGCATCCATTGATGGAGCGTGCCGCGCAGGATACGGCGCGCATGCGCACCGAGCTGGGCGATTTGCGCAGCTTGTTGGAAACGCAGCTTTCCAGCCTCGGCTGGAACGATATGGAGCGGCGTCATCCGCAACGCGCCCGGATTCTGCGCGACTTGACCCGGCTGGGTATCGAAGCGGATGTCGCGCGTCGGCTGGTCGACGAATTGCCGTCGCAACTCAGTGCCGAGCAGGCGCGTTACTTGCCGCTGGGCGTGCTTAGTCGCAGCCTCGCGGTGAGTGGCCGCGATCTGGCGGCCGACAGTGGCGTCACCGCCTTGGTGGGGCCGACCGGCGTCGGCAAGACCACCACCATCGCCAAGCTTGCCGCGCGCGCCGTGTTGCGTCACGGCGCGGCGCGGGTGGCCTTGGTCAGTACCGACGATTACCGCATCGGCGCTGCCGCGCAGCTCGAACATTACGGTCGCCTGCTTGGCGTGCGGGTGTACCCGGCACACGATGCGGACAGCTTGCGCCGCGTGCTGGAAACACTGCGCGACCGGCATACCGTATTGGTAGACACCGCCGGCGTGGCTGGCAGTGATCCGCGCCTGCAACAGCAGATGAGTTTGTTGCGCGATGCCGGTTCGCTGCGCGCCTGCGTGGTGCTTGCCGCCAATGCACAGGCGCAGGCGCTGGATGAAACCTTGCGCGCCTACCTGCCATTGCGGCCGCAGGCGTGCATTTTGACCAAGCTGGATGAAGCGCCGAGCCTGGGCGGTGCGCTGTCGATGTTGATCCGTCATCGCCTGCCGCTGGATTACGTCACCGATGGCCAGCGCGTACCCGAAGACATCGCCGCTGCCGATGCGCGCGTACTGGTTTGCCGTGCCGCGCAAGCGCTGAGGCACTCGGCCAGCGACGACAAAGCCAGCGACGATCTCAAGATGGCCGAGCGCTTCGGCCTAGCCATGGCGACCGCATGATGGGAGTTTCGCCGATGAATCAGGCCTGGGGCTTGAATCGCATCTTTCCGCTGATGGCGGCTCACCAAGAGCCCATGCATCGCGACCAGGCGGCCGGGCTGGGTGTGCTGCCGCGCCGTCGTTGCCGCACCATCACTATTGCCGGCGGCAAGGGCGGGGTGGGCAAATCGACAGTGACGGTGAACCTGGGCATGGCCTTGTCGATGGCCGGCCGCGAGGTGATGTTGCTCGATGCCGATATGGGCATGGCCAATCTCGATGTGCTGCTCGGGCTGACACCGTCACGGCATATCGGTCATCTGCTCGACGGTAGCAGTGGCCTGGAGGAGCTAGTGCTGTGTGCTCCGCACGGCCTGAAAGTGATACCGGCCGGCTCGGGTGCGCGGCGACTGTCGCAGTTGGGCAATGGCGAGCATGCCGCCGTCATTCGCGCCTTCGACGAGTTGGCGGTGCCACCCGATTACCTGCTGGTGGACACCGCGGCGGGGGTGTCCGACAACGTGGCTTTGTTCGCCGCCGCCGCCGATGACGTGATTCTGGTGGTGTGCGACGAGCCGGCCTCGATGACCGACGCCTATGCGCTTATCAAAGTGCTTAGCCGCGATTTTGGCGTGCGGCGCTACCACGTGGTGGCCAACATGGTGCGCCATGTGGGTGAAGCGCGGCAGCTCTACACCAAGCTGGCGCGGGTCAGTGATCGCTTTCTCGACGTCACGCTCGATTTCATGGGCATGGTGCCGCACGACGAGCATCTGCGGCAGGCGATTCGCCGGCAGAGCGCGGTGGTCGACGTCGCGCCGACCAGCCGTTCGGCACAAGCATTCAAGCAATTGGCAGGTGCGGTCGATACATGGGGAGAACCCGAGCGTCCGGGCCATGACCGTATCGCCTTTTTCGGCGGTCAGGCTGCATCGGAGCAGGCTATGTCGGGGAGTGGGTGTTGAGATGAGCGTGGCTTCCGAATATCTACAACTGCAACGCGAAAGCAGTGACGACATGGTGCGCCGGCATGCGCCCCTGGTGCGACGTATTGCCTATCACTTGATGGGCCGTCTGCCGGCCAGCGTGGATGTGGATGACCTGGTGCAGGCCGGCATGATCGGTTTATTGGAGGCGGCGCGTAATTTCGCTACCGATCGTTCGGCCAGCTTCGAGACTTACGCCGGCATCCGTATTCGCGGTGCGATGCTGGACGAGCTGCGCAAAACCGATTGGACCCCGCGCTCCGTGCATCGCAAGTTGCGCGAGGTTACCGAAGTAGTGCGCCAGATAGAAAACGAAACCGGCGCCGATGCCGCCGACGCCGAAGTGATCCGGCGCCTGGGCATCACCGCGCAGGAATACCACCAGATTCTGGCCGACGCGAGTAGCGCGCGCCTGCTGAGCCTTACCGCGCCGGATGACGACGAAGGCGGCGCCGCGTTCGATGTCGCCGATCAAGATGGCATGGAGCCGCAAGAGCGCGTCGAGCAAGAGGGCATGCGCCATGCCTTGATCGATTCGATCGGCAACCTGCCCGAGCGCGAGCAGCTAGTGATGTCGCTGTACTACGAGCAAGAACTGAACTTGAAAGAGATCGGCGCCGTACTCGGGGTGACCGAGTCGCGAGTCTGCCAGATTCATGGTCAGGCGCTGGTACGGCTGCGAGCGCGGATGGTGGGTTGGCGCGAGGCTGAATCGGGGAACGGGGAGCGGGGAACAGGGAAGGGCCGGGCCGCGCGGCGTTCTGGATGAGCACTACATGTTCGTTCTCCGACATTCAGAGCAGTGAGCTGCCGGAACCATCACCCTGCATGTTCCCCGTTCCCCGTTCCCCGTTTCCCATCTAGAAACAACGTGGAGAGTTGCTTGGACAAAAACATGAAAATCCTCGTGGTGGACGATTTCTCCACCATGCGGCGCATCGTGCGGAATTTGCTGGTCGAGCTGGGTTTCAGCAATACGCTGATCCAAGAGGCCGAAGACGGCGACAACGCCATGACGATGCTGCGTGCGCAGCCGTTCGACATGGTCGTCACCGACTGGAACATGCCCAATATGACCGGCATCGATTTGCTGCGCGCGATCCGCGCCGAGCCGGCGCTGAAGGCGCTACCGGTGTTGATGGTCACCGCCGAAAACAATCGCGAGCAGATCATTTCCGCGGCCCAGGCCGGCGTCAACGGCTATGTGGTCAAGCCCTTCACCGCCGTCACGCTGAAGGAAAAACTGGACAAAATCTTCGAGCGGCTCGCCGCCAAGGGGGCTGCGTGATGAGTGCGACCATGCCTGTACTCGGTGGAAATGGATTGGCCGGCGCAGGGCTTTCCGGCGGCAGCTTGCCACCGGAGCTGCAGCAACTGCTGCATAGCGCCGACGGTGCCGCTTTCGAGCAGGCGCTGGATACCTTGGTGCGCGAGCGCGAACAGCACCTGTTTCGCGCGCTGGGCCTGCTTGCCCGCGATTTGCATGTCGCCGTGCAGCGGCTCGGCGGCGAGCTGGCGCAAGAGGGTGTGCCCGATAGCGTGGCCGATGCGCGCAAGCATCTGCACGACGTACTGGAAATGAGCGCGCAAGCCGCGCACCGCAGCCTGGACTTCACCGAGCGCATGCGCCCGCAAGCCGACACGCTGGAGCGTCATGCCGACGCGGTTCTGGCCGAAAGCCACAGCAGCGAGGCGGCTACCGTGCTGGCCCGGCAGGCGCGCGAGTTCGCTGGCAGTTGCCGTGGCGGTCTGGCCGACATGGTGCTGGCGCAATCGTGGCAGGACTTGTCCGGTCAACGCATCAAGAAAGTGGCGACCTTTATCGGCAGCGTCGAATCCTCCCTGCTCGAACTGGTTCGCCTCACCGGCGCACTGGCCGGTGGCGAGGCGCCGGTGGCGGCGGCCAAGGTCAGCAACCAGGACGAAGTAGATCGTCTGCTGAGCGAATTCGGCTTTTGATCTTGCCCCTCCCCTTGCTTGTCCCAAAAAGGGGACTCCCTTGGGTCGCAGGGGAGGGAGCAGGTGGCGGCAATGAATGATTTAAACGAATTGAAGGGAATAGATTCTCGATGAACCCTGCGCTGGACAGCGAGCTACGTGACGACTTCCTGGTCGAGGCTCGGGAGCTGCTGCAGCGGCTGGACGAGCAACTAGTGCAACTGGAGGCAGCGCCGCGCGATAGCGAGTTGCTCAATGCGGTGTTTCGTGCCTTTCATACGATCAAGGGCGGCGCTGGCTTTCTCGCCATCGATCCGATGGTGCAGTTGTGCCATCAAGCCGAAGATCTGCTCAACGACGCACGCAACGCTGTCTTTGTGCTCGATTCGGCGCAGATGGATGCCTTGCTGGAATCGCTCGATCTGCTCAACGCGCAAATGGATGCGATGGGCGAGGGCAGTGTGCTGCCGATACCGCCGCCCTCGTTATTGCAGCGTCTGCGCCTGACGGTAGCCACGCCGGTAGCGGTCGCTGCACCCACGGTGGTTGCCGTGCAGAGCGATGCATCGACCATCGACGACAGCGAATTCGAGGCCCTGCTGGATAGCCTTTATGGCAACAGCGGTGCTCCCGGCGTCGCCGCCACGACAAACGCCAATACGATTGGCGATGACGAGTTCGAGGCCTTGCTGGATAACCTGCATGGCAAAGGCGGCAACCCCGGCGCATTGACCGCACCGGCAGCCATGGCGGTGGAACCCCAGCAAGCCGCCGCACGCAGCAGCGGCAGCGTCGAATCCACCGTGCGCGTAGACACCGGCCGGCTCGATGGTTTGGTCAATAACGCCGGTGAACTGGTGTTGGTGCGCAACCGCCTGCTTAGTCTGGCCGCGCGCAGCGATGACGCCTCGCTGGTCAGCGCGGCGGGCGATCTCGATCGGGTTGCCGATGAATTGCAAGGCAGCGTCATCGGTATGCGCATGCAGCCGGTGGGGCGATTGTTTCAGCGCTTTCCGCGCATCGTGCGCGATCTCGCGCGTCAGCTCGGCAAAGACATCGAGCTGGTTACCGCCGGCGAAGACACCGATCTGGATCGCAGCCTGGTCGAGGCGCTGGCTGATCCGCTGGTGCACTTGCTGCGCAACGCGGTCGATCATGGCCTGGAAGGGCCGGATGAGCGCGAGCGCAGCGGCAAGTCGCGCAAAGGCACCGTGCGCTTATCGGCCAGCCAGCGCGGCGAACGCATCGTTATCGTGGTGAGCGACGACGGTCGCGGCATGAACCCCGAGGTGTTGCGGCGTAAAGCGGTCGAGAAAGGTGTTATCGATGAGGCGCAGGCGGCGCGCTTGAGCGAGACGGAATCGCTTGAGCTGATTTTTCGTCCCGGCTTTAGTACCGCAAGCGTGGTCTCTGATATTTCCGGCCGCGGCGTCGGCATGGACGTGGTCAAGACCCGCGTGATCGAGTTGGGCGGCACCTTGCAGGTGCGCTCGCGGATGGGGCAGGGCAGCGAGCTTGAGCTGGCCGTGCCGCTGACCTTGGCGATTCAACGCGTGCTGATGGTTGGCGTAGCCGATCGTTTGTTTGCCCTGCCGCTGGGCAATGTCGAAGAAGTCTTTGAATTGACCGCCGGGCAAGACCAATGGCTGGATGGCCGCCGGGTGGCGGCGCACCGTGGTCGTGCCTTGCCACTGGGCGATCTGAGCGGTTGGGCCGGTGTGGCCGGCGCCAAAGCGCCACGGCAAGTCGTCGTATTGCATATCGGCCATCAGCGTCTGGGTTGTCTGGTGCATGCGGTGATCGGTCGCGAAGACGTGATGGTCAAGCCGCTGGGGTCGTTGTTTGCCGGCGTACCCGGCGTAGCCGGCGCCACGGTTACCGGCGATGGACGCCTGGCGCTGGTGCTGGATCTGGCCAGCCTCGCCGATGAAGGCCGTCACTTGTTACTCGCAACACCACTCTCTACAGCAGTACCCACCACAGCGGCGGTTGTCTGACATGGATCTGGTTAGCCTTATCGGCACGATTCTGGCCTTTGTGGTCATCATCGTCGGCACTATTTTGAAAGGTTCCAGCATTGGGGCGCTGTGGAATCCTGCGGCGTGCGTCATCGTGTTTCTTGGCACCATCGCCGCGGTGATGGTGCAAAACCAGGGGCAGGTGCTCAAGCGTGCGATGAGCATGGCGAAACTCATTTATAAGCCGCCCAGGCATCAACCGGATGACCTGGTCAGCCGGGTAGTGGGCTGGAGCGAAATATCGCGCCGCCAGGGCTTGCTTGGGCTGGAGCCGCAGATTGACGCCGAGGCCGATACGTTCACGCGCAAGGGTCTGCAACTGCTGGTGGACGGTAGCGAGCCCGAAGCGATTCGCAGTGTGCTCGAAGTGGATCTGGACACCCGCGAACAGATCGATCTGGCCGCGGCCAAGGTGTACGAAAACGCCGGCATCTACTCCCCGACCATGGGCATTATCGGCGCGGTGATGGGCTTGATGGCGGTGATGCAGAACCTGGCCGATCCCAGCAAGCTCGGCCACGGTATCGCCGCCGCTTTCGTGGCGACGATTTACGGCGTGGCGTTTGCGAATTTGCTGATGCTGCCGATGGCTTCGCGACTCAAGGGGCTTATCACCAAGCAGTCGCGCATGCGCGAGATCCTGATCGAAGGGCTGGTCTCGATCGCCCAGGGCGATAACCCGCGCCAGATCGAGGCGAAATTGCAAGGCTATCTCTCATGAGCAGGCCGTCATGGGGCATGCCGCTGTGGAGCAGGCCGTCATGAGCCGGCGCAAGCATCACGAGGACCACGTCAATCACGAGGCATGGGCGATTCCCTATGCCGACTTGATGACATTGCTGCTGGCGTTCTTCGTAGTGATGTACGCCGTATCGGTGGTCAACGAAGGCAAGTACCGGGTGATGTCGCAGTCGATCATCGAGGCGTTCAATGGTACCAGCCGCCGTCTCGATCCCGTGCACAGCAGCAACGTCGCACCGGTGGCGCCGGTGCCGGCCGATCGCAAAAACAGCCAGGCGCAGAACTCCGTATTGCCGCGTATCGCGCCGCCGCTGCCTACGCGCAACCTGGCCACCTCATCGATGCAGAACGGTACAGCCAAGCGTCAAAACAGCGAGCAGGAAAACCTCGAACGCATTCAAGATCAGGTGCAGCGGGCCTTGCAGCCGTTGATCGACAAGAGCCTGGTAGTGGTGCGTCGGACCAAGACCTGGCTGGAAATAGAAATTCGCACCGACATTTTGTTTCCCAGCGGCGTGGCGCGCTTGTCGGCGCCGGCTGACGACGTGCTCAACCATATCGCTTCGATTCTGGCGCCGTTTCCCAATCCGTTGCGAGTGGAAGGCTATACCGACGACAAACCGATCAACACCGCAGTATATCCCTCTAACTGGGAGCTTTCCGCCGCGCGCGCGGCCAGTGTGGCGCGGCTCTTCGTCGAGCAAGGCATCGACCCGTCACGGCTCGGCATCATCGGCTGGGGCGAGATTCGCCCCGCGGCCGACAACGTCAGCGAAGAAGGGCGCAATCGCAATCGTCGTGTGCTGGTGGTGGTGCTGAGCGATCGCAGCGCGCCGGTACGCTTTTACAGCGATGCCAATCATCCGCTGGCCGAGGTCGAGCCAACCCTGACACCGAGTGCGCCGCCCGCCGTCGATAAGCCCATCGTCGTCAAGCCCGACCCGCCGACCGATGTCGTGCCGATAAATACCAGCGTCGTCGCGACACAGGCGCCCGTACCCGAGGTCAAGGGATGACATCCGCCATGGGCGCAGCCATGTTTTCGTACCGCATCGGAGTCAAGCCATGAACGCGGCTACTGGTAGTGCAATACCTCCCACGCAGTGGCTGGTCTTTCAGTTGGCTGACCAAGCCTATGCGACGCCGTTGACCTATGTCAGCGAAATCATTCGTGATGGCGCACTGACCCCGGTGCCGGGCGCCGCTTATGACGTACTCGGCATTCGCCAGTTGCGCGGGCAGATCGTGCCCGTACTCGACGGTTGCCGCCGCCTGGGTTTGCGGCCGGTTGCCAACGCGGCCGACGCACAAGCGCATATCGTTGTTTTGAGCCAACTCGTGCAAAGCCAGCAAGCCGAGCAGATCGGCTTGCGCGTAGATGCGGTCGATGGGCTTTTGACCGTGAACGAATCGGATATCAGCGCAGCACCCTCCGGCCGCGCGTTACGCGATAGCGATCCGGTGCGTGGTGTCGTCGCGTGGAAGCAGGGGTTTGTCGCACTGCTGGATGTGCACAAACTATGTCGTCTAACAAAAGAGGTTAGTCATGCTGGTTGAGACGGGCTTGGTCGTGTTGATCGTGCTGGTGGTCGCGCAAGCTGTCTGGTTGGCGATCATGTGGCGCCAGTTACGCCAACAGCGCATACAGCTAACGCAACTGCTATTGGCGACGGCCAGCGACGTGCCGACCTCGATGCTGGTGATGGCCCAGGCACGCATCGAGCGGCGACTTGAATCATTACTACAGCAACGCGATGGCTCCTACGCGCAATCCGCGCCGGTCGCCGCTTCCGATAGTTTCGGGCTGGCGCAACAATTGGCCCGCCAAGGCGTCGCCGTGGATGAGCTGATGGCCCGCTGCGGCCTTTCGCGCGGCGAGGCGGAGCTGGTGCGCAGAATGCAGGAAATCGTTGCCTGATTATTTGCCGGTTGGCTGTTTTCTGGTGCAAAACGAAGTTTTGTTGCGAGTGCGGATCCCACCCCAACCCTCCCCTGCAAGTCCCAAAAAGGGACTCCCTTCGGTCGCAGGGAGGGAGCTGACTGAAACGAGCTTTTAGCCCCTCCCCCTGCGTGCAGGGGGAGGGTGGGAGGGGGTGCAACCTTGCCGCGAACTTGACGCTCACCCGTACGCAGCACCCTTGGCACAAATCTACAAGGCGCTAGTTCCGTAGGTTGGGGTGAGCGCAAGCGAACCCCAACATCCGCCACTGAGGCGGCATCGAGACATTCGTGCAAGGTTGCAGATCAGGCCGCGTTGGCCAGCTCGCCAGGTAAGCGTTGAAGCGAAGGTTTTAAACAAGCTCCAGTACATCCCGACACAGTTGCCAGCAGAAATCGGCCTGATTCTGACGCGAGGCTTCGAATCAAGAGAAGCCGCTATTGCCGGTGCCGTAACCTGCATTCGCTAGACTTTCGCTTTCAAGGGAGTTTAGAAACCTTATGATTCATCGCCTGCTTGGTTGCACCGTGGTGCTGGTATGGCTATGGACGGTTTATCACTTATCCCAGGTGATGCCAGGCCTGCATTCGGCCGAATCCTCTGGGGTCTATCGAGCCGGACGTGGTGCTATCTATGTTCTCGGCTTACCACTACTTGCAGCGGCCCTGCTGATCTTTCCTGATTTCTTTGAGGATCGTTTCAGTCCTGTTTCGAGAATGACCGGTGAGGCGCTGCTCAGCGTCGGCGTGTGGCGATTCTTTGGCTATTTCGCACTGCTTGTGAGTTGGGGGTTATGGGAATTATTTAGGTGATTGCGGTGATGGGCTGGTGTCAGTGCCTGGCGCAGGCTGCGTCCTCGACCCACACGGACATTGCACCTAAGAGCGGCACTCGGCATGCTAGCCCCCGCGGAGAAGGCGCATACAGCGTCCACGCAACCAGGGGATAACATGAAGACTTCGAGTGCATGTCGACTCGTTGCGTGGTTTTTGACCCTCGCGGGCGCGGCTCCATGCATGCCTGCACATGCGCAAAGTCCAGCCTGCGAGAGGGAGAAGCTTGACGCACTACATGCGAAGAGGGATCTAGTCGATGCCCGCAGCAAAGGGGCGGAACTACCGGATATTAGTCGTACATACAAAGCTTTTAATGTATGTCTGAAAGAGCATGGGCTAGCGGAGGACCCATCGTTTTCTGTCAGCAACGACAGCGATGATCGAGCGTTACTGATGCGCTACATGGGCGCCATGCAGCAGGTGATTCGAACCAACTGGCTCCATCCCGACAATATCCCGGCATCGACTTGCAGGGTACGTGTCACTCAATTGCCGGGAGGCGACGTGGTTAGTGCCGTCGCTGAATCTAGCTGTCCCTACAATGCCGCCGGCAGACGGTCCGTCGAAAACGCAGTTTTGCGCGCCCAACCTCTTCCATATAAGGGATTCGAGAGCGTGTTCCGACGGACCATAGTATTGACCTTCGATCCGCGGCCATGGCCGTCCAACGAATGACTCTGTCAGATGCTATGTGCCCTCTAGAGTGAGGCTTGTAGCTTGCTAAGCGAGCTAGACGAATTCGAATATCTGTTTCCGACCCCAGGTGGATACCGGCAAGAAGCCAGGGAGCTGCGTCGGTGCGGGATGAAATGAAAGGGGTTTAATGAAACACCAGATTCATATTGGCGGCCGCGCGTTTGTGGTTGATGATCCCAATGGATCGCTGGCGCGTGTTGAAAGCCACGAACTGAAGCAAGAACATGCAGAGAGCGAGCACGTCGAAGTCACTCTGCGCGCTGCCCGAGAACGGCAAGCATCACTTGTTCCCAACACCGTTGATCCTGTCGGAAGCGTCCGTGGCCGCATGATGATCTATGAGGCACTAGCTGACGGGCGATTAGGTGTCTTTGGTTTGCTCGTTTGCTGGGTTGCCATTGGCATCCCGTGCGTGACCATGGGCGCAGCGTGGCTGAGATGGACCTTTCTACACTTCCATGAGGAGGGCGGGTCGCTCTGGCGCTATTTCGCCAAAGTCGTTGCAATGATTGCTGTCGCCGCGATCCCAGGTCTGTTTCTCAATCTTCTCGTTCGCGGAACCTTGGGATACTTTCGTAAGAAAACCAAGCTTTCAAGTTGACTTAACCATTACGACAATGTGTTGCGACCACCGGCTGCATTCGCTTCGGCCGAGCGTACATCGCTGATGGATAGGTACCATTGCCTAACAGCACTACCTCATATCTGGCCTCCCGTCAGGGTGGCTTACCTCTACATCTCATTTCCGTAAAAGAATCAGGAGACCTATGTCTGGCAATCAAGCAGCTTTTCCAAGTGACGAGAATGGCGATGTGCTGCGGCAAATGGCGGAGCAAGGAGATAACCTCTCCCTGCCGCGCGAGATCGATTTCTCAGTCATTTTTCCATCGGAGGATGCGGCGCTGAAGTTCGCAACCGTTCTCCTTCGGAACGGTCAGAAGGTGTCTTTCTCTGAGTACGAAGAGCACGACGAGTTGCCGTGGCAAGTGCAGGCCCACCCCTTCATGATTCCGACGCACGAAAATATCTCTGGCTATGAGGAGCTTCTGGCGGGCGAAGCGGCTCCGTTTGAAGGGCGAAACGACGGGTGGGGATGCGAAGTTCAAGAGTGAGCTGCGAGGGGGCTGATTCTTTAGAGTGTCCAGGTGAGCGGGCAGATGCATTAAAAAATGTCTCTGGCCGTTTAGCTTCTTAAAGTTTGTGGCAAGTGCGGACCCCACCCCAACCCTCCCCTACAAGCAGGGGAGGGAGCTGACTGAAGCGAGCTTTTAGCCCCTCCCCCTACTTGTCCCAAAAAGGGGCCCCCCTTCGGTCGTAGGGGGAGGCTGGGAGGGGGTGCGGCCTTGCCGCGAACTTGACGCTCACCCGCACACGGCGGAGTTTGTTTTGCGTCGCCGCACATCGGCGACCGGGTGTGGAAACTCGTAGGAAAGAAGGCGCAAAAAAAGCGCATCCACCTTGTATAGGACAGGGCGGCGGCTCCATCTAAAAGGAGCTTCAAGATGGCCGCAACCGAAACCAATACATTTGCATCGCGCATTCGTTGCCATTTCTCTGGCGCTGTGCCACTCGCTTACACCAGATGCCGAGGTGGATTTCAACCACCTCTCCAGCGTGTTCGCCGCCATCGCGAACATGATCGACATGGCGCAAAGCGCATCCGACCAGGCACACATGCAGCTACAGAACGAGTGGGTCAGATCCAAATCCAAGCCACTTTAAAATCCGGTTGGGGTGAACGGTAGGTTGGGGTGAGCGCATGCGAACCCCAACGTTGCGCGGTGTTGGGTATCGCGGTGAGTTTCAAAGGCACGCCTGTTGGGTATCACGGCGAATCTCAATGGTGCGCAACGTTGGGCATCACTTCGTTCAGCCCAACCTACGCCGGACGTCGAGGTTGATCCACGGGCACATGGTATGGGTTGCGCGTGTATTCAATTGATCTGCCGCACGCATCGTTCGAGCCAAAGAAATGAAGCGAGTGCCGCCGTTGGCGCCTGCGCTCGCGTAGTGGCTACCGTATTCAACAGCCTTAGGGCAGCCCGCTGGTCGACCAAGCCGAGATCGGCTAAGGCACAATCACGCAACTGCGTGGCAAGGGTTTCTGCCTGCCGTGAAATCAGCTCGGGAAGTACCTGGGCAAAGGTTTCTTTGGTGTAGCCGCGTGGGAATACCTCACTGCCCAGGCGTGCATGCAAGTATTGCCGCATGACCTCCCGGCCTTGCCGATCATCACGGGGGAGTCGGTGGCAGAAGGCCACGAGGCTGGGGTCACTCAACGGGTTCACGGGCCACAGGCCATGCCGCAGCAGATCAGGCCCCCGGCATGCATGCGCCAGTAGCGCCGTCACCGGTACCGGGCTGGTCGGGGCGTCGAAGCTGCGCAGGCTGCGGGCCACGCTCAATGCACGTGGCGTCAGCAGTTGCTCGGCGCAGTGCCGGGCATCATCTCGCCAGCCGGGTTCTTTGCCGTTCTTCTCTTGTGTTTCATCGGCGTAGGCTGGAAACAGCTCGTCTCCGCCGATGCCTGTGAAAAGTACATCGCGCCCTTGGGCAAGCGACGAATCCCATAAGGCTGCGCATGCTTCCAGGTAGTACTCCCAATACAACCCTCTTGCTTGACCGGGCTGCCGCTGCAAGTCGAGGCTTGGGGGAAATGCCGTGATCTCCACGGTCTCGTCAGACAGGTTGAGCCGATTCGCTATCAACTGACGCCGCTGGATCTGCGGTTGGCGAACGTCGCCGTCCAGCAATATCCCCTTACTCGCGATTCGTTGGTGAAACGTCGCCATGGCGCTGGCTACGGTGGCCGAGTCCATGCCGCCGCTCAATTCGACTGATATGCGATCTGCGGCTATCGGTCGAACCGACACGGCTTGATGCAAGAGTTCGCTGAACGCCGTCAAGGCATCACGACCCTGCGGCAATGGCGATGGAATGGTATCTGGCGCCGGTGCGGGGTAGCGGTAACTGGCCTTGCCCGGCTCCACGTAGAACGAGGCACGCTCTGTGAGCAGGTTGACGCCGACGCATAGCTGCCGCGCCGAATAGACCGTATGCAGCGCAAGGCGGTGACTTGCGATTTCGGTATCGATCGCCAGGGGGTGAGCGGCGAAATCCGCGAAATCCCAGGAAAGGGTCACTTCATCGTTGCGGGCGTGGCAATAAACCGGTACGGAGCCGAGCACCCCTGTTCGCACCCTCATGCGGCACCCGGCCTGGGCGACTTCTATCATCAGGTAATCGAGCGGCCACAAAGCGCACTCTTGGTAAAGCCTGCTGAACTGCTCGGTATCGACGTCCCTGCATGCGATGGTTTTGTCAGGTGCCGTCGCGACTCGACGCTCCCTCACCGTCATAAACCACTGGCCTTGTGTGCGCACCAGCAACGCTTCAAGCATCGGGTGCGCATGGGGGGTGATTCGACTCTTTCCCACTGTAATTAAGCCATCCCGCCACTCCGCATGATGCGAAAGGTCGGATAACACGATGTGGGCTTTGAGCATGATCGACCTCTATCCGTGAAAAAGCCGCCTCTTGGCAAAGAGGCGGCTTTGTATCAATCGTGAATACTTTTCAAGATCAGAATTTTCAAGATCGGAAATTCAGGCTCGCTTAGCCCCAATCGCCGCCACGGGAGCCGATGCCGGCGATATCGCCGGGCTCAGAGGCCTTGGGTGCGCGCTTTTCAACGATCGACTGGCTCTGCAACGGACCATCCATCTGAATCCCAAAGGGATTAATCAAATCCATCTTCGAGTCGTGCATAACAACATCTAGCTGTTTCATGAGCACTCCATTGATCGAATAAGCCGCGATATCGCGGCTTATTCAACATATCATGCTTTTTAATGGATGCGTCGATGGTTCGTATCCATGATGGTCAGCCCATTAAAACAAAGGCTTGCGCTTTCACAAGCATTTTATCTTTTATATGGTAATGGCTCGGTTTTTTCTCTGGACACACCGATTAAGCTGGAATGCCTTCGCGCTTAATCGCCGGAATCGGAATGCCGAGCGCGCGCATTTGTTCGTAGGGGTTCATGAACTCCCGGTTCTGTTTGATTTTTCCGTTTTCCAGCAGAAACGAATGGATGAAATGGTTGGAATAGTGGCCGGCCGGATAGCCGGGGAAATGAATTTGCCCTTCGCCGTCGCACTCCACCCAGAACCGATTGGGGTCTTGCGTCTCGAAGATCTGCACGTTCTTCCACTCCCAGTCGGGAAAGCATTTCAGCGACCACGCGCCGTGCGCTTTCAGGCCCTCGTGCCCGCGCGAGACGATCGGCTGAAAGGTGTCGTTGGTCCACAGCCCGCCGCTGCCGTCGGCGGTGAACAGCAGATAGCGTGTCAACCGCCCTTCGCCTTTGCGACTCATATAGTCCTCGACCACGAGCCGATGCTGCCGGCGTAGTTCGACGTCGTCGGTAAAGGTGGATGTCTTGAGTGCGTTCTCAGGCATGATGATTTCCTTGATGAGTGACATGCTCGTTCGGCACGTGTGCCGAATAGAAGGCCAAGTTTGCGTATAGCCGTCTTATCAATCTTTCCAGCGGGTGAGTTCGCCGCGGGCGACGACGGTTGCGGTTCCTGATACATGGATCGGGCCGATCTGCGACAGCGAGCCGGCCACGGCCGCACGCATGACCGAGCGCCGGCCCATTTCGACGCCCTGGCATATTTCTATGCTTTGCCCAAAATCGAGCTGACCATGCCGTATCAGATGCAGTGCGAGCGGGCCGGCGGCCGATCCGGTGGCGGCATCTTCGGCCACGCCATAGGCGGGCGAGAACATGCGCATGCGCCAATGCGAGCCGGCCCCGGCGAAGCAGTTGGCGGCCATGTCGGGCAAGGTCGCGAGGATGCGCAGGTCGGGCTTTACCGCTGACAGGGCATCGATACTGGGCAGGCCGACAAAAACATGTCGTGGCCCGTTGCGATAGACCTCTACCGGCAGCGTGGACGAGGTCAGGCCGAGGCCGTCGAGCAGCACCTGCGCCTGTTCGTAGACCTCCCAGGTGGGGATGGGCTGCTGCATGCTGGCGGTCACTATCTGGCCATCGCCGTCGCGCTGAAACGTGAATGGGACGGTACCCATCGCGGTTTCCAGTTTGATTAGCGAGGCATCCCATTTCTCGCCCAGCACCACCGCGGTGCCGAGCGTGGGGTGGCCGGCAAAGGGCAGTTCGTTGACCGGGGTAAAGATGCGCACATGGAAATCGCCATCGGCACCAGGGGGGAACACGAACGTGGTCTCGGAGAGATTCATTTCCCGCGCGATGCGCTGCATATCCGACGCTGCCAATCCGGCGGCGTTGGTGAATACCGCCACCGGATTGCCTTCGAGCGGCTTATCGGTGAACACGTCGGCGACTACGTATTTGCCAGAGGTCATATCGCTTCCATTTCTATGGTTGGAGCCGGCGGTTGGTCCAGCCCGACTGGGTGGCGTCGTAGCGCAGGCGGCTATGCAGCCGGTCGGGTGCGGCCAGCCAGAATTCGACGATGGACGGACGCAGGCCATAGCCGACCCAGCCTTCGGGCCTGACCAGCGGCGTAGGCGAGCGGGCCAGTTGCTCGGCTTGCGCGCGCAATGCCGGTTCGCTTTCCAGCGGCTCACTTTGGTGAGAGGCCACCGACATGGGGTAAGTGGATGTCGGGCGTTTCGCCCAGAGCGCGTCCGACTCGGCGTTCGAAAGCGGTGCGACAACGCCGGAGACAATCACCTGTTGCTTGGTCTCGCGCCAATACATGACACCCGAGGCCCAGCCGTTGGAGGCAATCTCGCGCCCTTTCTGGCTTTTCACGTGGCTGGTGAAAATCAGATCGTGCTCCCTGATATCGAGCACATGCACCATGCGGTTGGAGGCGCGGCCGTCGGTACCGGTGGTTGCCAGCGCCAGTACGCCGGGTTCTTGCACCTGGCCCTTGACGGCCCGATCGAACCACTCGCGCAGAATCGAAATCGGCTGCTCCGGCGGGATATCGAAAATGGAGTTTTCCATTCGCGGGACTTGCGTGAGGCTGTATTCGCTCATCGTGGTTTTTCCGTACGGGTTTGCACATAGGCGGTAGCTGGCGGCAGATCGCGCATCACGCGCGGTCCTGCTCAAGCGCGTCTCCGGGTAGCCATGCCCCGGCGTGGTGCTCGTCGATAAGCACTTCCACATCGAAGGTGGTCCGAAAGCTCGGCGGGTAACCGATAAGTTCGGCGGCGCGATTGGGCGGTAGTGACTGGCTCATGGCATCGGCCGACTCCCACACCGTTACCGCCCCCCAAAGATTATTGGTGCGGTCGGAGATCCAGAATTTCGAGCGCAAACCGCGCACGGCCTCCCAGGGGGTAACGCCTTCTTCCCTGAGGTAGTCGCGCATCGAATCTATCGTCTGGGTCGATTTATCGAGATTCCACCAGCTAATTGTCGTTTTCATGTCACAAGCACTCGTTTCACGCTGGAAGCAATGATGTCCACCCCGCTGCGGGTCAGCAGGGACTCGGCATGAAATTGGATCGAAGCGAATCCGGGGCCGCGCAACGCATGCACCTCGTTCGACTCGGCGTCGCGGCTGACTTCGACCAGGCTATTGCCGCGCAGGTTGAATTGGCTGCGATCGCACCTGGCGACGTAGGTGTTATAGAAGCCCACCACTTCGCGCGCGCCGAAGAAATCGATCTCTTGCTGCACGCCTTGGTTCGGCGATTTGCGCTGGATCAACTCCAGGCCCAGTTCGAGGCACAGAATCTGGTGACTCAGGCACACCGCGAAGAAAGCTCGTTTCTCGGCCAGTAGATGGGTTAGTGCGCGGCGCAGGCTGGCAATGCGTGGATCGTCCATATTGCGAGGGTCCCCAGGGCCGGGACCCAAGACGGCCAGATCCCAGTGACGCTCGAACAGGGCGGGGTCGTCGAAGCGGCACATGGTTACGTCCAGGCCGATCGCGGTGAGCTGCTGCGCCAGCATGCCGGTGAATGCATCTTCGGCATCGACCATCAGCACCTTGCGTCCTCGCAATGCCGGGTCCAGCCGAATGCGGTCCTCGGCGTCGGACAACCAGAAATCGGCGATGCCGCCGTTGCGCTGTTTCAACGCCGCTTGCACGCCGGGATCGAGCCCGAACTTGGCCTTGCGTCCATAGCCTAGTGCGGCCAGCAAGGCCTTGGCCTTGGCGCGGGTTTCCGCAGCTTCCGATTCGGGGTCTGAGTGCCGCACGATGGTGGCGCCGACGCCGATGCGCATGCGCCCATGGGCGTTGATGTCGGCGGTGCGGATCAGGATCGCCGAATCGAGCATGAACTGGCCGGCGGGGTCGCGCCCGATCAAGGCGGCGACGCCGCCGTAGTAGCCACGGCCTTCGGGCTCATGTCGGGCGATGATTCTGCAGGCGTTCTCAATCGGGCTGCCGGTGACCGTCGGCGCCAGCAACGTGTCGCGGAGAATTTTGCGTGGATCGCTCGATGTCCGCCCCTCGATGAAGTACTCGGTATGCGCGAGCCGGGACATTTCTTTCAAATAGGGGCCAATCACTTTGCCGCCCTGCGGGCAGAACGGCGCCATCATTTTCAGCTCTTCATCGACCACCATGTACAGCTCGTCTTTTTCTTTCGCGTCGGAAAGAAAACCCATGACGCCGGAAAGGGTGGGGCCCGACGCCGGGTATCGGTAGGTGCCGCTGATGGGGTTCATGGTCGCCACGCCATCACGCAGGGTCACTTGCCGCTCCGGGCTGGCGCCGATAAAAGTGCGCTCCCCGGTATGCACGATAAAGGTCCAATAGGCGCCTACTTCGTCTTGCACCAGGCGACGAAACGCGGCCAGCGCGACGCGTAGGGAGTAGGCCGTGATATCGGCATAAAAGGTGCGCTTGATAACGAAGTTGGAGCCTTCGCCACGGCCGATTTCCTCGGCGATGATCCGACGCACTTTGGCGCCGTAGGCTTCGTCATCGACATCGAACTCCCCGCCAGAAAACTCGATCGAGGCATCGGGGATCGCCTGCAGCGCTTCTTCGATAGCTATGCGCTGTTGCTTGCGGATCGTCATGACCTGCAGGCGTTCGTCATCGTCGATGCAGGCGAAGCCGCGCTCGTGCAGTTGCGCGTAGGGCACCAGCACCAGCACATCTTCGCCAACGACAGCGGCGTCAGAAAGGGGGATGGCGTCCAGCGTGTCGAACTGAGACATGTCGCCGGTGAAGACGTCGAGCATGTCTTCGGCACCGGACTGCGGGCGAAACAGCAGGGCAAATGCTCCCTTGCCGGCCTCGCCATCGACAATGTCATGCAACAGGGAAGCGTTCATGCCGCGATCTCCTTGGTGGTTACGACGACGGCACAGCAACGCGCCGCGTACTCCAGTGCCATGAGGTGCCGATCCAGCGAAAAGTCGGCGACGGCATCGGCCACGACAAAGGTTTCGATGTCATTGGAGAAAGCCTCGACCGCCGTCATCAAGACGCCGATATGGGCATAGACGCCAGAGATGATGAGCTGATCGCGCCCGGCATCGCGCATGCGCTTGAGCAGGTCGGAATTCCAGAACGCGCTATAGCGCCATTTTGTCAGCGACCAATCATTTTTATGGGGCGCCAGCTCGTCCACGACGTTTCGGTCGGCTGGGTCTACCTGCATGCCGCTTCCCCAGAAATCTTTCAGCAGGCCGCGCTGAGCCGTGGTCATGCCGCCCGGCTGCGCGGTGAAGGCCACGGGGATGCCGAGCGAGATACAACGCTCGCGGATGGCGGCGGCATTTCTCACCAGGACAGCGCCGAGGCCCTCGGTGGGGATCTGGCGAACAAAGTAGCGCTGCATGTCGTGCAGAAGCAGCACCGCCCGATGCGGTTCGATCTTCCAGCCCGCTATGTTGGCCGGCAGTTGTGCGGAGGTCGGCATGGCGTAAGGCTGGATTTTGGGAATTCCCGTCATAGTTGATTCCATGGTCGTGGGTTTATTGCTCCATCGCGGCGGGCACCGCTGTTCGCTTTCAACTCAAAGTGAACCGCCCATCGTGTGCATGCTTTTAACCGTCGAGCGGATGTCCGAAGGCGCCGCTCGGCCGGCCGAGACAATCAGCATGGAAAGCTCCATCGACTGCTCGTAGTTGAGGCGTGGGTCGACCGCTGTTTTGTAGGCTCTGGCGAGGTCGGCTTCGGCCAGGTCGCGCGCACCTCCCAGGCATTCGGTCACGTCCTCGCCGGTCAGTTCCAGATGCACGCCGCCCAGGCGCGTGCCTTCGGCGGCATGGATGTTGAAAGCCAGATCCAACTCGTCGCGGATGTTGTCGAAGCGCCGGGTCTTGTAGCCGTTTCCGGTGCTTTCGGTGTTGCCGTGCATGGGGTCGGCTACCCACAGCACGCGCCGCCCGGCATGCCGCACCGCACGCAGCAGCGGTGGCAGCGCGTCGGCGATATTGTTCTTGCCCATGCGGGTAATCAGCGTCAGCCGGCCCGGCTCCTCGTAGGGATTGAGTACGTCGATCAGGCGCAGCAAATCGTCGGGCTTTGTCGTGGGGCCGACCTTCACCGCGATGGGGTTGGCGATGCCGCGGAAAAATTCGACATGCGCACCGTCGAGCGCACTGGTACGCATGCCGATCCAGGGGAGGTGCGTGGACAGGTTGTACCAGCCGCGCCGGTACGGTACGCGACGGACAAAGGCCTCCTCATAGTGCAGCAGAAGCGCCTCGTGCGATGTGTAGAAGCCGGCGTCTACATGGCCATCGCCGAACTGGCCGCCCAAGGTCTTCATCAGGCGTAGCGAATCGGCGATTTCTCCGACGACGCGTCGATACTCTACCGCGCGCGGAGAATGTTCGATCCAGTCCAGCTTCCAGTGCTCGGGATGGCGCAGATCGCCGAAGCCGCTGTCGACCAGGGCGCGGGTGAAATTCAAAGTCAGCGCCGAGTGTGCATACGCGTCGAACAAGCGTTCTGGATCGATGCGACGGGAGGCTTCGTCGAACTCGGGTCCGTTGACAATATCGCCGCGAAAGCTAGGCAGAGACTGGCCGTCGCGTATCTCCAGATCGTTAGAGCGCGGCTTTGCGTACTGCCCCGCGAACCTGCCCACGCGGATCACAGGTTGCTTCAGCCCATGCGCCAAGACCAGGCTCATCTGCAACAGCACTTTGAGGCGATTGACGATGATGTCGCTGGTGCAGTCGACAAAGCTCTCCGCGCAATCCCCGCCATGCAAAAGGAAACGCCGTCCTTCCTGTGCTTCGGCCAGCGCTCTCTTCAGCTCTTGTGCTTCCCAGGAGGTAACCAGCGGCGGCAGCCGGGCCAGCTTGTCGGTGGCCTGCGTCAGTGCCGCGTGATTCTCGTACTGGGGCTGCTGCTGCGCAGGACGATGGCGCCAGCTTTGCGGCGACCAGTCTTCCTCGTTACTGACCACGGTCAACAATCGGGACATGGGGATCATCTCGCCAGTTAAGTTTCGGTTGCTATGACGCGACCAATCCGTATCGATCGCGTTTTGCGAGCTGCTGTATCTGGGCGATGCACAGAGCGGCGCGGATTCTGAATGCGCCGTACGGAGTGTCTGCCTCGTCCACCAGCGGTTGTCCGTGCCGGTTGTGAATACTCAATTCACCGTCTGCCGAATGGGCTCTTGCCTAGTGGGGGCGCATGACCTTCTGTGGGCGATGGACTCAAATTATCAGATGGCAAATAGACGTTTAACCGTAGAAACCACGTAACCGAAATAAGCGTTATCCGTGTAATTTTCGATGGGTGAGCGGCGAGACATTTTCTTCACCATTCACCATCCATCCTATTCAAATATCACTTTCCAGGAGATGCATATGACTCAGAATATTCCGAGGGTATCCATTCCGCCGCACGTGTCCCTCCTTCAAATGATTACCGGTTATTGGGTGACGCAGGCGCTGTATGTCGCCGCAAAATTAGGCGTGGCCGACCTGCTCGATAACGGGCCGCGCTCCCTCGATGAGCTGGCCGCGGCGACGCACACCGATGCCACCTTGCTACAGCGTTTGCTGCGAGCGCTGGCAAGCGTCGGCGTCTTCACCGAGGCGCAACCTGGAAGCTATGCGCTTACCCCGCTGGCGGCACTGTTGCGCAGCGATACGCCCGATTCCATGCGGCCGCAGGCGATCATGCACGGCGAAGAGCAGTACAGCGCCTGGGGCGATTTTCTGCATAACGTAAAGACCGGCGGGACGGCTTTCGAGAAGCAGTTTGGTATGAGCTACTTCGGTTACCTTGCGCAACATCCCGAGGCCGATCGCGTGTTCAACCAGGCGCAGGTTGGCTATAGCAAGGAGGTTGTCGGCGCCGTGGTAGCCGCCTATGACTTTTCGCCTTTCAACACGATCGTCGATGTGGGCGCGGGCTATGGCGCGCTGCTCACCGCCATTTTGCGCGGCCAGCCGAACGCACGCGGAATCTTGTTCGATCAGCCTCACGTGGCCGACGCCGCGAAAGAGCCATTAGCCCTCGCCGGGGTGGCAGAGCGCTGCAGTACGGTCGGTGGCGATTTCTTCGTCAAGGTTCCTGCAGGTGGCGATGCGTATGTGCTTTCCCTGTTGCTGCACGATTGGGACGACGAGCGCAGTGTGACTATTCTGCGACACTGCCGCGAGGCGATGCCCGCGCACGCGAAATTGTTGATCGTCGAACTCGTGTTGCTGCCGGGGGAGGAGCCATTCTTCGGCAAATGGCTGGATCTGCACATGCTCGTACTGTTGGGTGCGCGTGAACGGACGGTCAGTGAATTCGAGGCACTCTTTCATGCCTCTGGATTCGAGCTGTCGCGCATTGTCCCGACCAGCAGCGGCCTAAGCGTGGTGGAGGCAGTGCCGGTCTGAAATCGGTGATGGGGCTGTTAGCGATGCAGTGACCTTTCGGCGCGGGCATGGAATATGCCTGCGCCGAATGGCTTGGTGCATCGGAATGATTTTTGCTTTTACGTAATGCATGGTTTTCTGCAAAGACCGCCGATCTATCGTAGAAAATACAGATGTGCCGATGATTGCTCCGCAATAACTTTGCATGGAACGGCATCGTAAGCGGGTCTGGCGTGCCGTGAACCTGTTGTATGACATTTACGATCACGTAGGAGTATTCATCGTGCCAAAGAAGGAAGCAGTCATTCGCGCCGACGACACAGTGACTTTCATTAATGTTTTTGATGTTGAACCATCGAAACAGCAGGAGCTGATTAATGTCCTGAATGAAGGTGTCGAAAAAGTAATACGCAAGCGTCCGGGTTTTATTTCGGTGAGCATCCTCGCCAGCAAAGACGGCACCCGAGTCGTCAATTATGCTCAATGGCGCAGCTTGGACGATATCAAGGCAACGCGTGAGGACCCTTCCGCCGCGCCTTATGCACAAAAGAGCGCCGAACTGGCGAAAGCGACGCCGCACGTTTATTCGGTGGCCTCGATCCATAGCTGACGTTTGCTGCGGCCTGGCGACGGATCCAATGTTCCGGCAAGCGATGCCTCTGCTGCTTAAGTAGTGGCGGCATTGCTTTTCGCTTGCGAACCCTGCGAGGCCAGCGTCGCGCAAACCCGGTACTTCGCAAACACAGCATGAAGCGGATGAAGGGTCCCGCGGCAGTCAAGCGAGGGCTCTCGCCCGTCATCGGTTCGACCATCGTTGCGCAACCTGCATTGGGAGCTTAACCGTCGCTATGAGCACCGTTACTCATGCTGATGTCGTGATCGCCGGCGCAGGCATCGGAGGCCTGACTGCCGCATTGGCCTTGCACGCGCAGGGGGTCAAGAAAATTCTGGTGCTGGAGGCCGCGAGCGAAATCCGTCAGCTCGGGGTGGGTATCAATATTCAGCCGCCTGCCATTGCAGAGCTGACCGCATTAGGGCTGGGTGGTGCGCTAGCCGCTATCGGTATCGCTACCCGTGAGCTGCGTTATCTCGATCACGCCGGAAAAACACTTTGGACTGAGCCGAGAGGCATCGCTGCCGGTAATAAGTTTCCGCAGTATTCGATTCATCGCGGCAAACTGCAGATGCTTTTGTTCGATACCGTGCGCGAGCGGCTCGGCGTCGACGCGGTTCGCACCGGCATCCGCCTGCATACCTTTGAAGAGATGCGCGACGGCATCCGCGTCTACGCGCACGACCGGGTGGCCGACGCGACGGTTACCTTCGATGCCGGCGCATTGATCGGCGCCGATGGCATGCATTCGGCGGTGCTCTCGCAACTCCATCCCGAGCGGACTCAGTTGTCGGCGGCGAAAGTACGGATGTGGCGCGGCGTGACCGAGACGGGCGCTTTCCTCGATGGGCGCACGATGATTGTGGCGAACGACGAACACTCGTCCCGGCTGGTTGCCTATCCGATTTCGCCCAGTCATACCAAAGAAGGGCGCGCGCTGGTCAATTGGGTTTGCCTGGTTCCCGATGCCACCCATGGTTTGCCGGTCGACACCGACTGGAACTATACGGGGCGGCTGGAGGATGTGTTGCCGCATTATGCGAACTGGGATTTCGGCTGGCTCGACGTCGCCGATCTGCTTATGCGCAGCAACTTGATTCTGCAATATCCGATGGTCGATCGCGATCCGCTGGGCAGTTGGGGGACGGGCAGGGTGACCCTGCTCGGCGATGCGGCCCACCTGATGTATCCCGTTGGCGCCCACGGTGGCTCGCAAGCCATTGTCGACGCGATCACTCTCGCCGCCGAGCTTGGTCGGGCCGAGCTGACCCAGGCCGATGACACGGCAGCCGCGCTGCGCCGCTACGAAAACGTCAGGCGCCCGGCGACCAGCGAGGTTATCCACGCCAACCGCAACAGAGATAGCGCCGAGCGAGCTGTGGCCAAACGCACCGACCCCGACAAAACCGCTGCTTTCGAGGCGATCACGAGCACCTATAGCACCATCGTTGAACGCCCGAGCGCATCGGGTGAACAGGTGGTTTCCAGAAACTACTCCAACACCGCGTCTGCCGATTGACCAGGCGCGGAGAAGGAGCATCAAGGAGTCAAGCTGTGGCCACTAATATAAAGACCGACTTCGACGCCATCGTTATCGGCACCGGGATCGCCGGTATCTATATGTTGCACAAGCTGCGCAATGAGCTTGGTTTGAAAGTGCGGGCCTTCGATAAGGCCGGTGGCGTCGGCGGCACCTGGTATTGGAATCAGTATCCGGGCGCCAGGTCGGACACCGAGAGCTTTTTCTATCGGTACTCGTTCGACAAGGAAACATTCGACGGCTGGGACTGGCGCAACCGCTACGCCCATCAGCCCGAGATGCGTGCTTATCTGAATGCCATTGTCGAGCGGCACCATCTTGGTGGGGATATTCAGCTCAATACCGGCATTCATTCGGTGGTATTCGACGATGCTCGCCATATTTGGACCCTGACCACGGATAAAGGCGAGGTATTCACCGCGCGCTACGTGGTCAGCGCGGTGGGTGTGCTGTCGAAGACCAACTACCCGGAGATCAAGGGGCGGGAGACATTTCGCGGCGAGCTGGTACACACCAGCGGCTGGCCCGCGGATCTCAAGCTGGAGGGCAAGCGCGTAGGCATCATCGGTACCGGGTCCACTGGCGTCCAGTTCATCTGCGCGGCGGCGAAAACGGTCAAGCAATTGACGGTATTCCAACGCTCGGCGCAGTACTGCGTCCCGGCCGGGCCGGATAGGGTCAGCGATGAGTATGTGGCCGACTACAAGGCTAATTACGAGCAGATCTGGGACAAGCTGCGAACCACGCGCATCGGTTGCGGTTTCGATGAGGGCGCCGTCTCTGCGATGAGCGTATCGGCTGAAGAGCGCCAGCGCGTGTTTCAGGAGCACTGGGATATCGGCAACGGCTTCCGCTTTATGTTCGGCACCTTCTCCGACATCGCGGTGGACCCGGCCGCCAATGATGCTGCCGCCGATTTCATCCGCGCCAAGATCAAAGAGATCGTGAAAGATACCGAGACCGCGCGAAAGCTGACGCCGACGGATCTCTACGCCAAGCGCCCGGTGTGCATCAACGGCTATTACGAGACCTACAACCGCGATAACGTGACCCTGGTCAGCCTGAAGGAGAATCCGATCAAGGAGATGACGCCGAACGGGGTGATTACCGAGGACGGTGTCGAGCACGAGTTGGATGTCCTGGTATGCGCCACCGGATTCGAATGTGTCGAGGGCAGCTATGGACAGATGGACATTCGCGGCCGGCGTGGCGAGAGTTTGCAGCAGCACTGGAAGGATGAGCCGAGCAGTTACCTGGGCATCGCCACCTCCGGGTTTCCGAACTTGCTGATGATCCTCGGTCCCAACAGCGTCTTCAGCAACTTGGCGGCGGGCATCGAGACTCAGGTCGAATGGGTTGCCGAGATGATCGGGGCGGCCGAGAGCGGGTCCAAGTCTTTGATCGAGGCCACTCGGAGTGCCGAGGACGAATGGACTGCCACCTGCAAGGAAATTGCCAATTACACGCTTTTCCCGCAGGTCAAATCCTGGATCTTTGGCGCGAACATCCCCGGCAAGAGCAATAGGGTGCTGTTCTACTTTGGCGGGCTCGGTGCGTATCGCCAAAGGCTGCGCGAAATAGCCGACGCCGACTATGACGGTTTTGTTATGGACAGCAAACCTTCGTCGATGGTTGCTTAAGTGCTGCAATGATGGCGCCCGGCATCGGCCGGGCGTCATCCATGCCTTATATAACTTGATCGCTATCGCTTGGGTCGCCCGATTCGTCGGGTCGGCCCTTTCGTGCGTTCTGGCGGTCGCCGGAATGCAGTCCGGCCGTCAGCGGCATGGCAAGGGTAATGATTAATAATTTAATCTGCTTATCTGCGGTTAATTATTTTATATAACTTAACGGGTGTTTGCGGATGGACGTTTTGTTCACGGCCTTTTCATGCGATCGTCAAACGAATGGTATGAACGATGACGAATTAACCAAAATTTGGTAATTGCTTGGCATGTGCGACACATTTTTTATAACTTTGCCCTGATAAGCTGCGCTCGCTTATGCAGTTGTCTGCACTGGTGCAAGGTAATGGGTATTTGTAAATAGATCGTTTGCTGTTAACGCTTCACTTTGGCGTCACGCTGCTTTCGATCTTATTGCGGGCATCAGGCAAGCGTTGCTTGCGAGCACGGTTTATTTAAAGCGTGCCTGCGTATCGACAGCGTCCCCATGTGCGATACGGCCGTGAATGGTTCAGGCGTTCAGCTCGGGCAATGTGGCCTGGTAAGTCATCTGCGCGCCCCTTTAAGAGGTGCTGCAAAGTCCGGCTGATGGTCTTGTTCGCGCAATATAAATAATGATGAATAAGCCTTCTTCATCGATATGTCAGTTTGATTTTCACCTATATGAATGAACGTGTTAAAGGCGGGTTTTTACGGATCAATTCGATGGAAGGAGTCAGGCACGTTCCGTCACATAAATTTGACGATTACTATGACTTTGCAAAGGGTGTTAAAGATGACAGTACCTATCAGTTCAGCGCTTTCATCCATGATCGATCAAATGCCTGGCGCATGCGCATGTAAAGACCAAAATTCCAAATTTTTGTACGCCAATGCCGAATTCAAAGAGCTGGTCGGCATTGAT
Source organism: Dyella tabacisoli (assembly GCF_003350925.1). GTDB lineage: Bacteria > Pseudomonadota > Gammaproteobacteria > Xanthomonadales > Rhodanobacteraceae > Dyella_C > Dyella_C tabacisoli. Next base: position 52,571 of record NZ_KZ857186.1, on the reverse strand, counting down.
GCCGATAAATCGGTCGAGGGCCTTACGGATTTTGACCTTCCGGGCGAAATCGCTTCGCACGGAAAAGTATTTCGCGATCAGGACAAATATGTCATGGAGAGGCAGATTTCCATAAGGACGCTGAACGTGCATCGCGTCAAGTACGCGAAGTGGAGAGCTTTTCTGGTGGTTAAAAAGCCGTTCTTCGATGAGGGCACCAATATCCGGGGCGTCCTTTTTCATGGCACGGATATTACGGCGATCAATGCGGGCGCGCTCAGATCCTACTTCAGCAACATGCGGCCGACGCATGGATCAAGCAACAAGATCTCCGAAGGAAGCTTTGTCATCGACAGCGCCGGGTCTCATGTCGATATGACGCGTCGTGAGTATGAGGTTTTGTTCTTCTTGCTACGAGGTGGGACAGCGAAACGCATAGCGGATTTCTTGTCTATTTCATCGCGCACCGTCGAACAGTACATCAACGTATTAAAGGATAAATTTGATGTGTTTACGAAGCCCGATCTTATAGAGAAGGCCATGCACATGGGCTATTTCTATGTGATACCCGACTCGCTTTTCATGAAGAGCTTTTCAAAAATGATCGATTCATGATCCGAGGACTGTCGGCGATTGAGAGTACGATCGCCGCAGAGGGGTATCCGTGGGAGGAGGGAACGTATGATGCGTCACGTCACGTTATCTGTATGCCTGGCAGTCACCGCGATGTTGGGGGCGGCGGGTACTGCTCGCGCCAACGTGTAGCCTTGCTCGTTTTGCGAGGCCGGCGTGCAGGCTTGTGTCGCCGATGGCGACAGCCTGGCCAATTGCCGGGCTGCCTATGCCAGTTGCTTCCGTATATGTACCAATGAAGTGCGAAATGAGGGTGCGGAGTTGGCGCTGACTCCAGCGCCGGTGCGGCCGATTCATCCAGCCATTTCGCGTGAGGCGCGCCTGACGGCGGTACTCAAGGCGCCATAAGACTGCGTAGTGATTTCAAGAAAGCCTCGCTCAGCCGGGGCTTTTTTTGCGCTTGCTCCTCCCCCTGCGGGCAGGGGAGGGGGCCTAGTGACGTGAGCTTGTGCGTGCGTGGTTTTGCCCCTCCCCCTGCTTGTAGGGGGAGGTTGGGAGGGGGTACGCCCTGCGGCAGATGTCATCTCTCCCTGTAAGTAGGAACATAGCGGATCACATCGGCACTGCTACCAGACGCCAACGTGACCGAACCAACTCGCAGGGGGAGCATCAGCATGGTTTCTCGCACTATCAAGATAGTCAGCGCCGCCGTGTTGGCGTTGGCCGTTGCCGGCAGCGGTTTTATAGCGGTATCGGGCAAGGATCTTTTTCATGTCGCCACCCATTCGGTGAGTCGCTCGCTTTGCGCGGCGGCATTCGTTTCGCAGGTTGACCCGGACCGGATGTTCAAGGACGAGCAACTGCCCAATATGCGCAGCATCGGATGGGCCGTGCACTATCAGGTGGACCGCGAGAAGCGCGAGGTGCGCACCACGGTGCTGGGCGCTTTCGCCGCACGCGCCGTCTATCGAGAGGGTATGGGCTGTGTGCTTGTGCATGACGGTGACCCGGTACCTGAGCTTGCAGGTTTCAAGGACGCTCCCATACCGGGTGCGTTCCCTGAGTCGGGTGTGGTGGAGCCCGCCGATCCGGCATTGCGCCAGGCCCTTGATCTCGCTTTTGCCGAACCGGACCCGGCGACCCGGCGACTGACCAAGGCCGTTGTCGTTTTGCACGATGGCAAACTTATCGCGGAGCGCTACGCCCCTGGCTATGGGCCGGAAACGCCGATCTGGGGTCATTCGCTGTCGAAGTCGATCACCAGTGCCTTGATCGGCATCCTGGTGCAGCAGGGCAAATTGCGCTTGGATCAGCCGGCACCGATCGCGGCGTGGGCCGCGCCGGGCGATCCGCGTCACGCCATTACCATCGATCAACTGTTGCGGATGGATAGCGGGCTACCTTTCGATGAGACCGATGGGCCGGTCAATCCGATGACGCGCATGTTTTTCCTTGAGGGCGACATGGCCGGTTATGCGGTGAAGATGCCGCTCGCCCATCCGCCAGGTACCGTTTGGGCTTATAGCAACCTTGGCTATGTGCTGCTTTCCCGCATCGCCATGAACACGGCTGGTAGCGATGGTGCCGTTGCTGCCGAACGCTTCGTACGCAGCGAGCTGTTCGCACCGCTGGGCATGCGCAATGCCGTCATCGAAACCGACGCCGTCGGCACGCCGGTCGGCTCAAGCCATGTCTATGCATCGGCACGCGATTTTGCCCGCTTCGGCCAGCTCTATCTTGACGATGGTGTCGTCAACGGACGACGCATTCTTCCCGAAGGGTGGGTGGACTACAGTCACTCGCAGACACTCAAGACCGGCTACGGTGCAGGCTTCTGGACCAATCGGGTGAGCGACAGCAAGGTGCCGGTATGGGACGCGCCCTGGGGTATCCCACAATTACCTAAGGACATGTTCTACGCCCGCGGCGCACTCGGCCAATACATCATCATCGTGCCGTCCGAGCGACTGGTGGTCGTGCGCCTTGGCATCAGCCTCGACTATGGCACGGCTATCGGCGATGTCGCCGCGCAAATCATCGCGGCACTGCATCACCCATCGGCACCGTCGTGACTCTTTGCTCCCTGCACATGCGCGCGCAAGGCATCGATGAAAACCTTGACCTTGAGCGCGCGTTGCGTCGACGCCGGGAATACCGCGTAGATACCGCCTACCGGCAGCTTCCATTGCGGCAGCACGCGGATCAGCCTGCCGGCTTCGATGTCCTGGCTCACGGCGAAATCAGTCATCACGCCAAACCCGGCGCCGGCCAGTACCACTTGGCGCAGCGCAACGACCGAGTCGGCGGTGAACATCGGGTCGAAGCGAACGTCCTCGGTTTCTCCCTGCGGCCCAGCGAAGGTCCAATGAACCGGTTTGTCGAGTACCGAGAACGCGGCCATCGGGCGTCCCGACAAATCTCGCGGGCGCTGCGGCACGCCGCCGGCGCGCAATAACGCCGGGCTGGCTACCAGCCACAGCGCAAAGCTGCCCAACTTGACCGCCTGATGGCTGGAATCAGCCAGCCAACCGAGGCGGATGCCCACATCGACCCGTTCGGCGACCAGGTCCAGTACGCGGTCCGCGGTGACCAGATCGATGCGCAGCGATGGATGCAACTGAGTCAATGCGGCAGCCACTGGTGCTATCACCGCCCCGGCATAGTCCATCGGTGCGGTGATGCGCAGGGTGCCGGTGGCTTCGCCGCCATGACAACGTGCGGATTCGATAGCAGCCTCGGCTTGCTCGACGATCGAGCGACTCGCCTCAAAGAACGCTTTGCCCGCTTCGGTCAGATTCAAGCTGCGAGTCGTGCGCACCAGCAACGTGGCGCGAAGCTCGGTCTCAAGCTTTTGGATATGCGCCGTGACCAACGCCTTGGCAACGCCAAGCCGTCGCGCGGCTCCGGCCAGGGTCCCCGCTTCGACCACGGCGACAAACACCACCAGCCGATTGAGGTTGATATCGCCGACTTCTTTCATCTCATCGTTCGCTTATGGTGATGTCTGTATCCAGCGCCGGCATCTTACGGCCATTGCGCATACTCACCACCATCCCAACACCTCAATTTGCGCGGTCGGTAGGTTGGGCTGAACGAAGTGATGCCCAACGTTGCGCAACGTTGAGGCTCGCCCTGATACCCAACATGGCACAACGTTGAGGTTGCGTGCGCTCACTCCAACCTACGATCCGTGGCGTCCACTAACAGGCAAGCCTGCTTGTCATGATCTCGCTATGGTGAGTCACATCGGCTGATGGACTTACGTCTCTGGTATAAAGTCGCTCATCAGTGGGTTTGCGGTACTCGCTAGCAGACGACAATCAAACAAGCGCTCATGCGCGCCATTACGCCTGTTTAGCCGCACCAGCCCTGAGAGCCTCAAAGTCCCACTCTCCAAGTAGTGCATTCCAATGTTTAGGGATTGAACGATGATGAAGTATTTTTTCTGGCTGGTAGCCATTTACTTGCTGAGTGCGACCTGTCCGCGTCTTAATGAAGCCCAGGCGACGACACATCAAGAAGCATCCAATGGCTGTGCTCAATGGTGGAGCGTTGTTAACGGGCATCAGGGCTGGACGGGCTACTGTCAGGATCGTTACACCCCGGCCTTTAGCTGGCAGCGCGTCGTCTACATGTGCAGTTCAACTCAGACGGACGGTGCCGGTGGGACTTGTGAGATTCAGGGTGGCTACTTTCCTGGCAATGTGGGGCCGTGGCTTTGGGACATTGACCCGGCCAGCCCGGATCCGGGAAAGAATCTTGGCGGCGGCCTATGTGGCTGCATGATCGGAAATCCCATCAGCCTGGGTATTGGCAATAAGTTTCAAAAAGAGCAGGACATCGATCTTGGCCTGCTGACGTTCTATCGCTACTACAACAGCGACATGACGGTACTTGAGCGCGGCTTTGGGCATCATTGGCGCAGTTCATACAGCCGGCAGGTGAGCTTGGCGGGAAACGGTCGCCAAGTGAGCGCTTATCGTGACGATGGCCGTGTCATTACCTTTTCAACCCTCGACGGTATCGCCTGGGTCACCGATGCGGGTGTGGGCGACACCTTTAAACGGTTGTGGGACAGCAACGGAAATTATGCCGGCTGGGCTTACATCGTCTCCAGCTCAAGAGATACCGAATACTACGATGTGAGCGGCCGTTTGCAGCGCATCGTCGATCGCGATGGACGGCTGATGACGTTCGCTTATAGCGATGCGCAGACACCCGTGGGCATCGCCCCCGCACCTGGGCTTTTGATTTCTGTAACGGATGCTTTAGGGCGAGCGTTATCGATCATCTACGATGCCAGCCAGCGCATTAGTCAGGTCGTGCTACCGGATGGCACTGCGCTTCAGTACAGCTACGACGCTGCCGGCAACCTTGCCACGGTGACTTATCCCGGTGGAGCCGGCCGGACCTATGTCTACAACGAAACCCCTTTAGTCGCTGATACTCATCAGCCCTCGGCCTTAACGGGCATCGTGGACGGATTGGGTGTCCGCTATGCCACGTTTGCCTACGACATTAACTGGCGCGCGATCTCCACATCGCATGCTTTAGATACCAACCATTTCTCGGTTCAGTACAACGGCGATCAGGGGCGACAAATCCTATTTCCCAGTGGACTGACGGCGTCATATAGCCTAACCATCGTCAATGGAGTGGCCCGGATGGGGGCGGTGAGCAGTCCCTGTGGGTCCGCTTGCGGTTCGCTGCCGGCCAAGTCGACTTACGATGCCAATGGCTACCCCGCCTCGACCACCGACTTCAGCGGCAACGTCGCGACAACGACCTACGACGCCAGCGGCCTGCTCAATCAGCAAGTCGACGCGTCGGGCACCAGTAACCAACGCACGACCCGGACGACGTGGGACACCGGGCTGCGCACGCCACTGACCCGCACGGTGCTCGACGCCAGCGGCACCACTGTCGCCCAAAGCGCCTGGGTCTATAACGCCATCGGCCAGACACTGGCCCGCTGCATGGTCGACCCAGCGATTCCAGCGGCTGCGTCGTATACGTGTGCGGCGACCGGCACCCCACCGGCCGGTGTGCGCCGCTGGACTTATACGTATTGCAGCGCTGTCGATAGTACTCAGTGCCCCTTCGTCGGCTTGCTGCTTAGCGCCACCGGTCCACGTACCGACATCAGCGACATCACCAACTACCGCTACTACCTCACTACCGACGAATCCGGCTGCGGCACCGCCGGTGGCGCCTGCCATCGCGCCGGTGATCTCTATCAAGTCACGGATGCCCTCGGTCATGTGGCTACCACGGTGGCCTACGACAAAAACGGTCGCGTGATTCGCCAGCGCGATGCTAACGGCATCATCACGGACCTCACGTATCACCCGCGCGGTTGGCTGCTCACCCGTACTGTGCGCGCCAATGCCGATGGCTCGGCCTCCGCACAAGATGCCGTCACCCAGATCGCCTACGACGCCACGGGCAACGTCACCAAGGTCACCGACCCCGACGGCGTCTTCACCAGCTACACCTTTGATGCGGCGCATCGCCTCACCGACATTACCGACGCCCTGGGCAACCGCATCCACTACACCCTCGATGCCGCCGGCAACAAAACCAAAGAAGACACCTACGACAGCACCGGCACCGTGCGTCGCACACTGTCGCGCAGCTACAACACCCTGGGTCAGCTCACCGCCATTACCGATGCGCTCAACCGCACCGTCTTCAACGCCGGCTATACCGATAGCTACGACGCCAACGGCAACCTCGTGCATACCGCCGATGCCTTGGGTGTGCAGCGCAAGCAAAGCTACGACGGGCTGAATCGTCTGGTGAGCACGCTCGACAACTACAACGGCACCGACACAGCAACACAGAACACCCCCAGCGTGTTCGCCTACGACGCCCGCGACAACCTCGAAGGCGTCAGCGACCCGGATGGCCTCAACACCACCTATAGCTACGACGGTCTCAACAACGCGACCACCCTGCAAAGCCCCGATACCGGCACCACCAGCTCCACCTACGATGCCGCCGGTAATCGCCTCAGTCAGACCGATGCCCGTGGTGTCACCACCAGTTTCAGCTATGACGCGCTCGGAAGGCGCATCGCACAGAGCTATACCGACACCACGCAGAACGTGAGCTACATCTACGACGAGGCGGATAGCGTCACCGGCTGCACCGGCTCGTTCTCCATCGGGCGGCTAACGCGCATCGTCGAAGGTAATGGCACCAACACGGTGTATTGCTATGACCGCTTGGGCCGACTGGCCTCGAAACAGCTCACCGTTGCCGGTACCCCGGCCACCACCCGCTACAGCTACACATCGGCGAGTCGCCTTGCCGGGATCACCTATCCCAGCGGTGCCCAGGTCAGCTACACCCGCAACAGTGGCGGCCAGGTCACGGCGGCTACGCTGACTCCGGTCGGTGGTGGTGCGGTGCCGCTGGTCACAGCGGTGACGTATCAACCGTTCGGCCCCATCGCCAGCTACACCCTGGGCAACGGTCACGCCGTTACCCGCAGCTTCGATGCCAACGGCCAGATCAGCGGCGTCACCAGTCCCGTGCTTAATCTGCAATGGACACGCGATGCGGCAGGCAATATCACGGCACTCGCCGGGGCTAACAGCGAGAGCTACAGCTACGACCCGCTGCAACGCCTTGCCGGTATCAACGACGCCACGGGTAAAGCGGTTGAGGCTTATACCTATAACAAGACCGGGGATCGGCTGAGCAAGACGGGTGGGCTATGGGCTACGGGTGCGTACACCTATGCCAGCGGCACCCATCGCCTCACCGCGACCGGTGATGCATCACGTACCTACGATGCGGCCGGGAGTACGGTGACCAGTCAGCTGGGTGGCGATCAGTACGTGTATCGCTACAACGCACGTCACCGGTTGGAAACGGTCAACCGCAATGGTCAGGATGTGGCGAGTTATGTCTATGACGCTAACGGGCAGCGGGTGCGCAAGACAGCGACCCTTCCAGCGGCTGTCGATCTGCGCTTTGGTTATGACGAGGCGGCGCGGTTGCTGACCGAGCAGTCCGCAACCGGGTCACGTGACTATGTGTGGCTCGATGAGCTGCCGGTGGCGGTAGTGGACGCGACAGGCACGGCCAGTACGGTGAGCTACATCCATGCGGATGGCTTGGGTACACCACGTGCGGTGACGGATACGGCGGGGGCGACGCTGTGGCAATGGAGCTATGCGGGGAATACGTTCGGGGAGCAGGCGCCAACGTCAAGCAATGGCTACATCTTCAATCTGCGCTTTCCGGGGCAATACTACGATGCGGAGAGTGGGTTAAATAACAACGGCTATAGGACTCGAGACTCGAGCATAGGTGGTTATCTGCAATCTGATCCGCTAGGTCTCAGAGGTGGAATTGATTCCTACGTCTATGGTTTTAACAGCCCTTTGAATTATATAGATCCATTGGGTCTGCAAGTTGTTATACCTGTTCCCGGGAATCGTCTAGCTCCGCTACCTTGGATACCTGAGGTGCCGCAGCCGACAAGAACCAATCCCAAGGATGACTGGGGCGCTCTATGTGCTGCTGGGGGACCTGTCTGCATAGTGCCCTCACTAGCTGCAATAGAGTTGGGAGCAATGATGGCAAAACCCAAGCCGGGGTCGAAGCCAAAAGATTGCCCAGCAGGAACTAGGCCAATTGATCAAGTTCCTGGATTAAGTAAAGACGATGTTCACGGTATTAAAGAGGGCGTTGGAGCAGGTCCGCGCGACTGGACCGGCATCGCCCCAAATGGTGATGTGATTACTGGGGATCATGAAGGAAATGCAATAAATAACGGACCCAAAGGTAGCTATTTGCCAGGTGGAGATTGATGAACGCATTTCGATTCAAAATGTCATTGCGCTTTTTCGGCACATCCTTTGATCCGGCTGAATTAAGCAAGGAGCTGGGAATGCAGCCCGTTCACATGCATAAAGTTGGTGATCAGCGTACAACCCCGGCAGGGGCGGAGCTGGAGGGCACCTACAAAGCAAGTTACTGCACGTTCAACATCGATCGGCGTGATAACGATGAGGATCTGCATGTGACTCTGAATCGGGTCTCGGCTGATTTATCGAGGCATATGGCGTTATTTAATAGCATTCGTGAAAAAGGTGATCGCGTCGAGTTTTTCGTTGGATGGTTTTCCGATGGGAATACTGGGGATACGTTGCCATTCCATTTGCTCAGATTGCTCGGTGAAATGAAGATTGACTTGGCGCTCGATGTTTACGGATCGGATTGATAATTCGGCGTGCACCCACCCCTAATATATGGGACGTAAAAGGGACTAGGCGGTTAGGTGGCAAGTAGAGTGGCTTGATTGAAGCGGCACCCAACATGGCTTGCTGATGTTGGGGTTCGCTTGTGCTCACCTCAACCTATCGCGCTACCGCCAAGCGATGGATCCACGCAAACGAAGCCTGCCTAGGCGGGCTTCGTGCGTTACCGGCTTAACTTTCCTCTTTCTCTTGCTCTTCCTTGTCCAGTAAGGCTCCAGGCACCGATATCGCCCGCTCGGTCAAAACATGCGGGGCGATAAACAAGCCCTCGGTGCGTAGGTTGGGCTGAACAAAGTGATGCCCAACGTTGCGCAATATAGGGACTCGCCGCGATACCCAACATGGCATGCTTTTGGGGCCCGCCGTGATACCCAGCGTGACGCAACGTTGGGGTTCGCTTGTGCTCACCCCAACCTACGCTCACTCCAGCGGCGTCTTAACTCGGGTGTCGGTTGCGATCCAGTTGATCTCCGAGGTCTTGCTGCCGTCATCAAATTCACCACGTCCGCTCTTGAACTCGCCGATCGTGGGCAAACGGCGAGCGGTGTCACCTTTATTACGTTGGAAGACGAGTACGGACCGATCAATGTGGTGGTCTGGAGCCAGGTCGCCGAGCGTCAGCGTCGCACTTATCTGGAGGCGCGCCTGCTGGGGGTGGATGGGCGCTGGGAGCGAGTCGATGGGGTTAGTCATTTGATTGCGCATCGATTGATCGATCTGAGTGCGTTACTCGGACCGCTCGATAGCCGGTCGCGCGACTTTCACTAGCCGCAACTTTGCGGCTTATGTCGTCAGCTTCGCCAAAACTGCGAGTGCGGGCGCCGTGTCATATTTTTTGCAAAGTAAGGAAATCTCTAAAGATCCGCCGATACTGGCCTGGCGTCATGCCAGTCACGCGCCGGAATGCGCGAGACATAAGACTCTGATCGAAAAACCCCACCTGATAAGCGATCCCCGAGATCGATTCTTCGCTGTGTTGCAGCAGGCGCGTGGCGGCATCGATGCGTACTTTCATTAGATATTGTCCCGCTGAGAGCTGAAAGATACGTTTCATACGCCGCTCGAATTGCGCCTCGGAGAGGCTCGCCCGTTGTGCGAGATCCGGCACCAGCAGTTTTTCCATGAAGTGCTCGCGTATATGGTCGATCGTATCTGCGAACACGTTGTCGATCATACGTGCGCGGCTTGGTTCGATGAGATCGCGCGAAACGCAGGTCAAGCCGACGATGGCCCCTGTGAGGTCCCATAACGGTTGCTTCGTCGACAGACACCAACCCGTACTGCCGTCGTTGTGAACGGTCAGATCCAGGCTGTCGATCAGCGGCTTGCCCGTCTGGAACAAGCGTTCATCCTGATGGCAGTAGCGCTCGGCCATCGGTTTTGGAAACAGTGCGAATGCGGTCTTGCCGATCGCCTCCTCCTTGCAATTCAAACCGCACCGCTTCACGCACGCCTCGCTTATCAACACGTAGCGCCCCTGGCGATCTTTAATACTGAACACTACGTCCCGCAGGGGATCGAACATGGTCTGAAGAACCTTGCTCAGGGCCATTCCCGATAGAAATGCGTTGCACCAGCGGATTTGTTCTTGCGGGGCCATGACATGCTCTCATCAAAGACTGGGTGGGATTCATGCTCGATCTGCGGCGACGACTGTTACGGGAAACGCCGATATCTCAGGGGCGCCTTTGCATGCCGCTGTCGTCGACTGCTGGCTGTTCTCTCCCGGCAAAGAGAATGACATTGCCCTAGCGACAGAGATGCAAAGTAGCGCACGCGATTCTCGGCCCGCGTGGCTTGCGATCACCTTGATTCTTATGCTTTCCCCAGCTTCCGCTTTCGACGCCCCACCAAGTCACGGACGCAATCCCCTGGGCTCTCCGGCCCGCGTCAGTCACTCCAACGTCCCAGATAAAGGGCACAAAACAACGTCAGCCGCACAAAGCTAGTGCCACGCAAACCTGGCCGTCTTGCAGGATCAGGGCGCTTTGAGTGCGAATTTCGGCACAAATTCACGTGCCTTTGACAGCATCCTATGGACGGCCATCGCGAGCTGAAAATTTGCGAGTTACGTCACGAAAGTAAGCGGCGTTTTTTCTGTCCCCATAACTCGGCAACACAACTCGCGCGCTCCCCTTAAGGCTAATCAGCTCCCCTCAAGGAGTGGACGGGCTCGCCATTGGTTTTGGCAAATTCATCGCAGCCCGCGAATATTTTTGCCTATCTCTCGATCACCTATAGCCCCAATGATGCAAAGCGGTTCCATTCAACCGCGCAGGGGTGCGGATAGAGCGCAGCGATGATTGGATAGGGACTGTGCGCATCGACGCGCTGGGCAGGCGTTCTTACTGCTCTTGGCTAAATCATCGAACGGGAGATACACCGACGTGAGCTTGGATGGATGTGGCAATGCTATGCGCGAGTCTCGTTGACCGGCGCCTTAAAGCAACAACTTTTGCAACGGTAACGATCAGGGTGAGCCTACATCACCTCGTTACGATCATTAACACGATGGATGTCAGCACATCGAAGCCCAGTGGGCTTTTCCGGGGAGATCTAAATGTCTATTCGTTCGTTGAATGGCAGCTATCTGCGTCATTCGGCGCTGGCGGCTGCACTGATGGTGGGCTTGGTCAGTATCGCCGGCACAGCATTCGCGCAAGCCACCAGTGGCACTATTTTCGGCCAGGCTGAAGCTGGCGAGACGGTCATCATTACCAGCGCTACGGGTCTTACCCGCCAAATGCCAACGGACTCGAAGGGGCGCTACCGTGCCGATAATCTTCCGGTAGGCACTTACACCGTATCTCTGCAAAAGAACGGTGCTGTAGTGGATACGCGAAAGGACGTCGGTATCAATGCCGGCTCGGGTACCGATATTTCGTTTGCCTCTGCGGCAAACGCTTCGTCGCTTTCGGCCGTGACAGTGACGGCAAACGCGCTACCCGCCATCGACGTGTCGGGTGTCGATTCCCGTACCGTCATTACCGCTCAGCAATTGGCACGTTTACCGCTGGCACGCAGCGCCGAAGCTATCGCGCTGCTGGCGCCGGGTGTCGTCGCGGGCACTACGCTTTTCTCTGGTACGACCACTGGCAACAGTTCGGTCGTGTCGTTCGGTGGTTCGTCGGTTACGGAGAACGCTTACTACATCAATGGCTTCAACGCGACGGATCCGATCAGTGGCTTCGGTGGGCTTACGCTGCCTTATGGCGCCATCGAGCAACAGGAAATTCTGAGCGGCGGCTACGGCGCGGCGTATGGCCGTTCCGATGGCGGTGTGATTAGCCAGGTCGGCAAACGCGGCACCAACGAATGGCATTTCGGCGGTCAGATTCTTTGGACTCCGACCGATCTGCAAAGCGACCCGAGAAATTATTACTACGTCAGCGGTAATAAAGCGGGTCAGATTTTTCGTACCCGCAAGGACATCAAGGCCTGGACGACAACGCTCGACGGCTATGTCGGCGGTCCGTTGATAAAGGACAAGTTGTTCTTCTTCGCCGCTTATGAGGCAGAACGCCAGCAGGGCCAGAGCACCGGCGCAGTCACGTCGCCCTTTGTGACCCATTACCGCTACGATAATCCGAAGTGGTATGGCAAGGTCGATTGGAACATTACCGACAGCAATATCCTCGAACTGACAGGCGCGTCAAGCAAGTCGTCTTATCAAGGCGTGCTGAATAAATACAACTACGCCACGGGTCAGGAAGGCGGGTTCAACAGCAACGGTACGTCGGTCAAGAACGGTGCCGACCTGTATTCGGCCAAGTTCACCAGCTATATCACCGACGACCTGACTCTTACGGCCCTCTACGGAAAAATGAAGGGCACGTATTTCAATCAAACCCCTGGGTACGATCCGACGTATCCATTCTTGATTTCGCCGGACAAGCAAAACCCAGCGCTGACGGGCGGCGGCATCATTAACAACAGCCAGACGTTGCAGCAGTTCGTCAACCCGGCGCATACATCCAAGAACACCAACCTGCGGATCGACCTGGCCTATAAATGGGGTTCGCACACGCTGACCGCGGGTATCGACAACCAGAACGTGCGTGACTTGAACGATGGCCAGATTACCGCTGGCCCAGGCTATGCGTGGCAGTACAGCAACGGCAATCCCAATAACTTCATCACCGGCGGTCCAGTCGCGAACGGGCCGAACTGGCAGTCCCAGCCATGGGTAGCCGCGCCGGGCGCCTATCCAGGTGGTTCGACGGGCTACTACGCCTCCAAGTACATCTTCACCACCAACTCGTCGGTTATTGTGACCCAGCGCGCCCAGTACCTTGAAGATGCCTGGCAGGTCAACGAACGCTGGCTGGTCAAGATCGGCCTGCGCAACGACCAGTTCACCAACTACAACGGCAACAGCGAGCCGTACCTGCGCTTGACCAAGCCTCAGTGGGCGCCGCGCGTGGGCTTTGCGTGGGACGTCAACGGCGATTCAAGCTTCAAGATTTATGGCAATGCCGGTCGCTACTACCTCGCGCTACCGGCCAGCGTGGCCCTGCGCAACGCGGGTGCAGCGACCTATACCAATGAGTACTTCACTTATACCGGGATCGATGCTCACGGTATTCCGACCGGCTTGACCCCGATCAAGACCAGCACGGGTGGCCCGATCTCGGCGAATCTGGCATACGGCATCCCGCCCGACCCGAAGACAGTGACCGCGCAAAACATCAAGTCCGAACACCAGGACGAGTACATCCTCGGCTTCGACAAGAAGCTGGGCGACTCATGGGTGTACGGCGCAAAGGCCACCTATCGCGACTTGCGCGATGGGATCGACGACTTCAGCGATACCGGGCGCATCATCGACAAGATGAACGCGATGGGCATCGATCCAAATAGCTACAATTCGAACACGGTGCTCGGTGCCTATCTGATAAACCCAGGTCGCAATCCGACGCTTCGCGTGCCCAAACTAGGTGGCGGGTACTATCTTGTTCCGTTGGACTGGCACAAGGATCTTGGTTTCAACACCACCATGAAACGCCATTACTACGGCCTCGAGATGTACTTGGAGCATCCGTTCGATGGCAAGTGGTACGGAAAAATCGACTACTTGTTCTCGCGTAGCTATGGCAACAGCGAAGGTCAGGTGAAGTCGGATGTCGGCCAGACTGATGTGTCGGCTACGTCCGATTGGGATTACTGGCAGTTGATGGATTATGCCAATGGTTACCTGTCAAACGACCGTCGTCATCAGATCAAGGCTTATGGCTCTTATCAAATTGCTCCTGAGTGGATGCTCTCGGGTAATGTGGCCATTCTGTCGGGCGCACCTAAGGAGTGCCTGGGTCTTTACGGTCCAGCCCAGACCAACCCAGGTCTTGGTTATACCCCCGGCTACTACCACTGGTGCGACGGCAAGCCGTCCGTTCCAGGCTTCGCGCGTCAGCCGTGGACTTACTTGCTAAGTCTGAGTGCCGAGTATCGTCCTGAGTGGGCGGATAAAAAGCTCGGCTTCAATGTGATGGTCTACAACGTACTCAACAAGCAACGGATCACGCAGACCTATGCGCTGCATGGCTCGTCGGATGCCGTGATCCCCAGTTACGGCCGTCCATATTCATCGCAGACTCCACGCTATGTCCGATTCGGTGTGACATACGATTTCTGATAGCCAAGGCTGTATCGGACAACGGTTGTCCAGCGGGTACCTGCTGTTTTGAGGTACTCGCTGGATAACCTTGTACCGGATTCTTGCTATCGCGTAGCACTTCAATCTGCATCGTAGGCCCGAACTCAGGCTGCGACGGGTACGTTACGTGCGTAGTCGGCCATTTGGTTGCGTAAAGCAGTCTGGAACGCTGGACGCGCCTCACAACGCTTAACGTAGGCGTCAATCCGTGGGAATTCGGCCACGAGATCCGTATGCCGGATGAACCTCAGCGCGGTGGTCATCAAAATGTCGGCTGCCGTGAAGCAATCCTGTAGATAATCGCGACCGTCTAGCCATGCGGACAGCGCGGCCAATCGAGCTTTCACTTCATCAACAGCGCCAGGGCGTCGCAGCTTTGCCCATGCTTCGTCAGGGTGCAGCAGGTCGATCACGAAAAGATTCCAGACCGGCGGCTCGACCGTATTGAGCGCAGCGAACATCCAGCCGAGCGTTTTGGCGCGCTGGTCGGCAGGCATTAGCGCCTCGCTATGTTCGGCAATGGCATAGACGATTGCGCCCGATTCGATCATGGTCCCTTCATCGGATTCGAGCACAGGCACCAATCCAAAAGGATGCTTGCGCCGATAGGTATCGGAGTGTCGTTCCTCGACGCCGACCCACCGACTTTCATAGGCAAGCCCCGCTTCTTCGAGCGCCCAGCGCACACGCAGATCCCGCACCAGTCCTTGGGCAAATGGCGGCGCCCAGTCAACGCCCCACACCGTAATCTTTTTCATATCGTTTCTCCTCACATGGCCGTCTTGTCGGCGCCGGTAGTCGCCGGCGCGATCGTTGGTGGTCGTGGGAGAGACTGCGACCAGAGCGTCGAACGGTGTGAGTGACAACTGTGGCGCGATTGCGGTGAGCTATAGAACGCAAGGTTGCGATCCGCCGCAGATAAGCCAGGGTGGGGCAGGGAGGGGCGGAGATGCTGGAGCTGCGCGTCGATGAACTAGATAGATCGAACACGCGCTTGGAAATCAGCTCGATGGAAATCGGCTCGATCAAACCACGAGTCGATCACCGGATACTGTCTGCGAGATGATCCGCATGTTCTGCGTCTTACGCCGGTGCCATCGGGCCGGCCCTTTCGGAGCCGGCCCGATGACGGTCTAGAGTATGGACCGATTGCCCTTTGGTAATTACGGATGCGACCCCGTCATCGACCAGGCTCCCGACCCCGTGGTGGCTTGTACGAAGAAGTTGTAGCTGTTCCCTGCGACGGCGGGGAAGGCGATCGTCAACGGACCCGTGCCGTCCTGTTCCGAAATGGCTTGGTTAGTGGTGGCGTTGTCCGCAACCCATCTCCAACTGGTGCCTGCGGGGACATTGAGCGTTGCAGTAACCGTTCCCGTGCCACTCGTGAAGTTCGGGGTGTAGATGTATCCACCCTGTGACGCAATCGTTCCCGAGAAGCTGATGTCACCTCCGCCCGTGCCTCCCGTGCCGCTCAAGGCGGAAGTCTGCGCGCCGCCGCTAGCACTGTCGGTCACGGTCAGCGTGCCGCTGGACGCGCCATTGGCTTTGGGTGAAAACAGAACCCAAACGGTGCATTGGGATCCGACTGCCAGCGATGATCCGCAAGCATTGGACACAGTGAACGGACCGGTTGCCGTGGCACTGCTGATAGATACCGCCGTGGTGCCCGTGTTGGTCAGCGTGAATGCCTGCCAGTTGCTGTAGCCATTCACCGCGACGTTGCCGAAGTTGAAGCTTGCCGGACTCAGCGTGGCAGCGCCGGTAGAACCACCACCAGTGCCGCAGCCGCCGGTACCGCTATTGCTGTTGAAGCAAGTTTCGAACGACTCGAACTCCGACGTGTAGCTATTGCGGATACCGTCAAGAAAGGTGTGATAACTGGTGCTGAAGTTGCCCGCGCGGAAGATGCCCAACATCGTGTCGATGTCGGAGCGGTGGTTGTTAATCATGAAGTTGACGGCAAGATAGCCGCCTGGATACGCCGCTTCCTGATAAGAAGCCATGTCGTAAGTATTGTTGAACAGCCGTGGAAGAGAATACGTGTGATTCCCGGCGACGGGGACCGCCCCCGAATCGACCAGGTTGCGATAGGAATAGCTTACATACTCGGCGATGCCTTCGATCCACCACACCTCTGAATAAGGCAGGTCGGCATTCGACGTCGGCTCATCGCCGAAAGAGCCCTTCTGGTTGTACTTGCCATCCATATAGTGCGTGAACTCGTGCCAGAGATTCCAGATCTCCCAGTCGGCGGTAATCCACTCGGCGTGATAACAGTAAAAATGGGCGATGTTGCCAACCTGCGAAGGGTCGCCTTTGATACTCAGGCCACCATTATTCGTGTTGATGCCGTAGAGATAAGAGCCGTATGTCGCGTAGTCGGCGGAGCTGTTGAATACGTCGACTTCCAGGCCTACGGTGTTATCGCTGGCGATTTGACCGGGGTCTTTGAACAGGCCGTGGATGTATCCGACTTCGTTGTGGAGTGTGGCGCAGGTGTCGCTGAACTGCTGCGTGGTCATGTTCTGCGCGACGATCTTGATCGCATCGCTCGGGCACTGATACGACTGTCCCTGCACACTGGCCATGACCTGTGACTTGGTGGCGCAGGTGCCGTAATAGCTGCAATTCGTACCGTCGTAATAGTCTTGACCGGCCACCGCAGCGATGAAGATCGAAATGCCGTTGTTGCTGAAGTTGTATGTTTGAATAACCGTGCGCACCAGCGGCTTGGCCACATTGACAACGTTCGATGCGTACGTATTGCCATCGAGAAAATGTGCCAACTCAGCAGCGGCATCGCGCGTGAGCCATTCGTCCGGGGCATTCGCATTGAACTTGGCACGCGTGACGAAATTGTTGAGCGTGCTGATGACTGAGGTATCGGAGTTCACCAGACTCACCCAGGCCGGATTCCAGGCGCCGAGGTAGTAAGCACTGAAGACCTGGTCGATCGATCCCTTCATGTTGTAGAAGGCGTTGTAACTGCTGTTATATCGGTCGAGGAGACTCTTGTAAGTACCCGCGTAGCGAGCCTGCTGGGACGAGCTTGCCGTGAGTGTAAGTACCTCACCGAGAACCGCGCCATGGTTGTCATTCACGTCGTAAAAATGCGAGTTTGCGACGAAGGCGTCCAGGTATGCGTCTACCGCCGTCGCGACGTTTGACGAATAGGCTGGAACAGCAGTCGGGTTATTGAACTGCACGTAATAACCGGCACGTAGAAAGGTCGCAAACTGCTCGACGCCGGTGCTGTCATCGCCCGGATAACTCACAGCGTAAGCTTTCGCGTAATTCGCAACCGCGATCATCTTGCCCTCGGAGAACACCGCGCCGGCCGTGGTTCCTGTCAGGCTGAAGAGCGTGTTGATACAGGACCAATCAGCGGTCCGAATCAACTCTCCGACCGTGTTCGTCGATGCGTTGGCGAACGCGTTCGCGTCGCAAGTAGCCGTGGCAGCAGCAACGCTCTTGCTAGCCATCTGTGCGAAGTGCCTTACCTTCGAAGGCTCGTCATGAATGAAACGCGCGGAGGAGGTTTCCGGGCTGTAGTCATAATCCAGATAGCGCTCAGGGATCCGCACGCCATCGGGTGGTGCTGGGCGGAAGTCGGGAGCTGCGGACTTAACATGCACAATCGGCTTCAACGAATGTGCGCCCGCAGGCGGTGGGGGCATCGCCGCCGAGTGGTCGTTAGCGCCCGATGCAAAGACGTTGAGCGTGAATGTAGCGAGAAAAATGGCAAGCAACGATGTCTTAAACCCTGCAATGGGTATGGGGGTTTGTGTACCGTGCATACTGAAATCTCCGGTGATGGAGCCGATATTCAGAGCCGGCTCCGATTTATGAGAGAACACACGAACATGGCAACCGTAAATCCCTGCATTTTTGATGCAGCACGCACCAAGGCCGCGGACTTCTCGCGAGCTCGGTCGTTTTCAGGACGTTCCTGCAAATTTATCGAGGCGTGAACGGATGTCATTCACGGCGCGACCCACCCCAAATCGTTGGACACGATCGTGCGTACATGCTCTACATCTCAAATGCCGAACTCTGCGTGCGGACCATCGACGTCGACCGTATCTCGACAAACGCGTAATCCGCAGCAGCCCCTAGAAACAGCTTTGAAATGCAGGCGTTAACAATGCAAACGTAATGAATGGAGATATAGGAATAAATATCCGTATCGTTCGACGGATTTGCCAAATACGTGTTTCATACAACTTGAAGGGGCCATCAAATCTATGCGGCGGCGATAGGTGCTGAAAATCGGGCGGGTTGCGTGGTGTATCTCTAGCTGCGCGCACTTGCGATGTAAGCCGATCAAGAAGGCAGAAAAATAGCCAAATGCATCACATAAGAGCAGGTCGCCGCGACCACGTTCGTGGCCGCAAACACCCCCGTCGAGAAGATTCGCGCGGCATAGGACGCGCTGCAGCGTGCGCTTGGCTGAGGCGAACTTCAGGCCGATCTGGATCTCGAGGTGTAGGTGGGTGTGATCCACGGCCCGATTTTTCATCGCGTGCTGATGGAACATAACTTACTAAGCGATACCTTCATGGAACAGGTTCTGCGGATTATGTCGAATAGCGCAGGCGCAAAAGGACGAATAACACGTTTTATCTGTGTCAATCACGCGCGCTTAAATGCTCGGGTGTGCGATCACGCGCGGTAGGTCGTGGTTCGCTTTGCTCAGCCCAACCTACGTCGGTTTGATCCACTTGTGCTGCAGTCAGGGCGCTCTTGTGCCCCATCAGGCGCTTGTCGTAAGTTTGCGTCGACATTGAAAGTCCTGCGCTGAATCGACTTGAGGCTGTCATCGAACTCATTGATTCTGCGCAGTGCGGCACATGGATTTGGCATGCCGCTCTTCGACCCGTGGATCGGGCCTATCGTATCGTCCAATGCCATGGTGGTTTCCCTGCCCAGGAGACGTTATGAAGCGGACCAAGCAAACGAGCAAGCGCACTAAGCGCAGCAGCCCGGCCGCCGCCGTTGGCGGCACGGCTGCTGCCAACGCGCCTTCAGTGCGCACCCTGCAACAGCCGGTATTTTCGCAGCCGGGACCGACGCCCGATCCGACGACATTCGTCGTCAATCATCCGTCGGACGGCCCGGCGTATACGGTGATCGACCAGCTCAATAAAAAACATAAACTGCAGCCCTTGCCTTATCCGCTGCCGCGCGGCGGAGTGGAGCCGCAACTGACGTTGGAGCAGGTGATGGGCGGTAATACCGCTGCGATCAAGCGCATCACTCAGGGCGGCCAGCTCGTGTTTCATGCCACCGGCGATTGCGGCAGCACACGCGGGCCCGCCACGCAAAACCAAGTAGCCGACAAGATGACCAGCGACTTCCAGGAGAGCGATCCGCGTGAAGTGCCGCAATTCAATCTGCTGCTGGGCGATATCGTCTACAGCTTCGGTGAAGCCGTCTACTACTACGATCAGTTCTACGATCCGTATCGCGATTATCCTGCGCCGATTCTCGCGGCTGCCGGCAACCATGACGGTATGGTGTCGCCATTGGCGCATGCCCGCACACTCGACGCTTACTTGCGCAACTTCTGTGCTGAGAGCTTTATGGTTACGCTTGAGGCTGGTGGCTTGTCGCGCACTGCGCAAATCCAGCCTGGCGTGTTCTTCACACTTGAAGCGCCGTTTGTACGCATCCTGGTGCTCTACAGCAACACGCTGGAGGACCCAGGCGTGATTGCCGACCCTACGATTGGCAATGCGCAACTCGCCTTCGTCAAGGCGGCGCTACAGCGGGTCAAGGCCGAAAAGTTTAAAGGCGCATTGCTCTTTGCCGATCATCATCCGCCTTACACCGTGTCTCGACATGGCTGGAGCATCAGTCTGCTCAAGCAGTTGGATCAGTTGTGCGACCAGGTAGGTGTTTGGCCGCACGCCTTTCTGTCCGGCCATGCGCACAATTTCCAGCGTTTCACGCGCACGCGCCAGTCCGATGGTACGCAGATTCCCTATCTGGTCTGCGGTAACGGTGGTCACGGCTTGCAGAAACTGAGTGCGGCGGGTGCCGCCGTGCTGCGCGCGCCTCAAGTGATCCAGAAAGCATCGGCCAGCACCGACCAAGTGGTCTTGGAAAACTACGACGATACAAACTACGGCTATCTGCGCCTGATCGTCGATGCCAATCAATTGCGCATTGAATACCACCCCGCTTCAGACGGAGCGCAAACCAAGACGCCGGATGATTTCGTCACGGTGGACCTGGCGACCCGCAAGCTGGTGCACTACACCGCCAATGATTTGGGTATGCCCGCGCAAGCAAGACAGATACGCAAGCTTAGGCGCGGAGGGTAGCGTGCTGCCTGCGGCATAGAAGTGCGTTTCGTTTCGCAGTAATGCGAGTCCGGTTTGTTCGCCGGGAGTCACATCGCGTCCATCTAGTCTGGCGCTGATGGCGAACAGCTTTTCACTGGTTTTGTCCCTTTCGGAGGTTCCGTCAATCGGCAATCGAGCGAATGACCCGCGCCGGATTTCCCCCGACAAGCGTATTCGGGGGAACGTCCTTGGTGACCACCGAGCCCGCCGCGACGACCGAGTTCTCGCCTACGGTGACGCCACCGATGATGGTCGCGTTGGCTGCGATCCAGACGTTCCTTTCAATCACGATGGGCTTTGCAATGACGAAGCTGTGTCGCTGGGAAGGTTCGACGGGATGGCTGGTCGTGATGATGCTCACATTCGGCCCGATCATTACATCGTCGGCAATGTCGAGCCCGCCAAGATCATAGAAAGTGCAATTCTGATTTACGAAGACATTGCGACCAACGCGGATGTCGACTCCGCCTGCTGTATAGAATGGCGGTATCAATAAGAAGCTGTCGTCGACCTTCTTGCCGATGAGGTCGCTGAACAAGGCCCGGACTTCATCCGCATCGTCAAACGTCAGACGGTTGATAGTGGCGGTGATCGCCATCGCCCGTTTTACGTTTGCAGACATGGCCGCCGATTCGGGTGTTCTCCTTGGAATTGTCCTGGTGCGATCGTCATTCGTCATTCGTTATTTCCCTCCGGGCGCGGTCGAGTGAGCGTTCGGAGCATGACGGCCGCACCGAGATTCGTTGAGCGTGGATGGCCTCTTCGGCCAATGACCCAAGCTTGCCGGCAATATCGGCGGACGGCAATGTGTGCTTGACTCAACACGGTTCAACAGCGGCGACTTGTTCGGCCTCGGCCGAAAGCGGTGTCCAGCGAAGCTGGAATCCGCAGGATGGTCCAGCCCTTTGTTTCACGAAGGCTTGTGTGCCTGCATCCCGTAGGGTGGGTGCGGGTAAGGGGCATCACTGCCGGTGGTGCCCGGTCGGATCAAGTGGCCAAGATCACGATCTATGTTGTCAATCATCGGCGTGAGTATGTGCCGCTGATCGAAAAAGCGAGGGTGGCGCTGTTCGGCAATTACAAGCCGCCCGATACCCTGGTGGGAGTGGCGACACTGTCCAACCCCGATTACCTGATCGAGGTTGACGCGGTCGCAGTGATTGACGATGCGACGTCGCTCCCCATGCGGCGAACAAAAAGGTGCACTGACATGGTCTCTCTTTTACGCCTTTTCGCCACTCGCTAGTTTGAGAACCTGTGCTTGAATCAGCCCGAATCGACCAGGGTCATTCCACCCGACTGATCGGTGCGCCAACTGACGACCACATACGAGGGTCTGGCAAATGCCAGTGCCGCCGATCGGGCGGCGTCTTGCGAGCGGAATATCGGGGTCAGCTTCAGCTCACATTGCGCGACGGTGTTGTCCACGCCACCGCCGATAAATAGCGCCATCGAGTCGTTGATGCCCATATCGTTCAGTAGCTGCTGCAGGGCTATGGCATCGGCTTGCAACGCCTTGTCTGGATCATCGAAGTGGGTCGTCGCATTTGCCGACAGATCGACGAGAAGGAGAACTGCTCCGACAATCGTGCTGGCGAAAGCGGCCTCAACGATGTCCTTTCCTATCAGCACGGCTTCAAAGCCCGCGGGTACCAGATCCGCCGTGGCCGGTGACTCTTTGTGCAGGTCTACGCATGTATCCGTAAGAACGTCCAGGCCGTTAGTAGCTGCTTGCTGCCCGGCGAGTACGCCTTGCTGGAAGGCATCAGCATCTTCCTCGTTCGCCGGTGTGGTTACCGATGCCGGCGGACCTTGAAACCCGAAGACGAGACCACGCCCCCAACTACGGGACTTTGGCCCTTCAATTTGAGGTGGAGTTAAAAATGGATTCTGCAGCATCTCGACATCTCCGTGCGTTCGGGCGACTGTGCCGCCGCAGCTTTGTCCAATCAAAAGGAAGGCATTTTCGGACGATTGTCATTAGTTATAGTAGGTAACTGTTACTGAAAATCCTGGTGGCACTTTTTGGTTCGCTGGGGGCACTATGCTGATTACATTGCCTCTGCTCGTTGCTGTGTTTCGATCGTCGTCGGTACCTTGCCCGCCAACCACGTAAATAATGTTGAGGCCAAGATCCGCGGCGCTGGGCATATCAGCCGAGGACCGCTGGACGTCTTCGATGCAGCCCCAGTTCGGAATGGCGACAAATGGCTTCTTCTTTTTGAAGTTCAACGGTGGTGGAGAAGGGTTTGCAACAAAGGTCTGCGGTGGGTTCATCTGTCCAGTCGAGACTTTGATGGCATGAGCCATTAGTGCATTGAGTGCGGACCGATATTGACCTTGCATAATCGATAGGTCCGCGATGGGCGGAGGGTTATCGAAAAATATCCGTGTATCCTCACCCATAATGAAATCCAGGTCGGCCACTGCCTTCAGAAATCCCATTTTCTGATTAAGACAATCCTGCAGGATGATCTGGCGATCTTGAGATTCTTCAACGGTAGGCACCGGAAGGGGTATGGTGTTGTAGCTTGCCAGTTCAACTTCAAAGCCGACGGGATGCTGATGCACAAGAGCCGGAAATTCACTCAGGCGCTGAAGAATTTTCGTTGCATCAGACCCGGTGAACGATGCCTGCTCACCGATGCCGCCGGCTTGACTCATAAAAACCGTTACTTCGGTGTGATTGCTTGAGTCGGACGTTGCGCTCTTGAACGACGCGGAGAAGGAGACGTCCGATACAAGGCCGTTATATTCCGCCTGAAGGCTTGCCGACATCTGAGTTTGATGTTCTTCGCTCACCGAGGTAATTCGCGCAACGACATCGAATTCACCGCCGGTTTTCAAAGAGCGAACAAACATGTCGCCAAATGCGGTCTTGAATTCATCCATTCTCTGCGTCGTCACCAAGGCCGTGGCCGTCTCGCTTAAGGTGAATCCATGACCGTGTCGGATCGCGTTGTTCACGACGCAACGCCCCGCGACGAACGATGAGTAGGAGTTGACGGCGTGACTTTGCGCAAAGTCCATTTTTGCGCCGCCGGCAAACAAGCCGTAGCGGACATCGAGCGAAGCGGAAATCCCCAGGGACTCCATCAGGTTTTCCTGCGAGGTCACGCTTTGGAAGAAGGTCGTTACCTGCTGCCCGTCCACGGCGGGATCTTCGGAGATGTTGGCGACGGATAAGGCGGTGCCGACGGTCTCGTGTGTCTCGGAATTGTATCCTTGGCCGACTTCTTGTCCGTCATACGGAATGGTAATGACCTGAGGCATCAGCGTGCTCCTTTTTTGAAAAGCGTTCGGTCAAAGGCCCCTCAGAAGCAATGAACATCCCAACCGTGGAGGTTGCGAGATCGGCTGGAGTTGGGGGTGACAAATGCATGCATACCGCGCGGCTACCAACATGCGCTGTCGGTGGTTCGGACCCATGGCCTTGGTCGACGCCACCTTTTCATCGTTGTTTTTTGCTGCCTTACCCAACGAAATGGTGCTCGCTCACCCCTACCACAGTAAATGACGCAAATTGATACACTCTGGGCGTAATTCGGAGACAATCGCTTGGTCGCGCACCGCATGTCGCTGGATCGACTTCATGCCTTTCTGGCCGTTGCGGAAGCCGGCAGTTTTACGGCGGCCGCGAAAAAGCTCGGCATGGGCAAAAACCAACTTTGCCTGCAGGTGGCTCGGCTGGAGAAGGAGTTAGCCACGGCTCTTTTTATCCGCACCACCCGACGCGTGGTTCCTACCGAAGCCGGCATCAACCTGCAGCTAGCCTGCACGTCACCCTTGCAAAATCTGTATACGGCAATCGGCGAATTCGTGGACGGCACCACGCGTCTATCCGGTGTCTTGCGGGTCACGGTACCGTCCGACTATGCGATGTCGGTTATCGGGCCGGCCTTTGCCGCGTTTTCATTGCTGCATCCTCAATTGCATTTGGAGCTGATTACCGAGAGTCGCGTGCTGGATCTGGTGAGCGAGCGCATTGACCTGGCCGTGCGGTTGGGCTGGCCGGAGGACTCCTCGATGAAGTCGCTTAAAATCGGCGAGTTCGCGCTATTTGTAGCGGCGGCACCGGCCTATCTCGCGCAAGCGGGCACGCCTGAGCATCCCTCGCAGTTGGCGAATCATCGCTGGGTCGCACTGACCTTGTTGCGAACCCCGTTGTGGTGGCAGTTCAAAGGGCCTGATGGAGCCCATTGCGACGTGCGCATGCGCAGCGGACTCAGCACCAATACCCCGGAAGGCCTGCTTGGCTTGCTGCGTGGTGGCGCAGGTCTGTCGGTAGTCACGGATTTTTCCGTTGCGCACGATCTTCAATGTGGAGCGCTGCGCTGCGTGCTGCCCGATTGGCAACTGCCCACATGCGGTATTTATCTGATATGGCCAAACACTCGCAACGAACAGCCCAAAGTTCGCGCGCTGATCGATTTCTTGCGCTCATGGTTTCTCGGTAATGCGGGTGAGTTGTCTTGAGGGAGCATGGTTTGGTTGAACGAAGCGATAGCCAACCATCCTGCCACGGCAGAACCATCGCAGAGGAGCGTAGGTTGGGCTGAACAAAGTGATGCCCAACGTTGCGCAATGTTAGGGCTCGCCGTGATACCCAATAGGGCATGCTTTTGGGACTCGCCGCGATACCCGATGTGACGCAACGTTGGGGTTCGCTTGCGCTCACCCCAACCTACGCTCGCCGCAACTGCTCATTCCTGCGGTGCTTTAACTCGGGTGTCGGTTGCGATCCAGTTGATCTCCCAGGTCTTGCCGCCGTCATCGGAGAACGCTTGCTCAAAGTGGCATGAGTCTGCGGTGATATCCGAAATGACGAATCGAACGAGGATGGTCCGGTCGTTGAAGGTTTCCTGGTCGATAAATTCACCGCGTCCGTTCTTGAACTCGCCGACCGTGGGCGTGCCCAAGCTGCCGCTTTTGCTGCTGGTAACGTTGAGGCTCCATTGGTGCGCTTGCGGGTTGTATAGGCGCAGGGATAACAGTTCGAGGTGGCCGGCAGGGCCATCGGCTTCGAGTTCCACCAGGTTTGCGCGGCCGTTCCACAGCTTGCGCACAACGCTGGTGCCTTCATAGGCAGCCCAGGTTTGGGAGCCGCTCAAGGGGTGAACTAGCCGCTTGAGCTGGGTTTTCCAGGTGCCAATGTGAAAGTCGAAATCGTGTTGCCCATCGCTGCGGGTGGGCACGCTGGCTTGAGGCTGCGTGAGAAGGGTAGGGTGCGTTTGCGCGAATAGATGGCTGGGGAAGAAGAGCCAACTCATTGCACACCATGCACCAAGCAGGCTGATGCTCTTGTAAGTCACCATGTTGACACCCTCTTTGTGATGCAAGCTCAGGTGCAAAGCACGCTAGGGCATGCATGGGACCTCCACAAGAACCACTTTGGCATCGCGCGGCAAGCCACTTTATAAAGATAGCGAACGCATTCGAGCGGACCGGATATCATTCGAGCGGACCGGATATCATCGGGCGCCGCCATCCACCGTGCTTAAGAGGGAATGCCATGAGCCTCGGAACCGTCACGCCCATCCTTCGCATGTTCGATGTGGATAAGACCAAGGATTTCTATGTGGGCTTTCTCGGGTTCAACGTCGATTGGGAGCATCGGTTTGAAGAGGGCCTGCCGCTGTACATGCAGGTTTCCAAGGATGGTTGTGTGCTGCACCTTTCCGAGCATCATGGCGATGGCAGCCCCGGCTCCGCGATAAGAATCGCGACGACCGATATCGACGAATTCCACCAGCGGCTTCTCGCTAGCGGCTATAGGTATAGCCGCCCCGGCGTGATGGACACCGCTTGGAAGACCAGGGAAATGACCATTCATGATCCAGCGAGTAACCGATTGACGTTTAGCACTGCTGTGGATGTCGATCAATAACGTCGGCTGTCTGCTTTCCATATGGCAGACGTCGACTGCCTTAAGTACCTTGAAGGAGCCTTCCCTATGTCTGATTCACCGCCCGATGGTTTTCCGCGATATCGATTGCTGACCGGCAAGGACGATGCATCGTTTTGCCACCGTGTTTCCGAAGCCCTCGACCTCGGCTACTCGCTGTACGGATCCCCGGCGGCGACGTTCAATGGCGAGCATGTGGTGGTCGCCCAGGCGTTGCTCTGGCCGGAAGAGCAAAAGGGGTAGAGTGATTACCTCCCCCCCGGATTCTGGCCAGCGAATGTTAGGTGCCTTATGAAGATCCCGCTTGCGAGGGTCGTGGCTGCTGTGCCGCTAGAGCGAGTAGATACAAGCGTTGGCGATGGTAGC
This sequence comes from Dyella tabacisoli, assembly GCF_003350925.1. Taxonomy (GTDB): domain Bacteria; phylum Pseudomonadota; class Gammaproteobacteria; order Xanthomonadales; family Rhodanobacteraceae; genus Dyella_C; species Dyella_C tabacisoli. Next base: position 25,475 of record NZ_KZ857186.1, on the reverse strand, counting down.
TTTCCGCAAATCGGCGATATCGCTGAAGTTGATCATATGTACACGTCAGCATCTGGCGACCAGATGCACATTGTCGTATGCAAAGCACAAGACGGTCATGTTCGTTGGGTCGCTGATATGCTCAGTTCCGAGATTACGCCGGTACCAAGAGATACGTTTCGTATATGAAACCAGCCGATCTTGGCCAAGCCTTCCTCAATCGCGAGGCGATACCCGGCGTGGCGTTCATGCATAACGACTATGTCCAGGTTTTATCGGGCGAGTCAGTCGGCTCGTTTGGCTCGCTCGTGACCGTGCTAGAACTGAAGCCTGAGGCGATATATATCTTGGAACTCGAAACAGGGTTGGATATCCAGGTGAGTCAATCCGACATTCGACTTGTTGATAGGTAGAAAGGGGGCAAGAGTCTGAGGTATCCCCGCGTTTTCATGCCGGTAGGCGCGCATAAGCCCGTGGCTGCATGTGTCGTCAGGCAACCCCAATCGGCTGCGCTTCCGCTCCCCTAGTTACAGTCCACCTTCGCGGATTCGCATCATGCATCTTGAGTTGCCCAAAATGCGCCTTCGTTCGTTCAAGGATTTTGCCAAGTGCTATCTGATGCTCGTGCTGAGCATTCTTACTGGAGGCATGGATCGAGCACGCGAATCACTGAGCGCGGTGTTGCCTCATACGAGCCGCGACGCCGGCAAGCCGACGCCGCTTAGCGATGCCCATGCACGAAAAGGCCGCCTTGCGGCAGCCCTTTCAATATCTCTGCGCCTTGTGCCTTCAGTCTTTCGATGGCGAAAGCAGGCATTCGAGCATAGCGCTGAGAAATTCGGCGGGGTACTCGATATTCGACAGATGCACTGCCGGCAATATCACGAGCTTTGCTCCCGGTACGTGAGCGGCAATCCATTCACTGTGACTGGGTAGCGTCACCGTATCGTACTGACCGGCGATCACCAGTGTGGGGCGGGGGATAAGTGCGACGGTGCGGCGCATGTCCATGTCGCGGACGGCGGCGTAGCAACCGGCAAATCCTTGGGGGTCCATGGACAGCAACACCGCGCGAATCGAATCGACGATGGCGCTCTGTGCCTGCAGCATATGCGGCGGAAACCAATAGCTGAGGAACATCTCGGCGGTTTCGGACATGTCCTTGGCCTGCAGCACGGAGGCTATGCGCTCATCCCATTGTTCGGCGGGACCCATAAAGGATGAGGTATTGCACAGAATCAGGTGGTCTATGCGCTCAGGGGCGTAAATGCCCAGCCACTGGCCGATCATGCCGCCCAGCGATAGCCCACAGAAATGCGCGCGGCTGATATTCAAGGCGTCGAGCAGCTCGATTACATCCCGGCCGAGCCGGTCGAACGAATAAGCTCCGGCTGTAACGCTTGAGCCGCCATGGCCTCGGGTGTCGTAGCGCAACACGCGAAAGTGCTGCGACAGCGCCTCAATTTGCATATCCCACATATTCAAGGTGGTGCCGATGGAGTTTGATAGCACCAGCACGGGCTTGTCGGCTGGGCCATCGAATCGATAGGCGATGCGGCATCCGTCGCCGGTGGTAAAGAAGGCCAAGTGGTTCATGGGCTCTACATCATGGTTTGGATACGGCTTCATAAAAAACTCCGAATAAAAACGGTGGGGGATTTCAGATGCAAACCACCAGCTTGCCGCCGGCCTGGTTCGATTCCATCAAGCGATGCGCGTCGCGAATCTGCTCGAAGCGAAATACGTGCGCCGGCTTGGCTTGATACGTGCCGTCGGCAACACGCTCGACGATGGTTTGTAGCGGTACATCGGACAGCGGATAGGCCGGCGTGCCGTAGGCCATGGCGCTACCGAAGAAACTGAGCTGCACGCCGCTTGGCATGTGCTGCAGTGGGTTGAATAAAGCCAGCGGTTCGCCGCCGCCGAGAAAGCCGACTTGGCAGACGCGTCCATCCGGCCGCGCCATGGCGAGCGAGTCGAGCAATGCGCTGTTGCCGATAATGTCCAGCACCGCATCGATGCCGTCGGGGTGCCATTCGCGAACGCGCTGCGCTAGCTGGGATTCCTCCAGCAACACTTGCTTCGCCCCGAGCTGTAATAGCCCGGCTGTGTGTTCGAGGCGACGTGTCGTGGCGATGACATATGCCCCGGCGTGCGCGGCAATATTGATGGCGGCTCGCCCCAGCGCCGAGGTGGCGCCGCGAATCAGCAGGGTCTGGCCGGGAGCCAGTGCGAGGTTGTGGTGCAGGCTGGTCCAGGCGGTAGCGTAGGATTCCGGGATCGCCGCCAGCGCTTCCCACGGTAATTCGGTTTGCAGCGGCACCACGTGGTCGGCCGGCACGCTCACATACTCGGCATAGCTGCCGGGAATGCTTCGCCCCATGCCACCCAGCAACGCGGCTACCTTTTGGCCTGTAGCGAGGCGGCCGGCCGGATCGGCCTTGACCAGCCCGACGCACTCGATACCGCTGATGTCCGCCACCTCGCCCCAGGCGCCACGGCGCATATAGATCTCGGCGCGATTCAAGCCGAACGCGCGGACTTCGATCAGCACCTGGCCTGGCTGCGCCTGCGGATCTGGGCGTTGTTCAATCGATAGCTGATCTGCCTCGCCGTATTGCTTCCTGACAATGGCGCGCATCGGTATTTGCTCCTGCAACGGCGGATGCCGTGGAGCAAATCTAGTTGCGGGGTCGATCAGAAGATATTACAAAGTTCGCACAATCTCTGTAGATAAAACGGACATGAGCGAATTTACTCTGCACGATCTGCAATGTTTCGACGCCGTGGTGCGGGCCGGGGGCTTCCAGGCTGCCGCGACGGTGCTGCATCGCTCGCACCCGGCGGTGTTCGCTGCCGTTGCCAAGCTGGAGCGCCAGCTTGGCTTGAGCCTGCTCGATCGCAGTGGTTATCGAGTGACCCCGACCGAGGCGGGACATTCGTTTCACCGCAGGGCGCAGTCGTTGCTGCGCGACATGGCCGATCTGCGCACCCATGCCGCGCAGTTGGCGATGGGCGAGGAAAGCGAGTTGCGCGTGGTGATCGGCGACTTGTGCCCGTTGCCGCAAACGTTAGGCTTGCTGAGCCGTTTCTTCGCCGCATGTCCCGGTACGCGGCTGCATCTGCATTTCGAGGCGATCTCCGGCCCCTGGGAGCGATTGTTCAATGGCGATGCCGATCTGATCCTGCATCACATCGACAAAAGCGACCCACGCATGGAATGGGTGGATCTATGCAAAATCTCGTTCGTGCCGGTGGTGGCGCCGGGTTTTCTGCCTTTTCCGATATCGCGCTCGATCAAGCCCGAGCAGATGCGCGATTTCACTCAATGCATCATCCGCGACACCGCGCGCGATTCAGCGCCGCGCAGTTACTTCATCATCGAGGGCGCACACCAGTGCACGGTGGCCGATCAGTTGATGAAAAAGGAAATCATCTTGCAGGGCATGGGCTGGGGTCATATGCCGCGCTTTCTGGTCGAGCAGGAGTTGCGCGAGGGGCGGCTGCAATCGATAGGCGGCACTTACATGCCTGGCAACGTGCAGCAACTGGTTGCGGCGCGGCGCGGCGACCGGCCGCAGGGGCCGGTCGCCAACCGATTGTGGCATTACATTCGCGAGCAGGCGCCGCCATTCCGACTCGCCACCAAGGCTGCGGCGCCGGGCAAACCAGCCAAGACACATGGGGCAGCTCCGCGTGCCGCGCGTCGCTAGTGTCCGGGAAAGAAGGCCGCAGCGGATTCAACGCGCCTGGTCGGGGTAGTCGAGTTGGGGGTACCAGTCGCTGCCTCGCCCTTCCGGCGTTACGTCAAGAATGGTCCAGATCGGCATCAGGTCGGGTGCCCCGCGCGGGTCCTGGCCGGGGTCGGCGGACTCGAAGCCCATTTCACCGCTCCAGAAGTGACGGATGGTGCCGTCGCGGCGGGTGAATACGTTGAATGCCGAGTCATCGCCGCCGTCCTGGTCGACGCCATAGTAGTCGCGGCTATAGCTGCCGTCGGTGTCGGAATACAGGGCGAGGTCGCGCCAGCCGCGTTCCTTTTTGAATGCGATGAGGCGCTCGATGGGCGAGCGCGCAACAACAGCCAGCGCAACCCGTTGCCCTATATCGCGCGCCTCGCCCTCCCAGGCGCTCAGTAGCGATGTACACATCGGGCAGGGACGTTCGCGCTGCGGGCCAAACATATAGCTATAGATGACAAGGGTTTGTTTGTCGCCGAAAAGACCGGCGAGATCGAGCGGTCCGTGCTCGCCCTGAAAATGGTAGCTGCCGGTTACCTCGCCGCCGGGCGGCAGCGCGCGACGCTGCTCGGCGACGCGTTCAATATGCCGGCGCAGTTCGATCTCCTCGATAAACAGCGCATTGCGGGCGCGACGGTAGTCGTCACTTTCATTGGGAAAGGTCCGGCCGTTGCGCTTGGCAAGCTCGGCGGCGGGGACCAGTGGCGGGACGTGCGTCATAACCAATCTCCTGTGGATGCGGGGTGCGCGATGGTGCAGGTGAAGGCGGTCTTCATGACTAAAGACGAACGAGGTTCGGGGAAATCGACATGTAGTGGGGCCCGTTGCCGTGGCGCCAAATGGGGGGCGCTTCACGGGCAGGCGTATCCGGCCTCAGAGACTCTTGGCCATCGGGTCGCGGGTTACCCATGGTGCCGAGGATAACGTTTCCGATGACTACGGCGCTTCTCTTGCAGAAGCGCGGCAAGTGCTGCGTCATCGAATGGAGGGTACGTATTACGTAGGTTGGGGTGAGCGCAAGCGAACCCCAACGTTTCGCCACGTTGGGGCTCGCGGTGAGCCCCAAAAGCATGCCATGTTGGGTATCACAGCTAGCCTCAGCTTTGCGCAACGTTGGGCATCACTTCGTTCAGCCCAACTACATGTTTGCTTGATGTTCGAAGGCGTTGCCGTTGGGGTTCGCCGGTATGGCGGCCTTATTGGGGTTTGAGACCGAAATAGGCGTATGCCGCGGCCACGGCCAGGCCAAACCATGATTGCCCGACGCTGGTAAGTGGCGGCAGCTTATTGGGGCTATTCATGCCGACCATGAAAGCCGCCAGGCCAGCGAGTAACCACACCAGAATGTAAAGCCCGGTGACCCACATCAATATGTTTTTTGACCTGGCGGACGCATCCACGGCCAGAACCCGCGCAACCGGGGCTTCGCCCGGTTTGGTGATGGCCAACTCGGCGATGACAAGTGCCGATACCAATCCACCGATCACCGAAAGAGTCTGGGACATGACATCGTTGAAATGTGCGGGTATTTGGGCATCAGCAGCGGCCCCGGCCTGAGAGCCGACCAGGAGGCACCCAGCAACAATGAGATACACGTAGATGGCCAGCAATACGATGGCAATGGCTCCACCAGCGGTAGCTTTCATGTCGTTCTCTCCTCAGGTTGCGATGGGGTGCAACATTGCAGATGCACCGGCTGTATGGGTGTATTTGCGCAGGAAAAATTCGGCATCCGGGATATGGAGGCTTTGGATCTAAGCGAGTGCCAATAGATTATCTCTATATCCACTTAATTGCATGTGATATTAACGCTAAAGATAGATCGCCGCGGCCAGGGCTGGAGGTCGGGCCTGCTTAGGTAGCCGATATTTGATATCAAAGTGACACGGTATTTTCACGGCAATGAGGAATTACTGGTTCCTCTAACCGTTTTAGGTGGGTTGGCCAGGCGGCGTATTGATATGGGACTCGATATCTACGGTCCGAAAGAGGCGCCCGCTTAATCGTAGGTTGGGGTGAGCAAAGCGAACCCCAACATTGCGCAACGTTAGGCATCACAACGAATTCCAAAGACACGCCAGTTGGGTATCGCGGCGAGCCTCAGCATTACGCAACGTTGGGTATCACTTCGTTCAACCCAACCTACGTTGTATGACCTCGATGTCGGTTGAACGATAACGAGTCGGCGCATATCCTTGGCCGGTGTCCCGATCAAGGAGGCCTTGCCACTGCAAGGCGTGAGTCGAGGCGCCTCGGGGGAATATCAATGTGGAAGCAACTGTTTGCGCTGGCGCTGACTGCCGGCCTCTCGACGGCTGTCGCACAAGATGCGTACAAGTCGGAAACCATCGCGAATCAGCTCTTGTCGATGGACAAGCAAACGGCTAATCGTGCACCTCCCCCGAGCTATCCGCCGATTGCAGCTACGCTCAACGCGGAGGGCATGGTTGTTCTGATGACATTGGTTGGCAGCGATGGCAGGCCGAAAGACATCAAGGTGGAACGGTCGAGCGGTTATCGCATCCTGGACGCAGCGGCCATTAATGCGGTCAAGGACTGGATATTCTCCCCGAGCATCAAAGACGGCCGGCCTATAGAGGCTTATGCCCGAATTCCAGTCAATTTCAGTGCAACAAATAGGGGCAAGCGACCGCTAACGCAGCAAGGCAAACTCGCTCCCATTCTCGATGGCTACATGAAGCAAAACGGTCTCATAGTGGATACCGACCTCTTCTATCCCATGCCTTTCGACTCGGCTCAGCAAGGGCTTGATGCGCTGGCTAAGTCGTCCGATACCTATCGGGTCGAATTCGATGACCCGGCGGATGGCGTCATCATCTACAAGGCTGATGTCACCGGTGGTCTGTCTCAAGCCTTCGAAGCGTTTACCGAAGGGAGTCCGTTCTATCCTTCGGTAGTGAGAATGCGCTTTGTGCTGAAAAACGATCATTTGGAGATTTATCGCGCCATTCTTTGTGGCGCCAACGGCACTGCGTGTGAATCTTTGCACCGGTTTCTCAATCAGATGGACAAGAAATGCGGCATCGCTGTTCCGGGATGTCCAGGCTCAAAGGCAGTCTCGTAAGCTCAGAGGCGGAGAGCTGATGTTGACAGGGGGCGGCGATGTCGATCGTCGCGCGTGATTAAGACAATAGCGAACAGCGAATCATCATATGGAAACGATGTATCCCACCGGGCCGACCGAAGTGCCGGCTGCTTTTACGCGCCCAGGTCCGTCCTATCGGCGTCATGCATGGCTTGCTGTCGGCGGCCTGCTACTTTTTATGCTGCTCTACTTCGCGCTGACCGCATGGTTTGTGATGACCGGTCTGGGCGAGTTGATGAAGCTCAATTCAGATGGGGGTTTTGCGCAGGTTGCCGTCGGCGTCGGCAGTCTGTTTCTAGCGTTCTTCATGATAAAGGCGCTGTTCTTCATCAAGAAGGGCGGACGCAACGACGGTATCGAGCTGACCCGCGCCGAGCAGCCGCGCCTGTTTGCCTTTCTAGAGCGGATTGCCGATGAGGCGGGCGCGCCGCGACCGCACAAGGTTTATGTCACCGGGCGCGTCAACGCGGCGGTGTTCTACGACCTGTCGTTGCTCAACCTGCTTTTTCCTTCGCGCAAGAATCTGGAAATCGGCCTGGGTCTGGTGAATATGCTGAACCTCGGCGAGTTCAAGGCGGTCTGCGCCCATGAATTCGGCCATTTTGCCCAGCGCTCGATGGCGGTGGGGCGTTGGGTCTATACAACCCAGCAGATCGCCGCGCACATTGTCGGCCGGCGCGATGCGCTGGACACGTTTCTGCGCCAGCTATCCAGGATGGATCTCCGTATTGCATGGGTCGGCTGGCTGCTGGGCCTGGTGATCTGGGCGCTTCGCGCGGTAGTCGATGTCACGTTCCGATTGGTGGTGATCGCCCAGCGTGCGTTATCGCGTGAGATGGAAATGCAAGCCGATCTCGTGGCTGTTTCGCTGACAGGCAGCGATGCGCTGGTGCTTGCATTGCACCGGCTGCAGGTCGTCGATGACGCCTGGGATCGGACCATGATTTTCCTGCGCGGCGAAGTGGCCAATCAGCGTCCGCCTCGCGATGTGTTTGCCGTGCACCAGGCATTGGCCGAGCGTTTGCGTTTGATCTACAACGATCCCGATTACGGCAACCGTCTACAGGTGCCGGGTGAGGGTGCTGCCGCGTTCCGTGTCTTCAACAGCGAGCTCGCGCAACCTCCGCGCATGTGGTCGACGCATCCGATGAACCATGAGCGGGAGACGAATGCCAAGCGCATCTATCTGTTTGCGCCGGCCGACGAGCGCAGTGCGTGGGAGGTGTTCGATGACAGCCTGGATCTGCGTGAGAGGATGACTCGCGAGCTTGCCGGCAAGACCGAACACGCGATTGCCGAGCCAGCCGAAACGCTGAAAAAACTGGACGAGCAATTCGGCCGTGAACACCTGAAGCCGCACTACCGTGGCATCTATCTCGGATTCTCCGCCGTGCGCCAGAGCGCGCGCGTCGAGGATCTGCATGAGCGCGCCCTCATCACAGGGCCGCTGCACCTGGAGATGTTGTATCCCGAAAATATTGGCGATGAGCTGGGGCAGCTACGCTCGCTTGAGACCGAGCATGCACTGCTGTGCTCGCTGCGGGATCGCATCTATGACGCGCCGGATGGAGTCATCCGCCATCGCGGACGGATCTTGAAGCGTAGTGAGCTGCCGGCCGCCATTGCAGCCGTCGACGTGGAGCGCGCCGCCACTCGTGCGGGACTGGAAACGACACTGAAGCGCGTACGCAGCCTGCATCTGGCCGCGGCGGCAAAGCTCTCGCCCACGTGGCAGGAATATCTGCAGGGCTTATTGCAACTACTGCACTACGCCGATCACAGCGAAGCCAACGTACGGGATGCGCACGCTGGCCTGGCACGCACCTGGCAGCACGCTACCGCACGCGGCAGCATCAATGAGCGTGGAGTCCGCCACATTCTGGCGAGTGCGAACGATGTTCACCGCGCGCTGACTCAGGTGTTCAGCCTTGCGTCCAGCGTGCGCCCCGGAGCCAAAATTCTCGCCGAGCTTGGCGAGGAAAGTTGGCCGGCACTACTCGGAGGGTACGGTCTCAATGCGCCTGTGCGAGCCAATATTAATGAATGGCTGCGTCTTATCGATCGATGGGTCAATCACACCGCAGGATGCTTATCGGCACTGCGGCGCGCAACGCTCGACGAGCTGCTGCTGACCGAGACCACGGTTGCCGCCGCGACCCATGGCACGCCTGCTCCCGTGGCGCCCGACCTGGCACCGACGATTCCCGATACCTATCACACGCTGGCGCCGGGCAGCGAGCGTGGCCGCCACGAGAAGCTCGACTTCTGGCATAAATTTCAGACGGCTACCGGTTTTTTCCCTGGCCTCGCCCGTGCTGTGGTCGCCATCGCTATCGTCGGCTCCGTGCTTGCGGTGGGCTGGATCGTGGGGCGTACCACGGTCACCGTATACAACGGCCTGGCTCGCGCGGTGGTCGCAACGGTGGATGGTCATCGCGTGGCGCTGGCGCCGCATGCGCATGCGGACGTGTCGGTGGCATCGCGTGGCGATATCCACGTCACCACGCTGGCTGACGATGGCGAGCTGATCGAGGACTTCACCGCGCCGGTCAGTCAGTCCGACACGCAGCTCGTCTATACCGTGGCCGCCGCCAGCCCGCTGCGGCAATGGACGGCTGTTTACGGCAACTGGACAGCAGCTCCACCCCATATGCTGGCGCCCAAGCGTTGGCAGGCGGTGTCGGCCGAGAATATGTTTACCACGCCACCCGATCGTATCCAGTCCAAGAGTGGCGGCGGCACGCGCACGGTACTTGATGCCGGCGATGACGATGCACCCGAGTATTTGGTCAATCAGCTTCAGGACAAGCACGCTGCTGAGGGCATGCTGCTGGCGCACGTGCGTTTTGACAAGCCGGACTCGCCTCATCTGCTGAGCTGGCTCGGATTGGCTGCGTCGGTGCCTGGTTTCGATACTGCATTCGCCGCGCGCCGTGCGCATTTTCCCGTCGAGATCGTCGCCATGCGGGCCGAGCAGGACTTGGCCAAAGGACCTGCGCACGATGTGGTCTGCTCGCGGCAGCGTGCACTGGCCGACGCGTCGCCGACGCAGTCCGACTTGGCTTATCTGGTGACGCGTTGCATGCCGTCGGGTCCCGCGCGGGACCAGAAGTTTGCAGAGGGTTACAAGCGCTGGCCGGATTCCCCATGGTTCGCCAACGCCGCCGCGAGCATGGAAGGTGAACATGCCAACTATCAAGCGGCGTTCGCCGCTTACCAGGTCGCTATGTCGAAGAGCCTGGTGCTACGCCCAGGCGCGGCACTGCAGGCGTTGCGCTTGTTGCGTCTGCTCAACCCGGCCGCCGCGAGGCAGCAGCAGGGTGATTTCGCGCGCGCCTCGCCAGCCGTGAGCAACATACTGTTGGCCGAGCCGGGTGCGGCCGTGCCCAACGGCCCTGGCCGCTCGTTGGTCATGTTGTCCAATGGTCAGCTTGACGACGCCGTAACCGCTGCCGCAAACACGCCGATGGCGGGCCACGTACTGCGCCTTGCGGCAAGCTCGCAGGGAGCCTCTACTGCATTGCGTGCACGCGCCGCCCGGTTGCCTCCCAGCGAGGGGATAGACGAGCAGACCGTGTGGCTGGCTATCGCCGAAGGAGAGGATGCTGGCAGTCCGGCTATCGCCGCCGTACTTGAGAACATTGAAAAAGAGTACGACACACCTGGTGCGGTCGCCAAAGTGCAGCGCTTCTTGGCCTTGTCCCGCAGCGGTAACGCGGTAGCGGCCGAGCAGGCACTCGACGGTGTCCCGTTTCTGCTACGTGCCCAGGCCTATATTGCCGGCAGCCATCTGCTAGGCGATCGCGCGCCACCGAACTGGCGGATTTATGCGCGAGGTATTTTGTTCGCCGTGGAGCGGCCATACCTGGGCTGACCAGGATTCGCGATCAAAATAAAATCAGGCCGAGCTGGAAACAGCTCGGCCTGATTCGTTTTTCTCTTGCTTCATGCTTAGTGCAGCAGTGCTTAGTGCAACTGCTCCAGCACCTGGTCGCGTTCGACCTTGTAGATCGTCGGCGGTGGCGTGACTGACTTCATCAGCTTGAGCTTCAGGTTGGTGTGCTGACAAGCATTGCCACCCTGGACAAATACACCATCCTGGGTGCATTTCCATTCGTAGAAATTGGCGATGCCGCCGTCCAACTGCAAGCTGAAATCCGTGCTCTTTGCTGCCGCGTCGAACGGGGTGCCGGCTTCTTCATTCTGGAACCAGCGCATCCATTCCTTTGAGCCGATCGGCGGGACCTTGTCAGGAGCCTGGAAGGTCGGGTTCATCGGCGAAAGCTGCGGGCTTTCGGCCGTCATATGGCAGCTCAGGCAGGCGCTTACCGGGTTGTCTACCGGGCCGTCCAGACGGCCATTCCAACCAAGATGGGTGGGTGGAAGTTCCGGTTTGGCATTGATGGCGCTTTGCTTGATATCTGGGTTGATCTTGGTGACGGTCGGTTGCTTATTGGTGTAGCTGTCACCGGTCTCCTCCGGGTCGTTACCCCACATCACGCCCACGGGCACCAGGTTGTCCCAGCCTGGCTTGCCGGTGACTGCGCCGTTGTACTGGAAGGTGCCGAAGATCCAGCCGGTGCCCGGAACGCGGCTGTCGCGCACGGCGAAATCCATTTGAATCAACGCTACCGGCTTGATGCTGCGATTGGCCGAGTTGAAGCTGTCGGTGACAAAAGCCTGCCACAACACCGGGTTGACCAGGAATGGCACTTGCTTCAAGTCGATGTCGGCGAAAAGCGGCTTACACACGACCGTGCCGTTATGGAAGCTGTTTGGCTTGGAGGTCACCGACGGGTCGGGATTCTGCGAGTCTTTCCATACCTCGCCGATGGTATAGCCGCCTATATCGTTATAGATGCCGACGGCAAAAGTCTGGCCGGTGGTGGTTTGCGTAGGCGCCAGTTGCTTGGTCTGGATCTGCGCCTCTTTAGTGAGGCCATGGATACCCTCGCGGCCCAGTGGTCCGTAGTGCTGCCACGGCACGTGATACCACTTGCGGACGGTGTTCTTTTGCACGTACCAGTCGCTTTCTACGTTGCCTTCGAGGCAGTATTTTTTCGCCGCTTCCGCGTAGGGCCGCCATTGTTCGAAGTTGTTGGTAAGCGGGCTGGGCAGCAGCTTGAAGAAAGCGGGCAGCTCGCCGGTGGGTAGTTTTTGCGGATAGCTTTGGCTGAGCTGGAATATGGGCCCGGTGTAGCTGGACGGTGGCTTATATCCAAAATCTGGAAATGTGCCGGCCTGAGCTGCCCCGGCGAAAACTACAAGTGCGCTGACGGCACCTATGATCCTGCTTCGTGCGACATGCATGATCTACCCCCTGTATGACTCTAGTCTTTTCAACACGCAAACCTTGCGCTTGCGTGCAACGGTGTCCGGCCTGCTGTATAGGCCCCGGACCGGCCATAGCCAGGCGTCCGGCGATGTGATCGCCGGATACGCCTACGCGGTGGATTCCCCTGTAAAGCCTTATTGATGCAAGTTGTCGCCTTCGCGCGGAGTCGATAACTCACTAAAACCAAACGTTTGCATTGTGGGGCAGTCATAACGTAAGGAAACGTGAAGACACGTCACTTCGATTTGACTTGATTTGCCGTGATTTCTTGCGGTTTTCGACTGTCCCCGACGGGGCTTCACCCAGGTCTACGGGTGCCAATGGGCGTTGATGTTAGCGCGCCGATCGGGCCGATGGGTGCACTGTCAGTCCCATAACGCTGCTGCGTCATAAACACAGCTCAATACCGCCGCTGCCGCTGCATAGAGCGCAGGCGGTACGTCGTCACGCATGCGCAATGCGGCGAGCAGGGCGGCTACTTGTGGGTCGTGGTGCAAAGGCAGGCCGAGTTCGCGTGCTCTGGCGAGCAGGCGCTCCAGCGCTTCGGGGGGGAGGGCAGGGGGCGTGCTGTCGCTGCTGCTGATGCGCAGGCTGACCTTGCGTTGGGGCGGTGGTGGCATGGCGTTCATGCGGTGGTTTTCAGCAGTACGGCGTGGCGTGACTGGCCAGTCTGCGGCAGACCTACCTGACAGCTCAGTTGATCCAGGCTGAGGCCGTTAGCGGCGACCGCATGGCGCAACTGAGTGAAGCGGTCTTCGAGCTTCTGTACGGTTGCGGCGTGTTGCGCCCACAGCCGTACACTCAAGCGCAAACCGCGTAGCTGCAGCTCGCCTTGCAGTGGGCCAAGCGGTGGCAGGTCGAGGGCGAAACCCAGGGTCCACGAGGCGGAATCTTCGCTGCTTGCACTATGTTCCAGTTGTAGTTGCAGTACGTCCTGGCCGTGCTCGCCTTGCAGCGGTATCTCGACGATCCAGGCCGCGGTCGCGGTCGATTCCAGTTGCGCTACTTCAAGACGTGCCAAGGCGGCATGCACATCGGCATGTAGCCGGCCCAGCAATGGGTGCAGATCGATCGGCTGATCGTTTTCGACAAGGTTGTCGACAAGCTCGGCGATGACCGGCAAGGCGCGCGGCTGTGCTTGTAGCCCGCGATGTTGCAATGGTGGTGCTGTCTCCGGGCCGCCGGTTGCCGGTTTAGGCACGTGGCCGCCGGCTTGCAGCAAACTGCTCAGGCGTAGCAGCGCCGCCTTCCAGTCGTCCTCGCCAAGTGCGGCATCCGGGCTGTCCGCGCTGGCCAGTTGGGTTTCCAGAAACAGCCCGCTGCGCAGTACCGCTTCGCGCAGACCTGGGCCACTGCGAATTTCCTCGGGAGTACGAATGCTGTGTTCAAGCAAGGCGAGCGCTGTGCGTAGCGGTGGCGGCAGTTGGCGTAGTACGGGGCGTTGAGCGAGGGTCGTTAACGTGGCCAGCAGCGGCGCATAACCATTTTGCTGCGGCAGACGCTCGCGTAATACTCGCTGCACTGCCTGCTCGGGGCTGGCTGGCGCCAGCACTTCCAGCAACGGCTGTGCGCCAAGGCTTAGCACGCGCACCTGAAACTGAGGCGGCAGCGGGTTGTCCGGCGTCTCTGTAGTTACCGTCAAGGCGCCGATCTGCAATACCAATAAGCCCTGCGCACTCGTGCCCAGCGGACGTGCCAGCAGCACGTTGCCAATGCGCCAACTTTCGGCGCTGCTGCCTGCTGCCGCACCTGCCCAGGTAAGCGCGGCAAGACTGGTGGGTTGAATAATCAAGCGAGCTCCTCGAAGAGAGGCTGCGCCGAATGCGCACGTGAACTAAGGAATCGGCACGGCATGCAGGAACTTGAGCGCTGCATGGCGGGCAGGTCCCGATGTGTCGCGCGCAGGCAAGCAGCTAAAGCCGGCAACACGGCTGCCGATAAGCACTGCAACCACAATGCTGAAGGTCGCGGGGCAGGCATGGCGAACAAGAAGGCGAGCATGAAAGAGCCGGCAGCGGATGGACAGCTCGTCGAGTTGCCGCAGGATTGCCGCATGGCTGCACTGCCGGCATTGCAAACGCAGTTGCTTGCCACGCTGAAACAGCCTCGCTGCATCTTGGCCGCCGCCGAGGTAGCCCGTGTGGATACCACGGCCCTGCAATTGTTGGTGGCCTATCGGCGCGAGGCAGCGGCGGCGGGGCGCGAAATTCATTGGCAAGGCGTTAGCGAAACCTTGCGCGAGGCAGCGGCATTACTCGGCTTGGCACAGGTATTGGAACTGCCGGCACCCATACCGGCTTGAACTGAGGTGGACGATGGCAAAGATTTTGGCGGTGGACGATTCGGCGTCGATGCGCGGCATGGTGGCATTTACCCTGCGCGGTGCCGGGCATGAAGTGAGCGAGGCCGAAAATGGTCAGCTTGCCCTGGATGCGGCACGCGGTACGCGCTTTGACTTGGTGTTGGCCGACGTCAATATGCCGGTGATGGACGGCATCAGCATGGTGCGCGAGCTACGTGCGCTGAATGAGTACAAAGGCGTGCCGATGCTGATGCTGACTACCGAGTCGCATACGGATAAAAAGATGGAAGGCAAAGCGGCCGGCGCAACCGGCTGGTTGGTCAAGCCGTTCGATCCCGAACAGTTGCTGGCCACAGTTAAGAGGGTGCTGGGCTAAACCGATGACCAACGTCAGCCTCGCACAGTTTCATCAGACCTTCTTCGAGGAAAGCGCAGAAGGGCTCGCCGCGATGGAATCGGCGTTGCTGGCGCTGGACGATGGCGGCGACAGGGAGTTGGTGCACGGTATTTTTCGTGCCGCCCATTCGATCAAAGGCGGCGCGGCCACCTTCGGCTTTCCCGACATGGCGGCCTTTACCCACGAGGCGGAATCGCTGCTCGATGAATTGCGCGATGGCCGTCGTGCCGTCGATGCCGGCATCGTCGAGCTATTGCTGCGTACGGTCGATTGCCTGCGCGGCATGTTTGAGCGGGCGCAGAGCGGGCAGCCGCTGGCCGATGCCGAAAGCGAACAATTGCGCCAGGCTCTGGCGGCAGCGATGCAGCACGGCGTCGCCGTGACAACGTCGGCGCGCAGCGAAGACGGAAAAAACAAAGTCGATCAGGCCGATGCCTGGAAGATCTTTTTCCGTCCGCACCCGACCATGCTGGCCGGCGGCAACGATCCGCTGCGCATGCTGCGTGAATTGGCTGAACTGGGCCGGCTGGACGTACAGCCCAACCTGGAGCAGCTACCGATGCTGAGTGCGCTGCAGCCCGACCAATGCCATATCGGTTGGCAGATCGAGCTATATGGCGCCACCCATCGTGCGGCGATTGCCGCGGTGTTCGAGTGGGTCGAGGACGAATGCGAGTTGCGCATCGAGCCGGTGCTGGCGGTGCCGGCAGCTATACCCATGGCCGTGCCGGCAGCAGGCGATGTTGCGCCACGCGGCACGCGCGAGACGACCGGCGGCGAGAGCGGATCGGTGCGCGTAGGCATCGACAAGATCGACAGCCTGATCGATCTCGTCGGCGAACTGGTTATCACGCAATCCATGCTCGATACCTTCCGCGAAGAATTCGATATCACCCGGCTGCATCAATTGCAGCAAGGGCTGGCGCAGTTGGCCAGGCATGCACGCGCGCTGCAGGAAAGCGTCATGGGCATCCGCATGCTGCCGATCAGCGCGGTATTCAATCGGTTTCCGCGCCTGGTCCGCGACCTCAGCCAGAAACTTGGCAAGCAGGTGAAGCTGGATCTGGTGGGCGAGCAAACCGAACTCGATAAAACCGTGCTGGAAAAGATCGGCGACCCGCTGGTGCACTTGGTCCGCAATGCGATCGATCACGGTCTGGAATTGCCGGAACGCCGTCGCGCCGCCGGAAAAGGCGATACAGGAACCTTGCGCCTGGAAGCCTCGCATCGAGGCGGCTCCATCGTGGTCGAAGTCAGCGACGACGGCGCCGGCCTGAATCGCGATGCCATTGTCGCCAAAGCGATCCAGCGCGGTTTGATTGCGTCGGACGAACAGATGAGCGACGAAGCCGTCGCCGAGCTGATCTTCCAGCCCGGCTTCTCCACTGCCGCGACGACGACCGATCTATCCGGCCGTGGTGTGGGTATGGATGTGGTTCGCCGCAACGTGGTCGATCTCGGTGGCAGCGTGAATATTCGCAGCCGCCCCGGTGCGGGCACCTTGTTCACCATCACCTTGCCATTGACCCTGGCGATTATCGACGGCCTCACCGCCGCCGTGGGCGACGAGCGCTACATCGTGCCGCTGGTATCCATCGTCGAATCCGTGCAACTGCGCGCCGAGGCGATTCGCAGTGTCGTGGGTGGTGGCGAGTTGTTTCGCTTCCGCGATGCCTATGTACCGATCATTCGTTTGCGCGAGGCGTTTGGCGCTGGCGGTGTAAGCAATATCGACGAGGGCGGTTTAGTCGTCGTGGTCGAAGGTGAGGGGGCGCGGGTGGGTTTGCTGGTTGATGAGTTGATTGGTCAGCAGCAGGCGGTGGTGAAGTCGCTGGAGGCTAATTATCGCCGTGTGAATGGTATTTCGGGGGCGACGATTCTTGCGGATGGTTCGGTGGCGTTGATTGTGGATGTGGCGGGGTTGGTGCGGATGCAGGGGCGGCGTAAGGCGGCTTAGGCTGTTCGTTTATGTGTTCGCATTTGTGTGGTGTTGTCGCTGGCTGGTCGCCTGCGGCGGTTTTCGAACCCCTGCCGGGGTCCGAGTCACTTTTCTTTGCTTGCTCAAAGAAAAGTAACCAAAAGAAAGAGCACCCCGATGCAGCGCTCTACGGGCATCCTGCCCTGCGAGTGCGTGAGGCTTGGCCGGGCTTTTCGACAGGGCTTCCTGCCCTGGCGAAAAGTGGCAGGCATCCATGCCTGCCACCCTGCGGGCCTTGTCGTCCAAGCCTCACCGCTGCAAAGGGGCCCCGAAGAGCAGCGCGCGTCCTGCGCGCACTCGGGAGCGACTGCCAGCAGTCGCCGATATATGAAGCGCACGCTGCACAGCCCCCTCCCCTGCTTGCAGGGGAGGGTTGGGGAGGGGTTCGATCTTGCGGCGAGGTTGCACCCCCTCCCAGCCTCCCCCTGCAAGCAGGGGGAGGGGCAAAAGCAATGCGCGCAGCCTTTGACGTTAGCTCTTGACCTTGCTTTTGATCTTGATCTTGGCTCTTGACCTTGGGGCCCCTGTGCGTCGGTGAGGGTCGGACGACAAGGCCCGCAGGGGCATCGACATGGATGTCGATGCCTTTTCGCCAGGGCAGGAAGCCCTGTCGAAAAGCCCGGCCGACCCTCACGCACCCGAAGGGCGACTCACCGGGGTGCTCTTTCTTTTGGTTACTTTTCTTTGAGCAAGCAAAGAAAAGTGACTCGACCACCGGCAGGTGGCCGAAAGCCCGCCGCAGGCGAGCCAGATCGCGATAACGCTCAATCAAGCGAAAGCCCGCCGCAGGCGAGCCAGGTCGCGATAACGCTCAATCAAGCGAAAGCCCGCCGCAGGCGAGCCAGGTCGCGATAACGCTCAATCAAGCGAAAGCCCGCCGCAGGCGAGCCAGGTCGCGATAACGCTCAATCAAGCGAAAGCCCGCCGCAGGCGAACAACCTCGCGTTAGCAACAATAAGCACAACACCCCCCACACAAGAATCAAAAAGAGAATACCCATCCCCATTCAAGCTTCCCCCACCCCTGCCGATACCACCCTAGGGGATAGGGACAACGTGTCCCGTCAGTGGAAAGCACATGAGTCAGCCATCGCGCGGCATCGCCGCACCCGTTGCCGACGCAACAGCCGTTACGCAATACCTCACCGTGAATCTGGCGCATGAGGAATACGCCATCGACATTCTTGCCGTGCGGGAAATTCGCGGCTGGACGCCGGTAACGCGGATTCCACAAGCGCCACCGTACGTACTTGGCGTATTGAATCTGCGCGGTGCGATTGTGCCGGTGCTGGATCTGCGGCTGCGCTTTGGCCTGGCTCGCGAGGAATACAGCGCGACTACGGTGACGGTGATTATCACGGTGGCCGGGCGCTATTTTGGTGTGGTGGTGGATGCCGTCTCCGATGTGCTCGATGTGCGGGCGGGCGAGGTCGAGGCGGTGCCGGACATGGGTACCACGGTCGATACCGAATATCTCAAGGGCTTGACCTCGGTCAACGAGCGCATGGTGTTGCTGCTCGACGTGGACAAGCTGTTGCAACCGCAGGACGCGCAAATGCTGGAGGCCGCGCTGACCGCGGCTGGCGACGTAAAAGCAGTGGCCTGACAGGAACGACCATGAAAATGTCTGCGATCAAATTGAAGATGCCTTCTCTCACTGTGCGTGGCCGCCTGATCGGCGTACTCGGCATGCTCGGTCTGATGCTTATCGGCGGGGCCGTGATTGGCCTGGGCTCGATGTATTTGCAAAACGATGGCATGCGCACGATTTATGAAGAGGAGATCGTGCCGACCGAGTTAATCAGTCATATCAGTACGCGCTCGTTGATGTCATTCATTGTGTTGGGCGAAGCGGCCAATGTGGTGAGCAAGCCGGATCAGCTCAAGCAGAAGCTGGCTGAGTTCGTGAAGTATCAAAGTGAAATGGCCGAGTACAAGAAGCAGTACGACGCACTACCCAAAAGTGCCGCACTGCTGGTGCCGTACAAGGCATGGCATGCCTCGGACGATGAATATAGCCAGGCCAAGAAAGACATGGTCGAGGCCCTGGGCCAGGGGGATACCGGCGCGGGCGATATCCTGGAAATGCAGATCCGCCCCTTGCTGATGGAGCGTCAGGCGGCACTTGGCAAGCTGGTGGAGATACAGCGCACCGAGGCGCAGCAGATCTATCACGCGCAGTTAAGCCGTTATCAGTATGTGCGCGCGATCAGTATCAGTGCATTGCTGGCGGGTTTGCTGGTGGCGCTGATCGCGGCGATATTCCTGATTCGTTCGATCACCGGCACGCTCAGCTATGCGGTGCAGGTGGCGCATGGTATTGCCGACGGCAAGCTCGGTCACGATGTGCAAGTGACGCGCCATGATGAGCTGGGTGCGCTGCTGCATGCCTTCCGCACGATGGACGAAAGGCTCAGCACGATTGTCGGAGAAGTACGTCATGGCGCCGGTTCGGTAAGCACGGCGGCGCAGCAGATTTCGCGCGGTAATGACGATCTCAGCCAGCGCACGCAGGAGCAAGCCTCCAGCCTGGAGGAAACCGCTTCGTCGATGGAGGAGATGACCTCTACCGTCAAACAGAATGCCGAGAATGCCAGTCACGCCAACCAGCTTGCCCGTGGTGCTCGCGAACAGGCCGAGCGCGGTGGCGAGGTGGCGGCGCAGGCGGTGACCGCGATGCGCGAAATCAATACCTCCAGCCGCAAGATTGCCGACATTGTCAGTTTGATCGACGAGATCGCCTTTCAGACCAATTTGCTGGCTTTGAACGCAGCGGTCGAAGCGGCGCGCGCCGGCGAACAAGGGCGTGGTTTTGCGGTGGTGGCCACCGAAGTACGCAACCTGGCGCAGCGCAGCGCGGGTGCGGCCAAAGAGATCAAGGGCCTTATCAACGATAGCGCCGACAAGGTGAGGGTGGGGTCGGAGCTGGTCGACCAATCGGGTAAAGCGTTGGCGGAGATTGTCGATAGCGTGAAGAAAGTGACCGACATCGTGGCGGAGATCGCCGCCGCCAGCCAGGAGCAGTCGGCGGGTATCGATCAAGTCAATCACGCCGTATCGCAAATGGATGAAATGACCCAGCAGAACGCTGCCTTGGTCGAAGAGGCCGCCGCGGCGGCGCGGGCCATGCAGGAACAAGCCGATGAGTTGACTCGGCAGGTGAATTTCTTTCGCGTCAGTGCTGAGGCGACTGCCGCGCAGAAGCCGCGTGTATCGGCGGTGGTGGCCGAGACGGAGGCAGTCTTCGCCGCGGTACGCCAATCGGTGCCGGCGACCGTCATTCGTCGTCAGGTCGAGCCTGCCGATGCCGGGGTCTGGAAAGAGTTCTGAGTGATGTCGACGCCTACCCTCGATGGACTCAATCAGGCCAGGTCGAATCGTGCAGAGTTACCGGCATCGAATGGGCCGGTACTGGGTGATGCGGATTTTCGCTTTCTGCGCGAGTTCGTCTTGCAGCATTGCGGCATCGCGCTGGGCGAGCATAAGCGCCAGTTAGTGCAAGGGCGTTTGCTGCGGCGCCTGCGTGCCTTGGGCTTGACCGAGTTCGGTAGTTATTGCGAGCGGCTGCGCAGCGATCCTGAAGGGGAGATGGGCGATCTGGCCAGCGCGATCAGTACTAATGTCACCTCGTTCTTTCGCGAAGTGCATCACTACGATTTCGTGGCCGATACGCTGTTGCCGCAATGGCTGCAGAGCAAGCGCGATGGCGGCCGTCTACGGCTGTGGTCGGCTGGTTGTTCCACTGGCGAGGAGCCATATGCCTTGGCGATGGTGTTGGCCGAGGTGCTGGAAAAACACGGCAGCACGCTGGATACCCGCATTCTTGCCACCGATCTCTCGCCGCAGGCGCTGGCGGTCGCGCGAGAAGGCGTCTACTCGCTGGAGCGTATGGGGGGTGTGAGCAGGGAGCGGCAACGTCGCTGGTTTCTGCGTGGCGAAGGCAGCTTTGACGGCTTGGCCCGCATTCACCCGCGCTTGCGCGAACTGGTCAGCATTCAGCCACTGAATTTGCTGCACGACTGGCCGATGCAAGGGCCATTCGATGCGATTTTCTGCCGCAACGTAGTGATCTACTTCGACCAGCCGACCAAGCAGAAACTGTTTCGCCGTTACGCCGGCATGCTGGTGCCGGGTGGGTATTTGTTTCTAGGCCATTCCGAATCGATGCACGGCTTGTCGGACGACTTCGAATTGATCGGCCGCACGATTTATCGCAAGCGCGGCGCATGAATCAGGCCATGCCAGCGGACTTGATGACGGCAGCTTGCTCAGCGGAAAGTGCGGCTCAGGTTTTGCCGGGATTCGAGCATGTGCGCCGTTATTGGGACCCGGCCCAGGCCTGCATGACGGCCAAGGTGCTGCCGGGCGAGTTCTACGTGAGCGCGCAAGACGAAATGATTTCCACCGTGCTGGGCTCCTGTGTGTCGGCCTGCATTCGCGATCGGCGCCTGTGCTTGGGGGGCATGAACCATTTCATGCTGCCCGAGCCGATGGGCGAGCGTGATGGCTGGTCGGCCACCGTGGGGCGCGCGGCTCGCTACGGCAACGATGCGATGGAGCAGCTCATCAACGCCATTCTCAAGGCCGGCGGACGTCGTGAGGATCTGGAAGTGAAGATTTTCGGCGGCGGCCGCGTACTGGCGCAGATGACCGACATCGGCCGGCGCAATATCGCCTTCGTGCGGCGCTATCTCGAAGCCGAGAAGCTGACCCTCAGTGCCGAAGACGTCGGCGACGTGCATCCGCGCCAGGTGCAGTTTTTTCCCCGCAGCGGCCGGGTCCGCACGCGCTTGCTGCATGGCTTGCAGCAGAGTCGCCTGGTCGACAGCGAACAGCATTACCTCAAGCGTTTGGCAAACGATCCGATAAAGGGAGAGGTGGAGTTGTTTTAGAGAGGGGCGTGTCGACTTGCCACAAGTCCTCACTCCCTCCCGGCCTCCCCCTACAAGTCCCGAAAAGGGGACTCCCTTCGGTCGCAGGGGAGGGGGCAAGACACTTCGCTTCACCTCAACCAAGGCGAGCAAACAGCAATGCAAAGAGTGCGTGTACTGGTGATCGACGATTCCGCGCTGGTGCGGAAGTTACTGTCGACCATGCTTGCCTGCGATCCGGCCATCGAAGTGGTTGGCGTGGCCGCCGATCCGCTGATCGCGCGCGAAAAGATCAAGCAGCTCGAACCCGACGTGCTCACACTCGATGTCGAGATGCCGCGCATGGACGGGCTGACTTTTCTCGAAAACCTGATGCGGTTGCGGCCAATGCCGGTGGTGATGGTGTCGTCGCTGACCCAGCAAGGTGCCGAGGTCACGCTGCGCGCGCTTGAGCTTGGCGCAGTGGATTTCTTCACCAAGCCGAGCAACGACCTGGCCAGCACTTTCGCGGCCGGCGCGCAGGAAATCTGCGCCAAAGTGAAGCTTGCCGCGCTCACTCGTCCGCGTGTGCGTACGATCGTGCGCAAGCTGGAAGTGGCCCCGCGGCTGAGCGCCGATGCCGTATTGCCGCGCGCGCAGACGCCTGATTCGCGTGGCGGCAGCCGCATCATCGCGATCGGTGCATCCACCGGCGGCACCGAGGCGATTCGCGTGGTGCTGGAGGCGATGCCGCCGGATGCGCCGCCGATCTTGATTACCCAGCATATTCCCGCGGCCTTTAGTGGGCCGTTCGCGGCGCGCATGGACAACTGCTCGGCAATGCGTGTGTGCGAAGCGCGCGACGGGCAACCGATTCAGCACGGCCATGCCTATATCGCGCCGGGCAGCCAGCACCTGCTGGCGATGTGGGATGGTGCGCGCTACGTATGCCGCCTGCATGACGGGCCGCCGGTCAATCGGCACAAACCCAGCGTCGATGTGCTGTTCCGTTCAGTGGCGGCCACTGTCGGCGCGCCGGCCATCGGCGCCTTGCTTACCGGCATGGGCGATGACGGTGCGCGCGGGCTCGCCGAGATGCGCGAAGGCGGCGCCATGACGCTGGTGCAGGACGAGGCCAGTTCGGTGGTCTGGGGCATGCCCGGTGCCGCCTGGAAGCTGGGCGCGGCCAGTGAAATGCTGCCGCTGGACCATATCGCTGCGCGCCTGCTCGAACTGGCGCGCCAACCGATTGCGCGCGCCATGCGCGCGGTCACCTGATCTTTGGACAAACCCATGTCAGTCATCACCCCCTCGCACGCCGCACGCCCTTTGCCAGCAGGCCCGCTGATCGGCTTTGCCGCCAGCGCATTGGCGTTGCTGCTCTGCCTGTTCTGGCATCCGATCTGGCTGGCGCCGTTGCTGGTGATCGCGTTGACCGCCGTGTGGATCGTCGAGGCGCGGCGCAGCGCGGCGCATGCCGACGTCATGCACAGGAGCGCGGGCGTCGCCGCGACGCCGGACAGTACACATGTGCGCGAGGCATTGGAGGATGTGCGCGGTGCGCTAGTGGATGAACTCGGTCACGCCTCACGCGAGTTGCATCAGGCGATGGATTTGCTGCGTGACGCGGTATCCGAGTTAGGCGGCGGTTTCGATGGCCTGTCGCAAAAGACCGGTTTGCAGCAATCGTTGCTCAAGCAAATCATCGATGCGCAGAACGGTGGCGTATCGATACAGGATTTCGCTGCGCGCACCGGCGACTTGCTGGAGCATTTTGTCGGCCTGATCGTGCAGCTTTCGCGCGAGAGCCTGCGCATCGTCTATCGCATCGACGGCATGGCCAAAGAGATGGATGCGGTGTTCGGCCTGTTGAAAAACGTCAATACCATCGCTGAGGAAACCAATCTGCTGGCATTGAACGCGGCGATCGAGGCGGCACGCGCGGGTGAATCCGGCCGTGGGTTTGCGGTGGTGGCGGGCGAGATTCGCAACCTGGCCAGTCATTCCAACCAATTCAACGAGCAGATCGGCAGCCACGTTGAGCGTGCACGCGCTGCGATGGAGCAACTGCGGGGCCTGGTTGGCGCCATGGCTTCGCAAGATCTCAATGTGGCGCTGTCGGCCAAGGGCGGCATCGACGCGATGATGGCTCACGTGACCGAAAGCGATGCGCGTACCAGTGCGGTGGCCGACCAGGTGGTCGAGATCAATCGCGGTTTGGGCAACGATGTTTCCACCACGATTCGCTCCCTGCAGTTCGAAGACATCCTGAGCCAGTTGATTAACCAGACTCGTACGCGACTGGTCGAGTTGCAGGAAGTGACCGCCGAATGTACCCACGATATCGAAGCCTTGGCCTGCAGCCCACTCGATACCGCCGTGCTGGCCGAACGCGCGCAAAGCGTGCGCTCGCGCCTCGCCGTACAACGTGAGAAGGCGCGTCTGCGTTCGCGTGGCCCGGCGCTGCAAAGCACGATGGATGCGGGTGAGATCGAATTGTTCTGAGAATGCTCTGCTCTTCCCGCCGCTGGGGGAGAGCCATCTACCAAGGAATCATGCATATGAGCCTGACCACGCACCACGACACCCAGCTCGACTGCCTGACTCTTCAGCTCGGCGAGCGTTTCGATTTCTCCGTACATCGTGATTTTCACGACGCCTGCCTCGGCGGCCGCGCACCCGTACGCAGTTACGTCATCGACCTGGGCGAAGTCAGCAGCATGGATAGCTCGGCCCTTGGCATGCTGCTCTTGCTACGCGAACACGCCGGCGGCGAGCGTGCCGAAATTCGTATCGTCAACGCCGGCGGAGAGTTGCGTGGCACGTTGCGGGTGGCCGGGTTTGATAAGTTGTTTTTGTTGCATTGAGTAGAGCGGGGAATGGGGGATGGGGAACGGGGAACATGCGGACTGATGTGTGCTTGCGGTGCCGCGTTCTTTTTTTGATTTTTCTTTGCTTTTGCTCTTGCTTTTTTGTTTCTGCTTTTTAGGCTTTTCCCCGTTCCCCGTTCCCCGTTCCCCGTTCCCCGTTCCCCGTTCCCCGTTCCCCGTTCCCCGTTCCCCGTTCCCCGTTCCCCGTTCCCCGTTCCCCGTTCCATAGCCAAAAAAATGGCCCCTCGCGGGGCCAAAGTTTTGCGGATTCGGTAGTACGGAGCGTTACCAGGTTTTTACGTCGGCGACGCCGACGGTGTAGTCCTGCATTTCGGACTGGTAGCGAAACAGGCGGCCCAGGTCAAAGGTCACCGACTGGCCCGGTGCGATGTTTGCTGTGCCGGCCGGCCAGCCCTGTTTGCTCTGCAGCACTTTGCCGGTGGCATCTTTCGCATCTACGCGAACCTGCGCAGCCGCAGCCTCGGCGCAATGGTTGACGAGCTGACCACTCAAGCTCAGACGCAGGCCTACACCGCTGCCGGTGGCCTTCATCTTGAAATCCTGAATAACGAAATCGGTGGGGGCGCAGGCCGCGTGGGCGGCTATCGGGGCCAGTAGGAGCAGGGCAGAAACAAGCAAGGTTTTCATGGGCGGCAATCCATCCAAATGAAGGTCGCGATTGCGACGTCACTGTGGGAATCGGCTGGTTTGGGTAAATCTTTAGTGGGGGGCGTGGCTAGGTTGTTCGCCTGCGGCGGGCTTTCGGACCCCTGCCGGGGTCCGAGTCACTTTCTCTTGAGTGGCCAAGAGAAAGTAACCAAAGAGAAGGCCACCCCCATGCAGCGCTCTGCGGGCATCCTGCCCTGCGAGTGCGTGAGGCTTGGCCGGGCTTTTCGACAGGGCTTCCTGCCCTGGCGAA
>NZ_KZ857185.1 GCF_003350925.1 Dyella tabacisoli | reverse complement strand
CAGTCCATTGGCCTGGGTCACCGCCAGCGTATTACCGCTGTCGGTGTACACATAGGTGGTGACATTGCCCAGTGGATCGGTGGTGCTGAGCAGACGCCCCAAACCGTCGTAGGTGAAACTTGTGGTGTTCAGCGTCGCGCGGTCAAATCCACGCAAGGTCACCTGCTGGAGCAGACGGCCTTGAGCGTCATAGCTGTACGTCGTCATGGCAGCGCCAAAACTGCCGACACCGGTGCTGACACCGGCGCCCGTGGCGTCCACGGTGTCCCACGCCGACCGCGAAGACAACTGGCCGCGCACGTCGTAGTTGTAATCCACACGGGTGGTGCGGGTCAGATCCTGCGTCGTTGTCCACGAGGTGACGGTCGCCAGATCGGGCAGGTGGGTGGGGCTGAGCGTGCCCACGCCATAAGTGGCACCGGCAAACGTGCGGGTCATGGCGAGCAGGCCGGCGCCGTTGTATTGGGACTCGCTGACGGCACCGGTGGCATCGATCGCAAAGCGCAGGCGATCGCTGCTGTCGTATACGTAGTAGGTGGTTTGTGCGCCGCCGGGGGGCACGTAACCGCCCTGGCCCAGCACGCCTTGCGCCGGCACGGTATAGATCGTGCGGCTCACCACCTGGTTGTCGGCGTTGTAGGTCATGTTGGCGGTGTGGCCGGTGGCGTCTTCCACGCTCAACCGGTTGCCGTTGGCATCGTAGGTGTACGTCGTGATGCCGCCGTTGGCGTCGATGACCTGGGTCAGGTTGCCGTTGCTGTCGTAGCTGTAATGCGTGGTGGCACTGACCCCGTTGACCGCCGGGGCCACCACTTGGGTCAGCTCGCCGGCCGGGTTGTAGGTGTAAGTCCAGGTGCGGCCCAACCCATCGGTGACGGTGGTGGTGTCGGTACCCAGGGTGTAACCCAGTGTCAGTGTCTGCGCGGCCGCGCCACTGCCGGTGGTGATCGTCGCCACGCGATACACGCCGTTGGCATCGGCGGCATAGGTATAGCTGACGGTGGTGCCATCACTTTGCGTGACCGACGCCACGCGATCGCTGCTGCCGTCGTAGGTATAGGTCGTCGCGTAACTGGCCGTGCTGGCGCTGTTGGTGTCCGAGGCCAGCGTGGTGGTCACGGTGCTCAGGCGGCTCTGGGTATCGTAGGTGTAGGTGAGCTGCTGGCGCGTGACGGCGGTGGTCTGGCCCGGTGGGACCTCGCTGATAGACAGGCTGCTTAAGCGCCCCGAGGTGTCGTAGCCCAGCGTCAGCGTGTCGCCATCACCGGCGACGATCGTGTGCAACTGGCTGCCGGTGTAGGTGAAGCTGTAGCTGGCTCCGGTCTCCAGGGTGCTGAACTGGGTCAGTTGACCGGTGGCGTTGTAGACCTCTTGCTGCCGGCTGGCGCCATCGGTCCAGGTCCAGGTCGACGCCCCCGCGCTCCATGCCAGCGTATCGGTGCTGCCGCTCTGGCCGCTACTGACGTACTTGCCCAGGGTCGCGTTATAGGCATAGGTCACTGCTGAACCGTCATCGGCGATGCGCGAGACCGTACTGCCGGCGGTGTTGAGGGTGCCGGCGAGTCCGCTGATGGTGCGGTTGAAACCGAACTGCCAGCCTTGGTTACCGCTGAGCTGGCCGAGACTGTTATAGGTGCGCAGTACGTTGAGCGGCAGGCCGTCGAAGACCAGCCCCTCGTCCGCGTTTTGCAGGATCAGGTTGCCACTGGCGATGTTGAGGTACTGCCCCACCCGGCCTTGACCGAGCGGCGCTGCCCCACCCGATGCCTGTCCGAGCTGTGTCAGTGAAGTATTGCCCAGCCCCAGACCATTCCCTGCGATCACTGCGACCATCGTTCATCCCCTGCATGAGCTAACCCATCCCGCCGGCCGAAGCCGGGGGCTCTATAGGGTTAATCCAGAGGACGAAGTAAAAGTTTAGGGGGGGTAAATTAAGCGCCTGCGTGAGTTTCCCGTGGCAACTCGACCAGCCACCCACCAAGCTCCATCCAGGCAGCCGTATACCTATGGCCTGACTAGGGCCATGACCTGACTAGGGCGCTACCCGTGCACTCGAACGCCCTTGCAACGACAACAGCAGCAACACCACGGCAAGGGCCAGATAAGCACCGGCAAACTGCCAGACTATCTGGCGCGAGGCTGGCTCCAACAACCACGGCAGATACACCCCGCCGGCCAGCTCCGCCGAATGAATCACGCCGAACAGGCTCAGTACGCCGCCTAACAAGACAATCCAGGCTGCGCGCGCTGTGCGGCCGTCGATCAAAGCGACCACGAAACTGGCCCAGATCATGGCGGTGATGATGAAGCCATTGCCCAGCACGGTAATCACCGCCAACTCGGAGATTCCGTGCGCGCTGCTGTCGAACAGTCCCGCGAAATGCTCGGGCGACACATACGTAGGGTCGCTCAGCTTGATCGTGAGCATGCGCGCGATCGCCGGGAAAAAACTGAAGACCACCGCAGCGGCGTAGCGCATCGGCGTCGCTTCAAAGGCCTGCACCGTGATACCGATAGCGACGAACACCAGAATCGGCGCCAGCACCGACAGCGGCACCAGTTCGATCAGATTGGACAGATAACCCAGCACTCCGCCCAAACCGATGACCACGCCGGTAAGCAAGGTGTAGCCACTGCGCGCGCCCATGGCTTTGTACGAAGGTTGGCCGATATAAGGTGTGGTCTGCGCCACGCCGCCGCAAAAACCCGCCACCAAGGTCGCCAATGCTTCGACCAGCAAGATGTCGCGCGTGGCATAGTCGTCGCCTGCTGCACGTGCGCTCTCGGTGACATTGATGCCGCCCACCACCATCAACAAACCAAACGGCAGGATCAGCGGCAGGTACGGCACCGTGTAAGCCAGCCCATGTATCCATTGCAGGGTTGGCAGCGGTAGCGCAAAACGCCATTGCCAGGCTGCCGGTGCGTGATAGCCCGTGCCCAGCCAACCCAATGGACCCAGCACGTAATACAACAAGGCACCAACGATAAAGGCGACCAGCACGCCGGGCAGCCCGAATGGCAGGCGTCCACGCGCAACCAATGCATACAACACCACACCCAGCCCGGCGAAACCCACCACCGGCACCTT
This sequence comes from Dyella tabacisoli, assembly GCF_003350925.1. Taxonomy (GTDB): domain Bacteria; phylum Pseudomonadota; class Gammaproteobacteria; order Xanthomonadales; family Rhodanobacteraceae; genus Dyella_C; species Dyella_C tabacisoli. The sequence goes on along the minus strand of NZ_KZ857185.1, from coordinate 122,736 downwards.
GAGAATCTCGACCAGGGGCAAGAAGCCCATCAACACCAACGCAATACCGGCAATGGAACCAAGCAAGCCAGCACGCGGCACATGCCGTTGCACCATCGCACCAAAGAACGACAGCACGAACTTCAGCACCCCCATCACGACCAGCGCCGCCATACCCAACTGCCAAGTCGCGATGGCCGCAGCATGCTCGTCCATGCCGCTTTGTTTAAAGCCAAGGAATGCGGGCCCCAGCACCAATAAGGCCATGCCGATGCTGGTCGGCGCATCCAGCCCCAACGGCATCGCGGTAACGTCATCGCGCCCGGTACGTCGAGCCAGCCGACGCGCCATCACGGTGTAGGCCAGATTGCCCAGCAATACACCTAACGCGGTACCGGGAAACATACGCAGAAACACTACATCTGCCGGAAATTTGAAAATGATGGTCAACGCGCTGGCGAGAAAAGCCAGGATGGACAGGTTATCCACCACCAGGCCGAGAAAACCGTTGAGATCGCCCGATGCAAGCCAACGGCGCTGGATGGGAGTGTTCACGTGTGCGTGGCTCCGATGAGAAGGCAACATGTCATTCAAAACGACACCTCAGCGGCCTGCGTTACTCGCAACACCGACTGATCGCCCGTACGCTTTTTCCATGCGGCACGAATCGCCTCGATTTTGGCGCGATTTTCCGCCGTATCCGGGTAGTCGATCACCAGTAGCTTGGAGCGCAGTCGTTCGGGGCTGGTCTGTTGCTTGCCCTGCCATTGACCGTAGACATCAAGCACGCTGAGCCCATCCGGGAAACGCGGCGTCACTTCGCGATCAAGAAACTCGCGCCAGCCCTGCTCGCTCACGCCATGCTCAGGCTGATCGGCCAGCCCCAGGCCGAAATACAAGCGGGTATCGACCCAGCCTTGCGTCTGCGCCGGATGAGCAGCATCGCCATGCAACGTAGCAGTCACTGGAATCGACTGCGCTGCAGGCTGCACAGCACACCCCACCAACACCGCGGCAAAAAACACCGAGACCGCAAACCTGGCTAAAGATAATTCCTTGAACATTTGGACATCCAGACGTATAGACCGTATCGCGTGAAGTATTGACAACAATTTCGTCGCAATGCAACAAATGGTTCGCACCGGGGAACGGGGAACGGGGAACGGGGAACGGGGAACGGGGAACGGGGAACGGGGAACGGGGAACGGGGAACGGGGAACGGGGAACGGGGAAAAGCCTAAAAAGCACAAGCAAAAAAGCAAGAACAAAAACAAACAAAGATCAAAAAAGAACGCGGCACCGCAAGCACCCATCAGTCCACACGTTCCCCGTTCCCTATTCCCCGTTCCCTGCTCTACCTCCGTTCCCTGCGCCCTCCGCTCCCCGCCCTCTTTCAGCGACAATACCCCCCATGAGTGAACACCCCCACCTCCACCCGTGAGTACATCCCTCGAATTGCCGTTCGATGCACCCATCGAGCCCGGCCTGATGGTCGTTCATGGCAATCGTCTGGAAGATCTACGTGATCTGCTGACCGCCTGGCTGGCGCGCGCGCCGCTGCGTCCGCTGGAAAACGAGCTGATGCTGGTGCAGAGCAATGGTATTGCGCAGTGGCTGAAGCTGGCTCTGGCACGGTCGCCGGAAGCCGGCGGCCTGGGGATTAGTGCAGCCGTCGATGTGCAATTGCCGGGACGTTTTTTGTGGGCAGCCTATCGCGCGGTACTCGGGCGCGATGCCGTGCCGCCGACCTCGCCCTTCGACAAGTCGCGGCTGACCTGGCGTCTGCTGCGCTTGATTCCGCAGCATCTGCACGATGCCGAATTCGTGCCGCTGAAGGAATTTCTCGGCGCCACGCCCGACGGGAACAAAACCGGCCTCATCAAGCAAGTTCAACTGGCCGAGCGTATCGCCGACCTGTTTGACCAGTATCAGGTCTATCGCGCCGACTGGCTGGCGGACTGGGAAGCGCAGCGCTTTGTGCTGCGCGACGAGCTGCGCGACCGCAGCATGCCACTGCCTGACGATCAACGCTGGCAAGCGCGGCTGTGGCGTTTGCTGCTGGATGACGTCGGCGACGTGGCATGCCATAACCATCGCGCAGCCGTGCATCAGGCTTTTTTGCAGCGCATTCACACCATGCAGGTACGGCCGGCGATGCTGCCGCGGCGCATCGTGGTGTTCGGTATTTCCTCGCTGCCGCAACAGACATTGGAAGCGCTGACCGCACTGGCTCGCTTCAGTCAGGTGCTGTTGGTCGTAGCCAACCCTTGCCGCCATTACTGGGCGGACATCATCGAAGACCGCGAACTGCTCAAAGCCAGTCAGCGCCGACAGACGGGCAAACCGGGCCTGCCGGCCGAGCCGCGCTACGAAGATCTACACCTGCACGCCAATCCACTGCTGGCCGCCTGGGGCAAACAAGGGCGCGACTATATCCGCCTGCTCGATGCCTTCGATCAACCTGAACGCTACCGCCGCCAGTTCAGCGCCTGGAATCGCAGCATCGATCTATTCACTGATGTAGTGGCCCCTGACCTCGGTGAACCCACCGTGCTGCGGCAGGTGCAGCAAGCCATCCTGGATCTCGAACCGCTGCCGGTCGAGCCCATGCAACGCAAAGCATGGCATGCCGGCGACGATTCGCTGCGCTTTCACATCGCGCACAATCCGCAGCGCGAAGTGGAGATTCTGCACGACCAATTGCTCGCGCTGTTCGAACAGGCCGCGCGCGCAGGCAAGCCGCTGGCGCCGCGCGATGTGATCGTCATGGTGCCAGATATCCGCACCTATGCCCCACATGTACGGGCGGTGTTCGGTCGCCTGGCGCCTGGCGATCCGCGTCACCTGCCTTATTCCGTAGCCGACCAACCTGCGCGCGGCACGGCACCGTTGATGGTTGCGCTGGAGCACCTGCTGGCGCTGCCCGAGTCACGCTTCGCGGTCAGCGAAATTCTCGACCTGCTCGACGTGCCCGCACTGCGCCAGCGCTTCGGCGTCAAAGAGACCGACTTGCCGACACTACGTCGCTGGATCGACGGCGCCGGTATTCGCTGGGGTTTCAACGGCGCACAGATACAAAGCCTTGAACTGCCCGCGCTGGAACAAAATAGCTGGGTCGCCGGCTTGCGGCGCATGTTGCTGGGCTATGCGGTCGGCGATGGCAGCACCCATGAAGTCAGTAGCTGGCATGGCATTGCGCCGTATGGCGAAGTCGGCGGCCTGGACGCTGCCATGCTGGGGCCGCTCAGCCTGCTGCTGGAACAACTCGACCGCTATTGGAAGTTGCTGCGCACGCCTGCCACGCCAGCACAATGGTGCGAGCGTTTGCGCACCCTGCTCGCCGATCACTTCGACGCCAGCGAAAGCGAGGACGATGAACTGCTAAGCCGCCTCGACGATGCGCTCGATGCCTGGCAGCAGGCCTGCGACGAAGCTGCTTTTGCCGAGGCGATTCCGCTCGCTACCGTGCGCGACCATTGGCTGGCGGCCATCGACGAAAGCCGCCTGTCACAGCGCTTTATGGGTGGCGCGGTGAGCTTTGGCACGCTGATGCCGATGCGCGCGATTCCCTTTCGAGTGGTGTGTCTGCTCGGCATGAACGACGGTGATTACCCGCGCCGGCAAACGCCGGTGGATTTCGATCTGATGGCGCTGCCCGGCCATGCTCGACCGGGTGACCGTTCGCGGCGCGAAGACGATCGCTATCTGTTTCTAGAAGCACTGCTCTCGGCCCGCGATGCCTTGCATGTCAGTTGGGTAGGTCATAGCGCACGCGATAACAGCGTGCTGCCGCCCTCGGTTCTGGTCGGCCAGTTGCGCGACTACCTGGCAGCCGGCTGGCATAGCGAGAACCACAGCGACAACCTGCTCAACGCACTCACCACCGAATATCCATTGCAACCCTTTAGCCGCCGCTATTTCGGCGCGGGTAGCGACGCTCGCGTATTCACCTATGCCGATGAGTGGCGGCAAGCGCATCGCACGCAAACGGCAACACCTTTGGCAACCTTATCGCCATGGCTGCCTGAGGCCGCACTTCATGCGGGCCAGCTTCAAAGCTTTCTGAGCAAGCCGGTGCGTTACTTCTTTAATCACCGGCTCAAGGTGCATTTCAGCGAGACCGATGTCGTCGGCACTGACGAAGAACCTTTCGCCTTGGATGGCCTGCAGCGTTATCAGGCGCGGCAAGAAGTGCTGCTTGCAACGCTCGATGCGGACGATGCCAACGATGCCATCGCTCACGCTTCGCGCCGGTTACGCGAACAAGGTGCGCTGCCGCCAGGTGGCTTTGGCGAACTGGTACAAGCCGACATCGCCAACGAGACCCGCGACCTCGCCGCCATCTGGCGTGCTATCGGCCAACTCTCGGCACCGGTCGCCGATAAGTACGAACTGCGCTATAACGCGCACGGGCTGCAAGTCGAGGATTGGCTGACGGATCTGCGGCGGGATGCGCATGAGTCTGGTCAGCCCCCATCGAATAACTACCTGCGACTGGAGCTGAGTTATGGCAAGTTGCTGGCCAGTGGTAGCGCGACCCATAACGGCAAGCTCCGCTATGACAAGCTGATCGCCGCCTGGGTGATACACCTGCTGGCGAACGCGCAGGGCATCTGCATGCAAACGCAGATTATCGGTGTGGATGCGCAACCCACTCTGCGCGTACTTGCACGCGAAGAGGCATGCACCGCACTCGACGAGTTATTGCACGCGCTGCGTGCAGGTATGGCGATGCCGTCACCACTTGCGCGCAAGACCGCCTTTGCCTATCTGCAAGCCGAGCGCGACAAAGACGACCCGATCGCCGCCGCCCGGCTCGCCTACGAAGGCGACAACGCGGGCTTTCGCCTTGGCGAGCTGCATGAGGACGCTTATTTGGCACGCGCCTGGCCCCGTTTCGAGAATCTGCTTCAGGCCGGCTTCACCGACATACTCGCGCCCTACCGCCGCCTGATGGATGCCGCCTCCCTCAGTGGAGGCGAGGCATGAACACGCTGGCACCACTCGACCCGCTGCGCCTGCCGTTGCACGGCATCCGCCTGATCGAAGCCAGCGCGGGTACCGGCAAGACCTGGACGATTGCCGCGCTGTACTTGCGGCTGGTGCTGGGTCACGGCGGCGAGCATGCATCCAGCCAGCCATGGCTGCCCGCGCAAATCCTGGTACTGACCTTTACCAAGGCCGCCACCGCCGAATTGCGCGAACGTATCCGCGCACGCTTGACCGAGGCCGCCGGCGCTTTTCGCGGACGCAGCCAGCCGGATGATTTTCTTAGCGCCTTGATCGCGCAATACCCCGACGCCGATGCTCGTGCCGGCGCGGCGCGTCAATTGGAACTGGCCGCGCAATGGATGGATGAGGCATCGGTGTACACCATCCATGGCTGGTGCCAGCGCATGCTTGGCCAGCACGCCTTCGATAGCGGGCATGCCTTTGTGCAGGACACCGAGGCCGATGAAAGCGCCTTGCTGGCCGAAGCCGTGCGTGATTATTGGCGCCAGCAGTTCTTTGTGCTCGACAGCGATGGCGCAGCACAAATCAACAAACTGTGGAAAGCCCCCGACGCCTTGCAAAAAGCCCTGCGGCCACTGCTGCGCCAGGCTCCCGAAAGCCTGCAGTTGCATGGCAGGCCGTTGTCCGCCGTCGCCGACCTGCAAGCCGAACTGACCACCCAGATCGCACCGTTGCGCGAGGCGCAAACACGCGCACGCGACTACTGGATGCGCGATTTCCATGAGATCGAAGCGCTTCTGACCGATGCCATGAACGCCGGCATCTTCAACGCCAATATGATGAGACCGGCGAACTTCAGCAGCGATCTGCTTGCGCTGTGGCGCTGGGCCGGCGGCGCAGCATGCGATGACGTGATACTGGCGCGCTATACGCAAGCGAAGTTAATCAGTGCAACCAAGGCCAGCTCGATCAAGCAAGGCTTCAGCCCGCCCAAACACCCCGCCTTCGTCGCGATGGGTGAGTTGCTGGAGCAACAAGCTTCGCTGTCGGGATGGAAGCCGTTGATTCTTGCGCATGCGGCGCCCTGGGTCGCACAGCGATTGGATAACGCCAAACGCCAACGCGCTCAACTGGGCTTCGACGACATGCTCAAACGTCTCGATGCCGCACTACATGGCATGAGCGGAGAGCGCCTGACCCAGACACTGGCGACGCAGTACCCGGTCGCCCTGATCGACGAATTCCAGGATACCGACCCGCTGCAATGGCGTATTTTTCAGCGCATCTATGCCGCCCGCGACAACACCGCACATGATCGCAACGGCCTGCTGCTGATCGGCGATCCCAAGCAGGCGATCTACAGCTTTCGCGGTGCGGACATCCATACCTATCTGCGCGCGCGTGATGCGGCGAGCCACCCCACCTGGACGCTGACCACCAACTACCGCTCGACCGACGCCATGGTAAAAGCGGTCAACCGGGTGTTCGAGTTTGGCGATCGCCACGCCGAAGGTGCCTTCGGCTTTGGCCGCGGCGCGCGCGGCCTGCCGTTTCATCCGGTGCATGCACATGATCGTGCCGAGCGCCTGCTGCTCCACGGCCAACCACTGCCGGCGCTGCAACTGGCGCTGCAAGCGAGCGAACAACCGATCAGCAGCACGGCTTATCAGCAAGCTATGGCCGAGCAAGCGGCGGCCTACCTGGTTTATTTACTCGATGCGGCGCAGTCCGCGCGCTGTGGCTTTGTCGATGCCGAAGGCGTGCTGACACCACTCAGCGCAGGCGACATCGCCATCCTGGTACGTAGCGGCAAGGAGGCCGTTGCCATCCGCACGGCATTACAACGGCGTGGACTGAAAAGCGTGTTCTTGTCCGACCGCGATTCCGTTTACGCCTCGGCCGAGGCCGCCGATGTGCTGCTATGGCTGCGCGCCTGTGCCGAACCCGGCTCGGATCGCGCCATGCGCGCCGCGTTGGCCGGCACTACCATGGGCCGTAACTACGCCGAACTGGATCGCCTCAATCTCGACGAACGCTATTGGGAGCAATGCGGCGAATGGTTCCGCCGGCTGCACGAAAGCTGGTTAAGACATGGCGTGCTGGCGATGCTGCATGACTTGCTGCATCTATTCGATCTACCTGCGGCGCTGCTTGCACGCAGCGATGGCGAACGCGCCCTGGCCAATCTGCTGCATCTGGCCGAGTTGCTGCAGCAGGCTGCGGCAGGGCTGGATGGCGAGCATGCGCTGATTCGCCACCTCACCACGCAGATCGCCCAGGCCGAGGATGCTCAATCGGATACGGTTGAAGAACAAATCGTGCGATTGGAAAGCGAAGACGCGCTGATCAAGGTCGTGACCATCCACAAATCCAAGGGATTGGAATATCCACTGGTACTCATGCCGTTCGCCTGCAGCGCTCGTACGCCCCGCGCTTATGAAAGCGTGGTGTGGCATGACGCCAACGGTACACCACGCATCGACCTGCAAGCCGATGCCGATGCGCTGGCGCAAGCCGACCGCGAACGCCTGCAGGAAGATCTGCGCCTGCTCTATGTCGCCCTCACCCGCGCCCGCCATGCCTGCTGGCTCGGCATTGCCTGCTACAAGGTCGGCAATGCCAAGGCCTCCGCGCTGCATAAGTCGGCATTCGGTTATTTGTTGTCGGGCGGCGAGGCCATCGAGCCGGCCGACTTGTTGCCGCGCCTGCGCGAGATGCAAGATGGGCAAGCCGACATTCATATCGTCACGCTGCCGGATGTATCAGACACGACCCGTTTTCGCGCGACCGACAGCGAACAAGCGACACTGCAGCCCGCGCGCCACTATCACGGCGCATCGCCCGAACGCTGGTGGATTGCCAGCTACAGTGCGCTCAAATATGCCGACACCATGTCGGAGCAAGCGCAGAGCGCTGCCGAAACGGCCACCCAGGATGTACTTGCCGAAGCACGTGCCGAGCTGAGCGAGCCTTTCACGTTGCCACCCATGCTAAAGACGGCTGTCGGCATGCATGCATTTCCGCGCGGTGCCGAACCTGGCACTTTTCTGCATGGTTTATTTGAATGGGCTGCCGAGGAAGGCTTTGCCACTGTCGCCGCTACGCCAGCGATGCTGGAGGAACCCATCGCACAACGTTGCCAGCGACGCGGCTGGCAGGCCTGGAGCAAACCGCTGCTGCACTGGCTGCCCGAGTTACTGCGTACGCCGCTGGCCTTGCCCGGCACCAGTACACACACCATAGCGCTAGCCGCGCTTGCCGATACCACGAGCTACCGTGCCGAGCTGGAATTCTGGATCGAAGCGCAACATGTCGACACGCTGTTGCTGGATAAGCTTGTCAGCCAACACACCCTCGACGCCCGCCCACGCGTGCCGCTGCTACAAGAGCAACTCAACGGCATGCTGAAAGGCTTTATCGACCTGGTCTTTGAACACCAGGGGCGCTACTACGTGGTCGATTACAAATCCAACTGGCTCGGCGACGATGCCAGCGCCTATACGGCCGACGCGATGCGCGATTCGATACTGCGTGAACGCTACGACCTGCAATACGCCATCTACACCCTCGCCCTGCATCGTCAATTGCGCGCACGCCTACCGCACTACAACTATGAGCGTCATATGGGCGGTGCCTTATACCTCTATTTGCGCGGCGTAGACGCTAACGGCCATGGCGTACATCGCGAACGGCTGTCTTACGAGCTGATCGACGCGATGGACAGACTATTCAACAGCGGAGGCCACGCCAATGCTGCTCGATAGCTTGCTCGCCGAAAGTAATCCGCATCCGGGCCGATTGCGCGCCCTGGATGTGAGCTTCGCGCATTTTCTCGGCACGCTCGATATTCAAGCCGATCCAACGGTGCTGCTGCTCGGTGCCTTGGTCAGCCGACAGGTCGCCGACGGCCATCTATGCCTGGATCTAAGTGCGTTAGTCGAACTGGCCGACCAGCACGATTGGTCGCCAGTTTGGCGACAATCGCTACTGGGTGTTGCGCATGATGAATGGCGACATCGCTTACTCAGCTCGCCACTGATAAGCAACGCCGGCAGCGACAAGCCAGCATCGCCCCTGGTCCTGGATGGTCTGCGCCTTTACCTGCGCCGCTACTGGAACCACGAGCAGTTCATCGCAACGACACTGCGTCAACGGCTGGCGAATCCGCTCGCCCTGCCCGCGCATCTCGGCGACGAACTGACGCGACTGTTTCCACCAACCGCCGCCAATACACCCAACTGGCCACGCATCGCCTGCGCCTTGGCTGCGCGTGGTGCGTTCACTGTCATCACGGGGGGGCCAGGCACCGGGAAAACCACCACCGTAGTACGTCTGCTCGGCCTGTTGCAGACACTGCAACTAAGCGAGCAGCCGCGCCCACTGCGCATTCGTCTGGCCGCGCCCACCGGCAAGGCTGCCGCACGTCTGAATGCATCCATCGCCGCGCAGCTCGCTCAATTGCAAGTCGACGATAACGTGCGCGCGACCATCCCTGCCGAGGTCGATACGTTGCACCGGCTGCTTGGCGCGCGCCCGGATACTCGCCGTTTTCGGCATCACGCCGGCAATCCGCTGCATCTGGATGTCCTGGTCATCGACGAAGCGTCCATGATCGACCTGGAGCTGATGTCCGCCGTGCTTGCCGCGCTACCTGCGCAAGCGCGCTTGATCCTGCTCGGCGACAAAGATCAGCTCTCCTCTGTAGAGGCCGGTGCGGTACTCGGCGATCTTTGCCGTAACGCTGAAACCGGTCACTACAGCAAGGCCACGGCGATCTGGTTGCGCGATCTCACCGGCGACGACATCAGTGCATGGATCGATGAAATATCGCCCGATTTAAATCAGCCCGATCTCAATCAGCATGTAGCGATGCTGCGCCATAGCCATCGTTTTGGCGCCGGCAGCGGTATCGGCCAGTTAGCGCGCGCAGTAAACGCCGGTGATCTCGCCCAAGTACAGGCCTTGTTGCGCAACCCGCCACCGGACATCGCCTGGACCGACACCAACGCCGACGCTCGCCAACTCAGCGCACTCGTGCTCAATAATCACGGCGAACGGCGAGGTTATCGTCATTACCTCGAACAACTGCGCCTCATGCGCCCCGCAAGCCAGGCCGACAACACCGCTTATGTGACTTGGGCGCGACAAGTCCTGGCCGACTTCAATCGTTTTCAATTGCTTTGCGCATTGCGCCAAGGCCCTTACGGCACCGAGGGACTGAACCGGCAAATCGCCGAGATCCTGCAACAGGCCGGCCTGATCGAAACCAGCCACGGCTGGTACGAAGGCCGTCCGGTCTTGATAACCCGCAACGACTACAACCTCGGTCTGATGAATGGCGATATCGGCATTGCCCTGCGAATTCCCGATGACGATGGCGAATTGCGTTTGCGCGTGGCCTTCCATGTCGCGACCGGCACCGATTCGGACATCCGTTTCGTCTTGCCGTCACGCCTGAGCGAACTGGACAGCGTGTACGCGATGACCGTGCATAAATCGCAAGGCTCTGAGTTCGAACACTCGGCGTTAATCTTGCCGGCGGAGCCCCATGGCGTGCTGAGTCGTGAATTGCTTTACACCGGCATCACCCGCGCACGCCGCTGGTTCAGTCTGGTCGGGCGACAAGAAGTGATCGAGTTGGCGACATCGCGGCTCACGCGGCGACATTCGGGATTGGCAGACAGGCTGTAGCAGCCTGCTCCCTCCCCTGCTCGCAGGGGAGGGCTGGGGAGGGGTAACGGTCTTGCCGTAAGCCATAAAGAGCTAACCTCCTCGCAGCCTCCCCTGCGAAAGGAGTCCCTTTTCCGGGACAAGCAGGGAAAAGAGCAAGAGTACTCAAGGTGTGCAGGCGTCACCGCTCGCCAATGCCGCACTGGTCACTCCGCCGGAACCGGTGACGCTGATTTTCGAACCAGTCACAGCAGTGGTATTTTCAGCAGTGCCGCCACTGCTCATCGCACAGGTTACAAAACTGACCAAGGTCGTCGCTGTCCGCTTGAGCTGCCCCTGCTGACCGTAGCTGATGACCTTGCTGTCTTTCGCCGCAATGCCCACACCGCTTCTAGCCGTGGTATAGCGCAACAGCTTGAACGTCGCATCGGCATTGTTGAAATTCTGATCTGCCCCTTTCGTGCCGATCGGATAGGTATAGATGATCCAGCCACCTTCATAAGTCGTAGTGCCCGCACAAGTACTGCCATCCGTACTTGAACACACTGAAACGAAAGTGCCGCGATTCGCCGCCTCGGTGCGCGCATAAGAGAGGTCGGCCAACAACGCATTGCTGGCGGAGCTAACGTAATTGCGGCGAGTCAGGTCTCGATAACTGGGCACTGCGATCATCATCAATATCGCCAGCACAGCCAAGGTGACCATCAGCTCGATCAGGGTGAAACCGTTATCAGGCCGTTGTTGCGAGGTCATGGTATTCACCAGCAATTGCCGTTCGTTGTATCGCCGCTGAAGGTCTTAGCACCGGTGTCAGCGATACTAAGCACCAAGCACTTATCTGTGGCTTGCGCGTTCTGAGGTGTAGCCGATGCGGTATAGCCGCCATTCGCTAGCGTAATCGACGATAACAAGTAATAACCCTTCTCTGACGTCGTCGTACTACTGAACCCAGTGTTGGCAGTCGCTAGCGCGAAGTACGCGTTATTTGTCGAATAGTAGCGCTCCTGCGCGCTAGCCAGACGTAGTAACAACTCCTGTCCTTCTGCACGCCGCGCACGATACGCGTAGCGGCCATAAGCCGGCACCGCGATGGCGGCGAGGATGGCGATGATCGCCACCACCACCATCAACTCGATCAAGGTGAATCCGCGTATGCGCTTCATGAAACGTTCCCCGTCATTCATCTCATCAACGCCGATTGATTCCGGCTTACTGGTCATTATTCAATTTGCGCCATGAGCGGCGACGCCAGATCGCATCATCAATCGACAACACGCCACCACCAGCCAAGCCCAGCCCCGGGGTATACAGCTTGCCACCACCGACAGCGGTAGCCACCGGTACTGAACCGCTAGTCGGCGGATTATTGACGATACCGCCCACGACCCGATAAATACTGGTACCCGTCCAGGTGCTGACTGTGGGATTCGAAAGACCGCCACCCGAACCACCGGTTGCCGCATTCAACACCATCACCGCACCCTGGATGCTGGCATTGCATGGATCGGCAGTGCTCGGGATCAACGTGGTGACAATCGCGCGATTGGTATCGAACAGCGCACTGGGCGTTACCACCACACGCTCGCCTGCGGCCGTGGTGAGATTCAAATCGATGTACCAGCCGCCTTTGGTGGAATCCACTGCATAGTCGGTAAGACCACGCGCCGTCGTGTTCGCATTGGTAGTGCCGGCGGCTTCGACCAACGTCTGCGCTACCAAGTCGGCATGCTTCACTGGCGTGCCGGTGTTGAAATCGCGGATGCCATAAATCGATTGGGTTATCGCACTGGCACTGCTGTTATCGCCGGCACCGAGATACTTGCCAGTACCGAAGACCACGATGAAGCGGTTAGTCGCCGGATCCGGGAACAAACGAGGCATAGACGTGATCGGTTGCGCCCCTGCTGTCGCAGGTTGATAGGCCAGCGAAATCGTCCACTTTGTCGGATCGGCATCCGTCAAGTCGAAGCGCCACAGATTACCGACCAGGTCACCGGCAAAAGCCACATCATCGACCTGATCGTTGTTGTAATCGCCCAGCACGACCGAAGCCAGGCCATAGCTATTGATCGTATTGCCGGCACCGTCGGTAAGCGTAGTCGGCGTTTTCAGCTCCTGGATCAGCGCGCCGGTTTGCGCATCGAGCACAAACAGCGAGCTATAGGTATTGGATGCCGCAGGTGCCGTAGCGCAGTTGACTGGCTTATCGCCCTTGCTGCAGTCAGGGAAATAACCACCCGGCACCAAGACCACCCATTTACCGTTGGCAAGGCGGCCGATGTTCGGCTGGCCAAAGGTGTAACCGAGATGGGATGGATCAGCCCCGTTGGTAGCAACCGGTGCATCGGCATTGAATTCCCATAGCACCTTAGTGCTGGCATTGGCCTCAGTGACTGTGGTCGGGTCGGTGATATCCAGCGCATACACGCCACGGCCACCAAGCCGCAAACCACCGACCAGAATCGTATGCCAGCCGGTATTCGTACCGCTGCTGAAAAACACATCGCGAGTGATTGGCGTGGCATCTACCGTAGGCGAGAAGCTGAACTTCGTCTTGCTGGTGAGGCCGCCTAGATTGGCATAGACCGAACGTGGCACATACGCCCATAGCTCCTGACCTGCAGTGCTCGTAGGAATCAATTTGGGCGGCGTGCCGCCGTCCGATACCTGCGAAGCATCGAACGCATGCAGCATGCCGTCGTTGGCGCCCACATACACGGTCGCCTTGCGGGAGAGGTTATCGGACACAAACTGCTCATAGGAACGGCTCGGCGTCTCCGCCGCCGCATTGGCTTCGGGCGAGCCGCTGGGCCAGGTATTGCGATAGCCGCTGGCCGGATAGGCAACATAGACTGCCTGCGAATTGATGACGGCGCCAAGCAGGGTGTTACGCGAGCGGAATACGCCACTGGTTTCAAGGGTACGCACGCCACGCAGCCAATCGACGCGCGCCTGACCGGTGTCGTTGGTGGCGTCGGTACTGGCTGGTGTGCCCTTTATCAAGGTCTGCCCAGCGCTATCCAAATTTGCAAACGTCTTGAATGCAACACCGGTGTCAAAGCTGCCATCGGCTTTTTCTTTAGCGCTGAGGATCTGCCGTTTGGTTGGATCCGTTTGCTTCGAGTCGGTCAGAATGGCGCCGGCATCCCATAGCGACGTAGTCGATACAGTGCCATCGGTGTTCACGGTGAGCGCGATCAGCACACCACTCCAGTCGGCCGTGCTGTAGCCGGTAGCAAAACCGAGCGCGCCCTGAGTCAGCACGCTGGTGTTGAGCGCGCTGGTCACCGCAGGCACGCTGCGCGCCGTGATGCTGGCCAAGATCGAGGTCAATTGATCGACCAGATCTTTAGGGCTGCCTGCACTGAAGAACTGGCCGCGGCCGGCAAGCGCCGCATGCCAGGTGTCGTCAATATTGGCCGCGATACCGCCACCGGAACCATCTGGTGTCGGCCAACCGGCAGAGCCGGAAGAGTTGCTCTGGCCTTTGCGCAGCAAACATGCATCCGTCGAGTCGCTTGCACCTGACGAGCAATTGGTATCGGTCGAGAAGTTCAACTGACCGTTCACACCCAGTCCAACCAAATACTCGGACATATGTGGCCAAGTGGCAGGGTCGTTGGCGGGGTTGAAGTAAATCTCATTATTTACGTTGGCCGCCCCTACCTTGGATCCTGAAAGCGTCGACGTAGTAACCACGCCGGTGGTTTTATCCGGCATATATGGCGCAACAAACTTACCGCTTGCGGGCACGTAAAGATCGCTACGAAGGTTGGTTGCCCAGTAATGGAATGCAATGTCCGACAGGGAGGCATAACCAGTATCTCCTCCATCCAGCACGTCGGCATAAATTGAGGTGACACCCGCGCTTGCAGCACTCGGAAAAGCTACGGTATCGGGTAGCGTACTTATCGTCGAAGGCAGCGTGAGAGTGGATCGCGCCGGACCATCATTGCCACCGTTCCACAGACCATCGGTGACCAGCATGTGGAAGTTCTGCCGGCAAGCCAACTCATTACCATCGCCGGTGCCGGTTTGTGGCGGCTGCCAGTATGGATCCTTGAGATTACCGCTGGCGCCGGTATTGCCATTGCCTCTTGTATAGAACTTGCCGGCGCGAGTCACTGCACTGCGTGTCGGTGTACCACCGCTGGCAGGCACCTGAAACAACCAATTGTAGAAAGCGCTGCGGTAACAATCCGGTGGCGTTTTGACGCCAGTTGGCGATTGCAAACCTGACGGGCTCGCTGTGGCGCCACTGGTGCAATTCTTGGTGTCGATCAAACTACTGATAATGGCCGCGGCTGGCAGCTTATATGTCGACGTATTGAGATTTTGCCAAAGCACGCGAATGTTGCTGCCGAAGCCGCCATCTGTCGTTTTTGCGGCGAGTGCGCTAAAAACCCGCGAAATAGATGTGCGCGCCATTTGATTACGCGTACGGTAGTAGGCATACCAGTTGGCGAAGTTCTGATACTGGGCAGATGGCACTGGCACCGCTTCCCAGTTGCTGGCCGTATAAAGTGTATTGAGATCAGCAGTACTAGCCGGTGATCCATATGCGTTGAGGTTGACCGTCACTCCCGTCATCAGACGGTAGTAGTACGGACCACCGACTGGATAAGTAACGGAAGTGCCGTCGCTCAACGTATAGGTATTCCCATCCATCGGGCTGGAGCCGCTCCACTGGTCGCCACCACCGCCACCCGCTGCCGACCCCGTGCCGCACAGCCAGCGGTTATCTGTTTGGCCGCCATTCGTTCCCGTCAGATTGGTCACGCTGCCGGAGCTTGGCCTGTCCAGGTCGGGGTTGTTGTTGTATGCGGTAGTCGATGTCGCCACTGCCCCCATCGGCCGATTGACCGCAATACCATCCACCCACACGTTCTTCAGGGTGCTGTCCGCCGCCTTGAAATCCGTACCGTCGGCATTGGACGGCGGTTGGTAGGTAATGTTGGGATTGTAATAAACACCGTTCATCGCGATGGCGCGCATCGCCTTATCGCTGGCGGTCAGATGATCGGGATCGACCACGTTGGCGCAGCGCCAGGGACCATCGCTCCAGTCCGGCAAACCATTGATGGTGTTGCCTTGGTTATCGGTGGTGAACGGCGGGTTATCGTTCAAACGGGTCGACTGCATCGAGCCCGAATCGTCGAATGTCATCACGATATTCGGCGCCACCGCCTGGGTCATGTTCGGCGGCGTTGGGCTAAGCTCCACCGCGCCGACCGGAATAGTCGTCGCCGCCTGCACTGGCGCGGCAAAACCACCGACCAAGGTCAGCATCATGGCCAGCGAGGTCTGGCGCATGCGTTCGAGAATCATGTGTTTGGACATCAGGCGACGGCTAAACATGGCGCGGTAACTCCGACTCAAGGGGTAGCGCTGGCTCAATTACTTTTGGCCGCGAACGTGCTTTCCAGCGTGCGCACGGTATTGACGTTGCCGCCGGTGGCGCGCGCGGTGATGCGATAGATATGTCGGCTTGGGTTGGTGTAGCCGGTGCCCGTGCTACCGGTGGCGCCAGATTCGTGCAGACCGCCGTTGATACCTGGCGGCAACTCCACACCGAGATCCTCGATCATGTAAACCGGGTTTTTTGCTAATTGGGAATAGTTAGCGCTGGAACTTGAGGTGTAATCCAAGGTATTGGATGGCCCGGTATATGCCTGCGCGCCCGTGGTAAACCAACCCTGACTAGTACGGAAATTAGTCACCGTACCGGTGGCTCCATACACCGCGCTGCTCGGATCGTAGAGATAGCAACTACCGGTAAAAACACCGCTGCCGCAATTGAGCTGGCTGCCCACGGTGCTGGTAGTGGTCCACAATTTCCACTCGGCGCCACGTAGCGCGGTATCCGCACTCATTTCCGCCTGCTGCGCATTGCGCAGGCCACCGACCATGCGCTCTTGCAATAGCGACCGGCCCGAGGCGCTGATCGCCAGAATGGTCAGCAGCAGCAGAAAAATCAGCGCTATCACCAACACTACGCCACGTTGTGCATGTGCCGATCGATGTAGGGATTGCTTACTTGGCATCAACATAGCCGACTCCAGAATTCACTATCAGCGGCCACCGCATGGGCGCCATCGCTGCACTTAAGGGTTGAAGTTGCGTACCGACACCAGGGCAACGAATTCACGACGAATCAATTGATTGCTGAAGCCCTGGTCGCTGGGGTTGATGGTGAAATTACCTGGCGCAGTCGGCGTCGACTTCTTGTCAATGTTGTAGGTGTAAAGCAAATCAGTAGCCGCCAGAGACCCCAACTGAACCTGGCCGTCCATCAGCACGCTTATCTCGATACTGGTGATGGCCCGCCACATGCAGCCCGGGTCGGTACCCAAGGGGTTAGGCGCAGAAGGCGGACAATTGGTGCCGGCGTCGACTTGCGCTGCCGTGAGGTAACTGATGTTGCCATTACCGTCCTGCACGCCGTAGCGAAAATCCATGCGCTCGATACCACGGACAAGCTCGTCCTCGGAGCTACCCACCTTCTTGGGGTCGTTGCCATTGACTCGACGGATCAGGGCGCCAGTGGTCTGCCCGCCGCCCATATCCACGACCTTCAAGTAATAGGTCACGGTTTGAAAGTCGCGATTGAAATCGAACAATTTGGGCGCGGACTGCGGCGGCTGCGCCGTCGGCATGCTGTAGTTTTTGCTGGCGTTGGGGGTAATGACACCCGCCGAGGTAGCATCCGCCACGAAGATCTGCGCGTTCGAGCAGTCGGCCAACATGGCGAGGTCGCCCGATTTGAAATCGGTTATCGGCGGCTCACCCGTGCCCTGGGTGAGCGCGATGCTGGAGATGGTATTGCCGCTGGCGGCGCCGTTGGTGGTGGCCACGGTGCCACTGCCGATAGCCCATCCGCGTGATGAGTTTACGTAGCGCACAGTGATGACATCAGCGCCGACCACACGGCTGCCCACAGCCTTACCCATCGCTGGAATGGCAGTAACACTGGTATTTGGATCTACCTTTGTGCAGGCGGTCGCGGTGCAATCGTAGCCGCGCATCGAAAGAAACGAGGGAAAGGTATACGGCGAGCCGACGCTTGAAGCGGCAGCGGGGTATGAGACGCCATCCATCGGCGTCGTCACATCCGATATCGCTGCGGTGAGGTTGGTGCCCTTGGCATAGACGGTAGGCGCGCGCAAACGATCCAGATAGGTACCGGCGCTCTGCAGCTTGGCCGTGCCGCCGCTATTGGTGCAGTACTGGCCGTTGGCCATGCGCAGGTCTTCGCTCAAACGCGTGATTGCGAAGCGCCCTTCCTCCTGCAACCGTGCAAGCTGGGTCTGCGCCCGGTTGCTGTTAGAGGTGGATAGAAACACCGTGATGATGCCGGCGGCGACCAACAGGCCCAAGACCATCGCAATCATCAGCTCGATCAGGGTAACGCCGGACTGATGGCTTGTTGAGCGGCGCGTGAAAAGTAAGCGGTGCGTCATGGCTGAAAATTCCAGGCAAATTTCTGCGTACCAACGCCTCGGCCGGAAGTGGTGCGAGCCTCGGCTTCTTTGCGCTCATCCCAACTGATGGTCATCAAGCAGTTGCCGCCGTAAGGCGGGCGCATCGCAACCTGGCCGCCCGCCACCGGATCGAAGCCGGCGGAGGTGTTGGTGCAAATGACCGTAGCCGTTTGATTGGGCAGAAACGTCTTTAGCTGATTGACCCATATCTGCTGGTCGCGCTTGGCCAGTTGTGCCGGTGAACAGGCCGTATTAAGGCAAGCGTCGGTGCTCGATACTGTGGTGGGTAACGCGTTGGTATCGGTGTTGTAGTTGCCATTCCATACGCCCATGGGATTGGCGCGCATGCGATCGGCCATGTTGCCGGCGAGAAATGTCACTTGCGTGCGCAGGTAAGCTGCCTCGTTGGAACGTGTAGCCATGACCAGCAGGCCGGCCAGGCCGATCAGGCCAATGCTGAAAATCAGCACAGCCATCAACACCTCGATCAACGAGACGCCTCGCTGACGCGATAAGACTTGCATATCGATGCCCCTGAATGTGCGCCCTGGCACTTTGCCCACTGGTACCCCTGGACGCACTCTAGCCATCGCACGGGATGCGCCAAGTGCCCCACCGACGAGCGGCGGTAATCTGCCGATGAGCGGTTAAGCGGCGGCGGCGGGCGTGATTGGCATCACGCTTGGGCTTTGCCTGCACTTCAACTCCCTCCCCTGCTAGTAGGGGAGGGTTGGGGAGGGGTGCACACTTGCAGCAAGAGGAGCAAAGCAAAAGCAAGGGAAAGCAATAGTGCTTTAAGCAGGCGAGCAACCATCACCAAGCGCCAACACCTTGGCGCTGGCGCTGCCAGAGCCGCTCACCTCCAAGCGTGAGCCAGGCACCGCCGCCGTATTCTCAGCGGTGGCCGTGCAGATGACCAAACGGATCGGCACGTCAGCATCGGGACGCTTGAGCTGACCCTGCTGGCCGTAGGTAATGATCTTGCTGTCTTCTGCCATCACGACGACACCGCTTCGAGCGGTAGTGTGACGCAACAAGGTGAAATCGGTCGTTCCACCTACGTAGGCCTTGTTCGCGCCCAAGGTCACGGGATACGCATAAACCAGCCAGCCCGGCGCATAGTCGGCGGTGACCGTGCAGCGCGTGCCGTCAATACTGGGACATACCGAAACGAACATAGCCCGCATGATGGCTTCGGTACGCGCGTAGGCAAGATCGGTAAGTAGCACATGAGTGACCGAGCTGATCTGATGACGGCGGGTGAGATCGCGAAAATGGGGCACAGCCACCATCGTCAAGATCGCCAGCACAGCGACGGTGACCATCAGTTCAACCAAGGTGAAAGCGCGTTGGTCTCGTGGCCGTCCAGTCAACGGTGTCACCAGCAGTTGCCATTTGAAGTGGTGCCGCTGGCGTCTTTTTTCCCGCTGCTGCTGATCGTCAATTCAAGGCAGGCATCGTTCGCCTGCATACCCTGCGGTTGAGCGATAGCGACATAACCCTGCGCGGCCGTGCCTATCGATGCTGCCAACGTGACGCGAGCGCTGTAGTAGCCCTTTTCGGACATCACATCGACGAAGCCAATATCGGCCAACGCGCCATAGGTGTTGTAGGTCGCGTAATGACGCTCCTGCGCATGGGCGATACGCAACAGCAGCTCTTGTCCGTCTACGCGTCGCGCTCGATCCGCATAGCGGCCATAAGCGGGGATGGCGATGGCCGCGAGTATGGCGACGATAGCTACCACCACCATCAACTCGATCAAGGAAAAACCAAACACGCGCATGACCTGACGCTCCCTGTTATTGATCATTGTTCAATACCCGCCACGAGCGCCGACGCCAGATCGCATCGCCAAAGGAAAAAGCTTTGCTGGGATCCTTTTCCATTTTCACGCCGGGTACGTACAACCGCCCTCCTCCTATGCCAGTTGCTACCGGCAAATAGCCGCCCGTCGGTGGGTTGCTTACCCGTCCACCGGCCTGCTCATAGTCTGCCGGCCAGCCGGGAATATCTCCGAAACTCATACTGGCACCTGCGCTGCCAGTGGCGATGTCGATCACGATCACCGCGCCCTTCAGCTCCGGCTCGCAAGGATCGTCGCCTTGCGGAATCAAGGTATTGATGACAGCGCGGTTGCTATCGAACAAAGCCGTGGCATCCACCACCATGCGCTCACCCTTGGCGCCGTCGATATCGAGATTGAAATACCAGCCCCTGACGGCCATACCTCCCGTGCTGGTGGCTGGCATGGGGTTATCGGTAAGGCCACGGATGCCATTCACCTCGATCATGCTTTGCTGTACCAAGGGCGTGGCGATATCGCCTTCAATCACCACCGGCTGGCCCGCGCGGCCAACATCGCGAATACCGTAGACGGCTTGCGTCTTGGTTTGTGCACTAATCACATTGTCGCTGCGACCGAGATACTTGCCGGTGCCGAACACCACCGTGAAGCCAGCGCTCAATGGCGTGGGAAACAAGCGTGGCATCACCGTCACCGGGCGGTCGCCGGGGTGTTTAGGCCGAAACAACAACTCCACCTTCCAGTTGGCCGGCGACGCATCGGTAAAATCGAAGCGCCAGATATTGCCTTGCAGGTCACCAGCAAAAGCAACGTCGTCGATTTGATCGCCGTTGTAGTCACCCAACACCGGCGTGGTCAGGCCATAGCTCACCACGTTGCCGACGCCTGGCACTTGGGCAGGTGTCTTGATCTCGCGAATCAAGGCGCCAGTGAGCGCATCCAGCACGAATAGAGAACTGAAATTATGACTGGCCGCGGGGGCGGTGCTGCCCTCCGGGAAATAGCCCGATGACACCAGCACTACCCACTTGCCATTGGCAAGCCGACCGATATTGGGGCGTCCATAGGTGTAACCGAGATTTTCGCCGCCAGGACTGGTGTTGTTGAACTCCCACATGGCTCTTTCGACGGGCCCGACTGCAGCATCGACATCGGTAATATCCAGCGCATAGACGCCACGCCCACCCAGGCGCAAACCGGCCACCAGCATGGTGCGCCAGGATGCGCTGGCATGACCGGTTGCGCCGTACACATCGCGGCTCACCGGCGTGCCGTCCACCGTAGGCATAAAATTGAAATCAGCCAGTGACGACCACTGACTTAGCCGCCCATAGACCGAGTACGGCACATAGGCCCAACGCTCTTTACCGGGTGACGGCGCAACATCCACCAGGACTGGGTCGGTGCTGGCCGTGGTGGCGTCGAAAGCGTGCAGCATGCCGTCGTTGGCGGCCACATAAATCGTCGGTGCGCGTTTGCTTTTGTCCGCGCGGAATTGTTCGTAGCTGGCTCCATGGCTTGCAGCCTGAGCCTCTGGCGAACCCGCGGGCCAGTTGTCGCGATATCCGCTGGCAGGGCTGCCGACATAAAGTGCCTGCGCATTGATGACCGGGCCAAGCACGGAGCTGCGCGGCCGGAATAGCGCGCCCTCCTTGCTGCGGTTGCCGCGCAACCAGGCGACATGATCGGCACCGCGGCCGTTGGCATCGAAATCAGGGTCGGCGGCCTTCAATGCCGCACCCGCCGTGGCCCAGGTAAATGTAGCGCCTTTACCTGGGCCGCTACCCGTACTGGTCAGGATAACCCGCGTGTCGTTGCCTGCTGCGCGGGCGTCGAGCAAAGCAGCGGCATCCCACAACACACCGGAGCTAACCATGCCCGCCGCATCCACTGGCCTGGCTTGCACGCTCCCTTTCCATGTAGTGGTGTCGAAGCCAGCCTGGTAGATCACCGACGCCGGTCCGAGTACGGCGCTGCTCAGGCTACCGGCCACCGTGGTGGTATTGCGCGAAGCAATGCTGCTAATGATGCGCGTCATCGCATCGACCAAGGCAGTCGGGTTGTTAGCCGAGATGTACTTACCCCGGCTATTGAGTGCGGCATGCCACATATCATCGATTTTTCTGCCGTCGGCGCCATCCCAAGGTATAGGCACAGGCCAGGATAAGCTGCCCTTGCGCAACCCGTTGTAGGTAACCTCGTTATTAGGCAGCGTGCCGAACACACCAAAGCCAACCATGTATTGCACCAGATGCGGCCAGGTGGCCGGATCGTTGGCGGGGTTCCAGTAGACCTCCTTGTTGCTGCGCGGATCTGCCCCGGATGCCAACGGCTTGCCGAACAGCGTAGTCGATTGATCTGGGAAATACGGCGGCACTTTCCGCCGATTAGCTTCGTCCGCGAACAAAGAGTTTTTATCCGACGAAAGCCCGGCTTGCAAATCCCTTGCCCAGTAATGGAAGGCAATATCGGCCATGGTACCTATATTGTTATCAGGCTCGTTCCAGAAAATACTGCTCTCGCGATCCGATGTTGAAAACCCCTGCAAACCATCGGGCAAGCTGGGAATGACGCTGCGATCATGCCCCGACGGTTGCAGAGAAAGATCCCGAGTCCACAAGCCGTCGGTCATCAAGATATGGAAATTTTGACGGCAAACGAGTTCTTTGCCGGCATCCCTATCCCAATAGGGGTTGCTGTCGACCGCGCCGCGGCGATTGGTAAAATACTCTCCCACCCGCATAGTCGCTATTCGACTAGGCGTCCCGCCTGGTGCTTCTAAATTGAATAGCCAATCGTAAAATCGGGTACGGACATGGTTAGTCGCGGCATCGTCGACAAACTTATATATCGCCGTATCGTTACGCAGATGGTTCGCATTAAGTCCTTGCCATGCCACTCGAACATTACCATTGAGCGACGAAAAAACATGCGACATCGAGGTAATCGCCGACATCAGTCGAGTACTGTAATACGAATACCAGTTGGCGTAATTCTGTTTCTCCGCATCTGTACCGAGGGGAACGAACACCCAATTACTCTGCAGATAGAGATTACTCAAGGCCGTGGCGGTAAGCGCGCCATAGCCATCGAGTGGCAGGCTGTCTTTACTACCCGTGTATTTGTAATATCCGCCTCCGATATTATTATTGCAGCTTACCTTAGTCGACAAATTGTACCTATTATAATAACGAGCCGGGTGCCGATGACTATTGAGAGGTATATTGCTCAATATGCCGCTGACCCATGCATTGTTATATGGTGAATCAGGCATAGCCGCACCATCGGCTCTCAATGGTGGATCGTATTTAATATCCGGATTATAGTAAACACCGTTCATGCTCCACGTGCGCGCATCGGCAGGGTCGGCCACACCGGGGGAAATACCTGGTGTAATGACCCCAGCACAGGCAAAGACAGGATCCCAGTTATTCCATGAACCATACGGATGCTGCATATAGGGCTGATTATCCGGCATCCTTTGACGATCCATCGAACCGGAGTCATCAAAGGTCAGCACCACGTTGGGCGCAACCGCAATCATCGCCGCTGGCGGACCAGCGCTTAAATCCAGCGTGCCCGCCATGGAAGTGGCGCAAGCCCCAGCCAGCAGTGCCGACAGCAAGCCGGCAGCCACCGCCACGCGATGCTTACGGAATAAAGATGCGCTGCGCATGACGATAGCCTCCATGCTTTATTGGGCTTTACCGGCAAACGTGCTTTCCAGCACACGGATACTCGGGCCGCCCCCGGTAGCACGCGCGGTAATGCGGTAGATGCGACGCCCGGTGCTGGTGGGGCCGGCGCCGGCGCTGCTGGTGACGCCCGATTCATGGGCGGCGCCCGCGCCCGGCGGCACCTCCGGCCCCAGGTCTTCGATGATGTAGCGCG
The DNA here is from genome assembly GCF_003350925.1 of Dyella tabacisoli. Classification (GTDB taxonomy): domain Bacteria; phylum Pseudomonadota; class Gammaproteobacteria; order Xanthomonadales; family Rhodanobacteraceae; genus Dyella_C; species Dyella_C tabacisoli. Next base: position 98,955 of record NZ_KZ857185.1, on the reverse strand, counting down.
GATTTTTCGCCAATGCGGCAAGCTTCTTTTCAGCAGCGCTCAAGCTACTGCCGTTGAGCGTGGTGTAGTCGTAGCTGCCGCTGCTGCCTTTGTATTCGGTAGCTCCGTCGATGACCCAGCCCGCGCTGGCGCGGAAGTTTTCGACATGGGCAATCGGGTTGGCTGGGTCGTAGCTATAGCAGCCGACAATCACGGTGGTGCCGCAGTTGCTGGCGGCGCTGTCCGAACTTGCCTTCCATAGCCGCCATTCGGCGCCGCGCAGCGCCATCTCGGCTGCCATCTCGGCTTTTTGTGCGTCGCGGAGATTGCCCGCCATGCGCTCTTGCAACAAGGTATGCCCCGATGCGCTGAGTGCCAGAAGGGTTATCAGCAGCAAAAAAATCAGGGCAACGACCAGAACAACGCCGCGCTGGGCGCACCTTGACCGATGCATCGATGGATGACTGTTTGGCCTCGACATGACTTGCTCCATGGTGGTGCCGCATACCCTGTCCTGAGTGGGCAGCAAGTGTTTCAGGGGTTGTAATTGCGCACGGAAATCAGCGTGTGGAATTCGCGTCGCAGCCTGGTTTCTTCAAAGCCCTGGTCGCCTGGCTGCACTTTGCGTGTGCTTGCCGTTGCGGATTGCGGCGAGGTGTCGCCATCCATGCTGTAGAGGTAATTGATGTCTTTGGCGGCCAATGCATGGATAGCGTGCTGGCCACTCATCAACACGTGCGCCTCGATACTTTTCACTGCCCGCCATAGACAGCCGTAATCGCTGCCCAATGGCCCGGGCGTGGACGGCGGACAACTAATGCTGCCGCCTGCACGTGTATCCACCTCGTTCGCGGTGAGGTAACGAACAGTGCCGGCGGCGTCTTCTATGCCGTAGAGAAAATCGAGCCGCTCGACCCCGCGCACCACTTCGTGATCGGTACCGTTGAGCCTGCGTATCAATGCCCCGGCGGTATGGCCGCTACCGTTGTCGACGACCTTTAAGTAATAGGTGACCGTGTTGAAGTCGCTGCTGAAATTGAACAGCCTGCCCCCTGATAAATCGTGCTGTGCCACCGGGGCAGCAAGGTTTTCATTGGCCCCAGTGCCTGATGGGTAGAACTCGTTGCCGCCTTGCAAACTGACCGCGAAAATCTGCGCATGAGAACAGTCCGCCAACAGCATCAGATCGCCGCTGTTTTTGTAGTAGTCGGCAATGGCCGGCTCGCCCATGCCCGGCACGATGCGGATATGGCTGATGACCCCATCGGCGTTGACTACCTTGCTGTTGACACCCAAAGCCCAGCCGCCGGATGAATTCATATAGCGCAAGGTGATAACGCCAGCCCCCACCACACGGCTGCCGACACCCTTCCCTGCCGCCGGCAACATGCCTGGACTGACTGGCACACAGCCGCCCCGCTTATCGCAATCGTAGCCACGCATGGATAAGAACGACGGAAAGTCATAAGGCGCCGTGGGCGCTGCCGGATACGGCGTCAGGCCCCATGGCGTAGTGACGTCGCCCAACGCCTGAATAAGCGTTTTTGCCTGCACCGTAGGCGCGCGCAAAGGCGACACATAGACACCGCCCATGCTCTTGCTTACACCGCCGGTGCTGGCGCAGTACTGCGCATTGGCCATGCGTAGATCCCTGGCAAGAAGGGTGATGGCATAACGCCCGTCCTCTTGCAGGTTGGCAAGCTGCTTCTGCACCCGGTTGCCGGTAGCGGTAGCCAGAAAAACGCTGATGATGCCGGCAGTAACCAGCAAGCCAAGCACCATGGCCACCATCAACTCCACCAAGGTGATACCCGCCTGCTGCGAATACGTAAAACGCGCGCCGATCACGGCTGAAACTCCCAGGCGTAGGTTTGCCAATCGGCATCGCGATGATTCTTATCGCCGGCCTTGCGCTCGACCCAACGGATGGTCATGGCGCAACTGCCGCCGTAGGGCGGACGCATATTGATTTGGTCTGGCGAGAGCGCGAAACCTACCGAGCTTTTGTCGCAACTGATCGATGCGACGGCATCAGGCAAGGTAGCGCTTAGCATGGTGCCCCACACATGCTGGTCGCGCGCGGCGACTTGATCTGGCGAGCATGCACTGCTGGCGTTGCAAACCTGTTGGTTACTGACCGAAGAATAGGAGGCGTTGTAGCTACCGCTCCATACGCCCACGGGGTTGGCGCGCATGCGGTCAGCCATGTTGCCGGCCAGAAACGTCGCCTGGGTACGCAGATAAGCCGCCTGATTGGAGCGCGCAGCCATGACCATCAACCCGGCCAGACCGATCAGGCCGATGCTGAAAATAAGCACCGCCACCAACACCTCGATCAGCGAAATTCCACGCTGATGTGACACGACGAGCATGGAGATCCTTTCCAACTTCCTAGCCGTCAAACTCTGACCAGTCGCCCGCCCCCAGGCAATGAGAAAATTCTGAAAATTCTTTTATATATAACTGCTTATTATGGTTTTACCTGATGGCGTCACATTGAATGCTCACACCCGCCCTGACGGAGGCGGCAAGGACAGCCCCGCCGGCATACCAAGTCGAGCTTGCGCACTGACATATCGCACCGTAGAATTCTCGGCTCTTTGCCGGAATAGCTCAGTTGGTAGAGCGGCGCATTCGTAATGCGTAGGTCGGAGGTTCGATTCCTCTTTCCGGCACCAATACTTGGCTTAGTAGCGCGGTTTCACAGATACCCATGGGCAATTTGTGGGCCGCGCTTCTTTGTTTATCAGTCCGTAAGACAGCCCCGGCCTATCCTCCAAGCAATGGACCGCATCAACTTTAGGCCGCAAGCTGGTGCTCGTAAGAAAGGCCGTGGCCTGTCGTCGAAGATCGCGTACATCGATCCTAGGGGGCTTGGTGACTATGAGCCTACAACTGGCGATGAGTGTAGTGTAGAAGTCGCAATAGCGCGGACCTGGAGGCGCTCTATTGAGCTTCCCATAACGACTCTTAATCCATCGCTCAGCGTGCCCCTGGGCCTTCTCCACCACTCGACGGCTGCTGGGGTTAGGTATATCGCGGTGCAACGCCACCAATAAAGCCAGCGATGGCATAGCTCAGCTTGATGCCGAGCGTCGTGCTAACTGGCTCAGTCATACGCCCTCGAAGAGTTGGCGCTCAGCAGCACGTTGTTTAACTAAGCCGCCCAGGACGACTCCACCTGTGCTATTCCAGCGATCGATCTCGTTGGCAGCGCCGACATAATCGCCTGCGTTAAGTTTACGCACCCGGCATATCCACCTAGGGGCGCGCAACAGAAACGAAAAAAACCCGCCGAATGGCAGGGCTTTGTTTGAGCATCGAACTTCTAGGCTAGTAGAAAAACATCAAAAAATGTCCGGACGCAACAGTTTGCAAGATCATTTTTCTCCACACGGCCTGAATATGGCTAGTGGTGTGATCCCAAAAGCTGAATATGGCCGTCCAACAAGCTCACGAAGACCATTGACAACCTCGGCCATATCAGCGATCAGGTTGCCAGACATTTCATCACTTTCGCTTGGGGCCTGGTCAGGAAGTGCATCGAGGATTCCAACGATGTACCACTCACCTTGCAGGGTTCCACCATGCTTCAGAGCAATGAAGTGCGAGCTAAATGTGGGATCTGAGTCGTTGAGCATGCCCCAAAAATCATTAGTAGCAGTACGAAGCTTCACCTGCACAGTTGGAGGAATCTCCTTCAGGACCGAGCCGGCGATATCGATCTCATGCTTTACTTTTGCCTTCTTATGGCTCGGGGCATTCCCGATGATGGTCTTTGTAAAAGGATCCCAAAGCCTCTTAATCAAATCTAGGTCGCGCAGATTCACCTTTCCTGATATCTGTACGATGCTCCCTAGAGTTAACTGACTCTCGTCCTTTATGCGACCTGTCTGTTGCAGGATCGTAAGCGCATTAATAGGCAGGAGAAAGCTTGAATCGAACTGACGTTCAAGCCCCTCAGAGGCGCCATCAGTGACTCCGCCTTCTGCTGAAGCAATCGCGGATGGACCTACCTTGAATTTGCCGTTGTTGCTTGTGCTTGATGATGATGTGCGCTTGGCAAGAGTGATAACCCCATCATCACTTAATTGAGCAAGAAGAGACGCGAGCCGCTGTCTATCTACATAGAGAAAATCAAAGATGGAATCGTCCTGAGCCTGCTCTTGCGCCACGCTTGATATCTCCCTTGATCCGCTCAATTTCACGCTCCTGTTGCTCACTGTGCCTGAGCAGGGATTCGGCAAATTTGCCAACAGCGCGTACAAGCCTTACTTCGCTACCGCTGGAAGCGTCAGTAACGGCTGTTGCGAGTTCTTTCAGGTCTTTACGCATGATGGTTATTTTGCGCCGATTGCGTAGGGATTCAATGTACCACCTTACTAACGTTCATGTCCAAGCGCGCCAACATAGTCATATGTGCATGATTTTACTATATTTAACAGACACTTCAAGACATAGAAAGAGGCTCAAAGATCCCCTCGGAAGGATACTAAAGTGCCCTCATTCTCTGTCAGGCGTATTGCGGCAAATCCACTGACGCTGGGATCTTGAGCCAAGCAGCAACATGTACGTGGCCAAGCTAGAGCTGGTCATAGTAAGCAGTCCTTCCGAGCTGTATGCCGGTACGACGTGGGGCGTCGAGCTTATGCTTCTCACAAGCGTTTCGCATCCAATATTCTGCAGGCAGCACCCTCACCGTTCGATAGCCGCCTAATTGCTTCGCCGGCGAAACCTTCTTTAGGCGTCGGTCACGCCACGCAGTGATATCCTTCGGCTTCAGGGCACTCATTTTGCGATCCGCAATCATGTCCGAAGCCATTGAGTTGAGCCGGACGATTTCCCATTTAGCGCCAGCATTCTCCGTGGACACCTCCTTCTGATAGCGATCTATGGCGTCGCCGAAGGTCTTATCTGGTAGCTTCTTGCCGGATAGCTGCGCCTCGCGCTCCACGGCCCACGCAGAGGCTTCCTGCTTGGTAGGTTTGACCGTAGACTCGCGCACGGTATCGACATAGACCTGCACGCGCCATCTCTTGCCATGCATGTAGATGCCGTCCGAGCGCACCGATAACGCATCAACGTCAGTTGCGCCCATAAGCAACTGACGCATGGTGGCGCGTGCGCTGCACCGTACGCGCGTAGAAAAATCATAGATAACCAGCAGTCCCTCAACTCACTCAGCCAAAGTCCCCAACGACGACGCATAGCGGAAACCTTCCTCACGCCGCTTTCACAGGACACATTGTTTTATCGGCATACAGATTTGGGGGAATCTAGAGGGGGGAGTGAGTTTCGATTTTCACGCGCTTGGTCGCAACCGAGACGCGTAACTCATCTATTGCATCGCGTTTACATCGCGTTTACATCGCGTTTTTCAGAAAGTCGCGCCAGCAAGTGGGTCGCGATTCGCAATCGCTTTGTTCGAATTTGCTGCAAAGCAAGTTCATGCTGCCTGCGTGTCAATCGCTTGCGAAGACTAAGGCGCGCACCGATTTGTCACTTCACGCAAGACAGTAGCCTGATCGACTTTTCTTACTTTCCACAGGAGTAGAGAGGCAATGAGAAAGCTAGCTGCAACGAAGCGGGACCAGCGTGTGTTTTCCAAATTCCTTGGCGCCTCGGCGCTGGCGCTAGCACTGGCGCCGGTGGGATTCGCCGATGCGCAAACCGTGGTGCCGTCAAATGCCAGACCGATGTGCGCAGTATCGGCAGCAACCTTCGCTAGCTGGTTCGTCAGCGGCAGGCCAAGCCTGAACGGTGCGGTCAATCCGGCAAACAGCATCACGTTTCCGAATCAGAACGACTGCAACTTCTATAACTGGAGTGCGCAGATGTTCCTCTGGCTCAGCTCTTCAGCCTCAGGACCGTACGGCTCGAATGGTTTCGTATTCACGTCGCCGATTTTCTATAACGTCTCCGGCAAAAATGCGCAGGGTCGGCGCACCTACACGCAAAATCAACCGGATAATCCGCTTCCTCTGCTTGCCGTGCGCAATGCCCAGACCGGTCCGCATGACTTGCAGCTTGTTATAGATAAGCAGGGACATCTGTTTGAAGTGCTGCCAGCGTTGCAGGCCGAGGACGGCAATTCGCTGGTGCGGAACGCGGCGGGTAATTTAGCCAAGGTCAATCGTATCGAGGCGCAGCCCGGCAAGAAGCCGGAGTTCTTCGATGCAGCTAACAAGGAGATCGTATTACCGAAGACTCCCGTGCTCGACACCACACTGGCTCTGCGCGTCGCGCCGGAACTATTCGAGGTTACCCCGGAGGAAACGAAGAACTTCGTGCAAGCGTTCCAAGCGAACGGCCAGGTGGTATTCGTCGACAGCAACGGCAACGCCATCGAGCCGACCCAGGGCCAGGCCGGCAACCTGTCGGGCGTGCTTCTGGCGCAAGACCGCTCCTTGGTTTACTACGCCACGATGGTCAACGACGTCTACGCCTTCTTTCAGACCGGCACCCAGAATGGCACCTTCCCATCCAACCCGAGCGGCTACAGTTTCTTTCCCACCACGCAGAAACAGCTCGACCCGGTGATCGCCTACGCGGCCTCGAAGAAGTCGCAGTTGCCGGACCGTATTGCGTTGGCGATCGAATTGAAGACCTCGTGGATCGACACCGCCGGCCTACCCGCGCTGGGATTGAGGGCAAGCGACTTCATCACCGTCAAGACCACGGTACCCGACTACAACCGGAACAATCCGGTGCTATGGATCCCTACCGGCCGGACCAGGCCGGTCACCTTGGCCATGGTGGGCATGCATGTGGTCGGCAGTGTCGCGGGACATCCGGAAATGGTCTGGGCGACCTTCGAGCACACGAACAATACGCCGAGCTCCGGTTACACATACACCAATACCCAGGGCGGAATTTCCACGGTGCAGCAAGGCCGCGCCGGCAAGTGGGTGTTCGCCTCACCCACCGCGACGACCTACAACGTCCAGATGGCTAACTACCTGGCCGCACCAAATATCCAGGCGGCCCAAGGCCAGACGATCAAGCCTAGCGACACCATGCTGCTGAAGGCTTGGGGTACTGGCTCGGACTCGCCGAACTTCATCCTGGAAAATACCGAGGTCATTTCGTCCGACAGCAGTGTGCTCACCAATCTCGCCAAAGGTGACGTGCGGGCCAACTACATCATGACCGGGGCGACGTGGACTATCCGCGGGCAGACGGTGCAACCCAACAATCAGATCGGCACCAACCTGCTCAACAACACGACCATGGAGACTTACGATCAGGGCATCAACAGCCAAAGCAACGGCTCGAACTGCTTTAGCTGCCACTCCAACGCTTCACCGGCTCCCGGACAGCCGGCCGGACAGCCGGCCAATACCGCAGTGAGCCATATTTTCACCTCACTGATCCCGCTGTTTCCCAAGTCGAACTAGCCGTACGGCCCCGCGGCGCCGCTGGCGCCGCGGGGCATCGTCAATACCGGACCCGTATTTGGGCCGACCGCATGCATCACATGTTGGGATTGGCACATGTCGACAGTGTGGCAACACATCGAAGTGCGCGTTACGGGTACGGTACAGGGCGTAGGGTTTCGCCCGACGGTGTATCGGCTGGCTCTCGACTGCCGTCTAGACGGCGAAGTCCTGAACGACAGCGACGGTGTGCTGATCCGGCTGGCCGGCACGCCGCACGATGTCAGCGATTTTCTTCACCGGCTACCTGGCGAAGCTCCGCCGCTGGCGAAGATCGATTCCATCGCCGCGACCGAATGTGCAGCCGCCCGCGAATATCACGGCTTTCGCATCACCAGTTCACGCCACGCTGCGGGCCGAACCGAAGTGGCCGCTGATGCCGCCGTCTGCCAGAGCTGTCTTAGCGAGATCAGCGATCCGCAGCAGCGGCGTTATCTCTATCCTTTTACCAATTGCACCCATTGCGGACCGCGACTATCCATCGTAGGCGGCATTCCCTACGATCGCGCGACGACGACGATGGCCGCTTTCGCGATGTGCCCCCAGTGCGCTCGGGAATACGGCGATCCCCTGGACCGGCGCTTTCATGCGCAACCGATCGCTTGTCACGCATGCGGCCCGACGCTGACGCTCCACGAGCATGGCACGCCGCTTCAGTTCGGCGCAGACGGCGATGCGAGTGAGACGATGGCACGCCAGCTTGAGTACCTGTGCCGTGCACTTGCCGCCGGCAAGATCGTGGCATTGAAGGGCCTGGGCGGCTTCCATTTGTGCTGCGATGCCACCAGTCACGAGGCGGTCGCCACGCTACGCCGGCGCAAGGCGCGCGAAGCCAAACCGTTCGCACTCATGGCGGCGGACCTGACCGAGGTTCGCCGCTATTGCGAGCTTTCACCGCTTGAAGAGCAACTGCTCGGCAGCCCCGCCGCGCCCATCGTTCTGCTTGAGGCGCGTAACGAACCCGCCCCCCACACTCCGACGCTCGCGGAGGCCATTGCGCCGGATAGCCGCCTGCTCGGCTTCATGCTGCCCTACACGCCGTTGCACTACCTGCTGTGCCGCAAGTTCGGCCGACCATTGGTGATGACGAGCGGAAACCCCTCCGGCGAACCGCAAGTGATCGACAATGCCGAAGCCTTGCTCAAACTGGCCAGCATCGCCGACCTGATCGCGACCCACAATCGCGACATCGCCAACCGCATTGACGATTCGGTGGTGCGTGTCGTCGCCGGCCAGCCTCGCCTACTACGGCGCGCGCGCGGCTATGCACCGCGCTCGATCACGTTGCCGGCGGGTTTCGAGCAAGCCGACAGCATCCTGGCTTACGGCAGCGAGCTCAAGTCCACGTTCTGCCTGGTGAAGCAAGGCGCAGCCATCCTGTCGCAACACCAAGGCGACCTGGAAGAGGTCAACACCTACGAAGACTACGAGCACAATCTCAGCCTGTATCACCGATTATTCGAGTTCACGCCGCGCCATCACGCCTTTGACCTGCACCCCGAATACCTGAGCAGCAAGCTGGCACGCCGCGAGTCCCCTGATTCTGCCATCGCCATTCAGCACCATCACGCGCACATTGCCTGCGCCATGGCGGAAAACAGCTTGGCTAGAACGCATCGCCCGGTGCTTGGCATCGCATTCGATGGACTGGGCATGGGCGACGACGGCAGCCTGTGGGGCGGCGAATTTCTTTTAGCCGACTACGCGGGCTACCGCCGCCTGGCCTGCCTGAAGCCGGTGGCCATGCTGGGCGGCGGACAGGCCGCCCGGCAACCGTGGCGCAACACCCTCGCCCAGCTTCTGGCCTGCATGGAGTGGGAGGATTTCGCCGCACGCTACGGTGATACGGAAATTGGCCGGGTACTGCTGGCTAAACCCATACCGACATTGCGTGCCATGTTGCGCGAACGCGTGAGCTGCCCATTAGCGAGTTCCGCCGGCCGCCTGTTCGACGCCGTAGCCGGCGCGCTTGGCCTGCACACCGAGCAGACGCAGTTCGAAGGACAGGCTGCGATTGCGCTCGAAATGCTGGTCGACCATGCCGCGATGCAAACCTGTCTCGCTGTCGGCATGGAACGCCATGGCGATGACTACCGCCTGGATATCGTGCCCGACGTTGCGCCGCTGGTGCTCGACCCAGGCAGCATCTGGCCGCGGCTTTGCGACGATCTGCTGCATGGCGTGCAACCCGCTGTCATCGCCGCACGCTTCCATGCGGGATTGATCCTGAGCATGGTCGACATGGCCGAGCATTTGCGGCGCGACTATGGCTTCGATGACGTGGTGCTCTCTGGCGGCTGCATGCAGAACGCATTGCTGCTCGGGAGCTTGATCGACGCGTTTACTGCCCGTGGCCTGCGCTGTCTGACCCATACGCTCGTACCGGCCAACGATGGCGGCGTAGCCCTTGGCCAAGCCGTGGTCGCCGCCGCACGTGTTGCCGGGCAACCGTCAGCCGCCGCGTCGAGGCCCCATCCTCATGCGTAACCCAAAAAGGAAAGGCATATGTGCCTAGGCATACCCGGAAAAATCGTCGCCATCAGCGATGCCGTTCAATTGCTCGGCATCGTCGACGTGGGCGGCATACAGCGCTCCGTGGATTTAAGCTGCGTCGCCCAGGATTTCGCGTCGCTTGATTCGCTGATCGGCCACTGGGTGCTGGTCCACGTAGGCTTCGCCATGAGCGTCATCGACGAAGCCGAAGCCCAGGCTACCCTCGCGGTCCTGACTGAACTGGGTCAAGTCCAAGAGGAGCTGATAGCCATGCAGGAAGGCCAGTCATGAGCACCGCGCAGAACGACGAGCAGTTGCAGGCGCTATATCCGTTTCTTAGCGCAAAAAAAACCGATGCCGCCGCGATGGATCAGGCTCTGTTGATTTCGGTGCAACAAAAAATCGCCCAGCACCTGGATATCGTCGGGCGATTCTTTTCGACGCACGACGAGGCAGTGCTCGGGTGCGCGCGCACAGTCGCCGACGTTTATCGAAGACAGGGCCGGCTGTTCACGATGGGCAACGGTGGCTCTAGCTCGGATGCCTCGCATATTGCGGTCGAGTTTCTGCATCCCGTGACGACCGGTCGTCCCGCGCTTCCAGCCATCGACCTAAGCTGCGACAAGACCGTCATGAGCGCGATCGCCAACGACGTCGGCTACCAGCACGTCTACGCGCGCCAGGTCGCGAGCCTGGTGCGCAAGGAAGACGCGCTGATCGGCGTTTCGACCAGTGGCAATTCGGCCAACTTGCTGCGCGCATTTATCCAGGCAAAGAAAATCGGCGCCACCACCATCGGTCTATGCGGCGGCGATGGCGGCGAAATGGCCAAGGCCGGACTGGACCACTGCCTGGTGGTCGACTCCGACAGCATCCACCGCGTGCAGGAGTGCCACGTCGCCATCTACCACGTGCTGTGGGATTTGGTACACACGCTGCTGGCCGACGAGCGCGGATTTTCGGGCTGTAAAACCCAGGAACAAACAGGGGCCGACCATGAAATATGTGGATGAATACCGCGATCCGACGAAAGCCGACAAGCTAATCAAGGAAATCACACGACTCGCAGACACTCTCGCCGAGCAACGCGGCCGCCCGGTAAATGTGATGGAAGTGTGCGGCGGCCACACTCATTCGATCTTTCGCTACGGCATCGAGAACATGCTGCCGCAGAGTGTGGAGCTGATCCACGGACCGGGTTGCCCGGTATGCGTGCTGCCCATAGGGCGGGTCGACGATTGCGTGGCGATCGCCGAAGACGAGAAGGCCATCATGACCACCTTCGGCGACGCCATGCGCGTCCCAGGATCGAAGCGCAGCCTGCTGCAAGCGAAGTCACTGGGCGCCGATGTGCGCATGGTCTATTCACCACTGGACGCACTCAAAATCGCACGCGCCAATCCGGACAAGGAAATAGTGTTCTTCGGACTCGGCTTCGAAACCACCATGCCTAGCACGGCGTTGACCGTACTCAAGGCGGAGGCAGCGGGAATCCGCAATTTCTCGCTCTTTTGCAACCACATCACCATCATTCCGACCATCAAGGCAGTGCTCGACTCGGAAGACTTCCAAGTCGACGGCTTTCTCGGCCCTGGTCATGTCAGCATGGTTATCGGCACCCGGCCTTATGACTTCATCGCCGAGCACTACCGGCGCCCCGTCGTGATATCGGGCTTCGAGCCGCTGGACATACTGCAATCGCTGTGGATGGTTCTGAAGCAACTCGATGCGGGGCATCCGTACATCGAGAACCAGTACAGCCGCGTCGTCCCGGAGGACGGCAACCACGCGGCACTGCAGGCGATCAGCCGTGTCTTCGAGCTTCGCCCGTTCTTCGAATGGCGCGGTCTTGGCTCGATCGACCATTCCGGCGTTCAGCTCAATGCGCGCTATGCCGCCTACGACGCGGAACGAAAATTTGCCGTGCCCGCCGTCGCCATCGCAGATCCCAAAGCCTGCCAATGCGGTGAAGTGCTCAAAGGCATAATCAAGCCCTGGCAGTGCAAGGTCTACGGCAAGGCCTGCACCCCGCAGACACCGATGGGCGCACTGATGGTATCCAGCGAAGGTGCGTGCGCCGCTTACTACCAGTATGGCGGTGGTCCGCACCAAGCCAGCCACGATGATTTGGTGGGAGAGAACGCCGCATGAACACCAGGCAAGAAAACACTTCGGCGGCATTGGCCGATAACGCCCCGGAAGATACCCGCATCCGGCGCAGCAAGCTGGCCACACCGCTCATCACGCTGGCGCACGGCGGCGGCGGTAAAGCGATGCGCGAGCTGATCGATGACGTCTTCATCGACGCTTTCAGCAACCCGACACTCAACACGCTGGAGGATCAGGCGCGCGTTCCGTTGGCCGAGCTGGCGCGGCACGGCGACCGCCTCGCCATGACGACCGATTCCTACGTCGTCGATCCGATCTTTTTCCCCGGCGGCGACATCGGCAAGCTGGCCATCTGCGGCACGGTGAACGACCTGGCGGTCGGCGGTGCCACACCGCTATACCTGACCTGCGCGGTAATCATTGAGGAAGGCATGCCGGTGGAAACGCTGCGTCGCATTGTCAGCTCCATGGCCGAGACAGCCAGGGCGGCCGGCGTCAGCATCGTCACCGGCGACACCAAAGTCGTCGGGCGTGGTAGCTGCGACAAAATATTCATCAACACAGCCGGGATCGGCGTGATTCGCCAGGACTATCAGCTCGGTGCAAACCGGGCACGCCCTGGCGACCGCATCCTGGTCAACGGCTATCTGGGCGACCACGGCGCCGCCGTCCTGAATGCGCGCGGCGACATGCACCTCACCAGCCCAATTCAGAGCGATTGCGCCGCACTGCACGGCTTGATTTTCGCGTTGCTCGCGGCTGCGCCGGGAACACGCTTCATGCGCGACGCCACGCGCGGCGGCATTGCGTCGGTCTTGAACGAAATCGCCGAAGCCTCGGCCTGCGGCATCGAAATTAGCGAGGCGGCCACACCATTACGAGAGGAGGTCAAGGGATTCTGCGAGATTCTCGGCCTCGACCCGCTCTACCTGGCCAACGAAGGCAAATTGGTCGCCGTGGTGCCGGAGGCCGAAGCCGAAGCCGCGCTGCAAGCCATGCGTGCACACCCGCTTGGGCAGGAAGCGGCCGACATCGGCGCGGTGCTCGCCAACGGTCGGGCCGGGCGCGTGTACATGCAGACCGTCCTCGGCGGCAGGCGCATCGTCGACATGCTGATTGGCGAACAACTGCCACGGATCTGCTGAACGTATTTTCTCAATCTCCGTCGAGGCTCTTCATGCACACCTTCTCATCCAAGCAGTACACCCCGGCAGAAGACCTGCTGATCCGTATCGTCGACCGCGACGAGGTATTGACGCTCGACTATCAGGAGGCCACACGCCGCCATCAACGCTCGCTTTGGTGGGGCACCGCCGTCGGCTATCGCGCGATGCAAGTCGCGGCTATCGCGCTTTCCGAAGACAGCCTGTGGCGGCGCGACAACCTGGTGGTCGTCAGTGGCCATCCCGGACCCGGTGTACTCGATTCACTGAATTACGTGACGCTTTGCGCCGACCGCGGCACGCTGACCGTGATGCAGAACGACCATTGCACCAATCGCTGCAATAGCGAGATGAAATTCGAGTGGTGGGTCAGCGACGGCGACCGGACCGCCCACGTCATGCTCGACGAAAATTTCGTTCCGCCCGAGTTTTATGCACTGATCGACCGCCGCGTGTACAGCGAAACCCGCGACGACGACGACAAGCTCTTCGAGCTGTACAAGGTGAACCTGTCTTCGCGAATCTGGGTGGCACCGCTCGACAAAAGCTTCTCGGTCGAGTTGCTGCCGCCAATGGCGCGAGGCGAACTGCCTGCTGGTCATGCCTGGGTCAAGGAGCCTGCATGACGGAAAAGCCATTCCCCGGCGCAACGGACATCCCGCAGGACAGCACCCCGGCGCGGACTCTGGCGCTGGCACGCGTGGTTGAGCCGCCGCCCGTTTACGACGGCGATATGTTTCAGCGTTATCCCGGCATGAAGCTCGGGCGCCTGCCCGATGTCGACTTTTTCGCCGAGAAACTATGCGACCTGGCTGCGCAAATACTGGCAGAAAGCGTGACGACCGACGCATGGGTGCTGACCGCGCCGGCCTATTACCGCCTCCCCTCGGCTGCCAACCTGCTGGCAGAGCGCATGCAAACCATGCTGCGCAGTCGAGGCATCGCATTGCCGCTCGTGGCATTGCGATTGTCGTCCGAACAGATTGCCGTGCGCAGCCTGGAGGAGTTTCGGCTGTCTTACGATTACGGCCGCAATCCGCTGGCGCAACGTGTTATCGAGCGGCAGCGCCTGCACGACACGGCACCTCCCGACCCAAACTGGCTCCGCTTCGCCAAGCGCAACGTCATCGTCGTCAACGATATCCATGTAACCGGCACGCAGCAGCGCTTCATGCAACGCTCACTGGCGGCGGCCGGCGCAAGTGAGTGTCATTGGCTGTATATCTTCCACATCGACGGCGAACTGGCACGCACCTGCCCTGAAATCGAGCACCGCATCAACAACAGTACCCTGGCTGATCTCGATAGCTATGCGGCCATACTGTCCGATGCGGCGACACGCCACACAGCGCGCTGCCTGTCGCGACTGTTCAATGAAGAGCCCGACAATTTCCGCTACCTGGTCGCCACGCTGCAGCCGGAAGCACGCGAACGGGTCTACCGCCTGGCGAAGGACGAGGGGCGCTACGACACGCCCTTGTTCGGCGAAAAAATGCGGCTGCTGAGTGGTAGCGACTAGAGAGGCCCATCCAATCATGTACGGCATCGATTATCGTATCCCCCAGGTCGACCTGGCAGAGGTCCGCAAGCCGCACTACCAGATTCCGCTTGACCGCGATTCCCGGCTGTTTAGCGAGGAAATCGTCGACGTGCGCGACTACGGCCTCAGCTTCCTGTCCTGGCATGCCATCGACGACGGCAGTAATGCGCCTTATGGCAAGCCGATCGCGGGCAGCAGGATCGACGGCTGGCTGCGCAGGACTTTCGCCGAGAAGCTCGCGCGCGCCGACCGAATGCTTGCCGCTTACGATGCGCAATTGCTGATACTCGACGCCTACCGTTCGATCGAATGCCAGCATGGCCTGTGGGAATACTTTTGGGAGCTTGGACGCCAGGCGAACCCCGCAGCGAGCGACGAAGAGCTGCGGCAATATGCGTCGCGCTATCTGCGCGACCCGCGCGCCTTTGACCGCAACGACGCGCGCACCTTCCCCATCCACAGCACCGGTGCATCCATCGACGTCGTGCTGCGCAGCCGCTCGAAAGGGCATTGGCTCGATATGGGCTCGCGCTTCGACGAATACACCGAGGTCAGCGTCACCGATTATTTCGAACGCCAACTGCTGCAGGGTGCGATCAGCCAGGACGACCACCGGCTGTGGAACCGGCGCCTGTTGCATTGGGCACTATCGAGCGAAGACATCACCAACGACCCGCTGCTGTATTGGCACCACGACTGGGGTAACCAGATCTGGATCAAAATCAAGCGAGCGGTCTACGGCGGTGCACTGGAGGCGGCATGGTATGGCTACGTCGACGCTCCCCCCCTGCCCCAGGCCACACCCCGTACTGAAGGAGCAAGCACCGTATGAATCTTAAGACGCCTGGGGAAGAGAGCCTGGATACGGCCGGTGCATTGAGTGCCGCGATGATGCGTGAGATGCGTGCGCGCAATCGCGCAAACCTGGCTGCCGCGGCGGCACAGACCGACCCGCTGGCACGACTCGAGGGTGGTTTGGCCGTGCATTGCCGAGTCGATCTTGCGAGCCGCACGGTGCTGGAAAGTGCGTCGATGGCCAACTTGTTCAAGGGATACGAGGCGCTGTTGCCAGGACGCGACTTGGGCAAGGTCGGCCTGATTAGCGCGACCGCCTCGGGTATTTGCGGCGGAGTGCACGCCACGGCCTCGGCGCTATGCCTGGAAATGGCGCTTGGTCTGACGCCGCCGCCCTTGGGCATCGTCTTGCGCAATCTGCTTTTGAGCTGCCAATACCTCAACGACAGTTGCCTGCATCTGTTCGTGCTGGCCGGACCGGACTATTCGCGCCAGGCATTCGAGAGCACCAATCCTGAAATCTGGAGCCGTGCGGTGAAGGCACCGTGCCGCCGCGCGCAGCAGCACGGCTACACACGTGTCGGCGATCTCATGGCTGCACTCGATAAAGGCGAAGGTGCGCTGTACAAGGAAGCGCTGCAAATGGCCGCACGCGCACGCCAGGCTTACACGTTGCTGGGCGGCAAATACCCGCACTCGGAGTCGATCGTCCCCGGCGGCGTGGCACTCCCCGCCGACGCGGCCAAGCTGGCCGAATTCAGCGCCGTATTGCAGCCATTTGCCGCCTATAGCCAAAAGACCGCAGCCGTCTGGGACGACGTGTTCGACTTCCTGCTGGAGGCCGAACCACGCTATGCCGAACTCGGGCGGGCGCCCGCCTCGATGCTTGACTTTGGTCAATGGGATCATCCTGATTACTACGATGGCAGCTATGCACGCTGCGACATGTGGGGCGCGCGGCGCTGGTCCACGCCCGGTGCGTTGATCGACGGTCAGTTAGCCTGCACCGCGTTAAGCCTGCTCAATGCCGGCATGGAAGAGCATCTGGACTACTCCTATCAGCAACGCGCTGCGCAATCGCGCGCCATGATCGGCACCGACCCCAACGGCAACCCCATCTCCCGCTTCCATCCATGGAACAAAAGGACCGAACCGGCCAAGGCGCACAATCCCCACGCCTATAGCTGGGGCTCTAGCCTTGCCTGGCGCGGCCATAATTTCGAGGTCGGCGCCTACGCGCGGCTCTACTTGAGCGCAGCGGCGCAGGCCTTGCCGCCCAGCAAGTACGTGGCGGCCGACGGCACCGGACTCGATTTCAGCTTGCCGGATGAACAAGCGAACGAAATCAGATTGCGCTGGAACATCCCCGCTCTATGGAACGCATTCGAGCGCAACCGCGCCCGTGCGTACTCCCTCGCGTTCAATGTCGGCGTCACGCGCGAGAATATCGCGTTGGCCAAGGCGGCCATTGCCTCAGGCGCCACCCAAACGCGTGTATCGCTCGACAACGTGCCGACTGGAAAGCGCCTTGGCGTCGGCTTGTGGGGCGCCAGCCGCGGCTTCCTTGCGCATTGGGCCGTGCTGGATGAGCAGGTGATCGACAACTACCAGATCGCCATCCCCTCACGCATCAATGTCGGAACGCGCATGCCGGATCGCACGCCAGGGCCGCTCGAGCAAGCCTTGTGCAATACACGCATTATTGAAAGCCGCTACAACGATGCGAATGATTTCGTCGGCATCGATATCCGGCGTGTCGTTCAAAGCTTCGATCCATGCATGGATTGCACGGTTTACATTCTGATCGGTGATGGCGCGACGGTGCTGGAACGAACCGTCGATACGCGCGCGCGCTGATGAATTTACCGGCATCTCTAAACAATGCCTGTCGCAAGCCGCCTGATGGCTGGTTATTCCATGTCTCTTTCCGCACCACTAAAAGAGTTTCGCTAAGTACTAGCCAGACTCATACAAGACCCGAGCATCACATAACAGCGGCTTTTTCATGCCGGCACACCAAATACGGACGAAAGAATTTGCGAGGCGCCATCGCGTTCAGCGAATGATTGAAATCACAGCGCTGAAACTACGCAGCGCCTATGTATAGGTAGGGTTTCGCGCCTCCGTGGCGTTGTTATTCAAGTGAGCACAATGCCGTCCTCACTATCAGCCACGGGACCATGAAATGATTATTTCAGAAAGATCCGTAGTGAAATTGTCCGTAGTGAAATTGAAAATCACTTTTGCCCTGCTTGCACTTTCCGGTATCGGAACTGCATACGCGCAAGCATCCGATTCGTCCGCCAAGGACTACTCATATCGCCACGGCGTGTCCCTTCCCGCGAAGGTGGACGTCATCAAATATCGCCAGAGTCATGGCGGCTTGAGCGCGATCACTGCGGCTGCCAGGACCGCGGCGGCAAGTGCCAGCACGACTACGCTGAGTTACGGCGGCGGCGATGCCAACGGTAACGGCGTCACCAGCGGCAAGCCTCTCGTATACCTTGTGGTCTACGGCAGCCAATGGGGCACGTTGTCCACCGACGCCACTACCGGCCTGATTTCTCTGAGCAAAGACACGAATGGCGTAGCGCCCTACTTGCAGAAATTCTTCAAAGGTCTGGGCACCGGGGGTGAGCTGTGGTCCGGCACCATGACCCAGTACTGCGATGGCCCGAATGTTTCTCAAGGGGCTACGTCATGCCCGTCCAATGCCAACTTCGTTGGCTATCCCACCGATGGTGCCTATGCCGGCATCTGGTACGACAACTCGGCCGCGGCACCGAGCAATGCCACAAGTGACGATCTTGCCAATGAGGCCATCGCCGCCGCCAAGCATTTTGGCAACAACACCCCGGCATCCAACCGCTACGTGCAATACGTCATCGTGTCGCCCACGGGCACCCATCCCGATGGTTTCAACACGGCCAGCTCGAATTTTTGCGCCTGGCACAGCGCAACCAGTGACGCCACGCTGGGTGCCATCGCCTACACCAATATGCCTTACGTGAACGACATTGACGCTGGTGGGCAGTACACGTGCGGCGAATCGTCAGTCAATGCCAAAGCAGGCACGCTCGACGGGTTCTCGATTACCGCAGGTCACGAATACGCTGAAACCATTACCGACCAGTACTTCAGCGGTGGCGGGCTGGGCTGGACTGTGGGCGGCAATAGTTCAACCGAAAACGGCGATCTTTGCGGCCTGGGTTCGGGCGGCGCCGTGAAGAATATGGCAGATGACCAAGGCAATTTCGCCGTCCAGGGCACCTGGTCCAACGACACCGCCCAATGCGAATTCGTCCACCCGATCGTCAATGGCGGCGGCGGCGGCAATGCCACTTTCAGCAATAACTCATCACAGCAGATTGACGACAATGTCACGGTGAATAGCTCGATCGCTGTCACCGGCAAGAGCGGCAATGCTTCTTCAACGCTCAAGGTACACGTAAGCATCACCCACAACTGGTCGGGTGACTTGGGCATTACGCTGATCGCACCGGATGGAACCACCACCGTGTTGCAAAGCCCCGATTACAATGACGACGGCAATATCGATCAGACCTATACGGTGGATGCCTCATCCTCCGTAGCCAATGGCGCATGGCAGCTACAGGTTGTGGATAACGACTCCGGCTATACCGGCGATAGCGGCACATTGAATTCGTGGAGCCTGACTTTCTGATAGCAAGCGCGGTGCGCAAGGACGCGCGCCGACCAGCGATATCGTCATCTGCGGCTGCATGACCCGTCGACGACGCAGCGAGAATGCCGGTCCAACCCAACGGCTACATATAACCAACCTTCGGCCGTCCAAGATATCAGCGCGCCCTTTCGTTGACCGCAAGCTTGAACTCGCGACTGAAATTTCGCATTCGGACGGCCACCGTAGGCATCGGCCTACATCATTACGAGGCGTTGGCTGATAGTGCACCCGCGATAAGTGCCTCAAAGTACTTGCGCCCAGTGAGTCAGACCGGCCGTGGATGCCAAGACCGATGATCTGGGCGGCCCCCAAGCAGTGAGTCGTGCACCGATTCATTGCTGGCCCTGGAGAGATCCAGGGCCTTTTTTATGAAACCTCGTGGATACCTTGACTCACCACGCGAACCCAATCGCAGGCCGCAAGATCATTTCCATTCAATCGGGGAAAGTCTATGTCGAGTAAACACATGGGTGCGCTATTAACAGCGCTCTTACTGACTGCCTGCCAAAACCCACATAACGCGGTGCTGCCCACTGACGTCACTGAGTTCGACCAGAACACCAAAGACCAGTTGCAGAAGCTCACGTCAGATGAGCGGACCATGGTGGAGCGCTATACGACCCGCCATTTAGGCGGCGCATTTGGCGACCCGATTCCAGAAGGCACGACATTCGCGAAGGCCATCGAGGAGCAGAAGATCTTCGAAGCCAGACAAGCCAAGCAAACCAAGCAATAGACTGCTATTCCGCCTATTCCTTGGAACGGCCGATCACCATAGATGTTTGAGAACCCATGCGCGGCCACCCTGTCGAGTTCAGGGAATGGACCATGGCGTAGCCGAGTATGACTTTACCTTCGTCTGATAAACCTATCGTGGATAACGGGCCCAAAAGTTACGGCCCATCCAACAATCACCACCCCAATGATGAACATTGCTTCCCACGGTTCCATACGCCCCCCGACGTGATTTCTTGTCCGCCGATAGTGCGGTCTATCACAGCCCGGTGCAATACGTAGAATTCCTAGGGCTCGGATGCTGCATAACAGCAGTTTCATGATGGTGGCGCCAGGGAGGTTGCGTGCCGCCCCCTAAATCAGTGCCCATATGCAAAGAGCCCGCATAGCTGCGAGCCCTTTAGCTTTTCTGGCATAGCACTTACAAGGCAACTCACAACGTAGCGGTCGAACCCCCAATCATGCGCAGCTCTTTCGGCAATGCAAAGGTGATGTTCTCCGCTTCACCGTCCAGCTCCCGCACTTCACCCGCACCCCACGATTGCAGGCGGGCGATCACGTCGCGCACGAGTTTTTCGGGAGCGGACGCGCCGGCGGTCAGGCCGATACGGGTTACGCCGTCCAGCCAACTGCGTTCGATATGTTCGGCGCCATCGATCAGATAGGCGCGTACGCCCTGTTTCTCGCCCAGTTCGCGCAGACGATTGGAATTGGAGCTGTTGACCGAGCCGACCACCAGCATCAGGTCTACCGCATCGGCGAGGCGACGTACGGCGTCTTGACGGTTTTGGGTGGCGTAGCAGATGTCGTCTTTGCGCGGGCCTTCGACGTCGGGAAACTTCTCGCGCAAGGCGGCGATGATGGCTTTGGTGTCATCGACTGAAAGTGTGGTCTGGGTGACGTAGGAGAGCTGATGCGGGAACTTGGGCGTAAGCGCGGTCACGCATTCGATCGACTCGACCAACAGGATCTCGCCCGCATTGGCCGCGTTCCACTGCCCCATGGTGCCTTCCACTTCGGGATGACCGGCATGGCCGATCAACACCACGCTGCGCCCGATACGACCAAGCCGCGCCACTTCCATATGCACCTTGGTGACTAGCGGACAGGTGGCGTCGAAGACATTGAGCCGGCGTTTGTCGGCTTCTTCGCGTACGGCCTTGGAAACGCCATGGGCGCTAAAGATCACGGTGGCGCCATCGGGGACTTCATCGAGCTCTTCCACGAATACGGCGCCGTCGGCACGCAGCTTTTCGACCACGTAGCGGTTGTGCACCACTTCGTGCCGCACATAGATGGGCGCACCGTAGGATTCGAGCGCGCGCTCGACGATAGCGATGGCGCGGTCTACGCCGGCGCAGAATCCACGGGGATTGGCGAGCAGGATGTCCACTAAGGCTCCAGGCTGAAAAGCTCTAAACGCGCGAATTATCGCATGCGGGCGTTTAAATGAAGGTTATGCGGCAAGAGCTGCCCTCTCCCAGCCTCCCCCTGCTGGCAGGGGGAGGAGCAGAAGCTAGGGCTTTGGGGTGGATTTGCCGGCGAATAGTCCAAATAGGATCAACATCACGGCGCCCACGCTGATGGCGCAATCGGCCACGTTGAAGATCGGGTAGCTCCATGCGTCGTAGTAATGCACGTGGATGAAGTCGGTGACCCTGCCTGCATGCAGGCGATCGATCACGTTGCCTGCCGCGCCCCCCACCACCATGGCTAGCGGCAAGGCGGTACGCCAATCGTGACGCGAAGTGCGAGCCAGCCATACCACCAGCACAGCACAGATCACCAGCGCCAACAGCACGAAGAACCAACGCTGCCAGCCGGCACTATCGGCGAGAAAGCTGAAAGCTGCGCCGGTATTGAAGGCCAACGTCCAGTTCAACCAGCCGGGAATCACCGCATGCGGCAGACCAGTGGGCTGCAGCGCATCCAGTGCCCAGATTTTGCTGAGCTGGTCGAGTGCTATGACTACGGCCGATAGCCATAGCCAGGGCAGTGCGTTGGGTTTGATGGTCATGGCGGAACTCTATGTTGAATACGTTTGCTCCCTCCCCTGCCAGGGGAGGGTTGGGGTGAGGTTCTTGCCTGGCGCTACGGCAAGGGCGTCACCCCTCCCAACCTCCCCCTGCTCACAGGGGGAGGGGTTTTATGGCTAGAACCAGTGGCGTGATTCGCCTGGGCCTTCGACGTTGCTCACGCAACGGCCGCACAGCTCGGGATGCTCGGCATGGCTGCCCACATCATCGCGACGGTGCCAGCAGCGCACACATTTAGTGGCATTGCTGACGGTGGCCGTGACCCAGACCTTGGCGTCGTCCAGCTCGGCGAGTGCTGCATCGCCGGGTTGCCCGCCGGCGGCCTGCAGGCGCAATTCAGAGGTAATAAAGAAGAAGCGCAGCTCATCCGCCGCCGGTGCATAACGCGCGGCGATGGCCGGATCGGCATGAATCGTCACATCCGCCTCAAGTGCCGCACCGATCTGATCGGCCTTGCGCATACCTTCGAGTACGCGCGAAGCGGCGTCGCGAATGGCGAGCAAATCGGACCAGTAGCGCCGCTGTTCCGGCGAACCCTGGGTCGCGGCCAAACCGTCGTACCAGGTCTCGAACAGCACGCTGTCCTCACGCTGGCCCGGCATATGGCGCCAGATTTCTTCAGCGGTAAAACTCAACACCGGCGCCAGCCAGCGCACCAGCGCTTCGAGGATGCGGTACATCGCGCTCTGCGCACTGCGCCGACCGATGCTGTCGGTCGGCATGGTGTAGAGGCGGTCTTTGGTGATGTCGAGATACAGGGCACCCAGCTCGTTGGTGCAGAAGTTCTGCACGCGCTGCACGATCTCGGGGAAGTCGTAACGGTCATAGGCCGCCTTCACCGTCGTCTGCACATCGTAGGCTTGCTGTATGGCCCACTGATCGAGCGGCAGGCTGTCTTCTACCTTGAGCAGATGCTTTGCCGGATCGAATCCGTCGAGATTACCGAGCAAGAAACGCGCGGTATTGCGGATACGCCGATAAGTATCGGCCACGCGCTTGAGGATTTCTTCCGACAACGACATCTCGTTGCGGTAGTCGGTGGACGCCACCCATAGACGCAGGATGTCGGCGCCCATGCGATTCATGATGTCTTGCGGCTCGATGCCATTGCCGAGCGACTTGGACATCTTGCGGCCCTGCGCATCCACGGTGAAGCCGTGGGTGAGTAGCTGCTTGTACGGCGGCTGGCCGTCGAGCATGCACGCGGTCAGCAACGAGGAATGAAACCAGCCGCGATGCTGGTCCGAGCCTTCCAGATAAAGATCGGCCGGGAAGCGCAGCACATCGGCGTGCGAACCGCGCAACACATGCCAGTGGGTGGTACCGGAATCGAACCACACGTCGAGCGTGTCGCGATTTTTCTCGTACTGATCGGCCTCATCGCCCAGCAGCTCGCGCGGGTCCAGGCTCTGCCAGGCCTCGATACCGCCCTGCTCCACGCGCTCGGCCACTTGATCGAGCAACTCGGCTGCACGCGGATGCAGTGCACCGGTTTCCCGATGCACGAAGAAGGCCATGGGCACACCCCATTGCCGCTGGCGCGACAACGTCCAGTCGGGACGCTCGGCAATCATGCTGTGCAGGCGCTGCTTGCCCCAGGCCGGGAAGAACTGGGTTGCCTCGATACCTTCGAGTGCTGTTTCACGCAGGGTCTTGCCGCCGCCATGAGGCACGATGTCCATACCGGCGAACCATTGCGAGGTCGCGCGATAGATGATCGGCGTCTTGTGCCGCCAGCAATGCATATAGCTGTGGGTGTACTTGTTGTGATGCAGCAGCGAGCCTGCCTGCTCCAGCGCCTCGACGATCTTGGGATTGGCCTTCCAAATGAACTGGCCACCGAACAACGGCAGCGACGTTGCATAGACACCATTGCCCATCACCGGATTGATGATGTCGGCATCGGGCATGCCGTGCGCTTTGCAAGAGACGAAATCCTCCACGCCATAGGCCGGCGAGGAGTGCACCACGCCGGTGCCGGTATCCAACGTCACGTAGTCGCCGAAATACACGGGTGCGGTGCGCGCGTAGCCCGGATCCACCGCGTAGAGCGGATGGCGGAAGCGCAGCTCGCCCAAGGCTTCGCCGGGCACCGATGCCACGATGTGGCCCTCGGCGCTATAGGTTTTCAAGCATTCCTCGACCCGCTCGGTAGCCAGGATCAACAGGCCGCGCGTGGTATCGACCAGGCTGTAGCTGAATTCGGGGTGCAGATTCAGTGCCTGGTTGGCGGGGATGGTCCAGGGCGTGGTGGTCCAGATCACGATCTGGCCTGTCGGCTTGGGCAGCGTGGCGAGGCCGAAAGCCTTGGCTACGGCCGCCGGGTCGTCGAAGGCAAAGCCGACGTCGATGGTGATATCGGTCTTGTCCTCGTACTCCACTTCGGCTTCGGCCAAGGCCGAGCCACAGTCGAAGCACCAGTTGACCGGCTTGAGGCCGCGATAGATGTAGCCCTTGCGCAAGATCTCGGCGAGCGCGCGAATCTCGCCGGCCTCGTTCGCGTAATTCATGGTGAGGTAGGGGCGATCCCATTCACCGAGCACGCCGAGACGCTTGAAGTCTTCCCGCTGCTTATCGATCTGCGCGCTGGCGTAGGCGCGTGCCTTGCTCTGCACTTCGCTGGCTGACAAGCCTTTGCCGAATTGTTTTTCGATCTGGATCTCGATCGGCATGCCGTGGCAATCCCAGCCCGGCACATACGGCGCATGAAAGCCGGCCAGTAACTTGGACTTGACCACGACGTCTTTGAGAATCTTGTTGATCGCATGACCCAGGTGAATCACGCCGTTGGCATACGGCGGGCCGTCATGCAGCACGAACATCGGCCGACCCGCGGTCTTGGCCTGAATCTGCGCATAGCGCCCCACGCGCTCCCACTCGGCCAGCCAATCGGGCTCGCGCTTGGGTAGGTCGCCGCGCATCGGGAATTCCGTCTGCGGCAGATTGATGGTGCTTTTGTAATCCTGGGTCATTGCTTAGGTGCCATCGGGTTATTCAGCAGCGGACAGTGCAGGACTGTCTGCCTTGATTAGGTATTGCGCGCCGGGATATCACCGGCTTACGCATCGAGCAGACGCGGATTCATACCGAGCAGCTCGCGCGCCATGCGGTCGTCGCGATGCATTTGCGCGGTAAGCGCGTCCAATCCATCAAACTTCTGTTCGTCGCGCAGCTTGGCGACAAACTCCACCGCCATGCGCTGACCGTAAAGATCGCCATCGAAGTCGAACAGGTGTACTTCCAGCAAAGGCTCGCTGACCTCATTCACGGTCGGCCGCACGCCCAGGCTCGCTACACCCGGCCAGCTACATTCGCACTCGCCCAGCCCCACACGCACCGCAAAAATGCCATGGACCGGACTGACGCGCTCACGCAGATGAATATTCGCGGTGGGGTAGCCCAGCGTACGACCGAGCTGGTTGCCGTACTCCACCTTCCCCTCCATCACAAAAGGCCTACCAAGCAGCGGCGCAGCACCGGTGAATTCGCCGGCAGCGAGCAACATGCGCACACGGGTCGCCGAAACGCGGGCGCCATCCAGTGATACCGGCGGCATCGTTCGGGCGGTGAAACCCAGCGTTTGTCCCATCTGTTCAAGCAAGGCGACATCGCCGCCGCGCTTATGGCCAAAACGGAAATCACCGCCAACCCATACTTCGCGAGCAGCCAATCGCTCACACAGTACCTTTTGCACGAAGGCTTCCGCCGGCATCGCGGTCAACCCGGCATTGAAGCGAAGCAGCAACGTATGCTCCATACCGGCGGCGGCAAAACCCAAAAGCTTATCGCGCACACTGGACAACCGCGGCACCGGCTCGCTGGAAAAATAAGCGCGCGGCAACGGCTCGAAGCTCACCACCACCGGCGTACAGCCGATGGCCTGCGCCCGCTCGCGCACCTGCGCCAACAGCGCCTGGTGCCCGCGATGCAGGCCATCGAAGGCACCAATGGCCACTACGCTACCGCCGGGGGCCAGACAGGGGCCCGCGACATCCCTGGAAAGTCTCATCATCGCGCGAGTATAACGGTTGGATCGCCGATCTTATCCGGCCAGAAGTTATCTAGCCTGGCCTTATCTGGCTTAGCCTTACCCGGCATGGCGTCGGCGAGTACGGCCATCACACGCCACGTAATTCGCGCAGACGAAAACCTGTCGCGAACAAGGTTGCCAAATAAGCACCGCCGCCAGCGGCAACCAGTACCCCCAACCGCCAGACCCGAGTCCACTTGGGCACCTCGGTCCAATCTGGCCAACACCATAGGCCCAGCAGCAAGACCACGATCATCGCCGCGCAAGCCAAGGCCAGGCGCAGCATGTGCCGCGCCCAGCCCGGCTGGCGCTGATACACGCCAGCCCGCTTCAGCCAGCGCCAAAGCAAGCCAAGATTGATGTAGCTGGCCAAGGCGCTGGCCATGCCCAGCGCCATATGCAGGCCCGGCACTTGCGACAGGCCATGCAACCACGGGCCTTGCTTCAAGTTCGCCGGTGCCCAGAGCCAAAACAGCAAGGCAAGAAAAATTACGTTCAACACCATGTTCGCAATCAGCGAGGCCACGCCGGCACGCACTGGCGTGCGGGTGTCTTGCCGTGCATAGAACGCCGGCAACACTACCTTGACCAGTGCGAACGCCGGCAAGCCGAAACTCAATGCCGAGATCGACAGCGTCGCCATATGCGTATCGAATGGCGTGAACTGGCCATGCTGAAACAACGTCGCCACTAACGGCCCCGCCAATAGCATCAAGCCGAACATCGCCGGCACCGCAATCAACAAAGTGGTGCGCAAGCCCCAATCGAGCGCCATCGAAAAACCGGCACGATCGGTAGCGACATGATGACGCGACAGCGACGGCAGAATCACCGTACCCAAGGCGACGCCGAACACGCCAAGCGGCAGTTCCAAAAAGCGATCCGCCTGGGACAGCCAGCTTTGCGAGCCAGCGATCAGCAGCGAGGCGATGACTGTATCCAATAGCAGATTGATCTGCGCCACGGATGAGCCGAACAAGGTCGGCACCATCAGCTTCATGATCCGGCGCACTTCGGGCTGGCTCCAGCCCCAGCGCGGCAAGGTCAACAGATCGAGCTGGCGCAGCGCAGGCAACTGAAACAGCAACTGCAACACGCCGGCAATCAGAATCGCCCAACCCATCGCCATGATCGGCGTATGCAGTCGCGGCGCCAGCCACAAGGCAGCCGCGATCATGCATAGGTTGAGGATGACCGGGGTCAGTGCCGGCAAGCCGAAACGATGAAAGCTGTTGAGCGCGCCACCCGAGAGCGCCGTCAACGAAACGAACAGCAAAAACGGAAACGTAAGCCGCAATAGATTCACCGTGAGATCGAACTTCTCCGGCTCATCGATTGCGCCCGGCGAAAACAGCGTGGTGACCTGCGGTGCAAAGATCAGCCCGAGCGCAGTAACCAGCAGCAGCACACCGCCCAGGGTGCCGGACACACGGGACATCAGATTCTTCAGCTCGGCGTGGCTGCGTTTTTCCTTGACCTCGGTGAACACTGGCACGAAGGCGGTGGAAAACGAGCCCTCGGCAAATAACCTGCGCATGAAGTTGGGAATACGAAACGCCACCCAAAACGCATCGGTGGCCGCATTGGCGCCGAAAGCCGCATTGATCGACATATCCCGGACCAGACCGAGTACACGCGAAATCATGGTCATGCTGCTAAACGAAAGCAGCCCTCGGAACATGCTGGGGGACTTCATGCTTTATGCCGCTTTTGCCGGTGATAGGGGGTTAAAAATCAAGCATCGCAAAAAGCAGCGCAGGCGAAGCCGGCTCTCGCGAGCGGCGTAGTTTGACAGCCGTAAGAGCCTGTTCAAAGCCTCCCCGTGGCCCGCGCCGGGAGCTGTTTGCACGCAGGACAAGGAAGAACGATGGAGTGTACGTCAGTACACGACTGAGTGATAACGCGGTCCTGCGCGCAAACAGACCCGGCCCGAAGGGTTGAGCTGCTGTGGCCGCCACGCGCCAGCACGCGGCTTGACCTGACGGCCAGTCAGGCGCTGCGCCACGCGCTACCACGTGGCGGCCACAGCAACTCAACGCGGGCTACGGGGAGGCTTTGAACAGGCTCTTAGGCCTATATGACAGCTCTGATATGGCAATAGAGCGGCATTCGCCCATGCAGCGTATACTGGCGTGACATTCGGCTTAGAATCCTGCGATTCGCGGCTAAGCTGTTGACGTGACGGCGCATTAGCCGCATAATTACCGCCTTTTTCCAACCCTAGCGATTTCGGAGTTCTACCTTGGCCAACATCAAGTCCGCGAAGAAGCGTGCGCGCCAGTCTGAGCAGCGCCGCCTGCGCAACGTCAGCGCCCGTTCCATGGTGCGCACCGCCCTCAAGAAGGTCGTCAAAGCCATTGAGGTCAAGGACAAGGCCGCTGCCGTTGAAGCCTTTGCCGTCGCTCAGCCGATCATGGATCGCTACGCCGCCCGCGGCCTGATCCACAAGAACAAGGCTGCTCGCCATAAGAGCCGCCTCAACGCGAAGATCCGCGAACTGGCGTAAGCCAGCTAGTACGCGATTCGGGTTGACAGAAAGGCCGGCTATTGCCGGCTTTTTTTGTTGCCCAACAGAAAAGGCCGGCCGGCAAAGCCGGCCTTTCTTATGCCCGGCACTCACCCCGGACAAACCGGCGTATTGACCGTCAGTACCGGCATCGCAAGATTTTTCGTGCTGCTTAGCAAGATGCGTTGTTGCATATGGAACGATCTAATTAGATCGTTCCAATAACAGCTACCCGTTAAATGAATGTGACATTGTCGAAAAATCTTCGATCACTGCTCGGCAGCTTTGCGCTGTTGGCGGTCACGTTCGCCCATGCCCAGGTCTCGATCATTCCGAGGCCGCAGCAGCTTGAATCCCAACAAGGGCATTTCGTACTGGACCGGCATACGCGGATCCATGCGCCAAAAGATACGCGCTCACAAGAAATTGCCGCTTTCTTACGCGCGTCGATTGCCGAGCAAAGCGGCATCACCCTATCGGATAAGCAACCACCCACGAGCACCTCGATCGAACTGGAGCTCGATCCAGGCATACAGGGCGATGAGGCGTATCGGCTCACGGTAACGCCGGCGTACGTCAAGCTTGCAGCCTCCAGCGACAAGGGCCTGTTCTGGGGCGTACAGACCTTACGTCAGTTGCTGCCACCCGCGCCGGACAAGACCACCGCGGATAAAGCCGACGACGCGCACGTAAATATTCCAGCGGTACGCATCGTAGATGCGCCCGCCTTCGCTTATCGCGGCCATATGCTCGATGTGGGCCGCCATTTCTACCCCGTCCCCTTCATCAAGCAGCAAATCGACCTGCTGTCGTATTACAAGCTCAATACCTTTCGCTGGCATCTCACCGAAGACCAGGGCTGGCGAATCGAGATCAAGCAATACCCCAAACTCACCGACGTCGGCGCCTGGCGCACAGAAGCCGATAGCAGCCGTTACGGCGGTTTCTACACCCAGGAGCAAATCCGCGACGTGGTCGAATACGCCCGTTTGCGTGGCGTGATGGTGATACCGGAAATAGAGATGCCAGGGCACGCCTCAGCGGCACTGGCCGCGTATCCCGAACTGTCCTGCACCAAACAGCCGATCAAGATCCCCAGTGAAGGCGGCGTTTTCAAAGACGTGCTCTGCGTAGGTAATGAGTACACCTTCACCTTCTTGCAAAACGTGCTGGACGAAGTAACCGCGCTATTCCCTGCCCCTTATGTACACATCGGCGGTGACGAAGCGCCCAAGGATCGCTGGAAAGACTGCCCGCCCTGCCAGCAACTGATGCGTCGCGAAGGCTTGCGCGACGAGGAAGGACTGCAAAGCTATTTCGTTAAGCGGATCCAGCGTTATCTCGCCAGCAAGGGCAAGACCATGATCGGCTGGGACGAAATTCTCGAAGGCGGCGCGGACCAGTCCGCTGTCATCGAAGTCTGGCGCGGCGAAGCCGAAGGGCGCAAAGCGCTCGCCAACGGCAATCGCATCATCAATGCGGGGCCGTTCTATCTCGACTCACCGCTGCTGCAGTTGAAGCTTGAAGACGTCTATCGCACCGATCCCCTCGCCGACCCTGCCTATGCCGCACATCGCGAACTGGTATGGGGCGCCGAAGCCCCGCTGTGGAGCGAGCGCGCCGACCCGCTCAATGCCGAAGCCAAGCTGTATCCGCGCCTGCAGGCATTTGCAGAGATGCTATGGAGTGCCGGCAAGCGCGACGACGCAGCCTATGCCGACTTCAGGCGCCGCCTACAGGCGCATTACCACCAGCTTGATGCCTGGCAGATTGCCTACGGCCCTGAAGACAGGAATCTGGTCGAGTACGAGGCCAGCCTGAACCCACAGCGCGATGGCTGGCGCCTGCATGCACGGCGCGGCTTCGACGATCTGCAGAACCACTACACAATCAACGGCGATACACCAGATCAGACCTCGCTGGCATTCACCGATGAGCTCAACATCCGCACACCCGGAGTCCTGAAAATCGCGCCTTTTCGCCATGATCGCCCTTACGAGCATGCGCACAGCTTCACCCTGGTGCAGAACCTCGCGCTGGGCAAGCCGATCCGCTTCGCTACGCCGCCGCACCCTCGCTATAGCAAGAACAGCGCGACCGCCCTGGTCGATGGCGTACTCGGCAGCGATGACTTCAAAGACGGCACATGGCTCGGCTGGCAAGGGGCGAATCTCGACGCCACGATCGACCTGCAACAGGCACACATCATCCACTCGATCAGCATCGGCTTTTTGCAGCAAGAAAGTTCATGGATACGGCCGCCGAAACGGGTGACGTTTGAAACCTCGGACGACGGCCGGCACTGGCAGCGCCAATACACCAGCGATGTGGCGCTGATTCCGTCCGATAGCACTTCGCCCATTCGCGGGGTGGAATACACAGCCGAGCATCCGCTGACTGCACGATTTATCCGTGTCATCGCCGACCGCTACGGAAAATTCAATAACAACGAGAGCTGGACGTTCGCCGACGAAATTCTCGTGCACTGACGTCACATCAAGCCCGCAGTCATCTCATAAGAATCATTCGAGCTCGAATACATCGAGCCAGCATCAAGCATCCCAACAACAAAACATTCAGATGTTTTCTCTTTTCAACGCCGGAGGGGTCCATGCGTACACACACCACGAAGTCGAATCCATGTAACGAGAGCCGATCAGGCCGAAACGGGTTTCGCCACACACGAATCAGCCTGGTATTGCTTTCACTGCTTTGCACGTCCCCGCTATGGGCGCAATCGATGACCGGCGGCATCTACGGCAAATTGAAAGATGCGCAAGGTGTCACCGTGGTGGTAAAGAACCCCGCTACCGGCTATGAAAACACGCTGACGCCCGATAAGACCGGTTACTACAACGTCAGTAATCTGGCGCCGGGCACCTATACCGTGCAGCTAATTAGAAATGGCAGCGCTACCGCCGAGCAGGCGCTCAGTGTGCGCGCAGGCGCCGCCTCGCCCGCGGTTTTTGCGGCAGCGACCAATACCCCTT
This sequence comes from Dyella tabacisoli, assembly GCF_003350925.1. Classification (GTDB taxonomy): domain Bacteria; phylum Pseudomonadota; class Gammaproteobacteria; order Xanthomonadales; family Rhodanobacteraceae; genus Dyella_C; species Dyella_C tabacisoli. The sequence goes on along the minus strand of NZ_KZ857185.1, from coordinate 67,437 downwards.
CCGCAGCAGAGGTCAACGCCAAGAATCTGGATGTCATCTCGGTCAGCAGCACCACCACGTCGGTGAATACGATCGACGTAAGCACGGTGGAAAACACCCAGATCTGGAATCTCAGCGACGTCAACAACCTGCCCGTTTCGGCGCGCAATCTTGAAGGCATTGCCACCCTGCAATCCAACGTAAGCGCCGCCGGCAAACTCGGCAGCGCGCAAGGCTACTCAGGTGGTTTTGTGCAGTTCAACGGTGCCGCACCCGACGAGAACCGCTATTACATCAACCAGTTCGACACCACCAACGGCTCGAACATGCTGCAACCTACCGGCGTGCCGGACGAAGCCATTAGCACCATCCAAATCAAGAGCACGGGCTATGGCGTGCAATACGGCAGCACCACCGGCGGCGTTACCTCCGGCACGATCAAGCAAGGCAGCAACATCTTCAAAGTGGGCGGCAGCATTTATTTCACCCCACCGACCTCGTCTTGGTTAAACCCGAATGCGCCCAATGCGCGCAATAAAGAAGACACGTCGAAGTACAACATCTTCAGCTCGGCGACTCATACGCAGAGTCAGATCACCAATAACCTATGGTCTTCCGGCCCGATCCTGAAGGATCAACTGTTTTATTACGCCTTGTTCACCAACAAGGGCGGCTCTCCGCAAACCACCTATGACCAGAACAGCGGCACCACCAAGGATGTGTTCAATCAGAACCCCTCGCATGGCGGCCTGATTAACCTGACCTGGAATATCAACAAGGATCACACGCTGGACTGGCTGCTATACCGGGAGAACGACAATAGTCGCCACACCCAGTACGCACTCAGCGATCCGTATAACCCCGGCAGCGCCAGCGCTACGCCATACAACTACAGCCATGGCATCAATAACGAATGGCTGAGCGTGCTCAATTACACCGGCAAGATTACCGATACGCTCAGCATGTCGGCGATGTACGGCTATCTGCGTACGCGTTACTACACCCATACATTGAGCGACGATCAAGGTGGCAGCCTGCCCTCCGTGTCGTACTTTGACCCAGCTACTCAGAAAATAGTGGTCCCGCCGGGAGGTACCGGGCCGGCCACCGTGAACTCGCCTTTCGTCTACGACAAAAAGGGCTATCGGCTGGATTTCGACTGGTACCCGGTCGAACAGCATCATTTGAGCTTCGGCCTAGACCACTACAACTACGTCGCCACTATCGTCACCAACACCAATCCTCTGGGTGCCTGGGCATACAACATCAACAACTGCCCTCCTGGCCAAGGCAGTTGCGCGCTGCCTAATGGCGCCTTGCTGGCCAACGGCACACCGTACGTGTCTTCGGCGATCTCCTATCAAAACGACGTCAATCGCAATATCAACAAAAGCATCTATCTCGACGATACCTGGCAGGTCAGCAATAACGTGCTGCTCTATGCCGGACTACGCCACGACACCTATGTGTCCAAGCTCGACACCGGACAGACCTATTTGCGCATGCCCTACAATTCGCCGCGCTTTGGCGTGTCCTGGGACGTGCATGGCGACAGCAGCCTGAAGATCGGCGCAACCCTGGGGCGTTACGCAGAAGGACTCGGCGTCAACTACAACGATCTGGCGGGTGCGGCTTATATCTCGCAGATGTACTACTACACCTACAACTGTGCCAGCGCCAATTGCGCCGACCATGGCTATCTCCCACAGAACCTGCAGCAGGCCGGCGCACCTACCGGTGTCGTCGGCAATCTGCCGGCCACGGTGGATGGCCAGGTTTCGCACAACATCAGGCCCAGCTATCAGGACAGTGCGTCGATCTACGCCCTGCAGCAGTTCCATAACAGTTGGACCGCCGGTGCCACGTTCTACGTGAGCAAGCTGCGTAATCTGATGGAATATTGGAACGGCGCCACGCTGGTCAATAACTACCTGAGCGCCAATGGCTATAACTATCAGCTCCCGGCTAATGGATTGGGCTATCTCTACAATCCAGGCAAGTCGCTCGACCTCACCTTGCCGTCGGGTCCCGGCGGCGCGCTGCAGCGGGTGGTCATCCCCAATAGTTACCTGGGCATGCCCAAGCCAGAGCGCAAAACCTATCAACTGACCTTTACCCTCGATCACGCAGCCACCGCCGAAGAGCCATGGTTCCTGGATGTCTCCTATACCTGGCGGCATCTGTTCGGCAACACCACCGGCGCCGTCAACGCCACCGGTTCGGCCAACAGCAACGTCTGGAGCAACGGCTATGACCAGAGTTGGCAGGCGCCCGCCTTCCTCGACGGCGCTGGCGGCAATTTGCAGTCGGATGCGAAGAACACGCTCAAGATCAATGGCTATTACCGGTTCTCGTACGGCCTGCGCCTGGGCGGCATGTTTACTGCGTCGTCCGGCGTCCCGCTTAGCTGCTACAGCAACTATCCCTATCCTGACGACGGTCGTCTTTCGGCCAACGGCAATTCGCAGGACAGCTACTACTGCGGCAACCGCCTGATCTCGCGCGGTCACGCCGGCAAAACCGGGTTCTGGGATCAGTTGGACATGGATATCGGCTACGACTGGAAGCTCGCAAGCAATAGCCTCAGCCTGGATTTGAAGATGACCAATGTCTTCAACCGCAACGCCGTGCTGCAGAAAAACCAGGTCTACAACGCCAACGTCAACGACCCGACGCCGTCGCCGACCTATATGACGCCCAACCTGTTCCAGGCGCCGCGTTCGACCATGCTGGTGTTCCGCTGGCAGTACAACTGATCCAAAAAAAACCTCCCCTGTTTCCAGGGGAGGTTTTTGGGACGGCTAAATACTTGTCTTACCTGCGGCTTAGATCGACTCGCCGTCGCCACGCATCCGCACATCGCCCGGATGCATCTCGGTACGTCCGGCATGCTCGGCGCGCTGCGATACGAAGAAGCGCTGTACTTTCTGGCACACCTCCATGGTGTTCTCGCGCGCGATCGCCGAGACCAGGAACCATGGCTGGGTCCAGCCCAAGCGCTTGACGATGTCTTCGGCCACGGCTTGGCGCTCTTCCTCGGGCAGCACATCGGCCTTGTTCAAGACCAGCCAGCGTGGACGATCCAGCAGCTCGGCGTCGAACTTGGAAAGCTCATGCTCGATCGCCCGCACCTGCTCAGCCACGTCGGCACCGTCCAGCGGCGCGACATCGACCAAATGCAGCAACAAGCTCGTGCGCGCCAGGTGGCGTAGAAACTGAATGCCCAGCCCCGCACCATCGGCAGCGCCTTCGATCAAGCCGGGAATATCGGCAATCACAAAGCTCTGGTCGGTACCAAGGCTGACCACACCAAGATTCGGGTGCAGCGTCGTAAACGGATAGTCGGCAACGCGCGGCGTCGCGGCGGAAACCGCACGAATAAAGGTGGATTTGCCGGCATTGGGGAAGCCCAGCAGACCGACGTCGGCCAGCAGCTTCAGCTCCAGCTTCAGTTCGCGCACTTCGCCCGGCGTGCCTGGCGTGGACTTGCGCGGCGCGCGATTGACCGAACTCTTGAAGTGGATATTGCCCAGGCCGCCCTTACCGCCCAGCGCCACCAGCAGGCGCTGACCGTGCACGGTGAGGTCGCCAATGGTCTCGTCAGTATCGACATTAGTAATCACCGTGCCGACGGGCACACGGACGACGGTGTCATCGCCGCCCTTGCCGTACATCTGGCTGCCCATGCCGTTCTGGCCGCGCTGCGCTTTGAAGCTGCGCTGGTGACGGAAGTCGATCAAGGTATTGAGCCCTTCGTCGGCAATCAGCCAGACCGAGCCGCCACCGCCGCCGTCGCCGCCGTCGGGACCGCCGAACGGGATAAATTTTTCGCGCCGGAAGCTGATGCAACCGTTACCGCCGTCGCCGGCAAGTACCTTGATGATGGCTTCATCGACAAATTTCATGGTTTAGGCCAGTGCATAGTGAATCGGGAATAGCACATCGGGGAATTGCAAGCTTGGACATGGTACGGGAGTACAGGCCGGGGGTTTACCCATGGCCGATTCCCGCGGCTCCATCGCCGCCCCGAACAAACGAAAAGCCCCGCCGAAGCGGGGCCTTCGATACAACATCGACCAGGCTTAGGCCTTGACGACGCTGACGAACCTACGGTTCTTCTCACCGCGACGCTTGAATTCGACGGTACCGTCGACCAAGGCGAACAACGTGTGATCGCGACCCAGGCCAACGCCCGTACCCGGATGGAACTGGGTGCCGCGCTGACGCACGATGATGTTGCCGGCTTCGATAGCCTGGCCGCCGTAGATCTTCACGCCCAGGTATTTCGGGTTGGAATCGCGACCGTTGCGGCTGGAACCTACGCCTTTTTTATGTGCCATGACTGTTTGCTCCAGTTACTCAGGCGTTGATGCCTGTGATCTCGATTTCGGTGAAGTGCTGACGATGTCCCTGCTGCTTTTTGTGGTGCTTGCGGCGACGGAACTTGATGATGCGGATTTTATCGGCACGGCCGTGCTTACGCACAGTGGCGCTGACGGTGGCACCGGCCACAACCGGCGCGCCCACGGTGATCGACTCACCGGAACCGACCAGCAGCACCTGGTCAAAACTCACGTTGGCGCCTTCTTCGGCTTCGAGCAGCTCCACGCGCAGGACATCGCCCTGCTGAACGCGGTACTGCTTGCCGCCGGTTTTAATGACTGCATAGCTCATTGGGAATATCCCTTCTGTCGTTATTCTCTTGGGGTTCGCTCAGCCAATCAGGCCAAAACGAACGCGGGAGTATAACGACCCACAGCCAAGCTGGTCAAATCCTGACCAATGCCAGTACAGGCCATCTGGCCTCGACCGCCCGAAAAACCTGCCTTAGAACAATATCTTAACGCTTACCTTTGGCTGGTGCGGCTGGCTTTTGCGGCTGGGTATTGGCTGGCGCAGCCGTTGCCGGGCAACGGCCATCAGCGCCGAGTGTACCCTTTTGCTGCAACTGCAGAATCATCTCCTTGCCGCGCTCCTGGCCCCATTGGTTACCCACCTGCATGCCCTCGGCCATGGTCTCGGGCATTTTGGCGATGACCTTTTGACCCAGCGGCGAGCGATAGAACTTCAGCAAGCCGTCGACATCCTCGGCGGTAAAGTTACGCTGATAAATGGGAATCATGCGGCCGATCAATTGCTGGGTGCCATTGGCGTCGACAAAGCCTTGCCAGTAGCTGCCCGGCACGCAGGGCAAGGACTGCTGCATGATGGTGGCCATGCGGCCATTCATCTGACTGAGCATCTTGCCCACGCCAACCGCATCCATGAGCTGACGCACCTGATCTTCGCTAGGCTGTGCCGCTATCGCCTGCCCGGCACACACCGCCAGCATCAAGCCGGCACCGTATTTGGTCCATGGGTGGATGGTCATAACTATCCTTTAGTTATCGCAGCCCAGGTGGCTGCGGGCTTATTAAGCCATACCCGCGATAGACAAACTTTCCTGACACCGGGCAATAAGTAACCTGTCTAGTTTGGTATAGTTCACTTTTCCCCCGTCCCCAGGCGTTATGGACACCATCCGCATCCGCGGCGCACGCACGCATAACCTTAAAAACATCGATCTGGACCTACCCCGCGACCGGCTGATCGTCATCACCGGCCTGTCGGGCTCAGGCAAGTCGTCGCTGGCTTTCGACACCATCTATGCCGAAGGACAGCGGCGCTACGTCGAGTCGCTATCGGCTTATGCCCGACAGTTTCTGTCGATGATGGAGAAACCGGACGTCGACCATATCGAAGGCCTGTCGCCGGCGATTTCGATCGAGCAGAAATCCACCTCGCACAATCCGCGCTCCACCGTGGGCACGATTACCGAGGTGTATGACTATCTGCGCCTGCTCTACGCCCGCGTCGGCACGCCACGCTGCCCGGACCACGGCATTCCACTGGAAGCCCAAACAGTCAGCCAGATGGTCGACGCCACGCTTGGGCTGGATGCGGAAAAGCGCTTTATGCTGCTGGCGCCGGTGATCCGTGGGCGCAAGGGCGAGCATGTGCAGGTGTTTGAACAACTGCGCGCGCAAGGTTTCGTGCGTGCCCGAGTCGATGGCGCGGTCTATGACCTGGATGCGGTGCCGCCGCTGACGTTGCGTCAGAAGCACACCATCGAAGTGGTGATCGACCGCTTCCGTCCGCGCGACGACATCAAGCAACGCCTGGCCGAATCGTTTGAGACCGGGCTGCGGCTGGGTGACGGCCTGGTGATCGTGGTCAATATGGACGACCCGAAGGCTCCCGAACAACTGCTTTCCTCGCGCTACTCCTGCTCGGTCTGCGATTACTCGCTGCCTGAATTGGAACCGCGGCTGTTCTCGTTCAATTCGCCGGTCGGCGCCTGCCCCACTTGCGATGGCCTGGGCGTAACCCAGGTATTCGACCCGGCCCGCGTGGTCGGCCACCCCGAACTGCCATTGTCGGGCGGCGCGGTGCGTGGCTGGGATCGCCGTAACGCGCATTATTTTCAACTGATCCTGTCGCTGGCCAACCATTACGGTTTCGAAGTGGATACGCCATGGCAACAGTTATCCGCCCCGGTGCAACAGGCGGTGCTGTATGGCAGCGGCAAGGACAAAATCCAGTTCCGTTATCTCACCGAACGTGGCGGCAAGGTTACCCGCGAGCATGCCTTTGAAGGCATCTTGCCGAACCTGGAACGACGCTACAAAGAAACCGAATCGTCGGCGGTGCGCGAAGAGCTGAGCAAATACATCAGCGATCAGCCTTGCCCCGATTGCGCCGGCCAGCGCCTGAATCGCTCCGCACGCAATGTGTTTGTCGCCGACCATGCCCTGCCCTCGCTCACCCATCGCTCGATCGACGATGCCCTGGCTTTCTTCGATCAATTGAAGCTGGCCGGCTGGCGCGGCGAGATCGCGGTGAAGATCGTCAAAGAGATTCGCGAGCGGCTGATCTTTCTCAATGATGTGGGCCTGAATTACCTCACGCTGGATCGTCAGGCCGACACCCTTTCGGGTGGCGAGGCTCAACGCATCCGCCTCGCTTCGCAGATCGGCGCCGGCCTGGTCGGCGTGATGTATGTGCTCGACGAGCCATCGATCGGCCTGCATCAGCGCGACAACGAACGCTTGCTCGGCACGCTTACCCGCCTGCGCGATCTTGGTAACACGGTGATTGTCGTCGAGCACGACGAAGACGCGATACGCGCAGCGGACCATGTGCTGGACATCGGCCCTGGTGCCGGCGTGCATGGCGGCGAAATCGTCGCTCAAGGCACGGTGAAAGACATTCTTGCGTCGCCCCGCTCGGTTACTGGTCAATACCTGTCAGGCCGTCGGTCGATCGAGGTGCCGCAAGAGCGCCGGCAACAGCTCGACCAGGATTCGTGGCTGCACCTCAAAGGCGCCAGCGGCAATAACCTGAAGAACGTCGATCTAGCCATTCCAGCAGGCTTGTTTACCTGCATCACCGGCGTGTCCGGCTCGGGCAAATCCACCCTGGTCAATGACACTTTGTTCCGCCTCGCCGCGGCCGAGCTCAACGGCGCCAGTGCACAGCCGGCACCGTACAAGTCGATCGAAGGCATGGAGCTGTTCGATAAAGTGGTCGACATCGATCAGTCTCCGATCGGCCGCACGCCTCGCTCCAACCCAGCCACTTACACCGGCTTGTTCACTCCGCTGCGCGAGTTGTACGCGCAAGTACCCGAGTCGCGCGCACGCGGCTATACACCGGGCCGTTTCAGCTTCAACGTGCGCGGTGGCCGCTGCGAGGCTTGCGAAGGCGACGGCATGATTAAGGTGGAAATGCACTTTCTGCCGGATGTCTACGTGCCTTGCGATGCCTGTCACGGCAAGCGCTATAACCGCGAAACGCTGGAGATCCACTACAAGGGCTTCACCATCGCCGACGTGCTCGGCATGACAGTAGAGGATGCACTGAAGCTGTTCGAGAACGTGCCGACCATCGCGCGCAAACTCGATACCTTGCGCTCGGTTGGCCTGGATTACATCAAGCTCGGCCAGAGCGCGACCACCCTGTCCGGCGGCGAGGCGCAGCGCGTCAAACTGTCCAAGGAATTGTCCAAGCGCGATACCGGCCGCACGATCTACATCCTCGACGAACCGACCACCGGCCTGCACTTCCACGACATCGAACAGTTGCTCGACGTACTGCATCAACTGGTCGAGCAAGGCAACACGGTCGTGGTCATCGAACACAATCTGGATGTCATCAAGACCGCCGACTGGATCGTCGACCTTGGCCCCGAGGGCGGCGCCGGTGGCGGCCGTGTCCTGGTTGCCGGCACGCCGGAAACCGTGGCCACCACGCCCAGCTCATACACCGGCCACTTCCTCGCACCTCACCTCAACATGACCAGGCCGGCCAAAGCCCTTAACAAAGCCACGGCAAAAAACGCCAAGGCCAAGAACGACAGCAAAGCCAGCCCAGCGGCACGGAAAAAGAAAGCATGAGTTCAAGCAGCACCCTCTCGCCCGAGGCCGATAACTCGCCTTTGGCTCAAACCGGCGACGAGCCCTTGTTTGTCGCCTCGATCGGCGTGCGTTGGCGCGACCTGGATGCGTTCAACCACGTCAACAATTCCAACTTCCTCACCTATCTCGAAGAAGCTCGATTGCAGTGGCTAAGGCATGTGCCTGGCCCTTGGTTCAACGAGCATGCGATGCCGGTACTGGCCGCCAGCGAAGTCAATTATCGCCAGCCCATCGCATGGCCGGCACAGTTGCATATCGAACTGTCGTGCGAGCGGCTGGGCAACAGCTCCATGACGATCGCTCACCGCATCATCGACGCCGAGCAGGCCGATCGCCTCTACAGTGACGGTAAGGTGGTGATGGTGTGGATGAATCCCACTACGGGCACTCCCGTGCCGTTGCCGCAGGCGATCCGCGAGGCTGTGACCTTAGTCGCCTAAAGGCTCACCCCTCCCCAACCCTCCCCCGCAAGCAGGGGAGGGTGCGATGAGGCGAACGTTTGGCCCCTCCCCCTGCTTGCAGGGGGTCTGTTGGCTCTCAGATACCGAAGCTTCATGCAGCCTCAGTAAGATGCTCGGCGACCACCTCACTGGAGTTCGCCTGTGAACCTGTTCCGTATACGCACCCTGGCCCTTGCCTGTATTGCTGCTACCACGACCGCGACGGCCGCACCGGCCGATCACACCGAGCTCACTCTCTATCGCAGTGATGACGCCGCCTTATTCGGCACCGGTGATGGAGGCAACGTCCAGGCCGGCTACGCCGTCGCACGCGAACCGCGCCAATTGGATCTGAAAAGCGGCGTGCAAGATTTGAGTATTGGCGGATTGCCCTTGTTTCTCGATACCGAGGCCCTCTCGCTATTCGTCGAGGGCGATGCAGCCAAGGTGCTTTCCCAGCGCCTGCGTCTCGGGCAAGGCCAGAACGCCGCGCTTGGCAGTCTGGTCGGTCAATCCATTGAAGTGTTAGGCAACAATGCCCAACCGCTGGCCAGCGGTACCTTGCTGCGCGCGGGCAATGGCCTGCTTGTGCGTGACGCCGCGGGCAATACCAGCCTGATTCGCGACTACGCCGCCGTGCGCGCGCGCGGCAATTTCAACACCGGCTCCAGCCTGGAATTACGCGTGGATGCCGCTCGTGCAGGTACGGCCAAGGCCATGCTGAGCTACCCGACTTCCGGGCTTGGCTGGCGCGCGGCCTACATCGGCACCTTGCTGCCCGGCGCTAGCTGCAAGATGCAATTCGAATCACGTGCCAGCATTGCCAACCGAAGCGGCCGCGACTGGAGCGGCGTGCAGCTCAAGCTCATTGCCGGCGAACCTCATTTCGCCAAAGCTTCGGCGCCGCATCCCGTGATGATGGCTTATGCCGCGGCACCGCGCGCCAAGGGCGCGAACGCTGATCTGCCCGAGCAATCCACACTCGCCGATTATCGCGTCTACAACCTGCCTGCCGCCGTCGATCTACCCGATGGCAGCGTGAGTCAGGTGCCCTTGTACGCCACCCGCACGATCGATTGCGAGCGCACTGCGCTCTATGAAGCGGGTGGTAGCTGGCTACCACCGCATCCGATGATTGGACGCGATTTCAATCAGGGTAGTGGTGGCGAGGTTATCAGCACGCTGCGCTTGCACGCCTTTGACAGCTTGCCCGCCGGCTATCTGCGCGTCATGAGCGCCGACCGCGACGGCACGCCCCAATTCATTGGCGAAGGTCGTATCAATGACACCCCCAAGAACAGTGACGCCACCATCACACTGGGTACCGCATTCGATCTGCGCGCCGAGCGCGAGCGCACGGCCTTCAACGTAGACAAGGCTGGCCGCACCTTGAACGAAACCTTCCGCATCAACTTGAGCAATGCCAGCGATAGTGCGCGTATCGTCACGGTGCGCGAGCATCCCAACCGCTGGCGGCAATGGACCTTGGTATCGTCGTCCAGCAAACCCAGCCAACAAAAGCCGGACTTGCTGGAATTTCGCATCGAAGTCCCCGCTGGCGGCAAGGCGACACTCGACTATGCGGTGCGCTATGAATGGACGGCTGACGAACAACCACAATAAGAGCTTGCTCAAAGTCTCTTGGCACTCACCTCACCACTGATCGGGACAGTCATGCTTAACCTCGTCACCCACGATGCGATCACTGAGATCAACCTCGCGCGGCCTCCGGTCAATGCGCTCAATCTCGAACTGTTGCAAGCGCTACGCCAGGTCATTGACGAAGCCGTGCGAAGCGGCACGCGCGGCATCGTGCTGTCGGGCGCGCCTGGCATGTTTTCCGCGGGCGTGGATGTGCCGGCCTTGCTCGGCCGCGACCGAGCAGGCGTGCACCAGTACTGGCATGAATTTTTCACTACATGCGCCGTGCTGGCACGCTCGCCGGTACCCGTGGTCGCTGCAATCACCGGCCACAGCCCTGCCGGCGGTGCCGTGCTGGCCTTGTTCTGCGACTACCGGGTGATGGCACAGGGAACGTTTCGCATCGGCCTCAACGAAGTGCAGGTTGGGTTGGTCGTACCGGAATGCATCCAGTTCGCCATGCGCCGCGTAGTGGGCGCTTATCGAGCCGAACGACTTTTGGTCGCCGGTGCGATGGTCGAATCGGAACAGGCCCTGAGCTACGGCTTGGTCGACGAACTCGCAGCGGCAGAACAAGTGGTTCCGCGTGCCATTCAGTGGCTCAATCAATTGCTCGCGTTACCGCCGCGCGCGATGTTGGCCACCCGTGCGCTGGCCCGCGCCGATCTTGCCGATGCTTATGCCGATGTCGATGCCTTGCCGCTCGACGATTTTCTCGATGGTTTCTTTCACGAGGAAACACAGTCAGTGCTGCAGCAGCTTGTGGCACGGCTTAAAAAGAAAGGCTGATGCTTGAGCAAACCAGAGCATCGAGTGAGGCAGTGGCCTCATTCGATGCTCTCCAGCGCCTTAGTGCGGATTTCGCAGCGACACCGACACCCTGCTATCAGCTCCCTTGCCGGAAAACACCCCGTCGTCGGTGATGACTTGCACAACGATGTCCCGTGCCGGGTGTGTCCGCTTGCCCTCGCTACCGATGATGCTTACTCGCACCGTGTCACCCTGCTGCTGGGCGCGATAGCGAGTAAGGCGGTAGTTGCCCTGCCGATAGCCATAACCCTCGCCCGCGTCCTCATAAAGCCTGCCTTGCGCCTCGCCGTGCGCATCCAGGCACACCAGCAAAGTGAGCGGATCGAGCGATTCTTCGTTAGTGTTCTGCACCACCCTGCCCAATGGCACGATCGCGCCGCCACGTAATTTCAAGGTCGCCTGATAGGGGTCGCCAGCCTCGCCATCAATCAGCGAGACCTTGCGCCAGATACCCTTGGGCAACGCCGGCTGATGCGCCCAGGCCGGCACCACCAGCAAGTCGCGACCAAGCAAAAAGGCCTGCTCCTCACTACGCAGCCGCGGATCGCGCGGATCGGCAAAAAACACCGGCTGCATCACCGGCGTACCGTCCATCGAAGCATCGTGGAACAGCGTGTAAAGATAAGGCAGCAGGCGGTAGCGGCGCTCGATCGCTATGCGCGCGGTGTTCTCGACCGCCGGCCCGAAAGCCCAAGGCTCCTTCTGTTGCGGGGCCTTGATGGTATGCCCTCGTGAGAACGGATAGAACGCGCCGACAGCGATCCAGTTCGCCCATAGATCCGGGGTCGCCTCGCCGCTGAAGCCACCGATATCCGGGCCGCTGAACGGCTGCCCCGACAGACCGAGATTGATCGACATTGGAATCGACATCTTCAGGTGATTCCAAGTGGAGGCGTTGTCGCCGGTCCAGGTCGCGGCGTAACGCTGACCGCCGAGGAAGTTGGCCCGTGTCAATACAAACGGCCGCCGATCTGGCAGCGCAGTCTGGATACCCTCGCGAGTCGCACGCGTCATCAACATGCCGTAGACATTGTGATATTGCAGATGCGGGCCGGGTGGCAGTTCGCCACCGCCACGATGCCAGTTGTCGTCCGGCATGGTCATGCTCAACACCTTGAACACCGACGGCTCGTTCATATCGTTCCACACGCCGTCGACACCTTGCGCCATAAACCCTTGATACAGCGCCGACCACCAATGGCGCGTCGCCGGCATGGTGAAATCAGGGTAAGCCACCGCGCCCGGCCAGACTTCGCCGTGATATTCGCTGCCATGGGCATCTTTCACCCACACGTCTTGCGCGGTGCCGCGGTCGTATACCGCATAGCCAGGATCGAACTTCACGCCGGGATCAATCATCCATACGCTATGAAAACCACGCTCGTGCAAAGCGTTATTGAGCCGCTTCGGATCGGGGAAGTCCTTTGGGCTGAAGGTAAAGACACGAAACCCGTCCATGTAGTCGATATCCATCCAGATCACATCGACCGGAATCTTGCGCTTGCGAAATTCATCGGCGACTTCGAGTACCCGCGTGTCCGGCGTATACGACCAACGCGATTGCTGGTAACCCAGTGCCCAACGCGGCGGCAACGGCATCCTGCCGGTGAGTTCGGCCAGGCCCTGCAGTACGGCTTGCGGCGATGCGCGATCGATCACGATCACCGGCATCGGCGGTCCACTCGAAGCAAATACGATCTGCTGCCCGGTATCGAGCTCGGCGCGCCAACTGGAGTCGAACAGCACGCCAAATGCGCTGCCATCCTTGCGCACCCCCAACACCCATGGGTGCGACTGGTATAGCTGATGCCCGTCTTCGCGGGCGTATTCGAAGTTGTCGGTATTCCACAGGGTGATCTTGCTGCCATTGCGGCGCAGCGGCCCGGTCACCTCACCGGTGCCGTACAGATCCGCTCCTTCGGGCACCTGCACTGTGACGCGGGTACCTGTACTGCGTTGTGCGAACTGCGGGCGGATGGCCCAGTCCGATGGTGGCGAGCCCTGCGATACCGGCGGCTTGAGCAGTGCAAGCGAAGCCGGATAAGCCTTCATGCCTTGCGGCAGAAACGCCACGATGCCATCGCCGATTTTTTCGGCGCGGCCGATGGCGATGACCTCAGACGGCGGTTTGACGGCCATCGCGATAGCACTGATCTGCCACAGTGACAGCACCAGCAAACTCTTGGTGAATAGCTTCAGCATGCAATGCACCTGATGATGCGGGCAGGCAAAACAAGCACGGTAATTTCAATGGCTCGTATCGTCTCGTTCAATCGGCCGCGAAGGATCGCTGATCCAGCCACTCCATGACGGCGCATATAAACGCGCACCGTTCAGCCCGGCATATTCCATCGCCAATAAGTTGTGACAGGCGGTAACTCCTGAGCCGCACATATGCACTACCTGGGCGGGCTTCGCGGCTCCCAATACTGCAAGAAATTCTCGCCGCAATACCTCGGCCGGCTTGAAGCGCCCCTGCGCATCCAGGTTGTCGCTGAATGGTCGGTTCGATGCGCCGGGAACATGGCCGGCAACCCGATCGAGCGGCTCGATGTCGCCGCGATAACGGGGCGCGGCACGCGCATCTAACACTAACTGATCGGATGCGTTACGCAGTGTCTCGTGATCGAGTACGACCTGGCTAAGGTCGTAGTGCCGTTCGACATGGGTTGGTTGTCGCACTGGTATCGCCGTCTCTACGGGCAAGCCCGCTGCCAACCAGGCCGCATAGCCACCGTCCAGCACGGCCACTTCGGGCGCGCCCACCAGTCGCAACATCCACCACAGCCGCGCGGCCGCCAGCGCGCCATGTTGCGTGTCGTAGCACACCACTTGCAGGCCCGGATGCCAGCCCCAGCTCGACAGTAACGCCGAGAAGGCCGACTCCAACGGCAACGGATGCCGACCCAATCCCAATGCCTGCCGCGACAGGTCGGAGAGCTCGTGGTCGAGGCTGGCAAATACTGCCCCTGGAATATGTCCTTCGCGGTAATCACGCTCGCCTCGGCCGGGATCGGCCATATCGACGCGGCAATCGACGATCAACACTTGTCCGGGGGGCAAAACCGCGAGAGCCGCGGCATCGATCAACGTCGTGTGAAGGCTCATGCGCATCCCATCCTATGCAGCAAATTCAACAATATCGCAGCGGTTGCACCCCAGATACGATGACCACCGTGGACGAACTCCACCATCGGCCGCTGATGACCGCGAAATTCCATCGTATAGCGGCGCAAGTTGGCCGGGTTCAAAAGAAATGCCAAGGGCACTTCGAATACTTCAGCCACCTCGGCGGGCGCCGGATACAAGGGTGCGTGCGCATCGATCCAGGCGACCACCGGGGTGACGCAAAAACCGCTGATCGTCTCGAAGCAGTCCAGATAACCCAGCGGGGTCACCAGCGCGCGATCGAGGCCTATCTCTTCCTCACTCTCGCGCAAGGCGGTGGTCAGCGCATCGCCATCCTCAGGGTCGGTACGACCGCCAGGAAAAGCGACCTGCCCGGCATGCGCCTGTAAGTGATCGGTACGCACCGTAAGCACCAGCCGCGGTTGCACACCCTGACGCAGGCCGACCAGTACGGCTGCCGGGCTGCGCGGCGTATCGCCAAGCAGCTCAGCCATTTCGACATGATTCCAACCGGGCGCGGTCGGCGGTGACGACAACGGTCGCAGCGCGGTCAACAGCGCGGACAGTTGCCCTTCCGTCATGGTGCTAGACGCATCATGGTATTGAACGCGCAGGCAAAACATCGCGCATGTAATGCAGCCGCTCGGCATCGCTCATGCTGCGCCACCGCGCAATCTCATCCCCACTGCGCTGACAGCCGATGCAATAGCCGCGCGGGTCCAATCGGCAAATGCCGATGCAAGGCGTTAAAGGAAGGGCTGTAGCGGCAGTAGATTCGTTCGGCATGAGCCCGTCATGCTAGCCGATACGCGGTCATTCGGCAGCAAAAGTGTGTGTCTATGGCGACTCCGGCGGCTTGATGTCGAGCAGCTCAATCTCGAATACCAGCGCCTCGTTCGGGCCGATACGCGGCAAGGCGCCCACCTCGCCATAAGCCAACTGCGGCGGAATCACCACTTTCCAGCGATCGCCGATATGCATGCGTGGAATGACATCCTGCCAACCGCGAATGACTTTATCCGCCGCAAAATGTACCGGCGCACCGCGTGCCCAGGTGCTGTCGAATTCGGTACCGTCGACCAACATGCCCCGATAGTTCACCGTGACAATGCTGTTGACGGCCGGATTGGCCGCACCGTCACCTTTTTTCAATACCGCGTACTGAACACCTGACGGCAGTTGCACCACACCGGACTGCTGACGGTTGCGCACCATGTAGTCGGCGCTCTTGCGTGCATTGGCCGCGGCGATGCGCTTGTACTCGGCCACCGCGCTATCGTGCATTTGCTGGTCCATGCGCTGTAGCTGCTGGTGCATGTCCTGCATGGGTACCGACGGCGGGCGTTTGGCATAGGCGTCCTGGATCGCCTTTTGCAGGACGGCGATATCCACCTCCGGCTCACCGCTGACGAACTGGCTACCGATCTGGTAGCCGATCGCATAAGACAACTTGGCCTTATCCGGCTTGACCGACGGCGTACCGGGCGGCACGGCGCGGTTCTGTGCATGCGCCAGACCTCCCAGCAACAACATGCCCAGAGCCAGCCAACACCGTTGTCTCATGCCATCCTCCATCACTGTGCGCGAACCCTACCATGCTAAGCGGTTATGGCAGATCGTGCAGCGCTGCCGGCGTCTCAAAAGCTGCTCGGCCTCCATATAACCATGGGCGCTGAGGGCAGGCCATAAGAAAGCCTGCTGTACCAAAGGTTCCCGCTGCTAACATGAACACTTTACCCGTCAGATAACCGTTATGGCCTATCGCAACCTGGAAATCAGCAATCGCGGCGCAGTGCGCACCATCACTGTAAACCGCCCGGACAAGCTCAATGCACTCAATCGCGACACCCTCAACGAACTGAGCCTGGCCTTTGCCCAAGCCGCCCAGGACGATGCCGTCCGGGCAGTGGTACTGATGGGTGCTGGCGAGAAAGCTTTTGTCGCCGGTGCCGACATTGCCGAGATGAATGGCTACACACCGGTGCAAGCGCAGGGCTTTTCGCGCACAGGGCAACGGTTGATGAGTTCAATCGAACGACTAGGTAAACCGGTAATCGCACGCATTCAGGGCTTCGCCCTGGGCGGCGGCATGGAGCTGGCAATGGCCTGCCATCTACGTATCGCCAGCGAGAAGGCGAAATTCGGCCAGCCAGAAATCAATCTTGGCCTGATTCCCGGTTTTGGCGGCACCCAGCGCCTGCTGCGTCTGGCCGGTCGCGGCGCAGCGCTGGAGTTGTGCCTTACCGGCGCGCCGATCGGCGCTCAGCGCGCCTACGAACTGGGACTGGTCACCCGCGTGGTCGCCGCTGAAGCGCTGGACGAAACGGTAAATGCCCTGGCCGATCAACTTGCTGCCGCAGCGCCCTTGGCCGCCGCAGGTATTCTCGACGCCGTGCTGCAAGGCGGTGAGACCACCATCGACCAAGGCCTGGAATTTGAAACGCAGGCGTTTGCGCTTGCCTTCGCCACCGAAGACATGCGCGAAGGAACGACAGCGTTTCTGGAGAAACGCAAAGCGCAGTTCAAAGGGCGCTAAGCAAGCGCATGAGCTTGGCGCACTAGGTCTGATCGCTGCGACGCGCAGCGATCGGACACAGGCTTAGTGATGCCCGCCGCGATAATTTTTCTCGCCGGCCATCACGCGCAGGTCCATACGGTTTTCCGGTGGAGCTAGTGGGCAGGTCGCGAATGCGGTGAAGGCACATGGCGGGTTGTAGGCCTGGTTGAAGTCCAGCACTACCTTGCCGTCTTTAGGCAACGCCACGTCGAGAAAGCGTGCCGCGCCATAGGTCTCGTGACCCGAAGTGCGGTCGGCGATGACGAAGAACAGCGAGCCGGGCTCTTCCTGGATCGGCATCAGCTCGTAAGTGTGGCCATCGCGTTGAAACACGGCTTTGCCTGGCACTTTTTCCTTGTTCACCGTGCCCAGCACCGAGCCAATCTCAAGCTCGTGGGGTGGATCGAACGGCACCCAGTCGGCAACGACACGCCAGGACGGATCCGCCGGAAAATAATCCAGCCCAAGAAAATGCGTGCGTGTCGTGGCGTTGCTGTCCTTCACGCGCAGGCCTTTGCGGCCGTCGCGATCAATCACATAAAAATTTGCCGTGCCGAATGCCACGGTAGTTGGCTTGGCGTCGCCAGCATGCGCATCGTCAACCAGGATCGCTTCATGCAGTGCTTTTTCGTCGATGGTTGCGTTACTGCCTTTGGCTAGCACTATGTGCATGGCCCCGTTCTTATCCAGCGTGATAACGCCCAGATGTGCAGGACCTGCCTTCAACACGATGTCGTTGTCGCTAGCGCTGCCGACGCGATTACTACCCTCGTTCAACCATTCCAGCCCGATCAGGCTCAGCCAGCCGTTAGGCGCAGTGAGACTGGCGGCGCGCTGCTGCTGCCATTGCTGAATGTCACGCTGATAATCGGTAGGGGAATCAACAGTATCGGCATGCACGACGGCAACTCCAAGGCTAAAGGCAATACTCGCTAGGACATAACGGAACAAGGCACACCCCCACTCGAAAGACCTATCAGTATGGACGGCCAAAACTTAAACCATCCGATCAACGACCACGCATAAACAATCGATCCAATTCACCCAGGCTCAACTGGGTCCAGGTCGGGCGACCATGATTGCATTGACCCGAGCGCTCGGTGGCCTCCATCTCGCGCAATAGCGCATTCATCTCAGGAGGGGTAAGTCGGCGACCGGCACGCACGGAACCGTGGCAAGCCATCGTCGAGAGCAGTTCATTTTCCAACTCTTGCAGCCGTCGCGAACTGCCGTGCTGGGCGAGCTCCGCCAGTACATCGCGGCAAAGCTGAGCGACATCGGCGCCCTCCAGCAAGGCAGGAATACGTCGAATCACGACGCCAGATGGACCACTGCGCGACAGCTCCAGCCCCCAATCGGCCAAAGCCTCGGCATGCTCTTCCGCCGCGGCGGCCTCTTTTGCGCTGACCGAAACGTTCAATGGCACAAGCAACATCTGCGAACGCAAATTGCTGCAGGCGCGGCCGGCTTTCAGTTTTTCGTAGGTGATGCGCTCGTGTGCGGCATGCATATCCACCAGCACCAGACCATGTGCGTTCTCGGCAAGAATGTAGATATTTTTGAGCTGGGCGATGGCAAAACCCAACGGCGGCGCCTCACTTTCATCGGTCGCCGGAAACGGCTCGGCACTGCGCTCGCGTGGCGGCTCGCCCAATAGTGCCGCATAGCCCGCCAGTGGCTCGTCACGCACGCCCAGATTCAACCGGCTTTGACTGAACTGGTTTTGATAGACGCTGCCCTGATGAGAGGGGTTGTAACTGGACCCACCGGACGGTGACGCCCCCGATGCCGCGTACGATGCCGCAGTCGCTCCGGACGCCATGGTCAGCACACCGTCCACCGTTTGAGCGGTAGAAACGACCTGCCCGGCTCGCGTTTGCGCCAACGCCTCGTGCAAGGTGCGGAACAAAAAATCGTGCACCAGCCTCTGCTCGCGAAAACGTACTTCATGTTTGGCTGGGTGCACGTTTACGTCCACCCCTACCGGGTCAAGCTCCAGATACAGCACAAAGGCCGGGTGGCGACCGTGGAACAAGACATCGGCATAAGCCTGGCGCACCGCATGCGTTACCACACGGTCGCGCACCAGACGCCCATTGACATAAAAGTACTGCGAATCAGCCTGTGAACGTGATGCGGTCGGCAAGCCGACCCAGCCGGAAAGATGCAGCCCAGCCACCGCATGATCGATGCGTAGACTCTGCGCCGGAAAATCCTCGCCTAATACTTCGGCGACACGTTGCAAGGCCGCCTGCTCATCGCGCACGGCCTTGAGAATACGTACCGGCTTACCGTTGTGGCTAAGACGAAACTCGACCGAGCTGCGCGCCAGAGCCAGCGATTTCAGCAAGTCGTCGATATGCGCAAATTCGGTGCGCTCGGCGCGGAGAAACTTGCGTCGCGCCGGCACGTTATAAAACAAATCGCGCACTTCGACACTGCTGCCCTGCGGATGCTGGGCGGGCCGCGCGGCCTGCGCCTTGCCACCATCCACCTCGATGCGAAACGCAGCGTCTTGCCCGCGCGCGCGCGATGTCAGCGCAAAACGGGCCACCGAGGATACCGAAGCCAACGCCTCGCCGCGAAAGCCCATGCTGGCGACGTGCTCGAGATCGTCGAAACTGCCGATCTTGCTGGTCGCATGTGAGGCGACTGCAAGCTGCAGTTCGTCTTGAGCGATGCCACCGCCGTCGTCGCGCACACGAATCAAGCGCGAGCCGCCTTGCTCGATCTCCACTTCGATCCGCGTAGCGCCGGCATCGAGACTATTCTCGACCAACTCTTTGACGACCGATGACGGGCGTTCAATGACCTCGCCGGCGGCAATCTGGTTGATGAGTTCGGGGGGAAGCGGACGGATAGCAGACATGCGGCAAGCTTAAAGCCTGCGCCCGCCAGTGGGAACGTCAGCTTATCGTCATGACGAATTAACCCGCAGGAATGGCCAGCATCGTACCGGCGTGTACCGTTTCGCCACTGAGACCATTGGCGCTCTTCAAGGCCCCGATGCTCACGCCGTACTGACGGGCAATACTGCGCAGGCTCTCACCGCGGGCGACACGATGCAGGTCGCGTATATCGGCATCGGCAGCCTTGGCAACACTGGGCGCCGCATCCTTGCTCGCTACCGTTGCGGCTACCTTGGCATCGGTGTCAGCGGGAGCGGGGGTATCACCGTCATCTTTACTGGCCGGCTGAACGCCATTACGCCGAGCAGCCTGCGCGGCAAACCAGGTGCCTTGCGGCGGCGTGGATTCGAAGTAATTCTTCACCCCCCCCATGACCGCCTCGGCGAGCCGAGTCTGATGACTGGGATCGCGTAGCTTGCGCTCTTCGGTCGGGTTGCTGATGAAGGCGGTCTCGACCAGGATCGACGGCACATCGGGCGAGCGCAGCACTACGAAGTTCGCGCGCTCCACATAGCCACGATGGGTCGGCCCAAGGTTACCCAGTGCTTTCAACACGTTGCCGGCAATCGATTCGCTGGCTTGCATGGCGTAACCCTGCTGCAAATCGAGCAGCACGGCAGCCAGGCTGTCGTCTTTATCGTCCAGCGAAACACCACCGATCAAGTCGGCGCGGTTTTCGCTGTCTGCCAGCCAACGCGCGGCTTCGCTGGTTTTGCCGCGCGGAGACAATACCCACACGGAAGAGCCTCGCGCATCGCCATTGACGAAGGCGTCGGCATGAATCGACACAAACATATCCGCGTTGTTCTCGCGGGCGATCTGATAGCGCTGCTTCAACGGAATGAAAAAGTCGGCATCGCGGGTCAGCACGGCCTTCATACCGGGCTGGCGATTAATTTGCGCCGCCAGCTCGCGGGCGACGGCAAGCGTGACGTTCTTCTCCAACGTGCCGCTGGGGCCATGTGCGCCCTGGTCCTTGCCGCCGTGGCCGGCATCAACCGCCACCACGACTTTGCGCTGGCCGTTCATCAGCGCGGCAGCTTGCCGCGTGGACGCCATGCCGCTTTGGCTGGCCTTGAGATTGCTCTTGGACGGCGCTTTAGTGCTGGTCTTGCTCGGAGCAATCTCGGTCGGGGCAGTTACGGCGGCAACGGGTGTGCTGTCTTCATCAGCCGCCTCGACGCTAGTCGGCTTTGCCGTAGCGCTACCAGGGTAGACGTCCAGCACCAACCGGTAACCTAAATCGGCTGAGGGTTTGACCAGAAAGCTCTTGATCCGGCTGGATGGCGCGATCTTGGCCGTCAACTGCAGGCGATCACCCTGACGATCATCGCTCAAGCCTTTGTACAAACCTTGCGCAGCGGGTGCTGCAAAACCGCTGGCGATAGCGCTGCGATCCAGGTTGAGCACAACTTGATCGCCATTTTGGTCGAATTTGTAACTCACCGGGCCGGAAATATCGAGCACCAGCCGGGTGTATTCAGGGCCGGCCCAGACTCTGGCCGACTTCACATCGGCGGCCTGCGAGGCGCATAGCGGCAGCATCGCCAAAGTGGCGAGACAGGTGTACAGACAAAGTCGCGTCGGATATCCCCTCATAGGGCGGCATTGAAGCGCAGCACTTTCCTGAATGCAAGTGTTTTTCCCTTGAATATCCATAACCTGCAAGCTATTCGTCACACTGTATCCAGCTATAGCCTGCAAGCCGCGCATTCAAAAGGCATCCCCGGCAGATCCTCTTTCGGCAAAAAATCCAAGGCGGACGCGTAGTTAGCGCAAAAGCAGGCCGCGGGCGATCAGCCCAGGCGAGCAAGAACCCGTGCGCCGCGCTCGGTATGACTGTGCCAAGTGGCCTGGCGCCCCATACCGGCATAGTTCAGGTCCAATTGCAGATCAGCGACCGGCAAGGCTCCAGCGCCACGCTCGGGCCACTCCACCAGCACCAGGGCCGCCGGATCGGACAATGCATCCAACCCCAGCCATTCCAGCTCACCTGGGTCGGCAATGCGGTATAGGTCCAGATGCCAGGCCAGGCGTCCTTGTGCCTGATAAGACTCGACCAGGCTGTAGGTTGGACTCTTGATCCGCTCTCCGACCCCCAGGGCACCGAGCAGGGCACGGGCGAAACTGGTTTTGCCGGCGCCCAGCTCACCGTGCAAATAAATCACCAAGCCCCGGTCTGACTCGGCATGACCGCCGTTGTCGATTAGCACCGTAGCCAGGCGTGCCGCCAGCGCCACCGTGGCTGCTTCGTCGGCAAGCTCCCAAGTCTGTTTGCTCATAGTCCCGGCCCGTCGAACGGCTGCGCGTTAAGCAATTGACGCAAAGGCATGAGCAGGTCACTGGCAATCAAGCCCCGCTCACCCGCTTGCGCCGCCTCGTCACCTGCCCGCGCATGCAAGCCGACACCGAGGCAAGCTGCCTGCCAAGGCGTCAATCCCTGGGCGAGTAAAGCGGCAATGATGCCCGTGAGCAAATCACCCATGCCACCGGAGGCCATGCCGGGATTTCCCCACGGACAGACGGCTAGACGTCCATCTGGGTCGGAAATCAAGCTACCCGCCCCTTTCAGCACCACAACCGCCCCGTAACGCTGCGCCAGCGCACGTACCGCGGCAAAGCGATCCAGCTCGACCTCCTTGGTGGTGATGCCCAACAGCCGCGCAGCCTCACCCGGATGAGGTGTCAGCACCGCCGGTTGCACGAAGCGACGCGACTCCAAGGCAAGCAAATTGAGCCCATCGGCATCCAGGACCAGCGGTTTATCGCTATCTAACGCGGTCAGCCATAAGGCATGCCCCCATGCGCCTTGCCCCAGACCAGGCCCTACGGCGAGTACCGTCGCGCGCTCGATCAGGGGCGTGACTGCCTGCGGCCCGTTCACCGCATGCGCCATCAGTTCCGGCCGCGCGCTATTCAACCCGACTAGATTCCCAACTTGGGTGGCTACGCTGACCAGACCCGCACCGGCGCGCAGTGCCGCTTCTGCACAAAGCCGAACCGCCCCAGCCGTGCCGTGGTTGCCGCCGATCGCCAATACATGGCCGTTATCGCCTTTGTGGGCATACCGCGCTCGCGGGGGCAACGATTGCACCTGGAGCAGCACAGCATCGGCAGACGAGCCTCGCCAAAGCTCATCGGGCAAGCCAAGCGTATCCAACTCCACTATGCCGACCTGCTCGGCGGCATGTCCGGTATGCAAGCCGCGTTTGGCGGCGATAAAACTTACAGTAACGCTGGCGCGAATCGCCGCTCCCGGACAATGCCCGGTATCGGCATTCAAACCCGAAGGCACATCCAATGCCAACACCGGCACACCGCTGGCGTTGATGCGCTCGATCAAAACGGCGACGGCCGGCTCAGGCGCGCGCCGCAACCCGGTGCCATACAAGGCATCGACATGCAGCTCAACGTTTGGCAATGACGACTGCTCATCCCAATGCAGCACACGACCACCGGACGCTTCGTAAGCCGTGCGTGCAAGGGCGGCATCACCACCTGACTCAGCACCCAGCGCAAACAACTCAACCTGCAAACCCTCCTCTCGCGCCAAGGCAGCGAGTAGAAAGCCATCACCGCCATTGTTGCCCGGCCCGCAATACACCGCGATCCGGCCGAGTTGCGGCCAATGCCGACGAAGACTGGACAAACCGGCCCAGGCAGCGCGACGCATCAGCTCATAACCAGGAATACCCAGCGTTTCGATAGCCCGCAGGTCCAAGGCACGTACTTGATCGACGGTATACAGGTTATGGCGATGGGCGCTGGCGGTCATGCGGGGAATTATAGGGAACGGGGAACGGGGAACGGGGAACGGGGAACGGGGAACGGGGAACGGGGAAAAGCCTAAAAAGCAGGAGCAAAAAAGCAAGAGCAAAACCAAAGAAAAATCAAAAAAGAACGCGGCGCCGCAACCACCCATCAGTCTGCACGTTCCCCATTCCCCGTTCCCCGCTCTTACCCCCCCTTCCCCTAAAATACGCCCATGTCCGCCACCGCCCTCACCTCACCTGACTACATCGCCCTGGCCGGCGATATCAAACGCTGGGCGCGCGAATTGGGGTTTGCCGAGGCAGGCATTACCGGCACCCATCTTGGTGACGACGAATTACATCTGCAGCGTTGGCTCGATGACGGCCATCACGGTGAAATGGAGTACATGGCTCGTCATGGCAGCAAACGCAGCCGGCCGGCCGAACTTGAGCCAGGCACGCTGCGGGTGATTTCAGTACGCATGGATTACGTGCCGCCAGGCACCCGCAATGCCTGGGATGTCATCAACGATCCGTCCACGGGCTATGTGGCGCGTTACGCGCTGGGACGCGACTACCACAAGCTGATGCGCAACCGGTTGCAGAAACTGGCCGAACGTATTCACGCCGCCATCGGCGACTTCGGCTATCGCGCCTATGTCGACTCGGCCCCGGTGCTGGAAAAAGCGCTGGCGCGCAATGCCGGCATCGGCTGGATCGGCAAGCACACCGTGCTTATCAATCGCCGCGCCGGCTCTTATTTCTTTCTTGGCGAGTTGTATACCGACCTGCCGCTTCCCAGCGACGAACCTGCCAGCGCGCACTGCGGCAGTTGCCGCCGCTGCATCGATATCTGCCCGACCCAGGCCATCGTCGCCCCGTACCGGCTCGACGCGCGGCGCTGCATTTCCTATCTCACGATCGAATTGAAAGGCAGCATTCCCGAAGAACTACGCGCGCCGATGGGCAATCGCATCTTTGGTTGTGACGACTGCCAGCTTATTTGCCCGTGGAACAAGTTCGCGCAGGAGGCGGTCGAGCCTGATTTCGCCCCGCGTCACAGCCTCGATGGCGCCAAACTGGTTGAACTATTCGACTGGAGCGAAGACGAGTTTCTCAAGCGCACCGAAGGCATGGCGATCCGCCGCACGGGCTATGAGGGCTGGTTGCGCAACATCGCGGTGGCGTTGGGCAACGCACCGCATTCCGCCGAGGTGTTACTGGCATTGCAGGCGCGTGCCGAGCATCCGTCAGCCATCGTGCGCGAGCATGTTGCCTGGGCTCTGGCGCGACAGTCCTCGTCATAGGACACCCTCTCAGCCTTCGCGGCGCTCCTGGATCGCTTCGATCAGCGCGCGAGTAGCGGAATCGAAACCCGCCCGTTGCTCAGCCGTTCCATCCAGGGCCGGCAGAATTTGCCGGGCGATGCCTTTGCCCAGCTCCACACCCCATTGGTCGAAGGCATTGATGCCCCATAGATGGCCGAGCATGAATACTTTGTGCTCATACAGCGCGATCAGTGCACCCAGACTCTCCGGCGTCAACGCATCCAGCAGAATCACGGTACTTGGACGATCGCCTGGAAAGGTACGCTGCGCAGCCAACGCGCGACGCGTGGCATCGCCACCTTCTTTAGCCTCGGCCAAGGCCTCCGCACCGCCATCTTTTGCCTCGGCCAAGGC
The DNA here is from genome assembly GCF_003350925.1 of Dyella tabacisoli. Classification (GTDB taxonomy): domain Bacteria; phylum Pseudomonadota; class Gammaproteobacteria; order Xanthomonadales; family Rhodanobacteraceae; genus Dyella_C; species Dyella_C tabacisoli. The sequence continues at coordinate 42,082 of NZ_KZ857185.1, read as the reverse complement.
CTCTGCAAAGGTCTTGCCCAACGCAAGTGCCGCAGCCTGGGCCAGCAGATTGGAAAGCAGTGCATCGTGATTGGCACGCAATGGATGCGCTGGCTTAACCACGCCGATGAATTCCAACGGCACAACATCGGTGCCCTGATGCAACGCCTGAAAATAAGCATGCTGCGCGTTAGTACCCACGCTGCCCCACACCACCGGTGCTGTCGGGCCACTCACGGCATCGCCCTGCGGCGTCACTTGCTTGCCCAGGCTCTCCATCTCCAATTGCTGCAGGTAAGAGGTCAGATCGCCAAGCAGGTCCGCATAAGGGACCACTGCACGGCTGGTATGCCGTTGCACATCACGGTTCCAATATTCGACCAGACTGAGCAGCACCGGCAAGTTGCGCTGCCATGGCGCCGTGCGGAAATGATCGTCGACACCTGCCGCACCGGTCAGCAAGGCACGAAAATGCTCCATGCCAATCGCCAAAGCCAATGAAAGGCCTACGGCGGACCATAACGAAAACCGCCCACCGACAAAATCCCACATGGGATAAATGTGCGCGGCGGGAACGCCCCATGCCTGGGCAGCAGCCGGGCTCGCGCTGACCGCAAGAAAATGCCGCGCCACCAGACGTTCATCACCGTCATAGGCACGCGCTATCCAATCGCGCAGCACATTGCCGTTGAGCAGGGTCTCTTGCGTAGTGAACGTTTTAGAAACAACGATCACCAAGGTGCGCCTGGGATCCAACTGACGCATCAAATCATGGGCAGACTGGCCATCCACATTGGTCAGAAAGTGACTACGTATATGCGGCACATGAAACGGTGCAAGTGCCCGCACTGCCAAACGCGGACCGAGATCGGAGCCGCCGATACCGATATTGACCACATCCGTAATCGTTGCCGGCAGACCCAGACTGGCCGCCTCGCCCTGACCGATCGCCTGGACCAGCTTGTCGATCCGCTGCAACGTCTGCTCGATCTCTTGCAAGGCTTCACGCGGTGCCGGCGACGGCAACTGCGCAACGCTGGCGCGCAGCGCGGTATGCAGCACCGCACGGTTTTCCGATGTGTTGATCGACGCCCCGGCAAACATCGCATCACGCGCCTGTTGCCAACCGCTCGCCTCGACATGGGCTCCGAGCGCATCCAGGGCCTGGTTATCGAGCTTCTGTCGACTCAAGTCGAGCAGGATCGGCCCCCACCGCTGACGTAAGCGCTCGCCACGCGGAATATCGTTCAGCAGCTCGCGTAGCGAAGTCTGCGCAAGGCGCTGTGCGTGATCGGCAAACAAGGGGACGCGACGCTCAAATAGCATGGATGCTCGTACAGTGACTGACGAAGCATCCGATCTTACGTGCTGAAGATGGCGCTTGAGTAGCGGCGCTTTAAACCGCTCTCAAGACCCCCAGCACGTTTAAGCTGCCGCCATCTGCGTGGGGATGCTGCGATTGGTATGCGAGATGCGATTGTCCGCGTCCACATAGACCAGGGTCGGCTGGAACTGCTCTGCCTCGGCTTCGGCAAGCTGGGCGAACGCGGCGATGATAATCAGGTCGCCGGGCTGTGCACGATGGGCGGCACTGCCATTCACCGAGATGATCCCGGAGCCGTTCTCGGCACGCAGCGCATAGGTAACGAAGCGCTTGCCGTTATTGATGTTCCAGGCATGGATCTGCTCGTACTCGCGAATACCGGAGGCATCGAGCAGCAGGCCGTCGATCGCAATCGAGCCTTCGTAATGCAACTCAGCGTGGGTCACCGTCGCGCGGTGGATCTTGGCCTTGAGCATATTCAGATTCATGACGTGTTTCATTCCAGCAGGAACGGCCTGCGTAGCCGGGGATTATCGAACCGGCGACGCTGCGCTGCAACAGTGCCGGTGATCTCCATCTGGGGGCGTTCAGTCCAACAGCAAGTTGTCGATCAGCCGGGTCTGGCCTAAACGGGCGGCGATCAGCGCCACCAGGCCGCTGCGCTCATCGTCAGCGGGCTCGGACAGGTCCTCGGCACGCCGCACCGCCACGTAGTCGGGCACGAAGCCGGCACGGGTCAATTTGGCCGCGGCAGCCTGCTCGATGACCCGCCAGGCATGTCCCTTCGCCATCAGCTCCCGTATTTGCAGCAACGTGGCATAGATCTGCGGCGCCAAGGCACGCTCGGTGACGGACAGGTATTGATTGCGCGAACTCAGCGCCAGGCCGTCATCGGCACGGAACGTTGGCGCTGCCATCACTTTTACCGGCAGCGAAAGATCACGCACCATCCGCTCAATCACCTTGAGCTGCTGAAAATCCTTCTGGCCGAACACCGCGATATCCGGTTGCACCAAATTGAACAACTTGCATACCACCGTGGCGACGCCGTCGAAATGCCCGGGCCGGTGTGCGCCCTCCAAGGTCTCGGTAAGTTGCGGCACACGCAAACTGACGCTGCCCTGCGCGCCAAACGGATAAAGGGTGGCCACTTCGGGGGCGAATAGCAGATCACAATCGTGCTCGGCCAGACCGGCCTGATCTTGCACCAAGGTGCGCGGATAGCGTTCGAAATCCTCGTTCGGGCCAAACTGAGTGGGATTGACGAAAATGCTGGCCACCACCCGATCGGTGCGTGCTCGCGCCAGCTTTATCAGCGCGTGATGACCGGCGTGCAGATTGCCCATGGTCGGCACGAAACCCACGGTCTGGCCTTGGCTACGCCAGCCACGGATCGCGGCACGTAGCGCCGCGGCATCTTGCACTGTCTGCATAATTTACTCAGTAAACTTTGGAGGCTAGAGGCTTTAGAAGCAATGTTCCGGCGCCGGGAAAGCACCGCTGCGCACATCGTCGGCATAGGCCTTGATCGCCGCGGCGACAGAATCGCGCCCAACGAGGAAATCCTTGCTGAACTTAGGCCGTTTGCCCGGCGTAACACCCAACATATCGTGCAGAACCAGCACCTGGCCATCGCAATGCGGGCCTGCACCGATGCCAATCACGGGTATCGACACAGCCTGGGTCACGCGTTCGCCAAGCGCGGCGGGCACGCCCTCCAGGACCAACAAATCGGCCCCGGCCGCCTCGACCGCCAACGCCTCCTTCAGCACCCGCTCGGCCGCCTCTTGTTCGCGCCCCTGGATGCGGAAACCGCCGAATTTATGCACCGATTGCGGGGTGAGGCCAAGATGGGCGCAAACGGGGATCGCCCGCTCAACCAGGGCCTTGATAGCATCGAGCACATGCGGCGCAGCGCCTTCGATTTTCACCATCGCGGCACCAGCCTCGCCGACCAGTCGCGCGCCGGCTTCCAGCGCATGCGGCACGTCGCGATCGCTCATGAACGGCAAATCCGCGACCAGCAAAGTGGCCGACAAGCCACGTGCCACCGCCGCAGTGTGATACACCATGTGATCGAGCGTTACCGGCAAGGTGCTGCGATGTCCCTGCACCACCATACCCAAGGAGTCACCGACCAGCGCCACATCAATGCCGGCTGTCTCTAATTGCCAGGCGAAGCTGCTGTCGTAGGCGGTCAACATGACAATCTGGCGGCCTTCCGCCTTCATCGCACGCAGCCCCGGCACGGTAACTGGCTTGCGGACAGGCGTATTGGCGTTCTGCACGTACACGGCGTGTTCCTGATTAGCGAAGGAAATGCATAAGCAATCGATTATCCGGCGCGCGGAGGCTATTGCTCAAGACAAGATCTCACAGTCTGCGGCATTCAGCCCGACAAGCAACTGGTCGACGCGCCCTTGCCCAGGCAACAGCAATTGAGGCGTCAGGTCATGCAGCGGAAGCAACACGAAAATGCGCTCGGCAATGCGCGGATGCGGCAGGGTCAAGCGCGCGTCATCCATTTGCACGCCATCCATATGAAGCAGATCCAGATCCAGCATGCGCGGCCCCCAGCGCTCGCCATCACGGACGCGTCCGGCGGCCCGCTCAATCGCCAACATGGCGTCGAGCAGTTCATGCGGAGTCAACGCGGTATCGAGCAATACGGCGGCATTCACGAACGACGGCTGCTCAAGCTTGCCCCACGGCGGCGTGCGATAAAGCCGCGAGCGCGCCAACAACCGGGTTTGCGGTAACCCGGCAAGCGCATCCATCGCATCAAGCAATTGCCCGCGCGAATCACCAAGATTGCTACCTAACGCAACATAAGCTTGCGTCACGTCGCGTCCGGTTTGCCATTGCTTTTGCGCCGCCGCCGCCGCTTGCGCGGCTTGCTCGCCGCAGTCGCCGTGCTCACAGCCGGCTCCACCCCGGCATCAGCTACACCGGACAAGGCCGCGGCCAAGGTTTCATGCGGTAATTTCTGTGCATGCGACCACCATTGCCCCAGCTCGCGCATCGCAGATGATTCGGGCGCGCGCAGCAGCAGAAAGTCAAACGCGGCACGAAAACGCGGATGTGCCATCAGGCGAAACACTCGCTTGCGCTGCACCTGCTCAAAACGCGGCTGCAACGACCAGATTTCTTCCATCGTGAACGTGAAGCGGCGCGGTATCGCTACCCGCTGGCATTGCTCCGCCACTACATGTGCGGCAGCTCGATCCCAGGCCTCGTTACTGTCCAGGCCCTTGACCATCCAGGCATGTGCCTGGTCGCGCACCTCGCCCCACAGCAATACGGCAAACAAGAATGCCGGCGTCACCGATTTGCCCTCGGCAATACGCTCGTCGGTGTTGGTCAGACCCTGCTCGATCAGCGAGCGCAGCGCCTCGTCGCCGCGCTTGAGCGCGCGCGCCGTCGCCGGAAACATAAACTTCAGCAGGCCGCATTGTTCGAGCATGCGGAAGCTCTTGAGCCCATGCCCGCCCAGAAACATCTTCAACGATTCGTCGAACAGCCTTGCCGGCGCAGCATCGGCGAGCAGCGGCCCCAGCTCCTCGAACGGCGCCGCCGCCGCCGTATCGATACGGAAGTTGAGCTTGGCCGCCAGGCGTGCCGCGCGCAGCATACGTACGGGATCTTCGCGATACCGTGTGACCGGATCACCGATCAGGCGCAATACGCGGTCCTGCACGTCCTGCATGCCGCCGACGTAGTCACGTACCGAGAAATCGCTGATGTCGTAATACAAGGCGTTAACACGGAAATCGCGGCGCACGGCATCTTCTTCGATCGTGCCCCACACGTTGTCCCGCACGATGCGGCCATCCACGACATGCCGATCACCTTCGCCGCCGTCCTCGCCGGTACCCCGGAAAGTCGCCACCTCGATGATTTCGGGCCCGTACACCACATGGGCAAGCCGGAAGCGACGGCCAATCAAGCGGCAGTTGCGGAATAGCTTCTTGACCTCGTCGGGCGTTGCATTGGTGGCAACGTCGAAATCCTTCGGGTGGCCGCTGAGCAGTAAATCACGCACAGCGCCGCCGACCAGATAGGCCGCATAACCCGCTTCGTGCAAGCGGTACAGCACGCGTAGCGCTGCCTTACTGATGTTTTTGCGCGAAATCACATGCTGCTCACGCGGAATAATGCGCAACACGGGCGTGGCGTCGTTCCTTGCTTTCAAGTTCAAACGATGTGGATCCTTGCAGCCAAAGTTGCTCCCAGAGCGGCAATGTGTAGTTCATGCCACATACCGATACCGTTATTGCATCGGTCAGGCGGCAGCACTTTAGCCTTGGATGGCATGACATGAAACACATGACATGAAAGCGGGCCCCAGGCATTGCCGGACGAAACGATTTCGTTATACTAGCGCGCTCCGGTGCATTTCGCTCCCTTCGTCTAGCGGCCTAGGACACCGCCCTCTCAAGGCGGGAACACGAGTTCGAACCTCGTAGGGAGCGCCAATTCCGGCCTGGCACGGGCCGCGGTAAATCAGCACAAGCCCTCAACATCATGACCTTTGTCGTTACCGACAACTGCATCAAGTGCAAATACACCGACTGCGTTGAAGTCTGCCCCGTGGATGCTTTCCACGAGGGCCCGAACTTCCTGGTCATCAATCCGGATGAGTGCATCGACTGCACCCTATGTGAGCCGGAGTGCCCGATCAACGCGATCTACCCCGAAGACGACGTGCCTGCCGGCCAGGAGAGCTTCGTCGCGTTGAATGCCGAGCTGGCGAAAGACTGGCCTGTCATTACCGAACGTAAAGACGGGCTAGCCGACGCTAAAGACTGGGAAAACAAACCCAACAAACTCGACGAGCTGAAGCGCTGAGCACCCCATACGCTCTCAGTAATTCATCGGATCAGTGAATCCGGCACTCGCAAAAACGCCGCCCATCCGGGCGGCGTTTTTTGTTTGAGCATGAAACTATGCGATCAACGGCCGTTCAGTCGCGACTTGAGCGTATCGACCACCTTGGCCACCGCGCCGGAATCGCCCTGTGCGCGCACTTCGCTGGCGCTCTGGCCGCTGGTGCCGATACTGACCAGTACCTGATGCGGGGCGGCACCTGGAGCGGCAGCCCCACTTTTCTTGCTGCCAAACAGCCGACCAAACAGGCCAGGCTTGCTCGCCGGTGCGTCTGAAGCAATCACACTCAGCGTATAGGTATGCGCCGCATCGTCATGCGAAACCACCGAACCGATATCGCCCTGCTCCAGCGCCTGGCCGACACGACGGTAGCTGTCATCCACATTGCCCGACAACACGAAGCCATCGGCAATCACGCCGCCACCCTTGCCGGCACGGGCCGTAGCTCCATTGGCAGTTGGGCTGTTGGCGCCCGGCTCGGGAATGACCAGCGCCGCGCTGGTGGACGGGGTGTCCAGGCCCGGCGGTATCTCCAACGGAGACTCCTGCTTAGCCGCTTCCCACGCTTTATGCGAACGAAACATGCCGCAACCAGACAGCAACAAGGCAGATAGGGCCAGAGCCGGCAAGGCTACGACGAGCGGGGATTTCTTCATGAAGTCGGGTTCCGTAACTTAAGAGTTATAAGGCGGTGGGTCAGGCAGCATCTGCCAAGGATGCCAGACCTGCCAGCGCCTCGCGTATGCGTGCACGGTCAGGGCCGTCTTCCAGTTCAATCAAAGGTAGGCGTGGCACGGCGGAACCCAGTCCCAATGCGGGCAAACCGGCCTTCACCGCAATTGGATTCGGCGCGCAGTTAAGCGCCTGCACCAATGGCTCCAACAGCGCATCGTAGCGTTCAGCAGCCTGCCGGTCACCCTGTGTCGCCGCATCACAAAGCATACGGAACGCCTTAGGCGCCAAGTTGGCTACCACCGAAATAGTACCGGCGGCACCGCCCAGCATGGCTTTGCGGGCGGTAGCGTCGTCACCGCTCAAGTAGACGAAATTCGGGCCTACAAGTTCCGCCATGGCCCGGATTCGTTCGTCACTGGCCACCGCCTCCTTGATCCCGATGATGGCCGGGTGCTCGCGTAACGTGGCCACCGTTTCAGGCAGCAGATCGCAAGCGGTGCGGCCGGGTACGTTGTAGAGCAGCACCGGCAAGCCGCCGTGCCCGGCCACTTCGAGAAAATGGCGGCGCAGCCCTTCTTGCGTTGGGCGCACGTAATACGGGGCGACCACCAGCGCGGCATCGGCACCCAGCGCACGGGCACGGCGGGTCAAGGCAACGGTTTTAGCGGTGGCTGCCTCGCCGGTGCCGGCTATGACAGGAATGCGGCCAGCGACCCGTTCAACCGCAAAGGCGAGCAAACGATCGTATTCGTCATGCTCCAGCATGTGCGCTTCACCGGTGGAGCCGGCCACGACCACGGCCTCGGTACCGCCCTCGATCTGAAAATCGAGCAATCGACCGAACGCCGCCAAGTCGAGTGCGCCATCTGCGGCAAATGGGGTGACCAGCGCGCAGATGCTTCCGCGAATATTCAAGGCTTGCTCCGCCAAAATCTAAGCCAACTATGTTACTTGCGGGCGAACCGGGGCGGCAAGTAAGCTCCAAACAGATCAGGGCACCCTTCAAAGGCAGCCCTGAAGGCAGCCCTAGATTCCCCGCCATTCCCGCGCTGTGCGGGATTTGCCACAGGTAGATCCCCTTTGAACCGTTCTTCTGCGCGTGCAGGCACCGACAACCAACTGCTTATCCAGACGATGACACCGTCGTCGCGCGCACCGCTGCAGGCGCTGGCCCGGCGCATTACCGATGCCGGCTGCAACCTGGCCGATGCTCGGGTCGCCACCATCGGCACCGATACCTCGCTGACCTTGCTGGCGACCGGAGCCTGGGACGCCGTGGCGAAATTGGAAACAGCGCTGACCAAACTGGGCCGCGACGAGGAGTTGCGCCTGGTGCATTACCGCACCGGGCCACGTGAGCGCGAGCAGGACTCGCACCGCCTGCCCTACCTTATCGAGGTCATTTCGGCCGACCGTCCGGGCATCCTGGTAAAGATCGTGGATTTCTTCGATCGCCACGACATCAGCGTCGAGCAACTGAGCTCGATGCGCTATCAGGCCATGCAAACGGGTGCAGCCATGTTCCAGGCGCAGTTCACGATCGGCATTCCGGCGGAGACTCACATTGCCGCCTTGCGCGACGATTTCCTCGAATTCTGCGATGGCCTGAACCTCGACGCCATCATGGATCCGGTCAAGTTCTGACGCTGACCAAACATCGGCCTACACTGCCCTCATCGCTCTGCAGGGCTTGGACGGCAATAAAAACAGGCTCTTAAACTGAAAATGTCGCGGGGGCTGTTATCCGTCCCGGCAAGCGCTAGTCTTTGTCCCAGAGACCTTCGAGGAGCGTGCATGCAACGAGCGTATCGAGCTACACCGATCGCACAGAGCACGCCTTTTATCGACGCGCCGGTCATTAGCGTCACCCAACCCCTGAAACTAACCTTGAAACGAGCCAGCAGTCGAAGCCAGCCCTGGCTTCGCAGGAGAGACCATGCCTGAAGTTGTCAAGAAAGCCCCCAAACTCAAAGGCATCACCGGCGACGGTGCCGAACTAAAGCTCGACAGCCTGAAGGGTCAATGGGTGGTGGTGTATTTCTACCCTAAGGACAGCACCCCGGGCTGTACGACCGAAGCGAAAGACTTCCGCGACCTCTACGCGGATTTTCGCAAACGCCACGCCGAAATCATTGGCGTCTCGCGCGATTCGACCAAATCCCACGCCAACTTTGCGGCCAAGCAAGAACTGCCGTTTCCGCTCATTTCCGACACCGACGAAACGTGGTGTCAGGCCTTCGATGTGATCCATGAAAAAGTGCTGTATGGAAAACGTCACATGGGTGTCGTACGAAGTACCTTCCTCATCGATCCCGATGGCCGACTGGTACAAGAATGGCGCAACGTAAAAGTCTCGGGTCATGCCCAAGCTGTGCTCGACACCATCCCCGCCAAGTGAAACGTATCCACCCTGCTCTATTCATTCATGTTTTCTCCATCAAGCCGGCATGCCACCAGCGAGCCGGCCTTGATGACTGGCAGCACCCACCCACGGCAACCCGCGTGCCGCGTTTTATTCACCTCATGACCAGCGAGGTTCCTTCCGTATGACCGGAAGCAAACGCATTTACGCTCTCGACACCAATGTCCTGCTGCACGATCCCACCTCGCTTTTTCGCTTTGAAGAGCACGATGTCTTCATTCCGATGACCGTGCTGGAAGAGCTCGATGAAAAAAAGAAAGGCGCCTCCGAAGTCTCGCGTAACGGCCGTCAGGTCAGCCGCTTTCTCAACGAACTCATCGAACACGGCAACGGCCACGGCATCAGCAATGGGCTTGACCTGACCAGTCCGCAAGGAGTCAATCTCAAGCGCGGCTCGGCCGTGGGCCGGCTGTACTTTCAGCAGCGCACCACCAATGGCCACGGCAAGGCCGACAATCTGATCTTGTCGTCCGTGATTGAGCTGCGCGATCAGAATCCAGGCCGCGCAGTCATCCTGGTCACCAAAGACATCAATCTACGGATCAAGGCGAAGATCTACGGCATTGATGCCGAGGACTACGAAAACGATCGCGCGCTGGATGATTTCTCCCTGCTCTATACCGGCTCGACCGAGTTAGCCGAGAGTTTCTGGGATCAGCATCCCGAAGTGCAGTCGTGGAACGAGCGTGGCCGCACCTTTTACAAAGTCGATCGACTTAAAGATGAGGACTGGTACGTCAATCAGTGCCTGTATCTACCAGGCGAAAGCAGCGTCGAGCTGCGCGTGCTGCACATCGACGACGTCAAGGCCACGCTGGTTCTGCTGGACGATCACAGCCACTCCAATCACAGCGTATGGGGCATTGCCGCTCGCAACCGCGAGCAGAACTTCGCGCTCAACGTACTGATGGACCCCGACGTCGATTTCGTCACCCTGCTCGGCACCGCCGGCACCGGCAAAACCTTGCTCGCACTCGCCGCCGGTCTGGCCCAGGTGATGGATCAGCAGCGCTATCGCGAAATCATCATGACCCGCGCCACGGTATCGGTGGGCGAAGACATCGGCTTCCTGCCCGGCACCGAAGAGGAAAAAATGACGCCCTGGATGGGTGCACTCACCGATAACCTCGAAGTGCTGGCCAACCCCGTCGAAGGCGGTAGCTGGGGACGCCAGGCCACCAATGATTTACTGGCCTCGCGCATCAAGATCCGCGCGCTCAACTTTATGCGCGGCCGTACCTTCTTGTCGCGTTACCTGATTATCGACGAGGCGCAAAACCTTACGCCAAAGCAGATGAAAACCCTCATCACCCGCGCCGGCCCTGGCACCAAGATCGTCTGCCTGGGCAATGTCGAACAAATCGATACACCCTACCTCACCGAAACGACATCCGGCCTCACCTACGCGGTCGATCGCTTCAAACACTGGGAGCATTCGGCGCATATCACCTTACGCCGAGGCGAGCGCTCGCGACTGGCGGATTTTGCGTCGGAGGCGTTGTAGCTCGCCAGGCAATGACCAGCCATACCAAGCCCCCTCGCTCCATGCCCACCGCCCTCACCATCGCCGGCTCGGACTCCGGCGGTGGTGCCGGCATCCAGGCCGACCTGAAAACCTTTCATGCACGCGGCGTGCATGGGCTATCGGTCATCGCAGCCATCACTTCGCAGAACACCCGCGAAGTGACCGCCGTGCATCCGGTGCCACTGACGCATATTCGTAGCCAACTGGCGGCGGTATTCGATGACTTTCCAGTGGCCGCGGTTAAAACCGGCATGCTTGGCAGCGCAGCGATCACCCACTTGGTTGCTCGCGAAATGCGCACTCGCAAGCCGGCCTGGCTGGTGGTCGATCCAGTAATGATCGCGACTAGCGGCGGGCGATTATTGGCAGCCGATGCGGTCGATGCGATGGTTCATGAATTGATGCCTCTGGCGGACATCATTACGCCGAACGTGCCAGAGGCCGAAGCACTGCTCGGCGAGCCGATCCGCAACGCAAAAGATTTCGACCGCGCCGGTGCGGCACTGCTTGAACTGGGCTGCCGCGCCGTACTGCTCAAAGGCGGCCATGCCGAAGGCCGCGTGGTCGTGGATCGTTTCTACGACGAGCGCGGCATGCTCGAACTAAGACACCCCCGCCTGAAGCTGGAAGGGCACGGCACCGGCTGTACCCTCGCCGCGGCGATCACCGCCGAACTTGCCAAAGGCCAGGCCCCACGCACCGCCGTGCGTCGCGCCGTTGCTTATGTGCATCGTGCATTGGTACGCAGTTATCGACCCGGTAGCGGCTCGGTTCACGTGCTGCGGCACTGACCGCCATATACTCTCGCACCACCCGCCGAGGAAGCATCAAGCATGACTGTGGCTGCGTTGATCTATCGCCACCGACTCATCGGCAAACGCGCTGTGGCATGGCTGTCACGGCAGCTCCCCGCTTCGGCAAGCCGTCGCGTACGCGCGCTGGCCGAGCGCGTGGCCTTCAACCTGACACCGCAGTACCAGGGCGATACCTTGCCGGCGATCTTTCATTACTGGTCGGGCCGCTACCTTGCGCCGCAAGCGCAACGTCTTGGCATTGATTCACCGGAAGCGTTCTATCTTGATCGCATCCGAGCAGCGCAGCGCCATTCAATGCCACTGCGCGTGCTGAGCCTCGGCTCCGGTGCCGCAAGCATGGAGATCTATCTGGCCGAGCAATTGCGCGCAGCAGGCGTGGCCGCTCAGATCATCTGCATGGATTTCAACCCAACGCTGATGCGCAACGCCGCTGCATCGGCAAAAGCGCGTGGCCTGGATCCGTGGATCACATTCGAGACCTGCGATTGCAACCGGCCCTTTGAACGGCCTGCGCAAGACGTCATCATCGTCAACCAGTTCTTTCACCACGTCACCGAGCTGGAAACCTTCTGTCGATCGCTGCGCAACTCGCTGGCACCCGATGGCGTACTGCTCAGCTCGGACATCATCGGCCGCAATGGCCATCAACTGTGGCCCGACGTCGAGATCGAGGTGCAACGTATCTGGGCAAGCCTGCCGCCCGAGCAACAATTCGATCGGCACTTTGGCGCTCGACAAGCCAAGTACCCATCGATCGACCATGCCGCTTATTCCAATGAAGGCGTGCGTGCGCAAGACATTGTTGGCTGCCTGCTGGAAGAATTCGATTTCGAGCTGTTCTTCAGCTTCGGCGCCGCCATTGTTCCGTTTATCGAACGTCGTATCGGCTTCAACTTTGCCCCTGATGTAGAGCGAGACCGCGCGCTGATCGACCATGTGCAAGCCATCGACGCCGAAGCGCTCACGCAAGGGCGCTACCCCACCACCAGCATGATCGCCGCACTAAGACACAAGAACAGCGTCACCGACCCGATTCATCTGCCGATCAGCCCGCAACGACATGTCGAGCTGACCCAGCAGCAGCTACGCAAGGTCGCCTCAACGACGCGTTAGCTAAGGAGTAGAATCAGGGCCTTGCACCGGCCGTCGAATCATCCGACATGATTTTTGCACCACGAATCGCCCTATTTCTGTTGTTCGCCTTCTTCGCTCTATGCGTGCTGCTAGTGCATCTTCGCGGACGGGCACGACTGCGCTTTGATCGTCAACTGGTGGATCACTCGGCGATCTTTGCCCCGTATAACTTGCTGATGTATGCATTCTCGGCAGTGCCGGCGCGACCGATCCTGGATCGCCGTGGCTTTCCGCAACTGGATCTGCTGCAAGCGAACTGGCAGACCATTCGCGCAGAAGCCATGCAATTGTTCGACGAGGGGCATATCCGTGCTGCCGAAAAGCACAACGATGCCAGCTTCAATAGCTTCTTCAAACAAGGGTGGAAGCGCTTTTATCTCAAGTGGTATGGCGAGCCACTGACCTCGGCCGAAACACTGTGCCCGAAAACGGTAGCGCTGCTAAGGTCTATTCCCAGCGTGAAAGCCGCCATGTTTGCGCTGCTGCCTCCGGGCAGCAAGCTCAATCCGCATCGCGATCCATTTGCAGGCTCCTTACGCTATCACTTGGGCCTGATTACACCGAACTCGGACGATTGCCGCATATTCGTCGATGGCGAAGTCCACGCCTGGCGTGATGGCAAGGATGTCGTCTTCGACGAAACCTATGTGCATTGGGCCGAAAACCGTACCGACCAGACACGCGTCATCCTGTTCGCCGACGTGGAGCGACCGTTACGTACCCGCTGGATGAGCGCCATCAACCACCGCGTAGGTGCCTTTATGGGCAAAATCACCGCCTCGCCCAACACGGAGTCAGCGACCGAGAAAGCCGGCTTCGTCAACCGCGTGTTCGCCCTCAACCAGCGCAGCCGCGAACGCAGCCGGACCTTCAAGAAAAAGCATCCCAAGCTGTTTCGCGTACTGAAGTACATCGGCATCGTCTTGATGATCTGGCTGGTCTTTCTGGCCCCCTACCCCTTCGTGCGTTGATCGTGCTGTCACATTCTTGGCTGTGGATACGTCCTGGCTAGATCTACGCCAATGGAACGTTCGATGGACCCGCAAACCGCTCTGTTTCAGCAGCACCGCCCGCGCTTGTTCGGGCTGGCCTACCGCATGCTGGGCACGCCTAATGACGCCGAAGACGTGCTGCACGATGCCTGGCTGCGCTGGCACCAGCAAGATACCGATGCGCTCGATGACGCCGAGGCCTGGCTCGTCACCGTCACCACGCGCCTGGCACTGGATCGCCTGCGTCGCGCCAAGACCGAGCGGCAGCACTACACCGGCCCCTGGCTGCCAGAGCCGTTGATCGCCGATGACGAGCAGCCCGAATCAGAACTCGAGCGCAGCGAAAGCCTCAACCTGTCATTCCTGCTGTTGCTGGAGCGCTTGAGCGCGGATGAGCGAGCGGCGTTTCTACTGCGCGACGTTTTCGATTACAGCCACGCCGAAGCCGCCGCCATGCTGGGCATTACCGAAGACGCCTGCCGCCAGCGCGCGCATCGTGCCAAGCAACGCCTGCGTGAAGGCCGGCCGCGCTTCAGCTACGCGCCGGCCGTGCAGCAGCGTCTGCTGGAAAAATTCATGCAGGCGTTGCAAGAGCCGACTCCTGATGTACTCAAAGCCTTGTTTGCCGCCGATGTGCTGCACCTATCCGATGGCGGTGGCGTGGTGCGCGCAGCCCTGCGTCCGTTACACGGTAGCGAGCGGCTCATCCGGCTCTACACGCAAATCGCGCAGCGCTACCAGGGCAGCCATGCCGTACATCGCCTGCACTGGCTCAACGGTGCACCCGCACTGTTTAGCTGGATCAACGCCACCCTGGTAACGGTTTGCTGGATCGAAACGGACGGCGAGCAAATCACCGCGATCCATTCACTGCGGCACCCGCAGAAACTGGCAAGGCTCAATGCTGTCACATCTGCTCCTGGTCATGCGTCTTAGATAGGACCGGCCCATCGGGCCGCCCAACTGGAGCATTCCCGTGACAAAACGCCTTTCCTATGCTGATTACCCCAAAGCCACCGCATCGCTGCTGGCACTCGGCCGCTACGTTCATCATTGCGGGCTTGAGCAGAGCCTGATCGAACTGGTGCTGCTGCGTGTATCTCAGCTCAATGGCTGCGCTTATTGCATCGATATGCACACCAAAGATGCCCGTGCCGCCGGCGAAACCGAGCAGCGCCTTTACCTACTGCAAGCCTGGCGCGAAACGCCGCTGTACAGCGAGCGCGAGCGCGCGGCACTGGCCTGGTGCGAGGCGGTAACCCGGCTCGGTGAGCATGGCGTATCGGACGAAATCTATGCCCAGGCTCGCGCCTCTTTCGAAGAGGAAGAATTGCTGAACCTCAACATGACAACCATTCTTATCAATGCCTGGAACCGCATCGCGATTCCATTTCAGGCTGTGCCGGGCAGTTATCAACCTGCAGCGCAGCAAGCGGCCTGACCCTAAAGATCAAAGGGCAGAGACATTTAAATGACTCTGCCTTTTTATCCAATCGCCTCGACGCATTTTTAAACGCGCCGAGGTGAAGTCGCCATTTACTTAATGAACAAATTTTTCGCAGTAAACCTTCCACCCTGACAAGCACTCAGATCCAAAACCCGTACTCAAGCGGTTAGGGCATCTCTTCTCCACTGACTCATCAACCGTGGAGGTGCCGCGCTCTTTCTGGGCATAACACACGGGCGAGTACCCCGTGTTCGCGGGGCATTGGTCTCCAAGCTTGTAACCGCAAACGGGGGCGGTCCCATACCATTGGCCTACAGGGCCTGCAGCGGAAGCCATGGAGCTGATAAATAACCCCAGGGCAAAGAGAATGACGCGTATGGAAAATGAATGATTGGACATATTCATGACATGCTCCCCTCTACCGTAAGACAAACCATGTCGTAGGTTTGGCTTTGGTGTGGATGGGCATTGCGCCCCCTCGGGTGCGAGGAAGCTTTTACACCCACCACCTGTTATCGCTGCGTGAATCTTTGATCGGCACGAAAAATAAAAAGGTCAGAGACATGTTTAAATGCCCCTGACCTTTTTTATGCTTATGCGAACCTAGTGTTAATCACTTTATTCACGGCCACCAGTCTGGTATCGGTGGCCGCGGAGCCTCTCTGCCGCCACTGAGCTTGCCATTGCTATTCACCAAATCTTTCATGCTATCGAGATACCAACGGCCCGTGTTTTGTACGGGCCGTTCTTGATGCTGGTAGTTGTCTTGCCCTCGAAACTCTCTACCTGTCCTGCATCCGACATCCAACTTACAGATACCTGGCTCGACCTGGCTGACATAGTCCCACGTCGTACAGGTCTGCGCGGCAGACGAGCTTTTCCAGGCAGCCGAGCAAGCCTCATCATGCTGAGCCATTGCGGGAGCAGTAATGGCGACCATAGCAACATACACAAGCGGCTTTAATTTTTTCATAGCATTCCCCTCTGCTCGTGGACTTTTGATGATTAACATCGGCAGTCCTTAAACGACCATTGTTAGAGAACGTCCCAAAGCCCCCTCAAGGATTATGCGCCTGTTTTCAAGCTGAGCCGGCCCCTTGCTTCAGCTAAAATCGCCTAGTCACGACCCTTTCGTACAGACAACAAGAAGTGAACTGCTAGCGTACCGTTACGTACTCTTGGGCATATCGCGGCGGATTATTTTTTTAAGGACCCCTGCTATTGGAGGCGTCCAATAATGAATACCGTTCGTTATGACCATAGAAACCATGCCATGTTGGGGTTCGCTTTGCTCACCCCAACCCACTCCCGCTGCTACTTATCGTGGAGCGATCAAGCCGCCAGAACGCGCTTGGCGATAGCCTCGCCGAAGCTTTCGGTGCTGCCCTTGCCGCCCAGATCGGGGGTGACGTGAGCGCGGTCGTGCTCCATCGTGTCGCGGATCGCCTGACGGATCTTGCTGCCCTTCTCCACCATGCCGAGATGGTCGAGCATATCGGCCGCCGCCAGCAACAGCGCGCAGGGGTTGGCGATGCCTTTGCCGGCGATGTCCGGCGCTGAGCCGTGAACCGCCTCGAAGATCGCCGCATCGGCGCCGATGTTGTCGCCCGGCGCCAAGCCCAAGCCACCGACCAGGCCGGCGCACAGATCCGAAATGATGTCGCCGAACAAGTTGGTGGTAACGATCACATCGAATTGCTCAGGACGCATCACCAACTGCATGCAGGTGTTGTCGACGATCATCTCGTTGAATTCGATCTGCGGGTATTCCTTGGCGACCTCGCGGGCGACATTGAGGAACAGACCCGAGCTAGTCTTCATGATGTTGGCTTTGTGCACGGCGGTAATCTTCTTACGGCCCTTTTTCACGGCCATCTCAAAGGCGTAACGCACAATGCGGGTGCTGCCGCGACGGGTATTGCGGATGATCGAGGTCGCTGTTTCGCCGTCATCGGACAGTGTCTGGCCTTCAGCCAGATAAGCGCCTTCGGTATTCTCGCGCACGGTGATGATGTCGATGTTTTCGTAACGTGCCTTGGTGCCCGGAAAGCTGATCGCCGGGCGCACGTTGGCGTACAGGTCAAAATGCCTGCGCAAGGTCACGTTGATCGAGGTGAAGCCACCGCCGATCGGCGTGGTGAGCGGCCCCTTCAAGGCCACTTTATGCTTGGCGATGGCATCGAGCGTGGCCTTGGGCAGCAGGTCGCCTTGCTTGTCGAGGGCGATCATGCCCGCCTCGACAACGTCATAGCTGAGGCCACAATCGATTGCATCGAGCACGCGCAATGTTGCCTTCATGATTTCGGGACCGATACCGTCACCCGGAATCACGGCAATGGTTTTGCTCATGGGAAACTCCTCAGAATAGAACCGCGCAGGCTGTGCGGCGAGAACCGCGCACAGTCTGAAAACTTGTCAATTATCGCTTATGCAGCCCTATGCGAACACCGGCAAGGCGTTGCAAATACTCGCATGCAGCGTTGCGAAAACTCGCACGCAGGGTTTTTTGCCGGCTTCGCCCGCCGCATCAAGCGTGGCTGGCGCAGCCCTCGGCTTCGCCGGAGCCTGTACCAGCCTCCAATTGATCGAGAAAATCCACCGCGCGGCGCAGATGCGGAATCACGATAGAGCCGCCCACCACCAGGCCTACGCTGAAGGTTTCAAAGAATTCCTCGCGATTGACGCCGGCCTCTTTGCACTGCGCCACGTGATAACTGATGCAATCGTCACAACGCAGCACCAGGGAGGCGACCAGGCCCAGTAGCTCCTTAGTCTTCACATCCAGTGCACCGGCCTTGTAGGTCTGCGTGTCCAGCGCGAAGAATCGGCGCACGACCTGATTGTCCTCGGCCAGAATCCGCTCATTCATGCGATGGCGGAATGCCGTGAATTCAGCCAGACGATCCTTGCTCATGCGCTCTGACCTATCAGCTCAGCCAGCTTGCCGTTGCGATCGGCAGCCACCAGGTCGTCAAAGCCGCCGATGTGCTGGTCGTTGATGAAGATTTGCGGAACCGTACGGCGGTTGCCACTACGCTCAAGCATGATTTTGAACTGCTCTGGGTCGGTATCGACGAGCACCTCATTCCAGGTCAGCCCCTTGGCTTTCAACAGGTTTTTCGCATTGACGCAGTAAGGGCAGACAATCTTGGAATAAATCTCAATCTTGGGCACGACAGCACTCCGGCGGCTTGGTGTAAACGTTCAGCAAAATGAGGACCCTTGCTTTGAAAAACAAGTCGCCACGGGGTCGAACTGACGCCGCAGACAGCGGTCTGACAGTGGTATTGTCTCTTAACTTATGCGCATGGCACTACGACCCCTCGCTCCCCGCCTTCTGACCGCACTTATTTGCGCCAGCCTCGCCTTAGGCGCCGGTGCGCAAGACAGCGTCCGCCTGCCCGATCTGGGCAGCTCGGCCAACGCCCTGATCTCGCCGCAAGAAGCGCAGGAGTACGGCGCCTCCATGCTGCGCCAGATGCGCGCGCTGAACATGGTGGTTGACGACGCCATGCTCGATGACTACCTCAATGATCTCGGCTACCGCCTGGTCGCCGGTAGCGACAAGCCCAAGGATCATTTCTCGTTTTTCATTGTGAAGGACGACGTCATCAACGCCTTTGCCGCCCCAGGTGGCTATATCGCGGTCAACTCCGGGCTGATCGATATCACTCGCAGCGAAGGTGAGCTGGCCGGGGTAGTGGCCCACGAAATCGGTCATATCACGCAAAATCACTTACAGCGCGCCTTTGAAGCATCCAAAAAGGACGCCCCATTGATGGCTCTGGTGCTGCTGGGCGCGATCGCCGCAGGCGCGGGCGCGCATGCCGGCGATGCCGCCGGCGCGATCATGATGGGCGGCCAGGGGTTGCTCATGCAGAAGCAGATCAACTTCACCCGCAAAGACGAGGTCGAAGCTGACCGCGTGGGTATCCAGACCCTGTCCAATGCCGGCTTCGATCCCAACGCGATGGCGACCTTTTTCGAGCGCATGCAGGACACCATGCGGGTTGGCTCGGGCGGGGATCGCGATGTACCGCAGCTATTGCAGACCCATCCCGTCACGCTAACGCGCATCAGCGATGCCAAATCGCGCGCCGATGCGCTGATCGCTTTGCAAAAGCAGCGCCCGGCCAACTCCACCTTGGTCAAAAACCAGTGGGATAAAAGCACCGCGCCGATCCCCTTCGTCAAAGACACTACGGCTCTCACCCAGCAAGGAAGCAGCAAGGCCGACCCTGATAAAAAAGAGCTCGATGCCTATTCGCTAATGCGCGAACGGGTACGCGTACTGGCCGGCGACTCCACCCAGCTCAGCACCTACTACGCATCGAGCTTTGCTGCGCCGATTGCCGAAAAGCGACGTGAATTCGACACGCCAGCCAACCATTACGGCTATGCGCTGGCACTCACGCGCAGTGGCCGCGGCGGCAAAGCCATTGACGAATTGCAGCCTCTGTTAACCACCCATCCCAGCAACCAGATCCTGCAACTGGCACTGGCCGATGCCAAGTTCCAAGCCGGCCAAAGGGTGGCGGCGCTCTCGCTTTACGCAGAACTCAACACCCTGTCGCCACGCAATCGCGCGACAGCACTCGCTTATGCAAAAGCGCTCATCGACGGCGGCTCGAAAGCCGACGCGACCCAGGCCGCCGACATGCTGCGTCCGATGCTCGATAACGCCGACGAGCCGGACCTCTATCGCACCTATGCCCAGGCCAGCGATAAGGCCGGCGAACCGGTGCGGGCCGGCGAGGCATACGCCGATGCCAGCTACCTGTCAGGGCACCCGTTCGATGCCATGGAGCAACTCAAGCGCCTGCTGACCCGGTCCGATCTGGACTATTACGCCCGTGCACGCATCCAGTCGCGAATCAGCGACCTGACCCCGCTGGTCATGGAGCTGCGCAAGCGCAAGGTGCAAACCGAGGACAATCCGGACGGTCGCAGCCAGCAGCCATTGCAAAATCCCGGCACAGCCTGTGCGGGACGGCTATGCTTCGGCCTGGAACCGGCCCAGCGTTAACACGAGGCAGTGTTGGGGTGTCCGGTCTTCGCAAGAATTACGGCTGGTTAGGCCATTTTTTGTTACGTGTCATCGCCGCGTAACATTGGACCGCTGCAATAATTGCGTCACAGGCCACCTAAAGCAGACCTACGCGTGCACAAACGCATCCTGATCGTTGAAGATGAAGCCTCGATCCGCGACATGGTCGCCTTTGCCTTGCGCAAAGCTGGCATGGACGCGGCCCACGCCGCCGACGCACGAGCCGCCCAGCTCGCTATCGCCGAACAAGTACCCGATCTGATCTTGCTCGATTGGATGCTACCCGGCACCAGCGGTCTAGAACTGGCCCGGCGCTTACGTAAAGAAGAACTGAGCCGTGAGATTCCGATCATCATGCTTACCGCCCGCGGTGAAGAGATGGATCGAGTCAATGGCCTGGAAGCTGGTGTAGACGACTACGTGGTCAAGCCGTTTTCGACCCGCGAACTGGTCGCGCGGATCAAGGCCGTATTGCGCCGAAGCCAGGGCGACGATGGCTCCGGCCAGGTCGAACTGGGCGGTTTGCGCATCGATGGCCCGGCGCACCGGGTATTCGCTGGCGACGATGCCGTTGTCATCGGCCCCACCGAATACCGCTTGCTGTACTTTTTCATGACCCATCCCGAGCGTGTCTACTCGCGCGCACAGTTGCTCGACCATGTATGGGGCGGCAGCGTATACGTCGAGGAACGCACCGTTGACGTTCATATCCGTCGGCTGCGCAAGACGCTGGAGCCATGGAAACTGGACGACATGGTGCAGACCGTTCGCGGTGCCGGCTACCGCTTCTCCGCTAACGTCTGACTCGACTCTGCTGACTGAACCGGCGTTGGTGGCTTGCGGGGACTGCGGCTTTTGCCGATGCTTGGCGATTGCCAGCGCAACCCGGCCTAAATTTTAATGCAGCAATCATCTGAATCCACCTGGAAACTGCCGGCCGCACTTGCGGCCGGCTTGGTCGTGGGTGCCGCATTAGGGTGGTTGGCCGGTGGCTATATCGCCATTGGCGTGTCCCTGGTCGCTGTAGCGGAAACCGTCTTGCTGCTGACTCGAATCCGTCATCAAACCGGCTCCATGATGACAGCCCCTCCCGGCCTCAGCCCCTTGCAGCATGACCGTTTCATGACGCGTTCTCGTCGTATCGCCTCCAGTTTGCGCGACCTGCGCAGCGCCGCCGGCAATTTGCCGGACGCTGTCGTGCTGCTCGACAACGAGCAGCATGTGCGCTGGTTCAACCATGCCGCCGAAGACCTGCTCGGCCTGCGTCGCCCGCAGGATCGTGGCACCGCCCTGCACGAACGCCTGAGTACCACCGAACTGGCGGGCTGGCTGAAGGACGGCGCTTTCGAGCCGCTCAACGACGTCGCTGCGCCCGGACACCCGAATCGCCACATCAATGTCACCCTGTTGCCGTTCGGACGCCGTCAGCGGCTATTGCTGGCGCGCGATATCAGCCACCTGACGCGGCTGGAGCAGATTCGTCGCGACTTTGTGGCCAACGTATCGCACGAACTGCGCACACCGCTTACGGTGATCCACGGCTATCTGGAACTGATCGATCCGAGTGACGTCCCCGAACTTGCCCCGGTGCTGGGTGAGATGCGCGCACAATCCAAGCGCATGGGACAGATCGTCGAAGATCTGCTCACCCTGTCACGCCTGGAAACTCAGGAGCACGTGGCTGACGAGCGTGTGCAGATGACGCCGCTGATGGCCACTATTCGGCGAGAAGCCGAAGCGCTCAGCCAAGGTCGCCACCACATCGTGCTCGAATCCACCGCCGAAACCGATCTGCTCGGTTCGGTCAAAGATTTGCACAGCGCGTTGTCCAATCTGGTCAGCAATGCGGTGCGCTACACCCCAACCGGCGGCAATATCACCATCCGTTGGCTACGGACACCCGAAGGCGCCACCTATTCGGTCACCGATACCGGCTTTGGCATTCCTGCCTCGCACCTGGCTCGACTTACCGAGCGCTTCTACCGCGTGTCGTCCAGCCGTTCGCGCGACAGCGGCGGTACCGGCCTGGGGCTTTCGATCGTCAAACATGTGCTGAACCTGCATCAGGCCCGGCTGGATATCCAAAGCGAGCCCGGCCAGGGCTCCACCTTCTCGTGCTGTTTCGGACACGAGCGGCTGCTCAAACTCGGTGGCTCGGACGAGGTTTAAGAGCCTCTCCGAGATCGCGGGCGGCCCCATCAGCGCCGCCATCGTGAATAGCAACCAAGCCGGCCATCACAATACGCGGCGCTGCGGCATGAGCTTATTCACGCCATACGCCAGAATGGCACCATGCGCCGTAAACCCACGACTCCCCCGCCCATCGCCGACCGAAACGCCCCTGAGCTGTACCTCAGCCGTGAACTGGCCGCCTTAGAATTCAACTTTCGCGTGCTCGCCCAGGCACGAGATCCGCAGGTGCCGCTGCTGGAGCGCCTGCGCTACTTAAGCATCGTCGCTAATAATCTGGACGAATTCTTCGAGGTCCGCGTGGCGATGCTCAAGCATCACCATAGCTACGGCTCCGCTGCACCGGGGCCGGACGGGGTGCCGTCGGGCGAGTTATTAACGCGCATCCGCAAGCGCGTGCTGGACTTGGCCGCCGAGCAATACACCACCTGGCAAGACGAGCTGGGGCCGGCACTCGATGCCGAAGGCATCCGCTTTCTTACTCGCGACCGCTGGTCCGCGCGCCAACTGCACTGGTTGCAGGGCTATTTCGAGAACGAGGTGCTCCCGGTGCTGTCGCCGCTGGGGCTGGACCCCGTGCATCCATTTCCGCGCATTCTCAACAAGACCTTGAACATCGCCGTCGTATTGAAAGGCCGCGATGCGTTTGGCCGCGAAGGACATATGGCGCTGGTGCGCGCCCCGCGCTCGCTACCGCGGATCATTCGTCTGCCCGATGAAGTGTGCGAGCCGGGCGACCATTACGTCTTTCTCGCCGAACTGCTGCAAGGGTTCGTCGACCTGATGTTCCCCGGCTTGAAGGTGGCCGGCTCCTACCAATTCAGAGTCACCCGCAATAGCGAGCTGATGGTGGAAGAAGCTGAGGTGGCGAATCTGGCCAGCGCCCTCAGCGAGGAGCTGCTCGGCCGCGGCTATGCCCGCCCCGTGCGGCTGGAGATCGGCAACGACTGCCCCAAAGCCATCGTCACCCTGCTGACCACCAATTTCGAGCTGGAAGAAACCGACGTCTACCGCTGCAACGGCCCGGTCAATATCATCCGCGCCGGCACTATTTATGAGCGCCTGGACCGGCCGGAGCTGAAATATCCGCGCTTCACGCCGCGACTGCCGCGCGCACTCGAAACCAGCAAATGCACTTTTGAAGTGCTGCGCCAGCGCGATGTGCTGCTGCATCACCCTTATGAATCGTTCGCTGCCGTGGTCGAACTGCTGCGCCAGGCCACGCAAGATCCGAATGTGCTGGCCATCAAGCAGACCCTGTACCGTGCCGGCGCCGACACACCCCTGGTCGATCTACTGGTGGAGGCGGCACGCAACGGCAAAGACGTCACCGTCGTGGTCGAACTACGCGCTCGTTTCGACGAAGAAGCCAACATCGGCCTCGCCACACGTCTGCAAGAGGCCGGCGTGCAGGTGGTCTACGGCGTCGTCGGCTACAAGACACACGCCAAGATGCTGCTGATCGTGCGCCGCGAGGACGACGTACTGCGCCGCTATGTGCATCTGTCCACCGGCAACTATCACCAGGCCAATAGCCGCGCCTACACCGATATCGGCCTGATGACGGCGCAACCGGAGATCGGCGAAGACCTGCATAAGGTGTTCCTGCAGCTCTCCGGGCTAGGGCCGATCATCAGCCTGAAGCGCTTGCTGCACTCGCCTTTCACCTTGTACAAGAGCGTGCTTGAGAAGATCGAGCGCGAAATCGCTCATGCCGAGGCAGGGCGACCGGCACGCATCGTCGCCAAACTCAACGCACTGAACGAAGCCCACGTTATCGAGGCGTTGTACCGCGCATCGCAGGCGGGGGTGGAAATCGACCTGATCGTGCGCGGCGCCTGCACCCTGCGCCCTGGCCTGCCCGGTATCTCCGAGCACATCCGCGTACGCTCCATCGTGGGACGCTTTCTGGAACACAGCCGCGTCTACTGGTTCGCCAACGATGGTGCGGCGGAGACTTATTGCGCCAGCGCCGATTGGATGGAACGCAACCTGATGCGGCGAATCGAGGTCGCCTTTCCGATTCTCGATCCGGTATTGGCCACGCGCGTCTACGACGAGACCCTGGCCAACTACCTCATCGACAATACGCAGGCCTGGCTGCTCGACAGCGACGGCCATTATGTACGTGCACAGCCGGGCGAAGCCGCGCCGCATAACGCGCAGCAAACCCTGCTGGAAAAGCTCTGCCTGACAAAGTCGTAAGAACCTCTCCCGCTGCTCAGGAGAGGGCATAAAGCTTCGCCCTCATGCCTACGCGTGCGAGAATCGCCACCTTGTAGCCCAAGAGAGCCACGCATGAGCCAAGGCGATCAGATTCAGATCAAGGACGGCGAGCTGATCGCCGCCGTGGACATGGGATCGAACAGCTTTCATATGGTCGTCGCCCGTATGGAGCACGGCGAACCTCGCGTCATCGACCGCTTGCGCGAAACCGTGCGCATGGCCGCAGGCCTGCGCGCCGATGGCACCCTGGACGCCGAACACCGCGCCCGTGCGCTCAATTGCCTGGCTCGCTGTGGTCAACGCATCGCCGGCGTACCGTCGATGCGCGTTCGTGCCGTAGCAACCAATACCGTGCGCCGGCTGGCCTCGCCACAGGCGTTCCTGACGGCGGCGGAGGCTGCCTTGGGTCACCCTGTGGAAATCGTCTCCGGTCGCGAGGAGGGCCGCCTGATCTTCCTCGGTGCGGCGCACGATCTGCCAGCCTCACGCGAGAACCGGCTCATCATTGATGTCGGCGGCGGCAGCACGGAGTTCATCATCGGCCGCGGACTGGCCCCACTGCAGACCGAAAGCGTGCAGGCAGGCTGTATCGCCTCGACCCTGCGTTTTTTCCCCGGCGGCAAGCTCAACCGCAAGCGCTGGCAACGCGCACGTAGTGAGATCGGCGTGCTATTGCAGCAGTTTGCCGAAGATTACCGCGAGGCCGGCTGGCTCGATGCCTACGGCTCATCGGGCTCGGCCAAGGCCATCGGCGCGGTGGTCCAGGCGATGAAGTTCTCCGATGACGGCATCACCCCCGCCGCATTGGCCTTGCTGCGCGACGCGCTGATCGAGCAGGGCCAGATCAGCGCCATCAAGCTGCCCGGCCTGGCCGAAGATCGCGCGCCGGTGATCGTCGGCGCCGTGGTGATCTTCGAAGCGGCGTTTGCCGCACTCGGCATCGAGCGCCTGCGGGTATGCGAAAGCTCGATGCGCGAGGGCCTGCTATGGGATCTGCTGGGCCGCGCCGGCGGCAGCGACCCGCGCACCGCCAGTATCGACGCGCTGGCCGCCCGCTACGGCGTGGATCGTGCGCAGGCCCGACGGGTGGAATCGACCGCGCTACTGCTGTTCGACCAAGTCGCCAAGGCCTGGAAGATGGACCTCGAAGCTCGCGAATGGCTTTCCTGGGCCTCTCGCGTACACGAGATCGGCCTGGCCATCGCGCACAGCCAACACCATCATCACGGCGCCTATATCCTGCGCCATGCCGATCTGGCCGGTTTCTCGCGGCAGGAGCAACAACTGCTCGCAGCCATCGTTCAATCGCATCGCCGCAAACCAGACAAAACCCTGTTCTCTGCCCTGCCGCAGCGCTATCGCGTGCTAGCCCGCCATATCACCGCGTTACTGCGGCTGGCCGTATTGTTCCGCCGCGCCCGTCGCGCCGAATCACTGCCGCAAATGCGCCTGACCGCGACCAGTCAGCGACTGCGGCTGGCCGTGCCGGCCGCATGGCTGGAGCAGCACCCGCTGACCGAAGCCGATCTTGAGCAAGAACGCGCCCCCATGTCCGAGCTTGGGCCACGGCTGGATTTGATCACTATCTGAATCCCTCGCTGCGATGTGAATAGGCTCACTCACCGCAGCCGCGTATCATGCCCGGATGTCACAAGCCGCCCGACTCGCCATGCCACGATTCTCACTCGCTCTATTGCTGCTCATTGTGCCCATTGCGCTTGCCGCGCAAACAGCCAAACCAGCGAGCGCGCCCAGCCCGGAAACATCAGCACATCCGCAAGTGGTGCTGCACACCTCGCAAGGCGAAATCACACTAGAGCTATACCCGGACAAGGCGCCTAAGAGCGCCGCCAATTTTCTGCAGTACGTGCGCGATGGCTTCTATAACGGCACCGTGTTCCATCGGGCCATTCCCGGTTATCTCGTGCAGGGCGGCCTGTACACCCGCGACTTGCAGCCCAAGCGCACGCGCTCGGCGATTCCCAGCGAAGCGGACAATGGCCTGCCTAACGTGCGCGGCACCATCGCCGTAGCCCGCGGCGCCGACCCCAACTCCGGTACCGCCCAGTTTTTCTTCAACCTGGTCGACAACCGTCGGCTGGACTATGTCGGCAATCAGAGTGGCCTTACCTGGGGCTATGCCGTGTTCGGCAAAGTGCTCAAAGGCATGGATGTGATCGACAAGATCGCCGCTCTGCCCACCCGCGGCCTCGGCCCCTTTGCCGGCGACGTGCCCAACCCGCTGATCGTGGTCGACGGTGCCAATGTCGTCGGCGAAGAAGCGCCTGCGGCAGCCTCCAGCAGCAAAGCGCCCCTCCCTGCCGCCAGCAACGTTCCGGCCGTCGCACCCACCAAACCCGCGAAAAAGCGTACCAAGGCCAAGGACTGAGCACACGATGGCTACGTTGTTTATCGCCGATCTCCACTTAGACGCCAGCCGCCCGCACATCACCCAGCTATTCGAGAACTATCTCGCCAGCGACGAAGCACGCCGCGCCGATGCGCTGTATATCCTCGGCGACCTGGTTGAAGCATGGATCGGCGACGACGACGATGCCGAGCTGCCCCAACGCATCGCAAACGCCACCCGCACGCTGCGCGATAGCGGCGTGCCCGTGTATTTCATGGTGGGTAACCGCGACTTTCTGCTCGGTGAAGATTTCGCTCGCCGCGCAGGCCTCACCCTGCTCGAAGACGGCGTCGTACATGACCTGTACGGCCACCGCACCCTGCTGATGCATGGCGACCTGCTGTGTACTGACGACACCGCCTACCAGGCCGTACGCAAGCAGGTACGCACGCCTCAATGGAAGGCGCAGATTCTTTCCATGTCCCTCGATGCCCGCCGCGCATTCGCAGCCAAAGCCCGCGAAGACAGCCGCGCACATACTGGCAACACGATGGAGACGATCATGGATGTGAATCAGGACGCCGTACTTGAAGCATTGCGCGCGGCAGGTGTCGACCGGCTGATTCACGGCCACACCCATCGACCAGCAACCCATCGCCTCGAACTGGACGGAAAAACAGCCGAACGCATTGTTCTCGGCGATTGGTACGAGCAGGGGTCGGTATTGCGGGTAACCGCCGATGCCGCCGAACTGCGTGGCCTCCCTACTGGCTGATTGTCGCCACTAACCATCCTCACTTGCACTGCATGCCCAGCAGCTTCGGCGGCTGATACGGCTTGCTGGCTCCCTCCCTTGCTTGCAGGGGAAGGCTGGGGAGGGCGGAGGCTCTTGCCTCGCGTTATCGCAAGGGCCTTACCCCCTCCCAACCTCCCCCTACAAGTAGGGGGAGGAGCAAGAGCGGTGAGGCCATCAGGAAAGATTTTCGCCTGCGGCTGTCCTTGTTGTTCCTGACAAATTCGTCGACTGCGGAAGCAGGATGCCGGAGCGAACATCGGCGTGGCCGATGGCACGAAGGGCGAGGCACAGGAGTGCCGCCGAATTACCATAGGGTTCGTCCTCCACCATCTCTCTGCCAGATACGCAAAACGCCCCACGCATCGATGCGGGTGCCTATTTCGTGACGCGAGGGATTGTTCGGCCCATCCATGGGCCTCACCCCTTCGCGCTTACGCGCTACGGGGCCAGCCTGCGGCTGTCCGAATTTGTTCCTGACAAATTCGTCGAACCGTAAGGGTTCGTCCACCACCATCTCTCCGCCAGATACGCAAAACGCCCCACGCATCGATGCGGGTGCCTATTTCGTGACGCGAGGGATTGTTCGGCCCATCCATGGGCCTCACCCCTGCGCGCTACGCGCTCCGGGGCCAGCCTGCGGCTGTCCTTGTTGTTCTAGACAAATTTGTCGAACCGTAAGTGTTCGTTCACCACCATCTCTCCGCCAGATACGCAAAACGCCCCACGCATCGATGCAGGTCCCTATTTCGTGACGGGAGGGATTGTTCGGCCCATCCATGGGCCTCACCCCTACGCGCTGCGCGCTCCGGGGCCAGCCGTTCGGCTGTCCAAATTTGTTCCTGACAAATTTGTCGAACCGGAGGGTTCGTCCACCACCATCTCTCCGCCAGATACGCAAAACGCCCCACTAGGGGGCGTTTTGCGTATCTGGCGGAGAGAGAGGGATTCGAACCCTCGATAAGGCTTTTGACCCTATACTCCCTTAGCAGGGGAGCCCCTTCGGCCACTCGGGCATCTCTCCGATTTTTGTTCCGCATCGCTGCGGAGCCGGCAAGCATACTGACCGGCGCGATCAAGGTAAAGCCTTAATTGATAGTTAGTGCTCGCCGGTGTTGCCAGGAGTACTACCACCTTGCTCGCGTTCGTTCTTGATCTTGTCAAAGATCTCTTCACGATGCACGGCTACGGTCTTAGGAGCATTGATGCCGATACGCACCTGATTGCCCTTCACACCCAAGACGGTAACGGTCACCTCGTCACCGATCATCAAGGTTTCACCGACCCTGCGGGTCAGAATCAACATGTTTGCCACTCCATGAATGCTATTGGTCAAGGCCAGCAACCCGCGATGCCTCACCCCTGAGCATCACCGCCTGGCTGTCCGAAATATTCCTTCGAAGGCTTACGCCCTCCCCGGCTCACAGACAAAATGTCCCGGGAGACATTTTGCCGGGCGGCACACTACAACCTGTGAGCCGACATTCGGACGATACTAGCCGAGCGCGCTCGCCGTATGCAATGCGTTCCTGCCCAAACAGAGGCACTTATTCACCTACTTATACGCCACTCATTTGAGCGCCGATCCAGGCAGGCAGGCTCGCCAGCACCGCTGGCAACTGCGGTGAATCGTTACCGCCGCCCTGGGCCATGTCGGGGCGTCCACCGCCCTTGCCGTCGATTTGAGCGGCGACGTGAGCCACTATTTCGCCGGCCTTGACCCGTCCCAGTGCTTTGCCATGGACACCGGCCACCAATGATGCGCGGCCGTCTGCAGCACCTGCCAGTAGCACCACGCAATCGACCAACTGCTGCTTGAGCTGATCGACACTGTCGCGCAAGGCCTTCGCATCCAGGCCTTCCAGCCGTGCTGCCACGATCTTGATACCGTCGATCTCGTGTGCGGCGGTGGCCAGATCGGCCGTGGCTGAGCCGGCGGCCTTGGAGCGCAGCGAGTCCAATTCACGCTCTAGTTTTTTCTGCTTGTCGAACATCTGGCGCAGCTTTTCTACCGCGTCGTCTCCGCTGCTGGACAACAACTGCGACAGCTCGCCCAGGCGCCGCTCTTCGTCGGCCACGTAGGCCAATGCACCAGCCCCCGTCACCGCCTCGATACGGCGCACGCCAGAGGCCACACCAGCCTCGCTGACGATTTTGAACAACCCGATATCACCGGTGCGGCCAACATGCGTACCGCCGCACAATTCGGTAGAGAACTCGCCCATCTTCAACACGCGCACTTCGTCGCCGTATTTCTCGCCGAACAGGGCAATGGCGCCGAAGTCGATCGCTTCGTCATAAGCCATCTGATGCACTTCGGCCTGCACGTTACGGCGCACTTCGTCATTCACCATGAGCTCAACCTGTGCCAGCTCGTCGCGGCTCAGCGGCTTGAAGTGCGAGAAGTCGAAGCGCAGGCGCTCGGGTGCGACCTGCGAGCCCTTCTGCGCGACGTGTTCACCGAGCAACTTGCGCAGGGCGGCGTGCAGCAAATGGGTGGCTGAATGATTCAATACGATGGCTTGGCGGCGGGAGGCATCCACGCCGGCCTCAACCATATCGCCCGTTCGCAGCGACTGCGCTCCGTGCCAGCGGCCGGCGTGACCGAAGAACACGCCACCCATCTTGATGGTATCGGCGACTGTCAAGCGACCAGCCGTATTGGACAGGGTGCCGGCATCGCCCATTTGACCGCCGGATTCGGCGTAGAACGGCGTGCTATCGAGGATGACCAGCCCCTCTTCACCCTCGCTCAATTGGTCAATCTGTTTGCCGCCGCGAACGATACCGATCACCTTGCTCCCCTGGCTGAGCAAGGACTCATAGCCAAGGAACACGGTGGGTTTCAAATGACTGGCCAGCTCGGCCGGCATCAGGCCTTTGGCTTCGAAACGGCTGGCCCCGCGCGCACGCTCGCGCTGCTCTTTCATAGCCTGCTCAAAACCGGCCATATCGACAGTCAGGCCGCGCTCGCGTGCGATATCGGCCGTGAGATCGACCGGGAAACCGTAGGTATCGTACAGACGGAATGCGTCCTCGCCCGGAATGATTTTGCCGACCTTGTCCGCAATGTCATCGAACACTCGCATGCCGTGCTCTAGCGTTTCGCCGAAGCGCTGCTCTTCGATACGCAACGCCTCTTCGACAAAGGCTTGCTTGGCCGCGAGTTCGGGATAGGCCTCGCCCATTTCCTCGACCAGCGGCGACACCATCTTCCAGAAGAAATCACCGCGCACGCCCAGCATCCAGCCATGGCGCAACGCGCGGCGGATGATCCGGCGCACCACATAGCCACGACCTTCGTTGGATGGCAGTACGCCATCGACGATCAAGAACGAACAGGCGCGGATGTGATCGGCAATCACGCGCAACGACTTGTTCGCCAGGTCATTGGTCTGGGTGAGCGCACTTGCCACGCGAATCAGGTGCGCAAACAGATCGATCTCGTAGTTGGAATGCACATGCTGCAACACCGCGGCAAGGCGCTCCAGGCCCATGCCGGTATCCACGCACGGTGCCGGCAGCGGCGTCAGCGAGCCGTCCGGCGCGCGGTCGAACTGCATGAACACGAGATTCCAGATTTCGATGTAGCGATCACCGTCCTCGTCGGGCGAGCCCGGTGGGCCTCCGGCAATGTCCGCACCGTGGTCATAGAAGATTTCGGTGCACGGGCCACAGGGGCCGGTATCGGCCATCTGCCAGAAATTATCGGAGGCAAAGGGCGCGCCCTTGTTGTCGCCAATACGCACAATGTGCTCGGCGGCCACGCCGATTTCCTTATGCCAGATGTCGTAGGCCTCGTCGTCGGTGTGATAGACGGTGACCCAGAGCTTATCTTTCGGCAATTTAAAGACGTTGGTAAGCAGATCCCAGGCGTAGCTGATCGCATCGCGCTTGAAGTAATCGCCAAACGACCAGTTGCCGAGCATCTCGAAGAAGGTGTGATGACGGGCGGTGTAGCCCACCGCATCCAGGTCGTTGTGCTTGCCGCCGGCCCGCAGGCAACGTTGCACGTCGGCCGCACGCACATAGCCGGGCTTCTCGCTGCCGAGAAACACGTTCTTGAACTGCACCATGCCCGAGTTGGTGAACAACAAGGTCGGGTCGCTGGCCGGCACCAGCGAGCTGGACGGCACGATGGCATGGCCCTTGGAGCGGAAGTAATCGAGGAAGGTCGAGCGAATTTCTGCCGTTTTCATTCGGTATTGAGTCATGCGGTTCGTGGCGTTCAGGCTGCGAGGGGCCACGCCATGACGGTACCGCGATCAATCGTCTGCAGTTTCGTCCACTTCGGCGTGGGTAACACTCCGTACTGTGGCGGCGGCAAAGCCTCTGCGCAAGAGAAATTGCGCCCAGCGGGTACGTTCGGCGGGGTCGACCGTGGCCGCGGCGCCGTAGCGACGGCGCAACTGAGCGGCGGCCAAGGCCGTCCAGTCGATCCCGGCAGCGTCCAGCAGCTCGCGAATGCGGGCATCGGACAAGCCATGGCTTTTCAATTCAGCCCGCAGCCGCTGTGGCCCATAGCCCTGTCCCGACCGGTTGCGCACCAGTATTTCGGCGAAGCGATCGTCATCTTGATAGCTTTGCTCCCCGAGTCGGTCCAGCGCGGCCCCGGCCTCTTCGCCCTCGTAGCCGCGCTGGCGCAGCTTGAGCTTCAATTCGCGGCGGGAGTGCTCGCGACGCGCGAGCAAGCCCAGCGCCTTGTCATAGGCACTGGGCTTGGGTTTTTCGTCACCGGACTTGTCGCGCCGTCGGCTCATAGGATTGAGCTGCTTCTGCGGAAATAGAGTGATGCAACAACGAGGCTCTACCTCGTCCATGCATAGCAAGGGGGAGCGCAGGAGCGCAAACCTTACGCCTCAGCAAGCGCCTCTTCCGATGTCGCCGCACTTTTGCCAGTCACCAGCAAGCGCTTACGAAGCTCCAGGTCGACCTCATTGGCAATGGCCGGATTATCGCGCAGGAACTGGCGCACGTTCTCCTTGCCCTGGCCGATGCGGTCGCCCTTGTAGCTGTACCAGGCGCCGGATTTGTCGATCAGGTTCTGTGCCACGCCCAGCTCGATGATCTCACCCTCACGCGAGGTACCTTCGCCATAGAGGATTTCGAATTCGGCCTGGCGGAACGGCGGTGCCACCTTGTTCTTGACCACTTTGACGCGGGTTTCCGAACCGATCACTTCGTCGCCCTTCTTCACCGCGCCAATGCGGCGGATGTCCAGGCGCACCGAGGCGTAGAACTTCAACGCATTGCCACCGGTGGTGGTTTCCGGGCTGCCGAACATCACGCCGATCTTCATGCGGATCTGGTTGATGAAGATCACCAGGCAATTCGACTTCTTGATATTGGCAGTGAGTTTGCGCAGGGCCTGGCTCATCAAGCGTGCATGCAGGCCAACGTGCGAGTCGCCCATCTCACCTTCGATTTCAGCCTTCGGCGTCAATGCGGCGACCGAGTCGACCACCACCACGTCTACCGCGCCGGAGCGCACCAGCATGTCGGCGATTTCCAGCGCTTGCTCACCGGTATCGGGCTGCGAAACCAGCAGATCGTCGACGTTGACACCGAGCTTTTCGGCATAGGAAGGGTCCAGTGCGTGCTCGGCATCGACAAACGCCGCCGTACCGCCGGCTTTCTGGCAACTGGCGATGACTTGCAGGGTCAGCGTGGTTTTACCGGAGGATTCCGGGCCGTAGATCTCGACCACACGACCACGCGGCAGGCCACCGATACCCAGGGCAATGTCCAGGCCCAGCGAACCGGTGGAGACTGTCTCAATAGCCTCGCCTACACGGTCGCCTAAACGCATGACGGCACCTTTGCCGAACTGCTTTTCGATCTGGCCGAGAGCGGAGGTGAGCGCTTTGCGCTTGTTGTCATCCATTGTCGTGAATCCTGGAGTGGCTGTGAATGGAGTGCATGATGCCCGGAGTGAATCTCACGGGCTGCGACCTGCTGACTTGAAAGTATCCCACATTGCCGGGCCGGGTCAGACGGCGGCGGCTGATTATGCCGTCAGCATATCCCGCACGCCGATGAGCGCCTTCGCCACCGTCTGCCGCCGCACTGCTTCACGATCACCAGCAAAATGAAACACTTCCGCGCGGGCATAGCCGCCGCGGCGCTTCCAGGCGACCCAGACTGTACCGACCGGCTTGTCCTCGCTACCGCCACCTGGGCCGGCGATGCCGGTCACAGCCACGGCAAGGCTGGCACCCGCGGTGATAAGCGCCCCGGAAACCATCTCCATCGCCGTCTCGCGGCTGACAGCGCCATGTATTTCAAGCGTTTGCGGACGCACCCCAAGCAGCGCCTGCTTGGCCTCGTAGCTGTAGGCGACAATGCCGCAGTCGAACCAGTCCGACGAACCGGCGATATCGGTGGCCACCTTGGCGATCCAGCCACCCGTGCAACTTTCAGCGGTGACCAGGCGTTGATGCGTAGCGCGTAGCTGCACGCCCAGGGCATCGGCGAGAACCTGCAGATCGGTATCAGTGGGAACATCGGAAAGCAAAGACATCACGGCAACCAGGGAAGCGGAGGGAATTCCCTCTTGTTGTAGCGGAAATCATCGCGACTGCAAATCATCACCACCATTGAGAGCCTGCTCGTCGCGCAGTGCAAACCCGGCGGCCGTGAACGACAATACCCAGCTCACCCACGCCAGCCCGGATACATGAACGATTCTGCCACCCTTCACACCGATGCCGCCCCCTTTCATCCGGTGAAGGAACACACGCCGTTTATGAGGCAATACCTCGCCGCCAAGGCCACGCACCCCGATGTGCTGCTGTTTTTCCGTATGGGCGATTTCTACGAACTGTTCTACGACGATGCGCGCAAAGCGGCGCGACTGCTCGACATTACGCTGACGCAACGCGGTCAATCGGCCGGCCAGCCGATTCCGATGGCGGGGGTGCCGTATCACGCGGCGGAAAATTATCTGGCGCGGCTGGTCCGGCTAGGCGAATCGGTCGCTATCTGCGAGCAGATTGGCGACCCGGCCACCTCCAAGGGCCCGGTAGAACGCAAGGTGGTGCGCATTGTCACCCCCGGCACCGTCACCGATGCCGCGTTGCTGGAAGAACGTCGCGACAACCTGCTGCTGGCGATCGCCGCTGGCGCGGGCGGCGCGCATGGCCTTGCCTGGGTCGATCTATCCAGCGGCCGTTTCCTGCTCAGCGAAGTGCCTAGCGCAGAGGCACTGGCTGCCGAGCTGGCACGACTGCAGCCCGCAGAAACCCTGGTCGGCGAGGACGTTGCCTGGCCCAAACTCGTCAGCACCTTGCCCGGCCTGCGCAAACGGGCGCCGTGGCACTTCGACGCCGATGCCGCCCGGCGCGAATTGAATCGCTTTTTCGGCACGCACGATCTCGGCGGCTTCGGGGTAGAGAATCTGCCACTGGCGATTGCCGCCGCCGGCTGCCTGCTCGGCTATGTCGAAGAAACCCAGAAGAGCGCGCTGCCGCATCTCTCCGGCATGGCGGTGGAAAGCGCCAGCGAAACCATTGCACTGGATGCGGCAACCCGCCGCAATCTGGAGCTGGACACCCATCCCAGCGGCCGCACAGAGCACACCATGCTGGGCGTGCTGGACGAAACCGTGACGCCGATGGGTGCACGCCTGCTGCGTCGCTGGTTGAATCGCCCACTGCGCTCGCGCGACTTGCTGCGCCGGCGCCATCAGGCTATCGGCACACTGATCGATAACCGCCGTCACGAAGGTTTGCGCGAGCAATTGCGCGGCATTGGCGACTTGGAGCGCATTCTCGCGCGCATCGCGCTGCGCTCGGCACGGCCACGCGATCTGTCCACCTTGCGCGATGGCCTCGCCGCCGCACCGACCTTGCGTGAGCGCATAGCTACCCTGGATAGCCCGCTGCTGCACGCACTCGTCGCGCATATCGGCGACCATGCCGATACCGCCGCCCTGCTCGCGCGCGCTGTCGTGGCGCAACCGCCGGTCTTGCAACGTGATGGTGGCGTGATCGCCGACGGTTACGACGCCGAACTCGATGAGCTGCGGCGCCTCTCCACCCATGCCGACCAGTACCTGGTCGAGTTGGAAGAGCGCGAGAAAGCGGCCAGCGGCATCGCCACGCTCAAGGTCGGCTACAACCGAGTGCACGGTTACTACATCGAGATCAGCAAGGGTCAATCGGACAAAGCGCCTACGCATTACACACGTCGGCAAACCACCAAGAATGCCGAGCGCTATATCACCGAAGAATTGAAAACCTTCGAAGACAAAGTACTGTCGGCGAAAGAGCGCTCGCTGATGCGTGAGCGCGCCCTTTACGAAGCCTTGCTCGACACCCTCACTGAAAAACTCGAACCGCTGAAAGCCGCCGCCAACGCGATGGCCGAACTGGACGTACTGGCCAACTTGGCCGAGCGTGCCAGTGTGCTGGATTGGAGCGCGCCGGAACTCACCGACGAACCCGGCATCGCCATCGAACGCGGCCGCCACCCGGTGGTTGAAAAAGTCCGCGACGAACCGTTCGAGCCGAACGATCTGTGCCTCGACGATAATCATCGCCGCATGCTGGTCATCACCGGCCCGAACATGGGTGGTAAATCCACCTACATGCGGCAGAACGCCTTGATCGTGCTGCTTGCGCATATCGGCAGCTACGTGCCGGCCAGCCGCGCGGTGATTGGACCGATCGACCGCATATTTACCCGTATCGGCGCCGGCGACGATCTCTCCCGCGGCCAGTCCACCTTTATGGTGGAGATGAGCGAGACCGCCAATATCCTGCATAACGCTACCGAACACAGCCTGGTATTGATGGATGAAGTCGGCCGCGGCACCAGCACCTACGACGGTTTGGCACTGGCTCGCGCAGCCGCCGTGCATTTGGCAGCCGCCAGCCGCGCCTACACCTTGTTTGCCACACATTATTTTGAGTTGACCGAGCTGGCCGGCGAATACACCACCATCGCCAATGTGCATCTGGATGCGGTCGAGTACGGCGAGCAACTGGTGTTTATGCATGCGGTGAAAGAGGGGCCTGCCAATCGCAGCTTTGGCCTGCAAGTCGCAGCGCTGGCAGGCTTGCCTAAATCAGTGATCGCCGATGCGCGACGCACCTTGGCCGAACTGGAGCGTGGCATGCATGCGCATGCTTCAGCGGCTCATCCCGTCAGCGAAAGCTCGCCGCAACTCGGGTTATTCGCACCGTCGGCACCTTCGGCGGTGGAGCGCGCGCTGGAGGCGATGGACCCCGATGCACTCGCGCCGCGCGAAGCGTTGGAAGCGCTATATCGGCTTAAGGCGCTGCTCTGACGGGTCAGCTCCCCCTGCGATGCAAGGGGAGCGTTAGTCAACGACTCAAGCCGCTGCCGAAAGCGGCGTCGGGAACGGTTCGCGCCATGCCGGCAGCTCCATCATCCGATCATGCCAACGGACAATGTGGGTAAACCCTTCCAGCGGCAATTTCGCCTCCTTGGCCCAAGGCAAAACCGAGGCGACCGCAAAGTCGGCAAGGCTGAGCTGATCGGCTACAAGGTAGCGACGGTCGGCCAGATGCTCATCGAGTATGCCGGCGAAGCGTTTGAAGAACTTAGTCGCCTCTGCCACCACAGCCGCATCCGTCTCGCCCATCCTTATCGCGGGCTTGACGTAGTTCTCGAAATACAGCGCCCCGCCATGGCGCGAAAAATGCGCCAAGTCCCAGGACAGCCAACGCATTACCTCGACTTGTTGCGCACCGTCGCTGGGCCATAGATTGGAACCGGCCTTCACCGCCAGATGCGTCATGATCGCCGCGCTTTCCCACAATATGAGATCGCCATCGACCAGTAGCGGCACTTTTCCATTCGGGTTTTTGGCCAGATATTCCGGCTTGAGGTGTTCGCCGTGTTCCAGTGCTATCCGCACGAA
The DNA here is from genome assembly GCF_003350925.1 of Dyella tabacisoli. GTDB lineage: Bacteria > Pseudomonadota > Gammaproteobacteria > Xanthomonadales > Rhodanobacteraceae > Dyella_C > Dyella_C tabacisoli. The sequence goes on along the minus strand of NZ_KZ857185.1, from coordinate 4,390 downwards.
CTCCACGGGCGAACCGAGATATTTCGCGACCGCGCAAGATTTACGTGGATTCAATGTCTCTGCGTAATAGAGCTTCATACGACTCTCTCCTGGATGATTGAGGCTGAGGTGGTGAGGCTGGTGAACGGGCGCAGTCTGGCAGCGAACAACATATGTTCAAGAACATATTCTGGTGACACGCTACGCTCTTCCAGTCACTTGGAGCCAGCCATGCCTTACACCACCGAACACAAGCAGAAAACACGTGATCGCATCGTGGAATGCGCCCGCGAACTGTTTAACCGCAAAGGCTTCGTCAGCGTCTCGATCGACGAAATCATGGGGCACGCTGGCCTGACCCGCGGCGGTTTCTACAATCATTTCAAGACCAAGGAAGATCTGTTCGCCGAAGCGGTGATCGCCTTCCAGAACTTCAACCCGGCCGACCGTTGGGAAGGCTTGGATTTCGATCCAACGCGATGCGGCAAAGCGCATGCCAAGCAGATGATTCAAGCCTACCTTTCGCGCTCGCATCTGGACGATATCGACGGCCACTGCCCCATGATTGCGTTACCGTCCGACGCGGCCAGGGCAAGTCCGCGCGTCAAACAGGCCTATTTCGATCTATTGGTGCGCATGGCCGGTATCTTTGCCGATGGTCTGCCACCGTTGGATAACCCGGATGACATGCCCAAGGAAAAAGCACATCAACGCGGGCTCGCCCTCACCGCTTTGTGCGTTGGCGGTATGGTGCTGGCACGCACCTTCGACGACGCAGCGTTTCGCAATGAGATTCGCGAAGCCACCCAGGCACTGGCACTCGAATTGATCGGCTGACGCCAATCACTCGGCAGTGAATCGACGTCAGATATCGTGTTGGCGCAGTACATTCGGGGCAACCCGCCCATTGATAGCCATCAGCTATCGCATGTATTGAAAGAATCGACTTCCATCAATCGCCCGATCTGCGTAGATTCCAGTTCAAGCCGGCCGACACCAGCCACTCCATTAGTTGCTGCAAGCCACATTCAAGCCACTCAGAAAGGGATCCGCCCATGAGCAGCCATCGCAAGACCCTCACCACCGCCGCAGGCGCGCCGATTCCCGACAACCAGAACAGCCTCACCGCCGGCCCGCGTGGCCCGCTGCTGGTGCAAGATCACCAACTGTTCGAGAAGCACGCTCATTTCAACCGCGAGCGCATCCCCGAGCGTGTAGTGCACGCCAAAGGCTCCGCCGCCTTCGGCACCCTCAGCATCACCCACGACATCACCCGGTACTCGCTCGCCAAGGTGTTCAAGCCGGGCAGCAAAACGCCGCTGCTATTGCGCTTCTCCACCGTCGCCGGTGAGCGCGGCGCCGCCGATGCCGAACGTGATGTACGCGGCTTCGCACTGAAGTTCTATACCGAAGAAGGCAACTGGGATCTGGTCGGCAACAACACCCCGATATTTTTTGTGCGCGACCCCTACAAGTTCCCTGACTTTATCCATACGCAGAAGCGCGACCCGCGCACCAATATGCGTAACGCGACCGCCATGTGGGACTTCTGGTCGCTGTCACCTGAGTCGCTGCATCAAGTAACCATCTTGATGAGCGATCGCGGCCTGCCGGCGAGCCTGCGTCACATCGACGGTTTCGGCAGTCATACCTTCAGCTTCTGGAACGAGGCCGGCGAGCGTCATTGGGTGAAATTCCACTTCAAGACTCAGCAAGGCATCAAGAACTGGACTAACGAGCATGCGGCGAACGTGATCGGCGCGGATCGCGAGTCACACCAGCGCGACCTGTACGAGGCCATCGAGCGTAAAGAGTTTCCGCGCTGGACCATGTATGTGCAGGTGATGCCCGAGGCCGACGCCGAAAAGACGTCGTACAACCCCTTCGATCTGACCAAGATATGGCCGCACAAGGACTACCCGCTGATTGAAGTGGGCGTACTGGAACTCAATCAGAACCCGGAGAACTATCACGCCGAAGTAGAGCAATCGAGCTTCTCTCCCGCCAATGTCGTCCCAGGCATCAGCCATAGCCCGGACAAGATGTTGCAGTTTCGTATTTTCTCTTACGCCGATGCGGCACGTTACCGCCTTGGCGGCAATCACGAGCAGTTACCGGTTAACCGCCCGCGTTGTCCGATGCATAACTACTATCGCGATGGTGCGATGCGCTTCGACGGCAATGGCGGCGGCAGCGTGAACTACGAGCCGAACTCTTTCGGCGGCCCGGTTGAAGATCCGTCGGTGAAAGAACCACCGCTGAAAATTTCCGGCGATGCAGACCGTTATAACCATCGCGATGGCAACGACGACTACAGCCAGGCCGGCGATCTGTTCCGCCTCATGAGCGCAGACCAAAAGCAGCAGTTGTTCGGCAACATCGCCGCTGCGATGCATGGCGTGCCCGAAGAGATCGTGCGCCGTCAGCTTGGTCACTTCGCCAAGGCAGATAAAGGGTATGCCGAAGGAGTGGCTAAAGCGCTGGGTATCAAGCTTTGATGGTTGTTTGAAAACGACGGCATAGCAACCGACGCTCCATCCCCTTCACTGCTTGTAGAGAAGGGGATGGAGCACTCTATCTTCACCCTGCATGCCAACCATTCCGGCCCACTAAAACCCTGCACAAGGCAATAACAACTCAAGCCGCAACGGAGTCATTCCATGGACCTGAGCGCGCCTAGAAAATCACTTGCTACATGCACCCTATTCGCCCTCCTCGGCTTCACCGTGTCATCGCAAAGCCAGGCCACCGACAGCCCTTACCTGTTCGGCGACTGGAACGGCACCCGCAGCCGACTCGCCGATGAAGGCATTCGTTTCGAATTTGGTTATGGCAGTGAAGCGGCACACAACTTCACCGGCGGTACCAAGCAGATCACCCGTTATACCGATCAATGGAAGCTCGGCTCCACGCTCGATCTGGAAAAATTGTGGGGCTGGAGCGGCGGCACCTTCCAGATCATGATGACCAACCGCAACGGCCGCAATCTGGGCGCCGATGCCCATATCGGCAATAACCAGCTCATCCAGGAAGTGTATGGCCGTGGGCAGACCTGGCATCTGACCGTCTTCGCGCTCAACCAGAAATTCTTCGACGGCAAGCTCGACTGGCGCATCGGCCGACTGCCGGTAGGCGAGGATTTCGCCAGCTTCTCCTGCGACTTTCAAAACCTCACATTCTGCGGCGCGCCGCCAGGCAATATCGTCGGCGACTACTGGGTGAACTGGCCGACCAGCCAATGGGCCACACACCTTAAGCTACATACCAGCGAGCAGACCTATGTGCAAATAGGCGCCTATCAGATCAACCCCAACTACGTGAATGATCGCTGGGCACGTCGCAACGGCTGGAAGCTCAATAATCCCGGCGGCACCACCGGTGCGTTGATTCCGCTGGAGTTTGGCTGGACACCGAATGCCAATGGGCTACCCGGCAGTTACAAAGTAGGTGCCTGGTATAACAATGCCGGCGGCTCCGACCTGTATTACGACGTTAATCGCCAACCGCTCGCCATCACCGGCAGTGCTGCGCTCAAGCGCGATTTCCGCTACGGCGGCTACCTCAGCTTTCAACAACAGGTCAGCGGTAAGGGCACCACGGTGTTCTTCAATGCTACCCAAGCCGATCGCAACACCTCGGCGACTGATCGCCAGATCGCCATGGGCATGGAATACAAAGGCCCGTTCAATCGCGCCAACGACATGGTCGGCTTCGCCATCGGCGCCAGCCATGCAAATAGCCGTCTGGCCAAGTATCAACGCCTGTACAACCAACTCCATCCGAATACCCCGAGGCTAGTGAAGAACGGTTACGAGTACGTCTCGGAACTGTTCTATAACTGGTCACCGATTCCCTCGATCAACCTGCGCCCGAACTTGCAGTACATCTTGCATCCAGGGGGGACGCGGCAGAACAGCAATGCTTTTGTGTTGGGGTTGAAGACTAGCGTTGCGTTTTAGTGAGGCTTATTAGCTCCTTGACGTTATCGCGAGCTGGATCGCCTGCGGCGGTTTTCGAACCCCTGCCGGGGTCCGAGTCACTTTCTCTTGAGTGGCCAAGAGAAAGTAACCAAAGAGAAGGCCACCCCGATGCAGCGCTCTACGGGCATCCTGCCCTGCGAGTGCGTGAGGCTTGGCCGGGCTTTTCGACAGGGCTTCCTGCCCTGGCGAAAAGGCATCGACATCCGTGTCGATGCCCCTGCGGGCCTTGTCGTCCAAGCCTCACCGCTGCAAAGGGGCCCCGAAGAGCAGCGCGCGTCGTGCGCGCACTCGGGAGCGACTACACACAGTCGCCGATATATGAAACGCACGCCACACAGCCCCCTCCCCTGCTAGCAGGGGAGGGTTGGGGAGGGGTTCAATCTTGCGGCGAGGTTGCACCCCCTCCCAGCCTCCCCCTACTAGTAGGGGGA
>NZ_KZ857184.1:10007-175492 GCF_003350925.1 Dyella tabacisoli | reverse complement strand
GCACTAACGCGAAACACCGCATTAGCCAACGCAGGCGCCGCACTAGGCATAGCCAAAAAGCTCGCCCCAGTAGGATCGCGGTCACCAGGCACGACAATCACTTCCACACTATTGGGTAGCTGAGCCATGTTGGCCAGCGGATAGTCTTTGTAGCTGCGTTGCTGGATCTGGCCATTCTTGAAGGTGATCGCGAGATTGAGCGCGGTCGATAGGGCATCGAGCGTGGCGCCGGCGATTTGGCCTTCCAATCCGGTCGGGTTGATCGCGCGGCCTACATCGACGGCGCATACGACCCGCTCAATGGTCAGCTTGTCACGCTGCAATGAGGCTTCGATCGCATGGGCCACGTAGGCACCGTTGATGTGCCAGCAGGCGATGCCTAGTCCGTTGACGGTGCGTAGCCAGTTTTTCCACTCGATGCGTTCGGCGACCAGATTGAGCACGTTGGTGAGTCGTGCGGTGTCCATGGTGGTGCCCAGGCCGTGTAGCGGTATTTGCCGTGGCTGGCCGAGCAGGCGCAAGCGGGTGTCGAGTGGGTTTTCTTTCAGCGAGTGGGCGATTTCGTCGATGAAACTCTCGACTGCAAACGCGTTGTTCAAATGCGGCATGCCGCGAGCGTGGCCGCCCGGTATCGACGACTGCAGGGCGTACCAGTCACTGCGGTAATTCGGTATCAGGCCGGCCGGCAGTTGGTTGGCATCGAGTTCGGACGTCCATAGCCGTGGCTCGGGTACGCCGCGGCGCGCGCGCGCGGAGGCGCTTGCCATGCGCTGATTCCAACTGATGACCTGACGCTTGTGGTCAAGCGTGGCCGTGAGTTTGTGGACGCTGGCGGAGCGGTAAAAGTCGTGGGTGAAGTCTTCGTCGCGTGTCCATAGCAAGCGCACGGGCTTGCCGGCGGCTTTGGCCAGCATCACCGTTTCGGCGACATAGTCGTGATCGAGTCGGCGGCCGTAGCCACCACCGATGCGAGGTACGCGTATCTCGATCTGGTCGGGTTTGAAGCCGGTCAGTCGCTGCACGACGGCCCAGGCTTGTTGCGGCGCCTGGGTGGGGGCGATCAACAGAGCGTGGTCCTTGTCGATGCGTGCGAGGCAGTTCATCGGCTCGGCGGTGGTGTGCGCCAACCAGGGCTGCAGATAGGTGGCCTCGACGCGGAAGGCTGCTTTCTTGTTGGCTGCATCGACGTCGCCGTCGTTGCGCACCCGCGTGGTCGGCGCGTGGTTTTTGTCGTTGAGCAGGTCGATCGCCTGCAATTCCAGCGCGGCGCTGTTTTCAGTGTTGCTGGCGCCTGGTTTCCATTGCAGCTTGAGCTTGGCGCGGCCCTGTAGCGCAGACCAGGTATCTTCGGCCAACACCGCAACGGCCGGAGCGATCACCGTGCTGCCGAGTGGCTGGCCTGGCTCGGGTATCAGCGGCAACACTTGCACTACGCCTTTGACGGCCTTGGTCTCGGTGGCATCGATGCCATCGAGCGTGCCATCGGGCCATGGGCAGTGCACCAGCACGGCGACCAGGGCATCGCCGAAGCGGTGGTCGATGGCGAAGCGCGCCTGGCCGGTGACAAAGGCGTGTGCATCGACGTCGCCGGCCGGTTTGCCGATCAAGGTATAGCGGTCGGGGGTTTTAAGCGGCACCGGATTCGCCGGCGGCGAGATCTTGGCGGCAGCTTCGGCCAGGCTGCCATAGCCAAGGCGACGGCCATCGGCTGCGATCACCATGCCGGCCTTGGTCTGCAGTTGCTCAGCCGGTACGCCAAGCTGGCGGGCCGCCGCTTGCAATAGCAGCCAGCGCGCCAAGGCGCCGACTTGACGCAGGTCGGACCAGGCGGCGGGAGTCGAGGTGCCGAGGCCGTCGAGTTGGTGCCCGTAGATCCAGTTCGGCTCGTCATTGCCGTTTTCCACGCCGAGACCAAGCGGGACCACGGTAACGCGCGGCCAGTCGGCATCGAGTTCATCGGCGATGATGCGGGGCAGGGTGGTGGCACTGCCGGTGCCGCTGTCGGGGTCGCGCGCACCGATCAGCACATTGCCGTCGGCATCGATACGCACATAAACGCCGAGGCCGTAGAGGGTGTCGCCTAGAAAAGCCGGTGGCAGCGGTGCGTCGGCCGCTGCGGCAAATGGGATACCAACCACCAGTGCACCGGCTGTACCGGCGAGCACCTTGAGGAAGCCGCGGCGCGAAAGCCCGTTCGTGCCGCTCATACCCGGCCTCCGTTGAGTGCGGCGGCGGCGCGCATGATCGCGCGTCGTACCCGAGTTTGGCAGCCGCAACGGCATAGGTTCGGCAGTTGGTCGATATCGGCATCGGAGGGGTCGCGCTTGCGATCGATCAGCTCTTTCGCGGCGATCAGCCAACCGGGCGTGCAATAGCCGCAGCCGATGGCGTCTTCGTCGATAAAGGCTTGCTGCAGCGGATGCAGTTTACCGTCGGTGCTGGCCAGCCCCTCCACGGTAATGACCATCTTGTCGGCCAGGTCCTTCATGGGCACGGTGATCGCGGAAACGGCTTTGCCGTTCACCAGCACCAGGTCGGTGCCATCGCCGCCGTGTGCGCTGCCGTACTTGGTACCGGTGAGCTGCAGCACGTCGCGCAGATACCACAGCAGCGGCATCTGTTCGTCGCCGGTATGGCGAAAACGCTTGCCGTTGATTTCCAGGTCGACACCCTCGCGCGCTTTCTCCTGCACGATTTTGCTGTTCGAAATGTCGGGTGGAACCGGGACTTGCGCGTGCGCCATCGGGAAATTCTCCTCACGTATCGCGCGCATTGTGGCATCGCGTGGGGTGGGCAGCCTACCTTGGGTGTGGATTGAGTAGCGGTGGTGGAGGCGCAAGCTCAGTAGCGCCTGGCATTTTGAGATGTTTCAAAACCATGCTGCCCACTGGCTGGAGGCTGGTTGCGACGGATGGGGATGGCATGTCGCAAGCCATCCTCCAAACCATTACTTGTCGCTAAACAGCCGTTGCCATACCCAATAAACCGGTACGCCGGACAACATGATAAGCACGCCGATGCCGGTGTTGAGCGGGCTGTCGCGCAGGCTTTGCACCACCACCAGCCCCACCGTAGCGATAAACAGCAGCGGCAGCAGGGGATAGCCCGGCACGCGGAAATCGACCGGGCCGTGGTCATGGCGGCGATACCAGAACAAGGTGCCTACGCCGAAAGCGCAGGCCAGCCAGTCACCGAAGGTGGCGTAATCGAGCAGTTGACCGTAAGAGCCGGATAGCGCCAGTACACAGGCCCAGCCGGTGAGCAGCAGCAGGGCCAGATTGGGCGTGTGATGCTTCGGGTGCAACTGCGCCACGCTGCGAAAGAACAAGCCGTCCGCGCCCATCACCTGCAGCACCCGTGCACCTGCGACCAGGGTGATATTGCAAAAACCCAGCGTGGATATCGCTATGCCGATAGCCATCAATTTGGCGCCCAGCGGGCCGGCGACCTGCTGCATCACGTCGGCAGCCGGCGTGCGGCTGGCGGCGAGGCCGGCGTGTCCGAGTACCTCTAGATAGGCCACGTTGACCAGCCCGTAGATCAGGATCACCAGCAGCATGCCGACAAACAAAGCGCGCGGCAGGGTGCGTTGCGGCTCGCGTACTTCGCCGGCCAGATTATTGAGATAGGTGAAGCCGCTGTAAGCGAACAACACGGGTAGCGCCGCGCCCATGAAGCCGACGCCGCTGCGCGCCGGATCTACCGCGAATATCGAATGACTGCCGCTACCCACGCCGGCTAAAAACAAACCGCAAACCAGCAGCATCGCCACCGCCAACAGTTTGAGCAGGGTGAACAGATTCTGCAGTTGCACGCCCAGGCGCAGACCGAACAGATTGATGCCGGCCACGAACACCAGCGCACCGGCCGCCAGTGGCGGTATCGCGGTCGTCGGTAAACCAAACACCGCTGCCGAATAACTGGCGAACACCGTCGCCACGGCAGCGGCCGAGCCGGAGTAGATCACCAGCAACATGGTCCAGCCGAACAGAAAGCCGGCCAACGGCCCCAGCGCGTCGCGTAGATAGATATAACTGCCGCCGGCACGTGGGCGGCGTGCGCCGAGTTCGGCGTAGCAGAGCGCGCCGATCAAGGTGAGTACGCCGGCGCCGACCCACATCAGCAGCAACGCCAGGCCCGAGTTGGTGCGTTGCGCGATGATGCCGGGGTTGAGAAAGATGCCGCCGCCGATGATGCCGCCGACCACGATCAGGGCGGCGTCCCACAGACCGAGCCGGCGGATGTAACCGCCGGACGAGGATGAGTCGCTCATGAATTTTTCGCTGCGGGAAACCGCAGTCGAGCATGGCGGTTGACTCGGGCGACGGCAAGTCCTCTAGGGGGCTTTTTTACCGTCCGGCCCTCCCCCGCAAGCAGGGGAGGGCTTTCATACCTTAGACGTTGCTATGTTAGAAGCCGCTACCCAAGAACAGCGCGAGATTGGTCACGTTAAGCGTGCCGATACCCGCACCCGGGTCGTAGCCCCGTACCCCGTGATAGAACCAGTTGTCCCCGGCGCGTATGTCGTTGAAAGCCGACCACGGGCCGTAGCCAAAAGCGTTCTGCAGGAAGTAGATCTGCGGATTCCAGAAGCCGACGCGATGGCCCGAGCTCTCGGTGAGCAGAGCGGAAATGCCGTTGAGCTGAGGCGCCACGAAACTGGTGCCGCCGCTGCCGCTGCCGACGCCGCCGTCAGCGGTGGAGACGACGATATAGCCGGTTTCAGGATCGGCGTTCAACGAAACATCCGGCACGTTACGGCCACGGAAGTTACCCGGCAGGGTCAGCAGGGTCAGTGGTGTGGTTTGCGTATTGCCAGGAAAGACCAGGCTCGGGTTCTGCGCAATCAGTGACTGATTCGTCTCAGTGCGTTTAATGCCGCGCGTAAATTGCTGATAGAACGGCTCCCGCCAGAATATGCTTACGCCGCCGCCGCCGCCCACCGAGAACAAGTCATAGCGACCTGGGCGAACCTTGTCGAGATAGGTCTGCAGATAATCCCAGCCCCATACGCCCTCTTCGGTGATCGAAGCAACCGGCCCACCGGCAAACTGAAAAGTGAAGGGCGTGGTGGTGCCGCCCGCTGCCGTGATGAACGGATCAGAGGCAGGCGCATCGACGGTCAGCGGCGCATTGAACAACTGGTGGCCTAGCGCACGTACCGTGTCGTAAGCACCTGAGTCGCCCGTGGCAGCGAACATCGATTGGCCCTGCGCGGCGGCCTCTAGAAACATCTGATGGAAGCTGCGCAATTCACCGGTGAAGTCGCCGCCGGTGAGTAGCGAGTTGTAATAGAACACCTCCGGGTTGCCCCAGCTCACCGAGATCGTGTCGGCGCGGTTGTCCGAGACGGCTGCATTGAACGCATCGAGAAAGCCGGCATCGGTATTGGGCGCGTCATACACCAGCACATCGGCGAAGGGCGCCAGGCCACCCGATTGCTCCACATCGAGCGAGGTCTCGCCGCTGCCTGCCGCGCCGCTGATGACGCCGCCGCCATCCACATGCATCTGGGTGATGCGATTGGGTTTGGTAACCAGCCCGATCATGTTCCAGTAGCTGTAGGCATCGGCTGGGTAGAAGTCGGCCAGCGTGACGATACCGATGGTCGAGCCCTTGCCGGTGACGCCTGCGTTGTACAGCGGGTTGATGTTGTAGAAGTTGGCGACGTCGCCCACCGTGTACTGCCCCGGCACGCCGGTAGCGGTGCCGTTGGTGGCCGCCTTATTCGTCAGCAGGCCGTTCGCCATCGGGGCGAGCTTGGTCAGTTGCGGCGAGGCGAGGCTGGAGTGCATGTGATGCGAGACATATTTCGCCTCGGTGCTGAGGCCGGCGGCCATCACCACGGTGCCGGCCAGCGCCGACGGCAATACCGGTTCGCGACTGGGGCGATGGAAGTGCGAGCCTTCGCTCGATTGGTAGTCGCGGATCGTGGTTTGAAAGGCGTTATTGAATTGACTGATGGTGCCGCGTGTTTTGATCGCAAGGTGATTGGCCGTCACTTCGGTAGTGGCGATACCGTTGTGTTTTAGAAAAGCCTGCACCTGCGCGATTTCATCATCGGTGGCGCCGTACTGTCGGGCAAACTCGGCGGTGCTGAGAAACTTGTGATACGCCGGATCGCCGGGCGTCACAGTTCGATAGACATAATTCTCCAGCGCTTCCTGATGATGCAGGTTGAGCACCAGGGTAACGTTGACGGTTTGCGCCGTATTGGCCGTTCCCATATCGAGTGCCGGCCGTACATCGCGCGCAGCGGATGTGCCGGCAACGCCGCAAAGCAGCAGGGCGAGAGCGGTGGTGAGGGACTTGCGATGCAACTGCGTAAACATGTGACTGTCTCCTGTAGCGAAGAACTCTGACGCGAAGCGGCGACATGAATCCGTGACGGCATCGTGAAGACACCGCCACCGCACTTCGGCCAGGCCGTGAAGCGCATCTACATAAAACCAGTAACCCCTAACTACGTGTTGCTGTCCTTGCGGTCACGTCCCCCTGTCGACTGACACCGCCCTGACCGGCGCAACGCTAGCGCGAGTGAGCGTTTCGTGAAAGTGTCTGTGTGGCGCAAATTTTTGCGAAATTCAGCGGATTCGCACCTGAAACATGGCGTGAAAGCGATCGGGTCACGCATTCATCGCATGCCTACAGCGCAACGCGGCCTGCGCTGACTTGTTTTGGCGCAAGAAATTTCTATAATCCGCAGCCCTCTTCGCCGGGACTCGCGAAAGAGCGCAATCACCAACTACAGGGATCATGTATGACCAAGCGTATTTTGATGGCCGCTTTGGCTGTCGCATTGGCTGCTGCCGCAACCACTTCTTTCGCTGCCGACACCATCGACGGCAGCTTCTTCGTCAACGGCAATCTAGGTCAGTCGGAGTACCGTGCCAGCAGACACGATTGGAGCGACCGCTCCGATACGGCCGCTGCCGTGCGGTTCGGCTACACCTGGTACAACACCGTGGATTTCGGTGTGGAAGGTGGCTATGTCGATCTGGGCAAGCTCACGAACAAATACGACGCTTTGTTTTACAACGTGAGCCAAAGCGTCAAGGTCAAGGGCTTTTTGCTCGGTGCGAACGGTAAGTATCGTTTTGCGGGCGACTGGTATGTCTCCGCTCACGGTGGCTGGTTCGGTTCCAAAACCGATTTTCAGACGCGGGTAAATTTCCCCAACGCTGGCGCATCGAGCTATTCCACCAACGACACGGGTAACGGCTGGTACGCCGGCGTCGGCGCAGGTTACGACTTCACCCCGAACTTCAGCCTCGGTGTGAATTACGACAACTATCACGCCAAGTCGAATGTCCGTATTGGCAACGTGAGCCAGGACATCACCGGCAACGTCGGCATGTACTCGGTCTTCGCCGAATACCGTTTCCGCTGATTTTTGCTTTTGTTTTGAGTTATGGGACGGCCGCCTTGTGCGGCCGTTTTTGTTTTCATAAACAATTAGTTGAAGCTATTTTGAGTGTCGTTGTTTGTTGTTCATTACAGAATATTTACAATGCGCGTCCCGCTCGGACATCCCCCATCTGTGGTTCGAGCGGTGGACTTTCAAAAAAATATAATGGAGTTCCCCCATGAATAAGTTTCAGACGGTCGCCGTGGCTTTGGCCCTCGGCGCAGCATCGACCGCCTCGTTTGCCGATACCGGCAATTTTTTCGTCAACGGTAACCTCGGCACGTCCGACTACCGCGTGAGCAACCCGGCCAGCGGTATCCCTGGCGTCCAGAGCAGTCTCGACAAGAAAGACGCCGCCGGCGCGCTGCGCATCGGTTATCGCTGGAACAGCGTGGTCGACTACGGTGTCGAGGCCGGTTACGTGAACCTCGGCAACGCCGAAGGCAAGCTCTCCAACAGCCTCGGTCAGTCCTACTTGAAGCAAAAGAGCCGCGGCTGGCTGCTCGGCGGCAACCTCAACTACAACATCAATGACAACTGGTACGTCTCCGCTCGCGGTGGCTGGTACCGTGCGCACAACGCGTTCCAGCTCCGTGCCTACACCCCCGGCGGCAATTTCCGCAGCTCGTCTTCCACCACCGGCACCGGTGAGTACGTTGGCGTTGGCGTGGGCTACAACATCAACAAGGCATTCAGCGTCGGCGTGAACTACGACAATTACCACAGCAACGGCAATTCGTCGGACGTGAACAAGCTCAGCACCAACATCGCGATGTACTCGGTGTTCGGCGAGTACCGCTTCAACTTCTAAGCGCCGGCTCTCAAAGCGCATGCTTGAAGTACCGCAACGGCCGCCTTGAGCGGCCGTTGTTTTTGGTCGGTTGACCCGCTTGCGGCACAATAGGCGGCTTATGCGTTGCAAACCGGTGGTTTGCGGCGCTACCCCATCCACGTAGCCACAGCCGCCGCCATGACCACGATCAAGCAAGACGACCTTATTCAAAGCGTTGCCGACGCTCTGCAATACATCAGCTACTACCACCCGGTGGACTACATCACCAACCTCGCCGCCGCCTACGAGCGCGAGGAAAGCCCTGCCGCGAAAGACGCGATGGCGCAGATCCTGATTAACTCGCGCATGGCCGCCGAAGGCCATCGGCCGTTGTGCCAGGACACCGGCATCGTCACGGTGTTTCTCAAGGTCGGCATGAACGTGCGCTGGGATGCCACGATGTCGCTGGAGGACATGGTCAACGAGGGCGTACGCCGCGCTTATAACGACCCCGACAACAAGCTGCGCGCGAGCGTGCTGGCCGATCCGGCCGGCAAGCGCAGCAATACCAAGGACAACACCCCGGCGGTCATCAATGTATCGATCGTGCCGGGCGATACCCTCGATGTGATCGTCGCGGCCAAGGGCGGTGGCTCCGAGGCGAAGTCCAAGTTCGCCATGCTCAATCCGTCCGATTCGATTGTCGATTGGGTACTCAAGACCGTGCCGACGATGGGCGCCGGCTGGTGTCCGCCGGGCATGCTTGGCATCGGCATCGGCGGCACCGCCGAGAAAGCCATGCTGCTGGCGAAAGAAGCCTTGATGGAGCCGATCGATATCCAGGACCTGATCGCGCGCGGCCCGAGCAATCGCGCCGAAGAATTGCGCATCGAGCTGTACGACAAGGTCAATGCGCTCGGCATCGGCGCCCAAGGCCTGGGCGGGCTCACCACCGTACTCGATATCAAGGTCAAGGATTACCCGACCCATGCCGCCAACTTGCCGGTGGCGCTGATACCCAACTGCGCCGCCACCCGCCATGCGCATTTCACCCTCGATGGCTCCGGCCCGGTGATGCTCGATCCGCCGTCGCTGAAAGACTGGCCGCAGCTTACCTACGACGCCAGCAAAGGCCGTCGGGTGAATCTCGACAGCGTGACCCCGGCCGATGTCGCGAGCTGGAAGCCCGGCGAAGTGCTGTTGCTCAACGGCAAGCTGCTTACCGGCCGCGACGCCGCGCACAAGCGTATGGTCGAGATGCTCAACAAGGGCGAGCCATTGCCGGTGGATTTCCGTGGACGCTTTATCTACTACGTGGGCCCGGTCGATCCGGTGCGCGACGAAGTCGTCGGCCCGGCTGGCCCGACCACGGCCACCCGCATGGACAAATTCACCGAACAGGTACTGGCGCAAACCGGCCTGCTCGGCATGGTCGGCAAGGCCGAGCGCGGCCCGACCGCCATCGAGGCAATCAAGAAGCATCAATCGGTGTATCTGATGGCGGTGGGCGGCGCCGCCTACCTCGTTTCCAAGGCGATCAAGGCTAGCCGTGTGGTCGGCTTCGCCGATCTGGGCATGGAGGCCATCTACGAGTTCGAGGTGCAAGACATGCCGGTGACCGTGGCGGTGGACTCGCTTGGTACCTCGGTGCACCAGACCGGGCCGAAGGAATGGCAGGCGCGTATCGGTAAAATTCCGGTGGTGGTCGCCTGAGCTGACATCAGGTACCGGCAGGTTTTGGCGATCTGGACGTCCAAACCTGCCAAAGCCGCGGCACCAGGCAGCCGCACCATTGCAATCGTGCTGCTGCGGCGCAACACTCCGAAACTATTTCCCAACGACTGACGCGAAGAAACCGTGAGCCTGCAAACCCCTGCGTCGCTATCTGCCGACGCCACCGCTCTTGATAAGCCCTGGATCGTGATGAAGTTCGGCGGCACCAGTGTCGCTACTTTGCCGCGCTGGCAGAACATTCAAGAGCTGGTCGCCAGCCGCCGCGCCGAAGGCGCACGCGTGCTGGTGGTTGTGTCCGCCCTCTCCGGCATCACCGATGCGCTCAAACATCTGTGCGCACAGGGCGATCAGGGTAAACGCATGGAAGCGGCCAAGGCGATCACGCAGCGGCACTACGAGCTGCTTGAGCATATGCAGTTGGCGTTGCCCGATACGCTGGCCGCGCGTCTAGGCGATCTCGCCCGCTTGGCCGAAGAAGGTCCTGCGGCGATGGGCGAATTGGCCTGGGCTGCCAAAGTGCAGGCGCATGGCGAACTGCTGTCGAGTGCGCTGGGGGCATCTTTTCTCACCCATAGCGGTTTGCCCACGCAGTGGCTGGACGCGCGCGAATGCTTGGCGGCGGTGGCGCTGCCGAACCAGAACGAGCGCAGCAAGCTGCTTTCGGCAATGGTCGAGGCCAAGCCCGATCCCGCCTTGTCCGCGCGACTCGGCGCACTCGGCGAGGTGTTTATTACCCAGGGCTTTATCGCGCGTGAAGCACAGGGGCGCACGGTCTTGCTCGGTCGTGGTGGTTCGGATACCTCGGCCTCGTACTTCGGTGCGCTGCTGAAGGCGCTGCGGGTGGAAATCTGGACCGACGTGGCCGGCATGTTCACCGCCAATCCGCGCCAGGTGGCCGGTGCGCGCCTGCTGCAGCGGCTGGATTACGAAGAAGCCCAGGAAATCGCCTCCACCGGCGCGAAGGTGCTGCACCCGCGCTGCCTGTCGCCGTTGCGCGAGCCGCGCGTACCGCTGCTTATCAAAGACACCAACCGGCCTGAGCTGGACGGCACCGTGATCGGCCCGGAGGTGCGCGAGCACGCGCCGAGCGTCAAGGCGATCAGTGCGCGCAAAGGCATCACCCTGGTGTCGATGGAGTCGGTCGGCATGTGGCAGCAGGTCGGCTTTCTGGCCGACGTGTTCACTCAATTCAAGCAACATGGTTTGTCGGTGGACCTCATCAGCTCGGCCGAGACCAATGTCACGGTCTCGCTCGACCCCACCGAGAACCTGCTCGACTCCGATGCCATCGCGGCCTTGGCCAGTGATCTGGCCAAGGTCTGCCGAGTGAAGGTGATTGCGCCGTGCGCGGCGGTTACCCTGGTCGGCCGCGGCATGCGCTCGATGTTGCACACGCTGTCCGGCGTGCTGGCCGAGTTCGGTCAGTTGCGTGTGCATTTGATTTCGCAGTCGTCCAACAATCTCAACCTCACCTTCGTGGTGGACGAGAACGTGGTCGACGAGCTGCTGCCGCACTTGCACGATCTGCTGATTGCCGCCGGCGCCCTGCGTACCGACGACAGCGCGCTGTTCGGGCCAAGCTGGCAAGCCTTGTACGGCAGCGGCGAAGCGCTGGTGCCGGAAGCTGCCTGGTGGCGCACGGAGCGCCGTCAGCAGTTGCTGGCATTGGGCGCGCAAGCGACCCCGCGCTATGTCTACCATCTGCCTACCGTGCGTCATCAAGCGCGTGAGTTGAAAACACTGGCCGCCGTCGACCGGCTGCATTACGCGGTGAAAGCCAATACCCATCCAGACATCCTGCGTGCGCTGGCCGAGGAGGGCTTCGGTTTCGAATGCGTCTCGCCGGGCGAGTTGAAGGCCGTGATGGCGGCCGTGCCGGAGTCGGCACCGCTATTGTTCACGCCCAACTTCGCCCCGCGCGAAGACTACGCCTGGGCCTTGAATACTCGCGCCACCGTCTCGCTCGATTCGCTTTATCCGATGGCGCATTGGGGCGAGCTGTTCCGTGGTCGCGAGATCGTGCTGCGGATTGACCTGGGACGAGGTCTGGGCCACCACGAAAAAGTACGCACCGGCGGCAGCGGCAGCAAGTTCGGTTTGCCGGTGGAATCCATCGACGCTTTCCTCAAGCTGGCCGATGCGCACGGTGTGATCGTGCGCGGTCTGCATGCTCACCTGGGCTCGGGCATTCTCGACGAGGCTCACTGGGGCGAGGTTTACAGTCAGCTCGCCAGCCTGGCTGAGCGCATCGGCAGCGTGGCCTTTATCGACATTGGCGGCGGCCTTGGTGTGCCTTCGCATCCGGGCGAGGCGCGGTTGGATATCGCCGCGCTCGATCGCGTATTGCGCGAGGTCAAGGCGGCTTACCCGCATTACAAACTGTGGATGGAGCCCGGCCGTTACCTGGTGGCCGATGCTGGCGTACTGCTTGCCCGCGTCACCCAGCAAAAGGGCAAGGGCGCGCTACGCTATCTCGGTATCGACACCGGCATGAACAGCCTTATTCGTCCCGCGCTGTATGAGGCTTGGCATGAAATCGTCAATCTCACTCGCCTGGACGAGCCGGTCACCGGCCTGTTTCAGATCGTCGGCCCGATCTGCGAAAGCGGCGACGTGCTGGGTACCGATCGCCGCCTGCCCGAGCCGCAAGAGGGTGACGTGATGCTGATCGCCCAGGCCGGCGCCTATGGCAAGGTGATGTCGTCGGAGTACAACATGCGCGATGCGGCTGAAGAAATCATCATCGATTGAGCGTCTTCCTCCCCGAATAAGGGGAGGGAGTAGGGCGATACAGACTTAAAGAGTGAGCAATGTGATCCAACCGCGTCTGACCCAGGTATTCCGTTTTGTACGCTCAAGCTATGCCGATGGCGTGGCCGAGTTGGTCTATGCCTTCGATGATGGCGAGGAGCTGATCGAGCGCGTGCGTTTTCCGCATGCGCCGACGCTACCGGCCACGCATGTGGACGCCTTCAACGCTGCGCTGCGCTTGCTGCATCT
The DNA here is from genome assembly GCF_003350925.1 of Dyella tabacisoli. Taxonomy (GTDB): domain Bacteria; phylum Pseudomonadota; class Gammaproteobacteria; order Xanthomonadales; family Rhodanobacteraceae; genus Dyella_C; species Dyella_C tabacisoli. The sequence goes on along the minus strand of NZ_KZ857184.1, from coordinate 162,578 downwards.
GATTGCCGGTGTCAGCTACTACAAGGCCGGGGTGCCGCCGAAAATCGAAGTGAGCGGCGAGCTGCTGGACGACAGTACGGCCGATTTGCTCGATGCCTTGTATCTGCATGGGCTGGCCGAGTTCGCGTATCGCAACGGGTTGGATCTGCGTGGACGCATCGCATTTCCACGCGGCGGCCATGCCAAACCGGTCGCCGGAAAGTTGGGCCTGCCGCAACGCACGCTGGTGCCGATCGGCGGCGGCAAGGATTCGCTGGTGGCGGTAGAGGCGGTCAAGTCGATCGCCGGCGAAGCCACCGCCGTATGGATCGGCAATTCCGCCTTGATCGCCGCCTGTGCCGAGCGTACGGGTTTGCCCACGCTCAATATCCAGCGCGAGTTGGCGCCCGGATTATTCGAGTTGAATCGGCTGGGCGCGTGGAACGGGCATATTCCGGTAACGGCAGTGAATTCGGCGATTCTTTCGCTGGCGGCGATTCTCTACGGATACGACAGCATCGCTTTCGCCAACGAACGCTCCGCCTCGGTGGCTACGCTGGAGTACGAAGGCCAGCAAGTGAATCACCAATGGAGCAAGGGTTACGCCTTCGAGCAGTTGTTGAGCGACTGGCTGCACAGCCACGTGGCTGCCGATCTCGATTACTGTTCGCTGCTGCGGCCGTATTCCGAGTTGGCGGTGACGCGCGCTTTCGCCAAGCTCACACCGTATTTCGATGTGTTCTCTAGCTGTAATCGCAACTTCAAACTGCTGGGCCCCAAGCCGGCCGATCGCTGGTGCGGGCAATGCCCGAAGTGCCATTTCGTGTTTCTTGCCTTGGCGCCGTTTTTGCCCAAGCCGCGCCTGCTTTCCATTTTCGGCCGTAACCTGCTCGACGATGAAAGCCTGGCCGCCGGCTTCGATGCGCTGCTGGAATACCAAGACCACAAACCGTTCGAGTGTGTAGGCGAAGGGGCTGAGGCACGTGCTGCCTTGTATGCCTTGAGCCAGCGCCCGGAGTGGCAGGAGGACGCCCTGGTAGCGCGCTTCCGCAGTGAAATTCTGCCGCAGCTCGATGTCGCTCAATTGGCTTTAGAGCCATGGCTTGAGCCCGCTGGTGAGCAACGCATCCCCGCGCGGCTGTTGCCTGCGCTGGCCGTATTCGATTGATCGATCGAAAGGTTATTCATGCGCATCGCTGATCTGGCCGACAAACGCGTCGCCATCTGGGGCTTCGGTCGCGAAGGGCAAGCGGCGATCAAGGCGCTGCGCAAGCGGTTGCCGCAGTTGCCTCTGACGCTGTTCTGCAGCGAAGGCGAAGTGGCATCCGCGCAGGCTTTCGACGCCGCGCTCAGCGTGCATGGGCACGAGCCCGACGCGATCGCACTGGCCGCGTTCGACGTCGTCGTGAAATCCCCCGGTGTCTCCGCTTACAAACCTGCGCTGCTGGCTGCGCGCGAGGCCGGGCTGCAAGTGACTTCCGGTACCGCGCTATGGTTTGCCGAGAACCCGTCAGCCGACGTTGTGGCGATAACCGGCACTAAGGGCAAAAGCACCACCACCGCCTTGCTGGCGCATCTGGCGCGGTCCTTGGGTATACGCACGGCGTTGGCCGGCAATATCGGCATGCCCTTGCTTGAGCTGGACGGCCAATCCGCCGAGTTGTGGGTTATCGAGTTATCCAGCTTTCAGACCGGCGAAGCCGGGCCGCTGGCGCTCGGCATCGTCACCAGCTTGTACGAAGAGCATCTGGATTGGCACGGCTCGCGCGAGCGCTACGTAGCCGACAAGCTCAAACTCGCCGATGCCGCGCAACGCCTGCTGGTGAATGGCCTGCAAACCACGTTATTGGACAAAACCTCCAACCACCCGCAGCGCTTGCTGTTCGGTCAGCCGCAGGGCTGGCACGTGCGCGATGGTTTTATTTGCCGTGCCGAGGTCAACGTGTTCGCGGCTACTCGGCTGCCGGTTCCCGGTGAGCACAACGCACTCAATGCCTGCGCCGCGCTGACCGCGCTCGAAGTGATGGGCTTCGATGCCATCAAGGCCGCGCCGGCACTGGCCAGCTTCCACCCTTTACCGCATCGGCTGCAGCCATTGGGCGAGCGCGATGGCCTGTGCTGGATCAACGACTCCATCGGCACCACGCCACAGGCTACGTTAGCCGCGCTGATGAGCCTGCAAGGCCAGGCGGTCACCATGATTCTGGGCGGCCATGATCGCGGTGTGGATTGGTCGGATGTCGCCGCAGCGATACGACGACATCCGCCGCATGCCATGGTCGTGCAAGGTGCAAATAGCGTTCGCCTGACGGCGGCACTGCAAGCGGAGCCGCTGAACTGCATTTTTGAACAGGTGGCCGATTTATCCGCCGCCGTAGCCAAGGCGCGTGAAATCACACCGGTCGGTGGCTATGTGCTGCTATCGCCCGGTGCACCGAGTTTCGACCAATTCCACGATTTCACCGAGCGCGGTCGCCGCTTCGCCGAGATGGCCGGTTTCGACGGGCAGGCGATCTCCGGTATCGAAGGGCTGGGTATCGGCTGACGTATCCAGTGCTGCGGGCGACATCTCCGATGGCCGGCGCGTCTACGGTGCCGGCGCAGCGGTTGACGATGTCCGCCTGTCGTGGCGCCGTCAATGCAACGTATAACCGGCAAGCCGCCAGGTGTTGTCGCCATCGAGATGGAACGAGATCAGCTCGCGCACGGGTTGGGTCGCGTTGGAGAACTCCGTGGCAAAGACCACATTGATATAGACCCCGGCCGGGATCTTCTGGCCGTTCGACTGGCTGCGGGTCACTGCCACAACGGTGCGTGTCTTTACGGTGCCTAGCGTCTTGCGATCTGCCGCCGTCTGTTTGATGAATGCGTCTCTGGTGGCGACTGTCTTGGCGATGGTGGATGCGCCATCCCATATGTCGCCCGCTTTGTTCTGATCGATCTGCTGCGCCACCTGAGTCGCGGCCTGAGCCATTTGCTGATTCTGCTTGGCCAGTTGAGCCTGTTGTTCAGGCGTCGGCGTGTTGGTTGCCTGGGGCGGAGCGGTTGCTTTCGCCGCCTGCTGTGCATGGGCGGCGAAAGCGGTACTGAGCAAGAGGGCAGGCAGCAAGAGTTTTGCGGACATGGTGGACTCCCTAGACGGCCGACACGGCCGCCGTGCGCGGGCAACGTTAGCACGCGGCACGGCGGTGTCCCGTTATCACCAGATCTTCACGCGCGCCTTGGGGTCCAGATAAAGCTTTTCGCCTGCCTTCGGCGTAAACGACTCATGCCAGGCGTCGATATTGCGCACGGTCTGCGCGCGGAACTCGCCCGGCGCATGCCCATCGGCCACTAGCTGCTGACGCAAGGCGGCGTCGCGGGTCTTGGTGCGCCACGACTGCGCGAAGGCGAGGAAGAAGCGCTGGTCGCCGGTCAAGCCATCGAGTACCGGCGCGGGTTTGCCATTCAACGACTTGTGATAAGCGGCATAGGCAATCGCCAGGCCGGAGACGTCGGCGATGTTTTCGCCCAGTGTCTGCTGGCCGTTGACGTGCAGCCCCGGCAGCGGCTCATAAGCGTTGTACTGTTCGACCAGACGCTGGCCGGCTGCCTTGAAGTGTGCCTGATCCTCCGGCGTCCACCAGTTGGCCAGGCGACCCTGAGCGTCGAATTCGGCGCCGGTGTTGTCGAAGCTGTGGCTGATTTCATGACCGATGACCGCGCCGATGGAGCCATAGTTGGCGGCGGCATCGGCCTTGGGATCGAAGAACGGTGCTTCGAGAATCGCCGCGGGGAAGTTAAGCGCGTTTTGCAACGGCAGGTTGACCGCGTTCACTGTCTGCGGGGTCATCCACCACTCGCCGCGATCGACCGCCTGGTCGAGCTTGGCTAGTTGATGCTGGTACTCGTGCGCTTCGGCGCGCAGGTGGTTGCCGAGCGCATCGTCCTGACGAATGTCGAGCGAGCTGTAGTCGCGCCAGGTCTCGGGGTAGCCCACGCCGACCTTCAGCGTTTCGATTTTCTCTTTGGCCTTCTTTTTGGTCGCGGCAGTCATCCAGTCAAGCGTGTCGACATGTTCGGCGAAGGCCGCGTTGATGTTGCTGACCATCTGCTGCACTTGTTGCTTGGACGAAGCCGGAAAATAACTCTTCACATAGAGCTGGCCGACGGCATCGCCCAGGTCGTTGTTGGTCAAGCCGACGCCGCGCTTCCAACGATCACGCTGCTTGGGCGTGCCCTGCAAGGCGTGCCCATAGAAGCCGAAGCTGAGATCGGCATAGGCCTTGGGCAGCAGGCCGGCGCTGTGATTGATCGCGTGAAAAGCGAGGTAATCCTTCCAGGTTTGCAATGGCTCGCTGGATACCAATGCGGACAGTTTGCGAATGGCATCGGGCTGCCAGGCCACGATCTGTTTCTGCTTGCTCAGTCCGGCGGCGTCGAAGTAGCTGGCCCAATCGAGCCCTGGCGCATTCTTGGCGAAGGCTGTTACCGGCCAGGGATTGTTCGCCTTATGCACGTCTTCGCTGTCGGTCAAGCTTAATTGGGCCTGGGCGATCTTCGTCTCCAGCGCAAAGATTGCCTTGGCTTTCGCTTCGGCATCGGCGATACCGGCGAGCTTGAGTTGCGCCGCGATATAGGTCTGATACTGGCTGCGAATCGCGACCATCTCCTTGTCGGCGCCGATGTAGTAATCGCGGCTGGGCATGCCCAGGCCGCCTTGCAGCAGATACGCGACGTTGTGCGAAGGATCTTCCAAGCCCTGCGTGACAAACAGGCCAAACAAGTGCTCGGTGTTGAAGTTGGTCGCATTGACCGGATCGACGTCGGCACGCAGCCCGCCGCCTAATACGCGCGCCAGATCGGCTGGCGTCTTGATGGCATCGATCTTGTTCAGCTCCGGCTTGAGCGGGTCGATGCCGCGCTTCTGAATCGTCGCCTCATCCATATAGGCGGCGTAGTAATCGGCGATCTTGCGTGCCGGGGTGCCGGCTGCGGGATTGCCCTTGCCGGCATCGCGGATCAGCTCGGCATTGCGCTTTTCGATGGTTTGAAACACCTGCAGAAAGATGCCGGTGCTGGAGCGATCCGCCGGAATCACCGCCGTCTTGCGCCACTGACCATTGGCGTAACCGTCGAAATTGTCGCCCGGTTTGATCGCCTTATCGATCCCGGCCAGATCCACCCCGGATGGGTTGGTCTTGGTCGGTGCGGAGGCGGGAGCTGGCTTGGGGGCATCTGCCGCGGCCAGGGTCGTGGCGCTGCCAAGCACGGCTGCCGTAAGAATCCATCGAAATCGCTGCATCACCGCTACCCTCATACGTTAAGAGGCGATCACGATAGCTCTAGCTTGGGGGCTTGTGAGCATGACCAATGGGCTAGCATGCCTACGCCCAATAGATCAGAGCATCCTTGGGGACATGAAACCATGACATTTGAACGGAGTGCGGCAAGTATGGTTTTTTTTGTTACGGCCCGGCGCAGCTTCATCGCGGCGATAGCCTTGTTCGCGCTGAGTGCGCCGGCGTTTGCCGCACTCGATGAGCAAGGGCAGAAAGAAGTCGCTGCCTTGCTCACCTTCGTCGGCAGCAGCAACTGCACCTTTATCCGTAACGGCAGTGACTACGATGCCAAGCGTGCGCAAGATCACCTGAAAAGCAAGTTCAATTATCTGCAGCGAAAACAGCAGATCGATTCCGCCGAAGATTTCATTGCACGGGCGGCTAGCGCCAGCAGCATGAGCGGCGAGCCGTACAAGGTGCGCTGCGATGGTCGCGAACAAGCTTCTGCTGATTGGCTGCGAGAGGAGTTGCGCAGGATGCGCCAGCAGGCCACGCCGTAAAGAATGGAAAGATTCCGGGAGCGCACAGGCTGCGCTCCCATTTCTTCAAGCCTATTCTTCGGGCCTATTCTCCAGGCCCATTCTCCTGGCCTATTTTTCGTAGCGGTAATTCAGGCTGGCACGGTTGAAATCGGTGGCGTTCTGCGCCTCAAAGTTCCAGCGATGACTGAGCTTGTAGCGTAGCGTGATGACTTGGCCGGGCTCGAACAGGCCGACGCCGTAGCTGAGATACAAGCGCGGCGAGAGATATTTGCCGACAGTGAACGCGGAGCTGCCGCCGAGCGCTTCGTTGGTGGAGACGCCGATGTCATCCACACCGATTTTGGAGCCGATGCTCTTGGCGAGCAGATCGCCGGCGGCGGAGCCGAGCGCCTGCGCGGCAGCGCCGACCATGCTGCCTTCGCCACCTTTCACTTGCGACAGTGGCTTGCCGGTAATCAGGTAAGAGAGCGCATCGGATTGCTCCATGGTCGGGTTAGAGAACACCGTCAGCACCGGCCGCTGCGCCGTGCCCGATACATACAGGCCGACCTTTTGTCCTTCGTCGATGGTGGCGTTGGGGTTGAGCTTGCGTACCGCGCGGATATCCAGGCCGGGGTTGTCGATCGGCGTGCTGGCGAACAGCAGGTGGCCTTGTTCGATCTGCAAGCTCTGGCCATAGGCTTTATAGATACCGTTCACGGTGATCTGGCCCTGGCCGGTGGTGGTACGGCCGGGGCGCTCGTTTACCGTCAGTACGCCACTGAGTTTGCCATCGAGACCCAGGCCGACCAGATGTGTCTTGTCGCCAAGATCTACTTTGACCTGCGCGGTAATCGGCAACTTCGAGGCCTGCTCTTGTTGCTTTTGATCGAGCACCACGACATCGGGCGAGGCTTTTGTGGCGCCTGCGCCGGGCAGCTTGGACACGTCCACGTCGGCGCTATCCAGATGCAGCGTGCCGCTGACGTCGGTGCCCTTGTTGTCTTGAGTGAGCAGCAGGTCGGGGGAAACCACCACTTTGGCGGCGGGAATATCGGCGGCGGTGAACTGGCTGCCTTTGATGGTCAGTTGGGTCTGGGCGTTTTCGCCGATGCCCGCCTGACCACTGATCGACAAACTGCCCTGGCCTGAGCGGGCGCTACCGCTGATGAGAAATTGCTGCGTATCGCTGGTACTTAGCGTCAGCTTGCCTTCGCTCAGCTTGAGACCCGCCGCCGGTACTTCGGCGGCGAAACCGTTGACGGCCGCCTGGCCGGTGATGGCCGGTTGCTTAAGTGTGCCGCCGAGACGGAAGTTGCCATCGATACCGCCTTTGACGTTGGCGATTTCGCTGGTGAGTAATTCGATAAAGGCGAGGTCATTGAGGCGTAGTTCGATCTGGCCATCGAGCGTCTGTTGCGCGCCGGTCATGCCTATGTGGCCGTCCAAAAGTCCGCCATTGCCGAGGCTGGCACGCAAGGTTGCGCGCTGGCTGCTTGGGCTCAGCTCGGCATGCAGCGCGAGATCGCGATAGGCGATCAAGGGACGTTCGGGGTGTTCGATATAGGTCAAAGCGCCCTGGCTGGACATGATCGACGCGGTGCCGTTGAGTGCGCCTGCCGCCGTACGGCGAATCTGGCCACTGCCATCAAGGACGCCATCGCCGCGCATCGGCATATGGGCGGACGCCGCGCTCATCAGCAAAGCCAGCGGCAGCTCGCGCAAGCGATAACTGGCATCGAGGTTGCCTGCTTTGTCTTGTTTGGCCGCCACACACAATTGCGGCGTACCCGCGCTGAGGCACAGTTCGGACAGGCTCATCGCAGCATCGTTGTAATTGAGCTGGGAGGGCTGCTGCAGACGCCAGTGCGGCAGGCCCTTCGGCTCCAGGTTCAAGGTCGATAGCGTGCCGCTCCAGGCGGAGCCTTTGAGTGCGCCGTTGAGTGCAAGCTCGGCGGAAAGCTCGTTGCCGCGCGCGTTGAGTTGCAGGTTATGCCGTGCGGCGGTGCCGTCGCCGCGCAAGTTGATGCTTTGGAAGGCGAGGCCGCCGGCGCTGACGCCGCTGGTTTCAAGATCCAGTTTGCCGCCGGGGTTGCTGATGTCCGGGATATCGGCGGTCAAGCGCAGGCTGTCGATTGTCTGATCTTGGTAACGGATCGCATGGCCTTGCAGATGGCCAGTCACAGCGAGCCTGGGTTGCTTGCCGCGAGCGCGGAACTCGCCGTTCAACGCGCCGGTCGCATCGGGTAACCAGTCACCGAGCGAGGCGACCGCCAGGGTGATGCCAATGTCGTTGCTGCTGCCCGGCTTGGCATCGATTTGCACCTTGCTGTTGGCCGAGCCGAGTTCGAGTTTGCCGTCAATGACTTCGTCGGGGGTGAGGTGCAGCTTGCCGCTGCCGCTGATCGCGCGATCGCGCAAACTGCCGCGAAGCTTGCGGATGTCGAGCACGGCATCCGGGCGATCTTTCGGCAGGCTGCCGTTGCTGGCGATGTCGAAATCCAGTGCGCCGCTCCAGCCGGCGAACAACTGGCCAGGATCGAATTTGTTGGCGGTGGCTTGCAGTTGCCAGCCCATCGCCGGTTGCAAGGTGAGTGTGCCGGTGGCTTGCAAGTCGCCTTGTGTTTGTTTGAGCGCCAACGTGTGCAGGGTGATCGCCTGCGGGGTGCCGTCCAGGTTGAGAGCGAGCTTGGCTAGCTTGCCGGGTGGGCCGATATCCACATCGCCTTCGGCGTGGAATTGATCGGCGCTGCCTTGGGCTTTCAGGCTGCCCTGGCTGAGCAGGTCCTGGCCGGCCAGATGGGCGGGCAGGGCGAGATCTTTCCATTGGATTTGCAAGTCGCCGCTGATCGGATGTGCACCGAGCTGCACGATGCCGCTGGCATCCACGCTGCCTTTGATTTGCGGCGAGCCGATGCTCAGTTGCTGCAGATTCAAGGTATGGAAGTCATCGCTGAAATGCGCGCGCAGCGGTTTCAGTATGAGTTGATAGTTATTGAGGTCGAGTCGGCCATTGAGCGTGCCGCCATGACGATCACCGTTGCCTTGCAAGTCAAACGCAAGCGCCGTAAGCGAGCTGCTGCCTAGCAATGGCTTGGGGTTGAAGCTCGGCGCATCGAGTTTGGCGGTCCAGGCATAGTCGCCGCTCTGCGCCACGGTGAGGTCGAGTTGCGCAGCCATCGGCTGAGTGAGCTTGAGATCCACCTTGACCTGCTTGCCGTCGCCATGGGCCTCGATGTTGCCGGCGTATTCAACGTCGGCGACGGTCCAGGCGAAACCGGCAGCGCCGTCGCCTTGCTCGTCGGCGCCGATGGCCAGCGTGCCGTCGAGATCGGCATGCCCCGCCGGCGCGCGCAGCACGAGCTTTTTCAGCTCCAGACCTTTGGCCGTCCATTGACCGGCCAGATCCAGGCTGTCGGAAACAAACAAGGGTTTGCCTTCCTCGGCGATACGCACTTTGCCGACGTGTGCGCGATCGAGGACGAAATCCATCGGCGGCTTGAGCGAAAAGCTGCTTTCGCTCGGCGGTTGGTTGGGTGCTGGCTTAGGCAGTGCCACGTCGATGCCATCGACTTGCAAGTCAACGATGTGCAACCGCTTGCGCAACAGCGGCACTACTCGTAGGTCAAGCTGCGCGCTGGCAAGTTTTACATCCAGCCCCTGACCATCGGCGTAGCGCAGGCCGGTGAGCTGCAAGGGGCCGATCAATCGCCCCTCGGCGTGTTGCACGCTCAGTGCGCCATGGGTGGCGCTTTGCGCACGTGCCAGTGCAAAACGCAGGCCCGAGCCGGTGCCTAGCAGCCATGACAACGCTACTACCACCAGCAGTACGAGTGCGCTCACGGCGAGAGCTGCACGTTTAAGCCAGGTTTTCATCGTCAGGCGCCTCATAGATCAGGCCCAATCACGAGGTGCAGTTCCACGCCGTGGTTCTGTGTATCGTGGATCGGCGTGCCTAGGTCCACGCGAATCATGCCTACCGGCGATAGCCAGCGCACGCCCAGCCCGGCGCCTACGCGTGGCCGGTAATCGAAGCCGTTGAACGCATTGCCGGCATCGACAAAAGCGGCGATGCCCCAGTTCTTGGTGAAGTAGTGCTCCACTTCGGTGCTGGCGACCAGCAGGTTTTTGCCGCCGATAACGCGATTGTATGTATTGCGCGGGCCGATGGATTGAAAGCCATAGCCGCGCACGGAGCGATCGCCGCCGGCGAAAAAACGTAGCTGCGGCGGCAGTGCGGTGAAATCGTTGGTCCAGGTATAACCGGCACTGCCGCGCAAAATGAGCCGATCGCGTTTGCTGAATGCGCGAATCCATTTGGCATCGACGGTGACATCGCTGAAGCGGGTATCGGAGAGCAGGGTGCCGACGGTGCTGCGCGCAGAGACGTCAATCGACCAGCCGCGCCGCACGAAGGTGGGGCTGTCAGCCTGTTTGCGCGATAGCGAAACCTCGGGGTAGAACAGCGTGCTGCGGCCATGTTCGATGCCGAGCGTGTTGGTGTTTTCGCCGCCTTTCTGGCCGACCGTAAACGTGCCTGAAAGTGCATGCAGGCCGATCGTGCGGGTCCAGCCATGCCATAAACGGGTTTCGTTGCCGACCAGCTCCAGCGTGCGTGATTTAGAGGTGTCGGTATTGGCATCGCGAAAGTTCGCGCCGATATTGAAGCTGCGCTGGTTGATGCCCGGCATCGGGATCGTGTATGTGGTCGATAAGGTCTTCAGCCGCTGCGCCAGCACGATTTCGTTTTTCCATTTGTGTCCGCGCCGATTGATCCAGCGACGCTCCATGCCGCCTCGCACGCCGACACCGGTATCGGTGCCGACAAACGGGCCGCCGGTATAAATCGTGCGCTTGGCCGGCGCCAGCTCTACTTTGACATCCACCTTGCCGTCGCCCTTGGCATCGATGTCGGGCTGTACATTGACCACCGAAAAATAATCGGCGCCATTCAATGCCTGCTGCAATTGCAGCAATTGGTATTGGTCGAAATAGTCGCCCGATTTGAAGGGCACATAGCGATCGAGGAAACCTTCGCGAAATTGCGAGCCATCGAACAGCACCTGGCCATAGCGGTAGCGCTGACCGATCTGCCACTCCAGCTTGATCGCCGCGCTGCGGTTGGCGCGATTGACCTCGACCTGGTGAGTGACGAGCTTTGCATCCAGAAAACCGTGCGCGGTGAGGTTGGCGCTCAACGCGTCGCGTGCCGCGTCGTAGCTGCCGTGATTGAGCGGCTGATCTTTTAATCGCTTGATGGCGGCTTCGGCGCGGCGAACCGAGGGAATCTCAGCCGCCTCTTTCTCCAGTGTGATCTCGACCTGGGTCACCTTCACCGGTTCGCCCAGTTTCACATGCAAGGTGACACGCCAGTCACTGCCGACTTGTTGCAGCTCGCCTACCGCCGTGGCGTCGTAATAACCGTAAGGCTCCAGCGACGACTTCACTTGGTCGGCTGCGCGAGCATATAGGCGCTGCACCTGGGCCTCACTGGCCTCGCGATTGGCGTATTGCGATAACTCCACACCGGCAACGACCGCCGTCTTGAGCGTGTCATCCACCCCATCTACGGCCAATTGCACCCCGGCGTGAGCCAGGGCGGGAAGTAGCAGCAGGGGCAGGGTGAGCAGGCCAAGGCGTCGATGTCGGCGCATGCGTAGATTCCGTCTACTTAAGGGGCAGTGGGTTCGTATGACGAACTTGTTTGGGTCAGCTTAGCGGGGTGGAGGTTGATGGCAAATGTACCGGGGGATCGGATGATTCCTAAATGTGGGGTGGGGCTGGGTTGTTCGCCTGCGGCGGGGTTTCGCCTGTTGGTGATGCTGCGCTAGCTGGTCGCCTGCGGCGGTTTTCGAACCCCTGCCGGGGTCCGAGTCACTTTTCTTTGCTTGCTCAAAGAAAAGTAACCAAAAGAAAGAGCACCCCGGTGCAGCGCTCTACGGGCATCCTGCCCTACGAGTGCGTGAGGCTTGGCCGGGCTTTTCGACAGGGCTTCCTGCCCTGGCGAAAAGGCATCGACATCCATGTCGATGCCCCTACGGGCCTTGTCGTCCAAGCCTCACCGCTGCAAAGGGGCCCCGAAGAGCAGCGCGCGTCCTGCGCGCACTCGGGAGCGACTGCACGCAGTCGCCGATATATGAAATGCACGCCGCACAGCCCCCTCCCCTGCTTGCAGGGGAGGGTTGGGGAGGGGTTCAATCTTGCGGCGAGGTTGGACCCCCTCCCAGCCTCCCCGGAGGAGCAAAAGCGGCGCGAGCAGCGGCTTTTGACGTTGCTCTTGACCTTGGGGCCCCTGTGCGTCGGTGAGGGTCGGACGATCAGGCCCGCAGGGGACTCGGCATGGATGCCGAGTCCTTTTCGCCAGTGCATGGATGCACTGTCGAAAAGCCCGGCCGACCCTCACAAGCCCGTAGGGCGACGCACCGGGGTGCTCTTTCTTTTGGTTACTTTTCTTTGAGCAAGCAAAGAAAAGTGACTCGGGCCCCGGCAGGGGTTCGAAAGCCCGCCGCAGGTGATCCAGGTCGCGTAAGCCTCAACCAGCCTTATCCCCAGCCTTATGCGCAATCCAAGCCCCAATCACCGCCGACACATACGGAATCGCCTGCGCAGCCAGAATAAACATCCACAAGAGGCCCTCGATGTACTGCGCGCCATAGTTCGCCGCCATACCAAGTACGCAGAACAGCAAGGCGCAGGCCATTAATAGCTCTTCGCGTACCGGCGCGAAGGCAGCGAAGTTGCTGCCGCCCAGCCGGCGGCTCTTGGCAGTTACTACGAACGAGGTTTTCTCGCGGGTCAGGCCATGCAGGATGCCGCGTGCAATCGCGTGTGACAGACCCATGCTCGCCAGCGAGGCCATCAGCGTGTCGTACCAGCTACAGGGCACGCGGGCGCGATACAGCACGATGCCGAAGATGGCCTTGGCAAAGAAGAATCCGATGACCGGCACCAAGAACAACTGCATGGGCAGGTTGAACAGGGCGGGGAAGGCGACCATGCCGGCGGTCCAGAAGATCGCCATCAGGGTGAACAACAAATGCAGCGCATCGGCAAACCAACTGAACCAGCCGGTGAGGAAGTGGAAGCGCTGACCGCCTGAGAGTGGGCCCTTTTTGGTCATCCAGTCCCAACGGCCCTTGAGAATCTGCATGGCACCGAAGGCCCAGCGGTAGCGCTGGCTCTTGTACGCCTTGAAGTCGGCGGGGGTGAGGCCCTTGCCCATCAGCTCATCGACGTAGACCAGGTCGTAGCCGGCGTGCATCAGGCGCAGGCCCAGCTCGGCGTCTTCGCAAATGGTCCATTCGGACCAGCCGCCGGTGCCTTCCAGCGCGGATCGCCGCACCATGGTCATGGTGCCGTGCTGAATGATCGCGTTGCGCTCGTTGCGGTGGTGCATGCCGATGCGGAAGAAGCCATCGTATTCCCATGCGGTCATACGGCGGAAGGTGTTGTGCTCGAACTCGCGGTGCGCCTGCGGGCATTGCACCACGGCCACCTTGGGATCGTGGAAGTGGCCGGTGAGGGCGGCCAGCCAGTCGGCGCGTACTTCGTAGTCGGCATCGATCACCGCCACCACGTCGGCGCGCGGGTCGGTTTCTTTCAGGCCGAAATTCAGCGCGCCGGCCTTGTAGCCGGGCCACGGTTCCAGATGGAAGAAGCGGAAGTGCTTGCCGAGCTTTTCGCAATACTCCTGCACCGGCTTCCACACATTCGGGTCTTTGGTGTTGTTGTCGATCACCAAGACTTCGTAATTGTTGTAATCGAGCGCGGCCAGCGAATCGAGCGTGACGATGACCATTTCCGGCGGCTCGTTGTAGCAAGCCAGGTGAATCGACACGAACGGCTGCTTTTCGGGCGGGTCGGGGCGCAGCATGCCGGCATGGCGCACCCAGCGCGGGCGCCACAGTACTTCGGTGAACTCAAAGCCGTTGATAAGCAGAATCGCCAGGATCGCGATCTGTGCCGGGAACAACAGCACCAACATGGTCCAGTCGATCCAGCTCAGGTAATAGTTGAACGGCAGTGTGGCCGACCACACGATCAAGCCGCAGGCCAACTGAATGAGGCCGGCGAAAAAGAATCGCCCGGTCAGCTTGAAACGGCGGAAACGGTGGGCGAACCAGATCATCGGCAGCAGGGCCAGCAGGCTGGCGGCAATCGCCTTCCACGGCCACTTCACGTCCTCGGTCACCGGGCCGGTGAAGGGGAACTTCGGCTTGCGGTCGGCGCTGAACATGCCCCAGTAGGCTTCGGTGCGGCCGGAAAGCTGCTCTTTCCACGGCTGATCGAAGGCTTCCATCACGTAGTAGTCGATGTTTCGTTTCTTGGCCTCGTTGAACCACTGACGCAGGAAGATCGCTTCGTTGGACACCGACGGGTCGGCGTACTGGAAGCGGTTGCCGTTGGAGGGCCAGCCGATTTCGCCGATGACGATCGGTTTGTTCGGAAACAGTTGGCGTAGCTGGTTGTAGCTGCCGAGCGCGTCGCCGATGGCGCTCTTGCGGTCGATGCCGTTCCAGTACGGGAACAGATGCACGGTGATGAAGTCGACGTGGTCGGCCAGCTCGGGGTATTTCGCCCAGATATGCCACGGCTCGGCGATCGATACCGGTTGATTGATCGCCGCGCGTACGCGGTCGGCATAAGCCATTAGCTGTTCGGGCGTGACGTTGTTACGGAACAGCACCTCGTTGCCGACGATGACCCGTTTGATCGAGGTGGGATAACGCCGCGCCTGGGCGATCAGTGTCTCGATTTCCTTCTCGTTGTTGTCCAGGCGGTTGTCGATCCAGGCGCCGGCCAGCACATTGAGGCCGTTTTTGTCGGCCAGCCGGTAGATCTGCGCATTCTCCAGCATCGAATAAGTACGGATGCGCGGGCTGTATTGGCTTATCAGCTTGAGGTCGCCGTCGATTTCCTCATCGCTGGGGAAATCCAGTTTCAACGGGTTCTGGTAGCGCTGGAACGCGGACAGCGCAAAGCCGCCGATCGGGCCTTTCCAGTCCTCCGGGCCATGCGGGAGATTGCTCCACCACCACAGGCCAATATTCATGGCAGCCACGACAAGCGCGAGCAGGATGGCTGCGAGCCGAGGATGCCGGCTGTCTGGACTGACTGGTGTAACGCTCAAAACGATCCCCGTGGCCGCCTCACACGAGGCCTGAAAGCTCGGCGAGCTTACTAACGCTGGGCGGTTGGCTCAATAAAAGACTGTAACCGGCGGTCAGCACCAGGTCAGGCGTTGAGGCTGCGGCTAGGTTTTGCCCATGTTTTCAGGCTGCCACCGAGCGCCGTTTGACTGCACTCAGGCGGCTCCCGACAGCTTAAGTCGATGGCCTGATGCCTCAGCGGCTGCCCGGAACCATGCAACGCGCGGTTGACGCGCTGCATGGTTCCGGCGGCTGGTTAGTAGTGGTACTGCACCGTGAGCCCAATCGTGCGCGGCTGATTGAGCGCTGCCCGACGGGTGGTCGGCAGGTCGGCGGAGATTGCCACCGGCAGGTCGGTTTCACCGCGTTTATCGAACAGGTTGGTGGCGTATACGGAGATATCGAATCCGTTGCGGCCCTCCACGCCGATCCGAAGGTTGGTCGTGGCAAAGCCACCGCGGCGGTAGAACGGGCTGGTTCTGTCGTACAAGTAAGTGGAGTTGCCGACGTAGCTGACATCGGCTCGTACGAAGCCGTTGTAGTCGGCATTGACGCGGCGGCGGTATTCGGCCGATGTAGACGCGCTCAGGCGTGGCACGTTGGTCAGCCGATCCCCGTTCTTGGCCGGGGTGCCGGGCACATTGCTCTTCAGATGGGCATCGGTATAACCGACGCCGGCACTGAGTGTCAGCGCGCTGATCGGCAGAAATTTGACTTCCAGCTCGCCGCCCTGGCTCACCGCATTGCCGAAGTTGGCGGTGATGTTATAGCCGCAACCCAGCACGATTTGCTGCTGCACCTTGCTCCAGTCGATGTGATAAACCGACGCGTTGACCATGAGTCGGCGATCCAGCCACGCGGTTTTCATGCCCAGTTCGTAGTTCCACAGGTAATCCGGGCCGTATTTGTTGAGCTGCGACTGGCTAAGCCCCAGGCCGGCCACCTCGGTGCCGCACAGCGAAGCCGGCGCCGGGTTATTCGGCCCACCCGGCCGGTAGCCTTGCGAGGCGGTGGCATAAATCATGTTGTCGGGCGAGAGCTGATATTGAAGTGTGTACTTCGGGGTGCTGCCGTAGTCCTTGGAGCTGCTCTTGACGCTGCTGGGGCCGCCGTTGAGCAGGCCGTCGCCGGTTTGCGCAAAAGACTGCTTCACCTCGAAAGCGCGCAGTCCGGCGCTGGCCTTCAACTTGTCGGTGATGTTGTAGGACACCTCGCCGAAGATGGCGTACTCGTCCAGATCCGCATGGCGGGTTCCACGATACATCGTCGCGTAATTCGGAAACGGCGTATTGAAGGTCTGGTTGAACCCGGCCGGGTAGGGAATGGATGACTCAAGCGGCGCTTTCACGTTGTGATAGAAGGCGCCGACGATGGCCTGAAAGGGGCCGTCGAAGGTGCTGGTGGCGCGTACCTCCTGGGTGAACTCCTTGTTCTTGTAGCTACCGTACATGGTCGTCGGATAGACGCTGGGTAGCCCGAAGAAATAATTGATGACCTTGGAGCTGTCGTCACGGATGTTCACGTCACGTGTGAAGTACGACGTCGAGGACATCAGCTCGACACTGCGAAACTGTTTGTGGATGGCGAGATTGGAAATCGTCGACTTCTGCACATTGGTTTCGTCGATATCGCGCACCTGATAAGGGTTTTGCAGATTGGCCGGAACCTTGTCGTAGGTGAACGGCGAGCCGAGCCGCGAATACTGGTAGATAAAGCTGGGCGTGATGGTCAAGGTGTCGTCTGGCTTAATCAGCAAGGCAACGCGGGTGCCGTAGGTCTTGAAGGTGTTGACGTTGTCTTTTTTCTTGCCGTTGGGGTCGGCGGCCAGATAGTTTTTCGGATCGATCGGGTAGCGGTCGATATAGCCATCGTCATTGCGGTAATACGCGGAGACGCGCAGACCCACTTTGTCCTGCACCAGCGGCAGGTTCAGCACGCCATTGAGGTTGCCGTTGAAGCCGCCGTGATAAGTGCCCGACAGGTCGGTCTTGATTCTCGCCTCGGTGCTATTGGCATCGGGCTGGTTGGTGACGTATTTGATGGTGCCGCCCATTGAGCTCGAACCGTAGATCGTGCCCTGTGGGCCACGCAGCACCTCGACGCGCTCGATATCGAACACCGATGGGTCGATGACCCCGCGCGTTGATAGCAGGGCGGCGTTGCTGGAGGCGGCGATCGGCACGTCGTCCAGGTAATAACCGACGGTTGCCGCCGACCCCGCGCTCGAAGAAATGCCGCGGATGATGAGGTTGTTTGAGCCCGGACCGGACGAGACGACGGTGAGTGCCGGCGCCATCCGCGCCAGGTCGGTAAGGCTGTTCACGCCCTGGCGTTCGAGCTGCTCGCCGGAATACGCCGCCATACTGATCGGCACCTTCTGAATATCCTGCTCGCGCTTGGCGGCGGTAACCACGATGCCTTGCAGGGTGGTTGCCTGCGGCGTTTCAGCCGCTTGGTCGATAGCCGCCGGTATCGGTTTTTTCTTGCCGACATCGCCGCTTGGCGATGTTTGTGCGTAAGCCATGTCTGCCAGCAACGCGCTGGCCAATAGGGACGTACAGAAAAGCACGCGTCCGCGTTTGTTGTTCATATCCTCTCCCCAACGATCCTGTTTTTGATTGCTAACCGCCACGGCGTAACCTCCCCATGTCGGGCTATGTGTTTTGCTCCGTGCCTGTGTAACGGCCTGTGTCTGACGGCCAAGTGGCCGTAGATGGAAATGCCAGATAGGTCTGGCGGCTGTCGCCACGCCTCTTTGCCGCGGAACGGCTTGCAATTACCGCCAGCAGTGGACGTTTACATGATTTTCATACGATCAAAAAGTTTTGATGGTGTCAAGTATTTTGGGTAGGATGCTTCCGTCGCCACTCGGTTATCCGTCTGGACTCCGTGGGCGGCTCATTCACTTATCTTGCGTGAGCGCTATGAAAACTATCCCGCTGCTGTTCTGTGCCGCTGCCGTCGTGACCATGCCGGTGATGGCTGAAACTCAAGCCGATTCGGTGCATGCGTCGATCGAGAAAGCGCTCAATGAGAGTGCCGCGTCGTGGACGGCCGGCGATCTGAAGACCTTCATGCAGGTTTACGAAAACTCGCCGACGACCCGCTACATCGGTTCCCAGGGCGTCACCACGGGTTATGCCGCGATCGAAGAGATGTACGCCAAGCGCTTCAAGAAAGGCGACGGCGCCAGCATGGGTCAGTTGTCCTTGCAACTCATCGACGTGAAAGAAATGGGGTCGCAGTACGCCTTTGTCGTCGGCCGCTATTTCTTGAAGCAGGACACCGGCGTCACCGTATCTGGCATTACCACGCTGGTGTTCCATAAGGTCGGGGCGCGCTGGCTGATCGTTGCCGATCACAGTTCGTAATCATGGCCGGCACGGTTTCATCCGTCGGTAAATCCAGCGTATCGAGCATCGGTACGGCTATTCGCGACCGGCGCCGGGGGCTGGGGCTTACCTTGCAGGGGCTGGCCAGCGGATCGGGCTTGTCGGTACCGTTCCTGTCGCAGGTAGAGCGAAATCTGGCGCATCCCTCGCTGCTCTCGCTGGAAGCCATCGCGCGTGCGCTGGACGTGGATATCGATTATTTCGTCGGTGTGCCCACGCCGGGCCAAATCGTCTGCCGCGCCGATGAGCACGATCGCATCGAGCTTAATTCACCGGTGATCTACGAACGGCTGAGCGGGCGTCATGCGGAGCGCAAAATGGAGGCGCTGCGGCTGATCGTGCCGCCGGGCCTGGAAGCGCCTATGGTGCACCGCGAAGGCGAGGGCTTCTGGTACATCCTCAGTGGCACGCTGGAGATGTGTGTCGGTAAGAAAAAATTTGAATTGCATGCCGGCGACAGCGCGCACTTCGATCAACGCCACCCTTACAGCATGCGCAATATAGGCGATACCGAAGTGCGCATGATCTGGGTCGGCACCCCAGCCATATTCAAGGATGGCTGAGGGGGTGAGCCGGGTGGGCGGCGATAGACGCCGCCGGCCCGGTTCCGTGCTTGGCCTACTTCAGCAGCGAGCGCAGCATCCAGGCGGTCTTCTCGTGCTCTTTCAGGCGACCGGTGACGAGGTCGGCGCTGCCTTCATCGCCGGCGGTGCTGGCGGCCTTGATCGTCTGGCGCGCGGTATGCGCGGCGATCTCGTGGCCTTCGACGAGCTGATTGACCATCACTTTCCAGTCCGGTACGCCGGACTCTTCCTTGATCGAGGTGAGCTTGCCGAACTGGCTGTAGGAGCCTGGGGCGAATACGTCCAGAGTGCGGATACGTTCGGCGACTTCATCGGCGGCCAGCCACAGTTCGTTGTACTGGGTCTCGAACATCGTATGCAGGCTGTTGAACTGCGGGCCGGTGATGTTCCAGTGGAAGCTGTGCGTTTTCAGGTAGAGCGAATAGGTATCGGCCAGCAGCTTGGAGAGATGCTTGGCGATTTGCTCGCGCTCTTTCTTGGGGATACCGATCGAAACGGCCATGAGTGCTCCTTCCTGTGGTGTAGATGAGAGACAAGGCCGAGCTTAGCGGGGGAGCGGGGCGGGGGGAAATGGATACTGCCAATGTCGGCCATAGTGTGCGGCTATCATGTGCGGTCCCATGAGTAACGTATCCCCTTCCTCCGCTACGCCCGAGCCCCAACTGCGCGCCCTGCGCAAGGCACTCGATGGCGTGTCCAGTCGCGATTTCGGCCGTTTGCTCGGCCGTTGGCGGGCGTTGTCGCGCAAGCCGGACGAGAAAAAACTCGCGGCGCTGACGTCTGATATTGAAACCTCGGCAGCAAAGCGCCGTGCCCGCGTGGCGGCCAAACCAGCCATTCGGCTGGACGAGTCGCTGCCGATCACCGCGCGTGCCGACGACATCATCAAGCTCATACGCGAAAACCAGGTGGTGGTGATTGCCGGCGAGACCGGCTCGGGCAAGACCACCCAATTACCCAAGCTATGCCTGGCGGCGGGTCGGGGCGAAGCGGGCATGATCGGCTGCACCCAGCCCCGCCGCCTGGCCGCGCGCTCGGTAGCGCGTCGCGTCGCCGAAGAGCTCGGCACCCAGCTTGGCGACAAGGTCGGTTTCCAGGTTCGTTTTAACGATCAGGTATCCGAGCAAAGCCTTATCAAGTTCATGACCGACGGCATCCTGCTCGCCGAGACGCAGGGCGATCCGTGGCTGAGCGCTTACGACACCATCATCATCGACGAGGCGCACGAGCGCAGCCTCAATATCGACTTTTTGCTGGGCTATCTGAAGCGGCTTGCGGTTAAACGGCCCGAGCTGAAAATCATCGTTACCTCGGCCACCATCGATACCGCGCGCTTCGCCGAGCATTTCGATGGCGCGCCGGTAGTGTCGGTGGAAGGGCGCGCGTATCCGGTGGAGGTACGTTGGCGCTCGCTGGACGAGTTGGCGGCAAGGCGCGGTCAGCGCGCGGGCGATATGCAGCAAGGCGGTGCCGAGCATATCGCTGCCGTGCTGGATGAAATCACTCACGACGACCCGCGCGGCGACGTGTTGATTTTCATGCCCGGCGAACGCGAGATTCGCGATGCGCATCTACTGCTGTCGCGCCGGCAATACCGCGAGACGGAGATTATGCCGCTGTACGCCCGGCTGTCCGCCGGCGACCAGGATCGCGTGTTCAAGCCCGGCACCAAACGACGCGTGGTGCTGGCCACCAATGTGGCGGAAACCTCGTTGACGGTGCCGCGTATTCGCTACGTCGTCGATAGCGGGCAGGCTCGCGTGAAGCGCTACAGCCAGCGCAGCCAGCTTGAACGCCTACATGTCGAGCCGATTTCGCAAGCCGCCGCCGATCAGCGCAAAGGCCGCTGCGGCCGCGTCGGCCCCGGTATTTGCTATCGCTTATATGACGAAGCCGACTACGCCAGCCGCGCAGCCTTCGCCGACCCCGAGCTGCTGCGTTCGTCGCTGGCCAACGTGATCCTGCGCATGCTGTCGCTGCAATTGGGCGAGGTGGACGAATTCCCCTTTCTCGAAGCACCCGACCCGCGAGTCATCGCCGACGGCTATCGCCGCCTCGCGGAAATCTCCGCGATTGACGAGCAGCGCCGGCTCACCGCCATCGGCCGCACCCTGGCGCGGCTGCCGATCGATGTGCAGTTGGCGCGCATGCTGGTCGAGGCGAACACGCTGGGTTGCCTGCGCGAACTGCTTACCGTCGTTTCATTCTTGAGTATCCAAGACCCGCGCGAGCGCCCCGCCGATGCGCGCCAGCAAGCCGATGCCGCTCATGCGGCCTTTGTCGATCCGAAATCCGATATCGTCGGCGTGCTCAACCTGTGGCGTGAATACCACGCGGTGCACGAGGAGCTGACGCAGTCGAAACTGCGCGATTGGTGCTCGCGAAACTTCCTCAGCTTTATGCGCATGCGCGAGTGGCGCGAGTTGCATCGGCAGTTGTTGCTGGTGGCGCAGGAGATTTGGGGAACGGGGAATGGGGAACGGGGAACATTGACGTCGCAGCCACCCAAAGCGGCGATGGACAACAGAAGTGGCAACAAAAGCGCTACGAAGAACGGCAAGGATAAGGGCAACGGTGACGCTCATGTTCCCCGTTCCCCGTTCCCCGTTCCCGACAACAACGAAGCCGATCGTCTGTACGAGAGCGTCCACCGCAGCCTGCTGGCTGGCCTGCCTACCCAGGTGGGCCGCAAAGACGAGAAGGGTGTATACCTAAGCACGCGCGAGCGGCGTTTCCAGGTATTCCCCGGCTCAGCACTAGCCAAAGTGCCGCCAAACTGGATCTTCGCCACGCAGATTCTCGATATCGGCGGCAAGGTGTGGGGCATGATGTGCGCCCGCATCGAGCCTTTGTGGGTCGAGCAGCAGGCCGCGCATTTGCTGCGCAGTGCCTGCCGCGATGCGCATTGGTCGAAGAAGCGCGGGCATGTGGTGGCTTACGAGCAAGTGAGCCTGTTCGGTTTGAGCCTGGTCGAGCGGCGGCCGGTGACTTTTCAGCAGCAAGATCCAGCGCAAGCACATGCGATTTTCCTGCGCGAGGCGCTGGTTCGTTGCGACATCGATGCGCGCGTGGATTTTATTCGCGCCAATCAACGCGTGCTGGACGACGCCTTGGGTATCGAGGCCAAGCAGCGCCGCGAGGGCTTAATCCGTCACGAGGACGAGCTGGTCAACTTTTTTGCGGACAAGCTGCCGCAAGAGATCGCCAGTAGCCGTGCGCTCGATGCGTGGTATCGCAAAGCACGCCCGGCCGAGCAGGCTGCGCTGCGCTGGTCGATCGATGACGTGATGGTCGGCGGCGCCGGACTCGATCCGAAAGCGTTCCCCGCCGCGATCGAGATACTGCCGCAGCGTTACCGTCTGGAATATCGCTTCGTTCCCGGCGACGAGGCCGATGGCGTCACCCTGCATTTGCCGCTGGCGATGTTGAACGCGCTGCCGGCAGCACGTTGCGAGTGGCTGGTGCCGGGCCTGCTCGGCGAGAAAGTGGCCGAATTGATTCGTGGCCTGCCAAAGCCGTTGCGACGCAACTTTGTGCCGGCGCCGGATTTCGCCCGCGCGTTTGTCGAGGCGGTAGCGCCCAGTGACGAGTCGCTGGCCAAATCGCTGGCCGGTTTCCTCAAGCGCACGACGGGTGTCGAGATCGGCGCGGCCCAATTCACGGCCGTTGAGCTGCCGGCGCATTTTCATATGCGTTATCGCCTGCACGATGAGCAAGGCAAGACACTCGCCTCGAGTCGTGATCTGGTAGCCATTCGCCGGCAGTGGGAGGGTCAGGCGCGCGAGGCGTTCTCGCGCAAGACCGATATCGAGCTGACCCGCGAAGACGTAGCCACCTGGGATTTTGAGGAGATTCCTCGCCAGGTCCGTTCCGACGGCGGCTTGCTGGCGTTTCCCGCGCTGGTGGATCTGGGCGAAACCGTCGCGCTGCGCGTGTTCGAGCGCGGTGATGAAGCGCGTGTCGCGCATCGCGATGGCGTGGTGCGTTTGCTGCGCAATGCATTGTCCAGCGATGCCAAACAAGCACGGCGACGCTTGCCGGTCGCCAATCCGCTGGCGTTGAAATACGCACCGCTGGGCAGTATCGATAGCCTGCGCGAAGACCTGGTCGAAGGTGGTTTTGCCGACCTGCTCGAACGCCACGAACTGGACGTGCGCACGGCCGCAGCCTTCGAGACCTTGCGTACTCAAGTCTCGCGCGAGCTGTTTGCCGCCGCCGTAGAGCGCTTAAAACTGGCCGAGCCGATCATTGAAGCGCAGGCCGATTTAAAGTCCTGGCTACAGCCACCCTTGCTCGGCTTCGCCCGCGCCAGTTACGACGACCTGCGCGAGCAACTCGATGGCTTGCTGGTGCCGGGTTTCTTGCGCGAACTGCCCACCGCGCGGCTTGCCCACTTTCCGCGTTACCTCAAAGCGATGCGCTTGCGCGCCGAACGCCTGCGCCAAGACCCGACCAAAGACCAGCAACGCATGCTGCAGGTGTTGCCGTATTGGCGCGAATACCTGAAACATCGCGCCGCCGGCACCGCGTCGCTCGACGAATTGCGCTGGCTGATCGAAGAGTGGCGCGTGTCGCTGTTCGCACAAGAGCTGAAAACCGCCGAACCGGTATCGGCCAAACGCCTGGCCAAGGCGCTGGAAGCCGTGAACTGAAACCCCAAACCTCAGCCCCCAACCTCGGTAGGTTGGGGTGAGCAACGCGAACCCCAACATCGCGGAATCCAATCGACCTTGTTGGTAATGCTGGGCCATCGACGTTGGGGTTCGCTTGCGCTCACCCCAACCTACCCAGCACGTCCATGCACGTCCACGCCCGCCCGGCCACGGCCAACCGCGTCTAGAATGGGGCGTCAGACAGGAGCCTCGCTCGTTATGGTTCAAGCCGCGCCACCATCAGCGTCAACACGTTTAGCGGCATGGCGCGAGCGTGCCTTGCCGGCGCCGCTGACCGAGGTGATCGAGTTGTGTTCGCAGCGGCCGATGAACGGCGACGAATGCGCCGACGTACTCGATCTGCTGGGCATGCTTGGCTGCGACGCGCAAACCCAGACGGCTGCACTGTGGTTTGAACTGGCGCGCGTCGATCCGGTGTTGTGGCAGCAACAGGCAGCACGCCTGCCTGCCGAGTTGCAGCGCCTGGTGGCAGGTCAGGAGGCGGCCGAACAAGTGTGGATGCTGCATGCGCAACGTGCGCCGGGTACCGGCACCGAAGGTTTGCGCCGTTTGTTGTTGGCGATCATCCGCGACGTGCGCGTGGTGTTTATTCTGCTGGCGCGTCAGCTAGCGCGATTGCGTGCGGCCAGCGCGCTACCCGAACCAGAACGGCAGGCGTTGGCCCGGCTCACCAACGATATCCATGCGCCACTCGCCAATCGGCTTGGTATTTGGCAACTGAAGTGGGAGCTGGAGGATCTGGCGTTTCGTCATCTGCAGCCGGAGACCTACAAGCGCATCGCCAAACTACTCGATGAGCGCCGTACCGACCGCGAAGGCTTTATCGAGGAATCGCTGGAGGTATTGCGCCGCGCGCTGGCAGCGGCAGGTATTGAGGCCAACCTGGCCGGACGGCCCAAGCACATCTACTCGATCTGGAAAAAAATGCAGCGCAAGGCGCTGGAGTTTTCCGATCTGTACGATATTCGCGCCGTGCGCGTGCTGGTCGACAGCGTGGCCGATTGCTATGGCGCACTCGGCGTGGTGCATACGCTGTGGCCGCACCTGCCGGGCGAATTCGACGATTACATTGCCCGACCCAAAGGCAATGACTACCGCTCGCTGCATACGGCGGTGATCGGCCCGCGCGGCAAAACCTTGGAGGTGCAGATACGCACCCACGACATGCATCGCTACAACGAGTTGGGCGTGGCAGCGCACTGGCGCTACAAAGAGGGCGGCAGCGGCGACAGCGAGTTCGAGGCGAAAATCGCCTGGATGCGCCGCCTGTTGGAGCCGCGCGGCGAGAACGAAGCCGATTCTGGCGGTGGCGATCTGGCGGCCGAGCTGCAAACCGAGTTGCTGGAAGATCGGGTCTATCTATTGACCCCGAAAGGGGAGGTGTTCGATCTGCCGCATGGCGCCACCGTGCTGGATTTCGCTTACCACATACACACCGAAGTGGGGCATCGTTGCCGCGGCGCCAAGGTCAACGGCCGCATCGTGCCGTTGAGTTTTCAGCCGCAGAGCGGCGATCGGATCGAGATCCTCACGGGTAAATTGTCCGAGCCTCGCCGCGACTGGCTGTCGGTACATCACGGTTATCTCAATACCAACCGGGCGCGCGAAAAAGTTCGGGTGTGGTTTCGCCGCATCGCTCACGACGCCAACATTGCCGCCGGCCGCGCCATGCTCGATCGCGAACTCAAGCGCAATGCCGTACCGGCTGCCGATCTGAGCAAGCTGCCGGCGCATTTTCATCTGAAAAGTCACGATGAGCTGTTGATCGCGTTGGCGCTGGGCGAGATCAATCCCGGCCAGATCACCCGCGTGTTGCAAGAAGCGGCCGCGCCGGCCGAGGTCATGCAATCGGCCTTGCCAGTCACTTCACGCCATGCCACCCACGAACATAGCGCGCTGAGCATCGAAGGCATCGGCAACCTGCTCACCACGCTGGCGCGGTGTTGCCAGCCGTTGCCGGGCGATCCGGTGCGCGGTTTTATTACCCGTGGCCGGGGTGTATCCGTGCACCGCGCCGATTGCAGCAGCCTCGCCTGGCTGGCCCAGCGCGATCCCGAGCGGGTGATCGACGTGGAATGGGGCAAGGCCGCCGCGCAGGCTTACGAGGTAGACATCGAGCTGCGCGGCTATGACCGCAAGGGCTTGCAGAAAGACGTCACCAGCCTTATCAGCAACTTCGGCACCCATATCATTGCCTCCTCCAGCCGGGTCTTTACCCGCACGGGCGAGGTGGAGATGCGCTTTACCTTGCGCGTGCGCGACTACGAGCAGTTATCGACCTTGCTGGGGCGGCTGGCGGCCTTGCCCAATGTGGTTGAAGTGCGGCGCGTCAGTGGTGGATAAGTAGGCTCCAGGGAGTTAAACGCGCATGAACGCAACGCCACTAATGCCCCAGGTACTCGTATAGCGCAATGCTAAGCTCTTGTCGTTGCCGTTGAGGCAAGGGATATATGAGCGGACATAAAGACCACCACGACCCCGAGCAACATGGCCGCACCGAGCCGACGCTGGGCGATATCGATCATTTGGATGAACCATCGCCCCTGTCGTCGGCACGCGATGGTCTGCCACACGTCAGCATCGACCCCGAGCGCCGCCGCCCGGCGCCGCCGCCGCGACCCAAGCGCGCCCGTAAGCGTGGCTGGCTGCTGCCTTTGTTGCTGTTGATCGTGATAGGCGTCATCGCCTTTGCCTGGGTTGAACAAGATCGTTTGCGCGGGCTGGTGCCGAGTACTGAACTCAACGATGTGCTGGGGCGTGCCGATCAGGCTTTTCAGAATGGCCGTCTAGACGGTAATGACGGTCATAGTGCGCGCGAGTTGTTCGAGGCGGCGCGTGCGTTGGAGCCCGACAACGATCGGGCGCGCGATGGTTTGCGCAAAGTAGGGCTGGCCGAAGTCAGCCGTGCGGATGCCGCGCTGCAGGCCGGTCGGCTGGATGATGCGGACCAGGCACTGGCCGCCGCGCGCGAACTGCTCGGTGGCGGCAGCGATGTAGAGCGCTTGACTCAGGCCATGGCCAAGGTACGCGGCGCTACCGTACAAACGGGCAGTTTGATCGAGCAGGCGCAAAAGGCCTTTGCCGAGGGCCGGCTGGACGGCGCCGATGGCGCGGGTGCCTTGTACCACCAGGTGCTTATCGCCGACCCCGGCAATGCGGTGGCGGCGCATGGTTTGGATCAGGTCGGCGACGCGCTTGCGGCGCAGGCGCGCAAGACGCTTACCGCCGGTGACCGGGTCGCAGCCAGCGCCATCATCGACAAACTCGCTGTACTGCTGCCCAACTATGGTGAATTGCCGGCCTTGCGCGCGAGCTTGGTGCAGGTACAAAAAGACGATAGCGGTGAGCTGGATGACGCCATCAAGCGCGGCCAGGATGCCTTGCGCGCCGGTCGCATGGCTGGCCCCGGTGACGACACCGCACTGGCGTATTTCAAAGCCGCCCTGGCGCTGGACGCAGACAATGCCGAAGCCAAGGCGGGGCTGGGGCAGGTCGCACAGGCGTTAATCGTGCAGGCTAATGCGGCGATCGACGATGGCGATACGGCACAAGCCGGCAAACTGATCGAGCAGGCGGCGGCATGGGCGCCCAAGTCAGCCGATCTGGCCGCAGCGCGCGCGCGACTCAGCGATGCCCAGAAACATGTGGTGCGCGAACATACGGCGCGCGCGGTGCCAAGTACCGAGGAGCCGGTCGAGGCCACGCCGGCAACCCTGACGCCGCAACAGAGCGCCGAGCTGGCGCGCATGCTGCAGCGTGCCGATGTGGCCGCCAAGCGCGGTCAAATCATGTTGCCGCCTGGCGAGAGCGCTTACGACTTGTATCGCAGTGCGCTGGCTATCGACGGCAACAACGAGACTGCGCGGCGTGGTTTGCAAGAGTTGCCCAATGTGGTCGCCCGTCAGTTCAATCAGTCGTTGGCTAGCGGCAATCTCGCCCAGGCCGGTAACCGGCTGGCCGATTTGTCCGACCTGGCGCCGGGCGATGTCGGGCAGGGCGAGCTACGCCAGCGTCTTGCCAGCGCATGGATGGATCAGGCCGATCAACAAATTGCGCGTGGCGATCGCCCCGGCGCCACGCAATCGCTGGATAGCGCGCGCAAGCTGGCGCCGGATCATCCGCGTCTGCGTGAGCTGACCGCGCGCGTGCAAGCAGGGCGATAGCCCTGGCCCCATATGACGAGATCCATAACGAGATCAGCATGACCGTATTGGTATTCGGCGGCAGTAGCCAGATTGGCCGCTTTCTATTGCCGCTTCTGCTGGCGCGAGGTGACAACGTGCTCGCGCTCAGTCGCCATCAGCGTGCAGCACAAGCCGGCGTGCAATGGTTGGTCGGCGAACTTCCCGACGCCATGCCGGCCATTGGGCCGGTATCGGCCATCATCAGCTTTGGCCCTTTGTCTGGCTTCGCCCGCTGGCTGGAAAGCGCCGACTTGAGTCTGCGGCCACGGGTGATCGCCACCAGCTCGATGAGCGCGGAAACCAAGCGCGACTCCGATGTGCCTGCCGAGCGCGCGATCTCGCAGCTACTGCATGCGGGCGAAAACGCATTGATCGATGTCTGCACACGGCATGGCTGCTCGTGGACGGTGCTGCGGCCCACCCTGATCTACGGGGCCGGGCTGGATAAAAGCCTGACGCCCATTGCCCAGCGCGCCATGCGGATGCGCTTGTTCCCCTTGCCGGCCGGCCGTGGTCTGCGTCAGCCGGTGCATGCACAAGATATTGCGCAAGCGGTGATCGCCGCGCTCGATCAGCCAGAAGCGGCCGGGCGCGTGCTGTCGATCGGTGGCGGCGAACGTTTGCCCGCCTCTGACATGTTTGCGCGTGTGCGCGCCAGCCTGCCGGTAACGACGGTGCCACTGCCATTGCCGGCCTGGCTGCTGCGTCTGGGGCGGCACGCCGTACCGCGCTTGCGTGGCCCATTAACCCGCCTCGAAGCCGACCTGATCGCCGACAACAGCGAACTGCAGCGCTTGCTTGGCGTGACGCCACGGGCGTTCAGGCCGGATGCGGGGTGTTGGGTGAGGCGGGGAACGGGGAATGGGGAACGGGAAACGTGATGTTCGAGGGGCTGTTGTAGCTCCGCGTTCTTTGCCCATTAACTCGCCTCGAAGCCGACTTGATCGCCGACAATAGCGAATTGCAGCGCTTGCCTGGCGTGATGCCACGGGCGTTCAGGCCCGGATGTAGGGGGTTGGGTGAAGCAGGGAACGGGGAATGGGGAATGGGGAATGGGGAACGTGATGTTCGAGGGGCTGTCCTAGCTCCGCGTTCTTTTTGATCTTGCTGTGTTCTGCTTCTGCCCTTCGGCACTTGCTCTTCTGTTCTTGCTCTTTAAGCTTTTCCCCGTTCCCCGTTCCCCGTTCCCCGTTCCCCGTTCCCCGTTCCCCGTTCCCCGTTCCCCGTTCCCCGTTCCCCGTTCCCCGTTTTTCCCCATCTGCGCCCCAAAAAAGCCATCCGCATTCAGATGCCCGCCGGGCGGCTGGTCCTATCATCGGCAAACTTTCGTTCAGGATTTCCCCCACCTTGGCTGATTCGACCCGACTTCGTTCCATCGCAGGTGCGTGCTGGCGTGTAGTGCGCATTCCGTTCTGGGTCTGCATGGGTCTGTTCTTTGGATTCGTGTTGCCATACACCGTGGTGCTGAACAAACGGGTGCAGGCCCGTTTCAACGATTTGGTTTTCGCTGTGCCTACGCGCGTCTACGCGCGGCCCCTGCCACTGGCGGCCAATACACCTATGACGCCCGCCGCATTGGAGCTGGAGCTGACGTTCTCCGGTTATAGCAATGATGGCCATGGTCAGGTCGCCGGTAGCTGGGCCAAAGATGGCAGCAGCTTCATCATCGCCTCGCGCGGCTATGCCGGCCCCGATGGCGGCGAAGTGCCCAAGCGCATCCGCGTGGCCCTGGGCAAGGGGCAGGTGGTCTCGGTGAAAGATGTCGCCAGCGGCAAGCCGCTGGATCTGGCACATCTGGACCCGGCCCGTATCGCCACCTTGTATGGCGCCCAGCAAGAGGAGCGCCGCATCGTGCGTCTCGCCGATGCGCCGCCTTTATTGCTGGCCGGCCTGCAGGCGGTCGAAGATCGCGACTTCAAGCATCACTTTGGTATCGACCTCACGGCGATTCTGCGCGCCAGCTTCGCCAATCTGCGCGCCGGGCATACCGTGCAGGGCGGCTCCACGCTGACGCAGCAGTTGGTGCGCAATTTGTTTCTCGATCGCGGCCAAAACTTCACCCGCAAGTTCAACGAAGCGCTGATGTCGATCTTGATCGAGGCGCACT
Organism: Dyella tabacisoli; assembly: GCF_003350925.1. GTDB lineage: Bacteria > Pseudomonadota > Gammaproteobacteria > Xanthomonadales > Rhodanobacteraceae > Dyella_C > Dyella_C tabacisoli. The sequence continues at coordinate 132,728 of NZ_KZ857184.1, read as the reverse complement.
ACGACAAAGGCCGCATTCTTGAGGCTTACGTCAATCAGGTGTTCCTCGGCCAGCAAGGCAGCCAGGCCGTGCATGGTTTTGCCGCCGCCTCGGAATTCTTTTTCGGCCGCCGCATGGAAGATCTGCAGCCACAGGAAATCGCCCTGCTGGTCGGCCTGGTCAAGGGGCCGAGCTATTACGACCCGCGCCGTTATCCCGACCGCGCGCTGTCGCGCCGCAACCTGGTATTGCAGCAATTTGTCACCACCGGCTTGCTCACCGAAGAGCAGGGCAAGCAAGCGCAGGCCACACCGCTGGGTATCGCCGGCAATGGTCAGTTGCCGCATAACCGTTTCCCTGCCTTTATGCAGTTGGTGCGCACGCAGATCACCAATGACTTCGACGACGACACCCTCAGTCAAGGCAATCTGAGCATTTTCACCACGCTTGATCCGGCCGCGCAGCTCTACGCCGAGCAAGCCATTACCACCACCTTGAAAGGCCTCGGCAAACGCGGCGATGCCGCGCAAGCCGCCGCCGTAGTGACCGACGCGAAAAGCGGCGGCGTGCTGGCGGTGGTCGGCGGTAAAGATCCGGGCGATCAAGGCTTCAACCGCGCCATCGATGCGCGTCGGCCGATCGGCTCGCTGGTCAAGCCCTTTGTCTATCTAGTGGCGCTGTCGCAGCCCGATCACTGGAATCTCGGCAGCCCGGTCGATGATTCGCCGGTGGATATGCGCCAACCCGATGGTTCGATCTGGTCGCCCAAAAACGACGATGGCGAAATTCACGGCCAGGTGCCGATGGTCGATGCGCTGGTGCGCTCATGGAATCTTGCCACCATCCATTTGGGCATGAGTGTCGGGGTGCCGCGTGTCAAGGCATTCCTGGAATCCTTCGGCTTGAGCGACGTCAACCCCAGCCCGTCCTTACTGATCGGTGCCTTGGATCTCTCGCCGCTGCAAACAGCGCAGCTCTATCAGTACCTGGCCTCCGACGGCCATGCGTTGCCGCTGATCGCTGTGCGCGGCGTGGTCGATGAAAAGGGCGCGACCATCAAGCGCTACGAAGTCAAAACCGGCAAGGGCGAATACCAGGAGGCCGTGCGGCTGGTGACCTGGGCGATGCAGCAGGTAGCACGCTCGGGTACGGCCAGCGCGATTGGTAGTTCCAACCTGGCCTCCTTGAATGCGGCCGGTAAGACCGGTACCAGCAACGACATGCGCGATAGCTGGTTTGGCGGCTTTACCGGCGATCATCTGGCCATCTTCTGGATGGGTCGCGACGACAACAAGCCCAGCGGCTTGTACGGCGCCACCGGCAGCCTGCGCGCATGGCGCGAGCTATTCGCCAAATTGCCGACCAGCCCGCTCTCCGCGGCGCCAAGCAGTGGTTTGGAAATGGCACCGATCAATCCAGAGGGCAAGCGCAGCGACCCCGATTGCCAAGGTGTGCGACAGGTGCCGGTGATTACCGGTACCCTTTCGCAGGATCCAGCAGGCTGCTTCTGGCAGCATGTAGAAAATGTATTTGGCGGTGGCCCGGATGCGCCGCTGGACGCACCCGCACCCGCCACGACCGCCCCGATTCGGAATTAAAGATGTCGTCATTGAAATTGCCACGCCCCTCCACGCCGCACTTGATGTTGTCGGCAACGTTGTTAGCCACCTGCTTGCTTGCCGCCTGCACTCAGCCGAGCGCGCCCTCGCCATCCGTGCGCCCGGTGCGTCACGACAGCGACATCATTGCCGCCATTCGCATGGCCGGCGATAAAGAAAAATCGGCGATCAGCGTCAACCCGTTGCGTGATCCGGGCGTGGCCGCCCTGCAAGACGTGGCCGTTACCGATGAGCGCAACGGCCGTTACGACGATGCCATCGCCAAGCTCGACCAGGCGCTGAAAATCAGCCCGGACTCCCCCGATCTGTTGCAAGACCGCGCGGAGTTGGCGATACGCGCCAAAGACTATGCCGCCGCCGAAAAACTGGCTCGCCGTTCCTGGGAGCTTGGTCCGCGCCTGGGGCCGTTATGCGCGCGCAACTGGCAAACCATCGTAGAGATGCGTCAGCAGGCCAACGACGATGCCGGTGCTGCATCCGCACGCAAATGGGTGCAGCAGTGCCACGTCGAGGGTGTGCCTCGTTATTGATGGTGGACGGAGTCCGTGCTTGTAAGAGAAGGCGGAGGCTTGTGGCAAACCCCCAATAACATTTGCTTTTATCCCCATAGCGGCAAAGAAAAAGCCGGCACTAAAAAGTGCCGGCTTTTTTTGTTTCAGGCTCTTAGGCGTCAGCGCTCTGTAAGCAAGGCAAGCAACCCGGCGCGGCGTTTTTCACTTAGCTCGCGCATGGCGGCAATGACCGCGCGTTCTTGCGCCGAGAGGGTTTCGTAGACTGCCTTTTCTTCACCAACACGTTGATTTTTTAGACCTTTGTACGGGGCGCTCACCTCGCCACGCCCCAGCACCAGCCAATCCAGAGTGGTGCCGAAGGTATCGACGATCTCGATCAGTCGGGGTATCTCCGGCATCACCTTCCCTAAGAACCACAAGCGTGGTGTTTCACGAGCCACCGCAAAGATATTCGCCACAGCCGTGACGCGCCCACGGTCAGCAGGCACCGCGGCGCTGTCACATAAGTGATTGAGGCGGTTGGGAAACTCAGGATCGGGCTTGTGCTTCTTGGGTTTCTTGGGCTTGGTCTTGGGTTTAGTCATGGGCCAGGGCAAGGCTGCGCTAATCACGAAAGGCCGAGCCATTCTTGCAAGCGCCCCCAGCGTTATTGACAAATCAGATTTGCTATGCAAATTTGATTTGGCGTTTTTTCTTGCGACATCTCTGGTGGGCGCGTGCTGCTTGGGCGACATACGCGGGTATCACCAGGGAGGACGTAAGAGGTCAAACGCAATACCTAGGGAGGCCATGGAATGGCGAATGACCGTCCATGGCACAAGCAAATCATCGGATGGCATGCAGTTCGAAGGAGTGAGCATGATCACGAAATGTGTACGGGCATCGGCAAACGACAAACGTCATTTGCGTTCGCGTTGGGTATGTGCGGTGAGTCTGGCCATCGCCGGGGCAATTCCGGGGCAGGCGGGGGCCATGGCGCTTGAGCTGGCGCAAGACGAGCAGGCTGGCATTGGCAAGGTAGTGAAAAAGCTCGAGGCGGTGACGGTGACCGGCTTCGTTATGGCTGGCGAGGTATGGCAACAACCATCGCACTCCGCAACCGATATGCGAGTAAGTACGCCTAGCTTTGAGGAGGTCGGCGTATGAGCCTCCATAACTTGTGTATGTCGCGTCCCTTGCGTCGCACGGCTTTAGCCGTCGGTTTAGGGTTGTGCGTGATCGATACGGATGCGCTCGCCCAGTCGGCGGCAGGTGCGATCTTCGGCCAGACCGGCGTTTCATCTAGCAACAGCACCATTGTCATCGAAAATATGGAAACCGGTTTGACGCGCACCGTGCCGGTGGATAGCGCCGGCCGCTATCGCATCTCGGCTTTGCCCACCGGCAAATACAAAGTGATGTTGCGAAGCGATGGTGCAACGGTGAGTACGCGCGATAACGTCGTGGTATCCATTTCCGGTGGCACCGAGGTTTCGTTCGCTGCAGAACACGTGACCAAGAATCTCGAAGGCGTTTCAGTCGTTGCGTCTGTGCTGCCGCCAATTGACGTATCGTCAGTGGATACGCGCACCGTTTTCAGCGCCGAGCAGTTGTCGAAATTGCCGATAGGTCGCGATATAGCTGCCGCCGCCTTGTTGGCTCCAAGTGTAGTTACCAATTCCGCCTACGATGTTCCGAGCTTTGGTGGCTCGGCTTCCTCCGAAAACGCCTACTACATCAATGGCTATGCGGTAACCAATCCGCTGACTGCGATAGGTCACTCCACGCTACCGTTCGATGCCATCGACGAAATGCAGGTTTTGACCGGTGGCTATGGCGCCGAGTTCGGGCGCTCCACCGGTGGCGTCATCAACATTACAACCAAGCGCGGCACCAATGAATGGAAAGGTGGTGTCGCAGCCTATTGGTCGCCTGCCGTGCTGCGCGCCAGTCCGCGTAATACGCCTTATCCGCAAACGGGCTTTTATCCAGACACGGATGGAACCCTGCGCAGCTATCGCAACAAAAACCAGTATTGGACGACCTCATATGGTGCTTACATTGGCGGGCCGCTTATCAAGGATCGTTTGTTCGTCTACCTGTCCGGTGAAATCGACAAAAGGGAAGGCGCGAATGTGCGTGTTAGCTCAGCCGACCCGCGCGCAGCGAACGGCTTTAATCAGTACAGCTACAAAATGCCTCGCTGGGTCGCGAAGGTCGATTGGAACATCAATGACAGCAACATCGTTGAGCTGACGGCAGTCTCGGATAAAAAGCAATACGAGAGTGCGCTGACCGGGTTCGATTACAGCAACTACAGCCATAATGGAATTCAAACCGGTGGAATCTATACCAAGGACGGCGGCGAACTTTACATCGGAAAATACACGGGTTACCTCGCGGACAACCTGACGTTTACTGCTTTATATGGCGAGCAGACCGACAATCACATCGAGTCGCCCTGGAAATACGACCCGAACTGCCCGCGTATTGTCGGTAATACGACAGCCATCAACCAAATGCCAGGCATCACGTACAACGCTACATGCCAGTTCGCCAGAACGGTTATTCCTGACGGGAGCAAGGATAAGACGGAGGGCTGGCGCCTGGATCTTGAGTATCGCCTTGGCGACCACTCGCTGCGTATCGGTGCCGACAATCAAGAGGCGCGGTCCATCACGGGAGGGGAATATGCGGGCGGTTATGTCTGGGTGTTTCAGCAGACAGCCAATAAAAACTCCGCAGTGAATGCCGGCCTAGGCGTCGGTTCACCCGCTTCGGCCGGAGGTTCGGGTGCCGGCGTTTCAGGCTCCAATAAGGGCTATTTCGTCCGTCGTCAGTACTACTCCCAATTTGCCGATGTGAAAGTCGAGCAATCGTCGCAGTACATCGAGGATCGTTGGCAGGTCACTAACAACTTGCTGTTGTCGCTGGGACTGCGCAACGAGCAGTTCACCAATTACAACAGTGATAGTCTGTCGTTTATCTCCCAACGTCACCAGTTGGCGCCGCGCATCGGTGCATCGTGGGATGTTTTTGGCGACGCAACGCTAAAGGTGTTTGGCAATGCCGGTCGCTACCATCTGGCTCCGCCGAATAACGTTGCCGTGCGCGGTGCTTCCGCATCGTTGTATACCGTGGAGTACTTCACTTACACCGGTACCGACCCGCGCACTGGTGCGCCGATCGGGCTCAAGTCCATTCCAGTGGATGCCAGCAAGGGCTATACGTGTGCGGGCGGTAATGCCGTTTCCTCTAATCTTGAATGTGGTCAGTCACTCGATCCGCGTACCGTTGCTGCAAAGAATATGAAGTCGCATTTCCAAGATGAGTACATTTTAGGCATGCAGCATCAGCTTACGCCGGCATTCAACTGGGGCGCGAAGGCGACTTTCCGTACTCTGCGCAGCGCCATTGACGATACCTGTACACCGACATTGGGTGGCGCCTGCTATTTGTTCAATCCTGGGGTGGCAAATACCTTCGAGCAAGAGCAGATTGACGGCAGCTTCAAGACGGTGACTTACAGCGCTGCTGAACTGAATCTGCCCAAGCTCAAGCGTAAGTACTACGCCATTGATCTGTTTGCCGAGCATCCGTTCGATGGGAAGTGGTACGGCAAGCTGGAGTACACCTTCTCACGCAATTACGGCAATACCGAAGGTCAGTTGGCTTCTGATCTGGATACGGGCTCCGGTGGTCAGAGCGATGTCTCGCGGACACAGGATTGGGACCTGCCGCAACTGATGGTGGGTGCCAATGGTTTATTGCCGAATCATCGCAAGCATCAGATCAAGGCGTTTGGCTATTACCAGATCACTCCGGAATGGCGCATTGGTGCAACCGCGGTGGTGGCATCAGGTCGTTCGGTTAGCTGCAACAGCTACTATCCGACCGCCGATAGAGGTTTGTATGGAGGCTCTTACTATTACTACTGTGGCCTCGCAGGTTCCGGCACCTCACCAGGTTCGCCGAATTATGTGCCGCCCTCGGCCGACTACAGGTTCTCTCCGCGAGGTACAGCAGGCAGTACGCCGTGGACCTATACGTTCAATGTGAACGTGGCGTACATGCCGCGTTGGGCTGACAACAAGCTGACCTTCAAGGTCGACGCACTTAACGTATTCAATCGTCAAATCGCCCAGGGTTATATTCAGGGCTACGCGTCCGATCGTGAGACACCAAGTCAGACCTATCGACAAGAATTGAACTACACCACACCACGTCAGGTACGTCTGTCTGCCCGATACGACTTCACACTTTAAAAGCTTCACGCTTTAAGTAGAGGCTGCTAGCAAAGGACTCTCCCTCTCTTGGTTGTAAGGGAGGGGGCTGTCCAACAAGACGACCCGTATACCGAGCTCCGGTTACGGGCTTTTCCGACTTCTGTCGCTATTTGGTAGCAAACGCCTCAGCTACATCTGACAAAAAATTTCTACATATTAGGCAGTTAACACGGCCGATGAGCAACGATGCTCTGGGCCACCGCTGGCTCGCGGTGCTGACCAAGCCCACGAGCGCGCATTGTCACAAAAAGGGGATAGAGAGTACGTTCTTATCCGCGCTTGAATGTCCGCTTTCGACCCGAAGCGGACATTGCGTAGACGCCCAGTATTCTGCTAACCGGTGCGACTGCGACTCCACATCTCAATCGTTCGGTCCAGGACTAACCTATGGAAACTCTCGAAACACTGCGCAATTTGTTCGATGAGGTTTTAGCAGTCAACTCGGAGCCAGAAGCTCTGCCGGGCCTGTCGCGCCAGACAATTGAACAGGTGTTTACCGATCTCAAGCTGACGCCGCCAGGGATTCTTGTTTGCCTGTACGAGTGGCACAACGGCATTGAGTATCTCGACGCATTCATGTCGTTCCTGCCGCTTGAACGAGCCGTATCCATCTATCGCGGCTATCAGGCACTGACTGACCGCCTTGGCTTCTGGGGCTGGAAATCGAGTCAATTTCCCATACTCGACGAGAATGGCGACATTCAATTGTGTATCGACTGTTCGTCGGGGGAACTCGTGTCGGTCTGCCTTGAAAACGACGACAGCACTAGGCAAGTGGCCGCACACTACGAGCCATACGTTGAGGCAATGGCGCAGCTGTTTCGCCAGAAGGCCTATGCCTATGAAGAAGCTGGGGGCTGCATCAATGCCGACGCCATCGCTTGGCGTGGCATCGCTCAAGCCTATGGCGTCAAGGAGTCATGGTTGGCAACCTAGGCCCGACTATTTGCTTGAGGCCATGGCCCATATATCTTCCAGGCTTCAATCGATGCGTCTCGTGTAAGAGCCTCTTTAACGGCGCTCCGTGCGGGATCTCTCGAATGTCTGCTTTCGACCCATTGCGGACCTATCGGGACGGCAACTAGGAGATCACGTGGTCAAGAGCTACCGTCCGTCTTCGACTTCTCAGTTTGTGACACTTTTAGTCGGCCTTCCCGGGACCGCACTATGCTTCTGGGTTAGCGCAAAAGCCGTTGGGCAAGCGCCCATTCTTGTTGCCTGTGCTTTCGTCGCGCTGGGGGTTGTTCTAGCTATGCATGTATTGTTCGATTTGACGTTGCGCATCGCGATGGACGCTCATTCGATAACCCGATCCTGGTTGTTCGGGAGCAAAGTCGTCCCTGTGAGCGAAATTCATCGTCTCTCTTGGGGTGGAGCTCGCGGCGTACTCATATTGACCATTCACTACGGCGCGAAGCGGTTCATTCAGATTTCAAGTAACTCGCTGGCAAGACAGGAGTTGCGCGCCATACACAACGATGTACTCGTCGCTCTTGGGCTCGAAGGAGTGCCCATGAGGCCACTTTTTGCGGAGTACGTTGGTTACGTCGACATCGACGAAATGATCAAAATGAAGGGCTGATCGTGGTGGCAGCTCATGTCCGCTTTCGACCCGAAGCGGACATTCGAGGGCGGCAATCGACGGCCGCCTTTGCACCGGATTGTTAGCAGGACGTGGGCAGATAAAGTTCTCATAAGTCAGGGTTTTAGGGGCAGCGTTCAGCAGGGGCGCACAGATGTATAACCGGACGTCGACGTCCGTCTATTAGGTAGTTAGACCCTATGAAATCATCTCGGCTAGACAAACTAGAGGCAAAACTTTCTGCAGCCGAGACGTCGCTGTTGGACTCGCTTGTGCAGGTGCTTCCTCGTGTAGCTCAATCCGGTGAGATGCTCTTCTTCAACTCTGACTTCTTGCCGGAAACGATCCGCCCTCATTGGCTGCCGCAAGAGAGCGAAACGCTTCTTTCCCTCGCCAAAAACACTGTTTCGCTACGTGAGGAGTTGGGCTTGTCTGTGGTGGGCACCGTCGGCCAGCTTTACCTTTCTGCATGCAGCGAGTCAGCGAATTGCTCCAATGGCAATCGGCGCGGGCCACGTCAGCTTGCAACTTGGTTGCTTGGCGAGTTGGGGGCTAACATCTCGTTCAAGGCGGATGCCTCCAGCGCCGCTTAACTCAAGCGTTAGGCGTCATTGAATGCATGAGCACGCATACCTTGTTGGCGGAATCGTTCTCAGCGTTGTCGCCCTCGTAGCCGTTTATCTCATCCAGACGCGCCACCGACAAGCTGGGAGCAAGCGTTTCTTGGCTTCTTATTTTTTGCTCTGGTCGCTCATCTTCGACGCCGACAAAACAAGACGCGATGGTCACTTTCTTTCCTCGCGAGAGTGGATCGGCTGGGTGGTGGCTATCCTAATTGTTGTCGGCATTCTCGTTAGCAGTTCAAGCCGCGCGCCATGACACCTAACAATTCGCTCAAGCGGATCACGGACTGGAAGCTGCGCTAAGATCGAAACGTTGCGGCCGCGGCCGCTTAGCTCAAGCGTTAGCCGGCAAGGGGATATCTCGTGTGGTTTGACTACGTTTTCTGGGCCTTCTTCGCATTCGTTTTAGCCCACATGGCTTGGCGTTATTTTCGCAGTGGCAGCTTTACCGGTGCAATGCTTGGCGGAAAGATTAAGCGCGAGATTGGCCAAGCGTCGGCTAGCAGCGGCTCGTTCTCTTCACAAACGCTTAAAGTCTACACAATGGAGTCATCTGACGGTGAGTCGTTTATCGGCATGTCTCTTGTGTCCAAAGCGCCGCTCGCTGCGAGCATGCAGCCGATCAAGCTTTCTAAATCTCAAGCGCAAGACTTGGTTCAGCTCTTACAACAAGCTCTGGCGTGAATATGGTGGCTAACAATTCGTTCAAGGCGGACGGCGACGCCGCCGCTTAACTCCAGCGTTAAAGGTCCGTAACCCATAGCGGACAGTTCAAGAATGTGAGGAACAATCCCCTAAGGAGCAGGGCAACGTGACGTTTTCCAGTAGCTTCCTAACGGCAGTCGATGTGGCGGGTAGCGGACATGTATCGATCTCGTTGATCGCGGCCTAGCCGGAAAGGATCGTTGTGGAAAAGATCGTTGTATTTACCGGAGCCGGCGTTAGCGGAGAAAGCGGCTTGAAGACCTTTCGGGATATGGGTGGCCTATGGCACGAGTACGCCATCGAAGACGTTGCCTCCCCGGAAGGTTGGAATCGAAACGCATCGGCCGTCCTGGCCTTTTACAACGAGCGCCGGACGTCCGTCTTGGCTGCGCAGCCCAATTCGGCGCACGAAGCTATTGCCCGTCTCGAGTTGAAGTTCGAGGTGATCGTGATCACCCAGAACATCGACGATTTGCACGAACGTGCTGGTTCATCGAACGTCATTCATGTCCATGGCGAAATTCTAAAGGCAAGAAGCTCGGTCGATTCTTCGCTGGTCTATGAGTTGAATAAACCCACGATCGAACTTGGGGAGCTGTGCGAAAAAGGAAGTCAACTCAGGCCTGATGTGGTGTGGTTTGGTGAGAATGTCCAGCAGATGGAAGCGTGCCTCGAACACTTTGCAACGGCGTCGCGAGTCATCACGGTGGGCACGTCGCTGACCGTGTATCCCGCAGCGGGCTTGGTAAAGAAGGCGCCGTTCTCCGCGGAGAAATACCTCATTTCCCCGGAAGCACAAAAGGTCCCTTACGGCTTCAGGTTTCTCAGGGGGCAGGCGACCACGGTCGTACCTCATGTGGTGACCTGCTGGCTCGCCGGCCGAAAGCCGGTATAGGGGGCGCCATGTTGCGGCTGGCCCGATTTGTAAGCAAGCTGGGACTGTCTGCTTTCGGCCCGAGGCGGACGTAGTCGTGGGCAAGTGGCGGTCTCAGAGGGGGAGAAATGCAAAGTGGTTACCCAAACACCGTGGTTCTTCGACAGGTCAAAAAGGCGCTTGAGGATCTCTTGGAAGAGAAGGTTTGCCTCACAGAAGGCGTGAGAAATGTGGCGCAGTGGGGATGGTCCAATCATGGACTGGATGAACTGCTATTTCGCCCATTTATTGGCGTTGACTCTGAAACAGATAGGTTTCCAGTTGGCCGGATCCGTGATCTTTGGAATGCTGACCGACTTCAGGAAATTGATTCGGAAAGAATCGCCATCGAAACGCACTATCGGCGCTGGATTGTGGAAAGCACAACGAACTTGTTAGACGCGGTGGTTGCCACTCTTCCGAGGTCAACATTCACCGATCCTGACCCAACGTGAGGTCCGCTTTCGACCTAAAGTAGACAGTTTTCAACGAAAGCGAGAGGCCTTTTGGCTACTAACCCTTATCATTCAGAAGAGACTTACTGGTCCCCGTTATGCCGGCTCAGGTCGGAACTGCATTGCTGGGTTCGCTTGGTTTGGAGGGACGGCTCCTCGATTCAGGAGGGGCACTGGGGACAACTTCTGATAATGCCAGTGCAGGGTTATCTAGAAGGGCCCGGGGGACCGGTTCCGCTCCGACATATCGAATGGGTCGAAATATCGACGAGTACGGTTAAGGGCGGCATGGCAGGAAGGCCATTGCAGATGATCGACGTGAAGGACGAGATTCTAGCGGGCCTTAGCGAAACGCAGGCGATTTGGACTCTACGTGAGAGTTCATGGTCAATCGAAAGGATCTTCAAAGACGAGCCGGTTCGACTGATTCGTATTGCGAACCCTTTCCGGTCGACGGGAAGGCCGTAATTGGGTGGCAAGTGGTCGCTACCTCATTTCGATGAGGAATATCATATGTCCGCTCTCGACCCGTAGCGGACACATCGAAAAGTCCCAGCGGAGCTGCCGTCAAACTGTGAAGGGGGAGTTGTGAATGCCTTATGGAACCATGCTGGATGTGTTCGGATTCATCGTTATTGGTATCAGCATACTTATTTGGTGGGTTGCCATGAAGCTGAATCATGTCGATCCGAGCTACTTCAGAACTCGCGATGGAAGATTGCACTGGTGGGATCCTCAATCGGTCTTCGGCGTAGTGGGCATGATCTTTGACTGGCGACTACCGAATCCTTCGCACGGGTCAACTCTGCGCAGGGACATCATCACGATCCGTGTTCTGTATGCATTTGCCATAGTCGGCGGCGCACTCTTCATGTTCTTGATCTTTACTCAGCCAGCGCTGGTGTTCGCCCGTTAGTGCATGAGTGAAGTGGAGGACAGACTTTTTGACGATGAGATGGCTGCATTTGCAATGTCCGCCTCCGACCCAAAGCGGACAGAGCATTAGCGGCAGGAAGGGGACCATAGGCGCGCCACATAACTTCGCTGCCTTGAGCATGTCGGTAGAATATTTGCCATGCATGCCATCAATCAAAACGACTTACAGCTATCGGTTGCACCGGTGATGGATTGGGTCGATGAGGCGGGAAACCCTTGCAGGACAAGGCTTGTGCAATGCCTTTTCATAGCATGTGTAGTACTTACGTAGCACCGAAGGTTCACCGGTAGAGCTCTTCAGTCCTTGTGGTGGGGCCACGCGGTTCCAAAGGAACGCTTCCGCCCCCAAGCGGACATGCACGTTCATTCATTAGGTAGCCAGACCATCAAGGAGATGCGATGCGCAAGAGGCAGTTGGCGTGGTGGCTGTGGGCCGCAGGAACCGTCCTGATTGTGCTGAGCTGGTTCGATGTGGTGACTCCGCAGGTTGGATGGGTCGGTTTCGCTATCGGCATGTGCGGCAGCATTCTTGGTTGGGGCCTTCGCCCTCCTCGATCACCGCAACCATCGGTCGACACTAACAACGATCAGGCCCCAAAGGTCTAATGACGGTAAGGTCCGCTTTCGACCCGAAGCAGACATCTTGAACTTAAGAAAGCCCCTCCGAATTTGGCAGAAACGCATGTTTTCACCTGTAGAAATCAGTGAATTCTTTCTCGGAGAAACAGGCTGCGTCCTAGAGTTGGACTACGTCGACAACAACTCTTCGGTAAGATGTGAAGTCGTGGCCCCCAGGCATGTACGAGCTCGTATACCCAAGACATGTCGTAGCTTGAGTCATCCATTTAGCATTGAGTTTGCCCTCTCGGATCCAGCATGTGGCGCTTCATATGTTCAGTCGGCATCTGAATACATAGTGGAGATTACTAAACGACATCAAGTTCGCTCAGTACTCAAAATCGCATCGCTTTATCTGGATTGGACCGATATAGCGCGATTACGTGGCCGAATTACTCGGGTGGGCCAAGACGTGTAGAGCTTGATCGATACTGCACTTTCAGCTATCTCCGCTTCCGACCCAAAGCAGACATCATTGGCAAACTCTAAATGGATGGATCGACGATGCAGATCGCCTGTGAACGTCACGAAGACCTAGAGCTGAAAGAGCTCTATGACGCCGGAATGGATGTCAGTTGGGCTGGAGAGACGATTACATTTTCCGACGATGCACAAACGTTGGTTTTCAGGTTGGATGACTCATTGCCTGGCGAGGCACAGCTCTCGAAGCTCATCGAGAACGGGCGTTCGTTAGCTGTGAAGCTTGGCAAGGCTTTTGCTGGCAATGAAATTGCGCTGCCCCGGACGAATTCACTTCTCGTCCAGGCACTAGAATTCCTGAGAGATGAGCGGACAGTTAGGGGGATTTAATGATCGGCCGGTATGACATTGGGTGCGAGCAAGCATCCGTGGACGAGGCAATGGTCCTTGAAGGCATCCATAGCGGCCCCCCCCTGTGAATGTATTTCGCCCCCCATGTCCAATTCACTTCTATCGATCCGCACCCCAAATTACCCTTCCTGCTCGGATCGTGTCGCGCACACGGGCGAAGGCGGTCGGATCTTTGGCGGGGTCGCCGTTCAACAATACAAGATCGGCATCCATACCATTTGCAATCCGACCTTTGCGGGAGATGTAGCCGAATCGCTCGGCCGGCGCGGTGGTGAGCGAGGTCAGGATAGCCCGCCAGTCGAGGGCGCCCGACATCAGCTTGTATTCCTCCGTAGGGTCGAAGACATCGATGTAACCTACGTCGGTGCCGAACAATATCCGGCCGCCCGCACCAGCGTAGTTTTTGACCTCTGCCGTGATGACCGAAATAGCGTTCGCCAGATCGTTCGGGCTTTCGTGGAATTTCTTCGCCTCGACCTCGAACAGCATCATGGTTGGAATGAGAGCCATATCATGCGCACGCAGTCGGGCGATCAACTCTGGCGACCACCCGCCTGGGTCTCCCCCATCCATGGCTGTGGTATGAGCCAGGATATCGACCCCTGACTCAATCGCCACGTTTAGCCCGGCGAGGTTGGCTGGATGAGCGAACGCGGGCACCTTCCGACGATGTGCCTCGTCGACGATCGCCTTGGCGATGTCAATCGGCATAGGAAGAACGCCGATCTTCCCACCCACGACGGCACCGGCGAAGATCTTCACGCCATCGGTACCGTTATCAAGTTGGCGAGCCGCGCGAGCAGCAGCTTCTTCGGGTGTTGAAACTTCCTCATTGGGCGCGCCATGTGCCCGCAGATATTCGCGAACATAGAAAGGCGTCCCGCCTTTTGGATAGAAGGGATCGCCAACTGTCAAAATCATGGGGCCAGTGATATCACCCGTTTCCACGCGGTGCCGAAGTGCGATCGCGTTCTCGGTCGATGAGGCGATGTCAAAAATGGTGGTGAAGCCCCAGCGAGTGAGCATTGTCTCCAAGCCACCTTGCAAGGTTTCGGCTTTCGCTGCAGTTGCGCCGAGAAGGCTCGGTGTCATCAGGTGGACATGGCTGTTCCAGAAACCTGCCGTCAGCACTGAACCGCGCGCGTCTATTAGACGAACGCCACGGGGAACGCTGATCTGCCGGCGTGGGCCAACACCGACGATCTTCCCCCCACGCACGAGAACAACACCATCGTTGATTGGTTCACTATCGGGTGCGGGGTAGATTTTCGCCCCCACAATGGCAAGATCGGCTGCGGTAGGAATCGACTCATGCGCGCTCCCGCCAGCAATGAGAGACAACCCGACGATCAGTCCGATCAGCGTCCGGAGACGCAATGCACCAATTCGATATCGAGCGCTTGATGTTCTTGCCAATAAGAGGGTCATCTTTCTCTCCGAAGCGGTCTGACTGAATAAGATTCAAGGCAGTGACGTATGGCCGTGCGATAGATGGCTTTGAACTGCGCTTCACTCGAAAATCGGTTGGCGCGATGCATGGAGACCAGGCCTTGGGCGAGAGCCGCGAGTGATATCGCAACGTCAAGCGCAGGCTTGTTGCCAAACCATCCGTTGGACTTAGCCTGATCAATTCGCAAGATGATCATCGCCATGACTGGTGAGCGGCCGACTGCGAAGTCATCAGGAAATTGGCGTGCGCTGGGCGCTGGGAGCATGAAAGCTGCATCGAAACGGTGCGGCTTGGTCAGTGCAAAATCTAAGTACGCCTCGATCAACTCCTCCAGCCACGCCATGGGGTCCTGGGCTGATATGGACGACACGATCTTGCCCCACGTTGCCAGGCCGTCATCCATAAGGGCATCGAGCAAGGCGCTTTTGTCCACAAAATGCCGATACATGGCCATCGGCGACAGCTTGGCTCGCGTGGCGACCTTGCGAACGGTGAGTCCAGGGATGCCCTCGCGATCGAGGACAGCTCTTGCGGCGGCGAGGATGGTGTCTCTTGTCATATGTGTACACTGTACGCATATTTGTGTACTATGTAAACTGTCTCGCTTTCGAAGCATGTTTGAAGTGGGCCTGTCGCACGAAGCCGCGCGAATGCGCGGGGCGGGCCTGATCGTCGCCATGGCGACGCCAGCCATGCTCTCGCTGGGAGGTTGCTTTCCGCTCAGCGGACACTACCGGCTGCGCCATCTGCTCACAGACGCCGGTAGCACTCGATCAGGTGGATTGGCTTGAAACACAGAGCAACTATCTCGCCCTGCACATAGGTGACGCCACGTTTCTGATCTGTCAAATCATCAAGGCGTTCGAAACGCAACTGGATCCGAGACAATTCGCCCGCGTCCATCGCCGGGCCATGGTTTCCCTGTACAACATCCAGGACCTGAAGCCACGTATCAATGGTGATGCGGAACTACGCCTTCGCACAGGGCAGGTCGTACGCGTCAGCCGGAGTTATTGAAAACATGTGTCGGAGAAGTGCTCGGAAGCTTGATGCGGACTTCACGCGGGAAACAAGCGCCCCATGCGCCTCAGCAAGCCCGTCCAGCGTGCTGGTTTGGTCCTAAACCAGATCGCTACCACTCCGTACGTCAATCGGCACCGTCCGTCCGACACACGAGATCAAGAGATGATTGGGCAGTCTTGAGTTTATCGCTTTGGTGCAGGCATCGAAGTTCTCGATGGTCTCCGATACACGGACCCGCATTCCATGGCTGGCGCAGAGGATGATCTGTCCACTGTCATTGCCCTGGCGATAAGTGGCTCGAACAACCTCGGCGAATTCCATTCGCTTTAAGAAAAAGGCGCCCGTCCATATGGATGTCGCATCAAGAATGACGCGAAAACGATAGAGATATAGGCAGAACAGGGTGGCGGCGAGGAAGTACGCCGCAACGACCACCTTCCCAGCGAGCAGATTCGTGAGACCTGGCTGCGCTGCTATCAGGAAGCCCAGCGTGTAGAGGCCAATGAGGTAGAAAAGCGGTGTGCCTCTGGGCCACCGGTATGTCGAATACTCGTCCATCATCAAACCCGTATTTAGCGCCGTGGTCATGACCTCGAAGCGTCATCATTCACGCCATCGTTTGCCGAGTCCCAAAAACGGGTGCGCAATACCCGATGCCGGGGGAATACACCCCATGGGCACCTCCTGCGCGTGCCTTTCAGACCTCTGAAGGGCGAGTATTTGCCGGCCATTGCCGTTTGGGAAATAACAAAATGGCAGGGGGACGTAACGCGAGTGCATAAGTGGGCATTCGGTCGATTTAGCTAGCAAACGATCGTAAGGTCCGCTTCCGATCCGTAGCGGACAATTAGCCAGGCCAAGCATTGCTCCCGCCGCAGGTCCCGCGCAGGCCGGCTCTGCCGGGTCTTTGCTAAATCTCACAGTGGACATAGCGAATTTACCCAGCCGGCCGGGCAAGGCGGTGGGTCTGCCGGTCTTGTATGTTAGAAACCGGAGCATTCGACCGCGCGCCAGGCGACGCGGGTGTATGTGCCAACGCTGCGGGAATATCGTGCGGACCTATAAACTTGCCTTGCTCGGCCTGTCCTTATCCCTCGCCACGGCGTTCACCGCTGCGCATGCGGCCCCCATCGCCACGCTTGACCGGCATGGTGCGTGGGTCAGCGTTGAGGCCTATGGTCCCAACGTGGTCCACATCACGATGGCCACCGACAAGGCGCAGGCGCTGAAGGCACCCGGCTATGGGATTCTTGCCGATCACGCCGACGCGTCGGCGTTCCATCAAACCCACGATCAAGGCGGCGATACGTTTGCCTCCTCCGCGCTTACCCTGCATGTCGACGCTGCACCGCCGCCGCACACGCCAGGCACCATGGAGCGCTACTTCTTGCCCGGCCTGGCGCCGGTTCGCCTGCAGGTAAAGAACGCCAGGGGCTCAACCGTCGTCAACATGACCGGTTGGGAAATGGCGCCGCACGAAGTGGCACGCGAGGCGACCTATCAGGTGGGCGCGACGTTTGCAGCACCGGCCGATGAACACTATTACGGCATGGGCCAGAACCAGGACAGCGTTGGCCCGCTCGATCTGCGCGGCCGCGTCATCGACTGCCAGCACTGGTACGACGCGCCTGCGGGTGAAACCGTCTGCGTGCCTTTCATGGTGTCATCGAAAGGTTACGGCATCATCTGGGACAACCCCTCGGATACACGCTTTGTCGCGGGCATCCGTGGCCGCACCAGTTTCCAGTCGAAAGTGGGTGAGCGCGTCAGCTTTTTTGTCGTGACGGGCGACACGCCCGAGGCCATCTACTCCGCCTACGCCCGGGTCACGGGCAAGACGCCTATTCCGCCGAAGGCGGCCTTTGGCCTGATCCAGTCCAAGGCGCGCTACGACAGCCAGGCCGAGATACTGCGCGTTGCGCATACGTATCGCGAAAAGAACTATCCGCTCGACGTGATGGTGCTTGACTGGTTCTACTGGACGCGCATGGGCCAGATGGATATCAATCCGATGGAATTCCCCGATCCCGATGCCATGAACAAGCAGCTTCATGATGCGGGAATGAAGTCGATCATCTCGATCTGGCCGCGCTTCGAGCGCTCCGGGCGCTACTTCAGCGAGCTCGATGCCAAGGGCTACTTCCTGAAGGACAGGAATGGCAGGACGGTCGACGGCCTGGCGTTCCGTTCGGATCGCACCGGTGCGCTGATCGACTCCACCAACCCGGCGGCGCGCCAGTGGTTTTGGGGGCATGCGCGCGACAACATCCTCTCGCATGGCTTCGACTATCCGTGGCTCGACGAGACCGAGCCGGATCTCGTGCCGGATGGTTACTTCTTCTCGATCGGCTCGGGCGACCGCTACCACAATGTGTTTCCGTTGGTGCACGTCGAAGGCGTGGCGCAGGGTATGCGCACCTGGAAACCGGATGAGCGTGTGTTGATTCTTTCCCGCGCTGCTTATCTTGGCTCGCAGCGTACCGGCGCGCTGTTCTGGTCGTCGGATATCGATCCCACCTGGGAGGCGCTGCAGCGCCAGATTCCCGCCGGCCTCAATATGACCGCCTCCGGCATTGCGTACTGGGGCAACGATATCGGTGGCTGGCAGTCTCTGCCGCAGACCACTAGCGCTACCAAGGCGCCGTTGCTCGACCCTTCCGATGCACGCGACACGGTGGGTCAGAACAACGATTACCCGGAGCTGCTCACACGCTGGTTCGAGTACGGCACCTTTCTGCCGACCCTGCGTCTGCACGGCGATCGCAAGCACACGGAAATCTGGGCGTTCGGCCGCCAGGCCGAGTCGATCTTGGCGAAGTACGACAAGCTTCGTTATCGCCTGATTCCATACATCTACAGCCAGGCCAGGAAAACCTACGACACCGGCGCGCCCTTCATGCGCCCGTTGTGGATGGATTTTCCGGGCGATGCCCAGGTCCCCAACCTGGGCACGGAGTATATGTTTGGCCCCGCCTTCCTGGTGGCGCCGGTCACCGAGCAAGGCCAAACGGAGAAGGATGTGTACCTGCCTGCCGGCAGCGACTGGTACAACTTCTGGACCAACGAAAAGCTGACCGGCGGACGCTGGGTCAAGGTGGCCGCACCCATCGACCAGATCCCGGTATTCGTCCGCGCCGGCTCCATCGTGCCGCTGGGTTCGGACATACAGTCGACCGCGACGATACAGTCGATCGCCGAGGTCCGCGTCTATCCGGGCAAGGATGCCGACTTTGCGCTCTACGACGACGACGGCACCTCGTACGGCTACGAGAGGGGCAAGAGCATCACGACCCAGCTACATTGGAATCAGGCGTCAGGTGCCTTGAGCGCCACCGGTGGCGATGCCGCATTCAACAAGAAGGTGGCGGAGCTGACCAAGGTCGTGGGCAAGTAAGAGTGCATGGAGCGCGGCATAGGTTGCCGGCGCCGCCAAGGGTGGGGCCGCGATGCACCAGGTCACTTGGTCGGGTGTGGCATTGACAGTTTGTGGGGCTTGCCATGTTGCGAGTGTCCACTTCCGACCCAAAGCGGACCTGACGTATCTTGACCACGATCTAGTGAACAGGTGGCTCCAAATCTCTACGTCCAAGTGCGGTGTCATCAAACTACATCGCCAATACGCATGAGTTCCGCCATGCTCTCTCGAGAGAAACTAGCGCGGACCGAATGAAAGGCATGAGCCTCAGAATCCCCTCCCTCGCCAACATGGGGCAAGGGAGGGGGCTTCATCTACCAGCGTTGACTACCCGCCATCTGCACGGCTTTATAGGCATCCAGAATGCCTGCGCCGATGGGTTGATCGCTACTCACATGCGATGTCGCCGCGGACGACTTCAATATCGAAGTCACCTGCGCCGGTGTCAGTAATGCCTGACCGAGGCTTAGGCGATAGCTCTGCATCAGAGCAACCGCACCAGCCACATGAGGTGTGGCCTGCGAAGTGCCGGCCATTGCCCCATAGCCGGCCGCGGCTGGCGTTGTGGTGCCCTCGTTGATGGCCGACCAGATGGAGCCTGTCGTGGCCTGATCGCCGTCTGAAGCATCGTTGCGATACACCCCGCCGCCGGGAGCTGCAAGCGTGATGCCGCTACCGTAGTTTGAGTAGAACGCACGCTGGCCCGTAATGCCCGTCGAGGCTACTGCGACAACACCTGCACAATTTGCAGGCGAAGAGGTCGCGACGTCCTGGTTTTCGTTACCCGCCGCCACGACCACAGCCACACCGCGACCAATCGCGCCACTGATTGCACTTCCCAGCACACTTTCGGCAGGACATTCTCCACTGCCGCCCAAGCTCATGCTGATGACATTGGCAGGATGGGTGTTATCAGGCACTCCGTCCACGTGCCCACCCGATGCCCAGGTAATAGCATCGGCAATATCGGCGTTCGAGCCGCCACAATGACCGAGCACACGTACCGGAACAACCTGCGCGTTGAAAGCGGTACCCGCCATACCCACGCCGTTATTGGTGAGTTGGCCACCCGCTGTGCCGAAGACATGGGTGCCATGCCAACTACTATTCTCAGCCGCTCCACCGTCCCCACATTGGTTGCTTGTCGTCCAGTCTCCCGTATCCCAGCCCCCAGGCGCACGGCCGTCAACGGCGCGACCCGAAACCGTGTGATCCGAAAGAAAGTCATAGCCAGCATTGGCCAGCGCGAGATTCAAATCGGGATGATTAGTCACGCCCGTATCTAAACTGGCAATGACTACGCCAGCGCCATCCGCCAAGCTCCACGCTTTCTGAATATTCGCGCCCCCCCAGTTAGCAACGAGCGCATTGAGCTGCTTGTCGAAGAAGCCAGTACCGTCTGCGGCAACGTAATCCCATTGGTAGACAGAGAAATGCGGATCATTGGGTGCAGTGAACGTCGCAACGGCATCCGGCTCAACAGCGTCATCGACAGCATGCAGCATGTATTCCGGCTCCACGAACGCCACTGCCGGATCATCTGCGATCTGCTTGATGATGGCGGATGCCTCAACGTCCGACAGCACGCGCTCGGTGCGCACCAAGTCGGCGCCCGAAGCAAGCTTATGCCCGTATTGCAGGCCAGGTGCCTTGCTCGTCAACGCCCCATGTGCCCTGATTCCGTTCGGCATCGTGCGTCTGGCGCGGGAGATGGCGGCACTGACGTTCTGCACCGCCGTACTGGCATTGCCGCGCTCGGTGCTTCCATCCTTATAAGTGATAATGAAACCGCGATAGGTTTTCCCATCTTGCAATGGGCTTAGATCGTATGTGCTGGCGGAAGAAGACTGCCCGGAATGAACATCGTCATTCGCTTCGGCGGTTACCGCAATAATCAGTAGGACGGAAGCTGCTAGCAACTTCATTTGAAAGCCGTTCTTCATTTTTCATTCCTCCCAATGATGAATCCAAAGTAGACATTCGAAGGCGTCTCTAGTTACTTCCATGTCCGGACCCGGCCGATCATGCCCGCCACACGCATCGGCTACATCAAAGTGTTGAACCTCCGGCGAAGCACGCTATGGATCGATCCCTTCGCAAAGCTTGCGAAATCCGCGCCACACTTCAGAGTGAGAGGTATGCCGCATTATTCGCACATCAAGACGCAATGACACGGCCGCAGCGACATGGGGAGCCGATGGCTGCCAAGGCATGAATTCTGAAAAGACGTCTAGAAGGCTTTCATCGGAAAGAGAGGTGGGGCAACTTCTTGTTGCTGCTCGAACCCGAATGAGAACAAGCCTGCCATCGAGATGTGGGTGAGTGGTATCGGCACTCTCCCATCGTCACTGCGCCTTATGGCCTCTTGGCGACTTGTGCGGCCAAGTAAGTAAGGGCGGAGAACAAGGCGCATTCGATCCAATGGAGATCACGGTCACATTCTGACATCGTGACTCGCTACTTTTGCACGCGGGCATTTCAAAAATTTGCCTTTCAACCGTCATAGACAGAAGAGCCACCTTCGTCAGGCGTATCTGAAGAATGTGTGGTTCGTTCTTTTGATCGATTTGGAATTTTTTCTCGTCGCCACCGCCGCCCCGGCAATTCCTATGCGGTTTACGTGGCTAGTAGGCCTTGGAACAGGGGTCAGGGGTTTCCTGGCCCGTCTTTTCCGATAATGCTGTGGTGATAGATAAGCGTGGACACTTAGACACTTCGCCCTTTCCAAGGGGCTCTTGGTCACTTTGGAAGTGTGTTTCTCATGCATCAGTGACGGTACGAAAACAACTATCGGGCCAGGCTGGACTGCCTGTGACAGGCTTCAGGCAACTTCGGTGCAATACTTTTGGGGTCACAAAGCGGAGCTTCGCTGGATTGGGCCTCGCAAGCAGCTATCGTCGAACCGGGTTGCTGGTTTTTATTGGCAGGGAGTGGGTATGGACGAACCGAAGCACGTCGGCATTGATGAGTTGACCGCGGCCTTCTACGCGGCGTTCGACAATCGCGGAGCGCGGCTGCCGAAGATGGCGGAAGTACGGCGCATGTTCCTGCCCGATGGGCGGGTTACCCGCGTGTCTCTAGACGGAGTCGAATCCTGGACCGTCGACGAATTCATGGCGCCTCGCATCACGATGCTGACGGACGGTACGCTGATCGATTTTCATGAATGGGAAGTCGAAGCCGAAACGACGGTGTTGGGCAACATAGCCAACCGGCAATCCCGTTATAGAAAGGCCGGGACGCTACGTGGGGCACCCTATTGCGGCGAAGGGCGCAAATTTGTGCAGTTGTGCCGCGTCGGAGATCATTGGCGGATTATCTCGGTGCTGTGGGAAGATCTTTAATCGATTTTCTCGGTGGCGCAATAGGGCAATCATGCCGAAGGTCGACGCGCTTTACTTCGTGATTTACGGGTGTGTTGGGGAGCCTCTTATCAATTCGCCGATGGACTACTGAGATCAAGGGCGACGACCTTTGGTTTCATTTCCATCTGGAGACTGATAAATACAATGCCGAACGACATATCGAGGACGATGAAAGCGTCGAGTATCCATCAGACTGGGAGGCACCCATTGTTTGGGGGAACTATCACTCCTGCATCATTTCTTCGAATTCGTGGCATTTTTGCGGCTTCAAGGTTTGCGCTTTGAAAGAGTATTCGTTGGGTATGCTGGACGGGCTACTGTTGCACTTAGATCCGCTACCGTGCGACATGGAAGATCCCGACAGAAGAGTATTTCGTGCCTATTTGCTAGGTCACGACACCGTTGTCGACCATCACATTGAATTTTCTCGCATCAAAGATACGAATTCGTTTGCTATCACTTGGCGCGGCAAAATAGCCCTGACGTATGCCGGCTATTACGAGCCAGCATATGAGTTCGCTGCAAAAATCCACTCATTGGAAGCGCCCGAAATCGGTCCTGCGTCCTCCACAGGCTGAGGCCTAAACCAAGAAGTCATGCCTTTGTGTGACTTTCGTGCCGATGGAAGTGACTCGTGAAGCAGATGGCCTGAATAGATCAGACCTTCCTTAGGCAGCATTTTAGTTGTGGCATTTCTTCTCAATCACCCTGTTCGCTGTCCATTATCGCAACGCTGTTCAAAAAACTGCAGTCTATTATGGGCAATCCTCAGGCGACGCTTGAAGCTTCCGATAGCTCTTTGTCGCTATCGTCCGGCGCCGGTAGCGCATCAATCCCTTGGTCGGCAATTGCGGAGATATGGCAGCTCAAAGCCTGCCGGCTTCTCCTGCTTTCTAAATCGCAGTTCGTCACTCTTCCGCTCACGGACGTGATGCCGGAATTGGAGGCGTTCATTCTTGCGAAGGTGCGAGCCTCAGGAGGTAAAGTAGGCTAAAAGAATGTCCGCTTTCGACCAGAGGCGGACACTTCAACACGACGACGAGGAAAGGAAATGGATTTCGCTGTTCAATGCGCTGACGTTGGAGATGAGGCTGGGTTCTGGCAGGCGTATCTGGATGCGGTTAGGCCAGAGGGTGCTACGAGTTTCGGTTGCAACATGGATGCTTTCCGCGATGCGATCCTAGGAGGGGGCCCGGGTTGGCCGGGCGAGTGTGTTCTTCGGCTGATGGATTTTGACCACTTGCGGACTATTGGGGGCGGCCACCTTTGCCGCTTCCTACGGGATTTGGCGGTCGAATCCAGGCATGTGACGATCACATTTGAATGACTACTTCCGACCCGAAGCGGCTATTGGGCAGACGGCATGATCCGCAGATTCGCAACAATTAGAGGAGCCCAGGCGTGTCGCAAAATTTGCAGGACTCACAGAGCCCAGTAATTCGTCGCGCGTATGTCGTTCGTGCTTCCAGCCAATTGCTGGCTCGCCTCGCAGAAGTCGGTGAAGCGGATCTTGCAGAGTCGCTTTCAGTTCCCACTGTCGTCATGACGGAGCCCCTCCGATACGAGGGGAAGCTAGAGGGCTATCGCTCGCTGATCCTCGGTAAGTGCAAGACCGGTTTCATCACCGATCTCCACGATTTGCTTGGTGACCAGTTCACCAACTTGTTTGGTGATCTACCGGCGGTCGCCGTGTTCGACAATTGGTGGCTAGCCGAAGAGGCGGATGCCATCGAGATCGCAACAGATTGGTAAGCTGCCCGATCATTTGCTCATGTCCGTTCCTGGCCGATCGCGGACGTTTGAACGGTGTAAGGCGGTTGGCGGTGCTAATGTCCGCTTCCGACCCAAAGCAGACCTTCTTGGAAGGTGGGAATCGGGTCATTTGTGGCTGGATAGACGTTCCATAGGGGAAAGGGAATGAAGGCTGGTGATGTTCTGATTGGCCAGAAGGCCGAAGATTCTTGGTCTGTGGTCAAAATTCTGGCTATCGACGAGTGGCCAGATAACAGTCAGGTTTTCCATTGCATGTTCTATGAGCCATCACCAGGGCGCCCCACTGCAGAGACCATAGAGTCCCTGAATGTAGTCGCGTGGCATGCCCCCATGGCTGCGCAAGCGTATCGATCTGGCTGGGAAGTACTTTGTTCAACCGCGGTGCGTGACCGTGAGCTTGGAGGATTTCATGAATACCTAAAGCTGACGGACTTCTCGCGATACGCGACCGCAACGAGTCAGGACATGCGCAGCTTGGTGTCACAAGCGAATGAGCTTTACCGCCGAGCGTGCGCACTTGGTGAGGCGGGTGAGCGGCAAAGCGCTATTGACCTATACACAAGGGCAATCGACACCTTTCCCCTGTTTTACGAAGCCATCGATAACCGTGCTTTCACTTACATGGAGCTGGGCGACTTTGCAGCCGCTCTACGAGGATTCGAAGAATCGCTGCGAGTCAATCCAATAGGAAACGCAGCATTCTTTTCTCGAGGGGAATGCTTGATGAAGCTGGGCCTTTTGGATAAGGCGACAGCCGCGTTTAAGGAAGGTGCGGCCCGCTTTCCCGAGCATCGAGATCTTTATGTTCGTTTCCTCACGCAGTCGAGAATGAAGGCACAAGGACCGAGCGCAAGCAGTGATTTGTCGTCTTCAGAGAAGGGCGATCACGCCGCCAACGGTAGTCGTCAAGCCAATCCATGGTGGAAATTCTGGCGGCGGTAAGGTCCGCTTCCGACCCGAAGCGGACCTTAGTTGGACGCGATACATGTACGCCATGTCGATCCCGTGAGCCCTCTCTCGTCTAATAGGTAGGATCAAGTCAAGCTAGTCACTGCGGCTGGTAGCCTGATCCGATCTATAGAGGGGCTCTCATGACCACTGATGCCAAAGTTGCGACTCAACGGTACTTGATTTCATTTGACGACGGCTCGATGGACCATATCCCTGAGGAAGATATGCCATTGGTCGGCGAGGCAGCACATAAGGTGCTTCGTGAGGCAAAGGCCGCAGGAGTCTGGATCTTCGGCTGCGGTGTAGAGCGCCAACAATCGACCATTGTTGCGACAGACGGGACTATCACAGCCGGGCCTGTGCAGGAGGCAAAGGTAGTTATTGGCGGGTTTTCGATCATTGAGGTTTCTTCACGCGAAGAGGCGCATATTTTGGCTGCCAGGATCGCCGCTGCGTGTCGCTGCACGCAGGAGGTTCGCGAGATCATGTTCGATCCGGAGTCTTAATAGGGGTTTGCCGGGCTGTATGGCCCAACAATTCATTCAAGCCGACACCGCTTCGCGGCACGGCCTAATTCAGGCGTTGAGTGTCCACTTTCGACCCAGAGTGGACGTCAAGCAGAAACTGCCACCCGCTCGAACGCATTTCAGGAGAGCTTATGTTTGACCATGTCGTATTCGGAGTAAGTGACTACGAAGCGAGCAAGACCTTCTTCATCAAGGCGCTCGAACCGCTCGGCATAGCGATCGTCAGTGAGCGACCTGGCGGCGTTGAGCTCAGTTCAGACGGCAAGGTGTCCTTGTGCTTGCTGCAAACTGAAGAAAAACCGGCACATCTTCATCTGGCGTTTGTGGCCAAACATCGCGAGCAAGTCGAGGCTTTCCACCGTGCTGCTCTGAATGCAGGCGGCAAGGACAACGGCCCGCCCGGCCTTCGCCCGAACTACAGCGGCAAATACTACGCGGCTTTCGTCATTGGTCCGGACGGGCACAATATTGAAGTGGTTTGCCACGAACCGGAAAACTGACGCCACAATCTATCGATGGGCGTCCGCTTTCGACCCGAAGCGGACACTTGCGATTGACGTTTGCCATGGAAGCTAAAGGATCGGTATGAGTAAAAGCGCTGATAGTGCTAAGCAACTGGCTCAGTGGATTGTTGGATACATGGCGGTTGGCCCTATGGCTGTGGCAGCCGATCTCGCTTGGCATTTCTTTCCTGGCACTCCAGCCATTCAACTCATGCGTAATAGTGGTTCGTATGTACATGCAGCATGGATTGGATGCGGCCTCCTTGCGGTCATCACAATTATTCTCCTGCGTATTCGACCTGTGCAAGGCTACGTTTCTTTAGTGGTGTTAACCGCCAGCTATGCGCCTGTGTCTTTCGCAGTGTGGCATCAGTCCATCCTCTTACATTACTGGGCATCGTTGGCCACAATCGCTCTCGCGACCTACAGCGTATTCGTCAATCAAAGGTCGGTATCGCTAGAGGGAGGCTAAGAGATACCGCGAAAGGTCCGTATCGCCCCGAAGCTGACATGCCAGAAGCTAGAATGGGCCAAGCCATATAAACGGGGAGCACATAGATGGATCGGCGATTGATTTTCTTGCTGTGTCTGACCTTGCTTTCAATAGCCGGCTTAGCGTCGGCCGCATCTGCGCCTCCAGCCGGACATATCACCGGTGTCGGCGGAATCTTTTTTAAGGCGAAAGACCCCAAGGCACTCGCCGCGTGGTATCGCGATGTCCTTGGCATGCCGGTAGAGGCCTGGGGGGGCGCGGCTCTGCGCTACGACGCACCAAAGCATCCTGCCGCGCTGGCATGGAATGCGTTTCCTGCGTCGACGAAGTACTTCGCACCATCAACGAGTGGATTGATGATCGACTACGCAGTGGACGATATGGATGCGTTGCTCGCGCGGTTGCGATCCAAGGGTGTCACGGTTCTTAAGCGTGACGACAGCGATCCGAACGGCCGCTTTGCCTGGATTTTGGATCCCGAGGGAAACAAGGTCGAGCTTTGGGAACCCAAGCACTAGTTTGCGGATGCGAAGTGCGCCTGGCGTCATAACCGGGTTTCTTACGACCATCACGTCGAAGCCACTGGAACGCCTGGTCGCTCGGGGGCCGGGGCAGCGGTGGTAAGTGTGCTTTCGAGCTAAGCAGTGGTCATGGAGCTTGTCTATGAAGAAAGGTTATTGGTTTCGCTCCAGGCTGTTTCGGGTCGAGCCTGGCGAAGACGATGGTGTGAATCCGGGCATGTACGGACGGCAACTGGCGTTATGGCTGAAGGAGCAACTGGAGTCGCACGGACAGCCTGTGGTCGATGTTATCTCCGAGGATTTTGGCTGGTGCGTGCGCTGCCAAGTCAGTCCCTTCCTGCTGTGGATCGGCTGTGGGGACGTGACAGAAGTAGAACCATCCAAAGCGATGCCGACCTCAAGCGACCCGGTTTGGCATTGCTTTCCTGCCGCCGAGGCGTCTTTGATCGCGCGTCTCTTCAAGAAACACGACATGCAACCTGCGCTGTCTCGCCTGGATGTGCTGTTGCGGGAGATACTCATGGCGGAGCCTGCGATCCAGCTTATCGAGGCTTCTTGAGGCCGCCACCCAGGGCAGACAGTTCAAAAAGGAGAGGCGTATGCCTGTAAGCAAGGGAGAGCACTTCGCACAGCGGGATATCTACATCGACTATTCATTTGAAGAGGTCATGTTCAGATGTGACCACGTAACGGGAAGCATCTTTCGTCGCTTTTATGGAGAGGGCGAGAGCGCTAAGCCGGTTCCGCATGACAACCACTTATTCAATCACGCGCTCCTTTACGGAGACGAGATAACGTCTGAGCAGTACGAGCAGGGAAAGGAAAGATCGTAGGTCGCCTGCGATACATGACCGACATGCATGTGGGCAACTTGAGCTTCGTGGTCGACATCGGTTGGCCCCATCCCTTGAAGCTCGCACCGGTATACGACATGACACCGGTGCGATGGGTGCCGATCGGCGCGCGCAACGCGACCCCTCCCTCAATGGCCGAGACCGGCACCGGGCGCAGCCGCCGAGCTATGGGAAGCGCTTTGAACGGGAGAACTCGACGCACGTTGAAAATTCGACGACGAGTAGGCCGACCGTCCGCTGTCGAAATGCACACGCCCGTCGGTGGAATGATTATTCGGGCCTGCAAGTGCAAAGCGCCGACCTTCAACGTCCACCCAGTGCCACGTTCCCATGGGGACGGGTGACGTCGATATATAAGCGAACTGCGCGTCGTAATCGCCTTCTTCGCGCGGGGTGGCTCGCAAGGCAAGGTTAATCACGAACTGGCTGCTCACGGGATGTCCGTGGTCATAAGCCGGCTTGGTAATCATTTCGTCCAGATTCTTGGCGAGCAATCGGCTAAACACCGGCGAAAGTTCAATGGCCGGCGAAACACTGGTCACTTTGCCCTCGGGATTCACCTGGACCAGGACCGGCAGGTATCTGGGCGTAAACGGACTCAGGGCACCAGTGGCCGCCATCGCGGCACCCCCGATGGAAGACAACACGCCGACAAGCGCCAATGCATGAAACCGCTTCATAAGATCTCCTTGAAACCACGGTTGACCATTGCCATGAGAGTTGTACCCGATACCGTCCCTTCAACGTTTCAACTCTCCTCTGAAGATACCGGGCGGTCAATTAAAACTATTTTCATGGCCATGATTTTCCAAAGCTTTGAATTCATTACGATTGCGCGCGCATTGCTGTTCTAGACACAGCCAAGACTCGTGAGCCGCACTTCGATTCATCACGAAATCGTAACGACGATCTCGCGGAAAAAAAGCAAATGCGATTGAACACAATCGCAACTGCGCTTCGATCAAAGATACGCGTGGGAGATCGGCGGCAAGCGAGCAAGGGCGGCGGATCATTTGCCTGGGCCGAACGCCGCGACCCATGCGATCACCATGCCAAGGGCACGGGGGTGCCCTAACGCATGACATGAAGATTTAGTGATGCCTATCGCATCTTTTTGCGGTGTGCCTTTCTTGCTCGTACCGGGATTGCCTAAGATCGATACAAGCTGCGAAACGTTCGGATTGCCTACTCAGTTGCCACCGGTGGTTGTGTGTGGTGCTTTTCGGAAAATGCAGGGCAGCATGGCTTTACCCGCACATGCCTATAGGGGGCATCGGAGGCAGGTTCTCGCAGTTCGCAGGTCGAACACTTCAGGTTCCGGCGCAGGGCATCAGGCTCCGTCGTTGCGAGGAGGTGTTTGCCTCGCGTATGCCGAGTCCAGCCGTCGAACTCTCCATGGCATGGCGCCAGGGAGAATCTTGAGGTGCATGTTCATACATCGAGGCTGTACTTGTTCGCGGAGCGTGCGGCGCTTCCAGTGCAGTCGCATCCGCGCTCCCTTGGCCGCCGACGTGCGTAGGCACGTTTCTCTGATTCATACGGCACTACCCACGCGCCACGCCAATTGGCGTGCGTCGACGCATGCCGGTTTGGAGAGGCTGGGTGACGCGGCAACAGATGGGAGGGAAAGCTTCCCAGGATGGGAAGTGGCATACGCGAAGGACACGTATCCATCGAGATGGACAAGACATTAGGAGTACCGAATGCCGCTGATCGAATCGCAGTATGTCCAAGCCCCTTGGTTCGAGGGCTTTCTTTGTCATGCGCCGCTACTGCATGCGCCACCCGCACTCCAGGCCAGCCCGATGGCCTCCCGGCAGATCGCCTGAGCGACTGATCCGGGACACCGCCTCGTCATGACTGTCGTGCGTGGTCACTGATCGCGCGCGTAAGCACACAGGAGCGCGGAACAACCTAGGTAACACGCGTCATTCGCGTCGAATGCCGGCGCGGAGTCCATCGCGACTCCGCGCTTAAGGCGTTTGCGCGCCTGCGATTCGTGTCCTTGTGGCGCTTCCGGCTCCTGTCCCCGCCCCACGAAGGAGAAGGTATGAACAAGATTCACAGCAAAGTCTGGAGCCACGCGCTGAATCAGCTCGTGGTCGTTTCGGAGATCGCCGCGTGCCATCGCGGCGGTGGAAAGGGGCAGGCGGTTCGTCGCCTGTCGCGGCGAAACCTGAGCGCTGCGGTATTCGCTGCGCTGCTGGCGTCCGGCTGGATCGGTTGGGTCTCGCCGGCGCAGGCGCAGTTAGTGAATTGCACGCCATTGCCGTACAACGCCTACAACGGCACGGCCTCTTGCATGGGTTACGGGGCCACGGCCAATGGCGTCGGCGCGACGGCGCTGGGGGCCACTGCGGCGGCCGATACCGGCGGCGCGCTCGCCGTGGGGTATGCGTCTCACAGCGCGTCGTTGAATGCCATTGCCTTAGGTTTTCAAGCGTACGCGACGGGCGTCAACTCCATGTACTTAGGCGCACGCTCCGCCGTCGGCACAGGGGCCAGCGGCGCATCGTCCATCGGGATCGGCACCGACGTGACCGCCAGCGGTGACGGCGCTCTCGCCATTGGCATCCAGTCCACTGCATCGAGCACCAATGCCGTGGCGCTCGGCCATAGTGCCATCTCGTCGGCGATAGGCACGATCGCCATTGGCTACAACTCCAACGCCGCCGGTGTCGGCGGATCTTCCATCGCGATCGGTCAGGGCGCGCAGGCGACGGTGTCGGGTGGCGGTGGCTCACCCGTGGCTATTGGCGTCAATGCCAAGGCCAGCGGCAGCCCCGGTACGGCCATGCCGGGCGGGGCTACTTCCACATTTGAAGCGACTGCCATCGGCAATGGCGCTACGGCAACCGGGCAAGGCGGCGCTGCATTCGGGGTGGCCGCTTCGGCAACGGGTACCTGGGGTACGGCGCTCGGCACGACGGCGACGGCGTCGGGCGCGCAATCCACCGCCGTCGGAACGCTGGCACAGGCCACAGGCAATTACTCCACTTCGTTGGGTGTCGGCGGCACCACAACCGCTGCGGCGGTGCGTGCTTCGGGCGTGGCTTCTATAGCGCTCGGCGGCAACTCCACCGCGGGCGCCAATGCTGCCGGCGACAACGCCATCGCACTCGGCGGACAGTCGACCGCTGCGCAAACCAATGCCATCGCCATCGGTTTGCTATCGAACGCCGCTGCGGCGAACGCCTCGGCGATTGGCAACGCATCGAAAGCGCTGGCAGCCTCCACCGTTGCCTTTGGCGACAGCAACACCGTCGCGGCCGGCGCCGGTGCCGGCTCCATCGCCGGCGGCCACAACTCGCAGGTTATCGGTGGCACCGGTGCGGTGGCGCTGGGCGAGGGCCAGATCGCCAATGGCAACGGCGCAGTGGCCATAGGTGATCCGAATTCCGCCACCGGTAATGGTGCGGTAGCGACGGGCGCCAACGACACCGCCAATGGCGATGGCGCAGTGGCGATCGGCAATAACAACAATGCACAAGGCATCGGCGCGGTGGCGCTGGGCAACGGTAGCGGCGCATTGGCCGCCGGTGCGGTGGCTTTCGGCAACGCCGCCGCCGCCAACAACGCAAACGACGTGGCGCTGGGCTCCGGCTCCACCACCGCAGTGGCGGTGCCGACCGCTAGTTACCGCATCGCCGGTACGACCTATAACTTCGCCGGCACCACGCCGACCAGCACCGTGAGCGTGGGCGCATTGAACACCGAGCGCACCATCACCCACGTGGCGGCTGGCCGCATCAGCGGCAGTAGTACGGATGCGATCAACGGTTCGCAGCTCTACGCGGTGACGCAGTCCGTGGAGTCTCTTGCGGCCGGCACGCCGCTGCACTACTACAGCGTGAACGACGCCGGTTCGCAGCAGGCGAACTATCTCAACAACGGCGCAACCGGCAATAACTCCGCGGCGGTCGGCGTCGCGGCGAGCGCTTCGGGAAACCGGTCCATCGCCATGGGCTTCCAGTCCCAGGCGAGCGACACGCAAGCCCTCGCCATTGGCGACGGAGCGAAAGCCTCGGGCCCGCAGAACACCGCGCTTGGCGCGGGCGCAGTGAGTTCCGGCGCGAGTGGTTCGACTGCGCTTGGCGTCAATAGCACCGCCAGCGGAGTCAACAGTGTGGCGGCAGGCGTGTTCTCGAACGCGAGCGGCGCCACTTCAGCGGCCTTCGGCCCCGGTGCGGTCGCCGCGGCTGACCGCACCACCGCCTTCGGACCCTCGGCGCAGGCCCGCGCCGTATCCACCGTGGCCTTCGGCGACACCGCGGTGGTAGCCGCCACAGCAGGTCCGGGCTCCATCGCGGGTGGTCATAACTCGCAAGTGACGGCAGGTTCTGGCGCGGTGGCGCTGGGCGAAGGGCAGGTCGTCAACGGTAATGGCGCCGTGGCCATTGGCGATCCCAATACGGCTACCGGCAACGGTGCCGTGGCGATGGGTGCCAACAACACCGCCAACGGCAATGGCGCGGTGGCGCTTGGAAATAGCAACAACGCGCAAGGCGTGGGTTCGGTCTCGCTGGGCAACGCCAGCAGCGCGCTGGGCGCCGGCTCGGTAGCCTTCGGTAACGCGGCTGCCGCCAATAACGCGAACGACATCGCCTTGGGTTCCGGCTCTAGCACGGCCGTGGCGGTGGGCACGGCGAACACAGCCATCAACGGCACCACTTACGCCTTTGCCGGTACCACGCCGACCAGCACGGTGAGCGTGGGTGCGTTGAATGCGGAGCGCACCATCACCAACGTCGCGGCGGGCCGCATCAGCGGCGCCAGCACGGATGCGATCAACGGCTCGCAGTTGTTCGCGACCAATCAGGCGGTGACCTCGGTGGGCACGACGGTGACCAACCTTGGCAACACCATCGCCAGCAGCATCGGCGGCACGACGACCTATAACCCGGTCACTGGTGCGCTGACTACCAATGTGAGTTACGGCGGCAATACGTATAGCTCGCTGCAACAGGTGTTCAACCAGATCGGTGGCGTGGTGAACGGCGCGGGCATCAAGTACTTCCACGCCAACTCCACGCTGGCCGACTCCAATGCGGCTGGCACCGATAGCGTGGCGATCGGGCCGGTGTCCACCGCCAGTACCGTGAACGCGGTGTCGATCGGCAATGGCGCCACCGCCGGCGCGAATGCCGGCGACGTAGCGCTGGGTTCCGGCGCCAGCACGGCGGCAGTCGTGGGCACGGCGAACACCGCCATCAATGGCACCACCTACGCCTTTGCCGGTACCACGCCGACCAGCACAGTGAGCGTGGGTGCGTTGAATGCGGAGCGCACCATCACCAACGTCGCCGCGGGCCGCATCAGCGGCGCCAGCACGGATGCGATCAACGGCTCGCAGTTGTTCGCGACCAACCTGGCGGTGACCTCGGTGGGCACGACGGTGACCAACCTTGGCAATACCATCGCCAGCAGCATCGGCGGCACGACGACCTACAACCCGGTCACCGGTGCGCTGACTACCAATGTGAGTTATGGCGGCAATACGTATAGCTCGCTGCAACAGGTGTTCAACCAGATCGGTGGCGTGGTGAACGGCGGGGGCATCAAGTATTTCCATGCCAACTCCGCGTTGGCCGATTCCAATGCGGCTGGCACGAACAGTGTGGCGATCGGGCCGGTATCCACCGCTAGCGCGGTGAACGCGGTATCGATCGGCAACGGCGCTACCGCCAGTGCGAACGCAGGCGACGTAGCGCTGGGTTCCGGTGCCAGCACGGCGGCGGTCGTGGGCACCGCGAACACCACGATCAATGGCACCACCTACGCCTTTGCCGGTACCACGCCGACGAGCACGGTGAGCGTGGGCGCATTGAATGCGGAGCGCACCATCACCAACGTCGCCGCGGGTCGCATCAGTGGCGCCAGTACGGATGCGGTCAACGGCTCGCAGTTGTTCGCCACCAATCAGGCACTGGGAAATCTGAGCAGTACCGTGACCGCCAGCGCGACGCACTACTACAGCGTGAACGACAACGGCGCGCACGGTGGCAACTACACCAACAACGGCGCCACCGGTCTCGATGCGCTAGCGGCCGGCGTGGGGGCCGCGGCGACGGCGGACAGTGCGACGGCGCTGGGTCAGAACACGAGCGTCTCGGTATTGGGTGGCGTGGCGCTGGGGTCGGACGCGGTGTCCGATCGCGCGATCGCACCGAGCTCCGGTTCGATCCTGGTCGGCACCAACGTCGTGCCGTACAACACCACTGATCGCAGCTTGCTCGGCGCTATCTCGGTAGGCAACGCCACCAGCTTCCGCCAGATCACCAATGTGGCGGACGGCACGCAGGATCAGGACGCCGTGACCCTGCGCCAGTTGAAAGGCGCGATGAGCTCGTTCTCGGTCACGCCGATCAAATACTTCCACGCCAATTCCAGCGCGTCCGATTCGCTGGCGGCCGGTGCGGAATCGGTGGCAGTCGGTCCCAAGACCACCGTGAATGGCAACAACGGCATTGGCATCGGCAGCGGCGCCATCGTGCAACAGACGGCACCGGGCGGTACGGCCATTGGTCAGAACGCGACGGTGAATCTGGCCGATGGCGTGGCGATGGGCACCAACGCTACCGCCAACGGCATCCAGGCGATGGCATTGGGCGCGGGCGCGCAGGCGGCCTATGCCGGCAGTGTGGCGCTGGGCGCGGGTTCGGTGACCGCGGCACCGATCGCCACCACGAGTGTCACGCTCAACGGCACCAGTTACAGCTTCGCCGGTACCGCGCCAGGCTCGACCGTGAGCGTCGGTGCGGCAGGCGCCGAGCGCACTCTCACCAACGTGGCGGCGGGGCGGATCAGCGGCAGCAGCACGGATGCGATCAACGGTTCGCAGCTCTTCGCCAACAATCAGGCGCTGGAGCAATTGGGCACGCAGATTTCAAGCCTGTCCAAGACCGTCAACAATCTGCCTAGCGGTGGGACCGCTGTTACCACCTACCAGACCAGTGTCGACAACAACGCCCCAGCCTCATCCACGGGCAGCAACTCCACCGCCGCCGGTGCAGGCTCTACGGCATCGGGCGCCAACAGCACCGCCGTCGGCGCTGGCGCCACTGCCAGTGGCGACAACAGCGTGGCCATCGGTACGGGCTCGGTGGCATCTACTAACAACACGGTATCGGTGGGTTCGGCAGGCCATGAGCGCACCGTCAGTAACGTGGCGGCGGGCGTGAACAGCAACGATGCGGTGAATGTGGGGCAGCTAAGCAATGCCGTCGCGCAGGCCAAGGACTGGTCAAAAAACTACACCGACCAGCGCTTCCAAAGTATCGATCGCGATCTCAACCGCATCGGCAACCGCGCCAATGCCGGTATCGCTTCGGCGATGGCGATGGCGAGTCTGCCGCAGGCCTATCAGCCCAACCAGAGTTCGGCGGGCGTGGCTTTGGGCAGCTTCCATGGCGAAAACGGTATCGCTGTCGGCGTGTCGACCATCAGCGAAAGCGGTCGCTATGTATTCAAGCTCAACGCCACCACCAATACGCGCGGTGACACCGGCGCGGGCGTCGGTGCGGGCGTGGTGTGGTGATCGCGGGCATGTCCATCCCTATTCAAGGAGTCCAATTCATGCGTACTCATTTCAAAGGCATCATCGCGGCCTCGATCTCGCTCGTCCTGGCCGCCTGCGGCAATGTCAGTCACGACGTAACAAAGGATGGCCACAGCGCAGGCGAGTTGGTATGGCCGGCACCAGACAGCGTCACGCCGATGCACAAAGGCGGCACCTTCCCCAGCCTGGTCAATCTTCGGCAGGTAAGGGCGGCGCTCAATAAGCAGCAACTCTCCGACTTGATCGGCTATCCGCACTTCAGCGAAGGCGTGTGGGGTGTGCATGAGTGGAACTATGTATTCAACTTTCGCAAGCCCGGCACCGATGAAGTGACAGTGTGCGAGTACAAAGTGTTGTTCGATGACGCAGGGCTCGCACGCAGCTTCTACTGGAAACCAGAGTCCTGCGCAGCGCTGTTGGATGAGGCAAAGCCCGTAACACCGCCAGCCGAGGTGTCAACGGCCGTGCCGCGCGTGCTGTCCGCCGACGCGCTGTTTGCCTTCGACAAGGCCGAGCTTAGTCTGGCCGGCCGTACCGCGCTGGATGCCCTGGCCGTCGAATTGCGCGGCCACGGTGAAAAGCTGCGCGCCGTAAACATTGCCGGTTACACCGATCGCCTGGGCAGTGACGCTTACAACCATGACCTGTCGCTTCGTCGCGCTCACGCGGTCAAAGCCTATTTGGAAGAGCAGGGTGTTCCCGGCGAACGCATTAGCGCCGAAGGTTTCGGTGCCGGCGATCCCGTGAAGAATTGCCCGGACAGCGCCCGCGCCCAACTCATCGCCTGCCTCGCTCCGAATCGACGTGTGGAGGTGCGGATCGATAGCGCGAAATAAGGGTTTTCGTTCACTGCACAGAGATCGGCGCCACGGATGGCGCCGATCTCAACACGCGAAGTTGAGATCCAAGAATCGCGCAGACCAGTGGATGCACTTAAAAGATTACAGAGGTCGGGACGGCCGGCATCACGATAAACCTCGGAACGCCGATACCGAACATCGGGGTGAACTGGCGTTGGAAGTGAAAGGGTGAGAACGCGGCGACGGCGGCGAGTGTTTCGACGCTAAGGTCCTCGCTCAAGTGAACGTCGATATAAGTAATGACGCGCTGCAAACGGGCGTGATAGCGCTGATAGGCAAAAGCGTTATTCATGCGAGACAGGATAACGGCGGCGCTCCGGGTTTCGCTTGACTGTTCGTGCTGAAACGAGCCTGGCTGTTCGTGCGCCGGAGATGACGGATCCCCTTGCCGTTTACGTTCCCCCGATCATGATCGGTTTGGCAGGCGTTGCAGGTCGCCAGACTGCAACGCTACTTCTTATGAGCGCCCCCTGTTTGCACTATGCTGCACGCACCGCAGTGCAAGGCTGCGGCGCAAAACCCGTGCCCTGCCGTTGTAATGCGGGACATGTCCGGCTTATCGCCGCTTCATGTTTGGGAGAATGTTATGCAATTCCGCAAGTTTGTGTACTGTTCCGCTGGCGCACTGCTCGCCACGCTCACTGGCACCGCGCTCGCTGCAGAAGGCGTCGCAACTGCTCCAATCGCTGTCGCGAAAAACCTTAGCGATCAGAAGTTCGACGCTATCCCTGGCACCCCCGCGTGCATGACCGGCACTGGGCTCGCTGGCGACCCGAGCAAGGGTCCCGCGCTGTTCGAGTTGAAGTTCAAGACTGGCTGCACCGTGCCCTGGCACTGGCATACACCCGACGAGCACGTGATGCTGGTCAGTGGTATCGGCCGTATGGAAATGAAGGACACCAAGCCGGTGACGCTGCACGCGGGTGGTTACGCCATGCTGCCATCGCAGCACGCGCATCAATTCACTTGTCTGTCCGCATGCGTGATGTTCCTGCGCTCGGACGGCGTCTTCGATACGCACTACATTAATGCCGATGGCAAGGAAATTACGCCGGAGGAAGCGTTTGCGAAGAAGAAATAACCATCCCGATGGATATAGACGATACGCCTTGATATTGGCAAGTCGAAGTGCCAGTTGGCCACGTTCTTCAGAAATGTCACGGATGGCAACTGAGGTTTAGCTCGAATCGTGACTGATATTGAGTGGGCGTGCGCAGTGCATTACTTCTGCACTCTGAGTTCACTGTCGGGTGGCACACAACCATGATACGTTTTGGAGCGCCGCCATATCGCGGCATATCTACCCAATGGAGTGCACTCATGGAACAGTTGAACGGTGTTTTGCACGAAGAGAGGGTGAACGGAATGAATCCCTTCGGAATTCAGATCGAAGGTCCGCTGCAGAATCAGATGCCGATAGAGAAACGCGCGCCTAAATTTAACCAGCCGGGAGATCTCGCTCATGCGAGTCGCGGTTTTGGCTGCGACCAAGACTAATCCGTCCTGATTTCCGTATCTTGAGTATTTTTCGCAAACGATGCGAAGCCGCCTCTTTATCGGGAGGCGGCTTTTTTATGGGCAGAGGTCGATCATGCTAAAGGCCGATATTGCTTTATCTGATCTATCGCTTAATGCGGAATGGATAGACGGCTCAATCACATGGGGAAAGAGTCGAATCACTCCTTATCCGCACTCTATGCTCGAAATGCTGCTGGTGCGTACCGAGGGCCAATGGTTCGTGATCGTAAGAGAGCGCCATGCCTCGGTGCCGCTCGGCAGCATTGCCGCAAGCAGAGATGTTGATGCTGATGAGTTCAAGCGACTTTACCAAGAGTCTCTTTTGTGGCCGCTCGATTATGTGATGATCGAAGTCGCTCGCGCGGGATCTCGAATAAGGGTGCGAGCGGGGGTGTTCGGCTCCGTACCGGTGTATTGCCGCGCCCGCAACGATCAAGTCACCGTGTCCTGGGATTTCGGAGACTTCACGACAAGCCCCTTGGCGATCGATACTGAAATCGCCAGCCATCAACTGGCGCTCCATACGTTCTATTCCGCGCGGCAACTATGTGTCGGCGTCACTCTGCTGACGGAACGTGCCTCGTTCTCTGTAGAGCCGGGCAAGGCGAATTACCAATATCCCGCACCCGTGCAGCAGACTGTCTCATCGCCGCTGCCGAAGGGACGCGATGCCTTGGCGATGTTCAGCGAGCTTTTGCACCGCGTCGTATCGGCTCGACCGATCGCGGCGGATCGCGTCTCGCTAGAGCTGAGTGGAGGCAAGGATTCGGCCACCGTGGCGTGCGCGATGACGGCTATCCACGGACGAATGTCGAGCAAGGGAATTTTATTGGACGGCGATGTCCGCCGACCTCAGATTCAGCGACGTCAATCGATCACCAGCCGGCTTGGCTTGTTCGACCATACCGTGGAGATGGCAGCGTTTCCGCCAAGTCTCGATTTGCAGCGGCGCCCTGGTCAGTCACGGGGGTTGAATCGGGAGTACTACCTGGAAGCGTGCAGCGCTTTATGGGACTCGGTTCGAGCCGAAGGGCGCGACCTGCTTTTCACAGGCATCGGTGGAGACGAATTGTTTCCCGCCTATGTCGACGAAACACAGATAAAGAACGGCAAAGAATCGGGGAGCCAAGAACAAGAAGAAGCCTCGCGTTATGCGATGCAGTTGCTGACACCGCGCGCATTGAGCGCGGCACACACGCTACGCAGCTTCGATGCCCCCGACAGTCCCGTGACAGCGACAGCGCTGCTTGCGCATGCGTGCCGTGGGCCTGATCTGCTGCGTCATGGCCTGTGGCCCGTGAATCCGTTGAGCGATCCCAACCTTATCGCCTTTTGCCATCAACTCCCGCGCGAGTATCGGCAAGGCCGGGAAGTCATGCGGCAGTATTTGCACGCGCGTCTGGGCAGCGAGGTGTTCCCTCGCGGCTATACGAAAGAAACGTTCGCGCAGGTACTTCCCGAACAGATTTCCAGGCATGCCCAAACCATTGCCTTGCAGTTGCGCGACTGTGCC
This sequence comes from Dyella tabacisoli, assembly GCF_003350925.1. Taxonomy (GTDB): domain Bacteria; phylum Pseudomonadota; class Gammaproteobacteria; order Xanthomonadales; family Rhodanobacteraceae; genus Dyella_C; species Dyella_C tabacisoli. Next base: position 93,366 of record NZ_KZ857184.1, on the reverse strand, counting down.
CTGGCCGACCTTGGTCTGGTAGATCAGCGGGCCGCCCTGACATTGTTGGATACGGTGGCCGTTACGCGGGGGCAGGTGCCGACGGCGGCATTGGCCTCATTTCTCTGGCTTGAGCGATGCGTACGTCAGGTGAGCTGATATGCCTGACGCGTGTATATATCGTTGCCCGTGGTGACACTGGCCAACCCACCGTGCGACACGAGGGGTGACGACATCGAGTTCAGGATGGAACGCAATCAGCCGTTTGCTGGCTTGCCCGCATTAATCGCCAGTTGGGCAGCGAAAGCCCGCTTGTATGCGGGCCGCGCTTCACCGCGGGCGACATAGGCAGCCAGCTTCGGGAATTCGTCCAGAATGCCCGACAGTCTCAGCCTGAGCAGCACCGACACCATCATCAGGTCGCCCGCGCTGAACGCGCCATCGAGCCACTCGGCATCGCCCAGGCGAGTAGAAAGTTGGCCCAGCCGCTGGCGAATGCGATCTGCGACCAGGGGCATGCGCTCTTTGCTCCAAGGCTTGTCGCCTTCCTGAAACTTGGCGGTGACGAGTTCGAGAATCGTCGGCTCCACCGAGTTGAGCGCGGCGAACATCCACATGATCGCCCGCGCCCGAGCATGGGCATCGTGCGGCAACAAACCCGCATGGCGCTCGGCGATATGGAAAACGATGCCGCCTGTTTCGAACAGGACGAGATCGCCTTCCTCATAGGTCGGAATCTGGCCGAAAGGATGAAGGGCCACATGCGCGGGCTCTTTCATTGCAGCGAACGAAACCAGGCGAACCTCGTAGGGTTGCTCCGCTTCTTCAAGCGCCCAGCGAACGCGCGTATCGCGCGCCAGTCCCTTGCCGCCATCGGGCGACCGTTCAAAGGCAGTAATGATGATGCTCATCGTGAAACTCCTCTTGGCGGAAATCATCGGCAGCGGCTGGCAAGCCGTCAAGGCAAACTCCCCAGGATTGAAGACGATACTTTTCCGTGTCCGGTTTGTCTGTCTGTAAGGTGCCAGAGAGGCTCATAAATGTCTCTCGCACCTTCATTCCTCAGATACAACCAGGGGGATGGGCGAATAGCACAGGCCGACTCTTTTCCTTCCTGATGGTGCCTCGGCGATCAATATGCCAATCCCAGGCATGGAAGGATTAGGCCTCAGTGGGCTGCGCATAATGACTGGGAGTTTGGCTCACGCCTCCGTGGCCGACGGCCAGCCGATTCGTGCGGCCCGTAGGAGGCTGGACTGAACAACCAATCGGTGGAACGGGGCGATGGCACGAATATAGAGACGACCTAAGAGGTTGTGGCAATGGACCACGGTCGAAAGAGTCAAGTAGCGTTTGCCTTCCGGCGACGGCTGATGGGTACAGAGGATAGAAAGCCTGAAGTCCAGGTGCTTGTCGTCTTCTCCAAAGACAACTTCAGTCGGACTTGTGCTGTAGATCTTGAAGATGCCGAGACGGCCTGTCCCGCTCGCTGCACCAAGTGACGCGAGTTGCTTGGCAGTCTTGAGGCCGAGCTTGCCGACGACGGCATCTCGGACCGTCATGAGGTTGCCCACCCACGGTGCTTGGTGGGAGAAGATGAACCTCGCCAACAGTTCGGGATTGGTAGACGCTTCCGTTGGAAGCTCGATCGAGTAGGCGTCTGCGAGATTCGTCGATTCGTAGGCTCTGGCAATTCCCGATTCTGTGGGAAGCAATACGGGCGTTGCGCGACGTTGTTGGTTTGACATGTTTGCGAGCCACTGGTTGGGTTCTGAGGTCTAACTACTTAATAGACGGACGTGCGCGTTCGGTTACGAGAATCACGCAGCTCCCTACTGTGCTGGCATGGCGCTGACGGCCTTGGGCGTGAAGTCGCGAAACCTGGCATGCGTAAGCAACATTTTCGGGTTGTCGAGCCCGACGATGATGCGCGCAACACAGTTTGTCGTAGTGCCTCCGCAGAATTCTTGGCAGGTTATGAGCAATGGGCTCATTTTTCTAAAAGCCTAATAGAGCTTAGCAAAGGGGAGCTACAAGAATTAGCATTTGAAGAGTTTGAATAATAGGAAGCAAAGGGTTGATAAATAGGTCCCCTGAACGAAGTGATGTCCAGGAGCATGAGGGGGCAACGTTGGGGTTCGCTTGCGCTCACCCCAACCTACTTAGTTCGGTGGTGGCGGGCGTTTCTTTCGTGTGCCCATCGCCCCCGATGCGGCCGCTTGCAGGATACGGCGGAAGGTGGGGCACTCCATGTGGCTTGGCGCGGGGCAGGCGGCGGCATGGCGCAGGCCGTCGCGCATGGTGCTCATTTTGCGGATGGTGTTGTCTAACTCATCCGCCTTGGTGGCGAGCATCAGCCGGTCGACGCGCACTGGCCCATTCGGTACCAACATAAGCACGATCTCGTCCAACGAGAAGCCGGCGGCGCGGCCCAAGGCGATCAGCGCCAGCCGCTCAAGTACGCCCGGATCGAACAGGCGGCGTAAGCCCCGCCTGCCGACTGAGGCGATCAGCCCCTTCGTCTCATAGAACCGCAATGTCGAAGCAGGAAGATCGGAGCGTTGAGCTACCTCTGCTATGTCCAGGTATTTCACCCTCTTGACCTCAAGTCGACTTGAATTGGCACACTGCCGATTCCGCTTATTGAAAGCAAGAAGGAGCATGAAATGAATATCACCCAGCAGGTCGATGGTGAGCAGGCAATGCTTTGGAACGGCTCGGCTGGACGCGCCTGGGTCGAGTCGCAGGCGGTACTCGATCAGATGTTCAAACCATTCGAGGATCTGCTCGCCGAAGCCGTTAACGTCCGATCAGTTCTGCGTGTACTCGACGTCGGCTGCGGCACGGGTAGCACCATGCTTACTGTCGCACGCTTACTTGGCGCGAAAGGCCGCTGCATCGGCATCGACATTTCCGCGCCGATGCTGGCCGCCGCTCAGGCGCAGGCAGAGCGAGAGGGGGCGCCGGCAAGTTTTATCTGTGCCGATGCGCAGATACATGCCTTCGAGCCCGCGAGTTTTGACACCATCATTTCGCGCTTTGGCGTGATGTTCTTCGACGATTCCGTTCGGGCGTTCGCGAACTTGCGCTGTGCCGCAAAGAGCGGCGCCGAGCTCCGCTTCATCGCTTGGCGGAGCGCTGAGGAAAATCCATTTATGACAACGGCCGAGCGTGCTGCGGCCCCGCTTCTGCCGAACATGCCCACGCGCGCGCCGAACGCACCAGGGCAATTCGCCTTCGCGGACCAGCACCGGGTCCACCGCATTCTGGAGGAGAGCGGCTGGGCCGACATCGATATCCAGCCGATCGATGTCGCCTGCACGTTTCCCGAGCAGGAGCTGATCCGTTACCTGAGCCAGCTCGGCCCGCTCGGCCGGGTCCTTCATCAGGCAGACGAGCCGACGCGCACTGAGGTCATCGAAACGGTCCGCGCCGCTTTTGATCCCTATGTGGACGGGGCGGAAGTACGCTTTAACGCTGCCTGCTGGATGGTCGTCGCGCGAGCGCCGTGAGAGGCTGCGCTACGAATGCCACATCTGGTTAGGCGTGCCGTTGAAATGTTGATGGCGGGATACAAGTCATTACACGGCGCAGAAGAAAACACGCCTTGCTGCACCTAAAAAACGTAAGCGCCAACGGACGGAATCGTAAACAGCATTTGCTCGAAGATGAGCAAGTGACGCTGCGCGCTATCCGATGAGGTGCGCAACAGTTTCAAATACTGAGCAGCATCGGTTTCGCTTTTGACTCGCTTAGTGCGTTTTTAGATGCAGTGCGGATAAAGAGAATACAAGCATGGTAAATACCTCCCGTCGCAGCGCCTTCAAGATGTTAATGGCTGGCATGGCTTCAGCGCCGTTCTCCATGGGCTCGGTCGCGGTTGCTCAGTGCGCACAGGGCAGGGCGCCTCTGCGCAAGTGGGGCGGCGGAATCGAGGGGCAGCGGAAAGCCGATCTAGGAAATGGAACCTATCTCAATCCGATCATTGCCGGGGATCATCCAGATCCCACCATTCTTAAGGATGGTGGCGACTACTACATGACGTTTTCGTCCTTTTATTCCTATCCTGGCGTGGTCATCTGGCATTCCACTGACTTGGTGAATTGGGTGCCGTTGGGACCGGCTCTTTCCAAGCCGCTTGGCGCTGTCTGGGCGATGGATCTATGCAAGCACGGGGATCGGTATTTCATCTATATGCCTGCCAATCCAGGCGGCAACGGATGGTCGATCTATGTGATCTGGGCCGATCGCATGGAAGGCCCATGGAGCGACCCGATCGATTTGAACATCGGTAACAGCATTGATCCCGGCCACGTCGTGGGGGAGGACGGCAAGCGCTATCTGTTCGTCAATGGCATTCGCAAAATACGTCTTACTGATGACGGCCTCGCCACCGATGGCACCCTGGAGCCGGCCTATAGCCCCTGGAAGTATCCCGACGATTGGGTCGTGGAGAACTTTGCCCCGGAAGGGCCGAAGCTTCTGCGTCACGGGGAATGGTTTTATTTGATGATGGCCGTCGGCGGCACAGCGGGCCCGCCGACGGGGCATATGGTTATCGCAGCCCGCTCGAAATCCATCCATGGCCCGTGGGAGCATTGTCCGCATAATCCGTTGGTACGCACGACGAGCGCTGATGAGCCCTGGTGGTCTCGTGGGCATGCTTCGCTGGTGGAAGGCCCGGCAGGCGATTGGTGGATGGTCTATCACGGCTACGAAAACGGCTTCAGAACACTCGGGCGCCAGACTCTTCTAGAGCCCATGGAGTGGACCGACGATGGCTGGCTGAGAGCCAAGGGCGGTGATCTTTCCAAGCCATTGCCTAAGCCTAAAGGAGGTAAGCGCGGGCCATCGGGCGTTGCTTGGTCGGATAACTTCACGACCAACAAGTTGGGTACTCAGTGGTGCTTCCACGATCCCGCACCGGACGAGATTCGGCGGGCTGTATATGAGACCAAGGGGCTACGCATAGTGGCGAAAGGGCGTTCGCCATCAGACAGCACGCCGCTGACTTGTTCCGTTGGCGATCGCGCGTATGTCGTGGAGGTCACCATGGACCTCATCGGCAACGCCGAAGGTGGCTTGCTGCTTTTCTACAGTCAAAAGGCATTCGTCGGCATTGGCTTTACGCCCGATGAAGTGAAGACCTTCGAGTATGCGGAAGAACAACCCTGGATGCGGCTGGCGCTGCCGACGTCCAGCGTGCGGATAAGGCTGACGAACGACAACAACATCATTACTTTTCACTACTCGCACGACGGCGGCAGAACATGGACTTTGCACGGGCTCCGCATGGAAGTCTCCGGCATTCATCACAACGTATTCGGAGGGTTTCTAAGCCTTAAGGTGGGTATCTACAGCGCGAACAAAGGAAGCATCCTGGTGAGGGACTTCGTATATCGCGCTTTCGATAGCGGCTGACCGGCTCGCGCTTATCTGGTCCGGCATGGCAATGGCGTGCCGGCTCGGTTTGCTTGAGGCGCATTCCTGCGTAGGAATGCGCCCTTCCGATGCGATAGCTGGATCAGCGCACGCCGCCGCCGGCGAACAGTTGCTCACCGGTGAGCCAGTACGAGTCGTCCGAGGCCAGGAACACGGCGATCGACGCGATATCGTTCGGCTGGCCAATGCGGCCCAGCGGCGTTTGCGCGATGGTGCCGGCTTCTAAATCCGAGCCGATGACACCGGCCGTGTGGGTACCTTCGGTTTCGATCATGCCAGGGTTCAATGCGTTGACGCGGATCTTGCGTGGGCCCAGTTCGCGCGACAGCACGCCGGTAATCGCATCCACGGCGCCTTTGGTGGCCGTGTACACCGAACTGCCCGGCGGCACGATGCGGGTGACCACGGATCCGATATTGATGATGCTGGCCCCTTCGCCCAGGTGCTTGGCCGCCGCCTGGGTCGTTAGCAGCAAGCCGAGAACGTTGATGTTGAAATGCCTGTGGAAGTGGTCTTCGGTGATGTCCTCAAGGGGCGCGAACTCGTAGACGCCCGAGTTGTTGACCAGGATATCCAGTTGACCGAACTGCTTGACCGCCGCATCGACGATAGCTTGCGCGTCGGCTGCCTTGGAGACGTCGCCCTGCACGGCCACGGCCTTGCCGCCGGCTGCGCCGATCTGGGCAACGACAGCGTCGGCGCCGGCCTTGCTGGACGCGTAATTGACGACCACTGATGCGCCTTCGGCGGCCAGCGACTTAGCGATGGCGGCACCAATGCCTTTGGACGCGCCGGTAACGATAGCGACTTTGCCTTTGAGCTTGCTCATGACATTTCCTGATGGTGTGGTTGTGGAGCGAATGGTTACTTCAATAGTTCGCAACATATGAACTATGGAACTAATTGTCAAGGGCTGGTAAAGTAAAAGCCATGAGGCCCCTGATACATCCGTCGATCGAAGACATCACCGTGGAAGGCATCCTCCACGCTCTGTCCGATCCTGTGCGCGCCGCGATCTACGCCGAGCTGGCCGGCTCGGACTACGGCCATACCTGCTCGAACTTTCTGCAGATCAGCGACCGCGCCATTCCCAAATCCACCCTGTCGCAGCATTTCAGGGTGCTGCGAGAAGCAGGGCTGATCCGCAGCGAACGGCAAGGCGTAGAGATGAACAACACCTCGCGCTGCGCAGAGATCGAGCAACGTTTTCCGAGCTTGATCGCTGCCGTAATGAATGCGCACCGCGTGCAGTTCGCCGACCGTGCCCGTGCAGCGAAGCGAAAGCAGTCCGCTCGAAAGACGACAGCCGGCTAATTGCTTACGATGGCGGACATTGCGATGTTGAGGCTCGATTGCGCTCAACCCAACGAATGCATGCATCAAGCGATACGTAGCTCTGCATCGCCTCATCACAGCGTCGTCGCAGAACGTAGGTTGGGCTGAACGAAGTGATGCCCAACGTGGCGCAACGTTGGGGTTCGCTTGCGCTCACCCCAACCTACGTTGCACGCGTGCGTGGTCGGATGCGCTTTGGGCCATATCGATCATATTGGCGATGGCAGCGTTTGGTTATGTGCTGTCTCGGATACTTACGCACCATGGTGTGGCGGCTAATATGCTCGACCAGACGGGCTTGGCGTTCAACACCCGGATGGGTCCAGGGATACATTGCCATCGCGCGAACTCGCCGCGTGGACACTTGCGCCGAATCACCACTTCTACAGCGACCGATATGCATCTGCGTTATTTGAAGACTTTCCTGGCCGTTGCTTCGAGCTTGAGCTTCACCCGCGCGGCCGAGCAGGTTCACTTGGCGCAGTCGAGCGTGACGGAGCAGATTCAGGCGCTGGAGGCCGATCTGGGGGCTGCGCTGTTTGATCGAACGCAGCGTCGGCTTCGTCTTACCGAGGCAGGCAAACGCCTGCGCAAATATGCCCATGAGCTGCTGGCGCTCGCCGATGAGGCGCGTGCTTCCATCGCGGACATCGCAGGCGACGTCTCGGGGATGCTTGTCGTGGGTGGCTTGGAAACCATTTGTGCCGCGAAGCTTCCGTCGCTACTGGCGGCGTTCAAAAAGACGCATCCGGCAATGGGCCTCCAACTCAAGGTAGCGAACAGTGCCGAGTTGCGCGGCGAGATAGGCCGTGGGTCGATGGATGTAGGTTTCGGTTTTGGCGAACCACCGAGCGGCGCAGATCTACAAGGAGACATTGTCGGTTATGAGGATCTCGTCGTTATCGCACCGCCGGCGCATCGTCTAAGAAGCCAGGCCTCCGTAACGACCGCCGATTTGGCAACCGAGTCGTTCCTGCTAACCGGTCCGGGCTGTGTCTACCGCACGATGTTCGAGCAGACATTTCCCGCCGATGGGGCGCATCGTCCATGCGTCGTGGGTGAGTTCGACAGCCTCTCGGCCATTCGATCCCTGGTGGCAAGCGGTGTGGGTTGTGCCATGGTGCCGCGTGCCGTCGTGGCTATCGGCGGCTTCGATGCGCTCTGCCTGCCTTGGGCCGAAGGTACGAACGCCGTGCCCATTTCCATGTTTTGGCACCGGCGACGCCAGCCGTCGCCGGTACTTGAGTTGTTTCTCGATGCGGCCCGAAAGGGCCTTTGAAGGCTCACGCTAAACGGTGCCCTCCGTCCACATGCAATACGGTTCCGGTGACGAATTCGTTGTGCATCAGAAAGCGAATGGCATCGGCGATATCGCTTGGCTGGCCGATACGCCCCACCGGCAATCGCCGCGCCATGGCGTCCAGGGTTTCGGTTTTCTGATCGCCGGCGACGAAATCCCAGAGCGGTGAATCCACCCAGCCGGGGGAGACCGCATTAACGCGGATGGGGCCCAGTTCTACTGCAAGCGCATAGGCCAGCGATTCGAGGGCGCCATTGATGGCCGCTACCACGGAGCCACGAGCGGCAGGGCGATAAGCGGCGATTCCCGAGGTGAAGGTGATCGATCCTTTGGGCGACAGTTTCGGCGCGCCGTATTTGGCCAAGAGCAGCGGGCCGATGAACTTGGAGTCCACGACTTTGCGCGCGGCCTGTATTTCCAAGTCAGGTAACAGCTTATAGGCGCCCTCGATATCGGCCGCGGTGGTGACGATATGATCCACAGATACGAACGAGTCGAAAATTCGAGCGACCTGGTCCTCCTGCGTGATGTCCGCCGCGAACGTCGTCAGGCGTTCGGGATTCCCCAGCGCTTGCCTTGCCGCCGCCAGCCGTGCTTCGGAGCGGCCGACGATAATCACCTCGTCGCCGTCGCCGAGCAATGTCCTGGCCAACGCCAACCCCATGCCGGAACTTCCGCCGACGATTACTACACGCTCAATGACTGCGCCTTCACCTTGCACCTGCGTACTCAAACTCATGACATCTCCGCTGTGTCGATTGCTCCAGGACAGGAGCCGGGCGACTTTCTCATGAGCGAAAAAATCTGGGAAACGGGAAATTCCGATGAGCGGCATCGGAAGATCCGATGCTGTCGAGAATGCATCGGAGCATCCCTAGACCTTTCCAGTTCCCATATTATTATCGTGATCGCACGAAACCAGACCAGCATTCGAGGCACGAAGAGCCAATGAATCCGTCACAACGTATTGACCAGTTGATCGCAGAAACCGCCGACTGGCGCGGGAAAAAGCTCGCCAGCATCCGCAAGATCATCCTTGCGGCCGACCCGGAGATCATCGAGGAATGGAAGTGGATGGGGAGTCCGGTATGGTCTCGCGATGGAATCATCGTGGTCGGCAACGCCCACAAAAATAAGGTGAAGCTTACCTTTTCCCACGGGGCGAGCCTCCCGGATCCCGACAAGATCTTCAATGCGGGTTTCGGCGGCAAGGTGTGGCGAGCGATCGATGTTTCCGAGGGCGACGAGATTAATGAGCGTGCTCTAAAAAATCTCATCCGTGCCGCTGTTGAATACAATCAGGTCAAGTTGAAAAAGAAAGCGGCCGCGGGTGCTGCGGCGAAAGTAGCCAAAAGTAAAAAGGCCTGAAGCCATAGCTTTTCTCGTGACGCACCCCGGTGCGGGTATGCCGCAAGATGTCATTGACGATTCTTCTCTATATGGTCGCAAGAATCGGATGTCGCTCTCTCCCGTCATTTGCGATCTTGGTTTGGCAAGCCAAGATCAGGCAAATATGGGGATACAGAAGTGGCACAGCTATCAAATAAAGTAGCCATCATCACCGGCGCAAGCTCGGGGATTGGATACGCAGCAGCAAAGCTTTTCGCCAGCGAGGGCGCACGAGTCGTGGTGACGGCCCGTCGCCATGCCGAACTGGAGGCTCTCGTTGCCGAGATCGAAAGTCGCGGTGGCGAAGCGGTTGCGGTTGTGGGGGATGTGCGAGATGAGCAACTTGCCCGTACCTTGGTGCAGACCGCAGTCAGCCGGTTTGGTGGCCTCGATATCGCTTTCAACAACGTCGGTTCGACCGGCGAGTCCGCGCCGGTCCCCGACATTTCACTGGACGGATGGCGTGAAACGCTCGACATCAATCTGACGAGTGCATTTCTTGGCGCAAAATATCAAATTCCCGCGATGGAAGATCGAGGCGGCGGCTCGATCATCTTTACGTCCACCTTTGTCGGCTACACCGTGGGATTTCCCGGCATGGGTGCCTATGCGGCCAGCAAGGCGGGATTGATCGGTCTCACTCAAGTGATCGCAGCGGAGTTCGGGGCGAAAGGCATCCGCGCCAATGCTCTCTTGCCTGGCGGCACCGATACGCCCATGGGGCGCACCGTTACCAATACACCCGAGTCACTGGCCTTCGTCGAAAGTCTCCATGCCATGAAGCGTCTCGCACGACCCGAAGAAATCGCACGGTCGGCTCTCTATCTTGCTTCCGACGCGTCGAGTTTCACCACCGGATCGGCACTGGTGGTTGATGGTGGAGTATCCATCAGCCGCACGTAGGCACTGGGTCAATCTCGCTAGTAGGGCGCCTCTCTTCTTTATGCGGCCTGGCGCCCAACTATGGCATCGAGGGTGGTTCTAAGAGAGCAGGGGGGAAGAGTCATTCAAAAATACAGTGACTCTTCTCCCCCTTTGTTTCACGTTGTCTACTGAACGGTCAGAGTTACATCGTCAAGCACAAACGAGGTCTGCTTTGAACTGTTCTCAGTACCAGTGAACTTGATAACGACCGTCTTGCCGATATAGGCACTGAGATCGGCGGTGTGTTGGGTATAGCCCGCTGCCGCATTGACGTTTGAATAGGTAGCCAGTGTCGTCAGTACGCTGCCCGAAGTACTCAACACCTGCACTTTCAACGTGTCGGCAGCGGTTTGACTGGTCTCTGCGGTGTCGATGTGCAGGTAATAAGACAGTGTCGCGGAGGTCTTGCCGCTGGGAATGACGACTTGCTGCGACAGCGTATCGGTATGCGTGCTGCCGTAGCCGTCCAGCCACGCAAACCACGATCCCGTATGCGGGGATTCGCTGCTGTCGTTGCTGACGACGCCGCTGGTCGCGGTCCATGGTGTCGCCGTGCCTGTTTCAAAGCCGGTGTTGCCAAGCAGTTGCGTGGAGCCGCCGCTGCTGGCGACTGTGACCGACTGGCTTTTTGTATTGCTGGCGCCGTTGTTGTCAGTCACCGTCAACGAGACGTTGAACGTGCCGGCCGCAGCGTAGGTATGACTTGGGCTGGCGGTGGTGGCGCTGGCGCCGTCGCCGAAGTTCCAGCTATATGCCGTAATGGTGCCGCCGCTGTCGGTAGAGCTATTGGTGAAGTTGGCCGTTAGCTGATTGGTGGCGAATGAGAATCCGGCCACCGGCCCGGTCGGCGGTGGATTGCCGCTCTTCACATTACACGTGCCGGTAAAGTGGTCGGTGAACATATTGCCGTCGGAGGGTACGAAATCGCCGGTATAGCCGGTGGACGTCAAGGTCAGTTTGAGCACGCCATGCGTACCGTCGTCGCTGGCTTCGACATTCGGATCGGTGGTGGTGAAGCTGTAGAAGGCGCGGCCTCCGGTGCCGACCAGGATTTCTCGCATGCCATCGGTCGCGGCCTGCTGATTTGCATTTAATTTGGCATAGCGCTGGTAGTTGTGATCGTGGCCGTTCAATACGAGATCGGCCTTGGCCGCATATAGCGCATCCCAGATCGGCTGCGTCGTACTGTAGCCACCGGAGTAGTTGCCGATACTCATCAGCGGGTGATGAAAATACGCCGCGGTACAGGGTTTGGTATTGGCCGCCAGATCACCCTTCAACCAAGTGATCTGCGCGTTGGCGACGGCGTTGCCGGACATGGTGTTGAGCGCAATAAAGTGCCAGTCACCCACGTCCCAACTGTAGTAGCCCTTGCTGCGGTCGCCCGCCGGGCCGGTTTGCACGCCGACGCCGTTGAAATAGTCGAAGTAGCCACTGGCGCCGCTGGTGTTGTAGTCGTGGTTACCCGGTGCCGGGCTCGTCAGGTTTTTGAAGCGGCCCCACTTCGGGTCGTAATTGGTCTGGTATTCCGACAGCGTGCCGCTCTCATAAACCGAGTCGCCTGCGGTGAATACGGCGGTCGGACTGATGCTGACGATCAAATCCGAGGTGCCCTGGCAAACGGTGCCGCTGCTGTCGCAGATGTCGCCCGCGCCGGCGACCACGACGGACGTGGCATCCAGAGCCTGGCTGCTGTACTGGTAACTTTCGAGTTTGAAGTCACTCGCTGGGTTGCCGAACGATGGCTGGATGTCCACGCACGCGCCGCGCAGCGCACGCGTGTTGAACGCGCGGTTATTCCACTGGTTGCCTTCGAAGGTGACACGATCGCCCTCCGAACTGACCAGCGTGAGCGAGTCGTAAGGGCTCAACTGCAGTTGCTTGAAGCCGAGCCGCATCCATCGCGCATTGGGCTGGCAGATACGATTGAGCGACGATGCCAGAATAAGTGAATTGGCATTCACATTGTTCTGGATCGGCTTGGTCGTTACGCCGTTCTCCGGCAGTTGCACGGTGCGTTGCGCGGCTTGCGCAACCGATGCGGTAGCCATGGCGGCGATAAGCATCAGCGGCACCGCTACTTCATAGCGTCTTGAGAGCTTCGTTTTCAAGTCGATTTCTCCAGGGTGGGGAACTGAGACGGTCTTTAGATGTAGTGAATTCGGTCCACGAACCGGCCTGCGTTAGAAACAAATCCGCAACAAAAAGTCGATTTCGGTATAGACACTTGCTGTTCGAACGAACTCTTCTAAAGAGCAGAAGATAATCAGCGCTGAAACTGGTCGTTACTTCACGATGGTGTCACGGCAATACTCTAGATCGCGTGTACAAACCGTATCGTCATATGCGTAGTGAGACATGGTCGTTATTTGCAACAGACTCGTCACAAGCCGCCATATTCTTGTTGCAGTGACGCTGTATATTTCGACGTCCTACCTCGCATTCGGGTCATCGCTCAGACATGGTCGATCCACAGCGCCGCCGCATGCTGAGCTGGCTTTCGTGTGGCGCGGCTGGCTTGGTGGCGGTGCCCTTGCTGGTTCGGTATGGACGACAACCGCAGGCAGGCTCGGGTGTTGTCGCGGGGCCGTCACCAGCCAGCGCCTCGACGGTGCCGGCTCATCCAGCCGCTCATCTGCAGCACGAGCCAGGCGGGCAAGCGTTGCGGATACCGGGGCGCGACGGTCTGATGGCGGAGCAATCGCTGTCGAAGGCCCTGCACCTGGTTGCCCGAGTCGATTCGTTTGCACTTTTTCCCGGCGAGCCGACGGCATTGTGGTGTTACGCCGGGGAGGTCGATGGCCGTACTTTGGCCAATCCTGTATTGCGTGCAGTCCACGGCGAGACCATCGACGTCACCCTCGACAATCGCTTGCAAGAAGCCACGACGATCCATTGGCATGGCCTGTCGTTAGACGAAGCCAGCGACGGCAGCGGTCTGCATCCCGTTGCCGTCGGCACGGGTGCGCGCTATCGCTTTCGCATACGCAACCGCGCTGGGCTCTATTGGTATCACGCGCATCCGCACTCGCGCACCGGCATGCAAGTGCAACACGGTTTGGCCGGCGTGCTGCTGGTCGACGACGAAGAAGAACTTGCGCTGCGCGAAAGTCTGGGACTTCGCTGGGGCGAGCGCGATATTCCGTTGATGATTGCCGATAAGCAGATCGACCAGAACAATGCCATTGCCTACAAGCTCGATGCCGACGACTGGATCGGCAATCGCGTACTCGTCAATTGGACGCCCGAACCTTATCTTGATGTCGTGCCCGGCTGGTATCGTTTCCGCATGGCTAATGTCGCCAATGCGCGCATGTTTCGCCCGGCCTTCATCTACGACGGCCAGCCGTTGCCGATGCAGTTGATCGGCACCGATGGTGGGCTTCTGGCGCAGTCGTGGCCTATCGACGACTTCTTTCTAGGGCCCGCGCAACGCGTCGATATTCTGCTCGACTTCAGCGCCCTGGTACCTGGCGCTCGCGTCACGCTGTGCAGTCTTGAGTACGTCGCGATGGAAAACGATAACGACGACACAGTCACTTTTCAGCCGGATCCGATGGCGGATCACCCCGGCGCGGAGCCCATGGGAAACCGGCTCGACATGATGGAGCTGCGTGTCGTGCCCCCAGTCCAGCCGATTCAGAAGACCCATGTTCCACAGCAGTTGGCCAGGCTCGATCCAACCCCCGACACCACGGGGTGGCCAGTGCGTCATTTTCGCCTGCGCACGGACCAGGACGGCCGTTGGTTCATCAACGACTGGAACTTCCACATCAATGGCCACGAGTCAGTGTTTGCAGTAAAGCGCGGCACGCGCGAGGTGTGGGAGATTCGCAACTACATGACCAGCATGCCGCACCCGATTCACTTGCATGGATTCCAGTTTCGAGTGGTCTCGCGCAGCATCAGCCCGCCGGACATCCGCGCTCGCATGGTGACGGCCGAAGGCCTGGGGCCACAGGACCTGGGCGTCGCTGACACCGTGGTGATATGGCCGGGCGAGATCGTGCGTATCGCCATCGACTTCGCCCAGCCGTTCACGGGGACTCAACGCTACATGTTTCATTGCCACAATTTGGAGCATGAAGACAAGGGCATGATGGTGATGTTCGCTGTTACCGATTGACCTGTATGAGCGGACTGGCGTGTGCTTGTCCTCATTTGTTTGTCCATGTTTATTCGTCCACGTTGCCGTCACTTTTTCTTCACCCGCATTCGCGACAGTTGCGAGTGTTCGCCCCGGAGCTGACCTCATGAGACCTGTTGCGCCTGTAAATCTTCTTACATCGTTTCTTGCCTTGGCCCTTTTGGCGTCCTGCAGCGCCGATAAATCGGCGCCGCCCGTTCAGTCGGCTGCCGTCGGTGCCCACATCGCCGGACTCGATACCGAGCGGAAACAGGTGAGTTACATGGTTGGCCTGGACCTCGCCAAGAACATGGCGCCGATCAAGGACGAAGTCGACATCGACACCGTCATGCAAGCGATGCGCAGCGCACAAGCCGGCGAAAAATCGTTGCTCAGTGAGGCGCAGGCCGGTGCGGTGCGCCAGCGTTTCGTAGAGCATCTACGTCTCAAGCGCGAGGCAGAGCAGAAGGCACTTGCCGCGAAGAATTTACAAGCCGGCGCGGCTTTTCTCGCGGATCATGCCGGGCAAGCGGGCATCGTCACCACCGCGTCAGGTCTGCAATACCAGGTGTTGCGCGATGCCAAGGGCGGCAAACCCAAGGCAACCGATACCGTGCGAGTGAACTACATCGGCACTTTTCTAAACGGTGCGGAGTTCGATAACACTTATAAGACCAGCCATGCCGCGTCGCTGGTTCTTAACCAGATTGTGCCCGGCATAGCCGAAGGGTTGGCCTTAATGCCGGTCGGCAGCAAGTATAAATTCTGGATACCGGCCAAGTTAGCCTACGGTGAGCAAGGTGTGCGGAATGCGATCGAGCCGAATGCGGCCTTGATTTACGAGATCGAGCTGGTCGAAATCGCCGGAGTGCCGAGCAATCAGCCGGAACAGCGGGGCGCGCGCGACTGAGCGAAGACATAGTGCGAAGTATCCCCATTCAATCCAGGGCAGGCATCGTTGCGAGCATCCTCACCATGGTCGCTCAGCTTCGACCATCCTGGCCTCTGATGCGGGGTGCTTTGATCTGATGGTGCCCGGTGGCGAGGGCTTGCCGTCCAGGCGCACGTAAGGCACTCCGCGGTCGCCAGTACTAAAAAGATAGCTGGCGAGGGCGCTTGCATTAGATATCATTTTGATATCTAATTGCGTCGTCTAGTGGAGGATGGGCCATGAACGAACGGAACGGTTTTTCGATTGCCGGCATTCCATTTATCGCTTTCTGCTTCTTGTTGGCGCTGAGTGGTGTCGGCCTGTATCTCTATGTCGGTATAGGTGGGGCGCCGCAGTGGGTCAGCCTATTCGGTGTTCTTATCCACGTACTCACGGCGTGGTCGCTCAAGGGTTTCTTTCAGGTGGCTCCTAATCAGGGGCAGGTCTTGCAACTGTTCGGCAAGTACGCCGGTACCGTGCGTGTAGAGGGTTTGCGTTGGACCAACCCGTTCTGCACCAGGCTGCGCATTTCTTTGCGTGTACGCAATTTTGAAAGCGGCAAGTTGAAGGTCAACGATAGCGATGGCAATCCCATCGAGATCGCAGCCGTGGTGGTCTGGCAAGTTGTCGATACCGCCGAGGCCACGTTCTGTGTCGATAACTACGAAGATTTCGTGCATATCCAGACTGAGTCGGCACTGCGCCAAATGGCGCAGAGTTACCCATACGATGCACACGATGATGGAAAGCCTTCGCTGCGTAGTCACGGTGAGGAAATCAATAATCACCTGCGCGACGAAATCCAGGCTCGGCTCGGCAAGGCGGGTGTGCAGGTTGCCGAGGCCCGTATCAGCCATCTCGCCTATGCGCAGGAGATTGCGCAGGCCATGCTGCAACGCCAACAGGCCGGCGCCATCATCGCCGCGCGTGGGCGCATTGTCGAAGGCGCGGTGGGCATGGTCGCCATGGCGCTGGACAAACTGCGCAGTCAAGGTGTCGTCGATCTGGACGAAGAGCGCAAAGCGGCGATGGTCAGCAATCTGCTCGTTGTATTGTGCGGCGAGCGCGGTACGCAGCCGGTCATCAATACCGGCACGCTGCATAACTGAAGGCGACATGTCGACCGATAAAAAAGCATACCCATTGCGAATCAGCGCCAGCGTTCTCGAAGCGATGCAGCGCTGGTCCGACGATGAGTTGCGCAGCGTCAATGCGCAGATTGAATACGTATTGCGTCAAGCACTACACAAAAATGGTCGGCTCAAGCCGACCAAGTCCAAGCCCGTCGCCGACGATGACCATTGATTCAAGTGGTAGTGCGGGCATCGTCGCCTGATCGATCGGCTTAGCCGTACCTACGAAGCGCATCTCTGCTTTTAGACCTAGCTTGGCAAGTGAAACAGAACCGTAGCGAATCATGCATTCGCTATCGCGTCGTTGACTTCAACTTATGGCGAAACGTCGGGAGAACTTTATGGCAAATGCCAAGTTGTGCATCACGCTGGCTGCGGCACTCATGACGCAATCGGTAATGAGTGCCGAGAAGAACATATCTACCCATGTCGCATCGGGCACCCTCGGTGGAACGTTGCTAACCACGGATAGCGACCACGGGCATTCGCCCCTGGTTCTGATTATTCCCGGATCCGGGCCGACCGACCGGGACGGCAATAACCGGTTAGGTGTTACCGGAGCCCCTTACCGCATGCTGGCGGCAGCTCTGGCGCAGCATGGAATTTCGTCGCTGAGAATCGACAAAAGAGGCCTGTTCGGTAGCGCGAACCAGGGTTTGGATCCCAACGACGCGACCATTGATGCGTATGCGGATGATATTCACGCATGGGTCAAGGAAATTCGCGCCACCACAGCCCATACCTGCGTCTGGGTACTTGGGCATAGCGAGGGTGGGCTCGTCGCCGGGGTGGCAGCGCGGAAGCCTGATGGCATCTGCGGTCTTATTCTCGTTTCCGCGGCAGGTCAAAACGGCGCGGATGTTATCAAGCGCCAGTTGCAGAGCAACCCCGCCAATGCGCCGCTGCTTCCCCGGGCGTTTTCGGCTATCGAGTCACTTCGCGCAGGGCACCGTGTCGATGTCTCTTCATTCCCCGCACCTCTGCAGTCGTTATTCAATCCTGCCGTGCAGAACTATTTAATCAATTGGTTTTCCTTCGAT
The DNA here is from genome assembly GCF_003350925.1 of Dyella tabacisoli. Lineage (GTDB taxonomy): Bacteria > Pseudomonadota > Gammaproteobacteria > Xanthomonadales > Rhodanobacteraceae > Dyella_C > Dyella_C tabacisoli. Next base: position 75,767 of record NZ_KZ857184.1, on the reverse strand, counting down.
CCGGCGCAGGAGCTCAAGGGCTTCGCCGGCCCGATCATCGTCATCCAGGGCACGGACGACTTGCAGATCAACCTCGACGACGCCACCAGGCTTGCCTCGGCTCGCCCTGGTATCGCGCTCAAGACGATCCATGGAATGAATCACGTCTTGAAGTTGCCGGCGGCGGGTGTCGCGGCGAACTTGGCAAGCTATGCCGACCCATCCATGCCGCTGGCACCTGAGCTGGCCCCGGCAATCGCCGATTTTATTTTGAAGCATGGCGATAAGTGAGAGGTCTTGGGGTTGGTTGATTGCGCGCCTCGGAGACCAGCTCTGAGGCGCGCCCATACGCGCTCTACTTATGCTTCTTTTCCGCGAGCAGATATTTCTGCCAGAACAGCACCGAGGCGGCTTCGAAGTAGTTTCTGTTCTGCTTCTTGCCAAAGCCGTGGCCTTCGTCCTTGAACTCAAGAAACCACACGTCGTTGCCATTCGCACGCACCGCGCTGGCGATCTGCAAACCCTCTGTGGGCGGTACGCGCGGGTCGTTCGCGCCCACGGCAACGAATAGTGGCGCGCCGATGTTCTTTGCATTGGTCGTTGGCGCTATGCGCTCAAGAAATGCGCGCATTTTGGGATCGCGCTCGTCGCCGTATTCCGCCCGGCGCAGGTCGCGCCGATAGCCTTCGGTATGCTCCAGAAACGTGACGAAATTGCTTTGCCCGACCAGTTCGATGCCGGCCCGCAAGCGCTGGCTGTAGTGGGTTAGCGTGGACATCACCATAAAGCCGCCATAGGAGCCGCCGTCTACGCCAACGCGCGAGGCGTCGAGTTCGGGCCGCGTCGCGATCCAGTCGAGTAAGGCGCCGATGTCTTTAACGGCATCCTCCCGCTTGAAGCCGTTGTCGAGTCCTAGATAGGTTTTTCCGTAACCGGTCGAGCCGCGCACGTTCGGCATGATGACGGCCACGCCTAGTTCATTCACCCAAAACGCCATTTGGGCGTTGAACAATGGCCGCGCCTGGTCCTCCGGGCCGCCGTGGATATGAATGATGACCGGGAAAGGCCCTTTGCCTTGAGGCCGATAATAGAAGGCCGGAATACGACGCGGCTGGCCTGCTGCCTGGTCGAAGGTCGGATAGTGTTCGAGCGAGGGCTCGACAAAGCGGCGGGCATCGAGACCGCCGACCTCGCTTGACGTCCAGCGCACCAGCGCCGGGTTGGTCAGATCGATGGCATAAGCGTCGCCGGGCGTTATGGCGGACATGAAGGTGAAGCCCAGCCGCTTGCTATCGGCACTGAACGCCATCGAGTCGACTTGTCCGCTTTGCAGCGCCGGTAACGCGACTTCGCGGCCCGACTTGAGCTCGATCAAATGCAAGACATCGATGCCGTCCTGGTTGGCTGCGAACGCGAGATATTGACCATTCTTCGATAACGTAAAGCTCTCGATGTCCCACGGGATATTCGCGGTAAGGCTGCGCATCGCGCCTGTTGCTACGTCGCGATAGTGCAACTCGGCAAATTCGCCGGTTTCGTTCGATATGTAGTAAATGCCCTTGCCGTCACGCGAAAACTTCATCTCGTTGTAGGCTGTTTTATGTCCGGCATCGCCGAGTGCGGTCATCGCGCCGCTGGCGATATCCACCGCGTAGGGGTACGACTCTTCATCCGAAAGATAGTGGCGCACCAGCAGGCGGGCGTCGTCCGGCGACCAGTCCAGTACATCCCAGGTGCCTTTGCGCTCCACCACGGCCTTGCTGGGTTTGCCATCCAGTCCGACGATATGCACATCGCTATCGTTGCCGTTGCGTCGCGTCGTATCGAATGCAACGCGATCGCCGTGATTGGACCAGATCGGGCCCTCGTTGCGCGACATGCCGTCGGTAAGCAACTGTATCGCCCGCGTATCCAGATCGAAGTAATAAATCTGGAAGAATTCCGCTCCGCCGGTGTCTTTGACAAACGCGAAGCCGTTGCGCGATGGGTTGACGGTCACGCTGCCGACCGGATCGCTGTAGAAGGTTAACTGCTGACGCGCTCCGCCTGGATGGTCAACCCAATGCGCCTGGTAGGTGTCGCCAAAACGGGTGGAAATAATCGCGCCCTGGCCATTGGCGAGCCAACCGTCGAAATCCGCCCGGCGGATGCCCTGATATCGCAATAACCGATCGCCCAGCTCACCGGGGATCTCGGGAATGCCTTCGGTAATGCGATTGCCCTTTTCGACACGCTGAGGGCTCGATTGAGCGTGAACCGCATAGGGCGCGCACCAGGACAGCAGTGCCGCAACAAGCAACGCGTATTTCATGGCATGCCTCACTGTGAAGGAGATACACGGCGATGAAGCAACTAGAACGGCGCTTTCGTAGGATCGACTAGAATTAACTTACTTTGAAAGTATCTTGATGTAAAGATACTTATTGTTGACATAAATCGATCGAGGGGCCGAACACATGCCGAAAAGCTCAACCCCGCCGGGCAAGGACCGCGTCGACCAGTTGTTGCGCGATTGGCAGCGCGAACGCCCGGATCTGAATGTCACGGCCATGGCTGTGGTCGGCCGCATCCTCAATCTGGGGCGCGCCTTGGAGGCCAGGGCCAACGACTCCCTCAAGACGATAGGGATTCATTACACCGATCTCGATGTACTGGCGACCCTGCGGCGGTCAGGAAAACCTTATCGGCTCACGCCCACGGTTTTGCGGCAGTCGGTGTTGATTACCTCCGGCGCCATGACCGCCTGCCTCAACCGCCTGGAAAAAACCGGCCTGGTCACGCGCAACCCCGAAGACAGTGATCGCCGTTCCCTCACGGCAACGCTGACCCCGAAAGGGATTGCATTGATCGATCGCGCCGTCGTCGTGCGATTCGCCGAGGCAACCCAGGCCGTTGCCGAGCTAACTCGTGCCGAACAAGTGGAGCTGGCCAAGTTGCTGCGGAAACTTGGTATGTCGCTGAGCTGACATGTTGGCGATATCAAAACCACCCCGGAACCGCGCGCGACGACGACATCGCGCGCAATCCCGACATGTTGGATAGCTACAGAAAGGGCGTCATACGCCCTTAGATCTTAAGCGACACCGGCTTTGTCCCCAGCGGTGTGTATCCGTCATCAAAGAAATACCAAACGTCGTATCGACCCGATGGCAATGGTGTTTTACCCGAGGTGGATAGCATCACCGATCCCACACCACGTGGCGCGTAGACCCACTGCAGCAAGTTCGCCCTGGTCGGGGCGGCCCCTGCGGGAAACACGCCGAGCCAGTTCTTCGGCCGGTGATGCCAGGGCGGAACGGCATAGTCGAACCGTAGCGTGTCGGCATGGCCGTGAATCGAGAACGACGCGCCGAACATTCGGTTATTTCCGATCGCCGGGTCCGTCGTCGGGCTGCGCAGCCGGTGCTGGACGCAGCCGGCAAGACGCCTGAAATAGACCGCATCGCCAGCCAGCCGGACACTGGCGTCATACCAGCCAGAGCAGCCCCGCCATTCGATGGTTCGCTCGCGCCCTGCCTCTACCCGAATCTGCAGAGGATCGTTCTCGTAGTACGCGTTGTCGGTTACCTGAAAGACGCAGTCGTTCAAGCTGGCCCGATTGTCCAGTTTGATAAGGATATTGCCGCGCAAAGCATGATGGGACGTGGTCACTTCGGGTGCCTGCCCAGACTGCAGCATCGCCTTTACGTCGCCGCGGAATTCACGCAAGAAGCCGTTGGGACCGTACACGGCCCAATCGTATAGGTCGTCATCCCCGATAGCAGCCGGTGCCGCCAGCAACGATTCGCCCGCCGCGACCATGTAGTGGTACGGCTCTTGCGCGCTGGACATCGGATTGCAATAGGCGATCAGGGCGACGCCGACGGTTCCGGTGTTGGCGAAGGCAAGCGCAAGGCTATCCGTATCGACCTGGATACCAGCGGAAAATGCATAGCCTAAGCGGCATGCCGGTCGCGCCAGTGGCGTTTGTATCGGAAACACCTGCGGATCGGGCACTGCGGCATGGGCCGTGCCGTTCTTGAACGTCGTGGTGGTGTTGATCGGCTTGGCGGGCATGCGCCGGAAATCAAACGCCTCGGTCAGGTCGCCGCAGACCGATCTGCGCCAGTCCGAAATGGCCGTGCACTGAGTGCGGCCTTCGGTGCCGAGACCTTTAGCGACCGACCACTGCTCCAGAAATTGCAGCACCGAGGTGTGATCGCTAAGTTGTGAGTACACCTTTCCGCCTGCGGTCCATGGGGAAATAATCAACATGGGCACACGCGGTCCCAGCCCGACCGGGATCGACCCGTTATTTTCCGCCGCACCGGCGTCGGCCAGGGTCATCTCCCCGTAGTGTGCGGTGATGGGGGGAATCGGCGGCGGCACATGATCGAAATAGCCGTCGTTCTCGTCGTACATCAACATGAAAACTGTTTTCTGGAAAACGTCTGGATGGTCGTTGACCAAGACATTGAGCAGTCGGGCGGTGAAGGATTCGCCGTCGCCCGGCGAGGAGCTCGGGTGTTCGCAGAATTGAGCCGGAGCCACGATCCATGAAACACGTGGAAGCCCGGATTTCACCGTGCCAAGGTCAGGATTGTCCGGCTCCATGCCGGCGGCGACGTCTTTGGCGAATTCGGCAATGATGGCGTCGCCGGTCTTGCCCGAGGCGGCTGCGAATACGCGGCCTCTTTGATACAGCGACTGGAAATAGGGATCGCTGGACTTGTCGATCGAGGCGCCGCTGTTGTCGATCCGAAAATTCTTGAAATACTGAAGATAGTTGTCGCCGTAGTTGTCGTACTCCTGGTAGACCTTCCAGGTGATGCGGTTATCCGTCAATGTCTCAGGATAGGTCTTCCAGTCGGCAATGCCGGCCGCGACGGCGGCACTCCTGGCTTGCGGGCTCTGCCCATACATGGCCGGCGTGATGCCGGTGTTGATATCGCACTGAATATCCGAAACGTAGCCGCAACTGCCGTAGTTGTCCGGGAAATTCATCGGTGGCGGGACGGTGCCCGACCAGAAGCAGAACCGATTGGGGTCGGTCGCCGAAAAAATCGAGCAATGGTAGGCGTCGCAAACGGTGAAGGCGTTCGCCAGTTGGTAGTAGAACGGCAAGTCATCGGAGTTCAGGCAGCCCATCGATTGTCGACTCTTCAACGGGACCCAGGTGTCCCAATTGCGCCACGTATCCTGGGACGCCTTCCAGCTATGGTCCAGGTCCGACATGTATTGGAACTGCACATTGCCGGGCTGATTGAGCCGGAACGGCAACACATAATTGGCCGATTGAGCGCCCCGGTCGGTGTTGTACCAGCCGGCCGGCTGGGTCCAATCGGCATGCGGCACATGCGCGCTGAATCCTCGTGAGCCCGGATTCAAGCCCTCCGGTTGATACCACACGTAGTTTCCGCTCGGCATCGGCACCGGCCGGGGATCGCCGTAGCCACGGACACCGGGAAGCATGCCGAAATAGTGGTCAAACGAGCGGTTTTCCTGCATGAAAATGATGACGTGCTCGACATCCGCGAGGCTGGGATTGCCGGTGGGATTGTGCGGCTCGATCGCCAGCGCCTTTTCGATAAGGCCAGGCCACACCGATAGGGCCGCTATGCCTCCCGCCGATCCTGCTGTCATCTTCAGGAAGCGCCGGCGCTTGATATCGTCGATCTCGCTCATGTTGTTTTCCGCGTGGCTGGCTGACGGGGCTGTCAATTCGTCAGTTCACTACGGGTTTGTTGCAAGCGAAGGTCAGCGACAAGTAGGCATCGGCGGAATCTGGCCGCAGATCTCATTTTGGAAAAGCGGCGCCCATGCGGACTCCCCTGAAGGAGTGCGCGCGACCGGTCGGCGCAGAGGCGAAGCAGCAGATGGCCGTCGGCGATCTGCTGCTTCGCGGTCCCGTCAGGCTGCCAGGCTCGCCATGTCGATGACGAAGCGGTATTTCACGTCGTTCTTGATGAGACGCTCGTAGGCTTCGTTGACTTGGTCGATGCGGACCATCTCGATGTCCGAAACGATGTTGTGCTCGGCGCAGAAATCGATCATTTCCTGGGTTTCGGCCATGCCGCCGATCGCCGAGCCGGAGAGCTTCTTGCGGCCGAACATGAAGGAGACGCCTTTAAGTGGCGGATCCAGGTCGGTAAGCACGCCGACCAACACCATGCTCGCCTCACGCTTGAGCAGCGCCATATAGGGGTTGAGGTCGTGCGAGACCGGTACCGTGTTGAGCAGGAAATCGAAGCTGCCGGCATGGCTGGCCATGGCGGCGCGATCGGTGGATAGCAGAACCTCGTCGGCACCGAGGCGCTGCGCATCCGCGGCCTTGCTCATCGAGGTGGTAATCATCACCACGTGCGCGCCGAGCGCCTTGGCGAACTTCACGCCCATATGGCCCAAGCCGCCGAGGCCGATCACGCCGACCTTCTGGCCGGGGCCGACGTTCCAGTGGCGCAGCGGTGAGTAGGTGGTGATGCCGGCGCAAAGCAGCGGCGCCACGGCCTTGAGATCCATGCTGGCGGGAATGCTGACCACAAAGCGTTCCGGGGTAACGATGGTTTCGGAATAGCCGCCGAAGGTAAGTTGGTCGCTGCCGCGCTCCTTGGCGTTGTAGGTCCAGGTGGCGCCTTGCTCGCAATACTGCTCAAGCGATTCCTTGCACGAAGCACACTCGCGGCACGAGTCGACCATGCAGCCGACACCGGCGAAGTCGCCGACCTTGAGCTTGGTCACCTTGGCGCCCACGCGCGTCACCCGGCCCACGATCTCGTGACCCGGCACCATCGGAAACAGGGCGCCGCCCCAGTCATCGCGGGTCTGGTGAAGGTCGGAGTGGCAGATGCCGCTGAAAAGAATCTGGATCTCGACATCGTCGTCGCCCGGTTCGCGGCGCTCGAAGGTAAAGGGGACCAACGGGGAGGTGGGGGTGTGGGCTGCGTAGCCGCGAACAGTGGTCATGGGCAATAACTCCAGATGGACTGACTCGGAAAGTTTGGGGCCGGGAAGCGATTGTGGGTATCCAGATCCTGCCGATTTATTGCCTGATCCTGCAAAGCTTGGCCCGGTGCACACTCGAAAACAGGCATACTACGCGGCACGTCATATGTCGATGGACGCTATGGATACTCACCACTCCGATCTGCCGATGGCGGCGATGTCGGCCGAACTCGGCGGCATCATCGCTCGCTTTGCGCCGTCCGATGGCGATCACGCAGTGGCGGTGCCGTGGCTTACCTTGCACAGATACTCGCAGATCGGCGACCTATCTTGCGGCATGAGCCGGCCGTCTCTGATTATCGCTGCGCAGGGTGCCAAGCGCATTATTGCGGCCGGCGAAGGTTACGATTACGACGCCCGGCATTTTCTGATTACCTCGATCGACCTGCCGGTGATGTCGCGGATTACCCAGGCCAGCGTTGCGCAGCCGTATCTATGCATGGCCATGTCGCTGGATTTGCAATTGGTGGCTGCGCTGATGGCCGACATGGGCCGCCCGCGCTCCGAGTCGTTTCCGATTGGCCGGCCGATCGCGGTCGGCAGCCTTTCCCAGCGTTTGCTCGATACTGCACTTCGGTTGGCGCGCCTGCTCGATCATCCCGATGAGATTCACGTACTCGCGCCCTTGCTTGAGCGGGAAATTCTGTTCTTGCTGCTCAGCGGGGAGCACGGCAGGCGACTGGGGCAACTGGCTGCCGGCGAGACCGGCAGCAGCAAGATCGCGCGTGCGATCGACTGGCTGAAAAACCATTACGACAAGCCGTTGAGCATCGACGCGCTGTCGCAGCGACTCAATATGAGCGTCTCGTCATTGCATCACCACTTCAAGGACGTCACCTCAATGAGTCCGCTGCAATATCAGAAGCAGCTACGCCTGCATGAGGCGCGCCGCATGCTGCTGGGCAGTGACGGCGATGTCGGCACAGTGGCCTTGCGCGTGGGCTACGACAGCGCCTCGCAGTTCAGCCGCGAATACAGCCGTCTGTTTGGCGCACCGCCATTGCGGGATATCTTGCGGATTCGCGCTGCCGTTTCAGTGCGCTAGCCGGCGGCAAGGCATGCTCGGCCAGGGTGTATAAACGATCGTACTCATCCGGCCGGCGAATGAGTGCTCACTCGCCGGGTTGCTGAAGGGGAGGACACAATCATGCAAAGCAAATATGCGTTGGTTTCAGGTGTTGTCTTCGGGGTAGTGGCCGCCATCCAGGCTATTCGAGTCTTCAACGAATGGGCCGTGCAAGTGGGGCCCTACGCGGTGCCGATCTGGTTCTCATGGCTGGCTGTAGTCGTCGCCGGCGGTCTTTGTATCTGGGCGTTTAAATCAGCGCGCCGATAGCCAGCCTGCGGGCACGTTCTGCGGCCTACCCTGCGCAGCATCGAAGGCTGGCTTTCGACCGCCGATTCAATCAGCTAAGAAATGCATGGCGCATGGATTCAATCAAAGTCGTATCTCGGTACGGAACGCGATGACGGCGTCGCCGCCGATACGCACCGCAGAGGGCGTGAATAGGGCAGGGTCGACAGCTACCTCGACCTTGACGACACCCGGCCGGCCGATCGCCTCACCCTGCCGTATCCAGCAGGACAAGCCGGATCGGAACTGCGCAGGCGGTATCAGACGGTGCTGCACGATATAGGCGCCGAGTGGGCCATTTGCATTTCCGGTCACGGGATCTTCGGCAATGCCGATCGCGGGGGCGAACATGCGCGCGTGGGCGAGAATGCCTGGGTCCGGGTCGGCCAGCGTGAACAGATGGTAGCCATTGCAGCCGATATCGCGGCTGATCGACGCAAGCGCGGCAAGGTCAGGCCGCAGATCGTTGAGTACGGAGCGATCCCGCAACGGAATCATGACTTTGGAGTGACCCGTAGAAACGATCTCTATCGGCCCGTTGCCAAGATCGTGTTCAGTGATGCGCAGGGCGGCCATCAGCGTGTTCCGCTCGACGTCGGATAACGATGGCCCAAACGCCGGTAGGCGCTGATGCATCCATATCCGAAAATCGCTGCCTTCAACGGGCTCGATGTCGACCTGCAGAATGCCGGCGCCAGTGAGTTGCCGTACGCTTCGGGTGTCCATCTGTTCCTCGATGGCCCGAACGTAGTGCGCGGCGATCGTGGCATGGCCGCAAATAGGCACTTCGGTCGTCGGTGTGAAAAAGCGGACATGCACATCGTGGTCATTCGCTTGAGGGCGAAAGACGAAGGCTGTCTCGGAGTTATTCAGCTCGCGAGCGATGGCTTGCATCTGCACGTCGCTCAACCCGTCAGCATGGGGCACCACACCTGCCGGGTTGCCCGTGAAACGTGTGCGTGTGAAAGCATCTATCTGATAGACGCGATACGTGGTTTCCATGCGAGTTTATTTTGCCTGAGAGTGTGAGTTGACTGTGGGCTATGTCACTGCACCGACGTTGTGATGGGCGATGCGCAGCTACGTATCGTATGAGACATGGATTTTAAAAGCGCTAGGCCGAGTCCGGCGAGATCGCAACAGCTTTACGGGATCGTCGCAGCGCGCCGTAGCCGTTCATGCCAACGACCGCGATCAGAATGGCTGCCGCACCGAGTATTTGCGTGGGCCCAAGCCGCTGGCCGAAGGCAATCGCATCCACGGCGATCGCAACGACAGGGTAGATAAAGGACAGCGAGCCCTGGATATGCGTGGGCAATCGGTGGACGGCTTCGTACATCAAGACATACACCAGCCCCGTATGAATCACGCCAACGACGATCAGGATGCCCCAGGTTTCCAACCGCACGGGCGGATGGGCAAGGTCGGCGAATGGCGCAAGCATGAGTGCCCCTACGCAAACCTGGATCAGCGCGATGAGGTATGGCGAGGTGCCCGCCAGTTGCTTGGTGAGCAGCGCACTGATCGCCCACAGCAAGGCTGCGCCGAGCGCCATGAAGATGCCCGCGATGTAATGAGTGCCGCCGACCGTGTCTACGCCCACCTGCACTATCAACAGCAGGCCGGTGAAGGCGACACCTAGCCAGACCAGTTTGGCCATCGTCAACCGCTCGGCCAGGAACCATGCTCCGAAGCACACCAGGATGAATGGTTGGGTGTTGTAGACAGCGGTGGCGATCGAGATCGACGCCAGTGAATAGGCGGCGAAGAGCAACAGCCAGTTCAGGACGATCGCGACACCGCCAAGCACCGAAAACAGCAAGACACGGCGTGTGATGCGGTCACGCAACAAACCCTTATGCATGCAAACGACAAGCAGGGGCACGGCACCAAGCACGCAGCGCCAGAACACGACATCCAACACCGATCGTTGGGAGACGACGACAAACCAGCCGATGGTTCCGGCGATGGCCATTGCGATTGACATTTGTACCGCGCCAAGTCCCTGCCTGCTCATCTAATATTCTCTGGCTATTCATGCTTATTATCGCCAGGGCAATTCGTTGTTCCATGGGATAAATTAGGCAGAGGTAATTAATTTCCTGATTATATTAGGCGGCAATTCGCTGCCTGGAACGTGACCGATGATTGATGAAATCGACCGCTCGATACTTGAGTTCCTTGCCAGGAACGCACGCATGTCATTGAAAGAGCTTGCCGCCGAGATCCGCCTTTCGTCGCCGAGCACGTCGGAGCGACTGCGGCGGCTTGAGGAGCGTGGTGTGATCCGAGCCTACACCCTGGATATCGAACCACGGCTGCTTGGGCATGTGCTGCAAGCGATCGTGCGGATTCGGCCCTTACCGGGGCGTTTGCAGGTCGTTCAGAGGCTTATCGAAGCGAGTCCAGAAGTCACCGAATGCGACAAGGTCACCGGTGATGACTGCTTCATCGCCCGTGTGTTCGTTCGTTCCATGGAACATCTCGACGAGGTGGTCGACCGCATCGCCGAGGAAGCCACCACCAACACGTCGATCGTCAAAGGGCAACTTATCAAGCGAAGGCCACCCCCCATCACCACGTAGGTTGGGGTGAGCGCAAGCGAACCCCAACGTCGCGCGACGTTGGGCATGATGCATGCATTCGTAGGTTGGGGTGAGCAAAGCGAACCCCAACGACACTCGATTCGACCCAACCCACCAGGCATACGACATATGTTTTTTCGTACACGATTCGATCGCGCTGCATCCAGACATATAAGCGCGCCTTCCGTTTTGCGCATGCTCGTTTCGGTCGTCGCGATACTGCCATGCGCTGGCGCCGTGGCGCAGATGGCCCAACCGAACGCCGCCGTGGCGCCGAGCGGCGTAATCCAAAAAGCGCGAATCCAGGTCGGCGGGCGCGAGCGAACCTATGTGGTTCACCGCCCGGCAAAACTCGCTGCTCATCCTGCTTTGTTACTGGTCTTTCACGGTTCAGGCGGCAGCGGGGAGTCGGTGCGTGAAAAAACCGGGCGAGAGTTCGATGCGCTTGCCGATAGTAAAGGCTTTGTCGTGGTGTATCCCGACGGCTACGAACATAGCTGGAACAATTGCCGCAAGGCCGACACCCAGCCCGCCAGGCAGGCGCATATCGATGATGTCGCCTTCGCGCGCGGCCTGATCGCACGTTACCGCACCGATGCGGGTATCGATCCGAAAAAAGTTTACGCCGTCGGGTTCTCCAATGGTGCGCAGTTCGCCTATCGGCTCGCTATCGAGGCGGGCGATGAGGTGCATGCTGTTGCCGCTATCTCGGCCGGTGTGCCGGCCCCGGAGAATTTCGACTGCAAAGCGCCGCGCCATGCGGTCTCGATGCTCATCATGAATGGCACGGCCGATCCGCTTAATCCATACAACGGGGGGAAATCCGGCATGGGCGATGAGAACAACGGAACCGTGATGTCGTCGAGCGTTTCCGCCGAATATTTTGTGCGTCTTGCTGATATTCGCGCCACCCCGGTCGATAGCGAGATTCAAGCGGCGCAAAGGCCAGGTGGTCTTAGTGTGTCCCGCGCCTTGTGGCGAGAGCAGGGTAAACCCAGCGTCGCTTTGTATACCGTGCACGGTGGTGGACATGCGATTCCGCGGCCAACCCAAGCCGGCAGCCCTGGCATGGGTGCGGTCGATACCGATTTCGATTCACCGCAGGAGATCTGGCGATTCTTTGAAATGGCAGCAGGCGACTGAAGTCGATGCGAGTGATTCGCGCGGCTCAAGTCACAGCCATGCTGAAATGGAAGGCCAAAATATGCATGCGTTGCCGGAAATAGAATCGATGAGCATCGACGCGATGTACCGAAGAATCCAGTTCGATCACGCTGCAGCCCTGGTGGCGCGCTTCCTGGTGGATCCAGTCGAAAAGCTGGCGCCCATAGCCCTTGGAACGTGTTGCATCAGAGGTGACCAGATCGTCGATCTCCAGCATCGAACCGGTGCGTAGCATTTCGATGATGCGGTAACCGGCGACCGCCTCCACCTTGCCATCGACCGAGAGCGCAACCACTTTGTAGCCTTCCCCGCGCATGCGCTGTACGGCAGCGAGCAATTCGTTTTCGGACACATGTGGGCGTAGTTGAGACATCACGGGGAAGCAGGCGCGAATGTCGGCATCGGTTTCGGCGTGGCCGATGACAGGGGTATTCATTAAAGGATTTCCGACGGTGGCAGTTGCGATGATGGTGCGACAGATTACAAGAACATCTGCGGCATTTATTTCGCTACTTTGCGAAATCGGCGCTTGAGGGCTAGGGATGCAGCATCAGGTGTTCGACGATAGGCCCCATCGCCAGTGCGGGGAGGTAGCTCAGCCCGCCAATAATCAACATGGAGCCGATCACCAGGCCGCCGAATAGCGGCGTATCGGTTGGCAGCGTGCCCGAATTTTCCGGGCGGTGGCCTTGCGCGGCAAACTGACCGGCTATCGCCAGTGCCGGAATCGCCAGCCAGAACCGACCGGCAGTCATGGCTATGGCGGTGGTGACATTGTAAAAAACGCTGTTGGCACTCAAGCCGGCGAAGTTCTGGCCGTTGTTGGCCATCGATGTGACGTAGGCGGTGAGAATTTCGCTGAAGCCATGAGGACCGCTGTTTGTCGTCAAACCAGCCAGACCCGCTCGCGTGGTAAGCGCCAGGGCGGTAAGCGGCAGCACGAAGAGGGGGCCGATGATCGTGTACAGCGCGATCAGTTTTATCTCGATGGGGTTGAGCGTCTTGCCCAGGTATTCGGGGGTTCGTCCGATCATCTGCCCGCCAATGAATACCGCGACCAGCACGATCATCACCATGCTGTAGATGCCGGTGCCGAGTCCGCCGAAGATGGACTCGCCGAGCAACATGGCGAAAATCAGCATGCCGCCGCCCAGCGGGGTATAGCTGTCGTCCGCGGAGTTGACCGAGCCGGTTGCGCCATTGGCGGTGGTGATTGCCGCCAGCACCGAGGCGCCCATGCCGAAGCGTGTTTCTTTGCCTTCCATGTTGCCGCCGGGTTGCATCGGATTCACGCTCTGGTCTACGCCAAGTGCTGCGATATTCGGGTTGCCGGCCTGCTCGGCGCGGTCGCATAGCAGCAAGCCGGCACTGAACAGCAAGGCCATCACGACGAACAGCAGCCAGCCATGCCGCTGATTTCCCGTCATGCGTCCAAACGTATACGTGAGCCCGGCGGGCAATACGCAGATGGCCAGCATGCCGAGCAGGTTGGTCAGTGGCGTGGGGTTGGCGTAGGGGTGGGCGCCGTTTGCGTTGAAGAAACCGCCGCCGTTGGTGCCGATGTTCTTGATGAATTCCAGCGCCGCCACCGGCCCTTGCGCCAGCGTTTGCCTGGCTCCGCCAAGCGTGGTGACCGATACGTACGGGCTCCAGTTCTGAGGCACGCCCTGCCACACCAGCACACATGCGCCAAGCAGCGAAAGCGGTAACAAGATCCAAAGAACCGATCGCGTCAGATCTACCCAGAAGTTGCCGATCGTCGCGCTTCGCTGGCGCGCCAGGCCGCGAATGAAAGCTATCCCCACCGCCAGGCCGGCGGCGCCGGCGAGGAAATTCTGTGCAGCCAGGCCCGCCATCTGACTGACATAGCTCATGGTGGTTTCGCCGCCGTAGGCTTGCCATGTGGTTGTAGTGGCGAAGCTGATCGCCGTATTCATGGCGAGGTCTGGTGCAAGTGGAGCTGGATGAAACGCGGGGTCGATGGGATGGCCGAATGACTGCGTTCGCAAGATCACGTAGAGAAGCAGTGTGCCGACGAAGCTGAAGAGGAGAAAGGATAGGGCGTATCTCTTCCAGCTCATTTCCTGCTTCGCATCGACTCCCGCAAGCCAGTAAATCGCGCGTTCGACGGGAGCAATCACCGGGTCGAGCGGCGTTGCGTCGCCACTAAATACCCGCGTCAGATAGATGCCTACGGGTTTGACCAGTACGCTCAACAGCATCAGAAACACACCGTACTGGGCGATATTCCAGAGATTCATAGCTCGCTCCTGCTCAAGATCGGCATCACCCGCGCAGGTGATGCGGCAGGCCTCGCGAGCGGCAGTATCCCGCAGGTCCGCATAAAGTTGGCGTATAAATTTTTGCCGTGCACGCGCTCGCTATCGACGCAAGATTGCGGAAAATTTACGCCACCGGGTCTTCTGCATGTAGCGCCTTTACTCGCGCCGGCCACAACATGCCGCATTCGTTTCGTTTGTCCCAAGGGCGTGACTTAGTGACCATCATGATTATCCAGGGGCCTCACGCCTCGGCCGGATCACTCGGCAATGACTTGCTGAGTCATCTGCAGTCGTTGGCGCATGCGGCAGGCCGAACGCTGGAGCTGTGCACATGTGGTGGCTTGCGTGACTTTGTGGCGCGGGTGCGTGCGGTGAAGCCGACCACCGAGTTCATGCTGCTTGACCCTGGCGACCTTGCCCAGCAAGTGCAGGTGCATCCAGAAGCCGGGCTCGGCGATGCGCTCGACAAGCTGGCCACGCCGTACATCGAAGTTCACGATGATAGTGACGCTGCACTGGAGCCCAGGGATAGCTCACATGGCGCCCCGGTCGCGACCATCATCATTAATGGCGATCTGGCCACCAGCTACCAGATCGCGCTAGGCATCGCGCTAAGGCAGCTTGACGGTTGACCTGACCGTTTCGATGGCGCTCATGCCTGCGGTTTTTCGACCGTGACGGTCATATGCGCGTAAGCGCCGTTGCGTGAGAGTGCGGTGATCTGATGCTCGCCCGACAACGGCAAGGCGATAAGCATGCCGGCGTTGCCCAGGCTGCTGCCTTGCAGGCGCCCGTCCAGCAGCCATTGCACTTCGCCCGTCGTGCCTAACGCCCGCAAGGTAATGTGCAGCGGTTGTCTGCTGTTCGGTGCCTGGCGCAATGTGGCGCCGTTGCTGAGGCCGGCGATGCGGATGGGGTTGGCGACATCCAGTGAATCGGTCGGGCAGCCGGGCATCAGCGGCGGCAATGCGGATGCGGCGGCGTCATCCACGCGCAGCCACGGTGTTGCGAGTGCCGGCCAGCGTGCCAGCACGATCTGATGCTCATGCTTGCCGTGGCAGGTGGCGCTCAGGCGCCGACCCAGTTGATCCACGCGCAAGCTCAGCAAGCCGCCTGTCCACGCGGTCAGGTCACGCTCGGCAAAGGTCGGCGGCAACGCGGCATCCAGTGTCCAGGCGGTGCGTCGTTGGCGACATAGGGACGCCGGCGTGCTTGTCGCCGCGCCGCCCAGGGGCCAGCAGATGTCCACGCTGCGCACGTTGGCCGGTTGCGCCCTATGCGAGTGACTGTGTGTTACCGGCAGCATGCCGGCGACATTGAACATGAGTGGAAGTGCGGTCACTGCACCGTACTGGCCTGGTGAGGGAGTGCCGTCGGGGCGACCGATCCATACGCCGAACGTCCAGTCATCAGTGACGCCGATGGCCCATGCGTCGCGATAGCCATAGCTGGTGCCGGTCTTCCAGGCGACGGCCGCATGCGAGTCGACGGTGCCGTCGAGCGGCGCGCCTTCGACGTCGGCTGGGTTGTTCGCCATGATGTCGCGGATGATCCATGCCGCACCCGGTGAAAGCAGGCGCCGTTGTTGCAGTGGCTGTTGTGGCGTATAGCGCGGTGCAGCGGCGACCCCGCCATTGGCGAACGCGGTATAGGCGCCGACCAGGTTTTCCAGTCGGGTTGCCGCACCGCCGAGAATGATCGACAGATTCGGCCGCGCGCCATCCGGCAGTCCAAGGTCGATGCCGCCATTGGCCAGTCGCGCAACAAAACGGTTTGGCCCTACGCGGTCCAGGACATCCACCGCCGGTACGTTGAGCGAGCGCTGCAGTGCTTCGGCAACGCTTACCGGACCGTTGAATGTTTCATCGAAATTGCCGGGCCGATAGCCGCCGAAATCTTGCGGCGCATCGACCAGCAGGCTTTGCGAGGTGATGAGTCCATCGTCGAGCGCCAGGCCGTACAGAAAAGGCTTGAGTGTGGAGCCGGGCGAGCGCGGTGCCCGCACCATATCGACATGTCCCAGTCGCTGCGGGTCGGCGAACTCGGCGGCACCGACATAGACGCGTGCTTCGAGCGTGGCATTGTCGACCACCAACACGGCAGCGGATGTGCGCGGAGGCAGGCGGGACAGGTATTCACCGACGCGGTCTTCCAGCGCCCGTTGCAGGTTCGCATCGATGGTGGTGACGATGCGGCGCGCCTGTGGTTGCTGCTCGTGCAATCGCTCCGCCAACAAGGCGGCGTCCAGCGGTGAGCGCAAAGAGCGCGCGACGACCGGTTCGACTTCGGCGTCGCGAATGTCTGCGGCGCTCCAGATGTTTTCATCGCGCATGCGTTGCAGCACTTTGTCACGCGCACGCCGTGCCGCCTCGGCATGGCGATCGGGCCGCAGCAGGCTGGGCGATTGCGGCAGCACGGCGAGCAGGGCCGCCTCGGCATGCGAGAGCTGGCTGGCCGGTTTGCCCAGATAGGCCCATGACGCTGCCTCGACGCCCTGGATCGGGCCGCCGAACGGTGCGTGGTTGAGATAGAGATCGAGAATCTGTGCCTTGCTCAAATGCGCTTCGAGTTGCAAGGCACGAAATATCTGCACGAGCTTGCCGGCAAAAGTATGCGGA
This sequence comes from Dyella tabacisoli, assembly GCF_003350925.1. Classification (GTDB taxonomy): domain Bacteria; phylum Pseudomonadota; class Gammaproteobacteria; order Xanthomonadales; family Rhodanobacteraceae; genus Dyella_C; species Dyella_C tabacisoli. Next base: position 58,804 of record NZ_KZ857184.1, on the reverse strand, counting down.
ATCGGCGCGATGACGCGCGCCACCTGCATGGTCAGGGTCGACCCACCGGAAACCATGTGTCCATAGCGCATGGCGCCGGCGACACCGCGTGCCAGCGCATAAGGGTTGATGCCGGGATGACGGTAAAACCAGCGGTCCTCGTAAGTGAGCAGCGCTTTGAGGTAGAGCGGCGAGACCTGTTGCGCGGTGATCGGGTAGCGCCACACGCCATCGCTGTCGGCGAACGCGCGCAGCGGCGTGCCATCGCGCGACAGCACCACGGTGCTGCCGGTGTCGGGCGCGGGTAGTCGCAGCGGAAACAGGCGATCCAGCGCAAATGCCATCAGCAGCAAGGCAGCCGCACCAAGCAGCATGGCGCGCAGGCAGCGTCGCGCACGTGCTGTCGGCGAGTGGCTTGCGATGGACGAAGAAGGGGAGGGTGCGCGATTCATGCGACTTCACCACATACCGTGCCACGCGGAAGGTTTCCGCGTGGCACGGTATGAATCATGGCTCTCTGACCGTCATCTGTGCAGTGGGGACAGCGCCGATGCCGCGAATGGCCGGCCGGTACATGTCCTCCACCAGCGGCGGCGGCACGGCATAGGTTCCCGGCGTTACGGCGCGCACCAGGTAGAAGACGTGCGCGGCATTGCCGCGACGCAACTTCAACGCGGCGGCATAGCGATCGTCGCGATATTCCTCATGCACGATCTCGGCGGCGCCGGTGTGCTGGTCGATGCTGATGCCGTCGACGACGACACCTTCCCATTGCTGTGCGCCGCCGAGGTTCAGGTTTTCAACCTCCAGTCCGCCGGGCAGCAGATCGGTGACCAGTGCATCGGGTATGTCCATGCGTGCCTCGATGGTCAACTCGGCGATAAGCGTGTCGCCCTCAAGCAGCTTGTCGCCGCTCCAGGGTTTGCCGTCGGTGGTGAAGTAGCTACGCCGGACATCGATCTGACTCGGATCGGCGGCCGGCGCTTTTTGCGGAATGCCGGCAATATCCAGCGTCGCAAATACCGCCGCTTTGCTGCCGGGTTGCACGGTAACGCCACCATCCATCTCGGCCTGGGTGAGTTCTCGCGTCCAGATGAATTTGTCGGCCGGCACTTGCTCGATCTTGCTGCCGATGTGCAGCGCAACGGTCAGCGGCGCATTGCTGCCGGCGTCGAAGGCGTGAGCGACTCGGGCGATCGCGGTCTGCTCCTGGGTACTCAGGTGGGACCACGACCAGTGGTAGTAGGGAATCTTTTCCTGCATGGCGCGCACGTTGGCTGTCGCATTACGCGCCCAGTCGATCAGTTTGGCGTCGTATTCGGGCTTGTTCACGCCGTAGCTATGGGTGAGCGCCACCATGACGCCAAGGTCACGCAGATCCGAGCCGTAATCGCCCACGTACCACGGACGCTCCTTGCTCCAGGCAAATGCCTCCTTGATCGCCTTTTGCGCGCGTTCGTTATCGCCCATCAACTTCAAGGCAATGCCCAGGTGCACCAGTGGCAAGGGGCCGACGAGCTTTTGCCGGTCGTTATCGAAAATGGCCCGCAGCGTACCCAGAGGCGCGCGATTCACGCGTGCCAGTACGAAACCGGAATAGGCCTCGTCGGCGATGCGCAAGTGATCGTGCCGCTCGAAGCTGTAATAGGGATGGCCACCGGCGAGGAGGTCGTCACTGAGTCGTTGCAACGATTTCTGCAACACATCCTGGGGTACCGCGAAACCGGCGTCGCGCGCGTCGAGCATAAAGTCGACGACATAGGGCGTCATAAAGGTTTCGATAGGGCTGGTGCCACCCCAGAAACTGAAGTGTCCGTTGCTTGCCTGGAATGACGCGATGCGAGCGAGCGCACTCTCCACGGCGGCTTGCCGGGCTGCATCGCCCAGCCCTGGCAGGCCGAGTGTCTTCGCCGTTTTCTCATCCATGTACAGCGCTGCGTAACCCTTGCTGGTGGTCTGTTCGATGCAGCCATAGGGATACAACAGCAGCGTGCGCAGTGCGGTGTTGTAGGGCAGTGGCGGTAGCGTGCTCAGGGTGAGCTGAGTGCGAACCGTTGCTGGAACAAGCCCGGCGGTCAGCGATTTATCCAGGCGCTCCGGCTTGCTGTCCTCGATCGCCATCGGCACGGTTTTGACTTCTTCCGGCCAGGCATTGCGCACGGAAAATTCGAAATGCCGATCGACCTGGTAGTCGTTGAGCTGCGCATGGATATCGAGCTTGGCCACGGCGACACCGGCACTGGCCGTGATCGGCATGATGAGTATCGTGCTGGCGCCGTCTTTCAGCGGCACGCTGCGGCTGGCGTTATCGACCTTTATCAGGCCATCGCCCCTCACGCTTACCTTGGCCACGCCGTCCTTGCCGGACAGGTTTTTAAGATCCAGGCTGATCTGCGCTTTGTCGCCGGCAGCCATCACCCGCGGCGTGCTGGGTTCGACCACCAGCGGTGCGCGCACCGTGATGTTGCCTTCGGCGTTGCCGAATCGCTGATCGGTATAGGCCAGCGCGGCAAGTCGCAGGCTGCCGTTGAAGTCCGGCACATCGACATGCAGGGTTGCCTTGCCATGCGCATCGAATACGACCGGGCCGGCGAACAGATCGACAATCAGTACTTTGGGATTCAACCGCGTCGCATGCGGCAACGCCTTGCCGCTCAGATCGCCGCCGTAGCGGAGCTTGGCCTTGGCGCCATCCATGGCTTCAATGACCCGGCTGTAAAGATCGTAGGCTTCGATGCTCATAGCGCGTTTAGCGAACATCCACCCCCACGCGTCGGGCACCGGATAGTTGGTGATGTTGAGTACGCCTTTGTCCACCGCCGAGAGCGTCACGTAGGCACGTTGGCCGGGGATACCATCGGCCTGCACGGTCACATCGAGCGCATTGCCTGGCCGCATCATCGCCGGTGCGCTGAGCTTGAGCGGGATGCGCCGGTCGTTGCGATCCATGGTTACATGTTCGATGCCCATGGCGCGTGCGGGGGGGGTTTTCTCGGTCGCCGTGCCGCCGCGAAATACCAGTGCGACGACGTGCACGTCATGGCGTTCCCACTCTTGGGTCACGGGAATGTCGAACGTGGCACCTGCCTTGGCGTCGATATTGCGCGTGTACAGCAGATGGTCGGATTCGACCAACAGCACGCCGGCACCGTCGTGCGGCGGGGTGACCGTAACCTTCATGGTGTCGCCGGCACGATAGCGTGCCTTGTCCAACGCCAGCTTTACCTTATCCGGGCGTGCTTCCTTGCCCATGTTCTCGTCTTCCCAACTGTAACCGGCAAAGAACGGATAAACCGTGGTCAGCTTGGTGTCGGGGTCGTACACCTCAAGCCGGTAACCACCCCATTCAACCGGGAAGTCGACCTGTACGCGCTGGCCCGCGGCCACGTCGATGTCTTTCTCGTCGATAAGTTGCAGTTGCACATTGGCGCTGGATTTCCAGTCGTCGCCATGCTCGTACAGCCAATAGAAGTCGCGGATCTCGTGTTGCAGCCGCACTTTGAGGTGCGAGCCTGCCACCAGCTTGCCGTCCACATTCGCGCGCAGGATCTCGAACGCCGCACGGCCCTCGCTTTGCGCGCCTTGGGCGGGCTCGAACAGCGGGCGCACGCCAACCAATGCCGGTGCCGGCCAATACACCTGGTTCAACAGACGCGTCACCGCGCGACCGCCGGTTTCGTACACACTGCCCGACAGCGTGACGGTCAACGGAGCCACTGGCTTCACATCATCGGGCAGGGCAATGTCCTGATCGAAATGGCCTTGCGCATCGAGCTTGGCGTCGACAACATCGTTGGCGCTCTTGGGCAGGTCGACCAGCGGATTGCCGAAAAAGGTATCGGCTAGCGACGGCAGCGGATGTACCTCCGGTTTCACCATCAGCTTGGCGGTAAAGCGGTTGCCATCGGCGGGTGCGCCGTAGAGATAACTGGAGGCCACCGCCAGCTTCAATGGCTCATCGGGCGCGAGCCGAACCTGCGGGCTCGACAGATCCACCTTCAGCCGTTCCGGCAGAAATTCCTCGACATGAAAGGGAAACGCCTGCACCGCCTCTTTGCTGCTGGGGTCCAGGCGGAATTCGAGCTGCCACAGACCGGTAGGCGCGTCGCCGGGAATAAGCTGATTGAGTTCAAAATAATTCAGGTCGCGAGGTTCCAGCCGGGTATCGACCAGGTTGCGCCCGTCGGGCTGCTTCAGTCGCACGAACAGCGGCTGCGCCTTCATCGGCTTGCCATCGTAATCGCGCAATAGTGCGGAGGCGCGCAGCGTCTCGCCGGGTCGATACAGGTCACGCCCCGACCATGCGAACACTTCGAAAGGCGCCTGCCGGCGGCCGGTAATGTCGAAATTGGAAACATCCAGCGCCGGTCGATTGAACGGCAGTACCGATACGTCCTTGCCGTGCCGCGCGATCAACACATCGGCTTGCCCCACCTTGTAGGCGATCAAGGCATTGCCGTCGCCGTCGGTGGTGGCTTTCAGCTTTGCGTTGCCGGTCGGATCGTCGATCTCTACCTCCACGCCGCTGACCGGCGAGCCATCGTGCAGCGAGGCGATATGCAGCAAGGCGTTGTCGCGGTACACGCGCAGGTGCAGGCCCAGGTCACTGACGAAGAAGATCGCCGTGTCGTAGCCGCCGGCGAAGGTGCCGCCCTTCTTCAATACCGCCATGTAGACGCCGGGCTGTGCAAGCTGTGGCACATCTTGCACAGGGATATAAGTGATGGCGCGCTCGTTGTCCCCACCACCCAAGGTGTAATGGTTGGCATAGACAGAGTCGCCCATATCGGTGACCGGACGCTTCTCGCGACCGCCATGCTCGCATCGGTCCCAGGGTCTGATCTCGTGTTCGAGTTCGGTGTTGTCCCTGTGTTTGTTGGTCGGATAAGCGCAGAACAAGTCCGACAGCGCATTGTCATGTACGCGCAGAAACTCCACGTCGGCGTCGTGCACATTCATCGAAACCAATGGCAATCCACGCGAGCCGCGAGCGGGCAATACACTGCCCATCGACGCGAAAGCCACGGCTGCCGGCAGGTTTCCTGAGTAAATGTCGCGCTTGATCTCGCCGCCCAGCGTGCGGCCGTCCGCCGCCAGCAGGCCGGCATGCAGAAGCACGGCATAGTGTTCATTGGGAGATACGAAGGGGAAGGCCAGCGTCTTGCCGTCCTCTTGCAGGCTCCAGCTCCCGTTGACGGTTTCCCCTTGCGGCCCGGTCACGGTGATTTGCTGATCGAATGACTGCGCCGATGCCAGTGGCGCGCTGAAATTCAAGGTAATCGCCGTGCGGGAGTCGCTTAGCCGCGTACTGGCGGTAAGCAGTGAAAACCCTTGCGTGGCGGCCGGCTGCGGTGTGGAACTACTTGACGCCGGTGCGCCCTGCAACGCGGGCTTGCCACTGTCGTGGCGACTACATGCGCCAAGCGCGCAGATCAGCAGGCACCAACCAAATACAGCTACGCCACCGCGAATACGGTGACCTATAGATACGCTCGTCATACAACCTCCCCTCAGGTTGACGACAAGTCTCTCACGCATTTATGGCCGGCTGGGGGCGGCGGCATGGCGGCTCGGCTATAACTTGCCTGCGATGCCCGGCTATATGGTTCGGTGGGTCGGGAGATTTGGCGCCGGGCAGAAGATCGGGGAATGACGGTTTTCAGTCCAGAATAGATATTCTTGGGCGTGACTGAAGGGGGCTTTGGTGAGCGATGAATTGTCCAAATGGCAGCAGCACGGCCTGGTATCGCTATGGCGATACATAAATCCAAAGCACTCATACAGAGGCTGGCACCTCAGTGCGGATGAGGCAGGCTGTCGATCACTTTCAAATCTGACTGCGGCTCTACGCTTTGCTCCGGCCGAGCGTCGACCCAGGGGGGGGACGAAGAGCACTCAAGATGCCATGCCGGCGCCCCACTGTTGCAAGGCCGCATCTCCCTCGACTCAGGCGTTAACCCAAGTGTTTCTCGTAGCGCCAGACATCTAGTGGGTATTGCCCTTCCGGCGTGTCCAATTGGCTGGTCATGACGCCCACGCGTTGCCATCCATGTTTCTCGTAAAACCTGATGGCGCGTTCGTTGCCAATAGCGCACGCGAGCCAGCCCATCGCAGCGCCATTGGCGGCAAGTGTTGCCTCGGCGTCGGCCATCAGCGCTGCTGCCGCTCCAGAGCCGCGCGCTTGGGCCGAGATATAGAGCTGATAGAGCTCGTCGTTTTTTACGATGCAAAATCCGACGGGCTTCCCAACCGGTCCTGTGACCCGAACTTGCGCAAGCGCCGCATGAAGTCTTTGCGTAAAGCTCTCCAGTGTACGAAGTCGAGCAAGCTCCGCAGGCAAAATTCGCGCATGAGCATCCTGCCACCCTTCGTACCAAAGCCTTGCCAGCGGGCCAATCTCTGCTTCGTTTGTCGATCTTATGTCCATGGTATTTCCTGAAGTTCTCTCGGTATATCCCCGACCTAAAAACGCCGCGTCTTCCTTGCCCGTCAGCCATCGATATCGCGGAAGACCATCGGGTGGTGAATCAGGCGTCGGGAATACTCCTTCAGCCACTGCGCACCGAAGGCGCTTCCGTTGACGGGTGCGTCTGATGAGATGCGCACTTGCCCCTTGGTTGAAATATAGGCGTGATGGAGAGGTTCTGCCAGCAGTACCAGGCAACGGGAACAGCAAGCGCAGAAATGGCGAGAAGAAAGTAGGCTCTCCTTCGCACAGCAACGCCACGTTGGATCTTGGTGCGCTGAAACACCCAAGTACTAGGGCGTGTTAACACTATAGGCGTTTGATCTTATACATCGGCAATGGAAATCACCGAAGCCCAATTTCATCGGATAGAGCATTGTTTGCCGCAGCAACGCGGCAACGTCAGCATGACAAACCTGCAAGTGTTGAGCGCGATTCTTTATGTCGCTGAGCACGGCTGCAAGTGGCGCGGCCTACCCAAGCGTTTCGGCAACTGGCATACGATCTACACGCGAATGAATCGTTGGTCCAAGAGCGGCGTTTTGGATCGTGTGTTCCAGGAACTGCAGCGTGAGCAGATCGTTCGCATCAAGATCGAAGCTGTCTCGCTGGATAGTACGATCGTGAAAGTTCATCCTGACGGCACCGGAGCATTAAAAAAAACGGTCCTCGGGCCATCGGAAAATCCCGGGGAGGCTGGACCACCAAGATTCATATGGTTGCCGCGGATGCTCGAACAGCCATAACGTTTGCGCTGTCCCCTGGGGAGGCGGGCGACGCTCCCATGGGACGAGCGTTACTGCAACATCTCGGTCCGATCGACGAGCCGCTGCACTTGTTGATGGACAAGGCGTATGAGGGTGACGAGACACGGCAGTTGGCGCTGGACCTTGGCTTTATTCCTGTTGTCCCGCCGAAAAGTAATCGTCTTGAGCCGTGGGAATATGATCGGGAAATGTGCAGGCGTCGTAACGAAGTGGAGCGGCTGTTCCGACGTTTGAAGGGCTTTCGGCGTGTCTTTTCTCGATTCGACAAGCTCGACATCATGTTTCTCAGCTTCGTCCACCTTGCACTCATCGTCGATGGGCTTAGATGGTAGTGTTAACAGGCCCTGGAGGGCTGCACCATATTCGTTTTCAACCCATGGGCCTGAGCGGCAGAGAAGCGTTATTTTGACGAAAAGTTGAAGTAACTATGTCGGAGTTTGTCCAGCAAATGCCTTAGGTTCTAAGAGACTCCATCAGATGGCGTTTGCTGACGCAGATGGGAGTGGCATTCCAAGCCATAACGCCGACCTTGCTTTCGCGATGCTGTGCAAGTAATCGCCCAGGCCATCAGTTCAATTTCGCCACCCAGGAAAGCGGCAGCCGTTTCATCAAGTAACCCAGTGGTGCCCATGGCCACCAGGGCACATAGGCTTTGGCGGGTTCGCGTTCGATCGCCTGCGCCAGCAGACGGCAGCCACGTTCGGCATCGATGATGTACGGCGTCTGTGCGGCGGGTGCCTTGTCGTTCATTTCGGTGCGGATATAGCCGGGATAAATCGTGCTGACCTTGATCGCGGGCTTGCGCAACATGTCGGTGCGGATGCCTTCGGCCAGGGCGGCGACGCCCACCTTGCTGGCGGCATAGGCGGTCAGGCCGCCGCGCAGGCCGCGCATCGCGCTCATTGAGGAGATGATGACGAGATGACCGCTGTCTTGCGCGCGGAAAATTTCCATCGCGGCTTCGCACTGTGCCAGCGCGGCGATGAAATTGGTTTCGATGATGGCCTTGTTGCGCGCAAAGTCGCCTTTGCCGACCGGCACGCCCTGGCCGATGCCGGCGTTCACGATTACCCGATCCAGCGTGCCCAGCTCCTCGCGGGCGGCGCGGAATACCGTGAAGACTTGTTCGTACTCCGTCACATCGAGTTTATGAATCGTGATCTTGATGCCGGAATGCACGCTTTCGATATCGGTTTTGAGTTCCTGCAATCGATCGAGACGCCGTGCGCATAGCGCGAGGTTGTGACCGCGCTTGGCGAACTCGCGTGCCATGCCGGCGCCGAGGCCGGAGCTGGCACCGCTGATAAGAATATTTTTGCGCATAGGTCATCCCGTCGATCGAAAGAGAAGGGCCGTGGGTCGAACCTGCGAATATCGGCGCCGCCGGAAAACAGCCGTTCCGGCGATTTATCGGTAAGTGACGAGATTGCCATGCTCGCCCTCGAAATGCGCATGCCCGTTGAGCATCGATAAATGGGCGCCGCGCTTGCCGACAAGCAGCTTGGTCACGCCGCCGTTGAGCAGCAGCCAGTTCAAGCGAAAGCCGTGACTATGGGCCGATGCTTTTTGCCATCTGCGGTCAGCTCGCGTAACCCGGATTTTGCCGGTCCAGTTTGCGTAACAGCCCCGGCCATGCGAGCGCGCCACCCATGCCGCGAGTCACTTGCTTGGCCTGCAGCTTGATGCCGTCCAGGATGGCCTGGTGGATGGTCACCAGTTCGCGGTTGCCCGCCAGTGCGCGTACTTGCGCCATGCAGGCGCTCTCGAAGATGTACATGCCCAGGAAGGCATCGGCTACCGTCGCGCCGACCGTCAGCAAGCCGTGATTGCGCAGCATCAGAAAGGCGCGGTCGCCCAAGTCGCGCACCAGCCGGGGCTTTTCCTCATCATTGAGCGCGACGCCTTCGTAGTCGTGATAGCCCAGTGAAGACAATACGAACAGCGATTGCTGCGAGATCGGCAGCACGCCATCCTTTTGCGCCGATACCGCCACGCCGTTAAGTGAATGCGTATGCATCACGCACTGAACGTCTTCACGCGCACTGTGCACGGCACTGTGGATAGTGAAGCCGGCAGGGTTGACCGGGTAAGGCGAGTCCGACAGCTTGTTGCCGAGCTGATCGATCTTGACCAGCGAAGAGGCGGTGATCTCTTCGAACATCATCCCGTAAGGGTTGATTAGAAAGTGATGCTCCGGCCCCGGCAAGCTGGCACTGATATGGGTGAAGATCAGGTCGTCCCAGCCGTACAGGGCGACCAGCCGGTAGGCTGCCGCCAGATCGACACGGAGCTGCCATTCCTGCGCACTGAAGGCGCTGTGCGCCTGCGATACCTCATGTTGATCGGCCATCGTGATAAACCCTGCTTGAGAATGGACGGCAGAAGCTTGAACGGAGCGCGATGGCGGGGCATAGGACCGAAGCGGTCAGTTTCTCAAGCGATCCGCCGACAAGAAGCATGAGCCCGACGCATAGAACATGCCGGGTATCCGCAACGCATCGTCGTTTGGGCAATTGACCGCAATTGTCCCCGTGCCGTCGGCATTGAAATATTTGCAGCCTGCTTCGTCATAGGCCCGTCACGGAGCTTTGATGCGGGAACCCGCTGCTGGCGCGAGCAATGGCCCGCCATCGAATCGGCCCGAACCGTCCTGACGTAAACCCAGCCAAAGAATCAACATACGAAACGGGGAGCATGGTTTTTCCGGCACGGTATCGGGCGATACATCGAAAGTGCGGAAAGGCCTGCGCTAGTGCTGGTGGGGCCGTGCGTACGGCCTTCACCGGAACGATGTTCACGCGGGAACGATGCAGTAGATCGGACGGGATCATTCACAGGGTCACTACAGTGACGCCATCCCACCGGTTTGGTCGCCATAAGATCGTCGAGGGGATGTACTGATGTCTATTCGTCAACGAAAACTTGCCGAATGCCTGCGCAGCATGCTGGGCAACGGTGTTGCACTTTCTTTCTTGTTCTGCGGGCATGCCATGGCGCAGGCCCAGTCAACCCCCGACACGCAAAGTCAGGCCAAGCCGGCAAAGCCGGCGCAAGGCAAAGTCTCTGCCGAGAAAAAGGATGCGGTCGACCTGGGCAATGTCACCGTGACGGCGCAGAGCCGCACCCAAGAAGTGCAGGACGTGCCGATCCCGGTGCAGATCGTTACCACCAAACAGATCGACGCGCTGGCGGCGACTGATTTTTCCAAAATGAACGGTTATGTTCCGGGCTTGTTCGTGGACGGCTCGCAGCCGACCCAGCCGGTGTATTCCTTGCGCGGCATCAGCGTGACCGATTTCGGTATCGGCACCGACTCGCCGATCGGTATCTATGAAGACGGCGTCTACACCGGCAAGACCGGCGGCGCGCTGCTGACTTTCAATGATATCCAGCGGGTCGAAGTGTTGAAGGGGCCGCAGGGTACCTTGTTCGGCCGCAACAGCGCGGGCGGCGCCATTTCCGTGGTGACCAACGAGCCCGAGGACGATTGGGAAAAGAAACTGCGCGTGCGCCTGGGCAACTACGGCACCCGCTATGTCGATGGCGTGTTGAATGCGCCGGTTTCATCCACTGCCGCCCTGCGTTTCAGTTTCGTCGATACCCAAAGCAACGGCTGGCTGCACGACGCGGCCAACGGCCAGCACTACAACAAGAATGACGATTGGGGCATCCGCAGCCAGTTCCGCTGGAACGCACCGGGCGACACCAAGGTGCGCGTTGCCTGGGAACACGAAAAGCTGAATCAACCGGCGCGACCGGCCATCGGTTTGGTTTCGGTGCCGCCCGCACCGGGCGTATTGGGCTTTCCGCCGGACCCGCAAACCTATCTCAACCCCATCCATGCGCCGATTTATAACGACGTGGTGGGCAATGGCGAAAAACGCACCTTCGACGCGGTGACGTTGTTTGTCGATCATTCGTTTTCGTTCGGCGACTTGAGCTCGATTACCGCCTACCGCCATTTCAAGACCTCGAATCTGGAAGACTCCGACGGCACCAATCAGCGTTATCTGTATCTCGATACCAACAATATCGAGAACAACAGCAGTTGGTATCAGGAGTTCAAGCTGTCCGGAAAAAACGATTTGCTCGATTGGGTGGCGGGCACGAGTTACTACTACGACAACGCACGCCAGACTAGCCAGGTCGATTTATTCACCGATAGCCTCGATACCGTTTTCAACAATACCCAGCAGGCACCGGGCGGTCTTTATGGTCCCCTCGGCGCGGCGGCAGGATCGCCCGGCCTGCTGCTGAATGACCCGTGGCAGGAAAGCATGATTAATCATGGGCGCTCGAAGGCCTATGCCTTGTTCGGCGACGTGATCTGGCATTTGAACGAGCGCCTGAATTTGACCACGGGCTTGCGCTTTACCCGCGATGAAAAGGACTTCAGTTGGTTCAATCCCATGCGTACCGCGCCGCAGCTCGATGCAACGCTGAGCGCTTTACAGGCGATGGGCTTCTTCGATCAGCCCGGCGTGCCGCCGATCCAGACCTTTCAGCAAAACATCGAGTTCAACAGCCCCGCGGCCACCAACGCACCGTTCACCATCAAACATAGCTGGAACGATTTCAGCCCGCGTGCGGTACTCGACTACAAATGGACACCCAACGTGATGGTGTACGGCTCGGTGTCCAAGGGCTATCAGGCGGGCGGCTTCAACGCGCAGCAAGTCAATTCGGTTTATCAGCCGGAAGAAGTCTGGAACTACGAATTCGGCGTCAAGAGTTATTTCCCCGATTACCGTTTGCTGCTGAATGCCTCGGCTTACTACTACCGCTATACCAATCTGCAGTCGTTGAACCTGATCGCCAATGGCAACGGTGTGGTGCCGGTGTATGAAGTCACCACCAGCGACCAGCATGCGAAAGGGCTTGAACTCGAAGCACACTGGCAGGCGACCAAGGCGCTGCGCATCAACGCCAACGTCACCTACACCAATGCAACCTATCAGCACTATGTGAATCCGCAGGGGACGAGCCTGGCGGGGCAGCCGGTGGGCGAGCCGCTGTGGTCGGCTGCGGCGGGACTGGAATACGTCTGGCACGATGTTTTCGACGGTGACATCAATGCCACATGGCAACAGGCTTATCGCGGAAAAACGCGCTGCAACAGTGACTCCGCGGCACAGGGGCAATGCTTGACGACGCCGACCTTCACCCTTGGCAGAGCACAGAATCGCACCGACCTGCGTTTGGGCTGGTCCTCGCCGCATGCGCCATGGAGCGTGGCGTTGTTCGTCAATAACGCATTCAACAAACGTTACGTGCAAAGCATTAACAACATCAGCGCGAGCATTCTCGGCACCCCGTTCGCCTACATCACGCCGCCACGCACATGGGGAGTGGAGATGGCGGTGGATTTCTAACCGGTTACGGCGACAGCGGCGCCGCCGTTCGGGCCGCTGTCGCCGACAACATGCGTAGTCGGAGCACTTATGTCGAAGTCCCGGACTATCTGGTCATGGCTGGCACTCGCAAGCGCGGTGCTTGTGGCTATCGTGGCGTGGAGCCACATACGTCAACCTGCAACGGCGCGGAGTGGTTCGACGAATGAGTCCGTCGCTGCGACATCGGTCGCGCAACAAGCCACCGCTGTGGCTGCGCCGCCGGTTCTGTCGCGGCATCGAGGAGCGGGGCCGGCGGAAAGCGCATTGAATGTGCGCGCTTTGCAAAAGGAGCTTGCCAGCCGACCGGATGCCGAGTCGGAAATAAAACGCATCGTCGCCTTCGCGCGCTTCCGTGACGACGTGACGGCGTATGGCGCCGACCGCGGCAGCATGTCGCCGGACCAGCGACGTAGCGAAGCGCGGCGCATCATGAGCGAGCTGGCCGGGCACGTCGCCAACAACGAAATCCTTCCGCTGCAGGCCGAAGCGATGAGCGCCGTCTTGTTGACGGACGCCGAGTCGGACCCTGCCTTGCGCGATGCGGAGATCCGCAACGTGAAGCAGCAATGGAATGCTTACTCGCAGCAAACGGTCGGGCCGTCGCCAGCGCTCGATCCACGGCACCAGGCGTATGTGCGGCAAAGCACCCAGATCATTCAGGACGTGCAGTCGAAAGTCGCCGACCCGGCCCAGCAGCAAGCCATCATCGCCTCGCGCTTGCAGGCATTGCGCAGCCAGCTCTACGACGCGGCCTCGCCTCATTAGGCCCGTTCACATCAGGCCGATATTTCAGTAACAGGGGATGCAGCAACGATAGCTAGCGCAGATCTTTTGATCTGCTGAAAACCACGACATATCAGGAGGCATCATGCTTACCGCACATCGTCGTATCTGGCATTGGATGGCAGGCTTATTGATGGGCTTTGCCACGATCAGCGCATACGCATCGGGCGCCGGCGCACCGGCGGCACAGGCGCAACCCGATCCGTCCATCCCGTACTACCAATGGTATGAAGTCACGCTACCCGCCGACAGCGGTGCCGATTGCGGCAACGGCACGCCTTACCGTTTCTATATCAACCGCGCGCCGTCGAAGAACCTGTTGTTCACCATGGAGCCCGGCGGCGCCTGTTTCGACTACGGCATGTGTACCAACACCGAGACGGGGCCCGCCCAAGGGTTGGGCGCATTCAATCCCGATGGCATTCCGCAGAACTACATGAGCGGAACCTTCAATGAGTCATTGCTGGCTACGTTTCTCTCGCCGTTGATGACGCGCATCAACCTGACCACCATCCTGGTCGGCGAACCGCGCGTGGAAACGCAGGACTGGAATCAGGTGTTTCTACCGTACTGCACCGGCGACATTCACATGGGCAGTGCCATACGCACCTACACATCGCCCGATGGCAGCACCTCGCGCGTGCAGCACTTCAACGGCTTGAAGAACGCGCAAGTGGTGACCCAGTGGCTGGTCGATCATGGCTTTGGCAAGCCGGATCGCCTGATGGTCTATGGCCTGAGCGCGGGCGGCTTCGGCACGCTTTCCAACTATGCGTTCATCCACGACACCTTGCAGCCGCAGGTCAGCAGCTCGGCGCTCAGTGATGCCGGCACCCTGTTCAATACGCGCTTCGATGACGACCCCATCGATCATCCCTCGGTGTATCTGTATCGCAAGGTGGCCGCCGAATGGGATTTCGCCGCGCCCGATGGCTTGTTTGCACTGGCATCCCAGCGCCTGAAGGGCTTCGATCCGAGCAATCTGAGCAGTATTTATACGGCGCTGTCCCAGCAGTATCCACATGATCGTTTTGGCCTGTCGACTTATCAGCAGGACAAGATCATTGCCGCTTATCACTATCGCCCGTTCATTCCTTCGGTGATCGCCGCGCCGGATGACGCCAGCAAGGATGCCGCAGCGCTGGCACTGTTCGACCAGGAGCTGCCGGGCATCCAGCAGGTCACCGCGCCGCTGCCGAACTTCGGCTACTACATGCCGTGGGCGCGCAGCGATTTCATCAACAATCACATGGTCACGGCAGTGAGCTTCAGCGGTTCGAATATCAACGAGAACGGCATCGATGCCAACGTCAGCGATTTCGTCAACGACTTGCTGTCGCAGCAAGATCCGGCCTTGGTGCCGGTGATGAAGGTCAGGCGCACGCAGCGTTGGTCCGATTTCAGCTTCTCGACCTTCCTGTCGCTGATCGACAGCATCTTCAACCTCACCGGCGATGCCGGAGGTATTTCAGGGCATAAGAGCTGAGTGTGATCTTCGATGGGGCGCCTGGTTGTCAGAGGCGCCCCATCATCGAGTCAGGGTTGCCGACATGGGAGATCGTTACGAAAGCGGCCAGATGGAAGGCTGGCGCAGAGTAGTCGCTCGGTAGCCTGTCCGAGGTTTTGGCCCGATTTGCCCTTTGGCATGGTGCGTGGGTGTGTTCGACTGTGCCCTGGTCTGGCGATGCGGATGGGGCGTCGCGGCCTTTAACGAATCGGGGCAATCATGATGGTACCGCTGCGCTATCGCGTTCTCTCGGTGTACGCCGCACTGCAGGCATTGATGCAGTTTGAATGGCTGCGCTTTGCGCCGATGACCAGCGAGATCGCCACGCATTACGGTGTGTCGCCGAGCGCGATCGGCAATCTGTCGCTGGTGTTTCCGCTGTTGTTCGTGCTGCTGGCGTTGCCGGTCGGTGTGTGGCTTGATCGCGTGCCCGTGCGCACCTCGTTGCGTATCAGTGCGGTGGGCATGGCCTTGGCTGCTTTGCTGCGCATGGTCGAGCCGAGTTATGCCTATCTGTTTGCCGGGCAGTTGGCATTTGCACTGTTACAGCCCTTGGTACTGGGCCTGATCGCCCGGTTGGCGCTGATCTGGTTCGATGAGGGCGAGCGTCTGCGCGCCACCGAAATCCCGAGTATGGCCATGTTTATCGGTCTTGCCCTGGCCTTCGTGCTGGTGCCGGTCATTGGGTATAGGACGTTATGGCTCGATGCCGCCGTACTGGGCGCATTGGCGCTGCTGACCTGGTTTTGGGTGCCGGTCGATCCGCGTGAAGCCAAGGTGGCTGCAGGCCCTCGGCCATCGTGGCGGGCCGGCATGATGACGATGCTGCGCTCGCCGGTATTTCTGGTGTTGATCGCCTATTTTTTTCTCGCCAACGGCTATTTCAACGCGATCTCCACCTGGCTGGAATCGATTCTCCACCGGCAGGGGATCGATGCGCAGACGGCGGGTATCGTGGCGTTGTGCATGTTGGTCAGCGGCATCATTTCGATGGCGTTGATCGAGCCCGTGGCGCGCAGGATGGGTTTGCGCTCGCTGATGGTTGCGGCCGCGGTGGGCTCGATCGGCGTCACCATGGTGTTGTTCAACAGCGGCTCGCCGATCGTGCTGTGCCTCAGCGGCATCGTGCTTGGTGCGACCTTGTTGGCGCCTTTGCCGCTATTGATTCAGGCCGTAGTGAACACCACCGGCGAAGATCACGCAGGCACTGCGGCAAGCCTGTTCTGGCTGGTGGGCAACGCGGGCGCTACCGCCTTTATCGCCGTACTCGAACCGGTCGCCGATGCGGGCCGATGGACCTTTGGCTGCGGCTTGTTGATCGTGCTGCTGGTGTTGCAAGGCATTCTTGCCATGGGCGGGCCGAGGCGGCGGCCGGCGTAATCAGGCCGGTACCGATTTACCAGATGCCGTAGTACTTATCGATGATGGCTTCAAACGTTTTTTGCGGCAGCAGCTTCTGGATCAGCGATACGCTCAACTTCTGTGCCGCAGGGCCGACCAGATGGCGCAGCTTCGGCGACGGCGTATTGATGATGCGTTCGAGCAATTGCGCGATAGCCTCCGGTGTCGCGCCGCGGGTCTCGTCTTTTTCCATGACGCTCAAGGCCGTGCGGAAACGCTCGCTATAGCTGCCCGGTACTTGTGCCGCCGCGGCAATACATCGTTGGACGGTAAAGCCGGTATGGAAATCGCCCGGCTCGATGAGTGCTACCCGCACCCCGTAAGGCCGCACTTCGGCACGCAGCACTTCGGTCAAGCCTTCGATGGCGAATTTGCTGGCGCTATACAGACCCTGGAATGGCACGCCGATGCGGCCGGCAATCGAGCTGACGTTAATCAGATAACCGCTGCCTTGCCGGCGCAGCACCGGCAGGGTGGCGTGGCATACCCGCAGCATGCCGAAGAAGTTGGTATCGAACTGCGCTTGCGCCTCCGCGATCGAAGTATCTTCGATGGCACCGGCGATTCCGTTGCCGGCATTGTTGACGACGATGTCCAGCCTGCCTTCGCGCGCCAGAATCCATTGCACGGCCTGTTCGACGGAGGCTTGTGAGCGCACATCCATCGGAATCATCGCGACTTCGCCGGCGGATACCTCGTTCGGAAACACCGCGCCACGGCTGGTGCCATACACCCGATACCCGCGTTGTTGAAGGTGCTGTGCGCAACTTTTTCCGATGCCCGACGAGGCGCCGGTGATGAGTACGATCCGTGGCATCAGACCTCCCCGAAGGGCAGCCACTCATCGACGACCAGGCCGTCGTCGATCACTCGTATCGGGCCGTAATGCAGCAGCGTGCCTTCAGACTGATAGGGGCGGAAGAACACGGTGTCGTTGACCGCCAGCGCAGGTGTGCGCGGCCCGTTGAGAATCGATTGGTTGAAGCTGAGCCCGAATTGCTTGTTGGTCACCAATCCGGCCGGTGAAACGGGTTCGGCCGGCCAGCCGCCGCCATAGATGAAATAGCTGTGCGCGCGATTCGCGCGGCCGCCATAAAGCAGCTTAGATAGCCAGGGTGGTCCAGGCAGGCGGGTTCCACGTTGTGCTTTGAGAACCGGGGTAGTGACGAATATCGCCGGCTCGAATTCGGCCAATGGCTCGATGTCGAACTCCAGCGGCTTGAGTAAGGCCGAGCCGGCAGATACATCGTTGAGCGGCGAGTGCTGACGGTGCAATGCGACGGTTGGGCTACCGGCGCCGTTCCAGCACATCGCCGGCGCCAGCTCGGGAAATTCGGCCCGCGCTATCGCCTGGTAGGCACGATAAGCCTCGACGGCCTTGGCGAAACCCGTATCGCGACGTTGCAACAACGGCGGCAATTTGCCGACGTGAGCGTCGTAGCCCATCAAGCCGGAAAACTCCAAATGCTCGGGTGCTTTGCGTAGCTGATCCAACATGGCGCGCAGTGCCGCTGGGTCGGCTGCGCCGCCACGGTGCAGGCCGACATCGATCTCGATGTTGATGCGCAACCGGGTGCCCAGGCCTTGGGCAAGTTCCAGATATTCCTGTAACCGCGCGGGCGTATCGATCAGCCATTGCAATTGGCGCGCGGGATCGAAACCGTTATCCGGTAAATGCCGGTAGAAATGCAGTGCGGCAAGCACCGGCATCGGTTTACCCATCAATAGATCGCTGTCTGGATAGTGCTGCACGACCTGACGTAGCTGCGGTTCGTGAAACACCATCAGCGCGCGAGTGCCGGTCAGAGCCATCGCCTCGTCCAGCAGTGCGGGCACCGGCAAGGATTTTTCGACCAGGCGCAGGCGTGAACCCGGTGCGATCAGATTTTTCAGGCGCACGGCATTACGGCGCATCCGCGCGCGGTCGATCACCACGCTGGGCCACGCGATACCGGCCTGATTCAGTGCCTGCTGCAGGGCATTGAAATAAGCATCGTGTGGTTCCGTCGAGTTCATGACGCAGGCACCCCGAACAGTTTTCGCAAATACGGATTGAGAAACTTGCCGTGCGGATCGAGTTCTTGGCGCAATTGCAGGAAACGCCCGAGATCGGGATATAGCGCGTGCAAGCCCGCCGTATCGACGGTATGCAACTTGCCCCAGTGCGGCCGGCCGCCGTGGCGGCGCAGCACCGGCTCGGCGGCGGCGAACAAGGGCCGGTAATCCTGCTTGTGATACTGGTGCACCGAAATCGAACAGCGCGCTTCGCCCGGCGCCCCCTGGAACGGGCTCAGCCAATAAGCATCGGGCGCGATGAAACGGAATTCGATCGGAAAGAACACATCGACCTTGCTGGCGGCCACCGCTTTGCAAACCTCATCCAGGCAGGCCGCTCCGGCGGCTGCCGGTACCTGGTATTCCATTTCGTTGAAACGCACGTTGCGGGCCGAGGCGAAAATTTTGTACCAGTGGTTCACCCGATCCGTGGGCTTGATGAAGCGGCCGATCATGGCCTGCAAGCCGCGTCCCAGGCTAGGCAGCCAGCGCGTGAGTTCGCAGCCCAGCTTCAGCGCAACATCGTCGGAGTCGCCGCCTTGCGTTTCGGTCGTGATGGGGTCTTCGCTGAGGTCGAGTGTCTTGACGATCGCCAGCCTGCTGTTCGGAAACGTAAACAGCTCAAAGTGACGATGCCGCTGTGCCCACGTATCGAGTTCGGGCAGCAAGGTATCCAGATGCTGTACATGCACGCGTTCGCGCAGGCGGTAGGCGGGCATGTTTTGCAAACTGACTTGCGTGATGACGCCGAGCGCGCCCAGCGATACCGCGGCAGCGCGAAACAGGTCGGCATCGTGTTCGCGACTGCATTCGATCACCTCGCCTTGCGCGGTCACCAGCCGCAGCGCACTTGCGCCGGCGGCGATGCAGGGCAGGGTGATGCCGGTGCCGTGGGTGGCGGTGGACAACGCGCCGGCGATACTTTGCCGGTCGATATCGCCGAGGTTGGGCATGGCCTGGCCGATGCCTTGCAGCAAGGGGCCGGCATCGAACAGCCGCGTGCCCGCCCAGATGCGCGCCTGCTGCGTGGCGGTATCGTGGTTGACCAGTCCGCTCAGGTGATCCAGCGACAGGATGGCCCCGGCAGTCGGCACCAGCGGCGTGAACGAATGACCCGCGCCCACTACGCGCAAGCTATCGGCACGCTGCACCATGCGGCGAAGCTCGTCCTCGTCGCGCGGCATCCATTTGTCGGACGGTTGCGCCCGTTGTGCGCCGGACCAGTTTTGCCAGGCGGCCTGCTTGCCGCGCAAGCCATCGATCACGTCATTGCGTGGCGATGAGGGTGCCTGCGAACGCGCGTGTTCGTCGGCGATGGGCAATGGCGATCTATCGGACATGGTCCAGGCTCGAAACAACTGAAGCCTTAGTCCAGCACACGCCTTGATGGCACTACAGGGGTCGCTAGCGGCCAAATCCAGTGGATGCTAAGGCGCTATGCGCGCACGCCGCATGGCCCCCGGCACTTCGCCGACCCAGCGCTTGAAGGCGCGGCGGAATGCGCGCGCATCGCTGAAGCCGAGTTGTTCGCTGGCCTCGGCGACGGTCAGGCCTTCATCGCGCAACAAGTGCTGTGCTTCTTGCGAGCGCAGGCGCTCGCTCAATGCGCGAAACGAGGTGCCGGCCTCGGTCAGGCGCCGGCGCAAGGTGCGTGTGCTCAGGCCCAGCGCCGAGGCGACTTCTTCGACCGACATGGCAACGTTGCCGGTCTGCTGCAACACATGCTCGATAGCCGTCACGGTATTGGGCGCCTGTTGCCGGCGCGCTCGCGCTTCGAGCAAGGTGCGAAGTTCCGCTGCGGCTACCGGCGAGTGGCTGGCCAAGGGCAAGGTAAACCACTGACGCGGAAACAACGCACGGTGCCGTGGCTGGCCGAACTTGATCGGGCAGTTGAAGATTTCCGCATAGCGCGCCGCGTGCGGTGGCGCGGCATAGGCCAGCTCGATGGCGTGCGGGCGATAACCGTCGCCGAGCAGGATGCGCACCAGCACCATGACGCTGGCGAACAGCTCTTCGACGACAAAGGTTTCTACCACCGGGTCGTTCGTGCGCGCTTGACCGAGCAGGGCGGCGAATTGATCGTCGAATTCGGAGGTGACATCCATCAATCCGCCGCTTTGCCCTTGATAACGCAGGCCCAGCTCCACCGCTTCGCCGAAGGTGCGCATCGCGGTCATGGCAAAGCCGGGCAGGCCGAAGTGGCTGATGTTCTGGCGCCGTCCCACTTCGAGGCCGAGGTCGCTGCGGCCGGTCAACTGGATGGCGCGGCGGATAAGCCGCGCCACCTGGCGGTTGGAGATCAGCTCCCCCGCGCACATGTCGCTGTTGCTGATGCCGACATCGGCGCACAGTTGTTCGGGAGATACGCCGAGTTCGCTCACCAGCCCGGCCAGCTCCGCCAGGGCCAACGGTGCGATCTCGGGAGCAAACTGGTATGGGTCTAGTTTGGGACGAGGCACGTGCAAACCCATAGTGGCCGTGATGGTCCCCCATGCTACGCCGCTTCTTTTTTCGCTGCGCTTCGCGGCGCAGCATTTCCGCCAATTGACCTGTTTCGTCCTTATGTCCTAAATCTGCGTGGCCTAAGTTGCGTACATCAGAGACGCGGGCCGGTCAGGTTAGGCGAACCCGCCGCGTGTAGGGCTAACTGCGAGGAATTTCATGGATATCGCCGCCACCACAGCCGTTGTCACGCTGGCCCCGACCCTGCAGCAATTGCGCGATGCATGGGGTGAACACCGGCCCGATTATGCCCAGCGCCGTGACGATCTGCGTCGCCTGCGCAGCGCTTACAAGGCGCGGCTGGACGACATGGCGGCGGCGATCAGCGCCGACTTCGGCCATCGCTCCAAGCACGAAAGCCTGATCGGCGAAGGCATGACCGTGCTGACCGAAATCGACCATATGCTTGCGCATCTGCGTCAATGGATGCGGCCCGAGCGTCGCAGCGCAGGCTGGCGTTTGTGGCCGGCGCGCGCCGAAGTGCGCTATGTGCCGGTCGGTGTCGTCGGGGTGATTTCGCCTTGGAATTATCCGGTCAACCTGGCGTTGGTGCCGCTGGCGACGGCGATTGCCGCGGGCAATCACGTCTATCTCAAGCCTTCCGAGCACACACCGCGAACCAGCGAATTTCTACGCGAGCTGCTGGCCGAAGTGTTTCCGGCCGAGCGTGTCGCGATAGCGCTAGGCGGCGCGGATGTGGCGGGTGCCTTCGCCGCGCTGCCGTTCGATCATCTGGTGTTTACCGGATCTACCGCCATCGGCCGCAAAGTCATGGCCGCGGCGGCGGCCAACCTGACGCCGTTGACATTGGAATTGGGCGGTAAGTCGCCGGCGATCATCGACGATGATTTCCCGATGGCGCAGGCCGCGAGGCGGTTGGCGACAGGCAAATTACTCAATGCGGGGCAGACCTGCATTGCACCCGATTACGTGCTGGTGCCCCAGGCGCGCCGCGATGAACTGGTGCAGGCGTTGCGGGCGGAAGTGGCGCATCGTTATCCCGAACTGGATGGTAATCCCGATTACACGCGCATCGTCAACGAGCCTCAGTACCAGCGCTTGTGTGGTTATCTTGCTGACGCCAAGGCGCGCGGCAGTGAAGTGATTCCGCTGGCGGACTTGAAAGACCCTGTTCGTGCGCAAGCCGAGCGTCTGTTGCCGCCCACGTTGGTGATCGATCCCAGTGACGACGCGAAACTGATGCAAGAGGAAATCTTTGGGCCGATTCTCCCGATCAAGAGCTATCGGACGCTGGACGAGGCGATCAACTACATCAACGCCCACGACCGCCCGTTGGCGCTGTATCACTTCAGCCGCAATCAGGCGGGCATTGAAAAGCTGCTATCCCGCGTCGTGGCCGGTGGTGTCTGCATCAACGAAACGCTTTTTCACAATGCCTGCAATAGTCTGCCATTCGGCGGCATCGGTCCCAGCGGCATGGGTCATTATCACGGCCGCGACGGCTTCGCGACGCTCAGCAAGATGATGCCGATATTGCATCAGGCGCGTTGGCCGCTCTCGGATAAGCTCAGGCCGCCGTATAAGGGTTTTGCCGAGCGGATGATTCATCTACTGACGCGTTGAACTTCGGCGGCGGGCAGCTTGCCGAAGGCGGCAAGCGTTTTCCGACAAGCATTTTCCGGCACGCAGGGTAAGCGAAGGGCATGGGTACCCATCGTTGCGGATCCACGAACACGTCGTGACGTTCGGCCTGCGAAGAAGTATCGTCCCCGGCTCTGCAGAACTAGGCTCAACATGGCAACGACGACGCCCTTTCCCCAGGCAGGCTTCCTGAATTATCTGGAGCTCGCCGGCCGATCCGTTCCCGTGATGGCGAACGCATCGTTGCCCCCGCCGCTTACCGGAATGCTTTTCGCTGCGGATGGGAGCGGGCAATTGACGAAAGCCGCCGGTCACCTGATCGAGCTGCTGAAGGCCAAGCAGGCCATGCTGCAAGCTTCATTCGATACGGAGCTGGCTGCCGACGAGCTGCGTCGTTATCAGAAGTTCGCCAAGCCGGGTCAGCCATCGCCGCATATTGTCCAGCTTCGGCAGAAGCAGGCGGCCGCCCGGCAAGCCTCTAGCCTGTCGAGGCAGTCGTTTATCAAGGCCGCTGCCGGGTTTGTTCGCGAAGCCGATATCGATGTGCCGCAACGGGTGGCGCTTGATGTGTTCATTACTGTCTGGATCAATGCCAACGTGCCGAAGGCATTCGTTGTCGCGGCGTAGAGAAAGCGCAGCGGTGCCGTTTGCCGATCCATCGCTTGGACGCTTAGATATCGTTGTCAATAGACGTCACGCCATAGGCTGATCGGATGCCGGCACGGGCGGCCGCAAGGCCCGGAGCCGATGGGCGATATTCAACGGTTTTCTCGCCAGACGCTGTCGTCGGCCCTCTCGCCGGGCGCATTTCGTCGACTTTCGCCATCTCATCGCGTCTTCACTCTGCCATCACATGAGGGGCATTGAACTGTGCCGCAGTCGTAGCTGACAACGTTGTCACCAACGACGCATGACTGCTCAAGGGCAGGGGAGGGGGCCCCGGTCACCATTCAGCGGTACCGGCATGACGCCGGGCGGCTGTCCGTTTCATTCCTCCGGGAGGGGATGTGTCCATGTCACTACGTAAAACCTTGCTTGCCGCCAGCATCTTTGTCGGCCTTTGTCTGTCTGTAGCTGCGCAAGCGCAAGACCAAAGTCAGTCCAATGGCGACGCCACTACACCGCGCCGCGCGCAAGCCAACAAGGATCAGGCCAAGCAATTGGAGGGCGTTACCGTGACCGGTATTCGCGCCAGCCTGGCCAAATCGATCGATACCAAACGCAATGCCAGTACCGTCGTCGAGGCCATTACAGCCGAGGATATCGGCAAATTCCCCAGTACCAACGTGGCCGAAGCGATCTCGCAGATTCCCGGTGTGACCATCGATCGACGCTTCGGACAGGGCGAGCGCGTCAGCATCGATGGCACTGACCCCAGCCTCAACCTTACGTTTCTCGATGGACACCCGGTGGCGCAGACGCCTTGGCTGCTTGGCGAGCAGCCGAATCGCGGCTTCGACTACACCCAGTTGGCGCCGGAAATACTTGGCCGTCTGGAAGTCTATAAGTCACCGGAGGCCCGCCTGCCGGAGGGCAGTATCGGCGGTACGGTTATCATGCACACGCGCCAGCCGTTCGACCTGGCGCCGAATACGATCAGCGGCTCGGTGGGTACGGTGTACAACGACCAGGCCGGGCGTGGCCGGCCGAACGCGTCGGCGTTGTACAGTTGGCATAACCCCGGCAGCACGTTCGGCGTAACTACTTCGGTCGCCCATTACGAAGAGCAGGTCGATCGCCAAGGCATCGAAATCTTCGGCTACTCGCCGGTGTCCGACCTTATCACCAACCCGCATGTCGCCGCGCAGGTCGCCAACGGCCAGATCAAGTCGACCGACCAGATGGCACAAGAGACCAACGGTGCCTATTTCCAGCAACATCGCCAACGCGACAGCGTCACGCTGGGCGTGCAATGGAAGCCGTTGGACCGCTTGCAGTTCGATCTTAACGGCCTGTACGTACGCGAGAATTTCCAGAACTCCAACCAGTCGCTGTATGCCATCACCACCGACCATATTCAGGGCATCACCGGCCTTAGCTCCAATGGCAACGGCCAGATCACCGGCGGTCATTCCTGCGGTATCGACAGCCCCGGCTGCCCGGACCACGCCATCACGATTCTCGACGAGAACGTGCGCAAGTCGGTGGTGACCACCAAGGGCCTCGATCTCAAGGGCGAATACCAGGGCGAGGGCTGGGCGTTGAGCGGGCAGGGCGGCTTCAGCAACTCGGGCAATCCGGGCGCTTCAGCGGCACTGTTTTCGCCACGCTATTACGGTGGCTATACCTGGGATGCCAGCAAGGGGCTGCACTTCGACGATCCGGCCGCCGCGCGCAACCCGGCCAACTGGAAACTGGACAACAACAGCTATTACACCCACACCCCGGCACATACGCGTGACGTCTACGGCCAGCTCGATTTCAGCAAAGACTTTGACAGCGTCTTCAATCAATTGCTGACCGGCGTGCGCTATACCAAGCACACCGAAAGCTCATCGTGGCTACGCTACTACGTGCCGGCATCGGCCAACGGCACCACCATGGCCAGTGTCGGCGGCATCGGTTATACCGATATCTTCGATGCGTTTTCGGGCATGTCCCCCGATTACCGCAACCATATCCAGGCAGACCCCGACACCGCCCGCAACTGGGTGGTCGGCGAGACCCTGGGCAATAACGTGGCGCCGGACCCGGCTACTTTTCTCAACAACACCTGGAACCTGACGCAAAAGGCCGAGGCGGCCTATGCCCAGCTCAATTTCGCCAACGATAACTGGCATGGCAATGTCGGCTTGCGCTACGTGCGCACCAAGATCAACAGCCTCGGTTACGAAGCCGGCGCCAATGCAGCGTTACCGCCACCGCCCGGTTCGGCTCAGCTCAGCTCGCGCACTTTCAACGACGTGCTGCCGTCGATCAACGTGGTCTACGACACTAATAATTCCGTCGTATTGCGCGGCTCCGCAGCCAAGGTCATCGCGTGGGCGCCGTATAACCAGCTCGTCAACAACACCTCGCTGGTGGACGACCAGCTCACCGGTAGCGGCGGCAACAATAAGCTCAACCCGTATAGCTCGTACAACTTCAACCTATCAGCCGAGTGGTATTTCAATGAGCAGTCGATGTTGGCTCTGTCAGTGTTTTACAAACACATTCAGAACTACATCCAAACCGATGCGCTGATCGAGCGGCAGTTCAACTCGATGTTTGGCTCGGACACCTATACGGCACTTGCGGCGCGTCCGCCGACACCAGGCCGCCAAGGCAATTGCGATGCTCACGGCTTCTGCGATTACAGCGTGCTGCGACCCGCCAACGCAGGCGCTGCCAGCATCAAGGGCTTCACCGTCAGCTACCAGCAGCCATTCGGCGACAGCGGTTTCGGCGTGGCCGCTAACTACACGTACTCGCACGGCAAGAGCAAGGCTGGACAGGATCTACCCTACAACTCGACCAGCGCGGTGAACGTCAGCCCGTACTTCGAGAAAGGCCCGTTTACTGCGCGCATCAATTACGGCTGGCGCGGCCGCTATCTGGCAGGCGGCTATGTAGCCGGTGCGCCACCGGCCAGTGTGGACAGCTATACCAATGTAAGTGCGAGCCTGGGCTGGCAGTTCAACGAGAATTTCTCGCTGACCCTGGACGGCATGAACCTGCTCAACGAGAAGTACTACCAGTTCGACCGCACTTCCAATCGTGCCTGGAACAACTACAGCACTGGCCGGCGTTATCTGGCCAGTGTGCACTTCAAGTTCTAGGACGTGAGCTGGCGGGGGCTGGAATATGCGCAGCGGGCATATTCCAGCCCCCGCCATGCCTTGGATGGCACTTATCCATTGGGATCTTACTCGCCGTAGTGCCCGCACTCGGCGATACTGCCCGGATGACTGACCACGACGACATGTCCGCGCTGCTCGGTGCGGATGGCCCCTTTGCCCGCGAGTTGCCCAATTTCGCCCCGCGTGAGGCGCAGCAGACGATGGCGCGCGCGGTGCAGCACGCTATCGCCGAACGCGAAATACTGATCGCCGAGGCCGGCACCGGCACCGGCAAAACCTATGCCTATCTGGTGCCGGCCCTGCTGTCGGGGCAGCGGGTGATTGTTTCCACCGGCACCAAGGCGCTGCAGGATCAACTGTATTTCCGCGATTTGCCTAAAGTGCGCTCTGTGCTCGGCACGCGTTTGAAAACGGCCTTGCTCAAAGGGCGCGCTAATTATCTCTGTCTATATCGCCTCGATCAGACCGTGCGCGAGGGCGCGACTTTCGATCGCACGCAAGCGGCGCAATTGGCAGCTATTCGCGCCTGGTCGGCACGCACCCGCCGTGGCGATCGGATGGAACTGGCCGAGGTGCCGGAGGAGTCGCCGCTATGGCCGCGAGTGACCTCCACGCCAGAGAACTGCCTGGGCGTGGAATGCCCGTTCTATGACGACTGCCATGTGGTGAAGGCGCGGCGCGAGGCGCAAGAGGCCGAGCTGGTCGTGGTGAATCATCATTTGTTGTTTGCCGATCTTGCCTTGAAGCAAGAAGGGTTCGGCGAAATTTTGCCGGGCGCGCAGGCTTTTATTCTTGACGAGGCGCATCAGATTCCCGAGCTGGCCGGGCAATTCTTTTCGCAAAGCATCAGTGCGCGCCAAATGACCGAATTGGCGCAAGACAGTTTGCACGAATGCACTGGGATCACCGGCGCGATCGGCATGCTGCTGGAGCCGGTCGAGGCCCTGCAAGAAGCGGTGCGCAAGCTGCGCCTCGCGCTCGATCCCCTACCCCAGCGCGGTGCATTTCAGCAGCTCGAAGCCAGTGCCGCCGTGCGTGTCGCCATGCATGACGTGCGCGAATTGATGGCCAGCTTGACCGACGTGCTTGCCGCTCAGGCCGAACGTTCGCGTGGCTTTGCCAATGCGCACGAGCGCGCCGCGAATTTAAGCGAGCGACTGGACCGCATCGTTGAGCAGCAAGGCGAACACGACGTGCGCTGGTACGAGCAGTTTCCACGCGGCTTTGCGTTGCACGCCACGCCGCTGGATCTCGCCGCGCCGTTGCGCGCCATGCGCGAGCGCACCCAGGCAGCATGGATTCATACCTCGGCGACCTTGTCGGTGGCCGGCAACTTCGATCACTTTGCGCGCCAGCTCGGTTTGGACGACCCGCATACCTTAAGCCTGGAAAGCCCGTTCGATTACTCTGCGCAGGCGCTGTGTTACTTGCCGCCGGCCTTGCCCGACCCCGCCGCACGCGACTACACCGAACGGGTGATCGACGCGGTCATGCCCGTGCTGCAGGCCTCCAACGGTCGCGCTTTTCTGCTGTTTACCTCACATCGGGCGCTGCGGCTTGCAGCCGATCTTCTGCAGCAGCGCGTACCTTGGCCGTTGTTTGTGCAAGGCAGCGCACCTCGTCATCGTTTGCTGGAGGAGTTTCGCGCCAGTGGTCATGGCGTGCTGCTGGGTGCGGCCAGTTTCTGGGAAGGGGTGGACGTGGCTGGCGAGGCGTTGTCGGTGGTGGTTATCGACAAATTGCCGTTCGCCGCACCAGACGATCCGGTCTTGCAGGCGCGCCTGGATGCGCTGGAACAATCGGGCATCAATCCATTCATGGCCTGGCAAGTGCCTAGTGCGGTGATCGCCTTGAAGCAGGGCGTGGGTCGATTGATACGCGATGTGAGCGATCGTGGCGTGCTGGTACTATGCGATCCGCGCCTATCGACCAAGGGCTACGGGCGATTGTTTCTCGCCAGCCTGCCGGCGATGCCGCGCACACGCGAGCTGGCTGCCGTACAGACGTTTTTCGCTACCGCTACGGTCACTGCGGGCCAGGATTCGTAGCGGTATGACAATGTGAATCGGGTGGAGACAGCGCATGGCCAAGGTGATCGGATTGGGCGGCATTTTCTTTAAGGCGCGAGACCCGGCGGCACTCACCGCCTGGTACGCCCAGCATCTGGGTCTAAGCATCGAGAAAAGCGGCTTGGTGCGTTTCAATGAAGACGAGTCGCGCGCCGGCTATACCTTATGGGCCCCGTTTGCAGCCGACACGAGTTACTTCGGGCCGGGTACGCAGCCCTACATGATTAACTTCCGCGTTGACGATCTCGAAGCCTTGCTGACCAAGCTGCGTACCGCCGGCGTGACTGTAGATGAGCGCGTCGAAGACGGCGAATACGGCCGCTTTGGCTGGGTCGTCGACCCGGAAGGCACGCGTATCGAGCTGTGGCAGCCGCCGGCTGACGTCTCGGCGAGTTAGTCTCGCTTCCCCGTTTCGGCAAGACGAACATGGTTTCGCCATGCCGTTGCCGCATGGCCGCCCGCTGCTGTCAGCTCTGCCGCCGATGGTTTTGCTCTGATCGACGTACTTATCGACTGGAGTGGTGACATGGGCGGCTGGACGCAGAGTTTGACGGCCAAGGTCTTCGGTATCGGCGTATTGGCATTGGCGATGCTGATACCGCTGATGCAGGTACAGGGGCTGGTATCGGAGCGCCAGCAATTGCGTGAGTCCACGGTGACGCAGATTGCCCAGGGATGGGGCGGGCGACAGGTGCTGGGTGGCTTGCTGTTGGCCGTGCCGACGCAGCGGCTGGTGGGCACCACCGAGGACAAAACGCCTAAAGTCGAAAGATCCACCGAGATGGTGCTGGCCGACAGCATGACCATCGATGCAACGATGGCGGTGCATACGCGTCGCTATGGTATCTACGGTGCGCCGGTGTATGCCGCGACGATACAGGTGAATGGTCGTTTTCTGCCCGAGGATATGGCCCAGTTTCAGCATATGAGTACGGCGCAATGGCAAGGCGATAAGGCCGAACTGCGCTTGTTGTTGAGTGATCTGCGTGGCTTGCAGGAAGTGACCGAGTTGAAGATCAATGGTCGACCGAGTCGTTTTGCATCTTCGGCGGATCGAGTCGGCGGTTTGTCCAGCGTGGTGGTGCCGATCGATTTAGATGCCTTGGGCCACCAACCGATTGAATTCAGCTTGAAGCTCAAGCTGGCAGGTACCGAATCCCTGCAATTATTGCCGTTGGCGCGCACCACGGATGCGCAGATACAGGCGCCGTGGTCCGATCCGAGTTTCGTTGGTGCGTTGTTGCCGGCGGAGCGCAAGGTTGACGCGCAAGGCTTCCATGCACGTTGGCATATGCTCGATCTCAATCGCAGTTATGGTCAGCATTGGGACGACAAGTCCGAGGTTAGTCACAGCGAATTGCCGACGTCGGCCTTTGGTGTCGAGCTGTATCAACCGGCCGATGTGTATCAACGCAATGAGCGGGCGGGTAAGTACGGCTTGCTATTTATCGCGCTGACTTTTGTGGCGTTCTTCTTGATCGAAGTACTGCAGCGCCTGCGCGTGCATCCCTTGCAATACTTGCTGGTGGGTGCGGCCTTGGCCACGTTCTATGTATTGCTGCTGGCGTTGTCCGAACAAGTCGGTTTCGGCTGGGCCTACGCCGTGGCGGCGGCATCGGTGGTGCTGATCGTCGGTGGCTATGCAATGGCGGTGCTGCATGCGCGCCGCGCCGGCTTGTTGTTGGGTGCCGCGCTGGCGCTGGTCTATGCGGTGCTTTACGGCCTGATCGTCGCCGAGCAATACGCTCTGCTGATTGGCGCGGTGGTGCTGCTCTTTGCGGTCGCGTTGATGATGTACCTCACCCGCCGTATCGATTGGTACGCCTACACGCCGATGACGACTGCTCCGGCTGCCACGCCGGCAACATCGGCGGATGCAGCTAACATAGGGCGGTCATGAATCTTCTAGCCATCGAAACCGCCACCGAATCCTGCTCCGTCGCCCTGGTCCACGGAGACCAGGTGATCGCCCGCAGCGAAATCGCCCCTCGCCGCCATGCCGAGCTGGTGCTACCCATGGCTGATGCCTTGCTCGCCGAGGCCGGCTTGGGGCGGCATGCCCTGGATGCCATCGCGGTCGGTCGGGGGCCGGGCGCCTTCACGGGGGTAAGGCTGGGAGTGTCGTTGGCGCAAGGTATGGCCTTGGCGCTGGACCTGCCGGTGATTACGGTCTCCTCGCTGGCCGCGCTGGCGTTGGAGGCACCCGAAGACGATGCGGCCATTCTCGCGGTGATCGACGCGCGAATGGGCGAGATCTACGCGGCCTGCTATCGCCGTAACGAGCATGGCGGCCTGATCGCCCTGGACGTTGAGCGGGTATGCACGGCCGATGCATTGATCCTGCCCGAAGCACCAGCATGGCAAGTCGTCGGCAGCGGCTGGGCGACCTACGCCGACGTGCTGCGCACTCGCCTAAGCGGAACGCTGCGAGAAGCCGATGGCGCCCGCTACCCCCAAGCCCGTCACGTGGCCGAATTAGCGGTCGCTGAATTCAAGGCCGGTCGAGCACAGGCGCCCGAGCTGGCGTTGCCGGTTTATCTGCGTGACAAGGTTGCGCTTACGTTGGTGGAGCAGGGGAGGGAGCGGGGGCAGGGAACGGGGAACGGGGAACAGGGAACGTGAGGAGGAGAGGCAAGGGATTTATGTTTTCGCACTACTGACGTTGGAAGCGGAGAAACAAACAATGGCCTGCGATGCCCCTGCCATTCCCCGTTCCCTGCCTTAAGTAACAGGGAACGCGAAAAGGAGAGGCCAGGGATCTATGTTTTCGCACTACTAACGTTGGAAGCGGAGAAACAAGCAATGGCCTGCGATGCCCCTGCAGTTCCCCGTTCCCCATTCCCCATTCCCCGCTCTTAAATCACACCTGCCCAATCGCCCACTGCACCAGCAGGCTGCTCACCGATACAGCCACCCATACGCCCAGGCCTAGCAGAATCGGGCGTGCGCCTGTCGATGCCATGCGGCGCAGATTGGCCGACAGGCCGATCGCGGTCAGTGCGACGATAATCAAGAACTCGGCAGCGAGGTGGATGATCGGTTGGATAGCGGTCGGTACGAGGCCGGCAGTGCGCACGGCCGAGGCGACCAGAAACCACAGAATGAACCAGGGAAAAATCTTGCTCAGGCTGAAATCGCTTGAGCCACCGTTTGCACTGGTTTTACGTTTTTCACGCCAGGCGACGGCGAAGGCCAGCACCAGGCAGACCGGAATAATCAGCGTGGCGCGGGTCAGCTTGACGATGGTGGCGTAATCGCCGGCTTCTTTGCTGAAGCTGTAGCCGGCGGCCACCACGGACGAGGTGTCGTTGATCGCGGTACCGGCCCATAGGCCAAAGCCCAGGTCGGACAGATGCATAAGGTGGCCGAGCAGGGGAAACAGCAGCACGGCGACCAGGTTGAACAGGAAAATAGTGGAGATAGCGAACGCGGTGTCGTGGTCGTCCGGTTTGATGATCGGCGTTACCGCGGCAATCGCCGAACCACCGCAGATCGCCGTGCCGACGCCGATCAAAATCTTCAGCTTGTCCTGTACCCCGAGCATGCGCCCAAGCGACCAGGCGGCAAGAAACGCGACGGTCATCGTCACCAGGGTCACCGACAAGGATTCCAGCCCGGTCTTTGCCACCTGGTCGAGGCTGAGTCCAAAGCCGAGCGCGATGATCGACCATTGCAGCACTTGCTTGCCGGCAAACTGGATGCCCGGCGTGTATTGGCCGCCCGGCGAAACCAGGTTGCGCACGACGATGCCGAGCACGATGCCGAAGACCGGGCCGCCGATCAGCGGCGCCACGCGTCCGAGCCCGAGAGCGACCAAGGCGATCGCTACCGTCAGTGCCAGGCCGGGGGTACGTTGACGCAGGCTGGGTGTCGCAAGGGGGATGCTGGTAGCTGACATGACAAGTTCCTGGGGATAGGCGCATTGTCCTCGCCGCCTTCTATCAGGAAAACTTGGAATATCTGATGGTGTGTATAAATTGAGCTTATGGATATGATGGGCTCATGATAAATATCAGCCCGCGCCAGCTCGAAGTCTTTGTGCAGACGGCATCGCTGGGCAGCGTGCGCGCGGCAGCGGAGCGGCTGCACCTGACTCAACCCGCCGCCAGCATGGCCTTGGCCGAAATGGAGCGCCTGCTGGGGGCATCGGTGTTCGCACGTGAGCGAGGCCGTTTGCGCTTGAACACGCGCGGGCGCGAATTGCTGCCGTTGGCGCAAGAGTTGTTGGAGCGTCATGCGGAATTCGGCCGTCTCGGCAGCGGCAGCACCGAAGCTTTGAGCGGTGAATTTCGGATCGGCGCCAGTAATACCGTCGGCAATTATCGCGTCGGCGAGCTGCTCGGCGATTTCGTACGCGCGCATCCGCATGTGGCGATTCGTTTACGTGTAGCCAATACCGATGCGATTGCCGCCGCTCTGCTGGACCATTCGCTGGACGTGGGCTGCGTCGAAGGGCCGGTGGCGCACCCCTTGTTGGAGCTACGCCCCTGGCGCGACGATGTGCTGGTGGTGTGCGCTCCGCCCGACCACCCCTTGGCACAAAAACGTCGATTGCAGCCGAGCGATTTCGCCGGCGCTTATTGGGTACTGCGCGAGCCGGGCTCGGCGACACGGGCGACCACCGAACGCGTGCTGGCGCAGCTACCACCGGGCGAAACGGCACTGGAGCTGGATCAGGCCGAGGCGATCAAACAAGCGGTGGTAGCCGGCCTGGGCATCGCCTGTCTGCCCGAGGTAGCCGTTATCGATGCGCTGGCTACCGGACGGCTGAAAGCCTTGAAGACGCCGTTTCTGGATCTGCGCCGCAAGCTTTCGTTATTGCTGCACCGGCAGAAGTATCGAGGTGCCTTGATCGATGCCTTTCTGGCTAATCGATAGTGCTTTCAGAGATCTTGAGCGGCACTTACGCAGCGGATTCTTCGGCGATCTTGGTCAGCAGTGCTTCGACCTGCTCGTGCGTATGCGCGCGCATTAGCTGTGGTGCGAGTCGGCGCAGGGCGCCGTGGTCGAGGGTGGCCAGGCGATCGCGTACGTGCAGTAGCTGGCTGGGGTGCATGCTGAATTCGTTCAGGCCCAGCGCCAGCAGCAAGGCGGTGAAGTTGACGTCGCCGCCGATTTCGCCGCACAGGCTCACCGGCTTTTTCGCGCGCCGACCGGCGCCGATAACGTGCGAGATCAAACGCAGCAGGGCCGGTTGCAGCGGGTTATAGATGTTTTCCAGGCCGTCGTTGCCGCGGTCGGCGGCGAGTACGTACTGGGCCAGGTCATTGGTGCCGATGGCGAGGAAGTCGGCGTGCTCAAGCAAGGCGCGCACGTTGATCGCCGCGGCGGGTACTTCGATCATCGCGCCCAGCGCCAGTTTTTCCGGCAAATCGACGTTTTCGCGTTTCAGGTCCTGCCGCGCGAGCTTGAATAGCGTGCGCACGGCGATGAGCTCGTCAGGCTGAGTCACCATCGGCACCAGCACGCGCACCGGGCCGTAGCAGGCGGCGCGCAAAATCGCCCGGATCTGCGTGGTGAATACGGCGGGGTAACGCAACGACAGGCGTACGCCACGCACGCCCAAGGCAGGGTTGTCCTCGCCGCGCAGTACCAGGCCGGCCGCGTCGGCTTTATCGGCGCCCAGGTCGAGGGTGCGGATGGTGACGGGCAGGCCGCCCATGCCGAGCACAAGATCGCGGTAAGCGATGAACTGCTCGTCTTCGGAGGGCAGGCCCTTGTGGCGCAGAAACAGAAATTCGGTGCGATACAGGCCGACGCCGTCGGCGCCGCGCGCGCGCGCCATCGCGATGTCGGCCGGCATCTCGGCGTTGGCGAGCAGGCGAATGCCGATATCGTCGCGGGTGCGGGTAGGCGCATTCGCCAGGGTGGCGAGTCGGCGGCCTTCCTGTGCGGCTTCGCGCTGCTTGGCACGATAAAGCGCGAGGTCTTGCGCGGTGGGGTGCACCACCACCTCGCCACGCTCGGTGTCGAGCAGAATCAGGTCGTCATCGTGGATGGTGGACAGTGCGTCGCGCACGCCCACCAGCATCGGCAGGTCGAGGCTGCGGGCCAGAATCGCGCTGTGCGAATACGCGCTGCCCGAGCTGGCGACGACGCCGAGCAGGCCGTTGCCGACCAAGTGCGCCATGTCGGCGGGCGCAATGGTGTCGGCGATCAGAATTTCACCGACGCGTGCGGCCAGCTTGCGTTCCTCGACACTGGTTTGCCGCTGCAGCGCGGAGATCACTCGATTGATGACCTGATCGATATCTTCTTTACGGCTGCGAAGATAAGGGTCGTCCATGGCTTCGAAGACCGCGACGAGGCGATCGCGCTGTTTTTTCAGCGCGGCACCCGGACGGTAATGGCCGATGCGCACCAGGTCGTCCAACCCGCGCAACAGCTCCTGGTCATCCAGTAGCAGGCTGTGGGTATCGATGAACTCGCTGACCTCGCAGGCCAATGCGCCGTGCAGCTTCTCGCGCAGGTCGCGCAGCTCCACGCGGGCGGCATCGAGCGCGCGGTGCAGGTTGCCCAGTTCGGTTTCGATCTCCTCTTCGGCCAGCGGGCGCTTATCGACCAGATGGCGGTTCGGCTGCACCAACCGGGCCCGGCCTAGTGCCATGCCTCGCGCAGCGGTGGTGCCGGTTAGGAGAAGTCTCATGGGTACCTGGAAACGGAGAACTAGGGAGCGGGGAAGGGATGGCTAGCAGCAGATCGACCGATGGAATGCATGCGGCAAGCGTGGGTCAGGGCCACGGACGGTAGAGCGCGAGAACGCAGACGTTTCAGGTGGCCTGTTTCTCGCTTCTCAGCTTCACGCGCCCTCATCGAATTTGTTGTCGAACAAGGCGACCACGGAGTTGAGCGCGGACTCTTCATCGGGGCCTTCGGCACGGATAGTCAGCGGCGTGCCGATACCGGCGGCCAACATCATGACGCCCATGATGCTTTGCGCGTTAACCTCGCGTCCCTTGCTGATGAGCCATACGGTGGACTTGAAACCCTGCACCAGTTGCACCAGTTTGGCCGAGGCGCGTGCGTGCAGGCCGAGCTTGTTGGATACGATAATTTCTTTCTCAAGCATGATCTATGAAAATTCCTCCGCGGCCACCGCTGGCGGCGATTTCCGCCAGTTCATCCAATGGTTTTTCCGCATAGTTGAGTACGCGCAGCAGCATCGGCAGGTTAAGCCCCGATACGCAACGCAGGCGAACACCCAGCGAACTGAGTGAAAGGCCGATGTTGCACGGTGTGGCGCCGTACAAATCAGCCAGGACAAGCACCCCATCGCCTTGATCGAGCTCGCGTGCATGGCGCGCGGTCAGCGTGCGCATCACATCGGGATCGGCCTGCGCGGGCACCTCGACGGCCTCCACGCGCAACGGCAGCTTGGGCAACACATGAAGCGTAGCGGAGATCAGCGCCTTGCCGACCGCTTCGTGTGTCATCAACAGCACACCCACGCTCATGAGGGCAGACCTTCCTGGTTAGATGGATTAGCAGGCATGGTAGTTACTCAAGTTCGCGATGAAAGGTGAGCACGCTATCGCGATGGGTACGATAGTACGCGGCGAGTTTCTCGGTCAGATAGACCGAGCGGTGGCGACCGCCGGTGCAGCCGACCGAGATAGTGACGTAACTGCGGTCGTCTTGCTCGAAGCGCGGCAGCCAGGCGTCGAGCCAGCGCGCGGTATCGGCAAAATATTCGCTGACCAGGGGCTGCTGGTCGAGGTACTCGCGGACGGGTGCGTCGCGACCGGAATAAGGCCGCAGTTTCGCGTCCCAGTGGGGGTTGGGCAGGCAGCGCGCGTCGAAGACGAAGTCCGCATCCGGCGGCAGGCCGCGGCGGAACGCGAATGACTCGAACATCAAGGTCATGCCCTTGGTCGCCTCGGCGTAGCCGGTGGTAATCAAGCGGCGCAGTTGATGCACGTTGAGTTCGCTGGAGTCGATGACTTTTTCGGCCAAAGCGGTCAGCGGACGCAGCACGCGGCGTTCTTCGGCAATCGCATCGGCCAGTGACAGCCCCTTGGCGGACAGCGGGTGTCGGCGGCGCGATTCCGAATAACGCTTGATTAGCACCTCGTCGCGGCAGTCGAGAAAGATCAGGTGTACCTGAACCCCGGCGCCGGCCAGCTCCGACAGCACCGCCGGCATGTTCTGAAAGCCGCCGCCGCGGTTGCGAATATCCACGCCCACCGCGATATGGCGATGCTGCTGGGTGCCATCGTTCTGGATCACCGAGCGCACCAATTGCAAGAGCAGCGGCGTGGGCAGGTTATCGACGCAATAAAACCCCAGATCTTCCAGCGCGCGCAGGGCTACTGTTTTGCCACCGCCGGACATGCCGGTCAGCACGATCAGATGGACGTCTTCCGGGTCGATGGCGGGAACCAGCAAGGGCGTATCGCTCTCGTTCATGGGGTCACCACGGTGGCAGCCGGCGCATCTGATGCGCCTGGCGGTCGATAAAGGTCTGTGCCGGATCGATGCCTTTGCTCTTGAGCACATGATTACGCACGGCAGCCTCCACCAGCACGGCCAAGTTGCGGCCCGGCGCGACAGGGATGGTAATCATCGGCACGTGCACCTCCAGTATTTCGCGTTGGCCGACGTCACCGGTGAGCCGGGTCATGCCGTCGGTATCTTCACCGTCTCGCAATGGTTTGAGATGGATCACCACACGAAGATATTTGGACGGCTTGACCGCTGTGTGACCGAACATCTCACGCACATTGAGTACGCCCAGCCCGCGTACCTCCAGCAGATCCTGGAGCAGTTCGGGGCAGGTGCCGTCGATGACGTCCGGTGCGATCAAGGTGAATTCGGTCGCGTCATCGGCGACCAGGCGATGACCACGGCTGATGAGCTCCAGCGCCAGCTCGCTTTTGCCCGAGCCGGATTCGCCGGTGATGAGCACGCCGATCGAAAAGACTTCCAGAAACACACCGTGCAGGGTGATCCGTGGCGCCAGCATGCGGGCCAGGTAGTACTGCATCCAGGTCAGCAGCTCGTGACCACGCTTGGAGCTGATCCACAGCGGCGTATTGGTTTCTTCGGCAACCTCCCGCAGATCGGCCGGGATGGTCTGGTCCTTGGTGACGATCAGCGCTGCCGGTTGATAGGCGGCGATCTTATTGATCGCTTCCCAGCGCTGGCGCGAGTCGAGGCCATCCAGGAAATTCAGCTCTTCGGTGCCGATGATCTGAATCTTGTTCGGATAGATGACGTTGAGATAGCCGATCAGCGAAGGGCGGCGGCTTTTGGTGATGCTTTGTTCAAGCACGCGCGATTCGCCACGCATGCCGGAAACCCAGCGCAAAGCCATGCGTTCGTGAACGCCATCATAGAGTTGTCGTGCGGTGAGCCGATCCAATCCTGATCCTTTGTGCTGCGTGACAAGCCTGGCGGCAGCAGAGGCCATTGTGCCAGTTTGGCCCGGATGATGCTTTTGTGGCTCGAGCCGGTGTGCAGCCGGGGGATGCCCATAAAAAAGCCCGCCTCTGCGGGAGGCGGGCTTTGATGGTGCTATCGGATTGGATCGCTATGAATTAGATCACTATCCGATTGGATCACTCTGAATTGGATCAGCCGTATTGTCGCTCTTCGCGTACTTCGCGCTGGTGCTTATCGTTGACTTTCTCGCGATGCTTTCGCAACTGGTGGGTTAGCTTGTCGATCAATGCATCGATCGATGCATACATATCCATCTCTTTGGCCTCGGCGTGCAAGGTGGCGCCTTTTACAGTGAGCGTACCTTCGGCGCACTGCTGCAGTTTGTCGATCGAAAGGACGATGCTCAGGCTGAGAATCTTGTCGTCGAGGTGGGTGAGTCGATCTAGCTTACTCGTCGCGCGATCCCGCAAGGCTTGAGTGATCTCGATCTGTTGACCGCTGAGTTGGAATTGCATGTTGCGCCTCCTCTGGTGCTAACCGCATTGCGCGGCGTGGGTCAGGTGCGCGAGTCATGTCATAAAGCCTTGGCTGCGCACCCTCAATCATTGAGGTATGGACGTTTATCGCACAAGCAAGTTCCGCAGTGGTTAGACGTATGTTTTCTGAACCCTGTGCTGTGACCGGTACAGCGGTTCAGCCGCCGCGCTGGCGCTCACTGGAACTTGGAATACGCATGGCCTCCCTATATTTGGCGACTGTGCGGCGTGCCACCTGAATGCCCTTGCCGTGCAATTCAGCAGCAATCGCCTGATCGGACAATGGTTTGCGAGTGTCTTCGGCGTCAATCAATTTGCGCAGCATGGCCTGGATAGCAGTGGCCGAAGCGCTGCCGCCGTCCTCGGTGGCTACGCCGCTGGAAAAGAAATGTTTAAGTTCGAAGGTGCCGCGCGGCGTGTGAATATATTTGCGCGTAGTCACCCGCGAAATAGTCGATTCATGCATGCCTACCTCCTCGGCTACCTCGCGCAACACCAAGGGGTGCATGGCCTCGGGGCCGAAATCGAGAAAGGCGCTTTGCCGCCGTACGATCGCATCGGCGACCTTGAGTAAGGTCTCGGCGCGCGATTCCAGGCTTTTAATCAGCCAGCGGGCTTCCTGCATCTGTCCGCGCATCCAACTGGCGTCTTCACCGCGCGCCTGGGCGATCAGGTTGCAATAGTGCTGGTTCAAGCCCAGCCGTGGCTGGCAATCGGGGTTCAGGCTGACCCGCCAGCGGCCGCTTTCCTTGCGCGCGTAAACATCGGGCGCCACGTATTCCACTGGAGTGGTGTCGAGTGCCGCGCCGGGGCGTGGATCGAGGCTGCGGATCAGTACGGCGGCAGCGGCCGTATCGTCGGGATCGGCGCGTAAGCGGCGTGCCAGCTTGGTAATGTCGTTGCGCGCCAACAGCTCCAGTTCGCTGTCGACGATACGCAAAGCCAGCTCCAGTTGCGGCGTGGCCTGATCGAACTGTTCGAGTTGCACGCGCAGGCAGTCGCGCAGATCCAGGCTGGCTACCCCGGTAGGGTCGAAACGCTGCAGTTGTCGGCGTACGCCATCGACTTCTTCAGTGCTGGCCTTGAGGTGCGGGGGTAGGGCGCCCAGCACGGCGTCCAGGCCTTCGGCGAGATAGCCGTCGGCATTAAGGGCGTCGATCAGCACTGTGGCGATGGTCAGCTCACGGGCGCTCAAGTGGGCCAGGTTGAGTTGCCACAGCATGTGCTCTTGCAGGGTTACCGGCGCGGCGTTTTGCGGTTCGAAGTTGTCTTCGTCGCTGCCGTTATGCGCGCGGCTGAGGCTGTTGCCGCTGCTGCTGCCGGAGAAATCGATCGGATCTTCGCCGCGGCTGTCGCCCCAGTCCGGTATGTCGGCGTCGCCGTTGTCGTTGTTGCCGTCGCTGCTGGCTTGAGCCGGCGTGATCGGGGCAGGTTCGAAGTTGCTGTCTTCGGCGTCGTCGTCGCTGCCCTCGTCGCTGTCTTCGGAAAATTCGAGCAGCGGGTTGCTTTCGGCGATTTGACGCAACTCTGCCTCCAGCTCCAACTGAGAAAGTTGCAGAAGGCGGATAGCCTGTTGCAACTGAGGCGTCAGGGTGAGCTGCTGATTGAGACGAAACTGCAGTCCGGGTTTCATGCTTGCCGGGTCAAATAAACTCGGGTCATCCTAACCCTAAGCGAAGGGTGCGGCTACCTGTAGAAACGTATCCAGTGCGCGAAAAGCCAACGCCGTCATCCGGCCCTGGCGTGATCGCCCGCCGGCATCGGCTTGAACAGGCTCTTTGAACAGGCTCTTATAGCTTGAACTCGCGGCCCAGATAGACCTCGCGTACTTTCTCGTCGGCAAGAATATGCGCCGGCGTACCCCGTGACAGCACCTCGCCATCGTTGAGAATGTAGGCACGATCGCAGATGCCGAGCGTCTCGCGCACGTTGTGATCGGTGATGAGTACGCCGATGCCGCGTTCTTTCAGATGCCGCACGATGCGCTGGATTTCACCGACCGAGATCGGGTCGACACCGGCAAACGGTTCGTCCAGCAGCATGTAGCGCGGCTGGGCGGCCAGGGCGCGGGCGATCTCCACGCGGCGACGCTCGCCGCCCGAAAGGCTGATGCCTTTTTGCTCGGCGATATGGGCGATCTTCAGCTCGTCCAGCAGGCCTTCCAGCTCGACGGTGCGTTGCTTGGCATCGAGGTTTTCGCGCAGCTCAAGCACGGCCATGATGTTGTCGGCCACGCTGAGCCGACGGAATACCGACGGTTCTTGCGGCAAATAGCCGATGCCGAGCTTGGCGCGCGCGTGCATGGGCAGGTTGGTAATGTCTTGCTTGTCGAGTTTGATCGAGCCGCCATCGGCCTCGATCAACCCGACCACCATATAGAAACAAGTCGTTTTACCGGCGCCGTTGGGGCCGAGCAGGCCGACCACCTCGCCCTCGCGTATCGTGAAAGCGAAGTCGCGCACGACCTGGCGTGCGCGGAAACGCTTTTGCAGACCTTCGGCTGACAGCATGAGTTATTTACCCTGCGCCGGTTCGGCAGCAGGTGCG
This sequence comes from Dyella tabacisoli, assembly GCF_003350925.1. Taxonomy (GTDB): domain Bacteria; phylum Pseudomonadota; class Gammaproteobacteria; order Xanthomonadales; family Rhodanobacteraceae; genus Dyella_C; species Dyella_C tabacisoli. The sequence goes on along the minus strand of NZ_KZ857184.1, from coordinate 18,037 downwards.
GCGGCGGGCTTTGCGGCAGCCGGCTTGGGCTTGGGCAGGAAGGTGCCGGAGACCAGCTTTTCACCGGCAGACTCGCCGGTAATCAGGCTGGTGTCGGTGTTGTAGGTCAGCTTGTCGCCATGAAATTCGCCGCGAGTGGCCTGCTTGACCACGGCGGTACCGGTAAGCACGGCGATGCCGTTGATATTGTCGTAATCGATGGTGGCGGCGTCGCCCTGCATCAGGTTGTTGTTTTCGTCGAGTTGCTGGATATGCGCCGGGTTGCCGGTGACCACCACGCGCGCAATCTGGGTATCGCCATCGAGATGAATCTTGGCCACATCGCCGGTCACCACCAAGGTGCCCTGGGTGATCTTTACGGCGCCTTTGAGCGTGCTGATCGAGTTGGGCGCGTTGAATGCCTCGGTGGATTTCGCCACGTAATTCATCGCCTGCTGGCGATCGGCCTTTTTAGCCAGGGCGGGCTGCAGCGCGAGCAGGCCGAGGCAGAGTAGACCGAGCTTAAGACTTGCGTTTGCGCGGCGGGAACGAGCCATGGCTTTCATCGAACAGCTCCAGATGATTATCGTTGAGGTTGGCACGCATGCCGATGCCGTTCATTCTACTGTCGCCTTGCGTCATCTGTGCCGACGCGGCGGTTTCCATGCGGTTTTCTTTGGGCCAGGCGGTGACGTCCGAGGTATGCAGCTCGGCGGCGGGTCCGCCCGGAAAGGCCGGTCGATGCATGTAGACCGGCCCTTGTAGCTTGAGCAAGGTGCCTGGCTTATCGACCCAGCCGTACAGCGACTCGCCTTGCCAGTTAGGCACGTTGGGCTGGTTGGATGGCAGCTCGAATTTGGGCGCGTTGATATACAGCGAGTCGTCGCCTTCGCGGCGCTCCAGATGCGGCGCATGCATGCGAAAGCTGGGCAGGCCGTCGACGTCGTAGGCGAACAGCTTGAAATTAGTCAGGGTGTAGCCCGAGCGCGGCGGGCCGACGAACTCGTTGACCTTGGGCGTAGGTGCCATCCACCAATAAAGAAGTTGCACGAGCGCCGTCGCCAGGCCGACCAGGACGATGGCTGTCGGTAAGCCGCGGTCACGCAGAAAGCCGGGGAGCCTCATTGCCAACGCTCGCGTTCCGCGGCGATCTTGCCTTGCGCGGTAAGAATCAAGTCGCACACCTCGCGCGCGGCGCCCATGCCGCCGCTGCGCTGGGTCTGCCAGTGCGCCTGTTCAACGATCCAGGGGTGCGCGTTGGCGACGGCGACCGCCAGTCCGGCGATCTTCATCGGCGACAGGTCGGGCAGGTCGTCGCCGACGAAGGCCGCCTGCTCGGGTGTCAGCTTCAGCGCGTCAAGCAGCTCCAGCAAGCAGGCACGTTTGTCTTTTTGGCCCTGGTAGACGTGGGCGATGTCCAGCTCTTCGGCGCGTAAAGCCACCGGATGACTGATGCGCGCGGAGATGATCGCCACCTGCACGCCGTTGGCTTGCAGGCGTTTAAGCCCCAGGCCGTCATGCACGTGGAACACCTTGGTTTCGTGGCCGTCTTCGCCGTACCACAGCCGGCCATCGGTCAGGGTGCCGTCCACGTCGAAGACAGCGACGCGAATATTGGCGGCGCGGGCGAGCAGGTCGGCAGGGAGGTTGGCGAGGTAGTTGATAGGCGGCACGAGGCGGGTCTGATGAGGAGTAGTGGGGACGATGGGCGGTCCCCGGAATGTGTATCAGACCACGCGGGCGCGGAGCAGATCATGAATGTTCAGTGCGCCGACCACGCGATGCTCATGGTCCACCACCAGCAACGCGTGAATCTGATGTTTTTCCATCAGTTGGGCGGCCTCGATGGCGAGCTTGTCGGCGCTGATCGTCTTGGGGCCGCGAGTCATCAGCGAGGCCACCGTAGCGCCGCGCAAATCGACGCCGACGTCGTCCAGGGCGCGACGCAAGTCACCGTCGGTGAACACCCCGAGCAGGCGGCGCTCGGCATCGACCACGGCGGTCATGCCCAGATGCTTGCGGGTCATTTCCATCAGCGCCTGGGTCAGGCTGGCGTCTTCGTTAACGACCGGGATGCCGTCGCCGGTGTGCATCACATCGCCGATGTGCATCAGCAGGCGACGACCGAGGCTGCCGGCGGGGTGGGAGCGGGCGAAGTCTTCAGAGGTAAAACCGCGAGCTTCGAGCAGGGCGATGGCCAGCGCGTCGCCCATGACCAGCGCGGCCGTGGTGCTGGCGGTGGGGGCCAGGCCCAGCGGGCAGGCTTCGACCGAGATGCTGGTGTCCAGATGCAAGTCGGCCTGGGTCGCCAAGGAGGACTGATCGTTGCCGGTAATGGCGATCAGCGGAATGCCCTGGCGTTTAATCACCGGCAGAATGAACAACACCTCGTCGCTTTCGCCCGAGTTGGACAAGGCCAGCACCACGTCTTGCGGCAAGATCATGCCCAGATCGCCGTGACTGGCCTCGCCCGGATGCACGAAGAACGCCGGGGTGCCGGTGGAGGCGAGCGTGGCGGCGATCTTGCGTCCCACATGGCCGGACTTGCCCATGCCCGTCACCACGACCCGGCCGGCGCAGCCGAGAATCAGCCGGCAGGCCTCGACGAAGGCCGGGCCGATGCGTGGCTCCAGGGCGCTGATGGCAGCCGCTTCGGTCGCAATCACCGTGCGTGCGCTACGCACCAGGGCTTCACCATTGATCGCCGTGGGCTGACCGGGGGCGGGTGGGGTGGGGCTGGCGATATGTGCGTTCATGCATCCTCGGGGGTAGTCGAGCCGGTAAGCCATCACAGGGGGCGGGCTTGTCGACCCATCTCATTACCCCATGATTCATCACATCATGATTCATTACAGCGCGATTCATCGCACAGACAACGGTTTAGCCGGTGCCGATGGATGCTTGCCGCGTAGCTGGAAGCTTAACCTGTCGTTTCTGTGACAGAAGATTTCCATTACCATGGCATATTCGCATTTTACCTTCATATAACGACACGTTGGGTTCGGTGTTGCTTCGAATCCATGCTGTTGTCGTGCAGTTATTCCAACGTGAAGTCATTCCAACGTGTAGTTATTCCAAGTAGGAACCCCATGGACGCTGCCACCATCCAGGCAATGATCGAGAATGGCCTGCCCGGTGCGCAGGCTCAGGTAAATGGCGATGACGGGGTGCACTTCGACGCCGAAGTGGTCGCTGCGCAATTCGCCGGCAAGCTGCCGCTGGCGCGGCACCGGCTGGTTTACGCCACCCTAGGCGACCTGATGGGCGGCGCGATTCACGCGCTGGCGCTGAAAACCCTGACACCCGAGGAAGCCGCGGCACGTCGTTGATATCCCCAGCGGCCCGCTACGCGACTCCCCATTCAACACTTTAGTAAGGACAACGATGGCCAAGATCCTGATTAGCGGCGGTGTGCCGCTTCATGGCGAGGTCGGTATTTCCGGCGCCAAGAACGCCGTGCTGCCCATTCTCGCCTCGTGTTTGCTGGCCGACGAGCCGGTAGCCATCAGCAACGTTCCGCATCTGCATGACGTCACCACCTTCATCGAGCTGCTCGGCCAGATGGGCGTGCAATTGGTGCTGGACGACCGCATGAAAATGCATGTCGATCCGAGTCATATCAACAGCCATATCGCTCCGTATGACCTGGTGCGCACCATGCGCGCCTCGATCCTGGTGCTGGGGCCGCTGGTGGCGCGTTTCGGTCAGGCCGAAGTCTCGTTGCCGGGCGGTTGCGCGATTGGTTCGCGCCCGGTCGACCAGCATATTCGCGGCCTGCAGGCGCTGGGCGCCGAGGTCACCGTTGAAAACGGCTATATCAAAGCGAAGGCGAAGCGTTTGAAAGGCGCACGCATCGTGATGGACATGGTGACCGTCACCGGCACCGAAAACATCATGATGGCCGCCGCGCTGGCTTCCGGTACCACGATTATCGAAAACGCCGCGCAAGAGCCCGAGGTGGTCGATCTGGCCAACTGCCTGATTGCCATGGGCGCGCAGATCGAAGGCGCGGGTACCTCGACCATGGTGATCCATGGCGTCGAGCGTCTGCATGGCGCCGAGTACGAGGTGTTGCCCGATCGCATCGAAACCGGCACCTTCCTGGTGGGTGCGGCGATGACCGGCGGCAAAGTGCGTGCCCGCAATGCGCGCGCCAACACCCTGGAAGCCGTACTGGCCAAGCTTGAAGACGCTGGCGCGCACATCTCCACCGGTCCCGACTGGATCGAGCTGGATATGCAAGGCCGCCGCCCCAAGGCCGTCAACATCAGCACGGCGCCGTACCCGGCTTTTCCGACCGACATGCAGGCGCAGTTCACCGCACTCAATTGCGTGGCCGAAGGCGTCGGCGTCATCACCGAGACGGTGTTCGAAAACCGCTTTATGCATGCGCACGAGCTGCAGCGCCTGGGTGCCGATATCCGCCTCGAAGGCAACACCGCCATCATCCACGGCGTGCCGAAAATGAGCGGCGCACCGATCATGGCCACCGACCTGCGCGCCTCGGCCTGCCTGGTGCTGGCTGGTCTGGTCGCGGAAGGGGATACCACGGTGGACCGCGTGTATCACATTGATCGCGGCTACGAGAACATCGAAGAGAAGTTGGGCGTGCTGGGCGCGAAGATTCGACGCCTGCCGTCCTGATGCGATTCGCAACGCGGGCCGCCCGACGGCCCGCGTTATCGCTGGCATTTATGGCTGGCGGTAGCTCACCAGTTGCAACACCAGGTTGCCGCCCTCGCTCTGCGACAGCTTTACCGGCACCGGATATTTCTGCGGCACATACCAGGCGTTGAATGACTTGTCCGAATCCGTGCGTTCAATCCGCACGGCCTCGAAGCGGCCCGCCGGCACCTGCACGTTGTCCTTGCCGGCCACTTTGAATTGCTGATTTTCGACATTGCTTCTGACGGCCACGGGCAGGGTCACCGTTTGCTTGCCGTCGCGTAGTGCCAGGCCAAGTGCGAACGGGGCGAGGTTGCGGTCGATCAGGCCCGGCACGCTGGCGTAGACAGTCGGCCCCTTGCCTTCGTCCACGCTCACTTGATGGGCGCTCCAGTCGATCTTGGTATGCCGCTGCTTTTTCTTCAGCCCGGTGTTCATGCGGTAGTCGTAACTTTCCGTTTCCGCCGCACCTTGGTTCCAGCGAAACCGTGTCGTTTCATTCGAGCTTAAGCCGAACGCGGCAGCGAGGCCGGCGGTGCCTTGGCTCTGGTTGCTGTATTCCCAGCGGTTATCGCCGGTAGATGCCAGATGCAGGGTGGCTTCACCGATCATCTCGCCACCTTGCAACACCTGATATGTCGCAGTGAAAGGCGTCGGTGAAGAGGGCGCCGCAAAGGCTGCGGTGGTTGAGAGAGCCAGCGCCAGGCCGGCGAGCTTGCGGGGTGATGTAAGGATCGTCATGGGGACCGCAGTCTACGCCGCGCACCTGAACCTGTCGTGGCACGTCATGCATTGGTTGGGGTGAGCGTAGGTTGGCGGTGAGCAAAGCGAACCCCAACGTTGCGCCATGTCGTGCTGGCCTTGGTAGGTTGGCGGTGAGCGCAAGCCAACCCCAACGTTATACCCTCGAACCTGGCGCACACGCCCAATCAGCGGCGAGCAAACCATCCCGAATATATCGATGGATGGACGAGAACGGCCAATCACCTGCTCGCTCCGTATAGCCGTGTTTCACCGGGTTGATATGCACATAATCCACATGGCGAGCGAGGTCATTCTCGTCTCGTATCTGATGCTCCCAAAAGCGGCGTTGCCAGATACCGCGCTCACCCTTGAGCTGTCGAGATGCGCAAACAGGTTCGTTATGCGCGACAGCTCGCGAAAAGTTGGCCTTAATAAGCGACCAACGCGTGGAGTAGTCGGCGTCGCCCGATGGCAGGGTCCATATGGCATGGATGTGATCGGGTAACACGACCCACGCCACGATATGGAAAGGATGCCGTCGTTTAACCAGACGCACCGCATTGCGAAGAGTATCGATACGTTGGATCAACAGATCACGAGATCGATCTTGCAGATTGACGGTAAAGAAATACGTTCCGCCCGCGACAAGAGTTCGTCGGTATCGCATGCCGTCTTCCTTGACGTTGTTGGTGTTGGGGTTCGCTTCGCTCACCACCAACCTACCACGGCATCACGACGTAGGTTGGGGTGAGCAAAGCGAACCCCAACATCACCACGAGATAAGTGGGTTACGCGATCAACGAACCAGTTGATCGCCTTGCAAACGTAATGGCGCCGACAAAGCTTGCCCATCCAGCGCCACACCATCGGGCGAAACAAGCTGCAACCGTCCTTGTGCGATCAGCTTGAGTACGGCCGGTAGCAGGCGGTGTTCGTAAGGCAGCAGACGTTGCGCCAGCAGGTGCTCGTCGTCGCCAGCCTGCACCGCGATGTGCGCTTGCGCGATCACCGGGCCGCCATCCAATTCGGCGGTGACGTAATGCACGCTCACGCCATGCTCGCCGTCACCGGCTTCCAGTGCGCGACGGTGGGTGTGCAGGCCGCGGTACTTGGGCAGCAACGACGGGTGGATATTAATCATGCGGCCGACCCAGGGCTTGAGCGCCTGGCCGTCGATAATGCGCATGAAGCCGGCTAGTACGAGTACGTCGGCGCCGTTGTCAGTCAGGTGCGCAAACAGATCCAGGTCAAACGCAAGGCGGTCGGGGTAATTGCGCGGGTCAAGCACCAAGGTGGCAATGCCGGCCGCTTCGGCCAGGCGCAGCGCGCCGGCGTTCGCCTTGTCGCTGGCGACCAATACAAACTCGACCGGCAACTCACCGCGTTGATGCGCCGTAAGCAGCGCCGCGAGATTACTGCCGCGCCCCGAGGCGAGTACGGCAATGCGAAGTGGTGAGGACATGTTCAGGAACGCGCGGTCGATCAGCCGATATGCACGCGCTCATCGCCCTGTGCCGGCACGATCTCGCCGATCACCCGGCTCTCCAAACCATGCTGGCTGAGCAGTGCGCTGGCGGCGGCGACGTCGTCGCGCGACAGAATCACGGTGAAGCCGACGCCACAGTTGAACGTGCGCCACATTTCTTCGCGGGCGACGTTGCCTTCGCGCATCAACCACTCGAACACCGGCGGCAGCACGATGGCAGAAGCATCCAGTGCGACGCCGAGGTTTTCCGGTACGACGCGGATGATGTTTTCTTTCAGGCCGCCGCCGGTGATATGCGCCATGCCGTGAATCGGCTGGGCTTTCAACAGCTCCAGAATAGCCTTGACGTAAATCGTGGTCGGCGCCATCAGCGCATCGGCCAGGGTCACGCCGCCGATATCCAGATCCAGCGGGCGACCCGCGCGATCGACGATCTTGCGGATCAGCGAATAGCCATTGGAATGCGGGCCGGACGAGGCCACGCCGAGAATCACATCGCCGGCAACGATAGCCTCGCCACTGAGCAGGGCGGATTTCTCCACGGCGCCCACGGTAAAGCCGGCCAGGTCGTACTCGCCCGGCGGATACATGTCCGGCATCTCGGCGGTTTCGCCGCCGATCAGCGCGCAACCGGCCAGCTCGCAACCCTTGGCGATGCCGCCGACGACGGCGACGGTGGTGTCCACATCCAACTTGCCGGTGGCGAAATAATCGAGGAAAAACAGTGGTTCGGCGCCCTGCACCAGTACGTCGTTGACGCACATGCCGACCAGATCGATACCGATGGTGTCGTGGCGACCCAGTTGTTGCGCCAGCTTGAGCTTGGTGCCGACGCCATCGGTACCGGAGACCAGTACCGGCTCTTTGTAGCGCCCGGACAGGTCAAACAGGCCGCCGAAACCGCCCAGGCCGCCCATGACCTCCGGGCGAAAAGTGCGCTTGACCAGCGGTTTGATGCGTTCGACCACGGCATTACCCGCGTCGATGTCGACGCCAGCGGCGCGGTAGGTGAGGGCGTCGGACATAGCGGAACCGGGCGTGAAGAAACGGGAAATGATAGCAGGACAGGGAACGGGGAATGGGGAGCGGAGTTGAAAGCAGGGAACGGGGGATGGGGAACGGAGTTGGAAGCAGGGAACGGGGAACGGGGAACGGG
>NZ_KZ857184.1:0-9960 GCF_003350925.1 Dyella tabacisoli | reverse complement strand
TCCCCGTTCCCCGTTCCCCGTTCCCCGTTCCCCGTTCCCCGTTCCCCGTCTCGATGGACGCTGCCGCCCGGATTAGGCAGACTCCCAGCAGTTTCCATGGATGTACTCACGCCTTATGCGCTTGCCACGTTTGCTTATCGTCAGCTTATGCCTGGGTTTGTTTGGGCTCAGTCTCTTTGCACCGCTGCCGGTGGCGCATGCGCAAGGCCAGGTTTCGCCTTATACGGTGACGGTACCGGTCAAAGACACCAGCGACGCACAACGCGACGATGCCTTTGGTACGGCGCTGAGCCAGGTCATGGCGCGGGTCGCCGGCGGACAAGACCTGCGCACTAAAGCCGGCTATGCCGATGCGCTGAAGGCGGCGCCGGGCATGGTGCAGCAATACCACTACCAGCGCGGCACCCCGGCGCAGGGCGGTATCAGCCTGCAAGTGATCTTCGATCAGGGGGCGGTGCAGCGGGCGGTGTCGCAGATGGGCGTGGCGAGCAATGCCGCGACGAAGCCGCCGGTGTTGCTGCTGGTGCGCGACGAGGACGGCAGCGTGCTGACCCGAGATGCGTTGGCCGCCTTGGCGCAAACGGCAGCCACGCGGGGATATAGCGTGGTGTTGGCCGATCCGTCCAAAGTCACCGATACACCGACAGTAACCAATGCCGATCCCGAGCAACTGGTTACGCTGGCGCGCCAATACAAGACCGGCCTGATTCTGCTCGGCCAGTTGCGTAGCAACAATGCCGACTGGAATCTGGTTTCCGGCGGGCCGCAGCAACGCTGGAGCAACACGGCGGCCGACAATGGCGCCCTGCTTACCGACGCCGGCAATGCGCTGGCGGATCGGCTGGGCAAGCAGCTCAACGTGATCGGCGCGGGCAATATCGACGGCAAAATATGGGTATCGGACGTGCGCTCGGCGATGGATTACGCCAATCTGCTAGGGGTGCTGCGCGCCGATCCAATGCTGCACCAGGTGGCGACGCTGAGCGCGCAGGGTGACGGCATGTTGCTGAGCGTCAAGGCGGGGCTGCCGATGACTGCCCTGGCAGTCAGTCTCACCGCTGGTGGTCGCTTACTGCAGGGCGAGGCACATAGCGGCGCCGACATCAGTCTGCGCTGGGTGCACTAGCCGTCAATCATGCCCGCCGCATCGCCCTCGTTGTGGCGTTACCTCCCCAACGCGATTTCGTTGCTGCGGATCGTGCTGATACTGCCGATCAGCATGGCTATTGCATCACACCAACCGCGCCTTGCGCTTGGCCTGATCGCGTTGGCCGGTGTGTCTGATGGGCTGGATGGCTTTCTGGCGCGCCGCTACGGTTGGCAGAGTCGGTTCGGCGGCATGCTCGATGCGGTCGCCGACAAGCTGTTATTGGTCGCCTGTTTTCTACTGCTGGCAAAAACCGGTGCCTTGCCGTGGTGGCTGGCGTTTCTGGTGCTGGGACGCGATTTATTGATTGTGAGCGGAGCGCTGGCCTGGCGCCTGTTGATTGGCCCCATCAAGCCGCAGCCTAGTTGGTTATCCAAAGCCTGCACCTTGGCGCAAATTCTGTATCTGCTGGCGGTTTTGGCCAGCGCGGCGGGCTGGCCGTCGATCTTGTCGCCATCGCTACAGACGATTACCGCCGTGCTGTGCGTGGTTAGCGGGCTGGACTATGTCTGGCGCTGGTCGTGGCGGGCGGGGGGTAGTAGAGCGGGGAACAGGGAATAGGGAATGGGGAACCTGAAGTTCGGAGGGATATGGCAGGTCCGCGTTCTTTTTTGAACTTTCTTTGTTTTTGCTCTTGCTTTTTTGCTTCTGCTTTTTAGGCTTTTCCCCGTTCCCCGTTCCCCGTTCCCCGTTCCCCGTTCCCCGTTCCCCGTTCCCCGTTCCCCGTTCCCCGTTCCCCGTTCCCCGTTCCCCGTTCCCCGTTCCCCGTTCCGCACCATGCGCTGACAGCCGCCCCCCGCATAGGCGACACTGGCGGACCGGCTTCGCTACTCAACGAGACCTTTTTGCCGATGAATCCGCTGTCACCCATGAGCCACGACACCTCCCGCCGCTGGCAGATGCTGGCGATTGCTGCGGGCATTCTCTATGTGCTCTGGCTGTTGTCGCCGGTGCTGATGCCCTTCGCGTTCGCCGGGATGATGGCTTACCTGGGCGATCCGCTGGCCGATCGGCTGGAACGGTTGGGCATGGGTCGCACGCTGGCGGTAAGCATTGTTTTCATCGTGCTGGTGCTGGTCGCGGTGGGCGCCTTGCTACTGCTGATTCCGCTGATTTCAGGCCAGGTCGACAATCTGCTGCAAAATCTGCCGCACTACGCGGAGTGGGTGCATAAGACGGCGATGCCTTGGCTGCAGGCCAAACTGCACCTCGATTCGCATGTTTTCGATACCAGCCGCCTGATGGCGGCGATCAAGGACCACATCGGCTCGATTGGCGAGGTCGCCTCCACGGTGCTGGGCCAGATCTCGCGCTCCAGCATTGGTGTGGTGATGTGGCTGACCAATCTGGTGTTGATACCGGTGGTGGCGTTCTATTTGCTGCGCGATTGGGACCGGTTGGTGGCCTGGATCGACGGCATCCTGCCGCGCTCCATCGAGCCGACCATCGCCCATCTGGCGCGCGAGTCCGACAAGGTACTTGGCGCATTCGTCCGTGGTCAGCTACTGGTGATGCTGGCTCTGGGCATCTTCTACGGCGGCGCCTTGTCTATCGCCGGCCTTTCGGTCGGGCCGCTGATCGGCATGGTCGCCGGCTTGCTTAGTTTCGTGCCGTATCTGGGCTTTATCGTCGGCTTTGGTTCGGCCTTGATCGCCGTGCTGGTGCAATACGGCGACTGGACCCACGTGCTGATCGTGGTCGGTATTTTTATCGTCGGCCAGTTGCTCGAAGGCTATGTACTGGTGCCGCGGCTGGTGGGCGAAAAGATCGGCCTGCATCCGGTCGCGGTGATTTTTGCGGTGCTGGCAGGTGGTTATTTGTTCGGCTTTCTCGGCGTGCTGCTGGCGCTGCCGGCAGCTTCGGTCATCATGGTGTTGCTGCGCTATCTGGCCGAGCGCTACCGGCATAGCCAGCTTTATACCGAAGAGGGGTCAGTAGATCCGGTGATCGCCGAGGTCGAGGTTACTGTCGAGACCGCCGCCGGCAGTGTCACAAGCGACACGTTAGTGACCTCCGCTGGCGATCAAAATAACCACACGACACGATGATTCCGCAGCTACCACTTGCCCTGCGCTGGCCGCGTCGTCAGCGTTTCGAACATTTTTATGCCGGCGCCAACGCGGTTACGCTCGCTGCGGTGGAGCGGCTGACGCGTGAGCCCGCCGCCTCGTGGCTGTATCTGAGCGGCCCCACCGGTAGCGGCAAAAGCCACTTGCTGATGGCCGCCTGCCAAGCCGCCAATGAAGCCGGTCGCACGGTGCAATACCTGCCGTTGGCCAGCTTGCGCGACAAGGCGGTGGCGATTCGCGGCGTGGCCGGTAGCGAGTTGTTGGCACTGGACGATCTGGGCGCCATAGCCGGCGACCGCGAAGCCGAGCATGCCTTGTTCGATGTCTATAACCAGAGCAAGGCCGAAGGCGCGACCTTGCTGTTCGCCGCCGATGTGCTTCCGGTGTCGCTGGGCCTGGGTTTGCCCGACCTGCGTTCACGTCTAGGTGCTTGCCAGCAAGTGCTGCTCAAGCCACTGGACGACACCGAGCGCCGCACCGTGCTGAGGAATCAGGCCGCTGTGCGCGGCATCGAGCTGGATGAGACCGTGTTGGATTGGCTGTTCGCCCGTTATGCACGCGATCTGGGTGCGTTGCTCGATCTGCTGGATCGTCTGGATCAGGCATCGCTGGCTGCGCAGCGGCGTATTACGGTGCCGTTTTTACGGAACTTGCTTCGTGAGACGGGTGAGCCGGGGGCGTGATATCTGGCGCGATGTTGGGGTTCGCGTTGCTCACCCCAACCTACCTGGCATGTGCAGGGTCGGATGCGCTTTGCGCCTGCAAGGGTGGATGTAATTCACTTCGGCGTGTGGGTAGGTTGGGGGGGCGTGAGCGAACCCCAACGTGATGCCGGCCGTGGCATATTGGGGTTCGCGTTGCTCACCCCAACCTACGTTTCGCTGGTTTTAGGCTTTTAACAGGCCGGGGGTGGCTTGTTGGCCGATGGCGTCGAGCATGGCCTGGGCCACATTCAAATTGCCGGCGATGATATTGCCGCTCTCGGGGATACCGTCGCGGCCGGCGAAATCGCAATAGCGACCGCCTGCTTCACGCACCAGCAGTACGCCGGCAGCCAGGTCCCAGGGCTTGAGGCCGATTTCGAAATAACCGTCGTAGCGGCCGGCGGCGGTGTAGGCCAGATCCAATGCGGCCGAGCCCGAGCGGCGAATGTCTTCGGCCTGGCCGAGCAGGGCGCGGGTCATATCCAACTGCGAGTTGAGGTGGGCGCGCTGACGGTAGGGAAAGCCGGTGGCAATCATCGCGCCGCCGAGGTTTTCGCGCTTGCTGACCCGCAGGCGGCGATCGTTGAGGTAAGCGCCATCGCCCTTGCTGGCGGTGAACAGCTCATCGCGCAACGGGTCGAATATCACGGCATACACCGGCACGCCGCGGTCGAGCATGGCGATCGAGACACAGAAATGCGGAATGCCGCGCAGGTAATTGTGCGTGCCGTCGAGCGGGTCGATCACCCAGGTCAGCGGGCCTTTGCCGGTAGCGCCGCTTTCTTCAGCGAGAAAAGCGTGTGTCGGATAGGCACGCCGCAGCTCTTTGACGATCTCCGCTTCAGCCAGTTTGTCGACTTCGGAGGCGAAGTCCATGCGTTGTTTCTCGACGACATTGAGTCCGTCGATACGGTTCATGTAGCGCAGGATGATGTTTCCTGCGGCGCGCGCGGCGCGCACCGCGACATTGACGGCGGGTCTGGGCATGGCTTCGGCTTTGTAAAAAGAACGGGGGTTTCGGCCGGCGATTCTAGCAGGGGTGGGGCGGGACGGGGAACGGGGGGGAGAGCAGGGAACGGGGAACGGGGGGGGAGAGCAGGGAACGGGGAATAGGGAATGGGGAACATGAAGTTCGAGGGGATACTGCAGGTTCGCGTTCTTTTTTGATTTTTCTTTGTTTTGCAGGTGGGGAACGGGGAATAGGGAATGGGGAACATGAAGTTCGAGGGGATATGGCAGATCCGCGTTCTTTTTTGATCTTTCTTTGTTTTTGCTCTTGCTTTTTTGCTTCTGCTTTTTAGGCTTTTCCCCGTTCCCCGTTCCCCGTTCCCCGTTCCCCGTTCCCCGTTCCCCGTTCCCCGTTCCCCGTTCCCCGTTCCCCGTTCCCCGTTCCCCGTTCCCCGTTCCACTATCCTTGCCGCCCCATGATCGCCAAGCTCTCCGCATGACTTCAGCCAACGACCTCATCGCCCTTATCCGGTTTGTGCTGGTGCGTACTTCGCATCCGGGCAATATCGGTAGTGCCGCGCGAGCGATGCGCACCATGGGTTTTTCGCGGATGGAGCTGGTTACTCCCGCACGCTTTCCCAGCCCGGAGGCGGTCGCCATGGCCGCTGGCGCCGATGATGTGCTGGAGGCGGCGGGTCTGCATGGTGGGCTGGTCGATAGTCTGGCTGGCAGCAATCTGGCGCTGGGCTTGTCGGCGCGGCGGCGCGGCGTGAACCTGCCGGAGATCTCGCCGCGAGAGGCGGCCGCGCAAGTGTTGGCAGCAGCGGCGCGTGGCGAGCAGGTGGCCTTGGTCTTCGGCAACGAGCGCACTGGGCTGGAGAATGAAGAGCTGGCGCGCTGCCATGCCATGGTGCGCATCCCCAGCGTGGACGATTTCAGCTCGCTGAACCTCTCCCAGGCGGTGCAGGTGATGGCTTATGAGCTGCGTGTGGCTTTGCTGGGCGAGGATCTGCCGCCGCCACCGGTGCCCCAAGATGCCGAGCCACTGGCGGACGCGGCGCAGATGGAGCGCTTCTACGAGCATCTGGCGCAAATGCTCGACGACATCGACTTTCACAAGGGCCGCGCGCCGACCACCATCATGCTGCGGTTACGCAAACTGTTTCAGCGGGCGCAAATGGACGAGCGTGAATTGCGCATGTTGCACGGCGTTTTCGCCGATGCGCAGCGGATGGCCAAGCTGGCCCGGCGCGACTGACGCGACCGGCTCAACCGCCCAGCTCGTCATCAGCCAGGTCACTGCCTGACGACGGCGTAATCAGCAGCTTGTCGATGCGCGCGCCGTCCAGATCCACCACTTCAAAGCGAATGTCCTGCCAGACAAAGACCTCGCCCGTCTGCGGGATATGCCCCAGCGCGGCCATCACCATGCCGGCAGCGGTGCGGTATTCGTGCTCCTGCTCGCCGGGCAGGTGATCGACATGCAGCAGTTCGCGCAGGTCATCGGTGGACAGCAAGCCATCGACCAGCCAGCTACCGTCGGCACGCTCGACAATCGGCGAATCAGCCTCATTACCATGACCGAGCTGGGCGGCACTGACGACCGCGGCGAGCAAGTCGTTAAGCGTCACCAGGCCCTCGATATCGCCGTATTCGTCGACCACCAGCGCCATCGGCGTTTCGGCATCGCGAAATTCTTCCAGCAGGTCCAACGCCCGTGCGGTGGTGGGTACAAACAGCGGCTTGGCCATCTGCCCGAACATGTCGGCGCTGCCGCCGGTGAAATTGCGCAGCAGGTTTTTGACCTCGACCACGCCGACAACCTCATGCTCGCCGCCGCGATACACCGGGTAGCGCGAATAAGGCGTGGCGCGCAGCACGGCGTCGTTGGCCTCCTGCGTGGCGGCGATATCCAGCCAGGCAATATGCGGGCGCGGGGTCATCACGCTGTCGACCGAGCGGTCGCCCAGGCGCAATACGCGATTGACCATGTTGCGCTCATCGGCATCGAGTACGCCCTGTTCGGCGCTTTCGGCGACCAGCAGGCGAATTTCTTCTTCGGTCACCGCCCCGCGGCCGCGATCGTTGACCCGCAGCAGGCGCAGTAACAAGCTGCTCGATACATTCAACAGCCCAACAAACGGCGAAGCGATGCGCGACAGCACCAGCATCGGCATCGCGACATAGCTGGAGACCTTCTCCGGCGCCGATAGCGCCAGCCGCTTGGGCACCAGCTCGCCCACCACGATCTGAATATAAGAAATCAGCACAAAGCCCAGCGCGATACCGATCACCCGCGCATAAGGCTCCAGCCAGGCGGCATGGCCTTCGTGCAAGGCTTGCGCGATATGCGAACCCAGAACGTCGCCAGCCAATGCGCCGGTGACCAGCATGACCAAGGTGATGCCGACCTGCACCGTCGAGAGGAAATGCTCCGGCGCCTCGGCGTGGCGCAAGGCCACTCGGGCACGACGGCTGCGTTTGGCCATTTGCTTGAGACGGCTCTTGCGCGAGGCCACCAGGGCCATCTCGGAGAGTGCGAAGAAGCCGTTGCACAGGGCGAGAACGACAACGAGCGCGATATCGGTCAGCATCGCGGCGACTGGTGGGTTGAGAGCATGTGCCGAGTGTAAACGAAGAGCAGAAGAGCCTGTTCACGATCGTTGAGCAAGGGGTTCAAAAACGGCCATACGGCTGGTTTTCGGGGTTCCAGCCAGGGTCCACGGGTGCGATGCGGGCCGAGTGTCCTGTAACATTGCTTTCACAAACCCGTTCTTTGCCCATCATCCCAGGCGCTATCCGCATGTTTTCACTGCAAACGATCTTCGGCAAAGGCGACAAGTTCTATGGCCTGCTCGAACAGAGCGCCGAAGCGGCGCACGAAAGCGCCAGGGCGCTGCATCAGCTCGTAACCGATGCCGATCACATGCCCGTCATGGCCTCGTTTGCCGCCACCCGCGCACGCGAGAAAGCACTGGCCGCACAGATCAGCGAAGAGCTGGTCAACACCTTCGTCACCGCCCTGGATCGCGAAGACATCGATGCGCTGAACTCGGCCTTGTATAAAATTCCCAAGACCATCGAAAAATTCGCCGAACGCTACGAGATCGTCGTTTCGCGCATCGCCGACGTGGATTTCGGTCAGCGCGCACTGATCCTGGAGCGCGCCACGGTGGTCGTCGTCGAAATGATCGGCGAGTTGCGCCGCGGCCTGCGCATCGACCCGGTGAAGAAACTGCAAGATCGCCTGCAGGCGCTGGAGTCCGAAGGCGACCGCATGCTGCTGGCGCCCTATCGCACGCTCTATGTCGAAGGCAATGACGCCATGCGTGCGATGTTGGCCAAAGACCTGTACGAGCTGCTTGAAAAAGCCATCGACAAATGCCGCGACGTTGGCAACATTGTTTATTCGATCGTGCTGAAGAACTCCTGAGGCCGACGCACATGTGCCTGTGTATCCCCCGTAGCCCGGCCCTTGCGCCGTCGGCGATCTGCCGTTTTCTGCGCGTGCGCGGAGGCCAGGCATGAGCATGGTCATCATCGTTGTGCTGATCGCGCTCGCTTTCACTTATATCAACGGCTTTCATGACACCGCCAACTCCATCGCGACCGTGGTGGCTACCAAGGTCCTGACGCCGGGCCAGGCGGTACTGCTGGCAGCCATCACCAACTTGATCGGTGCCCTATGGGGTACCGCCGTGGCCGCAACCATCGCGGCCGGGCTGATTAACACCGGCGTGGTCGAGGTAGGGTCGCACCTGCTGATCTGCGCGCTGCTCGCCGCCACTATCTGGAACCTCATTACCTGGTGGCTAGGCTTGCCGTCGAGTTCAAGCCATGCCCTGGTTGGCGCCCTGGTCGGTGCGGCGCTGGCGGCATCGAGCAACAACTTTGCTTCGATCATCTGGTTTCAAGATGGCGACCACTGGTGGCAAGGCAAAGGCGTAGTACCCAAGGTGATCGCACCCATGGTGATCTCGCCGCTGCTCGGCTTCGTCATAGGTTTCCTGTTGATGGGCGCCCTGTACGCATTGCTCAGTTGGTTTTCCCATCGCAGCGGATTCCTGCGCCGCTTAGGCCGCACGCCGTTCGTCAACAGCTTTTTCGGCAAGGCGCAAATCGTGTCGGCCAGCGCGATGGGCCTGGCCCATGGCATGAACGACGCGCAAAAAAGCATGGGCATCATCGCCCTGGCGCTTGCCGGCGCCACCACAGCCGGGCAGTTCAGCGATCTACCCGATTGGCTGAGCTTTCTACGCATTGAGGGTTCCAGCGCCGGTGGTTTCGTGATTCCGGTGTGGGTGACAGTGCTGTGCGCCTTGACCATGGCGGCAGGCACCGCCGGCGGTGGCTGGCGCATCATCAAGACGCTGGGCCATAAGATGGTCAAGCTGCACCCCATTAACGGGTTTGCCGCCGAGACCAGCTCAGCCGCCGTGATCCTCACCGCCTCGGTATTCGGTATACCGGTGTCCACCACGCACAACGTTTCCGCGTCGATCATGGGCGTGGGCGCGGCCAAGCGCTTCAATGCGATTCGCTGGTCGGTGGTGGAGCGGATGGTGTGGGCTTGGATTTTGACGTTGCCGGTGACGGGGTTGTTGGCATACGGGATGGTGCGGTTGGTGGGGATGTGGTGGTGATTCCTCTTTGAGGGGGGGCTTCGCTAGCTTGTCGCCTGCGGCGGTTTTCGGACCCCTGCCGGGGCCCGAGTCACTTTCTCTTGAGTAGCCAAGAGAAAGTAACCAAAGAGAAGGCCACCCCCATGCAGCGCTCTCCGGGCATCCTGCCCTACGAGTGCGTGAGGCTTGGCCGGGCTTTTCGACAGGGCTTCCTGCCCTGGCGAAAAGTGGCAGGCATCCATGCCTGCCACCCTGCGGGCCTGTCGTCCAAGCCTCACCGCTGCAAAGGGGCCCCGAAGAGCAGCGCGCGTCCTGCGCGCACTCGGGAGCGACTGCCAGCAGTCGCCGAAGAATGAAATGGTGAGGCAGCGTGGCTCCCTCCCCTGCTTGCAGGGGAGGGTTGGGGAGGGGTTCAATCTTGCGGCGAGGTTGGACCCCCTCCCAGCCTCCCCCTGCACGCAGGGGGAGGA
>NZ_KZ857183.1 GCF_003350925.1 Dyella tabacisoli | reverse complement strand
CAGGTCCAGCGGCAGATAGGCGGCACCGCTTTTAAGCACGGCGAGCAGCGCGACCAGCATATCGAGCGAGCGCGGCAGGGCGACGGCGACCGCTTGCTCGGGGCCGATGCCTTGGGCCACCAGTGCACGCGCGAGGCGATTGGCGCGAGCGTTGAGTTCGGCGTAGGTCAAGCTCTCTTGTTCAAACACTGCTGCCACGGCATCGGGTGCACGCGACACCTGTTGTTCGAACAGCAAGGGGAAAAGCGCAGGACTCGCGATGGATCTCGGCGATGCGCTCATGCATCGACCCTCAATACACCCAAGGCACGCAGCAACATGCCCAGCAAGGCGAGTGACACGGTCGCCGCGCCGGCCAACAGGAACAGTTCCGATGCTTGCACGTGCCGGGTCAGCCAGCCGGAGAACGTGACGGAAGCAGCGATATTGGCGGTGGAAACCACCATGAAGATGCTGGTCGCGCGGCCGCGGATTTCGTCAGGAAACCGCTGTTGCAACCAAGAGAACCAGCCGATCTCGACAAAGCCCGCACGAGTACCCACCAGCACGAACAGCGCGGCATACACGAATACCGCCAGTTGCAATTGCGGATGCAGCAGGCCGATGCCGACCACGATCAACGCAGCCAGCGCGTCGAGGCAGAGAATCACCGGCCACAACCGGTCGGCGACAAACCGGCGCAGCAGGCCGAGCGCCGTCATGCCCAGGAATACGCCGGCAGCATTGGCCGATACCAGGATGCCGTAAGCCTTGGCGCCCAGCGCGGTGTTCTGCTCGGCCAGCAAGGGCAAGGCAATGCGCACTGGCCCACTGAGGAAGAACACGATCAGCGACCAGTAGCAGACCACCGTCAACACCTGGCGATCGGCCAGGAACCAACGCAATGCGGGAAGAATATTGAAGCCGTTGCGCACGCCTTCGCCAGGCGCTTCGGAGCTGGTACGAAACACGATGTTCGCCGTGGTCCAGGCCACGAAGAGCAGCCCCAGGCCATCAAGAAAGAACGCCGCCGCAAACAGTGGCTGGCTGCCAAGTACCTCGTGTCCAGCGGCCTGGCCATCGCCGGAAAAACCGAGCAAGGCGCCGGCCAGCAGTGGTCCGACAAAAGCCAATGCCTGACGAATGCTGCCGATCACCGAGCTGCCCGCCGGCACCATGTGGCCGGGCAGGGCGGCAGCGATCAGCGAGAAACTCGCCGGGATCGACATGCCGAAAACCAGGCCGGTGCTGAAGGCGAATGCGTCGATCATCCACAGCTTCAGCAAGCCGCTGAACAACAAGCCGCCCAGTGCGATTAGCAATAAGGCGCAGGTCAGATAAGCCCATACCAGGATGCGCTTGGGTGAAAAGCGGTCGGCCAGGCTGCCGCCGAATAGCAATAGAAAGATCTGCGGCACACCGGAGATCGCCATCACCGTAGCCAGCGCCAAGGTATCGCCGGTCATCTTCAATACCAGCCAGGGCAGCGCCAGCGCGCTGAACTGACTGCCCAGGGTGGCGATGCTTACGCCGGCGCAGATCCAGCGGAAATTACGGTTCTGCCCCAACCGCTGTTCGGTCGCCGGCTCGGCGGCTGGCTCTTCCAGCGCGATGGCTTCGCGGTCGAGAACGTCTTCGGTAGCCACTCGGTTCGACTCCACTGTTGGAATAGGGGCAATCGGTATAGCGGTTCGCATCGAGGTATTCGTGGAGCGCGAGCTTTGCGTCAACGACAGTGCCGATGCGTGGAATGAAATTTAAGGCAGCACTCACCCAGGCCAATACTCTGGGCATTGGCCGAATATCAATCGAAACAGGGCGGTTTAGCCGCCCGTGGCGCCTAAGAGGCTTTTGGTTCGCATATCGGAGCCATGCACCTCGTCATTAACAGGTCGAGACACGAAGCATCTTTATATTCAAATGAATTGATCGAAGTAAACTCCGTTCAGCGGGTGGAACTTAAGAATTCAAGCTGCTTTAACTAGCTTCTTTAACAAGATTCTTTAACAAGTTTCTTAAAACGGATCAGTTTTTCACCAGGCTCATGCTGTATCCGAACTTGGAGAAGCCTTTGCTGTTGTTCGTATCGATTCGTATTTGAGCTTTATCGGCAGATGTCTGCGTCAGGTTGACTTCGACTCCCTCGGCGATAGTCGCGCGATATGCATGCGCACCGGTTCGGTGCAGTACGACATCGTTGCTTGCATCTGCCGGCTGAATATCCTTCGGCAAGATCAGCTTCCATTGGTGCTGTGGCAGCTTGACGATCGTAGCCATCAAGGCTTCGCCCGAGGATGAGAATGAGCCATCCAGGCGCCACAATCCGGCAGACAATTCGAAATCATTGCTCGATGACATGGCCACACCGCTGAAGAGAGTTGAGGTCAGGAGTAACAGCGTGAAAAACCCTGCTGACAATAAGTGACGCCAAGAAGATGCATTTTGTGATCCAGTCATCGATTTCATGGTCGCTTAACTCCACTTTATTAATAGTTTCATAGGTTATCAGTCACCTATGGTGCGGGCAAGTAAGAATAATTCCATATCGGCAATGAAATTATTTATTTTAAATGGTCATTTCAGGTTCGCACCATGTAACAAGATTGCCTTTTTTAACACTTCTTCAAAATTGAAAATGGCGGCTGTTCGATCATTTTCGTTCCAGAGTAGATTCAGTCGTTGTTTTGCCGCTTGGTACCACTGGCCCAGGTTATCCATGCACTGATCGAATTCTTTTACGAACCTTTCAATAAAGACGGCAACGCTATCAATGAATGGGATGTACTTCGCTACCCCCAGTTGTTCAAGACGATATGCCACATCGTCTCGATCGTAGGATCGGGATCCAATGCATATCGATGGAACCTGGTGCGTGATGGCGTACTGATACGTGCCGCTGCCGCAGTGGTGGATCATAAGATGCACCTTGGAGCAGACGGCATGCATCGGTACAAATGGCGCGTAGAAGAATAATTCTTTGCGAGACGTCTTTACGTCAGGCAAGTCTACGGTTGAAATTATTGCAACGCCGGTATCGAGCATGTATTTGATGGCTTCGCGAATGGCTTCGCCTGCCTTAAGTACCGATCCCAGCGTCAGGTAGACGATCTTTCGCTGCTGGTTTCTTTCCAGGAACGCCAAGATCGCATCCGTAGTATCCGTACTGCGGGCAACCGGGGTAGGGATGGCCGAATCGGAAACGGTCAGGGCGCCGGCAAAAGCATAGTTCGGGTCGTCGCCCACGCTGGCCGGCAGGGCTTCGATGCTTCTGATTCCAGGGACAATGCTGATGTCGGCGGCGCATGCCTCGGCGAAATTCTTCGGCGCGGGTATGCCGCACAGCAGCTCGCTGTTTTGAAAGTAGGCGTCGAAATCAAACTTGTCGGAGCTGTGAGACTCGCAGCTATGACGGTGCGAGTCGTCTCTGGGCACGCTTCCCGGAAAGGCGCCGGTCCGCAGGATCGTAACGCGCGGCTTTTTGGCAACCTTCGATGTCAGAAGCGCAGCCATGCTGAAGTCATCCACGATAACGTCGGGACGAAAGCGCCCACAGGCGGCCATCTCATCTCGAAATAGCTGCTCTGGGCGATAGTCGATGTCGAGTACATTCCGTTGCAAATTTTTAAGAGATTTATGAAAAGCACCAGGAACGAGAAAAGCCGTCTCGTGACGGCCTGCTTCGAGTTGAGAGTCAAGCGCCATCAGCGGCAATAAGTGCGGAATAACTGCGCCAACATTCGGTATGAATAAAACTCGCAAACAACTTACTCCCGTCTTGGATTGGTATGCTTTTAAAACGAACAAAATGACAGATGCATCCATCTTTGATTGGCTGAATCGAATTCGTTCGATTGCCTGTCAGCTCGCCTCCGCTTCGGAGTAGGGGCGGTCAGCGGCATCGACGCGCTCATAGAGGGCGAGCTTTGCGCCAATGGCAGCGCCTAAGCGTGGGGCATGCCTGGAATCCAATAGCTCGTAGTGGCAGCAATCGATGTTGAGGCTCTCCACCGGTCCATCGAACCGGTCACTCCAACCCTCGGTAAGTAGCTGTGCGACGGGCGAGCCGTCGGCGTTCCGAGTGGTGGAGATCAGCAGCAGTTCGCCATGAAAGGTCTTGCGTGGCGGCGACTGCTTGAACAGGCGGATATTGTTGCGATAGACGTCCACCGATTTTTCGAACAGTGCCTCGCCCAGGCTGGTGAACGGGCTGTTACGCGTACGTAGCAATTCGTAGGACTCGTGCATATCGGGGGGCGGTGCCTGCGGCGCTAGCTTGACGCCTTCCATGGCAAGGATTTCGGCCAGCAAACCGTCATTGGATTGATGATCGAGGGGGGCGGTAAGAAACTGGGTATCCAGGATCGATAGCAGGCCGACCTGTTCACCTTGTCGCTGCAGTGCGCAGCCGATCTCGAAGGCGAGAAGCCCGCCAAACGACCAGCCCAACAGATGATAGGGACCAGTGGGCTGCACTTCACGCATCAGTGCGACATAGTCGGCCACCATCTGGTCAAGATTTTCAGACGGCTGCTCGGCGTCGCCGAAACCACGTGCCTGTAAGCCGAAGACCGCGTGCCGCTGGTCGATGAAGTGGATCAGCCTGGTGTACGACCAACTCAGGCCGCTAGCCGGATGGAAGCAGAATATGGCTGGCCGGTTGCCTGTGGCGCGCAACGGCAGCAGGGTCACGGTGGAGGTTTCCAGCGCGGTATTGGCCAGCAGTCGGTCGGCAAACTGAGCCACGGTCGGCGCGTCGAACAGGGCTCGTATCGACAGTTCGACATCCAGCACAGTGCGAATGCGGCTGATTAATTGCGCGGCTAGCAACGAATGCCCACCCAGTTCAAAGAAATTGTCGTCGATGCTGATGCTCGGCAGCCCTAGGGCTTCGGCGAACAGGGTTTCCAGGATTTGCTCTTGTGACGTACGCGGTGCGCGTCTTTCCCGGTCCGCGCCAGCGAAATTCGGTATGGGCAGTGCGTGGCGATCCAATTTGCCGTTGCTGGTCAGCGGCAAGCTGTCCAGCTCAACGATGGCGGCGGGCACCATGTAATCGGGTAAGTGCTCGGCCAGGCTGCGGCGCAAGGCCAGCGGATCTATGCTGTGTCCCGCCGTCGGTACGACATAGCCGACCAGTTGTTTCTGTCCGGGATGATCCTCGCGCGCGATAACGATGGCCTGGGCCACGCCCGGCTGCAGCGACAAGGCGGCGTCGATCTCGCCCAGTTCAATCCGAAAGCCGCGAATTTTGACCTGATGATCGGTACGTCCGACGTAGTCGATATTGCCGTCGGGCAGCCAGCGCACCAGATCGCCGGTGCGATACATGCGCTGGCCCGGTAAGCCGAACGGCGCGGCGATGAAGCGTTCGGCGGTGAGGGCCGGCCGATGGAGATAGCCGCGAGCAAGACCGCTGCCGCCGATGTACAACTCGCCGACGACTCCGGCGGGGACCGGCTGCAGGGCGGCATCCAGGACATAAGCCTGCGTATTGTCCATGGGCGTGCCAATGGGAGCGCCGGCACCTGGGCGGAGCGGCGCACGCATCCGATGGCAGGTCACAAAAGTGGTTGTCTCGGTAGGGCCATAGACATGCACCACCTCGGTATGCGGGCAATGGTCGAGCACCCGCTGAAAAACTTGCGGCGTGGCTGCTTCGCCGCCGCTCCACACGGTACGTACATGCGCAAAGCACTGCACATATTCTTCGACGATCAGGCGGAAAAGCGCCGTGGTGAGAAACAGTGCGGTGATTTTCTGCTGTTCGATAACGGCAGCCAGCGCACGGATGTCGGTTTTGCCCGATGGCGCGATCACGATCTGCCGGCCGCTCAGCAGCGGTACCCAGATTTCGTAAGTAGACGCATCGAATGCCGGTGGCGAATGCAGCAACACCCGTTGCTGGCTAGTGTCCTGCCAGCGATGGTCAAGGGCCAGCGCGACGATATTGCTTTGCGTGATCGCAATGCCCTTGGGTCGGCCGGTGGAGCCGGAGGTGTACATCACATAGGCCAGACCGTCTGGCTGGGCGTTCTGCGCGGGGGCATGCGCAGGCCATTGCGCGATGGCAGGTGCCTCGCTGTCCAGCAGTACGCGGTGAATATCGTGTATGGGTAGCCGGTCGAGCAGCCCGGAGCGGGTGATAACCACTGCCGCACGGGTGTCGTCGAGCATGTAGGCAAGGCGCTCGGCCGGGTATTCGGGGTCCAGGGGAAGATAGGCTGCGCCGGCTTTGAGGATGCCCAGGATGGAGATCAACAGATCCGGCGAACGCTCGATGCACAAGCCCACCAGCATGTCCTGGCCCACGCCAAGTACTTGCAGATGATGGGCCAGGCGATTGGCGCGAAGATCCAGCTCGCGGTAGCTCAGTTGTGATTCGCCGCAGCTCGCCGCGATGGCATCGGGCGTGCGCATGGCCTGTTCGGCAAACAGCGCAGCCAGCGAAGTCCGCGGCAGCGGCCGCACGGTATTGTTCCAATCCTGCAGGATGTGCTGCCGCTCGTCCGGCGCCAGCAAAGACACCTGGGCCAGGGTGAGCGCCGGATCGCGCACCAGCGTATCGAGCAGATGGCACAGATAGCGCACGAAGCGTTCGGCGCTATCGCGGTCGAACAGGTCGGTGGCGTATTCGAGTACGCCGTCCAGTCCGTTGGGGCTGGCGTCGGTGGCGTAGTGTTCGGTGAAGCTCAGGCTCAGATCGAACTTGGCCGCGAGGACATCGACGGCGGCGGTGCTGACGGTGAGGCCGGGCAGTTCGAACGGCACGGTGGCGTTGTTCTGCACAGCCAGTATCGCCTGGAACAGCGGATGGTGATTGAGCGAGCGCGCCGGGTTGAGCATTTCCACCAGCCGCTCGAACGGCAAGTCCTGATGCGCATAGGCGGCCAGATCGGTACGGCGCACGCGTTCGAGCAAGGCGTCGAAGCTGGGCTGACCGGACAGGTCGGTGCGCAGCACCAGGGTGTTGACGAAGAAGCCGACCAGATCGTCCAGCGCATCGTCGGTGCGTCCGGCGATGGGGCTGCCGATGACGATGTCGTCGCCGGCGCCGAGCTTGCCCAGCAGCAGGGCGAGTGCGGCGTGCAAGACCATGAACAAGGTGGCGTGCCGTTCGCGGACCATCGTCAGCAGGCGGCGATGCAGATCGGCATCGAGGTGGAAGGAGACGACGTCGCCGCGATGGCTGGCGATGGCCGGACGCGGCCGGTCGGTGGGCAGGTTGATCTGCTCGGGCAGGCCGGCCAGCGCATGTCGCCAATAGGTGCTTTGCACGGCCATGGCGCTGGTGGGGTCGGACTCCTCGCCCAGCACCTCGCGCTGCCACAGCGCATAGTCGGCGTACTGCACCGGCAGCGGCGCCCAGGCGGGTGCCTGGTGCGCGCGTCGTGCGGCATAGGCAAAGGCGAGGTCGCGCGCCAGCGGCACCAGCGACCAGCCGTCGCCGGCAATATGGTGCAGCACCAGCAGCAACACGTGCTGCTGCTCGTCGAGACGGAACAGGTGGGCGCGTAGCGGGCTTTGCGTCGCCAGGTCGAATCCGTGCGCCGCGGTGTCGATCAGCGCGCGCTGCAGGGCCGGCTCGTCTACTGAGTGTTCGATCAAGGCGAGCGGCGCGGTGGCTCCGACATGCTGGTACGGCACGCCGTCGAATTCGACCAGCAAGGTGCGCAGTATTTCATGGCGCGCAACCACGTCGGACAGCGCCAGCCGCAAAGCTTGATGATCCAGGTCTCCGCCCAGGTGCAGCGCCAAGGGGAGGTTATAGGTGCTGCTCGGCCCCTCCAATTGCTGAATGAACCATAGGCGTTGCTGCGCATAGGACAGCGGTACCGCGTCCTGCTCGCTGCGCTCGTAAGGCAGCAGTCGCTGCCGCGCCGCCGAGGCGGATGCCAACTGTTGCGTCATGCCGACTACGGTCGGCGTTTCAAACAGATCGCCGATCGACAGCTCGACATTCAAGGTGGAACGAATGCGGCTTATCAAGCGCATGACGAGCAATGATTGGCCGCCCAGGTCGAAGAAGCTGTCGTCGATACCGACTTTTTTCAGCCCGAGTACTTCGGCGAACAAACCGGCGAGCAGTGCTTCCTGCGGGGTGCGCGGCGCGCGGCTTTCGGCGCGCGCGTAGTCCGGCGCGGGCAGGGCCTTGCGATCGACCTTGCCGTTGGGTGTGAGCGGCAGCGCTTCAAGCACGACGATGGCGGCGGGCACCATATAGTCGGGCAGTGGTTCGGCCAGCGCCTGGCGCAATGTCATCGGATCGAGTGCGTTGTCTTCGGCAGCCACCACATAGCCGACCAGTTGCTTGTGGCCGGGCTGGTCTTCGCGCGCGATCACCACGCTTTGCGCGACACCGGGCAGGCGTGCCAGCGCCGCCTCGATCTCGCCCAGCTCGATACGAAAGCCGCGAATCTTCACCTGATGATCGATACGGCCGAGGAAATCCAGCTCGCCATCCGCCAGCCAGCGCGCCAGATCGCCGGTGCGATACATGCGCTGGCCGGCGTTGAATGGATGGGCGACAAAGCGCTCGGCGGTAAGCGCGGGACGTTTCAGGTAGCCACGGGCCAGGCCGTCGCCAGCCAGATACAGCTCGCCGGGCACGCCCGGCGGCACCGGCTGCAAGGACGCATCGAGCAGGTAGACCTGGGTATTGGCGATGGGTCGGCCGATCCGCACCGGACCGTCGCCGACGTGTTCGGCCAGCGACCACACGGTGGTTTCGGTGGGGCCGTAGAGATTCCACAAGGCGGCGCCCTGGCGCAGAAAGCTCGCCAGCTCGGGCGGCAACGCTTCGCCGCCGCACAGCACGCGCAAGGACGCAGCGGGTTGCCAGCCAGCCTCGCGCAGCATCTGCCAGGTGGCCGGGGTGGCCTGCATCGCCTGCGGTGCGACCGCATCGAGCAGGGCGCGCAGGCGCAGGCCATCGGTACTCACCGCACGCGGCACGATCTGCACGCAGGCGCCCTGCAGCAGCGGCAGGTACAGCTCCAGCGCGGCGATGTCGAAGGAGATCGGCGTGCAGGCCAACAGCGTTTCACCGGCGGCGATGCCGGGTTGTTCGCGCATGCTGTGCAGGAAGTTGCTCAAGCCGGCATGGCGGACGGATACGCCCTTGGGCCGTCCGGTGGAGCCGGAGGTGTAGATCACATAGGCGGGATGGTCGGCATGCAGCGGGCGAGTGCGCTCGCGGTCGTCCAGATCGCTTGCTGCTTGATCCGCGACGTTGTGCTGATCGAGCCACCAGATCGCCTGGTGCGCCGGTAGCGCCACCGCGGCATCGCTGCGAGCGAGGACGAGCGCGGGCTGCGCATCGTCGAGCATATAGGCCAGCCGTTCGGCCGGATAATCCAGATCCAGCGGTAGGTAGGCGGCACCGCTTTTAAGCACGGCGAGCAGCGCGACCAGCATATCGAGCGAGCGCGGCAGGGCGACGGCGACCGCTTGTTCGGGGCCGATGCCCTGGGCCACCAGCGCACGCGCGAGGCGATTGGCGCGCGCGTTGAGTTCGGCGTAGGTCAGGCACTCTTGTTCAAACATCGCTGCCACGGCATCGGGCGCACGCGACACTTGTTGTTCAAACAGCACGGGAAAGCTTTGCGCCGGCAGCGTACGCGCGGTGGCGTTGATGTCATGCACCAAGCGCTGGCGTTCGATATCGTCGAGCAAATCAAAACGACGCACCGGCTGTTTGGCATCGGCGGCCAGCGCCTGGAGTGCCTGGTAATAGCAGCGCGCATAACGTTCAAGCGTGTCGCGGTCATAGACCGTGCGATGACCGGCTACCCAGCCTTTCAGTCCATGGGCGTCGTGCTGGAAATTCACATCGAGGGCAAAGCTGTTGTCGGTGCGATCGTCATGCGTGCCCAGTCGCTGACCAAGCTCACCCAATTGCTCGTAGATATGGAAGTGCGTGTAGTTGAACAGCACCTTCGACAGGCTTCGCTGGCCGAGGTCTTCCAATATCTGCGACAGCGGATAGCGCCGGTGCGGCAACAACTGTCGCTCCGCTGCCAGTACTTGGCCGATCAGACGCTCCCAGGACTCATACTGCAAGGCAAGGCGGAACGGCACCGAATTGAGAAACAGGCCGAGCAACTTGTCGCCGTCGGTGGTCTCGGGGCGGCCATGGGTTACCAGTGCGGTGGTGACATCGCGACAGCCGCTCAGCATGCCAAGTACGGCCATGTGCACGGCCAGCAGCACGCTCTTCATCGGCGTTTTGAGCCGATGCGCCAGCGCCAGCAAGGCGTCGCTGGTGGCCGGCGCGATGGTTATCGGGAGATGGATGGCCATCGTACCGCTGCCGTTGTCGACGATAGCGGGGGCCTGCGGTTCGGTGCTTTGCGCGCCTTTCAGGAACGTCTGCCAGAACGCTCGGCTATCTGCGGCATGCAGCGCGTTCTGTTCCAACGCGATGTAGTCGCGGTAGTGGCCTGACAGCGGCTCGAAGACGAGCGCGTGGCCTTGCAGCTTTGCCTGGTAGCGATGTATCAGCTCGGTAACAAGGCTGGCGTGGCTCCACCCATCAAGGATCGCATGGTGGAAACTCAAGGTGAGATAGAACACCGCCTCGGTGCGGTGCACGAATACACGCAGCAGGGGAGCCTGCGTCTTGTCGAACGGACGGCGCGACTCCCGGTCGAGCCACGCGCTCAATTCAGCATGGCGTTCGTCGTCTGTCACTCCATTAAGCTCCAGCACGCTCAACGGAGTCGCCGCATGGCGATGAACCAGTTGTAGCGGTTGGCTGTAATGGTCGACATCGAAACTGGTGCGCAGGATCTCGTGACGCTCGCTGAGTTCGCCGAGTGCCGCGCGCAATGTGGCCTCATCGAAGGTTGGCAGAGCCGCTGTGCTTACCACGTCGTGGTACAGGGTGGAGTCGACGCTGTAGTCGCTGTGAAACAGCATGCCGGCCTGCAACTGGCTCAGTGGGTAAGCAGCCTCGATATCAGCAGGAAGCCGCTCGCGATCGCCCGCCTCGATCAGTGTGTACGGACCGATGGCACGTGTGGTTTCGGTTTCGCTGTCGCCGATAATCGCGGCCAGGGCGGCGACGGACTGGTGATCGAACAACGCCCCCAGCTCGAAGCTGAGGCCTGCTTTCTGCGCACGCGCTTTGAGTTGGATCGCCCGGATCGAGTCGCCGCCGAGATCGAAAAAGCTGTCGTCGATGCCGACGTGCGGCAGCTTCAATACGTCGGCGAACAAGTTCGCCAATACCGTCTCCTGCGGTGTGCGCGGATCACGCATGGCTACGGTGGCGAAATCGGGCCTCGGCAAGGCCCGTGTATCGAGCTTGCCGTTAATGGTGAGCGGCAGGGTCTGCAACGTCACGATGGCTGTCGGCACCATGTAGTCGGGCAGGCGCGCGGACAGTGCCTGACGCAATGCGGCGGCATCGATGATCTTGCCTGGAGCTGCCACGGCATAACCGACCAACTGCTTATGGCCCGGTTGGTCTTCGCGCACAATGACTGCCGCCGACTGCACCGTGCCCTGTTGGCGCAGGGCGACCTCGATCTCGCCCAGCTCGATGCGGAAGCCGCGGATCTTCACTTGGTAATCGGCGCGACCGTTGAAAGCGAGGCTGCCGTCGGGCAGCCAACGCACCAGATCGCCGCTGCGATACAGACGCTCGCCGGGTGTGAATGGGCTGGCCACAAAGCGTTCGGCAGTCAATGCGGGACGATGCAGATAACCGCGCGCCAGACCGTTGCCGCCGATGTACAGCTCGCCCGTCACTCCGACGGGTACCGCTTGCAGTCGGTGATCCAGCACATAGGCCTGGGTGTTATCCAGCGGCGCGCCAATCGGCACGTTCGCATTCTGTACTGCGCCGGCATCCATGCGGTGGTTGGTGGCGAAGGTGGTGGT
Organism: Dyella tabacisoli; assembly: GCF_003350925.1. Taxonomy (GTDB): domain Bacteria; phylum Pseudomonadota; class Gammaproteobacteria; order Xanthomonadales; family Rhodanobacteraceae; genus Dyella_C; species Dyella_C tabacisoli. Next base: position 163,701 of record NZ_KZ857183.1, on the reverse strand, counting down.
TTCGGTCGGGCCGTAGCCATTGACTACGCGCAGTTGCGGATGGCGTTCCAGCAACCGTTGCACATGGGCGGACGAAAGCACATCGCCACCGGCGATCAGTTGCCGCACCTTGGCGAAAGCGTCCGGGCATTCGTCGACCATCAGGTGGAACAAGCCGGCGGTCAGCCATAGGCCTGTCACGCCGTGCTGCACGATGGTCTGTTCCAATACGCGAATATCGGTCTTGCCCGGCGGGACAATCACGATTTGCCGACCGCTCAGTAATGGGGCCCAGGTTTCATAGGTGGCCGCATCGAATAGCTGCGGCGAATGTAGCAGCACGCGTTGTTGGCTGGCGTCCTGCCAGCGGCGGTCCAGGGCCAGGCCGGCCACATTGCCTTGCGTAACGGCAATGCCCTTGGGCTGGCCGGTAGACCCGGAGGTGTACATCACATAGGCGAGATGACCAGGCCGTATATCGAGCGCGGGTGCGCTGTCCGGCTGCTGCGCAATGACCTCTGCCTGCTCGTCGAGCGCGATCAGGCAGCTACTGTGCGACGGCAATCGTTCGAGCAGGGTCGAATGAGTTATCAACACCGGCGTCATGGTGTCGTTGAGCATGTACGTCAGACGCTCGGCCGGGTATTCGGGATCCAGTGGCAGGTAGGCCGCGCCGGCTTTGAGAATGCCCAGGGTCGCCACCAGCAGATCCAGCGAACGCTCCAGGCAGACGCCTACCAGCATGTCCAGACCCACGCCCAGCGTTTGCAAATGATGCGCGAGACGATTGGCGCGCCGCTCCAGTTCGCCATAACTCAACTGCGTTTCGCCGCAGCTCGCGGCAATGGCATCGGGGGTGCGTGCCGCCTGTGCCGAAAACAGCTCGGCCAGCGAGGCTTCCGGCATCGGTTGCGCCGTAGCGTTCCATGCCTGCTGCAGTTGGCGCTCGTCATCGCCACGCAACTCGAAAGCGCCGATCGGCCGATCTGGCGCAGCGACCGCCATCTGCAGCAGCCGCTGGAAATGCCCGGCCATGCGCTGGGCGGTGCTGCGGTCGAACAGGTCGCAGGCATATTCGATTTCGCCGAGTAATTCAGCCGGCTGACCATCGTCGTCGCGCGCTTCGGCAAAGCCAAAGGCCAGGTCGTACTTGGCGAGAGCGGCATCGACCGTTTCGGCTTGCACCTTCTGGCCGGCGAAGTCGAAGCTCGCCGTATGCTGAATCTGGGTCAGCGCGACCTGGAATAACGGATGCTGCGCGGTACTGCGCGTGGGCTTGACGATCTCCACCACGCGTTCGAACGGCAGATCCTGGTGGCTGAAAGCGGCCAGGTCGGTGACGCGCGCGCGCTCGATCAGTTCGCGAAAAGTGGGATTGCCCGAAGTGTCGGTGCGCAGCACCACCAGGTTGACGAAAAAGCCGACCAGATCGTGCATGGCTTCATCGCCACGGCCGGCGACCGGAGCGCCGATCGGCAGGTCGGTACCTGCGCCGTAGCGGTTGAGCAGCACACCCAGTGCGGCATGTACCAGCATGAACAAGGTGACGTGGCATTCACGTGCCAGCGCGAGCAATCGGCGATGCAGCTCAGCGTTCATGCGAAAACGCACCACGTCGCCTCGATGGCTGGCGCGCAAGGGACGCGGCCGATCGGTTGGCAGCGGCAAGTTTTCAGGCAAGCCGGCCAGGGCGCGTTGCCAGAACGCGCCCTGGTTGACGATGACGCTGTCGGGATCAGTTTCGTTGCCCAGTAGCTCGCGTTGCCACAGGCCGTAGTCGGCGTACTGCACGGGTAACGGCGCCCACGACGGCGAGCGATTGGCAAGGCGCGCGCCGTAGGCGCGGCTCAGGTCGTGCAGCAAAGGCGTCAGCGAGTGACCGTCGCCGGCAATATGATGCAAAACCAATAGCAGCACGTGCTGTTGTTTGCCCAGTCGGAACAGGTGCACGTGCAACGGGCTTTGCCCGCTCAGGTCGAAACTCTGCGCGGCGGCTGCCGCCAATGCTTGCGGCAGTGCGGTTTCATCTACGACGTGCTCGATGAATACCGGAATGGCTTGATCGGCCAGCATGATGTGCTGATAGGGCATGCCTTCCGTTTCGACGAACAGCGTGCGCAGGATTTCATGCCGCACCAGCAGGTCGTGCAGCGCCTGATATAGCGCGTCGCGATTCAGCGTGCCGTACAAGCGCAGCGCCACGGGAATGTTGTAAGTGCCGCCGAGATCCTCCAGTTGTTGAATAAACCATAGCCCCTGTTGTGCAAACGACAGGGGCGGGTGCCTGGGACGCGGCATTCGGCGCAACGGCGCGCGCGCGCGCCGGGTTTCTGCCAGTTGCGGCGCCAACATGGCAACGGTCGGATGCTCGAACAAGGAGCGGAAGGCCAGCTCCGCGCCGAGGTCGGTGCGAATGCGGCTCATCAGTCGCATGGCGAGCAGCGAATGGCCGCCCAGATCGAAAAAACTGTCATCGATACCGACGCGCGGCAGACTGAGCACCCCGGCAAACAGGGTGGCAAGAGCGGTTTCCTGCGGTGTCCGTGGCGCGCGGTATTCCCCCTGCAGAAAGGTCGGCGCGGGCAGCGCATGGCGATCGAGCTTGCCGTTGGGCGTCAACGGCAGCGCATCGAGTGGCACGACCGCCGCCGGCACCATATGGTCCGGCAGCCGCGCGGCCAGCGCTCTGCGCAGTGCGACGGGATCGAGCCGGACGTCTTTGGCGGCGACCACATAGCCGACCAACTGTTGTTGGCCATGCGAATCTTCTCGCGCGATCACCACGCTTCGCGCCACGTTGGGCTCGCGGCTCAGCGCCGCCTCGATCTCCCCCAGTTCAATGCGAAACCCGCGTAGCTTTACCTGGTGATCGGTGCGACCCAGATACTCCAGTTGGCCATCTGCGCGCCAGATCGCCAGATCGCCGGTGCGATACATGCGTCGGCCTGGTGCAAATGGATGGGCGACGAAGCGTTCGGCGGTCAACGCCGGACGCCTCCAGTAACCACGGCTAAGTCCTTCGCCGGCGAGATATAGCTCGCCCGCTACGCCGGGAGGCAACGGTCGCAGGGCATGGTCGAGTACATAGGCCTGGGTGTTCGCCAAGGGGCGGCCTATGCCCGCCGGTGCAGGCGCCGCGTCGAGTTGCCGGCTGCCCATGTCCCAGCCGGTGGCGTAGACCGTGGTTTCGGTCGGACCATAGAGGTCGGCCAATCGGCAGTCCGGCCATTCGCGGGCCAGCCGTTCGGCCAGTGCCATGGGCATGGACTCACCGGCCAGCACGATGCTGTGTACACCTTGCAACGGTAGCTGCGGTTGCTCCAGCAGGCCGGCGAGGGCCGAGGGCGACCCGCTGATAAGGCTCCCGTCGAAGTACTCTCGCGGCTGCTCGGCCAGGGCCAGCAAGTCACGCGCGAGCTGCACACGCCCGCCCGAACACAGCGGTGCGAACAGTTCGAATACCGATACATCAAAGCACAGCGACGTTGTCAACCACACGCGTGCCAGCCGCTCGCCGAAATGTCCGACGGACCAGGCTATGAAGTGGTTCAAGTTGCCATGCGAAACAACAACGCCCTTAGGCCTGCCAGTAGAGCCGGAGGTGTAGATCACATAAGCCGGATGCTGCGGCAACAGCGGTCGCAGGCGCGAGCCGTTGTCTGGATTGGGCTGTGCATGACCATCCTCATCATGCCCAGACAGGAGTATCTCGTAGCGCCCGGCATGCTCGGCACGCCGCTCTTCGTCGACGATGACGAGCGAGGGCCGCGCATCCTCCAGCATGAGCCGCAGGCGGTCGGCAGGGTAATGCAGATCCAGCGGCAGATATGCGGCGCCGCTCTTGAGCACCGCCAGAATCGCGACCAGCGCATCCAATGAACGGGGCAGGGCGACGGCGACAATCTGCTCGGCGCCTATGCCCTTGGCTATCAGGCGGTGCGCCAGGCAGTTGGCGCGCGCGTTGAGGTCGGCGTAGCTCAGTTGGTTTTCACCCGAGACCAGCGCAATGGCATCGGGCGTAAGCGCCGCCTGTCGTTCAAACCATATCGGCAGCGTAGCCTCCGGCACGGCCTGCGCAGTGGCATTCCAATCGTACAGAATGCTTTTTCGCAGGTCGTCGCCAAGCAGGTCGAGCTCGGCCATGGCGCGCTGTGTCTGCGAAGCGAGCAGGGCAGGCAGGCGCTGGAGTTGGCCGCGTGCCAGCTCCAGCGCTTGCTGCGAGAGCGGCATCGCTCCGGCAGGAGGGCGTAACCGTCCATGCAGCCGGCCATTCACTTGATTGCAGATGAGCTGCCAGGGCTCCCGCGAACCGGCGAAGCATCGATAGAACACATCGCTGGCGGCATCGAGCCCGTCATCGACACCATGACGGTACGCTTCAAGGTCGATACTCAGTGCCTGCAGGCAGGGCCGCAGCGTGGCGACGTCAGGCCCGGAGTGAAGTTTTTCCAGCAGCGCGGTAAAGCTCTCTGGGCCATCGAAGGAGGAACGCGGCAACAGCGCCAGTTCTTGCTCTTGCCCGGTCGGCAGGTATTGCGTAACTGATATCCCGTCAGCATCCCCCGGCGCGCGAAAGTAGCGCGCCATGAAAACCAGCGAAACTGCCAACAAAAGGCGGGACTGCTCGCTCGCGGCGATGGCTTCGCTATTTATAAAGGAATATGTGCGGTCTTTCATGCGTGCATCCCTGCACCCGCGAACGGGCGAAATAGGATCATCAGCCGTATCCGTGATTTCGGGCAATAAATACCCATGCCGATGCCTGTGGCATCAGCCGAACATCGAACGGAATGGATTGGTTTAGCCGCCCATGGCGACAATGAGGCTTTTGGGGCGCATGTCGGTCCAATTCGCCTCAATATAATCGAGGCAGGCCTGGCGATTATCTATGGGGTGCGCAATAGTCCATCCGTCAGGCACTTCGGCAAATGCGGGCCATAATGAATGCTGCAGTTCGTCATTGACCAGAACAAGATACGAAGCGTCTTTATCTTCAAATGGATTAGTCACAGTTGCCCATCCCCGTTTATGATCGTAAAACACCGCATGCTGCAATGCGCTGTGTTGGCCTGGACGGATCTTTCGATCCTCTGATTATCAAAAGACTATTTCAAAATGATGATTGCAATGTTTTAAACAAAAAAACATCTGCTGAAACAGTCAGCAGGCAAGAGCAATGCATTGTTTTCCCCCATCTCGCCGATGCCACCCCTGACACCCGCTGGCACATGAATTGAGTTCTGAGGGTCGGCGTCAACGGCGCCGCTCATCATCCTTCAATCGTCAGTCTGCAGAATAGCTCCATTGCGATCTGCTTCTCGGCCTAATCATGCCGGCCATAAACCTGGAAAGCCTTTGCTGTCGTTATCCATTAATTACCATCGGCGCATTTCCGGTTGATGTCAGCCGTTACGCTGATTTCACTTTCAAGGGCGAAGATAGTTAGTGGCAACGTCGCAGGTGTCCTGTTTACACGTTTCCAGTATTAAGCGGATCTATATAAAAACTCCTTTTCTCACAAGCTCTTCGAGAGCCTAGCATGCTGCTCAAACTTGGGACAAGTAGGAAAAGATCCTATATTTTGAAGCTGTGAAAGGGTCATCACAATGACCCACTTGCAGATTATTTTTAGAAGTCTTCACGTGATTTTCACGCATGTATTCACATGACTTTCACATAATTATATTCACGCGGTTTTCACATTGAAGGAAGCGGTAAATGAAAAGAGAAGGTATAAATCCCGTCGGCTCGGCATTTATGGCGGCCGACGGCACCTCCATCTTCGACAAGTTCGGTTATTCGGCCGCGGTGCGGGCGGGAGATTTCGTCTACGCTGCGGGCCAGATCGGCCTGAACCCCGACGGCTCGCAGCCCGAGCAGGACGATATGCAGATGGTCAATGCTTTCGATCGTTTGAAGATCGTGCTTGAGGCCGCCGGATCGTCGCTCGACGAAGCCGTCGAACTGGTCAGCTATCACGTACATATGCAACGACACCTGCAGAAGTTCGTGGAGATCAAAGGGCGCTATCTCCGTGCGCCTTTTCCGGCCTGGACCGCGCTGGAGGTCGCCGGCCTCGCCAGGCCTGGATTGGTGATCGAGATCAAGGCCATTGCGTATTCGCCCAGATCAAACTCTCATTGACAGTCATCAGGACATGCCTCAAGGATCTTCATGCACACCGGACATTGGTTTACTACGCTGAAGCAAGCCAGCGCATCCAGGCTCACGCTCGTGTTCTTTCATCACGCCGGCGGAAACTCCGGCTTCTATCGTGAGTTGAGCAAACTCATCGCCAGCGACGTGCGCATCGTGGCGATCGATCTGCCGGGTCGCGGCAAGCGTTTCAATGAGCCCTTGATCGACGACCTGGATCACGCCGCCGACGAAATAGAGCAAGCCCTCCTGCGCGAAAGAGTGGCTGTACCGACGCACAGTCTGGTCTTCTTCGGACATAGTGTCGGCGCCAAGCTTGCCTTTGCCGTGACCCAGCGGCTTGAACGCGCGGGCGCCGTGGTTCCGGCACACCTGATTATTTCCGGTTCGCGAGCGCCCCATTTGCCGCGCCTGAAACCGATGACGCACGATCTGCCCAAGAGCGAACTCATCCGTGAGCTGCACAATTACGGCAGCACACCCGAATCCGTTCTCGCCGACGATGATCTGCTGGACCTGTTGATACCGATGCTGCGTTCGGACTTCAAGATGGCCGAAAAGTATCTGCATAAGAACACCGCGCCGGTGGCTTGCGACCTCAGCGTTTTCGGTGGCGACGCCGACAATACCGTGGAGTCCGAATCGCTTTATGCATGGTCCGGCCATACCAAGGGCAGTTGCGAGGTGCAACTATTCCCTGGCGGCCATTTCTTTCTTCATCAGGATGAGTACAAGATCGCGGGCGCCATTGATGCCGTGCTGGCAAAAGTGATGCATCGGGCCGCGACAACTGGGTTGAAATCGGTCGCCATGGATACCGTTGGCGGTGGTGCCTAATGCGGGAATGGGCTGTGGCGGCGAGATGCGCGATAGCTACCCGTCGGCTCACGGAGCATAAGTCGGGTTCCGTGGGCCTTACCAGGTAGATACGGCCTGGATAAAGTTTTATTACTCACAACCGCTGGATTATCTGGCGATTGTATAAATGGCATGAAAGTTTGCTGCTTGCCGCGATCGGGGATAGATTACCGCCCACATTGTGAGCTTCAGGGGTGTTGTCATGCAGCACTATAGAAGTTGGGCCGTGGCGTTGATCTACGCGCTTCTCATGTTTATCGGGATGCCGAATACAAGCAAGGCTGCCGATCTATTTAACAACACGAACCGGGCGCAGGTGAATAACTGCCAGCAGCCCGTAGTCAATTGCTCGCCCAGATTTTTACTGAGCGCACCGGCGACGATTGATGAGATCCAGACCTACCATCGGGCAGGTGCGGCTCCTGCCGGCAAGTCGATCGGTCTCCGAGATGCAAGCGGCAGCATGGTGGCGGGACCTTTCCCGGTCACCACCCAGCCGGCCTCGCCGGGCTTCGAAAATTGGATCGCGTCCGTTGGGGGCCAGCAATTGCCTGCCGGCACTTATACGGTGATCGATTCACAGGCGGATATGTGGTCGCAGAATGCCCGATCCTGCGACGGACCCGGCGTTGTCGGGGCCGCGTGCAACAAGGGCTTTGCCATCGTGCGGGGTGGCAACCCGCCGGTTCCGCCGCCGGGTGCCGACGCCAGCATTACCGACTGCTCCGCGACATGCACGGTGCCGCCGGCAACCACCTCTCCGCCGGCTTTCGCCTGCTCGGCGCACGGACCCAAGTCGACCTGCAAGCGAGCGGCGGCATCAGCCGATAACCCTGGTGGTGGCGTCATGTGCACGGATGGCAAGAATGTCACGACTTGCAATTGCCAAACGGGTTGCACCACGCACTGACCGATACCAGGCTTAGTCATGCAGTGTCGGTGCCGCCGAATGGCGCCTTGGTAAACCGACCTGCATAGCCGGGATTCAATAACTCAGGAGCAATCCATGAACTACGTTGACGGCTTCGTCGTGCCCGTACCCAAGAAAAACCTGGCGGCCTATCGCCGCATCGCGCGCATAGCGGGAAAAGTCTGGCGCGAACACGGTGCATTGGAGTTCTATGAATGCGTCGGTGACGACGTGAAGATTGGCATACACACTTCGTTCCCGCAGGCGGTCAAGCTCAAGAAGGGTGAGACGGTCGTGTTTTCATGGATTGTCTATAAATCGCGCGCGGCCCGCGACCGCATCAATGCGAAGGTCATGAGCGACCCGCGTTTGGCCGGCATGATTAATTCGAAGACCCTGCCTTTCGATGGCAAGCGCCTGATCTTTGGGGGCTTCAAGATCATGGTCGAGCTTTGAGATCGCCTCGGCTTATTCAGCTATATGCATTGCCTGGCGTCCTCCCGGTAAGGCGACGCATCGAGTTTTGGCCGATTATTCTGTTCGATATCCGCATTTAAATACTCGACGAACGCCGTACAGGCTTTCGCCAGCCGTATTCAATGGCAGGGCACGCGCAGCGCTGCGCAACGATTGGGCGAGGAGTTCGGCCGACTTGTTAGGGCGCTCCTTAATTATTTGCGTATGGAAGTGCTAATTGCTTCACGTTGCGAAGGATTCTGTCGTAGTAATTGTGTGGTACTGGACAGGTAGATTTTTCTACTGATTAACGTTTTAAAAAATAAGCGTATTTCACATGTCTTATGCCTGCCGCCGTATGGTCTTCGGTGGCGGGATTTCAGTAACCCTCATCTTGTCGTGGCCGGGGCCGGGGGGGCGCCAATGAAAAGTGTGCTCGCTCATATCATGCGGAAAAAGCGTGAATATGCATTGCTGCCATTATTCGACATCTTGCGGGACGATTCGATTTCGCCCGAGCAGCGACTGGGCTTTATGCCCGGTTTTGCATTTTTCATCATGGCGTTCGGTGATCTAAATAAATACGTGCTTCGTACAGATAACCCGCTGGATGCATGTCAGGAACAAGTGAATATGCATACGCTGGAGGACGATCACCATTGGCCATGGTATCTGGAGGATCTACAAAAGCTCGGCTACGACCGCCCCACCACGATGGTGGAGTCATTGCGTGACTTATGGAGTGACGAGCATCGGCAGGCGCGCCTGCTGATGTATCGAATGTGCGCCATGGTCGATGGCGCCAACGGCACCGAGCGGCTGGCCATCATCGAGGCCATCGAAGAGACCGGCCACGTGTTGTTCAGCCTGACCGCTCGTCTGGCCCATGCGATACACGGCCGTACCGGCACGGATCTGCGCTATTGCGGTGACTTTCATCTTGCATTGGAATCGGGTCATGCGCAGAACGGCGATCACGCCGAATTGGCACGTATTTCGTTGAGCGAAGATCTCAGGCTGCGTTGTCTGACGCTGGTGGATCAAGTGTTCGAGGCCTTCACCGCATGGACGTATGAGGCTGCCGATCATATCCGCCGAGCTTCCGCCGATAAGTTATTTATTCCCCCGGCAATCACTGCTCCGATCGCTTATTCGGCGAGGTTTGTATGAAACTGTCACGTCCGCGGGTCGAGGATGCCGCCGTACTCGATGTCACCCTGAACTTGTTCGCCTATCCGGCCATGCTGGTGGCTCATCGCTTAGGGTTGTTCCGGCAGTTGGCGCAAGGTCCGCGCTCGTTGCAGGCATTGATCGAGACGATGCAATTGGCGCGCCGACCGCTGGAGGCCTTGCTTAATACGGCGGCGGCTTTGGGTTTTGTCGCGCGGGCGAATGGCGTATTCAGCCTTACGACGCTGGCGGAGGATTATCTGTTGGATACCGGTCCGGCGTATTTCGGGTACTTCTGGGATCTTATGCTCGATAACGGGGATACCTACGCGGCACCGCAGCTTGAGAGGGCTGTGCGCAATAATTCATCGCAAGCCTACGGCGAGCAGGATATTTTTCGCTCGCATGAGCAGCAGCTAGAGCAGGGACGTCGCTTCACCCGTGCCATGCATAGTCTGAGCATGGGACATGCCAGCGCCTGGCCGCGATTGATCGATCTTTCCAATCATCGTGTTTTTCTCGATGTGGGCGGCGGCTCGGGGGCTCATGCCATCGGTGCGGTATCGGCATGGGAGACATTGCGGGCGGTGATCTACGACTTGCCGGCCATTTGCGAAATGAGCGGCGAGTTTGTCGTGCCGTACGGTTTAGGGGCGCGGATCACCAGCCATGCCGGCGATATGTGGATGGATCCATTTCCTTCGGCGGACCTGCATTTTTATTCGAATATTTTTCATGACTGGACCCCCGAGAAATGCAAGTTCCTCGCCGCCAAGAGCTTCGATGCGCTTCCGTCGGGCGGGCGCATCGTCTTGCACGAGGTACTTTACGACGACGATAAGACCGGGCCTTTCGCCGCCGCCGCTTTCAGCGTGGTCATGCTTGGCTGGACCGAGGGCGAGCAATATTCGGGGCTGGAACTGCGATCCCTGCTGGAGCAGGTCGGCTTCCGGCAGACGCAGGTGATTCCCAGTGCCGGCCACTACAGTCTGGTCACTGGGATCAAGCCATGATGTGCGGAATGAACTGCTAAGAGATCTCGGAGCTGTCACTTGGCACGTTGGGTCTGACGCCATCATCGGCGCGGGCTACGCGAATAGCGTGAACAGGCCCTAGTCAGGTTGGTTTGATACCCGCCATGCTGGCTACGGTCGCGACCAATTTCAACGGGGCAAATGGCTTGGCGAGTACCTGTATCGCAGGATGAGCAGCGGAGAAGGTTGTTTTGAGAGTCTCATTGGTTGAGATCAGCAAGAATCGCATCTTGGGATGCAGTTTGCCGACTTGCTCCAGCACATCGCCGCCGGTGCCGTCAGGAAGATGGAAGTCGCTTATCAGCAGATCCAATGTTTCGGCACGCTGTGCGAGGCGGATAGCGTCCTGACGGTTTCCTGCGGCCAACACGTGCGCGCCTGCGGAGCGCAGCGCATCGGCAAGCAGGGTACGCAACGTCTCGTCGTCTTCGACCAAAAGCAGGTTGAGGCCGAGTACCGAGGCGGGAGCGACAAGCTGCTGCGCTTCGTTAGCCAGTGGCAGCACGAGATTGAGCGTCGTGCCGTGACCTGGCTCGCTCGTCACTTCAATGTGACCGGCAGCTTCGTCGACGAAACGTTTGACCACGGCCAGGCCGATGCCGGAGCCGAGATAGTTGGGCTTGGTGGTGTAGAACGGCTCGAACAATCGGTCGAGCGTTTCCGCCGCCATACCTGTGCCGTTGTCGGCAAGTGTGAGTACGACCTGGCCATCTCTGGCATCCGTTTTCAAGCTGAAGACGCCACCATCAGGCATGGCGTCGCGCGCATTGGTGGCGATGTTCAATAGCGCCAGTTCAAACTCGACTCGATTGAGGCGGACGAGCAGTGCCTGCTCGCTGATCTGTGCGCGCAGTTCAATGCGCTTGCCGAAAATCTGTTGAATCAGCGGCAACATGTCTTCAATAGCGGCATGGATGTTGAATACTTCGGACGCGTTTTGCTCGATGCGGCCCAGGCTCAGGATGCGACGCACCGCCAGTGCGCCACGCTGGGCGGCCAGCTTGATGCCGTCGAGCGAGTCAACCGCGACCTTGTGCTTGTCGATGGCGTCGGGGCGACTGGCATAGCCCATGATGACGCCCAGAATATTATTGAAGTCGTGTGCAAGACCGCTGGACACGCGGCCGACCGCTTCGATCTTCTGGGACTGTACCAGCATGGATTGCGAGCGCTCTTTCTCGATGATTTCCTGCTCCAGCGCATGCCGCATGTGCTGCAGTTCCTCACCGCGCCGGTTAGCCAGGCTAAGCGTTTCGCGCAACGCGGATACGGCGCGATCCAGAATGACGGCGACCACCGCGAAGCCGATGCCGCTGCGCAGAAAGGTGACTATATGAGGGCCATGACTGCCCGATGCGTCGTGCATGATATCGACAGCGGCCCCGAGGCCGAGGATGCCGAGCAGTGCGAGCAGAATGAGCCAGAGGGCGCGGCGATTCAGCAGCAAGCCGCCCAGCACGATGGGAAATACATGTGTGACTTGCACATGCAGTTCTTCGTCGAGGCCGGTAAGCCCATAAGACAAGCCCATCAAGGCCAGCGACATGGCAAGGAACAGGCCGATGGCGAGCTTGAAGCGGCCTCGGCGCAACAGCACGAGACTGGTCAGCGGCACCAGCGTGCTCACCAGAGTGATCCCTTCGATGAGATAGTCGATGGGCATAACGCCATGCATCAGCATGACCCAGCGCGGTATCGACAAAAGCGGCGTGCCGATACAGAAAATCAGCAGAAGAACCTGTGTCATCGGTGCGTTGCGCCGATCCACCGGGTCGGCGATCGGGACATTGCCTAGCCATCGGGCGAGTAGACGGAACGGATTGTAGGAACGGCGAAGCGAAGCCTCGGCGGCCCATGTGCTGGATGACATATGTTTTCCCCTGAATTCAAGGGAGACAGCATTGCGCAGGCGGCGGTATCAAGCAATCCCGAAAAGACGTCATTCGCATTGACTGGTCGGGGGTTGCCCGAAACACGCGCGCAAAAGCCGGGATCCGGGTGCGATACCCGGATCCCGGCTGCGTAATTTGATTCAATAACGACTAATCAGGAGCACGAAATATACTGGTACGAGTGGTCGTAGAAATATATCCACGCCAGGCGGGCGATGGCATTGCCGGAAGAATCATTGGTCGCAAAGGGATATAAATCATTGACCCCTTTGACATACCAGTCGCTCCAGCCACCGCTGAACCACTGCAGTTTATAAGCCACGATTTGCCTTCCATAGACTTGCCTGTCCAAGTTCCTGTTCAACCCACCTGCCGCCCAGGTGGCATTGCCATTGGGGCCGACCGGCGCGCTATCGCTACCAGTCTGAGTGCAGTTTTGTTGCGTGCCGGTATTGGCGATATCGGCGTAGGCCGAACTCGTCATTCCAATAGCAAAAAGCAGGGCAGTAGCGGAAAGCAACTTTTTCATTACCGTCTCCTCATGATATGGAAGTGCTATTTAAGGTGATATGAAAGTGCCCCTTCGGGCAGTCGTTGTTTCATTTGCTGCAATACGTTATTAGCCTGTGTGGAGTTGGCCTTTTCCGTTGTGCTGCTTTTTTAGCTTGTATGGCGGTGCGTGTAATCGTCGTGAATGACTTGCGCGGAAATAAAATATTAATTTTTCCATATCATGGTTGGATTTAAATCGTGGTTAATGATTGTTTTGTGATTAAGCTTGGAGGCTGGGGTGGTAGTAGAAAATACCTTTACAGATGGCGTGCGAATATCCAGGGGGCGCAGCGAGTCGCCCGTCGTTTGACTGCTTTGATACCATCCATGACGGTATCCACCGTGGTGGCGGAGAAAGGGGAGGAGTTCGCGTATGTCGAAAGCATTCCTTGGAAAGTTTCAACTCGATGTCACCGTCGTTGGCGGGCAGGGGCCTGGCGCAGTGCACGTGCATGGTCATTGGGCCATTTACGACCTGACCATTAGCGCCACTGATCCCATAGAACAAGGTCAATGTCCTAATGAACGGGAAAGCCTGGACGATGCGATCAATGACGCGACGCGCTTCGGCGAGGCGCGGATGAGTGATCTTCACGAAGCAGATTCGGCGGTTCAGTAAGCTAGGTTTTATGGGTATGACAAAGCCCGTTTACTACGCACAGACGGAGGCGGGTAATGGAGATCGCGATATCGTCACAAACCCTGCAAGGGCGGCGATTGATGGTTGGTACGCCCATGTATGGCGGGCAGGCCACCGGGCCTTTCTTGCACTCGCTCTGCGAGCTCACCCAGTTGTGCGCCAGCCTTGGCGTGGCGCTGGATACGCGGTTTGTGCTGAATGAGTCGTTGATTCCGCGCGCACGAGCCGAGATTGCCGCGAACTTTCTGCATTCGGACAGTACGCATCTGCTTTTCATCGACGCCGATATTGGCTTCAAGGCGCACGATGCACTGAGTCTTTTATGGCTCGCCGACGAGAACAGTCCCTACGACGTCATCGCCGGCGCCTATCCGCGCAAGCAGATTGCGTGGGATCAATTAAGCCGCGCGGTGGCGATGGGCATTACGGATGCCGATACGCTAAGCCAACTGGCCTCGCCATTGGTGTTCAACCCGTTGCCGGAAGCGCGCGGCCGGGTGCCGCTGGGCGAACCGCTGGAGGTGGCCGAGGTCGGCTGCGGCTTCATGCTGATCCGGCGCGTCAGTTTCGCGTTATTCGAGCGGCACTACCCGGAGCAGCGCTATCGCAGCGACGATCCTTCGATAGCCGAGGAGCAGCGCGAGCGCGTGATGTATTTCGACTGCGGCATCGACCCCGCAACCCGTCGCTATCTGTCCGAGGACTACTGGTTCTGCCAGCGGTTGCGCGCGGTCGGCGGACATATCTGGCTGTGCCCGTGGATCGTGCTGGAGCATATGGGGTCGATGGTGTATCGCGCCGATCCGGCCATGCTGGCACGCATCGGCGTGCCGCTGGCCGGAGGGCGTTGAGTAGGTTTGCGTCGCTTAGAAATCGCCGCAGCTATTCTTTTGCCGGGTGGATACGCAATTGGCGAGATTGGGCCGCGAGCGCACGCGCGCCCACTCCCGCGTCAGGGTATCGCCATCCTGGCCACGGCTACCGCTCGTCAAGTCGATAGCCGGGCACAATCCCACGATGCCGAAGTTGCGGTCGTATACGTAAGTGGATGGTGTATCGCGGACCAGGTCGAGGGTATAGATCTGCCGCGGTGCGGTGATGGTCAATGCTGTCGCGTTGCTGCCCGCCTGGATAAGTACGTAGTTTGCTGCGCTGAGGCCGCTACCGTCGATGGCGTAGTTGCCAGTCGGCGAGTTTGGCGTGGCTGGCGATTGGAACGACAGCGTGCCGGTCGTGGCGCTGGTCAGCGTGTCGCCATTGCGGAAACCGCTGACGGTTCCGTTAAACAAACCGTTAGGTGCGCCTAAGCTGCGCTGCGATGCATCGGCGGTATATAGCAGGTTCGCCGGAGTGACTTGCAAGGCGGTAGCGTTGCCGGGCGCTTGCATCAGCAAGTAGTCCCCAGCCTGGAGTCCGCCACCGGCGACGGCATAGCTGCCCACGTTGGAACCTTGGTTGGCAGTGGTGGTGAAACTGAGGTTGCCGGTGGTCGCGGTAGCCAGCGTGTCGCTATTGCGGAAGCCCGTAACGCTGCCACCCAAGATGCCGTTAGGGTCGCCGTATGGGCGGCGGTAGCCATCGGCGACATAGAACAAGGTTGCCGGGGTTACTGTCAGCGCTCCCGGTACAACGGTCAATTGATAGCCTGTCGGAGAAACAAAACTGCTGTTGATCGCGTAGTTGCCGACATGGCTGGCTTGAGTGGCCGTAGTGACAGGTGCTCCATTAATGGCGCTGTTGAGCTGATCGCCGAATAGCAGTCCGTTGACGGTGTAGGTCAGTACCGGGTTGGCGAGGCCATACTGCCGACTGAAGCTGTCGATGCTGATGGTCGCCGTTGGCCGGGTCGTATAAATGAACTGGCTGGCCTGGGCCGACGGCGATACCGAGCACGTGGCGCCATACGCGCAACCGAACAGATTCGGTTGCGCGCCGTTGCCTGCGAGGCCGCCACGGTTTTCCCCGGTCCAGGTGGACGTCCACACATGCCAATAGCCTGGTGCGTTGATGCTGGCGCCGGCTGGATTCTGCAGGGTGCCGGTAGCGCTATTGGCGATCAGGTCAACCGCGTTGCCGGATACCGGAGCGTTGAGCAGCAGGTTGCCGTTGACGCTTTGTGCAAGCACATGGCCGCCTGCGGAAATGCCGTTGCCGACCAGCGCCGTGGGTGTATTCGCCGCGCTGCCCATGCCGATCGCGTTGACCGCACCGATGCCGACATCGCCCGCATTGTGAAAAATGAAGTCGCCCAGCGCGGAGCCGGCCACGGTGTCGGCCGAGACATGGTTGGCGTCGTTGTCCAATTGCACGCTGCCGCCATTGGAAATCGCCAGCAAGGCCCCTGCGGTGATCGCGCCGACCTGACCGACGCCGGCACTGCCGATAAGCGCAAGCGTGTGGTTGCCGACATCCAGCACACCCGCGCTGTCGTTGCGCGCCACGCCACCGCTGCCGGCTTGCAGTACAAGGTTGCCGCTATAGCCGATATTGCCGGCTTCGGCAGACACGGTGACGTTGCCCGTTTGCGCGGCGCTGCCGAGCACCAGCGTGCCGGTTTGGATGTGATTGAGATCGCCCTGCAGCAGGTTGATGCCGCCGGCATATGTGCTGACGGCGCCGATCTCGATCGGGTCGGCGGTGTCCTCGACCACATTGCCGTTGGTGTCCACGCTACCCCCACGGATATTTACCGTGCCACTGCTATGCACGGTGCCGTCGAGCTGAAGCGGATTACTGGCATCGCCGAGCAGGTTATGGGCGCGCAGCACAATGTTGCCGCTGCCCGCATCGATGGAACTGGGCGAGCCGTTGACGCCGGTACCGGCACCTTCGAGCATGATGCCGCGACCTTGTCCCAGCGATGATCCGGTCAGCAAGATGTCGCCGCTAGTGCTTTGCAGGCTGGTGTGGGTGGTCAGGTCGATACCGTTGCTATAGCTGGGTTGATTGTTCGCAACGAATTGGTCGGCGGCGCCGTAGCCATGCAAGTCGATGGTGCCGCTGCCGGTCTTCAGGATAATGCTGCCGCTGCCATAGCCGGGGTACGCGGTGGAGATGCCGTCGCCCGCGCCGCCGTTGGGTCGGTCGCTGCCGAATCCGCTCATGCGAATATTGCCGCTACTGGTCAGCAACTGGATCGACTGCACATTGGAGATGTCCATGGCGATACCGGAGCCGCCCTGGTCGCCATGGCCGGTGATGGCGATATTGCCGGTGCCCGTGTTGATGGTAGCTCCTTGGCCGAAACCACCCTCGATGAATACGCCAGTTCGCGGCTGGCTGTCGCTGCTCAAGCCCCAGCCGCGCAGCGTTAACTGGCCAGCGGGGGCCGTGTCGCTGCCGCCGCTACGGGTATCGATCATCAGGCCACCATTGCCACCCAAGTTGATGCCGCGCGCATAACCCTGGTTCGGATCGCTTTGCCCATACATCAGGATGTCGCCACCGTTACTCTTAAGCGTGGCGTTGTAGAAGCTGATGGCATCGCCGCCGTTGTATGTCTGCGACATGCTGTTGAAGTACATGTTCAGCGGGCCAGCGTTGGAGACGATGCTGACGTTGGCGTTGCCGCTGATCGTGGTGTCCGCATTGAAACGTAGGTCCAGCGGGGTAGTGCCCTTGTCCCGCTGAATCTGCACACCGCCATTGAAAACGATGCCACTGCTGCCGCCGGCGCTGGTGGCCGAGGTGCCGATGCTTACATGGGTGCCGTTGTTGAGCGCGCGATTGACATCGCTGTCCTGAACGGTGGCGCCGGTGATGACCAAGTACGGAAAGTCCGGGATCTGGCCGGTGACGTTGCCGTTGACGACCTGCAGATTGGTTGCTGCGTTGATTAGCCATTGACCGGGCGTGCCGTTGGCGGCGCCGGCGTCGGCGTGGAACCCGGAGGTATCCATGCCGTTGGACGTAAAGGTTTCGATGCTGCCGCCATGGCCGCCGCTTGCACCGCCGCGAGCGCTGGCACTGCCGAAGGCATACAGGGTCTGGTCACCGATCACAGCGATAGTGCCGCCGTTGCCATTGCCCAGAGCATTGGCCGACAGAATCGTACTAGAGGCCATGCCCAACACATTCGTGGCATGCATGCTGATGGGGCCGGCGTTGAGGCCGTCGGTTACTATTTGTGCCGATCCGTCGGTGCTTACGTTGTAACCGCTGACGGTGACAGATCCGCCCGACACCGTGCTCGTGCCGCCGACGTCGACCATCCCCTGCACAATGACCGAGCCGTTGTTGCCGCCGGAGAGAATGATCTGGCCGTTGCGGCTTTCCAGCGAGCGCGCCTGGGCGAGACCACTCTGATTGACGACGCCGAGGTCGTTGCCTGGGTTCGCGCTTTCGCTAATCAGGGCGATCCTGCCGCCATCGGCGTAGAGCTTGCCGTCGTTGTTGACACCGTTGCCGAAGTTGTACGGCACGTTGATGACCAACTGCGTGAGGCCATCTCCGCCGATGTCGAGCGTGACCTGGTTGCCGCCGCCCATGGCTATCGTTCCGCCGGGCGCGGTGATGGTGCCGTTGTTATAGATGTTGCCAAGCAAAGCCACCGTACCGTTGGGTGCGGCCGTGATCTTCCCTAAGTTGTCGACATGGTTTTCGCTGCCGCTGAAGACAAACTTGCCGCTGGCCAGGCCGCTATTGAAGTCGGCGTTGCTGATATCCAATACCGAGGCCACCAGGCCACCGACATTGACCTGAGCGTTGCTATTGAATAGCACCCCGGCCGTGTTGACCACGAACACACGTCCGTTGGCGCTGAGCATGCCGTCGATCTGCGAGGCGGTACCGCCGGTCACGCGATTCAAGGTCACGCTGTCGGTGCCGGGTTGCTTGAAATCCACGTGGTAACCGTTGGCGATATCGAAATTGTTCCATTCGACGATGCCACCCTTGCTGTGCTGCGTGACCGTCATGGTGTTGCCCACAGTACTGGGCAGGTCGACCTGGCCGGACTTCAGGGCAAAACCGCCCGGCAGGTTCTGCGCCCAGCCAGCCGGTGCGAGCGCCAAGGCAATAGCCAGCGTCAGCGGACGCCGCAGCGAGCGCCATATAAGCGAGGAGCGATGCGAGTATTGCGCCTTCATAACGGGTCTCCGTACCGCCATCGTGAGCAATGGCCGGTGCCGTAGTCAGAAAAATTTCTGGATCTGGAAGAACACGCGAGGTTTCTTGTCGCCACCGCTGGTCACACCCGCGCGCGAGTCGCGCCAGGCCACGGTGAAGTCGACCGCGAAATCGCCCGGCCTGGCCCAGTTCAAACCCACGCCGGGGCCACGCAGACTGCGAATGGGACGTCCATCCGGGGATTGGTGCGAGCGGTTGAGCCAGCCGCGCGAGACGTCGTAGAAGGCATAGGTGGTCAGATCCTTGCGCAGCGCGTAGCGGTATTCGAGATTCGCAATAAAGCCCTGGTCCGCCAGCACCTCGCCTTGCGCGTAAGCGCGAACGGTGTCATGCCCGCCTAGCGAGAGTTTTTCGGATGCATCGAGGTCGTGATTGCTGAGCTGCGCGCCGATGCCCAGGAACAAGGTCTGTTTCGGACTCAGCGCCTGCAGTCGCGAGAACTGAAAAGTAAGCTTGGCGAAGTCGCCGCTGGTGTGATTGCCGTAGGGCCCCTGGTCCAGCGCGCGAAGGTTGGGGTCGGCAATACGCAAGTTGCCCAGATAAAGCACGCCGTTACTGCTGAAGTAGCCGCCGCCGAGCAAATTGTCGCGACGCTCCCACGCCCAGCCGGCGCTGATGCCTTGTACTCGCTTGTGCGATTGGTAATGCACCGCGCGCAACTCGTCGGTCAACTCTTTACGGTCCACCGCCAGCCGCAGAAAAAAATTCTGGCTGCGCTGGCGAACCAGGGGGAAGGTCAGCGAGCCATCGTAAATGCGTGCCCGGCCGATCGCATCCAGCGGCTCGAATTTGCCGCCCAGGCTGTAGTCCGCCTGGGTAGCGCCGACACCGGCACGGATGCCCTCGTGACCTATCGGTGCTTCATAAGAGAGACGTCCGAATGCCGTGCCGCCGTGTTCGGATACCAATGCGCGCAGGTCGAGATTGTCGCCGTAGCCCAAGGGGCTGTTCCAGCGCAATGAACCACCTCCGCGCAGGGTGCCGGCTTCGCGGGTGCCGTAATCGTCGATGCCCAGCGAGACATTGAACGGATGACCTTGCGAGATTTTGACGGTGAGATCGGTGGTGCCCGGCTCCGCACCGGACGACAGCGCGGATTCCGCCTTGATGCCGGGAATGTCAGAGAGCAACAGCATGGTCCGCTCATAGGTTTTGCCATTGAGCGGCTGTCCCGGCACCAGCGGCGCCAGCATGGCGCGAACGCGCTGCTCGCCGATCGGAGCGCCGGCCAATACTTGCAGGTGGATCTGCCCGAGCCGTCCTTCGATGATGCTCAGTTGCACCACGCCGTCCTTCACTTGCTGCACGGGAACCACGGCGGTGGCAAAGACATAGCCGTGTTGGCGATACATCAGGGTGATGCGGTCGGCGACGCGGTCCAGATCGGCCAGGGTGACCGGCTTGCCCAGGTTATCGGCGGCTGCGGCGCGTAGCTGTTGTGCCGAGAAGACGCTTGCACCGTTGAACACCACATCACGCAATACGAAGCTCGCCTGAGCGTCGGTGACAGAGGGCGATGCGGGCAGGTTTTGCGGTTGCTGCATGGCCGGCACCTGGTTGTCCTGCGGCAGGGAAGGTGCGGCCAGGGCTTGCGGGCTCTGCGTGGTCGATTGCCCGAAGACGGGCAGGGCCATCGCACTCAGCGCGATCGACAGCGGCAGGCGGCGACGCAGCGACGCGTTCCTTACAAGCATCATGATTTGGCTCCCACGGTGAGGCGCCAATCGCCGATCACATCGAACGGCGCCCAGAAGAACGGGTGGTCCATGCCCGGCGCCTTCAGTACGGCGATCTGCGCGCGCTGCATGGCTAGCTGCACATCAGTGCCACGGGCCAGCTCGCCGTAGAGGGTGGACATCAACAACGTGGTGGCGTCGTCCGACACCGGCCACAGCGAGACGATCAAGCCGGAGCTGCCGGCGGACAGGAACGAGCGAGTGAAACCGAGTACTTCGTCGCCATCGGCGACCCGACCCAAACCGGATTCACAGGCCGACAAGGTCACCAGCGACACCTTGGACAGGTCCAGCTCCAATACCTCGCGTGCTTCGAGAAAATGCACCTGGCCGTTTTCGCTGGCGAGCAGAATGCGCGAGTAAAGCGGATCGAGGGTGTCCGCCTGCGCGTGCGCCGCGACATGGATCAACGAAGTCGAGCCGGCGATCTGCTCGAACCGACGCTTGGTGGCGTCGCCGTGCAGATACAGTTCGCTGCCCGGATAGACTGCGGCCAGCGCCTTCACCTCGGCCTCCGAGCCGGGCAAGGCATACTGCGGTGCTACATCTGGATTGCCGAAGGCAGCCAGCGTGCCGTGTGCGACAGTGCCGTGCTGGATCAACTGCAAGGCGATGCTGATCGATGGCGTGAACGCGATCGGATGGGTCTCGATCAGATAATGGCCGTCCACGCGCAATGCCTGAAACGGCAGATAGTGCAGGGGGCCGTGAGGGACGATAGTCAGGCGGACTCCCGCCGGCAGGTTCAATGGTTTTATCAGCAGTTCGCCGAGTTGGTCGGCGGCGCCGACCGCGCTGCGCTTGCCGGCGATGACCGCGTTGCGGAAGGCATCGACCAGGCGGACCAGGTCCGCGCGTGAAATCGGATAGCTCTGTTCGCGAATGCCGTCGCTGGCAACCACCCACACCAGCAGGCGGCCGGGCAGCGCATGGAATTCCACCACCCGTTCATCGGGACGCAGGCGCTTTTGCAACTCGGCGACCTCGATCGTCCCGGCGAGATCACTGTGAAGTTTGGCGCGATCGCGCACCTCGTCCAGCAGGGCGCGTGCACGGCTGCGCTCGGAGAGATCGAAAGCCTTCGCCGCCTCGCCATTCTGCGAGTACAGATCGATCGCCTGTTCGAACGCGTTCTGCACGTTGGAGAACAGCCCGATCTTGAATTCTTCGCTACGAAACTGAGCGCGCACATCGTCCAGATGCTGCAAGGCGTTCGCCCAGGTGGCAGCGGCCTGAGCCTTGTCGCCGAGCGCAAGCTGGCTGCGGGCGATACCGTCTTGCGCCCAGAAGCGCTGATAGCCGGCGTCGCTGCCGTCGGCATGGCGTTCGATGCGCTGATACAGCGCCAGCGCATCGGCGGGTTTCTTTTCGGCCAGCAGCAACCGAGCTTCGATGCGCTGCGCCTGGCTGACCAGGGTATCGTCGGTCTGCGCGGTCTTAAGCGCTTGCAGTTGCTCGCGCGCAGCGGCGGTATCGCCCTGATCGATCAGCACGTTGGCAAGCGATAGCTGCACCAGCGATCGGTATTGGTCCGAGCTGGCTTCCATGGCTTGCCGGTAAGCGGCGACCGCATCGGCATATCGGCCCTGGCGCGCGGCGATATCGCCCAGCACCTTGCGCGAGGGACCGGCGACCTTGGCCGGGTCCTTCAACGGAATTTTCAGCGCCTCGTTCGCGAATGCCGAAGCCCGCTCGTCGTCGCCGGCGTAGCCATAGACGATCGCCAGGTCGCGATAAGCGCGAGCCTGCAGCTCACCGTCCTTGCCTTGCTGCGCCAGATAAAGCGCCTGGCTGGCGGCACGCGCGCTGCGGCGAAAGTCGCCCGTCTCGGCCAGGGCGACAGCCTGGCTGCAATATTGGTAGCCATCCATCTTCAAGGGTTGCGCGCCGTACAGCAGTGCGCCGTCGGCACTCAGTGCAAGCGCCGTATCGGCGTCTTCCATGCGCGCCTGTGCGTTGCGCGCCGCCGAGGTGTCGACCGCCATCGGATCGTGCGAGCGCAGGGCCGGTAAATCCTGCGCCGCGCTTGCGCTCGCATAAGCGATGGCGACGGCGGCGAACCGGGTCAACAAGATATGAGATCGCACGTGGTCTCCCTCCAGGGGGCGCTCGGCGGCCGGCATGGTTGCCGGGCCATTCGAGAGTTGCAGGCTAGCCAGCACGAAGACCGCGGCCTATTTGCAGTAGGACATAGCCCGTTCGGCGGACACGCCGGCTATCGCTGTGCGTGCGGCACGCGACGACGACGGCCGATACCGGTGCGTTGTGTGCTCGCCACGCCGGGCAGTTCAA
Source organism: Dyella tabacisoli (assembly GCF_003350925.1). Taxonomy (GTDB): domain Bacteria; phylum Pseudomonadota; class Gammaproteobacteria; order Xanthomonadales; family Rhodanobacteraceae; genus Dyella_C; species Dyella_C tabacisoli. Next base: position 140,899 of record NZ_KZ857183.1, on the reverse strand, counting down.
ACCAGAACAGACTGCCGCGACCCGGTTCGGAGCGCAGTCCGATGCGTGTGCCAAGCACCCGAGCCACACGTTCGGCGATGGCCAGGCCCAGGCCGTAGCCCTCACCGCGATCAGCGTCGCTGCCATGCAATTGCACGAACTCTTCGAAGATGCGCTGCTGGTGGATGGCCGCGATACCCGGACCGTTGTCGCGTACCTCGATGCGTACGGATGAAGCACGTCGCCGCGCCGCAATCATCACCCGGCCTTGCGTGTAGGTAATCGCGTTAGTGGCGAGCAGAAGCAACAAATGCGTGGTCAGTGCCAGGTCGCCGTGCAGGCCATGATGGCCGCCTCGCCAAACCAGGGTCACGCCGCGTCGCGCGGCTTCCCTGGATAACCAGGATCGATCGCGCAGGAAAAGGTCGGCAGCGAAAAAACGTGCCGGATGGGTCGCGACGATGCCCGCATCGAGCCTGGATATTTCCAGTAAGGCATCAAGCAGCCGGGTCATGGTGGAGATGCTGGCGCGCATCTGCTTCAGTACCGCCTGCTGCTCGTCGATGCCCGGATGCATGCTTGCGGCGAACAGTTGCAAGGCTTGCAGCGGCTGGCGGAAATGGTGTCCGACCTGGGCCATGAACTGTGCCTTGCCACGCATCGCGGCCTGGCTTTGCCGTAGCTGATCCAGTGCGTCGATCGCGCTGCTGCGCTGAATCGAGGCCCAGTCGCGGCGATGCTCGGTCAACCGCGCGGACAGGCGCTGCGCCAATGCATCGAGCTGGTCGAATTCGGCGCTTCCATGGCTCTTCGAGGGCAGCGCCTCGCGCCCCTCAAGCAGGCCGGTAAGCGCCGTCTGCAGTTGCTTCAGCGGGGCCAGCACGCGGTGCTGCAAGCTCCAACGGGATAACAACGCCAGCAACACGATGCTGCTGCCGCAGATGGCTGCGAACCATTCGCTGTGCTCTTGCAAGCTGAGGATGGCCACGACGGCGCCCACGGCAATCGTGCAGGGAAGCGCGACATCGATGAAGAGTCGCGGCAGCAGCCCGAGGTCGTGCAGGTGTTTGACGGGCCGCGCGGCGGCGGTGTCATCGGCGTGGTCCGCCGGGCGGGGCAAGGCGGCTGGCGTGGGCAGCATGTCATCGGCTCACAGGTGGACACGGTGCGACAAGATTTTCGTGCAGCGCTGCCATCAATCTAAAGGTGAATCGGCCGCGGTTCGATACGAAGTTCGGTCTAACGACATGAGACATAGAGCGAATTGCATATCGAAAACCATGGGGCTGAACGACAGACTCCGCTACGTCCCTTTTGATGTTCAGGCACGTTTGTTTCGGCACGGCGCATGTCGCGCGGTGCCCAGGAGGATTTCATGAAAGCCATTCGCGCACTGTCCCGTTTTGCTGCTGTCCTGGTGCTCGCGTTCGCTACGGCCGCGGCGGCGCAGGATGCCGGGCAGGCCATCCCATCTTCCCCGGTGCCGTCTTCCCCGGTGCCATCTTCCCTTGCGCCATCGGTGAAATCGATCGTCGACCAACTCAAGGTGAACAAGGACGATTCGATCAACACGGGGGCGACCCGTTCCCTGCGGCTGGGCTCGGCGGCTGCAGCGACGACCGCAGCGGAGCAGCCACCGTCCGCGTCGATTTCGATGCAGATCCAGTTCGCCTTCAATTCGGATCGCATCGAGGGCGTGTCGGCGACCACGATGAGCAATCTCGCCGCGGCCTTATCTTCGGACGAGCTGAAGGGACGCCGTTTTCAAGTAGTCGGCTACACCGACGGCGTCGGTTCGGCGCTATACAACTTGCGGCTATCGCAGATGCGCGCCGTCGCCGTGAAAAATTACCTGGTCGGTCATGGTGTGGCGGCCGATCGCCTCAAGTCCGAAGGCAAAGGTGCAGGCGAACTGCTCAACAAGGCCGATCCCGCAGCGGCCGAGAATCGCCGCGTCGAGATTGTCGCCAGCGGCGGTTGAGCGGCCATGCCATTCCATGTCGTCAACGGAGCTAGCCTGATGTGCAGCTTCGGCGTGGCGCCCTCGTCGCTGGTGGTATTGCCGCTCAACAGGATGCTGTCGGGCCATCAACCGGCAGCGACGATTCAAGACCACGTGCCGATGACCAATATCATGCCGTTCGGCATGTGCATGTCCCTGGCCAATCCGCTGGTGGCGGCGGCAACAGCGGCAGCGCTGGGTGTGCTGACACCGCAACCGTGCATTCCGAACACGCCTTCGCCGTGGGTGCCCGGCGCGCCGACCGTCTTGCTGGGAAACCAGCCTTGCCTGGACAACACCTGCACCTGTCAGTGCCAGTGGGCAGGTGTTATCAACGTGACCAGCCCCGGTCAGATGACTGAGCAGATCCCCTGAGCGCAGCACCTCTTGCCACTCGCTCAACGCATCAGTCGTTCAACGAGCGTGATGGTTGTTGGTCGCGCGAGGGGGTGCGGTATGCCCACCGCCACCGGATGGACGGTTATGCGGCGAAGACGAGTGTGCCGCACTCGCCATCGGACGGTAGGCCGGTGCACTGGCATGGTTGACGTTGGCATAGTTCGGGCGAGGCGGCATATACGCATGCGGTGCCTGGTATGGCCGGTTGTTTTCAGCCGGACGATAAGACGGCGCCCGCGCGCTCTGATTGAAAGACTGGGTAGGCGCTGATACTGGTGCATGCACTGCCGAACCCGGTGCTGCAGCGAGGGGATGATTGACGCTGGCATGTTGTTGCGCGGCAAACGACTGCGGGTTGAAGCGGGTCGCGCCTGCTGTTGTATGCGCGGGCGATGCCGGGTGCATCTGTCCCAATGAGGCTGCATTGTGCAGGGAGGCAGGTGGTGAAGCGGCGTTCGCGGTGTTCACGGCTGGAGCATGGAGATTCGCCGTCATGGCGCGCTGGCGAAATCCCGGTGCAGTCATGGCATGGGAGAAGCTAGGCATGCTCATCGTGTTGAAGTTGGGCCGCGTAGCCATATGCTGCGCCATTGGGGTTGGCATATGGGCGGCAGCCGTGGCTGGGTGGAAGGCGCTACTCGTCATCGAAGCACCGGGTGCGAACGGCGTATGCGGAGTATGCGCAAACGCTGCGCCGCCGCCAACACCGGGTGGCATGCGTTGGACGGTATTGCCGAAGTGATTACCGCTACCGAAGTGATTGATGACCGTAGTCGAATGCGAGATGTACGTCTGGTTGTTATAGACCACCGCGGGGCCGCGATAACCCCAGCCCCGATCACCCCAGCCTCGATAACCCCAGCCGTGAAAACGCGGTCCCCAGTGGATACCCCACGCGCCCCAGCCCCAGGGGTGTCCGAAGCTGAAGCCGATGGCAATGCCGAGACCGAAGCCGAGGCCGCCATAGTACGGACCGTAGTAGATGGGTCGAGGCCAGGCGTAGGCGTAGCCGGGATACAGCGCGATGGGTTCACCGTAGATCACGGCAGGATCGTAGGTGGGTACATAAACCACATCGGGATTCGACGGAACGATTTCGATTACCCGTGATGGCGCAGGCACCACGGCAGGCCCGGCATAGACCGGTGGATCGTCTGTCACTACCGGCTCGGGCGCCGCATTATCGGCGTGACTGGGCATGCTTACCACGTTCAAGTACGCATTCGACTTCAGGTGACCGGCGGCAGCGGCTTGCTCGCGCAAGGCCTGGATCGCGTTCATCACATCGGTCGGGTCGTTGACGTAGGCATCGCCCAGAGCCGTGGTCCAAGGCAGGTTGCCGGCCATCTGGTGCAGCACTTCGGGGAAGGTGGTGAGCGACTTGACGCTGGGGTCCCAGGGTTGCGGATCGACCGCGTTCTGCAGGGCCGAACCTTTAAGGCCGGGGTTTTGCGACTGCCAGTCATAGGCGGCGCTGATCTGATCGGGATAGGTGGCGCCGGCAAGTACCTGCGCTACCAACTTGTCGGGAAAGATCGCGATCGGCGCTACTAGCTGCCGTAGTTGCTCAGCCGTCGGCGGTACATAAGTGCTTTGCGGGGCGGTGGCAGGCGGCGGTGTAGGAGTAGTCGAGGCGGGTGAGGGTGCTTGTGCGTTGTCGCCCGAGTTGGGACAGCCACTGAGCAAGGCGGTGCAAACGCACACAGTCAGTAGGGCAGGAGTGAGTTTGTTCATGCGCGCTAGCATCGACTTTGTTCCTCGATTGAAGTGCCTTGCCGGGGCTTCGGACCAGGACGCATGCAAACTCAATGTCCCTATGGTCTCGACGGTACAAGTCGGAGAACGTCAGCGTGTCGGCATAGTTGACCGGCGGACGCACCGCAGCAAGAAGCATTCAGCGCTGATTGATGCGTGGTTTATCGACGCCGAGTTTATCGACGCTGAAATAATCGCAAGATTTCGATCAGCCGCGCGAAATAATCCATGCGCCTTTGACCTTGGATGCATAGACTTCGATGGACAACTCGACATCGTCACCATCGAAAAGAACGGCTGGCTGCATCCATCCACGCTGCACATGCCAGGCCTTGCCGGCGGCTACGGGGACGAACATGGCTTGTTCGGGTTGCAGGTGCGGTGGAGCTTTTGGTGACTTGGTGAAACTCGCGACGAGATTGCCGGCGGAAGTTTTCACGGCCTCGGGGGCCTGCATTCGTGCTCTCGCCTCGTCTTCGAGCCGGTAGTCGAGTAGCTGCAGCACTTTGGCGCGGTCTTGGCTGGCAAGCGCGTCGATCAGCGCATTGACCAGGGCGGCGATGTGAATCCGGTCTTGCGCTTGAATCCGTTCGACGCGCTCGGCTTCGAGCCATAGCTTGGTTGCCACCGGCTGCAGGGCAGGGATGGGGGCCATCACCGGCAACGGAAGCACCGCCGGCCTTGACGGATTGGGCCAGCGGTACGTAGCGAGCGGTGGCTGGTCGAGCACGATCGAGCCGCTTTCATCGGCGGTGATAAGTTCCAGATGGACAAAGGCATCCGCACCGCCGGCGGGGCTGCCGTCGGGAAGCACGCCGCCGGGCGGTTGAAAGATCAGGCCGGTAATCAGATTGCCTTCCGGCATGATCCATTCGTTGATCGGCCGGTAGAAGCTGCGGCCTTCGCCGGTATCGTCATGCAACGTGGTCGATCCATTGATGCCACAGGACACTGCGATGCCGTAGCTGCGCGCATGAAGTACGTAGCGGGGGTTGCTCATGCGGGTACTCCTGGTCGGGATGCGCGTTGGCGAGTCATGGGGGTAGCAGGCGCCAGTCGGGCGGCGACGGGTCGGATGGATCGGGCCAGATGCGGTATGGGTCAAGTACCTGCCAGTTGAGCAGCCCTTTCTTGACCTTCAAGCGCATGAGATTGAATTCAATATCGATCTTGATAGTCAGTCCCTTGAAATCGATGGCCGGGGCCATGTGCAGCCCGTCGGCTTTGATGGAGAAATCGCCCGAGATTTCGAACGGTGCTTCGCCCTTGCCGCTGAGGACGACATTGACGACATCGGGAGGGCCGACGCGATAGATCAGATCGGCGTGTATGGTCGCGGTGCCCTTGAGCTTGGCCGACGGCGCGATCTCTTCGCCGCCACTGGGAAAGAATTTCTTCTTGATGTCGCAGTCCAGACCGATGCTGAGCTTTAGCCCCAGCGAAAGCGTCAGCGCCGCGAGAATATCGAGTATCGAGTCTTTGCCGATCTTCAGATCGTCCAGAAAATCGAAGACTTCCATGCTGGCGTTGAACGGAATGCCGGCGAACGTAAGGCCCGCCGCCAGCAGCAGATCGCGCAGGTTGGCCGTTCCCACGCCATCGGCCGAGACAAAGGTGATGCCCGCCTTGGCCTGTACGAAAAAATAGGCGCGCCAGTCGCTGTTTTCACTCCAGCCCCAGACCAGGCTGAAACTTCCGCTGGGTCCCTTGAAGCTTATGCTGGCCTTCAATCCGTACTTCTGCTGCGTGGACAGGTTGTCGTTGCCGAAGAGCTTCTTGATTAGATCCTCGAACATCAGCACGTCGATCGTGCCGGAGTACTCGATGCTCGGGTAGGCCTCCACCGTCCATGAAAGCTGGTTGTCGTCGCAGCCTTTGCCGTAGACGTAGTAGATGTCGGGCTTGAATGGATACGGCCACCAGCTATCGCAGATAGGTGCAGGCACGTCGAATGACTGGCTTGCGCCGCCGCTGAAATCGGCCGCTGTCGGCGCGGAGGGAGAACGGAGGATGGCTGTGTGGATCGGGCCTGTCGATCCATCGACGGCGGTGCCGTTGAGCTTGATAGTGTCCTTGCCACCGCTTTTCTTTTTGCCGCTAAAGGTCACTTTGATCGAATCGACCTTGTAGGAAACCGAGGTCTCCAGCGCACCGGTGTTGGGCACGACTTGCAGAATGCGGCTAGCCGGGTCCGGGTGCCGTGCCCCGTGCGCGCAGCTCAGATCGAGTGTCTTGATACTGCAGTTCTTCTCCGGCACCGGTGGAACCACGGGCACGGGTGGAATTACCGGAAGCTTGGGCGGTTTGGGTGGCGTCCATGTCGGTGGATTGGCCGGATCGACGGTGTGGCTGGTGTGCCCATGGTGGGCCGCGCCACCACCATGTCCCGACTCGCCCGGCGTACCGCAACTGCAGGCGTTCGGCTCGACCGGATCTTGCATGACAAGCGCGCCGGCCGGCTTGGCCGGCTCCGCGCCCTGGGCGCTGCCACCGCAGTTGATTTTGACCATCGGCCCTTCGATATCGATGCCGTCGGGCTTGATGGTGATGAAGCTGCCGCCGCACTTGAGGGTGATGCCTCCGTCCGAAGCTTCCAGCACGATGCTGCCGCCGCGTACTTTCAGATCGGAGGCGACCTCCATCACCAATGTATCGCTCTTGATGTTGATGCCCGATTCGACGACCAGTGAGTAGTTTTTGGCGTTGATGTCGATCAGTTGCGCGACCCGTTGGGTCAGCGAGCCTTTGAAGTCCTGGCGGACGTCTCCGCCGACGGCCAGATCCATATCGCTGCCGATACTTTGGTACCAGCGCTCTTTGGTGATGAAGTTCAGATCCTTGCCGATGGAAAGGTCGAAGTCTTTACCGACACGCAGATCGCGTTCGCCGCCGTTTCTCTCGCAGAAGACGTCGTTCACACACACGTCCATGCGGTTCTGGGCGTGCATCATTAGCTGCTCGTGGCCCTTTTTATCTTCAAAGCGAAACTCATTGAAGCCGTGGGGGCCTTTGCTGGAGTTGCTCTTGAGGGTCGATATCGTGGCGTGCGCAGGCAGCCCGTAAGGGGTGTGGTTGTCGCCGTTGTAGACGCATCCGGTGACCAGCGGCCGGTCCGGGTCGCCTTCAATAAAATCCACCACCACTTCCATGCCCACGCGGGGCAGAAAGAATGCGCCCCAACCGCGCCCGGCCCAGCCCTGTGCCACGCGGACGAAACACGAGCTTTTATCGTCGTTCTTGCTGTGGCGATCCCAATGAAAGTGCAGTTTGATCCGGCCGTACTGGTCGGTATAAATCTCCTCTTTGGGCGGGCCGGTGACCACGGCGGTCTGCGGCCCCGGCATGCGTGTCCTGGGGGTCAGTAGCGGCGAGCGATAGGGCACATCGTTGGGAATGGCCGAGAAGTCGTTTCGATAACTGCTGCCACCATCGCCATCGAGGTTATTGCTGCCATGGTGTTCCACCTTGACGACCAGGTAGCGCCGGTTGAAATCCTCGTCGGGATGTTCTTCCACATCGAACATATAGCCGGCGGTAAGCAGGCGGACGTCGCTTTCCCCGGACAAGGTTTCGTGCTCGGCTTCTTCGGCCTCCATCAGCAGGCGCGCGATCGCTTCCCCTTCGTTGTGCTGGGTATGGCCTGCGGGCGTGACGAAACGCTCGAAGTCGCCGTTATCGCCTATCCGCACCAACGAATCGGCACTGCCGATCAAGTCGGCGGCTGGCTTCTCGAAGTTGTAGTCGTGGGTGACGAAGCGGCCGCTGCGGATGCGCTCTTGCCGGTTCAGGCTGGAAATCGTATCGCCTTCCTGAAAGCTTCCATGCAGGCCGAAACGCACCTGCGCCGGATCGAGCGGCGGATTGCGATCGTTGTTATCGGTCAGCACCAGTGTTTCGGTTTTTTCTTCGTGCCGGAAGTAGTAGTAAATACCCGCGCGCTCCAACAGGCGGGCGATGAAGTTGAAGTTGCTCTCGCGGTACTGGGTGCAATACACCAGCGGCTCATGAGTCCCGGTGAGCTGCAGCTCGTAGTCGCTGAACCGGAACTCGGCGAAGATCGCTTCGACGATGTCGGGAACGCTCTGATTCTGGAAGATGCGGCAGTCTTCGTGCAGCGTCATCAACCACAGCCAGGGCACGACTTCGCAGTGGTAGGTAGTAAGCGTTTCGTCCGTGGCGCCGGGAGCCTGGCGCGTACCCAGCCGGGTGAAACTGGACACCAGGCCGGTCCAATGACGTTCCGCGTCGGCGGTCTCGATGCGTAAGGTCACGCGTTTGCCGATCAGCTTGTCCGGGGTGATGTCGTCGCGCTCGGACAGCAGGGTCAGCTTGAAATGGAAGGGGCGCGATAGCTGCTCGCTGCCTTCGAATGTCTGGATCAGCAATTCATCCTCACCCAGCGGCGTACCCAGGGTGAAGGTGCGTTCGCGAGTGGTGAACGGCATGGCGGCGGGTACTTGGCGAGATTGTGCCTATCGTGCGGATTCGCCCGCGCCGCGCCTATTCGCGGGAAGGCCTAGGCCGAGTGGCTATGGTTATACCGATCGTTCGCCAGCGCTCCTCAGCTCAGGCTCCTGACAAGGTGTAGGTGAAGCTGCCGTCCTCCACCACGCTCGCCTGGATATGCCGCACCGCCTCGCCGCGTCCCATTCGCTCCAGCACTTCGCCGGCGATCTCGGGGAGCAAGCTGCCGCTGAGAATGTTGTCGATGTTGCGGGCGCCGGAATCTACCTCGGTGCAGCGGGCGGCGATGGTGTCGACCAGGGCATCGTCATAGGCGAAGTGGGCGCCGTGATTGCTGGCGATACGGCGGGCGATCTTGCTCAGTTTCAGGCGCACGATCTTTTTCATGTTTTCGTCGCGCAACGGATAGAACGGTATCACCGTGGTGCGGCCGATAAAGGCGGGCTTGAAGTACTCCTGCAGTTCGGGGCGCAGCAGTTCGTTGAGTTGTTCGGTGGTGGGAACCACGCCCTGGATCGAACACGCCTGCATGATTAGCCCGGTGCCGGCATTGGAGGTGAGGATGATGATGGTGTTCTTGAAGTCGATTTCGCGTCCTTCGCCGTCTTCCATCACGCCCTTGTCGAAGACCTGAAAGAACAGCTCCAGCACATCCGGGTGGGCTTTCTCGATTTCATCCAGCAACACTACGGAGTAGGGGCGCCGACGCACCGCTTCGGTCAGCACGCCGCCTTCGCCGTAGCCCACATAGCCGGGTGGGGAGCCCTTGAGGCTGGAGACGGTGTGCGCCTCCTGGTACTCGCTCATGTTGATGGTAATCATGTTGCGTTCGCCGCCGTAGAGAATGTCGGCCAGCGCAATCGCTGTTTCGGTCTTGCCGACGCCCGACGTGCCGACCAGCAGAAATACGCCCTTGGGCTTGTGCGGATCTTCAAGATTGGCGCGTGATGTACGTACGCGCTGGGCGATGGCTTCGAGCGCGTGGCTTTGGCCGATGACGCGTTCTTCCAATTGCTCACGCAGCTTGAGAATGGTCTGGATCTCGTCCGCCACCATCTTGCCGACCGGGATGCCGGTCCAGGCGGCGATGATCTGCGCGGCGCTGTTGGCATCGACCAAGGCGTGGACCATGGGCGACGGGCCCTGCACGGCTTTGAGCTGTGCGCGAAGCTGATTGAGTTCGTCCACGGCCGCTGCGTGCTCCGGTGCCTCGGCTGCCAACGCCTCGACGGCATCGAGCCTGGCATGGATCTGGCTGACCAGATCCAGCTCCTGCTTCCAGCGCGCCTCCAGTGTTTCGAGGTTGTTCTTGAGTGCGGCTATTTCAGCGTCGATCTCGGCGACGCGCTTGCCGTGGTCGCTGCCGCCAGTGGCCTCTTTGAGCAGTTGTTCCCGCTCGGTGGACAGGGCCTCCCATCGCTTGCGCGCATCTTCGACCGGCGCCGGAATGGCATTCAGGCCGATGCCGATCCTGGCGCATGCGGTATCGAGCACGCTTACCGCCTTGTCGGGCAACTGGCGGCCGACGATGTAGCGCGCGGACAACTTCACCGCCTCGGTCACCGCCTCGTCGAGTACCCGTACCTTGTGATGCTGCGCCATGGCCTTGGCTACGCCGCGCAACATGGTCACGGCCTTGGCCTCGTCGGGTTCTTCCACTTTCACCACCTGGAAGCGGCGGGTCAGAGCGGCATCTTTCTCGAAATACTTCTTGTACTCGCCCCAGGTGGTAGCGGCGATGGTGCGCAGTTCGCCGCGGGCCAAGGCCGGCTTGAGCAGGTTGGCCGCGTCGTTCTGGCCGGCCTGGCCGCCCGCGCCGATCAGAGTGTGCGCCTCGTCGATGAACATGATGATCGGTTTGCTGCTGGCCTTGACCTCATCGATCACGCCCTTCAGGCGGTTCTCGAACTCGCCCTTGACGCTGGCGCCGGCCTGCAGCATTCCCAGATCCAGCGAAAGCAGCTCGACGTTCTTCAGGATCGGCGGCACGTCACCGATGGCGATGCGCGCGGCAAGCCCTTCGACCACGGCGGTTTTGCCTACGCCGGGTTCGCCGGTAAGGATCGGGCTGTTCTGCCGGCGGCGGGTAAGCACGTCGACCATTTGGCGAATTTCCTCATCGCGTCCAAGCACGCTGTCGAGCTTGCCTTCGCGCGCGCGCTGCGTGAGGTTGCTGCAGTATTTGTCGAGATGAGGCGTGGCGCTGGGCTTGCCTCCCTCGATAGGGCTCGCTTGGGAACGGCCATCGCTATCGCCATCGCCGAAGCTGCGCGCTTCGCGGGCTTCCACCGAGGCTTCGACCAGTGCATGAAAATGCTGGCGCAGGGTTTCGATATGGATGTCCGCCAGCGATTTGGCCGGTACCAGCCGGCGCAGTGCGGGTACCGCGATCAGTGCTACCAGCAGGTGACCGCTGCGTATTCGCGTTTCGCCGAACTCGATGGAGGCGTAAGTCCAGGCCTGTTCCAGCAACTCGGGGATATGCGCAGACAATGCCGGCGTGCGGGTATTGCCGGTCTTGAAGCCGTCGAGGATCTGGCTGAGTTCTCGTTCCAGCTTTTCGGGGGCGATATCGAACTGGCGCAGAATGCGGCGGATGTCGCTGTTATCGACCTCCAGCAACTTCATCAGCACATGTTCGATGTCTACATCGTGGTGCGTGCGCGACAGGCACAGGCCGGCGGCCCCCTCCATCGCGCCTCGGCAAGTGGTGTTCAGTCGCGCCACCAGCGCGCGCAGGTTTACCGCCATGACCTATCTCCTCACAAACCCATGAATACGAAACGACACTCGTCGGCCGGTTGCTCGCTGCGACGCCCGCCAAGCCAGCAGTTCCAGCCAATGCGCGCAGGTTGGCGGCCGCCGATGCGTGCCGCCGGCACCGCCTCGGCGCGCAATAGCAATTGGATGTCCAAATCAAGCGCTAGCCCGGTGAGAAAGCGCAGCAGTTCGACCACCGCGCCAAGCAGCTCGCGATGTGGCAGCAACGCATCGAAACGGCGCAGGCTCAGCGGTCCGATGCGCAGGCGCACCGTGGTTTGTCGATCCCAATAGCGATGGCCCAGCACGCAGCCGTCGCCGAAGCGCTGGTTGCTTCGCCCTAGGCGGGTGCGGTCGGCGCGGGGGATGCTCTGCCAGGTGCCGTGACAGCCGATCAGATCGACCGCGGCCCCGACGACGTCGCCGACGACCTGAGTCAACGCGCCTACGCCATGCGGCCGCTGTGCCACCAAGCCGCTGTAGTAACCCAGCGCGGTACCCGGCAGCTTGTGCTTGTGCGTATCGCTGCGATGAGGTCGCGCCAATGCATGCAGGGCAGGCGTGCCCAGGCCGATCAGATCGTAGACATGCCGCAGTATGTGGTGGCCGCCATTGATGCGGTGCGCGCCGAACTCCTCGCTCAGCTCGGTGCGATGCTTGGCCCAGGCGCGCCAGAACAGACCGATCAGACGATGGTTGAAGATATCCAGAAAGTCGCGGGCGGCGGGATCGCGCGCTTTATGCAGCGCGATCAGCCATTCGGTGTAGTGCCTGGGAAGCACGCCGGAAGGGCCGGTGAGTCCGACGAAGTTCACGCTCATGCTGTAGCGCGCGGCGTGTTCCGCCGCGCCGGCATCATGCACCAGCGAGTGCAGTTCGCTCGGCGGAAAGCTCAGGCTCGCCGGCACCGTAAAGCGCAACGGTTCACGAAGACCGGCAGCGCCCGAACGAGGCGGCACGCCGTGCACGTGATAAAGCAGGCGCACCGCCTGAAAGAAACCGTAGCGATGAGGTTCGCTCAGCAGGCCGTCCAGCGGGGCGCGCGCAGCCAGGCCGGGCAGGCCGGGCGAACCAACCGGCAGCGGCGCCATGATGACCGTGGATTCGGCGGGAGCCTGGCGGTCTTCCATGTCAGACCAACGGCTGCGCGCCGGTGCGCGGCGCAAAGGTCGCCAGCGGCTCTTCGCGTTGCAGGCTGTGCGCGGTCAGGCGCGTATACGAGTTGGCGGTGCAATACAGCCCGAAAAACAGCTCCAGTACGCGCGCCAGCAGATAGGCCCCGGAGCCGACGTATTGTTCCTCATCGAAGCTCAGTTCGATCTCGGTGCCGCGTACGAACGATTGCCGCGGCGCCTTGCCGATCCGTCCCAGCGAAGGCCGGCTCTTGACCTCGACGATGCCGGCGATCTGCTTGCGCAAGGTGGCCGAGTCGGCGAAGTTGTAGAGGCTCAGGATCTCCAGCAGGGCGTCGCGGCCACCCTCGACGATCGACAGATGATTGAGCGAAAGGTGCGAGATCAGCCGCCATTGATTGGCCAAGCGCATCGGCGCACGCCAGGTCGGCGTGGGCTTCTTCAACAAGCGTGCATGGCCGATGATGCCGCCGTCCTCCACTTGCAGGGCGCTCTCTTCACCACCGAACGGCAGCAGTGACGGCAGGTCGCGATTGGTGCAGGTGATCGACAGCGACAGTGTTTCCACGGCGGGGACGCACGGGTCCATGGCGCGATCGACCAGGGCGATCGCGATCTCGGTGCCATCGTCGTTGGGGCGTGCCGATGGCAGGCGTTGTGCGTACCAGTAGCAACCCTTGTCCTCGCTGCCGAGGCCGTGGCGGGTGGAGAAGAACGGCAGGAACTCGGTGCCGACGGCGGTCTCGCCACTGCGGGTCAGGCGTTGCACGCGATCGATGGAATAGACCTCTAAACCCAAGGGTCTGCGCACGTCGGGAATCACCGGATACTGGCTCAGCTCCTGGCTCACGCGGATCGGCTCGGCCTGCTGGGTGAACAGGTTGACGATCGGTGTGCAGTGCAGGCGAAAGCTGTCCCGGTTGACGGTCTGCTCCATGCGCGCCGCACGCTCCGGCCGGCCGAACGTGCGCAGGGCGATGCGCAGTTCTATCGCGCGGTTGAAGCGTTTGAGATCGAGTCCATCGATATCGACGAACAGAAATTTTTCCGGCAGCGTGAAATATTCCTGCAGCAGACGGTAGCCGAGAAAACTGCGTGGATCGTAGTCGAGCAGTCCATCGTCGGTATCGAAGCCGACGGCCTTGATGCTTTCGGCGCCCAGCGTCTGCCCGGCCACCTGAGCTTCACCATCCGGCGCCACCACCGACACCGCCTCGACGTTGTTGAGCAGCAGCTCGTGCAGCGCATGCACCAGCGGGCTCTCGCCGTCGAGATAAAAGCGCAGGCGTCGGATGTCCAGCGCGGCAAAGTTGGTTTTGCCGACGACTTCCAGACGAATGCGCACCGTGGCCGCCACATGAGCGCCTCGCAAGGCAAAGGCCGAGCGCTCGACCGGTTCGAAGGCTGCTTCGCTCACCTGCACCGGCCACACGTCCACCGGGTAGGCCGTGCGATAACGCACCGGCATGCCCTGCACGGCACGGGTCAACAAAGGCGTGCCGCGCGGCAGCGATTGGACGCCGCTCAGTTGCGCGTCGGCGGTAGCGGCGAGCTGGGCGATCGACATCGACGGTATCGGCCGCAGATAGTGCGGGTACAACACCGACAGCAGGGCTTCGGTGATCTGCGGAAAGTCATCGTCCAGTTTCTTGTGGATGCGCGAGGCGATGAAGGCGAAGGATTCGATCAGCCGCTCGACATGCGGGTCTTCGCAGACATCGCCTTCCAGCGCCAGCCGCGCGGCGATTTTCGGGTAGCGCGCGGCGAACTCTTTCGACAGCGAGCGCAGGCTGGTCAACTCGTTTTCGTAGTAAGGAAGCAGTTCGTCGAGCATGGCCACGGCGATGGTCGCGGCCCTTGCCGCGTTCTATCGAAGTCTCGAACGATGAGGCACCGGGCGATATTCACCGGAGGGTCTAGAACCTATGGCGGTGGGTAGCACCGCAGCGTGTCCGTTTAGTTCTCTACGCAGCTTTCGTTGTCTGGAATCACACAGTCGGGAGCCGTGGCCGAGCTACCCAGGCTGCGCGTGCGTACTCGCGGATTGAGCGCGCCCAGCGTCAGCCCCTTGGGCAGCAGCAGCCACATGCGGCCGTTGGCGTTCATCGCCGCGGCCATGTTGCCGGCGTCGTCGCCGAAACCCCAGAAGAAGTCGCCACGCACGCTGCCGCGGATCGCACCGCCGGTATCCTGGGCGAACATCAGCCGATCGATCGTGCCCGCGCCGCGCGGCGCCGCCGTAGTGACGAACACCGGTGCGCCAAGCGGCGTGGTACGCGGGTCGACGGCCAATGAGCGACCGGCGGTGAGCGGCACGCCCAATGCGCCCAATGGTCCCTGCGGGCCATCCGCGATCACGCGGAAGAACACATAGCTGGGGTCGCCGATGCCACTGCCGACACCGATTCCATTGGGCTTGGTTTTCTTGTGTGCCGGATCGACAGTCAATCGCGCCGCCTCGCTACCGGTGGTGGCGACCACTGGCTTGCTGGTCGAGCTGGCGGGTGCCTTGCCCAGCAGTTGAGCGATCATGGCTTGCACGCGTGGATCGCGAGCATCGGGCGCCGGTGGATCGGCAAGCACCGGTGCAGTGGCGGGGTGTGGACTGTCGCCGTTTCGTCCCAGCCGGTCGATCATGGATTGGACGGTCCTTGATTGGACGATCTTTGATGGGGCGATCCTTGATGGGATCTGCGCATTGTTAGCGGGTGTCGGCACCGTGGCTTGGGATACGTTGCCTGTCGAGTGATCGCCACTGCGTTTGAGCTGGGCAATGATCGCGCTCACATCGTCGTTCGCGGTCGCCGCCGTGCCTGCGGCCGCCGCCGCCCCAAGACGCAGACCGCGAGTCTTGATCGCGCTGCCGGCCAGCGCCGTGTCACTGGGCGAGGCATTCGGCAGAAACGGCTGCCCGTTCTGCTCGGCATAGGCTACGCGGATCAAATTGCCGTTCTGCAGGCGAATCTTGCCCGAGCCCTGCACTTGCATGGAGTACAGCGCGTAAGCGTCATCCACCCAGGCGATCACGTCGGCGTCGACTCCCTGCGTTTCGATCTGCTGGCGGTTGTAGTAGGGCACGATGCGCTCGCCGTCGATGCGTACGCGATAGCGTTTGTCGGCGACGCCTGGGCTGTTGTCTTCAAGCGCCAGTTCATAGTCGTGAGCATCACCGCTGCCAGGGGCGGCCGCGAGCAGTCGGTTGCCGTCGATGCGAAAGGCTTGCCGACGGGCGCCGCTCAGTGAGCGCGCATCCAACTGATAGAGGTCGCGAGGCTGGGCGTAGACCGGGTAGCGAAAATGATCGCTGCGTTCGGTACTGCCATCCAGTTGCGGCTCGTAGTAGCCGGTGATGCGGCCGTCCACGGACGTGTCCGGGTTCATTACCTGATAGACCTGAAAATGGGCCTCGAAAAAGTGCCGTGCCGCATCGTCGCTGCTGCCATCGGTCTGGGTCAGCTCGGTACACGCGGCGCTCCAGGCATCCTTGCGCGCCAGTACCCCGCAGCTACGGCTGAATACGTCGAGGCTTTCGCGCACCGTGTCCGTATGCCATCCCGGAATGCTCTCGAACGGCACCGGTTGAAAGCGTGCGTACTTGGTGGCGAAAGGCTGGCCCAGGTCCGCAGCGCCGGCCAGTGGAGCGGATGACGATGCCGGCGACGGAACTGTTTGTGCAGAGGCGGCGATACTGCCGCAGAGCAGCAGTATGCGGACGCAGCCGGTGAGCGCGTGATCGATATGGATGCGACGTCGCAGCGACATGATGGTCTCCCTTGCGCGAGAACGCCGATCATGATTGGCGTCGAAGGGAAGGGCCGCCATATCTCCGACGCGCTATGGCGACTGCGGGATGTCCGTACTCCCTTCCCTGCATGCAGGGGGAGGAGCGAGAGCTGCAAGGCCGTAGCATTCACTCAAGGTCTTGCTGGCGGCTGCAGTCGTCGCAAGAGTTCGTTGTGATCGGTCTCGATTTTTTGCAGGCGCGCTTGCATAGCCGCCGTGTTGATCCATTGCGCGCTGAGTGCATGCCGACGGTCGAGGGTGTACTGGATATTGGCAAAGGGAATCAATGCGTCATTACCAGCCGGGCTGAAGCCGCTGATGTCGTGGATCAGTTTGAGCTTGGCCAATTCTGCCGCGGCATTGCGCCCGTGCCTGGCGTAGTGGGTTACAAAGCCGATGACCTGATCGCGCAAGGCGGGTGGTAAGTCGCTGCGGATGATAATCACCGCATGCGGAATCGGGCTGGATTTCCACAGTATGCGCAGCCGTGCGTATTGTTCCGGGAAGCGCTTGGCGAAGCGTTCCAGGTCTGCCGTATTGTTGCTGGCTACGTCAGCTTCGCCATTGGCCACGGCTAATGCGTTGTTCTGGTGGTTGTCCACGGTCACGGTGGCGAAATAGGTGTCCGAATCCAGTTTGCGTTCGGCGAAGAGCTGGGTTTCCGGCACCAGGTAGCCGGAAACCGACAGCACCTCGCCATGGGCATAGCGCCAATGGCCAGGATGGTGAAAAAGGTCGTCCAGATTATGGATGGGTGAGTCTTTGCCGACGATCAGCACGGAGTAATAGCTGCGCGAATGGTTGTCGTTGGCGAGCTGTGCGATGACCTGCATGCGGTCCTTGGTGACGGCATCCAGGGCCAACAGCCCGGAAACGAAAGCGAGATCGATGCGTTTCTCGGCCAGGGCTTGGGCGAGTCCTTCGTAGGTGCTTACCGAGACGCTGCTGACAGGGCGTTGCAGGGCGGTGCTCATGTCGTCGAGCATGGGCCGCCACGCATTCACCGACTCGGACGGACCGCCGAGCGGCAGAATGCCGAACGCAAGCGGTTTGTCGGCGATAACCGTTTGCACACTCGCCAACGCGGGGAACAGCATGCCGAGCAAAGCCATCAAGCCACGTAACGGCCAGACCGTGCCAGGACGCGCACGGCGGTGTCGAAGGTGCGGGGCTTCCTCCTGGCGCAAGGTGGCATCTCCGGTAGTACCGACCGGATGCTCTTCCGGTATGGGTACGGAGCGTTCGCAAGCTCCAATCGCAGCAGCATACGCCGCACAAAAGATCGATGGGTGACACTCGGACAGCGGTCGATGCCTATAAGCTGCTGATACGCCGCGATGCGACTACGGCTTCGACTCGGTTGCGCACACTGAGCGCGCGAAAGATCGCAGCAAGATGAATTTTCACGGTTCCTTCACTGATGCCCAGGTCGCGCGCGATCACCTTGTTCGGCTTACCTTGTGAAAGCAGGCGCAATACGTCGACCTGCCGTTCGGTAAGCAGCTTGCGCAGCCGTTCTTCGAGTGTGGCTTCGAGTGAGCTATCGGATGCCTCGTGGGCGTCCACCGGGAAGGTGAGGCCACTGGCTTCCTGCAGCATCATCGGCGGCACGTAGACGCCACCGGACAAGACCAGCCGTATCGCGGACAGCATCACATCGGGCGAATAAGCCTTGGGAATAAAGCCCTGGACGCCCATGGCCAGCACTTCTTTCATCAAGGCAGGATCTTCGGAGCCGGACAGCACGATCACCGGCACGTTGGGCAAGGTCCCGATGAATTCAGCCAGGTGCTGGTTGCCGCGCACGCCCGGCATGGTGATATCGATCAGCGCGAGATCGGGCGGACTCTCGTGATGGATCGCCTGGCGCAACTCGTCCATGTCCATGGCGACCGAGAACTCAGTGTCCGGGTCCAGCTCGGCGAGCTTGAGTTTGACGCCCTCGACGATCAGTCGATGGTCATCCGCAATAAGTATGTGCATTTAATTCCCCATAGCGCATAGCAATGCTTCCTTTTACGGCATGTCTGCGCATCAGCAACATAGCCGTATGCACGGCCGGGGACAATCGGCCAGGTGTTTTCCGAATGGCCTAGGCTCTACGTGATATGGCTGTTGCGCGGGCGCGTCGTGAGAATCGCAGACGTTCATGACCGGGAATCGAGCCATGCTGCCGGCAAGGCCATCGCAAAGCTTGCGTTTTCTGCTCGCCATAGGTTGCGGGCTGCTGGCGTGGTTGCCGTTGCGGGCGCAGGAGGGCGGCGCCGACTGGGGCGCGGCGCACGGAGTGCTGTTTCGCATTCATTCGCCGCTGCCGGGGCGGAAGGACAGCTTGCTGTTCGGCACTATTCATATAGGTACCTCCGCTGAGCTGGGGCTGGATCTGCAGCGCGTACGCAGCGCGATCGAGACCCAGCGGGTGCTGGTCAACGAAGTGGACGGCCAAACTTCGTGGGAGCCCCGTTATGACCGTTATCGTTTTCTCGCCGAAGGGCAGCATCTGGCAACGTTGATCGGCGGAACCGAATTTATCGAACTGATTACTTTGTTGCCCGAGTACAACGGCAGCCAACTCAATCGCTTCAAGCCCTGGGTCGCCATGACCTTGCTGGAGGAAGGCGCCGAGCAGGCACCGCCGCGCAGCATCGATCGCATCGTGGAGGACATGGCGCGCCTCCACAGCCTTCGCTTGGTGCATCTGGAAACCTTGGAGGATCAGCTCGCCGCACTCGATTGCACGCCAGCCGCCGACTACGCCGTGGTGCTGCGGCAGCGCTTGGCCGATCCCAAGGCGCTGCGCGAGGAAACCGAACGTTCGTTAGCTTTTTATCGCGATGGCAATCTGCCCGCTTGGCTCGCCGATATCGATGCCATGCACGGCTTGGACGAACACGCGCAAAAGGCCGAACGACATGCCCGCGAGTGCCTGCTGGAACACCGCAATGCGCGCTGGCTGGAAGAACTCGATCCGCTGCTGCGCCAAGGCGGCTGCTTCGTTGCCGTCGGTGCGATTCATCTCACTGGCAAGGATGGCTTGCTGGCCGGGCTTGCCCGCCGCGGTTTCAGCGTGACGACGCAGCCATGGTGAATGACATGGATAAGTCGATGAGTGGCCCGCTGCACTTCTGGAACTCGCACTTCTGCAACTCCCTACTCGGTAACGAGATTCGATAAGGACGCCGTGTCATGCAGCCGCTACGACAAGTTCATTGGGCACAGGGTGGTTTCCTCACCCCGCAACATCTTCAGGCACAGGATGCCTGGCAGCAGACGTATGCCTTGCGCTTGCATCGGCAGTTTTCGCCGTATTACTGGGGTTTCGAGTCGCTGGTGTTGCGCGAGGATGCCTTGGCTACCGGCATGGCCACGCTGGAACGCTTCGTTCTGCTGACCCGTCATGGCGAGGTCATCAGCGGCGGGGTAGCGGCCACCGCCGAAGGCGGCGGCAACGCACGCCTGCCCGAGCGCAGCCTGCTCGAACTGGCCGTGCCCGGCAATGATCCGATAGCGCTGTATCTGGTGCTTAAGCGTGAACGCACGCTCGATGGTCTGGGACGCCATGACGAGCGCGGCAGTCGATTGCCCGCGCGCCATCGGCTGGACGGCGAATCGCGCGCCGATCCCTACGATCCGCAGGCACCGACCGCGGAGGTCGACTTTCTCGGCTATCAGGTGCAGATCATCAGCAGCCTCGACGAGGGTGCGGAGGCGTTGCTGGCGGCATGCGAGGCTTACAAGTTCGCCGAGATCGTGCCGAACGGGCCGGGACGCTTCAAGCCTTCCAGCGACTACATTCCAGCGTTGATCGCACTGCAAGGCTCGGCGAATCTCATCCGATGGACGCGCGGCTTGCGTGACCTGCTGTCCTCGCGCGGTGCGGATTTCTCCAGCGCGAAACGTCAGCGCGGCATCCGCGCGGCTTCCACCAGCGCGCAGGAAGTGATGCGGGTGGTGATGATGCAGACCTTCGCACGCTATATCGCCGATCTACAGGAACACGTCCGCGGCGGCATCATCGGTCCGTATCCGCTGTATCAGCAGTTGCGCGAACTGGTCGCTGAATTTTCGGTGTTCTCCGAGGAAATCGGGTTCGCCGGCGGCCTGCGCGACAATCCGGCGGAAACCGAACTGCCGCCATACGATCACGACAATCTGCGCGCGTGTTTCCGCATCGCTTTTCAGCGCGCGGAGGCGTTGATAAAGGCACTCACGGTGGGGGCGGAGGTAGGTATTACCTTGACTTTCGACAGCCGGCTGTACAAGGCAGAGCTTGCGGCCAGCTTGTTCGAGTCAGACAAGACGCGCTTTTATCTGGCCTTTGAATCCGAGCTGCGCGGGCAAGATCTGTTCGACCGCTTGTCGCGCACCGGCAAAATCTGTTCGGTGGACGAAATGCCGCGCCTGCTGCAGGCGGCGTTGTTCGGCCTGAAGATCGACCTGCTGCCGGTGCCGCCGGAAGAGCTGCCGCAGAAAACGCCTAACACCACGTATTTTCTGGTCGATACCAGGCATCCGTTCTGGCAGGGCATTCGCAATGCGCGAAACATGGCGGTGTATTGCGACCTGCCACCGGAGCAGACCGTCATTAAGCTGTACCCCGTGAGCGCGCAGGAGTGACGGCGATGGCACGCCTGCTGGAATTCTTCGTGCCGCTGTTTTCCTTCGGGCTGGCGATCGACGAGCAGATTATCGATAGCGCAGCGCAGGACAGTGTGGATGAGGTCTATGCGCGCGCACGCGCCTTGGTCGAGCAGGCGCGCAGAAGTGCGCTGGCGGCAGGCAAGCCAACTGCGGCGGTCGAAGCCGCTGCGTTCGCCGTGGTCGCCTGGTTCGACGAAATCATCACCCGCAACCCGACGTGGTGGAGCCACGCCAGTCCGATGCAGGTGAGCTTGTTCAACACCAATAACGCCGGCAACGAGTTCTTCGAGCACCTGTCCAATCTCAAGGGCGGCGACGAGGAAGTACGCGAGGTGTACTACCACGCGCTGCTGCTCGGTTTCGTCGGCCAGTACTACTACGAGACGGGCGACCACGGCGAGCTGGGCAAGATCAAGGAGTTGAACAGCCGCCAGCTTCCGGTGGCGCCGGCGCCCTTGCATACCTTGCGTGAAGAACAGGTCACGCCGCAGCCTTACCTCATGAAAGACCCCTCGGGGCCACGCTATCCCAAGTCATGGGACGCGTTGGTGCTCAAGCTTGGCGTGACTGTGGCCCTGCTGATTCCAATCGCCTACCTGGTGTGGTTTTTCGTATCACCGGCAAAGCTGGCCGGGCCGAGCGTGCAGCAGTTGGTGGCGCAGGAGATCGCCGGCTACGTCTGCGCGGACTTGTCGGCGAACGTGGACAAAGACGGTGTCACTTCGATAGGCGGCTATGTGTCCAAGCCGATCGACCTGGAGCGCTTGCGCACCGATGTGGCCGGCATCCCCGGCGTGAAGACGCCGAGCTATCAGGTCAAGGTGCTGATCTGGCCGCATTGCGAAGTGGTGAAGTTGCTCACACCTTATCGCCAACGCAATCTCGACCGCCACGACGGTCTGGCGGTAACGCCGACGACAGGCCATTCCGACCGCTTCGTCAAAGACGAGCAAGTGATCGTGAAATTGATCCAGGCCAATCACGACGGTTACCTGTATGTCGATTACTACACCGTCGAAGGGCAGGTGATCCATCTGTTTCCGAACCAGCGCGAACCGCATAGCGGACAGGTGATTGCCGCCAGCGGGCAGCTCGACGTAGGCCAGTCCGGTGTGCAGGGCGGCGGCTGGATCACGGTGGACGCGCCGTTCGGGCAGGAGCTGATATCCGTGGTCTCCAGCGCCAAGCCGTTGTACCAGGGGCTGCGTCCCGATTCGGAAGCGGCCAACGTCTACCTGCCCTTGCTCAAGCAGGCTGTGGAGGCGAGTCGTGGCGATGACAAATTCGTGGCCGACTTCATGACCATCCAGACCGAACCGACGCGCTGAGGAAGCCTGGACCATGAACGTCGTATCGCAAGCTTGGCTGAAATCCACTTTGCTGGTGCTGAGCGGCATCGTGCTGCTGGCCCTGATCGTTTTTGTGGCGCCGTCGCTGGTGCCGGCCATTCCACCGCGTTTCTGGCAATTGCTCGGTCTGAGCCTCGCCGCGATGGCGGT
Source organism: Dyella tabacisoli (assembly GCF_003350925.1). GTDB lineage: Bacteria > Pseudomonadota > Gammaproteobacteria > Xanthomonadales > Rhodanobacteraceae > Dyella_C > Dyella_C tabacisoli. Next base: position 118,484 of record NZ_KZ857183.1, on the reverse strand, counting down.
GCTGTGGTGGTTCACCGCAGGCGCTAAACGCTATTCGCGCGCAGGTCGCACGCGCCAACGCATCGGCGATCTGGGGCCGGGCAATCCCGACGACGAACGCGAGCCGTTGGCGAAAATGCAGGCGGCGATCCAGGAGGCCAAGCGCACTATCCAGCGTTCGCCCGAGATGGCCGGTGGCCGCCAGCCGTTGTATCGGGTGCCGTGGATGCTATTCCTCGGCGACACCGAGGCCAACGTGCACGGCCTGCTGCGCGCCGCCAGTGCGGTGTCGCCGTTCCCCGCGCCCAGCGGCGACGACGCCGGCTCGGTGTGGCGCTGGTGGTTCTTCAAGTCGATGCTCGCCATCGAGACCAGCCCGCGCATCGTTTGCGACGCCGACGCGCGCACCGAGCGTGGCCTGTGGTACCAGGCGCTGATGCAGCTTGCCAGCGAGCGCGACCGGCTGCCCTTGAACGGCATTGTGGTGTGCATCGCGGCACGCAGCCTGCTCGGCAAGGCGGACGAACTCAAAGCCACCAGCATGCGTTTGCGCCGGTTGGTCGACGAGAGCATGGAGCATCTGCAGATCCGCTTGCCGGTGTACTTCGTGGTGACCGGGCTGGAGCTGTTGCCTGGGTATGGCGTTTTCCGCGCCGCGTTGCCGGCGGAAGCGTTCAGTCAGGCGATGGGCCATCGGCTGCCGGAAAACGAGGCGGTCAGCGCCGGCACTAGCAGCACGTTCGACGGTTTGTTCGCACCGCTCGCCGAGCGCCTGCACGCACTGCGGCTAACCGCGCTGGCAGCGCAGTACGAGGTGCGTGGGCGCCGTGGCGTATTCGAGTTCGTACAGGCGCTGACCCGTTTGCAAAGTGGCCTGCGCAGCTTCGTCGGTCTGTTGCTGGAGGACAACCCGTTTCAGCGCACCCCTCGCTGGCGCGGTTTCTACCTCGCCGGTGGACCGACGGCGGAAGCTTCTGCCGGCGCTTTTGTCGGTGATCTGTTCACCCGCTTCTTGCCCGCCGATCAGCCGCTGGCCGCACCCAGCCTGAAGGGCAGTGCAGGGCGTATCGGGGTCGCGGCCCTGGGCGTGGCGGCGCTGCTTGGCCTGTCCGGTTATCTCACTTTCGGATTGAGCCAGGCGCGCTTCGACGATGCCCAATTGCTGGCGCAGACGCGTGCTGCCTGCCAGGGCCGTGAGAATGCCGGTGCCAGTGGCCGTATCGCCTGGGTGGCCGGTTGCGGCCGTACTATCGAACAGTTGGAAGCCAGTGCCGAGCAGCGTCAGTTGGGCTTCGGGTTGCGCCGTTCCGATCGCGATATCGAGCAGCTCAAACAGGTGGTGGTGAGCGATTTTTCCAGCCTGATCCTGGCACCTTATGACCAGATGATCGATGCGGACCTGGCCAACGGCCGCATCGGCATCGAACAGGTGCTGGCGGTGGCGCAGCGCTTGCGCATGTTGCAGCACTGTCGCGGGCGGGGCGCCTCGTGCATGGAACACGAGGCGCCGTACAACGTGGTGTTCGATCCGCGCTCCCGGCTGTTTTCGCCGTTCTTCACCGCCAATGCCGATACCCGCCGCGACCGCGATAACGCGGATGCCTTGCTCGCCACCTACCTCGGCTATCTGCGCTGGCAAAAGAGCGACGTGCTGGACGACGAGCAGCATCGGCTGCAGGCTGAATTGCAGCGCCTGCTGGCGGTCTATACGCCACGCCCGCAAGATCTCGAAGCCTGGGCCGACAAGCGCATGAGCGGGCCGCGCCTGCAGGATTTCTGGTTGCCGTCCGACCGCGTGGTCGGTGTGGAAGCCGGCAGCATGCCGACCATTTCAGCCGCCTATACGGTGGATATATGGAAGGGCGTCGTAGCTCCGCTGGTCAGCACCATCGGCGATACCCTGACGGAAAAAAAAAGCCTGGCCGATGGATTTCGTAGTGCCTATTTCGCCGGCTATTTCCGCGCATGGGCATTGTTTCAATCGCGTTTTTTCGATGGGGTGAGCTTGTGGAAAGGGCGCACCAGCGAACTGGCCAAGCGCGCCGCCGGCGACGACAATCCCTACCGCTTTTTTTTTGAAAGCCAGCAACACCACTTGCTCGGGCTGCCGCTGGGGTTGCCGTTCTCCGTGCGTTGGCATCTTGCCTGGCAACACGCGCGCGCCGCGGGATGGACAGGAGCGTGGCGACCCTTTTGGCAATGGGTAGCGGGCAGCTTTCGATCGACCCAGGCCGATGCGCCGACATGGCTGCTGGCGGTGCTCGATACCCGTCGTCAGGTGCTGGATACGCAGCGCGCGTTATTTGCCAATGGCTACTTGCGACTGCAGGCCGAGGGCGGCGATCAGAACCTCTATCAAATCGTTGCGGACATCTATCGTGGCAAGGGCATCGCCGCGCAACCGCCGGCCTCCGAATACGCGACCCTGCTGCAATCGGTGGACCGGCCCGCCGACAACTACGCATCGCAATTCAAAGGTGACGACCTTGGCGCCTGGTCGATCGTGCAAGGGCCGTCACGGCTGTTGCTGTTTCTGACGGTGCAACGGGCGGCGGGTTATTTACAGCAACGCTGGAGCGACGGTGTGGTGGCGCCGCTCAAGCCGCTGCCGCCCGAGCAGCAGCTCGCTGCGCTCTATGGCCCGCAAGGCAAGCTCAATGCCTTCGTCAGCGACTCATTGGCGCCTTTCGTCAGCGAGCGCGAGCGCACACCGATCCGTGTCGGTGGTGTGAGCTTGCCGCTCACCGCCGGCTTTCAGTCCATGCTCGCCACCCAGGGCCAGATGCAGCCATCGATCAACACCGAGCAAGCCTTCCTCGCCGGCAGCTTCATGTTCAGCGGACCCAGCCAGCTCGGCACCTTGGTAGAAGGCGCGCACGGCACGGTGCTGCAGATCGATTGCAAGGATCGCAATTTCAATGCCAGCAGCAAGGCGGCTTCACTGGCCGAGGCGAAAGTCGCGGTGTTCTGGTCGCCGGCCACCTGCACCCAAGCGAGTTTGCGTATCAGCATGGAACCGCCAGCGCCGGTGGAGGCCAGTCTGGTGCCGGCCACATCGTCCAGTGCCGCGCCACCGCTGGTACCACCGCCCGAACCGCTGGTACTGACCCGCTTGTATAGCGGCCCGGATGGTTTTCAGCAGTTGCTGAAAGATTTCGCCAGCGGCTCGCACGGCTTCGTGCTGGCCGATTTCCACGACTCGTACAACGCCTTGCAATGGGCCGATATCACGGGTCGTCTGCGCGACGCCGGCTTCAGTCAGGCGCAGGTGTTTCTCACCATCGAGCTGTCCGATCCGATGAAGCAATACCTCAACGCACGCAGCACGCCGGTCAGTCTGCCCGGCGCCATCATCGAGTAAACCACGCGGTACGTACGGAGTTTGCCATGAGCCTTGATCTTGCCGAACTACTCGCTCCGATCTCGCCCGATCGTCCTTGCGGCGAGGACGTGAGCTTTAACCCGGTCTACGACCGCGTGCGCGAAGCGCGCCGCGCCGATGATCCAAGTCTGCGCCAGGGCGAGTGGCAGACGGAGTTGAAGGCGGCCGACTGGCGCCAGGTCATCAAGCTCGCCGGCGATGTGCTGGCAACCCAGAGCAAGGATCTGCAAATGGCCGTCTGGTTGGGCGAGGCGCTTATTTCAACCGATGGCCTGGCTGGTGCCGCGCAAGCATTCGAGTTGCTGCATCGACTGCTGGATGAACGCTGGGAGGGGTTGTTTCCCGAACTGGACGGCGACGATGCCGAGGAGCGCGCGGCCAAACTCGCCTGGTTCAATATTTACGCCGGCGATGCGTTGCGAAAGCTACCGATTTCCAGCGGTGTCAGGTCGGTCACCTTGATGGATTGGCAGGACTCGCGCGAGGTCGATAATTTGGGCCGGCAGAGCAGAGAGGCATACCAGGCCGCCCTTGATGAGGGGCGCATGACCGGCGAGGCTTTCGACAAAGCCATGCTGGAAAGCCGCGCCGACCAGGTATCGGCATGGCTGGACCAGGCGAGCGCTGCGCTTTCTGCCTTCGAACCTTTAAAGCAGATGGTCGATACGCGACTGGGACGCGCAGCGCCCTCGCTGGCTGCGTTGGAAGATGCGCTGATGCGACTGCGTCAGGTGATCGCCAAGACGGCGCAGGCCAAAGGCATCGCTGGCGCAGCGGCGGCGACAGAATCTGTTGCGCAAACGTCTTCTACAACCTCAACGGAGACGGCCCTTGGCATGCTCGATCTGTCTGCAAATACCACGACAAGCAAGCGGAAAGCCTTGCTTGCACTCAGTCAGATTGCGGAGTTTTTCCGGCGCACCGAGCCGCACAATCCAGTGTCCTTCATGCTGGACAAGGCGGTGATCTGGGCAAATACCCCGCTCGACGTGTGGCTGTCCGAAGTAGTGCGCGACGACACGGTGCTTTCGTCGATTCGCGACAGGGTGGGTATACCGGGTTGATGGGCAGCCAGGGACGAACAACTCCCTCCCCTGCGCGCAGGGGAGGGGCAATCAGGCTCCCTCCCCTGTGCAGGGGAGGGTTGGGGTGGGGTGAGGCTCTTGCCTCGCGCTATCGCAAGAGCCTCGCCCCCTCCCAACCTCCCCCTACAAGTAGGGGGAGGAGCAACCAGGCCCCTCCACTGCTTACGGGAGAGGAGCAGGTATCGTCACCTCATGCTATTGCGCCCCCGACTAGAATCGCAGAGTGCTAAAACCGTCGTGCAAAACATGCGTACCCGCAACGTTCGCCGCCCGGTGGGTCGCCTGCGTTTTCGTATGGCTGATGCTGTCGTTTTCCGCATTCGCCCAACGCAGCAATTTCCGCATCTACGACCAGAGTTTCGGTCTGAATTCGGGTGAAGTGCAGGCGCTGGCGCAGGACGATCAGGGGTTTCTCTGGCTCGGTACTTCTCGCGGGCTGGTGCGGTTCGACGGTCGCGAATTTCTGAGCTGGGCGCCGCATCGCCTCGATGAATTGGTCAAGGGCTTGGCGCATGGCCCGCATGACGAGCTACTGGTGCGAGCGGAAAATGGCCGTGTGCTGCTGCGCTCTGGAAACGACCTGGTTGCGCTGAAAGGGCCCGATGCCGCCGACTTGACCACGGTTATTTCGCTCGACTTCGACAGCCGGGGCCGGCTGTGGCTGATCCGACGTAACGAGGTGTGGTGGCGCGATCGCGATCAAAGCTGGCACCGGTATCCCGCGACGGCATTTGGCGGACAGTCGCCCTTGCGCGTGCATGCGCGTGGGGATTGCGTCGATTTGTTTACGGATCAGGGTTTGTGGTGCTTGCGCACACCCGATACGGCGCGCGAACTATTGCACGCTCCCGGTCTGTGGCTCAGTGCCGGTGGCGACGGACGGCCGCTATGGGTGGCCAGTCATTTCGACGACGGACTATGGATGGTCGACGGTGCCGGGGCTCATAAGGTGAGTCGCCCGCAAGGCCGGGCGATGGATATGTTGGAGCGCGGACGCACGGTCTGGTTGGCGCTGGACCGCCTGCTGATGGCGATCGAGCCGGATGGCCGCACCCGCTATATCGGTGTGCATGAGGGCCTGCCAAGTGGTGGCCCCTTGCTGGAAGACCGCGAACATAGCCTATGGCTGGGTACGTTCGTCGGTCTGTTGCAGTTCCCCGAGCCGGACACCTGGCAATGGGGCGAGGAAGAAGGCTTGCCGTCCATGCATGCCTACGATCTGGCAGAAGCCGATGGGCAGTTTTGGGTGGCGACGTGGTTGGGGCTGGCACATTTCGATATCCCGCAGGTGCCTGAGCATTTGACTCCAACCTATCGCGGCGCCTATGGGCGCGTTTGTGTCGATGCCAAGCACGATATCTGGATTTCGGGCGGGCACCATCTGCTGACCTGGCGCGGAAACAATCTGCGTGAGGTCTATGCGTTTCCAAGCCGGGATGCCGCGATGCTCGGGCAATGTACGACCGCAGCCGACGGCAGGCTTTGGTTCGCCACCGACCAGGGCTTGCTGCGACTTGACCAGACGGCGAAAAAGTTGGTGCCTGTGACGCTTTCGCCCGCGGGTGCGCCGGACGTGGTCTGGGTGGCACCCGATGGTGCGTTGCAGGTGGCCGATGCGTCCACACTATGTCGTTTGCGGATGGACAGCGACACCAGCGCCCGGCGCGAGAACTGCATCGCCAACCCAGGCGGCGATCACTTCAACTCGGCAACCGTGGTGACCCCGCACAGTGTCTGGTTGGCTGCGTCCAATGGCTTGTACGCCTACGACGGGAAAAGTGTTGCGCTCTTGCCTGGAAGCGAAGCGATCAGCGGCGTGCTGGAGAATTTGACCCAGGCTCCCAGCGGCGGCTGGTGGGCCGCGGGGGTGGGTGCGTTGTTGCGGGTCGTGCCGTGTGAAAGTTGCGCGGCCCAATGGGATGTCCGCGAAACCGTCGGCATCTGGCAAGGTCTGCCGGGAAACAGCACGGTCGAGGCGCTGGAGGTTGCCAACGGCGATCTTTGGATTGCCGGCAATCGAGGTGTCTGGCGCGTGCCGCGCGCCGTACGCGCAGGCACTTTGCCGGTGCCGCGCATGGTGCCTGTGCGTGCGCGGATCGATGGTCAGGAGCAGCCGGCGGATCGCGCCGTCGAGCTGGCCCCTGCCGCGCATCGACTCGATCTTGAGTTTGCCGCGTTGAGTTTCCGCGATCGCTCGTTGTTGAGCTTCCGTTCGCGCTTGCTGGGGCAGGGCGACTGGTCGGTGCCGACACGGGTGCCGGTGCTGCAGTTCGCCGCGCTTGAGCCCGGTGATTATCAGGCGGAAATGAGTGCAAGCCTGGACGGACAGCATTGGTCCGAGGCGCCCGCCGATATCCGCTTTCGCGTATTGCCGCCGTGGTATCGCACCTATTGGGCCAGGGCCTTGTTCGTACTTGCGGCAGTGGCGCTGGCCATCCTGATGTATCGGATGCGCGTCACTGCCTTGCTGCGGGTGGAGCGGGAGCGCACGCGCATCGCCATGGATTTGCACGACGAGCTGGGTTCCGGGCTTGGCAGTATCGGCATGCTGGCGAGCATTGCCGCGCGAGCGGGGGTGGAAACCGAAGAGCGACGGCGCCTTGCCGGGCAGATCGCCACCGTGGCCGAGCTGCTTGGCGGCGGATTACGTTCGCTGGTGTGGACGCTGCGCAGTGGCCGGGCTGGCCTTGCCGAGCTGGGGCAGCAGCTTGCCGATCATGCCCGGCGACTGTTTCCCGGCGAGCATCCTTCGTTGCAGGTACGTTTGCCGGTCGAACCCAGTGCGGTCACCTTGGTGGCAGAGGTGCGGCGCCACGTGCTGCTGCTGGCTTTGGAGGCGCTGCACAATATCGCCCGGCATGCCGACGCCGCCCATGTCGAGCTTGAGCTGCGCGAGCTTGAAGAAGGTGGCCTGCAGTTGACGATCGAAGACGACGGCCACGGTTTCGATCCGGCTGCGGATGTCTCCGGGACGGGGCTGGAAAGCATGCGGCGTCGAGCCGCCGCCATCGGCGCGCGGCTGGATATCGACAGCGCACCGGGCCGTGGTTCGCGCATCCGGCTCGACTACGTTCGTCACACGAAGGCAACCGCATGATGATGTGCTTGTCATGGCAGGCGATCTACGGCAGCGTGGCGAAATGAATGTTGCCAACGCACCCGCTACGCCCCCTCTGCGACTGGTTACGGTCGAAGACGATCCGCGCTATCGGCAAAGCCTGACTTTGCTGATTCGCAGTCTTGGCGGCTTTCATCTTGCGGCGAGTTATTCGTCGGCGGTGCCCTTGCTTGAGGCCGCGCGCAAGGCGCGTTCGCTTGATCCGGCGGCCCCCTGGGACGTGGTGCTGACCGACATCGGCTTGCCGGGTGTGGATGGCGTGGCTGCGACGCGCGAACTGAAGAGTTTGTTTCCCGCCCTGCGCGTGGTGGCGTTGACCGCCTTTGAAGAGCCGGCGACCGTGCTTGCCGCGATTTGCGCCGGTGCCGACGGTTACTTGTTGAAGAGCGCATCGAACGACGAACTGCTCAATCAGCTCGATCTGATTCTTCATCACAGCGCGCCGTTGAGCGCCGCGCTGGCCGGCACGCTGATGCGCATCGTACGAGAGAGCCAAAGCGCGCCATTCGGTACCCGGCTGTTGCCGCGGGATCTGGGCCTGACGGCGCGTCAGCTCCATGTGTTGCGTGGGCTGGTCGAAGGCCTTTCCTATCGGGAAATCGGCGAGCGACTGGAGATCTCGCTCGATACCGTGCGCAGCCATATCCGGCAGATCTACTCCGCCTTGCAGGTGCACAGTGTCGCCGAAGCCGTGGGTTACGCCTTGCGTCACGGCCTGGCCTGATCCTGCCGGCCGTCACATGATCATGCGATAGCGCCTGGCTTGGCCTGCGGTTAATTTCGATGCCGGGCCGGGGGGCAGTTCAGGACGCGCGGATGCAGCGGTGGCATCCATCAAGCTCGTCAAGGATCGCATTTGATGCTCAGAAGGCCTCAGCTCGACGCGCTGCGTCTGGCCGTATTCGATCGCCAACGCACGGTTTATGCCGTACTCGACGGTAACAAGGTCGAGAAACTTTCCGAGCGGTTATACGCTTCCGATGCGGAGTACGCCTGCCTGTTTTCCGGCAAGCTGGTTCCGGTGCTTGAAGCGTCCGCTCCCTATATCGTGCGCCTGAGTCCGCACGGCCGTTTCGCAGCCAGCGTGTTGCGAGAGGGCTGGCGGCGACGCTGGGGCATCTTGCTGCACACGCAAGAGAATCTGCCATTGCACGAGTTGCGCGAGCATCTGCGCCGCTTTTTGCGCCTGGTCACGCCCGATGGCCAGGCCAAATGCTTTCGCTACTTCGATCCTTGTGCGTTCAAGCGCGAAGTACCAAGCCTGACCGAGAGCGAGCGTCGGGCATTCTTCGAGCCGATCAGGGGCGCACTGGTGCAAGGCCCGACACCCAGCACCGCGCTTTACTTCGATCGCCATGGTCCGCATGGACGACTGCTGGAGCTGACTGCGCTCGATACCGCTTGCCCCGCCTCAACCGGATTGTCTGGCTCGTTGGCGAAGCGTGCCGCCAGCAACTGAAGTGCCGCCCCTTATCAGTGCGGCATCAACTGGCTGAGGTTGACGATCTTGCCGTTAGGCGAGATCAGATCTCCCGGCTTCATTCCGGCCGTGCATGCACTGACCCAATGACCGTTCTGTACGGTGACTCTTTCGGTCTTGCCCATGAACGCGGGTTCATAGTGCGCGACCGATTCGGTGTGAAAGGCGGTGTCGCCGTCGAAGGTGGTTTCGGCATGCCCGCTGATGTTGGTTGCTTTGCCGCCCAACATGGCCGGCATGGTGCAGACCGAGTCGCTGACGACTTTGTTGCCGTGTACCTGGATGTCCATTTTCTGGCAAAGGCTGCTGCCCATCGCACTGGACATTTTGTACATCGTCGCTTCGATGCTCGGGTCCAGGCAGATCTGGCTAGCCGGCGACTTCCGGTCGCCGACCTGCGATGCCATCGTCCACAGGCCGGGCTTGTGCTTGGGCAGATTGGCCGGCAGATCCGCGGCGATTACCTGGGATGCGGCCAGCAACAGGAGCAGGGCGGCTGAGCAGGAAGAAAACGTAGGCATAAGGATCTCCGGCGCGAAGTGGTATCAGTGTGTTTGAAAGGGCCGCGACCTTTCGATAGGCAATTCGCCCTATGCCCGAAGTGCATGCCTGCGCCATCGGCGGCCGGCACGGGTACGTCCTCTGCCAAAGTCATAGGCCGCCAACTGGCCGTCCGGCTAATTCTTTCTCGTGGTGACGGTTCCTAGACTTTGCGCTGTCCGTCAACCTGTCGGGGAGCCCTCATGGCCAAGAAAGAAAGTACGCAGCACAAGCTCGACCGCGTCCGCGCACCGCGCGTGCAGCTCACCTACGACGTGGAGGTGGGCGACGCGATCGAAAAGAAGGAGCTGCCTTTTGTCGCCGGTGTGATCGGAGACTTCAGCGGACAGCCGGCCGAGCCGCTGGCCAAGTTGAAAGAGCGCAAGTTCGTCAATCTGGATAAAGACAATTTCGACGATGTGCTCAAGGGCATGAAGCCGCGAGTGCAGATGCAGGTGGACAACCGGCTCAAAGGCGACGGCTCCAAAGTCGGCGTGGAGCTGAACTTCAGGAGTCTGGAGGATTTCGGTCCCGAGCAGGTGGTGCAACAGATCGATCCCCTGCGCAAGTTGCTCGAAGCGCGCCAAAAATTGGCCGACCTGCGCAACAAGATGGCTGGTAACGACAAGTTCGATGAACTGCTGAACGAAGTTCTGCAGAACACCGATCAGATCACCCGCTTGACCAAGGAAATGGGCCAGGAAACGGCTTCGGACGGCAAGTCCGACGGGCGCGAATAAGCGCGGCCGACTTCATCACACCGGTTTCCATTGGGCCGATTTCCATTGGGGATACGTACCAAAGGGGTAACACATGGCCAACACTCAGACTCAAGACGTCACGCAAAACACCGCCGAAGCACAGGCAGGCAGCCTGCTCGACAGCATTCTCAATCAGAGCCGTATCGCCAAGAACGACAGCGAGCGCGACCGTGCCCGCGACCTGATCGCCGAACTGGTGAACCAGGTCACGCAGGGCCAGTTGACCCTCTCCACCGACGCCATCGCTTCGCTGGATGCGCGCATCGCCGATATCGACAAGCTGCTTTCCGATCAGTTGTCGGCCGTGATGCATGCGCCCGAGTTCCAGAAACTGGAAGGCTCGTGGCGTGGGTTGAAGTATCTGGTCGATAACAGCGAAACCAGCACCACGCTGAAGATCAAGGTGCTCAATTGCAGCAAGAAAGAGCTGGTCAAGGATTTCAAGAACGCCTCGGACTTCGATCAGTCCACGTTGTTCAAGAAAATCTACGAAGAAGAGTACGGCACCTTCGGCGGCGCGCCGTTCGCCACGATGGTCGGCGACTTCGAGTTCAGCCGCAGCCCTGAAGACATGTACCTGCTGGAGGAAATGTCGCACGTGGCGGCAGCAGCCCATGCGCCCTTGTTGTCGGCAGCCTCGCCGGAGCTGTTCGGCTTCGACAGTTTCACCGACCTCGCCGGCCCGCGCGATTTGGCGAAGATCTTCGACACGGTCGAGTACGCGAAGTGGAAGTCGTTCCGCAGCTCCGAGGATTCGCGTTATGTCGGGCTGGCGATGCCGCACGTGCTGGGGCGACTGCCCTACGGGCCGGAAACCACGCCGGTGGAAAGCTTCAACTTTGTCGAAGACGTTTCCGGCACGGAACACAACCGCTATTTGTGGACCAATGCCGCCTACGCGCTGGGCACCAAGCTCACCGATGCGTTCGCCAAGTTCGGCTGGTGCGCCGCGATCCGCGGTGTCGAGGGCGGCGGCCTGGTCGAAGGTTTGCCCACGCATACCTTTGGTACCGACGATGGTGAAGTGGCGTTGAAATGCCCGACCGAAATCGCCATCACCGATCGCCGCGAGAAGGAGCTGGCCGATCTCGGCACGATCCCGCTGGTGCACTGCAAGGGTACCGACTACGCCGCGTTCTTCTCCACGCAATCGGCGCAGAAGGCCAAGGAGTACAACACCGACGCCGCCAACGCGAACGCAAGACTCGCCTCGCAACTGCAGTACATCTTTGCGGTGAGCCGTGTCGCGCACTACTTGAAGTCGATGATGCGCGACAAGATCGGCAGCTTCGCCTCGCGAATCAGTGTCGAGCAATATCTCAACAACTGGATCGCCCAATACGTGCTGCTGGACGACAACGCTTCGCAGGAGCGCAAAGCGCAGTTTCCGCTGCGCGAGGCCAGCATCGAAGTGGTCGATGTGCCCGGCAAGCCAGGCGCCTACAAGGCCGTTGCCTTTCTGCGGCCGCACTATCAGCTCGACGAATTAAGCGTTTCCCTGCGCCTGGTGGCGGAGCTTCCCAAATCAGCGCGCTGAACTACTGACGCAGTGTCAACCTAGGAGTTACTACCATGGCATTTGATGCATTTATCCAGCTCGACGGTATCAAGGGCGAATCCAACGACGACAAGCACAAGGGCTGGATCGAGATTTTGAACTACGGCTTCGGCGCGGCCCAGCCGCAGTCCGGCACGTCATCGTCTGCCGGTAATCTGGGTTCGGCGCGAGTGAACATCCAGGGCATTTCATTCACCAAGCACCTGGATATCAGCAGCCCCAAATTGTTTGAATACTGCTGCACCGGCCAGACTATTCCCAAGGTCACTTTGCAGCTCAATCGCGCCGGCGGCAGCAAGGCCAAATACATGGAATATGTGCTGACCGACGTGATTATCACCGCGGTGGGCAAGGGCGGCGATGCAAAGGGTGGCGACGATGTACCGGTCGAATCGGTGACGTTGGCTTTCGGCAAAGTCGAGTTGACCTATACCAAGATCGACATCGACGGTAAGGCGGCTGGCAATGCCTCGGCTGGATGGGATCTCAAGGCCAACAAGAAAGTCTGATCGGGAGAGCTCGCATGACGTTCAGAACGCGTGCCAACGATTGGTCGATCTGCCTGGGCCCCTCGGTGCAGGTCGCCGCGATCGCCGGTGGTGCCATCAATTTGTACAAATTCCGCAATAACGTGACCAACGATATCTTCCTTTTCGGTCACCTTATTCTGGGTGTGGGCGCTGGCCTCAGCTTCTCCATCCTGAAAGCCGCCGGCGAAGCGGCAAAGGCGATGATGGAGGATGCCGAGAGCCTGTTCGAGGGCGCGGTGGATGCCGTCGAAACAGCGAGTGCCGGATTTGAAGATCTCGACGTGCAAAATGCTTTTTCGGCCAACGATCTGGACTGGAGTAGCTGCATGTTCGAGCAGTTGGGCGGGGGTGTGGCGGTTGCCGGCTACAAGGGCACGGCGATGCGTTCTTACGGCACGGTCTGGTCGGGGATACACAAGGTGGCAAGGGACTTTTTCCAGTACAGCGTCAAGGAAAAATCGGATCAGTTCGGTGCCACCATCATCATCGGTGGCGGACCACTGTTCTCCATCATGACCCTTTAAGCGACATGGCTTACTCGCTGATCGATCGCCTGACGCTGTCCCAGGAACATGCCTCGGCGCGCGGCAGCTTGCATAGTCTGCGCGTCGAGATATCCCGCGATCTGGAAGATCTGCTCAATACGCGTTCGGAGGGCGCGCGGCTGATCCCCGAAGCCTTCAAGGAGTGCCGCAAGTCGTCGCTGACTTACGGCATTCCCGATTTCTCCTCCTTCAGTCTGCTCAGCCCGCGCGACCGCGATCGCATCCGGCGTGCGCTGGAGCAGGCCATCGCATTGCACGAGCCCCGTCTGACGCGGGTACGGGTGCAGTTGGAGTCGCAGGGAACCTATGAGCGTGCCTTGCGCTTTCGCATCGATGCGTTGATTAACCTGGGGCCCGAGCGCGAAAAGGTACAGTTCGATGCCGTATTGCAGCTCAGTACCCAGTCTTATCGAATCGGCTGAAACGGCTTGTGAAACGGCTTGGTGGACGATGGCCCGGTGGACGATGGGCGTCCGCGAACCTCGTCATGTAGCGGCATGGGCCGAGGTCCATGCCGACATCATCGCTTCGCGCAGGTGTTCCGGCGACACGGGTTTGTACAGCACGGGAATCTTCGCAGCCATGATTTCGCGCAGCCGGTCGCTGCGTGTTTCACCGGTGATTAGCAGGCGGGCATAGGGCATCGCGCCATGGTCGCGATAGTGATGGTCGAGCGCTGCCAGCGCATCCAGGCCGCTTTCGCCATCGCGCAGGCGAAGATCGGAAATCACGATATCCGGCGGGATCGGCCAGGCCCTGGCGACCTCCAGTGCCTGCGTGCGGTCCTCGGCGATGGCTACTTCGCAGCCCCAGCTCCGTAGCAGGTAGCGAATGCCCGACAGGATCGCCGGCTCGTCATCAATCACCAGCACGCGCATGCCGGTGACGTTCAATGGTGTTTCTTCCGGCGACGCGTGCATGATTTGTTGCGGCGGCACCTCCGGCACGTGAAAGCTGAATACGCTGCCGCGACCTGGATGAGAATTCAGTTGCACCCGCGTGTCCAGCAACTCGGCCAGCCGTTGCACCGTAGCCAGGCCCAGGCCGAGACCGCGACGCGGACCGGATTCGTTCTCGCCCACATCATGATGATCGACCCGGTAGAACTCATCGAAGACGCGGCTCTGATGCTCGGCGGCAATGCCGCTACCGGTATCCCACACATCCACCCGCACGGTGCCGTCGCTACGCCGCCGTGCACCGACCAGGACCCCGCCTTGGCGGGTATAGCGCAATGCATTGCTGACCAGGTTGTTCAAAATGCGCGCAAGCATCGTGCGGTCGCTGCGCACCCATACGGGGGTCGCGCGCATCACCAGGCGCAGGTCGTGTTGCTCGGCGATCAGGCGAAAATTGCGGCTGACCCCCTCGAACACGCTGTCGAGCGGAAATTCGCTGACGTCAAGCTGCATCGCGCCGGTTTCGAGACGAGACAGATCGAGCAGTTCGCTGAACAAGTGATCCAACGCCCCTACGCATTCCTTGATGTGCGTGATGCGATCCAGGCGCACCGGATCGCGTTCGTCCACCGCCAGCGCGGAGGAAAACAAGGTAAGCGCATACAACGGTTGGCGCAGATCATGCGAAGCGGCAGCCAGGAACCGGGTCTTGGCTATGCTGGCCGTTTCCAGCGCCGCATTCTTGCGCGCCAATTCGAGCGTGGCGCGCTCGATCTCCTGCTCCATGCTGCGCTGCGTATCGAACAGGCCCGCTGCGGCACTGTTGAAGCCGCGCTGCAATTCACCAATCTCGGTTTGATCGGTAACCGCGACTTCGACCCGGCGGTCGCCTCGTCCGAGCTGATGCACCGCTTCAACCAGGCGGCGCAGTGGCGCGCTGATCCAGTGGGCGGCCTGCCAGCTAATCACCGCTGCAATGAGCAGGCTGATGGCCATGGCGATCAGCGCGCTGCGAAGGCTTGAGCGCTGCGCGGCGATAGCTTCGCTCAGGCTTACCTGCACCAGCACCGAACCCAGCAGCGGATGCGGCGCTTCATCGGCATCGATGACGTCGCGCACCACGGTGAGAGTGTCGCCTGATAACTCGGTGCGGGCCTGGCTATCGGCGAGAATCTCGCCATCGACGGCGCGGATCTGCACCTGCGCGACATGCGGCAGTTTGGCGACCGACTGCACGATCCGCAGCAGTTCCCGGCGCTGTGTATGGCGCAGCGGATCGGCGGCTATCGAGGCGGCCTGGGTGGCGATGGCATCGGCGGTACTCTGCGCCATGCTGCGCAGGCTAAGCACTTGATGCCGGGTCAGCATGATGACCAGCAGCAGGGCGGTAACCAAGGTGGGAACCAGCGCGATAAAGGCGAGCCGCTGCTTCAGCGATGTGCGCCGCCACAAGCGTGCCACCAAGGAGTCCGATCCCGCACTCATCGTTGCGTTTCCGTAGGGCGCCAAGCGCACCGGCAGGCCGAGCCTAGCGCGAAAGTCATCGGCCGGCAGCTAGGCCATAAGCAAGAGGTTCCGGCGGTGGTTTTTTACTGTGGTCAGACGCTATCCGGCAGCGCCGGGTGCCGTCGTTGGTGAAAGCGGGGTAGGGTACTTGCCAGAGTTCGGTTTAAAAAGCTGGCCGAAAGCACAGAGTTGTTTACGCAGAACGATCAGAATCGGGTGAAACAGCGGTCTCCCCAAGTCAACCACCAGGGAACGACACCATGCCTGCTACACGCGCGATCGCCTTTGTTGCTTTGACCATGCTGCTGGCGCTGTCATGCACTAGCGAAGCCGGCCAAACCTTTTATCGCTGGAAAGATGCCAGCGGAGCCACCCACTACACGGATACCCCGCCGCCGCCTGGCGCTAAACAACTGCCGATCGGCTTACCCACGCGCGAAGACATCGCATCCAACTGCTCGCCCAAGCTGACCGCCGAACAGTGCGCCAGATACAGCGCCTCCCTCAAGCGCGACATCGACAATATGCAGCGCGAAAACGCCACGCCCGAGATGCAAAAGCTCCTGCGTGAACAGCGTGAGGCGGCTGCCGGCGACGCGAAGCGCCTACAGGCTCTAAAAGCACAAGAGTGCGACCAGAAGCGGGTGCTATTAACCAGGCTCCAGCAGCGAAAAGAAAATCTCCCGAACCAGATGCGAACCGACCCGTCGATAAGTGGCATGTCGCAGGCCGAGCTTGAGGCGCAGATCGATGAGGGCTCGGCTGAGGTGCGGCAGTACCTCAGCGCGAACTGTAACCGGTAGTTTCTTGTTCGTTGGAGCCGCCACAGAGGTTTCAGTGCGATGAACCAGACCATTCAAGCGATATATTTGTTCTTGATACGAATATCGCGGCCGTGGAAAGGTCCCGTGTCGTGCTCGTGGAGTTGAATCATCAGCTGATTCGGCTCGAAGAGTCGAGAGACTTCGCGAAAATCTTGATTGACACGCTTGAGGCCCTCGAAAATTTCGCTATGGAGTTGGATGGCGTCGGGGAGTGTGTGCTGGCTGTTGAGGCTACGCTCAAGGTGAAGGTGAAGGTGGCTGGTAAGGTGTTGGTCTTCGGACACGGCCAGCTGAAATGTACTTACGGCGCTCTGCAAAGCCGGAGTGAAAGAGAGAATCTGTTCGATATCCGAAGGAAAGACTTTGGCGCCGTAGAAGGGGACGCTTGAGTCGTTGCGGCCATAGACGAAAAGAATCGGAAAACGGCTAGTGCGGCCGGCGAGCGCGGCAAGGTCGACCTTGTGCGCGGCGAGGCGAGCGGCGAGATTCCGAAATGTATAGGTGCCGCCGGAGTCACGGATGTTGTAGCGAATTTTCGGGGCTGCGCCGGATTGACGGCCAATGGTGATTAATAGCTCTCCATCTGCATTCGTCTCAATCACATAGTCCAGCGCGTTGTATTGGAAAATCATGGGCGGTGTATCGCGACCAAAAAGTTCGCGGCACAGCGCCGGGCGATCGAGCAACAGTCGACGCAGGTTGACGGTGGTCGGAGTTTCGACGCCGATGTTGATTTCGAGATCGGACGCACCATAGGAGGAAACGACCGAACTGGATTTCTGTAGCAGATGGGTGCGAAGTCCCTCGGAAAGTCCCTCGCCGCCGACAATGAAATCGATGTGGTAAAGGGATAGATCGAGATCGGACTCGTCAACGAATGATCTGATGAAAGGCGGGTAGCCGAAGATGAGGTACTGGTAGCCGGGTCCAAAGAGCTTGAGGGTGTTGATGAGCTTGATCTTGTCGGGGCCGATGGATTTGAGGATGCCGACATCGACGAGAGACATGGAAACGTTCATGCCCGTAGCCCAAGGACCGAGGGCGAAGCAGTTGAGAAGGATTTTGCCCGAGTCACGGAAGACGAGCTGATAGTTGAGCTGGAGGATGCGTTTGACGTCGTCGCGCTCCGCGGCACTGCGTATCCAATTGTTGGGCTGGCCGGTGGAGCCGGATGACTCGTCGATAACGACGCCTGCGCGCGGGATAGCGCCCCCGTAGCAACGCTGCTCGATGGAGTAGCGCTTGACGTAATTTTCCTTGGTCATGACAGGCAGGTCGGCAAGGCGCCACTTGCCCTGGGGGCGGTAACCCTCCGCTTGCAGAAATTGCGCATAGGCAGGGCAAGTAGCCTGGGCCTTGAGGAAGGCGGCGTGAGCCCGCATGCGGCCGACGCCTGCAAGGTATGGCTGGAACATCGGGGCGTTGAGAAAGGCATAGATTCGGCCATCGACGCTGATGATGCGGCGGAGAAACCAAAGCGTGCTGAGCACAATCTCAAGATAAACGCGGTAAAGGGTATTCATGGGGGTCCTCAATGCGTTGATGAGACCAAGATGTCGGAAAGCGCTCGGCGATGGCTGAGCGGTGGCTCGTCCGAATATCCGACTTTGAAAACGAGCCAGGCGTTGGGGACCTGGGTGCGGTTTTCGAGCCAGGCGGCAGCCTGCGGATTCGTGACAAGGTTGCCGTAGGGATGCAGGTAGAGGCCTAGGCGTGTCAGCTCCAGCCAGAAGCGGAGCAGGAAACGGCCAGAGGCAATGGCGTTCTCTGGATTGAAGAAGTCCCCGCTAAGGATGCCGATAGCGGGAACGTGGCCGAGCTGTTGCCGGTAACGTCGTTTGAGAAAGCCGCGAGTAGGCGCAAATAGAAGGATTTTCGAAAATTTGGCGGAAAGCCAGAACTCGACGCGGGAAATGTTCATGCAGCGCCAGTCCAGACCGTCGCTATGTCCGGCGGCCGCGCGCTTGGTGAAGCGGAACCAGGCCGTTATCTCGTCGCGATAATGAGGGACATTCATGTCGTGAAAGATCGCATCGATATTGTGAGCAAGCATGAGCTCAAGGTCTTTCGAATCAGTAACGTGGGTATAGCGATGGCCCCAAGCTTCGGCCAGCCTGGCAAGTGGTGCGATCGTCGATGCCGGAACCGGAATGGGACGAAGGGAAATGCGCGAGGTTCGGCGGGCGAGAAAAAGTTCGGGCGGGTAGCTGTCTCGAACTTCGGTGGAGGGAATGAGCTCGATACTGGCGAAAGAAATCAATCCCGGCGGAGTAGGGCGGGAGACGAGTTCGGCGAACTCGGTCGGGGTACGGTGGAGTTTCGCCTCTAGGCGCAGGCCGTGCGGGATGGCGAGCAGGTCGATCGCCTCGATGAACATGCCCATGGCGGAGATAAGAAACGAGCCCTGCGTATCTTCATTGGGCAGTGTGCGTATGCCGTCGATGAAGAGTTCGGCACGATGACTGGAGATGAGTTGGACCCGCCAGGGCTGAACGTTATGCGGAGACGGTGCGTGCCTGGCAATGGAAAGGATGCTGTGCCAAAGGGTGAAGCTGTCTGCTGCTGTGCCAGTCATTGGCGAAATTTCCTTGTGCCGCATACGGTCGCCGTTGCCGCAAGATAGGTTGCTCGATGGTATATCCGTGCCTACGAGCGAGCCCATCCTGCTATGAATGGATCGCACGATGCCACAAACACAGGTTTGACGTAAGCAGGCACTACCAGCTTCCCGGAAAGGTCTTGATTGAATCCAGCAGCAGTGTCCTACCTCCACCGGATCAATGATCCACGATAGATCCGGCCATGGCGAAATATTCTTTGTCCGCATGTCGATTTCCGGCTCCGCCGTTCGTCGCATTGATTGAGAGCCGAAAATATGCAGGTTCGGCGACCGACGAGCGGCATGCTCGAAGCATGCCGCGAACAGCCTTCGGGCAGACATCAGGAGCCATTGATATGAAATATTTCGCCATTTACATCCCCGATCCGAAGACAAACCACGGGACTCAGTCAGCCGAGCAGCAGGAAACGATGAAGAAGTTCATGGAGGATTCGATCACGCGTGGCGAATACATCAGCGGTGGCGGGTTCTTGCCGCTTGCCGATGCCGGGGTCGTCGTACGCCGCACGGATGGCAATACGAGCGTCATCGACGGTCCTTATTTGGAGTCGAAAGAACTGATTGGTGGATTCGCGATGCTCAACTATTCCTCACGCGAAGCGGCCATAGACGGTGCGCGGCGCTTTATGGAGGTGGCGGGCGACGGCGAATGCACGACGTATCAAATCATGGATGCCCCGCACCCGGATGCCTAGTCGAGCTTTACGTTTAGCAAGCTGACGTGAGGCTGTCGAGGCGACTGGTCGTACTTCCTTGCCTGATTTGCGGCGGATGCGAGCGATCGTTTCGATGGATCTCGTCGACCAGTCCGCATCGAGAAGATGGTCACGATGACGATTTTCAGGGTCTGTATCATGCGCTCAACGATCAAGAAAGAGCGGCAGCATGCTATTCGAAGACTTGAGTAAATCGTTGTCGCAGACCGTGGATATTCACCTACTTTCAAGTCCACAGTTAGATATCTACCATGACCAATTAATGAAGGGAGACGCCCCAACTTATAACCTGGGTGGATATCTTGATTTTTCTGGTGCATTGGACATTGTTAATTTCGAGCGAGCATTGAATCTTGTCGTCAAGATGCATGACTCGCTCAGAATTATTCTCGTAGAGCGTGGAGACGATGTTCCTGGGCAGTATATGGCGCAGGAAGTACCTGTTTCTATGGCATTTCTGGATTTTTCCGGCCGCGTTGCGGCGCACGACGATGCAACGGCATGGATGCATGAACATATTAATATTCCATTTCAGCTCATTGGGCGCCCTCTTTTTCGGTGTGCGCTTATAAAGCTGGGCGATGACCGTTTTTATTGGTTTCTATGCACGCATCACCTGGTTGCAGATGGCTGGTCCGTGGATTTGATTTCCCAATCTTTGGCTAATATATATAGCGCGCTGGAAAGAAAAGATGCGTCTGACCCCAATGCACCTTCCTATGCCGGATTCCTTGAGTCGGATCGAAAATATCTAAAATCAAAGCAATTCGATCAAGACAAGGCTTACTGGCTCAATACATATGGCGATGTTCCCGAGCCCCTGCTGTCGCCGCGACATCAAGGACATTTCACGAGCCAGACAGCCAGTGGCGAACGTAGTTGGCATCTTTCTCGTGATTTCGATGAAAAAATAAACGCACTGGCTGCCGAGCATCAATCGACACGATTTCAAGTCATGCTTGGCTTGTTTTATGCGTTTTTCTTGAGGCTTGAACAACGCGACGAGCTGGTCATCGGGATGTCCGTGCTTAATCGAAAGGATGCGGCATCCAGAAAAACCTCAGGAATGTTCACTAATGTGATGCCGATGAGGTTGCGCTTTGACAAAGGCGGATCGTTCGTCGATCTGCTTGGCGCCATCACCCCTGCGCTAAGGCAGGATTACCGACATCAGAGATTCCCGATCGGGGAGTTGAATAAGGCTCTCGAATTATTCAAGAGCCATCGGTCTCATATTTATGATTTGTCCATGTCCTACGAACACGGTGGAGACGCATTGCTCTTCGGGAGTACCCCCGCTTTCGCCGTGAAGTGCACGAATGACCATGAGAGCACGCCTTTAAGACTGTGCATCAGAGATAATTTGCATCGACAAGAGACGACGATGCATTTGATCTTTAGTCGATCGTATTTCAACGATGAAGAGGTTGGCGGGCTTGAGGATCGGTTCACCCAATTCATGGATGAGCTATTGTCGAACCCGCGCAGCCCTCTTGACTCATTGCCGATCGTCACCGTCGCCGAGATGCGGCAATTTGCGTCATGGAACGCCAGTAGCGTTGCCTTCCCCAACAACATCTGCACCCACGAATTATTTCAGCAACAAGTAGCGCATAGGCCGCATGCCGTTGCTGTTGTATACGGCGGCGAATCGCTCACTTATGCCGGGCTCAACGCGCAGGCCAATTGCCTTGCCCATCACCTTATTGCCTTTGGCGTGCGTCCCGACGATCGTGTTGCACTGTGCGTCGAACGCAGTCTGGCCATGATCGTGGGTTTGCTGGCTATCCTCAAAGCCGGTGGCGCCTATGTGCCGCTTGACCCGAGCTATCCCGCCGAACGTCTGACTTATGTACTCAAGGACGCGCAGCCGCTGCTTGTGCTGACCGATGCGTCCGGCCGACGCGTGCTGGGCGCACGGCCTGCGGAGCTAGTCACGCTAGATCTCGATGACGCGTCCCCGCCATGGGCTGCCCGATCTATTCACAATCCGTCTATTCACAATCCATCTAGCCATAATCCCGAAGTCGTCGGCCTGACCTCGCGCCATCTCGCTTATGTCATCTACACCTCGGGTTCGACTGGACAGCCCAAGGGGGTGATGGTCGAACACCGCAACATATGCCATCAAGTAGCAGCGTTGCAGCGTGCGTACCGACTGCATGCCGAAGATCGCTTACTGCAGTTTGCGTCACTGGCGTTTGACATGTCGGTGGAAGACATCTTTTCAGCCTTGCTCACCGGCGCCACGCTGGTGCTGCGGACGGATCAGTGCTTGAGCTCTCCCGCCGCTTTTGCCGCGTTCTGCGTTGAACACCAATTGACGTCGCTCAATCTTCCCAGCACGTTCTGGGCGCAATTGGCGCTGGCGCAACCCGAGCTCGAACTCCCTCTCTCCTTGCGCCAGGTCATTTCCGGCGGCGATGCGATGAGTTTGTCGGCGATATCCGCCTGGCTAGGCCGATCAGGTCATCGCCCCCAGCTTTTCAATGCGTATGGCCCCACCGAAGCGACCGTCAACGCTACCTTGTTGCATGTGGAGCAGGCGCTTCATGTGTCGTCGATTGGCCGTCCGCTCTCGAACACGCAAGCGTACCTGCTCGACGGCGGCGGCCAACCGGTGCCGCTTGGGGCTGTCGGCGAGTTGTATGTCGGCGGTGCCGGCGTGGCTCGTGGTTATTTCAACCGTCCCCAGCTTACTGCCGAGCGTTTTCCGGTCGATCCATTCTCGTCCATCCCCGGCGCGCGCATGTACCGTACGGGCGACCTCGCTCGCTATCTTCCCGATGGCAACATCGAGTTCCTCGGCCGTAACGACAATCAAGTCAAGATCCGCGGTTTTCGTATCGAACTTGGCGAGATCGAGGCGCGCCTCGCCGATCATCCCGCTGTAAGCGAGGCCGTCGTGCTGGCTGTCGGCGAGGGCCACGACAAGCGACTCGTCGCCTACGTGGTTGCTCAGCCGCAGGCTGTCGACCCATCGTCGCTGGTCGGCACCTGGCGTGCGCATCTGGCCGCCGAACTGCCCGAGTATATGGTGCCCGCCGCCTTCGTTCGCCTCGACGCCTTTCCGCTCACCCTCAACGGCAAGCTCGACCGCAAGGCTCTCCCGGATCCCGACGATCAGGCTTTCGCTCACCGCGCCTACGAACCCCCTCATGGCGAGATCGAAATCGCACTGGCTGCGTTATGGCGGGAATTGCTCGGCGTCGAGCGGATCGGTCGCCACGATCATTTCTTCGAGCTTGGCGGGCATTCGTTGATCGCCATCCGCCTGCTCGGCCGAGTAGGGCAGATATTCGATACGACGTTGCCGCTGGTCAGGTTGTTCAATTACCCAACGCTCGCCGGGCTGGCTGGCGCCATCGTCGCTCGACGCAAGGACGGCAGGCGGTATCCAGAGCTACCGCCGATTCTGCCGGTCGCTCGGGTCGAGACGGTGCCGCTGTCGTATGCGCAGCAGCGCTTATGGTTCATGGCTCAGCTCGATAACGCCAGTGCGACGTACCATATCTCGCTGGTGCTGCACCTCGACGGTGCGCTGGATAGTCACGTGCTTCGCCGCAGCCTCGATCGCCTGCTGGCGCGTCACGAGGCCTTGCGCACTGTCTTTCTCTCGATCGATGGAGATCCTCGCGCGGCCTTGCTGCCGGCAAACACGCCGTTTCCGCTCGCGGAATACGATCTGCGCGGAGTACTCGATGCGGATGCGCTGCTGGCTCGCTATACCGACGAATACGCCCATGGGCCGTTCGATCTCGAACGCGGTCCGTTGATTCGCGCAGGCCTGGTCCGCTTGTCCGATCGACGGCATACGCTGTTGCTGAGCATGCACCATATCGTCGCCGACGGCTGGTCGATCAACCTGTTGGCGCGGGAGGTCAGTGCACTGTACGTGGCGTATTCGCAGTTGCGCGCCGACCCCTTGCCGCCATTGCCGGTGCAGTATCCCGACTATGCCGGCTGGCAGCGCTCGGCGCTGACTAGCGAGCGGTTGCAGGGCCAGGTTGATTATTGGCGGGACGCACTTCGAGGCGTACCCGATTTGCTGGGCCTGCCGACCGACCGGCCACGTCCTCCACGCCAGTCGTTCGCCGGGGCGGTGCTTCCACTGCGGATCGATCCCTTGTTGACCGGCAACCTCAAGCATCTGTGCAGGCAGCTTGGCGTGAGCTTGTTCATGTTGTTGACCGCGGCCTGGGCGAGCGTGCTGGCACGTTTGTCGGGCCAGGACGATGTGCTGATCGGCACGCTTTCGGCCAACCGCGGACAACGCGAAATCGAACCGCTGATCGGATTCTTCGTCAGTACCCTGGCTTTGCGCCTCGATGTGTCTGGCGAGCCAGATACCGGCGAGCTGTTGATTCGGGTTCGTCAAACGATATTGGCCGCACAGGAAAATCAGGATCTGCCTTTCGAGCAGGTGGTAGAGATCGCGCGTCCTTCGCGGCGGCTGGATCATTCGCCGCTGTTTCAGGTGCTGTTTGCCTGGCAGAGCAACGACAAGAGCAGTTTCGATCTGCCGGGCATCGAGGTGAGGCAGGCCGATATGTCGCTGGATTGGATCCGCTACGACCTGGAGTTGCATCTGTACGAGAAAGACGACGTCGTGGTCGGGGGGCTGGGCTACTCCACTGCCTTGTTCGACCAGGCGTCGATCGAGCGGCATGGCGGCTATCTGATGACTATGCTCAACGCGATGGTTGCCAATCCACGGCTGTCGTTGAAACAGGTGTCCTTGCCGGGGCCTGGCGAACAGGCTTTGCTGGATCGCTGGAAAGACACCGGTGCGGCTTATCCACAGGAAAGCTGCGTCCATCGTTTGTTCGAGCGGCAGGTCGCGCGCTCGCCGCAGGCTATCGCCCTGATCTATGGTGAGCAGCGGCTTTCCTATGCCCAATTGAATGCCCAGGCCAATCAATGGGCACGCCATCTGCGTGCGCTCGGCATCGGCGCGGATCGGTGTGCCGACCAGCGCGTTGCGCTATGCGCTGAGCGAGGCTTTGACATGGTGGCCGGCCTGCTCGCTATTCTCAAGGCAGGTGCATGTTATGTACCGCTGGACCCTTCCTATCCCAGCGAACGGCTGCGGCAGATTCTCGCCGAGGCCGATGCTGAGTTGGTACTCGGCGACGCTGCCGGGCGCGATGCCATCGGCGCGCAGGTTCTTGCCCAACATCGTGTGCTTGAACTGGACGCGCTTGCGCGGCGGTGTAGTGAGCTTGCGCAAGACGACCTGGCTTCGCCGCATGAGCCGAGCCCGGACGACCTCGCCTATGTCATCTACACCTCCGGCTCCACCGGTACGCCCAAGGGCGTAGCCATGCCACACCGGCCGTTGAGCAATCTGGTCCATTGGCAGCAACAGGAGGCCGAACGTTCCGGTGTGCCTGCGCCGCGCACCTTGCAGTTCGCGGCGCTGGGATTCGACGTGGCTTTCCAGGAGATTTTCAGCAGTCTTTGCATCGGGGCGTCCCTGGTTCTCGTCGACGGGCAAACGCGATTGCAGTTCGACAAGTTGATCGAGGTTCTGCATCGGCAACGCGTGCAGCGCGTTTTTCTTCCCTACATCGCACTGCAGACGTTGGCCGAGACAGTCGACGACGCACCCGGCGACGATGTAGGCCTGTTGCCTGATTTGCGCGACGTTATCGTCGCCGGAGAACAGTTGCGCCTGACTGCGCAGATCCAGCGTCTCTTCAAGCGGCTGCCGGCTTGTCGCCTGCATAACCACTATGGGCCTACCGAAACCCATGTAGTCACCGCGCAGACACTCACCCCCGAGGCGATCGCCGAGTCGCCAAGTCACGTGCCCATCGGCCGTCCGATCGCTAACTCCCGCGCCTATCTGCTCGATCGGTATGGCTTGCATGTACCGCTGGGAGCTATTGGCGAATTGCATATCGGCGGCATCGGTATCGCTCGTGGCTATCTTGGCCGCCCAGGGCTTACGGCCCAGCGTTTCCTCAGTGATCCATTCGCCGCGCACTCCGGCGCGCGCATGTACCGCACCGGCGATCTTGCGCGTTATCTGCCGGATGGTCGGTTGGTATTCGTAGGGCGCAACGACCATCAGGTCAAAGTGCGGGGCTTTCGTATCGAGCTTGGGGAGATCGAAGCACGCCTTGCCGAGCATCCGAGCGTGCGCGAATGCGCGGTCGTCGCGCGCAACGATGCCCGAGGCGATATGAGCTTGGTCGCCTACGTGGTTCCGCTCGGTTGTTCGAATGGTTTGGCCGCCACCTTGCACGCCCACCTTGGCAACGTGTTGCCGGCTTATATGGTCCCGGCGGCGTTCGTGGTGCTGGACTCGATACCCTTGACCGCGCACGGCAAGCTGGATCGCGACGTCTTGCCTGCCCCGACTGAGCAGGCCTTTGCTCGCGCCCTCTACGAACCGCCGCAGGGCAGGGTGGAGACGGAGTTGGCGGGGTTATGGCAAACCCTGCTTGGCCTGACCCAAGTCAGTCGGCACGATCATTTTTTTGAACTCGGCGGGCACTCGCTGATCGCCGTGCGTCTACTCAGCCGCATTTCTCACGCTTTCGGCGTGGTTTTGCCCCTGGTCACGTTGTTCGCCCAGCCGGTATTGCGCGATCTCGCCAAGGTGCTGGCCGAGCGATTGGCGCAGGCCAGTGAGAGCGCCTATGCCACGATCCCGCCCGTGCCGCGCGAGAAGAGGTTGCCGCTTTCCTATGCCCAGCAGCGCTTGTGGTTTCTGGCCCAGCTCGATGGTGAAAGTGCGACCTACCATATTCCACTGACGGTGCGTCTTGACGGAGCGTTGGACGTCGGTGCGATGCGCAGCGCGCTCAATAGCTTGTTCGCACGCCATGAAAGTTTGCGCACTGTCTTCATCGCCGAGCATGGTCAGCCGCACGCCGAACTGTTAGCCGTCGATGCCGGCCTGATGTTGCGCGAGCATGACCTGAGCCGACAACCTGACGTGGAGGCGGCACAGCGGCGGCTGCTCGCGGAGGAACGGAACCGGCCGTTCGACCTTGCCGGCGGGCCATTGATTCGGGCCAGCCTGGTGCGTCTGGACGAATGCAGGCATGTGTTTCTGCTAACGCTGCACCATATCGTCGCCGACGGTTGGTCGCTCGGCATCCTCGCCCGCGAACTCGGTACCTGCTATGCCGCCTCGATTCGCTCGCATGAGCACTCGCTGCCACCGTTGCCGATTCAATACGCCGACTACGTCGACTGGGAGCGCAAGTGGTTGACCGGTGAATATCTGGCGGGGCAGGCGGCTTATTGGCGCGGCCAATTGGCGGGCGCGCCGGCCTTGTTGGAATTGCCGACAGATCGCCCGCGTCCCGTGCGGCAATCCTTCGTGGGGGCTTTCTTGCCGCTGACTATCGACCGCACATTGACGCGGGATCTTAAGCGACTCGGCCAGCGGCACGGCGTCACCCTGTTCATGATGGTGCTCGCCGCATGGGCGGTGGTGTTGTCGCGGCTTGCCGGTCAGCAAGATGTGTTGATAGGCACCCCGGCGGCAGGTCGTGGCCGGCAAGAGCTGGAACCCTTGATCGGATTCTTCGTCAATACACTCGCCTTGCGCATCGATCTGACCGCGCGGCACGACACGGCTTCGCTGTTGGCGCTTGTGCGGCAGCTTGCACTGGATGCACAGGCACAGCAGGAGCTGCCGTTCGAGCAGGTAGTGGACATCGCACGCGTGCCGCGGCGCATCGATCGGACGCCGCTGGTGCAGGTGTTGTTCGCCTGGCAAAGCCACGACGAAGGCAAGCTCGAACTCCCCGGCATCCTGGTCGAGCCGATCTTGGGTGAGTTTGACTGGGTCAAATTCGACCTGGAGCTGATCCTCAACGAAGTGGACGGCACTATCCAGGGCGGCCTCAACTACGCCAGCGAGTTGTTCGATCGCGAAACGATCAACCGCCACGCCGGCTATCTGCAGAATGTGCTTGCAGCCATGGTCGCCGACGACTCCCGGCCGATAAGCCAGATACCGATGTTGTCCACAGCCGAACAGCAAATGCTGCTGGAAAATTGGAACCGAACCGAAACGCCTTATTCGGATCAACTGTGCATGCACGAGCTGGTGGAGCGCTGGGCGCGTGAAGCGCCGCAGGCGACTGCGCTAGTGGGCGAGGAGGGCCGACTGTCCTATGCCCAATTGAACGCGCAAGCCAACCGCTTGGCCCATTATCTGATCGGGCTGGGCGTGCGGCCAGACCAGCGCATCGCGCTCTGCGTCGAAAAAGGCTTGGCCATGTTCGTCGGCCTGCTCGGCATTTTGAAAGCAGGTGCTGCCTATGTGCCACTGGATCCGGCCTATGCCTCGGCCCGCCTCGACCATATCCTTTGCGACGCTGCGCCAAACCTGCTGCTTTGCGACGATAGCGGCCGTGCCGCGCTCGGGGCGGCCGTGCTTGCATCGGTGGATGTGCTGGATCTCGCCGACGCCAGTGCCTGGATCGACAGCCCGGCTGACGATCCCAAGATCGCCGGCCTCAGCTCTCGTCATCTGGCCTATATCATCTACACCTCCGGCTCCACCGGCACGCCCAAGGGGGTGATGGTCGAGCACCATGGTGTTATCAATCTCGCCCTGTCACTGGTCGACCGACTCGGTGTCACCGCGCGCAGCCGCGTCAGTCAGTTTGCCTCGCTCGGTTTCGACGCCAGTGTTTTCGAGAGTGCGATGGCGTTTGCCGCGGGTGCCGCGCTGTATCTACCTTCGGTGGTCGAGCGGCAAAGCCCGTCGGCGTTTATCGCGTTTATCGGCCGCTGCCAGATCACTCATGCCACCGTTCCTCCCGCTTTTCTGCAAGGCGTTGCCGAGACGCCGCAGTGGACGCATCGGCCTGTGCTGATTCTCGCGGGCGAGGCGCCGAGCCCTGGCCTTCTGAAGGCATGGATACGCCATGCCACGCTCGCCAACGCCTATGGCCCAACCGAGATCACTGTTTGCGCCAGTGTCTGGGTCTGTCCCGATGACTCCAAACCTGATGCCCCCAGGCCTGATGACCCCAGGCCTGATAGCCCCAGTGAACTCCTCAGCGTGCCCATCGGCCGGCCGCTCGCCAATACTCGGATGTATTTGCTGGATGAGCATGGCCTGCCGGTACCCCGAGGGAGCATTGGCGAGCTATATATCGGCGGCGTCGGTGTCTCCCGTGGCTATTTAAACCGTGCCGAGTTGACCGCCGAGCGATTTCTTCCCGATCCCTTCGACGGTCGAGCCGATGCGCGCATGTACCGCAGCGGCGATCTCGCGCGCTATTTGCCCGACGGTAATCTCGTTTTTCTTGGCCGCAACGATCACCAGGTCAAGTTGCGCGGATTTCGGATCGAGTTGGGAGAGATCGAAGCGCACCTGGCCACACATCCGGCAGTGCGCGAAAACGCCGTACTCGCTCGCGAGGATCGTCCGGGCGATGCCAGGCTCGTCGCCTATGTGGTTGCCGACCGTGCCGACGCCGATCATGCCGATGATGATCTGGCCGCCACGCTGCGCGATTACCTCGGCACGCGTCTGCCCGAGTACATGATCCCGGCCGCGTTCGTTGCGCTGGCGTGTTTGCCGTTGACCGCCAATGGCAAGGTGGATCGCAAAGCCTTGCCCGCGCCGGACGAACAAGCTTTAGTCCGCCGTGCCTACGAGCCACCGTACGGCAAAACCGAGATCGCACTGGCCGCGTTATGGCGTGAATTGCTCGGTGTCGAGCGCATCGGTCGTCACGATCATTTCTTCGAGCTTGGCGGCCATTCGTTGCTGGTCGTGCAATTAGCGGCGCGCATGCGCGAAATCTTCGAGAGGGCAGTGGCGGTACATGAGATGTTCCGCTATCCGGTGTTGAAAGATATGGCGAATCTGCTGCTTGCTACGGTCGAACCCGTCATGCCGCCCACGCTCGATCTGAGCGCGGAAATCGTACTCGACGAAGCCATTCGCGCTTCCGCGCCTGTGCAGTATCGCGCTCGGCCGCAGCATATCCTGCTGACCGGCGCTACCGGATTTCTCGGTGCGTTCCTACTGTCGTCCTTGCTAAAGCGGACCCGCGCGACCGTTCATTGCCTGATTCGCTGCACCGATGCGGTAGAAGGCCGGTTCAAGCTCGACGCGAACATGCGTTTGCTCGGCCTGACTGATTATGACCGCGCCCGCGTGGCGGTGATTCCGGGCGACTTTTCCCGGCCGCTGCTTGGCTTGAGCGAAGACCAGTTCAATCATCTCGCCCATCTGATCGAGGTGATCTATCACAACGGTGCCTGGGTAAATTCACTGCATACCTACGCAAGCTTGAAAGCTGCCAACGTGCTTGGCACCCAGGAAGTTTTACGCCTGGCAGCTAAGGGTACTCCCAAGCACATCCACCATATTTCCACCTTGAGTACGATCCCTGCGGTCGAATCGGCGGGCGCTGAAATTACCACCGAAGCGCAATTGACCGAACATTGGCCCGGCCTGGCCTCAGGCTACGCGCAAAGCAAATGGGTGGCTGAGCGCCTGCTGCGCATCGGCGGCGAGCGAGGCATTCCATTCACCATCTACCGGCCGACACATATCGGGGGCGCAAGCAGCAGCGGCGCGAGCAATGCCAGCGATACCTGGAGCCTGTTTATGGATGCCTGCCTGATTCTCGAACGGGTACCCATGCTCGAAACCAGCATCAATTCCCTGCCGGTCGACTATATGGGCGACTGCATCGTAGAACTGTCGCTGCGCGAGGGCATGCACGGTAAAAGTCTCAATCTGGCCAACCCGCAGTCGTTCATGCTGAGCGAGTTGACTCGGCAGATAGCGGCGGTCGAACCGGCCGTTGAACGTATCGATTATCGACAATGGCGGCGGCTGTGCAGCGAGCATCCGGCTACCCGCCGATTGGCCTCGGTCATGCCGGCCGAGCTTTCGGTGCCTTCGACCGCCGAGGCAGCACCTGCCCGAATCGACCTGAGCAATGCCGTGATCGAGCTGTCCCGCGAAGGAATGCCCTATCCATCGATGACGGCCGATCTGTTGCGGAAATACGTCGTCTGGCGTCATCGGTTGTGCGTACAACCTGCGTGATCTTGTTAGCGTCGAATTTCGGCTGAGCGCTCACTACTCCCTCCTCTACGTGCAGGGGAGGGTTGGGGAGGGGTGAGGCTCTTGCCTCGCGTTATCGCAAGGGCATTACCCCCTCCCAACCTCCCCCTGCGAGCAGGGGGAGGAGCAAGAGCGGCGAGGTCGTAGCGTAACTGGCTTCCCTTTACGACCGAAGGGAGTTTCCTTAACCAGGGGGCTATTGCCTGGGTCGCATACTTACGTGGCCGCTTGGTTGGTCAAGTGATTGGCGCGTGAATTATATGTCGATAACCAAAGAGCTTGAAACAAATGTCAAATGCATTTTCACATTTGTGTTCAAAACGTGACGATAAAAAATGGTAGGGGAGAATGTTTGTTTCGCGTTGGTGATTAATGAGTGCAGCGATTGTCGGCACTCTTAATCAAATCCGAAACAGTCTGCTTCCATGGGAGAATGAAACATGCAATCGAAATTGAAGTTCGGTGTGCGCAGCATGATCCATGTCGCGGTCGTTGCAGGGCTTTTGAGTATGGTGCCGCTATCGTCCACGTTCGCCGCTCAGGTCACCAACAATATTGCTGTCGAAGCGCAAGCTCAGGCGTTGCAGTCCTGGCACGAAAATATCAAGAAACTCGGGCCGCCCGCGGCAGGTTGTTGGAGCGCCACGTATCCCAACCATCTGTGGAAAAAAGAGGTGTGCGGCAAGGTCTCGGCGTATCGGTCGACGCCGCCGACCATTGCGAGCCGTGATGTGCTGGGCAATTTCGCGACCAGGGCGATGGGCAACAAGTCTGCGCAACAGGCCGGTAGCGGCACCGACTATTCCGCCCTTACTTCGAACCTGACCAGCTCGGCCGTCGGCAGCTTTCCGGTGGTGAGGGGCGTGAAATCCGAGTCTGGAAATTACGGGTCCAACGAATACACGTTGCAGCTAAACACCAATATCAGCGATGACGTTGTGCAACTGGGAAATACATCACCCTATTGTGCTGATAACGGATATGCAGCGTGCTCGACATGGCAGCAATTCATATATTCGACGGATAATGGTGGCGGTAACCCCCAGGCATTTATCCAGAACTGGCTGTTTATCGGCCCAGGCGATAGCTGTCCAAGTGGGTGGGGGAGTTTCAGTCAAGGCTATTACGGCTGCTACACAAATAGCGATGCGGTAGCGGTGCCTAATGTTCCGGTTGCCAACCTTGCCAAGGTGAAGCTCTCGGGCACGGCTTCTGCCAATGGGCTGGATACGGTGACCTTCACCTACGGTACCGTTGCCTATGCCATCAGCCAAAGCGATAGCACGCTTGAGATTGCATCCACCTGGATGCAATCGGAGTTCAATATCGTCGGCGACGGCTCTCAATCGCCCGCGGCAAACTTCAACAGCGGTTCGTCTCTTACGGTGAAGCTTGCAGTGAGCGACGGGAGCACCAACGCGCCGACTTGTGTTGGTCCTGCAAACGGCGGCACGACTGGCGAATACAATAATTTGAACCTGGGCGCATGCACCGCCGCGGGCGGAGCAACACCGTCGATTCAGTTCACAGAATCGAATTAAGCGTCCTGTTGCTTTAGCTGTCGAGTGCGATGAAAGTGAGCGCCGAGGGGCTGCCCCTCGGCGCTTGTGGTGGTATCGATCCGGGATCGTTGAGCTTGTTATTCCCCACGACGAGCCGCTTAAGCAAGAACTCGCTTATCGGGCATCCTGCGAGCCTCGTCAAAGATCTGCTCAATGACATCCGCGGCACGCCCGCAAGCTATCGGGCCTGGCCGCATGAGGGTTTGTACGGTATGGCATGCCGGGCTGCGATCCGTCTGCAGAAGTTGACGCAGCTTGTCCGTCATGGCGCTGATATCCACCGGATTTTCCAGGGTGATGCCGCAGCCCAGACGTTCAACTCGCCGCCCGTTGTCGAATTGATCGCTGAAGCCGGGAATAATCAATTGCGGTATGCCTGCAAGCATCGCTTGCGCTGTCGTACCGATGCCGCCGTGATGCACAAGTACGCTTGCCCTGGGCAGCAATAGATTCAGCGGCAGATAGTTTTCATGCACTACTGTCGCTGGTAATGCGGGGAGCTGGCCGGCGGCCCGTGTCAGGAATATGCCGCGCTGCCCCAAGGCCTGTAATGCCTTCAACGCGGTGTCGAAGAAATTGTTGCACTTATGCGTTTCCGTGCCTGGGGTGAACACGATCGGCGGCGTCCCTGCATTGAGGAATGCTTCCAGGCGCCCGGTTAGCTGTATTTCCGTGTCTTTGGGGCTAAATAGCGGAAAACCGGTCAAGCTAACCTGACCCGGCCAATCAGCCGGCGGTTGGCAGTACCACTCGTAGAATAAGCCGAGAATTTTCTGTGGCGAATGCCACCACTGGCTGATGACGTGACGGGGCAGGGGGAGTTCCAGCTTTTCGGCCGACGCCTTCAGCAGCATGCGGAAAAAGGGATCTATGGCAGCGTGCTCTACCGTGTGAAACAGTGGTTTTCGCACTGAGTAATGCAGCTTTTCACACCAGCGCAATGATTTGAACGATGGTGGATCTTTGATCGAATAGAGATTGGCCGGGGCCAGCAAGGTCGATAGGTACGGCGTGCCGTACTTCTCATGCAGGAGGCGGGCCACCACGAACAAGACCGGCGGAGCGATCAAGATGCTTCGATCATCGATACGGCTACCGGCCAGCTCGCAACATTCATAGATCTTGTCGGCGACTACCCTGCAATAGCGTTTGATCTTTGCGATGACGCCGAGACTTTCCGTTGCGCGGATGAAATCCTGTTTTTCTTCGCTACCGAGGAAACTCAAAGCCTCAAATCCGCATGCACGGGCGGCATCGAGATGCTCGGCAGTCGTGATGAAGATCACTTGGTGACCACGCGCCAACAACTCGCAGCCAATGCCGAGATGCGGGTGAATATCGCCGTCGGAACCCGCGGCGAATATGATGGCTTTCATGGTTGGTGGGCGGCTACCGCTTTCGTTGCTCGCGCCAGCGGCCCTGATGCGAACGTAGCGGTCGTTATCGCATGGGCTTGAAGATATTCACTGTGGCTGCCGAATACGCCTATCTGTAGGCGGTGGAGCGAAGACTTATCATCCTTCTCGTCAATCATCACGAGCATACCTACTGTTGAATGAGAAATAGTAGGTATATAGCGCGTGAAGGAAGTGTCGATAGCCGGCGACCGCATCGGTGGGTTTGCAACGCGTAGGTTGGGGTGAGCACAGCGAACCCCAACAAGACCACGGTCACAGGCCCAACGGCCGCACGCTTTGCGGCAAAAGGCGCTGGGGTTCGCTGCGCTCACCCCAGCCTACGTATGGCGCGACTTTGGGTTGAGGATCGGCGCGAATCCGAAAATCATTTGGCAGTATCTTGTAAGCGCCTTCGCATGCCATATAGAGAAAGCGCCGCCATGGCTATGACGACGATCATCCCGACGCTCCCCTCTGGCCCTGCCGTTCCGCCGCTTAACCAATCGTTGCCCCGAGGCGTCGCTTCAAGGAGACGACCTGCGGCGAGAATCCCGCTATCCGCCGCCCCAAACAGCCACGACTCGCCCCAGTTCCATGCTGCGTGAAAGCCGATGGCCCACCAGAGCGATCCGGTGCGGTACACGCTCGCTGCGAATACGAGTGCGAGCAGTACTCCGTTGATAGCGGCGATGCGTGACTCACCGCTATTGCCAAGATGCAGCAGGCCAAACACGAGCGACGTAACTATCGCCGCGCCCTGTGCACCGATAACACGAGACAGCGTCGCTAATGGGTACCCTCGAAAAAGCATCTCCTCCGCAAGCGCGACGAGACCATAACCCGCAGCCCAGATCACGGCGTACAGGACAGCGCTTGACACTGGCTGCGCCACGACATGCAAGGTGAGCGAGCCTGTACCCCAGAGGCCCAGCACTAGCGCAGCAATCGCAAGAAAACCTGTCGCAGCACCCATGACCGCCCGGCGAAAAGCGCTCCTATCGCGTAGCCCATAATCGAGCACCGACACATGTTCGAGTCGGGACATTAACGCGGTTGCAGCCAGAACGATGAGGGCCAGAATGAACGTGCCGACGATGCTTACCGGGTACTCCTCCGGCCCCGAGCTGTGGAAGTGCACGCCGAAAACTCGTAGCAACGTACTCACCGCAATGAAGGTGCCAAGGACTGCCGCTGCGAAGGCGACAACGTGCAGTGCACCACGAAGCCGACTTACTTGCTTAGTTGCGATAACTTTCACGCCGATACTCCTTACGCAGACGGTAGGTTAAGGGCACGCGAGGACACGCTTACACGATCATGATCGGCAAGTTCGACGGCAAAACTATATAAGTACTGTTATATACCTTCCAGCCAACTGGTGGCACGGTAGTCGCGCAATACTCTGCGGTAGGACAGGGGGTATGGATGGGCGTGACTGGGCTGACCGACTCGGCGAGAACTTGCGACGTTGTGCGGGCGGCGGCCGATCCCATAGACTCGGGCGCGGGGTAACGAGGGTCGACGACGGAGGTCATTGTGCGAACACTCAAGTCCGCCTCGCCTAGAGATACCGGTCTCCGTCGCGAAAGCATGCCGACGTCTTCTTCGTCCGTTCGGGCATCCGTGGGTCCGCAGGTCGCCCAGCAGGGCGGCGTACCGCTGCCGGCCACGACGCGCGCGTTCTTCGAACCACGTTTCGACTTCGACTTCAGCAAGGTGCGCATTCACGCTGACGCAGAGGCCGAGGCTGCTGCGAACCTGGTTGGCGCACAGGCGTACACCGTCGGGCAGCACATCCGCTTCGCGACCGGTGCCTACTCGCCGGCCTCGCCGTCCGGCCAACATCTTCTTGCGCACGAGCTCGCCCATGTCGTCCAGTACCACCATGCGGGGGCGCCGCGGCAGCTCGTGAGCGCGCCGGATGAACCGGCAGAGCTTGAGGCGGACGCGCAAGCGCGTCGTATCACCCGCGAGGGGATGGCGGGTGGTCCATTCATTCCGCACGCGCGCCCGTCCGCGCTGATCGCGCGCCAACCCGCACCAGCGGCCGCCAAACGGTTCGCGCCCGATCAACGGGTGATCGCCACCACCGCGTTTGCGCTGATGGATCAATTGGGCGGCGAGAAGAATCAGAAAAAGATCAAGCAGATCGCGAAGGGTGACCTGCTCAAGGTTGTGGGCGAGCCGCCGAATGGAGGTGGCCTGGCCTTCACTGTCACCGTGATGAAGAGCGACACCGAGGAGGAGCTCGACGGAAAAGGACAGCGGCAGGTTGGCGTGGCCAGCGTGAGCTGGCTTGGGCCGGCGCCCGCACCGAAGCCGGCGCCACCGCCAGCAAAAGATGCCTCTCCGCCGATGGACCTGCCCAAGGCGGCGACCGAGATGGAGTTCAGCCTCGGAACCGACGACGCTACCGGTGCGACCACGCTCACGTACACACCGGTGGTCAAACGTAACAACTACGTTGACAACAGCACTCGTATCCTGGGCTTCTCGGCGCTGCAGGTCGCGTTCGGCGGCTACACGATCTTTATCAATGGATTCGACAAGCCGATCCTCATACCGACCGACTACGTGGATCGAGCCGCCACCACCGCGACACCCATCAGCGACCATGTCTATCCCGACCGCGAGTCGGCACTCGCCGCGGTCGCGGCGGCGGGTGGCGGCGACCGCATCGCCTACTACCAGGCCGTCCAGGGGCTCATCGTGCCAACGGCCTTCTCCAGGGCGACGACGCCGCAGATTCTCGCGATGATAAACAATAACTGGAAGGTCATCACCGACGAGATGAACCTGGTGCTGACGCTGTACGCGGTCTCGCTCGCCGGAACCATCCTCGGCAATGTGACCATCCAGCTCACGGCCGGTGATCGGTCAACGCTGCAGGCCAAGCAGATCAAGCAGCAGGGCAACACCGATGCCGACGTGACCAACAAACCGCCGGCGCCACGCACTGGCACCACGACGGAAGGGGCTACTACCACCACGAACGAGGGGGCAGCTACCACTACGAACGAGGGGGCCGCTACCGCTACGAACGAAGGGACTGCTACCGCCACGAACGAGGGCGCTCCCGCGAAACCGACGACGAAGCAACCGGTCGTCGATGCCACGGCCCCGAAGCCGACCGGCAACCCGGCGTTGAAAGTATTGCCACCGGTGATGGAGAGCGGCTCTCAGAGATGGCACGCCGTCGATATTGCCAACGGCAACGTGGTCGGCGAGGCCTACGTCGATGCGAATGGGCGGCTACGCATGAGCATCAACACCGGTAATCAGGGCGAGCACAAGATACCCATTACCGGACAGCAGATTCACGAAGCGCTGCTGAACGCAAGCAACGGAGCCAAGCTCCCGTTTCAGGCGGAATGGCGGCCCGCGCTCCCCAACAACCTCGAGACCTTCAACGGCCAGCTTCTGGCTGGCAAGACCGAGGCGGAAGCCGCTGGCGCTACGTGGACAGGGCAGCGCTGCAGCGAGCGTGGGCTCAAGCCCAGCGTCATTGGCGGCGAGAAGAACGCGCCCGGCACGACGGTCAGTGTCCGCGACGCGACGGGGAAGCCCATGACCGCGCAGGTCGACGCCAAGGGCGTGACCTACAAGACCGCGGACGTACTCTTCGAGCCGGCCGCGAAATAGTCGTGGGGACGTGCCCCTTTGATCGCTTGAGTCAATTCATAACTTAATGCGAAAAGAGCCAACATTTTTCCGGGCAGCTTGTCGAAATCCGGTCTTGCCGTTCGTCATTACAGTGAAGGTCGGACAACCACCCGGCTGATGGCCATAACCGGAGACGAAAATGCCGCAATATCTAATCTCAACTTACATCCCTGAAAACTTTGACCCGTCCCTGGTAACCGAAGCGACCGTCGAAGCCATCCACGCGCTCAACAAGGAAATGATCGCCGCTGGCGTCAGGAAGTTCGCGTGTGGCCTGAGCCCGAAGGCAGTGACCATGCGGTCGCAGCCCAACGGTGAGGTGGTCGTCACCGACGGGCCGTATCTGGAGGCGAAAGAGTTCGTGGGCGGTCTTTCGATACTGGAAACCGAGAATCTGGACGAAGTGTTGGCGTGGCTGCGCAAAGGTGCCAAGGCGCTTCAAGGCGTGGTCGAGGTGCGGGAGATTTTCTTTGTTCCCGCCCCCGCGGAGAACTGAGCGATACGGTAGCAGCGAACAGGTGCGGCGCAGAAGGTTGAGCGCACGGCATCTTGCTGCGTGAGATAACCGATGGTGAGGAAAAGACGATGCGTAAAAACAAGATGGGCGCTTTCTTAATGAAATGCACTGTCCTGCTTATCGGGTTTGGGGCGGCATACCAGGCGATGGCGCGGGATGTCGCGGACCCCTATCCGAAGATGGCCCCGATCGACCAATACCTCATGGCGGATAGGGCGGCGGAGATAGCCCTGGCTCGCAGTGCGGCGCCGGAGTCCATTTCCCGTGATGCGACGATCCTGGTTCTGGGACGCAAGGGCTACGAAACAGCGGCCGAAGGTAAGAACGGGTTTGTCTGCGTGGTGGGTAGAAGTTGGGGCGGACCGTTTGACTGGCCCGAATTCTGGAACCCGAAAGTGAGGGCTGCCGATTGTCTGAACCCCCAGGCCGCACGATCGATAGTGCCGATCTTTTATCTGCGCGCCAAAATGGTGATGGCTGGTCGTTCCAAGGCGGAGATGCTGTCGGCACTCAAAGCCGCGTACGAGAATAAGCAATTGCCGGACCTTGAAAGCGGCGCGATGGATTACATGATGTCGAAATCGTCGTATCTGACCGACCAAGGGGATCACAACATGGCTCATCTCATGTTCGACACCCTGGTCAAGGACGGTAAAGATTGGGGTTCCGATGCCGCGGGCTCGCCGGTTATGTCCAGCCCCTATTGGTTCGTCTCTTCGGAAAAACAGCCTCAAATGAAAGGGCTGCCGCCGATTCTGGTGTTCTTGGTCGCGGCTCCCAACTGGTCCGATGGAGCGCCTGCGGGCATGCCCGATCACTGATGCCGACACGGTCTGGCGGTGTGGGCATCCTTGCGCGCGGATAGAACAAAACTCATCCGGCGCATAAAAAATGCGCGCCCCTTGGGGCGCGCAAGAGAGCCTCTTTACGAGGCTTACGGCAATAGCCAGTTGATGAATAGCCCGAAAAAGTGCTTCAGATCATCGGTATTAATCATGGTGCGCCTCCGAAGATAGTCGAATGCCTGCAAGCCCATGTCACGCGATAAGCCTCAGGTCCACGTTGGCATGGTCCACCTCATCAACGAGCGAACGGATGCGAACGCGACCGGAATCTAGCGCAGGCATGGTGCCGGCAATGCGACTGAAATCCCACAATTGGCAAGGAACGGCACGTCCGCGCAACGCGGTGTGATCGCCGATCAATGGTCCCATTGCCCGGTTATCGAGGGTAGCTATATGTGACCTGCGTTGACGTTCTTTCAGATGCGTTCGCCGACGACCTCTTATTCAGCATCCGCCGCATGGATCGACATAGCCATGGCCTTAAGTTCACCCTCGGTTCCTTGGCAGGTGTCGTTCGCCAAGAGTACAAATCCTTCATGCTGTTCTGGGTAAAGCAGTACCTCGCTGGATGTACCGAAGCTTCCACCGCCGTGCGAGACGACGGATTGCCCGTGATCGGTTTCCAGACTCCAGGCCATCCCGTCGCCCTTGTCGGCAGTGCCAACCAGCCGTTGATGAGACAGACGGATCACAGGGTCATGGGTGTCGAGTTGCCAACGCAGATACTTCGCCATGTCCGCGGTGGAGGAATACAGGCCCCACGCGGCACCGGCGTTCTGCACGTGGTAAGGGGTGGCTTGGCCATCGCGGTCGTAGCCCACGACGAGGCGAAATTGCTCAGGGCGGTCCAACGCGAGTCCGGTCGATGTCATATGCAAAGGCTGGGTAATACGTTGCCGTAGCAACGCAGCGAAAGGTTTTCCATAAACCTTTTCCAGGCCGATTCCGATCGTTTGGAACCCTGCGTTCGAATAAGCCTGTTTTGTACCCGGCTCGCCAAGTAGCGTGATGTTATGCAGCGCGATCATGAATTGATTACGACCGAAACCTCGGTTAAGCGCGATCAATCGGGAAGGCAGCGTCGCATAGTTCTTTTCCGCATAAATGACGTCCGTATCGGGGATGTCACGTGGCATTCCCGAATAGTGGGTGACGAGTGTTCGCAACGTGATGGGTTTTCCATGTAAAGAGAGATTGCTATAGCCATCAGGAAGCGAGCTGCGAAAATCGCCGTCCACGCTCATGTGGCCATCGAGCACGGCTTGTGCAGCCAGCGTTGCCGTAAAGGTTTTGGTGACGGAAGCCAACTCGTAAATACTCTGCGGTGTCGCCAGTTCGAGTTTGGTGCGAGAGGTCGAGCCGTAGTCGTAGAAATACGACTGACCCTTATCCATCACTACCATCGAAAGCCCTACGTGGCAGCGATTTCGAAAAAAATCGTTCGCTGCTCTGTCGACAGCATTATCTAATGCAGAACGACGGGGATTGTCGCTGGGTGTGACGATATCGGCGGCGTGTGTCGACGACGCTATCGCAATGCACATCAGCGCAAGGGCGCAACTGATCGACAAGGTCTTATGTGTGCCGAGTTCGGGTTGCTTCGGTATGTTTGAAAGCATGGGTTCCTCAACTTATATCAGGCAATGCGACGGCAAGTGCTGCCTGTAAGCTCGCAGACGTTCTCGCAGACGTTCTCGCGGATAACGCGATGGCGTGACGACTTAAAACAATCGCGGTCGACTACAGAAGCATGGCACCCAACGTAGATACGCATATCACGAGGCAGGCTACGAAAAGACTACTCAGCATGGCGGTTTCGAGTTTCATGGTGGTTCTCCATTTGAAGAGGCGATGATGAGTTACTCAGCAAAGCCCGTGCCAATCGTGTTAACCGCCGAAAAACCTTATTCCAAGGCCATTATCGACATCGGAGAAAACTCCGTGACGTTGTCCGCGGACAGTTGCACGTATTGCCCGGACAGTGCGCGACTTCAAAAATGAAGAGGTCGAACTTGCAGAGATAGCACTGGATGAGTGCATCTACTTGACAGCAAAAAATACCTGACCTAAGTTAGGTAATTATGACTGATGCCATTCAACGTATTCGACGCTTCAACCGTGCTGTGACCTCAGCGGTAGGGGCTCTTGATGCATCCTTTCTCGGTCGCGGCCGCCCGCTGGGGCCTGCTCGCGTCATCAATGCCATTGGTCGAGGGCGATCGGATGTTGCGATGCTGCGGGAATACCTCGGCCTCGAAACAAGTCTGATGAGCCGCCTGTTGCGCGGCCTTGAGGACGAAGGCTTGATCGAGACCGCCTCCAACGTTCACGATGCGCGACGCCGAGTGGTGCGACTGACGAAGGCCGGCAAGTCAGAATTTCGAGCTTACGAGGCACTTTCCAATGCCCAGGCCAAGGCCATTCTCGCCAGCCATACGCGGCCAGAAGACTTGTTGGCGGCCATGGATCTGGTCGCGTCAGTTCTTGGACGTGAGCGTATTGCGATTGAGGAGGCCGATCCTCGGGGTGACATCGCCAGGTATTGCCTGGATGCGTACTATGCGGAGCTTTCGCGTCGCTTCGAGCAGGGTTTTGAGGTATCGCTTTCGCGCAACCCGGCTGCCGAGCAGATGATTCGCCCACGCGGTGCATTCCTTGTCGCGATGTCTGACGGCATGCCTATAGGTTGCGTGGGGCTGAAAGGCGTTGGAGATGACGTCGGGGAAATCAAACGGCTTTGGGTCGCGCCGTCAGCGCGCGGCGTTGGGCTTTCAAGGCGTCTCATGGAGAGCGTTGAGGATGTCGCGCTGGAGTTATCCATAAAGACCCTCCGCCTCGACACCAATCGTGCATTGCATGAAGCGAAGCAGCTCTACCTCAAGACCGGCTGGAAAGAGATCGATCGTTTCAACGATGATCCTTACGCGGACAGCTTCTTCGAGAAGCATCTCTGACGGCGCTGTCGGCCGCAGTCGTTGTACCGATCGATACGGACTCTAGCGAATACAGCTCGCTTAGGTCACCACAGTAACAACCCTTTCCAACCAATTTACTGTCACCGAGCTGCCTGCCAGATCCGTCGCCATGACTTGCGACAATGCCTCGACGCCGGCAGGCCGCTGGTCGAGCCGGTGATTAAAACTCGAATGCCATTCAACTCAGTCATGCGGCGCAGTGCCTCTATAGTTCAAAAAACGTCAGGTTGACTTCGCCAGCCCCGCTTACAGGCCATCGGTCAGTCCACCGTCGGTAAGCAGGGTTCGCCCGGTCACCCAGCGAGATCCATCGGATGCCAGGAAGGCGATCACGTCAGCGATATCGGACGGCTCGCCGATGCGCCCCAGCGGCGTAGCGGCCATGACGGCCTGGCGGCGAGCTTCGGGTGTCTCTGCCGTCATATCCGTGCGGGTCATCGACGGTGCGACTGCGTTAACGGTAATGCCACGTGCACCAAGCTCGTTGGCGAAGGCATGCGTCAGCACGGAGATAGCCGCCTTGCTCGCGGCATACATGCCGGTGCCCGGCCGAGGCGAGTAGATCAGGTTGCTGGACACATTGACGATGCGCCCGCCGGTGGGCGGGAAGT
Source organism: Dyella tabacisoli (assembly GCF_003350925.1). Taxonomy (GTDB): domain Bacteria; phylum Pseudomonadota; class Gammaproteobacteria; order Xanthomonadales; family Rhodanobacteraceae; genus Dyella_C; species Dyella_C tabacisoli. The sequence goes on along the minus strand of NZ_KZ857183.1, from coordinate 76,309 downwards.
GGGGTACGGCGGCCTTCGTCATCTGCCAGACGCTGCCCATATTCGACTCGAACAAGCGGCGCACGTGATCGGCATCCATGTCCAGCAAGCCGCGCGCTTCAAAGATGCCAGCGTTGTTCACCAGGATGTCGATGTGTCCGAAGCGGGCGACGATAGTGGCGATCAATGCGCTGACGGCCTGCGTATCGGCGACATCGGCGGCGAATGCCACCGCCGTGCCGCCCGCATCCACGATGGACTGGACGACCTCCATCGCCTCCCGTTCACTCGACCGGTACACGATGACCACGGTCGCTCCCAGGTTCGCGAGCTTTCGCGCGACGGCGGCACCGATGCCGCGCGAGCCGCCCGTGACGACGGCGACGCGATGAGTAAGTTGTGTCATGACAATGCTTCCGTGGTGGCGGTGACGAGGGCCGGGATGCCCAGGGCTTGGTTGAGCGCGAACAGCATCGCGAACGCGATAGCCCGCTGCTTGAAGGAAGGGCGATGGCCCATGGTCAGTTTCTCGATGGCTAGGAAGCGCGAGATGCGCTACCCATAAGTTGCGCGCAGCTTAGGCAACCGGGGCAGGTCGATTAAGCGGGGATCGTGAAAATGATCGTTGCGCTGCTGAAACAATCGGCAGGCTTCACGCTATCGCCCGACCAGGCCTTCGAGCATCACGGGAACCCGCTCCGCTAGAAAATCAGCCCATGCCCTGACGGCCGGCATCAGCCCCTTTGTGGTGGGCAAGATCAGGCTGAGGGTTCGTCGGGAAACTTCCCAGCCGGGAAGTACGCGGATCAGGCTGCCCTGGGCCAGCTCATCGAGGCATGCGTGAAGCGGTAAGACGGCCACGCCTTGTCCAGCGATGGCGGCCGCCTTGAGCAGAAAGATATCGTCCGAACCAAGCCGGTGCTGAAGGTGCACCGTGGACTGCCGATGATTCGGGCCGTGCAGCGTCCAAGTCGCCAAGCCATTGCTCGTATCCATATGCAAACCGTCAAGGCCGTTGATGTCGCCAAGGCTGGCTGCCGACTTGCTTGCCAAGTAGGCGGGGCTGGCGACCAGCGCGATCTGCAGCGTAGCCAGGCGGCGCGCGACCAGCGACGAATCTGTGAGTTCGTTCTCGTGTGACCTCAATCCCATATCGAAACCCTCGGCGATCAGATCCACATAGCGGCTGCTCGCGACCACGTCGATGCTGATGCCGTGATGGCGATCCATGAATTCGACGAGCAACGGCGTTATCAGCGAACGAAGCATGCCCTGAGGGCATGTCATCCGAATGCGGCCGACAGGCTCACTCTTCCAACTGAGCAAGTCGGCTTCGGCGAATTTCGCCTGCTGTACCGCGCTACGTGCATAGTGATGGAGCTTCTCGCCCGCCTCGGTGAGTGCAAACCGCCTGGTTGTGCGATCGATCAATCGCAGGTCAAGTCGGCTTTCCAATGTCTTCAGTCGTCGGCTCAGCGTGCCTTTGGGAATGCCAATGGCATCGGCCGCCGCCGTGAAGCTGCCACGCTCGGCCAGCGTAGCGAAATAGTAAAGATCGTTGAGATCGAGCATTTCCAGTCCTACCGCACTCGTTTTCAACGCAGGATATCAATGATCGCCGCGAAGGCATCACGACGATCGCATCCTGCATGGATGCCCTCGTGCGGATTCTGCCATTAGTCAGTTGGCTGATGCTCAGTCGGGCCCTTCACCAGAAAGGTGTGCGGCCGCCATGATGGCGTCCATGGCCCACCACAAACACCCGGTCGGTCGGTGGAAGCGTGTCTTGCAGAAGTTCATCGCCTCAGTGAACGTTATCCTCGGTCGCCGAAATAGATGGACTCGAGAAAGGTGACGACTGACTCTGCCTGGCCTTGAGCAACGAGCTGTCGAGCCGAGAGATTGCCAAGTTCAGTGATCGGTACGTGTCGGTACCAGTGCATCGCCGCGAATGCATCCGGCTCGATCTTCCGAGCGAGCTCCCAAATCGTACCAATCGTTGCGGGTGGCGGAACGACGCAGTTCAGCGGTGGGTGTATTTTCATCACAACTGATCTTGCACCCAGGGCGGAATAGTCTATGGATCCATCCGCCAGCAGACTCCGGGGGGACGCGCATTCGCGATCAGTATCCGCCGGCTCGCAGTTCAAATCTTGATGGAATTCTTCAAGGAGCGGGATGAAATCGGCATAAATTCAATCGGGCTCTGCGAACATCAGAGGCGGGAAAAACTGCGCGCGGTACTGATCTAATATCCCTGATTGGGGCACGTGCGCGATCCGGTAACCTGGCGATATGGCGGAGTAAATTGTTTTCTTGCCTTTGGTCACCTACGCGCGTCTTCTGGCCGGAGGCGCATAGAGTCCTTCACATGAATAGTCGACGCTCATCGATTATGATCGGCCAATGCATGGGACCGTACTGACCATCGGGTCGCCGATGGCGGAGGCGATTCTGCTTCTACTAGGATCAGGAAGCCGTAAGGCAAAGTCAGCTCCCTTGGGCTCGCTACGTTCCTGCTCATACCTCCATCGAGGACACTGTTCTTGCAAGGAAACGCATGTCTAGTTCCATTTCGATGACCAGCGCTCTGCGTTTCTCGCGGCCAGTGATGCGCGAGCCGCATGCGGTCGGCCCGAATTGTCATATTCGCCAGTTCCGCCATACCGACTTCGGGGATGCGATGAGTCCGCTGGTGCTGGCCGATCACTTTGTGATGACGGGGCCGACGTTCGAGGTGCATCCGCATGCAGGCATGTCAGCGGTGACGGTGCTGTTCGAAAGCACTCATGGCTGGATGAGCAGCCACGACAGTGTCCATAACGATCACCGGATCGAACCCGGCGACTTGCACTGGACGCTGGCTGGCCGCGGCATCGTCCATACCCAGCAGCCGGAAGGTGCAAACGCACGGCTGGATGGCCTGCAGTTGTTCGTCAATCTGCCAAAGCAACTGAAGCGCATCGATCCGGCCACCATGCTGATTCGCGCGGATGACGTGCCGGTAATCGAAAGCCGTGGCGTGCGCCTGCGCGTGCTGGCAGGTTTGCTCGGCGGCAAAATCTCTCCATTGCCCACGCCCGAACCCATCCTCATTGTGGATGGGGAGCTGGATGCCGACGCGTACGCCAACCTTCCGCTACCGGCGGGATGGAATCTCTGGCTGTACGCAAGAGACGGCCATCTGAAAGTGCATGAACCCGGCGCACCGGAAAACGACGTTGAGCTGCCATCCGGCGCCGCCATGGCCATTTCGGCGGAAATCGAAGGCAGCGTGGAACTGCGCGCCTCGGCAAGCGAAGTAAAGCCGGCCATCCGGTTCGTTGCCATTGCAGGGCCCGCGATCAACGAACCCATCGTGCAGAAAGGCCCCTTCGTGATGAACAGTCACGAGGAAATCGAACAGATAATTGCTGACTACCAGGCTGGACGTTTCGGCACCGTCACGCCGTTTACTCTGCACCCCGGCCGCACTGAATAAAGCGTAAGAAAGGGAACCTACCTTCCCAGGGTGCCTGCCTCGGGTGATCTGATGTATATGACGGAGTACGGTAAAAGCCCTGGTAGGGTAGGGCGCCCGCGACGCGGATTGATGTAACTGGGCAGCGCCGAGATGCCCGAGTCTGGAAGATTTCTTTAGATAGTGAGGAGCACGATGGTCGAGACGGCGACAAGTCTTGGTATCGATGAATTGCATGCCTACTGGGCTCGCGCCTGCGCGCCAGGATCTGCTGCACCGCTACCGCAGGATGTCGTGAAGACGTTGCTGGCTGGCTTGCGTCTTAACGTGCTGGAAACCCTGCGCTATTTGTATCAGAAGCAGCCCAGTTACGCGCAATTCGAAGCCTGGGTACGGGAGTGCAATGGCGGCGAGCTGAAAGAAGTCTCGCTGAATCGCTTGCGGCGTGCACTGGCCGGCGAGGCTGTCGGCGCCGAAGTCGGTAATCTCGAGCATGTCGAAGGCCTGACCGCCGACGACCTTGCACACTGGCACGAGCATGGCTACGTCATCCTGCGCAACGCGATCAGCCCGGAAGCGGCGGAAATCTCAGAGATGGCCATCTACGATTTTTTAGGGATGGACCGTGACGACCCGGAGTCCTGGTATCGCGAATCGCTGAGCCATTCCATCTGGGTGCCGCTACTGCGGCATCCGGCACTGGTAGCCAATCGTCGGGCGCCACGTATTCATAAGGCCCATGCACAACTGTGGGGACGCGAGGATCTTTGGGTAACCATCGACCAAGGTGGATTCAATCCGCCGGAGCGCGAAAATTGGCCGTTTCCCGGACCGCATATGCACTGGGACGCCACACTCGCCGAACCGCACTGCTTTGAATTGCAGGGCATCCTGTACCTCGCCGACGTCGATGAGGACCAGGGGGCATTCAGTTGCGTGCCGGGCTTTCATCGCACGTTGCCGCAGTGGCTAAAAAGCATTCCCGCAGGCGTGAATGCGCTTAATCATGCGCGGCGCACCTTGACGATGAAGCCGGTGGCCGCAAAGCGCGGCGACATGATCATCTGGCATCACCTGTTGCCGCATGGCAGCAGTCCAAACCGTGCACAGCGACCACGAGTCGTGCAATACATGTCGCTACGGCCCACTCGCTATGCCTACACCGAGGAATGGAAGTCTTGATCGCGATGGCTTCGTCAGTGACGGCACTCCGGTTGACCTGTGCCGGAACCAGGCGGTGAATCGGATGCGAACAATAGCCTGATCCCAGTCGCGCCAGATCGATGCCGCCCAAGGGTACGCCCCATATCATTGGCGGCCACACCTAAGGCGAGCAGGGCGGTCGCCACCAAAACAGGCGCCGCCCTCCATCATCAACCGTTTGTTGCTTTCGAGTATCAGTCGTCGAGCGCGCCAAGATCGATGGAGTTCGCCATCGCCTGGTATCCAACGTCATTGGGATGCAAATGATCGCCACTGTCGTAAGTTGGCAATAAGGCGGTGGGATTGGACGGGTCTCGCACGACCTGGTCGAAATCGAGTACGCCATCGGCGCCGTTCGCCGAGCGCACGAAGGCGTTAACAGCCTCGCGCTTCATTTCACCTGCGGCGTCGTAATACGAGGCGCCGTTGTAAGGGGTTATGGTGGCCAGGTAAATCTTGATCCCGCTGGCTTTCGCCTGGGCGATGGTAGCCTGCATGGCCGCAATGATCTGATCGGCGGAAACGTTTTGCTGCGGAATAAGCTCGCCGATGCCGATGTCGTTGATGCCCAGCAGAATCAGAACGTGGGTCGCGCCCGAAACACCGGCAACGTCGTGGGCGAATCGCGTCACACCGGCAGGGCCGACGCCGTCGTAGATCCAGCGGTTGCCGGCGATGGCGGCATTGACCACACTCGCGCGGCCCAGGTCATCAGCAGCGGCCTGCACGCGATTGTCGAGGTCGTTGGGCCAGCGGCGGTTGGCACTGCTGGTCGAGCCGTATCCGTCGGTGATCGAGTCGCCGAACGCCACGACCACCTTGTACGGATGTGCCTCCTGCTCGGTGACGCTGTCAGATGCATCGGCGGTCGATGCATCGACCTCGCTGAGCCAGAAGTACACGGTCGTTGCCGTGGCATTGCCCATCACCGTGGCGCCCGCCTGGTTGCCCGGCGAGAGGTAATTGGTTTGCATACCTATCGTGTGTGTTGTCACGACGGGCGTGTTGAGCGGCACGTACAGGCTGATCGCCAGATCCGAGTGCGTCGGTACCTGCAGGTAGACCGGGTCGCTCCATCGTTCTTCGCCGGACGCGAGCGTTACGGTGCCTTTGCCGCCAAATCGGAGCGTGCGATCAGTGGCCGGATCGATGCCGCCGTTGCCCGTGCTGCGTGCAATCCGGGCTTCGGCGAATGTGACGGGGGTGGTTCCGAAGAGATTGGACAGCTTGACGCGGATCAGGCTGCCGCCATGCGATGTGTGGACAATCTGGCGAACGGACTGGTTCGAGATGGCGAGAGGCGGAACGGTGACGCCAGGGAAAATAATGTTGTAGTTCTGCGGCGCCGCATACCAGGTTGCGAACCACGGTGGTTGAACGCAGGCTGCTGACAAGAGCATAACCAGCGCCATGCCGGCGATGACTCTTCCAAGTAAATAAAAGGTACGAGTGCCTCTCTTGGATACGCGATTACTCATAACCATTTCTCCTCTATGGTGGCTTGCACGTGTATTGCTGAGGGTGGTTCGGCTTAGGGGCGTAGGCAGAATATAAAAATCCGCCCTGGGTGGGCGGACATGCGAAAACGTTCTTGAGTACTTGTGGAGAGCGGGCGTTCCATCGCCTGTCCGGTGGTGATTGCGTTACGAAAGGCCGGCATTACGCATTAGCGCGCTATCAGGATTTTATTCCTGTGATAGCCATCACCTTTTTGCCACACAGATTCGTCGCACGGAAGTCCCATATCGAGGCCGCTGGTCTCCCACCCGAGGTAGGGTAGTCGCCGCTGCTTCGAGTTGTTCTGGGTCAGACATGCCAATTAAATGTAATGGCTAAGCCTGGCTATCACTATCGTATTTACGAGATGATAGCTCCGACTCGTAGTTGTCCGTGTTGCCTAGGTGTTTCTAAATATTGAGATGGGATAGCCACATGTTAGTTGTTGAAGATGCAGTGAAATTATTTGGCCTATCACCGCAAGATCCATCAGTCGATGCCTATTTGACTATGCTAGGTATAGACGAGCGGCCAAGGTTTAAAGAAGACCCTGAAGAATGGTTAAGCGAAGTCGAGGGAGGTTATATCTTGAAGTTTCGCGCAAAGCACGGATACGAAAGGCTGTATGGAGAAACAAATGCGGTAGGGGATATGGTATTTAGTGGTATTCGCTTGCATGGCCCGCAGAACATTAACGGTTTTAAGGCATATGTTGGCAAGTTGCCTTTTGGTGTGCATTTTGAGCAAGGCCCGGATTTCCTCAGGGAAATCTTAGGACGGCCCAGTTTTGAAGATGACACTGGTGCGCGAGATCGAGTGTTGCTATGGAATAATATTGAAGAATTACATATTGGCGTGGTGCTTACTGCTGATGAAAGTAAATTTTGCTATATTGATATAAGTAAAGCTAAAATAAAGTGATTGTATATAGTATTACCGCTGTAATATTGAGTTTCATAACGCACTTATACATTTAATGATTTTTCATCAAGCGTTATTTCTTTTTCACATCACGATAGCGCACGTCATTCCTCGCCGTGACAGCCTGAATGTTGATACGAGGAACTATCTTGGTCGCTGTGTAGTGTCATCGGAGTCCGATGGCGTGGCGTCCGAACCTGGGCAAGACGCGGCAGCATGACGGTCGCCCATGACGTCGACCTGATCCCTCCGAATGCCTTGTACGGGCGTTACCCACAACAGTCCGCGAGCGGCGCAGTCGGCGCCGTAATCGAAGAGTCGCTGCAAGCTCTTCGGACGGAAATCGGCAAAGCTGTGATCTGGATAGTCTGCGGGTATCACGGCAATGCGCAGACGCATGTGATGCTCTCTGGCCACGCTATCGATAAAGGCAATGGTTTCCTTTGTTTTGTACATCAGTTGCGCAGAGAAGCTTCGACCGAGAAGCTCCAGGGTCTGCAGCGACGTTTTATGAGGCGGGCTTGCGAGTTGGCTGTTGACGATCACATAAACGTTCGATCCGTTCAGTTGATCGAGACTCGTCGATACGACATCGGCGACCAGCGGAGTGATGAACAGGGGCGTAGTCACGCTTCCATCCACATGCAGTTCGTCGTAGGGGTGAACCCCATCGCTGACATGGATAATGACGGGCGGGAACATGCCTGGCACGCTCGCAGATGCGATGAGCACATCCCGGAATAGCAATCTTGCCGTAGAGCCGCCATGTGCTGCGATGACGCCCATATCCCAGAGCACCGTTTCGCGCTTGTCGAGGTCGGTCGTGGCGATGATTAACCTTCGCCCCTTCAAGGTTTCGGCCGCCACGGCAGCGACCATCTCTGGTGTGACGAAGTGATCCACGAGTTCGTAAAGCCGCCCGTGGCTGTCCATGCCGGAAGGAAAGACAAGCCGAGCCAGGAAGCTCGACGTCGCTGAATGTATCAAGTAACTCCGCTCACCTCCGAATGCATCCTGTAATGCCGGGTCCCACGAGGAGCCCAGGAACGCAAACGGCGCGATCAAGGCTCCGGCACTCACCCCGGTAACGAGCTGAAAGTCCGGCCGATCGTTCCCTCGCGTCATGCCGGCAAGGGCGCCAGCACCATACGCGCCCCCTGATCCGCCGCCGGACAACGCGAGAATGTTGACCGCGCCGCCGTGTGCGGCTCGACGCAATCCCTCAATCAGAGGCGGCGAACTCGTGGAGAAGCGATACCGATCAGTCGTGACAATGCGTACGTTGGCATCGAAGCCGACAGGCAAAGCGCTTGAGATGAGTGTAGGGGGAGGTGGCTTACGGCTTTGAATGACGCAACCGGCCAGGGAAATCAGGCATGCCAGGACAAGAAGTGACTTGCCGATATGCATAGAGCGTTCCTTAGATTTGCGATGCTACGTTCTGTAGCACTCACCTGGTTTGCACATGTCTGTCAGGGAGAATAGACGATCAGTGTCGCCCATTCGTTCTGAGTGCGCCTTTGAATTCAATTCGGTTGTCGGGCTCGTCCATGATAGATCCAGGCAGATGTGACGCAGTTACGCCCGCACTTGCAGCCGCCTAACCCCGGTGATGCCGGACTGTCATCCAACGATCCCAAGGGGGATCACCGGCGAACTCCTGTTGCAGGAACTCCGTGAACGTGTGGACCTTCGCGGATACGAATCGGCGAGTCGGGTAGATGATCATGGCGTCGGTATGCGGTGGTCGCCATTTCGGCAGCAGCGGCACCAGGTCGCCGCGCGCAAGATCGTCGCCGACTATAAAGGTAGGCAGCAGAATGATCCCTTGTGCTGCAAGCGCGGCACTGCGGAGCAGATCCCCACTGTCGGCACGAAAGTCTCCGCGAACGCGAACGGTAACGACACCGTCCGCGCCCTCGAGCGGCCAGCGTCCCTCAAACCCTCCGCTCGGCAGCGTCAGGCAGTTGTGTTCCGACAGGTCCTGCGGTGTGCGTGGGGTGCCGTGGCGCTTGAGATAGTCGGGTGCCGCGCAAACCACCAGCCGCACCACGGTCAGAGGACGCGCTACATAGGTGGGCGGAATGTCCAGCGATAGGCGCAGGGCAAGATCGAACCCTTCCTCGATCAGGTCGACGCGACGATCCGTGGCATGTACTTCGAGTTCCACCTCGGGGTACTTCATGCGGTAGCGGGGAAACAGTTCGGCCAGGTGGCGAACCCCAAACGTGAGCGGCACGCTGATACGCAGCCGCCCTCGCGGTGTTGTCGTGGCCGAACCGACCTCGGCCTCCGCTTCTTGCAGGTCGTTGAGCAGTTGCGTCGCGCGTTCGATAAAGCGGTGGCCGGCATCCGTCAGATGAAGCCGTCGCGTCGTTCGCTGCAGCAGGCGTGTGCCGAGATGCTCTTCGAGCTCGGCGATCAGCCGTGATACCGAGCTTGTCGACAGGCCGAGTTTCTCGGCGCCGCGCACGAAGCTGCCGGCCTCGACCACTTTCGAGAATGCCTGCATCGAGAGGAATCGGTCCATTAGATTGTCCTGTTTATAGGGATAAATATTGCCACGAAAGACTATTTATCCACCAATTCGGGATTCTTAGTATATCCACACCGTTTCACCCAACCACTGGAGATCGCCATGAACGCTGCAACTTTTGTTTCCAAGAAAACCAACGCGGACACCACGTCTTCCAACATCACGCTCCGCGATACCGCTGAACTCGGCGGCCGCATCCTTCTCTCATCGTTATTCGTGCTGTCTGGCCTGAGCAAGCTCGGCGCGTACGCCGCGACCATGGCCTATATGTCCGCCATGGGTGTTCCCAGCGTTTTGCTTCCGGTGGTGATTGCCACCGAACTTTTCGGCGGCCTGGCCATCGCCTTCGGCTGGAAGACACGTGTAGCGGCATTCTTGCTCGCTGGTTTTTCACTGGTGACTGCGCTCGCGTTCCATGCCAACTTGGCCGACCAGATCCAGATGATTATGTTCATGAAGAATGTGTCGATCGCCGGCGCCTTCCTGCTGCTGACGGTCAATGGCGCAGGCCGAATCAGCCTCGACGGCAAGTCGCGCTGATCCCTCACAGCCATCCCTTCGATAGTCCATCAGGAGATATCTCATGAGCTACGCCATCATCGGATCGGGCGCCATTGGCGGCGCCCTCGCCAAACAGTTTGCCCGCAGCAAGATCAAGGCTGCCATTAGCAACCGTCGCGGACCGGCTTCACTGGAAGGTGCACTGCAAGCCTTCGCTCCTGTCGTAAGCGCGGCAAAAACCACCGACGCGCTGGATGCGGACGTCATCATCCTCGCCGTCCCGTTCGGGGCGGTGGAGGAGGTCGCCAAGTTGCGCAGTGACTGGTCCGGCAAGATCGTGGTCGATGCCACTAACGCGATCGAGTTTCCCGCCTTCAAGCCGCTTGACCTTGGCGGTCGTCCTTCCAGTCAGGTTGTGGCGGCGCAGTTCAAGGGCGCCAAGGTGGTCAAGGCGTTCAATACGTTGCCTGCGGTGGTGCTCGGAGATGAGCCGCGCCGCAGCGAAGGCCATCGCACGATCTTCGTTTCAGGCGACCACGCCGATGCCAACGAGAAGGTCACATCGCTCGCGACCTTGCTTGGCTTCAGTCCCATTACCTTGGGTCGCCTTGGGGAAGGCGGTTTGCTGCAACAGTTCGGTGGCGCGCTGACGATGCACAGCCTGATCCATTCGAATCCCGTCAGTGGGCATTGATGATGAACACTTCAACAGGAACCCACGAAGGACGGACCGCGCTGGTGACCGGCGCGGGGCAAGGCATCGGTCAAGCGATCGCCATGGCATTGGCAAAACGCGGGGCGCGGGTGATCGCGACTGATCTCGCGGCCCCAGATGCAACCGTCAGCAAGATTGGTTCGAACGCATTCGCGTTGCAGCTTGATGTGACGCGGGAAGAGGATTGGCGTTCGGTACTTCTTCAAAGCCGAGAGATCGGCGACGTCGATATCGTCGTAAACAACGCAGGTTATTTCCCCCACCGGCTGATTGACGAACTGGACCTGCCGACGTGGCGAAAGACGATGGCCACGAACCTGGATTCGCACTTCCTGAGCGTGAAGTATTTCTTACCGGCGATGAGAGAGAAGAAGTGGGGCCGCTTTATCGGTATCTCATCGAACATGGTGGGTCTGGCCATACCCGGCATGAGTCACTACATCGCTTCGAAAATGGCGATTGTTGGATTCATGCGCGGGTTGGCTAACGATGTCGCCGGCGATGGCGTCACTGCGAACGCGTTATTGCCCGGCCTGATTAATACGCTGGCGACCGCATCGCAATCGGACGAGCAAAAGCGCTCGACCTGGGAACAGCAAGCGATCAAGCGATTGGGCGAACCCGAAGACATCACCGGCGCGGTTCTGTTTCTGACGAGCGACGATGCGGCCTTCATCACCGGGCAGGCGCTTGTCGTTGATGGCGGTCAGTATCGCGTCGGTTAATCGTGAAGCAACACGATTGTAATGTGCGCTCAAGTGCAGCCTGCTCCCCCTGCAACACTTACCCGAAGCGCCTCGGATCCATACGAGTCGTAATGCGCCTCAACATTTCATAAACGAGTGGCGCATCACAACGACAATATCGGCCTTCCATAATCCTTGCGCCCTCAAGCAATGCCGCTCATCGCAATGACGAACGATGAACCTTGGTGTGAAGTGGGAGGGATACGCATGAAGGCTTTTACCTCGAACTGGCTCTGCACCTCGGTGCTTGCGTTAGTTCTGTGGCCAACACTCTGCCTGGCTCAGATAGCGGGCCCATACAGTGATGCCGAAGCGGCGCGCTTTCTCGCTCAAGCGACGTATGGCCCCACCGCGACGGACATCGTCCACTTGCGGCAAGTGGGTTATCAGGCGTGGTTGAACGAGCAGCTCACCGCGCCGGTGTCGACGCAAAAACCTTATCTCGACTGGGTAGCAGGCTTGCCGAACGTGCCGGACGGCAATAACACAGTCAACGACGATACAAGAATGGAAGCGTGGTGGATCAATGCATTAGGCACGCCCGATCCCAGTCGCGCCAAGCGTGTGGCGACCGATCAATTACGGCAGCGCGTCGCCTTTGCGCTTTCCGAGATCTTCGTCGTCTCCAATGCAAATGGCACGCTCGCCAACGAACCCTATGCTCTGGCGAGCTGGCACGACATGCTCGCCGCCGATGCGTTCGGTAATTACCGCAGCCTGCTTGAAGACGTGACCAAGCACCCGGCGATGGCCACGTATCTCAGCATGCTCGCCAATCAGAAGGCTGATCCGACGCAGAACATTCATCCCGACGAGAACTATGCGCGCGAGGTCATGCAGCTATTTTCGGTCGGGCTGGTGCAGCTCAATCCCGATGGCACCCCCAAGCTGGATGCCAGCAACCAACCGATTCCCACCTACGACCAGACCGCCGTGCGCGGCATGGCGGCGGTGTTCACGGGCTGGAACTGGAACAACACAAGTTGTGCCACAGGCTCATGGACATGTTGCGCTGTGGACACCTATACGAATTGCGGCCCGAGCGACACAAACGATCCCGCATGGTGGAGCCCGCTGCAGCCCGTTGCCGACTTTCACGACAGCACCTCGGACAAGCAGTTGCTCAATTACCCAGGCGTGGCATTGAGCAATGGCATACTTGTACATGGCGGTAATGCACAAGCCGAGATGACCGCCGCGCTGGACAATATTTTCAATCACCCCAATGTCGGTCCGTTTATCGCGCGACGCCTGATTCAACGCCTGGTGACGAGTAACCCGACGCCAGGCTATGTCCACCACATTGCACAGGTCTTCGCCGACGACGGAAGCAGTGCGCATGTGCGCGGCAATCTGCAAGCGGTGGTGCAGGCGATCCTGCTCGATCCGGAGGCAGTGATAGGTGCATCTTATGTGCCCAATCCGGATGCTTACGGCAAGTTGCGCGAACCCTTGCTCAAGCTTACGCATCTATGGAGAGCGATGGCGGCCGTGTCGCAAAACGGCCGGGTGGATACGCCTTATCCAGAATGGGAAAGCGACTACGGCCAGGCGCCGCTGCGCTCGCCCAGCGTCTTCAATTTCTTCAAGCCGGATTTCCAGCAACCGGGGGAGCTTCGCCAGCGCGGGCTGTTCGGTCCGGAATTCCAGATCCACACGGCGACGACAGCGGTAAGCATACCCAACGATATCTTTCATCGCATTTTCTGCGACTACGCCACCAGCACGCGCTGCTATTCGTCGAATGGTCCGAACACCATGTCGATCAATGCGGATCGTGATGCGGCACTCGCGCTCAATAACCCCGCTGGACTGGTCGATCTCTACAACTTGCTGTTCATGTCGGGCCAGATGTCATCTTTTATGCACAACACTTTGCTGACGCGACTCAATGCACTGGCCGACAACTCCGCAGGCGATCTCGGTCGCCAGCGTGTGCAGCACGCGCTCTACCTGATCATCAATTCACCCGAATATTCAGTGCAGAAATGAGGATACGGATATGCCTATAAGCCGTCGTGAATTTCTGCGCCGTAGCATGTACACCACACTGGGCGGGGTCGGCCTGTATTCGGGGTTCGGCAACCTTCGCCTGCTTCAGGCTGCTGCCTCGCATAGCAATTATGCCTTTAACGATTACAAGGCCCTGGTCTGCGTGTATCTGTATGGCGGTAACGATAGTTTCAACACCATCGTGCCTTACGACAACGCAACCTATGCCACCTATGCGGGCTCGCGCGCCGGCCTCGCATTGGCGCAAGCCGATATCCAGACGAATAGCCTGATTCCCGCCGCGTTCGCCGGGGGCTTGCCTGGTGGACCGCCGAGTGATGGTGCCGCCTATGGCCTGCATCCGGCCATGCCGGAATTGCGCGGTCTGTTCAATGCAGGGCATGCTGCTGTCGTCGCCAATGTCGGCTCCTTGCTCTACCCGATCACGCAGCAGCAGTTTCAGCAAGGTCGGGTGCAGCCACCACCGCAGTTGTTTTCGCACGACGATCAGACCGCGCAGTGGCAGACCTCGCGCCCGGACGACGCCAATGCCAATGGCTGGGGCGGCAGGATGGCAGATGTGTTGTCGTCCGGTAATGCCAATCCGCAATTCTCGATGAGCATGACCTTGTCCGGCACCAATCTCTTTCAGCGCGGAGTGATGGTGAACCAATACGCCGTCGACCCAGGCGGCGTTCAGGCCATGAGCTACCTCGGTAATGGTCCCGAATCCTGGGTCGCCGGCGGCACGACGGACGACACGAATGCCTACAACGCATTGATTCGAGGCCCCTCGCCGAGCAACGCGCTTGAGCGCGCATTCGCCGCATCAAGCAGCAGCGCCGTCGACTATTACAGCGTGCTTATCAATGCCCTCGGTCAGGCACCGGCACTTACCACGACATTCCCTGATACGGAGCTGGGCAATCAACTCAAAATGGTGGCGCAGCTATTGCAAGTGCGGGCGAAGCTGGGCGCGAGCCGTCAGATATTCTTCGTTTCTGCCAGTGGCTACGATACCCACACCAATCAATTAGCGCAGCAGCAGGCTAATCTCACGCAACTCTCGCAAGCGCTGTCCGCGTTCTATAACTCGACGGTAGCGCTGGGCCTGGATCAGAGCGTAACGGCCTTCACCGCCTCCGACTTCGGCCGCTCACTTTCGGTCAACAGCGGCGGCACCGACCATGGCTGGGGCGGCCATCACTTCGTAGTCGGCGGTGCGGTTCGCGGGCAGCGTTTTTACGGCACGATGCCCAGCCTGCTGCCTACGGCGGCAGGCAACCCGGACGATACCGGTTACGGTCAGATCATTCCGACCACCGCGGTCGATCAATACGGGGCGACGCTGGCGAGTTGGCTCGGTGTAAGCGTGAGCGATATCGCCAGCATCTTCCCGAATCTTGGCCGTTTCAATTCATCGAATCTGCGTATTTTCGGATGAGCTGCGCGTAAGTTGGCGGCTCTCCCGGACGATATCCGGGAGAGCCGCCAAACACGCCTTACATCAGATGATTTGCTGCTGTGTCGCGCAATGTATTGTGCCGCCGCCGTTAGCAATGCCGTCCGTGGTTATCTGAATGATGTAACGCTCAGGGTAGATGGCCTGGACGATCTGAAACGCGAGCAGATCATTCGTCGGATCGCCGAACTGCGACATGACTACGCACCGGTTCGCCTCATAGTAGCCAACGTAGCCGGCGGCGAACGTGATTTCAAAGCTTTGCCTGTATGTCACCAGCGCGTTGTTGATACCCGTTGATCGCACATTGACCGTCGACTTGACCTTGCTGAGGTCCGGCGTCGGCAGCAGAACGATGTTGATCTGATCGCGCTGCCGCAAGAGCGCGGGGAGATCGCTGATGGGAATCTGATTGATGGTCAGCGAGCCCAATGTGACTACGGCCGTGGGTACCCCCGCAGGCATCGGTTGCCATACCTTCACCACCGGTCCGGCCGAGCCGAAATAGGTCAGATTTTCTTGAGCCGTCGTCTGCGGGGACGCGCCGCCCGGCAGGCTGGCCAGCAAGGCGGACAAGTTCAGGGCATCAACCGATGTAGGCTGCCGGTCATTGTCGTTGACCTTGCCGCCATCCCATGTGGCCAGGATCACCGTCGCAAAGGCTGATGCTTCGGCTGCCGGGAACCGCATGTAAAAGTCGGCGTGGCCATCGGTAATTTCGGACCCCCTGACACCGGGAACCCAATAGACCTTGCGAACGCCGAGCAGTCGATTGAATTCGCCCTCTATCTCTGTAACCGTCTTGGATGGGTTGCGGTTGTTGTTTATCACGCAGCTCTTGGCAACGATGGCCAGCCCGTTGCCGCTCAACTCTACGCCGCCTCCCTCCATCGTAAGCCACGTGGACATCGGGGCTGCCCCGGTGCGCTCGATGATCGAGCGCGCAACGTCCATGTCGCCATCAATGACCTGGAACTCAACGCCACCCAGGCCGTTGGTTGTATTGAAGGGTCCCATCTTGACGGTGTCGTATCGAAAGAGCGAAGCCAGGCCGGTGGCCTGACGAAGACCGTTGAGATTGTTGGCCGACGGTGCCAGCCCGTCATTGTTCGGGCCAAAGCCCTGGCCCCATCCGTTGAAATTGAAGTTGATACCGTAGGTCCGGCCATCCGAGCCCTTGGCGAAGACGGGCGCGGTATCCCGAACCCACAGGTCATTGATCGGCTGCCGTGCAAAGCTGACCCGATCAGATCGAATGGCAGGCAACGGCTTACCGGCATCCGGGCCGGTCGTAGGGGAGGCGACCAGGATTCGTCCACCAGGCACTCCGTTGGCAGTTGTCTGATAGGGCGACTGCGTTGTCAAAGCGCTGATCGGCGTTGAAGTGAACTGGATAATGTTCTTTTCGCCGACGCCGGCAACCATGCGGGCCACGTGCGCGTTCGCATCGACCAGGTCCTGATCGCCGCGGTTGAGGTTCACGCTCCTGGACGTGTCGACAAGCATGTTGACCCACTCGAAGCGCGACAGTTGCGCCGCGATACGAATAAGGTCTTCGCGCGCCATGGCTCGGGTTAGAGGCAGGTCTGTCGACCCGTTCCGGTTGGCCGCCACCATGGTGGCATCGTCACCCCAGGCGGACACCGTGGCGCCAAACGCCATCCATGTCGCCGCGTGCTCCGCACCTTCGCTGGGGACTTTGAGGGTCACGGAAGTAGGCACCCCCGGATTCACAGGCGTGTTGCCGCTCGCGGCGGCGTCTTCGCCACCGCCGCCATCCCCGCCGCACCCTGACAAGGGAGCGACCAAGAGAAAAGCACCGGCTGTCATCGATGCCTCAATAAACTTACGTCTCGTCAATTTCATGATCGTTGCATTAGGTAAAGCGTTAGCGGACTACGCAGTCGACATGGCTATGCGTAAGTCCGCTGACGCGATCAAGGTAATCGATGCACGAACGCATCAAGAAGGGTTGGCCAGCCCATAGGGCGTACGACCGAAACACGAAAGCCTCGTCAGAAGCTGCCCTCAGGCTGCTGCTGAGTGACGCAATGGATCATGCCGCCATTGGCGTAGAGATTTCGCACATCGATTCCAACCACCACGCGATCCGGGAAAACCCGCTGAAGCGCCGCTTTGGCGACGGCGTCGTTCGCGTCGTTATACGTTGGCATCAGCACGACCGAATTGCCGACATAGAAGTTGACATACGAGCCCTTGTATCCGAGGTCCTTACCGTAGCTCGTCACCACGTTGTTTTCCGTGAGCGGAAATTGAACGAATTTGTACGGCGTACCATTGGCATCTTTAGCGGCGTAAAGTCGCTGGATGTCGGTGGAAGAAAGGCCCCAGTCATTGAGGTCGGCCGGACTCATCGTGGCAATGGTGTCGCTGGTTGCAAATCGCGCAAAGCCGTCGATATGCATATCCGTGATGTCGGCATTCCGAACACCGTCCAACCAGATGAAGTTTGAAACACCCAGGTTGGCGGCAAGCACCGCATCCATCTGATCTTCGGTCACATCCGGATTACGGTTGGGGTTGAGAATAGAACTGCGCGTGGCCAGAAAAGTGCCGCGCCCATCGGTTTCCACGGCACCGCCTTCAACAACATAGTTGCTGAGGTCGACCTTCGACATATTGAGCTCTCTTGCGACCACAGCAGGGACTTCCGCGCTCAAGTGGTACGGCTGTTTCCCGCCCCAGCCATTGAAGCCCCAGCTTTGAATAGCCATGGCATGGTCAGGGCCATAAACGAAAACCGGGCCATTGTCGCGAACCCACACGTCGTCTGTTGGCTGAACCACGAAGGTCACGTTGGTGAGCGGGATGTCGGCTTCAGCCAGCAGATTTTGAATGCGCTCCTGCTCACTGGCGCTGTAGGCGACAATGTGGACCTTTTCGCCGCTCACCAGGGAGCGCGTCATTTCGATCCAGGTCGACTCGATGCGGTCCCTGTAGGTGGACCCATAGGTATAGGAATGCGGCCACTGCAGCCACGTGCCTTCATGGCGCACATTCTCGTGCGGCATCGTGGTTTGGGCACCAGCACAAGCGGTGCTGAGAAGTGCAATGGCGGCCAGAAGCAAAGCCGGGCGGCGGGTGGCAAGGCGTTTCGTATCGCGATGTGACATGGCGTGACCTCGGGGTGCGCGCAGGGCGCATAAAGGGTTCGGCTGGCACCATACGAGGCCAACCTGATATCGAGCTGACACCTCGGCTTTGCTTTCCGGCACAGCGGGCCACCTCATGTGGCATCGCCAATAGCTGACCCGCCCTGCATCCAGCGCCCTTCTCAGGAAGGGCAGGCAAGACGAACAATGAATATTTGTGGGGGGCTTCCAGCCCAGCCTTCAGTTGATCTGCAGGCGCACTCTGGCGCCGTGCGGCGCGAGGTTCTCGAGAATTAGCTGGCCACCATGAAGTTCGGCAATGTGTTGCACGATGGATAAGCCAAGACCGTAACCCGGGCTCCCCGGTGCCTTGCGAAAAGCCTCCCGCGCACTCGCCAACTGATCCATCCGAAAGCCGGCGCCATCATCTTCAATCGTGACCGTGTGATGGCGCACTGTTATGCGTACCGAAGCGCCGGTGTCGCCGTTGCTACGTCCATGGGTCAACGCGTTCTCGATCAGATTGCGCACCGCGATTTGCAGGAGGCGCCGGTCTGCAACGACCACGGACTCCTCCATGTCCGTGGTGATGCCATGCCCCTCTGGAAGCGCCGCTTCTACGATCAGGTCAAGGCGGACTTTTTCCTTCATGACCCCGGCGGCCGACGAGTCGAGCTGCGCCAGAAGCAGCAGCTTGTCGATCAACGTCGCACTTGTTCGTGCCACATGACGAACCTGCGTAAAACCTTCCTCCAGCGGGATATCTCCGTAACCCACCGAATCGCAGATGGCGAGTAGGTTAGCCACCGGTGCACGAAGTTCGTGGGCCGCCGCCGCGATCAAGCGCTCACGGATATCCATGGTCTCCGCAACAGGGCGTAGGGTCTGGCGAGCCAACAGGGTGCCGACCGCGAGGCCGAGCAGGGCAAGCGCGGTCACTGCAAGCAGGAGATTGCGCGTAAAGACGGCATGTGCCGCATCGATCGCCCTGGGATCGCCCAGCACGAGGATCCTCGCCACAACGCGATCGGCGTCGTCGTAGGTGGTTTTGGTCAAAGACAAATAAGAGACGCCCAAGCTGTCGCGCCCCTCGCGGATCGCGCCGTCCTCGCTGCCCGCATTGGCATTCGCCAGCTCGGCCGGAGAGTGGATGTTGAATATGGCCTGTTTGGGCCTTAACAGGACGGTATCTGGCGATCGTTGCGAGATAACCCAGATATCGACGCCGCCAGTGAGCAGGCCAGGCTCTTTATCGAGGAGTTCGTCGTGAAAGCGGCCTTGTGCATCAAACCAGCTCAGCCCATAAACAGCCGTCGCCCGCAGCCGCAGCATGTCTTCGAGCCCGACGCGCCCAAGCCGACCGTTCATGCTTATGGCCAACGTGCCCAGGCACGCGATGCCCACGATCCACGCGACAGCCCAGCTCACGGTGAGCTTCAGATACAGACGCTGGTGGATGGCGTTATGACGACGCTTTGCCATCGGGCGCCTCAAGGATGTATCCAGCCCCGCGCACCGTGTGAAGCAGCGGCGGCCCGCCCAGTTTTCTGCGCAACGACGCAATGATAACTTCTTCGGCATTGGACGCCGGCAGATGCTCCTCACCCCAACACCCGGCGATCAGTTCATCGCGCGACACGACCTTTCCAGCACGCTCCGCCAACAACTGCAGGGCGACAAACTCCTTGTTGCGCAGAGGGAGGGCAATGCCGGCGCGCCGAACTTCACGACGCCCGATATCAACCTCGAGGTCGGCAATACGAATAGTGCTAGGCCTGATGACTGATCCACGACGCGCTATCGCGGCAAGGCGAGCAAGCAACTCTTCCATGTCGAACGGTTTGACCAGATAGTCATCGGCCCCAGCCTCGAAGCCACTCAGCCGATCGGCCACCCGATCGAAAGCGGTCAGGAACAGAGCAGGCGTGGTCACTCCTCGGTCTCGCCAGCCCTTCAGGCGAAGCAGTGCATCGCCATCGGGCAGGAGCCGGTCCAGGACCAACACGTCGTAGGTATATGACTGGATAAACGATTCGGCGGTGGCGCCATCAGCCGCCTCATCAACCGCATGCCCTGAAGCGCGGAGCCGTTTCGCGATGGCATTCCTGACAGGTGCCTGATCCTCAACAACTAAAGCGCGCATGACTCAGATGACTGGAATGCTAATCGGTTCGCTGGAGCATAGCGCATGCCCAGACGCAAAGCGGGACAGGCGCCTTAAGCTGTCCGTTTAAAGATGGCCATTGGGCGACGCCACAGCAGGAAAGGGCTTCCGCTTGCAAACCACCCATGGGTGGCCTACAGTGAACCATATGGTTCACTATCAAGCCCGCCTCGACACAACGTTCGCCGCGCTCTCCGATGTCACCCGACGCGGCGTGCTGGAGCAGCTCGGTGGGGCAGACGCTTCAATCACCGAGCTTGCCCAAAGGTTTCACATGACCCTCACGGGCATGAAGAAGCACGTCAGCATCTTGGAGCAGGCGGGGCTCGTGACCACGGAGAAGGTCGGGCGCGTACGAACCTGCAA
Source organism: Dyella tabacisoli (assembly GCF_003350925.1). Lineage (GTDB taxonomy): Bacteria > Pseudomonadota > Gammaproteobacteria > Xanthomonadales > Rhodanobacteraceae > Dyella_C > Dyella_C tabacisoli. The sequence goes on along the minus strand of NZ_KZ857183.1, from coordinate 55,654 downwards.
GCTCGGACTGCGCCGGCTAGAAGAAGAGGCCGGCTGGATCGAGCAACACCGCCAACTTTGGAGCGCGCGCTTCGACGCGCTGGATAACCTTGTCGAACACCTGAAATGTAAGGAGAAGGCAGATGCTCAAAGCAAAAGAAGGTAGTCCCGCCGCCACGAACCGCACCGCCGTGGAACGCAAGTCCGACCGCGAACTGGTCGTGACGCGAACGTTCAATGCCCCGGTGCACATCGTTTTCGAAGCGTGGAGTAACCCCGAATTGTTCAAGCAGTGGTGGATTCCGAAATCGGCAGGCATGTCGCTGGTCTCGTGCGACATGGATATTCGCACCGGGGGCGCGTATCGCCTCGTGTTCAGCCATCCGGCCTTCGATCAACCGATGGCGTTCTTCGGCACGTACAGAGAAGTAACGCCGCAAAAGCGCCTCGTATGGACGAACGAAGAAAGCGATCAGGGTGCCGTGACCACGGTGACGTTCGAAGAACATGCCGGCAAGACGCTGGTCACCTTTCACGAACTCTACCCCACAGAAGCGGCCCTCGACGAAGCCCTCGCCGGTTCGGCGGAAGGCCTGCCCGAACAGTTCGCACAGTTGGATGAGTTGCTCGCAGGCAGATCGTGACCACACTTCGGCCGCCGGCTCCGTGGTGATTTCAAGTCGTTAGACATCAGTGCCATTGAATTCTGAAGATGCAACTATTTTGGCTTTGATGGATTGCCCGGAGCGATGCGGGAGGCGCCGTTGTCGTGCTCGACCACGATGCGGTTGATGTCGCCCGGTGCGGTAGCGTCGAACCACACATCCACGCGGTCACCCACCGCGATCGGCCGGCTGGGCGCCTGAGTGGCCATGGTCGTGACCCAGCGCTCGACGTTGCTGGCATCTCGGAACGACACCGTGATCGTGGCGATCTTGAGGTTGGGGGTGGTGGCGAACGCGGCGAGTCCGTCGTCGGTCACGGTGCCTTGAGCGTGGGTGCCGCGTCGCAGCGTGGCGATCTTCGTGATCCTGGCCCGACGCCGTAGCGCGGCGATCGTGGTCAGTGCCGCCACTATGACCGCTATCGTAAGTGGCGTCAGATAGGCCGCACGAGGGACTTCGCTGGCGTAGGCCACGACACCGCCCACGAGCAGTAATGCAGTCAGGTAGAGTCCACCAGTCACGATCGGCCGTGGCGCGCTGCCGAATGCCGAATGCATGGTCCAGCCCGTCGTGGCCAGAAATCCCATGAAGCAGACAAATCCCGACATGATGACCGGAAGCGTCCAGATGGGATTTGTCTGCTCGGTCACCTGGCCTAGGATCCCGGCAATGGTTGCTGCGCCGGCCATCCCCATGGCGAGGACGATTAGCTGTTTGGTGATCGACGCCGAACTGGTCTGGCGAGCAGCCAGGCGCTCGGCGGATGTGGGTGGTGGTCGTGTATTCATCGCCGCGTTCTACATTCAGAATATTTCGAGGAACTCTTCGGGGTCATCCTTGATCGCGTTCAGTGAAAGCCGGAGGAACGTCGAGAAGTCCGGCGCCACATAGCTGATCTCGTCCGGATCGTGGGTGAAGGCGATGATCTGCCCCACTTTCCCTCCGTCGGCGGGGGCGTAGTCTTGTATCAATGTCAGCGAGTTGCCGCCAAAGGCGGCAAATGGAAGCCATCCGCTCTGATACCAGCCGTCACGGATGCGGCGGTCGCGGGGCGAAGGTTCGACATAGTCCACATATTGAGGCGACACGCGCTCCATGCGGGCGCGGGCCTTTTCGGCTGAGACCAAAGACAGGAAGTCATATCCAGTCAGAAAGCCCGGCCTCAGAAAAACACGCACCTCATGTTCACTGCCGTCGGCGATGCGCCAAGCTGCACGCAAGCCAGGATCCAGTGAGAAGCCAAGCCGAACTTCCGCTTTGGCCAGCGCCGTTTCCGTATTGCCCTTGGCAAGATTGAGCTGCGCATCATGACTGGAATAAATCAGCCGCAATTTTTCAACATATTTTGCAAACGCCACTATCTTTCCTCCTGGCAACTGCCTGTCTGACACCCATGCGGGCGGGTTGGAACCCGACCAAGCCGGCGCGTACTAAAAATCCCTTATCTCATCAAACCAGATCAAGGCCTCCTCGGGCGTCATCAAAGTTGGGTTGACTCCCGCGAGCAAAGCGACCGCATCCCCGGCATCGTCGCGTTCACTGGTCTCGATTCCGGCAAGGCCGTTGATCGTTTCAACGAAGGCGGCAATCGTGTTTCTGGCTTCTGCTTTCGTCGTCGCTGTTTTCAAAATCTTGCTGGCAGCTTTGTAGGCTTTGCTGGCGGTCTTTTCATTCTTGCTGGTCCAACCGGCGAACGGTAGTCCATGCTCTTCGATGAACCATTGCTTGCTGCGAAGCTGGCTGACACCGAAGAAGCTGTCTTCGCTGTCCGGCAACTGCTTCACCGCTTTGCGCAAGGTCTTGCCAACGCTCTCCTCGACGTTCCAGGCGATGAAGTAGCTCAGCTCTGGCCAGGTCCCAAGATCGGGCAGGCCATTGAGGTCGGAAACGAAGCGCAATTCCAGCCCGTTCAACGGCAGTTCCGCCAAAGCATCGAGATGCGCCATGGCCCCGTAAAGGCGTATATGGGTGAGATTGCGCAGTGTCAGAAGGCTGCGGCAATCGAAAGGGGTGCCGAGAACAGTGTTGCGGATACCAAGAGACCGGACTGAAGCAAGGTACGGCAGGCCGTCGACACTGCTTAGAATGCCGCTGTCGTCATCAGCGAGGTACATATCGGGCCATTTGCCGTCAACGGGCACGTCGAAATCAACCAGCTTGGGATTGCCCATGATTGAAAGACGCCGGAGTGTCCGCGGCAGCGTCATCCTGATCCGATGCCTTCCCGGCTTGAGGGTCAAGCCGCCCAGATTCGCGTCGCTGGCGTCAACCTCCAAGTCCCCGCAGGGAGCGAAAGTGACCTCCTCGGTCTCACGTTCGCGCATCCAGGTGAACAAAGAGGTGTCATTGCCTTCATAGGAGATGTAGCGCGGCCAATTACTACCGGCGCCTGTCCGCATTTTATCGAAGACGTGCCAATTAATCGTTTGATCCGGCTCCACGACGAGGTCTGGTCGTCGCGTGCCGCCGGAGGGACCAACACTGAGACTCCCCATGCCAGGGGTAAGCACCAGCTTATGACTATCGGAACTCGTAAGGGAGAGCGTAATGGCATCGGCAGATTTCATCGTGTTCAACGGAGGCTTCCTGATTGACTCAGTTGTTGGGTTGTTCTGAAAGCTAGCGACTGATGATTTGTTTCGCCCTTAGCAGGGTGCAGCCGCTTTCGATGGTGAGGGGAGCGTGCCGCAACACGCGATTAGGGCGCGTTATCGTGGGTACCATCGCCCAATGGCTTCGAGGGTTGGCTGGAACTCGACCATAACCATTTAGGCTAACCGTACCCAATCGATGGATTCGAGCACATAGGGAGCGAACAAGAAATCCCGGATCTCGATGATCCTGCTTTCGGACCAGTCGATCAGGACAAAATGCGCAGGTTTTTCCATCGGGCCGGTGCTATCGAAGACCAGCATGGCCGGCCACCCTTCAACCGCGCCGAGGACAAATCGCCATTTCGTCACTTCCGCATAGCGCGTGAAATAGAGGCCAATCTTGTCGCGCCCTTCCAATTGGAGCCGGTTCACCAGATCGAGCTTCACATCATCGGCGAGCATGGCGCGGATGACGTCGAAATCGCCGCTTTGAAAGAGATGGACATAAGTGGTGATCTTCCGCCGGCTCGAATCGGACATCAGCGGCAGCCGGGTATCTTCAGGCGCCTGCGCGAATTGCCGCAGCGCTGCACGCCCGCGCTGAAGCGCCGATTTGGCGGCTGCCGGAGAGCACTCAGTGATACTTGCGATCTCTTCGACCGAATGACCCAAAACATCCTTGAGGATCACCGCGCAGCGCTGAAGTTCAGGCAACCGAAGAAACGTCTGAAAGCTGATCGCAACGATGTCCGCCTCGAGCATGGGGGCCGCTTCGTCGACGTCTTTGGTGAGCGGAACGACCGTATTCCGCGACCTTTCGCGCAGGAAATCGAGGCTCGCATTGTGAGCAATGCGAAATAGCCAGCCTTCGAGATTATCCACCCGAGCGCCCTGGGATCGTGCGTGAAGCGCCTTGACGAGGGTGTCCTGCAATACATCCTCGCCATCGACCGCCGATCCCGTCATGCGCGCGCAGTAGCGATGAAGGCGTGGCCGAAGCGCTTTCAGGCGATCTTCGAATTCATCCGTTTTCATGTATGGAGACCTATGCCGCTTCCGCGCGCTGTTCCGCCAAGGATTGAATACCAATATCGATGAGAACCTTCGACAGAATGGCCGGTTGTGACAGGAATGGCGAGTGGCTGCTTTCCAAGGTGTGGGTCGTTGTCTTGTTGCCGATGGCAGTGTCAACCGTCGCAATCATGTGATCCTGACCCGTCAACGGAATCGCGCGATCCTGTGTGCAACGAATGTAATGGCGCGGCACTGTGCCAAATCTTTCAGGCGTAATTTCCGATAGGGCTATGGCGCCGGCGTTCGATTCGTCACAATGAAGTTGTGCCGCCGCATGCGCGAATTCGGACTCCGACACGTCGCCATAAAACGAAGCCTTGAGTAACGATCGGTAGGCTTCGTCGGTTGATCCGGCATGGATCCTGGTCGCGCCGATGGCGATAGGATCGCCCACGAACAGACCAGGTGCCAGCGCCGAAGACAGGGTTTCATGCTGGAGCATCGCGAGCAGCGGCATGCCGTTCGGCACCATGAACCCGGCAAGATAGACGACTGCGAGAAGCTGATCCGGAACCTGCTCGGCGACTGCCGAAATCGTCATCCCGCCAGCCGAGTGCCCGACCAGGATGACCTTGCCGTCGCTGAGTAACGCAGCCTCTTTTACCAACGCGACGACCGCTTGCGTCCGCTCCTCCTGCGTAACGCCGACGACGGGCGACCGCTCGGCGGCGAACGCAGCGGGGTCGAAGGGGCGATGATCGAGCGACGCTGGTGCTATCGCATTGACCCCCGCGCCGGGAAGATCGGGCGTCATAGCCGCGAAGCCGCTGGCCTCAAGTATTGGCGTAACGCTGTCCCACGCCGAATGGTTGTGCCAACCGCCGTGGATTAAGACAAAAACTGCTTTGGTTGCTGACATCGTTGATCTCTCTTCATCTGATTTTATGATCTTTACGACCTATATAAGCGGCCGCCCGCCATGCCGTCCCCGCCCGCGGAGACGAACGAAGGCATAGGTTTCAAACTTCTCTGTTGTCGAAAAGGAATATTTGAACGCCTGAGTCATCAGGCGCAAAGAGTCGGCGATCCGCGCCAGCCGCCTGTCCCTCCGCGCTTGCAAGCGCCTTTTTCATCGCCGCCAGGTCGTCGAAGTACAGCGTTCCGATCCGATGAACAAGGGAGGCTCCTATCAGCGCTGCGATGGGGCCGTCGCTGACCTCGTATTTCCTGAGGCCCGGAATCTTCTTGGCCAGGGGCACGTGAATTTCGAAGTAATGTCGGTCGAACGCTTCGATGTTTTTGGGTGTCGGGTAAATCACTACCATCCGAGACATGGCGGTTCTCCTTTTTTACTGGCTCGACGCAAACTAACTTGCATGCTCACCCTCACCGGGTTTCGCTCAACACCACTGAGCCCATGATCGAGTCCAGGCTCGCCAACTCATTGATCTCCGGGAAATAGGCTGTCATGCGCGGATCGCTGCGCATCGCCACGACGGCCGCTTGGGTCTCCCACTCAGAGTAAATAACGACGCTGGTGCCGTCCTCCGCGGCGATCAGCAGGGTGGCCTTCCAGCCGTGGAGCGTGCGGATCACCGTGTCGATGTTCTGTTTCAAGAGCGCGATCAGCGCATCCTGTTTCCCAGGTTTAACTTTCAGCAGATTGATCAAAGTAACGGACTGGTCGGACATGGCATGTCTCCTTTTGTGTTGGACACACCAAGGACGATCCGAAGAGTGGAAACGGATCGCGACATAGAAGATTTTTTTTGGAAAATCCTCTCGAACGCCAATTGCAATGAACTAGCTCGACCAAAGGGGGAGGGCGGGCAGGGTGATTTCCACCACAACAGCTCGACCGCCACGGCAAAAATCAAGACACGTGAGCGGAAGGGGAGGGCAGACTCCGGCTTCAGCTCGGCACGCTCCTGATTCAAGCTGACCCGGTATTCCGGCTATCGCGAATATCCTGAAGCAAGGTACCCGCACTGCGTCGCTTCATTCTCGTGAAAAGGATCGCGCCAAGTTTCCTGTAGCGCTTCGGCATACCAGCAGGGTGGAGATTCCTGGTTGGGTCGGTGCTGAAAAATCAGTGCGCGTATCCCATGGGCAAGCCGTGGGCAGGCAGTGGATTGTCCGGCCCATAACCGGGATAACCGAGACGATTCAGGCCTTCCGGCGTCAGTTGTTCGATGGAAAGTTGCGGCGCCGGCACGTCATCGTTCTTCGGCATGCCCAGGTCGAGATGTCCATCGAGCCGATTTACGACGTACACGCCGTCCTCGATGTGGAGCAGTGCATCCGGCGCGGAGACCCCAGTTGCCGGGCCGCGTAGCCGACGTCCGCCACCCGTGCCGTCATCGGCGATCCACGCGTTGGTGCGCACAGTCGCCGGACAGCCGCTCTGCGTGACACCGGGCAGCAATACATTGGCCCATAGCGCCACGAAAATGAGCCGCCGCTTGTCATCCACGCTCGCGAGTTGCCACATCCGGGCGACATCGGCACCGCTGTGGGTGTAGTCGTCCAGAGTCGCCTTCGACAGATCGGTGATCGGCGTGAACTGTACGTCGCGGTTGGACAAGCCAGGCTGCCGGCATTGCCGCCCGTAGGCAGTACGTGTGGAAGCATTGGCTAGCTGTGCGCGCGTCTCGTCCACTAGAGCCTGGCGAACCATCGGCCATAGTTTTTGCCGTAAGGCGGAGATCTGGTCGCCTGACATGAGGTCTTCCAAGGGTCGGAAGACCTGGATGCTGGCATGCAACGAGGTGCTGACTGGAATCGCCGGGTCGCCTGAAAAGTCCGAGGTTGTGAGCTTGCCGCAGTCGACGGTGGTCGCCGCCAGCGACAACTCGCGCACCGGCACCTCAGTCGGCACGCCATCAGCGCTGTCCTGGAAGGTGGCTGTGGCATCTCGCACGTCGGTCCGGTATGCGCCGCAGTACCAGAGCAGATCGTGCAGCCCCTGTGCATTGAATCCAAGCTTCCCTTCGGCGACCGCAATGCGGCACGCGGCACGTGCGCCCGGCTTTTCCGCGGTACAGCGCGAAAGCGCCTTACCGTAGGCATCCATAGCTTCCTCGCGCAGCGGTGCGCCGACACCGACGAACTGCCCATTGCGAAGAAAGCCCCACGGCCGCAGTGCCGACAGCGGTTGCGTGATGCGCGCGCCAGGCCCCGGTGGGTCCTGGCTGTCGCTGAAGGGCATGCCGGATCGCAGGCGCGCCGGAAAGGCGCCGGGAACGTATTCACCCAGCCAGATCGTGATATCTCGAGCCGGCGTGGTCGGAGACGATGGCGCTGCGATGGTGGCCGAGGCCAAGGCAAGCATGCATGCCAGTGCTATTCGCTTTATTCGAGACTTGTTGTAATTGCTGGATGGATCAGCGTGGATAGATGACTCATGCGATCTTGGCGGCACCCTGTTTGCCCTGGACTTCATAACCATCCCCTGATGCCAGTGTCTTTCATCGAAGTTTAGGTCCGCTATGAGTTGAAAGCGGACCTTACAGGCCCCTGCCTGGGTGCGCACACCGTCGCCAGCTCGCGTCACATAGGCCCAGTATGACTTCAGGCCGGCTTTATCAGGACACCATTGCGATGTCAGTGGACTATCACTGTCTCGTTGGCGGCATGGGCTCATCGCTCTCACGTGTTATGTGACTTTTTGTTTCACTAAAGCAGCAGCACCCAGGCAATCAGAGCCGACAAAATAAGGAAGGGAAAGGAGTACAGGTGAAAACGCAGCCACAGATGACGCTCAGGAGCCATGCGCAGCGCAATAATATTGGCCATCGAGCCAATCGCCAGGCCAAAACCACCGACGTTGACCCCGTATGCAATCACTTTGTAAGCCGTGGAATAGTTCACGAGCAGAATCGTCGCCGGAACATTGCTGATGACTTGGGAACCGAGCAGGGCTGATATGAACAGTTCAAATTGAGAAAAATGCAGAATCGTTTCAGCCAAGGTCTGGATGAAATGCAACTGCGTCAGTAAACGGATGTCGATGAACATTAGTATGAAAACTAAGATCAGGCTCCAGTCAACTTTTGCAATGATCTCCCTGCAAAACAGCACGGCGGCACTTGCCACGCCAACTAAGCCCCAGCTTGGATGCCCTAGTTCCACCATCGCCAGGAACACGAGATAAAGTAGTCCGCAGGTTCTGAGTAGCCCAACCCGGTATGCCGCAGGATCGTCTTTCAACTCAGCGTGTATGGTTTGTTTGGGGAAGCAAAACCAAGTTGCCAACAGCAGCAGCAAGAAAATCGCCAGCGCCAGCGGCGCCATTTGCCAGGTGAAGCCGGCAAAAGACAGATGTGAGCGCTGCCACAGCAGGATGTTTTGCGGGTTGCCGATCGGCGTCAGTAGCGAGCCGGCATTCACAGCCAATGCTTCAAAGATAACCAGGCGGCCGATCGGCAAGCCGCCGGTGCTGGCCAGACTGACAGTAAGCGGGACTACGATAAAGAGCGCGATGTCGTTGGTCAGCATGGTTGACAGCAGGGCAGATGCCGACACCAGGAAGATGGCTAGCACACGTTCCTGTTGCAGCCGGTTGATGATGGTTCGTCCCAGGTGTTCCAGGTAGCCGCTTACTTCGATACCTGTGGTCAGCAGCAACATGCCGGCGAGTGTCGTGATGGTGTTCCAGTCGACCCAGGTTCGATATTCTGCGAACGGATGTGGCGACAGAGCGGATAGTGCGATGGCGGCGATTAACAGAAGATGCATTAAACGGTCGCGTAGAAACGGCCGGCCGATTTGGCCGATGAAAGATGGCAGTGTGGCTGGTTCAGTCATAGCTGCAAAAACTACCACGTAATTTTCGGGGCGCCGGTTATCCTTTTACCTTTTGAGATCACAAGGCCAGCAGATGGGAAGGGGGCTTTTACGCTTGGCGACCTGCGTCGAACCGCGAACCGTTGAAGCTCGTCTTGAGGCGCTGGGTATCTTAAGGGAGGTACTGGCTCAAGGTAGGTAAGGGGGCATTTGCAAAATCATGGCATGGGCGGCGTTCAGGCTCGCCACTATGAGCGGCACGGGTGCCTTAAGGAAAACGCGAGCTTCTTATGAAGCTGTATAGATTGGTGACGTCCGAGTCCAAGCAAGCCGACGTAATTTTGAAATTCTGAATGAGCCGATGCGTATTCCGAGCAATGAACCTTCTGTCCAACGATAACGGCGATATCCCCGACCGCTTCAGCGAAGAAGTGGTTTTGGAGAAATCCGCTCCTGTGGTTTGGAGGCATCTCGTTAGCCATCACGAGATGCGGAAATGGCTTGGCGGCGACGATTACTCGGTCGAGGTGGACACGACCTGGACCATAGGGAGCGCGATTGTCATTCGAGGCAGGCACCATCTTCCATTCGAGAACAGGGGTGAGATCCTGGCATTCCGTCCGTGCAAAGAACTGAGCTTCACGCACCTTAGCTCGCTCTCTCGTCTCCCGGATCAGCCCTCAAGCTATACGAAACTTAGCTTCGCGCTCGAAGCCGCCGGGAGCCAAACGATCTTGAAATTCGAGGCATCTGGATTTCCCACGATGGCCATCTATAGGCATTTGCACTTCTACTGGATGGGAACGCTCGCTGTCTTCAAGCGGTACACAGAGTCGCGATGACTCTTTACATGGGGCATGTCAGTCTTGGCTATGTCGCCCCCAATGCACGTGTATGACGCGATGATTTCTGGGTTACCTCCTCTCCAGAAATTGCTGAATATAAGGCAAGACGCTATCGACCTCGGTCAGTTCAGTCTCATGGGTCAATCCGTCGATGACAGTAAGGCAGACATGGGACGCCGCTAGGGTGGCCTCGATGCTGCGGGCATTTTCCAGCGCCACGCGATTCTCACCGCCAAGAATCCAGAGCGTGCTGCACAGAAGATCATTCGGACCGATATGTTCCCAATCCAGAATAGCTGTAAGCCATGCGACCTCTGAACCAGCACGTCCGCTTTGAAGATAGCTCCGTTCGGCAGGAGACAATGACGCTTCGTCAAGACTGCCATCTTGCTGAGCTTTCAGGATGGGGATCCATCGATCTCTGACACCTACGATAGTGCTATGAAACTCACCGGAAGCGCCTGCTCCAAAGGGTATGCCTACCAAAACAAACCGGCGCACGCGCTCGGACTGTGCGGCAAGATAGCGACCGATATTGGCGCCGAAAGAGTATCCCCATAGCATAAATTGCTCGATGCCCGCCTGATCGACTGCGGCAAGAATGTCCTTGCATTGCTGCATGGTGGTATAGGCGCGTGCGTCGGTGGGTTTATCACTCTCGCCATGCCCGCGAAGGTCGACGGTCAAGACAGTGTAGTCAGCAAGGAGCCTGCTTACATAACCAAGGGAGTGCCAGATTTTGCGCGACTGTGCACCGCCATGTAATAACACGATGGCGGGCCCGGACCCGGTTATGTCGTAGGCAATGCGACAGCCGTCGCTAGAGGCTGCAAAGGATGTGTTCATGTATGGACATGCTCTCGAAAAGGAATGCGGCGCACCCGCCAAGTGCGCATGCACTAAGCAGATGCGATCACTGAAATAGCAATCCGGACGCGTTAGAAATTTCGTACGGTAGGCGTTCGGCCAATCGGCAGGCGATCACGCGTCGCTACAAGTCGGGCATGGCAGAGTGCACGCCAGGCCGGAGTGCCATAACTGGCGTAAAGGTCGCGGCCAGTCTGCTGCCAGAGCGGGGATGCCGGATCGAGCCCGAGCATGCGTATGAAACTTTCGTCGCCAACGACAACTTGCTTGGCGAAAGGAAACAAAAACCGGGTCGTCTCGCTTCCGCAGAATGCGCGAGCCTCTTCGTAGCTTGCGAACCAATGATTGAGTAGAAGTTGGCATCGAAGGTCGTACCACAACCCTCCCATGTCATCGCCGGGCCGGGCATGCCCATTGAGCACGCGACGCGCATGCTCCCAGTCTTGAAATCCGACCTCAGTACAAACGATGTTGAGTGCGTGCGTCAGCTTCCATGTTGCTGGCCACGGCCATCGCCGCTTTCTCGACACCCAGCGTGTATAAAAAATGGCGTCGGGCATTTCGTTGAGTAGATCTTTCAATCGAAGTCGAGCGCGAATTTTAATTTCACGCAACAGTTCATAGGAGGCATCTTCTGACACCTCAGGCGCAGCAGCACCGGCTAAAATCCATGCAGTCATGACAACCCCTCAATAAGGTGTCCGACATTCCCGCTGAAGCCAGACAAAGGGCTGAGCATCGCTGACCTCCGGCCATGTCGATAGCTGATCGCATGGCCGATAGAAACAGACGTATTCTCGAAGGGTGAGAGCCTCTTGTGCGGGAAGGCGCCCCTTCGGCACCTAAATGCAACTATAGACGCCAGCCGAAGCGGTGCGCAAGTCAACTATTCGCAAGGGTGGCGTCATCATTGCGTCCAGCACGCCTTTCGTCTCGATGGAGACCGTAAGAAGGTAAATGGACCCGTACAGATACTCACTGCTCTCGTGTCAGCGTTGCCCTAAAGTTGGGCTCCCACGTGTTACCACCGTCATCCGAGAATGACTGTTCAAATTGGTGTGACGTCGGAGTGATATCCGACCAGACTTGGCGGACCAGGATGGTTCTTCCCTTGAACGTCTCTTGATCATAAAATTCGCCGCGTCCGTTTTTGAATTCGCCGAACATGGGTCGACTTATTGCGCCGTCGTTAACGGCTGCAGCATTAAGACTCCACTGGCGGGATTGTGGGTTGTATAGAAACAGCAGCAAGTCCTCTATATGACCCGTGGGGCAGTCGGCTTCGAGTTCCTCAAGCTGGCCGCGTCCATCCCATACCTTGCGCGCCACCAGTGTGCCTTCGCACTTGATCCATGTCGTGGAGCCCGTCAGCGGGTGCTGAAGACGGGATATGCTGCTTTTCCAGTTGCCAAAGTGAAAGTCGAAATCATGTTGCCCATCGCGTTCCGCGGAAGGCGTTGCGAGCGCCTGAAGGGAAGGCAGGGCGACCAGAAGGCTACACATAACTGCGAAGACCATCGTGCATTTAGCAGGGACTTTGAAGAACATTCGGCACCTCACGTGATTAGGGCGTGGAGCGGCCAGACTACCGATATGCGGACAGCAATCCAGGACCGTATTGGATAGATAAAACGGACCGATATCAGGGGGATTTATGGCACGCCAATCTCGAGGGGCATTACTGCCGCAGGTACCCGGCGGCCATCCACGACGCGCCGATGTCTACCTAGCACTGCGCAACTCTGTGCTGCGAGGTCTGCTTGCACCGGGAGAGCGCATGCCATCCACTCGCAAAGCGGCGGCCGACTATGGCGTCTCTCGTGGTCTGCTGGAGGAGGTGTATTCCCAGCTCGTGGAGGAAGGTCTGCTGGAGCGCATCCTGGGGCGCGGCACATTCATAGCCGGTCACATAGCGAAGTCGGCAGACCTTGCCCGGGTTGGAAAGGCGCCCGGCCGCGCGTTATCTATCTCGGCACGCGGGATTGCGCTTGCGGGCAATCTCACGTGTCGCGTACCGCATGATTTCAAGCCATTCAACTCCGGCGTCGCGGACACCGCCGAGTTTCCCTGGAAGATCTGGCAGCGGATACAGGCGCGCACCGCCCGCGAAGTCAGGCGTGCCGACATGAACTTTACCGATCCGCGCGGACTACCAGCGCTGCGCAGCTCGCTCGCGCACCATCTTGCGCAACTGCGTGGCGTGCGCTGCACGGCAGAGCAGGTGATCGTCTTCAACAGTGTCCAGCAAGCGCTGTACCTATTGGCATTGTTGCTCACGAATCCCGGCGATGCGGTATGGATGGAAGATCCCGGTTACCCAGGCGCGCGTGCTGCACTGGAACTTGCCGGGGCGGCCATCGCGCCTATACCCGTAGACCGGGAGGGTCTGCAGATAGAAGTGGGCTTGCGGCATGCGCCAGACGCGCGATTGGCCTACGTGACACCGTCACATCAGTTTCCCACCGGCGTCGCCTTGAGCATGGAGCGTCGCATTGCACTGCTGGATTGGGCGGAAAAGCATGACGCCTGGATATTGGAAGATGACTTCGATGGCGAGTTTGGGTATGTCGGCCAACCTGCGACGCCGCTGCATTCGCTCGACCGGCATGACCGGGTGCTCTACCTTGGTACGCTCAGTAAATCCATGTTCGTATCACTGCGGCTCGCTTTTGCCGTGGTGCCGGAAGCCATGGTTGAGCAACTGGCCAACATCCGCACCCAGCTCGATGCCTTCAGTGCGCCACTGACACAACTTGCCATGAGCCGATTCATGGATGAAGGCCATTTTTCGACCCACGTGCGCCACATGCGCGGCGTGTATGCCGAAAAATGTGCTTTTCTCAGAGAGAGTTTGGCGCCGCTCGCCGACTGCGGCTGGACATGGGAGAAAAACACGGTGGGGGTGCAACTCATGCTGCATCACTCGGATGCAGAGGAAGTGCATCGCACTGCGAAGGCTAGCGGCCTGGCGCTGCATATGCTCAATGCCTATCGGTACAAACCCGCCAACGACGATGGCCTGTTGCTGCGGTTTGGCGGTCTCAGTGTTACCGCCATACGTTCTGGCGTTGAACGACTGATTTCCGCTGCGGACCACCAAACCATCGTCTGAGGTGGTGGCAATGGGCTGTGATATAACCGTGAGCATCCTGTTCCTTCGCAAGCAAACTGCACTTGGTTCCCTTGATCGCCAAGCCCCCGACGCGAGTATTTGCCGCCAGCTTCTTTGCAGTGGTCGCGCTGTGCACGGCGGCGTTGCTTACACCGATCCTGCTGCCGCTATCTCGTCAACTGGCGATTGCTATGCCGTTCCTTGCGGCTACCTGTGCATATGGCTGGGCTTGGCTGCTCTATCCCCGCGATGGCGTGGAGTTGTACGGCGCGCTGCGTGGTGTCGTCGTTGCGTTGCTAGCTTACTTGAGTTTCACGGCGATTCTGGCAGTCGCGGGCTATCCCGATGCGGGACTCCTGGTCGTGGGCTTCGTATGGGTACCCTTCCCGTGGTTTGTGCTGGCGGCAGGCGCGGCAGCCGGTGGTACGAACCTGCGCAACGTCCGCGCGCGCATCGACGCATCGGCCGCGATCGCGTGGACGTGTGTTGCAGTCCTGCCGGCAACGTATGCGCGGCTTGACAAGTGGGCCGCCGACCCGCTCGCCTTTGCAATGGTGACGATGATTGTCAGCAGTTGCCTGTTGTTCGCTGGAGCCGCGCCGGGCCTCGCGTGGTTTCCCCCGGGACTTGCCTCCTCGGACGATGGTCTCGGCATGTCGCAGCGGCTACTGCCTGGCGTGGTGGCATTGATTTTGGCTGTGACTGGGCGTACGTGTGGGCGCGCGCTGCTGGCAATCATGCCGGCGGCGCACCGTCTGCACATCACACTGATGTCGGCAGCCCTTGCAGGTGTTGCGGCCGTCTGGTTCTCAATCAACGTACTGCAGACGTAGCCGACCGTAATGTGGTCTGTGCTGTACAGCCAGTCCGAGATATCGCGCGCCCACGCGCGGAAGTCGGCGTTCTCAGGCATGTGGGTTCTGAGTGCTGCTTCATTGGCCTTGACGAAGTCGAACAGGGCGGCTGCAGCCGCTGCCGCATCACCGGTTACCCATGCCGCTGGCAGCCCGATGTGCGCTGACCGCAGCAGTTCACCGCGCCCCTTGAGAGGAGCTGCCCCGACCTGGCAACTGCGCGATGGTGCTAAGTCGCGGTCCAGCGTGCCGGCACGCCGAATACTTGTCGGATGTCGGTGTGGGCTACGCCACCCGAGGCACTAGCGACGTCGACCAGCGCCTCGCGAATTCCTGTCAAGTCTATTTGCTGAAATTGTCCTTCAGAAGAGCGCGCGGGCGAACACCAATATGCCGTCTTGGTAAAGGCGACGTGCAAGCGGCAGCTGATGGGCCTGGCATTATAGATGCCGCAACGTCCTTCTTTGAGAAAGGGGCAGGGCTGGCCATGGAAGTCCTGAGCGGGCAGGGGATCGCCACGCTGCTTATGGCCAGCGAAGTGTTCGATATACCGAGCTTCGATGGGAAACAGGCTCACGTTGTAGTGGCAACACGCATCGCACCCTGCTTTGCATGCAGTAAATGGCGCCATGGCCGCCCCAAATGCATTAAGCAAATCATGCAAAACTGTAATCTTTGCAAAGGCATTCCCCTTATGTCTTTGCAGCTGAGCGGCGATCCGATCCTCGTCCTTTTGCAGCCGTGCCGGCAGACTCGCCAACATACTCGCCGCGCTCCGCCTTGCGTTGTCCTGCGCGGTTGCGATGTTCACTTCCTCTTCAATGCTCATGGGCACCTTTTAAGCGGACAAAGGCTAATAATCAGAATTGTGGCTGTCGTCCTGACTGTTGGGTTGTAGATATGACGTCGCGCGCCACCACTCATAAATTGAACGATTCAATTGCCCGCGGGCCTGAGCGGCTTTGCCACATTCTCGTTGCATGAGAAATGTTGCTTCAGGATGACCAGAAAATGCTCCTCAGTCACTTGATGGTTGCCTCCCTTGTACTGGAACACGCCGCGCGCATCCACGAAAAGTGGATTACCAGCTTCTTCCATCACAGCACGCACCCGTTTCTCATCGAATGGAACTTTAGTGATCTCCGACTTTTCAAGTAGATCGGTGGTTGCCCCTGGCTCGACCAGTAAGCAATCCTGTTTGGCGTGCGTTGAAAAGGAAGCTTTTGTAACAGCACCATAAGTGTCAATCTCAAAAGGAATCGCCACGGCCCAACCACTGTTAGCCAAAACGATTGCTGGGATAAACATGAAAATCATCGCGGTCACGTTATGAAATCGCATAAATTATTTCATCCATAACAAAGTTGGCTAGGCTGAGTGGGCAGCAACGCATTTGGAGGCCCCCCGTCTGGCAAGATCTGAACGCGTTTGTCCAGCAAGGCGTTCGGGACCGTTTTTGGTTCAACGCTTTGATTTAAGCTATTTTGTCAATCTGGACCGACTCGCCGTTGCCGCCGGAGTACGCACAACTCGCAGAAACGCTCAATCTGATACTAGCCTGCGGTGGCCGATTAATTTAGCCGGATTGAAGTGGCTTAAGGATCACAAGTTCGATTCCAACGAAGTGCGACGTCCCAGCGTCTGTTTACTGGAGACAGTCGCCCACCAGTTTCCAAAAGATGGCAGCTTTAGGAGCTGGTTTAAAGCGACCCATAAATGCAAAGCGATTCAAGGATGGGCGCGATCCTGAGAAAAAGGACATCAATTGAAAACAATGACTCCCTTCCTGCTCGAAAGTTCGCGCAACATGCGTTGGGAAAGCGCCTCCCAAAATCTTTGCTCTTGCTTATGTCGGGCGAGCCCGGATTGCGCATGCCCAGCCCCTGGATGACTGCCGAGTTATCCACGGCACCAACCAGACCAGCATAGAACGCGATGAACAGTGACAACGAACAAATGATGCTCTTCCCTCTCAACTTCATGTCGAACTCCCTGAGCGTCGGTTAGGCACACGGCTTACCACTCGTGCCAGCTTCAGGATATCCAAACCATTTCCACGTAAAGCGCCAAAACAACCGTATTCATGAGCGACAGCAGTGCGGCGTTCGCGCAGCAGAGCACGCTCGGCGGCTCGTACTTGTTGCGCGGCTTCGGCGAGGGCATCAAGACCTACGTCGAGATCGGTTACCCGTACTGAGGTTGGCGAGCGCGACGCCGGCCAGGATCGCCGCCGCGCCGGCGAGACCGTTCGGGGGCAGGTGCTCGCCGGCGAGCCAGCTGCCGAGCGCGATCGCGAGGATCGGATTGATGTACGCATACGTCGAGACCTTGGTCGGCGACACGTGCTTCATGAGGAACACGAACGCCTGGTACGTGATCAGGTTGCCAAACACGATGAGGTACGCGAGTGCGAGTAGGCCGTCGCCGGTCGGCGCAAGCTGCGCGAGCTCGCCGCGGCCGAGGCCGATCGCGATCAGCGGCAGCGCGCCGAACAGCATCTGATGGCTCGCGATCGTCATCGCGGGCAACGCGCGCAGGCGATGGCGCGCCCAAAGGCTGCCCGCGGCCCACGCCACCGCCGAGATCAGCGAGATCGCGATGCCCGACGCGCTCGCGTCGCCGTGCACGGTCGGCACGATCACGATCGCGAGGCCGGCGAAGCCGAGCACGAGGCCGAGCGCGCCGAGGCTCACCGGCCGCTCGCCGCTGGGGAGCAACGCGGCGCCGATCGTGATCCAGAACGGCACGGTCGCGGTGAGCAACGCGACGAGGCCGGACGCGATGCGGTCGGAGGCGATCATCGACAGCGCGCTGCCGCCGACGAACAGCAGGCTGCCCGAGATCGCGAGATCGAGCCAGGTCCGGCGCGGCGCGAGCCCGCCGCCGCGCGCGCGCGACCACGCGAGCAGGATCGCGCCGGCGAACGCCATGCGCACGCCGCTGGTCAGAAACGCAGTGAGCCCGCCGTGCATGGCGACGCGCTGGCCGAGGAACACCGAGCCACCGACGAGGTACATCGCGGCGAACGCGAGGATGATCTGGGCGCGGGACGGCGTCATCGCAATTGGCCGAGCAAGAGGTTGCGGGCGATAACGATGCGCTGGATCTCGCTCGTGCCTTCGAGGATGCGGGTGACGCGCACGTCGCGCAGCGCGCGCTCGACGGGAAAGTCGCGCACGTAGCCGTAGCCGCCGTGGATCTGGAGCGCAGCGTCGCACACCTTCCACGCGTGCTCGGTCGCGAACAGCTTGGCCATCGCCGACGCCTGCGAGTACGACTTGCGCGCTTGCTTGAGCGCGGCGGCGCGCAACGTCATCAGCGACGCCGCGTCGAGCCAGGTCGCGGCGTCGGCGAGCATCGCGCCGATCACCTGATGCTCGATGATCGGCTGACCGAACGTCCGGCGCTCGCTGGCGTAGCGCAGGGCGGCCTCGAACGCGCCACGCGCGATGCCGATCGCCTGCGACGCGATGCCGATCCGGCCGCCGTCGAGGGTGAGCATGGCGAGCGCGAACCCGCCGCCTACCGCGCCGAGCACGGCATCGTCGCCGACCTCGACGCGATCGAAGACGAGCTGTGCGGTCGACGTGGCGCGCAGGCCGAGCTTGTCCTCGAGCCGCGCGACGGTGATCCCGGGCGCATCGCCGGGGACGACGAAAGCGGTGATGCCGCGGCCCGGGCCGCCGGGCGCGGCGGGCGGCTGCGTGATCGCCCAAACGACGAGGCAGCTCGCGCAATCGCCGGCGGTGACCCACTGCTTGGTGCCGGAGATCTGCCAGCCGTGCGCAGTCCGGGTCGCGAATGTCCGCATCGCGGACGCATCGGAGCCGGCGTCGGGCTCGCTGAGCGCGAATGCGCCGATCACCGCGTCGCCGGAGATCAGGCGCGGCACCCATCGCGCGGCGAGCGCGGGGCTGCCGCGGGTCGCGATCAGCTCGCCGACCATGTTGGTGAGCGAGCACAGGACCGCGACCGAGGCGTCGCCGCGGGCGAGCTCCTGCATCGCGAGCGAGTACGCGATGGCGCCGGCGTTCGCGCCGCCGAACGCCTCGGGCACGGTGACGCCGAGCAGGCCGAGCGCGCCGAGCGCGCGCAATTCCGTGAGCGGGAATTCGCCATTCGCGTCACGTGCCGCGGCGTGCGGCGCGAGCACGCGATCGGCGAATTCGCGCGCCGTGCGCTGGATCAACTGCTGATCTTCGGTCGGCGTGAAGTCCATGTGTTTATTGTGGCATCGCGCGCAATTGATCTTGCAATACGTACTTCTGGATCTTGCCGGTCGCGGTGAGCGGCATCTCGCCGACGACGTGCACGCGATCGGGCCAGTACTGCGCCGACATCCCGGCCGCGCGCAGGTGATCGCGGACGTCGGTGAGCGACGGCGCGTGATCGCGCGCGACGATCACTGCGCACACCCGCTCGCCGACCTGCGGATCCGGATCGGCGACGAGCGCGACCATCGCGACCTGCGGGTGGGCGGCGAGCGCGGCCTCGACCTCGAGCACCGGCACCTTGTAGCCATTGCGCACGATCACATCCTTGATCCGGCCGACGATGCGGATGCCGCCGCGGCCGTCGTCGCGCACGAGATCGCCGGTGTCGAACCAGCCGTCGGCGTCGACCACC
Organism: Dyella tabacisoli; assembly: GCF_003350925.1. GTDB lineage: Bacteria > Pseudomonadota > Gammaproteobacteria > Xanthomonadales > Rhodanobacteraceae > Dyella_C > Dyella_C tabacisoli. The sequence continues at coordinate 36,313 of NZ_KZ857183.1, read as the reverse complement.
GCCGCGTACAGCTCGGGGCGCTGGAAGTAGCCGAGGCACTGGTTCGCGCCGCGCACGCGCAGGCGGCCGCTGCCGTCGTCGGCGCGGTCGGCGATCTGGACCTCCATCCACGCGCACGGCCGACCATCGCTGTGCGCCGGCCAGTCCGGCGGATCGTCGGGCGCGGTGAACGTCGCGCCGCCGATCTCGGTCATCCCCCACAGCGCCTGGACGCGGACGCCGAGCACGTCGCGCACGGCGCCGATCAGGTGCGGCGGCACGGCGGCCGAGCCGGTGACGATCACGCGCAGGCTCGCGAGCGAGCGCGGCTTGCGTTGGTGTGCGTCGACGAGGCCGCTCACGTAGTTGGGGATCGCGTAGATGAAGCTGATGTGGTGGCGCTCGATCAAGTTGAGGCCGCGATCGGGATCGCCGAGGTCGGCGAACACCGCGGTCGCGCCGGCGTGGAGCGGGACGAGGAAGTTGTAGAGAAAGCCGATCATGCCGGTCATGCCCGACGGCGAGTGAACGACGTCGGCGGCGGTGATCTCGGCGCTCTCGCTGACCGCGCGCACGATCGCGTACAGCGTGTTGTACGCGTGGACGACGCCCTTGGGCTCGCCGGTGGTGCCGGAGGTGTACATGACGAGGAAGACATCGTCGGCGGCGGGGGCGCGGCGATCGAGCTCCGCGGTGGGGAGCGGCGGCGAGGCGGCGAGCCAAGCGGCGAAGTCGAGCTCGCCGGGATGGCCGCCGTCGAGGTCGATGAAGATGCGGTGGCGAAGCGCGGGCAAGCTTGGCGTGAGCTCGCGGAGCAAGTCGCGGTGCGAGAACCGCATCCACGTCGCCGGGCCGACGTACACCACGGCCTCGGTGCGCGCGAGGATGAACTCGACCTCGCGCCGGCGGTAATCGGCCGGGATCGGCGCGACCACGGCGCCGATCCGCGCGCACGCGAGCGCGGTCGCGTTGAACTGCCACCACGTCGGCAGCTGAAGCGCGACGATGTCCTCGCGGCCGACACCGAGCGCGATCAGGGCGGCGGCGATGTGGTCGACCTCGCGTGCGAGTTCGCCGTAGGTGATCGCGATCTCGTCCTTGGCGAACGCGCGCGCGGCGAGCACGGCCGGCTGATCGGGCGTGCGTGCGGCGGCGGCGCGCAGATCGTCGACGAAGGTGGTATCGCGCCACCAACTGTGGGCGCGGTAGCGGGCGCCGTGGTGGTGGGCGGGCGCGTTGACGAAGCGGGCGGTCATGTCGGGGCGGCTCCTGCGTCGCGCTCGCGGATCAGCTGATCGCAGTGCGCGGTGACTTGCTCGAGAGTGTTGAACATCTCCGCGATCTCGATCTGCACGCCGAGATCGCTGGCGATCCGGTTGGCGGCATGGACCGCGCGGATCGAATCACCGCCCAGGCTGATGAAGTCGTCGCTCGGCTCGACGGTGGGGACGTTGAGGATCTGCATCCAGTACTTGGCGATCGTGTCCTGCGTGGTCATGGCGCGGTGCTCCGGGTCCGAGTGTCGATGAGGGTGCGGATCCTCGCGCCGAGTGCGCTGGCGTGCGGCTGCGCGATCATCGACAGGTGATTGCCAGCCGAGAACTCGACGCGGACGTCGCAGCGTTCGAGCCAGCCGCGTGCGAGGTTGGTCGGGATCCCCTCGTAGCGATCGCGCGCGGCGATGTATTGAACCCGCCCGCCGGGCCACGGCGGCGCGGTGTAGGCGGCGGCGGCGCACGCGTTGTTCTGCCATACCCTGGCGAGCCGACGGCCCTCGTCGAGATCGGAGAACGGAAGCACGGCGCCGATGGCGCGCGCGCGAACCAGCAGGCGCTGGATCTGGTCGTCCAGCGGCAGGCTGCGCAGCTCGTCGGCGGCGATCCAGTGGGTGGCTTCGAGCAGGACCGGCATCAGATCGGCAAGTTCGATCGACGTGGATTGCGCGATCTCGGGGCTCGGGGCGTCGAGCAGCACGCACAGCGGCACCGCGTGGCCAGCCGCAGTCAGCCGGCGCGCCATCTCGTAGACGATCATGCCGCCGAGCGAGGCGCCAGTCAGGAGGTACGGCCCAGCGGGTTGGACCGCGAGGAGCAACTCGATGTAGCGGCTCGCCATCGCCTCGACCGAGGTGTCGAGCGGTTGATCGCGCTCGACGCCGCTCGCCGCGAAACCGTACATCGTGCGATCGGGATCGACGGCACGCGCCAAATCGCGATAGACCAGCGCGTGGCCGCCGCCGCCATGGACGAACACCATTGGCGGGCGGTGATCTCCGCGCTGGAGTTCGATCAAGCAGCTGGCTGTCTGCGTGACCTCGGCGCCGGCGAGATGGGCTGCGAGCGCGCGAACCTGCGGCTGCTGGAGCAGTGTCATCATTGCGACCGGCCGGCCGAGCACCGCTTCGAGCCGCGAGCGCACTGCGACGAGGAGCAGCGAGCTGCCGCCGAGGTCGAAGAAGTTGTCGTCCGCGCCGACCCGGTTGACGCCGAGTACGCCGGCCCAGATCTCGGCAATCGCGCGCTCAAGCTCGCCATCGGGGGCGATGTAACCGCCACCGCGCTCTTCGCGGCGCGCCGACGGTACTGGGAGGGCAGCGCGATCGATCTTGCCGTTCGGCGTTATCGGCATCACGTCGAGAACGACGATCGCGCTCGGCAGCATGTAGCGCGGGAGCGCGGCGGCGAGCTGATCGCGGAGGTGATCGACATCGACGGGCGGGGCGACGTACGCGACGAGGCGCGGATCGCCGGTGTCGTGGCGCACCATCGCGATCGCCGCAGTGATGTCGGGATGGGCGAGCAGCTCGGCCTCGAGCTCGCCGAGCTCGATCCGGAATCCGCGCAGCTTGACCTGGTGATCGGCACGGCCGTGGAACTCGATCGCGCCATCGGCGCGCCATGCCGCGAGGTCGCCGGTCTTGTACAGGCGCTCACCGGGCGCGAGCGGATCGTCGACGAAGCGCTCGGCGGTGAGCTCGGGGCGGTTCCAGTAGCCGCGTGCGACGCCGGGGCCGCCGATGAAGATCTCGCCGCGCACGCCGATCGGCGCCGGCTGGCGCGCGCGATCGAGAATCCGGATCGTGGTGTTGGCGAGCGGGCGGCCGATCGGGATCGTGGTCGCGCCGGGCTCGACGGCACGCATGGGGTGCCAGGTCGCGAACGTGGTGGTCTCGGTCGGCCCGTAGACGTGGAGCAGGCGGCGCGGCCCGACGGCGAGCACGCGGCGCACCGCGGCTACGTCGCACACCTCGCCGCCGAACAGGAGGTGATCGACGGTTCGGAACGCGTCGGGCGCGAGCGCGGCGAGCTGATGAAACAGGGCGGTGGTGATGAACAGCGCGGTGATCCCGCTCGCGACGATCTCGCGGGTGAACAACTCGGGCGACAGCACGATATCGGGCGCGAGGCCGTGCAGGCGCGCGCCGGTGAGCAGGGCGCCCCAGATCTCGAACGTCGCGGCGTCGAACGACGTGTTCGAGGCGTGGCCGATGACGTCGCGCACGGTGAGCTGGACGTAGTCGGTGGCGAGCACGAGGCGGGCGATCGCGCGCTGTTCGATGCACGTGCCCTTGGGCCGGCCGGTCGATCCCGACGTGTACATCACGTACGCGAGGTCGCGGCTAGTCGTGGTGATCGGCGGGTTGGCGGTGGAATGCGCGGTGAGATCGGCGGCGGCGAGCCAGTCGCGGCTGATCACGACCTTCGCACGCACATCGTCGGTCATGTACGCGAGGCGCTCGGCCGGGTAGGCCGGATCGAGCGGCACGTACGCCGCGCCGGCCTTGATCGTGGCGAGCACGGCGACGATGAAGTCGATCGAGCGGCCGAGGCACACGCCGACGCGATCTTCGCGGGTCACGCCGAGCGCGATCAGGTGGTGGGCGAGCTGGTTGGCGCGCGCGTTGAGCGCGGCATAGGTGAGCTCGGAATCTGCGAACGTGAGGGCGAGGTCGTCCGGTGCGCGGACGACCTGGGCTTCGAACAGGGCGTGGAGGGAGAGATCGTCGGGGAACGGCGAGATCGCCTCGCCGAGCGCGCGCAGGGCGGCGTGCTCGCGGGCGTCGATCATCGATGTTTGATCCAGGGCGCGATCGGGGTTGGCGATCAGCGCGCCGAGCAAGATCTCGAAGTGCGCGGCCATGCGCTCGATCGTCGGGCGATCGAACAGGTCGGTGTTGTACTCCCACGTGGTCGCGAGGCCATCGTCGGTGAGATGAGCGAACAGGGTCAGCTCGAACTTCGCCATCCCAGGGTGGACGTCGAGCGGGCGCGCGGTGAGCCCGGGTACGCCGAGGTCCGCGGGCTGCGCGGTCTTGACCGCGAACATGACCTGGAAGATTGGCGTGGTGCGCGGATCGCGATCGGGCTTGAGCGCGTCGACGACGCGATCGAACGGCAGGGCCTGGTGCGCGTACGCGGCGAGGCAGGTCTCGCGCACACGCGCGACGAGCTGGCGGAACGTGAGCGCGCCGGCGGTGTCGACGCGGAGGGCGAGCGTGTTAACGAACAGGCCGATGAGGGGCTCGAGCTCGCCGCTATTGCGGCCGGCGATCGGCGAGCCGATCACGACGTCGGGCTGGCCGGTGTGGCGGGCGAGCAGGGCACCGTACGTGGCGAGCAGGGTCATGAACTCGCTCACCGATTCGCGCTGCGCGAACGCACGGGTGGCGCGCGCGATCGTCGCCGGGAGGACGCGATCGACCGTGGTGCCGCGCACGGTGCGCGCAGCCGGGCGTGGCCGGTCGAGCGGGAGCTCGATCACCGGCGGCGCGCCGGCGAGCTGGGCGCGCCAGTACGCGAGATCGTCGGCGAGCCGCACGCCGGTGAGCTGCGCGCGCTGCCAGGCGGCGAAGTCGGCGTACTGGATCGCGAGCGGCGCGAAGGCCTCGCCGCGGTACGCCGCGCCGAGCTCGCGGAGGGCGATCCCGATCGACCAGCCATCGCACACGATGTGGTGCATGGTGAGCAGGAGGACGTGGTCGTTCGCGGAGATGCGGAGCACGCGGGCGCGGATCAGCGGGCCGGTCGCGAGGTCGAACGGCTGCTGCGCCTCGTGGACGGCGCGCGCGGCGATCGCCGACTCGTCAACGGTCTCGACCGCGAGCGTCACGCCGGTCGCGTCGGGCGCGATGATCTGCCGCGGCTCGCCGTCGAGCTCGACGTACCGGGTGCGCAGGACGTCGTGGCGGTCGATCACGCGGCGGAGCGCGGCGGTGAGCGCGGCGAGGTCGAGCGCGCCGGTGAGGCGGAGGAACCACGGCACGTTGTACGTGAAGCCGCCGGGCTCGAGCTGCGCGAGGTACCACATGCGCTGCTGCGCGAACGACAGCGGGATCGCGTCGGCGTGATCGACACGCGGGATCGCGCGATCTTCGGTCGGCGAGATGGTCGCGATCGTCGCGATCTTCGCCGCGAGGCCGCGGATCGTCGGCGCCTCGAACAGCGCGCGGACGGGCAGCTCGATCGCGAGCACCGCGCGCAGCCGCGATACGACCTGGGTGGCGAGCAGGGAGTGGCCGCCGACCTCGAAGAAGCTCTCGATCACGCTGATCCGCTCGATTCCAAGCACGGCCGCCCACACCGCGGCGACCTGCGCTTCGAGCGCGGTGTCTGGCGCGACGTATTCGCTGTGCTCATCGTCGGGCCTGGGCAGCGCCTTGCGATCGACCTTGCGGTTCGGCGACAGCGGGATCGCGGGCAAGACCACGATCGCCGCCGGGATCATGTAGTCGGGCAGGCGGGCGCGCAGGTGATCTTTGATCGCCGCGGTCGTCGGCGCCGCGTCGGTGCACGTCACGTAACCGACGAGGCGCGGCTCGCTGCCGTCGTGGCGGACGATCACCGTTGCCTCGCGGATCGCGGGGTGGCTGCCGAGCGCGGCCTCGATCTCGCCGAGCTCGATGCGGTAGCCGCGTAGCTTGACCTGATCGTCGGCGCGGCCGAGGAACACGAGCTCGCCGGTCGCGAGGTACTTCACGCGATCGCCGGTCTTGTACATGCGCTCGCCGGCGCCGGCGAATGGATCGTCGACGAAGCGCTCGGCGGTGAGCTCGTCGCGGCCGAGGTAGCCACTCGCGACGCCGGCGCCGGCGATCCACGCCTCGCCGGGCACGCCGATCGGCACCGGCTGACGATCGGCGTCGAGGATGTAGATCCGCACATTGGCGATCGGCCGGCCGATCGACGGCAGGGTGTTCCACGTCGATGGTGCGCCGGTGAGCGGGAGCTCGCTCGCGAGGTGGGTCTCGGTCGGCCCGTACTGGTTGTACAGCCGGCACGCCGGGAGCTGGGTGAACAGCGCGGCGATCGCCGGCGTGATCCGGAGCTGCTCGCCGGCGGTGATTACCTCGCGGAGTGCGAGGCCCGCCGCGGGTCGGCCGTGCGCGGCCTCGGCGAGCTGATGCAGGGCGACGAACGGCAGGAACAGGCGCTCGACGCGCGCGGCGGCGAGCCGGCGGAGCAAGGCGTCGGGATCGCGGCGCTCGTCCTCACTCGCGAGCACGAGGCAGCCGCCGTTGGCCCAGGTCGCGAACAGCTCCTGAAACGACACGTCGAAGCTCGGCGACGCGAACTGCAAGGTGCGCATCGGCCTGGGCGAGCGCGCGGCCTGCCACGTGATCAAGTTGACCACCGCGCGGTGCGGCATCGCCACGCCCTTGGGCTTGCCGGTCGATCCGGACGTGTAGATCACGTACGCGAGGTCGTCGGCGCTCGCCGTCCGGCGCTCGAACACACGATCGATCGGCGGCGGGGCCTCGACGAGCAGGATCTCGGCGGCGCTCGCCGCCAGGCTGGCCACGACGGCCGATTCGCTGATCAAGACCCGCGCCGCGCAATCGCGGACCATGAACGCGAGCCGGTCGGCGGGGTACGACGGATCGAGCGGCACGTACGCCGCGCCGGCCTTGAGCACGGCGAGCACCATCGTCGGGAACGCCACACCGCGCGACAGCGCGAGCGCGACGCGCGCGCCGGGCCCGCAGCCGCGCGCGCACAGGATCGCGGCCCAGCGCTCGGCGCGCTGATCGAGCTCGCGGTACGTGACCGGCTCGTCGCCGGCGAGCACCGCGATCGCGTCCGGCGTGCGCCGGGCCTGCGCGTCGAACAGCTCGGCCACGTGCGCGACCCGCGGCGGCGGCGTGTGCGTGTGGTTCCACGCGTAGATCACGCGATCGCGCTCGGCGGCGCCGAGCAAGGGCAGCGCGGCGAGTCGGTCGTCAGGCCGCGTGACCGCGGCCTCGAGCAGGATGCGGTAGTGATCGATCATGCGCTCGACGGTCGGCGCGTCGAACAGGTCGGTGTTGTACTCGACCCAGCCGGCGAGCTCGCCGTCCTGCAGCTCCCACGACACCGTGAGATCGAACGTAGCGGTGCCGGCGTCGAGCAGTGTCGGCGCGAGCGTCGACTCGCCGAGCTCGACGTGCGGAAACGACGTTTGCAGGCCGAACATGACCTCGAAGATCGGCGTGCGGCTGAGGTCGCGCGTCGGCTTGATCGCATCGACGAGCTGCTCGAACGGCACGTCCTGGTGCGCGTATGCGTCGAGGCACACCGCGCGCACGCGCTGGACGAGGTCGCGAAAGCTGCGCTCGCCGTCGACGCCGACGCGGAGCACGAGGGTATTGGCGAAGAAGCCGACCAGGCCCTCGAGTTCGTGGCGGTTGCGGCCGGCGATCGGCGCGCCGGTCACGACGTCGGACTGGCCGGTGTAGCGCCAGAGCAGAGCGTCGAACGCGGCGAGCAAGGTGATGTACAAGGTCGCGCGCTCGCGACGACCGAAGTCGATAAGCGAGGTGACCAGGCCGCGCGGCAGGCGCGGAAACAGCCGGGCGCCGCGCCCCGAGCGGGTGGCGGGCCGCGGGCGATCCGACGGCAGATCGAGGCCGTCGGGGATGCCGGCGAGCTGCGCGCGCCAGTACGCGAGCTGCGGCGCGAGCGCATCGGCGGTCATCCAGCCGCGCTGCCACAGCGCGAAGTCCGGATACGTCACCGCGAGCGCGGGCAGACTAGCGCCCGCGCCACGGTAGAACGCCGCCGCTTCGCCGATGAGGATGCCGATCGACCACTGATCGCACACGCTGTGATGCGCGACGACGATCAGAGCGTGATCGCCGCCGTCGATCGCGAGCAGGCGCACGCGGACGAGCGGCCCGGTCGCGAGGTCGAACGCGCGCTGCGCCATGCCGCGCGCCACCACGGCCACGTCCGCTTCGCGGACCTCGTCGATCGGCATTGCGAGCACGAAGCTGTCGACGACGACCTGCCGCGCCTCGCCGAGCACGTCGGTGAAGTGTGTACGCAGGGCGGCATGGCGGTTCACCACCGCCTGCAGCGCGTCGCGCAGCGCCGCGCGGTCGAGGCGACCGCGCAGGCGAAACATCACGCTCACGTTGTACGCCGCGCTCCCCGGCTCGAGCTGCTCGATGAACCAAAGCCGCTGTTGCATGAACGACAGCGGGACCACCATGTCCGGCGCGTGGGCGGCGAGGGCCGGCGGCACGAAGCGCGGGGAGTGGGCGCGGCTCACGCCTGGGCGTGCTTCGGGGCGTGCTCCGGGGCGTGATCGCGGCCATCGAACGCCGCGTCGAGCGCGTCGAAGAACGCGATCCACAGCGACCACATCTCGCGCGCGGCCTCGTGGATCTTGTGGATCTCGATCTCCGACAGCTCGGAAACGATCGCCTCCTGCGCACTCTCGATGTGGCCGGGCTCCTGCTGTGCGTGAATCGTCACCCACGGTAGCTGCTTCGCGCCGGTCACCCGGCGCACCGACACGCCGATGCCCGACACCATCGCGAGATCGGCGACCTCGGTGCCGTACAGAAAGCCCAGGCCGGTCCAGCAGTCGGTCGCGGCCTCGCTGTAGCGCTGGACCAGGCGCTCGGTCGCGGGCAGCGGCGCGGCGGCGTTGACCGCCTCGGCCGAAAAGCCGACCGCGGTCATCGTGTCGACGTACACCCGCTCGTGGGCGCGGTCGGGCTTGCCCTCACCGAGCTCCTCCCACAGGATCTTGGATACGGCGGTCTTCATCTCGATGTCGCGCAGGTTCGAGACCAGGCGCGACAGGAAGGTCGGAAAGAAGTGGAGTGGGTGCCACCACTGACCGAGGAAGCGCGCGACCTGGCCACGATCGAGATCGGAGCTCTGCTTCACACGCGCGAAGAACCGATGGTTGATGAGCTCGGCGCGAAGAGTGTCTTTCATCAGCGCCTGTCGAATCGTTGGGATCATTGCTGCTTCTCCTTATCGAAAGCGTGAAATAAACAAAGTAATCAGGGCTTGTCCGCGACGACCACGCCCCACGCGAACTCGCCCTGATCGATCGCGACTTGGATCTCCTGGCACGACGCTGCAAAGCCGAGCATCCAGTCGCGCGCGGCCGGGTTGGCGGTCTCGGCGGCACGCGCGGTCGCCACCTTGCCGAGCACCTGGTACGTGCGTGCAAGGTGCGGCGACAGCTCGCGCGCAAGCCGGACCCGGAAGCCGACCTGCTCGAGCGCTTGCTGATAGCCGACGAGCGAGTAGCCCGAGGTCCAGCGCACGCGGTCGTACACGTGCTTGCGCGCGCGCGGGCTGATCTCGAGCGTGGGCTGCAGGAAGTCGGAGATCGCGAGCCGACCGCCGGGCGCGAGCACGCGGAACATTTCGGCGTGGCTGCGTGGTTTGTCGGGGATCAAAAACAACGCGTCCTGGCTCACTACGTGGGTGAACTGGCCATCTTCGTACGGCAGTTGGGTCGCGCTGCCGTGGCGAAAGCTCACGCGCTTGGCGACCGCCGGCGGCAGCTCGCTGCACTTTTGCGCAGCGAACTTGACCCGCTCGAGGCTGAGGTCGAGACCCTCGCACTCGCACGCGAACCGGCGGGCGAGCGCGAACACGAAGTTGCCGCAGCCGCAGCCGACGTCGAGCACGCGCGACGACGCCGTGATCTCGGCGGCGTCGCCGAGCAGGCGCGACGTGGCGTCGGCGGCGGCGTGATAGTCGGTCGTGTTACCGTCGGCGAAATAGCCAGTGTGCAGGACGCCTTCACTGTCCCAGAAACTCAGGTAGTTCTGCGTGCTCGCGTCGAAGAACTGCTCGACGTCGCGCTCGGTGAAGGTGGGGGTAGGGGCGGCGGTGGCGGTGATCATGCGTGCCTCAAGATGAGAGAGAGGATCAGGTGACCGCGGTCGGATCGACGGCCGCGAGGTGATCGGGCAAACCACCGGCCGCGCACGCGCCACCGTCGACGAGCTGCACCGTGCCGGTGATGAAGCCGGCGCGATCGCTGGCGAGGAAGGCGGCGAGTGCGGCGAATTCGGCGGGATCGCCGATCCGGCCGAGCGGGATGTGGCTGGCCTGCGCGCGCACGCTGGCCTCGTGATCGCCCGCGTAGCGTGGCGCGAGCTGGGCGGCGAGTCGCTCGACTGGCCCGGTGCGCAGGTACGCCGGCGCGAGCACGTTCACCGTCACGCCCGATGCGCCGAGCTCGGCGACCAGGCCTTGCGCGAATCGCACCAGCCCCGCGCGCGCCACGCCGGAGAGTGTGTAGTCCTTGACCGTGCGCACCACGGTCTCTGACGCGATGATCAGCAATCGCCCCCAGCCGCGCGCGCGAAGGTGCGGCAGTGCGGCCAGCGCGAGCTGGATCGCCGGGAATAAGGACGTCTGCGTCGCGTCGCGGTAGGCGTCGATCGCGAAGCGCAGCGGCGGCCCCGATGGCGGTCCGCCATTGTTGGTCACCACGATGTCGAGCCGCCCCAGCTCTGCCGCCATGCCATCCACCCACGCGCGAATCGCGTCGTCGTCACGCACATCGACCCGCGCGCTCAGCACGCGACCTTTGCCCAGCGCGTGCAAGTTGCGCTCCGCCGCAGCGAGCCGGTCGGCGTTGCGCCCGCAGATCGCCACATGCGCGCCTTCGCGCACCAGCTCGTGCGCGATCGCATAGCCGAGCCCCGCCGAGCCACCGGCGATCAGCGCGACTCTATCTTGCAGACCGAGGTCCACGTTCGCTCCGGGGCAGGGGTTGAGGATGAGGGTGGGTGTGGTCGGAATCGACGCGGTCACTGGAGGTCGCGTGGTCGCGAGAATGGGAATCCGCGTTGGCGTGCGTGGACGCGGCGTCAGCAGGTGCGTGCGTGGTTCTGCGGGTAAGTGGGTATCCGTACTTCCGCATGAGTGGCCATGCCAGTGCGATCGTAGTCAGCTGATCGCGCGTGGGTAGCTCATCGCGCCATTTGCTGTCATCGGGCCGGATCACCGTCGGGCCGGACCGGAAGCGATCAGGATTGCCGGTCACCGTATGGTTCGGTTGCAACTCGGCGACCCGACCGCGCAGCGGCAGCGTGCTTGGATCGCCGCCGACCAGCTCGACGAGCGCGCGCAGCACAGGAGCCGGCTCGCGGATGAAGTCTTCGTAGCGCACGAACAGCGAGCGCTCCGGGTAACGTGCGAGGAGCGCGCGCGACGCGAGGTTGAACGTGAGCCAGTACGCCGTGCTGCGAAATGCCGACAGCTTGTAGGCGTAGTCCTTTTGCCGCATCCACGAGTGCGCAGTCGCACGCGGATCGCGCACGAGGTGCACGTAGTACGCCTCGATGCCCTCGACATGCTCGAGCAACGCCGCCTCGCCGGGGATCTTCGTGCTGTCGACGATCACCTGGCAGCCGGTCGCCTCGACGATCGCGCGGTACGTGCGCGCCATCGTCTCGGCGTGCTGCCGACGGTCTTCCGTAGCGATGCCATCGCGCAAGGCGCGCCAGGTGTGCCGAGTGCGAACGCTCCGTGCCTGCCGCGCGCACACTTCGCGCGCGTGGGCCTCGCGCGCGTGGACCGCTGGCTGCTCGCGCTCGAGCACGCGCGACCAGATCGGACACACCACCAGCTCGCGCCCGCAGCCGCACTTGGTGTTCGAGCCCTTGCCGTACGCGTTCTTCCACAGGAAGTGGAGCTCGCCAACGTGGAAGAAGCCTTCGACTTCGTTGAGCAAATTGCCAATGATCGTGCTGCCGTTGCGGCACCAACCATTGATCGATAACACCTTGATCGTCATGTTCAGGTGAGGGCAGCGATCGAGAAGTGGGTGGGCAGGTGGATGGCGAGCGCGGTCTTGATCTCGCCGCGCACGGCGAGGCCGTCGCGCGCGAACGTGCCCTCGGGCGGGCGATCGAACGCGATCGTCGAGCGCTGGCTGTCGAAGATCGTCGCGCCGGCGTAGAAGTCGCCGACGATCGCTTGGCCAGCGTTAATCATCCGCGTGCGCACGATGCGGATGCCTAGGTTGGCGAGCCCGGTGAGCACGTCCTGGCGCGGGAACAGGTACTGGAAATAATCGGCAGGGTTCATCACGATGCCATCGGCCGAGCCGCCCATCTGCTCAACGTGCTCGCATGCGGCGAGCAACGAGGTGACCGGGTCGGCGAGCGCGGGCAGGCGGCGGAGGTCGGGCATCTCGAGCAGGCCGCGCATATGATCGCCGCCCTTGCCGAGCGCGAGCGACTGATTCTCGGCGGTGCCGAGGCGGACGAGGAGGCGAAAGTCGATGAAGGTGGCGAGCGCGACCGGATCGGCGAGCAGGGCCTCGGGGATCTGCACCCACGCGCGGGTCGGTTGGAGCGGGACCTTGCCGCACTGGAAGTCGAAGCCAGCCTCGAGGCGGAGCGCTTCGTCGCGCACGCGCTTGGCGGCCTCGGCGGGGCGGGTCTCGAAGAAGTAAGTGGCCTCGGGGCCTTCGGCTTTCACGATCTTGAACAGCGCGCGCATCGCGATCCGTGGTCGACGCCGGAAGCCGGGGAAGCTGTCGGTGATCGTGACCGGGAAGTCGACGCGCGCCGACGTGCCGGCCTTGGCGTACGCCGAGGCGAACGCCTGGCCCGGGGTGGGGCCGGCGGGCTCGGCGGACGGCGGGATGGCGGGCGCGGCCGGCGATAAAGAAGAGTGGGGCGAATACATGGTGGCCTCGGGCGCGTGGGTTATTTGACTTCGGCGGTTTCGACGACGTCGGCCGATCGCGGCGCGAGGTCGGCGTGCGAGGACGCGCGGCGTTGCATGACCTTGCGGATCGCGCGGATCAGATCGTCGCAGTCGGCGCGGGTCAGGGTCGGTGACATCGGGATGTCGACTGCCTGCGACAGGTGCTGCGTGGTCGCCGGCAACAGCGCGCGGATCTCGGCCGGGCTCTTGCCGCGGAACAGGAACCGCCAGTTCCAGAAACAGCGCACGTTGGGATCGTTGGCCGACGCGAGCGCGCGCGCGTCCACGCCTTCGCTGCACAGCGCGGCGGCGACCTGCACCACGTGATCATTACTGTCGTGCGGGAGGCGGAAGATCAGCGAGTCGCCCAAGTAGCTGCCCGGGATGACCGGCTGGCGCACACTGATGCGCTCGAGGTCCGCGATCTGATCGACGACATAGTCGTAATTGCTGCGCAAGATCTCAAGTCGGCGCGGCAAGCGCGCCATTTCCGCATGGGCGAGCGCGGCGCGGATCTCGTCCATGCGGAAGCTAAAGAGTGGGTAGTCGAGATCGCAGATCTCGGGTGGCGGACCCGCGAAGTGACGCTTGAAACGCCCTTCATAGGCACCGGAGAGCACCACCGCCTTGGCGAACTGCGTGGCATCGCGGCACACAAGAAAGCCACCTTCGCCGGTATTCAATGACTTATCCGATTGTGTGCTGAATGCCCCGGCGTCACCGAACGTGCCGGTGTGCTTGCCGCCGACTACGAGGCCGAGCGAGGGCACCGCGTCCTCGACGACCGGGATCTTCCACTTGTTGGCGACGGCGAGGATCGCGGGCATGTCGCTCGCGAAGCCGCGCATGTGGACGACCACGATCGCGCGCACCGCCGGCGACATCTTGCGCTCGAGATCGGCGACGTCGAAGTGCAGGTTGTGATCGCACTCGATCAGGAGCGGCCGGCCGCCGGCGAGCAAGATCGCGCTCGGCGTCGCAGCGAACGTAAAGCCCGGGCACGCGACGAGCGCCCCCGGCTCGAGCTCGAGCGACATCAGGCCCAGGGCGATCGCCGCCGTGCCGCTCGACACCGCGAGCGCGTGCGGCACGCCGAGGTAGCGGCGGAGCGCCGCCTCGAAGCGGCCGGTCTCGGTATCGTTGTACGCCCGATAGTCATATCGGAAATACAGCCGATTCGCCAACGCCTGGCGCGGCGCACCCAGGTCCTCATCGTCGACGAAGACATTGCCCTTGTCGTAGGTTGGCCAAGGGAATGTTCGAACCGATTTGTCCATATGCTCTCCTGCAAGGGCGGCATGCTCTCCTGCAAGGGCAGCGCAACTGGACAAACGGTCGCGCCCGACCTTGTGGTTGAGTTCGACAATAGCGGAAGCGAAAGTGAAGACTGAGTGAATAGGATATGGCGGACTCGAGATCTGCGGAAAAGGTGATTGCTCAGTTAACGGCGACGAGCAACAGCATCGCAAAAGCATTTCTGGCTCCGTTTGAGGAAGAGATGCTTGTTGCCGTGTCGCAAAAATCACGCCCTCAAGGTTTCGTCGGATTGAACCGGCACACCGTTCTTCATGGGGAGTCGGTGGATTACGGAACCAAGGAAAATGGTCTGCGCGCGATTTCTCTTCTGAATTACGTATCTCAATCTTGCAACGGACGTTGGAAAGGGAGGATGAGCCGGAAGGGGGAGATCGGATCCCACTCTCTCCGCCTAACATTTAGGCGTCCTCAAGCAGACGCGCTACAGGATTGTCAGCAGTTTGGAAGTACCCCATGACGCTGGACACCGCGCGGTGTTCGGTCATCGCCATGATGGCAGGTAGTGACACGCCCTGGCGGCTCGCCTCGGTCACGAAGCCCGAGCACAGACTGTGCCCACTAAAGTCCCCCTCGAGGCCCGCCAATCTCGCGCGGCGTTGCACAATCTCGCCGACGGCGGCCGGCGACAGGTGTCGTTGACCACGATCCCGCGAAAAACTGACACAGTTACGCGGATCTTTTGAAAAAGATGACTCCAGCCAGTCAGCTTCCGTGATTGATGGCCACCAAATTTCTTATAGAAAAAACAACTTGTTTAGGATCAATACTTAAAGTTCGAGGTCTCATGCGTAGCCTGCGCTCATCCCCCATCGGACACGAATGCAGGGGAGTTGTAAGGTTTGGACACGATTCCTGAGAAGGAAAAGTCGCTGACTACCCCGCCCCGTTGCCGCACTCCCCTTGCAATGGATTGATAAGGGGCCGTTGACATTGAAGAAACCGCCTTTGTTGGAGGCTTCAGAAAAACAGGTGTTTGACTTGAGGGTGCATGCGTATGTCTGATCAGAATCAGCGCTCAGTCGCTACCTCTCGTGCACGAAAGCCAACCGTTCTTCGCGTACAGAAAGGTGCAGACGTCGTCTATCAAAATTGCGCTGCGAAGGTTCTGGCGGCTTGCTCGTCTACGCAGATACTTATTAGTATTTCCGGAACAGATAAAGCGATCTGGGTGTCGGCCGGGGAGCTAAGTGGCTATCTCTCTACGCATGTTGGAGCGGATGGCACCGCCCTGAAGGCTGAGCTAGTTGTATCAGGTGCGGAGCTGGATCGGGCGAATCAATGGGTTATGAGTTTCGCTCCTTACGCAAGGAACGAGTTTCTTTCTTCTTCTGCGCAGAGCGAAATTGCCCAGGCAATGAACGCCTCATCACGAACCGTGAGGCGGCACTTCGACCGATACCTGTTCGATCCAAGTCCTGAGCATCAGCTTCCCTGGAAGCCTGGCCCGGAGCCTGGCTCCAGTCTTCTTCCTAAACCCGTTGATGAAATTATCTTTAAGGCTATTGCGGAGAAGTACGAAAGCCCGGAGCGAGCCAGCGTAGCGGCAACTCGCCTATATGCGGCCAAGCTCGCTAGAGCTGCAGGCTATGCGCCACCCTCTTATAACGCAGTTTCTGAGCGCGTAAAGCGCTGTGACAGATGGCGAGCTGCGCGCAAACGCCATGGGCGTGTGCGGGGTGATGCAAAGGCTGGGCCGGCAGGTGGCGGGATAGAAGTTGAGGAGCCATTGCAATATGTGCAGATGGATCATGCCATCGTTGATGTCATCGTCGTTGATCCGGTCACTCGGGAAGAGATCGGCAGGCCGTGGATTACGTTGGCAATTGACGTTGCTACGCGTTGCATAGTGGGATTCTATTTAACGTTCGATTCGCCATCTCAAACTAGCGTGGCGCTCGCGCTAGAGCACAGCTGTTGCCCCAAGGATGAGTGGTGCAAGAAAATCGGCTTCAATGATGAGTGGCGCCCCTTTGGCATCATGAAGTGTATTGGATGGGACAATGCCAAATGCTTTAAGGCAACATCGTTGGTAACTGCATGCGAACGGATCGGCATCCAACCAAAGTTCCGTCAGATTAGACACCCCGAGCATGGCGCCTACATTGAGCGATTCATTGGTACGTATATGGGAAAGGTCCACCTACTAAAGGGGACGACATTCTCGAACACCAAGCAGCGCGAGGACTACTGTAGCCAAAAGAAGGCTGTAATGACGCTGCGGGAACTGGAGCTATGGACCGCTCATCAGATTGCTGTTTATCACAACACGCGACACAGCTCGTTGGGCGTGACGCCACTGGAGGCTTGGGATTCGGCGTGGACAAGAGACGGCAAGTACGTGATTCCGCCTTTTCCTGCGGATCGGAGGTCCTTTCGGCTCTCACTTCTACCGGGCAAGCATCGAATGGTAGGCCGAGAGGGGATATCTAGATTCAACTTAAAGTACTGGGACAACTCGCTCGTCCCATGGATAGGCGATGGCAATAGATATTGGGTGGCGCACGATCAGCGTAACGTAAGCCGTGTTTACATCAGGCTTCGAGACATTTGGATCGATGTTCCATGGCGCGATCGGTCGCGTCGTCCTTGCGCTCTGTTTGAGTTGGAACGATCAAAGCTGGCTGTTAGATCCAGGCATGACCGCGCCTATAGTGAGGCTGCGATTTTCGACCATCTCGAACATTCATGCCGCGTCGAGGATGAGGCGATAGTAACCACCCGTAAGGAGCGTCGTGATCGAGCACGACGCCCACCAGATGACCGTCAACACAAAGAGACATCGCCTTCATCCGTCGACTACTCAGTGGCTTCCTCGTTGTCGACAGACCCTCATGAGGCCTTGCGATGAGAGACGAGTTTCTTCTCGAGAAGGGAACTAGTGAGGTTCTTAACAAGAGTCTGAGCGATCGACTTTCCTGGATTCAGAATGAACACTGGGTCAATACACGCATCAGTCGAATGGCATTCCAATGGATGGAGTACTTGCTGCGGAGCGAACGAACTGAGCGACCGGATTGCCTGCATCTAATCGGTGACTCGGGGAGAGGGAAAAGCGCATTACTACGCAATTTCTCAGAACTGCATCCTGTTATCGACTGCGAGGATCCCCTGCGCAAGAGGCGCCCAGTCTTGCGGGTGGTGGCAAAGCCTGAGGAAAGAAGTGGCGCAGTGGCTGTAGGAGCGGCAAGTTTGCGTTACATGATCATGAGATCTGCATGGCCAGATGCAAGGCGCATGACCGATCACTGCTCCACTGAAGAGTGTGATGAAATACTAAAAATTCAGGGCGTAAAACTGTTGCTGATTGACGAGGGTGGAGAGTTTTCCGTTGCTGGAAATCGTCTCAGATAAAAACCCTTTCAGAAGTGAGGGGCATGTCCACCAGGCTAAAAATAAATATCGCCTTCGCCACGGTTGAAAAGTATGAGCATGTTTTCGACATGGATGATCAGCTAAGCAAGCGATTCAAACGAAAAATCAAAATTCCCCTCTGGGAGGAATCGCAAGATTTTCGCGATTTCTTGTCCGGCTTGGAGTCATACCTCCCATTTCCAGCACGATCGTACTTGGATCGACAAGAGATGGTGAGGTGGTTGCTCCTGCATGGAGGCGGCAATACGGACGCGATTGTTACGTTAGTTCGACTGGCGGCAATGTGGGCGCTGGATCGAGGAGCCGGCTTCGTAGCCAAAGACGATTTTGAAACGGCGCGGGAAGCCAGTCTGCCACCGCCCATTGCGATTCGTGGCGCGGCGGCATGAGTCTCGAAGTGATGGCTGGACTTGGATCTCGTCGAGCGCACGGGGAGTCGTTGGTATCTTGGCTCCGGGCAGGCCCAGTTCCTTTGGCTGCATGGACCGGCGAGGCAGTCGACCATTACACCAATCACCTATCCTTGTACTGTCCTTGCTGTCGAGCCAAAGACGGTGGGAAAGTTCGATACTACAGTCGTGGTGAGTGGCAAGATCCACGTCGCGTCGTTTGTGCAGCACATGTTATCCCTTTGGTGCGGGCCTCCATGCCGCCGAAACATGTCGGAATGCCCCGGTTGGGGTGTGAAATTCGATTCCAACTGGAGCAGCTTGCACGATGGATCGAGGCATGGATACAGCTAAGCCCGGCCACTGTTGTTGGCAGGCCGGTCTTTGTCTCACACTGCCTTCAGGACCAAGTCCTTCGGGCTTTAACTGAGCAAAATGGCAGCGCCCAATCTTTTGCGGTCGCCTGCTGGCGATTATGGCTGGAAGGTTGGCCTTTGCCGTCACACCCTCATGAACGCCCGGCATCTCAAGTTGGCGAGTTGAGCAGTCAGACGGATCGATTGGCATTGGTTGCAACCACCTGGAAGGTGTGGGGTTGCTTGGTAGGAGCTCTGCCCAGGTTGTGGCCGGCGTTGCCAATTGATTCTCAAAGCTTCTCCAGATTACAGGTGGCGCTTCTTGAGACTTGGCCACGCCTTGCTGATCGACTGCCGCTTGTTCTAACTCCTGATCCCTGATGATTGGACATCCTGCGTAGATTGTTAATCGATGGAAAGGGCAGTGGGGGATGCACTGATCTGGCGCGGCGTTCTGGTCGCAAAGTCCCAATGGCCCCGGTCTGCTCCCAACTGATGGGGCGCGTTGCGAGCGATTAGCGATCGTTATCGAGGGTAGGGGGGCTGGCAGCCTCGTGGCAAGCACGGCGGCGAGTTTGGAACTGGGTGATCTCGATCCAACAGATCAACCGCTCTGCAATAGGAAGGTCTTCACGCGCTCGGCGCTGCGCGCCGGCTGCTCTTGCATGAGGCAGTGCCCGCCCAGCACCACCTGGCTACACACGTGGACATTCTTCGCGCGCTAGCGAGACACCAAGCTGGCAACGAAGGGGTATGTGTGCATGCCGTGCACGACCTCGGTGGGGGTCGAAATCCTGGTCAACGATGGCCACAGACGGCGCGAAAATGAGCCGAAGATCTCTGCCTCGCGACTGGGCTGGCACTTTAGCTCGATGCCACCATCGACCTCCTTCAATGCATGCTGGATGTATGCCTCGAAGGCAGCCTGATCCCATCCGGAGATGTACCTACGTGAAGAGATTCGGCTAGATCGCCAGCGGCCGGCGATCTAGCCATTGGCTTCTCTCTCACCGCCAAGACAACCATTGAACTCATCAGTTGATTGGAAGCCGTGATGCCCACTCGGGTGCTGCCGTATGCTGAGGGGGAGGGCTCACGTGGTGGCTCTTGGTTGGGGCGTTGTGGCTGACCGTGATGCCCTGAGCCCAAAGCCGTGGCACTGCTCTTACGTAATCGGTGCTTGACCCTCCGTCTCAATTTAGGCCTGGCGACCCTCCCTAAGGCTTCGGCGCCGCTTCGTGCAATGCTGGCATCGGTATGATTAAGGACAATCACCAGAGGGGCGGTAGGCATGGCGGTGGGATTCGATCTCCTTGCTTATATTCAGGATGTGGGCGACGGGCATACGGGGCCCGGCGGTTACGCCGGTACACGCGGCGAGAATAAGCGCCTGGAAGGTTTCATGATCACGCTCGCCCCTTGGACGCGAGACCTAGAGGGCGCGGCACCGGGTCGATGTTTGGGGCGTGGGCGATGCCGGGTGGATCAACGGCGGCAGCTTGATCGGTACCCGCGAACAAGGCAGGGTGATTGAGGGCTTCCGCATCAAGCTGACTGGCGAATGCCTGTCAGAGTACGGCGAGCTCTACATGGCCCACGTGAGCGGTAGGGGCGAAGATCACGGCAATGACGAGCGAGACACCGTGTGGCTCGCTTATGGCGAGTACTGCGGCAGGCACGGTCGCCAAATCGAAGCGCTGGTGGTCCAGATTGTGCCGCGCAAACCGAATTTTGTAAGGCTGGTCTCCAAGACAACCTCGAGCAACCGCTCGCCACTCAATCGCCTGCGATGAACGATGAATTGAACACTGACGCGATGCCTGCCTTTGACCCTAGGCGGTTGGCGGGGACGGGGGAAAGGGCTCGCCCGATTTGAACGTCCAATTTAAAGGAGTGAACCCATGTCAGAAGATGCAAGTTCCGCCTCCAACCCTGCCAGCGAATCCGTCGAGATCCAGCATGTATTCATTGTAATGCTGGAGAATCGTTCTTTCGATCATTTGCTCGGATCCCTACCGTGGCTCCCAGCGGATTCGTCCGTAAGTTCCAGCAACATGGAAACGGACAGCCACCTGTTCAAGGACAGGGAGGGTCGTAACCTGGCTCCGAACGAGCCCACGGCCAGCTCGGTGAGGCAACTGCCGTTGGTGCTGGACTACCTGACCATTGGCGACTACCCGCACAGCTACTACCACGTGACGCAAAGCCTGGGCATCCAGGGACAGTCCAAGGTCGGATTCGTCAATTCGGTGGTGAAGTCGGACCTGGAGGATCTGGGTCTGCCGAGCGAGACTCCAGGCGCTGCCGCCAACGTGCTTATGAAGAAAGCGGTCGCGCTGCGGAAAACGGTCTCCTTGTTTTCGGATCACAAATTCGATTACAACGGTGGCTGCTCCATCGACAGCACCAGCCTGTGCGGAGCGCCGGATGTCTGGCTGAAAAACAACGACGTGCTGCGCCGCCATCAGGCCATGAGCTACTACCCCTACGGCTCGCTGAAGGTGTTCCACAAGCTGGCGGAAGAATTCTGCGTCTGCGATCGCTACTTCGCCTCCATCCCCGGTCCGACGTGGCCAAATCGCCTCTTCGCCTTGCTGGGTAGTTCCGACGGCTGGCTCTCACAACCCGACACGTCTTGGATTATCAAGCAGAGTACCGGGTTCGAAAAGACGTCCGTCTTCGACCTGTTCACGAATCTCGAGCAGTGGCGGGTTTACACCAACGGCTCCTTCGGGTCGTTCTCGGAAGTATTTTCCGAAGCAGTCGACGACGACACCATCACGAACCACGGCACCATCGATGACTTCAAAGCGGAGTGCAGGGGCTACAGCCCCAATCCGCCGTCACCGATCACGCCGCGCCTGCCGAAATTCCTATGGGTGGAACCGACGTATGCGGGATTGCACGCGCAGGACGCGCATCCGTACCATTCGATGGCAAATGCCGAGCACTTCATATCGGAAATCTACGGAGCGATTCGCGGCAACGAGGAGCTGTGGAAGCGCAGCCTGCTCATCGTCACTTTCGACGAACATGGCGGCTTGTACGACCACGTGGCGCCTCCGAAGAAAGGGGACGAGGACCCGTTGACGGGTGCTCGCCCCGTCGTTCCTCCCAAGCCGGGTGCGACCAGTTTCCGGGAGCCCGACGTCGCCCCGCCGTTCAAGTACGATCAATTCGGTGTGCGTGTTCCCTGCCTGCTGATCAGTCCCTGGGTTCGCAAGGGGTCCGTCGATTCCGTGTGGCATGACCACGCGAGCCTCATCAAGGAAGTCGCCGATCGCCTGAATCTCAATCTCGACCGCATGAACTCAGGCGTCGGGCGCTCGGGGGACCTGGATCGGATTCGCGCCAGTCAGAATTTCAAGGATGGCAAGGATCGCGCAGGGGCCAAGGTGTTCATCGAGGGAGTTCCGCGCACGGATTGCATCACGGCACGGGAACTCGCCTCGCTGAGTCCGTCCTACATGGATTCGCCATTTCCGTGGGAAACGAAGCCGGGGATCTCCGACGTCTTCGTGGGCGAGTTCAAACCGGACGGCACGACATCCGCTTACGTGCGCGCGATCTCAACGGTCCACTCCATCGACGTCAGCCTGAAGGGATTCAGCTCGAAGTCGCTCGCGCTCCCCGCGGTTTCGAGCCCCGATTTCCTGCCGCCGCAGTTTGCACCGATCTCCACCACCTTCTCGAAGCCGTTCACGATCTCCTGCGATGCGGGACCGCTGCAGGCGATTCTGACGGTGACCGGCCGAATGGTGAGGATCGAGGCCGGCGGGGCGCGCACGCTCGCGAACTGCACCGTGCCGGATGCGACCTTGTCGTACACGTCCCGCGGAACCCCGTTGATCGACAACCCGCTGAATCACCTGCCTTCCGGCCTCTACTGCTTCTTCAATCGCTACTGGAGTGCGATCATCGCGTCCGGCAATCAACTGCGCTGGGGCGATAATTCCGCTCCCAAGTACGTGCGCTACGACGCGATCCAGCACACCATCCGGCTAGTCGATTCCACGGACCCGGCCGCAACCGGTCCGTACCTCTTCGTGCCCACGCACCAGGACCACGGACGCTATTACGTCCTGATGACCGACGACACGTCGACACTGCAGGACTTCCAATGGAAGTCCTGGGTGATCACGGGGCCGGCCGACGGACGGAATCATTTGCGAATCCTGTACAGCCCGGCCGGCCGCAAGTCGGGGGCCGCGGATGGGCCGCTCACCTCGACCGGCGGGGATGACAACCGTTTGTATGTGATAGCCGGTGGAATCCCACCTGTTGCCGACGACTTGCAGACCTTCTATGCGCTGCGAGTCAGTACCGACACCTCTCCAGAATCGCGCAACCTTCCCACGGGCTTGTACAAGTTCTTCAATACGTCATGGCAGCCGATCGAGTGCAGCCAATTCGAGAATATTTCGAACTATGGATGGCTGAAGCCGGCGCGCCCGGGCACGAACACGGTCTTCAAGTACAACAAGGAAGAAAAGAAGCTGCAGGTGTATTGGTCCTTGCCACCGGGCCATTACATCGCGACCGGCGACGTCTCTGTGACGGACAACAACCACCCTACTTATCCGAACGTGTTGCAGAACCCGCCGCTGCACACCAACGAGGGCTGGACGGTCAATCCGTCCGATCTTCCCTGGGCGGGGGCGGCGAAGGCGGACGGCAGGACCGCCCTCGGGCTGTTCTACTCCAATGATTCTTTCCCGGAGAGAAAGGGCGCGATGACCAACACGGTCACGCCGCCGCCCCCACCCCGCTCGCAAAGCCGGCCGATGAACGTCGTCCACGACGCCCGTTCCTGGCCTCACCAGTCCCAGTTCCAGCTCTTCGGCCTCGTGTCCGACGGACGTGTCGATCCGGCGCGTGTCGCCGCGATCGAGTTGCCCTCGGGTAAGTACCAGCTGCTGACAATGGGCAACGACATCCTCGATGTCGTGACCCTCGGGGGCGTCAACATGCCGCGGCACAGGGGAGGTGCTGCGGAGAGCACCGCGATGCTGACGTATTCGCGGCAGGACCACACGATCTACTTCAAGTCGGGAACGACGGAAGGGTATCTGTCCATGGGCAACGGGACCCGATCCTTGTCCATCGTGTCCGCACCCAGCGAGTTCGACGTGGGCGCCCGCAGTTGGGTCATGTGCTATCCCGGGCAGAGCGAAGCGTCGGCGATGGGGATACAGATCCTGTTCTGTCCTTTCGAATATGAAGACACCTACTATGGACCCGGCACCGTGTCGAGCACCGGCGGCGCAGCGGACACGCTCTTCATCATTGAGGATGGAGACAACAACAATCTGTCGGACCGCCGTTACAAGTTGTATCGGACCCAGAACAAGCCAGCGTCGCACCTAGGTTGCTATTCGACGCCAGGCGTCGATATTCCCGACGGCTACTACTTCGTGCAGGCATACCGGCCCGACATTGTATTTCCGCACTGGGACCTGACGAGCATCGGCGATACCGTCCGAACCCATTTCGGTAGCACCTTCAAATACATGGCTTTGACCGTTCCAGAAGGGCAGCGGGCAGGAGGGGTAGTGTACGTGTGCCTGGGCAACGAGCTCCCCGCGAATCTTGCCAAGGTGGATGGGGCCAATTGTTCGCAGCAGCTGGAAGGCACCTCGGGCGCAGTCGGCTGCAAGCCGGACTCGATCGGCTGCTCCCATACGCCGGGTGTGGCCACGTCGTGGGCGCTGTACCAGTTATGCTCAGATCCCGCGTGAAGAAACAGGGGCAGAGTGCAGTCTTATCGAATGAGGAGTCTATATAAGCACTTTGGGTAACCATCAGGGGTAACCATGGTGTCCTATCGGTCGCTGCCGCTT
The DNA here is from genome assembly GCF_003350925.1 of Dyella tabacisoli. Lineage (GTDB taxonomy): Bacteria > Pseudomonadota > Gammaproteobacteria > Xanthomonadales > Rhodanobacteraceae > Dyella_C > Dyella_C tabacisoli. Next base: position 12,107 of record NZ_KZ857183.1, on the reverse strand, counting down.
AGCTCGATTGCTCTCGACGGTTTTTCCTTTGAGAGCAAGGCAGACTAAGCGAAAGCAATAAAGTGCCTGCTTTCAGTGCATATCTCCTTTCGGGAGTGCGCCCGGAGAAGGAAAAATTGGGCCACAAGGAGTTGAAGTGTGCCGGGACAAAGGTATACACCCGCCGCCCTGGCACTCTATTGTGAGTACGAAATTGCCAATGGCCTCGGAGATGAGGACAAAAGTTCTTCGAGTTTCTTCGGCATACACGGCGGCGTAGTGGTCAGGGGTCATGTCGCACTTTCGAAGTGGGTAGCAAACACCGAGGCGGCGGCCTTTCACCAGCAGGGGGCAGTACGCACACTCCTGATATACATCCGTTTGAAAATAGCGATCAATGCGCATATCCACGATACCGAAGGGAGCTGTCGCGGTTGTACACGGCCACATCGATAGCAAATCTGACGGCATATGAGATAAAGGCAGCGCGCGCGAGCGACAGCTGCTAATGCATGTCGAACACGGACCTGCTGATTAGCCGGTGTTATCGCAGGTATAGCGAAAATATGCTTTTGACCTGGAGCAGGCCCCGATACCAGCATCTTAGCCAAGCTCCGTGAAGTACTTGATCCGCCGATTGCTTACTTTTTCGCCAATAAGGATGCCCTGGCAGCCCTTATCGCAACATTTCATCGCTTTTCCCTGGTCAAAAGGCGGCGCCTAACGGTATTGCTTCAGCGTACCTAGTCGCCAATATGGGGTAGGGGCATCGGGCGGAGGACAAATACCCTCAAAATAGTCTCTCAAGGCACCCAAGGGCGTTATGACTCCTTCCATAGAGATTTGTGTGCCTTCGGCACTATCGGACACGGACCGAAGGGTTTTCACCACCCTCGCGCGCGAAGGTGGTGAGGTGGCTGCGTTGTCGTTCGAACGGTTGATGGGAATGGCTCATTCAATTGCGATTGCGCGACATGCGGCACAAATTCAAGGGATAGCGGCGCTCAAACGCCCCAACACCGCTTATCGCAACGGTGTATTCGAAAAATCCTGTGCCTTACTGGCTGCAGAGTCTTTTAATTTGGAACTTGGATGGGTCGTCGTGCGACCAGAAGCTAGGGGCAGAGGAATCGCAGTTTCGCTCGTTGCAAGCTTAATTGAGCAGGCAAGGGGCGAAGCTATATATGCCACCTCAAACACTACTAACGAAGCAATGCATGCTGTCTTGCGAAAATTCGGATTTCAATCGGTGGGTACGTCCTACGCCTCCCAGCGAAGGGACGCATACCTGCAATTGTTTGTGCGAAATCAAGGATTGAGTATGACGTAACCGCCGTTGGTAATACCGATGGTCGCCACTGTAAGGGCAAACCTGTGCGCGCCAAGCATTCCGTTTGATCCACCACCAATAGAGGACATGGGACGATGTCGCTGGTGATTGACACTTCCCACTGGCCAGTTTGCAACACGCCGCTGCAAGTAGTTTGGCCAGTACCCGGGAATCCCGCTCACCTCCACTCCTTCCATCGGATAACCGACTGGTTGGAATTCCTTCGTGAGCTGGATCTCCACGCTGCGATTCCAGTTCCTACCGCTTCAAAGTACGAGCGTGCGCAGAAACTCTGTGCTTATACCTGGCTCGAAAGCGACTTCAGCAAAGCTTACGAACTCGTTGCCTTGGCTGCGTTAGAAGGCGCCCTCCTGGACTGCTATGGGCGAAAAGTGATCGAGTTCCGTAAATGCAAAGTCAAACAACAAGGAAAAGATTTCGTAAAAATATCCTCAACGGAAAAGCTGAAGCTTGCTAAGCCTCCGATGTTCGCAGAACTTATGTCTTACCTTGTAGAAGAAGACGGATTGACAGACGAGCGTCTAGCATTCGCCCAACGATATCAGGCCCCTGCGGTGCGGTTTCTCTATGAAACCGAGGCTGCTCGATTGAAGCGCAATGCGGATGCGAGGAAGGCGATTGAGGACCCTTCACAATTGGCAGCAGATGAGCCAATCGTACTAGCTACGATTCGCAACCGCTTGGCTCACGGTGATTCAATCGAGGGATGGCCATGGGGTGGTTTGTTGGAGCTCATCAGAGACTTAATCGAATACGCTTATCGAGAACGCATCCAGTTCTATCCGGGTGCCATAGCCGGATGAATCCAAGGACGCATGGGATTCAATAGTGAAATCCCACCTTCTAATAGTTTAGGTGGCAAGCCACGAAGTCGACGAAGCAGCATTTGCTCCATAGGCCGCAATGCCCCCGATGGAAGAGTAGGTGGTGCAAAGGCTTTAAAATGATCGTCAGATGGACTTTTGTCGCGACAAGTAGAACGCGTTGTTAGTCTGATGTCGCTTGAAAGAGGCGATATCTCACGCTAACGCAGATCAATTTACGTTGGCAAAGCGGTGATCCATGCACGAAAAAGACGCTAGTCAAATGTTTCAGCCCCCCTCAGGCAATGGACGTAGCCGGACTTCCTGCGCCATTGCCAGCCGATGCGATACGTCAGGCCGTTCACTCAATTAGCGGAACGGTGTACCAAGCGTGGTGTTCTATTGAAGCATGGACTCGATTGGAGCACGCCAATCAGGTCATCTATCTTGAAGGTGCTGAGGACTTCGATATCCACAAGAATGGAAGCGTTCTGACGGTACAGGTCCGAAGGACGTCGTCGCCCATTTCTCTAGGTGTTGAAAAGGCGAGAACAGCGCTCGAACATTTTTGGTCTTTGGCATCCCGATCACCTGCAACAATCGTTGAATACCACTACCTGACAACGAGCACGATCGCTCTGGAGCAAGACGCTGACTTTGACGGTCTCGCTGGTATCGATGCATGGACGACCGCCCAAACCAATGAGCAGCTTGCCGCGAAGCTTACGACATATTTGGTTTCGAAGCTCCCTACCGATAGCCAGCTACGCGCCTTCCTTGCACAGGCGGATGCGCATAACGTTCAGCAATATCTGATTCGGCGTTTTCGATGGCTAACCCATCGTCCCGATATTGACGCCGTAAAGCAAAGCGTCACCGACCGAATTGGCGAGTTGTTGCGAAACCAGCGACGCTCGGCCGGCATGGCGACGGCGGTCTGCAAATGGCTGGAGTCGTATTTTTGGGAGGTGGTGATTCGGAACGAGGCAGAGCAACGTCGACTGACCTTAGGGGACCTGCATCGGCTGGTGGATGCGGCAACCAACCCCTTGTTGGCGCTGGGCACGGCGCAACTCCCCCACGTACTGGATGCAAATAACCCCGGCCGAAATCTATTGAATCTTTTGGCGCGGAGTGTCCCGCCGGTGCCCTCACCATTATTGATGCGTCGTGCACTTTGCGATCAACTGACCAGTCTCATCAATCAACGCAAATCTGTTTTGGTTACTGGCACGGTTGGCAAAGGCAAGACCACATTGGTTCAAGTTGTGCTGGGAACGTTAGCGGCATCGTCGCAATGGGTTGATTTAGCGGAAGCGGAACCAGTTTGGGAAAAACTGCTTTTCCGGGAGCTCGCTGCTCAAATGGACGATTCAAACTTCCCGACGGTGATTATTTTAGACGATTTGAATCTATCGCCGGGCCAACAAAAGGCCTATGGAGCGGCGCTTGCCGACTTACTCCGCCGGGCCGAAGCAACCGGCCGGTCGATTGTCCTCACGGCGCAAGGTGAATCGAGCGCATCCGTCGCTCAACAGCGATTCACCGGAGTAGAGATAGTCGACGTCCTTGAAATAAGTATTGAAGAAGCAAAGGCGCTATGTATCGACCACGGCTGCCCCGATGACGTTGCGGACCTTTGGTCGGTGCTTATCACGGCAAAGACCGGCGGCCATCCAAAGCTGGTTCAAATCATGTTGGACGAACTGGTGCACCGCAACTGGCCGCTGCCGCAGTTGAGCGAGATGTCATCCGCCTCTCAAGGCATCGTGTCAGCGCGTCAGGCCACCCGCCAACTTTTGAGTGATACGGTCTCCACGTCCGATGCGGAACTTCTCTACCATGCATCCACATGCTTGGTTCTCATGCATCGGTCCATATTGATTCGACTGGCAGAATTGGTGGGAAATAATAAAAATGCGGGCGATGTGATCGATCGCTTTACAGGAAAGTGGATTGAGTGTATCGAGGGTGAGTGGTATCGAACCACCGCGTTGTTATCGGGGTCGGCAAAGGATGTCTGGTCCGAAGAAGATCAAGCAAAAGCGCACGCACGACTTCATACGGCCATTCAGCATAAGTCGCCTCTGAGCCCAGCCGAAGCCGGAGCGCTTCTATATCACGCATATTTCAGTAAGGATGACTGGCGACTCGCACATACGGCGCTAAAGCTTCAAACCATCGATTCGAAGGAGGCTCGCCAAGAGGTCGAGCAGCGATATCTGCTGTGGCTTCCTTATCTTGCGATTGGTTCTGGACAGCAGATAGCCAATAATCCATACGCCGCCGTCATTCTCAGAGGCCTGCAGTTTAAAGTTGCCACCACCCTCGATGCTGACGTTGTCCCAAGCATTTGCGATCGCTGGGTCGAAGAGACCAACGCCGTGGACGTCGAAGCACTTCAGCCTATTGTGAGGGCGCATATGTGGCTAGCTGTCGGCCTCTCCGAATGCGAAAAGGTACCGCACAGCCATCGTCTGCAGGCCGCGACCGGACTGCTGACGCTGCAGGACGAGCCAAAGCATATAGCCGAAGCCATGTTGGCAACGATTTTCGATAAGGCGACCGGTGAGCCTGAGTTTCCCACGACCGCGACCCCTACACAATTCGTGCTACTCAACGTCGCACGGTCCGTCGAAGGCATCGCTGGAATCGATACATTGCTCTCCTGGTTGAACACTACCAACGACGCGAGCCGCGGCCAATTTGAGGACGTGCTGGGCTGGCCCATCACGCAGACATTGGGGGCTTTCGTTCAGGCCACCTGGTCGCGTCACTGCGAAAGCACCAAGGATTGGTCGCCATGGATTGTTGCGCTGGATCGTGTTGACGCGTGCGCGAAGCGTTGGGGCCTACATCGACTCGGGCGAGAAGCGGCGAAAGCGAAAGCCATCATCCTCGCGGAGTACCTATCGGACGCGACGACAGCACTAACGTGTCTTCAACAAGCGGAGGCGGACTTTGGACCATCCGGTATTTTGCTGGAGCAGTGGGCCAACCTTTGCTACCACCAACATCAGGATGAGAAGGTGCTCCAGATCTGGCTGCAGCTCTCCCAGGATGGGCTGGCAGACGTGTTTTTTGATCCGTTTGCCGCGCGGCGCGCGGGTATTAGTGCAGGCCGTCTAGCACGCTGGAACGATGCGCAAGAAATCTTTTACGCTGCTGCCTCCCGATTGGGGCCCGATTCGATGTCCCGCGTTCGTTTTGGCCTCATGGTGGACGCCGCACTCGCAACGTCCCATACCGGGAATCAAGTCAACGCGGCATCCCTACTCGCGGAAGCTGTTGTCGCGCTGCCTATAGAAGCGGCGGGCGAGGATGACCCGCAGTGGGAGGCAGTACAACGCATTGCCGTCGAAGTGTGTCGGCTCATCGAGCACCGCGTCGGATATGCTCAAGCGCGATCGCAGACCGTTGAACTGGGTAGGGCGAGCGCGCCGAACGTGTTCGCGTTGGACGCGAATGCGGGACAGCAACTTCGAACGGAATTGACACAAGCGCAGGCGCTGCGTCTTGCTGCCACTCTTGGTATTTGGCCGATCGGTGCAGACACCTGTTTAGCATCCTTGGAGGAATCACGTCATCTGTTGGTACAACTGCCCGTGTCTGAGACACGCTTGTCGTTAGCGTACGCGCGGGGCGCCGGTGAAGGGTTCATTCCATCGTTGCTGCAGTTCTATAAGTCACTCCATTTTATGATGATCCACCGGTCGGAAGGGCCGGGCTACGAGATCGACGCCACTGAATGGAGTCGACCGGTGACCTTGCCCGACGCATGGTTTGGCTATCTCATTGCAGGTGTATTGTGCTCGGGCCATGCGTTGTTGAGCCATCTCGCGCTGTGGCTAACGGAGGCCAACAGTCATGTGGGAAACGAAGATCCACTTAGTCAAGCGATAAGTCGATTGCTTGATGGGGCGGCCCGATCAAGTGATGGTGCCCAGCGTACAGTTAGGGATGCTGCTGAGGATGGTTTGGTACGCCTGGGGGCTTCCGCAACTTGGATGCTCGATCGCCCTAACGCAGCTCAACTCTTCGAACTTCAACAGCTTGCAGCCTATCCCTTGGTTTCCGACTTTGTGAGAGTACGGCAGGAACTATTCAACCATCATGTCGCGAAGACGCTAGCGCACGCATGGCAAAATCATGCAGCATCGGGGCAGTTTCAATTTGTGTCGCCACGAACGACAGTACCCGCACTAACGCATTGACTTACCTAACGCATTCGCTGCCGCCTGTAAAACGGTTCGAATTGACCCGTATCCTTGCTGTGCAGCATCAATCGCCGCCGTTAAACGCTAGAGGGTTTGATCTAAGTAAGCCGCTAGCTGCTTCTGCCGTTCCTTTCAGCAAGGGTCTCACGATGTACGGTAAGTAATCGACAATACGGGTTCGGTGCACGTCGCGACCCGATCAGTACCAACCTGCAACGTAATCAGTGAAAGACGCGCACTAATTAGGACCTGCCGGATTAGTGCCTAGAAGGGGGAAGGCGTGATTGACGATACCGAAGCCGCTGTCCATTTGCTTGCGATTCGCAAGGCGTTGAGCAACGGAAATGCCGCTGTGATGGTGGGCTCCGGCTTCAGCTTCAATGCCGAGGGCGGATCGCAGCTAGCAAGTTGGGATGCTTTGGCCACAGCGATTTTGGACGATTTGGATCCGAAGCGCGAAAAGTCAGACACCAAGGTACCACCGGCGGAAATTATTCAGTTAGGTGAGCAGTACGCAAGGGTGTTGACAAAATCGGGGTTGGATGAACTTCTTAAACGGATGATTCCTGACGAGAAGGTCAATCCAGGTACGCTGCACGAACAGCTTCTCCAACTGTCATGGGCCGAAATTTTTACCACCAATTACGACACCCTTCTGGAACGGGCTGCAGAAAAAATTCCCGAACGGGCGCATTACACAGTGATGTGTCGCGAGGACATTCCCCAATCGAAGATGTTGGGAAGGCGAAGAATCGTCAAACTGCATGGCTCCTTTCCAGCACAACGACCCTTCATTTTCACTGAAGAGGACTATCGCACTTATCCCACGAACTTTGCTCCTTTTGTCAACCTCGTACGCCAAGCGCTCCTGGAAAACATCTTTTGCCTTGTGGGATTTTCCGGTGACGATCCCAATTTCCTACATTGGATCGGATGGGTGCGAGACATGCTGGATGAACATGCGCTCCCGATTTATTTGTTTTTGCCTAAGGCACCTACTCTGGGTTATCGGAAGTTGCTGGAGGCGCGGCGCGTCACGCCTATCGTATTGCCTCTCCCCGACCAGTGTGATCCTAAAGACTACGCAACGCGATACACCGCGCTATTTCAAAATTTGGCCGAGCCGCTAAAACCCTCGGACAGTAAATGGGGGCAAGATTTTCAAATTTTCCACGAACCATGGTCCTACACCAATAATGATGATGAGCAGTTCGCTCGGTTTATGGAATTTTTCCCCCAGCTAAGGCAACTGCGAAACGCCTATCCTGGATGGCTTGTTGCGCCTGTTACGGCCCGGAAAAACTTGGACCGAGTCCTTCGGACGCTGCCGTTTTATCTCGAGATAGACCGCATTGCTAGAAGCAATTCCACGCGATACCCCTTGCTGTCGATCACTTTACTTGCTCACTATACTTGGCAGCAGGATGTGCTCCTCCAATGCTTCGATGACAAGCTTGCACACCATGCCATTGATCTGATTAAGGCCCAAAAGCCGCCTTTTGACGCGTCTTCATTCGCCATCGAAGCTGCGCTTCTCAAAGAGGCTGGCATCGTGTCTATACGCCAAGTTCAGGTGCAATGGCGAGATCTCGTGCTTGGTTTATTGCGATGGTCTCGCGAGGAGTTGCACGAGTCCATTTTTGACGAACTAAAATCGATACTACCTCAGGCATTCCCGGGGGACGGCTGGATTGCGGACGAGGTAAAGCATCAGTCGATCTTGCAGGCCTTATATCTAGGCGACCGCGATATCGCACGGCGTCTACTTTTGGATTGGAGCGTTCATTCTTCGAATATCTACTTCGACGTTCGCAAAGCCGCTCTATTGACCGAAGTCGGAGAGATGGACGCGGGACTCACTCTTGGAATTGAAGCATTGGAACGCATTCGCCGGCGGCGGAAGTTATATCCGGAGAGTGCTCGTTACCTTTCTGAGGAGGCGTGGGCGTGCCTTATTATCCGGAATATGTTGCGCGCGAAGGATCCCTTTGAAAGGCGAAGGGACGCTAAATCTATCAACCAAGAAGGTGGCCCTTCGCAAGAAAAAATGAAGCGAAGACTCGCAGACCTGGCCAGACAGGATTACGACGTCATCTTCGAGATTTCCGAAATCCAATCAGAACTCAATGCAGAGGCTCAGCCGCCATCAAAGCCTCGAAACCGAATGACGGCATTCGATTTAGGTCGCTATCCCGCCGCTACGCGCATCGGAATGAGCGGTGATCTCCGCGAGAAGATCGCTGCAGCGTTCGCCTGGTTATCATTAGCTGACCGGGTGGCACTAGTTCCACGAATGGGGAGTATTTCATTTGAACTAACGTCCTATACGCAGGCAGCTTGGTGGACTCAATATGTTGACTCGCCCCAGCGCGTATTGAGTGTCGCCATTCGAACGCTGAGTACGGATGTGTTGAAACCTGCAGACGATTCAGAACCAGCACATCACACGGGATGGCTGTCTCGGTTTCAAGTCGCGGAGACCGACGAAACACTGGCATTTCAAGTCTGTGAACGGTCATTGCGCGTGATCGAACGAACACTATCGTCCGGCGACGATGCCCTTCAGATATTGCGGTTCCACTTGGAGATATTCTCCAGACTCGTGATTAGAATTCGCAATGTATCGGCTGTTCTTGCTTTTGCTGAACGAATAATTGTGCTTCATAAAAGCCCTCATATTGCACAGTGGCCTTCTGTCTGGGAATTGCTGGGAAAGTCCATAGCACGCTGCTGGGATGCACTGCCGAGCAGCATGCAAGATAAACTTGTTCTACAAATCGTCACTATTACGGGCATGCCGCTACCACAACAAGTTCACCAACATTACACAAAAGACTGGTTACAACTTTCTCCGCTTTGGCGGTATCAAACCACTGCACCCACAGTCGATCGGTCTTCGCCAGAATTGACGGACTTGATTACCGCTCTGATAAGCAAGATCGAAAATGCAGCTGATCGCGACACCAGTACTCCAACGGGGTTTCATGACGACACGCGGGCATGGGAAGTTTTGTTTTGGCTCGATCACCTGGGTCTTGTATTACCTGCTACGCGCCAGGCCATTGGGAACATCCTGTGGGCGAATTCCACGACATGGCCATGCATACCCAATTACCCCGCGGAGGCGACTCGCGCATGGCCTTCACCGGAAGGGATCAACAAAGAAAAGGTGTTTCGTGAGTGGATCCTTGAGCAGTCGCTGGCACGATTCGATGGCCCTGGTGCGATGCAAATCACGGACTCCTCCACGTCCAAGCATTGGGGCTTTCCGGTTAACAACAGGCTGCTAACCGCGTGGAAAGCATCCTTATCGGGCAGCCCATGGCCCATTCAAGACATGGTGCGTGGACTGAATATATTGAAGCAATGGTGGGAGGATGAGTGGGCGAGTATCGTCACGGATATCCCGAGGATTCACGAACTTGCCGAAGCGGTAATCGATCGTATGGATGACTTTGATGTCATTCTTGCCACGGGATTGCCTGCTGGCTGGGAAACCAGCTCGCTCATTGAGCTCAGCATTAAAGGCTGGATCAAAGAAGTGGTGAATGCTTCAAAGCCATTTGCCGCACACTTTTGGCGGCTGCGCTTACATCTCGCGCTGGAAGCGAACGATGGTGCCGAGTTTGGCCGCATCCAACAGGAATTGTCGGATTGTTTCTTGGATGCATCCATGCCGGATTCGACATTCATAGCCGCTCATGTCATTGAGGACTGGCTAACGGTAGATCATTACCCAAAAGTTCAGTGTCCCGATTTGTTGCTAGGTGTCTTGTGCGGCATTGTCGCCACGCGACGCATGCCCAGTCTCATCTGGGCGCTCCATCTGCTTGTCAAAATCGCTCGCAATCAAGCGCAGTGGGTAACCGAACGAATGTTCCAAATGATCGAGCTGGGTCTTGATGCGCTGGTCACTGAACTTAGCTACCAAGGCCGCAGTCCCGGCTCCGACATTCCTGATACTGACGTGCCGATCTTGCGCTTTAACTGCGCGCGCCTGGCCCTCGCGTTCATAGATGGCGACGCAAAGCACTCAGCAAGCGTGCTTTCCAAGTGGGCTGATCAAACACAGAACGATCCGCTTCCTGAAATGCGATTCATCGAGGAGCGGCAGCGTGCGTGATGGACCGAACGGCGTGCATCCGTCGTGAGAGCATTTCGGACTCGCACGTTGCCATCGGGAGCGCGCGCTGCCCGGTGCACCACCAACCAGGCAGCTAGGGTGGTGTGCCGCAGAGTTACCCCCCCTACCGCTTTTCTGAGAATTTGCGAGAGCATCTCGGGAATCGTTCCCGAGGCCTCAAGAGTTGCGGTGCGGTACGCGAGTTGATTCTTTGCAAGACTGATTCCTGCGGCCGCTTCGACATTGTTGCAGGCCGTGATCCATTCGGGCCAATTTGCCGAAAGCAACTCTTCGAGACAATCCTCAAAGATGGCCACGGCATCAGCAACGATGGCAGTCGGAAAGTCTTCTACGGTTCGACCGAAATATTTCAACAACGCACGATTTGCTGCCACATGGGAATTCTGTTCAGCATCGATCTTGTCTTGTGTCTTCCCCTTAGCCTTTGCACGCGCTTCAAACCCACTATCCGCGTCGAAGAGTGCATAAACCGGAATACCGATCGACACAAGGATCGCGTGTGCGAGAGGGATCGATGTCTTGCCTCCTACGGGAACTATTGAGAGGCCGGAAGCCTCAAGAGAGCCGAAAGAGGTTTTATCGCCAATACCGTAGAACACCGATGACTCTGTCGTACCTTCCACAAGGAAAGCCCGATTCGCGAAAAGCGCTACCGCAAGCTGATTCGTAACTACACCGTCGAGCTGACGATCAACCGTATCGGTGCTCATTACTCCCTGCAACCTAGCTTTTACGTCGGCAACGGTTGCAAGGTGGACAGAGACAACGGGGGTTTCCTCAGACGATCTCGTCAGTCGCCTGACTTGGTCAAAATGCCGCGCCTCAAGGAAATATGGGCTATGGGTTGCATAAGTCACCTGAATGCGCTTGCCGGTGTCCTCAGCGAGCGAGCGGAGCACCTTCGCAAACGTCTGGGCCTGGAGGTATGCGACGCCTCCCATGTCGTCATAGCTTGGTTAGCGGCATCTACATTGCTCCAAGCTGGAAGGCCAAGCGACGAATCGGAGTTCCGCAAATCGTTGTACGCCGTCTTCTTATCAGCAGCCGATCCCTTTCCTCGAATGGCATTGAATGGCGCGTAACTTTTCGAGTTCGCGGATAGACTTTCAGACCCGTCGTGACCGCGCCGCTTCCAAGCAGTGAAGGTGGTGACTCCTGTCGGCGCGTATTTGCCAAGCTCATTTCGATCCTTTTCCGTAAGGTCAGCGAATGTGACCCGAACCTCGATGTCTTCGTCAGTCACTCCGAAGGAGCAGTCCTTCTCTGTGAGAGAACCAAGCTTGCCGTTGAAGTACCAGTCGAGTGCACGAAGCACAGTGGACTTGCCAGCGCCGTTTGGCCCGATGAATGTCGTGACAGAATCGAAAGTGATTGTCACGTCCTTCAACGCACGGAAGTTCTTAATGCGAACAGATTGGATCTTCATTGTAGGAGCTCCCTCTGCCTTTAGCCGACGTCAGCATGCGGTTCGCTTTCCATCGCTCGGCTCATTTAATTTGTACTCTTGCTGCGCCGTGCTAACTAAATCGTTGGCTAATAGATTTTATTTCAGCAGCCGTGCTGCCGGATTGTCCTCCGCAGCACCCGACTGAAAATACCCGATCACACTGGCT
>NZ_KZ857182.1:118137-179761 GCF_003350925.1 Dyella tabacisoli | reverse complement strand
GTTGCTCTTGATCTTGATCTTGACCTCGGGGCCCCTGTGCGTCGGTGAGGGTCGGACGACAAGGCCCGCAGGGGACTCGGCATGGATGCCGAGTCCTTTTCGCCAGTGCATGGATGCACTGTCGAAAAGCCCGGCCGACCCTCACGTACCCGAAGGGCGACTCACCGGGGTGGCCTTCTCTTTGGTTACTTTCTCTTGGCCACTCAAGAGAAAGTGACTCGGGCCCCGGCAGGGGCTCGAAAGCCCGCCGCAGGCGAACCAGCTCGCCAAACCATCACAAACAAGCGAATCCCGCCGCAGGCGAACCAACTCGCGATAATGCCAAGTATCAGCGCGAGGCAGCAGGCACAGCCGGAGCAGCAGCGTGATTAAGCGCCATCCCCTTCAACACATTCAACGCCTGCGACAACGCATAATCCTGCGTAGCAAGCTTCGCATTCTCAGCACTGCCATCATTGTTGATGTCCTTGCCCGCCTTGCCATCCTCATTAGAAAGATGGTTATGCAAGTCGGCCTCGGAGCCGATCAACGCCGCCGGACTATCGGCTTTATTCACCGACAGATCGGCAAGGGCGATATCAGGCTTGATGCCTTCGGCCTGAATCGACGTGCCGCTGGGGGTGTAGTAGCGCGCGGTGGTGATTTTTACGGCGTGCTCGGCGTCTAGCGGCAGCACGGTTTGTACGACGCCTTTACCGAAAGTGCGGCGGCCGATGATGAGGGCGCGGTGGTTGTCTTTGAGTGCGCCGGCGACGATTTCGGCGGCCGATGCGGTGCCGTTGTCTACCAGGACCACCAAGGGGGCGCCATTGAGCAGGTCGCCTGGGTGTGCGGCGAAGTTGAGGTTGGCGTCTTGCAGGCGGCCGCGTGTCGTCACAATGGTGCCGCTATCGAGAAAGGCATCGCTGACGCCGACGGCGGCGGTAAGCAGGCCGCCGGGATTGGAGCGCAGATCGAGTACGGCGCCTTTCAACGCGCCGCTCTTCTTGATTAGTTCGCCGAGTTTTTTCTCAAGGTCGGGTGCGGTGTCGTCCTGGAACTGGCTGAGGCGCACATAGGCGTAGCCGGGTTCCAGGCTGCGTACTTTCACGCTGGTGATCGAGATGCGCTCGCGTACCAGCGGCAGGTCGATCGGCTTGTCGCTTTTCTCGTGCAGGATGGTCAGCGTGATCTTGCTGCCTTCGGTGCCGCGGAGCTGTTTGAACATGTCGTCGACGTTTTCCGAACTGATCGGCTTGCCGTCGATCTTGATGATGGTGTCGCCCGGTTTGATGCCGGCCCTGGCCGCCGGGGTGTCGTCGATCGGCGCGATGATGCGCAGGGTGCCGTCCACCGGCAGCACCTCGATGCCGAGCCCGCTGTACTGGCCGGTGGTGTCCTCGCTCAACTCGGCCAGCCCCTCTTTGTCGAGGTATTCGCTGTGCGGATCGAGGCCGGTGAGCATGCCGCTGATGGCGGTTTTCATCAGGGTTTTGTTGTCGACTTTTTCCACATAGGCCTGCCGCACGATTTCGTATACGCGGCTGAAATTGCGAATGTCCTGCAGATCGACCGGATCAGGCGCGGCGACAGACGCGGCCTTGGCCGGTGCGGGGCTACTGGCGGCAGCGGCGGGAGCGGTCTGTGCCTGCGCCAGCGGTGCGGCCAGCAGCAGGGTGACCAGGCTGGCGACGATCGGGCTATAGGTGGAAAACCGCATGCAGAAAAACTCCAAAAAGTCGATTAGGCGTAGTGCGAGCTTACGCCAAGGCAGCTATGACCACGACCGTGCGCCGAAATTCATCGTGTATCAGTGCGGTCAACGGGCGTGGCTTAGCCAGCTACGCGGCTCCACCGGTTTGTTATTTTGGCGTAACTCGAAATACACACCGGTATTGACGCCGGTGGGGGCGCTGGCGGTGCCGATCGGCTGGCTGGCCTCGATCTGGTCGCCGACCCCGTGCAGCAGGGTTTCGTTGTTGCCGTACATGCTCATCCAGCCGTTGCCATGGTTGAGGATCAGCAACAGGCCATAGCCGCGCAAGAACGCGGCATAAATGACCTTGCCGCGTGCCACCGCGCGTACTTCGCTGCCGCCTGGTGCCTTGATAAGCACACCGTTGCTGTAGGTGTTGACCACGCCGCTCGCGGGCCAGGGCAGGTTGCCGCGGATATTGGCGCCGCCCTTGCCTGGCGTCACGCTGGGGGTCGTCGGGTTGGCGCGGGCGGCGCGCTCGGCTTCGCGGGCGGCGTCGTCGATCACTTTTTGCAGCTTCGCGACCAGGTCGTTCAATGACTGCGCGTTTTGTTTCAATGCCACCAGGCGCTGGCCCTGGTCTTTGTATTGCGCGTCGGTTTCGGCCGCCAGCTTTTGTTGCTCGGCGCGCTGCTGTGCCAGCAGCTTGGCCTGCTGTTCGCGTTGCTTGCGGGTTTCTTGCAAGGCCTGCTTTTCGGCTTCGATCGTGGTTTCAAGCTCTTGCAGCTTGGCCAGGTCGCCCATCAGCTTCTGCACGCGCTGTACACGGTCCTCCTGAAAATATTTGGAATAGGCCAGTGCGCGGGCGATACGTGCGATGTCTTCATCGCCAAGCAGCAAGCGCAGGTCCGAGCCGCGGCCTAGTGTGTAAGTGGCGCGCAGCAGTTCGGCGATAGCGGCGCGTTGGCCGTCCAGTGCCTGCTTGAGTGCGGCGCGTTGTTCTTGCAATTGTTCAAGATCGTGTTGTTTGGCGGCTATGGCCGTGTCGGTTTCGCGTACTGCGCGCGCTGCGCTGGCAACGGCGTTGGCGCGTTTGGCCAGCTCGGCATTGGCGCTGTCGCGCAGGGCCGCGGTTTCGGCTTGCTCTTTGGCCAGCGCTTCCATCTTGCTGCGTACTTCGGCCAGTTTCTTCTCGGCGTCGGCCTGTTCGGTCTTGGTCTTGCCGTCTTGCCGGGCGAGCGCCGGGCTGGCGGCAAGCGTAAGGGCAAGGGTGCCGATCAGGCAGCGGGCGAGCAGGCGGGTAGCGAGTGGGCTTGGCATGGGCCGATTATCACTGAGCGGAACGGCGGCGGCGAGCATGCGCGCGTTCATGTGCACGCTAGAATCGCGATTCACCACGATAGGCAAGGAGCCAGCCAGTGAGCAAAAGCATGTTCAGCGCAGCAGGGATGGCGATGATCGTCGGTGCCTTGATGGCGCCCCCGCTACGCGCCGACACCCCCGTGGTATTGCCGGCCGTGCGAGTGAACGCGGTGCGGCTGGATGTGCCGCCGTTTGACCTGCCGGCATCGTTCAGTGTGGTTACGGTGAACGCGGCCGATGCCGGCAAGCCGGGTGTAAACCTGTCCGAGGCCCTGGTCGGTGTGCCTGGCGTGCTGGCGCGCGACCGGCAGAACTATGCGCAAGACGAGCAAGTATCCATTCGTGGTTTCGGTGCGCGTGCCACCTTTGGCGTGCGTGGAGTGCGGATGTTTGCCGATGGCATTCCGGCGACCATGCCGGACGGCCAGGGCCAGCTCTCGCATTTCAGCCTGGATGCAGCGGAGCGAGTCGAGGTATTGCGCGGGCCGTTCTCCGCGCTCTATGGCAACTCGTCCGGTGGCGTCGTGCAGTTGTGGAGCGCCGATGGCAGTACGCCGGCGCAGACGCGAATCGGTCTGTATGCCGGTGGCGACAACAGCTATCGGCTCGGCGCATCCACTCGCGGCATGGCCGGTGCGCTGGACTACAACCTCGCACTATCGCACTACCAGACCGATGGCTATCGCAGGCATAGCCGCGCGCAACGCGAATCGGGCAATGCCAAGCTGGGTTTTGATCTCGGCGACGGACGTCGGCTGAGCTTGGTGCTCAACACATTGGCGTTACCGGGGGCGCAAGATCCGCTCGGCCTTACCCGCGCGGAATACCACCGCGATCCTCGTCAGGCGACTGCAGTTGCCGACTCGTTCAATACCCGCAAGAGCGTGCATCAAACCCAAGCCGGCGCGGTGTACGAGCAATCGTTTCATGCCACCGAACAACTGCGCGTCATGGGCTATTACGGTCAGCGCGGGGTGCAGCAGGTGCTGTCGATACCGGTGTCGGCCCAGCGCAACCCGCTCAGCGCCGGTGGCGTGGTGGATTTAGCCAGCGACTACTGCGGCCTCGACGCGCGTTGGACGCATCGAGGCGAGTGGTTGGGGCAACCGTTGGAGTGGGTGCTTGGCGGCAGCTATGACGCGCAGAATCAACGCCGTCGCGGCTTCGAAAATTTTATCGGCAACACGCTGGGTGTCACGGGTCGGCTGCGCCGCGATGAGGACGATCGCGTTTGGAATCTCGACCAGTACACGCAACTGTACTGGCACTTTGCCAACCAGTGGTCGTTACTGGCCGGCCTGCGTCATAGCGAAGTGCATTTCAGCGTGCGCGACGATTACGTGGCGACAACCAACCCCGACGACAGCGGCCGCGTGCGCTATGCCGCTACGACGCCGGTGTTGGGTTTGCAATATCGCCCAACCGAACAATGGCGCATCTACGCCAGCCTCGGCGGCGGTTTCGAAACACCGACCTTCAACGAGTTGGGCTATCGCGCCGACGGTGGTGCCGGCCTGGCTTTCAACCTGCGCTCTTCGCGCAGTCGTAACGGCGAGTTCGGTGCCAAGTGGGAGCTTGGGCGCGATTGGGCCTGGGACGCCGCGTTGTTTCGCGCCGATACGCGCAACGAGCTGGCGGTGGCGAGCAATTTCGGCGGTCGTTCCAGCTATCGCAATGTCGGGCAAAGCCGGCGCCAAGGTGTGGAAACGTCGCTGCGTGGCGAGCTGGGTGATGGCTGGCGCTTGGCGCTGGGGCTGACCCATCTGCAAGCAAGTTTTCGCAGCGCCTTTCGCACCTGCGTGAGTAGTGGTTGCACGGTGCCCGATACCTGGGTGCATGCCGGCGCGCGCATCCCTGGCGTGCCGAGTAATTACGGATCGTTGCGGCTGGAGCGCGGCGCTGCCATGGGCTGGCGTTACGGTGCCGAGATCAACGGTGTGAGTGCGGTGTCGGTGGATGACATCAATAGTAGTCGCGCGGCCGGCTATGCCTTGCTTGGCCTCGATGCCGGCTATGGCATGTCCCTGAGTACGACGACGCGACTGCACTTGAGTGCGCGCATCGACAACCTGTTCGACCATCGCTACATCGGCTCGGTCATCGTCAACGAAAGCAATCGTCGCTACTACGAGCCCGGCCCCGGCCGCCGTTTGATGCTAGGTGCGCAGTTGGATTTTTGAGACGTTTACGACGGGCGTGTCGGGCAAGCCTCGGCTTGGCCGGGTTCGTGTTTCCTCGGTTTTCCACCCCGGCACGTCCGCCACCCTGTGTTCGACAGGGCGGCGGCTCCATCTAAAAAGGAGCTTCAAGATGGCCGCAATTCATCTCACCGCGACCGAGCGGCGGATTCGCCTTAACGAAAGCTACGACATCAACCCGGACGCCACACCCGAGCGTTTGTTCGACGATGTCAACGAACTACTCGACCACGCCCGCGCCATCGCCCTGTCGTTGTGCCACGCGCTTACGCCGAATGCCCAGGTCGATTACAACCACCTCTCCAGCGTTTTCGCCGCCATCGCCAACATGATCGACATGGCCCAAAACGCCACCGAGCACGCTCACTTTCAGTTACTGAGCAAGCGCGTCAAATCCAAATCCAAATCCAAACTTTAAAATCCGGTAGGTTGGGGTGAGCGCAAGCGAACCCCAACATCCGTCACGTTCAGCATCACTCCGTCTCTTCAGAAGATTCGACTGAAGGCTGGCAAGATGCCTCCGCTGGATAAACGAGTGAAGCAAGAAAGGGGGCGAATTTGATTAATACAAAGCCAACAAGCAGATGCAGTACAGCCTGATTGACAATGGCCATTACCTGAGTTGACGCCGACGTATATAAGCCGTGCGTCATATTGAAACTGGTGAGGAAATACTCAACAGCACTGAACGTCACCCATGCGCCGATAATGCGAAGCGCCAAGCTAAACATAACAAACGGCGTCATTTATTTCTCCAGATCATCCATGGATTGGGCTTTCGGGAAGCGATGCCGAGGCGGCATATCAAAGCGGTAGCGAGATGTTTCAAGTGTCTCTGATCCTTGATTTCAATCGCTATAAAATGGTTGCCACAGCCGTTCGCACGGCTCCTTCGTACAGTTCGAAGGTGGAACCGGCTATTAAACGATCGGTTGGGGCTAAGGGCATGAGAAAGCGCGCCGTGGCTTCGAAGTATTCAGAGCAAGAAGACAGTGATGACTCGAATTCAAGCACGATGCTCCAAGCTTCGTGGGGCCAGGAGGCATCATCCTGGGCAAACCTTGCTACCGTTGAGTAGCGGGTGCTGGACGGGAGATTTGTCATCTTTGCCGGACTCCATTGAACCTGCACTCGAACTGACTTAGTCATATTCATTTCGCCTTCGCGAATCAAAGGAATCAGGGTGGACTACCCAATCCCTTTGACTCTATGGTCGTCAATTCGACTTTTTCACGAACTCAAAACGAAAGTGATCAGATCGCGAATCGTCCGTGGCGGGCTTTTAAGATGCAGGACGCCGTTGTCTTTCAGCCACTTTTCAAGCGCTTCTTGCCCTCGACCAAGGCTCCATGAATCTATCGCGCCAAGCGCCGAAAAAGGATCATCCAGCCTGAGAATTTCCGGTTTCAGGCCATATGATTCGCCAATCGCTCGAAGCACTCTCTCAGCCGCGCGACGATCAGTGCCGTCCGGTAGTCCATTCACAATGTCCGCCGTTGCCATGGCACTTCTTCCTTGCACTATTTTCCGGCGAGACCAATGGCGGCCCGCAAAATAGGACAGCGCAACAACCAAAACAATCGGCACTAAGATTTCGGCACTAGTCATGGCTAATTCCCGCATAGACATTTGGAACTCGGAGACGGAGCATCTTTAGCAGCATAGTAGAAACCCTCTACCTCAATGGTGGCGTCGTACATGCCAATCCCAACTGTGGCAACCCCAATCCCAGCCGCCCCTCCCTGTACTAGTGCAGAACTTCCACCAGGCATACCGAACGCACGCGGAACACTTGTCAGAACGTTTCTAGAGCCTAGGAGCGGACCACGGAACCCTCCGGCAGGTGCCCAGGACTTGGGCCAAACACCACCAGCTAACGCAGTAGCGGCCGGGCCAACGTTGATCGCGTAGTCAGATACAAAGGTCCGATAACGGTCCCAATAGGCACTGTCATTGCACCACGCCGGGGGCGCCTTGGGAATGTCCCCGCAATTTGCCCATGCAGAAGTTCCTGGGCCGCCACCGCACGCAGCACTAGGAGACTCCAGGCCAAGAGGGTCAATATTGCTCAGCGGATTTCCACTCACATAGGCATATGTGCTGGGTCCTGCCTGAGGGCCTAACGGATCGCTTTGTATGTACCGCCCCGTGCTGGACGCATAGTCCCGGTTGACGTTGTAATGCAGGCCCGTCTCGACATCGTAGTACTGCCCAGGAAAGCGTAGATTGAAGGTATAACCGGTACTCGATGTCGGCTGCTGCTCGCCAAATGGATTGCTCTGGTAGGACCACTGCCACTGTGTCACGCCGCTCGCATCGCTGATGGCACGTGGTGTCCCCAGACCATCCGCGTGCACGTAGTTCATCGTGTTAGTTGTGCCATTGGTATCCACTACAGCTACCGGCAAATTACCTAACCAAATGTAGTCGCGATTGGTCGTACCGTACTCACCCATCAACTGACTGGCTTCGTCATAGACAAAGCGCTGACTGATCGCCTGCGGTAGCGTGGCCGTCTTGGCAATGCGCTGGCCCAGGGCGTTATAGCTATAGCTGCCAACGGTGACACCGTTGCGCTGCACGACAATCAAGCGGTTCCGGCCGTTGTAGCCGTAGCCATAGGTATCACCACCGGTCGCGCTGGCGGTGGTATTGCCGTTCGCATCATATGTGCGTGCGGCATTGCCGATGCTGGTCAGCCAGTGCGTGCTGCTCTGATAGCCGTAAGTGCCGGTCGCCAAGCCACTGCTGGTCTTGCTTAGGCGGTCGCCCGTCTTGTTATAGGTGTAAGCCTCGATGGCCGTACCTGCGGCACTGTTGACGGCACCGAGGCGATACAGCGGGTCATAGCTGTAGGTTTCAGTGGCCGGATTAGCACCAGGGGTATTGCCCAAGGCGGTGATGTTGCCCATTGCGTCACGTGCGAAGTGCAGATTCAGCGCGGGACTGGTGATATCGGTCAGCAGATAGTTCGCGTCATAGCTACGGGCAACGGTTTGGCCGTTACCGAGGGTGTAACTGGTGATGGGGCCGAACGGCAGATAGCTGATCGCACTGACCACCGTTTGTCCGGCACTGCCAGATGGAGTCACCGACACACCGCTGATCTGGCCCAGCGCATCGCGGCTGTATTGGGTGACGACCAGGCTAGGACTGGTCACGCTGCTCAAGCGACCCGCCAAGGTATAGCCGTAGCGTGTGGTATCGCTCTGGCTGCCCTGGATTTGACGTTTCTGCGTGATGTTGCCGCGTGCGTCATAGCAGAACACGGTAGTGACCGCGTTCTCGATCAAACGGGTGAGGCGACCGAGCGGAAACGAACTGGTGCAACCGGTGGTCGCATTAGCTTCGTCGTACGCATAGGTGATGTTGAGTGTGGTGTCGCCGTAGCTCACCGAGGTCGCCCGGTTAAGGGCGTCGTAGGCGATGGTGCTGACGGTACCCTTGGCGTCGGTTCGCTGCGTTACGTTGCCTGCCGCGTCGTAAAGGTAGGTCGAGGTGCCCGTGTCCGGGCTGTGCAACCCGGTCAGGTTGCCCAGGCCGTCGTGATCGTAGATGGTGTTCAACCCATCGGGGTCGCTGACGCCTTCGAGGTTGTCGCTAGCGTCGTACGAGGAGACCGATTGCGTGTTCTGGGTGGCCGTGTCGGTGCCGTTGTAGTTACTGATGGTGCTGACTAAACGATCGAGTGCGTCATAGCCCTGTTTGCGCTGGACGCCGGCGGCATCCGAACTATGTTTCGGGTGACCCGCCGCATCGTAACCATCCGTCGTGTCATAGCTGAGCACGGTGCGATTGAGCGCATCGACCACCGTCAACACTTGACTCAGGCTGTTATAGGTTCGCGTGACGGTGCGCCTGACCTGCTTGGTGCTGTCAAAGGTCTCTTCCTTGAGTCGATTGCCCGCCGCATCGAGGGTGTAATGGATGTAATTGCCAGCCCCATCGGTGATATCCGTCAATCGGCGCGCATCGTCGTAGGTGTAGTTGACCACCACGCCGTCGGCATCCTTGCTCTGGATGACGTCGCCCACCTCGCTGTAAGTCAAGGTCGTGGTCGCAGGTGTACCGGTGCTATCGCGCGTGGTCGTCGCCAGCCAGCCTTGCGGGGTGTAGGTCATGACGGTGACGACCTGGTTCGGATCAACGACGCGCCCAGGATTGCCGTAGCTGTTGTAGGTGTCGTACGTGGTTACGCGCCCCAACGCATCAGTCAGTGTCCATAGGCGACCTTGTGCGTCATAGGTGTAATGCGTGATATCAGTGACATCGGTACGCGGGCCATCAACGGTATCGATCAGCCCTTGAGGGTTGTAGGTGATCGTCGAGGTGCGATCAGGTGTGCTGGCATGCGTACCGAAAGCAACCAACAAACCTAGAGCGATAAGACTCCAACGGAATCCGTTCTTCATGGTCATTATCCTTTGATCGCATGGACGCTCGTGGACTGCAAGCGCCCTTGAGTGTCGTAGGTGTAGGTGGTGACACGATCGGATGTCGTGACCGTCTTAGGCAGAAAGCGGGTGTCATACCAGGTAGTGGTCGTGGTGCGCTCTTGTGGCGTGCCTTGCGCTTCGATACGTGTCAGTTCACGCCCCAGCGTGTCGTAGGTGTACGCCGTGACGTGGCCCAGCGCGTCGGTCTTGGTCTGGACTTGGCCATTCGCGGTATAGGTGTAGCTGGAATTGCTGGCCGGACACCCAGCGGCGGGCGAGCCTTGGATCGCGGTTACTCGCTTGACACCTTGGATTACTTGATAGGTATAGACGGCGGTATTGCCGAGGGCGTTGGTGACCGTGGTCGAGCCATCACTGTTGTAGGTCATCGTGGTTTTCTCGGCACCTTTGGCGTGTTCGCTGGACAGTGCCCGGCCTTGGGCGTCGTAGGTCCACGTGGCATAGCGCACGCCACGCTCGTCGATGATGCCGGTAAGCAGCCTGGGGTTATGCGTATCTTCGTAGGCATACGTGCGTGTGGCGGTGTGTCCAGGCCACGTGCGCGTCACCGTCGTCAGTCGGCTGGACGTATCGAAGGTATAAGCCACGGCCAAGCCATTGGCTACGAAGCCTTTCGGCACTCCGTAATTTGACCTGGTGAACTGCAGTGTGTGTCCGCGCGAATCCGTGATGGTCGTAATGACATCGCCATTGGCAGCGGTCCCATAGGTCAAGGTCTGTGCGAGGCCGTTGGCTTGTTGCCAGCGTGTCAGATGGCCCTGCGCATCAAAGCTGAATTGCTCATTGGTGGGTGAGGTGTAAACCCACAGGCCATTGACCTGCGTCATGGCTCCCAGTTCGGTGGCTTCAGGGGTTGCCACACCGTTACTCAAGGTGAAGAGCGATGAACGGCCATCTTCGAAGGTGATGCTCAATCCTTTAGAGTCGATATACAACGACGTCGTATAACTGCGTAGCCATCCAGCCTTGGCGCTATTGTAATTACGGACGTAGCGCAGTTCGCCATCGCTATCTTGATAGTCGGTTTCAGACTCGAACAGATTGCCTATCCCCGCGTTAATGGGGTCGCCGCACGACACGATTCCGCTGACGAGCGGATCACTTGGATCACCTAACTCCTTGCGTGCCTGATCCTGATCGGGCGATTCGCAATAGCCGGTTTGAGGGTTATAGGTCTGCTTGGGTGTGCAGCCGTCCCCCTTGCGGGTAATGCCGTAGGAGGGTGTCGCCACTTCACCGGTTTTCGGGTTTTGGCCTCCTATGACGCAGCCATAGATTAAATACTTCGGCGGCTGGGAAAGAGTGATCGTCGGGTCTTTATAGGGGAACACCACCGTGAAACCGAGGCTTTGCATCGGCCCCGTTGTTTGGTAATCGTAGGCCGCGTGGCAGGCTGCGTCGGGCGACGGATAGTGGATATCGGCGAGTGGCGGAACTGCAGAGAGAACGTAGTAATAGTCCTCTGCGCTAGCTGATGCACTGGCGAGCGCCAATACGGAAAACAACAGGGCTCTCATATCCTTCCTTAGCATTTGTGGAGTTCAGTGATGATGGAAGATAGGCGTCTCGCGGCTTGCGACGAATGCACTTAACCGTCGCAAGCCTTTGACGATAAATCTCTGATCGGGCCGAATAACTGGCCGCGCCACCGCGTTGCGCGGCGGGGATAAAACCCAGTGCAAATGCTCATCCCTGACATATGCAATTCCTTGGCCCCTGAGTAGCAAGCGAATACGTCTGCGTGACGGCGATCGCCCACGCCTTGTATCGGGACGCATAGCTACATGCGACGGCGCAGTATCCGCGAGAGCCCATGCTCTTCGATGTAGGGGTTTTCTGAAAGCGCTGTCAGCCTTGAGCACGACCACTGGGCTGCTGTGATGGATTTCACTGTGCGCGATCCATCGTCGTATCGACCGCTGCGTACACGAATCACTTCGATAATCGCCGTAGGCACTGGCCTACATTGATATCAGGCAAGAGCTGATGGAACGTGGGCTGGATAATCCACAACGCACGTGCCGGGCGTTGTAGGTTGGGGTGAGCGCAAGCGAACCCCAACGTTGCGCAACGTTGGGTATCACTTCGTTCAACCCAACCTACTCTGCGATACCAGCGGCTTTGAGTTCGGCGGCTGCTTCATCGAGATCGTGCTGCAAGTTTGGGTTGGCCAGGAAATCTCTGGCTAAGGCCTGGCCGAATACGCGGCCGGCATAGATATCTTGCGGGGTATGCGCGCCGCGCACGACGCGGCGCCAGCCGACGTCGTGGGCGTACATGGCGAGTGCATCGGTTTTTTGCGGCAGCAGTTTGCCGAGCAGGGCGGCGAACACGGCCGCGCGACTGCTGTGGCCGCTGGGATAGCCAAAGCTTTTTTTCTTGGCGCTTTTCGCGTCGCCTTCGGGGTCGGTACTACAGGCGTCGAGTGGGCACGGGCGTGCGCGCTGATAGTAGTCCTTGGCTTCTTTGACGGCCTTGGCGGTTTCTTTCTGCACTTCGGTGAATAGCGCGGCGGTATGCGGTAGATGCTTGGCGTCGAAATTCGGGCCAAGTACTTGGGCAAAGGCGAACACGTCAAAGGTCTCTTCGTGTTTGGCCAGTGCGGCGTCGTTGCGGCCGCGCGCTTCGGCGTAGATGCGCTCGGTAATCGCGCGGTCGGCGAGATCTTCGGGCGAACCGGGCGGAGACGGTGGCGCCAGCACGATTTGCGCGGCGCGCAGTTGGCTGTCGTCGAGGTAATGCGGCGTCGTGCCATCGGCATGCGCGAGGCCGGCGAAAAGCAGGGCTGCGCCGAGCAGGGTGCGCCTGGCGTGCATGGAGAACGTGGTCATATTTGCTTATCTCAAGAAGCAGCCCGGCGAAAATCCTCCCCCCGCGGCATGCAGGGGGAGGGCGCTGGAACGATTAGAGTCCGAGCGATACCGAGGCGAACCAGCTACGACCTGGCAGCACCAGGTAGTAGGGGGTGTTGCTCTTCACCGAATCGACCACTTGCTGATGTTCGTCGAACAGGTTGTCCACCTGCAGGCGCACTTTGTAGCTCTTGATCCACGAGCCGCTGAGGTTCTGGCCGTAGCCCAGGCTCATCGCCGCGCGCCAGTAGCCATTCGATTGGCGGGTGCTGGTGACCGATGAGGCGACATCGGGATTGAAGCCGCTGTTGTAGACGCGTTGGCCGCCGACATATTTCTCGCCTATGGAGCCGAAGAAATTGCCGATGTCGTACATAAAGCCGAATGCGGCCGTGCCCGAGGGCACGGTGGGCATTTTCAGGTTGGAGTTTTTGAACTTCGCCTCGATTATCGAGCCGTTCGCGTACACGCTCACGCCTTCGCCGATGGCATAGGTGGCCTGCGCCTCGGCGCCTTTCATCGTCGCGCCCTTGGCCAGATAGAACACCGGATCATGGGTGACCGGGTCGACCGAGGACAGCGGGAAGTTTTGATAGTCGATGTAGAACACATCGGCATCGGCATTGAAGCGGTCGGTTTTATACACCGTGCCGAACTGGTAGTTCATCGTCTGCTGCGGCTTGGTGTTGTTTTCAGCCGGGTTCGGCACGTAGAACTGGTTGAGGTTAGGCGCGAGAAAGCCCTGCGCGACCTGGCCATACATGCTCCATTCGTTGCTCAGCATGTAGTTGGCGCTCAGATAGCCCAGCGCCTTGCTCCAGGTCTTCTGGTAATAGAGCGGCGTCTTGGTGGTCTGGTTGATCGGCGCACTGATGTAGCGGGTGAAGCTGACGTACTTCACGCCGGGTGTCACGGTGAGTGCGTCGGTGGCGCGCCATGCGTACTCGGCATACAACTGGCTGGTGCGCATGCGATCGACCATCGTGTACTTGTAGGCGCTGCTATAGCCGTTGAGCAGCGGCTTCTTCGGGTTGACGTC
This sequence comes from Dyella tabacisoli, assembly GCF_003350925.1. GTDB lineage: Bacteria > Pseudomonadota > Gammaproteobacteria > Xanthomonadales > Rhodanobacteraceae > Dyella_C > Dyella_C tabacisoli. The sequence goes on along the minus strand of NZ_KZ857182.1, from coordinate 166,178 downwards.
GTAGGCGCCGTTACCCAGGCCGTAATCCAGCGCGATGCTATAGCGGTCGTTGTGGGTGTACTCGTACCAGCCGCCGGTGCGGAACTGGCCGTGCTCGTCGGTGTGGGTCAGCAACAGCACATCGCCCCAGGCGCGATATTTATTGATCTTGTTGAAACCGCCCATGTTGGTCTTGGAGGCATTGGTGCCGACGTAAGGGCTTTCGTGACTGTCGTTGTCGTAGGCGTAGGTGTAGGTCTTGTTGTCGAGCTGCCAGGTGTCGGACAGCGCGCTGGCGACGCCGATGTATTCCAGGTCGGTTTCTTTGGTCTGGTAGTTGTAGCAGTAGCAATCGGTGCTGGTGCGATCGGTGTTGAGGCCGAAATTGCGGCCCAGCGTGTTGATCTGCTGCTGGGTCAGCGTGGTTTTGTCTGGGTTGTTGAAGCGAATGTGGTTGTAGTTGCTGAGGAAGGTGATTTCCGTGCTCGCACCGATCGGCTGGATGTATTTGACGTAGCCGGTTGTGCGTTTCATCGGCGAGTTGGTCAGCGCGGTGTCGGTATCGTTGTATTGCGCGCTGGCGATCAGCCTGCCGCCGGCCAGGCTGTCCATGCGGCCGCTGTTGACCTCCAGATGCGTGAGCGAGGTGCCGTAGCTACCGATACTTTCGGTGGGGATAAAAGAAAACGAGTCGCGCGGATCTTTCGAGCGCAAGGCCACCGTGCCGCCGAAAGTCGCTTCGCCGATGGTGCTGGCGTTGCCGGGGCCGCGATCGACGGTGACCTGGCCGATCATCTTGGCCGGGAAATAACTGCTGGTGTGGTGGCTGAAATCGTTAGTGTCGCCGAACGGAATACCGTCATAGGTGACGTTGTACTGGTTGTCGTTAAAGCCGCGGATAGTCATCTGCTTGGCTTCGCCCAAGCCAGGGCCGGCGGTGCTGATCGTGGACACGCCCGGTGCGATCGCCGCGATGTTGGCGTAGTCGGCGGTGGGCGAGGTGTGATTGCTGATGTAGTCGAGCCCGATCACCGACTGCGGTTGGGTAATGTCGAGCTCGGCTTGTGTCGGCGCCTGCGTGATGGCGGTGTGAATGCTATTGGCCCGCACTTCGACTTCTTCGAGTTGCTTGGTCGCGCTGCCCGGCGGTGTGACGACAGGCGCAACGGTTGTCGTCGTATCCGTCGCCATGGCGGGGCCAGTCATGCAGGTGCCGGCGACGAGTAGCCAACCCAACACATGCAGCGATTGCCGAATGCCAGCTACCAGCGGCCGTACATCTAAAGCGTGCGGATGGGAGCGGGTCGCCGGCCGGGAATCGGCGTGCAACGAGGCATTTTGGTTGGGCATAGGTCTCGGCTTTTGTTGGAGGTTGGTTAAACCCCAACATGCTCGGGAGACTTGTTGACCGTCCGGTTGCAGTGGCGTGACAAAGACATTCAGCTGTCATGCGGGTAGAAATTTAACATCGCGGCGCAAGAAGTTGCTTTTTATGCTGCAACTGCGTCCATGCCGCGTACCGGGCGAACCCCACGGCCAGGGCAGGTGAACTCTTTGTAAATTCGAACGTTTGGTCAACTTGATAAAGCGCGTATCGACGCGCTCGTCTGGACGGCCAAAATATTTTCGTCAAGTGTTGCCGCAAGATGTTGCCGTCTTCACGCGGCGGGTGAAAAATATTACGTGTGTCAATGACTTGTGACGAAAGTCATGGGTTGTGAAGCGAGCATTAACGTGGAAGACTCCGCTCGCATTCTCCCGGCACCAGCTGGTTTGAACGTGTCTACCTTTCCCCCACCGCCGGGAGGACTACAGAGCGAAGGATCGCTCTACCAAGAGAGGGTATACACATGAAGCGTAACAAGCTTGCCTTGATCATCGCAGGACTCTTACTTGCCCCTGTAACCAATGTGGCCTTTGCACAAAGCACTCCGGCCCAATCCTCTGAAACGCCAGCTCCCCAGCAGGCGAAACAATTGCAAACCATCACCGTGACTGGTTCGGCGATTCCTCGTGTGGACGTGGAAACGCCATCTCCGGTGACGGTGATTACGGCCGCGCAAATCCAGCGTAGCGGCCTGACCACGGTGGCCGATGTGGTTCGCTCCATCTCGGCGGATAACAGTGGTTCGATACCTAACTCATTTACCGCGGGCTTTGCCGCGGGCGCTGCGGGCGTGGCGTTGCGTGGACTGACCGTCAATTCGACCCTGGTGCTGATCGATGGACATCGCAGTGCCACTTATGCCGTATCTGACGACGGCATCCGAAATTTCGTTGACCTGAACACCATTCCGCTGGCAGCCATTGACCGAATAGAAGTACTTAAGGATGGTGCTTCGTCGCTATACGGCGCCGATGCGATCGCGGGTGTAGTCAACGTTATCCTCAAGTCCAACTATCACGGCGTCGAGGGCACCGCTGATATCGGTACTTCGCAGCATGGCGGTGGCTTTACCCGCAAAGCGACCTTGCTGGCCGGCGGCGGCGACCTGCAGACCGACCATTACAACGCCTACATCGGCGTGCAGTATCAAAAAGACAACCCGATCAACAATCGTCAGCGCGGCTTTCCGTTCAATACGAACAACCTCAGCTCGATCCATGGACCGAACTCGATCGGCGGTCAGCCGAGCCAGAACAACGGCTCGATCTACGGCACGGTAACCCCCGGCACGCTGGATCCGAACGGCAGCGGCAATTTCGTCAACGGCGTCCTGCCGGTGCCCGGCGCGGTTTCGCAGGTATTGGCACCGTTCGGATGCGGCCCCAAAGGCACGCTGGTTACCAACGATCCGGCCAATCCGGGTAGCTATTGCTCGGAAAACTATGTTTCGCAGTACGGCCAGATCCAGCCGGCGATGGAGCAGGGCGGCTTGTACGGTCGCTTCACGGTAAAGCTCAACGACACCACCACGGCGTATATGTCGGCCAGCTATTTCGAGGCCAAGACCCGAGTGATTGCGGCGCCGGCGCAAATCCAGACCAGTACGCCGAACAATACCAACGGCATCGCACTACCGCCTGGCAATCCATACAACCCCTTCGGCGGAGCGGGTCAGTACGCACTGATTAATTACGCGTTCGGCGACATTCCGGGTGGCACCAATCTCGACAACCACAGCGCGCGCATGGTGGGTGGCGTCAACGGCTCGTTCATGGATTGGAACTGGGACGCGACGGTGGTCATCAACCACACGTGGCTCAATACCAATCGTTATGGCGCGCTCAACTACAGCGCCTTGGTCAATGCCATCAGCAGCGGTACTTACAACTTCCTCAATCCCGGCGCGAACAGTGCGGCGGCGCGTGCGGCTATAGCACCGGACTACCGGAAGACCTCGACCTCCGATCTGGACTCACTGGATCTGGGAGCCAACCGTCAGTTGTGGGAATTGCCGGGCGGCAATGCGGGCTTGGCCATTGGCGCACAGTTCCGTCATGAAGCACAGGACGATCCGTTCTTGAACCCAGGCAATATGACGCAGGGTTTTGGTAATGCGATCACCAGAGGCACTCGCAACGTTTCCGCGGCTTATTTCGAGTTCAATGCGCCTCTGTTGCAGTCGTTGGAAGTCGATTTGTCCGGTCGCTTCGACCATTACACCGATATCGGCAACGGCTTTAATCCGAAGGTCGGCTTCAAGTACAAGCCATTTGACTGGGTCGCCTTGCGTGGCACCTACTCCAAGGGCATCCGCGCACCGAGCTTCTCGGAGAATGGTTCGAGTTCGAGCACGGGCTTCACGACCGAGCAGATCACCGATGCGGCGTTTCTAGCCGCGCACAACAATAATGGCTACACGCAGCCTTATGGCATTGCCTTGGGCACGGTGGCGAACAAGAACATCAAGCCGGAGAAATCCACCAACTACACGCTGGGCATCGTGCTGCAGCCGACCAGTTGGCTGAGCGCGTCGGTGGACTACTACAACATCAAGAAGAAGAACGTCATTGTTCCTGGCCAAACCGGCCCGGCTTTGGCGAACTACTTCGCCGGGCTGCCGAACCCGCCTGGGGTAACGGTGATTCCTGATCTGCCCGATCCGGCGTTCCCGAATGCGCTGCCGCGACCAGCCGAGATCGATACGGCTTTCGTCAACGCCGCGCAGCAAAAGACCACCGGTCTGGACGTAGACATCCAGGCGCATTTCGATTTTGCCAACAATATTCACTACATCAGCGAACTGAGCGGCACGCAGATTTTCAGTTGGTCGCTGACCCTGCCAGACGGTACCCGGCAGCAGTTCGTAGGCACCCATGGCCCGTACATCCTGTCGTCGGGCGCGGGTACGCCACGCACCCGCGGCTCGTGGGCAAACACGATTATGTGGGGTCCGGCCACCATCACCGGCACGCTGTATCACACCAGCGGTATGCGCAATATCGGCCTGGATCAGGACCCGACCGGCGGATGCCTCTCGACCCTGCCGCGTAGCCGTCCTTGCCTGATCGGATCGTTCACGTACTTCGACCTTACCGGCAGCTATGCGATCAACGATCACATCACGATCACCGGTTCGATCATGAACGCGTTCGACAAGAAGCCGCCGCTGGATCAAGCCGACTACGCCGGCAACAACTACAACCCGACCTGGGCGCAGAGCGGTATCGTCGGTCGCTTCTACAACCTGGGTGTCAAGGTCAAGCTGTAATTAGTTGATTTTGTAGTTATGCAACGGCGCGTCGAGTGATCGACGCGCCGTTTTCTTTTCTGCGGTTCCGGCCATGCTGGGATACACGAAAAATAGTTGCGTTCGATACCAATTTATTTGGACGTCCAGACTGCTTTGACGCGACGCAACAAGTGTGTTTTAGTCAGCACTCACTGTCTCGCATGTGACGATGATGCTTCGGCGTCAACGGCCACGTGCGCCCAGCAAACCATCCGCCGGGGAGGCACGATGAGTAAGCCAGGCTGTACAACGCAACCAGCACCGACGACTCTCTACGATGAAGCCTTCGAGCACGATAGCTGCGGCTTCGGCCTCGTCGCCCAGCTCGATGGACGCGCCAGCGCCCATTTGGTCGATACCGCATTCGCGGCGTTGGCGAAACTTTCGCACCGTGGCGGAGTAAACGCGGACGGCATCAGTGGCGATGGCTGCGGTGTATTGATTCACCGCCCGGACGCCTGGCTGCGCGCATTGGCTGCAGAGGCTGGCATCGTATTGGCGCAGCGCTTTGCTGCGGGCCTGGTATTTCTCGACCCGGCCGGTGACGACACGGGCGCGCAGATCCTGGAGCGGCACTTGGCCGAAGAAGGGCTGCGCATTGCCGGCTGGCGCGGGGTCGATGTCAACAAGCAGGCGTGCGGCCCGTTGGCCGCGGCGACCTGCCCACGCGTGCGTCAGGTATTCGTCAATGCCGGTGCCGAGATGGACGATGCGGTCTTCGAGCGCGCCTTGTTCCGCGCGCGTCGTCGTGCCGAGACGGCGCTGATCGCCGATGCGCATTTCTACGTGGTCAGCCTCTCGCTGCACGCCACCATTTATAAGGCGATGGCCGCGCCGGGACATCTGCGCGAGGTTTACGCCGATCTGCAGCACCCGGCCTTGGCTGCCGATGCGGTGGTATTTCATCAACGCTATTCCACCAACACCACCCCGCAGTGGCGCCTGGCACAGCCGTTTCGCTTGCTGGCGCATAACGGCGAGATCAATACCATCCGTGCCAACCGGCGCTGGATGCAGGCGCGCGAGGCGGTACTGCGTTCGCCGCTGGTCGATCTTTCCGATATCGGTCCGCTGGTACGACAGCAAGGCTCAGACTCGGAAAGCCTGGATAACGCCTTAGAGGTATTGCTTGCCGGCGGTCTCGATCTGCTTACCGCCATGCGCGTATTAGTGCCACCGGCCTACGCCGCACGCGAAGACATCGACGAAGACCTCGCCGCCTTCTACGAGTATTACGCCCTGCACAGCGAACCATGGGACGGCCCGGCCGGCTTGGTGATGTGCGATGGCCGCTACGCAGCCTGCACGCTGGATCGCAACGGCCTGCGCCCGGCGCGCTGGGCATTGTCGGACGACAACCAATTGATCGTCGCTTCCGAAGCCGGCCTATGGGATGTGCCGCCGTCGCGCGTGGTCGCCAAGGGCCGGCTGGGGCCGGGCGAAATGATCGCGGTGGATTTCGAGCAAGCGCGGTTGCTGCACTCCGGCGATATCGACAAAATCAATCGCGGGCGCGCGCCGTTCCGCGATTGGTTGCGCGCGGGGGTGAGTTATCTGGAATCGAATCTGATCGACCCCAGCCTTGCCGCCGAGCCGTTGCCTGCAGATGAGCTGCACCGCTATCAAAAGCTCTACGGGCTGAGCCGCGAAGAGCGCGAAAGCGTACTCAAGGTGCTGGCGGAAACCGAAGCCGAAGCCACCGGCTCGATGGGCGACGACACGCCGATGGCTGCGCTGTCGCGCCAGGTACGTCCGCTGTTCGATCGTTTCCGCCAAGGTTTCGCGCAGGTCACCAACCCGCCGATCGACCCGCTGCGCGAACGCCTGGTGATGTCGTTAATCACGCAGATCGGCTGCGAGGGAAATCTGTTTGAGCTTTCGGCCGAGAATGCGCGGCAGATCCTGCTCAACTCGCCGATCTGCTCGCAACGCAAGCTGCGGCAGATTCTCGCGCTGGAGCAATACGTCAACAACACCGTGCAAATCGACCTGTGCTATGCCATCGAGGAAGGGCTGGAAGCGGCGCTGCGTCGCTTCTGCCGCGAAGCCGAGGCCGGGGTGCGTAGCGGTGCGGCGATGGTTTTCATCACCGATCGTTATCCGCGCCGCGATAGTTTGTCGGCGCATGCCTTGCTGGCGGTGGGTGCCATCCATGCACACCTGATCGACACCGGCCTGCGCTGTCAATGCAATTTGTTGGTGGAAACCGGCACCGCACGCGACCCGCACCATTTCGCTTGCCTGATCGGTTTCGGCGCTACCGCGATCTATCCCTGGCTGGCTTATCAAAGTTTGTTTGAGCTGGGCCGCGATGGACATCTGCGCCATGGCGATGGCGCTACGCGCGAGATCGGCCGCAGTTATCGGCGCGGCATCCGCAAAGGTTTGCTCAAGATTCTCTCCAAGATGGGCATCTCTACCGTGGCCGGTTATCGCGGCGCACAGTTGTTCGAGATCGTCGGTCTCGCGCCCGAAGTGGTGGAGCTGTGTTTCCCCGGTACGCCATCGCGGGTCGGCGGCGCCGGCTTTGCCGAGCTGGAACACGACGCGCGCCTGCTCGCCGCCGAAGCATGGAACGAGGCGCAGCCGCTGCATGCCGGCGGCCTGTACAAATTCGTCTACGGCGGCGAATACCACATGTACAACCCCGATGTGATCGCCAGCCTGCAACTGGCGGTGCGCAGTGGCGATCCGGCGGATTACCGGCGCTATGCCCAGCACGTCGATACGCGGCCGCCTTCGGCGCTGCGCGATCTATTGCAGCCACAATCGGCCGGCGTCGCCGTGCCGCTGGACGAAGTGGAATCGGTCGAGTCCATCCTCAAGCGTTTCGATTCCGCCGGCATGTCGCTGGGTGCCTTGTCGCCCGAGGCGCACGAGGCCTTGGCGATCGCGATGAATCGACTCGGCGCGCGCAGCAACTCCGGCGAAGGCGGCGAAGACCCCGCGCGCTATGGCACCGAGCGCAGATCCAAGATCAAGCAGGTCGCCTCCGGCCGCTTCGGGGTCACGCCGGCCTATCTGGTCAATGCCGAAGTGCTGCAAATCAAGATCGCGCAAGGCGCCAAGCCGGGCGAGGGCGGCCAGCTACCCGGCCATAAAGTGGACGCCACGATTGCGCGCCTGCGTTATGCCAAGCCCGGCATCGGCCTGATTTCGCCGCCGCCGCATCACGATATTTATTCCATCGAAGATCTGGCTCAGCTCATCCATGACCTGAAAGAGGTCAATCCGACCGCGCTGGTTTCGGTCAAGCTGGTATCGCATGCCGGTGTCGGCACGGTGGCTGCGGGCGTGGTGAAGGCGGGTGCGGATCTGATTACTGTTTCCGGCCACGATGGCGGCACCGGTGCAAGCCCGCTCAGCTCGATCAAATACGCCGGCGCACCATGGGAACTGGGCCTGGCCGAAACCCAGCAGACCCTGCGCCGCAACGGTCTGCGTGGTCGCGTGCGGCTGCAAACCGACGGTGGCTTGAAAACCGGTCTCGACGTTATCAAGGCCGCCATGCTCGGCGCCGAAAGCTTTGGTTTCGGCACCGGCCCGATGGTGGCGCTGGGCTGCAAATATCTGCGCATCTGCCATCTCAACAATTGCGCTACCGGCGTGGCGACGCAGCATGAGGTTTTGCGCAAGCAGCACTTCACCGGCTTGCCCGACATGGTGATGAACTATTTCCGCTTTGTCGCCGAAGACGTGCGCGAGCATCTGGCGCGACTGGGCTTGCGCAGCCTGGAAGAGTTGATCGGCCGTAGCGATCTGTTGATTCAACCGGGCGGCCAGAACGAAAGCCGGCCGAACGATAGCGGCGCGCCGGTACGGCGTGCGCTTGATCTGTCGCGTTTGATCGCCGACGACGGCCTGGGCGTAGACGTGGACAGCGCCTGCGTGATGGCGCGCAACCCCATGCGCGATCCCGCCGAACTCGCCAACCGCATTGCCGCCGATACCGCGGCCGTGGTCGAACTCGGTTGCGGCGGTACCTTCCGCCATGACATCGCCAATACCGATCGCGCGATCGGGGCGCGTTTGTCCGGCGAGGTTGCCCGACGCTGGGGCGACAGCGACATGCCCGAGCCGATCACCCTGCAATTGCACGGCAGTGCCGGCCAAAGTCTGGGCGCGTGGAATGCCGGCGGCGTGCAGATCGAACTGGTCGGCGAAGCCAACGATGGCGTCGGCAAGGGTATGGCCGGTGGTCGCATCGTGGTGCGCCCGCATCCCGATGCGCCGTTCGCCAGCCAGGATGCCGCCATCCTCGGCAATACCTGCCTCTACGGCGCCACCGGCGGCGAGCTGTTCGCTGCCGGCCGCGCGGGCGAGCGCTTCGCGGTGCGCAACTCCGGCGCGTTAACCGTGATCGAAGGCGCCGGCGACCATTGCTGCGAATACATGACCGGTGGCGTGGTCGCCGTGCTTGGTTCGTGTGGCCTCAATTTTGGTGCCGGCATGACCGGCGGCTTCGCCTATGTGCTCGATCTCGAACGCGCCTTTGTCGATTGCTATAACCATGAGCTAGTCGACATCGTGCGTATTTCGCCCGAAAGCATGGAGCATTACATGCAGCATCTGCGCGGCTTGATGGCGCGTCATGCCGAGCTTACCGGCAGCGCCTGGGCGCGGCAGTTGCTGGGTGATTTCCGCGGCATCCTGCAGCGCTTCTGGTTGGTCAAGCCGAAGGCGGCGAGTCTGGATGCCCTGGCCGAAGAGCTGCGGAGGGCGGCATGAAGATTCAATACCCGCGCCACCAGTTCACCTCCCTGCATACGGGAGCGGGAACACGTCGCCAGCACGCCTGGAGTTTGGCATGAGCAACAAAGATTTCCGTTTTCTAGAGATACCGCGCACTCCGCCACGTGCCGTACCCGTGACCATTCGCGTACTCGGCTATGGCGAAATCAGCGGCGACTTCGCCCCCGAGGCCGCGGCAGGACAAGCCGAGCGTTGCATCGACTGCGGCAACCCGTACTGCGAATGGGAGTGCCCGGTACACAATTACATCCCCAATTGGTTGAAGCTGGTGCAGGATGGACGTCTATTCGAGGCGGCCACCTTAATGCACGAAACCAATCCGCTGCCGGAAATCTGCGGCCGCGTCTGCCCCCAGGATCGCTTGTGCGAAGGTGCCTGCACGTTGGAGCAAGGCGATTTCGGCGCGGTCACTATCGGCAGCATCGAGCGCTGGGTTACCGACGAGGCTTTCCGTCAGGGCTGGCGCCCGGATCTTTCCAGCGTGCGCGAAACCGGTCGCCGGGTCGCTGTGGTCGGCGCCGGGCCGGCCGGGCTGTCGTGCGCGGACCGGTTGCGCCGCGCCGGTATTGCGGTGGACGTATTCGACCGCCAGCGCGAAATCGGTGGCCTGCTTACCTTCGGCATTCCGCCGTTCAAGCTGGACAAGAGCGTGGTGCGCACGCGCCGCGAGGTACTCGAAGGCATGGGGGTGACGTTTCGCCTTGGCATCGACATCGGCCGCGACATCGCCTTTGAAACCCTGCTCGAAGACTACGACGCCGTCTTTATCGGCACCGGCGCTTATCGCTTTGTCGACGGCGAGCTGCCGGGGCGCGAGCTGGATGGCGTGCACGATGCGTTGCCATTCCTGATCGCCAACGTCGATCGCCTGCTCGACGATGCGCCGGTGCCGGCGGCACTCAATCTCGCCGGCAAGCACGTGGTCGTACTCGGCGGTGGCGATACCGGCATGGACTGCAACCGCACCGCGATCCGTCTTGGCGCCGCCTCAGTTACCTGCGTTTATCGCCGTGATGAGGCCAACATGCCCGGTTCCAAGCGCGAAGTCGGCTATAGCCGAGAAGAGGGCGTGCGTTTCCTGTTTCATCGTCAGCCCCTGGCCGTACTCGGCAGCGAAGGCAAGGTGCGCGCGGTACGCATCGTGAGCACCGAGCTGGTCGAGGGCGCGCATGGCCGCGCACAGCTACGCCATGTCGAGGGCAGCGAAACCGAGTTGCGTGCCGACGTGGTCATCCAGGCGTTCGGTTTCCGCCCCAGCCCGCCGGCATGGTGCGCCGAGCATGGCATTGCCCTGGATAGCAGTGGCCGCATCCTCGCCGGCCAGCATGGCCGCCTGCCGTTCCAGACCGACCATCCGCAAGTATTCGCCGGTGGCGACAACATGCGCGGCGCCGATCTGGTGGTGCGGGCGGTGCACGATGGCCGCGAGGCCGCCGCGTCGATCGCGCGGATGCTGGCCGAAGCCACCGTGCAAGCTGAATGCGCCGCCTGATCGCGTAGAAACCAGCGGTCGGCTGGAAGAGGGGGCGGCCCGGTCTGTTCGCGATCTCGGCGCGGCCGTTCAGGTTTGGGCATCGAGGGTCGCACGCAGCCCCTCGCTGACCCGTTACACTCTCGGCCCCCCAGCGTTGGTAGGACTGATTGATCGCTCCATGAAGGCAGGTGTTCGTATTGCTACGTATGCGCGCCTGCGCGAACAGGCTTTGTGGCGGCTGCTGGCGGCGGACCACGCGCCTGAATTGATCGGTTTGCTGCAGACCCTGTTGATGGATGACGCGCGGCGATTGCCGGCGTCGATCTTGCACGAACGGCTGCAACATGAGCTGGATGTGCTCAATGCGGCGCAGCCGGCGCGCAACTTGCCGCGCACGGCACAGGCGTATGTCGCCGAGTGGCTGGCGCAGGGGCATCTGGAGCGTCGTTTGCCCGAGGGTGCCAGTGAAGAGGAGTACGAGCTGTCGACCCAGGCCGCGCAGGCGATTCGCTTTGTAGCGGGCTTGGATACGCAGCGTAGCGCCGCGACCGAGAGCCGGCTTTCGCTGGTGATCCAGCAACTGCTGCAATTGGCCGAACAAACCGAATCCAGCCCCACCGCCCGGCTCGCCGTGCTGCAGGCCGAGCGTGACCGGATCGATGAAGAGATGGCGCGGATCAGCGCCGGCAAAGTGGTGACGCTGGCACCCAAGCGCGCGCTGGAGCGCACCCGCGAAATCATCGGCCTGGCCGACGACCTGACGGAGGACTTCCGCCGGGTGCGCGATGACTTTGAGCGGCTTAATCGCGATTTCCGCGAACGCATCATCGACGACGAGGGCCAGCGCGGCGAGGTGCTGGATGCCTTGTTCGAAGGGGTCGATGTAATCGGCGAGAGCGAGGCCGGGCGCAGCTTTCATGCGTTCTGGAACTTGCTCAACGATGCCGAGCAGAGTGCGCGGCTGGATGCCGCCCTGGATACCGTGCTTGCGCGCGGCTTCGCACGCAAGTTGAGCCGTCAAGAGCGAGCGTTTCTGCGTGGCTTTAGCCGCGTCATGCTCGATCGCGGCGGTCACGTGCACGATGTGCTGCAGAGCTTCGCGCGCAGTCTGCGTGGCTTCGTGCAGAGTCGGGGCTATCTGGAGCAGCGACGGCTCAACCAATTATTGAAGCAGGCGCAAGGCGAAGCCCTGCAACTGCGCGACGCGGTTCGCGCAGCGCAGCCGATAGGCTACACGCTGGCGTTGACCACCAGCCGCGCACGCTCGCTGTCGCAATGGCGCTTGCATGACCCGCGCCATAGCCGCGTGGACGGCCGCGTGCAGCGCGGCGATGCGGCTGCTATTTCGCTGGAAAGCGTCGGCGATCTGGTGGCGCAGTCCGAAATCGATTTCCGTGGTTTGAAGCGCGATCTGCGTGAGCTGCTGGCCGAGCGCGGGCAGTGGTCGATCGGCGAAGTACTGCTGCGGCGACCAGCGCTGCAGGGGCTGGGCAGCGTGATCGGCTATCTCTTGCTGGGCGCACGCCACGGCGTGGTCGCCGACGGTCAGCTAGAGGCCGTGCAGTGGCAGGGCGGCGATGGCGTGCAACGTCATGCACGGATTCCGTTGGTGTGGTTTGTGAAGGAAAAAAGCCATGAACTTGTCTGATCTTGCGCAGACGCTTGAAGAGCAAGCCGATGAAGGGCAGACCGATGAAGAGCGGGTCGCTGCAGAGCAGGCCAATGAAGAGCGGAATCTAGCGCCAGATGCCACGCGCACCGATGTCGATGCCGGCACCGAGCTATTTCCCGGCGACAGCGGCACGTTGCCGTTGGAGGCGCGCCGCGCACTGTGTCAATTGCTGGCTGGCCCGAGCATCGATGCACAGCGCCATGCGCAACTATGGCCGGCGTTATCGCGCAACGAGGCGGCTATTCGCATGCGCTTGGCCGAGCTGTTTCTGGAGCTGGTGATCGACCGCGAAGCCGGCGTCGCTTTTACCCGTCAGGCCGATACCGGCGAGCAAGAGACCCCCACGCTGTTGCGCACCCAGCCGCTGACCTTTATCGATTCGGTGCTGTTGCTGCATCTGCGCCAGCAACTGGCCGAGGCCGATGCGCAAGGGCGCCGCGCGGTCGTCGAGGAAGAAACGCTGAGCGATCAGCTATCGGTGTATGAGAAAAATCTTTCGACCGACCGCGCCGGTTTTATGAAGCGTGTCGCCGCCGCCATCGCGAAGATGCGCGACAACCATATTCTGACCCTGTTGCGCGGCAGCGAAGGGCGCTACGAGGTATCCCCGGTGTTGAAGTTGCTGTTTTCAGCCGAAGACGTACAAGCCTTGGGGCAGGTCTATCGCGAACTGCGCGAAGGGACCGATGCAGCCGAAAGTCATGCGGATGAAAACGCCCAGGACGTAGACCCGGCATGAGCACACCTGCAACCTCGGGAAAGCGCGTAAAAGCGGCGGTTACTGAATCGCTGTTTCTGTCTGATTTGCCCAACCCGCGTGACGAGCAGTTCCGCATGCGCCGTCTGCAGGTATGCAACTGGGGTACCTTCAGCGGCTTGTTCGAAATACCGATTGCCGAGCGCGGTTTTTTGTTTGTCGGCCGCTCCGGCTCCGGCAAGTCGACGTTGCTCGATGCGATGTCGGCGTTGTTGGTGCCGCCCAGCCTGATCGATTTCAATGCCGCTGCGCGCGAGGCCGAGCGCAGCGGCCGCGACCGCAGCCTGGCCTCGTATGTACGCGGCGCCTGGGCCGATCAGCAAGATGCCGATTCCGGCGAAATCGCCACCCAGTACTTGCGCAAAGGCGCGACCTGGTCGGCACTGGTGCTTGAATACCGCAACGCGCTGGGCGCCACGGTAAGTCTGATTCGTTTGTTCTGGATTGCGGGCAACAGCTCCGCATCCGCCGATGTGCGCAAGCACTACATGGTGGTCGAGCGCGCCTTCGATATAGCGACTGAGTTGGAAGGTTTCGACTTGGATCTGCGTCGGCTGAAGAGCCGCCTCAGTGAAGACGTGAGCCACTTCGACAGCTTTACCGGTTACGCCGAGCGTTTCCGCCGCCTGCTGGGCATCGGCAACGACATGGCGCTGAAGCTGCTGCACAAAACCCAGTCGGCGAAGAACCTGGGCGATCTCAATCAGTTTTTGCGCGGCTTTATGCTGGACGAGCCGGAAACCTTTGCTGCGGCTGAGCGGCTGGTGACCGACTTTGCCGAGCTGGATGCCGCGCACAAGGCCGTGGTCACCGCGCGCGAACAAGTCAGCACGCTGGCTCCGGCGCGCGACGACTACAGCCATCTGCTGGAACTGCGTCGTAGCAGCGCCGAGCTGCGCGAACTTCAGCTCGGCCTTGATCCGTATCGCGAGCAGCGCCGTTTGGCCTTGATCGACGCGCGTCTTGAGCTCATCGCTACCGAAGATCTCGGTCATGCCGGTGAAGAAAAGCAGCGCAGCGAAACGCTGGCCAATCACGACGACAAACTCGCCGAGCTGGAGCGCCAGCGCCGCGAGCAGGGTGGCGATCGCATCGACGAACTGGAGCGCGAGCGCGAACGTGTGCAGCGCGAGCGCGATGAGCGCGTCAAACGCCGGGGCACGGCCGAACAAGCATGCAAAGTGCTTGGCCAGGATCTGGCCGGCACGGCGCAAGGCTTCGCCGAGCAGATCGGCACGGCGCGGCAACTGCTGGAAGACGGTCGAGGCCATGCCGACGCGCTGGATGAGCGCATAGCCGAGCGCTTGGGCGAAAAGCGCGACTGCGAGAAGCGTTTTGGCGAAGTGCGCGCCGAGATTCAGTCGCTAAAACTACGCCCATCGAATATTCCGGCACATGCGCAGGCACTGCGAACGCGCATGTGCGAAGCCATCGGCGTATCCGAGCAGGCGCTGCCCTTCGTTGGCGAGCTGCTGCAAGTGTGCGAAGACGATGCTGCCTGGCGCGGGGCGATAGAGCGGGTGCTGCATGGTTTTGCACAGTCCATGCTGGTGGACGAAAAGCACCATAAAGAGGTTGCCGATTGGGTCAATCGCACTCATCTTGCCGGCAAACTGGTTTATTACCGGGTCGGCCGTGGCGATGCCTTGCCGGGACGCAAGCCGGATATGCGCTCGCTGGTACACAAGCTCGATATCCGCGACCACGCACACCGCGAATGGCTGGGCGGCGAACTCGCCAAGCGTTTTGATTACACCTGCGTCGATTCGGCCAGCGGCTTACGCAAAGCCGATAAGGCGATAACCCGCGAAGGCCAGATCAAGCATCCCGGCGATCGCTTCGAGAAAGACGATCGCCGCGCCATCGACGATCGTAAAAACTGGCTGCTCGGTTTCGATAGCCGCGACAAGCTGCATCTGTTCGAGCGCGAAGGCTTTGAGTTGGCCAAGCGCATGGGCGCCTGCGATGAAGAGGCGAGCGCGATCCGGCAGCAGCGCGAGCGCGGGCAGCAACAGCAATTGGCCAGCCATACGCTGGTCAACCTTGGCTGGGATGAAATCGATATCGCACCCAAGCTGCATCGTTTGGCCGATATCGAAGATCAACTGCGTCAATTGCGCGAAGGCGATGCTACATTGCGCGAGCTCGGCGAGCGCATCGAGAGGGCTCGTGTGGCTCGCGACACTACGAGCAAGGCGTTGGCCGAAACCCGCAGCGAACGCATGATGCTTGCACGAGAGCGTGCGGGCATCGAGCGCGAGCGCGATACCTGTGTTGCGCGGCAGACGGTAGCGCCGACGCCGTTTCAAATCGACGGCTTGAACCAGCTACTGGCCGAACTGTCTGCATTGAGTCTGCTCAACCTGGGCGATCATTTCCGTACTTTAGAGCGTGGCTTGAACGAGCAACTGGAGCAGTTCGCCGTCAAGGACAACGCCTTGACCCAGCGCGTGGTCGACAGCTTCCGCGACTTCCGCCGTCGCTGGCCGCAAGACAGTGGCGATTTCACCCCCACGCTCGATTCTGCCGAAGATTTCCTCGCCCGTTTACGGCGCCTGGAAATGGATGGCTTGCCCAAGCACGAGGCGCGCTTTTTCGAGTTGCTGCAAACGCAGAGCAAGAACAACCTGCATTTGTTGCAGCGGTATATGGGCGAGGCGCGCAAATCGATTGCGCAGCGCATGGACGAGGTCAATGCCAGCCTGGAGCAGGTGCCGTTCAATCGCGGTACCTTGCTGACGATTGAGCTATCCGATCGCCGCCTGCCCGAAGTGATCGAATTTCAGCAGCAACTGCGCGATGTACTCAGCCATCATCAAACCGAAGATCGCGATCGTGCCGAGGCGCAGTTCGCGGTGCTGCGCAGTCTGGTGCAGCGGCTTGGCGCGCAAGAGCCCGAGTTGCGCCGGTGGCGCGAGCAAGTATTGGATGTACGCCTGCACGTTGAATTCTTTGGCGTCGAACTGGATGCCCAAACGCGTGCACAGGTGGAGATTTATCGCAGCGGTGCCGGTAAATCCGGTGGCCAGCGACAGAAACTGGCGACGACCTGTCTGGCCGCTGCATTGCGTTATCAGCTTGGCGGCGACGACGGCGAGATGCCGCGGTATGCGGCAGTGGTACTGGACGAAGCCTTCGATAAGGCCGATAACGAGTTCACCGCGCTGGCGATGAATATCTTCGAGAACTTCGGTTTTCAGATGATTGTCGCCACGCCGTTGAAATCGGTGATGACATTGGAGCCGTTTATCGGCGGTGCCTGTTTTGTCGAGATCAACGGTCGACATGATTCGGGCGTGCTGTTGATCGAATACGACCAGGCCGGCAAACGCCTGCAATTGCCTGAGCGTGTTCGAGAGGCTGATGTCGCGATCTGACTAGCGATTGACGAGGCTGCGGTTGCGCAGATTCTTGCGAAAAATCAACGACTATTGATGTCGATTGATGAGAATGTATATCATTCGCTCGAATTTTCGGGGAACTTCAAATGAAGCAGATCGCCTTAGCGTTGGCTGTCGCCAGCGCTGTTTTCGTACATCCCGTTCACGCCAGTGAAGCCGAGCTCAAAGCCATGATTGCGCAGCTTCAACAGAAGCTGGATGCACAGGCGGCTCAGTTGCAGACACAGGCAGCCCAGATCAATGATCTGCGCGCACAGACGCAAACGCTGGCCGGTCAGCAGGCGAAGACAGCTACAGCCATAGCGGCGACACCGGTGCCATCCACGTCATCCCCAGCGATGGCCCCAGCCGCAACGACCACACCGCCGCCCGTAGCTTCAGATACCAGCTTCGGTGGTTATGGCGAGATCGCCTACAACCACTACACCAAAGACAGCAGCCGTTCTCAGGCTGACCTGAAACGCTTCGTACTGTTGTTCGGCCATCGCTTCAGCGATCAATTGAGTTTCAACAGCGAAGTGGAATGGGAGCACGCCGTTACCAGCTCGACCGATCAGGGCGAGAGCGAGATCGAGCAGGCGTACCTGAACTACCAGTTCAAGTCGGGAGTGAACCTCAAGGCCGGTTTGTTCCTGATGCCGTTTGGACTGCTGAATCAATCGCACGAGCCGCCGGCGTTCTACGGCGTCGAACGCAATGAGGTGGAGACACGCATCATCCCTTCGACCTGGCGCGAAGGTGGCGTGGGTCTTGATGGCACCACCGATGCCGGTTTGAAGTGGGACGTCGGCGTGACCACCGGTTTCGATACCGCCAAATTCGACGATGCCAGCTCACCACTGCATGCCAGCCATCAGGAGCTGCAATTGGCCAAGGCACACGACCTGGCTGGCTACGCGGCGCTCAATTATCAGGGCGTACCGGGCTGGACCATTGGCGGCGCGGTGTTCTCCGGCAATTCGATGCACGCCAATGCCGATTTCAAAGTAGATAAAACCAAGCCCGATTTCACCGGTATCAAAGCCCGCGTCACCCTATGGGACGTCCATACGCGTTGGCAGCAGGACGGCTGGGATCTATCGGCGGTATACGCCAAAGGCCACATCGGCGACGCGGACAAGATCGACAGCACCTTGCAAGCCTTCAACACCGCCAACGGAACCGCGCGCCCGTACATGCCGAGCGCCTTCTATGGCTGGCTGGTGCAAGGCGCCTACACCGTGTGGGAACACGGTGACATGAAGCTCACCCCGTTCGTTCGCTACGAGAGATTCAATACCCAGTCGAAAATGCCGGCCGGTTTCCTTGCCGATCCGGCGAATGCGGATAAGGTCACCACGGTTGGCGTGTCGTTCAATCCGCATCCGCAAGTGGTGTGCAAGGCCGACTACCAGAAGTTTCAGGACAACCCCAAGAACGACCGCTTCAATCTTGGTATCGGATATATGTTCTAAGAGACTCAAAGCATGTGTTGGACCGTTGCGGCAGGGGCCTTCGTTTGGTGTGTCGCCGGTCTGCATGGCTTGTCGCCAGACCTGCCAGGACACCCCTGATGGCCTCGATCCGCTGGGTGGATCAAGGCTGGCTATTTATCATCCGGATTCGGCACTTCGAATGTGCACTTGGCTTTATCCGGCTTTCCGTTAACTAGCACCAGGGTCTGCTTTGCTGTCGCCTTGACCTGGGGTTTGCCACATGCGGAGCATCCTGTGCCGCTGTTGACGATGACCCGAAACTCCAGCTTGCGCGTTGCGGTTCGCCCTGGCGTTTCGGCCAGCGAAGGGGGGTCAAGCAATTGGACTGTTTCCGGGCCGGGACACTTGTCGGTGACCTGCTGATTCCACTTTTCGATCGATCCGGCCTTTGGGTTGGTAACTTGCGTCCATGTGTTTGGCTTGGGTACCTCCGAGTACGTGATGTCGGTTTTCTCCCACCATTCCAGGGTGCACATGCTTGCCGCACCCGTGCCTTTGTAGCTGAGTTTGATTGACGGCCGGAAGAAATGGCCCGCCATTTTGGGATCGCCCCACTCGGTGAACCAGACATCGGACAGATCGATGCTTTCCGCGCAACAACAGCATGAGTTCTTTGTCGCTGTCGCCGATCCGCCTGGGGCCGCCGGGGCATTGGTGCTGGCGGCTGGCGCTGCGCTGCGCTTGGTGATCTCCTGCGTCGCCAAGATGGCCAGTTGCGATTTGTCGCCAACTTGCACATTGGCGACGGCGCCGTCACGCAATGCCTGCACTTCTTGATCCGATCGTGCTTTGAAGCGATCCAGAATGTCATCGCGGTTGAAGGCGTTGAGAAAGTACGCGGCTTGCGACCAATTTTGTTTCTTTAATTCGCTCTCGTAATTCATATCGAGATAGGTCGGTCGCGTGGCGATGGCGATAGCCGATTCGGAACCGACCTTGGGATTTTCAGTGGCACCTACGTAGATGGACGCGATCACACCGCGTTTCATTTTGTCGAGGGCATCTTTGATGGCCTTGGGGCTGTAGCCGTTCAAGATTTCGGCGACTTTCTTCCAGTCGTTATCGGCGATTGCCGCATCCACATCGGGCGTGCGGTGCAGCCGCAGCGGACCTGTACCGGCACGTTGTTGCACGACGTGAGCCAATTCATGAGCAATCAACTTTCGACCCGCTCCCGTCGCAGGCTGGTAATGCCCGGTGCCGAACGTGATGTGCGGACCAACCGCATAAGCAAGCGCCCCCACCGAGCTCGCGGAAGCCGCCGCCTGCTGATCGGTATGCACGCGAACCTGCGAAAAATCCTGGGCAAAGCGTGGCTCAAAGAACGCGCGCGCGGCGGGATCAAGCGACTGTCCTGGAGAGCGCAGTACTTCATGCACGATGTCCGGCGCTGCGGCGACGGCATGGGCGTCGGCCATATGCTTGGGGCGCAACTTTTCTTCATCATCCTTTTCACACGCTGCACATTTTCGACTCAGTTGCGCCGCGACGGGGCTGACGGCAAGTTGTGGATGGGGCATACGCATCACTTGCTCGGCGACGCTGTCGGCTTCGCGCTCCAATGGATCATCCACCGCTCCCACTGCAAGCTTGGGCTGCAACAGGCGTAGTTGCGATGGCAGGTTATTTGAGATCCCCTGCTGGTGCTGGTGCGAACGATCCGATGGAAATGCGGGAATCTTGCTGAGGTCTTCGGTTGCGCTGAATGCGTCAGATTGCGACAAGGCAGGTGCCGTACGTCGCGGCGCCAAGTTACGCGTATGAGCGGGGGAGGGCGCTGCCATTGCCTGAGACTTTGCGATCATCGGAGCAAACATGACGTAACCTCTGTGGGTGACGTAACGAGCAAAGCGATTGTTCTGCTGGCGACACGGAGTCGTTTACGGTGGGCGCCGAGAACCTTGCCTTTACTCGGTATCCGACGCCAGCAGATAGTGACGCATGGCACTTTGAGGTTAGATGCTGCTGCCATCTCGCTACTGTCGGCGTCTGTTGTCAAGTTCCATATCATTGGGCGTGGTGTGGATGCCCATGTCGACGGCGCCTGCGCGAAACAAAGCTGTCAGAGTCATTGCACCGCAGGCATATGGTCCGATCAGTGGCTGCCGCAGCACGATTTTTGTTCCTGGATCGGTGGGCATGGCACCGTGCCGTACGAGCAGAATACGCAGCAATCCCCTGGCTTGGGTCGCAACAACGTCCCACAGCCGGGGCAGTCATAGAAGAACTGGCATGCGTTAGTGGGCATCGTCTCGGTGACCTGATGCCCGCAGTGCGGGCAGGTCAGTGTGCTTTGCAATCGCAACTCAGCCATGGCTCGCTCCTGCCGATGCCGGGAAACCGGCGTCGGTAGTCGCCATATTAGGCTTTCCGGATGGCGATGTTGTATGTCAGGCGAATCATGCACATCCGACGGTGGCATGTGCTGGCCGATGCGTTCGGTTGTGCGCACAATGGCGCCATGCCACTGATCCATCGCACATCCTTCAGCCCTCCGTTTGCCACCACGGGTTTGCGCCTATGCTGAGTCGGCTCTGGTTCGGTTTCTTCATGGTGGCGGCCGTCGCTGCACTGGCGCGCTGGCTGGTGGGCGGCGATGAAAGCGTATTTGCCGCAATCGTGGCCGCATTGTTCGATATGGCCGAGCTGTCGGTAAAAGTCATGGTGCTGTTGTTCGGCACGCTCACCTTATGGCTGGGTTTCTTGAATATCGCCGAGCAGGCTGGACTGGTGGATCGGCTGGCGCGCCTCTTCGGGCCGTTATTTGCGCGATTGATGCCGGAGGTGCCGCGTGGGCATCCGGCGATCGGGCTGATTACGCTCAACTTCACCGCCAATGCCTTGGGCCTGGATAACGCGGCCACGCCGATGGGCTTGCGTGCGATGCGTGAATTGCAAAGTCTTAATCCTTCGAGCGATACGGCAAGCAATGCACAGATTCTGTTCCTGGTGCTCAATGCCTCGTCGTTGACGCTGCTGCCGGTGACGGTATTCATGTATCGCGCGCAAGCGGGCGCGCATGATCCGACCTTGGTGTTCCTGCCGATCTTGCTGGCGCATTTTGTGGCGAATATCACCGCGCTGTTGTCGGTAGCTTTTATGCAACGGTTGCGGCTGTGGGACCCGGTCGTGCTTGCCTGGCTGGGCGGCGGCGGGTTGTTGCTGGCGGCTTTTCTCGCGCTGCTCGCTTCGCTGTCTGCCGTGGCACTGGCCTCGCTTTCCTCCTTGCTCGGCAATCTGGTGCTGTTCGGTGTCATTCTGGTTTTCTTATGCGCGGGGGCGATCAAGCGCGTGCCGCTGTTCGATAGTTTTATCGATGGGGCAAAGCAGGGTTTCGATGTGGCGAAGGGGTTGTTGCCCTATCTGATTGCGATGCTATGCGCGGTAGGTGTATTGCGTGCATCGGGTGCGCTGGATTTCGCGCTGGACGGTGTGCGCTGGCTGGCACAGCACGCGGGCCTGGATACGCGTTTTGTCGATGCGCTGCCGACCGCGCTGGTTAAACCATTTTCCGGTAGCGCCGCACGCGCGATGCTGATCGAGACGATGAACCATTCCGGGGTAGACAGTTTTCCGGCGCTATTGGCCGCAACGGTGCAGGGCAGTACGGAGACGACGTTTTATGTGGTGGCGGTGTACTTCGGCGCGGTGGGTATTCGCCGCGTGCGGCATACCATCGGCTGTGCGTTGCTGGCCGATCTGGCGGGTGTGCTGGCCTCGATCGGGGTGTGTTATTGGTTTTTTGGTTGATTTAGACGCACCCCGAGCGCCTCATGATTTGCCCCTCCCCAACCCTCCCCTGCGAGCAGGGGAGGGAGCCATTGCGCACTGCAGGTATCAATAAGACAGCGTGGCGGTACTGGCCGTCGCGGCAATGTGGTAGTTGCATTGCGGCGAGCCCGAGCCGATCACATTGGTGCCCTGCCACGGCGGCGAGGCGACCTGTACGTTATTGATGTCGTAGACCTTGATGTTGGTGTAGTTGATCGGGCTGCCGGCGTACTGGCTGCAGGTGCCGATGCCGTAGGCTTCCAGCACGCCGCCGAAGACCCAGTTCAAGGTGTTGTAGGGGTTGGTCCTGAGCGTGGTGCTTCTGCCGTTGGTGGTATCGGTGGAGACGATGGCCCAGACCGAGCAGCTCACGCCGGGAGCACATGTGGAGTAGGTGTCGCCGAGCAGCTTGTCGCCTTTGGACACTTTGATCGGGCTGCTGTGATAGGTGGTGCCGCTGACGCAGCAGTTCCAGCTAGCCATGGTCCAGGCTTTATCGTTGTAGCCATTCCAGCCCAGTACCGGCTGCAGAATCGATTGCACGTTGGGCAATTGCTCCAGGCCGGGGAAGAAGTACACGACTTGACTACCGGCGCTGGTCGGAGCCGCAGGCACCGTCCAGTTGGCGACGATCCGGCCAATCGCTTTGTTGCTGCTGTAGCTGGTGTAGAGCACCCAGCCGCTGTAACTGGGCACGGTGCTCTTGTAGCCAAATGGCGCGGTAACGGCACCGTTCGGCTCTACCCGCATGCCGCCGGAGGTGTAGTGCGGCTGGGTGCAGGTCGCCGGCTTGCGGATGGCGCCGTCGGCGCGCTCGATGCGGCCGTCGGTATGCACTTTTTCGTCGGCCTGCACCAGTTGCACGCAAGCGGCCGAGAAATAGCCGTTGGGCGTGATGACGAAATCGCCGGGTACGCCCGGCGGGCGCAAGTTGGCGTCGAGGGTCCCGACCGTAGTGATGACCGCCTCGGGCTGGATGCTTTCTGCTGCGTGCACCGGGTTACTGGCGAATCCGAGCGTAGATAGGGCCACGAGCATGGATGCGCCGATCCAGGCCAGATGACGGCGGTTGTTTCGCATGAGTCTGTTCATAGGTTGCACTCTCTAAGATGGCGTAGGTGAGTGAAGGCATCCTGCTGCGAAAGCTGCTCGCCCTGAGGCACCAACGGCAACGACGGACGCAAGGGCGATTCCTTGGGATGCGATGGTCCGTGTCGTAACGCCGCCACCCTGAAGGTTTTCAGGGTGGCATGGCTTGAATCAACGCGTCGGTATCAGTAAACCAACGTGCTTGTACTCGATGTCGCCGAGACACCGTAGTTGCATTGCGGCGATTGCGATCCGACCGGGTAGGAGTTGTTCCAGGGCGGCGAAGCCACCGGGTTTCCGTCGAGGGTATAGACGCCTATATCGGTAAAACTGATCGAGCCGCTGGCCGGATATTGGTCACAGGTATCGACGCCGTACGCCTCCAGCACGCCGCCGAATACCCAGGTCAGCGCGCCGTAGGGGTCGGTGTTGAGCGTGCTGTTCTGGCCGGTGCTGACGTTGGTGGAGACGATGGCCCAATTCGAGCAGCTCACTCCGGGCGCACAGGTCGAGTAGGTGTCGCCGATGACCTGATCGCCATCGGAGGCATTGATCGGATCGCTGTGAAACGTGGTGCCATCGACGCAGCAATTCCAACTGGCCAGGGTCCAGGCCGCATCGTTATAGCCGTTCCAGCCGAGTACCGGCTGCAGGATCGATTGCACATTGGGCAATTGCTCCAGGCCGGGGAAGAAATAAATGACCTGGCTGCCCGGATTCGACGGTGTGGTCGGCACCGTCCAACTGGCGACGATCCGGCCGATAGCGCTGGAGCTGGTGTAGTCGGTGTCGATAACCCAGCCATTGATCGTGGGGTTGGTGCTGCGGTGGATTGCCGAGATGGCCCCATTAGGCTCGACTCGGGTGCCATCCAGGCGGTAATGCGCCAGCGAGCAAAGCGCGGGTTTGCGCACCATGCCGTTGGCATGCTCGATGCTGCCGTCCTTATGCAGTTTTTCATGGGCATGCACGGTCTGCACGCAGGTTGCCGAAAAATAGCCGTTGGGCGTCACCACGAAATCGCTTGGTACGCCGTGTGGACGCAGGTTTTCTTTGAGCGTGCTGACGGACGTCAGTGCTCGCTGGGCAAGGGCGGTTTCGGGTTTTATGTTGTCTGCTGCTTGTGCCATGCGACTGGTTACGCCAAGCATGGTCATGGCGATAAGCATCGATGTGCCTATCCACGAGAGCTGTTTACGGGTGAATCGTTTCATTGATCGCGCACTCCTCGATTGCTGAATGAGTAAGCGCGTTCCATCGCGTATATCAGGGTGCACACCCCTTAACACGTAGCGACACGATAAGCCCCCCGGGTGATCCCTCGATGTGCCATCCCCATGGCATGCTTGGTGATACCAAAGCCCGAGTACTGTTGCCGCTCATACGTACAATGGATGTGAATAGAAGGTGCAGATGCCTTCACTGACCATGGCGCGCCGTGTGATGCGGTGCGCTGTTTGAGCTTTGAACAGGCTCTTACGAACGGGGCAATCGCATGTGTTTGATAGCTTTTGCGTGGAATGCACACCCGCGTTGGCGCTTATTGCTGGCCGGCAATCGCGACGAGTTTCATGCCCGCCCCAGCGCGCCGCTGGCATCGTGGAGCGACGCGCCCATTTATGCCGGCCGTGACCTGGAGGCCGGCGGTACCTGGCTGGGGGTCGATGACAATGGACGCTGCAGCGTGGTGACCAATGTGCGCGATCCACGCGATCCGCAGCTTGGCCGTTCACGTGGCCTGCTGGCGCTGGATTATCTCAAGGGCGCTGCAAGCGCCGAAATCCACGCACGGCAGCTATTGGCGACCGCAGCGGCTTATCGCCCCTTCAATTTGCTTACCTTCGATGCAACCGATGCGTTCTATCTGGGTAACCGGCCCGAGCCGCGGGCGCAATGGATAACCCCTGGCGTGCACGGTCTTTCCAACGCGGACTTCAATACGCCCTGGCCGAAAACGCGCGCCTTGATGCAGCGCTTGCAAGCGTGGCTGGATGCGGCTGGCGGGGACGATCTCGCGCCGCTGTTCGAGGCGCTTGCCGACGAGCATGTCGCCGCCGACGCCGAACTGCCCGATACGGGGATCGGCCTGGAGCGCGAGCGTTGGTTGTCGTCGGCGTTTATTCGCGGCGAGTACTACGGCACGCGCGCCAGTACCGTCGTTGCGCTGGATCATGACGGGTGCGGCAGGGTGGTCGAGCGGCGCTATGGTCCGCACGGACGTTACGAGGGCGAGACGACACTGACTGTTGGCCTTCAGGCGTCGGGAAACATGCCATCCAGGTAATACCAGCGGCCGTCCTCGCGCACGAAGCGGCTGACTTCGTGCATGCGCTGCGCTTTGCCGCCGCCGTAGCGTAGCCGTGCGATGAACTCGACTACGGCGTGATCGCCGTTGCTCTCATGATGTTTTACGGTAAGCCCGAGCCAGCTCGGCGCCGGCTGTTGCGCAGCGAGCTTGAGGTGGGCCGGGCGGGTGCTGCTATGCCAGGTGGCCAGCAGGTAGTCCTCGCGCTTGAGTACGTAGGCGCTGTAGCGCGAGCGCATCAATTGCTCTGCCGTGGTCGCCGCCGCGCCCAGATGCAGCGGCTCGCAACAGCGGGCATAGCCGTCGATATGGCCGCAAGGGCAGGGAGTAAGTGTGTCGACGGCTTGCACGGTTGGATTCAGTGGCTGCGATGGCTGAGGCATCGTGAACCATCGCGGCGGAAAATCAAACCGCCATCTGCGCGAAAAGATAGTAAACAGGCTTTATAGTCGGGGCGCTGCGGGGAGACGCAGCCATCCACGAACCCATTACGGCAGGCCGCACCCTGCCGGTCCGGAGGCTTCATGCGTACTGGTTGCTATTTGATATCTGTTGCCCTGCTCGCCGCTGGTGTGGCCAGTGCGCAAACCGCGCCGCTGACGCCGGATATCCCGGCCAAATTCACCGCGCCTACCGCGAACAACGATTACATCAAGCGCGAGGTGATGATTCCGATGCGCGACGGCGTGAAACTGCATACCGTCATCATCATTCCCAAGGGCGCCAAACACGCGCCGATTCTGTTTACGCGCACGCCGTATAACGCCAGCGGCCGCACCGAGCGGCTGGCATCGCCGAGCATGTTGTCGCAATTGCCGCAGGGTGACGAAGTCTTCGTGCGGGGCGGTTACATCCGCGTGTTTCAGGATGTGCGCGGCAAGTACGGCTCACAGGGCGACTACGTCATGACGCGTCCGTTGCGCGGGCCGTTGAATGCCAGCCAGGTAGACCACTCCACCGATGCTTACGACAGTATCGACTGGCTGGTGAAAAACCTGCCCGAATCGAACGGCAAGGTCGGCATGCTCGGTTCGTCTTATGAGGGCTTCACGGTAGTGATGGCCTTGATTAACCCGCATCCGGCCTTGAAAGTCGCCGCACCGGAAAGCCCGATGGTGGACGGTTGGATGGGCGATGACTGGTTCCACTACGGCGCCTACCGGCAGACCAATTTCGACTACATCCAGGGGCAGACCGCGCAGAAGGGCAAGGGCGAAGGCGTAACGCGTGCCGGTTACGACGATTACAACAATTTCCTGCAGGCGGGTTCGGCGGGGGACTACGCGCGTGCCGCCGGTCTTGAGCAGTTGCCGTTCTGGCGCAAACTGGAGGAGCACCCGGCCTACGACACGTTCTGGCAGCAGCAGGCGCTGGATAAAATCATGGCGCAACAGCCATTGAAGGTACCCACGATGTGGCTGCAAGGCCTGTGGGACCAAGAGGATATGTGGGGCGCCATTCACAGTTATGCGGCGACCGAGTCCAAAGACGCCGGCAACGACAAGAATTACCTGGTGATGGGGCCGTGGCGGCATAGCCAGGTGAACTACGACGGTACCTCGCTGGGGCCGTTGCAGTGGCAGGGCGACACCGCCGAGCAGTTTCGCCGCGATGTGCTCAAGCCGTTCTTCGATCAATATCTGGTCGACGGCGCTGCCAAGGCCGATACGCCGCCCGTATTGATCTACAACACCGGCGAGAATCGCTGGGATCGCTACAAGTCCTGGCCGCTTAGCTGCGATGAAGGCTGCGCGGCCAAGCCCAAGCCTTTGTATCTCGGTGCCGACGGGGCGCTGTCATTCAATGCGCCTGCGGCGGCTGCGGCGAAGTTCGACGAGTATCTCTCCGACCCGGCCAAGCCCGTGCCTTATCTGCCGCGCCCGGTGCATTTCGCCGATCACGACGCCTGGACGCGCTGGCTGGTCAGCGACCAGCGCTTCGTCGATGGCCGTCCAGACGTGCTTACCTATATCAGCGCGCCGTTGACCGAGCCGCTGCATATCGGCGGTGCGCCGGTAGTGAATCTGTACGCTTCCACCAGCGGTACCGACAGCGATTGGGTGGTAAAGCTGATCGATGTCTACCCGGATACGGTGGCGTCGAATGCGACGATGGGCGGCTACGAGCTGGCGGTGTCGTTGGATATCTTCCGTGGCCGCTACCGCACCAGCTTCGAGCATCCGCAGGCGATCACCCCCGATCAGCCGCTGCTTTATAGCTTTGGCTTGCCGACGGCGAATCATGTGTTTCAGCCGGGTCACCGCATCATGGTGCAGGTGCAATCCAGCCTGTTTCCACTGTACGACCGCAATCCGCAGACCTTCGTGCCGAACATTTTCAATGCGAAGCCGGCCGATTATCGCAAGGCGACCCAACGGGTCTGGCATACGCCGGGTACGGCCAGTTTCATCAGTCTGCCCATCGTGCCGTAGTGTTCTGATGACGGTAGGAGCGCACCGGGTGTGCTCCTACCGGTCACCGCGTCGCTGCCAAACACGGCAGCGATTGTTCGCGGGCATCGCAACATCGTCGATGAGCTGAAAGCCTGCCGTTTGTGCCAGTCGATCCACTGCTTCCGCGTCGCGGATAGCCATCTGCTCGCCACGCGCCTTGAGCGATTGATCGAATGCGGCATTGCTGTCGCTGGTGTAGCGGCCTTGATAGTTGAAGGGTCCATAGATCACCAGCACGGCATCGTCACGAGTGATATCCGGTAATTTTGCAAACAGTTGCTCAACCTCGGCCCAGGCCATGATGTGCAAGGTGTTGGCGCTGAAAATGGCGTCGTAGCGTTCTGCGGGCCAGGCGCCGCCGACATCGAATGCCAACGGGGCTGGCGTATTCGGCAGCATCGCCTCTTCCAACCATAGGCGAATACCCGGCAGGTTCTCGGCGCGATCCGAGCTTTGCCAGATCCATTGCGGCATGGCGGCCGCAAAGTGCGCCGCATGCTGACCGGTGCCGCTGCCGATCTCCAATACGTGCCGGCGATCGCCGAAGTATTTGCTCAGCACCGCGAGGATCGGCTCGCGGTTGCGCTCGCATGCCGGCGAGTGGGGTTTATTCAACACAGGTCAGCCATGCCGGCCGCGCAACGCGCGCGCGGGCAACATCAGGATCGCGCGCAGCAGGGAGAGCACGGCTTCGACAGAGATGCCTATCAATCGGAATGGCAGTGCCAGCAGCCATACGATGGGATACAGCACCAGTGCCAGCAAGGCGAGCGGCCAGCAGAAGATAAGCAGCAAAAGCCAGAGCAGAAAGGTGAGCATGAGTCAGTTCTCGCAATAGGTTAAGAGCTGTGATTTTCAGCGCATCGGATTGACGCCGATCAGCCAGGCATGCAGCACGAAGGCGAATACCGCCCAGCCCAGCACGCCGGCAAATACGGTCAGCACATCGCCTTTGATCTCGCCGGCGGGATAAACCGTGCCGGCGAGGCGGTCGCGTCGACGGCAGACGACAAAGTCCACCACGGCCCATAACAGGAAGGCGCCGAACAGCAACACGTCATGCAGCATGCCGGTAGCGAGTAGATGGCCAAATGCCCAGATTTTCACGCCTGCCAACATCGGATGGCCCAGCTTGGCCTTGAAGTGATTGCGGGGCACATGAGCGGCTGCGATCAACACAAAGGCGAGCAGGGTGAACAACGCATTGAGATGGCGTAGCCACATCGGCGGCACATACAGCAGCACGGGTTGCTGCCGAGCCAGGCCAAAGCCCCAGACGATCAAAATAAAGCCGGCAATGGAGATGACCGAATACAGGCCTTTCCAGCCTTTTTCGCCCAGCCTGGCGAGCTGCCGGCTGCGCCAGTCATTGGCGAAGATACGTACCGAATGCACACCGAGAAAAAGCACCAGACCTAAGATCAGTACGAGCATGACGGGTCACCTGTACGGCGATGGGGTGGGCCAAGTATAGGCGCCGGAACTCGGCTCGAATGTAGGTAAAGAGGCAGGGCTGGGAGATATGCCGCAGGCGCGGACCCCTCTCCAGCCCTCCCCTGCAAGCAGGGGAGGGAGTCGCTTTTGTAGGAGGGGGGGCTTTAAGCCGTGGCGCCTTCGATCCACACGGCCAACGCCGCCGCGCCGTCAGGCAAGACGATCGTGGCCGCCGGCGGAAACAACCAGGCGTCGCCGGTATGCAAAGCGCCATCGTGTGTGTCGAAACTACCGCGCGCGCAGTAGATAAGCACGATGCCTTTTTCCACCCGATAGTCGCCCGGTGTCGCCCAGGCTGTGATTTCGCCGCGCCCATGGTCACGCCGTGTCATCAGATTGAAATCGCGGGTCGGGCCGTTGGCCAGGGTTACCGTAACCTGGGCTTCGCCGGGGAAAGCGAACGGTTTGAACGGTGTGCATAGCGCATGCTGGTGGCGATCATCGAGGGTCATGGTGAAGCCGGCGCCATCGAGCAGTGCGATATGCCGGTCTATGCCGGGAAAAGCAGAGAACGGTGCGGCGCTGTTGACCTCGGCCACGCTGACGCGCCATAGAAAATGTTCGCCGTCGGCAGCAGATGGGTGCCGCGCGATCTCACGGGTCAGGCCCTGGCCGTTTTTCCATGGCACGGGTGTGCATGCATCGGCCCGGATGATACGTGCGCTCATGCCACTCGCTCGATCACGCGGGTAAAAGGCGGCAGCGCTTTCAGCATGCCTTCGCCGTAGCGCTTCAACACCACGCGACGGTCGAGCAGGACGATGCGGCCATGGTCGGTTTCGGTACGAATCAGGCGGCCGCAGTACTGGGTGAGCAGGCGGGTCGCTTCGGGTACGGTCACTTCGATAAAGGGGTTGCGGCCGCGTGATTCAAGCCATTCGGCGTAGGTGGCGCCGACCGGGTCGGTAGGCACGGCGAACGGTAGCTGGGTAATGACCACCGTTTCGCATAGCTTGCCGGGCAGGTCCAGACCTTCGCCGAACGAGGCCAGGCCAAACAGCGTGCTGCCCTTGCCGGCTTCGATGGCGGCAATGTGTTCGGTGACCAACTGCGCCTTGCCCAATGAGCCTTGCGCACGCACTCGGCGCACATGTTGGATCGGCAGCTTTTGCAGTACGCGGTCGAGCTTGGCGCGCGAGGTAAACAACACAAGATTGCCGGCGTCCCAGTCCAGATGCTCGGCCAGCCAGTCGGTGATCTCCTGCGCATGTTCTTCGCGTGCTTCGGGCAGCGCGCGCAATGCCGGGACTTCCAGACGCGCTTGCGCGGCGAGGTCGAACGGCGAGGGCAGGCTGAGCGTTACCGCATCGTTGGGCAGGCCGACCGAGTCGGCAAAGCCGCGAAAATTACCGCCGGCGCTAAGCGTTGCCGAGGTCATCACCACGGCGCTGGCGTTGTCCCAAAGCACGTGACGCAACAGGGCGCCGGCAGAGACCGACGAGGCATGGCAAACCAGTTGCTGATCGCCGGCAAGCGTCACCCAGCGGGCCAGCGGCGGGGCATTCTCGGGGTCGTCGCTGGACCAGGCCTGCCAGGTGCGGGCCTGTTTATCCACGCGCTCCAGCGCCATGCCCAGCTCGCGCGTCAGCGCTTCCTGGGTCGGGCCACCTTCGCTCATTTCCATCACGGCACGGCGCACGGCGCCAAGCCAGCGTTGTATCTCGGTGGTGTAAGCGGACAACAGGCGCGCATGATCCACCCATGCCTCCGGCAACTGGCCGAGCGAGGCGCGGAACATGGGTTCGCTGTCGTTCGCGTCCGGCAGCCAGCCCAACCGGATGTCCTTCTCCAACTCCTCCAGTGCGTCGCTGAGCTGCTGCAGTTTCTGGTCGCCGACATCAAGGCTGAGCTTGCCCAGGGTTTCCTTGTCGGTGAGCGAATAGGCGGCGTGTACTTGGCGGCCGAGTCGGCTGAGCTGGCGCACCGTGGCGCCAAGAAAAACCTCGGTGGCGCCGCGATCGATCGCCTTGCCCGGTACGTGGTGGCCTTCGTCGAAGATGTAGAGCGTTTCTTCCGGCTTGGGCAGAATCACGCCGCCCTGGCTATCCGGGCCGCTCGACATGGTGAGGTCGGCCAACACCAGATCCTGGTTGGCGACGATGATTTCGGCGTCGCCGATCGCCCGGCGTGCGGCAAATAACGGGCAGATCATGAAATGCGCGCAACGGCGCCCGGTGCATCCGCCAGCAGTGGTGGTGACCATGGGGCGCAACAAGTCGCTGATGGGCTCGGGCGCAGTGTCTATGTCGCCATTCCAGGTCTGGGCGTCGAAAGCGATAGCCAGCTTGGACAGGGCCTGCTTGTCGCGTTCGGCCGGTGGTTTGGCCCACAAGGCCAGATCCGCATCGAATCCGGCCAGGCCCATCTGCGCGGAATCTTGCAGGCTGTTGGTCGCCATGCGCAGGTTGCGCAGGCAGAGATAACGGCCCATACCTTTGGCCAGCGCTACTTTCATGTCATAGCCGCTGAGCTTCAGATACAGCGGGATATCCCGTTGCACCAATTGCTCTTGCAGCGCCACGGTGGCGGTGGCGATCAGTAGTTTTTTCTTCTGCGCGCGCGCCACTTCAACGCCGGCGATCAAATACGCCATCGACTTACCGGTGCCCGTCGGCGCTTCAATCACTGCCGCGCCGCCAGTGATCGCCAGCGCCTTGGCCACCTCGGCGATCATTTTCCCCTGTGATGAACGCGCGCGAAAACCCGGCAAGCCGTCTTTCAGGCGCGCATAAGTGGCACGGATGGTGGCTTTGGTATCGTCGGTGAGCATGTGGCCGGGTTGTAGCGAGGAAGGCACACGCGCGGCAGTCCTTGGAGGGGATCCTGGCTGCGTGTAGAAAGGCCATTGTACGGAGTGATGCGCTGACGTGCTTTCATGAGCTGGCGTGGGCCATGCCGGGGGTAGCCACCTCGCTAACTTTGCCGAAGTACCGGGAAGAATCATCCGACGTCATCCAGGGGAATACGAACGATGCCTTACGTAACGATTCAAGGACAGCCGCTGCATTACATCGACGAAGGCGCTGGCGAGACGGTGTTGCTCGGTCACGGCTATCTATGGGATGCGACGATGTGGAGATCGCAGATCAGTGCGTTATCCAGACATTATCGGGTGATCGCCCCCGATCTTTGGGGACACGGCCTTTCAGGTGCGCTGCCCGCTGGCACCGCCGACATAGCGGATCTGGCGCAGCAGATGCTCGCGTTGCTCGATGCTTTGGCGATTGAGCAATGTTCTGTCGTCGGGCTCTCGGTGGGCGGGATGTGGGGTGTGGAACTCGCACTGGCACAGCCGGCGAGAATCAAGCGGATGGTGTTGATGGATACCTATCTGGGGGCCGAGCCGGAGATATCGCGTGCACGCTATTTCGGCATGCTTGCCGGGCTGGAACAAACAGGTGTGATGTCGCCGCCGCTGCTGGATGCCATCGTGCCGCTATTTTTTGCGTCGGATGGTGACCCCGATTCGATATTGCGCAAAGATTTTCGCGAGGCGCTTGCTGCGATGCCGGCGAAAACCCTGCGCGAAAGCGTCGTGCCGTTGGGGCGCATCATTTTCGGTCGGCGCGATCGGCAGGCGGAGCTTGGCAAACTAGATCGCGATAACATCTTGGTGATGTGCGGAGCGAAAGATATTCCCAGGCCGCCAGCGGAGGCGCGGGAAACGGCGGCTGCGATCGGTTGCGATTATGTTTTGGTACCGCAGGCCGGGCACAGCGCCAATATAGAGAATCCATCCTTTGTCTGCGGTATTTTGCAGTCGTTTCTTAATGATGGCATCTATATCAAATAAATCGGTGTCAATTATCACCCAACAATTCTCAACTACAGCGCGCCGCTGCCCAATGGCTGCAGTTTGCTCTATGAGAATGTGGACCCCGCCGTGCCCGAAGTGGTGCGGTGTTTGATCGACCCACCGCGTGCGGTCGCTGTCGTTGTATCTACATAGCAACTACTCAGCCTTAATCTCAATTCTTCGGCAGTGGCCGAAGGCAGGCAGCGACGGTCGTGATCTTCATCACGATATGGCTACACATCACGGCGTAGCGTTTCGGAAGTAATCCGCAGTGTTTGTATCTTGGCGGTGTGGCGCATGCACCCGACGTGGATCGAACGACAGCCGGAAACCCGTCAGGTGGTCACGTTACTTCCGCCCCTTCCCTTTGTTGAAGGAGGACGGAACGATGTCTGTGCAAGCTCGCCAATCCACGCTAGCGTCTAAGCGCGCCGGCCATTTACCCGCACGCCATCGATCGATGATGCGCCTTGCCGGATGGCTGATAGTGTTCGTCTTCGCCTCGGCTGTGTCGCTGGCGCGAGCTAGCGCGGTCGACTTGTTTGTAGTCGCTGATTCGCCGAGTGCAAAGCCCAATACCAGCACCACGATGCATTTGTTCGTCGGTAATGTGGGTGCGGCCGGCACGGGAAACGTCGAGCTGACCTTTGTCACGCCGGCTTATGTCAATGTCCACTCGCCATTGCCGTCGGGTTGCCAGCTTCTCTACGAGAATACCGAGCGCAGCGTGCCCTCGATCGTGCTGTGCACACTGCCGGCGCTGGGCCAGTTTGAAGTGCGCGAGGTGGATTTGAATCTGGACGTCGATGCGTTGGCGCCGCCGGCATTGACCTATGGCAGCGTGATGATTTATCCCGCTGCAAACAGCGTCGATATTGAGCAGGACATTCACGACAATGCCATTGCGCCTGGCGTCGAAGTGGCTTTGGGCACGCCGGTTTCGGGGGCGAATATCAATTTGTACGCGACGGGCAACGCACCGGCTATTCCCGAAGTAGGCAGCCGCGATCAAGCTTCGGAAGTCTTCACGATCGGCAACAATGGTTTGAGCGCAACGACCGGCGCTGCGCATTTCGGTATCGCCACGCCGTTTTTCATCAACGACGTCAGCGCGCAATTGCCGAGCGGATGTATCGAGGCGTACTCCAACCCACGGCCTAACGTGCCTGAAGTGGTGATATGCACGGTTCCTGCCGGTCTGGCCCCTGGCGACACGGTGCAATTTCCGTTGCGCTTCAGGCTGATCGCCGGCGGGCCTACCGGGCCGCAATGGGGCGTCGGCGCGGTGTCGCCGGTACCTGGTTCAACCGACGTGGACAGTGATCGCGCGGACAATCTCTTCGAGCCGCTGGTCAATGTGACGGGGCCGGCCAGTACCACCCCCTTCTTGGTGCGGGTGCCTAAAGACAAGGCCCCGGTGAAGGAGCGACTGCTCCACGCGCTGACCAAAGCAGCCCCCCTCGCGCCGGCTAAGCCGCGTCTACCTAAGTTGGTGCCGGATGCCAATGTCGATTTGAACTTGTCGACCAATCACCCGGTGATTGCACCCGGTGCGATCGATCAGCAAATTCTCACGGTCGGCAACAACGGCCAAAGTGCCAGCGGCAATGTGCGCATCGTTTACGCCTTGCCGTTGTATGCGAATGTTGCGGGTGCGCTGCCGAGTGGCTGTGTCTACCTGTACAACAACCCCGATTACACGATCAATCAGATTGTGCAATGTCTGGTGGCCGGCCCTGCGCAAAATCAGCAGGTAACCCTGACTATTCCGATCCAGGTTTCACCGAATGCACCTGCTGCGGCGTATTACGGTGCCGGCATTGTGGTGCCTGCAGCACCTGGCGATGTCGAGCAGAACGTTAGCGACAATGTGACGACGCCGGGTTTTACCGCAACCGCAGGTGCGCCGGCGCCGGTGGTGGGTAGCCGCAATGCGGTAGATCTATACGTTGCCACCAGCATGCCTAATTTGTTGGCCAATGCGCCGGCGAACGTGGAAGTTACCGTAGGCAACAAAGGCCCGCATGCCACCACCGAAAAAGTGCTGGTGACGTTCATCACGCAAGAATTCGTCAACCACAGTGCGCCGCTGCCCGATGGCTGCAGCTTGCTTTATGAGAATGCGGACCCGGCGGTGCCTGAGGTCGTGCAATGTCTGATCGATCCGCCGATTGACGTCAATGGCGAAGTTAACCGCAGCATTCCGATCAGGCTGGTGCCCGGCGCACCGTCTGGCGTGCCGTTTCATACCGTGATGGTC
Source organism: Dyella tabacisoli (assembly GCF_003350925.1). Lineage (GTDB taxonomy): Bacteria > Pseudomonadota > Gammaproteobacteria > Xanthomonadales > Rhodanobacteraceae > Dyella_C > Dyella_C tabacisoli. The sequence goes on along the minus strand of NZ_KZ857182.1, from coordinate 130,824 downwards.
AGGCCGCAGACATCGGTCAACGATGTCGAGATAGATCCCAGCGACAATATGAGCTTTATCGGCGCACGTACCTCGCGTTTGCCACTGCACACACTGACGCTGTATCTGCATGGAAACGATATTGCCGGGACGGCGGGCGGTTTCACGATGAACACGACGCCGGCCTCGTCACAGTTGCTTAGCCTTGATCTCATAAACAGTCCGAGCTGGTTCAGCGACCCGCCCCTGGTCGGCAATTTCACGACGGGTGCGGCGTTTTCAGTGACCTTGCCGTGCACGCTGTCCCTGGGTGTGAGCGTGAACTACAGCCTGGCCTCCACCGCGCTCGACGGCAGTGACAGTCAGCCGGTGGGATCGGCTAACGAACTGCTTTCGCTATGCCTGCTTGGATCGCATACGGTATCGATACCGGTGACAACGCCGCTGGCGTTCGATAACCGGCGTTTGAAGCTGACGATATCGACGCTATTAAGCCTCAACCTCAATCTGCAGTTGGGCTCAGGTGCGTATGTACAAGGGACCAACTACGAAGGCACTCCATAGCGGGTGATTGGACCTGTCCCCGGCTGTTGCCGGGGACAGCGATCAGACCTCTGCGGCGATTCTGCGCAGCGTTTCCTCGAACACTTCAGGCGGCTGACCACCCTGGATCAAGTAACGCTCGTTGACGATGATGGCCGGCACGGAGTGAATGCCTTGCGCCTGATAGAAGCGTTCGCGCTCGCGCACTTCATCGGCATAGCGATGCTCGGCAAGTACCGCACGCGCTTCGTCGGTATCGAGTGCGGCTTTGCCGACGACGCGGAGCAGCACATCGTGTGAACTGATGTCTTCGCCCTCGGTGAAGTAGGCCTCCAACAGCGCCAGTTTCAGTGCGCCTTGTTTGCCTTGCAGCTCGGCCCAATGCAACAAGCGATGCGCATCGAAGCTGTTGTAGATGCGCCGACGCTTGTTCATGTCAAAGGTGAAGCCGACCGCCGCACCACGCTGGCGGATTGCTTCGTGATTTTGCGCGAACTGCTCCGGGGTACTGCCGTACTTGCGGGCCAGATGTTCGCCGATATCTTCGCCTTCCGGCGCCATCTGCGGATTCAACTCGAACGGCTGGAAATGCAGCTCGGCGGTTACCTGGCCGTCCAGATGCCGCAGCGCCTGCTCCAGCGACTTCAGGCCGACAGCGCACCAGGGGCAGACTACGTCGGAGACGAAGTCGATTTTCAATGGGGTAGGGGTGGTCATTGCCATGTTCGATGGGGGTATGGCCATCAGATGGGGATGGATGGGCAAAAAAAATAGGGCCGGCAAAAGCCGGCCCTATTGCTTCAGTTAACCCTGATACGCGCTATCAGAAGTTGTAGTTGAAGCCAGCGTAGTAAGCGCGACCCACGGCATCGTACAAGCCGCCACCGAAGGTGGTGCCGAAACTGTTCACCGGCGGATTGCGGTCAAATACGTTGGTAATACCGAGATAAGCCTGCCAGCCGCTGTTGCCGAATTTGTAGCCGGCTTTGACGTCGTTGAAAAAGCCCGAGGACGAACGGATCGGCGTGGTCTGGGTCGGGTTGGAGCGATAGCTCTCGTTGCTGACGCGCAGCATCGAGGAGAAGTAGCGCGCATTCCAGTTGAACATCCAGTTGTTCAATGTGTAGGTCGCGCGCAGCACGGCCTTCCATTTCGGGAAGCCCAGTGTGCCGTTGTCCTGCACGGTATTGCTCGGATCGTCCTGGAACGGGTGCTCGGTATAGGCGATGACCTTGGTCGCATCTATGGCCCAGTTCATCCGTCCGCCGAACATCGGGTGCGAGTAGTACGCGCCGATATCGACGCCGGAGGTGCTCAGCGAGGAGATGTTCTGGTTGAGCGAGCTGACGTAGACCAGTTCATGCGAGGTGCCGTCACGCTGAGTGTTCTGGCAGTACACATTGCCGATACCGGTGGTCGAATCCACGCAGTGGTTGGCCATGTCGGTGCCGGTGGGTGCGGCGACGGCATTGCTCAGCTTGATGTTCCAGTAGTCCAGGGTTACACCGAAGCCGCTCAGGAACTGTGGCGTCAGCACCATGCCGGCGGTCCAGGTACGGCCTTGTTCCGGCTTCAGGTTCGGGTTGCTACCGGAGACGCCGCGAATGGTTGCGCCGTTGGTGGAGGTCCAGCCTTGCGGAACGCCCAGGGCCACGCAGTTCGCCTGGCGCACGGATGGATTCGGGCCATTCTTGATCTGTGCGGCCGTGCAGGGATCAGTGATGGTGAAGAAGTTTTCCCGCTGGCCGCTGTACAGCTCACCGATATTCGGTGCGCGCACGGCGCTCGACATGGTGCCACGCAAGCGGACGTTGTCGTCGATCGACCAGTCCAGGCCCCAGCGCCAGGCCTTGGTGTGGCCGATGGTGGAGTAGTCGGAGAAGCGGGCTGCGGCGTCGAAGGTCAGGTTTTGCGCGAACGGGCGGCCGGACAGCAGCGGCAAGGCTGTTTCGATATAGCCTTCCTTGACGTCGTAAGCGCCGCCTGAAGGCGGAATCGCGTTGAGGAAGGTCAGGCCAGCCACGTCCAGCGGATCGGTTACCTGGCGGCTGCTCTCGCGGCGGAATTCCACGCCGGCCGCGATGCTGGCGGCACCGGCTTCGAACGGCATCTGGAACAGATTGTTGTTGGTCACCGAACCGCCGCCGACGAACTGGGTCAGGCGCGAGCGGGTGGTGGTGGTGGTGTTGAACCAGTTGGCCGCAGCCGCATTGATTGCGCCGTTGCCGAAAATGCTGGTCGGGACACAACCGCCGCCCAAGGCAATCGGATTGAGTACGCGCGGCCTGCCTTTTGAGTCCAGGGCATTCGGGTTGGTCGCACCTGGATTGATGGTGGAGCGGCAAACGATATTGCCGCTGACCGGATCGCGCACGGCATCGAGCGAGGCCGCAAAGCGGTCTTTGATGCGGTTGTTGAGATTGTGCCGGGTCTCGTCGGTGACACCGTAGTCCACCGAGGCGTCGTAATCCCAGTCGCCGGCGATCGCGCCGTTGATGCCAAACACCGCACGGGTGGTATCGCGGCTGGTGTCTTCACCGCGCCGGCCGCCGTCGACATCGAAGCGTCCGACCTTGATGCTCTTTGCGCCGTTGGCCTTCATCAACGCAGCCAGATCCGGCGAAATGTAAGGATTGTCGCTGGTGATCGTATAGGCCGAGGCGCCGCTGCCGAAACCGGGCTGGCCGTATTTCTTGACGTCGACGTGGCTGTAGTTGCCCTCGAAGTAGAGGTGGTGGTCCGGCGTGATATTGAAGCTGGCGACCGTGCTCAGGCTGGTACGGCCGTAGCGCGGCTGCAACTGGTTGACCTGATTCAGATCGGCGCGGTCGCAATCGGTGCAGCGACCGGTATCGTCATAGAGTCCGCCGAAGCGCTGCGCACGCACGCTGCCGTTCGGATCGAACACATAACGCTTGGTGATGTCCGTGGGTTTGCCGAAGGAGAACGTGCCGCCCTCGGTAATCGTGTAGCTGCCGGCGTTACCGAACAAGGCGGTGTCGGTGGGGCCGTTCGGCGTCTTGATCGAGGCGTAGGACTGATGGCCGAAGCGGTCGCTGAATTCCTGCGAGTCTTGATCGCTGTGTTCGATCGACACGGCGACGTTGCCGCGATCCTGGGCGAAGTTCATGCCGCCGGTCAGCGAGATCAGTTTTTTGTCGAAGCCGCCATGCTCGGAGGTGCCGTACTGCGCATGCAGGTTGGCGCCCTTGTAGTTCTTCTTGAGGATGAAGTTGACTACGCCGGTTACCGCGTCGGCACCGTAGACCGCCGAGGCGCCGCCGGTGATGATTTCCACGCGCTCGACCCAGTCAGCCGGGATCAGGTTGACGTCGACGGCGGTATTGCCGGCGGTGGCGCCGACAAAGCGGCGGCCATTGACCAGCACCAGGGTGCGGTTGGTGCCCAGGTTGCGCAAATCCTGCCTGGCGATGCCGACCGTGCCGATGAACTGGCTGGAATTACCCATGGTGAACGAGGTCGCCAGTTGCGGCATCGTCGTCATCAGGTCGCCGATATTGATGGCGCCCGTAGCTTTGATGTCGGCGGCGGTCAGCACGCTGATCGGCGTCGGCGAAATCACGTTCGGATTCGAGATGCGACTGCCGGTGACCGTAATGCTTTCCAGGCTGGTGGCCTGTTTTTTGGTGGCGTCGTCGGCGGCATGATCTTGCGCCATCGCGGCCGTAGTATTTAGCGCGGCCAGGCACGCGAACGCGAGAATCTTGCGGGTGTACGTGTAACGGTTCCTTGTGTTCAAGGCACTCTCCCCCTAACGGTTGTGGTCGTAAATCTTTTTGATATCAGCGCATCGCGACGCCGCCCCTGCGAGATGGCGATGGCTTGTAGAACGGGTTGTTGACCGCGGCCACGCGAGTGGCCCATCAACAAGTTACGATTCGACCACAAGAACCTGACGTGAAACTTGCGAATGTGAAGAGGGCGTGAGTTAAAGCTGTCGCCAGGCTTGCGGGGGGCGGAGATGCCCGCGCATGCAAGGTGGCTGTTGCCGACCTTGCATGTTCTTGGCTGCTATGGGCGGCCTGTCGTCAGACTTTGCCGATGAAATCGGCCTTGCCTAGTTCGGCGCCTGCGGTGCGCAGGATCGCGTAGGCGGTGGTGCTGTGGAAGAACATATTGGGTATGACGTAATGCAGCAGATAGTGCTCGCCTTCGAACTGCAAATTGCCATTGCGGCTCTTGATTTCGATCGCGCGGGTTTCGCTGCCGTCGATCTGTTCGGGCTTGAAGGTCTTGATGTAAGCGATGACACGTTCGAGGCGTGCGTGTAGTTGCGCGAAGCTGGTTTCGTCGTCTTCGATCTTCAATGGCTCGACGCCGGCGAGGCGGGCGCAGGCGTTTTTGGCCATATCGGTGGCGATCTGTACTTGCCTCACCAATGGATACATGTCGGGGATCAGTCGCGTCTGCAACATCACCTCGGGCGAGATGCCGTTAGCCAAGGCATGCGCCTCGCCTTTTTTCAGGACATGGCTGAGGTTGCTGAGCGTGCGCAGGAAAACCGGTACGGAAGCTTGGTACATGGACAAGGTCATGGCGATGGCTCCAGTGGATCGGCAATCTGAGGGGGTAGTGGCGGTGGTTTGGCACCATCGGCTGGTATCTCGGCCAGATCGGTGGTGCGGCGGGTGATCCATATGGCGATCACTGTGCCGATCAACAGCAATTCGGCCGCTAACACAAAAGCCAAGCCGGGCAAGTGCACCGGCGATGATTTCATGATTGAAAAGACAAAGACATGGGAGAACAGGAACGGGCCGAAAATACCGGCGAAACTGCCCAGGCTGCTGATTGCGCCTTGCAGGCGCCCTTGTTCAGTGGGGTCGACCTGGTGCGTCATGATCGATTGGATGGGCGGCCCGCTCAGCCCCCATAGCGCCATCAGCGGTATGCCGAGCAGAAACACTACGCCATTGCTGGCCAGCCCCATGAGTACAAATGCGCCGATGCCGAACAACATGCCCGCGATCAGTACGCGGCGCTCGCCGAAACGCGGGGTCAGCCGACCGATCAACACGGCCTGCACGAAACCGTCGCAGACGCCCACCAGCATCAATACCAGGCCCACCGCTTCCGTGCCCCAGCTATAGCGATAATCGGCATACAGCACGAACACGGTTTGCAGCACGTAGTGGGCCAGGTAAACCAGAAACATCACCACCGCCAAACCCAGTACCTGTGGATAACGGCGCAGCAGCTTGAGCGAGCCTAGCGGATGCGCGCTATGTAGCTCGAAGCGCGGCGTGCGGCGTTCTTTCGGCAAGGATTCGGGCAATACAAAGCAGCCGTACAAAAAGTTGCACAGCGCCAACCCTGCGGCCACCCAGAACGGCAGGCGCAAGTTGATGGCGCCCAGCCAGCCACCCAGGCCCGGACCAAGGATAAAACCGAGGCCGAAGGCGCTGCCGAGCATGCCAAACGCCGCTGCGCGCTTTTCCTTGGGCGTGATATCGGCGATGTACGCGTTGGCCGTCGTAAAGCTGGCGGCCGTCATGCCCAGCAAGATGCGCGCGACAAATAGCAGCCACAGGGTGGGGGCCAGGGCCAGCACGATGAAATCCACCGCCAGACCGAGATTGGAGATCAAAATGACCGGGCGGCGGCCAAAGCGGTCCGAAAGCGCGCCCTGCACTGGCGAGGAGACGAACTGCACGATGGCGAACACCGTGCTGAATACGCCCACCCACCAGGCTGCTTTCGCGATGCCGCCGCCGGCCAGTTGCTCGACCAGGTGCGGCAGCACCGGAATCACGATGCCGAACGCCAGCATGTCCAACAGCACGGTGACAAAGATGAAGGCGACCGCGGCACGACGGCGCGGTTCGGCGACAACAGTATCGGGCAGGTCCATGGGGCGATATGGAGGGTTGGGGAGGACACCATAGCGCAACATCCCGCGCCAGGTGATGTCAGCTTAACCCTGTGGCGGCGCAGCCAGTTCCTTAGCGCTCAAATAGCCATCATGGTTACGGTCGAGCTTGTGAAACTGCCGGCGCAGGTTGTCTTGATAGCTGCGAAGCGTGATCGGTTTGCCGTGGCCGCCGGGGAGTTCATCGGCTTCGAGCACGCCGTCGCCGTTGCTATCCATGCGGCGAAAGCCGTTGCTCATGTACTCCACATACTCCGCTTCGCTTATCTTGCCGTCACCGTTGCTGTCCATGCGTTGAAGATATTCGGCGGGCGTTTGCGGAAAATCTTGTGCCGCCGCGATGAGCGGCAGCAAAAGCAGAGCGGCGAAATAGCGCATAGGGGCTATCGACGTCCGCCATGGATGCCGATGAACTGCAAAAACTCGGCGCGGGTACGGGCATCGTCGCGAAATGCGCCGAGCATCTGGCTGGTAATCATCGATACGCCGCGTTTGTGTACGCCGCGGGTAGTCATGCACTCATGACTGGCGTCGATCACCACGGCCACGCCGGCCGGATGGAGGTTTTCCTGGATGCATTGCGCGATTTCCGCGGTGAGCTTTTCCTGCACCTGGAAGCGGCGCGCAAAGGCGTCTACCACACGTGCCAGCTTGCTGATGCCAACGACGCGATTGGTCGGCAGGTAGCCGACGTGGGCACGGCCGACGATCGGCGCCATGTGATGCTCGCAATGGCTTTCGAACTCGATGTCGCGCAACACCACCATTTCGTCGTAGCCGGCAACCTCTTCAAAGGTGCGGCTCAAGTACTCGCCTGGGTCGACCCGGTAGCCGCTGAACCAATCGCGGTACGCCTTGACCACGCGCTTGGGCGTATCGAGCAGACCCTCACGCTGCGGGTCTTCGCCGGACCAGCGCAGCAGAACGCGCACGGCTTCTTCGGCTTGTTCACGGGTGACTTCGGTCGAATCGGGGAGATCGCTCATGCAGATTCCTTGGGGCATGCATAGACGGGGGAGTTTAACGGGAGGGAGATGAGAGCGGGGAACGGGGGATGGGGAACGGGGAACATGCGGCTTGAGTGGTGGCTGTGGTGTTGCGGTCTTTTTTAGGCGGGGAACGGGGAATGGGGAATGGGGAACATGAAGTTCGAGGGGATATGGCAGGTCTGCGTTCTTTTTGATTTTTCTTTGTTTTTTCTCTTGCTTTTTTGCTTGTGCTTTTTAGGCTTTTCCCCGTTCCCCGTTCCCCGTTCCCCGTTCCCCGTTCCCCGTTCCCCGTTCCCCGTTCCCCGTTCCCCGTTCCATCAAATCTCGACGTCATCCTCGTCGTTTTCGATGCCTGGCAAGTTGTCGCCCAGGAGGGGGCTTGTCTGGCCGGGCATGGTCTCGACGTCGCGCAGTTTGCGTTCGATGGCGCGTGTGCGCTGGCCAGCGCTGTCGATGCTGTTGCGCACGGTGTCCAGTTGTTTGCGGGTCTTGTCCAGCACCAGACCGAACTTGCCGAACTCGGTCTTCACCGCCGCCAGCAACTGCCAGACCTCGCTGCTGCGTTTCTCGATCGCCAGCGTGCGGAAGCCCATTTGCAGGCTGTTGAGCAGTGCGGTCAAGGTAGTGGGGCCGGCCAAGGTGATGCGGTATTCGCGCTGCAGCATGTCGGACAGGCCGGGGCGACGGATGACCTCGGCATAGAGGCCTTCGGTGGGCAGAAACAGAATCGCGAAGTCGGTGCTGTACGGCGGCGCTACGTATTTGCTGTGGATGCGTTTGGCTTCTTCGCGCACCCGTGTTTCCAGCGCGCGGCCGGCGATTTGCGCGGCGTCGGCATCGGCCGCTTCCTGGGCATCAAGCAGGCGTTGGTAATCTTCGACCGGAAATTTCGCATCGATCGGCAGCCATACGGGTTGACCATCTTGTTGGCCGGGCAGACGTATCGCGTATTCGACACGCTCGTTGGAGCCTGGCACGGTGGCTACGTTGGCGGCGTACTGTTCCGCCACCAGGATCTGCTCCAGCAAGGCGCCCAGTTGAACTTCGCCATACGTGCCGCGTGTTTTCACATTGGTCAATACGCGTTTGAGATCGCCCACACCGGTGGCCAGACTTTGCATCTCACCAAGGCCGCGCTGCACGGCCTCCAGGCGTTCGGACACCAATTTGAATGACTGCCCCAGCCGCGTTTCCAGCGTGCTCTGCAGTTTTTCGTCGACCGTGGCGCGCATTTGTTCGAGCTTGGCGGCGTTGTCGTTCTGAATCGCCTGCAACTTGGTTTCTAACGTGGTGCGCATGTCGGCCAGGCGCTTTTCGTTGTCGGCGGTGAGTGCGGCCAGGCGCTGTTGCAGCAGTTCGCCGAAGCGATTGAGGCTGAGCGTGGATTCCTCGCGGCCTTTGCGAGCGTCTTCGGCCAGGCGCTGTGCGAGGGTTTGCAGGCCGGCGTCCGTACGCTCGGTAAGCAGTTCAAGTCGCTGGCCGAAGCCGCTGATGCGCTCCTGTTGCTGCTCGCTCGTGGCGCCGAGCTGCTCATGCACCAGGCTGCGAAACTGGCCCAGGGTCTGGGTCAGCTCGCCACGGCCGGCGCGCTGCTCTTGCGCCAGTGCCTCCCGTAGATGGCGATTGTCGTCTTTCAATGCATCCAGCCGTGCGGTGAGTCCGCCGTCACCACGGGCGCGTAGCAGTGAGGCGATTTGCAGCACCAGTACGGCCAGCACGGCGATGATCAAGACGATCAGCAGGGTTTCGACAGCGGGCATGGTTATTCCAGGGGATGCAGGCTGGCAAGTTTACGCGCTGTCGGCCATTCACTCGACAAGCCGCCCGGCATGGTCGTAACGTTGCATCACCCCGGCGAATCGACGCGAACTGCGTAGGCGGCGGGGTAGGTCGCCACAGCGGCCGGCGTCGCTCGGACGGTTCCGGGCGCTTACGTTAACGAGATCACTCAGCATGACTGACCCAGTTGGTTTGCCTACGAGCAGCCCGCGCCGCTTTACGCGCATCGAACGTCTTCCGCCCTACGTTTTCAATATCACTGCCGAGCTGAAGATGGCCGCGCGCCATCGCGGCGAAGATATTGTCGACCTCAGCATGGGCAATCCCGATGGGCCAACCCCACCGCATATCGTGGAGAAGTTGTGCACGGTAGCGCAGCGGCCCGATACCCATGGCTACTCCACGTCCAAAGGCATCCCACGCCTGCGCCGCGCTATCGCCCATTGGTATGCCGAACGCTATCAGGTGGAGATAGACCCGGAAGCCGAGGCGATCGTCACTATCGGCTCCAAGGAGGGGCTGGCGCATTTGATGCTGGCTACGCTCGATCGCGGCGACACCGTCTTGGTGCCCAACCCCAGTTACCCGATTCATATTTATGGCGCGGTGATTGCCGGCGCGCAGATCCGCTCGATCCCAATGGCGCCGGGCATCGACTTTTTCGCCGAGCTGGAACGCGGCATCCGTGAAAGCTTCCCCAAGCCGAAGATGATGGTTTTGGGATTCCCGTCCAACCCCACGGCGCAATGTGTGGAGCTGGATTTCTTCGAGCGGGTGATTGCGCTGGCCAAACAGTATGACGTCCTGGTCGTGCATGACTTGGCCTACGCCGATATTGTCTACGACGGCTGGAAAGCCCCCTCGATCATGCAGGTGCCTGGCGCCAAGGACATCGCGGTGGAGTTTTTCACCTTGTCCAAGAGCTACAACATGGCCGGCTGGCGCATTGGCTTCATGGTCGGCAATCGTGAGCTGGTTGCTGCGCTGGCACGCATCAAGAGCTATCACGACTACGGCACCTTCACCCCGCTGCAAGTGGCGGCCATCGCGGCACTGGAAGGCGACCAGCAATGCGTGCGCGATATCGCGATGCAGTATCAGCAGCGCCGCGATGTATTGGTACGCGGTCTGCACGAAGCGGGCTGGATGGTCGATAACCCGAAGGCGTCGATGTATGTGTGGGCGAAGATTCCCGAGGCTTACGCGGCGCTGGGCTCGTTGGAGTTTGCCAAGAAGCTGCTCGCCGAGGCTAAGGTCTCGGTATCGCCGGGGATAGGGTTTGGGGATTACGGGGATGACTATGTGCGGTTTGCGCTGATTGAGAATCAGGATCGGATTCGGCAGGCGGTGCGGGGGATTAAGACTATGTTTCGTGGGGATGGGGTGTTGAAGGCGAAGCTTGGCTAAGTAGGTGGGGGTTATGGCGACCTGGGTCGCCTGCGGCGGGCTTTCGGCCACCTGCCGGTGGTCGAGTCACTTTCTCTTGAATGGCCAAGAGAAAGTAACCAAAGAGAAGGCCACCCCCATGCAGCGCTCTCCGGGCATCCTGCCCTGCGAGTGCGTGAGGCTAGGCCGGGCTTTTCGACAGGGCATCCTGCCCTGGCGAAAAGGCATCGACATCCATGTCGATGCCCCTGCGGGCCTTGTCGTCCAAGCCTGACCGCTGCAAAGGGGCCCCGAAGAGCAGCGCGCGTCCAGCGCGCACTCGGGAGCGACTGCCAGCAGTCGCCGATGAATGAAATGGTGAGGCAGCGTGGCTCCCTCCCCTGCTCGCAGGGGAGGGTTGGGGAGGGGTTCAATCTTGCGGCAAGGTTGGACCCCCTCCCAGCCTCCCCCTGCAAGCAGGGGGAGGGGCAAAAGCGGCGCAGCGGCGGCTTTTGACGTTGCCGTTGCTCTTGACCTTTGGGGCCCCTGTGCGTCGGTGAGGGTCGGACGATCAGGCCCGCAGGGGACTCGGCATGGATGCCGAGTCCTTTTCGCCAGTGCAGGGATGCACTGTCGAAAAGCCCGGCCGGCCCTCACGTACCCGAAGGGCGACTCACCGGGGTGCTCTTTCTTTTGATTACTTTTCTTTGAGCAAGCAAAGAAAAGTGACTCGGACCCCGGCAGGGGTTCGAAAGCCCGCCGCAGGCGAACAACCTAGCGACAACACTCACGTCTCACCAAACACCCCCGAATCATAACCCCGAGCAAAAACCTTCCAATCCCGCCCCACCTGCTGCGCACAATCCCCAGACAACTCCAACAACTTCGCCGGCCAACGCGCCTTGCCGCCATAGGCAATCAACTCATCCGCACCAGCCGAGCCATGGCGCCCACTACTGCGCAATTGCGCCCAGGCAATAAGCTGCCCCATCGACTGCAACACCCCTTCTAGGCGATCCAGCTTGCCGTTCCAGTTACCAAGCGCCACGCGATCCTCAGTGGGCTGCAGGCCACGCAACACGTAAGACACGCCATCCATGTTCACAGCTTTCAGAAAGGCCGGCGAGATGGCCTGCATACGCTGTTGCACGGTGACGACACGCTCGGCTTCGCTGTGCCAATCGGGTTGGCTGAGTTTGATGCCGCGCTTGAGCAGTGCAGGCGCCAGTGAGGACGGTATCGCCTGCTTGAGGTCGAGCAGGTAATTGCCGTCGGGCGAGCCCTTGCCCTCGATCAAGACCACGTAGCGATCCACGCCAAGGCTGCCGGTGCCGGCGATACGCCGTGCGACATCGAGCACACGGTAAAAGCGCGGGTTGGCTTCGTTTGCGGCGACTTGTTCGATCAGGGCGGTGACCTTGTCGCGCTGTTTGCCGGTGACTGGCAGCGCTTTTTTGCCATCGGTGCGCAGTGTGCGTTTTTTGCCCTTGCGCTCGGTGCGGCTGTCGAGGAAGGGTGGGCGTAGACGTCCGCGCAGGCTGTGCAATAAATCGCCCACCATGCCGTCGGCAGTGTCTCGTTCGATCCAGCGTGCTTTACCGTTACTCAGGGCGGCGGTATAGGCGTCTAAAAAGCTGCGGCACAAAGACTGTGCCTGTGCGGGTTTCAGTTTCAGGCTGCTGGCGCCGATGCGTACGCTGGTAAGCAAGCGCACCAACTCCCAGGTGCAAGGGGCCAGGGTGGCTTCGTCGAAATCGTTGAGGTCGAAATAGACCAGCCGATTGTCGCCTTTGTAGCTGCCGAAGTTCTCCAGGTGCATATCGCCGCAGACCCATGCCGGCGGCGCCTTGCTGAGCAACTTGGCTTGCGGCAGTTGGGCATAAAACAGATGGCAGCTACCGCGCAGGAAGGTGAATGGATCGCGCCGCATCGCCGCGTATTTTCGTTGCAGACGCTCGGGATCGCGGCCGGTGTTGTAGCTGCGGATGGTTTCGATGACATCGAGCATGGCGGGGCCTTTTGGAGCGGGGAACGGGGGATGGGGAACGGGGAACATGCAGACTGGTGGGTGCCTGCGGCGCCGCGTTCTTTTTTGATTTTCCTTTATTTTTTCTTGCTTTTTTGCTCCTGCTTTTTAGGCTT
>NZ_KZ857182.1:0-118086 GCF_003350925.1 Dyella tabacisoli | reverse complement strand
TCCCCGTTCCCCGTTCCCCGTTCCCCGTTCTTATAGCACCCGGCAGAACACTGCCTTCAAATAGCGTCCTTCCTGCACATCGCTGCGGAAGGGGTGATCGGCGCCGGCGCCGGCCATGTGCAGTACCTGGATTTCGCGGCCGGCGTTGAGGGCGACGCGGCGTAGCATTTCCAGAAAGTCAGCTTCGCTGACCAGGCCGGTGCAGGAGCAGGTCAGCAGGAGCCCGCCTGGCGGGATGACGTCGAGCGCAAGGCGGTTCATCGCGAAATACTTTTTTAGCGCGTCGATGACTTTGCTGCGGTCGCGGGTGAGCTTGGCCGGGTCGAGTACGACGGCATCGTATTGCTCGCCGCGTGCTGCTGCTTGGCGCAGCCAGTCGAAGATGTCGGCTTGCTCGAAACCTACGGTGACGTCGTTGGCGGCGGCATTGGCGCGTGCGATGTCCAGGATGCCGGCATCCATATCCACGCCGGTCGCTTCAAGCGCGCCGCCGGCCATGGCGTGCACGGCGAAACCGCCGGCGTTGCAGCACAGGTCGAGTACGCGGCGGCCTTTGGCCAGTCGCGCGAAGTGGTGGCGATTGTCGCGCTGGTCGGCGAAAAAACCGGTTTTGTGGCCAGAACCCGGTGCGGCATGAAAGCGCAGGCCGTGCTCATGCACTTCGACGGCATCGGGTACATCGCCGCTGCGGCAGTCGAACGATTCCTGTCGTTGCACGTGGGATTCGGCGAACCAGTACAGCCGTGCGCCGGGGAAGTGCCGTAACAGCGCGGCATGGATGGTTTCGCGCAGGCGCCACATGCCGGCGGCAAAGTATTCGATGACCAGGATGTCGGCGTAACGATCGACGATCAGGCCGGACAAGTCGTCGCCCTCGCTATGCACGACACGCCAGGCATCGCTCATCTTGTCGAGCTGCAGCCATTCGCGCCGCAGCGCCACGGCGCGGTCGATGCGGGCGCCGATCCAGTCGGCGTCGATGGCCTCGTCGGGGTTGTTGGTAAGCATGCGCAGGGCAATGCGCGCATGGCCGTTCCAGAAGCCGCGGCCGACGAAACGGTCTTTCGCATCCATGACATCGACGACGCTGCCGGGCGGCAGGCGCATCTCGGGTTTGTAGACCTGCGCCGACCATACCCAGGGGTGGCCTGGTGGTCGGTCGGATTTCAGGCGGATGACGGGAAGGGCGGCGGGAGCGGCATCAATAGGTGTATTCATCGGCACATGATAGCGGTTGACGCACGCGGGCCGATTTATCCCGTTTAGACGGGCCCTAAGAAAAAGGCCGCCGATGCTCGGCGGCCAAAAGCTGGGGAGATCCTTTAGAGATCTTGTATCGTGCGGTCCGCCCTTCCCGGGCGGCCGCACTGTCAGTTTTGCTTAGAGGCTGAAGTCGTAACGTGCGCCGAGGCGGACGTAGCGTGGATCCTGGAACGAGCGCGGACGGAAGCAGTTGATGCTCTTCACGCCGGAGGCGTTTTCGCAGGATTCAAACACCTGGGTCACGCGTTGCTTGCCGAGCAGGTTGAACACGTCCGCCGACAAGGTCAGCTTGTGATCCAGGAACGCCGGCTGCCAGGCTGCACTCACATTGAAGGTGTAGGTCCACGGATTACGACCACCCGAACCGCGCGGCGACGGCTGACCATTGCACCAGAAGTAGGCGGCACCGTAGCCCATGGGATCGCCTGGGGTACGCGCACCGATGCAGCTAATCGGCGTGCCCGAAGCGATGCGGGTCACTGTCGACAAGCGCCACTCAGGTGTTGGCTGGTAGGTGCCGAGAATGCGCAATTGATGGGTCTGGTCGTTCGCCAGCGGGCCGTTGGTATTCTCCATGACTTCGGGGAAGTCCCAGCTCTCGGTGGTCGATACGTCAGCCTGCACGATATCGGAATCCAGTTGGCCTTCCGAGTTGCCGTAGCTGCGCGAGAAGGTGTACTCGATCTTGCCGTACCACTTGTCGCTGAACTGGTGCTCGGCGTACAGATCCATCATGTAATACGCGCGTTTGGGCTTCTTCTCGCCGATTTCCGACGCGTTCAGCGGGATCGAGAGGTACTGGCCCGGCGTCGGTGAAACGACAAAGGTGTTGGCACGCCCCGGATTAAACAGCCAGCAGCCGGTACTGGCGTTAACGCCGGCCAGCACTTGATCGTGCAGACCGTGCGAATCGCCCCAGGCTTGCAGCGGGCGCGAATCGCAGGTGTCGTCGATCAGGCTGCGCAATTTGCGGTACATGAGCTTGGCGCCGACGACCCAGTTGTTTGGCAACTGTTTGTCGAAACCGAGGATGTACTCGTCCTGGTAGTACGAGTGCAGATCTTTTACCGATACGGTCTTGCCGTCTGGCGGCGTGCCGTTTGCACCGTTGTTGAAGAAGGTGCCCGCGCTCGGTGCGGTGGTGTTGAGGCCGGTCGGGACGCCGCTGACCGGGTCGATACCGGTAAAGCTGTAGTAGTTGGACGGGAAGGTGGACGCGCCGGCACCGCGAATCGCGACGCTGGTCGGTAGGCCCAGGTGATAGCGGCCGGCATTGGCGTATATCTTCAGGCTGCTATCGCCATACACGTCCCAGCTTGCGCCGAGGCGTGGATCGAGCTGATGGCGAGCCTTGGCATACGGAACACCGACACCGTTGTAGTTGGTGAACTGCTCATTACGCAGGCCGATATAGGCGTGCCAGCGGTCGGAGACCTGCCAGTTGTCCTCGACGAATTGCGAGCGCAAGGCCGTGCGTGCCGAAGCACCCGTGGTCAGGCCGGTGGAATTGACGTAGTAGCCGTTGGGGAACTGCGCCGGGTTGAACAGCGAAGGACTCAGGCCCAACTGGATCAAACGTTGCTGGATGGCCGAGCCGTTACCCAGATCCTCATACCGCCAGTTGGTGCCGGCCACCGGGCCGTTGCCCCAGGTGGCGCGCAGGATGTAGTTATCCATGCCGGCGCGAAGATCGTGGCTGCCCAGGCGATATTCCAGATTCAAGTTCCAGCCCGTGGTGCTGTCCTTGGAGCCTGGCGCCAGTTGGGTGGTGCCGCCGAACAAGCAGCTCGGTGCCGGGTTGGTACCGGCTATTGCGCGGTCGTCGGTGATCGCCGGGCAAGGCGCGCCGCCGAGGCCGGTGACCGTCTGCACGTGATCGGCACTGCTCTTGCCATACATGGCATTGACGGTGAAATCGTCGGTGATATAGCCGGTGTAGCGAGCGGTATAGACCTTGCCGCCCGGTGTGCCGTTGGTCTGCGTACCGTTGTAATTCTTGGTGTACTGGTGGCCCAGATAGCTGCCGGTTTGCCCCGTGGTGTAGCTGTATTTGTAGATCTGCGCATCGGTGGATTCAGTGTCACCCATGCCGGTGAATTCGATGATGTGGCTGTCGGTGATGTTCCAGTCGAACTTGGTCAGCCAACGGGTGGTCTTGTTGTTGTCGTTGTTTACCGTGGGGCCAGGGCCCTGCGCGGAATGGAATACACCGGTCTGCTTGATCCAGTCGGCCGCGCCGAAGAAGAACAATTTGTCCTTAATCAGGGGGCCGCCGATCGAGCCGGAGTACTGCAGATTGTCCGGGTCGCGGTCGCTGAAGGGGTTGCCGGTCTGGAACAGCGAGCCGTTCTTGCGGTGGATGTCGCGTGGTTGCTGTGCCAACGAGCTTGGCGACCACAGAACCTGCACATCGCCTTTCCAATCATTGGTGCCGCGCTTGGTCACCACGTTGATGACGCCGCCGGTGGAGCGGCCGTACTCGGCGCCGTAGCCGCCGATCAGCACTTGCTCCTGGTCGATCGCATCGTACGGTAGCTGCCTTGAGCTCACGCCGGTCAATGGGTTGGTGACCGCGAATCCGTTGATGTAATAAGCGTTTTCTGAAGCCGATGAGCCGCCGAACGACAACGCGTTGCCGTAGCCGCGAGCGGCCGGAACGGTGCCGGGAGCGAGCAGGGCGACCGAGCTGATCGAGGTGCGCGCGATGGGCAGTTGGGACAACTGATTGGCGTTGATGACCGTGCGCGAGTCGACTGAGGACACGTCGATGGCCGGCAGCGCATTACCTACGACTTGCACGGCGCTCAGGGTTTTAGCGCCCGCCTGAGTGGCTGCGCTGGTCACGAACGATACGTCCGTGCCCTGGCTGATCTGGGTTTGTACGTTGTCGCGGGTGCCGACTACCGCGCCATCTTTGAGCAGGCTGACTTTATAGGTGCCGATCGGTAGCGATGCCGCGCGATAGCGGCCGCTGGAATCGACCGTAAGGTCGCGCTTGAGGCCGGTACCGATGCTTTCGACACGAACCGTCTCCCCCGGTTCGGCCTGGCCGAAAATCACGCCAGTGGCGTTGCTTTGCGCCAAAGCGGAGCCGGAGCCATAGCCCAGGCTCAGCGCAAGTGTTACGGCAAAGGCTATGGCGCGATGTTTTGGCACCGCCATATGGTTTTGAAGCTTCATTAACTCACCCTCCATAATAAGCGTTGGGCACAGATAGGCCGCGCTTCCCCGAGAAACAGCTGATAAAGGCAGGTTTTTCTATTTACAGACCGAATGGGTCCACATCGCCCGGCAAGGCCATGGCAATGGGTCAATTGGCTGATTTAGGTGTTGCTCCCCTGTGCGCGATTACTTGTCAATAGGACGCAAGTAACCGGGCACGAGATGACGTTACGCCCTTGACAAACGTTATGCAACGGTTATCAGGTCGTTTATTTTTCGCACGAAAATGCGCCCAGTGATGGGTCGCCATGGCGAAATGCCGGCTTTAATTTGCGATTAATGCCGAATTTTGTGAGGCAGCAAGCGCTTATGTGTAATTAATTGCGATTAATGCGCATGTTTAATGGTTACTGCTGAAATTAAATTGTTAAATCGAAATATAATGCGCCAGATATAGGAAAAACTCCTATGGGGTGTTCCGAGTGGCTTTTTTCGCCCAAAAAAACGCCCGCACAAGGCGGGCGTTTTTGCTCAGCCAATCATGCCGGCTTAGTAGCGCGGCACCGACGAGTCGATCTCGCGCGCCCATGCATCCATGCCGCCTTCCACGTTATGCACCTTGCTGAAGCCGTGCGCGGCGAAGCGTTCGGCAACGCCCTGGCTGGAGATGCCGTGGTGGCAGATAAAGGCGATGGGGGTGTCCTTGGGCAGGGCGGCGAGCGCGTCGTAGCCTTCAACTTCCAGAACGCGCGCTTGAGCCAATGGAGCGGCCTGGGTGAGGCCCGAGGCCGGGCGAACATCGATCAGGGTAATCGTGCCGGCGGCAAGGCGGGCCTTTAGCTCGTGCACGGTCAGCGAGGTGATCTCCTGCGCGCCGGGAAACTTCAGGCTCAAGCCCTCGCCCTGCACGGTGGAAACCCAATCGATCACGATGCCCTTGGCGCGCTGTGCGCTACCTGGGTCAAAGTGCACTTCGATGCCATTGGAGGTGACCACGATGTCGTGATCGCCGGCCGGGGCCAACTGAAAGCCGGCGCTGTGATCCGGGCCGATCTCCAAATGCAGCACCACGCCTTGCGCGTTGGCGATGCCTTGGCCGATGACTTCAGCGGCTTTGTCGGTAATGGTGATCTGCGGGGGCGTGCGGTCCGGTGCCGCCGCGCCAAAGAGCTGGTGCAACTCGCCGCTGGTGTACATCTGACGAATGATGTCCGAGCCGCCGACCAGTTCGCCTTCCACATACAACTGCGGAATCGTCGGCCAGTCGCCATAGGCCTTGATACCCTCGCGGATCTCCGGGTCATCAAGCACGTTGACGGTGTGGTATTCGGGCAGCAATTCATTGAGCGTATTGGTGGCGGCGGCAGAGAAACCGCACATCGGCTGCTGCCGATTACCCTTCATGAACAGCACCACGCGGTGCTCCTTGAGCAGGGTTTCAATACGTTCGCGAGTGGTGGCGTCGAGGGACATGGGAGGGGTTCCGGCAAAGGGAGTCAATGATACGCCGATATGCCGGCATAGCCCCCAGGCTTCAAGGGTATCGACTGTCGCATGCCCGCCGGATGGGTTAGCCCGTCAGGCCGCCGGCCGCAACTCGGCCAGATCCCGCCGACGTCTGGCTAGTGGCGCCAGCGCCAATGCACTGGCCGGCGAGGGCAGCACCAGTTCGCGGCTGGCCCGGCCCAATGCGGCTGGCTGCTCGCTCCAGTGCAGCAGTTCCATCGTGCCCATCGCATCCTCGATCAGCGCGGTGCAATGCTCGACCCAGTCGCCGTCGTTGAGATAGAGCACCCCGTCCATCTCCAGCACGTGACCAAAATGGATGTGCCCGCAGATATGCCCGTCGAAGCCGCGTTCGCGCGCGTCGTCCGCCACGCGTTTCTCGTAGGCTCGGATATACGCCAGCGCTTTGCCGATATGCGATTTGACGATGATCGAAAGCGGCAGATAAGGCAGCTCCAGCCGTCGGCGCATGGCGTGAACCCGGCGGTTGGTCCAGCAGATGAAGCGGTGCATCACTTCGCCTAGCTGCACTATCCAGGTGCGACCGAGCTGTTCGGGGTCGAACTCATCGCCGTGACTGACGTGGTAGCGGCGGCCGTCCGCACCTTCGTGCACTGCATCGAGTTCGATCCTCACCCCGCCAAACGACTGACCTGCGAGGCCGCGTAGCGGGGCATCGTGATTACCGGGGATATAGATGACATCGACCCCGCGACGGGCCATATCCAGTACCTCGGCCAACACGGCTCCATGATCTGGATGCCACCAGGTGCGGTGGGCCAGTGCTTCCATATCGATGATGTCGCCGACCAGATAAAGCTTTTCGCAGCGCAGTCGGCGCAGGAAATCGAGCAGATATCCGGCTTTGCAGTCGGGCGTACCCAGGTGCACGTCGGAGATGAAAGCGCTACGGCAGTGAAAGGTCGCCATGGCGTGTACTCCCGGTGGATGTCCGGGACGCCAGCTTGGTCCTGTTAGGTCACGGGAGGATGGCGGAATGGTTGCAGTGTGATTGCGGGAGGGGCTTCGCTAGGTTGTCGCCTGCGGCGGGCTTTCGACCTCCTGCCGGAGGCCGAAAGCCCGCCGCAGGCGAACAACCTAGCGAGATAGCCCAATAAAACGCTACCTAAACACCCCGCGCACCACCGGCAACGCCACATCAACCCACAACCCATACTGCTCCACCGAAGGATGCAACCCATCCTCAGCCAGCAACTGCGGCTGTTGCCGCGACAACCCCGTGACATCAACCCAGCACGCCCGCGCTCGCTGCACCTCATCGCGAGCGATAGCATTAAAAACGTCCAACGCATAAGCGACATGCGCGATATCGCGCCCACAGCCATGCCCAAACGTAGTCGCACCCCAATCGGGAATCGACAACACCAGCACCCGCTGCGGGCAGCCGCCCGCCAGACAGATCGCGCCTGCCAGCAAGCGCTGAAACTCCTGGCGGTATTCGCCGGCGCCGCGGCCGCGATACTGGTTATTGACGCCAATCAGCAGGCTGACCAGATCGTAGGGCGGTGCCAGCGTGGCATGGTCCATCGCCGCGCTTAGCTCGTCGGTAGTCCAGCCGGTGGTTGCGATGATCTGCGGATCGGCCAGCGGTATGCCTTCGCGTCGCAGCCGTGCAGCCAGTTGCATGGGCCAGCGGCCGCTGGCCGGGACACCTTCGCCGATGCTGTAAGAGTCGCCGAGTGCGAGGTAGTGCAGCGTCATGCGACGGCCGAGGCGCGTAGCGATGGTTCGGCGCTCATGCGCTCTAATACGCGCTCGATGCGTGTGAACACTTCGCGCAGTTGCTCGGGGGGTGGTAGCAGGGTCAGGCGCATATGGCGGCTATGCGGCACGTTGAAGCTGCTGCCTGGCACCACCAGTACGGACTCTTCTTCGAGCAGGCGTAGCGCGAATACGTTGTCGTCGAAATGTTCCAGGCGGTCGGCACGCACGTGTGGGAATGCGTATAACGCGCCGGCTGGGGCGGCGAGATCCAGGTAGGCGCTGGCGGCGACACCTTTCAATACTTCGCTGCGTGCTTGATGCAGGCGGCCACCGGGCTGAGTCAACGCGTTGATGGTGGGCATGCTTTCCAGGGCCGGGGCTACCGCCCATTGCGCGGTGACGTTGGCGCATAAGCGCAGTGCGGCTAGCAACTGCAGCGCATCGCGATATTCGGCGCTGCGCTCAGGCGCGCCCGACAAGCTCAGCCAGCCGACCCGATAACCGCAGGCGCGATGAACCTTGCTCAGTCCGCCGAAACTGATACAGGGGAGGTCGCCGGCGATTTCGGCCAGCGGCTGAAACGGGGTGTCGTCGTACAAGATCTCGTCATAGATTTCGTCGCTGAGCAGCAGCAGGCGATGACGGGCGGCGACCGCCACGATGCGTTCCAGCAGTTGCCGCGGATAGACCGCCCCGGTCGGGTTATTCGGATTGATAAGTACCAGGGCGCGCGTGCGCGGGGTAATCAGCGCTTCGATCTCGTCGGGGTCGGGCAGGTGCTGGTTTTCGGCGAGGCAGCGGTAATAGCGCGGTTTGCCGCCATTGAGAATGGTCGCGGCGCTCCATAGCGGATAGTCCGGGCTGGGTAGCAATACCTCGTCGCCGGGCTGCAGCAGGGCGCGCAGGCTCAGGTCGATCAGTTCGCTGACGCCGTTGCCGACGAAGATGCGCTCCACCTCCACCCCACGGGCGCCGCGTGCGCGTTGCTGTGCGGCGATAGCCTCGCGGGCTTGTTCCAGGCCTTGCTCGTGGCCGTAGGCCTCGCTGTCATGCAGGTGTCTGGCGATGGCTTCGCGTAGGTGCGCTGGCGTTTCAAAGCCGTAGCGTCCGGGATTGCCGATATTGAGCTTGATGATCGGCAGGCCGGCCGCTTCGAGATCGCGTGAGCGTCGGGTCAGGGCGCCACGGATTTCATAGCGCACGTCAGCCAGGTGCGCACTGGGCTTGATCGAGGCCAAATCTCGTCGTCCTTCATGCTGGTTGAGCCGGCGCCATGGCCGGAGTGGTCGGCATGCTAGCAGCGGATCAGCGTCGGGCGCGAGGCGAAAAAGGGCGCGATGAGGGCGCGGATCAGGGTGCGATTGCAGGCGAAGGGGGCAAGCAGGGCATAATCGGCCTCATGACGGACGCCGAAACGATAGAACGCCTGCGCCGCATCGGTTGGCGCGGCGATAGCCTGCCCACCGATGGGCTGCGCTTGGCCCGTGTAGTGGCTCAGCATCGCGCAGGCTATGAACTGCATGATGGCGAGGCATTATTCGGCGCACAGCCGGCCGGACATTTTCTCAAGCGCAGCCTGGACCCGACCGAGCGTCCTGCGGTGGGCGATTTCGTCGAAGTCGAGGCTGGTACGCCACCGCATATCGTGAAGGTGTTGCCACGACGCACGGTGTTGTCGCGTGCGGCGGCCGGCGAGCGCTACGAGCGTCAGTTGATCGCGACCAATATCGATTACGTGCTGGTGCTCACCGGTCTGGATGGCGATTTCAATCCGGCCCGGATCGAGCGTTATTTGTCGCTTATAGAAGGCTCGGGCGCACAATCGGTGGTGTTGCTGAGCAAGCTCGACACTCGCGAGGATGCGGAGGAATCGATTGCCGCCTTGCGTGAGCGCCTGGCCGAAGGCACGGCCATTCATGCCATCAATGGCAAGGATGCCGATTGCATAGAGCTGCTCGCGCAGTACTTGCAGCCGGGCGATAGCGCGGTGCTGGTGGGCTCTTCCGGTGCGGGCAAATCCACTCTTACCAATACGCTGCTCGGTACCGAGCGGATGGCGACCAAGGCCGTGCGCGCGCACGACAGTCGCGGCCGCCACACGACCACGCACCGCGCCTTGCTGCAACTGCCCAGCGGCGGTTGTCTGATCGATACCCCCGGCATGCGTGAGCTGAAACTCACCGGCGACGAAAATCTCGATTTGTTCGCCGATATCGAAGAACTGGCCGAACAGTGCCGCTTTGCCGATTGCGGCCATGGCAGCGAGCCGGGCTGTGCGGTGCAGGCGGCGTTGGATAGTGGGGAGTTGCTGGCCGAACGTTGGCGGAATTTCCTCAAGCTGCGCGACGAGCGCGAGGATCAGGCCGCCACCCTGGAGGCGCGCCTGCGCCGGCAGCGCGGTGGTCGCCCTCCGACACGGCCGCATGGGCCACGCGGGTCGCGCGAAAAAGAATAACGGCGCGGGATTTATCTCTCTTTGTCATATGAGTCTTGCCGAGGTCTTTCAGCAGCGGCCTCGAATGGGCCGTGCCGCCCAGCTTGGCGAGCGCTCGATCGGTGGGCTCGATGCGGCTGCGGCGTCGTGCTGCCTGATCCTCTGCAGCCTGGCCGGGTCGATCCAGGGGCGGTGGCGCTGATGTGATGCCGGGCGGGCCAGATGTGGCCTTCATGCCGGATTTTGGCGTCGACCACCGCGGCAAGCCTGGGCTTTGCAGTACGCTTGGCCGATGATCGTCCGCCCCTTTCCCCCTGAACTCAGTCACTTTGCAGCACTCGATCAGCGCATGCTGGCGGCTGTGCGCGGTATTCGCATCTTGCCCACCGTGGCTTGGCCGGCTTCGCTCGAAGACCGCATGATCGAGGCCTATAGCAAGGGGCAATACACCTTGCCGGTGGTGAGCTATCAGCGGCCGGACTTGTCCGAAGCGCGCGCCGAGTTGGCGGCGATCGAGCGAGAGGCGGGCGACGATGATCCGCTGGGCGACTATCTGCAGCGCACTGCCGAATCCTGGCGGATTGCCGCCGAACTGTTGGAGGCAGCGGGCACCGATGGGGTGACCGCACCTTCGGTCACACTCTACGGCAAGCCGGGCGACCCGATTCCCGGCAGCGATCGCAGCAATCTGGACGCCGCACGCTATTTCGTCGAACTATCCGATGAACTGGGTGCGGATCTGGACGACGACGATATCCGCGCCAATATCCCCGCTGAAACACTGCGTGCCGATCTGGCCAAGGAGCTAGACGCCTTTTTCGGCGCCGGCACGATTGCGGTAACGGTGGACAGCGAACTGACCGCCAAGGCCGCGGCCGGCGCCACCAGTGTCCGCTTGCGCGGCGGCACCCGTTTCAGCGAGTACGACCGTCATCAGTTGCTTGCGCATGAAGCTTTCGTGCATTCGTTGACCGCCTTGAACGGCCGGGCACAGCCGCTGCTGGCTTCCCTGGCGCGTACCTCGCCGCGGGTCACGGCGACTCAGGAAGGGTTGGCCGTATTCGCCGAGCTGATGTCCGGCGCCATCGACATTGCCCGGCTCAAGCGCATCAGCCTGCGTATTCTGGCGATCGACATGGCGCTCAACGGCGCCGATTTCGTCGAGGTCTACAAATACTTCAGCGATTGCGGGCAGACGCCGGGGGACAGTTTTCACTCCGCCCAGCGCGTATTTCGTGGCGTCCCGCTGACCGGTGGCGCGGCCTTTACCAAGGACAACGTCTACCTGTCCGGCCTGATTGCCGTGCACACCTTCTTTCGCTGGGCATTGAAGCAGCGGCGGATGGATCTATTGCGTCATCTGTTTGCCGGCAAGCTGGCACTGCACGACGTACTCAGCCTGGAGCCTCATTTTGCCTCGGGCGCCATTCTGCCGCCGCGCTGGCTGCCGCCGTGGATGCAACACGTGCATGGGCTGGCCGGCAAGCTGGCGTTTTCGTTGTTCGTCAATCGCATCCGAATGGGTAAGGTGCAGGGGGACGAGTTGGCGCTGTGATGAAGTGGGGAACGGGGGATGGGGAACGGGGAACATGCGGCTTGGTGGTGGCTGTGGTGTTGCGTTCTTTTTAGGCGGGGAACGGGGAATGGGGAACATGAAGTTCGAGGGGATATTGCGGATCCGCGTTCTTTTTTGATTTTTGTTTGTTTTTGCTCTTGCTTTTTTGCTTCTGCTTTTTAGGCTCTTCCCCGTTCCCCGTTCCCCGTTCCCCGTTCCCCGTTCCCCGTTCCCCGTTCCCCGTTCCCCGTTCCCCGTTCCCCGTTCCCCGTTCCCCGTTCCCCGTTCCCCGTTCCCCGCCATCACTCAATGCGCCCGCGCATGGCGCAGTGCAACGGCTGATACGGGCTGGCCCTGCTAACATGCGGCGCATGCCACGCGCGACCACCGTGCGCAGCGCCCTTCCCCGACGACTCCCAATACAACGCCCATGTCACTCACAGAAGAACTGCGTTTAGCCGCCCTCGAATATCACCGTCTTCCGCGACCGGGCAAGATCACGGTCAGTGCGACCAAACCCATGGTGACCCAGCGCGATCTCGCGCTCGCCTATTCGCCGGGCGTGGCCTATGCCTGCGAGGCGATCGTCGCCGACCCGAACGCCGCCAGCGAAATGACCGCGCGCGGCAATCTGGTGGCGGTTATCACCAATGGCACGGCGGTATTAGGACTAGGCGATATCGGCCCGCTGGCCGGCAAGCCGGTGATGGAAGGCAAGGGCGTGCTGTTTCAGAAGTTCGCCGGCATCGACGTGTTCGATATCGAGCTGAATGAGCGCGATCCCGACAAGCTGGTCGATATCATCGCCTCGATGGAGCCGACGTTCGGCGGCATCAACCTCGAAGACATCAAGGCGCCGGAGTGCTTCATCGTCGAGCGCAAATTGCGCGAGCGCATGAAAATTCCGGTGTTCCACGACGATCAGCATGGCACCGCGATCATCGTTGGCGCGGCCATAATCAATGCGCTGGAAGTGGTCGGCAAAAAGATCGAAGACGTGAAGCTGGCCACGGCCGGCGCCGGTGCGGCCGGTATCGCCTGCCTGGATATGCTGGTGGCGCTGGGTCTCAAGCCGGAAAACATTCTCGCGTTCGATCGCGAAGGTGTGCTCTACACCGGCCGCGGCAACATGGACCCGGACAAGCAGCGTTACGCGCGCGACACCGACAAGCGCAGCCTGGCCGAGATCGTCGCCGGTGCCGACATCTTCCTGGGCCTGTCTGCCGGCGGCGTGCTGAAGCCGGAGATGGTGGCGGGCATGGCCGACAAGCCGATCATTCTCGCCCTGGCCAACCCCAATCCCGAGATCTCGCCGGAGGACGCCAAGCGGGTGCGGCCGGACTGCATCATCGCCACGGGCCGCTCGGATTATCCGAACCAGGTCAATAACGCGCTGTGTTTCCCGTACATCTTCCGTGGCGCGCTCGATGTGGGCGCCACCGGCATCAATGAGGCGATGAAGCTGGCCTGCGTGCGCGCCATTGCCGAGTTGGCGCGGATGGAAGCTGGCGACCTCGCCAGCGCCTATGGCGGTGAAGTACCGATCTTCGGGCCGGAATACCTGATCCCGCGTCCGTTCGATCCGCGCCTGCTGGTGATGCTGGCGGCCGCCGTGGCTCAAGCGGCGATGGACTCGGGTGTCGCCACCCGTCCGATCGCCGATATGGACGCGTACAAAGAAAAACTCGGCCAGTTCATTTACCGCACCGGCCTGCTGATGAAGCCGGTGTACGAGCGCGCCCGCGCCGACCTCAAGCGTGTGGTCTACGCCGAAGGCGAAGAGGAAACCGTGCTGCGCGCGGTGCAGACGGTGATCGACGAGAAGCTCGCCTTCCCGGTGCTGATTGGTCGCCCGGATGTCATCGAGACACGCATCGAACGCCTCGGCCTGCGCATGCGCGTAGGTGTCGATTTCGAGCTGACCAATATCAACGACGACCCGCGCTTCAACGATTACTGGCAGCAGTACCACGCGCTCACCGAGCGGCGCGGAGTGTCGCCGGCAGCGGCGAAAAATCTGCTGCGCTCGCGGCCGACCCTGATCGCCTCGCTGATGGTCGAGCGTGGCGAAGCCGACGCGATGATAAGCGGCCTGGTCGGGCGCTTTCACAAAAAACTCGGCTATATGCGCAGCGTATTCGGTCTCGATCCCGGCGTGTCGTGCACGTCGGCGATGACCGGCGTCATCAACGACAAGGGCGCCTGGTTCTTCCTCGACACCCATGTGCAGGTCGATCCCACCGCCGAACAGATCGCCGAGGCCACTTTGCAGGCCAGCTACCGCCTGAAGCTGTTCGGCATCGAGCCGAAGGTGGCCTTGCTGTCGCACTCCAACTTCGGCAGCCACGACAACCCCAGCGCGGCAAAAATGCGCAAGGTCTATCAGTTGCTTAAAGAGCGTATGCCCAAGCTCGAAGTGGACGGCGAAATGCAGGCCGATGCCGCCTGGGACGAAGGCGTGCGTACGCGCTTGTTCCCCAATACCACACTGACCGGCCGGGCCAATTTGTTCGTCATGCCCAACCTCGACGCCGCCAACATCACCTACAACATGGTGCGGGTGATGACCGAGGGCGTGGCCATCGGGCCTATCTTGATGGGCCTGGACAAGTCGGCGCATATCCTTACCCCGGTGGCGACGCCGCGCCGCGTGGTCAATATGACCGCGATCGCCGCGGTCGATGCGCAGATTCGCGCGGCTCAGAACGAGCGGCGTTCGTAACTGACTATCCCCTCCCTTGCTCGCAGGGGAGGGGAGTCGGCGCGGCACTCAATGCGCTCGCGCATGGCACCGCAATTGGCGGCCCAGCCGTGCGAAGGCTAGAATCAGACGGCTAGTTCGTCATCCCGTCGCATCCCCGGCGACGCGACTTCACCTCAAGTCAGCGCTTGATCGGCGCCGCGGAGAATTATTCAATGGATCAGCTCGACGACATCCTGCACCAGGACCTCGACCCCACCGAAACCCAGGAGTGGGTCGAATCGCTCGATGCCGTGATTAATCACGACGGCACCGAACGCGCGCATTTCCTGTTGGAACGGATGGTCGACTCGACCCGGCGCGCGGGCGGCTACCTGCCGTTCGATCCCACCACCGAGTACGTCAATACCATTCCCGCCAGCCAGGAGGCCAAGTGCCCCGGCGATGGGGCGCTGGAATGGCGTATCCGCACCATCGTGCGCTGGAACGCCATGGCGATGGTGGTGCGCGCCAATCGCAAGCCGGGTGAACTAGGCGGCCATATCGCCAGCTTCGCCTCGTCGGCGACGCTGTACGACGTCGGCTTCAACCATTTCTGGCGCGCGCCCAGCGCGGAGCATCCGGGCGATCTGATTTTCCATCAGGGCCATTCCAGCCCCGGCATCTATGCGCGCTCCTTCCTCGAAGGCCGCCTCAGTGAAGAGCAGCTCGATCTGTTTCGCATGGAGGTGGCCGGTCACGGCCGTGGCCTGTCGTCCTACCCGCACCCGTGGCTGATGCCCGATTACTGGCAGGTGCCGACGGTGTCGATGGGCCTGGGCCCGATCCAGGCGATCTACCAGGCGCAGTTCTGGAAATACCTCGAACACCGTGGCCTGATTCCCAAGACCGACCGTAAAGTCTGGTGCTTCCTCGGCGACGGCGAGACCGACGAGCCGGAATCGCTGGGCGCGATCTCGCTGGCCGGCCGCGAGGGCCTGGATAATCTGATCTTCGTCATCAACTGCAATCTGCAACGCCTCGATGGCCCGGTGCGCGGCAACGGCAAGATCATCCAGGAGCTGGAAGGTGTCTTCCGTGGCGCCGGCTGGAATGCGCTCAAGCTGGTCTGGGGCAGCTACTGGGATCCGCTCCTCGCCCGCGACACCAAGGGTGTGCTGCGCAAGCTGATGATGGAAACCGTCGACGGCGAATACCAGGCCTGCAAGGCTTTTGGCGGCGCGTATACGCGCGAGCATTTCTTCGGCAAATACCCGGAGACGCGCGAAATGGTCGCCAACCTGTCCGACGACGATATCTGGCGCCTGAATCGTGGCGGCCACGATCCGCACAAGGTCTATGCGGCCTACCACTCGGCGGTGAACACCAAGGGCATGCCGACGGTGATCCTGGCCAAGACGGTCAAGGGCTACGGCATGGGCGCGGCCGGCGAGTCGCAAAACCCGACCCATCAGCAGAAAAAGCTCGACGCCGATGCGGTGCGTCACTTCCGCGATCGCTTCAATATCCCGGTCAGCGACGACCAGCTCAAAGACGTGCCGTACTACCATCCGGGCAAAGATTCCCCGGAAATGCAGTACATGATGGAGCGTCGCCGCGCACTCGGCGGTGCCTTGCCGCAGCGTCGCCGCAAGACCGACGTCAAGCTGAAAGCGCCTGAGCTGTCGGCCTTCGAGCAGATCACCAAGGGCAGCGGCGAGCGCGAAATCTCTACCACCATGGCGCTGGTGCGTGGCATGAACCTGATGTTGCGCGACAAGCAGATCGGCGAGCGCATCGTGCCGATCGTCGCCGACGAGGCGCGCACCTTCGGCATGGAAGGCATGTTCCGGCAGATCGGCATCTATGCGCCGTTCGGCCAGAAATACCGCCCGCAGGACGCCGATCAGCTTCTGTATTACCGCGAAGACCAGAAAGGCCAGGTGTTGCAGCAAGGTATCAGCGAAGCCGGCGGCATGGCCTCGTGGATGGCCGCGGCCACCAGCTACAGCCTCAGCAACCAGCCGATGCTGCCGTTCTTCATCTACTACTCGATGTTCGGTTTCCAGCGCATCGGCGACCTGGCCTGGGCGGCGGGCGACATGCGCGCGCGCGGCTTCCTGATCGGCGGTACCGCCGGCCGCACCACGCTCAACGGTGAAGGCCTGCAGCACGAAGACGGCCATTCGCACTTGCTGTCCGGGGCGATTCCGAACGTCAAATCCTATGACCCGACCTTCTCCTACGAAGTCGCCGTCATCATGCAGGACGGCACCCGCCGCATGCTGCAAGAACAGGAGGACGTGTACTACTACATCACCGTGATGAACGAGAACTACAGCCACCCCGATCTGCCTGTCGGCAGCGAGGAAGGCATCATCAAGGGCATGTACTTGTTCAAGGATGCCGGCAAGCCGAAGAAAGGCGAGCCGCGTGTGCAACTGCTCGGATCGGGCACCATCCTGCGCGAAGTGATCGCCGCCGCCGAGTTGCTGGAGAAAGATTTCGGCGTCAGCGCCGACATCTGGTCGGTGCCGAGCTTCAGCGAAGTGCGTCGCGATGGTTTCGACGCCGAGCGCTGGAACCGCCTGCACCCTGAGGCGCAGCAGCGCGTGCCTTACATCACCGGCTTGCTGCAGGATCGCCAGGGCCCGGCCATCGCCGCGACCGACTATGTGCGTGAATTCGCCGATCAGGTCCGCGCCTTCATGCCCGACGGTATGCGCTATACCGTACTCGGCACCGATGGCTTCGGCCGTTCGGACACCCGCGAGCATCTGCGTGGTTTCTTCGAGGTCGACCGTTACTGGATCGCCCACGCCGCGCTGGCTTCGCTGGCGAAAGAAGGCAAGGTCAACGCCAAGGACGTCAGCCGTGCGATCAAGACGTACAAGCTCGATCCCGACAAGCCCAATCCATTGACCGTTTAAGCATCAAAAGAAAACCCGCCACAAGGCGGGTTTTCTTTTATGTATCCATCGCAGGCTTTCAATCGTTGTCGCGGCTACGAAGCACGCTGAACAGCAACAACGCCGCGCCTACCGCACCAGCCACAATCGCCGCGGTGGCGACCGGATGACGGCGTGCCTGCCGGCGCAAGCGGTTATAGCGATAATTCGCTTCGTCGGCAAAATCCTCTGCCGCGTTAGCCAGTTGTCGGCTGTAGTCGCGGCCACGTTGGCCAAACAGACGCCGCGCTTCGCGACTGCGCTGCAGCAGTTCATTGGCCCGACCGGCGGCCCCATCGGCATAGCTGCGCACGCGTTCACCGATGCGCTCGCCACTGCCATTGCTTTCCTCGATGTCGCGATGCCTCGCCATGATCGTCTCCTTGAGTTGATAGGCGTTTAAGCTGCCAGGGTAACCGTGAGTGGGGCGTTAACAGTGCTGCACGCAAGCAGGCAGTAGCGCTTTTGCGACTCTGGCCTGACTTGATGCCGTGATTTTGCTCCAAATGGGCGGTGCTGGCGTTTAAGGACGTCTCGTTTCGTTGCTCGGCGCTTGCTAAAGCGCCGGCGCATATCGACACTTGGCGGCCGGGTAGGCTCAGGCGATGTTGTTGATGAAAGAACGGTTCGCATTTCCATGGTTAACAGCCTGCTTTATCGCGTTGTCAGCCTGTTCGGCGGCCCAGGCCCCGGTGCCGTCAGCGCAGCAGGCAGTCAAGCCGGCCGCGCCGGCATCGACTGGATACGTGCTGAAAAATACCGAAGTTCGCGATATCGCATCGGCGACGCTGCATCGTGACTACCAAGTGTTTGTCAGCTTGCCACCCTCCTATGAAGAGCAGCCCACGCGTCGCTTTCCGGTGGTGTTCGTTACCGATGCGAACTACGCATTCCCCTTGATACGCAGCATTGCGACCCGCGTGGGCGATCATGGCAGCGGCTTGGAAGAATTTGTTCTGGTTGGACTTTCCTACGCCAAGGACGAAACGCCGACTTATAGCCGCCAGCGCGATTACACTCCGACACCCAATGGCCCGACGTCTAAAGATGCCGTCAGCGACATGCCCGGTCGCAGCCCGGTATATGGCGAGGCCGAGGCGTATCGAAAGTTCATTGCCGATGAAGTCTTTCCCTTCGTCGCCAAAAACTACCGCGTCGATATGCATCGCAAGATATTCTCGGGGCATTCGTACGGTGGATTGCTCGGCGTCCAGATGCTGTTGACCGAGCCGACCATGTTTGAGCGCTACATCATCAGCAGCCCGTCGCTGTGGTTCGACAACAAAGTCATGCTGGCGCGCGAACGCGACTATGCCGCCGCGCACAAAGATATGCCCGCCGATGTTTTGATGATGACCGGCGGCTACGAGACCATCAATCCGGCATCCAAGGACAAGCGCTACAACCACACCAGGGACATGGTGCGCGATATGCAAACCTTCGAGGCGCAGTTGAAGTCGCGACACTATCCCGGCTTGCATATCGAGTCGCAAACCATCGCCGACGAAGATCACCTGACGGTGTACCCGGACGCCATCACCCATGGTTTGCTGTGGGCGCTGCCGCCGAAGTAACGTAGGTTGGGGTGTCCCCAACGGGGCCCTTGCATCCTGGATAATCCCGGCTTGCCCTGACATAGATTTCGCAATGTGACGCATCGTTTTGACGACACCGATACCGCTGCGGTTTATCGCGCCATTTTCGAACGGCGCGATATGCGTCACTTCGTGCCGGGAGCGGTGGAGCCCGCAACGCTGATGCGCTTGCTGCGCGCCGCGCACCATGCGCCAAGCGTCGGCTTTATGCAGCCGTGGCGCTTTGTCCGTATCACCGATCCGGCCTTGCGTATACGTTTGCACGCGGCGGTAGAGCGGGAGCGGCAAGTGACCGCCGCTGCCCTCGGCGAGCGTCAAGACGAATTCATGAAGCTCAAAGTCGAGGGCATGCTCGAATGCGGCGAGCTGTTGGCCGTTGCGCTGATGGATCGTCGCGAACGGCATATTTTTGGTCGCCGCACCTTGCCGGAAATGGATCTGGCCTCGGCGG
This sequence comes from Dyella tabacisoli, assembly GCF_003350925.1. Classification (GTDB taxonomy): domain Bacteria; phylum Pseudomonadota; class Gammaproteobacteria; order Xanthomonadales; family Rhodanobacteraceae; genus Dyella_C; species Dyella_C tabacisoli. The sequence goes on along the minus strand of NZ_KZ857182.1, from coordinate 98,767 downwards.
CCTGTGCGATCCAGAACATGTGGCTGGCCGCGCGCGCCGAAGGTCTGGGTATGGGTTGGGTATCGCTGTTCGATGTCGACGAACTGCGGCAACTGCTGCGGATGCCCGATGACGCCAAGCCGATTGCCTTGCTGTGCATCGGCCATGTCGATGCGTTTTATGCGAAGCCCATGCTGGAAGAGCAGCGCTGGGCAACCCGTAAGCCGCTTGAATCGTGCGTGTTCGAGAACGAGTGGCGTGAGGATGAATTGCCGGATGATTGAGTGGCATCGATCGATCGCTAACGAGTTTGGATCTGGCGTTTAACTTCTTTTCAAAGCAGTTCCCGGCGCTTCCGCCGCCGCCAAACGTTCGGCTTCATAGCCACGCTGATCTTCGCTACGGCCTATATTCCTGCCGCGAAAATGGTCTGGCGCCTATTCACCTTTGGCTGCTGGCAGTCATCGTGGCGGTCGTCCTGGTCGGTGAGGGTTCCTTTGCGGTACCCAGGGTGCACTAGCTTCATCTACGCCTGAGTTACGTCTTAATATGCGGTCGTGCAAACCCGTTACTGAGATTGCTCGCCATGAACCATTCGCATTCGTTGCAGTTGCATGTCTCACGTTATTTGCCGAACAGCGCGATGGCGGCCCATCGGCATGACGAGGCATGGTTATGTCTGGTGCTGGGTGGCAGCTATCAAGAGCAAATTCATGCACGGCAGCAGGAGCATGGCCCTGGCGACTTGCTGTTCTGCCCGGCACACGCTGTGCATCAGCAGCGCTTCGGGGTAACCGGAGCGGTCAAGATACTGTTCTCGCCTAGTCCGCAGTCGCAGGAGTATTTGTTGGAGCGGGGCGTAGCCCTCGATTGCGCGCCCAGCTTGCGGGGCTCGCCGCAGTTGTTGCAAATCGGCACGCGACTGGCATGTGAGTTAAGCGTGGACGATATCTTTGCGCCGTTGGCGGCAGAGGGCTTGGCATTGGAGCTTTTGGCTGCACTGGGTCGTGGCGAAGAGCGAACGCTGGCTGCGCAACCACCGCCTTGGCTACGCCGGCTGCGTGAATGTATCGATGAAGGCCCGGCAGTCGCATGGTCGCTCGACGATCTGGCGCGGCAGGCCGGACGACATCCAGTGCATGTCGCTCGAAGTTTTCGCACGTGGTATGGCTGCACCATGGGCGAATATGTTCGGCGCATGCGCGCCGAGAAAGCGGCGTTGCTATTGCGCTTCACGCGCCGGCCTTTGCTGGACATTGCGTTTGAATGCGGCTTTGCTGGAGCGGCGCAGTTCTCTCGTTCTTTCAAGGCCGCTTTGGATATGACGCCTTCGGCGTATCGCCAAGCCATGCGCTAAACCAGGGTAAGGACGCTTATCGCGGTCAAGCACGACATCATCGCGACTGTTAGCTTGTCGTCGATGGCGTCATTGGGCGCCACGTCACGGGATCGGCATGAACAGAGCAATGGCGTGTGTAGGCTTGGCTTGGCTGATGAGTATGTTTCCGGCGATCAGTAAGGCTGAGCTGCCGGCCGGTGTTGGCGCAAGTGCAGCGACACATCATATCGATCAGACAGCTTATTTCGAGTCGTCAGCGGTCGAGCAGGCGCAGCGCGAGCATTTGCTCGCCGATATGGCTGCATTCGCCGCGCAGTCGTCAGCGGATGCGCAAGCACTTTTGAATTACCTGCATCATGCCGAGAGCTTACTGGTCGCTTGCCGGCGCCACAGCGCCTATTTGCATCTGCGATCGGCCATGGATATCGAGGATCGGGTTACGGCGGATGCGCTGGATCAAGTGGACAATGCCGCTGGCCGTTTGGCGACGGCAACGCGCACCACGCTGCGCGGACTCGGTACGGCGGGCTTTGCAAAAGTGGTGGCTGCCGAACCTGCCCTGGGCCGCTACGCCTATCTGCAGCAACAAGCCGTGCGCGGTTTACCGCACGAGCTTCCCGAAGCGCAGCAAACCATCTTGGACGAAGTGGCCGATCCGGCGACAACGGCATTCTGGACTCTGTATCAACAGACCCGGCGCAGTACCGATTTCGGCAAGGTGCGTATGGCAGACGCTGAATGGGATGTAGATAAGGATGCCAAGGCACTGGCGATCAACCCGGATCGAGCTGTGCGTCGAGATGCCTGGCAGCGCCGTTGGGACGGCTATGCCGGGCGGGCGGACATCTATGCGGGCATTCTATTAAGTGTTGTACGGATGAATGATCGAACCGCCCGCTTGCAGCATTACAAGGATGCCCCAAGCGCTGCCTATTTCGAGCGGCAGCTCAGTCGCGAGGCAGTGAACGACACTCTGATGGCGGTGGCCGCGCAGGCCAAGGTCATGCAGGCTTATCAGCGCTTGCGAGCCGCCAACGTGACAGCGATGACCGGTATCAGCGAGGTGCGCTCTTGGGACTTGGCGTTGCCGGCGCCTGGGTTTGCTGCCCCGCAGTTTACCTTCGAGCAGATTCGCGTGACTGCATTACAGGCTTTGACGCCACTCGGACAAGACTATGTGGCGGGATTCGGGGCGTTGCTCGATCCGTCGCAAGGGCGAATGGACCTGGTCGCCGAGCAGGGCAAGCGCGTTGACGATGGCTTCTCAATCAGTGCCCCCGGTGTTGCCACCGGTTTGTTCGTTGGCCGATACAGCGGCGATCTCGCTGGTGCGCGCGTGGTTATCCACGAGGGCGGCCACGCGATGCACGCCCAACTGATGAACGAGCAGGGTGTATCGCCGTTCTACGAACACGGGCCCAGTTGGATGTCCGAAACGATCGCCATCCTCAACGAGCTGTTGCTCTATGACCATCTGCATCGCAGCGCCAGCGATCCGCGGGCCAAAGCGTATTACTTGCAGGCCCTGCTTGACGACATGACGTTCCAGATATTTACCTCGGCCGAAGAGAGTGATCTGGAGCAGTCCATCTATGATGGCGTCGTGGCGGGAAAGCTCAAGAATGCGAGCGATCTCGATGCTCTCACGCTAGCGACGATGAGCAAATACGAGATATGGCCTGCCTACGAGCCGCAGCTTGCCCACACCTGGATGACCAAGCGGCTGATGTATCAAGACCCGCTTTATCTGGTGAATTACCTCTATGCCGGATTGCTGGCCACCAAAATGTTTGCTATGGCCCAGCACGACCCTGCCGATTTTCAGCGGCGTTACATGGCTTTGTTGCGCAACGGTTTCAATGCTCCACCTGAAGACATGCTGCGCACTTTCTTTGGCCGCGATGTGCTGCCACGCGAATGGGTGGCCGACGATATGGCTGTGCTCAAGCAAAAGATCCAGGTGCTAGAGCGGATCTACAAGCAGATCGAGCCCGGCGCTAACGCGCAGACCAGGATAACGACACCCGACACCCCGGCGCGGCATCAGTGATATCGATTTTCATATCGTGCAGGTGCGCGATGACAGCGACCAGACTTAGCCCGAGCCCGTTGCCTGGGGTGCTGCGGCTTGGCTCATTGCGGTGAAAGCGGTTGAGCACGGCCTTGCGTTCACTGGCTGGAATGCCGGGGCCGTTATCGGTGACGCTGATGGCGCGATGCTCCGCATCCAGTCGCACCTCGATGTGGCCGCCGGCTGGGACAAACTTGATTGCGTTGTCGATCAGATTGGCGCATGCGTCGAATAGCAGGCTGGCGTCGCCCCACAAGGTGATATCGGTGGGCGATGCGGTGCCGCTGAGTTGCAGGGTGAGGTTTTTCTCCTCCGCCAGCGGTTGATACAAGTCGACGACATCGGCCAGCACCTGCGCGAGCGCGACGTCGCTGAAACCGGCACGCCGGGCGCCGGCTTCAAGCTCCGAAATACGCAGCAGGGCGTTGAAGGTTTTCAACAGCGCGGCGATTTCTTCAGTCGCGCGGGCGGCCGCATCGCGGAATTCTTCAACGGTGGAGGCCCTGCGTTGGGCGCGTTCAAGGCCACCAAGCACGCGGGTCAGCGGCGTGCGCAGATCGTGAGCAATGCCGTCGCAGACACCTTTTACCTCGTGCACGAGGCGCTCCAGGTCATCGAGCATGCCGTTGACCTCCCGCGTGAGGCGATTCAAGTCGTCGCTACCGCCTTGTACCGGCAAGCGTTCAGTAAGCGCGCCGTTGACGATGCGCCGGATCGCCAGGGTAATGGCGTCGATACGGCGCATCGACGATGCGCCCAACGCCACCGCGCCGGCCAGGCCAAACAGCAGGGTCAGCAGGCCCGCGCTGAGCATCGCGCGCAATAGCAAGGCCTCGAATTCGCGTGGCTCGTGCACGTTTTGCGACACGGCCAGCCAGTGGCCATCCGGTAATTGGGTGGCATAGCCGCGAAACGGCACGGGGGCGCCGGCGCTGGGAAGTACGAAGTCCACCGGCTGATGGGCTTGACGCAACTCGGCAGGCAGCACGGAAAGATTGCCGACCAGCCATTGACCGTTGGCCGCGAATTCGCCGGAGGGGCGGCGGGTACCGGGATCGTTGCGTGGGTGCTCGCGCAGGCGCTGTACCCGATCAGCGGGTGAGAGCGTGCTGTAGAAGGTCAGTTGGCGTTGCAGAAACTCGTCCTGGTCGCGACGCATATAGCCCACGGTCTGCCAGTAGACGAACGCAAACAACAACAGCGAGCAGGTGCCGAATAGCGCCAGAAACATCAGCGCGAGGCGAAAGCTGGTGGTGCGCGGTAGCTCAGTCAGCCGCATGCAGGATGTACCCCGCGCCGCGCACGGTCTGGATTAGCGAGGGTTGTCCCGCCACTTCGATTTTTTGCCGCAGCTTGCTGATGTGCACGTCGATGACATTGGTGCGCTCTTCGGAGCGATAACCCCAGACTTCCTCGAACAACATAGTGCGGGTCACCACTTGGCCGGCGTGGCGCATCAAAAAGGCCAGCAGATCGTACTCGCGCGGCAGCAGGTTGATCGTTTCGCCGTTGCGCTGCGCGTTGCGGGTCAATAGATCGATTTCCAGCGAGCCTGCACGCAAGCTGGTTTCCTGCGGCAGCGGGTAGCGGCGACGCAGCAGCGCGTCGAGTCGTGCGGTGAGTTCGACCGCCTCGAAAGGTTTGGTCAAGTAGTCGTCGCCACCGGCGCGCAGTCCGCGCACGCGTTCGTCGAGCGCGGACAGGGCGCTGAGAATCAGCACCGGCATCGGGACACCGGTAGTGCGCAACGAAGCCAATACGCCGAGCCCATCGGGGGTGCCGGGCAACATCCGATCGAGCACCATGGCATCGAAGCCGCCGGCCATGGCCATCGCCAATCCTTGCCGGCCATCCGTTGCATGCTCAACAGTGAAACCATGATCGACCAGGGCATCGACGATTTCCGCAGCGGTCGCGGCGTCATCTTCGACCACCAGAATGCGTGACATCGCTATCTCCATCTGCAGGACGCCAGCGGCCGATTATCGGTGATGTTGCGCATGGCGTCGCGGAAAGCTCGGGTTCGCAGATTCAGGGTACCGCTTCAAGCGGTGGCGCACACGAAGCGGGGCGATCGGCCGGAAAAGTGACTATGGCGGCATCGCCGACTATTCGCAGCGTGTAGTTATTGCGGGTGAGCAGCGCTGGAAGTTTGCAGGCCTGCATCAATAGCGGCGCGGCCACCGCATTGGAATCGTCCAGCCAGCGGATGTCTTCAACACCGGTGGTGTAATGCGATATGAAATTTCTGGCATTGAAGCTGTATCCCTGCAGATAGGGATTGATGAGCTGACGGATCAGATGAAAGCGCTCCGCCGCATGAGCAGCTACCGGCGACAGCCCATTGCTGCCGTCCAGCAGCAGGCGGTGCAGGCCATGAGTGGTTTTCAGCTCGGCCAGGTCATCGGCGAGGCGGGCGCCGATGCGATCTTCGTATTGCTTCTGGCTGGCAAGCGCATTGCCGTAGACATTGGCGAATACCACCATGCCTGCCGTCCACAGTCCGGCGACGGCGAAACTCCAGCGCGGCGAGCGGCGCCAGGTATCCAAAGCGGCATGCATGATGATGAGCGCCGCGCTCAGTAGCGCGCCTACCCCGACGAACACGCGCGGTACGATAATCAGATCCCGCGCCAGGATCATCGGGCCGGCGATGCACGCCATCGCTGCCAGCGGCAGCAATCCACTGCAGAGGAGCAAGAGGGCGGTCAGCCAGAGCGGGCGCTCGCGACGGCCGGACATGGCATAACGAACGCCCACCACGATAGGGACCAGTAGAGCGAATACGGCCAAAGGCGCGAATATCAGCATCCAACTGGCGTCAAAGGCATTGGCGAGATAAGCGCCGAGGTTCACGACATTCGTACGCACGATACCTAGCTGCTGCGTACTGCTAATCATCACGCTGTGCATTTTTACCCAGCCGACGATCGATGGGGCAACGGTCAGTTGATAGGCCGCGACGGCGAGCATGGCCTGCAGGCCGCGAGATACCAGTTCAATAAGCAGCTCGCGCGGGCTGATCCGCTGGATCTGACCATGGACGATATTCAGCAATACGAAAATCAGAAAGATATTGATCGCCGGCTGATAAAAACACAGGCAGGCCAGCAGCGACAGCGCACCCAGCCACCATCCGTGACGACGAATAAGAGGCGTGGTCGTAATCGGCAGTAAGGCGAACAGCACGGCCAAGGCCATGGGCAACGCATCGAACCGGTACGAGATATTTTCGAGAAAGAACGGTTGCGCACCTAGCGGTAGCGCAATCATCACCCCCAGCGATAGCGAGCGAATGGCATAGCGTTGGGCGATCAGCACGCCGGTCCAGGCCAGTAGCGCTATGGCCAGTAGCTGCGGCAGCGGCGAAATATCGACCAATTGCGCGGCATTGAACTCCAGTGCCCGCATGACCAGGGCCGATAACGGTCGTCCGTTATCGATCCAGATATAAGGCCCCCATAGGGCTCGCATCAGGTCATCGTTGTTATAACGATCGGCGCGCAGGATGGGGTAGAGGACAAGTAGCAGATAGACGGTAAAAAGCGCGCCAAAGAGGACCTTTCGATTCAGTGAATCCGTTCGGCTCTGCATTAATGATGACTCACAGGGAGGGGCGCTTTGCTTGGCTAAGAGTGACGTTGATTTGCAACGTCGGCGTGACAGCGGGCAGCCAGGGAAGACTAACCCATGATCGCCATGGCGTATTCGCCACCGCGCTCGATCGCGCGTCGGTAGGCCGGCCGGGCATGGATGCGTTGCAGGAAGTTCCATAACTGCGGCCGGCTGGCATCGAGGCCGGCGCGGGCGGCTGCGGCTTCTAGCGGAAAGCTCATCTGGATATCCGCCGCGCTGAACTCATTACCGGCAAACCAAGCGGTCTTGCTCAGCTCGCCTTCGAGATAATCCAGATGCAACTGCAACTGCGGATCGACGAAGGCATGCTGCACCTTGCCGGCCATGCCGCGCAGTACGGGTTTGATGAAGAATGGCGCCGGGCTGGCCGCAACCCGCTGGAACACCAGCTTGAGCAGCAGCGGCGGCATGGCCGAACCCTCGGCGTAGTGCAGCCAGTAGTTGCAGCGCAGACGTTCGGGTGTGCCTGCTGCCGGTAGCAGGCGACCGTTGCCATAGCGGTCGGCAAGGTACTCAATGATCGCACCGGATTCGGCCAGAGTGATCTCGCCGTCGCAGATCACCGGCGACTTGCCCAGCGGATGAATCCGGCGCAGTTCCGGCGGCGCCAATAAGGTCTTCGGATCGCGCTGGTAGCGCTTGATCTCGTAGGGCAGGCCCAGCTCTTCCAGCAGCCACAGAATGCGTTGCGAGCGCGAGTTATTGAGGTGGTGAACAACAATCATGTGTGCGCTCCATGGGGTTGAGGAATAACTGCGGCGGCGGCCTACGCTGAACTGATCGAAGCATCCTAGGGCTTCAGCGACAGGTCGCGATCCCAAATGGGATGCTCACCGAAATGTTCGGCCAGGAAATCGGTGAAGGCACGCACGCGTTGCGGCACCAGTCGCCGCTGCGGCGTCACGGCATAGATACCGGTATCGGCGATCGGATAGTCGGGCATCACCACTTGTAACCGGCCGGCGCGCAGATCGTCGCCGACATGCCAGGTCGAGTGCTGGGCTATCCCCAGCCCGGCCACGGCGGCATCGCGCAGCAGTTCGCCGAAATTGCTTTCAAAGCGACCGTTGACACGCACCGCTATGGCCTTGCCTTCGGGGTCGGTCAGTTGCCAGACGTCTTGACGCCCCTGGCTGCCGACGAGCATCAGGCATTCATGCTGGGCCAGTTCGGCCGGAGTTTTGGGCGAGCCGTGCTGTCGCAGGTACTCCGGCGACGCGCACAACGCGCGCCGATTGGTCGCCAGGCGCCGCGCGATGAGGTTGGAATCGTCCAGGGCGCCGATGCGGATCGCCAGATCGAAACCGGAGCTGATGAGGTCAACCACTTGGTCGGTGAGATTCACATTGACGCGCACGCAGGGATAACGCGCCAGAAATTGCGGCAGCAGGGGCGAGACGTATTGACGGCCGAACGAGGCGGACAAGGTGACGCGCAAGGTGCCGGTGACACTGCTATGAGCTTTGCGCAGGCCGGAGGTCAGTGCGTCCAGATCTTCGATCAAGGCGCGCCCTTGTTCGGCCAGCACCACACCCTCGGGCGTGGCGTGTAGCTGACGCGTGGTTCGATGCAGCAGACGCACGCCAAGTTCGCGTTCCAGCCGTTTCAGGCGCTGGCTGGCGACGGCAACCGATAGATCCATGCCACGGGCGGCGGCGCTGATCGAGCCCAGATCGAGTACGCGTAGAAATAACTGGATGTCGGCGATGTGGTTCATGAATGCCACTATCAATGAAATATTGATAGTGATTATTCCACTTGATGGTTGTTGGATAATATAGGCAGGCCTACGCTGCGCCATCCTTTCTATACGAATGACGGCACATGGCCACCCTCGCCAGCCCAACCCCTTCCATCGCGCGCACGCCGCTGGCGCTGTATGCGCTCACTGCCGGTGCTTTCGGTATCGGCACCACCGAATTTGTAATTATGGGCCTGCTGCTGCAGGTAGCCGCTGATCTGCATGTAACGGTCGCCGTCGCCGGTTTGCTGATTTCCGGTTACGCCTTGGGCGTGTTCGTCGGTGCGCCGTTGCTGACTACCGCGACCAGCCGGATGCCGCGCAAGGCCGTATTGGTCGGCTTGATGGTGATCTTTACGATCGGCAATCTGGCCTGCGCCATGGCGCCTGGTTACGGCTGGTTGATGGCGGCGCGGGTAGTGACCTCATTGGCGCATGGCACCTTCTTCGGGGTGGGCGCGGTGGTTGCCACCGGCATGGTACCGGCCGAGCGCAAGGCATCGGCGATCTCCACCATGTTCACCGGACTTACCGTGGCGACCTTGCTTGGTGTGCCGGCGGGTGCGTGGCTGGGCTTGCACTTCGGCTGGCGTGCGACGTTCTGGGCGGTGGCCGCGATAGGCGTTATCGCCACGGTGATTATTGCGACCCTGGTGCCTGCCACACAGGGCGCGCGTGAGCGGGTGACCCTGGCCGATGAAGTGAAAGTGATCGCTCGGCCGCAGGTGTTGCTTGGCCTGTTGATGACGGTGCTTGGCTTTGCCGGCGTATTCACGGTGTTCACTTATATCCAGCCCATCCTGACTGAGGTGACCGGCTTTGCCCAAAGCACGGTGTCGCCGATCTTGCTGATCTTTGGCATTGGCCTGATTGTCGGCAATGTGCTCGGCGGTCGGCTGGCCGATCGCAAGCTGGTGCCGGCCCTGCTTGGTACATTGCTCGCGTTGGCGCTGGTGCTTGGTTTCATGACCTTCGCCTTGCATAACAAGTTTGCCGCGATAGTGTTTATCGGCTTGCTGGGGATTGCTGCGTTCGCCACGGTGGCGCCGCTGCAGTTACGCGTTCTGCACAAGGCCGAAGGCGCCGGCCAGAGCCTGGCATCGAGCTTCAATATCGCCGCCTTCAATCTCGGCAATGCGCTGGGTGCCTGGCTTGGCGGTGTGGTGATCGTGCACGGCATGGGCTTTGCCGCGCTGACCTGGGTGGCTGCCTTGGTGACCTCGACGGGGCTGTTGATTGCGTTGTGGAGTGTGCGCCTGGATCGTCGGCGCGCTGTCGAAACCTTGGCACCGCCTCTTTGCGTGGCCGGCCAGTCGTAACCGGAGCGACTTTATGTACAAAAACGCACGACATGCACTTTTTCTACGCCTGTTCGCGGCGCTGGCTTTCATGCTGATCGCCACCGCGCCGTTGCAGGCCGCTCAGCCGGTAGATAGCTCACGTTGGATCGCCACCTGGACGGCCAGCCCGCAGCCCCTATGGGAGGGTGATTTCGCGCTGCCGATCAATCTGCCTTCCAGTCTATGGAATCAGACGGTGCGCCAGGTCGCACGAGTCAGCGTGGGTGGCCGGCACGTTCGGGTGGTGCTGTCGAACGAGTACGGTTCACGACCGTTAGTGATCGGCGCCGCGCATATCGCGCTGGCCAGCGCAGGGGCAACGATCACGGCTGGTTCCGATCGCACGTTGACCTTTGGCGGCCAGTCGTCGGTAACGATCCCGCCAGGGGCGCCGGCGATAAGCGATCCTGTCGATCTTGACCTTGGGGCGCTGGGTAGCGTGGCGGTCAGTGTGTATCTGCCCGAGCCCACCGCCCCTTCGACCTTTCACTGGGATGGCCGGCAAACCGGTTATGTCATCGCCGGCAATCAAGTGGCTGCCGCTGCGATCAAGGCCGATGCCACGCTGACCACGCGGGTTTTTCTCAATGCCGTCCTCGTCGATACCGCAGTGAATACGCGCACCGTAGTCGCGTTCGGCGACTCGATCACCGATGGTGCTGGTTCCACGCCGGACCGCAATGCGCGTTGGCCGGACTTTCTCGCGCAACGCCTGGTCGGCGACCACATTGCGGTACTCAACGCCGGTATCTCTGGCGCCCGTGTGCTGCGTAACAAAATGGGCGTCAATGCATTGGCTCGCTTCGATCACGATGTATTGGATCAGCCGGGTGTCAGTACGGTGATCGTGCTGATGGGCATCAACGACATCGGCTGGCGCGACAGCGCGCTCGGGCCGCAAGAGCCGGCGCCGACAGCAGATGAACTGATTGCCGGCTATCGACAATTGATCGCTCGCGCACATGTACGTGGTGTGCGCATCGTGGGTGCCACGCTGACGCCGTTCGAAGCCGCGCTGCAAGACACGCCGATGAAGGGTTACTACAACCTGGACAAAGAGCGGGTGCGCCAAGCGGTCAATCGCTGGATACGCGAAAGCCATGAGTTTGACGCGGTAGTCGATTTCGATGCCGTAGTGCGCGACCCGGCACATCCGCAACGCTTCTTGGCGGCCTATGACTCTGGTGACCATTTGCATCCTGGCGATGCCGGTTATCAGGTGATGGCCGCGGCCGTCGACACGCAGGTATTGTTCGGCAGTCATTGAGGTATGGCGCGGTGACTCAACATTACGACTAGGAATCAAGACTCATGGAATATCGCTTTTTAGGCGCGTCGGGTTTCAAGGTGCCGGTACTCAGTTTCGGCGCGGGTACGTTTGGCGGCAAAGGTCCGCTGTTCAGTGCCTGGGGTAATACCGATGTGGCCCAGGCGCAGCGGCTGATCGACATCTGCCTCGATGCCGGCGTGAATATGTTCGATACCGCCGATGTTTATTCCGATGGCGTGTCGGAATCGATACTGGGCGCCGCGATCAAGGGGCGGCGCGATAAGACCATTTTGTCGACCAAGCTCACCTTGCGCGCGGGCGAAGGCCCGAACCAGGTCGGCGCCTCGCGCCATCATTTGATCGAGGGTGTCGACAAGGCGCTCAAGCGCCTCGATACGGACTATATCGACTTGCTGCAACTGCATCACTTCGACGCGATGACTCCGGTCGAGAGCGTGATGTCCACGCTGGACGATCTGGTACGTGCCGGCAAGGTGCGCTATCTGGGCGTATCCAACTTCTCCGGCTGGCATTTGATGAAGTCACAAGCCATCGCCGATCGCCATGGTTATTCCCGTTACGTCGCCAACCAAACCTATTACTCGCTGATTGGCCGCGACTACGAATGGGAGTTGATGCCCTTGGGTCAGGACCAAGGTGTGGGTGCCGTGGTATGGAGCCCGCTCGGCTGGGGGCGGCTTACCGGCAAGATTCGCCGTGGTCAGCCCTTGCCGGAAGGCAGCCGCTTGCACGACACCGCCAGTTTTGCGCCGCCGGTCGACGAAGAGCGCTTGTATCGCATCGTCGATGCGCTCGACGGCATCGCAGCGGAAACGGGTAAGACGATTCCGCAGATCGCCCTGAACTGGCTGCTGCAGCGCCCCACGGTTTCGACCATCCTGGTCGGCGCGCGCAACGAAGAGCAGTTGCGGCAAAACCTTGGCGCTGTCGGCTGGAACCTCACGCCGGAACAAGTCGCCAAGCTCGATGCTGCAAGTTATGTCGTGCCGCCGTATCCGTACTACCCCTATTGGAATGGGCAGTTCACCGAGCGCAACCCGCCGTTGGTGTAATCCATGCGTACGGGGGCGATGCGTGGATACGAATCGCCCAGGTACGCCTTACGCCAGTACGAATCCACTCCGGCGCCGATAGAATCGCCGCATGGCGAATCGCGGCGGTTTCGATTATCGGAATTTTCAACCCTGGCAACGGTCGTTCGAGATCGGCTATTGGGTGTTGATGCTTGTCCTCAATGCCTTGTTCAACAGCATCAATGCGCATATCGAGCATCCCGAACTACCGGCCTGGCGGCCCGCTGTATGGGAGTGCAGCAGTGCGCTGATGCTGTTGGCTTTGGTGCCCATGGTGGTGGCGATAGAGCGGCGCTGGCCGTTTCGCTTCGATAGCTGGCAGCGCAGCTTGCCGTGGCATATACCGGCCAGTGTGGTGTTCAGCCTGTTGCATGTCGGCGGCATGATTGCTTTGCGCGTACTCGCCTATGGGGTCGCTGGGTATCACTACCACTTTGGTCCGTGGTGGCCTGGCCTCGGCTATGAATACTTGAAGGATGTGCGCACTTACGCAGGTTTCATCGTCGCTATGTGTCTTTATCGGTTGGTGCTGATGCGCTTGCAGGGCGAGGCACGTTTGCTGGCGGAGCCCGATGAAGGTCCGCCGCTTGAGCCGGTGGAGCGGCCCGAGCGGTTTCTGGTGCGCAAGCTGGGCAAGGAGTTTTTGATTGCCGCGCGTGAGATCGAATGGGTGCAGGCCAGCGGCAACTATGTGAACTTGCATGTACGTGGCCGTGACTACCCGCTGCGCGCCACCATGGCTGGGATCGAGGGGCGATTGGACCCGGCGCGGTTTATACGAGTTCATCGCAGTTACTTCATCAATCTGGATTATCTGCTTGAGATCGAGCCGCTAGAGACCGGCGATGCCCGCCTGCAATTGCTCGACGGCACCAAGGTTCCGTGCAGCCGCCGTTATCGGGCGCAACTGCGCGAACGCTTTGGTGCGGTGCCGATCGTTACGGTATGAGTTGCATCGAGATGAGTTGCATCAAGCCACCGGCTCGTTCCACTCTAGGCGCCTATCCGTTGCCAGGTTCGACCGATGAAGCCGATGTCCCGCTGTACCGTCCTCGCCAGCTTGGTTGCCGCACTTGTGCTTGCCGGCTGTTCGCAGCAGGGCGACTCCGCTACCGATAACGCCCAGGCGCCTGCCCAGGCGCAGGCCGATGCGGCGGCGAAGAAACTCGACACGTATCGGCAGCTTGTGCGCATTAATAATGACGAGATGGCAGTGAGCATGGGCCATGACATCCTCGACCGCTTTGCGAACAGCGATGCGGCCAAAGAGGTGCAGCAGAGCCTGCCGGCGATCGAAAAGCGCTACAAGGAAAATAGCGAGAAAAACCGTCTGCAGGGCATGTGGCTTTATCAAGTCTCGCCGATGCAGGGCGGTACTCAATCCACCGCGACGGCCTATAACACCTCGCCCAGCAACCACCGCGTGCGGCTGGTATTGCGCCGGCATACCGAATGGGGTCAAAACGCTTTTTTGTATAGCGACGAGCGTGGCTTTGTCTGTAAAGCCAACTGCACGCTGGCGGCTACTGTCGATGGCAAGCCGACCGGCATCAAGGCGTTTGCACCGAGTACGGGCGAGCCGGCCTTGATGATACGCGACGACAAGGCGTTCATCGCGATGCTGGAAAAAGCGAAGAAAATCACCCTGGACGTGACCCTGCAAGATGGCGAGAAAAAGCTGCAGCTAGTGTACGAAGTCGGCGGTTTCGATGCGGCCAAGTGGGCGCCCGTAGGCAAGGGCGGTGCCGCCAAGGCGAAGAAGAAATAAGGCTTGGCAACGTTCGGGACGTCTACGCGGCAGGGGTTCGCGCGTTAAATATCAGTGCCATCAGGATGAACCCATCAAGATGGGCTCAGGAGGACAGATCATGTCGACATTACGTTTGATACTCGGTGGCAGCCTTGTCGTATGGCTCGCCGCATGCTCCAACGTCCCCTACGCCCAGCGCGTCAGCGAGCGTCAGGCGGCTTATGCGGCGGCGGCGGGTACGCCGCAACGCAGCTTCCGTTTTTTCAATCTGTATTCGTGGGAGCCGCTCGGTGGGGCTCAGTTGGCCGTCTATACGCGACCTAACGAGGCGTATCTGCTCGACCTGGATGGTGGCTGTCCGAATCTGGAGTACGCCAACAGCATCGGCCTCACTTCCAGCATCAACGAGGTTTCGGTTCGCTTCGACAGGGTGCTGACCGGGCCGGGTTATTTCCCCTGCACGATCACTCAAATTCGCCCGATCGATGTGACCCAGCTAAAAGCGCAAGAGAAGGCGCAGCGGAAGATCGAGGCCAAGCCTCGCCCGCCAGAGCATGCGGCACAGGGTTGACGCTGATAAGCATTATGCGCGGATCGCACACCGGTAGTGTGCGATCCGTGTCGTGGGCATCAGTGCAAAAGCAGTTTTTCGGCGATTTTCGCTATCGGCTTTTCCACCAGGTTTTGCATGCGCGGCGGTAAGTCCAGCGGTTTGAGCAGCATTTTCACCGTCATTTCGGCCGGTAGATGGCGACGCAGCAGCCCCTGGGCGCGACCGGTGATGCGCTTGAACTCGGCCTCGTTGCCCTTGTGCTGCGGGTAACACAGGTTGAATACATGGCGCAGCGCGATGTCGCTGTCTTCGCTCTTGATCTCGTTGACCCGGCGAAGCAGGGTGCGGAATACCTTGTAGCGGCCGAAGCCTTCTCGCTCCCGGTACACGCGAAAGTGCTGATAGAAGTGCTTGTAGTGCCGCACCTCGTCACTCTTGATGTGGTTGGTCAGTCGCCGCAATACGGGCTCGTCGGTGATCTCGTTGAGCGCGCGATACAGGCTGGCGGTGCTGGTTTCGACCACGCAGCGTGCGGCCAATTCAAGGCCGCGGCTGGGTTCTAGCTGCTCGGCGGTGCATACCGCGCCGTACTCCTGCCAGAACGCCTGAAAGCCGCGCTCCCAATCGAACTCGGGCCATACGGTTTTTACATAGGCCGCCAGGGCTCGGCCATGCTGCAGCTCCTCGTGCACCCAATGTTGACTGAGCCAGGTTTGCAGCGCTTCATCGCCAGCGAAATGGTCGACCAGGTTATAGGCGTAGAGATCAGACCCGCTCTCGACGAAGGAGGCGCCGCTGAGGAGAAAAAAGAGATCTTCATTGTGACGGACGCGCTCGATATCGATCCGATCGAGGTCCAGACTGTCCAAGGTCCAGGGCAACGATGTGGTGTAGCTCACTCGGGGGTTCCTGTGCGGGGCATCGCCAAGCCGTCGCAATCGCTCTGCCGGGCTACCATGACTTTATTGTGACAACAGGATACGACGGGTTTGCCGTGATGTGATTAATGCCGGCCGACCTGCCGAAAGGCAGGGCAGGGCGGGTACGCAAAACTTTGCGCGGCAGAAGGGTCGCGGGGCCAGGCCGGCGACCTGTCAGGGTCAGCGCACCACGGTCACAGGCACATGCGCGCGAGCCAGTACTTCATCGGAAACCGAGCCGAGCAGCCAGCGCGCAAGCGTGCCGCGTTCGGTATGGCCGATCACGATATGGTCGATGCCATATCGTTGCACCTGGCTTAGCAGCACATCGCCGGGGCCGCCGGGGACGACCTCCAGGTCGACCATGTTGTCCGGGTAAGGCACGATGGTCTTCAGTTCGGCCAACAGTTCGGTGGCGCGCTTGGCGCCGGAGTCGGCCATCAATAATGCACAGACGTCGGCTCCGGCCTCGGTGACCTGCAGGGCCGACACCACCCGCACCCGGCCATGGCAGGCGTGGGCCAGTTCAATGGCGACCTGGAACGCCCGCCGCGAAGAGTTGGAGCCGTCATAACCGACCAGTGAATACTTGAACATGTGGCCTCTGTTCCATAGCGGTGGCTGGTGACCGTTATGGGTGATTCTGCCCCATTCAAACCCCGGCGATAACAGTCAGCGGGTGACCTCGTGGCAACGCCGCTCGACGTGCGTATTCTTCGCCTGCTGATGCTCCTGGATGACCTTGCCGGCATAGCCGCCACCTACCGCGCCTGCCACCGTTGCCAGGGTGCGGCCTTTGCCGCTGCCGATCTGATTGCCGAGTAGTCCACCGGCCGCGCCGCCGGCCAACATGCCGATGATCTGATTGGAGTCTTTCGGTGCATCCTGCACGGTAACGTCTTCGCATACCGTTTGGGTTTGCGGCGTAGTGTGTTTGACGTGGTGTTTGGTTTTGGTGGTATGAGGGGTGCTGGTGGTGGAGTTTGTCGGTGCTTGGGGTGATGTTTGCGCGTATATCGCGGGACTCACCATCAACACACAGGTCAGGCCGACCATGAATGCCTTGTGCGTTTTCATCACATCACCTCAGTGTGCGATCAGGTGAATTAAGTTTGCGCGGTGATTTGTTAGATAAACATCAAAACTGAATGTGTTTATCGGTTTGGCCGGCCTGGACTTACGCGGTTCAGGTAAGAAGGCGAAAACTTGCGAGGCAGGATCCCCCAATCGGCAACAAAGGAGATGACGATGATTAAGCGCACCCTGGCTCTGGCTGCTCTAGTGGTTTGTGTAGGTGGCATGACGGCATTGCCGGTTGCCCAGGCACGGGCTGCCGAGTCGAAAGCCGTCGAGGCCAAAGTGGATTGCGAGCTGAAGTACAAGCTGGCTGGTTGGTCGATTCTCTACAAACATGCCGAAGGCTCCGGTGAGATCACCTGTAACAACGGTCAGCGCGCGAGTGTGAAGATCAAAGTGGTCGGCGGTGGTCTGACGGCCGGCAAGTACCGCATTGACGATGGTCGCGGTGCGATCAGTCACGTACGCAGCATCAGCGACGTATTTGGTGACTACGCTCAGGCCAGTGCCGAGGCCGGCGTGGTCAAGAGCGGCACCGCACAGGTGCTGACCAAGGGCACCACGTCGCTGGCGCTCACGGGTACCGGCGAAGGCGTGAACCTTGGCTTGTCGGTGGGTAAGTTCACGATCAGCAAGTAACCATCGGCAAGTAATACGTCGATCGTTTGGATTTGAGCAAAGAAGGGCGCCACATGGCGCCCTTCGTTTTGCCGGGGGTACACTCCATGCCTCTTGTTTCCCCACTCGGAGTATTTTCATGCGCCGTAACGTACTGCTGCTTACGCTTACCCTGTTGCTGGGGATGATCGCCCCGGCGTTCGCCGATGCTCCGGCGGCTACGACCCCGCAGGTCGGCCAGGCCGCGCCGGACTACCGTTTGCAGGATCAGAACGGCAAATGGCAAACCTCCGCCGACCATCGTGGCCGCTGGCTGGTGCTGTATTTCTACCCCAAAGACTTCACCCCCGGCTGCACGACCGAGGTCTGCACCTTTCGCGATGACGTCCTCAAGTTGCGTCAGGCTGGCGCTGATGTGGTGGGTGTGAGTCTGGACGACGTGAAATCGCACGCCGAGTTTGCCGCCAAGTACAAGGTGCCGTTTCCGCTGCTGTCCGATGCCGACAGCAAGGTGGCCCAGGCTTACGGCGTATTGGCCTCCAAGGTCGGCTTTCACTATGCCAAGCGCGTGACTTTTCTGATCGACCCGCAGGGCAAGGTGGCCAAGGTCTATCAGGACGTCGATCCAGAGAAAAATTCCGCTCAGGTGATGGCTGATCTGGCTACGTTGAAGGCTGCAATCTGATGCCGTTGATGGTGCGCCGCGATGCGGCGAAGCAGGGGCTTTTGGCGCGTAATTTTTCGGTCTGGGGCATCGCGCTATGGGTCGTGTTGTTGCTCGCTGCATTCGGCGCACTGCAGTATCTGAAAATTGCCGCCTACCTTTATCTTGCTGTGGCCTTCGCGATCATCGTGGTTTGCGCAGGCTGTGTTTTGCGGCAGGAATGGGCGCGTCGAACCATGTGCGTGCTGGCTCCGCTGATCGCGCTGTGGATGCTGGTCAGCGGCGGCCAGATGCTGGCGGCCTGGGGGCAATTCGCCGCGGCACGCGAGTCAGCCATGGCGCAACCGATGGCTGATGTGGTTATGCCGATGATCGATCAGGCGCAGCGTACCTATCTGCTCGGCTTGATCTTCAAAGGGCTGGAGATACCGTTGTTGTTGTGGCTGGCCTGGCGTCTCGGCCGGCCGGCGGTACGGGCGCAGTTTCATCAGCGACAGCGAGGCTGATTCAGCGGCGGTTGCCACGCGACAGGTTATCGCTGGCAACCTTAAGTTGTTCGGAGTACCTCATGCGTCGTTTTCTGTTGGCACTACCTGGCCTGTTTGCCTGCGTGGGTCTGTATGCGCAAGATTTGGGCAGGCCAGAGATGACCGGGCCGGATTCAATCAAGCAAGATCTGGCCAGTGTCTGCCAGGCCAGCAGCAGCTATGACCTCACCCTGGGGGCTCGTGGCCTGCTATTCGATCGTCCCCAGCCGGCGCCGTACAAAGTCGAATTGCAAGACGGCACGCTGCTTGCCGATGGCGCCAGCGTGCGTTTGAGTGCCGAGCAGCAGGATCGCGTCGCATTGTTCGAGCGCGAATTGCGCGCATTGGTGCCTCGGGCAAAGGCGGTGGCGCAGAACGGTATCGATCTGCTGGCACAAGCCATGCGCGAAGAATCTACTGGGCTGGCGCTGAGCGCCGATACTCAGGCCGAGCTGAGTCGCCGACTTGCCGCGCGAGCCGCCGAACTCAAGCAACGCATCGCTGCCAGCAACAGCACCCGTGATTGGCAAGGTGATATGGCCGACCGGTACGCCGATCAGCTCGCCAGCGACTTGTTGCCCTTGCTCGCCGGCGATCTTGGCCAGCAGGCGATTAGTGCGGCGATGAGCGGCGACCTGCAGGCCGCGGCGAGTCTGCGCGATCGCGCCACCGATCTAAGCACCCAGCTACAGCCGCGGCTTGAGCGGCGCATGCAGGCCTTGCGCCCGCAGATCCAGGCCCTATGCCCGGCAATTCAGCGCTTGGCCGAGTTGCAGCAAGGCGTGCGGATGGGGAATGGGCAGCCGTTGGGTCTGTTGCATATCGGCCAATAGCAACGCTAGCTGAGTGATTGTTTCGGAATGGACAAAGGTTAATCTTTCGCTAAGTGGTCGAGGGTGAAGATGGCCCATCCCGCTCACCCGCCTGGAGGCGACTGCCGTGTCGCATACAAGCCACCGGCTCTATAACACGTTGATCCGTCGTGGCATCGATGACCGCAATCTATATCGAGATGCGGTGTCGCAGGTGCGCGAACCCGGATTGCGCGCTTTATTGAGCGAGAACGCACAAATGCTCGATGCGCTGATCGGCGATCTGCAGGCGCAGGTGCGCGCTGGCGGTAGAACGCCCGCTTCGCACGGGACGCTTGCCGGCTCAGTGCACCGCGCGATGACATCGATGCGTGCGCGACATTCGGCGCATTGCGATGCAGCCTGGGTGCAAGGTTTGGCCAGTCACGAGTGCGCGCTGCTCAATTGCATCGAGCGACAGATTCGGCATGCTTCGGCAGAGACGGTGAGAGTCTTGGATCGCCAACGGTCACGCTTGCACGGCATCCATCACGATATGCATTGTCTGGCCGGCACCACGCATAGCTGAACCTGCCGAGTCGGTGCGGTGATAGGGTGATGCACCCGCTTTTCATCTGAACCCTCTCCCCAGGGCGGCAAAGGCCAGAGCATGCTTCCGACAGCGCAAGATGTGCTGAAATTTTGGTTCGATCCAGCCAGCCAAGCCCATTGGTTTGCCCGTGACGATGCCTTCGATGAGCAGATTCGCACGAGTTTTGGCGCGGCCTTGGAGGCCGCGCATGCCGGTGCGTTGGATGACTGGGCGCGGACGCCGCAGGGCTGGCTGGCATTGTTGATTTTGCTCGATCAGTTCAGCCGCAACTGTCACCGCAACGATCCGCGCGCCTTTGCGGCCGACAGCCACGCGCAAGCACTCGCCATGGCCGGCATCGAGCGCGGTGACGACGTTGCGCTTGAGCCGCACCAGCGCATGTTTGCCTACCTTCCGCTGGAGCATGCCGAGGATATGCATTTGCAGCGGCGCTCGGTGGCGTTGTTCACTGCGCTAAGCGAACAGGCGGGCTTTGAGAATCTGCTCGATTACGCTCAGCGCCACTACGACGTGATTGCACGCTTCGGCCGGTTTCCACACCGCAATGCCGTGCTCGGCCGCATCCATACGCCTGCAGAAAGCGAATATCTGGCGCAGCCAGGGGCAGGTTTCTAAACTCCACCTCAAGCCCCATCCCACATCCCCCGTCGGTCAAGGAGTCCGTCATGCGTCGTTATCTCGTAGTTGCATTGCTCTTGTGCAGTTTGTCCGCCCAGGCGGCAGATACTTTGCGTATCGGCAGCAAAGTGCTGACGGTAGGGGATAGCGCGGTGCGCGCGATCGACTTGCTCGGCAAGCCGGATTTCAAAGAGCCGCTGGAGGACGAGTACGGCGCTTATCGCGGTGAGCGTTGGCAGTATCAGGCCGACAAGGGGCATATCACCACGGTGACCATTGTCCAAGGCAAGGTCAGCGAGATCGTCGATAGTTCGCGCTGAGTCGGCTCGCGGGTGATGAGCTCGGACGATGAGCTAAGTCCGGCACACGATGATCCCCTACAGACGGCAGCGGCATCCGGTGACAGCGACGCACCGGTCGGATGCTTATGCTCGTCTAGCCGCTGTTGGGCGGATAAAAGAGGGAGAGCCGCATGCTGCGCTATGGAGTGGCCGTACTGCTGATGTTCTGCTGCGCGGCGCATGCCGGCAACACCTTGCGGGTGGATAGCCAAGTACTCACGACGGGTGACAGCGCGGCACGGGTAGTCGAGTTGCTGGGCAAGCCCGTGCACAAATCCAGGCCCGGTAAATCCAGGCCGGGCCCATCCAAGCGCGGCGCATCGAGCCGCCGTTCTCGTGGGCGAGTAGCTATGGATGACCGCAGGGTCCCGGCTGAGCGGTGGCAGTATCGGCACCGTGGCCGCAGCATCATCGTGACCATCGTCGACGGCAAAGTCAGCGATATCGACGACCGCCCTCGTTGATTGAATGAGTAAGACAGGCCCTGCTATTGGCAATGGAGTGAGCGGCCATAGGCATGACCGATGGCAGGGGTATGACGCATGGCCCATGTCCCGATGACGCAGCGGGCTCATGTTGGTCGATGGGGCGATCCCGCACATCACCCCCTGCACTGCGAGCCCCCTCGCAGGTCGCGTGACAGAAAAGCATGACAGGGCGGGTTCTTTAGTGTTGTCCGCTCTTCCAGGCGTGACGCTAGCGCCGCGCACCCGCTCACCCCGGACGTGGCGTTTTTTTATAGCGTCGCGGGTAACAAGGCCCAACTGTTAGGCTTTGCGCGGTATTCCGCCTGGATCTCGTTTCATGCATGACTATCTCGCCAGCCTGCGCCTTTCTGAAAACCTCATCAGCATCATCACCAATCTGACTTGCGCGTTGCTGATTCTGCTGGTCGGCATCTGGCTGGCTGCGCGGCTGGCCAATTTTGCCCAGCGCGCGATGGCGCGAGCCAAGCTCGATGTCACCTTGATCGGTTTTCTGCGCAATCTGATCTATGGTGTGTTGATCGCCGTATTGATCGTCATGGCGTTGCAGCAGGCTGGGGTTCCGTCGGCGCCGTTGCTCGCCGCATTGGGAGCTGGCGGTCTGGCGATTGGCCTCGCTTTGCAAGGCTCCTTGAGCAATCTGGCCTGGGGTGTGTTGCTGATCGTGTTCCGGCCGTTTCGCGTTGGGGATTTCATTCACGCCGGCGGTATCGATGGCACGGTGGAGAGCATCAACCTGATGCATACCACCCTGGTGTTGCCGGACAATCGTGAGGCGGTGGTGCCGAACGCGAAAATCGGCGCCGAGGCGATCATCAATTTCAATCGCCGCGGTACCCGTCGCTTCGAGTTGAAAGTCGGCATGGGCTATAAGGACGACATCGGCAAGGCGATGGGGGCGATACGGCAGTTGTACGAGGCCGATGCGCGCATCCTGCAAGACCCCGCACCCGGCATCTGGACCGAGAGCCTCGGCGAAAGCTCGGTGAACCTGGTGCTACGCGCCTACGTGCGCAGTAGCGACGTCTGGGCGGTGCAGACCGACCTGTTGCGCGCGGTGAAAGAGCGCTTCGACGCCGAAGGCATCAGCATTCCCTATCCGCATCGGGAGGTGGTGGTGGTTAATAAGAGCGGGGAACGGGGGATGGGGAACGGGGAACATGTGGCTTGAGTGGTGGCTGTGATGTTGCGGTCTTTTTTAGGCGGGGAACGGGGAGCAGGGAATGGGGAACATGAAGTTCGAGGGGATATGGCGGATCCGCGTTCTTTTTTGATCTTTGTTTGTTTTTTCTCTTGCTTTTTTGCTTCTGCTTTTTAGGCTTTTCCCCGTTCCCCGTTCCCCGTTCCCCGTTCCCCGTTCCCCGTTCCCCGTTCCCCGTTCCCCGTTCCCCTCCCAACCATGCATACGTATGCGAATGGACGTCGTAATGGCAATCAGGCCAGACGAAATCGCAGTCGTTCGCTATGATGTGAAGCCTTGCGCGGCCGCTATCCCCGGGCGGCGCGCCATCGCCATCTGTAGGAGAACCCATGGCCGACCTCAAAGAAGCGCGCGTCCCCGACATTGGTAGCAGTGACGTACCGGTGATTGAAATCCTGGTCAAGGTGGGCGACACCGTCGCCAAGGACCAGGGTCTGGTGACGCTGGAGTCGGACAAGGCGACGATGGAAGTGCCTGCGCCGTTCGCCGGTGTCATCAAAGAGCTCAAGGTAAAACTGGGCGATGCTTTGTCCGAGGGCAGCGTCATCGCGGTGATCGAGACCGCTGGCGAAGCCAGTGCGCCAACACCCGCCAAGGCACCGGCGCCGACCGAAGCGAAGCCGGTAGCCGCCGCCGCGCCTGCCCCGGCAACGCTGGTCGAAAAGCCCGCGCCGATCGGTGGCCGCAGTGTGCTGCCCGGCAACGCACCCGAGGGTGACGTATCGCCGCAAGCGCGTCCGCCGTTCGATTCGCGCATCGTCATGCCTGGCGACGCGCCCTATGCCAGCCCGGCCATACGCGCATTCGCGCGTGAGTTGGGTGTGGATATTCAGCAGGTGAAAGGCTCCAGTCGTGGTGGCCGGATCGTGCGCGAGGACGTCAGCGCCTACGTCAAGCACGCATTGGCCTCTGGTGCGCGCCCGACCGGCGCCGCGCAGGCATCGGTCGGTGGCCTCAACCTGTTGCCGTGGCCCAAGGTCGATTTCAGCAAGTTCGGCGAGGTCGAGGAAAAGCCGCTGTCGCGCATCCAGAAGATCTCTGGCGCCAACCTGGCGCGCAACTGGGCGATGATTCCGCATGTTACCCAGCACGACGATGCCGACATCACCGAGCTGGAGGCTTTCCGCAAGAAGCTGGGCGAAGAAAACAAAGACCTCAAGATCACCCCTCTGGTATTCCAGATCAAAGCGGTGGTTGCGGCGCTGAAGAAATTCCCGCAGTTCAATGCTTCGCTCGATGAAAGCGGCGAGAAGCTGACCCTCAAGAAATACTTCAACATCGGTATCGCGGTGGACACGCCCGATGGCCTGGTGGTGCCGGTGATCCGCGATGCCGACAAGAAGGGGCTGCTCGACCTGGCGGTAGAACTGGGCGAGATCTCGAAGAAGGCGCGCGATAAAAAGCTTGGGCCGGCCGAGATGTCGGGTGGCTGTTTCTCGATCTCTTCGCTGGGCGGCATTGGCGGCACCGGCTTCACGCCGATCGTCAACGCGCCCGAGGTGGCGATTCTTGGCGTCTCCAAGGCGCAGATCAAGCCGGTCTGGAATGGCCAGGAGTTCGCTCCGCGCTTGATCCTGCCGTTGTCGCTGTCTTATGACCACCGTGTCATCGACGGCGCGCTCGCGGCGCGTTTTGCAGCCTTCCTGGCGACCCAGCTCGGTGATATCCGCCGTTTGCTGCTCTGACCCGATAGCGGCAGCGGTGTTGGCAAAACCTCTGTTTTCATAGGCCACATGCCCGCGCCGGAGACGTCAGAGCGGCTCCAAGGCGCGGCAGGTGGCTCAGATGCAGGCCGATATCTCTTCCCATGATGCGAACGCCATTGTTGACGCTCGCTCCCCGTATTTAAGGAAAACAGCATGGCCAACACCATCGAAATCAAGGTTCCCGACATCGGCGGTCACGACAACGTGCCGGTGATCGAGGTGCTGGTGAAAGTGGGCGACAAGGTTGAGAAAGAGCAAAGCCTGGTCACGCTGGAATCGGATAAGGCGACCATGGAGATTCCCTCCAGCAGCGCCGGCGTCATCAAAGAGCTGAAGCTCAAGGTAGGCGATGAAGTATCCGAGGGTGCGGTGATCGTTGTGCTGGAAGTGGCCGGCGATGGTGCCGTTGCCGCTCCTGCCGAGAAACCGGCCGAGGCGAAACCAACCCAGCCGGCCGCCGCACCGACACCTGCTCCGGCCGCTCCGGCAAGCAAAAGCATAAGCGCAGCCGGCGCTACCGGTCGCAAGGCCGATCTCGAATGCCAGTTGGTGGTCCTCGGCTCCGGCCCTGGTGGCTACACCGCGGCTTTTCGCGGCGCGGATCTTGGCCTGGACACCGTGCTGGTCGAACGCTACGCCACGCTGGGCGGTGTTTGCCTTAATGTCGGCTGCATCCCATCCAAAGCTCTGCTGCACGCTGCTGCCGTCATCGATGAGGCCGAGGCGATGGCCGCGCATGGCGTCAGCTTCGGCAAGCCGAAGATCGACATCGACAAGCTGCGTAGCTTCAAAGATAAAGTGGTCAACCAGCTCACCGGTGGCCTCAGCTCGATGGCCAAACAGCGCAAAGTACGCACGGTCGAGGGCGTCGGCATGTTTGTCTCGCCGCACGAGCTGGAAGTACAGACCAAAGATGGCGTCAAGCTGATCCGCTTCGAGCAGGCGATCATTGCGGCCGGTTCGCAGTCAGTGAAGCTGCCCTCATTCCCCTGGGATGACGAGCGCATCATCGATTCCACCGGCGCCTTGGAACTGCGCGACGTGCCGAAAAAGTTGCTGGTCGTCGGCGGCGGCATCATCGGTCTGGAAATGGCTACGGTATATGCCGGTCTCGGTAGCGAAGTCACCGTGGTCGAGCTGGCCGATCAGATTATTCCGGGCGCCGACACTGACTTGATCCGACCGTTGGCCAAGCGCCTGGGGCAGCGTCTCAAAGGCGTGCACCTGAAAACCAAGGTGGTTGCGGCGACGGCGCAAAAGAAAGGCATCGAAGTCACCTTTGAAGGTGAAAGCATGCCTGAAACCAACGTATTCGATCGCGTACTGGTCGCGGTCGGCCGTTCGCCGAACGGCGGCAAGATCGGCGCCGACAAAGCAGGCGTGGTTGTCAGCGAGCGCGGCTTTATCAACGTCGATACGCAGATGCGCACCAACGTGCCGCATATCTTTGCCATTGGCGACTTGGTCGGCCAGCCGATGCTGGCGCACAAGGCCACCCATGAGGCGAAGGTCGCCGCTGAAGTGGCGGCGGGCCATAAGAGCTATTTCGATGCGCGCGTGATCCCGTCGGTGGCTTTTACCGACCCCGAGATCGCCTGGGTCGGGGTGACCGAGCGCGAAGCGAAGGAGAAAGGCCTCAAGATCGGCGTCGGCAAATTCCCGTGGGCCGCCAGCGGTCGCGCCATCGGCATCGACCGCACCGAGGGCTTCACCAAATTGTTGTTCGACGAAGAAACCCACCGCATCGTCGGTGGCGCCATCGTCGGCCCGCATGCTGGTGACCTGATCTCTGAAATCGGCTTGGCGATCGAGATGGGCAGCGAAGCTTCCGATATCGGCCTGACCATTCACCCGCACCCGACCTTGGGTGAAACGGTGGGCATGGCGGCGGAAGTGTACGAAGGCACCATCACCGATTTGTACATGCCGAAGAAAAAGTAAGTGCCGACTTGACCCGGTCAGCAAAAAGCCTGGGCTTATGCCCAGGCTTTTTCGTATTTGATGCTGGCGCATCGGTTGGCATCGGCTTGCGCAGCCCAATGTAGAAGCATGCTTAAGCACCCTTCGAGGAGATCTTTCATGGCTTTGAATGTATGTGTCGCCGGCGCCACCGGTTGGGCAGGCTCTGAATTGGCCAGGGGTATCGCCGATGCCGATGATCTCGCCTTGATGGCGGCAATATCACGCAAACATGCAGGAAAAAACCTGGGTGACGTGCTGGCCGATGCTCGTTTGCAGGCACCGATATACGCCGACGCCGCGCAAGCATTGGCTCATCCCTGCGATGTCTTCGTCGAATACACCAGGCCGGATACGGCCAAGGCGAATATCCTCGCGGCGCTGGAGAGTGGCGCGCACGTGGTGGTGGGTACGTCGGGTCTTAGCGACGAGGACTATGCGTATATCGACGCGGTAGCGCGCGAGCGGCAGCGAGGCGTGCTCGCCTGCGGCAACTTCGCGCTTACCGTGGTGCTGTTGCAGAAGTTTGCCGAGATGGCGGCGAAGTACATCCCGCAGTGGGAGATCATCGACTATGCCTACGACGGCAAGCCGGATGCGCCCAGCGGCACCGTGCGGGAGCTGGCCGGCCGCCTGGGCAAAGTGCGTCAACCCGAGTTGACGGTGCCGTTGGATAAGACGCTGGGCGTGCCGGAAACCCGTGGCGCCAATTTGTCTGGCACCCAGGTGCATGCGATCCGGCTACCGGGTTTTGTGATTGGGGCCGAAGTGATCTTTGGTATGCCGGACCAGACACTGACTTTGCGCCACAACGCCGGCAACAGCGCGCGGCCTTATGTGGATGGCGCACTGTTGGCGATTCGCAAAGTTTCCAGCTTGATCGGCGTGCACCGTGGCCTGGATACCGTGCTCGATATCTAGCTTTTGGCGCGCTCCGTTTCGACATGCAGCGCATGCGCCAACTGCGCTTCCATCTGTTGCAAATGAGATTGGGTTTGCGAGGCGGTGCCGATCATCTGCTGCAGTACCGCGACAAATTCGACCGGCTCGACGTTGACGCCAAGATTGAGCTCGGTGCGCAGCGTGGCCATGCGCGGGGCATTGAGAAAGAGTGTGCTGTCGTGAGTCATCCAGGCGGCGGCATCGCGTTGGGCGGCATAGGCCGTCGCATAGGTGCGCAAGTCAGCGACATTCAGCCAGGTGGCGGATTGATTGGCGACGGCGACATCCCAGGCCTGGCTGGCCAGAGTAGGCCAATCGAGACTGAGTCTGAACTGGTCTTTGGCCGCCTGAATATGCTGATTGATGGTGATATTGGACACACCGTTCTTGATGTCCTGGGTCAGCGTTTCATTCATTTGCTGCAGCGGTTTCAGATGCTCGGCATTATTTTGCAACGAGGTCTGCACGCTAACCAGGTTAGCCCGCAGTTCGGCCTCGATCTGCTGGCCGGCAAACGCCGCAGCATGGTCGTGGTGAGTGCGTTCGATCCATTGCTCCAGACCAAGCGCGGTAAGAATGCTGAGCACGATCATCAGATAGTGCTTGGTAAATTCCTTGAACGAATGCAGCTTGGTTTTCGGTACCTCGAAGTGCATGCGATGCTCCGGCGGGCGGGGGCAGAAAGTAGCGGGTCGATGGAAATGCAGCGTACTTGAAGATCGACCCGTCGCAAGTGTGGCGGCGCTGTTGAGCAGGCGAGCTATGGCGATGGGAACGCCGCGAAAAGATCGGGTTGCGCCTCGTAGCTGTCGCGATCGACGAAGCCGGCCAGACCGACCCCGACGAGCCGGTAGCGGCTTTCGGCCGGCCGGTCGACGCGCGCGCGCAAGGCGCAGGCGATATCGCTCAACTCAGTCACCGATGATGGGCGAACGGTGGGCGTCAGGCTGCGGGTCAGTGAGTGAAAGTCCGATGTCTTGAGCTTCAGCACCACGGTGCGCGCCACGCGGCCATACTCGCGCTCATGGGCCGCCCAGGTTTTTTCGGCAAGCCGGCGGATATGCGGTTCGAGTTCGTCCAGCGTCAGGTCGTGCTCAAAGGTGTCTTCGGCCGAGACCTGCAGGGTAGGGCGATCCGGTTGCACGCTGTGCTCGTCGATGCCCCATGACAGCTCATGCAGGCGGCGGCCCCAGCGACCGAAGCGTTGCTCCAGCTCCAGCAATGATTGTGTGCGCAGTTCGCCGACGGTGGTAATGCCCAGCACGCGCAAGCGCGCTTCCATCACCTTGCCGACACCGGGCAATCGACCGATCTCCAGTGGTGCCAGAAAGGCTTCGACCTGGTGCGGGCGGATGACAAACAGGCCATCGGGCTTGTTCCAGTCGGAGGCGATCTTGGCAAGGAATTTATTCGGCGCCACGCCGGCGGAGGCGGTGAGCTGGGTTTCTTCGCGAATCGCCGTACGAATCGCTTCGGCGGTGGCCGTGGCCGAGGGCAGGCCGGTCTTGGTGATGGTGACGTCGAGATAAGCTTCGTCCAGTGACAGCGGCTCGATCAGGTCGGTATGCCGGGCAAAAATTTCGCGCACGTGGCGCGATACCGCTTTGTAGCGCAAGAAATCCGGCGGCACGAAGATCGCCTGCGGACATAGCCGCTCGGCGCGTATGGCTGGCATGGCCGAGCGCACGCCATAGACGCGTGCTTCGTAGCTTGCCGCGCAGACCACCGAGCGCGCGCCACGCCATGCCACGACCACCGGCTTGCCTCGCAACGAAGGGTCGTCGCGCTGTTCCACCGACGCGTAGAACGCGTCCATGTCGACATGCAGGATTTTACGAGGCGAGGCGGGCACGGGCGGCAGTGTGGGTAAGTCGAACTTGATTCTAAAGCCCCTCTCCTAGGGATACTCTGATCTATTGGGCGCGGGCAGACAGCTACGGCCCTCAAAAGTATGTTGTGAAAAGACGGGGTGATGTCCAGATCAAGCCATTTGGTTTGATAGAAGTAAAAGTTTAAAGAGCCTTCGTAGAGGCGATAAAGCGCTCTGTAGTGCCCCCATACCCTGCGCTGTCACCCCCTCATGTATGAAAAGCCGCCCCCGCAGTTCAGCAGAGGGCGGCTTAAGAGCCAACTAAGCTGGTGGAGCGCTATCTGGTCATGGTCGGCCCGTTCGATTGCTGCGTTTGCTGGTTCTGCTGAATCTGGGCTTGTGTCTGGGCCTGGGTCGCCTGCTGCTGATTCAACTGATGCATCGCTTCCGTGCTTTTTTCGAGAGGCGTGTTGATGGCCTGTGTGACTTCTACATGAGCAGTGTTCGTCAAGGCGCGTGGGATCACGTGATGGGCGGCAAAGGCGCGCGTAGCGTCATTACTGAGTACGACCCCATCGACTCGCTTCAAACCGCCAGCCTTGGCCGCCACCGTCAACGCGCCCGCCAGATTCTCGCTGCGCTGATCCGGCGCGCGCCCTTGCTCAGCGTCCATCTGATGCACCGATGCACGTGCCTGTTTGAATAATGCGTGATCGGGATGATCTGGATGATCGAGGCGGGGGCGCGCTGCTGCCGGCTTGTTCTGATGTGCGGGCTCAGTATGCTCAGGCGTTACTTGCTGCAGCGATTTCCGCGCACTCTGTTCGTGTTGTTCAATGTGGTTGTCCAGGCTAGGCAGCACACTAGCCTTCATCAGATGCCGCTCGAACGCCTCGCCTCCCGCCTGCTTGCCCTGTGCTGCCAGTAGACCGACCTTGGCCAGATTGGGATACGCCGTCGGATTGAGTGGATTGAACTGCGCCGCCGCCGCTACGGTGCCCGCTGTCACCCCGCCTACCATCGCGCCCTGGGTTGGTGCATGACGTGTCATGCCCTCGGCAAAATGGCCGGTTGCATCGAGTCCGCTACCCACGACGCGACCCGCACCCGCCATGGCGTCGTGCTGAAGGTCTCCAGCACGCTGAGCGGTCTGTCGCACTGTGGACTCCGCTGCATGCGTCGCACCACGAATGGCCGCTGCGTCGTTATGGCTGCTATGGCGCTGCTGATTGGCTGCATCCTGAAAGGCGTGGTTCACCATTTCGCCGGTCTTCTCGGTTTGCTCGGCCTGGGATTTCACCCAGGTACCCGCGCTCCCAGGCAAGATGCTGCCCACGCCCCGCATCAGGGCCGCATTCACCGAAGCTTCCGACTGTTGCTTGAGGCCCTCCTGCTCGGCCATGGTCGCCATGACTTCGCCGCCGACTTCGCGCGTCTTGGCTAGCGTCGCGCCCGCAACATGCACGCCCGTGGATACCACCGCGCCTTCGACGTGTGTCTGGGCACGCGATACGTTCCCACTGACCTCACCTACCGTGCGGCTGGCGTCGGCCGAAAAATGCAGCCCTTGCTGGGTGGCCTGGCCTCCGGCTTTCATCGCCTCACCGGCCCGTTCCCCGACGTGTGCCCCCAGCGCGGCGATCTCCATGGTCGCCATCACTGGCCCGGCCAAATGGGTGATCTCCGGCAATGAACGTACCTGTGTGCGTGCCACCAGTGGGCTGTTCGGGTCGTCTAGATTCTTCCGCGTCATCGGCGCCAGCGCTGGCTGCACATTACCTGCGGCGAGTGGCAGTTCACGCAGCATCTTGTCGGTATCGCCAGTCGCCAGCTTATCCACGAAGGCGTGTACGGTGCCCTGCGAATCGCGCGGCACGCCCTTATCCAGTGCCTGCTTGAGCATGGCGCGGCCTTCGGGCAGTTCTCGTAGCAATTGGCTCGTCTCCTTGAGCACGCCGCCCAGCTCTGTACGCTGGACCATGTCCATGCGGTGGATATTGTCCTGCACGCCGTTGCTTAGCAGTTCGCCTTGCACTTGATAGGCGGTGACGCGGTGGCTGACGTCGTAGACGGGCAAGCCATTTTGCTCGCCGAACCGCTGAGCTGTGATCGGGTGCAGGCCAGCGGCGTTGTAGGTCGTTGCGGGCATGCCAGTTACTGCTGAAGCCGCCGAGGCCATGCCACCGGCCAGACTGTGGCCTGTAAGTTCAAAGTCGAGATGGCCTCGCTCCTTCAACGCGACCGCTAGCTGCATTGCCCGGTCGTAATAGTCGGTCTCTAGCCCCGCCGCCTGCGGAAAGTTGTTGGCGACAAAATCCTCGGCGGTGGTGTCGCGCAGACCATGAGATGTCATCACTTCACCAGACGAGCCTTTGAATGCTAGTACTGGCTTGTAGCCAGGTCCGAGCACTGTGGAGTCAGGCAGGTAGATTTCAGCGCGAAAACCCGATGAATCGGGATGAAGCATTTCTTTCAGTTGCGCATCAGACATATTCAATTGCGGCGCATACGCGTGCAGCTTGTCCAGATGTTCGCTGGCTCGAACCCAGCCCGGCGGTGGATGACCGCTGTTCTTGGCTGCTTCGTACACATCCGCGCTCAAGCCGCCCAACTCGCGGCTGTGATAAAGCGTCTGTAACTGTATTGCTTCCTGTGACTTCGCAGGTTCGCCGCTAGCACGTAGTTGTTGCAACAGGGCTCGGTCTTGCTGATGTTCAGTCGCTGTAGGCATGGGTCAATCCTTTGTCCGTAGGTTCAGAGCAATGGGATATCTTTTTCTTCGTAAGGGAAACCGAGGCTCTTGCGCATCTCTCGATAATTTTCTGGCATCGATGGACGCACATATCCATGCTGCAAGAGCCATTGCTGACACTTGCGCTGCCATTCTGGATTCTTTGGATTGCCGGGATGCCAGAAGATCGCTTCAACGATGGAGTTGTGTTTTGGTAAAGGTGGGGGCTCGCCCTCTCCGGGATCGGCACCATGCTGCAATAACCAGTAGCTCTGCTCGAACCCTCCACGCCCAGCGTAATCGAAGAGGATAGAAATGCCCTGGCTTTTGGCATTCACGTCCGCCCCTCGATTCACCAGTAGTTGCACGTTCTGCCATTGGTTATGCCAGATGAATGCTTGGAACAGCAGATTTTCGTCGTTGGTGTTGCGGGTATTCGGATCGCCGCCATGATCCAGCAGCAGCTTTAGGTATATGGGATCGTCCTGTTTAGCGGCCCAGACCATCGCATTGCTGTAGTCGAAATGATCTGCAACGCTGCCGTCCTCAAATTTTGTGACGTTCCGTCCCGGTTTACGTGCGTTGGGATTGGCCCCGTTCTCCAGCATCGCCTTCAGGCCGTCTGCGTTGTGCGTGAACACAGGCCATGCGACTAACGGCATACCGCTATCGTCACTGCTGAATATCACATCAGGATTCACGCTCTCCTGTTTCATCAACCGCTGCACTTCTTTGGTGTTGCCATGCTCTGCCGCTAGCGCCAACGCCTGGGCTTTTGGGTCTTTGAAGGTCGCGCCTAGGTTGTACTCGGATTCTTGAGACGGGGTGGCCGACGAAGACGGCATATTGCAGCCGACCAGCAGCAACAGCAGCAACAGCAGCAACAGCAGCAATAAAAGGACAAGGCGTTTTTGCATGGAGCCGCTCATTTAATGGTGTAGGGATCGCGTAGCTGCGGTCTGCCCAGAACCCAAGCTTTTACTCAAGATAGCGTGGGAGGTTACCCCGATCCTAGCCCGCAGCTTTGTAGGAAATTTCTGAAATTCTTGAAATTCCTGTAGGTGTAGTGATTCATCAATCCCTGTGGCCCCTAACACAGCAGAGGTTTTCGCAAGTGTTCACCCCCTCCCAGCCTCCCCCTGCAAGCCCCGAAAAAGGGACTCCCTTCGGTCGCAGGGGAGGGGAAAAACATCTGCCGAGATTCGATGCTAATCAGGCTACGTGCAAGGGAGGGGCGGCGAAGGCCTGGCTTGCAACCTTTTCGGTGAGCCGTGCGGCGATATGCTCGGCGAAGCGTTCAGCGCCCTCAGGCCGTATCGCCAAATGCAGGAACGGCTCGATCAGCTCCAGCTCCATGATTAGAAAGCGTCCCGCGCAGACCACGCCGTCCACGCGTACATAAGCATGATCGGCATGGCCTATCGCCGCGACGGCGGCCAAAGCCTGGTTCGCCGCGGCCAGAATGTCCGCGCCAGGCATGATGGCTTCGGCGGTGCCGCCGTATTCGTTTTGCACGCGGTAATCGCCTGCAGCCGGGCGCTTGATGACCGCATGGCTGAATTCACCGGCGAAATACATCAAAGACCATTCGCCATCGCTGATAATTTCCGGCACGAATGGTTGCAGCAGATAGCGAAAATCCGTCGGTAAGCGCGCCACTGCTTGTTCGAACGAGGCCTCGCCTACCGTGCCGCGCACCGTGTGCCAGGCGCTGCCGCTGACGGTCGGCTTGATGACGATCTCCTGGGCTTGCATCGTCCGCAACACATCGAGCAAGCCATCGCCATTGACGATCTGTGTGGGGATGATGGCGACGCCATGCTGCGCCAACTCGGCCAGATAGCCTTTTTCGCTGTTCCAGCGCACCAGTTGGCTGTCGTTGATAAGCGGTACGCCGAGTCGATCGAGCTGGTCCAGCCATGACAGAAACGCGGCGTAATGCTTGAAGTAATCCCAGGTGGTGCGCACCAGTACGGCGTCGAACCGCGACCAGTCCACCGCGGGGTCGTTCCATAGACAGGCCGTTACATGAACGCCGTGGCGTTCCAGCGATGCGGCGAAATGGGTGTCATCGGGATGGATGCCCGGACATAGCGAAGACGTGGCAATAGCAAGATAAGCAGACACGAATACACCTCTCAATGTTGAGGGGCGCCCTTGCCTGATAGCGTCGTGAGCCGAGCGTGGCGGATCTGGTCCGTCGCAGCACCCCTCGACTCCGGTGCGTCATGGCATGCCATGACGCTGGGGGTGGTTAGTGTTTCGGCTAGGTCGGGGGGCTGTCAATGGTGGAGCGCACGGTGTGCGCAAAAAAAGCGTGCTTATGCATCATGCGCCTGCATGGCCGGTATGCCGAACGTACCTTTTACCGTTTCGACGAAGCTGCGCTCCTCTCGCAGAATAAAGCGCAGTGTTTGCGCCATGGCGAAATTCGCACGCCCTTCCGGGTCGGTCTTCAATCGCGCGCGATAGGCTTCGTAGGCGGCCAGGCTGTCGAACGCGATCAGTCCCCAGGCCACATCGTTGGTACCCTCGTGCGGCAGGAAATAGCCGACGAGATGACCGCCGCAACGGGGGATGATGCGGCCCCAGTTTTCCGCATAGGTCTTGAAGGCCTCGCGCTGAAAGGGGTCGATCTGGTAACGGATCAGGCAGGTGATGGACATGGGCGGGCGCCGGTAAGTAAGTGTCAAGCACGTTACCAAGCCATTCGCGCTGATGTTTCGTTCCACATCGAAGCTTTGCCAGGGCTGTGCCGCAAGGCTGATACATGCGCCGGGTAAAGTCGCGCTATCGTTGCCGCGACCACGGCAGCGGCGAAACCATGAGCAACGAACCCTCTCCTTCGTATCTGCGCCGTCTCGGCACCTGGGATGCCACCGCGATAGTGATTGGCGGCGTGATCGGCGCCGGCATCTTTCGCAGCGCCGCCACGGTGGCCGAGCGCACCTCCTCGGGTTGGCAACTGCTGCTGCTATGGGCAGTGGGTGGCTTGCTCACACTGGCCGGGGTGCTTTGCTATGCCGAACTGGGTGCGCGGCGACCGCAGGCGGGTGGCGTCTACATCTATCTGCGCGAAGCTTTCGGTCAACTGCCGGCGTTTCTGTTTGGCTGGACGATGGCGTTGATTAACTACCCCGGCAGTGTGGCGGCCGTGGCGACGACGTTTGCCGATTATTTCTGCGCGGCGACCGGGTTGCCGTTGCCATGGGTGAAGCCGATAGCGGTAGGCGCGATTGCCTTCATCGTCGGCGTGAATCTGTTTGGCATTCGCGCGGGCGCGCGCATGCAGAACCTGTTCACCCTGCTCAAGCTGACGGCGATCGTCGTGTTGATCGTCGCCGGGCTGGTGCTGGTGCGCGGTCAGTTGGGCATGGCCCTGGCTACGGATACGGCCCATCCGGTGCCGGCGTGGTCGTTTCTCGGCGCGTTGTTGCCGGTGTTATTCACTTATGGCGGTTTTCACTATCTCAACGACCTGGCTGGCGAGGTGCGCGAACCGCAACGCACCTTGCCGCGCGCGCTGGGTCTTGGGTTGGCTGTGGTGGTGATTTGCTATGTGTTGGTCAACCTGGCTTATCTCGCCGGGCTGGGGCATGCCGGGCTTGCCGCCAGTCATGCGCCTGCGGCGGATTTGATGCGCCGATTGTTCGGCGAGCATGGCGCCACCTTGATCGCCGTAGGCATTGCCTGCTCCACCTTCGGTTATTGCAGCATCGCGATTGCCGGTGGCGCTCGCGTGCTGCAGACGATGGGCGCCGACGGCATGTTTTTTCGGGTGGCTGGACATATCGAACCACGCACCCGTGCGCCGCAGGTGGCACTGGCCGTACTGGGCGCCTGGGCCGTCGTACTCACCTTGTCGGGCAGCTTCGGTCAGTTGCTCGACTACACCACGGTGGGCGAATGGCTATCGCATGCCTTTGGCATCGCCACCCTGTTTTGGTATCGCCGCCGTTTTGCCGATGAGCCATCGCCGTATCGAGTGCCTTTCTATCCATTGCTGCCGTTGCTCTTCGTCGGCACGGTGTTCGGCGTGATTATCGCCACGACGATTCATGCTCCCGGCGATGCCGGCATGAGTT
The DNA here is from genome assembly GCF_003350925.1 of Dyella tabacisoli. GTDB lineage: Bacteria > Pseudomonadota > Gammaproteobacteria > Xanthomonadales > Rhodanobacteraceae > Dyella_C > Dyella_C tabacisoli. Next base: position 62,906 of record NZ_KZ857182.1, on the reverse strand, counting down.
TGTTACTGATCGCGGTAGGGGTGCCGGTTTATTACCTCTGGCGCCGTGTCCATGTGTGAGTAAGCGCTGACGAGTGCGCTCTTAGGGTGGCGGGGGCATACTCGGAGCATGAAACGAATCGCTTTTCTCTCACTGCTTGGTCTACTGGGACTGACCGCTTGTCAGGCCGCCACGGAAACGGTGGTTGCCGACCTCAGCCAGATAACGCCCAATCCACAGCTTACGTTGCAGCACGTACAGCGCGGGGCTGCGCCGGAGCCGGTGCAGGGCGCAACGCCGCTGTTGCGTTATACGTTTGAGCCTGCCGCACAGCCGCAGCTAGTGATGGCGCCGAAGCAAGGTGCGTGGGACTGGTCGCGACAAGGCGAACTGCGCCTGATCGTGCAGAACGCGATGCCATGGGCGGTGACCTTGACCGTGGATATCGATGGTGTCGGCGATGCTCAGCATTTGCACGCGACGATGGGCTTGCCGGCTGGGCCGGTACAAACCATCGTCGTGCCGCTGCAAGCGACGTCGCCGCGTGTCCAGGGCATGCAAGTCGGGCCACCCATGCCGTTTGACGAGCAGGGACAGCGGGTACTGCTGGCAACGACCGTGGAAGGGACGCTTGATCCGCGGCAGGTGCGTGCTGTGCGAATCGGCATGCCGGCGCCACAGGCCGCTCAAGCATTGCTGCTCGGCCGCGTCGAAACCTCCGCAGGCAGTGCCACGTTGAATCATGCCTACGCCGGCATCGTCGATGCCTGGGGTCAGTACACGCGCGGCAGTTGGCCCGAGAAGGTCGATTCCGATGCGGTCTTGCGTGCCGAACAGGGCAAGGCACAGGCCGGGCTGGCTGCGGCACGGAAACAACAGAATCCAGCGGACCCTTATGGCGGGCGTCTGGACGTTCCGGCATTCAAGGCCAATGGTTGGTTTCGCACTGAGCGCCGCGACGGTCGCTGGCAATTCGTTACGCCCGATGGACATGCGTTTTTCTCGCTCGGCGTCAACGCGGTTACTGCCGAAGGTGGGCGCAGTTATGTCGAGGGGCGCGAAAGCATGTTCCGTGAGCTGCCTTCCGCCAGCGGAGCATGGGCGTCGTTCTACGGCAGCGATGACAGCCGCCAGCCCGGTGCGGGTTCGCGTGCGGGTATCGCCTATAACCACGGCCGCTGGTTCGATTTCTATGCGGCCAATCTGTATCGCGCGGATGGTTCACATGCGCTGGACGTGTGGCGCACGCGAACACTGGATCGACTGCAAGCCTGGGGTTTCAACACCGTGGGTAACTGGAGCGATACCGCGCTAGGTAAGGCGCATCGCATGCCCTATACGCGCTCGATCGCCGTCGCCGGTGTTTTTGGCAATGTGTCCAGCGGCTACGATTATTGGGGGCGCATGCCTGATCCCTTTGATCCACGTTTTGCACAAGCCGCCGATAGCGCGGTGGCCAAGGTGGCGAACGAGGTGCGCGACGATCCCTGGTTGCTGGGCTATTTCGCCGACAACGAACTGGCCTGGGCCGGGCAGGGGCCGCAAGGGCGCTGGGGCTTGGCTACGGGCACCTTGCGCGGCGAAGCCATCAGCGATGCCAAGCAGGCATTTATCGGGGTACTGAAGAAAAAGTATGGCGAGCCGGCAAAGCTGGCAGCGGCCTGGGGCATCGCCCTGCCGTCATGGGAGGCATTGAGTGCCACCGGGTTTGCGGCTCCTGATCCGAATGAGGCTCATCCCGCGATTGCCGATGACTACAGCGCGTGGCTACGCCAGTATGCCGACACCTATTTCCGTGTGGTCGCCGAGGCGATTCATCGACACGATGCACACCATCTGTTTCTCGGCGGCCGCTTTGCAGTGAACACCCCTGAAGCTGTCGCGGCCTGCGCGGCTTATTGTGATGTAGTGAGTTTCAATACCTATACCGATGTGCCGCAGCATGGCTTCGACGCGCCTGCTTTGGCCGGGCTGGGTAAGCCGGCCCTGATAACCGAGTTTCATTTCGGCTCCAACGATCGAGGCCCGTTCGGCAGCGGCGTGATCGCGGTCTATAACGAGCAGCAACGCGGTGAAGCGTATACGCGTTTCATCGCTGCGGCAGCGAACGACCCGAATATCGTCGGCGCGCATTGGTTCCAGTATGCCGATCAGCCCGTCACGGGTCGCTTGCTCGATGGCGAGAACGCACACATCGGCCTGGTCGGCATTACCGACCTTCCGTTTACGGATTTTGTGCATGCGGTACGCGAGGCGAACGAGCGCGTACGTTTTCGTTTTAGGGCGCAACCGTAGGTTGGGGTGAGCAAGGCGAACCCCAACGTTGCGCGATATTGGGGTTCACGGTGAGCCTCAAAAGCACGCATGTTTGATATCACGGCGAGCTTCAAAGCTGCGCAACGTTGGGCATCACTTTGTTCAGCCCAACCTACGTTGGCGCGCGAAGACTACAGACATTTGTCGCCAAATTTTGACCGAAGGCAATCTGGTCGCCCCCTACGAGGAATCCCTCACCACCCTCACTGGCATCATCACAGGGGTGCTTACCCTTGCACGTATTTTGGCCACCAGTGAATCGTTCCGCATTCAATACGAATGCAATATGGATCAGCCGCCCGAAGAAACTCCCCTTCGATCCGCTGACCACCGAAGGCTTGTTTATCGCCCTGTATTTTTTGAGTGAACGGGTGGAATCGGTAGCTATGGGCTTGCTGGAGAGGCAAGAGAAACAAGCGAGGTAAGCCGGTAACGTACGAGCCCCGCCAGTGATGAACTGACGGGGCTCGTTTGTATGAGTTCGTTTCTCAACCGTCGTAGGTTAGGGTGAGCGCAAGCGAACCCCAACGATCCGCAAACCATGTCGCCGGCATCACATCGCAAGCGAGGCTGGTATGGCATGAGACATCGCTATAAGCGCAGTGGCGAATACCTTCGTCGAACTACGCCTTCCGCGTTATAGCCGATGCCTGATCCAAGTGCCAGATAATGACTCTGGTACCTTTGTTTGCCCTCACTTGCGCGGTTGATCCAGCACCACCTCTCGGCTGACCGGATCGACCCGGACTTTCACCGTGGTGCCAGGTACGATCTGGGCAACCCGCACCGGGCTCAGCGGCACGACGATCTCGATCACGAATTCCTCCACCCCTTCGGTCGCCGCGACCTGTAGCTGCAAGCGCGTCAGGATGAAAATGGCATCGATGCGGCTACCGGTATCGGCGGCGTCGAGCACCTGCGCGGTTGTGGCGACGCCCTCGCGGTGGAGACGCTGCTCCAGTGCTTTATTGGAGACCTTGTCGATGATCCGCCGCTGCTCTTTCAGAATCTTGTTGGAGACCTTGTTGATGATGAACCACGCCAGCGCCGACATCGCCAAAGCGCAGACGACGATCAAAAACAGCAGTCCCCCGATAGCAGACAAGGTCGTCATCCGATGCATTCTCCAAGGCGCTTGAGCTATGAGCATACTCAAGCGCGGTACGGATGGCGAAGCTCGCTGGAAGCCAGGGCATCAGGACAACGGGGGGTAAGTAAGGGGTCGGGTAAGTAAGGGGTCAGTGGCATTATCGAGAGCTTAGGTTTTCGGCCGGCCTCGCGGTCGAACCGTAGTAACTCGCTCAAGTTCAGCTTCAATCGATGTCTGAAAGCGACTTGTCCCCCATGTACGTTGCTGCTGCACATAAGCGCGTATCTCGTTCAATCGATCCTCCCTGATCGCCTCTCGAAACCATTCACCGTAAGCCGCTCGTTGTCCGTCCGGGGTGTTTCCAAGCGCTAGATATTCTGCGTGTGGCCGTACCAGACGATCAACGCGTCCAAGGTGATAACTGCTCCGGGGGACGGCATTCAGACACTTTTGTCCAAGAGGGACTTGGACAAATTTAAAATACAAGGTTGGTGTGAGTGCGGCGAACCCCGGCGTTGCGCAACGTTGGGCATCACTTCGTTCAGCCCAACCTACCGATGTGCGTCGGTGGCTCGCTGATGGGTTTCGATGCGCTTGCATAACTCCTCGGCAATCGCCGCTATCTCGCGCAATGGTTTTTGCTGTGCCGGGGGCGTGGCATCCAGGTCATGCAGCAGTCCGGTTTCGCGTAATGCACGATGAAAGTGTTCGATTTTCGCCGGTAGAGGTGCCACGACCAGGGTGTGTACCGGGCAACCGACGGCGCAGGCCTCGGAGAGCATGTTTACCGAATCGGGGGTGACCACGAGGCGATCGGCCCAGCCAAGCACGCCGGGAAAGGGGTTGCGGCCATCGTCGCGACCGGCCCAGATCAGGCCGGGGACGTCGCTGAGCATCGCGCGCATGATGTCGATCGACGCATGCGGCGTGCGGCGCGAGGCGAGTACGAGCAGGCTGCCGCCTTCTTTGCGATAACGCGCCAGCAGGCGCTCGGCGAGCTGTTGCGTGTAGGCGGCGTCGAAGGGAATGCCTTGGCGCGGCCCGCCCAGCAGCACGCCGACGCGTGGACGCGGCAGGTCGGCCAGGGTGGGGCAGGATTCGCGGCCATCGTCCAGCCAGGCGGCGTCGACGGCATGCAATGAACCCAGCGTTCGCAGCACATTGGGGCCATTGAGGCGATCGTGCGCGGGCGCGATCACGCTATCCCAATGGACCGGATCGATCCGCGGGTTGAGAATTTGCACGGTGTAGCAATGGCCCCCGGAAAGCGTGCGCAACCTGCGGGTGAACAAGGCAGCGGCGCGTCCGCAACCGATAGCCAGGCGCGGCCATGGTGGGGAGAATTGTTCGCGTTGGGCGGGGGTGAGGGCGTATCGCATGCCGGGAAGCAGCCGTGGCGCGAGCCAGGACCAGGGCGGCCGAGGCTCCAGGATCAGATGGCGTATGGGTAATTCCAACTGTTCGGCCAACGCCAACGCCTGCCGCTGGTTGCCTGCGGCATGGTCGGTAATGACCCAGCATTCCCCGTGTAGTCTCATCGTGCAGGCAGCGGGACGAGCATTGTTTCTTGAAACAGCACAGTACGTTCCTCAAACCGTAGGCCTACGTGCCGTCGCACGCGTTTACACTTGACGATCGTAGCGCCCTCGGCGGCGCGCTTGTCAAAAAAGGATACCTATGAGCGAGATGCTTTCAGAGACGGCCCTCGACCAGTTGTTCCGTACTGCCCGCACGTTCAACGCCTGGCTGCCCAAAGACGTCAGCGATGAGCAACTGCATCAGCTTTACGATTTGGCCAAGTTCGGCCCCACCAGCGCGAACTGCTCGCCGATGCGGGTGGTGTTCGTGAGGTCGAAAGAGGCGAAGGAGAAGCTCTCGCCGTTCATGTCCGATGGCAATCGCGCCAAGACCCTGGTGGCGCCGGTCACCGCGATTATCGCCATCGACTATGAGTTTTACGAACAGCTACCCAAGCTGTTTCCACATGCCGATGCCCGTAGCTGGTTCGCCGGCAACCAGCCGTTGATCGATGCCACCGCATTTCGTAACGCCAGCCTGCAGGGCGCCTACGTCATTGCCGCGGCTCGCTCGCTCGGGCTCGATTGCGGGCCGATGTCGGGCTTCGATCAGGACGGCGTCAACGAGGCGTTCTTTGCCGGCACCAAGATCAAGTCGAACTTCATGATTAATATCGGTTACGGTGATGCCAGCCGTGATTTGTTCCCACGCAGCCCGCGTCTGTCGTTCGACGAGGCTTGCAAGATCGTCTAAGGCTAGTGTCTTGGCGGCGTGCGCCGTCAGCCTTTAAGCAGCCCCACCTTCAGAGGAATACCTAATGCGTGCATATCGTTATCTGCTCATTACCGGTTTGCTTGGCGCCACTGTCGCCGCCCACGCCGATCCGGTGACCTACAAGCTCGATCCGGCACACACCAATGTGCTGTTTAGCTGGAGCCATTTCGGCTACTCCAACCCGAGCGCAAACTTTGGTCTCGGCGACGGCACCTTGGTGTTCGACGAGAAAAACCCGGCCAAGTCATCGGTTGAAGTGACCTTGCCACTGGCCAACTTGGACACGCACGTGACCAAGCTCGACGAACATCTGAAAAAGCCGGACTTTTTCGATGCCGACAAATTTCCCACCGCTACGTTCAAGAGCACCAAGGTGCAGCCGCTCGGCGGCGGCAAGTTCAAGGTTACCGGTGACCTGACCGTGCACGGCGTGACCAAGCCGGTAGTGCTGGACGCCAAGCTCAATAAGAGCGGCGAGCACCCGATGCTGAAGCAGCAGGCGATCGGCTTCGATGCCACCACCAGCCTGAAGCGTTCCGATTTCGGCATCGGCGCCTATGTGCCGAACGTCGGTGACGAAATCAAGATCCGCATCACCACCGAAGGTGCCGTGCCGAAGGCCGACGCTACTCAGTAAGTTCATCGGTAGCGCGATATGAAAAGCCCGCGTCGGTAACGGCGCGGGCTTTTTTTTGGAGCGGGAATGGGGAACAGGGAACGGGGAACATGCAGACTGATGGGTGCTTGCGGCGCCGCGTTCTTTTTTGATCTTTCTTTGTTTTGCTCTTGCTTTTCTGCCTCTGCTTTTAAGGCTTTTCCCCGTTCCCCGTTCCCCGTTCCCCGTTCCCCGTTCCCCGTTCCCCGTTCCCGCGATCAGTTCTTCGTGACGCCCTGATCTTTCAACGATTCCAGCTTCGACAGGTCGACGCTGGTGACCGCCTGCTTGAGCTGGTCGATGCTGTCGGCGTTGCCGCTGGCTTGCACGGTGAAACGCTGGGCGACGATCATGCTGAATTCGCCGCTCTTGCTGCTGTTGTCCCAGGTTTCGTGGATCATCCGGCCGGAGTCGTTATAGGTTTTTTCGTAGCCGTGGTCGGTCTGTTTCTCCGACTCGCCGGCAAAGCTGCTGGCCATGGCCATCATGCCTTTCATGCTGCCGGTGTCGGACACTTGCAGATTGATGCTATGGCCGTTGCCATCGGTGTAGACCGCTTGCGCCTCGGTAACCTGCATGCCCATGGTATTGGTGCGTCCGGCTGAGGCGCTCTCGCGCTTCAGGCCCGCCAAAGTCTCGGGCAGAAAGGCCTTGATCTGATCGACGGGCAGTGACTCCACCTTGCTGTCGCCCGATACCGCACCCATCACCTTGCCCATGGCTGCTTGTTGCGCGGCGCTGTCGCCGGATTTCTGCGCGGCCTCCAACTCTTTGCTGGCTTGCTCGGCGCGCTGGCCCATCGCGGCCAGTTTGCCCAGGGCGCTGCTTTCATCGACGGTGACGCTGCCATCGCTGCTGGTGACGTGCGTGCCACTCAGTGCCGCGCCGCTGAGGGCCGCCGCACCAATCACGCCGCCGATAATCATGGCGATGATCCAGCCGAACACGACGGCGATCACTACGCTCACGGCGGTATAGCCGGCGGCTTTTTCCGGCGCCGCTTTCATGGTGTGCGGCAGGCCCAGGTACAGCAGGTAGATCGAATAGATGCCGCCGAGGATGCCGATCAGCCAACCCAGCCAAGGCACGATGGAGGCAACGCCGGCCACCCAATAGGCGGTCCATGCATAGGCGACGGTCTTGAGCGCCTGTACCTGGTCTTTCTGGCCGCCAAAGGTGGGCGCCAGAGCGCTGATGATGAGTGCCATGACATAGGCCAGCGCCAGGCTGAGCACATAGCCGATGACCATGCCGACGATGCCCATGCCGAACGGCGTACGCACAGTGACACCGAACAGGCTGAAGCCGATCAGGCTGCCCTTGATGAAACTGGCGATCGCAGGGAGTGCCGCTACGATGGCGATATAGCCGCTGTACAAGCCGGTAACGCTGGCCGGCTCGGCCGCAATGGCAGGCCATTCGGTCTGTGGCGTGGTCAAGATAGCCTTGACCCGCGCGATGATCTTGGTGAAATCCACGTTATTCCCCTCAATGCAGATAGCCGACGCTCGGTGTCGGCAGACAGATACTGGGTCTGTTCCATGACAATCTGTATGACCGTTCAGACGCTGCTGCCCGATCAGCCCTTATCCATTCCCGGCAACGCCTGGGCGGGTGCAGCCTGCTACCATCTGCGGCCCGATGTCTAGTCTGGAGTTTTTCCATGTCGCGTTCCCCTGCCGCGGCCGTACCGCTGATTCCGGCAAATGCCGAAAATCGTTACGAAGTGACGCGCGCCGACCTGCCGCTGTCCTGTCCGATGCCCGGTATGGAGCTATGGAACTCGCACCCGAAGGTTTATTTGCCGATCGTCGATGACGGCGGCGAGTCGAAATGTCCTTATTGCGGCGCGTATTACGTCCTGCGCGACTGACGATTGAGCCGTGATGCCGGGCCGAAACGCCCGCGTAGGTGAGGTTTCGGCACGATTGCTGCTTGTGCCGTGGGATGAAGGTTTTCATTGAAGAGTCCATGTCCGCTGTCGCCATGCCCACCAGGTCGCTGACTGTCGTCCAGCTAATCCCTGCGTTGCATTCGGGCGGCGCGGAGCGCTCTGTGCTGGAAATCGGCCGCGCGCTGGTCCAGGCCGGTCATCGCTCGGTGGTGATTTCAGCCGGCGGGCGCCTGGTCGAGCAACTGCAGGCCGAGGGCAGCGAGCACATCACGTTGGACATTGGCAGCAAATCGCTACGCACGCTGGCCCGGTTTGGCGCATTGCGGCGGCGCTTGCGTGAGCTTAAGCCGGACATCGTGCATGCGCGTTCGCGGCTGCCGGCCTGGCTGGGCTGGTGGGCCATGAAGGGATTGACGCCCGCGGCGCATTTCATCACCACCGTGCACGGGCTTAATTCACCGGGTCGCTATAGCGCGATTCTGCTGCGCGGCGAACGCATCATCGCGGTCTCTCAAACCTTGCGCGACTTTGTACTCAGCCACTATCGCTGGCTAGAGCCGGGGCGGGTGCGAGTGATTCCGCGCGGTATCGATCCCGAGGCGTTTCCCTATGGACATCGGCCCGAGGATGCCTGGCAGAAGGCTTTTTTTGCCGAATATCCCAGCCTGGCTGGCGCACCTCTGCTGACGATGCCTGGGCGCGGCACACGCTTGAAGGGGCATCACGATGCCATCGCGCTGCTGGTCGAGTTGAAGCATCGCGGCATTGATGCACGGTTGCTGCTGCTGGGCGTGATCGAACCCGGCCGCGAAGCCTACGCGCAAGAGCTGCGCGAGTTGATCGAGGCTAGCGGCGTGGCGGCACAAGTCGTACTCGCCCCGGCACGTGCCGACATCCGCGACATCTATGCCATCTCCGCCTTGGTGTTGCAGTTGTCCAACAAGCCCGAATCGTTCGGCCGCACGGTGGTCGAGGCCTTGTCGTTATGCCGACCCGTGCTTGGCTATGCGCATGGCGGCGTAGGCGAGTTGCTGGCGGAGTTGTATCCCGCTGGCCGGGTGCCGCTAGGTGACAAAGAGCGATTGGTGGAACGTGCCGCCGAGCTTCTGCGCGTGGCACCACCCATCCCCATGCTGCAAAGCTATCGCCTGGCCGACATGCAACACGCCACCCTGGCCCTCTACGAAGAGGTCGTCGCGTAGGTTGGGGTGAGCAAAGCGAACCCCAACGTTGCGCGCTGTAGGGGTCGCGGCGAACGTCAAAAGCGTGCCATGTTGGGTGTCGGGGCCAGCCTCAACGTTGCGCAACGTTGGGCATCACTTTGTTCAGCCCAACCTACGTATTAGGTTACGTATTACGCATTGCCGCGTGAGGATTACAGTCGCGTAGGTTGGGCTGAGCAAAGCGATGCCCAACATTCGTGCGCTGATTATCGGTGTGGTTGATGACCCCCGCGCCGTCAATAATCGTTAACGTCGGCCACGCCCCCTACAATGCGTGAGCTAAAGCTAACCCGGTTACCGATGAGTCCGTTCGCCCTCCTGAAGGCCGCCCTACGTTCGCCACTCTTGCCATTCTGGCTGGTCGTAGCCTTATTGCCGTTCGGGCGTAGCGCCGAGCTAGGTACCTTTCTCTGTCTGATCGGCGTGGCCTTGCTGTTCGTGCGCCACCCGCGTGCCCTGTACGAGCATCCCGGTGCGCAATTGCTGCTATGGCTGCTTGCCGCCTATATCGGCGCGGCATTGATTTCGGCCATAGGTTCGGCAGCGCCAGGCAAAAGTTGGTCGACCGTGGCCGCGTTGCTGCGTTATGTCCCCTTGGGTCTTTACGCCTGCTTCGCGATACGTCGAGAAGAAAAGCTTTCCGCGTTGTATATGGCAATCGCTGCCGTGCTGGCCGTGTGGGTGTTCGACGCCTGGGTGCAGGCGCTTACCGGCTGGAGTCTGGGCGGGCAGGCCGAGGCCGAGCGCATTTCCGGCATCTTTGGTGCGGCCAATCTCAAGCTCGGTCCGACGCTGGCCGTGCTATCGCCGTTTGCGCTATGGGCGGCACGCCGTCGGTGGGGATTGAAGGGCCTGCTGCTCGCTCTGGTCCTGGTTTTAGGGCCGGTATTGCTGTCGGGGTCGCGGGCGGCCTGGCTTTGCTATGGGCTGGTCGCCCTGGGTTTTGCCTGGCGCGAGGCTGGCTCGCTGCGTCGCTTCGCGTTGCTGTGTGCCGGCGGAGCCGTATTGCTGGCACTCGCCGGTGGCATTGCCTGGAATACATCGGGGCGTTTCCATGCGCGCATGGAGCGCACCTTGAGCGCTTTTAACGGCGCTCCGCAGGGTCTGGACGAGGCGCTCGCCGGGCGCCTGGATATCTGGCGCACCAGCCTGCGCATGGCGCGGGCACACCCGGTCAATGGCGTTGGCGTGCGGGCTTTTCGCTATGTCTATCCACAATTCGCACCGGCCAACGATCACTTCGTGGTCGCCGAGGCCTGCGGTGTCGGCGAGGGCGCCTGCCATGCGCACCAGGTCGTGCTTGAGGTACTGACCGAAACCGGTGGGCTGGGCTTGCTGCTATGGCTGGCTGGCGCTGTGCTGGCTTTGCGCGCGTGGTGGCGTGCGGGTGCGGCCGCGCGCGCGCGGGCGTTTCCGGCGAGTCTGGCGCTTGGTGTGATGCTGTTTCCGCTCAATACCCATCTGGCTTTTTATTCGGCATGGTGGGGTTTGTTGTTTGCATGGTTGCTTGGCCTGTGGTGCGCCGCGCTCTATGTCGTACCCAGTGAGGAGTCGCCGCATGGCGCGTGAACCGTTATCGGTAGTGGTCATCACTTACAACAACGGCGGCACGCTGGATGCGTGCCTTCGCGGGGTGACCTGGGCCGAAGAGATCGTGGTGCTGGATTCGGGCTCGACGGATGACACCGTGGCGATCGCCGAACGCTATGGCGCGCGTGTCTCGGTGCATCCGTTCGACGAATTCGGCCCACAGAAGCAGCGTGCTTATGATTTGGCTACGCACGACTGGATTCTCAATCTGGATGCCGACGAAACTTTATCGGCCGGTACGCGCGAGGTGATCGAGCAGGCATTGGTGGCGCCTCGCTATGCCGGCTTTCGTTTGCCGCGCCGCGAGTTATTGTTTTGGAAAGTGCAGCATCGTTGGGGTCGCCGCAACGGTCTGCTGCGGTTGTTCGATCGACGGCGCGGTCGCATGAACCACGTCGAGGTGCATTCGGCGGTGGAGGTCGATGGCCCGGTCAAGACCTTGTGGCGCGCCGACTTCATCAATCATGGCGATGTCGATATCGCCACGCGAATGAACAAGATTAATAGCTACACCACCCGAATGGTTGCGCATAAGCTGCGCAAAGGGCAGCGGTTCACCGGTCTGCGCATGGTGTTCTATCCGCCATGGTTCTTTCTGCGGCAATACCTCGGCAAGCGTTATTTCCTGGATGGCTGGGCTGGCTTCGTCGCCAGTATGACCGGTGCTTTCTACGTGTTTTTGAAGTATGCGAAGTTGCACGAGGCCCAACGAAAGGTGGGGCCCGATAAAGGCATGCGCAGCAGATAAGCGGCTGCGCGGTCGATGACGCGTCGTGGCAAGGTTGCACGCGATAACGATTCTTATTTATTCAGCCGTCATTTATTTGTGCGAAATGGCTGAAGTAATAAATTACGGCGTCGAAATTTATTGCAGCAAGCATGATTTGGGCGGTTGCGCCAATTCGCCGTGAATTCCATGTGAATTATCACGATAGCGCGAAATTTATTGCGTTGTCAGAGTCATGGTTTAAATCGATGGAAATAAATGGACTGTTTTTACAGGTAATTGATTGTGTTTGGTTTGTTGGCTTTGTCGGGTGTTTTTGCGTAATTCCTTTCACGCGCATTGCGATTTTTCGATAGATATTCCTACACTCAAGAGCGATTGATGCGTGGGACGTTGGCGGGCGGATGCCGGGGGGCACCCTCGTTTCATTGAAAGTGACAGGTCTCCTTCAAGGAGAACCGCGTTGCCGGTATGGCAGCGCGGCGGGTGTCTTTTGCCTTGATTTTCTATGGCGTAACGATAAAGGAGGTCGGGACGTAACTAATGAATGGATCGGTAGAGTGACGAATTCAAAAAACAGGGGACCTCGCTTTTTTCATTGAAAGTTTCCAGGAGAACTACATGCGAAACGAGTATCTGATTCTGTGTGCTTCCATTGCTGCGGCGATTGCCGCGCTGCCAGCGGCTGCCATGGCGCAGCCGGTAACGACGCCCAATGTGGCCATTGCCGATCTCAATACGGTAGAAATGCCTCGCGTGACGAAGACCATCGATAGCAGCGTTTTGTCGACGGTCGAAAAGAGTCATCTGGGGCTCGTTGCCAAGGTACAGCCCACGGCCAGCGTGGCCGACTCGACCCCCATGAACCATATGCAGCTCATACTCCAGCGCAGCGCGTTGCGCGAGGGAGCGTTGAACGCATTGATCGCAGCCCAGCACGATCCCAAGTCACCGAAATTTCATACCTGGCTGACCCCTGAAGAATACGGCGCCACGTTTGGTGTTGCCGATGTGGATATCGGCGCGGTGAAGTCGTGGCTGACGGCGCAGGGTTTCACCGTCCACGGCGTTTACCCGAACAAGATGCAGATCGATTTCAGCGGCACGGCGGGCCTGGTGAAGCGCGCCTTCCATACGCAGGAGAACCACTACACCATCAATAAGGTCAGCCATATTGCGAATGCGAGCGATATCAGCATTCCGACGGCGTTGCGGGATGTGGTCGTCGGCGTTGCCGGTCTCAATGATTTGCACCCGCAGGCGTTGCACGTGGCGCCTAAGCTGGCGCAATTCGATGCAGCCACCCAGCGGTTCAAAGTCAAGCAGCCGGCGACCGTCCATAACCTGGTGGCAAACCCCGAGGCCGTCAGCTTTCAGGGCGGTGTGCGTGGGCTGGTGCCGTATGACATGGCCAAGATGTATGGCGTCGACCAATTGCGCGCCAGTGGCGTGACCGGTACCGGCATCACGATCGCGCTGGTCGAAGGCGGGTCGATGGTGCCGGCCGATTGGACCAACTTCGTCAGTCAATTCAACCTTGCCAGCTATGGCGGCACGTTTGCGCAGGTTCAGCCGCAAGCGACGCCACCGATGACCAATTGCATCGATCCGACGATTGCCAATCCTGGCGAGGATGACACCGAGACCTTGCTCGATGCGGAGTGGTCGACGGCCATGGCGCCGGGTGCGAATATTGTGGTCGCCAGTTGCTCTGACTCCAACGGCAGCAACTTCTTTGGCGGTGTATTTACCGCGGCGACCAACCTCATCAACGGCGCCAAACGCCCCAACATCATCAGTGCCAGTTACGGCTACGGCGAAGGCTTTACCGATGCCGCCAGCAAGGCCGCGATCGATCTGATGTGGGCGCAGGCCGATGCTGAAGGTATTTCGGTGTTTGTTTCCAGCGGCGACTCCGGCAGCAATCCGAGTTTCAATGGCGGCTTTATCAACGGGGCCGGCCTGGACGCCAACTCGTTCGGTACGTCGCCCAATGTCACCGTCGTGGGTGGCACGGATACCGCCGATGTGCTGGATAAGACCAGCAGCAAGTACTTCAGCAAAACGACCAATTCGGAGTATGGGTCGGTACTTTCCTACGTGCCGGAAATTCCGTGGAACCAATCCTGCGGCAATGCATTGGCGGCTAAATTCGCCGGGCAACCCAGTGCGCTTGCGTTCTGCAAGCAATATCTCATCTATGACCCCAACGGGTATTACGTAACCTCCGAAGCGGGCAGCGGCGGTCCGTCCTCGGTGGATCGCAAGCCGGCATGGCAGCGGCAGGTGCATAACGCGGCGAAGGATCAGTCGCGCGATGTCCCGGACGTGTCCTTGTTCGCCGGTTCGTATGGCGGCTATACCTGGGCGATTATTTGTACCGCGGCCAATCCGTGCGTGCCGGGATTCACCGCTCCAGTGAGCCTTGAGGGCGGTACCTCGCTGTCCGCACCGATGTTTGCCGGCATCCAGGCACTGATCGATCAAGGCCTGGCCGCACGCGGCCTGCCGGCGAATCAGGGCAATGCCGCACCGACGCTGTATGCGTTGGCGGCGCAGGAATACGGTGGTGCAACGGGTGCGGCGCCGCCCTCGCTGGACGTATGCAATGCCGATAACGGCCCCAAGGGCACCGGCAAATGCGTGTTTCACAATGTGACGCGTAGCGGTATTTCCACTCAATGCATCCAGCAGCTCCCGGCCGTGGTCAGTCCCGATTGCTATTTCTACGGAACGATCGCGAATTTCCAGGGGATCTATGGCCCAGTCCAGGTAGGTCTGACGTCGAGCAGCGCCACGGTATACACCCCCAAGACGGCAGCCTATGCGTCGCAGCCCGGCTGGAGCTTTGCTACAGGCCTTGGGTCGGTGAATGCGAAGAATCTGCTTGCCGCATGGAAGGCCTTCGTCAACGCGCCATGATCGGCCATAGCAGGTAAATAACACCCCTGGCGGCATGCGTCGCCAGGGGTCTGGTTGTCAGATGGGCCGTGCTATATCGACGTCTAAATAGCCGGAAAGCATTGGCTCAGGTTCTAACGCGCACTACTGTCGCGTGGTTGCTGCAGTGGATGGCTCGCTGAGCTGTGTTCGGGCGGTTTATCGCGCAAGAGCTTCACGAATTCGTCCGCGATCACGCTGGTGCTGAAATGCTGTTGCACGAAATCGCGGGCAGCCGCCGCCATCGGCATGCGGCGCGCGGGATCGCACATGCTGAGAATGGCATCGCGCCATGCGCCGACATCGTTTGGTGGCAGCAGCAGGCCGGTCACGTTGGGGGACAGGGTTTCGGGGATGCCGCCGATGTCGCTGCCCAATACCGGGACACCGGAGGCCTGCGCTTCTACCGAAACGCGCCCAAACGTCTCGGTCGCGATCGACGGAAACGCCAGCATCGAAAGAGCGGTGTAATAAGGATGTACGTCGTTGATCCAGCCCAGCACATGATGCCGCTCGGCGAATGCACCAGCGGTAATTCGCTCGTGCAGTTCTTGCGAGCTGGGGCCATGGCCCAGCCATAAGCAATGCAGTTGCGGTTCGCTCGCCATCGCCTGCTCTGCCGCTTCGAGCAGGGTGAAGATGCCCTTGCTGCCATGGATGCGGCCGGCATAGCCAAGCACGATCGCGTCATCGCCCAGGCCGAGCGAATCCAGGATTTCGCGGCGCTGTTGCGGGTCTGGCCGGCACTGGGCCATGTTTACCGGGTTATAGAGCACCTGCACCAGATCGCCGGGGATGCCGCAATCGAGATAAGCCTGGCGTGCATGTTGGGATACCGCGAAGAAATGCTTGGCCAGGCGTGGAAGCAGATAGCCCGATAGCCGGCTCATCGGCGGCGTGCGGTGGCGAAACAGCGTTACCGGCACGCGCAATAGACGTCCCATCAGGATCAGCGGCCAATATTCTTTGCCGAAGTTACCGACCAGCATGTCGGGTTTTAGTTGTCGTGCGGCCTTGAATGTCGCGGCATAGCCGCGCAGATCGAACACATTGCGAAACTTCGCCGGATACAGGCGCGCATTCGTATGGGCCAACCCGCGCGCGATCAGTCCGTCGGGATACGCCACCACGCTCACTTGATGGCCCGCTTCGGCGACGGCTTGAATCAAGGCGATGAAATGGGTCGCCGCCCCTGTGTGCTCGGGATTCGTGCCGACGAATAGGAATTTCATGCCCGTCGCCGATCTTCGTAGCCGCTGAACGCGCGCATGGCGAACTGCGGCAAGACGTGATGGCGGGCGACCTGCACCCGCGGCAGCCGCCACAGATTCATACCTGCTGCGGCACGGCCGCGCTGGGTCGTCGTGGCGGCGGTATAGCCGGCTTCTTCAGTCACCCGGGCAACGCGGTCATCCATATCGCCGTAGGGGTAGCAAAACTGAGTGACCGCTGCGCCGAGGCAGTCTTCCAGATCCGACTTGCTGCCGTGGATTTCATCGTGTAACTGCGCATCGCTGCATTGGGTCAAGCGCGGATGGGTACGTGTATGCGCGCCGATCTCCATGCCGCCGTTATGCCAATCGCGCAATTGCGTCGGCGTCATCAGCGGTTTGCGTACGCCCAGGCGTTCGGCATCCCACTGATTGAACTGACCGATGCCGCCGCTGACGACATAGCAAGTGGCGCTGAAGCCGTACTGCTGCAGTATCGGTAGCGCGTTGTCGAGATTGTCCGCATAGCCGTCGTCCAGCGTAATCACCGCGATTCGGCCTTGCTTCTCGCCACGCAAATAAGGCATCGCCGCCGACATCGATAGTCCGGTGTAGCCGAATCGACGCAACAGCCACATTTGGCGCGCGAACGCACCCGGATTCACATACAGGCTGCGCCAGCGGCGCAGGCCGCCCGGTGCTTGCGCGATGTTGTGATACATGAAAATCGGAAAGGCCATGGTTCGCGGTGCATCCATGCTCATTCCGCACTTCCGGTCGGCGACAAGCGCTTAGCCCGATGGCGGAAACGAGACGTGTATGAGGGGCGGTGGATCAACTGGATGGAGCAGGTTAAGTCACCGCACTTTTTTACCCGGCTTGGCTGTCGTGAGGCTGTCGAGTGGCTTAAGTGCTTGTTAACGCAATGGGTCTGGCCCGCCCCAGGGTACTGAACAGGGGTTTCGGATAACCCAACTGATCGCCATGCCGACCGATGCCTCGCCGATTGGATTCAGTAGATCGGTGCTTCGCCGTCTGGTCGCGTTTTGAACCGTTTATGCACCCATAGGTATTGCTCGGGTGCTTCGCGCGCCATCTGCTCGATGCTGGCATTGATGCGGGCGGTGTCGCCCGACGCGTCCGCGCTGGGGAAATCCTCCAGCGGTGCGCCCAGGCGCATGGCGTAGCCGCGGTCGTCCGGCAGGCGGCGATGAAAAAACGGAATGACTTTTGCGCCGGACATGCGTGCCAGATGGTGGGTGGCGGTAATGGTGGCCGCAGGCACGCCGAAAAACGGCACGAATACGTTGTCCTTGCTGCGCATGTCTTGATCTGGCGCGTACCACAGCGTGCCGCCCTGGCGCAGGTATTTCACGGTGCCGCGAATATCGTCCTTGTCGAACATGGCGTCGGCATAATCCAGCCGGGCGCGCAGCACCGCCCATTCGAACACCGCCGAATCCATTTGCCGGTACATGCCGGCAATGCGAATGTGTTGCGAAACCAGCCGTGCGCACAGCTCCAGATGCGAAAAATGTCCGCCCACCAGCAGCACGCCCTTGCCCTGCGCGCGCGCGGCGTCGAGGTGTTCAAGCCCCTCGATGGTCACCGGTACTTGCGCCACGGCACGGTCGCTGCCCATCCAGCCGAGTGCGAATTCCATCAGCATCAGGCCGATATCGCGTAGATGCGCATCTACCAACGCCTTTTGCTCAGCCTTGGAAAGCTCGGGAAAACACAGTGCGATATTGGTTTCGGCGACATCGCGCCGGGCCGAGTTGACGTAAAGGACCAAATCGCCGAGCCGCCGTCCCAGCCACATCAGCGCGGCATAGGGCAGCCGCGCAATCAGCCAGGTCACCCCGACGCCCAGCCAGGCCGGCCATTGCAGTGGGGAGAGCAGGGAGCGAGTGAAGTGAGGGCGAGGCGTACCGGGCATCGAACGCATTGTAGCGGGGCGGTGGCTGATTCCTAAGCGTTCTTATTCTCAGCCGCACGCATTCTCGACCCCATGGCCGGCATCGCTATACTGCGTTGTTCGACCAGAAGGCCAGCCGTTGCGCTATCTCTATACCCTTGCGATGTATCTGGTAACGCCGTTCATCATGCTGCGGTTGCTGGCGCGAGGTGTGCGTTACCGCGATTACCACCGGCGCTGGCGCGAGCGTTTCGGTTTTCCCAGTGCGCCGGCGGTCTCCGGCAGTTTGTGGGTACACGCCGTCTCGGTGGGCGAGGTGAATGCGGCCGAGCCGCTTATCAAGGCGCTGCGCGACAGTTATCCGAATGCGCCGCTGGTCGTCACCACAGTCACCCCGACCGGCTCTGAGCGCGTGCGGCAGCTATTCGGCGACAGTGTGGTGCACGTCTACCTGCCATATGACTTGCCGTTTGCCGTGTCGCGTTTCCTGCAGCGTGTGCGGCCCCGCATGGCGATCATTGTCGAGACCGAGATCTGGCCGAATTTGTATTTCGCCTGCCGGCGCCGTGGCATTCCACTGATGATCGTCAATGCGCGGCTGTCCGAGCGTTCGCTGCGCGGTTATCGGCCGATGGGCGGGCTGGTGCGTTCGGCGCTCAGTTGCGTATGTCTGATCGCGGCGCAGTCGCGTACCGACGCCGCCCGCTACCGTCTGCTTGGCGCCGATCCGGCGACGATTCTGGTCAGCGGCAATATGAAGTTCGATATGCCGGTTGCCGACGACGCCGTGCCTGCGGGTGAAGAGCTGCGTCAACAATGGGGCCGGTTGCGGCCGGTGTGGATCGCCGGCAGCACGCATGAAGGCGAGGAATTGCCCGTACTCGAAGCGCATCTGGAGGTGCTCAAGCGTTTGCCCGATGCCTTGCTGCTGATTGCGCCGCGTCATCCCGAGCGTTTCAAAATGGTCGAGCACTCCGCGCGTAGTCTTGGCTTTTCCGTAGCCACGCGTAGTGCGGACCGGGTGCCGTCGGCATCGCATCAGGTTTTTGTGATCGATGCGATGGGCGAGTTGATGCCGTTCTACGCAGCGGCGGATCTCGCCTTTGTCGGCGGCAGCCTGATCCCGATCGGCGGCCATAACGTGCTGGAACCCGCCGCGCTATCGACCCCCGTGCTGGTGGGGCCGCACACCTTCAACTTCGAAGAAATCACCCTGACGCTGATCCGCGAAGGCGGCGCGGCGCGGGTGAAGGGCAAAGAGCAGCTAGGCAAAGAGGTGCTGCGCTTGTTGCTCGATACCGAACGACGCGCGCGCATGGGCGCCAGCGCACGCATCGTTTTCGACAGCGAGCGTGGTGCGGTACGCCGGGTGATGGGGTTGATCGACAAGCAATTGCAGGAATAGCCCGCAGTAAAACGGGCTACATAAAAACGGCTACATAAAACGGGCTACAAAAAAGCCGAGCGCAAGGCTCGGCTTTTCTTCATGCGTGGACTACGCCGCTATCGCTTACTGCAGTAGCGCGTTGACCTCTTCCACATCCTTCAGATCGATCGCGCCGCTCGACTGCTTGAGCTGCAGCTTGTCCAGAATGAAGGCGTGCCGTGTCTGCGAGTAGGTGCTTTCCGACTGGGTCAATGTCTGAATCGCATTCAGCACGTTGAGCATGGTCTGGGTGCCCACGTCGAAGCCGGCACGGGTCGCTTCGAGCGCCTTCTGGCCTGAGTCCACCGACGCCTTGGCTGCCTGCACCTGCGCAATACCGGCGACGACCGAACGGTAGTAGTTGAGTGTGTTGCGGGTGACCTGGCGGCGTTGGATCTCCAGCCCGTCTTGCGCGGAGTCACGCTGGTAGATCGACTGACGCACATGCGACTGGGTGGCGCCGCCGGAAAAGATCGGAACCGACAGCGTCACGCCGGCCGTAGTGCCGTAGCGACCGTTGCCCAGCGCACTGCTGCTCAGAGGATTGACGTTGCCGTTCTCAAGCCAGCCGGTTGTTTTGCCGCGTTGCACCGTGGCACTGATGGTCGGCAGATGGCCGGCGCGCGCCGCGCTGATGGTGTGCTCGGCGGCTTCGACGTTGTATTGCTGCGCAAGAATGTTCGGGTTGTTCTTCAACGCCTCTTGCACCCAGGTGTTCGGGTCGTTCGGGGTGGGCGGATCCATCGGCAACTCTTCGCGCAGCTTCTTCAGCTCGCCGGTCTGTTTACCGGTGACCTGGGTCAGCCCTTCGCGCGCATCGTTCAACGTGTTCTGTGCCGCGATGGTCTGGGCTTTGGCGTTCTCGTAATACGACTTGGCCTGATAGACGTCGGTAACGGCGGAGAGGCCGACCTTGAAGCGCTGATCGGCCTGCTCGTAAGCCTGCCGGTAGGCGTCTTCGTTGGCCTTGGCGAAGGTCAATGCATCTTCGCTGGTCAACACCAGGAAATAGGCCTGCGTGACCTCCACATAAAGCGCCTGCAGCGCTGCCTGGTAGGTCTGGTCTTGCGATTCGGACTGCGAACGCGCCGCCGAGAGGTTGGCCCATTTGCTGAGGTCGAGTATCGACTGGTTCAGCGTGGCCGAGAGCTGGCGCGAACGCGAATGCCCGCCAGCGGAATCTCTGCTGTCGGCGCCGCTGGCCTGGCTGAACGTCAAGCCGGCCGATAGTTGCGGCAGCAGCAGCGCGCGCGACTGAGTAATACCTTCGGCAGTGGACAGTCGCTGAGCATCAGATTGCGCCAACGTCGGGTTGTTGGCGCGCGCTTCACGGTATGCATCCAGCAAGTCCTCACTGCGACCGGATAGCGGCAGCACCGCCAGGGTCAGGGCAAGGGTCAGAAGCTTCAAGCGCATGGGTTGCCTCATTCGGATAGATCAAATCGTATTGAACAGGGAGGGCGGGGCGCCCAGGATCAAAACCAGGATCAAAAGGTGAATCGACGCGCAGGTTCAGCATGTGCGAGATAAGGCAGGTCGGTTTCGAACAGCCTTTCTTCGCGATAACGGCCGTCGCCTTCGTGAGTTAGCAAGAGCACCTGCTGTGCCGGCGACTCGCCGTGAACCACAAGCAGGCGGCCACCGGGGCGCAGCCAGCCGAGGAAGCGCTGCGGGATCTCGCTCACCGCGCCGGTTACCGCCACGGCATCGAACAAGCCGCTCGGCTGCCAGCCCTCGATGGCTTCACCCACTTCCAGCGTCACGTTGCTGATGCGCGCAGCGGCCAGGCGTTGGCCGGCAGCGGCAATAAAGTCGGCATGGATGTCGATGCTGGTGACATGGGCCGACAAGCTGGCCAGGCAGGCCGTGAGAAAGCCCGAGCCGGTGCCGATTTCCAGCACCTGGTCGGTCGGCGTGAGGTCCAGCGCCTGCAGCACGCGGCCTTCAATGACCGGCTTCATCATTACTTCGCCATGGCCTAACGGCAGGCATACATCGGTGAAAGCAAGCTGCCGGTGTTCGGCGGCGACGAAATCCTCGCGGCGCAGGCTGCTGAGTACGTTCAGTACGCGGCTATCGAGCACCTCCCAGGGGCGCACTTGGTTTTCCACCATGTTTTGCCGCGCCTGTTCGAAGTTCATCGCCATCTCGCTTAAATCCTGTACAAATCGTAAAAAGGTCAGAAAGGATAAGCGCTTAGCCTGGTTCCGACAATGACGTTAGCCTGCGGCTTGGCGTGGCCTTCACGAAGTGCCGGAAGTCATCGCGCTAAACTGACGAAAGTCATGTGGGAAGCGGTGTCCGCGGACACTAGGCACTCCAGCGACGTACTCAGCAAGGCCGCAAGACCTGGTAAGGGTAAATCCCGCGAAGGAACTGAGCGTGACAGTCTCAGGTAAGGTTCGTGGAAAATAATTGTACCGACCCGTATAATAAACACGATTCCGCCATTTGTGAAGGTGTACGCATGACCACCGCTCCGCAACTCAAGCCGCAAGGGCCTGGACGCCCGAAGGACATGGAGAAGCGTGCTGCGATTCTCGAAGCCGCCAAAGCTTTGTTCATACGCAATGCCTTTGCCGGCACCAGCATGGATGCCGTGGCTGCCGAGGCCGGTGTGTCCAAGCTCACCGTGTACAGCCATTTCGGCGACAAGGACAATCTGTTTCGCGAAGTGATCCGCGCACGCGTGCAGGATTTGATCCCGGAAGAGACCTATCAATACGATCCGCAGGCCGATGTCGGCGAGACGTTGTTGCGGATCGCCCTGCATCACATCCATCTCGATTGCGATGCGCAGAATGTCGGTACCTTCCGCGCCATCCTCAGTGATTGCCGCCAGGGCAATCCCCGCTACGGCAAATTGATGTGGGAAGAAGGCCCCACCCGCACGCATGGCTTGATGGAGCGTTTGCTGCAGCATGCGGTTGACGACGGCAAGCTCGATATCACCAATGTAGTGCGCGCCAGCGTGCAGTTCTTTTCGCTAATCAAGGGCGAGTTGATGCTGCGTCGCATGTTCGGCTGCGAGGAGTGCCCGCACTCCTATGCCGCCGAGATGGAGCAGACCGCGCGTGACGGCGTCGATACTTTCCTGCGTGCCTATCTTCCGCGTTGAGTAGCAGCTCACCCCGCTTCGTGCTTGAATAGGCGCTTGTTGAAGCGGGGGTGCTGGCGATAGCCGGCTGAGAGAGTCCCTTCGAACCTGATCCGGCTAGCACCGGTGTAGGGAGCTTCGTCGCACGGGGGCAGCCGCGTGCGCCCGGCACCATCGCTTCGTCTGGGGTGAAAACCCCGCAAGAGTCCGTACCTGTGTCGGTGCGGGCTTCTCAAGCCAACAGGACGAACGCCGATGAATGCCTTGCCCTCCGATCTCGCGCGCGCAGCGCAGGAACTTTCCGAAGCCGTTGTTCGGCCGATCCCCGGATCGCGCAAGATCCATGTTCAAGGCAGCCGCCCTGATTTACGCGTGCCGCTGCGCGAGATCGCCCAGGCACAGACACCGACGCTGTTCGGTGGTGAAACCAATCCGCCGATCACCGTCTACGACACCTCCGGTCCCTATACCGACCCCGACTATCAGGTCGATCTGGTGGCCGGGCTGCCGGCGTTGCGTGCGGCCTGGATAACCGAGCGCGGCGATGTCGAATCATTGGCGGATCTCACGTCGGCCTTCGGCCGGCAACGTGCGGTCGATCCCAAACTGGCGGCCTTCCGCTTCGGTGCCACGCGCATGCCGCTGCGGGCCAAGGCCGGCGCCAACGTCACCCAGATGCACTACGCCCGTCGCGGCATCATTACGCCCGAGATGGAATACATCGCGATTCGCGAAAACCAACGCATCGAGGCTTTGGCGGGCAGTGCGCTGTGCAGCCAGCATCCGGGGCAGTCGTTCGGCGCGGCGCTGCCGAAGTTGATTACCGCGGAGTTCGTGCGCGACGAAGTTGCCCGCGGTCGCGCGATCATCCCGGCCAATATCAATCACCCGGAAAGCGAGCCGATGATTATCGGCCGCAATTTCCTCACCAAGATCAACGCGAATATCGGCAACTCTGCCGTGTCTTCGGGTATCGCCGAAGAGGTGGAGAAACTGGTGTGGTCGATCCGCTGGGGCGGTGACACGGTGATGGATCTATCCACCGGCAAGCATATTCACGAGACGCGCGAGTGGATTATTCGCAACTCGCCCGTGCCGATCGGTACGGTGCCGATCTATCAGGCGCTGGAGAAGGTTGACGGGGTCGCCGAGGATCTGACCTGGGAGCTGTTTCGCGACACCTTGATCGAGCAGGCTGAGCAGGGCGTGGATTACTTCACCATTCACGCCGGCGTGTTGCTGCGCTTCGTGCCGCTTACCGCCAAACGAGTGACCGGCATCGTGTCGCGCGGTGGTTCGATCATGGCCAAGTGGTGCCTGGCGCATCACAAAGAAAATTTTCTCTACACGCACTTCGAAGATATCTGCGAAATCATGAAGGCCTACGACGTGTCGTTCAGCCTGGGTGACGGCTTGCGTCCGGGCTGCATTGCCGACGCCAATGATGCGGCGCAGTTCGGTGAGCTGGACACCTTGGGCGAACTGACTCAGATCGCCTGGAAGCACGACGTGCAGGTGATGATCGAGGGCCCAGGCCACGTGCCGATGCATCTCATCAAAGAGAACATGGAGCGCCAGCTAGAGAAATGCCATGAGGCGCCGTTCTATACCCTCGGGCCGTTGACTACCGACATCGCACCGGGCTACGACCACATTACCTCGGCGATCGGTGCGGCCATGATCGGCTGGTTCGGTACCGCCATGCTTTGTTATGTCACGCCCAAAGAGCATCTGGGACTGCCGAACAAGCAGGATGTGCGCGACGGCATCATCGCCTACAAGATCGCCGCGCATGCGGCGGATCTTGCCAAAGGCCACCCCGGTGCCCAGGTGCGTGACAACGCACTGAGCAAGGCGCGCTTTGAGTTTCGCTGGGACGACCAGTTCAATCTGGGCCTGGACCCGGAGAAGGCCAAGGAATTTCACGACGAGACCCTGCCCAAGGATGCGCACAAGTCGGCGCATTTCTGCTCCATGTGCGGCCCCAAGTTCTGTTCGATGAAGATCACCCAGGATGTACGCGACTATGCCGCCGAGCACGGCACGGATGCATTCGAGGCGATCGACGAGGGCATGGCCGAAAAGGCCGCCGAGTTTCGTGCCCAGGGCGCCGAGGTCTATCACAAGGCCTGATCTTCACGCGCTTGTATGCCATCGGTGTGGATCGTGCGTTGTAAACGCTGATCCCGCCCTTGGAGTCACCCGATGGAACAGGCTACTTCAGCCCGATCGAGTCAGCCCCGCCCCAGTCATACCTTGCTGCGAAGTGTGCTGACCCTGTTGGCATTGCTGGTGTTGTTGGTATGTGTGGTGATGTGGTGGTGGGTCAGCGGGTCCGATGCATTCGACTCGGTTATCGGCAGCACGGCACAGCAAATGGCGATCGGCGGCTTGTTGCGAAATATCGCCTAGGCATCTTCCCCAAACAGATACTAAAGACCAGATACAAAAAAACAGGCACAAAAAAACGCGGCGCCCACCTGGGGCGCCGCGTTCTCATGCAGCGCGATCAGCCCTGATCGGCGACGTAGCGAGCCATGCCGGAGACGATTTCGGCCTTGGCCTCATCGGCACCGACCCAGCCTTCGAGTTTCACCCATTTGCCCTTCTCCAGATCCTTGTAGTGCTCGAAGAAGTGGCCGATGCGCTCCAGCCAATGGCCGGAGACTTCATTGATGTCCTTGATGTGCGCGTAGCCGGCGAAAATCTTCGCCACCGGCACCACCACCAGTTTTTCGTCGCTGCCGGCTTCATCGGACATTTTGAGCATGCCGACCGGATGGCAGCGGATCACCGAACCGGGCACCAGCGGCAACGGCAGGATCACCAGCGCGTCCAGCGGATCGCCGTCGCCGCCCAGCGTGCCCGGCACGTAGCCGTAGTTGCACGGGTAGCGCATCGGGGTGGACAGGATGCGGTCGACGAAAATCGCGCCGCTCTGCTTATCGACCTCGTACTTGACCGGCTCGGCATCCTTGGGGATTTCGATGATGACGTTGATTTCGTTCGGCACGTCACGACCGGCGGGGACGAGATGCAGACCCATGAATAGTCCTTGAAAATGAAAGAAAAGGGAGAGGAAAGCGCACAAGGATACGGCAAAACGCCATAAATGTAGGAACGCCCGCTGTACGCGAAAGCCGTGTAGGAGTCCATCTGGTCGGCAAAACGCCAGTGCAGCGATACCGCCGCCGCCCTTTCGCGCACAGGGCGTGCGGTTGCAGAAACATCAACGCGCCAGACCGGCTCTTAGCGTTGAAACGGTCGCTCGCGCAGCCACTTGGTGGCAATCCATTTCTCGCCGCGCAGCACCGGCAGGCCGGCATGCAGCGAGGACTGGTCGCCGCTTTCATAGGCGAAATAGACGGCTGAACCGCGCCAGGCGGTCACGGTCAGCCCGAGCGCCGGAAAGCCGGTGCCGCCGCCTTCGTCCGGTGTGTTCAGATACATCACCACGCTGGCAACGCGTTGGCCGCCTTTTGCGGTGATCGCGGCATAGCCCGGCTGGGTGGGGTCGAACCAGTCGAAATGCGGCTCGTACTCTTGGCCGGGCCGATAGTGCAGGATCTGCAAGCCCTCACCGTGATCGGCCGGCATGTCCAGCAGATCGGCCAGGCGTTTCTCGATGGTCTGGATCAGCGGTAGTTCGCCCAGCGTAAAGAACATGCCCTGGCTGGTGCGTGTCTCGTCGACTTGATGCTGACCATGGCTATCGACGGTCAGGGCGCGCTGCAGGCGTGGTCTTGCCAGCTCGATCAGTGCGGTGCATTCCTCGGCCGATAGCAGGCCGTCGAGCACGCGCAATGGCGGCGCATCGACACTCAGCGCGACCCGAATCGTTTGGCCGTCTATAGCGACCATGGGCGCTTCGGGGTGGCGTGGGCGGCGTCCGCTCGGCTTGGTGGTCGAAGCGTTCATCGCAGCAAGCGGGATCTTCAGCACTTCAGAGACCATGCGCCGACTCTGCACCGGGTCGTAGCCCGATTCTTTCATCAGGCGCAGCAAGTCGGGCACGCCATGGCCGGCACTGGCCGTGGCGAGTATCCATTCGCGCAGTTCAGGGCGGATCTTGGTGGGAATGACCTTGGTGTACGGTTTCATAAGGTTCGGGCTGACGATCCAGAGTGCAGATAATAGCCGCGTTAGGTGTTTCCCTCTTCGGCCAGATCACGCCCTTTTGCAGGGCGTGATCCGAGACGGTTTACAGATCCACGCCAAAGCCGATGCCGCCGGAGGCATCCGAGCCGCTGGCGGTAGCGCCGAAGCTGATATGCGCGCGGGTCCCTAGCGGGGCTGCATAACCCACCGACAATGCCGTCTTGCCGCCCTGGAAGCCCACACCGGCGGCAATTCGACCACTACCGGTAGCACCGGCGGCATTGATGGCCATTTGAGTCGAGGCGGCGCCCATCGCGCCGAGGCGGTCCATGCGCTGATCGACCTGGCGGAAACGATCGTTCACCTGATCGCGAAATTGACCTAGCTGCTGACCCGCATTGGCCACGCTTTGATTGGTATAGGCCTTGCCCTGGTCGATCGCCAATTGCACGCCCGCATCAAGTTGCCCCTTGTTGACCGCGTCGGTAGCCGCCGTGCCCGCGGCCACATTGACGACCCGCCGCTGCTGACTGGCGCTGCCAACAGACACCGTATTGGCCTGATCGGCGACCGCGCCTTGGCCCAGCGCCACGGCATTTGCCGCTGTCACTGACGCGCGTTGGCCTACTGCCGTGCCAGAGGCGGCCGTTACGCTGGCGCTCTCGCCCATCGCCACCGCATTCGTCGCGGTGGCGGCGATCGCGGTGTTGGCGCCGACCGCGGTGCTGCCATCGGCGTTTACCTTGGCGTTGCCGCCGAGCGCGGTGTCGTTCGGGCCGGCGGCATAACTGTCGCCGCCTATGGCGGTGCCATGATCGCCGCCGGTCTTGGCATTCGAGCCTATGGCTACGCCGCGCGAGCTGCTGATGACGGTGGCCTTGTCGGTTCCGTCGCCTTTGCCGTCGACCGTGACGTAATCCAACTGCGCGGTGTTTTGCTGCAGGTTGCCGATCTTGCTTTCGATGGTGGTGACGCGACCATCGATCTGCGTGATGGCCTGGGTGTTGCTGCTTACTTGCGTATTGACCAGATCCAGTTGGCCTTTGGTCGCCGCATCGCTAGCCGCAATGCCGTCACCTACGTTCACGATGCGACGAGTGAGGGCGCTGCTGTATGCGGAGTGGGTGCTTGGATCGATATCCGTCGTGGTGTGGCCTACCGAAACGGTATTGGCGGTTGTTGCGGTGGAATAGGCGCCAAGCGCCACCGATGAGCCGGCCCCGGCCAGCGTGGTGCTGAACGCACCGAGCGCATCGCTATTGTTGCCCGCAGCCGTGCTGACATGACCATAGGCGCTGCTGTAGCTACCGCTGGCGCTGCTGTAGAAGCCAAACGAGCTGCTGTAGCCGCCGGCAGCGCTGCTGTTGGCGCCATAGGCATTGCTGCCGGCCCCGCTGGCGCTGCTGTGGCTGCCGTAGGCGTTGCTGGTCACGCCGCTGGCCAGGCTGCTGTCGCCCATGGCGCTGCTGTTGTCGCCAGTGGCCTGACTGCCAAAGCCATAAGCATTGCTGGCAATACCGCTGGCCTTGCTCAAGTGACCAACCGCATTGCTGTTGACGCCGCTGGCCGTGCTGAACACGCCAAATGCACTGCTGTTGAGGCCGCTGGCGATGCTGCTATCGCCAACAGCGCTGCTGCTGGCCCCACTAGCGGTGCTGAGGTAACCGTAGGCGCTGCTGTGACTGCCACTGGCGATGCTGGTATTGCCATAGGCACTGCTGCTGGTGCCATTGGCCTGGCTCTGGGTGCCATAGGCGCTGCTGTTGTCGCCGATGGCCGCGCTGGCATCGCCAAAGGCGCTGCTGCTATTGCCTTGGGCAAAGCTGCCATTGCCAAAAGCAATGCTGAAATCGCCTTGGCTAGCGGCATTATGGCCAGCAGCCATGCTGGAATTGCCGCTGGCGTCGCTGAATACGCCAAATGCGCTGCTGTAGTCGCCACTGGCCGTGCTAAGCGCCCCCAGCGCCGTGCCGTAATCGGAGGTGGCCAACGCCAGGCCGCCGATGGCTGACGTATAGGTACAGTTCGCAGCGCCACCGCCTGCGTTGTAGCTGCCTGAGGAGTTAGTGCAGGTGGCAAAGGCTGGAGCGATGGCGCCCGCGCATGCCAGCGCCACAATGCTCAAGGCGAAGGTGCTGAGCCGGTGATGTCTGGCAGGGTACGCTTCGTTGGTCGTGCGCATGGCGCGCATCAGCGCGACAGTGAGCGGGTTGTGGCGCGCTGGCGATGCAGTCAGGTGGTGAGTCGTGCGATTCATGGATCATCCCCAAATTCAGTAAGCCGACGTCAATGCGGCATGGGAGTAATCGAGATTTCGCACTGCCAACTGACATGTCGCTAAAGACAGCGCCAGTAAGAGCCTGTCTAAGTCACCGTCCGACGACATACCGGCACCCGCAGACCGGGGTTGCCACGGCCTTCAGGTGCCTCGAATGCGGTAAGGCGCCAGCGATCAGTCCGTTACGCCGGCACAGTGGGCGCCGAGCCAGCGCCCATCGATCTCTACATGCACCTTGCCGCCGCCGGCAAAAGCGATATCGGCCACGCTGGTCACCGTGGATGGGCTGGATGCATTGACCGTCACCGTGCCGTTGCGCGCATGCTCACCCTGGCAACTTAGCTGTAGCTGCTGCCGGGTCGATGTGCTGGCGATCACCGTGCGCGAGCAGCTCTCGTCCTGCTCTCCGATAAAGGCGTTTTTCTCCTGCAGCACTTGCGGGGTGACGCACTCCTGGTCGACTTGAGTACTGACTTTGCCGGAGCGGGCTTGCATCGCCGCGGCAATTTTTGCGCGCTGGGCCGACGGCATCTGCGTCAGCATCTCAGGGGGTACCAGTACGCCCTGTGTGCTGGTTCGGGTGGTGATCTCCCAGGCGCCCAGATTGACGTTAAGCGGGGTGAGGTCAATTGCGAACGTCGTGGTACTGGCGGCCAGCAGTGACAGGGCCAGCATCGTAGGTGAGCGAGTATTCATTGCAGATCTCCGGTTCGTGGAAAGGCATCGTTTCCAGAGAATCGAGATCCGCGTGCAAAAACTGACATCGGCCGGCATGGCGATGACGTACTGATGATTCAGCGCGGGCAGGGGCTGCCGTCGAACGGGTGTTTGCCGCCGTCGCCGAGAACGGCAAGTTTGCGTGTGCTCATTTCGGCCAGCACGGCCTGTGCATCGGTGCAGCGATCAAGCATGGCCAGGGAGTGCGCATAGGCGCGGCCGACGTTCGGTTGCCGTTGCGCAAAATCGTGGCTGCGCCCGAAGTCGTGGGCCGCGGCGAGATCGGGCAAGGCATCGCCATCCCGATGCAGGTCTTGCAGTACGCGGCCGTGCACGAATCGCGCTTGTGCGGTGTCCTCGTTCTGTTCGCCCAGCTCATGCTGAAGACTGGGCAGCACCTGCTCCAGCGCTGCCAGTGCCTGGGTCGGCTTGCCGGCTTTTTGCAGGCTGATGGCGTAATACAGGTACTCACGCCACACCATGACGTTATCGGCGCCAAGAGCATGGGTGCGGCGCTGAATCACGTCGAGGTGTATCGCCGCCGCCTCGGCATGGCGTCCATTCAATCCGAGCAGGG
Organism: Dyella tabacisoli; assembly: GCF_003350925.1. Lineage (GTDB taxonomy): Bacteria > Pseudomonadota > Gammaproteobacteria > Xanthomonadales > Rhodanobacteraceae > Dyella_C > Dyella_C tabacisoli. The sequence continues at coordinate 32,878 of NZ_KZ857182.1, read as the reverse complement.
TGGCGCGGCTGGAAAGGTGATCGACTACGCCAGGATCATCGGCAGGCAATGGCTTGCGTTGCAGCAACTGCAAGGCCTCGTCATTGGCGGCTAGCGCCGCGGCGAGATTATTCACGCCGTACTCCGCTACGCTCAGGGTCGACAACGCGTCCACCAGGCCGCTGTCGCTACCGACCTCGCGCTGCAAGGCAACGGCTTCTCGCGCCATGCCAAGCACTTGTTGCGTACTGAGGCCATGGCCGACATAGGCGCGCATGGACAATACGAGGGCGCGATCCTCCTTTGAATCGGGCAGCCGCGTTTCCTGCAGTACCTGCGCACGTTCGATCAGCTCGTTGGCGTGAATGTCCTCGCCCAGCGAGATATAGCTGGTGGCCGCCGCCAACAGTGCCCGTACGGCAATGCCGGGCTGATTCTTGGTCGTTGCGTCCAGATGTTTCACGGCGCTATCGAGTGCTTGTCTCAGCGTGACATTCGGTGTGCCTGACAATTCAGCCGCACCGCCGGCGAACACATCGCTAAGGAAATTGTTGACCGCTTCCAGACGCGCGACTTCCTGCTTGGCATGCATGGCCTCGCGTTCGGCACGGGCGGCTTCGGCGTGGGTGGCGCGGTTTTGCAGCAGCACGCCGATGCTGCCGGCGATCATCGCGACCAGCGCCAGTCCTGCCATGCTCACGCCCCAGCGGTTGCGGCGGACAAATTTTCCAAAGCGGTAGCCGGCGGTGTCGCCTGACACTGACACAGGCCGGCCTTCAAGCAGACGCTGTAGATCGCGCGAGAATGACTCCACCGAGGGGTAACGGCGTTGCGGCTCCTTCGCCAGCGCGGTTTGCACGATGCGCGACAAGTCGCCGCGGACGAACCGGCGAAATGCGGAGGGATCAGTGTGTCGCTGGGTCAATCGTTGCGCGATCTCGGCCGGGGTGCCACTGGTCAGCGCCTTTTCGAGCCGGGTCGCCTGGCGCGAGGTGATGGCCTCGCTGGTTGCGCGCAAATCGAGCTGATCGAACTCATAAGGCAATCGCCCGGTCAGCAATTGATACAGGATCACCCCGAGTGCATAGACGTCGGTGGCGGCGCTGATGGCGGTGCCGGAAACCTGCTCGGGTGCGGCGTATTCCGGGGTGAAGCCGGCCAGTACGCCGGTGCGCGTGGCCGAAGACGATTCGGCGATCAGCTTGGCGACGCCGAAGTCGAGTACCTTGGCGTGGCCGTTGCGATCGACCAGGATATTCGCCGGCTTTAGGTCGCGATGCACTACAAAGTGCTGGTGCGCATGCGCTACCGCAGCCAGTACTTGGCGAAACAATTCAATGCGCTCGCGTAAACCCAGTTGCTGCTGATCGCTCCAGTCGAGCAGCGATTGTCCTTCGATGTATTCCAGCGCGAACCATGGCCTGCCGTCGTCATCGTGCCCGCTATCGAGCAGGCGCGGAATATTCGGATGGGTCAATGCCGCAAGAATGCGTCGCTCCTGCTGAAAACGCAGCGCGTGCAGGCTGCCGTCCCAGCGATGCTGCAGGCGCTTGATCGCGGCGCGTTGGCCGCTGTCGCGTTCGCCGTCGATACGCCGAGCGGCGTATACGGTGCCCATGCCGCCGCGGCCGAGTACGGCCATGAGTTGCCAGGCGCCAAGCACTTCGCCGATGGCGCGTTCGGCATCGGCATCGCGTTCAGCCAGGGTGGACACGGCATCGAGGTCGATCAGGCCGCCGAGGCCACGGTCAAGCATGCTGTCGTCGCGGTCTGCCGCCACCATCCGCTCCAACTCGTCGCGCAGGGCGGGATCGTCGGCGCATTCGGTGCTGAGCCAGGCCTCGCGTTCGGCCGGGTCGAGTTCAAACCATTGATGGAATAGCTGCGATAGCCGTTGCCAGCGGAGTGCCTCGGGCGCCGGGCTCATAGGGCAGGATCGCTCAATCGGGTTTGCAGAAAAGCCCGCGCAAAGCGCCAGTCACGATGCACCGTGCGCACACTGAGGCCAAGCTGTTCGGCGATTTCATCGAACTCCATGCCGCCGTAAAAGTGGCATTCGACGACGTTGACCATGCGTGGGTCGATCTCTTGCAACGCCTCCAATGCCTGCTCGATCTCCAGCAGGTCGAGCGGTCGCGCGGCGTGGGCAAAGGGGACGTCGGTGACCAAGGTGATGCGGGCGAGATCGCCGCCTCGCTTCTCGGTCTTGTTGGCCCGGATGTGATCGACCAGCACGCAGCGCATGGCTTTTGCAGCCAGTGCATAAAAGCGGCCGCGCGAGCTGACATCGGGCTGATTCGGCCGCAACTTCAGATAAGCCTCATGGACCAGCACAGTGGTGCACAACGTCACCCGTGCGGAGCCGTTGAGTTGTTTGCGTGCGAGATGGCGCAGTTGATCGTATAGCTCGATGAAGCAGGCGCGATACGCGTCGTCGTTCCAGTCTTGGGCGGGAACGAGGGTCAGGGCAGCGAGTGCGGTTGCTTCCATGGCAGAACCGTTATGACGCTGCCGCGGGCAGCCTGCGCAAGGCTAGCATGCGTCCTGGGATAGTCCGCCAGCCCCTCCACCTGCGAACAGGGGCGGGGCTGGCGGCCTTCTACTTCAGGCGGCTGTACTCCAGTCCTACTTCACGTGTTCCCACAGGTAGGTGTAGCCGAGTGCGTTCATAAAGGCCGACTGCTTGTTGTCCGCTGCTGCGCCATGGCCGCCTTCGATGTTTTCGTAGAAGCTGGCGTCGTAGCCCAGGTCCGCAAGTTTCGCGTACATCTTGCGTGCGTGTACCGGGCCGACGCGGTCATCGCGGGTCGAGGTGGTGAACAGCGTCGGCGGATACTTCTGGCTGGCTTTGGCGTTGGCATATGGCGAGAAGGTTTTGATCCATGCCCATTCGGCCGGCTTGTCCGGGTCGCCGTACTCGGCGATCCACGAGGCGCCGGCGGAGAGATGGGTGTAGCGCTGCATATCGAGCAAGGCGACCTGGCTGACGATGGCGCCGTAGAGCTGCGGGTAGAGGGTGAGCATATTGCCCATCAACAGACCGCCGTTGCTGCCGCCCATGGCGCCCAGATGCTGCGGCGAGGTGATCTTGCGCGCAAACAGATCTTCAGAGACCGCGGCGAAGTCTTCATAAGCGCGCAGGCGGTTCGCCTTGAGCGCGGCCTTGTGCCAGCGCGGCCCGTATTCGCCGCCGCCACGGATATTGGCGATGACATAGACACCGCCTTGCTCCAGCCAGGCGCGGCCCATGCTGCCGCTATAGCTCGGTTGCAGCGAAACTTCAAAGCCGCCGTAGCCGTATTGCAGGGTCGGATTCTTGCCGTTGGCCTGGAGATTTTTCGGTGCGATTTCGAAGTACGGCACGCGGGTGCCGTCTTTGGAGGTGGCGAAATGCTGGCTCACCGTATAGCGCGAAGCGTCGAAGAAACTCGGGCTGTTCTTCAATGCCGACGGCTCGCCCTGGCCGAGCTTGCCGTAATACAGCGTGGTCGGCTGCAGAAAGCCGCTGACGGTAAGGAAATAATCGTCGCTGTCATCGGCATCAATGCCACCGGCGGCAATGGTCGAGAGCGCTGGCGCGCCGCCGAGGTTTTCGCGTTTCCACGCGCCTTCTTGTGGGGTGAGCACCTCCAATTTGTTCACCACGTTTTCCATCACATTGAGAATCAAGTGATGACGGGTCCACGAATGGCCATCTAAAGCCGTGCTGTCTGTAGGCTCGAACAAGACGGTGATGTCGCGCTTGCCGGCCATGTAGTCGTCGAATTTGGTCGCCAGCAACGAACCTGATTTATAGGTTTTGCCTGCCACGGTCCAATCGTTGCGTGGCTCGATCAGCAGCCACTCGCGCTCGACACTCGTATTGGTGTCGTTGGGCACATCGATCTTGGTGAGCTTGCCGTCCTTGCCGCGCAAATACGTTTCGCTGTCGTAAAAAGCGAGCTGGCGATTGACGAAGTCACGCTCGAAGCCTGGTGTGTTGTCACGAAAGGCCGCGACCGTCATGTCGTCGGTCTTGCCTTCGTATACGGTGACGGCCGTGGTCAGCGGGGTGCCGCGCTTCCACTCTTTGACGATGCGCGGATAGCTTGACGTGGTCATCGAGCCGGGGCCGAAATCGGTGGCCACGTAAAGATGGTCGCGATCTTTCCAGGCCACGTTGCTCTTGGCCTCGGGCAGTTCGAAACCGCCTTTGACGAATTGTTTGTCTCGCAGATCGAACTCGCGCACCACATCGGCATCGGCGCCGCCGCGCGACAGCGAAACCAGGCAGCGCTGGTTATCGGGCTTCAGACATTGAGCGCTGTGCCAAACCCAATTCTCGTTCTCGGCTTTGGACAGGGCATCGAGATCGATCACTGTTTCCCATGCCGGCTGCGGCTTGCGGTATTCGGCCAGCGAAGTGCGCCGCCACAGACCCTTCGGATGCTCCTTGTCGCGCCACAGGTTGTAGTAGCTATCGCCGATCTTGTTGACCATGGGAATGCGTGCATTGGAATCGAGCACTTCGAGGATGCGTGCGTCGAGCTGCTTGAATTCCGGCGTTTGCGCGTACTTCTGCACGGTTTCGGCATTGTGTTGCTTGACCCATGCGAGCGGTTTGGCACCGTCGATGTCTTCCAGCCACAAATGAGTGTCGGCATGGCCCTCTGGCGAGGTGGCCGATGCGGTCGCGGGTGATGTGGCTGCGTGGGTCATACCGGTGATTACCAGGGTGGCAAGAAAAGCGAGGGAGCGTTTATTCACGTCTGACCTCCAAAGGGGTAGGGGGCCATTCAATCAGTCTTTGCCGGATCAGTCACCTGGATCAGCACGCTACGGAACACATCGATGCCGTTCATTTCCTCCACATGAGCTTGATCGGGTAACGGATAGCTGGCACCCATGCTGGCGTGTAAGCCGGCCGTTTCAAGCCAGTCGCGGACATGGCTGGCGCGTTCGGAGGCGAGGCTTGCCGTGCCGTTGCCATCACTGCTGGCCCGCCCCTCGACGAGAACCTGCTTGACGCCCCAGCGCCGGGTGGCCCAGACGACTTGCTGCATGGTCGCGACCTGCTCGTCGCCAAGCTCGGCCGATGCGCGCCCAAACAGCACCGGCGGTAGCGGTCGCGGCGGGGGTACGATGTGTACCTTCCAGCCGCCGAGTTGCGCATCCAGGTGATCTTCCATCTGTTTGAGTGTCGTCAGTGATGCCGTGGCGGTAGGGGCGATTATCAAGGTGATGATCTTGTCCTGAGCTTCAATCTGCGAGCCGAGCAAGGGCAAGGGGAAGTTGCGCACCACGTCATGAGCTTCGTCATTGATGTTTTGCGTGGTCGAGGCGGCTGCATTTTGCGCGCCGACACTCAAGGCCGAACGGGTCAGCTCCGCGCGCGCGGGATCGACGGTGATTACTGGATTCAAGCGCAGGGACAGATTCGGTGGTAGCGCGGAAACGAGCGCCTGATGCAGGTTGGTGTCGTCTTTCATGTCGTAATGTTGCGCAGCGAAGGTGACGTCGAGCACCTTGCGGCTGTCGTCGATCTGCATATCGAGCACGCGGACGGTTTGGTCGCTCAAGGTGCTGGTCAGTGTGCTACGCACGGTGCCGAGCAAGCGGGTTTGCTGTGCGATATCGCCCAGCGCATGCGCCAGCGGCCAACCCAGCGGCAACAGCACGGCAAAGCCAACGACGATCTGCCAGGCCACCGCATGACGGGTGGCGCGGCCGCTGAATCCGTACCATGTACTCATCAGCGTAGCGCTAAGCGCAATCGTCGCCAGATTGGTGGTGAATAGCAGTAGCGCGCCCTGGGAAATCCGCCATTGTCCTACCGCCAGGCCAAAACCGACCACAGCCATCGGCGGCATCAATGCGGTGGCGATGGCGACGCCGACGATGGTGCCGCCGCGCTTGCGGATCATCGCGTAGCCGCCGGCCAGGCCCGATAGCGTGGCCGCAATCATGTCGAACAGGTTGGGCGTAGTGCGCGCGAGGATCTCCGGCGTCGGTGTACGCAATGGCGATAGCCAGACGATCAGAATCGATACCAGCAAGGCCAGGCCCATGCCGGCGAACAAGGTGCCGAGCGAACGGAATACCCGGTCGATATGCAAGGTGGCGATGCCGAGGCCGAGCCGCACGATCGGCCCCATCAGCGGCGACACCAGCATCGCGCCGATGATGACCGAGACCGAGTTACAAAGCAGGCCGATGGTGGCAATACCCGAAGCCATCGCGCACATGAACAAATAACTGCCTTCAAGCTCGCCGTCGTCGTCGATTTCCTTGGCGATAGTGTCGCGATCGACGGAAGCCGCTTGGCGGATCAACCAGCGACGAATGAGTTTGAACATGCTTGGCCTCAACAGTGCAGGTGACAAGAGCAGGCGGCCCCACCAGGGCAACCTATCTAACCGGGCCAGAGTCTATGCTTTGAGGTGAACATCATGCGAGCTTCAACAGGCGCTGAGGCGAGCGAATTCGGGTCGATTGCGCTGGGCTCCATTGAGCATGAGTCAATCGAATCTGACTCATGTAATGACAGCGGATAGATCCCCGGCACGGCATTCAATCGGGCGACGGGCGGGCGAGACCTCGGCTTTCCTGGCCAATCCGAGCTATGGCGACGCGGCCGGTCCGATGGCTTTTTCGGCGATATGGCAGCGCGCAGGCTCATCCGCCTTGCCTGAAAAAATGAAGCGGCAGTGGCTGCGGCGGTTAGGAATCGCACCGGCCGGACAACCCTAGTCAATCGACACCCCCTCTCCTATCGGGAGAGGGGGTGTCGGCTTTGTGGTTAGAGCAAGGGGATAAGCAAAAGAGCCACGATATTGATGATCTTGATTAGCGGGTTTACCGCCGGGCCGGCCGTATCCTTATAAGGGTCGCCCACGGTGTCGCCGGTAACGGCGGCCTTGTGCGCATCCGAGCCCTTGCCGCCAAAGTGGCCGTCTTCGATGTATTTCTTGGCGTTGTCCCAGGCGCCACCGCCGGTGGTCATCGAGATCGCCACAAACAGGCCGGTGACGATGGTGCCGATCAGCACGCCGCCCAGCGCCTGTGCGCCAGCCTCGGCGCCGCCCAGCCACTTGAAGCCGAACATCACCAGGACCGGTACCAGCACCGGCAGCAGCGAAGGGATCAGCATTTCCTTGATCGCGGACTTGGTCAGCATGTCCACTGCACGGGAGTAGTCCGGCTTGGTGGTGCCTTCCATGATGCCGCTGATTTCGCGGAACTGGCGGCGTACTTCTTCCACCACGGCACCGGCCGCCCGGCCGACTGCCTCCATCGCCATCGCGCCGAACAGATACGGAATCAAGCCGCCGATCAGCAGGCCGATGATGACGTAGTGGTTGGACAGATCGAAGCGGAAATCGGCAATGCCCAGATGCTGGCTGAGGTTGTGCGTGTAGTCGGCAAACAACACCAGCGCGGCGAGGCCGGCCGAACCGATCGCATAGCCCTTGGTTACCGCCTTGGTGGTATTGCCGACCGCGTCGAGCGGATCGGTGACCCCGCGCACTTCCGGCGGCAGGTCGGCCATCTCGGCGATGCCGCCGGCGTTGTCGGTGATCGGACCATAAGCATCCAGCGCGACGATCATGCCGGTCATGCTGAGCATCGCGGTCGCCGCGATGGCGATGCCATAGAGGCCGGCCAGCGAGAAGGCACCCCAGATAGCGGCACACACCGCCAGCACCGGCAACGCGGTGGACTTCATCGACACACCCAGGCCGGCGATCATATTGGTGGCATGGCCGGTGGTGGATGACTGCGCGATATGACGCACGGGCGCATATTCGGTGGCGGTGTAGTACTCGGTAATCACCACCATGGCGCCGGTAAGCGCCAGGCCTATCAAGGCACAGCCGTAAAGATGGCCGACCGCGAACGTCGATTGCTGGTCGCCCATCAGTTGCGTGGTGATCGGCCAGAACGCGATCGCGGCGATGACCGCCGATACCGCCACGCCGGCATACAGCGCATTCATGATCTTCGGCCCGCGAGCCTTGACGAAGAACGTGCCGATGATCGAGGCGATGATCGAGGCACCGCCCAGCAGCAGCGGATAAAGCACGCCGTTGGCGCCGACCTGTTCGGCCATCACGCCGCCGAGCAGCATGGTGGCGATCAAGGTCACCGCGTAGGTTTCGAACAGGTCGGCCGCCATGCCCGCGCAATCGCCGACGTTATCGCCCACGTTGTCGGCGATGACTGCCGGGTTGCGCGGATCGTCCTCGGGAATGCCCGCTTCTACCTTGCCGACCAGATCGGCACCGACATCCGCGCCCTTGGTGAAGATGCCGCCGCCGAGACGGGCGAAGATCGAGATCAATGAGGAGCCAAACGCGAGGCCGATCAGTGCATGCAGCGCGTGCATGGTCTCGTAGCCCAGATATTTCAGTACCAGGTAATACGTGGTGACGCCGAACAAGGCCAGTCCGACCACCAGCATGCCGGTAATCGCACCGCCACGAAAGGCCACTTTCAGGGCCGCCGCGAGGCCGTTGCGTGCGGCTTCGGCGGTACGTACATTGGCACGCACCGATACATTCATGCCGATATAGCCGGTGGCGCCGGAGAGAATCGCGCCGACCGCAAAGCCGATCGCCGTCGCCCAATCCAAGGCAAAGCCGACGATAAAGAACAGCACCGCGCCTACGCCACCGATAGTGGTGTACTGGCGGTTGAGATAAGCCCGAGCGCCTTCTTGGATCGCCGCGGCGATCTCCTGCATACGCGCGTTGCCTGGTGATTGCGCCAAAACCCAGCGCACCGAAAGCGCGCCATACAGAACTGCCACGACCGCACACGCCAGCACGATCCACAAGCCATACTGCTGCAGCATCTGAGCCTCCCCATGATTGGTTATCCAGAACGGCCGGATAAACACCGGCCTCCCGACGGTGGCCGCCTGTAGTGGCGGTCAGGTCGAGTATAGGCAGAGGTCGATGACGAGGCTGTTGTGCGACGCAGCGCCGATGGGCGATCCGCCGTCAGCGGATAGCGATATCCAGAATGATGCCGGTAGCGATCGCCACTAAGAGATAGTCGTTGTTCGAACGGATCCAGCGATAGCCGCGCGGTGGTTGGCGCAAACGGTAGTAACCGTAGTCGCGTACCACGACGTTGGGGCCGTAGTAGCGATGTCCGCGCGCCCAGCGATGCGGCCGGTAAGGATGATTCCAGCCATGATGACGACGGTCTTCGCGGTAGTAGCGGCGATCGTCGTAACGGTTTCCATGGCGTTGGCGATCATGGTCGCGATAGTCGCGGTGATGATCGCGTTGATTACCGTGACGATGGCGTTCACGGTGATCGTTGTCGGCAAATGCTGCGCCGCTGCCGAGTAGCAGGGAGAGGGCAGCGAATGCCCTGGCAATGATTTTCATAGGTTGTTCCTCCACCGGCGAATGGATCGCGGGGACCGGTCGAGGCATCGTAAAAACATGCGCATGAATGGTTGGGTGTCATCGCCTGGCCGGTTTTCATGCTGCGCTCAGGCTCTGCGGGCCTGCCCCTGTGTGGCAAGCTGTGCCCAGCGTCACGACACAGGGGTGGTCATGTACCTAGAGCAACGGATAAGTGCGCGTGTTATCGCCGCACGATGGCCATTGAATGAAATGCCGACATCCGAGGCCCCATGTTCTGGCGTGTGATGGCGGTATTCGCTGCACTCGTACTGCTGCTGTATGGCGCGTTCTGCGGGTATCTATACCTCAGCCAGCGACAGCTCATCTATCGGCCTGAGGGAACCTGGTTGGTGCGACAGCCACCGAACTTAGAGCTGCGTCGTGATGGCGTGGTGCTGCGCGGCTGGGTGATGAATCCCGGTCAGTCGAAAGCCTTGCTCTATTTCGGCGGTAACGGCGAGCGTATTGAGGACGCACGCGAGGAGCTGGCGCGCTGGTTTCCGCATTACACGGTGTACCTGCTTGCTTATCGCGGTTATGCCGCCAGTGAGGGAGCGCCGAGCGAGCCTGCGCTGGTGGCCGATGCGCAGGCGCTGTACGACCAGGTCGCACCGCATCACGCGGCGATCGCGGTCATTGGGCGTAGCTTGGGCAGCGGGGTAGCCATCCAGCTTGCAGTGCGCCGGCCGGTCGGGCGGCTGATCTTGGTTACGCCGTTCGACAGCATGTCGCGCATGGCACAGTCGTTGTATCCGTGGGTGCCGGTGTCGTGGTTGCTCAATGATCGCTATGAGTCGTGGCGCTATGCTGCCGAGGTGCGTTGCCCTGTGTTGTTGCTACGAGCGGGTGACGACATGCTCGTGGCGCCGCAACGCACGGCGCGATTGGCCGCAAGTTTCCATACGCCACCCTTGCAGCAGGTGGTTGAGGAGGCCGGCCACAACACGATTCAAGACTATGCGGAATATCAAACAGGGCTGAGTCGCTTTCTTCAATAGGCTTGCCTTGCGTAGGCCTTCGCCACTGCATCGCTCAATTCCCGTCGATGACAACTCAAGCAGGCGCAGCCGACAGCGCGTCGCGCAACCATGCTCGTAGAGCATGAAATGCCGGATCGGATGCGGTCGCCGGCGGATACACCAGGTAATAGGCAAAGCCGTCGAGCGTTGGGCCGAACGGTTGCACCAGCGTGCCTTGAGCCAATTCATCGGCGACCAGCGAGGTGTTCAACAAAGCGACGCCCTGACCGGCGATGGCCGCTGCCATCGCGTGAGTTTCGTCGCTGAAGGTCACCCCGCCGAGAAAATCCATCGTGCCAAGTCCCGCCTTGCGACCCCATGCCGGCCAATCCGGCGGATCGGGCAGGCTGGGTTGCCACAGGTAATGCAGCAGTGGATGTCGTGGCAATTGAGTCGTTGTGTGCAGGCCCAGGCGCGGGCTGCATAAGGGGGCGTATTGCGTGCTCGACAGATACTCGCTCTGCAGGCCGGGGTAGTCGCCGCGGCCATAGCGGATGGCCGCATCGATCTGCTGCGTGCTGAAGTCCACCGGTGTGGTCGAGGCATGCAGGCGCAAATCCAGATCGCCGTGCTGCGCGTGAAAGTCGGCCACCTTGGGTACCAGTCGGCGCGCGACGAAGGCGGGTGTGGCCGATATGGTCAGAGTGCGTCGCTTCTTCGGCTGCAGCAGAGGCGCCATCACGGCGGCGAAGGCGTCAAAGCCATCGCGCAATACCGGATACAAGGTTCTGCCTTGTGCCGTCAGTAGAACCTTGCGCACGCGGCGTTCAAACAGCGGCACGCCGAGCAGGGATTCCAGTTGCCTGACCTGATGGCTGATGGCCGTGGGCGTTACCGACAATTCATTGGCAGCCAGGCGAAAACTCTGATGCCGTGCGGCGGCCTCAAACGCACGCAGTGCGGACAGTGGCGGCAAGTACCGGCGCTGCTGCGAGATAGATGAATTCAAATCATTCATTGAAAGAGAAAGAATCGTTTGTCGTGCATGGGTAGCCTGCCTAGCATGCGGCTCTCGTCGCCAAGCGACAAATTCTACTCACTTATAAGAGAGGGCTGGCCATGACTACCTTGTTACAGCTAGACGCCAGTGCGCGAGCTGGACGTTCCGATGTTCATGCTCACGGCTCGCATACACGCCGGCTGACCGCGCGCTTTGTCGAGCGCTGGCGCGAGACCGTGCAAGACCGGCTGCTATATCGAGACCTTGGGCAGCGCCCACCGGCACCGGTGGATGGCGACTGGATCCACGCCGCTTTCACGCCGCTGCCGGCACGTATGCCATGGATGCAGCAGCGATTGCTGGAAAGCGATGCCTTGATCGACGAATTGCTCGACGCTGACGTCATCGTGGCCGGCGTGCCGATGTACAACTTCGGTGTGCCAAGCGGCTTCAAGGCCTATATCGACAACATCGTGCGGGTAGGGCGCACCTTTGGATTCGATCGCGCACGCAGTGGCGAGCCCTATTGGCCCCTGCTCGCGGGACAGGGGCGCACCTTGGTCCTGCTCGGTTCGCGTGGTGACTATGGCTACGAGCCGGGCCAGCGTATAGCGGCGATGAACCACGTCGAATCCTCCGTCCGCACCGCTTTCGGCTACATGGGCATTACTGACGTGCGTTCGCTGGCGGTGGAATACGACGAATTCGGTGGCGAGCGGCTCGCTCATTCCTTGCAGCAGGCGGAACACGCGGTGGACCGGCTGGTGGATCAACTACTGGCCGAGCGCAAGATCGCCTTAGACAGGCTCTTAACTACGGCTTGAAGTCGGGCAATTTGCGCGATACCGCGGTGTTCTTCAGTTGCACATAAGCCGGCAGGCCGTCTTTGCCGTAGGGCGGGGGCGCCTCACCCTGAATCAGCGGCGCCAGATAGCGGCGTGCCGCTGCGGTGATGCCAAAACCGTCGCGGGTGATAAAGCTGCGCGGCATTTTCTTTTCATGATTGGCGACTTTGCTCAGCGGCGCCGGCTCGATCTTCCAGCGATATGGCGCATCGGCGGTGCGCACGATCACCGGCATCACCGCGTTCATCCCGGCCAGCGCGTATTGCACGGCGGCCTTGCCGACGGCATAGGCCTGCTCGGCATCGGTTTTCGACGCCAGGTGACGCGCGGAGCGCTGCAGGTAATCGGGCAGGGCCCAATGATATTTGTAACCGAGCTTGTCCTTCACCAGCGCGGCCAGCACCGGTGCGACACCGCCAAGCTGGCTATGGCCGAAGGCATCGCGGGTGCCGGCCTCGGCAAGGAACTGGCCGGCCGCATTGCGAATGCCTTCGGAGGCGACCACGGTGCACCAGCCCACGCGTTCCACTGTGGCTTTGACTTTGGCCAGAAAGGCGGCCTCGTCGAATACGTTCTCGGGAAACAGGATCAGATGGGGTGGCGCATCGGCATGATCGCCGGCGAGGCCTGCGGCGGCGGCGATCCAGCCGGCATGACGGCCCATCACTTCGAGAATGAACACCTTGGTCGACGTATCGGCCATGGAGGCGACATCCAGGCTGGCCTCCAGGGTGGAGACCGCCGTGTACTTCGCGACCGAGCCGAAGCCAGGGCTGCAGTCGGTTACCGCCAGATCGTTGTCCACCGTTTTCGGCACGCCGATGCAGCGGATGTCATAGCCCATCGCCTTGCCCAACTGCGAGATCTTCAATGCCGTGTCGGCCGAGTCGTTGCCGCCGTTATAGAGAAACCAGCGGATGTCGTGCGCGCGCAATACCTCGATCAGCCGCTCGTACTCGGCCCGATGGGTATCGAGCGATTTCAGCTTGTAGCGGCACGAGCCGAACGCCCCGCCGGGGGTGTGGCGCAACGCGGCAATCGCTGCTTTCGATTCTTTCGAGGTATCGATCAAGGTCTCGCGCAGCGCGCCAAGAATGCCGTTACGGGCCGCATAGACCTTCACCCCGTGGGCGCGAGCCGTTTCGATGACCCCGGCGGCACTGGCATTGATAACGGCGGTAACGCCGCCCGATTGGGCATATAGCAGGCGATCGGTGGCGGGGCTGGCGTTGGACTTCATCACATTCTCCATACGGCGGACGATCCAGTGTGACAATGCGTCATTGCTTGTGGATCGCTTGTACAACAGTGACTTGGCGATGGGGGAGCGGTGGGGCGGTTTGACGGCACCCCCCGCAGAAGCTAATTTGAGCAGCCAAATTAACGGAATCTGGCGGATCGCCGCAGTGTGCGGCAGAACGCGGATCTTGTGGAGTTATATGCGACTCGTCCTACTCGGCGCGCCCGGCTCGGGCAAAGGTACCCAGGCCGAAAGGCTAAAGACGGAGCTCAGCGTGCCGCATATCTCGACCGGCGACATGCTGCGGGCAGCGGTGGCGGCCGGGACGCCCCAGGGCCTCAAGGCCAAGGCGGTGATGGATGCCGGCAAACTGGTGTCCGACGATATCCTGCTTGGCATGCTGGAAGAGCGCCTTACTCAGCCAGACGTCAAGAACGGTTTCATCCTCGATGGCTACCCGCGCAATCTCGCGCAGGCCGACGCGCTCGAACATCTGCTGGTCAAGATCGGCCAGCCGCTCGATGCGGTCATCAAGCTCAAAGTACCGAGCGAGGTGATTCTTGGCCGCTGCGAAATCCGCTTCAAGGCGCAGGGCCGTGCCGACGATAACCCGGAGACGGTGCGTGATCGCCTGGTGATCTACGCCGAACAGACCGCGCCGGTGGCAGAGTTCTACGCCAAACGCGGCAAACTGCAAATTGTCGACGGCGTAGGTGAGCTCGAAGAAGTCACGGCGCGAGTCAAACGCGCACTTGAAAACGAGTCAGCCGCCGCGAACGGTTGAACCACAGGGGCCGCCATAGTGCGGCCCTTGCTTCTTTAGGGCAGCGTGACCACGCCGGCCCGTTTTGCGTTGAATAGGGCAATCATGCGTCTGCATATCCTCGGCATCTGCGGCACCTTCATGGGCGGCGTCGCCGCGCTAGCGCGCGAACTCGGTGACGTGGTGGAAGGCTCCGATGCCAACGTCTATCCCCCGATGAGCACGCAACTCGAAGCGCTCGGCATTTCGCTTAAGCAAGACTATCGCGCCGAACACTTGCAGCCGGCTCCCGATCTGGTGGTCGTCGGCAATGCGATGGTGCGCGGTAATCCGGCGGTGGAATACATGCTCGATCGGCAGTTGCGCTACATTTCCGGCCCGCAATGGCTGGGTGAAAAGCTGTTGGCCGATCGCGAGGTGCTAGCGGTAGCCGGCACCCACGGCAAGACCACCACCACCAGTCTGCTGGCGCATCTGCTGGAAAGCGCCGGCCTCGCACCGGGCTTTCTGGTGGGTGGCGTGCCTGGAAACTTTGGCGTGTCGGCGCGGCTGGGCCAGGGCCGACATTTCGTCATCGAGGCCGATGAGTACGACACCGCGTTTTTCGACAAGCGCTCGAAGTTCGTGCATTACCGGCCACGTATCGCGATCCTCAATAACCTCGAATACGACCATGCGGACATCTTTCCAGATGTTGCCGCGATCCAGCGTCAATTCCACCACCTCGTGCGCACGGTGCCGGGCAACGGCCGGCTGATCGTCAATGCGCATGATGCGTATCTGGCCGAAGTGCTGGCGATGGGCTGCTGGACGCCAGTGGAGACCTTTGGCATTGGCCAGGGCGATTGGCGCGCTACTTTGGTCGAGGCGGACGGCTCCGTCTTTACCGTGCATCGCGGGGACGAGCTGATCGGTGAAGTGAGCTGGCCGCTGCTCGGCAACCACAGCGTGATGAACGCATTGGCGGCGCTGGCCGCCGCGGTGGCGGCAGGCGCCGATCCACGCGTACTGCTGCCGGCCTTTGCCACCTTTGAGAGCGTCAAGCGCCGCATGGAAGTCGTCGGCGAGATCGGTGGCGTGCGCGTCTATGACGACTTTGCCCATCACCCGACCGCCATCGCCGCCACACTGGCCGGCCTGCGCGCCAAGGTTGGCAAGGCACGCATCCTGGTGGCGCTTGAGCCACGTTCGAACTCGATGCGTCTGGGCGCGCATGCCCAGGCTCTGGCGCCATCGTTGGCCGATGCCGATGCGGTGATCTTTCTGCATCGGCCCGAACTGCCCTGGGACGCGAGGCACGTTACCGATGCGCTGAACGGTCGCGGCACCACGGCAGCGAGCGTAGATGCGTTGATTGCATCGCTGCGCGATCAGGCCCAGGCCGGGGATCATGTGGTGTTTATGTCCAACGGCGGTTTTGAAGGCGCGCCGCGCCGCTTTGTCGATGCGCTGCGCCCATAGAGCGGAGCATTCCTAAGCCATAGGCGCGTCGAAGCTTGGTTTGCGGCGCTGATACTCGCGTTGCCCGGCAAACCAGACGCTAAGGCCAAAACTGAGCGCGATAATGGCAACCAGGCCGCCGCCGAATACATAGCCCAGTGCGCCGATCAGCCAATAGCCGCCCCAGTAAGAGGCCATCGCGCCAAGTATCACGACGATATTCGCCAGCGTGCGTCCTAAGGTGCTTTCCGGCCCGATCAAATGCACCGCAAGCGCCACCAGGCTTGCTGCCGAGGTCACGATGATCGTGGTCATCAGCATCCGGACCGGTTCGGCCGCGTGGGTCAAGGCAATACCGAGCAGGGTGTAGGCCACGGCGCTCAATACGCTGATCGGCACCAGTATCAGCAACGCATCGGCTAGGGTCTTCTGATATTGCGCGTGCGTGGTCGGCGCCAGCGTCAGATACAGGTCGGCGAGGTTGGGACGTATCCGTTGCATGCCGCGGCCAAGCTGCGGAAAACGACCCAAGGTCAACAAGGTGGCATAAGCGCCGACTACGGCGGCGTTGAAGTGCTGCCGGTGAATAGCGGCGAAGAAATAAATCGTAACGAAGGCAGCGACCCAGGTCAGCCGCAGTGCGATGGCCAACGGGTTGTCATGCGGCAATAGCAGTCGGCGGATCAGTGTCAGCCGTTGCCTGGCGCCGGGCTGTTGCCGGTAGCTGCGCAATGCAAGATCCAGTGCGCGTTGCGAGGTGCGGTCGAACAGGCCTACCAGTCGTTTGCTCAGGGCACCGCGCGGCGGCGGTGTGCCGCCGATGTTGTTGGAGCGGTCAAGACTCATGCTTTCGAGCGGCGACGTTTCAATGTCGCGATCATCGATGCGCAGCAGCGGGCGCAGGGACAAGTGCAGTATCAAGACAGCGACCAGCAACAGCAGTGGTGCGGTCAACGGGGATTGCAGTGCGATGTGCAAAGCCGCCACGGCCAACTCAGGCTTCCAGCCGGCCACGATGAATATCGGCCAGATCAGCAAGCCGGCGCGGCGGCCTTGGCTGCTGACCAGGCCCAGCGCAGCGACACATAGCAGGGCTGCCGCAATCAGCCAGGCATGCGGTAAGCCGAGCAGCCCGCTAAGCAGCGCCGGCAGCAGCACCCACTGCGCTGCGTCGATGGCCGCAGTCCACGTCAGCCGGCGCAGAAAGTCCGGCATCAAGAAACTTTCGGGGCGGCATAGTTCGCGCAGGATCTGCCCTTGTCCGATATGCCAGAACCATGAGCCGAATGCGATCAATCCAAGGGCGGCGGCGTTGAGGTCGACTTCGCTATCGACGGAAAACAAATACATGCCCATCGCCGCCAGCCACATCAGGCTTACCAGCGCTGCCAGCACAGGCATGCGCTTCCATGGCTGCAACCACAATTGCCAGACCGCCTTCATGCGAGTTCCACGAACAGGTCTTCGAGGGTGGGCGTCTCGATACGCAAGCTCGCGTTCAACTGCACGGCCAGCGCCTGCAGATTTTCGATATCGGGATGTTCGACCAGTAGCTGCGCTTCGTGACCCTTGATATTCGCCTTGAGCATGCCGGCAATGGGTGGTACCTCAAGCCAGCCTTCCGCGCGGCTCAATATCACGCGGTGCATGCACTCGCGTAACTCGGCCAGTGGTCGGGTGAACTGGATGCGGCCATCGCGCAATAAAGCGATGTCGGCATCCGCACGCTCCAGATCGGCGGTGATGTGGGTGGAGAAAATCACCGTCTTGCCGGGGCGGCGCGTCAGTTCCAGCAGCTCGGCCATAAATGCGCGCCGGGCTTGCGGGTCGAGGCTGGCTACGGGCTCGTCGAGTACCAGCAAATCTGGTTGCGGCGCAATCGCTCGCACGATGGCCAGTTTTTGCCGCTGGCCCTGCGAGAGTTGGCCGATCTTCTGTCGAGGATCGAGTTGCCAGCTATCGAGCAAGCGAGCGGTCAGCGCGTGATCCCAGCGCGCATAAAACGCGGCGGTGAAATCCAGGTAGGCCCGCACCTTCATCCATGGAAACAGATCGAAGCTCTGCGGTACGAAACCGACGCGGTGCATGCGTTCGCCGCCCGGTTCAATCATCGGTTCGCCGAACAGCTCGATCTGGCCACTATCGATCGGCGACAAACCCAGAAGGCAGCGCAATAGCGTCGTTTTGCCGGCACCGTTGCGACCGAGCAGGCCAATCACGCGACCGGCCGGCACGCTCCAGTCGATGGCTTGCAGTACCTGGCGCTTTTCAAAGGATTTACTCAAGGCATCGACTCGCAGCACGGGCATGCCGTCCAGTGCGGGCGCAGCGTTGGGTGCGGCGATGGCAATCGGTAATTCGGCAGGCATGGACATCCGTGATGATTCCCTTGTAGACCGGGAGAAATGTGAGGCCGTTGCGGGCCGTAGTCCAGTGGTGCTTGTCATGGACAGGGCATCCCTAATCAAACCGCACTGGTTACACTGACGCCCATGGCTGCCCAACCCCCACTCACCGAGCTGCCGCTGTTCCCGTTAGCCACCGTGCTGTATCCCGGTGCGCCACTGCAGCTGCGTATCTTCGAACCGCGTTATCTCGACATGGTGCGTGAATGCGCGCGTGCCGACGCCCCCTTCGGCGTTTGTCTGATTCTGCAAGGCCATGAGGTCGGCGCATCGGCGCTGCCTGCTGCTGTCGGTACGTTGGCGCGGATTACCGATTTCAGCCATGGCGCCGATGGTTTGCTCGGCATCGTGGCCGAAGGCGGTACGCGTTTCCGCGTGGCCCATACGCATGTGCGTTCGGACGGCCTGGTGCGCGGTGAAGTGGCATTGTGGCCGGCGGAGCCGGTCCTGCAGGTGCCAGTGGAATTTTTCTTGTTGCAAACGATTCTTGAGCGCTTGATCGAGACGATGGCGCCGCATTGGCGGCACGCGCCGCGCAGCGCTTATGACGATGCCAGTTGGCTGGGCTTTCGTCTGGCAGAGCTGCTGCCGCTGCATGATGATGAGCGGCAGCGGATGCTTGAGCTTATCGACCCCGTATCTCGCCTTGCTGAATTGCGTGACATCCTGCCGCGATTTCAGAAAGGCTGAGCTGCGTTTTTTCGCGGATACATTGTGAGTTTTTTAAAGAGGCGGATACCTATGAGCAGTTTGGCCGGCAAGACCTTGTTCATCACCGGTGCTTCGCGTGGCATCGGCTTGGCCATTGCACTGCGCGCAGCGCGCGATGGCGCCAATATCGTGGTCGCTGCCAAAAGCAGTGTGTCCAATCCCAAGCTTCCAGGCACCATTTATACCGCCGCAGAGCAGATCGAGGCGGCTGGCGGTAAAGCCTTGGCGCTGAAGTGCGATATCCGCGAAGAAGACGAAGTGCGTGCCGCCGTGGCAGCGACCGTGGATGCGTTCGGCGGTATCGACATCCTGGTCAACAATGCGAGCGCGATCTGGCTGGCCGGTGCCTTAGATACACCGATGAAGCGCTTCGACTTGATGCAGCAGGTCAATGCGCGCGGCAGCTTTCTTTGCGCGCAATGGTGCATGCCGCACTTACTCAAGGCCGCGAACCCGCACATCCTGACGCTGGCGCCGCCGCCCAGCCTGGACCCCAAGTGGTGGGCGCCGCATACCGGCTACACCCTGGCCAAGATGGGTATGAGTTTTGTCACGCTGGGTCTTGCCGGTGAGTTCGGTCCGCAAGGCGTGGCGGTCAATGCACTGTGGCCGCGTACGATTATTGCTACCGACGCATTGAATATGATTCCTGGTATCGCCATCGAGCGCTGTCGCACGCCGACGATCATGGCGGACGCTGCTCACGCCGTATTGACGCGCCCGGCGGCGGGTTTCGCTGGACACTTTCTGATTGACGACGTGGTGCTGCGCGAGAGTGGCGTTACCGATTTTTCATCCTATGCGGTCGATCCGTCACAGCCCTTGTTGCCTGACTTGTTTCTGGATTAATTCACTATGAAATATCTGCACAGCATGATCCGCATCCGCGATGTCGATGCCAGCCTGCGTTTTTTCTGCGAGGGTCTGGGCCTGCGCGAAACGCGCCGGATGGAAAACGAAGCGGGCAAGTTCACCCTGATTTTTCTGGTCGCGCCGGAATCGCCGGAGGCGGAGGTCGAGCTGACCTACAACTGGGGCTCGGACGAGGACTACGGTAGCGCACGCAACTTCGGTCATCTGGCCTTCCGCGTCGATGACATTTACGCCACCTGCGCGCGCCTGCATGCGATGGGTTACACCATCAGCCGTCCACCGCGAGATGGCCATATGGCCTTCGTGCGATCCCCCGATCTGATCTCGATCGAGTTATTGCAAGACGGCCACCTGCCACCGCGAGAGCCCTGGGCGTCGATGCCCAATACCGGTGTCTGGTGAGCACTTTGGATCGTGCCAACTTGACCGTATAGACCGCCATTTCCCGGCTCGATGACTCGTAGGTTTTTACGTACTTTTGCGCTGGAAATTTCGTCATCCAAAGACGAAATTTGACGCACATTTGTTATACGGATGGATGTATATTCAACAACGCTTCTCACGTATCCATAACATGTAGAAGCCGGTCGCCTGAGGGGAGTCGGCTGTAAGGGCCATCGGAGGGGGTGGCCACTGAGTGTTGCAGACGGGTTATGCCGCCCAACCGTGAAGAAGCGACACAGTCAACAAGCAACCCGTGAACTTGTATTCAGGGGAGAGAGCGATGACTGCGATAGGGGAAGCGAGCAGGCGTTGTGTGGTTTGGTTCGGCCAACCAACTGAGCGCGAGCGTATCAGTCTGGCCGATGTGGGATGGGCAACGCGTATCGTGGATGCCGAAGCCGGAGGGGGCGTCGGCAAACGCCATGGCGACATTGTCGTTGCACTGGCTGATTTGCGCTGCGGTGATGCTCATCGTGTACAGGCAATCGTCAAATGGATGGCTGAACATCCGCACTTGCTGTGGCTGACTTTGCTCTCGCCGGATGCGCCGGTGCAGACGCCGCAGGTGGAATGCCTTGTGCATGCCAGCATGGACTGCTTTACCGCCCCACTCGATCTACAGCGATTGATCCACGTATTGAGGCGGATGGAAGGCGATTATCTGCCCATCGCCGAGGCGCGTAGCGAAGGCATTGGCATCGATGGCTGCAGCGAGGCGATAGGCACGCTGATCTCCAGCGTACGTAAATACGCACCCGTGGATCTTCCGGTGCTGATTACCGGCGAGACGGGTACTGGCAAGGAGGTCGCTGCCAGGGCCCTGCATGGGCTATCCGCACGCGCCGCGCATCCTTTTGCAGCGATCAACTGCGGTGCCTTACCACCGAATCTCGTGCAGTCCGAGCTATTCGGTCACGAGCGCGGCGCCTTTACCGGTGCCAACGTACGCCGGATCGGTCATTTCGAAACAGCCGCGGGCGGTACGGTATTTCTCGATGAAATAGGTGACCTGCCACTAGATGCGCAGACCAGCTTGCTACGTTTTCTACAAGAGGGCACGCTGGAGCGGGTAGGCAGCAGCCATTCGATCAAGCTTGATGTGCGCGTGCTTTCGGCGACGCATATCGATTTGGAAAAGGCGGTGGCGCAAGGCCGCTTCCGTGAGGATTTGTATTACCGGCTCAACGTGTTGCGCCTGCGCATGCCCGCATTGCGCGAGCGAGAAAGCGATGTGGAGCTGCTGGCGCAGCGTTTTCTCGATGCCTTCCGCGTGCATCACAGCACGAACGCCCGCACGTTCAGTCGCGCCGCTCGCCAGGCGATGCGCAACTTTGCCTGGCCAGGCAATATTCGCGAGTTGCTCAATCGTGTGCAGCGCGCGGCAGTGGTCGCCGAAGACGTGCTGATAAGCGCGGCCGATCTGGATCTGGTCGACGCGCCATTGCTTCAATCGATGCGTTTCAGTCTGGGTAGTACCCGGGTGACGGCTGAGCGCGATGCGGTCATCACGTGTTTGCGCGAGAGTCGTTTCAACGTCAGCGAATGCGCGCGTCGGCTGCGTGTGTCGCGGGTCACCATATATCGCTTGTGCAAAAAGCATCAGTTGGCACTGAGCGAGTTGCGCTGATGGCTTCTAACGACGCTCCCCCATAGGCATGCCGCTAATGGCATACCTACGGGGGAGCGGAAGATATCGAGTCTAGAAGATATAAGGCACTTTGAAGGTCAGCATGAAGTTCGGTGCATCGGGCGTCAGGCCGATCCCCAGCATGGTGACCAAGGTAGTGTGCTGGCTTAGCGCATAGGTCACGCCGAGATTGAAAGTGCCGGCATTGGCGTCGCTGCCGATGATCTTCGTCCAGGACGCGCCGCGAGTTTGCAGCGAGGCCTTGCCATTCACCTTGTCGCTGAAAGACAGGCTCAGGCTGGTGCGGTCATTGAATGCGAATGCCACACCGGCACCGAAGTAATACGCGTCACCGAGTTTTACCCGACCAGGCGATTTGGTCTGCGGATCGGTACCGATATCGGGAAAGCTGCGGGCAAAGGAGTGAATGACGCCGAGATTGGCGAAGACGATGGCCGGGTCCATCGTTTTCACTGCGGATACACCCAGGTTGGTTTGCCATAGGCCATTGCCGGTGGGTTGTTCGACCGGTACCGAGAAACGCCCGTCGGCTTTGTTGCCGGTGTTGCCACCAGGCGCTACCCACTTGATACCGTAGGGCTCGCGTCCGGTAGGCGCGACAACCCCCAGAGTAAGCACCGTATCGGGCCGGCTATCGGTTTCCGAGAACAGCTTGTAGTTGGCACTGAGCGTGATATCGCCGATGCCTTTACCCGTGGTCGACTCTTCAGCGATCTGCGCGGCGGCGCCACCGGCGCCACCCTGGAAATAAGAAGTCTTGCGACCGAGGTAGGGCACTTCGAGATTCAGGGTGAGGCGCGGACTGACGCCGTAGCGCGCGGCAGCCGTATAGGTAAAGGTATTGGACTTCACGTCTTGCAGCGCGATGTTGCCGAGGAAAATCGCATCCAATGCGAGGAAGCCGTTCAAGGTAAGTTGCTTGCGGTCGTACCAGGCATAGCTGATGCCGTTCTCGATAGTCAGCTTGCGATTGAACAGGGCGTGCTCCTGTTGCAAGGCATCTTGCAGGCTTCGCGACTGCGCGGCTTGCTCGGCTTTGCTGGCATCGGCCTGATTGCCTGCGTGTCCACTGTCGGCAGCGGCCACGGCGGTTGTCGATTCGGCAGATAGCGGTGCCGCCGGTATGGCGGTATCGCCCGCTTTGCCGGTCAGGCGGGTTTGCAGGGCTTGCACTTGCATATCCAGCTCGCGCAGCCGGCGCACCTCTTGCGCGTAGTTGGCCTTGAGTGCTTGCAGGTCGCGGGCCAGGGTTTGTACGTCGCTCTGGTCTTGCCGATTGGGGGCCGGCGGCCCGGCGGACGCCGGGTCATCGGGAGCATGAGTGGAGGCAGTTGCTTGCTGCGCGGTTGCAGCCATTGGCAATGCACCGATCAAAGCACATGCCACGGCGGTGGCTAGAAGCTTGGTTTGCATGATGATGTCCCCTGTAGCTTGAGCAGGCTCTAACGCACGCCGGATTGGCGTCGGGATCTCAGCGGCCGCTTACTCCGTGAGTGAGGTTGATCGCCTGCGCCACGTTTTGCGCAAGCTGGATATTGGTGGCGACCGCACGGCGGATCAGGTCGATCTGCATTTGGTTGCTCACCATCTGGTTGTCGGACGAGAGCGTTACGCTTTGTCCGAGACTGCCGTTGCGAATCCACTGCTCGACAGCACCCTGGCCCTGAATCGTCAGGCGCACGCTGGCGGCATCGCCGGCGTAGCTGGCGGTCGCGGTGGCACCGTCCTTGCTGATGGTTGCGAGGGCGTTGCTGGGAGCGGTGGGAGTGGTAGGCGTCGTGGAAGGGCTGGACGGTGCGGGCGGCGTGCCGCCGTCCTGCACATTGAGCCGGGTGGTGTTGCTGGCATGGTTGCTGTCACCGGCGATCTGCACGCTTTGCACTACGCCGCCCGCATTCGCCAGACCGCTGCTGTCTACGCTGCGGCTGGGGCCGCTGGGTGCAGTGGGAGGAGTGGGATTCGTCGTGGTTGGCGGCAGCGGAGCATTCACGCTGGTGATAGTTACATTCGGCTGAAAGCTGATTTGAGGTTGGTCTTTCCTGAAATCCATATTCAACGTCAGTGTGCTTTGCAAGAGCTGGTTGGTTGCGGTTTGCCAGGTCGAGATCATGCTCACGCCAAACCACGCCACGCTGGTGCCGCCTGGCGGGGAGTAGCGGCCGCGCATGGTGCTCATCTCGGTGTCGGACAATTCACGTAGGCCGTGACCTGGCGGGGCCTGATCGGCGGCAAAGACGGGCGCGCACAGCGGAGCGAGCGCGAGGGCGAGTGCCGTTATCAGATAAGTTCGGTGATTCATCGCTCCGTTGTTCATCGTTGCGCGTCCTTTATAAAGAGGGTGCTCGAAGAAATCGGGCCTGGGAAAAATCAGCCTAGAAAAAATCAGCATGGGTAAAACCGAAGTCGAGCAGCTCGGCATCGGTGATCGGGCCTTGGCGGGCGAATAGCGCGCGCGCGCTCGGCTTGGTTACAGGTTGAAGCAGCACGGTGTTGCGATCGAAGTCACTACCGATCACGACGAATACCGCGCGCGAATTCCAGCCTTTCATGAAATCGGCTAAAGCCATGCTGCGGTTGCCGAGCATCGGATCGGCAAGCTCAACGGTTTCGTTGCGAATCTGCTTGAGCACGACGAAATGGCGGAAGCCGTTCACATCCATCAGTACCAGGCCTGGCACACGCAAGCTGCGCAGGCGTCCTTCGTCCACGCGATAGCCGCGGCCGCGCAAGCCGATCGATTCCACATAGCGTTTGATGTCCAGCAGCGAGAACCCGCGCTGTTTCACCACCGCCGGGTCGGCCACACCCATCATCCCCTGGATGACGGTGTTTTCATTCACGTCCAGGTGGTAGGCATAGCGAAGCACCGTGGCAAGCGCTGCCGCGCCGCAACTGTAATCGGTATGCTGGCGCACCATGTTGCGGTAGCGCTCTTCTTGCATGCTTTGCAGGTGGCCGACATACAGATTGCCGTTGGGCAGCACACCGCTGAAACTCACATCGCTGGCGCTTGCAACATGCACGCTGGCGATGCAGAGCGTGCCTAGCAAGCACGCACTTGAAATCATCAGGCTTAAGTAGCGTCGTGCGTTGGTTGTCATGAGGCGTTTCATCCGAGATCTCCCCTGCCGAAGGAAGACCCCCGGCCCGCAGGGGACGGGTCGGGGGCTTCCAGAGGTACCCCAGCAACAGCACTGCTGGGTTACCGCCCTCGTTTCCGCCAAGTGGCGGGTTGATTTTGCAGAGCCATCAATGCGAGGCGCTGGCGACTGCCATCGACAGGCTGTTGGATTGCAAGTTGCCGGTACCCGATGCGATGTTCACGCCGACGTTGCCCTGGGCGTTCTCAAACGCATTGCCACCCAGGCTCGCGGTGTTGCTCAACGGGCTGTAGGTGTAGGTCACAGTGTGAGTGAGGCTATGGTCTTCACAGTCGTACTGCCACAGCTCTTTGTAGCCCAGCTCAAGCGGGTCATTGTGAACTGTATTGTCGTGCGACTTCTGATCCGTGCTGGCCGTTGCAGTGGAGTAGACACTGTTGGTCGCGCTTGCGGCAGCGAGCGAATTTGACTGCTCGTTGTTGTCGCCCGCAGCAACGTTGACACCGATGTTGCCCTTGGCATTTTCAAAGGCATTGCCGTCGATGCTGGCCGAATTCACCGAGCCGTCGTTATCGACGAAGTTGTCTTTGCCAGTCTGGCGGGTGAACACTTCGGCATCAGCCATGCCGCCGGCTTGTGGATCGTTTTTACCGCCGCCGCCGCACTTGCCATTGCAGTTCGGGCTGATACCCAGAAGATCCCCGCCGCCTCCGCCACCAAAAGCAAAGCTGGCGTCGGTAGCGGCAATCGCGCCAGAGTTGCTCTGTGCGTTGTTGTCGCCGGCTGCCACGTTCGCGCCGATATTGCCTTGCACACCCATCGCGGCGTTGTCGTCGATCGAAGCGGTGTTCGTCAGGTTCTTGTTGTAGGTCTCGTTGTCATGAATCGATTGGGTGGTATCGGCCAGCCCAATGGCTACCGAGTTCACCGCAATCTTGGCTTTGATATCGATATCGGCATCGACGTGGGTTCTGGCGCGCAGCGAGACCTTCTTGTTGATCTCTACCGAGGTGCTGTGCTCGCCATCGCCGCGCTCTTGCGCATAGGCCATCGAAGTACTGAACAGGGCGGCTACGGCCAGTGCGATCATGGTCCGTTTCAGATTCGCGTTCATGGTGTGTCCTCACTTATTTCAACAGTCGATTGTGTTCAACGCGAAGGTGGTGCCGTGAGCAACAAAAGATTGCCCGTGGCATTGCCCGACCCCGCGATCTGATTGAGTTGCAGCACACCTTGAAACCCTTGCAAAGCGGACGACTCCACCGCGACGCTGCGCGTACCGCCCGATTGCGTATGTGGGTTCTTGGTGGACTGCTCCCCTGCCGACGCTGAGACGGCGGTCGACAGACTGACGTCCGTCGCCTCGCGTATGCCCTGGTTGGCCAACGTCGCCGTAATGACATTGAGCTCGGCATTGCCGCTGCCGCTGGCCTGATTGATTGAGGCGAGCCCTTGCCCGCCCGCGTAGGCCGCGCCGCCGATGCTGGCGGTCGCGGTCAGTGGTGTGTCGTAGTGGTTATTGCGCTGCTGTTGCAACGAGTAGATGACGGTTTGTGCGTACTCGCCGCTGGCGAACGCGCGCAGGTTGGCCTGCAGATTCAAATCGCCTGCGGCCATGTTCACCGCGCTGGCGCCATGGGTATTTTGAAAGGCCTGGCCGTCGATGCGGCTGTTGAGATAGCCCAGCATCGCGGTGTAATCGTCGGCTGCAGCGGCAGGTGTGCCGGCGCTGGCGAAAGCCAGGGCGAGCAGGCCCGACGTGCACGCGTTTCGTGCAGTGAGTTTCATGAGTCGATGCCTCAATGTCCGACGCTAGGCGGTTGGCTGAGCATGGGAAGTTGCGCCAGCGCCCCGGTGACCTGGTCACCGACACCACGAGTCGTGCCGCTTATGGCGCCCATCGGGCCGGCCATCATGTTGCCGCCGATGCCCTGGTTGCCTGGGCCTGCGCCTAAGGTGTGGCCTAGTGCGTTGCCGACTGCGCTTGCCACCGAGGTCTGTTGGCTGCTGTTGAGGGTCGTGCCCGCACCCATGCTGGAATAGTCCGCGTCCGACAGCTCGTTGGTGCCGAGTGTCTGGGCTATCTGCGAGCGTGGCGAGGGATCGACGATCTCGGCCATGCCTGGCGAACTGGTGCGATAGGCGATACGCGGGGCGACATTGCGCTGTAGCACGATGTCACCGGGTCGGGCGTTTACGGCCTCATATACGGTATTACCTACCTGTGCTTGAACGGGTGCTCCGATCAGCATCGTGCCGATCAGGCACACGAATGCGGCGGTCGCAGAACGGCGGCGCGCAAATGGCCAGTGTGAATGGTCCATGGTGATTCCCCTTTTCCCCTTTCCGTCTCATAAGGTTTATGGCAATCGCCGTGCCAACGATTGAAAATGCGCCTATGGCGGGCCTTGCGCGGCTAGTTCAATGCATGGATCAGGCATAGCCCCTGCTGCATGCGTTACAACTACGCTGGCCTTGGCGCGCTCACTGGCACGAGGCAGATGGCGCTGTTAACCGCTTGGCAAGGGGTGTAACGGTGTCGATACAGTGCGTCGGTCCGTTACAACGGGCGCCGCCGCTCCGTGCAAACCGCCGCATCAGGTTTTACGATGCACACCCGCGTCGCGCACCATCGGCGACAACTCCCCAGCCAACCTTTTGGCATCGCCGCATGGCCATGCCTGGAGTACGACATGCATTCGCAAGACCGTCCCGCTCAGCCGCCGATCGACCAGCCGCTGATTGATCTGGGCAAGCGCTACTGGCTGCCGATCTATCGACCGCGCGAACTGGTGCTGGATCACGGCAAGGGCGCGCGGGTTTGGGACACGCAAGGGCGCGACTACGTGGACTTTGGCGCGGGTATCGCCGTCAATGCGCTCGGCCATCAAGACCCTGATCTGCTTGAAGCGCTTACGACGCAGGCACACAAGCTGTGGCATGCCAGTAACGTGTTCTACTCCGAGCCGCCGCTGCGCCTGGCCGAGGAGCTGGTCACCGCGTCGGGCTTTGCCGAACGGGTGTTCTTGTGCAATTCCGGCAGCGAGGCCAACGAGGCGACGATCAAGCTGGTGCGCAAGTGGGCCGCCTCAAAGGGGCGTGCGCCGGAACAGCGAGTCATCGTCACCTTCCGCGGTTCCTTTCATGGCCGCACCCTGGCCGCCGTCACCGCCACCGCGCAACCGAAGTATCAGGAAGGCTACGAGCCGTTGCCGGGCGGTTTCCGCTATCTCGATTTCAACGACGAGGCTGCGTTGGAGGCTGCGTTTGCGCACGGCGATGTGGCCGCCGTGATGCTGGAGCCGGTGCAGGGCGAGGGCGGGGTGTTGCCGGCGGCACCGGGGTTCCTCAAGCGTGTGCGCGAGCTGTGCGATAAGCACGATGCGCTGTTGGTGCTGGACGAAATCCAGTGCGGCATGGGCCGTACTGGAACGTTGTTCGCCTACGTGCAAGATGGCGTGATCCCGGACATCGTGACCCTGGCCAAGGCGCTTGGCTGCGGCTTTCCGATCGGCGCGATGCTGGCGGGCCCCAAGGTGGCCGAGGTGATGCAGTTCGGTGCCCACGGCACCACGTTCGGTGGCAATCCCATGGCCGCGGCGGTAGCCCGTGTTGCATTGTCCAAGTTGTCCTCGCCCGAGCTGTTGGCGAATGTGGCAAAACAATCGCAGGCGCTACAGGACGGTCTCGCCGCTATCGATGCCGAATTCGGACTGTTCGCCCAAGTGCGCGGTCGCGGCCTGATGCTGGGCGCCGTGTTGGCCGATGCTCATAAAGGCAAGGCGGGGGCCATTCTGGAGCAGGCCGCTGCACATGGTTTGCTGGTGCTGCAAGCTGGGCCGGATGTATTGCGTTTTGTGCCGCCGTTGAACATCGGCGATGCCGATGTCGCCGAGGGTTTGCGCCGGCTGCATGCCGCGTTGGCGGCTTTCGTAGCCGGCTGATACCAGTCACCCGGCAGTTTATGGCGTGAGGTTGGAATCGAGCGACGTGCCGCAGCCGCGGCAGTAGCGAGCGTCGCTTGAATGTTCGCTCAAGCCGCAAGAGGGGCATGCGGTTTTCTGTGTTTCACGTATGCCTGCGGCCAGCTCGACGGCGAAAATGCCGGTCGGTATGGCGATGATGCTGTAGCCGACCAGCATGATTAGCGATGTCAGCATCTGGCCCAGCACGGTGTACGGCGTGATATCGCCGAAGCCGACGGTCGTCATCGTCACGATCGCCCAGTACATCGAGCGCGGAATGCTGCTGAAACCGTTTTGCGGTCCCTCGATCAAGTACATCAGCGCACCGAAGATCAGCACCAGGGTCATGATGGTGCTGATAAAGATGAGAATCTTGCGGCGACTGCGCAGCAACGTGGTCCACAGCAGATTCGCTTCGCCGACATAGCGCGTCATCTTGAGAATGCGAAAAATCCGCAAGATGCGCAGCGCGCGAATCACCACCAGATACTGACTGCCGATAAAGAACAGGCTTAGATAGCTCGGCAAGACGGCGAGCAGATCGACGATACCGAAGAAACTGCGCAAGTAACGCCATGGCCGATCGACCACGGCAATGCGCAGAATCAGCTCCAACGTAAAGGCGAGGGTGAATACCCACTCCAGTACATAAAACATCGTGGCCAGCCTGTCATGCAGGCTGGCGACCGAATCGAGTACCGACACGATGACACTGGAGAGGATCGCAACGATCAACACCACATCGAACAGTCGCCCAGGGGCATCGTCGTGATTGAAGATGATGTGAAACCAGCGGGCGCGCCAGGCGGCACCCGCTGCTGGATGGAGCGCCGAAGGAGGCGTGGCGCGGCTCATCACGGTGTCGTCAGGCGGTACGCATGGCGCGCAAAACCTCGCGCGAGGCTTGCAGCGTCAAGGCGAGATCGTCATCGCTGTGCGCACTGGACAAAAAACCTGCCTCGAACGCCGATGGCGCCAGATACACGCCACGTTGCAACATGCCGTGGAAGTAGCGATTGAACATGGCGGTATCCGCCTTGGTCGCCTGTGTGTAGCTGGTCACTTTGTCTGCAGTGAAAAACAGGCCGAACATGCCGCCGACCCGATTCGTGCTGAAAGCGATGCCTTCGCCGTCCGCCACCGCTTGCAAACCATCGGTAAGCAGACGTGTGCGCGAGGCGAGCTGGTCGTAAAAGCCCGGCGCCTGGATCAACTCAAGCATGGCCAGGCCTGCTGCCATCGCGACCGGATTGCCCGACAATGTGCCAGCCTGATAAATCGGACCAGACGGTGCGATTTGTTCCATCAAGTCACGGCGACCGCCGTAAGCGCCCACCGGCATGCCGCCACCGATGATCTTGCCGAAGGTAGTCAGGTCGGGCGTTACGCCGTAGTGCGCCTGCGCGCCGCCCAGGGCTACCCGGAAACCGGTCATCACCTCGTCGAAGATCAGCAGCGCGCCGTACTGCGTGCACAGCGTGCGTAGCGCTTGCAGATAGCCATCGTTCGGCAAAATGCAGTTCATGTTGCCGGCAACCGGCTCGATAATCAGCCCGGCGATATCGGTGCCGTGCTCGGCAAACAGGGCTTTGGCGGCATCCAGGTCGTTATAGGGCAGGGTGAGCGTGAGGTCGGCATTCGCCTTCGGCACGCCTGGGGAGGTCGGTACGCCAAAGGTCAGTGCCCCCGAGCCGGCCTTCACTAGAAAGCTGTCCCCGTGACCGTGATAGCAACCTTCGAACTTCACGATTTTGTTGCGCCCCGTCGCGCCACGGGCGAGGCGAATCGCCGACATGGTTGCCTCGGTGCCGGAATTGACCATACGTACCATGTCCACCGAGGGGATCAAGCGCGTGATCGTCTCGGCCATCGTCACTTCGGCTGGGCAGGGCGTGCCGAATGACAAACCATTCTTTACCGCCCGTTCCACGGCCTCGCGCACGTGTGGATGGTTGTGGCCGACAATCATCGGACCCCACGAGCCGACATAGTCGATATAGCGTGTGCCCTCGACATCCCATAGATAGGCACCATCTGCCCGTGCGGTAAAGAATGGCTCGCCGCCCACCGATTTGAACGCGCGTACCGGCGAGTTGACGCCGCCGGGCATCAAGGCTTGGGCGCGCTGAAAAAGTTCGTGGTTACTGCTCATCGTGGGTTCCATGGAAATAAGAGACGGATGGATCAATCGGCAACAGAGTAGAGGTCGGTGAATCGCTGTGCGGCGGCACGGACATCGGCAGCGCCAAATACCGCGGAGATCACAGCAAGATAATCTGCCCCAGCCTGTACTAGCGATGCGCCATTGTCCGGGGTGATGCCGCCAATCGCCACTCGTGGCAAGCCCAGCGCGGCGCTCTGCCGCAGCAGTTCAATCGGCGCGCGAGGGGCATGTGGCTTGGTCGGTGAGGGGAAGAACGCGCCAAACGCGAGGTAGTCAGCTCCCGCCGCGGCCAGCTCCCTGGCCCGATCCAGCGAGTTATAGCAAGACACGCCAATAATGGCGCCAGGACCCAGCGTGGCCCTGGCGGCGGCGAGCTCCCCGTCGCTGGCCCCCAGGTGGACACCATCGGCGCCGATAGCGTGGGCCAGGGCAATGTCGTCATTGACGATCATCGGTACGCCATATGCGGTGCAAAGATCCTTTAATGCCCCGGCTTCGTGGCTGCGGCGCGATGATTCCGCGCTTTTGTCGCGGTACTGCAGCAGTTTTGCGCCTCCGGCAAGCGCCTGGGCCACCTTGTCGAGCAGATCGTCACGGGGGCCGTCAGTGATGATGTAAAGGCCTCGATGGCGCAGTAGAGCGGACGTCATTTGGATTCCAGGATGGGGGATATATCGCAGCGAGCCACTCGCGGCGCTTTCGCTTCGCAGGGCGAATTGCCAGAATGCACTATTCCATTCCGTTCAAGCAGCCCGCCAATGAGTCAGAGTTCTACCGAAACCAAAGCCCTGAGCAAGTGGATGTGTGTCGTCTGCGGCTTTATCTATGACGAAGCCGAGGGCCTGCCTGATGAAGGCATTGAGCCCGGTACGCGTTGGGCGGATGTGCCCGCTGCCTGGACGTGCCCTGATTGCGGCGCGACCAAAGACGATTTCGAAATGATCGAGATCGACTGACCCGCCTGGTTTTGCCCGCTTTTTTGCCCGGAATCGGCCCGCTACGTCAGCGCGTTGACCGTGCCGTCTGCTGTGATGCTGCTGCGCTTCCACTCGAAGCGCTTTGCAGCGGAGCAGAGAACATGCAGCAATTCATACCTTTTGAAGATGATTGGGACGCCTTGGAGACATTGCGTCCCGAATCACTTATTCCCTACCGCATCGGCGTGCCTTGCACGCATGACCTGGCCGATTCGGCTTCGGTTCAATCAGTGCACGGCACCCGTCGCACCCTCGATCTTCAGCTCGTCGCCGGCACGAGCGCCAATCCGACCTGCCGTACCCGCAGCTAGCTCCAGCACATAGCGTGCAGGCTGATCGCTGGGATAAATCGCACAGGGGTCAGCCTTGCACGGCAATGCATTCAACTGCATAGAGACCAACTTGCGATCGGCATCAAAGAAGAGGATGTCCAGCGGGATCAGCGTGTTCTTCATCCAGAACGAGCGCGGATAGCTATCTGGAAACACAAACAGCATGCTGTGATCGCTGGCAAGTTCAGTACGCATCATCAAGCCGCGTTCGCGGCTGGCATCGTCGATGGCGAACTCCACCGAAAAGCGTTGTCCGTGCAGTTGCACGTTGGGCGATGATTCGCGCGGCGCCGCCATGGCGCAGCCAGCAAGCAAAAAGAGCGCGGGTGCGAGCAGTCGTTTCAGCATATAGATGACGCATCTCTATAGTTAGGAGGGCGCTACAGAGTGTAGCGCTCGGCGCCAGGGATGCTCTGATCTATGGGCATCATGCCGCCTGCGCCAATAGATCAGAGTATCCCCAGACACATCGCTGCAATAAAAATCGATTTACCCCCTTCCCAGCCATGCCGCTGGAGGCTATGATTCACACCCCTTCGCTGACACGCCCTTCGCGAAGGACTTTCACCGGCAACAACTGCAGAAAAAAAGTTTCACGCAGGTGTTGACGGACTTGGAAAGCGATGTAGAATGG
>NZ_KZ857181.1 GCF_003350925.1 Dyella tabacisoli | reverse complement strand
CGGTGCGCGCGTGCTGGTGGGCGTGAAATCCGGTGCGGGCAGGGCTTTGCGGTCGAGCTTGCCGTTCGGGGTGAGCGGCAGTGCGTCGAGTTTGACGAAGGCCGCCGGCACCATGTAATCGGGCAGCCGTTCGCTCAGTTGCATGCGCAGCGCGGCGACATCGATCTGTGCGGCGACCACATAGGCCACTAGCTGTTTTTGATCGGCATGCGCCTCGCGTGCAATTACCGCATTAAGCGGATAGCCCGCCTGAGCCAGCGCCGCTTCGATTTCGCCCAGCTCGATGCGGAAGCCGCGGATCTTTACCTGATGATCGATGCGCCCGTGGTACTCAAGCAGGCCATCATCGCGCCAACTAGCCAGATCGCCGGAGCGGTACATGCGCTCGCCGGGTGTGAATGGGTTGGCGACGAAGCGTTCGGCGGTCAGGCTGGGGCGGTTCAGATAACCGCGCGCCAGTCCGGCGCCGGCGATATATAGCTCACCGACCATTCCTGCCGGTAACGGCCGTAGCGCATCGTCCAGTACGTACAGCCGGGTGTTCCAGATCGGGCTGCCGATGGGAACCCCGACGGCGTTGCGCATATCCTCGACGACTTCATAGGTGGAGCAGCCAACGGTGGCTTCGGTGGGGCCGAATTCGTTGATAAGCCGCACATCGGGATAACGCTCTTGCCAGAACGCCAGGTCACTGGGGACCAGGGCTTCGCCGCCGAGCAGCAAGGTCTTGGCCGGTGCCGGCGCGTCTGCTGCCAGGCTGGCATTGAGCAGCTTCAAATGAGCTGGGGTGAGCTTGAGCAGCTCATAGCCGGCCGGGTTGCGCTCTGCGCCGAGCGCGGAGAAATCCACGCCGGTGGTCATCAAGGTCAATGGCTGTCCGGCCAGCAGCGGCCCAAACAATAAGGTGACGCTGCCGTCGAACGTCGCCGACAGCGTGGTCGGCGAACCGTTGCCTTGGTCGCCGTAGTAAGCATGCTTGCTCCAGGCGAAGTAATAGGCGGCGGAGCGATGCGCTACGACAACGCCCTTGGGTTTGCCGGTGGAGCCGGAGGTATAAATGACGTAGGCCGGGTGCAGCACGCTCAACGGCTGCAGGCGGTCGGCGTCGGTGGGGTTGCCGGCGCGGCTGTGTACCAGGCGTTCCAGCGTATCGAGATCATCGAGGCAGCGCAGAGATGTTCCGGCGGGCAAGGCGGTGGCGATATCGCTGCGGGTCAGTACGCAGATCGGTCGAGCGTCTTCGAGCATGAAGGCGAGACGGTCGGCGGGATACTCGATATCCAGCGGCAGATAAGCGCCACCGGCCTTGAGTACGGCAAGCAAGGCGGTAATCAGATCCAGCGAATGCGGCAGGGCGACGGCCACCAGTGTTTCGGGGCCGACACCATCGGCAATCAGCAGATGGGCGAGCCGGTTGGCGCGTTCATTGAGCTGGGCAAAGCTTAGGCGTTGATCCTCGAAAATCGCCGCGATGGCGGCGGGGCTGCGCGCGACCTGCTGTTCGAACAGTGTGGACAGGCAGAGTTCGTCGACCGGCTGTGCGGTGGCGTTCCCATCGAGCCATGGCCGGCGCTCGCTTGGGTCGAGCAGCTCGATGCGGCCCACGGGCCGATCGAGATCGGTGGCGAACGCATCGAGAATGCGCGCGTAGCGCTCGGCGATGCGCCGCACCTGGAGCAGAGAGAACACGTCCGGGCGATAGCTGAAATTGAGTTTCAGTTGGGCTCCCGGTACCGCGACCAGGCCCAGCGGATAATGCGAGGTATCGCCACCGCGATGGCTGTGCATGCGGGTACGCAGCGTGCCGCTGGTATCGGCGTTATCCGTGCTGACGGGGTAATTCTCAAACACCACCAGGGTGTCGAAAAGTTCGCCGTGGCCGGACAGCCGCTGGATTTCGGTCAAGCCCAAATACTGGTATTCGAGCAATGCCGATTGCTGTTGCTGTAGCCGCGCAAGCAACGCGCGCAGCGATTCATCAGGACGCAAGCGTAAGCGCACGGGCAGCGTATTGATGAACAGGCCAAGCATTTGTTCGACGCCCGGCAGCTCCGCCGGCCGTCCCGAAACCGTTGTGCCGAACAGCACATCGTCGCGCCGTGTCAGATGGCCGAGCAAGATGGCCCATGCCGCCTGGATCAAGGTATTGAGCGTGACCCCGGCAGTGCGCGCCTGCTGCATCAGCCGCGCACTCACCGGCGCTGACAGTGCATGCGGGAAAATCTCCGCCGCGGCTGCCGCGGTGTTTGCCGCCATCAGGCGAGTCGGCTCGTCGATGCCGGCCATCGCTTCGCGCCATGCGGTCTGCGCCGCGCCTTTGTCGCGCGCGCCCAGCCAGCGTAGATAGTCGCGATAGGGCGTGACCTTGGGAAGTCCGCCGGCATCGCCGTTGCTGCGATAAAGCGTAAACAGCTCCTGCAGCAGGATCGGCATCGACCAGCCGTCCAGCAGGATATGGTGATGGGTGAAGATCAGCCGGTGCTGCTTTTCGCCCAGGCGCACCAGGGTAAAGCGCAGCAGCGGCGCCTTGCTCAAGTTGAAGCGCTGGTCCTGATCTTGTCGCAGCAACTGCTCGTACGCGATTTCGCGCTCGGCGAACGAGGTGCCGGCAAGATCGATCTCCTGCCAGGGCAGTTCGACCGAGCGCAGGATCAATTGCACTGGCTCTTTGACGCGCTCGTAGACGAAGGCGGCGCGCAAATTCGCATGGCGCTGCAGCAATGCCTTGGCCGCTGTCCGCAGTGCTACGGCGTCCAATGCGCCGTCGAAGGCGAACACCATCTGCACGACATAGCTGTCTTGCACTTGCTCGTCGTAGAGCGCGTGAAACAGAAAGCCCTGCTGCAGCGGAGACAGCGGCAACAGGTCTTCAATCTGCGGATTTTGCATAAAGCGACTCCAAGAATTCGATATCGGCCTGATCGATTGAAACCATCGGCACATCGGAAGGCGTCAGCGCAGCGCTGTCAGAGCCCTCGGCATAGCTGGCGATTCGTCGCAACATCGCGAACCAGCCTTGGGCCAGCTCGTGTACGGCTGTCTCATCCAGCAGTTCGCCGGCCCAGATCCAGTTCGCGCATAGCTGCGGACCGTCCGCGCCGTCTTCGGTCATGGCGCTGAGATCGAGCACATGGGCTATCGACTGTGCGTCGTCGCCGCCACCGCCCAGCGCCGCTGTATCGGCGGACGCACCCCAGTCGCGGCCTTGCGCGGCGGCAAAGCGACCGAGGTAGTTGAAGCCGACCTGCGGTGTCGGCTGCGCTGCCAGCGCGGCACGGCCGCTGTCATCCAGATAGCGCAGCAGGCCGTAGCCGACGCCTTGATCCGGTAGCTGGCGCAGTTGTTCCTTTACTTGTTTGAGTGCGCGCTCCAACGTCGCATCGTCTAGTGCGGCAGCCGAGCCCGGCGTAGAGGCATTCAGTGCGGATAGATCCAGTTGCAGCGGGAACAGACTGGTAAACCAGCCCACCGTGCGCGACAGGTCGGCACCCTCGACCAACAATTCGCGGCCGTGGCCTTCAAGATCGAAACGCACATGGGCGCTGCACCCCAGGCCTTGCCGTTCGCGCCAGTCGATCAGCGCGAGGGCGAAGGCGGTAAGCAATACGTCGTTGATCCGCCCACGGATGCGTTCGGGGGCCTGCGTCAACAGGCACTGCGTCACGGATGTTTCCAGGCGCAGGCTCAGCACACGCTGCGTGCCCAGGGTGTCGCGCCGCGGGTCGAGTGGCCGTTGGCTTAGTGGCGGATCGTCGCCGCTGAACATCGCGGTCCACAACGGCAGCTCGTCCCGACGCGTGTTGGCGACACGCGGTAGTTGCATGGCCCAGTGACGGAACGAACTGCTGACCGGTTCAAGCGCTATCGGCTGGCCCGTATGCGCGGCTTGCCAGGCGGCCTGTAAGTCAGGCACCAGGATGCGCCAGGAGACACCGTCCACCACCAGATGATGAATCATCAGCAGCAGGCGGGAGTTCCCGCTACCGTCAGACCTGCTGTCATCAAACCAGACCGCCTCGAACACGCGACCGCTCGCCAGCTCCAGTCGATTACGCGCCGCCAGTGCATGTTTGCGCATGCAGGCTTCGCGCTCGGCCGGCGACAGCCCCTTGATGTCGACGCGCAGTAGCCGCTGTGATGCGGCGGCGCTGCCGGCCGGATCGATATGCAGTTGGCGATCGGCCCCTACGCGCATGCGCAAGGCGTCGTGATGATCCAGCAGGGCCTGCACGGCGGCGACAAGTTGATCTTCTTGCAGTGCCGGCACCTGCAACAACATGGATTGGTGGAAGCGATCCAGCGGGCCGCTTTGTTCAAGAAACCAGTGGATGATGGGTGTCGCCGGCAACGCACCGACGGCGGCTTCGTCCGCCGTCGCCATGATCTCCTGTACCGGCACGGCCACCGCGGCCAGTGCCTCCACTTGCGGGTATTGGAAGACCTGTCGCGGCGAGATCGCCAGACCTTGTTTGCGTGCGCGGCTGACCAGTTGAATCGAGCTGATGCTGTCGCCGCCGATCGCAAAGAAGCTGTCCTCCAGGCCCACCCGTTCCAGCCCAAGCACCTCGGCGTACAGCGCGCAGAGAATCTCTTCGGTAGCGTTGCGAGGGCTACGCGCGCTGCTGGGAGCAAAATCCGGTGCGGGCAACGCGCGGCGATCGAGCTTGCCGTTAGCCGTCAGCGGTAAAGCGGTAATCGCCACCAGCGCCGCCGGCACCATGTAATCGGGCAGGCTCGCGCTTAGCTGCGTGCGCAACGCAGCCATCTCGCTGGCGCTTTCACTTCCGTTGGATCCATGTTCGGCAGCTTCGGCTACGACATAACCGACCAGTTGTTTATGACCCGGCCGATCCTCTCGCACGATCACCCGTGCCTGGCTAACCCCAGGCAACCCGCGCAACGCCGCTTCGATTTCGCCCAGCTCGATGCGGAAGCCGCGGATCTTGACCTGTTCGTCAGCGCGACCGAGGAAGTCGAGCACGCCGTCGGCACGCCAGCGCGCCAGATCCCCCGAGCGATACAGGCGTTCGCCCGGCGTGAACGGATTGGCCACGAAGCGCGTCGCCGTCAAACCCGGTCGCTGCAGATAACCACGCGCCAGACCGGCGCCGGCCACATACAGTTCACCGCTTACGCCAACGGGCACCGGCTGCAAGCCATCGTCCAGGACATACAGTTGCAGATCCGCGGTCGCCCGGCCGATCAGACTGCCGGCGGCTTGCTCTGCCATGCCGCGATTGAGCGGCATATAGCTGGCGTGCACCGTGGTCTCGGTGATGCCATACATATTGATTAAGCGCGGCGCGTCCTCGGCGTGGCGCGCGTACCACGTCTGTAGCTGACGTAGATCCAGCGCCTCGCCGCCGAACACCACCGTGCGCAAGCTTAGTCGGTCGCCTAGCGCGGGCTGTTCCGCATCGGCTTGAATCAACTGATAGAACGCCGATGGCGTCTGGTTGAGTACGGTGACCTGTTGATCGACCAGCAACTGCAGGAATTCGCTGGAGGAACGCGCCACCGTGCGCGGCACGACCACCAGACGGCCGCCATACAGCAGCGCGCCCCAGATTTCCCATACCGAGAAGTCGAACGCATAGGAGTGGAATAGCGTCCACACGTCTTGGGCGCCAAAGCCGAAGTCCGCCTCGGTGAGATCGAACAGACTCATCACGTTCTGGTGCGAGATCAGCACACCCTTGGGCTTGCCGGTGGAGCCGGAGGTATAGATCACATAGGCGCGGTGCTCGGGTCGAGCGCGCAGCGGCGGATTGGCGATGGGCTGCGCTTGCAGTAACGCGGCCGTATCGAGGTCATCGAGCGCCAGCATCGGCGTCGACGATACCGGCAGCGTGGCATGCAATGCCTGGTGAGTAAGCATTTGCACGGGGCGTGCATCGTCGAGCATGTAGGCCAGACGCTCGCTCGGATAATCCGGGTCCAGCGGCAGGTAGGCGGCGCCGGCTTTGAGTACGGCCAACAAAGCCACCAGCATGTCCAGCGAGCGTGGCAAGGCGATCGCGACCAGATCCTCGGTACCGACGCCGCGGGCGATCAATAGATGAGCGAGTTGATTGGCGCGCGTATTGAGCTGGGCATAACTGAGCGAATCACCTTCGCAGACCAGCGCAACCGCTTGTCCGTAGCGGGCGGCTTGCTGCTCGAAACGCGCGGGCAAGGTATCGGGCACCGGCACGCCGGGCGTGGGATTCCACTCGACCAGCAGTTGTTGACGCTCCTGCGCGTCGAGCAACTCGATCTGCCCGATCGACTGCGTCGGATCGACGGCGACGGCCTCAAGCAGGCGCATGAACCGTTGTGTGAAGCGTTCGGCGCTGAGCGCATCGAACAGATCGGTGGCGTACTCCAGGCGCGCCTGCAATCCGCCGGGCGTACCATCCGGCGCAATTTGTTCGGCCAGGTCCAGGCTCAGGTCGAACTTGGCAATCGGCAATTCAAAAGCTTGCTCGCCGCACTGCAGGCCAGGCAACTGCAACTCGGCGCTGGCTGCGTTCTGCAGCACCAACATCACCTGGAACAACGGGTGATGCGATAGCGAACGCTCTGGATTGAGCGCGTCGACCAATTGCTCGAACGGCAGATCCTGATGGTCGTAAGCGGCCAGGTCAGTTTCGCGCACGCGCGCCAGCAGTGTCTCGAAACTGGGGTTGCCCGAGGTATCGGTGCGCAGTACCAAGGTATTGAGAAACAGGCCGACCAGATCATCCAGCGCGACATCGGTGCGTCCGGCGACCGGGCTGCCGATAGGGATATCGGTACCGGCGCCGAGCCGGGTCAGCAGAGCAGCCAAGGCCGCCTGCAACAGCATGAACAAGGTCACGCCGTGACGCTGGGTCATGCTCAGCAACGCGCGATGCAAGCCGGCGTCGATGGCAAAGCGGGCATGCTGGCCGTGATAGCTGGACGCGCTGGGACGTGGACGGTCGGTGGGCAGCGTTAGCTGCTCGGGCAGATCGGCCAAAGCCTGCGTCCAATAATCGAGCTGACGGGCACTGCGGCTATCCGGGTCGGCGGCATCGCCAAGCAGAAGCTTTTGCCACACGGTGTAGTCGGCGTATTGCACCGGCAGTGGCGTCCAGCCTGGGGCGTGGCCGGCCAGGCGGGCGGTATAGGCCTGGGCCAGGTCGCGTGCCAACGGCGCCAGCGAGGCGCCATCGCCGGCGATGTGATGCAGCAGCAAGACCAGGACGTGGCATTGCGGCGCGAGCCGGAACAATTGCGCGCGCAGCGGAATTTCCCGTTTCAGATCGAAGGCATAGGCGGTCGCCTCGGCCAAGGCCGGCGCTAAGGCCGCTTCGTCGATGTCGACCGGCAGTAACGCCAGTTCGGCGTGTTCGAGTACCCGTTGGCCGGGCGTATGGCCGTCCGGGAAAATCGTCCGCAGGCTCTCGTGCCTGACCAGCAGGTCATCCAGCGCCGCCTTCAACGCGACGGCATCGAGTTGGCCATCCAGGCGCAGCGCAAAGGGAATGTTATAGGTCGCGCTGGGGCCTTCGAACTGATGCAGAAACCATAGTCGACGCTGCGCATACGACAGCGGCAGCCGCTCCGGCCGCACGGTGGCTTGCAGCACTGGCCGTGCCTCGACCGCACCGGGCCATTGACGCACCAGCGCCGCTACAGTCGGCCACTCGAACAGGCTGCGGATCGAGAACTCGACCTCGAACTCGGCGCGAATGAGGCTGACCAACCGAGTCGCCAGTAAGGAATGGCCGCCCAATTCAAAGAAGTTGTCGTCGATGCCGACACTGTCCAGCGCCAGCACATCGGCAAACAGCCGGCACAGCAAAGCTTCGCGTGGATTGCGCGGCGCGCGGGCAGTGGCCGGCGTGAAGTCCGGCGCCGGCAGCGCCTGGCGATCGAGTTTGCCGTTGGGGCTGAGCGGCAATGCATCCAGCGCGACAAACGCCGCCGGCACCATGTAATCGGGCAGCCGCGTAGTCAACGAGGTGCGCAGCGTGGCAGCGTCGAAGTCGGCATCGACCAGATAGGCGACCAACTGTTTCTGGCCCGGCCGGTCCTCGCGCACCACGACGACATGGCGGGGGTAACCCAGCGCAGCCAACGCCGCCTCGATCTCACCCAGCTCGATGCGGAAACCGCGGATCTTTACCTGGCCGTCGGCGCGGCCCAGATAGTCGAGCTGACCATCGGCACGCCAGCGGGCGAGATCGCCGGAGCGATACATGCGTTTACCCGGCGAGAACGGATTGGCCACAAAACGCTCGGCGGTCAATCCCGCGCGGCCAAGATAGCCGCGTGCCAGGCCGGAGCCGGCGATGTACAACTCGCCGACCACGCCTTGCGCCACCGGTTGCAGCGCTGCGTCGAGCACATACAAACGCGTATTCCAGATCGGACGGCCCAGTGGCGGCGTCACCGCGCCGGACAGCGGGCCGCTCATCGCGGCGCAAATGGTGATCTCGGTCGGGCCATAGGCGTTGATTACGCGGTGCGTCCGCGACCAGCTTTCGACCAAGTGCGCGGGGCAGGCTTCGCCGCCGACGATCAAGGTGTCCAGGGCCTGTACCTGGGCCGCATCCGTGCCCGCCAGCGCACTCGGTGGAATCAGCGCGTGGCTCACTGCGTAGTGATTGAGCGCTGCCGCCAGCTCCTCGCCGAGCAGTACGCCCGAAGGCGGTACGACCAAGGCGGCGCCTGCCGCGAAGGTCATGAAAATTTCCATGCTGGCGGCGTCGAAACTCAGCGAAGCGAATTGCAGTACGCGGCTGTCGCTGCTCAGGCCGAAGCGTTCGACCTGGGCACCACTGAGGCTGGGAATGCCGACATGGCCGATGACCACGCCCTTGGGTCGGCCGGTGGAGCCTGATGTATAGATCACATAGGCCGGATGCTGCGGCGATAAGAAACGCAGCCGCTGGTGCTGTAGCAGGTCCTTGCCGGAAGTCTGCTGTATACGCGCCTGCACCGACACATCGTCGAGCAGCAACAGCGGGGTTGATTGGGGCAACCGCGGCGCGGTGAGGCTATCGCTGATAAGCAGACGCGGCTTGGCGTCCTGCAGCATATAGGCCAGGCGCTCGGCCGGATAATCCGGGTCCAGCGGCAAGTAGGCGGCACCGGCCTTGAGAATGGCCAGCAGCGCGGTGACCATCGCGGTCGAACGCGGCAGCGCCAGCGCGACCAGATCTTCCGGGCCGACGCCTTCGGCGACCAGTACGCGGGCCAGTCGGTTCGCCTGGCGATTAAGCTCGGCGTAACTAAGTTGTGCGGTGGCGTCGATCAACGCGACGGCATCGGGGGTGGCGGCGGCCTGTCGTTCAAAAAGCTGCGGCACGGTCTCTGCGGGTACGGCCAGATCGGTGGCATTGTGTTCGAGCAGCAACTGTCGGCGTTCATCGGCGTCAAGCAGTTCCAGTCGGCCGACGGCTTGTTGCGAGTCGGTGGCAATCGCTTCCAGCACGCGCACCAGACGCGAAGCCATGCGCTCGATCGCCGTGGTATCGAAGCAAGCGGCGTCGTAGTTGAAGCGGAAGGACAACTGCGCGGCCGGCACCACTAACAGGCTGAGCGGGTAGTGCGTGGCATCGCTGCTGCGGAAGCTGGCTACGCGCAAATCGCCCAGCGCGGCCTCCAGCGCGTTGCTGTCTACCGGGTAGTTCTCAAATACATACAGGCTGTCGAACAGCGAGCCCAGCCCGGCCAGCCGCTGGATCTCGGCCAGATCCAGATGCTGGTGTTCGATCAGGCCCGATTGTTGCTCCTGCAAATCGGTCAGCACGCTGGCGAGCGACTGCGCGGCATGCCAATGCAGGCGCAGTGGCAAGGTGTTGATAAACAGTCCGACCATGCGCCCGACGTCGTGCAGTTCGGGCGGCCGACCGGATACGGTGCAACCGAACACCACATCGCTGCGGCCGCATAGGTAACCAAGCAGAAGGCCC
The DNA here is from genome assembly GCF_003350925.1 of Dyella tabacisoli. Lineage (GTDB taxonomy): Bacteria > Pseudomonadota > Gammaproteobacteria > Xanthomonadales > Rhodanobacteraceae > Dyella_C > Dyella_C tabacisoli. The sequence continues at coordinate 197,887 of NZ_KZ857181.1, read as the reverse complement.
CAGGCGCCCTGGACCACGCTATTGAGAGTCAGCCCGAGCTTGCGTGCCTGCTGGCCGAGACGGCGGGTCAACGGTTCCGGCAACTGCCAGGCATAGTCGTGCGGCGCATCCGTCGATGCCTGGCGGGCGGGGACCAGCAAGGTCGGCTGCTCCAAGCCCGCCAGGGCGTCGCGCCAGGCTTGTTGGGCGAGGACACGATCGCGGCGGCCAAGCCAACTCAGATAGTCGCGATATGGCGTCGGGCGCGGCAACGTGTTCTGTTTGCCGCGCGTGGCGTACAGGTCGAACAATTCATGCATCAGTACCGGCAATGACCAGCCGTCGAGCAGGATGTGGTGACTGGTAAACAGCAGCCGGTGTCGTTCCGTGCCCGTGCGCAGCAGGGTGAAACGCAGCAACGGCGGATGGCTCAGGTCGAAGCGGCGCAGACGATCCTGCATCACGATATCCGCGCTTTCGCGGTCGCGTTGCTCCGTACCGAGCTTGCTCAGATCGTGCCACTGCCAATCCAGCGGCACCACCTGCGGCAGCAGTTGTACCGGCTCATGCAAGCGGTGTTGAACAAAAGCGGCGCCAAGATGCGGATGACGTTGCAGCACCGCATGCGCGGCCTGTTGCAACGCCACGACATCCAGCGCGCCATGCAGTTCGACATCGATCTGCACGATGTAGGCATCCGGCGCCTGGGTGTCATAGAAGGCATGAAACAGCAGGCCTTTCTGCAACGGCGAAAGCGGCAGGATGTCCTTGACGGGGTAATCCGCTTCGAGCGCCTCGATCTGCGGCTGGTCGAGCCGGATCAGCGGCAGATCCGACGGGGTGAGGCCACCGGCGTCGGGCTGTTCGATATGGATGACCAGGGCCTGCAATGCACGCAGATAAGTCTGCGCCAGGTCTTCGATCTGTTCTCGCGTAAACAGCTCGCTCGCCCATGACCAGGTAGCCACGAACTCCGGGCCGTGCGGGCGATCCTGGGTCAACGCGTTGAACTCGATCGGATGCGCCGGCGGCATCTGCGGATCGCCGTTGCCGTCGGTCCGTTCGGAGGCGGCGGCCCAATCCTGTGTCTGCGGGGCAGGGAAGCGGCCCAGGTAATTGAAACTGATCTGGCGTTCGCCGAAGCCGGCCAGACTGGCGCTGGCATCGGCATCGAGATAACGCAGCAGGCCATAGCCCAGCCCGTGATCGGGCAGGGCGCGCAGTTGCTCTTTGACGCGTTTGACCAGGCGGCCCATGTCGCGACCACCGCGCAGCGCATCGGCGATGTCGATGGCGGTCAGGTCCAGACGCAGCGGGAACATGCTGGTGAACCAGCCCACCGTGCGCGACAGATCGAAGTCGGTGCCGCCGGTCTCGCGTCCGTGGCCTTCCAAATCGAGCAGCACCTGTTGCGAGTCCGCCGGAAGATGCCGGCGTCGCCAATCAGCCACAGCCAGCGCGAATGCGCTCAACAGCACGTCGTTGACCTGACCGTGGAAGCGCGCCGGCACCTGCGTCAGCAATGGCGTAGTGAATGCGGCCGGCAGAGTTACGTCGAGCTGACGCACGGTAGCGCCGGTATCCCTGGCGGGATCGAGCGGTCGCGTAGACAACGGTGGATCGAGCGGTGCGAGCATCGCGGTCCACAGCGCAAGCTCTGCCTGCCGTGCCGGGGTGTGTGCGTTGTCAGCCAGATGCTGCGCCCAGCGCCGGAACGAATGTCCACGCGGCTCAAGCGCTACGGCTTCACCGGCGACAATCGCCTGCCACGCCTGCTGCAGATCGGGCGCGAGGATGCGCCAGGATACGCCGTCCACGGCCAGGTGATGGATGCTCAGCAATAGCCGGCCAGGCTGTTGTCCGGCATCGAACCAGACCGCCTGCAGCATCACGTCGGCAGCGGGCTTGAGCCGGCATTCGGCAGCTTGCGCTTCTTCGCTGAGCAGCCGCAGCCAGGCGTCGCCATCCAGGCCGGCGCTATCTACCCGACGCAGCAAGCTGTGCGCGTCGACGGTGCCGACCGGTGGAATATGCAAACGGCAGTCGCTCGGCACGGCCGCCGTGGACAACTGCAGGCGCAGTACATCGTGATGATCGATCAGCACTTGCAGCGCGGCGGCCAGATCGGCCTCGCGCAGTGCGGCGGGTACCTGCAGCAGGATCGATTGATGGAAGCGATCGATCGGCACTTCGCGTTCGAGCAGCCAGCGCACGATCGGCGTCTGCACGACGTCGCCGTCGGCGATGTCCGGTGCGCCCGCGTCGGCCGCATCCAGCGGTTTTGCCACCAAGGCGAGCGCGGCCACACTTTGATGCTGGAACACGTCGCGCGGACTGATCGCCAGCCCCGCCTTGCGTGCGCGGCTGACCAGTTGAATCGAAATAATGCTGTCGCCGCCAAGATCGAAGAAGCTGTCGGTAACACTGACTCGCGGCAGGCCCAGCACTTCGGCGAATAGCTCTACCAGCAGTTGCTCCTGCGCGTTGTGCGGCAGGCGGTGCGTGCTGGGAGTGAAGTCCGGTGCGGGGAGTGCCTTGCGGTCGAGCTTGCCGTTCGGGGTCAGCGGCAGGGCTGGCAACAGCACCAGCACCGGCAGCATGTGTTCGGGCAATTGCGCGGCGATATAACGACGCACATCGTTGAACTGGTCGAAGCTGGACGGATCGTTGGTGTATGCGCGCGGGTCACTCGCCACGTGGCCCGGCAGGTACAGATCCGTCATGACCGATGCCGTGTCGGCGCCGTGGACGAAGATCGCGTCCAGGCTGCCATTGGGGCGGCTGGACCAGGTCACGCCGACGCGATAACCGAAGCGCTCGCCCAGGCTATGCAGATTTTCGACGCTGATGTTTTCTTCCGGGTTTTCCTCCGGCGCGGTATGGGCGCGCAGTCGTTGTTGTATCGCAGTCACCGCGCCGCCGGCCTTGAGCGCATCCATGGCTTCGAGTTCCAGCGCGAGCAGCGCGTTGGGGATTTCGCTCACCCGCAAACGGGCTGGCTGCCGCTCTTGTAGATAACCCTGCAATCCGCGCAGGTTGCCGAAGTCTTCGCCCCAGGCCAGTTGCGGTACTTCCGCTAGCGATTGAGCAGGCTGTGCTCCCTTGTGCAGTACCACTTCGTAGCGGTGCCGGCTGAGCTCGTTGCCGTAATGACTGCGTTTGATCTGGATGTCGACCGCACCGATGGCGTCGATGCTTTGCGATAGCTGGACAAAAAATTCCGGTGCGACCAGCAGTTCCTTTTCGGCCAACAGGGTCTGTTCAATGCGTCGCTGCAGGCCATGTGCATCGGCCGTCGGTTCGGCTTGATGGATCTGGATCGCGCTGGCGAAACAGCGAAGTAGATGCAGGTTGCGTATATCGCCCAGATAAATCGCGCCGCCCGGAGCCAGCAGCTCCATCGCACCGCGCAGCACCTCGCGCAGATAGTCGGCGTTGGGGAAGTACTGCACTACCGAGTTCAGCACGACAACGTCGAACTGGCCCAGCGGCAATCCATCGATCACATGCGCCGGCTGTGCCCGTAGCTGTACGCGCGGCTGCAGCTCCGCTTGATGCTGTAGTTCGGCACGCAGTTTTTCGACCGTGGCGGCGGAGAGATCCGTACCCCAATAGGTTTCGCAATGCGGTGCGACCTTGGCCAGGATCAGACCGCTGCCGACGCCGATTTCCAATACGCGGCGCGGTTTCAGTGCCAGGATGCGTGCAACCGTGGCTGCCCGCCATTCCTGCATTTCGCGCAATGGAATCGGCTCGCCGTCGTAGCTGCTGTTCCAGCCACTGAAGTTTTCGCCGAAGCCTGCCGCGGCCGTTGACAGCGGTGCCGGCGTCTCGCTGTAGATGCCTTCGAAGATGGTTTCCCATTCGTCGATCTGGCGTGCTTCTTGATGCTGGTCGCGCGCGCTTTGCGCATAAGGGTCCAGCACCACATATCCGACTAGCTGTTTGTGGCCGGGGATATCTTCGCGCGCGATCACTGCCGCCTGGGCAACCGCCGGGTGCGATTGCAATACGGTTTCGATCTCGCCGGGCTCGATGCGGAAGCCGCGGATCTTCACTTGGGCGTCGGTACGGCCGAGATAATCAAGCTGACCATCGCTGCGCCAGCGAGCGCGGTCGCCCGAGCGGTACATGCGCCGGCCAGGCTCAAACGGATTGGCGACAAAACGTTCGGCGGTCAGCGCGGGGCGGCCAAGATAGCCATCGGTCAGGCCCTGGCCGGCGATATACAGCTCACCCGCCACACCGGGCGGCAGCAACTGCAGATACTCGTCCAGCAAATAGACGCGCGTATTGGCGATCGGTGCGCCAATGCAGCCGCCTTGTGTCGTCGCGGCGTGGGTCAGGTTGGCTACCGTGGACCAGATCGTGGCTTCGGTTGGACCGTATTCGTTATAGACGGCTGCTTGACGCGGGCCTTGGGTCAGGTGTTCTTGCAACAGTGTCGACGGAATCGATTCGCCGCCGAGCACGATGCGTTTGAGCGAGTGCAGCCGCGTACCGCCGAGTTCAAGAGCGGCGCGATACAGGGCAGGGCCGCTGAGCCAGCCTTGCACTTGATGCCGCTCGACCAGCTCGGCCAATGCGGGTGCTTCGCGTTCGAGGCCGGGTGCCGGCAACACCAGCGCGGCGCCCGTGCTCAGGCAGTCCAGGATCGCGCCAAGCGAGGCATCGAAGGCGATCGAGGGCAACAGTAGCATGCTGCTGATCGGCGGATAGAACTGCTGCCGCGCCCAGTTGGAATGGACGATTTGACGGTGTGCGACGACCACGCCCTTGGGCCGGCCGGTGGAGCCCGACGTATAGATCACATAGGCAGGGTGGCTGGTGTGCAGCGGACGGCGACGCTGCGCCTGCTGCGGATTGCCGGTGTGATGGCCCGCCAGCGCTTGCACGGTTTCCAGCACGTCAAGCAGCAAGGTGGGCAGTTTGGCGCCGGCCAATGTGTCTTGCGGCAAGGCGGCCTGCGTATCGAGACGAGTAATCAGCAGCGCCGGCCGCGCGTCTTCGAGCATGTACGCCAGCCGCTCGGGCGGATAGCTCGGATCGAGCGGTACGTAAGCCGCGCCCGCCTTGAGGATGCCGAGCAGGGCTACCAGCAGGTCCAGCGAGCGCGGCATCGCCAGCGCCACTCGATCTTGCGGGCCCATGCCCTGGGCAATCAGCATATGCGCCAGGCAGTTGGCGCGTTCATTGAGCTGGGCGTAGCTGAGACTGGTGTCTTCGTAAATCGCGGCAACAGCCGCCGGGGTCGCTGCCGCCTGTCGTTCAAACAGCTCGGGCAGGGTCAGGTCCGGTACGGCCAAGGTGCCGGCATTCCAGGCCAGTAGTTGTTCGTGCTCGTCGGCCTCCAGCAATGGCGCGGCGCCGATGGCGCGCTGCGGCTCGCTGGCTACCGCCGCAAGCAGACGGCTAAGGCGTCGGGACAAGACTTCCACGGTGCCGGCGTCGTACAAGTCGGTGGCGTACTCGACGAAGCCGTCCAACCCCTGCGGTGTCCCGTCCGCGCTATAGCGCTCGACAAAGTTGAAGAACAATTCCAACTTCGCCGTGCGCAAATCGGCCGGTTCGGCCGACAGTTGCAGGCCGGGCAGGTCCAGTTGGGGGCGAACCACGTTCTGCAACACCATGCCGACCTGGAACAATGCGTGATAGGCGGTCGAGCGCGTCGGTTTGAGCAGCTCCACCAATCGCTCGAACGGAGCGTCTTGATGGGTATAGGCGGCCAACGCTGTTTCGCGTACCTGCTGCAGCAATTGCTCGAAGCTGGGATTGCCCGAGGTATCGGTGCGCATGACCAGGGTGTTGACGAAAAAGCCGATCAGATCGTCCAGCGCCTGATCGGTACGTCCGGCGATGCCGCTGCCGATCGCGATATCGGTGCCAGCCCCGAGCCGGGTCAGCAGGGCGGCCAGGCCGGCCTGCAGGACCATGAACAAACTGGCCTGATGGCGATGCGCAAGTTGCAGCAGGCGCGCATGCAGGGCCGCATCGATATGCAGCGGCGATTGCCGGCCACGGTAACTTGCGACGGCCGGGCGCGGACGATCGGTAGGCAACTCGATGCATTCCGGCAGTCCGCTCAGCGCCTGTTCCCAGTAAGCAAATTGGGTGCTTATCAGGCTGTCTGGAGCTTCCTCGCTGCCCAGTAATTCGTGCTGCCACAGCGTGTAATCGGCGTACTGCACCGGCAGTGCCGCCCAACGTGGCGCGTGGCCTTCGAGCCGCGCTGTATAGGCGTGACCGACATCGCGCGCCAACGGCGCCAGCGAGCCGCCATCGCCGGCGATATGGTGCAGCAGCAATAACAGCACGTGTTGCTGCTCGCCGAGCTTGAATAGATGGGCGCGCAAGGGAATCTCTTGCGCGAGATCGAAACCGTAATCGGCCGCCTCGGCCAAGGCGGACGGCAGGCTATGCGCGTCGATCGACTCGATCGTCAGTTGCAGTTCGGCTTGGTCGATATCGAGAATATGCTGTGCCGGCACGCCGTCGATCTGCACGAAAACGGTACGCAGGCTTTCGTGCCGTGCGATCACATCTTGCAATGCCCGCTGCAGCGCTTGCGCGTCCAGCTTGCCGGACAGACGTAATGGCAGCGGGATGTTGTAAGTCGCGCTACGGCCTTCGAACTGATTGATAAACCATAGCCGACGTTGCGCATAGGAAAGCGGCAATACCAACGGCCGGGGCTGCTGGCGCAGCGCCGCGCGCGCGGCATGACGGACCATGCGCGGTGACAGCTCGGCAACGGTAGGACTCTCGAACAAGCTGCGAATCGCGACTTCGATGCCCAGGCTTGCGCGGATACGGCTAACCAGTCGCGTGGCCAGCAACGAATGGCCGCCTAGTTCAAAAAAGTTATCGTCGATACCGACATGCGGCAGATCCAGCACTTCGGCAAATAACGCGCACAGCAACGTCTCTTGCGCATTACGCGGTTCGCGCACGCTGCTCGAAGCAAACGCCGGTGCGGGCAGCGCCTTGCGGTCGAGCTTGCCATTGGGCGTCAGCGGCAACGCGGCCATGGTCACGAAAGCGGCCGGGATCATATAGTCGGGCAACTGCTCGCCCAGCGACCGACGCAGCTCAGTCAGGTCGAGTTCGATGTTGGACTCGGCGCCGGCGAGATAAGCCACCAGTTGCTTGCGGCCCGGCTGATCTTCGCGCAGCAACACCGCGTTACCTGGGTAACCCAATCGCGCCAGGGTGGCCTCGATCTCGCCGAGTTCGATGCGGAACCCGCGCAGCTTGACCTGTTGGTCGACGCGACCGAGATAGTCCAGTCGGCCATCGGCACGCCAGCGTGCCAGGTCGCCGGTGCGGTACATCCGCAGGCCGGGCTCGAACGGATTGGCGACGAAACGCTCGGCACTGAGACCGGCGCGGCCGTGATAGCCGCGTGCCAGACCCAGCCCGGCAATGTATAGCTCACCGGGCACACCTGCCGGCACCAACTGCAGGCGTTCGTCTAGGACATAGACGCGGGTATTGTCCAGCGGTTTGCCGATGGTGACTGCGCCGTCGCGTTCAACCCGGTCGAGCAACGACCAGATGGTGGTTTCGGTGGGGCCGTACATGTTCCACAACTGGTCGGTCATGCCGGCCATATGGACGGCCAAGTCTTGCGGCATCGCCTCGCCGCCGCAGAGCAGCCGCAACGACGGGTCGGCACGCCAGCCGTGGGCTTTTAGCATCTGCCAGGTCGCCGGGGTGGCCTGGATCAGGCTCGGCGCACACTGTTCAATGCAGGCGGCCAGGCGTTCGGCGTCGCTGGCGACCTCGCGCGTAGCCAGGTGCACGCAGGCGCCTTGCGACAAGGGCAGGTACAGCTCCAGGCCGGCAATGTCGAAGGAGATCGGGGTCAGCGCGAGTACCCTGTCATCGGCGCTCAGGCCCGGACGCAGCGCCATCGCTTGCAAGAAGTTCGCTAACGCGCGGTGCTCCACCGTCACGCCCTTGGGCTTGCCGGTCGAACCGGAGGTGTAGATCACATAGGCCGCATGCCCGGCCAGCATGGACACACGCCGATCCCGGTCGAGCGGATCGTGGCCCGGCGCCTTGGCCAGGCTCTCGCGCAGCACCGCTGAATCGAGGGCCAGGGTGTGGCTGTGGTGCGGCAGTGCATCGGCCAATGCCACGGTAGTCAGCAGCGCCACCGGGCGCGCGTCGTCGAGCATGTAGGCAAGGCGCTCGGCGGGGTAGTCAGGATCGAGCGGCACATAGGCAGCGCCCGCCTTGAGTACGGCAAGCAAGGCGATCACCAGCTCGGCTGAACGCGGCAACGCGATCGCTACCCGGTCTTCCGCGCCGATACCCTGCGCTATCAAGGTATGGGCCAGACGATTGGCCGCTTGATTGAGTTGGGCGTAACTCAGTTGGCCGTGCTGGTGCACCAAGGCTGGCGCGGTCGGGGTTGCGGCGGCCTGTTGTTGGAAGCGCAACGGCAACGGCGCGGCGACGCTTGCGCGTGAGGTGGCATTCCAGTCGTGCAGCAACTGCCGGCGCTCGGCGGGCTCAAGTAACGGCAGCTCGGCAATCGACTGCTGCGAATCCACGGCAATCGCTTCAAGCACCTGCGTGAAGCGACGAGCCAGTGTCTCGACGGTGACGACGTCGAACAGATCGCTGGCGTATTCCAGGCTTCCGTCTAAACCCGCCGGCTGTCCATCGGCATGTCGGCGTTCGACGAAATCGAAGCTGAGATCGAATTTCGCGTTGGGCAACTCCAGGCGCTGTTCGCGGCACTCAATGCCGGGTAGGCGAATGGTCGGCGCGCTATGGCTTTGCAGAGCCAGCAACACCTGAAACAACGGGTGATGGGACAACGAACGGACCGGATTGAGCGCATCGACCAATTGCTCGAAGGGCAGATCCTGATGCTCGTAAGCCGCCAGATCGGTTTCACGCACCCGTGCCAGTAGCGTCTCGAAACTGGGGTTGCCCGAGGTGTCGGTACGCAGCACCAGCGTGTTGAGGAACAGACCAACCAAGCCGTCCAGTGCGGTATCGCTGCGCCCGGCGACCGGGCTGCCGAGCACGATGTCGTTGCCGGCGCCGAGACGGGTCAACATGGCCGCCAACGCAGCATGCAACAGCATAAACAAGCTACTGCCTTGCGCACCGGCCAACTGCAACAGGCGCTGGTGCAGCTCGGGGGCCATCGATAGTGCGACCCTGCCGCCACGATAACTGGCGACGGCCGGCCGCGGCCGATCCATCGGCAGCGCGAGTTGCTGCGGCACATCGGCGAGGGTGTGCTTCCAGTAATCGAGCTGACGGGCGCTGCGGCTATCGGGATCGTCGATGTCGCCCAGTAGCTGCTGTTGCCACAAGGTGTAGTCGGCGTACTGCACCGGCAGCGCGGGCGCATTCGGCGCATGACCGTTCAGGCGAGCGGTATACGCCTGGGCCAGGTCTTCCAGCAATGGGGTCAGCGAAACACCATCGGCGGCGATGTGGTGCAGTAACAGCAGCAGCACTTGGTCCTGCGGACCGAGCTGGAACACGGTGGCTCGCAGCGGCAGCTCGCGGGTCAGATCGAAAGCGTAATCGCTGGCGCGATGCAGATCCTCTACCAAGGTCGCTGTGCCGCTCGTTTGCAGCGCCAGCTCAAGCGTCACCTCTTCAATCGCCAACACTTGCTGCATCGGCTGCTCGCGGTCGGGGAAGACCGTACGCAGACTTTCATGCCGAGCAAGCAAGTCGATCAGCGCCGCTTGCAGCGCGGCGACATTGAGTTCGCCTTCCAGCCGCAGTGCCAGCGGGATGTTGTAGGTCGCACTCGGCCCTTCAAACTGATGCAGGAACCATAGCCGCCGCTGTGCATACGACAACGGCAATGGCTCTGGCCGTGGTTGTGCCAGCAAGGGTGGACGCTGCGTCTGACGCGGGTCCAGCCGCAGCGCCAAGGCCGCCACCGTGGGCGCCTCGAACAGCGTGCGAATCGGTAGCTCCAGTTGCAGTTGAGCGCGAATTTTTCCGATCAGCCGGATCGCCAGCAGCGAGTGGCCGCCCAAGGCGAAGAAACTGTCGTCGATACCCACTCGCGCCAATCCCAACACCTGTGCGAACCACTGGCACAGCAGCGCCTCGCGTGCATTGCGCGGGCCACGCAGGGCGAGCGGCGCAAAATCCGGCGCGGGCAGCGCCTTGCGGTCCAGCTTGCCGTTAAGACTGAGCGGCAAGGCGTCCAGCGTCACGAAGGCCGCCGGGATCATGTAGTCGGGCAGTTGCGTGCTCAGCGCGATTTGCAGCGCCGCGCGGTCGATGATCGAGGCGTCGCTGACCAGATAAGCGACCAACTGTGTTTGACCCTGGCGATCCGCGCGAGCGATCACCGCGTTGCGTGGATAGCCGGCACGCGTCAGTGCCGCCTCGATCTCGCCCAACTCGATGCGTAGGCCACGCAACTTCACCTGATGATCCACTCGGCCCAGGTATTCGAGCTGACCATCGGCCCGCCAGCGCGCCAAGTCGCCGCTGCGGTACATGCGTTGACCCGGTTCAAACGGATTGGCGACGAAACGCTCGGCGGTCAGGCCAGGGCGATGCAGATAGCCACGAGCCAGCCCGGTGCCGGCGAGATACAACTCGCCCGGCAAGCCTGCCGGAAGCGGGCGTAATGCGGCATCCAGCACATAGAGGCGGGTGTTCCAGATCGGCGCGCCGATCGGTACCTGCGGACCGTCTTCGTTATCGCGGCAAGCCCAGGCAGTGACGTCGATGGACGCCTCGGTGGGGCCGTAGAGATTATGCAGCGGTCGATCCAGCACCTCGCGCACGCGCTGGCGCAACGCGCCGGGCAGGGCTTCGCCGCTGCAAAGCATCCGCCGCAAGCCGGTGCAGTCGGCGCTGGTGGGCTCCTGCAGAAACGCTTCCAGCATGGAAGGGACGAAGTGGAGCGTGGTTACCGCTTGTTCGCGAATCAACGCGGCCAGATAGGCTGGTTCGCGATGCCCTTCGGGCTTGGCCAGCAACAACTGCGCGCCTTCGAGCAGCGGCCAGAAGAACTCCCATACCGAGACGTCGAAGCTGGACGGGGTTTTCTGCAAGACCACGTCGTCGTGCTGCAAGCCGTAGGCGTGCTGCATCCAGGCCAGGCGATTGACCAGGCCTTTGTGGGTATTGGGTACGCCCTTGGGTCGGCCGGTAGAGCCGGAGGTGTAGATGACGTAGGCCGGATGTAGACGCTGCAGCGGACGCAGGCGTTCGGTATCGCTGGGGTTGTGGGTCGGTGCGTGTTGCAAGCGCGCGATGGTGTCGGGGTGGTCGAGTGACAACAACGGTGCGGTGTGCGGCAGGCGGGTCGCGATATCGGCACGGGTGAGTACGCAGGCCGGCCGCGCATCATCGAGCATGAAGGCGATGCGCTCGGCGGGGTAATCGGTATCCAGTGGCAGATAAGCACCGCCGGCCTTGAGTACGGCGAGCAAGGCGACGATCAGGTCGAGCGAGCGCGGCAAGGCGACGGCGACCAGGGTCTCGGGGCCGACGCCCTGGTCGATCAAGGCATGGGCCAAGCGGTTGGCTTGCGCGTTGAGCTGGGTGTAGCTGAGGCGCTGATTTTCGAGAGCTTGATCCTCGAAGACGGCGGCGATAGCGTCGGGTGTGCGCGCGACTTGTTGCTCGAACAGGGTCGGTAGCGTGAGTAGGGGGATCGGTTGCGCGGTGTTGTTCCAGTCGAGCAGCTCTTGGCGTTCGATGGGGCTGAGCAGATCCAACTGGCCCGCACACTGCGCCAGATCGCCGGCGAAGGCTTCAAGCGTGCGTGCATAGCGCTCAGTGATGCGCTGCACCTCGGCTACCGTGAAAACGTCCGGCCGGTAGCTGAAGCGCAGATGCAGGCGCTCACCCGGCGCCAGCATCAAGCTCAATGGGTAATGGGACAAATCGCCGCCATGGCCATCGAGCATCTCGATGCGCAGTTCGCTAGCGGCATCGAGATGGCGACGATCGTCGGCGTCGAACGGATAGTTCTCGAACACCAGCAAGGTGTCGAACAGTTGACTGTGTCCCGTCGTTTGCAGGATCTCGGTCAAGCCCAGATGTTGCGCGTGCAGCAGTTGCGACTGACGATCCTGCAACTGCGCCAGCAACTGCTCCAAGGGCAGCGTTGGTTCAAGCGGCAGACGCAGCGGCACGGTATTGATAAACAGGCCGACCATGCGTTCGGCCCCCGGCAGCTCCGGCGGGCGGCCGGACACCGTGATACCGAAGCTCACATCGTTGCGGCCGGTTGCCTGGGCGAGCAGTAACGCCCAGGCACCTTGCAGCAAGGTATTGAGAGTCAGCCCATGGCGACGCGCCTGCGCATTCAATGCCGCCGTCAACTCGGCGGAAAAATCATGGCGATAGATACACGGCATCACCGGCTTCGCCGGCACCTGCGGCGCCAGCAGGGTCGGTTCGTCGAGGCCAGCCAGCGCATCCCGCCAAGCCGCCTGTGCCGCGCCGCGATCCTGCGCGGCAACCCAGGCCAGGTAATCGCGATAAGGGGTGACGTAGGGCAGCGCGCCGCGATCGCCGCGGGCGCGATACAGCGTGAACAGCTCCTGCAACAGGATCGGCATCGACCAGCCATCCAGCAGGATGTGGTGATAGGTCAGTACCAGTTGGTGCTGCTGCGGCGATAGCCGGATCAAGCTGAAACGTATTAACTGGGCCTGGCTCGGATCGAGCCGGCGCTGCAGGTCCTCTTGCAAAAAGCATTGCAGCTCAAGCGCGCGTTCGGTCTCGGGCAGGGCGGCGATATCCAGCTTATGCCAGCTCAACTGCGGTTCGCGCGGAACCAACTGCAACGGCGGCAATTCGCCTTGCTGTACAAAGGCAGCGCCAAGGTGCGGATGGCGCTGCAACAAGCTGCGTGCCGCTGCTTCCAAGGCCACGGTATCCAGCCGGCCGTGTAGAGCGAACACCATCTGGGTCAGGTAAGCGTCGGGCGCCTCGCTATCGTAGAGCGCATGGAACAGCAGGCCTTCCTGCAAGGGCGACAAGGGCAGGATATCGGCCAATGCCTGCGGCGTTTCCAGTCGCTCGATCGTGTCCTGGTCGAGTACCAGCAAGGGCAGGTCAGAAGGTGTCAGACCGCCGGAGTCCGGTTGCGCCGCGTGCGCGACCAGTGCTTCGAGTCGTTCGAACCACCGCTGCGTCAACGCCTCGATATCGCCGGCCTCGAACAATTCTCCGGCATAGGACCAGGCGGCGATCAACTGCGGTCCATCGATACGGTCGTAGACGATGCTGTTGAGCGTGATCGCATGGCTTAGCGGACGGCGCGGATCATCGCCGCCGCCGAACTCACCCTGGTCGCCGTCCGCGGCAACGGTAAATCGGCCCAGATAATTAAAGGCCAACTGCGCCGAAGCTGCTTGGGCCAGTATTTCATCGCACGCTATATGGCGCAGCAGGCCGTAGCCCAGACCCTGATCGGGAATGGCGCGCAGTTGTTCTTTGACCCGCTTGAGTGCGCGGCCCAGGGCCGGACCCGTGTGTGTTGCCTGAGTAAAGTCGATAGCATCCAGATGCAGCGCGACCGGAAACAGACTGGTGAACCAGCCCACCGTGCGCGACAACTCGATACCGTCGAAGAGGTCTTCGCGGCCGTGGCCTTCCAGATCGAGCCGTACGCTTGGTGCAGTGACGCCGCGCTGCTCGCGCCATGCGCAGACGGCCAGGGCAAAAGCGGTAAGCAGCACATCGTTGATACGCGCGTGGAAGGCAGCGGGAACCACGCTGAGCAGATCGGCCGTCAACTTGCTCGGCAGACTTACCTGGATGTGCCGTTGCGTAGCGATGGTGTCGCGGGCTGGGTCGAGCGCACGTGGGCCAAGCAAGGGATCGGGTATGGCAACGACTTCGCGCCAATAAGCCAGTTCGGTGTGCCGTTGCGCGGAGACGGCGTCTTCGGCCAGTCGCCATGCCCAACGCCGGAACGAGCTGCCGACCGGTTCCAGCTGGATCGGCCGTTGGGCAAGCGCGGCCTGCCATGCAGCTTGTAAGTCAGGCAGCAGAATGCGCCAGGAGACGCCGTCCACCGCCAAGTGATGAATCGCCAACAAGAGCTGGCCAGGCCGTTCGGCGCCATGGTCCTCCCAGACCGCCTGCAGCAAACGGCCGGCGCCGGGATCGAGCCGTTCGACGGCGGCATCCACCGCCGTGGTCCAATGCGCGTGCCGTGCGGATTCCTCGATGGCACTCGCATCAAGACGGGTCAGGCACTGCGCGGCAGTGATCGAACCGGTCGGCGGAATGTCCAGCGACGACTGCGCCGGAGCAACCGTGAGGCGCATGCGCAGCACGTCATGGTGGTCCAGCAAGGCTTGCAGTGCCGCGAGCATCGCGTTTTCGTCGAGACCGGCCGGCACGCTCAGGCGTTGCGATTGATACAGCCGTTTATACGGCCCGCCATGATCGATGAAGTGCCGCATGATCGGGGTTGCCGGCAGTTCGCCGATCGCGATGTCATCGGCTTTCGGCGCGGTCTGCTCAAGCCAGCCGGCTGCGGCGGCCAAGGCTTCTACGCGCGGATACTGGAAAATCTGCCGTGGCGAGATCGCCAGCCCCTGTTTGCGCGCGCGACTGACCAGTTGGGTCGAGCGAATGCTGTCGCCGCCGAGGTCGAAAAAGCTGTCGTCCAAACCCACCTGCGGCAAACCGAGTACTTCCATGTATAGCGCAGTAAGCAATTGCTCCTGCGGCGTACGCGGGGCGCGGTAGGCGGTGCCGACGAACTCGGGCGCCGGCAGTGCCCGGCGGTCAAGCTTGCCGTTGGCGGTCAGCGGGATGGCGGCCATCGCGATCAGCGCGGCGGGCACCATATAGTCGGGCAGGCGTTGGGCCAGAGCTGCCCTCAGCGCGGTGGTGTCGGCAGCGTCGCTCACCACGTAAGCGACCAACTGCTTATGACCGGGCTGGTCTTCGCGCACCATCGCACGGGCCTGCTCCACACCGGGCAAGGCAAGCAGTGCCGCCTCGATTTCGCCCAACTCGATCCGAAAACCGCGGATCTTTACTTGCTCGTCGGCGCGGCCAAGGAAATCCAGCACGCCATCCGCACGCCAGCAGGCCAAGTCGCCGGAGCGATACATGCGCTGGCCCGGCGTAAATGGATTGGCGACGAAACGCTCGGCGGTCAGACCGGCCCGGCCGAAATAACCGCGCGCCAAACCGATGCCCGCCAGGTAAAGCTCGCCGGGCACGCCGGCCGGCAATGGCCGCAAGGCGTCGTCAAGCACGTATAGCTGGGTATTCCAAATCGGTGCGCCGATCGGCACCGTCGGCCCTTGCTCGTCGTCGCGGCAGGTCCATGCGGTGACGTCGATGGCCGCCTCGGTGGGGCCATAGAGATTGTGCAGCGGTCGACCCAGCACATCGCGTACGCGCTGGCGTAACGTGCCTGGAAGCGCCTCGCCGCTGCAGATGATGTGGCGCAGGCCGGTGCAATCGGCACTGGCCGGCTCTTGCAGAAATGCCTCCAACATGGAGGGGACGAAATGGAGGGTGGTAACTCCATAGTGCTGGATCAGCTCGGCCAGGTAGGCCGGATCGCGATGCCCCTCGGGCCGCGCCAGCAACAGTTGCGCACCTTCGATCAGCGGCCAGAAAAATTCCCACACCGAAACGTCGAAGCTGGATGGGGTTTTCTGCAGCACCACGTCGTCCGATTGCAGTGGGTACGCGTGCTGCATCCAGGCCAGGCGATTGACAATGCCTTGGTGGGTGTTGGGTACGCCTTTGGGTCGACCGGTAGAGCCGGAGGTGTAGATCACATAAGCCGGATGCAGGTCATGCAGATGGCTGTGGCGCTCGGCATCGGTCGGGTTATGCGTGGACGCCCGCGCTAATCGTGCAACGGTGTCGGGGTGATCGAGATGCAATACAGGGGCGGCGGCGGGCAGCGTGGCAGCGATGTCGGCACGCGTGAGTACGCGGGTGGGCCGGGCATCGCCGAGCATGTAGGCGAGGCGCTCGGCGGGATAGTCCGTGTCCAGCGGCAGGTAGGCAGCGCCGCTCTTGAGCACGGCGAGCAAGGCCACGATCAGGTCGAGCGAACGCGGCAAGGCGACCGCGACAAGATGCTCGGGGCCGGCACCGTCTTCGATCAATAAACGAGCGAGTTGATTGGCGCGTGCATTGAGTTGGGTGTAGCTGAGACTGTCATCTTCGAAGCGCGCCGCGATGGCCTCCGGGCTACGGGCGACTTGTTGCTCGAACCGCTGCGGCAAGGTCTGCGCGTAGAGGCTGTGGTCGGTGGCATTCCAGCGAAGCAGCTCCCGATACTCCTGCTCTTCGAGCAGATCGATCCGTCCAATCGGCTGCATCGGATCGGCCGCGACGGCGTCAAGCACGCGCACAAAGCGTCGCGCCATCGCCTGGGCGCTGATGTCGTCGAATAAATCGGTGGCATATTCAAGGCGTGCCTGCAGGCCTGCCGGCGCACCGTCCGCAGCGACACGCTCGGCCAGGTCCAGACTCAAGTCGAATTTCGCGATGGGCAGTTCGAAGCGTTGTTCGCTGCTGTGCAGGCCGGGTAGCTGCAATGGTGCATGGGCGGTGTTTTGCAATACCAGCATCACCTGGAACAACGGGTGATGGGATAGCGAGCGCACCGGATTGAGCGCATCGACCAATTGCTCGAACGGCAGATCTTGATGTTCGTAAGCGGCCAGATCGGTCTCGCGTACACGCGCCAGCAAGGCCTCGAAACTGGGGTTGCCCGAGGTGTCGGTACGCAGCACCAGTGTGTTGAGAAACAGGCCGACCAGATCGTCCAGCGCCGCATCGGTGCGGCCGGCAATCGGACTGCCGATCGGGATATCCGTACCCGCGCCCAGACGAGTCAGCAAGGTGGCCAAGGCCGCCTGTAGCAGCATGAACAGGGTCACGCCGTGGTGCTGGGCCAGGGTCAGCAGTTGCCGATGCAGCGTGGCGTCGATCTCGAAAAGTACATGCTGGCCGCGATAACTGGCGACGGGCGGGCGAGGGCGGTCGGCGGGGAGTGCGATCTGCTCGGGCAGCTCGGCCAGGGTCTGTCGCCAATAGGCGATCTGGCGCGCAATCAAACTATCCGAATCCGCTGCGTCGCCCAGCAAGCCGTGCTGCCACAGCGTGTAGTCGGCGTACTGCACCGGCAGCGGTGTCCAGTGCGGCGCGTATCCATCGAGGCGGGCCGCATAGGCTTGCGCCAGATCGCGGGCCAGCGGCGCCAGCGAGGCGCCATCGCCCGCGATGTGATGCAGCATCAGCAACAGCACATGGCATTGCGGCCCGAGTCGGAACAACTGCACGCGCAGCAGAATGTCCTGGGTCAGATCGAAAGCATAGGCAGTCGCTGCGGCCAGCGCGTGCGGCAAAGCATCCTCGGTGATATCGACCGGCGTCAGGGCCAACTCAACCTGATCGAGTACGCACTGATAGGGCGTATCGGTAGGGGGGAAGATCGTGCGCAGGCTCTCGTGGCGCTCCAGCAGATCGCCGAGCGCAGACTGCAGGGCATCGATATCCAGCACGCCATCCAGACGCAATGCCGTCGGAATATTGTAGGTCGGGCTAGGACCTTCAAGCTGATGCAGAAACCATAAGCGGCGCTGGGCGAACGACAGCGGCAGTTGCGCCGGCCGCGGCATGGGCTGCAATGGCGGGCGGGTGGCCTGGGTCGGGTCGAGTCGCAGCGCCAGGGCGGCGACGGTGCGCGCCTCGAACAGTGTGCGAATCGATAGCTCCAGCTTGAGCTTGGCGCGGATCTGACCGATCAGGCGAATAGCCAGCAGCGAGTGACCGCCGAGGTCGAAGAAGCTGTCATCGACGCCGACGCGGTCCAGCCCCAGTACCTCGGCGAACAACTTGCAAAGAATTTCTTCTTGCGCGTTGCGTGGCGCACGCGTGCTGACGGGGACAAAATCGGGCGCGGGCAGCGCCTTGCGATCCAGCTTGCCGTTCGGGCTGAGCGGGAGGGCATCGAGCCTGACGAAGGCGGCCGGGACCATGTAGTCGGGCAATCGGGTGCTCAGTTGCGCGCGCAACGCAGCGACATCGATGTGCGCGGCGACCACGTAGGCGACCACTTGCTTTTGATCGGAACCCGTCGCGCGTGCGACCACCGTATTCAATGGGTAGCCGGCCTGGGTCAGCGCCGCTTCGATTTCACCCAGCTCGATACGGAAGCCGCGGATCTTCACCTGATGATCGATGCGGCCTTGATACTCCAGTTGACCATCAGCCCGCCAACAGGCCAGATCGCCGGTGCGATACATACGCTGGCCCGGTGTAAATGGGTTGGCGACAAAGCGTTCGGCGGTCAGGCCGGGGCGGTTGAGATAGCCACGGGCCAGACCGGTGCCGGCGATATACAACTCGCCCACCACGCCGATCGGCAAGGGCCGCAAGTGCTCGTCGAGCACATGCAACTGGGTATTCCAGATCGGCGCGCCGATCGGCACCGAGACGCCAGTGTCGTTGTCCTGGCAGGCCCAGGCGCTGACATCGATGGACGCCTCGGTGGGTCCGTAGAGATTGTGCAGCGGTCGATCCAGCACCTCGCGCACGCGCTGGCGCAACGCGCCGGGCAGGGCTTCGCCGCTGCAAAGTATCCGCCGCAAGCCGGTGCAGTCGGCGCTGGTGGGCTCCTGCAGAAACGCTTCCAGCATCGAAGGGACAAAGTGGAGCGTGGTCACCCCTTGTTCGCGAATCAACGCGGCGAGATAGGCCGGGTCGCGATGCCCCTCGGGCTTGGCCAGCAGCAACTGCGCGCCTTCGAGCAGCGGCCAGAAGAACTCCCATACCGAGACATCGAAGCTGGACGGGGTTTTCTGCAAGACCACGTCGTCGTGCTGCAAGCCGTAGGCGTGCTGCATCCAGGCCAGGCGATTGACCAGGCCTTCGTGGGTATTGGGTACGCCCTTGGGTCGGCCGGTGGAGCCGGAGGTGTAGATGACGTAGGCCGGATGTAGACGCTGCAGCGGGCGCAGGCGTTCGGTATCGGCGGGGTTGTGGGTCGGTGCGTGTTGCAGGCGCTCGATCGTGTTGGTGTCGTCAAGTGACAACAACGGTGCGGTGTGCGGCAAGCGGGTCGCGATATCGGCACGGGTAAGTACGCAGGCCGGCCGCGCATCATCGAGCATGAAGGCGAGGCGCTCGGCGGGGTAATCGGTATCCAGCGGCAGATAAGCACCACCGGCCTTGAGTACCGCAAGCAAGGCGACGATCAGGTCGAGCGAGCGCGGCAAGGCGACGGCGACCAGGGTCTCGGGGCCGACGCCCTGGTCGATCAAGGCATGGGCCAGGCGGTTGGCTTGCGCGTTGAGCTGGGTGTAGCTGAGGCACTGATTTTCGAGAGCTTGATCCTCGAAGACGGCTGCGATAGCGTCGGGCGTGCGCGCGACCTGTTGCTCGAACAGGGCCGGTAGCGTGAGTGCGGGGATCGGTTGCGCGGTGTTGTTCCAGGCGAGTAGCTGCTGATGTTCGGCATCGTCCAGCAGATCGATAGCGCCGATCGGTTGGGTGGGGGCGGCGATCAATCGCTCGATAAATGGCAGCAAGCGCTGCATATGTACGGTTAAGTCGGTTTCGCTATATAGCTGCGAGTTGCCGTCGAGATGCAGTGTCCAGCCGCTCTTGCCGGGCAGCCCTTGCACGGTGATAGCCAGATCGTTGACCAGGCCGTTGGACAGCGATTGCAAGATGCCGAGATGGCCGTCTAGACGATATTCCAAGTCGAACGGAAGGATGTTGATGCGTGGGCCGAAGGTGCCGGTCGCTCCCGTCGATGGCCGCATCTGATGAATATCTTTACCGCGAAAACTCTGGTGCTTGATGCTGCGGAGAATTTCGCGACCGGCCTGCTGCGCCAGCTCGGCCAGCGTGTGGTTGGATCTGAGGGGTAATTGCATGGGCAGTACATTTGCCAGCATGCCGGGAATGCTGCGAAGGGCCTTGGGGCGCGCGGTCACCGGAAAATCAAAAGATGTCACTTGCCCATTGGTTATCCGGTTTAGATAGGCAGCCACGGCAGCGATCATAAGTTGCGGCCACTTGCTGCCGTACTTCTCGGCGGTCAGCAGCTTGCCTGCCAGAGCCGGGGAGAGTGGTGCGGAGCAGCGGGTGAACGCACTGGTATCGCTGGGTGGGCGGCCGCTGACGCCGGATGCGTCGGGCAGCTCGCGCAGGTAATCGCGCCAGTAGCTTTGGTCGCTGCCATAGCGGGCCGAGTCGCGATACTTGCGATCGTCTTCCAGCAGGCTATCGATGGATCCAAACGCGGAACTCGGCACTGCAGTGCCGCGCATCAACGCCGAATAGATCTCCGCGACACGGTCGACGGCAAGCGGAATGCTGGCGCCATCCATCACGATGTGGTGATAGCGCTGATACCAGCGGTAGTGATCTTTGCCGAGCTTGAAAAGAATGTGATTGAACAGCGGCCCGGCGACGAGATCGTAAACCTTGCCGGCATCGGACAGCATGGCACGGTGAGCTGCGCCGAACGGGTCTGCTTGTGCCGAAACGTCGACCATGGCTAGCGATGGTGCGGGGGCATCCGACAGGTACTGGCGGGGGCCGTCAACGGTGTCGACAAAGCGTAGCTGCAGCGTTTGCGCATCTGCTGCGAAGCGTAGCAGCGCCTGCTCGAATACCCCGGTATCGAGTGGCGCTTGAATGTCGAGGTAGACACGGTTGTCGTATAGAGGGTTGCTCGGTTCCAACTGCTGAGCAAACCACATCTCTAGTTGAGGCGAAGTAAGAAATAGCAATGATTTTCTTATGTCGTTCATAATGACCATTGTTTTCTTTGACAAAGAAGGCCCGTCTCGCCTTGAATAAACAAGTCGAGTGAGCGTGCTATCTGATTAGCTGTTAATAACGCCACAATAAATCATGGGCAATGACGTGCCGCCAAGCGCTGCCCGGCAACTTCATTGATATGACAGTGGTGTTTTAGATTGTCAGAGGTGGGGTCTCTGTCACACTCTAAAAAATACGACAGCCAATGATTATGAGATCTTCCATTAAAATCATGTCGGTTGTATTGCACACAGCATTTAAGTCACCGTTGTTATTTATTATGGGATTGCTTGCAACTACGCTGTCACTGGAGAGTGACACGCAAGCTGTCCCGTCATTTGGGTTCGCCGAGCCTACATTATTCATGTGTGAATTCCAGGTGATTCACGGAACTGAAATCATGAAGAGAGATATGCTTGCTCGGCATATGAGCAGCGTGCTCGGCGTTGTTGTTACGCTGCAACGCATGTCGTTGGCCTCGTCACATTTCATTGACTTTTAATTACTGAAGATGAGGCCTTACCTTGTGATGCGACATTCACAAAAATGAAATTTATGTGACACGCATTGACTGTGATACGGATCACGTCGCGGGTAGTTATCGGATTAAATCATTAATTTAAACGTCACAAAAAAGACTTGTCATGCATGTCTAATTAATTATTAAAGCATAATCATTGCCCTGTCACCCTGATGGGTCGCAGGTGTTGTCTTTGTCGCGCTTGCTGGGGTTGCAACCCATAGCGCATCCGCTTTCCAGATCGCGCAAGGCGGCTGTGCTAGCTGCGCACAGCGCTCTATCCATTCAATGAACAAGGTCAAGCAGCAGTCATGAATAGCGGAAGCGTGTTGCGCCATGCAGGATTTCTTCGCCTGCTCGTGGGTAGCGCCGCCGCGCTGCTTGGCGATCAGTTCACCATCATCGCCATCCCCTGGCTCGTCCTGACGTTGAGCAACGATAGCCTGGTGTTGGGCCTGGTCATGGCCTGCATTGGCTTGCCGCGCGTGATCTTTTTGCTGATAGCCGGCGTACTGGTCGATCGCTACTCGCCGCGCCTCATCCTGATTCTGTCTTCCTTGGCGGGTGCGCTGGTGCTCGTCGCCCTCGGCGGCCTTGTACTCACCCACGCTTTAACGCTGTGGATGTTGTACGCCTTTGCTGCGCTGATGGGCTTGGTCGGCACTTTCACCATTCCGGCGCGCATGTCGATCTTGCCCAGGATCGTGGACTCCACCCAACTGCAATCGGCCAACTCGATCATGATGGGCGTCAATCAGATCGCGGTGCTGGCAGGGCCGGTGCTGGCAGGGATCTTGATTAGCACGTCCAAAGGGCTGGGCATCGCGTTTCTATTGAACGGCATTTGCATGCTGATCGCCGCATTGACCGTGCCGAGGCTGCTGTCGCACATCTTGCCCGGCATCGAGGAAAGCAAGCGCGTGTTCTCCTCGATCATGGAGGGCATTCGCTGGTTATGGGCCGATCGCACGTTGCGCGTGCTCGTTTGCTACTGGACCGTGGCTGCCTTTCTCGCCATCGGCCCGGTGCAGGTCGGCTTGCCTCGCCTGGTCGAGCAGCAACTGGGTATGGGCAGCGCGGCTTTCGGTTTGCTGAT
Organism: Dyella tabacisoli; assembly: GCF_003350925.1. Lineage (GTDB taxonomy): Bacteria > Pseudomonadota > Gammaproteobacteria > Xanthomonadales > Rhodanobacteraceae > Dyella_C > Dyella_C tabacisoli. The sequence continues at coordinate 175,511 of NZ_KZ857181.1, read as the reverse complement.
TTCGGTCAATGGCTTCGGCCAGTTGCTTGGCATCTTGCTATCGAGCCTGCGTGTGCTTAAGGCAATTCCATTAGGCATAGCGGCTTGCCTGATCGATGTGGCAGCGGGCCTGGCGATGGTCGGCATGGGCGTCAACCACCAGCTCGCGATAAGCATCGCGCTGGTGTTCACCATCGGCACCGGGGCAGGGTTCGTACAGGTCGGCTTGTATACCTGGATCCAAAACCGCATTCCAAGTCAGCTCCTTGGCCGCATCATCAGCATCCTGACCTTAATCATGACCAGCACGGCGCCGACCTCGGCGTTGCTAAGCGGCGTATTCACTCACTATGTGACGATACCGATGCTGTTCATCACGGTGGGTATCTCGCTGGCCAGCTTCGCTTTGCTGTCGATATCGAGCCGGGCCATCCGCAGCGTGCAGTCGGTGCCATCGACAACCGACGAAGCCAAGAGCCTTGAAGCAGGGAGCCGCGAAGCTGGGCCGGCGCCTATCGCACGCGAAGCCAATGCGACTGCCGATGGCTAGGGATGCCCTTATCTACAACTCCGGCACCTCGCCGGCCGTGAACAAGATTCGCGGCTCGCTGTAGTAACCGGCCGCCTCATCTATATCCATCGAATATGCCGTGATCCCGGCGTACTGAGGCGCCATGCGCTCGGCCTTTCGCGCCGCTTCTTCGGGTGACTGCATTTGTTGCACTTTTCCAGGCACGAGCCCTTTCTTATTACGCTCAAACGGTTGCACAACGTGGATAGTTTCCATGGGTGTTCCTTGTAGTTGCCCCATTATGGACGGCACCGCTCAATTTTGATGACTTTTGGCGGCCTGTTCGTGCACCAGGCTGATGACATCCCCGATGCAGACGATTTGTGGGCGCAAATCGGCGAATGCACCATCGAGCAACATACCGGTGCGCTCCTCGACGAGAAACAGCAGCTCAATGAAATCCATGGAATCGACGTTCAAAGATTCAAGCGTCGTTGCTGGCTTTAGTTCCGTCACCGGAATGTCAAGATAATCGGAAATAGTCTCAAGCAACTGACGGGTCAAGGCGTCGTCGGGCTCGGTCATGGGTAAGTTCTTGCCTATCGGGACGGAATTAATCGGTCACCGATATTGATGGCTTTTTGTCAGATTGCAATCGCGCTAGCGGCTGCCTGCTGTCGTATGGGCTGCTGCCGGGGATTTAGCTGATTCGATTCGTGCAGGAACTTTCGTATAACCCTGCCGGGTCCCCGCCGTCATGCGTCGTCACGAAATCTTTACTTGCATAGGGTTTCACTTAAGGAGGGGGAATACGCAATTCAAGATCACATCCCTTTGCATTTCGAGCAGGTGGCAAGCGCGGCGCAATAGATTTGCGCCACTTGTTGCACGGGCGCGTGTGTAACGCCGTCAGGCGACCGTAAGAATTCCAATCAACAACACTGACAAGTGAGGGAAGGCCATGGGCACGTCTTTGCAGCTGGGACTAACTGCAAACTTGTTGTTTGGTTATCGGCCCGTATGGGTACCTGGCGGCGATAAACCCGCGCCGTTTTTCGTACCGCCGGTGACGGCACTGACAGCGGTGGATGTCCAACCTGTCGTGGATCCTTATCCAGACTGGAGCAATACCCCGACCATCACCATCCATGACTCGGCGGACAGTCTGCTCAGCACGATTTATGCGTATCAGGCCGCGCGCATGCCGGCCGATCCTGACGGGGTTCACGTGCCGGTAGGGCCCTTGGCCTTGGGCGATGCCGACCAGGTCGCCGCGCAGGCCGCGACAGGCGCTTTTCTAGGTCTCGATCTGTCCAAGCCACGCAGCTATATGCTGGTTACGATGACTCGGGTCAGCGCCACCAGCACACACCCATTCAGTGCCAGCCCATCATCGGTGCCTCGTTCGTCTTATCTCAGCGCTGCCGCGCTTGCGCTGATTAATGCGTTGCCTCCGGCCACGGCGCCGCAGCAAGGCTCGGTGCTTTACGACTCCAAGATCACCAAGGCGGACGCGAACCAGTACCTCGCCGCGATCTATCAACTCGGCAGCCATTTCGTCAGCCAGATCGTCGCCGGTGACCTGCTGCTGCAGGTGTTCGCCTACGACGCGCCCCATTTCAAGAGCATCCAGACCGAGTTCAATGCCAACGCGACGCTACAGCCCGACGGCAGCATGGCAGTTACCGGCAACATCGCCACGGCCTGGGCTTATTTCACGTCGCAGGCTCAAGCCAAGTCTGGCTATGTTGCCGAGTACGGTGCGTTGCTTTGCCTGAGCCGCGACCCGTTGCTCACTTCGGCGATCGCCAACGGCGATTGGACGAATGGCTACGTACCGACAGGTGTTCCCAGCATCTTCGCCGCTGCCAACGACTACAAACTGATGCTGCCGCTGGTTCTCCAGGTGCCGATCGCGCTGACGCTGACACCGGTGGCGGCGCTGATCGCCAATATCCTGGTCTACGGTCCGTGGGACCGCATCGTCAAAGGTGGTTTGTTGCAGAAATACGGCGACAGCGTGCGCATTCCGCTGACCCGCCAGGTGGACTACGACTGGGCCAAGATCTTCCCGGAAACCAGCGATTCCTGGGCCAGCAATATCGTCACTCCGACGGTAGACATCTATCAGGAGCGCGTGGATCTGGCCAAGGTGAATCTGCTCGGCGGCGAGATTGTCGCCGAGAACTTCCAGATGCAGTCGTTCACCTCGTTCTCGCAAGTGCTGCAATCGACGGCGGACGTGGGCGCCGATGCGGTGGCGCTACCCAGCGACCAGATCACCCTGATCGCGCAAATCATCGATATGAGCCAGGCACAGCAGACTCCGACGCTGTCGATGAGCGCGGCAGCTCTGGCGAATCTCACCGTGGTCTGCGAAGAGATGTACGGCACGCTGGTGTTTGAAGCGACCAGCGCCGGTCAGACGCAACGCAAAGTGGCGATGGATGGCATTCTGTTTGCTACTGATGCACAGCTTGATCCAGGCACCGGGCGCGGCATCGTGGATATCGCCGGTGTGCTGGCCGATACGATCGATCCGTCGATCCTGCCGGCGCTAAAACAAAGCATCCAGTTTTCGGTGGTCGCCGGCGAGTCGCTGCTGCATTCGCGCGGCCCCAACGCGGATACGGTACGCCAGCTCGAATGCAGCTATTTATTGTGGCTGGCCGGCTTGATTCCGGCCGACAGCAATGACTTCGATCTCGCCGAGGCGCGCGCCCGCGCGCTCTATCTGGCCAACGACATCGCCACCCTGGGCAGTGATGTGGTGTTCCTGCCGTACGTCACCTACGACGCTTACAACAAGTTCGTCGGCGACATGATGACCCAGGCACAGACCCTGACTGGGCAGATCTCGGAATACCAGATTCGCATTACCGATACCGTCAACAGCTTCAAGATCATGGATTCGATCGCGAACTTGAACGACAACATCAAACAGATCGGCGGGGTGCTGACTTCGTACTTCCAGGTGCTTGCCAGTGGCTGCGGAGCCATGGGCAGCTATTACGACTCGGTCCTGGCGCAACTGGACGATGAGCAGCAAAAGACCGCGCAGAACATTGCCGCGCTCGGTCAGAAGCTGCTCGATCAGCAAGCGGTAATCAGTCGTACCGGAGACCCCCAGGGCATTATTCAGAACTTCCAGCAAGACTATGCGGACTACTCCAAGGACCTCGTCGCGCAGTGCGTGGCGTCGGCCGTCGAAGGGGCATTCAGTCTCGGCCTGTCCATGGCCGGCATCCCCGGCGAGGCCGAGGGCGGCGTACTCAAGGCGCTCAAGGCGATCAAGGACGTCTACGACAAGTTGCAGGCGGTGATGAAGGTGTTGCAAAGCCTGGCCGCGGTGGAGAAGGCCGCGTCCAGCATCGACAATCTCAATGATTTGTCCAACGACATCAGCGCGGCGAGCGCGGCCGGCACCTTGAACATGCCCAGTCAGGTCGATATGCAGGCGCTTGCGGAGAACGTGCGCGCGGCGCTCACCAACGTCCCCAATACCGGCAAATTGAACCAGGACAAGGCCGACCTGATCGCGGCGGTCAACACCTTGGTCAGCATCGGTACCGCGCTGCTGGAGGCCCAGACCAGGGCCAGCCAGATCGCGATACAAATCATGAATCAGAATCGCCTGAAGACCATCAACGGCCAGCAGCAGGCGAAACTGTCGGCGCTGACCAGCATGCTGCATCTGGATGATGTGAATCGGCCGCCGGATGTCAACAGCATCGACCTGATCGGCCTCACCGGCCAGTTGCAATATCAGCTCAAACAGGTGCTGTCGGTGCTGGCCAGCACCCTCGAACTGCAGGACGGCGCGATTCAGTACGAGTATTTCGGCCAGCCCACGCCGATCACTTCTTTCAGTCTGTTGAACCTGCAAACGGTGATCGCGACGCAGGACAGCGCGATCATCTCCGCGCTGCAACAGCTCAACCCGCCGCCGCAGGCGGTGTCGGGGCCGATCACCATCACGATCCCGAATGTCCTGGCGACGCGGTTGTCTGGCTCCAACGTGTTTCAGTTTCCGATCGCGCTGTGCGGCAGCGAGTTCTACAACTACGACATGGTGCGCATCGACCGGGTCGTGCCGCGCATCAGTGGTATCAAAAGTACCCAGAGCGGCAATTACGAGGCGCACCTCAGTTGCCAGGGCAAACCGTTCCAGGACCGCGATTATCAGCGTCAGGCGCGAACCTTCGCCACGACGCGCCGCGATTTCGGCCCCTATGTGTACGACCTGGCCACCGGCGCGGCCGAGTTCGGCGACGGCACCGGCACGTTCGCCGCCCAGACCACGCATCTGACACCTTTCGCGGTCTGGGAAATCAGTCTGCCGTCCAATGTGCGCAACAACCAGGGCATCGAGTTCGACAGCCTGTTTGTGACCATCGAAGTGGATTTCTACGTCACCGCCCATTACGACGACCCGGCGCTGCTGCGTCGGCCGATGCTCAAGTCTGCGATGTCCATGTCGCCCGCTGCGATGGTCGCGGCGACCGCCAGCGATAGCGCGCCGTCGCTGGCCAATCTGGAAGCTCAGATGTACCAGAACCAGGCCGTGCTGCAGAAATGGGACGCGGTGTTCAATGTATTGGTAGGGCCGGTCAACGCCTTTTTGTATCAACAGTTTCAGCAATACATAAAGCAGCTCGATCCGAACAATTCCGACAACCTGATGCAGATCAGCGCGTATTACTGCGAGAACGTCCAACAGGTCCACGGCTTCTGGTTCACCAACGTGACCAAGATGACTTTCAAGCTCAGCAATCCGCTGCTGCAGTTCGTGCCGGGCAACGATAGCGTCACAGTGGTGCAGGACCTTCTCAGCGGCATGATCGTGGTCGGTACCCTCGGGGTTACCGAAAACGGTTTCGATCCGAGCAGTTGCCACCTGGTCTCGCAGGACGTCAACTTTACCGCCAGCACCGCTAGCAATGCCCTGACTCTGTCAGTACCAGGGGTGTTCGAGAACAATATGCAAGTGATGGTAAGTTCCACTGGGACCTTGCCGGCGCCGCTGCAGGCCAACACCGACTATTGGGTGATTGGCTGGACCAACACCGGCGGCGTGACCAGCCTGCAGCTAGCAACCACGGCTGGCGGCGCGGCCATCGCATTGACCAACGCAGGCAGTGGCACGCATACCGTCTATGCCGACATCGAATGGGGTCAGCCAACCACGGTCGACGTCTCCAAGAAGCCTTACGTCAACGGCAGCGTTGCGCTGACCAAGGTCTCCGGCATCGTGACCCCGCCGAGCGGCCAGGGCTCGGCCAGCGAGACGCATACGGTGATTCTCGATTTCTCGGCCGGCGCGTTTACCTTGAACCAATTTGCGGTAGACCCGCCGAATTGGGACCCCAATCACCACGCGGCATTGATCTCCAATGCACTGGCAAGCTACTACGCCACCAACGACATCAAGTACCAGGTGCAGACGATCAACTACACCAACCTCAGCCAGGATGTCGCGCTGCAGCCCAGCAAGTTCGTGCTCAATGCGCAAAGCACCAACGCCGGTAACAACATTCTGCAGATGCTGATCGCCACCACCGGCGATGTGCAGCACGCGCACACGATCACCTTGAATGAGCCGATCCCGTACGACCCGAGCAATCCGATTCCGGGTGTCAGCGACTTCACCGTAAGCCTGATGATAAGCACCAAGCTGATGTTCCAGCACATCTTCGTCAACAGCTTCAATCAAGGCGGCACCAATCTCCAGGTGCAGGCGGTGGACCCCGGCAGGGATTTCGAAGCATGGAGTGCCCAGATCAGCCAAGGCAGCGCCACCGGCACGGTGCTCTTCGCCAATCCGTATGACATCAGCGGAACCAAGACCAACTTCCAGATCTCGTCGAGCGGTAATTCGCTGACCTGGGATCTCACCGGGCTGTCTTTCGAGCGGTCTTCGACGGCCGGCATCGTGATGAACTACACCAACGGCACCTCAAGTCCACCGACCGGCGGCACCAACGTCAACTTCCAGTATCAGCAGTACTACCCGCCGGTTTGCAGCCGAGGGGGATGCAGCCCAGGTCACTGGGGTTCCTGGCAAGACTCCAGCGCGACGGCCTACATCGGCATGTGCGGCGCCTATCCGCTGCAGGTCACCGGCAGCGGCAGTCAGCAGTTGGTTACATTCACCACCGTCCTGCCGACGGTATCGTTTTCCAAGTCCTCCGACCTGACGCCCACCGGGGCCTGCGATTGCAACGACAACGACATCAAGATCGCCTTGCTCAATAGCCTGGCCGAATCGGTACCGGCAACGCTGCAGCAATACATCCAGCAGATTACGTTCAGGCCGATCTCGGTATTCGCGCTGGAGAACCTGCTATTTCCGGCGGACCAGCTCATTACGATGCGACAGGCACTGGTGCCTGGTGACCTGCTGGTGGTCGGTAGCTTCCTGGCGCAAGTGCGCAAAACCACCACGCAGTACAACGTGACCATCAGCGCGGCGGGGGGAGCGAAAGGTGTGTTCGGCGGCACCAGTTTCCAGAACGGCCAGGGCACCGGCAGCGCCACTCAAAGCGGTTTGCCGAAAGCGTTCCAGTTCCAGTACGGCCCGATCGACCCTGTGCTTGGTAGTCTGGTTACCTACAGCATCGATATCGAGAGCGGCGTCGTGACTCCGCCGTTGATGGTGGTGGTCGATCAACCCGACCCTGACAACAATCCATCCCAGGTGATCCTGCTGCCGCCCGGATACGCCAGTACCGGAGGGAGCTGAGCCGCGACACCGATGCCGGATCCCGCAACGGTCCCGACGGGCGTTGCGCGGAGCCGGTTCGCTTTGATCCAGCGGCCGCTGCCGAGGCGCGGCCGCTAACAACGATAAGGAAACACCATGAACGCCATCGGCGGCGCCACCAAGGCACAACTGTTTAGCGAGATGCATGCGAAGGGATCGGTGTTGAACGGCTGGAGTGTGGTGCTCAACCTCAATCACGGCTATTTGGCGCAACGTCTGCACCGGCAGTGGCCCGCAGATGCGGCGGGGACGCGCACCGTCACATTGTTCAGTGCCCAACCGGCGGCGCCTCGCGGTTCCGGTGCCGCGCCCGCGAGGCAACTGAGCACGATGGCATTCGTACTCGGCGAACCGCAAGTGAGCTTGCTCACCGACCGCCCGGCGCTGGCTCTGAGCCATCCGGTGTGTCAGGTCAGCGGTCGTTCGGGGCAGGCGGCGACCGTGCCGACGCGTGCCGACGATCCGTCGGTGACGTGGGATACCGATCAGGCGGTCAACGTGCCGGTGCAGCCGGCGGCGCGCGTGGATGCCGAGGTGCCTTTGTTGGTGCGGCAGAAGGCCGGCACTCAAGCTGGCGACGCGCCTTGCTTCGAGGTGGTGATGGATGTGGCCGGGGCGAGTGTCGCCGCGCACCATTTGCCGGCTGCGGCCGGCGATGGCGCCGATTTGATCGGCCAGTTTCGCCAGGCCTTGGGCGGTACCGACGGCAAGCTGGTCGTGGTCAGCCTGGATGCCGCTACTCAGGCGAACTTCCCGTCACTGCAACCGCGAGCGGTGGCGTTGCTGACGGCGAATACACCATCCGGCCATCAGATTCTGCAGGTGCATATCGCCACGGGCGACGCCGCGACGCCCGCCGCTACCGGCATCGATGTCGGCGACCCGGTGCCAGTCCTCGATGGCGCCGACTGGTCGCTGATGTTCAGCGGTCAGAATGTGTATCAGGACATCGTCGTTCCGGATTTCAACGGTCGCTCCGGTCACATAAGTCTGGCGGCGGTCGCTCCGCAGGGGGCCGGCCAGGCGTGGTATTTGCAGACCCAGAACCGCATGCAGTTCCAGGGCACGGTGTCCTGGGGCGATGCGATGCCGCCGGTAACCCAGCAAGCGCAAATCGGTCTGAACTTCAGTGGCTCGCCGGACCAGGGGCTGGTCGTGTCCACCTATAACTTGCCCGGAGCCGACATCAATCTGCAGTTCGGCATTGCGCAGAATTACCCGGTGCAATGCTCCGGCGCCCTTGGCGATCAAGCCCTGAGTTTCGCCGGCAGCACGGCCACGATCAACGGTTCGGGTATCGCCGAGAACACCTTCAAGCCGTATCTGCAGCAGATCCTGAGTACCGAGATCCGCACCGATCTGGATGCTGTGTCGTTGGCGCCGCTGGCCGCCTTTGCGCTGCGCACGGTGCGCTTCCCCGGCGATGAAGCATTTATCGATGGGGTGCAGATTCCCAGCGATCTGGTGATGGTCGGTATCCTCGATCCAACCTCCGTGGCCTGAACCGCAACGGGAACCGTCTCTAACCCTGTCCACTAGGAATCGAGCATGCCTGCGAGCGCCGCAACGTTGAGCAATCTGCTGCAGCAGATGTATCAGAACAAGGAGGTCTTGCAGGGCTGGGATGCCGTGATGAACATGCTGGAAAGCTCGGTGAACGGGTTTTTCCAGTTGCAATGGAACCGACAGACCGGCAACGCGGGCAAGTTGTCCATCAGCGTGGTCTGGTGCGAGAGCGTGCTGCCGATTCCGCATGGGCAGGGCTATTTCACCAACGTCACCGAGTTCGATGTCGATCTTGGCGCGCCGCTGTTTCAGTTCACCAGCGGCCGCAGCGAAGTGACGGTGCGCCAGAACATCCTGCGGGGCTCCACCTGCCTCGGCACGATGGAGGTGCCGGCTAACTTCAATCCCGCCACCTGCAACTTAGCCCCGCACGATCCGCGCGTGACTTGGGGCAAAGTGCAATCGGTCGATGTTTCGCAGCAACCCTATCTGTCTGGAACCGTCTCGCTGCAACAGGTTCAAGGGCTGGTCGGCAGTGCGCATTCGCTGGTGCTGAACTTCGCGCAGGGGGCATTCACGTTGAACGCGTTGACCATCGTCGGGGTCAACAACACTACGCTCGTCAATCAGCTCAAGAGCTGGTTTGCAACGCAGAATATCCGCTACCTGCTGGCCTCGGTCGACTTCCAGAACTTGAGCGGGATACCTGGGCTGACTCCGACCGCGTTCCGCTTCAACGTACTGACCACCAATGCCGGCAACACGATCGTGCAGTTGTTAATCACCACCAACGGCAGTGCGCCATCGAGCACCGTCATCAATGTCAACGAACCGATCCCCACCGCGGACGGCTTGAACTGCACACTGATGCTCAACTCGCGCCTTCTCTACCAAGATGTATTGGTGCGAGGCTTCAACGGTCACGGCGGCAGTTTCTCGCTGATCCCGCTCGGGCCGAACGGCGGCTATAACGCCTGGTACGCGACGATCAACCCGCGAATGCATTTTGAGGGCAGCTTCAGCTACGGCAATTGCTGCGACCGCACCACGGTGACTTATAGCGTGTACCTCGGCGGCAACTACACCGGCACCGCTACAGAAGGCTTTGCCTTGTCGCAGGAGATTCACACCCAGGGCAATGCTCCGGTGGACATCACCGTATCGGCGCGTTATCCGGTCAGGTTGTCCGGCAGCGGCCCGAATCAGAGCATCACCATCACGCCCGGCACCCCGTCGGTAACCGTTAGCGGTGGTGCCGAAGACGAGATGAAATCGAGGCTGGAGGACATCCTCAATAACAATATCCGCAACGCGATGGCTGGGGTTTCCTTTACTCCGGTAACTTATTTCGCGCTCAAGAATCTGCTGTTTCCGGGTAACTTGATTAGCATGAGCCAGATCCAGGTGCCTGCCGATATGTTGATCGCCGGCAATTTTTCACTGACCTGAGCTGTTGCCCGCGATGACGATGCAGATCCAGCTCGGAGACAGCGCCAATGTGTTGCTTGGCCTGAAACCCGGCTGGTTCGGCGGGGCAGGTGAAACGTCACCGTTCGTCCCGCCGCCACAAAATGCATTGCTTGGCTTTGCGCTTACGGAGCCCACGGGTCGTGGTGACTGGGGTGAGCCGGAGGTCAGCTTTCACGACGATGTCGAGTCTCTGCTCGATACGTTGTTCGACTACCGGGTACGCCCTATCCGCACCGACCTCGGGCGTTTCGCTTTGCCATCGAGTGCGTTGATGCTCGGCGGTGAACGGCGCGCTGGCGGTCTGCGTGCGCTGAACACGATGCTGGGTCTTCCCCCGGCATCGCTCGAATGCGGGGGATTAGTGCTACTGCGGTTGCGGCGCGAAGACGCCGATTGCCGGCACGAGGCCGAGGAGGGCGGTATCGGGCGGCGCATCTGTATCGCCAATTACTGGACGCGGGAGGGGCGCCACGCGATGGGGCGTTTGCGTGTCGCGCGACGCATGCACGACGATGGTTGCCGCCGCGCCCTGATTCATCGGCGCCAGGCCGAGCGCTATCTCGATTATCTGTATACCTACGGCACGCATTTCATATCGCGTGTGGGTCTGGGCGATCAGCTTTTCCAGGTGTTGGTCTGTCATCCGCAACGCTATCGATTGCTGCGGACGCTTTGGCCCCAGGCCGGCAGTGTCTCCGGCCAACTGGCGATGGCCTTTGCCGCCTATACCGGCAACGAGTGGATCGCCTCGCACGGCCGGGTATGCAGCGCCGCCGATGATCCCGATTTAGCTCGCTCGGTCGAGGCCGCTGCATGGCGCGACCCTCGCGTCGATAACGCGGACAGCCTGCTGACGCCGTTTACGCGGTCGCGGCAGGAAGTGGCCGCGCTGCTCGAAGGGTTGCATCGCAGCGTCCCGATCCGGGTCGAGTTCAGTGCGCACAGCCCTTACATGGACGACTATCGCGCCGACGCCTGGCAGCGGGTCTTCAAGGGTGCCTTGTTGCAATGCTACGGCGATGCGGTGCGAATCCCCCTCGGCGATGGCCATGGCGACGATCTCGCATCGTCTCCGAGCATGTCGGGCTACGGCGGTGGGACGATGCTTATTCGCGAGTCCGGCCACAGCTTGATGCTCGCCGATGTCACCAGCGTAGACGCCGAGCTTGCCGCGCAGGCCGAACATTCGCAGGTGCTATCCGTGTTCGCCCGGCAGTTGCAGCTTGATGGAAGCAAACACGTAGTGTTGCCGGGGCAGCGGGTGACACTGTTTGCTTTTGCGATCGACGCCGGCAGCAAGGGCGACCGGGTTCCGATGCTATGCGTCAGCGACGCGGCATTCTCTGAGTTTCGTTGTTTTACGTCGGCGCTTTACGGTGCGATCTGCGTCAGTGATACCAGTGGCTGCCGGCGCGACACGTTATTTCAGGGCTTGCACTTCGGCTTCGACGAGCAGGCGCGGGTGGTCATCCGCGGGGAGCTGGCGCAGCCCGATGCTGCAACGATGATGGCGTTGCGCGAGGCATTGATCGCTGCGTTGGCCGACGCTGAAGCGCGGTTGCTTCATGCTTTATTGGAGCAGACCTTATTGGAGCAGGCTTCATCGAAGCAGGCTTCATCGAAGCAGGCTTTATCGGACGGCGATTCCGCGCCGGCGCGCGCGGCGCGCAACGCCCTCGCATGGCTGGCCGAGAGCGTGCGTGATAGTGCCGTAGCTGACTTCGATAGCGACTACCGTTCCAGTTGGGAGGCGTTGCGGCGACGTGCCGGTTTGCTGAGTACGCTCGGGCCCATCGTCGGCGAGGGCAGGGTGAATGTATCCGCCTTGCTCTGTCATGCGCCCGCTGAACTGTTTCTGCGTCAGCGCTTGCTGGCAACAGCGCCGCAGCCGGCTGAGATACACGCTTTGTCCGTGGACTTTCAGCAGGCTACAGAGTGCTTGCTGGCAGCCATGTCGCCACCGACATGGCCCGTGCCGGTGGCGGCCAGTGCCGCTTTGTCGCAGTGTCTGGCGACTATCGATGCGACGCGAACGCGCGGCATGCAGACGCTGCACTTGCTGCTCGACGAGCGGTCGGGCGAACCGAGTCCGTCACTGGATCAGGCCAAGCATCTGCTAGGCGCGATCGCATGGTATTGGGCAGACGGCGCGACAGGCAGCGTGCCGCAGAACACGGGCGATGCCGCGCTGGCATCCGTTTTGGATTTGCTGTCGCGGGCAGAGAAGTCACGCGTTGCCGCAATGCTTCTATACGCCTTGTCGACTGATGCCGAACAGGCCCACATCGATGCCTTGATAGTGATGCTCGGTACTGGCCCGACGCTAGGATTGACACGGCGGCAATGGGAAACCCTGCCGGCGACGCTGACCGCCATGCTCACTCCGCTGGCGGCGGTTGCAGATGGCGGTGCACTAAGAGCGTTGCTGGAAACGTTACAGGAGCTGGGGAGTCACGGTGTCGCCTTGGCCGATGTCGCACCGACCGTTCAGTGCTGGCTGCAGGCGCGCTATCGCACGACCTGGCATGAAGACTTTCCAGCACCGGATCAGCCGCTGATGCGCTTGCATTATTATTCGCGACATCTGTGCATGCAGTTTTTCGCGGCACAAGCCTGTGCGGACGAAGGTGTTGCAAACGATCTCCGCGAGAACCTGAGCCGCGTGAACATCGGTTCCGCCACGGCTTGCGCCACGCCATAGCCGGTCAGGCGCGTACTTGGCCTAGGGGTGCCTGCGCGCGGCTGGTGGAACAGCGCGACCACCCAACATGCGATGTCTTTCCATTGAAACTCCGAATAGCTATTCCACGAGACACGCCATGAGCAAAGTGATACTTCGTCGTATCTTGATAGCCCTGCTGCTGGCATGCGGCGCCGGCCCTGGCATGGCGCAGCAGCGCACGCCGTTGCTGCAATCGTTTGATCTTCAGGTGCCGTGGAACCCAAGCGCCGTCGATATCGCGGGCAAAACACAGCTTGTCTACGAGCTGCATCTGACGAATTTCGCACGCAACGACCTCGTACTGAAGCGCATCCAGACAGTGAACATCGAGACCGGCGCGGTGCTTGGTGATTTTCACGAATCCGAATTGCAGGGCTTGATCGGGCGGCCCGATCGACCTGGCGAAAAAAAGGACCGCCTGATCGTTGCTCCGGGGGCGCGAGCCGTGGCGTATCTGTCGTTGCCGATCGATGCAAAATGCGCAAACCCCTGCAGGCTGATGCATCTTGTCGAGTTTGTTTCCGATGCGTCTGCGGAGAAACGGCCCGCCTCCGTGAAAGGTGGCGCTATCACCGTGCGCCATCAGCCGATGCCGATCCTTGGGCCGCCTCTACGTGGTGGTCCGTGGGTAGCTGTCTACGATTCGTCCTGGGAGCGCGGACACCGTCGTGTTCTCTATGCCGTCGACGGTGCCGTGCATATACCCGGCCGCTTCGCCATCGACTGGATCAAGATCGGTGGCGACGGCAAATACGCCACCGGTGATGCCTCGAATCTCAGCAACTGGCCCGGCTATGGTGTCGACGTGCTGGCCGTAGCGGATGCTACCGTCGCAGCGGCGCAGGATGACATTCTGGAAAACGCCACTGTCAACGAGCATGCCAGCACTAAGGTCGCCCCCGAAAATGCCAGCGGCAATTACGTTTCGCTCGACCTGGGTCATGGACACTTCGTGTTTTACGAACACCTCAAACCAGGCAGCATCAAGGTAAGACCAGGTGAACTTGTGCAGCGTGGTCAGGTCATCGGACGACTCGGCTATACCGGCGAATCCACCGGGCCGCATCTTCATCTGCACGTCGCCGATGCCAATCAAACGCTAGGCGCCGAGGGCATTCCTTATGCCTTTCAACATTTCAAACTGTTGGGCGTCTATCCCTCCATCGAGGCTTTCGACAAGGGACAGGCATGGCTGGCGCCGGCTGAACTCAATGGCGCGGAACGAAGCGCGGAGTTGCCGGCTCCACTTGCCGTTGTCGAGTTTCCTGACCTTGGCTCGAAGTGACCATTCGCAACTGACAGAACTCGGCGAGCTTGCGCTTACCGAGTTCTGAATTCAAACGATACGATCAGTTTTTCCTCAGACCGTCAGGCATCAGAGCGTCAGGGACGCACTGATGCTTACACCGCTGAACGACGCCGTGGGCAAATCAGTGTCACTTAAGATTCCGCGGAGCGTGAAGCGCTGGCTGCATGCGGCGGCCTGCCGGTAAGCCACTTCGCGCAACGACTACTGCCGCAGCCAACGCTGAGCATGAGATGCGCCTCATGAATCAGGATAATCATGGATTCTCCCCGGAATACATGATTGAGAGCTTGCCGCGCTGGTTTGTCAGCGGCTTCTTGGTGAGTGCAATTTATGCGCTAGGTCACATATTTAATGCGCAGCACGATAACGCGAAACTTGGCGTTATTTCTGTTTCGTTACTATCGGCGTCATCATGTAGGGGCTTACATTACGAGCGCGTGAAGAACCTGGATAAATCAGATCGCGAATATATAGCGTAGTGAGCCTCTCCGGCCGGGCAGTGCGGCATCCCGGTCACGATTTATTTTGAGCGCACTACTTGACGTGAGTAGCTACGCTGGCTAGCTTTAGGTCTATTGGTTTTCTTGTCTTTACCGGCGGTTCGTTTTCAGCAGAACCTGTCCGCAGCCGTGATAGTGCGATTGATTTAACTCACCGATCTCAGAAGGTATATCTGGCGATGATGCGTTGAACGGGGCCATTTCACACCCGCAGGTTCTCGAAGAGGCCCTTATCGCTCCGCATGGCGGGGTACTCAAGGAGGGTTACCTCCCGGCTTCCGAGGCCGAGGTACTTAAACAGCGCAGCGCGGCGCTACCGGGTATCAACCTCAATATCCGACAGTTGTGCGACCTGGAGTTGCTGTTAAACGGTGCGTTCTCGCCACTGGAAGGTTTCCTCGACAGCCGCGACTACGAGCGCGTCGTCGAGGAACTACGCCTGGCCGATGGCACCTTGTGGCCGATACCGATAACGCTCGACGTAAGCGAGGCATTCGCCGCGCAGTTGGCGGCGGGCAGCGAGATTGCATTGCGCGATCCGCAAGGCGTGCCGCTGGCCGTGCTGGTGGTGAGCGATATCTATCGCCCCGACCGTGAGCATGAGGCGCGCCAGGTGTTCGGTAGCACCGACCGCACTCACCCAGGCGTGGCTGATCTGCTTGAGCGCACGCTGCCGGTCTATCTTGGTGGCCGCCTGCTCGGCATTCAGGCACCGACGCATTACGATTTCGGCGAACTGCGCGATACGCCGCGCAGTCTGCGCGAGTGGTTCAGCGCCTATGGCTGGAGCCGCATCGTGGCCTTCCAGACGCGTAATCCAATGCACCGCGCGCACTATGAGCTGACCTTGCGAGCTGCGGAAAAGGTCGGTGCCAATCTGCTGATCCAGCCATCGGTGGGCTGGACCAAGGCGGGCGATGTGGATCACTACACCCGCGTGCGCTGTTATCGAGCGCTGATGCCGCAGTATCCGCACGGCAGCGCCAGGCTATCGCTGTTGCCGTTGGCCATGCGCATGGGGGGGCCGCGCGAAGCGCTGTGGCACGCGATCATCCGCAAGAACTACGGCGCCAGCCATTTCATTGTCGGACGCGATCATGCGGGCCCTGGCAATAATGCGCAGGGCAAGCCGTTCTATGGCCCGTACGATGCACAGCATTTACTGGAGCGTTACCAGGATGAACTAGGCATCCAGGCGGTGCCGTTCCCGGTGATGGTCTACGCCGCCAATCGCGATACCTACCTGCCGTCCACGGAGGTGGAGGAGGGCGACGAAGTGCGCGACATTTCCGGCACGCAACTGCGCCGGCATCTCCAGGAGGGCAGCGAGATCTCGGACTGGTTTAGCTTTCCAGAGGTGATGAAGATTCTGCGCGAGCGTTATCCCGTGGACATGCCGCGCGGGTTTGCGCTGTTTTTCACCGGGCTTTCCGGTGCCGGCAAGTCGACCATCGCACAGGCGGTGGTGGCGCAACTGCTTGAGCAAACCAGCCGGCCAGTCACGGTGCTGGACGGTGATGAGGTACGCAAACATCTTTCATATGGGTTGGGCTTCTCGCGAGAGGATCGCGATGCCAATGTCACCCGCATCGGCTATGTCGCCGGCGAGATCGTACGCCACGGCGGCATTGCGATCTGTGCGTTGATCGCACCGTACGCGGCGGCCCGCGCGCAGGCGCGTGACCTGGTGCAGGCGCACGGCGACTTCATCGAGATCCATGTCGCCACGGAGTTGGCTGTTTGCGAGGCGCGTGATCTTAAGGGGCTGTACGCACAAGCTCGTACCGGCAAGATTGCGCACTTCACCGGCATCAGCGATCCGTACGAGGTTCCCGAGCAACCCGAGTTGCGCGTGGACGGCACTGCGTCGGAGCCGGCAGTGCAGGCCCGGCAGATACTGAGCTTGTTGCGAGGCCGCGGGCTTCTTGGCGCGTAGTCTTCGGGATTGATGCCTTGATGCATTCTACGCTGGGTTAATCGTGCCGAGGGTCGGCTGAGTTAATAAATAGACCGGCAATTTGAGCGTTAATGGACGGTCTTTGAAAGAAATGCAGCACGCCGCCCAGGCGTCTGATAGTGCTTCTCCCAATGAGACGTATTGGGGAAGTGCGCGCAGCCAAAACACTGCAGTCTCCATCCAATACAGCCTGGACTGGCATGATGGCGATGTATATCGGCCTGTGATTCTCACGCGAAATTGACGGCTGGCGGTGTATTCCGGCTGCAGCTTGCTGAATTAATAATTAGAACGCGAAGTTAATTCGTTTTTCAGCCAGTACTTAAGCCCTGGAGTACCGTCATGAAAGTGGCAAGAGCTGCTTTGTTGATGTTGGCATTGAGTATTGGCGCGTTGGGTGTGGTTTACGTCGCCATGCCGGCAAGGGTCGCTTCCGGCATGTCGGCCGTATTCACCGCCGATGCCCACTCGTTCGACCAGGGCAAGCCCGCGCAGGTAAATGCGCCCGCAAAAAGAGCAAGCGGAGATTGCCTGGGCGAGGAGCAATGGAGTTCGACCAAGGCTTACCAGGCCGATCAGTACGCCGGCAAGCTGGTCGCTCGCCTGGGCAAGCTCTACAAGGTCAATTTCTACAGCGTAGGCCTACCGCCTGAATCCAACTCGGCGCCTAACGGTCAGCCATGGATATATGAAAAGGATTGTGCAGCCCCGCCCGACGAGGGAAATCCTCCGACCGTTATTATTTCTGGACCGACCACGGCGGAATCGGAAGACAGCGTCACTCTCGATGCGACCGGTTCAAGCAGCAACAATCCCGGCGCTGGCGAGTTGACCTATAACTGGGTGCTGCCCGATGGCATTGCCTTCCGCAATGTCTCCGGCGGAACGTTGTCTTTCGTCGCCCCCCATGTCACCTCCAGCAAGGACTTTCAGTTTGTCGTGCGAGTCAGCGATGGAGTCAGCAGCGCGAGCAACGCACACGTCCTCACGGTGAAGCCAAAACAGGGGGGCGGTGGGGACTGCGCGGCGCCTCAATACGAAAAAGGCATCAGCTACACAGATGGCAATCAGGTCAAGAATCACGGTGAGCTCTATACCTGTAAGCAAGCTGGCTGGTGTAGTCAGGCAGCCTATGCGCCCGGCGAAGACAATCATGGAGACATTATCTGGCCGCTGGCATGGACTCACGACGGACGCTGCGAGGAAAACACCACCAATACGCTGATGCTCGAATTTCCACCCAAGCCGGATGGCCTGCCTGGCAATCAGCCGCCATTGACGGGGGTGCTTCGCTGCGGCGCTCAAGAGACACCGATACAAGGAATCTGGGGCGAGAAGCTGCTAATCAAGGACCTGAAGCTTTGCAAGTATCAGCTAAGCATGAATATGGCGAGCAGCGGCCATCTCCCGGTCAACATGCCCAAAGTGATCGACTTCAAGAGTGAGACCGGCGAGTTTCAAACTGAGAAAATCCAGTATGGCCAGCCGATAGACCTGGCCCAATTGCGCGGATTGCCTGGTATTAAAATCGAGTTGTTCGCGGTCGGGCTGAATCAGCCACGACAGATGGCGATGGGCAACGGCGTGCTGTACGTCGGCTCATCGATGATGCTTTATGCGAGCCCGGACGACATCTCCCGATACCTGTACGCCTTGCCGTTGGACGCATCAGGGAAGCCTCGCGGCGTGTATGTGATGGCCTCCGATCTGGAAGAGCCGCACGGCGTGGCCTACCGCCATGGCGATCTGTATTTTTCCACTACGGGTACGCTCTACCGTATTCGCGACGTGGACACGAAATACATCGATCCAACACCTGAAAAGGTTCTCAGCTTCCCCGCCGATCAAAGCAATCACCCGGCAACCGAAAAACAGCGAGTCTGGCACCAGAAGCACCCATTGCGGTTCAATCCGCTCGACCCCTCCGATCCATGGCTCTATACCACCGACGGCCGGCCGTGCAATACATGCATGATTCCTGCAGAGCCGCGCTACGGCACGTTGATGCGCTACAACGTGCAAACCGGCGATGGCGAGATCATCGCGAATGGCGTGCGCAATTCCGTGGGTTTCGACTGGAATCCGAAGAATGGCGACATTTGGTGGAGCGACAACAATCGGCAGAATTTTGCCAACGGCGATGAAATCAATCGCCTGCCCAAGCCAGTAGCGGGCGCCGCGATTCCGCACTTCGGAGCGCCCTATGTTTATGCCAACGGTATTAAGGGTTTCACCGAGCAAGAGTGGTTAAATCCCACCGACGCCATTCAGTACTCCAAGCCAGGAGTCATACTTTCCGACTTATCGTTGGCGCAGATCGATGTTTCCCATTACCAGGCGCCGGCTTTCGTCATGGCGGACAATCTCGCGCCACTCGGAGTCAAGTTCTGGAGCGGGTATCCGGCATCTACTGCGGGTACGCAGCACATCTTGTTCACGACGCACGGGCTGGGCATGAACAAGGAGGGCCTGGAAGTCCGCATGCTTACGGTCGACGACAACAACAAGGTGCTTGCCGAGACCCCGTTGATTACCGGTTGGCTGGGCTCGGAACAGGGGGGCGTCGATTGCGCAGTGCGTTGTGTTGGACGTCCGGTGGAGTTTCTTGAGTTGGCCGATCACAGCCTGCTGATATCTGACGACATCAGAGGTGTTATCTATCGGGTGCACTACGATGGCAGCGGGCTGCCCGATACGACCTTGGCGATACACGCGCCGGTCGCCCCCGACCACGCCGTGGCCGATCAGATGGTGTCCGGTGTCTTGACCGAGAAGGCTACAGGCCATGCCCGCAGGTTCTATCTGGCATGGGGCTCCCAGGCACTCCAGTTCAAAGGCTTTGCTCCAGGCGAATACGACGTTCGACTGAACGATATCGGCAACTGGGTTCCACAACATCGGGTTCAATCTGTCCATGTGACCGCTGGTTCACCGGTAACGATAAGCGCCGATTACAAACCGTTTGACCCCAATGTGCGCGGGACGATTCGAGTACGCGCACCGGTCAAGCCGAATGCGGCGCTAGCCAGTGAAACGCTTGAAGTGAAGCTGGTCAGTCGACGGGCCGGCGAACCCACGCAGACTATCGCGGTGCCCTGGGGGCAGGAAGGCAGCGTGCAAACGCCCTACGGTGAGTATGACTTGCTTTATCCATTTGTCTCACCGTCACTGCTTCCTGATCCATCCAAAGAAACGGTTTGGCTGGATGAGGGCGAGGACGATGTCGCCAAGACGATGCATTATGAACGGGTCGACGCGCTTGGCCCGGCGATTCTGTCGCGAACGTGTGCAAGCTGCCACGATGATGGTTACTTCAATGATCCGGCCAAGGCTCACAGTTGGCATGAAGCCGGGGCCGGTAAGTTGGCCGCCAAGATAATGAGCATGCCGATCCCGGACGGTCATTGTGACCAGGTCTGCGGTGATGCGGTGGCCCAGTATTTGTTCGATGACGTGTGGCGGGATTACCTGAACCCAGGGGCTGCCGTTGGAGTCCGGCAATTGCGTTTGCTGACGCCGAATGAATATGCCGCCACGGTCAAGGATATGCTGAATGTGGACATCACGGCGGACAAGTTACCGTCTGATAAGTCCGAGCCGAAATTCCGTTATCCCGGTCAGGCCAGTCGCGGCCAGGTAGGTACCGAAGACGTCATGCGTTATTACCAAGCTGCACAGGAGATAGCTCCCAAAGTCGATCTGGCAAGCCTGGGGTATGCAGATACCGGAGGAAACAATCAGGCCTTCATCGAAGGGTTGGGCCGTCGCCTCTATCGGCGTCGACTGCAAGCCAATGAGGTCACTCGCCTGCAGGCTTATTTGAATGAGCATGGTCCGCAGGCGCTGGTGGCTGCGATGTTGGACTCCCCGTATTTCTTGTATCGCAGCGAACTGGGTGAGCCGCAAACGCGCAACTACGGCGGCACTTATGCCTTGACACATGCCGAGATCGCCAGCGTCCTGTCCTATGGATTTCTGGGAACAGCACCTAGTCTGGCGTTGCAGGACAAAGCCGAAGCAGGGGAACTGGATACGCCGTCTTTGATGGAAGCCGAAGTAACTCGCATGCTGCAGTCACCGGCCGGGCAGGGCCAGTTCGCCCGATTTATCCGCTACTACACCAAGACCACCGGTACGGTAGGCGCGAAGAACTTCCCGGCTTTGGATATCGCGTTGGATGCGCCCACCATCGAAGCCATGCGGCACGAGCAAGATGATTTTTCCAAGAACCTGATCGCCAAAGACAGCGCGACCGTCGAGGAAATGTTCAATCCCGGCTATACCTATCTCAATGGACGCCTGGCCGAACACTATGGCATTGGGGGTGTTTCGGGCGACGCCATGCAAAAAGTAACTGTCCCTGCAGTGCGCGGCGGCCTGTTGCATATGGGTATCGTGCACGTAAGCGTGTCGGCCGATTCGACCACGTCGCTGGTCAGGCGCGGCAGGATGATTCGCGAGAATCTGTTCTGCCGCGATATTGGCGCAGCAACCGGTGTTGATCCCGATGATATCCAGTTGCCCAGTGAGCCCATTTCGACTCGACAATTCTGGGATCTCGCAACGGGCGAACACGCGTCCGGCGGGCAATGCTGGTCTTGCCACAACTTTATGAATAACGCCGGGGCCGCCCTCGAACATTACGGGCCGGATGGCCGCTATCGGCAACAGGAGCTGTCTTATCAGGCGCAGAAGCTGATGAACCCGAATGGCGACAAACTACAGATCGATGCCAATGGCAATCTGGTCGACAACACCGGCTCCAACGATTGGACGCATATGGACGACGGTGCGAGAAGCCTTGCCGAGAATATTCCGCGAAATCCATCGGCACTCAGGTGCTTGTCGAGCAGCTACTACAGAATGGTCATGGGTATCGACCCAGCGCCGTCAGCAACGGCCACTGTCGGTGACATGACGAAGGAGTTGACCCAAAGCGGCCGCCTGCACGGGATGATATCCGTGTTCCTTGAATCCGATGCCCTGCGTTACCGCAGGAACAATGGGGGAGAATGACGATGGCGATGTTGGCGAATCCAGGGCGTCGTCGTGTTCTAGGGCTGGCGGGAGGCGCAGCGGCTGCGTTGGGGCTTGGATGGTTTCTGAAAGACTATACGCAGCTAGGCCGCAGCGGCGTGGCAAAACTCAAGATCGTATTTTTTGTGACCCCCGATGGCTTGGGGGCGGCCGGACGAGGAAGCTTTCCCCACGGCCTGTGGCTTGAGAAAAAGGTCGGTGCCGACCATTCGGACTTCGCTCTGCTGGAGGCCTCCAAAGAACTCGAACCCTATCGATCGCAGGCGCTGTTTCTCTCCAGTCTGAGCCTGGGTCAGAATTTCATTGGGCATAACGGTCACAACTTTGTACTTCGGGATAATCCTGGGACGAAAGCATCCGTCGATTATTTACTGGGGCGGCACCTGACCGGACTCAACCCGACCCTGGGCGGCATTTTTGCGACGCCGAGTGTCGGCTCCAATGAGGCTTTCATCGTTTCGCATTCGGAGGCGGGCCCGCGTAGCGTGATGCCCGATCCCGCCAGATTATTCCAGATCATTTTTGGAGCTAAATCTTCCCGAAGCGAATTGAAAGGGGCGCATCTGCTGGACCTGGCGAACGAGGACATCAAAACGCTGCGGCAGAAGGTGACGGGTAGTGAGCGACAAAAGCTCGATCTTCATCTGGATTCAGTGGAACAGACCCAAAAAGATCTGGCTGAAATTCAGAACCCGACGTGTGAGTCAATCAGCGAGCCTGATATTCCCAATTTCCTGGATGCCGCGAATCGCGAGCAGGTGCAGGTGGCTCATGCAAAGGTCGTTGCGGCGGCGCTGTCCTGCGGCTTGGCGCGGGTTGCCACCATCCAGCAAGGCCGTACGACAGATCAGCGCGGCATTGGAGACATCCTCTCGATCGCCTCGCATTCCGCCTCCCATTCCAATATGGGCGGGACGATTGAGGAATGGCTGACTTCGCGCAAATGGTTCGTGAAACAGGCGCGCTTGCTGATGGATCAGCTCAAAGCACTTCCCGATCCCGACGTCGCCGGCGATACATTGCTTCAGCATACGCTCGTCGTGTTTACCAGCGAAATGTCGGATGGCCAGTTGGAAAACAGTTACGACATGCCGCTGGTCCTGATGGGCGGAGCGTCAGGTCTGCTTCAAAGCGGCGGTAATAGCGGGCGGCTGTTCGATCTGGCATCACAAGCAGATAAAACGGACTATTTGGGATCGATGGTCACGTACCAAAGAATCTGGTCGACGCTGGCGCAATTGGTGGGCACGAGCGTGCCCTATGGCGGAAACATTGATAGGGTTGATGGGCTTTTCAATTTCAGTTGAACACGTCTCGTTTTGCCATGCTTCTGCTGAGGTCATATGAAAAACCAAGGCATCACGGTCATTATTCCGACATACAACTGCAAAGACTTATTGGCGCGGACCTTGGATTCCATCTGCACACAGAGTCTGGACCGCACTTTATTTGAAGTCATCGTGGTCGACGACGGCTCATCGGACGGGACCGATCTACTGGTTTCAAAATATAAGAGTCGTCTCGATGTGAGCTATTTTTTTCAGTCTGACGAGGGGTTTCGAGTCGCAGCCGCGAGAAACATCGGCATACGTCATGCTTATTTCGACACGGTGCTATTCCTGGACGCCGGTATCGTGATTTCTTCGCAATTGCTTGCGCTGCATATGCAATACCAGACGCGTGAAGACGCGCTCGTACTGATCGGAACTTCGTATGGCGTGAACGACTACAGCAATAAATGCGAGGACACCCTGCGCCAAGTCATGAACGACGAAGTGGACGTGGCCCTGCACAAGCTGGGTGCCGTTGAAGAAACATTCGACAGCAGAACATCGTATCTGCGAGAGATCGATTTTGACTTGGCAAGAATGGCGGCGCCCTGGCTGATTTTCTGGGGAGGCCATGTTTCAGTGCCTACGCAGAGTCTTAGGCATGTGGGTGGATTTGACGAATGGTTTAATCGCTGGGGCGGCGAGGACAACGAATTGGGTCTTCGACTTTATCAGCTCGGTTGCACTTTTCGAGTGCTTCGCCAGGTGGCGTCCATTCATTTGCCGCACGAGAAAGATCCGGTGCAAAAGCGTTTCGACGCGCGCATCAACACGAAATATATTCATCAGAAACATGGCCTGATCGAAACGTCATTGCTGATTGACCACAATTGGAAATGCATCGTTTCGGGCAATTATGCCTTTGCCGACGGGGGGAGCTGTGGCTGTATGAGTAGCGGGGATTGAGCGTAAGCGCTGGGGGAACGCCCATCGTGTGACGGAGACGGTTGACAGTTCTTGGCACTTCATCGATATAGTGACGAGTGCAGAATCAAGTCACCTTCGAGGCACGGCCGGGAGCGTTGCGAGTGCGTAACGGTAATGACCAGCAGCTCTATTTAGCAGCCAGTACGAAGATCGAACCCTTGTGCAGCAAATGGTATGCGTGGTCGCATCTCGTCTCCCCGGTACAGCGGGCCTTGAACGTGACTTTTCGGCAGCTTCCGCTGCTGCGCTCGTTCATTGCCAGTCCCGCCGTGCATGAGGTTGCCACCAGCGACTCGACGCTCATGGGCGGTTCGTTCGTCCATCTCAGAAAAAACGATTTGCCGGCTGTTCGGGCGTTGGTGCAGGAGATGACGGCGCGTTGCGCGTCGCTGATACGGTTTGCCGAAGACCTGCTCAATTTCGACCGGCAACTGCAGGCTACGGCTACGGGCGCCAACATCGATCATCTCTATGAATCGTTGCCGCCGGCGTTGGCCGGAGCATTGGAGATCACTTACGATCTCAACAATCATCCGACGCTGCGGGTTATCGAGGAGCTTCTCTACGATAGCGACTTGAGTGGTATCGATACCCAGGCACTCGCATTCTCTCGAACCAGAGACGAGCAGCGAAAATTCTTTCTGAATACGCCCCGAGTGGACGAGGCGGAACGCTTTATCGTACCGACCCCTTTTGCCGCCGGCTCTCTGAGCCTGCTTGCAGGGAGCCGCGTGCGGCCTACAGCGTTCGCGGAACTCGTCGAAAGCTTGGGGATTGAGCCTGCATCAGAGGCACGCTTTCGCGAATTCTTCACGCCGCATGCCCCTGTCCGAAACGCGCCACAGTATCGCGGCGATGACGTGCGGCTGCGCTATTTCGGTCATGCCTGCGTGCTTTTGCAAACCTCGACCGTGTCCATTTTGATCGACCCGCTTTTCGCATGGGACGAGGAGTCCGGGGACAAGTTGGTTTTCAATGATTTACCGGATTTCATCGACTATGTCTTTCTGACGCATAACCACCACGATCATTTTTCGCCCGAGGTGCTTTTGCAGATACGAGACCGGATCGGCAGGATTCTGGTGCCGCGGAACAACGCGAATACGATTGCCGACCCTTCCATGAAACTGGCATTGAAGAGCCTGGGTTTCAATAATGTGGACGTCATGGACCCGCTCGATCGGGTAACTTTCGACGATGGCTATATCGTGAGCCTTCCGTTCTACGGAGAGCACGCGGCCCTGAGCATAAACAGTAAGCACGGCATGTACGTGAATCTCAAGGGGCGTCGGATGGCGTTCCTGGCGGACTCCAATTGCCTGGACCGGATGCTTTACCGACGTGTCGTAGAGCGCTTGGGTAAAGTGGAAACGCTCTTCATTGGCATGGAATGCCAAGGTGCGCCGCTTACCTGGATGTATGGCCCGTACCTCACCAATGCCATTAGCCGCAAGGACGACGAATCAAGGCGTTCCAACGGGTCCGATTGCGATCGGGCCTGGGCCTTGCTGGAGGAGCTGGGCAGTACGAGAGCATTCGTCTACGCCATGGGGCAGGAGCCCTGGTTCAGATATCACTTGGATTTGATTTATACACCCGATAGCAAACAGATCATCGAGTCCGACAAGTTCGTGGAGCGCTGCCGCTCGGCTGCCATCCCGTGCGAGCGGCTCAACGGATGTCGAGAGATGATGTTTTAAGAGTGGACGGAAATTCCAGCCGCGCTACGGAACGACATGGGTCCGTTCTTCCGGCAGGCGCACCGCTCGCCACAGGCCGCCGGCACCGCACCGCAAACCGTATTCGAGCATCTCGGTAACGCGGTTGTTCTCATCGAACAGCAGTACTCGGGATCGGATATGTTCGAGCGCATCTGCGTTGATTTCCGCCCGCGCAGCGATAATCAGCTCGTCGCCGACCTGACATGTGCGCGCGGCGGCACCATTGAGTACGCAGCATTGTGAGCCGGGCTCTCCATGGATGATGTACGTGCTGATACGTGCCCCGGAAGACTTGTTCCATACCTCTACGAACTGCAGCGGTAGTAACCCGGCGCGATCGCAGTAACGCGGATCAATCGCGATAGAGCCTTCGTAATGGAGCTCCGCGCCGGTTACGCGGATGCCGTGCAGCTTCGCGATCATCATCGGGTAGTTCATCGGCCTATTCTCATCTTGCCTTGAGTCCGTGGCGTCTGGTTGGTTGGCTTGTATAGTTTATCGCTATATATTGAACTTTAGCATGATAAAGATGATATGTTATCGCGTCATCCGGTGGTTACTAATGGAATCGGCATGCAAGACGAGTTGGCGGTTGCGACGCTGATGCGGAGAGGGGTTGGGAGCCAGCGAAAATTTCCGCTGGAGGCAGTCGGGCGAGGCTCCCGCCGATGATCGTGCCTGCGCCAAGTTATGCGGAATACATCCAGGTACCTGAGCTCCTGGAACTGCAGAAGCTACGTACACCTGTGGTTCGGGCCGAACTCACGTTCATCGTGGTCCACCAGGTCTATGAGCTGTGGTTCAAGCTGGTGCTGGTGGAGCTGAGGATCGCCATAGCGGCGCTGGACAAGGGGGCGACCCTTGACGCACTGCGGGCTCTGCGGCGTGCCCATGACATAGAGAATCTCATGTTGGGACAGGCCGTTCTCATCGAGCGCATGGATCCGTGTGATTTCGCCATGATCCGCGAAAGCCTGGGCTCATCTTCGGCAGCGGAGTCGACCCAGTTCGCATTGATAGAGTCATTGTCCACCGGTCAGCCAGGCAAGGGGATCGGCGCGCTTGAAGAGCGCGACTTGTGGAGTGCTCTATGCGAATGCGTGCGCAGGACAGGGTTGGCCATGCCGCTGGATGCCAGTGAGCACTCTGCACGACGCCGCGACGATTCGCTGTACGAAATCTATATCGGGAAGGAGAAAACCGGCGAACCCAGGCGCGACTACGAAGTACTGAAAGATCTCTGCGAAGCCATGCTGGATCACGATCAGGCCTTTGCGCTGTGGAGGCAGCGGCACGCTCTCATGGTCTATCGCCAGATCGGCGACCATATGGGAACGGGAGGAACTTCGGGCGTGAGCTACCTGGAGCGTCGGGCAGGGCGCAAATTCTTCCCTGATATCTGGCGGGTGCGCAACCGACTCGGGCGCACAGCAGATACCGTTTATTGAAGATCGCGCAGAAGGCTGTCGAGCGGCATTACTCTTTGATGGGGACGCCAGCCAGATAAGCGATACCGCGCCGCAGATAGTCGCGTTCTTCCCGCAGCCGAGCAATTTCCTGCCTCAGATGCGTAACTTCGGACACCAGCGAAGCATCGGCGCCGGTCGACGGCTCATGGCGGACAGTACTCGCCGGAGCATCGTTTTCCTTGCGCCACTTGATTAAGGTCGGAAGGCTGACTCCGAATTCCCTGGATGCCTGACGAAGCGATATCTGACCTTCAGCCAGCTTGGTCAGAACCTGCTTGCGGAATTCAGGCGTATACCGCACTGCGGTGATTGGTCGAGACTTTGAAGACACGTTGGCGGCTACCGGACCCTGTTAAACATAGTATAACACGAACGGCAGCGCGCAAGCTGTGCGTAAGCTAGGCTCAAACAGAGGGGCGTGGTGGGGATGTAGGCGATTTATCGAAGTAGTATTCGTCTGCTCAACAGCACCAATCTAAGTGCATAACATTCAAGCTTGAGCAACCCTGCCTCGACCCGCAGTCGCCACAATACGGCGTAATTGGCTTTTTGCTGCCCATCTTGCTTACATCGCCCGGCTTTCGCCGGTTTCCGCCCGCATGACATTCCCATATTAAATTCCGCCGTGCAGTACTTGTTCTGAGCCTGTTTGTGAAGAATTTCCGATCTTGTGCGGATATGAGACTGGCCGGGGACTTGTTCCCCCCAAGATATGCAATATGCCGAGCCTCAAATCTCTACCTGCTCACATAACACGGCGGCTTTTTCACTTTGATGTAAAAATGCATCGTGCCGACACGTAGATGAAGAAATTGTCTACGAAGTGGACAATTTGCCGATTCAGGACATGCAATGGATCGCCCGGTCGGACGCGCTTGGCGGCGTCGGGTATGAGGTTTTCGAGATGCCCCTGAATGACTGCCGTGAAGAACGCAGCCGGCGCGTCTAGCGGGATTTAGCGTCAAAACTTTAGCGGTAAGTTGATCCGAGCAAAGGGAGCGGGCTGAGTGCGTCAACCGCAGGGACAGTGGCTTTCCAACCATCATGGGCAAGAGCGTACGTCGAGGCATTGCTCCCGGCGATCATGGGCGAGCAGGAAGCGGGCTCCAGGGCGCCACCGAGATCTTCGATCACCCCGGCGATATCGGCGATCAACGGCTCGATATCGACGATGCGCTCGGGTTTCCAAAAGACGGTAACGCCGGCCGTATCGGCGAATTGCCGCAGAAAGACGATGAAGTCCCCAGCGGGCGAGGTGGGCATGTCCATGTCGGCATGAAGCTGGTCCGCGTAGGTGGCCAGAGTGCTGATCGGACTGACTTGTACATCCTCTACGGCAAAACGATGCATGGGATAGCGGTCCATGACGACCATGCAACTGGGAACCAGTGGTTTGCTCGCCCCCGCGCATTCCCCGACCAGTTCGGCCAGCGTATCGATATCGAGACGGTGCGAGGTTGCCTCCAGGATGCCCTCGGTCGCCTGGCTCATAACGTCCGTGAGCGAGGTTCCGGCTGCCGCGGCAAGCCGTAAGAAAGTTGCGCCATAGTGCGCGCCGAGTACGCGTTGCGCGGCTGAGCTGTGGCGATTGGCAATCAAGATGCCAATCACGACTTCGGGAATTTGAAGCTGCCGGCAGATCGCAAACGCCACAGCGGCGATGATGCCGGGAAACAGCGTGGAGCCGATTCGCGCACCGGCTGTGCGCCAGTTAGCCAGGGCCTGGGGTGGGATACCGAGTACGCGGCGGCGCATGCTTTGCGTATTTTCAGCCGGGACGCCGAACGGATGTACGGCGCGTGTATCGAGTCTTCCTAGTTCGCGACGTTTCTGGGCGAGTTCGGTTTGCGCGCGCGGGCCTTGGCGCCAGACCAGCCAGTCGCGTTCAATCGTCTCCAAGGGATCAGGTGGCAGCGGGGCCAATGGCGAATCGGCTCGTGCGAGACGCGCGCTATACAGTTGTTCGGCCTCGTGGCCCAGCAGTTCCAGCGCCCAGCCGTCGACACCGAGATGGTTGAACGTGAGCAGCAGCAGGTGCAAGTCGGGTTCCAGCAGCACGCATCCGGCACGCAGCAGCGGCGGAGTATCGATCCGGCGAGTTGCCGCTTCGCGGAAGCTGCGGGCCAATTCGGCCGTGCGGGTTTCCTGCGCAAGATGGGAGAGATCCGCATACTCAAGCTCTAGCCGCACATCGGATACGACTTCTGCCACGGGAAAGCCGGCCGGCCCGGAATAGTTCGTGCGCAGCGGCTCGTGCCGCCGCACGAGTTCTTGCAAAGTCCATTCCATGGCCTGGACATTGAACGGTCCGTCGAGCAGCAGTCCGAAAGCGAGGTTGAGCACGCTTGGATCGCTCAGCGTTCGATCAAGACGCCACAGCGCGCGTTGCGTCGGCAGCATCCTCATGCTGCTGTGGAGGCTCCCGCACCGCCCTGGATCGCATAGACGAAGCGCACCACCGAACCGCGATGAATCGGTGCTTGTTCTCCCACTCGGACGACATAGTCGCGCGCCCGCAGAAGGTCGGTAATTTTCTGCAATTGCCCGTCGATATCATGCACCTCGATAACAAGCTGCCGGATACGTGGCCAGTCGGTGTCGTCGATACCGTGCAAAACTTCCAGCTCGGCTTTTTGCACGTCGATCTTGAGCAAGTCGATCACTTCCACGCCGAGTTCGGCGCATACCCGCGATAGTCGCCGTACCCGGCAGGGAAAGCTTTCCGAGGCCAGTCTTTCCTGCAGATACTGATGCTCTTGCGCAAACAGCGGCTGAATTTCCGGGCGTCCGTTTTCGGCGAGATTGCGCAGTATCGTGCCGAGCAGCGCGCGCTCTTCGGTCATGTCCGGGTGCAGCGAAGACATGCCGGGGGTGGCTGGGTAATACGTCAGCTCACCGGTGTAATCGCGCTCCCCCAATGCCAGATTCACCGAGACGACGCGTTCGCCATAGGCGGCCACATTGCGTCTGAGCTGTGTCCACAACTGCGGTACCGGTTCGATGGCGATGACTCTGCTGCCGGGGGCGTGCTCCAGCGCGTACAGGCTGAACAGGCCGATATTGGCGCCTACATCGACGATGGACGCATTGGCGCTGTAGCGAATGCCGTATTGATCGTAGGTCTTGTACTCGTAAATATCGCTGTAAAGGTAGTGTGCCTCCGGCGGGTATGGCGCAAATACGAGCATGCCGTTCGGCAAGCGCACCCCTGATGTGGCATCTGCTTCCGTGCCGTTGGCGGCGCTATCCGCCGAGTCGCCATGTTCCCCGGCAAAGCGCTCCACGACGGCGGTAAATCGCGTCAGGTTGGGGCCGCGCAGCAGCTCAGGGAGCGGCACGGCGGTGCCGAGACGCTCGTTGATCTCGGAGATGATTTGTATCGCAAGCAGCGAATGGCCGCCTAGATCGAGGAATCCCAGTTGCGGGTCGATATAGCTGACCCGGAGACGTCGCGCCCAGATGGTCTTGATAGTCTCCGCGACGGAATCGGCGCGAGTAAGCGCGGGGATATTTCCGAGTGCGTCATCCAGGCTGGCGGGGCGAGGCAGGCTGCGGCGGTCGACCTTGCCGGTTGCGGTGAGCGGGATAGCATCGATACGGATGAGATTGGAAACCGACGGCACCATGTAGTCGGGCAGCTTCTCTTTCAATATCTGGCGGATATGCGTGTCCGCTGGAGCATCGTCGCGTTCGCATACCACGTACGCGGCGAGTAGCGATTCACCCCGGTCGTCGGTCCATAGCGTCGCCGCTGCATGTTTCACGCCCGGTATAGACGCAAGCATGTTTTCGAGTTCGCCCAGCTCGATGCGGTATCCACGAAGTTTGACTTGCTCATCGCGACGGCCGGCAAACTCGATGGTGCCATCAGCCGTGAATCGTCCGTAATCACCCGTCCGATATGCGCGTGTGCGAGGTTGTTGTCCAGAATGTAGTCCGGCCAGTTCGAGTTCGCAAAAGCGCTCGCTGGTGAGAGTTTCCTGGCCGAAATAGCCCAGGGCGAGCTGAGGGCCCGCAATATAGATCTCGCCGAGTACGCCTATAGGCGCAGGCTGCCCCGACGCGGTCAGAACCAGGATATGCGCGTTGAGGATCGGCCGGCCGATCGGCGGCAGCATCGGCCAGCCGGCACTGCTACCTTCCATGATGTGGCTGGTGACCACGTGAGATTCCGTCGGCCCGTATTGATTGATGAGCCGCGCGTCCAGAACTCGAAACAGGCGCATGACGCTGGGGGTAATGCGCAGGGCTTCGCCGGCGACGATCAGGTCTTCCAGGTCGGGCAGGGGGGCGCCGCTGAATTCCGCAAACTGGTGCAGCGCTATGACCGGTAGAAACACCCGCGAGATGCGTTGGCGCTGGAAGATTTCCGGCCACTCGGAAATATTGCCGCGCTCAGCCTCATCGGCGATGACCAGCGCGCCGCCGAAGCATAGCGTGGCGAAAATCTCTTGAAAGCTCACGTCGAAGGTAAGAGAGGTGCGGTGAAACGTTCGCTTGCCTGCGGCTGCAGTCTGAGTGTTTTGCCAGGAGACCAGATTGGCAAGCGACCGGTGCGGCATCAAAACGCCTTTCGGCCGGCCAGTGGAGCCGGAGGTGTAGAGCAGGTAAACCGGGTCTTCACCGCTCAACTCGGGCGATTGAAAGCGGTTCGTCTCGGAGTCGGGCCGGAAGCCATCCGTCATGAATGTGCGCGTCCCCTCGGGCAGCAGCTCGACGAGTGAATTCTCGGCAATCACGTCGGCGAGTTCCGAGTTGAGCACGATGTTTTCGATGCGATAGCGCGGAAAAGTCACGTCTATCGGTACGACAACACTGCCGCACTTGAGAATGGCCAGCAGCCACATCAGTTGCTCCGGGCCGATTTGCAGGCACAGTCCGATGCGGTCGCCGCGACGGGCGCCTCTGGCCTGAAGGGCGTGGGCATAGCGGTCCGAGATCTGGTCCAGATCGCGGTAAGTCCACCAACGTTCGTCGGAATCGCAAAGATAAAGCGCCGGCATATCGGCGTTAGCCGCAACCTGCCGGGCAAACAGATCGAGTACGGTCAATGACGAGGGCCATGCCTGTAATTCACCCTGGCCTAGCGTCAGCAGGGTGGCTCGCTCCTCGCGTTGCAGATAGTCCACCGACTTGATCGTGAGCGATGGCGTATCGAAGGCGGCCAGTACTCGGGCCACATGGTTACAGAATCGCTCGACCGTATCCGGGCTTATCAACCTGGAACTGTAATCCGCTTCCAGTACGCAATCGTCGCTTCCAGTGCAGGTAAGCACCACGTCGCAGCGGCTTTCGCTTAACGGTGCCTGTTCGTGTGCATCGCGCACGGCTACCGAAAAAAGCGGATTTCGATGGGTTATGTCGGCGAGGCCGAGCAGGTCAAGCAGCTCGTCAAAGGTTATGTCCGCGTGATGACCGGCGGCGGTGAGCGCTGTCGTTGCGGCATCGAGAAGGGCTGCCAGGGGCATGTGCGGGTCGACCAGCAGCAGCAGGGGCAGCGCATTGGGCGGCGATCCGGCCGGCGGCGCTGTACCGACGCACAGGCGCTGCTCGTTGGAATAGTGATAAAGCACGCACGCCACTGCGGCCGCGAGTGCGGCTGCACGCGGCGCAGCGAGCCCATTCAGGGCAGCCACCGCATCGGCCGGCAATTTCAGGCTCAGGCTGGCGCGTTTGCTCGAATAGGCACGCGATCGCGTACGCGCGAATGGAAGCGACGCCTCGTTCGGAGGGGGTTGAAATATGGAAAAGGAATGAGCTTGAGCACGTTCGTCTACGGCTGCCGTTGGCATACCTGTCCTCCGATCCGCGGTTCAGTGTTTGCTTGTGCTGATAAATACCATTGAATAATATGGTAAACCAAGTGATAAATATTGCGAGTGCGGAATCGTGTCCGTTTGGACAGCGTAGATGTTTCATTGGAAAGGGGTTGGTCGCATGAACACACCCGAAGAGGAGTACCTATCGGCGGGGCAGATCGCCTTGTTGCCCGACCAGGAAGCCATAAGGTTCTATCGCGAACATGGCTGGTGGGTGTCTCCCGTATGCATAGAGAGCGACCTGCTGGACGACGCCTGCTACGGGACCGAGCGGTACTATGCCGGCGAGCGCGACTGGCCGCTGATGGTCAATGTCGGCATTGGCTGGACGCCTGCGGAGCAGGCTCGGATTCGGACCAGCGACTATCTGTCGTTGCAGATGGAAGAATTCCGTCGCCTGGTACAGCACCCCATCGTGCCTGCGATGGCCGCGCGCCTGGCGGGCACATCCGAGATCCGCCTGTTTCACGATCAGCTCCTTTACAAGTCGCCGAGCGATCCCGCATCGACAACCGCCATCGGGTGGCATACCGACAAGTCCTACTGGCGTAGCTGCACGTCGGTAAATATGTTGACTGCCTGGGTTCCCCTTCAGGACTGTACGGCGGATATGGGCCCTCTGGCCGTATTCGACGGCAGCCATCAATGGTCCCATGGGGACGACTTGCAGAACTTCGGCAGTCGCGAGCTTGGCCCCATCGAGGAGCGTCTGCGGGCAGCCCACGGAGACGCCGAGCCGGTGGTGATCGAGCTGCGCCGAGGGCAGGTGAGCTTCCACCATTGCCGCACCATCCACGGCAGTCGGCCAAATGTCAGCAGCAACGTGCGCATCGCCTGCGCGATTCACTACCAGGATGCCGACAATCGGTTCAACGCCACTCGATTGCCGGATGGACGCACGCCGACGCATATCAATGACATGCTGTGCCGGCGCGGAGCCGATCAATGGCCCGATTACGCCGACCCCGACGTATGTCTACGATTGTGGCCGCCCACGGCGGCAGTGGACGCCGCGAGCAGCCCCGTAGCGAGAGCCAACCCCAGTTTGCCGCGAGCCGTGAATCGATGAACTTCGATGCGGATCCGCAAGACGAGGCATTTCGCACTGAAGTGCGGCGATTCATTGCTGCGCTCTCGCCGGAGATCGTACGCGGGAAGCCACTCGGCTATACGCACTCGCGGCCCGAGCGGGAGGCTTGGATACGTGCCTTGAATGCGCAAGGCTGGCTGGTGCCGCATTGGTCCCGTGCTTGGGGAGGGCGCGACTGGACGGCGATGCGCCGCCATATCCTGCATGACGAGACGTGCGCGGCCGGATGCCCCGAGGTAGACCGGATTGCCACCGATCTGGTCGGGCCGATCATTCAGGCATTCGGCTCTGCGGCTCAGCAGCGAAGGTATCTTCCCGGCATTCTCAGCGGCACGGAATTCTGGTGTCAGGGATTCTCCGAGCCGCAGGCGGGTTCGGATCTATCCCTGGTGGGCACCGTGGCGAGGCGGGAGGGCGAGCGTTACATCGTGAGCGGACGCAAGCTCTGGACCACTCAGGCGCATCTGGCCGATCTCATGTTCGCCTTGGTTCGCGTCAAGATCGGCAACGAGCTCCAGCAGGGCTTGTCGTTTCTGCTGGTCGATATGCGTGCAGGCGGTATTTCGACGCGCCCAGTGCTAACGCTGGACGGCGGCCATCATGTCAATGAAGTGCTGCTGGAAGAAGTTTCCGTGCCGCGGGAGAACCTGATCGGCGCGGAAGGGCAGGGTTGGACTTATGTGCGCGCGCTGCTGGAGAGCGAGCGGAGTTCGGCCGCCGGCATTCCGCACACGAAGCGCGACCTGCGTCGACTCGAAGAATTCGCCTCGTCGGAGCTGCGCCATGGCCGCACGATGATGGACGACCCGGTGTTCCGGGCGAAACTGGAACAACTGCGCGACGAACTCCATGCGCTGGAATTTCTGCATCTGCGTGTGCTGAGCGCGACCGAGCGCGGACCGCGAGCGGAGGCGTTGGGTTGCGTGCTCAAGTTCCGCGGCGCGCAAGCTTATCAACGGGTGAGCGAGCTGATGCTGGAGACGCTTGGAGAGCGGTCGATCGAGTACGTTCCTGATTCGCAGCGCAGCGCAGACGAAGCAGGCGTCGCCGCGGCGTACTTATTCAGGCGCTCCGCGACGATTGCCGCGGGAACCACCGAGATTCAGAAGAACATGATCGCAGCCCTCGCGCTTGAGCTATAGGACGTTATGGATTTCTCGCTTACTTCGGAGCAGTCAGCGATGCGCGCAGCCGTGCACCGATACTGCGCCGATCAATGCGGTTTCGAGGCCAGACGCGATCGCACGGCTTCGCGCGATGGCGATGCGGTCGCCGCTCAAAGCCGGCTGCATTGGCAGGCATTCGCCAACATGGGCTGGCTTGGAGCGGCGCTGCCGCCGGATGTCGGCGGATCGGGCGGATCGGTGCTCGAAAGCGCGATCCTCTTCGAGGAGCTGGGCCGCGCGATTGTCAGGGAACCCTTGTTGCCATGCATTGCGCTGGCGGCTCAAGTCATCGACAAAGGCGGGACTGCGGAGCAACGCGAGAAGTTGCTACAGCCTTTGGTGCGGGGAGAACTGCTGGTCGCCCTGATGCATGCAGAAGCGCGCGCCGCCAACGGCGGTAGAGACAGCATAACCGCCGAGCGGTGCGACGCCACGGCAACGTACACCCTTACAGGTCACAAATCGGTCGTGCCCGGCGGGGCCGATGTAAGCCTTCTGCTGGTGTCGGTCCCTTGGCCTGAAACGCCAGATTTAGACGGTGCAAACGGCGAAGCTCGGCGAAACATCTTTATCGTCGACGCGCAAGCCGATGGAGTCATTCGCCGGGATTTTCCGACCTTGGACGGAATGCGGGCTTCCGAAATCGTTTTGCGCAATGTGCGTGTCGACGAAAGCTCGCTATTGGGCGAATGGGGTCAGGCCGGGGAGGCTCTGCGCTACGCAACCGAACACGCGATGCTTGCCTCATGCGCAGAGATGGTCGGAGCGATGGATGGGCTGTTGTGGCTGACGCGCGACTATCTTCGGCAACGCCGCCAGTACGGCGTGGCATTGAGCTCGTTACAGGCGCTGCAACACCAGTTGGCCGATTTGTTCGCCGAACTCGAATTGTCGCGTTCGATGCTTTACCGCGGCTTGAGCGCTTTCGTCGGCGAAGAGAAGGCCACTCGCAGCGCTGCGGTGGCGGCCGCCAAGACCTATATCGGCAGAAGCGGCCGCCGGCTTGGAGAGGCCGCGATTCAATTGCACGGCGGCATGGGCATGGCCGACGAATACAAGGCCGGCCACTACTTCAAGCGCCTGCTTACGCTTGCGGTGCTCCTCGGCGGCTTGGAGCCTCATCAGCAATGATTTTCCGGGACCGATATGTATCGGCCGGCACCACCTCACCAGGAGATTTGTCGTGTCGAATGAAAACGAAGCTTCTATGTCCGGCGATGCTGTGTTTCTTCGTCCGCAGGCGAAGCTGGAGCCGCTGGTAGGACGCTGGTATGCATGGTCGCATCTGATCGCCCCCGCGCAGCATGCGATGAACCTGACCTACCGGCAGTTGCCGCTGTTGCAGTCTTTTCTCGCGACCCCGTCGGTTCATCTCGCAGCCACCCGCGACCCCAAGATGTTTGGCGGTCCATTTGTCAATCTGGCGCCCGAGGATGCACCGCGGGTAAAGCAATTGGTCGAGCAGACGAATGCCGGGTGCAGCGCGCTGTTGAAACTGGCCGGCGACCTCAAAGAGCTGGACAAGCAACTGCAGGATCGAGCCAGCGGCTACAGTCTCAACGAGTTTTATGCCGGGTTGCCGGAGTCGCTGCGCGGGGTCGTTGAGCTGGTTTACGATTTAAACAACCATCCGCAG
The DNA here is from genome assembly GCF_003350925.1 of Dyella tabacisoli. Lineage (GTDB taxonomy): Bacteria > Pseudomonadota > Gammaproteobacteria > Xanthomonadales > Rhodanobacteraceae > Dyella_C > Dyella_C tabacisoli. Next base: position 138,598 of record NZ_KZ857181.1, on the reverse strand, counting down.
ATCCGCATCCACGAGGATCTTCTATATGAAGATGACCTGGGCGCCGATCAGCAGGAAATACTGCTGACGACAGTAGCGGAGCGAGAGCGGCATTTCTTCATGAGTACCCCTCGCCTCGATGAGCGGGACAACCATACGCTTAAACTCGGCTTTGGCGATCCCCGCCTGGATGCACTGGCTTCGATGCGGAGCAAGGCGGGGTCTTTCGACGAGATTTCGCGTTTGCTGGACGTGCCCGACGGGCAGCGCGATTCGTTTCGCGCCTTCTTCACGACCGAGGCGCCTACGCGACAGGGGCAGGATTATCGCGGTGATGGCGTCCGTGTCCGCTATTTCGGGCATGCCTGCGTGTTGATTCAGACCGATGAAGTGTCGGTGCTTTTAGACCCCATGCTCGCGTTCGAGAACAAGGAAGATGGTCGCTTGAGTTTCGACGACCTGCCTCCCTTTATCGACTATGTATTCCTTACGCATAATCACCAGGATCACACCTCGCCCGAGATGCTGCTTCAACTGCGCCATCGGATCGGCCATGTGCTTATTCCGCGCAACAATGCCGGGAGCCTGTGCGACCCGTCGATGAAGCTCATCTTGAAGCGGCTCGGATTCAAATCGGTACAAGTGCTTGAGCCTTTCGACACGGTAAAACTTCCCGGCGGCGAACTCATGAGCCTGCCGTTTCCCGGCGAACATGTGGACCTGGACATCCACACCAAACAGGCTGCTTTCCTTTCCCTGAAAGGCCACGGGCTGATGTTTCTGGTCGACTCGGACGGATGGGATGTCGCGCTATACCAACGGATCATGCGCCGGCTGAAGCACAAGGTCGATGTGCTGTTTCTAGGCATGGAATGTCATGGCGCGCCACTGAGCTGGCTATACGGACCGCTGCTGACCAAACGGATCAGCCGTCGGGACGACGAATCGCGGCGTCTCTCGGGAGCTGATTGCGGGCGCGCCTGGAACGTACTGCAGGAAATCCAGGCGCCGCAGGCGTTTGTTTATGCTATGGGCCAAGAACCATGGCTGCGTTTCATCATGGGTCTCGAATACCAGGAAGACAGCGTGCAACTCGTGGAAGCAAACCAGTTCGTCAAACGCTGCCGCGATTCGGGCGTCGAGGCGGAGCTGCTCTACGGCAGCCGCGAATTCACGTTGTAATCACGTCGTGGCGCGGTGGTTAACAGTGGTAAATATGTGTATATTGAACACTTGATCGGCAGTGCCTGTATCGCGAGAGCTCGATGATTCTGCCAACGAGAGACTCCATGCGTGTAGACGAAAACCTGATGCCGCCGGTGATTAAGGCGGCCTTTGGGCGGCGGAGCCTGCCGGAGTTTTTGCAGGCGCAGCGCGAGGAGTTGGAAGCGCAACTGGTCGAATCGGGTGCGCTGTTGTTTCGCGGCTTTGGTGTTTACGACGTCGAAGGGTTCGAGCGCGCGATGGATGCGTTTTCGCCTAGCAGATTGGACTATGTCTATCGCTCAAGTCCGCGGACGGCGGTGGGTACGCGGGTGTTCACCGCGACGGAATATCCGCCGCAGCAGACCATAGGGTTGCATAACGAGAATGCGTTCCAGCGCTCGTGGCCGCGCAAAATCGCGTTTTGCTGCCTGCGCCCTGCCAGCCATGGCGGCGAGACGCCGATTGCCGATATGCGCAAGGTCACCCGCCGCATCGGTGACCGGATCGTCGATCAGTTTGAAGCACGCAAAGTGCGCTACGTGCGCCACTATCACCCACACGTCGACCTGCCTTGGCAGACTGTTTTTCAGGTTTCGGATCGCGAATCGCTGGCGGCGTTCTGCGCCAGTCACGAGATTGCCTGCGAATGGCTCGATGCGGAAACATTGCGGACCGAACAGGTCTGTCAGGGCACTGCGCGCCATCCGGTGACTTCCGAGCGCATCTGGTTCAACCAGGCGCATATGTTTCATGCCTCGAATCTAGGCGCGGAGGCGGAAAGCTCCTTGGCCGCCTGTTTCGGGCGTGATCGCTTGCCGCGCCAGGCGTACTACGGCGACGGCGGCGAGATAGCCGTAGAAGACCTCGACGAGGTCCGTGCGGCTTTTGAAGCCGAGGCCATGGCTTTTCGCTGGCAGGCCGGCGACGTTCTGCTGCTCGACAACATGTTGACCGCGCATGGCCGTCGCCCATTCAAAGGGGAACGACGCGTCATCACGGCTTTGCTTGATCCGTCGCCCGGCGTACCCGCGCCCGAGCCGGCCGAGCCCCATTGATAACGGGGGAAGGAAGCGATGTGCGCCGCCACGACGGATCGGACTCTCGACAAGCAGAACGACGAGCAGACATTGGGGCTTGCCGTTTCCGCGGTGAATCGCGATCTCGATGATGCCGCACGCAGCGCCTATGACCGGCTGATAAGCCACTGCAACGGCGGCGGAAGATTCCGATACGGCTCCTCGAATTCAACGACCTCTCGCGCCGGGCTCGCGACAGCGGCCGGCGCTTCCGTATTTCAAAACGATAGCTTCATGACGATGCTCAAGGAGAACCATCATGGCGTTAGATGAAACCGAAGACCAAAGAACCTACCTCGTGCTTATCAATGACGAGGAGCAGTACTCGTTATGGCCCAAAGGCAGAAGCATTCCCGAAGGATGGCGTGCCGTGGACAAGGAAGGCTCTCGTGCCGAGTGTTCGCAGTACGTCGATGACGTCTGGACGGATATGCGCCCTTTAAGCCTGCGCAAGCAGATGCAAGGGTAGATAACCGGGCACCAAGACCGGGGCGCTCGGCATCGGGCACCCCGCGACGAGGCTTGACGGCTTTGATGGAGGAGTGTTGCGGTGTCCCAACCCACGAATCACGAACTCATTACCGCGGAGCCGCGGTCCATCGTCGACGCAACGGCTCCGGCTGACGAAACGGGAGACCGCGGCCAACCTGCGGAATCGATCGACGATCTGCTCTCGTTTCTGCGCCGCAAAGGGGTGAGGATCTGGGTGGAGAGCGACCAGCTTCGCCACGAAGCCCCGGATGGAGCCCTCACTGCGCACGAGCTCTCGAAGCTGCACAACAGCAGCGAGCGGCTTGTCGCGATGCTGCAGGGCGCGAAAAAGAAAGCCGTGGTAGACCTTCCGCCCGAGCCCCGGCTGCAGGCGCGAGTCTTGCCGTTGTCGTTCCAGCAGGAGCAGTTGTGGCTTGTCGAACTCGTCGGCCTGGCCGGATCGGCTTATATCGTTCCGAGCGCCATCCGTTTGCGAGGATCCTTGGATATCCAGGCGCTGGAGCTGAGTTTCGTCGAGCTGCGCAGGCGTCACGAAAGCCTGCGTACTCGCTTTGAAATGCGTGAAGGCAGCCCGATACAGGTCATCGACGAAGCAACCGGTTCTTGCCTCGAACAGGTCGATTTCAGCGCGCAGGAGGCGGGCGTGCGCGAGGAATCCCTGCGCACACGAATGCGGCAGCAGGTGCAGCAGCGCTTCGACCTTGCGCGTGGGCCGCTGCTCAGGCTCGTGTTGGTAAAAATGGATGCACGGGATCATGTTCTGCTCATGACCATGCACCATTGCGTATCGGATGGGTGGTCGATGAGCGTGCTGGTGCGGGAAATCAGCACGTTGTATGAGGCGTTTTCGCAACAGCGGCCGTCGCCGCTTCCCGAACTGCCGATCCAGTACGCCGACTACGCGCTATGGCAGCGAGATCGCCTGCAGGGCACGCTGCTCGATAGCGAACTCGCCCATTGGCGGCAGCAATTGTCCGGTGCGCCCGCGGCGCTTGAGCTGCCCACGGATCGACCGCGGCCCGTCACGGCGAGCTTCAAGGGCGCAAAGTTGGAATTTTCGCTGCCGAGGCAGCTTGCCGAAGCGTTGCGCGACCTTGCACGCAGCGAGCAGGCGACGCTTTTCATGGTGCTGTTGGCCGCCTATCAGGCGCTGCTATCGCGACTGAGCGGGCAAGACGACGTGGTCGTGGGGTCGCCCGTCGCCGGACGCACGCATCGCCGGACAGAGAGCCTGATCGGGTTCTTCGTCAACACCCTGGTGTTGCGCACGCGCCTCGAACCGCAGATGACGTTCCGCGAACTCGTACAGCGGGTCAAGCAGGTCACGCTGGCGGCCTACGACCACCAGGAAGTGCCTTTTGAAAAGCTTGTGGTGGAATTGCAGCCAGAGCGAGATCTCTCGCGCCAACCGCTATTTCAGGTTTATCTCGCTCTGCAGAACCTTCCGGCAGGGGCATTGCGTCTCCCGGATCTCGCTGTCGAGCTGGAAGATCTCGAACACGGGGTTTCAAAGTTCGATTTGTCGCTTTATGTGGAAGAGACGCCGACGGGGCTGCACGGCACCTTCGAGTACGCCACCGATCTGTTCGATCAGGCGACGGTCGAACGATTCGCGGATTATTTACAGCGCATCTTGAACGCTGCCGTTGTCGATCCGCAATGCCAGATAGCTCGCCTGTCTATGCTCGGCGAGCCGGAGCGGCGCGAGCTGTTGACGACATGGAACGCCACGCGGGAGCCGTATCCCGCATCCCGTTGCGTTCACGATCTTATTGCCGAGCAGGCCAGGCGCGCACCCGAAGCCACGGCCGTTTTATTCGAGGGCGCGGCACTGAGCTATGCCGAGCTGGACCGGCGCTCTAACCAGCTCGCCCATCAGCTTCATGCTCTCGGCGCCGGGCCGGAAGTGGTGGTCGGCCTATGCATGGGGCGTTCGGCCCGGCATGTCGTCGCGCTAGTTGGCATTCTCAAGTCCGGCGCAGCCTATCTGCCGCTGGACGAGAGCTACCCGGACGATCGCCTCGCATTCATGCTGGAAGATGCCGGCGCCGCGTTGCTGGTTACGACTCTTGCGCATAAGCCACGCTTGGAGCGTGGAGAATGTCGGCTGCTGTGTCTGGACGACGCGGCGCAGATTCAAGCTATCGGCGCTCAGCCCGAAAGCCCGCTCAATACCGGCGTGCGGCCCGAGAACCTTGCCTACATCATCTACACCTCCGGCTCTACCGGAAAACCCAAAGGGGTGGCGGCGGCGCATCTGGGCCTTGTGAACCGGATCTGGGCGCAAGCGCATTTCGATCCGATTCGCGACGACGATGTCTGCTGCCAGAAAACCGCCGTAGGGTTCGTCGACTCCATTTTTGAAACGGTCGGCCCGTTGGCGCTTGGACGTCCATTGCTGGTGCTTGGCGAAGCGGCCAGGAATCCGGCTGAGCTTGCCGAAGCCATTCAGCAACACCGGGTCACCCGGCTGGTCACCGTCCCGTCGCTGGCGGACGCGTTGACCAGCGGACCCGATCTGTATTTGCGATTGGCCTCGCTGAAGTCGTGGACCCTGAGCGGAGCGCCGTTTACCGAACAACTGCTGCGACGCCTTTCCAAAGTCATTCCGGGATGTTGCTTCGTCAATCTCTATGGCTCCAGTGAAGTCGCCGCGGACGCGACATGTTTCAAAGTGGACAGTGCGGACGATGATGCCGGCGAAGGCAACGGATCGATCCCGCTGGGACGGCCGATGGCCAATACGCGGGTCTACGTGCTGGACGAGCAACTCGAACCTGTGCCGATCGGTGCCGTAGGCGAGCTGTATGTCGGGGGAGACGGTCTGGCGCGCGGTTATTTGCGCCGTGCAGGTCTGACGGCAGAACGGTTTGTCGCTGATCCACACGGCCCTGCGGGCGAAAGAATGTATCGCACGGGCGATCGCGCCCGGTACCGGCCCGACGGAAATCTTGAATTCATCGGCCGCAGCGATCACCAGGTCAAGGTACGCGGACACCGGATCGAACTCGGTGAAATCGAGGCGGTATTGCTGCGCCATCCATCAGTTCGCCAGGCCGTGGTATTGGCGCGCGACGAACTGGGCGGCGAGCGGAAGCTGGTCGCCTATGTCGCCGCCGCGCACGGGCGTCCGGTCGGTGCCGGCGAGCTGAGAGAGCATCTCAAGAGCCTCTTGCCTGACTACATGCTGCCGTCGGCATGCGTCATGCTGGAGGCGATGCCGCTCACTCCCAGCGGCAAGTTGGATCGCCAGGCGCTGTTGGCCGAGCGCGAACAACGGCCCAGCGATATTCCCTATGAGGCGCCGGCCACTGCGATAGAGGATGTGCTGGCAAAGATCTGGGCCGAAGTTCTGCGTCTGGAGCGAGTCGGCAGCGACGACGATTTCTTTCAGCTCGGTGGGCACTCGCTGCTGGCTGTGCAAGTGGTCGCACGCGTGCGCGAGCAGCTTGCCGTCGAGCTTCCCTTGAAAGTGATGTTCGAAGGCACGCTGACACTGCGGAAATTTGCCGGGCTGGTAGAGGATGCGCGGCGGACGGATCAGGCGCTGATGCTGCCTGCGTTGCTGCCGCAGTCGAGGGGCCGGGCGCTGCTGCCTTCCTTCGGACAGGAGCGCTTGTGGTTTCTCGACCAGCTCAAGCTTCTTGGCGCGGCCTATCACGAGGGCATGGCGTTCCGTCTTGAAGGAGAGCTGCACCTCAAGGCCTTGGAGCAAAGCTTCGCCGAACTGGTGCGCCGGCACGAAATTCTGCGGACCCGTTTTGCCACCGTGGACGGTGGCCCCGCCCAGGTGATCGACGCGGCCGGCGATTTCTCGCTCGCTGTCGTCGATCTCGAATCGCTATCCGAAGAGGCGCGAGAAGATCGGGCCGAGCAGATATCGCAGGAAGAGTTTCTACGCCCCTTTGATCTTGCCCAGGGGCCGCTATTCAGAGTGTCGCTATTACGGCTTGCGCCTCAGCTACACGTCGTGCTTATCACGATGCACCACATCGTGTCCGACGGCTGGTCCCTGATGGGCGTCTTGCCGTACGAACTCGGGGCGCTTTACGTGGCGTACTCGTCGGGCCGGCCTTCTCCGCTGCCGGAACTGGCCGTGCAATACGCGGACTACGCGCTATGGCAGCGCGGCTGGCTGCAGGGCGACGCGCTGGAGCGGCAGTTGTCCTATTGGAAGCAGCAGTTGGCCGGCGCGCCGGCGGCGCTGGAACTGCCGACGGATCGGCCACGGCCGGCGGTACCGAGTTTTCGCGGTGGGCGGGTGGCGGTTTCGCTGCCTGCCGAGCTGTCGGCATCGTTGACCGCCTTGGGTCGGGAGGAAGGTGCGACGCTGTACATGGTGCTGTTGTCGGGGCTGCAGATACTGCTATCGCGCTGGAGCGGCCAGAAAGATGTCGTCGTCGGTTCGCCTATCGCGGGTCGTATTCATCGCCTGCTCGAAGGGTTGATTGGCTATTTTGCCAATACGCTGGTGCTACGGGCCGACATCGGCGGCGATCCGTCATTCCGCGCCGTGCTGCGGCGAGTGAAGGAGACGGCGCTGGGGGCGTATGCCCATCAGGATCTGCCGTTCGAGAAGCTGGTGGCGGAGCTGCAGCCTGAGCGCGATCTCTCGCGCCATCCCTTGTTTCAGGTCGTCTTTGCGTTTCACACCGTGCCGCGCAAATCGCTGGAACTGCCCGGCCTGAAGTTGAATCAGTCCTATCGCAAGCGCGCGACCGCGAAGTTCGACCTGTTCCTTGAGTTGTTCGAGAGCCCGTCGGGCCTGCAGGGCAGCCTGGAGTACGCGAGCGACCTGTTCGATGAGTCGACGGTCAAGCGGCTGGTGAGCCAGTTGGAGCGATTGCTGAGCGCGGCGGTCGCGGCGCCGGAAAGCCGAGTGTCGGAGCTGCCGTTGTTGAGCGCGGCGGAACGGACCGAGCAACTGGAGCAGTGGAACGCGACGAGCGAGCCGGGCGCGACGCAAGGCGGTGTGCACGAACTGATCGCGGCGCAGGCGACTCACCGGCCCGACGCGGTCGCGCTGCATGACGCCGAGGGTGCGCTGAGCTATGCGGCACTGGATCAGCAGGCGCAACAGCTCGCGCATTACCTGCGGCGGCTGGGCGTGGGGCCGGAGGTGGTGGTGGGCTTGTGCCTGCGCCGTACGCGGCATGCGCTGATCGGGATGCTGGGCATTTTGAAGGCCGGCGGAGCCTACCTGCCGCTGGACGAACACCAGCCGGCGGAGCGTCTGGCCTACCTGCTGGAGGATGCGGCGGTGCCGGTGGTGGTGACAGAGACCGCCCTGGAAGAAGTGTTGCCGTCGCATTGGGGCCATGTGGTGTGCGTGGACGATCCGCAAGAGCGCCAACGCATCGCGGCGCAGCCGGCGGACGCGCTGGCGGCGGTCGCGGCGGAGCAACTGGCATATGTGATCTACACCTCCGGCTCCAGCGGTCAGCCCAAAGGGGTGATGGTGCGCCACGGTGGCCTGACGAACTACGCGCGGTATGCAGCGAAGCGCTTTGACGCCGGTGAGGGCAGCGGCGCGCCGGTGAACAGCTCGCTGAGCTTCGACCTGGCGCTGACCAGCGTGTACCCGTTGTTGATTAGCGGGGGGACGGTCTACCTGCTGAGCGGAGACGACGACGTGCAGGAGCTGGCCACACTGCTGCTGGCGAGCCGCGATCTAACCTTGCTGAAGCTGACCCCCTCGCATCTGGAGGCGGTGCATAAATTCATCCCGGTCGGCCAGTTGGGCGGACGCGTGCGCAAGCTCATTCTGGGCGGCGAGCGATTGAAGGCGGGGACGCTGGCGCGGTGGCGCGAGGAAGCGCCGGAGACCGCGCTGTACAACCACTACGGTCCGACCGAGACCACGGTGGGCTGCGTGGTGGAGGCACTGGCGGAGCTGGACGCGAGCCTCGGCGAGGCGATGCCGATCGGCCGGCCGGTGGCCAATACGCGGGTCTACGTGCTGGACGAGGACGGCCAGCCGGTCCCGGTCGGGGTGGTGGGCGAGCTGTACATCGCCGGCGCCGGGCTGGCGCGCGGCTATCTGCGGCGGGCGGGGCTGACGGCGCAGCGGTTTGTGGCGGACCCGTACGGACCGGCGGGCGAGCGGATGTACGCCACCGGCGACCGGGTGCGCTACCGGGTGGATGGACGGCTGGACTTTCTCGGACGCACGGACCAGCAGGTGAAGGTGCGCGGGTACCGGGTGGAGTTGGGCGAGATCGAAGCGCGGCTGAGCGAACACGCGGCGGTGGCCGAAGCGGCGGTGGTGCGAGAGGAAACGGCGGAGCTGGAGCGGCTGGTGGCGTATGTGGTGAACGCGCCGGGGCGGACGGCCTCGGCGGCCGAGCTGCGCGAGCACCTGAAACGCGGCGTGCCGGAGTACATGCTGCCGTCGGTGTTCGTAACGCTGGAGCAACTGCCGCTGACGGCGAACGGCAAGGTGGACCGCCGTCGTCTGCCGACGGTGCAGGGCCATGCGGCCGGCGAGGGGTATGTGAGCGCACAGACGCCGATGGAGCAGGCCTTGGCGGCGATCTGGGGCGAGGTCTTGAAGCTGGAGCAGGTGGGGATCGAGGAAGACTTCTTCGAGCTGGGCGGTCACTCGCTGCTGGCGACGCGGGTGGTGGCGCAGGTCCGGGATGTGCTGTCGGTGGAGCTGCCGTTGCGGGAGCTGTTTGAGTATCCGCGCATCCGCGAGCTGGCGGAGCGGATCGAGGCGTTGCGACGGGAGCAGCAGGGCCTGTTGCTGCCGCCGCTGACGAGTCAGCCGCGAGAGGGGCGGGGCATCCCGTTGTCGTTCGCGCAGGAGCGGTTATGGTTTTTGGAGCAGTTGGGTCTGGTCGGGGCGGCCTACAACATCCCGACGGGCCTGCGCTTGAAGGGTGCGCTGAACGTAGAGGCGCTGGAGCGGAGTTTTGCGGAACTGGCCCGGCGGCACGAAAGCCTGCGCACGCGGTTTGAGATGCACGACGGGGAGGCGGTGCAGGTGATCGATGCCGCGGGCGACTTCCGCCTGCGTGTGCACGATCTCAGCGCGCTTTCATTGCAAGAACAGGAAGAGGCGCTGGAGGGCTACCTGCGCCGGCAGGCCGAGGAGCATCTCGACCTCGTTCGTGGGCCGCTGTTCAAGGTGCAGCTCCTGAGTATGGCCGAGCACGATCACGTGCTACTGCCGACCATGCACCACATCACGTCCGATGGTTGGTCCCTGGGTGTGTTGATCCGCGAGATCAGCGGCTTGTACGCGGCCTTTGCGCAAGGCCAGCCGTCGCCGTTGCCGGAGCTGCCGATCCAATACGCGGACTACGCGCGCTGGCAGCGCGGATGGTTGCGCGACGAGGCGCTGGACAAACAATTGGCGTACTGGCGCGGACAACTGGCCGGTGCGCCGACGGCGCTGGAACTGCCGACGGATCGACCACGGCCGGCGGTAGCGAGCTTCAAGGGCGCGAAGCTGGATTTTATGCTGTCCAAAGAGCTGTCGGAGGGACTGCAGGCGCTGGCGCGCAGCGAGCAGGCGACCTTGTTCATGGTGCTGCTGGCGGCCTATCAACTGCTGCTGTCGCGCCTGACCGGGCAGCAGGACATCGTGGTGGGCTCGCCGATTGCCGGCCGCACGCATCGGCAGACCGAGAATCTGATCGGTTTTTTCGTCAACACGCTGGTTCTGCGCACCCGACTGGATGCGGGGATGAATTTTCGCGAGCTGCTGGGTCGGGTCAAGGAAACCACTCTAGGCGCGTATACATATCAGGACCTGCCTTTCGAGAAACTCGTTGCCGAGTTGCAACCCGAGCGCTCGCTCGCGCGCGAACCGATCTTTCAGGTTGCGTTGGCCCTGCAGAATATGCAGGCCGAGAAGATCGCGCTGGGCGGACTCGAAATCGCGCCGTTGGCGTTGGACAGCCCCACGGCGAAGAGCGATTTGTATCTGGCCATGTACGAGGCGACCGACGGCCTGCGCGGAACATTCGAATACGCAACGGATCTTTTCGACCACGGCACGCTGCTGCGCTGGCAACGGCATCTGACCGTACTGATGGAAGCCATCGTGTCCGATCCGCTTTGCCCGCTCGCCGGATTACCTCTGTTGAGTGATCCCGAGCGCCTCCAACTGCTTGATGCATGGAATGCGACTGGCCGGGACTATCCGCGAGAGCTGCGCATACACGACTTGCTCAGCATGCAGGCCCAGCGCACGCCCCATGCCATTGCACTCGCTTACGAACGGGACGAACTCACCTACGCCGAACTCGACCGCCGGGCCAACCAGTTGGCGCATCATTTACAGGCGCTAGGCGCCGGCCCGGAGAAGATCGTCGGCTTATGCGTCGAGCGCTCTTTCGACATGGTGATCGGACTGTTCGGCATCCTCAAGGCGGGCGCGGCCTACCTGCCGCTCGACGAGAGCTACCCGGAGGAGCGCCTGACCTACATGCTCGACGACGCCAAGGTGACCCTGGTCGTCAGCCAGGAGAAGCTCGCGCCGCCGTTGCAGCGTCCTGGACGAATCGTGGTTTGCCTGGACAGCGATCGAGCAGCCATCGTCGCGTTGCCGCAAAACGCGCCCGTCAGTGACGTGCGCCCCGACCATCTTGCTTACGTTATCTACACCTCGGGTTCCACCGGCCGGCCGAAGGGTGTACTGGTCCAGCATGCCGGCCTGTGCAACTTCATCGTTTCGCAAGCGGAGTACTTCAACCTGGGGCCGACGGATCGGGTTTTGCAGTTCGCGCGGCTGGGGTTCGATATCTCCCTGTGGGAGATGACGATGGCATTTCACGCCGGCGCCACCTTGTGCCTGGTGCCGCCGAATGAAGCGCGCGGCTCAAGCGTTCCGCAGATTCTTATCGAGCAGAAAATCAGCGTGGCGGTGTTTGTATCTTCGACACTTCAGTTTCTGGAGGGCTACGAGTTTCCGCATTTCAGGACGATGATCGTCGGTGGCGAAGTATGTGCCCCGGAGCTTGCGGATCACTGGGCTGCGCGCTGTCGTTTCGTGACCGGCTACGGGCCTACCGAAGCCACGGTAGCGACGACATTGAGCGACTATGCCGGCGGCGGCAACCGGCTACCGATTGGCCGGCCTTGTCCGAATATTCGGCTCTATGTACTCGACGATGATATGCAGCCGGTCCCGATTGGTGTGCCCGGCGAGCTGTTCATCGGCGGCGCCGGGTTGGCGCGCGGTTATCTGGGGTGTGCCGGGCTCACCGCGCAACGTTTCGTAGCCAGTCCGTTCGGGGATGGCGAGCGGTTGTATCGAAGCGGCGATCTCGTGCGTTATCTGTCGGATGGGAATCTGGAGTTCGTCGGCAGAATCGATAGCCAGGTGAAGATCCGCGGATACCGCATCGAGCTCGGCGAGATCGAATCGGCTCTGTTATCCCATCCGCAGATTCGCCAGGCGGTTGTCGAGGTGCGGGAGGATGTGAGCGGGGTGAAGCGGCTGGTCGCGTACTTCGTGCCGCACGAGGATATCGACGCGCCGGCACAGGAGCTGCGGCGTTATCTCAAGCAGACCTTGCCCGAGCATATGATTCCGTCGGCATTCGTGCCGCTTGCAGCCATGCCTATCTCAAGCGGCAAGCTGGATCGCAAGGCCCTGCCCACGCCGCAAGATGGGCCACGAGCCGCCGATTACACGCCACCGCGCACGCACGCCGAGTCTGTGCTTGGCGCCGCCTGGAAGGAGGTCTTGCGTATCGAGCAGATCGGCGTGCACGACAACTTCTTCGAGCTAGGCGGCGACTCGATTCAATTGATTAAAGTTGTCTCGCGGGCCAATCGTGCGGGGCTGAATATCACGGCCCGCCAGATGTTCGATCATCAAACCATCGCTGAGTTGGCGCTGGTAGCCGGTAGCGGCACCGTGCCGGTTATCGAGCAGGATTTGATCGAAGGCGATGTGCCGTTGACACCGATCCAGCGCTGGTTTTTCGAGAGCGAGCCGCAGAACCCGCACCATTTCAATCTGGCGGCATTGCTCGAATTCCGCGAACCGGTTGCCATGGACTTGCTCGAAAGCGCGATCAACCGCCTGGTTACGCATCACGATGCGATGCGGCTCAAGTTCACCCATGAGGCGGGCGCTTGGCAGCAGCGGAACGAAGCTGCGATACCTCGCGTGGACGTTCACCGGATCGATCTTTCGATGCTCGCAGGCGCGCAGCTCGATACGGCATTCACCGCAGCGGCCGCGCAGCTTCAGCAAGGCCTGAATCTCGTTGAGGGGCCGCTATTTCAGGCGGCGCTGTTCGACCTTGGTCCAGGTCGCGCACAGCGCATGCTGTGGGTGGTGCATCACCTTCTTATTGACGGAGTCTCATGGCGAGTCCTGCTGGAGGATCTGCAAACGGTTTACCGGCATCTGGAGCGTGACGAGGAGGTTGCCCTGCCGCCGAAAACGACTTCGTATAAGCGCTGGGCCGAGCAACTCGTGACCTATGCTCGATCGGCTCAAGGCGCCGCAGAGGCACAGTACTGGTTGTCTCTGCCTTGGGAGAGGCAGCAGCCGATGCCACGGGATCGGCGGGATGGCATCAATACCGTTGCATCCATGGATTTCGTCACCTGCGCTTTAAGTCAGGAAGACACCAACGCACTGTTGCGGGATGTCCCGGCGGCCTATCGCGTGCAGATCAACGATGTGCTGCTCGCCGCCGTGGCCCATGCCTTCGCGGCATGGAGTGGGCATGGTGTTCTTGCCGTTGACCTGGAGGGGCATGGACGCGAGGAATTGCACGAGCAGTTGGACTTATCGCGAAGCATCGGCTGCTTTACCAGCATCTGCCCCGTGCTGCTCGACTTGATCGGCGCGGACAATCCCGTTGCTGTGCTCGACATCGTCAAACAGCATCTACGCGCGATTCCCCATAAAGGCGCGGGTTACGGCGCCCTGCGTTATCTCGGCGACTTCCCCGCATTGCGCGCATTCGAACCGCCGCAGATCAGCTTCAACTATCTCGGGCGGCTGGATCACGACCTCACCGATCGGACCTGGTTCGACCTTGCTACCGAGGACGCGGGGCCTTTGCACGATATGAGCGGGTTGCGGCGGCACGTGATCGGCGTCAGCGGAAGCATTTTGGATGGTTCGCTGCATCTTCGTCTGGCCTATAGCACCAACATTCACGAGGCGGCGACAGTCGAGCGGCTTGCAGGCGATGTTCTGGAATGCCTGCGAAGCCTGATCGATCAATCCGCACAGACAGCCGGTACCTACACGATGGGGGATTTTCCTTTGATCGAGCTTGCACCGGCCACCCATAGGGAAGAAAGGCTATGAGTACGCCAGAAAGCCAGGCGGCTATCGCCAGACCGCGTTTCACCGCGGACGAATTGAACAGAGCGATCGCCGAAGTCGGCAGCGTCAAGGATGTCGCCGACATCTATCCCCTGGCACCGCTGCAGCAAGGCATGTTGTTTCATAGCCTTTACGAGAAAGATTCCGCGGTCTATGTGGCGACCCAGAGTTGGCGTATCCGTGGCGAGCTCGACGAGACGGCATTCGCCGATGCCTGGCGTTTCCTGCTTGAGCGCCATAGCGTGTTGAGGACGGCCTTTGTCGGAAAGGATCTGGAGACGCCGCTGCAAGTCGTGTTGCGTCGGGTCGATCTGCCGTTTGAACGCCGGGACTGGCGTAACGTGCCCGCAGAGCAGCATGAGCAACAACTGGCGCAATTGCTCGAATCGGAATTGTCCCGGCCGTTCGATCTGGCGAAACCACCACTAATGCGTTTGCTCCTGGTCCGTATGACGGAGCAGGAGCATATGTTGCTGTGGAGCAGTCATCACCTCCTGCTCGATGGCTGGTCACAACCGATTCTTCTGCAAGAACTGGTCACCGCCTACGACGCTTTCGTGCGCCACCAGCGCCCGGCGTTGAAAGCGGCGCTGCCGTATCGCGACTACATCGAATGGCTGCAACGGCAGGACTCTTCGAAAGCACAGGCGTACTGGCGTAAGCATCTGGCCGGGTTGCGAGGGGCGACCGTGCTGAATCTTCCGCGCGCGGAGGACGGCTCTGCGCCGCCGACCGGCGGACACGCAACATACAAATATGTTTTCAAGCTCGATCTTGAGGCGACCCAGCTTTTTGCCAGACAGCATCGCTGCACACTCAATACGTTGCTGCAAAGCGCGTGGGCCTTGGTCCTCAGTCGCTATAGCGGTTCCAGCGACATTGTTTTCGGCGTCACCATCGCCGGTCGCCCGGCCGATCTGGCCGGCGTGGAGTCGATCGTCGGACCGTTCATCAATACGTTGCCACTGAGGATTCAAGTCACTCCGCAGGACTCGATCGGCGTACTTCTGCAAGAGATGCAACAAAGGCAGAGCGAGCTGCTGGAGTATCAGCACAGCCCACTGCTGGAGGTCCGGCGCTGGAGCGAATTGCCGGCGGGCGCGGCGCTATTCGAGAACACTCTTGTACTTGAGAGCTACCCCGCCGAAGCGGCCGAGGCGGTAGCCAGGTCCGCGCTGAAGCTTGAGAAGGTGGGTAGCGCCGAGCAGATCCACTATCCGCTCGCATTGAACTTCGGAGCGCGCCACGTACTTGCCTTGCGGGTCACCTACGACACCGCTCGCTTCGATGCATCGACGATCCGCCGCTTGGTCGATCATCTGGAGGTTGCGCTCGAATCCATGGTTGCCGACCCCGCCCGTTCGATACGTGCGGTATCTCTGCTGAACAAGGCGGAGCGCGACGAACAGTTAGAGCGATGGAATGCCCATCGCGTCGAGTACGCCAGGGAGCAGTACCTGCACGAGCAGATCTCGGCGCAGGCCATGCGCACGCCCGCAGCGGTCGCCCTGGTGGATACGCACGGCTCGATCAGCTTCCAGGAACTGGACCAGCGCTCCAACCAGTTGGCTCATTACCTGCAAAGTCTCGGGGTCGGGCCCGAGGTGGTGGTCGGGCTGTGCATGAGTCGATCGGCGTCGATGGTGGTGGGCTTGCTCGGCATTCTCAAAGCCGGCGGGGCCTATCTGCCGTTGGATGCCCGTCACCCTGAAGAACGCCTGGCCTACATGCTGGAAGATGCCGGCGTCGCGGTGCTGCTAACCGAAACGGCGCTTGCGCAAGCCTTGCCGACGCATTGGGGGCATGTGGTTTGCCTGGACGATGCCGAACAAGGTCAGCGCATCGCAGCGCAGCGAACCGATGCACTGGCCCGGCGCATCCAGCCGGACAACTTGATGTACGTGATTTACACCTCGGGCTCCACCGGCCGGCCGAAGGGCACGCTGCTGGCGCACGCGCAGGTCATGAATTATCTGCAGTGGGCGTTGCAGAGTTATCCGATCAGCGAAGGTTGCGGCGCACCGGTCAATACCTCGATGGCCTTCGACGCGACGGTGACCAGCCTCTGGTTGCCGCTGCTGGGCGGTCGTTCGGTGCGGCTGTTGGGCGAGCAGGACGAGCTGGCCGAACTGGCGGACGCACTGGCGGGCGAAGAGCGGTACTCGCTGCTGAAGCTGACCCCGGCGCACCTGGAGGGTTTGCGTCGGCTGTATCCGCACGCAGTCCGGCCGGATACGACGATGGCGTGGGTGATCGGCGGCGAAGCGCTGAGCTATGCGCAACTGGAGTACTGGCGTGCACGTGCGCCGGGCCTGCGTTTGATTAACGAGTACGGCCCAACTGAGACGGTGGTGGGCTGCTGCACGTACGAGGTCACCGGCGAGTTGGCACGCGAAGGCGGGGTGCCGATTGGCCGTCCGATTGCGAACACGCGGCTCTACGTGCTGGACGAGGCACTGCAGCCGGTGCCGGTGGGTGTGACCGGCGAGTTGTATGTCGGCGGCGCGGGGGTGGGGCGAGGTTATCTGAAACGCGGCGGGCTGACAGCCGAGCGCTTTATGGCGGACCCGCACGGAGCACCGGGGACGCGGATGTACCGCACCGGTGACCGGGTCCGCTACCACGCCGACGGCAACCTGGAATTTATCGGCCGTGCGGATCATCAGGTGAAACTGCGCGGCTACCGGGTGGAGTTGGGTGAAATCGAGGCGACGTTGTTGCAGGCGCCGCAAGTACAGCAGGCGGCGGTGGTGGCGCACGAGGAGCCCGACGGCGAGCGTCGGCTGGTCGCTTATGTGGTTATCGCCGCCACGACGCCTACCGCGTACGACGAACTGCGCGCCTACCTGCGCAAAGCGCTGCCCGAATACATGGTGCCGGCGGACATCGAAATCTTGAAAGAGCTGCCGTTGACGCGCAACGGCAAAGTGGATCGGGAGAAGCTCCCCGCGCCACAGCGACTTTCGAGTACGGCGGAATATATCGCTCCGCGCACGGCCACCGAGCACGCATTGACGGCGATCTGGGCGGAGGTCCTCAAGCTCGACCGCGTCAGCGTGCAGGATGATTTCTTCCAGCTCGGCGGCCATTCCCTCTCGGCCATGCGGGTCATCGCCCAAGTACGACGAATCATGCAGCTTGAGTTGCCGCTGCGGGCCATGTTCGATGCACCAAGCGTGCGCGAGCTTGCCGCACATATCGAACTCTTGCAGCGCGGGGAGTTTCTTCCACCGTTGACGGTCGCGCACCGTCCGCCGGAGCTGCCGCTGTCTTTCGCGCAGGAGCGCTTGTGGTTCCTCGATCAGCTCGGACTCGTCGGTCCCTCGTACAACATGGCGACGGCGCTGCAGTTGGAAGGCGCGCTGGATCTAGACGCTTTAGAGCGCAGCTTCACCGAACTGGTAAGGCGGCACGAAAGTCTGCGCACGCATTTCGAAACCGTTGACGGTCGTCCGGCACAGGTGATCGACAGGCCGGAAACGTTCCAAGTGGATCGTTTGGATTTGCGCGCCCTGCAAGCACCGGCACAGCAGGAGGAACTCGGCCGGCAGATGCTCATCCAGACGCAGCAGGCGTTGGATCTTGCACGGGGGCCGCTATTCAAGGTCTCCGTGCTCATCATGAATGAGCACGATCATGTCGTGCTCATGACGATGCATCACATCATTTCGGATGGTTGGTCGATGAGCGTGCTGATTCGCGAGATCAGTGCCTTATATACGGCCTTCTCGCAGGGGCAAGCCTCTCCGCTGCCGGAACTGGCCGTGCAATACGCGGACTACGCGCTGTGGCAGCGCGGCTGGCTGCAGGGCGAGGCGCTGGAGCGGCAGTTGTCCTATTGGAAGCAGCAGTTGGCCGGCGCGCCGGCGGCACTGGAGCTGCCGACGGATCGGCCACGGCCGGCGGTACCTAGTTTCCGCGGCGGCCGACTGGCGGTTTCGCTGCCTGCCGAGCTGTCGGCGGCGCTGACGGCCTTGGGTCGGGAGGAAGGCGCGACGCTGTATATGGTGCTGTTGTCGGGGCTGCAGATCCTGCTGTCGCGCTGGAGTGGTCAGAAAGATATCGTCGTCGGTTCGCCTATCGCGGGGCGCGTTCACGACCAGATCGAGGGCCTGATCGGCTTCTTTATCAATACGCTGGTCTTGCGGACAGATCTCAACGGCGATCCGTCATTCCGTGCGGTATTGCGGCGAGTGAAGGAGACGGCCCTGGGGGCGTATGCCCATCAGGATCTGCCGTTCGAGAAGTTGGTGGCGGAGCTGCAGCCTGAGCGCGATCTCTCGCGTCATCCCTTGTTCCAGGTAGTACTTACGTTCGGCAATGTTCCGCGAGAAGACATCGAGTTGCCCGGTCTGCAATTGAACCGGCTGCCTTATCCCTACGAACGCGCCGCGCCGAAATTCGATTTGACGCTGAATCTATTCGAGAGCCCGTCGGGTCTGCAGGGCAGCCTGGAGTACGCGAGCGACCTGTTCGATGAGTCGACGGTCAAGCGGCTGGTGAGCCAGTTGGAGCGATTGCTGAGCGCGGCGGTCGCGGCGCCGGAAAGCCGAGTCTCAGAGCTGCCGTTGTTGAGCGCAGCGGAACGGGCCGAGCAACTGGAGCAGTGGAACGCGACGAGCGAGCCGGGCGCGACCCAGGGCGGTGTGCACGAACTGATCGCGGCGCAGGCGGCGCGCCGGCCCGATGCGATCGCGCTGCATGACGCCGAGGGTGCGCTGAGCTATGTGGCGCTGGACCAGCAGGCGCAACAGCTCGCGCATTACCTGCGGCGGCTGGGCGTGGGGCCGGAGGTGGTGGTGGGCTTGTGCCTGCGCCGTACGCGGCATGCGCTGATCGGGATGCTGGGCATTTTGAAGGCGGGCGGAGCCTACCTGCCGCTGGACGAACACCAGCCGGCGGAGCGTCTGGCTTACCTGCTGGAGGATGCGGCGGTGCCGGTGGTGGTGACAGAGACCGCACTGGAAGAAGTGTTGCCGTCGCATTGGGGCCACGTGGTGTGCGTGGACGATCCGCAGGAGCGCCAGCGCATCGCGGCGCAGCCGGCGGACGCGCTGGCGGCGGTCGCGGCGGAGCAACTGGCGTATGTGATCTACACCTCCGGCTCCAGCGGCCAGCCCAAAGGGGTGATGGTGCGCCACGGCGGCCTGACGAACTACGCGCGGTATGCGGCGAAGCGCTTTGACGCCGGTGAGGGCAGCGGTGCGCCGGTGAACAGTTCGCTGAGCTTCGACCTGGCGCTGACCAGCGTGTACCCGTTGTTGATTAGCGGGGGGACGGTCCACCTGCTGAGCGGAGACGACGACGTGCAGGAGCTGGCCACGCTGCTGCTGGCGAGCCGCGATCTGACCTTGCTGAAGCTGACCCCCTCGCACCTGGAGGCGGTGCATAAATTCATCCCGGTCGGCCAGTTGGGCGGGCGCGTGCGCAAGCTCATCCTGGGCGGCGAACGATTGAAGGCGGGGACGCTGGCGCGGTGGCGCGAGGAAGCGCCGGAGACCGTGCTGTACAACCACTACGGTCCGACCGAGACCACGGTGGGCTGCGTGGTGGAGGCACTGGCGGAGCTGGACGCGAGCATTGGCGAGGCGGTGCCGATTGGCCGGCCGGTGGCCAATACGCGGGTCTACGTGCTGGACGAGGACGGCCAGCCGGTCCCGGTCGGGGTGGTGGGCGAGTTGTACATCGCCGGCGCCGGGCTGGCGCGCGGCTATCTGCGGCGGGCGGGGCTGACGGCGCAGCGGTTTGTGGCGGACCCGTACGGACCGGCGGGCGGGCGGATGTACGCCACCGGCGACCGGGTGCGCTACCGGGTGGACGGACGGCTGGACTTTCTCGGGCGCACGGACCAGCAGGTGAAGGTGCGCGGGTACCGGGTGGAGTTGGGCGAGATCGAAGCGCGGCTGAGCGAACACGCGGCGGTGGCCGAAGCGGCGGTGGTGCGAGAGGAAACGGCGGAGCTGGAGCGGCTGGTGGCGTATGTGGTGAACGCGCCGGGCCGGACGGCCTCGGCGGCCGAGCTGCGCGAGCACCTGAAGCGCGGCGTGCCGGAATACATGCTGCCGTCGGTGTTCGTAACGCTGGAGCAACTGCCGCTGACGGCGAACGGCAAGGTGGACCGCCGTCGTCTGCCGACGGTGCAGGGCCATGCGGCCGGCGAGGGGTATGTGAGCGCCCAGACGCCGATGGAGCAGGCGTTGGCGGCGATCTGGGGCGAGGTCTTGAAGCTGGAGCAGGTGGGGATCGAGGAAGACTTCTTCGAGCTGGGCGGTCACTCGCTGCTGGCGACGCGGGTGGTGGCGCAGGTCCGGGATGTGCTGTCGGTGGAGCTGCCGCTGCGGGAGCTGTTTGAGTATCCGCGCATCCGCGAGCTGGCGGAGCGGATCGAGGCGTTGCGACGGGAGCAGCAAGGCCTGTTGCTGCCGCCGCTGACGAGTCAGCCGCGGGAGGGGCGGGGCATCCCGTTGTCGTTCGCGCAGGAGCGGTTATGGTTTTTGGAGCAGTTGGGTCTGGTCGGGGCGGCCTACAACATCCCGACGGGCCTGCGCTTGAAGGGTGCGTTGAACGTAGAGGCGCTGGAGCGGAGTTTTGCGGAACTGGCCCGGCGGCACGAAAGCCTGCGCACGCGGTTTGAGATGCACGACGGGGAGGCGGTGCAGGTGATCGACGCTGCGGGCGACTTCCGTCTGCGCGTGCACGATTTGACCATCCTCCTGCCGCGGGAGCAGGAAGAGGGCATCCTGATCCAAATGAAACTCCAGGCACAGGAACGTCTGGATCTGATGACCGGGCCGTTATTCCGAGTATCCCTGCTCAGGATGGGCGAGCATGACCATGTGGTGTTGCTGACCTTGCATCACATCATCTCGGATGGTTGGTCCGGCGCCGTGTTGATCCGCGAGATCAGCGGCTTGTACGCGGCCTTTGCGCAAGGCCAGCCGTCGCCGTTGCCGGAGCTGCCGATCCAATACGCAGACTACGCGCGCTGGCAGCGCGGATGGTTGCGCGACGAGGCGCTGGACAAACAATTGGCGTACTGGCGCGGACAACTAGCCGGTGCGCCGGCGGCGCTGGAACTGCCGACGGATCGACCACGGCCAGCAGTAGCGAGCTTCAAGGGCGCGAAGCTGGATTTTATGCTGTCCAAAGAGCTGTCGGAGGGATTGCAGGCGCTGGCGCGCAGCGAGCAGGCGACCTTGTTCATGGTGCTGCTGGCGGCCTATCAACTGTTGCTGTCGCGCCTGACCGGGCAACAGGACATCGTGGTGGGCTCGCCGATTGCCGGCCGCACGCATCGGCAGACCGAGAATCTGATCGGGTTTTTCGTCAACACGCTGGTCCTGCGCACCCAACTGGATGCGGGGATGAATTTTCGCGAGCTGTTGCGCCGGGTCAAGGAGACCACCCTCGGCGCCTATGCGCATCAGGACTTGCCCTTCGAGAAGCTCGTCATGGAGCTGCAGCCTGAGCGCGATCTCTCGCGGCAACCTTTGTTTCAGGCGCTGCTGGCTTTGCAAAATATGCCCAGGGAGCCGTTTCAATTGCCCGGCTTGACCTTGGAGCCTTACGGCATCGAGCACATCACTTCAAAATTCGATTTCACGATCTTTGCGCGCGAGAGCCTCGAAGGTGTGCGCGGAGCCATCGAATATGCCAGTGATCTATTCGATGCCGAGACGATCGAGCGCTGGTTAAGTTATTTCCAGAATCTACTGTCGGCGATGGTAGCGAATCCCGATAGCCTGATATCCGCGTTGCCTCTGTTGAGCGAGCCGGAGCGCGTCGAACAGTTAGAGCGATGGAATGCCCATCGCGTCGAGTACGCCAGGGAGCAATACCTGCACGAACAGATCTCGGCGCAGGCCATGCATACGCCCGCAGCGGTCGCCCTGGTGGATACACACGGCTCGATCAGCTTCCAGGAACTGGACCAGCGCTCCAACCAGTTGGCTTATTACCTGCAAAGTCTGGAGGTCGGGCCGGAAGTAGTGGTCGGGCTGTGCATGAGTCGATCGGCGTCGATGGTGGTTGGCTTGCTCGGCATTCTCAAAGCCGGCGGGGCCTATCTGCCGTTGGATGCCCGTCACCCCGAAGAACGCCTGGCCTACATGCTGGAAGATGCCGGCGTCGCGGTGCTGCTAACCGAAACGGCGCTTGCGCAAACCTTGCCGACGCATTGGGGTCACGTGGTTTGCCTGGACGATGCCGAACAAGGCCCGCGCATCGCAGCGCAGCGAACCGATGCACCGGTCCGGCGCATCCAGCCAGATAACTTGATGTATGTGATTTACACCTCGGGCTCCACCGGTCGGCCGAAGGGCACGCTGTTGGCGCACGCGCAGGTCATGAATTATCTGCAGTGGGCGTTGCAGAACTATCCGGTCAGCGAAGGTTGCGGCGCGCCGGTCAATACCTCGATGGCCTTCGACGCGACGGTGACCAGCCTCTGGCTGCCGCTGCTGGGCGGTCGTTCGGTACGGCTGTTGGGCGAGCAGGACGAGCTGGCCGAATTGGCGGAGGCACTGGCGGGCGAAGAGCGGTACTCGCTGCTGAAGCTGACCCCGGCGCACCTGGAGGGTTTGCGTCGGTTGTATCCGCACGCGGTCCGGCCGGATACGACGATGGCGTGGGTGATCGGCGGCGAAGCGCTGAGCTATGCGCAGTTGGCGTACTGGCGTGCACGTGCGCCGGGCCTGCGTTTGATTAACGAGTACGGCCCGACCGAGACGGTGGTGGGCTGCTGCACGTACGAGGTCACCGGCGAGTTGGCACGCGAAGGCGGGGTGCCGATTGGCCGTCCGATTGCGAACACGCGACTCTACGTGCTGGACGAGGCCCTGCAGCCGGTGCCGGTGGGTGTGGCCGGCGAGTTGTATGTCGGCGGCGCGGGGGTGGGGCGAGGTTATCTGAAACGCGGCGGGCTGACAGCCGAGCGCTTTATGGCGGACCCGCACGGAGCACCGGGGACGCGGATGTACCGCACCGGTGACCGGGTCCGCTACCACGCCGACGGCAACCTGGAATTTATCGGCCGTGCGGATCATCAGGTGAAACTGCGCGGCTACCGGGTGGAGTTGGGTGAAATCGAGGCGACGTTGTTGCAGGCGCCGCAAGTACAGCAGGCGGCGGTGGTGGCGCACGAGGAGCCCGACGGCGAGCGTCGGCTGGTCGCTTATGTGGTGGCCGATGTGGCCACGCTCAAAGCCTCTGCCCCAGAGCAGTTCAGCGCCATGCGCGAGGAAACCGTCGGGCAATGGCAGCAGTTGTTTGAAGATAGCTACGAAACCGCGCGCTCGGCAGGCCCGAGTTTCGTGGGCTGGAATAGCAGCTATACCGATGAGGCGATCGAACCCGAGCAGATGCAGGAATGGCTGGATAGCACGCTTGAGCGGATCGGTCAGCTCAAGCCAGAGAGCGTGCTGGAAGTTGGCTGCGGCGTCGGCCTGGTGCTGCAAGGTTTGGCGCCTTCATGCACTCGCTACTACGCCACGGATTTATCCGGCACCGCTATCCACGAACTCGAAGATTGGCTGCGCGGCAACCCGCGTCTCCAGCACGTCGAGCTGGAGACGCAAGAGGCCAGGCAGTTGGACAGCGCACCAGGGATATACGACACGATCGTATTGAATTCGGTCATTCAATATTTTCCCGATGTCGGCTATTTGGTCGACGTACTGCGCCGGGCAGCGCAGAAGGTACAAGCCGGCGGTCATATTTTCGTCGGCGACGTTCGCCACCTCGGGCTGCTGCAGGCGTTCCACACGTCGGTGCAGTTGTCCAAGGGTATCGCTGGCCTCACGGCAGGCGTACTGCGAAACCGGATCGAGCGAGCCGTGAGCCAGGAGAAGGAGCTGGTGCTGGATCCGGCTTTCTTTGTTGAGTTTGCAAAGGAGCATGGACTGCGCGCCGAGGTGCAGTTGAAGCGCGGCGCGGCTGACAACGAACTGACGCGCTATCGCTACGACGTTGTGCTGCAAAGCGCGACGGTACAGACGGATATGGACGGCTCCGGGTCGGATACCCCATGGCAGAGCACGGATGGCTTTATCGAAAAGCTCGGCGAGCGTTTGCAAGAGCAACGTCCGGGCACACTGCGGATATCGCGCATACCTAACCGGCGCGTGGCACGCGATGTGGCAGCGTGGCGGCTTGTCGAGCAAGGCGCCGATACGCGAGCGGCGGAGGAGCTGAGCCTGGAGCTCGACCGCCTCGCTTTGCCGGCAGAGGATCCAGAAGCGTACTGGGAGCTTGGAGAGCAGCTCGGCTATGCCGTCCATGTGCAATGGACGGCTGGCGACCCGGCGCATTTCGACGTGCAGTTCGTGGACCACAGACTCAGCGCTGCCCGGACGAGACCATCTCTAATAAACCCCCCTCCAATAAACCCATCACTTGAGTCTTACCGTTCCACATCGACGGCGCCGGACACGCAGGATCGTTGGCGCCCCTACGCCAACGATCCGATCATCGGGCGATTGACGCAGCAGCTAGGGATGCAACTGACCGAGACACTGCGCGAACAGCTTCCCGAGTACATGATTCCGGCGACGTTCGTGATGCTGGATGCCTTGCCGCTGACGGCGAACGGCAAGCTGGATCGCGCCAGGCTATCCGCCCCGGAGGCGAGGCCGGACGTCGCCACGTATCGCGCTCCGCAGACTCCGGTAGAGGAGGCTTTGGCAGGTATCTGGGCGCAGGTACTGAAGATCGATCGCGTCGGCATGGAGGACAACTTCTTTCAACTCGGCGGCCATTCCTTGCTCGCGACGCGCGTCATCGTACAGATTCGCGAATTGTTTTCGGTCAACCTTCCGCTGCGGGCCTTGTTCGAGAATCCCACGGTGGCGGGACTGGCCGACTGCATCTTCCGAGACATTGTGGGTACCGAGAACCCGGCAGCATTGAATCGCGCGCTTGCCGACGTAAGAAATATGGTGTCGCCATGAATGACGCTTACGGAAAGATCTCCGGGCTGTTGCCGTCGCAGTTGAAGCGTCTGCGGCAAATTTTGGACGATGCGGACGAAACGCAGGTACTCGAATTGCCGTTGCAGCCACGGCCGGTGGGTACGCAGCGGCTTCCATTGTCGTTTGCGCAGGAGCGTTTCTGGTTCTTGGAGCAAGTCGGGCTAGTGGCGAGCGCGTACAACATGCCGACGGCGTTGCGCCTGCGCGGACCACTGGACAGTCAGGCCATGGAGCGCAGTTTCGCCGAGTTGACGCGTCGCCACGAGAGCTTGCGAACCCGCTTCGAGGAAGATGACAGTGGCCCGGTACAGGTCGTACAGGAGCCAGGCGAATTTCGGCTTGACTTGATCGACCTGAGCGCTGGCGAGCCGGCGGCACGCGAAGATGCCATGCAGCGCGAAATAAATGAGCGATCGCTGCAGCGTTTCGATCTGACTCGGGGTTCGCTCTTGCGCGCGGCCTTGTTGAAGCTCGCCGAGCAAGAGCACGTGTTGCTGATTACCACGCATCACATCGTTTCAGACGGCTGGTCGACCAGCTTGCTGATAAGAGAACTCGCCGCGCTTTATCTCGCTTTCTCCGAAGCCAAGCCTTCGCCGTTGCCGGAGCCCGAACTGCAATACCCGGACTATGCGTTCTGGCAGAGGGAATGGCTGCAGGGAGACCGGCTGGAAAACCAGTTGACGTATTGGAAGCAGCAGCTCTCCGGTGCGCCTGCCGCGCTGGAGCTGCCGACTGATCGACCGCGCCCGGCCGTATCGAGTTATCGCGGAGCGAGGGTCGTCTTTACGCTGCCGAAAGAGCTGTCGGAGCGGCTCGAGCAACTGGCCCGCACCGAGCAGGCGACGCTCTTCATGGTGCTCGTGGCGGCCTATCAGGTACTGCTGTGGCGACTGAGCGGTCAGGACGACATCGTCGTCGGCTCACCGATTGCCGGCCGCACGCGCCGGCAAACCGAGAGCCTGATCGGCTGCTTTTTGAATACGTTGGTATTGCGGACCCGGCTTCAGCCGGGAACGCGCTTTCGAGATATGTTGCAGCAGGTCCGGGAGGTTACCCTGGGCGCTTATGCGCACCAGGACCTGCCATTCGAGCGGCTGGTCGCGGAGCTGCAGCCCGAACGCGACCTGTCGCGGCAACCGCTATGTCAGGTCGGGATGACGTTACAAAACCTGCCGCGCGATGGCGGGACTCTGCCCGGTCTGAAATTCACGCCTATCAGCGTCGATAAGGTAACCGCCAAGTTCGATCTATGGTTTCTGATGAACGAGAGTCCCACGGGGTTGCGCGGGAGTATCGAGTATTCGAGCGACTTGTTCGATCGCGAGACGATTGAGCGCTGGGCAGAGCATTTTCAGACCTTATTGCAGGCGGCGGTGGCCGACCCGGATACCCCGCTGTCGCGATTGACGCTGTTGGCCGGAGCGCAACGAGAACGACTACTGGCAAGATCGAATGCTCTCGGCGCTTCGCCTGCCGCCGATGCTCGCGTGGACGAACTCATCGCCGCGCAGGCCGCACGCACACCACAGGTCATTGCGCTGATCGACGAGGAAGGCACGACGACCTTCGCCGAGCTGGAGCGGCAGGCGAACCAGCTTGCGCATTATCTCATCAGTCTCGGCGTCGGCCCGGATGTCGCGGTGGGCGTTTGCATACGCCGGTCGGCGCGCATGGTGACGGCACTGCTGGCTATCCTCAAGGCAGGCGGAGCGTATTTACCGCTGGACGAGCGCCAGCCACCGGAGCGGTTGTCTCATTTGGTCAGGGCATCCGGCGCCGCCGTACTGTTGAGCGAATCCGCCTTGCTCGATGAACTGCCGTCGCACTGGGGCCACACGGTGTGCATCGACGACCCGGTACAAAAGTCGCGATGGGAGGCATTGCCGGGAGACGCGCCTGCCAGTGGCGTTCGCTCGGACAATCTGGCGTATGTGATCTATACCTCCGGTTCGACGGGAACTCCCAAAGGCGTGGCGGTGGAGCATGCGAACCTGGCCGCATCTACCGCTACACGGCTTGCGTACTATGGCTCGCCGGAACGCATCATCCTGTTGCCGTCGATCGCTTTCGACAGTTCGGTGGCAACACTGTTCTGGGCATTGTGTTCCGCTGCGACCCTGGTCTTGCCCACTGCGGGGCTGGAGCAAGACGCGCAGTTGCTGGGCAACTGGGTCGAGCGTCATCAGGTTCGCACCTGGCTGGGCGTCCCGTCGTTGTACGACGCGGTGCTCGACCTTGCCGACACGCAATTGACGAGCCTGCGAACGGTAGTGCTGGCAGGCGAAACGCTGCCCGTGCCGTTGGTGCACAAGCACCGGGCCATGCTGGGGCATTGCGCGTTATTCAATGAATACGGGCCGACGGAAGCCACCGTGTGGGCCTCGGTCGCGCGGGTCGATCCTGAATGTTCTTTCGATGCGCGGATTCCGATCGGGGCACCGATTGCAAACGCGCGGGCGTACGTACTCGACGAAGAGCTGGAGCTCTTGCCCATGGGCGTCATCGGCGAGCTTCACCTTGGCGGTACGGGTGTTGTTCGCGGGTATCTGAATGCGCCGGGGCTCACCGCTCAATCCTTTGCCGCCGACCCATACGGAGCCCAGGGCGGGCGCATATACCGCACCGGCGATCTTGTCCGATGGAATAACAGGGGGGAGCTGGAGTTCATCGGCCGCCGCGATCAGCAGGTCAAGATTCGCGGGCATCGCATCGAGCTATCCGAAATCGAGGCCGCATTGTTGGCGGACCCGTTGATCGGGCAGGCGGCCGTCATCACGCTTGGTGAAGACAGTGATCGGCGGCTGGTGGCGTACATCGTGGCGAGCTCCGGCGAAACATCCATCGATCTGGCAGAGCTGAGCGCTCGTCTGCGCCGCCGTCTGCCGGAATACATGATGCCGCCGGACATCGTGACGCTGGACGCCATGCCGCTTAACCCTAACGGCAAGATCGACCGGCACAGATTGCCCGCGCCGACCCAGTCCGCGCTGAAACCCGCATACCTCGCTCCGCGCACGCCTACCGAGCAGGCCTTGTCGGCCATCTGGTCGGAGATTCTCAAACTTGATCGCGTCGGCATCGAGGATAATTTCTTCCAGCTTGGCGGACATTCGCTGCTGGCGACGCGTGTGGTTGCCCACATTCGCGACGAGCTGCAAATAGATTTTCCGATCACCTTGCTGTTCAGCGCGCCGACCATTGCCGAAGCCGCGCGGGTCATCGACCTGGGTTTGCGGATCAAGTCGCAGGACCAGCCGCTCACATCTTTGGAGCCCGGATCTTCGGACACCAGATCTTCAGACCCAGGCCTGGGGGTGGGGTTTCATGAAGAGGTCATCTGAAGGCGCGTCTCGGGCCGCACACAGACACGGACACGACGAATGCATATCGTAGAACTCCTGCGCAAGGCGGACGAACAGGGCGTGCAGATCAGGGTTGCCGGTGACGATATCGTGCTTCGTTACCCGCAGCATGGCATCAGCGACGATCTGCGCAACGAGATCAAAAGGAACAAGCAGGGCATTCTTGAGCAGTTGCTTACCTTTCGCGGCGGGCCGCGTCCCGACCTTGAGGCGCAGCCGCGTCCGGCGGTCTTGCCGCTATCGTTCGCACAGGAGCGGTTGTGGTTTCTTGAGCAGCTTGAGTTGCTGGGGCCGGCGTACAACATGCCCTCCGGGATCAGACTTCACGGAAGCCTGGACGCCGAAGCATTGGAACGCAGCCTGGCCGAGGTAGTCAGCCGGCATGAAATTCTGCGGACGCGCATCGTACAGCGCGGCGATGAGCCCGCGCAGACGATCGATCCGCCGGGAAAAGGACAGTTCGAATACGTCGATCTCACCACGCTTGCATCGGAGCATCGCGAACAAGAGGTTCAACGCCGGGTCCGTGGTCAGGTCGCCGAACGCTTTCGTCTGGACTGCCCGCTCTTCAAGACCGCATTGCTAAAGCTCGGCCCGCTGGAACACGTGATGCTGATGACGATGCACCACATCGTCTCTGACGGCTGGTCGATGGGCGTCTTGATTCAGGAGATCGGTGCGCTTTATGCCGCATTTTCCCAGGGCAAGGCGTCGCCGCTTTCGCCACTGCAGATGCAATACGCGGACTACGCCTTATGGCAACGGCGCTGGCTGCAAGGGGAGGTGCTTGAACGCGAACTGGTCTACTGGCGGCAGAAGCTGGCTGGTATTCCGGCCGCTTTAGACCTTCCGACGGACCGGCCTCGTCCTGCGGTGGCGAGTTTCAAGGGGGCCAGGATTGCCTTGGCGCTTCCTCGGCAATTGTCCGTACAGTTGCAGGCATTGGCACGGCATCAAGGCGCGACGCTTTTCATGGTTCTGTTGGCCGCCTATCAAGTGCTGCTGTCGCGCCTGAGCGGCCAGCGCGACATCGTGGTGGGTTCGCCGATTGCCGGGCGCACCTATCGGAACCTGGAGGGGCTGATCGGTTTCTTTGCCAATACGCTGGCGTTACGCGCGAAGGTCAACCCCGATGCCGGATTCCGCGAGCTGCTGCGTCTCGCTAAAGAGGCCACTCTGGGGGCATACGAGCATCAGGAGTTGCCTTTCGAGAAGCTCGTGGCGGAGATACAGCCGGGGCGCGATACGTCGCGTCAACCTCTGTACCAGGTGGCGATTGCGTTGCAAAACGTGCCGCAGGATCAGGGCGAACTGGCGGGTATCCGCATCAGCAGAGTTTCCCACCAGCACGTCACCGCCAAGTCGGACCTCATGCTGTTCGCCTTCGAGGATGCTAACGGTATCCAGCTAGTTTTCGAGTACGCAACGGATCTGTTCGAGCCGGCGACCATGACGCGTTGGATGGAGTACTTGCAGCGAATACTCCAGGCCGTGGCGAACAACCCCGATTGCCGCGTGGCGGATCTGCCGCTTATGGGCGACGCAGAGCGCGACGATCTCCTGGTTGCGCGAAATGCGACCGAAGCGACATATCGCCGGGACTGCGGGGTCCATCAACTGGTTTCGGAGCAGGCGGCCCGTACTCCCGACGCCGCAGCCGTAGTCGATGCGCTCGGCACGCTCAGCTTCAGCGAGCTCGACTCGCGCGCCAACCAACTGGCGCGGCATTTGAAAACGATGGGCGTCGGGCCGGAGGTCGTCGTCGCCGTCTGCCTGCGCCGTTCGGTGCAGGCGGTCGTGGTTCTTCTCGGCATCCTGAAGGCCGGAGGGGCCTATCTTCCGTTGGACGAACAATTGCCCGCAGCGCGTCTGCAGCAACTGATCCAGGACGCGGGGGTGGGCGTGCTGGTGAGCGAGTCGACATGGCGAGATCAGCTTCCCGCGCACCCGTGCACGCTGCTGGTGGATGATGATGGTTCGCGCAAGATCATCGACGCGCTCCCGGTCGAGGACCTTGCCGTTGCAGTGCATCCCGAAAACGCGGCCTATGTCATTTATACGTCCGGCTCCACCGGTCAGCCGAAAGGGGTGGTGATTCCGCACCGTGCGGTCTGCAACCTCGTCGAGGCTCATCGGCGTGCATTTGCCATAGGCGCCGGCGATCGGCTGTTGCAGTTCACGCGCCTGGGGTTCGATGTGTCCGTGCAGGAGATTCTGGTGAGCCTGAGCAGCGGGGCCGCGTTGCATATATGGGAGGCGACGCCTGCTGCGATAGCCGGAACGGAATTGGCGCGGTTTATCTCCGAGCAAAGCATTACTACGGTCATGCTTCCTTCCTCGCTGTTGCCGCAGCTCCCGGTCGATGGCGTGCGATCCCTGTGCCGGGTATTTGTCGGAGGAGAGGCGTTCGATGCCTCCCTGGCCGAGCAATGGGCCAGCCGCGGGCGCTTTATCAACGAGTACGGAACGACCGAGGCCACCGTATGCTCCACCTATGACGAGTACACGGCCGACGGCCTGCCAGTGTCCATCGGGCGGCCGCTGGCGAACACCCGCGTATACGTCTTGGACGAGGACCTCCAGCCGGTACCCAGCGGAGCGATAGGCGAGCTGTTTATCGGTGGGGAAGGCATCGGACGAGGGTATCTGCAGCGCGCCGGCATGACTGCGGACCGCTTCGTGGCCGAAGCGTATGGACGTCCAGGATCGCGGATGTATCGCACCGGAGATCGGGTGCGGTATCGGACCGACGGAAAACTCGAATTCATCGGCCGAGCGGACTATCAACTGAAAATACGCGGCCATCGCATCGAGCCGGGAGAGATCGAGACAGCTCTGCTCGGAAACCCGCAGGTGAGCCAGGCTGTCGTGGAGGTGCGCGAGGACCGCACGGGCGATAAGCGACTGATAGCCTATGTAGCGACCGCCAACGAAGCGCAACTGCAAGCGGCGGCGCTGAAGAAATACCTGGAGCAGCGGCTACCTCAGTACATGGTGCCCTCGACGTACGTCATCCTGGAACGTCTGCCGCTGACGCAAAACGGTAAGGTCGATCGTCAACGGTTGCCGGTGGCGGACCTGCTCTCGGAGCAGCCGTACGAGGCCCCCGAGGGGGCGCTTGAGCAGGCCTTGGCCGCCATCTGGCAGGAGCTTCTGCAAGTGGAGCGGGTCGGTCGCCACGATAATTTTTTCGATCTGGGCGGGCATTCGATGTTGGTCGTGAAGGCATTGGCCAGAACGAACCAGTTCGTCGAATCGGCCATAACAGCTACGGACCTTTATCGATACCCGACGATACAACTTCTCGCCGTGCGGATCTCGGCAGGCGCAACCCCGGACGAGCCGGTAAGCCTGGCCGAGGAGGCTGTGCTGGATGCCTCGATCGTGCCTGGTATCGGCACGGATGCCGTCGCGCAGAATGCGATTTTGCTGACCGGATGCACCGGCTTCGTCGGGCGTTTCCTGCTGGCCCAGCTACTGCAGGACACGGATGCCAGGATCTACTGTCTGGTCAGGGCGCCGTCGGCGGAGCAGGCGTTTGACCGAGTGCGCGACACCTTGCTGCATTGGGATTTGTGGCAGGACAGTTTCGCGTCTCGCCTGGTCGCTGTTCCCGGCGATATCAGCTTGCCGCGACTTGGCTTGAACGCCGCTGTTTACGAGGCGCTGTGCCAAAACATCGACACACTTTTTCATAACGCTGCCAGCATGAATCACCTTGAAACCTATGCCATGGCGAAGCCAGCCAATGTCGAGGGTGCGAAAGAGGTGCTGAAGTTCGCCGTTACCGGCCGGCAGAAACAGGTCAACTATATTTCTACGCTAGGCGTGTTCGGTGCCGTGCGGGCGGATGGCGAGCGTGCCGTCGACGAAGCCAGTACGGTCGAGCACGAGAAGCATCCGGCCTTGCACGGATACAACGCCAGCAAATGGATTGGAGAGCATCTGGTCATGCAGGCCAGTCAGCGCGGCGTCCCGTGCAACATCTTTCGGCTGGGGCTCGTTTCCGCGGACACTGCACAGGGCCGCTATGACGAGCGGCAGTGGGCTTATCGACTCATCAAGAGCTGCCTGTTGTCGGGCTATGGCTTGCGTGACTTTCGCTACAGCCTTCCGCCGACCCCGGTCGATTATGTTGCGCGCTCGGTCGTGCATCTGGCCAAGCTTCATCGCCGCTCGTTGGGCGTCTTTCATATCTCCTCGTCACAGCAGACGATCGAAGGCGGCCTGTTCGAGAACTGCAACGAGATCACCGGCGCGAATCTGCAATTGATACCGTTCTATGACTGGATGGTCGAGATCCGCAGGCTTCATCAGCAGGGTCGGATGTTTCCGGCGGTGCCCTTGATGCAATTTGCGTTCACCCTGGACAAGGCGTCCTGGGAAGCCCATCGGCGTTCGCGAAAGGCGGCGAACATACGCTTCGATTTCACCCGGACGCATGGCGTACTCGATGCGGCCGGCATCGTCGCGCCGGTGTTCAGCAGAGATCAGCTCAAGGTGGCGCTGGAAGGGATGATCTCCAGAGACTCCGAGCTACGCGCAAACGGTATAGGTTTGCGATAGGAGCGCAGGCGATGAATGTCATGGACTTGCTGAGGGACATGGACGAGCAGGGCGTTCGGATCAGCGTGGTCGATGACGACCTGGTGCTGAGATACGAAGGCCCTCGTCTGAGCCCGGAGCTGCGGGAGCTAGTCAGGTTTCATAAGCCGGCCATTCTCGCCCAACTGCGTGCGCTCCAGGGCAGCGGGGCAGCCCCGCGCCTAACGCGCCAGTCGCGCCCCGCCGTGTTGCCGCTGTCGTTCGCGCAAGAGCGGCTATGGTTTCTGGATCGGCTTGGGTTATCGGGGCCGGCGTACAGCGTGCCCGTTGCGTTCAGTCTTAGCGGCACGCTGGATGTTCCAGCGCTGGAACATAGTTTTGCGGAACTCGTCAGACGCCACGAGAGCCTGCGCACCCGTTTCGAGTCGCAAGCGGGCAGCGCGGTGCAGGTGATCGATCCAGCCGGTGGATTCCACCTCGCCGAACTCGATCTCAGTGACTTGACCAAGGGGGATCGGGAGGCAGCATTGCAGGCGCGGATGCGCGAGCAGGTGCGCGAGCCTTTCGATCTCGAACGCGGTCCGCTGTTCAAAGTCGCGCTGGTCAAAACCGGTGAACGCGAACACGCGCTGCTGCTGAGCCTGCATCACATTATCTGCGACGGCTGGTCGATGGGTGTGCTGGTACGGGAGCTGGGGGCGCTGTATGCGGCTTATTTGCGCCGGTTACCGTCGCCACTGCCCGAGCCGGAGCTTCAATACGCCGACTACGCCTTATGGCAAAGGCAATGGTTGCAGAAAGAGGTCCTCGCGCGGCAACTCGATTACTGGCGACAGCGCCTGGCCGGGATCCCCGCGGCCCTGGTGTTGCCTGCCGACCATCCTCGCCCCGCGATGACGAGCTTCAAAGGCGCCAAATTGGCGTTGACGCTTTCCAAGCCGCTGACCGAGCGTTTGCGGCAGCGGGCGCAAGCCGAGCAGGCGACGCTCTACATGGTGCTGCTGGCTGCATTTCAGTTGCTGTTGTCGAAGCTGACCGGTCAAAGCGACATCGTGGTGGGCTCACCCGTCGCCGGGCGCACGCACCGGCAGATGGAGGGGCTGATCGGTTTTTTTGTGAATACCCTGGTGATGCGTACGCAGGTGCGATCGCAGTCAAGCCTCAAGGAACTATTGGAGCAGGTCAAAGAAGTAACCATGGGTGCGTACGCACATCAGGACCTGCCGTTCGAGAAACTGGTGGCGGAGCTGCAACCCGAACGCGATCTGTCGCGCCATCCGTTGTTCCAGGTGTCGCTCACCTTGCAGAATCTTCCGGCCGCGCGCACCGAGCTGCCCGGCCTGGAGGTCAGCAGCCTGGCCAATGAGCAGCACGTAGCGAAATCCGATCTACTGGTGCATGCTTTTGAAGGCCCGGAGCATGTGCGACTGGTATTCGAATATGCCACGGATCTTTTCGAGGCCGCGACCATCGATCGCTGGATGGGATATTTCGAGCGGGTGCTGACCTTGGTGGCCAGCGATACACCGTGCAAGGTATCGGAGGTTTCGTTGCTGAGCGCGCAGGAGCTGCACAGCCAGCTCGTCGACTGGAATGCGACGGCGACACCCTACCGCAGCGAGCGCCGGATACATGAGTTGATCGCAGAGCAAGCCCGGCGTACGCCCATGGCGGTGGCCGTCGTCGACTCTGAGACCGAGCTCACGTTCGCACAGTTGGAGCATCGCGCCAATCAGCTCGGCAAGCATCTGCAAGACCTTGGCGCGGGCCCGGAAGTGATCGTCGGACTCTTCTTGCCCCGCTCGGCTCAGATGGTCGTCGCGCTGCTTGCGATTCTGAAAGCGGGTTCCGTCTGCCTGCCGCTGGACGACCAGCTACCGCCCGACCGCCTGGCCTATTTGCTGCAGAATTCTGCAGCGCAGGCGATCATCACCGAGGCGGCATTGCGAGTGCTGCTGCCTGCCGAACTCGAATCCCGCATGGTGTATGTGGATGAGGTGCTGGGGCATGCATCGGCCGGTAAATACCCAGCCGCAGCACCCAATGCGAAAGTAGGTCCCGAAAATCTTGCGTACATGATTTACACCTCGGGCTCTACCGGCGAACCCAAGGGCGTGCTGGTATCCCATCGCGGAGTCTGCAACCTGGTCGAGGCACATTGCCGCGCCTTCGACATCCAGCCAGAGGATCGTTTCCTGCAATTCACGCGACTGAGTTTCGATGTCTCTTTACAGGAAATTCTGGTCAGCCTGAGCAGCGGCGCCACGTTGCACATTCTCGACACGGCGCCCTCCGTGGCTATCGGGACGGAGCTGGTTCGTTTCCTTGTCGAGCGACGAATCACCACCGTGATGCTGCCATCGTCGGTATTGCCGTTGTTGCCACTGGGTGGGCTCCCCGCGTTGCGCCGATTGTTTGTGGGCGGCGAAATGTTCGACCCGGCGCTGGCGCGGGAATGGGCGCAAAGCTGTCGCTTCATCAACGAATACGGCACGACCGAAACGACAGTCTGCTCGACTTACGACGAGTATGTCCGCGGTGCCGATAGCGTCACTATCGGCCGCCCGATCGCCAATGTCCGGGTGTATGTATTGGATGGGGATCTGCAGCCGGTACCGATCGGTACGGCGGGCGAGCTGTGCATAGCGGGGGAGGGGCTGGCGAGAGGGTACTTGCATCAGCCTGGGCTGACAGCCCAGCGTTTCGTGGCAGACCCCAACGGAGGGCCGGGTCAGCGCATGTATCGAAGCGGCGACCGGGTGCGCTATCGCCCCGACGGAAAAATCGAATTCGTCGGGCGTAGCGATCATCAGATAAAACTGTACGGGCATCGCATCGAACCAGGAGAAATCGAAGCGGCACTGCTGGAAATTCCGGCGATGGAGCAGGCGGTGGTTGTCCTGCATGGCGAGGGCGAGCACAAATCGCTGGTCGCCTATCTGGTCGGCCGTCACGAGCCGGCTCCCACCGCCGAACAACTGCGGGCGGAGCTGGCAGAGCGTTTGCCGGATTACATGATTCCGGCGGTGTTCGTAAGCCTTCGCTCCATGCCTCTTGGCGCAAGCGGAAAGGTCGATCGCAGCAGGCTTCCGCCACCCACGATCGTTGCCGACATGGTGTATCGGCCGCCACGCACACCCAGGGAGGAAGCGATGGCAACGATCTGGGCCGACGTGCTTGAGCTTGAACGTGTGGGCATCGACGACAACTTCTTTCGGATCGGCGGCCACTCCTTGCTGGCTGCGAGAGTCGTGGCCCGCATGCAGGAAAGTTTGCATGTGGATATCCCGCTGTGGGCGTTTATGAAGGAAGCCACGATCAGAGCTTGCGCGCGATACGCCGAGTCGAACTCGCCTATGAGTTCCGCTGCTCTAGAGCAAGAACTTCCAGAGCAAGGAGTGCTGGAGCAACGGTTCGAGGAAGGCGTTTTGTAACCGGCCATCGCACTGGCGCGATGGCCGGGCCTGCACTTGTGCACTTGATTCAGGCCGAACCGGTACGGGCGGCCTGCATGGGCTTGGCGCCTCCATGCAGCGTCTGCAGATATTCGTGACAACTTGGCAGTTTTGTCTTCAACTCGGCCGTCTGGTGTTGTAGATCGGTGAACGATTGCTGGGCTTTGGAGAGCGAGGCCGGGCTGTAGCGCAACTTCGCCAGAGGCGCTTTCGGCATCCAGCCCATGCCGCTGAAAATGCAGTAATAGCTGCTATTGGTCCAGAAGTTGCGGAACTCGGTTTCGAAGTTCTCGTAATAGGCTCCCGCGTCGCTAAGCGGTGCGGTGACAATGAGCCCGGCTTTATACAGTTCGAGTTTGTGGCGGATCGAGTCCGACAGATGCAGCTCGTTCTTGTTCGCGCGCCAGAACGCAGTGTCGTTGCGCGATGTAGTGAAGTAATGCGCCTGGATAAAATCGCGGCAGTCATCGTACATGCCGGCGATCTCATCGTTGAACGCCGCTATCACCGACGGATTGAAGCTGCGGTCGGGGAAATGCTTGACCAATTGGTAGATGGCCGCGTAGATGAAATAGATCCCGGTGGACTCAAGCGGCTCAAGGAAGCAAGACGACAGGCCGATCGAAACGCAGTTCTTGACCCATGCGTTACGGTTGCGGCCGGTACGGAACCGGATCTGGTTCAATTTCACCTGGTTCGCATCGAGATTCCATAGCTTCAGGAATTCATCGGTTGCCTCGTCCTGCGAAGTGAAGTCGCTGGAATACACATAGCCGGACCCAAACCGGGTCAGCATCGGGATTTTCCAGGTCCAGCCATGTTTCATGGCAATGGACGAGGTATACGGCTCCACGCCGTGGCGCTCATCATCGTGGGGGACAGAAGCGGCCACCGCGCTGTCGCAGAGCAGATGATTCTTCATGTCGATGAACGGCTCGCCAAGCGCTTTGTTGATGAGCAATCCACGGAAACCGGAGCAATCGATAAATAGATCTGCCCCATAGCGGTTTCCCATGCGGGTATGCAGGGCGGCGATGCTGCCGTCGGGCGCCAGCTCCACGTGATCGAGTTCGTCGACGACGTGCTGTACTCCCCAACCCACGGCAAGTTTTTGCAGATAATCGGCGACCAGATGCGCATCGAAATGCCATGCGTAATTGGTTACCCGCGTGCCATCCATCATGCGTGGCGAAAGCTTTGCATCCAGCAGCGGCGCTTCCTTGTAACAAGCGTAGGCTAGCGGCCGGTCGTCCATACGCTCCTGCTGGCGAAGCACCCAGTAGTGCGACAAAGGCACGCTATCGCAATTAGGGATAAGCCCGAACAGGTGATAGAAGTAATCGTCGCCGGCAGATTGCGGCTGCGGTCGCCAATTGACAAAGCGGATGCCCATTTTGAAAGAGGCGTTGCAGTGTCGCATCCACTCTTCTTCGGGTATGCCTAGAAAGTCGAAAAACACTTTCTGCAGGTTAGGAATCGTGGCCTCGCCAACCCCGATTTTGGGGATAGTTGCCGCTTCTATCAGCGTTATGCGCACCTTTGAACCAACCGCACGGGCCAGATAAGAGGCTGTCATCCATCCTGCGGTCCCCCCTCCGAGTATGACTACGTCGCGTATGAGCTCTTCCACAAATGTACCTCCATGATGGGTACTACGATGGCGTTCGACCGGGCTCCGGCTGGGAGGGCAGCGCGGACAGCGCGCTCGCGGAAGCCCCCCGTGCCGGATATCGGAGCAATAAGCGTGTAATCGGCATCGCCAGGCAGGTGCTGAGGACAGCCATCAGCACCACGGCGGAGAAGACGTTTCGCGAAAATATCCCGGCGTCGAGGAGAATCGTCACGACGACGACTTCCATCAGCCCCTTGGTCTGAGTGAGCGCGCCGAGCGCAAAGGCCTGGCACCACGGCTCGCCCGTAAGTCGTGCCGCGACAGCGACGCCGCCCAATTTCCCGAGTACCGCTGCCGCGGTCACCGCAAGAAAGATTCCGGTGAACAAAGGGGAGCTGGTATCGATCAATGTTTTCAGGCCTGTGGACATGAAAAAAAAGGGCATCAGCACGGTGACTGTCAATGGCTCGATTCGCTTCAGCAAAATCTCGCGTGCGCTGTGCGGCATGGCTACGCCAGCTACAAATGCGCCGAGCACGTAGTGCAAGCCACCCCATTCCGAGAGCACCGCCGAGCCCAATGCAAGCACGCATGCCAGGGTTAGCTGCAGGTGCTCCCGCTGTGATTTCTCGGGCGTATGTTTTTCGATAAACTTTATCAGAAGCTTAAACACAGTAAACAATGCCGCCCAATATGGCAATAGCAACAGCAATGCCGTGACCGATGTGGTGTTCGGCTGGTGCACCATGCCGGATAAAGCCAGCAGGGCGCCCAGCATCGCCCATAGCGCCGCATCGTTCACCGCAGCAATCGCGAGCGCCATTTGGCCGATTTTCGTGGTCGTCAGCCGGCTTTCGCGCAGGATCGCGGCCAGTACCGGCAAGGCGGTGACAGCGCAGCAGATGGCGATGCCGGCGGGAAACTGCAGTCCGCTCGCGGCAGGCCCTGGAGCCGCCGCGTAGTTGCGTAGAACCCATATCCCGGTGAGCAGGCCCAAGCCGCCCGGCACCAGCAGGCTGGCAAGGGAAATAGTGCACAACGCGCCGCCGCGTTCACGCAAGGAAGACCACTGCAAGTGCATTCCGCTGGTGAAACCGAACAGCAACAAAGCCATCGAGGCGACGTGCTGGAGCGGTTGCAACGCGTCGGGCCGAAAGAGCGCCTCATATGTCCCTGGTGCAACGCGTCCGAGCAGGGAGGGGCCTAACGCAAGTCCGGTAAGTACCTGTACTACTACAGGTGGTAAATACATACTTAACCGGAAAATATACGTTAGTATAAAAGGGGCCAGAATGATGACGAGTGCCTGCAGCAGGAAGAGTGTGGTCGAAGTCATTCGGGCAGGTACCCGTCGGTGAACGATTTGAAGCGGAAAAGTAGCTCATCGGACGCGGCGGGGCAATCGGAGTAGGGCTCTTGCCGTTTGCATTTGATCGATCGATCGAGAGGGCGATGGCGGTGGACTGTGAAACACATTGCGAAACAGTGGTAAATGCCATCTGGGCGGATGTACTTGAGCGACATGAGCTAGACCCAGAGCAAAGCTTTATCGACATGGGCGGCGACTCCATGGCGGCCATGCGGGTGGTCGCACGCGTGTACGAGGCCCTGGGTGTCGAGGTCTCGGTACGGACCTTGTTCGAAAACCCGACGATGAGGCAATTTTCGGCACGAGTGGCGCATCTGCAGGCCGAACAGCAGACAGATGCCGCAGCCGTTGTCGAACATCGCCCGTATTCTGGCCCGCTACCGTTGTCATTCGCTCAGGAGGGCTTGTTATTCCTCGATCAGGCCGGACTCGCCGGGCAGGCCTATAACGTTCCGCTGGCACTGCGTTTGCGCGGGTCCCTCGATGCGGCGGCGCTGGAGCGCACGTTTACGGCATTGCTGCGACGGCACGAGTCGATGCGGACACACTTCGAGCTGATCGACGGAGCGGCCAGACAGATCGTCGAAGATCCACGGCCGGTGACATTGGAGGTCGTGGACTTTTCCCGCTTGCCGGACCCCGAGGCCGAGACCCAGGCCCGCGCCGTCATGCAGGCACGGGCGCTTGAACCGTTCGACTTGCTGCATGGGCCGTTGCTGCGCGTTACGCTGCTGCGGCTGCGTTCGGACTATCACCTGCTGCTGATAACCACGCATCACATCATTTCGGACGGCTGGTCGTTGCTCAGCGTGCTGGCCAGAGAGCTTGGCGAGATCTATCCGCAGGCACTTGCCGGGCGCAACATAGAGTTGCCTCCGCTGACGCTTCAGTACCGTGATTTTGCCCACTGGCAGCGTCAGTGGCTGCAAGGTGCTGTACTGGTCGAGCAGCGGGACTATTGGAAAAAGCAGCTCGCTGGCGCACCGCCGGTATTGGCGCTTCCCACCGACCGGTCTCGCCCGCCGGTGGCATCGACTCGCGGTGCAGGCGTCTCGTTCTGCGTTCCGAAAGAAATCTGCGACGGTCTGCGAGCCCTGGGACATGGCGAAGATGCCACCTTATTCATGGTGGTGTTGGCGGCCTTCCAGGTCTTGCTGTCCCGATGGAGCGGCCAGACCGATATCGTCGTGGGATCGCCGGCAGCCGGGCGTTCGCGGCGTGAGTTCGAAGAGCTCATCGGCTTCTTCGTCAACAGCCTTATTCTGCGCGCGAACCTGGCGGGCGACCCGACCTTCAAGGAGCTACTGGCCCAGGTCAAGGAGACCGCACTCGACGCTTATGCCCACCAGGATCTTCCCTTCGAGAAGCTGGTTTCGGAGCTGCAGCCCGAGCGAGACCTCTCACGTCAACCGATCGTGCAAGTTTCGTTGTCGTTTCAGAATTTCCCGCGCGAGATTCTGACCCTTCCCGGACTCGACGTCTCCTGGATCGATGACGAACCGATCACTTCGAAGTTCGATTTGTCGCTCTACGTACACGAGACCTTGTCGGAATTGCGCTGTGCCTTCGAGTACGCCAGCGATCTGTTCGATCCCGCCACCATCGAACGCCTCGCGGCAGCATTCCAGCAACTGCTCGCCGCGATCGTCGCCGCGCCGCTATGCCGTGTTTCGCGGTTGCCTTTGTTGAGCGAGTCGGAGCGCGAGACGCAAATCGGCCAGTGGAGCCAGGCGCACACGCCTTATCCCCACGACCGCTGTATTCACGAGTTGATTAGTGCGCAAGCGACCCG
Source organism: Dyella tabacisoli (assembly GCF_003350925.1). Taxonomy (GTDB): domain Bacteria; phylum Pseudomonadota; class Gammaproteobacteria; order Xanthomonadales; family Rhodanobacteraceae; genus Dyella_C; species Dyella_C tabacisoli. Next base: position 97,435 of record NZ_KZ857181.1, on the reverse strand, counting down.
TACGCCCCAGGCACCAGCCCTGTCCGATACGCGGGAAGAGCTTAGCTACGCCGACCTCGAACACCGATCCAACCGGCTCGCACACCATCTCCGAAGCCTCGGCGTGGGGCAGGAGGTAGTGGTGGGGCTTTGCATGAGCCGCTCTGCCGATATGGTCATCGCATTGCTGGCGATTCTGAAGGCGGGCGGGGTCTATTTGCCGCTCGATGAGCACCTTCCAGCGGGCCGGATGGCTTATTTATTGGAGGATGCCAGCGTTGCGGTGTTGATTACCGAAGCGCGGCTGGAAGATGTGCTCCCGTCGTATTGGGGACACCTGATCTGTGTGGATGAACCCAGGTTGCAGGCACTTGTCGAAGCCCAGCCCGATACCTCCCCGGAACGCCTGGCGACCCCCGATAACCTGGCATACGTGATCTATACGTCGGGTTCCACCGGCCATCCGAAAGGTGTGCTGGTTGCGCACCGGGGGCTGGTCAATATGCTCGAAGCGCATCGGCGCTCGTTTGATGTGCGGCCGGGCGATCGGGTGTTGCAGTTCACGAGTCTCAGCTTCGACGTTTCCATGCTGGAGATTCTGCTGCCGCTGAGCAGCGGAGCGACGTTGTGCGTACTGGGGACGCCGCCGGCGGCCTTGATCGGCGCTCAGTTGCAGCGAATTCTGCAGGACAAGGCCATCACCATCGCCATGCTGCCCGCATCGCAGTTGGCTTTGCTGCCGAACGAACCGTTCCCGGCTCTGCGCCTGCTGTTTACCGGCGGGGAATCTTTTGATCCCGCACTCGCGGATCGCTGGGCTCGGGGACGGCACTTTATCAACGAATATGGCATTACCGAAACCACGGTGTGCGCCACTTACGACGACCATATCGGCGGAGACGTCGACGGCTGGGACGCATCGATAGGTCAGCCGATAGCCAACGTGCGCGCCTATGTACTCGATGCGCACCTGGAGCCGGTGCCGGCGGGCGTGGTCGGGGAGTTATACGTGGCCGGAGCAGGGCAGGCGCGGGGTTATCTCCGGCGTGCGGGCCTCACTGCCGAGAAATTCCTGGCCGATCCGTATGGGCCGGCCGGAAGCCGGATGTACAGCACGGGAGACCGGGTTCGCTATCGGGCAGACGGAAAGCTGGCATTCGTCGGACGCACGGATCACCAGGTGAAGTTGCGCGGCCATCGCATCGAGCTGGGTGAGATCGAGTCGGCCCTGCTCAAGGACTCTCACGTCGCGCAGGCGGTGGTCGTGCTGCGCGAAGATACGGTAGGAGAGCCGCGCCTGGTCGCCTACATCGTTGCAGAGGCAGGCTGCGAAACCGACCTTCACGAGCTGGGGGCTCAGCTCAGGTCCCGGTTGCCTCAATACATGGTGCCTGCCGTCTTCGTAGCGCTCGATGCCCTGCCTTTGACCAGCAACGGAAAAGTCGATCGCGACAAGCTGCCGCTACCTTCCGGGCGCAATGACGCTACGGCTTACACGGCGCCGGAGACCTCAGCGGAGCAGACGCTCGCCGCTATTTGGAGAGACGTACTCAAAGTCGATCGCGTAGGCATCGAGGATCACTTCTTCGAGTTGGGAGGTGATTCGATTCTGGCCTTGCGCGTTCAGGCCGAAGCGCAGAAGCTCGGGCTGCATTTCTCTCTCGTGGAGCTTTTCGAGAGGCCAAGACTTGGTGCGCTTGCCGAGCTGGCGGCGCGGAACGACTCGACCGCGATCAACATCGCGACCGAGCCCTTCGAGCTGGTCGGTGAAAGCGACCGGCTCAAGGCGCAGCAGGCCGGCTATCTGGATGCCTATCCGCTGTCGAAACTGCAGTTGGGCATGCTGTTTCACAGTGAATGGGAACGTGGCAGCAGGACCTATCACGCCGCCACCAGCCACCGCCTCGATAAACCGCTGGATGCCGACAAATTGCAGGCCGCCATCCAGGCGACAGTCGACCGCCACCCCATACTGCGCACCCACTTCCATCTAAGTGGCTATATGGAGCCGGTGCAATGCGTGCGTGCGCCGACGCCGGTGCCATTTGTCGTCGCCGATTGGAGCCATCTCGATGATTCGCGGCAGAACGCCGCGCTGAGTGACTTTATCGAACACGAAAAGCGCCGCGGCTTCGGCCTGGCGGATGGGCTGCTGGTAAGGTTTTTTGCGCATCGCCTGAATGAGCAAGAGTTTCAGTTGAGCATGAGCTCCCACCACGCGATCCTGGACGGTTGGAGCGACGCGGCCGTACTTACGGAATTGTACGAAGACTATCTCGCGCGTCTTGCGGGCACGCCGGTTGCGGCAAAGCCAGCGCTGCCAGTTACCTTTCGGGACTATATCGCCGCCGAGCGCCGCATGCTGGCAAATGCCGGGCACGAGGCTTACTGGACGCGCATCGTGGACGACTTGCCGCGTTCGAATCTATGGCTGCGAAGCAAAGGTGAGCAGCCGGCTATGGACGATGGCGAGCAGGATGCATCCGAAAATCTGAATGTACGTTTCGACCTGCGGCTCATGCGCGACGTAGCCGACTTTGCCGCAGAGGCCCGTGTGCCGATCAAGAGCGTATTTTTCGCGGCTCATCTGCACGCGCTGCGGGTCTTTACCGGCGTTCAGTCCGTGGCGACTGGACTGGTTACGAATGCACGCCTGGAATCCATGCACGGGGATGAAGTTCCGGGACTTTATCTCAATACCGTTCCGATCCATTTCCGCAGCGGCCAATTACCGCTGCGCGCTTGCTGGCTGGACCTCGCGCGATATGCCCTCACGCTGGAAGAGGAGGTATTGCGCTATCGCTCTTATCCGGTCGTGGAGATATTCCGCCGCCGTTCCGGGAGGGATACGTTGGAGGTGATGTTCGACTACATCAACTTCCATGTGTACGAATCGCTGGCCGATCGGTTGCACGTCAAGGAATGGAAGCCGGTTCCGCAGACCAACTTTCCGCTGGTGGTCTGCGTGCGCACGGACTCCCATGTAGGCCACGGCGAGCTGGCGGTGACTTTCCATGTCAAGCGGATCGACTCGGAGCGGGTCAACAAGCTCATGGAGATTTATCTGCTCACGCTTGAGCAGATGACGCAGCGGCCACAAGAGACGTACAGGGAATGCATCATGCTGCCGCAGGCCGACAGGCTTGCTTTGCGCAAATGGAATGAAACCACCGCCGGGTTCCCGTCCGACACATGCCTTACCGACCTCATCGCGAAGCAGGCCGCGAACGCGGCCGACGCTATCGCGTTGTCGTCGCCATGGGGCGAGCTGAGTTATGCCGAGCTGGACGCGCGCGCGAATCAATTAGCCCATTACTTGCGCGGGCTTGGGGTAGGGCCCGATGTCATCGTCGGCTTGTGCGTCGATCGCTCGTTCGAAATAGTCATCGGTTTGCTGGGCATTCTCAAGGCAGGTGGCGCCTACTTGCCGCTCGACCCGGAATACCCCGAAGACCGCCTGGCGTTGATGATGGAGGAGACACGGGTTCCGGTGTTGGTCACCCGGCGGGAGCTGGCCGATGCTTTGCCCGCCCATTGGGCACGCGTGGTCAATCTCGATGACGATCGGGACGCTATGGCAGAGCAACCTGTCACGGCGCCTGCCGGAAGCGCACGCCCGGACCATCTCGCCTACGTCATCTATACCTCCGGCTCCACCGGTAAACCCAAGGGCGTGCTGGTCCAGCATGCGGGTTTGTGCAACCTCGTCCATGCGCAAGCGACGGACTTCGGATTCCGCAGGGGCGACCGCGTCCTGCAGTTTGCCAGTCTGAATTTCGATGCTTCGATCTGGGAAATCGCGACCACGCTATCGTCCGGCGCGACCTTGCATCTGACTTCTCCCGGACGCATCGCGGCTGGTCCCGAACTTGAGCGAACCCTGCGGGAGTACAAGATCACCGTGCTGATGGTGTCGCCATCGGCGCTGCATACGCTCGGTGATCCCAGTGCGCTGGATCTGCCGCATTTGCGCATGGTTATCATCGGCGGCGAAGCCTGTCCGCCCGAGCTGGCTCGGGCATGGGCATCCCGCTTCCGACTGATTAATGCCTACGGACCCACCGAAGCCACGGTATGCGCAAGCTATGGAGATCTCGTCGCGGGAGATTCGCGGATACATCTCGGGCACGCCGTTGCCAATACTCGTTTGTATGTGTTGGCGGAAGATCTCAGCCAGACTCCGGTCGGGACGGTAGGCGAGCTACATATCGGCGGTGCAGGGATCGCCCGAGGGTACTTGGGGCGCCCGGGCTTAACAGCGGATCGCTTTATCGCCGACCCCTTCTCTACAACGGGCGGCCGCCTCTATCAAACCGGCGATCTGGTTCGCTATTTGCCTGACGGCAACTTGGAGTTCGTCGGACGCGTCGATCAACAGGTCAAGCTACGCGGCTTCAGGATCGAACTCGGCGAGATCGAGTCGGCGTTGCTGGAATACCCGGAGGTCAGGCAGGCAGCCGTGATGTTGCATGGCGACGGAGGCGAGCGCAGTCTCGTGGCCTATTTGGCGTGCGCATCGGAATCGCCCCCAAGCGTGAATTCGCTGCGTATGTATCTGAAGCAGACATTGCCTGATTACATGGTTCCGGCGACTTTCGTCCATATGCCGCAGCTACCGCTCAATGTTCACGGAAAAATCGACAGGGCTGCGTTGCTGCGGTCGGACGCTCATGTGCAGGTCGAGGACTACGTCGCGCCCCGGAGCGAGATAGAAATCAGCCTTGCGGAAATCTGGTCGAGCGTACTGGAGGTTGAGCGCGTCGGCATACACGACAACTTCTTCACGCTGGGCGGTCATTCATTGGTGGCGACGCGCGTAGTCGCCTGGATACGAGAGGCGCTGGATGTAGACATCCCCCTTAAAGCCCTGTTCGATGCGCCCAGCCTGGAAGCGCTGGCCGAACGCATTGCCAACGAGCGCTGGCTTGTGGAGCAGGTCGCCCGACCCGCCGCCGCCATCGGCACTCATCAGCCTGGTGCATAAAGGTCCATAGTAAATAATGGAAACTCGGGCCAATGAAGCGCATGTGGAGAGAGTCCGCGCAAACGGGCCAGTGTCGCCCGCCGAGTTTCGAGAGGGTATGCGCCGGCTCGCCGGCGCGTGCGCGATCGTGACCTCGCACTTCGACGGCGAGCCGGCGGGGCTTACCGCGACAGCCATCTGCTCGATGACGGTCGAACCGCCCCGGTTGCTCGCATGCGTGAATCGAATCTGCTGGGCCTATCGGGCGATACGCAGGTGCCAGGTGATCGCGGTAAACATACTGGCCACGGAACACGAGAGCCTCGCCCGGCGTTTTGCAGGTCTATCGCCATGTACCCCGCAGGAGCGTTTCCGCGAAGGGAAATGGACGACCGGTGCGCTCGGCGCACCCGTGCTGCAGGATGCCTTGGCGAATCTCGAATGCCGCGTCGTGGATTACCTCGACGGAAGCACTCATTCCATGTTCGTCTGCGAAGTGGTCGGTGTGCGGGTATCGCCTCTACGCACCACCGACCCATTGCTGTATTTCGGCGGATCCTTTGCCCGCCTGGCGAGCGAGGTATGAAAGCCGCACCCGCAGGGCATCGCGCCACAGGGGTGAAATACATCAAGAGCGAGGAGCGAGCTTGATTATGTGGATACTCAAAGGGCTCGCTGTGCTGGCGGCGCTGATCGTACTTGGCGTAGGGGTCCTGCTTGGGCTGCTGCGGGACGAGCACCGCGCCGAGACGAGGCTCCCCACACCAACCGGCCCCTATGCGGTCGGTCGGTCGATTTACACCTGGACCGATGCTGCCCATACGGACAAGTTGGCGCCCATGCCTGGGACCCCGCGGGAGCTTGTCGCCTGGATCTGGTACCCCGCGCCGAAATACCCCATGCCAAACGCATCGCCGGGCGTAACGGCCGACTATCTCCCGGCTGCCTGGCGCGCCGCCGTCGAGCAGGCGCGCGGGGCGCTAATCAGCAAGTTCATAACGCGCGATTTGTCGCGTGTGCGCGTACACAGCATGCAGGACCCCGATCTATCGCCCGAGCAGCAGACTTATCCTGTGGTGATTATGCGCGCCGGCCTGGCCGCATTGACCGCGGAGTACACGGTGCTTGCCGAGGATCTGGCCAGCCATGGCTATATCGTCGTGGGTTTTGACGCGCCGTTCCGTACCGCGGTCATGGTGTTCTCCGACGGACGTGTCGTGTCGAGAACAGCGGAGAATAATCCCGAGCTTGTGTCCGGCCCTGTCCAGGAAAAAATGATCGAGAAGCTGTTGGCTGCGTGGTCGTCCGACATGGGCTTCGCGCTCGATCAATTGGAGCGCCTGAATGCCGCTGCTTCCGGCAGATTCGCCGGACGGCTCGACCTGCAGCATGTCGGCGTCTTCGGGCATTCGCTCGGCGGCGCCACGGCGGCGCAATTCTGTCATGAAGATTCGCGCTGCAAGGCCGGCATCGACGTGGATGGCGCGCCCTACGGTAGCGTTATTCGCGAGGGCCTGCATCAGCCATTCATGTTTTTGGTAGGCGAGCATGGCGCTGCATCGGACCCGGATACACGGCGCATCGACGCCGATATTCAATCCATCTATGACCGGCTTCCACCCGAAGGGCGATGGTGGGTCACGATCCGGGGAGCGAATCATTTCGGCTTTAGCGATGGGGTTCTGGTGAAGAGCCAGCGAGTTCAGCGACTGCTGCACCTGCTGGGCATTATCGGTATCGATGGACGTCAACAGCTTTCCGCGACGGCTTATTATGTGCACAGCTTCTTCGATATGTATCTGAAAGACGCGCCGGCCTCGGTACTGCAAAACCCGCCTGCTCGCTATCCGGTCAGGGTAGTGACGGCAGCCAACTCGTCAGGCTCGCCCGAGCAACTGCTGCCCCGGTAAACACGCCGCCTGCAGTGCAGCCAGCGCGTGAGGCGACAATGACGGCAGCCGCTTCGCAGAGGCACCACTATCGGCAAGCGCCGCGGCCTCGCGCAACCATGCCTGGCGGCTATCGAGTGCAAAAAAATCCGCGATGCTTTCGAGATAGCGAAGAGGATCGGCAACGAGATCCTCATAGCGAATGTCCATATACCTGTCCTTGCCCAGGCCGGCAGCGGCATGCGCCCCGCTCATCACGGCCGAGCTCCAGTAACGGCCGCAGTCCTCCACCGTGGGAGCTTCCGCGGTCAATCGGCGCACGATCGGGTCGACGGAAATATCGACCGGAGGCGAAGCTGCAAGTTGCGCTTCCTCCGCCAGCATGGGCTTGAGCCGCAGCGATATTTGCAGCGCGAATATCGGGTGCGCATGCATGGAAAGCGCGGTGTGCAGGCCGTCGCGATGAAGATGCAGAAAACGGCCTTGCGGAAACGACTCGACGAGATCGCCCAAGAACTCCAGCGATGCGCCGGACCGTTCACACCAGCCTCTTACGCTCCCGCTCTGTTGTGCGAGCCAGTCAAACAAAGTTCGGCAATGCGCGGCAAACGGTTGCTCTGACAGAGTTTCCAGAAATCGTGTCGCTCGCCCCGTCAGCAGAAACGGATTGAGGCCCATCTTCTGGGCGGCTCCTGCGAGCGCCACGCAGAGAGCCGGAATCGACTGATTACCGCTGAGAAAGGGCGGCACCGTGCGGTTGACCAGAGTAGGGGCGCCTGCCTGCATCAGCAACGGATAGCGCGTGCGGATGAGCTCGATGGTGGTGCGATCGTGCAGAAGCTGGTGCGCGAACTGCTTGCCGGAGAGCTGCGTGCCGGTAAACGAGCTATCCCGATCGATTCCGGCAAAGAACTCGTCGAGCATGAGCAGGCCGGGACACTTGGCCAGCATCTTGGAAAGCAGGGTCGAGCCACAGCGCCCGGTGCCGATGACAAAACGGGGGATGGCCTGGTCGGCGCCGCTCACGCGCAGTACCTCGACAGGGTGCGTCCCTTATATCGCGCCTGCCGCGGTTTTCGCTTCGTATGGGTCACTATGTTTACCTATGTTTCGCGCTATATTTTACACGTTAGCGGTGCACAAGTATGCCGAAAACGGTGGTTCGCAGGCCACGGTCCATACAAACATTGGGGTGATTGTGAACAATCCGCCGGCTTCCTTTCCCATCGGACGGCTATTGAGCGCGCTGCGGGAGAAAGGGGTCACTCTTTCACTGAGCGGTGCGGATGTGCGATTTCGCGGCCCGCCGGGTTGCTCCGCCATGGAGGAGGTTCTCGAAGCCCGCGCGCGCAAGGAAGAGGTGAGGGAATACTTACGGTCGGAGTCCGCCGAGATCGTGCTTCCACTGGGTTCTTACCCTCGCTCCGGCCCGGTTCCGCTTTCGTGCATGCAGCGATGGTGGTGGGAGCTTGAACAGGTGTCGGGGCCGACACCTCACCCGTTGATGGTTATTCCGGTTCCAGGTCAGGTGGATCTGCCGACGCTGGAAAGTGCGCTGACTGAACTCGTTCGCCGCCATGAAGTGCTGCGAACCCGCTTTCGAGCTGCGGGACCGGAGGTTGTCGTAACCGTGGAACCACCGGAGAGCTTATTACTGGAATTTATTGATTATTCGCCATTTTCATTAAAGCAAAGCGAAGCAAAAGCCCTTGAACAAGTCGAGCAATACCGGCTTAGGACTTACGAGTTGGATGGAGGTTCGTTGTTCAGGGCGTGTGTCATCAAAGTCGCGAATGACCACCATCTCGTGCTCTTGGGGATTCATCACATCGCCATCGATACTTCCTCGTCCCGTCTGTTGAAGCGGGAGTTGCGGGCGCTGTATCTGGCATTCGTTGCAGGAAAGCCTTCTCCGTTGCCTGAGCCCCGTTATCAATATGCAGACTTCGCGATCTGGGAGCAGCACTGGTTGCGTGCGAGCGGAGCCGATGACCCATACCGCTACTGGGAGGAGCGGCTGGCGCACATGGGTCGCTTGAAGCTGCCGACGGATTTTCCGCGGGGGCGGATACGCGAGGGCGCGCCGGAAGAGCGGCATGCCTTCACGATCCAAGCTGACACGCTTTCCGAATTACGGGAGCTTAGCGGCCTTCATTCGATGACCTTGTCGGCAACCCTGTTGGCTATGTACAGCGTGTTGTTGTCGCGCTGGTCCGGCAGGCACGACATCTTGCTCGGAACCTATACCCTTTGCAGAACGCCGCCGGAAGTCGCGGATATTGTCGGTTGTTTCGCCAGCAACCGGCCCCTCTATTCATTCGTATCGCCTGAAATCCGTTTTGCCGATTATCTCGAACAGGTTCGGCTTGGATACGCCGATACGCTGGATTTTCGCCGGCCGATCAGTATGCGTCTGTCATGGGATATGCATCTCAATGGCGTCATCATCAATCACTGGAAGAGTGAAGTGGAGGCGCAGGAGCCTTCGACAGCGTCTGTATCGAGCGAAACGCCGCTGCCGATTTTCCATGATCTTTCCTTGGTCTTTCTTGAGACACCGACGACCGTGCACGGCCACGCGTCCTATGCCGGCAATCTGTTTCGACAAGAACGAATCGAGTCTTTTTGTGCGGACTTTCTGCGCCTGAGTCGGATGGCGATGCAATGGCAACCACGGCGCCTGGCAGACATCATGCTCGAACTGTAGAGCGCAATTACGCAAGCTCACCTTCGTTCATAAGGCAGTTCATGCCTTACCAGTGGCTATGGGGGAAATCGTCAAACCCAAGGTCACGAGGTGCGTAGGCCTAATGGTCGAGCGGCGGTTTTCTGTGAAATCGGACGCGTACCAGTCCCAAGCAAACCTCATAGCTGATGATGTGTCGAACGCGGCATGGGTAAATGCTCCGTTTTCACATGAATTTCATGTGGCAATGACCCGGTGTCTAGTAACGTTGGATCATGAAGTAAATGAAGGCGCACTAATGCAGTAATCATGTGTAGGGGGCGGCGGTGATATGCAAATATCCTCAATGGATCTCAGCAGATTAGATCGTCTGCGGACGAGACTTCATATACATAATCTCGACAGACTCCTGACTGCCATGCGGACACCTGGAGTCTGTCGGATCGTTTGCAGCCGCCGGAATTCTTCGGTGCGCAGCATGCGACGCGATGTCACCGTCTGGTCATCGCCTTTACCAACAATGCGCTTCTCACATCGCTCCTATTTACCTCAAGTATCTGGAGATGTTCTGTGATTAATCCATTTGACGATAACAACGCTACGTTTGTCGTGCTCGTGAATCACGAAGACCAGCATTCGCTCTGGCCTCATTTCGCACAGGTACCCGCTGGCTGGACGCTTGTGCTGGGACCCGACACGCGCCAGGTATGCCTGGATCATATCGAGCAGCATGGGACCGACATGCGTCCGCGCAGTCTGGTCGCGGCGATGGAATAAATAGTTCGCCTGCTGACGCGACGCTACCTCTCGGCATGTGGCGGGAGATTGCCGCGATGAGAGAGTGCGAGTTCAAGGTTGCCAACGAGTAGTGAGATCAACTTTAGGGAGGGGGCGATGCACGATAGGCACCATATGCCTTTGCCTTTGCCGGTTGCCGAAGACAGTCACGATGATGTGGCAGCGTACGACGAGGCTGCCGCCACTCTGCCGCAGTTGTTCGAACGCCAGGTCGCGCAGTCTCCCGATGCCACCGCGCTGATTTATGGCGACACCAGCCTTAGCTATGCGCAACTCAACACTCGCGCCAACCAGCTTGCACGCCAATTGCAGGCACTAGGCATTGGCACGGAAGCGATCGTCGCCATTGCCTTGCCGCGTTCGTTCGAGATGATCGTTGCCGTGCTGGCCGTATTGAAATGCGGCGCGGCTTACCTCCCGCTCGACCCGGATTATCCCGGCCCCCGTCTCGCTTACATGCTCGAAGATGCCAAGCCGGCATGCGTCTTAACGATGCGCATGGTCGGATGGCCGACGACGCAGGCTCTTACATCGATCTATCTCGACGATGCGGTCACCGCCGCCGCTATCGCTGCGCGATCCACCGATGATCTCGATGCCAGCGACGGCTTGCGCTCGCCACGGCATGCAGCCTATGTGATCTATACCTCCGGCTCGACCGGTCGGCCCAAAGGCGTGGTAGTGAGCCATGCGGGCGTGCACGCATTGGCAAGCACGTACCGCGAGCGGCTGCGAATAGCTGCAGATAGCCGCGTGCTGCAATTCGCTTCGTTGAGCTTCGATGCTTCCTTCGGGGAAGTCTGCATGGCGCTATGCCTGGGCGCGGCGTTGGTGCTGGCGCCGCCCGACGAGTTGGTGCCGGGCATCGCGCTGGCTGCATTGTGCGCGCGGCAGAAGGTCACCCATCTCGCCTTGCCGCCAAGTCTGCTTGCGCTGATGACACCCTCGCAACTGCCAGGGCTCGATACTTTGTTGGTAGGTGGCGAAGCCTGTCCGCCAGCGCTGGCTGCAACATGGGCGCCGGGGCGGCATATGGTCAACGGCTACGGCCCCACCGAGGCAACTGTGGATGCATTGGTGTCGGCGCCATTGAAGGCCGGGCAGGGAGGGGATGCGATACCGATGGGCAGCGCGGTGCAGATGATGCACACGTATGTGCTGGATGCGGCGCTGCAACCGGTGACTGATGATGTCGAGGGCGAGTTATATCTCGCCGGGCCAGGGCTGGCGCGCGGCTACCTGCACCGACCGGGGATGACGGCAGAGCGCTTCGTCGCCGACCCGTTCGGCGTGCCCGGCAGTCGCATGTATCGCACGGGCGATTATGTGCGACGCAGGCCGGACGGTCCTATCGTGTTTGCCGGTCGTGTGGATCAGCAGGTCAAGCTGCACGGTCTGCGCATTGAGTTGGGCGAGATCGAGGCCTGCCTGTTGCGCGATCCAGCGGTGGCGCAAGCAGCAGTGCTTGCGCGCGAGGATCGCGCCGGGCACAAGCAACTGGTCGGTTACGTGGTGCCGCATCAGAAAGATCGCATCGCCGGCCGCGATACAACCTTTGAGACACGGCAAGTACAACAGTGGCAGACGCTGCACGACGGTTTGTACAGCCAGCATGCCGAGCTGGCTCATGGCGAGGACTTCGAGGGCTGGGACAGCAGCTACGACGGTCAGCCGATTCCGTTGGAGCAGATGCGCGAATGGCGTGCCGCGACTATCGATCGCATCGTCGCGCTGCGCCCGGCCCGACTGTTGGAGATCGGTGTCGGCACCGGGCTGGTGCTATGGAAGGTGGCGCCGCATTGTGCGTCGTATTGGGGCCTGGATTTCTCTTCGCCAGTGATCGAGTCACTGCGTGAGCGCGTCGCGCGCGACCCGCAGTTGTGCGATCGCATTGAGCTGCGCTGCCAGCCGGCACATGACCTCGAAGGGTTGCCGCGGCAATCTTTCGATACGATTGTGCTTAACTCGGTCATTCAGTATTTCCCGGGTGCGGATTACCTCACCCAGGTGCTGCGGCAATGCATGGCTTTGCTCGCTCCGGGCGGACGCATCTTCGTCGGCGATGTACGCAATCTGCGCCTGATGCGCTGTTTCGCCACGGCGGTCGCCTGGCACCGCGCCGGAGGTACGGCTTCGGAAAGCCTGCGGCAGGCTGTCGATGAAGATCTGCGCCTGGAGAACGAACTGCTGGTCGATCCGGCGTATTTCGCCGCGTTGCCGCAACAGTGGGAGGATATTGCCGGTGTCGACATTCAGCTCAAGCACGGCCGCTTCCACAACGAACTGACCCGCCACCGCTATGAGGTCGTGCTGCATAAGCAAGGCACGGATGTCCAATCACTGGGCCATTTGCCGTCGCTAGTCTGGTCGCGCGACATCGACACGCTCGATTCGCTGCGTTTGCATCTGGCAATGCAGCGGCCGTCCAGCTTGCGCTTGCGTAACGTTCCCAATGCGCGCCTGGTCGACGAGTTCGAGATCGTACAGCGCGTATGGGGGGAGGGTGACGCGGCGGCTGCGCTGGCGATCGAGCCTGACGATCTGCATGCATTGGGTATCGAGCTTGGCTATGACGTCGCGGTCACCTGGGCTGGCGAAGGTAGTGACCGACAGTTCGATGCCGTTTTCATCGACAGCAACGGTGGCGATATCCCAGTGGTCAGCGAGCTCTACCAGCCGCCCGCTCGCACCGGCACGGCGCCGGTGTGCAATGACCCCGGTGCGATGCAGGACCATCGCAGCTTCGTCGCTACGCTGCGACGCAGCCTGGTTGAGCAACTGCCCGGCTACATGGTGCCAGGTGCCATCGTGGTGCTGTCTGCGCTGCCATTGACTGTCAACGGCAAGCTCGATCGCCAGGCACTGCCCGCACCGACCGGCGCTGCCTTTCTGCATCGCGCCTATGAACCGCCGCAGGGCGATGTCGAGCGCTTGCTGGCCGACCTTTGGCAGGAATTGCTGGGCATCGAACAGGTGGGTCGACGCGACCATTTCTTTGAACTCGGCGGCAACTCGCTCATCGTCATCCAGTTGCTGGAACGCCTGCGCCGACTAGGGGTCGGCACCGAGGTGCGTTCGCTGTTCGCTACGCCCACGCTGGCCGAGCTGGCGCTGACGCTTGGCACGCACCGCGAGATCGTCGTGCCGCCCAATGTCATCGAGCCTGGTGGTACGGCAATCACACCGGAGATGCTGCCACTCATCGATCTGTCGCAAGCCGATATCGACTGCATCGTCGCCCAGGTACCCGGTGGCATAGCCAACATCCAGGACATCTATGCCTTGGCTCCCTTGCAGGAGGGCATGCTGTTCCATCACCGGCTGAGTACCGACGGTGATCCGTACCTGATGGTCGATCGCATGGCCTTCGCCGATCGCGCTCTGTTGGACCGTTATCTGGCCGCCGCGCAACAGGTCATCGATCGCCACGACATCCTGCGTACTGCGCTCGTCTGGGAGGGATTGTCCACACCTGCGCAAGTGGTATGGCGCCACGCACCGGCGACCATCACTGAATTCGTGCCCGATCCGCATGACGGCCCTGTCGTCGAGCAACTGACACGAAGTCACGACGTATCCAACGTTCGCGTCGATCTCAGTCGCGCGCCGTTGTTGCGTTTCGTCATTGCACATGATCCGCAACACGACCGTTGGCTATTGCTGCAGTGGCTGCACCACGTGATTGGCGACCACTCCAGCATCGAGTCGCTCTACGCACAAGCCATGACTATTCTCGCGGGCCGCGGCGATACGCTTGGTATATCGCACCCGTTCCGTCAGCTAATAGCCCATGCCCGCCTGGGCGTCGGTGCGATGGAGCACGAGCGCTTCTTCCGCCGGCAGCTTGGGGACATCGACGAACCCACGTTGCCATTTGGCCTGGGCGATGTGCGTCGCGGCGGCGAGCGCATCGATGAATCGCGCCGACGATTACCGAACGAGCTGAACGGTCGCCTGCGCGCGCATGCGCGCCGGCTCGGCGTCAGTCTTGCCAGTCTTTGCCATCTGGCCTGGGGCCTGGTTATCGCCGCAGCCAGCGGGCGGCGACAGGTCGTCTTCGGCACGGTGTTGTTCGGACGGATGGAGGCGGGCGACGGTGCCGATCAGGCCATGGGTCTGTTCATCAATACCTTGCCACTGCGCGTCGATGTCGACGACACCGAAGTGGAACAAGCCGTTCGGCAAACGCAGGATAGGCTGGCTGAATTACTGCGCCACGAGCACGCTTCGTTAGCTCTCGCACAGCGCTGCAGCGGCGTGGCTGCCTCGACGCCCTTGTTCAGCGCCTTGTTTAATTATCTCCACGAAGATGCCGATACCGCCGGTGCACAACAGGCTGATACGCCGGCAGGCATCGAGTGGCTAGGGTTCGAGGAGCGCACCAATTATCCATTGGGGATGACGGTCGAAGATTTCGGCGACAGTCTGGCACTGAATCTTCAGGCGATGCCGCCGGTGTCGGCGGCGCGCGTCTGTGGCTATATGCAACAGGCGCTAGAGAGCCTGGCCTGTTCGTTGGAAGACGCACCGCGCACGCCGGTGCGCCATCTGGACATACTTCCATCCGCTGAGCGAGCCCAATTGCTCGGCGATTGGAATCGCACTCCGTCGCTTCCTCCGGGGGAGCGTTGTATCCATCTGTTGTTCGAGGCGCAGGCCGTGCGCAGGCCAGATGCCGTCGCCCTGATCGATGGAGCGCAGTCACTGACCTACCGGGAGTTGGACGCTCAGGCCAACCGCCTGGCGCATCGACTCATCGCGCTTGGCATGGCACCGGATGACTGCATTGCGATCTGTATCGAACGCAGTCCGGCACTGGTCGTGGGGTTGCTGGCGATTCTTAAGGCTGGCGGCGCCTATGTACCGCTCGACCCGGACTACCCAGGCGAACGGCTAGCCCGCATGCTCGGGGAAACCGGCGTCAAAGTATTGCTCACCCGAGAGGCTATGGCTGCACGGCTCCCCACGCAGGGACACGTACTGGTGATGCTCGACGGTGATGCGAGCGTCTTGGCCGGATACCCCGATACGCCGCCACAGCGTGCGGTACGGCCGGACCACCTCGCCTATGTGATGTACACCTCGGGTTCTACCGGCACGCCTAAAGGGATCGCGATCTCCCATCGCAATGTGGTTGAGTTTGCGCTGGACCATCGCTGGGCCGATGGCAGACACCAGCGCGTGCTGGTGCATTCGCCACAGGTGTTCGATGGCTCAACCTATGAGTTGTGGGTGCCGCTGCTCGGCGGCGGGCAAATTGTGCTTGCACCGGCGGGTAAGACCGATGTCGCGACGCTTGCTCGCTTGATTGTGCGCGCGCAAGTCACCGCGCTATTCCTCACGGCCACTTTGTTCCAGTTGCTCGTCGAGGAACAGCCGCAGTGCCTTGCGCAAGTGCGCGTTGTCTTGAGCGGCGGTGAGGTGGCATCGCCGCAGGCTTCTCGGCGTGCCCTCGAACACTGCCCACAGATCGTGGTCATGAATGGCTATGGCCCTACCGAAACCACGGCGGCCGCCACCTGCCATACCCTGCGCAAAGCAGACGAGGTCGGGGTCAGTGTGCCGATCGGTGCGCCGATGGACCAGATGCAGGTTTACATCCTGGATGCCGCATTACGCCCGCTGCCGGTGGGGGTCGCGGGTGAGCTGTATATCGCCGGCAGCGGTCTCGCTCGCGGCTATCTGCGGCGCCCCGCACTTACTGCCGAGCGTTTCGTCGCCCATCCCTTTGGCCGCGGTGAGCGTATGTATCGCACGGGGGATCTGGCGCGATGGCGCGCCGATGGCGTGCTCGATTTCGTTGGGCGCGCCGATCAGCAGATCAAGATTCGCGGCTTTCGCATCGAGCCGGGCGAGATCGAAGCGGTGCTATGCGCACAGCCTGGCGTGCAACAGGCTGCGGTGGTCGCTCGCGAGGATCTGCTCGGACATCGGCAGTTAGTTGCCTATGTGGTGATTGCCCAGGCGGGTCTTGTGGACCCCACGCTTGTGGACCCCGCGGCATTACGTCAGGTCATGAGCGAACTTCTGCCTCACTACATGGTGCCGTCGGCTATCGTGGCGATCCCGGCACTGCCCATGACCAGCAACGGCAAGCTCGACGTCCGTGCGCTGCCGGCTCCTGAGATCCGCACCGAGGGTTTTCGAGCGCCGCGCACGACGCAAGAGGAAATCCTCGCCGAGCTGTTCTGCACGATGTTCGGCCTGCCGCGTGTGGGCATCGATGACAACTTCTTCGACCTCGGCGGTCACTCTCTGCTTGCCACGCAGCTCGTCGGGCGTATCCGCAGCGCCCTGGGCGTAGAGGTTCCTTTGCACGTTCTTTTCGACGCGCCCACGGTGGCCGAGCTGGCCATGCAACTGGAGACAGCGCGTATCCCCACTCGTATGCCATTGCGCCCGATGCGCATCACAGAAGAACCGTCATGATTCCTTTGTCGTTCGCCCAGCAACGCCTGTGGTTCCTGCAACAACTGCAGGGTCCCAGCACACTCTTCAACATTCCACTGCTGCTGCGTCTGCATGGCGCACTGGATGTCGAGGCACTACGCGTGGCGCTGATCGACGTGCTTGAGCGCCATGAAAGTTTGCGCACGGTGTTCGATAACGTCGACGGCGTCGGTCGGCAGATCGTTCGCAAAACGGACGCTGCCGAACTGATATTCGAGCAGCGCGCGATCACACTCGATGCATTCGACGCGGAACAAGAGCGAGCCTCTGCGCATTGCTTCGATCTGGCGCATGAATTGCCGATACGCGTGACATTATTCCGACTCGGCGCAAACGACCACGGCATGCTTTTGCTGTTGCACCACATTGCCATCGACGGCGGATCGCTGGCACCGTTCATCGGCGACCTGACCACAGCATATGAAGCACGTATCAGGCAACGGGCACCGGCATGGAAGTCGTTGCCGTTGCAATATGCAGACTACAGCCTGTGGCAACACGAATGGATGGGGCAGGAGTCCGATCCCAATAGCGACGCGGCGCAACAGATGGCCTATTGGAAGAGGGCGTTGGCGGGGCTTCCCGAGCAACTTAATCTTCCTGCCGACCGGCCACGGCCGCCCCATGCCAGCCATGGCGGTGCGTCGATCGAGTTCAACGTCAGCGCGGCGCTCCATCGTCGGCTGCGCGCATTGGCTAAAGATACCCAGTCGAGTCTGTTCATCGTGTTGCATGCCGGGCTCGCCGCGCTGCTTTCGCTGCACGGCGCTGGCGAGGATGTGCCCATCGGCACATCGGTGGCCGGCCGCCACGACGAGGCGCTGGAACCGATGGTCGGTCTATTCGTGAATTTGCTGGTATTGCGCGCGGACCTTTCCGCCAATCCCGGTTTTCGCGAGTTGGTACGTCGCCTGCGCGCGGTCGACCTGGCCGCCTTCAGCCATCAGGATCTGCCGTTCGAACGTGTCGTGGATGCTATCAAGCCGGTGCGCACGCAGGCATTGCACCCGCTGTTCCAGGTCGCGCTGATGCTCGACAACCATGCGGCTATATCGCCTGCGTTCGCCGGACTGGAGACGACCTGGCGATACACCGACATCCATCCCGCCAAGTACGACCTATGGTTTGGCTTCAGCGAGAATGTCGATGCGGATGGGGCGCCGGCCGGGCTTAGCGGTACCCTTGAGTTCGCCACCGACTTATACGATCGCGACACCGCGCAGCGCTATGTCGATCGTCTGCTGCGCTTGCTCGCCTGCGTCGCAGAGCACCCGGATCAGCCTCTGGACCAGATCGACCTGCTGGACGCGCAGGAGCGGCGACAGTTGCTGGTCGACTGGAACCGCACGGCGAACCCGCTGCCCGTCAACAATCTGCCTGACATCTTCGCGGCCCAGGTCGCTCGCGTGCCTGATGCCGTCGCCGCGGCGGCCGGCGGCCAATCGCTCACTTACCGCGAACTCGACGCACAGGCTAACCGCCTGGCTCATCATCTGCAGGCCCTGGGAGTAGGGCCGGATGTATTGGTTGGCTTGTGTGTGGAGCGCTCGCTCCATCTGCTTGTCGCTACGCTGGCCATCATCAAGGCCGGTGCCGCGTACTTGCCGCTCGATCCGGATTACCCGACCGAGCGTCTCGCTTATATGCTCAACGAAAGCATGGCCCCGGTGCTGGTGACCCAGGCGACGCTGGTCGATCGTCTGCCGTCCCATTGGGGCACGTTGCTGGTGTTGGAAGAGGAGGCTGCCGATATCGCGCAGCAACCGGCGACACCACCGTCGCACGCATTGCAGCCGGATCATCTGGCCTATGTGATCTATACCTCCGGCTCCACCGGTATCCCCAAGGGCATTGCGATCACGCATCGCAACGTGATCGAGCTGGCGCTCGACCGGCGCTGGCAGGACGGCAGTCAGCAGCGTGTGCTATTGCATTCGCCGCAGGTGTTCGATGCCTCCACCTATGAGATCTGGGCGCCGTTGCTCGGCGGCCAGCAGATCGTCATCGCACCGCCCGGCAAAACCGATGTCCAGGTGCTTGCACGCACGCTGGTGCAAGAGCTGGTCACGGCGGTATTCCTCACCACGGCGTTATTCCGTTTGCTGGCGGAAGAGCCCGCCTGCTTTGCCGGGGTACGCGCGATCTGGACCGGCGGCGAAGCGGCGTCCACTCACGCCTTTCAACAGGTCATCGATGCGTGTCCGCAGGCATCGGTGGTGCACGTCTACGGACCCACCGAAACGACCACCTTCGTCACCTGCTATCCGATGCGCGCACCGTTCCAGGTCGGTGCCAGCGTGCCGATTGGTGCGCCGATGGATAACACCCAGGCTTATGTCCTGGATGGTGCCTTGCGCCCGACGCCGATCGGTGTCGCCGGCGAGCTTTATATTGCCGGCTCCGGCCTGGCGCGCGGTTACCTGCAGCGGCCGGCGCTCAGTGCCGAGCGCTTTGTCGCCAATCCCTACGGATCACCCGGTAGCCGCATGTATCGCACCGGCGACTTGGTGCGCTGGCGCGCCGATGGGCAGATCGATTTCGTCGGCCGCGTCGATCAGCAGGTGAAGGTCCGCGGTTTCCGCATCGAGCTGGGCGAAATCGAGGCGGCGCTGCGCGAGCAGCCCACGGTGTCGCATGTCGCTGTGATCGCTCGTGAGGATCAGCCCGGTCACAAGCAGTTGGTCGGTTATGTGGTCGCCGCGCCGGGCCATGCGCCCGATCCGGTCGAGTTGCGCCGCATGCTTGGCGCACGCTTGCCCGATTACATGGTCCCGGCTGCCATCGTGCTGCTTGATACGTTGCCGCTCAACATCAACGGCAAGCTCGATCGCGAGGCGCTGCCTGCACCGGATTTCCAGCCGAGTGTGAGCCGCGAGCCGTCCACGCCGCAGGAGAAAATCCTGGCCGCGCTGTTCGCCGATGTGCTCGGCTTGCAACACGTCGGCATCGACGACAGCTTCTTCGATCTGGGCGGCGATTCGATCCTGGCGATCCAGCTCAAGGCGCGTGCGCAGAAGGCTGGCATGAGCTTTGAACTCGGCGCGCTGTTCGACCACCAGAATGTGGCCGAGCTGGCGACTATTGTCGTCTTCACGGCCGATGCTGCCCCACGCGCGGTACAGGCCTTTGAACTGATCGTGGCGGAGGATCGCCAGCGCATTCCCGAACACGTCGAGGATGCTTATCCGCTCAGCCAGGTGCAGGCGGGCATGGTGTTCTACAACCGCTACGACACCGACTCGTCGCTGTACCACGTGGTGTTCTGCACATTGATGCGCTTGCCGTTCGACGCGACGGCGATGCGCGAGGCGCTGGACGAACTGAGCCGGCGCCATGAGGTGCTGCGCACCGGCTACGACTTCAGCAGTTACAGCGTGCCGCTGCAGTTAGTGCATCGGTCCGCCAGCGTGCCGCTGATCGTCGAGGACTTGCGCGCCTTGGCCGAGCCAAAACGGAGCGCGGCTTTCGAGCGCTGGTGCGGGCACGAGGCCCGCCAATCCTTCGATATCGCCGTGGCGCCGCTGCTGCGCGTGTTCGTGCATCGGATGAGCGACACGCAATTCCGTTTTTCGCTCAGCTTCAATCACGCGGTGCTGGACGGATGGAGCGATGCCAGCCTGGTGACTGAACTGATGCAACGCTACCAGGCCCGGCTCGGCGGCCGCTCGATGCCGGCCGAGCCGTTGTCGATCAAGTACCGCGATTACATCGCACTGGAACAGCAAGCGATCGCCTCCGATGCCACCCGCACGTTCTGGCGCGACATGCTGGCCGGCTATCGACCTGTCGAGGCGCAACGCAGCGTCAAGACACACTCCAAAACCGCATTGGAGAACCAGCGCCCGGAAGACTACGTTGCCATCGCGATCACCGAGGACACCTCCAAGGGGCTGATCGAGCTTGCCCAGCAGGTGCAGGTTCCACTGAAGACGGTGCTGTTGTCCGCGCACATGGCCGCGCTGAGTGTGCTGACGGGCAGCCGCGATGTGGCGACGGCGATCGTCAGCCACGGCCGCCCGGAGGCGGTCGATGCCGAGAAGCTGATCGGATTGTTTCTCAATGCCGTGCTGTTGCGCCTGCGCATCGGCCATACCAGTTGGAGATGCCTGATCCAGCAGGTGATGGAAGCGGAGAGCCGCCTGTTTCCGCATCGGCGTTATCCCTTGCCGAAGATCCTCAGCGACAACGGTCTGCAGAACGCGGTCGGCGTCATCTTCAACTACATTCATTTCCACGTGTACGAGCAGTTGAGCGAACTGGGGGAGAAGCTCGACGTTGGCGGCGGCGAGGGCCATTCGGCCTTTCCGCTAGGCATGGATTTCCAGCGCAGCGCCAAGGGCATCGAAGCCACGGTCACGGGGCATGCCCATCTCTACGATCGCGCGACACTGCAGCGCTATGCGGACTGCTACAGCGGCATCCTGCGGGAGATGGCAGAGGCACCCGATGCGCCGGTACACGCCCGCAGTCTCCTCAGCGAGGAGGAGACAAGACGCGTTCTGGTCGACTGGAATGCCTCGGCGCGAGCCGTGTCGGGTGTATCGATGCCGTCCGGCGCATCCGCCGATAACGTGCGCGTCTACATTCTCGACGGCACGCTTCAGCCGGTACCGCCGGGCGTGGTGGGCGAGCTGTACCTCACCGGAGATGGCATGGCGCAGGGAGGTCACGATCGCACAGCGCTACCCACGCCATGTCTCGTCGCTGATCCATTCGCTATCGGACAGCGCATGTACCGCACCGGTGACCTGGCGCACTGGTTGACGGACGGAACCCTTGTCCTCGATGTCCACGCCGAGCCCAGTTCGCTCAGTGGCGATCGCGGCATCGACATCGACGCGATCGACGCTCTGCTGTGTACACATCCGGCGATCGCGCAGGCCGCGAGCATCCTGCGTGAGGACGAGCCGGGACGTAAACAACTGGTGTCCTACGTCGTCGCCCGGCAAGGGCAGGTGCTGGATACCGACGAACTATGCCGCAGTCTGAGCGGACGCCTGCCGTCGCACGTGGTACCCGTCGTCGTCATTGCGCCGGCTTCGCATTTCGTGTCGACAAAAACGCGACTCGACCAGGAGACGGCCATGTTGTGGTAGCGAGGGATTCGCTTGGGACACATGGCGATGGCGGGGGGCGATGCTGCGCGCGACCACCCCGCATACCGCAAGGCCGGTTAGTTAATTTGAAACCATATCAGCCGATGGGTGACACGAATGAACAAGTTCAGCCGTTACTGTCGATCGATCCTCTTTACGCCAGCGCTGGTGGCCGAACGCTCGGTCAAGGCGACGAGTTTGGACGCGGATCTCGCGCTCATCGATATCGAGGACTCCGTGGCCCAGGCCTATAAGGCCGAGGCCCGTGCCCGTGCCGTGGCTTTCTTCTCGGCACCCTCCGAAGTGCCGTGCCGGCGCGCGGTGCGAATCAACAATCTGGGCAGCCCCGATGGACTGCTGGACCTGTTGGCCCTGCGCGAATGCAGGTATGGCCCGGACGTGGTGATGATTCCGAAAGTGGAATCGCCGCGCGACGCGGAGATCGCCGGACACCTACTGGGTAACCAGGTCGAGTTGATCGTAATCATTGAGACGGCGCGCGGCATGGAGAACCTTTCCAGCACTCTCGCTGCGCAGGCCCGCCTGACCGCCACGATCTTCGGCGCCGCCGATTTCGCACTGAGCGTAGGCACCTCGCTCGACTGGCACTCGCTCTACCACGCGCGCGCGCGCCTGGTCACAGCCACCCGTGCCGCCGGCCTGCATCCGATCGATTCGCCCTGGTTCGATGTCGTCGACACGGCTGGCTTGGTGACCGCGGCCAGACGATCCCACGATCTTGGCTACGGTGGCATGGCGGCGTTGCATCCACGGCAGGTACCGATCATCAATGAAGTGTTCTCCCCCAGCAGCACGGACATCGAGCATGCCCGGCGCGTGGTCGATGCCAGCGGAAGCAGCGGCGGCCGCGGCATCTGCCTGGTGGATGGCATGGCCGTGGGGGCACCATTTATCGAAGCGGCGCAGCGGTTGTTGTACGAGTTCGATGCGTAAGTTAAGGCCTTTTTTCAAGCCATTACGACAGGCAGGCAGAAGACAAGCGGAGCATCATGCAACAGGCACCTCGAATTCCATATCCGAAAAGCAGCGTATCGACATCACCGTATGTAGTGTCCGATATCGCCCCGCTGCGGCGCGTGATCGTGAATGCGCCGTCGCCGACCGATTATCATCTCGAGGTCGCCACGGGTAATTTTCTGGACTACAACCCGCCGCCCGTAGAAGCGGCATCGCAACACAAGCAGTTCGAGCGCCTGCTGCGCGCCTCCGGCGCCGAGGTGCTCTCGATCGAGCAACTGCTGGATGACGCCATCGAGGAAGCTCGGGCAAGCGGGCAGTTCACGACCTGGCTGCGCGCCACTATGCCAAGGCTCGCCCCCCTGGCGAATTCGATCACCGGCGCCACACTGCTGACCCGCACCAGGCAGGTGCAGTTTCAGACCGATGCCGAGGGCGTCTATCGCCACATCGTCGATCATCGCCTCGGATTCACCTTCACCCGCGACGTGGCGGTGATGACGCCGCGCGGGCTGGTACTCGGCAATTTCGCCTCGCCCTCCCGCCGCGGCGAGGCCTCGTTGATGCGCTTCGCCACGGAGTTCGCGCCTTCATTGCGCGACTATCCCGTCGTGTTCGACGGCATGGAGGAGGGGCTCTGCCTGGTGGGTGGAGATCTGCAGGTCGTGGACGAACGCACACTGATGGTCGGTGTCGGCCATTGCACTGATCCACGCGTCGCGCCGTTGCTGGCCAGACGGCTCCAGATGGATGTCATTACCGTGCAGATGCGCAAGGGCGATGCCGTGCGCTGGAAGCCGAGCTACGACCTGCTGATGCAACTATTCCTCCACCTGGACACCTGTTTCACTCGCGTCGATGACAAGCTCGCCGTCGCATTGCCGTACTTTCTGGAGGCCGAGTACGCGGACAACGATCCCTTGACCCGCTTCCTGAAAGGATTGGTGTTGGAGCCGACCGTAGACGCGGAGCAGGCGAGGGCTGCCATTTCATCTCTGGCGGACATCGGATGGGTTCGCCGTTTCCGCGCCGGCAGCGGCGAAGAGGACACGACCATCGGAAGATTGAAGCTGGTCGACCTGGTTCGCCCATGGGGATGGCAGGTGGCCTTTGTCGGCGGTCCCACGGACGGTTTCGACATGGAGCATTTCTTCCGCATCGTGCTCGCCGAACACCAGAAGCAGGCATCGAACCTCGTCGCGACATCGCCCGGACACGTGCTCGCCTACGAAGGCGCGCCACGCACCAAGACAGCGCTGGAGGCCTGCGGCGCCAAGGTGCAAACCTTCAACGGCCGCGATCTCTGGCCATGGTGCGGCGGGCCGCACTGCCTGACCTTGCCACTGGAGCGCGGATGAATTTTTCGCAGCGCATTTGTGCAACACGCATCCCATGAGCCGACGACCGCAACCCGTGGCGACGGCAACACCACCACATCCAACGGGAGACTGAAATGAACCAGAACGATCCCAGCGATATCGTCGGCCCTCATCATTACCGCAACGCCGAGGCGATGCTCGCCCATGGCGAACGGGTCTGGCTGCGCGCGGCCGAAAGCGGCCTGCTCGACATCCATGTCGATCACGAATCCAACGACCGCCTCATCGTCCGCGAAACAGGGCACGAATTCACGCTGCTGTGTTCCTGTTCCTACCTGGGCCTCAACCACCATCCGCGCATCATTGAAGGCGCAGTGACCGCACTGCGCAAGACAGGAACGACCGCTTTATCGATCGCGGAAATACGCGTCCGATTGAACCTGCTGGTCGAATTGGAGGAGAGCCTGCGCGATCTCTACCGCGCACCTGCATTGCCCGGCGTGTCTTGCAGCGTGCTGACAGCCGGCATCCTGCCCTTGATCGCCTCCGGGCATATCGGTGGCGCCGGCGGCCCGCGTGTCATGGTCTTCGATCGCTTCTGTCATTTCTCGATGGCTTACATCAAGCCGATCTGCGGTGACGAGAGCCTGGTGCTGAACTGCCCGCACAACGATTTGAATTATCTTGAAGACATCTGCAAGAAGTACCCGCGCGTGGCCTATGTCGCCGACGGGGCCTACTCGATGGGAGGACGCACGGTCCTCGAAGGGCTGCTCGATCTGCAGAACCGCTACGGGCTCTTTCTGTACTTCGACGACTCGCACTCGCTCTCCATCGAAGGCCCGCGCGGCGAGGGCTACGTGCGCGCCAACATCGAAATGAATCCCCTGACCCTCATCGTCGGCTCGTTGGCGAAGGGTTTCGGGGCTTCGGGTGGCGTGGCCATGCTTGGCGATGAACGCGACTTCCAGTTCCTGTACCGCAACGCGGGGCCTGTTACCTGGTCGCAGAACATCGACGTGGCCGCCACGGGCGCGTGCCTGGCCAGCGCGGACCTGCATCGCTCGCCCGAACTTGGGCAGCTACAGGAGAAGTTGCGCCGGAACATCGACTACTTCGACCAACGCTTTCCCACCCGTTTCTCCGGCAACGGCTTGCCGATTCGCCTGATCGAAGTGGGGGATGAAGACTTGGCGGTGCGCCTGTCCGAAGAACTCTATCGCAACGGCTACTACTGCTCCGCCGTGTTCTTCCCCATCGTCGCGCGTGGGGCTGCCGGGGTTCGCATCATGTTACGCGCGGATCTCGAAACCGATCGCCTCGTCAGTTTTTGCAACACCGTGGAGTCGCTGATGGTCAGCGCCTAGCACCATCGCATTCCCGGCCGAAGCGCTTCTCCCATCAAGAAGCGCTTTCGCAACACCACACTGATCGCACCCTTCGGAGAGACTGCCTATGGACCACGACGAGCGCTTATGGGGCTATAAAGTCGTCGGCGAGAATCGTTACCGCGAGGTGATCGGTTTTTGCTACGACGACTTCCGTCCTGGCGATGTCTTCGAACACCGGCCGGGACGCACGCTGAGTGAATCGGACAACCTGCTGATGGCCGGATTCAGCATGAACCCCTCGCCGCTGCATATCGACGCCGAATACTGCGCGCACACGCCATGGCAACGACCGCTGATGTCCAGCCTGGTGACCTTCAGCATCATCTCGGGCATGAGCGTGCGCAGCACCAGCGGCCGCGCCCTCGCCAACCTCGGCTGGGACAAGATCCGCCTTACGCATCCGGTCTTCGCCGGAGATACCGTGTATGCCGAGAGCCGCATCCTGGACAAGCGCCTGTCCGAATCGCGACCAGGCACCGGCATCGTCACCTGTCAGACGCGGGGGTTGCTATCCACGGGCGAGGTATTCCTGACCTTTGAACGCAGCTTCCTCGTACCCACGCGCGGTAACGACACCGAACGACTGGCGGGGTACTAGCGCTATGCGAGCAATCGTCTACGAAGGCAAGGGCGGATGCGAGGTCATCACCCGGCGCGAGCTGCCCATGCCGGTATGCACGCCGGATGCGCTGCTAGTGAAGGTGCATGCGACCGCGCTCAATCGCGGTGACGTGCTGCAGCGTGAGGGTGAGTATGAGATTCCCGCCGGGCAGTCCACCATCCCAGGGATCGAGATCGCCGGGACCGTCGAGGCCTGGGGCGAGAACGTTACCGGTTACTCCAAGGGGCAGCGCGTTTATGGCGTCGTCGAGGGCGGCGGCTTCGCGGAGTTCTGTCTGCTTGACCACGGCATGGCTAACCCGATTCCCGAGACGGTCGGTTTCGAGGAGGCAGCGGCGACTGCCGAATCTTTCCTGACCTGTAACGAAACTCTGTTCGAGCTTGGCGGGCTCGCGCGCGGCAACCACGTACTGATTCACGCGGGCGCCAGCGCTATCGGCACCACCGCGCTACTGATGGCTCTGCACGCCGGGGCCTTGCCGATCTGCACCGTCGGTTCGCCGCGCAAGGCCGAGGCGCTGCATGCGCTCGGCGCCGTGGCCGCCATCGAATACAAGACACAGGATTTCGTCGCCGAAGTATTACGCCTGACCGAAGGCGAGGGCGTTTCAGTGGTGTTGGATTTCGTCGGCGGCGCCTATCTGGATCGCAATCTGCACGCATTGCGTCTGGGCGGCTGCATGGTGGCGACCGGCCTGCTTGACGGGCTGTCGGCGGAGATCGATCTGCTTCATGTCATCGAGCGCCGTTTGCAGATCAAGGGCTCATCGCTGCGGCTGCGCCCGATGGCAGAAAAGCGCGGGGTGAACGAACGTTTCCGTCGGCG
Source organism: Dyella tabacisoli (assembly GCF_003350925.1). Lineage (GTDB taxonomy): Bacteria > Pseudomonadota > Gammaproteobacteria > Xanthomonadales > Rhodanobacteraceae > Dyella_C > Dyella_C tabacisoli. Next base: position 70,439 of record NZ_KZ857181.1, on the reverse strand, counting down.
CTGGCTGGAGCCTCTGGCACGCGGCGAGATCCGCCCCGTGATCCACGCCGTCCATTCCATCGTCGAGGTCGTCCAGGCACAGCATGTGATGGAAGCCAATCAAAACATCGGCAAGATCGTACTCACTGTTCGCGACGCGGAAGGACAGTCCTTGCTATGAGCGCTCGCTAGGTGCCGTGCTTACGCGAGACGGTAGTCATGCATCACCCGCCCGTTTCTTCTTCGCGGCATGCTTGCCTGCGCCTGTATTACGCTTCCCTGTGGCGCCCTTATCAGATGGAGGCTCCGCACCGGATAGTTGCGTGCGTGCTTTCGCTATCCGCTTGGCGAACGATTCCACCTCCAGTGCTGCGATCGCCTCGTCAAGTGACTGCGACAGGGGGCGCGGTAGCGATGCATCGAGGCTTTCTGCGGCCAACTGCGTTACCTTCCAGCATTCGCGCAGTCGCGGCAGCATCGCGCGACCGCTCGCTGATAGACGGATCAGTCGTTGGCGACCATCGACCGGACCGGGTTCGGAGGCGAGCAGCCCCTCTTTAATCATCAAGGCAACGGTCTGGGTCGCCGCAGGCTGGGTGATCTTCGCGGCCTCCGCAATCTGTCCGATCGTGGAAGGCTCGCACACCAGCAAGGCACGCATCACCGGCGTGAATCGCGGTCGATAACGCTGCCCCGCCAAGACATAAGCCTCTTCTACGGCTCCGTCGAGCAGCTCGACCAAATGGCGTAATTGCGTTCCGAGTCCGGGCATCATGTAGACAAATATATAAGCGCTTATGTAAAGTTTCAAGCGCGGCCGCACCCCATCCCCAACCCAAGGAGCAAAGCGCCATGAATGACACCACTTTCATCACCACCGGCGACGGATACCGGCTGGCATATCGCGTCGACGGCGACGAGAACAAGCCCGTACTCGTCCTGTCAAACTCCATCGCCACGACGTTGCAGATGTGGGATGGGCAAATAGCCGCGCTGACCCAGCACTTTCGTGTACTGCGCTACGACGCTCGCGGCCACGGCAAATCGGATGCTCCCGAGGGCGGCTATTCGATGGACCGGCTCGGTCGCGACGTCATCGAGTTGCTTGATGCCCTAGGCATCGAGCGTGCGCACTTCCTCGGCCTGTCGCTCGGTGGCCTGATAGGACAGTGGCTGGGCATCCATGCGCCGGATCGTATCGGCCTGCTTATCTTGAGCAACACATCAGCCCACCTGGGGCCTGTCGAAGAGTTCGATGCACGCATCGCCGCATTGCAGACATCGCCCGACATGGCTGCTGTAGCGCAGGCCTTCCTGGCCAACTGGTTCCCGGCCCACATGTTTGAAGCAAAGCACCCCGCCATTGAGCCGTTTCGCGACATGCTGCTCTCCACCCCTCCAAAGGGGCTGGCAGGTTGCTACGCTGCGGTGCGCGACAACGACATGCGGCGAACGATCGCGCTCATCAACCGCCCCACGCTGGTGATCGCAGGCACGGACGATACCGTCACGCTTCCAAGCCATGGCGAGCACATCGCTGCGACCGTGCCGGGCGCGCGCCTGGTGATGCTGCCGTCCGTCCATTTTCCCAACATCGAGCATCCAGACACCTACGTACGCACGGTGCTGGATTTCCTGCTGGAAAAAGAAGCCGCCTGAGGGAGAGAAGTAAAGTCAGATTCAGCTCGGGTCGTTGACGAGCGAATCTGACTTTAATCCGCGGGACCTGCCATCCCTGAGTCAGTTGCCGGTTTATAGGCGTAGGGGCCGAACGTCACGCCTGTAAAACCACCAGCGCTTGCCGTGCTTAGCAGGCTGGCATCCAGCCCCTGTCGTAACGGATGCCAGTCGTCCGCCTTCAGGGCGTAGAAGACATCGAGGCGCGGACCGTCCAGCTCGAAACGGATGGAAATCGACGTGGTGTCGCCTGGCAGGGCGATGCGGGCGAGGGCGGCTCCGGTAGCCGGGGTGTCCTTGCTGGAACGCATGTACAACACAACTGAGCGGCCGGATATGTCATTCGTCAGTCCCGCGGCATAGAAGTGTGTTTCGTTCTGCAGTAGTGCGAGCCCTGCCTGTTCAGCGGGATCCATTTTGCGTAGATCGAAAGTGGCGCTAATGCGGGCACGATGATGCTGCAGGCGATGTGCGATGTAGGCCGGCTGACCCGACTTGTAGTCGCCCAGCGGTGTCATCGATGGCTCGATGTGGAGTCCATCAGCGCCCGTGACATACCAAGGCTTGTGCGGAGCGTTGATCGTCATCCACTGCATTGGCAATGCCGATGCCTGGAAGTGTTCACTCCAATGGAAGGGGCCATTCATCGGTGCTGTCATTGGCTCGTGGGGCAGGGCGGGGCGCTTCGCCACGAGAGGGACGGGCTCGCCGTGCGGCAGAACCACCGGCCAGCCGTCTTGCCAGGTCGCCGGTAACAGGAAAGTTTCGCGTCCGAGGTTGTAGTGATTGCCACGATAGGGGCGGGTGGCCAAAAACACGGCCCACCAGGAGCCGTCCTTCAGTTCGACAAACTGCGCGTGTCCCGCCGAGGTCACTGGATGGGGACGATCGGCGGGCAGGTCGCGCTGGGTCAGTACCGGATTGCCGACCCAGGTCTCGTACGGACCGGTAATCGTGCGGCTGCGATAAATCATCTGGGCATGCTGTTCACCCGTGCCGCCTTCGGCTGCCATCAGGTAGTAATAGTCGCGATTCCGAAATAGGTGTGGGCCTTCGACGTGTTCTGGATTCTTTGCGGGATTCGCGCCGGCGTCCACGATCACTTTGCGCGGACCGATCAGCTTCATTGATGCCACGTCGAACTGCTGGATCCAGATCGCACGATGGCCTTCGTAGCGAAGCTTGCCTTCAGGCACGCCGTTATTCACCAGCCAGGCGGTGCCATCTTCGTCGAAGAACAGCGATGGATCGATGCCTTCGAACTTCAGCCAAACAGGATTCGACCATGGCCCTGCTGGATTCTTTGCGGTGATGACGTAGTTGCCGCCATCGCAATAGAAACAGGTATTGGTAATGTAGAACGTGCCGTCGTGATGGCTGATCGAGGCGGCGAACAGGCCACGGGTCAATTCGTTGCGGCCGTAGTCGATCTGGCTGGGGCGGTCGATCGCATTGCCGATCTGCATCCAGGTCACCAGGTCGCGGCTGTGAAAAACAGGCAGGCCAGGAAAGTAGCCGAACGAGGAGTTGACCAGGTAAAAGTCGTCACCGACTCGGATCGCCGACGGGTCGGGATAAAAGCCAGCTAGTACCGGATTGCGATACTGCGTACGCGAAAGAGCTGGGCCATCATCGTCGCCGCGATAGCTGAGTTCTTTGACGACTACAGAGGTATGCGCGATGGAGAAGACAAGCCAACCAATCACGCCAAGCAAAAGACGCTTCATTTCCTACCCTGCGATCACCCGAGGAACATAGAGCCTCGCATGTGGCGAATCGTCTGAAAATGCCTAAATTCTTCAGATGGATTTTCGATTTTTTGTGATCGGGATGAAACGATGCAATAGATTGATGGAATCGTTCGGCCAGCATGACGAAGTTCAGCGTCTTCTGCGCCTCTCGCCTCAGCTTATTTCAGATATTCATCATCGCGATTATGGTTTTTCACCGGCATGTGCGCTCCCTCACGCCGCCGAAGTAACCCCCCATGATTCGAATCGCGTCCGTCGCTATCTTGCAAAGGCGATGCGCGCTACTAAGCATGCATCGAGGATGTGTCGACCGCGCTCTACAGGGGGCGTGCCGCTCGCCCGCAAGGGTATGCGTCGGCAGCGATAAACGCGGTACCCGAGCGGTGCCGTCTGCGATCAACAACGCCAAGGGGCGGCCCTCCGGGTCGGCCAAGGGTGCGCTTAATCTCGATGGGGGGAACGATGGACGGGGCAGATATGAGTCGGCGGCGGAGCAGTATGCCGGGCACGGAGCTCTGGCTCTTCTACCGACGGTCGCCCGCGCTATTTGAGGGGCTTCCCGAAGCGTGGCGGCAATCCATTCACGAGAACTATTTGACCGAGCACGCACGGGCTGTGGCCAGTCGGAAGCGATTGCTGCTGTCGATGTCCATCTTCACGGTGCTCGCGGCCACCACTGTATCCAAGGCGGCTTCGGCGACGCATTACGACAAGCCCATCACGGGCTCGGCAGGTACGGATGGGAACTACGACACTCGCCTCGACGCTGCCGGCAACCTGGTCTACACCCTCGCGTCCGGCGACGGCATCGCTGTCGAGACCACCCAGGACAACGCGAATGGCGTGCTACTGGACAACCACAGCCGCCTGACGGTTCTGCAGGTCGCGGTTGACGGCAAAGGCACGCTCAATGTGTCGGCGCACAGAAACAGCACTGGCACTTGGGGCACTGCTTACGGCGTGGATGTGGAAGCGGGTGGCGGACTCACGGTGAACGGTGCCACCTCAGTGCATGCTCAGGCGGACGCCGCCGTGCATTGGGTGACCGATCACAACGAAGGCGGTTCCGAAGCGCAAGGCGTGCGTGTAATCCAGGGCGCGGCCACCTTCAATGGCGACCTTGCCGTAGACGTCTCGACCCCCGCCTATAGCCAGGGGGTGTGGATTTACCAGGGCAATCTCACAGTCAACGGCAAGACGACGATCGTCTCGAAGGGCCGCGGCGCCAACACCGCCGGTATCTATAACTCCGGCGGCGGACGCGGCAATGTCGTCTTCAACGGCGACGTCGACGTCACAGGCTACGGCATCTGGCCCAGCGACAACGTTCATGGGATCTATAACGACAACGTCAACACCAAGCTTGCCATCAACGGCAACGCCTCCATCACGGCCACCTCCAATGGCTCGACGGTGATGGGCGTCCGCAACCAGGGCAATCTCGCCATCGCGGGCAATGCCACTGTCACCGCCACCGGGCCGCGCTCGGCCTTCGGTATCGACAATACCCACCGCACTTCGCGCTTCTATGTCGGCGGCGACCTTACGGTATCGGTGGCTAACGGGACCGGCTACACGCCGTTCGGTTTGCCCACCGCGCTGAGCAACATGTACGGTTTGGGTAGCTCCATGACCCTGGCCGGCGCCGTGGACGCCCGCGTCACCGGCGTCACCGAGAGCTATGCGATCAACAATAGCGGCGTGATGTCTTTTACGAGCGCCGTCAAACCCATCGTGCTGCGGGCAAACGTCAACTGCCCGGCTTGCGACGGCTACGGTATCGCTAACAACGGCGGCAGCATCATGATGGCTGGTGGGCTTGATGTGGCCGTGACGAGCAACGGCACGGGGCAGCGCTACGCTATTTGGAATGCCGCTGTGGATGGGCAGAACGCCTTGCTGGATGTCAATCAGGCCGGCGGCCAGTTGATGGATGTGGATGGCGATGTGGTGACGCGCAATCTGACCAGTGCCACCAGCATCCTGTACACCGGCACCACACGGCTGAATTTTGAAGGAGGCTCGTCGTTCCTCAAAGGCTTGGTACTCGGCGGCGCCGGTAACTCAGGCACGGCAACCTACAGCGCGGGCATCCCCGTGCTGTCCTTCGCGAATGGCGCTCGCTGGATACCGACCGGCAGCGGGACGCTCGACACCGACTTCGGCAAAGGCAGCCTCGCCATCGGCGTAGGCGGTGCCATCGATCTGGCGGCAAGCTGGGGCGCGTTCGCACCCAGTAGCGTGCCAGCGCACAGCTTTCGCACCTTGCGCATCGACAGCACTACAGGCGGCGCCTCGGTGAACCTCGCCGATGGCGCCTCCTTTACGTTGCTCAGCGATATTCGTGGCGGGCAGGCGGACAAGGTGACCCTCGGCAGCGGCATCGGCTCGTTCGTGGCCCAGGGCACGCAGAAGGTACGCATCGCTTATGACCCGGTGCTGGATGACACCTCCTGGGTGAACGCTTTGACCTTGCAGAGCGGCACCACTATTGCCGCCGCTCGACCGATCGCCATCGTGGATGCTAGTGCAGCGGCCAGTGGCACGGCAGCGTTTCAGGCCGCCGCAGGGTTGGCCGGGCAGTGGAGTACAGCGTATGAGAATGCGCTGGTGCGTTTCTCCTATGTGCCGCGTGTGCAGACAAGCGCGGATAGCAAGCAGATATTGCTCACCGGCATCGACATTCTCGGCGCAGCCTCGAATACCGGTGGAAGCGTCCCGCCGCCGGCCTCATCAGGTGGTGGTAGCCCGAGCACGACGACGATGCCCTCGAGCGGCAATGCCGGCACGGGCACCCAGACGGGCACCACCGGCGGCGTGACGCTTACGCCCGTCGTACCCTCTGCCGGCACGTTGGCCATCGCGCCTTCCACTGGTGTGTTGGTGGCGGGCGATGCGACGCTCGCGATGTCCAACCTCTGGCAGATCGACGAACGTGCGATCTCTCGCCGCAGCGATGCATTGCGCGTGGACGAGACGCCGGGCGGTTCCACATTCTGGGCCGACGTGGATGGCGGCAACCTGAAAGGTGACGGCAGCAATGGACGCACCTACCGCCAAAGCGTCACGAGCGCCTCGGCGGGCACGGAGTGGAATGCGGATTTCGATTACGGACGAAGGACTGTCGGCCTGATCTACACGCACATGCAGTCTCGTGCGGATCTGCAGAGCGGTGCCGCCGATCTGCGCGGCAACTCGGTGGGGCTCTACGGGACATGGAACGCCGGCAACGGCATGTTCGTCGACGCCGTAGCTCGCGTGGGTCGCTTAAGCGATAGCTACACCGCGCGGGATGTGCTGGGCATGGCCTCCGGCCGCTACCACGCGCGCGCCGCCAGCGTGACTGTGCGCACGGGCCGGCGCTTTCAGGGCGAACGCGGCGGCTACATCGAACCGCAAGTGCAAGCCGCATACGGTTCTATCGGCCGCAGTGCCTACTCCGCTAGTAACCGTGTACGCGTTGACGTGGACAGCAACCGCACCTTCCTGACGCGCGCAGGCGTATTGCTCGGCAAGACCTTCTCCCTATCACCGGCCGTTGCCGGCGATGTGTATGCGCGCGTATCGGTAGTGCACACGGTAGGCGATCGACCGGATATGACCGCCTCGCTCGACGGCGGCTCGGTGCCCGTGGTGTTGCCGACGCGTCACGCAACGACGGGCGAGGCGATTGCCGGTGTGCGAATGGTGTTCGCGGGGTCCTGGAGTGCGTTTGCCGAAGCGGGGCGTGTGTCCCGCACCGACGCGATGGCTGGCGGATGGCTGGCGTCGGCGGGATTCCGGGTAAGTTTCTAAGTGAGCGCAAGAGTGGTTAGACCGCTCACGGAAATTAAGATACTCGGCAGCCTCCGTAACCTTTCTTGGGTTGTTGTCGTGCCCGCTAAGGCCAGCATGAGGGTCAAGCAGTACGGCTTGCATGTTGTTGCGCATCCGTTTTGTTTCCCTGGCACCTCACTCCTTTCCGCACGGAAAGGAGTGAGGTGTTGCCGCATGACGCGCTCAGGCGTCAGTTGGTCGATGTTCCATAGATGATCCCGCGGCCGCCGCCGGCGCCCAGGTACACCGTGCCGAACGTTCGAGGATCACCGGCCACTCGCCACAGGCCGCCCCACTGGTGCTGCGCGTCGTTGATCTGCACCCAGGTCGCGCCAGTGTCGATGGAGCGGAACAGGCCGGTGATGCCGCCCACCGTGCCGGCGAGATAGATGGTCGGGTAGTACTTGCCGACGGCCGCCTTGCCGAAACCGATCGAGATAGCGGCACTGACTGTGGACGCATCCACCTGGCTCCAGTTCCAGCCGGAACTCTGGCTGCGATACAGACCGGACTGCGTGGCGAGCCAGATATCGCCCTGCACGCCGGTGACGGTCACGGCCTGGGTGGTCTGCCAGGACGGCACCACGGGCAAGCCCGATGTGGTTGAGGCGTACCAACTGGCGCCCTTGTCGGAGCTGCTGAAGAAGGTGCCCGTCGCCTGGTCCCACGCGTAGAACAGATTGCCGTTGATGCCGTCGGACAGTACCTGTGCGCCGATCGGCAGGCTGCTCATGCCATTGGCGGAAGGGTAGGCAAGGGTATGCCAGGTACTGCCGTGATCGGTGGAGGCCACCGGCGCCACGTCCGACGGAGACCATACGACCGTGCTGGCGTCGGCGGAGATCGCCACCGTTCCGCCACCTTTGGTGGAGCCCGCTTGATTGGCGAATGGGGTCCAGTTCTTGCCGCCGTCGCTCGACACTGCGCCGAACACGTTGTTACCACCGCTGCCCACGCGCACGAGTGTCAATGGTGAGCTCTTGGCGAAATCCAGGCCGGTGCCGTTGCTGCAAATGGGGTGGGTGACCTGGGTGGTGGGAGCGATGTTGAGATCGTTATGCACGAAACCGCAGACGTCATCCAGGGCGCTTATCAATGGCGCGCCCGCGGTCGGCGAGAGTAGCCCCTGCACCACGATTTCCTCGATGCCATTGGCGCCGACGCTCCAATGGGTGGGCTTGCCGGCATCCGCCGCGGTGAGGTCGGAGCTGCTCCAAATGCCGCCGCCGAAGCCATACATGACATGCGCGGAATCGAAGGGATCGATGACCGCCTCGCCCCAATTGCCAAACGGCGCCTGGGCCTTGCCTGGCGGCACGATCCACGGCGACAGACTCGAGTCGCGTACCGCGCTGCTGCCCACGTCCTTCCAGGTCGAACCGCCATCCGTGCTGCGGTACATCGTGTCGTCCGGCCACCAGTGATCCATCGTCATTACCACGAGGGTGCTGGGGCGCGCCGGATCCACCGCCAGACCACTGAAGCCGGACGGATAGTTGTAGGGATCCGTCGGCGTGATGTTCTGCCAGGTGCCCAGGCCGATGCTGTACTTCCAGACTTGTCCCGCCGTCATGCCGTTGGGTCCGACGGCGTTGCCGTAAGTGATGTACAGACTGCCGTCCGGGCCGATCAGGCCGCGCTGCGGCATGAGGCCGCTGGGGCCGCCAAAAATCGGCGCCCAGGTCGCACCGCCGTCGGCGCTCTTGTAAAGCGTCGTGCTGGCCGTGCCGGTGGATACGCCGGCAAAGAGGATCTTGGTCGGTGAGCCTGCGGTGCCGGAGGGCTTGTAGAAGGCGATGAAGGCCACGCCCGCACCCGTGTCATCGCTCGACAGCGCAGTAAAGCCATTCACCTTCGACCAGGTGCTGCCGCTGTTCGTGCTGATCCACAAGCCATTCGTGCTGGCCTGGTTGGCCTCGTTAGAGGTGCCGTAGAACAGGATCGAGCCCTTGTTCGGATCCACCTGCAGGCGCTCGCCCACATTGCGCCCGTCCACGTTGCCGCCAATGCGGAAACTAAGCGGATGTGCGGTGAAGTGCGCACCTTGGTCCGACGACACGAGCACCGCGCCATTGGCAGCCCAGGACGACGTATACAAGCCCGTCGCCAGGTAAAGCATGTTCGGATTGGAAGGGTCGATGGCGATGCTGTTGATGCCCATCCACTGCGCATTCTCCGGCGGCATGCCATCGTTGAGAGGTATCCAGGTGGCGGTCTGTGAACTGTAGCGATAGGCCCCGCCGACGTCAGTGCGAGCGTAGAACAGCCCTTGTTGCTTGGGATGCGCAATGATGCCGTCGACATAGCCGCCGGCCACCATTCGCACGTTGTTCCAGGTGTAAGCCGGTGTCGATGACTGCGCGAACGCTGCCATCGATGACAGCGCGAGCGCGCCACAGGCAAGAGCGCGGGCGACGGCCCGCGACATGATTTTCTGCATGATCCCCTCCAAATTGATATCGGCTCGCCGCGGTATTCCGTCGCCGCTGATCCATCAGGGCGGGGCGCATGCAGGCGAACCATTGCGCCGTTTTGAATGCAGCGAAAAAATAGATCGCCACGTGCCTTGCGAAAGCGGCGGTACGTTATGTCGCACCTCATTTCATTCCCCGGTCCGCATGCTGACGAACAAACGACATCGGGGAGCATGGTGAGGTACCGCACGCGATCGCGAAGCGGAACTCTATGCGCATTGCGCGGCATGCGGCATTGCGAAGAACGTCATTCGCGATTGCGAAAAACGACGCTGCAACGACGTTGTGATGATCGTCACGTGGCATGCGTGGTGTAGAGCACGTAACGAAAATCGCGCTGTTTTCACTGCATATGAATGGGACGATGCCGACCCGGCCTCTGGCTTTCGAAGCGATCAATCGCGCCGAATGATGACGCAATCCTAAGTTGCGCTGGTCAGTCCATGCCCCATGAGCTTGAATACGAAAGCGTGCTTACCCTGTATCTGCTGCGGAAATTCAAGCGTGAGCCCCAGAACATCGCGTTTGAACCGCAACGGCAGCGGCGAACCGAGCATTTCCACGCGATCGATGGTGCCGGCAACGTTCGACGCCAGCGATTTCAGTGTCACATGCGAGGCAGTAGGCCGGCCCAAGGTGATGGCGAATAGCACATCGCCCTTCGTGGTGAATCGTATGTCGCCTGCAGTGAATGCCTGGGCGTTGTTCTCCCCGAACATGCCGGACGCGACCTTGGTGGGACCTTCCCCGAAAACCCGCCAGGGCTGCGTGCCGAAAATAGCTTCGCCATTGACGCTCATCCATGCCGCCAACTCCTCCAAGATATGGCGTTCGTCCGAGTCGATCGTGCCGTTGCCGCGCAACGGAATGCTGAGCAGGAGATTGCCGTTCTTGGAGACGATGTCGCACAGACTTGTAATTACCGTGCCGGCGCTCTTGTAGCTGTGCGCTTCGAACCGCGCTCGCGAGTAGTGCCAGTCGCCGATGCAGGTATCCGTCTGCCAGGGCAGGGGGCGAATCGCATCGCTGCCGCCGCGCTCGATATCTTCTACCAGTGCATGGCGTTGCTCTGGCATGAGTTTTTTCGCGTTGAGAACACCCTCTAGTCGCCCGCCGTTCCACTGGCGGTTCGCGTTGTAGAAATAGGCGGCAATGTCGAGTCCGGTCTGTCCAAGCGGCAGTCCGCTGTCGTCGAAATACAGCAGATCCGGCTGATACTTATCGAGCAGATCCTTGCAGCGGAGAAACCATTGCCGCGCGAACTGCGGGTTGTATTGCGACGGTGTCTCCATCCATATGCCGTCGTGTTGTTCGTGCCACTGCTTGACAGCCGCTGCGCCACGGATGCCTTCGGGCAAGACCATGTTGGGTCCGGTATATAGCTCTTGCGGATCCAGGCCCTCCCACCATGTGCCGATTCCATCCGCTTTGGCGAGGCGTGCCGCGTCGTAGCGCACACCCTCCAGTGGACCTTCGCCGTCGTAGCCATAGGCGGTCTGGAACCAATGCCATGCATGGGCGGAATGGTTGCTGACGCCGAACCTCAACCCATGCTCGCGCGCCGCCTTGGCCCAGCCTCCGACTATGTCCTTGCGCGGCCCGACGTTGAGCGAATTCCAGGCGTGATGGGTAGAGTCGTATGTGTCGAAATTATCATGGTGATTGGCGAGCGCGACGAAATACTTTGCGCCGGCCGCCTTGTACAGCCGCATCAGTTCGTTTGGATCCCACTGTTCGGCCTTCCACAGGTTATCGATCTCCATAAAGCCGAACCGGGATGGATGTCCAAAGGTGCGGCAGTGGTATTCGTATTGCGGCTCGCCCTGCATGTACATGCTTCGCGCGTACCAATCGCCTTGCTCGGGGACACACTGGGCACTCCAGTGTGCCCAGATGCCAAATTTGGCATCGCGAAACCATGGTGGCGCCACGTAACCCTGCAGCGAGCCCCATGTGGGCTTGAATGAAGTGCGATTGATCGATGACGCCCTGGCGGCGAGCGGTAGCCAATAAGGCGAGGTAAGCCCGATAGCCATTCTTGCGAGAAACGATCGGCGAGATAGAGGCATGATTTTCTGTATTAAGAGTGTGAAACCCTTCCCTGCATACAGGGGGAAGCATGAATACATCCATCGAGAAGATAAGCGATACACACACTAAGGATGTGCGCTGGCCGAGGTGCACCGCGCATGCCTTTGCATGAGAGGGCGCATGCTGGAGCCATGACGGTAGAGGCACAATTACGAAATTGAAGAGGGCGCTTAACGTTTCTTCATTTGCGTTCGCCACAAAAGTTGCAAGACATCCGCGAATGCGATGCAGTGCATGGAGCGGCCCTTTGAAACTCGGGGCAACGAGACGCGCTCCGCCTTTATGAAATTGCGCTTCCGCCTCATGTTTTTCCAAAGTACGACTTGCGCCACATTGCATCGGCGTGAGCCACGATGCCATCGCTTTGACTCCGGGCGGAAATGCCCTTTAATTTACGCTTGCGGCGATCGCTGCGGAGCAAGGTCGGCTGAACCTTGATGACGTGCGTTCTGTAGAGATAATCCTCTTCTCCCGGAGTTGAAGACGTTGAGCATTTCATTCAAAAGCCTGAGCCGTTTCATCGGCATATCGGTCGCGCTGGCACTGATTGCGCCGTCGGTGATGGCAAGTTCTTTCGTTCACCCAGGTGCCTTACATACCACGGCCGATTTTGACCGCATGAAGTCGCAGGTGGCGCACAACGCGCAGCCTTGGACGGATGGCTGGGATGTGCTGATTAAAAATTCCCATGCCTCACTGAACTGGACCGCGAACCCTCAGGCCATGGTCTATCGTGGCTATGACGGCACTCATCGGGAGAACTATGCGGCGCTTTTCAACGACGCCGCGGCTGCGTATGCGCTTGCCCTACGCTGGAAGGTGAGTGGTGACGACGCCTATGCCGACAAGGCCGTCGCCATTCTGGACGCGTGGTCCAAGACTTTGACCGAGATCAACGGCACATCCGACAAGTTTCTGGCGTCAGGTATTTACGGCTACCAGCTCGCCAACGCAGCGGAGATCATGCGCAGTTACAAGCGCTGGCCGGCGCAAGATGTCGTTCGCTTCAAAACCATGATGCTCAACGTCTTCTATCCGATGAATCATCAGTTTCTGGTGCATCACAACGGCCAGAAGGTCGATCACTACTGGGCCAACTGGGATCTCGCCAATATGTCATCCATGCTGGCCATCGGCATTCTGACGGATCGTCGCGATATCTACGACGAGGCCGTCGAATACTTCAAGCACGGTGCAGGCAATGGTTCCATCGAACACGTGGTGTGGAAGATCTATCCTGATGGCCTTGGGCAGACCCAGGAAAGCGGGCGCGACCAGGGACACAATACCCTCAACGTGGCGCTATTGGGCGCGTTCTGCCAGATGGCCTGGAATCAGCACGACGACCTGTTCGGCTATGACGACAATCGCGCACTCAAGGGCGTCGAATACATCGCCAAGTACAACCTTGGGCATGACGTTCCCTACACGACCTACAGCAACAGCGATGTAACGCAGCCAACCATCTCAAGTAACGGGCGCGGCAATACCCGCCCGGTGTGGGAGCTGTTCTACAACCACTACGTAGTGCTCAAGGGACTGGATGCTCCTTATCTCCGCATGGCCGCTGAGAAAGTGCGCCCGGAGGGCGGTGGCGGCAACTATGGCCCCAATAGCGGCGGATTCGACCAACTTGGATATGGCACGCTGACTTATACGTTGAAGTAGCGGCAAAGACGGATGCCACGACGTCTCGCTAGTGACGGTTGCTCTCTCGGCTGTCTCTATGTCCATTGTGAATGTCCGTATTCGTCGATCCCCAAAGCGGACATTGACCAGGCCTGCGTTGTTCATCTCGTAGCAGCTACAGGGCGGGGTGATTAGTGATTAGGACGCGTTATCGAGGGTAGGGCAGGGTGGCTCTACCCCTGTCGGACTACGATGAAAATCGTGTTGGCATACCGATGTACACATATCGATCCGCTCCATAGGGGGTACAAAAATGGGCCGATAGCCACCTCAAGCGGCAAGGTGGCCATATTCCATTGCTCTCTTCATCGCACACCAAGCTCTCGGCGACATCGCCACCCAATCGCCGTTCGGTGAAACTGTCACGCTCAGGCAATGGCCATTTCTCTAACGCGACTTTGCCGTCTGGCCGTCCGAAATGTTCTCCTACGTCTTATTACCTTTCAGGTAATTGGTTTCTTGAGCTCATATGCATAGGGTGCGTATACCGCCATCGATTCCGATGCACCCATTCATAGAGGGCAATCCCATGTCAGCTTTCCCCGTCCATACGATCGAATCCGCTCCCGAACAATCCAAGCCATCGCTTCAGGCGTTGCAGAGTGCGTTCGGCATCATCCCGAATATTGCGGGTGCCATGGCTACGTCTCCTGTCTTGATCGGCAGCCTGGTCGGCCTCTTCGGCAAAGTGCACGGCGGCAGTTTTTCCGAAGCGCAGATTCAAATCGTGCTGCTTACCAATGCCGTGACCAATGCGTGTCCCTGGGCCGTTGCGTTCCATTCCTTCTTGGCTGTAAAAGAGGGCGTCGATCCGGCGGATGTCGATGCCATTCGCGATCGCCGCACCCCCAAGCATGCGGGGAGCGCTGCGTTGTCCACGCTGGCCCGCACGCTTATCGAAAAACGCGGACATCTCAGCGAGCTGGATAAGTCGGCATTCCTCGATGCCGGTTTCGGCGAGGATCGCCTTCTGGAGGTGATTGCCATCGTCGCCGCGTCCACTATCACCAACTACAATGGCAACGTCACCAATCCGCCGCTGGAGGATGCCTTCCAGGCCTATCGTTGGCGTGCACCGAGAGCCTGATTCCTTGACTGGTTGTCATTGGGTCCGCTCTAACGAGCGGCCATTCGGAACAATTGAACTGCGGGGAAACAAGCGCATCTCATGCATATCGTGGGCTTCATGTGCGAGGAAGGCTTAAATGAGTACTGCGCGTACGGACCAGAAACATCTCTCCGATGATTTGGGACTGCTGCTGCGTCATTGGCGGGAGATACGCGGTACCAGCCAGATGGATCTGTCGGTCGATACCGGTATCTCACAGCGACACCTGAGCTTTATTGAAAGCGGACGAAGCGCGCCAAGTCGTCAGGCTTTGACCAGTATCGTCCAGTCGCTGGATGTCCCGTTACGCGAGCGAAACGCTGTCTTCCTGGCTGCCGGTTATGCGCCGGTCTACTCGGAGGCCCCATGGAATGCCAAAGAAATGCAGGGCATTACTCGCGCGCTGGATCGCATGCTTCGCCAGCACGATCCCTATCCCGGGATCGTCATGGATCGCTATTGGGACGTACTGATTACCAATGAGTCATCGCCACGTTTTTTCGGGTCGTTCATCGACATGGCGGCGCGCAGCGGTCCTCGCAATATGTTGCATCTCATCTTTGATCCGAATGGTATGCGGCCATTCGTTGTGGATTGGGAAACGGTAGCCAGAAGCCTCATCCAGCGCGTCTATCGTGAAACGGTAGGGCGCATTCTGGACGAACGAACGCGTAGCTTGCTCGATGAAGTGTTTGCTTATCCGGGTGTCGATCCCTCGTGGCGGCTGTATGGATCGGTCGCATCGGCGCCGAACCTGCCCATGATTCCGATTGGATTTAAGAAGGGAGACAAAGTACTCAGTTACTTTTCGATGGTGACCACGGTGGGCGCACCGCATAGTGTTGCCGCACAAGAACTTCGCATCGAATCCCTGTTTCCGGCGAACGAGGAAACAGAGGCGCTCCATGGAAAGTGGATGTCGGGCGATGGGGCAACGCCGTGATGGAGCGCATCTCCTTCCACTTGAAGATGGAACGCGTCTGGCAACGCGACTATGCCAATCACTCCGAGGCGATGCCTGCTTCTACAACCTAGTCAGGCTGCGCTCGGCGCTCGGCGACCAATCTCCCGTCAAGCATGAACAAGTCGCCCACCCCGGCAAATGGCTCCGCCGACCCTGAGTTCAGTCGTTTCACGGTACCTTCACGACACGCATTAATGCAAAATGCGATGCTTGGCTTTGGTTGCGATCGGTTTCACTACCTTTGGGGAAGGGGAGGATCGGTGTACCAGCCACGAGCTCGACATCCCATTCACTTGGAATTGCACAACGACACCGGACTGTCGTTCACGGTGCGCGCGCCGTTAGCGCAATACCTGATCCAAACTTATCGCGCCGTTGTTGATCCTGATCGCGAGTCCATTCCTGAGCACTTGCTCATGGCCATGCTAAGTCAGCCACTTCCGCCGGATGCGTTATGGGACCAACGAGCGAGTCGTCTCGATGCCAAAAAACACACCACGTAATCAGTCCAACTGTAGAGCTTTCTGGCGTCGTTGCGTAGCCAGAAGGCTCATCAAGATGTCATGCCTCACTGAGCAGCTCAATCTGACGTCCATCGAACAATGTAAGTACCAATTTTCCGACCAAGACATGTTGTAGTGAAGGCTTATTGCGAAATAACTTTGCTGACTATCGGTGAATTTTCGATTAGTAAAAAATTTGTGCTGGAGTCGTTGCAAGACGTGGCTCTTGAGAGACTGTCGCCATCACAAGGTGCGCGCTAGATAAAATTCTGGCATTGTCGACGTCGCATAAGAAAAGTAAGTTTATCATTGAGCGGACGCCTTCGAAATATAATACATTGTGCTGAAATGTATTTATTGGATACGTTTATAGATAAACTATCCACGCGGGTCTAGTCACCGGTGTAACCACAAAGATACGTGGGCGTCACATATCCGGCATCACACTCGCTCCGCCCATTGAGCGAAATGTCACGATTAATCCGGGTTTTCACAGTAATTCGGGGGGATTATGAAGCTAAGAATGAAGCATCTCTTGTCTTAGACATGTTCCAACGCGTGTCTTTTTCTATGCGTAATCTCCGCGTAGGCGGTTAGCTTTTGTCCGTTGAGGTGGCTTCGCACGCTTATGCAAAGTGCGGGATATCCGCCCAACGTCAAGCATTCGTCATCTGAAGCACGACGGATATAACGAGCGCACCTTTTGCCGAGCAATTCCATTTATTAAAGGAGTGATGCGATGGCGTTCAAGATACTCAGTTTTGACGATGGCGGACTACGCGGATCATGGGGGTCGCCATGACAAACATCCTCTCGAAGAGGGCGCTTATCGCCTCCGCTCCGCCCGTGGCCACCGACTTTACCGTTGCCGACTATCTGCTAACCCGACTTAAACAGCTTAATGTCACCGACGTTTTCCAGATCCCTGGCGATTACGTGAAGCAATTCACCCAGGCGCTGGAGCATTTCGACGGCGTCAACACGATTGGCGCGATCAACGAACTGGATGCCGCTTACGCCGCCGATGCTTACGCGCGAAGCCGCGGCCTTGCGGCGGTTTCACTGCAATTCGGAGTGAGCGCCTACAGTGCGCTCAACGCTGTTGCAGGTGCCTGGGTTGAACGCAGTCCGATCGTGGTTATCAGCGCCACGCCCGGTGCCGATATGCGCGATATCACCGACATGTACGACGTGCTGTTCCACCATTCCACTGGCGACCTCGACTCGGACCGTAAGATCTACGAGAACGTCACCGTTAAAGCGATCACGCTCAGCACCAATGTCGGGGCCGCCGAGCAGATTGACGAATTGCTGGTGGATGCGATCACCAATCAGCGTCCCGTGTATATCGCCTGTTACAAGGAAGTCTGGGGCCAACCCTGTCCACGTCCATCGAACACGCCGCTCAAGCCGCGCGTCATTCACAGCCCGGAGCTTGCGCTTAACAACGCGGTGAATCAGGCTTGGACGAAGATCACATTGGCAAAGCAGCCGTTGATTCTCGCTGGCGTGGAGATCCTGCGTTTCGGCTTGTCCGATTTGCTGCAACAGATCATCGACGCCAGCGGCTTTCTCTATACCACGACGACGCTCGGCAAAGCCGTGCTGGACGAGCAGGGCGACAAGTTTATCGGCACCTACTCCGACGCCGCGTCGATCCAATCGGTACGGGATATCGTGGAAGCTTCCGATTGCGTGCTGACCCTGGGCGCCATCATCACCGATGACTATCTCGTGCTTATCGAAACCAAATACGCCGACATGGTGTTGGCCGATACCACTGGCGTCCGCGCTGGTTATTTCAAGTATGGCGACGTAACCCTGCACGATTTCATGAAAGCCCTGCTGGCGAAGTTCAAGGCGAGCAAGAGCGGTTATCCGATCAAGGCCAAGGCGCCACCCCAGCCGCAATATCCAGAGCCGTGGGCGAGCAATTCGGACCCGGTTTACGACGCCCAGCCACAAGTCATCACCTATAACCGGTTCTTCGCGCAAACGATGAAGTTTCTGCAGGACGAGAACCTGCTGAAAGAGATCGTGATGACCTATGGCGTGAGTTCGGCGATGTACGTTGCCAGCAATTGCTATGGCCTGTCGCGGGGCAGCTTCATCTCTTCAGCAGCATGGCAATGCATCGGCTTCGAGACCGGCGCCGCAGCAGGTGCGCAGTTGGGTAGCGGCAAGCGCGCGTGGACGGTCGCCGGCGATGGCGGCTTCATGATGGTCTGTCAGTCGCTGTCCACGCTGGCACGCAATCAGCTCAACGCGGTCATTTTCGTGATGAGCAATGAGGTCTACGCCATCGAGCAGGTGTACGTAGACATGACTGCATTCGAGCCCGGTCCGACGCACACCTTCGATACCTTCGACATCCTGCCTAAGTGGGATTACCTCGCGTTGGCGAAGGCGTTCGGCGCGGAAGGCATCCGGGTGGAGACGGTCGATGGGTTGAAAGCCGCGTTGCCACGCATTGCAGGGATCAAGAACAAACCTGTTCTAGTCGAAGTGGTCATCCCGCAAAAGGATCTGCCTGGCCAGATGTATCGCCTCGGCAGCGAATAAGGCGTCCATTCTCATTTTCGAGGGGGTCCGAGCATGACACAGAAAACCTATTCGATCTTTGGCGCCGGCGCCGCCGGTCTCTATACCACCTGGCGGCTGCTGGAAGGCCAATGCAAGAAAACCAAGTTCGCCGCGAAACAGTTGAAGAAGGGCGATGTGCTGGAGCTGTACGACTGGGGCCGCTACGACTTCTCCAAGCGCCATCCGGGCACCCGCGCGGCCGGCGCCCGCATCTGCACTTGGCATTACAACAACGATAAGACTGATTCGTTCGTCGAGCTTGGCGGCATGCGCTATTCCTACTGGGACAGCACGCCGACCAAGGCATTTCCGGATCCGAACAACGGCCTGGCGCCCGGTCACCGTGTGGTCAGTACCGTGATCGCGAAGCTTGGCCTGAACAAATATTCGGTGCCGTTCAACGTCACCAATAACCAACTGTTCTACCTGCGCTCGCGGAACTTCTATCTCAACAACATCGGCTCGAACACACCCGCGCCGTACGCGGTAAACAACTTCGGCGCCGCCACCACGCCCGACCAGGGCTTCACGACGGTGCAAGACCTGGCGACGACCAAGCCCTGGGGGGATTTCACCCGCCGCGACTGGTGCCGCTTTTATCAGGATGGAAGGATCACCGCGCAGTTGCCGGAATCCAGCATCTTCCAGCAAGGCGACTACCTCAAGGACATCGGCTATTGGAACCTGCTCTACGATCAGTTGGGTGCAGAGGGCTACGATTACGCCGCCGACGGCAACGGCTATAGCTCCAACGTCATCAACACGCATGCCGGGGTTTCGTTCAACATCAATAACGAGTTCACGCCAGGTAGCCAATACCGCACGCTATCGATCGGCTATTCGGGGATGTTCAACGCGTTGTTTGAGGAGATCGCGAAGCTGGCGAAGGCCAAGGGCATCGAGTTCCGCTATCACCCCGACACACGCCTGCATTCGATCCTGGGAAAATCGGGCAAGGCGGTCTTTACGTACGCCCATCGCGACAACCCCAATATCGCCGCCGGCTCGCGCGAGGCCGACGCGGCATGGATGGCGATGCCCCGCGCCGCGATCGATCTGGTGGCGCAGGCCACGCGATTCCGGCTCCCGGAGCGCGGCGAAGTGGACGTGCTCAACCACGACAAGGTGAACCTCTATCTGGAAGCGACGATCATGCAGCCGTCGTACAAGGTGGGCATGTTCTTCGATCAGCCGTGGTGGGCACCGGACATCGAAAGTCCTGCGCCTTATCCCGCACAGATCATCGGCTACACGATCACACCCGATACGATCGCTCAATTGCGTGCGCAGAAATTCCCCGCGGCTGCGTTGAAGGCCATGCGGACGCTGATCGACGTGCCTTACGAATCCGCGGCAGATATGGTGGAAGCGATCGAGAACATCACCGAACAGGCACTGACCGTTGTGCAGACTAAGCAGTTGACCGCCATCTCGCGCAACAACACCATCGGCCCGAGCGTGACCAACTCGCCGATTCGCATGGTGGTGTATTTCGGCAACAACGCGACCGAAACGAAAAAGAAGCCCATCTACGGCATCCTCGCCAGCTACGACGACGAGGACAACACCGCGTTCTGGCAGGAGCTGGAACTGGGTCCCAAGCATCAGCGTGAAGTACCGGTTTCGCAGGACACGCAACCGCTGGACGGTCCACGCAAGGTGCCGGCACGCATGGTGAAGATGCTACGCAAGATGCTAGCGGAACTCCATTTCGGCCCGAACACCGATTTCAGCGCCGTACCCGAACCGCTGCAGGCCGCCTACATGGATTGGTCACTGCCTCCATTCAACGCCGGCTATCACGAATGGGCGCCGCATTTCGACATCGGCGACGTGCAGCGCAAGATCCGCAAACCTTCGCAACTGATCGATGGCGCAGACGCCGATATCTTCATCGTCGGCGAGGCCTATTCGAACGACCAAGCCTGGGTGGAGGGCGCCTACTGCACATCGGAATCGGTACTCAACGATTTCTTCGGCATCGAGCCGATCATCGACGATCGCGAGTATCCGTTTATCTGTCCGGAAGGATCGACCGTCGCCCCCAGTGAAGAAGTGGAGAAGTTGCTTCGGAAGGCCAGGCCACTGAGGAATGCGCAGGAGTCGGCGAAATGAGGAGTGCTGCGTGAACTAGCTTTGCAGCCGATATTGGCCGGGCTGACCGCAGATGTCTCTGCGTTCGGTCCCGGCCTCGTTGCAGCCGTTGGAAGCGGTTGTGTACGTTTCCATCCCAATGCACCTGTATGTCCGCAGGGAGAGGTAGAAGTGCCACATGTTATTGATGGCAAGGCTATATGTGAATGCGTGCCTATTTCGTGATCCTGCCAATCCCACGGGGGCAAGGAAACTTATCGTGCAGGCGTTGCTCCATCAAAAATGGCAAACCAGGGGCGCTTGATAGGTCGTATCGGATAGTTTGCTTGAAGAAGGAGGCAGCGGGCTCAGGGAGATAGAAGCGGACCCGAGGCAGGATTCAAACCGAGACGCTAACCCTCTGGATTCGAGGGCGCTCGTCGGTGCCGTCGATAACAGCTGACGCCGCATGGGCCTCATTTTCTGAGTTAACTGACGAGATCGGTGCGCAGCCTTAGTACGCTGCAGCGGGCAGGGTGTCAGGACTATTGGGGGTTTAGGACACATCTATAAAGAGCACCGACAATTGGCTCGGCGTCGGTCGCTTCGATCGCATTTTTGAGAACTGCTTCGCATTGGATCGGTATCAATGCTTGTGGACGATTGCATTCGATCACGCATGAGCAATGCGTACGTGCGAGCAGGTCACGCGAAATGATGTTTTTCACGTTCCTGCGGCCAGTCGCAAGAACATGCTTATTGACAAGCCGCTCCGTGGTACTCGAAGAATACAGGCGATGAGTGCAATGGATTTGTGTCTGCATGGCTCTCTTCTGTTCATGCCTTAAAACGGATTCAAGATCAGATCGCCATGCATCAGCGTGGCGCGCTTCGCGTTTTCGTTGCAGGCCAATTCCGTGTGGTGAATGCGTTCGTCGTCCGCCCGGTCGATGACATTTTTTTTGCAGGAGCGTGCATGTCCAACCGTTCGATTCAGTCGGAAACGCTGTATGAAGTGGTGGTCAACCAGGAAACGCAGTATTCCATCTGGCCGTTGACCAAGGCCTTGCCGCTCGGGTGGGCGGAGGCTGGCAAGCAGGGTTCGAAAGAGGCCTTCCTGGCGTTCGTCAGTGAGGTCTGGGCGGATATGCGGCATCTTTCGCTTCGCGAAGAGATGCGCGTCAGTTAGTCCGCGCCGCAAGCGGAAAAATGCAATAAAGCAACGGCATCCTTTCCTGGGTCTATGACTCGCCAGATGGACGGCGCGGTTTGTTATGCGCCATGCATCTGACGCCACGCGCCTATTTGTGCGTATGCCCCAGGGGGCTGCTTGCCGAGTCTGCCGCACGTCACACCTGCGCCCGCCTGCCAGCGTCCTGGCGGATGGCGTGATTTGGGGTGGGATTGTGGCCCGAAATGTGTGCGTTACATGTGAAGAATGTACTGCTTTTCTCAGGACAGGGCTCGCACCATTTTCAGATGGGGCTTGAGCTATTCGATTGTGACGCGGGCTTTCGGGAAGCGATGCGTCACGCGGACGGCGTGGTACGCGCGCGTTGCGGCGAGACCCCCAATATCCGTCGCATCAGCGGGAAGGTTCTGCACGCCTTGCAAGAAGACTACGTCTGGTCCGCCGTGCGCGATGCGCCCATGCGGACCGCCATCAAGTTCTCGTTCGCAGCCCCCAACGTTCCCCTTATCGCCAACGCCACGGCGCGACCATACGACGAGCAGTGCATGGCAGAAACGCTGGCCATGCAGATTACGCCTGCTTCCTTGGTCACTGAGCAAGCGTTTCTCGAAGAGCACATCACAGGACAGGCACTAGCATGAGCACTCATCAGTTACCGCCCGGGGAAAACTCGTCTCTGTCGAACGGCAGCGCGAGCGATGACGCCACCATCCATACCGATGAAGGCGGGCCTATCGCGATCGTCGGCATGGCCTGCCGTTTTCCCGGTGCGGGAAACTATGAGCAGTTCTGGCAGAACCTGTGCGGCGGGTTGTCCGGCATCAGCGAGGTGCCCGAGAACCGCTGGGACAAGGAGGCGTTCTATTCGGCCGATCCTCGCGAGAAGAATAAATCCGTCAGCAAGTGGGGCGGTTTTGTCGATGGGGTGGAGTTCTTCGATGCCGATTTCTTCGGCATTTCGGCACGCGAAGCCCAGGTCATGGATCCGCAGCAGCGGATCATGCTGGAGCAGGCGTGGGCATGTATCGAAGACGCCGGCTATGACCCGAAGGTGTTCAGCGGAAGCAACACCGGCGTGTATATCGGCGTGTTCAATTTCGACTATGAAGATCGCCTTGGCGATGCACTCGATGCAATCGAAGGCCATGTTTCCACCGGGACGCACACCGCGCTCATTCCCAATCGCATTTCTTACTTCCTGAACTTGCACGGGCCGAGCCTGCCGATCGATACCGCCTGCTCGAGCTCACTGGTGGCGCTGCACAAGGCTGCCCACGCCATTCGCCGCGGCGAGTGCGACCAGGCCCTGGTCGGTGGCATCAGCGTGTTGTGCAGCCCGACGCATTTCATCTCCTTCTCCAAGACGGGCATGTTGTCCCCCGACGGAAGCTGCAAGAGCTTCGACGAACGCGCCAACGGCTACGTTCGCGGCGAAGGCGCCGCGATGGTTCTGGTCAAGCCGCTCGACAAGGCGGTTCGGGACAACGACCGCATCGTCGCGGTGCTGCGCGGGTCGGCGATGAATCACGGCGGCCACGCACGCACGGTGACTTATCCCGGCTCGCTCGCGCAATCGAACGTCGTGGCCGAAGCCTTGCGTCAGGCGAGCGTCCCGGTCAGCACGGTGAACTATGTCGAAGCGCATGGCACGGGAACGCCCAAGGGCGATCCGATCGAAGTGGAAGGGCTGAAGATGGCCTTCTCGCGGGTTGCCGCCGAGCAGGGCGAAACGCTGGAGGAACACTCCTGCGGCATTGGCAGCGTCAAGACCAATATCGGCCACCTGGAGTCGGTGGCCGGCCTGGCTGGCGTCATCAAGACCGTGCTGTGCATGAGGCATCAGTCGTTCCCGCCGCTGGTGCACTATCAAAAGCTCAATCCGCGCATCGCCTTTGACGGCAGTCCGTTCTTCATCGTCGACAAAGCGCAGCCGTGGCCTGCATTGCGCGACGACGCCGGCTTGGTGATACCTCGTCGTGCGGGGATAAGTTCGTTCGGCTTCGGCGGTGTGAATTCGCATGTGATCGTCGAGGAATACCGGGAACCCGAACTTGTCGAGAAGCGCGAGACAGCATCGGGGCCAGCCCTGATCCTGCTTTCCGCGAAAACCGTGCCGGTGTTGCGGGAAAGCGCCCGGCAATTACTGGGTGCGATCGCCTCGCCAGAAGCTCTCCGTCATGACCTGAGCGATCTCGCTTACACGCTGCAGGTTGGACGCCGGCCGATGGAGGCGCGGCTGGCCTTGGTAGCCGATTCGTTCGAGGCGGTGCAGACGCAGATGTCGGCCTGGCTTGCGGGCGACGCCGTGGATGTGTTGACCGGACAAGTCGGCGCGGAAGTCCTCACGCGCATCGCAGAAGAGCCGCCGTCCGATGATCAGCTTGCAAAACTGTTGTCCGAGCGGAACCTCACCGAGCTCGCGAAGCGGTGGGCCGCTGGTTATGAGCTCGACTGGGCGGGGCTTTACGGCACGAAGAAGCCTCGCCGCATCGCTTTGCCCACGTATCCCTTCGTCAAGGAAAAGCATTGGGTCGAAGCCGGCGCTGCGAAACAGACTTCCACGGCCCTGCATCCTTTGCTGCATTGGAATAGCTCCAACGTGGCGGGATTGCGTTTCAGCTCGCGCTTCGACGGCAACGAGTTCTTCCTGGCCGATCACGTCGTACAGGGCAAACGTACCTTGCCGGGTGCCGCGCAGCTGGAGATGGCCCGCTGCGCGATGGAGCGGGCGATGGCATGGCCGGCCGGCTCGTATCGTTTGAAAGACATCGTATGGATGCATCCGGTCGCAGCGGATACGGGGCCGGTCGATGTGGACCTCGCCTTGTTTCCGGAAACGGACGGTAAGGTCGATTTCGAAATCTACAGCGAGGGCGATGGCGAAGAGCCCGTGGTGTACACCCAGGGCACGGTGACGAAGGTCGTCTCCGAGCAGCCGGCTCCGCATGATCTCGAAGGCCTGCGCAAAAGCTGCGCAGATGTCCACTTGAGCGCGGAACAGTGCTATGCCGCTTTTGACAAAACGGGTTTGAGTTATGGACCCGGTCATCGCGGCCTGATCGAGCTGTTCGTGGGAGACGAACAGGCCCTGGCGCGTATCGCCTTGCCGGAAGCGTTGCGCGCATCGGAAGGCAGCTACGTGCTGCATCCCAGCTTGCTGGACGCCGCGCTGCAGGCGGCCATCGGCATGCGCGAAGGGGAGCGGGGTGCGGGCGAGAAAAGCCTGCTGTTGCCGTTTGCGCTCGGGGAGCTGGAGATCCTTGCACCGTGCACGCCGCAGATGTGGGCGGTCGTATATCGCCGTACCGGCGGTGCGATGCAGAAGTTCGACATCGATCTGTGCGACGAGAAGGGCGCCGTCTGCGTTCGTCTCAAAGAGTTCTGCGTACGCGCGGCGGCGACAGAGGCGGTCGAAGTGTCTTTGCGCACGGCCTTGTTGTCTCCGGAGTGGCGCGAAGCGTCGGCCGTAGGAGCGGAAACCTTCTCGCGGCGCGTGGTGTTCTTATGCGGTGTCGCGGATGTGCCGCAGCCGCAGATGCCGGGAGTCGAGTTCCATGTCGTCAACGCAGAAGACGATCTGGCGCACGCTTTCGAAGCCACGACCTGTCTTTTGCTGGAAAAGATCCAGGCGCTCTATGACTCGCCGGGTCGGCACCTGATCCAGATCGTGGTGCCGGATGAGGGTGTCGGCATGGCGTGGTCCGGTCTCGGCGGCATGCTGCGCTGTGCTCATCTGGAAAACCCGAACATCGTGGGTCAGGTGATCGCTGTCGAGCGCGGCCAGGACATCGCGCGCGTGCTCGCCGAGCATGGCGCCGGCGATTCGCCGCAGGTGCGTTACGTCGCCGGCAAGCGCATGGCGCTGGCCTGGAGCGAGTTGCCGCAGGCGGCGCATGTCTCATCGCCCTGGAAAGATCGCGGCGTCTACCTGATAACCGGCGGCGCCGGTGGATTGGGCCTGATCTTCGCCCACGACATCGCCAGTCGCGCGAAGAACCCCGTGCTGATCCTGGCTGGTCGTTCGCCGGCTACCGAGACGATGCTCGCGGGCGTTCGAGAACTCGAGCGATGGGGTGCGGTCGTGCGATATCGCGAGGTGGACGTCGGCGATGCCGCCAGCGTCACGCATCTGGTGCAGGGTATCCACGACGAATTCGAAAGCCTGGACGGCATCCTCCACGCCGCCGGTGTATTGCGCGACAGTTTCATGGTCAGAAAGACCGCGCAGGAAGTACGCGAGGTGCTTCGCGCCAAGGTGGCCGGCCTGGTCAATCTCGACCTGGCCAGCCGGGACATGGCGCTGGACAGCTTCATCTGCTTCGCATCGACCTCGGGTGCGCTGGGCAACGTGGGGCAGGCCGATTACGCGGCGGCCAACGCCTTTATGGACGGCTATATGACGTACCGGGCCGATCTGGTGCGCCAAGGCGCGCGCCGTGGCCGCACGCTCTCGCTCGACTGGCCCTTGTGGGAAGAGGGCGGCATGCAGGTCGATGCAGCGACCCGTCGCGCCATGACGCAAGATACCGGCCTGGTTCCGCTCCGTTCCAACAGCGGCCGCGAGGCCTTGGCGCATGCATGGGCCAGCGGGATGCCTCAGGTCCTGGTGGCTGAAGGGGCGATCGACCGTTTCAAGGCCAGTCTTGCGCATCACGCGAAACCTGCTGCTGCGCCGGAGGCCGCCAAAGCCGCCGCACCGGAAAACATCTCAGGAGATTTGCAGGAAAAGTCCGTCCGCTACTTCGTGCGCCTGCTGGCAGGCACCTTGAAGCGCCCGGCGCACAGCATCGACGCTCATGCGCCGATGGAAGCCTACGGCATCGATTCCATTCTCGTGATGGAGCTGACCCGAACTCTGGAGCAGGTATTCGGATCGCTTTCCAAGACACTGCTTTTCGAATACCAGACCCTTGCCGCGCTGGCCGGCTACTTTATCCAGCATCACCGCACGCGCCTGAGCGAACTGCTGGGCGAAACCCCCGTCGACATTCCGGTTGTGGAACCGGCAAGGAAAGAGGCGCCGCCAGAAGCCATCACGGCACCGTTGAGCCGGCGCCCTCGCTTCGGAACACAGGACAGCCGTTTCGGTAGCGGGAAACCCGAAGATGCGCTTCGCTCCGGTCCGATCACGGCGGCCAACGACACGGGAGCGATCGCGATCATTGGCCTGTCGGGACGTTATCCGCAGGCTGGCGACATAGAGACGTTCTGGTCGAATCTGAGCGGCGGCAAGGACAGCATCACTGAGATCCCGCTGGAACGCTGGGACTGGCGGCGTTACTACGACGCGGATCGCAGCAAGGTGGGAACCACCTATAGCAAATGGGGCGGATTCCTGGATGGGGTAGACCAGTTCGATCCGCTGTTTTTCAACATCTCGCCGCGAGAAGCGGAGCTGATGGACCCGCAGGAGCGCTTGTTCCTCGAGTGTGTGCACGGCGCGATGGAAGACGCCGGATATACGCGCGAGAGCGTGACGCGGCATGCCGGTGCCGGCCAGGAAGGCAGCGTCGGCGTCTTCGTAGGCGTGATGTATGAGGAGTACCAACTGTACGGCGCGCAGGCGCAGGCGCGCGGCCAGAATGTGGCGCTGCTCAACAGCGCGGCGTCGGTCGCGAACCGTATTTCGTACTTCTGCAACTTCCACGGTCCGAGCCTGGCGCTGGACACGATGTGCTCGTCGTCGCTGACGGCGATCCATCTGGCCTGCCAGAGCCTGCGGCAGGGCGGTTGCGCGGTGGCAATTGCGGGCGGCGTGAATGTATCGATCCACCCGAACAAATATCTGATGCTGGCGCAGGGCAAGTTCATCTCCGGCAAAGGACGTTGCGAGAGTTTCGGCGAGGGTGGCGAAGGTTATGTGCCGGGCGAAGGCGTCGGCGCGGTCTTACTCAAGCCGCTCGCACAGGCTATCGCCGATGGCGACCATATCTACGGGATCATCAAAGCCACCGCGATCAACCACGGCGGCAAGACCAACGGCTACACCGTGCCGAACCCGAACGCACAGGCGCAGGTAATCGAGCGGGCGTTGCGCGACGGCGGCGTGGATGCGCGGGCGATCAGCTACATCGAAGCGCATGGCACCGGAACCAGTCTGGGCGATCCGATCGAGATTGCGGGATTGAGCAAAGCGTTCGGCCACTGGACGCAGGACAAGCAGTACTGCGCGATCGGCTCGGCTAAATCGAACATCGGTCACTGCGAGAGCGCGGCGGGCATCGCCGGCGTCACCAAGGTATTGCTTCAGCTCAAGCACCGGCAATTGGCGCCGAGCCTGCACTCCAGCGTACTGAACCCGAACATCGACTTCGCCGGCACGCCGTTCGTGGTGCAGCAGACGCTGGGGCCGTGGGAGCGGCCGACGCTGGAAAAGGACGGAGCGACGCGGACGTATCCGCGTATCGCGGGCATCTCCTCGTTCGGTGCGGGCGGAGCGAACGCGCATGTGGTGATCGAGGAATACGAGGCGCCGGTGCGCACGGAAACGGCCAGCAACGGCCCGGCGCTGGTGGTGCTGTCGGCACGCAGCGAGGAGCAGTTGCAGGAGCAGGTAGCGCGGCTGTCGGCGTTCCTTGAGACACGGAAGGACGATGCCACGCCGCGGCTGGACGACTTGGCTTACACGTTGCAGGTAGGTCGCGAGGCGATGGACGAACGCCTGGGCATCGTGGCGCGCACGCTAGGCGAGCTGCGGGCAAAACTGGTCGCGTATCTGGATGGCGACACGGGGGGCGAGGACGTCTATCGCGGCCAGGTGAAGCGGACGAAAGAAGCGCTCACGGCGCTGGCCGGTGACGACAGCGTGGATACCCTGCTGGTCGCCTGGCTTGCACAAGGCAAGCACGGCAAGTGGCTGGACCTGTGGGTGAAGGGGCTGCCGGTTGTCTGGGAGAAGCTGTACGGCGAGACGAAGCCGCGCCGCATCAGTCTGCCGACCTACCCGTTTGCGCGCGAGCGCTACTGGATCGACACCGATGCAGCACAAGGCATCGAGGTAGCGACGGCGGGCGCGGTGCTGCATCCGCTCGTGCATCGCAATACTTCGAGTTTTTCGGTGCAACGTTTCAGTTCGCATTTCAGTGGCGAGGAATTCTTCCTGGCCGATCACGCGGTGCGTGGCCTACGGGTACTGCCGGGCGTGGCGCAGTTGGAGATGGTGCGCCGGGCCGTGCGCGAGGCGCTCGAAGACGATGGCACTTTGCAATTGCGGGATATTGCCTGGCTGCGCCCCGTGGTGGTGACGGAAGGGCTGGATCTGCATATCGCCCTGGTGCCGCAAGAGGACGGCGGTATCGGTTTCGAGCTGTATAGCGACGTCGAAGACGGCGATACCGTGCGTTATAGCCAAGGTCTGGTGACCGCCATCGCCGATGCGTCGGTGGCCATGGCGGCACACGACCTTGCCGTCTTGCGTGAGCAAAGCACCGCTTCCATGAGCGCGGCACAGTGCTACGCGCAGTTCGAACAAATGGGCCTGCACTACGGCCCGACCTTCCAGGGTTTGGGCGAGTTGTTCGTCGGTTCGCAACAGGTGCTGGCGCGGATCACCTTGCCGGCGGCCGCGCAGGCAACACAGGACGATTACGTCTTGCATCCCAGCCTGCTGGATGCCGCGCTGCAGGCCACCCTCGGATGGATGTTGGCGGCCGATGGCGCCCATGAGTCCACCTTGTGGTTGCCTGCCACCCTGGGTTCGATGGAGATGCTGGCGCCGTGTGCTGCCGACATGTGGGCAGTCGTGCGACGTAGCGCTGGCGACACCATGGACCAGGCATCGCAAAGGTTCGACATCGATCTTTGCGATGAAACGGGTTCGGTATGCATTCGTTTCCGTCGGCTTGAGTTGCGCTTGGCGAAGGCCATCGCCGAGTACGGTAAATCCTTGCAAACGCTGTTGATGATCCCGTCGTGGGACGCGCGGCCTGTCGCTCATCGTCATGCAGCGAGTCCCGTGTTCGCACAGCGCCGGGTGCTGCTGTTGGGCGTGAATGCTGTCGACGCCGATCGCGTACAGATGCAGATACCGGACGCAGTCCAACTGGGTTCTGCGGTCGGCGGCGATCTGTCGCAGCGCTACGAAGCGGCGGCCGTGGCGCTGCTGGAGCAGCTCCAGGGATTGAGCAGCCAGCCAGGGCAGCACCTGATCCAGGTGGTGGTGCCGTGCGACGGCGAAGGCGCCTTGCTGGCAGGGTTGAGCGGGATGCTGCGCACGGCGCAACTGGAGAATCCGCGCTTGTCTGGTCAGGTCATCCAGGTCGACGCCGGCCAGGACATCGCGCAGGCGTTGGCCGACAACCGCGGCAGCCTTGCCGCGCATATCCGTTATGCCGGCGGTGTACGCCAGGTCGCCGGCTGGGCCGAGTACGCGCAGGCAGCCGAGGCGCGCGCGCCATGGAAGCCGCAGGGTGTCTACCTGATTACCGGTGGTGCCGGTGGATTGGGCCTGATCTTCGCGCGCGAGATCGCGCGGCAGGCGAAAGGCGCCACACTGATCCTCACCGGGCGTTCGGCGCTGGACGAACGCATCCAGGCGCACGTTCGCGAGCTGGAAACCCTGGGCGCGGTCGTGCGCTATCACGCGGTGGATGTCGCCGATAAGGCAGCCGTGATGCGGCTGGTGCGCAGCCTTCCGGAAGACTATGAAAGCCTCGACGGCATCATCCACAGCGCCGGCGTGGTGCGCGACAGTTTCCTGATTCGGAAGACGCCGGCGCAGATGCGCGAGGTGTTCAGCGCGAAGGTGGCCGGTACGCTGAACTTGGATGAGGCAAGCGCGGATATGGCGCTGGACTGCTTCATCGTCTTCTCCTCGATCACCGGCGCGATCGGCAACGTAGGCCAGGCCGACTACGCGGCGGCGAACGCGTTCATGGATGCGTTCGCAAACTACCGCAGCGACTTGGCGGACCAGGGTTTGCGCCATGGCCGCACGCTGTCGATCAACTGGCCGCTGTGGGCCGAAGGCGGCATGCAAGTCGATGACGCGACGCGGCAGTATCTGTTGCGGGAAATCGGCATGACGCCATTACGCACCGCCAACGGCTGTGCGGCATTGACCCAGGCCTGGTCGAGCGGTGCGCCTCAGGTTCTGGTGGTCGAAGGTTTGCCGCATCGGCTGAAAGCCACGCTGTCGATGAAGGATGCGCCAGCGGAACCCGTTGCTGTCGCAGTCGAGACGAACAGCGTGGGCTCCGTGGCCGAAGACCTGCACGAGAAGACGGTACGCCACCTGGTGCGCACCTTATCGTCGACGCTGAAATTGCCGGCGCAGAAGATCGATGCGAGCGCGCCACTGGAAACGTACGGCATCGATTCCGTCATGGTCATGGATCTGACCGCCAAACTGGAAAAGGTCTTCGGCTCGCTGCCGAAGACACTGTTCTTCGAATACCAGACCATCGCGGCGCTGTCCGACTATTTCCTGAAACAGCATCGCGCTGCCTTGGTCGAGCTGCTCGGCGAGAAGGCGAATGTCGCCGCGCCGGCTGCCGTGGCGAAACCTCGCGACAGTGTGCGGGTCGCACCGATCCTGCAGCCTCGCTCGCGGTTCGCCTTGCGCCATGCGTCGCCGGCGCACGAAGCGATCGCGATCATTGGTCTGTCGGGACGTTATCCGCAGGCTGGTGACATAGAGACGTTCTGGTCGAACCTGAGCGGCGGCAAGGACAGCATCACCGAGATCCCGCTGGAGCGCTGGGACTGGCAGCGTTACTACGACGCGGACCGCAGCAAGGTCGGAACCACCTATAGCAAGTGGGGGGGATTCCTGGATGGGGTAGACCAGTTCGATCCGCTGTTCTTCAACATTTCTCCGCGGGAAGCGGAGCTGATGGACCCGCAGGAGCGATTGTTCCTCGAATGCGTGCACGGCGCGATGGAAGACGCCGGATATACGCGCGACAGCGTGGCGGTCGGTCAGGATGGCAACGTCGGCGTGTTCGTGGGCGTGATGTACGAGGAGTACCAACTCTACGGCGCGCAGGCACAGGCCCTCGGGCAGAACGTGTCGGTGTCCAACAGCTCGGCATCGATCGCCAACCGTATCTCGTACTTCTGCAACTTCCACGGTCCGAGCCTGGCGTTGGACACGATGTGCTCGTCGTCGTTGACGGCGATCCATCTGGCCTGCCAGAGCCTGCGGCAGGGCGGCTGCGCGGTGGCGATCGCGGGCGGCGTGAACGTATCGATCCATCCGAACAAATACCTGATGCTGGCGCAGGGTAAGTTCATCTCCGGCAAAGGACGTTGCGAGAGTTTCGGCGAGGGTGGCGAAGGTTATGTGCCGGGCGAAGGCGTCGGTGCAGTGCTGTTGAAGCCGCTCGCACAGGCTATCGCCGATGGTGACCATATCTACGGGATCATCAAAGCCACCGCGATCAACCATGGCGGCAAGACCAACGGCTACACCGTGCCGAACCCGAACGCGCAGGCGCAGGTAATCGAGCGGGCGTTGCGCGACGGCGGCGTGGATGCGCGGGCGATCAGCTACATCGAAGCGCATGGCACCGGAACCAGTCTGGGCGATCCGATCGAAATCGCGGGACTGAGCAAGGCGTTCGGTCATTGGACGCAGGACAAGCAGTACTGCGCGATCGGCTCGGCCAAATCGAACATCGGTCACTGCGAGAGCGCGGCGGGTATCGCCGGCGTCACCAAGGTATTGCTTCAGCTCAAGCACCGGCAATTGGCGCCGAGCCTGCACTCCAGCGTATTGAACCCGAATATCGACTTTGCCGGCACGCCGTTCGTGGTGCAGCAGACGCTGGGGCCGTGGGAACGCCCGGTAGTCGTAACGGATGGCGTCAGCAAGACTTACCCGCGTACCGCGGGCATCTCGTCGTTCGGCGCCGGTGGCGCCAACGCGCACGTAGTGATCGAGGAATACGAAGCACCGGCACGAGCCCATGTGGCGAGCCAAGGCCCGGCCCTGGTGGTGCTGTCGGCGCGCAGCGAGGAACGGCTGCGTGAACAAGTAGCGCGGCTGTCGGCGTTCCTGGACAGGCGCGAAGACGATGCAACGCTGCGTCTCGATGACCTGGCCTACACGCTGCAGATGGGTCGTGAGGCGATGGACGAGCGTCTGGGTATCGTGGTTCACACGCTGAGCGAACTGCGCTCAGCGCTGGCCGGTTACCTGGATGGCGAGACGAGCGGCGAGCAAGAGATCTACCGCGGCCAAGTGAAGCGGACCAAGGACGTGCTCAGGTCGCTGGCTGGCGACCCGGGGATGGATACCTTGCTGTCCGGCTGGGTCGCGCAAGGCCAGCACGGCAAGTTGCTGGACCTGTGGGTGAAGGGCCTGCCGGTAGCATGGGCGATGCTGTACGGCGCGTTGCTGCCGCGACGGATCAGCCTGCCGACGTATCCGTTTGCACGCGAGCGCTACTGGCTCGATACCCGTTCGCAAAACGTGGCGGCGTCCGCTGCTTCGGTGCTGCATCCGCTGCTGCACCGGAACACTTCCGATGTGGCGGGCCTGCGCTTTACCACGCGGCTTTCAGGCCATGAGTTCTATCTGGCCGACCATCGTGTGCGTGGAACGCGCGTCCTGCCAGGGGCCGCGCAGATGGAGATGGCGCGTTGCGCTGCGCGTGAAGCGCTCGGCGACGACCGCGGTTTGCAGCTGCGGGATATGGCGTGGACGCGCCCCGTGACCGTGAGCGCCGATGGCCTCGATCTGCATATCGCGCTCTATCCGGAAGCCTCCGGTGAGCTGCCGTTCGAGATCTATAGCGAAGGCGGCGACGGCGAGGCGGTGGTGTACAGCCGCGGCAGGCTGGCGGTAACCGAGTTGCCCATGGCGGCAACGCACGATCTGTCTGCGCTGCGTGGCGAGTGCTCCGCCGTTCATCTGGCAGCGGAGCAGTGCTATGCGCTGTTCGAGCAGATGGGCCTGCACTATGGGCCGACCTTCCAAGGGCTGGCGGAACTGTGGGTGGGGCCGGGACAGGTGCTGGCCCGCATTGCGCTGCCGGCCACCGCACCGCGGGAGGGCTATGGGCTGCATCCCAGCCTGCTCGATGCGGCGTTGCAGGCCACTGTCGGCATGCAAGTCGATACGGCTACCGGCAAGGCCGACGCCACGCCGGTGCTGCCGTTTGCGCTGGACGTGCTGGAGATGCTGCGTCCATGCACGCCTTCGATGTGGGCGGTAGTGCGCCCCAACGCCGGCAGCCATGCGAGTGACGTCGTGCGCAGGCTCGATCTGGATCTGTGCGACGAACAGGGCGCGGTATGCGTGCGTCTGCGTGGTTTCAGCCTGCGACCGATGCTGGGAGCACCGGTGGTGGCTAAGCCGTCGTCCGCGGCGCCGATCCAGACACTTATGTTCCAGCCCGCATGGCATTCGCGCCCGGCCGCGAAGGGTGAGAAGCCTGGCTACGCCAGTCATGTGGTGCTGTTGGGTGTGGATACGGATATCGCACACGTGCTGCCGGATGCGATCTGCGTGCGGCTGCCGACCGGACCCGATGCCGCAAAAGGCTATATGGATGCCGCGGGCGTCCTGCTGGAACAGCTCCAGACCTGGAACCGCGAGAGCGGAACCTTGTTGCTGCAGGTCGTCGTTCCCGATCGCGGTGTGCAACAGACCCTGCGTGGCCTTGGCGGCATGTTGCGTACAGCGCAATTGGAAAACCCTCGTATCGCTGGCCAGATCATCAGCGTCGAGCCGGGGCAGGATGTCGTCCGGGCGCTGCTGGACAACCGCGGCGACGACGCGCAGCAGGTGCGCTACGTCAACGGCGAGCGGCAGGTGGCGGGATGGGATGCGCATGGGGATGGCGCCGAGGCGCCTATCCCGTGGAAGGCACAAGGTGTCTACCTCATCACCGGTGGTGCCGGTGGGTTGGGCCTGATCTTCGCGCGGGAGATCGCGCGGCAGGCTCGCAACCCGGTGCTGATCCTGACCGGCCGTTCGGCGCTGAGCGAAAGCCTTCAGGCTAACCTCCGCGAGCTCGAAACACTGGGCGCGGTGGTGCGCTACCACACGGTGGATGTCACCGACGCGGCGGCGTTGACTGCGCTGGTGCACAGCATTCCGGAGGAGTTCGAAAGCCTCGACGGCATCATCCACAGCGCCGGCGTTCTACGCGACGGCTATCTGGCCGGCAAGACGCAGCAACAGTTGCGCGACGTGCTGGGCGCCAAGGTGGCCGGCACGCTGAATCTGGATGAAGCCAGCCGCGACATGCCGCTGGATTGCTTTATCACCTTCTCGTCGATTGCCGGCGCGCTCGGCAATATCGGGCAGGCCGACTACGCCGTGGGTAATGCCTTCATGGATGCGTTCGCGCACTACCGCGGCGAACTCGTGGCCAAGGGGCAGCGCCGCGGGCGCACGCTGTCGGTGAACTGGCCGTTGTGGGACGAGGGCGGCATGCAGGTGGACGCCGCGACGCGCGCCATGCTGGCGCGGCAGTTGGGCATGCATGCCTTGGAGACCGATAGCGGCATTGTGGCGCTGCGCCGGGCATGGGCCGGCACGCAGCACCAGTTGCTGGTGATGGCGGGCGATGCCGCGCGCATCCGCCAGGTGCTCTCGGGTCGGCCGGCGGCCCAGGCGCCTCGCGATGAAGCCGCCCCTGTGGCGCAGCCATCGTCGGACAAACTTGTGCGCGAACTGGTCGGCGTGGCTTCGGCACTAATCAAGGTTAAGCCGGAAGACATCGACGACGAGACGCCCTTGAGCGAGTACGGTTTCGATTCGATCACCTTCACCGAATTCGCCAACGCGTTGAACCAGCGATATGGGTTGGAGTTGAAGCCGACGGTCTTCTTTGAATACCCGGTGCTGGCAGGGCTGGCTGAGCACCTGGCGCGTGCGTACCTGGCGATCGCCGGAGCACCTGTCAGCGAAACGAGCGTAGCCGCGCGCGTCGCGACTGCGGCCATAACGACGCCGGCGGTGGAGTCCGCGCCGGTCATGGCATCCCAACGTCGCGCCGCGCGGGCATGGGGTCGCCCGGTGGAGTCCGGCAAGGAAGTGCCTCTGCGTAACATCCAGGAGGCACCGACCGTCGTGGCGCCGCCGATACCGGGAGGGATACCGCGCGTGTCGCGCGGCGCGGCGCTGCCGCTGTCGTTCGCTCAGCAGCGCCTGTGGTTCCTCGACCAGTACGAGTCCCGCCGCGAGATCTATAACCTGGCCGCCGCTGCGCGCCTGACGGGGCGGCTCGACGTGGACGCGCTGGCGCGCACGCTCAATGAAATCGTGCGTCGCCATGAAGCGCTGCGCACCACGTTTGCGCTGGCGGGGGACGAGCCGGTACAGCGCATCGCGGTGGCGCCATCGTTGGCGCTGCCGGTGATGGACCTGAGTCAGCTGCCGCCCGCGCAACGCGAAGCGGAGGCGCGCCTGCGCTTGCAGGAAGAGGCGGTCGCTCAATTCGATCTGTCGACAGGGCCGCTGATCCGCCCGAGTCTGCTCAAGCTGGCCGACGAAGAGCATGTCCTGCTGCTGGCGATGCACCACATCGTGTCGGATGGGTGGTCGATGGGCGTGGTGGTGCGCGAGATGGCGGCCCTGTACGCCGCCTTTGTCGAAGGGCAGCCGTCGCCGCTGCCGGAGCTGCCGATCCAGTACGCCGACTTTGCGCACTGGCAGCGGGCCTGGTTGCGGGGCGAGGTGCTGGAGCGCCAGTTGAATTATTGGAAGCGGCAACTGGCGGACAGCCCGAGCCTGCTGGCGCTGCCGACCGACCGGCCGCGTCCGCCGCAGGCCAGCCATGCGGGTGCGACGGTGCCGTTCGCCATACCGGCGGCACTGGTGACGCAACTGCAATCGCTGGGCCGAGGTACGCAGAGCACACTATTCATGGCGTTGAGCGCGGCCTTCAACGTGCTGCTGGCGCGCTATTCGGGACAGAGCGATATTTGCATCGGCACGCCGATCGCCAACCGCAATCGCGCGGATATCGAGGGCCTGATCGGCTTCTTCGTCAATACGCTGGTGCTGCGCACGCAAGTGGATCTGCAACGCGGCTTCACCGAGCTGCTCGGGCAGGTACGCCAGCACACGCTGGAGGCGTATGCCCACCAGGATGTGCCGTTCGAGCAGTTGGTGGAAGCGCTGCAGACGGAACGCCATACCAGCTACACACCGCTGTTCCAGGTGATGCTGGTGTTGCAGAACATGCCGACGGACGAGCAGTTGCTGCCGGGGCTGTCGCTGAGCCTGAAGGAAAGCGAGAGTGTCACCTCGAAGTTCGACCTGACGCTGACTCTGGCGAAGGGGCGGGATGGCCTGGAGGGTTGTTTCGAGTACAGCACCGAGCTGTTCGACGCCCGCACGATCGAGCGGATGGCCGGCCACTTCAGCCGCTTGTTGCAGGCGATCGCGGCCGAGCCGGAACGCCCGGTGGGCGAGCTGGCGATGCTGGACGAAGCCGAGCGTCACCAGTTGCTGTATGCGTTCAACGATACGGGCAAGGTGGTTCCGGGCACCACGCCTGACGCGCGCAGGCTGCACGAGCTGTTCGAAGCGCAGGCGTCGCTAACCCCGCACGCTGTCGCCGTGACCTACGAGGACGAGTCGCTGTCCTACGTGGAACTCAACGCGCGGGCCAACCGCCTGGCCCGCCATCTGCGCAGCCTGGGCGTGGGGCCGGACGTGCTAGTGGGCCTGTGCGTACCGCGCTCGGTCGAAATGATCGTGGGCCTGCTCGCCGTGCTGAAGGCCGGCGGCGCCTATGTGCCGCTCGACCCGGCGTATCCGGCCGACCGTCTTAGCTACACCCTGGCCGACAGCGCGCCGGTGGCGGTGCTGGTCAACGGCTGGGAAAACCTGCCGCCGGCGGTGCAGAACATGCTGCTGGCCTCGGCAGCGCCGGTGCTGGATCTGCGCAGCGGCGCGCAGGCGTGGGCGAATGTGGACTCCGGCAATCTCGACGCCGCATCGATCGGCCTGCAAGCGCATCACCTCGCCTACATCATTTACACCTCCGGCTCCACCGGCCAACCCAAAGGGGTGATGGTGGCGCACGGCAACGTGATGCGGCTGCTGTCGTCCACCGATCATTGGTACGGCTTCGGGAAGCACGACGTGTGGACCTTGTTCCACTCGTTCGCCTTCGACTTCTCGGTGTGGGAGATCTGGGGCGCGCTCGCCTATGGCGGCAAGCTGGTGGTGGTGCCGCAGGCGGTGACGCGTTCGCCGTCGGAGTTCTATGACTTGCTATGCGAGCAGGGCGTGACCGTGCTCAATCAGACGCCGAGCGCGTTCCGCCAATTGATCGCCGCGCAGGGCGAGCAGGGCAAGGCGCATCGTTTGCGTTACGTGGTGTTCGGCGGCGAG
Source organism: Dyella tabacisoli (assembly GCF_003350925.1). Lineage (GTDB taxonomy): Bacteria > Pseudomonadota > Gammaproteobacteria > Xanthomonadales > Rhodanobacteraceae > Dyella_C > Dyella_C tabacisoli. Next base: position 32,242 of record NZ_KZ857181.1, on the reverse strand, counting down.
GCGCTGGAGCTGAGCGCGCTCAAGCCCTGGTACGAGCGGCCGGTGAACGCCGCTACGCGCCTGGTCAATATGTACGGCATCACCGAAACGACCGTGCACGTGACCTATCTGGCGCTGGAGCCGTCGGATGCCTATCGCGTCGGCCCCAGCCCGATCGGCCGGCAGATTCCCGACCTGCAACTCTATGTGCTGGACGCGCATCGCCAGCCGGCGCCGATCGGCGTGGCCGGCGAGCTCTATGTGGGCGGCGCGGGCGTGGCGCGCGGCTATCTCAACCGGCCGGAACTCACGGCCGAGCGCTTTATCGCCCATCCCTTTATCGACAGTAGGCATGTCGACGATCCGCAGGCGAAGCTCTACAAGACCGGCGACGTCGGCCGCTGGCTGGCGGATGGCAGCGTCGAATACCTCGGCCGCAACGATGAGCAGGTCAAGATCCGCGGCTTCCGCATCGAGCTGGGCGAGATCGAGGCGCGCGTCGCCGATCATCCGGCGGTGCGCGAGGCGCTGGTACTGGTGCGCGAAGACCAGCCCGGCGACAAGCGGCTGGTGGCCTACGTGGTGGCGCGCGACGGGCAGGCCATGCCCGATGAGACGCAGTTGCGTGCCGCAGTGGGCAAGCACCTGCCTGAGTACATGGTGCCGAACCATTTCGTGGTGCTCGACAGCTTTCCGCTGACGGCCAACGGCAAGCTCGACCGCAAGGCGCTGCCGGCGCCGGATACGACTCGTAGCGAGGCGGCTTATGTCGCGCCGCGCACGCCGGTGGAGGAAGTGATTGCCGGTATCTGGGCGGAAGTGTTGAAGCTGGACAAGGTCAGCGTCCACGACGATTTCTTCGCCCTGGGCGGCCACTCCTTGCTCGCCATTGCGATGATCGAGCGGATGCGCCGCGTGGAGCTGTCGGTGGATATCCGCCAGTTCTTCGCCGAGCCCACCGTGGCGGCGCTGGCCGTGGCGGCGAGCAAGGGTGGCAGCGAGATCGCGGTGCCGGCCAACGGCATTCCGGCCGGCTGCACGCGGATCACGCCGGACATGGTGACGCTGGTGCCGCTCAGCGACGAAGAGCTCGCCGCTATCGCCGAACGCGTGCCGGGCGGTGCCGCGAATATCCAGGACATTTATCCGCTGGCGCCGGTGCAGGAGGGCCTGCTGTTCCATCACCGCATGGCGGAAGAGCGCGATGCGTACCTGATGGAGATGCTGTGGGCGTTCGAGACGCGCGACCTGCGCGACCGGTTCGTGGCGGCGCTGGAGACGGTGATCGCGCGGCATGATGCCTTCCGCACGGCCATGCACTGGGAAGGTCTGGCCGAACCGGTGCAGGTGGTATGGCGACAGGCACCGCTGCCGCTCGAAGAGGTCAGCCTGGACCAGAGCGGCGATGTGGCGGCGCAACTGAGCGAGCGCTACAACCCGCTGAACTATCGCTTGGATGTGCGGCAGGCGCCGCTGATCCGCTGCTTCGTGGCGGAGGATGCGAAGCAGGGCCGCTGGCTGATGCAGGTGATGCTGCATCACCTGATCGACGACAACACCTCGCTCAAACTGTTGATGGGCGAGTTGAAAGCCATCCTCGAAGGGCAGGGCGGCACGCTGCCCGAGCCGCTGCCGTACCGCAACTTCGTGGCTCAGGCTCGACTCGGTGTAAGCCAGGCGGAGCACGAGGCGTTCTTCCGCCCGATGCTGGCGCATGTCGACGAGCCCACTGCACCGTTCGGCCTGCTGGATGTGCAGGGCGACGGCACGGATATCGCCGAGGCACAGCTCAAGTTGGAGACCTTGCTGGGGCGGCGCCTGCGGCAACAGGCGCGCAAGCTCGGCGTGAGCGCGGCCAGCCTGATGCACCTGGCGTGGGCGCAGGTGCTGTCGCGCCTCTCGGGGCGGCAGGACGTGGTGTTCGGCACGGTGCTGTTCGGCCGCATGCAGAGCGGCGAAGGTGCGGACCGCGTGCTGGGCATTTTCATCAATACGTTGCCGGTGTGCATTCCCACCGGCGCGAAGCCGGTGCTCGACGGCGTGCGCGATACGCACGCGACCCTGACCCGGCTGCTGCGACACGAGCACGCGTCGCTGGCCCTGGCGCAGCGCGCCAGCGGTGTGGCCGCGCCGACGCCGCTGTTCTCGTCGCTGCTCAACTATCGCCACAACGCCGGCGCCGACGCGTCCGCTATCGACGTGCTGGAGGGCATGCGGCCGATCAAGGTGAAGGAACGCACCAACTATCCGTGCCTGGTGTCGATCGACGATTCGGGCGACGGCTTCGGTATCGCGGTGCAAATCCCGGGCGAGGATCGCGCGCGGCGGGTATGCCAGTACATGCATACGGTGCTTGGGGAACTGGCCGACGCGCTGGAGAACCAGCCGGAGGCGTCGATGGACAGCCTGGAGGTGATGCCGGTCGCCGAGCGGCAGTTGCTGTTGGATGAGTGGAACGCCGCCACGGTGGTGGCGTCGTCAACCGGGACGCCGGCCATCCAGGGTTTGTTCGAAGCTCAGGCCGCGCGCACGCCGGATAGCGTGGCGGTCATGCATCGCGGCACCGAGTTGAGCTATGCCGAGTTGAACCGGCGTGCCAATCGCCTGGCGCACCATCTGCGGCGCCTGGGCGTCGGTCCGGATGTGCTGGTGGGCGTATGCATGGCGCGCACGCCCGACCTGCTGGTGAGCTTGCTCGCCGTGCTGAAGGCTGGCGGTGCCTATGTGCCGCTGGACCCGACCTATCCGCCGGGGCGCATCGCGACGATGCTGCTCGATGCGCAGCCGCGAGTGCTGCTGACGCAGGAAGCATTGCCGTTGGCGTTGCCTGTGGTGGATGGGATGACGGTGATCCGTGTCGATGCCGTCGACGCGTTGTGGACCGGCGAGCGCGACGACCATCCTTCATCCGTTACCCGTGGCGATCACCTGGCTTACGTGATCTACACGTCAGGCTCGACCGGCAAACCCAAGGGGGTGGGGATTCAGCACCGCAACGCGGTGGCCTTTATCCATTGGGCTCAGGCCACCTTCGACCGCGACAGTTTGAGCAAGGTGCTGGCCTCGACCTCGGTCTGCTTCGACCTGTCCATCTTCGAGCTATTCGTGCCACTCAGTCAGGGCGGTGCCACCTGGCTGGTCGACAACATCCTCGACTTCATGGAGCACGCCGACGCGCTGCCGGTGACGCTGGTGAACACGGTGCCGTCAGCCATGGCGGAAGTGCTGCGCGGCCGCGGGCTGCCGGCGTCGGTGAAGGTGGTGAACCTGGCGGGCGAGGCGCTGGCGAACACGCTGGCGCAGGCGTTGTATCAGCAGCCGTCGGTGGAGAAGGTCTACAACCTGTACGGTCCATCGGAAGACACGACGTATTCGACCTTCACCCTGGTGATGAAAGGATCGACCACGTCGGTGTCGATCGGTCGACCGATTGCAGGCACGCAGACCTACATTCTCGATGCGCAGTGGGAGCCGGTGCCGCTGGGCGTGGCCGGCGAGCTGTTCATTGCCGGTGACGGCCTGGCGCGCGGCTATCTGCAACGGCCGGAACTGACGGCGGAGAAGTTTGTCCCGAACCCCTTCAGTGCCGTGCCGGACGCACGCATGTACCGCACCGGCGATCTGGTTCGCTACCGGGCGGATGGCGAGATCGAGTACCTGGGCCGTATCGATCACCAGGTGAAGGTGCGCGGCTTCCGCATCGAGCTGGGCGAGATCGAGTCCGCGCTGCAGGCGCTGGCCAGCGAAGTGGTGGTGCTGGCGCGCGAGGACCACGCGGGCGACAAGCGTCTGGTGGCTTATCTGGTCGCGCACGAAGGGCAGACGCTGCCCGACGAGGCCAATCTGCGGGCGCTGCTGTCGCAGACGCTGCCCGAGTACATGGTGCCGAGCTACTTCATCGTGCTGGAACGGATGCCGCTGACGCCGAACGGCAAGGTCAACCGCGGTGTGCTGCCGGCGCCGGACATGACACGTAGCGAGGCGGGCTATGTGGCGCCGCGCACGCCCGCGGAAGAGATCATGGCGGGCCTGTGGGCCGAGGTGCTGAAGCTGGATCGGGTCGGCATGCACGACGACTTTTTCGCACTGGGTGGTCACTCGCTGTTGGCGACACAGTTGGTGTCACGCGTGCAACGTGCCTGGCGCGTCGAACTGCCATTGCGTGCCTTGTTCGACGCACCCACGGTGGCGGCATTGACGCATCGGGTGGCCGATGCCGATACCGGGGACGGCGCTCCGCCGCTGCAGCCGGTAGGACGCGATACGCCATTGGCGTTGTCGTTCGCCCAGACGCGCCTGTGGTTCCTCGATCAGCTCGATCGCCAGAGTGCGCTGTACAACATCCCGCTGACGTTGCGTCTGTCAGGCGATCTGGATATCGATGCGCTGGGCCGTACGCTCGATGAGATACTGCAACGCCACGAGGCGCTGCGCACACGATTCGCGGACCAGGAAGGCTCGCCCGTGCAGATCGTGATGCCGGCCACGGCCTTGCTGCTGGCCCTGAGCGATCTCTCCGAGCTGCCATCGAGGGAACGGCAGGTGGAAGCGCACCGCCTGTTGATGGAAGAAACGCAGACGCCGTTTGACCTGGAGTCCGATCTGCTGATCCGCGGCGCACTGCTGCGACTCGATGCGCAGGAGCACATCCTGCTGCTGACCATGCACCACATCGTGTCGGATGGCTGGTCGATGGGCGTGGTAGTGCGCGAGATGGCGGCGTTGTACCAGGCCTTTACCGAAGGCCGGCCGTCGCCGTTGCCGGAGTTGCCGATCCAGTACGCCGACTTTGCGCACTGGCAGCGTGAGTGGCTGCGCGGCGAGGTGCTGGAGCGACAGCTCAGTTACTGGAAACGGCAGCTCGCCGATAGCCCCAGTCTGCTGGCCTTGCCCACGGACCGGCCGCGTCCGCCGCAGGCCAGTCACGTGGGTGCGACGGTGCCGTTCGCGATACCGGCGGCACTGGTGACGCAACTGCAGTCGCTGGGCCGGGGTACGCAGAGCACGCTGTTCATGACGCTGTGCGCGGTCTTCAACGTGCTGCTGGCCCGCTATTCGGGGCAGAGCGACATCTGCATCGGCACGCCGATCGCCAACCGCAACCGCGCCGACATCGAAGACTTGATCGGCTTCTTCGTCAACACGCTGGTGCTGCGCACCCAGGTGGATCTGACACTCGACTTCGATGGCTTGCTGCAGCAAGTGCGACAGCACACGCTGGATGCGTATGCGCACCAGGACGTGCCGTTCGAGCAACTGGTCGAAGCGCTGCAGCCGGAACGCCACACCAGTTACACACCGTTGTTCCAGGTGATGCTGGCGCTGCAGAACATGCCGATAGGCGAGCTGACCCTACCGGGCGTGTCGATGAACCTTCTGGAAAGCAACGGCGTCACCGCCAAGTTCGACCTCATGCTGACCCTGACCGAAGGCAGGGAGGGCTTGCAGGGCTGCTTCGAGTACAGCACCGAGCTGTTCGAGGCGCGCACGATCGAACGCATGGCGGGGCACTTCACCCGCCTACTGCAGGCGATCGTAGCCGAGCCGGGCCGCCCGGTCGGCAAGCTGACGATGCTGGACGAAGCCGAGCGTCACCAACTGCTGTATGCGTTCAACGACACCGCTACGGCTTATCCGGACCTCGAACCCAACACGCAGACGTTGCATGAGTTGTTCGAAGCCCAGGCGTCGCGGACGCCCGAGCAGGTGGCCGTGGTGTACGAAGGCGAGTCGCTGACCTATGCGGAACTCAACCTTCGGGCCAACCGTCTGGCGCGTCATCTGCGCACGCTGGGCGTCGGTCCGGACGTACTGGTGGGATTGTGCGTGGAACGGTCGGTGGCGATGATCGTCGGCCTGCTGGGTGTGTTGAAAGCCGGCGGGGCCTATGTGCCGCTCGATCCGAGTCACCCTTCGGATCGTCTTGCAGCCATCGTGGACGATGCGAAGCCGGTTGTGATCTTGACGCAACAGCCTGTGCGCGATGCGGTGCCAGCGGGACCAGATTCGCCGCTGTTCTGTCTGGATAGCGACGCGGATGCATTGGCTGCTTACAGCGACAGCAATCTGGATCACCATGCCCAACCGCACAACCTGGCCTATGTGATCTACACCTCAGGCTCGACTGGCATGCCCAAGGGCGTCATGGTCGAACATCGTTCCATTCTGAACCTCTGGTTGAGCCTGGAACGCGTGGCCTTCGCCGAATGCGGACAAGCGGCGAGGGTGGGTCTGAATGCATCGGTGACGTTCGATGCGTCCGTGCAATCGCTGACGCAATTGCTGTCGGGACGGACGCTGGTTATTTTTCCGCAGTCCTTGCGCACGGAGAGCACCGCGCTCCTCGCCTATATCTGGCAGCAGCAACTAGTGGCTTTCGACTGCACGCCGGTGCAACTGGAGATGCTGCTTGATGCGGGATTGCTGGCGTCGTCTGGCCACGAAGCGGCACTGAAAACCATCTTGGTGGGTGGAGAGGCGCTGTCGTTGCCGCTTTGGCAGCGCTTGCGGCAGGCGAGCGGAATCGATTTCTACAACGTCTACGGCCCGACCGAATGCACGGTGGATGCGACAGCTTGTGCGTTGCGTGACGCTGGCGACTGGCCAAGCATCGGCGGGCCGCTCGGCAATGTGCGCGTGTACATTCTCGATGAGCACGGGGAACCGGTGCCCGTGGGGGTGGCGGGTGAGATCTACATCGGCGGTGTCGGTGTGGCGCGCGGATATCTGAACCGTCCGGAGCTGACGGCGGAGCGTTTCCTGCCGGATCCCTTCCTCGCCGACCCGCATGCGCGGATCTATAAGACCGGCGATCTGGGGCGTTGGCGGACCGGCGGAAGCATTGAATATCTTGGGCGCAACGATTTCCAGGTAAAGATCCGTGGTTTCCGCATCGAGCTTGGCGAGATCGAGGCGAAGTTGACTGCGTGCACTGGAGTACGCCAGGCGCTGGTGCTGGCGCGCGAGGACAGCGTCGGCGATAAGCGGCTGGTGGCGTACCTGGTGGCGTACGAAGGGCAGAGCTTGCCCACGGAGGCACAACTACGCGCGATTCTCTCGCAGACCTTGCCCGAGTACATGGTGCCGAGCCACGTCGTGGCGCTCGAACGCATGCCGCTGACACCCAACGGCAAGGTCAACCGCGGTGCGCTGCCGGCGCCCGACATGACGCGCAGCGAGGCAGGATACGTCGCGCCGCGCACGCCGATCGAAGAGACCATGGCGGTCCTATGGGCCGAGGTGTTGAAGCTCGACCGGGTCGGCGTCCACGACGACTTCTTTGCGCTGGGTGGTCATTCGCTGCTGGCGGTGCAACTGGTTTCGCAGTTGCGCAAGCGCGCCGGAATCGAGATGGAGCTGCGTCATCTGTTCTCGCATCCGACCCTTGGCGCCTTGGCGGCCTTCATCGATTCGAGCAAGGTTTCGTCGCGGCATCCGAACCTCGTCCCCATCCGCACGCATGGGCGATCGACACCGCTGTTCCTGATCCACCCCATCGGTGGCGAAGTGCAATACGCCTTCGACCTGACCAGGCACCTGGATGCCGACCAGCCGGTCTACGCACTGGCGGCCAGCGGCATCGCCGCCGGCGAAACGCCGCACGCAAGCATCGTTGGGATGGCGCGCGTGTATCTGGAGGCCATGCGGCACGTGCAAGCGTCTGGTCCGTACCTGGTGGCGGGCTGGTCGCTGGGCGGCATGATCGCGTACGAGATCGCCTGCCAGTTGCTGGCCGCGGGCGAGGAAGTGGGCTTTGTCGGCATGATCGACACCGGGAGCAGTCCGCACCTGCGGGAGGAGCTGCTTGCGAACGAAGCCGACTTCGACGAATGCCGCGCGCTGATGCACTGGATCGCCGATCTGCAATCGCCAAGCGGCGACGTGCGGCAGCATCCCGCGCATGCCGAACTGATGGTCTGTGCCGAACGCGGCGATGTCGACGCGATGATCGCGGTGTCCCAGCGCGAAGGCCTGCTGCCGGCGCACCTGGACATGGCGCTGATGAAGCGCGTGCTGGCGGTCTACCGCGCGGGCGCCACGGTGGCGGTGGAGTACGAAGCGCCGTCTACGGCCACGACGGTGACTTACTTCGCCGCCGATCGCGGCGAAGGCGAGGATGTGTCGTTCGGCTGGGGCGAACTGCTTGGGGACAGCCTGGAGATCATGCGCATCGGCGGCAGCCATACGTCGATCGTCAAGGCACCGCGCATCGAGAAACTGGCGCGCGAGATCGCGCGGCGACTCAGGCGCCGCTCGCCAAGCGCCGAGTTATCGTCGGTCTAACCACCATCACACAGGTTTCAGGACAACACACTTGCACTGAGGGGAAGTCATCATGAATTCGAACATCGAAGCCGCCGAACTGAACATGGAAGAAGCGGACGAACTCAAGTACTCGCGCACGATCGAGGATCTGCCGGGCCCGAAGGGGATTCCTTTCTTTGGGAATCAACTGCAGATGCTCGGCAGCCAGTGGCACGTGACGTTGTCGAACTACATCCGCGAGTTCGGGCCCATCTATCGCCTGAATGCGTTTGGCATTCCGATCGTGGTCATTTCCGATCGCGCGGCCATCAGCAGCCTGCTGAAGGATCGGCCCGAGAGCTTCGAGCGCAGCAGAGGCCTGCGCATGCGCATGAACGAGCTGAAGGTGGGCGGCGTGTTCACCGCGGAGGGCGAGGACTGGCGCAAGCAGCGCAAGCTGGTCACGGGCGGACTGAGTGTCGAGGTGATACGGAATTTCTTCCCCACCATGGGCATGATGACCCAGCGCATGGTGGATCGCTGGAAAGCCACCCTGGCCGATGGCAAGCGCGTCGACCTGCGTCGCGACTTGAAGGCCTTGGCGCTGGACATCATCGTCGGCATCGCGATGGGCTATGACCTCAACGTGGTAAGCGACGACAGCCACCCGTTGCAGCACGACCTGGACAGCCTGATGCGCCGCCTCGCCAGCCGGGGCACGTCGCTATACCCCTATTGGCGTCGCTTCCGCCTGCCGGTGGACCGCGCGGCTGACCAGTCCGCCCATGATGTGGAACAGACCGTGCTGAGGCTGATCGGGGAGACACGCGAGCGAATGAAGCAGCAGCCGCACCTGCGCGAAGATCCCACCAACATGCTTGAGGCCATGATCGTCGCCAGCGAAGACCCCGAGTCGGATTTCAGCGACCAGGACCTCGTCAGCAATGCCATCGCCAGCGTGGTCGGCGGCATCGACACCACGGCCAATTCCATCGCGTGGATGATCAACCTGCTGGCGCAGAACCCCGAGGCGGCCACCAAGCTCACCGCCGAAGTCGATGCGGTATTGGGCGATGTGCGGATGTCGCGCGAGTGGGAGCAGATGAAACTGTTGCCGTACCTTGACGCCGCACACAGCGAAACCCAGCGGCTGCGCTCTTCCACGCCTTTCCTGGGCTTGCTCGCCAAAGCCGACTGCGTGGTGGCCGACACTTTCCTCCCGAAGGGTATGGTGATCTTCGTGCCGACGACCTTTGGCGACGGGCTCGACGAGACACAGTTCCCGCAGCATGAGCAGTTCCAGCCGGAGCGCTGGATCTTCGAGCACAAACCGCAGAAGGACGAGGACCCTGCACGCAAGGTGTTTCCGTTTGGCGGCGGTCAGCGCCTGTGCCCCGGCCGCTTCCTGGCGTTGATCGAGGTGAAGGTGGTGGTGTCGGCGATCATGCGTAACTTCGAGCTGGAGTTCGACACCACTGCACCGCCGGTGCAGCAGGTGATGACCTTCTTCATGGGGCCGAGCGCCGTACCGGTGCGACTCAGGTCGCGGACCTGATGGCGATGGATACGGCCTTGAAGTCGAATGACGGCGCTACCTATTTCCAGGTGGGCAGGAAAGTCCTCAGCGTCTCCGCGCCATTGATGGGGGCGATGCTGGGTAACCTGATTATGATGCTGGTCGATCGCATCTGCCTGGCCAGATATTCGACTGACACGCTGGAGGCGTCGGGGCCGGCCATCCATACGGCGATGGCAATCGTCACTTTCTTCACCGGGTTCGCCGGGTTCTCGCGATCGTGCGTGGCGCAGGCGTTCGGCCGATCGGGGCAGCGGCAGGCCGCCTACCAGGCTGCGCTCGGTATCCTGGTAGGCGCTGCGTTGGCGCTCATCCTGTGTCTCATGGCACCGCTCATCGAGTGGATTCCGTCGCTGAGCAATCGCCCCCCGGCGATTACCCGGCTGGAGTCGCAGTTCTTGTTCTGGTCAGCGTTCTTCGGCGCCGCCATGACCTTGAACATGGCACTTTCGGCTTACTTCAGCGGCATCGGCCGGACCCGCGTGACGCTGGTCGTCGGGCTGATCGGCCAGGCCGTGGTCATCTTCATGATCGTCGGCCTGGTGTTTGGCAAGTACGGTTTGCCAGAGCTCGGCATGCGGGGCTCGGCGATCGGGACTCTGATCGGCACGCTGACGATGACGGTTTGCTACGTGGCCTGTATGCCGCGCGAGGTCTGGAGGGATTTGGGTGGTTTGCTATTCCGGCGTGGAAGGCACATCGGCGGCGAGTTGATCCCGCGCGTCAGAAAAGGGCTCGCCATCGGCAGCTCCACCGGACTTACCAATCTCGGCAGCGCGGCCTTCGTGTGGATCGTTGCGGGCCTGGGCGCCGCCGGACTCGCGGCCAACAACGTCAACCTGACGGTGAATTACCTGGGCGGCGTGCCGCTGATCGGCCTGGGCATCGGGTGCGGCGTGCTGTGCGGGAATGCCATCGGAGAGGGCGACTACCCGCAGGTAACGCGGATCCTTTTCGTGACGATGGGGATCGAGTTGTCGTATCTCGCGGTCATCTCGTTTCTTCAGATCGTGACGCCACTGTTCCTGCTCAACCCGTTCGGGCTGATCGATAAAGGAGAAGAGATTCAGCGGGTATCCGTCGCGACGGTGCGGGTGCTGTGGCTCTATTCGCTTGCGTTCGCCTTTTCCATGACCGGGGGCATGGTGCTGGAGAGCTTCGGCCTGACGAGGTTTCTGTTCCTCACCAGGATCGTGCTGATGTGGGCTATCAGTATTCCCACCACCTACGTCCTGATGACCGGCCACATCGGAGACGCGAGTTTCCTCCCGACGTGCTGGGCAGTCGGGTCGATATTCGAAGGTGTGATCGGCGCGATGTACTTCTGGCGGATCAGGATGGCGGTGAGGCATCGGCAGAACGGGATTCTGTTGGCGCAAGAGGCCGCTTTGTGATGCCGCAGACAGACCGCCACGCCGTCAGAAGCACAGTCGCGAGAAAAGGCGCGGCCGGTCGTCCCGTGAAGCGCGTCCTTGCGATAGACCACGTGTATGGGGAGAAACACCTCACGCGGGAGCCCCTCGACTTTGATCTTCACTAGGGTCCCCGCGTCGAGATCCTTCAAGGACATATGCCCCAGCCCAAGCCTGCGTTCAAAAACGCGTGCTTGGCACCAAGATAGGCTTTCGACCCATCGCGGACATTGGCCAAACCAGCGCCGTTTATCCCGCAGGGGCCGCAGGGCAGGGTGATTAGGTCAAGTTATCGGGGGGTGCTGCTTTCACCCAAAAGCTATTGCTCAACTATACCGAGGGGTATGAAGAATGAAATTCGATTGGCATGGCGGGGAGATTTCACGCACTACAGAAATCGATTCCGATTACAGGAACACGCAAAACGTCAGACGTTTCCTTTCCCATCAATGCGGACCTGAATTCAAATTTGACCGCGGACTCATGACTTGGGTGCGCAGCGGCAACGCGAAGAACATGGGCGACATAGCCGATGAATGGTTGCGCCGCAAGGCATCAATTGGCATTCCGGAACATTGATTATCTATATGTCTCTGACATGGTAAATTTCCTCTCAAAAGGAAAGCCGTCTCGACCCAATACACGTTTTCCGTTGGCCTTCTACGTCTTTGCGTATCGCCGCGGGTGGTTTTTTTGCTTCAGATGGCATGTAACCCGATCTAAATCGCTATTTAGACGCGCGTGTGTTCGATCCCATATCGCATTGCGTCTGCGAGAATGTCAATGTCTATATTTCTTAGTGTTCGGAACTTGATACAGTACCCAGTCACTTTTGCCTGGCCGATATTTTTCCCATATTTCTCGGCTAAGTAACTTTTGTCTTTTATCCCCATAATGTAGACAGAGATGCCAGTTGTGTTTGAACTAATGCCAATCTGATAGAACTCCCTGGTTTTTTCATCGGCATACTTTATAGTCTGCACCCCGTAACCTATATTCGGATTAGAAACAACACGGCCATTTTCATCTTTGCCATCGAGAAACCATAATTTACAGGTAGGCATGATTCCAAGAATGATGTCATGCAGCTCTTGCATATCACTTCGCTTTGGCTCTGGCTGAGCTGCGATATAGTCCTTGATTTGGCTGCGTACGTTCATGTGAAAATCTCTGCTTGGTCATCTGTCCGAAGAATTCGAGCATCTAAGAAGGTACTCCAATTAAGGGAGAGGCATTTTCACTGGCAGCTTAATTAGTCACATGGACTACTCCCGAGATTACGGCACTTCCAGCCTATGATTTCCGCCAAGGGGCTGGCTATGGGAAAGAGATCGCTCCGCATAACTTCAAAACGACGCTTAAGAGCACGAAGCGATTAGGGCAAATTATCAAGGGTAGGGAAGGGCAACCTTCCGTTCTAGTCTTGTCGTGCACCACCCCGCCTTCACCGGCTTGCCGCTCCAGCATCTTCTAGGAACCTCTCCGCATCCAAGGCAGCCATGCAGCCGTAGCCGGCTGATGTGATCGCTTGGCGGTAGACCTGGTCGGCGACGTCACCGGCAGCGAATACGCCCGGTACCGAGGTCTGTGTCGCATTGCCAGCGAGGCCGGTATGGATTGTCAGGTAGCCGTTCTTCATCTCCAGTTGGCCTTCGAACAGCAAGGTGTTCGAGGTGTAGCCGCTGGCGACGAACATGTCGCGAGGCCCACGGAACAAAATTTCACCATAAGCGCAGACTCACGACCTTCCATTAGCGACACATGCCATAGCGACCGTCTTACGCCCGCGCAGTTGCTCAAGTGGTCGTGGGACCGTCGTGCCGCCCCTTCGGGTGGCCGCGCCTCGACCCACTGGGCATTTACCGGGATCGATGGAGTCGGCAAGAGGCATGTGACGTAAATATCATCATTTGAGACGATGAAATGGCATAGTGATCCGAAATTCGCGTATATTGAAACGCATAACGCGCATATCGAGACGCCCGTGGAATACCTCTCCGAAGTCCTGAAAATCCTCGACGGCGCCCTGAAAGCCAATGCCACCATGGCTGCAAGCTATGCCGGATTACTTGCCGAAAAGCTCGAGACAGCTGGTGAACGAGAGCAGGCGATCATGGTTCGGCAGCGCCTTGTCCGCGCCCCCAAGGCGCTCGCCAGTGCGCAGGATGCCGCCTCACCAGGTGGCGCTGGGCAGCTACCGATCGACGGCGAAAGCCGGCTCCATACGGTAGATTTTAGCCGGCCATCCTCCGGCGAAGTATTTGTCGCGCTACCGTCGGGATTGGAGCGGCGAGTGGCTGACTTTCTGGATGCGTCGCGACACTATGACGTACTAGCGCGAGCCGGTGCCGCGATACCGCCAAGAATGCTCATTTTCGGACCGTCCGGCACGGGAAAGACACAGAGCGCGCGATGGATTGCCGCCCAGCTCGGCCTGCCCCTATTGACGGTGCGATGCGATACGTTGGTCAGCAGTCTTCTCGGCCAGACCAGCAAGAACCTCAGGCGTGTATTCGAATACGCGCAAGGCAGCCCTGCAGTGCTGTTCTTGGACGAGGTTGATGCGCTGGCATCTGCGCGCGGCAACGAGCGTGACGTCGGCGAACTGCAGCGCGTAGTGGTATCACTTCTCCAAAATATCGATGCACTAGAGGAGAACGTGGTGCTGATTGCAGCGACCAACCACGACCGCTTGCTTGATCCTGCGGTCTGGCGGCGTTTTGCGTTCCAGTTGCCAATGCCCCTGCCAGATGCAGGCCTGCGAGACCAGCTGTGGCGCAAGCACTTGGGCGCGTTTGGCGGGACGGGCGTGGATTTTGCTACCCTGACAGCGTGCTCGGCCGGAGTAACGGGGGCGCTGATTGAGCAGGTCAGTCTGGATGCAAAGCGTCACGCAGTGATGGCTCGCCAAACATCGGTCGACGAGGCAGAGACACACCGGCGACTGGCGCTAGCGATGGCGCTGATGCAAGGAAAAGAACTCTCTTCAGTGGACGACGAGGTGCGTTGGTTGCGGAAATTGGATATGCGCCGCTTCTCGGTGCGAGAGCTGTCGCGGCTATATGGAGTTACGACGCGGCAAATCAACAACATGATGAAAGGAAGCAAGAGCGATGGCCCGCAAGGCAAGGTCGAATAACCATCCACGGCCGCAGGCGGACAATCCTTTCGTCCATGTGGCATTTTCTCCGGGCGACGTCTTTGGCGTCGAGGTGACAGGAGGAGGGGCCAAACAGTTTTGCAATACAGATGCTGAGTACCGAGCCAAGTTGAATCGCACCGTGGCGGCAGCTGGCGGGATCGTGGGGGCAAATGCACTGAAATATCCGGGCATCCCAACGGTTCTTTCTTTCCGCATGCGCCCCGAGGCTATCGCCAAGAGCCATCGCCCACTGAATTTGGTGGCTGAGGCGGATATGCCGGTAATCGGACATGCCGCCCTGGACGAAATGCTGGTCGAAGCGACACCTCGAGAAATTGGACTACTGAGTACCGTCGTTGCCGAGCGCGATACAAAAGTCCTGCGAGCCAACTTGAGTGCCGTCAGCGAGGTTGCGGCTTGGGACGCACAAGCCAAGCTACCTCCGCCATTGCGCGGAGGCTCTCTTGATGCGACACGCGATATGCTGCGGGCCACTGGTCGGATATGGATCAAATTGTTCCGTTACAGGAATGAGGTAGTGCAGGCTGCGACTGTTACGAATCTAGACGCCATCCTTCGGGCCGGCAAAGTGGCAGGGCAGGTACTACATCAGGCAAAGGGCCCACCGGTATACATCATCGACGCCGGTGCAACCCTTTCGAATGAGACACTGGATGAATTGCTCGAATTTCCAGGGATTCGTTCGGTCGCACCCGAGCCCCGAGCCGCCGCTGAACCGGGAAATGCTGCTCAGACGGAAGTGGCTCAAAGTACTTTCGAACGAAACCCTCCGCCCGATGCCCCCATCGTTGCCGTGTTCGACACTGGCGTGCATCCCTCTGCAACGCTCCTTGCACCATGGGTAAGCTCGACGGAGACGTTCATCACTCCAGTCGACACTGATTACGCACACGGGACCATGGTCGCATCACTTGTCGCCGATGCGCGTGGCCTAAACGAGCAACACGCCAGCTTTCCATTGACTGCCTGCCGAGTCCACGACGTCTGCGGACTGGAGTCGAGCTCGGCCCAAATCGGCGATCTAATCATCAGGTTACGCCAAGCGCTGGCAAACCGTCCTGACATTCGCGTATGGAACCTATCGCTAGGCTCCCCGTTCGGCGTGGGTGATGATGGTTTCAGCGACCTGGCTCAAGAACTCGACGGATTGAGCGATCGCTACAACGTCTTGTTTGTCGTGGCCGCCGGCAACTACGTAACAGAGCCCCGGCGAGGCTGGCCTTGCGACGATAGCTTTGAAGATCGGATCTCCAGTCCCGCCGATTCAGTGCGCGCACTGACTGTCGGCGCCATCACTCATATCGGCAGCCCAGTTGGCTACGTGGCTGCAGGCGAGCCGGCCAGCTACAGCCGACGCGGTCCCGGCCCTGTCTTCACACCCAAGCCTGACGTGGTTCACGTTGGCGGAGGGCTCGAGACCCCATGGACCCCCCAGGCGCTCGGAATCAAGGTGCTTCACCCGGACAATTCCGTTGCACGTGGCGCCGGAACCAGTTTTGCAGCCCCCATTGTCGCCGCTATGGCAGCGCAAACTTGGCACGCACTGGGCACGGCGCCTCGACAGCATGGACTGAGCCCATCACCCACATTGATCAAAGCCCTGATGATCCATAGCGCCGAACTGGCTTCGCCACCGCGCACGCCGCTGCACCGCCGATACTACGGAGCCGGAGTCCCGAGCGATCCCATGATGGTCCTTTACGACGGCCCCGACAGCTTCACTCTGGTATTCGAAGCCGATCTGAGTCCTGGCACAAAGTGGCGTAAAGCGCCGTATCCAATACCACCGTCACTTCTGGTTGCTGGCAAGTTTCGCGGCGAAGTGGTGATGACGGCAGTGTATGCACCACCTCTCGACGGAGCTGCAGGCGCGGAGTACGTACGTGCAAATGTCGAGCTCGGTTTTGGCTTGCTAGAACCCGACGAGGATGGAGAGCTGCAGTTCAATGGCCAAGTGCCGATGAAAGGCGAGGAAGGTACTGATGGCTTGGAGAAGGCGCAGGTTGAACACGGTGGAAAATGGTCACCAGTGAAGATTCATCGCCGTGTCTTCGCTGGCGTCACAGGCGCCAGCTGGGCCCTCCAAGCGAGCATGATGCGCCGCGCGAACGAGCCGACCGGCCAAGACCCACTGCGAACGATCATCATCGTCACGCTCCGCTCTGTTGATGGCCACAACGACATCTACAACGAAGGTGTTCGAGCACTGGCTGCCCTGAACTGGATTACTCAGCCGTTACCTGTCAGCGTGCCCATCAATATCACAGTTCGATGAGCCCCTGGCGGTGCAGATCTCGCAAACCAGAATTCACAGCCCGCTATTTCGTCGCCATGTGGAACCCAACGACCGGGAGTCGATTGAGCCGAATTTCTTCCCCGCCACTCGGGCGCTCGGCGCATCTGCGAGGCGCCCTATAACGACGCTGGCAGTGTGGCGATGTCTGTTGGGCCTGATTACTATCTAAGCGAACGTTAAGCACTCCGGTTACTTCGATGCGCATCGACAGCAATTCTTCTTTGGCACCCTGGCAGCAAAATTTTGTCGATCAGTTTTTGCGGCAGAAGAACTCCAAAAGCCTATTGGTAGCAGCTCCAGGAACTGGAAAAACCGCGACTGCGCTTTTTGCCGCAAACGAGATGTTGTCGCGAAGCGAAGTTGACTCTCTTCTCGTCATCTCCGATAGGCTTATGATCCGAGATCAGTGGAGCCATGTGGCTGCCCGCTATGGCATTGATCTTGGAACTTCACTCGAGAGTTATCTCGATCGAAATGGAGCTTCTGCAACCCTGCAGTCACTCTGGACGAGAGGCGCAGCAGAACTGATTGAAGAAGCGGCACGTGCAAGGCGCTGGTTTATCATGGCAGACGATCCCGCATATGAGACAAAATCACTAGTGTCGCTGGTGGACCGGATGCTGTCACTCAACAACAGTAAGGCCCTATTCATATCGCAGCATTTACCGACCGGCCTATCTGTTGATTCCGAGTTCCACTTCGCGAGCGAACTGATTCTCGAACGCTCGATCCTCGATGCGCCACCTACTGAAGTGCGAATCGCAAGATTCGCGCCTAGCTTTTCGCTTTTGCAGCAACTTCAGAAAGGCTCGGCAGCGATCGATGGAATGTCGTGGAGAGAGTTCGAAAAGTTTATAGCCTCGTTGCTTGAAAATGACGGTTACGTCGTTGATCTCATGAAGGGTTCTAAAGACGGTGGCGTTGACGTCATTGCCGTCAAAGATCTTGGTCCCAACGGATACTTCAAGGCACTTTGGCAAGCTAAGAAGCAAACCACATCTAATAAGGTTGGGATATCCGTTGTGCGTGAGCTGGCAGACACTCGGCAGGAGTTTGGCGCGAGTAAGGGGATCATTGTTACGTCCTCCTACCTCACGAAAGGGGCTCTTGAGCGAGTGAATAGAGACAAATACCTTCTCGGAAAGGTCGATCGGAAGGATTTAGACGCGTGAATAAAGCGCACGCTTTTTGGTGAAAGAGGTGGCTAACAACGCAACCCATTCAACGTCTGAGCCCACCCCCACAGGGAGCGTATCTGAAGCACTGGCAGTGAGTGTCGACTGAAGACAAGGCAGGACGATTAGCCCGTGTTATCGGGGGGACACGCTTTCCCGCTGCGCCTCACCTGATCTGTTTGGTTACAGAGCTCCGACGTGTTTTGCGATCACACTGGCAACGGTTCCGATAACCTTTGCACTCCACCTCTTCATCCGCGCGATGTTTTCGGATTCGACGTATCCCTCAGCGAAATACAGCGCTGTATCTGTCTTAAACTTAAAATGTTGCGCGAGCCCGTCGCGCTCGCTTCTGAAAGTTTCTGGTGGCAGACCGGCACTTCGGAGCTCGATGTAGCGCAAGACAGCCTGACTAGCAAATAGCACCGCCGAGACTTCGGTCCTTCGCTCCGGGTTGCCTTGCCAATAGATGGCGAGCTAGCCGCCATCGTCTAATGGGTCAAGCGCCGGGTGATGATAGGGGCAACAATGGTGCCATCGAATAAGGACAGCGCGCAGGTCTGCCCTTCGAGTTCAACGTGTGTGTATAGCGGCAATAGGTTCGCGATGAAGCGAACAATTGCTTGCGATTTCTCACTCATACGTGCACCTCAACGTTTGTATCGTTCACCGAGACCGCGATCAATATGCTGATCGTCAACTCACGGGGAGGGTCTATGTGCCTGCATGCATCATGATCTAGTCCGGCCATCCGCCATGCATCATAGTTGGGTGCAGATCTACAACACGATCACTGCAGCTGCGAGACATAAATCACTGCGGCAGATATTGGCCACTGTTCGGCGTGGTCACGGACTTCGTTGAGGGTACGAAACACACGCATGTCGAGTAGGCCTCGTCCGTAGCTCCGGTTAAAGCCCTCGATGAAGCCGTTCTATATGGGGCGTCATGGTTCGATGAAATCTAGCGATCCCTTTGCGTTCGGCCCACTCGGCCAGCGACGGCGCGATTAGGGCGCGTTATCGAGGGTAGGGACGGCCGCTCTCGACCCATAGCTGCCGGTCACGAAGACACGACGGGGCTCGGTGTGGGACGATCCCAATCGGGGTTTGCGTTTAATGTATAACCCGATTCAGGGTGAGCAACGTCAAGCGGGTCAACGGGACAGCGGCCTCGGGTCCAGTGTGGCGCGACATGTATAACCCGACCCAGGTCGGTCTATTAGGTAGTTAGGGTTTATATGCGAGTTCGGTGGCAACCTAAGACATTAATTTTTGCATTCTCCGGGCTCTGGTTGTTCCTGTCTGGAGCAACTAGCCTATGGGGAGCGACCGCTAGCATTTTACGACT
Source organism: Dyella tabacisoli (assembly GCF_003350925.1). GTDB lineage: Bacteria > Pseudomonadota > Gammaproteobacteria > Xanthomonadales > Rhodanobacteraceae > Dyella_C > Dyella_C tabacisoli. The sequence continues at coordinate 13,047 of NZ_KZ857181.1, read as the reverse complement.
CAACGAGAATCAGATCCTCTATCTCTTTTCAACGTCTGCCCAAGTTCTTGCTGGGGTCTACGGCCTAACTCTCACCGGATTCGTTTTCTTCCGCAACGAACTGAGTCGCGAGGAATTCGAAGATGAAACCCTTGCCGATGCGGTGGAAAGCCTCAAGCGCAGATACTTCACAATGTTAGTTTTCATCACAGTATTTGTGCTTTTGACGTTTGCTCTATCGAACTTGGCTATGGCAAAAGAATCTGGTGGCCATTCGCTAATAACTACGCTACTCATAAACTCTGGCCAGAGCGCATTTGGAACTAGCCTCCTTGCGATATCGTATTTTATATTTGATGTAATCTCCCCAAAAAGAATTGAGTTGGCCAGCAGGGCTCTACAGGAAAAGGTTGACCCGACGCACGGAGCCCCGACCAAAGGAAATCTTGAAGACTTCTTGCGAAACTACAATCAGATCGAGATGTTGCTATCAGAGTATGGCTCATCGAGCAGCATCACGAGTTCACTCTATTCCTCTAGGCCCGTTCGTCGAACTTCCAATGTACGGCTTGCTGAAATTCTCATGCGAAACGAGCGCATCTCCCAGCTGCTTTTTTCCAAGCTTCGAGATTTGATTACGCTCCGAAACTCTATAATTCACGGCGCAGATCCGGTTGTTAGCTCAGAGATCGTTGCGGCTTCGCAGCAAGTTCTTAGTGAGCTCGGGGTAGCACTACGCGTTGAGCCCTAACATCTCGTTCAAGGCGGGCGGCGGCGCCGCTTAGCTCCAGCGTTGAACGTCTGCTTGTGGCCGATTGCGGCCGGTGGCCTCGCGCTAGTCGGGATGCTTTGGGCTTGTATTTTGCTGCCGCACCTGGCTCTGGACGGGGTCCTCCGACGCCGGCCCGCTGAAGGTCCGTTGGTGCTGGTCAGCGGACTGGCCAACGCTCGCACGATTGTCTCGGCCAATCCCGCCGCCCGTGAAGCAGGCTTGCGTGTGGGCCAGAAACTGGCCGCCGCCCAAGCGTTGCTCGCCCAGTTCGAAGCGGTGCCCTACGACCAGGCCGCCGTCGATCGGTGGCATCGGTTCCTCGCTGCGGTCGCTTACCGATACAGCGCCGAAGTGGCGTTGTTCCCGCACGCCATCGTCCTGGAAGTGAGCAAGAGCATGGGCCTGTTCGGCCCGTGGCCGCGGTTCGAACGGCTGCTGCGCGCCGATCTCACCGCGTTGGGCTTCGCCCAAGGGCGCCCACAGGGCGGCAAGGTTCGCAGACATCTCAATGCGTGCGACAACGGCATGCGAGCCTGGGGATCAGCCCGCACCAACAGAGTGTAGAAGATACCCGAGCAGTGGGTGTATCAGGATAACAGCTGGTATGCGAGTAATTGGTACAACGGACCATGGCAGCAAGTAGGGCCCGAGTACGTACCGCTGTTTGTATTGCGCATCCCGGTTCGCTACTACCGTCGGCCGCCTGTGTATTTTTCAGGCTGGGGCGTTGACGCGCCGCCACGCTGAGGTGAGCACTGGGGACGTGACTGGGAGCAACGTCGACGTGGCTGGGACCGTTGGGATCGCCGATCCATACCATCCGCTGCGCCACTGCCGGATTACCAGCGGCAATATTCGGGTTCGCGCTATCCGCGCGACGGGGCACAGCAAGATTCGATTCGATCTGAAGATCACCGGAATCGTTCGAATGCGAATGTAATACCGCAACATTTTCAACAGCGCGAAATGCAACAGCGCGGCAACCCGCGTTATGAGCAGGCTTGGCAGCAGCAACAGAACGAACAACGGCAACGGCAGGAGCAAGTACAGCAGCGACGAGGAGCTGTCCAGCAGCAGTATTCGCAACCAAATCGACAGTGGCAACAGCAGAATAGCCAAGACAACTCGCGGGCTGGTCTGGAGCGGCAGGCGCCTGTGCAAGAGCGATCGACGATCCAACAAGAACATAGGCCGCCGAGTGAGCAAACAAAACAAAAGAATTAGGGGCAAGAGAACCAAAACGACCCGAGGGACCAACGTGACCAGGGCCGTTAGTGATGGTTACGCACTTCTACGGGCAGCCATCTGACGGTATGTCGAATCGGCCGCTCTCAGATCAAGATCGTGGCAGGCGGCAGGCGGCAGGCGGCAGGCGGCAGGCGGCCATATTCCTTCTTGACTAAGGCATAAGCCCCCCCAGGGGCTCACAATTGGCATGGATTCTCGTCGTCGCTTATGCCGCTATGGAACGCAACGCTTCAGGTTATGAAGGGGGCGCACGGTGTCGTCAGACATGCCCGCCATGCTGCTGGAGACCGTTCACGATCGCAGCTCTAATGCGTTCTGTAGGCGGTATGTCAGGACGGATGGCATTCACGTTTGCCCAGGCAAACGGCGAATGTAGTGCCTTGAAATGCGGGTAAGCGGTTATTCAAGCTGAGGCCGCTTCGTTGTTAGGCATCGACAGACGTTACCTGACTAGGAGCATCCTATGACTGACATATGGATTTCATCGTTCTGTGTCTTGTGTAAGTGGAACGCTAAGTATCGTGAGACGGATTACGGCTATCGGCATCTCTATAATTTGCTCGAAACCGCACTGTACTGAGTATGAAATTTCTAAGTTGGCCATAAGGCGTCTTAAGCGTTACGTCGAATTCAAGGCAGAGGCCACGACGAAGGCCAGAGGCTGTCGGGGTAGTGACATGGTTTTTCAATTTTTGTTATATCGGCGCCGGCACGGGCAGTTACAGGGACGCTTAAGCTGCGCTCAGGGTTAGCCTGAGGCGCGTTGACCAATCGGCGCGCAAGCGTCCGCATCACTTGATGGAGACTTCGTCCATGCGCGTCATCGCTCTCGAAGAAGCCTTTTTGCATCCCAAGCTCCGTGAGCATTACCCTCCGTCCTACGTCAAGTCGCTCGATATGGTCAAGGTCCGGCTTGGCGATGTTGGGCCCGAGCGGATTCGTCGCATGGATGCGGCCGGTGTGGATCTGCAGGTGCTCTCGCATGTTGCGCCAGGCGTTCAGACTCTAGAAGACGCCAGCCTGTCCATCCGCCTGTCCAAGGAGGTCAACGACTGGCTGGGGGACGTTGTCAGACAATATCCCACCCGGTTCGCCGGCTTCGCCCTACTGCCGACTCAATCGCCTCAAGATGCCGCCGACGAGCTCGAACGTACGGTGACCCAGTTCGGGTTCAAGGGGGCTATGGTTAACGGTCACATGCATGGGCGCTTCCTGGACGACCTCGCCTTCTCGCCGATTCTCGAAAGGGCGGCCGCCTTGGATGTACCCATCTACATCCACCCCTACACCCCGCCCCAGGGGATCATGGACATCTATTACAGGGACTGCCCCCACATGGTCCAGGGATGGGGCTGGCAGGTCGACACCGGGACTCATCTTCTAAGGATGATCGCCAGCGGGGTGTTCGATCGATACCCCAATCTCAAGGTCATCATCGGCCACATGGGCGAGTTGATCCCGTTCGGTCTCGACCGCATCAACCGGCAATTGACAATGGTCAACTGGCTTCTCTCAAGTGGGCCAGAGGGTGCCGGCACGGCCGCACACATGGAGAAAAATCTTCTTTATTACATGCGAAACAATGTCTTCATTACCTCGAGCGGAGTGTTCGATCAAGTCGCATTGAATTGCGCGATCGGAAACATGGGCATCGATAACGTAATGTTTTCTATCGATGATCCGTTTGCAGACAATATTGAGGGCATGGAATTTCTCAGGAATGCAGACCTTTCGCAGGCCGATAAGGAGAAGTTTGCGCACGGAAATGCCGAGCGCATTCTCAAGTTTTCGACAGCGGTTCACCCCAGGAAGAGCACCAGTTCCGCGCTCGACGCCTTCCTGGCAAAAGCCAAGTCCCGGGTCGCGCAGGCTTTGCTGTCGTTCCTGCTCAAGTAGGTGCCACAGAGGTCGCCCCCGCTTGCTCAAGACCTGGATGTACAGTCGCTTGGTTTTTTGCGACCCATCGGCCCGAAAGATACCAAGGCCATTCTGGAACAGGTCCCTAGTAGCGGATAGCCTCTCACGGCTTGAAATTGAACTTCGCTACTCAATGCCGTAGCACGAATGTTGAATGAGCGGCCGAGGAAGACTCTGAACTTCGAAGCACCGGTCGAACGCTGTCTTCAATGCGTTGCATCGATTGGTCGCGGAGGATCATTGCATCCTTTGAAGAGATCTATCTGACGTATCCATGTCGTGATGAATGTCGTGATGATGCCTCGGTTCGTTCGCATCCTATCTATCGTCCACGCTTACGACCTTCATTGTTAGCCTTGCCGAATTCCCTCTGAATCTTGCCTGCCTACTGCTCGAATTTACCTGCATCCATCTTGGCGGGATTACTCATAACTTTCCCACTACTTCCTTGATAACGCCATGGATCTCGTGTTTGGTACCCTCGATGCGATTCTTGTCCATAGCTCCGCTTCGTCGATGGTGGGTCTGACCTAAATCCCACCTAACACGCGCCGAGCCAATGTGGGTGGGCACTAGAAGAGCGTGATTAGCCCGTGTTATCGAGGGTAGGGCAGCTTTTACCCGCGATTACTGACTAGCCTCCTTCAGGGCAAACTTGGTGCTGAACCCGTCTATCGTTTATAGGCCTGCGAAAACCAAAAAAGGGGATGAAACCCGGCGCATGAGCGATCTCGCTCATCGAAAGACAACCCTCGGTGAGCAGCGCCTGTGCCTTGAATCTACGTACGTCATTCGATACATCTCGGAAGGAGGCGCCTTCTCCCTTTACCCTGCTCTTGAGCGTGCGCTCGCTGGTATTAAGCAACATCGCGCGCGACTTCCCGCTGCTTCGGGTAGCCTTCGAACGCATGAGCGAAAAGGTACTCCGCTAGGAACGAAGCCATTTCGAAGCGAATCCGCCGGCGGAGCACGGGGGAATTTCCGTGCGTCGGCTGGTATTCTTCATGGTGCTCGCTGCACGACGCTTGCGTTAACGGCGAGAACGGAATTTCAATCCAGGTTATGGAACGACAGTGGCGACGATGACCAAGCGCGCAAAATTCAAGATTGTAGTGGGCGAGGGCAAGCGACAGTCGGAAGTGTGGACCGTAAGCCTAACCAAAAATGATGTCTATCTCGCGTCCTCCGGCGCTAAGCACACAAAGATTAGTCTGCACGAAAGCGGACAGGGAAGCTGGTCAATTCGGTCTGAAGTACTTGACCAAGTACCTTTTGTACCAACGACCGGCCGACACCTTGCACTGTGGAACAAGCCCAAGGTGTCGATGGGGCATCTTTCCGCACTCTTTTATCTGCTGTTCCCGGACTCTGAACTCCGCCCTAGAGAGCTCCGGCACGATGTGCCGTTGATCCGTATCCCATCCCCCGGTAAAGGGGCCGGGGTGCGGATCGACTTTGCCTTGTCGCCTCCGCTTGACGCGCCTCCCGACAAATATCCTCTCGACGTGCAACCGCCATTGTCGCTGCTGTTTTCTCATCAACTCGCCAACCGACAGCTGCTGGTGGCTTCCTGGCATGTCATACCCATTCCTGACTCGCTCACCGAGCGCATGGATCGTGCACGCGCGATGTCCTGGGCAGCTGCGGTAGCCCAGGGTCGAGACCCAGTTGGCACAAAAGCAGCGGCCTCCGTCACCGACAGGCATGGCATACCAGGTTTTATAGAGGTGGCTCCGAATGGCGGGATGTTCGGAGTGACATCACTGGGCAACTGACGCCCAGCTTCATCGATCCTGGTGTTTACGTCCAGTGCCATGGCACACAGTCGCCCCTGCATTTTCTGCCAAAGTCCGACACGGCGAAGACTCCCAATTCGTCATTCAAGCAGCTCGTTTTTGCCACCACTTAGTTTTGCACTGAACCTCATAAGAGACCCTCATGGCACGCCGTATTTACATACCAGCGCAAGTCATCGACGACATAAGCAGACATATTCAAAGTGCCGTAAGGAGGGCGACGGAGGGGTTTTGGTCGGCTAACGAAGATGAGGACACTCTTACAGGGCACCTTGGCGCTTGCCTCAAGACTGGCACCCACACCGTAAATGTTGTCCAAGATGAGGTCAGCGGGCCCTGGAAATGGTCCTTTGACTATTCAAAATTCCGCGGCCGAGGCGCGAGTGCGACCGAGTCGCATTTAGGAGCCGATGGAATATTCGAGTTGAATATGGATTGGGGCTACAGAGCAGAGAAAAAGTCCCTTCTGTTCCAATCAAAGACTGAGTGGAGTGACAGTCCAGAATTGGTGGAACAATCAATGTTGCTGTCCACGTGGCGCGAGGCGGCAATCGCAATTGACTACAAACCGGGTGGATTCGAGGCGTTTTCTATTGACAGTGTCCTCGCAAGCCGCGGTATTCGTTCGGATGCTGGGGACGGCATTCCATTGCAAGATGCACTGGGCGACTACTTCATAAAGTGCAAAGTCGGCAGCACTGACCTTAGCTATGACGCGCGCTCGCGCAGGCTGTACTGGAGGGACACAAATGGATTGCGAGTCGGCGTTCAGTTTTCCGTGCCACACAGGATGCGCCTGAAAGTTCAGGCCCCAGTTCGCGGACAGTTTGTAGATAAGGAGATTCTCCCGGCAGAAATTCACCAGCACAGAATGGAAGTCGCTCCCGAGGAAATGCTGATGCCAGTCTTGAGTAGCGCGACCAAGAAACCGAAAGAAATGAAGCGCGCTCTAGCCAAGACGTATCACCCGGATCGGTACGACGCTTACGAACAACTATTCCGCGACCTCGCGAACCGGCGAATGCAGGAGATTAACGCCGCCGCCGACGAGCTAAAAAAACGCGGTGATTTCTGACGTATACCCCGCGCTTGCCGATGCTGGAGGGCTGGTGGAGGATGACTAGCCTATGTCATCGAGGATAGGTGCAGTGATCAGGCCGCGGCCACGCGTAACCCGCATGCAAGCAAGTAGGAAGCTGGTATAGCCTTGGCTTTGATCAGGCACGAGAGGGAAACAAAGGTGACCGTCGATTACGAAGAAGAGCAGGTATTTCCGCCGCTCTACCACTACTGCGACACCAATGCGTTCAAGTCCATCCTCCAGAGCGGCGAAATATGGCTATCTTCGCTGAGCCAGGCCAACGACTCGATGGAAGGGAAGCTTCCGACCCCTTTGCTGGAAAGGGTGATCTCGGATCTCAAGCTCGAGCCCATCGTGCGAAATCGAGTACTGGGAATATGGTCCAATCTGAGCGAGAACATCGACTGCTGCGCCATGTGTCTCTCAACCTAGCCAGATCTTCTGAGCCAGTGGCGAGGATACGCTTCCAATGGAAGTGGCTTCTCTATCGGCTTTGATCCGGAGGCGCTCCATCGCTTGAGGTTCCCGCCAACGTACGAGCATGGCGCGTGGGGCGACAAGCCGGGCCTCTACTACGTCACCTACGAAAAGGGTGAACAGCTCGATCTCGTCACGCGCCTGGTCTAGGACATGGTCCCGAACATGCAAAAGTACGAGGAAATCGGTGGTGAACGTGCTGGCAGCCTCTTCAAGGGTACCAACGTTTTACGGTCCATTGGGGACACCATGTTTAATTGGCTATCGAATGCCTACTCGATGAAAGGCGCCGCTTTCAACGAGGAACGTGAAGCACGCCTTGTTTACTTGTCACCTCTCATGGAAAGCATGCACCGCTACCGGGTCCGCGGTAGTGCCCTGATCCCCTATATCCCCATTCCGATTTCGACTGGCACCCTGAGTCCCATTCTCCACGTCCGCAAGGGGCCGACCAATCGAACGCCCTTGCACGTCGTGAAGGGCTTTCTTCAGGCTAATGGGCTGGAAGACGTCGAGGTGTTCGAGTCCGATGCAACCTATATTGGCTAGTACATCGTTTCGCATTTATCGCAACCTTGCACACCGCCTACAGTTTCGCTGTTTGTGTTGCCTTGGCAACGGACTTCCGGATGCCAGCCCCTGGAGCGTGGAACAGAGGCTTCCCACGTAGACGAGCGCACGAGAAAAGGGCAGGGCGATTGGCCCGTGTTATCAAGGGTACGCCGACCCTCAGGCAGGTTGAGTAGCCTTAAGAGCCGAAGGAACGGACTTAGTTTTTACTGATACATTTCTGAAGGTAGTGGTCGCTGGCAAGGTCTTGTCATCGATTTTTCCGGCGAGCTCTTCGGAACGCGGGGGCCATAAGTTGCCATGCAAGTGCATTGGCAAATGAGGGAGGGGAGTGGGGTCCCATCCTACGCGCTCATGGACAACCCTGCCGTCCACCAACCACGCGATGTAGCCCGGCTGCCACTCGATTGCGTAACAATGAAAGTCCAGAGTAGCGTCGAAGCCAAGATCGATGCGACAGGGAGAGCCCCGATAGCCGAAGGCCATCGTCGCCCCTTCGTCGCCGGGATTAAAATACACATTGACTAACATGCGCGTCGGATCCATGCCCGCGATTTCGACATCGATCTCCTGTCTCGGCGCGTCTCGATGCAAGAAGAATCCGGTAACCAAGCCCTTTCCGGGAGCTGCCTTTATCTCTGCCTCAAATCGCCCATGCGCAAATGCCTGAACTGAGGCAAATGCACCCGAGCGATAACCTCTGGCGCCAGCCTCAACCTTGCTGACTATGAGTCGTATACCTTCTTCATTGTGTAAGAGCCCTTCGTTCTCGAAGCTGGCCAAATTGCCGGGGAAGGTTTCGACGAGCGTACGGAGAGAAGGATCCGTCGTCATCACCGTGTGAGCCGAGAGTTCTTCCGCGAAGGAAGTTCTATCTGCAATGGAGGTCGAAGGGTGCCAATCGCATCCAGCAGGCAAAACCCAGGGTGAATCGTCCAGTTGAGACGCACTTCGTCGAAACAGAGGGACGGTGATTCGTTGAGCGCTAATTGGACGATCGTCCCTGAACACTCTTAAGCGTCTCTCAGCCCCAGCAGGGAATGCTTGCGTCGGCTCGTCGAGGCCAAGGAAGGCACAAAGAGGCCCCCACCCTTCGAAATCTGACATGTCGTCGGGAAGTACAAATGTTCGCCCGGATGGCAGGGGCATTAGCCCACCTAAGGGTGGGAACGCCGCTTCTTCAATAAGAAACTTGGCATCGGCGCTCCCAGTCACAACGGATAGCGCGCTCCACGCCACCGGAGCGTTGATGACGGCGTCAAAGGTTCCAAAGAGGGTAGGCAGATCTTGTACTTCGACCTCATCCTCATCACCGTCGAATACCCTAACGCGCAACCCCAACATAGATAAACCCATCGCCAGACTTTCGCGTTCACCGCCCGCAGTCCACGCAAGCACAATTCCCACACGCCTACGATTTGACGGCAGTGACCCTGAGGCCGCATCCACAGTCCCCGCCCGCGCCAGGAACGGAATGATGGAATAAGAGTTGTCAGAGACAGCGTCCTGCCTTTGCAGGATCGCAGGCGAAGAAAGCGCGAGCGCACCAAGCATCTCGAAGCGATAGTTCATCCACAGATCGACCGGGCCAATCACTGGCATCGCCCGCAGTAGCGCAGCCGCACCCGCACGAGACAGCACATAACCGGAAAGAAACCAAAGCCCTCGCAAGGGATGGAATAGTCCATCGCCCAATTCGATCCGCTCAGCCGTGCCCCCGGCGTCTGCATAAGATAGGTAGAACAGTTTGGGGCCACCTTCATCCTTGCAGTGCCTGAGGGCGGCTCTCCAGCCGCGGTCGATTATCGCGGCAGCACCTCGCTTGAACCAAACGTCATCTTCAAGCACCAGCACGTGATTTTCTGTGCCGGCTGCAACGGCCTTCCAGACTTCTATATGTGATCTCGCGACCGCTATCTCCTGGCGGGTCATTCTGACCGGTTCGTTCGCGCCGAAGCAGGCTTCGAGCCTAGCGTCAGGCTGGACATACAATTGGTCGCCCACTCGATACGTTGTATCAACATCAGCGGTCGCTGCTACGGCACGGCCATCGCGCGCATCCACTGCAGCTAGTCTTCGCGTGATCGATAGCAGAGGAGCGCCACTGGCCGTCCGAAAGCGGCCTAATTCACGGCGGACGCGGCGCCATCGTTGCGGCTGTCTATCGAGATTGATCACCAGGATCGCTCCGATCTTGCCGTCGCCTACACCGAACGCCGACATTCGGCCGTAGGAGAAAAGGCCAAGTGCCGCACGCATGAGGCTAAAGATGAGGCCGCGCAGTACACCAGAGGCGTCCTTAATATTCATGGCGTCATGCCCTATCCATTTCAAAGCCCCAAGGCTTTCATATTTCGCCAGTTGCGAGCGTCGCCACGATAGGAGAGGTCCCACCGTGTTTCCGCAATGGCTCCCCAATCATCCAAAAGCTCAAAGTCGAACGGCCTACCAACGAGCATAAGTTCACGTGCATGCGCAACCAGCGCGGCAGTCAAGTTGCCTGGGCCAGTTGTTGACTGTATTTCAGGTTTTGGGTCGCTGCCCAGTAGCTTTTCCGTCGCGCGCGCGAGCGAGCGACGAAGAATCGGATGGCCAGCGGGCGCAGCAATCGGATTGTTGTTGACGTAGAAGATCCGATCTTCTGTCGCCAAGCCGGGGCTCCAAATCTCGGCTGCCGAGATCATTCGGCCTAAAATAATGTCGTAGCATAATGGCTGGAGCTTTAAGGCCTTATTCTCGAAGATGGTTTTCCAACTGTCGCCTAAGAGCACATCATCCGCATCAACGTAGAATCCACCTTCGGCCAGCACAAAGCATAACCTCAGGTAGTCGCTGCGCATCGCAGGGTGACGACAGCGCGCGAAAGCTTTGACCTGCAGCGCGCCGTATCGTTCCGCAATATAAGCGGCCGCAGACGTGTCGTTGAACGTATAGATTTCGAAGCCGTCATCTCGCAGGCGATCCCAGCTGGCCAGGCAGTCGCTCACGTCATCGGGAACGTCATGCGGGTCATGCCAGTACCTAATTAGCGTCCTTGGCACGCCGATCGATCTATCGACAGTGGAGATCGCCGGGCGATGTAAAAGATGCAGCGTGAGGCTTCGGGTGAAGGCGGACCTCAGGCGATCGTCCTCCTCGAATCCCTCCGCATAATTATCAAACTCCAACATCTCTTCTCACTCTTAGTCCCTCAGCTTGCTTAGTCCCTCAGCGTGGCTGCCTCATAGTTAGTGCAGATCGAGTACCCTACATTTGGTGCGCCGTACATCGGACCGGCGGGCTCTTTTGCGTGGAATTATTTCCCCCCTTCAAATAACACTGATATCTAACCGACGACCTCATCAAGTAGGCTCGTCCGTCGACCACAAATCCATCCAGGCCGTGCTCCCGAGCATATGCATCGAGATCGGCTAAATTATTGATAAAGCCCCTTCCGTTGAAGTTCAGAGAGGTGTTGCATAGAACTCCGTAGCCTGTGCGCGCCTTGAATGCCACGAGAAGGTCGTTCAGGCCCCTGTTGGTTGTTGCCGTGACTGTCTGGATGCGCGCCGTGCCGTTCACGTGAGTAACCGCGGCAAGGGCGTCTGTTGTTGCGCGATAGGTATAGAGCATAAAAGGGCTTTCGTGATCGCAGCCGAACCATTTTTCAGCGTCGTCCAGAAGACAAACAGGCGCGATCGGGCGGAACTGCTCCCGTTGCTTTATCTCGTTTAGACGCACTCTGGTGCTGTCTCGGAAAGGTGCAGCGAGGATAGATCTATTGCCAAGTGCGCGCGGACCGATCTCATATCGACCGTTTACCCACCCGAGAATTAGATCATTCGCCAGCAGATCTGCGACCTCCGGGAGATCTGCATCGTGGACTTCGTATCGTTCTGGATCGACCACCCCTTCATTCCGGAACTGCAAACCAGAATAGACGTCCCATTCGATCTTTGGGTTTCCTGTAAATCGGAATTGAGCATCAATCGCCGTACCTATGGCTGACCCAGAGTCGTTAGCGACCGGCGGAACGAATACGTGCGAAAAGAAGCGAGTCTGCCTCCACCGGCTATTCCAGTCGCAATTTAGTCCGCAGCCCCCTGCAATGATCAAAGGTAGCCCTTCTTTTAAATTCGCCTGCGCGAACCGGAAAAAGATATCGAATATTGCGTCACTGTAGATGCCGGCGAAGTTCCGAAACTCTGGATCATCAAGGCCGACATCTAGGTGGGGAGCATTCTCCAGATCTGCGTACGCGCTTAGCGCTTGAAAGGGGCCAGCCAGTAGAAATCTGAGCAACCTCTTTTCTTCAGCCGAAGGCGCGGCTCGCGTCGAGAATGACGCGAGTGCCATGAGCTTTCCTGCGTCAGAAAAGCGTGGGTAGAGCTCGCTCTTGGAGTATGTGGGGTCGGCTAAGCCGTATAGCCGCCCATATCTGTTTCCTGGTTGATTCAGAACGTCGGCTATCAGCTTGATATTGAGTTCGGCATCAATCTCGTAGAAGGAGCCGATGGCTCCTTCCCATACTAGGGCGTAGCATGGCGTTCCCTTCGGTAAACTTGACATCCCGAAAGCGCAGAGTATGTGCGATCGTTCGTGAGATGACGAAAAATACTCGACTTTCTTTTCAAGAAAGCTTTTCGTATAAACGACAATGCCTTCTCCCGAAACTCCTCGATACCCGGCGTTCCCATTTGATCCATGAAGGAACTCGTGATGATCCCGTGGCCACCACCCGCCCATGCAGATAACGTCAGGCGCCGCCCCCATTTCACTCATTGCATTTAACACATCAGTACTAGAGACGGGAGAATATCGATATTTCGAATCTTTCTCGGCCTCGATAGACATCATCAAGCGACCGTCTTGAAGAACTACGATTGCGCCATCGTGGCCGGGGTTGTAAGAAAAGATTTTCACATGAGTCCCTCTGGGGCTGTCCTTGGCGAGCCGAATGCCCAGCTTTGCCCATGCGCCAACGATGCCGGCGCAACAATTCAGGCGCTGTGAGCACAGGACCGTATTTGTAATGATGCGCGAGCAAAAAGCAATGCCGAAGAGACATCGCTGCCAGAAGAACTAGTGCCAGGCATTGCGATGCCTCGGTTGGATATTTTCAATCCTTGCATTCTGCCAATGGACTTGGCGCGCGTGCCTATTTCAGCAGCCGTGCTGCCGGATTGTCCTCCGCAGCACCCGACTGAAAATACCCGATCACACTGGCT
>NZ_KZ857180.1 GCF_003350925.1 Dyella tabacisoli | reverse complement strand
GATCCATATTCTGGATGCGTCGCTCAACCCGGTGCCCGTCGGAGTGGTCGGGCACCTGTATATCGCCGGCATCGGCCTGGCGCGCGGCTATATCAACCGGCCCGAGCTGACGGCGCGGACCTTTATCCCCAATCCGTTCAGTGCGACGCCGGGTGCGCGGATGTATCTGTCGGGCGATCTGGCGCGGTATCTGCCGGACGGCACGATCGAATACCTGGGCCGCAGCGACCACCAGGTGAAGATTCGCGGCCTGCGTATCGAGCTGGGTGAAATCGAAGCGACGCTGGCGGCACTCGAAGCGGTGCGTGACGCGGTGGTACTGGCGCGGGAGGACAGCGCCGGCAGCCAGCGGCTGGTGGCTTATCTGGTGGCGCATGACGGACAAGTATTGCCCGAAGCCGGGACCATGCGCAGCACGTTGCTGCAGGCGCTGCCGGACTACATGGTGCCCGAGTATTTCGTCGGGTTGGATGCCATGCCCTTGACCACCAACGGCAAGGTCGACCGCAAGGCGCTGCCGGCGCCGGACATGGTGCAGAGCGAAGCGGAGTATGTGGCGCCGCGGACGCCGACCGAACAGGTCATCGCGGAAATCTGGGCCGATTTGCTGCACATCGAAAAAGTCGGCGTACAAGACGAATTCTTTGCGCTGGGCGGCCACTCCTTGTTGGCAGTACAAATGGTCTCGCAGTTACGCAAGCGCGGCGCCATGGATATTGAACTGCGCGACTTGTTTTCCCACCCAACGTTGGGGGCATTGGCTGCCTTCGTCGATTCAAACAAGACGGCGCCCCGGCATCCGAATCTTGTGCCCATTCAAACCGACGGCGATTTGACGCCGCTGTTTCTGATTCACCCTATCGGTGGAGAAGTTCAGTATGCGTTTGACCTGGCCCGACACCTGGATGCCGATCAGCCGGTTTATGCATTGGCGGCCAGTGGCTTCGCGGTTGGCCAGGCGCCGCATACCAGCATCGCCGAGATGGCGGGCGCCTATCTGGATGCGATGCGGCAGGTTCAAGCATCCGGCCCGTACCTGATCGCAGGCTGGTCGCTGGGCGGCATGATCGCGTATGAAATCGCCTATCAATTGCTTGCGGCAGGCGAGGCAGTCGACTTCGTCGGGATGATCGATACCGGTAGCAGCCACTTCTTACAGGCGCAATGGCACGCGGACCATGCCGTCGAATTCGACGAATGCAGGGCGCTGTTGCATTGGATCGTCGATCAGAACCCGGATGTAGCCGATGCTCGGCAGCATCCTGCCTATGGCGAGTTGATGACGCTGGCGGACAGCAAAGACAGTGACGCCATGATTGCCGTGTGCCAACGCGAAGCGCTGCTGCCGGCACAACTCGATACGGCGTTAGTGAAACGAATATTGGCGCTCTATCAGGCCGGCGCCAAAGCGGCCGAAGCATACCGGGCACCTCCCGCAGCGATAGCGGTGACTTTTTTCGCCGCGGACCGTAATGCGGACGAAGACCTGTCGCTGGGTTGGGCTGCTTTGCTAGGGGAGCGCCTTGAAGTGACGAGTATTGGCGGCAGTCATTTTTCGATCGTGAAGCCGCCGCATATTAAAAAATTGGCACGTGAAATTTCAGGCAGGATCAAGCCCGACGCCCCCAGTGTCGAGCTGTTGTTTGCCAGTAAATAGCTGCAATGAAACTGTTCGGGAATGACACACTTAAACTCGGGAAACCATCATGGATTCAAATACGTTAGTCCCTGAATTGGATGTGGAAAGCACGGGCGAACTCAAATATTCGCGCACGATCGCGGATCTGCCCGGCCCTAAAGGCCAGCCGCTTATCGGCAACCTGTTGCAGATGGGGGGGCGTCAATTGCATCTGACGCTTGCGAAATGGATTCGCGAGTTCGGGCCGATTTTTCGCGTCACGGCTTTAGGCAATCCGCTCGTCATCGTTTCGGACCGCACCGCCGTCAATCATTTGCTGCGAGAACGCCCCGATGGTTTCAGGCGAGTGCGAAACCTCAAGACAGTCATGGGCGAGCTGAAGATCGGCGGTGTCTTTACTGCCGAGAGCGAAGATTGGCGCAAGCAGCGCAAGCTCGTCATGGGCGGGCTGAATGTCGAGGTGGTGCGAAACTTTTATCCCACGATGGTCTTCATGACGGAGCGTATGCTCCAGCGCTGGAAGACCGCGGTGGCCGATGGCAAGCCGGTCAATTTGCGCCGTGATCTGAAAGCCTTGGCGCTCGACATTATCGTCGGTATCGCGATGGGGCATGACATCGATGCGGTCAACGATGACAACAACCAGTTGCAGCGCAATATCGACAACCTGTTCCAACGCCTGGGCAGTCGCGCGACGGCACTGATCGATTACTGGCGCTATTTCAAGCTGCCGGTGGATCGTGCGGCCGATAAGTCGGCGACCGAGGTCGAGCAGGCGGTCGAGGAGTTCATCAGGAACACCCGCGAGCGCATGAAGCAACAGGCGCATCTGCAGCAAAAGCCGGCCAATATGCTGGAGGCGATGATTGTTGCGAGCGAAGACCCGGAATCTGACTTCACCGATCAAGAGCTCATCAGCAACGCCATCCTGAGCGTGATCGGCGGCGAAGATACGACGAGCAACTCCATCGCGTGGATGATTAATTTGCTGGCGGAAAATCCCGCCGCCGCCGCTGCGCTGACGGCCGAAGTGGACGCCGTGCTTGGCGATGCTCCGCTTGCGCACGATTGGGAGATGATGAAGCAGTTTCCCTACATTGAAGCCGCCCATAACGAGACCCAGCGACTACGATCCGTCGCACCCTTTATCGGACTCGCCAGCAATGCCGACTGTGTCGTCTCCGAGACTTTTATACCGAAGGATACGGGTATCTTCGTGGCGACCACGGGCGAGGGTCTGGACGAAGCGCAGTTTCCGCAGAATGAGCTATTTCAGCCGGAACGCTGGATCTTCGAACAAAAGCCGCAGCGGGACGACGACCCCACGCGCAAGATTTTTCCGTTCGGCGGCGGCGCACGGCTGTGTCCTGGCCGTTTCCTGGCCCTGACTGAAATCAAAGTGGTGGTGTCGATGATTATGCGTAATTTTGAGTTGGAGCTTGATACCAAGGCGCCGCCGGTCGAGCAAATAATGAACTTCTTCGTGGGCCCTAGTGCCGTACCCGTGCGGCTCAAGCTTCGTGCTTAGCCATGGACAACCTATGGACGGGTCGCACAACGACATGACCATCATCGCCTGTTTGTCCGATGGTGGTCTCAAGATGCTCGTGCCGCAACGATCGAGAGCTGGCAGTGAAGTCGCATTTCAAGGGGCATCGAATTGAATCTGAATAATGTTGGTTTTGATTTTCGAATAGCGAAGAGAATCTTGAGCGTCTCCATTCCATTGATGGGGTCGATGGTCGGTAATTTGCTCATGATGCTCGTCGATCGAATCTGCCTGGCGAGATATTCGAGCGACACGTTGGCCGCTTCCGGCCCGGCCATCTATACCTCGATGGCGATCGTCGGTTTCTTTACCGCGCTGGTCGGGTTTTCAAGGTCGTGCGTGGCGCAAGCGTTCGGGCGATCCGGGCACGGGGAGGCGGCCTATCAGGCTGCTGTCGGGATCTTTGTCGGCATTGTGCTCTCTGTCATCTTGATGCTGATGGCTCCGCTGATCGAGTTGATTCCCTTCATGAGTAATCGCCCCCCGGTCATTACCCATCTGGAATCCCAGTTCTTGTATTGGTCGGCTTATTTCGGCGGCGTCATGACATTGAACATGTCGCTTTCGTCTTACTTCAATGGCATCGGCAATACGCGCATCACCCTGGTTGCCGGGTTGATCGGCCAGGTGGTCGAAATTTTCATGACCATCGGGCTGGTATTCGGCAAGTTCGGTTTGCCCGAACTCGGCATGCGAGGCTCATGCATCAGCACGTTGATCGGCACGCTATCGATCCTGGCCTTTTATTTATTTTATATGCCGGGCGAAGTATGGGTAAGGTTGCGTGGGTTGGTATTCAAACACAGCGGCTTTAATCTGCATGACATGCTGTCGCGCGTTAAAAAGGGCTTCGCCCTGGGCATTTCCGCCGGTATCGACAATCTCGGCAATGCGGCATTTATATGGATTATTGCAGGACTCGGATCGATTGCGCTTGCCGCCAACAACGTCAACTTGACGGTGAACTACATCGGTATCGTCCCCCTTGTCGGTCTGGGCATTGGCTGCAGCGTGTTGTGCGGCAACGCTATCGGTGAGGACGACTATCCGCAGATACCCCGGATTATCTTTGTCACCTTGGCGATCGAGCTGATGTACGTCGTCGTCATCTCGTTTTTTCAAATTGCCACGCCTGAGCTACTGCTGAACCCGTTCGGCCTGCTGGACAAGCCAGTGGAAATTCAGCGGGCGTCCATTGCGACCTCCCGCGTACTGTGGACCTATTCGCTGGCATTTACATTTGCCATGACAGGATCGTCGGTGCTTGAGAGTTTTGGATTGACGAGATTTCTATTCGTCACCCGATTGGTCTTGATGTGGGTACTTAGCATTCCGACGATATACATGATGACATCGGGGCATGTTGGAGACGCCAGTTTCCTTCCAACTTGCTGGGTCATCGGTTCGATATTCGAAGGGATCATCGGCGTATTGTATTTTTGGCGAATCTGGTCTGCGGTAAGGAATCGCCAGAATGGCATCGTGCTGAGGCAGGTCGAGGGTTGAGGAGCTTCGGGTGAAGACCAGGTTCGAGGTATGCGCGTGCATTCGATAGAAAAGATGACGGCAGAAGTAAATATGCGAACGGATGCGAAGCAGCCTGGCCGCTGGTTCAGGTGTTTTGGTGCAAGCCCCAACGCCCGTCGCCGCTTAATCTGCTTTCATCATGCGGGTGGGGGCGCATCCCTGTTTCGGGAGTGGCATAGGCATTGCTCTCCAGATACGGAGGTCTGGGCGGTTGCGATTCCGGGACGGGAAACGCGCATCACCGAGAAACCGGTAGATCAATTGAGTGCGCTGGCGGGCCTGCTGGTGCAGGCTTTGCCGCAGGAGCTGCCCTTTGCGTTCTTTGGCCATAGTCTGGGTGCCGTGGTCAGTTTTGAACTGGCCCGGCAGTTGCACGAACGTCGGCTAGCCGTTCCACAGCACCTTTTTGTATCGGCATGTACCGCGCCACAACTGTGCCGCCGGGACAGATCGCGTGCTCATTTGAGCGACGCCGAGCTGCTGCGGCTACTGCAAGGTTTTGGCGGCACCCCGAAGGAAATTCTTGGGCATCCCGGCTATCTTGAGATGGTGCTGTCGGTACTTCGCGCGGATTTCAATCTCATCGACGAATACATCGTGCCTGAGGGTTGTGACGTTCGTTTTCCGATGACGGCATATGCCGGGTCCAGCGATGCCAATATTCGCCTGGACAAGATTCTGGCCTGGGATCGATGGGCAACACGCGACTTTGTCTGTCACCAGTTTGACGGCGATCATTTCTACCTTAATGAACACCGCGAAGCCCTCATCAAGGATGTACTCAGCAGGTGGGGCAAGAGCGTGGTCTCAAACGCCGCCGATGTTTATGCGTGAATCCACGATGTCCACGCCATGAGTGAACCCGACATTGCGCAGGTGAATTGCCCGGCCTTCAAGCTTTTCACCATCAATGCCACGCTCAGCGCGCTTTGGCAGGATGCCCGTCGGGCTTGCGACAAGGCGCTGGCGCAAGGGCTCGCCTTTGTGGTGATCCTGCGCGAGGCCGGTGCATTGGCCGAAGAGCACCTGCTGACTGATGAAGACCTTCAGCGTGCCCGTCGCTTCCGACGACTCGCGGATCGCTACAACTTTGTCCTGGGCCGCACGATGGTCCACCACCTCGTTCGTCCGCAGGGCGCTGCGGTGCCGTATGCCTTCTCCCTAGGCCGCCATGGCAAACCGTTCCTGCCCGATGGGCCGAGCTTCAATGTATCCCACTCGGATAATTGGGTCGCCTGCGCAATCGGCCGGGGCGAGTTGATCGGTGTCGACGTCGAAACCTTCGAGCACCTGCAGGATTATCGCGAATTGTTGGGCACGATCACCCACGTTGCCGAGCGCCAATGCATCGATCAGGCGCCGCCGGACAGGCAGCTTGCGCTATTCCAGCGCTGCTGGACGCGGAAGGAGGCCGTGCTGAAAGCAACCGGCATGGGGCTGAGCGACGATCTGTGCTCCATCGACGTTCGCTTGACCGAAGATGAGCCTGTGCTTGGCTACCCGGCTTCATTGCGCTTGGTCGACCTGTTGCTGGACGATGAGCGGCCGACCATCTCGCTGGCATTGGATACTTCAGTACCTGGCGTCGTCGTCATGTCTGTGCTATGACGCCGGTGCTGTGCAGCCACCGAGGGGCGGCTTTACCCTTTTATGGACGTCCAAAAAAACACGCACCGAAGTGCGTGTTTTTATGGGCGATACGGCGGTTCAGGAGCGGCCGTAGACGTCCTCGAAGCGGACAATATCGTCCTCGCCGAGGTAGCTGCCGGACTGCACCTCGATGATCTCCAGCGGCACCTTGCCCGGGTTGCGCAACCGATGCACGCTGCCCAGCGGGATATACGTGCTCTGATTTTCGCCAAGCAAAAACACTTTGTCGTCGCAGGTGACTTCGGCGGTGCCGGAAACCACGATCCAGTGCTCCGCGCGATGATGATGCTTCTGCAAACTCAGCGCGGCACCCGGCTTCACCACGATGCGCTTGACCTGGAAGCGATCGGCCGATTCGAGCGAGTCGTAGCTGCCCCAGGGGCGGCGTACCACGCGGTGCAATGAATGTTCGCTGCGGCCGGCGGCCTTCAGTTCATCGACCACGCGTTTGACGTCCTGGGCGGCATCACGATGTGCCACCAAGGTGGCATCAGGCGTGGTCACCACGATCAGATCGTCCACACCGACAGTCGCCAGCAGGTGGCGATCGTGTGAACGGAGCAGAGAGTTTTTTGTATTGACGGCAATCGTGTCGCCTTCACGCAGATTGCCTTGTGCATCACGAACGCCTGCTAACCACAAGGCAGCCCAAGAGCCGATATCGCTCCAATCGCAACTTACCGGAATCACCGCGGCGCGCTGGGTTTTTTCCATGACTGCGTAGTCAATGGAATTATCGGGCACTTTAGCGAAGGCATCCTGATCCAGACGAACGAAATCCAGGTCGGTCGTTGCCGAAGCGTGCGCTACGCGGACGGCCTCTAGCATGGCCGGTGCGTACTCGGCCAACTCTTCGAGGTAACGGGAAGCCTTGAACAGGAACATGCCGGAGTTCCAGTCATAGCTACCGTCGGCAAGGTATGACTTGGCCGTAGCCAGAACGGG
Organism: Dyella tabacisoli; assembly: GCF_003350925.1. Taxonomy (GTDB): domain Bacteria; phylum Pseudomonadota; class Gammaproteobacteria; order Xanthomonadales; family Rhodanobacteraceae; genus Dyella_C; species Dyella_C tabacisoli. Next base: position 216,379 of record NZ_KZ857180.1, on the reverse strand, counting down.
TTTCTCGACAAATTGCTCGACTCGATACGCGCCTTCCCCGATGGCCTCGGCACGACGGATGTAGCCAAAGCCCGTCTCGGGGCGATCCGGGCGGATGCCGAAGGTGACCAGCCAGCCTTGCTGTGCCGCGGGCAGGGCGCGTTGCACCGCATCCGTAAAGCTTTCCGTATCACCGATCAAGTGATCGGCAGGAAGAACCAGTAGCAGTGCTTGCGGATCGCGCGCGATCGCCTGCAATGCGCCCAGCGCGATGGCCGGCGCGGTATTGCGCGCCACTGGCTCAAGCACGATGGCCGCGCCTTCGATGCCCGATTCAAGCAGTTGCTCGGCAGCGAGAAAGCGGTGATCTTCGCTGGCCACGACGATGGGTGCGCCCACACCGGGCAGCAGGCGCGTGCGTGCCACGGTTTGTTGGAACAAAGTCCCTTGGCCAGTCAGAGACAGAAACTGCTTGGGCAGATTCTTGCGCGATACCGGCCAGAGCCGTGTGCCGCTGCCGCCGCTGAGAATGAGGGGAATCAACATGGCTGGTTCAGGCTGCCTTGGTGGATAGTTCGTTGATGACTTCGCTCAGGCCTGCGCGCCAGTCGGGCAAGGTGAGGCCGAAGTGCTGCTTGAAGCCAGTGTTGTCCAATACCGAATAAGCGGGGCGCTTTGCGGGGGTTGGAAAATCAGCCGTGCCGATCGCCAGAACCCGAGGCTTTCGCTCAAGCAGACCACGGGTTAAAGCTTCATCGAAGATCGCCGTAGCGAAGCCATGCCAGGTCGTCGCGCCACTGGCGACCAGATGATGTGTGCCCACCATGTTGCGTTGCTGCTCTGCTGGTGCATGCAGCCAGCGATCGAGTGCGGCCAGGCTGGCGCGTACGATCAAGTTCGTGCTGGTGGGGGCGCCATGCTGGTCGGCGACTACACGCAGTTCATCACGCTCTGCGCCTAGGCGAAGCATGGTACGAAGAAAATTCTGCCCGTGAGAGGCATAAACCCAGGCGGTGCGAAAGTTGAGGTAGTTAACGCCGCTGGCTTTCAGCGCCAGCTCACCGGCGAGCTTGCTGCGGCCATAAGCGCCAAGCGGAGCCGTGGCCGCTTCGACGGCATAAGGCTGGGGGTTTTGTCCGTCGAAAACATAGTCGGTCGAATAATGCAGCACCAAGGCATCACGCTTGGCTGCCCATTCGGCGATGGCGCCAATCGCGGTGCCATTGACGAGCGTCGCCAGTGCCTCTTCCTGTTCGGCACGATCGACAGCCGTATAGGCGGCCGCATTGACGATGATGTCCGGCTCGATCCGATCGAGCAGCGCGACCAGATTATCTAGCGCAGTCAAGTCGCCGACCTCGCCATGGCCGCCATCGATGAGGCTGCCATCACGGCTGGCAGGTATCAGCGTGCCGTATTTCGCCAGGCCGCCGTCCTTCAAAAAGGTTCGGCCAAGCTGGCCATTGGCGCCTAACAGCAAGATCTTCAACGCTTAAGCTCCGGCAGGCGATGTGCGCTTACGTCTTTTAGCAGGGGGGCCTTTTCGTCTTTGTCCGAAAGCAGCGGATTGTTCAGCGGCCAGTCGATACCGATATCGGCGTCGTTCCATCGCACTCCGGCATCAGCCTCGCGGTCGTACAGCGCTGTGCATTGGTACGAGAAGGTGGCGAAATCGGAGAGCACGCAGAAGCCGTGAGCAAAGCCTTCGGGAATCCAGAAGTGTCGCTTGTTATCGGCAGTCAGCATCACGCCAGCCCACTGCCCGAAGGTTGGCGAGCCACGGCGGATGTCCACCGCCACGTCGTATACCTCGCCTTCCAGGACGCTGACCAACTTGCCCTGCGGATTTGGCCATTGATAGTGCAGGCCGCGTAGCACCCCCTTGGCTGAGCGCGATACGTTGGACTGGACGAAATCGGCGGTGATGCCGGCTTCGCGGTACTTGGCCTTGTTATAGCTCTCGTAGAAATAGCCACGCGCATCGCCGAATACCTGCGGCTCTATCACTACGGCGCCGGGCAGCGAGGTTTCAATGACTTTCATCGCACGTAACCCTGTTCGGTCAGATTGCGCAGGTATTGGCCATAGCCGGTCTTGGCCAACGGAGCCGCGAGACGTAATAGCTGTTCGGCATCAATCCAGCCACTTAAATAGGCAATCTCTTCGGGGCAGCAAATCTTCAGACCCTGGCGATGCTCAATGGTTTGAATGAAGTTGCCGGCTTCCATCAGCGACTCGTGCGTGCCGGTGTCAAGCCACGCATAGCCGCGCCCGAGTTGCTCCAGATGCAAAGAGTTGTCCTGCAGATAGCAGCGGTTAAGGTCGGTGATTTCCAGCTCGCCGCGAGCGGATGGTGTGAGCGACGCGGCATAGTCGCAAGCGCGCCCGTCGTAGAAGTACAGCCCGGTAACGGCATAGTTGGATTTGGGTTTGGCAGGCTTTTCTTCGAGCCCGATCACTTTGCCGTGAGTGTCGAATTCGGCCACGCCATAACGCTCAGGATCCCGCACCCAATAACCAAACACGGTCGCACCCTGTTCGCGTGCTACGGCACGTTTCATGCGCTCTGTCAGGCCAACGCCGTAGAAAATGTTGTCACCTAGCACAAGGCAACTGGGGTCGGTGCCGACAAAGTCGCGGCCGATTACAAAAGCTTGTGCCAGGCCGTCGGGTGACGGCTGCACGGCGTAGGTAATCTCGATGCCCCATTGCGAGCCGTCGCCAAGCAGGCGTTGAAATAGCGCCTGCTCATGCGGCGTATTGATCATCAATACCTGACGGATACCGGCCAGCATCAAGGTAGCCAGCGGGTAGTACACCATGGGCTTGTCGTACACGGGCAGCAGTTGCTTGCTGATCGCATGAGTGATCGGATAAAGGCGGGTGCCGGAGCCACCGGCGAGGATGATGCCCTTGTGTGCGCTCATGAGCCCAGGCGCTCCATACGGTAGCTGCCATCGAGTACGCGACCGGACCAGGCCTGATTGGCCAGATACCAGTCGATGGTTTGTTCCATGCCGGTTTCGAACGTTTGCGAGGGGCGCCAGCCGAGTTCGTTCTGCAGCTTGTCGGAGTCGATCGCGTAACGGCGGTCGTGGCCGGGGCGATCTTTGACGAAGGTGATCAACGACTCGCGCTTGCGGCCATTCGCCAAGGGGCGGCGGGCATCGAGCAGCGCGCAGATGGTTTTGACCACCACGATATTTTCACGCTCGGCATTGCCGCCGACGTTGTAGGTTTCCCCCACGCGGCCGGCTTCGAGTACGCGGCGGATCGCAGCGCAATGGTCACTCACATGGAGCCAGTCGCGGATGTTGAGGCCGTCGCCGTACACCGGTAGCGGCTCGCCGGATAGTGCTTTCTGGATAATCAGCGGAATCAGCTTTTCCGGGAATTGATACGGGCCGTAATTGTTCGAGCAATTGGTAGTGAGTACAGGCAAGCCGTAGGTGTGGTGGAACGCGCGCACCAGATGGTCGGAAGCGGCCTTGGAGGCGGAGTAGGGCGAGTTTGGTGCATACGGCGTTGATTCGGTGAATTTGCCTTCAGTACCGAGCGAGCCATAGACCTCGTCAGTCGAAACATGCAGGAATCGGAATGCCTTGGCGCGTTCCGGCTCCAGAGCGCGCCAAAAATCGCGGGCGCATTCGAGCAAGCCGAGTGTGCCCACGACATTGGTCTCAATGAATGCCGCCGGGCCGTCGATCGATCGATCGACATGTGATTCGGCGGCAAAATTGACGACGGCGTCGGGGCGATGTTCCTGCAGCAGCCTGGCAATCAATGCACGGTCGCCGATATCCCCCTGGACAAAGACATGGTTTTTGTTGTCTTGCAGCGAAGCAAGCGTGTCCAGATTGCCGGCATAGGTCAGCTTGTCCAGATTGATCACGCTCAGGCCGTCAGCTACCGCCTGTAGCACAAAGTTTGCGCCGATAAAGCCTGCGCCACCTGTCACTAGGAGTGTCTTCAACCCGGATTGGGTATTGATCATCAGAGTCTGTCCGTCATTTTGATGGGGGAACAAGGCAAAAAAACTATAAAAACCCAATAATAATGCCCGCTTTTGGTCTGCCGACCAAGTTGAGCAGGGCACCATGGGGAGCATGTTTCTTCCAAGGCTTAGGGTTTCATGAATCCGCCAAGTCAGTCATGCCGGCAAGGTGCTGGATTTAAAGCTAAGATAGCGTCCCTTAACAACAGACAAGGCAGCCCTCTTCGCAGGGTCTGAGCGGACTTGATGAAGACCAGTGCGAAGCAAGAGAAGCTGGGTCTCGGGACTTTGGCTATTCACGGGGGACAACACCCCGATCCGGCCACCGGCGCTGTGATGCCCCCGATTTACGCTACATCCACCTATGTTCAGAGCAGTCCGGGTGTGCATCAGGGGTTCGAATACTCCCGCAGCCACAACCCGACTCGTTTCGCCTATGAACGTTGTGTAGCCAGCCTTGAGGGCGGCACGGCTGGTTTCGCATTCGCCTCTGGCATGGCCGCGACCTCCACGATCCTGGAGTTGCTCGACAGCGGTAGCCATGTGATCGCCATGGACGACGTCTACGGTGGTACCTATCGCTTGTTCGAGCGTGTGCGTCGGCGTACTGCGAATCTGGATTTCAGTTGGGTCGACCTCAGCGATATCGCCGCTTTCGAGGCTGCAATCCGCCCTGAAACCAAGCTGGTGTGGATCGAAACCCCGACCAACCCGCTGCTGAAGCTGGTCGATATCGAGCAAATATCGGCCATTGCGCGCAAGCGGGGGCTGACCGTTGTCGTCGACAACACCTTCAGCTCGCCGATTCTGCAACGTCCGCTCGAACTGGGCGCACACATGGTCATGCACTCGGCGACCAAATACCTCAATGGCCATTCCGATATCGTCGGCGGTATCGCCGTCGTTGGCGACGACACCGCGTTGGCCGAGCAGATGACTTTCCTGCAGAACGCCATCGGCAGTGTGCAGGGGCCATTCGATAGCTTTCTTGCGTTGCGCGGACTCAAGACCCTGCATCTGCGCATGAAAGCGCACTGTGATAACGCGCAAGTACTGGCCGAGTGGCTGCAGTCGCATCCGTCGATCGAGAAGGTGGCCTACCCAGGTCTGAAATCGCATCCGCAGCACGAGTTGGCAAAGCGGCAGATGGATGGTTTTGGCGGCATGGTCACTATTTTCGTCAAGGGTGGCCTCGACGGTGCTCGCCGCATGATGGAGCGCTGCGAACTGTTTTCGATTGCCGAATCACTGGGTGGCGTCGAAAGCCTGATCAACCATCCGGCGACGATGACGCATGCGTCGATTCCGCCGGCACGCCGCGCCGCGCTGGGCATCACGGACAATCTGGTGCGCCTCAGCGTCGGTATCGAGAACGTAGAGGATTTGCGGACCGCACTAGAGGGTGCGTTGGCTTGAGGCGGCGTGGATCGAACCTGATCGGCCCGGTCGAGGCATCGGTGCCTTACTACGTTGGAGACTACGAGCAGCTATCGATAGAGGTGCAACGATGAATCCGCATTCCAGGCACCGTTCAAACCTCTCGGAGATGTTCGCCAGCCTGAGTCGCAATCATCAATTGATCGTACAGATGACTAAACGTGACGTGATCAGCCGCTATCGTGGCTCACTGATCGGCTTGGCGTGGTCGTTTTTTAATCCCTTGCTGATGCTGGCGATCTACACCTTTGTTTTCTCGACCATCTTCAAAGCGCGCTGGGGGGGCGCCGCAGATGCCACGCGCGCTAGTTTCGCCGCGATCTTGTTTGTTGGCGTGATCATCCACGGACTGCTGGCGGAGTGCATCATCAAGGCACCGGGACTCGTGCTCGGTAACGTCAGTTACGTCAAGCGCGTAGTTTTTCCGCTTGAGGTGTTGCCGTGGGTTGCGATTGGCTCGGCGCTGTTTCATGCCTTGATCAGCTTCATGGTGCTGTTGCTGGCGCAATTCGTTCTCGGCCACGAGGTTCCGTGGACCGCCGTGCTGTTCCCGGTGGTGATGCTGCCGCTGGTGTTCGTGGCGATGGGCTTCGGTTGGCTGCTGGCTGCAACTTCGGTGTATGTCCGCGATATCGGGATGATCACCGGCTTGTTCACCACTGCGCTGATGTTCCTGGCGCCAGTGTTCTACCCACTGTCTGCGCTGCCTGCTGATTTTCGCCGATTCATTCTGCTCAATCCGCTCACTTTCATCATCGAACAGGGGCGCGCGGTGCTTATCGCAGGTAACTTGCCCGATTGGTCTGGATTGGCAGTCTATTCGGCGTTGGCGGTGATTTTCGCGTGGCTGGGATTCTGGTGGTTTCAGCGAACACGTAATGGTTTCGCCGATGTCGTCTGAGAGCCGCAATGTGACTGTCTCCGAAAATAGTGCCGGCCAGGCACTTCTCGCCGACGACAACCTCAGCTCGGAGGTCGCGATTCGTGTGGACGCGGTCTCAAAATGCTACCAAGTCTATGCACGGCCTGAAGATCGCCTCAAGCAGTCAGTGTTCCCGCGCCTGCGGCGTCTGATCGGAAAGGCGCCCCGTGCGTATTTCAAGGAATTTTGGGCGCTCAAGAACGTATCGCTGGAAATTCGTAAGGGCGAGACGGTTGGCATTATCGGTCGCAATGGTTCGGGCAAGTCGACGTTGCTGCAGACCATCTGCGGAACGCTCACGCCGACCAGCGGAAGTGTCGATGTCAACGGCCGCGTTGCGGCGTTGCTGGAGTTGGGCGCTGGATTCAACCCCGAGTTCACCGGGCGCGAGAACGTCTATATGAGCGGCGTGGTGCTTGGTCTCACTCACGAGCAGGTTGAGCAGCGGTTTGACGACATCGTCGCTTTCGCCGACATCGGTGACTTTGTCGAGCAGCCCGTAAAGACTTATTCCAGTGGCATGTATGTCAGGCTGGCGTTTGCTGTCATCGCGCACGCCGACGCCGATATCTTGGTGATCGACGAGGCGTTGTCTGTTGGCGATGTGTTTTTCGGTCAGAAATGTATGCGCTTCCTGCGCAAGTTCAAAGAGACCGGCACGGTCATTTTCGTCAGCCACGACGCGACAGCCATAGTCAATTTATGCGAGCGTGCGGTTCTGCTCGAGTCGGGCCAGCTACGTATGGTCGGTGATGCCAAGAGCGTCTGCGAGGCCTATCACGCCAGTACTTACAACCAAGCAGTCAAGCCGGCCGTCAGCCAGCGCCTGGAAGCCGTCAATGAACCAGCTCGGCCGGACTTCCGTGCTGAGCGTATCAACGCCACGGCCTTGCGTAACGACATTGAGGTTTTTCGTTTCGATCCCGAACGTGCGGGTTTCGGTAATGGTGCCGCCACGATTACTTCGGCCAAGCTGACCGATACGAGCGGTAATCCCATGCCCTGGATCGTAGGGGGCGAAGTGGTGCGGCTGGTGGTCGATGTCAGCGTGCACCGTGCTCTGGAGCAACCTATCGTAGGCTTCTTCCTCAAGGACCGCCTTGGTCAGCCGCTGTTCGGCGACAATACCTATCTCAGCTATCAACACGAGCCAGTCAGTATCGGCGCTGGCGAGGTGCTGACGGCCAGTTTTGAGTTTGCGATGCCGATCTTGCCGCAGGGCCACTACTCCTTCGACATCGCCGTCGCGGATGGGACCTACCATGAGCACGAGCAAGCTGACTGGGTGCATGATGGGCTGGTGGTCGAGTCGCACACCTCAAGTGTGTCGACCGGGCTGGTCGGCATTCCATTTCGCGATATCAAGCTTGACGTCAGGCGAAGCGTGCCGTGAGCGGCGCTAACGCCCGATTTTCCCCGATTTTCCCCGGCAACTTATGCGGGCGCCGGAAGTGCCCTGTTATCTGGAGCGTTTAAGTGCACGTCAGTTCTTATCAACACATGCAGGATCTAGTCGCCCGCTACCTGGATACGCAACGGTCGCTATCGGTCGTCGACATCGGTTCCTATGACGTCAATGGCTCTTACCGTACTTTGTTCGGCAACGCCAAGTGGTCCTATCAGGGGATTGATCTGGAGGCGGGCCCCGGGGTGGATATTGTGCTGTCGTCGCCTTACCGGTTGCCGTTCGCCTCGGGCTCGGTCGATCTGGTGGTCTCCGGGCAAGCTTTCGAGCATGTCGAGTACTTCTGGATGAGCTGGCTGGAGATGGTCCGCGTGCTGAAACCAGGTGGCATGATCTTCCTGATCGCGCCTTCGCGCGGCCCTGAGCACCGTTACCCGCAAGATTGCTGGCGATTCTATCCTGACGGCTATCGTGCGCTTGCCAAGTTCGGCTCTTGTGAGCTGGTCGAGGTGACGACGGATTGGGAGCCGCATCCCGATCCAGGTAGCCGTGACTGGGGCGATACCGTAGGCGTGTTTCGCAAGTCGCGAGTCGGCCTGCGGGCTCGCGCGTTCCAAGCCGCGATGCGAATCGCGGGCCGTCTGCATACGAGTGCATAACCATGACGATGCTCGATCTCAATGCAAGCATGTGCATACGGCCGGCCAAATTGCCGCAAAGCGCATGGGTAGGCCACATTCCGTTCGCAGCATGGTTGGTCGAAGAGCTCAAACCGGGAATCCTGGTTGAGCTGGGCACGCACAATGGCGCTTCCTATCTGGCATTTTGTCAGGCGGTAAAGCAGAACGCATTGGCCACTGCCTGTTTCGCGGTCGACACATGGCAGGGCGACGATCATGCGGGACACTACGGTGAGGATGTATTCAATACGCTCTGGCAATATCACCAGAAGCATTACGCCGGTTTCTCGCAACTATTGCGCATGACTTTCGATGAGGCGCGTGCCTGCTTCGATGATGGTTCCGTTGACCTGCTGCATATCGATGGCTTGCATACCTACGAGGCGGTCAAGCACGACTTCGATAGCTGGCTTCCGAAGTTGTCCAAGCGCGGCGTCATCTTGTTCCACGACACGATGGTACGTGAGCGTAACTTCGGCGTATGGCGACTATGGGCCGAGATCTCTCAGCAGTATCCTTCGTTCGAGTTTCACCACACTCATGGCCTTGGTGTGCTGTTGGTCGGTAGCGATCTGCCCGAGTCAGTGCGCCGCTTGGTTGCGGTCGAGTCGGGTGAGCCTTCTACCGTGGTCAATCGGCTGTTTGAAAGTCTGGCCGATGGTATCCGCTACGCAGACGACGCGGAAATGCTATCTGCCGGCATCGTCGATCGGGATGGCCAGATCGCACATTACACGCAAGAGCTGCAGAAACACCAAGTACTCGTCGGCCATCTCAATCAAGGCATTGCCGACCGCGATGCCGAACTGGCCAATCACAATAGGCAAGCAGCCGGTCGCGAGGAGTTGATTGCTCACCTCAAAGATACTATCGCTGTTCGCGATGGTGTTTTTCCGGAGTTGCAGCCGCAGATCGCTACCCTCGTCGAGCACGTCACCTACCTCAAAGCGCTATCGGGACAGGGCTCAGAGTCGTTTACCGTGCTCGACCGTCTGCATGTCGAGCTAGATGCCGCACATCTGCACGAGGCTTCGTTGCAACAGGATCTGAAGCAACGAAAAGACGAGTTGGCTGAGGTGATGAATTCGCTGAGTTGGCGCATCACTAAGCCTTTGCGCTGGATATTCCGACGCAGGTTCGGGAGAGGTCATGGGTAAGGTGCGGTCATGGACTGGCCGAATGTTGCAAGCGTCCTATCGTCGAATGCCGTTCGGGTGGAAACATCGGCTGGCGATTAAAAACTGGTTGTTTCGCAACTGCCGGCCTATCTTCGAGAGAACCAATGCGTATCGGCGCTGGCGAGTTTTCGGCGCTGGCCAGGGCCTGACACTCGTTGATGACGAAAAGGGCACTACGACGCCAGCCGAGCAAACCGTGCTCGAGCGCTGCCTCGACGACTTGCGGGCGCAGTCACAGACCGCGCATGGCCCAGACTATGTGGCGCTACCTTCGCAGTTAACCGCGCCAACCCAGTTGGCGGTAAAGGCTATCGCTTTTTATCTGCCGCAGTTTCATCCGATCGCCGAGAACGACGAATGGTGGGGCCGCGGCTTCACCGAATGGACCAACGTATCCAGGGCGCTGCCGCAGTACGTCGGCCATCATCAGCCCCGTTTACCCGGTGAGCTGGGTTTCTATGATTTGCGTGTGGTCGATGTCATGCGTAGACAAGCGGAGCTGGCGAAGCTCTATGGCGTCCACGGCTTTTGCTTTCACCACTATTGGTTTTCCGGCCGACGGTTGCTCGAGCGTCCGCTTGATCAGTTGATCGCCAACCCGGATATCGAGCTGCCATTCTGTCTGTGCTGGGCGAATGAGAACTGGACGCGCCGGTGGGATGGGCTCGACGACGACGTTCTGCTGGGTCAGAACTACACGCACGACAACGATCTCAACTTCATCCGCGATGCGCTGCCTTATCTGCGCGATGCACGCTATATACGCATTGACGGCCGCCCTCTGTTGATTGTCTATCGGCCTTCATTGCTGCCCGATTGTCAGGGCACGCTTGAGACCTGGCGGGAGTACTGCCGAGAAGAGGGCGTGGGCGAGGTGTTTCTAGCGATGGTTCAGTTCGATGTCGATGATCCGCGCCCCTGGGGTTTCGACGCCGCACTCGAATTTCCGCCGCATAAGTTGGCCAGCGGGCTGCGCCCGATCAATCACACACTCGACATCATCAATCCCAGATATTCCGGCTACATCGTTGACTATGGCGATCTGGTCGAGAGTGGCAAGAGCTGGCCGGTGCCGGAGTACCCGTTGTTCAAAGGGGTCACGCCTCGCTGGGACAACGAAGCTCGCAAATTCGGTAAGGGCTATACCTTTGCCCACTCAACGCCGGCGCGTTATCGCGAATGGCTGGAACATTCCGTTGCCTATGCGCGTAGCCATCCGGTATCCGGCGAGAGCGTGGTTTTCATCAATGCGTGGAACGAGTGGGCTGAGGGCGCACATTTAGAGCCGGACCGCCGCTACGGCTATGCCTATCTGCAAGCCACGCGCGATGCGCTTAGTGGGGATACGGCTAAGCGCAAAGTATTGGTTGTTTCACATGATGCCCACCCTCATGGCGCGCAATATTTGGCGCTGAATCTGGTGCGTGAGTTGATTCAGGGTATTGGTGTCGAAGTCGAAGTGCTGCTGCTGGGTAGCGGCCCGCTCGAGGCCGATTTCGCCAAGCTGGCCAAGATCCATAAGCTTTATGAAACCGGCGAGAACATCTCAGGTCTCGCCAAGAGACTGCATAAGCAAGGGTTCGACCTGGTGATCGCCAACACGGCGGTAGCGGGTCGTATCGTGCCCCCCTTGCACGATGCGGGGCTGAGGATCATTTCCCTGGTGCACGAGCTGCCCGGTGTGATTCGCCAATATGGGCTGGAAGAGGCTGTACGTTCGATTGCGCAGAATGCCGGACATGTCGTTGTCGCGGCGGCGGCAGTAAAGCATGGTTTGAACGAATTCGTTAGCGAGCAAGATATGCGGGCGACGCTGGTGACGCGCCCGCAGGGTCTGTTTACACGTAGCCGTTATCGTGGGCTGACCGAATTGGGCGCGATACGCCGGCGTCTGCGCGAGCGGCTGGCTTTGCCGGAGCAGGCTAAGCTTGTGTTGTCGGTGGGCTATGCCGATCGTCGCAAGGGTGTCGACCTGTTGGCCAAGGCAGCAGCGCGATGCTGCGAACACAATCCCGATCTGCATTTTGTCTGGGTGGGTCATCGCGACGTTGGCGTCGAAGACGAAGTCGCAGCGATATTGCGTGCCGGCAAATGCGAATCGCACTTCCATTTCATGGGGCTTGATTTCGATACCGACGATTACTATGCCGGGGCTGACGTCTATGCACTGGCATCACGTGAAGATCCATTTCCGTCGGTGGTGCTGGAAAGTCTTTCAGTAGGTACGCCTGTGGTTGCCTTTAAAGGTACCGGTGGCGGCGCTGATCTGGTCGGCGAAACGGGCGGTCTGGTTGTTCCTGCGTTCGATGTCGAAGCTTTTGCGGATGCGCTTACGCGCATTGTGGGCGACGATGCTTTGCGTAAACGCCTCGGCAGCGCTGGCGCGATGTTGATCGATTCGTCATTCTCTTTCCGCTCTTACGTCATGGACTTGCTGCATCTTGGCGAGTTAGGTCTGCCACGCGTGTCCGTAGTCGTACCCAACTACAATTACGCGCACTATATGCAGGAGCGGCTTTCGTCGATTTCCGGGCAGAGTCTGCCGATCTACGAGATCATCGTGCTCGATGACGCATCTAGCGATGACAGCCTGGCGACGTTGCAGCAATTGCGCAGCAAGATCAGCCCCGAGCCGACGATCATCGCCAATGAGAGCAACAGCGGCTCCGTGTTCCGGCAGTGGCTGAAGGGTGTCGAATTGGCCCGCGGCGACTATGTATGGATTGCCGAGGCCGACGATCTCTCCAAACCCGAGTTTTTGGAGCGCCTGACCCGGTTGATGCAAACCAACCCTGATGCAGTGCTGGGCTATGCACAATCGGAGCAGATCGATGAATACGGGCAGGTGCTGGCTCCTGACTATCTGGCCTATACCGATGACCTCAACCGCACCCGCTGGCTGAAGAACTACGTTGCGGACGGTCATGCCGAGGTTACCGCCGGGCTCGCCGTAAAGAATACGCTGCCCAATGTCAGCGCGGTGTTGTTCCGGCGCCAACCGCTGCTGAAGGTATTGCGAGAGCATATTGATGAGATCGCCAATTACCGTATTGCGGGAGACTGGATTGTCTATCTGAGGCTGTTGCAGAAGGGTAAGTTGGCGTTCGAGGCCAGCTCCTGCAACCAGCATCGGCGCCATGCTGCCAGTGTTACGTTGGGCTCCGCTGCTCGGCAACACTATGATGAAGTGGTGCGGGCGCAACGTGCTGCGCAAGATATGTTCAAACTGGACACCTCAACGCGTTCGGCCGCCGCTGCCTATACGCGTTCGCTGAGGGTGCACCTGGGGCTGGCCGAACATGACGTGGAGGCTAGCTGAGGCATGAGCGTTCTGGTGATTGGCGGCAATGGTTTCCTGGGCTCCAGTCTTGTCGAAGGACTGCGTGAGTCCGGTTTCGCCGTACGTGTACTTGACCGTACGCCACCGCGTACCGATGTCGACTGGCACGATGTCGATTACCGTATCGGCGGACTCGATGAAGCCGATACCCTGGCTAATGCACTAGATGGCGTCGAGCGCGTTTACCACTTGGCCAGTTCGACCGTGCCGGGCACATCCAACCGCGATCCGGTACACGATGTCAGCAGCAATCTGGTGGGCAGCCTGAATCTGGTTGCGGCTATGGCAACGGCGGGCGTGCGGCGGATCGTGTTCTTCTCTTCCGGCGGTACCGTCTACGGCAATCCCGAGCGAGTCCCGGTGGATGAGGGCCATCCGTTGCGGCCTATTTCGTCTTATGGCGTGGTCAAGGTCGCGATCGAGAACTATCTGATGATGTACCAGCAGCTTGGCGTACTCGATCCGCTTATTCTGCGTCCATCGAATCCCTATGGGCCGCGTCAATCCACGTCCGGCATGCAGGGTGCGATCGGAGTCTTCCTCGGTAAGGCATTGGCCGATCAGGGCGTCAGTATCTGGGGCGATGGCGAAGTCGTTCGTGACTATTTATATATTGAGGACCTGGTTGCGCTGGCTATCAAGGCAGGCGCCAGCAACGAATGCGGCATATATAACGCAGGCAGCGGCATCGGGCAGTCCTTGAATGAGCTTTGTGCACTCGTGCGAGAGTTGACGGGACGACCTTTGCCGATTGAGTATCAGCAAAGCCGCGCCTTCGATGTGTCGAAGATCGTGCTCGACATTAGCGCAGCCCGTAAATGCTTCGACTGGTCCCCGAAAGTGTCGCTGCGTGAAGGTCTGGGCCGAACTTGGCGAGCGCTGCAATCCATTTAGCACAGAAGAGAAATTCCATGGATCAAATCAGTGGCAAAGCGAACAACCCTGGCGTGCTTGATGGCGCATGGTTAGATACCTTGATTCGGAGTCTGAACTCAGAACAGGCCAGTCCACTGGGCGAAAAGTTGCCTGATTTCCCACCTGAGGAGCTGCAGCGCAACACGACGGGACTTTCTTCGGAGGCGGCGATTCGCCAAGCCTATGCGTTTTATGAAAACGTCGTCGACGGAGCGAATAAGGTCGGCCTGGCGCTTAACCAAGAAACCAGGGCGTTGGACTTCGGTTTCGGTTGGGGTCGCATCTCGCGGGTCTTCATGGAGCACTTGAGTGCTCGCAACATCCATGGCGTCGATGTCGATCCTTCGTTCGTCGAAATTACTCGTGGCTTGTTCAAGTCGGACAATTTCCAGATCTGCACACCGTTTCCGCCGGCCGATTACGCAGATGCTTCCTTCGACCTGGTGTACGCCTATTCGGTGTTCTCACATCTGTCCGAGGTCGCTTGCCAGGCCTGGATGCAGGAGTTCGCGCGCATTCTAAGGCCGGGCGGTATCGTCGCCTTCACGACGCGCCACGAATCCTTTTTTGATTTTTGTGCCTGGGCCAAAACTCAGGATGCATCGGTGTCCCCGTATATCAGCGCATTGGGTCAGTTGTTTCCGGATCTGGGTGCTGTGCGGGCTCAATATCGCAAAGGCCAGATTGTGCATGGTTCGTCCAATGGCGTTGGTGGCGGTGGCCCGCGCGATGCGAGTTTCTACGGCGAAACCTGGATTCCCGAGCAGTACGCGCGGACTCAGTTCGGCGACAGTTTCGAATTCGTCTCCGGCTACTTTGATGGCACCAAGTACGACCAGGCCTGTTTTGTGTTGAAGCGTAAGGCCTAATCCCAACTGACTAAGGATCGTCTATGTATAACCTCGAATTAATTGGAAAGTTCGTCAGCGACTACAATTCGCATCCTGTGGATCAGGTGGTGTCTGCCAAAGACGCGATGAATAACCAGTGGTATTTCGAGGTTGGGCGAAGCGCAGTTGAAGTGATTCTCGCCGGCATCATGTCCAGCTACGTTCATCGAGTCGATAGCGTGCTGGACTTGCCATGCGGCCACGGCCGAGTCATGCGGCATTTGGTGCGGATGTTTCCACACGCCAAATTTCACGCTTGTGACCTTGATACTGACGGCGTTGACTATTGTGCAAAACGATTCAACGCGGTGCCGGTGGTTTCAAAGCCCGAGCTGACGGAAGTCGATTTCGGGACTCAGTTCGATTTGATTTGGGTGGGTTCGCTGTTTACCCATATTTCAGCGTCTCAGAGTGCCAAATGGCTGGCGCATCTAGCGCGCTTTCTGACCCCTAACGGCATCGTCGTGGCAACGATGCACGGGCGCTGGAGCGAGCACGTGAATCGCCGTGCACCCTACCTCGGCGCGGATCGTTGGGAGACCGTCATGGAGGGTTATCGTACGCATGGTTACGGCTATAGCGACTACGTGCAGGAAGAGTCCCACGATTACGTGCCGGGCAATTACGGCATTTCCATGGCGCGACCACACGCGATGATGCGTATGTTGGAAGCCATCGATGGCATTCGGGTGTTTTCCTACAGCGAGCGAGCATGGGCGGATCACCAGGATGTGATCGTCTACGGTAAGCCGGCTTACGATATGCCTTGGGCTTGAGTCCGGCCGCACTGGGCCTACACTGAAAACACTTTCATTGCCTGCTGGTGGGCACCTTGATCGCGGGTCTTCAATTCAGGCAGCGTCTGTAAAGCGTTGGGCTCGCGCCAACAGGCGAGAAATGCCTGGCGTTGAAAAATGAAGCCCGGTGCGCCCGCTTGGCTCATGGGTGGGTGAGTCTATGGCTGCTCGGCTATGCCCTTCCTTGTCGGTATTGCGTCGCATTACGCCTTTGCCTTTTCAACGGCCAGGGCGCAGAGATCTTTCAGGCTTAATGGCGATAGCCTTGCTGCAAGTGACTTCATGAGGATAGGCCAGCTAGGTCATTGCGCTTAATGGCCTAACATTAAATTCGCCAACGGCGCTATTTCGATATTCGGTGTCTGTATTACGCTTTGTATTCGCGCATTATGTATTTTTCGAATATATCAGCATGGCAGCATCTATTGCAGGCTATAATCCTTGCCGTGAAATAGGGGGCGCCATGAAATATAGTAAATTCCTAACGCCGGGATATTTATTCATGGCCTATGGATTGGTAGTGGCTGGATATCTGCTTGCTGCAAGCTGGTCGCAGCCGATCCTGGACTCGCATCATGGCTTTCGACAAACACAGACGGCCATATCGGCATATTGGCTGGCCAGGGAGGGGTCGACATTTGCTTATCAGACGCCTGTTCTTGGATACCCCTGGTCGATCCCATTCGAATTTCCCCTTTATCAATGGCTGATCGCCAAGATTGCCGGCAGCGCTCCGGTTGCCGTTATCGATCATGTAGGGCGTGTACTCAATCTTCTGTTCTTTTTAGGCTCCGCGGTGCTGGTTTATCTTATAGCCATGCTGGGTGGCCGCGATAAAAAACTGGCGTTAATCTGTGCGAGTACCTTGCTGATTTCACCGCTGATGCTCTTTTGGAGCAGAGGAGTGATGATCGAGTCGACGGCAGTGTTCTTCAGTCTGGCGTTCGTATGGGCGCTGGCAAAGTACGTGGAACGCCCACGTCTTATATGGCCACTGATTGCATTAGCGGCCGCATGCATCGCGGCCCTGGTCAAAATCACTACATTTTTTGGTTTTGCAATTTTTGCTTGCGGGGCATTGATTATTTATTTCGCTCAGGACACGCAGTTCGTCAGGCTGAAGCAAAATATGAAGCTTGCGGTGGTGTCCGGACTGATTGTGGCTGCTTCGTTGATTGTGTTGAAGTTGTGGTTGCTCCAGGCCGATGAGCTGAAGTCTCAGACCATTTGGGGTACCCACATAACGTCGCCATACTTAAATGCATTTAATTTCGGCACTACGGCCCAGCGCATGGATCCAGCATTCTGGACGGGTGTGGTTTTTGGCCGGTCGCTGCAGGATGGTCTTGGCTCGCCCTGGGTCATGCTAGCGGCGACCATTGTGGTCTTGGCAGATAGGCGTTCATATCAAGCGGGGTTGCTTTTAATGGTTGCGTACTTGGCGCCATTCCTGGTGTTCACCAACCTGCATCTCGTTCACGATTATTATCAATACGCGAACGTCGTATTCGCCACCTCGCTACTGGGCTTGGCGGTATGGGTCGTCATGGAGAAATCATCGCGATTCGGTCAATATTTCGCCCCAGTGCTGGCGTTGGCACTATGCATAATTTCATGGTCATGGGTGTCGGAGCATTATTTGCCGCTGATTCGTGAGGATATGGCGGCCGGGCGCGAGATGCAGCTCGCCAAATTCATTGATGGACACACCGGGGAGGGGAGTACGTTACTGATCTTCGGGATGGATTGGGCTTCGACTCTGCCCTATTACTCCTCGCGAAAGGCACTGATGATGCCCGATTGGCTGCCAGCCGAAGAATTCAAGCTCGTACTCGATTCCGGTCGAGCGTTTGGTGACGCCAAGTTTGGAGCTTTGATCGTATGCCCCAATCAGTCCGAAAAAGATCCAGCCAAGGTCGACATATACCGGGCACTCATTAGCCGCTACTCGCATGGATTGAGCAAGACGATAGTTTCTGGTTGCGATCTTTACAGTTGATCTATTTGCGGCATCCGACGAGAGTTCAGTACCTTATCGTTGAGGTCACTTGTAATAACCGGACTCTCATCGGAGTTCGATACGGCGTCACTGGCGTGACTTTCTTTGTCGCCATACATTGAAGATTTCAGCAGCGTAAAAGAGTGCGCCGGCAATCCGCGGGTCGGTGTCGCGCAGGTCAGTTGAACACTCAATGGCAGGCCCCTCCGTCGATTCATGGTCGACCGTAACTATGAGGGTTCCATCCATATTGACCTGAAAGATGCGCTTCGTATGAAAATCGAAGTCGATGAAGGAAATGGGGTGTTGTGGTGCGATTGGTTCAGTCTGGGCGTAATGAATGTACGCAAGAAATAGTTAGTATCTATGGTTCACGTACGGGCCCGCTATAAAGCGGGCCTCTGTAGATGCATCACTTGGTGCGAAACGTAAACTTCTTGTGCCCGATGTAGCTTGAGAATATCGGCACGACAATGCCAACGGCATGCGCGACCATTTCCGGATGAAAAGAAAAATTGATTGTCGGAAAGACCCATTTCGCCAATAGAAGACTGATCCCCAGAGTTTGAAGTACAGCTAATGCGTTGATTGCGACGAACCAGCCAACCTGCTTGTGAACGCTTTCGTTGCCCTCGGGAAATACAAAGGCGCGATTCAGAAGGAATGCGGTGACCATGCCAATCAGATAAGCAATAACGATTGACACGGGATACGTGAAGATCTGGCTCAGCGCTATTCGAGAAACAAAGTTGAATAGCGCTGCGATGCCTCCGGCTACCGCGAAATAAGCAAATTTTTTCAACGCAACGGCCCCAGTTCGGCTCTACGAGATGCAAGCAGCATTCGCACCCATACAGCGATGCATATCGTCAGCGACATGATGGCGACGTAGTCGAAGCGTGGAAAGTGATTGAGTGGCTCGAACCCCCAAACCACGAACCCATATAGCGCATTGAGGGCAAGCACTGCCCATCCAAGCCTTCCGGCTCCGAGCAGCGCGACGATCAGGCCCAAGTGAAGCGCGATGAGCGCTTGGTAGGACTGGTGATGATTGATGTAACAATCCCACGTGGTCACCAGGCTAAGCGCTATACCGACAAGAGCGAACAAGATCAGTTTGACGCAACTTTGGAGAATGTAGTCGTCAGGACGCCGGATCTTGCCAATAGCCACGGCACCAAAACCCAGCAGCAGGAAGTTCAGGGAAGGCATGACGCTGTAGAAATCGGACGCCCGCCAGCGATCAATGAATGAGTAGCTCGTACCCATTTCGTTGAGACCACAGGTGTTGCGAATGCCGAACAACAAGCTAAGCAGACCATCGCGCTTTTTGACTAACCATGCGTCAAGGCTTAGGCCGTGGTAGCTGCGGATGATGGTGTCGAGCACGCCCATTTTTTCTTCGCCGAAGCCAAATGTCCCTGCAAATGCGAACTTGACCAGAGCGTTGCCCGGAGGCTGGATATGAGATTGCCAGAGGCTCCAGGGGAGCATGATGGCGATAGCTACGACGGCGGCGGCAAATCCCCCTTTGAGCGAAGGCATCCCGCGGTAAAACGCCGTCAGGCCGATGACCGCGATAATTCCGAATGCACTGCCACCATGTGTCAGTAGACCCAGGGCGCAAAGGGCAGCGGCAGCACCCAGTCCACGATTGTCGTTCCGCAGAGGTGGCGCTGCGCGATCCATGCCGAGCAGCATCCATGCGGCCATCAGCGTGAATGTTCCACTGAGCAGCTTCGGCCAGATGAACAGGCTGTTGAAGATAAAGAACGGACATAGCGTGGCGACTGCTATAACCAGCAGCGATTTGAAACGGGACAGGCCGAGTCTTGGAATCAGTAGGCCGAAGAGGGCCACCCATGATGTGTTGAGTACGACGCCGGTCGCGAGTTGATAGAGGTAGAAGAAATGTTGGCCGTCGTTACCTTTGGTGAGGCGTTGCAATACCCCATGCAACGTCGCATGCCAGCCATAAGCGAGTGGCGGACGATCTGCAATGGTCCATTGCGAAAAGTCGCCGAGATCCTTGTGGTTACCCGAGACCAGTATTCGTGCGACGAAGCCGGGCAATTGATTGTCTGTAGACCAGCGAGCAGGCGTGAATCGCCCATTCAAAGCCCATGGCCCGGCACCGGTATCACCGATAAGCGCCAAAGCTAATAAAGCGATGGCCACGAGCAGCCACAGGCCTACCGCCGATCGAAGGCCCGGAGTGATTTGTGGCGACGACGATGAAAATACTCCACGGTTACTCAGGTATTGGCCCGTCCAAACGACGCCGAGCAATACCAGTAAGAATGACAATACGGCGCCGAGATGGGGAGAAAACCAATAGACAAAGAACTGTATATAGCCGATCAGCCCCAAACCGATCAGGCCGGCCGCTATCGGGTCGATTCCCCAGCGCTTGCTGGAGGCATATTGAGTCAATGCCAGGAACCAGCCTGAGATGACGGCCCAAGCCAGGACGAGGAACCAAAGAGTCGGCAGAGTGGATTGTTTGAATGCCGACAGCCTTGAGACTTCATAGGGCGTGCCGATCGCGACGTAGTTCTGCGTGCTGCTGGTTTCGGCGACGATACGCAGGTCTTTTGCGCAAAAATCCGCAGGCGGATTCAGGAACACCTCGGACCATTGCGTATTGGTGCGCCCCATTGCGAGATATATGCGATGCCCGCTGTCCACGCACTCCAGATAGGTACTGATCCCGGGCTCACCCGAGAAACCGTTGTAGGGAACGACGATGGTCCCTTTGGCAACGAAGGGTTTGGTCCGCAGCAGACCTGGCTGGCTGCCGGTGCCCGGACTCCACGACCGCCAATAGCGCGTTTGTGGATTGTTGACGACGCTGGGACGAAGGTCCCTGGCGTCGCCTTCGACAGGAAAGAATCCTCCTTGCACTTCCCAGGCATCGCTTGGAACGAGGATCTTGGCACCGGACTCTGGCCAGGCGATCAGTGCGCCGACCACTACGAACAAGACCATGGCGATGCGCATAGCCCATCGCGATATGGTTTCGCTGGGATGCCTCATGCCGCAATGCCTTCCATGATGGACGCTACCAACCGCTGTGCGGTGGCGATGCTTTCACTGATAGAGCGGTCTTCGGGGTAGTAGTACGAAGTGTCCGCCATATAAAAACCCGCTACCGGGGTTTTCATCGAAGGCAACATCGCCTGGAAATCAGGCGGGCAGATCGTCTGTGCGAATTCGTAGCGATGGCAATGTTTAGCCAGTACCCAGTCCTGCTTGAATGCGGGATTGACGCGCTTGAGGTACCCGAGTACTTCCTCGATCAGCGCATCGTTGGATTCGGACCACTTTGGATGGGTCTTGGGCATATAGAAGGGAGCGTAGAGAATATGCTCGCCTTCAAGAGTGCCCGGATTGAGATTGGAGTATTCGATAAGGCCGGGGATGGCTATATCGGTGTCGCTGATATTCATCCAGAAGTTTTCGGTCAGCGCGTGCTTGAGCTTCAAGATGACGCAAGCGACCGGGATGTTTTCGATCTTGCGAACGCGGTCGGCAAAATCGGTTGGAAGATCGGGCACCAACGCGGGCACGTACTGAATCGGCGCGGTAGATACGACGGCATCGACGGGTTGGTCTTCGCCGCCGACTCGGATTCCGATTACGCCACCGTCCTTGACCAGCACTCGATCGATGCCCGAGCGCAGGTGAATGCGTCCACCACGCTCGAGAATGTAGCGCTCCATCGCGTCCAGTAACGTCTCCGAGCCACCTTCGATATAACCCAGGCTTTCATTGAGCAGGTTGCGCCGCGACAGCGCGATGCGCTTGATGCGCGTGCCGATCCATGCTGCAGATAGATGCTCGGTGTACTCGAAAAATTTCAAATAGAACGTACGGCGCCACAGCACATCGTAGCCACGTTCGCCGAGCCACTTGCGCAGCCAAGTAGTGGCATTGACCTTATCCAGCGCTTTCCAATCCTTGACGCCCTTGGTGACCATGACGTGCAGGGCGTAGCGGAACTTGCTGATCAAACCCAGCTTCGGAAACGACAGTAGCGCGAAAGGAGTGCCCCACTTATAGAGCTTGCCTTCGTAGAAATAGCCCATCTTGGTATCGGTCCACTTCAAGCGGTCCGCCAGGCCAAGGGAATCCATCAGCTCGAACAGCGGATAGTCGGTCTTGCAGACGAAGTGGTAGTAGCGCTCGATTTTCAACCCGTCAAAGTCGAAACTGGCCGACATGCCGCCGATGCGGTCGTCGCGTTCGTAGATATCGACTTGGTGGCCTTGCTTGAGCAGTTCCATGGCGGCCATAAGGCCCATCGGGCCGGCACCGACGATCGCGAATTTCTTGCTAGGTTTATTCATGGTCTTTGGTCGTGTCGGTCAGCGCTTAAGCACGATATGGCTGTAGGTAGGGTCGCAGTAACTTTCAAGCACAGCCGCTTCGAAGGAGTGCTGGGTGACGCCAAATACTGCTTGCGTGTCGACGCCCTTGAAGTCGTCCCCTGCAGACAAAGCTTTCAGCTGGTCGGCAGTGAAGGGCGGTTTACGGCTGAACATCGAGTAGGTGCGCAGCAGGAAGGCGAAAAACCCCATCGGGATGTGCACGATCCACGTGCGCAGGCCTTTAGCACGCTTGATGGTGCGGATGATATCGACATAGTCGATCCGGGTATCGCCGACGATGTCGTATATATCGCCATCGGGCTCACGCTCGATGCAATTGACGATGCAGCGGCAGAAATCGCGTTCGTATAGAGGCTGGCGCATGAATTTGCCATCACCCGGGATCGGGAATAACGGCGTCTTGGCCATGAAGCGCGATAGCCAGCCCAAGTGCTTGGGATCGAACCAGCCGAACATCAGTGTCGGACGCAACACACAGTGGTGCAGCCCGCTCTGTACGACCATCGCTTCCTGGATGGCTTTGGTCCGGGTGTAGTCATCATCGGCCACCGAATTGACCACCGAGGAGCTGATATGGACGAGATAAGGCGTCCTGTGGCGCTTGCAGGCATCAAGGACAAGGCGGGTCGCATCCACATTGTTGCGCGTGAACGGTTCGGTGGTCTTGCCGGTGATTTGCGCATGCAGTTGCACGACGCAACGAGCGCCCTCGAGGGCCTGCTCCCACCCGCCAGGCTCGGCGAGATCGGCATGGATCACTTCGACGTCGGGGTGAAGCCCGCGAAGTATTTCGAGGTTGTGCGTGTGCTTGTCGATTGCAACGAGGCGGGTGTAACCCTGCGCCTTGAGTTCGACCACGAGATTCTGTCCGACCAGACCGGCGGCGCCGGTCAGGACGATCTTGGCGCTCTTGTCGTTCATGGGCATCAGAGCTTGATCCGGCGGAACACAAATTCGGGAATGTTCTTGATGACCTGCATGATTCCCCACCAGAACCAGGGCAAGTAGGCCACGGCGCGCCGCTTATCGATCGCAGTGACAATGCCGCGCGCGATCTGCTCCGGCTTTGCCCACAACGCGCCCTTCTTGAACGATTGCGTCATCGGCGTGTCGACGAAACCCGGCTTGATGGTGAGCACGTTGACACCGCTTGCGTAGAGGCTTTGGCGCAGGCCGCTGAGGAATACGGTAACGGCCCCTTTCGCGCTGCCGTAAAGATAATTACTGGCGCGGCCGCGGTCGCCGGCAACCGATGAAATCACGGCCAGCGTTGCCGGAGCCTTGAGGCGTGATGCGATCGCGATGGCGAGCATGATGGTCGAAGTGCCGTTGGTCGAGAATTCGCGTAGCGCGGTCTCTACCGAGGTTGCGCAGGCATTCTGGTCTGGCAAGGTGCCATGCGCGATAAGCACGATGTCGATATCGCCGAGCGCTGTCCACGCGGCGGAGATCATGGCGGCATGCTCGTTGTAGTTGTTGACATCCAAGGTGTGTGTTCCGGCGACGCTCGCGCCGCGCACACTGAGGTCGGCAGCCATCGTGCTCAGGCGCGGGGTATCGCGCCCGACGAGGAACAGGGCAGCGCCACGCGAGGCGTAAGCGCGCGCCGTGGCTTCGGCAATGGCCGAGGTGGCGCCGATAATGAGGACTCTCTGCATGCTTACTCCATCACTCGTCGCCAGAAGCCGGACGAGAATCGTGGGTCGATATGGGGCTGGAACTCTTGCCAGCGTGGGAAGGCTTTGCGGAAATGCGCGCCGGACATGCGTGCATCCTTGGCCGGGTAGACGGCGCCGCCTGCCTCGTCAACAACGGCGTCGAGTCGATCCAGCAGCGCGAAAACATTCGGCCCGGTATTGGGAAAATCGAGTGCGAGCGTGGTGCCTGGGCGGGGAAATGACAGCATGCCGCGCGACGGAAGATCGCCAAATTCCTTCAATACCGCCAGGAACGAGCCCATGCCGCTGCGTGCGATTTCATGCAGCAAGGCTGCGATGCCATCGCGTGCATGCGATGGCGGCAGTACGCATTGATGCTGGAGGAACCCGCGTGGACCGTACATGCGGTTCCAATCTCCAATGCCGTCTAGCGGGTAGAAGTAGGGGGCATAGTGCGTCATCGCGCGACGGCGAGGTACACGCTGGCGGTGGTAGTAGAGCCAGTTGAATGGGCGCAGGGTCAGACGATTGACCAGCGACCAGGGGGGCGTGAGCGGCATCCTCAGGGATGACGACGAAGCGACGGGTTTGGCGCCTGGTTCGCCAGGCGCGTGGTCGGCGCGCAGAAAGTGGCCGCGCCCCAGCGACTTTCCACTCGCCAGACAGTCGATCCAGGCGACGGTATATTCGTGGCTGGTTGACGATTCCGCGGATAGCGCGAAGAACTCGTCGAGTGCATTGAAACGAATGGATTCGGTTTCCATCCAGGGGCCGGGTACACGCCTGAGCTGCACCTCTGCCCAGGTAATGACCCCGGTGAGTCCCAGTCCGCCCACCGTGGCTTCGAACAAGCCGTTTGCATCGCCTGGCACGCAGATGATGCGCGAGCCGTCGCTGCGCAACAGCTCGAAGCGGATCACATGATGGCCGAAGGTGCCTAGGCGATGGTGATTCTTGCCGTGTACATCGTTGGCGATGGCACCGCCCACGGTGACATAGCGGGTACCCGGTGTCACCGGCAAGAACCAGCCTTGGGCTAGCGCCAAGTCCAATATCTCGGAGAAGGTAACGCCTGCTTCACAACACAGCAGGCCACTGGCCGGGTCAAACGCAAGATAGCGATCCAGGCCACGCGCATGCAGCAGCGTGCCATCCGGATTGAGGCAGCTATCGCCATAGCTGCGGCCGTTGCCATAGGGCAGTGCCCATCCGTTGAACGCCGGCAATTCGCGTTGCCGGTCGATCAGCGGCACGATCTTCTGCCGCGTTATCGGATAGCGCCCCCAGGACTGGCCGGCCAGGGTCATCAGATTGCGCCCAGCAGCATCAGTCCGCACAAGACGATCACGATCTGGCTGACCCGATCGGTGGCAGCAAACACAACCGGGTCATCGTCCATGCGGCCTCGATGGGCGACGATCCAGGCCCGGCTAATCCAATACAGCAGCAGCGGACAGATCAGCCACAGTACCTTCGGATGGCGGTACAGCGCCAAGCTTTCGGGGCTATTGATGTACAGCGCAAAAACGAGCACGGCTAGATAGCCGCTGGAGGTGCCTAGGGACTGGAGCAGTGGCAGGTCGTCTACCGCGTAGCCGCGGCCACTGGCCTTGGTCTGGCCGTTGGTGAGCATGTTGTCGAGCTCGGCGTAGCGTTTGAGCATCGCCAGGCTGAGAAAGATAAACATCGAAAACGCCAGCAGCCAAAATGACAGTGCCGAACCGATCGCTGCAGCCCCGCCAATGATGCGTACCGTATAGAGCGCCGCCAGCAAGATCACATCGATCATCACTACACGCTTCAGCCGTAAAGAGTAGGCCAGCGTTATGACGTAATAACCGATCAAGACAGCGGTGAAGTTGAGGCTGACCAGCATTGCCAAGGCGAAGCCGGCCAAAGTCAGCACTGGAGCGGCGAACAGGCCATGCAGCAGCGGCAGTCGTCCGGCAGCGAACGGCCGTAGCCGCTTGCGCGGATGCCGGCGATCCGACGGCAGGTCCAAGAGGTCGTTGAGTACGTAAACGCCTGACGCGCAAAGTCCGAAAGCCATGAAGGCGATCAGCGATGCGGTGACAGCCGGTACATCGAAGAAGCGGTGCGAAGCGAGCAGCGGAAGGAATACCAGTAGATTCTTCAGCCATTGATGGACGCGGATCGCCTTGATCCAGGCTTTCAGCGTGCCCTTGGAAGCTGGCAAATGTTCTGCCACTTTGCTTACTCGTGCGGCACGTGCCGCGAGTGCCTGCGATCCATTGACTACCCAGGCGTGTCGCGATCTGGACCAGACCTCCAGATCGATACTCTCGTTGCCGGCGTAATCGAAGCCTCGTTCGCCAAAGCGATCGACTAATGCCTGCGCCTTGCGGCCGCCGGAGAGGTTGAGGCCATCGTCGCTGGCGAGCACCAGGTCGAACACGCCTAAGTGCTCGGAAATATCGTGAGCGAACTTCGTATTGCTCGCGGTGCACAGCACGCGGGGTCTCGCGGTGGTGCCTTCGAGCATCGAGATCAGGCGCTCGTCGTATGGCAGCGTCGTGGGGTCCAGATTGACGCGTGCCGCGATCTCGTGCTTTAGAGCCGCTTTGCCTCTGAGCAGCCACAGCGGTAGCAGGAACAAGTAGAGCGGATTCTTGCTCAGTAGCGCGAGCAGAGACTCGTACAGGATGTCAGACTTCAACAAGGTCCCATCGAGATCGACGCACAGCGCGACGTTATTCGAGTCTGTACTCTCTTTGCGATCCATCACTACCTGTTCCCCTCGCGATCATCGAATGCCGGGCCATTACCGTGCCCAGTGCCCGAGACCTTCATATCGCAAAAGGTCCGGGCACCAACGTTAAGAATACTTCAGGGCGAGCGGGTTCGTAATTTCACGTCTACGAGTAGATGGCCTGAGCAGCGATTCTTGCTCAGGCCAGTGCCTTCTCGAGTTCAGGTAACAGGGCAAACAGATCCCCCACCAGGCCAATATCGGCAATCTCGAAAATCGGCGCCTCGCCGTCTTTGTTGATCGCCACGATGGTGCCGGCGTCTTTGATGCCGGTAAGGTGTTGGATCGCGCCGGAGATGCCGATCGCCATATACAGCTCTGGGGCGATGATCTTGCCGGTCTGGCCGACCTGCAGTTCGTTGGGGACATAGCCGGCATCGACAGCGGCGCGCGAGGCGCCGACCGCCGCGCCGATCTTGTCCGCGAATTTGTAGATGATCTCGAAGTTTTCCTTCGAACCCACACCACGGCCGCCAGAGACGACTTTGCTCGCGCTCTGCAGGTCCGGTCGATCGCTCTTGCCTTGCTGGAGGGCAACGAAGCGGGTGTGCGAAGGCAAGGCGACGTCGATGTCGAGTGCCTCGATCGCCGCGCTATTGGCGCCGCTGATCGCCGCCGGCCAGGAAGCCGTGCGGATCGTGGCGACAATGACGTGGCTGGCATCGGCCTCGACGGTGATGATGGCATTGCCGGCATAGATCGGCCGCTTGAAGCTGTGGCTCGACTCGACGCTCATCACATCGCTGACCTGGGCGACGCCAAGCAGGGCGGCGACGCGCGGAGCGATGTCCTTGCCGAAGGTGGTTGAAGGTGCGAACACGTGGCTGTAGCCGGCGGCCGCCTTAGCAATCTGCGGTGCAAGTACAGCGGCCAGCGGGTGCGCGTTCTCCGGCTTGGCAATGGTGAGGACGCGATTTACGCCATTGATCTTTGCGGCTTCAGCGGCGATGGCATCGACTGCATCGGCCAGTACCAGCACATCGATCGCTTCGGCCTTTACCGCGGCGGCGGCACTGATGGCGCGTGCGGTGGAAGGGTTGAGTTTGCCGCCCAGATGTTCGGCGATGACCAGAATTTTGCTCATGTATATCTCCTGGTGGGCTGCTTAAAGCAGCCCCTTCTGCTTCAGCGCCGCGACCAATTCGGCCGCATCCTTGACCATCACGCCTTTGCTGCGCTTGGCGGGCGCCGCGTAATGGGTGGTCTTGAGATGGTCGTTGGACTCAACGCCCAGTGATGCGAATTCGATGCTGTCGATCGGCTTGGACTTGGCTTTCATGATGTCCGGCAGCTTGATGAAGCGCGGTTCGTTGAGGCGTAGGTCGGAGGTGATGACGGCGGGCAGGTCTGCTTCGATGACTTCGAGGCCGGCGTCGACTTCACGGGTTACCGTCACCTTGCCATCCGCGATTTCGACCTTGCTGGCGAACGTAGCCTGTGGGCGGTCCCACAGCGCGGCGAGCATCTGGCCGGTCTGATTGGCATCGTCGTCAATGGCCTGCTTGCCGAGAATGACCAGGCCGGGCTGCTCTTTCTCGATCAGTTTCAGGAATACGCGAGCTGCGGTCAGCGGCTGCACCGTCTCGGCGGTCACCACGTGGATGGCACGGTTGGCGCCCATCGCCAGGCCGTTGCGTAGATGAGGGGTCAGATCGGCAGGGCCAATACCTACCAGCACTACTTCCTCGGCGACACCCTTCTCACGCAAGCGCAATGCTTCTTCGAGCGCAATGTCGTCGAACGGATTGGCGGAAAGCTTTACGCCGTCGGTCACCACGCCAGTACCGTCGGGCTTGACCTGAATACGGACGTTGTAGTCTACGACGCGCTTGTAGCCGACCAGAATCTTCATCTGCGGTTCCTTCTACCGGGCGCCAGTGGCGCGCGAGGGATTATGAGGCAAACGCCTATTCTAGCTGATGGCCCATCCGGGCACGAATGGTGTGGCTGGAATGGCTTAACGGGTCGTGGCAGCCGGCGCGACGGCGGTCAATCCAGCACACGCCGCAGGGTGGCTGTCGCGGCCGCCGAAGAGAAGTGCTTGCGCACATTGTCCAGGCCGTGATTAGAGAGCGCCCCCCATAGTGGTTCATCTTGATATAGACGAAGCACTGCCGCGACGAAGGCGCCGGCATCATCGGCCACCAAGACGCTGTCGCCGTCGTTCAGATGCATGCCTTCGACTGCGATGGAAGTGGCGATGACGGGTACGCCGTAGCTCATCGCCATATTGATTTTCCCCTTGACCCCCGCGCCAAAACGCAAGGGCGCTACCGAAGCCAGGCAACCATCCAGCCAGGGCGCCAGATCAGCTACGCGCCCGTGAAGTTGCAAGCCGGGGGTGACCAGGCTTGGTCGAACCGTGTCGGGCAGGTCGCCCAATATATGTAGCTGAATATCCGGTATGGCTTCACGCAGGCGCGGCAGGATGTCCGAAGCTATCCAGCGGATTGCGTCAGCGTTCGGCGGATGGCCGTAGCCACCGATGAAGACAAGATCCTTGCGCCCGCTATAGGGACGTCCACGACCATGAATGTCGTGAATATTGGACAGCAGCTCCACCCGCGAATGCGGTAGCTCGGCAACGAGCAAGGCCTGCTCGTGCGGACTGACCACGAAGGTGACGTCGCATTGCTCGATTAACGCCAATTCACTACGCCGCGAGGCTTGCGCCTGTCGAGCCATGGCTGCGTTGTCATTCAGTTCGGCGGCACGCTGCTCGCGCAGAAAGTGCAGGTCGACCGTATCGAACAGTAATTTCGCTTGTGGTGCGTATCGACGCACAACCCTGGTGTACTGGCCGGCCACGGTGTGCCGGCTCAGGATCACTGCCTGAAGCTCGTGTCCGTGTTCGCGCAGCCATTCGGGGAGATCCGATACCCAGGGGCGGCATAACACTTCGATGCCAAGTGCGCCGAGCGAGCGGATTTCAGCATCGCTGGCACGACCATCATCCGGCAGGAAGCATGTGTTCCAACCCTCTTCGACAAGCAAATGCAGGATGGTGCACAGGCGCAGCGAGCCGGAGTCGCGTGTGGGGTCGGGTGTCATGCTGTCGACGACCAATACACGCCCGCGCGATCGCCAGCGCAAGGCGCGGTCAATCATTGTTCCCGTGGGGGGCTGCGTGTGCAAAACGGTCGCCCATTTTTCGGCGAACTTCTGTTGATTGATCGCCTGATGGCGCTTGACGCCGCGAGTCAGATCCGTGCCGGAGCTGATGCCTTCGCAGTGAATCACCGTACTGGCGGGTTCGTAATAAACGCGGTGTCCCGCCTGGCGTACGGCAAAGGCGAGGTCGGTGTCCTCGTAATAGGCCGGCATGTAAAGGGTATCGAAGCCGCCGATTTGCCGGAACAGCTCACGCCGTATCATTAACGCGGCGCCGCTGACGTAATCGACCTCGCGCCGATAGCGGTAAGCAGGCTTATCGCGGTGTTCAAAACGTCCGGTGTTCCAACAGTTGCCGTCGGCAAATACCAGGCCACCGGCCTCTTGCAGGCGACCGTCGGGATAGATCAGGCGGCTGCCGGCGATGCCGCAGTCAGGGCGTTCGGCAAAGCACTGCAGCAGGCCGTCCAACCAGTTTGGGGTGACTTGCGTATCGTTATTGAGAAACAGCAGATATTCGCCTCGCGCCGCATCGGCGCCGGCATTGCAACTGCCGATAAAGCCGAGATTGTGTTCGTTGCGAAGCAGTTGCAGGCCATCGATCTGCGCGAGTACGTCGGCGCTGTTGTCCGGCGAGGCATCGTCCACCACCAGGACTTCAAATGCGGCTTGGGCGCCGTGACGTTGCAGCGAGCGCAGGCAAGCGACGGTGTACTCAAGCTTGCCGTAAACCGGGATGATTACCGAGACCAGTGGCCGATCGGCAGTTGGCAGGGCAAACGGCGAAAACGGAAGATCCAGGGCTTCTAAGGTTAGTGTGTCATCGACCGCCGGGCGGTGCTCGAATTCTTGTTTTACCCGGGCCATCGTGCCTTGCCAGCCGCGCAAGGCGATGCTGCCGCGCAGGCGTTGCAGCAAATAGTTAAGGCGCTTCCACCGCCACTGGAGTTTCGCGATCAGCGGGGGATCCTCATGCGATTACAAGTTCTGATAATTCGGCCCCGAGCCGCCTTCCGGGGTGACCCAGTCGATGATCTGGTAGGGATCTTTGATGTCGCAGGTTTTGCAGTGAACGCAGTTGGCGGCATTGATTTGCAGGCGTTTGCCGGCCGCATCGTCGACTATTTCGTAGACGCTGGCGGGGCAGAAGCGGGTGCAGGGG
The DNA here is from genome assembly GCF_003350925.1 of Dyella tabacisoli. GTDB lineage: Bacteria > Pseudomonadota > Gammaproteobacteria > Xanthomonadales > Rhodanobacteraceae > Dyella_C > Dyella_C tabacisoli. The sequence continues at coordinate 185,751 of NZ_KZ857180.1, read as the reverse complement.
TTGCCGTACTCTTCGGCGCATTGGGTGACGCAAATGGTGGTGTCGGCTACGCGCAGATGAACGGGTTGGTCTTCATCGTGCTCGGTGGCGGCGAAGTACACACCGGCGAGGCGGTCGCGCGGTGCCAGGTCGCGCTGTACGTAATCGCGTTTGGGTTCTTCGGATTCACCGAGCTTGTGCAGCGATGACCAGTCGGCTTTGTTCTTCAGCGTCCACGGTGAGGCGCCGTTGGTGACGGTTTCCCAGGCGGCATTGAGCATGCCGAACCACAAGCCTTTTTTGAACGCCGGTTTGATGTTGCGTACTTTCTTTAGCTCGGCCATGACATCGGAGCTGCGCAGTTTTGCGTCGAAGCCAGCCGGATCGAGATTCACGGCGAGGTGTTCGGCCGCGAGCATGCCGCTCTTGATCGCCTGGTGGGTGCCTTTGATCTTTGGCACGTTGAGCAGGCCGGCGGTGTCGCCGATCAGCAAGGCGCCAGGCATCTCCACGTTGGGCAGCGACTGGTAGCCGCCGGTGACAATCGCTCGGGCGCCGGCCGAGAGCACGGTGCCGCCCTCAAGCAGCGATTTGACCATGGGGTGGTTCTTCCATTGTTGGAAGGCCTCCCATGGCTGGTAGTTGGGGTCGCTGTAGTCCAGTCCGCTGACGTAGCCGAGCGCAATGCGGTCCTTATCCAGGTGATAGAGGAAGCTGCCGCCATAGGTATGGTTGTCGGCCGGCCAGCCGAAGCTATGCACGATCTTGCCTGGCGTTACGCGGCCGGCCGGTACTTGCCACAGCTCTTTAATGCCGATCGAGTAGCCCTGCGGGTCGCTGTCTCTGTCCAGCTCAAAGCGTTTGATTAGCTGCTTGCTGAGGTGGCCGCGTGCACCTTCGGCAAGCACGGTGACCTTGGCCTTGATATCGATGCCCTGGGTGTAACCGGGCTTATGCGTGCCGTCTTTCGCTACGCCCATGTCGCCAATGCGTACACCGGCAACGGAGCCGTCTTCGTTGAAGATGCTCTCGGCGGCGGCGAAGCCGGGAAATACGTCCACGCCAAGGGCCTCGGCCTGTGGGGCCAGCCAGGCGCACATCGCACCCAGCGAAACAATGAAGTTGCCACGGTTGTGCATGCCCGGCGGCACCGGCAATTTGCGTCCGCCGGTTTTGCTGAGCAGCCAGAACTCGTCCTCGCCAGCGGCAATGCAGATGGGCGGCGGGTTGTCGCGCCAGCCGGGCAGCAGGGCATCCAGCGGCTGCGGCTCGATTACCGCGCCGGAGAGAATCTGCGCACCGATGGTCGAGGCTTTCTCGATCACGCAGACGGTGACGGCGGGCTTGAGCTGCTTGAGGCGGATCGCGAACGACAGGCCGGCCGGGCCGGCGCCGACGACGATCACGTCATATTCCATCGTTTCGCGTTCGCTCATGGCGGGCTTTATCTCGGCTGGCAGTGGCGGGGCGCATCGACCGCTTTGGGTGCGGTGGATATTCGGATCAGGCGGGCATTGTCCGGTTTCGCGCGCCGTGCGGCAACGCGTGTTGCGTCACGGCTTGCAATCGCTTTGCGCCAGCCGGCGATAATCGGGCCAAGTCCGCAGGGAAGTCGCTATGAATTTTACGCCGCCGATGGCCGATCTCGATCTTCGCCGCGCCACGCTATGCCAGCTACTGCACTGGCTGGCGATCGGTCGAGTGCAGCCGCAACCCTTGGCCGAGGCCTACCAAAACGCGATCGAGCGCATCAATCCGCGACTCAATGCTTATGTGAGCCTGACCCCCGCATTGATGCAGGAACAGGCCGCCGCTGCCCAACACCGACGCCGTGATGGCGTGATCGGTCGTCTCGACGGTATTCCGCTGGCCTTGAAGGACAATTTCGATGTCGCCGGCTGGGCGACCCGTACCGGCTTGCCTGGCCGCAAGCCGCCGGCGCAAGAAGACGCGCATGTGGTGGCGAGGCTTCGTGCTTCCGGCGCGGTGTTGATCGGTAAGACGCAGATGGACGAGGGCGCGCTCGGCGCGGCCACCGATAATCCGCATTATGGGCCGACGCATAACCCGCACCGCCATGGCTATAGCGCAGGCGGCTCTTCCGGCGGTGCGGCTGCGGCCGTGGCGGCAGGGTTGGCCGTGGTCGCGGTGGGCTCCGATAGCCTGGGTTCGATCCGAATTCCGGCCAGTTACTCCGGGGTGTATGCGCTCAAGCCTACGCATGGCGAGATTTCCGCCCGTGGCATGACCCCGGCGGCGCGCCGGCTGGATGCGGTGGGGCTGCTTGCACGCAGCGTGGACGACCTGACAGTACTGCTGCAGGTACTGGCGGGCTATGACGCCGACGACGCGCGCTCGCGCCGGCGCCGTGTTGCGTTATCGCCACCGGATTGGGAGCCGGGCCATTTGCGTGCTGGTCTGTTGCCTGACCTGGCTGCCGTGGGGGTGGAGCCTGAAGTCATCGAGGTGTTCGAGGCTGCGCTGGCCAAGTTGCCGCGTGAGCTGGGTGAGCGGCGCACGGTAGATTTCTCTGACTGGAACTTTGCGCGTACCCGTCGTGCCGGTTTGCTTTTGATGGAGTCGGAGATGCTCAGTACCTTCGCCGAAGACCTGGCCGATACCGAACACCCCGTTTCGGCCCATTTCCGGGAGATGCTGAACTACGCCGCCCGCAAGAGCGCGGCGGACTACGCCGTGGCCGATCGCGTGCTCGACGCGGCAACCTTGAAGATGCGCCGGCTATTCGCCCAGGTCGATGTGCTGGTCATGCCAACGACCCCGCAGGGGGCCTTCCCGCTGGGCGGCAATGCCCCCGATTCACAGGCGGACCTGACCAGTTTTGCCAGCCTGGCCGGTTGCCCGGCAGTGAGCATTCCCATGGGTACGCTGCGCAATGGCATGCCGATAGGTCTGCAGTTGGTGGGTGCGCGTGGCTCGGACCTGCGCTTGCTGGAGCTGGCTGCGGTTTGCGCGGCGACGCTGGATGCCGAACCAGCGTATCCGGTGATCGCCTGATGGCGGGTGAGGTGTGAGCCTGTTTGGCGACATGCAAGGGCAGGTGTTGCAGGTCATTGCTCTGCCGGGTGCTGAATTGCAGTTGGCCGCGCATTGGCTGGACGGGGCCGAAGCGGATGCGTTGCTGGCAGAGCTGCAAGGATCGATCCCGTGGGAAATCCATCGCATTCGCATGTTTGGCCGCGAGGTCGATTCGCCGCGATTGAGCTGTTGGATCGGTGACCCTGGCACGGGCTATACCTATTCGCGCACGCGCTTCGAACCGAATCCCTGGCCGCCGCTGATGGCATCGCTGCGGGCGCGTGTGGAGACCGCCTGCGCAGCACGCTTTAATAGTGTGTTGGCTAATCTCTATCGTGACGGCCGCGATTCGATGGGCTGGCATAGCGACAATGAGCCTGAGTTGGGTGCCCGACCGGTGATCGCCTCACTGAGTCTCGGCGCGGTGCGTACTTTTCGTTTGCGTCCGCGTGCTGCTGTGGCGGGTCGACGCGAGGTGCGTGCGCTGGAACTGCCGCACGGCAGCTTGCTATGCATGGGCGGCGATACCCAGCGGCTCTATCAGCACGACTTGCCAAAGGTTCACGCGGCGATCGGTGCGCGAATCAACCTGACCTTTCGTTACGTGCACTCAACGGAACAGGCTCTCAGCTAGCGGCGAACCTCAGCGGTAGCGGTCTCGCGCTGCTGGATCGTCCATTGCACTATTTGCGCCGTCAATGTGTCGCAGGCTTTGCCAAAGGCGCTGACCACTTGCGGCACGGCGCGGTTGCCGACCGGTTCGCTGATCTCAAAGCTACGCGCGGCGAGGATACGCATGCCGTTAGTACGCACCAGTCGCGCGTCATAGCGAATGACGATCACCGGCTGACCGTCGCGGTACTCGGATTGGAAAGCGCGCAGGTCGCCGGTGAGGGTGTAGTCCGCCTGCAGGTTGGCGTCATCGCTGCTGAGCGCGGCGATGCGGCCGTCATCATGGAATGCATCGAGCAGGCGGTTGCGCAGCAATGTAGGTGCCCGGTCGCTCCAGCGCGCGCCTTGATAGACGCTTATCACGTCACCCTGCGGCAGCACGGCGATGCGTGGGCTATCGAGCATGTGCTCCGCTTGGGGGGTGTCGATGCGCAGCGACCAGGGCAGCGGCTTGGCCGGGTTTGGCGACAAATGCGTGACCGGCAATCGATAAATATCCGGCGATTCGGCCTTGGGTAGTACCGAGCAAGCTGCGAGGGCGGCGACGGCGGCGATCGCGGCCATGCGCGACAGTGCGCAAATGACAAACTTCATGGCACGAACTCCTTGCTGCGGTCACGGCCAAGCAGAAAGCCGGCCGGGTTATCGTCAAAGCGGCGTGAAATGCCGCGCAGCGAGCCGGCCGCGTCACGCAGCTCACGCACCGCCGGGCCGATTTCGCCCAATCCCTGCATGCCGCCGTTGATCGCATCGCGGTTGTCGTTGAGCAAGTGATCGATGCTGGCGGTAGCTCGCTCCAGCGAGGCCATTGCATTCTTGGCGCTGTCCAGCGTGCTGCGCGCTTGATTGTTGATAAGGCCGTTGGCACTGCCGGCGAGCTGCTCGGTTTGCGCGAGAGTGGCATTCGCCTGCTTGCTGGCCTGAGCTAGCTGTTGCAGCAGTTGGCGCATGTCCTCGCGCTGGTCGGCAATGACGCCGGTGGCTTTGTCCAGGTGATCGAGCGTGCGGTCGATGCGGCTTACATTTTCCGGCGACAGCAACTGGCTGGCGCGCGCCACGACTTCATTGATGTTGGTCATCAGGTCCTCGCCGTTGGCGAGCAGGCGATTCAATGGCGATGGATCGGCAACAATCACCGGGATGCCTCCATCGGGAGCGGTGAGCGGTGCGCTGCCCGGTGAGCCGCCGCTGAGTTGGATGATCGCCATGCCGGTGACGCCGGTCAGCGCGAGCTTGGCATGCGTGTCCTGGCGCACGGGGGTATCGCCACCCAGGCGAATACGGGCCAGGACGCGCCGAGGATCTTTGGGGTCGAGCTTGAGCTGAGTCACGTCACCGACCTTGATGCCGTTGTATTGCACCGTGCCACCCTGTGAGAGGCCGGTGACGGCCTCGTTAAAGATGATGTCGTATTCGCTGAATTGACGGTCCGCGCTGGATTTGGCCAGCCATAGGCCGAACAACAGGGCCGCAGCCACCACGATCACCGTGAACAGGCCGATCAGCACGTAATGGGCGCGTGTTTCCATGTCACTTCACCTCGGGCGGTATTTGGTCCGCCGGTTGCTTGGATGCCGGTTGCTTATATGTCTGCTGATGATCGGCCTGGTCTTGATGGGCTTGCTCGGCTGCACGGCCGCGGGGGCCGTGGAAATAAGACTGTACCCACGGATCGTCGGTTTGCGCGACGACATCAAGCCGGTCCACGACCAGTACCTTTTTTTGCGATAGCACCGCGACCCGGTCACAGGCGGTATAGATAGTGTCCAGATCGTGGGTAACCAGAAATACGGTAAGCCCAAGTGCGTCGCGCAGGGTCAGAATCAACTGGTCGAATGCCGCCGCGCTGATCGGATCGAGTCCGGCGGTCGGTTCATCGAGAAACAAAATCTCCGGGTCCAGCGCCAATGCACGCGCCAGTGCCGCGCGCTTGACCATGCCGCCGGAAAGCTGCGACGGGTATTTGCGCTCGGTGCCCATCGGCAACCCGGCCAGCGCCAGCTTCACGCCGGCAAGTCGTTCCGCATCCGCCCGCTTGAGGCCGGCGTGTTCGATCAGCGGCATGGCAATGTTCTCGGCGACGTTTTGCGAGGAGAACAACGCACCGTTCTGGAACAGCACGCCAAAGCGCCGCTCGACGCGTGAGCGCTGCGCCTGCGACAGGCTGAGCAAATCCTCGCCAAATACGTGAACGCGCCCTGCGGTGGGGCGCTGCAGGCCGACGATCGTGCGCAGCAAAACCGATTTGCCGGTACCCGAGCCGCCGACCACGCCGAGGATCTCGCCGCGCCGCACATCAAGGTCCAGATGCTCGTGCACGGCTTGTGAACCGAAGCGATTGGTCAGGTCGCGTACCTGGATCACGGCTTCGGGTGCTTGAGCGGCGACGGCGTTCACCAGCCTATCTCCATAAAGAACAATGCGGCGAGCGCATCGATCAGGATCACCACAAAGATCGACTGCACGACGCTAGAGGTGGTGTGTTCGCCGACCGATTGCGCACTGCCGCCGACCTTGAAGCCTTCCAGGCAGCCGATGACCGCGATCAGAAAAGCGAAGATCGGCGCCTTGACCAGGCCCACCAGGAAATGACGCACGCCGATATCGGACTTCAGCAGGTTGAGGAACATCGCCGGGGAGATATCCAGCACCAGCGCGCAAACCATGCCGCCACCGACGATGCCGGCGATCATGGCGATAAAGGTCAGCATTGGCAGCGACACCAATAAGGCCAGCACGCGGGGTAACACCAGCAATTCGATCGGGTCCAGGCCGAGCGTGCGGATCGCGTCGATTTCTTCGTTCGCCTTCATCGAGCCGATCTGTGCGGTAAATGCGCTGGCGGTGCGACCAGCCATCAGGATCGCCGTCAGGAGTACGCCGAACTCGCGCAGAAAGGAGAACGCGACCAGATCGACGGTATACACCGTGGCGCCGAAGTCGGATAACACCGTCGAGCCAAGAAAGGCCACCACCGCACCGACCATAAAGGTCAGCAAGGCGACGATCGGTACCGCATCAAGGCCGGTTTGTTCGATATGAGAGACCAGTGAGGTGATGCGCCAGCGACGTGGGCGCAGCACGCTTCGTGCCAGTGTTTCCAGGGTCAGGCCGATGAAGCCAAGCAATTGGAGCTGCTGCTTCCACACGCTCTCGACGGTTCGCCCGATGCGAGCCAGCAATACCGTCACGCTGGATGGCCGGACGGGCTTGGGCGGGAGGCAGTAAGTGTCTAGTGCGAGACCGACGGTTTGCAGCAAGGCACGTTGCGCGGCCGGCAGGTCGGGCGCTGCACCTGCCAGGGCGCTCAATCGCTTGGCGCCGAGCAGACGCACTAATAAGGAGGCGCCGGCGGTATCCAATGCACCGAGTCGGGCGAGATCGATGCTGACGTCACTACCGAGTGAGGCAGCCAATGAGGCGATCGAGTGTTCGAGTTCGATGTAATGCGCCAGCGTCCAGTCGCCCGCGATACGCAAGCATGGCGGCTGGGTGTGGGCATCGAGTTGTGCACTTCCTGCCACCATCGATGTGCTCATGCGAGGGATCTTAATGTACTTGTGGGTTCTGTAGCGCGGCACGGCTTGGATTGCGTGATGCGGCCGGTGATAATCAAGAACTTTCCCCAAGGTCCGCCGCGATGACTGAGAAGACCGTACTCAATGCCACCCACCGTGCGCTCGGCGCACGCATGGTTGATTTCGGCGGCTGGGACATGCCGATCAACTATGGCTCGCAGATCGAAGAGCATCATGCGGTGCGCCGCGATGCAGGCATGTTCGATGTCTCGCATATGACCGTGATCGACCTGCATGGGGCGCGTACGCGTGAGTTTCTGCGTCATCTGCTGGCCAACAGCGTCGACAAGCTGAAGGTACAGGGCAAGGCGCTGTACTCATGCATGCTCAACGAAAACGGCGGGGTGATCGACGATCTGATCGTGTACCTCTTCGACGAGCAGCATTTCCGTCTGGTGGTAAATGCCGGTACCCGCGCCAAAGATTTGGCGTGGATCGAACGACAGGCCAAGACCTTTGATGTTGAGGTCAAAGAGCGTCCCGAATTCGCGATGATCGCGGTGCAAGGCCCGAATGCGCGCGCCAAGGTGCTTGGTCTGCTGCATGAGGTGGATCGCGCCCGCATCGAGAAGCTTGGCAAGTTCGCCGCCGCCGCCGCGCAGGGGCCGCACGGCATGCCGCTATTCATTGCGCGCACGGGTTACACCGGTGAAGACGGCTTCGAGATCATCCTGCCGGCCGAGCATGCAGTGGCATGGTGGGAGGCATTGGCCGCCGCCGGTGTCGCGCCGGCTGGCTTGGGCGCGCGCGACACCTTGCGTCTGGAGGCCGGCATGAACCTCTATGGTCAGGATATGGACGAGACCGTCTCGCCGTGGGAGGCCAATCTCGGCTGGACCATCGCATTGGACGAAGGCCGCAACTTCATCGGTCGCGCCGCGCTGGAAAAGCAGAAGGCCGAAGGCGTGAAGCGTGTCATGGTCGGCTTGGTGCTGGACGAGAAAGGTGTGCTTCGCCACGAGCAGAAGGTGCTTACCGCGAACGGCGAGGGCGAGATCTTGTCTGGAAGCTTTGCCCCCACGCTGAATAAGGCGGTAGCGTTCGCACGCATTCCGGCCGGCGAGCCGGGCGATGTGCGGGTGGACATCCGTGGCCGTGAGGTGCCGGTGCGGGTGGTGAAGTACCCGTTCGTGCGCGACGGCAAGCCGCAAGAAGGTATCTAACCGGCCGCGGCGGCCGGGATGGCGCCGTCAGCCTACTCAAGTACAATTTGCCGTCACTTATCGGCATCCCTCGAACGTCTACCCCCAGGAGCCCTAGCATGAGCGAGATCCCCGGCGATCTGAAATTCAACAAATCCCACGAATGGGCCCGTGTCGAAGACGACGGCAACATTCGTGTAGGTATCTCCGATCACGCACAGAGTGCTCTGGGTGATCTGGTTTACGTCGAGCTGCCGGAGATCGGCGCCAACGTGCAGGCTGGCCATGGCGTGGCCGTGGTGGAGTCGGTCAAGGCGGCTTCCGACATCTACTCGCCGATCTCCGGTGAGGTCCTGGCGGTCAACGAGCTGCTCAACGACAGCCCCGAGACCATCAATGAGGACGCCTACGAGGCTGGCTGGATCTTCCTGGTCAAGCCAAGCAACAAGGCTGAGATGGACGAGCTGCTCGATGCAGATGCTTATGCCGAATTGATCGAAAACGAAGATCACTAAGCGTCCCGATAAGACGCTGATGCTCGTCAACGGCCGCTTTTGCGGCCGTTGACGTTTCCGAGGAACGGCGCGACTCAGCGCATGCACACCCTGGCGACGGCACGCCGAGATAACACCGTCGAGGCGGTTCGATAGTGTGATGCGCATCCATCGTTGGTTCGATGGTCTGCCATGGCAGACGTGGCGAAACGCTTCGGGACGTCGCCGATTACGAAGTCATTCGCCTATGCGCGACGTCTCTGTGAGGCTGACGAAGTGGAAGATTCTTGCCATGTTTGTGCCCGGCGAGGACCGCTCCGAGTGCGAGGCGCTTTGCTCGATGATGTCGTCGAAGGACTCGTTGAGTTGAGCTTGGAGCACTTTTTGCTCGCCTTGAGGCGCTCGCCAGGCAGATTCCAGTTGAGTTCTGTTCATCCGCCAAAAGTCGTGCAAGGCCTTGGTTTTTCGCCATTCGTTCGATGATGCGCGGCGCGAAGTTCGGTGTTGCTTTTGTTTTGCATGGATTGCATTAAAAGCCTTTTTTTAAGTGCTTTTAATGAAGTTATTACTTTTGACGCAAGAATTTATTTGGTGGTATAGCCGTCCAGACTAAAGCTGCGGTGAGGGCTTGTGGTCCAGTGGTCCGGCGACCTCGCCGACATCAAGGATGGTGAAACTTACTGATTTCATGGCTAAAATCAATTGACAGTAGAATTCTTCAGGAATAGCTTTCGCTTCAGATCACGGGGAACGGGTGTTATGGCGTCATCTAAATTCATCAAACCTTACGTTGAGCACGGTGAAAAAGCCGGCGCGGTACGCAAGGTCACAGTATCAATTCCGCTGCATGTACTGCGGCTTCTTTCTGACGAGCGCACCCGCCGTCAAGTGAATAATCTTCGGCACGCCACCAACAGCGATCTGCTGGTTGAGGCGTTCCTGCACGCTTTTACTGGGCAACCACTGCCAACTGATGAGGAGCTGAGACGAACTATGGCCACTGCCAAGAAAGCCACTGCCAAGAAACCGGCCGCCAAAAAGGCCGCCAAGAAAACTGTTGCGAAGAAGGCTGCTGCGAAGCGGTCGGTCGCCAAAAAGCCAGTCGCCAAGAAGCCGGCGGCTAAAAAGGCTGTCAAGAAAGCAGCCGTAAAGAAGGTTGCTGCCAAGAAGAAGCCTGCTGCCGCGAAGAAAGCCGCGGTCAAGAAGGTTGCAGTCAAGAAAGTAACTGCGAAGAAAGCCGTCAAAAAGGTGGCGAAGAAAGCCGCTGCTGCCAAAGTGGTCAAGGCCACCAAGGCTTCCAAGAAGTAAGCTCGACTTACTACTTAAAACGATTAGATGTACCGATTTCTCTCCCTGCGGTGCCCAGCGCAGGGAGGGCACTTCGAAAGCGATTCGTCCCGGCTTGCCGGGACGCTTCGTTTCTGGAGGCAGGTCACCAGTGAATTTGAGCCTGAGTGCGCCGTCTCGCCTGACCCGATACCTACTCCAGCCCGGCATCCCATATTGTGAAGTTACGTGCGATTTGCCGTAGTGCCCCTTTGCGGGTACCTTTTGCACATCCGCGCCGCGAGAGCCTGGGGAGGTTCTCGCTCCTGGATTTACAGGGGGAAAAAGCGCGGGTATCTGGCGCCACTCAGCGAGAGACCATGGATACCCGAAACATCCGTCATGCGCGTAGTTACGCGCGGGGGGCCGTACGGCCCGTTGCCATCGCCATCGTCGCGGTTATAGGTTTGCTTGCCGCCGCGGCATGGTTTCTTATCATCAAACCACACCAAGACCTGGTCATGACTGATGCCGGTGGACACCCGTCCACGCCGGTAACGGCCGACCGGGTAGCGGCGCCAGCGCCGGCTAACGTCGCGGCGATGAGTCTCAATCAGTTGCTTGCCGAAGCCCGTAAGGCGATGAACGAGCAGCGTCTGCTGGCCCCGGCCGGGAACAACGCGTTCGAGTTCTATCTGAAAGCCCTGGAGAAGCAGCCGGGCAATCAAGTAGCCGCGGATGCTTTGCGTGAGACCTTTCCTTTCGGCGCCAACTCGGCCGAGCAGGCGGTCAACCAGCGCGATTTTGCCGAGGCACAGCGGCAGATCGATTTGCTCGCCAAGGCCGATCCGGCGAACTACACGTTGACCATTCTGCGTTCCAAGCTGGACGCGCAGCGCAAGCTGCTGGATCGCGAGCAGCAACTGGCCTCCGACAAGGAAAAGCAACAGCAGTTGGCTGCGCAGAAGGCTGTTACGGACAAGGCAGCTTCCGACAAACAGGCAGCGGAACAGCAGAAGACCCTGCTGGCGGAGCAGCAACAGAAAGCTCAGCAAGCGCGTGCCGCTCAACAGCAGCAGGCCGAGGCGCGTCAACCGACGAGTACCGCGGCGGCTACCGACGAGGCCGCCGCCGGGGGCGCACAGACTCGTGCGGCCGTGCTGGTGAAGAACTCTCCGCCGCGTTATCCGACGTCAGCCATGCGCTCTAGCCAGGAGGGCTGGGTGGAGGTCAATTTCACCATCTCCGCTGATGGCAATGTCGGTGACGTGAAGGTGATTGATGCGCAGCCGCGCCACGTGTTTGATCGCGCTGCGATCGATGCCGTCAGCCGCTGGAAGTATCAGCCGGCGCTGCAAAATGGCACGCCGATTTCATCAGAGCGGCATCAGCGCATCGAGTTCAAGCTCAATTGACGGGTGATGCGCGGGAGCGCCCCGGACTCAGTCCGGGGCTAGCTCAGCGTAGAAGGAAGCCGACGATGCGCGGGTGCCATGACGTCAAGGCACGCGGGTCGGTTCTGGTGTATCGATAGGTCTTAGCGCCGCCCTTATCGGCGGCGTTTTCCTTTGTTCTTTGCCTTGCTTTTGCCCTTGCCCTTCGTCTTGACGGGGGCGGCCTTGGCAACCGGTTCGCTTTCAAGCTCTGCCCAATCGACATGCGGCAGCCCCAGCAGGCTGTCGAACACCATCGGCATCAAGCCCGAAGGTACCGGGCCTGCCGAATTCCACATCGTCACTACGCCAGCGTGGTATTTGGGAAAGAAGCCGATCATGGTGCGGTAGCCATCGACGGCGCCGGCATGAAAGATCAGTGTTTCGCCGCCGTATTCGAATACGCGCCAGCCCAGCGCATAGTGTGCATCGCTGAGGCGCTCGCGCCGCCAGGGTGTGGAGCGCAGCTCGACCGGGGTGGCTACCTCCGATGTATGCAAGGTATCGAGCAGGGTCTGCGGCAGCACATCAGGGCGTCCACCCATTTGGGCGACCAGCCATTGCTCCATGTCACGCAGGCTGGCATTGACGCCGGCGGCGGGGGCGACGCGGTAGTAGCTTTCATTCGGCTCGAACGGTGTCCAGTTGCCTGCGCCGGCGGCGCGGTGCGGTCGTGCCCAGCTCTTGCTCGACTCCAGCGCATCGCGGCCGTAGCTGGCGGTCTTCATGCCCAGCGGAAAGAAAATACGCTTGTCGACCAGGCGGTAAAAGAAATCGCCGGTCTGTGCATAAACCACATCGCCGATCAGGCTGAAGGCGATGTTCTGATAGCCGTAGCACTGACCTACGCCGCAGGTCATATTGACCTCGTCGAGCTTACGTACCAGCTCCTCGTAGGAAATATTGCCTTCGAGCATGTTGTCGTAGGTGTTGCGTGGCAGACCCAGGCGCTGCCCAAGGATGTCGCGAACGGTGGCCTGATTGGCCGCCTGCTCATCTTTGAGTTTGAAAAACGGCAGTACGTCGGTCAGCTTGGTATCCCAGCCAAATTTGCCGTCGCTTATCAGGACACCGGTCAGCGCCGTGGCGAACGCCTTGGACAAGGAGGCGAGGCGAAACACCGTGTCTGGTGTCACCGGTTCACGTGTCGCGGCGTTGGCATAGCCCAGCGTGTGCTCAAAGACGATTTTGTCGTCGATCACCACGGCCGTAGCAAGACCGGCAACAGCATGGCGCTGTTCAAGCCGATCAAGCCATTGCTGGTAGGCCTCTAGAGTAGCTTTCACGCGCTCCGGCGGCAGCTTCTGGCTGGCGGTGGCGGCGTGCTGTGCGGCGGGTTCGACGGTGGTTGGCGCATGAGCGAACGCCGGGGCACTGGACAGGCCAAGTGCGCCAGCGATCAACAGAAAAAAAGTGCGAAACGGCATGAGGCTCTGAATATGCTTTGGCGTGGCAACGCGCTATGGGCTAAGTGCTTGGATAGACTCGAACACGCGGGAATGGTTCGGCTTGATTGTCTTGTACTTCGCGCCCCGCTACAACGAAAGGATGACGCCAGCCGCATGCTAGTCTTGCCGCGCCCTACGCAGGGTATACGCGGATACGACTGGTGAGCAGCCCCCGAGATGCCGTAGCGGATCAAAAAACTGCCCCGATCCTGTCTGCGCTGGCTTTTTTCTTTGTGATGACGGCCTATTACATCATTCGGCCGGTACGCGATCAGCTCAGCGGCGCGGTCGGCTCGCAGTCGCTGCCGTTGTTCTACGCCGCCGTGTTCGGGGTGATGCTATTGCTGACACCGGTGTTTGGCATGCTGGTGGCGCGCTTCCAGCGCAAACGGCTGCTCGGCTGGAGCTATAGCTTCTTTGTTTTGTGCCTGATCGCCTTTGTGCCGGCCTTCATGGCGCAGGAGCGTATTGGGCCACGCGCGCTGGGTGTGGTGTTTTATGTCTGGGTCAGCGTGTTCAATCTGTTTGTCGTGTCGCTGTTCTGGAGCTTCATGGCGGACATCTTCAACAGTGTGCAGGCGAGGCGGGTATTTCCACTGATTGCGCTAGGCGGCGCGGCCGGAGCCATCTTCGGTCCGGCGATGGCCAGGCTGCTGGTGGGGATCATTGGCGTGGCGCCGTTGCTGGTGCTGTCGGCGACAGCCTTGCTGCTGGCGCTTGGATTGCTATTACGACTATCGGAGCGGCACGATCATATAGCGGGTAGTGGCGAGCCTGTAGGAGGCTCGCTATGGGCGGGTGTCAAGGAGCTCTGGTCGCGCCCGTTTTTACGTTACATGGCGATCTTGATGTTGCTTGGCGATGGCATCGGTACGTTGGCCTATGTCTTGGTAGCCGACTATGCCAAAGCGCATTTCATCGATGGCGTCGCGCGGACGGCGTTCTTCAGCGATCTGGATTTGGTCACCAACATTCTCGTTGCAGCGCTGCAATTAAGTCTGACGCGCTGGCTGTTGATACGTCACGGCGCGGTTTGGGGGCTGGTGGTGCCGACTTTGGTTAACGTGGCCTTGCTGCTGGTCGTGGCTTGGCTCGGTACTGGTCAAGTGGCTTTGTTCGGAGTCGCCGTGCCTATGCTGGCAGTGATGCTGGTGGGGTCGCGTGGCTTTGCCTACGGTATGACCAAGCCAGCGATAGATTCGCTGTATACGCGGGTGCCGCGCGAAGCACGTTACAAAGGCAAGAATTTCATCGAGACCGCCGTCTGGCGCTTCGGCGATGTGGTGGTGACCAGTGGGGTGAGCTTGCTCGGCAAGCTGGGCGTAGCGGCCGCCAGTATCGCGCTGATCGGTGCTGGAATTTCCGCAGTGGCCGTGTGGGTGTCACGGTGTGCAGGTAGATCGCCCGATCTGCTACCCGAGCCGGTCAATGCCCAAAGCGACGAGCGGCGAGAGCGCTAGGCCGAGCTATGACTCGCTTGCCTGCCGCGCGACGTGTCCAGGGCTCCATCCCCGGCGCTTAGCTGGCGATATAGCGCTGCAAATGCTCGATTTCTTCAGCTTGGGCATCGATTACCGCTTTCACCAGGTCACCGATCGAGATCACGCCAATAACCGCCTCTCCCCGTACCACCGGCAAATGGCGGACGCGGCTGTTCGTACATAGCCGCATGCAGTCGAATACGTCAGTGTCCGGGGTGACCGTCAGTGGCGGGCTGCTCATGATCTCCGAGACCGTGGTCTGTGCTGAAGAGCGGCCCTGCAAGATGACTTTACGCGCGTAGTCGCGTTCGGAAACGATGCCTACCAGCCGTTCTCCGCGCATGACGAGCAGTGCGCCGACGCGATGTTCGGCCATGTGCTTGATAGCCTCCAGCACCGGCGCTTCCGGTGCGATGGCATAGATCTGGCTTCCCTTGCTTTCTAGTAGATGCTTGACCTGGCGCATGCTTAGCCTCCCTATCGGCCGCGAGCCGGCCGCGTAAAGCCGAGTTTAGCGCCGCTGAGTCTGCCCGGTGTAGCAAGGATGTGAAGTCTGTCCCGATGCCGATGCGGCGGTTTAGTTTTGGCGCTGCGGCGAATGCTGCTTATCCACGAAGTACAGCGGCCGCTGCTTGCTTTCGGTGTAGTTGCGGCCGAGATACTCGCCAATGACGCCCAGTGCCAGTAGCTGCACGCCGCCAAGAAACAAAATCACCAGCATCAGGGTGGGGTAGCCACGCACGGCGTCGCCGTAGAGCAATGACTTGGCCAGAACCCACATGCCGTACAGAAAGGCCAGCCCGGCTGAGAGCAGGCCTATCCAGGTGGCCAGTCGCAGTGGTGCGCTGGAGAAGGAGGTGATTCCTTCGATGGCCAACTGAGTCAGCCGCCAATAATTCCATTTTGTAACCCCGGCCTTGCGCGGGTCACGTTGATAGTGCACGGCGGTTTGCCGGTAGCCGATCCAGGTAAACAGGCCTTTCATAAAACGTTGGCGTTCTCGTAGCTGGCCAAGTGCATCGAGTGCGCGCCGCGAGAGCAGGCGGAAGTCGCCGGTATCGCGCGGTATCGCGGTGTCCGACAGTCGCTCCATGCTGCGGTAGAACATCGCCGCGGTGAAACGTTTGAAGCCGGTTTCGCCTTCGCGGACGGTTCGCGTGGCGTAGACCACGTCGTAGCCTGCTTGCCATTGCTCAATCAGTTTGGGGATCAGCTCGGGCGGGTCTTGTAGATCGGCGTCGATTACGACGGCGGCTCCGGCGACGATCTGGTCCAGGCCGGCAGTCAGTGCGGCCTCCTTGCCGAAATTACGTGAAAGTTTGAGCGCGCCTGTGCGGGAATCGCCGGCAACCAATGACTCGATAATCGCCCAAGTGGCATCACTGCTGCCATCGTCGACGTAGAGCACGTGGCACTCTATCGATATGCCGTCCAGCACGGCGGCCAATCGCTGATGGAAGGTCTCCAGCACGGCAGCTTCGTTGTAAGCGGGGACGACGACCGTGAGTTGTGGCATGAGCGCTATCTGGAAAAGGGTCGCAAGATCCTAGTGCATCAGACCTACGCGTACATGACGAAGCGATGGTCGTGTTTAACGCTACCGCTGCAGACGTGGCGCCTGATGGATCTGCAGATAGCCGGGGCCGCCTAGTTGCTGCATCTGCTGCTGAATCCAGTTGGCGCGACTGAGCACATAAGCGCTGGGCCGATCGGCGCGAAAGCGCCGTGGGCTCGGCAAGACGGCGGCGAGCCGGGCTGCCTGGCTCGGACTAAGGCGGGCAGGGGGTGTGTCCAGATAAGCATCGCTGGCGGCGCCCACGCCATAAACGCCATCGCCCAGCTCGGCGATGTTCATGTACACCTCAAGAATGCGTTGCTTGGGCCAAGTCAGTTCGAGCAGCACGGTGAAATACGCTTCCAGACCCTTGCGTACAAAGCTGCGGCCGTTCCATAAAAATAGGTTTTTCGCTGTTTGCTGGCTGATCGTGCTGGCGCCGCGCAGGCGCTTGCCATCATCGGCGGCGTCGAGCGCATCCTGGATCGCATCGACGTCGAAACCATGGTGGAACGGAAATTTCTGATCTTCGCCGGCCACCATCGCCAACGGCACATAAGGCGAAACCTGCGCCCACGGCACCCAGCGATGGCGTAGCCGGAAATTCGGCTCGTTTCGCAGCCAGGCACTCACCTGACGCTCTACGATCACCGCCGAAGTCCATGGCGGGACAAAGCGCAGCACCAGCACGAGCAGCCAACTTAACGCTAGCCAGGACAAGGCCAGGATGGCGAATGATCGCAGTAGACGAGTAAGCAGTGAGCGTCGTTGGGACATAACTGAACGTGGCTGGAGATCACGGGAGTATATAGGTCCGTTCGCATGGGCCTGATCGGGTCATGGCGCGGCCAAACGGTCATGCGGTGCCGACAGCGGAGCCAACTGCCAGATTGGTTGGCTCGCCGTGCCCGGCCGTACGCCGACATGCGCTCCCTCGATCTTTCCTGGCCCAGGTGCATACAATTCCCGGCGCGTGGGCTGCTTAGAGATCTGAGCAGGCTCTAAGGTTGCATGGGGGCTAAGGCGGCCCCATTTTGTGCGCCTGGTTCAGATGAGGTCTAAACGTGGAAACCGTGTTTGTCGAAGACGTGCTGCATCGATTCTTGCTGGAGCGCGCCGGTGTGCGCGGTGTTCTGGTTCGGCTGGGGGCGGCATGGCGTGAAATTGCCGGCCGCGCGGACTACCCAGCAGCGCTGCGCGCGATGCTGGGTCAAAGTCTGGCTGCCAGTGCCTTGCTTACCGGCAACATCAAACTTGATGGCGCGTTGTCGGTGGAGCTGAAAAGCACGGGCGCCTTGCGCCTGCTGTTTACCGAATGCACCGATCAAGGTCGGTTGCGTGGCTTGGCCCGTTGGAACGATCCGCTGCCGGAGTCCCTCTCATTGAGCGCTCTGCCACAGGCGGTCATGGCGATTACGATCGGTCAGATCGAGCGCGGTCAACGTTATCAGGGCCTGGTCGATCTGCAGCATGCGGATATCGCCAGTGCGCTGGAAAATTATTTCAGCCAATCGGAGCAGTTGCCGGCCAAAATTCTGCTTGCCGCCGATGGCGAGCACGCCGTCGGTTTAATCTTGCAGAAGCTGCCAAGCGAGGGTGGTCATGATGCCGTGGAGGACGAGGATGCCTGGACGCGTATCCAGTACCTCACGGCCACGCTAGGCACGGAAGAGCTACTGGCTACCGCGCCCGAGCAGTTGCTGTACCGGCTCTATCACGAGGAATCGATACGCCTGTTCGAGCCGCGATCGCTGGCTTTCGGCTGCAGTTGCTCGCGCGAACGGGTGGAGTCGATGTTGCGATCGCTGGGGCGCGACGAAGTAGAGGCTACTTTGCTGGCCCGTGACGGTGAAATCGAAGTGATCTGCGAGTTTTGTGCGCAGCGTTATACCTTTGACCGTATCGATGCCGAGCACCTGCTGAGCAGTAGCCACAAGGCAGATACACCGACGACGGCACAGTAAATAACGCTGCCGGGCCGTCAAGGCATGGTGTGTTGCTGACCCTGCAGCCAGGCGTCAGCAGCCTTTGGCACGGCAAACAGAAAACCTTGACCGTAGCGGCAGCCCACTTGCAGTAGAGCCTGCCGTTGCGTTTCCTCTTCGATGCCTTCGGCGATCACTTGCATCTCCAGCGAGTCAGCCAGTACCTGGATAGCCCGCACGACGGCCATGCCCTGGCCGCTTTCGCGCTGAAGCTCGGTAATGAACGAGCGGTCGATTTTCAGCGTACCGATCGGGTATTGATGCAGGTAGCTGAGCGAGGAGTAGCCGGTACCGAAGTCGTCCAGTGCGATGCCGACTCCGTTTTCGCGTAGATGGCTGAGTATTCGTTTGACCTGGTTGGGATTCTCCAGCAATGCGCGCTCGGTTACTTCGATACGCAAGCGTTGCGGCGGCAAGTTATGCGCGCGCAGTAGATCGAGCAGGCGCTTGTCCAAGTCAGGCGAGCGGAAGTGGCGGCCTGAGACGTTGATGCTGACGAAGCCGTCCGTGCCGGCCAAGGCCGCGGCTTGTGCGCACACCTGCTCAAAGATCTGCCAGTCAATATTTTCAGCGCAGCCGTTCTCCTCGGCGACCACCAGGAATTCGCTCGGGGTGAGCAGGCCTCGCTCAGGGTGGCGCCAGCGCAGCAGGGCTTCGTAACCGACGGTGCGGCCGTCCTCCAGCGCTACGATCGGTTGATAAAACGGCACGAACTCGTTGCGGCCGAGCGCGCGGCGTAAGTCGCCCTCCATTTCCAGCAGCGACAGCGCTTCTCGACGCAGGCGATCATCAAATACCGCGGCGCGATGGCGACCTTCGTCTTTGGCGCGATACATGGCCGCGTCGGCATCGCGCAGCAGCTCTTCGGGGCGCTGATAGTGCAGGCCGGGCAAGGCGATGCCGATCGAGGCCGACGTGAAAATTTCTTTGGCGCCGAGCCGGAACGGGGCTTGCAGTTCGTGGATGATGCGTTCGGCGATCAGCATGGCCATCCGCGCATCGGTAACGCCCTCGGCAAGCACGGCGAATTCATCGCCGCCGAGCCGGGCAACCACGTCACGGGTTTTCAGGCAGGCGCGAATGCGGCCACCGACCTGGAATAACAGATCGTCGCCAACCAGATGACCCACCGAATCGTTGATGACCTTGAAGCGATCCAGGTCGATGAACAGTACGGCGAACAACTCATGCGCGCTGCTGTGAAAGCGCTGCAAGGCCTGCTCAAGCCGTTGCAATAACAGCGTGCGGTTGGGCAGGCCGGTGAGCGAGTCATGCAGTGTTTCGTATTTCAGCCGGCGCTCGACACGTTCGCGTTCGGCAATCTGTTCACGCAAATCGCGATTGGCTAAAGCCAGCGCCCGAGTGCGCTCAGTGACCCGGCGTTCGAGGTTGGCATAGGCCTGCTTCAACGACTCGGCGGTGTGCTTGCGTTGCAGCGCGTTGGCGACGTGGTAGCCGACGAAGGTCAGCAGCTCCTGATCGCGCTGGTCGTAGGTGTGTTCGGGGGAATAGCTTTGCACGGCCAGCACGCCCATAGCGCGCTCGTTCCAGATCAGAGGTACGCCCAGCCAGCAGACCGAGCGGGCGCCGAATTGGCCGATTTCGCCGATTTTGCACAGCCGCTCGATTTCATGTGGATCGGCCAGTAGTGGCTTGGCATGCCGCAGTACGTACTCGCTGGCGCCCCGGCCGTGCGTGCGTGGAGGCCGTGCGGCCTCCTGCTCATCCACCGAGTAGGGAAAGGTCAGTTGCTTGCGCTCGTCGTCGAGCAAGGCGATGAAGAAGTTGCGCGCATACAGCAGGCCACCGATCACCCGGTGCACGGCGGCGTAGAAGTTGTCCAGGCTTTCCGTCGCATTGGCCAGCTCGGCAATACGAAACAGTGCCGCCTGCAGTCGTTCGCCGCGTTGGCGTTGCAGCACCTGTTGGCGCAATACCCGATTGGCTTCGCGCAGCGCGGCGGTGCGGTTGGCGACGCGGCGTTCGAGTTCCGCATGTGCTTCGCGTCGCTCCAGCGCGGTTTGAACGTGCTGCGCAACGTAACTGAGCAGCTCGCGGTCATGCTGGGTGTAGTGGGTGTCCGCGCGATAGCTTTGAATCGCCAGGCCGCCGACTACACGGCCTTCGCGCAACAACGGCACCCCCAACCAGTGCTCGCAACTGGGGCCGACCGGCGCGAGGCGGTTGCCTAGCTGCTGTTTCAACTCGTCCACCGAGCCCATGATCGCCTGGCCGCCGCGCACCAGATGCCAGGTCAGGCTGTTTCGCATCTGCTGCAAGGGAAAGCTCTGCTCGGGCGATGGCGGATCCTTATCCATCGTGTCGACGTAATACGGAAAACGTACGCAGTCACCGGCCACGTCGTACAGCGCGATATAGAAATTCTCGGCGTACATGAGGCTGCCCAAGATCGTATGCAGCGAAGGCATCATCTCGGTCATGTTGTGCTCGCCACCGGCCTGCTCGGCGATGGCATACAGCGCGCGCTGCAGTCGTTCAGCCAGGGCCAGGCGCGAGATCGCCTCGTACAGCCGCGATGTTTCCGCTAGCTGGCGCAATCGGGTGTTGGCCAACCGGCCCAGCCAGATCAGTCGCTCCTGCAGCATGGGGGGCAGCGGATCGTTCGATAGCTCCAGCACCAGCATCCGCGGCCCGAGCGGATCTTCGGCCAGATCGAGTCGGTTCGGGCTGCCGATATCGGTCACTTCATCGCTGGACCAGTGCCACTGGAGCTTTCCATGGATGCCGAAGCCTGTCAGCAAGGCCTCACAGATTTCGAGCACCGTGGTGGCGTCGGTGGCCCGAAACAGCCGTTCTACGGCAGCATGAAGCGCCGCTGGGTCGTTATCCACGGCAGTAGGTATCAGAGCGATGCCGCTGGGCACGGAACTCATCGGAAGCTGACCAGTCCATGCGTAGTCGATGAAGTGACCTTATATAGAGTCAAACCGGCCTTGTCGTTGACCTTACGCACGTAAAGCCGATGTTGTGATCGAGATATAAACATGCCCTTGTACTAGTTCCAGGGTGGCTGGTGAACCTTGTGCATACCCGTTGTTAGTAAAAAGTAAAATGTGCTAATATTTTGCACAGTCTCGACTCTGAGGGGAGCGAGACTAGAGCTATTACCAGCCGGAATCCATAACTGACGCCATGCGCCGATTGCTGCTTTCATTGCCGATCCTGTTTATGCCGCTCATTGCGGCAGGGCAGTCGTCGACCAATGATATGCACGGGGCTGCCAAGCGGTCGCTGAAACAGCAGGTAGATCAAGTTGTTCAGGTTGACGCGGGTGCCTTGCCGTTATGGCGTGGGGCCGATGGCAGCATGCTGACGCTCAAGGCCGAGAACGACACCTTGGCGGCGATCCAGCGCAGCGATGCGCCGATGGTTTTCCGCGCGGCGGATGCCGCCAAAACCAGGTCCACCGACCTGGAATACGGCTTGAGCCAAGGGCTCCGGGCCCATGCCGGGTTCAGCGAGCATAGCTGGATCAATAACCGGGTACCGCGTGTGATCGGCAGCGAAGTGGGTGCTACCTACAGTGGCAGCGGCTATAGCATCGGGCTTAGCGTCGGCGCCAATGGCACGCCCAATAGCGCCACTTTGCCGCGTCTGTTGCCGGGCATGGCGCCGAGCGTCAATGGTTTGTCCAGCTTCGATAGCAGTACCCAGCTCAATGCTCGTGGCCGGTTGGCATTGGACAGCAAGAGCGGCATCGATGTTGGCGCCAGTGTCGGTCGTATACGGCTGCTGTCGGGCAATGTGCTCGGTCTCAGTACGCTCGATCAAAAGGCCTTGAGCTTTGGTGTGGATCGCGGCCCTTTGCGGGGCACCATTGTGGGTCGCAGCATGCAGCCCGATGCGGGTAATCCCGGCGCCAGCTATAGCCCGGACAAGCGTTGGAGAAGTATCGATCTGGGTGTGACATGGCGCCTGCCATGGCAGGGCGAGCTAAGCATCGGTGCGCAGAACGTGTGGTCGTCCGGCACCGGAGTGAACACCCCGGCAGGCCCGGAGCCGGATCAATCCCGTACGCCTTACGTGCAGTACCACCAAGACCTTTGATGGGGCGGCGCGCTCCATGCGCGCTTAGACGGCTATTACAGCTCACCTATAAGGCGATGCCGCTTACAAAAAGCCGGCCTCTCATTCCCCTTTGCGTATACGTAGATCGCCGCTGAAGGTCTCGACGCTGATCTTGCCGTTGCCGCCGCCGGCGCTGGTCTCCAGTTCGGTGCCTGGGCCGTGTTCGAGCTTTTTCGGGGTGCCGAAGTCGCTGCGCAGATCGCCACTGAAGCTGTTGGCGTGAATCGCGGCCGAGAGACTGTCAGGCAACTGCAATTGCACATCGCCGCTCATGCTGTCGATACTGACGTTGCCGCTGGGAGCCAGGGCGCCGGTGAGTACGACATCACCCGATACCGTGCTGAGATTGACCCGCTTCCACGGCCCGCCATTCACTCGAATACGTCCCGATACCGTCTGCAATTCGGCATCGCTGCCCACGGTGGGCGCCAGAATGTCGCCACTGACGGTTTGCAGTGAAACGCGTTCGGCGCGGCCAGCCAGTTCCAGGTTGCCGCTGACGCTGTTTACGGTCAGCGATGGTGTGCGTGCGTTGATACGAACCTTGCCGCTGACTGAGCTCACCTTGATATCGCCACCGTCGATACCGTCGATACCCAGTGGCGCGCTGACCACTTCGACATCGAGCGAGGCTCCTTTGGGTACGCGAAGGTCCAGCGTGCTCGATGCCATGGCGGTGTCGTTGTTCCAATTAAACCAGCCCGATTTACTGCCCTGTGGCTGAACCTTGATGACCAGATTGCTGTTGCTGCCATCGATGGTCAGTGGCCTTGCGCCATCGCCAAGATGGCCGCTGACCTGCACCTGATTGCGATCCCAGGCGGTAACGCTCACGGTGCCTTTGATATTGGTGATGCTCACGCGCACGTTGGGTGCGGCGTCATGACTGAGATTGATCGGTGCGTCGGCCAGCGCCGAGCCGATGGACAGGCTGAGCAGGATGGGGCTAAGCAAAAGAGTGTGACGACGGGTGATTTTCATAATGAAGATTCCAAGGGCTTAGCCGGCCTGATGTTCCATATGGCGTAATTGCAATTGCTGTTGTTCGGTACGGGCGAGCAAGCGTTGCAGGGCAACCGAGTCCGGTGACTGTTGCATGGCTTGCTGCAATTCCATTTTTGCGGCGTCGAGTTGAATCGCTGCACCGGCCAGGCGGGGGTCGGTAGGTTTCCAGCGGGTGCTATCGAGGGTTGTGTCGGCTAGCGTCGCCGCCGTTTGCGCCGGCTGTTCGCGATAAAGCTGCCGGCTTATGCCGCCAACGAGTAGAACAAGGCCGGCGAAGCTGGCCGCGAGTAGCCAGACATGTCGCTGTGGCACACGGCGAGGTGTGCTTTGTACAGACGGGGTGTCATCCAGTTCGGCGTCGATCCGCGACCACAGGTCGCGCTTGGGGGAGACTGGCTCGCGCAAGGCGCGCATCTGGCGGTGCCATTCAAATTCGTTCATGAGCTTTCTCCCAATACCTTTCGCAGCAGGCCGCGCGCACGATGCAGTGCAGCCTTTGACGATCCCACCGCCATGCCTAGTTCTTTGCCGATCTCGTCGTGATGCCAGCCTTCGACGTCATGCAGCACGAGTACGGCGCGGGCACGAGGCGGCAAACGGCCGATCGCTTGTTCCAGCTCTTTTCGCTCGGCGGCGCAAAACGGTGTTTCAGCATGCTCGGGCAGGTCATCCTCATCCATCATGCGGACCGGGTCGGCGCCGCGCGCACGGATGTCCATCAGCGCGACGTTGACCGCGAGTCGGTACAGCCATGTGCTGAAGGCGCTTTCATGGCGAAAACCGGCAAGCTTTTGCCAGGCGCGTACAAATGCGTCCTGGGTCAGATCTTCGGCGCGTGCATGGTCGTAGCCGGACAAGCGGTAGACCGCGCCATAAATACGATCCACATGCAGTCGATAGAGCCGTTGGAACGCCTGCCGGTCACCGGCGGCGGCCGCCCGCACATCGTCCATATCGCTGGTATCTGCGGCGGGCGCAGGTGGCATTGCATTTCCAGTGGCGGGACTGAAGGCGATCATCTTGCCAGCTTGGATGCACCGATGCTGGACAAGGTTTAGTACGTATCTACATGTCGCCATTCGGAGCGGCCGGCATACACCGTGGCCGCTCCGAATGTCATCGACTTCAGGACGTGGCGGCAACCTGACGGCTTGCCGTGGCGGCCTGTGCAAGCGCGCTGGCTACGCGCTGTTGCTCGACATGCAACGATTTAGGCAGGCGCTTGCCGAAGCTGTGCAGATAGTCGCCGATAGCGGCAAGCTCGGTCTGCCAGCCGGCGTGGTCCACGTCGAGCAGCTCGCCGAGGGTCGCGGCATCGAGATTCAACCCGGTGGTGCGCAACTCGTTTGGCGCCGGGACAATGCCGATCGGTGTTTCCATGCCGGCCGCATCGCCCTTGATGCGCGCGATCATCCATTCCAGTACGCGCAGGTTGTCGCCAAAACCCGGCCATAGGAACTTGCCGTCGCGGCCTTTGCGGAACCAGTTGACGTGGAAGATCTTCGGCAAGTGGGCGCCGGCTTGATCGAACGACTGCCAATGCGCGAAGTAGTCGCCATAGTGGTAGCCGCAGAAGGGCTTCATGGCCATCGAATCGCGACGCAGTACGCCGACTTCGCCGGTGGCGGCAGCGGTGGTTTCCGAGCCCATCGCGGCGCCTAGCAGCACGCCGTGCGTCCAGTCGCGGGCTTCGAGTACCAGCGGCACCAGCGAGGGGCGGCGACCGCCGAAAACGATGGCGCTGATCGGCACGCCTTGGGCGTCTTCCGCCTTGGGCGACCAGGTGGGGCATTGTTTGGCGCTCACCGTGAAACGCGAATTAGGGTGGGCGGCCGGACCGTTCGCTGGATCGTACGGACGTCCCCGCCAGTCAGTGACCGGAGTGCCGGGCAGGCCTTCCCACCAGGGTTGGTTGTCGGCAGTTACCGCGACATTGGTAAAGATGGTGTCGCGGGACACACTGGCCAACGCGTTGGCATTCGTCGCGGCGCTGGTGCCTGGAGCTACGCCGAAGAAACCGGCCTCCGGGTTGATGGCGTAAAGACGGCCGTCGCTGCCCGGACGCATCCAGCAAATGTCGTCGCCAATCGTCCATACCTTCCAGCCGTCCTGGCGATACCCTTCCGGCGGAATCAGCATGGCCAGATTGGTTTTGCCGCAGGCAGAAGGGAAGGCGGCGGCGACGTAGTGCGTTTCGCCCTGTGGATTTTCGATACCGACAATCAGCATGTGCTCGGCCAGCCAGCCTTCGGATCTGGCCTGCCAGCTAGCGATGCGCAGGGCGTGGCACTTCTTGCCCAATAAGGCGTTGCCGCCATAGCCCGAACCGTAGGACTTGATCGAAAGCTCTTCCGGGAAATGCATGATGAAACGGCGTTCCGGGTCCAGCTCGCCGGTCGAGTGCAGGCCTTTCACGAAGCCGCCTTCGCGCTCGATACGTGTTTGTGCGGCGGCGCCCATGCGGGTCATCGTGCGCATATTGGCTACGACATAGGGGCTATCGGTGATTTCCACGCCGCAACGCGCCAATGGCGAGTCGATCGGACCCATGCAATAGGGGATCACGTACATCGTGCGGCCCTGCATACAGCCGTCGAAAAGTGCGTCGATCTTGCCGTGCGCTTCGTTGGGGGCCATCCAATGATTGTTCGGGCCGGCGTCTTCTTCGGTCTGGGTGCAGACGAAGGTGAGGTGCTCTACGCGGGCCACATCGGCGTGGTTCGAACGGTGCAGATAGCAGCCGGGGTGGGTCTGTTGATTCAGCTCGATCAGGTCGCCGGTCTGCAGCATCTGCTGCACCAGCGCTTGGTACTCGTCATCCGAGCCGTCGCACCAATGGATATGCGACGGGCGGGTGAGCTTGGCAACCTCGTCAACCCAGCGCTCAAGCGCCTCCAGCTTGCTCGCCATGTGTTTCCCTCTGGTCTTGTGTCAAAAAAGAACAGAAACGGTAGTTTACGAGCACTGGCATTGCAAGGAGGAATGCAACAGCTCGCCCTGTCAACAATGCCTTCAGACGGGCTGAGAGGCTGGAATCAGGGTGGCGATCATGTGCTCGACATATGCGTCAAACTCATCGTGGCTGATGCGAGGTAGGCCAAGTGTGAAATTCAATTGCAGAAAGCCGACGTAGGCGGCATAGGTCAATCGGGCGCGATTGAGCGCCTCGGGCGCGGGCAGGCCAGCCTGACAATAAGCCGTGTTGAGAAACTCCATGCGCCGCTGCGATACGCGGGCCATCACGGGGACCACTTGTGGATGATCCAGCGCCTTGAGCAGGGCAGCGTAGACGCGATGCGGCTGTAGCTCGTGAGCGACCCGGCGGAAGAGTTCAGGCAGGCGCTCGCGCGGGTCCGAAATCGCCTCGATCTGGCTGATGACTTCGCGCTCGCCGTACTGCTCCCAGCGTTCCAGCGCGGCTTGTATCAAAGCCTCGCGAGTGCGGAAATGCCAGTAGAAACTGCCTTTGGTGACGCCAAGCTGGCGCGCGAGGGCCTCCACCGCGACCGCACCCACACCTTGTTCGGCGATCAGGCGGAGGGCGGCGTCTTCCCAGTCTTCCGCGGATAGGCGGGTACGTTCCGGTTTGCTGCTTACATTCATTGGCGTATGGTAGCTGCAGTCCCTGCCGTCAATTCAACATGTTGAATTTATTGAATTGTGAGCGAGGTTGCGGCGCCTGGAGATGCCATATTGACGATACCTTTGGCGCGATCCATACTCGTCCGTATGTTTACCGCAACCTCTCCCGATAGCACGATCTCCCGCGCGACCACGGTCGATGGCCTGGGCCTCTCGGTAGAGGTCCGTCACGCCACTGGCAAATCGACCTTATTGTTTGCCCATGGCTTTGGCCAAACGCGCGGTGCGTGGAAAGGCGCAGCAGCGGCACTAGCCACCGAAGGTTGTCGTTGTGTCACCTTCGATGCCCGCGGACACGGCGAAAGCGATCGGGTACCGGGCGGCGAGTACCACATGGAGCAATTTGTCGATGACCTGCTGACGCTGGCGCGCGCGCAGCCTGAGCCGCCGGTGTTGGTAGGTGCCTCGATGGGCGGCTTGCTCGGTTTGGTCGTGGCAGGCGAAATCGACCCGTCGCCGTTTCGTGCGCTGGTACTGGTGGACATTACCCCGCGCTGGGAAACCGCTGGGGTTGAGCGCATTCTCGCCTTCATGCAGGCGCATCCCGAAGGTTTTGCCGACTATGCCGAGGCGGCCGAGCAGATCGCCATCTATCTGCCGCAGCGCCGCGAGCGCAAGAGCGAAGATCAGTTGCGTCCCTTGCTGCGTGAAGGCGTCGATGGCCGGCTGCGCTGGCACTGGGATCCGGCCATGCTCGATGGCGTAGTGCGCGAAAGTGAGCGCTATCAGCCGCGTTTGATGACGGCCGCGGCGAAGGTCAAGGTACCGTTGCTGCTGTTGTCCGGCGGCCGCAGCGATGTGGTGTCGCGCGATACCGTTGGCGAGTTTTTGCAACTCGTGCCGCATGCGCAACATGTCGAGTTGTCGCAAGCCACGCACATGCTGGCCGGCGATGCCAATGACGCGTTCACCCAGGAAATCGTCAAGTTTGTACAAAGCCTGGAGGGCGCATTCGGGCGTTCTTCGAAATTAGGCTAGAGCTGGCTGGCGCTGATGAAAGCGCCGGCGTCGTATAACTCGTAATGAGGTGTTGAGATGTCCGTGATACTGACCCTGCTGGCGGCGCTTATTGCTACTGGCGCCTGTGCCTACCATCGCAGCAATCTGCGCACCTGGGCGATCGTTACGGCGGCGACCACGCTGATCGTGGGTTTGCTCGCGCATGCGCCGTGGACGATGGTGATTCTGTTGATTATCGAGGCGGCGATTGCGCTGCC
The DNA here is from genome assembly GCF_003350925.1 of Dyella tabacisoli. Classification (GTDB taxonomy): domain Bacteria; phylum Pseudomonadota; class Gammaproteobacteria; order Xanthomonadales; family Rhodanobacteraceae; genus Dyella_C; species Dyella_C tabacisoli. The sequence goes on along the minus strand of NZ_KZ857180.1, from coordinate 157,729 downwards.
CTTGCTGCAGGCGGATTTCCGCCGCAAGAAAATCAGCGCGCCTTTGCTCAAGCTGTTCGCCAAGGTCACGCCCAAGCTATCCGAAACCGAGCAGACCGCGCTGGAGGCCGGTACGGTCGGCTTCGAAGGCGAGCTGTTCTCCGGCAAGCCCGATTGGCACGAGTTGCTCAAGCAGCCCAAGCCCGAGCTGAGCGTCGAGGAGCAAGCCTTCCTGGACGGCCCGGTGGAGCAGTTGTGCGGCATGATCGACGACTGGCAGATCACCCACGAGCTGGCCGACTTGCCGCCCGACGTCTGGGCTTTTATCAAGCAACACAAATTCTTCGGCATGATTATTCCGAAGTCGTACGGCGGTCTTGGCTTCTCCGCGCTGGCGCATTCGGCGGTGCTGCAGAAACTGGCGACGATGTCGGCCACCGTGGCTTCGACCGTGGCGGTACCGAACTCGCTCGGCCCGGCCGAGCTGTTGCTGCACTACGGCAGCGATGAGCAGAAGAACCATTACCTGCCGCGACTGGCCGTCGGTGAAGAAATCCCCTGTTTTGCGCTGACCGGTCCATATGCCGGCTCCGATGCCACCTCGATCACCGACTTCGGCATCGTTTGCAAACAGACCGTCGATGGCGTCGATACGCTGGGCATGCGACTCACCTTCGACAAGCGTTACATCACGCTGGCGCCAATCGCTACGGTGGTCGGCCTGGCCTTCCGCATGTACGACCCGGACAAATTGCTCGGCGACAAGGAAGACCTCGGTATTACCTTGGCACTACTGCCGCGCTCGACCCCCGGTTTGCAGATCGGTCGTCGCCACTTCCCGTTGAATGTGCCGTTCCAGAATGGCCCGGTACACGGCAAGGACATCTTCGTACCGCTGACCACGCTGATCGGCGGCGCGCATATGGCCGGCCATGGCTGGCGCATGCTGGTGGAGTGTCTTTCGGTGGGGCGCGCGATTTCGCTGCCGTCCAACGCCACTGGCGGCGTGCGCGCGGCGGTGGCCTCCACCGGCGCCTATGCGCGCATGCGCAAACAGTTTGGGTTGGCTATCGCGCGCTTTGAAGGTGTGGAAGAGGCGCTGGCCCGCATCGGCGGCCTCACTTACGCCACCGCTGCGTTATCGCGCGCGACGGCTGCCGCGGTGGACCGTGGCGAGAAGCCGGCGGTGCCGTCGGCGATTGCGAAATACCACGCCACCGAATGGGGTCGCATCATCGCCGGCGACGCGATGGACGTGCATGGCGGCAAGGCCGTACAGCTTGGTCCGAAAAATTACGCCGGTCGCGCCTGGCAGGGCGTGCCGATCGCGATCACCGTGGAGGGCGCGAACATCATGACGCGCAGCCTGATGATCTTCGGTCAGGGTGCGATCCGCTGCCATCCCTATGTGCTGAAGGAGATGCAGGCGCTATCCATCGCCGACTACAGCGAGCGGCTTAAAACTTTCGATCGTGCGCTGTTTGGCCATATCGGCTTTGGTATTTCCAATGCGATCCGCAGCTTCACCCTGGGCCTCACTGCTTCGCGTATCGGCGAGAGTGCGGGCGATGCCTATACCCGTCGTTACTACCGCAAGCTCAATCGTTATTCGGCCGCGCTGGCGTTGTGCTCGGACGTGTTCATGGGCGTGCTCGGCGGCAAGTTGAAGTTCAAAGAGAAGCTTTCCGCGCGTCTAGGCGATGTGCTGAGCTATCTCTACATCGCCAGCGCCATGCTTAAGCGCTATGAAGACACCGGCCGGCCGGAAGCGGATCGCCCGCTGCTGGCATGGGCATTCCACGAGTGCATGTGGCGTACGCAGATGGCACTGGACGGCGCGATTCGCAATTTCCCGCTACGCCCGGTGTCATGGTTGCTGCGCGCACTGGTGTTTCCGTGGGGGCGCCGCGAAGTACCGCCGTCCGATCGTCTCGGTCGTCGCGTTGCGGCGATCATCACTGCGCCGGGTGAGGCACGCGATCGTCTGATGGAATGGGTCTATCTCACCCCGACCGCGAACAACACGATCGGTCGCATGAATGCCTTGTTGCCGGACGTGATCGCCGCCGAGCCGGTCGAGCGTAAGTTCGCCAAAGCGCAGAAGGCAGGTCAGTTCCAGTCGCACGATTACCTCGGGCAGCTTGCCGAGGCGCAGCAGGCCGGTGTCATCAATGCGGCGGAGTTCGATTTGCTCAAGCGCGTGCGCGAAGGCGTGTTCGAGTTCATTTCGGTCGACGATTTCGATCCGTCCGAATTGCGCGCGGCGGTGACTCGTTCGGGCGTAAAGAAACTCGCCGACGCGGCGTAATCAGCAGCATCCAATACCACCAGCGAAGACGGCAGCATGCGCTGCCGTCTTCGGGAGACGCCATGAGTGCGCCGTTACTGTCGTTATACCGCCGCATCACACGCTGGCCGGGCGGGGATTGGCTGTTCTCGCGCGCGGTGTGTTTCAGGGCGCCTTATTTCGCCACCATCGCGCCGCGCTTTGTGGCGCTGGAGCCGGGGCGCTGCGAGGTTCGCATGCGCGATCGCCGGCGCGTACACAACCATATCGGTACAGTGCACGCCATCGCACTATGTAATCTTGCCGAACTCAGTGCCGGTGTCATGGCCGAGGCGACCATGCCGGCCGGCATGCGCTGGATTCCCAAGGGCATGACGGTCGAATACCTGCACAAGGCCACGGGCGCCATGCATGCGGTTGCCACACCCGAAGCGCCGCTGCTTGTATCCGATAGCGGTCAGGAATGGCCGGTCGTGGTGCAGGTCGCCGATAAGGCAGGCAACACGGTATTTCGTGCACGCATTGCGATGTGGGTGTCGCCGCGCCAGCGTGTCGCCGAGCCCGCCGCAGAATCGGCCGTCAACGCGTAGCGATGGTGTTGTTTGCTTCTTGCAAGGTCGCCCGCCGACGCACCCAGGCTGGCGCCACGATGCTCTTGCGACGAAACGCGACGATCAACAGCGCCAGCGTGACGATGGAGCAGGTAAGCAGCGCGACGACCGAAGCTTCCGCGCCGAAGAGACCGCCGCTAAGCCAGTCGGGACCGGTGCGGTTGGAGATAAGCCAGCCTTCGGCGGCGCCGCCCGAAACCGGGATGCCGTAAACCGTGCCTTGCATGATGTTCCAGGCCGCGTGCAGGCCGATGCAGGCCCATAGCGAACGGGTCACGTGATAGATCAGCGCGAGCAGCAAGCCGGCCTCGATCGCTATCGCCACCGAACTCCACACCGTGGCGCCTGGATTGAAGATATGCATGGCGCCGAAAAACACCGCGGAGATCGCCAGCGCCGACCATGTGCCCAGCCCTTCTTCGGTGATGCGAAAAAGTACGCCGCGAGTAACCACCTCCTCGCCGATGCCGGCGCCGATACCCGCTACCAGGACAGCCGGCAGCCATGCGACATCCGCACGCGTGCCGGTGACGTGATAGCTGCCGAGCAACCACAACACCGCGACGACGACGCTGAACAGCACGGCGCCGCTGACCAGTCCGGCGATACCGAAGGTAGGTATCGAACGTAAAGCCAATTCGCACATAGGGCGGCGCTCGATCAAGCGCACCAGGACCAGATAAGCAATCAACACAGGCACCAGTTGCAGGCTCAATGTGCCTAGCGCGTGCTGTACGGGTGTGCCTGCTTTAGTCCAGCCCAGCCCGGCGACGATCATATGCGTCGGAAAGCTGAGGGCAATCATCATCGCGGTAAAGGTAATGATGCGCGCGAGCGGCGAAAACACGAGCCAGCGTTGCCGGGTAGTGGCGTCAGCCGGGGTCGCGAAAGCAAGGTTTTTGTCGTGCATCGGCGGTGTGGTCGCTTTATAAGGTGAATGCAGGCTAGCAGCGCTGTTTTATAGAGCCCATTGATATTGGTCCGCGCTCCCTTGCTTGTCCCGAAAAGGAGGCTCCCTTCGGTCGCAGGGGAGCGCAGCTCAGGCTATCAGACCTCGACCGAAGTGGCGTGCTCGCGGGTAGCGGCAAAACGCACTCCAGGCCAACGCTCCTGCGCAAGCTGAAGATTGACGCGCGACGGCGCCAGATAAACCAGTTCGCCTGCCGCGTCGATGCCGAGGTTCATCGCGTTCTTTTCGCGAAACTCCTCCAGTTTCTTCGGATCATCGCAGTGAATCCAGCGCGTGGTGACCACGCCTACCGTCTCGAAGCTGGCATCCACGTTGTATTCGTCTTTCAGGCGATACGCGACCACATCGAACTGCAGCACGCCGACCGCGCCGAGGATCAGGTCATTACTCATCAGTGGGCGGAAGAACTGCGTGGCGCCTTCTTCGGATAATTGCGCCAAGCCCTTCTGCAGCGCCTTCATTTTCATCGGGTCGCGCAGGCGTGCGCGGCGAAACAGCTCCGGGGCAAAGTTGGGAATGCCGGTGAAGCTAATCAGCTCGCCCTCGGTAAACGTATCGCCGATGCCGATGGTGCCGTGGTTGTGCAAACCGATCACGTCGCCGGGGTAGGCGCTTTCGACAATCTCGCGATCGCTGGCCATAAAGGTCAGTGCATTGGCGATGCGCACCTCTTTATTGGTGCGGGTCTGAATCATCTTCATGCCGGCGGTATAGGTACCCGAGCACACGCGCATAAAGGCGATCCGATCGCGATGGGCCGGGTCCATGTTCGCCTGGATCTTGAACACGAAGCCGGTGAGCTTTTCTTCAACCGGCTCCACCTCGCGACTTAACGTGGCGCGCGGCTTGGGTGAGGGGGCGTGTTCAACAAAGAAATCCAGCAGCAACTGTACGCCGAAGTTGTTTACCGCCGAACCGAAAAAGACCGGAGTCTGCTTGCCGGCCAGGTATTGATCGAGATCGAACGGGTGCGAGGCGCCTTGTACAAGCTCCAGTTCTTCGCGCAATTCGTTCAGCGCCTCGGTGCCGATTTTCTCGGCCAGGCCTGGCGCATTCAGGCCTTTGAAGATGGTCGAATCCTGGCGGGTGAAATTCTTGCCCTGCTCGAACACGTGCACTTCGTCCAGCAGCAAGTGGTACACGCCCTTCAATCGCTTGCCCATGCCGATCGGCCAGGTAAGCGGCGCGCAGGCAATGCCCAATACCGATTCCACTTCGTCGAGTAATTCGATTGGCGAGCGGCCTTCGCGATCGAGCTTGTTGATAAAGGTCATGATCGGCGTGTCGCGCAGGCGGCACACCTCCATCAGCTTGATCGTGCGCTCCTCCACGCCCTTGGCGCAGTCGATCACCATCAGCGCCGAATCCACCGCGGTAAGTACCCGGTAGGTGTCCTCGGAGAAGTCGGCGTGGCCTGGGGTGTCGAGCAGGTTGACGATGCGTTCCTCGTAAGGAAACTGCATCACCGACGAGGTCACCGAAATGCCGCGCTCTTTTTCCAGCGCCATCCAGTCCGAGGTGGCATGCCGGGCCGCCTTGCGTCCCTTCACCGAGCCGGCCATTTGGATCGCACCGCCGAACAACAGCAACTTCTCGGTCAAGGTGGTTTTGCCGGCATCGGGATGGCTGACGATGGCGAAGGTGCGGCGGCGGCGGGTTTCGGTAAGGTGCGTAGACATGGGGGTGCTGGCAGGAGACAAGCCGGCAATGATACCAGGGGCCCATCGGGTGGCTGGTCTGGCTATCGGGACGGTGCACCAGGCCGCTTGGCCGAGGAAACCGCCGGTCGGGCGGTTTGTCGTTCAGTTTTGCAGTAACGGCTCGGCGGTGAGGATGGGCGAGGTTGCCGCGGCCGGCATGCCCATCTGTCGCAGAAACCGATAATGCGAGGCGATGCCGGCGCTGAATGAGCCGTGGGCATGGTAGGCCACACCGTATTCGCGGCAGGTACTTTCGATCACCCGCGCTATCGCCGGATAGTGAATATGCGAGATGCGCACGAACAGGTGATGCGCCACCTGGAAATTCAAGCCGCCGACCAGCCAGCTCAGCACGCGGTTGTCGCGGGCAAAGTCGACCGTGGTTTCCAGTTGATGGATGGCCCAGGGCGTGTCGATCTGCTGGCTCTGCTCGCCCGGTAGCGGAAACTCCGCCTGTTCCACGACGTGCGCCAACTGAAATACCAGCGCCAGCAGCAGTCCGGCTACACCCGCGACAGCCGTGTAGCACATCAGCACCATGCCCACCGAATGGAAGAGCAGCGGCAGGCCGAAAGCGAGGGTGAAGAACACCAGCTTGCCAAGCACAAACACCGCCAGATCCCAGCCGCGCGGCCGCGTAAACGGGCGTTCGCCGATGGTGCCGGTAATCATGTCGCGAAAATCGCCGTACAAATGCCAGCGTATCGCGGTGACGCTATACAGCACCCAGAGATAGATATGCTGCCAGCGGTGCCATGGGCGCCGCTTCTGCGTCGGCGACAGCCGCGCCAGGACGCCTAGGTCGATGTCGCTGTCGTGGCCGGCGATATTGGTATAGGTGTGGTGGAAGCGTGCGTGCTTCCAGTGCCAGATGTACGAGCTGCCGCCGACCAGATCCAGCGTCATCGCCATGGCTTTATTGATGCCACGGCGATCCGAATACGCCTGATGGCCGCCATCATGCTGAATATTGAAGCCGATCCCGGCGGTGGCCACGCCAAGCACGAGGCTGAGCAGCAAGCCTTGCCACCACGTGGCCGCAAAGAACACCAGAAGCACGTAAGAGGCGATGAAAACGGCAAGAATGACGGCCGTCTTCAGATACATCGGCGCGTTATCGCGCTGCTTGCGGCCACTCTGCTTGAAGTAGTCCTCTACTCGACGCCTAAGCTCGCGTTGAAACCTGTTGTCACCGCTGAAACGGAGTCTGTCTTCGGAAACATTCAAAGCAGGTGGGCAAGCAACATCCGCATGGTGCTGCGGTGAATCGAACGACATCGACTTGCCCTACCGAAGAATATGACCTGCATGGTAATCGAATGCCATGCCGTGCGTATGGATATGCATGGTACGGCTAGGCCAGTAGCAAGATCAGGCCCAGTAGCGCAGGCAGCGCTTGAACCAGCAGGATTTTCCGGCTTGCGGTCAGCCCGCCATAGATGCCGGCGATCAGCACGCAGCCGAGAAAGAAGATCTTCACGCAAGCGCCGTTGCTGCCAAGACTCAGTCCCCAGATCAGTCCGGCAGCAAGAAAGCCGTTATACAGCCCCTGATTGGCGGCCAGTACCTTCGATGCGGTGGCGAATTCCGCGGTGAGGCCGAAGGTGCGTCGGCCGATCGGCTTGTCCCACAAGAACATTTCCAGCACCAGAAACCACAGGTGCAGCAACGCGACTAACGCAATAACGATGTTGGCAACAGTGGACATGGCGCCTCCCCGCAGGCTCTAGGACGATCATGCTCTTTGGAGCATGTGCGGCAGTGTTGCAGAGTGTCCGGCTTACGGCCATCAGATGGCGAGCAAATCCTCGTAGAAGGCGCCGTAAGGCTCGGTCGGATGGGCAATCTGGATCTCCAATATCCACAGCCCGCTCGACGGAGCGGCCTCCAGCGTGCCGAGGTCGCCGGCGCGGTGCACAGCATGCGGAAAGTCGCTGACCCGGTGCCCTTTGATGGCATGGTTCAGGCGCCAGCCCATGGCTTGCGCTCGCTGCTCGGCAAATGCATACAGCGCCTGGCCGCTGAACGATTGGTTGCGCCACGCCTCGGCCACCATGCCGAACAACTCACGTGCGGCATCGGCACAGGCCTGCTGCTGCGGCGCATGGCCGACGACAAAAGTATCGCCGACGTCGCCCTCGTGACCTTCGAAGACCAGGCCGAGATCGATGAAATAAAGGTCGTTCTCGCCCAGGCGGATATCCGGATCGGATGCCTCTCGAAACGTCTTCAGCGTATTGGCGCCGATACGGATCACGATCGGATGCCATAGCCGCTCGACACCAAGCTCACCGAACACCGCCTCGGCTTCGGCGCGGGCTTCGCTCTCGCTGATGCCGGGATGCATACGGTCGCGAATGCCCTGCAAGGCGACCCAGGAGCGCTCGCGGGCGTGCTGCATCAGCGCCAGATCGAAGTGCGGACCGACCGCTTCGCGGTCAGGTGGGGTCGGGGGCGAGTTCATGGCGGTGGTGCTCTCTTAAGTCGATGGTCAAGACAAGGCTTTGCCATGTTATCCGAAGGCCTCGTGCGAGACGACCAAGGCTTATGCGGCGCGGTGTGGCGGTGTGGTTTAGGTTCGCATGGCCGGGTGTCACAAAAGTATCAAATGAAATTGAACGCATAGACGTTTAGACGTCTGTTGACACGACTTAATGTCGCCTGTAGAGTCCGCTCCACTCATCAAGACCGGCTGAGGGATAGGCCCTTTGAAGCCGGGGCAACCAGCGGGATTATTTTCCCGTCACGGTGCCAACTCCTGCGGAAGTGCCTACGGGCACTGCCGAGAGATGGGCGAGCTTCGTGTTGCCGTGCCATTGTGGCCGTGCGAAGTGACCTCTCTCGACCCGCAGGCCCTGCCGTCCGGAGAGAGAAAATGCCCAGCCAATCCGTCCCTGTTCCGCCAGTCGCTTCCGCACCGTTGGTGCCGGCGATTTCTCTGCGGTCGGACCTGACCACCCAGCGCAGCACCCGTCGCGTGCAACTCACCCCCAAGTACGGCAGCCGCGCATGTGCGGTCGATGTGCGCTACCTGTGGTGCGGTGCGCCGGATGCGCCGACGGTGATCGTGCAAGGCGGCATCTCGGCCAGCCGCGATGTACTGGCCCTCGATGGCGAGGCCGCGCCGGGCTGGTGGCAAACGTTGGTCGGCGCGGGGCAGGCGATCGATCTGGACCGTTACCGGGTGCTGGCAATCGACTGGCTGACCCCGGCGGATTTGTCCGAGGGTGACGCCGCCGTGGTATCCAGTGAAGATCAGGCTGACGCCTTGGCGGCCTTGGTCGATGCGCTGGGCATCGGTCGCGTGCATGCCTTCGTTGGCTACTCCTACGGCGCCATGGCGGCCCTGGCCTTTGCCGCGCGTCATCCTTATGCCTTGGATCGATTGGTCTTACTGGCCGGCGCGCATCGGGCGCACCCGCTGGCGACGGCTCAGCGCGCCGTGCAGCGAAGCATCGTGCGGTTGGGCCAGGATTGCGGCCAGCCCGAGCAGGCACTCGCGCTGGCGCGTCAATTGGCCATGACCACCTATCGCGGCAGCGATGAATTCGCCCGGCGCTTCACCGCCGCGCCGGAGTTTCGTGACGGCCGCTTTCACTTTCCAGTCGAGGATTACCTGGAGCAAGCCGGCCGTCGTTTCGTCGAGCGCTTTGACGTCGAGCGTTTCCTGGCGTTGTCCGAGTCGATCGACCTGCATGACATCACCCCCGAGCAAGTGCCGACGCCGGCGACGCTGATTGGCTTTCCATCCGACCGGCTGGTGCCGTTGGCCGACCTGTGTGAGCTGCAGCGCCGCTTGCTCGGCCCGGCCACGCTGGAGGTCGTCGAGTCGCCTTATGGGCACGACGCCGCACTCAAAGAAAGCGACCGCCTCGCGCCGTTGCTGCGCGAAGCGTTGATGTAGGCGCCCGCGCTGCGGGCGAAACCGACGAAGCCATAGGGCCGCAGCTTTAGCCGTAATTCCATTCGTACCCTGCCGGATAAACGCACAGGGTGTGCACCTACAAAAAAATCGCAAAGCATTTCTGGAGACTGACATGAGCGACATTTCGGCCCCTTGTACCCGCGCCGTGCGCGCCGGCATTGAATCGGATACGCAGCACGGCGCCGTCGTGCCGCCATTGCATTTGTCCACCAATTACAGCTTCACCGGTTTGGGCGGCAAGCGCGCTTACGATTACTCGCGCAGCGGCAATCCAACGCGTGATCTGCTGGGCAATGCATTGGCCGAGTTGGAGCAGGGGGCCGGTGCGGTAGTCACCGCCAGCGGCATGGCGGCGGTAGCGCTGGCGCTGGAATTGGTGCCCGCAGGGGCCAAAGTTCTGGCCGCGCATGATTGCTATGGCGGCACTTGGCGCTTGCTCGATGCCTGGGCAAAGAAAGGTCGTTTCAGCGTCGAATTCGTCGATCTCACCGACAGCCATGCCCTGGCGCTCGGCCTTGCCGGCAAGCCGGCGCTGGTCTGGGTGGAAACCCCGTCCAATCCCTTGTTGCGCATTACCGATGTGCGGCACGTGGCGCAGGCCGCGCACGCCGTGGGTGCATTGGTCGTGGTCGATAACACCTTTCTCTCGCCAGCCTTGCAGCAGCCGCTAGTGCTGGGTGCGGACGTGGTCGTGCATTCGACCACCAAGTACATCAATGGTCACAGCGACGTCGTCGGCGGCGCCGTGGTGGCGCGCGATGCCGCTGTTGCCGAGCAGTTGAAGTGGTGGGGAAACTGCAATGGCCTCACCGGTGCGCCGTTCGACAGTTTTCTCACCTTGCGCGGCTTGCGCACGCTCAGCGTGCGCTTGCGTCAACATCAAGAGAACGCCGAGCGTATCGCGACACGTTTGGACGCCCATCCAGCGGTGCGTAAAGTGTATTACCCCGGTCTGGAAAGCCACGTCGGCCATGCGCTGGCGGCACGTCAGCAGCAGGGCTTCGGCGCCATGCTGAGTGTCGAACTGGAAGGCGGCGTACCGCAGATCGCAGCTTTCGTCGATGGCCTGGACTATTTCACGCTGGCCGAATCGCTGGGCGGCGTGGAAAGCCTGATCGCCCATCCCGCCTCGATGACTCATGCCGCGATGGCGCCCGAGGCGCGCCAGGCAGCCGGTATCGCCGATACCTTGCTGCGGCTGTCGGTCGGTATCGAAGACGGCGACGATTTGCTGCGTGACCTCGATGCCGCTTTGCTGCGCGCACAATCGGTGACCGACGCCTCATCCAAACGCAAGGTGAGCGCATGAGCGCGGTCCTGATCGACGAAGCACCCGCGCTTGCCCGCGCCCCCGCATCCGCATCCGCATCCGCATCCGCAAATGGTGCGGCCCTGGTGCTGCTGGGCACCGGCGTCGTCGGTGGCGCTTTTCTCAAGCTGCTGTGTACGCCGGTGGCCAGCAAGCTCCGGCTGGTCGGCGCGGCCAATTCGCGCAAACAACAAACCGATCCTGCCCGGCTCGCTGCCCGCGACCTGCGCGAGCAGCTCAAACAGCACGGCGCATCACGTGACGACACCGCTTTGCTCGCCGCGCTGGATGCCAGCGATGCGGCCCTGAAAGTGGTGGTGGACGCCACGGCCTCTACCGATCTGGCATCGCGCCATGCCGACTGGTTGGCGCGCGGCTATCACGTCGTTACGGCGAACAAATCGCTGGCTGGCGGTGCATTACCCGGCTGGCGTGCGCTACAGGCCGCCATCGCCGAGGGCGGTTGCTACGGTGACGCGGCAACGGTCGGTGCCGGTCTGCCGGTACTCTCCACCTTGCGCCGGCTACGTAGCTGCGGTGATGCGCTGCTCACCCTGGAGGGTGTGTTCTCCGGTTCATTGTCCTACTTGTTCAACCAGTACGATGGCAGTCAGCCGTTCTCCGCCTTGCTGCGTGAGGCGCGCAAGCTCGGCTACACCGAGCCTGATCCGCGCTCGGATCTATCCGGTGAAGACGTCGCGCGCAAACTGCTTATTCTCGCCCGTCATGCCGGCTTCGCTCTGGGCAGCGAAGAAGTGATCGTGGAAAGCCTGGTACCCGAGGCCCTGCGGCATATTTCCACCGACGAATTTCTTGCTCGTCTCGATGAACTCGATACCCCGCTGGCTGCGCGCCATGAAGAGGCGAAGTCGCGCGGGCAGGTGCTGCGCTATCTCGCACGCCTCAATCAGCGTGGCCGCGCTCGCGTCGGCCTGGTTGAAGTGGCGGCCAATCATCCGGCCGCCCGCCTCTACGGCACCGACAACCAATTTGCCCTCACTACTACCCGTTACCACACCCAGCCGCTGGTGATTCAAGGGCCGGGCGCAGGGCCGGAAGTTACCGCCCAGGCACTGCTCGGCGATGTGCTCGCGTTAGGTTGAGTGCGTGGAGTTGAGCAGCTCAGCCAAGGCGACGTAAAAACAAAAAACGCGCGGCTCATCACCGCGCGTTTTTTCATGTCGATAAAGAGGCCGGCCTCAATGCGACACGGGGTTGGCCTGTGCATCCAACTGCGCCTGTTCCACCGACGGCGTGCGCCAGCCCGACTTCACGCCCCACAGGTAGAACACCACGCCAACGATCGCGACTACCGCCAGGTCGATGCCGTAAGGCAGGTAGTTGTGTCCGCCAAACGTGGTGCTGCCGGCCCATGAAACCAGGGCAATCGTCGGCAAGTAAACAATCAGCCACCAGGCACCTTTGAGCTGGCGGGCAAAGTCGTGCCAGCCGACCTTGGCCTGGTAGTAGAGGTATACCGGCAACGCGACGACCATCAGCAAGATGATTTCGCCGGTGAGCGGCCAGCGTGCCCAGAACAGCAGCTCCGTGGCGAGTACAAAGGCGAAACCGGCCAGGATGGGCAGGCCGGCAATGCGCAGCGGGCGATGCATATCCGGCGCGGTGCGGCGCAAGGTCATCGCGCTGACCGGGCCGGTGAGGTAAGAGATGATGGTGGCTACCGAGATCACTGCCGCCAACGTGCCCCAACCGCGAAAGAAGAACAGAAACAGAAACGACACCGCCAGGTTCAACCACATGGCCGGACGCGGGATACCGTACTTGGGGTGCAACTGACCGAGAATTTTCGGCAGGGTGCCATTGCGCTCCATGCCGTAGATCATGCGCGAGGTGGTCGCGGTGTACGTGATGCCGGTGCCGCTGGGGCTGATAAAGGCGTCGATATAAAGCAGCATCGCCAGCCAATGCAGATTGACGATAATCGCCAACTCGGCGAAGGGCGAGCGGAAATCGATACCGTGCCAGCCGGCCTTGGCCAACAGATCCGGCGGCACCGCGCCGATATAGGCCACCTGCAAAATCACATAGACGATAGTGGCCAGCATGATCGACCCGATCACCGCGAAGGGGATGCTCTTGCCCGGATTGCGTGCTTCGCCGGCCAGATTCACCGGGCTCTGGAAACCGTTAAAGCTGAACACGATGCCGGCCGTCGCCACCGCAGTAAGCACGGCGGCGAAGTCGATCGTGTGCGCTTCGCCATGGATGCCCACCGAAAAGTTTCCGCTATGAAAGCCACTGGCGATCAAGGCCAGGCCGGTGGCGGCCGGCACCACCAGTTTGAATACGGTGATGGCGGTGTTGGAGCGCGCGAACAACTTCACGCTCCAGAAGTTGAGCAAGAAGTAGATGATGACCAGTACAGCGGCAATCGCCAGGCCGGGTGCGGACAGCTCGCCCTGACCGCCAGGCTGGTGCATGTACAAATCATGTGCCCACTGCCACGGCCACGAGGCCATGTACTGCACCGAGGCTTCGGCTTCGACCGGGATCACCGAGACAATCGCGATCCAGTTGGCCCAGGCGCCGATAAAGCCAACCAGCGAGCCATGCGAGTAGTGGCTGTAGCGCACCATGCCGCCGGATTCAGGAAACATCGCGCCGAGTTCGGCATAGGTCAGGGCGATCGTCATGATGATCGCCGCACCCAGCACCCAGGCCCATACCGCGCCGGGGCCGGCCAGGCCAGCCGCGCGCCAGGCTCCGAATAGCCAGCCGGAGCCGATGATGGAGCCCAAGCCGGTAAGCATCAGGGCGAAAGGGCCGACGTCGCGGCGCATGGGGCTGGAAGAAGACATGCAGATTCCTGTAACTATGGCTCGACGCGCCATCCCCCCGGACGGCACAAGACGCGGATGATGACAGACCGGCGGCTGGGGTGTCAGCCATGCCCCCCGCCTGGCCGGCTATTCGTGGCTGAACGTGTACATGCCGCGCTCGGCAGGGTTGATGGCGCAGCGGCGAGCTGACCGGATCGGCCGCCTGCAAGGGGGTATGAAGCTTTTAGCGACACCGGGGTGATGCCGCGACTCGGCCGCTCCCTTGCTCGGCAAGGGAGCGGCCGAACTCAGCACTCGATCACGTTGACCGCAAGGCCGCCGCGCGAGGTTTCCTTGTACTTGTCCTTCATGTCGCGGCCAGTGTCGCGCATGGTGGCGATCACCTTGTCCAGCGAAACATGGTGCTTGCCGTCGCTCTTCAGTGCCAGGCGGCTGGCATTGATCGCCTTGACCGAGCCCATCGCATTGCGTTCGATGCACGGAATCTGCACCAGGCCGCCGATGGGGTCGCAGGTGAGGCCAAGATTGTGCTCCATGCCGATCTCGGCAGCGTTTTCCACTTGCATCAAGCTGCCGCCGAGGGCAGCGGTGAGGCCACCGGCAGCCATCGAGCAGGCTACGCCGACCTCACCCTGGCAGCCCACTTCGGCACCGGAGATCGAGGCGTTTTCCTTATACAGAATGCCGATAGCCGCTGCGGTAAGCAGAAAATCGACAATGCCGTTCTCGTCCGATTTCGGGCAGAAGCGGTAGTAATAGTGCAATACCGCCGGCACGATGCCGGCCGCACCATTGGTGGGGGCGGTCACCACCCGGCCACCCGCGGCGTTTTCTTCGTTCACGGCCAGTGCGTACAGGTTGACCCAATCGAGGATAGTCAGCGGATCACGCAGCGCGGCCTCGGGCTGGCTGCGCAATTCTTCGGCCATCGCCGGTGCGCGGCGCGCTACCTTGAGGCCACCGGGCAACACGCCGGGCGAGCGCAGGCCGCGGTTGACGCAATCCTGCATGGCCTTCCAGATGGTTAGCAGTCCAGTGCGGGTTTCAGCCTCGCTGCGCCAGACCTTTTCGTTTTCCAGCATGAGCTGGGCGATGGTGAGATGGTGTTGCGCGCAGAGCTTGAGCAACTCGTCGCCGGTGGTGAAGGGGTAGGGGCGCTCGGTGGTGTCGGCGACGATGCGGTCTTCGGCCGCTTCATCGGGGTTGACCACAAAGCCGCCACCCACCGAGTAGTAGTCGCGCGTGGCCAGCTCGCGGCCCTCGGCGTCATAGGCCGAGAAGCGCATGCCGTTGGTGTGGAATGGCAGCTTCTGGCGCTTGTTGAACACCAGGTCGCGTTTCTCGTCGAAGCCGATCTCGCGCTTGCCCAGCAGGTTCAGGCTGCCGCTGCTGCGAATGCGCTGGAGAATGCCGGGGATCTGATCGGGGTCGACCTTATCCGGCCATTGGCCTTCAAAGCCAAGCAATACGGCCTTGTCGGTGCCATGGCCGCGACCGGTCATCGCCAGTGATCCGTACAGCTCCACACGCACGCGGGCGACCCGGTCAAGTACGCCTTTTTCCTCCAGCCAATGCTCGCCGAAGCGTGCGGCGGCGCGCATCGGGCCCACGGTGTGCGAGGAAGACGGCCCAATGCCGATCTTGAACAAGTCGAATACGCTGACGGCCATGGCGGTGCTGCTGGTGGCTGGGGGAAGCCGGTATTCTACGCGCGCCCTACACGGTTGATAGTCATGCCAGGCCTGATTTTGTACCAACGCGATTATTGCCATCTATGCGACCAGGCCCTGGCCGTGATGGCCGAGGCGCGCACACCGGATTTCGACAGCATCTGGGTCGATGACAGCGACGAACTGGAAGCGCGCTACGGCACCCGCGTGCCGGTGCTGCGCGACGAGCGGGATGGTCGCGAGCTGGATTGGCCGTTTGATGCGGAGGCGGTGCGGGCTTTTCTGGTCGAAAAGTCAGCGTGACTTCAATCGCTTGAGAATTTCCTCACGCGCTTCACGCAGGATCGAATCGCGATCCAGGCTGGCGACAATCTCGGCCACCGCGCGTTTGGCGCCGAGTTCGCCCCAGGATTTGCCGGCCACCAGGTAACGCTCGGCGGCGCGGCCGATCAGCACCGTGGCGTACCAGCCTAGCGCGCCTTGCGCCGCCGCCGTGACCACCACGGACAATCCCGCGCTGACGCCTTTCAAGGTGGAGGCGAGCAATTGCACGCCCCAGATCGCACCCATCAGCGCGGCGAGCTGGGCCGAAATGACGGCAACCAGCCGGCCGGATTCGGCGCGCGTCAGCGGCAAGCCGTAGACGCGCGAGAGTTGCAGCACCATCGCTGCATCGAGTCCCGCGGCGGCGAGCAGGTCGGCGATGGGAATCGGGTTGAGCGCCACCGCTACGCCCTTGGCCAGGCAGTAATGGCGGATCAGTCGACTGGCCAGTGCGCGCCGACTTTCAGCGATGCGCGCGCTGACCTGATCGGTAAGGCGTCCGGCATAAAGGCCGGCATTGAGCGCGGACAGGGTTTTGCCTTCGCGCCGGGCGATCGCCAGCAATCGTTCGCGTAGCGCGGCGACCTCAGGGAGGCGTGTCTGTGCGTGGGTTCGTTCGCGGCCGTGTGCATCCGTGTCGATCACCGATCGTGGCGATGGTTGCGCGGCAACGGCGATCACGTCTTCGTCACGCACCAGGCCTTGCACTCGTTGGCGCAGATGCGTCAACAGCGACTCTCGCTCGTCGTTGCCGTAACGATCGGCCTTGTTCAACGCAAGCAACAGTGGACGTTGCGTGGCCGCGAGGGTTTTCAGCGCATCGAGTTCGTCACGAGTGAGATCGCCATCGGCGACAAAGATCACCAAGTCGCTGACTTCGGCCACCTCGAAGGCCAGGCGTTCGCGCGCCTCGCCATCGAGTTCGTTGATGCCTGGCGTGTCGATCAGCACCAGGCCGCCTTCGATGGCCTCGTCCAGTGGCGCTTGCTCGGCCATGGTGGTCGTGCCGTGCAGAACGCCTACGGTGAATGCATCGCGACCGAGCAAGGCATTGCCCAGCGCCGACTTGCCGGCGGAGACGCGGCCGAATACGGCAACATGCAATTCATCGCGTTCCAGCCGCGCAAGCATGGTATCGATGCGGCCGAAATCCGCGGCGAGTTCGCTGCGGATGCTGGGCGGAATCGTCGGGTCATCGAGTAGTTGCCGCAGGCTTTCGGCGACCTTGGCGTGCGCGCCGTCGGCGCGGATATGAGCTGGCGCCGTGGTGTTGCCGCCGGCATCGGCTGGCATAAGCCAGCCGCGCAGGCGCTGCCACAACGTATCAGCCACCTTACTTGGGGCTGAGTACGAGGTGAGCGGTGACCTTGATGTCGGCGCCGATCACCGAGGTATCGGCGTAGTCGCCACCGCCAACGCCGAAATCGAGACGCTTTACCGTGCCGGTCACATCCAGCGTGGCACCGGTGCCCTGGGGCTTGAAGGTGACGTTGATGCTGACCGGCTTGGTCACGCCACGCAGGGTCAGGTTGCCGTCGGCAACCACCTGCGCGCCGTTTTGACGGAATCCGGTGGTGACGAAATGGGCTTTCGGAAATTTCGCCACGTTGAAGAAATCCGAACCCGGCAGCGCGTTGTCTCGATCATGGTCGCCGGTCTTGGCGCTGGCCAGATCCACCTCGACATCGAACTTCGATGTCGTCAGCTTGGCGGCGTCGTAGCTGATCGCCGCGGTCCATTTTTCAAAGCTGCCATCGAAGGCGGTGCCCTGGAAATTGCCGCCGAAACCGAGCTTGCTCGATGTCGCCTGCACGGTGTAATCGGCGGCGCTGGCCAAGCTGGCGCCGAGCGCGAGAGCGAGCGGGAGCAGATATTTCATCGTTTGAAGCTTCATGGTTTGTCTCCTTGGGAGGTAGTCGACGCGTCGCGGATTTTGCCGAACGGAAGCATGCGGCGCAGCACGTTATCTTTATCCAGCACATGGTGTTTCAAGGCGGCACCCGCATGGGCGACCAGCACCAGGATCAGCAGCCAGAACAGGTACTCGTGAACGGTACCGGCCAAATGCTCCACTGCCTCGTTCTTCTCGGCCAGCGCCGGCATATTGAATTGCTTGAACCATTGCAGCGGATAGCCATGCACTGAATTGAACCACCAGCCGCTGAGCGGAATCGCCGCAATCAGCACATACAACACGCCATGGGTGACATGCGCGGCAAGGTGTTGCCAGCGCGGCGCCGGTTCGTCCGGTGGGCGGCGATCGATAAGACGCCATAGCAGGCGCAGCAGAAATAAGGCGAGGATGGTCAGGCCGGCCGACTTGTGCAGTGCATAGACATTGATCTTGTTCATCGACGGGGCCATGTCGGTCATCAACAGGCCGACGATGCCGACACCAAGAATGCCCAAGGCCATCAGCCAGTGAAAGAACTTGGCGACGGACCCCCATTGGCGATCATTACTACGCAGGCTCATGGTTGCTCCTTTTTGCTGGGGTCAGTCTTGATCGGATCGGTTTGCGCGGCATCATCGCGAATCGCCTCCAGCTCCAGCCAAACTGACACGCTACGCCCGATCGAGCCGGCATTGGCCGTGATGCCGAAGTCGGTACGGTCCAGCGTGGCGGTGGCCGAAAAACCCGCGACGGTGTGCAGGCCATAAATGGTCTTGGCGACCCGGTTGAGCGTGAACGGCAGGCTCAGCGGACGCGTTACGCCGCGCAGGGTCAATTGACCGTGCAGCACGCCATGCTGGTCGTCTTTGCGCTCCGCCGATGTGCTGGTGAAGTGTGCATAACGGGCGCGGCCGCTATCGAGAAAATCCGGTTTGCCCACCGCACTGTTCCAGGCGGCATCGCCCATATCGAGGCTGGCCAGATCGATGTCTAGCTCGGTGGCCGCACTGCTCCAATCATCCGTATCCAGGCGTAGCCAGCCGCTGGCGATATGCAGCCGTCCGAACGGGCGTGAATAGCCGTTGTGGTCGATGCTGAAAAGAATCTGGCTATGCACCGTGTCATAACGGTAAGTCGCTGCGGCGGCGTGTGCCGCGGTGAGCGGCAACAGCACCAGGGCAGCGAGCAGCGGGAGCTTGCATGTCAGTCTAGGCGGCAACATGAGCTGCAGTCTGGCCGATCGGATACGGCGATGCCAGCATCGGCGCCGGAACAGATTGTTTCTGCCGCTAGGGCGCACGGCAGTCCCCTTCGAGGTTCAGTAACCGGCCTGGTGAAAATTCCAGCACCCGCCTAGATTGTCCAGCACCTGATGGCTGGCCCTGTTACCTAGCCATGCGGCGGTTACCATAAGTACATCACTGGACATACACGGCTTCAAAGGACTGCATTGATGAACATAAGAATCATGCCTACAGCGCGTGCGCTTCTAACCTGGATGTCCTTGACTGCAGCGTTATCAAGCCATGCCATGGCCGGCGATAACGTAGCCGTGGCTACGCCCACCCAGCCGATATGGTTAGTCGAGCAACCGTATGCCGGACAACCCCTGCTGACCGCGCGAACCTATGGGGACAGCACGTACGGCGACTATCACGTCCATGCCACGCTGCAACTGAGTTGCCGTGCCGGCAACCCGAGTGCCGGCCTTGAGTTTCAGATTGCGCCGCAGCCGCTGGGCTTCGACAGCGACCCCTACGAAGGCCCTGATGCCAGCGCGCATGGGCCGCTGCTTATCGGTATTGGAACGCAACCGGCGGTCAGCCATGGCGTATCGGGCAGGTGGGCCGACGCAGGGGTTTTTCAGGTAGGCAACGTCTTTATCTTCGATACGGAGGTACGGCGCAGCGAGCTGGCTTACTGGGTTTCGGATGCATCGCGCGGCCAAACCGTTCGGCTTAGCCTGACGGCAGCCAAGGCCGGCGGCAAACTACTCACGGCGCAATTCACGCTGCCGCGAGACAACACCGGATTGAAAAAGGCCGTTGCCGCCTGCCTTGATGCCAAGCCGGCTCCGCACTGAGCGGAGCCTTGGTTATCAGGGCACTCCGCCGGCACGAATCAAGCTCAGCACCTCATGACAGGCGCCCATGGTGTGGTAGTCGGTTTTACCCGCCGGGCTTTTCTCGTCGTCGTACTTGTTATTGTCCTGGGTCAGGATGCGGTACCAGGCGCCATAGCGGTGATCGACGAAGTGCTGCCAAGAGTAATTCCATAGTTTGATGTACCACTCGTCGTATACGGCTTGACCCGTGCGCGCATGCAGGAGCGCGGCGGCTGCCAGCGATTCGGCCTGAACCCAGAAGTATTTATCGCCGTCGCAGATGCTGCCGTCGGGTGCGAAGCCATAGCAGATGCCGCCGTTGGTGTTGTCCCAGGCGTGCGCCAGCGCGGTGTCGAACAGGTGCTTGGCGGTAGGTAGTAGCCAGCGTTCTTCGCGATTGCGCTCAAGCAGCAGCGGTTCAAGGATGAGCAGCAGCTTGGCCCATTCGGTTTGGTGGCCGGGCTGGTAGCCCCACGGGCGGAACAAGTGTTTGGGGTCGTCGCGGTGGTAGTCCCAGTCGATGTTCCACTGCGTGTCGTAGTGCTCCCACACCAGGCCATGGGTCTTGGCGGTTTGGCGTCGGGTCATGTGATCGGCGAGCAGCAGTGCGCGGTCGAGATAGCGCACTTCGTCGCTGGCCTGATAAGCCGCCAGCATGGCTTCGCACATATGCATATTGGCGTTCTGGCCGCGATAGCCGCTGAAATTCCATTCTGGGTCGGCTTCGTCGCGATAGAGGCCGGCGGCGGCATCCCAATAGCGCAGTTCCAGCAATTGCCAGGTTTCGTCCATCCAGGCGGCGGCCTCGGCGACACCTGCTTTTAGTGCGCATGAGTAAGCGAGCAGCACGAAGGCAACACCATAAGCGTGATTGGTGCGGTCTTCTGGCTTGCCGTCGCGAATCGTCCAGGCATAGCCGCCGGTGGCCGGGTCGCGATGCACGCTGCGCAAGTAATCCAGGCCATGACGTACCTGGTCGAGGTATTCGGGTTTCTCGAATTCGATCGCCGCCATCGCGTAGTTGAAAACGAAGCGTGTGCTGCTGACCAAATGGCGATGGCTACGGTCGTAAATCGTGCCGTCGTCTTTGAAGTAGTGAAAGAAGCCGCCCGAGCGGTCGATCGCATGCGGGTGATAGAAGGCCATGCTGTGCGCGATGTGATTGCGCAGAAAGGTCTCGCTGCGAAAGTCGGGGGCGGTGTCGGGAGCGGTAGGAGCGTTCATGCGTAAGCGTCCATAAAAGCGAGCGCGTCGGTTTCGCTGGGCATCGCCGCGAACGAGCCTTGGCGGGTTACCGTGAGTGCACCGCAGGCGGCGGCAAAGCGCAGCGTGGCGTGCAGGCGCGGCAGTTCGCCGATAAGTTGATCGAGGCGTTCGCTGCTTGATGTGCCGGGGGCTGCTTCGAGCGTGGACAGGCGGTGCAGCAGGCCGCCGACAAAGGCGTCGCCCGCCGCCGTGCTATCCACCGCCGGCACGGAGTAAATCGGCATCTCGCCGTCGGCGTCGGGGTGAAACCAGCGCAGCGGTTTGGCGCCGTCGGTCACCACCAGCAGGCGCGCCTGGCCCTTCCATAATTGCTCCAACGCAGCCTCTTCGCCGTCGATGGCGAGATAAGCGAATTCCTCGGCGCTGAGTTTGACCAGATCGGCTAAGTGCAGTGCCGGCCAGAGCAAGGGGCGTGGGTCGATGTCGTGCGGCCACAGTGCCGGGCGCAGGTTGAGATCGAAGCTGACCAGCGCGCCCGCCGTGCGTGCGCGGCGCATGCCTTCGCGGGTGGCTTCGGCCAGATCGGGATCGGTCATGCTGTTGGAGCAGACATGGAACACAGCCGCTCTGCGGAAGCTTTCGTCCTGAAAGTGCACCGGTCGAAAGAGCAGGTCCGCCGACGGCGGCCGATAAAAGCTGAAGCTGCGTTCGCCATGTGCATCGAGCGTGACGAAGGCCAGCGCCGTATGTGCCTTGTCGGTACGCGTTACCGCGCTGCAGTCCACCCCGGCCTCGGTCAGGCTATCGAGCAGAAAGTCGCCGAACAGGTCTTGCCCAAGCATGCCGGCAAAAGCGGCAGCGCCGCCCAGCCGTGCCACCGCGACCGCGACATTCGCCGGCGCACCGCCGGCGAAGGGGACGAAACTGCGTGGAAAACCTCGTGAATCTTGTCCCTCATTGTGAAAGTCGATCAGTGCTTCGCCGAAGCAGAGGATGTTCCGTGGCATCAAACAGCTCTCAATGAGTTAAGTGTGGCGGTGTCGTGAATCCGCGAGCCGCGCAGGCCGTAGAACACGATGTAGGCGTAACAGAACAGGGGCAGGAAGAACGCGTGCTGCACACCGATGTGATCGGCCACCATGCCCTGCACATAAGGCACGATGGCGCCGCCGACGATCGCCATGATGAGCAGGCTCGATGCCTTGCCGGTCAGCGGGCCGAGGCGTTCGATGCCCAGCGCGAAGATGGTCGGAAACATGATCGAGTTGAACAGGCCGATCGCGACCACGCTGTACACCGCGACCATGCCGTGAGTAAGCATGGTGGTCATCACCAGCAACATGTTGATCGTGGCGAATGCGCCCAGCAGCTTGCGCGGCGACAGTCGCACCATCAGCGCCGAACCGACCAGTCGGCCAACCATCGCGCCGCCCCAGTACAGCGACACATAGTGGGTGGCGGTCTGTTCGCTCATCTGGCCGATGTTGGGCAGCGAGAGGTAATTGACCATGAAACTGCCGATGGACACTTCGGCACCGACATAGAAAAAGATCGCCAGCACGCCAAACAGCACATGTGGGTGGCTTAGTGCGTCGGCCAGGGTGTGATGCGAGGTGTCGGCTTTTTCGGTGGTCTCGGTCAGTGCCGGCATATTGAATAGCCACACGCCGGCAGCAAGCAGCAGCAATACGATGCCGAGCCCCACGTATGGCAGTTTGACCACCTCGGACTGATGCTCGCGATAGGCTTTCAGCCGATCGCTAACGGTCGCCGGCAAGCCATCGCGAAACTGTTTGAGCTGGGTGGTCTGGGCATCGTCGAGATGGGACCCGGTCAGGCTGTCCAACGCTTTGGCCAGCGGCTCGGACGGCAGCGCGGCGAGCCGTTCGGCCGATTGTGATTTCAGTATCGCTAGCAGTTTGTCGCTCGGCAGCTTGTCCAGTACGGCGCCGAGCACGGCGGGCGTAAAGCGTTCGCTTTGGGCGACCAGCGCATCGGTCGGGAGCTTGTCCAGCGTCGGCCCGGCGATACCGCCCAAGGCGGCGGCAAGGCGTTCCGCGGGCGCCTGCTGCATGGTTTGCACGGCCTGAGCCGCCGGCTGCTCATTCAAGCTGCTGATGAGCTGTTGGGTCTCTGGTGCATCCTGTACGTTTTTCGGAATGGCCGAGGACACCGCGGCCAAAATCAGCAGGCCGCCGAGATAGGGTGCCAGCGTGGTGCCGAGCGAGTTCAGTGCCTGCGCCAAGGTCAGTCGGCTGGAGCTGGTGCGTTCGGGGCCGAGCAGGGCGACATAAGGATTGGCCGCGACCTGCAACACGGTAATGCCGGTAGCCAGCACGAACAACGCGCCGAGAAAGGCGCCATAGGAATGCAGCGTGGCGGCAGGCCAAAAACCGAAGGCGCCCACCGCCGCGATGGCCAGGCCCGAAACAATACCTCGCTTGTAGCCCAGCGCGGCGACCAGTCGCCCCGCCGGCAACGACATCAAAAAGTACGCACCGAAAAAAGTGAACTGCACCAGCATCACGCGGGCGTAATTCAATTCGAACACGGCTTTCAGGTGCGGAATCAGAATGTCGTTAAGGCAGGTGAGAAAGCCCCACATGAAGAAGATCGTGGTTATCACTCCCATCGCCAGCGGGTAATCGGTATAGCGCGCGTTGTCCGTGCCGTTCGCGATAGAAGCGGCGGGCGACGAAGGGGGCGGGGCATTAAAGGCCATAAGCGTTCCTGGTGCGAATCAAAGCGAACGAGGAGGGGCGCTGCTTTCACGCACGACTAATTGCGCTGGGGCGACGATGAAGTTGGTATCGGCCTGCGGATCACGCAGCCGCGCGAGAATGGTCTGCGCCGCCTGGCGTCCACGTTCGCGCGGACCCGTAGCCAATGTGGTCAAGGCCGGGGTGCTGAAGGCGGCCTCGGCCACATCGTCGAAGCCGGTAACGGCAAAGTCGCGACCCGGCTGCAAGCCGCGTTGATTCAAGCCCAGCATCAGGCCGAGCGCGACCGCGTCGTTGTAACAAACCGCGGCGGTCGGTGCAGGCTCGTGGGTAAACAGCTCGCCGCAGCGATGGGCGGCATCCAGTCGCGTCGGTGCGGTTTCGACTCGCCAGTGCGGCAGCATCGATAAGCCCGCAGCCGTCATCGCCTCGACATAGCCGGCATGGCGCTGGCGGCACGAGCTGGAATCGCGATGGCCGCCGAAGAATGCGATGCGCTTGTGACCTTGCGCAATCAGATGCTCGGTAGCGAGGCGGGCGCCGCGCTGGTTGTCCAGCATCAGTCGATCCCAGTGCGCGAACTCCGGCAGGCTGCCGCCGAGTTCGCGGTTGAACAGCAGTAACGGGGTCTGCGCGCCGACCGTGGCCAGCACTTGTTGGGCATCGCTGCCCTCGGCCGGCGACAAGATGATGCCGCCCGGACCATGCTCGATCAGCGAAGCAAGCACGGCTTGCTCACGTTCGATCGATTCGCCGGTGCTGCCGAGCAAGGTGACAAAGCCGGCCTCGCCCAGGGTCTCGTCGACGCCAGCGGCAAATTCGGCGAAGAACGGGTTGGCCAATTCGTTAAGCACCAAGGCGATGCTCGATGACGTGCGCCGTCGCAGATTGGCGGCAGCCCGGTTGTAGACATAACCTTGCCGGCGCAGCTCAGCCTCGACTTTGGCCCGAGTGAGTTTGTTGACCAGTGGGCTGCCGCGCAGGACCAGAGACACGGTCGCACGCGACACCCCGGTGCTGGCGGCAATGTCGGTCAAGGTGACCTTACGGCGTATGGGTGTGTTGCTTTCCATCGTGATTGTCTCGATTGGAACGATCTAAATGTAGCTACAGTTAGGTATTCGGTCTATCGCGCAGCGCAACATGACCTTGCTGCGCAGCCGATGCTAGCGTGCGACGCTTGTAACGATCTAAATCCAGGTAAGAGTCAGCTTGAAGGCTGGATCGGGGCGCCGGCACGGATACGCCGGGCAAGCCTGCGGCGCCACGGGCGCTCGGGACGCTGCCACGGGTAAGCCGCAAGCCCGTTTCGCCCATAGGTCGATTTTTGTTGGAATTCAGTGCCCCCACTGCCTACCCCCTGATACCGCTCCTTTTCCCTTCCAGCGTAAAGGTAACCTGTATGGCTATCCGATCACCGTCCCCCTGGCTAATTAGCGTACTGGTCGCTGCGATGAGTTTGTCACCTCAACAGGTCGGCGCGGTGACGTCCGGCCATGCCGGCGAGGTGGATCCGCGCATCGGCACCGGCGGCGATGGGCATACTTTTCCGGGCGCCACGGTGCCATTTGGCATGATTCAGCTCTCGCCCGATACGGCCATGCCGGATTTCAAGCATGGCTATAAATGGGCCGCCGGCTATCAGTATGGCGATAGCAGCATCATGGGTTTCTCGCATACGCATTTCTCAGGCTCGGGCCATTCGGATCTCGGCGATGTCTTGCTCATGCCTATCAGCGGCGCGGTACGGCTGGAGCCCGGTGACCCGGCCCGGCCGGGCAGCGGTTACCGTTCTCGCTTCAGTCACGACAGCGAAACCGTCGAGGCTGGCTATTACGCCGTCACCTTGAGTGATTACAACGTGCGCGCCGAACTTACCGCCGGCCGCCGCATTGGCTGGCATCGCTACAGCTTCCCCGCCGGCCAACCGGCGCATCTGCTGCTTGACCTGCGCCCGAGCATTTACGACTACCCCGGCAAGGTGCTGTGGAGCAGTCTGCGTGTGCATGAAGACGGCAGCGTGACCGGCTGCCGCCAAACGCGCGGCTGGGCACCGGGGCGTGAGCTGTGTTTTGCCATGCGTTTCTCGCAGCCGATAACGTCGCGCACGCTATACAACCGTGAGGCCGAGTTGCCCTACAAAGGCTTCAAAGGGCCCGGCGAACAGGCGCAAGACCGCGATGCGCAGAGCGGCCGCGCTCTGGTCGGTGTGTTCGATTTCGCCGAATTGAAACAGCCGCTGGGGGTAAAGGTAGCGATCTCGCCGGTGAGCGAGGCCAATGCGCTCGACAACCTCGACAGCGACGGCAACGGCTGGGATTTCGATGCCCGCCGCGCCGAGGCGCGTGCCGCCTGGGACAAAGCGCTAGCCGTGATCGATGTCGAAGCATCGGCCCCCATGCGCAGCAACTTCTATACCTCGCTGTATCACGCGATGTTGTCGCCGACCCTGTCGATGGACGTCAATGGCGACTATCGCGGGCCGGACCACCAGGTACACCACGCCGACGGATTCGATTTTTACTCCACCTGGTCGCTATGGGATGTCTATCGCGCGCAACAGCCCTTGATGGCGCTGTTGCAACCCGGCCGCAGCACCGATTTCATCCGCTCCTTGATCGCCGCACGCGAAGCCAGCCCGTTCGGTATCTTGCCGGTGTGGGCGTATCAGGGCTTGGAGACCTGGTGCATGATCGGCTATCACGCGGTACCGGTCATCGCCGATGCCTATATCAAAGGCGTGCGCGGTTTCGATGCGCAAAAGGCTTTGGATGCGATGGTCGCCAGCGCCACCTATGCCCCTTACGGCGGCCTGGGCGACTATATGAAACTCGGCTATGTGCCCATCGACAAAGAGCCCGAGGGCGCTTCCAAAACATTGGAGTACGCCTATGACGACTGGTCGCTGGGGCAGATGGCCAAGGCCATGGGCAAGCACGACATAGCCAAGACCTTCGAGCAACGCGCCACCAACTGGCGTCACGCCTACGATGCCAAAACCGGCTTCATGCGCGCGCGCAAGAGTGACGGCCATTTTCGCGAACCCTTCGATCCCGATGTCGCCGGCTACGGCAGCGACTACACCGAGGGCAATGCCTGGCAATATTCCTGGTACGTGCCGCAAGACGTCGCCGGCCTAGTTGCCGCGATGGGCGGCGATACGAACTTCGTCAGCAAGCTTGATCGTGTGTTCGACGCGAAAGTCGACCCCGCGCATTTCCAGCACGTTGAAGACATCACCGGTCTGATCGGCTGGTACGCGCACGGCAATGAGCCCAGCCACCATCTGGCCTATCTGTACGACTACGCCGGTGCGCCGTGGAAAACCCAGGCACGCCTCAAGCAAATCATGGACAGCCAATACGCGCCCAAGCCGGATGGTCTGGCCGGCAACGACGATCTGGGCCAGATGTCGGCGTGGTACATCTTTACCGCGCTGGGTTTCTATCCGGTGACACCGGCCAGTGACGAATACGCCATCGGCCGGCCGTTTGTGTCGCGCGCGACGCTGCATTTACCGAGCGGCAAAGATTTCACCGTGAGCGCCGCGCCGCTGGACGACGCCCATCCTTTTGTCGGACAAGTCACACTCAATGGCCAGCCGTTAGGCAGGGTGTTTTTGCGGCACGGCGAGATAGTCGCCGGCGGCGAGCTGCACTTCACCATGCAGGCGCAGCCGAATCGAGAGTGGGGGCAGGCGGCAACGGCTCGGCCGGCGGCCATGAGCAGCTATGCGCACTGAAGGCTTCGTCTGTGCCTTTTGGGGCCTAGCCTCCGCATAGGCATATCTGCAACCATGCGCGAGTGCATCGGAGGCATATGCCGGTGGTCCGCAGGGGAATGAACGATTCGGTGGTTTTGCGCTGGCGTGTAGGCGGATTACTGCTTGCAGTGTTGGTGATTGTCGCGTTGCCCTACGCGATGACACGTAGCGGTGTGCGCGATGCGCTGAAAGCCGGCGAGCAGGTGACGCGCTCGTCCGAGGTGAAGTCGCTCACCTACCAGATCGCCTACGAGACGCGCGACAGCGAAGCGGCGCTGTATCGAATGCTTGACGGCGATGCCGACGCGCAGATCAAAGTCCGCTCCGAGCAGGCCTACAAAGACGTGCCGGGCTTGCTTGGCAAGTTGCGCGGCATGACCCGCGATAACCCCGACCAGCAAGTGCTGATCGGCGCCCTTGGCGCCAGGGTGGATGTGCGGCTGGAGCGGATGCAACAGGCGATCTTGCAATATCGGCGCGGCGACATGCTGGCCGCCAAGCAGGCGATGCGCGACGCCGGTACCTTGTTCAAGATGGACGACGTGATCGAAGGCATTGTCCGCAACGAAGACGGCACCTTGCTCAATCGCCGTACCGAGGCGAGTCGGCAATCTTTCAATAGTGGCCTGGTCTTTGGGATCACCGCCGTCGCGCAGATCGTATTGCTGGCGATCGTGGTGATCGTGTCCGAGCGGCAGATCGGTCGGCGTCTGCGCGCCGAGGTGCGCGAGAGCCTGGCAGTGAAGCGCTCGCAACTGATTGTGCAGGCGGTGCGCGAACCGATTGCCTTGCTCGACGCCGAGCTGCAAACCCTGTTGGTAAATGCCGCCTTCGGCGAGTTATACGGCTTGTCGTACAACCAGGGCCACGCCCAGGCGCAGTCGCTACCCTTGGCCGAGCTGGGCTATGGCGCCTGGAGCGACAGCGCGTTGCTGCAGCGGCTCAATGACGTGCTGCTGCTCGATCGCGAACTGTGGGATTACGAACTGATCCAGCGCACCGTCGATGGCATCGACCGCCACGTCGTCATCAATGCGCGGCGTTTGGAGCAGGACGATGGCGGCGCCCCGGTGCTGTTGCTGACCGTCAGCGACATTACCGCGCGGGCTTTGGTCGAGCACCAGGTGAAAGAGCTTAATCGCCAGCTTGAGGGCAAAGTGCAGCAAGTCTCCGACGTCAATCGCGAGCTGGAGGCGTTCAGTTATTCGGTTTCGCACGACCTGCGTGCGCCGTTGCGGCATATCGCCGGTTTTACCGACAAATTGCAGCGGCATCTGAGCGAGCAGGCCGACGAGTCCTCGAAACATTATCTGCAGGTGATAAGCGACGCTGCGCATCGCATGGCATTGTTGATCGACGACTTATTGGTGTTTTCGCGACTGGGCCGTGGCGCACTACGGCTGCAGCCGGTGGATATGCGCGCACTGGTCGACGAGGCACGGGTGCTGGTCGAGCCAGAGACGCAGGGCCGGCAAGTCGTCTGGGCGGTCGAGCCGCTGCCTATCGTGATCGGCGACGAGAACATGTTGCGCACGGTATGGCAAAACATGCTCGGCAATGCCGTGAAGTACACCAGCCAATGCGAGGTTGCGCGCATCGAGGTCAGTACGCAGCGTGGTCCCAATGGCGATTACGAGTTCATCGTGGCGGATAACGGCGCCGGTTTCGACATGCAATACGCCGACAAGCTGTTCGGGGTATTCCAGCGACTGCATCGCGCCTCGCAATTTCCCGGCAACGGTATTGGTCTGGCCAATGTGCAGCGCATCATCACGCGGCATGGCGGGCGCATTTGGGCAAATGCCGAGTTAGGCAAAGGGGCGCATTTTCATTTCACTCTGCCCGCTTCCGACCTGGCCGAAACGTTCGCGCAGGAGCGCGCATGACTCATCGTCATCCGCGGACCATCTTATTGGTCGAAGATAGCCTGGCCGATGCCGAGCTGGTCGTTGACGCACTGCGCGAGGTGCATCTGGCGCATACGCTGATCCATGTGGAAGATGGCGTGGATTGCATGGATTATCTGCAGTGTCGCGGCGAGTGGGCCCGGCGTGAGCCGATCAATCCGGTGGTGGTGCTGCTGGACATAAAAATGCCGCGCATGGATGGCTTGGAGGTACTGACCCGGATGCGCAGCGACGATCGGCTGCGTCGGGTGCCGGTGGTGATCCTGTCCTCCTCACGCGAGGAGAGCGATCTGGCGCGCGGCTGGGATCTTGGCGTGAACGCCTATGTCATCAAGTCGGTCGATGTAAGCCAGTTTCTGGAATCTGTGCGAACTTCAGCGCAATTCTGGGCAGTGTTAAATCAAGGCCCGGAAGAGGAATGAGAGGGTTCTGCGGATATCGGCACCAGCGCATGGTAGATGCGCTGAGCGGTATCGCGCGCTATCGTCTCGCCTTCCCCGTCCCCGCAGGGTCCATGCATGCCTGACAAGCAAAGTCGAACATGGCTGCCTAGCGTACGCATACTGCAAGTCGAGGACAGCCGCCCCGACGCCGAGCTGGTGTTGTCGGAGCTCGATGCCGACGCGCTCGTATACACCGTGCAGGTGGTCGATGACGAGGCGGGCTACCTCGCCGCCCTGCGAGAGTTCAAGCCCGATATCGTGCTGTCGGACCTGAGCTTGCCCGGTTTTTCCGGCCGCCGCGCACTGGAGTTGCTGCGCGAACACGATCAAGAGCTGCCTTTTATATTCGTCTCGGCCAGGCTGGGCGAAGAGGCGGCGATCGAGGCGCTGCGCAACGGCGCTACCGATTACATCCTCAAGCAAAACATCGCGCGCCTGGCCAGCGCGGTACGGCGTGCCTTGCGCGAGGCCGAGGCAGCGCGTGCGCACCAACGCGCCGAAGCCGAATTGATTCGTGCGCAGCGCTTCGAGAGCCTGGCGATGCTTGCTGGCGGTCTCAGCCACGATCTGCGTAACTTGTTACAGCCGTTGCTGCTGGCCGGCGACAGTCTGCAGGACTATCAAGAAGATCCGCGTCTGGCTCGCCTCGGTGCCTTGGTGCGTGATTGCGGCAAGCGCGGTCTGGACATGGTGCAGTCGATGCTTTCGTTCGCACGCGGCGCGCATCGGGCCGAGCAGGTACGCATTGGCGGCTTGTTCGAAGCGCTTGGCCTGCTGATGCAGGGCAGTGTGCCCAAGACAGTGACCTTGCATATCGACGCCGAAGATCCCGAACTCAGCTTCGACGGCAATCACACCGAGTTGCAGCAGTGCCTGCTCAATCTGTGCCTCAACGCGATTCAGGCGATGCCTGCCGGCGGGGAGCTGCATGTCGGTGCCGCGCAGATCAATTTACCGGCCAGTTTCTTTCGGTTCGGTGAAGATGCGCAGCCTGGGCGCTACCTGTGCCTGACCGTTGCCGATACCGGTATCGGCATGGACCAAGAAGTATTGCGACGCTTATACGAGCCGTTTTTCACCACCAAGACCACCGGCACCGGACTGGGTTTGCTGTCATGCAAGCGCATTGTTGCCAGTCATAACGGCGTCATGCGGGTAGAGAGCGAGCCGGACCATGGCACCCATTTCTATTTGTATATACCGCTGGCCGAACACGTCGATGCAAGCGAGCAGGACGAGCAAGACAACCTGCAAGGCAATGGAGAGCGTGTGCTGGTGGTGGTCGAAGAGGCCGCCCAGTTGTCGCTTCTGGTCGACACCCTCGATGCCTGGGGTTACCAGGCGCATGCCAGCCAGAGCGGCACCGCCGCCCTGCAATGGATCGAAGCGCAAGGTGTACCTGACGTGGTCGTGGTTGACGCTGATATGAGCCTGTTCACCGGCGTGCGTACCCTGGCCGCGCTGATCGATCACGGCTATCGCGATAGCGCCATTTTGCTGACGCGCTCGGATACGCCGCCGGACTTGAGCGGATTGCCGGCGCTGGAGCACATCTATCAGATCGACAAGCCGGTCTCGGCGCGTACCTTGCTATTGACCTTGCGTGAAGTACTGCAAGGCCATTAACGGCAAGGCTTAGTCGATGCCCAGTTTTTTCAGCTTGTAGCGCAACGCCCGAAAAGTGATGCCGAGCTTCTTGGCGGCGGCGGTCTTGTTGTAGCGCGACTCTTCCAGCGCCTTGACGATCGCCGTGCGTTCGAGATTGCTGATGTAGTCGTCCAGTCCGCCATCGCCAGTCGCTGCCGCTGGCGGTGCGACTGCGTGTGGTGTTGCCGGCGCTTCCGAAGCAGCGCCTGCGCCGGCACGCTGGGTGCGTTGCGGCAGCATCAAGTCGATAGCATCGATGGTGTCGCCGTCGCACATCGCCATCGCGCGCTCAAGAATGTTCTCAAGCTCGCGCACATTGCCGGGGAAATCGTATTCCTCCAGCGCGCGCTGTGCCGCCGGCTGCAATTGACCCGCCGCCGCACCGCTCTTGGCAGCAAGCTGGCGCAGGATAAACGCGGCCAGTAACGGCACGTCCCCGCGTCGTTCGCGCAGCGGTGGCACGCATAGTTCGATCACGTTGATGCGATAGAACAAATCCTGGCGAAACTGCCCCAGCTCGACCAGCGCACCAAGATTTTTGTGGGTGGCCGAGAGAATGCGCACATCCACCGGGATCTCATCGCGCCCGCCAATCGCACGCACCGCTTTCTCCTGGATCGCACGCAGCAATTTCACCTGCATGTGCAGCGGCAGCTCCGCCACTTCGTCGAGAAACAGCGTGCCGCCGTGGGCCGCCTGAAACAGCCCTTCTTTATCGTTTACTGCGCCGGTGAAGCTGCCTTTACGGTGACCGAAAAACTCGCTTTCCATCAACTCCGAAGGGATCGCGCCGCAGTTCACCGGCACAAACGGCCCGCCGGCACGCGGTCCCTGCTCGTGGATCAGCCGCGCTACTAACTCCTTGCCCACGCCGGACTCGCCGGCGATATAGACCGGCGCCTGATTGCGCGCGAGCTTGGTGATGGTTGAGCGAACCTGCTGCATCGCCGGCGAATCGCCGACCAGCCGGTCGCCCGTGCCGCCGGACTTGGCGGCGACATGGTCACTGCGCTTTTCCTCGGCCAGCTTCAGCGCCGTGCGCACCAGTTGCCGCAGCATCTGGATATCGACCGGCTTGGAGACAAAGTCGAAAGCGCCGGCCTTGAGCGCATTCACTGCGGCATCAACATTGCCATAGGCGGTAATCATCGCCACCGGCGTATCGGGATGGCTGGTGGCGATCAGTTCGATCACCTCCTGGCCATTACCGTCGGGCAGGCGCATATCGGTAAAACATAGGTCGTAACTGTGTTCGGCCAGTGCGCGTCGAGCTTCGGTCACCGTTCCTACCGCATCCACGCGCAGATCCATGCGGCCCAGAGTGATAGTAAGCAGCTCGCGAATGTCGCGTTCGTCGTCGATGACCAGTACGGTCTGTTGGCTCATGCGCTTCAAGCTGAAATGTAATCTTCACAAGAATACCCGGCGCCCCTCCAGGGGGCAAAGGCTGTCGTGTCTCAATCGCCGGGGCGGGTGCTGGTGTCTGGCGGAGTCAGGTATTCCAGAATTTTCAATCTTGAAGTGTGATGTGCGTCAAGGACGGTGGCGATGAAATGCTTCCAGAGATGATGCGCGCCCTCTTTGTCCCTCCCCCTGCCTGCAGGGGGAGGCTGGGAGGGGGTACACCCTTGCCGCAAGATTCAACCCCTCCCCAACCCTCCCCTACAAGCAGGGGAGGGAGCCACGCTGCCCCACCACTTCATCCTTCGGCAACGGCTCGCGTAGGTTGGGCTGAACAAAGTGATGCCCAACGTTGCGTAACGTTGAGGCTCGCCGTGATACCCGAGGTGGCATGCTTTTGGGATCCGCCGTGATACCCAACATGCGTGCTTTTGGGACTCGCCGTAATACCCAGCATCGCGCAACGTTGGGGTTCGCATTCGCTCACCCCAACCTACGCACCGGGCAAACACATCCTCAGTGACCTAGGTGCCGTGCAAAGAACTTCACGATGACGTTGTAGGCGTCTTTCGACTCTGGTAGCTCGGGGTCGGAGAAGAACGAATGCCACATGCCGTCCCATACGTGCAGGTCGGCATCGACGCCGGCCTGGGTCAGCAGGGCATGGCTGCGAATCACTGAGCTCATGGAGAAGTCACGGGTGCCGCTTATCAATAAGGTCGGCGGAAACTTGGCTAGTAGTTGCGGCGAAACGCCGGGAAGCACTTGTGGGTCGGTGGGGCTGGCGCCTTTGAAATAGGGCAGGTCGGTGAGTTGTATAGGATGCTTGGGTACGGCGTCGCCATTGAGTGGTGGCGCGGTATAGACGGAGTCGCCGTCGAGGGCGACCAAGGAGGCGCAGAAGGTACCGATGGCGCCCGGTACCGGCAGGTGTTTGGAGATGAATCGGGCGACCGATTCGGCGGTGAGAAAGCCGCCGGCGGAGCAGCCGTAGATGCCGATGTTTTTAGCTTTGTAGTGTTTCAACAATGCGCGGTAGACCGCTTCCACATCGTCGCTGGCGGTGGGGAAAACGTACTCGGGGCCTTGCCGGTAGTCGACGCTGACGACCTTGATCTTGCCCAGGCTGGCGATGGGGATCGACTCCACCAGGCCGCCGCTATGGGCGCCCCATAGAAAGCCGCCGCCGTGCAGATTGATAAGCACTCGCTCATGGCTGTCCCCGCCGATTCCCGCCGCCGGCTCCACTACATCGGTGGGGACACCACCGATGGTTTGTGCGGCGATCTTTACGGGGTACAGTTTTTTCATGCGTTCGACGCGATCGGCGTTGATCCGCTCGTAGTAGGCGCGACTGACTTCAATCGGGCTACCCAGGCCGGGCGCGCTGCGGTTCTCGACGATCATTTGTTGAAAGCGTACGAGCGACTCGGGTGAGGCGAAGGCGGAGTAGGGCGCGCTGAAATCGGTTGCGGTCACGCCGCCGTTGCCGCTGACGCGCGCAGGCGGCGTATCGGCCCATGCCGCAACACTGAGCAAGCCTGCGCAAAACAAGGCGATTAGCTGTTGGGATCGAGGGCGGGGTATGCGCATGGCGATTTCTCCACAGATGGATAAAGCCGTAAACATCTCAACCGTGCGGTGCGAGGGCGCGCATCAGTCCAGGGCCTTGCGGGTCAGCACGGCTTTGCCGCTGGCGTTGCGCTCGATATGGATGTCGTAATGCTTGCCACGGAAGCTGATGTGCTTGAGGGTGAGCGCGCGCCATGCGGGTGGCAGCGCAGGCGCATAGGCCTCGGTCAGGCCTTGCTCGTCGATGCGCAGGCCGCTCAGGCCGTAGACGAAACTCTGCACGAAGCCGGCGGAGGTGGCCAGAATGTATCCGGCGTTGTTGGCCACCGTTTCGGTGCGCACATTGAACGGCGGTTTGAGAAAGCCGACCAAGTTGCGTTGTATCCAATCGCCGGCGGTTTTCGCATCGCCCAATTCCGCGGCGCCGACGGCAAGCATCACCATCATCATTTCGTTGGGGTCGTCGCCATGCACTTTCAGTTCGTTGAGCTGAAAGTCGAAGTCGTTCTTGCGCACTTGCGCCGACATCGGCAGGTCGAGATTGGGATACATCAACCAGGCCAGCGACGAACCCATCCAGGTGATTTTGTCGTGCGGCACCGAGGCGTCGAAATCGAGATGGCGCTGCTCCTGGTCCTGGAACGGGATATATATTTTCGAGGCGATCTCGGCCCACTGCGGGTCGGCTTTGGCGCCGACCAGTTTCGATGCCTGAATCGCAATGGTCAGTGCCTTGCGCGCGACGGCATTGGTAAACGAATCATTGGGCACGTCGTCGTAGGCTTCGTCCGGCGAGGTGACGTGATGAATCTCGTAGCGGTCTTTTTCTTTGTTGTAGGTAACGCGACTGGCCCAGAATTGCGCCACTTCGTCGATCACCGGCCAGCCGTATTGTTTGAGCCAGGCGGTGTCGCCGGTCGCGAGGTAGTACTGCCATTGGGCGATGGCGATATCCGCATTGACATGGATCTCGCGAAACACGCCATAGGCAAAATGCGGCGTGTGATCGACACCGGTTTCGGGGTCGGACTCCCACGGATACATGGTGCCTTTGGTGGCGTACTGCCGAGCGCGTTCGCGGGCGGGCTGCATAGTGCGATGGCGAAACATCACGATCGGTTTGGCGCGCTCTGGATGCAGCAAGAGCAGGGCGGGAAACACCCACGAGTCGCTGTCCCAAAAAGCATGGCCGGCGTAACCGGGGGTGAGTGCGCAGGCGCCCATCGGCCAGGCGGTGCCGGTGGTGGTGTTGGACAGCAGGTAATACAAGTCCGAGTGCAACGCCTGCTGCACCTTGGCGTCGCCTTCGACGACGATGTCGGCCTTCCATAGTTCATGCCATGCGGCCTGATGCTCGGCAAGCAGGGCGGCAAAGCCGGTCTCGCGCGCGGCTTTGGCCAGGGCTAGCGTCTCTTTCGCATCGCCGCCCCAGTTCTGCCGGGAGGCGGCGATGTATTTGGTGAAGGTGTAGGTTTTGCCTTGTTTTACTTTGGCGACGACGTTGAGCGACAGGCGGTGCGGGCCACGCTCCAGCTTGACGTCTTCGATGTCCAGGTCGGCCGGCAGGTTGATGGCGGCGGCCTCGGCCATGGTCAGGCCCTGTTCGGCACGGCCATCGAGGGACAGTGTCAACGCCTTGGCATCGCCATCGCTGGACACAATGCGAGTGACGCCGTGATACCACACGGCGGCGCGGTCGGGCGTGGGTACGGGTTTGTTATCCAGATTCTGCCCGCTGGCGATGACCGCGGCGATCATCTCATCGCCGCTCATCTTGCCGATGGGGAAGCGCGGCTGATGCTCCGACCACAGCCGCAGCGGAAATGTCAGTTGCACGCTGCCGTCAAATTGCGGGGTGATCGAAAGCTGGGTTGCGGCAAGATGATTCGCTGCCTGACTGACGAAGGTGGTGACTTTTACGTCGGTCGATTTGTTCGCATAGACGAAACGATAACGGGTGCTTAAGGTGCCGTCGCGCATGTTCAGTGTCTGCGCGTAGTCGGTAAAGATCTCTTTGCCCAGGCGGGTTGAATTGATCCAGCCGCCACCGGGGTTGTAGTCGATTTCACTCCAACCGGGAATCGCGGCGGGGCGGGCGATATCGTCCTTGGCGTAGTCCATAAAGGCGACCATATAGGCGAGATTGCCCTCGGTGCCGCGCGGCGATGTCATCGTCGAAAAATAGCCGTTGGCGAGATAGCTGGGAAAGTAGCTATCGAAATGCTTCGAGGTTGCCGTGAGCAGGAAGCTTGGGTCGGTCTGGCCGAATGCGGGTGCGGCCAAGGCGGCGATCAGGCACAGGCCAATACATTTCAAGTGACGGAACTTCACGATAACTCCATGTCTATACGTACTACTCAACGGCGCATTGCTCGCCGGGCTTCTTTCGCGGGCGGGAGCTATTTTGTCGTAAGGCCGCCGGCACGATCGGTTTCGCGCTTGAAGAAAAACAGTGCGATCAACACCAGCGACATCGGCACCAGCGAAAAATAAAAAGCGTGGATGCCGCCGAAATTGGCAAACACGATCGCGGTGATACGCGACCCTAGCGTGCCGCCGAGCGCGGAGAAAATAACGATCAGGCCGGTCATCGCCGCATGTGCGGGTTTGGGTAGCGAACTGAGCGCCACCGAGTTGATGACCGGATAAATCGGCGCCATCAACAAGCCGATCAGCGGAATCAGATAAGCGGCGGCCGGTGCGTTGAACCAGTTCACGTCGGCACGCGCGACGACATCGCGTGCCAGCGGCAAGGTCAGCACCACCAGCAAACCCATGCCGACGACGCAGAGGTTTAGCAGGATATGCCAGGGCACCCGCCGCAGCACTTGGCCTGCGCCGATGCGGCCCAGTGCGGTGGCGCCGGCGAGAATGCTGGCGAGCTGGATGCTCATCGCATTGGGCAGTTTGAGAATCTCGTTATTGAAGGTGGGCAGCCAGGTGCCGAAGCTTTGTTCGATCAGTACGTATAGAAAGGCCGAAATAAGAAACACGTAAACCAGCGGCCGTAGAAACAATTGCAGCATTTCGTTGAGCGAGCCGCGAATCGAGTTTTTGCCGCCGCTATGTGCTGCCGATTCGTCGAGGCGCGAGGTGGCGAGCAAAACAATGACCAGGCCGCACAGTGCTGCAAGCAGCCAGTAAACATTCAGCCAGGTGGGGTTGGTCGGTGCGTCATGATCGATGAAGGCGCTGAACAGCCAGCCGCTGATCATTACCCCGAGCATGAACAGCCCTTCGATGGTGTTGGTGAGCCGGCTGTGCTCGGTCTTGTCATGGGTCAGCAGGCCGATCGACGAGTACACGCCGACCTTGGCCAGCGCGAACGAAATACCGATACAAGTGAACAGCAGCTCGGCGGTATGAAAACCCGGATACAGCGGCATCAACATGCAGGCGCAACCGACGATTGCCAGCGCCAGCATCATGGCGCGTCGATAACCCAGCAAAGGCAGAAAGGATGCGACCAGAAACGAGGTGATCGCGATGGGCAGATCCTTGAACAATTCGAGCAAGCTGGCCTGCGGTTTGTCGATGTTGAAGGTGTGGATGGATTGCAGGATGACCGTGCCGACACTGTTAAGCAGTATCGCGAAGACCATATAGATCAGTGCCAGCGCGGCGATCATGCGGAATCGATTCACAGCCACCTCGATGCATAACAAAAAGGGTGGTCCAGGCCGTTATAGGGTAGCCGGCCTGGACCACTCGTCGGGGAGGGGCCCCGGTAACTTATAAACCCGTACTTATAAACGTGTACTCATGACTTGTACTTAGAACTTGTACTTGACCTGGAAATTGACCTCGCGACCTTCCAGCGGCCGAGCCAGGATGACACCGTCACTGCCGGAGGCGGAGCCGAAAATGCGCGAGTTGCTTTCGGTCAGGCCCAGCTCGTTGGTGATATTGGTGCCTTGCAAGCGCAGCTCCCAGTTCTGTTCGACATTGGCGACCACGCCGAAATCCCAGGTGTGATAGGTGCCCAGTTGCTGCAGGCCCGATTGATCCTGCGTATGCGAGCCGACATGCGTATAGGTTACGAAAGCGGTGACATCGCCCCAGGAGAACGGGATCTTGTAGCTCGGGGTAAACATGTAGCGAAACTTCGGCTGCCGCTGCAATTGCACGCCGTTGATCGGTGCGCAGCCGTTGCCGGCTACCGAATTCACATACGGGATGCAGCCGGTGTAGTGCGAGTAGTGGCCATCGAGATAGTTGGCGACCAGTTGCAGCCGCAGGTGATCGATAGGCATCACGGCACCACTGAGGTTGACGCCCTTGGAGTCCGATCCGTACAGCAGTTGCTTACCTACCGGCACGCCCTGGCCGTCGGTCGGTTGATAGGTCAGACCATTGAACTGTTTGTGATAAACGCTGATATCGGCGTAGATCAGGTCCGACTGATATTTGAAACCCGCCTCGAAGTTCTGCACCTTTTGCAGTGGCGCTGTATTGCCGGTGGTATTGCCGCGCAAGGCGTTGTCGAAATCGCCGAAGTGCACGCCCTTGTTCACGCGGGCGTACACGCTCATGTTGTCGGCCAGCTCGTAGTTGGCGCCGACTGTCCACGAGGTATGTGTCTTGTCGTAGTCGGTGGTGGAGAAGGTGCCGTTACACACGGGCACCGAATTGTTGTAGAGCGTGAGCGGGTTGTGATCGAGATCGACATTGCTCAGATTGCAGACGCGATTGGAGGCGTGCTGGTTTTCCAGGCGCGCGGAAGCGTCGAACAACCAGCGGTCGATGCGCCACGAATCGGACAGGTAAAACGCCTTGTTGGTGGCTACGCCGTGCTCGGTGATGTTGTAGCCGCCATTGTCGAGCAGGCCCTGATTGTCGGTGACGTAGTAGGTTTGCCCGCCCTTGTTGTAGGTCACCGTAATCGGCCGGGCATTGGGCGTATTGCTCATCAGCATCTGGTTGCCCAGCGCCCATTTGTCGTCGTCGGTGTAGTGCGCCAGATACAGGCCTGCGGTCAGCGTATTGCCTTCGAACAGCTCTTTGCTCAGGCGGAAATCGTTGTTGATGTTTTTCAGGTGTTTGTGGATATACCACCAACCCTGATGGATGACGCTTTGATTGGGATCCACCGCGCCGCCGTTGACGTAGTTGGCGGTTGCCGCGCCAGCGGGAAGGACCAGCCCGCCAAAACCGGCCGGGGTGTTGTAAAGCATGTCGTTCAACGAGGCCGGATTGGATCCCGAGAACAGCGCATTGGTATCGACGTCGCCGCCGTTGAGCAGAAACTTGTCGGAGATGGACCAGCCATCGCCCAGGTCGTAATCGAAGTTGCCGCCGAAAAAGGTCATTTTCGCGCCGCGACCGTTGGCCAGATTGGCATCGGTGCCGCCGCCGGGATAGCCGGCCAGATGCACGTGCTGGATGGCCTTGGAGTAATACGTGTCGGTCAGCGGATCGAAGCCTGGATAGGCGGAAAATTTATCGCTGCCGTGCTGGATCAAGGGGATCGGCGTGATGAATTGATTCTTGTCGTCGAGCAGGCGGGCGTACAGCATCAGCGAGCCGTTGGTGCCGATGTCGTGCGATACGGTGGCGGTGAACTGGCCGCCCTTGTCGGCTTTGAATTGCGGCGAGCGCACGCCATCGGAGGTGCGCCAGAAACCGCCGACGCTGCCATACCAGCCCTCAGCAAGCTTGAAGCCGTAGAAGCCATCGGCGCGCCACAAGCCCTCCGAACCATAAGTGATGCCGACGCTGCCGGTGGGTTTGGCGGAGCCTTGTTTGAGGATGAAGTTCGCGGTGGCGCCGATCTGGCCGTCGCCGAAGACGACCGAAGGGCCGCCCTGCAGAATTTCAGCGCGCTCGATCGTGTCGTCGAGGCGGAAAATCGTCGATTGCTCGAAGAACGATAAGGTCGGCATGCCATAGAGCGGCGAACCCATCATCTGCATGGTGAAGAACGGCGCGTCGCCGCCACCGGGGAAGCCGGCGATTTCAACGTTCGCACCGGTCTGGCCACCGGTGGATTCAGGCCACAGGCCGGGCGCGATTTTCAGCAGATCGGCCGTGCTCTTCGGGTTAGCTTGTTTGATCTGTTCGGCAGTAGCTGAGGTAATCGAGAAGCTGGCGTCGATTTTTCGTATGCCGCCTACGGTCGGGGTGCCGGTCACCACAACTTCTTGCAGCGTTTTGGTCGACTTGGCGTCAGCCGCTTGCGGCGCCCCCTTGTTGGCCGTCGAGGTGTTGCCTTGTGCTTGCGTGTTGTCTTGCGCAGATGCGTTTTGCGAGACCAGGACGCCAGACATCAAGCTGGCGGCAATGGCCGCCGATAGCGTCAATCGGGTCAGTGACTTGTTATGCATAAACCTTACTCCCCACCCAGTTTTTGTTATCGCGCCGCATGAAGCGAGGCGACTCCCCCGGTTCGATTGCCCGGTTCGATGACTTCGGTCTGATTACCCCAGTTCGCCGTTTGAATCGGTTTTGAAAATGCTGATGTCGAACGCGGCGACGCTCGGCAACAGCACATCTGCATCGGCTAGTGCTTCGTGCAAGCCAACACCTACCGCCGTCATCCCCGCGGCACGCAGGCTGGCAATACCTGCGGCAGCGTCCTCTACGCCCAGGCATGCGCTTGGCGCGATACCAAGGCCGCTGGCCGCTGCCAGAAAAATTTCCGGATCAGGTTTGGAGTGGACAATGCGGCTGGCATCGACCACGTAATCGAACAGTTCGGTGATGCCTAGCCGCTGCAGCAACATGGGCGCGTTGCGGCTGGCCGAGGCGAGACCGATCTTTAGACCTGCGCGGCGTGCTGACTCGATCGCGGCGCGCGCGCCCGGTAGTAGATCCTGCGGACCCATGTCGGCGATCCTGGCTTTGTAATAAGTATTCTTTCGTTCGGCCAGCGCGGTTTTTTCCGCGTCGCTGTAAGCGTGTTGACTGCGCTCAAGCAGCAGCGCCAGCGAGCCCATGCGGTCGACGCCTTTCAGCCGCTCGCCAAGGCTGTCATCGAATGGCACGCCGATCTCGGCGGCAAGCTGCCGCCATGCGGCATCGTGCGCCACGGCGGTGTCGGCAATGACGCCATCGAGGTCGAAGATCACCGCTTGCAATGGCTGCGTCAGGCGGTGGCGCGAGGGTGCGGGCATGCTGTGCGCTAGCCGCAGCGATTCGCCGCTGCGCAAATGCTTGGCCTGGCCGTGATGGCGGAAATTGAGTTCGATGCCGCGACTCAAGGTGTAAGTCACGCCATCGCGGTCGACCGCGACACGCAACTGCACATCGCGCCAACGCAGGCCGAAGCGATAGCCGCGCCATGCGTCAGGCAGGCGCGGGGCCAGTGACGGCAGGCCATCGATGACGCGCAGGCCACCGAAGCCCCAGGTCAGCGCCAGCCAGCTACCGGCCATGGCCGCCATATGTACGCCGTGCGCGGCATTGCCGTGCAAATCGTCCAGATCGACACGCAGGGTGTCTAGAAAATAGCGATAGGCTTTCGCCGCCTCACCGATTTCAGCGGCGATGACGCTGAAGGTCGACGCCGACAAAGTGGAGTCGTGCACGGTGACGCCTTCGTAGTAATCGAAGTTGCGTCGTTTGGCATCGCGATCGACCGTTTCGCCGGCCAGCATCAAGGCCAATAAGGTATCGGCCTGCTTGCATACCTGGTGACGATAAATGCTTAGCGGATGCAACTTCAGCAACAACGGGCGCTTGGCGTGAGCATCCTGGTGATCGACATCGACATCGACATCGACATCACCATCGGCATGGCGCAGACGCGGCTTATCGAGAAAGCCGTCGTCCTGCGGAAAAATGCCCAGTCGCGTGTCTACAGGCAAGTACATCGCTTCGGCAGCGCGACGCCATTTGGTGATTTCGCCCTCACCGAGTTCGATGCGTGCGCATAGCGCGGCGTAGGCGG
This sequence comes from Dyella tabacisoli, assembly GCF_003350925.1. Lineage (GTDB taxonomy): Bacteria > Pseudomonadota > Gammaproteobacteria > Xanthomonadales > Rhodanobacteraceae > Dyella_C > Dyella_C tabacisoli. The sequence goes on along the minus strand of NZ_KZ857180.1, from coordinate 115,608 downwards.
CGGGGGCGCTGTTGAGCATCCAGAGCGCCGTTGCGGCGGCATCGCGCAGATGCCGTTGGGCCATCCGGTTGGTGTAGTGATTGTTGTCGACCAGGGCTGAGTATTCGTCCGGTCCGGTGACTTCGTGGATGCAGAAAGCGCCGCCGCGACGCGGATTGAAGTGGCCGATATCGAGCCAGATGCGCGCGGTCTCGAACAGCATCTCGGCGCCGTGCTTGAGCATGAATTCGTGATCGCCGCTGGCATCGACATACAGGCGCACGGCCCAGGCGACGGCAGCGTTGATGTGGTACTGCGCCGAGCCACCGGGGAAGTAGGCCGAGCACTCGTCGCCGCTGATCGTGCGCCAGGCGTATAGCGCGCCGCGTGGATGGTTCAACTCGCGCGCGTGCCGGCGCGAGCGATCCAGCGTGCGGTAGCGGTAGAGCAACATGCCGTGCGCCAGCTCGGGCGCTAGATTGACCAGGGCCGGCAGCATAAAAGCTTCGGCGTCCCAGAAATAATGGCCTTCGTAGCCCTCGCCGGTGAGCCCCTTGGCGGCGGCGCTGCTGTGGCCGTCGCGGCCGCTCGATTGGAAAACGTGAAAGAGATTGAAGCGCAACGCTTGCTCGATCTGCGGATCGCCGTCGATAGCCAGATCGGTGTCCTGCCATAGCTTGGCCAGGATCTCGGTCTGGCGGTCGAGCAGGGTGGCGTAACCATGTTGAGCCGCGCGCAACAGGCTGGCCTCGGCGCGCGCCAGCAAGGCGCCATCGCTATCGGTTCCGTCTGGTTGGGTCCAGGCGTAGGCAACGTATTTTTCCAGCGCAATCGTCTGGCCCGGCGCCAGGGTGCCGGCATAGGTCTGGGTGACGCCATGGGCGCTGAGATGGGCCTGGCGAAAGCTCAGCTCCGAGCCCGGCCAGGCATGGGCCTGCGCGCAGGCCAGGCGAATGCCGCTATGGGTGGTTTGTTGCTGCAGCCAGGCTTGAGCTTCATCGGCGCGGGCGTTGCCGGTGTTCAAGCCGCCGTCCAGGCGTGCGCCGATGCGTGGGTCCAGCCCTTGCTCGGCGGCGGCGCGGGTCGTGCTGATAGAGGATTCGAAGCTGATCGGCCCGTGGTAATCGATGGAGCGCACTTGATAGCGGATGGCGAGCAGGCCCGGATCGGCCAGGCTAACGATGCGCTCGGCCTCGATCTCCAGAGTCGCGCCGGTTGGCGAGCGCCAACGCAGGCGGCGGCAATAACGGCCGTTGCGTAGATCTAATGCACGCTCGAAATCCAGCCAGTGCCCTTCGCCGAGTCGCACTGGCGTATTGCCCAGGCGTAGCTGGATACGGGTGGCGTCGGCCACTGGGATGCGTGTATCGGTATGACTGGCAAAGCCGGGGAAGCGCTCGTGGTACTCGATCGGCGTGCGCTCCCAGGCGGCGGCGAGAAAGCTGGCCTGGGTGGGGCTGTCGCCCTCTTCCAGTCCGCCGCGCACGCCGAGTGCGCCGTTGGCCAGCGCGAACAGGCTCTCGTCCTGCGCAAAGCCGGCCGGGTCGATGCCATGGCGGGTCAGTAGCCAGGGGTCGATCGGCTTGCCGTCATGGGGTGCCGATGCGTTGACTGACTCTGATTCGTGATGATCCAACATGCGCTCCCGGCGATCCAAGGTGGTTTCGGCGGCGAGCTTGGCAGCAAATGATATCGGTATCAAGATATCGATATCATTTGCTGCGACGCAGTAATAGCATGGCTTGGCAGAGCGGCTTGGAGCGAAAGCGAGGTGCTATTGCCGGCTGAGTCAGGGCGGCGGCAAGCGCTGCCTCGATGGGTAAGCAGGGGGCTGGCGCGTTTCTGGTTGGACGCATCGCACTCAAATCGACACACTGCGCGCCATGGCGGCGGATCAGTTCGCCGTGTCGCAGCATCTTGAAAATAGTCCGGGGCCAGCTCTTGAGTCGCAGTCAGAAATCGCAGCCAGCCAAGCGAAGTGCGCGTGATGCGTCATCGGCGAGCCTGACCATGGCCGATCTGGCGGATCTCGCTGGGGTCTCGAAAATCACCGTGTCGCGGGCGCTCAGCGATAGCCCGCTGGTCAATCAAGCCACCCGCGAGCGGCTACAGGCGCTCGCACGCGAACACGGTTACAAGCTCAATCTCAACGCGCGCAACCTGCGCCTGCGCCATAGCTATACGGTGGCGGTCATCGTGGAGATGAAGCCGAGCAACGACCGCACCATGCTCGACCCGTACCCGTTGACCCTGCTGGGTGGCATCTCGCAGGAGCTGACCGCTGCCGGTTATAGCGTGTTATTGACTACGCGGCAGGGTGCTACCGCGGCGGCGGTGCAGGCCGCCGACGGCATGATTCTGTTGGGTCAAGGTGTGCATCAGGATGCGGTGCGTCGTTTCGACAAGCTGGGTTTGCCGATGGTGGTGTGGGGCGCTCATGGCGATCATGACCACCATGTAGTGGTCGGCAGCGATAACCGCGCCGGCGGCCAGATCGTCGCCGAGCATTTCACGGGGCAGGGGCGACGCAATCCGGTTTTTATCGGCAACCCCGGCCATCCCGAGATCTATGAGCGCTTGCATGGTTTCGTCGATGCGCTGGCACTACATGGGATCAAGCCGCTGCTGATTCGCCGCGACGAATTTACCCTGGCCTCGGGCATGGATGCGATCGATGCGTTGGCCGCACGTAAAGTCCCTTTCGACGCAGTGTTCGCCTGTAGCGATTTGCTGGCGATGGGGGCGATTCGCGCGCTGAACGCGCTGGGCCGCAAAGTGCCGGATGACGTCGCTGTGGTCGGTTACGACGACATGCCGCTGGCGGCGAGTTTCCTGCCGCCGCTGAGTTCGGTGCGACAAGATTGGCAGGCCGGCGGTACCCAGTTGGCGCGCAAGGTGTTGGCGCTGATTAAGGGCGAGGAAGTGGAGTCTGAGGTGTTGCCGGTGGAGCTGATAGTGCGGGGGACGTGAGTTAAGAGCGGGGAACGGGGAATGGGGAACATGCAGACTGATGGGTGCTTGCAGCGCCGCGTTCTTTTTTGATTTTTCTTTGTTTTTTCTCTTGCTTTTTTGCTCCTGCTTCTTAGGCCGTTCCCCGTTCCCCGTTCCCCGTTCCCCGTTCCCTAGTCCCCGCTCCCTAGTCCCCGTCATCCATCCCCTTGCTGCGATGCGCTGGCGTCAACATCAATCGAAAGCAACTGCCGCCACCGGCTACGCGGACATATTCCAGCGAGCCCTGGTTTGCCTCGCTCATCTGCCGGGCCAGATATAGGCCTAGTCCGGTGCCGTATTCATGGGTGGTGTAGAACGGTTCGAAGATTTGTGCCGCGACCTTGGGGGCGATGCCTGGGCCGCGGTCGATCACCTCGATGATTGGCACGCCGTGTTCGCCATGCCGCGCCACCACCATGACACGCGCGGGTTCGCCGGGCAGGCGGCCGTAACGCAGTGCGTTTTGCACCAGGTTCCATAGCACTTGTTGTAGTTGCTGCGGGTCGGCCACGGCGGCCACGGGTTGCTCGCCGGCAATCACTCGCAGCGAATCCACGCCGAGGTCGTTGCCTTGGCGGTACTCCTCCGCAAAGCTGTGTGCCCAGCGGCCAAGGTCCAGCGTTTCGGGGCGTGATCGTTCGCGCCGCGACAACTGCAAAATGTTTTCGATGATGTCGTTGAGGCGAATGCAGTGGTTGTTGATGATCTCGACCATGCGCTGGTCGGTCAGGCCGAGGTCGCTCGACTCGGCCAGCAGTTGCGCCGAGTAGCGGATCGCCGCCAGCGGGTTGCGGATTTCATGCGCAATCGAGGCCGATAGCCGGCCCAGCGAGCTAAGTGTCAGCTCTTCGGCGCGACGCGACAGCAGCGAGGTGTCATCGAGAAAAATCAGTACGTGCGAGTCATCGTTGGGCGCCAGGCGGGCGAAGCGCGGCACGACTTCGGGCACGCCGTCGGCAAGCTGGGTGGCGGTTTCGTTCAACTTGCCTGAGGTGATCCAGTGATACAGCCGGCGCGAGAGTTCCGGGGCGAGTTGGCCGAGGTCGCGCTGATCGGCGGAGGGGTTGCCCAGCAGCATCCAGGCCGATTCGTTGATCTGATGGATGCGATTGGCGTCGTCGACCAGCAACACCCCGGTCTTCATGCGGCGAATAATCAGTTCGTTGACTTGCGACAGATTGGCCAGGTCGATGCTGCGTTGTTCGGCCAGTGCCTCGGTGGCGCGCAATTGCCGATTCAATACATAGCAGAGCAGGGTGCTGGCGAAATAAGCCAGGCCAAACAGGCCCGACTCCAACAGCTCGCGATCCATATCCGTCTTCGGCAACTCAAGGGCCGAGTGACCGAGCATGCCCAGGGTGGCGAGTGCGGCAAAAAACAGCGACAGCCGTAGCGGCAGGATCAGCGCGCCGGCACTCAGGCTCACCACCAGCATCATCGAGATGCCGATGCGTGCGTCGTGTATGGCCGTTACCGCCAGCACTGCCGTGATGATGTCCACCACCAGGGTGGCCGACACGATCAGTTTGCTTCGCGAGGCGACGCGGCGAGTCAAGATCAGGGTAAGTGCCGCAAACACCAGGTAAGCCACGGCCAGCGCATGGGCGAGGCCGATATTGCTGAGCCTGGGCCACTCCTGCGTCGGGCTGAAGGCCAGTGCGGAGTAGATCAGCGCCTGTACCAGCCGAAAGTAGTTGAGAAAAAACAGCTCATGGCGCACCGGCTCAGTGGCGGGTTGGGCACTGGTAAAGGAGGGGGGCGCGGCTATAGGCACCTGGCTTGGGACTCGGCTGGCTGAAAGGGCGAGAGTATTAGGAACGGGGAACGGGGAATAGGGAATGGGGAATGGGGAACGTGCAGGCTGATGGGGCCTTGCGGCGCTGCGTTCTTTTTTTGATCTTTCGTTGGTTTGAAGGCGGGGAATGGGGAGCGGGGAACGGGGAGCATGAAGTTTGAGGGGATGTTGTGGCGCCGCGTTCTTTTTTGATTTTTCTTTGTTTTTGCTCTTGCTTTTTCGCTTTTGCTTTTTAGGCTTTTCCCCGTTCCCCGTTCCCCGTTCCCCGTTCCCCGTTCCCCGTTCCCCGTTCCCCGTTCCCCGTTCCCCGTTCCCCGTTCCCCGTTCCCCCCAATCCCGCTCTAAGCATCGCGCTCAAAGTGAGTCGCCCCCTGGCTGAACGCGGCGTTTTTGTTCCCCGTTCCCTGTTCCCCGTTCCCCAGCCCTTTCAATCAGCCCCCGCTTCCGCGAAAATGCCTGGCCGTACTACGCGGTTTTAGTCGTGCTGGACCATGACTGACACGGTGTACTGCCTGCCGGCAGCGCGCTAAACCGCCGTCCGTTCCCCCGCCCACGCCGCTTGCATCCGCGTGCGGCCGACACGTTTCCCCGTTCGCTGAGGTATCGAATGAATTTCCACGAGTACCAGGCCAAAGAGCTGTTCGCGCAGTACGGTATTGCCGTGCCGCCGGGCAAAGTAGCCAACTCTCCCGACGCCGCCGTCGATGTCGCCAAGCATTTGGGCGGTTCGCAATGGATGGTCAAGGCACAGATCCACGCAGGTGGCCGCGGTAAGGCCGGCGGCGTCAAGTTCTGCCGTAGCCTCGATGATGTCCGTGCTGCCGCCAAAGGCATGCTCGGCACCAATATGGAGACCTACCAGTCTGCCGGCCGTGCCTTGCCGGTGAATCTGGTGCTGGTCACCGATGCCACCAACATCGCCAAAGAGCTGTACTTGTCGATCCTGGTGGACCGCGACACCAAGGCCATCTCGTTCATCGCCTCCAAGCACGGCGGCGTGGACATCGAGCAGGTCGCCAAGGACACCCCGGAAGACATCCACACCGTGGTGATCGACTTCGTTGAAGGCCTGCAGCCGTACCAGTGCCGTCAGCTCGGTTTCGCGATGGATCTGAACACCAAGCAGGTCGGTCAACTGACCAAGATCATGCTGGGCCTGTACAAGCTCTTCAACGAGCAGGATCTGGCCCTGGTCGAGCTGAACCCGCTGGCCATTCTCGAAGACGGCAACCTCGCCGCCCTCGACGGCAAGGTCAACTCCGACGACAACGCTGAATTCCGTCACCCGAACCTGGCCGTCATGCGCGACCTGAGCCAGGAAGACGCCGCCGAAGCCGCTGCCGTCACACACAACCTCAACTACGTGACGATGGACGGCACCATCGGCTGCATGGTCAACGGCGCGGGTCTGGCCATGGCCACCATGGACGTAATCAAGCTGGCGGGCGGCGAGCCGGCCAACTTCCTCGACGTTGGCGGCGGTGCCACCAAAGAGCGCGTCACCGAGGCGTTCAAGCTGATTCTCTCCTCCGACAAGGTCAAGGCCATCCTGGTCAATATCTTCGGCGGCATCGTGCGTTGCGACCTGATCGCCGAAGGCATCATCGCGGCCGTGAAGGAAGTGGGTCTGAAAATCCCCGTAGTGGTGCGCCTGCAGGGCACCAATGTCGAGAAGGGCCGCGAACTGCTGGCCAACTCCGGCCTGGCGATTACGCCGGCTGATGATCTCAACGACGCGGCGTACAAAGCCGTGGCTGCGGCCAAGGCCTGAGGAGCAATCGAATGAGCGTTTTGGTCAATAAGAACACCAAGGTGATCGTGCAGGGCTTTACCGGCCAGCAGGGCACCTTCCACGCCGAACAGGCACTCGACTACGGCACCAAGGTCGTCGGCGGCGTGACTCCGGGCAAAGGCGGCAGCGAGCACATCGGCTTGCCGGTCTTCAACAGCGTGAGCGAAGCCGTTGACGAGACGGGCGCCGATGCGTCGGTCATCTTCGTGCCGCCGCCGTTCGCGGCCGACTCGATCCTCGAAGCGATCGATGCGGGTATTCGTGTAATCGTGGCGATCACCGAAGGCATCCCGGTGCTCGACATGCTGCGCGTGAAAAACGTGTTGCAGCAGCATCCTGAAATCGTGCTGATCGGTCCGAACTGCCCCGGCATCATCACTCCGGGCGAGTGCAAGATCGGCATCATGCCGGGTCACATTCACAAGCCGGGCAAGGTCGGCATCGTGTCGCGTTCGGGCACCCTGACTTATGAAGCTGTGTTCCAGACCACCAACGAAGGTCTGGGCCAGTCCACCTGCATCGGTATCGGTGGCGATCCGATCAACGGACTGAGCTTCATCGACTGCCTCAAGCTGTTCCAGGACGATCCGCAGACCGAAGGCATCATCATGGTCGGCGAAATCGGCGGCAGCGCCGAGGAAGACGCGGCCGAGTTCATTGCCGAATACGTCAAAAAGCCGGTGGTCTCGTTCATCGCCGGCGCTTCGGCGCCTCCGGGCAAGCGCATGGGTCATGCCGGCGCGATCATCTCCGGTGGCAAGGGCACGGCAGCCGCCAAGTTCGCCGCGCTGGAGAAGGCTGGCGTCACCACGGTGAAGTCGCCTGCCGATCTGGGCAAGACCCTCGCCAAGTTGATGAAGTAAGCCGTACCAGAGTTAGCGATCGCAATAGATCGAATTGAAGGGGTCGCGTTTTCGCGGCCCCTTTTTTTGCGGCTTTCGTTCTGGGTGCGCCTCGTGATGCGTTGAGCGCCAATTTTCAGATAGCCGAAAATTGGCGTCATCGACATGCATCTGATCTACGGGGTTTTGCGGCCTCGCGTCGAATGATCGCCGGGCGGCTTATTTTTATCTCGGTGTCGCTAACTGTCGCCGATGGCTGCTGCGTCCCTGCATGAAATGACGCGCCAATTAGTTGTCAATGAAAAATGTTATTGAGTCGTGAAGATGGTCGCTTATACATTAGTACCAAGGTCAATTAATGCGGCTTAATGAGCATATTCGATAACTCATTCGGATAACCGTTAAGGGCAGTGCTTGACATGGTTGGTACATGCGAGAAAGATCTGTAGCGCGTGACTCTTTAAATTGAGTGGGCGCATTAAAAGCAATAATCGGAACGTAAAGAGAACGTATCCGCAGGCTACGGGGGACCGCTAATGACGCGTAAGCTGATTTGCTCCGCTCTTGTCTTGACGCTGTGCACTGGATCGCTTCTTTCGCCGGCTTACGCCGCCGTTTATTCCAATGGCACCGCCACCGCGACGTTTCTTGTATCGCTGACCTTGCAGGCTAACTGCGGGATTACCGCCAATCCGCTGAATTTCGGAACGACAGGCGTGTTGACCGCCGCGGTCAACCAGTCAAGTACGTTGTCGATCACCTGCAGCAATACCACGCCCTATAACATCGGTCTCGATGCGGGCACGGTGGCCGGGTCGACCGTCGCCGCTCGTTTGATGGCGGGTACGACCGCCGGCAATACCGGTACCACGGTGGCGTTTGAGCTGTATCAGGACTCGGGACACCTGACACTGTTCGGCAATACCCAGGGCACCAATACCGAGGCCGGCACGGGCAACGGTTCGGCGCAGACGGTTACGGTTTATGGCCAGGTGCCGACGCAAACCACGCCCAAGCCGGACACTTACGATACGACGGTTACCGCAACGGTGTATTTCTGAATCGGCGGCTGCCGATGCGACGCACGCTGTTCCTGGGATGGCTCATTACGGCATGCGCAACGGCGCATGCCGCTTCGTTGCAGATTTCCCAGGTCATGATCGAGTTGCGCGCGAACGAAAATGCTTACGGCATTACCTTGCGTAATCCCGGTGAGCAGCCGCTGTATGGGCAGGTGCGGGTGTTTCGCTGGGATCAATCCGTCGACGATGATGCGCTGACACCCACGCAAGATCTGATGGCGAGTCCGCCGATTCTGCAAATTGCGGCGCAAGGCGAGCAGCAGGTGCGCTTGATTCGCCGGGATGCTCAGCCGGTCACGGCGGAGCAAAGCTACCGGATTCTGATCGACGAAATTCCACCGCCGGAGACCGCCGCCATCAACGGCGTCAATATTCGATTGCGTTATTCGGTGCCGGTTTTCGTCGAACCGCCCGGCGCGCCGGGCCAGCCGATACTGTCATGGCAGGTGTTGCGTGATGATCGTGGCTGGCTGCTGCGCGTAAGCAATACCGGTAGCCGGCGCGGTCAGATCGGCACGGTGCAATTGACTACCGCGGCTGGCAAGACCTACACCGTCGGCAAAGGCTTGCTCGGCTATGCACTGCCGGGTCGTACGCGGCAATGGAAGGTCGATGTGGACGAAGGCGCTGATATGCGCGGCACGCTGAAACTTCGCGCTTACGTCAATGCGCTCCCGCTGGAGGCGCTAGTAAGCATCGATCCGCGGCTTTAGCCGCGCATCCCATGCTGCTCATCGCGCGCCAGCGATCGCATGCTCTTGGCACGGCGATCGTCGCGTGGTGCTTTGGATTAACACGCTGGCCGTACTTGGCCGGTGTTGCGCTGCTGACCTTATTGGCGTGGCCGTGCGTACATGCCGCCACGCCGACGTCGTTTGAAGCGATGGCCCGGCAGCCGTACGAGGTCTATCTCGAAGTCTCTCTCAATGGAGTGCGCATCGCGTTGATTTCCCGTTTCCGCATCTTGAGAGGCAGTCTTTACGCGACGGGGCGCGATCTGAATGCGATCGGCCTGGCGACCGATAAACTAGGTATTGCCGATGCCGCCGAAGTTTCGCTGGATGATATGGCCGGCTTGCGTTATCACTACGACGACGCGCATCAAGTGGTTGAGATCAACGTGCCTGACGGCATGCGTAAACCCTACACGTTCGATACGCGCCAGCTATCGAAAGTACCCACGGCGGCCTCGGGGCGCGGGCTGGTTCTCAACTACGATGCGTTCGCCCAAAGCGACTCAGGCGAGCGGCTGGCGATCTGGAGCGAGCAGCGTTATTTCGACCCGGCAGGTGTTTTCAGCAACACTGGCATAGCCTACTTTTACCGTCATGACGATCGGTATCTGCGCTTTGACACGTCATGGAGCAGCTCCGATCCCGGCACGCTGCGCACGATGCAGTTCGGCGACACGATTTCGTCGTCGCTGGCGTGGTCGCGTTCGATCCGCTTGGCCGGTTTTCAGTGGCGCAGCAATTTCGCGTTGCGCCCCGACTTGATTACCTTTCCAGTGCCGATGTTATCCGGCTCCGCTGTGGTGCCCTCGTCGGTCGATCTTTACATCAACAACGTGCGGCAATTCAGTACCGACGTGCCTAGTGGACCGTTCGTGTTCAACAGTGTGCCGGGCATCAATGGTGCCGGTCAGGCCACCTTGATTACTCGCGATGCGCTCGGGCGTTCTGTCGCGACCTCATTGCCGCTGTATATCGATACGCGATTGCTGGCGAGCGGCCTTTCCAGTTATTCGTTCGAGGCGGGGTTTCTGCGCCGTAATTATGGCGCGGCATCGTTCGACTACGACTCGAGGCCCGCCGGCAGCGGATCGATGCGGTACGGCGTCAACGATGCGCTGACAGTCGAGGGGCACGCCGAAGCAACCCATGGCCTTATCAATGCCGGTGGCGGTGCGCTGCTGCGAGTAGGCGCGGTAGGGGTGCTCAATGGTTCGGTCGCGGCCAGCGGCGGCCGGCTGACGGGTACTCAGGTCAGCCTTGGCTATCAGATGATCCATGCGCGTTTCTCGGTCGATGCGCAGACCACGCGCGCCTTTGGCCATTACGGCGATCTGGCGGCGCGCGATGGTGCGCCGGTACCCACGGCGATCGATCGGCTGACCGTGACCTTGCCCTTTTTCAGCAACCAGAACCTTGCATTGAGCTATATCGGTTTCAAGCTCAGGGGGAGCCAGGCGTCGCGCATCGGCTCGATGTCCTACGCGGTGAGTTTCGGCAACCTGCTGTCGTTGAACCTCAGCGCCTTTCAGGATTTCAAAAAACATGACTCGCGCGGCATCTTTCTAGGGGTGAATATCGGGCTGGGCGACAACACCTCGATCAATACGACGGTGGGCCGGCAGAACGGTCAGTCGTACTACAACGCCAATGCCATTCGGCCGCCGGACTATGGCGGCGGCTGGGGCTGGGGTTTGCAAGCTGGGCATGCCGCCAACGTGAACTATCGTCAGGCGCAACTGCAATATCTGGGCGATGCCGGTCAGCTTATCGGCGTTGTGCAGGACCTCGACGGGCACACGACGGCATCGCTCGATGCGCAGGGTTCGCTGGTGTGGATGGATGGCAGCGTGCAGCCGGCGCGACATATCTACGATGGCTTTGCCCTGGTGTCGACGGACGGCGTGGCGGGCATTCCGGTGCTCGATGAAAACCGCGTCATCGGCAAGACCGGCAGCGGCGGTCATTTGCTGGTGCCCGATCTCAATGCCTATCAAGACAATCGAGTGGCGATCGACAGCATGAATCTGCCGGCCGACATGCATATCGGCACCACCACGCTTGAACTGGTCCCGCAGGCGCAATCGGGCGTGCTTGCTCGATTCCCGATTAGCCGTGAGGTAGCTGCCTCGGTGATTGTGCACGATGCCGCCGGCAAGCCGATGGCGCCTGGCACACGCGTGCATCACCTGGAAAGCGGTACAGATACGGTGACCGGTTACGACGGCCTGGTTTTCATCAGCGGCCTGCAAGCCGTGAATCATCTACAGATCGATGGCGAGGCAGGGCATTGCGAGCTGAGTTTCACCTATCAAGCGCCGGGCGATCACAGTATGCCGACCATCGGGCCTGTGACTTGTGGTGCATCAGCGGGGCATTCGCCATGAAGCGTCCACCGTGAAACGTCCACCATGAAACGTCTAGCGTACGGTTTGCTGCTGTGCTTCGCGCTGTTGCTTGGCGTCGGGCGCGCTCATGCGCAAAGCTGCTCGGCGGTGGCGACCAGTATTAATTTCGGCACGGTGAGCCCGATCGCGCTCAGCGCCGTTGCCGCCACCAGCACGGTCACGGTGACTTGTACCTGGCCCTTGGTAAGCCTGACGCCGTCGGCCTTGGTTTGCCTCAATCTGGGTACCACCAGTCCGCGCAGCATGGTCAACGGCGCCAATAGCATGCAATACGACCTGTATCAGGACGCCGCGCATTCGTTGCTATGGGGTTCGACCGCCAACGGCACGACGCCGATATCGCTGACCTTGGCCAAGCCGCTGGTGGGGACGACGGTGAACCAGGTCGTGACGTTTTACGGATTGATTGCCGCCAATCAGCCCACGGTGCCGTCCGTCGCCAACGGCAATACGGTTTATAGCCAGAATTTCAGCGGTGCGCTGACCGCGCTCAATGACGTGTTCTATCTACTCGGCTCGCCAACCTGCGCCTCGCTCAGCACGCCGGCCTCGACCTTTACGTTCACCGCCTCGGCCACTGTGACGAACAACTGCACCATCAGTACCACCAATGTCGCTTTCGGCAGCACCGGGATACTGAGTGGCACGCTGACCGCCACGGGATCGATTTCCGCGCGCTGTACCAACAACGATGCGTTTGAGATTTCATTGAACGGCGGCAACAGCGGCAATGTGGCGGCACGCTCCATGCCGCGGCAAGGCGGCGGTGGCGCGATCAACTATCAGCTTTATACCGACGCGCCCCGCAGTATTGTGTGGGGCGATGGCACCGCCGGCACCAGCATGGTGACCGGCACCGGCTCGGGAAATATTCAAACCATCAACGTGTACGGGGCCGTGCCGGCGCAGGCCACGCCGATGCCGGGCAACTACAGCGACACGATCACGGCCACCATCGCTTTTTAAGAGCCGGTTCAAGATCGCCGGGCCACCCTCTTGTCTGCGGCCCGATGCACTACCATTGAGCACTGATCGACCCGACACAAGAACGCACGATGGCTGTCCTACGTTTGGCGCTGGCTCAATACGATTTTCCGGTCGGCGCTGTCGCCGCTAACGCAAGCAAGGTTCGTCAATTGACCGCGCAGGCACGCGCCGGCGGTGCGGCGCTGGTGGCGTTTCCCGAGCTGACCTTGAGCGGCTATCCGCCGGAAGACTTATTGCTGCGGCCGAGCTTTCTCGCCGCCTGCGATAGCGAACTGAAGGCGCTTGCCGCCGATACCCATGGCGTCGTCGCCCTGGTCGGTCATCCGCACAGCGAGGGCGAGGTCTACAACGCCGCCAGCCTGCTGCGGGATGGCCGCATTGAGCTGACCGCGCATAAGCAGGCGCTGCCCAATTACGGCGTATTCGACGACAAGCGCTATTTCCGCCCCGGCCATGCCAGCGCGGTCACTGTGATCGACGGCATCTGCGTCGGTTTGTTGATTTGCGAAGACATCTGGCAGGCCGAGCCGGCCGCTGCGGCCGCGGCAGCGGGTGCGGAATGGCTTATGGTCATCAACGCCTCGCCCTGGGACGACGCCAAACAGGCCGGGCGCGAGGCCGCGCTGAAGCTGCGCGCGCAGGAAACCGGCTGTGCCATCGCCTATCTCAACCTGGTCGGCGGTCAAGATGAGGTGGTCTACGACGGCGGTACGCTGCTGGTCAACGGCGACGGCAGCATCGCCGCCCGCGCGCCCACTTTCACCGATACGCTGCTATGGGCCAGTTTCGATTCGGCCAACCGGACCTGGCAGGCTGAAAACTGGCCGGAGATGAGCGCCGCACCGGCCGAAGCAACGCTTTATGCCGCACTGGTGCGAGGCATTCGCGACTATATCGATAAGAACGGTTTCGGCGGCGTGCTGCTGGGTCTGTCGGGCGGCATCGATTCGGCGCTGACCCTGGCGCTGGCCGTCGATGCCCTCGGCCCCGATCGGGTCACGGCGGTGATGATGCCGTCGCGCTATACCTCGCAGTTGTCGTTGGATGGCGCGCGCGAACAGGCCGAACACCTTGGCGTGGATTACCACGTCATCTCGATCGAGCAGACCTACCAGTCGTTTATCGATGCGCTCACCCCGGCTTTTGCCGGCAAGCCGGCCGATACCAGCGAAGAAAATCTGCAGTCGCGTACCCGTGGCGTGATGCTGATGGCGCTGAGCAATAAGCATGGCCGCCTGCTGTTGGCCACGGGCAACAAGAGTGAGATGGCGGTGGGCTATGCCACGCTGTACGGCGACATGTGCGGTGCCTATGCCCCGCTGAAGGATGTCTACAAGACGGTGGTGTACAAGCTCTCGCTCTGGCGCAATGAGGCCGGGCAGGGCGATGCCGGCTGGGTGATTCCGCCTGCGGTGATCGAACGGCCGCCCTCGGCGGAGCTGCGCGATAACCAGACCGATCAGGATTCATTGCCGCCTTACGATGAGCTCGATGCGATTCTTGCCCGTTTTATCGAGGGCGAACAGTCGCAGGCCGAGATTGTCGCGCAAGGTTTTCAGGCCGATACCGTGCGGCGGGTGGTGCGACTGGTCTTGCTGAACGAATTCAAGCGTCGTCAATCCGCCCCCGGCCCGCGTGTGACCACCCGCGCCTTTGGTCGGGAAAGGCGTTACCCGATCACTTCGGGCTGGCGATAAGCCAAAGCAAAAGGCCGGCGATCACTCGCCGGCCTTTGTGTCTCAGTTAACTCGACGCTCCGTGGAGCTGGCGCTTAATGATGTCCCGAGAACGGGATCATCTTGCGCAGCGTGGACGGATGGTGCGGCCATTTGGCGTCGGTCAGGTAGGGGTGGTTCGGGTAGTTCAGCGCCAGCACCTTGATGGTCTGGTCGGCCAAGGCCTTCTGATCCAGCGCCAGGTAGCTGCGGGCCAGGATAGCCAGGGCGTCGCCGCTCTGCGGGGCCTGCTGATAATGCTCGATGACGTACTGTGCGCGGTTTGCCGAGGCCACATAGGCCTTGTTGCGCAGATAGAACTCGGCGACGTTGATTTCGAACTGGGCCAACAGGTTACGCAGGTAAATCATGCGCTGGCGGGCATCGGCGGCGTAGGCGCTGTCGGGGTAGCGGCGGGTCAGCTCGGAGAAATCGTCGAAGGCCTGCAAATTGAAGCCCTGGTCGCGGCGGGTCTGGGCCTCGTTACGCTGTACGAAACGCTCGATGACGCCGCCGGTACGATCGAAATTAATCAGACCGCGCAAGTAATAGGCATAATCAGCGTGTTTGTGGGCCGGAAAGGTCTTGATGAAGCGGTTGACCGTCGAGTAGGCGTCATCCGGCTGATTGTCTTTGTACTGCGAATAGGCCAGATCAAGCTGGGCCTGTTCGTTGTAGTCACCAGAGGGGAAACGTGCGATCAAGCGCTGGTAGGCCTTGGTCGCGGCCGCATAGTCGGCGTTTTCCAATGAGTCGTGCGCGTTGTTGTAGAGCTTGTCTACCGGCATCGTGTCGACGGTATCGCCCTTGTGGCGGAACATCGAGCAAGCGTTCAGCGACACGGCGATTGCGAGCACAATGAGCACTTTGAGAATCGACAGCTTGGTTACGCGCATGAGAAAGGGTTCAGATGTTTGATCGAAAAGGGATGATAGCCGATAGCGCCGAAACTCGGGATTCGGCCCGATGACCACCATTCGTCATGAGGCCGAAGTACCCCTCTCGGCTGCAGGTCGGCGTTTCGACCAGGCTTTGGCCGAGATGTTCCCCGATTATTCACGTTCGCGCCTTACCGCCTGGGTGAAGGCCGGGGCGGTGACCTTGGACGGCGCCCCGGCAACGCCCCGGCACTTGCTGCGCGGTGGCGAGCAGGTGCGGCTGGAGGTCGAGCTGGAGCTTGAGGTTGAGCTGGCCCCCGAGGCGATCGAGCTCGATATCGTGCATGAAGACGACTACGTGCTGGTGCTGAACAAGCCAGCCGGACTGGTCGTGCACCCAGGCGCCGGCAATGCCGCGGGTACTTTGCTGAACGCCTTGCTGCATCACGACCCCAAGCTGGCCGAGCTGCCGCGCGGCGGCATCGTGCACCGGCTGGACAAAGACACCTCCGGCCTGATGGTGGTAGCCAAGACGCTGGCGGCACATACGGCCCTGGTCGACATGCTGTCGCGTCACGATGTCGAGCGCCAATATGAGGCGGTAGTGCTGGGCACCATGGTCGCCGGTGGCACGGTGGACGCGGCGATTGGCCGGCACATGGGCGATCGCCTGCGCCAGGCCGTGCGCGACGAGGAGGACGGCAAGCACGCGGTGACCCATTACCGGCTGCGCGAGCGCTTTCGTGGGCATAGCCTGCTTCAATGCAGCCTGGAGACCGGCCGCACCCACCAGATTCGTGTCCATCTGGCGCATATCGGCCATCCCCTGGTCGGCGATCCGCTTTACGGCGGTGGCTTGAAGCTGCCCAAAGGCGCCACGCCGGAGCTGATCGCCGCTTTGCGTGGTTTTCGTCGACAGGCCCTGCATGCCGAGCGACTGGCGTTCGAGCATCCGGTCAGTCATGAGCCCTTGGTCTTCACGGCCGAGCGCCCCGCCGACCAACTGGCGCTGATCGAGGCGCTGCGGGCCGATCTGGCGATGCATGGCGTGGATCACTATTAATTAGGGGCCGCCGGCACCCCTCCCCAACCCTCCCTGCGACCGAAGGGAGTCCCTTTTCCGGGACAAGCAGGGGAGGGAGCTGACTGAGGCGAGCTTTTGCTTTACTCCCCCCCGCGCGCAGGGGGAGGTTGGGAGAGGGTGCGTTCTTGCTAAGGTAGTCAACGGAGCGTGACGGAATAGAACCGCAAGCTTGCACTGCCACGCTATGCCTGCACCCCATCCCCACTCCCTGTATCAGCTCCTATGACCGACGCCTGGCTGTTCCCCGATTGGCCCGCTCCGCGACAGGTTCGTGCGGCGGTAAGTACGCGCATGGGGCCGGGAGTGTCGGCGGCGCCGTTTGAACGCTTCAATCTTGGCCTGCGCAGCGGTGATATCGCCGATGTCGTAGCTGCCAACCGTGGCGCCTTGCAACAAGCTTTGGCGTTGCCGGCCGCACCGCGTTGGCTGCATCAGGTGCACGGCACCATGGTGGCCGAGCTGGGGCCATTGCCCAGTGCGGATGAACCGCAAGCCGATGCCGCGGTATCGCATTTGCCCGGTACGGTGCTGTCCATTCTCACCGCTGATTGCTTGCCGGTGTTTTTCTGCACCGATGACGGTCGTGAGATCGGTGTCGCCCATGCCGGCTGGCGTGGCTTGGCCGCCGGCGTGCTGGAGGCGACCATCGAGCAAATGCAAACGCCGGCGTCGCGTTTGCTGGCTTGGCTGGGGCCGTGCATAGGGGCAGCCTCCTACGAGGTGGGCGAAGAGGTGCGCAACGCCTTCGTCAATCACGATGCCGAGGCTGCCGGTTGTTTCGAGCCCACGCGCGCCAAACATTGGCGTTGCGATCTGGCGACCCTGGCCAAACGCCGCCTCAGCGCCGTAGGCGTCAAGCATATCTATGGCGGCGGTTTCGATACCTTCACTGATCCCCGCTTCTATTCCTATCGCCGCGAAGGGGCTCGCAGCGGTCGGTTTGCCAGTTTGATCTGGTTGGAGTGAGTTGAGAGCGGGGAATGGGGGATGGGGAACGGGGAACATGAAGTTTGGAGGGATATGGCAGATCCGCGTTCTTTTTGACTTTGTCTTTGTTTTTCTCTTGCTTTTTCGCTTCTGCTTTTTAGGCTTTTCCCCGTTCCCCGTTCCCCGTTCCCCGTTCCCCGTTCCCCGTTCCCCGTTCCCCGTTCCCCGTTCCCCGTTCCCCGTTCCCCGTTCCCCGTTCCCCGTTCCCCGTTCCCAAGCTTGAATCCCTGGCCCACGTCCGCATCTCTCTGCCCAGTGGCGGCAGGCTCGCCAACCCCCTTCAAGCGGAGATATGCCCATGCGGATGGACAAACTCACGTCGCGTTTTCAGCAGGCACTGAGCGACGCGCAATCGTTGGCCGTAGGCCGCGACCACAACATGCTCGAACCGGCGCACGTGATGGCTGCGCTGCTCGATCAGCAAGGCGGCTCGACCGCGCCGTTGCTGACTCAGGCGCAAGTCAATGTGCCGACCTTGCGTCAACGTATCGCCGAACAGCTTGAGCGTCTGCCCAAGGTGAGTGGGCAGGAAGGCAACATCCACGTCGGCAATGAGCTGACCCGCTTACTCAACCTTACCGACAAGCTGGCGCAGCAGCGCGGCGATCAATTCATCGCCAGCGAATTATTCGTGCTTGCCGCGCTGGAAGAAAAAGGCGAACTGGGTAGCGCGCTGAAGGCTGCCGGTGCGACCAGGCCGAATGTCGAAGCGGCTATCGACAAATTGCGCGGCGGCGAAAAAGTGCAAAGCGAGAATGCCGAAGAACAACGCCAGGCGCTGGAAAAATACTGCGTTGATCTCACCTCGCGTGCCGAGAGCGGCAAGCTCGATCCGGTGATCGGTCGCGACGAAGAAATTCGCCGCACCATCCAGGTACTGCAGCGGCGAACCAAGAACAACCCGGTGCTGATCGGCGAACCGGGCGTGGGCAAGACCGCCATCGTCGAGGGCCTGGCCCAGCGCATTATCAAAGGCGAAGTGCCCGAGGGGTTGCGTGATCGCCGCGTGCTTGCATTGGACATGGGCGCCTTGATCGCCGGCGCGAAATTCCGCGGCGAGTTTGAAGAGCGTCTGAAGGCGGTGCTCAACGATCTCTCCAAGCAGGAAGGTCGGGTGATTCTTTTTATCGACGAACTGCACACTATGGTGGGCGCCGGCAAAGCCGATGGCGCGATGGATGCCGGCAATATGCTCAAGCCGGCGCTGGCGCGCGGCGAACTGCACTGCATCGGCGCCACCACCCTGGACGAGTACCGCAAATACATCGAGAAAGATGCCGCGTTGGAGCGCCGCTTTCAGAAAGTATTTGTCGGTGAACCCAGTGTCGAAGACACCATCGCGATCCTGCGTGGCTTGAAAGAGCGCTACGCCGTGCATCACGGCGTGGAGATTACCGACCCGGCCATCGTTGCTGCCGCCACGCTTTCCAATCGCTACATCACCGATCGTCAGTTGCCCGATAAAGCCATCGACTTGATGGACGAAGCTGCCTCGCGCATCCGCATGGAAATCGACTCCAAGCCGGAGGAACTCGATCGCCTGGAGCGCCGCCTGATTCAACTGAAGATTCAGCGCGAGATGCTGAAAAAAGAAACCGACGAGGCTTCGAAGCGGCGCCTTGCCGATCTTGAGGCTGACATCGAAAAACTCGAACGCGAGTTCTCCGATCTGAATGAAATCTGGAAGTCCGAAAAGGCCGCGCTGCAAGGCACGACCAAGGTAAAAGAGCAGATCGAGCAGGCGCGCGTCGAACTCGAAGCGGCACAGCGCAAGCAGGACTACGCCAAGATGAGTGAAATCCAGTACGGCAGGCTGCCGGAGCTGGAGAAGCAATTGGCCGCCGCGCAAGCGGCCGAGCAGAAAGATTTCACCTTGCTGCAAGACAAGGTAACCGACGAAGAAATCGCCGAAGTGGTCTCGCGCTGGACCGGTATCCCGGTGAGCAAGATGCTCGAAGGCGAGCGCGAAAAACTGCTGCATATGGAAGACGTATTGCGTCATCGTGTTGTGGGGCAGGACGAAGCCGTGCGTGCCGTCTCCGATGCCATTCGCCGCGCACGTGCCGGGCTTTCTGATCCGCATCGCCCTTACGGTTCATTCCTGTTTCTCGGCCCTACCGGCGTGGGCAAGACCGAGCTGTGCAAGGCCCTGGCCGAATTTCTGTTCGACACGCAAGACTCGATGGTACGCATCGACATGAGCGAGTTTATGGAGAAGCACTCCGTGAGTCGCTTGATCGGCGCGCCGCCCGGTTACGTGGGTTATGAAGAAGGCGGTTATCTCACCGAGGCCGTGCGCCGCCGTCCCTATAGTGTGATCTTGCTTGACGAAGTAGAGAAAGCCCACCCGGATGTATTCAACATCCTGCTGCAAGTTTTGGACGATGGCCGTCTTACCGATGGTCAGGGTCGTACCGTCGATTTCCGCAATACCGTCATCGTCATGACCTCCAACCTGGGCTCGCAGTTGATCCAGGAGCAGGCAGGCGACAGCGAGGCGGACTACATGCAGATGAAGGCTTCCGTGCTTGGTGTGGTGCAGGCGCATTTCCGTCCCGAGTTCATCAATCGCCTCGATGAATTGGTGGTGTTCCGTCCGTTGGGCAAAGCGCAGATCCGCGCCATTGCGAAATTCCAGTTGGCTTACCTGGAGAAACGTTTGGGCGAGCGCCAGTTGCAGTTGGCCGTTAGTGACGCTGCGCTGGATCTACTCAGCAATGTCGGCTTCGACCCGGTCTACGGCGCGCGACCATTGAAGCGGGCCATCCAGCAGCAACTGGAAAATCCGCTCGCCAAGGAGTTGCTGGAAGGCAAATTCCTGCCCGGCGATACCGTGGCAGTGGATCTCAGTGGCGGGCATCTGGTGTTTCAGAAAGCGTAAAGTCTGCGTAGGTTGGGCTGAACAAAGTGATGCCCAACGTTGCGTAATGTTGGGGTTCGCGGTGACACCCAACGTGGCGCAACGTTGGGGTTCGCTTGCGCTCACCCCAACCTACGCACGGCAAGACCGTAACGTTCGGTTTCGGCCCTGCGTAGACATTGTACGGACGCCGGTCGTAGCGCTTTCAGAGCAACACTAGATCTCTCACGACCGTGGCTATGGATCTTGGCTCCGTAGGTTGGGCTGAACAAAGTGATGCCCAACGTTGCGTAATGGCGGGGTTCGCGGCGACACCCAACGTGGCGCAACGTTGGGGTTCGCTTGCGCTCACCCCAACCTACGCACGGCAAGACCGTAACGTTCGGTTTCGGCCCTGCGTAGACATTGTACGGACGCCGGTCGTAGCGCTTTCAGAGCAACACTAGATCTCTCACGACCGTGGCTATGGATCTTGGCTCCGTAGGTTGGGCTGAACGAAGTGATGCCCAACGTTGCGTAATGTCGGGGTTCGCGGTGACGCCCAACGTGGCGCAACGTTGGGGTTCGCTTGCGCTCACCCCAACCTACGCACCATGAAAAAAACCACCCGGCGCTAGGCCGGGTGGTTTTATTTACTCACCAGTGATAGCTCACCTTCGCGTACCAATAGCGGCCGTTGAAACCGAACGGCGACAGCGGCGAGTAGGGGATTTCGCCGTTGTAGTAGTCGTAGGCGTTGTTCGGGGTGACGCGGGTGGGGTACTGGTTGGTGATGTTGTCGCCGCCCACGGTAAACGACCAATCTTGCAGCTTGTAGCTGAGCGACATATCCAACAGCCAGCGGGCGGAGAAATGCTGGTCGCCGGCCGGCGTATCGCCGAGGCGTTCGATCGCGCCGTAGCGGGTCAGATTGGTGTGCAGGTCGAAACCGCGATAAAGCCAGTCGCCGCCGATGATGTATTTGGTGCGCGGGGTGGCCGCGGTGAGGATGCCCTGACTGGCACGGCCGAACAGTTGGATGCCCGGCACGTGGTCGGTCAACTGGTGCGGCGGTGCGATAACGTTGAGCACCTTGGTGTGGTTGTAGTTGGCGCCGAGGTTGAGGCGCAGGTTGCCGTAGTCGCCCAAGTCCATCCGGTAGTTGGTGACCAGGTCGGCACCGCGCGTGCGGGTGGTGGCGGCATTGGCGAAATACTGCGCCGCGCTGACCTGGCTGTTGGGCACGACCGAGTTGAAATAGGCAAACAGCGCCGGGTTGTCGATCAGGTCGATCTGGTCGGAGTAGAGGATCTGGTGCCAGATGCGGATCTGGTAGAGATCGAGTACGGCGTTGAAATCATTGGTCGGCTGCCACACCGCGCCGATGCTGTAGTTGCTCGATTTCTCCGGTTTAAGCTGCTTGGCGCCCAAGGCGATGGCTTCGGGTGAGGCGGTGCGGTAAGTGCCTACCTGCACTAGCTGCTGGTTCTGGATGATCGACACCACCGACTCGTAGTTCTGCTGTGCCAGCGATGGCGCGCGAAAGCCGTTGGACGCGGTGCCGCGCAAGGCAAAGGTATCGGTGAACTGGTAGCGCGCAGACAGCTTGCCGGAGCGGGTGGAGCCGGCGTCGCTATAGTTTTCGTAGCGACCGGCCAGGCCCACGGAAAGTTTGCTGCTGAGGTCGGTTTCCAGATCGAGGTAGGCCGCTTTGCTGTTGCGGCTGAAGTTGCCGCTGACCTGCGGGGTCAGGCCCGGATACACCTGTGAGCCGGTGGGGAAGGCGCCGGCCGGGTCGCCGTAATAAGAACTCGGGTCGCCGGGATAGATGTTGTAGCCGTCGCGGCGATATTCCGCGCCGAAGGCGACGTTGAGCGCATTGGGCAGCCAGCCCTCGACCTCTTTGCTGACGTCGAGATTAAACACACCCTGGGTGGTGCGGAACTTGCCGACATGAAACTGCGTGGGCGTGTAGCCGAGGGTGTTGTACAGCGCGACATTCAGGCTGTTGCGGACGTCGAAGTTGAGACGATTGACGCCGTAGTTGCCCGACACATCCCAATGCCAGCCGCCATCGCTGATGCCCTTGACGCCGAGCACGGCGGCGACATCGTTGGTGGCGTTGACGATATGCGGCAGGTAGCCGTTCGGATAGATCGCCGGCACGTTGCGGCCGGAGCCGGCGGTACGGTAATAACCATTGGAGTCGACGTTGCGCCGGCTCATATTGATATAGCCGTATAAATCCACTTTCGGCGCCAGCACGAAACTGAAATTGGTCAGCGCCTGCAAGGTTTTCACGCCTGGGTCGCCGTAGCGCTGGTACTCCACGCCGCCATTGCTGGCCGGGTCTTGCAGGCCGTATTCGGCGCGATTGGTTTTCATCGCGCTCTGGTAATTCAGCGCCACGCGCCACCAGCCAAGGTCGCCGTCCTTGCCCAGCGGCACGCCGAGCGAGGCTTCCAAGCCGTTTTGCGCGCCGTCGCCTTTGTCCATGACGCCGCCGCTGGCGGTGACCTGGCCGCCGCTGCCACCGTGCTTGAGCACGATATTGATGACGCCGGCGATGGCATCGGAGCCGTACTGTGCGGCGGCGCCGTCGCGCAGCACTTCGATATGATCGATGGCGGCGATCGGAATCGAATTGAGATCCACCGGTGCCGAGCCACGGCCGACCGAGGGGTTGTAGTTGACCAGGGAGCTGGTGTGATAGCGCTTGCCGTCCACCAGCACCAGGACATGGTCGGGGGACAGCCCGCGCAGTGTCGCCGGGCGCAGCGCGTCGTTACCGTCGTTGATCGCCGGCCGCGGAAAATCCAGCGAAGGCAGCAAACGGCCCAGCGCGCTGGCGATGTCGGTATTACCGCTGGATTGCAGGTCGGCCGGGCTCAGTACATCGATCGGTGACAGTGACTCGGCCACCGTACGGTTGCTGGCACGGGTACCGGTAACCACCACCGACTGCAGTTGCTTGGCGTTGCTGGTCGATGGCGGCTGCTCGGTGGGCGCCGTCTGGGCCAGGCCGCTTGCGGCGGCGAACAGCGCAGAACCTCCGAATAACGACAGGCACCAGACAGGCACAGTACGGCCCTGGTATCGCTTGCTCATCAAGTTTTCTCCCCAATCCCGATAGCCGAAATACGCGTGTTTCGCGTTATCACCCCGTGACTTCCCCGCTGCCAAGCTATTGAAACCCGGCGGCAGCGTCAACGAAAGATCGCGGTGCTGCTAAGATTCGCGCAGCCTGAGGTGACTGCCGGCGTTGTGTCGGCGGTTGAAACGGGAATCCGGTGCGCCATGCATGCATGGCAATTCCGGAGCTGCCCCCGCAACGGTAGGCGAGCAGACGATCAGCATGAAGCCACTGTGCACCGCGTGCATGGGAAGGCGCTGACCGGGGAGGCCACGGCCTTCGCTCGCAAGCCCGGAGACCGGCCTTGAGGCTTAACCAGACAGGCGGCGGGCCATGTCATGGGGCTGTGTGCATGGCACACCGGCGCCACGTCTCCTTCCGCTTGTCCCGATATCACGACACCGCGCGGGGCTGGCGCGGCGAAGGAGCGTTGCAGTGCATTCTCATGTTTTGTTGGTCCGCCGATCCGCGTTGGCGGTGGCTTTGTTGTCCGTGTTTGCCCCTGCGTTTGCCGCAGACGCGGCGAACGACCTCACCAGCGTCGTCGTTACGGCCACCCGTACCGAGCAGACCCAGTCGAGCACGCTGGCGGCGATCACGGTGATCGACCGTAGCGATATCGAACGCTTACAGCCGTCGTCGGTGCAGGATCTGCTGCGCGGTACGCCGGGTATGTCGATCGCCAATAACGGCGGTCCGGGCAAGCCGACGTCGCTGTTTCTGCGCGGCAGCGAAGCCGATCATGTGCTGGTGCTGGTCGACGGCATCAAGATCGGTTCGGCCACGCTTGGCCTTCCGGCGATCCAGGACATTCCGGTAGAACAGATCGAGCGCATCGAGATCGTGCGCGGACCGTTTTCCAGCCTCTACGGTTCGGAGGCCATCGGTGGCGTGATCCAGATCTTTACTCGCCGCCCGGCAGGGGCCTTCGTGCCGAATTTCAGCTTTGGCGTCGGCAGCTACGACACCTTGCGCGGTTCGGCCGGTGTGGCCGGGCGTACGGCGCAAGCCTGGTATTCGCTAGAGGCTTCGCACGACCAGACCCAGGGCATTAATGCCTGCCGTGGTAAGCCGTTTCCCAATGGTGGTGGCTGCTACACCTATGAGCCCGATCGCGATGGCTACCGCAATAACTCGTTGTCGTTGCAGGGCGGCTATCGTTTCAGCGATGCCTGGGACGCCGATGCGCGAGTGTTTCGCACCGAGGCGCACAACAAATACGACGGCACCAGCAGCAACAGCTCCGACTCGGTGTCGCAGGTGGCAGGCACGCGCGTACATTACAAGCCGTCCAAGGCGCTGACCTTCACCCTGAGCCTGGCCCAGAGCGTGGATCTGAGCGACAACTATCTCAATAACGTCTACACCAGCACCTTCAATACACGCCGCAACCTTGGTTCGTTGCAGGCCGACATCGGTGCGGGTGGCGGCTTGTACAGCCTTGGTTTCGACGTGCAGGGCGACAAGGTGCAAAGCAACACCACGTATGTGGTCGATCACCGCGTCAATCGTGGTTGGTTCGGTCAATGGCAGCAGACTTTTGGCAGCCAGTCGCTACAGGCGAGCGTACGCCGCGACGACAATAGCCAGTTCGGTGGCAAGAACACCGGCAGCCTGTTGTGGGGCTGGGATTTCACTCAAGAGCTGCGACTGACGGCCAGCTACGGCACCGCATTCAAGGCGCCGACGTTCAACGAGCTTTATTACCCTTACTACGGCAAATCGACCTTGCGGCCGGAAAGCTCGCGCAGTTTCGAACTCGGGCTGCGCGGCACGCATAGCTGGGGCGGTTGGTCGCTGAATGCGTTCCAGAACAAGATCAACGACCTCATTGCGTACGACAACACGCCCAACCCGCCGCTGTATCCGTATGGGTCGGCGAACAATATCGAGCGGGCACGCATTCGTGGCGTCGAGGCTACGGCGCATACGACAGTCGCCGAATGGAATGTGAGCGGCACGGCAACCTGGCTTGATCCGCGTAACGAAACCAACGGCAGTTATCACAGCAACTGGTTGCCGCGCCGGGCGAAGCAAAGCGGGCGTATCGATGCCGACCGGCAGATGGGCGATCTGAGTTTTGGCGGCAGCATCTATGTCGCCGGCGATCGTTATGACGATCTCGCCAATAACTACCGGCTTGGCGGCTATGCGCTTACCGATCTGCGTGTCACTTACGCCATGCACAAAGACTGGCGCCTGCAATTGAGCGCCAACAACGTGTTCAACAAGCACTACGAAACCGCGGCTTATTACAACCAGCCCGGACGCAACTACATGCTTACTTTGCGTTATCAGCCCGCACAGTAAGTATTGATGTGTACACCGTCACGAGTCATTCCATCATGAGATCAGCGCGATGAAACCATTGTCCCGTCCCAGTGCCATTGCAGTGTTTGTCGCGCTGCTTGTATGGATGCTCGCCACTCGGTTCAAGCATTTTGGCGATGTGCTGCATTTGCCGGATGCCTCGATGGCGGTGTTTTTTCTGGGTGGCCTGTATTTGCGTCGCCATCTGCTGTTCGGTGTATTCATGGCGCTTGCGGTGGTGCTGGACTGGGTGTCGATCAGCTATGCCGGAGTCAGCGATTTTTGCGTCACGGTGGCTTATAGCTTTTTGCTGCCGGCCTATGCGGTGCTGTGGTATGCCGGTCGGCAATACGCTGCGCACCTGCAGGGTAGCGCCGGCTCGCTGATCGGCGCATTCGGCGTGGCCTTGCTTGCGGCCACCTTGTCGTTCGCGATTTCCAACGGGGCGTTTTACTGGTTCGGTGGCCGCTATGCCGCACCGCATGTCAGCGAGTACGTCGCGCGGCTGTGGCAGTGGGGGCCGTTGTTCGTACGTACTACGCTGAGCTATATCGGCGCGGCGCTCGTGCTGCACAAGTTGCTTGGTTGGCTGATGCAGTCGCACACACATCAAGGAGTACAGGCATGAACGATCAGCGCGAACCCATGACAGCCGAAGAGCGCCACCGCGAGCGCATGCAGCGAAAGAAGGAGCTGGTCGATCGCAAGATCGCCCGCGCCACCATCGAGCGCGGTGTGCTGGTGGTCAATACCGGCAATGGCAAGGGCAAGAGTTCGTCCGGCTTCGGCATGTTGGCGCGCTCCTTGGGGCACGGTTTTCGCTGTGGCGTAGTGCAGTTCATCAAGGGCAGTTTCTCGACCGGCGAAGAGGCCTTTTTTCGCCGCTTCGATGACGAGCTGGCCTATCACGTGATGGGCGAGGGCTTTACTTGGGAGACGCAGGACAAGGCTCGCGATATTGCCGCGGCGCAGGCGGCATGGCAGGTCGCCGCCGGTATGCTGGCCGATCCCGAATACGACTTTGTACTGCTCGACGAGTTGAATATCGCGCTGGTGCAGCAGTATGTGCAGCTTGAGCAAGTGCTGACGGCGCTAGCGGCACGACCGCCGAACCAGCATGTAGTCATCACCGGCCGTGGCGCACCCGATGGGCTGATCGACGTGGCCGATACGGTGACCGAGATGCGCGTGGTCAAGCACGCGTTTCAGGCCGGCATCAAAGCGCAGAAAGGCATCGAATTGTGACGCTCGATGCGCTGGCGCCTGATTCTTCAGCGCGTGATTGCCCGGCCTTGCTGGTTTCCGCGCCGGCCTCGGGGCAGGGCAAGACCAGTGTGACCGCTGCCTTGGCGCGGTGGCATACGCGGCAGGGGCGGCGCGTTCGGGTGTTCAAGACCGGCCCGGATTTTCTCGATCCGATGGTGCTGGAGCGGGCCAGCGGTCATCCGGTCTATCAGCTCGATCTGTGGATGGGCGGCGAGGCCGATGTGCGTGCGCGTCTTTACCAGGCAGCGGGCGACGCCGACCTGATTCTGGTCGAAGGCGTGATGGGCTTGTTCGACGGCAGTATGTCGAGTGCCGATCTGGCGCAGCGATTGGGCTTGCCGGTATTGGCGGTCATCGACGGCTCGGCGATGGCGCAGACCTTTGGCGCGCTTGCGACCGGGCTTGCGCGCTATCGCGAGGGTTTACAGGTACACGGCGTGGCGGCCAACCGTATCGGCAGCGCGTATCACGCCCAATTGCTGGCCGAAAGCTTGCCGCCGGATCTGCATTGGCTGGGCGCGTTACCGCGCGACGCGTCGCTGGCTCTGCCGGAGCGTCATCTGGGTCTGGTCGCCGCCGCTGAGTTAAGCGATATCGATGCACGGCTCGATGCGCTGGCCGATGCCTGGGCCACCCATGCCGAGGCGACGTTGCCGCCGCCGGTGCGCTTCGCGGCTGAGGCCGTGGCGCCATCGACACCACAGCTTCAGGGCCTGCGTATTGCAGTCGCGCGCGACGCGGCGTTCTGCTTTGTGTATCCGGCCAATCTGGACGTATTGCGCGCCGCTGGTGCGCAATTGCAATTCTTCTCGCCGCTGGCCGGCGATACATTACCGGTTTGCGATGCGGTGTGGTTGCCCGGTGGCTACCCGGAGCTGCATCTGCAAAAGCTGTCGCAGCACACGGCACTGCACGCGGCGCTACATGCGCATGTCGATGCCGGCAAGCCCTTGCTCGCCGAATGCGGCGGCATGCTGTTTGCGCTGGATACATTGGCTGGTCAGGACGGCGTCGCGTTTCCAATGGCCGGTCTGTTGTCGGGCAGGGCAGAGATGCAGGCGCGGCTGAGTGCGATCGGTATGCAGTCGGTCGAGCTTCCCGAAGGTGGCTTGCGTGGGCATACCTTCCATTACGCGCGCGCCGAGATCGCATCGACGCCGCTGGTTTTGGCCGTCAACCCCGACAAAGGGCCGAGCAGCGAGGGCATCTATCGCCGGCAGCGCATGACGGCGAGCTTCATGCATCTTTATTTTCCGTCGAACCCGGCTGCGGCACAGGGGTTGTTTCTGCCGTGAGCAGCGCGCTCGCCATGCTCGCCGCCGTGCTGCTCGATAGCGCTTTAGGTGAGCCGCGGCGCGCGCATCCGCTGGTGATGTTCGGAAAGCTGGCAGGCACGATCGAGATGCGGTTGCATGCTGATCGGCGCCTGGCTGGCCTGGGTGCGTGGTGCCTTGCGGTGTTGCCGCTGGTCGCGCTGACGTGGTGGGTACTGTCCATGGCGACGTGGTGGTTGTGGTGGACTTGCAGTGTGGTTGCCTTGTATCTGGCGATCGGCCACCGAAGTCTTGGTGAGCACGCCCAGCCTGTCGCGGATGCATTGGCGGCCGGTGATCTCGATGTGGCTCGTGCGAGCGTAGGCCGCATGGTCAGTCGCGATACCGCCTTGCTTGATGCCAGTCAGGTCGCTGCGGCGGCGACCGAATCGGTGTTGGAGAACGGCAGCGATGCGGTGTTCGGTGCGCTGTTCTGGTTTGCCTTGCTCGGTGCGCCGGGCGCCGTGCTGTACCGGCTCGCTAATACGCTCGATGCCATGTGGGGCTATCGCACGCCGCGCTATGAGCGCTTTGGCTGGGCAGCGGCGCGGATCGACGACGTGCTTAATTTTGTGCCCGCGCGGTTGACCGCGTTGAGCTACGCCGTGCTCGGCCATACGGCATGCGCGCTGCGCTGCTGGCGCCGGCAGGCGCCGCAATGGGACAGCCCGAATGCCGGCCCGGTGATGGCGGCTGGTGCCGGTGCCTTGCGGGTGAAGCTGGGTGGTGCGGCGCCTTATCACGGGGTGTGGGAGGCGCGGCCCGAACTCGGCGAGGGCGCGATGCCTGATGCCGGTTCGATCACGCGCGCGCTGCGGCTGGTGCGGCACGCCGTCGTGCTGTGGCTTGTGCTGGTGATACTGCTGGCATGGATCGTTGGCGGAGGCGCACATGCTTGAACACGGCGGCAGGTTACGGCGCGCAGCGCAGCGCTTTGGCATCGCAGCCGAACAGTGGCTGGATCTATCGACCGGCATCAGCCCGTTCGCCTGGCCGGCACCCTCTATTCCGGCCAGCGCATGGCATCGATTGCCCGAAGACGACGATGAGTTGATCGACGTCGCGCGCAGCTATTACGGGGCGCCGTACTTGCTGCCGGTGGCCGGCTCGCAGGCGGCGATCCAGGCTTTGCCCGAGTTATGCGCGCCATCGTGCGTCGGCATTCTTGCCCCCGGCTATGCCGAGCATGCGCATGCATGGCAGCGGGCGGGGCACCAGGTCGAATCCCGCTCGGCGGCGGTACTGTTTGCGCAGGCAAAGCATTACGACGTGATTGTGCTGATTCATCCGAATAATCCCGCCGGCGATCGCTTCGATGTCGCCACGCTGCTGCAGTTGCATGGCGAACTGGCTGCGCGCGGCGGTTGGTTGATCGTCGACGAAGCATTTATCGATGCCACCCCCGAACACAGTCTATGCATGCATAGCGAGCGCGAGGGTTTGATCGTGCTGCGTTCGGTCGGCAAATTTTTCGGCTTGGCGGGTGCTCGCGCAGGCTTTGTCTGTGCCGTGCCATCGTTATTGCACGCATTGCGCGAGCGCCTTGGTCCGTGGACCTTGAGTGGGCCGAGCCGGCACGTGTTGAAACTCGCCTTGGCCGATCGTGCCTGGCACGAGCAGATGCGCGCCCGCCTGCAAGCATGCAGCAAGCGGCTCGCCTTATTGCTCAGCGGACACGGGCTGATACCAACCGCCGGCTGCGCATTCTTTCAGTGGTGCAGCAATGAGCGCGCCGCTGCATGGCATGAGGCACTCGCTGCTCGCGGCATTCTTACGCGCTTGTTCGCATCGCCGGCAAGCCTGCGTTTCGGTCTGCCCGGCGACGATGCGGCGTTCGACCGGCTCGACAATGCGTTGGGCGAGATCACGCTGGCGAGGGTGCGCTTATGAGTGGCCGTGTGCTGATGGTGCAAGGCTGCACGTCCGACGCCGGCAAGAGCGCCCTGGTTACCGCGTTGTGCCGTTGGCTGCATCGGTACGGTGTGACGGTGGCGCCGTTCAAACCGCAAAACATGGCATTGAATTCGGCGGTGACGATCGACGGCGGCGAGATCGGTCGCGCGCAGGCCGTACAGGCGCAAGCGGCTGGCGTGCCGGCTCACACCGATTTCAATCCGGTGTTGCTCAAGCCTAATACCGATACGGGTGCGCAAGTGATTGTGCATGGCCATCCCATCGGCGATATGAATGCGCGCGATTACCACGACTACAAACGTATCGCGTTCGATGCCGTGCTGGCTTCGCATCAGCGTCTGGTGGCGACTTATCAGGCGGTGATTGTCGAAGGTGCTGGCAGTCCCGCCGAGATCAATCTGCGTGATCGCGATATCGCCAACATGGGTTATGCCGAAGCGGTGGATTGCCCGGTGCTGTTGATCGCCGATATCGACCGTGGCGGCGTATTCGCTCATCTGGTGGGTACGTTGGCCTTGCTGTCCGCGAGCGAGCGCGAACGTGTCGCCGGTTTCGTCATCAACCGTTTTCGCGGCGATATCGCGTTGCTGCAGCCGGGCCTGGATTGGCTGGAACGCGAGACCGGCAAGCCGGTGCTCGGGGTATTGCCTTACCTGCATGGCCTGCAACTGGAAGCCGAGGATGCGCTGCCGCGCGGTATCGAGGCGAAGCCCGATGCGCAACTGCGCGTGGTAGTGCCTGCGTTGCCGCGTATCAGTAACCACACCGACTTCGATGCGCTGCGCGCGCATCCGCAGGTTGCGTTGCGTTTTATCGGCCCAGGCGAAACACCGCCGCCATGCGATCTGATCGTGCTGCCGGGCTCCAAGTCCACCCGCGCGGATCTGGCCTGGCTGCGCGACCACGGTTGGGAGGCGGCGATAGCGCGGCATTTGCGTTACGGCGGTAAGTTGATCGGCATTTGTGGCGGGCTGCAAATGCTTGGCCGCGCGGTGCATGACCCACTCGGTATCGAGGGCGAGCCGGGCTCAAGTAGCGGTTTGGGCTGGCTCGATCTGGAAACCACGCTGCAGGCGGGCAAGCAATTGCACCAGGTGCATGGCCGGTTGGCCTTTGCCGATGCGTGCGTGCGCGGTTACGAAATCCACTGTGGCGTCAGCAATGGCCCGGCGTTGGCGATGCCGTCGTGCGTGTTGGCGGATGGGCGCCAGGATGGTGCGTTATCGGCCGATGGATGCGTGCTTGGCAGTTATCTGCATGGTTTGTTCGATGAGCCGCAGGCGCTGGTCGCGTTGTTGCGCTGGGCTGGTGTGCGCGATGCGGTGTCGTTGGATATGTGTGCGTTGCGCGAGGCTAGTATTGAGCGGTTGGCGGATGCGGTTGAGGTGCATTTGGATACGGGGGCGTTGTGGAAATTATTGGGGGTGGACTTTGCTCCCTCTCCCATGAGCGTAGCTCGGGGGAGAGGGTTGGGGTGAGGGGGGCTCTTGCTCTTGTTCTTGATTTGAGTTGTCGCGACTTGGTTCGCTTGCAGCGGGCTTTCGAACCCCTGCCGGGGTCCGAGTTACTTTCTCTTGAGTGGCCAAGAGAAAGTAACCAAAGAGAAGGCCACCCCGGTGAGTCGCCCTTCGGGTACGTGAGGTTCGGCCGGGCTTTTCGACAGGGCTTCCTGCCCTGGCGAAAAGGCATCGACATCCATGTCGATGCCCCTGCGGGCCTTGTCGTCCGACCCTCACCGACGCACAGGGGCCCCAAGAGCCGAGATCAAGGGCAAGGTCAAAATCAAGAGCGGTGCGTTGAGCGTCGCTGTAGGGCGGAGAAAACTATGCGTGGAGTGACGTTTTTATGCGTAGCCTGATTCTTGGTGGTGCGCGTTCGGGTAAGAGTGCTTTGGCGGAGCGTCTTGCCGGTGAGTCGAGGCGTGAGGTGGTTTATGTCGCTACGGCACAGGCGGGTGATGCGGAGATGGCTGCGCGTATCGCGCATCATCGTGCGCGTCGTCCGTCGCAATGGCTTTGTGTGGAGGAGTCGTTGGCGTTGGCCGATACCTTGCGTGCGTATGCGGGTGCGGATCGTTGCGTGTTGGTCGATTGTCTGACGTTGTGGCTGAGTAATTTGCTTGGCGATGTCGATGCGCATCGCTTTGAGCGTGAGCGCACGGCATTGCTTGAATGTCTCGCTGAGTTACCGGGTGAGATCATCCTGGTCAGTAATGAAGTGGGTCTTGGTATTGTGCCGTTGGGTGAGCTGAGTCGTCGTTTTGTCGACGAGGCTGGCCGTTTGCATCAGGCGCTTGCGGGGGCTTGTGAGCGGGTGTTGTTTGTTGCCGCGGGTTTGCCGTTGATTCTCAAAGGAACACTGTGATGAGTCGTGAATGGTTGTATCAAACCTGCCAGCCGATCGATGCTGGTTTTGAAACGGCGGCGCGTGAGCATCAGGCGCAATTGACCAAGCCGCCTGGCTCGCTTGGCATGCTGGAATCGGTGGCGATACGACTGGCGGCTTTACAGCGGGTTGCGCAGCCGAGTGTCGAGCACGTTTGGATCAGTGTGTTCGCCGGCGATCACGGGGTCGCTGCGCAGAATGTATCGGCGTTTCCGCAGGCAGTGACGGGCGAAATGCTGCGTAACTTTGCCCATGGCGGTGCGGCGATCAGCGTATTGGCGCGCGCGCTTGGCGCGACGCTGGAGGTGGTCAACCTTGGCACGGTGAATGATCCTGGCGAGCTGCCGGAAGTACGCCGCGCCATCATCGCGGCCACGACGGCGGATTTCTGCCAGCAGGCCGCCATGAGTGTCGCCCAGCTTGATGCGGCCTTCACGGCAGGTGCCGACAGCGTTCGGGCGGCACATGCATCGGGTGCGCAGTTATTTGTCGGCGGCGAAATGGGTATTGCCAACACCACCTCGGCCACGGCGCTGGCCTGTGCCTTGCTGGGCGAAACGCCAGATCGATTGACCGGTGCCGGTACCGGGCTCGACAGCGCAGGTATCGCACATAAAAGCGCGGTGATCGCGCGTGGCCTCGCCTTGCACGCTGACGCAAATGATGCGGTGGAGCAACTGCGTTGCCTGGGTGGCTTCGAGATCGCCGCATTGACCGGTGCCTATATTGCGGCGGCGCAGCTAGGCATGCCGGTGCTGGTCGATGGTTTTATCACCACGGTAGCGGCCCTGGCGGCGGTGCGCATCAATCCCAGTGTGCGTGAAGGCTTGTTGTTCGCGCATTGTTCGCAAGAGCGCGGCCACCGCATTGTGCTGGATGCCTTGGCCGCCACGCCTTTGCTGGATCTTGGCATGCGGCTGGGTGAGGCCAGTGGCGCGGCTACAGCAGTGCCGCTGTTGCGGCTGGCCTGCGTGCTGCACAATCAAATGGCTACGTTTGCACAGGCTGGAGTATCGACGGCATGAGTACGCATGGAGAGGGCACTGTGATCGACTTGCTGCGCCACGGCGACACGGGGCAGCGCAGTTATCGCGGCCAACTCGATGATGCGTTGCTTGACATCGGCTGGATGCAATTGCGTGCAGCGGTGCAAGAGCGTGACGACTGGGAGTTGATCGTGTCCTCTTCGCTGCAGCGTTGTGCATTATTCGCTCAGGAGCTGGCTAGCGCACGTGGACTGCCGTTAACGCTGGACTCCCGGCTGGCCGAATACCATTTTGGCGAGTGGCAAGGTGTGCCGATTGAAACGCTGGCAGAAGAATCCGGTGGTGAGCTTGGCCGTTTCTGGGCCGATCCGGTAGCAAACCCGCCACCGGGTGCGGAAACCTTTAACGCATTTCGTGCGCGTCTAAGCGCGGCACTGGACGACATCGTCACCAAAGCCGGCACGCGACGGGTGCTGGTGGTTACCCATGGCGGTGCGATTCGCCTGCTTCGTTGCCTCGTCGAAGGCCGTCCCTACGGCGATATGGCCAGTATCGAGGTGCATCACGCATCGATACATCGAATAAGTTGGCCGGCCACCGTTATCGCCGACAGCATGCCGGCATAATGCGCGGCCTGTTTGCAGCGATCGGTTTCCTCACCCGTTTGCCGGTGCCGGTATCGACGTTCGACGATGCGCGTGCGCAATCGGCTTCGTTGGCGTGGTATCCGCTGGTCGGGCTGCTGCTTGGTGCGTGGCTGTGCGGCCTCGCCTGGCTGGTGCACGGCTGGCCGCCGATGTTGTCGGCGGCAGTGCTGTTGACGGCGTGGGTAGTTTCCACGGGTGGCTTGCATCTGGATGGTCTTGCCGACAGTGCCGATGCCTGGGTGGGTGGGCTTGGCGATCGCGAACGCACGCTGACGATCATGAAGGATCCCCGCTGCGGGCCTGCGGGTGTCGCCGCACTGATCCTGTTGCTGCTGACCAAATTTGCCGCGTTGGCGAGCATGGCCACACCGCATTGGAGCGCGTTGCTGTTGGCGCCGCTGTTGGCACGAGGCGCTTTGACCCTGGCTTTTTTGAGCGTGCCGTACGTGCGCAGTGGTGGACTCGGTAGTGGTTTGGTCGATGCCCCGCGTGCGGCGTGCATCATGGGATTGCTGTTTGCCGCTGCTGTTTGCGTTGCGTTTGGCTGGCGTGGTGGTTTGGCCTTGCTGTGCGCGCTGGTGGTCTTCGCCGGCTGGCGCCATGCCTGCCGCAAGCGCCTGGGTGGGATGACGGGCGATACCTGCGGCGCACTGACTGAGTTGGTCGAGGTGGTGGTGCTGATCGCGCTGACGGTGAACGTTTAGTGGCGTGACTAGCGTCGTCGCTAGGTTGTACCCCTCCCCAGCCCTCCCCCTACAAGCAGGGGAGGGTGCTTGGCTCCTCCCCCTGCTTGTCCCGAAAAGGGACTCCCTTCGATCGTAGGGGGAGGCTGGGAGGGGGGGGGGCAGCCTGGCGACAAGCTGCTACCGAGTCCTACCAGCGATAAGCCACTTTCCCGTACACGTACGCACCATTGAATCCAAATGGCGAGAACACCGAGTAGGGCAGGGTGCCGTTGTTGTCGTTGGCGGCGATGGCTTTGTCGGGGTAGGTGTTGAATACGTTGTCCGCGCCCACCGTAAAGCTCCAGCGATCCAGGTTGTAGCTCAGCGCCAGATCAAGCAGCCATTTGCTGCTGAAGGTCTGGTCGAAAGCGGCACTGGTGGAGTTGTAGCTGGTGAACTTGCCGTAGCGGGTCAGCGTGCCGTTCACGCTCCAATGATCGATGTTGTAGAGCCCATTGAGAATCAGCTTGCTGCGTGGCGTGGTGTCGGCGAGCAGGCCGTACTGATCGCGACGATCGATGCGTTTCAAATTCAGGCCCAGCGAGTTGAGTACCGCGGGGTTGGGTTTGACTTCGGTGACTTTGTTTTTGTTGTAGTTGTAACTGAGGGTGGTCTGCAGCGTGCCGGCATGGCCGAAATCGAAACGATAGCTTCCGACCAGGTCGATGCCGCGCGTGCGCGTATTCACCGCATTGGTGAAGTAGGCGATGCCGCTGTAGTTGGTATTGGTGACGCCATTGGCGGCCAGATAGTTTTGGACGGCCGTGGAGGTGGTCGCGAGATTGCTGGACAACGTAATGCGGTTGTCGATCTGGATCTGATAGAGGTCAGCACTCAAGCTCAGCGGGTCGATCGGGTTCCATACCAGGCCCACGGTGTAGTTATGCGATTTCTCCGGCTTCAACGCTTGTGCGCCGAGCAGGCGGCCGACCGTGCTGTTGGCCGAGACCAGGCCGGTGTTGTAAATGCCGGGCGGTAGGCCCAACGAGTTGCCTGCGCCGTAGTAGAGCGATGAGGTATACGAATAAAACTGCTGTGCTAGCGAGGGTGCGCGAAAGCCGGTGGATGCACTGGCGCGCACCGCGATGCGATCGGTGAAATCGAAGCGTCCGGCGAGCGAGCCCGAGGTGGTGCTGCCGAAGTCGGAATAATTTTCGTGGCGAACCGCCACTGACGTACCGAGGCGATCGGTGAGATTGGTTTCCAGGCTGAGATACTCGGCGACGTCATGTCGGGCGTGTGAGCCGGCATTGATCGGCTGGTAGCCGCCAAAACCTTGGGCGCCGCCGGAGACTCCCGAGGTGCCGGTGTAATACGAGGTCGGGTCACCGGCCTTGATGCGGTAGCTCTGGCGCAGGTATTCGGTGCCGAAGGCAAGCGTCACTGGGTTAGGCAGCCAGCCCACCGACAATTCTTTGACGATGTCGATATCGAACGATTGCTGTGCGGCAGACAGAATGCCGTCGTGGAAGCGGGTTGGGCTTGAGCCGAAATCTTTCAGCCAGGCGCGATTGACGCTGTTGAAGGTGTCGTATGACACGCGATTGCCGCCGTAGTTGGCGCTGACGTCCCAGCGCCAACCGTCGGTCTTGCCGCGCAGCCCGAGTACGAGTGACTGGTCCGTCGCATCGGAGTTCTCCAATGGCAGATAGCCATGGGGATAGATCGATGGCACGGAGTTGCTATTGGACAGGTTGCGGAAAAACGCCGGCGAGGTGCTGTCGCGATGACCGTAGTGGCCAAACGCGTAGAGCTGTACGCCAGGGGTGATGTCGTACTGCGCATTGAGAAACAGATTGCGATCGTGCACGGCCGGATCGCCAAAGCGCTGTGTTACACCGTCGGCCGGGCGGGTGCGGTTGACGCCGGCACGATTGCTGTAGTCCTGGTTGCCATTCTGCACGGTGAGGCGCAGCCAGCCTCGGTCATCATTCAGCGGAATGCCGAAGTTGGCCGAACCTTGCCATTGCCGGCCGTCGCCGGCGGAATATTGCCCGCCGGTGATTTCGACGGCGCCGCCCTGGGCACCTTTCTTCAGCACGATATTGATGACACCGGCGATGGCATCGGAGCCGTACTGTGCCGAAGCGCCGTCACGCAGTACTTCGATATGGTCGATCGCGGCGATCGGGATGGTGTTCAAATCCACCGCTTGCGAACCGCGCCCGAGTACGCCGTTGGTCAGGATGATGGCGCCCGGATGCCAGCGCTTGCCGTCCACTAGCACCAGCACCTGGTCGGGCGACAGGCCGCGCAACTGCGCCGGCCGTTGGGAGTCGGCGGTATCTGCCGCCGCAGGGCGGGGGAAGGTCAGGGAGGGGATGAGCCGCGCCAGGGCGGTGGTCAACTCATTGGTGCCGGTCTGCTGCAAGGCTTGGTTCGACACGACGTCAATCGGCGTCAACGAACTGCTTTCGGTGCGATTGTCTGCCCGTGTGCCGGTAACGATCACGGCGCTCAGGTTCTTGGCCTTGTCAGCGGCGGACGGTGTACTGCTTTGCGCGCTGGCGTGGCCGGTAGAAAGCGTCAACAGGATGGCTGTGAATAAAGCAGTATTGACGAGCCGCGTCGAGGCGGTCTTGCTGGATGACTTTTGCATGTATTCTCCCCGGTGATGCTGCAATGCAGCGATTGCAGGCTAGATCGTGCTTGCCGTCAAAGTCAACTAGACGTTTAGACGTCCGTGCGCTGGCATGTGCGCGTGCGTTACCTTGTGCCGGCCCTTGTGCCAGCGCGAGCGCCTCATAGGTATACGAAGAACGTGCGCCATGCTCATCGCCGCCGCCGATTACGGTGGTCACCATTGAAAACTGGCCGGTGGGCTCGATAATGACGGGCTGCCGGCCTGGCCGGCCCTGGTTTCACTTGGAGTGGTTATGCCTATTTACGAATTCGAATGCAGCGGCTGCGGTCATCGTTTCGACCGTCTGCAGAAGCTGTCCGACCCCGATCCCGAGACTTGCCCGCAATGCGCCGCGCCGCGCGTGCAACGCAAACTGAGCGCGCCTTCGTTCCGGCTTGCCGGCAGCGGCTGGTACGAGACGGACTTCAAGAAAGACGGCGACAAGAAGCGCAACCTTGCTGGCGAGGCCGCCAGCCCGGCGCCTGCGGCGGCCGCCCCGGCGGGCGACAGCAAACCGGCAGCCAGCAGCCCGGCGCCTGCACCGACCTCATCCGATTGAGGTCGTGCCAGGGCCGCCGGATGGTCGGGCCAAGGCAGGCTGAACGCGGATCAACCATGCGCAATATTTGTCGATCGCATCGTAAGATATTCAATCTCGGTTGGGCATGTCCGCGTTAGCGTGACGCCACCATCAACACAGGGAGCGATTCGATGATCGTGACAGGCAGGGTTTTATGGTTGGCAGTTGTGGTTGCCGCCGTTGGCTTCGGTATCGCAACACAGACCGCTCAGGCGCAGACCATCGGCGGCGACGGTTCGGTGTATTGCGCCAGCAATGACAACCGCGGTAGTCGTTGCAGGGTGCCGTGGCGATACTCTGAACTGTCCCAGCAGCTATCCAGCTCCAGTTGTACCGAAGGCGAGAGTTGGGGTACGGACCCCTACAGCGTCTGGGTCAAAAACGGTTGCCGCGGCAATTTCGTGCAGTCAGACGGGCGTCGCCGCGACGGTTGGGGCGGCGGCTGGCGTCCTGGCCGGGGCGACGATGACGATCGCGGCGGCTGGCGCCCAGGGCAGGGCGGCGGTTGGGGTGGTCAGGGCGGTCAGAATAATGTCGTGCGCTGCGAGAGTTCCGGTGGCCGCTATCAGTTCTGCCGGATGGATATCGGCAGGGGCGACGTGCGCCTGGTACGTCAGGTCTCGAGCGCGGACTGCGATGAAGGCAGTAGCTGGGGTTGGCGCCGTGACGGTATCTGGGTGGATAACGGTTGCCGCGCCGACTTCGCGGTCGATCGCCGCTGGTAAGCCGCCCACCGGTAGCAACATGTTTGACAGACAGCCCGCTGGCCGCTGTGCCGGCGGGCTGGAGTGTTAAGATTCCGGGTCTTTCCATGTCTTATGCCGCCTGAGCGGCCCGGAGTTTCAAGCGCATGCGCACGCATTTCTGCGGCCTCATTGACGAGTCGCTGGTCGACCAGACCGTTACCCTGTGCGGCTGGGTCAATACCCTTCGTTTGCAGAGCCACGTGGCTTTTGTCGATTTGCGCGACCATGAGGGGCTTGCCCAGGTGGTGGTCGATCGCGAGAACGCCGGGGCGTTCGCGGTGGCCGGCGAGATCGGTAATGAGTATTGCCTGCGCGTCACCGGCACGATCCGCAAGCGTCTTTCGGTAAACGACAAGCTCAAGACCGGTACGGTGGAGTTGGTCGCCGACAAGATCGAGATTCTCAATGCGGCGAAGGATCTGCCATTCGCACAGCATGAGAACCCCAACGAGGATATGCGGATGACTTACCGCTACCTCGATCTGCGCCGTCCCGAGATGCAGCGCATGTTGCGTACACGCATCCATCTGGTGCAGGCGCTGCGTCGTTATCTCGACGCGCGCGGTTTTCAGGACATCGAAACGCCGATTCTCACCAAGGCCACGCCCGAAGGTGCTCGCGATTACCTGGTGCCAAGCCGCGTGCATCCGGGCCAGTTCTATGCGCTGCCGCAGTCGCCGCAGTTGTTCAAGCAGATCCTGATGATGGCCGGTTTTGATCGCTACTATCAGATCGCCCGCTGTTTTCGCGATGAAGATCTGCGCGCGGATCGCCAGCCGGAATTCACCCAGCTCGATCTTGAGTTCGCCTTTGTCGAAGAGCGCGACGTGCAGGATTTCGTCGAAGAGCTGATCCGCCATGTATTCAAAGAAGTGCAGGGCGTTGAGCTGGATGCCGCGTTCCCACGCATGACCTGGGCCGAGGCGATGCGTCGCTATGGTTCGGATAAGCCCGACTTGCGCATCGCGCTGGAGCTTATCGATATCGCCGATGCGGTGAAGCATGTCGAGTTCAAGGTGTTTGCCGAGCCGGCGAATGATCCCGCCGGCCGCGTAGCGGCGTTGCGTGTACCGGGCGGCAGCACGCTGACCCGCAAAGAGATCGACCTGCTCACCGAATACGTGGCCAAGTACGGTGCCAAAGGCCTGGCCTGGCTGCGTATCGACGATCTGGCCAAAGGGCGCGAGGGCATCAATTCGCCGGTGGCTAAATTTCTCGACGATGCGGCGCTGGAGGGTGTCCTCAAAGCCACCGGGGCGCAGAGCGGCGACATGCTGTTCTTCGGCGCGGGTCGCTGGAAGACGGTTACCGACTTTATGGGCGCCTTGCGCATCAAGGTCGGCAAGGATCGCGGGCTGGTGGAAAATAGCTGGAAGCCGCTGTGGGTCACTGATTTCCCGATGTTCGAGTACGACGATGAGGCGCAGCGTTACGTTGCCCTGCATCACCCCTTTACCGCGCCCAATGTCGATGACATCGACGATCTGCGGGCGAACGCGGCGACCGCCGTCAGCCGTGGCTACGACATGGTGCTCAACGGCAACGAAATCGGTGGTGGCTCTATCCGTATCCATCGACCGGAAATGCAGAGCGCGGTGTTCGAGTTGCTCGGCATCGGTGCCGAAGAGGCCGAGGCGAAATTCGGCTTTCTGCTCAAGGCGTTGAAATTCGGCGCACCGCCGCATGGTGGCTTGGCGTTCGGTATCGATCGCATCGCTGCGTTGATGGCGGGGACCGAGTCGATTCGTGACGTGATCGCCTTCCCCAAGACGACCAGTGCGCAAGACTTGATGACCGACGCCCCTTCGCCCATCGCCGCGGCGCAGTTGAAAGAATTGCACGTGCAAGTGGCGATTGAAAAAGCCGGCACCGTGTAAGTTGCCCTTGGTTTCTCCACCTCTTTAGTTTCTAAGGGGTGGCCTGGATAGGGCGGCCTTGCTGCATGTATTCGCCCATCCTTAGCCCTCCTCTGCAAGCAGGGGAGGGGATTTTGCTTCTTTATGATTTCGGCGGCCCATGTCCGACCACGTGATTCTTCTGCACGGCCTTTGGATGCGCGGTTTTGCGCTGGTCATGCTACATCGACGCCTGATGGAAGCTGGCTTTCGGGTACATCGCTTCGATTATTTAAGCGTGGCGGCGACGCAGCAGCGCATTCTGGGTCAATTGCATGCCCGCATGCGCGAATTGGCCCAGCCCGATCAATCCGTGCACCTGGTCGGGCATAGCCTGGGCGGCTTGCTGGCGCTACGTGCCTGCGAGCAAGAGGAAGACCTGCCGGCGGGGCGCATTGTCTGTCTCGGCTCGCCGCTGCAAGGCAGTGCGGCAGCTCGTCGGCTTGCCGGTATGGGGCGCGGCGGCGGGGTATTGCTGGGATATAACCGAGCCTTGCTTGAACACGGATTCGAGCAATGGCGTGGTCCGCGCGAGGTTGGTGTTATCGCTGGCCGCTTGCCGATCGGGCTGGGCGTGGTGTTAGGGCAGTTCGAGGGTGAGCACGACGGTACCGTCGCGGTGGCCGAAACCCGCCTGCCTGGGCTGACCGATCACTGCCAGGTCGAGGCCAATCACACCGGCCTGCTGTTTTCCCCCGAGACCGCGCGGCAGATTGCGCAGTTTCTGCGGCAGGGGAGGTTTGATAAGCAGGGAACGGGGAGTGGGGAACGGGGAACGTGAAGTTTGGGGGGATGTTGTGGCTCCGCGTTCTTTTTTGATCTTTCTTTGGTTTTGCTCTTGCTTTTTCGTTTTTGCTTTTTAGGCTTTTCCCCGTTCCCCGTTCCCCGTTCCCCGTTCCCCGTTCCCCGTTCCCCGTTCCCCGTTCCCCGTTCCCCGTTCCCCGGTTGCCACCCCGTAGCGTGTAGCAGCTAAAATTCCCGGTTCGTCCGTCCGGCCAGCCGCAGGAATTACTTATGGGTAGAGGTCCTTCCATCGAAGGTCGCAAGAATGCCGAGGACGCCAAGCGCGCCAAGGTGTTCACGAAGCTGATTCGCGAGATTACGGTGGCGACGCGCGCCGGCGTGGCCGATCCGGCCACCAATCCGCGTCTTCGCGCGGCGGTCGACAAGGCTTTGTCGGCGAACATGACCAAGGACACCATCGAGCGCGCGATCAAGCGTGGCTCGGGCGCCGACGGCGGCGCCAACATGGAGGAGTTGCGTTACGAAGGCTACGGACCGGCCGGCATCGCCCTGATTATCGAGTGCTTCACCGACAACTCCGTGCGCACCGTGGCCGATGTGCGCTCGGCGCTGACCAAACACGGCGGCAACCTGGGCACCAGTGGCTCGGTGGCTTTCCAATTCAAGCGTTGCGGCGAGCTGGTGTTTGCCACCGGTGGCGATGCCGCCGCGGAAGAGAAAGTGCTGGAGGCCGCGCTGGATGCCGGCGCCGACGATGTCGTCAATGAAAACGACGAGAGCACGGTGCTGTGCGCGCCGGAGCATTTCGAAGCGGTGCAGCAGGCCCTGACCAAGGCGGGTCTGCATGCGGAGCATGCCGGCGTGGTGATGCGTCCAGATAACCGGGTTGCGGTACCCGAAGATGCACTCGAAACGCTGGAAGACCTCCTCGAAAAGCTCGATGGGCTTGACGATGTGAGCGAGGTTTATCACAACGCCGTGTTGAATGATTAAGAGACGAGGCGTTAAAGCGTCGGAGGGCGTGGTGCCGGGCCATGGCGAATCGGCTATCGATGAGGCCGGCACCGGTTCGCCACGCTCCAGCCGAAAGGCCGGGCCGGTCAAGGCGGCGTCAGCGGTTCTCGATGTCTCGATACCGCTTTCCAGCGCAAAGATTGCCGGTTCCACGCGCATCCTCGGTATTGATCCGGGCAGTCAGCGCACCGGTGTCGGCATCATCGATGTCGATGCCGGCGGTAAGCTGTCACATGTTTTTCATGTTGGGCTGGTGGTATCGGGCGAGGCCAGCTTTCCCTTGCGTCTCAAGCGGATCTTCGACGAGCTATGTGCCATCATCGCCACGCATCAGCCAGACGAGTGCGGTATTGAGCGTGTATTTATGGCGCGCAATCCCGATTCGGCTTTGAAATTAGGACAGGCGCGAGGCGCTGCGATTTGTGCGGTGGTCAGTCAGGGAATTGCCGTGCACGAATACGCGGCGACCGAAGTGAAACAAGCCGTGGTGGGTAGCGGCAGGGGCGATAAGACTCAAGTGCAGCACATGATGGGCGTATTGCTTGGCCTGAAAGGCCCACTGCAAGCGGATGCCGCCGATGCGCTCGCGGTAGCCGTGGCGCATGCGCACACCCGTGCCAGCCTGGCGCGCGTGGGTATTCCGCGTACCGCATGGAGAAGGCGACGATGATTGGCCGATTGCGCGGCATCCTGGTTTCCAAGCAGCCGCCATGGCTGTTGATCGAGGTGGGGGGCGTCGGCTACGAGCTGGAAGCGCCGATGTCGACCATCTACGACCTGCCCGGCACGGGCAAAGAAGTGATTCTGCTCACCCACTATGCGGTGAAGGAAGACAGCGTCGCCCTATACGGCTTTATGCATGAGTCCGAGCGGGCGCTGTTTCGAAATCTGCTCAAGATCAGCGGCATCGGCGCGAAGATCGCGCTGTCGGTGTTGTCGGGGGTGTCCACGGCCGACTTCGCGCGCCTGGTACATGCCGGCGATGTGGTTGCGCTGACCAAGATTCCCGGTATCGGCAAGAAGACGGCCGAGCGTATCGTGATCGAATTGCGCGATCGCATCGAGGGGCTGGGCGTAAACTTGAGCAGTTCCTTGGGCCGGCCGGCTGGCGCGCCGCTCGATCCCGCCGGCGAGGCCACCGTGGCCTTGCAGCAACTCGGTTACAAACCCGTCGAAGTTACGCGTTTGGTGCAAAAGGTCGCCGCTGAAGGTGACAGTGCCGAATCCATCATCCGCAAGGCGCTACGCGCCGCACTAGGGGCTTAAGCCGTGAATCAGGGCATTTTGAGCGGCATGAGCGACGCTGAAACCAAGCGCCGCCTCGCTGCGTTGTCGTTAGGCGCCATCGGTGTGGTTTACGGCGATATCGGCACGAGTCCGCTGTATACCTTGCAGACCACGTTGAGCCACGATGGCATGAAGCCCACGCCGGAGAGCATCTTTGGTGTGCTCTCGCTGATTTTCTGGGCACAGATCATCGTGGTGTCGTTGAAGTACGTGGTGTTCATCATGCGTGCCGACAACAAGGGCGAGGGCGGCATCATGGCGCTGCTGGCGCTTGCGCTGCGCAGTGTGCGCGGCGAGCCGCGTTCGCGCTGGATACTGGCGATCATCGGTATTTTCGGCGCCGCTTTGTTCTATGGCGATGGAGTGATTACCCCGGCGATTTCCGTGCTGTCGGCGGTAGAGGGCGTAAAAGTGGCCGCGCCCAATCTGCAGCCTTGGGTGGTGCCGATCACGGTGGTGATCCTGTTCCTGTTGTTTGCTTTGCAACGCCATGGCACCGAGCGAGTGGGGCGGCTGTTCGGCCCGGTGATGGTGATCTGGTTTATCGTGATTGCCCTGCTCGGCGTGCAGCAGATTCTGCGCAATCCGCAGGTGTTGTATGCGCTCGATCCGATGTATGGGGTCAGGTTTTTTTCCGCCCACGGCATGAAGGCGTTTATTGCCTTGGGTGGCGTGGTGCTGGCGTTGACCGGCGCCGAAGCGCTGTATGCCGACATGGGCCATTTCGGCAAAAAGCCCATACGCCTGGCGTGGTTCAGTTTTGTATTGCCGGCGTTGGTATTGAATTACTTCGGCCAGGGCGCCTTGTTGCTGGCGCATCCCGAGGCGATCGATAGCCCCTTCTTTAAACTGGTGCCGGCGCCTCTGTTGTATCCGATGATCGGCCTGGCTTGTCTGGCCACGGTGATTGCTTCGCAGGCAGTGATTTCGGGCGCTTTCTCGATGACCCGCGAGGCGATGGCGCTGGGGTACTCCATGCGCATGCCGGTGGTGCATACCTCACGAGAGATGTCCGGGCAGATTTTCGTGCCGTGGGTCAATAGCTTCTTGTTGATTATGGTGCTGGCGTCGGTGTTGCACTTCGGCAGCTCCGACGCCCTCAGC
This sequence comes from Dyella tabacisoli, assembly GCF_003350925.1. Classification (GTDB taxonomy): domain Bacteria; phylum Pseudomonadota; class Gammaproteobacteria; order Xanthomonadales; family Rhodanobacteraceae; genus Dyella_C; species Dyella_C tabacisoli. The sequence goes on along the minus strand of NZ_KZ857180.1, from coordinate 70,826 downwards.
GCGGCCTACGGTATTGCGGTGACCGGCACGATGACCATTACCACCATCCTGGCCTTGCTGGTGGCGCGTCGTCAGTGGGGTTGGAGTCGCCCGGTGGTGATTGTGGCCGGTGTACTGTTGCTTACGATCGATCTGTCGTTCTTGGGTGCCAACCTCATCAAGGTCGAATATGGCGGCTGGTTCCCGCTGGTGCTTGGCGTCGCCATTTTCATCGTGATGACGACCTGGCGCCGTGGTCGCGAGTTAGTCGTGCGCGAGATCAAGCAGTCCGGCTTGGCGTTGGCGCCGTTCATCCATAACATCCGCGAACATCCGCCGCTTAGCGTGCCGGGTACGGCCGTATTCCTCACGGCCAATCAGAATGCGGTGCCGCACGCGCTGCTGCACAACCTCAAGCACAACAAAGTGCTGCACGAGCGCAATGTATTGCTGACGGTGGAGATACTGGAGACGCCGGTGGCCGAGGCCGACGAGCGCATCACGATTACCCCGATGGATGGCGGTTTCTATGGGCTCGCGCTGCGCTTTGGCTTTGCCGAAGACCCGAATATCCCGTTGGCGCTTACCCAGTGCGCGCGTACCGGACTCGGTTTCGATCTGATGGACACCACCTTTTTCCTGTCGCGCGAAACCATCATTGCCGATGCACGCCGGCCCGGTATGGCGCTATGGCGCGACAAATTGTTCGCTTTTATGGCGCGCAATGCGCTGCCGGCGACGGCGTTCTTCCAGATTCCAGGCAATCGGTTGATTGAGCTTGGGGCGCAGGTGGAAATTTAGGGCGGGGAATGGGGAACAGGGAACGGGGAACATGACGTTCGAGGGGATATTGCAGAGTCGCGCTCTTTTTTGATCTTTCTTTGTTTTTGTTCTTGCTTTTTTGCTTCTGCTTTTTAGGCTTTTCCCCGTTCCCCGTTCCCCGTTCCCCGTTCCCCGTTCCCCGTTCCCCGTTCCCCGTTCCCCGTTCCCCGTTCCCCGTTCCCCGTTCCCCTGTTCCTGCCATAATTCGCGGCATGACCGAACACCGCATTATCACCGCCGCCACGCAGCTCGACGACGAGGCTTTAGAGGCTTCGATCCGTCCCCGGCGGCTCGCCGAATATCTCGGTCAGCAGGCGGTGCGCGAGCAGATGTCGATTTATATCGAGGCGGCCAAACGGCGTGGTGGTGCGCTGGATCATGTGCTGATCTTCGGGCCGCCGGGCTTGGGCAAGACGACGTTGAGTCATGTCATTGCCAATGAATTGGGCGTCAACGTGCGCTCTACTTCAGGCCCGGTGTTGGAGCGGGCAGGGGATCTGGCCGCGCTGCTGACCAATCTCGAAGCGCGCGACGTGCTGTTCGTCGATGAAATTCATCGACTCTCGCCGGTGGTGGAGGAGGTGCTCTACCCGGCGATGGAGGACTTCCAGATCGACATCATGATCGGCGAAGGTCCCGCCGCGCGTTCGATCAAGCTCGATTTGCCGCCGTTTACCCTGATCGGTGCGACCACCCGAGCCGGCATGCTTACCGCGCCATTGCGCGACCGTTTCGGCATTGTGCAGCGGTTGGAGTTTTATACGCCCGATGAGCTGACCGAGATCGTGCGCCGGGCTGCGCGCATTCTCGGTATCTCCTGTGAGCTGGAGGGCGCGCAAGAGATCGCCCGCCGCTCGCGCGGTACGCCGCGTATCGCCAACCGGTTATTGCGCCGGGTGCGCGATTACGCCGAGGTGCGCGCCGATGGACAAATTACCCGCGCGGTCGCGCAGGCGGCGATGGATATGGTCAAGGTCGATGCCCAGGGCTTCGACGAACTGGATCGACGCCTGCTCACGGTCATCATCGAGAACTTCGACGGCGGTCCGGTAGGCGTGGAATCACTTGCCGCAGCGCTCAGCGAAGATCGTGGCACGCTCGAAGATGTCGTCGAGCCTTATCTGATCCAGCAAGGCTATCTGGTGCGTAGCGCGCGTGGCCGCATGGCCAGCGCCAAGGGCTGGCGCCACCTGGGCCTGACCCCGCCGCCGCGACAGACGCAGCCGGGCGATCTGTTTACCGATGGAAGTATCGATGGCTGACATCTCGCCGAGTCACGCCCAGGACGTGTTCCGCTGGCCGGTTCGCGTGTACTGGGAGGATACCGATGCCGGCGGCGTGGTCTATCACGCCAGCTATTTGCGCTTTATGGAGCGCGCGCGCAGTGAGTGGCTGCGTGGCCTGGGTATTGACCAATCGACGTTCAAAGAGCGCACCGGGCTGGCCTTTCTGGTGCGTGAAATGCAGATCGATTTCCTCAAGGCGGCCCTGCTGGATGATGAACTGTCGGTGACGGTAGCAGTCAAAGACCGTCGTGCAGCCAGTATCCTGTTCACCCAGACGATCAGTCGGGCCGATGGCACGCAGTTGATTCGCGCGCAAGTGCGCGTGGCCTGTGTAGACGTCAGCCGCATGCGCCCGGCACAGATTCCGGCCGGGCTCTTTCCCGGTCTCGATTCCTAAATCTACTTACTTATAACTCTCAACCCCGGCGGAGAACCCCCAAGCCATGAACGGTGGACTGAACATTTTTAAGCTGGTCGCAGAAGCGAGCGTACCTGTGCTGCTGGTGCTGATCTTGCTGCTGGTGTTCTCCTTTCTGTCGTGGGTCATCATCATCCGCAAGTATTCGCAGCTAAAGGCCGCGACGGAAAATGCCGAGGCGTTCGAAGAGCGCTTCTGGTCAGGTGCCGATCTGGCCCAGTTGTTCCGCGAAGTCAGCAATCGCGGCGCCGCCAATGGCGGTATGGAGAACGTGTTCGAATCCGGCTTCCGCGAGTTCGCCCGCCAGCGCCAGCGCAAAGTGCATGACATGCGCATCGTCATCGAAGGTTCCGAGCGTGCCATGCGCGTAGCCGGCACCCGCGAAATCGGCGCACTGGAGCGCAATCTGGAGTTTCTCGCCAACGTCGGTTCGATCAGCCCTTATGTGGGCCTGTTCGGCACCGTGTGGGGCATCATGGGGGCGTTCCAGGGCCTGGGCGAAATGAAAGACGTCACCATCGCCGTGGTCGCGCCGCACATTTCAGAAGCGCTGATCGCCACCGCAATGGGTCTGTTTGCCGCGATCCCGGCGGTGTGGGCCTATAACCGCTACGCCAACAAGGTCGAGCGCATCGCCTCGCATTACGACGTGTTCCAGGAGGAGTTCTCCTCCGTGCTGCAGCGTCAGATCCAAACCGAAGACGCGGCTAGCTGAGCATAGCCATGGCCATTCAACACTCCAGGCGTGCCAAGCGCTTCAAGCTCAAATCCGAGATCAATGTCGTTCCCTATATCGACGTGATGCTGGTGCTGCTGATTATCTTCATGGTCACCACGCCGATGATGAACTCGAACGTGGACGTGAATCTGCCGCAGGCCAATGCCAAGTCGATGCATGACAAGAAAGAGCCCGTCATCGTCTCGGTCGGTCAGAACGGGCAGTTGTTTCTGACCCTGGGCACTGCGCCGAAGGAGCCGATCGACGCCGAGGGCATGAAGACCAAGGTCGGTGCGTTTGTGAAAGCGAACCCCGACGTCAGCGTGCTGGTGGCCGGCGACCGCGACGGCAAATACGATGGTGTCTACCAGGTGCTGGCTGAGCTGCAACAGGCGGGTGTGGCCAAGGTCGGCCTGATGAGTCAGCCGGGTCAGGCGGATGCGGGCGCGAAGAATGGACGACCGTAAGGGGACTGAGGGGACACCCAAGGCCGTTGTCCTTGCCGCCGTCCTGCATTTAGGCATCGTGGGCTTTCTGGCCCTGGCGATCGTGCCGTGCTCGTCCTACGAAAAAATGTTCGAGACCCTCCATCTGCCCGCCAGTTGGAACCCGATTGCCTGCGCCAAGCCTTTGGAGCTGCCGGGCGAGATCATCGAGGCGACCTTGATCGGCCCCACCGGCAGCCCGCCGCCGAAGCCGGTGAAGACCAAGCCGGTGCCGGACAGCACACCGCCCCCGCCGGCGGTGCCGCCGCCGACCCCGCCGCAGGAAGAAACCCCCAAGATCAAAACCCTGCCACCGCCGCCCGAGCATCCCGATATCAAGGAGCAGGAGAGGGTGGCTGAGGAAGGTCTGCAGAAAGCCGCGGACGCCAAGCGCGAGCAAGAAGAGAAGCAGCGCCAGCGCCAGTCCGAGATCGACGCCCAGGCCGCCAAAAAGAAAGAGGAAGACAAGAAAAAGCTCGATGAGTTGTTTGCCAAGATGGATGCAGCCTCGGCCCAGACCAAGAAACTGGACAACAAGGCCAAGCAGGCCAAACAGCAAATCGACGATTTGAAGAACGCCGCGGATAACGGCCAGGCCGATCTGCCGCCGGCTGAGCAGCGCCAAAGCGGTACCAACGGTAAGGACAGCTTGCAGGCGCGATACCTGGCGGCGATTCAGAACGCGGTCACGCAGAATTGGCTGCGCCCGGATAACATGCCCAGCACCCCGTGCGTTGTGCACATCGTGCAATTGGTCGGTGGCGACGTCATGAGCGCTAAGGTCGACCCCGGTTGTCCTTACGACGAAGCCGGCAAGCGTTCGATCGAGAACGCCGTACTACGCGCTCAACCGCTGCCTTATAAAGGTTTCGAGAGCGTGTTCAATCGCAATATTGATTTCACCTTCAGGCCGCAGTGAGCCAGCCCATGCGCATAGTGAGTTCTACTTTCGCCCTCGTCCTGCTAGCCGTGACGGCGTTGTTCGCCGGTCCGGTCGCAGCCCAGTCGCTTAGTGTCGACATTGTCGGTGGCCTCAAGACGGCTACCCCGATCGCGGTGGTGCCCTTCGCCCAGGCCGGCGGCGCACCATTACCTACCGATATCGCCGACGTTATCCGCAACGACTTCAACCGTTCCGGCAAATTCCGTTCGCTGGCCAAGACCGAGATCGTCGAGCTTCCGTCCAAAGGGGCCGACATCAAGTTCGCTACCTGGCGTTTGCTCAAGCAGGATTTCCTTACCATCGGCCGCATCAGCGATGCCGGCGGCGGCATGGTGCGGGTGGAATACGAACTGTGGGACGTCAACAAGCAGCAGAGCATGTTGGCCCAGGCGTTCACCGCGCCCGCCGGCGATCTGCGTGGCGTAGCGCACCAGATCGCCGATCAGATCTATGAAAAGATCACCGGCGTGCGCGGAGCGTTCTGGACCCGCATTGCCTACATCACCGCGGTCGGCTTGGGTAATAACACCACCTATTCGCTGCTGGTCGCCGATTCGGATGGCTACAACCCGCAAGTCGTGGCGCGTTCGAAGGAGTCGCTGCTGTCGCCGGTATGGTCGCCGGATGGTCGCAAGATCGCCTATGTTTCTTTTGAGGGCGGCAATTCGGCCATCTATGTGCAGGACATCACCACCGGTTCGCGTCAGTTGGTCTCGGCTCGTGCCAAGGGCATCAATGGTGCGCCGTCGTGGTCGCCGGACGGCTCCAAACTGGCCCTGACGCTTTCCTATGTGGGTAACCCCGAGATCTTCGTACTCGACCTGGCCGGCCGCCAGGAGACTCGCCTGACCAACAATCTGGCGATCGATACGGAGTCGTTCTGGGCCTCCGATGGCCAGATCTATTTCACCTCCGATCGCTCCGGCCGACCGCAGATTTATCAGATGGCCGCCTCGGGTGGCGCTGCCCAGCGAATCAGCTTCGAAGGCCAGAGCAACCTCAATGCTTCGGTGAGCTACGATGCGAAGCAGATTGCCATGGTGCAGGGCAACGGGAACGTGTATCGTATCGCCATTATGGACCGCAATCTGGGTGGGCAGGTGCGCTTCATCTCGCCGGGACCAATCGACGAGTCCCCGAGCTTTGCCCCAAATGCCAGCATGCTGCTGTACGCCGCTACCGAAGGGCGTCGTGGTGTCCTATATGCCGTCTCGGCCGATGGTCAGGTTCGTCAGCGCCTCGTACTTTCCGATGGCGATGTGCGTGAGCCGTCCTGGGGGCCGTATCGGCAGCGTTGATATATACGGTGTTGCGGTGCACAGGTGCCGTGGCAGCATAAGCCAGGCGAGTGTTTGAGAGCGCGCCGGCAATCACATTTATCGGTCGTGGCAAAACGCCGCGACCGGTAACGCCGACAGTTGCGAGACAGCGCATTGCCGGCGACAAAGGTGTCAAAATAACAGCCGGTCCACCGGCGACCACTGTCCCGTAACCGCAATAGTCATTGACTGTCGGAACTCAAACCCGTTTGAAGGAACGTCCACCATGAATAAGACCGTTCGCGTCGCTCTGGTCGCCCTGCTCTGCGTTGGCGCGGCCGCTTGCCAAAAGAAGCAAGAAGTCAAGCCGCAGACAACTGCTCCTGAGCAGACCCAGGTAACCCAGCCGTCCACCGGCACGGGCAAGTACACCCCGGCCGACCTCGACACTGACGCTTGCCTGCGTCAGCGCGTCGTGTACTTCGATTTCGACAAGACCGAAATCAAGCCGGAGTTCCAGCAGATCATGGCGTGCCACGCCAAGTATCTGCAGGACCGTCCGACCTCGCAGGTTCGCCTCGAAGGCAACACCGACGAGCGCGGTAGCCGCGAGTACAACCTCGGCCTCGGCGAGCGTCGTGGTAATGCCGTGTCCAGCGCGCTGCAGTCGGCCGGTGGTTCGGCCAGCCAGCAGAACGTTATCAGCTACGGCAAAGAGAAGCCGGTGTGCCGTGAGCACAACGAGGATTGCTGGGGCAAGAATCGTCGCGTCGAGATCGTTTACACGGCGAAGTAATGAAAAAACGACTGGCTAATAGTTTTGCAGCCAGGCTAGGCATGGCGGGTGCTCTTGCATCCGCCATGCTTTTTGCCGTTCCGGCCGCAGCCCAAGATTCCCGGCTGAGTCTCGCCGACCGTGTCGCACGGCTGGAGCAGCAGGCGCAAAACCAAGACCAGGGCGGTATCGGCATGGTCAACCAGGTGCAGCAACTGCAGGCGCAGGTGCAGCAGCTACAGGGCCAGATCGAAGAACTGCAGCATCAGTTGCAGGGACTCCAGGACAAAAGCAAGTCGCAGTACGTGGATCTCGATTCGCGTATCGGTCGCCTCGAAGGAGGTGCCGGCGCTGCGGCTGGCAACAACAATCCGGCAGCCAATGCCACGCCCCCCGCGGTGAACACCCCCGCGGCAGCGACGGGCAAGGGCAAGGCGCCGGCCAATCAGGCGCAGCCCGCTACCGCCGCCAGCACGGCTGCTCCGGCCGATGCCGCAGGTGCGCAGGCCGTTTACGATGCGGCGTTCAAGTCATTGCGCGGCGGTGAATATGCGCAGGCTTCGCGCGGCTTCCGTGGTTTTATCCAGCAATATCCCGATCACGCACTCACCCCGAATGCCTTTTATTGGCTCGGCGAGTCTTACTACGCCACGATGAATTATCCGGTGGCGTTGGAGACGTTCCAGCGCTTGCTCAGCCAGTTTCCGCAGAGCGACAAAGTGCCTGACGCTTTGCTCAAGGTTGGCTATAGTCAACTTGAGTTGAAGCAGACCGACGCCGCCAAGGCCACGCTGAAATCAGTAACCACCAAGTATCCGGGTTCCAAGGCCGCCGGCCTGGCCCAGGAGCGACTGCGCCGCGTGCAGCAGCCGGGTAACTGAGGTCGTCGTAGTGAGTGACAAAGACGCAAGCGTGGCGTCCACCACGTCGGCGGCCATGACGGTAGAGGCCATGCCCGAGCGTCTGCGCATCACCGAAATCTTCCATTCGATCCAGGGCGAGGCCGACGCCATCGGCTGGCGCACGGTATTCATACGTCTCACCGGTTGTCCGCTGCGCTGCGTCTGGTGCGACACCGAGTATTCCTTCTACGGCGGCAACTGGCGTGCAATTGACGACATCCTCGCCGAGGTGGCCTCCCATGGCGTCAAATATGTCTGCGTCACCGGCGGCGAGCCGCTGGCGCAGAAGCGTTGTTTGATCCTGTTGCAGCGTTTGTGCGATGCCGGGTACGACGTGTCGCTGGAAACCTCCGGTGCGCTCGATGTGTCGCCGGTGGATCCTCGCGTGCGCAAAGTGATGGATCTGAAAGCACCTGATTCGGGCGAGGCCAAGCGCAATCTCTGGTCCAATCTGGATCATTTGCTGCCGCACGATCAAATCAAGATCGTGATCGCCAGTCGCGCCGATTACGAATGGGCGCGCAATGCAGTCGCCGAGCATGCGCTTGAGCAACGCTGCATGGTGCTGTTCTCGCCGGTGCACGGTGCAGTGCAGCCGCGCGAGCTGGCCGAGTGGATCATCGAGGACAAATTGCCGGTGCGCTTCCAGTTGCAGCTTCATAAGCTGCTATGGAACGACGCGGCCGGCCACTGAATAGCCCTCTTCGGCACGGAGAGTGGAGTTCATATGGCGCGCCGGCCTGTGTTGCCGGTGGCGTTTTTCGGCCGGTGACCGGCCTGACTCACCATGGATTCAACCATGTCCAAAAACTCTCTACGCAAAGCTGTCGTACTCGTCTCCGGCGGCATGGATTCAGCCGTCACAATCGCCATCGCGCGCGAGCAGGGTTACGAGGTTTATGCCTTGAGCGTGGCCTACGGCCAGCGCCACAGTGCCGAGCTGGAAGCGTCGGAACGCGTTTCGCATTTGCTTGGCGCGGCAAGGCATAAGACGGTAAGCGTCGATCTGCGCTCAATCGGCGGCTCGGCGCTCACCGCCGATATGGATGTGCCGCTCGATACCGATCAAAACGCCAGTGCCGATGCTATTCCGGTGACCTATGTGCCGGCGCGCAACACCATCATGCTGTCGATTGCGCTCGGTTGGGCGGAGGTACTCGGTTCCAGTGATATCTGGTGCGGCGTCAATGCCGTCGACTATTCGGGCTACCCCGATTGCCGGCCGGCCTTTATCGATGCATTCGAGCAGTTGGCCAATGTGGCCACCAAGGCCGGTGTGGAAGGCGCCGGTATCCGCATCCACGCGCCGCTGATGCGCATGAGCAAGGCCGATATCGCACGCGAGGGCCAGCGTCTTGGCATCGATTTCTCAGTGACGGTGAGCTGCTACCAGGCCGATGCCGAAGGCCGCGCCTGCGGGCACTGCGACGCCTGCCGCCTGCGGGCGCAGGGTTTTCGCGATGCAGGCCTGCCCGATCCAACCCGCTACGTCTGAGCGTTTGCCATGGCTGCCGCGCATATGAACGAGTACAACTTGTGCCGAAGGCTCATAGGCCGTAAAATTGCCGGCTTCGCTTAACGCGATGGGCCGTTAGCTCAGTTGGTAGAGCAGTAGACTTTTAATCTATTGGTCGATGGTTCGAATCCATCACGGCCCACCAATAAATTCAGGGACTTGCAGCGATGCAAGTCCCTTTTTTGTGGCTGGCCGTAAAATTCAGCTCTTCGAGGCTGGTTGCACAATCAAAAACACCAGCCGCGATGACATTCTCGCGGCGCATCGTGTGCCGCCGCAGTTGTCTGGTTGATGGGCCTGTGGACTGAGCCCCTGACGCTGGACGGTTGGTTGGCCATAGATGTCCGTATCTGGATTCCTCCCCCGCTGCAAAGCCCTGTGCTTTGACGTCCCTTTCGACCCGAAGAGATATTCGGCAGGCAGTGCGCTGAGGCAGATGTTCTTGTTGACGGATATGGGAATGCTTAGCCGCAGCGCTTGCTGGGTGCTATGACTACCTACGGCACTGCGATAGCAATACACGATCGGTTACGCTCCGGCCCCACATCTTCGTCGATCTCACAGGATTCGCTTCATGCATCTCGAACTGCCGAAGGTGCGCCTTCAGTCGCTAAAGGAATTCTCTACTCATTACCTGATGATCGTGCTCAGTATCCTTACCGCTCTGGGATTGGAAGCGTGGATAGAGCGCGTGCACCACGAGCACGCCGCTGTCGATGCAATGGTGAAGATCGAGGCAGAGATTCACGAGAATCTTATCCAGATCAAGCATCAGCGGGATCACGATTTCGCCCGTATGCATGCGCTGGAAAAGATTCGCGACGGGCTGGTGGTCGATCTCAAAGCGCATGCATCCACTGCCGTTATCAACAGACACATCCATGAGGCGGACCCCTATGGGCTCTACCTTGACTGGCGTTGGCCGGTGATGCGCCGTGAGGCTTGGGACGTCTCCGTGGCCAATCAGTCGGCTAGCTGGATCGATGCTGATCGGCTGAGGCGTTATTCCAGTATCTACGCCGCGCAAAACGCGAGTGCAGCGATCACCATCCAGGAGGCATCAAACGTACTTAGTGGTCAACGCATGGCCGACATCCTGGTCGATATGAAGATGGATGACTACCAGCCCCGAGAGTTGCTGCACGTCGTCAATCAAATGGCAGGAGCGGCTAGCGAAGTCGCGCACGGCCTCGACAGTCTCGTAACAAGGATGGACAGCGCTCTGTCTAACGTACCTGAGTCCTCCACGCGGATGCCGGCTTCTAGCTGATTTTCGGCTCAAAGAAAAACGCCATGCAAGCGTAAGGTATTTTGCGTGTAAGAGACCTTTCTTCTCTCTAGCCAAAGCGATCTAAAAAGTGAGATACCTGGTTAAGGCTATCCCGCAGCTAATGGCTTAGGGTGCCCCCATTTACTTGGCCATGGTGGCCGTCTAAAGGGGGAGTGAAATGAGGTTTATCGAAGCACTGAACGGCGCCGTCAGTAATAACGGATGGGAGTCAAGACAGATACAAGAGTTTGAGATAGAAGCTATCGGTTCGGGGAAGATGAGGCACGTTAAGGTCAAGATCTCCGTCAATGGCAATGATGTCCGGGATTCGTGGGACCGTTTGACGGATGCAAAGCAGTTGCTCGGCTTTCAGAAACTGACCGGCGTGCTAGGCAATCATCTAAAAAGGGTGCCTCCAGACGGTGGAATGTCAATCCGTCTGAACAAGCCTGATTGGTTGCCTGCCGATTGATCGAGAGTGGTTCGTCGTTCTATTTGGAGTTTCACGCCAATCGAGTTGCTGGTGGTGGCTGCACTCCAGCGACTCGTTGGCGAACAAGATCCCGCTTTTTATGGCATCCGCACGTGCGTTCTCCGTAGACGATTCCAATGGCTGCCGTAAGCCTCACCGCGTAGCGGTTGGTGTTTCGGGGCGCACGTTGAAGATCCTGCTTTGGTCGACGACATGGATGACCTGGCCGCCTAGATCGAGGGCGATCACACCTATGACCAATGCCTGCAACGTATGCGGAGTGAATCCGTCATGCTCGTGGCACGGGCGCTGGATGCCATGGGCGATTGGTGGTCGTTGCTGATCTTGCTTTTGATCTTGTTTTGATCTTGCTCTTTTTGACTTCAGGCCCCGGCAGGGGTCCGAAAGCCCGCCGCAGACGACCCGGTAGCGAGAACACTCATTCGATCTCGCGCTCAGACTTGCAGAGGAAACAAATCCAATAAACCCCGCGTGATTCCACCCACGCGGGGTTTATGCGTTGCTAAAGAACCTCAGTGGCGGCCAGCAACAAGCAAAGTAAAGCCTGATACCGGAGTTCCGCGCGGCGCAGGATCGGAGGCGACGAGGAACAACTGGTGCGTGGTCGGATCCAGGCTCAGGGTCCGTGCGCTTTTCTGGGTCGCGACGTCCGCCAGTGCGGTGTAATGATCGGCGTCGTCTTCACGCACGACGCTGAGGCTGCCTTCACCATTGGAGCTGAAGATCAGCTTGGTCTGCGGGTCGAATGCGACCGCGTCGGGACCTTTGCCGATGGCGATCTGGGCTACTTGCCGGCCATTGCTGGCATCAGTGACGGCCATCTTCTGGTTATCGCAGACCGAGAACAACCGTTGCGATGCTGCATCGAAAGCAAGTCCGCTCGGCGAGTCGCAGGCGGTCAGTGGCCATGCGTGGAGCAGTTTGTTCGCATGGGTATCTATATGCACGATCTGGTTCTTGTCTTCGATATTGATGAAGACATTGCCTTTGCCGTCGCTCACCGCAAATTCGGGCTTGCCGGGCAGGGCGATCGTTGCTATTTCCTTGCCGGCGGTGGGATCGATCACGCTGATATTGTTGCTGCGGCCGTTCATCGCCAGCACATGATCGCTGGCGCTGTCGTAGATGATCGCATCCGGGTTTTGGCCGCTGATCGCGATGTTGCTGAGGCTTTTGAGCGTATCGAGGTCGATCACGCTGACGTTATTGCCGTGGCCATTGCTGACATAGCCGCGATGCTTGCCGGGTGCCAGGGCGACACCGTGGGCATGCTGCATGCCGGAAATTTCGGTGAGCAGTTTGCCGCTCTGCGTATCGACAACCATGACGCGATCGTCACGGGCGATAAACAAGTGATGCGAGGCGGGATCGAGACTGAGGTAGTCCCAGCCGCCGGTACCGCCGAGCGGGTAGTGTTGCTGCACGGCATAGTTGCTGTTTTCGGCAGCGCCGGAGTGAGTTGAGGCGGGGCTGGCGGATGCCGCCAACGAGATCAGCATGCAGGTGAGCAGGGTCAGGGATTTCATCGCTAATTCCAGCAGGTGGTTGGGAGGGCCGGATCTTGTGCAGCGATCGGCGCCATGTCAGTACCTAGCTTGCCACTGGGAAGATTAGGGATTGCTGTGGTTTGTGACAAATCCCCACAAAGCAGGGGGACAGTGCTTGCTCGGGGCAGTTCACTCCGTCGGCGGGGGCGCGTGGTGATGAAAACGGCGGGTAAAGCGGCTTAGCAACAATGGCAGCAGCGCAAGCAGGGCGAGTGCGCCCAGTGGCAGCAACACTTCGTACTGCAGCAGCAGGCCGGGGCCGAGTTGTTTGTTGTGGCTGAGCACAGTGCCAAGGCCGGCACCGACCGAGGTTTCGAAGATCAGCATGACGGTGCCGCCTAGCCAGGTGGCGCCGATGAATAGCCATAAAGGGCAGCGTAGCCAGGCCAGGCTCAAGGTAACCATGCCGAATGGCACCACCGGCACAAAACGCAGAAACAAGGTGTAGCTGACCGGATGCTTGGCAAAGCCGTGGCGCAGTCGTTCAACGTAGACCGGCGGATGTTTGCCGCCGCCGCCCATGGCGTAGCGGCTGGCCAGATACAGGATCAGCGAACCCAGGGTGACCCCGATCGATGAGCACAGCGTGCCCTCGACCACGCCGAAAGCAAAGCCGCCGGCGAAGATGATGACCACCGTGCCTGGAATGCCGGTCGACATCGCCAGGGTAAGCAGGCCGACAAAGGCCAGTCGACTGAGCCAGGGATTGGAATGGATCTGCGCATGCAGTTGATCTTGATGGGCGATCAACTGCTCAGGGTGCAACTGATCCAGTGCGCCAGAAGCAAACAGCGCGATGCCCGCCAGCAGCAGCAGGATCAGTGGCAGCGCGGCGCGGAATCGGCTCAATAGGTTGACCCGCTCGCGCCATAGGCGGCCAGCACCGTGCGTGCCCGGTCACGCAGAATGTCGCGGCGCACGGCAATGCCGCGGCGCTCCAATTCGCCGATCCAGTCAGCCGGCAGGGGGCCTTCGTCGAACTCGGTAAGCTCTTCTACGTCTTCGGCGCGTGCGCCGATAAGCAGCTCGTCAATACCAGCCCATACGGTGGCGCCATAGCATTGGCAGCACGGCTGCGAACTGGTGGCGAGAATATGGCGGTCGCCCAATTCGTTGAGACGGTAGCGCGACAGTCGTTGCTGCGCTGCCATATAGGCCAGCATCTCAGCGTGCGCCACGGAGCATGTCTGCGGCACCACGCGGTTGGCTGCGGCGGCGATCAAGCGGCCATGTTCGTCGAACACGGCCGCGCCAAACGGGCCGCCGGTGCCATGGGCAATATTGTGCTGCGACAGCTCAATCGCCAGGCCTACGCGCTCTTCGTCCGTGAGATAGCGTTTGTTGGTGTCGGCGACATCACCGATCCACGGCGGCAAGGTGAGATGAATTTGCAGCGGCAACATGCCCATCAGCCTGCCTGTTTAGTCCAGGTGTCGCGTAGCGTAACCGCACGGTTGAAGACAGGGGCTTCGGCACGATGATCGGTGCGGTCGGCGACAAAATAGCCGAGCCGTTCGAACTGGAAGCGCTGTTCGGGCTCGACCCGAGCCGCCGCGGGCTCAAGCCAGCCGTGTACGGTGCGCTTGGCGTCAGGGTTGATGTGCTCGATCCAGCTTTTGCCGTCGCTTTCGTCGTCGGGTGCGGCCACGTTGAACAAGCGGTCGTACAAACGTATTTCGGTGGCCACGCCATGCTTGGCGCTAACCCAGTGAATAGTGCCCTTCACCTTGCGGTCTGCGCCGGGCATGCCATGGCGCGATTGGAGATCGAGGCTGCAGCGCAGTTCGGTCACGTTGCCATCGGCATCCTTGATGACCTCGTCGCACTTCACGATGCCGACGCCGCGCAGGCGTACTTCGCCCTCAGGCTTGAGTCGATGGAACCCCTTCGGCGGCACTTCGGCGAAGTCCTCGCGTTCGATCCAGATCTCGGGCGCGAAGGGTACTTCGCGGGTGCCGAAACTCTCGTCTTTGGGATGGTTGGGAAACACCAGGGCTTCGTCGTGCGATGCCGGCAAATTGGTGATGACCAATTTCAATGGATCGAGTACGGCCATGCGACGTGCAGCGGTGGCGTCGAGATCTTCGCGGATACAGCCTTCGAGAATCGCATAGTCGATCACGCTGTTTTGCTTGCTCACGCCCAGGCGCTCGATCAGCAGGCGCAGGCCGGCCGGGGTGAAGCCGCGACGGCGCAGGCCGCGCAGCGTATTCATGCGCGGATCGTCCCAGCCATCGACGAGGTTTTCGTTGACCAACTGCGCCAGCTTGCGCTTGCTGGTAATGCAGTAGCTGAGGTTGAGGCGAGAGAATTCGATTTGTCGCGGCTTGTCCGGCTCGCTTTCGAAGCCGGCATCGTGCAGGGACTGCCATAGCTCAGGATGATTGGGCAGGTCGACCTTGTCGACGAACCAGTCATATAGAGGGCGGTGATCTTCGAATTCCAGCGTGCATAGCGAATGAGTGATGCCTTCCAGCGCATCGGACAAGCAATGCGCGTAGTCGTACATCGGGTAGATCGGCCAGGCATCGCCGGTGTTCTGGTGGGTCACCTTGCGAATGCGATAGATCGCCGGATCGCGCATATTCATATTGCCGGAGGTTACGTCGATCTTCGCGCGCAGGGTTTTGCTGCCGTCGTCGAATTCGCCCGCCCGCATGCGGCGGAACAAGTCGAGGTTTTCCTCCACGCTGCGTTCGCGATATGGCGAATGGCGGCCCGGTGTAGTCAGCGTGCCGCGATATTCGCGCATTTCATCGGCGCTGAGGTCGTCGACATAGGCGTGACCGTCTTCGATCAGCTTGATCGCTGCGCGGTAGAACACGTCGAAATAATCCGAGGCATGCCGCAGGTCGTGCCATTCGTAGCCAAGCCAGCGCACGTCGTCCTTGATGCCTTCGACGAACTCAGGGTCTTCTTTGCCCGGATTGGTGTCGTCCAGGCGCAGGTTGCACCAGCCCTTGAACTCGGCGGCGATGCCGAAGCTCAGGCAGATCGCCTTGGCGTGACCGATGTGCAGATAGCCGTTGGGCTCCGGCGGAAAGCGCGTGCGGATGGCGTGATGGCGGCCCGCAGCAAGGTCGTCGCGGATGATCTGGCGGACGAAGTCCCTTTGTACATCGGCCCTCTGTACATCGGTCTTCGGCGCATCGGGCGAAGTGGCAGTGACAGGCGCGGCTACGGTTTTTTCGGTCGACATCGCGTAAAGCTCGTTGCACATGGGCAGAACGCATAAGTTTACCCTGTCCGGGTGATGCTGCGGTTACCCCGAATATCCGTAGTTTGTGGGGCGTATTCCCTGGGTGAAAGAGACCGGGCCGATGCGTTGCGGGGATTTATTACCGAAGTGAGCTGCTGCGGCGCTTGCCCACCGTCAGCATCGGCGTTAGCGTGCATGACATGCGCATCGCCTACCGAGCCGAAACCCTGATCGACGCCCATCTGGTAAAGGATGCGCTGGAACGCGAGGGCATTCCGGCTTTTATCTCCGGCGAGTACCTCACCGGAGCGGTTGGGCAATTGCCGGCGCTGGATTATGTGGCGGTGTTGGTGCCTGAATCGAGTCAGGCGGCCGCGGACGCGGTGGTGCGTGGGGTCGAGCTGCAACTGGTCGAAGCGCGCGCTGTATTGAACGAACACGAGGGTGGTTTGCCCCCATCAATACTCGACTGCGGTTAGGTTGCCCCTTTCGCTGGCCGAGCCTGTGCAAAGTCTCTCCGTGGCCTCCACCGATCCGCTTAGTCAGTCATCCCAAGAATGAACGAGTGATGCCATGAAACAGATCGAGGCGCTTATCCGTGCCGTGCCGGATTTCCCCAAGCTTGGCGTCGTATTTCGCGACATCACGCCGTTGCTTGCCGATGCCGGCGGGTTTGCCCGTTGTATCGACGCGATGGCTGAGCCTTGGCAGGGCAGTAGCGTACAGGCGGTATGCGGTATCGAGTCGCGCGGTTTTATTTTTGGCGCGGCGCTGGCGCAGAAACTGCACGCCGGCTTTGTGCCGCTACGCAAGCCGAACAAGTTGCCGCCGCCGGTGATCGCGGTGGATTACGCGCTGGAATACGGCACCGATCGACTGGAAGCCCGCAGCGATGCTTTAAAGCCGGGTGAGCGGGTGCTGCTGGTCGACGATGTGCTGGCCACGGGTGGCACGCTGGCGGCGGGGCGCACGTTGATCGGCAAACTGGGCGGCGTCCTGGTCGGTGCCAGCGTGCTGATTGAGCTGGCTGCTCTGCAAGGGCGTAGCCGTTGGCATAGCGACCTACCCTTGCAGGCCTTGCTGCAGTATTGACATGCCGGGCGATAGTGAACCGGGCGATCTTGTGCCGGCCGGTTCGAGTCCCCATTTCTCAGGCGTTATGAATTGCAGGCGGGAGACGGCACATGCTTGGTATTGGCGCTTGGAAACAACGTATGACGCGTCCTGAAGATGCCTTGCCAGGGCGCGATACGCCGATTAAGGCGGCACACCCTCATCACGTGCATGGACGGTCATTGCTGGCCGATGCCTTTCCCGGCAGCGAGACGCTGTTGCTGGGCATGGGCTGTTTCTGGGGTGCCGAGCGTAAATTCTGGAGTTTGCCGGGTGTGCTGACGACCGCCGTCGGTTATGCCGGCGGCTACACGCCCAACCCAAGCTATCGCGAAGTTTGCTCGGGTCAGACCGGTCATGCCGAGGTGGTTCGGGTGGTCTACGATCCGCAACAGGTCAGTCTCGATACCTTGCTGCGCATTTTCTGGGAAAGTCACGACCCCACTCAGGGCATGCGGCAGGGCAACGACACGGGTACTCAGTATCGTTCAGCCATCTATACGTCCAGTGCAGATCAGCTTGCCGTGGTCGAGGCTTCGGCCGGGTGCTACCAGGCGGAGCTTGATCGTGCCGGCTACGGCGCCATCACGACGGAGATGACGATGGCCGGACCGTTTTACTTTGCCGAAGACGAGCACCAGCAATATTTGTCCAAGCATGTCGATGGCTATTGCGGCCTGGGCGGCACCGGGGTGAGCTGCCCGATCGGTTTGTCGCCGGGCTAGCTTAGCGAGCGCTCGACTCGGCGGCCTCCACATAGAACAGTTCGCAGGCGCCGTTGCCGGTGTCGTCGCGGGTCATCGAGGTGTGCCACTGCCAGCCGTCAGGGCGGCTGGCATCGACTAGAAAACCTTGCAGGTGCACTAGTTGTCCGGGTCGCATGTGTTCCAGTGATCGGCGCACATTCTCATCGGCGGGAATCAGGTGCATGTTGGCGCTGGAGGTTTCGATTTCACGGCGCGGTATCGGAAAGTCGTCGACATGCCAGTAGTAGAAGCGGTTGGATTGGCTGATGCTGATTTTCGCCAACACTTCGCTGTCGGACATGCGGCCCCAGCCCAGGGCGAAATCCATCGGGGCCAGCGTCGCGCCGGCATCGAAGGAATAATCCTCGCGCGAGAGCAGGCGGGCGGTCAGTTCCATATGCGCGCGCGTGAGCAAGGTGACGTCGCCGCGCTGCAATTTCGTGCCGTCGTCCAGATTCACTTGTTCGGGAATGTTCGGCGCGAGTACGCCTGGCGTCTGCGTCAGCGAGCGGTGCTGCCACCAGTGCAGCGCACCCAGGGCAAGCAGAAGTACGAGTGCGGCAGTGAGCAGTCGTTGCATAGCGCTCAGTAAGTCTTGTTGCGATGGATGGGGTAGCCGGCGAGTAGGTTCACTTGCTCGCCGCCTTCTGTCGCGCCGGGATCTTGGTCACGGTCGTGCCTGGGGTCAATAGATCCGGTGGCAGGCCGCGAAAGACCTCGGCCATGCCTTTGAGGAAGCTATTCATGGATGAGCTTTTGCGCCATACCAGCGCGATGCGACGGCTCGGCGCATGCCCGGAGAATTCGATCAGATGGACGTTGTCGGTGCGTGACATCGGCGGCTTGATTGCCAGGGTCGGCAGCAGAGTGATGCCCACGTTCGCGGCTACCATCTGGCGCAGCGTTTCCAGGCTGGTGGCACGAAAGCCCGATTTCTCCCCGGCGCCTGCGAGCTGGCAGACCTCCAGCGCCTGATCGCGCATGCAGTGACCATCCTCAAGCAGCAGCAGGCTTTCGTCTTCCAGGTCGCTGAGCTTCAGGCGATGTTTCAGGTGCACCAGCGGGTGGCTATCAGGAACGGCCAGTACGAAGGGCTCCTCGAATAGAAATTCGGTAATCAGGCTGTCTTCGTGCAGGGGCAGCGCAAGGATGCCGACGTCCAGCGAGCCTTCGCGCAGCATTCTGATGACCTGCTCGGTTTTATCCTCCACCAGGAGCAGTTCCAGGCGCGGATAGCGGTTGCGTACCAAAGGAACCAGATGCGGTAGTAGATAAGGGCCGAGCGTGGGGAAAATACCCAGCCGCAACGTGCCGGACTCCGGGTCGCGAGTGCGTTGAGCGATGGCCTTGATCTCGTCGATCTCGGCCAACACGCCGCGTGCGCGCCGGGCGATTTCACGACCGGTCTCGGTCAACAGCACTTTGCGCGGGGTGCGCTCGACCAGGGCCACGCCCAACTCGTCTTCCAGTTTCTTGATCTGGGTCGAGAGGGTGGGCTGGCTGACAAAGCTGGCTTCGGCGGCACGACCGAAATGGCGATGCTCGGCCAAAGCCACGAGGTAATGCAGGTCGCGTAGGTTCATAGTCGCAGATCCATGAGATTCGGCTTGGTCATATCATTCGATAGGCGGCGTCAATGATTGTGATGGTAACAATCAATTTGAACAATGCGTCCCGGCTGCGTAATCTCTGCGGTTCAACACGTGCCGTACGCGGCGCGAACCCTATTCAGCAAACCTTTGCCGTTTGTTATTCCCAAGCCACCAGGAGAGATCAGCATGTTGACCATTGGCGACAAGTTTCCGCACTTCAACCTCACCGCGACCGTTTCGATCGAGAGCCTTGAGAAAGCGTTCTTTCCGATCACCAACGATACCTACAAGAACAAGTGGCTGTTGGTGTTCTTCTACCCGAAGGATTTCACCTTCGTCTGCCCGACCGAGATCAAGGGTTTTGCCGATCTGAACTCGCAGTTCGCCGATCGCGATTGCCAGATTCTCGCCGCCAGCACCGATTCCGAGTTCGTGCACTTGGCATGGCGCAAAGACCACAAGGATCTGCGCGACCTGCCGTTCCCCATGCTTGCCGACATCAACAAGGATCTCATCACGGCGCTGGGCATCAAGACCAATGACCGCGAAGGCGTTGCACAGCGTGCTTCGTTCCTGGTCGATCCCGAAGGCATCATCCGCTTCGTCTACGTCACCGATGGTTCGGTCGGCCGTAACCCGCAGGAAGTGCTGCGCGTACTTGACGCCCTGCAGACCGACGAGCTGTGCCCGTGCAACTGGCACAAGGGTGAAGAGACCCTGCACGTTGCCTGATTAATAGCTTTGCCTTGCCCGACCGCGCGTTGCCTCCCCCTCCCTCTAGAGACTTTTAACCAGCTCTAGGCGCGCGGTACTTCCACCGGCGGCGAAGCCCGCTTCGCCGTCGGTTTTTTTTGCCCAGAATTTAATGAGGTGCCCCATGAGCCTTGCTGACCTGAAGAGCCAACTACCTGAGTACGCCAAAGATCTGCGTCTCAATCTTGAGTCCGTCTTGAGCGAAGGTGGCGCGCCCGGTCTCAACCAGAAACAGATCGCCGTGATCGCGCTCGCTTCGGCTATTGCGTCGCGTTACAAACCGCTGACCGCGGCGATCGCCGAAGAAGCCGCCAAGCATGCCAATGCGGAAGAATTGAATGGTGCCCGCGTCGCCGCCGCCATCATGGGCATGAACAATATTTACTATCGTTTTTTGCATCTGGTCGGCGATGCCGAATACGGTACCTTGCGCGCCGGCTTGCGTATGAATGCGATGTCCAACCCTGGTGGCGACAAGGTCGATTTCGAATTGGCCTCGCTGGCGGTATCGGCGATCAACGGCTGCGGCATGTGCCTGGAGTCGCATGAAAAGACCTTGCGCAAGCATGGCCTGTCGGCGCAGCCGATTCAAAGTGCGGCACGTATCGCCGCGGTGATCCACGCTGTTGCGGTAGCGCTGGAACAGGTTGACGTCGCCGGCTGATGGCCATCGGTGCGAGTCGGCGCGGCTGAGCAAGACGTCAGCCAACGAAAAGAAGAGAGCCCCGGCACGATGGCCGGGGCTACACCGACGGACGCTGCGCTTACGGCGCCTTGTAGCTGCCGATGATTGAGACCTTGCTGAAATCCTTCACGCCGGTCACACGCAAATACCAGATGCCAGCGGCGGGTTTGCCGATAACTACCGATTCGCTATTGCCTGGCTTGACCGAGCGGAAATCAGCGTTGGCGCCATCCGCCACCGGCTCTTCGCCGTGTTTGATAAACAGCGAGACATCGCCGGTGCCGCCAAGGGTGCGCAGATTGAGCCGGGTCGCGTCGGCGGGTACGTCGATCGAGTAGAGCAGGGTATCGCCGGCCGCGCCGGACAGATTGGCGATCAACACACCGTTGCTCAGTGGAGTGGGCAGCAGGGTAGTGTTGCCATCAATAGCCTTCTGTACTGCTGCATGAGCATCGACGATACCTGCACCGATCACCTGGTCTGGCCTGCTTGGGAATGCTCTTGCGCTGCTGGTCAGTGCGGTACGCACCTCGGCTGGGGTCAGCGCGGTTAGTTCTGCGTCCTTGCGCGCACTGACCATCAACGCTACGACGCCGGCCACATGCGGTGCGGCCATGGAGGTGCCGGCGAAAGGGGCGCCTCCGTAAGCTGGGTCAGCGGGTACGGTCGTGCCGGTATTGGTAGTGGACCAAACCCAGCCGGCATCGACCCTGGCACCGCCACTGCCGTCGTTGGCATAGACGCCACCGCCCGGCGCCGACAGGGTGATGCTGCTGCCGTAGTTGGAGTAGAACGCACGCTTGCCGGTAATGCCATTGGCGGCCACGTTGATTACGCCGGGGCAACTGGCTGGGCTGAAGTTTCTGGCGTCGGCATTGCTGTTGCCTGCGGCTACCACCACGCTGGTGCCGCGACTGTTTGCGCCGGCAATGGCTTTGCCGTAGACACTGTCGGCGGCGCAAGCGCCGCCTCCGCCAAGGCTCATGTTCATGACTTGGGCCGGGTGCTGGTTGGCAGGTACGCCCTCAACATCACCACCGGAAGCCCATACGATGGCATCAGCGATGTCGGAGCGGTAGCCGCCGCAATGGCCGAGTACTCGTACCGGCAGTACCTTCGCCTTTGGCGCTACACCGGCCATGCCGACCTCGTTGTTGGTCAGCTCGGCGATAGTGCCGGCGACGTGGGTGCCGTGCCAACTGCTAGGGTCGTCTTCCTCCTTGCAGTCATCGCCAGTGTCCCAGCCGCCAGGCACACGGCCATCGGTATCGCGGCCGGAGATATCCTTGTCGATGATGAAGTCGTAGCCGGCATCGGTTAGCGAGGTGTCCAGATCGGGATGCAGGGTGATGCCGGTGTCGAGCACGGCAACGACCGTGCCTTTGCCTTCGCTCAGGTTCCAGGCCATCGACGCATTGCTGCCGCCCCGATTGGCATAGGCGGCAGTGTCCTTGCCAATAGTTTCCATGGCACCGTTACCTGGACGCATATGCCACTGATACTTGGTGAAGAGCGGATCGTTCGGCACGATCGGCGTCGCCGTGTCGCTGATCGCCTTCATCAAGGTATCCGGCTCGACATACAGCACGGCGGGATTGGTCGCGAGTTGCTGCATCAGCGCATTCGCTTCAGTTGAGTTGAGCTTGCGTCCGGTACGAACCAGCTCGGCACCGGTGGCCAGCTTGCGCATATAGCGCACAGCGACGGTGGGCGTACCCGCCTGGCTGGCTGCGATGCCGCTGCGATTCAATGCGACAGTGATGTCCTGCACGACCGTAGCAGGGGTCTTGGCTGCGACAACGTCGTCGCGATAGGTGACGATGAAACGGTCATAGCCAGCGGACTTGGCATGGGTCGAGACGTGGTCGTACTTCATGGCTGATGGGCCGCCTGCGGCAAACGCGACGGGTAGGGCCATCGCCATGGCGACAGCCAAGGTGCAACGCTGGATGGTTCGAAGCTTCATGCTTTATTCCCCAGAGGTCTTGATGTGAAGGTGCGGTCACGGCGTTCCTACCGTGACATCGCTTGGAAAGGCCGCGCTGCGGATGCACCACGGCCAGGCGGATTACAGGTCGAGGCCGAAGCCGATGCCTGCGGAGTTCTCCGAGCCGGAGAACGCGCCACCGAGGCTGAAGCGGGCGCGTTCGCCGAGCGGTGCCGCGTAGCCCACGGCCAACGCGCTACGGCCGCCTTGAATGCCGGCGCCTACCGCGACGCGGCCACGCGGGTGGGTTGCTCCCGCTGCGTTGATTGCCATCTGTGTATTGGCGGCAGCTATCGCACCCATGCGATCCATGCGCCGATCGAGCTGGTGGAAGCGACGGTCCACGGTGCTGCGGAACGCATTGAAGTCAGTGCTGCTAACGGCATTGCTCAGCCTGGTGTCGGTATAAGCCTTGGATTGATTCAAGGTCTTTGCATCGCCCGCATCGGCATAGGTTTTCGCGGTGGCAAGCGCATCGTTCACTTGGCCGAGGTTGGCCGCATCCGTTGCGGCGGTGCCGGCGGCAACGTTGGCGATCTGGCGTTCGCTGCCTACCGTACCCATCGACACACTATTGGCACGGTCGGCTATTGAGCCGGCACCCACCGCCACACTGTTGTTTGCGGTGACTTGTGTGCCCTGGCCGATGGCCGTGCCGGAGGCCGCCATGACCGAGCTGTCCGCGCCCACCGCAACCGAATGGGTCGCTGTGGTACTCACCGAGGCGGCGTTGCCCAGCACGGTGCTGGCATCCGCGCTGGCGACGGCGCCGTGACCAAACACCGTGTCGCGGCTGTCATGGGCATGGCTGCCTTTACCGATAGCCAGCCCGTCGCCGCTGCCGATCGGTGCGTTGCCGTTGCCGCCGCCGCCCACAATGAGCCCGCCGATGAGGGTGAACGCATTATTCATGGCGCCATCGAGGGCGCTGAGTGCACCACCGACGTTGTTGTAGCTACCGCCTTGAATGGAGAACGTCGGTGCAGTGAAACCTGCTGCGCCGAAGGCGGTGCCGCCACCAAGCATCTGCGCGACGCTATGGCCGAAGTCGTTGAGCTGGCCACCATGGATGGCTTGACGACTGCCTGTGCCGATGTCGCCCGCTGCGATGTTGTCGATCGTGGTGCCGGCAGCGCCTCCACCCAAGGTAACCCGGTCACGGCTGCTGTCGTCGTAACGCACCGAGCTGGGGGCGCCGATGCCGGCGACGGCGTCATCCAACTGTGCCTTGTTTA
This sequence comes from Dyella tabacisoli, assembly GCF_003350925.1. GTDB lineage: Bacteria > Pseudomonadota > Gammaproteobacteria > Xanthomonadales > Rhodanobacteraceae > Dyella_C > Dyella_C tabacisoli. The sequence continues at coordinate 47,103 of NZ_KZ857180.1, read as the reverse complement.
CCGCATCGGTGCCTTCCGTGCCGGCAGCGACATTGACGATCTGCCGTTCATGGCGGATGTCGCCGACCGAGACGGTATTGATGCGGCGGGCTTGTGAGTCGGCGCCAATGGCGACGCTGCTTGCCGCACTGGCAGAGGCGTTCCGGCCCAGTGCGACCGTGTTGATCTCGGAGGCCCGGCTGTTGTGGCCGATAGCAGTGGTGTAGTCGGCGGTAGCCCAGGCACTTCCGCCGACGGCCACGCTCTGGTCGCCGCTGGCCACGCTATAGCCGCCCATCGCGACCGCGGCCATGGCGCTGGCGTTGCTGCGGAAGCCGTTTGCGGTGGCGCCGATCGCGCTGGCGCTGGCGTTGGCGCCTAGAGCCAGGGTGTTGTCCTGGGTGGCCTGGCTATTTTCGCCATAGGCCGAGCTATGACTGCCTTGGGCGAGTGCGCCATAGCCAGTGGCCGTCGCGAACTCGCCCATGGCGATGGCGCCGGTACCGATCGCGGTGCCGCCGAGCGCATAGGCTGTGGCGCCCGAGCCGGCAGCCATCGACAGCTCGCTTTCGGCCGTTGCTTCGTCGCCACTATTCTCGGCACCGTTGACCTTGAGGTATCTGTTGGCAGTGCCGGCGACCTCGTTGAGTTGCGCAAGATTCACTGCATCGGTGTCTTGGGTGCCGGTCGCAACGTTGGCGATTTGTCGCTCCAGGCCACGGTCGCCGACGGATACGGTACGACTGCGATCGGCCACTGAGTTGTTGCCTAGCGCGACGCTGTTCTCCTCTTTAGCGTAGGCATCCCGGCCGATCGCGACGGCATCAGTCGCCGAGGCCCAGCTATTGTGACCAATGGCGGTGGTGTAATCGGCCGTAGCCCAGGCACCCGCGCCAAGAGCAGTGCCGGCTACCTTGGTTGCTCGCGCGTTGACGATTCCGTCCGTTGAGCCGCCGACTGCCACGCTCTCGTCGCCGCTGGCCTCAGCACCTTTGCCGAGTGCGATGGCAAGGTGGCCTGTGGCTTTCGCGTCATAGCCGAAGGCGGCAGCGAAGTCGCCGCTGGCGACGCTATAGCCGCCCATGGCGACGGATGCGATGCCATGGGCCTCGCTGCGGAAACCGTAGGTGGTGGATAGCCGGCCGGCGGCGACCGCTTCCATGCCCGTGGCGGTGCTGTAGACGCCGGAGGCCTGGGCACCGAAGCCACTGGCAGTGGCGCCGACGTCGCTGGCCTGTGCGTTGGCGCCCAGGGCCAGGGTGTTGTCTTGCGTGGCCTGACTGTTTTCGCCGTAGGCCGAGCTATGGTTGCCTTGGGCCAATGCGCCATAACCGGTGGCGGTAGCAAACTCGCCAAACGCGATGCTGCCCGAGCCGAACGCGCTGGCGCCTATGGCACGTGCATAGCTGCTACTGCCGATGGCGGTGGTGTAGCTGCCTTCGGCATAGCTTTGTGCGCCCAATGCGCTGGATTGCTCGCTTTCGGCGATGGCGGCAGCGCCGATCGCCGTCGCGTTGTCCTTTGCCGCGTGGCTGCCGTTGCCAACAGCGGTGCTGTCATTGCCCAGCGCTTTGCTGTGGGCGCCGGCGGCCAATGAACGGGCGCCGTCGACTTTGGATTCGTCTTTAGTGTCGCCGGACTCGCCGCTGGCTTTGAAGTAGCGATTGCCGCGTGCGATGACGGCATGGGGTGCTACGGCATGGAGTTGTTGCAGCGATTGAATGCCGGCCGTTTGGGTGACTTCGGCCAAGCTGCGTTCCGCAGCGGCTTGTGCATCGCTGTCTTCGGCGGCAAGCGCCATGTCCGGTACGCATGCCATGGCGGCAGCCATCGTCACGATGCGCAAGCGACGCGTTGCGCCGGTCTTGCCGCTGGCTTTGGCCCATTCGGATGCAACGACGAGTGCTTGAAGGGATTTACTCCAAATCTTGCTGTGGATCTTGTTCACGTAATACTCCCTATTCGTGAAAGACCAACGGGCTATGGACGTCTGAATGACGAGCCCGTGGAGACGAAGTCTTGATGACCTCGTGGTTTCGGAGGATTCGTTAGCGCGGCGGTGGAGTCACGCACGCTTTTCCACGGCTGTTTTCGCTACATCACATATCCAAGCCGATGCTTGGCTTTTCTCACTAATTAATTGAAAAATTCACGCTTACTCACTAAACCAAAGGGCTTGTTACCCAGCACAAGTGGTGTCACAAAGAACCTCGCCATGGGGGCTCATCGTTCGAGGTAGTCCTTAGTGAGAGAAAGGGTGTGGAGCATGGGGCGAGCTGTCGCCGCATGGCGGTCGATAACGTTATTGCACAATGCTTGTGATCGACGTTGTACGGCGGTGCTAGGTTCGCTGTTTGTGGTGATAGGTTTGCTATTGCCGGTATGGGTGCTTCATCGCGTCTATACGGAGGGGCTGCCGGTATCGGTCGGTGAGATGATCGATCTGGCCACCGATATCCAGGTGGCTTTGATTGCCTGGTGGGGTGTGGTGTTGATACGCCGTGGCGAACTCCAACTCTCGGTGGGTTTGTTTCTCGGTGCCTCGTTGATGTCGCTAGCGTCGACCCATGCCGTCTTTGGCTTGCGCGGACAGAAACTCGATGCCGCGTTGTGTGTGTTGTCGTTATTGCTCAGCGGATGGATGCAGCGGCGTCGTGCGCTATGGCTGGTGTTCGTCTGTCTGCAACTGATTTTCGTGATCGGTGCGCTGGTGGAGTTACAGCAACATCGGCTGTACGGGAGGTTGTACGCGCCGACATGGGTCGCACTGTCGGTGCTGTCGACGAGCTATTTGTTGATCGCGCTAATCGTTGACCGATCCGCTGAAACTTTGCGTGAGACGCTCGCCGAATCGCAGGCGAAGAGCCGGGATCTAGAGCGGGCGAGCCAGCGCTTGCATGAGGAGATGGAGCGTCGGTCAAGCGTGCAGCAGCGCTTGGTTCACGTACAGAAACTGGAGGCAGTAGGGCGCGTCGCGGGAGGCGTTGCGCATGATTTCGACAATGTGCTGAGCATCGTGCTCGGCTATGCGCAGCGACGCGATCGCCTTGCCGAAGCCGGTGCCGCGGCATTGGTCGGCGCACTTGAAGGTGTCGAGGGGGCGGCCAGGCGCGGCATTATGGTCAGCCGTCGTCTGCTCAGCTTTAGTCGTTACGAAGACACTTATGCCGAGCACTTCGATGCTGCCGTGGCTGTGCGCGAACTATTGGCGATGCTGCGTCAACTATTCGATGCCGATGTGCGAGTGGACTTCGCCGCCGAAGATATACCGATGCCGGTTTGTTTTGACCGAAGCCAGTTCGAACTGGTGCTGTTCAATATCGCCGCCAATGCGCGAGACGCCATGCCCCACGGTGGCCGCTTCGACATCAGGCTGGTCTATCTGCGCGACTGCAGAAAGATCGAATTGTCTCTTGGCGATACTGGGTGCGGCATGTCCGATGACGTGCGCAAGCGCGTGTTCGAGCCGTTTTACACGACCAAGCCGGCTGGCCAGGGTAGCGGCCTGGGCCTGGCTATGGTGCGCGATCTATTGCTTGCCGGGCAGGCTTCGATCGATGTCCACAGCACGCTCGGGCAGGGCGCACGGTTTCGCATTCTGCTGCCGGTGAGTGAGTGTGCCAACGATTTATAGGTTGGTTTTCCCGGAGTGCCGCCTTCCCGTGACGAACAAATATCCGGTGCCGCGCACGGTGAGCAAGGGTGGGGCTTCGTCGGTGTTTTTGCAGATTTTGCGGCGTAGACGGTGGATCATCATCTCGAGCCGGTGCGGATCGAAATGGTAGATGTCCTCCTGGGTCAGGCTCGCAATCAATGCCTCGCGGCTTACCGGCGAGCCCTGCGCGGCGATGAGTTGAGTCAGCAAAATCCGTTCGGGCATGGTCAAGGCCACCACGTTGCCCTTGGGCGAGACCAGGCACCAGCCGTCGGTATCCAGTTGCCAGTGGTGCGTCGTAACCACGGTTTTCGGCGGGCCATGGTCAGCGTTGACGATACGACGGGCGACACTATGCAAGGTGGCTGCCAGCACTTCCAGGTCGGTGGGCTTGGATAGATAAGCGTCCGCGCCATGACTGAGCGCGAAGATGCAATTCATGCGGCTGCGATTGCCGGTGAGCATCACGATGCCGAGATTGGACAGTTCGCGCAGATGCTTCATCACGCTGAGGCCGTCTTCGCCGGGCAGCCCGATATCGAGCACGACCAGATCGAACGACTGCCGCAACATGTGTCGATATAGCTCGGCCGCCGTGGCGGCGCCGGTGCTATCGAAACCGAAATCGCGCAGCCCCGGCACCAGGATGGCATCGCGTAATTGCGAGTCATCCTCCAGCACGGCCACGCGAGGGGCGATGGATGGCTCAGCGGCTATGGAGTGGGGAATCCTTTCCTGCATATCGTTTTTTCCTGTTGAACCCAACAAGAGCCTCAATCATAGCAGGGCCGCATAGCAGGGCCGGAGGGGCCGAATCGGGCGGCCCGCGCTGGCTGCTTTGGGCTTTACCGCATCTATGCGGCAGCGCATGGTCCCCGCGTCGATCTAGAATGTCGGGTCTTGTCGCATCGGAGAAGTTTTTCGTGATTATCAATCCCAAGGTTCGTGGCTTTATCTGCATCACGGCGCATCCGGTCGGTTGCGAGAAAAACGTGCTCGATCAAATCGACATCACCAAGGCCGGCGGCGTGTCGGCCGCAGGTCCCAAGCGTGTACTGGTGATCGGCGCCTCCACCGGCTATGGGCTGGCATCGCGGATTACCGCGGCTTTTGGCTACGGCGCGGCCACATTGGGGGTGTTTTTCGAGAAGCCCTCCAGCGAGACCAAGACCGGCACGGCCGGCTGGTACAACTCTGCCGCATTCGACAAGCTGGCCAAGCAGGCCGGGCTGTACAGCAAATCGATCAATGGCGACGCGTTCTCGCATGAGACCCGTGCCCGCGCGATCGAGCTGATCCAGCAAGAGATGGGCGGCCCGATCGATCTGGTGGTCTATTCGCTGGCATCGCCCGTGCGCAAATTGCCCGATACCGGCGAAGTCGTCCGCTCGGCGCTGAAGACGATCGGCGAGACATTCACCGCGTCCTCGGTCGATACCAATCGCGACACGGTCGTGCAGGTATCGGTGGAGCCGGCGACCGAGCAGGAAATCAAGGACACCGTCACCGTCATGGGCGGCGAGGACTGGGCCTTGTGGATCGACGCGCTGAGCAAGGCAGGTGTCTTGGCCGAACACGCCAAGACCGTGGCCTATAGCTATGTGGGTACCGAGATCACCTGGCCTATTTACTGGCACGGCACGCTGGGCCAGGCCAAGCAGCACCTGGACAATACCGCGCAGGAGCTACGTACTCGCTACGCCGCGCAGGGGCTGCAGGCCTATGTAGGCGTGATGAAGTCGGTGGTGACCCAGGCCAGTGCGGCGATTCCGGTGATTCCGCTGTATGTGTCCATGGTGTTCCACATCATGAAAGAGAAGGGCATTCACGAGGGCACTATCGAGCAGATCAACCGCTTGTTTCATGATGCCCTGTACCGCCAGGACGGCCAGGCGCCGCAGACCGACAGCGAAGGCCGCCTGCGCCTGGACGACTGGGAGCTGCGCGACGATGTGCAGCAGGCCTGCAAGGCGCTATGGCCCATCGTGAATACCGAAAACCTGTCGCAACTGACCGATTACGCCGGTTACCGGCACGACTTCCTGCGCTTGTTCGGGTTCGCCCGCCAGGATGTGAACTACGACGCGGACGTCAATCCCGACGTGCATTTCGACGTCGTCGAACCCTGAGCGGCGGCGAACGAGACACCGTCCGATCCATCGATCTCGATCCAAGCCCGGCGCCGTGAGGCGCCGGGCTTTTTTATGTCGGTTTGATCGTCTTGAGCGTGCATCCGTGCCCTGGGTCATGCCTTCTGGCACTGTGCCGAAGGTCATTGCCAGCCCTAGTTTGGGTGTTTGTCCGTACCGTTGGGGAACTTCCATGCATCGCTTCGTTCGTCCTCTTGTGCTCACCGCACTCGCCGCCTGCTGTGGCGCGGCCTTCGCCGCCGCTCCGTCCGACCAGCCGCAAGGCAAGTTGCCGCGCTGGGCGATGCCCGAGTCCTACCAGTTGGATTTCAAGGTCGATCCGAAGCAAAAGGATTTCACCGGTACCACCACGATCAAGCTGAAACTGGCTCAGGCTTCCGACCATATCTGGCTGCATGGCCGTGAGCTGAAAGTCTCCAAAGTGACCATTACCGATGCCGCCGGCAAGGCGCATGCAGGCAAATATGTCGAGGTGGCGCCGAAGGAAGGCGTAGTGCGCATCGACCTCGGCGGCAAGCTGGTGCCGCAGCAGCTAACGGTCGCGATCGATTACAGCGCGCCGCTCAACCAGCAACTGCAGGGCCTCTATGGCGTCAGCCACGAAGGGCAGCCGTATGCGATGACGCAGATGGAGCCGATCAGCGCGCGTTTTGCCTTCCCCGGTTTCGATGAGCCTTCGTTCAAGACGCCGTTCGACCTGCGCCTGACCATTCCCAGCGACGATGTCGGCATCGCCAATACCAAGCAGGTGAAAGAAGATCCGGCCGACCAAGGCTGGAAGACCCTGACCTTCGCGCGCACCCAGCCATTGCCGACCTATCTGGTCGCCTTCGGCGTCGGCCCGTGGGACGTGGTGAAGGGGCCGAGCATTTCGCCGACCGAATTCCGCACCCAGGCCACCGATTTGCGTGGTATCGCGGCCAAGGGCGAAGGCCATCGGATGGAGCATGTGTTGAGCGAAACGCCGACCATCATCCATACGCTGGAGAACTACTACGGCTTCGGCTATCCATTCGACAAACTCGATCTGCTCGCGGCCCCGGATTTCTCCGCCGGTGCGATGGAAAACGCCGGTCTGGTGACTTTCCGCGACTGGTTGCTGCTGTTGGATAAAGATTCCGCTGCGAACTACGTGCGCGGCTCGTTCAACGTCAACGCGCACGAGCTGGCGCACCAGTGGACCGGCGACACGGTGACTATGGGCTGGTGGGACGACCTGTGGCTCAACGAAGCATTCGCCACCTGGATGCAGCAGAAGGTTACCGAGAAAGTGCATCCCGAATACCGCGCCGATCTCGACCGCGTACGCGGTGCCCAGGGGGCGATGAATAACGACAGCCTGGTCAGCGCGCGCAAAATCCGCCAGGAGATCACCGGTAACGGCGATATCGAGACCGCGTTCGACGGCATCACCTATCAAAAGGGTGCCAGCGTATTGGGGATGTTCGAGGGTTATGTGGGTGAGGCCACCTTCCAGAAAGGTATGCGCGCTTATATCCACGACCACCAGTTCGGCAACGCCACCGCCAACGACCTGGTCGCCTCGATCGCCAAGGCGGCCGGTAAGGGCGAGGATTTCCAGCGCGCGTTCAAGAGCTTCCTCAATCAGTCCGGTGTGCCTTATGTGCAGACCAAGCTGAGCCAGGAAGGCGGCAAGACCGTGCTGCATCTGAGTCAGAGCCGTTATTTGCCGACCGGCAGCAGCGGTGACGACAAACGGGTGTGGGGCGTGCCGGTCTGCGTTCGCTACGGCACCGCCGACGGCAACAAGATCAGTTGTGAACTGCTCGACAAGGCGCAGGGCTCGATGGTGCTCGAAGGCGCCAGCAAGCCGACCTGGGTCATGCCCAATGCGAATGCCAGCGGCTATTACCGTTTCAGTGTGAATCGCGCCGACCTCGACGGTCTCGGCAAACAAGCCGGCAAGCTCAGCGATGCCGAGCAGTTGGCTTATGCCGATGGGGTAAGCGCGGGGTTCAATCACGGTGAGTTGAATGCGGCCGAAGCACTCGCCGCGTTGAAGCCGTTAGCCGCGTCCAAGACCCGTGAAGTGGCGACCGCGCCGTTCCATCAGGTGGATTGGATCTATCACAACCTGGCCACGACCGATGCCCAGCGCGCCCGTATCGAGCAGTGGGTGAAAGACGCCTATCTGCCGCAGCTTCAGCAGCTTGGCTACCACCGCAAAGCGGGCGAGGCCGATGGTGATTCGCTGATGCGCAATGCCTTGGCTGAAAGCCTGGCGTTGGACTACAAACTGCCTGAAGCGCGCGCTGAACTGCTCAAGCAGGGCGATGCCGCGCTCAAGCCGAAGGCGGATGGCCGGCTGGATCTGGCGGCGGCCGATTCCGATCTGCTCGGTGCCGCGCTCGGCGTGGCTGTGCAAGAGCACGGTAAACCGGCGGTGGATGCGTTGATTGCCGAATTGCCCAAGACCAGCGATCCGGCGCAGCGCAATGCCATGCTTGCCGGTCTTTCCGCGGTGAAAGAAGGCGCCGATGCGGGTCGTGTGCGCGACTACGCCTTGAGCAAAGAGGTGAAGGTCGGCGAAATGGCTGCGCTGTTGCGTGGCGGTCGCGATACTCAGGCCGGGCGCGATGCGATGTGGCAGTGGTCGGTAGCCAACTACGACAAGATCGTCGCGCGTACCGGCAGCTTCGCCGGCGGTCGCCTGCCCAGCATGATGGGTGGTGGTGGTTGTTCCACGGCCGATGCCGATCGTCTGCAGGCCTTCTTCAAGCCACGTTTGAAAGACGTTACGGGTGCTGAGCGCGGTCTTGCGCAGACCAGCGAAGCAACCTTGCTATGCGCCGCACTCAAGGCCAAGCAGGATCCGGCGGCGATTCTTCGCTAAAGGCACCGATTAATTGGGGCGAGAAGCCACGCCGGACGGTGCAAGCCGTCCGGCGTTTTTTATGGGTGTTTGGGCGGATTGCTGCGCCGCGTCATGGGTGGCGCTTTGTCGGTCCACTTCCATCTACACTGCGGTGTCCCCTTCGGGGCATAGGGAGAAACGCATGCATCACCGTTGGGCTTGGTTACTGGGTCTGCTGTTGGTCGCCGCGCCGTTGTCGGCACAGGATATTCCGCCGAATTTGCGCGACTGGCAGGGTTGGGTGCTGCACGACGAACCGCAACACGCATGCCCTTTTCTCGCTAACCAATCCCCAGGTGCCGGCAGTTATCAGTGTGCATGGCCGGGCCGTTTAACGCTGGATGCGGGCAAGGACGGTGGTCGTTTCAGCCTCGACGTGCATGTGGATGCCGCCAGTTGGGTGGCCTTGCCCGGCGATGAGTACAGTTGGCCGCAACAGGTCAGCGTCAATAACAAACCCCTGCCGGTACTGAACCGTAACGACGAGCCGATGCTGTGGCTTGAGCCGGGGGACTACACCCTGCATGGCAGTCTGCCGTGGGACGAGCGGCCAGCGCAGTTGCGTGTACCGACGACTATTGGCCTGGTCGCGTTGAATTTGGATGGCGCTGTCGTCAGCCGCATCGAGCGTAATGACGATCAACTCGCCCTGGGCGAGGCGGCGGCTGCGCAACGCGTTGCCGATGCGTTATCGCTGCGGGTGTATCGCAACTTGAAGGATGGATTGCCGGCGCTGCTGGAAACCCAGCTACAGCTCAATGTCACTGGCAGTGCGCGCGAACAGTTATTGGGGCCGGCATTGCCGAAAGGTTTTATCGCCACTTCGCTACAAGGTGATTTGCCGGCGCGGCTGGAAAGCGACGGTCGCTTGCGCGTGCAGTTGCGGCCGGGACAGTGGACCGTGCACTTGAGCGCCCGCAGTACCGAGCTGCTAAGCAAGATATCGCTGTCGTTGCCCGCCGAGCCATGGCCACGCCAGGAGATCTGGAGCTACGTCGATAATGCCGCCCTGCGCAGTACGCATGTGCAAGGCCAGGCGACCGATGCTGCCCAGGCGGGAGTGCCGGAGGATTGGCGCGAGTCGCCGGCTTTTGCGCTGGACGATAGCTCGGGCCTCAGCATCGAGCAGGGCGCGCGTGGCGGCGAAGGCGGTCAAAGCGATCAGGTGAGGTTGCAGCGACAACTCTGGTTGGATTTCGATGGCCGTGGCTTCAGTGTCGCCGACCATCTCAGCGGCACGCTGCGCCATCGCCAGCGGCTGGATGTCGCTGCGCCATGGCAATTGCAGCGCGCCGCACAAGCGGATACGCCACTACTGGTTACCGTGGGTAGTGCAGGCCAAAGCGGCGTCGAGTTACGCGAGCCGCAACTGGATCTCAATGCGGGCATGCGTCTGCCCGAGCGCGGCGGGGCGATTCCCAGCGCTGGCTGGCAGCTACCGTTGGAAAGCATCAATGCGACCTTGCATCTGCCTTTTGGTTATCGGTTGATCGGCGCCAGCGGTGCCGATCGCTCGCCGGATTCGTGGATCGCGCAATGGAGTCTGCTCGATCTTTTCATCGTCGCCCTGATCGCGTTGCTGGCCGGACGCCTGCTTGGCTGGCCATGGGCATTGCTGGCAGTGGGTTTTCTGGCGCTATCCCAGCATGAGTCCGGCGCGCCGCGCTGGACACTCGGGGTAGCCCTGGCCTTGGCTCTGCTGCTGCGTGCCTTGCCAGAAGGCCGCTTGCGCTTGACCGCGCGCATCGGTGCGGCGGCCATGTTGGCGCTGACCGTGCTGTGGACGCTGCCGTTTGCCGCGGCGCAAATGAACTATGCGCTGCATCCGCAGTTGGAAGGTGCGGTCACGCATGGCTCACTGGAGGTCGGGTTGATCGGTGGGCTGAAAGCCAAGCAAGAGGTTGTTCCCGTTGCGGATGCGGTGGAGGAGGCCAATGCGCCAGAGCCGCGAGCCATGCCGACACCACCACCGCCGCCGCCGGCACCATCAGCGCCACCGGCACAAGCGATGGCAGCGGCACCTGCGGGTGGTTATTACGCCAACAGTTCGAAAATGCAGTCATTTGCGTTAGTTGGCGAGCGCCGTCAGGCAAGTGCGCTGTCATCCGTGGTGGTCACCGGTTCGCGAATCTCTTCGGCGCAATCGGTCTCCCAGCAAACGGACATCCATAGCGTGATCCAGGCCGGCGGCGGTATGCCTACCTGGAATACCGGCAACAACTATCGGCTCGGCTGGTCCGGCCCGGTGACGGCCGAGCAAAGCTCGCGCTTGGTGATTGCCCCGGCGTGGCTGGTGCGTCTGTTGCGTGTATTGATGCTGGGGTTGTTGATCGTGCTGCTTGGCAAGATCGTGTTGGGCTTGCTGCGGCCATCCCATCCCCGTTCGCCTGGTTGGCGTATCGGCAGTGCCAGTGCGGTACTCCTGGCGCTGGCCTTGCTGCCACACGGCGCACAAGCGCAGAGCATGCCCAGCGATAGCCTGCTCAATCAGTTGCGTACGCGACTGACCGAAGCTCCCAAGTGCGCGCCCACCTGCGCCGCCGTGGCACAGGCCAATGTGCAGGCCAGTGGCGATACGGTCGGTTTGGAGCTGGAGGCACATATCGGCGCACCGGTGGCCTTGGCGCTGCCGCAGGTCGATGAAGGGCTGCGCTTGCTCAGCGTCAGCGTGGATGGTCGTGCCGATGCGCCGCTGACACGCCTGGACGAGCAAGTGCTGGTGCGGCTGGATCGGGGCGTGCATCGCGTCGCCTTGCGCTACCAGGCCGGGGCGGTGGATACCGCCAGCCTGCATTTTGCGCAGCGGCCGCAGCGCATCACGTTCAGCGGCCAGGGCTGGTCACTCGACGGCGTCGATGCCGGGCGCCCGTTGGGCGACAGCATTGCGCTCAATCGCGTGCGCGTGGCGGTGGGCAATAAAGCCGCCGATTCGCTGGTGCAAACCTTTCCGCCGTATATACGGCTGACTCGAAGCCTGGTGCTGGGTGTGGACTGGACAGTAGAGAACACCGTCGAGCGCATCGCCCCGCTCGACGGCGGTTTCAGCCTGGAGCTGCCCTTGCTGCCCGGCGAGCATCCGTTGGGCGACAACGTCCGCGTACAAGACGGCCATATCGGCGTCACCTTCAATGCGGGGCAGTCGGAAGTGAGCTGGAGCAGTCGGCTCGATCACACCGACCAAGGGCAGGCCAGCGCGCTGGTATTGAAAGCGCCTGCGCTCAGCGAGCATGCCGAAGTGTGGGAGCTGCACGTCGCGCCGATCTGGCATGTCGATGCACAAGGCGTACCCGCCAGCGACAGCGACGATGGCCTGCGCTTCCAGCCGCTGCCAGGCGAAAGTCTGAAGCTTGCGATCAGTCGGCCCAAGGCGGCGGCGGGCGCCAGCCTTGCCTTCGATAGCGTGCTGGTCGATAGCACGGTGGGTGATCGTGCCACCGAAACCCGTTTGCGATTGAATGTTCGCAGCACCCGTGGCGGCGAGCATCCGATCACGTTGCCGGCCGGAGCCGAATTGCTGCAAGCCAGCCGTGACGGCGACACGATCAGCCTCGCCGTGCGCGACGGCAAACTCAGCCTGCCTCTGTTGCCTGGCCTGCATCGCTACGAGTTACGCGTGCGCGAACCACAGGGCGTCGCTATACGCACCTATACCTCGCAGTTCGCATTGAACGCCACGGCGGCGAATATCGACTTGAGCCTGAAGCTGCCGACCGATCGCTGGGTCTTGTGGACCTGGGGACCGACCGCTGGACCGGCCGTGTTGTATTGGTCGCAACTGATCGTGTTGCTGCTGGCCGCCTGGTTGCTTGCGCGTTATGCGCCGACCCCGCTACGTTTTCATCATTGGCTGCTGTTGGGGCTGGGCTTTTCCGCTTTTGCCTGGACGGCTTACGCGCTGGTCGTGGTGTGGTTGATTTTGCTCGGCTTGCGTGCGCGGGGTACACCACCGGCGCGGTTGGGCCGGGTCGGTTTCAACCTGCTGCAAATCGGCCTGGCGGCGATGACCTTGCTGGCTTTGGCGGTGCTGATTTCCGCGGTGCCCGAGGGCTTGCTCGGCTTGCCCAATATGCATGTGGCCGGCAATCGTTCCAGTGCCTGGGATCTGAACTGGTTTGCCGACCAGATCGCTACGGCGCTGCCGCGCGGAGGTGTCTTCAGTGTGTCGCTGTGGGCTTACAAGATCGCCATGCTGGCTTGGGCGTTGTGGCTGGCGAATGCGCTGATCGGTTGGCTGCGTTGGGGTTTTGAAGCCTGGACACGCGATGGTTATTGGCGTCGCCGTGAGCCAAAAGTAGTGCTGCCTGCTGAGGAGACATCGCATGACTGAGCTGCACCAGGCCCTTGCTGCGGCCAGTAAGCGGCTCGATGAGCGGGTCGATGCCGAAGTGCTGCTGGCCCATGTCGTAGGCAAGCCGCGTAGCTGGTTGATCGCACACGCCAACGATGTACTCGAACCACGGATGGATGAAGCCTATGCGGCGTTGGTCGAGCGCCGCGCCGCCGGCGAGCCGGTGGCCTACATCACCGGCCGCCGCGGTTTCTGGACGCTGGAGCTGGAGGTCACGCCAGCCACGTTGATTCCACGCCCGGAAACCGAATTGCTGGTGGAGTTGGCGTTGAAGCGACTGCCTGAGGATCAACCCCTGCGTGTGGTCGACCTGGGTACTGGCAGCGGTGCGATTGCCTTGGCCATTGCGCATGAGCGTCCCCGTATGCAGGTGACCGCTACCGATGCCAGCGGCGAGGCGTTGGCGGTGGCGCAACGCAATGCCGAGCGATTCGATATCGCCAATATCAGGTTCAAGCAAGGCGACTGGCTGACACCGTTGTCGGGCCAGCGTTTTGCGCTGATCGTTTCCAATCCGCCTTATATCGAAGCCGGCGATCCGCATCTGGGCCAGGGCGATTTACGCTTCGAGCCGGTGACCGCGCTCGCATCCGGCCACGACGGCCTGGATGCCATCCGGCATATCGTCGAGGCAGCTCGCGAGCATCTCAATCCCGATGGCTGGCTCTTGCTGGAGCATGGCTGGAATCAAGGCCCCGCGGTGCGCGAGCTGTTGAACGCACAAGGCTACCGCGATGTTTTCACCGCGCTGGACCTTGAAGGTCGCGATCGCGTCAGCGGCGGTCGTTTATAAGCACGCAGCCTTCCTCCTCGGAGGAGGGTTTGGCATGCCTTTAACCATGCGCCAAAGTGAAGGGCGCGTGATAGCGCATCGCTTCCATCGATCCAAATGTGCGGCAAAACGCAAACTGCCGAGTCTCGGATTGACAACGTTGTCATGAGGCGAGCATGGTGCCGCTACTGACGCGTCTGAAGCCTGCGGATTAAACGGCTATCGGGGTGCCAGTACTGGCGGGAGCTGGTGAGGGCGTCATCGTTGGGCTGGCGATCGATGGGTGTACCCGGTTGGGGCCGGGGGTCGAAAACCAGTGGGGATGTTTCCATAAGACAGACCTATGTCCGCACTCAGTCATCTGAGGCGGGTGAGGCTGCCGCATCTCCAGTGAAGCGCTATCCGGCTATTCGAACTTCACTCGATCACTGGAGTTAAGTCATGCGCATCCTGTTGAGACTGTTATTGATGTTGGCACTCGTGCCGATGACCTTATGGAGTAATCCGGCCCAGGCGCAAAGCGCGAACTGTGCCGGTGTGGCCGCCTGGAGCGCTACCGCGATTTACAGCGCGGGCGATCACATGGTCTACAAAAACCATTTGTACCAAGCGCTCACCTCGATCTGGAATACACCACCCGATTACTGTCCTAGCTGTGGCTGGTATCAGGACCAGGGCGGTTGCAGCACCGGCCCCAATCAGCCGCCGACAGCCAGCATTACCGCACCGGCTAACGGCGCCACCTTCACCGCCGGGGCCAATATTGTTATCAGCGCGGCAGCGCAAGACAGCGACGGCACGGTTACCAAGGTTGAGTTTTTCAACGGTACAGCCTCGCTCGGTGTCGCTACAGCCTCGCCCTATACGGTGACCTGGAGCAATGTGCAGGCTGGCAACTACACGCTGAAAGCCGTGGCGACCGACAATGGCGGCCTCACCGGAGCTTCGGCAAATGTGAATATCACGGTGTCCACTTCCGGCGACACCACGCCGCCCAGCGTGCCGCAGGGTTTGGCTTCCACCGCGCAGACATCGAGCAGTATTTCGTTGTCGTGGACGGCTTCGACCGACAACCCCGGTGGCAGCGGTGTGGCCGGCTACGACATCTATCGTGGCGGCAACCTGGTCGGTTCGAGTACCGCCACCAGCTACACCGATAGCGGCCTCAGCTCCAACACCAGCTATAGCTATACCGTGCGTGCACGCGACGTGGCGGGCAATGCTTCGGCGCAGAGCACGGCGATCACCGCCAAGACCAGCGCGGACACCACGCCGCCCAGTGTGCCGCAAGGCCTGGTTTCCACCGCGCAGACATCGAGCACGATCTCGCTATCGTGGGCGGCCTCGACGGATAACGCGGGTGGCAGCGGCGTGGCCGGTTACGACATCTATCGCGGCGGCAGCCTGGTCGGTTCGAGCACCACCACCAGCTACACCGATACCGGCTTGAGTGCCAACACCAGCTATAGCTACACGGTGCGTGCGCGCGACAATGCCGGCAATGCATCCGCACAGAGTTCGGCGATTACGGCCAAGACCTCCACCGGCGGTACTTCATCGGCGCGGGTGCTGGGTTACTTCACGCAGTGGGGCATCTATGCCCGCAACTATCAGGTGAAGAACATCGAGACCAGTGGTTCGGCCGCGGTGCTTACGCATATCAACTATGCCTTCGGCAACGTGCGCAACAACGTTTGCGAAGTAGGCGTGACTCAGCCTGCCGATCCCAACACCGGTGCAGGTGGCGACGCTTACGCCGACTACACCAAGTCCTACGGCTCGGCCGACAGCGTGGACGGTACGGCCGATGTATGGAATCAGCCGTTGCGCGGCAACTGGAACCAGCTCAAGCAACTTAAAGCCAAGCATCCGGGGCTGAAGGTATTGATCTCGCTCGGCGGTTGGACCTGGTCGCGCGGTTTCGCCAGCGCGGCGCAGCCGGCGAATCGCCAGGCCTTTGTGGCCTCTTGTATCGATGCCTATATCAAGGGCAATCTGCCGGCGACCGACAGTGCAGGCGGCGCGGGTGCCGCGGCAGGCGTGTTCGACGGTATCGACATCGATTGGGAATATCCGGCCGCTTGCGGCCTGAGCTGCGGCACCAGTGCCGATACGGCGAATTTCACCGCCTTGCTGGCCGAGTTCCGTCGTCAGCTCGACGCGGTGCGTCCGGGCCTGCTGCTTACCATCGCCGCCGGTGCGGGTGTCGACAAGATCCGCGTGACGCAACCCTCGCAGTACCAGTCGTCGGTCGATTTCATCAATGTGATGACTTATGACTTCCATGGTGCCTGGGAAACGACAACCAACTTCCATTCCGCGCTGTACAAGCCACTGGGCGACCCGTCGACCGGCGATGCCGCCCAATACGACACTAACGATGCGATTCAGGCTTTCCTGGCGGCTGGCATGCCTGCCTCCAAGATCAATCTTGGTATCGGCTTTTACGGTCGCGGCTGGGCCAGTGTGCCCAACGCCAACAACGGCCTGTTCCAGCAAAGCAGCACGGCTGCACCCGGTACTTACGAGGCCGGCATCGAAGACTACAAAGTGCTGATGAATCTGGGTTATCCGGCCTTTGACGACACCACTACCGGCGCGCACTGGATCTTCAACGGCAGCACCTTCTGGAGCTTCGACGACCCGGCCAATATCCAGCGCAAGATGACTTATCTCAAGTCACAGTCGCTGGGTGGTGCATTCTCGTGGGAGTTCAGCGGCGACGATGCGAATGGCACGCTGATTAAGGCGATGGCCAACGGTTTGAAGTAGTAAGTCAGTGATGGACAAGGCACCCCCGCAACGGGGGTGCCTTTCAGGCTTTAGCCGGCGTGAGCAATCGCTGTGGTCAATTGCGGGAAACGTGCCTGAATCGCCGTGCGGATGCTCGGCAGATCGAGGCCGGCCATGGTGAGGACCTCCTCGCGGCTGCCATGTTCCAGATAGACGTCTGGAAGGCCAAGGTGAAGTATCGGCTTGACCACGCCGTGGGCCGCCAGGCATTCGGCTACGCCGCTGCCGGCGCCGCCGGCGATGGCATTGTCTTCCAGGGTGACGAAGGCGTCGTGGGTTTTCGCCAGCTCCAATAGCATGGCCTCGTCCAGTGGTTTGACGAAGCGCATATTGACCAGGGTCGCATCGATTTCGGCGGCGATCACCGTGGCTGGCGCCAGCATCGAGCCAAACGAAAGTATCGCCAGGCCACGGCCGCGACGGCGCAGTTCGGCCTTGCCGATCGGCAACGTGCCGAGGTCCTTGCTGATCGGTGTGCCTGGGCCGGTGCCGCGCGGGTAACGCACGGCTGCGGGGCCGTGATACTGAAAGCCAGTGCTAAGCATCATGCGGCATTCGTTTTCATCGGCCGGCGCCATAATCAGCATGTTCGGCAGGCAGCGCATGAACGAGAGATCGAAACTGCCCGAGTGGGTGGCGCCGTCCGGGCCGACCACGCCGGCGCGATCGATCGCGAAAGTAACGTCCAGATTCTGCAGCGCCACGTCGTGAATCGCCTGGTCGTAGGCGCGTTGCAAAAAGGTGGAATAGATCGCCACCACCGGTTTGGCGCCCTCGCAGGCCATGCCGGCGGCCAGGGTCACCGCGTGTTGCTCGGCAATCGCCACATCGAAATAGCGTTGCGGATATTCCTTGGAAAAACGTACCAGGCCGGAGCCTTCGCGCATCGCCGGGGTGATGCCCAGCAGGCGCGGGTCGGCGGCGGCCATGTCGCACAGCCAGTCGCCGAAGATGTCGGTATAGCTGGGTTTGGCCGGCGCGGCCTTTTTTGTCAGCCCCGCTTGCGGATCGAACGGGCCGACCGCGTGGTACTCGATCTGCGCCTGTTCGGCCAAGGCATAGCCCTTGCCCTTGGTGGTAATGACATGCAGCAACTGCGGGCCGGGCAGTTCTTTGACCATGCGCAACGCCGCCAGCAACTGCGGCAGGTTGTGTCCGTCGATCGGGCCGGTGTAGTGAAAGCCGAGTTCTTCAAATAGCGTGCTGGGTACGAACATGCCCTTGGCGTGTTCTTCCCAACGCTTGAAGAAACGACCGAAGAACGACTTCTTGGGAATCGCCCGCTTGGCTCGCTCGCGCCACACATTCAGTGTGCGGCTGGCCATGGCGCGGGCCATCATCTTGGTCAATGCGCCGACGTTCTCACTGATCGACATACCGTTGTCGTTGAACACCACCAGCATGTTCGGCTCGACATCGCCGCCGTGGTTGAGCGCCTCGAACGCCATGCCGGCGGTCATCGCGCCATCGCCGATTACCGCCACGACCTTGCGTGGATCGTTCTTGCGCTGCGCCGCAATGGCCATGCCCAACGCCGCCGAGATCGAGGTCGAGGAGTGGCCGACACCGAAGGTGTCGTACTCGCTTTCCTCGCGTCGCGGGAAGGGGGCCAGGCCGTCCTTCTTCTTGATCGTGGTGATGCGCTCGCGACGACCGGTAAGAATCTTGTGCGGATAGCACTGGTGGCCGACATCCCATACCAGCCGATCAGTCGGCGTATCGAAGACGTGATGCAGCGCCACCGTCAGCTCCACCACGCCCAGGCCAGCCCCAAAATGGCCGCCGGAGCTGGCTACGGCCTCGATCAGGTACTGGCGCAGCTCATTGGCAACCGCGGGTAGCTGATCGTCGGGCATGCGGCGCAGGTCGGCCGGCGTGTCGATCTGCGCCAGGTGAGGGTAGTGTGAAAGGTCGTTCATCCGCATATTGTTGGCCCAGCGGCAGGGCGGAGCAAGGGCTAGTCTGAGCCAACCCTTGGGCAATTCACGTCAAAGACGGTACCAGGCGCATATGCGGTCGCCGATCGCGTGGCAAATGGTTGACCAGAAACTCCATCTGATCGGCCAGGATATTGCGGTTGGACAGAATCAAATGCTCCACCCAGCTCGGCCGGTAGGGCACCGCAAGCAAGGGCATGTTGGCCTGTTGAGGAGTGCGGTTGCTCTTGCGCAGATTGCAGGCGAGGCAGGCGCTGACCACGTTCTCCCACTCGTCCTGGCCGCGCTTGGAGATCGGCAAGACATGATCGCGAGTCAGCTCGCCCCGGCTGAAGCGTTCGCCGCAGTACAGGCATAGATAACGGTCGCGGGCGAACAGGGCGACATTGGTGAGGGCCGGAGCGGGGTCGATCGCGTGATCGCGGCAATGGCCGGTGCTGGCGACGATCGGATGCAGGTGCAGCAGGCTTTGCTCGCCGCTATGGCGGTTATGGCCGCCATGCACGGTGAGGCAGGGGTCACCCAGAGTCCAGGAGACCGCCTCGCGAACGTATAGACAAACGGCGTCTTGCCAGCTGATCCAGTCGAGGATGCGGCCGGTAGCGTCCAGCGATAGCACCCGGGTCGAGTGCAGATTGACGACCCGGCTAGGCACTTCCATCAGCATGTGTCGTCCTTCATTGAAAGCGAAAGAGCGTCTTGCGATGCAGCAGCGCAGCGATTTTGCCGAGCATAGCCCCATTTCATTGCAAAACGCATGCAATTCAGTACCTAGGCGACATGTTTTGCTCACCTTTGGGCCAGAACGGCCCTGTTCGATAGTGTTTTGCATCAGTTACTTAGGGGTTTCGCTGTGGCTGCAAGCTTCCGACAAGCAACTGTTGCCGTCCCCCACGGGTGACTTTGTTCAACTTAGGTGCCGCGAAGCTGGGTCAACGCAGCCGCCGCATTCAGTATGCGGTGAGTGGGTAATCGAATCCTATTTGGTGGATTAAGTTTTTTGTTGGCAAGGCCGCGCGGTATGACCACACAATGCTGAAGTAGGTATTAAGGAGGTTGGTTGGCGGCCGCCTACATTATTATTGGAAATCGTTCCTCACACCATTTTCACAAAATAGCTTGTCTTATTCGTGCACGAATGGGAGTGGGTGGCTGCTCTTTCGTGAAAATGTCTGCGGAAAAGGGGGCGGATTATGATGCGGAGTCAATGGAGCAGTTCACCGAACTTTGTAGCGTTGCTATGCACAGGGTTCCTCTTGTGTTCTGCCAGCTCATTGGCGCAGAGCAACAGTGGCACAACGTTGGAGGTCACTAACGCGACATCGCGCTCGTATCCGGTGATGATTACGCTTGGCATTAATCCGTCTCACCCCTTTGGCATCAACAGCATTAGTCAATTGCCATCGTCCTGGAAAATCAAGCCGCAACCGGCGCAGTCGACGACGCAAGGCGTCTTTATGCTGCCCGCCAATAGTTCTGTGTCGTTCAATTCCGGCTCGAAAAGCTTCAGTGGCAATATTGCCTTCGGAAAGACTTTTACCGCTCGCGGCTGCGGCGGCGCCAGTAATCCCTATCCCAATAGCACCAATCTGGCCGAATTTACGCTCAATATGCCTGGCGAGACCGTGGACATCAGCGGGGTCAACGGCACCAATGCGCTGATCGCTATCAAATTCAAAGGCCAGACGCAGCAGAATCAGTGGAACGATGGGGCGGGAGGAAATGCGAACGTTACCTATATAGCCAATGAATCAATCATGGGTTGGGCGCCAGTGCCGGGTGTGTATGGCTGGCAAGCCACGGGGTGCACTACGTCTTCTAACCCGCCGAACCCTATGCGCAATTGCCCCGCCCCCGTGAACGCCCCAAGCAAGCCGCAAGTGCAATCGATAGCCCAATGCAACATTCAGCGGTCGGGTAACGTTCCGACCGGCGGCACGGTGCAGATTATCTTCAGTGGCGCGGCTTCTTGAGGGGGCTCTACTGCTACCTGGATCGAATCAACGAGAACACTTAACACTGGAATAGGGCTGGTGACGGCCATTGCGGGCCAACCGGCTGTATTGGGTTGCCCCGGCTTGAGTTACCCCGGCGCTGCCAGGCGCATGCAAATGCTTGTTCACGTTGGCAGATAGCGGTTTTGAGGGGGTGGTCGCGGGTGTAAACAAGCGCTGATATAGTGCGGGTTCATCTGTAGACCCGACGCCGGGTTTGGGAGGGGAAGCTTAGGTGGCGACCCCGGCACGGCGGGGCAGAGGTAAGCAACGTGGCTGAAGTCCTTTTCTACGAGCGTCCAGTGCCGCTCAACCGTACCCAACACAAAGATCTGCGCCTGAAAGGCGTGCCGAGCCTGAAATTCGCCACCAACGTGCACTCGGTGCCGTTGACTGGGGTGGAGTTTCCGGCCGCCGCACGTGACTTGCCGATCTTGTTCGCCGGCCAGGGCGTCGAAGATGCCGGCCCGATGGCCTTGCTTGGCCTACGTCAGAACGAGAACCTGTTCGTCGACGCCAATGGCCAGTGGGAAGCCAACATCTATATCCCGGCCTTCGTTCGCCGCTATCCGTTCGTGTTGGCCGAGAAGCCGGCCGATCAGGTCGAAGGCGACGATTTCACCGTGTTTCTCGACGAGGCCTATGAGGGTTTCGGCAGCGAGGAGGGTGACCGCCTGTTCAAGGAAGACGGCACCGACACCGAGTTGCTGAGCAATGCCGTGAACTTCCTTGGCGAGTTCCAGCAGCATGTCGGCCGTACGCAGTGGTTCATGGAGCAGTTGCGCAAGCACGACCTGCTTGAGCCGCGCAACATCCAACTGCAGAAAGACGGCAAGTCGATCAACCTCAATGGCCTGTTTGTGGTCAACGAGGAAAAGCTGCGCCAGCTCGACGAGAAGACCACCCACGAATTCCTCAAGGAAGGCGTGTTCGGTTGGATCTACGCTCACTTGCTGTCGCTGGCCAATATCGATCGCATCGCTCAGCGCCTCGATGTGCGCGAGCAGGCTGAGGTCGCCGCCAAGGCAACCAAGAACTAAAAGCGTCAGGCATGGCGGTATCCCTCGGAGAGGGGGCCGCCATGTCGTTATACCTTTGGCTGCGTGCGGCCAACACATGGACGAAGGTACTTACTCAACAGCAAGGATGCTTACATGGCACATTTTGCGTACCTCTCTGACCGAGACATCCTCCTCGCGCTTGCCGAGGGCAAGAATCCGCTCACCGGCGAGTTGCTCCCGGAAGCCCCTCTTTTAAACGACACTCGGGTTATCCGCGCGCTGTTTCATGCCGCCGATGCGCTCGCACATTCGGTCAACGTCGGAAAAGGCGCCGATGTGCTCGCTTCGTCACATGGGCCTTGGGTCGAGCTGGCTGTAGAGCAGCATCATTGCGCACAGTTCGAGGTAACCAAGCCGGCCAGTGAGGTCTGGGATCGTGCCCAGGACCTTTTGCTGATGGAGGCTTTTGAAGCCGGCATCGCGCTCGACGAAGTAGCCAAATGGCTGGGGCGTACCAAAGAGGCTCTGACTTTGCGTTTGGACCAGCTCGGCAAGAGCTGAGCGCATGACATTTGGCTGAAGCATAGTTATAAGGCAGCACTAAGCGATATCGCGCAAGATGCGGCCTATGCATCCATCTGATTCCGCTTTGCTCATTGCCACCCCGCGGCCCCGGCGTCGTCGGCTTGGACTACTGCCGCTAGCCATGGCGGTGTTGTTGGGCGGTTGCGCCTCGTACCAACCCAAGCCCATCGACACCGCGACAACACAAGCGCAATGGCAGGCGCGTCGATTGGATGACCCGGCGCTTGCCGCACGTTTGCAAGCGGCGTTGCCTTCGGGCGAACACTGGCCGCCGGTCACTTATGGCCGTGCCGAGTTGTTGCTTGCCGCGCTGGCGCTGAATCCGGATCTGGCCGAAGCGCGCGCCCACCTGACCGAAGCCGGTGCGGCGGTACGGACGGCTAAAGCCATACCTAATCCCACGGTGGGTCTCGCCTTGGAGCGCTATACCCAGTCGCAGGCGGGCAGCTCGTCCTGGCTGTGGGGCATCAGCACCAATATGTTGATCGACACCATGTTGCGGCGACGCCTGCGTGCCGAGTTGGCCGATGCCGGTGTGCGCGGTGCGCGGCTGGATTACGCCGAAAAGGTGTGGGCGGTGCGCCATAGCTTGCGTACGGCGTTGGCCGATACATTGCTGGCCCGGCGTCAACAACAGCTAGCCGAACAATCGGTATCGAAGGCGACGGCATTGCAGGCAGCCTTGCAACAACGCCATGCCTTGGGCGAATCCGCTTCAAGCGAAACCTTGCTGGCTGCGCAGACCTTGGCGCAATCGCATAACGAGGCCGCAGCGGCGGCACAACGCCTGGCCGATGCGAATGCGCGACTGGCGCGTGCGGTCGGTGTGCCGGCGAACGCGTTGGACGGCATCGCACTGCGTTGGGACGATTTCGATACACCGGTGGTTGCGGCGGCCGATCAACGAGCTGCGCTTGAGGATCGTGCACGACTGTCGCGAGTCGATCTGGAGCGTGCCCTGGTCGACTACGACAGCCGCGAGACCGAACTGCATCAGCAGGTACGCGCGCAATATCCGCAGATCTCGCTCGGGCCGGGCTACACCTATGACCATGGCGTGCGCAAACTGCAATTCAATCTCAGTGCCACGCTGCCGATTTTCGATCAAAACCAGGGCCCGATTGCCGAGGCCGAGGCGCGTCGAGAAGCCGCCGGCCGGCATGTAGAGGCGGTACAGGCAAGTATCGACAGCGAGATCGATAGCGCCAACGCAAAGTTCGCCGCGACCCGGCAGGCACTCGCTGCGGCACGTAGCGGCCAACAGGCTGCGCAGCGACTTGCCCGGCAGGCCGAACTAGGCCACGCCCACGGCGAGGACGACCGTGTCGCCGTATTGAATGCGCAACTGGCTGCACTGACGGCAGCACAAGCGCAACTCACCGCATGGGATCAATCCCAGCAGGCACTTGGCGCATTGGAAGATGCCGTGCGCACGCCGCTGGATAACGATGAAACCCGCTTACTGCAGCCCGCTGCAGATGCGCTCCCCGGAGACTCTCCCTGATGGCTCGTCAATCTCTCCGCCGCTGGGCGCCGTTATTCGCCGCATTGTCGCTGCCGTGCATCGTCGCGTCGGCCGCCGCCACCGAACTCACCGCGGAGGCACAAGAGAAACTAGGTCTTGCCACCGCGGCCCTGCAGAGCGCGCAAGCACCAGCGGCGATAGCTGCGACCGCCGAGGTGTTGGACCCTTCATCGCTGGCCAAGCTGGCCGACGACATTGTCGCGGCGCAGGCCGCGGCGGATGCATCGGCTGCCGAGTACACCCGCACGCAGGCACTGGTGGCCGCCGACGGCAACATGTCGCGTAAGGCGCTGGAGGCGGCACGTACACAATCGATTGCCGATCAATCCAAGCTGCGCCAGGCGCGCACTCAGTTGCGCGTGGAGTGGGGCGGCAGTTTCGCCGCACTCGATGCAGGCGCTTTACGCACGCGTGTCGACGCCTTGCTCGAAGGGCGCGAGACGTTGTTGAAAAGCGAACCGCTAAGTGCGCCAACAGCGGCCTTTGTCGCGGATACGGCGACCTTGCAATTGGCCGAAAAGAAGTTGCTCGATGCCCGCGTGCTGGGAGCGTTGCCGCGCAGCAGCTCCGGCGTGAGCGCTGCGTGGTTGTTGCAAGCTTCGTCGACGTCGTTGGTGCCGGGCATGATCCTGACTGCCCAGCTTCATGGGCGGGCGCAAAACGAAAGCAAGCAGCAGGGCGTTTTGCTGCCGCGTGCTGCTGTGGTGCGCTGGAATGGCGTGGCCTGGGCCTACGTCGTTACCGATGCTACTCATTTCGAGCGCCGTGCCGTACAAGCCTTGGCGATGACGCCGGCTGGCTGGCTGGTCGGCACGCCATTCAAGGCCGGCGAGAAAGTGGTGACGCAGGGTGTCGAGACCTTGATCGCCGTAGATGCCGCGCCGGTGCCCGCCGCCGCCGACAGCACCCCGGCGGGGGACTAGGCTGATGTTGCTCGTCATTATTCGCAGCGCGCTGCGACATCCGGTCTGGGTCACCCTGCTTGCTGTCTTGTTACTGGTTTTTGGTGTGCAGCATTTGCGCACCGCCAGCTACGACGTCTTTCCCGAATTCGTGCCGGCACAGGTCACCGTGCAGGTCGAGGCGCCGGGCTTCACCGCCTTGCAGGTCGAGCAGCGGGTTACCCAGTCGATCGAAAATGCCGTGAACGGCGGCACCGGTGTCGCGGTGGTGCGCTCGCAGTCGATTCAGGGCTTGGCCGTTATCACGGTCGTGTTCAACGAGGGCAGCGATCCGTTTCGCGCCCGCCAATTATTGGCCGAACGTGTGACCGAGGCGGCTTCGCGCTTGCCGCAAGGCGTGCAGACACCGACCTTGAGTCCGATGGTCTCCTCGACCATGGATCTGCTGAAGTTCGGTCTGCTTAGCGACAAGCTCGACCCGCTGGCCTTGCGCGCCCTGGCTGACTGGACGATCAAGCCACGCCTGCTCGCCGTATCGGGTGTTGCCGATGCCACCGTGTTTGGCGGCGGTGTACGCGAATGGCAAGTGATCGTGCACCCCGACAAGCTCGCGGCCTTTGGCCTCACCCTGGAAGATGTACGCCTTGCTGCGGCGGCGGCGAATGGCGTGCGCGGCGCCGGTTATGTCGACACCCCCGCGCAGCGCGTCATATTGGAAGCTGACGGCACCCTGCGCGATCCGGCCCAACTGGGCCGCGCCATCATCACCCAGCATGCCGGTCGCAACGTGACCCTGGCCGATGTCGCCGAGGTTGCCGAGCGTGCCGCGCCGGCCTTCGGCGACTCGCGCATCATGGGCAAGCCCGGCGTGCTGGTCGCGCTCAATAGCCAGTACGGTGCGAACACGTTAGAGGTCACCCGCGCGGTCGAAGCCGCCTTGGCCGATCTCAAGCCCATGCTGAAAGAGCAGGGTGTGACCCTGGTAGCGAACTTGCATCGCCCGGCGACCTTTGTGGAAGTGGCCCTGAAAAACATGCGCGATGCGCTGTTGCTCGGTGCCGTGTTGGTGCTGGTCGTGCTGATCCTGTTTTTGCGCAACTGGCGTACCGCGCTGATCTCGTTCATGAGCATTCCGTTGTCACTTGCCGTCGCGGTGCTGGTGATGCAGCGGCTCGGTTGGACCATCAACACGATGACCCTGGGCGGCCTCGCCGTGGCACTGGGTGTGGTGGTGGATGACGCGATCATTGACGTCGAAAACATCATGCGTCGCTTGCGCCAGGCGGGCCCCGATGCACCGCGTTTGCCGGTGATTCTGGACGCCTCGATCGAAGTGCGCCGGCCGGTGGTATTGGCGACCCTGGTGGTTGGCCTGGTGTTTCTGCCGATCTTGCTGCTGCCGGGTTTGCAGGGCAGTTTCTTTGCGCCGCTGGCGGGTGCGTTTCTACTCGCCACCTTCGCTTCGCTATTGGTCGCGTTGACCGTGACACCCGCGCTGTGTCTGTTGCTATTGCGTGCAAATCAGCATCATCGCGAGCCACGCTGGTTGAAGCGCATGAAGTTGGCGCAGCATCGTTTGCTGGCGCGCTTGTTGCCGCATGCGAACGTGTTGCTGATCGCTGCGCTCTTGCTCGGCGCGCTGGCGGTGGCCGCGTTGCCGTTCTTCGGCGCTTCGTTGTTGCCGGAATTTCGCGAAGGCCATTTCGTACTGCAAGTGACCGGCCCATCGGGCACCTCGATTGCCGAGATGAATCGCCTCGGCGAACGCATCAGCAGCGATGTGCTGGCCGTTCCTGGTGTAGCCAGCGTGTCGCAACAGGTGGGCCGCGCGGAGATGGTGCAGGACACCTGGCCGCCCAATCGCAGCGAGTTTCACGTCGAGCTGAAACCGGGCTTGCCGGCGCGGGAAGAAATACGCATCGAAAAAGCCCTCAAAGACACCTTGGAGGCTTATCCGGGCCTCAGCGCCGAGGTGGTTACCTTTCTTGGCGATCGCATCGGCGAATCTTTGTCGGGTGAAACCGCGCCGGTGTCGGTGAGCATTTACGGCAGCAATCTGGATACGCTCGATCAGCTTGCCGACGAAATCAAACCGGTACTGCAGCAAGTGCCGGGTTCGGGCAGTGTGCGACTTTCTACCGAGCCCTCCGTGCCGACCATGCGCATTACGCCAAACGCGGATCACCTCGCCGCTTATGGCCTGCGTATGAGCGATGTGCTCGACACCATCGCAGCGGCGCATCAGGGTGTGATTGCCGGCCAGGTGTTCGACGGTGTGCAGCCGATATCCGTGCGCGTGTCTGTGGATGCCGCTACCCAGCAAGATCCAGAAACCGTCGGCAGGCTGCTATTGCGCAATACCGCCGGGCGCAGCGTGCCGTTGTCCGAAGTAGCCGACAGCGATCTGGTCGATGGCCGCGCCAGTGTCCTGCACGAAGGCGGCCGGCGCCGGCTCGTACTCGGTGTGACGCCGACGTCGAGCGATGTCGTTGGCTTTGTCGCGCAGGCCCAGGCGGCCCTGGCCAAGAACGTCAAATTGCCGGCCGGCTACTACGTCGAATTCACCGGCGCCGCCGAAGGTGCCGTGCAGGCGCAGCACGATCTGCTCTTGCATGGCGGGCTGGCGGCGATCGGCATTATTGCGCTGCTGTTGATGGCCTTCCCCGATCGGCGCAGCGTGGCGTTGATTCTCGCTAACGTACCGTTCGCGATGGTCGGCGGCGTGATTGCCGCTGCGATCAGTGGCGGCGTGTTATCGATCGGTGCCCTGGTCGGGTTTGTCACGTTGTTTGGTATCTCTGCGCGCAACACCATCATGCTGATCTCGCATTACGAGCATCTGGTGGAAGAAGAAGGGGTGCACTGGAGTCGCTTCACCGTCTTGCGCGGTGCGCGCGAACGTCTTACGCCGATTTTGATGACGGCCTTGGTCACGGCGTTGGGGTTGTTGCCGTTGGCGTTGGGTAACGGTGAGGCGGGGCGTGAGGTGGAGGGGCCGATGGCGGTGGTGATTCTGGGTGGGTTGGCTAGTTCGACGTTGCTTAATTTGTTGGTGATGCCGGTGTTGGCGGGGAGTTATTTGCGGTTTGTGGCGCGGGTGCGGCCGGTTGGGGATCGGCAGGTTGCTGCTGTGTAGTGATCTTTTGTTTGGGTGTGTGGGGCTAGGTTGATCGCCTGCGGCGGGCTTTCGGCCACCTGCCGGTGGTCGAGTCACTTTCTCTTGAGTGGCCAAGAGAAAGTAACCAAAGAGAAGGCCACCCCGGTGAGTCGCCCTTCGGGTACGTGAGGGTCGGCCGGGCTTTTCGACAGGGCTTCCTGCCCTGGCGAAAAGGCATCGACATCCATGTCGATGCCCCTGCGGGCCTTGTCGTCCGACCCTCACCGACGCACAGGGGCCCCAGGGTCAAGAGCAAAAGCAAGATCAAGATCAACGTCAAAAGCAGCGAGCGCTGCGCTTTCGCCCCTCCCCCTGCTAGCAGGGGAGGCTGGGAGGGGGTGCGGTCTTGCCGCGAGCTTGGAGGCTCGCGATTTTTTGTTGGGCTTACGAAACCGGTTTGGCCAGGCGCAGTAGGTCGGGTTCGTAGCCGGTGGCTTCGTAGAGGGCGCGGGCGCGTTCGTTGCCGGGAAAGACGGCCAGGGTGACAAGTTGGCAGTGGTGTTCGCGCGCCCAGTCTTCGGCGTGGGCGAGGAGGGCTTTGCCGACGCCGCGGCCTTCGTGTTCTTTGGCTACGGCCAGGTCGGAGATGTGGCAGTTGCTGCGGCCGGTGAAGAAGTCTTGGGTTTTCTGCAGGTGCATAAAGCCCACGCGCTTGCCGTCGCTGTCTTTGGCGATGAATAAATAACTGTTGGCGGGCTGGTCTTCCAAGTGACGCAGCAGATCTTTGCGGATGCCTTCGATGCATTCGTGGCGCCGCCGCCATGGCGGTAGCTGGAAATCGACGAAGCGGGGGGTGAGGTCGAGGATGAAGCGATCGTCGTCTTCAGCCAGGTGAATCAGGAAAGTAGTGTCGCGCATGCGGTTGACCGGACTGCGGGGAAACTGTTGCCGGTTCTACACCCTGTATGTAAGGCGGGCAAGCTGGTGATTCCTTCCCAGCCGTCCTCGCACGCGGAGGATGGCGAGCTTCATTGCTCCTCCCCTGCGACCGAAGGGAGTCCCCTTTTCGGGACTTGCAGGTGGAGGTTGGGAGGGGGTGGAACCTTGCCGCAAGATTGAACCCCTCCCCAACCCTCCCCTACACGTAGGGGAGGGAGTCAGTGCGGTGTTTCAGATGATTGTCGGCAGGCTGCCTACGCCCGCTTCGATAGCTGCCTGATGTGTCAGGCAGCGCGGCAGAATGCGGCTGAAATAAAAGCCTGCGGTGTCGAGCTTGGCCTGTTTGAACGCCGCCGTCTGGTTGCCGGCGCTAACGGCCGCGGCGCTGCGTGCCCACATATAAGCGAGCGCGATGTAGCCGGAGTAGTAGAGGTAGTCGGTGGCGGCGGCGCCGAGTTCTTCCGGGTTGGCCTGCACGCGCTGTGCCAGTTGCAGGGTCATGTCGCCCCACTGTTTGGTCGCGGTGGCGAGTGGGCCAATCAGGCTACGCAGCGATTCGTCCTTGGCGTGCTGCTGGCAGAAGGCGGCGATCTCTTGCATGAAATATTTCAGGCCGACGCCTTGCAACTGGAGAATTTTACGGCCCAGCAGGTCGGCTGCTTGGATGCCGGTGGTGCCTTCGTACAAGGTGATGATGCGGGCGTCGCGGACGAATTGCTCCATGCCGTTTTCGGCGATATAGCCGTGACCGCCGTAAATCTGCAGGGCTTCCTTGGTGCTTTCCTGTGCCAGCTCGGTCACGACGCCTTTGGCGATGGGGATCAGGAACGCAACCAGCTCACTTGCCTGTTTGCGTGCGGCTTCATCGGTAGCGCGCGCTTCGATATCGGTTTGCAGCGCGGTATACAGCAGCAGTGCGCGTGAACCTTCCACGATGGCGCGCTGGGTCAGCAGCATTCGCCGTACGTCCGGCTGTACCAGCAAGTTGTCGGCGGGCTTGTCGGGGAAGGCTGCGCCCGACAGTGCACGGGACTGCAAACGCTCGCGCGCGTAGTTGAGACTGTTTTGCAACGCGCGTTCGGACAGTGCCAGACCTTGCACGCCGACCGCGAGGCGGGCGGCATTCATCATGGTGAACATCGCCGCCAGACCCTTGTGCGGCTGGCCGATCAAGTAACCCTCGGCGGCGTCGAAATTCATCACGCAGGTAGCCGAGCCGCGGATACCCATCTTGTGCTCGATGGCGCCGGCGGCAACCGCGTTGCGTGCAGCCAACGAGCCATCGTCGTTCAACTTGAACTTGGATACGATGAACAGCGAGATGCCACGGCTGCCTGCAGGGGCATCAGGCAGTCGCGCCAGCACCAGATGAATGATGTTCTCGGTGAGGTCGTGTTCGCCGGCGCTGATGAAGATCTTGGTGCCGGTGATTTTGTAGGTGTTGTTCGCGGTGGGTTCGGCGCGGGTTTTCAGCAAGCCGAGATCGGAGCCGGCCTGCGGCTCGGTGAGGCACATGGTGCCGGTCCAGCGGCCTTCGACGATGGGTTTCAAAAAGCGCTCGCGCTGCCAATCGTTACCATGCAGTTCCAGCGCGTGGCAGGCGCCTTCGGAGAGCAGCGGATACAGGCTCCACGACAAATTGCCGGACTGGAACAGCTCGGTGGTCGCGGTACCCAGCACACTCGGCAGCGCCTGGCCGCCGAAGTGTTCGGCCATCGTCAGACCGGCCCAGCCACCTTCGGCAAACTGGCGAAAGGCTTCTTTGAAGCCCTTGGGCGTGGTTACTGTTTGGGTGGCCTTGTCGAAATGGCAGCCTTCTTCGTCGCCACTGGCGTTAGTGGGCGCCAGCACTTGTTCGCTGAGCTTGCCGGCTTCTTCGAGCACGGCATCGAGCAGGTCGCGCGTGTGCCCATCGCCGCCTTGCAGTGCGGTCAGTGTTGCCTCCGCGCCGAGCACGTCGTAAAGAGCGAAGCGCAGATCGTCGAGCGGTGCCTTGTACTGCGTCATGACATAACTCCTTGGGAATGGGGGTGCGGCCAGATGGTCGGAGATCAGCGGTAAGTGTTGGAAATACCCGGCACCGGCGAGAGCCAGCCGCTGCCGTGAAAGTCGAAGTCGCGGTTTTCTTTTTCTTGCTCGGGCTTGGCGTTGCTGTGGCCGATCACGCTATAGGGCAGCGAGCCGGCGCTGCCTTTGGCGGCGACGGCCTTCAGCGCCTGATTCATTTCCGTCGTGGGCAGCACGTCGATCTGGGTGACGTCGCCGGCAAAGGCGGGGATGTCCAGATCGAAGCTGTGATGCAGACGTACGGGTACTCCGTCGGCCACTTTCAGCTCGCCCTCGATACTGTGAAAACCCATGCCGGAATAGCTGTTGTTCTGGATGCGCAGGGTCAGCCGCCATTGCCCATCGGGCCGCACATTCATTTCCTGAATGCTCACGGCCGGCGGAAATACGCTTTTGCGCGGCGGGCCGCAGGCGACCAGGCCGGCGACCAGTGCGCCCATTGCGATACAGCGGAGTACTCGTTTCATGGATCACCTCAAACGATTGTTTGAATATAGCAGGGAGGAAGAGCGGGGAACAGGATGGGGGGTAGAGCAGGGAACGGGGAACGGAGGTAAAGCTAGGTAACGGGGAACGGGGAACAGGGAACGGGGAACATGAGGTTCGAGGGGATATTGCAGATCCGCGTTCTTTTTGATTTTTCTTTGTTTTTGCTCTTGCTTTTTTGCTTCTGCTTTTTAGGCTTTTCCCCGTTCCCCGTTCCCCGTTCCCCGTTCCCCGTTCCCCGTTCCCCGTTCCCCGTGGTTCCCATCGTCATGCATAGCGTGCATCATCATCGGCTCTCTCAGCCGACCTATGTAGCTCATGACCCGACGTATCGTTGCTCGCCGTTCGCCGATCCACGGCAATGGTGTTTTTGCCGTTAGCGCCATCGCCAAGGGCGAGCAGGTGATTCAGTACAAAGGCACCTTAGTGACCAACGACGAGGCCGACGAGCTGTACGGCGACGGCGGCGAGACGGGGCATACCTTTTTGTTCACGCTCAACGACGAATACATCGTGGACGCCAATCAGCATGGCAATAGCGCGCGCTGGATCAACCACAGTTGCGAGCCTAATTGCCGTGCGGTCATCGAAGAAAGCGCCAGCGGCGATCCGCGCAAGGACCGGGTACTGATCGAGGCGATCCGCAAGATCAAGCCCGGCGAGGAGCTGACCTACGATTACGGCATTACGCTTGACGTGCCGCATACCGCACGCCTTAAAAAGCTGTGGCTGTGCCTGTGCGGCTCGCCCAAGTGCTGCGGCACCTTGCTCAAGCCGAAGGGCCGTTAGGCTCACGCACGCATGCAGGCGCGATAGAACACTCATATACTCGCGGCTGCATTCGCCATGGGGGGCGGGTGCCAGGATCTAAGGGATAGGAACCGATGGATGTAAATCCGTATGCCGCTCCGCAAGCGGTGGTCGAGGACGTCGAGGGATTTTCGGCACGGGATATCGAGGCGCGCAAGGCCAGTCGTGGCCGGCGCCTGGGTGCCGCGCTGCTGGATGGATTGCTGCTGGGTATAGGCGTCACGATTCTTCTTTTCGCGGTGGTCCCCTACGCGGCAACGTCCAACATATCCGCGGGCGGGCTAGTCACAGGGCTGCTGCTATTGGCGGGTATCGCGGTGGCCAATTGCGTTCTCTTGCATCGAAACGGCCAGACCATCGGCAAGCTGATCCTGGGCATCAAGGTGGTTCGTACCGACGGCAGCCGTATCGGGCTGGGCCGCATCATCGGCTTACGCATCGTGCCGATCAGCCTGCTGGGGGGTGTCCCCTATCTAGGCGGACTGATCCATCTTGTCGATTCATTGATGATTTTTGGCGCGGAACGCCGCTGCCTGCATGACGTGTTCGCCGACACCGTCGTCATCAACGCCTGACGCCGATAACGACCGATGCTCGATACCGTAAGGCAGTTCGAGACCCCCGAAGGCATCTTTTTGCGCTTGCGTTCGGCCGGCGCGTTGCCGCGTGCGCAAGCCTGGAGCATCGACTTCGTGATCCGCGTGCTGGTGTGCTGGATGGGGATGATTCCGCTGGCGTTCCTCGGCCAGGCCGGCGTGGGTATCGGCATGCTGGTGATGTTTGTGCTGATGTGGTTTTACCCGGTGGTTTGCGAGGTCTTTTTTCACGGGCAGACGCTGGGCAAGCGGGCGATCGGCCTGCGCGTCGTCAATGCCGACGGTACGCCGGTGACCTGGGTGCCCTCGATGGCGCGTAATCTGCTGCGCGTCGTCGATATGCTGCCCGGCGTTTACGGGGTGGGCCTGGTCAGTACGCTGATCGATCCGTATGGCCGTCGATTGGGCGACATCATTGCCGGCACCATGGTGATCCACACCTCTGAGCTGCCCTCCGGCAACCATGTGCCGGTGCTTGCTGCGGAGCGCCCGCCGCTCGATCTGGCGGCTGACGAGCAGGCGGTCATCGTCGATTTCGCCGAACGCTGCGCGCAACTGACGCCGCAACGGCAGCAAGAGCTGGCCAATCTGCTTGACCCGCTGACCGGCCAGACCGGCGAGGCGGGGGCACGGCAATTGGTGGCTTATGCGAACTGGCTGATAGGACGACCATGAAACAGGAGCGTTTCGTTGCCCTGCATAGACAGGAGTGGGACAGCTTGCAGGCATGGTTGGGCAGCGCCGAGCTGCGCTCGCGCGAAGCCATGCGCAGCACGCAGGCGCTGGCCTTTCCGGCTTTGTATCGCCGTCTATGCCATCACCTGGCGTTGGCGCGCGCGCGCGGTTACAGCCGCGAAGTCACCGACCGTTTGCAAAACCTGGTGCAACAAGGGCATCGTGTTTTATATCGCCCGCCGGCACCACGCTGGCATCGGGTAGCGATGTTTCTGGTGGCCGATTTTCCACGCATGGTTCGTGCCGAATGGCGTTGTATTGCGCTGGCGGCAGTCTTGCTCTATGTGCCGATGCTGTTTTGCCTGGTGCTGATGCAACTGAAGCCGGAGCTGGCGCATTCGGTGTTCGGCAGCGCGCAACTGGCCGAGTTCGAAAAGATGTACGACCCCGCCAACGCCTCGATCGGCCGCAGCAGCGGCAGCGATCTGGGGATGTTCGGCCACTATGTGATGAACAACATCAGCATTGCGTTTCGCACGTTTGCCTCCGGCTTGCTGCTTGGTGTCGGCGCGGTCTACGTGATGACGACGAATGGGGTGATTATCGGCACGGTGGCCGGCCATCTCACCGGCATGGGGTTCGGCCATCCGTTCTGGCGTTTCGTCGTGGGGCATTCGTCGTTTGAACTGACGGCGCTGGTGATCTCCGGTGGCGCCGGCTTGCGCCTGGGCTTGACCTTGCTGGCGCCCGGCCGGCAACGGCGCGGGCCGGCCATGGTGATGGCCGGCTGGGTCGGTGCACAGCTCGCGCTGGGCGCCTTTGCGATGTTGTTGATGGCGGCTTTTATCGAGGCGTTCTGGTCGTCCATCGCCAGCCTGCCCGATCTCGTGAAATTCGGTAGTGGTGCCTTGCTATGGCTGCTGGTGCTTGGCTGGTTGTGGCGAGGCGGCGCCGAGCGGGTGAGGCATAGCGATGGAGCTTGAGCGGATCAGTGTCGCGCTGCGTCCGCGCACTCCGCGCGAGGCGGTGGATCTGGGCGTAGTGATGCTGCGCGCTAACGCATGGCCGGTATGGTCGGCCTGGTTGGTATTCACGTTGCCGCTGGTTGCGGCATGCGTATCGCTGGGCTTGTTGCTGAACTTACCCTGGTTGGGCATCGCTTTGATCTGGTGGCTCAAGCCATTGTTCGACCGGGTGCCTCTGTATGTGTTGTCGCACGCGGTGTTCGATCACGTACCGCGTTGGCGCGAGACACTGCGTGGACAGCGCCAGTGGCGTTGGCGCGGCACCTTGGCCGCGTTGACCTGGCGACGCCTGGATAGTCATCGCGGATTGCGCTTGCCATTGGAATTGCTGGAGGGATTGCCGCGAGCGCAGCGCTCGGCGCGCTGGCGTGTGCTGTGCAAGACCATCGGCGGGCAAACCAACATGCTGATCTTTGGTTGCCTGCAACTGGAAATCGTGCTGTTTTTAACCATGTTTCTGTTCGGCGTACTGTTTGTGCCGGGCGAATTTTGGCCTGACTCCTGGCGCGCTTATGCCCGCGAGGCCATCCACAACGTGCCGACGACGGTGACCCTGCTGGTTTCCGCCGCCGTATATCTGGCGATGAGCGTGATCGAGCCGCTCTACGTGGCCGCCAGTTTTGCGCTGTATCTGACCCGGCGTACCCAGCTCGAAGCCTGGGATATCGACCTGGCTTTTCGGCGTATTCGCCAACGGCTGCAAAGTGCCGGCCGCGCGCTGGTACTGCTGTTTGCCTGCGCGGCTGGCTTGCTCTATCAAACCCATGCGCACGCCGCGGCCACCGAGGCGGAACGTGTTCACGTTGAGCAGGTGTTCGATCCATCGCCGTCTCAAGACGACGCGAAGTTTGCGGCTGCTGCTGCGCAGGTCTATCGCGACCCGCGCTTTGGCAGCACGCACAAACACATGGGATGGGCGTTGCGCAAGCCCGCCGAGCCGGTACAAGCGCAACGCCCAATCGGCGATTCGCTGCTCGGCAATCTGTTCGCCGGCGGTCTGTATCTATTGATGTGGCTGCTGCTGGCGGTAGTGCTGGGTGCGTTATTGGTGTTCGTGATACGGCATGCCATGCGACACCCTGTTTCGTGGAAAAAGCCCAGGCAGGCTGCGCTTGTGCGAGTGCATGAAATGGTTGCAGCCGCGGCGATGCCTGATGATTTGGCCGGCGCTACGCGTGCGATGTGGCAGGCTGGACAGCGGCGTGAAGCGTTGGCCTTGCTTTATCGCGGCAGCATGGATCAAGTGGCCGCTGCGCAGAACAAGCCATTGCCGGTCGATGCCACCGAGGCCGACTGTTTGCGGCGCGCCCGCGCGCTCGACGATACCCAGCATAGTCAGCGTGTCGTCGCCATCGTGCGTACCTGGCAGCATGCCGCCTACGCCGACCGCTTTCCCAGCGACAGCGACATCGACGCCTTGCTGACGGGCTGGCCTGCGCAACATGCGAGGCAGGTATGAGCCGGACGGCGCTTTCGGTGACCTTGATTGTGCTCACGGCGGTTGGGTTGGCCGTGGGTGGCTTCTTTATGATGTTCGAGCGCAAAGAAACCGAGGTCACCACACCCGCGCGTGGCGAGGCGCTTTATAACCGTTTCTTTGCCTTGGAACGTACGCTGGCGAAGCTCGATGTCCCGGTGACCTCGCTGACGACGTTGGCTCCGGCACGTTTGCCATTGCAGCCTGACGATACCCTGGTGCTCGGTGCCGATGTCAGCCGCATCGATACGGGCACTGCTGCGCGTATCGTCGATTGGGTACGCGAAGGCGGTCATCTGGTGCTGCCCGTCAAATCATTGGATGAGGTAAGCCATACCCCATTGTTTGAAGCGCTCGATGTGCTCGATGCGAAAACGGCCGGCAAGGGGTGCATCACATTGGATGCCGCAGCCGACCCGGCCAAGCCGACGGGCCAGGCACCATCGAAGCAGGCCCCATCGAAGCAAGTTTCATCGACGCAGGGCGAAAATGATTTTGAATGGTGCGGCCCCCGCTTTCATCTGCACAGTGCGCTGATGAAGCAAGCCGATGCCACGATCGGTAACGAAAAAGACGGCTATTTCTTTGTGCGCACCGACCTGGAGTCGGGCAAGCTCAGTGTGCTCAGCAGCTTGGTGCCGCTGGAGGGCGAACAACTACGGCAGGCCGCACAGCAACGCTTCGCTTGGCGCTTGTTGGCGCCGCATATCGACGACGGTCATGTGTATCTGGTTTACGCGCTGGACCAGCCCTTGTTCTGGACCTTGCTGCTGACCAGGGGCTGGCCTGCGCTGCTTGCGTTGAGCTTGCTGCTGGCCGGCTGGATGGCGATGCGCAGCGAGCGATTAGGGCCGTTGCTGCCCGTGCCGCTGCTGCAGCGCCGAGCTTTGCTTGAGCATGTACAGGCGGTCGGTGAGTTTTTGTTCCGTCGCGATAACGGGCGTTCTTTGCATGAGCTGGTTTGCAGCGCCTTGCTGGCGCGTGTGCGCCGTCGCGATCCTGTCTGCGCGATGCTGCACGGCGATGCGCTTTATCAACGTCTGGCCGAACGTTACCGACTCGACTGCGCGCAATTGGCGCGGGCGTTCCATCCACCCGCGAACGCGATGGCGTTTCGCGAAAGTGTTGTCACCCTGGCGCGACTCAGGAAAATGTTATGACCCTCGAATCCACTAACCCGGCGAGCATGCCGGAGCTACCCGCTGTCACCTTGCCGCTAAGCGAATTGGCCGCGCGCACGGTGACCTTGCGTGAGCAGGTGTCGCGTGCCTTCATCGGTCAGGGTGAGGTGCTCGATCAAGTATTGCTGGCCCTGCTCGCTGGCGGTCATGTATTGATCGAAGGTGTGCCTGGCCTGGGCAAGACGCTGCTGGTACGCGCGCTGGCGGCCTCGATCAGTTGCAGCTTCGGCCGCGTGCAGTTCACCCCGGATCTGATGCCTAGC
The DNA here is from genome assembly GCF_003350925.1 of Dyella tabacisoli. Lineage (GTDB taxonomy): Bacteria > Pseudomonadota > Gammaproteobacteria > Xanthomonadales > Rhodanobacteraceae > Dyella_C > Dyella_C tabacisoli. The sequence goes on along the minus strand of NZ_KZ857180.1, from coordinate 9,971 downwards.
GACATCACCGGCCACGCTATTTACGATCCGAAGACCGAGCGCTTCCAGATCCGCCGTGGCCCGGTATTCGCCAATATGCTGCTGGCCGATGAAATCAATCGCGCGCCGGCCAAGACCCAGGCGGCCTTGCTGGAATCGATGCAGGAGGGCCAGGTCACCATCGAAGGGCGGCGTTTTGCCTTGCCCGAGCCCTTTATGGTGGTCGCTACGCAAAACTCGATCGAGCAGGAAGGCACCTATCCGTTGCCCGAGGCGCAGTTGGATCGATTCCTCATCAAGGTGGATATCGGCTATCCCAGTCATGAGGACGAGCAGCGCATGGTCGAGCAGGTGCTTAGCGGGCGCGTTGCCGCCGACCTCGATGTTTCACGCGTAGAGCCGGTGCTGGAACAGCAGGAGTTATTGGCGTTGCAGCAGGCGGTAGCGACGCTGCGGGTGGATCCGGCGGTGATCGATTACGCCGTACGCATCGCGCGCGCCACCCGCGAATGGCCGGGCGTCATCGGCGGCGCCGGTCCACGCGGCGGGCTTGCCCTGGTGCGCTTGGCGCGCGCAAACGCAGTGCTGGATGAGCGCGATTTCGTCACCCCCGACGACGTGCGTGCGGTGGCGTTGCCGGCCTTGCGTCATCGCTTGCTGCTGGCGCCTGAGGCCTTGATCGAGCGTCAGCGTGCCGACGATGTACTTGATGCGTTGTTGCACAAGGTGGCTGCACCACGCCAATGATGCGCCCGGCTCCTGCTTTGTTGTGGCTGCTGCTGGGCTGGACCGGCGTCGGTGTGCTGGTCAGCCTGCAATGGCTGCCGCTATCGATCTGGTTAGCGCTCGCCAGCGTGATCGCCACGCTCGCCGCGCTGGATGGGTGGCATCTGCGGCGCGAGTCCAGCCCGATCTGCCGACGCGACATCCCGCTGGTGGTGCCGCTGGGGCCGGAGCTTGCGGTCGGCCTGCATCTGCGTGCCACCACCCAGCGCACGCAGCACGTGCTGGTTCACGATCTGCATCCGGCGCCATGGGCCGTGCGCGATATGCCGCGCGAGCTTTCGCTTGCGCCCGGTCGCGAACTGACGCTTGATTACACGGTGACCCCCAGCGCGCGTGGGCAATTCATTTTTGACGGTTGTCAGTTGCGCTTGCGCTCGCCATGGCGCTTATGGAATCAGCAGCGGACGATCGGCGAGACCAGCACGATTCGCGTGTATCCCAATTTCGCGCCGCTGGCCGAGCTGGCCGGGCTTAGCGTCGAGGTTGCCTCGCGCAGCCTGGGCGCGCGATTGCAGCGCCGGCGTGGCGAAGGCACCGAATTCAACGAACTGCGCGATTATCGGCTTGGCGATAGCCTGCGCAAGATCGACTGGAAAGCCACCGCTCGCCTCGGCCGGCTGATCTCACGCGAATACCGCGATGAGCGCAATCAGCAAGTCATCTTGCTGCTCGATTGCGGCCGTCGCATGCTGGCGCAAGACGACCGCCTGGCGCATTTCGATCACGTACTCAATGCGTCGTTGGCTCTGGCCTATATCGCACTGCGCCAAGGCGATGCGGTGGGCATGCTCGCTTGCGCCGGCGAAGACCTGCGCTGGCTGCCGCCGCAGCATGGCAGCGGCGGCATGGACATGCTGTTGGGCGCCGGTTACGACTTGCAGGCGCTGCCGGTGGCGACGGATTACCTCAGTGCGGCCAGCGCGTTGCAGTCACGCCAGCAGCGCCGTGCTTTTGTGGTGCTGATTACCAACGTGCGCGACGAAGACGATGAAGAGCTGCGCATGGCCGTCGCCATGCTGTCGCGGCGTCATCTGGTGCTGGTGGTCAGCCTGCGCGAGCTGGCGCTCGATCAGGCGGTGACCGAAATGGACGATAGCGTGGAGTCGGCCATTCGCAGCGCTGCCGCAATGCACTACCTGGCCGAGCGCGAGGCCATGCACGATGCTTTGCGGCGCGAAGGCGTGGCCACGCTCGACGTGAGCTGCCATGAATTATCGGGTGTATTGGTGGAGCGATATTTGAGCGTCAAGCGTTCCGGGCGGCTTTGAGTGTGAGCATCGGCTGATGCCGAATATGGCTCCTCCCCCTGCATGCAGGGGGAGGCTGGGAGGGAGTAATCCCTTTGCGTTAGCGCGAGGCAAGAGCCTCACCCCTCCCCAACCCTCCCCTGCGAGCAGGGGAGGGAGCAAATTACCCATGAGCTGAGTTCGACGCTAATCAGGTGTTAGTAGGGGAGGCGGCTCTAGGCATCATGATCGTCATAGTCGATAGCCGTCACCGTAATCAACAAATCGCCCGCCGGCCGTTTCCAGATCACTTCTTCGCCGACCCGCGCGCCGATCAACGCGCGCGCCAGCGGTGAGACATAGCTGACTTCGCCGTGCTCGGCATCGGTCTCGTCTTCACCGACGATACGGTAATGCTGCTCACCCTCATCGCTATCCACGGTGACGCGGGCACCGAAGGCTACGCGGTCGTTCGGTTGCCGCTCCAGATCCACTTCGATCGCACTGGCGACGCGCGCCCCCAGCCAGCGCAGCTCACGTTCCAGCATGGCCAACTCGTTCTGTTGCGACAGCGCGTCGTCGGATGCTTTCAATGCATCGTGCCGCGCCTGCGTGGCGGCCAGGCGTTCACGCAAATGCGCCAGCCCGTGGGAGGTGGTGTAGTTGGGGTGCTCACTCAGCGCAATCTCAGGTAACGCCTCGCGATTGGCGTCATCCTGATCTTTAACAAAAGCTCGACTCATAGCGTCCTCCCACAGGTGTACTGCTACCTCTCCACATAGTTCTGGCATGGGTCTTTCTCAAGCGGGGCCGAGGGGGGGCAAAGAGCAGGGAACGGAGGTAAGGCAGGGAACGGGGAATGGGGAACGGGGAACATGCGGCTTGAGTGATGGCTGTGATGTCGCGTTCTTTTTTGATTTTTCTTTGTTTTTTCGCTTGCTTTTTTGCTTCTGCTTTTTAGGCTTTTCCCCGTTCCCCGTTCCCCGTTCCCCGTTCCCCGTTCCCCGTTCCCCGTTCCCCGTTCCCCGTTCCCCGTTCCCCGTTCCCCGTTCCCCGTTCCCCGTTCCCCTCTACCTCAGTCCTCCTCGGCGTGCGGTTTCCACGCCTCGCTGAGTTGCTTCTGTACTGGCAGTGGCACTGGCTCGTAGTGGCTGAGATCGAGGCTGTAGCGGCCGCGGCCACCGGTCATGGCCTTGAGTTCGGTGGGGTAGTCGGTGAGTTCGGCCAGGGGGGCTTGGGCCTTGATGACCAGTTCGCCGCCGCGTAGCGCATCGGTACCCATAATGCGGGCGCGCTTGCCGGCAAGGCCGCCGGTGACGTCGCCGACATTTGCCTCGGGGATCGATACCTCGACATCGACGATCGGCTCCAGCACGATCGGGCGCGCCTTGCCGATAGCGTCGAGAAACGCCTTTTTGCCGGCACTGATAAAGGCGACTTCCTTTGAGTCGACGGGGTGGTATTTACCGTCGTAGACCACGACGCGCAGGTCTTGCAGCGGGTAGCCGGCGATAGCGCCGCCTTCCATCGCCTGACGCACGCCTTTTTCGATAGCCGGTAGATACTGGCCTGGAATCACCCCGCCTTTGACCGCATCGACAAACTCGAAGCCGGCGCCGCGCTCCAGCGGCTCCACTCGCAGAAACACTTCGCCGAACTGGCCCGCGCCGCCGGTTTGCTTCTTGTGCCGATGGTGGCCTTCGGCTTTGCCGGCGATGGTCTCGCGATAAGCAATGCGCGGCGGATGGGTGATGACCTCGACCGCGTAGCGATCCTTCATTCGCTCCAGCATGATTTTCAGATGCAGGTCGGAAAGGCCGCGTATGACGGTCTCGTTGAGTTCCTTGTGATGCTCCATCCGAAAGCACGGGTCCTCTTCGGCGAGCCGGCTGAGCGCTTGCGACAGTTTCTGCTCCTGGCCTTTGTGCTTGGGCACCAGCGCCAGGCCGAACATCGGCTGCGGGAAGGGCAGGGGGCGGACGTGAATGCGGTCTTCGTCGTGCGAGTCGTGCAGCACGGCGTCGAAATGAATTTCTTCTATCTTGGCGACGGCGGCGATGTCGCCGGGAATCGCACTGTCGATTTCCTCGTGCGTTTTACCGCGCAGGCGAAATAGATGGCCGACCTTGAAGGGTTTGCGGCCGTCGTCGATAAGCAACTGCGTGTCGCGGCGTATCGTGCCTTGCCATACACGGAATACGCCGAGCTTGCCGACAAAGGGATCGTTGACGATCTTGAACACGTCGGCGATCACGTGCTTGGTCGGGTCGGTACTGACCGCAATGGGTTGATCGCCATCGTTGAGGAAGGGCGGCGGATTGCCTTCGGCCGGATTGGGCAGCAGGCGTTCGGTGATATTAAGTAACTCGGCCACGCCAGCGCCGGTGCGCGCACTGACAAAACAAATCGGCACCAGATGCCCTTCACGCAGGCATTGCTCAAAGGCGTCGTGCAGTTGCTGCGGCGTCAGCGCCTCTTCACCGGCATCGAGATACGCACCCATCACGTTCTCGTTGATCTCCACCACTTGATCGAGAATGCGCTGATGGGCTTGGGCCAATGAAGAGAAATCGGTGTTGCCATCGCGATGGAAAAAGCAGTCCAGCACTTGCCGGCCGCCTTGCGCGGGCAGGTTGATCGGCAGGCACTCGCTGCCGAACTCCTCGCGTAACGCATCCACCAGCGCGCTCAATTTGGCACCGTCGAAATCGATCTTGTTGATGACCAGCAAACGCGCCAGGCCGCGTTGTTTCGCATGCTCCATCATGCGGCGGGTGCCATGCTCGATGCCATTGACGGCATTGACCACGATCGCCACGGTTTCCACTGCGGCGAACGCGGCCAGGCTGGCACCGCGAAAATCCGCATAGCCAGCACTGTCGATCAGATTGATATGACAGCCGCCATGGTCGATCGCGGCGATGCAGCTATCGATGGAATGGCCGCGGGCCTTTTCCTGGGCGTCGGTATCGGATTGGGTCGTGCCGCGTTCTACTGAACCTTGCGTTTGAATGGTGCCGCCGGCATGCAGCAAGGCTTCAAACAGAGTGGTTTTGCCGGTGCTGGCATGACCAGCAAGAATGACGTTGCGGATGCTTTCCGTGGTGTACGACACGATGCGACCCTCCCGTGCTGAAGGCGGCACATGCGGTAGGGCCGGCATGAGCGGCACCGCACACGCCGCATTGGCGGCTGACGTTGGCGGGCCGTCATGGTCGTCCGGGCGTAAGGGACGCGGGGGCGGTCATGGCGGGTACGGCGCAAGCGCCGTGTGCATAGACTTGAGCGATTGCCAGGCGGGGTCAAGCTGCAGTGCGGGGCGGGGGGAACCATGGCCGCCGGCGCGGGTCTTTAACGGGCAACGATTCGCGCACCACCGGGTAGGTCTGGGCGTGTCGCCACCCACCTGCCAGCGCTAAGAGAATCGCCATCGAACGCACGCAACAAGTCGAGCATCATCGCTGGCAATCGCCGCCCGACGATGTGCGCATGCGCGGTCTGGCGCCGTTGGATGGCCCGACCCGAGCGATGCTGCATCAACTGCGCTGGCGCAAGCCGCCGCCTGATCGTCGGCGTCTATGGCTGGGGCTGGGTATCGCGTTCTTGCTGCATGGGTTGTTCGTCTGGGTGACCTGGTATGAGATGAAGCTGCTGCCCTCGTCGCCCGAGGGGCATAGGCGTATGGACGATGCCTTGCAGGTGCGGCTGATTCCGCGCCGGTTGCAGACGGCGCCGCCACCGATCGCACCGCCGCCAGCGGTGGCGATTCAGCAACATGTCGTCGTACGCCCGGCGGCTGTGCGTGAGGCGCCGGCCAAGAACGCCATGACAGTGAGCATGCCTGGCGGCCCGGTCACGCCACCGACGCCGGCCCCGGCCTTGTTCGACAAGAGCGGCCAGGTCTTGTTGCCGGCCGCTGCGGCGAGTACGGCGCCGGCTTACGTGACGCGTAGCCCGGAGGCGGATGGCGATATGCAGGTCATGCACCATAGCGATCCGGTGAAATATAAATCCACGCGTTTCGAGCAGTATTTTCCGCCGCCCGGCGAGTCGCTAGGCAACGCCGCGATGCGGCATGTAGTGGAGACGGTGACCAAGCCGCATGACGTCGCATTGCCGCATGGCGTGCACCTGAAGTGCACTTTCCTCACGGGTTGTCAGGATCCGCCGCCACCGCCTTCGCCCAAGAGTCGCGATGCGCGGCTCAGCATGGCGCCGGCGAAGCCGTTGACGGCGGACACGAATCCGCTCAAGCCGCTTAGCGATGAGGAGTGCATCGCGATTTATCGTGATGGTAAGCCGTTGCCGCAGGGGTGTCCGGTGGATACGCCGACGCGATCGGTGGATGCGGATTTGCGGGGGAGGGCGGCGAAGGGGTTGTGAGTGGGGCTTTGATTTGAGTGTTATGGCGACCGGGTTCGCCTGCGGCGGGCTTTCGGCCACCTGCCGGTGGTCGAGTCACTTTCTCTTGAGTGGCCAAGAGAAAGTAACCAAAGAGAAGGCCACCCCGGTGCGTCGCCCTTCGGGCTTGTGAGGGTCGGCCGGGCTTTTCGACAGTGCATCCATGCACTGGCGAAAAGGACTCGGCATCCATGCCGAGTCCCCTGCGGGCCTTGTCGTCCGCCCCTCACCGACGCACAGGGGCCCCAAGGTCAAGAGCCAACGTCAAAAGCGCGAGCGTCGTGCCCCTCCCCCTGCTTGCAGGGGGAGGCTGGGAGGGGGGGCATTCTCGCGGCAAACCATCACTCTTCCGCAAACAGCAGCTAACCCTGCCGCACCGTGTCTAAGACCAATCCAGCTAGCGCAAAACACACGCGCTACATGGCAGCATCGCCCGCTACACTTGCGCGTATGCCCTTGCCGCCCACGGACAAAACCCCTCGCCTCGCCACGGTATCGCTGCCCTCGCCACGGGAAGCGGCGACGGGTGCGGCTGTGTATCGGCGGCGTCGACAAGAGCGCCCGCGCGACCGCTGGCTGCGCACACTCGCACTGGCAGGTGCGTTGCTGGTGCATTTGCTGTTTCTGTTTGGCGCGGTGCTGGGGCCGGCTTATGACATGGTCGAGCCGCCTGAAGCCAATAGCGTCAGTGCGCTTAAAGTGCGCTTGATCGACAAGACGGAACCCGAGCCACCTCCGCCACCGCCGGTGCGTGGCACACCACCGAAAGAGGTCGGCCCTTTGCATCGCGGCAGTACGACGGCGCAGACACTGGTGACCCGGCAGAGCCAGGCCGCCACCCGTGCCGACGCACCGCTGACACCGGTGCCGGTGCCGGCCTTGGAAACGCCGGTCATCGCCGCGACACCGCCACCGAGCGCACCCAAGCCCGAAGTGGTCGCTGCGCCATTGCCGCCGGTGACGCTACCCAAGCCGGCGCCCACGCCAGAGTTGCAGCCGGTGCCGGTGGCTACCGAGCCGCCGCAGGTGGCGTTGGATAAGCCGCAGACCACGACGCCGGTACCGCCCAAGTTCCAACCTGAGCCCGTGCGCAAACTGCAAGCGGAGGGTCATCAGCCGGTACCGCCGCCCGCTTCGTTGGCGATGCCCGATCTGCCCTCGCAATCAGCGCCTACGGTCAGCGCGCCGACCATTGCGATGGAACGCGCCGTACCCACGCTTGCTCCGCCCAGCGTGGCCCAGGCGGTTCGTCCCGAGACCCCCGCCGCGCCGCCGGCACCGGATCTGCAAGCGATACCGCTACCTGCGCAACCCGCACCCACCGTCAATCTGCAAGCGTCGGCGAACACCGTCACGCCGGTGGTGCCGCGCGAACAGCCGCAGGTGCAGACACCTGCAATCCGTGTCGCCGAGACGCAACTCGAAGCTGTGCCGTTAACCGAAGCCGCCCAGCCGCGGCTGGAACGGCCGCAAGCACCCTCATTGCAGACGCCGGCGCCCAAGGCTATCGCGCTGGATAACAAACCGACGCTGGCGCGACCACAGCTCAACGCGGCCTCGGCGACTGCCGAACCTGCAAGCGAATCCACTGCGTCGAAGGTAGCTGAGCAAGCGGCCCAGAGCGCTACGACGAATAATTCATCTGCCGCAAAAGATGCTGTCGCAGCAAACACAGCAAGCAGCGGTGCAGATGTCAGCACAGCGCCCAATGCCACCCCGCAAGGCAGCAATACCGCTACGCCGGGCGCGCCCAATGGTGCGCCCGAATCGTCACGGACCAGCGGCAAGAGCGGTTTGAATCTCGCGTTGCCGGGGCAGGGTGAAAATCAGGGGCACGGCAGCACCGCTGGCCAGAATCCGGGTGGCCAGGAGTCAGCCGGGAACGGGCAGGTTGGCGATTACGTGCAACTGAAGCCGCATGGCAACACCGAGATCATGTCGCACGGCCGGCCCAATATCGGCTACAAATCGACACGCTTCGAAGACGCCTGGACGCCCGCAGGCGAAAGCTCGATCGATACGGCGTTGCGTCGCGCAGTAGAAAAAACCACGGTGAAGCACACCTTCCATTTGCCGCGCGGCGTGCGTATCGAATGCGCGGTGATGCCGCTGTTGCCGATGTCCTTGTTCGGCTGTGGTAATCCCGATCCGCCGGCCAAGGCGTTGAACCCGGAGATCTATCAACGCCTGAACCTGCCGACCACCAACCCGTTGGTGCCGCCGGGGCCGGCCACCGCCGCCACCGCCGCCAGCGCGGCGTCGCCGCCGATCAAATTGGATAACAGCGTGCAATGCGCCATGGCGCGTGTCAGCGGTGGTCCGTTGCCGCCGGGATGCCTGGACGATCGATTGACACCGGGCCGCCCCAAGCCCTCGATGCCGGCAGCGGCTGCCAGTTCGTGGGTGCCGGCCAGCGATCAATTTCATTAGAGTCCACTGAAGTCCAGGGGTATCTGTTCGTGCGATTTGCCGCATTTTTTCGTAACGTCAATTTCGGTCACGTAGGCAGCCCCATCAAGGCACAATTCATCGCCGCCTTTGAGGCTGTTGGCGCGCAAGACATGAGTTCGTTTCTTACCCATGGCAATGCCAGTTTTTCGGCATCAAACGCTGCTGAGGCGATATCGCTGGCAGACGCTGCGCGTGAGCAGCTTCGACGGGTTTGCGGATGGGATGGTGTTGCCTATACGCGAAGCATTACTTACCTCGCTAAACGGGTGGCGTCAGATCCGTTTGTCGGCGCGCCGCAGGATGACATCAACGACTGCTGTGTGACGTTTCTGCCGGATCGTCTTAGCGAGATGCCGGTAACGCCGATTGTTGTTCCGCGGCGGGATATGGAGGTGTTTGATGTTCGGGCGGGTGAGGCTTTTAGTGTGACTCGGTTAGTGGGTGGGCGGGTAGGTAACGTCAATGGGTTGTTGGAGCGGTTGTTGAAGGCTCCGTTGACTACTCGGAATTGGAATACGGTGGTGAGGTTGGTTGAGCGTGAGAGCTGAGGGGGTGGGGCTGGGTTGTTCGCCTGCGGCGGGGTTTCGCCTATTGGTGATGCTGCGCGAGCTTGTCGCCTGCGGCGGTTTTCGAACCCCTGCCGGGGCCCGAGTCACTTTCTCTTGAATGGCCAAGAGAAAGTAACCAAAGAGAAGGCCACCCCGATGCAGCGCTCTCCGGGCATCCTGCCCTACGAGTACGTGAGGCTTGGCCGGGCTTTTCGACAGGGCTTCCTGCCCTGGCGAAAAGGCATCGACATCCGTGTCGATGCCCCTGCGGGCCTGTCGTCCAAGCCTCACCGCTGCATAGGGGCCCCGAAGAGCAGCGCGCGTCCTGCGCGCACTCGGATGCGACTGCCCGCAGTCGCCGATATATGAAACGCACGCCGCACGGCCCCCTCCCCTGCTAGCAGGGGAGGGTTGGGGAGGGGTTCAATCTTGCGGCAAGGTTGGTGGACCCCCTCCCAGCCTCCCCCTGCACGCAGGGGGAGGGGCACAACGCTCGCTGCTTTTGACGTTGGCTCTTGACCTTGGGGCCCCTGTGCGTCGGTGAGGGTCGGACGACAAGGCCCGCAGGGGACTCGGCATG
>NZ_KZ857179.1:72847-283072 GCF_003350925.1 Dyella tabacisoli | reverse complement strand
CGGATGTCGATGCCTTTTCGCCAGGGCAGGAAGCCCTGTCGAAAAGCCCGGCCAAGCCTCACGCACTCGTAGGGCAGGATGCCCGGAGAGCGCTGCATGGGGGTGGCCTTCTCTTTGGTTACTTTCTCTTGGCCATTCAAGAGAAAGTGACTCGACCACCGGCAGGTGGCCGAAAACCGCCGCAGGCGACAACCTAGCGACACCCCCAACTAAAACCCAATCTCAGGCACCAACCCCAGCAACCGCGCAGCCAAATCCCCCTCCCCCTCCAACAACCGAAACCCAGAAAAATCAAACGCCGGCGCCACCAGACAAGTACACAGCGCATACGCGCCCAACGGTCGCGCCGCCTGCCAGGCATGCGCAGGCACCACGCACATCGACTCATTGCCATCGATACCCGCAGGGCCCAGCCGATGCCGTTGCAGTTGATCGGTATCGGCGCGGTAAATCAGCAACTCCAACGCCTCGCCCTCGACAAAATGCCAAGCCTCCTCGGCATCCACACAATGCCAGGCACTGAATTCACCGGCGGCGAGCAGAAAATGGATGGCGCTCAGTGGTGCGCGTGGGGCACCCGGCGGAGCCGGTGGCGGGTAAATGCGCCGGTAGTGACCGCCCTCGGGGTGCGCTTGCAACGCCAGTCGATCGATTAACGTCTGCGCAGTCATCCGATCAACCTGGTTCAGATTAGCTTGATGTTGTTTCATCGCGCGGCCGCACCAGCCAGCGCACCGCCAAAACACCGACCTCATAAAGCAGGCACATCGGTATCGCCAACATAATCATCGAGGTGATATCGGGCGGGGTGATAAAGGCGGCGATGACGAAGGCGCCGACAATGGCGTAACGACGACCATTGCGCAGTTGGTCGATGCTGACCACGCCGATCGCGGCAAGAATCACCACCGCCACCGGCACCTCGAAGCACAGGCCGAAGGCGAAGAACATCAGCATGACGAAGTCGAGGTAGTGGGTGATGTCGGTCATCATCTCCACGCCCTCGGGCGTTACGGCCACCAGGAAGCGGAATGCCGCGGGCAGCACCAGGAAATAAGCGAAGGCGCAGCCGATGTAGAACAACAGCACCGCCGCCACCAGCAAGGGCCGGGCCAGGCGTTTTTCGTGTTTGTACAAACCGGGGCTGACGAAGGCCCATAGCTGATACAGAATCACCGGCATGCTGATAAACAAGGCGGTATAGAACGCCAGTTTCAATGGCGTCACGAACGGGCTGGCAACTTCAGTGGCGATCAGGTGGGCGCCTTGCGGCAGCCGTGCCACCAAGGGCGCGGCCAGCTCCGCATACAGCCGGTTCGCAAACGGCATCAGCGCCAGCAAGACCACCACCACGGCGATCACCGCCTTCATCAGGCGTGAGCGCAGTTCGATCAGATGCGAGAACAAGCCTTCTTGCAGACCTTCTTGCAACTCATCGGTTTCGAGGCGCGCGTGCTCGGGGGTGTCGTGCTCAGGTGCCGCCATGCGGAACTTCCTTGGGCGGGCCGTCATGAGTGGATGGGCTGGTGAGCGCTTCGGTGGGCGTACCGGTGGATGCTGTTTCGGCATCGACCGGCGGCGAAGCGGTGCTTGGTGCGGCGATGGTGGCGGCCTGGGCGAACGGTTCGCGCACTTTGTTCACCGTGGCATTGAGTTCGGCCTGGGCCGCTTCGGCACGTGCCGCCGCTTCACGGGCGTGTCGCTTGATCTCTTCCACTTGCAGTTCGCGCTCTACCTCGGCGCGTACATTGTCCCAACCGTTGCGCGCACGGCGTAGCAAGGCGCCTGCGGTGCGTGCCACGCCGGGTAGTTTCTCCGGGCCGAGCACGATCAGCGCGACAAGCGCGAGCAGCACCAGCTTGCCGAAGCTGATCTCGATCATGGTCTAGAGCGTGTCCTGCGCTTATTTCGATTCGCTGGAATCGTGCTGATTCGGTGTGGCCTGGCTGGGTGCCGCCTGACTCTGTGTGGTGCTGGCGCCGGGTGTCGGGTCTGCCTGCAGACGCTGCTCGTCCTTGGGCTTGTCGCCGTCGCCGCCGTCCAGGCCTTTTTTGAAATCGCGCACGGCGCCGCCAAGGTCCGAGCCGATGTTGCGCAATTTTTTGGTGCCGAAAATCAGCACGACCACGACCAGAAGAATAATGAGATGGGTAATGCTCATGACTTATCTCGAAAGCGAAAAGAATAGTGAAGGGTGCAGCAGGCGAAAGCATCGGCGTTTGCCCATGCCCGCTTGCCGGTGCTGCACGAATCCAGGTCAGCGCTGAGTGTACTCTTCCAGGCGGTCGCGGAAGTCGACCACGGCGCTGGGCACGTTGCTGACACCACCCTCGAAAATGCGCCGCGGGGTGATGCCCGCACCATAAATTGCCACATTGGCGTCATAGTCGATGCGCAGCGCCGAACCATCCAGCGCCACGCCGGCGAACAAACCGCGCGAGCGCGAGTAGGAGTAAATCTCGGCTTTCAACTGGCTATCGGTAGCGGCGGTGGCGGTGCGGCCGACCGGGCCGGCCGCCGCGGAAGCATCGGCGCCGATGGTGAATTTGCCGTTGACGATGGAATCCACGCCGCGCTGGGTACGAAATACCAGGATCACGTCGGTGGACGACACGCCGATCTGAAAACCGACGCTGCCGCCGGTCATGGTCACAAAGCTGGGGTTGGACCAGGTGCCGTCCGGGTTTTTCACCGAAACCAGCCCTTCGCCACGGCGACCGCCGAAGATAAAGCCGGCCTTGACCATGTCGGGGATCACCGCAATCGCATGCGCTTCCTTGAGCAGATCGGTGGGGATCGATTTGTCTGGCGCGTCCATGATCTGTTTCAGCACGCGCACGGCGTTTTCCGCGCGGACCAGCGGCGGGTCTTCGGCGTGCACGGCCATCGCTGGCAGCAGCAACAAGGCGATCAACAACCAACGACGCAGCGATGCTTGAAACATGGGTAACTCCTGATCTTGATTCGAATGATCTTGACTCGAACTTAAGCGACGGGCACGCCGGCGCGGCCTGTGACCACACACCTGCGACAACCGACGCCTACGGCATGGCGAACGGCTTATGGCAGACTCACTCGACTTTGACTTCGCCGACACAGCCGCCATGCCATGCCGCGAGCACTATACCGGCCTGGCCGGTCATTCCCATGAATCTATCCGTTAAGAATCCGTCCGTTAAGCAGCAAGCCGTTCAGGCCGGCGTACTGCTGGTCAACCTCGGTACGCCCGAGGCCGCTACCGCGCGCGCGGTGCGGCCCTATCTGGCGCAGTTTCTCGGCGATCCACGGGTGATCGAGTACCCGCGCTGGTGGCAGCGCTGGCTGTGGAAACTGATCTTGCATGGCGTGGTTCTGCGGGTTCGACCGGCGCGTTCGGCCCATGCGTATGGCCGTATCTGGACGGCGCAAGGTTCCCCGTTGCGCAGCGGCAGCGAAGCGTTGGCGGCGGGCTTGCAGGCGGCGTTAAAGCAAAAGGCACACGGATCGGTCCGGGTCGCGCTGGCGATGCGTTACGGCGAGCCGTCGGTAGCGCGGCAGATCAAGCAGTTGCAGAGCGAAGGCGTGCGCCGGCTGCTGGTATTGCCGTTGTATCCGCAATATTCGGCCACCTCGACCGGTTCGGTGATCGACGCTGTCGCTGACACCCTCAAGACGCTGCGCTGGCCACCGGAACTGCGCATGGTCAACGACTATCACGACGACCCCGCGCATATCGAGGCCCTCGCGCGCAGCATCGAAGCCTGGTGGGCGACGCACGGGCGCGGCGACAAACTGCTGCTGTCGTTCCATGGCATTCCCGAGCGCTATGTGCGCGCCGGCGATCCCTACTTCGACCAATGCCAGGCCACCGCACGCCGGCTGGGTGAGCGGCTGCAACTGGATGCATCGCAGCTTGTCGTCAGTTTTCAATCGCGCGTGGGTCGCGAGCGCTGGCTGCACCCGTACACCGACGCCAGCGTGCGCGAACTCGCCGCCGCCGGCGTAAAAAAACTCGATGTCGCCTGCCCCGGCTTCGCCGTGGATTGCCTGGAAACGCTAGAAGAAATCGCCATGCAGAATCGCGATTTCTTCATCGAGGCGGGTGGCGAGGATCTACGCTATATCCCCGCACTCAACGACAGCGCCGAACAAATCGAGAGTTTGGCCGCCTTAATCTTGCGACATGCCCAGGGATGGCCGGAGTTCGACCATGACCACACCGACTGAACTATCCATCGAGCTGCCATCGCTTACGCTGCGCGCACAGGCCTGGGGCGATGCGTCACTGCCGCCGCTGCTCGCCCTGCACGGCTGGCTGGATAACGCCGGCAGTTATGCATTGCTGGCGCCGCTGCTGGCCGATCGCTGGCAGGTGATCGCCCTGGACCTTCCCGGACACGGCCACTCCGATCATCTGCCGGCCGATGCCCACTATCACTTCGTTGACTACGTGCGTGCCGTGCTGGCCGCCGCCGACGCGCTCAAGCTGGAGCGCTATGCGCTGCTTGGCCACTCGCTCGGCGCGGGTATCGCGGCCCTCATTGCGGCCGCAACGCCGGCACGCATCGAGCGGCTGCTACTGATCGAAGGGCTGGGCCCGATCGGCGACGACGGCTCTCACACCTTGCAGCGTTTTCGCGATGCGCTCATGCCGCAGCGCGCGGCGAGCAGACCGCTGCGTTCGTTTCGCGACATCGCGCAAGCCATCAGTGCGCGAACGCTGGCCAGCGGCTTACGCCCTGAACTGGCCCGTCCGATTGTCGAGCGCGGCCTGTTTGAAACCACCCAGCCGCCAGACGAGCCGCTGCAAAACAAGCCGCTCCAAAACAACATGGGCTTGAACTGGCGCAGCGACCCGCGGCTCACCCGCTCCACGCCGGTGCGCCTCGCCGAAAGCCAGGTGCATGCCTTGCTTCACGGCATCGAAGCACCCACCGCCTTGCTGCTGGCGCAACCCGCCACGCCGTACCTGCCCAGCCACCCGATGCACCTTCGCGCCGCCTGCGTTGCCAACATCGCGGTGAGTCATATGGATGGTGGCCATCACCTGCATCTGGAGCATCCGCAGGCCGTGGCCGATTGGATTGGCTCGCGCCCCTGACTGACGGCACATTCCCTCGCATAGACGTACCGTAAACTGCGGTCATGCAACATCTGCTACGCGCCAACTACGGATCGCCGCTGCACTTACGCTCAAGTAGCGGCATGCAGGTATCGACGACGAGCTATGCCGGCGATTCCAGCCTGCCCTTGCACGAACACGACGATGCTTATCTATGCCTGGTTGCCGAGGGTCACTACACCCAGCAGGCCAGTGGGCGCGATGCCGATTGCCGCAAGGGCATGTTGCTGGTGCATCCGCAGGGTCATCGCCATGCCAACCGCTTCTCGGCCCAGGGCGCGCGTTGCCTGAGTATCTTTTTATCCAGTGACTTGAGCGCCGGGGAGGGCATGCGGCGATTGCTCGGCGATCACCATGTGCTGCAGTTACCCGACGCCATGCGCCTGCTGACGCGCATCGAAACCGAGCTGGCCGCCACCGACGATGCGGCAGCGCTCGCGCTGCAATCGGCGGTGTTCGAGCTGGTGGCGCAAGCATGCCGACATGACCAGGGCACTCAGCGACCGCCCTGGTTGAAGCGGGTGATGGAGCGGCTGCATGACGATCCACTCGCCGCGTTGTCGCTGCAAGAGCTGGCCGCACTCGCCGGCGTGCATCCGTCGCATCTGGCGCGACGCTTTCAGCAAGCGCAAGGCGTGTCGGTCGGCGAGTATCAGCGCGGCCTGCGTGTCGAACTGGCGCGCGAAGCCTTGGCCGACCGCAACCGCTCCATCGCCGACGTCGCCGCCGCGGCTGGTTTTACCGATCAAAGCCACTTCGCGCGGGTGTTCAAGCGCATCAACGGCGAAACGCCCAGTGACTTTCGGCACAAACTGCAAAATGCGTCCTGATACATCAATAGCGTCCTAGACCGGCGTCAACGGCTTGGGCAGCATGGCGCCATCTCCGCACGGAACGTTGCCATGCACACGATATCCCGCTCACTGAGCTGCCTGCTGCTCGCCGCACTACCCGCCTTCGCCACGGCATCGACCACCGACACCACCGCTTTGCTGCGCGAGGTGCGGCAGGCCTATGGCGGCGACTCCTGGATTCACGTCGGCGGCTTAGTCGTCGAGGGCAAAGAAACCGCCGATGGCTTGATCGGTGAATCACACAAAGCGGTCGATCTGCGCAATGGCTACTACAGCGCCAGCTCACGCAACCCCGTGTTTGCCGGCGCGGACGGCTTCGATGCTCAAGGCCGCTGGCATCAAGACATTTCCGGCCTGATCCATCCGCTTGACTCCGACGAAGCAAAAACCGTGGCGATCAGTGAGAACTGGCTGGGTCGCTTTGGTTTTCTCCACTCGCAATCGGCCAGCTTTCGCCCGTTAGCGGACGGCGAAGAAAACGGTCATCGCTATACACGCCTTGAAGCGACGCCCAAAGGTGGCCGCGCCGTTACCTTATGGATCGACCCGACCACCCACCGACTCGACCGCGCCGTCTGGCAAAGCTCGTTTCTTACCCAGACCCAGCGCTACAGCGACTACCGCACCGTAAACGGCTTGCTGTTGCCGTTTCGCATCAACTCGTCCAGCGCCACCGTGATTGGCACGGCCGACGGCGACAGTGTGGAATCCATCGATCGCTACCGGCTATTGCCCGACGCACCCGTCGATGCGCTGCAACGCCCGGATGGCAAGGTACGCGACGTGACGATGGCGAACGGCGCCCCGCAAGCGACCACACCGATGCACCTGGAAGGCGGTACCTTGCTGATCGAGGTGAGCATCAACGGCAAAGGACCGCTGCCCTTCATTCTCGATACCGGCGGCCACGCCATCCTGACTACCGATGCGGCGAAAAAGCTCGGCTTTCAGACCCAGGGCAGCGGCACCAGTACCGGCTCCGGTCCGGGCTCGATGAGCACGGCTTACACCAAGGTCGAACACCTGACGATCGGCGCTGCCGACATTCGCGACCAGACGTTTCTGGTGATGCCCTACCCTTATGAGTTCTACCAGCGCGGCGAAGGCCGCGAACCGATCGCCGGCATCCTCGGCCTAGAGATTTTCGAACGCTTCGCCGTCACCTTCGACTACGACCGGCAGCAACTGATCCTGCAGCCTTACGACCGGGGCGAAGCACCGGCCGCGGCAAAGGGCGACGTATTGCCGCTGCGTTTCACTGACGACATGCCGCTGACCGACATGGCTTTGGATGGTCATCGCGGCATATTCGGCGTCGATACCGGTAACTCCGGCTTACTGCTGACCTTTCCGCAGTGGGCCGAGCGCAATGGCATCGCCGACCGCTACGCCCAGGGCGCACCGATCCCAACGGGCGGCGTCGGCGGTATGTTCACCGCGCATATCGCCCACGCTCGCTCAGTGCAGTTGGGCGAGCAGAAACTGGACAATGTCGTCGCCATGCTGACCCGTTTTGATGCCGGCGCCACCGGCAACCCCAGCGAAGCGGGCAATCTTGGTCAAGACCTGCTGGCTCGTTTCAATGTGCATTTCGACTATCGCCGCCAGCACATGGTGCTGATGCCGCGCGCCGCCGTGCCGGCCTGGCACTACGCGATGGCCGGCTATCGCGCCAGCAAGAAACAAGACCAGCCCGACCGTTATCAGGTCGGCTGGGTGATGCCCGATGGCCCTGCCGCAAAAGCCGGCCTGAAGAAGGACGACGTCATCGTCGCCGTCAACGGCAAACCAGCGGCGGCACTAGGCTTTGACGATCTGCGCGAGCTCAGCATGAATCGGCCGGAAGGTACGCCACTGAAACTGAGCCTGGCCGATGGCCGTGCGTTGGACATGAACCTGCACGATGTCGCGCCCAAATAACACTTGAGCGCCTCCCCTCCTCGTTGAGGGGAGGCGCGCACAAGTCAGGGCTTGGTCAGGCCCAACACATCGAGGCCTTGTTCAAAAACGATATCTACCGGGATTTTCGCCGTTTGCAGCCGCTTCAAATCACTGGCGAGTTCGGCATCGACATTGCCCATGCTGTCGGTGAGTTGTTTGGCGGCATCGTAATCGCCGTTGCCCTGGATGGTCAGCAACTTGGCCGATAACGCGTTCATCGCCGCGGTCATCTTGTCGAAATCGACGCGGTAGCGGCCGCTGCTCGCATCGCGGCTGAAAGCGCCCTGCTGCTTAAAGAAGTTGAAGCGCACCATGTTCGCCTTGGCATGCGCATCACTGGCGCCAAAGCGCACCGAACGCAGAATGCCGGCAAGAAAGGTGACGTAGTTGTCCATCAGCTTGGCCTTGTCCAGCTCGCCCTTCTCGGCCAGCTTGGTGACCATATACAAGCCGAGAATGTCCGCCTTGCCTTCTTCAAAGCTGGATGCCTGATCTTTCAGCGCGGTGCGCACCATGCCTTTGTCGGTCAAGGTGTTTTTGATGCCCAGGCCATGCGCCACTTCGTGGAACATGGTGTTTTCGAAGAAGGCATCAAAGGTGAGATGCGATTGCTGGTCATCGGCGATCAACACTTTGGCGATCGGCAACATGATCTGGTCGAACTTGGCCTGCATGACGTTTTCGAGCTGCAGCCGACGGGTGCCTTTCTTAAGCTGCACCTCTTCGTCGTTGGGCAGGTTGATCGCGATGGTCTTGGCGCCGACGTTGGCATTGCCGGCGTAGTACACGGCGAAGTAGGCGTTGAGGTCGGCGTCGGAGCCCGGCTTCTCGGCTTTGTATTTGTCGTCCACCGGCAAGCCGCGCTGCAACTCGGGCAGGTATTTCACGAAGCGCGCGAGCTTGGCGCTCCAGGCCTGGTCTTTCAGCAACACATAGCTTTCATAGCTGGTTTTGTAACCGAACAACTGGTCTTCGTAGGTTTCGATCGGGCCGATCACGATGTCGACCGGATTGCTCTTCATCGCCATCCAGGCAAAATCGCTAGGACGATAGTCGTCGCTGAGCAAGGCATCGGCGCGCAGCTTGAGGTAGCGCGCGAAATCTTTGTCGTCCGATAGTTTGGCCGCTTCGCGCAGCAGGTCGGCCGCCTTTTGCAGGTCGGTTTGATAGGCCTGGTGATACGGCACGCTGACTAGCTGATGCTGGGCATCGCGACGCAGCACGGTGTACTGCGAGGTTTTGTCTTTCAGCGGCGCTTGCTCGAACTCGCTCTTGCTCATGTCCGCCGGATAAAACTGCACACCGGGCGGACGCGGCCCCACCCCGGCAACGAAGGGCTGATCGTTGTCGAGCCGATCCCAGGGGCCGTAATTGATCTCGGCAAAGTGGCGCGTGTTCTCGTCTGACAGTCGCTGCATCAGCGCGGCCTTGTCGCCCCACGACTGTTGCCAATACAGGGCGTTAGTCACATCGGCCGCCTGGATCAGCAGCGCAATCATCTGTTTCTGCTTGGCATCGAAGCTGGACAGATCGGCGCTGAGCTTCACCGTCGCGTAGTTGGCCAGACGCTGTTGCGCCGATTCCGCATCAGTCGATGCCGGCGCAGGTGCGGTTGCGGCGGGCGCGGGTGTAGCTGTCGTTGATGCCGGCGCGGGCGGCGCAGCTTCGTGCTGGGATGAATTACAGCCGGCTAATGCGGCGACAAGGCTCAGGGCAAGCAGACGGCGATGCATGGTTCGTCCTCAGTGATGGCGAACGCGCATGGTAACGCGATGACTTGAGAGTACCCCTCCCCTGCGCAGGGGGGCCGAATGAGGCGAGCTTTTAGCTCCTCCCCCTGCTGGCAGGGGGAGGTTGGGAGGGGGTGCGGCTTGCGTACCGTGGCAGAATCCACCGATGCGTATTTATCTGGTTGGCGGCGCGGTCCGCGACAAACTCCTGGGGCGACCGTTGGTCGATCGCGATTATGTGGTGGTCGGCGCACGCCCGCAGGACATGTTCGCGCTGGGCTACAAGCCCGTGGGCAAGGATTTCCCGGTGTTTCTGCACCCCAAGACCGGCGAGGAATACGCCCTGGCGCGTACCGAACGCAAGACCGGCCACGGCTATCACGGCTTTGACTTTCAAGCCGACACCACGGTGACGCTGGAGCAGGATCTTGCCCGCCGCGACCTCACCATCAATGCCATTGCCGAAGACGAACACGGCGTGCGCGTCGATCCTTATCACGGCATCGACGACATCGAGCAACGCGTGCTGCGGCACGTTTCACCGGCCTTTGCCGAAGATCCGGTGCGTTTGCTGCGCGTGGCGCGCTTTGCCGCACGCTTCGCGCCACTAGGTTTCACCGTCGCCGACGAAACCATGACGTTGATGCGTGAGATGGTGGCCGCCGGCGAAATCGATCACCTGGTGGCCGAACGGGTCTGGACCGAAACACGTAAGGCGCTTAGCGAGCCGCAACCATCGGCGTTTTTGCGCGTGCTGCGCGAAACCGGCGCGCTGGTGGTGCTTTTCCCCGAGATCGACGCGCTCTACGGCGTGCCGCAACGGGCGGAGTTTCATCCCGAAATCGGCACCGGCGTGCACATCGAAATGGTCTTGGACATGGCGGCACAGATCGCCCCACGTGACGACCTGGTCGGCTTTTGCGCGCTCACGCATGATCTGGGCAAGGCCCTGACGCCGACCGATCAGCTACCGCGACACGTCGGCCATGAACACCAAGGCGTGGCGCCGCTGCGTCAATTGTGCGCGCGGCTAAAGGTCCCTACCGAGCATGCCGCACTGGCGGAACTGGTGTGCCGCGAACACTTGAACATGCATCGCGCGTTTGAACTCAAGCCCGCTACCGTGTTGAAGCTACTGACCTCGCTGGATGCTCTGCGTCGCCCCGAACGGCTCGACACTTTTCTGGCCGCTTGCGAGGCTGATAAGCGTGGCCGGCTTGGTCACGCTGACGATGATTATCCCCAGGCCGCCTATTTGCGTGCGGCACGCGACATGGCAGCGGCTGTGACCGCTGCGGCTTTTGTGGCCCAAGGCCTGCATGGGCCGGCGATCGGCGCGGCGATGGAAAAAGCTAGGATCAAAGCCATTGGTGAGCTAAAACCAGGGAAATCCTAAGATTCGCGCTATATAAAGATACGATTCGTCGTTGTTACTGTATAACAGAAACCGTTTTGCCTACTCAGCTTTGGAGCCGCCCGTGCCAGCCACCCTCGCCCCGACCTCACCGCTACGCCAGCGCTTTCGTCCGCTTTGGTGGCTAGGCATCAGCTACATCATTATTGGCGCCATCACCCGCATCGTGCTGCTGTGCATGAGCGGCACCGACAATGTGCCGCTCAATCCGCTGTCGTGGGCTTATGCCTTCGGCGTGGGCCTGGGCTACGACTTGATGACCTTTATCTATGTCGCCTGGCCGCTGGTGCTGTTTCTGTGGTTGATGCCGCGCCGGGCTTATCTGTCGCGCCCAGGCCAATGGCTGCTTTACCTGCTCGGTCTGGTCTTGCTGTTCGGCCTGCTGTTCGTAGCCATCTCCGAGCTGGTGTTCTGGGAAGAGTTCAGCACGCGATTCAACTTCATCGCGGTGGATTACCTCGTCTACACCACCGAAGTAATCGGCAATATCCGCGAGTCGTATCCGATCGGTTTGTGGCTGGGCCTGCTCGCCGTGGTGACCTTCGTCATTGTGCTGCTGACCCGCCGGGGATTGCTGGCTGCCGACAAAGGCACCCGCTTCTGGCAGCGCAGCAAGGTAGTGCTGGTGTGGCTGATACTCACCGTCGTCACCGTGGCCGCGTTTAAGGGCACGCTGAAAGACCGCACCGCCAACGCCTACGTCAATGAATTGTCCGGCAACGGCATCTACGAGTTCTTCGCCGCCTTCCGCAGCAGCCATCTCGATTACGCGCGTTTCTACAAAACGCTGCCGGAAGACCAGGCCTTCCGCGACTTGCGTGAATTGGTCAAAACGCCGGAGGCCACCTATATCAGCGACGATCCGCGTGACCTCACTCGTGAGATCCGTCGCGCCGGCCCCGAAAAACACCTCAACGTAGTGCTGGTGAGTATCGAAAGCCTGTCCGCCGATTTCTTGCAGACGTTCAAAGGCACCCACGGCAATATCACGCCGAGACTGGATGCCTTGGTCGATCAAAGCATGTTTTTCGACAATCTCTACGCCAACGGCACGCGCACGGTGCGTGGGCTGGAAGCGCTGGCCTTGTCGGTGCCGCCGACGCCGGGCGATTCGATCGTCAAGGCGCATAACAACGAGAACCTGTTCTCGCTGGCCAGCGTCTTCAACGACCGCGGCTATCAATCGGACTTTGTCTACGGTGGCTACGGCTACTTCGACAATATGAATTATTTCTTCGGCAACAACGGCTATCGCGCAGTCGATCGCAACAGCATCGCCAAGGGCGAAAAGATTCACAGCGAGAATGTGTGGGGCGTGGCCGACGAAGATCTCTACACGCTTGCGCTCAAGCAGATGGACGAAAGCCATGCCGCCGGCAAGCCGTTCTTTCTGCATGTGATGACCACCTCCAACCACCGGCCATTCACCTTTCCGGCCAATCGCGTGCCGCAAGCCAACGGCACCCGCGAAGGCGCGGTGGCTTACACCGATTGGGCCGTGGTCGATTTCATCGAACGGGCACGCAGCAAGCCGTACTTCGACGACACCATCTTCGTCATCACCGCCGACCACTGCGCCTCCAGCGCCGGTCGCAGCAGCGTGCCGATCAACCGGTACCACATCCCACTGTGGATCTACGCGCCCAAGCACATCCAGCCGCAGCGGGTGGAACGCTTGATGGGACAGATCGACATCGCCCCGACCCTGCTCGGCATGCTCAACTTCAGCTACCGCAGCCGCTTCTTCGGCGCCGATCTGTTCCAACTGGAGCCGGGCCGCGAACACGCCTTCCCGGCTACCTACGAAAAACTCGGCTACCTGCGCGGCGACGTGCTCACGGTGCTCGAACCGCAGCGCAAGCTGGAACAAGTCCATCCTGACTTCATCACCGGCGACGCCACCGCGATCCACCCGGTGGACGGAAAGCAGGTCGATCAAGCCGTCGCCTACTATCAAGTTGCCGCGAGCCTGCTCAAGAGCGGTCAGCTACTGCGTCGCAAAGAAGACAGCACGCCTGTCAAACCACTCGACCTGCCCGTAGCCGACATTCCAGCCGCCACCAGCGCGCATTGATTGCATACCGGCGACGACCATCCGTCGCCGGTTATTGGCTTGCGATCCCCTGCTGGCACAAGGTAAAACCCCTGCCTCACGCCTCATCACGTCAGGGATGATTTACATGCCGTTATCGCAACGCCCCTTTTTGCGTTTGTTCGGCGCCCTTTTGCTGATTTGGCTACTGCTGAATCTGCCTGTATTGCTGGGCCTGCGCGTCTTGCCATGGGATGCCATCAACCAGTTCTATCCCACGGTCTATTTCAATGCGAACACCTTGCGCCATGGGCTTGCCCCGTGGTGGAACCCGTATATCTATTCGGGTTATCCGCAAATCGCCGATCCGCAAGGCATGTTGTTCTCCCCGCTCTTGATGGGCTGGATGCTGCTGCGCTCGAACCCGAGCGCCAGCTGGTTCGCCTGGGGCGTATTGCTGCATCTGCTGATGGGCGGGACAGCCATGCTGGCTGGACTGCGGCGCAGCGGCGCGAATACTTTCGGTGCGCTGATCGGCGCTGTCGTTTTCATGGCGGACGGGGTTGCTGCTGCCCGGCTTGAACATACTCCCATCGTGCTGGCCTACGCCTATGCGCCAGTCGCATGGCTCGCTCTACGGCATTTCATGTCATCGCCGAACTGGCGCAGTGGTTTATGGTTCGGATTAGCCTCTGGCGCGCTGATAACTCAGCTGGTGCAACTCACTTATTTGCTGGTGCTGATGCTGGTGATCTATGCCATCGCGGCGACCATCGCGCATTGGCGCCGCTACAGCGCAATAGATCGCCGGCGTTGGTGCGCAGGCATGGGGATAGCGTTGCTGGTTGCCGTGGCCCTTGGCTTGCCGCAACTACTGCTGAGCTGGGCCTATATAAGTGTTTCCAATCGCGCCGTGCTGCCGCTTGACGCGGCAACGGTTACATCACTGGATAGCCGTGTCTTTCTAAGCCTTTTCGATCCCAATGTTTGGCACGCCTTGCGTGGTCAGTACAACGGGCCAGCAAGCCGGGCCGAGGGATACCTCTATCTTGGCGCTGTACCGACCCTGCTGCTGATGGGCCTCGGCCTGGCTTGGAAACAGCCGCAGCAACGGCGCCAACTGCTTTTCTTCGCTGCCGTCGCCCTGCTTGCCTGCCTCTATATGTTTGGGGTGAATACCCCGTTCTACGGCTGGCTGTATTCGTGGCTTCCGGGCATCCAGCAGTTTCGACGTCCTTCGGATGCTGCCTACCTGCTCAACCTGTCATTCGCCGTTTTTATAGGATTGGCAGCTTCGCATCTCGATCTGCATTCTCGTCGCCACGTGATGTGGCTGCTGGCCCTTGCCACCGCCTGGCTGGGGCTGGCCAGTCTGCATATGCGCGATGTGGGCGTGCGCTGGCAATCACCCACGATTCTTGCCTTTGTATTGGCATGCATCGCGCTATGGCACGTCGGGCGATTCGCTACCAAAGCGCGCCACCATACGTTCTGGCTGCTGGCGCTGTTGGTGGCCGATTATCGTTGCTTCAATCTCAACGGCACCTTCAATCAAGGTCGCGACCAAGCACGCAGCTTCATACGCGACGAAGCAGTGAACCGTCTGGCGGAGCAACTGAAATCCGAGCCAGGCACGCTCCCACAACGCATCGAAACCGTCGAAGCGGGCGTGTATTGGGACAATCTGGTGGTACTGCGCGGCCTATCATCGACGCAGGGATATAACCCGCTGCGTTACGCCCTCTACGATCATTGGTATGGCGCCCGCGACAGTGGCAGCTTGCCCCGGCCCAATACCGCCTTCAATCCAGCACCCGACAGTGACTTGAGCGCATTGCTGGGCGTCGGGTATCTGGTCAAGGGCCTGAAGGAGAACGCTTCTTCATGGTCCCCGCCACGCGGCTACGAGCTCAGCTTTGCAACAACGAAGGTCGAGGTATGGCGTAACACCGGGGCCTATCCGCACCTACTGACGCCAGTAACCGCCCGTATGCAGGATGACGCATCATCGTTATCGCCCGAGAATTTTTCCTCGACCGATTTCCGTGAAACGATCTGGCTGACTCCACGCGACGAGCAAGATCGCCTGGCGGCCGAAGCGAACATGGTCAACTGCGGCCATCGCCTTCGGCTGCTGGAAAGTCACGCCACGCCGACTCAGCTTACGATCCATGCCCATGCCAGCGAAGGTCCAGGCTGGCTGGTGCTCAGCGAACTCGACTTTCCCGGCTGGGAGGCCACATCCGATGGCCTAGCGCTGCCCATCCACCGCGCAAACGGCATGTTCCGCGCCGTTTGCGTACCCACCGGCGAACATAGCGTGCAATTCACGTTCCATCCGTGGGCGATGGTGGCCGACGCATGGCGACGGACGCGACATTAATAACATCGTTAAAGCCGCTCCCCCTGATCGGCGGCAAACAACTCCGCCGCCAACGGCACCACACTCAACCCCCGCGCCAACAACATCGCCTGAAAGCGCTCCCCCATCTGATCGGGCAACGTGAGTCTTTTCACCTGCTGAGCAAGGCGATAACGCGATGCTTCATCGGGCGCCTGCTCATACGCCTGCTCGAAAGCCTGCTGCAAATCGGCGGCTATCAAGAACTGCGCCTGCGGCAAATAAGCTACGACACCAAAGCCCGCGCTATTGCCGGCTTCGGCCAGCGCCGTGAAATCCACCGACGCGGTGAGATCGTTCAATCCGGGTAGATACAACGGATCGTTATGCGCACGATGACGGTAGTGCGCCATCAAGGTGCCGTCGCGGCGATCCGGCAGATAGAACTCGCGGCGCACGTAACCATAGTCGACGAACAACATCAGGCCCGCTGTGAGCGAACCGGCTACCGCCTGTATCCAATACGGCAATTGCGGCAGGATCTCGGAGCGATAGCCTTCGCTGAAATCGCTGCCGAGATCGCGCTCGACATGGCGCACGGCGCCAGCGACCAGCGCGTCGGCCGGGCGATCCACGCGAACCAGGCGACCCTCGCCATCCAGTGCCACGTGCTCCTCATAGACCTCGCCGGCGCGCATCGCAAAGCGTGTCGTCGGCAACGCGTCGATCACTTCGTTGGCGAACAACACACCGCGCCAGTCGGCTTCGGGCGGACGGTCGAGCCATTGCACGCGTGCGTACAACTCCGCCGGCAGCGCGGCGGCGAGGCGTTCGCGCTGGCGTTCGCGCAGGTCGGCGCTGGGCTCCAGGATCAAGTAATGCCGCGGCAGCGTATCCATCGCGGCCATCGCACGCAGTGCCGTTTCGGCGAATACGCCGCTGCCGCCGCCCAGCTCCAGAAAATCGGCCTCATCGCCGAGTGTCGCCAATACGGGCTGCACCGCGTTAACCACGCAGCGCGCAAACAGCTCGCCGAGTTCCGGTGCGGTGACGAAATCGCCGGCCTCGCCGAACTTGGTCGTGCCTGCGCTGTAATAGCCCAGGCCGGGCGTGTACAGGCAACGCTCCATGTATTGCGCGAATGACATCGGGCCGTGCGCAGCCAGTTGCTCGCGCAGTTGCTGCAAGAGTCGATCGGAATGCGCGCGCTCGTCGGCGCTGGGCTCGGGCAGTCTGGAATGCATGTGTAAAACCCTATTCGCGCGGCGTTCGCAACAGGCGCACCACCGCCTCGCGCGCTTCCTCCACGCCGGTGCCGGCCGACGACGAGAATATTTGCGCGGTGGCGGGCAAACCCTCGGGGAAACTTTTGCGCATGGCCAGCAAGGCTTGCGTCGCCTGGCCGCGCGAGAGTTTGTCGGCCTTGGTCATCAGCAATTGGCAGGGCAGATGGGTGGCGAAGCAGAAATCCAGCATCATCCGGTCGAATTCTTTCAGCGGATGGCGAATGTCGGCGATCAGCACCACGCCGCGCAGGCTGCGGCGCTGATGCAGATACAAGTCGATCTCTTGTTTCCAGTGATCGCGCAGCTCGGGCGGCACCTTGGCGTAGCCGTAGCCGGGAAGGTCGATCAGCCGCACGTCGAGGGGCGGCTGGCCCGCCTCTTGCGGCAACGGCGGCAGCGAGAACGCGACCATTTGCTGCGTGCGGCCGGGCGTCTTGGAGGTACGCGCCAGCCCACGATGGCCGGTAAGCGCGTTCAAGGCACTGGATTTACCGGCATTGGAGCGACCGGCAAAGGCCACTTCAGCACCGCTATCGGCGGGTAATTGGTTGATTCGGTGAGCGGCCAGCACGAACTGGGCGCCTTGGAGCGGATTGGCAGACATAGATAATGGTTTGACCGGCTACGGTGGCGCGGGGATAATTCCGAGGTTTCTGCCAGTTACGACCATCACAACGCGATGCGTCGTGCAGCCATAGCAGTATTTCTGGAGACAAGTGTATGAGTTTTCGGCCCGCCGGTTTTCGGCCCGCTGTTTTTGGCTACGCCGTAGCCCTCGCCTTCGCGCTAACCGTTAGCGTGGTCACGGCGCAGGATGCTAAACCGGCAACTGCCGCCAGCGCTGCAGCACCGGCAGCCGCCGGCGCCGCAGAGCATGCGGCTGCTCCCGCCACCGAGGCCACCGCTGCGGTGAAGCCTGGCGATGCTGCCGCAGGTGCCGGCAAGGCCGCTGCCTGTGGCGCCTGCCACGGCATGGACGGCAACTCCAGTGATTCGCAGTACCCGAAGTTGGCCGGTCAGCACGAGTCGTACATCGTGCGCCAGGTCGCCGATTTCAAAAGCGGCAAGCGCGCTAACCCCGTCATGATGGCTATGTCGGCCACGCTGAGCGAGCAGGATGTCCACGACGTCGGCGCTTACTTTGCCACCAAGACCTCGCTGCCCGGCGTCGCCGACGAGGCCCTGGTGGAGCATGGCCAGACGCTGTACCGCCAGGGCGATCCCACCCGCGGTATCCCGGCCTGCATGGCTTGCCACAGCATCGACGGCCGCGGCAATCCGGGTGCGATGTATCCGCAGCTCACCAGTCAGCATGCGCAGTACATCGAGGCCACGCTGAAGGCCTGGCACGACGGCACTAGCTGGGGCGACGACGCCCACGCGAAGATCATGCCGGGTATCGCGCAAAAGCTTGATGCCAAGGACATCACCGCATTGGCCAGCTATATCGAGGGTCTGCACGCCGCGGAAAGCGGCGCCGCCGCACCCGCTACGCCCTGATCGATGCCGCCGGCCCTGTGCCGGCGACATCACTTTTAGGCTTGCCGTTTTTGAAGCCATGCTGTTTTCCAGCACATTTGCCTGAGGTATCCCATGCTGAAGCGCCTACCGTTCCTGTGTGCCGCCCTGCTCGCGCTCGCCGCCTGCAGCAATAACAGCAGTGATAACGGCAGTAGCGCCGCACCACAGCCAGCAGCCGCTCCGGCCGCCAGCGCGGCGGCGGCACCAGCAGCACCGGCCGCTGCGAGTACCGCGCCGGTGGCTGCGGCGCCTGCGCCTGCCGGCACGGTCGCCACGCCACCAACCGCAACGCCCGCTGCAACGCCTGCCGCAGCTCCGACCGAAGCACCGCACGCGCCGGCAACCGCCTTCGTCGATAACGGCAAGTGGGTCGCCGGCAAGCACTACGACCTGATCGAACCGGCACAGCGCAAGCTGACCTCGGGCAGCAAGATCGAAGTGGTCGAGGTGTTTTCCTACGGCTGCCCGGCCTGCAATCAGTTCCACCCGATGGCCGACCAACTCGCCAAGAGCCTGCCGGCCGACGCGGTGATGGCGTACTTGCCGGTGTCGTTCAATCCGGCCGAAAACTTTCCGATGTTCCAGCGCGCCTATTACGCCGCCGAGGCGCTCGGCGTGGCGGACAAGGCGAACGACGCGATGTACGACGCGGTGTGGAAAACCAGCGAGCTGACCTCGCTCAAGCCCGGCGGAACAAGCCTCAAGCCGGCGTCGGCACTGCCGACCATCGATGACGCGGCCAAGGTCTACGCCAAGTTCGGCGCCGATCCGAAAGAGTTTGCCGCTGTCGCCGAGTCTTTCGCCATCAATACCAAGATGAAGCGCGCCGACGAACTGGTGAAGGCCTACGGCATTCAGCAGACACCGACCTTGGTGGTCAACGGCAAATACCGCTTCACGGTCAGCAGCGCCGGTGGCTATACGCAGAGCATCGAGCTGGCCAATTGGCTGGTGGCTAAAGAAGCCGCGGGCAAGTAAGCGTTTTGCCATATCGCATCGGCAAGCTGAAGCGCCGGTGCAAACATGGACTTAAGCGATTCCATCGACCCGAACGACACAGCGGCGCCAGCGCCGCTTCCACGGAGAGACATTCATGTTCAAGCGTTTCGCTCGTCTGCGCGTGCTCAGCCTGCTTGGTGGCTTGCTGCTGACCACGGCGTGCACTGCTTCAAATAACAGCGCGCAGGCACCGTATACCGAAAGCAAGGAGTACGTGACGCTGCCCGGCCCGGCTCACCGCTACAACGCGGACGGCAAAGTGGAAGTGGTCGAGGTGTTCTCCTACGGCTGCATTCATTGCGCGCACTTCGCACCCATCGCCGAAGCGATGAGCAAACAGCTACCGGGCGGTGTCGAGCTGAAGATGCTGCCGGCGGCCTTCAACGACGATTGGGCGATGTATGCCCGCGCGTACTACGCCGCGAAGAAACTGGGCCTGCTCGGGCAAACCCACCTGGCGCTGTTCAAGGCCAAGTTTGAAGATCACTACCCGCTCTCGTCCCTGGACGAGCTGGCCGATTTTTATGCGCAGAAGGGCGCCGACCGCGCCCAGTTCATGCGCGTCGCCAGCTCCGACGAAGTGACGGCGCAGATCAAGAGCGATGTCGCGCTGATTAAAGAATGGGGTATTACCGGCACGCCCACCATCGTGGTCGACGGCAAGTACCGCAGCGAAACCGTGCAGTCACTGGACCAGATGTCCGCCTTGGCGCAATGGCTGGCCAAGCGTGAATTGAGCGGCAAGTAAGCGCTTTATCGTAAAGCCGGCCGCCCGTGCCGGCTTTACCTATCGGGAGTGCCTGCCACCCCGGCATCCATTTTCGATAGCGATAGCCCCCCTTCCCCGCTACCGTATCGAAAATGACTCGCTCCGCCCCCGCCACACCGGCTATCCCCGAGCGACGCTTGCGTCTGCTTAGCTGCAATATCCTCGCTGGCGCCAGCGTGCAGCGCTATAGCGAATACCTGACCCGCAGCATCAACGCCGTACTCCCCGGCCGCAACAAGCTGGACAATCTCGACCGGCTGGCTGAAGTGTTACCGCAGTTCGATCTGATCGGCCTGCAGGAGGCCGATGCCGGCAGCTTGCGCTCGGGCTTTCTCAATCAAACCCGTTACCTTGCGGAAACCTCCGGCATGCCGTTCTGGAGCCATCAGCCGAACCGGCCGATGGCGCGCCTGGCGCATTCGGCCAATGGCCTGATTAGCCGGCTCGAACCCACCGAGGTGCTGGATTACCCGCTACCCAGCCGGATCCCCGGCCGCGGCGCCATGCTGGCCCGTTTCGGTGAGAAAAGCGAAGCGCTGGCCGTGATGATCGCCCACTTGTCATTGAGCGCACCGGCGCGAGCCCGCCAGCTCGCCTTTATCGCCGAAGTGCTGCAGGACTATCCACATGCGGTGCTGATGGGTGACCTCAACACCGACGCGCACAGCATCGAAATGCGTCATCTGTTCGCGAAATCCACCCTGCAACCACCGGCACATCCCACGCTGACCTTCCCAAGCTGGAAGCCGCGACGGGCGCTGGATCACATTCTCGCCTCGTCGGCGATTCATCTCGACAAACTCTGGGTGCTGCCGCAGGCCTTCTCCGATCACCTGCCATTGGCTGCGGAAATCCGCTTGCCCGGCCATATCGCACCGCGCGCGCACAAACTCCGTCAATGAAAACTAGCTTCCTGAAACTATCCCTGCCCTGGCTGCTGATAGCCCTGGCCGCCCTGCTCGCCGCCGCGCTGCGCTATGGCCTGATCGAGCCGGCCAATATCGAGCACCTGTGCGAAGGCGGCCACCACGATCCCGCCTGGTGCAGTTGGCGTCACGCCGTCGTGATCGGTTTTTTCACCTACGGCTATGGCTATGCCGCACTGGCCGCCGCCGCACTGGCGTTGCTATGGAAGCATCCCTTTGCGGCCTGGCTAAGTGGCGCCATCGGCGTGTTCGCCTTGCTGCTGTATTGCTACGAGGCTGGTGCGCTGGCCTTGCTGATCGGCAGCCTACGCCTGCTGCGCTGGCAGGCGAACAGCCTGGCGGCGGGCGATCAGCATGGGCACCGCGATCAACAGGTTCAAGCCAAGCCATAGCCAGGCGATCGGGTTCAGGCCGGCGTCCTGCAACACCACGATGACTGCCAACGGCGGCAGCGAAAACGCGAGAAAACGCTCTTCCAGCGATGGCCTCGAAGCATCGCTGCGCCCGGCCAGCCAGGCGACCAAGGCATAACCGATACACGGCAAGGCATACAGGCCAAGCGGAAAATCGCGGTAACGACCGTCGAAGACCAGCAGCAAGCCGAACAGCGCCAGCACGAACAACCAGCCGAAACGCAGCCAGCCGCCCGGTGCCGGGACCGGCGGCGCGCCGGCCAATCGCCCAGCTATCCATCGTGCCAGCACGATCGCCGTGCCTAAGCCGAACAGACAAGCGCCGATCGACACGCCCCATTCCAACCGATCGCGACAGGCATAGACCATTTGCCGCGCCTGCCATGCCAGTGCGGTGCCGCTGGCGAAACCGGCCAGCGCCAGGGCCAGCCAGCCGCGCATGCCGCGCCAAGGGCGACGCCACAACCCGGCCAGCGCAAACAACAGCGCCGCAGCCGCCCCGGCATACCAACCCAGTTTCCAACGCGGCTCTTCGACCACCGGGCCCTGCATGGCGAATTTCGGTTTCGCCTGCACATCGAACAGGCCCCAGTAGCCGCCTACCGTGCCTTCCTGCGCACGCTTCCACGGCTGATCGAAGGCTTCGATCACGTTGTAAGGCATGTCCACGCTGCCGGCGTAGTGCAGAAATTCACGCATATAGCGCGCCTGATTGACCACACTGGCGCTGGCCTCGCGACGCTGCTTGCCGGCGCTGGGCCAACCGGTCTCGCCGATCATCACTTCGCGGCCGGGAAACTCTTGCTTCATCCGCGCGTAAACATGGGCGACGTGACGCACCGCGCCCTCCGGCGGCACCGGCTCGTCTTCCCAATACGGCAGGATATGGATGGTGAGGTAATCCACCGCCTCGGCCATCTGCGGGTAGCGCAGCCAGAACTCCCACACATCGGCATAAGTCACCGGCACCGAGGTCGGCACGGCAGCGCGCACTTCGCGCACAAAAGCCGTCAACGCTTTCGGCGACAACTCCCCGCGCAGCAGCACCTCGTTGCCGACGATCACGCCACGCAATACCTGCGGGTTCGCTTGCGCCGTAGCGATGCCTTGCTTGATCTCCTGCGCGTTGGATTTGGCATCGCGCCCCAGCCAAATGCCCATCAACACTTTCATGCCATAACGACCGGCAATGGCCGGCACCGCATCGAGACCATGACTTTGCGAATACGTGCGCACGCAATCGAAGCGCTGCGACAACGCGCGAAGATCGGCGTCGATCCGCTGCGGGCTGACAAAAGCGTTCAAGTCGAACGGTGTCTCGCCCGGCTCGCGAAATGGCGCATAAGAAACGCAGCTAATGCGTGCCGATGGCGCCTCCGGCAAATCCACCGGCCGCCCGATATGCCACCACCACAGCGCACCCAAACCAGCGACGAGGCCGAGAATCAACCACGCCGGCCAAAGCGCGCGGGACGAATGCGAAGGCTGTGGCGGCATGGGGTTCCTGTTGGTCTGCGCCTGCTGTGGCGCGTCGAGAGCCGTGGAGTTTAACGGGGAACGGGGAACGGGGAACGGGGAACGGGGAACGGGGAACGGGGAACGGGGAACGGGGAACGGGGAACGGGGAACGGGGAAAAGCCTAAAAAGCAGAAGCAAAAAAGCAAGAGCAAAAACAAAGAAAGTTCAAAAAAGAACGCGGACCTGCCATATCCCCTCGAACTTCATGTTCCCCATTCCCCGTTCCCTGTTCCCCGCCTAAAAAAAGAACGCGACACCACAACCACCACTCAAGCCGCATGTTCCCCGTTCCCCATCCCCCATTCCCCGCTCCATTCACGATCTCCCTGTGCCCGACAACTACAATCCCTGAGAATCGCCACAAGGACCGTCCATGTCTCATCACTTATCGCGGCCACGCCGCACCTCGCGCCTGCTTGTCATCGTGACGGGCTGGTTGCTGGCCAGCAGCGCGGTCATGGCCGCCGAGCCGAATGCCGCTCAGCGCACCGCGTTCAAGCAAGCCTATGCCGCCGCCAAGCAAGGTGACGAGAGTTGGCGTGAACAGGCCAAGGGGCTGGTCAACTATCCGCTCTATCCCTATTTGGAAGCCGCCGCACTCAGCCGTGACCTGCGCACCATGGATCGCGCTCCGGTGGAGGATTACCTGCGCCGCTATCCTGACCTGATCCCAGCCAGCGACCTACGCCGCGACTACCTGCTCGAACTGGCTCGCCGCAAAGATTGGGACGGCTTTCTGGCGCTGTATCAGCCCGGCCTCGGCGATGCCTTGAGCTGTAACGCATTGCAGGCGCGGCTCAGCAAGGGCGAAAAGCTGGATTTCGATAAGGATTTGTCTGCGCTGTGGGCCAAATCGGCGCTGCCCAGCGCCTGTGATCCGGCACTCGACGCCGCACACGACCAGGGCCTGCTCACCAACGCACGACTGTGGGAGCGCATCGACCGCGCCGCCGATGCCAATCAAGGCGGCACCATCAGCTCGCTCGCCAACTGGCTTCCCGCCGATGAAGTACAAGCCGGGCAACGCATCGGCATGGCCTTGCGCGATCCCGGCGGTGCGGTTGCCGTAGCAGCGAAGTGGCCCGATACGCCACGCCATCGCCAGGCGGCCATGCTGGCGCTGGAGCGGCTGGCCCGCCGTCAGTCCGTCACCGCCGATCAGGCCTGGCAAAAACTGCAAAGCCACTTCAATTTCAGCCCCGCACAGCGTGGCCGCATCATGAGTGCACTGGCGGTCTTCCATGCCACTGATTTCAACGAAACCGCATTGGCTCGGCTCGCCGAGCTGCCTGCATCGGCACAAACCGATGCCAGCCGCGAGTGGCGTGTACGCGTAGCGCTGTCGCAGCAAGATTGGAAAAGCGTACTGGCCGCGATCGATGCGATGCCCGACGCGCAGAAGCAAGATGGCGAATGGCGCTGGTTCCGCGCCCGTGCACTCAGCGCGCTCAACCGCGATGCCGAAGCCCGCCGCCTGCTTGCCCCGCTGGCGCAAGAACCCAGCTATTTCGGCTTTCTCGCCGCTGACCGCATCGACAGCGGCTATGCGATCTGCCCACTCGCCATGACCAACGATCCGCAGCGCGAACAGTCGCTGCTCGCCAACCGGGGACTGCAACGCGCGTTCGAGCTGTACGCGATAGATATGCCAAAGCCGGCACGGCGCGAATGGACCCAGGCGCTGAATGGCGCCGATCCCGCAACGTTGCGCCAAGCCGTCGATCTCGCTTATCGCCGTGGCTGGTACGACCGCGCGGTCTTTGTACTCAACAGTGGCGATGCGTTGCGCTATTACGAGCACCGCTTTCCGTTGGCCGGCCAAGATGGCCTGGTGCCGCAAGCCGAACAAGCCGGCATCGACCCGGCGTGGGCCTATGCCATCTTGCGCGCCGAAAGCGCCTGGATGAGCGACGCCCGCTCCGGTGCCGATGCTCGTGGCCTGATGCAGTTGCTGCCCAGCACCGCTGCCCTGGTCGCCAAACGCAACGGCCTCGCCTGGGGCGGCGGCGATACCTTGTACGACCCGATCACCAATATCGCCCTGGGCACTCGCTACCTGGCGCAAATGGCCGCCCGTTTCAACGGTGCCCCATGGCTGGCCAGCGCCGCCTATAACGCCGGCCCAGGCCGAGTCGACCAATGGCTGGCCGCACGCGGCAGCCTGGCGCCGGATCTGTTCACCGCCACTATTCCGTTCAAGGAAACCCGCGAATACGTTGCGCGGGTGATGGCGTTCAGTGTGATCTACGACTGGCGCATCAGCGGCAAGGCGGTAACCCTGGCCGAGCGCATGCCGGCGATTGGTGCGACGTATAGTCTTCCCAATGGCAGGACTCCGCGCAGGGCGGTGACTTGTCCGGCGAATGCGGTGGTGATGCCGGCTGAGGCGGCTTCAAGCGGGGCTGCGGTGCCTAGTAGTACGCGTTGATTGTGAGTGGTTTGGCGGGCTGGTTCGCCTGCGGCGGGCTTTCGGGCCCCTGCCGGGGTCCGAGTCACTTTCTCTTGAGTGGCCAAGAGAAAGTAACCAAAGAGAAGGCCACCCCGGTGAGTCGCCCTTCGGGTGCGTGAGGGTCGGCCGGGCTTTTCGACAGTGCATCCATGCACTGGCGAAAAGGCATCGACATCCATGTCGATGCCCCTGCGGGCCTTGTCGTCCGACCCTCACCGACGCACAGGGGCCCCAAGGTCAAGAGCAACGTCAAAAGCAGCCGCTGCGCCGCTTTTGCCCCTCCCCCTACTTGTAGGGGGAGGCTGGGAGGGGGTGCGTTCTTGCGGCGCGCAAGGGCTTTCGACCCTCAGATTTCCTTCGTGACGTACCATATCGGGCCAAATACTCCCGTCGTCCCCCTCATGACCATCTTGTTGTCCACTCTTAACGCCCGCTACGCGCATGCCTCATTAGGCCTGCGCTACCTGATGGCCAATGCGGGCGAATTGCGGGAGCAAATGGAATTGCACGAATTCGTGATCGGTACGAAAACCACCGAGATCGTCGAAAAGCTACTCGCGCGCCGTGCCCCCACCGGCACCACTATTCTGGGTTTCGGCGTCTATATCTGGAACGTCGAGGAAACCACCCGCGTGGTTGCGCTCATCAAGCGCATCGCACCGGAGATCGTGATCGTGCTGGGCGGCCCCGAGGTCTCTTACGAGTCGGCCGGGCAGCCGATTGTCGAGGCGGCGGATTACTTGATTACCGGCTGGGGCGACGTGACGTTTCCCGAGCTGTGCCGCGCCATTCTTGACGGCGCGCCGCCGACGCAGAAGATCATCGCCGGACGGCAACCGCCGATGGCCGAAATCGCCCTGCCTTACAACGAATATTCGGCTACCGATCTGGCCCAGCGCACGCTATACGTGGAAGCATCGCGCGGCTGTCCGTTTAAATGCGAGTTCTGCCTGTCGGCATTGGATAAGACCGCATGGCCGTTCGCGCTCGACCGTTTCCTGGGCGAATTGGAATCGCTGCATGCGCGCGGCGCGCGCTTGTTCAAGTTCGTCGACCGCACCTTCAACCTCAATATCAAAAGCAGCCTGCGGATACTTCAGTTCTTTCTGGACAAGCTCGAAGCGGCGCCGAACGATCCGGTATTCGCACATTTCGAACTGGTGCCCGACCACCTGCCCGAGGCGCTGAAGGAAAGCATCGTCAAGTTTCCGCCCGGCACGCTGCAGTTTGAAATCGGCATCCAGAGCTTCAATCCAGATGTACAAACCCTGGTCAGCCGCCGGCAAAACGATGCCAAGGCGGAGGAAAACATCCGTTGGCTGATGACCCAGTCCACCGCGCATCTGCATGTGGATCTGATTGCCGGCCTGCCCGGCGAAGATGTGGAAAGCTTTGCGCGCGGATTCGATCGGCTGGTTGCGCTGGGGCCGCACGAGATTCAGTTCGGCATCCTCAAGCGCCTGCGCGGCACACCGATCATCCGTCATACCGAAACCTACGGATTGATCTTCGACCCCTACCCGCCGTACACGATTCTCGCCACCGACCGCATCGACTTCGCCGAAATGCAACGGCTGGTGCGCTTTGCACGTTATTGGGACCTGGTCGCCAACTCAGGCCGCTTCGGCCACACCTTGCCGCTGATTCTCGGCGATACGCCGTTCGCCCGCTTTATGACTTTCGCCGATTGGCTGTATTCCGAAACTGATGCCACGCATCGGATCGCCCTGCACCGGCTGGCCGGCCTGGTTAGTCAATGGCTTTGCCTGGACGGCTACGACGAGGCCACCGTTACCGCCGTCATCGCTCGCGACTATGCCGGCCAGGGCCGCCGCACCCCCGAGGAAAAGGCCGCAGTGCGCGAGCAATACCTGGCCGCGCCGCAGCGCCAGGCTCGGCATATGGACGCCTAAACGGCAATGCGCTTCAAAGCGTGAGTACGATCTTGCCGATCGCCTCGCGGCCCTCCAGAAACGCATGCGCCTTCGCGCCGTCGCTCAAGGGAAAGCGCCCGGCTATCCGCGGCACCAGGCTACCGGCGCGAATCTGCGCGAATAGCGCAGCGGCGCGTTCGCGTCGGATATCCGCACTGGTCAGCACGTTCCACAGGTCGCCGCCGGTCAGGGTGAGCGAACGATCCATCAACAGTCGCGGATCGACCGGATCGGGGTCGCCCGCCGCCATGCCATAGAACACCACGGTTCCGCCCGTGCGTGCGCTCGCAAGACTATCGCCCAGGGTACGGCCGACCGAGTCGTAAACCACGTCGGCACCACGTCCATGCGTCAGCGTGTGCACATTGTCGACGAGGTTTTCGTAGCCGATAGCAGTATCGGCGCCAGCCTCCATCGCCGCCGCGCATTTGGCCGCAGTGGATGCCACGCCGATAACGCGCGCACCGGCCGCTTTCGCCATCTGCGTCAGCAACAGACCCACACCACCGGCCGCCGCATGGACGATCACGGTGTTGCCTGCTTGAATCTTGAAGCTGTCCGACAACAGATACTGCGCGGTAAGACCTTGCAACAATACGGCTGCCGCCGTTTCGACATGAATGTCGTCGCTAAGCGGTATCAGCTTATCGACATCGACGACCACACGCTCCGCATTGGCATACGGCATGTCCGCAAAACCGACCCGTGTCCCCACCGGAAAGCGGGAATCACCGGCGGCGGCCGTCTCGATCACGCCCGCCCCTTCGTAACCGAGAATCCATGGTGCCTGCCCGCTGAGGTGATAGTTGCCGTTGCGTCGATAGACATCGGCGAAGTTCAGCCCGACTGCCTGCATTCGCACCACGGCCTGTGCGGGGCCGGGTGATGGGTCGGCTACAGTGTCCCAGCGAAGCACTTCGGGACCGCCGAATCGGTCGAATATCAGGGCGTGCATGGGTGGCTCCGAAAGCTGAAATGTGGCATGTGGTTGGAGGGGTATTTTAGATCCTGCTGCGTCCGTTCTGTGGTCGCTAGGTTGTTCGCCTGCGGCGGGCTTTCGACCTCCTGCCGGAGGCCGAGTCACTTTCTCTTGAGTGGCCAAGAGAAAGTAACCAAAGAGAAGGCCACCCCGCGCGTCGCCCTTCGGGCTTGTGAGGGTCGGCCGGGCTTTTCGACAGTGCATCCATGCACTGGCGAAAAGGACTCGGCATCCATGCCGAGTCCCCTGCGGGCCTGATCGTCCGACCCTCACCGACGCACAGGGGCCCCAAGGTCAAGAGCAAGATCAAAAGCAAAGTCAAAGTCAAAAGCTGCGAGCGTGGCTTTTGCCCATCCCCCCTACTTGTCCCGAAAAAGGGACTTCCTTCGGTCGTAGGGGGAGGCTGGGAGGGGGTGCGTTCACGCGACGCCCCTTCACGCTTTCCCAGTTCCCATCTGCAATCGCTGACGTCGCCGCAGCGTGGGAAACATAGCCATCCATAATCCAACGACCACCAAAGTGCCGACACCGCCAACCACAGTCGCTCCGACCGCGCCGAGCCAGGCCGCAAGCAAGCCTGATTCAAATTCGCCGAGCTGATTGGATGTGTTGATGAAAATGCCGTTGACCGCGCTCACGCGGCCGCGCATCGCATCGGGGGTATCGAGCTGCACCAAGGAGCCGCGGATCACCATGCTCACCATGTCGAACGCGCCGAGTACAAACAGTGCGATCAGCGACAGCCACAAGACGGTGGATAGTGCGAAGACCAGCGTGGCGACGCCGAAGCCGGCCACTGAGGCGAACATGATCGTGCCGACGTGCCGCTGCATGCTGTGCCGTGCCAGCCAGAACGACATCAACAACGCGCCCACCGCGGGTGCCGCACGCAGGAGGCCGAGCCCCCAGGGGCCGGTGTGCAAAATGTCTTTCGCGAAAATCGGCAGCAAGGCGGTCGCGCCGCCGAGCAATACCGCAAACAGGTCGAGCGAGATCACGCCGAGTACGTCTTTGCGCTCTCGGATAAAGTGCACGCCCGCAAACAGTGTCTTCAGCGTGGCGGGCTCGCGTTTCGGTGGTGCCTGTTCGTAGCGCACCCGGCTCATCATCGTGATGGAGAGCAGATACAACACGGCGGACACGATGTAGACGACGCCTGGGCCGGCTATATACAGAAAGCCGCCGAGTGCCGGCCCCATAATCATCGCCGCCTGCATCGCCGAACCATTCACTGCCACGGCACGCGGCAGCAGGTTCGCCGGCACCAGCGCCGGCAATATCGACTGCATCGAAGGTGATTCGATCGCCTTGGCCGTGCTGATGATAAACAGCAATACCAAGACACCGATTTCATTGATCGCATGCAACAAGGTCATGCCGGCCAGCAGCGCAATCGCGATCCATTCGACGATCTGCCCGAACAACACGATACGCCGCCGCACGAACTGGTCAGCCATATGCCCTGCCGGCAACGCCAACAGCACCGAAGGAAAAAATTGCACCAGGCCGATCAGGCCAAGGTCGAGCGCGCGGCCGGTGATGGCGTAGATTTGCCAGCCGACAGCCACCGAAAGCATCTGCATGCCGAAACTCGAAGAAATCCGGGCGAACCAGAAAGCGACATAGGCACGATGGTGAAACAGCGAGTCCGTCGAAACGGATGAAGTCGATGGCATGAGTGTTCCTGGGCGGGCTGCCGCATTATCCAATGCAAAATCCCGATGGCAACGCCAGCGTGGCCTTCGACATAAAGGCACAGGTGACGAACGCACCATGCCATGACAAAGTGATCGGCCCCGCTCGCCCGTCAGTTCCCTGCCATGAAGCCCGAAGACTTGAAACTCCTCGTCACTCGCCAGATGCCTTATGGCAAGTACGAGGGCCGGTTGATTGCCGATCTGCCGGGCAACTATCTGGCCTGGTTCGCCCGCAAAGGTTTCCCGCAAGGCGAGCTTGGCCGGCTATTGGCTTTGATGTTGGAGTTGGATCACAACGGGCTGTCGTCGTTGTTGGATCCGTTAAGGGGACGGGCGCCGTTTCCTTCGTTGCAGGGTAAGGCGCCTAGTGAGTGATGGGCGACCAGGCGAGGCCTGACCCACCCCCAGCCTCCCCCTGCAAGTCCCGAAAAGGGGACTCCCTTCGGTCGCAGAGGAGGGGCAAAAGCGGCGTAGCGGCTGCTTTTGACGTTGCTGTTGCTCTTGACCTTGGGGCCCCTGTGCGTCGGTGAGGGTCGGACGACAAGGCCCGCAGGGGACTCGGCATGGATGCCGAGTCCTTTTCGCCAGTGCATGGATGCACTGTCGAAAAGCCCGGCCGACCCTCACGCACCCGAAGGGCGACTCACCGGGGTGCTCTTTCTTTTGGTTACTTTTCTTTGAGCAAGCAAAGAAAAGTGACTCGGGCCCCGGCAGGGGTTCGAAAGCCCGCCGCAGGCGAACCAGCGAGCGACAACCTCACCCAGAAATCGCCAACCGCTCCGACCGATAAAGCTGCGCAGTCACCAACACAGCCAACAACGCCGCAGCCGCACTCCCCCCCATACACAAACCAAGCTGATGCATGCTCAAGCCATCGCCGCGCAACAACTGCATGATGCCAAAGTGCTGACCCAGCAAAGGCATCGCATACATCCAGTCCTGCGCCTTCAGCGGAAACACACTCAGCAGCGCGCTGGGAATCGCCGGCACCAGCAGCAGTAACGAGAGATAGGTTTGCGCCTCGCGATAACTTTTGGCGAAGGCCGCCACCATCGATTGCAGTGCGGCCAGCAATACGATGAGCGGCAGCGACATCAACAACACGCTGGCACTGAAGCGCGGGCCAAGCTCCAGCTCCATACCGAGTTTTTCGACCGGCACGAAGCGGCCGACGATGCCGAAGGCCACCAGGCTTATCAGCAGACTCAAGGTAGAGAACGCGCAGATGGCAGCCAGCTTGCCGGCGAGAATTTTCCAGCGCGGCACCGGGTTGGCAAACAGTGGCTCCAGGGATTGCCGCTCGCGCTCACCGGCGGTGAGGTCGATCGCCAGATACATGCCGCCCATGTAAATAGTGAGGACGAAGAAGTACGGCAGCATGCCGAACATCAACACCCCACGCGCTTGTGCGCTGGCCTGATCGCGACGCGCCACGGTCACCGGCACGGCCGTTCCCGGCGACAAGCCGCGCGCCACCAGACGCATGGCGCCTTGTTGCCGCGCATAGATTTCGACCAGGTTGCTGACGCGTTCTACCGTGGTATTCGCATCGCGCTGCGAAGAGTCGTAGATCAACTCCACCTGCACCGGCTCGCCTTTGCGCCAAGAGGTGGCGTAGTCGGGTGCGATGCGCAGCACCACATCATTCTCTTGTTTACGCACCGACTGCTCGGGGTCGGCAATCGCGGGGCCGGGTACGACACCGCCGGCCTTGAGCGCATTGAGCAAGTTCGGTGCGTACTCGGCGCCGATCACCGGCACAGACAACGATTTATCGGCTTTGTCGAACTCGCGTTGTAGCGCGATGTTGAGCACCATCACGAACATCAGCGGCGCCAACAACGGGCCGGTGAGCAAGGCGCTTATCAAGGTGCGGCGGTCGCGCAAATTTTCGCGCACTTCTTTCAAAAAGACGGTGATGAAGGTACGACTACGGATGGCTGGGGTCTTCATGCGGCTAAGCCCTCGTCGCTACCGATGATTTTCACGAAGGCATCCTCTAGATTGTTTTCGCCGGTTTGCTCACGTAGTGCCTGCGGCGATTCGTCGGCTACCACGCGGCCATGGGCGATCACCACGATGCGATCGCACAGCGCCGCCACCTCTTGCATGATGTGGCTGGAGAACAGCACGCAACGCCCCTCGTTTTTGAGCTGCAACATGAATTGACGCAGCGCGCGGGTGGCCATCACATCCAGGCCGTTGGTCGGCTCGTCGAGGATTACGTTGCGCGGGTCATGGATCAACGCCCGCGCGATAGCAGTCTTTACGCGCTGGCCTTGCGAAAAGCCTTCGGTGCGCCGGTCGGCGATGTCAGCCATCTCCAAGGTTTGGATCAAGGCTTCGCGCCGGGTTTTCAGCAACGCCTCGGGCAAGCCGTGCAGGCGGGCGAAGTAGTCGATGTTTTCGCGCGCGGTAAGCCGCTTGTATAGACCGCGTGCATCGGGCAATACGCCGAGTTGACGGCGAACGGACAAAGGATCGACGGCTGCGTCGATGTTATCCACCAGCACCTGACCCTGGTCCGGCGCCATCAAGGTGTAGAGCATGCGCAAAGTGGTGGTTTTACCGGCGCCGTTGGGGCCGAGCAAGCCGGTGATTTCGCCATCGCGTGCGCGAAAACTGACCCCGTCGACCGCCTTTACCGTGCCGAAAGTTTTATGCAGATCCTTGACTTCGATCATGGCGTGGCTCCGTTGAAGTCGACAAAGATCGGTGTTGCCTGCAGCCGATCCAGGCAGCTTGCATCGAGCTTGGCCGGTGCGAGATCTTCGATAAAGCGCTTGAGCAGCTTGGGTGCGCAACCGGCGGCGATCACGTTGTGTCCCTGCCCTTTAAGCACCAGATGACGGGCGTTGCTCAGGCCTTTTGCCACCTCGTCACCGTTGCGCGGTGGTGTCACCGGATCGTATTCGCCGGATAACAACAACACCGGTTTGTCGGTTTTCAACGGCTGATGGAAATCGGCGGGGCGCGTACCTTTGGGCCATACCGAACACACGGCCTGCAAGGTATCGATCATGCGTGTGCCGAGAATGCTGTGGGCGTCTTGCGGGCGTGGGGTGAGCAAGTCGGCGTCTTCGCTGCAGATCACCGAAGACTGCATGCCGCCGTTCATGGTGTCGGCCAAGTCGCCCGACAGCAGTTTGGCCTGCCCCAGCAGCGGGCCGACATCGCCATGGGCGGCGGCATCGATCGACAGCGGCAACAAGGCAGCGGTGAGGGGCGTATAGGCGAACATGCGTACCACGCTGGCCAGTGAGTATTCGTCGAGCGGCCGTTTCACAGTCTTATAGGTTTGCGGATCGCGAAAACTGACCGCATGCGGATTCGCCCGTAGTGCATCGCGCAGTTGATACAGCGTTTGGTAGGGGTCACCGAAGCGTTGTTTGCAAACCGCATCGGCGGCGCAACGCGCGAACTGCGCTTTCAACGCGGCATCCAGGTTTGGCGCGAAATCTTCGCCAAGCACCAAGGTATTGGGCACCACGCCATCGAGCACCATGCTGCGCACGGCATCGGGATGGCGCAGCAGATATTGCTGGGCCATTCGCGTGCCGTAGGACACGCCGACCAGGTTGAACGTCGGCGCGCCGAGCGTGGGCGTGCCGAGTGCCTGGCGCACGTCTTCGAGATCTTGCACGGCTACGGTGGTGGTGTAGTAGCGCGGATCGGCCTTGCCTTCGAGCTGCTTGAGGCAGCGAGTCGCCTCGTTGCGCAGCTTGCCGGGATTGAAGCCGCTGATGCCCTCTTCGTCATCCGTGTCGGCCTCGGCGCCTGGCTTGCAATCGAGTGGATGCGAGCTGCCGGTGCCGCGTTGATCGAGCAGCACGATATGGCGATGGGCTTGCAAAGGTTGCAATGCGGCAGCAACGCCCGACCAGGATTCCGTCGCCGCTTGCCCCGGCCCGCCGGCGAGCAGCACCAGCATGTCGCGGCTGGCCACTTGCGCGTTACTGCGAATCACCGCCAGCTTGAGGGTGATTTTGCGGCTGCCGGGGTCGTCGCGGTTCTCGGGTACATCGAACGGCGCGCACCATGCGGCCGTCGAAAGCCCGCTGTTGGGCTGAGCCAACTCGCAGGCCGTCAAGGTCAACCGGCCGAGCTGCCAGGTGGCTGGCTTGGCCTGTACGGGCTTAGCCGTTGACGCGGCTGGCGCGATGGCCGGTGTTTCAGCATCGGTCGTTTGCTGGCCGCGTTTATGCTGATAGTTCCAGCCGAGCAGGCCCAGCGCTATCGCCAAGGCGACAAGGCGCCGCACTGTGCGTCCCTTGATCGTCATTCGTTCTCTCCAGGTTCGAATATCGTTTCGATCGGCTGCCCGAACAGGCGCGCGATCTTGAAAGCCAGCGGCAGGCTGGGGTCGTACTTGCCGGTTTCGATGGCATTGATGGTTTGTCGCGACACGTCGAGGTGCTCGGCCAGATCGGCCTGCGACCAGCCCTTGTCGCTGCGCAATTCGCGGACTCGGTTGTTCATGGGTTGGTCGTCATTCGGCGCGATAACGCCGCTCGGCCCAGCAGTGCGCCGTGCCATAAACGACACACAGCCCCGGATAGACCCAAAACAGAATCGTCCCATCCAGCGCGATGACCTTGGCCGCGATCTGAAAACCCAACGCCATGCTGAGCAAACCAATCACGCCCGTAGCCAGCGCCAGCGCTTCAAGATGCAGCCGCCGCTGCAATTC
This sequence comes from Dyella tabacisoli, assembly GCF_003350925.1. Classification (GTDB taxonomy): domain Bacteria; phylum Pseudomonadota; class Gammaproteobacteria; order Xanthomonadales; family Rhodanobacteraceae; genus Dyella_C; species Dyella_C tabacisoli. The sequence continues at coordinate 248,478 of NZ_KZ857179.1, read as the reverse complement.
ATCGCTGCCCAGAACGAAACGCACCATCGCGCGAATGACTAGAGCGATCGGCACCACCGGCAGCAGCGCGATCAAGGCTTTCACCCATAAGAGCTGTGTCTGAGCTGCCAGCGGCCAGACGAAGAGCATCATGAGTACATAAGCCGTCATCGCCGCGGTGAACTCGCGCTTGTAGCGACGATCGACCGCGCGCACATACTCACGTGGATTCATTACATAACCAATCCAGAAAAACATCCCCACTGCCGCGCAAAGCGCGCCCATACCTGCGATGCGTCCGCCACTCTCCACACAGACCACGCCAACGCCCATCAGCACGAAGGCCAACAGCAGCAACCATCGCCGCCAAGGTGAGCGCTGGTTGGCCGCGATGGCTACCGACGACGACTCGGTCTTGCGCAACGCAGGGGGACGATCTGATGCAGACGTCTTTTGCATGGAAGCCTCGGCTTTACCTAAGTAATGTCAAGTAAGCTTGACATCGGTACGTTAGCGGCAGGGCTTACCTCATGTCAAGCACCCTTTACATTTATGGGGTAAATGCAAAGAAAAGTCTTTGCTTTGCGGGGACTTCACGGCAAAAATCTGACGCAGACCGTCACTTTTGGACCGGGGCTAAGAAATTGGCGCCTGGTTAACGGCGGTTTGCCCAGAAAATGCAGTGTGCCAGGGACTCACTGCCGACAAATTTGTGATCGACATCACGTATTGGCCCGATTACTGCTTATAGCCCCCCAAGCGATCTGGAAAGCCGGCCGACCGCACGTCGGGGGGAGATTGCCCAGCAGCCAGGTAGACGCAATCGGGAAGCTCGAAGCTGTTTTGTCCAGGAATGCGTCGGAATCCGTCTTAACCAACATCACGTTTTTATCTAAAGGATCACAGGGTATGAATAAAACGCTTCTTTCCGCTGTACTGCTCGCCGGGCTCGGCATCGTTGCGATCGCTCCGCGCACGGCTAGCGCCGTGGACGGCACGATCACCATCAACGGTACCGTTACGGCCTCCACCTGTAAGATCAATGGCGCGAACAGCCCGGCCGCGATCGCAGTGACGCTGCCGACCGTGTCGACCACCTCGCTGTACGCCAGCGGCGTAACCGCCGGCCGTGCCGCTTTCAACATTGCCTTGAGCAATTGCGGCGCCCTGACCAAGGCCACCACGTTCTTCGAAACCGGCCCGACCATCATGGCCGACGGCAACCTGAAGAATGCCACCGGCACCGCTACCGGCGTCGAAGTGCAGCTCCTCAACAATGACTTGTCGGTAATCAATCTGGCCAACGGCAGCACGGCACAGAACTCCGCTCAAGGCACGCTGACCGCTGGCGCCGGCACGCTGAACTATTACGCGCAGTACTACGCCACCGCCGCCGCTGGCGCCGGCAGCGTAGCTACCAGCGTTCAGTTCACCATGCAGTACCAGTAAGTCGCGTGACGCATCGCGCCGGAGCCGCTCATGGCGGTTCCGGCGCAACGCTGCCAATGAAGGCGGCACCACGATCGCAATGAGGTTTCCCCGATGAGGAAGTTTGTCTGCGCACTGCGCGTGGGCCTGTTGGCTTGTTGCCTGTGCGCCGCCGGCGTGCATGCGAATGTGCTGATCGGCGGCACCCGCGTGGTGTTTCCCGCAAAGGACGGCGAGGTCACCGTGCGCCTCACCAACGACAACGAGCGGCCCGTGCTGGTCGAGTCCTGGATCGACCGTGGCGATGCGCACTCCACGCCCGAGTCGGTGGATGTGCCCTTCCTGATTACTCCGCCGCTGTTCCGCATGGACGCGAAGAAAGAGCAAAGCCTGCGCATTGTCTACACCCACGAGCAATTGCCGGCCGATCGCGAATCGCTGTTTTGGCTCAACGTGCTGGAAGTGCCGCCCAAACCCACGGGCGCCGAAGCACAAAGCCAGAACTTGCTACAGCTCGCGCTGCGTTCGCGGCTGAAGCTTTTTTACCGCCCCGCCAATCTCGCGGGCGATCCTTTGAAGGCACCGGCCCAGCTAACCTGGAAGGCCGTGGCCGATGGCAAGAACGTCGCGCTGGAAGTACATAACCCGACGCCGTACTACATCACGCTTACCGAGCTGTCGCTGACCGTCGCCGGTAAACCGCTGACCGCCGAGACCGGCATGGTTGCGCCGATGGCCGACCTGCGCCTGCCGGTACAAGCGCTGGCGAACAAGCCGGCGGCAGGCACGCCGGTGAGCTTCACCGCACTCAACGACTTCGGGGCCCCGGCCACCTTCACGAGCACGATCGCGCCGTGATTGCCGAGCGCATAGCAAACCGTCAACAACGCGCACGCGGGTTCTCCGCGTGCCGTTACGGTTTGCTGTGCGTGGCCATCGCCGTTGTCCTCGCTGGCTGGCCGGCGGCGACGCTTGCGGCACCCGCAGCCGCCACTGGTGCCGCGGCGCCTTCCGGCGCGGATGCTTCGGCGGCAGTGGACGCCAGCTTCGACCGCAGCCTGCTGTCCGGCGCGGGACGCAACACCGGCGACCTCTCGCGCTTCGAACGCAGCAATCCGGTATTGCCCGGCGTGTATCGCACTGATGTCTATCTCAACAACGTATGGGTTGGCCGCAACGACGTGCGTTTCGCCGCACCGACGCCGGACGCCAGCGCCAACGCCTGTGTTACCAAAGCGCTGTTCGAGCAAATGGGCCTGCCGCTGGACAAGCTCTCGCCCGAACAGAAAGCCCAGCTCGCCGATTCGTCATCTTGTGTCGAGCTGGGCCAGCTCATTCCCAGCGCGAGCATGACGTTCGATCAACCCAACCTGCGCCTGGACGTAAGCGTGCCGCAGGCCTGGATGGGCTACCGGCCGCGTGGCTACGTCAGCCCGGAGTACTGGGATTCGGGCGTGCCGGCGGCGCTGCTCAACTACAACTTCAACAGCTACCGCAGCACCAGCGGCGGGATCAGCCAGACCTCTTCTTTTCTAGGCTTGAACGCCGGCCTGAACATCGGCGCCTGGCACCTGCGCCACGATTCTTCGATGCTGTGGCAGTCGGGTGTAGCGGGTAGCCCTGCGCATCACCGCTGGCAAAACATCGACACGTATGTGCGCCGCGACATCGCTTCGCTGCGCGCGCAACTGACTCTGGGCGACTCCTATACCAGCGGCGATTTGTTCGACAGCGTCAGCGTGCGCGGCGTGCAACTGGCGACCGACGATCGCATGCTGCCCGACTCGCTGCGCGGCTATGCGCCGACCGTGCGCGGCGTCGCCGAGAGCAATGCCAAGGTCACCGTGCGCCAGAACGGGGTGCTGATTTACGAGACCACGGTGTCGCCCGGCCCATTCACCATCAACGACCTGTATTCGACCGGTTATGGTGGCGACCTCAATATCAGTGTCACCGAAGCCGACGGCCGCGTGCATACCTTCTCGGTGCCTTACGCATCGGTGCCGCAACTGCTGCGCCCGAACGTCAGTCGCTTCTCCATCGTAGCCGGCCAACTGCACGACTCCAGCCTGCGCTCGCACCCGGCACTGGCCCAGGCCACCATGCAGCACGGCTTCAACAATCTGCTGACCGGCTATGCCGGCCTGGTGGCCTCCACCGGCTATGGCGCGGTGCAGATCGGCAGCGCACTCAATACCCGTTACGGCGCGTTCGCGATGGACCTTACCGCGGCGCGCACCGAGATTCCCGGCCAGTCCACGCAAACCGGCCAGAGCGTGCGACTGAGCTACAGCAAAATCCTGCCCGATACCGATACCTCGCTGACCGTAGCCACCTACCGCTACTCGACCAGCGGCTATCTGGGTTTGCGCGATGCGTTGGCTGCGCGCGATTACGCACGCGGCTATCGCTATATCGACCCGACCGACCCCAGTGTCATCGGTGCGCTAAACGGTACGCAGCTACCGGGCGTGCTGACGCCGGCACAGCGTCAGGCCTTGCTCGGCACCAACTCGAACAATTTCACGCCCTACGCAGCGCAGCTCGACCGCCAGCGCAGCCGCTTCGACCTGAGCCTGAGCCAGCGCCTGGGCCAGCGCGGCGGCTCGGTATATGCCACTGCCTCGGCGCGCGATTACTGGAACCGCAACGGCACCGACGTGCAATTTCAGCTCGGCTACAACAATACCTTCCGTCGCCTGAGCTACAGCGTCTCGGCCACCCGCGTGCGCGATGTGCTGGGCCGTTACAGCAGTCAGTTTTTCGCCAGCCTTACCCTGCCACTGGGCGATAGCGCGCACGCACCGATGTTCGGCGCCAGCGTCAATCACGATAGTGACGGCCGCACGCTCAATCAGGTGATGTTGAACGGCAGCGCCGGTGTCGACAATCAGTTCAGCTATGGCGCCACCGCTTCGCATGACAACCAGGGTAGCGGCAGCGGCAACGCGGGTACCGTTTATGCGGGCTATCGCAGCCCATTCGCCCAGCTCAATGCCAGCTACGGCAAGGGCAGCAACTATTCACAGGCTTCGTTCGGCGTGTCCGGCGGCATCGTGGCGCATCCGGGCGGGATCACCTTCGGTCAACCGATGGGCGACACCGTCGCCATCGTGGTGGCGCCGGATGCTCATGGCGCGCGCGTGCTCAATGCGGCCGGCGTGCGCATTGACCGCTTCGGCTACGCCTTGGTGCCTTATCTGTCGCCGTACAACCTCAACACTTTGCAGATCGACCCCAAGGGCCTGCCTTTGAGCGTCCAGTTGGATGCCACCAGCGCGCAGGTCGCGCCGCATGCCGGTTCGGTGGTGATGGTGAAGTTCAAGACATCGAGCGGGCGCTCGCTGATCGTGCGGGTGCGCCAGGCGAACGGCCAGGTCGTTCCGTTCGGCGCCGAAGTGGTCGACGAACAAAGCCAGACACTGGGCGTGGTCGGTCAGGCGGGCCGCATCCTGGTGCGTGGCGTTAAAGACAGTGGGCAACTCAACGTGCAATGGAAAAACGAGGATGACACCGCGATGACCTGCCCGTTCTCCTACCAACTGACGCCGCGACAGAAAGGCACGCAGACCGAAGCCTACGAGAAGATCGAAGCGACCTGCACCGCCGTCTCCGCCCCGGCCGGGAGTGGCGGCTGATGCAACAGGCTGCTGCAGCACTTGCTCGTGCGGACACCCGGACAACCATGCCGTTCGGACGCCGCCATCGCCACATGGCGCTATGGCTTATCCTGCTTGTGCTGATGCTGGCCCCCGCGCTGGCCAGCGCGGCCTGCAGCTTCTCAGTGGGCACTACGGCACCGGTGAATTTCTCTCCCCCCACGACCATTACCGTGGCGTTCAACGCACCGGTCGGCACCGTGCTTTACACCTCGCCGCAAGTCGCCCCGTCGACGACTTCGCAGATCAATTGCACTGGCACCTCGAACTACGGTGTGGTGAACGCCGTGGGAGCCACGCCGGCCACCTCGGTGACTGTATTTCCAACCGGCATTCCCGGTCTCAGTTACAGCATCAGCCACAACAATTCGAGTACGTTTCTACAGCCCTACCCTTGCTGCCAGATCGCCGCCGGTGGCTACAACCTCTCGGTCACCTCCGGGCTGCAGCTTATAAAGACCGGTCCGATCGTCAGTGGCAGTACCTTGAACGCAGGCGCTTTGGCGTATTGGCAGTACGACAACAATCTCAAGGCCGAAGCCTTCACCCTGGCCAACTCGGTAACCATCCTCGACCCGGCCTGCTCGGTCGATACCACCGCTATCAACGTGACCTTGCCGACCTTGTCCAACACTGCATTTACTGGCGTTGGCGCTGTCGCAGGCAGCACTCCGTTTGCGATTTCACTGACCTGTTCGGCTGGCGCCACGTTGGCGATCACGCTCGATACCGCCGCCCCTTTCGCCGGCTCGCCCGGTGTGATCGCGCCGACCACCGGCGCCGGGCGGGCCAAAAACATCGGCGTGCAGTTGATCGACAAAAACTTTACCGCGGTATCGTTCGGCACTACGACCACCGTCGGCGCGACACCGAGCGGCACATTGACCATTCCGTATTACGCCCGCTACTACCAGACCGCCAGCCCGGTGACGGCCGGTACAGTCACAGCTACGGCTACTTTCACGATGTCGTATCAGTAGCTATCCGAGTATGTACGTCAGAACGAACACGATGGGGCCGGGCAAGAGCGACGGCCTGAACCACAAGTGCGGCAAAATCGGCGCACGCGGCACCCCTCGGATGATGTGGCTACTGCTTGCCCTAGTCTGCCTCGGCTGGATGCCGAGCAAGGCTCTGGCCGTCCATTGCCATGCCGCGACCAGCACGCTCAGCCTGCCGAGCGTCACTGTCGCGCCCAGCACGCCAGTGGGCGCTCTGCTTGGTACGCCGGTGTCCGTCACGATGACCTTCACCTGCACCGGGCTGCCCTACGACGGCAGCACCTTCGGTCAGACCGCCACTATCCAGGCAGGTAATCTGGCGCCCCGCGATGCCTCTGACCCGGTCAGCGGCGGCGGCATCGTTTATGCCACCAACGTACCGGGCATCGCCCTGAAACTGACCGCCAACCCGATCCAGGCATCGGATAACGCATGCATTCGCTGCGGCCCCGGCAACACGCCTGGCTTCGAGGCAGGCGCGGTTACCTACCCCGCCAACTCGATCAGCGAGACATTCACCGCGCAATGGGTGAAGACCGGGCCGGTCACCGCCGGCACCGTGAGATCGATTCGCCTGATGCAGTTCTATTGGTACATCTACGGCATCAGCGCCAGCTCAGGTGCCATTGCCAATCTCAATCTCGGTGCCGGCAGCAAGGTCAGCCTGGTCGCCTGCAGCGTGAACATGGATTCGCAGAACCTCAGCGTCGTCTTGCCGCAAGTCAGCACCAGCGCGTTCGCCAGTGTCGGTGCAACGACCGGGAAAACCCCATTCAAGGTCAATCTGACTTGTCAGTCCGGCTCGAAGGTATCGATCACGATGACTACCGCCAAACCCGGTACGGCCGTCGGCGTCATTGCGCCGACCATCGGCGCCGGCTTTGCCGCCCATGTCGGGGTGCAATTGCTCAATGGCAGCAACGCTCCGGTCACCTTCAATAGCGCGCAGCCCCATGGCGCCACACCTAACGGAACGCTGTCGATTCCCTACTTTGCCCAGTACTACCGCACGGCTTCGCCGGTGGGTAGCGGTCGGGTCAAGGCCACGGCCACATTCAATCTCACCTATCAGTAAAAGTCGCTCGCACCTGAGAGCGCTATTCGTAGGTCTGGGTCAGCAGCCGCAGATCGGCCTCGTTCTTGCCGGCGGCCTTCAAGTAATGGACGAAGTAGCCGATCAAGTGATCGGAGGCGAGTGTGGTACTAACGAGATTCACCACACTGAGGGTGTAGGGCTGCACCGCCGGCCTGCTCGATTGACCCGGCTCGCTGCCGCAGACGAACCGCCCCAGGATCGTCCCCTCCGCCGACACTGACGTTATCGCGGCCATGCCACCAGCACCGATTCCGCAGGTCGGCTCCATGATGGCGCCGGAGAAGCTTATTTGCCCGCCCGCTGCCACTGCCATGGACGGCGCTGTAAACGCCGCGACCAACACGCAAAAAACCAAGATCTTGCGAATCAAGCCGGTCATACCGCCCCCTACTGCACCTGCAACATGGCTAGGCACTTTCAGGATCTATCGGCAACACACCGTCGAGCTGTAATCGGAATCCTCGGCGCGTCACAAAAACGTGATTCACATCACACTTTTAATAGCCAAACGGTCGTTTTCCATAAATTCAGGCAGTTACGCCCCAACAGCCGCTTAGGCGGACTCTTGAAAGTGATTTCTCAGGAGCTGCGGTTATCGCGAGCGAGTGTGCCGCCGCACGGCCGACTCAACGCGAAGAGATGTACTTCTCGCGACGAATTTGCGGTACCGGCAAGCCGAAATCCTTCAAGGCGGCGAAGGCCGCATCGACCATGTTCGGGTTGCCGCAAAGGTAGGCGATGTCACGCTCGGCGCTGGGCTGAAGCTCGGCCAGCACGTTTTGTACATGGCCGGAGCGATCGCTGGAACGCGGCACCGCGCGCGGCTGCCGGCTGAGGCAGCCATGGTAGGTAAAGCCCGGATGCGCCTGTGCAAAGGCCTCGAACTCTTCCCCATACAGCAGCTCGGTTTCGTTACGGGCGCCGTACAACAGCACGACTTCGCGGTCGCCAGCGGCAAGCAGCTTCTGGATCTGCGGCAACATGGCGCGATACGGGGTGACACCGGTGCCGGTGGCAAGCAGCAGGTAACGCGCGTGGCTATCGATCTCTTGCAGGCAGAAACGGCCATAGGGGCCGCTGGCCTCGATCGTTTCGCCATACTGCAAGTCGCCCAGCAGCTTGGTCGCCGCGCCGCCGTCCACATAGCTCACCGCGATCTCGATACGCTGCACCGGCGAGCTGCCGTCGCCCACCGTGCCTACCGAATAGCTGCGCTTGGTCGCGGTGCCGTCGTCATAGTGAAAATGTACCTGCAGAAACTGCCCTGGCATAAAGGCCAGCGGCAGGCCGTCGACGCGCTCGAACACCAGGTGGCGCACCGTCGGTGCAAGCATGAAGCTGTCGACGAGGCGCAGCGTGAAATGATCGGCCATGGAGTTTCCGGAACAATGTGTGCACCCGGCAGGACCGGATGACGAGGAAGGACCCCCTATAATAGAGGGCTAGCCCCCTCGGTGCAGCCCATGTCCCCGCCTTTTATAGATTCGGCTCCAGCGCTTGTCGTCGATAACCTTCGCAAAACCTACGGTAATGGTGTTGAAGCCCTCAAAGGCATCAGCCTCACTGTGCAACCTGGCGATTTCTTTGCCCTGCTCGGCCCCAACGGCGCCGGCAAGTCCACCCTGATCGGCATCCTCTCGTCCCTGGTCAACTCCACCGGCGGCGACGCGCAGGTCTTTGGCATATCGGTGAACAAGCAACGCGGCAAAGCGATGCAGTTGATCGGCCTGGTGCCACAGGAAATCAATTTCAATCAGTTCGAAAAACCTTTCGATATCTGCGTGAACGAGGCCGGCTTCTACGGCATCCCGCGCAAGATCGCCATGGAGCGCGCAGAAAAATACCTCAAAGAACTGCGCCTGTGGGACAAGGCCCAGGATCAGGCGCGCATGCTGTCGGGTGGCATGAAACGCCGCCTGATGATCGCGCGAGCCATGATGAACGAGCCCAAGCTGCTGATCCTCGACGAGCCCACCGCCGGCGTCGACATCGAGATCCGCCGCTCCATGTGGCAGTTCATCAGCGGCATCAACGCTGCCGGCACCACGGTGATTCTTACCACCCATTACCTGGAAGAAGCCGAGCAACTGTGCCGCAACATCGCCATCATCGACCGCGGCACCATTGTCGAAAACACGACGATGAAGCGGCTGCTGGCGACGATGGATGTGGAAACCTTCGTATTTGACGTGGCTAACGTGCCGGGCCAGCTACCGACCTTGGCCGGCATCAACCTGCGCCGCATCGACGAACACACACTGGAAGCTGAAATGTCGCGTTCGCAAGACCTCAACTCGCTCTTTGTCGTGCTGTCGTCGCATGGCATCACGGTGACCTCGATGCGCAACAAGACCAACCGGCTGGAGGAGCTGTTCGTGCGCCTGGTCGAAAACGGCCGCAACGGTACGCTGAAGGAGAAAGCCGCATGAAGGCCTCGGCTAATCTGGTAGCGCTCAATACCATCGTCCGCCGCGAAATCATGCGCATCATGCGCATCTGGACGCAGACGCTGATTCCGCCGGCCATCACAATGACGCTGTACTTCGTCATCTTCGGCAAGCTGATCGGCAGCCGCATCGGCGAAATGCATGGCTTCACTTATATGCAGTACATCGTGCCCGGCCTGGTGATGATGAGCATCATCACCAACAGCTACGGCAATATCTCCAGCTCGTTTTTCGGCGCCAAGTTCAGCCGCGCGGTGGAAGAGATGCTGGTGTCGCCGATGCCCAACTGGGTGATTCTGCTCGGCTACGTGATCGGCGCGGTGGTGCGCGGCGTGGTGGTCGGTGCGCTGGTGCTGTTGATTGCGCTGTTCTTCACCGACTTGAACGTGGTCCATCCGGTCATTACCTTTCTGTCGGTACTGCTAGGCGCCACCGTGTTTTCGCTGGCAGGCTTCGTCAACGCCATCTATGCGAAAAAGTTCGATGACATCGCCCTGGTGCCGACGTTCGTACTCACTCCGCTCACATACCTTGGCGGTGTGTTCTATTCCATCGACCTGCTCGGCCAACCCTGGCGCAGCATTTCGTTGATAAACCCGATTCTGTATATGGTCAACGCCTTCCGCTTCGGTGTGCTCGGCAAGGCCGACGTGCCGATCGGCGAGGCTTTTATCGTGATGCTGGTATTCGTGGCCGGCCTGTCGGCGGTGGCGCTGCATCTGCTTAAGCGCGGCATTGGCCTGCGTTCGTAACTTCATCAAAGCAGCAAACCTATGCGCGTCAATAAATACATCAGCGAAGCCGGCCTGTGCTCGCGCCGCGAAGCCGACGATCTGCTGATCGCCGGTCGCGTCACCATCAACGGCGAAGTCGTTTCCACCGGTGCCAAGGCGCTGGAGGGCGATGAGGTACGCGTGGACGGCGAGGTCGTGCGCGCGCGCGTTCTGGCCACCACGCCGGCGGCGAAAAAGGCCGTCTATATCGCGTTGTATAAACCGGTGGGCATCACCTGCACCACCGATCGCACCGTGGACGGCAATATCGTCGATTTCGTCGATCATCCGCAGCGGGTCTTTCCGATCGGACGGTTGGACAAGGATTCCGAAGGGCTGATTCTGCTCACCAGCAATGGCGACATCGTCAACGAAATCCTGCGCACCGAAAACAACCACGAGAAGGAATATCTCGTCGCGGTGAACAAGTCCGTCTCCGACGAGTTTCTCAGCGGCATGGCCAAGGGTGTACGCATTCATCACCAGATGACCAAGCCCTGTCGCGTGCGCAAGATCGCCAAGTTCGGTTTTGCCATCGTGCTGACGCAAGGGCTTAATCGACAGATCCGCCTGATGGCCGCCGCGTTCGGCTATCGCGTCACCCAATTGCGCCGCGTGCGCGTCGTCAATATCAAGCTCGGCCACTTGAAGCCGGGCCAGTGGCGCAACCTGACCGATGCGGAACTGAAGGGCCTGCTGCCCAACCGCACCCAGTGGTAAGCGAGCAGCCGTAATCACCGACCGCTTGACAGGCTTGTGTCATGCGCTTATATATTTAACCAATGTTTTAATTGATTAAAAGCTAATGACCGCCGACCGCATCTTCGAAGCACTGGCCTCCCAGCCCCGACGCAAGATTCTTGCCTACCTGTCCGCCCAGGAGCTGACCGCAGGCGAGATCGCCAGTCGCTTCGACATGAGCGCGCCGGCCATTTCGAGGCATCTTTCAGTGCTTGAAACCGCCGGTCTGGTCAACAGCGAGCGGCGTGGACAGTACGTGGTCTATCGCATCAATAAAGACAACCTGGTGAACACGCTCACCAGCTTTACCTTCGAGATCTGCCCGGTAGCCGGCCCGTTGAAACGCGAATCACGCAAACGCGCCGCGATGAAACAGAGCACCTGAGACCCCACAGCACCACCGCCGCAAACAGGAGTGCGCGATGTCGCTGCAAGCACGAGTCATCGAAACCTTCCCTACCGCCCGCATACCCTCCCAATGCGGCGGCCTGCCGGTCGAAGTATCGCTGATCGCCCAGCTCGGCCATGGCTCGGGCAATCATTTGTACGCTGCCGCACTATCGCGGCAGCAGGCGCACAACGATTTCATCGACGCCCTGGATGAACCCTCCGCGAAACTCGCCGGCACCGACTTCGACAAGGGTGACCCCACTTCGCTATACAGCTTCGCCGTGGGCGCGAAGGGACATCCGTTTCACCGCCATGCCGGGCATCGCGTATTCACGGCGATCTCCGGTAGCGGCGGTGCTCAACTGCGTTTTTCCAGTGCCTCCCCGGCACAACTTGCACAAGATCCCGCCAGCTTTCTGCGCGCCCTGCGCTACGTGAATATCCCGCCGGACTGCATGTTCACCGTGCGCTTCGGCGGCGATACCTGGCATCAGTTCTCGCCGCTCACCGCGCATTCCACCCACCCGACGTTTTTCGCCCTGTCTTGCCATACCAACGAACTGGGCGGCGACCTGGCCGATCCGCTGCGTCGGCAGGTATTGGCGAACGAGGCGACGATTCCAGCGCTGACCGAGCTACTGCCGTCGAATGTGCTCGCCTTGCTGCAAACCGCCGAACATCGCCATATTCCCACCATCGCCCTGGCACTCGATGCAGCGCCCGATTCGTTGCAAAGCAGGCTTTGCCGATACGCACGCAGCAGTATCGGCGTGCTGCGGGGCGGCTGGGCGCGTTGGCGTAGAGCCAGTGGATTCCTCAGCGAAAGCGGCGGGCAACACACGGTAATCCAACTGCCGCAGCTACCCGAAGACAGCTTGCTGCGCAGCCAGCTCGACGGTCGCTTTCATCACCAAGACATGTTCTCGCTCAGCCTGAGTGAAGAACGTTTCGTCGGCGCCAGCGCTCGCGATCTCCTTGGCGCACTGCTCGACGGCTTTATACACAACCCGCCCCATGGGGTATCGCGCATGATGGCCTTGCGCAACGCCTTGGTGCGGCCATTGGGGCTACGTACTTCACCCTTGGGCTGTCCGGTGTCTTCGTTGCTGTCGGGGCAACAACACAATCTATTCCATGGACGCTACCCCGTACTCGATCAATCCATCGATCAGCAAGATCATTACGCCCAAGTGATCCTCGGCGCGGACGATAAACACCTGCGCTTTCGCTCTTGCGTCGCTGTACGCATCGTCGACCGTCAACGCGTGGAGTTCACCCTCGCCACGCGCGTGCAATGCAAGAACGGGTTTGGCCACGTCTACATGGCGCTGATCGAGCGCGTGCATCGGCGTTATGTCAGCCCGGCGATGCTGCGCATGGCCGTGGAGCATGCTTTCACATAGATGTGTATGGCACGGGTGACTGATGGCGCGCACGGTGCCGCGATGACGCATTGCAACGCATACGTATTCAGCCCCCGACGCCATGATTAGACGTGCAGAATCGATCGATCCTCGAAGCAGGTCATCGAAAGCGCATGATGAACAACGTAACGAACAAGGTTGATGAGTCCGCCGAACTGGAGCAGCACGCTACCGCTCGCGTGGTGTTGATCGCTTCCGCGGCGGCCTTGGGCGGATTCCTATTCGGTTTCGATACCGCCGTCATCAATGGCGCGGTCGATGCGATCCGCGGTGGCTTTGGGCTCGGCGCCGCACACATCGGCTTTGCGGTGTCGTGTGCCCTGCTCGGCTCGGCAGCAGGCGCCTGGTATGCCGGCCCGCTGGCGGACCGCTGGGGCCGTGTGCGCACGATGCAAGTCGCTGCGGTGTTGCTCGCCTTGAGCGCACTAGGCTCCGGTTTGGTCTCCGGCGTGTGGGATCTGATGCTATGGCGCGTAGTCGGCGGCATCGGTGTCGGCATGGCTTCGGTGATCGCACCGACCTATATCGCCGAGGTTTCACCCGCACAAATACGCGGCCGGCTCGGCTCGCTACAACAGTTGGCGATCGTGCTCGGCATCTTCGCCGCCCTGCTGAGCGACGCCTGGCTGGCCGGTTCGGCCGGCGGTGCATCCAAGCCGCTATGGCTGGGCCTGGCGGCATGGCGCTGGATGTTTCTGGTGGCCGTTATCCCAGCACTGATCTACGGCACCCTGGTCTTGGGAGTCCCGGAATCGCCGCGGCACCTGGTAGCCAAAGGCCGCCTGGCCGAAGCGAAGCACGTGCTGCGGCAAGTGCTGGACATGCGCAGCGAAAGCGCCCTCGACCGCAAGCTGCACGACATCGAACAAAGCCTGCGCTCGGAATACCGCCCCCGCCTGCGCGATCTGCGCGGCTCATCGGCCGGCCTGTTGCCGGTGGTATGGATCGGCATTCTGCTGTCGGTGTTCCAGCAGTTCGTCGGTATCAACGTGATCTTTTATTACTCGTCCACGCTGTGGCACTCGGTAGGCTTCAGCGAGGCGGACGCGTTCTCGATCACCGTCGTCACTTCGGTGGTCAACGTGCTGGTGACTTTGCTAGCCATCGCGCTAGTCGATCGAATCGGCCGCAAACCCCTGCTCACCATCGGCTCCGCAGGCATGGCCATCACCCTGGGCCTGATGGCCTGGTGCTTCTCCCAAGCCAGCGGCAGCGGCGCCACCCTAAGCCTGCCAGCACCATGGAACATCATCGCCCTGGTCGCCGCCAATGCCTACGTCGTGTTCTTCGGCCTGAGCTGGGGCCCGATGGTGTGGGTACTGCTGGGCGAGATGTTCCCCAACCGCATTCGCGCCATGGCCCTGGCCGTCGCAGCCTGCGCCCAATGGCTAGCAAACTTCACCATCACCAGCAGCTTCCCCGCACTGGCCGAACTCGGCCTGAGCTTCGCCTACGGCCTATACGCCCTCTTCGCCCTGCTCTCCCTGGCCTTCGTACTACTAGCCGTACGCGAAACCAAAGGCATGGAACTAGAGGATATGCGCGAGTAAAAACATCTGAGCGTGCGCAGCACCCGCTGTGCTTTTGACGTTGCTCCTGCTCTTGACCTTGGGGCCCCTGTGCGTCGGTGAGGGTCGGACGACAAGGCCCGCAGGGGACTCGGCATGGATGCCGAGTCCTTTTCGCCAGTGCATGGATGCACTGTCGAAAAGCCCGGCCGACCCTCACGCACCCGAAGGGCGACTCACCGGGGTAGCCTTCTCTTTGGTTACTTTCTCTTGGCCACTCAAGAGAAAGTGACTCGACCACCGGCAGGTGGCCGAAAGCCCGCCGCAGGCGACCCAGCCAGCCAAACCCTCACACAGGCGAAAGCCCCACAGCCAAGCAAAACCGCCGAAAACACCCACCCATGCGATCATGTCGCATGACCACGTTCAACACACTCACGCTCAAACCCGCCCTACTCGCCAGCATCGAGACCCTGGGCTACACCGAAATGACCCCCGTACAGGCACAAAGCCTGCCGCCGATGCTCGAAGGACGCGACGTCATCGCCCAGGCCCAGACCGGCAGCGGCAAAACCGCCGCGTTCGGCCTCAGCCTGTTGCATAGCCTGGATGTGGACACCATCCGCCTGCAGGCACTCGTGCTGTGCCCAACGCGCGAGCTGGCCGACCAGGTAAGCAAGGCGATTCGCAAACTGGCCGCGAATATCCCCAACGTGAAACTGCTGACACTCTGCGGCGGCATGCCGCTGGGGCCGCAACTGGCTTCGCTCACGCATGATCCGCATATCGTGGTCGGCACCCCCGGCCGTGTGCAGGAGCATTTGAAGCGCGGCAGCCTGCATGGTGGCGGCATCAAAGTATTGGTGCTCGACGAAGCCGACCGCATGCTCGACATGGGCTTCTCCGAGGCCATCGACGACATCATCGGGCGTATCGCCAAGCATCATCAAACCCTGCTGTTCTCGGCGACTTATCCCGACGAGATCCGCAAGGTCAGCCAGCGCGTGCAGCGCGAACCGGTCGAAATCACGGTCGAAGCACCCGTCGATGAAAAACCAGCGATCGAACAACGCTTCCACGAAGTAGACCCCGCACAAAAGATCGACGCGCTAGCGCAACTACTGGCCGGCGAACACGCCGAACACGCCCTGGTGTTCTGCAATATGCGTCGTGACGTGGATGCCGTAGCCGATGAACTCGACCGCCGCGGCTTCTCCGCGCTGGCACTGCATGGCGATATGGAGCAGCGCGACCGCGATGAAGTGCTGGTGCGCTTCGCCAATCGGAGCTGCTCCGTCCTGGTCGCCACCGATGTCGCCGCGCGTGGCCTGGATATCGTGGCGCTACCGCTGGTGGTGAGCTACGACATCGCACACGACCCCGAAACACATACACATCGCATCGGCCGCACCGGCCGTGCCGGCCAATCGGGCCATGCCATCACTTTGTGCACACCGCGCGAACGACCGAAAGCCGGCAATATCGAAGAACTACTCGGCACACCGCTCGCCTGGCGGCCGCTGAAAATCACAGCACCCAAGGGAAAAACGCTGAACCTCGCGCCGATGAAAACCCTGGTGATCGACGCCGGCCGCCAAGACAAGCTACGACCTGGCGATATTCTCGGCGCACTTACCGGCGATGCCGGACTAAAAGCAGACTCCATCGGCAAGATCGATGTGTTCGCTACTCGCGCTTATGTGGCCATTCGCCGTGACCTGGCGAATAAGGCGCTGGAACAGCTTCGCGCGGGCAAGATCAAGGGGCGTAATTTTCGGGTGCGGCCGCTGGGGTGAGGGTATCGCTAGGTTGTTCGCCTGCGGCGGGCTTTCGAACCCCTGCCGGGGTCCGAGTCACTTTTCTTTGCTTGCTCAAAGAAAAGTAACCAAAAGAAAGAGCACCCCGGTGAGTCGCCCTTCGGGTACGTGAGGGCCGGCCGGGCTTTTCGACAGGGCTTCCTGCCCTGGCGAAAAGGCATCGACATCCCTGTCGATGCCCCTGCGGGCCTGATCGTCCGACCCTCACCGACGCACAGGGGCCCCAAGGTCAAGAGCAACGTCAAAAGCCGCTGCTCGCGCCGCTTTTGCCCCTCCCCCTACTAGGGGGAGGCTGGGAGGGGGTGCAACCTTGCCGCAAGATTGAACCCCTCCCCAACCCTCCCCTGCGAGCAGGGGAGGGAGCCACGCTGCCTCACCCTCTCATTCATCGGCGACTGCGTGCAGTCGCACCTGAGTGCGCGCAGGACGCGCGCTGCTCTTCGGGGCCCCTTTGCAGCGGTGAGGCTTGGACGACAGGCCCGCAGGGGCATCGACACGGATGTCGATGCCTTTTCGCCAGGGCAGGAAGCCCTGTCGAAAAGCCCGGTCAAGCCTCACGCACTCGTAGGGCAGGATGCCCGGAGAGCGCTGCATCGGGGTGCTCTTTCTTTTGGTTACTTTTCTTTGAGCAAGCAAAGAAAAGTGACTCGGGCCCCGGCAGGGGTTCGAAAGCCCGCCGCAGGCGACAACCTAGCCACACCACTAATTAGCCGTCTAAACGGCAAAACAAATTCCACCGACACACAGCCAATAGAAGGAAAAAACATCACAACCAAACCACGACCACCCCAGCACCACCAAATACCCCCGAGCGAACCACACCCCAACGCCCCTAAGCATTCCCTAATCTCCCGCACACCATGTCAACACATCAGATGCCCGCGCGTTATCGCTCCCCTCATCCGCGATAGTTTGTCCGCACATGCCCAGCCAACCTGACTGCATGCTTATGCGATACAAAAAACGATGGCGGATTTATCCCGTATTACGCCAATGACTGGCTAGTCGTGGGCATACTCGGGCCGTAACAAGGGGCAAGAAAAACGACATGGCAAACGTTATTTTTTATTAACAAAAAATAGCTTCTGCATTTATTACCGCACGTGCTGTTCGCAAGAAATCACCCAAGCCTTTCCACATTGCGCTACAACCCGGAGTCATTCCCAGTGAGTACTCAACGTTTTCTCGGCATGGCACTCGGCGCTAGCCTTTGTGTAGGCACGCTGGGCCTGGTCGGCTGCAATCAGCAGCCGGCACCAGCGCCGGCAGGACCCGCTCCGGCAAGCACGGCGCCGGTAGCCAACGCGGCGCAACAGCCACCGGCCTATACACCACCATCGGCCGATCAGCTCTACCAGTTGGTGGCACCGATCGCGCTGTTCCCGGACAAGCTGGTGGCGCAGGTGCTGGCCGGCTCGACTTACCCGGACCAGATCACCGCGGCGGACAACCTGCTCACACGCAATCCGAACTTGAAGGGCACCCTGCTGCAGGCGGCGGTCGATCCGCAGCCCTGGGATACCAGCGTGAAGGGACTGACCTTGTTTCCTTCGGTGCTCGACCAGATGGCGCAGAACGCGGACTGGACCAAGGCGTTGGGCGAAGCCTATGTCAACGACCCCACGGACGTACTCAATGCGATCCAGGTCATGCGCCAGCGCGCCACCGCGCACGGTAGCCTGCGCAATTCGTCGCACCTGCGGGTAAACACTCAACCGGTGGCCGTGGCCGCGCAGCAGCCCGCCTATGTCCCGAGCGATAACTATCCACCGGTCTACGCCGGGCCGACCGTAGTACCCGCGCCTGAAAGAGTGATCGAAATCGAGCCGGCGCAACCGGACACGGTCTATGTGCCCAGCTACGACCCGGAAACAGTGTATGGCGAAGAGATCGTGACCTATCCCAGCTACCGCTACGTACGCCCGTCTTATGACACCGGCGACGTGGTGGCGGCGGGTGCATTGAGTTTTGGTGTCGGCATCGTGGTGGGTGCGCTGCTGGAGCATCACCATCACGACGATGACGGCTGGCGCGATGGCGGCGGCTGGCATTCCTGGGGCATGAACTGGGGCGGTGGTGGTGGCTATAACGGCGGCGGCGGCGATTGGCAGCGGCCGGCGGTGGTTTACAACAACCAGACCTATGTCTCGCGCTCGACCACCATAATCAATCGTTACACTACCAATAACATCAACGGCAACAACAATAATATCAACAGCAATAACCGCAACGTCACGGTCAATAACAGCGGTACCATCAACAATAACCACAATACGGTTAATAACAACGGCACCATCAACAACAACCGCAACACCTTCAATAACGCGAACAACACGGTCAATAACATCGACAACAGCCGCAACCCGTTGCTGCAAAATCACAACGTAACGAACAACGTCAACAACCAGCAGATCAACAATCACAACTTCCTCGGCCGCGCGCCCACCCCAGTTGCTCCGGTGCAAGCACCGCCCGCGCTGGTACAGGCACAGCCCGGTCAGCCCGCACATGCACAGGTGCAGCCCGGTCACATGACCATGCCCATGACCATGCCTAATTTCAACGCGGCCAAAAACCCCGCGATGATGTTGAACAGTGCACGCGCGGTCACGCCGCAAGCGGCACCGCATGCCTTGGCCAGCTTCCATCCGGCGCCGCCGCCGGCGACTCCGAATCAGACTCCGAATCAAATGGCGCAGCAGCCTCACGCCATGCCGCAAATCCAACCGGCCTTGCGCAATGAGCCCGCTCATAATCGGCTGAACGAGACCGCCAATAATCATGTGCCGGCCCCGGCACCGCATCAAAATTCGATGCAGATGCTACCTGCCGTCGCGCCGATCCACACTGCGGCGCCTCTGCCGCGCCCGCAACCGATCGAACACGCCGCACCACTCCCGCCACGCCCACAACCTTTCGAGCGCGCCGCACCACCCCAGCCGCGTCCGCAGCCTATTGAACGCATGCAGCAGGCGCCGCCGGTAAGGCACGAACCGCCCCCGCAGGAAGCACCTCGTCCGCAAGCCCCGCCGGCGGCTCCGCGCCAGGCTCCGCCACCGCCACCGCCGCCGCATGAAAACCACCCGGCAGAACAAAACAGGCCGCAAAAGGCCCAGGAACCAGCGCACCATCCAAAAGCGGACGACTCGCACAAATAATCTGGGCGGCAATGCGCCAAACCTGCAAAGCCCGGTCAGTGATGGCCGGGCTTTTTATTGCTGAGCGCGACCACTAAAAAACTAATGCCCTGCAAGCTCGGCGTAAACAAACCAGTCGTATCATGCAGGCCGCACGCGCGTGGTTTAACATGCGGCGTTCATTTTCCAGGGGAATTCATCCATGCGTTCGCGTTTTGGCGGCTTAGTAGCCGCCGTAATGCTGTTTGTCGCCTTCGTCGCACCAGCCGTCGCGCAAGACAGCCCGCTCTACAATCACAAGGCGCCAGCCGCCTATCCAGCATGGTTTGTACCGGCCAGCGAACTGGGCGTCACCAAGTGGCTGGACAGTCAGGAAGAGCCTGGCTTCAACACCACCCGGCTGGTGAACTTCAACTACATCGCCCAGACCAAGCTGACGCCCGACGCCCTTATCAAGCTGGTGGAAAGCTACGCGCATGCGCACGGCTATCAAGTCATCGACGTGGACCACGAAAGTCAGAAAATCATTCTGTCCGAAGTGGATCTTGAAAAGGACCCTATCAATGGCTCCAAGCTGATGATGAAACTCAACCATAACTACCTCGTATCACTTCAGGCCGGCGAAGACTTTTTCACGCTGACGCTGGCCGAAAACGCAAAGTGACTTGCCATAAACCCTCTTCAACGGACGATAGGATCCTCATGACACGCCCACGTTTCTTGCCAGCCCTGTGCCTGCTGGCTGCCTTCGCGCTGACGCCATGGCCGACCATTGCCATGGCAGACGATGCCGCAACCCCGGCTGCCGCTGCCGATGAATCGGCCAAGACCGATGCTTTTCTCAAATCGCTGCAACTGCAAACCGGCACGGTCAGCATCACCAAGGCACAGGCCTCGCTGAAGCTCGCACCCGGCTATAGCTTTTTGCGCGCCACGGATGCGCAACGCGTGTTGAACGAGCTTTGGGGCAACCCGCCCGACAGCGATGTGCTTGGCATGATCTTGCCCGGCACCGACCCCAAGGTGCTGCTGGATGGCGATGCCTGGGCGGTGGTAGTCAGCTATACCGACGAAGGCTACGTGTCCGATGCCGATGCCGCCAAGATCGACTACAGCGACATGCTCAAAGACATGCAGAAGGGCGCCGAAGAAGAGAATCCCGAGCGCATCAAACAAGGTTATCCAGCCATCGAATTGGTCGGCTGGGCCGAGCCGCCGCATTACGACGCCGCATCGCACAAGCTGTATTGGGCACGCGACCTGAAGTTCAAGAAAAGCAACGGTGCCGAAGACGGCCACTCGCTGAACTATGCGATTCGCGTACTCGGCCGTCAGGGCTATTTGTCGCTCAATGCCGTCGCACCGATCGATCAGCTCAATAAGGTTCGCGCCGACATGCCGCAAGTGTTGGCCATGACCGAATTCGATCAAGGTCAGCGCTATGCCGACTACAACTCCAGCACCGACAAACTTGCCGCCTACGGCATCGGCGCCCTGGTTGCCGGCGGTATTGCCGCCAAGGCGGGCCTGTTTGCCAAGCTCGGCTTGATCCTGCTTGGCTTGAAGAAATTCCTGCTGATCGGCATCGCTGCGATCGGCGGCTTTTTTGCCAAGCTGTTCAAGCGCAACAAGAGCACCTGAGGTTTAGCGCCTTCTGGCCGCGACACGCCACGAGGGCCCCATGCTGACCCGCCGCTTTTGAAGTTCAGGCTCTTAGGACCGCTCCCTGCCTCATGCAGGGAGCGGACTGAGACTTTCCGCTTCAGATTTCTACGTGAAACCGCCCACCGATGATTTGAATCGGCCCTTGCCGATCCGCGTTATAGCCGGGGTTGGTAATACGCTGAAAGTCGGCGGTGAATTGCACGCCTTTGGCGATTTGGAAGTTGTAGTAGATCTCCAGCGCTTTCTCGCGTCCATAGCGGCTGAGTTGCCCGTCACCGAGAAAACCGCCCAACCCGCCCGCGGCGAGATAGTCGCGATGATCCCGATTCAAGCCGGCCGATGAGAAAGCGATACCGATCGTGTCATCGGGACGCTGCCAACGAATGCCCTTGATGGAAATCCCGCCCGATACCGTTTTGTCGATTTCGGTGAAGGCATATTCCTCGACCTTGTCATCGGCATAACTGGCACGTGCGAATACACCGATGTCGTCGGTGATGCGCTGTTCCACGCTCAGGCCGTAGCCGGTCTTGTTCGCATCCTTGCGCACGCTGGTTACATCCGGCACGCCGCCATTGACCTGGGCCGCATTAATCGCGTCGCGGTAGTTACCGGCAAAAGCCCGGTTGCGAAATACCATCACGCGGACCAGGCCCGGCAAATCGCCGATTTTGTGGTCGTGTTCGAGTTCGAATTGATCGCCATGAAAACGGCCGATTTGATAGTTGAGCTTGGGACCGTTAGCTACTTTCGGTTCCATGAAACGCCCAACGCGCACCGCCCAGTCGTCCCAATAGAATTCGGCCGCCGCACCGATGGTGTAGGCACGGGCATCGGCGGCGTAATCCCAGGCGCCATGGGTAATCAGCGCCCAGTTCAGAAACTGCGTGCGCGGATCATTGGCATAGTTGCTCTTCTCGAAAATATCGGTCTGGGTGATCTTGCCGACAGTAAAAACCAGGCGCTGACGCTGATAGTTGCTGGCCAGTTGATTCGGACCGGCCTCGACATGAAATGTCTCACCACCAAGATTGAAGGTCTGCCGCAAAAAGGCGCGCGCGTAATAGCCACGCAGGGTGGTGCCGCCGTTCTTTTGAATTTCCCCGTTCTGAATACTGGCCAGGCCGAACAAGCCGGACAGCGGCAGACCCTGCACCGCCTCGGGATTGACGTAAAGCTCGCCACCCTTCCAGAAGCGCGCCCCCAGATAGGCGGTAAAGGTGAAGGTATAACTGTGCTCCGGCCTGGTACCCAGGCTTTGCGGTCCGCTATACGGCGCACTGAACGCGTTCTTGTGCTGCCACACATAGGTGCTTTGCGCGTGTGCGCTCCAGCGGTCCTCGCTGGTATCGCCCTCTTCGGTCGCTTGCGCGACGCGGGCAGGCACCGGCACGCGGTCGTCATTGGATGCAATGGCGGTATCGGCCCTGATCGTTTGTGCCTGTGCGGCGGTGCCATAGCAGCCGACGGCTATCGCCAGCCACAAGGCGCGGTGCATATATGGCGTGAACTTCTTGAACATACAAACCCCTGAAACAACATGATTGAAGATGGAAGGATTGGAGTGGAAGGATTGGCAACGGAAGTCATTGACGAATACGCTGTCGACAGACAAAGCGAGTCCGTCGCGCCGGTCGTGCGACCGGCGCGTAATGAATCAAATAGACGTCTATGCGTATTAGTGCTTGGCTAGAATCATCTGCGTCACCTTGATGATCGTCATGATTAATGCCGCCGCCAGATAGGCGCGCAGCACGCCCAGCCACAGGCGCCGACGCATG
The DNA here is from genome assembly GCF_003350925.1 of Dyella tabacisoli. Classification (GTDB taxonomy): domain Bacteria; phylum Pseudomonadota; class Gammaproteobacteria; order Xanthomonadales; family Rhodanobacteraceae; genus Dyella_C; species Dyella_C tabacisoli. Next base: position 225,632 of record NZ_KZ857179.1, on the reverse strand, counting down.
CTCAACTGTGCTGGCGGCAATTGCTCAAGCGGTGGCATGCGCCAATGTTCGCGACCGGTCCGGTCGATGACCTCGGCCGCGGGCAGGCCCCGCACACGACGCACGATCGCCATGCTCGCCGCGCCGACCGCGGCCATCGCCATGCCGCCGATCAGAATCGCCAGAATCTGTGTACTGGTGATGGATGGATACAGCACCGACGCGGTGAGAATGATCGATAGCAATACCAGGATCGCAACCACGGCACCGGTAAAGAGATTGGTGTACTTGGAGTTCACCCAAGGCCCCAGTACCGCCTTGTCGTTGCAAAGAAGCAGCAGGAAAACCGAGGCTCCCGGCAACAGCACGCCAGCCAGGGTCTGCACGGCGTTGGTGATAAGGCCCAGCGGTGCGTTCGGGATCAGTACCAGCGCGGCCGCAATCGCGATCAACAAGGCGTAGACGCTATAAAACGTTTTGGCCTCTTTGGGTTTGCGATGCAACGAATGACGCAGTGAAAGCACATCGCCAATCGCGTAAGCCGTGGACAACGACACCGCCGCCGCACCGATGATGCTTGCATCGATCAGGGCAATCGAGAACAGCGCCGCCGGGGTTGCGCCGACATATTTCGCCACACCGGCGGCTACCGCCGCGGCATCGACAAACTGACCCGCCTCGGGCTTTCCGGCGAACGTCGCGGCACTGAAACCCATCATCGCCACGGCGCCGATAATCACCAGCACAATGCCGATGACCAGGTCGATTTTTTCGTAGGTCATGAAATGCGGCGTGATGCGCTTGTCGATGACATAGCTCTGCTGAAAAAATAGCTGCCATGGCGCCACGGTGGTACCGACGATGGCGATGATGAGCAGCATCACTTCGCTCAGCGGCGCATCCTTGGGCATGCCCGGCACGACCAGATCATGCGAAAGCTGACCTAGCGGTGGGTGGATCATCACCAACACCGGTATCAGCAACAGGCTGCCCACCACCAACATCAGCGAGAACCGCTCGAAGCGCCGGAAATTACCGGTACTGGCCGCCATGATGATGAGCAGCGCCGACACCGCCACGCCCCAGCCGCGCGGAATGCCTAAATGATCCAGCCCTAAGCTGATGCCGATGAATTCAGTAACGATGGTCAACGCGTTGAGTATGAATAAATCGATGACGCTGAACGCACCCCAGAATTTGCCGAACCGTTCCAGAATCAAACGGGCATGGCCGACACCGGTCACCGTGCCTAGGCGCAGCACCATTTCCTGATTCACGTAGAGCACCGGGATCAGCAGCGTCAATGTCCACAGCAAGGTCGTGCCGTAGTTTTGTCCGGCCTGGGTATAGGTGCTGAAGGCACCGGCGTCGTTATCCCCCACCATCACGATCAGGCCAGGCCCGAGAATCGCCAGCAAGGTTCGCCAGCGCGCTCCCCAACTATTGCGTCTGGCCGTATCGTTCTGGGCGATGGTTCCCAGCGCCCCTTTGATGTCGCCCACATGGGCGCTATCGAGCACCGCCGTGCCGTGGTTTTCGTTTGTTGTCAGCGTATCGAGCATGTGACATCCAGCAGTGTGCGAGCGGCTTGACGCCGCTCACATGGTTTAGAGAAATCGCCATGCGCCTTTGATGGCAGGCGCAGCCAAAAGCCAGTGCTAAGCCGCCAGCCACCTCGCCCCGGCAAACGCCTGCGTCGGCGCCACCGCCACACGGCCGGCCGGATACGATTCCACGCCCTGCTGCACGCGGTGCAAGACGCTGCGCGCCGGCCTGAAGTCATCGCGCAAGCCATCCATGACCTCGAAGGCCATAGCGATATCGCTATGGCGATGTTGTCTGGCGTAGAGATCGACATTCATCGCGCGGCGCGCGGGAAAAGTGCGCACCACCATGTGCATGTCCTCGGCAATCAAGGCGCCGATAACGCCCTCGTGCGCCGAGTGGGTGAAAAAGTCATATGCGATGGTCAGGCGATGACGCATCACATGCTCTACGCATAAGGCGCGGATCGCCGCCGGGTCGCTCATGGCATTGATCGAGGCGCCGCAGTCAAACCATTCGCCTAGAAAGTGGGTGCTGTTCATGGATATGTACTCGGCTTGATTCGCTCACTTCGAGCGGATACGGGCGTGCGTTGGCCTGCGGATCTGTGCGATCTGCATAAGCAACGCCGAGCGCATCGGCTCGTACGGGGATGTTGGATACCGCTGGATAACTCGCCGGCCGCAGCCGGCGATGCGAGATCAGCGTGAGGGAGGGCGCAAGTCCGCGTGCATACCCTGGCGATGCAGGTTCACGATGTTGACGAGATGTCGCGATTCCGGCGGGCGCACATGCTCATCCGATACCGACGCGGCTGATCGGTGCATGCTCCAACGACATTCCAGAGCACCGGTTATTTCGTTGCGCGACCACGTCGCCAACGGCCTGTTGGCGCGCAGCTCCACCACCTCGCGGCGTGGGCCGCGAGAGGTCATCGAATAACGAATGACATAGGGCCGACCTGACTCAGTCAGGCGCCGCACATGCTTGTCGCGAACAGGCTTGTTGCAGGCACGCCGACGGCGTCCTGCGACGGATTTCATGAGATTCATAGCTCACCTCCCGTGCACCGGCAACGGCGCAGGAGGCGGCGGGACTTCCCTAGTCTAGGAAAGCGCCAGCCGACCGAATGCGGTCGCTGCAAGCGTCCAAGTTGTGTACGGGCTTCGCCAACATCGAATCTTTGAATTCAACGTTGGCGTTGCTACTAGGGGGATAACTGTCCATTTCTCGCAGGTAGGTAACCAGACAAGTGCCTCGGGTGACCCAGAAGGCGTGCGAACCATACTCAGGGGAGTATGGGGTGTCAACGATTTTTTCGACTTTGAGATGGCGACTCAGTCGAGCGGACTATTGGCTCGACAGACACGAGCTGTTCGCATGATTTGAAGCGATATGGTGTAACAGAATGGACGGCTAAAACGCTGGCGTCATTCACAGCCACGCTGCTCTTGCTCCAAACCTCATCCCCTCCCCCTGTGACCGAAAGGAGTCCCTTTTCGCAGCAAACATAAGAAGGGCAAATCAGGGCGCGTATCGATAGACGCGTGACTAAGAGCCTGTTTACGATCTCTGCGGATCGATGCGTACACCCAGGCTGCCCAGCCGCCGCAATCCATCCGCGCTCGGCACCAAAGCCCGCCCGCTTGAGGCGCGCCGCAGCCAACCGGCATCAAGCATCGCTGTCGTCATCGCCACGCCAAGCGGCCCGCCAACGTGCAGGCGGCGTTCTGTCCAATCAAGGCAACCGCGACCGGATAAGCGCAACAGTTTCTCGGCATGCGTTTCTTCCAGGCCGGCATGAATCAGGGCCTCGACACCGACCGGCAATAGCTGCAACCCGGCGCTTTGTGTATGCAGATAGCCACGTTCCAGCAGGGCATCGCACATCGCCACACCCAGCTCGCCGGCCAAATGCCGGTAGCAGCTACGAGCCCGCCGCAAGGCAAGATCGGCGCCGGCCGGTCGCGGCAAAGGCAATGCCATTCGCGGCATCGCCATCGCTTCGAGCAAGGCGGCGACTTCATCGCTGGCCAGCCGGTAGTAACGATGACGCCCCTGCACATGGACACCGAGCAAACCGCCTTCCAGCAAACGTTTCAAATGTGCACTGGCAGTAGCCGCACCCACGCCCGCCGCATGAGCGAGTTCGCCGGCAGGTCGTGCCGTGCCATCGGCCAATGCCAGCAACATCGCGGCACGCGCCGGCTCGGCCAACAGCGCACCCAGCTCGGCCAATTGATATCGATTTGCGGAGGCGCTATCGCTCATGCGCGCAGTCTAGCGGCTGATCGCAGCGATACGTTTCGTTCAACAGCGAAACTTTGCCGGTCTTATACGTACAACACTGCCGGCATGGACATGTATCGCACCCCCGACACCTTGGTTATTCACCCATCCATCCTGTACTTCGGCACGCCAGTGGTGCTGATTACGACGCGCAACGTCGACGGTTCAACCAATATCACGCCGATGTCCTCTGCCTGGGCGCTGGCCGATCGCGTGGTGATCGGCCTTAGCGGCGGCGGCCAGGGGTTGGCCAACTTGCTGCGCGAAGGCGAGTGCGTACTCAATCTGGCCGGCGAGGATATGCACGAAGCAGTGGAACGGCTTGCCCCGACCAGTGGTCGCAACCCGCTCCCCGCATGGAAGCGCGAGCACGGGTATCGGCATGAAGCGGACAAGTTCGCTCTCGCCGGCCTGCATGCACAGCCATCACTGACGGTCGCCGCACCACGTATCGCCGAGTGCCCGCTGCAACTGGAAGCCGTGCTGGTCCAAAGCACCTTCCGTTCGCTCGAAGCCTGGCGCGATGACGCCGACGGCTTCAGCATCCTCGAACTCGAAGTGCTCCACGTGCATGCGCACGCCGACATCGTGGTCCCCGCTACGCAGCACATCGACCCCGTGCGCTATGCACCGCTGTTCTATCTGTTCCGGCATTACGTGGGCCGTGGCGCAGCACTGGGCAAGACGTTCAAGGCCCAGGTCTGAGCTGCGCATATTCGGCGAGCGCGGCGGCAAGATGATCGAACAGCTTGCGATTGCGCAGGCTGCGCTTGAGGTCTTCGTGCATCACGACCCAGGTGTCCAGATTGACCTCAAGATCGGCCTGCATCAATCGAACCAGCTTGGGCTCGCGGCTGGCGATGCCTACCTGGCAGATGCCGATGCCATAGCCCGCGCGAATCGCGGCCAATGCGGCGAGGTCGCTGTCGGTACGCAGTGAAAAGTTTTCGCGGATAAAGGGCAGCCCTTGCGGGCGCATATTGCGGATATACGGTGCCTCGCGGTCGAAACCGATCAAGGCGTGGGTGGCGAGTTCATCCATGGTTTTCGGACGCCCATTCGCTTTGAGGTAACGCTGATGGGCATACATGCCCAGCGCCACCTTGCCGATATGGCGTGCGATGAGAGCGTCCTGGGTCGGGCGAACCATGCGTATCGCGATATCGGCATCGCGGCGCAGCAGATCCTCGAACTGATTGGACAGCGACAGCTCGATCACGATGCCGGGATGCTGCTGCCGAAAATCCGCCAGGATCGGCGGCAGCACTTCGGCACCGATCACCTCGCTGGCGCTCACTCGCACCACTCCGCGAATATCGTCATGGCTTGCCGATGCCGTGCGTCGCAGCACCGCTGAAGCCGCCGCCATGGCCTTGGCATGGGGCAGCAGTTCATGGGCGACGTCGGTCGGCGTAAGGCCCTGCGGCGAGCGGGCGAACAGGGCAATGCCGAGATTCGATTCCAGCTCGCGCATATGCCGGCCCAGGCTGGGCTGGGTCATGCCCAAGGTGCGCGCGGCCGCGGACAGGCTCCCTTCACGCATCACGGCGAGAAAGGATCGGTAAAGCTCCCAGCTTGGGTCGTGGCTAGCCATGCATATTTGTATATCTAATCAACACTATTAGGCAATTTTCTTATGAATGAGCGGGGCGCAAGCTAGACCTCATCCAGGCAAACACGGTCACGAGGATCCAGCCATGAACACACAGAAAACAGTATTGGTTATCGGCGCCAACGGCGGCATCGGCCATGAGTCGTGCGTTGCACTCCTGCGCCACGGCTGGCGGGTACGTGCCCTGGTGCGCACGCCCAGGGCCAACGCGCAGACCGGTATCGAGTGGTTCACCGGCGACGCCATGAACGCCGCCGATGTACTGCGCGCCGCCGAAGGCGTCGAGCTGATCGTCCATGCGGTCAATCCACCGGGCTACCGTGACTGGGACAAGCTGGTATTGCCGATGCTCGACAACACGATTGCCGCGGCCAAGGCAGTCGGCGCGCGGATCGTGCTGCCGGGCACCATCTACAACTTCGGGCCGGATGCCTTTCCCGCGCTGACTGAGCATTCGCCGCAACATCCACTGACTCGCAAGGGCGAAATCCGTGTCGAGATGGAACGCCGCCTTGCCGCGGCGGCCGAGACCGGCGCGCCTGCGCTGATCCTGCGCTGCGGTGATTTCTTCGGGCCGCAGCCCGGCAACAACTGGCTGTCGCAAGGTCTGATTAAACAGGGTGCGCCTGTTCGCACGGTGCAATACCCCGGCCCAAGCGAGATCGGGCACGCATGGGCCTATCTGCCGGATGTCGGCGAAACACTGGCTCGGCTGGTCGATCGTGCCGGTGAGCTGGGCCGATTTGAGGTATTTCACTTCGGCGGTTATTGGCTGGATGGCCATGAGATGACCGCGACGATCCGCCGCTCCGCGAACAATCCCAGCATTGCCTTGGGCCGCTTTCCCTGGTGGCTGGTCACGCTGGCGGCGCCCTTTATGCAGACCCTGCGCGAGCTGCGCAAGATGCGTTATTTGTGGCGCGCGCCGATCAAGCTGGACGACCGCAAATTGCTCGCTTTTCTCGGCGCCAAGCCTTACACGCCTATCGATGATGCGATGCGCGCGACGTTGGCGGGTAATGGTTGTTTGTGATGTCCGACAACCTTCTCGCATGCAAGGTTTGACCCCCTCCCAGCCTCCCCCTACGACCGAAGGAAGTCCCCTTTTCGGGACAAGCAGGGGGAGGAGCTAAAAGCGTAGGGTTGGGAGGGGTCAGGGCTTGCGCGAGCTTCACTCACGTACCTCGCGGCTTGGCCCGATGCGTAGGCGCGGCAGTCCACGGATCATCGGGCCAGGGATGGCGCGGATAACGGCCTTTCAGCTCTTTCTTTACCTCGGGATAAGTGCGCTCCCAGAAGCCTTTCAAGTCCTGGGTAATCTGGATCGGACGACCGCCCGGCGACAGCAGATGCAAGGTGACGGGTATACGGCCGCCGGCGATACGCGGTGTGTCGGCGAGGCCAAACAGCTCTTGCAGCTTTACCGCCAGTACCGGAGGTTCGTCCGGGGCGTATTCGAGTCGGCGGGTCATGCCGCTGGGTACGGTGAGGCTTTCAGGCGCCTGTGCATCGAGCTGGCGGCGTTGCTCGTAATCGAACAACGAGGTCAGCGCTTGCGATAGTTCTTCTGCGCTCAGCGCGTCGAGTCGGCGCTTGCCGTTGAGGTAGGGTGCCAGCCAGTCATCCATGGATTCGAGCAGAGCCGTGTCCGATACATCGGGCAAGCCCAGCTCGGGCATCCATGCGCGCAACGCCTGCATGCGTGCGCGCACGCGCCGCGCGTTTTCGCTCCACGGTAATGCAGCGATACCTTTGATGCGTATCGCCGCGAGCAAGGCAGGCAGGGCATCTTCGGGCTTCACCGGCACGCTGCGGCGATCGAGCACGATGGCGGCGTAGCGACGCTCTTCAAAGGCTTCGACGGCGTTGCGTTCATCGTTCCAGCGCAAGACGCGTTCGCGACGGAATTGCGCGGGGTAATCGCGCTCCAGCACGCGCGCGTCAAGCGGCGCAGCGGCCAGGATCAGGCTGTCGCGTGCCTCAAATCGCAGATCCAGCGCGACCAGCCACGGCTCGCCCAGCAAGGCCGTCTGGTCGTGCAAGCGCGCGCCACGACCGTTAGCCAGCGTATAGCGCAATGGATTGGCTTCGTCACGGCGCGCGACACGATCGGGAAAAGCGTGCAGCAGCAGATCACCGATTGCATGGCTATCGGGCACGCCGCTGGCGGAAGTACGGACGTCCAGACGTCTGCGCCAGCCTTTGCTCGCTTGCTCGATCGCGGCCAGCGCGCCGGCATCGGCGCCGCTGCGGCCACTCGCTGCATGGCGGTCGCGCCAGGCATGCAGTGCAGTAACCCGCAAACGGAAATCGTCGCTGCGCGCTTGTTCGCCACGTAGCGGTGAGCGTGCCTCCATCAGCGCCAACAGATCGGCGATCAAGGCGCGTAGCTCAACGGGTGCGCGCAATGCGGCAGCGGCCAACCGTGGTGTGGCGCCGAGTTCCAGCATGCGCCGGCCCAATGCGGTGATGCGCGCATCGAGATCGAGCGCGCCGAGCTGGCCCAGCAGCTCGCGTGCTTGCGCCAAGGCACCGGATGGCGGTGGCTCCAGCCAGGGCAAGGCCGCGCTTCCCCAGGCAGCCAGCTCCAAGGCCAAACCGGAAAGTTCGGCTTGGGTAATCTCCGCCGTGCGTGCGCTATCGAGTCGTTTGCTTTGCGGCCACAACCGATAGGCGGTGCCTTCGGCGACACGACCGGCGCGGCCGGCACGCTGGTCGGCCGAGGCTTGCGAGATGTTGACCGTTTCCAAGCGGGTGAAGCCGGAGTTGGGATCAAAGCGCGGCTCACGCGCCAGGCCCGCATCGACCACCGCGCGGATGCCTGGCAAAGTGACGCTGGATTCAGCGACATTGGTCGCCAGCACGATCCGCCGCATGCCAGGCTCGGCAGGTGACAAGGCCGATTGCTGCTCGGCCAACGACAGCTCGCCGTGCAGGGCGACGACTTCGACGTCATCCCGATCCAGCGCCTGCTGCAGCACGACCTGGGTTCGGGCGATTTCGCGGCGCCCCGGCAAAAACGCCAGCACGTCGCCCTCGTTTTCGCTCAATGCCTGGCGCGTGACGCGGGCAAGCTGGTGCTCGATGCTTTCTTGCGTACGTGCCGGCGGATGCTCGATACGCACCGGGTAGCTGCGGCCGGGGCTGCTGATGCGCGGCGCATCCAGCCATTGCGCGATGCGCTCGCCGTCGAGCGTGGCCGACATCACCACGATGCGCAGCTCGGGCCGCAGCGTGGCCTGCACATCCAGCGCCAGCGCCGCGCCGAGATCGCCGGCGAGATGGCGCTCGTGGAATTCATCGAACAGGATCACGCCGATACCGCTCAGTTCCGGGTCGTCCTGAATCAGCCGGGTAAGAATGCCTTCGGTGACCACTTCGACCCGCGTGGCGGCGCTAATCTTCGATTCAAAACGGATGCGATAGCCGACGGTTTGACCTACATCCTCGCCTAACTGACGCGCCATGAATTGGGCGGCGGCACGCGCGGCGATACGGCGCGGCTCCAGCATCAGGATCTTCTGGCCGCTCAACCAGGATGCATCGAGCAAGGCCAACGGCACTTGAGTGGTTTTACCGGCGCCGGGCGGCGCCTCCAGCACCAGTCGCGGCTGCGCGTCGAGCGAAGCGCAGATCTCGGGCAGCAGCGGAGTGATCGGAAAGCTGGGAGTGCGTACAGTCATACGCGGGGATGATAGCGGCGACCGTTGCGGCTTTATCGCTTCGCCTCATCACCCTCTCCCCCTGAGGGGAGAGGGTGCACGCCACTACGGTTTCGCGGCAGGTACCACTTGGCTACCCTGGCGTAACGGCGTCAACGATTCAAACTTCTGCTGATATTCGTCGGTGACCTGCTTGGCCTCTTCGCCACTGGTAATCACTTTGGGCGTGATTAGCACGATCAGCTCGGTGCGCTTGCGGTTGCGGCTGGTGGTACCGAACAGCCGGCCAAGATACGGAATGCGGCTCAAGCCGGGGACGCCGTTATCGTTGTTCTGGTCGTTCTGCTGGATCAAGCCACCGAGCAAGACGGTCTGGCCGCTCTGCACCGCGACCTGTGTACTCATCGCGCGTTGTGAAACCGTGGGGTTGACTGCTCCTGCCGCGGTCGTGGGCGTGCTTACCTGCTGTTGGATATTGAGGTACACCAGGCCGCCGGGATTGACGCGCGGCTGCACGGCAAGGATGACGCCGGTACTCAAATAGTTGACCGAATTGTAGGTGGCCGTGCCGACACCAGGATTGACGCTGGTGGTATTGATCGGCACTTGATCGCCCACTTGAATCTGCGCGGTCTGATTGTTCAACACGACCAGCGACGGCGCCGACAAGGTCTTGGTGTTGCCGCTGGTTTCCAAGGCGCGCACGGCGACCTGCATATTGCTGTTCATGAAGGAATAGAAGAACGGCTCGCCGTTGAAGGTATTGCCGCCCGAACCGAGACCGATTTGTCGATGGCGATAAGGCTCGCCGGGGGTAATCGTGGTGCCGCCGCTGCCATCGGGCTTGGATGTGCTGCCGGTCAAACCCTCCAGATACCACTGCACGCCGAACTGGAACTGGTTGGTCAAAGACACTTCCAGGATGCGCGTTTCGATCTGCACCTGTAGCGGTGTGTTGTCCAGCTTCTTGATCGCGGCTTCGATCTCCGCCCACTGCGACGGCCGCGCCCGTACTAGCAATTGGTTATTGTCGTCGACCGAACTGATGCGGATGCTGCCATCTTCGGAAGCGTATTGCTGGCCGCCTTGTGAGCCACTGCCGCCACCGATGCCGCCGCCGCCCGCACCGGAGCGTCCGCCGAACGAGCTGCCGCTGGAACCCAAACCACCGCCGATACCGCCGCCAATGCCACCACTGCCGCCGCCACTGCTGCCCAAACCACCGGTGCCGCCGCCCAAGCCGCCGCCAATGCCACCTGTACCGCCACCGATACCGCCCGTGCCGCCGCCGATGCCACCGCTGGTGCTGCTGCCGAAACTGCCCGCGGTGCTGCCCATGCCGCTGGCCGAACCGTTGGCGTTGTCGCTGCTGCCGAGTGTCCCGGCGTTGAGGCCAGGCCCCACCTTGCCGCCACTGCCGCCACCACCGCCGCCGGCGTAGATCTGCGCAAGGTACTGCGCCAGATCGGAGGCTTTGAGGTTGCGTACGTCATAGACGAACAGCTCCGGCTCGTTGCCGCCGCCGCGATCGATCTTTTCGATCCAGCCGCCGATTTCATGCAGATAGCTGGGTTGGGTGCTAATCACCACCAGCGCATTGGTGCGCTCGATGGGGATAAAGCGAAACATGCCGGCCAACGGCGTATCGCCTTTGGCGCCGAACATGCCATCGAGCCGGGGCAACAGTTCGGCGACGGTGGCGTGCTTCAAACTGAAAACGCCGACCGACATGCCGCGCAGCCAATCCACGTCAAAGGTATTGATGGTGCGCTGATAGTTAGTCAGCTCTTGCGGCGTGCCGGACATCACCAGCAAGTTGCGCGATGAATCGACCAGCAACACCGCATCGGCGCGGGCGAATGGCTTAATCAGCTTCTGCATCTCGGTGGCCGCGATGTAGCGCAGCGAGAACAGCCGTGCTTGCAAGCCGGCCTGCGGCGCGGCGGCGCCGAGACTGGGCACCAGGTTACCGGCGACCGCGTCTTTGGCTGGCATCACCACATAGCCGCCGTCGCGCTGTACCAGGGCGTTGCCGGTCCAGGCCAGCAGGGTTTCGAGAATCGGCAGCGCCTGACTGCTGTCCACCGGCTCGGCGGTGGAGAACGACACATTGCCCTGTACACCCGGCACGATGGTGTAGTTCTGTTTGAGCAAGTCGCCGAGGATGGCTTTGACCACCGCCGGTACCGGCTGGTTTTCGAAATTGAAGGTTACCGCGCCGTCGCCGCTGGCCAACTTGCGCGGGCTGCTCAGGCCCGTGGGCTTGATGAACTGACCGCTGCCGACGTTGAGCTGCGGCTGCACGGCTGCGTCCTGGTCGGGGCGAATGCCGGTATTGAGCGGCAACGGCGCCGGCGCCGGTTTTTCGGTGCCGGCCATGGCCTCGCGCTGCAAGGCGCCATCGTCGCGCGGCGGCGGCAGGCTGGAACAACCGGCCACCCATATCGCCAAAGCGAGGGTGCCGAAACGGCGAGCCGGAGAAATGAGCGTGCGGGACATGAATCAACGTACTCCTTCGGGGGCTGCGGCTTGCTCGGCGCGGCGTTTCAAGATGTTGGCTTTGAGCTGTCGTATGCGTTCGGCTTGTTGTACATCCGCAGCCTGCGGCGGAGGCGTTGCATTGTTTGGTACCTGCTGCACTTGCATCACCGGGGCCGAAGGGCCGTTGCTTACGACCGGTGGCGGCGGCTGCATGGGTACCGCCATGCCGGGCATCGGCGGCGGCACATTATTGGCATTGGCATCGTTTGGCGAAGGCGGCGTTATCGGCGCGCCGGCCGGCAGATTCAACTCAGTGCGTCCGCTGGCGCCTTCAAACACGGCGGTGCGCGGCTTGAGTTCGGCCAGTTTCCAACTGCCATCGGGCAGGCTGTCGCCTTCGCGCACGCGCACATGTTTGTCGCCGCTCTTGTCGTGCAGCAAAGCCATATGCAGGTCGCGCGTGAGAATGATGCCGGTCAGTTCCATGTCGCCCAGATTGCCCCCTTCACTGGCGGCACGCGCTATCGGTTTGCGATCGGGGTTGAACAATGGCTTTTGCCATACGATCGCGAACTGCTCCAACGGCAACGGCGTGGGCAAGCCGCTATCGTCGCGCGCTGCGGGCAGCGGCGGCGTCGGTCGCGGTGGATTCCAATACACGCCGCGGCCGATGCCGCTCAACAGCAGCACCCAGAGCAGCCCGAACACGAGCGCGGTGCCGGCCAGCCATGGGGTGATGCGTCGCTGCGAGGCCGCGTTCACAAAGCTTCTTCCGGTGGGGCGGCAACCGCTGCTGCCGGGGCGCCATGGGCCAGGCGCACATAGCCAGAGAGAGTGAACTGCACCTCTAGCGGCGGCGCCGCGTTTTTCTGTGCCGCCACCGGGTTGCGGTAGATGCTCATGTCATCGACGAACAGGTATGGCGAGCCTTGCTCCAAGGTTTGCAACACCGAGCCGAACGGCTGTATGTCGCAACGCAGGCTGATGCTCACGGCCACTTTCCGGTACGGCTCGCCATCGTCGGTGCGCGGATTGGGCACCGGCATTTTCTGGATCACGTCGCAACTGCCGCCTTGCGGGTGCGCGGCCACTACATCGACCACGCGTTGCATCAAGCCGGCCGCCGCCGCGTTGGGATCGTTCTCGGGCAAGAACGCACTGCTCGCCGCCTGGCCTTGGCCGAGCGCGGCGATGCGTTGTTGCAATTGCGGCTTTTCGGCGATGGCCGCCGCGTAGCGGCTTTGGGTATCGCGCAGGTCGGCCATATCGGCACTCATGCTCCGTAGCGGCGCCACAAACCACCAATGCAGCAATAAGAAATAGCCCAGCACGAGGACCAAGAGCAGCAGCCCGACGGCCGCAATGCGGCTCTCGCGCGGCTTGAGCTTGGTCAATTTCATAGCACGCTCCCGCCATGTGCCGGCGCGGATGGCGGCTTGGGCTTGGCATCGGCGATCTTGCGCAACTGCGCCACCATGTAAAAACGCTCCTTGCTGGTACTGGGATCGGCCTGGATAGTGCCCTGGAAATTGGCATCGGCGATGACAGTGGAGTCTTTCAGCGCATCGACCAGTTTTGCCGCTTGTGCGCTCTGCCCCTGGAAACCCACCTGACCGTTGTTGTCGATGCTCAGGCGTTCCAGCCAGGCGTTATCAGGCAAGCGTTGGGTGAGATCCTGCAGAACGCTCAGCGCCGACACCGTATGCTTTTTGCGCGCGGCCAGAAAACCGGCCGCCCCGGCGTTGTCTTGCAACTGCTGTCGCAAGGCCGATACCTGCTGGGCGTCGGTGCGCATGCTTTCGACTTGGGTGCGCATGGCCTCCAGCGTGCTTTGGCGATTGTGCAGCCACTGCGCCAGCACCAGCACCAGCAGCACGAGCGCACCCGCGGCCAGCGCCCAATTGAGTTGCTGGCGCGGATGACTCCGGCGTGGAGCCTGTTCGGGCGGCAGCAAATTCACCCCCAGACGCCCATGGCCCACGGCCATATCCACCGCATCGACGCCAATGCCCAGCACGCTCAACCGCTCAAGCAACGGATCGAGCGTGGTGCGCGGCACCACTACCAATTCGGCGGCGAAACGGCCGGCCGAGGCGGGTGCGTTCAATTCGTGCAGGTCGTAGCGCACTTGCTCGGCACGGAACGGCGTCTGTCGATCCATTTCGAAGGCACCGACCTGCTGCAGGCTGTCTCGCGCCGCCAGCGGAAGCATCACGGTGCGACGCAATACGACACTCGCCGGCAGACACAGCGCCAGGCGCAAGTCTTCGTGATCGACGCCGCGCAAGGCATCGGCCAGCGCCGTTTGTTGCTCGGCGGGATCGAGGCTGTCGCTCCAGCTTGCCAATGGCTCGCTATGGTCGGCGCGGCGCAGTCGCCAGTGGTCGCCGTCACGCTCCAGCAAATGCCAAAGCGCACCGCCACCGAACAAGCTGCGCCAGCGCGTCGGCAACAAGGCCGCCAACTCCTCGCCCCACCACGCAAAGAAACGCGGTAACGGCGATGCGCGCCAGGCGCGTCGCAGGCGGTCCAGCGGCATGCGCAATGACTGCGGAGTGGAGAGCCTGCTCATATCTTCATGCTCATAACTTCACTGTAGTCCGCAGTTGTCGCTGAGCGGCCGTCCATCGGGCCGGGTCTGGATGCATGCCAACCAACGGCGTCACTCGGTGACGTATCGACATACGCTCTCTCGTCGCTGGCTGCACGCGCAGGCGAATCGACCCCAGCGCGGGCCACGAGGAAGCTATGAACAGACTTGGCATTCTTCACTCCCCGTCTCCTTCCTGCCAACGCAATACCGCGTACGGTGTCGCGCCGGGTCGAATTCCTTGTAATCGTACGGTGGTGCGCAGCACCGCGACGGTGCCGTCGGCCAACGTCGCCTCAGACCGAATACTATGCGTTACTCCTTGAAAGCCGACTAGGGCTGGCGTGCCCTGTTTTGCTTGCCGTGCGGCATACAGCGCATTTGCCTGATTCGGATCCATCCCCGGAATAGCCGCCAGCGCCAGCAACGGCGCGGTGGCCACATCAGGGCTATCGCGCCCTGACCACAGCGTTACTACCGGTGCCACCGTGCGATAAAGCGCCTGATTCATGCCCAACACGAGCTGCAACTCCTCGATGCTGGCGAAGGGCCCCTTACGTGGACCGTAATCGCGCCCCGCAGTTGCATACGCAGCATCTTGCTGTCCCGCACCGCGGGGGCCCAGGCCAAAACTACGCCATTCGACCACTCGCCCGGCCAGTTCTTGCGCTTGCGCGTCGGGCAAGCCGGCCGCATGGAACAGGCCCTGCAGCACGTTCGGATTGGCGGCGTTGAGATCGACTTTGCCGCCTTCATCGATGATCGTGACTTTGACGTCAGCCTCTTCGTACTTGAAGGGGTAGACGCGCCCATCGGGCACCCACCGATTTTGCTGCTGGGTATCTTGCAAGCCGTAGATCGCGCGCATCACCCCGGCCTCCGCGGCGTAATGCGCCTGGGTCTGCGCAAACTGATAACGCGCCTGCATGGCCTCGGTACGCGCCAGCATGGCGTAGCCGCCGAGCAGAATCGCCAGCAAAGTGCAGGCCCACAGTACGACGAGCAACGCAACGCCGCGTTGGCGCCGAGCGGCGTGGATCGAGGGGCGCGTCTTCATCGCGCGTGATCGCTCGACATTGTCTTTATCGTCGATGGAACACGGGGAGGAGCTGAAGCTTGCCGCGAGCTCGTACCCTTCCCCAACCCTCCCCTGCGCGCAGGGGAGGGAGCGGACTGAGTTGGAGATGAAGTGTCTGGGCATCATCGGATCGGTTGCCCGCGATTGAGCCCGCGCAGCAGGTTGGCTTGCCCGCCGCTGGCGGTGGGATCGACCCGCAACGATGCGTCCATTCGCGGCCAGCCGTAGTTGCCGTCCAGCTTCAGCTCGATGCGCACCGCGACCGGCAGCATGCGGCCATCGCTCCAATCGCCATGCCACGAACCCATTTGCTCTTCGGTATCGCTGTTGCGATAGACAAAACGACCGCCTTGCACATCGTCGAGCAAGACCTCGGGCTCGCCGAGCGGGTGCGGTGCGCTGCCATCGGGTGGCAGCAAGGCAAAGCTGGCCTCCAGCCGCGAGCCGCCTTTACCGTTGGAAACCAGCCGTAGCTGCTGCAATTGCGGGCCAAGCTTGCCCAGATAACCGGGCAGCGGCGCCACGAAGCGCATCTCGTGCTCGCTGCCGACGAAATAAATGCTGTCGCCGTTGTCGGTATGTGCAAGCGGCACGGCCAAAACTTGCGCCAGCTCACGCCGCAAAAATTGCTGCGCCGAACGAATCTGATCCAGCCGCTCGATCGCCGCCGAACCCGAGCGCACGCTATGCGTCGCGGTGCGCACGCCGGAGTACACGCCGAGCAACAACAGCGCCAGCAAGGCCAGCGCGCCGAGAACCTCCAGCAGGGTGAAGCCGCTGGCGCGCGTTGCGCGCTGGGAACGGGGAATGGGGAACGGGGAACGGGGGGGAGCAACAGCAATGGCGCAACGTTCTGCTCCGAAGAAGGGGCTTAGAGAAAAATGGCATGGAAAAAAACGCGGCGCCGAGCTATCGCCGCGCCTGCACGTTCCCCGTTCCCCATTCCCCGTTCCCCGCTTCATCGCGTCAACATCGGCAACTGGCCGCCCCCATGAGCACTGGCCAAACGCAACGTACTGAAGTGTGCTGCGCGTTCGTGTGCCTGCGATCCCCAGAGTACGTCCAGATCCACCTTGTACACGCGCAGCGGTGCATCCGGGTTGGCGTTGCCTGGGCTCCATGGAGCGACTTTGAGACGCCAACGGTATTGCGCGTTAAAGCGGCCTTCCCGGCCGCCTGGTTGCAGCGGCGCATCCAGGTCGACGGTGTCGAGCAGGCTACGCGCCCATAGTGCCGCTTGCGCGTGGTCGGCCGCGTTATTGGTCAGGCCGATCGAACTGCCCGCCACCTGCATCAAGGCAGCGAAAGTAATCGCCAGCAACAGAATCGCCGCAATCACTTCCAGCAAGCTGAAGCCATTCGCGCGCTTTGCGCGCGGGGAACGGGGAACGGGGAACGGGGAATGGGGAAGAGCAACCGCGGTGGCGCAACCCGCTGCCTCGGAGAAAAGACGTAGAAAAGAACGCGGCACCAAGCTCTCGCCACGCCTGCATGTTCCCCGTTCCCCGTTCCCCATTCCCCGCTTCATTTCACTTCCACGCTAACCGCACCGGTCAGCCACGACACATTCACCAACCACTGCCGCTTCTCTCGCTGCAAGGTGATGTGCCCGCCGGTAGAACTGCCATCGGGGAAAAAGCGGATGCGCCCGGTAGTGGCGCTGGGCTGGTCTTCCTTGGCGCTGGTGATGCTTAGTTTCATACCTTTGGGTAGACGTACATCGCGACCGTTGACGCCTCGATAAGTAATCGCACGGGTGTCTACATCGAAGGCCTGCTCTTTGCCGCGCACGATCGCCTGCGTTCGCGTTGCCCGCAATGCGGCGGCCAGCTCACCGCTGGCCGCATTGACGCGTGCGCTGGCCAGGCCTTGCGATACCGAAAGCGATACGGCGGTGGCGGCGATGCCGATCAACAAAATGACGGCGAGCATTTCCAACAGCGTAAAACCACGCGCACGCACACCACCTGGGGAACAGGGAACAGGGAACAGGGAACAGGAAAGAGCGACAGACCCCGGCGTTGCCGCGGCCCCCCGTTCCCTGCTCCCTGTTCCCCGTTCCCCCATAGTCATTGCCAGTTACCGACGTCGGCGCTATAGCCTTCACCGCCGGGCTGGCCGTCCTGACCATAGAAAATCAAATCGAAGCTGCCGTGGTCGCCCGGATATTTGTAGCCGAAGGGGTGGCCCCACGGATCTTTCAGCTCGGACTCTTTCGCATACGGACCTTGCCAATTGCGCGCAGTGGCCGGCTTGACCATAAGGTCTTGCAGTTGCGCCGGCGGCGCGCCGTTATCCAGCGCGTAGTTTTCGATTTTCTGCGACAGCGTGGTCAACTGCGCCTTGCCCGCACCATATTTGCCCTTGTCCACATTCTTGCCGACCTGGGTCACCACCACGGCGCCGATGATGCCGATCAGCACGATCACGGCGAGCATTTCCAGCAAGGTGAAGCCCATAGCGCGCTTTGCGCGCGGGGAACGGGAAATGGGGAACGGGGAACGGATAGGCACGGTAACGCTTGAGCTTGCGGCGCTTCCCTGTTCCCTGCTCTCTGTTTCCTGTGCCCGCTTCATCATCCACATAGTCATCTCATTCCTCCGATGTAATCATTGAATATTGCTAGTAAGACTGAGCAGCGGCAGCAAGATGGCAGCCATGATGATCGCCACCATCACGGTCATCACGATGGTCAAGGCCGGCACCAGGGCAGCAAGCAGACGGTCGATCGAGCGCTTGGATTCAATATCGAAAGTGTCGGCGACCTTTAGCAGCATGGTATCGAGCTGGCCGGCCTCCTCGCCCACTTGCACCATTTGCAGGGCCAGTCTTGGAAACCGCTGAGATTGCGCCAAAGCCAGGCTTAGACCACCGCCACCCTTCACCTGTTCCGCAGCTTGTTCGAGTGCTGCGTCAAGCGCACGGTTGGACGTGACCTGGCGCGAGATGCCTATGGCCGAAAGCAGCGGCACGCCGTTTTTCAGCAAGGTGCCGAGCGTGCGCGCGATGCGCGCGGTTTCGACTTTCAGCAGCAAGGGACCGACCATGCGCATGGTCAGCAACTTGCCATGCCAGGCCAGCCGGGCAGCCGGGTCGCGTAAGCGAGCCCGCCAAAAGGCGATACCACCGACCAGTACCAGCAAAATCAGCCACCACCAGGCTTGCAAGGTATTGCCGATGGCCAGCACGATCTGGGTAATCAGCGGAATCGGCACCTGCATGTCTTCAAAGATCGGCACGAACTGCGGCACCACATAGGCCAGCAACAGCACCAGCGAGCCAAGCACGCCGACCATCAGAAAGGCCGGATAGATCAGCGCATTGACGATGCTGCCGCGCAATTGCTGCGCGCGCTCCAGATAATCGGCCAGCCGGCGCAAGGTATCTTCGAGCGAACCGCCCGCCTCGCCCGCGCGCACCAGGCTGATGTAGAGCTTGGGGAAAACACCGTGTTCCTCGTCCAAGGCCTGCGACAGCGGCGTACCGCCGCGCACGCGGTCGCGCACCCGCTCGACCAGCTTCTTGGCGCGCTCGCCCTCGGGCAGCTCGAGCAAAATGCCGAGCGCGCGATCCAACGGCTGGCCCGCACCGAGCAAGGTGGCGAGCTGATGGGTGAACTGCGCCAGCTCATCACCGGTGAACGGGCCTCGCTTGAACAACCCTGCAAGCCCGCTGCCGCCACTTTCGGCATCGGCTGGCTGTGCGTCGAGCGGCGTGTGGCCTTGGTCCTGCAGGCGACTGATGACCTCCTCGACACTGGAAGCCTCCATCTGCCCCTGCAGCATTTCGCCGGCATCACTGACGGCGCGATAGCGGAACTGGCTCATGGCGCGGGCCCCGAACGCAGGAAAAGGCCGGCGATCTCGACTGCTGCGCTACCCGTGTTCGATATCCGACTGTCGACGCTCCGCTCCGTGTCTTCAACTCTCCTGCGTAACACGCATCACCTCCTCAAGCGTGGTGACGCCGGCGATAGCCTTGGCGATGCCGTCTTCATACATAGTGCGCATGCCTTCGGCGCGGGCTTGGCGCTCGATCTCGCCGGCATCGGCGCGGCGCATCACCAGGCGGCGCAGCGGGTCGCTCATCACCAGAAATTCCATGATGGCGCGGCGACCGCGATAGCCGGTGGGGTTAGCGGTGCTGCTGCCGGGCTTCCACAGGCGGATCGGGCGTTCGTCGGTGTATTTATGCAGCTCGAACTGCTCGATCACTTCGGGCAGGGCTTCGTACGAAGTCGCCGTTTCGGGATCGAGGCGGCGCACCAGACGCTGCGCCAGAATACCGTTGACGGTGGAGCCGAGCAGGTAATCCTCCACGCCCATGTCGAGCAAGCGGGTGATGCCGCCGGCAGCGCTGTTGGTGTGCAGGGTGGATAGCACCAAGTGACCGGTGAGCGCGGACTGGATGGCGATGCGGCAGGTTTCCAGATCGCGCATTTCGCCGATCATGATGACGTCGGGATCCTGGCGCACGATCGAACGAAGCGCGCCGGCGAAGTCCAGACCGATCTGCGGCTTGACCTGGATCTGGTTGATGCCTTCGATCTGATATTCCACCGGATCTTCGACCGTGATGATTTTCACGTCGGCCGTATTGATCTGCGACAGCGCGGTATACAGCGTGGTGGTTTTGCCCGAGCCGGTGGGGCCGGTCACCAGCAAGATACCGTGCGGGCGCTCCAGCACATCGACAAAACGTTGCTGGAAGTTATCGGTGAAACCGAGCGAGGCGAAGTCGAATACCACCGACTCGCGATCGAGAATACGCATCACCACCGACTCGCCAAAACTGGTCGGCACGGTAGAGACGCGAAGATCCAGCTCCTTGCCCTGCACGCGCAGTTGGATGCGACCGTCTTGCGGCAGGCGGCGCTCGGCGATATTGAGCTTGGCCATGATCTTCACGCGCGAAATCACCGCGGCGGTCGAACTGGCCGGCGGCGCCTCCACTTCGTGCAGCACGCCGTCGATGCGGTAGCGCACCTTGAGCCGGTTTTCGAACGGCTCGATATGTACGTCCGAAGCGCGCTGCTCCACCGCACGCTGAAGAATGAGATTGACCAGGCGGATCACCGGCGCTTCGGAGGCGAGATCGCGCAGATGCTCGACGTCGTCTTCCACCGCGGCACTGCCGTCGAGGTTCTCCACGATGGTGCCCATGGCTGAACGGCCGGTGCCGTAATAACGTTCGATCAAATCATCGATTTCCGAACGCAAGCCGATGCGCAACGCCACCGGCCGGCCGGCCGCCAGTTCTACCGCCTGCACGGGATACGGATCGGCCGGGTCGGCCACGATCAGTGCCAGCCCGTCTTCACCATCGCGTACCGGCACGACATGTTGTTGCTTTAGAAAACGCAGCGAGATGTCCAATTCGGCCGGCGGCAATTCCGGCGCCTCACGCGCGGCCAGCAAGGGAGCTTGCAGATATTCGGACCAGGCTTCGGCCAGATCGCGCTCGGAAACCAGGCCGAGCCGCGCCATCAAGCCACTGAGCGTGCCTTCGGGCGACTCTTCGTGTAATCGCCGCGCACGGGCGAAATCGCCGTCTTTCAGCCGCCCACGCGCCACCAGCAAGGCGCAGACTCCCGCTTCGCGGTCATCGGTTGCGGTTTTTTTCTCGCTAGTCGCCAATTCCAAGGCTACCGACATGCCACTACCTCACATCCAGATGCGGACCCATGTCCACGACGCATCATGCATCGCTTCCATGACATAGGAACAGCCATAGGCAGCATATTTGTCGAACTTTGCGCGTGCGTTCATCACGAATTCGTCACGAACGCTGTCATGCATGTCGCAGGAATTTGCCCAGCGGACTGCTGGCCAAGCTACAGCCAGATGAGAAGCTAACGTTTCGCAGCGGCGCTTACCCTACCGCCAACCCTCCCCCGCAAGCGCAGGGGAGGGTGTCTTACATCAAGGCTGGGTGCCTGCCGTCTGCACGGCTTTATAGGCATCGAGAATGCCCGCGCCGATAGGCTTGGTGGTGCCGGCGGCCACATGCGGTGCGGCGGCCGTGGACTTCAGCACTGAAGTCACTTGTGCCGATGTCAGCAACGCCTTGCCCAGGGCCAGGCGATAACTCTGCATCAAGGCGACGACACCGGCCACGTGCGGTGTGGCCTGCGAAGTACCGGCCATGCCGCCATAAGTCGCGGTGGTCGGCGTGGTGGTACCGGCATTGATAGTCGACCAGATAAAGCCGGAGTTGGTCTGGGTGCCGCTGGAGCCATCGTTCTGATACACGCCGCCGCCCGGTGCGGCGAGCGTGATGCCTTTGCCGTAGTTGGAGTAGTACGCGCGCCGGCTGGTAATGCCGGTGGCGGCTACGGCAACCACGCCCGAGCAGCTTGCCGGCGAGAAGTTGGACACGTTGGCGTTGCTATTACCGGCAGCCACGATCACCGCCGCGCCACGGCCGATCGCACCGGTAATCGCCGTACCCAGCACACTGGTCGACGCACATGCACCCGAACCGCCCAGGCTCATGCTGATGATCTTCGCCGGATGCGCATTGGCCGGCACGCCCGCCACCGTGCCACCCGAGGCCCAGGTAATGGCATCGGCGATATCGGCATTGGAGCCGCCGCAATGACCGAGCACACGCACCGGTACAACCTGCGCATTGAAGGCCGTACCCGCCATGCCGGTCGTGTTGTTGGTGATCTCGCCGCCTGCCGTGCCGAATACATGGGTACCGTGCCAACTGCTGTTCTTGGCGGTCGAGGTGCTGCTGCACTGCCCCGCCGTAGTCCAGTCGCCGGTATCCCAACCGCCGGAAACACGGCCATCGGTGGCGCGTCCCGACACCGCCGCCGTGGAAATGAAGTCATAGCCGGCATCGGCCAGGCCGAGATTCAGATCGGGATGCTGGGTGACACCGGTATCCAGACTGGCGATAACCACACCACTGCCGTCGGCCAAGCTCCACGCATTCTGGATATTGGCGCCGCCCCAGTTGGCCACATTGGCGTTGAGACTGCTGTCAAAGAAATTGGCGCCGGCGGCCGCGAGATAATCCCATTGGTATCGGGCGTAATACGTATCGTCGGGTGTCGTGAACGTGGCGGCTGCCGCCGGTGCCACGACGTCCACCGCTTGCAGCATGTACTCGGGCTCGACAAAGGCCACCGCCGGATCGGCGGCAATCTGTTTGATGAGGGTCGAGGCCTCCACCGCCGATAACGGGCGCGCCGTGCGTACCAGGTCGGCACCGGCAGCAAGCTTGCGGCCGTAATGAACACCAATGGCCTTGCCCGATGCCGCATTGAGCGATGCCATGCCGCCGGCTATCGCCAGCCTGGCGCGGCTCACCGCCACGCCGACGTTCTGCACAGCCGCCCCCGCATTGCTGTGCTCGGTACTGCCTTTTTTGTAAGTGACGATGAAGCCGCTATAGGTTTGATCGTTTTGCAACGGGCTTACATCGTAATTGCTCGCCAACGTCGGTGGCGCGGAGGTAGAAAATTCACTGGCGGCGGCAGATGCCGAAAAGGCCAGCAGCAAAGATGCAGCGAGTAGTTTCACTTGCACATGCGATGTCATTTATATCCCCTCAAAAAACATGGATGTAATGAGGTGTTTTGCGATATCCCGTTCAACGACCAACCCCTGACAGCGTCCCCCCGTGCTGTCGCAGGCTGCCTCGTCCTTAAGGCCCTCAGTGGTTTCACACAACACGGACAACCCATCCAAGGATGTCCGGGCAGACGGCTGGCGACCGGTTGTCCCCCACCGGTAGCCATGACGGATAGCACTTGCTTATATCCGCCCTCATCAAGACTGAAAGCGCGATAACTTTCGCGCAATCCGCACGATCCCGCAAGAAATTACTTCAAGCCCGTACTCACACAAGCATGAAAGCCGGCTTTATTGGCCAGCCCCTCTAGCCCATAGCCTCGATACCTTGTGTGCTCAAGGCCTGCGGTCTGGGACAATGCCGCCTTTTGTAGGCCAGCCACTCCATGGATCTGCTCGACATCGGCGCCAACCTCACGCACGAATCGTTTCATCACGATCTCGATGCGGTGTTGCAACGGGCGCATGCGCACGGAGTGACCCGGATGATCGTCACCGGCGCATCGCGCGACGGCAGCCGGCATGCGCTTGAACTGGCGCGACGCCACCCCGGCGAGTTGTATGCCACGGCAGGTGTGCACCCGCACCACGCAATCGACTACGACGACGCTACCGACACCTTGCTGCGCGAGCTGGCAGCACAGCCCGAAGTGCGTGCGGTCGGTGAAACAGGGCTGGATTACAACCGCAATTACTCACCGCGCGAGGTGCAGCTTGCGGTGTTCGAGCGCCAATTGCAGATGGCTGTCGAGGTGCAGAAGCCACTCTTTCTTCATCAACGCGATGCGCACGACGATTTCATCGCCTTGTTGCGCCGCTATCGCGACAAGGTGCCGGCCGCTGTGGTGCACTGCTTTACCGACACCGGCGAAGCGCTGCGCGATTATCTCGCCCTGGATTGCCATATCGGCATCACCGGCTGGATCTGCGATGAGCGCCGTGGCACCCATCTGCGCGAACTGGTGCGCGAGATTCCCGCCGATCGTCTGATGATCGAGACCGATGCACCTTATTTGCTGCCGCGCACCGTGCGGCCGCATCCCGCACACCGGCGCAACGAGCCGATGTATCTGCGGCATATTTGCGAGGAGATTGCGCGTGATCGTGGCGAGCCCGCTGAAGTGACTGCCGCCAACAGCACGGCCACGGCGCAGGCGTTCTTCGGACTGACGTAATAGCTACGCCACCACGCGCGTTTCGCCCGGTGCCAGGCCATCCAGCGCATAGCCGCCAATACGCATGCGGATCAAACGCAAGGTGGGAAAACCGACTGCGGCGGTCATCCGCCGCACCTGCCGATTGCGGCCTTCGCGCAGGGTGATGCTAAGCCAGCTCGTGGGTATGCTCTTACGAAAACGCACCGGCGGATCGCGCGGCCATAGCCCATCGGGCTCGCCCGCATGCTCGACCCCGGCCGGCAAGGTCAGGCCGTCTTTCAGCATCACGCCACGGCGCAACGCGGCGACGGCTTCGTCGCTGACTTCGCCCTCGACTTGCACGAGATAGGTCTTGGGCTGTTTATGGCGCGGATCGGTAAGCCTGTGCGCAAGCGTGCCGTCGTCGGTAAGCAGCAGCAGGCCTTCGCTGTCGTGGTCGAGCCGCCCGGCCGGATAGACGTCTTTTTGCTTGACGAATTCGGCCAGGGTACGCCGGCCATCGGCATCGGTGAATTGACAAAGCACGCCATACGGCTTGTTGAGCGCAATCAGCATGGCGTGCGTGGCGGCTAAATCAGTGAGCCGCCGGCGCCGCTGGCTTGACGAAGCGCAGCGTCATGCGGTCGGACTCGCCGATGGCCTGGTACTTCGCCTTGTCCTGCTCACCCAGGGTGAATGTCGGCGGCAAGGTCCACACCCCTTTGGGGTAATCCTTGGTGTCCTTCGGATTGGCATTGATTTCGCTATCGTCGTCCAGCTTGAAGCCGGCGTCCGTAGCCAGCTTGACCACATAAGCGGTGGGCAGGTAGCCACTCTGTTTGACGGTTTCCAGCGTGGCTTTGTCGGCCGCGCGATGGTCGACGACGCCAAGCACGCCGCCGGGCCGCAGCGCCGCATAGAACGCCTTGAACATCGCCGGCGCGGTATCGGCCATGACCCAGTTGTGTACGTTGCGGAAGGTCAACACCACATCGGCCGAACCGGGCGCACCGAATACCGGCGCCTTGGGGTCGAATTCGATAAAACTGGCCTTGCCGTAATGCGCCGGGTCGGCAGCGAATTTCTGGTGCAGATCTTTGCCTGCCCCCTCGCCTGTCGATTTCTTCACCGCGACGATGTATTGGCCGTTGTCGCGCAACAGCGGCGCAAGAATTTCACTGTACCAACCGGCGCCTGGGGTGATCTCGATCACCGTCTGATCCGGCCGGATACCAAAGAACTGCAAGGTGGCCTTGGGGTGGCGGTAGACGTCGCGGGCGCGGTTTTGCGCCGAGCGCCAGTCACCGGCCAGCACGGCATCGAGCTGCGAGGCGGTGAAATCTTTGGCGCTGGTGGGCGGCACCAGCTCGCCGGCCGGCTGATCCTGGGCATTGACCGGGGTGGAGGTTCCGCTGCATGCGGCCAGCAACAGCACGGCCAATCCTAGGGTGACATGGCTTTTCATCGACAACTCCTTATATGCAGCACAGGGGAATCACTATTTTTCGGCAGGCTAGCACGCATCAGAACGGCCGCGGGCAGACCGATTGCAAGCCGTCGATATGCTCATGCAGATCGGGCGCAATGCCTTGCCACATCGGGTCCAGAATGAAGTCGATACCCTCGTAGCGCGCCAGCTTGGCCGCTGGAATGAAATCGGCATCACCAGCGATCAAGATGATTTGATCGACCAGCTTTTTATAGGTAAGCGCGGCGATATCGATACCGATCTTCATATCGACCTGGGTCTGGCGCATATCGGGCTCGAAGTGCTCGTCGCCCAGCTCGTCCCACATCAGGGCGCCATCGCGCAATTGCTGATAAGCATGACGCTTGAGCTGCCATTCGCCGCGCTCGGCCAACCGGCCTAGCCGCAAGGCCATCTTGCGCTGGCGACGCAACTGATCGTGCAAATCGCGACGAAACGCGGCCGAGCCAGTGCGCGAGAAATCGATGCTCTCGCCGCTGATCGGCTTGGTAAAACTCTTCTCCAGCGGCGGGCAGTCATAGAAAAAGATGCGGTAGAGAGCTTCGCGCGGACGGTCTACCGCTTTCAAATGCTCAAGCGCCATACCGAACACCGTCTTGGCGACGGTGCGTGCGTCGTTGGCGTCGCGATCACCCCAGACCTTGCGGTAACGGGCAAGAAAAAAAGCGCCGTCGACAAGGATGGCGGTACGGTTCATAGAAATTCCTTATGGTCTTGCCGGCATAAAAACGAATGAGGCACTCGATACAACACCGCTGGCGATAGGGCCAGCGGCAGACGGCATTCTATCGAATTGGCCGAATCTTGCAGGAGCGCACAAAATACGCTCTTTGACATGTCATCAGTAGTGAATCACCGAGCGGATCACCTTGCCCTCGTGCATCAGGTCAAACGCCTCGTTGATCCGCTCCAACGGCAGCACCTCGGTAATCATCTCGTCGATCTTGATTTCGCCGCCGAGGTAACGCTCCACGTAGCCCGGTAACTGCGAGCGCCCCTTTACGCCGCCAAACGCACTGCCGCGCCAGACGCGGCCGGTCACCAACTGGAACGGCCGCGTGCTGATCTCCTGCCCGGCACCGGCGACGCCGATGATGATCGACTCGCCCCAACCCTTGTGGCAGCACTCCAGCGCCGAGCGCATCACATTGACGTTGCCGATGCATTCAAACGAGTAATCCACGCCACCATCGGTGAGATCGACGATAACCTGCTGCACGGGTATGCCGGGGTAGTCCTTGGGGTTGATGAAATCGGTTGCCCCCAGCGCCTTCGCCATGACGAATTTTTCCGGGTTGGTGTCGACCACCACGATGCGCCCGGCCTTGGCCATCACCGCTCCCTGCACTACCGAAAGACCAATGCCGCCCAGACCGAATACCGCCACTGACGCACCCGGCTCCACCTTGGCGGTATTGAGCACCGCGCCGATACCCGTCGTAATGCCACAGCCCAGCAGGCAGACCTTCTCCAGCGGCGCGGATTTATTGATCTTGGCCAGCGCGATCTCGGGCAGCACGGTGTATTCGCTGAAGGTGCTGGTGCCCATGTAATGCAGCAGCGGCTTGCCGTTGAGCGAGAAGCGCGAAGTGCCGTCCGGCATCAACCCCTGGCCCTGGGTGGCGCGAATCTTCTGGCATAGATTGGTTTTGCCGGAGCGGCAGAATTTGCACTCGCCGCATTCGGGCGTGTACAGCGGAATCACATGGTCGCCGACTTTCAGCGAGGTCACGCCCGCGCCTATTTCCTCGACAATGCCACCGCCTTCGTGTCCGAGAATCACCGGAAACATCCCTTCGGGATCGGCGCCGGACAAGGTAAATGCGTCGGTATGGCAAACGCCGGTGGCGACGATACGCACCAGCACTTCGCCCGCCTTGGGCGCAGCCACATCCACTTCCTCGATCGACAGCGGCTTGCCCGCCTCCCAGGCCACGGCGGCACGTGATTTCATCGTCTTTCCCTCACTGAATAACGCAAAGCACTCATGATGACGGGTCGATAACGATTACGAAACCTAAGCCGTCAGTGGCGCCCCGACATATGCGCCATCGACTGGCCGTATAGAACGGCCTCGGCATGAATCCAATCGCGGAATATGCGCAGACCCGCGTGATCTTTAGACCGCGCCGGATACACCAGGTAATACGCATCGGGAATATGTTGATAGCGCTTGCCCAGCACATGCAGCAAGCCCGCATCGATCAGCGGCCTGGCCATCACCATGCGCCCCAGGGCCACGCCCATACCCTCCAATGCCGCGCGCTGCAGTGCGTCGGTGGTGTCGAACTTGGCCACATAGCGATTCGGCGCACTGCCGCCGATATCGGCGAACCAATCGTGCCAACGGTCGCCGGGATCGCCAAGCAAGGGCCACCCACTGACATCGTCACAGCCCGTATCGCGCATGCGCTCCAGCAAGACGGGCGCCACTACCGGCGCGATCCATTCGTCGAACAGCTTTTCGCTTTCCACGCCCGGCCAGACACCGCGCCCGTAGCGTATGGCGACATCCACTGGATCGCGCTCGAAATCGACCAGGCCCGTACTGGATTGCAGATTGAGCTCCAGCTCGGGATGAGCCGCCACCAGGCGCGCCAATCGCGGCACCAGCCAACTGGACATCACACTCGGCAGCGTGTTGATGGTCAGCGCCTCTTCACGGCGACAGCGATAATTGGCAAGCGCGCGGTCAATACCCTCGAAATGATGTGCTACAGCCCCTTGCAGACGGCGCCCTTCCGCGGTGAGCTGCACGCCGCGCGGCCCACGATCGAACAGCTTGCGCTCGACCCGTTGTTCAAGCTGACGTATCTGATGGCTGAGCGCACTGACCGTCAGGTTGGCCTGCTCGGCCGCACGCGACAGATTGCCCAGCCGCGCGGCCAGTACAAACTGCTGCAACAGATCCAGCGAAATACGTGCCATCTTGAATCCCCTTCAAGTCTGACTTGCAAATATATCGCTTTTTGGCGGCCTTCGAGCCGCCTATCTTGAGCCACCTGCCAATGGGCAGGTTTCTTGGGAGGGTGTCATGAGTTCGCTTTGGTCCGACCTGTTGTTTCTGCATGGCCATATCAGCAATGTCGATCTCGCCCATCGCTTGAGCGAGATCGAGACGCCGCCAAGCAAGCCGCTCGGTGGCCAAGTCAAGCCGCTGCCAAGCAAGTCCGCCCGTGCCCCAAAGGCGGCGGATTCGACATGCTCCACGGCCTGCGTGCCGACTTGATTCCCGGTCAAACCGCTACCAATTCTTGGAGATCTTTCCAAAGGTTCTCCCCATGCAACGGCGTCAACTCGGCAAGTCACCGCTTTTCATCGCACCACTGGCCTTCGGCGGCAACGTATTCGGCTGGAGTACCGATGAGAAGCGCTCATTTGAACTACTCGATGTCTTTGTCGGCACAGGCTTCAACCTGATCGACACCGCCGATGTGTATTCCGCCTGGGTTCCGGGCAATCGTGGCGGGGAATCGGAAACGATTATCGGCAAGTGGCTCAAGCGTAGCGGCAAGCGCAACCAGGTGGTGCTCGCCACCAAGGTGGCCAAATGGGCCGAACATCCGGGCTTATCGCCGGTGAATATTCAAAAAGCCGTCGACAGCTCTCTGCAGCGTCTGCAAACCGATCATATCGATCTGTACCAGGCACACCATGACGATGCCAGCGTGCCACTGGAAGACACACTCGGCGCATTTAGCCGGCTGATCGAACAAGGCAAAGTGCGTGCGATCGGCGCCTCTAATTACTCGGCAGACCGTCTTGCCGAGGCATTGGCCGTGTCCAAAAAGAACGACCTGCCACGCTATGAAAGCCTGCAACCGGAATACAACCTGATCCAACGCGATGGCTACGAAAAAGCACTGGAGCCACTGATTCGCACCGAGAACATCGGTGTCATCTGCTATTACGCCTTGGCCAGCGGATTTCTCAGCGGCAAGTACCGCAGCACCGATGATCTGGCCAAGAGCGCCGCACGCGGCGGCGCAGTAGAGAGATATCTCAACCCGCGTGGCCTGCGCATTCTCGCCGCGCTCGACGAGGTGGCCGCCAGCCATCACGCCACTCCGGCACAAATTGCCTTGGCCTGGCTGATGGCCCGCCCCGGCCTTACTGCCCCGATCGCCAGCGCTACCAGCGTGGAGCAATGGCATGAGCTGCTTGGCGCCGCGCAGTTGCAACTCCGTGCGGATGAAATCGCTCGACTGGATCAGGCTAGCGCTTGAGAGCCTGTTCAACATCTCTGAGGACTTATGCAAACCCGCCCGCCACTCCCCCCATTCACCACCGAAACCGCCGTGCAGAAGGTACGTCTCGCAGAGGACGCCTGGAATAGCCGCGACCCCGAGCGCGTGGCGCTGGTCTATACCGAGGACACCCATTGGCGTAATCGCGCCGAATTTCTCGATGGCCGCGATGCCGCCAGACATTTTCTGCAACGCAAATGGGCTCGCGAGCTGGACTATCGGCTAATTAAGGAGCTATGGACTTATGCCGGCAACCGAATCGCCGTGCGCTTTGCCTACGAATGGCATGACGATTCCGGCCACTGGTTCCGCAGCTATGGCAATGAGAATTGGGCATTCAACGATGCCGGCCTGATGACGCATCGCCACGCCAGCATCAACGACACGCCGATCAGCGAAACCGAGCGCCGGTTTCATTGGCCACTGGGTCGTCGACCGGACGATCATCCGGGCTTGAGTGAGTTCGGGTTTTGACTTGAGCGCTCTCTTGTTCATCAGCGCTGAGGGAGGGGCCAAAAGCTCGGGGAATAGCCACTACGGCTCTTGCTCGTCCGGTGCCTGCACGGTGTAGCCCTTCCCCTTGAGCTTGGCGAGATAACCATCGGGCGACAACACCTCTTCCATCGGCAGCATCGCAAAGCTTTGCTTGTCGTTGGCCAGAACCTGCTCGGCAGCGCTCATCCATATCGCATCGACACGTTGCCGCACATCGTTGAGCCCAAGTTTTTTCGCAAAGCCCGCCTCGGTGACCGCATCGATACAAGCCTCACGCTGATCGTGCAAAGACAACGTGCGCAGTATCTCGATATCGCCGGTGGCCCATGCGTTGGCGCGCGCGGTGATGCTGCCCAGCGAATGCTCGATGCCATCGATCACGCCGCTCAAGCACGCCTGATCGTCCATCGCCGAACTCTTGAAGGTCTTGACCGCTTCGCGTGGATTGGCAATCGCCAGCTTGTAATTCGTCTTGGTCAATTTGACGCCGTGTTTCTTGGCCAGATCGCGAATGGTGTTTTTTACGCCGCCCGAGGCGGTCAGGCCGGCATGCTTGATCGCCTTGTCGTAGAGCTCAGTCGCTGCAAAGATCGGCCGCCAACGCTCGATGCTGTTGTCTTTGCCGATGTATAGCTGCTTCTGCACCAGCCAGCGCGCGTATAGCGGCGGCGGCACCAACTGTTGCAGGGTGGCGCCATCGGGGCTCTTGCGCGCGCCGATCAGCGTCGGCAATAGAAAGAGTTTGCCGAAGAAACCCACGTCCGCTTTCAACTGCAGCGACGGCGGCTCCAGCACCTCCTGCGACTGCGCGATGATTTGCTCCACATCATCGGTTTTCCACTGCATATGATCGGGCAGCGGCGACAAGGTGCCCAGCACCCACATCACATGATCGCCCTTGCTCACCTTCCACAGGCCCGGCCCAGGCTGCACGCCAGTGACCACGACCGCCTCCAGGTTGGCGACCGAGCTGGCTGGCGCCGGTGCCGTCGCGGCCACGGTTTGCGCGAAAGCCGGCGATATCCCGGATAACGCGAACAGTACGACGAACAGTGACAGACGCATGTCTCGATGCTCCATGAGGTGCGGGGTTAGCCAAGTGTTGTAGTGGCGTCGTAAACCGAATGCGACAAGGCCGGCGATCAGACTGGAGAATGGCACGACAAGTTCAAAGCCACCTGCGCCATCAGTCATCTAAAACTATGCGCGGCATAGCGACACGCTACAGCACTACCAGCCATGCCGGCTGCGTAGGATAGATCAGAACATTCCTAAAAGCCTGCGAGCCACGGGCATTGAAATTGCAACCCAACTCCGACGTGACGTAGAGTCCAAGTGCCCCAACAGGATGGGCATCATGGAGAATAGTGTCATGACGATGACGTCGCCGAGAAACATGCTCTGCAAAAGTTTCTTTCTTATGTCGTTCGTTTTCGCCGCACCCGCATTTGCGCAAAGCATGAATAATGATGCGCGAGCGCGTGCTGTTAGCACTCTTGATGAGTCGCTTTCATCCAGTGGTCTTCGAAACTTGCTGGGAGCGGAGTATCCGCAGGTTTTGCGTAATCTCGATCAACTCGCTGTTCCAGCGAAGCTAAAAGGCGATGGCATATACATCGAGGGATGGCGCGAAAATGCCAGCCAGCAACACACGTCCGCTGTGGCTATTTACCCAGACGGTCGTATTTATGCAGCCTATTATGATGTGGAAAACGGGGCTATCCGGTATTTCAGCAGCGATCAATCGCCCGGCATACACCCGGCCATTGAGCTATGGATAAGAAGATTGGCACCTACGGTTGAGACGATCGTGTGGCCTGGCGCACAGAGTGGGGCAACCGCTTTACCTAAGACAAAGATCGCTACACAGCAGAATTCGTCAGACCCAAGTCCAGATGAGCAGGCTGCGCTACTCACGGTTGCCACCTCCATTTGGAGTGCGTCACTTGCTAACAACTGGACCATGAACGCTGTCGTGGGCGACCTCCTTTCAGATGCAACGGGAGAGATTTTGAAATGCTCAGCGGCCTTCAATCTTGTTCCACGCCCGGTAGGCTTCATGCCAGGACGGTTGTACCTCGCGGCAAACGCCCGAGCTGTGGTTAGGTACATTGCCGGAGTCAATCAGAATCGTATTTATCGGACCTGCATTTCCGCAGTCGCGCTGCATTACCGCAGCTCTATAGAGATTGCCTCGGCCGATATTTGATGGTCACCTGCCGCCCAGGCGCGCCATAGGCTCTATGACGCACCTGGGCCAGGAGTGTCGCATGAGTCGCATGTTGGATTTTCTCTTATCGGCGTTAGAGCGGTTTTTCGACACGCTCTTCGCCACTCTCAACTTTCTCAGCTCTATCGATTATGGCCCTAGGGGATTTTGGATCACCATAGTCTTACTTTTTGTCATCGCCCTTTTGGTAGCTCTTGCAATACCCCCGTAAGCCAGTCATTTGAACAGGCTCTAAAACCATGCGCGGCATAGCGACACGCCGACACACCACAGCATCGCCAGCCACACCGGCTTTCGCGCAAATACCAGCACAGCCAGACCTACCGCTACGATCACCAGGTCGATGGGCGCATGTACGGCACCGGTCCACAGGGGATCGTAGAACGCCGCCGCAAGTAGACCGATCACCGCCGCGTTGATGCCCGCCACGGCGCGCACGGCATCGTCGCGCGCCGACAGCCGCTGCCAGAACGGCAGCATGCCTGTCACCAGCAGCAGGCCAGGCAGGAAGATCGCCAATAAACCGACCATCGCGCCGAGTACACCACCCTGTCCGCCATGCAAACTGCTGCCAAGGAATGCAGCCAATGAGAACATCGGCCCCGGCACCGCCTGCGCCGCGCCGTAGCCGGCAAGAAAGCTGCCCTCATCGAGCCAGCCGGGCGTTACCAGGGCCTGTTTCAACAACGGCAACACCACGTGACCGCCACCGAACACCAAGGCGCCTGAACGATAAAACGCGGCTGCAGCCTGAAGCAGCCATGGCCACCCTGCGCTTGCCGCCAGCGCCCCCAGCAACAGCAGGGCATACGCGAGCAGCAGCCATATCGCGTCGCGATATGTGTAGTTCAGGACAAACACATCACCACGATGTGCCTGCACCGCGCGGCACATCCATGGCCCCAGCGCGGCAGCAGCGGCGATTACCAGAAGCTGCATCGATGCCTGCGGCTGCCACAGCAGCATCGTGGCGGCCGCCAGTGCCAATACTCGGCGCGGCCCATCCGGTGCCAATGTGCGCAGCATGCCCAGTAGACCTTGCGCCACCACGACCAGCGCCACCAGCTTCAGGCCATGCAAGACCGCCTGACCCCATCGGCTATCCAGGTACGGCGCCCATGCGGCGAAGGCAAACAACAGCAACGCCGACGGCAGCGTGAATCCGGCGAAAGCAGCCAACGCACCGCGCCAGCCAGCTCGCAGCAGACCCAAGGCGCAGCCCAACTGACTGCTCGCCGGCCCCGGCAAAAACTGACACAGCGCGAGTAGCTGCGAAAAATGCGCGTCATCCAGCCAGCGCCGTTGTTCGACGAAAGCGCGACGAAAATAACCGATATGCGCAATCGGCCCGCCAAACGAGGTCAAGCCCAGTTTCAAAAACGCGACGAACACCTCGCGCGCCCGACCAGGTGCCGATGACGATGGCAATGGCAATGGCAATGGCGATAAATCAGGGCCGATGTCGGATGCGGTCATGTCAGAGATCAGAACATCCCTAGGGCCTGTTCACGCTATTCGCGTAGCCCGCGTTGTCGTTGAGTGGCTGCCAGGTGGTAGTGCGTGGCGCCAGCTTGGCGGCTAAATTCGATGAGCCGGCAAGCTGGTCGCGCGGTAAATCCTTGCTATCAATCCTTATCACTACCTTCGACCGAATTTTCCAGAATCTTGCCGTCCTTCGCGTCTACACCGACCTCATGGGTTCCCGCGTCGGACTTGATGTCGAACGTGTAGCGCAGGCCGCTACCGCCCGCTTCTTTTTCCAACTCTTCCTTGACGATTTTTCCAGGGTAGACCTTCAAGGCGATATTGCGGGCCTCGGGCATTTTGACGACTGCCTTGGCGTCGAGGCTGGTCGCCGGCGAAGCATGCGCCGTCAGCGCAGCACCCGTCAGCGTCAAACAGAACAAAATTGAAGCTAAATATGATTTACGCATGGTCATTCCTTCGGTAACTAGAGCCGCTTAAAAGCTCTGGGAGGAGATGACAACTTCGCAGGAAATGCTTGGATACTGCTTAGTGCTACGCGACCGCTTCCACCGCGCACACGCCATGACGAAGGGGCGCCAACGGCGCCCCTTCGCATTCGGCCTGAACGGCCGGATAACTCACCTGACGGCAATCAGCGCGGTGTCTTCAACGCGGCCAGCGCAGCATTGAAGGTCGCACTAGGCCGCATGGCCTCGCTCACCAGCTTAAGGTTCGGGTGGTAATAGCCCTGAATATCCACCGGCTTGCCTTGAACGCCATTCAGTTCGCCGACGATCTTCGCCTCGTTCTCTTCCAGCGCATTGGCCAGCGGCGTAAATGTCGCTTTCAATGCGGCATCTTCGGTTTGCGCGGCCAAGGCTTGCGCCCAGTACAGGGCCAGGTAGAAATGGCTGCCGCGATTATCCAATTCACCGACCTTGCGGGCCGGCGACTTGTTGTTGTCGAGGAACTTGCCATTGGCCTGATCCAGGGTCCTGGCCAGCACGCCGGCACCGGCATGGCTGTAACGGTTGCTCAGATGTTCGAGCGACGCCGCCAGTGCGAGAAACTCGCCCAGTGAATCCCAACGCAGGCAATTCTCTTCCAGAAACTGCTGCACATGCTTGGGCGCGGAGCCGCCTGCGCCGGTTTCGAACAATCCGCCGCCGGCCATCAACGGCACGATGGAGAGCATCTTGGCGCTGGTGCCCAATTCCATGATCGGGAACAGGTCGGTGAGGTAATCGCGCAGCACGTTGCCGGTGACCGAAATCGTGTCCAGGCCCTGGCGGATACGCTCCAGCGAGAAACGAGTGGCTTCATCGGGCGACATAATGCGGATGTCCAAACCGCTCAGGTCGTGATCCTTCAAATAGCGCTCGACCTTGGTAATCATCCGGGCATCGTGCGCACGCTTCGGATCCAGCCAGAATACCGCTGGTGTATGGCTCAGGCGCGCGCGGCTCACCGCCAGCTTCACCCAGTCCTGGATCGGCGCGTCCTTGACCTGGCACATGCGCCAGATATCGCCGGCTTCCACCGGCTGCTCGATCAGCACCTTGCCGGCGGCGTCGGTCACTCGCACCACACCATCGGCGGCGATCTGAAACGTCTTGTCGTGCGAGCCGTACTCTTCGGCTGCCTGGGCCATCAGGCCGACATTCGGCACACTGCCCATGGTGGTCGGGTCGAATGCGCCGTGCGCTTTGCAATCCTCGATCACCACTTGATAGACACCGGCGTAACTGCGGTCTGGGATGATCGCCTTGGTGTCCTGCAGCTTGCCTTGGGCATTCCACATTTTGCCGGAGTCGCGAATCATCGCCGGCATGGACGCATCGACGATGACGTCACTGGGCACGTGCAGACTGGTGATGCCCTTGTCGGAATTGACCATCGCCAGCGCCGGGCGCTTGGCGTACTCGGCCTGGATGTCGGCTTCGATCTCGGCCTGCTTGTCCGCCGGCAGAGACTTGATGCGGGCATACAAATCGCCGATGCCGTTATTGGGATCAAAGCCGATGCTCTTCAACATATCGGCGTGCTTGACCAGCACGTCCTTATAGAACTCGCTGACCACCTGGCCGAATATGATCGGGTCGGAGACCTTCATCATCGTCGCCTTCAGGTGCACTGAGAACAGCACGCCCTGCTGTTTCGCGTCTTCGATCTGCGCATCGATAAAGCTGGCCAGGGCCTTCTTGCTCATGACCGAAGCATCGATGATTTCGCCGGCCAGCAGTGGGGTCTTCTCTTTCAGGACGGTATGGCTGTTGTCCTTGCCGAACCATTCGATCTTGGCAATACCGGCCTGCTCGATCAGCACGGATTTCTCGCTGCCGTAGAAGTCGCCGCCCTCCATATGCGCCACATGGGTTTTGGAATCGGCGCTCCAGGCGCCCATCTTGTGCGGGTGCTTGCGTGCGTAGTTTTTCACCGACAGCGGTGCGCGACGGTCGGAATTGCCCTCGCGCAACACCGGATTCACCGCGCTGCCCTTGACCCGGTCATAGCGCGCTTTGACATTCCAGTCGCTGACGTCCTTGGGCTCTTCGGGGTAGTCCGGCAACGCATAACCCTGCTGCTGAAGCTCCTTGATGGCCGCCTTGAGCTGCGGCATCGAGGCGCTGATGTTGGGCAGCTTGATGATGTTCGCTTCCGGCGTGGTCGCTAGCTGACCGAGTTCCGCCAGATCGTCGGGAATCTTCTGCTCGTCTTTCAGAATGTCCGGGAACAGCGCAATGATGCGCCCGGCAAGCGAGATGTCGCGGGTTTCCACCTTGATGCCGGTGGTGCCGGTGAAAGCATCAATGATCGGCAGCAAGGACTGCGTTGCCAGGAACGGGGCTTCATCGGTGAGCGTGTAGATGATCTTCGGCGTGTCGGACATTCATGGACCTCTTTGCTACAGCAATTCAGGATGGAAAACGCAGCCAGCGTGGAGAGTTTCGCGGCAGTCACGAACCTCTCCAATGCAGGAAGGCGGACGCGACAGACTTGGCGTCGCGCTCACGAAAGACAAGACCTGGCATTTTCGCCGGAATGACAGGCTCTGGCTACGCACGCATGCAGGTGGCCTTTACCGCAAGAATTTGCGACACTCCCCCGCGATGCAAACAATCCAAGGACGATCATGAAGACGAATGGACTATGCCTCGCCGCACTCGCCACCCTCGCTCTCGCAGGCTGCGGCAGTAAACAAGATGTAAGCGAAAAGAATTTTGCCGCCGCCATCGGGCAGTACTTGGACCAGAAGGGCGAGCTCTGCCTTGGGCTCAATAAATGGCCGGTGGAGCTGACCACAATGGATCTACAGATGGCAAAGACCATCACCACCGGCACGGCGGGGCAAATGGCCGCGCTTGAGGCGGTCGGCCTGGCGGCCGGCGCGGATGCCGAGGTCGATCAAATTGGCTTTATGTCCAATCAGCCGACCGGCCAGAAGCTCAAGGTGAAGCGCTATACCCTGACCGCCGAAGGCAAGAAGTTCTATCGCGAAAAAGAGGCGGAGCAAATCGGCCTCAATGGCAGCAAGAAAATCATGCAAGGCGATCTCTGCTACGGCAAAAAAGCGCTGGCCAACATCGTGAAGTGGGAAGGCCCGATGAAGCTCGGCGACTACCAGGAAGCCAACGTGAAGTATCTGTACAAGATCGACGACCTGGCCGACTGGGCGAAGAAACCGGAGTTCCTGGCAGGTTTCCCCTATGTCGGGCCGATCATCGAAGGCGCAAACAGCAAAGAAC
Organism: Dyella tabacisoli; assembly: GCF_003350925.1. Classification (GTDB taxonomy): domain Bacteria; phylum Pseudomonadota; class Gammaproteobacteria; order Xanthomonadales; family Rhodanobacteraceae; genus Dyella_C; species Dyella_C tabacisoli. The sequence continues at coordinate 188,003 of NZ_KZ857179.1, read as the reverse complement.
AATCCCATGGCGTGAAGCTGACCAGCGAGGGTTGGGAAGCCAAAGGGTTGAATTGAGACCCGGCGTGCCCGCAAAAACGTGCCCTGTGCACGCGATGCTCACCATCCTTTCGCTTATGCTGCCGCCCCCCACCGTCCCCACGGTAGCTACGAATACAACATGCCCATGAGCGGATTGAGCCAACGCATCGTCGATTTCATCGCGCAGTTGCAGCCGCTGTATACCTATCAGCATGCCGATGGATACGAATGCGCGCTATCGCTGATCGACGGTAGCCTCATCATGCCGCTCGACGAATCGCATGCCGAGCAGGAGGAAGGCTGGGTCGCCGTGTTCTGGCAGGGCGACAGCCGTCGGCGCTCCGAAGTGCCTGGTGTGCATCTGGCCAGCCAGGCCGTGCTGCGCTATGTGGAACTACGCGGCATCGGGCATGAACCAGTCGAGCTGGGGATAGAGCGGGTCCGGCTGGCCGAACGCTTTCGGCACAGCACCGGCATGTCGCTCTACCTGGAGCCGGCACTGGTATAAGGCCGTACTTGAAGCCCTCATAAAAAAAGAGCGCGGCATGGCCGCGCTCTTTTTTATTTACGACAGGCCGCTTTATTTAACCGAGAAATCCTTGCTGGCGGCGGACTGGCCGTTCAACGAAATCTCAAGCTTGTAGTTGCCCGCCGGCCAACCGTCCGGCTTGTTGATACGAAAGGAGGTGTTGGCAGGTGCGGTGAAGTTTGAGCTTTCCTCGTGCACCGTCTGGCCACCTTGGAAGGTCCACTTGGCATCCAGCTTGCCGCTGCCGCTACCCGTGGTGGCGACCGAAGCGTAGATGGTGTCTTTCGGCGAGAAGGTGCTCGACGGCGTAGTGACCTTCTGATTGATGTCGACACCGCTGCCCAGCTCGACCGAGGCTACGCTGATGGGGGCTGGTGCGGCGGCGGCGGGTGCGGCGGCGGGTGCGGCGGCTGGTGCCGGCGCGGTATGTGCTGCGGCGGGCGGTGTCGGTGCAGGGGTTGTTTCTGCTTCTTTCTTGCCGCATGCGCTCAAGGCGAGCACCGCGACCAATGACACGGCATATATCAAGGGTTGGCGGACAAGCTTCATAGCATTCCTCCTGTTCACTGGTCGGTGGGAATTGTCAGTATCTGGCCGGGTTTGATCCGGTCGGGGTCGCTGAGCTGATCGCGGTTGGCCTCGAAGATGCGCTTCCAGTCGTTGGCATTGCCGTAGACCTGCTTGGCTATCTTGGAGAGGCTGTCGCCGGGGACAACGGTATAGGTTTGCACTCCAGCGGCGGGCGCGGACGCCGAGCCACCCTGCACATTGCTGAAATCCGGTGCCGCTGCCGGCGCTGATTCCGCACCGCCCTGCACATTGGAAAAATCGGGTTTCTCGGTCTCGTTGCCCATCGCACGCTCCTCCATCCCGTATGAACCTACACAGATACCGGGACTATCGTTAACGATACGTGACGTGGACCTTAAAGAGCCTGTTCAAAATCTCCCCGTAGCCCGCGTTGAGCCACTGTGGCCGTCAGGTGGTAGTGCGTGGCGCAGCGCCTGTGGCTGTCAGGTCAAGCCGCGCGCTGGCGCGTGGCGGCCACAGCGGCTCAACCCTTCGGGCCGGGGAGACTTTGACAGGCTCTTAAGAAGGCCGTGCCAGCGCCAGCCTGTGCCCGCGGCGACGGGCACGCCAGCTTTTCATGCGCTCGGCCAGGCACGAGAAGATCACATAAAGCGCCGGGGTGCTGAGAAGGGTCAGGCTTTGCGAAATAATCAGGCCGCCGATCAGCGCGATACCTAGCGGCCGGCGCAATTCGGAGCCCTCGCCCAGGCCGATCGCGATCGGCAAGGCGGCGAGAATCGCCACCATGGTGGTCATCATGATCGGACGGAAGCGCACCACGCAGGCTTCGCGCACGGCCTCCAGCGCCGGCATGCCGTGCTCGCGCTGGGCCACCAGGGCGAAGTCGATCATCATGATCGCGTTCTTCTTGACGATGCCGATCAACAGCACCAGCGCGATCTGCGCAACCATCGACAATTCGGTATGGGTGACCCACAGCGCCAGCAGCGCACCGACGCCGGCGGCGGGCAAGGTGGAGAGAATGGTTACCGGATGGATCAGGCTCTCGTACAAGATGCCCAGCACGATATAGACGGTGACGATAGCGCCAAGCAGCAGCCACAGCATGCCGCTCTGCGATTGCTGGAAGCGACGAAAATCACCGCCGACATTAACCCTGATACCGCCGGGCATGCGCATACTTGAAGCCGTGGCCTGGATGATTTGCAGTGCCTCGCCCATGCTGACATTCGGTGCGAGATTGAAGCTCATGCTCATCGTGGTGTATTGGTTTTCGTGCGCGATCTGTGTCGGTGCGAGGCCCGGCTGCTGCTGTGCGAATGAAGAAATCGGCACCATCTTGCCTTTGCTGTTCGCCACGTAGATGCGATCGAGCGCCTCGGGTGTCGCGGTCTGGTTGGGCAGCGCGTTCACCACCACTTTGTATTGATTGAGATCGGAATAAATCGTACCGACGGAGCGCTGGCCAAAGGCGTCGTACAGCGCGGCATCGACAGCGCCGATCGAAACGCCCAGGCGCGCTGCCTTATCGCGGTCGATCACGATGTTCTGCTGCATGCCGGCATCATCGACATCGCTGCCCACATCTTGCAGCTTGGGATTCTTCTTCACCTCGGCGACGAGCTTGGGCAGCCACTCCTGCAATTGGGCCGCGTCATCGCCCTGCAGCGACACCTGATACTGCGCGCCCTGGCCGGAGCCGCCGCCGCCAAAGCTGGGCAGATCCTGGATCGGTCGCAAGCGCACGTTGAGGTCGGGGTAACGCGCCGCTTTGGCGCTCAGCCGCGCCAACACAGTGAAGGTATCGTCCTTGCGGCCTTGTGCATGGGTCTTGAGTTCGATGTCGAACGTACCCGACGCGCCTTGGCGGCTGCTGCCGAGGCGTGAACCCACATTGGCAACGTCGTGATCCAGCAGCAGCATATTGATAAGCCGCTGCTGGCGCTCGACCGAATTCTGGAACGACACGGTGGCACCGGAGGTGGCGCGACCACGGATCAAACCAGTGTCTTGCGGCGGAAACAGGCCGGTCTTGACCGTAAAGAACAAGGCAATCGTCAGCGCGATCAGCACCAACGGCGTCAACGCGAAGGCCAGCGCGTGGCGCAACGAAAAATTCAGCGCGGTCGAATACACCTTCAACATGCCGGCCTGAAACGATTCCAATGCCATGCCGAGACGCGACGTGGGCTTGTCGTCCAGATGGCCCTCAAGAAAATGTCCGCACAGCGACGAGGTGAGCGTGAGCGACACCACCGCGGATACGGCGATGGCCGCTACCAGGGTGATCGTGAACTCCTTGAAGAACAGGCCGATGATGCCGCCCATGAAAAGCAACGGGATGAACACGGCAATCAGCGAGGCAGTGATCGACACGATGGTGAAGCCGATCTCGCGCGCACCGACCAGCGCGGCCTGCATGCGCGTCATGCCCTGATCGATATGGCGAACGATGTTTTCGATCACCACGATGGCATCGTCGACCACGAAACCGATCGAGATCAGCAAGGCCAGCAAGGTCAGGTTGTTAAGGGTGAAGCCGAGGATGTACATAATCATCGCCGCGCCGGCCAGCGACAGCGGCACCGCGGCGGTAGCGATCAGCGTAGGTGCGAGACGACGCAGGAACAGCGCCATGGTCAGCATCACCATCAGCAGACTGATAAGCAGCGTCATCTGTACTTCGCTCAGCGACGCGCGGATGGTCGGCGTGCCGTCGAAATACGGCGTCAGCGTGGTACCGGGCTGCAAGTAGCCGCGCAATAGGGGCACCTCGGCCTTCACCCGGTCCACCGTCTCGATCATATTCGCGTTCGACTGACGATAGACGTACATCAGGATCGCCGGTTTACCGTGGAACCAGGCGACCTGATACGCATCTTGCTGCCCTTCGTAGACATTCGCCACATCGGACAGACGCACCGGGATGCCCTTGCTCGACGCGACCACCAGCTTGGCGAAGTCATCCGCGGTATGCAGGGCATCGTTGGCAGTGACCGCCATGGTGGTCACGCCGTTGGACAAAAAGCCCTGTGGCGAAGTGACATTGGCGGCGGTGAGCGCGTTGCGCAACTGGTCCGGCGACAAGCCCATCGCATTGAGCGCGCGCAGGTTGACATCGACGCGAATCGCCGGCGTCGCCGCACCGAGAATGTCCACCGAGGAGACCCCGTTGAGCTGCCGCAGGCGCTGCGCCAGCAAGGAGTCGGCCACGTCATAGAGATCGCGCGCCGACTGCGTCTCGGAGGTCAGCGCGAAGGCGATGATCGGGTCGTCGTTCGGATTGGCTTTCTGATAGCTCGGCAGCGTGTTCAGGCCGGGCGGCAAATCCGGCGCGGAAGCATTGATCGCCGCCTGCACGTCGCGCGCGGCGGCATCGAGGTTGCGCGCCGTGTTGAACATCAAGAACACCTGCGTGCTGCCCAGCGAACTGTTGGAGCGCATGGTGTCGATACCCGCCACCTGGCCCAGGTGACGCTCCAGCGGCGCGGCCACGGTGGATGCCATGTTTTCGGCACTGGCGCCCGGCTGACTGGCCTGCACGAAGATCACCGGAAACTGCATGTTCGGCAACGCGGCCACCGGCAACAGCGTGTAACAGATCAAGCCGACGACAAAGATACCGATCGCCAGCAGCGAGGTTCCGATCGGACGGCGGATGAAGGGGCCGGAAATATTCATGCGATCAACATTACGCGAGAGCCGCCGGCATGGTTGGCCCGGTCAGACAAGAACCGACCCAGCAGAGCCGGCATGGCGATGACTTGAAGCGGCCGGCATCGCTAGTGCGATGGCCGGGACAAACGGATCCGGGACCCATGATCCACTCAACGGGCGTCGATGGAAACGGTTGATTCTCTACTACGCCGAAAGGGGCGCGGCTGTTCAGCCGCGCCCCTTTCATTCGTTCAGCCATCCATCCTCGAAACCGTTCGGTCACGCCATGCCTCGCGCCGCGTCGCGAGTTACCTCGCGACGTTCGCGGCGCAATCGCAGCCAGTCCGAGAACCGCTCCATATAGAGGTAAATCACCGGCGTCGTGTACAACGTCACCAACTGCGAAAGCAGCAGGCCGCCGACGATCGAAACACCTAGCGGACGCCGCAACTCGGCGCCGATACCGTTGCCCAAAGCCAGCGGCAATGCGCCCAGCATGGCCGCCGCGGTGGTCATCATGATCGGACGGAAGCGCAGCAAGCAGGCGCGGTGAATCGCTTCGCGCGGTTTCATGCCGTTGCGCTGCGCCTCGATCGCGAAGTCGATCATCATGATCGCGTTCTTCTTGACGATACCGATCAGCAACACGATGCCGACGATGCCATCCACCGATAGGCTCATGCCGCAGAGAATCAGCGCCAACAACGCGCCCACGCCGGCCGGCGGCAGGGTGGAGATGATGGTCAGCGGGTGAATATAGCTCTCGTACAACACGCCCAGCACGATGTAGATGACGACGATGGCGGCGAGCAACAGCAGTACCTCATCGCCCAGCGAGGACGAGAACTCCGCCGCCTTGCCGACAAACTGGCCGCGCACCTGCGGTGGGAAGTTGACCTGCGCTTCCACCTCATGAACCGCCTTCACCGCATCCGACAGCGAATAGCCCTGCGCCAGATTGAACGACAAGGTCACCGCCGGCAGTTGCTGCTGATGACTGACCACCAGCGGTGCATTGGTGATCTCCGCCGTCGCCAGCGAAGCCAGCGGAATCGTGCCGCCGGCGCCAAGCACAATGCCGGTATTGGCGACACTGAGGCCGGTGCTGGTGGAGGAATTGCTCGAAGCGGCCTGACCGAAGCTGGTGGCGTTGCTGCCGGTGAGCGCGCCGCTGCCGTTGCTCTTCACCGTAAGCTGGTTCAGCAGCGCCGAGCTGGTGCGAAATTGCGGCGCCACTTCCAGCACCACGCGGTACTGGTTGAGCTGGGTGAAGATGGTGGAAATCTGCCGCTGACCGAACGAGTCGTATAGCGTGTCGTCGATGGTTTGCACCGGCACGCCGAGGCGGCTGGCTTTCTCGCGATCGATGGTCAGCTTGAGCGCGGTGCCCTGATCGGCGAGGTTATTGTCGACGTCGGCCAGCTCGGGACGCTGACGCAGCGCCTGGGTCATCTGATTCGCGTACTGGCTCAGCTCGGCCGAGTTCACGTCCGACATCGAGTACTGGTATTCGGTGGCGGAGACGCGGCTATCGAGTGTCACGTCCTGCACCGGCTTCAGATACAGCGCCACACCGGGAATCCCGGCCACGGCATGCTGCAAGCGCGGCAACACTTCGTCGAGACCGCCGCGTTCGCCGCGCGCTTTCAAGACGATGCTGAGCTGGCCCTGGTTCAAGGTCGGATTGATCGAGCCGGCACCAATAAAGGCCGCCACACCGGTAACGGCTGGATCCTTTTGCAAGGCATCCGCCACCGCCTTGGTGCGCTGCTCCATCTGCGGGAAAGCCACGTTCTGGTCGGCCTGAACCACACCGGTAACCAGGCCGGTGTCCTGTTCTGGCAGCAGCCCCTTTGGAATCGTGATGTAGAGGAACACCGTGACCACCACCGTGATCGCAGCCACCGTGATGGTGAGGCGTTGGTGGTCGAGCACCCAGTCCAGCGTGCGCTCGTAAAGACCGACGGTACGCGTCCACAGATTCTGTTTGCCGGCCGCCGCATGCCGCTCGTGAATATCGTCGCCCTCGGGCAGCGAATCGGGCTTGAGCAGGTAGGCGCACATCATCGGTGTCAGCGTCAGCGACACCAGCATCGAAATCGTCACCGCGATGGTCAACACCCAGGCGAACTCATGGAACAAGCGGCCGGTGACACCGGGCATCAACAGCAGCGGCAGGAACACCGCCACCAGCGATACCGTCAATGACAGCACGGTAAAGCCGATTTCCTTGGCGCCGGTTTCGGCGGCCTCTTTGCCGTCCTTGCCTTGCTCGATATAGCGCACGATGTTTTCGATCATCACGATCGCATCGTCGACCACGAAGCCGGTCGCCACCGTCAACGCCATCAGCGAGAGGTTATCCAGCGACATGCCGGTGAAGGCCATCACGCCGAACGTACCCATCAGCGACAGCGGTACGGCCACCGAGGGAATGATGGTCGCCCACAAGCGGCGCAGGAACACAAAGATCACCGCCACCACCAGGAAGATGGTGAGGATCAAGGTGAACTGCACATCCTCCACGGAGGCGCGGATGGTAATGGTGCGGTCGGCGAAGACGTCCAGATGCACGTCGGCCGGCAGCACGCTTTGCAATTGCGGCAGCACGTTGCGGATCTGCTGCACCGTCTGCACGATGTTCGCGCCCGGCTGGCGGCGAATATCCAGCAATACCGCGGGCTTGCCGTTGGCCCATGCGGCGAGCTGATCGTTTTCTACGCCATCGATCACCGAGGCGACATCGGACAGACGCACCGGCGCATTGTTCTTGTAGGAGATGATGGTTTTCTTGTAGTCCGCCGCATCCGCCAACTGGTCGTTGGTGCCGATGCTGTAAGACTGAGTGGCGCCATTCAATGTGCCCTTGGGCGCATTCACATTGGCCTGGGTGAGCGCGCTGCGCACGTCCTCCATGGTCAGGCCAAGGTTGGCGAGCTGCGCCGGATTCACCTGTACACGCACCGCCGGGCGTACGTTGCCGGCGATGGACACCAGGCCGACGCCCTGCACTTGCGACAGCTTCTGCGCCAGGATCGAGTCGGCGTAGTTGTTCACGTCGCGCAGCGGCAGGCTGTCGGAGGTGAGCTTGAGCGTGAGAATCGGCGCATCCGCCGGATTGACGCGGTTGTACACCGGCGGATACGGCAGCGTGCTGGGCAAGGTGCCGCGCGCCTGGCTGATCGCCGCCTGCACATCCTGCGCCGCGATATCGATGTCGCGATCCATGGCGAACTGCAGCACGATGGTAGACAGGCCCGCCGACGAATCGGAGGTCATCATGCTCAGGCCGGAGATCTGGCCCAGGTTGCGCTCCAGCGGCGTCGTGACCAGCGAGGCCATGGTCGCCGCACTGGCGCCCGGATATTGCGTGGTCACCACCAGGCTGGGCGCATCGATCTCGGGCAGCGCCGAAACGGGTAGCTGGCGATAGCCAAGAATGCCGAGCAACATCACCGCCACCATCAGTAGCGATGTAGCGATCGGCCGGCGAATAAAAAGGGTCGAGAATCCCATGGGTATCCATGCTGCTGTGATGGTTGCTGTTGTAGGTGCGCACCGATTTCAGTGCGCATCTACAGCATGATTAGCGCGGCATGATTAGCGCAGCATGATTAATGTCCGCCGCGACGACCGCCGCCTTGCTTCTTCGCCTGATCGAGTTCAGCCGTTGTCGGCACCGTCGGCACCTCGCCGGGCTTGAGCGTTTTGACCTTGCTGCCTGGCTTCAAGCGGAACTGGCCTTCGGTAACCACTTGCTGGTTCAGGCTCAAGCCGCTGCCGATCATGACGTGGCTGTCGCCCACCTCACCAGTGATTTTCACCGACTGCATCTTCACCGTCTGGTCGGCCTGCACCAGATAAACATAGTCGCCATCGGGACCGCGCTGCACGGCCTGGGCAGGAATCACCAGACCACCGTTGACCGTGTGTACTTTCAGCCGCACGTTGACGAACTGGCCCGGCCACAAATCGCTCTTGGCGTTGCTGAACTGCGAACGCAGCTTGAACGTGCCGGTGGTGGTATCGATCTGGTTGTCGATCACCTTGAGCACGCCGTCATCGGCGATGGTGTGCGCATCGGCACGATCCAGCGCGATCACTTCCAGCGCCGTACTGTCGCCGGCGGCGGCCGCGCGCACGATTTCCAGGTTCTGCTCGGGCAGGTTGAATTGCACGTAGACCGGATGGATCTGGGTCAGGGTGACCACCGCCGTAGTCGTCGTGACGACATTGCCCGGATCGACATTGCGGATACCGGCCACACCGTCGATCGGCGAAATAATGCGGGTGTAGTCCAGTTGCACCTTGCTGGAACGCACACTGGCCCGGTCGGCGGCGACGGTCGCGCTCAACTGACCGACGTTGTTGCGGAAGGTATCCATGTCCAGGGCGGCCACGTAACCCTTCTCCACCAGTGCCGTGTTGCGCTTGAGCGTGCTCTGCGCGGTGGCCAGTTGGGCCTCGTCCTGCTGCTGCTTGGCCGATGCCTGATCGTAGGCGGCCTGGAAGCTGCGCGGGTCGATCTGCGCCAGCAGGTCGCCCTTCTTCACTTCCTGGCCTTCCTTGAAGTTGATGCTGAGGAGCTGGCCGCTGATCTGCGGATTGACCGTGACGGTATTGAGCGCCTGCACGGTGCCGAGCGCGGTCAGATAGACCGGCACATCCTGCTTGACCACCAGCTCGGCCGTGACCGGCACTGGCGTGTCATTGCCCTTGCCCTGATCCTTGCCCTGCCCCTGGCCGTTTTGCTGCGCGGTATCGCCCGAAGGCTTGTGCAGTAGCCGGAAGCCGACTGCCCCCACCACGATCACGGCGATAACGATCAGCGCGACCTTCCAAAAACGCGACATGTAGAACTCCCGGATGATGACGGCGGGTCAGTTGACCCTGCCAGCGCGGCTTACGCCTGACTGTACGTTGGCCGCAAGGATAGGGTGAGACCAACGAGATTTGACAATGCCGGTTGACATGGTCCCCACATGACCGATGGCAGGGTTGGCCGCGTCAGACCGCCATTTGACCTGAATAGTTGCTGCTTTTTATGACATCTATCTTTATCGGCAGCCCCACGATCTGCCTGAAACTTGTCGCTCGCTTCGTCTATAATCCGCCGCTTGTTGCCAACGCCAGCCTCATTGGAGGGGGATGCGGCAAACGCGGCGTCGACGCAACGGCATCCAGCATGCCTGCTTTTGATGCTCGGCGTACCCACTAACTGGAGTATTTGCGTGAGCGGTTCCTTGACCAAATCCGACCAGAGCTTCATGCGCAGCTTCTCGATGCTGATCGCAGGCCTGAGTGTGTTGACCATGATGCTGATCGGCATGGCCTGGTTGATTTATGACCACGAGCCGAAAGAGATCAACCCGGAAACGCCCAAGCGGATCGCCGAGCGGATCGCTCCGGCGGGCGCCGTTTACGCCGGCAACACCGGCCGCGCAGCCATGCAGGCGGCGCAAGATGCTGCGGCCAAGCTCGCCGCTTCGCAGGTCGCCTTTGGCGGCAGCACCGACGGCAAGACCATCTACGACGGCCTCTGCCATAGCTGCCATACCGCCGGCGTCGCCGGTGCGCCGAAGGTCGGCGACAAGGGCAACTGGGCTCCGCGCATCGCCGAGGGCCTGGAAACCCTGGTCAAGCACGCCATCGACGGCTATCACGGCCCGGACGGCAACACCATGCCGGCCAAGGGTGGCATGCCGTCGCTGACCGACGAACAGGTGAAGAACGCCGTGCATTGGATGACCGACCAATCTAAGTAAGCACCGTCAACCGATGTCTCGCAACGCCGCCTACGGGCGGCGTTGTTGTATGCGGGGCATGCCTTACTCAGCAGCTTCGGCTATCCAGCGTTGCGCAAACGCATGCAATTGGGGAAAAAACGCCTCGAAATGCGCCTGCAGCGGCACCGCCTGCTCGACCAGCGCCGGCAGCGCGGTCGCCAGCGGATTGGCCCGGCTCAGCCGGTGCGAAATACCGATCAGGGCGCGGCCGATTTCCTCTCGATCGGCATAGCCCGCCGGCAACCCATGCGCATCCATGTAACCGCGAAATTGCCGCAGCTCGGGGGGTAATAGCGCATCGTGACGGTGCAACAACTCGCGCAAGTTGGTCGAGAACGCATCCAACGGCTGCTTGCTCCAGCGCACAAAGTCGCGCGCCAGGCAGTGATCGAACCACATATCCAGCAAGATGCCCGCATAGCGGCGATAGGGCGGCAGCAGCCATGCGCGCGCCGCCCGCACCTCAGGATGACTATCGGTATACATGTCGATCGCACGATGCAGGCGGATGCCGGCAATCAAGCGCGGCGGCAGGGCGGGGTCCGGCTGTCCATGCACGAAATCGCCCATCAAACCGCCTAGTTGCAGCAGCTCGTCATCGCCGGCCAGCAAGGTGTGCGCCAGATAATTCACGCGGCACCCCACCATTTGAATGTCGCGGTTATCATCCGCTGCATGAACCTCATCGCGCTCTCCGCCGACCCTGCCGGTTTCCCCGAACAGGCTGCCAGCTTCACGCTCAGCGGCCCATCCGGCAAGCTCGAAGCCATCAGTGATGTCGCCGAGCCCACGCTTGCCCGGCGCGGCGTGGCCGTTATCTGCCACCCGCACCCGCTGCAGGGCGGCACGATGCATAACAAAGTGGTGACCATGGTCGAACGCGCATTGCGCGAATCGGGCCTGGACACCGTGCGTTTCAATTTTCGCGGCACCGGCGCCTCCGAAGGCAGCTATGACAACGGCAACGGCGAAAGCGACGATCTGGCCGCCGTGGTCGACTGGGTCCGCCGGGTGCGTCCAGGCGATGCCGTGTGGCTGGCCGGCTTTTCGTTCGGCAGCTACGTGACGATCCGCAGCGCGGTGCGACTGCGCGCCGACGCACTTATCAGCATCGCGCCACCCGCCGGACGCTGGCCGTTTGAAACCATCGAACTCCCCACCAGTCCGTGGCTGGTGGTGCAAGGCGAGGAGGACGAAGTCGTCGAGCCGCAGGCCGTCTTCGACTGGATCGACAGCATGCAGGATCCGCCCGAGCTGATACGCATGCCGGAAACCAGCCATTTTTTCCACCGCCGCCTGATGGATTTGCGCGGCGCCGTAAAGCACGCCGTACGCGAATGGCTTCCCCCCTCACGGAGTTGAACATGCGCCTGCTGCCTCTGTTTGCCCTGTTCGCGTTGCCGTTGTCGGCTTACGCAGCCAGCTTCGATTGCGGCAAGGCGGCTTCCGCCGCGGAAAAAGCCATCTGTGCCGATGCCACGCTATCGCAGCAAGACAGCGACCTGGCTGCCGCATGGAAGCAAGCCCTGGCGCGAGGCGGCGATACCGCCGCACTGAAAACCTCCCAGCGCGACTGGCTCAAACAACGCGATACCTGCGGCAGCGACACTCGCTGCCTCGGCGACAGCTATCGCCGGCGCCAGCAGGCACTTGGCGCCGCCCGCCCGTCGACCGCCGTCCATAGTGGCTGGGTACAGACCTGGGAGCTGGATAGCGACAACAACAGTGTCGGCGGCGAACTGACCTTCACCGGCACCCCACCCCATCTGCATTTCACGATCGAAACGCATGACGGTGCGCAACTGGGCAGCATCGAAGGCGACCTGCTACTGCAAGGCGACCACGGCAGCTACCGCAGCGATCACTGCCGGCTCGACTTCTCCCGCGACGGCAATCATCTTGCCATCACGCAAAAAGGCACTGACTTCGATTGCGGCGCTGGGGCTGGTGTGTATTTCGCAGGCAAGTATCTGACCGCCAGCCAGGCCGCGCTCAAGCCCGAACCCGACCTGCTGAGCCTCAACGTGCTCGCCAGCCCAGCGCAGAACAGCGCCGCGCACAAGCTGCTGGGCAAGGAGGACTACCAGACCCTGGTCGACACCATACATGTACAGGGCAGCACCGCCGATCTCGACGGGCTCGGCGCACAGGTGACCAGCTATTTCGTTCGCGGTATCGCCAACACCAACGCGGCCATCGTGATGAGCCATGGCGAGCAGTTGTGGATCGGCCTGCTGGTGTTCGACGCCGAGAATCAGGTGCGCATGCGCTATTACACCAATGTACCGGACTGGAAAAAACGCGTACCCAAGACGATCCAGCGCTGGCACGACGACAACGACAAGAACCTCCCCATCGACCGGATGCCGTAAGCGCAAGCACCGCGCCCGCCTGAGCTGTAGAGCAACAAGACCCCATGAGTGAAAACCTATCCATCGCGCCCAGCGCGCGTTATCAGGAAGGCATTGCCGCACACCGCTGGGAGGCCGACCCGGCTCAGCAGGCTCTGCTGCCCGAGTTCGACCGCATGTACGCCGCATTGAGCGTTGCCCCCGAAAGCCCCGGTTTGTTTGGACGGCTGAAATCTCTGCTCAGCAATGACTCGGCCGTTTTCGTACCCGGCCTTTATCTGTGGGGCAGCGTCGGCCGCGGCAAAACCTTTCTGATGGATTTGTTCGTTTCCAGCCTACCGCACGGCATCGCCCTGCGCCGTCACTATCACCGCTTTATGGGCGAGGTGCACGAGAGTCTTCGCGCGCTGGGCGAACGACAAGATCCCCTGCTCGACGTGGCCACCGATATTGCCGCACGCTGCCGCGTACTGTGCCTGGACGAATTCCTGGTCAACGATATCGGCGATGCGATGATTCTCGCCACACTGCTGCAAGCGCTATCCGAGCGCGGCGTGAGCCTGGTTACCACCTCCAATACCGCGCCGGCCAACCTTTACAAAGACGGCTTGCAGCGCGCACGTTTTCTGCCGGCCATCGCCTTGATCGAAAAGCAATGCCACGTCGTCGAGATGATTTCGGCGCACGACTGGCGCTTGCGCGCGCTATCGCAGGCGCCGGTCTACCACACGCCGCCGGGTGCCGAAGCCGAGCGCGCGCTGGCGCGAATTTTCGCCAGCCAAGCCCAGGGCGAAGTGCGCGACGGCGGCGACATTACCCTTAACGATCGCCCCATTCCGCTGCGCAAACGCGCCGACAACATTCTGTGGTTCGACTTCCCCGCCCTGTGCGAAGGCCCACGCGCGGTCGCCGACTACATCGAACTGGCCAAGGCCGGCCCGGCCATCATCGTCTCCAACGTGCCGCAGTTCAGCGTGTACAGCGAAGACGCCGCCAAGCGCTTTGTGCTGCTGGTGGACGAGTTCTACGACCGCCACGTGAAACTGGTGCTGTCCGCCGCCGCGCCGATTACCGAGCTGTACGACGGCGAGCGCCTGCGTGCCGAATTCGGCCGTACCGAATCGCGCTTGATCGAAATGCAAAGTGAGGAGTACCTGGCGTTGGAGCATCGGGCGGACTGAGGCGTGTACCCCTCCCCAACCTCCCCTGCGAGCAGGGGAGGGAGCTGACTGAGGCGAGCTGTTGGTTGGGAGGGGGTAACTCCCGCAGAACTGCTAACGTATCCAGGCCACCCGATGGATAACCCCCATGTCGATCTTGCTCGCCGCCGCACTCTTGTTTGCCGCAACCGATGCATCCAATAACGACTTCGCCTCACGCGTCACCCAAGGCAAGCTGGCTGAAGCCAGCGCTACCGGTCCGACTTATCAGGCAAAGCTATGGGCCAAGATCGGCAACCCATCCACCGACGCCCTCAAGGGCTGCATCGCCAGCAATGCGCCGGCCAACAAAGCGCCGTTCACCCTGATTAGCGATGTGCAGGCCGACGGCAAGCCGGCACGTATTGAAGTGTTCCCGGCCACGCCGGTGGCGAACTGCTTCGTCGGCCAGTTCGCGACCTGGACCTTGCCCGCCCCGCCGGAAAAGCCCGCGCCCTACCCCATCGAGATCGACATCAGCATCGTGCCGTGAGCGCCTGCGCCCAGAGATAATTTTTCTCACGATCTTCACTTGCCCCGCACCCCTTACCGCAGCTTGTCTGGCACGGCTTATCCACCGACATATCCACAACTTATTGGGTTGACCCGGCCTCTGGCACCCGATATGTTGTGCCCCGTCGGTGCCCTTCTCAGACCTACGGTCGGATCGGCTTAAAAGGGAATCCGGTGTAAATCCGGGACTGCCCCGCAGCGGTAAGTGGAAACGAAAGCCCCCATAGCACTGGTCTGCAACGGCTGGGAAGCGGGGGCAAGTAGGCGAGCCGAAAGGCTCATGTCCGCGAGTCCGAAGACCTGCCGACACATCGCAGCCTTGCAGCGTTGCGATGAGTGGTGGCGGCTTCCGCGGGGAGGCGCGTCGTGATGCAGGGCGCAGGCCCTGCCGACCGACCGTCCCTGATTGCCGTCACCGCTTCAGCCCTGCCCGCGGGAGCAGGCGTTTGACCATTCTCGGAGCGATGCCGCCATGCAACCTCTTGATACCACTACGCGCGAACGCACTGCCGCTCGTGTGGACGCATCCGCCGTTGTCGCCGACGCGACGATGCCCGAAACCAAACCAGCCCAGGCCATGGAAGCTCCTTTCGCTTTGACTCCTCCCCATAACCCCGGCCAGATGCGCGTGACCAAGCGCAACGGCGGTCACGAAATCGTCGACGTCAACAAGATCGTCCGCGCGGTCACCCGCAGCGGCGAAGGCCTGCACGGCGTCGATCCGCTGCGCGTGGCACTGAAGACCATCGGCGGCCTGTATGACGGCGCCAGCACGCAAGAGCTGGACGAGTTGTCCATCCGCACCTCGGCCGCACTGACGGCCGAAGAACCCGAGTACGGCCAGCTTGCCGCGCGCCTGCTGGGCGCGTTTATCGACAAAGAAGTCAGCGGCCAGGAAATTCAGAGTTATTCGCAGTCGATCGCACGCGGTGCGGAGCTGGGCATTCTCAATGCGCGCCTGCGTGATTTCGTGGCGGCCAATGCACGCAAGCTCAACGACGCGATCGATCCGCTGGCTACCCGCCGTTTCGAGTACTTCGGCCTGCGTACGGTGTACGACCGTTATCTGCTGCGTCATCCGCAACAGCGCAAGGTCATCGAGACGCCGCAGTATTTCTTCATGCGTATCGCCTGCGCCCTGGGCGGCAATGAAATCGGTGAGACGCTGGAGCTATACCGCCTGCTGTCGTCGCTGGAATACATCGCCAGCTCGCCGACACTGTTCAATGCCGGCACCACGCACGAACAGCTCAGCTCCTGCTTCTTGCTCGACTCGCCGACCGACTCGCTGGAGTCGATCTACGACAAGTACGCCGATGTGGCCAAGCTCAGCAAGTTCGCCGGCGGTATTGGCCTGGCTTACTCGCGCGTGCGTTCGCGCGGTTCGCTGATTAAGGGCACCAACGGCCACTCCAATGGTTTGGTGCCGTGGCTGAAGACCCTGGACGCCTCGGTGGCTGCGGTGAACCAGGGCGGCAAGCGTAAAGGCGCAGCCTGCGTTTACCTGGAGCCGTGGCACGCGGACATTGAGGAGTTTCTCGAACTGCGCGACAACACCGGCGACGAAGCGCGCCGTACACATAACCTCAATCTGGCCAACTGGATTCCCGACGAATTCATGCGCCGGGTCGAGAGCGATGGCGACTGGTCGCTGTTCGATCCCAAGCTGGTGCCGCACTTCGTCGACAGTTGGGGCGAGACCTTCGAACGCGCTTATCGCGAAGCCGAAGCCAATGGCATGGCCGCGAAAAAGGTCAAGGCGCGCGAATTGTATGCACGCATGCTGCGCACGCTGGCGCAGACCGGCAACGGCTGGATCACCTTCAAGGATCGCAGCAACGCGACCAGCAATCAGACCGCCAAACCCGAAAACGTCATCCACCTGTCCAACCTGTGCACCGAAATTCTCGAAGTCACCTCCGAAGGCGAGACGGCCGTATGCAACCTCGGCTCGATCAATCTGGCACGGCATATCGTTGACGGCGTGTTCGACTTTGAAAAACTCGCCGCCACCGCGCGCACGGCTGTGCGCCAGCTCGACCGGGTGATCGACCTCAATTTCTATCCCATCGACACCGCCGCCACCGCTAACCGCAAATGGCGCCCGGTCGGCCTCGGTGTGATGGGCCTGCAGGATGTGTTCTTCAAACTGCGCCTGCCGTTCGATTCCGCCGAAGCATTGGCGCTGTCGACACGCATCGCCGAGGAGATTTATTTCAACGCCTTGTCGATGTCGAACGAGATGGCCGAACAGACCGGTGCGCATCCGGGCTTTGCCGAAAGTCGCGCGGCCAACGGCGAGTTGCAGTTCGACTACTGGCCGCAGGCACAGCCGCATGACAGCGCACGCTGGGATGCCTTGCGCGCGAAAATCAAGGCACACGGCTTGCGCAACTCGCTGCTGATTGCCATCGCACCGACCGCGACGATCGCCTCGATCGCCGGCTGCTACGAATGCATCGAGCCGCAAGTCAGCAATCTGTTCAAACGCGAAACCCTGTCCGGCGATTTCCTGGTGGTCAACCGCTACCTGGTCGACGAGTTGAAGACACTGGGCCTGTGGACGTCCGAAATTCGCGACGCGATCAAGTTGGACGAAGGCTCGATTCAATCCATTGCGGCGATCCCCGAACGACTGCGCACCATTTACCGCACCGTGTGGGAGCTGCCGCAGAAAGCCTTGATCGAACTTGCCGCCGCGCGCGGTGCGTATATCGATCAAAGCCAGTCGCTGAATTTGTTCATGGAAAACCCGAACATCGGCCAGCTCAGCTCGATGTACATGTACGCATGGAAGGCCGGTGTCAAAACCACCTATTACCTGCGCTCGCGCCCGGCCACCCGCATCACCAAGACCACGGTCACGGCACCGGCAAAGGCCAGCGCCCCGGTGGTCGATCAGGCTGCCGTCGAGCAGGACCAGGCCAACGCCGCCGTGTTTTGCTCACTGGAAAATCCCGAGTACTGCGAAGCCTGCCAGTAACACCGACACCGACACCGCCCCTCCCCCTGCTCGCAGGGGGAGGCTGGGAGGGGGTAAACCCTTGCGACGACATCGCATGGTGCCGTGCTTCACCCCACCCCGGCCCTCCCCTGCTGCACGCAGGGGAGGGAGATAGCCGCTCCATCTTTGCTTAGGATTACCTATGTCCACCACGACTCGCGACTCGCATATTCTCGACCCTGGCTTCGAGCTGACGCTGCGACCGATGCGTTACCCCGAGTTCTACGAGATGTATCGCAATGCCATCAAGAACACGTGGACAGTGGACGAGGTGGATTTTTCGCTCGACGTCACCGACCTCAAGTCGAAGATGTCCGACGCCGATCGCCATTTGATTCATCGCCTGGTCGCCTTCTTCGCCACCGGCGACACCATCGTCTCCAACAATCTGGTGCTGAACCTGTACCAGCACATCAATGCGCCCGAAGCGCGCATGTACCTGTCGCGCCAGTTGTACGAAGAAGCGCTGCATGTGCAGTTCTACCTCACCTTGCTCGACACCTATATCCCCGATCCGACCGAGCGCAACAAGGCCTTCGACGCCATCGAGAACATTCCCTCGATTCGTCAGAAAGGCGAGTTCTGCTTCAAGTGGATCGACTCCATCCAGGGCCTGCGCCGACTGGAAACGCGCGAGCATCGCCAGCAGTTTTTGCTCAACCTGATCTGTTTCGCCGCCTGCATCGAAGGCTTGTTCTTCTATGCCGCCTTTGCGTATGTCTACTTTCTGCGCTCGCGTGGCCTGCTGCATGGCCTGGCATCCGGTACTAACTGGGTGTTTCGCGACGAGAGCGGCCACATGGCGTTCGCTTTTGAAGTGGTGCGCACCGTGCGCGAGCAAGAACCGGAATTGTTCGACGACGGCATGCGCGCCAAGGTCGAGCAGATGATGGAAGAAGCCATTGCCTGCGAAACCCAGTTCGCCGAAGACGTGCTGTCTGGTGGCGTCGCCGGTTTGTCGGCCAAGGAAATGCGCCAGTACCTCGAATACTGCGCCGACCAGCGGCTGGCTCAGCTCGACATGCCGAAAAAGTACGGCGCGAAGAATCCATTCGACTTTATGGATCTGCAAGACGTGCAAGAACTGACCAATTTCTTCGAGCGCCGAGTGTCGGCCTACCAGGTCGGCGTGCAGGGCGAAGTAGCTTTCGATATGGCGTTCTGAAGCGATGGGCCGTCACGGCGGCCCCTCTTCGGCGATCGGTCGGACGGCCTATTGACTACATCTGTAGTTAAGGCGTAGCTTTTGACTACACCTGTAGTCAAGAGATGCCAGATCATGTCCAAACCCTCGATTGGCGATCAGGAGCTGGCGCTCCTGCAGTATCTCGCCGACCACCAACATGCCTCGGTCGGCCAAGTGGCGTCCATCTTCGGTCATGCGCGAGGCTTGGCCCGCTCCACCGTGCTCACCATGATGGAGCGGCTGCGCAGCAAGGGCTATCTTGAGCGCAAACAGCAAGATGGCATGTATCGCTATAGCGCTACCGCCGGTCCCGGCGAGGTCATGCGCAGCGCGGTCGGCAATTTTGTCGAGAACACCTTGAGCGGCTCGGTATCGCCCTTCGTCGCCTGGATGTCGGAGCGCGCCCAAGTCAGCGACGTCGAGCTGGCCGAACTCGAAGCCCTGGTGTCGCAACTGCAATCCCGGCGCAAGGAGACGTGAGATGAACACGCTCGATACCTTGGCCGATACCCTGCTTATCCGTTTGATCTGGACCTCCGCCCAGGCGGCGCTGTTGATTGGCGCGCTATGGCTGCTGGGCCGCTGGTTGCCGCGATTGTCGCCTGCGATCCGCAGCACGCTATGGTGGCTGGTTGCCGCGCAACTCATCGTCGGCCTGGTCGTCAGCACACCGCTAGAACTGCCCTTGCTGTCGCCCAGCGCAGACGTTGCCACGGTCATTACATCCACCGAGAACCATGTCAGTTGGATGGCCGAACCGACCACGCTGTCGCCGATATCCGCGACCGTGCAGCAGGCACCCATAGCGCCCCAGCCAAGCCATTGGCGCGGACTCATTGTCGGCTTGTGGATGCTCGGTGTGCTGGTGCAACTGCCGCTGGCGACAAGGCAATGGCGGCTTGCGCGCACCGTGCTGCGCGAGTCGGTACCGCTGGATGACGAGAGCTTGCAGGCATCGTGCAAACAGCAAGCCCAGGTGCTGGCTCTACGCCGCTGTCCGCGGCTGCGCGTATCGCACGCTATCGCATCGCCGCAGGTGATGGGTTTATGGCGGCCGACCGTATTGCTCCCGGCCGGCCAGGCACTGACGGCCGCGGAATCGGCGATGGCGCTGACCCATGAGTTGGCGCATCTGCAACGCGGCGACCTGTGGCTGGGCTGGGTGCCGGCCATCGCGCAGCGCCTGTTCTTTTTTCATCCGCTGGTGGCCTGGGCGATGCGCGAATACGCGCTCAACCGCGAGGCCGCTTGCGATGCCCAGGTGCTGCAAAAGCAATGCGCGGTACCGCAGGACTATGGCCGTCTATTGCTGCGCCTTGGCGTGGTGCAACCGATGCACTCCGGCCTGGCTGGCGCCTCCCCCACGTTTCAGAACCTGAAAAGGCGATTGATGATGCTGCAACAGACGGTCAACGATACAAAGCCACGCAGCGGCAGTTGGCTGCTGGTCGCACTAGTCGCGCTGGCTGGCGTGCTGCCATACCGGGTAACCGCAGCGCATGCAGACCCTGCTGATACAAACGCGGCCGGCATCAGCGTGCAAAACACTGACAAGTACCCACCACCAGCCCCGCCACCGCCACCGCCGGAACCCGTGGCCCCGCTCCCGCCACCGCCGCCGCCCGAACCGCCGTCGCTACCCAGAGACTATGCCGGCAATCGGTTCAGAGGCGTCACGGATATCAATCTCCATTCCAATGCCAGCCGCGGCTTTGCGTTATTCGACGGTGAATTGACCATCATCAGCGGTACCAATCTCGATCTGGACAGCGTAAAGCGCCTGCACCGAACCGGCGATCCGATGGTGTGGTTTCGCCGCGACGGCAAGGCTTATGTGATTCACGATGCAACCCTGGTTCAACGCGCCCGCGACGCCTACGCACCGGTCAACAAATTAGAGCTGGAGCAAAGTCACCTGGCCAGCGAGCAGAGCAAACTCGCCGCGCAGGAGAGTGGCCTGGCCATGCGCGAAGGCGAGCTGGCGAGACGGCAGGGCGAGATGCAAAGACGCGATGCCGAGATCGACTCCAGACAAGTAACGCCGGCTACTGATGCTTATGTGTTTCAGCGCAAAAGCGAATTGGAAGCGTTGCGCAATGAACAGACCAAGCTCAATGGCGCGCAACAGCCATTGGCTAAACAACAGGCCGAACTAAGCAAGCAGCAGGCCGAACTGTCCAAACGGCAGAGCGCAGAGTCTGACCGCGCCGAGAAGCAGATGGACAAAGTACTCGATGAGGCGATCGCTAAAGGTGTAGCACAAGCGGCTAACACTCAATAATGCGATGCCACCTCTCTCCCGGCGAGGGGAGAGAGGTGGCGCATCTTCAGATCTTCGGCGGCTTCATCGCATAGCCCTGCGGCGGCTCGGCACCCATCAGGTTGCGCACGAAGTAATCCCAGCGCTTGCGCATCATGTACGCGCTGGCTTCGCCGTAACCATGATGAACATTGGGGATCAACAGCAGATCGAAATCTTTGTTGGCTTTAATCAGCGCATCGACTACCAGCAAGGTCTGATACGGCGGTACGTTGTCGTCCATGGTGCCGTGGGCAAGCAGCAGATGGCCTTTGAGGTTGCCGGCAAACAGTTGATTGGCCTGTTTGTCGTAATTGCTCTTGCCGTCTTTGTCTTTCACCAACAGGCCCTGCCATTTCTCGGCCCAGTCGTCTTCGTAGTTGCGGTTGTCGTGGTTACCGCTCTCGGCGATGCCGACCTTGAAGAAATCCGGGTACAGAAACAGTGCGCTGACGGTCGCGTTGCCGCCGCCGGAGTGGCCCCACATGCCGACGCGGTCCAGATCGATCCACGGATAACGCTTGCCGAGCTCTTTCAGGCCGGCGACCTGGTCGGGCATGGTGTTGTCGATGATGTTGCCGAAGTAGGCATCGTGAAATGCCTTGGAGCGCCACGGCGTACCCATGCCGTCGATAGCGACCACGATGAAACCAAGCTCAGCCAGGGCCTGATGATCGACACGCGCGGCGCTGAAGCTGCGGCTGCCCACCGAACCGGTCTGCGGGCCGGGGTAGACGTAATCGACGATGGGATATTTTTTATTCGGATCGAAATGCGTCGGCTTGAACATCATGCCGTACAGATCGGTCTTGCCATCACGCCCTTTCACCGTGAACGGCTGCGGCGGCACCCAGCCCGTGGCCGTCAGACGGCTGATGTCGGCCTTGGCGATCGGCGCGACCACGCGGCCATCGTCCGCACTGCGCAGCACGGTAACCGGCGCCGTCGTCGGGGTGGAATACGCATCGACAAAATGACGACCGTCGGGCGATAGCGACACGGTATGGTCGGCGTCTTCGGGGGTGAGCAAGGTCAGGCCCTGGCCGTCCATACCGATCTTGTAGAAGTGCTGGTAGTAGGGATCGCGACCGGGCTCTTTGCCTACGCCACGGAACCAGATCGTGCGGCTTGCCGCGTCCACTCGCAGCACTTCGCTGACATTGCCTTCGCCCTGCGTGATCTGCTGTTTAAGCTTGCCGCTGCGCAGGTCGTAAAGATAAAGCTGGCCCCAGCCGTCGCGCTCGCTGAACCAGATCGCCTCATCGGTAGCAGGCAGATACTGCCAATTCACCTCACCGTTGCCGCTCTCGAAATAGGTCGCGACTTTTTCATCGAATACGGTACGCACGGCGCCGGTGGCTGGATCGGCAATGCGAAACCACTCTTGCTTGTGATCGCGCGAGGTAGAGACGAAGGCCAGGCTCTTATTGTCAGGTGCCCACTTCACATCGTCCCAACCGCCGTTGCGGCCGCAACTGACGTCGTCGCACAGACTGGAACGGTGCTGATCCGGCGGCATCTGCAAACGCAATACATGTTTGTCGGCTACATCGATGATGACCCGCTCGATCATCGTGATGTTTTCATCGCCGACCAGCGGGTATTTCCACTGCTCCAGCTTGGGGCGACCGACGTTGGTGCTGACCAGATACATGTCGCTGGTCTTGCGCTGATCCTGCTGGAAGGTGGCGATTTTGCTGGAGTCTGGCGACCACACCAGAATCGCTTCGTCGGTATGTTTCCAACCGGCGTTGTCGGTGGCGTAGCCGTAGTTTTCCACGCCATCGGTGGTGAGCTGGGTTTCCTTGCCGCTGGTGACATCGCGCAGCCACAAGTTCCAGTGACGGATAAAAGCTTCGCTGTGTTTATCGGGCGACAACACACCGGGCTCATCGCCGTGTTTCATCGCCGGGTCTTTGTCTGAGCCACCTTTGGCGACGCAAACGCCTGCGCTCTTGAGATCGCACACATAGTGCTTGCTGCGGGTACCGATGTTGTAGCGCCCATCGGCAGCGATGCTGTAGTCGACGATGGCCAGCTTTTTCGCATCCACCGTCTTACCGGTGAGCTTGCTCAAGGCGGCGGCGAGCTTGACGTGATCGAATGCCGGCTCGGCCTTACCAGTAGCCGCATCCATGCGCAGGTAGCGATCGCCGTTGACGTCGTGGTCGCGGTACCAGAAATGGCCGTCATCGAGCCAGGTCGCGCTCTGCACGGCATGGTCGACCAACGGGCTGGCGTTGTAGCCAACGAAACGTTCCGCGCGCGCGTAATCGTCGGTACTCAATGCCTTGATGCTTTCGGCCTTGGTCTGCGCGGCTACTCCCGTCGACAACGCCCCCACCACCAGCGCACCCAACAGGCACGACTTACCCATCATCGACCCCATGCTCACTGCCCCCATGCTGACTCCCCTTGCACTATGAATCACTGCGAACGCCGACCATGGCGAAAATAGTCCAACCCTCGATCCTAGCGGCCAAACCCGTGCCGGCACCCCTGCCAAAGGTCCCTATATCGCCGCCGTGACATGGACGCAGGCAAGGCTTGCGGCAAACCGACTGACTGTTGTGCGCCGCGGCAAAATACGCCAACGTACGCCTCGCCCGCCGCCACGCATAAGAACACCGCCATGACCACCGCCCCGCTCGAAGCCCGTCTGCTGGAAATGGTTTTCCCGGACCACACCAATCATCTCAACACATTGTTCGGCGGTCAGGCACTTGCATGGATGGATAAGGCCGCTTTTATCGTCGCTTCGCGCTACGCGCGGCGCACCGTGGTCACCGCACGCTCGGAGCAGGTGGACTTCCGCGTACCGGTACGCAAGGGCCAATTGGTGGAGCTGACCGCGCGCATCGTCGAAGTCGGCCGCAGCTCGATGCAGGTGGAAGTGGAAATGATCGCCGAGGATCTGCTCAGCGGCGACCGCCGCGTCTGCACCACCGGCCGCTTTGTGATGATTGCGCTCGACTCCAACGGCACGCCGACAAGTGTGCCCGCCATGTTGGAAATAGCAGTTACGCCGTAATGACGCGGTAGGTTGGTGGTGAGCGAAGCGAACCCCAACATTGGTCTCCAACGTACATCCCAACGTTGCGCAACGTTGGGCATCACTTCGTTCAGCCCAACCTACATGTCGGCCATCAGCTCGGCCAGCCAGTCGATAAATACACGCAATCGCGCCGGCAACTGGCGCTGCGGTGGATACAGCACCGTCACCGGCAACGGCGGCGGCGGATAAGCCGGCAAGATCTCGCATAGCTCACCCTTGGCCAATGCCTCGGCGATGCGATAACGCGGAAACTGGGCAATGCCCATGCCGGCCTCGCAGCAGGCCAGGTAGGCCTCGGTGCCGTTGACGGTGACGCGGCTGGGCATGTCCACCTGGCGCAGTTTGCGGTTCACCATAAAATCCAAAGGCTCGGACCGGCGCGTAGTCGGCGAGGCCCAATTCACCGCCAGATGGCTTTTTTGCAATGCCGCCAGCGTCTCCGGCAGGCCATGCTCACGTATATAAGCGGCGCTGGCGACAGTGGCCTGCGGCAAGATCGCCACGCGGCGGCCGACCAGGCCCGAATCCGCCAGCTCGCCCGCGCGCAGCACACAATCGACGCCTTCCTGCACCAGGTTTACATAACGGTCACCGGTGCTGATATGCAGCTCGATCTGCGGATAACGCGCGCAAAAAGCCGGCAGCGCCGGTATCACCTTCAATCGCGCGAACGTAGCGGGCAAATCCACCCGCACGCGACCTTTGACTTGCACGGCAGCATCGCGAAAGTGGCCCTCGACCTCGTCCAGATCGGCCAGCAGTCGCATGCAATGGCCATAGTACGTCTGGCCATCGGGGGTGATCGCCACACGGCGCGTCGTCCGTTGCAGCAACTGCGTACCCAACTGTGCTTCCAGCCGCTTGATCGTGTGGGTCAGGGTGGCGCGCGGCAGATTCAAATCGTCGGCGGCACGGGTAAAGCTGCCCAGCTCAACGATGCGCGTGAAGACTCGCATGGCCTGCAGTCGATCCATGGCGATTGTTTATCTCAATGAAATAGAGATGTTGATTATTGAGTATTTATCGCTAAGACGCATAGGCGAAGAATGCGCTCACCTTCCCACCGCTGAGACCGATCCGATGAATCAGGACATGCAAACACGGCAACTCGATACCCGCGCCCTCGGCAGCCAGGGCCTGAAAGTCTCGGCGCTTGGCCTGGGCTGCATGGGTATGAGCGATTTCTACGGCGAACGCGACGACATCGAATCCATCGCCACCATCCATCATGCGCTGGAGCTGGGCGTGACCTTGCTCGACACCGCCGACATGTACGGCCCGTTCATCAATGAGGAACTGGTCGGCAAGGCCATTCACGATCGCCGCGATCGCGTGGTGCTGGCGACCAAGTTCGGTATCGTGCGCGATGAGGCCGATACGCAACGACGCAGTATCAACGGCCGTCCCGAGTATGTACGCGCCGCCTGCGAGGCCAGCCTCAAGCGGCTTGGGGTGGAGCATATCGACCTGTATTACCAGCACCGGGTCGACCCGACTGTGCCGATCGAGGAAACCGTGGGCGCGATGGCCGACTTGGTACGCGCCGGCAAGGTGCGTTACCTGGGCTTGTCCGAAGCGTCCGCGCACACGCTGGAACGCGCACACGCGGTACATCCGATCAGCGCCCTGCAAAGTGAGTACTCGCTGTGGACGCGAGACCCCGAACAGAACGACACGCTCAGCACTTGCCGTCGACTGGGCATCGGCCTGGTCGCCTATTCGCCGCTGGGTCGCGGCTTTCTCACCGGCGAAATCACCCGACCGGAGGATTTCGCCGAAGACGACTACCGCCGCCACAGCCCGCGTTTTCAGGGTGAAAACTTCGCCCGTAACCTCGCCCTGGTCGACAAAGTGAAAGCATTGGCCATACACAAAGGCTGCACGGCAGCGCAATTAGCCCTGGCCTGGGTGCTCGCACAAGGCAAGGACATCGTGGCGATTCCCGGCACCAAGCGGCGCAAGTATCTGGAGCAGAATCTCGCCGCGCTCGATGTCACGCTGAGCACCGCCGATCTGGCTGAGATAGCCGCCGTTTTCCCCGCCGATGCCGTCGCGGGCTTGCGCTATCCAGGTGCGGTGATGCATATGGTCAACGCCTGATGCCTGGTCCGCCCCTGCCGCCAGGGGCGGACTACCGGCGCAAATGCTTAATGCCTAAACGCATAGGGGTAAAATGCATCCATGCATACCCCAGAACATTCCCCACTCGGCAAGACCACCCTTTACGCCGACCGCTACGACCCCAGCCTGCTGTTTCCGATTCCGCGTGCCGAAAAGCGCGCGGAAATCGGCGTGGGCGAGGTGTTGCCGTTCCACGGCGTAGACATCTGGAATGCCTACGAGCTGTCCTGGCTGGATACGCGCGGCAAGCCGATGGTGGCGCTGGCTGAATTCCGCGTGCCGGCGACCTCGCCGGCCATCATCGAATCCAAATCCTTCAAGCTGTACTTGAACGGCTTTGCGCAAGAACGTTATGCCGATGCGGCCACGCTGTCGGCGCTGCTGACCCGCGATCTATCCGCAGCCGCCGGTGCGCCGATACAAGTGCAGCTCAGTGAAGCCAGCGCGCGCGGCCACGCCGTGAGTGATTTATCCGGCACGCTGATCGACAGCTTGGAGCTGGACATCGACGACTACGGCCCGCCCAAGGCCGATTATTTGTCGGTCCGCAGCCTCGCCGATACGGTCGATGAAACCTTGGTGTCCAATCTGCTGCGCTCCAACTGCCCAGTGACCGGCCAGCCCGATTGGGGCAGCGTGCAGATTGCGTATCGTGGCGCTGCGATCGACCACGCCGGCTTGCTGCGCTATCTGGTCTCGTTCCGTAACCACAACGAATTCCACGAACAATGCGTGGAACGCATTTACGTCGACATCATGAATCGCTGCGCGCCCACGCAACTAAGCGTATACGCACGCTACACACGCCGTGGCGGACTCGATATCAATCCATTTCGCAGCAACTTGCCGGCCACCCCCGACAACCCGCGCGGCGCGCGGCAATAAAGCGGCCAAATCGCCGCCAAACCGTGTTCCAGTAATCGACGCTTCATGACAATAGCGCTAGGCTTTGCACCTTGCGCTATGCGCCGAACTGCATCACACCGAACTACATCGCCGATAACGGATTCCGATCATGAAACTTTCCGCACGCTCCGCCGCCCTGTACAGCGCCACCTTCGCCGGCCTGCTGATGCTCAGTGCCTGCGGCAAGAACGAGCCGCCGGCCAATGCACCGGCTGCCGCCAGCACCGCACCGACACCCGCACCCGCATCCACCGCACCCGTGGCGCCGGCACCGGCCAGCACCGCGGCTCACCCGGCCACTGCCAGCACTGCAGCGGCACCTGCCGCCGCCAACGTGGCGCCTGCCGCACCGGCACCGGCAACACCCGCCGCCGCCGACACCAGCTTCAAGATCGCCGGCGTGGTTCTCGGCAATGCCGTCAACGCCGAGCACAAAGTGAGCAAGGCCAAGAACAGCTTCGCGCCGAACGAAAAAACCATCTACGCCAGCGTCGGCACCGAAGGCAGCACCAGCAGCGCCACCCTCAGCGCCAAGTGGACCTACCTGGATAAAAGCCAGTTGATTACCAACACCAGCCAGTCGATCGCCACCGAAGGTGCCGCAACCACCACCTTCAAAGTGGTGAACCCGAACCCGTGGCCGGAAGGCAAGTACAAGGTCGAGATTTCGCTCGACGGCAAGTCGATCACCACGCAGAA
This sequence comes from Dyella tabacisoli, assembly GCF_003350925.1. Taxonomy (GTDB): domain Bacteria; phylum Pseudomonadota; class Gammaproteobacteria; order Xanthomonadales; family Rhodanobacteraceae; genus Dyella_C; species Dyella_C tabacisoli. Next base: position 160,147 of record NZ_KZ857179.1, on the reverse strand, counting down.
TTTCGAGATCAAGAAGGGCTGATCGTCTTTCGCCCTCGATACAAAAAAGGCGCCTTCCGGGCGCCTTTTTTTATGCCTGGACTATCACTACCTACAGCGCAGCCCCAGCGCACACCACCTCGCCTATCAATGCTTGTCAGAGGGGCGCGATGCCGCATCCGGCGTATCGAATATCTCGATTTCGTCGATATAGATAGCTTCGCGGATATAGGCCGGATTGGCGTCTGGATTCGTATATTTCGCGAGGTTCGTTTCGACCTCAAGCTGAGAGAAGGTATTACGGCCCAACATCGTCGTCATCCCACCCGCCGCAAAAAGGTCGTTGCCTACTTTGAGGGTGTTTTCATGACAGAACGGATGCCATGCTTGTGCATGACGGTTGGTAAAACGTACCCGACTCCCGACAGGCGCTGTTTGCACTAGCTCTTCTGTCGTCTTTTTGGTGTCGCGCGGATCGAATTGCGGGTTATTGGGTGGCCGCCATTCCACGATGACCTTCCAATAGTCGTTCGGGCCCACGCGGCCGTAATGCTCCTTCGTCTTCAGCGTCGATGACTCGCGAGGACGAAGCTCCAGCGTTGGCGTATTGCGCTGGTCGAATTCGCTCTCTCCCAAGGTGTTGAGCTGGGCCCACAGATGCGCGATCTGCACGAGGTGATCGCAGTCGACACGCCATTTGCTCAGGTGAGAAAACAGCGCGTTGATGGCTGCTGAAGGCTTCTTTCCCTCTTTGAGCTTGAGGCGCCGCGAGAACTTGGGATCGTTGTCCCACTCCCAGTATTCGTGATCGAATTTGTCCTCGAAATCCGAGCCCAACGGCTGACCGAACTGCGCGCTTGCCAGTCGCTCCGCCCCATCGCGCAAAAAATAGGCATATCGCTCCTTCGGCTCTTTCGGGATATCGGGGCTCGCCGCGAGACCTCCAATCAAGGCACCTAGTGCGCCCGCCCCCACCAAGGCACCGACAACGATGCCGAGTCCGGGGACGGCGCCCGCCAGCGCCGCAATCGTCAACCCAACCCCAGCGACGGCCAAGCCGCCGATGGCGCCGACCGTGATGGCTTCTGCTTTACCGAGCGCCAGTGCCTGCGGGCGCGATGCAAGCCGGACAGGAGCCGGAATTCCCAGCGACACAAGCGTTGCATTCTTCGATGCTTCTTTTTCTAGGCTCGCGACTTGCTGCGTCTGGCCAGCCGATCCGTTGCGCATTTGCGCGATGTGAGAAAGCTCATGGGCCATCACCCAGCGCCCAGCCGGCGTATCGCGCGCGAGATCTGCTTGGTTGACGAATACGTGGCCCGGCAGAGCGATCGCATGCGCGTCCAGCCGCTCGGTGAATCGGTGCGCATGTTCATCGGCATGCACCCGGATATCTGCAAAGTCGTGGCCGAGCCTTGCCTCAAGCGGTCGCCGCATAGCATCGGGAACGTTCGATCCGCCGTTGACCGCTTGGTCTGCCACATGGTCCGCCTTATGCTCAAGCGGATCGTTGACATCGGTGCCTGCGAGCTTCGGCTGCGAAACACCAGGCAGCAGCGCGTTGAGCGCGGGTTGCGCTTGGCCTGGCGTTGCCCGGTCAGGCGAAAATACCGGGATCCTGCTCAAGTCCCAGGGTGGCGCCGCTTCCTGGAGCGTCGCCCGATGGTCACCGCTTCGAAGGGGCACCATAGCCGGCCTGGGCCGTTGTTCCGCAATAACCAAGCGTTGTGGCGGCGCTGACTTTCGCTTTTCGACAGACGGAGCAAGCATGGCTGCACCTGTTCAGAATGATGACCTGGATCACTTCTAGCCGCGAGGCCGCACTATCAGATTCCTTTGACGGTTCGCTTGATCGCCTGTAACTGCACTGACGCGCCGTGGTCTCCAGCGACCGCCGCGCTCTTGGTCTGCTGGATCGCCTCAACGGTCCGCCCTTCGGTCAGATAGGTATATCCGAGCCCGTTTTGCGCCGAGGCGGCCTGCTCCTTCGGCACCGCCGGGTCTCCGGCGGCCGCCGTAAAGGACACCTGCGCGGCCTGGGCGTTGCCCGCCGCCAGGTGAGCCCATCCGCATAACGCAGCATTGGATTTGCGGCAGGTGTCGGTTGCCACCGCCGAACTGTCGGCGGCGTTCATGACCTTGTCGACGGTGTCTCGTACGGCTTGTGGCGCCGGCACGATGGCGGCGTAAAGTTTCGCTCGCTCATCGTTGCCCTTCTGCAACATGGAAACCTGCGTCTTGAGATCAACATTGTTGTGCAATAACTGATCCATGACATCGCCCATCGCCGTCACGTCGACATACACCGTGCTGTTCGTTCCGTGCGTCGACACATCCACATGATTGTCGGCGGGGTGCGGCGTCAGGTCTGTTTTCATATGCGCAACGGCTTGCGGATACTTCTCGCCAAATGAAGGCTCGACGTTGACCGCGATCGTCATGCGCGAATTTCTTTGCCCGGACAGGTAATCCAGAAACAGCGGAACGACATTGGCCACACACGTCAGCGCGAACAGAATCGTGGCGTATTTAAAGCAGACCTTGAGCGCATCGACCGTCAAAGAAGTGAGGTTCTTGGCAACGATGCCGGCGATCGCACCGAGAAACAGGCCCAGTGCCAATCCAGGCAATCCGTATTTGAGCAGCGAGCCGAAGGCAGATATATGGTCCACGTCGAACTCCCCTTTCGCCGAGTTACACAACGCCGCCGGTGCGACTGTCCTGACCCCGCAACCAGGCTCCCTCATGCCGGGTCAGTATGGAACGCCGCCCTGCGGGCAACAAGGCATGGCCACGCGCGCCTTATCAACGCACATTGACGGTTATTTAAGGCTTGAGTGGCGCGCCCGGAGGGATTCGAACCCCCGACCAATGGCTTCGGAAGCCACTACTCTATCCGGCTGAGCTACGGGCGCATGATGCGTGCCGGCCGTGCGGTGTAAGGCGACGGCGGACGCGCAGTATAGCGGAGCTTCCCGCAGGCGCCACCCCAGGCATGAAAGGCGAAGAACCCGTTCACGCTCCCCGGCCGGCTCACGACCAGATTTTGCCAAGTCCTGGGTGTAGGCTGCGCCGGTCAGAGGGGAGGAGCATGAGCATGCGCACTTTCGCCCAGAAGCCGCAGGCGCAGACTGAGCCTGTATCCGCCGCGCATACCTCATCGAAGCCGACCAGCCATGAAGCCCAGGCAAGACCGGCAGCGGGAAATACAGCGCCGCCGCGCTCGCCGGGCATGGCTCACGATTTCAGCCGGATACCCTTGTTTCATCAAGCCTGCGCGACCGCCGCTCCGCCCACAGCAGAACATGAGCACGAGCTGGCCGAGCCGTCGCTCGCGACGGCGCACTCACTTTCGTTCCGTCTGCCCGATGCCACCGGCATACCACGCAACCTGCGCGCCAAGATGGAGTACGCGCTGGACGCCGATTTCTCCGACGTGCGATTGCACGCAAACTCCACCCGCGCATCGCATCTGCAGGCAGAAGCCTTCACCGAAGGACGCGACATTCATATGGCGCCGGGCTATTGGGCGCCCGATACGTCAAAAGGACAGCAATTGCTTGGGCACGAACTCGGGCATGTGCTGCAACAACGCAGCGGCCGCGTCAGCGCGACATCGCAACTCGGCGGCAGCGGACTCAATAACGACCCGGCTCTGGAGCGGGAGGCCGATGCGTTCGGCAGGCGGGCGATAAACACATCCGGCGACCATGCCGAAAGCTTCGTCGGCGCGAGTACCGCTCCGCTTACTGCAAGCGGAGTCATCCAGCGGCAAGGGCTACCCGCCAGCGCGGCCGTAGAGCAAGTGATGCAAGCGCTCGCGGTGGTCAGCCCCGTCGCCGGGGTTGGCGACTATACGGCAGCCTTTCGCATTCTCGATGGTTTGTCGGTTAACGAACTGATGACCACATTGGCCGAGCTGAGCAGCCGCCTCCAGCTCGAATCACTCATCACAAATGCCGGCGCGGCCAGGGCTTTCAACCAGACTCGACTGGTCACGGCGATGCAGGTCGTGCGGCAGATGCCTAACCTCAGCACGGCCCAGGCAACCATCACGGCTTCTGGCCTGCCTGCCGCCGACCAGCTCACCATGAATAACTTTGTGACCGCCTCACGACCGGCTGGCGCGGATCAACGCGCGATAGCTCCCGGCCCGGTGGCGGCACTGCCCGACGCCCCGACCGCGCAGCAGATCGGCTACGAATTGGAGCCCAATAGCCGCCCGGCACCCGCACCGCCTGCGGCACCGGCCGCACCCGCGGCGCCAGCGGGCGGGGCTGCACCACCGGCACCGGCCGCCGCAGCGCCGCCGGCTCCTGTCGTATGGGACGGCAAGGCCGGCGCGCCCAATGAAGCAGCGGCACGCGCGACGTTGCAGAGCCAGCTATTCCACGCCTTCGATGCCTATATAACTGCTTTTCGCCCGCAGACAGTCGCTGCACTATCCCAGCAGCACGTCTCCTTCAACACCCCAGCCCCAGCACCCGGAGCCGCCGCTGGAGCCCCTGCGGGCACCGGTGTCGTCGATATCGCGAATCAGGCCCGTGCGGTACTTGAAACACGCTATGGCACGTCGATGGACGCGGCGACGTCCAGCCCCGCACAAGTAAGTAAGCGTAGCGCCCGCGTGACTACCCCAGGGCCAGGACAAAACCTCTTCGATGCATCAAGCGAAGCGGATCGCAGCACCCTCGTGGGCGATGCGAATCTGGCCCATGGCGTCCCCTATTGGTTGTTCGAGCATGATCTTCCCGGTGGCACGGCCGGCGCCGCCGGTTCGCGGCATTTCGCTACGGATATCCTCGCCTCACACCATTACACACCGCAAGACGATCCTGGCAACACGTTCCGTTGGGCGGTATCGAACGCCTATACCGCAGCCCAGACCATCGGCCATCCCAATAATCAACGCATGCTCATCGATTATCGGATGACGGGGTGGAGCGAAGAGGGACAACGCGGCATCACCTTGCAATCAGGGTTTACTCCTGGCGCCAATCCGAGCACCTCGGAGCTTCAACAACGGTGGCAGGTCTTCAAATCCGCCACTCACGAGAGCCTGCATTTGCGCACGCACCCGGCCTTCACTGACGCCATACAAGGGCGTGGCTCCATGCAAGAAGGTTTCACCGAGATGTTCACCGTCTCGACACTCAATACCGATGTACTGCCCCGCGTGCGCTCCGGCAGTGTCGAGCCGCTGCGGCGCACCGTCGAAGGCGCGCAATCGACGCCCGCTCCCGACGCGACCCTGATTACCGACCGAGTCAGTCCATCGCAGTATGCCGAGCCACGCGCTGAAGCCGAGCGCATCCGCGACGGCGGTACTCCGCCCGGTGGCCCGGCGCATAGCGGCGTCGGCGAGTCGGCGGTACGTGCGGCGTTCTTCGAGGGCCATGTTGAATATCTGGGCCTGGCGCCAGCGGGTACTCCGCTCGCCACACTGCCGGCGGCGGGTGCTCCCGTGCAGACGCGCATACGACCGGGCATGGCAGGCCTCGACGATCTGGCGAGCCGCAGTGGCGTCCCGCGCGCAACGATCGAGCGAGATAACGCAGGTATCACCGATGCCTTGCCGGCAACCGCCGTACTCACCGGTTGCCGCGAACACTGGGTCGTTGCCGGCGAGACCCGCGCCAACATCGCTGCGCAAAATGGCGTAACCGAGGTGGCGCTGGTGCGCGCGAACCCGGATATACCCACCGATGCGTCCTACGCCTGGCCGACACTCAGTGCGGGGCAAAAAATTCTCGTGCCGGCGCACTGAGCGTCTCTAGACATTCCATAGCTCACTGGTGTGGTTCGCTCCCTCCCCTGCTGGCAGGGGAGGGGTGAGTCCTTGAGAAAGCGCTTCTGGAGAGGGCGGTGCTGGGGATCAACGTGCCTTGAGCAACTCGGCCAAACGATCCGGCTTGCTGCTGTCGCGCTCCAGGTGCGGGTACTTCAAGCCATCGTGATAGTCGATGCGCAGGGTCTTGTACTCGTCGAAGTTTTTCACCAGCAGCTCGACTGGCTTGTTCTTGTCTTTCGCGGCGGCGGTCACGGCGTCCTTGATCGCGTCGCCGGAGAACTCCTTGCCATTGACGGCGATCAACTTCATGCCTGGCGACACACCGGCCTTGAAGGCCGGGCCGTCCCACAACACGTCGGAGATTTCACCGGCCTTGGCTATCGATATGCCCAGCGAATAGGTCAGGCTGGTAAAGCCGCGGCGCATTTCGATCGCCTTGATCGCATCGGACGGCTTGTCGGTATAGACCAGCTTCCAGCCGCTGGCGTCGATACCGCCGGTCAGCGGACCATGGCCGTCCAAACGCTCGCGCAGATAGTTGGCCCAGTCATAGGGCTGGATATCGTTGAGGGTCTTGACCACGTCGTCGAAGGTGTAGGGGTTGACGTCCCATTTGCCGTTCTCCATGCCGAAGAAGGCTTTGGCGAAATCGTCAATCGTGCGTTTGTTGCCGCTGAGCTGACGCAGCTTGCCGTCGACATCGAGCCAGATCATCTGGCCGCCGGAGTAATAGTCCTCGCTCATCTGGTAGTTGCTGTAGGGCAGCGGCCGGCGCTGGGCGATGATCGGATCGTTGGTGGTGTCTTGAATATTGCGCCACTGCTGCAAGCCCGGACGACCTTTGTCGTAGCTGGCGGCGACGAAGGCAAGCATGTCGCGTGCTTCTTCGGGCTTGACCAGACCCGAGCGTGCCGCCATCACATTGCCCCAGAACTGAGTCTGGCCCTCATACACCCACAACAAGCTGTCTTGCATCGGCACGTTGAAACTGGGCGTGGCCAGATCGGCGCCACGACGGTATTTACCGTCCCACGAATGGTTGAACTCATGCGGCAGCAGATCGCGGCCGAGCGCACCCTTCTCCCATTCGGTGAAGTAACCGGGGCTGACGCCGTTTTCGCTGGAGCGGTGATGCTCCAGACCATTGCCGCTCATCTTGTCACTCAGCGAGAGCAGGAAATCGTAATGGTCGTAGTGATGCGCGCCGTACAGCTTGTACATCTGCTGCACCAGATTCTGATGCAGCTTCAACTGTTCGGGCTTGATCTCCAGGTACTTCGCTTCGTCGGCGACGATGTTAAGAAACACCGGCGTCTTCGCACCCGGATCCAGATCGACGCGCTTGAAATACTGACCGGCATAGATCGGCGAATCGACCAGATCGTCATAGTCGATCGACTTGAAATGCACCGTGTCGCCCTCGCGCGTAGCCACCTCAAGCGCGCTGCCGAACTGCCAGCCGGCAGGCAACTTCACGCTGGCCTCGGCCTTGATGCGGCTGGTGTAGTAACCGGCCGGATACATCGTCACCGTGTTCCACTGCAGATTGAGCATCTCCGGCGTCATCACCACACGGCCCTGGCGGGGGTCTTGCGCCGACAGAAACTGGAACTCCACTTCCACGCTGCTCGCGCCTTGCGGCACCTCGACATGAAACGCATAGACGTTCAGCGGATCGCGCTTCCACGCCAGCGTCTTGCCGTTCGCGCTCACCTTAAGGCCAGCCATCTTGTCGATCGGACCGCTGGGCGAGTGATTACCCGGCAACCACTGCGGATACAGCAAAGTCAACGTGCCCGGCTGTGCCGGTACCACTTCGTGCACGCGAAACACGCGGCGGGCGAGGTCGGTGGCGTCGACGTTGATTTTCAGAGTGCCATCGAAAGGCACATCCTGCGGCGCCGGTACATCGGCGATGGCGGCAAAGCTGCTCAACCCTAAGGCCGAAACGAACATGGCGGAAGCAAGGCGCGAAACTTTCAAAGCGGTCTCCTGTGGAATATGCCGTGCAACGCTGCTTCGCTGTACGGGAGCTGACCACATGATGCTAGAACGCCGTGCCGCGCATCACACCATGCCAGAGGTCATGGAGCAGTACTAACGCATACAGATGCTCACTGAACCGCAACAATCTTGTGCTAGGCGCAGAAAGACCATCGCAAGACAATTGCCATTATCCTAGGCATTCCGCGTTCCCCCGACGCGGGCCGCCGCGACCTTGCCATCCCCATGGTGTCGCGCCAGGCAACCCCAAATAAGAAATGGAGCTATCCATGAAAAAGACCCTGATTGCGGCCGCTTTGGCCGTTGCTAGCGTTTCTTCGTTTGCCGCTGCGGCGAGCGAAAACAACCAGCTCGACAACTTCTTCGTTGCCGGCAACCTTGGTAAGTCGGACTTCCGCACCAGCTTCGACCACAAGAACAGCGTGTTCCAGAACGTGCGTTTCGGCTGGCGCTGGAACGGTATCGTCGGCGCGGAAGTGGGCTACGCCTACCTCGGCCGCCCGAAGTCCTCGGACGGCATCACCACGCTCTCGGCCAAGACCCAGGCTGCCACCATCGGCGTCAACGCTAAGTACGACTTCTATCAGAATTGGTATGTCACCGGTCACGGCGGCTACCTGCGTTCGCACATCGACGCCAAGCTCGTCTCCGGCGGTTCCAGCATCAGCGAGAAGAGCTGGAACAACGGCTGGTACGCAGGCGTGGGCGTCGGTTACAACCTGACCAAAGACGTCAGCCTCGGTATCAACTACGACAATTACCACGTCAAGTACGGCCGCGGCGGCGCCAACCTGCCGCAGGACAACGTCAACGTGGCAACGTACTCCGCTTCGGTGGAATACCGCTTCTAAGCTGCACGCTTCATAGCAATGATCGACAACGGCCGCCTTGTGCGGCCGTTGTTTTTTCAGGCCCTATCGATGGGGCATCGCTATGGGCAGACCGATTCCGGGCTCACTTTGTGGAAATCGCCGGGGCTGGACATACCTTCGCCACTGGATTTGAACGTGAGAAAGAAGCCGGTCTGCGTGGCGAAATTTCCATTGAGCCGCCAGCCTTTCGGCGCGTGATAGATCACCCCCCAACCATCAATGACGATCGCCTGCACTTGCTCGGGGGCCGACCGGCCAAGCAGCTTGCTCAACTCAGCACGATCAGCCAGCCGGGCCTGCTCGACGTTGCCATCGGCATCGATGAGCGGAAGCCAGCCGCAAGACTCGTCGTCTTTTTCGATGGATACCAGCAGCCGTCCATTTTCCCTGACGACTTTAAAGATCGGTTCGATCTCATCGTTGGGGGCGAAGATGCCGATGAAGTCAGCGGCATCTTCTTTGGCATGGGCCGCCAAGACCGGCAGGCAGGAAAACAGGACTGCCGACATCCATCGTATGGCCCGTCGCGTCCACGGCCTCATCATTTCCATGCGTCTTTTCAGCCCTGCTTTTCCAGCTTGCTGTGCCGGATGCCGTAGCCGAAGTAAACCAACAGCCCCAGGCCCACCCAGACCACGAATACACCCCAGGTAACCAGCGCCAGCTCAGACAACAGCCAGATCGAAAAACCGATACCGATCAACGGCACCCACGGCACCCACGGCGTGCGGAATGAGCGCGGCAATTCGGGCTTGCGGATACGCAGCATAATCACCGAGCTGCAGATCACGATGAAGGCCGACAGCACGCCGATATTCACCAGCTTCGCCACCTCGCCCAACGGCAGCGAACCCGCCACCAAGGCGGTAAACACACCCAGCGCGATGGTCGGGCGATGCGGTGTGCCGTAGCGCGGATGCACCTTGGCGAACCAGCCCGGCAACAATCCGTCGCGCGACAGCGCAAACCAGATACGCGCCGCGCCCAGCATGAAAGCAAACAACACGCTGGCGATGCCGATCACCGCCGATATTGAAATCGCCACCGCCACCCAGTGCAGGTTCAATGCCTTGAACGCATCGGCCACCGGCGCATCGGAGTTAAGCGTCGGATAGTGCGCGATGCCGGTAAGCACCAGCGATACCGCCAGATACAACACCATCGCCACACCCAGCGACAACAGCACCGCACGCGGCAAGTCGCGCTGCGGGTCCTTCGCCTCTTCGGCGGCCGTCGTCAGGGTGTCGTAGCCAAACACGGCAAAAAACACCACGGCGGCAGCGGTGGTGACGCCTTTGAATCCGAAATGACCCACGCCATCCGGGCCGACCACTCGTGCGGGAATAAAGGGATGCCAGTTGGCCGGATCGATATAGAACACGCCCACGCCGATCACCAGCACCACGGCGATCACTTTGACGGTGACGATCAAGGTATTCAGGCGCGCACCCCATTCGGTGCGCATGGTGAGCAAGGTGGCCACCGCCAGCGTGATAAGTGCCGCGATGACATTGAACACGCGCCCCTCACCCGTGTGTGGGGCACCCTGCGCCCACACCGGCAAGGTGATGCCCGCCGCCGCCAGTAGCGACTGCACATAACCCGACCAGCCAATCGCCACTACCGCCACGATGAGTGCGTATTCCAGCAACAGATCCCAGCCGATCAACCAGGCCGCCAGTTCGCCCAGCACCGCATAACCATAGGTGTAGGCACTGCCGGTCACCGGGATCAACCCGGCGAACTCGGCATAGCACAAAGCCGCCGCCGCACTGGCGATACCGGCGATCAGAAACGACAACGCCACCGCCGGGCCGGCGTTCAACGCCGCTTGCTGACCGGCCAACACGAACACACCCACACCGATAATGCCGCCGATGCCGATGGCCGTGAGCTGCCACAAACCAAGCACTCGACGAAAATCGCCGCGCCGGCCCACCTCCGATTGCAACTGTTCGACCGACTTGTGGCGTATCAGCCTGCTCAGCAAAGTCATTGAGTAATCCCCGAGAAACGAGCCGCGATCATAGCGAATGCAGCGCGGCGTGCCGCGATGGCCGCTTGTGCAGCGCGCCAAGACGCGCGCGTATGCATGCCGCACCATGCGCGGCAGGGGAAACGGCGGTCGCGGTCAGGTGCGTTGGCGCCCGGCATAAGAGCGCCACTCAGACATCGCTAGCTAAGGAGGAGCAGCACAAGATGACTATTCTCGTGAGCAAGTTTCCTACGGGCAGGCTTGCCGCCTGCATCGGCTTGGCATGTGCCAGCGCATGGTCCAGTCATGCCGTGGCCCATGGCACCGCGCAAGACACCGCACAACCCGGTACGCAACCCACTACCTCAGCGACACCGGCCAAGCCGACCGAGCTGGGCAAGATCACCGTGACCGCACAAAACCGCACGCAGGAAATGCAGCAGGTGCCGATCGCGCTGAACATCCTCACCGCCCAAAACATCGACACCGTCGCGGCCACCGATCTCAGCCGTCTGAACCTGTTCGTGCCGGGCCTGGTGGTCGATGCCACCGACCCCACCCAGCCGACTTACCGCCTGCGCGGCATCGAAACCAATGACTTCGGCATCGGCACCGATTCGGCCGTCGGCATCTACGTCAACGGCGTGTATCAAACCCGCGCCGGTGGCGCGCTGATGGCGCTCAACGACGTGGCACGGGTAGAGGTATTGAAAGGCCCGCAAGGCACGCTGTTCGGCCGCAACACCGCCTCCGGTGCCATTTCGATCATCACTAACGAGCCCACCGACAAACTCGAAGGCAAGGCACGGATTCGCTTCGGCGAGTACGGGCGGCGCTACGCCGACGCGCTGCTCAACGCCCCGATGGGCAAGGACATGGCCTTTCGCCTGAGCGTGCTCGATAACCAGAGCAACGGCTGGCTGCGCGACGCCGCGACCGGCCGGCACTATGGCAAAGACGACGAATGGGGCGCCCGTGCGGTATGGCGCTGGAACCTGACGCCCGATACGCGCGTGCTGCTGTCATGGGACCACGACCGGCTCAAACAGCCCTCGCGCATCGATATGGGGCTGATCCCGCTGTCGCGCGATACTCATCAGCGTCCGCCCTTTCCCGCCAACCCGGCCAATTTTCTCGATCCGCTGCATGCTCCGTTCTACAACGACAGCGGCGACGGCCGCGAGGCGCGGCAACTCAACTCCGGCACGCTCAGCATCGATCACAGTTTCGGTTGGGGCAGCCTTACCTCCACCACCAACTGGACCGGCTACCGGATGTCGCACATCGAAGACGGCGACGGCACCGACCACATCGTCAGCCATCTCGATACCGGCGTACTCGGCAGCGGCCATACCTGGTACCAGGAGTTCAAACTGACCGGCAACAACGATCTGCTCGACTGGGTCAGCGGCGTCAGCTACTACCAGGAGCAAGCGCGGCAAACCAGTTTGGCGCGCGCCACCACCGACACGGTCGATACGCTGGCTATCCATAGCGGCCTGCCTACAGGTACGCCGGACGGCAGTGTGTTCGGTTATTTCGACTCATTGCTGCGCTCGTTCGGCCTGCCATACCGGCTACTCGGCGACCCGTGGACCGAAAGCGTCTATAACCACGGCAACTTCAAGTCCTATGCCGCTTATGGCGATGTGATCTGGCATCTCAGCGACCGTCTGAACCTCACCACCGGCCTGCGCTACACCCGCGATCAGAAATCGTTCGACTGGTACACCCCGTCGCGCTACGCACCGGCGCTGGACCACACGCTAGACCAGCTCGACCAGGCCGGTGTGCTGGCACTCGCGGCGCAATTGGCTGGCACCACGCCGCAGCGATTGCGCGCAGGCCTGTCGCAGAACCTGGTCTTTACCGACGCCATCGGCCAACAAGTACAGCGCCGCAATCGCTGGAGCGATGTCAGTCCGCGACTGGTGCTGGACTACAAATTCACCCCCGACGTGATGGGTTACGCCTCGCTGGCCAAAGGCTACAAGGCCGGCGGCTATAACGGCGTGCAAGTCAATTCCGAGTTTTCGCCAGAGAAAGTGTGGAACCTGGAGACCGGCGTAAAGAGCGTGTTCCCGGACCAGCATCTGCTGCTCAACGCATCGATCTACTACTACCGCTACAACAACCGCCAGACCCTGCAACTGGTGCCGCACACCGGTGGTGCCGGCATTCCGCAATACCGGGTCAGCAATACCAACCAGGAAGCGAAAGGCCTGGAACTGGAAGCCCAATGGCATCCATTGGACGACCTGCGGCTAGGCTTCAACGGCACCTACATCGACTCCAAATATCGTCATGCCATCGCCGCCAGCGGCATCGATATTTCCGGCCAGCCGGTGGATGAGCCGAAGATCTCTTACACGCTCAGTGCAGGCTTTACCTGGCATGGCGTGATCGGCGGCAACCTGGCCTTCGATGCGCAATATGGCTATCGCGGCCGCACACGCTGCAATGCCGATTCGATCTATCAAGGCAAATGCGCGGTGCCGACGACGGCGTTCGATCTGGGCGAGGCCAGCCGACGCACCGATCTTAGACTCGATTGGACGTCTAATAACGACCGCTGGGGTGTCGGCGCCTACGTCAACAATCTGTTCAACCAACGCTATGTCGGCACCATCAACAACGTCACCGCCCTGCTCGGTACGCCTTATGCGGAAAACATCACCCCACCGCGAATGTGGGGCATCGAGCTACGCGCCAAGTTTTAAAACACTCCCGGCATCGCTCGATCAACAACGTGACATGCGCAACGCCCCCGCGTTGAGCACAAACAAGCGGTAGGTTGGGGTGAGCAAAGCGAACCCCAACGTTGCGAGACCTTGAGGTTCGCGGCGACGTCGAACATGGCCAACGTTGAGGTTCGCGGTGATACCCAACACGGCCAACATTGAGACTCGCCATGACTCCCAACACGGCCAACATTGGGAATCACGGTGATTCCCAACGTCGCGCAACGTTGGGGTTCGCTTTGCTCACCCCAACCTACGAAGCCACGGTAACGCTGTTGCGCTTAGCGCAAACACGAGAAGCAAAGCGACAGCCAGCGGCATCGCCAGGTGCTCCAACCCGAACCAGCGCCCGCTGGCCAGCGGCACGATAGCTGTTGCCAGCACGCGTACGCCTTCCAGCCAGAACGCTTGCCGGCGCCCTTCCATCAACGCACCAAGCACGCACAGGCTAAATACCAGATAGCCCGCATAGGCCAATAACGTAGGCATGCCCGCACTGCCGGCCATCTGCAGAAACTGCGTCGCCATTGCCAGCAATAGCGCAAATTGCACCAGGCAATACCCTATCAGCGCGCGCGATATCGGTGGCTCGAAGCGCTTGCGGCGAAGATCGAATGCCGGTTTCGGATAGCGCTCGGCCACATCGGCCGGCCGCCAGCCGGGTGGCTTCAGCCACACCAACAGCTTGTCGCGCCAACGCCGCGCATGCCAGCAGTCTTGCAGGGTGGCCCAGTAAACCTCGGCATTGGCCCATAGCGGGTTCCAACTGCGCAGCGGCGAGCGGGTGCCGTACAGCGGCGGATCATTGTCGTCTTCTTCGACGAAGCTGCCGAACAGCCGGTCCCACAGAATCAGGATGCCGCCGTAGTTGCGATCCAGATAGCGATCGTTCACCGCGTGATGAGCGCGGTGATTGGAGGGCGAGCAGAACACGCGGTCGAACCAGCCCAATCGCCCCACCATCTCGGTATGCACCCAGAACTGATACAGCAGATCGATCAGCGCGACGACCACAAACACTTGCAGCGGATAGCCGAGCAACGCCATCGGCAAATAAAACAGCCAACCCAGCAGTGCGCCGCTGCTGGTCTGGCGCAACGCGGTGGACAGGTTGTAGTCCTCGCTCTGGTGATGCACCACATGCGCGGCCCACAAGATGTTCACCTCGTGGCCGCAGCGATGCAGCCAGTAGTAAAGAAAGTCATACAGCAGCAATCCGCTTGCCCATACCCAGAGGCTGCCGGGCGACAACGTGAACAGCGCCAGATGCTCCACGCACCATGCATAGATGCCCAGCGAAAGCACTTTGGCGAACACCCCGACGATCTGCGAAATCACCCCCAGCCCGATGCTGTTGATGGCATCGCTGCCGTGATACGCCTTGCGCCCGCGCAGTTTCGCTACCAGCAGTTCCAACGCGATCAACGCAAAGAACACCGGCGTTGCCAAGGTAATGATGAGCTCGGGTGTATTCATATCGGTTTAAGCTGGCTCTGCCGCGACACCGAGCGTGCGATCAGCCACAACGCGGCCCAGTAACTGCTCAGCACCCATAAACTCGCCAACGGCAACGCCGCGCGAAAGCGATCCCATGCCAGCAAGCTGTCACTGATGACGAACAATACCGCGCCGATAACCGCGAGTCGCGCAGGCGCCGCCAGCGGATCGCCCCGTTCGCGCAATCGCACGGCACGCGCCAGGGCCTGCACCAACATGGTCAATAGAACCGCCATATAGACGATCACCGGCCCGCGTAGCGGCGTCGCCAAAGATGGCCACAGTATCCATAACGCCAGCGCGCCATAAGCCAGGCACAGCACTCCTTGCCATGGCCCCGTGGTGAACGGCAGACCGCCGGCGAAGGCGGCGATGAAACAAGCATGCGCCAGCAAAAAGCTGAGCAAGCCGGCAATAAAAAGGTCTTGCGGCAGCATCAGAAAGATATCGCCGAGCAAGGAGAAGCCGATGCCCGCCAGAATAAAGCGCCGGTAACGCACCGATATGGGCAACACGGTTCGCCAGGCCAGCAGAAAAATCAGCGCGGTGGTCAGTGGCTTGCACAGCCAGTGCAATAGCTGCCAACCGTCTGCAGCGGAACTCGTCAGCAGCGCGCCAAGGATGGCCCCCGCCGCTGTCATGATCGTGGCCGCCGCAAGCCATGGGCGTTGTGCGGTCGATTGAGTGACTTGCGTTGTCGCCATGCGCGATGCCTGTGAAAAAGGATCTTTCGAGCATAGTAACGCTACGGCAAGAGCGCCCCCTCCCAACCTCCCCCTACAAGTAGGGGGAGGGGCCAACAGCTCGCCTCATTGGGTCCCTCCCCGGCTTCGCAGGGGAGGGTTGGGGAGGGGTGCTTTTAGCCCCGCCCCACGCTTTCAGATGCTTCAGAACCGCAGCGTCGCCGTCAGCATCGCCGCACGTGGTGCGCCGGCCTGCAAGGTGGCGAACTGGCCCTGCGGATCGTTGGCGATAAAGCCATTGGTACCGATCGAACCGAAGTATTTCTTGTTCGCCAGGTTGGTCACGTTGAGCGCGAGCTTCAGATCCTGCAGCACACCGATCTTGCCCACATCGTAAGCCGCCGCCGCGTTGAAGGTCCAGAACGAAGGCACCGAAGCGTCATTGGTATAGGTGTAGTAGCGCTTGCCGGTGAAGTTGGCCGACATGCGCAGATCCCACGGACCGGACATCCAGGCCAGTTCGGTGAAGAACAACTGCTTCGGGCTGTCGACCACGGTCTTGCCCTTGGTCGGCACTACCACGCCACCATTCAAATAATCGTCGTCATAGCGAGCGCGGTTGTACGAGATCGAGTTGTTCCAACGCAGTTGCTGGGTCAATTTGAAATTGACCGCCAGCTCGGCGCCGCGGCTGGTCACCGAACCCACGTTGGCGTAGGCGCTGGCGCAACCGACAATGCCGGCGCACTGCGAAATCGTCAGCAGGCGATGGTCGAACTTCACGTCATACACGGCCAGCGATGCTTCGTAGAAGTCGCTGACGCTACGCACGCCGCCTTCGATCGTGCGCGACTGTTCCGGCTTGAGCTGCTTGCCGAACGCATCGAAAGCCACCTGGGTGGTTGCCAGCGGGCCGTTAACGCCGGCCTGGAACGCGGCAATATTCTTCGCGTACGAGGCAAACACTTCGTAGCCATCGCCGAGCTTATAGCTGGCGCCGACCTGCGGCAGGAAGTTCTTCTTGGCGGTCAACTCGCCATTGGCATAGCTCTTGACCGTGCCCCCCAGCGCTTTCGCCTTGACCGTGGTGTCCGGCGCCTTGAAGCCGACATCCACCGACAAACGGTCATCCATGAACTTCATGTTGTCTTGTATGTAGAACTGCTTGGTCGTGGTTTCGTAGTGCTGATAAAACACACGGATGTCCGGGTTCGTCATGAACTTGCGATCATCGATCGGGCCGTTGACGAAGTAATAGTTGCGCTGCACGTTGTGGTTGCTGTCCTCGTACCACACGCCGGCTTCCACATGATGCGCGCCGATCTCCCAGTTCAACGCGGCGGTGACACCGGCGCGGTCGATGCCGTACTCGGTGGTGCGCAACGAGATCGGCACTTCCTGCGGCGTGCCCGGAAACGACGCCTGATACGGCGTGAACCAGTGACCCTGGCCACGATCGGTGTGGTAGTAGCCGGTGGCCTTAAAGCGCAGGCCTTCGGCCAGCGCAAAGTCGCCGAAGACACTGCCGATGCGGTCTTTACGCACGCCACGGCCGGCGAAGTACGCGTCGTCGGGGTTATTCACGCCGCCGGTGTAGATGCCCTTGGCCGCATTGACCGAGCGCTGCCAATCCGGCGCGTAGTTGTCCCAGTTCCAGCCCAGCCGATGCAGCATGTCTTTCGACAAATCTTGATAGTCGGTCTCGTCGCGGTCCGAGGTGGTCAGCATCGCGCCGATGCGGTTATCACCGAAGTCGTATACGGCCTTGGTGTTGAACTGCATCTGCTCCTGCGCGCCATCGCCTTTCCACTTGTCCACCGTGGAATAAGCACCCGACACATACATGGCGAAGCCATTGTGGTCGCCGGTATCGACGCGCACAAAGGTACGCCTGGCGCTGTCGTTGCCGATGCCCTGCGCAAAGGTGACGCCATAGTTCGGCGTCGGGTCCGACGAGTAGAACTGCACCGCGCCACCCAGATCGCTGGTGGAGGCCGTGCCCAAGGCACCGATACCTTCGGCCAGCTCGATGCTGCCGAGGTTCTCCGAGATCAAGGCGCGGCTGATATGCAGGCCGTTGTTATTGCCATAGCTCATATCGCCCAGCGGAATACCGTCCAGGGTGAAACCCAGGCGGCTCTGATTGAAACCGCGCAAGCTGATGCGCGTGGACCACTCATAAGCACCGAACGGATCGGCCGACTCGAAATGCACGCCCGGCTTGCTCTGCAACACCTTCAATGGACTGGTGCCCGGCGGCAAGATCTTCACGTCGTCGGCGCTGATGCGCTGCACCTGGCGCGACTCGCCCTGGCCGATTACCGACACAGATTCAAGCGTCTTGGCCTTATCGGCCGCGGCATCTGCGGTGTCCGCTGTAGCAGCGGCGCCAGCCGGAGCAACTGCACCAGCGGGGACGTTGTCTTCAGCCAGCGCCACGCCGTTGAACGCGGCGAGCAGCGCCAAAGCGAGGCCGGTTTTACGTATGAAAATCCTACGAGCAGACATGCTTATCCTTCGCGCAGCCGTCCGCATTCGCGGCACGCCACGACATTTAGTGAGAGAAATCGAAGGCCACCCCAAGGCCATTCGCACAAGGATGGAGGGGTTTTGTGAAAGTTTCTTTACTCGCGTGTGTCAACCGTAAACATACTTTTCACATTTACCGCAACGCGCTTGAAACGCGCCGCCATCTCATGGCGAGAGCAGGGCTTTGCCTTGTGCTTGCGGCAGGCTCACACCCAGCAAGCTCGCCAGTGTCGGCGCGATATCGCGCATGTCGATCTCACCGAGATTTTTCCCGGCAGGCACGCCCTTGCCCGCGAGCAAGAAGGTCGAACGCATCGCCGGCAGCGCCGGATCGTAACCATGCATGCCGCGGTAATGACTGGGCGAAGGCAGCGGCGTATCCGGCTTGCCAGCCATCTCGTAGCCAGTCTTGAACAACACGAACCAGCTCGCCTGCGCCGTGCCGCCTTGCGCCACCAATTGAGTGTGATCGAGTACCCGATCGATGCCGTAAGCCGAATCAGCTTGCAACTGCGAGAGCAAGGCCAACACCTTGGCCTTCAACTCGGCATTGTCCGGCTCGCGCAATACAATCGCTGCGCTGCCGCCGTCGTTCCACGGCATCGCCTGCCAATCGGTAACCAGGCCATCTTTCAAAGTAATCAGACCTGCCTTGATAAAAGGCATATACAGATTCACGTCCTGCTGCACCGGCAAGAAACCATGATCGGAGACCACCGCCACTACGCCATCGGGATGCACGCGCTGCGCGGTGGTCACGAGGTTGCCGATCAAGCCATCGATCTTCTCCAGCACGGCGCGCGAGGCCGGTGTATCGGGTCCGCTCATATGCTGCTCGTGATCGAGCGCGGTGAAATAAGCCGTCATGAATTGCGGCTTATGGGTTTGCAGCAATTGCACGGCGAAACGCGCGCGGGTCTCGTCGCCGGCCATGCTCTCGTCCATGCCATCGGCATACGCGCCGAGATCTTTCTCCATGTCCGGCAGTAAACCGGGGGTGGCCAATACCGCGAGCAGCTTGCGGTCATCGGCCAAACCGGTACGCCAGATCTGCGGCAGGTTCCAATCCACCGTCGCGCCCACGCTCACCGGCCAATGCACATTCGCCGTGCTCAAACCCGCCGCATGCGCCGCGTCCCACAGGGTCGGCACGCGAATATCGCTGCTATACCAATACCAGCCCTGCTGATTCTTGTTGGTGGGGTCGAACGTGAGATTGCCGCCGATACCATGGCGCTCCGGCGAAACACCGGTAATCAAGGTGGTATGGCTGGGATAGGTCAGGGTCGGCAGCACACCGCGCACCTGGCTGGCATAAGCGCCCCGGCTGAGAAAGCGCTCCAGGTTGGGCAACTTCAAACCATGCTTTTTTGCTTCCAGCACATCGGCCGGGCGCAGACCATCGATGGAGATAAGCAGCACCGGTGTAGCACTCGCCGAGGCTACAAAAGCGAGGGCAAGAACAGCGATGGCGAGGCGACGCATCGAATGGCGCATAGGTTTACTCATGCTGTAAATGATTGGCGGAGGAGCGCCAGCCGCAACTGACGCCCCTCCCCCTCAAGATGGTCCGACACCAGGGTTCAGCGCTGATCGAGCGCTTTGCGTCCAAGCGCCGGGTCGTCGGTAAAGAACGCATCGATACCGGCATCCAGATAAGCGCGGATCTCGGCAATCGAGCCGGCCTCGTTAAAGGTCTTCGGATCGCTGCCCTGCTGGAAGTTCTTCGCCTGGAAGTAATTCTCCGGGCGGAAGGTATACGGATGCAGCTCCAGCTTGGCCGCGTGCGCATCGCGCACCAGGGCGGTCGGCTTGCCCAGTGTGCCGTCGGCGGCGAGCGGAATGATCGAGCGGATATTCGGCCCGATCGCATCGGCATAGGTCGCCACTTCGCGCAACCCGGCCGGTTTCATCATCTCGCCGAAAGTCAGCTTGCCGCCGCTGGCAGTCACGTCATAGGGCTGCTCTTTGACGTCGCCGTAAAGCTGCAGCAGACGGATATTCTGATGATCCTTGCCGAGCTTGCCGCGCAGATAACGCAAGTTGGCAATCTCGAACGACTGAATCTCTACCGGCGCCGTGCGGGTGTACGAATGGGCGGCGAGAATGGCCAGCACGCGGTCTTCCATCGGCAAGCCGATCTTCTGGAAATAGGTACCGTGCTTGATCTCGGGAATGATGCCGACGACACGCCCTTGCGTAGCCGACTCGGTGGCGACGAACTCGATGATGTCTTCCAGCGTGGGAATCTGAAACTCGCCGTCGTATTGCGTGCTGCGAAACTGCGGTAACCGCTCGCGCGCGCGCAGCGTCTTCAATTCGGCCAGGGTGAAGTCTTCGGTAAACCAGCCGGTGACCTTTTGACCGTCAATGGTCTTGGTCGCCTTGCGCCCGGCGAACTCCGTGTGGCTGGCGACATCGGTGGTGCCGCTGATCTCGTTCTCGTGGCGTGCCACCGGCACGCCATCCTTGGTCATCACCAGATCGGGCTCGACGAAATCCGCGCCATCGGCAATCGCCCGGCCATACGAGGCCAGCGTGTGCTCCGGCCGCAGCGCACTGGCGCCACGGTGGCCGATCACCAGCACTTTGCGCGCCAGCGGTTTGACGTCGAGGGAATGATCGGTTGCGTGTACGGGAGCAGCCATGGCCAGCGATCCAATCGCGAGAAGTGGTGCCAGCCAGCTTAAAGGTTTCATCGGGTGATTCCGTAGTGATGGACGTGCAAATCTTGCCGCAAGATTTACCCCCTCCCAGCCTCCCCCTGCAAGCAGGGGGAGGAGCTAAAAGCCAGAGCTCGCCTCAGTCAGCTCCCTCCCCTACTTGTAGGGGAGGGTTGGGGAGGGGTCAGCTCTTAGAACTTCACGTCCAACGTAAGAAAGCTCTGCCGTGGGGCACTTGCATGAAACGCCAACTGACGGCCGTTCGGATCGATATTGGCAAACGCAGTGAGGTTGGAAGCGTAGCGTTTGTCGGTCAGGTTGGTGATGTTCAACGACAAACGCACGTCCTTGGCAAAGCTGACCGCACCGAAATCGTAGCCGGCACCGAAATCGAACGCGGTGTAGCCGCCAAAGCCCTGATCGTTGGTGTAGGTGTAGTAGCGACCGCCGGTGTACTTGCCGCGCAGGCTCACGTTCCACGGGCCATAGGTCCAGTTGATCTCGCTGGCGAACATGCGCCGCGGCGTATCGACCGTCACCCTGCCCTGGGTCGGAATCACCACGCCATTCTGGGTGAAGTTGTTGTCGTACGTGGAGCGGTTGAACGAGGCCGAGTTGTACCACTCGAAATGCTCAAGCGGCTTCCAGATAAAGCTGAACTCGGCGCCATGGCTGCTCACCGAACCCACGTTGTAGAAGCGCGTGGTGCACGCCGGCGTGGTGCCCTGCTGAATGCTCGGGCACGGGTTGAGCGAAAGTAGGCGGTTGTCGAACTTCACGTCATACAAGGCCACCGATGCCTCGAAATCACGCTGCACATAGCGATAACCGCCTTCGATCGTGCGCGATTGCTCCGGCTTGAGGTTGCCCTTGGTCGCATCGTAGGCCGCCTGGGTCACCAGCAACGGACCACTGGCACCGCCGCCCTGGAACGCCGCGATGTTCTTGGCGTAGGAGAGGAACAGCTCCTGCTTATCGTCGATCTTGTAGCCCAGGCCAATCTGCGGCAATAAAGTCTTGCTGGCCTTGAGCGTGCCATTGGCCACCGGCGCTTCGGCCATGATGTTGCCCGCATTGCGCGCGGTCATCGTGGTGTGCGGGCTCTTCACGCCGATGTCCACACTGAGCTTATCGTCGAACAGCTTGAAGCTGTCTTGCAGATACGCCTGGCGCGTGGTGATGACATAAGCCTGGCTGAATAGGCGCCGGTTGGGATCGCTCAGATAGGTGTCGTCGTTGATCGGGCTGCTGATCCAGTAGAAATTGCGCTCGACGTTGTGATGGTTCTGCTCGTACCACACGCCACCTTCCAGATGATGGCCGCCGATTTCCCACGCCAGCGAGGCGATCGCGCCGTTGCGGTTGATCTTGTAGTTGGTGCTGCGGATCGAGATCGGCAATTCCTGCGGCGTGCCCGGATACGACTTTTGTCCCGGCGACCACCAATGGCCCTGCCCGGCGTTCTCGTGGTGATACACCTGCGCATGCACAGTGACGCCGTCGCTGGGGAAAAAATCGCCGGCGAGATAATACAAATCATCGCTGCGCAAGGCGCGGCTCTGATAGTAAGCATCATCGATATTGTCGACGCCGCCGGAAAAACCACAGCGAGCATCCTGCTTGCCCTTGATGGTGTATACCGGCGCGCAATAAGCCGCCGACAATGCCCGCTTCCAATCGGGCGCATACAGATTCCAGTCCCAGCCCAGGCCGCGCGACATGCCGCTCTTGGACAAGTAAGCGTAGTCGGCCTGCGAGGTGCGCGAGGTATCGGCAAACGCGGTAATGCGGCCACCATCGAACTGATACACGCCCTTGGCGTTGAACTGCTTGGTCGACGTCGGCGAATTCGGCTGCGCCCACATATCGGCGGTGGCGCGGATGGCCGACAGATACATCGAGAAGCCGTGGTAGTCGCCGCTATCCAGGCGCAGATAGGTGCGGCGGTTTTGATCGGTGCCGAAGGTCTGTCCGAAACGACCGCCGAAGGTCGTCGCCGGATCATCGGAGTAATACTGAATGGCGCCGCCCAGATTGCTGGTCGATGCCGTACCCAGGCCGCCGATGCCCTGCGCCAGCTCGGCGCCGCCGAAGTTTTCGGCAATCAAGGCACGGCTGATATTGAGACCGTTGTAGTTGCCGTAGGCGTTGTCGCCCAGCGGCAGACCGTCCAGCGTGTAGCCCAGGCGCTGGCCATTGAAGCCGCGCAAGCTGATCGTCTGCGACTCTTCGTTCGCGCCGAAAGCATCGTTGGATTGCACGTTCACACCGGGCATGCGGTTAAGCACTTTCTGGATGCTGGCACCCGGCGGCAACACGGCGACATCTTTCACGGTAATACGCTGCACCTGCCGCGTTTCGCCCTGGCCGATCACCGATACGGTTTCGAGATTTTTTGCAGCATCGGTCTTGGCCGGCGCGGCATCGGCAGCGACCGGCGCATCGACTTCGGTGGCCGCAGCCGTATAGCTCATGGTGGCGAAAGCCACGGCCATCGCGGCCGCAAGCATGGTTTTCTGTATCACGTGAAGCTCCTGAAGCTCTGAGAATCCGGCGTAAGTACGTGCGGATAGCTCAGCATCATGAAATTTTCACATGTCTTTTCTTTGACACTTTGGTTACGGGTTGGTGTGGGGCTTGGTTTCGTGTTGGAAACTTGTGGGGGGGTGTGGCTAGGTTGGTCGCCTGCGGCGGGCTTTCGAACCCCTGCCGGGGTCCGAGTCACTTTCTCTTGAGTGGCCAAGAGAAAGTAACCAAAGAGAAGGCCACCCCGGTGAGTCGCCCTTCGGGTACGTGAGGGTCGGCCGGGCTTTTCGACAGGGCTTCCTGCCCTGGCGAAAAGGCATCGACATCCATGTCGATGCCCCTGCGGGCCTTGTCGTCCAACCCTCACCGACGCACAGGGGCCCCAAGGTCAAAAACCAACGTCAAAAGCAGCGAGCGTTGTGCTCCTCCCCCTGCTTGCAGGGGGAGGCTGGGAGGGGGTGCAACCTTGCCGCAAGCCTTCACCCCTCCCCAACCCTCCCTGCGACCGAAGGGAGTCCCTTTTTCGGGACTCGCAGGGGAGGGAGTCAATCTCAAGGCTTCGCCGGCACACTCGCCCGCTGCAGCCATGCCTCATACGTCGGCCGATCCACCGGCACACCCTCGGCATTGCAACTACCTAGCTGGCACAACTCGGCACGTAGGCGCGGTGCATGCTGCACGATGATGTGGAAGATCGCGTTTTGCTCTAGCTCGCCATGGAACGCGGCCGCACCCGGCCCGTTAGCGAAGATCGCCACGTCTTCGCCGCCATGCGTTTCCGACTTCAGTGGCACGATGGACTCCTGCATATAGTTCGGCTCGGTCGTATCGTGTTTGTGCAGATCGGGGCGGCCTTTGACGATTTCCTGGTATTCACTGGGACTATGCGGATAGCGCTTGGCGCCCTCTGGCTGCTTGTCGCTGGCGCCGGTATAGCCCGGACCATTGGCAAACCCCAGCGTGGTGTAAGGCTTGCCGGTGGCATCGTGAGCGAGGCCCGCACCACCCTCCTCGTCATAACTATCGGTATGTCCCTGCACCAGCCCGAGGATATCGTTGCCACGACGCGGATAGCCGGCAAAGGTCATCGTGTGGCTGTGATCGGCGGTGACCACGATCAAGGTATTGGCCGGGTCGGTGTTTTGCAGCGCTGCTTGCACCGCATCCGAGAACGCAATCGTTTCATCCAGGGCGCGATAGGCATTGCCCGCGTGCAGGGCGTGATCGATACGGCCGCCCTCGACCATCAAGAAGAAACCATTCGGATTCTGCTTAAGCACCTCGATCGCGCTACTCGTCATTTCGGCCAGACTGGGCTCATCCGCTTTTTTCTCGATGCGCTCATGATCGAAGCTCATATGCGATGGGTTAAACAAACCAAGCAAGCGCGGCGTGCGCGAAAGATCCAGCGCCTTCAGTTGCTGCGCATTCCATACATAAGCGCCATCGGGATGTTTGGCCTTCCATTCGGCGAGCAAGTCGCGGCCATCCAAACGTTGTCCGACTTTATTCGGATAGCCCGGATCGGACTCGCCGGCCGACATGAACTCCGTGCGGCCGCCGCCCATGGCCACGGTAAGCCCGTTGCGCGAGGGGAAATCGATCAACTGAGCGGCGAAATCCTTGCAGCCGGCCGCCTTCGCCGCCGCACTCAATTCGGCATCCACCTCCCAATTGCGCTCAGGCAGATGGCCATAGGTGGCCGCCGGTGTGGCATGAGTGATTCGTGTGGTGGTGATCGCGCCGGTGCTCATGCCGGCATTGGCCGCCAGCTCCAGCGTAGTCACCAACTCTTGCCCGCGACTGGCCGCACAATCCTGACGCTTAGGTAGCTGCGATACGCCGATAAAACCAGCACGCGTCTTCACACCCGTCATGATCGCCGTCATCGTGCCGGCCGAATCCGGCGTCTGCTGATCGGTTTCATAAGTGCGGCTCAGCGCGCTGAACGGAAACTGCTCGAAGCTCAAGCGATAACTCTCGCCATCCACACCCTTGCGCTGACCGGCCAATACATGCGCCGCCGCAATAGTGGGAATGCTCATGCCATCGCCGAGAAAAACGATCACGTTCTTCGCCTGCTGCCCATGCGTATTCGCCTGCGTCGATGCCAGCGCCGCCTGCGCCGCGCCATTACGGAACCACCATTGCGGCGTCTCGCCACCCGGTCGCTGGATAGTCGGCACATCGATAGATGCCGTGCGCGCCACCGGCGAAGTACCACTTTGACTGGCGCAGGCACTCAACAAAGCAACAGCGGCGACCCACAAACTACGGCGCACAAGCGGCAACGAATGATTCATCAGACAACCCTTTGCATCGGCTCAACATCGTGAACCGCCGATGATAGCCCAGGCATATGACGTGGATTCGCGGCGCACACATTGGGGTGAAGATAGGTTGGGGTGAGCAAAGCGAACCCCAACGTTGCGCCACGTGAGGCATCACCTCTATTTCAAGCCAGCGCCTAAAGCGACTTTAGAAATGCAATCAGATCCGCACGCTCTGTCGGCGAGAGATGCAAGGGCACGATCAGACCGTTGTAATGATGCGGAGGGGCGACTGAGCCGCGCAACGTATCGTAGTAGTCCACCACCTCTTCGATGGATTTGTACTTGCCGTTATGCATATAAGGGCCGATCTCGTTGAGTTGCAGCAGCGAAGGGGTTTTGAATGCGCCCCACATTTCCTCGGACAATCGAAAGCGGGTAATCGCCCCGGTGGGTGAATAATTGGATGTCGCCAACTGGTTATAGGGATTGTTCGCCATGGCTTTGACGGCGCCATACCGGCCTGGATCGGAGATGTCGGCCTCCTTCAGATCGCCGATGCCGATGTTGTGAAACTGATTGTCGGTCATGTACGGGCCGTAATGGCAGGTGGCGCATCGGCCACTACCGGCGAAAACGATGGCGCCACGAAAAGCCGCGGGATTCTCCTTCGCCGGATCGCGCTGACCCAGGGTAGCCGCCGACCAAAGATTCTCCGGGTACGGAATCGCCCGAACGAATTGCGCGATCGCATGAGCCACGCAAGCAAAACTTCGATCTACCGCGCGCCGGTCGTCCAGCGACATACGCTCATAGATGGAGCGATAGCGACGGCTGGACAACTGCTCGTTGCCGATATCGTTCAACTCGCTCAGCAACCGAGTATCTGGGCGGCAATCGGTAACGCCTGAATCGGGATTAGCGCTGAACTTGACCGCGAGCAGGCGCGACCCATTCATTTCGACGGGATTCTCCAGCACCTCCATGACCTGGGCTTCGAGTGAGTTGGCGCGGCCGTCCCAGAACAAGAAACTCGCCTGGCCGGCGGCGTTGAGGCTTGGCACGGCGCGCTTGTCTGGCTCGCCGGCAGCCGCCGCAACAACCGACCCTGTCCACGCCTTTCCCGGTTCATGACAACTTGCGCATGATCGCTTGGCGTCTGCGGACAACCGCGCATCGAAGAACGGGCCGGCTCTGGCAACCGGATCGTGCCGCAGGGCGGGCACATTATCCTTCGTCAAGCCCAGGGCATTAAGCACGTCGCTCAACGGGGCGGTTTGTGCCGCCACCTGGCCGGCGAAGAAGCACATCCCTATCGCCAACAGCCAGGCATGGCATCGAAACGATGTCATTGCACCTCGATCCCGATATCGGCAACGCTGGTTTGATTACCTGCGCCCAGAATAAGTCGCAGGCGCCACCTTCCGCGCATGGTCGGCGCAATGCCCTCGACGCGACTCTGGCAGAGTCCGTTAGCCATCACCCGAGGCGAAGAGTCGGCACCGTGTCCGTGTTGCGGCATCTCCAGAACGGCCTCCGTCACTTGCGCGCAAGCACCTTGGCTATTTGGTGTCAGCCGTACATCCAACGCCCCTTCCCTACCGATGCGAAAGTCCGTGGATGGACCGAATCCAACGGTCCAAACACCATCGCTGGAACTCACCTGCATGGCCTGCGCACTGATGGATGTCGCTGCTGTCGTCGCCAACAGCGACATCGTGCCTATCGCCACCATGGCGCGAAAGGTCATGGCCGGACTGTATTGACGACGGCATTCTCGATTCCGAACGTTTTAATGAACTGGCCTTCGGGATCGAACATCTGCGCGCGATGATTGCCGAAATCAATCACCACCAACGTGTTATCGGCCAACTGCGCGACACCCTTGGGTTTGTAGAACTCACCAGGGCCGGTGCCCCAGCGTCCCCATTGTTTGATGAACTGGCCTTGTTCGGTAAATTTCTCCATGCGCTGCCCACCGACATCAGACACGTAGAGGTAGCCGTCATGACCGGAGCAGATCCCGAAGGGCAATACGAACTTGCCTGGCGTGCTTCCCGCGCCGCCGATTTGCATTAAGAATTTTCCGGCGATGGAAAATTTAACGACGCGGTAGTTGTAGTGGTCCACGACAAAAATGGCTTTGCCGTCCTTGGAGAACGAGAAATCAAGCGGATTGCTCAGGCCTCCAGAGGCTTTGTCGGTACCACCGATGACGGCATTGATCGAGTAATCCGCATTGAGCGCCAAGATGCGGTTGTTCTCGGGATCGGCGACAAACAGCCGGCCGTCCGGGCCGACCCGAATAGCGCTTGGTTCAATAACCGGTTCGACCGCCGGTCTCCCCATCCGCTCCATCCGTGGGTCCGCTTTCATGGCGATCTGATGACTTGCCACAAATTTCAAAGATTGCGGCGCATTCGGCGTACCCGATAGCACGTTACCCGTCGGGCTGATATTGGCCTTGGCGGTCTTGGCGCCCCTGTCCACGGCCGCCGTGTCGATCGAGAACTCCTGGATGCGATGATTGCCCGAATCGCTTACCAGTAGCCGGTTCGCAGCTTCGTCGAGCGCGAGACCCGATGGCCGGGTGAACTGGCCGGGAAGATGCCCCTCGCCACCGATGATCTCGGCGAGTGAGGTTGTCTGGCCATCCAAATGAAATAGCAGAATGGCGTGTGTGTCCGGCTCGGAAACGGCGAGAAGCGATGCGCTTGCCGATGCCTTGGAGCCATAGTGGAACTTGGTGCCTTTCTCCCACCAGGCCGAATCGTTGACGTTGCGCACTTCCGATACGCCACTCAGCGAAAAGCGCTGAAAACGACTTTCGAAAGGTTCACATACGGCCAGACTGCCATCGGATGGCGATATCGAGATGCTGGTGGGGTAATGAACCCGCCCCGCCCCCTCGTGCGCCGTGGGTGGGTGGCGGCCGAATTGATACTTGAAGGATCCATCGAGGCCGAACGCCTCGATACGATGGTTCAATAGATCGGTGATATATACCGTGTTATCCGGTCCAACCGCGATATCACTGGGATTGGCGAGAAAACCCTTGAATGACCCCCAGGATCCCCAGACCGCCTTCTTCGCAAAATGGCTGTCGTAGGTTTGCACTCGATTGTTATACGTATCGAGTACCAGCAGGTCGCCATTGGGGGCGAAAGCAACGCTTTCTGGGCTGTCAAACTCACCCTCGTTGCGCCCGTACTTTCCAATGATGCGTTCCAATGTACCGTCACGCTGATAAACCAGTACGCGGTTATGCCCCGAATCGGCAACCGCGATCAGATTGCCGGCAAGGGCGATTTTGCCGCCATCGAATAGCTTTTCATTGGCCTTGTCGCCACCAAAGCGTTTAAGAAGATGCCCGTCAGCATCGAATTCCAGCAATCGCTCCGAATGACGATCAACGACGAAGATATGGCCATCGTCGCTCATTGCTGCTGAGAAGGGCAGCATCTTTGATAGCGCAATGCCCTTCTCATCGTAGAGATGCTTCACGCTCAGGTTATGCGTCGAGAAATCGAAAATCTTGACGGCATTGTTCTCGAAATCCGAGATCAGCAATTGACCTTGCGGCGTGTGCCTGCAGGTGTAGGGATCGTTGAGATCAGCCTCTGCATAACCCCATGATTTGTATTCATAGGTAGGCTTGACGATATTGGGATATTTAAGCTCATCCGGCGGTGCCGGCAGCTCGCCCGCCAAGCAGATACAAGAGAAGGTGGAAAGCAGCACTAAAGAACGAGTTAAAGCACGCATTGGCCTGCTCCTCGCAGAGAAGTTACCGATCGATCCCCAACAGTCATCGCCGCTAGTCGCGGGTTACTGAAGCTATCAACAAGTCTTCCGTTATTTACTATAACGTCATCGATATTCGACATAGGAGGGGGTTATGCGGCCAACATTTATAATTTTTATTATTTTTAGGTGATAATCACATAATCATCACCTACCCGAATTAATCTGAACAAAACCCCGCACCGCGCCGGCATGGCCGTCCAAACCGCCTCAACGTCCGGTAGGTTGGTGGTGAGCGAAGCGAACCCCAACATGGCGCCAATAATGTTGTTGGGCATCACTTCGTTCAGCCCAACCTACGCCAATCGTCAGAGCTTGATATACCAGCGTCGCCGATCCATCACGTAGACGATCATCCACCACACGGCGACAAAGACCACGGCGAATGTCAGTGATGCGATATACGGCCCGGCCAGCGGCGTGATCCAGCCAGCGAACAAGTGTTGATACAGCGGCTCCTGCCAGCCCAGGCCCGGCAACAGGATCTGCATCAGCTCGGAACCTGCATAAGCGGCCACAGCATTCACACCGAAGCGGCGCCCCAACGCGGGCCAGTCGCGCTGATCGATTAACCAGTGAAACAACAACATCGCCAAGGTGGCCCAACCGGCGCACCACAACACAAAGGATGGGGTCCACAGGTTTTTATTGAACGGAAGCGCCAGTGACCACAGTGCGCCTAGCGCTAATGCAGCGATGCCGGCGAACAGCAGTGGCTTGAGTTTGTTTTCGCGTAGCGAGCGACCGGCGCATAGACCCAGCAAACTGGTCGCCAGCGATGGCAGTGCGCCAAGCAAGCCTTCGGGATCATGGCCGCGCCCGCTGGCGGGGTCGATTTGATAGACGAAGCGGCCGAACAAAGCGCTATCGCTGCGGCTGACCAGATTGATCCATGGCTCCAATGAACCGCCCAGCGCGAGCAAGCCCCAATAGCCGAGCAGGATCGCAACGATGGCGCTCCATTGCGTGCGCGGTCGCGTGTAAATGGCGAACAGCGCCGTACCGGCGAAGCAAAGGCCGATACGCTGCAATACACCCGGCAAGCGCAGATGTACGCCGGGCATGATGAGCCAAGCCAATACATTGATAAGCAGGCCAAGCGCGACGATGCGCAATGCGCGCATCAACGCGGCGCGGGTCAGCACCGACGGGTTGGCGCCCTGATTGACGCGCGGCTCCATGCCCAGCGCGATCGAGACACCCACCACGAACAGAAAAAATGGAAACACCAGATCGGTCGGTGTGCAGCCATGCCATAGCGAATGCTCCAACGGCGCATACACATGGCCCCAATCGCCTGGGTCGTTGACTAGCAGCATCGCGGCCACGGTACAGCCGCGCAGTGCATCGACCGAGGCGAGGCGGCGGGTCACGGTTTAGCGGCCTTCGCTACCTGGCCTGGGATCAGCGTCACCTTATCGATGGCATACAAGGGGCCGTTGGTCGGCGCGGTAAAGATCAGACATAAATCGTGCACGCCCTGCCTGGGCAACAACGGGCCTTCCAGGGTGAAATCGCGTGAGCCATCGCCGGGTAATGGCAGCGTGGTCAACAGCGGGCCATCGCAGTTGCCTTGATGCACCAGCAACTCTCCATGCGGCGTGCTGGCCGGGTGCGATTTCACCAGCTTGGCTTCGTGCGCCAAGGCATAGTTGCGTGGCAGGCGCGCAGCTTGCACGCTGATCGAGGCGACCCCATCCAGGCGCGCCTGGCGATACAGCCTGCAGGCGTCGAAGATGTTGACGTTGTAAGCCGGCGCCTGCGAGGTAGCATCGGGCATCGGCTGCAAGCGCAGGGTGAAGTCGCTGCCGGGGCAATTGACCAACTCGCCGCTGTTGCGGCCAAGCAAGCTGTCCGTATCGAGCGCACGTTGCCGTGATGCCGACAGCGCGCTGCCATCCGCGGCGAAGGTAGCCACCTTCAACACACCCGGCATCGTCACATCGAGCGGTTTGCTATAGAGGGGCGAGTTTAGGCCCGGTGTGCTGCCGTCGAGTGTGTAGTGCAATGCGCCGTACTTGGCCTGATTGGTCAGCGTGACACGGGCCTTGCCGCTGGCCAGCGCCGCGTTGCGATCAAGTTCGAACACCGGTGCGAAAGCACTGTCGGCCACGTTGATATTCTGCTGACCGTAACGCACGAACTGCGCCGGCAACCGGGACAGAAAATTGCTCCAGTTGCGCTTTGCAACGGGCGACCATGCAGCCTCGGCTACCGCATCCAAACGCGGAAACAGTGCATGCTGCACATGGCTGATCGTCGGCAGATGCTCGGTCCATACATTGGCTTGCAAGCCGAGCACATGCTTCGCCTGCGCCGCATTAAGCTCTTTCGGCACCGCCTCTAAACCGTAGACCTTGGCCAGGCTGATCGGCGGCAGGCGGCCGGAGAGTTCGTCGTCGCGGTCGCTTTGTACGTTGTCGAAATACAGATCCGGCGCCGCCGACAGCACCACGTCGTGACCTTGCCTGGCCGCATCGATGGCGCCCTTGCTGCCGCGCCACGACATCACGGTGGCGCTTGCCGGCAGGCCGCCTTCGAGGATTTCGTCCCAGCCGAGCAAGCGGCGGCCGTGTTGGTTTAGATAAGTGCCGAGCTGCCCCATAAACCAGCTCTGCAAGGCGTTTTCGTCTTTCACACCCAGCGCGCGCATCTTGGCCTGGATCGCCGATGACGCCTGCCACTGGTCCTTGACGGCCTCGTCGCCGCCCAGATGGATATAGGTGGATGGAAATAAATCCATCACTTCGTCGAGTACGTTCTCGACAAAACGCAGGGTGGGATCATCCACGTTATAGAGATAAGGATTAACACCCCAATCGGGCGATACCGGCGGACGCTTGCCGGTCACGCCCAGCTCGGGATAGGAAGCCACCGCTGCTTGTGCATGGCCCGGCAAGTCGATCTCGGGCACCACGGTAATTTGCCGCTCGGCGGCATAGGCCACGATGTGGCGAATCTGATCCTGGGTGTAGAAGCCGCCATAGCGCTGCGGCGATTGATCGCTTTGCTCGTTCAACCCATCGCGCCAGGCACCGATCTTGGTTAGTTCGGGGTAGCGCTTGATCTCGATACGCCAACCCTGGTCATCGGTGAGATGCCAATGAAAGCTGTTGAGCTTGTGCGCGGCCATTTGATCGAGCAAGCCCTCGATCTCTTCCACCGACTGCATATGCCGCGAAGAATCGAGCATCATGCCGCGCCAGCTAAAACGGGGCTCGTCGCGGATATGCAGCGACGGCACGCTCACCTCGCCACGTCGGCCGTTCGGCGTCAGCAATTGCCATAACGTGACCGCACCATAGAACAGCCCCGCATCATCGCGCGCGGCGATACGGATACCTTTCGGCGTGACATCCAGCGTGTAGCCCTCGCGATTGTTTATCGAGGCGTCGCGCTGCAGGGTGATGGCGGCGCCGGTTGCCGGGCTTTCACGTACCTGCAAGGACAAACCACGGCTGTGCTCGGCCAGGCCGACCAGGTAGTTCGCCGCGTGCAGCGCCGCTGCATCGCCGGGGGGAACCACGATAGGTGTTTGTTCGTTGACGCTGAAGCTGCCATCGGCACGCGTCAATTGTGCCGGCATGGGGATCAGCTCCACGCGGGTATCGGCGGCCTGTGCGAAGGCCGTGACACTGCATAGGGCCAGGCAAAGAAGAAGGCGAAGCTTGCTCATATCGGATCTCGGCATGATGCGTTGAAAGTGAAGCATAAGGCGTCGCTGCTGCTTTCACTGCGTGTATTTTCGCAAGTCCGTACCCCTCCCCAACCCTCCCCTGCGAGCAGGGGAGGGGGTAGTACGCGGCTGGTTTTGTTTTACCTATCCCTCAAAAAACGGACCTGGCAAGGGGTGCCAGGTCCGTGGGGAGAGAAGCCATCGGCTTCAAAAGCTGTGCTTAGAACTTGAAGTGAACATTGGCCATGTAGCGACGGCCGGTGGTGTATTTGCCGGCGACGACTTCCTTGGTGCCCAGGTACTGGAAGTACTTTTCATTGAGCAAATTCATGCCATCCAGCGATAGCGAGAAGTTGTCGTTGAATTTCCAGCCCAGGCTGGCCGACAGCTCGGTGTAGTCGTCCACGGTGGCCGGCGGCGCACCGGCCACGTAGCCGCCCGCCAGGTACTTGGCGCGCCAGCCATAAGTGATGCGCGCCGATAGCGGGCCGCGCTCGTAGTACGGGCTGAGATTGACCGAGTGCTTAGAGTTGTACGGCAAACCCTGGTTCTTGCTATTGCTGCCCAGCGAATAGGTGTAGTTGCTGGACATGCCGAAACCGCTATCGCCGAACGGTTGTTGATAGCTCAGCGTGAAGCCCTTGATGTTGGCGCCACCGGCATTGACCGGACGCAACACGCTGTAGTCGCAGAAGCCGCCGGTATCGCAGTTGCCCAATTTGCCGTTGATATAAATCGTCTGGTAATTGGCCGGGTTACTGGTGTGCATGGAGTTGTACTGGCGCTCCACCACGGCCACGGTGTCGATGTAGTTCAACACATGCTTGTAGAACACTGACGCGGCCAGTACCGATTGATCGGCGAAGTACCACTCGGTCGACAGATTGAAGTTGTAGGACTTGTACGGGTCGAGGTTGGAGTTGCCGCCGGTGCCGGTCAGCGTGTCGTCATTGAGGAAGCTGTTGTGCAGAAGCTGGTTATACGGTGCCCATGCCATCACCTTGGCCCCGGCAAAACGCAACACGACGTCTTTGTCCAGGTCATAGGCGATGTTGAACGAGGGCAGCCAGTCGTTATGTGTTTTCTTGCTGGTCTGCCACCAGGCCGCCGGTGCCGGCAATACCGGTGTGCCAAGGAAGTTGAAGCTGGAGCCTTGGATCTCGGTGCGCACATAGCGCACGCCGAAATTGCCATGCAGCGTGTCGGTGGCGAAATTCATCTGGCCGTAGAGCGCGGTGGATTTCTGCGACAGCTTCCAGGTGTTGTCCAGATACGACGCCGGATCGGGGTTGGCGTAATCGAGCGGACTGCCGAGCACCCAGCTACGAATCGCACCGGCGCTGTTCTGGATGTGGTACTTCATGTCCGGCGCAAAGCCCGAAAAGGCATTCATGGTGTCGGCGTAGCTGACGCCACCCACCTGGGACATATCGGCCGGCGTCACGCCGCCATAGACATTTTCGGTGAAGTCTTCGTTGTGCTTGGCATAGCGCGCGCCAATCAACAGCTCGTTGAATGGGCCGTCGAAATCCTTGCTGAAATCGACCTGGCCGTAGACGTCTTTGGCGTGCGCCGGAATCTTGCCGTAATTGCCGAGCCAGTTGCCATCGGCCACCCAGTTCTTCGGATTGCGGGCGGCAGCCGAGTTGTCGAAGGTCTGGCCTTTGTTGATGTCCCAGCTATAGCCGCCGTAGAAAGTCGGCTCGGTAAAGGCTTGCGAATTGTTTTCGTCGGCGGCCTTGCTGATGCCGGCCTGGCCGGTCAGGCTCCAGCCCTCGCCTTTGTAAGCACCTTTCAGGTCGAGACCCTTGGTGACCACGGTGGACTGCCGCACCAGGTTATCGATGTAGGTACGTACCGGACCCGCACAACCCACGGTATCGCTGCCGCAGGAGTGACCGCTTTGCACCACGCCATTGCTGACGCCGCCGAGGCTGGTGATATTGGTGCTGCCGGTTTGGCTGGTGAAGCCGTACATCGACTGGTTGAAGTTGTCGAAGCGCTCTTTGATGTAAAGCGCGTTGAGGTTGAACTCCAGCTCGTGCGTGGGCTTGTACTGCAGCCCCAAGGTCACGCTGTTGCGCTTACGCTGCTGCTGAAAATAAGCCGCGTTGATTTCCTGCGGCACCTGGTCGCCGGGCTTGAGCGAGCCGCTGGCCAGCTGCGCCGCTACCGCCGGATTGCCGGAAAAGTCGGACACCGGCTGGTAACCGAAAACTTCGATGCCTTGGCGATCTACTTTTTCTTCGTAATGCGAGCCGGAGACGGCGATGCCGAAATCATTGGCCGCGTTTTTCCAGCTATACAGCACCGAAGCATTGGGTTTGCTTGAGCTGGCCTGGTCGTTATAGGTAAGGCCGACCGAACCGCTGACGGTGTTTGCCGCCATATCCAGCGGCAGGCGCGTGTGCATGATGACCGTGCCGCCGATGCTGCCCTCGGGCAGGCGCGCTTCCGATGATTTATAGACCTCCAGGCGGCCGAGAATTTCCGGCGCCAGCAAGGTGTAATCGAAGCCGCGATTGGGCTGCTCGCCGTACAACCATGCGGTCTGCGCCACCGGATGGCCGTCTAGAAAGGATAGGTTGAGACTGGGATCGGTGCCGTCGATGCTGACGCGCTCGCCCTGGCCGAAACGGCGGTCGATGGTGACGCCGGGCATCTGGGCCATCGCCTCGGCGACGTTGGTACTGGGGAATTTGCCGATGTCTTCGGCGGTGATCGCATCGACGACGGCATTGGCATTGCGCTTGGTGTCCAGCGAAACGGCCAGGCTTTCGCGGATGCCGGTAACGGTCACTGCGGCCAGTTCTTTGGCTTTGGCCTGGTCGGCCTTGTCGGTTTTTTGCTTGCTCTCTTGCCTGGCTTCTTGTGCGTTGCTGTCTTGCGAGTGCAGCGATCCGCTTAAACACAATCCGGTGATGATGCTCATCGCAAGCAATGTCTTACGTAACTTCATGATTTCCTCCCCCTCAGAGGTAAACGACGATCGTTCTTGGTGATGTGCCGTTCCGTGCCAGTGACCGTCCCTGATACGAAGCGGGCGTCCCCCCGGACGCCCGCTTCGCGTGTTGCGCTGTGCAATTACAGGTTGACGTGAACCGTCGCCATGTAACGACGGCCGGTGCTGTAGTTGCTGACCGGAAGATCCTTGGTCTGCAGGTACTGCACGTACTTCTCGTTGGTCAGGTTCATGCCGTCGAGCGTGAACAAGATATGGTCGTTGAGCTTGTAGCCGAGCGATGCACCGACCTCGCCGTAGCTGCCCGTGGTGGACGGCGGCGCACCGGCGATGTAACCACCGGCGAGGTAGCTGCTGCGCCAGTTGTAATTGATGCGGGCACTGAATGGACCCTTCTCGTAGTACGGGCTGAGCGAGTAGGAGTTCTTGGAGCTGTACGGCAGCGCGCCGCCGCTGTCGAGCGTGGCGTCGGCATAGGTATAGCTGGCGGTCACACCGAAACCGGTATCGGCAAACGGCTGCTGATAGCTGAGGCTGACGCCCTTGACCTTGCCCTTGCCGGTATCGCGCGGACGGCTCACCGAATAGCCGCAGAAGCCATCGGCCGTGCACAGACCCTGCGCAACCTGCTTGGAGAAGGTGGCCGGGTCATTGTCCTTGGCCGAGTTGTAGTGCTGCTCAACGGCGCTGTCGACGAACACGTAGTTGCTGATCTTCTTGTAGAAGCCGGTCACCGCCAGCACTGACTGCGGTGCGAAATACCATTCCGCCGCCAGCGAGAAGTTGTTCGACTTGTACGGATTGAGCTTGGCGTTGCCGCCGCTGCCGGTCAGCACGGTGTCATTGAGGAACAGGTTGTTGACCTGCATGTTGTACGGCGCGCGGGCAACCACCTTGGCCGCGGCGAAACGCAGCAGCAGGTCATCGCGGACGTCGTAGGCTACGTTCAACGACGGCAAGACGTCGTTATGCGTCACCGAGGCGGTCTGCCACCAACCGGCCGGCGGCGGATAGATCGGCACGCCGCTGTAGTTGTAGCCGCTGCCGTCGGTCACCGTGTGCACATAGCGTGCACCGAAGTTGCCGTGCCATGCGCCGCTGGCGAAATCGGCCTGCGCATACAGCGCCGTGGTTTTTTCGATCAGCTTCCAAGTGCCATTGAGGAACGAGCCCGGATCGTTCTTGCCGCTATTGGTCGAACGTACCCAGGCCCATTCTTTGCCCGAATCCGGCTGCACATGGTTGGCCGAACCGTCGAGCGCGCCCGAGAAAGAGCCAAGGATATTGGTAAGACCATCGGTGCCGAGGTTGGCCAGCGAGATCGGCGAGTTACCGCCGTACACGTGCTGCTCCATGCTCTCTTCGTGACGGTTGTAGCGAACACCGACCAGGAGCTGATTGACGATGCTGTCGAAGTCTTTGGTGAAGTCGAGCTGGCCATAGATATCCTTGGCCTGCGCATTGAAGACGCCGTAGTTGCCCGGCCAGCCGCCCAGGCCTGGGGTATCGCCGATATGCCAGTTGGCCGGATTGCGTGCGGCCTGCGGGCTGTCGAAGGTGAAGCCGTTGCGGATATTCCAGGTATAGCCGCCGCCATACACCGGCTCCATCACCGCCTGCGCCATATCCTTGTTGTCGGCTTTGCTGTAGCCAGCCGCGCCGCCGATGCTCCAGCCGTCGCCCCGGTAGGTGCTCTTGAGATCGAAGGCGGTGGTCTTGACGACCGATTTGCGCACGTTGCTATCGAAGGTGTTCTGCGCGATATCCGGGCAGGTCGGGCTGTCGGTTTTGCCGCAGACATGACCGCCGGTGATGACACCGTTCGCGCCCTGGTTGAAGCTGGTGATGTTACCGGGCGTGGCGCCGGTGAACGGGTACAGCGACTGGTTCCAGTTGTTGAAGTTCTCGCGCACGTACAGGCTATTGAAGTCGATATCCCAATGATCGGTCGGCCGGAACTGCATGCCGAGGGTCACGGTGTCGCGCTTGCGATCCTGCTGGAAGAAAGCCGAGTTGACCTCGTCGGGCACCTTGGCGTTCGGGTTCAATGAGCCATTGGCGATGCCGGCGGCCACGGCCGGGCTGGACGCCCATTTGGAGACCGGGCTATAGCTGAAAATCTCGAAGCCCTGGCGATCGATCTTCTCTTCGAAATGCTGCGCCGAAGTGATGATGCCGAAGGTGTTGTCGCTGTTCTTCCAGCTATACAGCAACGATGCGGCCGGACGATTTTTCTTGGCCTGGTCGTTGTAAGTGACGCCGAACGAGCCGCGCAGCGTGTTCGCTTTCAGATCGAGCGGCTGCAGGGTGTGCAGCAAAATGGTGCCGCCAAGACTGCCTTCGGTCAGACGCGCTTCGGGCGACTTATAGATTTCCAGGCGGCCAACCAATTCGGGCGCCAGCATGGTGAAGTCAAAGCCGCGATTGGGTTGCGCGCCGTACTGCCATGGCGTCTGCGAAATCGGCTGGCCATTGAGAAAGGTCAGGTTGAGGCTGGGATCGGTGCCATCGATGCTGACGCGGTCGCCCTGACCGAACTGACGGTCAATGGTGACGCCCGGAATCATGGTCATCGCCTCGGCCACGTTGGTGTTCGGGAACTTGCCGATGTCCTCGGCAGTAACCGCTTCGATCACGGCATCGGCATTGCGCTTGGTGTCCAGCGACTTCTCAAGGCTGGCGCGAATACCGGTAACGGTGATGCCCTGCAGTTGGGTTGCCCTGGCCTCTTCGGCCTTTTGCGCGGCGGTCTTGGCCTTGCCGGTGGTCTGCGCGCTGCCCTGTGTCGTGCTGTTTTGCGCACTATCCTGGGCAAATGCGGTAGCGGACATACACAGGCCGGCGACGATGCTGGCGGCTAGTAGCGTTCGATGAAACGACATGTTGCGGTGTGACATGGTGGTCTCCCCTCAAGGGTGAAACGTTGGCGGTTGGCTAGCTGGGTTTGCACCCGTTATTCAAAACGTCATGCTCAAAAACATCGGGCCGAAAACATCTGCCTATAAACGTCAGGCCCAAAACATCTGGCATTGCTTAGCTATTTGGCGCAGCGTTCTCCCGTGTAGGGGATGGCCGGCCATCCAGATACAAGCCGGCGGCGCCGATCACCCCGAGCTGGCCGTGCTCCATCAGCCTTACGGGTACCTGTTGCAAAAAAGGGCGCATCACACCCTTGTTGAAAAAACGCTCGGTAAAACGGCTGCTCAACAGCAGATCGCGGATCTGCGGCAGGATGCCGCCAGCTAGAAATACGCCGCCGCGCGCGCCGTAAAGCAAAGCGAGATCGCCGACAAAACTGCCGAGCAGACCGCAGAACACTTCTACCGCTTCGACGGCGGCTTCATCACTGCGCGCTATCGCGGCATCGGTAATGTCGCTGGGTTGGACCAGCGTGGCCGCATGCCCGCGCAAGTTGCAGATCGCCTGATAGAGATTGCGCAGGCCGGGGCCGGACAGCGCGTCTTCGAACGAGACATACGTGCGCTCACGCGCCAGCAAACGCAGAATTTCAATTTCGCGCTCGTTGCCCGGCGCCAGCGTGATCTGCCCCGCCTCGGTCGCCAGCACCGTCGCATGCGGCTGACCGGGCAACAGCACCGCCGAACCCAGGCCGGTACCCGGCCCCATGACCAGGACCGGCCCCACCATCGGCGGCGCATCGGTCTCGATAATGGCCACGGTATCGGCGGCGGTAAGAAACTGGGTGGCATAAGCCACCGCTTCAAAATCATTGATGACCGCGAGCCGGTCGATACCCAGGCTGGTGCGGATATCGCGAATCGACACCGGCCAAGGCAGATTGTCGTTGACGATGGCGTCGCCCAGCACGTAACCCGCACTGGCTACGGCGCATTGATCGACGCGCCCGGTTACCCCGAGCCGGTCGACGAAATCTTTCAGCACGGCAGTCAGGCTCGGCCATTCCGCACAGGCGTAGCGCTGGTATTCGAGCACGGTGACCGGATGGGTGTGGTCCAGCCGCTGCGCCACCAGACCAACGCGTGCATGCGTGCCGCCGACATCCGCCGCGAGAAAGATCTCGTCCACGGATACCGCTTTTCTTGCGCTGCTGTGGTTAACCACGTCGGCCACGCTCATTTCCCCCGTCACATCTCCGTCACGTTCTTGTAAAACGCAACCCCATTGGGAGCCGGAGTCTGGGAACGTATGACAACGTTGTCAACAGGACAAATGGAAGGGTCAGAAACGTCCGATGACGCACCGCAACAACAGCGCTCGAATCAGTGCTGGAACCACTTCCATTAAGTCGCTCAACACGGCCATTTATCACGATTTAGACAAAATTTTCATTGATCCGCCGCAATGCGCCATGACCGCTAAAAATCAGTGGACAAGAGGGGCCGCCAAAAGGGTCGACGCGTGACCTGCCAAAGGACAACAATTGACAACGTTGCTAGTTAGCGCGGATAAACGCCCCGGGGATGTCTCGGTCAACCGGCCGTTTACAACAATCAGCTCATGCTTATCTGAGCAGCACTATCAGCGCATTGCGGGGAGTTTCATCATCATGTCGTCCAGCACGCTTACCGTTGCCGAGTCACGCGCATCGAGCCTGGTGCCGATGCTGATTATCGGCGTACTGTTTTTTATCTTTGGCTTTGTCACCTGGCTCAACGGGCCACTGATTACCTTCGTCAAACTGGCTTTCGATCTGGACGACGTGAATGCGTTTCTGGTGCCGATGGCGTTCTATCTTTCGTACTTTATTCTTGCCCTGCCCTCGTCTTGGGTGCTCAAACGCACCGGCATGAAAAAGGGCATGGCGCTGGGTTTGTTTGTGATGGCGATCGGCGCGGTGTTGTTCGGCCAGTTCGTGACGATGCGGGTGTATCCGGGCGCGTTAACCGGCCTGTTCGTCATTGGCGCCGGCCTCGCATTGCTGCAGACCGCATCCAATCCGTACATCAGCATTCTCGGGCCGATCGACAGCGCCGCACAGCGCATTGCCTTCATGGGTATTTGCAACAAGGTCGCCGGAGCGTTGGCACCTTTCGTATTCGGCGCCCTTGTGCTCAGCGGCATCGACTCGTTCGATCAAGAGGTCAAGGCCGCGCCATCGCCCGAAGCCCGCGATGCCTTGCTCAATACCTTTGCCGCCAAGGTGCACATGCCTTACATGGTGATGGCAGGCTTGCTGGTGTTGCTGGCGATCTGGGTCATGCGCTCGTCGCTGCCGGAGATCAAACCCGCCGGCTCAAACAGTGAGCAGGACATAGGCCATACCAAGGGCAGCATTTTCAGCTTTCCACATCTGTGGCTAGGCGTGCTGTGCCTGTTTCTCTACGTGGGCGTGGAGGTCATGGCCGGCGATGCGATCGGTACCTACGGCCAAAGCTTCGGCTTGTCCAAGGGCGATACCGCACACTTCACCTCATACACCTTGTTCGCCATGCTGGCGGGTTACCTGGCGGGCCTGGCGCTGATTCCGCGGGTGATTTCGCAACAAAGCTACCTGGCGGTGTCGGCCATACTCGGCGTGCTGTTTACCATCGGCGCCTACTTCACCCAGGGCTATATCTCGGTGACTTTCGTCGCCGCGCTGGGCTTTGCCAATGCGATGATGTGGCCGGCGATCTTTCCGCTGGCGATCAAGGGGCTGGGCCGCTTTACCGAGTTTGGCTCGGCCTTGCTTATCATGGGCATTGCCGGCGGCGCGATCGTGCCGCAGTTGTATGTGCATCTGAAGCAACACTTCAACTTTCAATTGGTATTTCTGCTGCTGATGATGCCTTGCTACCTGTACATCCTGTACTTCGGCCTGCGCGGTCATCGGGTAGGCCAGCATCCCAGCAGTTAAGTGATCGCATACTGATTTAGTTCGGCATGCCCCGATCCATTGGGTACGCTGCCCGCCTCTTGATCCGCCGGAGTTTAAATCGTTGCAAAGCCCCACTATTAAGGATGTCGCCAAGCGCTCCGGCGTCTCGTTGAAAACGGTCTCCCGAGTGATTAACCGGGAAGCGTCGGTGCGCACCGACACGCGGGAAAAAGTGGAGCGCGCGATCGAGGCGCTCGGCTACCGCCCGAATCCGGCGGCACGGGGGCTGCGCAGCACGCATGCGTATGCGATCGGCCTGGTTTACGACAACCCGAACGCGCACTACGTCATCAGCATGCAAGAAGGTGTGCTGTCGGCCTGCCGCGAACGCGGATTCGGCCTGCAGATTCACCCTTGCGACAGCTCGGCGGCGGACCTGGCCGAAGAGCTGTCCACCCTGGTGAGCCGTTCGCGCCTGGCCGGCCTGGTACTGGCGCCGCCGATGTCCGAGCAAGATGAGCTGATCGCCACCTTGAAGGCGCAGGACATCTGCTTTGTGCGCATTATCGCCTCGCGCGAAGACCCGCAAGACGGTTCGCCCTGTGTCTATGTGGATGACCGCGATGCCGCCTATGCGATTACCGAACATCTGATTCAACTCGGCCACA
Source organism: Dyella tabacisoli (assembly GCF_003350925.1). Lineage (GTDB taxonomy): Bacteria > Pseudomonadota > Gammaproteobacteria > Xanthomonadales > Rhodanobacteraceae > Dyella_C > Dyella_C tabacisoli. Next base: position 117,728 of record NZ_KZ857179.1, on the reverse strand, counting down.
CGCGCATCGGTTTTTTGTGGGGCGAACCGCATCACCGTTCCAGCCCGGAACGCTTCCAGGGTTATTCGGATGCGATGAAGGACTACGGCATCACCATCAACAAGAAGTTCGTGTTGCCGGGCAACTACGCTTTCGATGACGGCTTTCGCCGCGCACGCAAATTGCTGGCGTTGAAAGAGCCGCCCACGGCTATTTTCGGCAGCAACGACGAAATCGCCGCCGGCGTGCTGGCCGCTGCGCGTTCGGCGGGGCTGGACGTACCGTGGGACTTATCCATCGCCGGTTTCGAGGACAACCCGTTCTCCAAGCAGGCATGGCCGGCGCTGACGACGGCGCGTCAATCCACCGCTGAAATAGGCAGGCACGCCGCACTGCGCCTGATGGACGAACTGCAGCGCAAAAGCAACGGTGCCGACAATACCCTCGGCAACGAAGGCTTTACGCCCGAGCTGGTGGTACGCGGCTCCACTTCGCCCCCTCGAAATTCGGCGCCGCGACATTCGGCTCCCGGACATTCGGCAGCCGACAAAAAAAGCTGAGCGCGCCGTGCGCCTCGCCTAAAGCACAGCACCTCCCCTTGAGATTTTTATGAAAGCAGCCAGTGACACTTTGATGTACCAAGAGGCGATGGAAACCGCCGCCGTCGTCGAGCGCCAACTCAGCGAAAACGCCGCCACCCTCACCGTCCTGGGCCAGCGGCTGCGGGCGCAGCCGCCGCGCTTTATCGTTACCTGCGCACGCGGCAGTTCCGACCATGCGGCCGCTTATGCGAAGTATGTTTTCGAGACACGGCTGGGGCTGATTACCGCGTCCGCCTCGCCGTCGATTTCGTCCATCTACGATGCGAATCTTCATCTCGATGGCGCCTTGTTCATCGCCATCTCGCAATCGGGCAAAAGCCCCGACCTGTTGCGCAGCGCGCAGGCCGCCAAAGATGCGGGCGCGCTGGTGCTGGCCATCGTCAACGTCGAGGATTCACCGCTGGCCGCATTGGCCGATACGGTGATCCCGCTGCGTGCCGGGCCCGAACGCAGTGTGGCCGCCACCAAGAGTTATCTGGCAACGCTGGCGGCGATCCTGCAGCTAACCGCGCATTGGAGCAACGACAGCGAACTGCATGCCGTGCTTGCCCGCCTGCCCGATGATCTGCGCCGTGGCTGGGATGCCGACTGGAGTGCGCTGACCCACGGCTTGCGCGATGCGAAAAACCTGTTCGTCGTCGGCCGTGGTTATGGTTTCGGCGCCGCGCTGGAAGCCGCCCTGAAACTCAAGGAAACCTGCGGCCTGCACGCCGAAGCATTCAGCGCGGCCGAGGTGAAGCACGGCCCGATGGCCCTGGTCGGCGACGGCTTCCCGGTGCTGTTCTTCGCCCAGGACGACGGCACTCAGGACAATACCGTCGCGGTAGCGGACGAATTCCGCAGCCGCGGTGCGCGCGTATGGCTGGCCGCACCGGGCGCCAAGGCGGCCGATGCGCTGCCCCTGCCGCACAACATCGCGCCGATCGTGACGCCCCTGCTCGTCGTGCAAAGTTTTTATCGCGCGGCCAGCGCACTGGCGCTGACTCGCGGCTATGATCCCGACGTGCCGCCGCATCTACGCAAGGTCACGGAGACTATGTAATGGGCGCACCACTACTCGCTCTCGTCAACGGCCGCGTGCTTGGCGATCACGGCCCCCGCGATGGCCTGGCCGTACTGGTACAAGGCGAACGCATCGTCGCCATTACCGCCGCCGACGATGCACGCGTAACCAGCGCACAGCAGCACGACCTGCACGGCCGTTTGCTGCTGCCTGGCTTTATCGATGTGCAAGTCAATGGCGGTGGCGGCCTGCTCTTCAACGCCTCCCCCACGGTGGAAACCCTGCGCGGCATCGCCGCCGCGCATCGCAAATTCGGCACCACCGGCTTTCTGCCGACACTTATTACCGATACCGCCGAAGTGATGTACGCCGCGCTGGCCGCCGTGAATGCGGCGATCGCCGAAGGCGTGCCCGGCGTACTCGGCATTCATGTCGAAGGCCCCTTTCTCGCCGCCGCGCGCAAAGGTATCCACGACGCCCACTTATTCCGCCAGCCCACCGCCGACGATCTGGCCGCGCTCAGTGTCGGCAATCGCGGCGTCGTGATGCTGACCCTCGCACCTGAGCGCGTACCGCTGGATGCCATCCGCCAACTCAACGACGCCGGGGTGATTGTCGTCGCCGGCCACACGGCCGCCGACTACGCCACGACCCGTGCCGCACTCGACGCCGGCGTCCGTGGCTTTACCCACCTGTATAACGCGATGACCCCGCTGGGCAGCCGCGAACCCGGTGTCGTCGGCGCCGCGCTGGATGACCCGCATAGCTGGTGCGGCCTGATCGTCGACGGACACCATGTCGATCCGGTCGCGCTGCGCATAGCTATCGCCGCCAAAGCACGCGGCAAGAGCGTGCTGGTTACCGACGCGATGCCGCCGGTCGGCGCCGACCGCCCCGACTACGTACTCAACGGCCACACCATCGTCGCCCGCAATGGCATCTGCCAAAGCGACGACGGTGTACTCGCCGGCTCCGCCCTCGACATGGCCAGCGCCGTGCGCAACACCGTCAACTTGCTCGGCCTGCCTCTGGCCGAAGCCTCGCGCATGGCCAGCAGTTATCCGGCTGCGTGGATCGGGCTGGAGCGCAGGCAAGGCCAGCTTGTCGCCGGGCAACGCGCCGACTTTGCCGTGCTGGATGATGCGCTGGTGGTGACGCAGACGTGGGTCGGCGGTGTGGCTCACGAGGTCGCGTGAGGCGTTCTCTGGTTTAGTGCTCTACCCCCTCCCAGCCTCCCCCTGCAAACAGGGGGAGGAGCAAAAGCTGGCCTCATTCGGACTCCCTCCCCTGCTCGCAGGGGAGGGCTGGGGAGGGGTGCGGGCTTGCAGCAAACCCACAATGTTTACTTCAAACTGCAACACAGCTCGCCCAGCATGGCGGGTTCCCTTCGCGCCATCACTCAAGGCTCGTACATGTCTCGTTCCCTTCCGCGCTTGCTCGCCGGCGCCGCGCTGCTCGCCAGCCTCTCGATTCCATCCGCCTTCGCCGCCGCGCCCGCGCATCGGGTGATCCTGTTCGTATGGGACGGCATGCGGCCGGATGCGATCAGTGCGGAGGACACACCGAACCTGCTCGCCCTCGGCCAGGGCGGCAGTTATTTCGAAGACAACCACTCGACCTACCCGACTTTCACCATGGCTAATGCATCGAGCTTTGCCACCGGTGCGTTTCCGGGGCCGCTCGGCTTTTACGGCAACCGCTTCTGGGCGCCGGGCACCACCGGCCTGGATGCCAAGGGCCAGGCGGTGGAATTTCAAGCGCCGATCTTCACCGAGGATTACCAGGTGCTGCGCGACCTCGACGCGCACTACAAACATGAGCTGCTGGAACTGCCGACGCTGTTCGCCGCCGCGCAAAAGGCTGGCCTGAAGACGGCGGTCATCGGCAAATCGGGTCCGGCCTTTTTGCAGGATTACCATGAAGGCGGCCTATTGCTGGATGAGAACACCGCGCTGCCGTTGAGCTTTGCCAAGGAGCTGCAGCAGGACGGTTACCCGCTGCCGGCCCGCACGGCCAATACCTACGACAGCCGTCAACTCAGCCTGCGCGACAACAACGATGCGCCCACTGAGCAGGGCAAGATGCTCACCTTGAAAGACGGCGTGACCTCCGACGCCACCGCAGGCAGCGAAACCACGCCGGCCGCATCCAACGCATGGATGATGAAGGTCTATCTGGAAGAGGTGCTGCCCAAGCATCGCCCGGACCTTAGCGTGGTGTGGCTGCGCAACCCCGATACCACCCAACATATGTACGGTGTCGGTTCGCCGGAATTCCACCTGGCACTGAAGGCGCAAGACGAATTGCTGGGCCAACTGCAAGCGAAACTGAAAGCGCTCGGCCTGGATCAGGACACCAACATCATCGTGGTCTCCGATCATGGCCACAGCAATATCGCCGGCCCGCGCGACCTGTTTCCGCTGCGCCAGCTCAACGACGGTCGCGTCACTGGCGTAGACAACGACTGGGGATACTCCGCCTCGGGCGCCGTGCGCCTGGCCGACGCATTGACCAAGGGCGGTATCACCGCGTTCGACGGCACCGGTTGTATTTATGCGCCGGTGATGAGCGGCCTGCGCGCCGATGGCTCGCAACTGGTACCGAGCCGCTATGACGATGACGGCCACCTCTGCGGCAAACCCGCCGCCTACACCACCCCCAGCTATAAGCTGCCCGAGACGTTGCCGAAGGGCGCGCTGGTGATCGCCTCCAACGGTGGCACGGAATATCTCTATCAGCCCGAGCACGATGCCACGCTGGTAAAACGCGCGGTGCGCTTTCTGCAGTCACGCGAATACATCGGCGCCATCTTTGTCGCCAAGCGCTACGGCAATATCCCCGGCACCCTGCCGGCGGAAAACGTGCACTTGGAAAACGCCGCGCGCGGTCCCGACATCATTCTGAGCTATGCCTGGGATGCCGATGCCGTGGTGCAGGGTTTTCGCGGCACCGAATACGCCAGCATGAGTAACGAGCGCGGCGAACATGGCAGCTTCAGCCCCATCGACGTGCACAACACCCTGCTCGCCGCCGGCCCCGGCTTCCGCAACGGCTTCCGCGATACCTTGCCCAGCGGCAACGTCGACGTCGCCCCCACCATCGCCGCCTTGATGCAATTGCAACTGCCGCGCGCGCAAGGCCGCGTGCTGCACGAAGCGTTGACCGGCGCATTGGCGCAACCGCTCGAAGCCTATCGCGTACAGCCGTCCGAACTACGCCCGACCCAAGCCGCCACCGGCCTCACCACCCAACGCATCGACGGCAGCACCCTGCCCGCCAGCAACTACAGCTTCGTGCTGCAACTGAAACAACTCGAATCGGATGGCAAGCGCTGGACCTATTTCGACCTGGCCAAGCCCGAGCGCCACTAAAACCTGTCACAGCCAGCCCCCTCCCCTGCGTGTCCCGAAAAAGGGACTCCCTTCGGTCGCAGGGGAGGGGCAAAAGCAGCACTCGCAGCCTTTGACGTTGCTTTTGACGTTGCTTTTGATCTTGCTCTTGACCTTGGGGCCCCTGTGCGTCGGTGAGGGTCGGACGACAAGGCCTGCAGGGGACTCGGCATGGATGCCGAGTCCTTTTCGCCAGTGCATGGATGCACTGTCGAAAAGCCCGGCCGACCCTCACGTACCCGAAGGGCGACTCACCGGGGTGCTCTTTCTTTTGGTTACTTTTCTTTGAGCAAGCAAAGAAAAGTGACTCGGGCCCCGGCAGGGGTCCGAAAGCCCGCCGCAGGCGAACAACCTAGCCCAACGCCCCAATCACCGATAAACATGCAACCGATCAAAAATCCACCCGTGATAACTATCCAACAACCCCGGCACCGCACAATCGTTATAGACACCTAAACAACGATCGCGAAGCACCGTAGCAGCAGAGAAATACGGATCAGCCGGCAACCCCGCCGCCTGCAACACCATGCTCGGCAGGTAAGCGATATCCAGCGCCGGATAATGCGGCAACGCCGGCCCGGCGAAATTGCTCTTGAGCATGAAATACGTCAGGTAGTTTTGGTAGGGCGCCAGCTCCGGTGACAGATTGCGCGGCATATCGCGAATCAGGCTGTTGAACGATGGCTGGTGATCGCCGAAGTGCAGCAACACCGTCGGCTGTTCGCGATCGAGAAAATCTTTCTCCAGCCCATGCATCGCCTGGTCGGACTGCTGCAAATTGGCCAGGTAGGCGCTGAGATTCAAGGCCAGACGGGTGGGCAGCTTCGGCAGCAGGCCGCGATTGAATGGCGCCGGCAAACTCGACAGCGGGTCCATATCGTGCGGGCCATGCTGCTGCAGGGTCAGCACCATCAGAAAGACCGGCTGACCCGGTTTTTTCACCTGATCGTAAATACGTTTGGCCGCCTGGAACATCTGCGCATCGGTTTCCTCCCACTCCTGTAGACCCAGTTGCTCGGCGTCGTAAACCTGGTCGACGCCGTAGGCCTGATAGGCATTGCGGCCATTAAGGAAATTGCCGTTGGTAGGAAAGATCGCCACCGTCAGATAACCCAGCCGTTGCAACTGGCGCGGCAGCGAATCGGCCACGTGAGGCGCCAGCACATAGGGCGCGTACATGCCGCCGGGGCCGAAAATGTCCTGCGGCATGCCGACCAGTGCGGCGAACTCGCTTACCCAGGTGCCACCACCCCAGGTGTGCACGCGAAGCATGCCGCCGGCACGCGTGCGTGCATCGGGCTGGAACAGCGACACTCGGCATTGCGCAATGCTGCACTGAGTGTAGATCGACGGGTCGAAGGTGCTTTCCTCCAGCACCTGCACGATGTCTGGATAGGGCGGCGGCAAACTGCCAGGGCGGCCATGCGCGGTATCGGCCCAGTTTTGTTCCGCCACAGCCTCGCTGGATCTCGGCGGCAACTGCACCTGCGAGTCGCGCATGTTGATAAAGAAATTGGTGAGTTGGGCATCGTCGGACAGCTTCTCCCACACGCCCTTGGCATGCGCCTGCGCGAACGGCCCGCTAGGCAGCATGCAGATCCAGAACGCGAAAGCGCCCAGCACGGTGCCGCCCACGCGAACGATCAACGCATTTCGCTGGCGCCACTGGGCGAACAGGCGCTTGTCCCAGCGCCACGCCAACCACAGCACCAACGGCACCGACACGCACAGCCCCAGGCACAAGGCATACAAATGCGGGTAATGCCGCAGCGTCTCCACCAGGCTGCTGCGTGCGTAGTAGTAGAAATCGGCCGCAATCAACGGCGAATCGAGATAGCGCAATTTCAGCACCGACAAAAACTTCAGCGCGAGAAACAGGCCGCCACCCACCACTAGCGCCATGGCGATACGCGCAAATACAAAGACCAACACCCCCAAGGTGCAGAGCATCAGCATCAGAATGAACAGCCGCTGCGGCCAGGCCGGCTCTTGCATCGCCGCCGCATACACACTGATCGCAAAGAAAACGGCGGCGCCCAGGCAAGCGGCGTTGTTTCGCTTGGAGCGAAACGGATGGTTCTGCATGTACGTGATGCCCCCTGACCCAACTCGGTGTGACTCGGGTCACGATTCTACGGCGGCGAGGCGTAATCGCAGCCAACGGCGGGAGCATGACTGGCGGCAGGGTTAAGGCTTGCGCTGCGCGCCAGGGCGGCGCCTCAAGCGCAGCCATGGAAAAGGGGGTGAAACCGGCTGGCTTCACCCCCTTCCAACCTCCCCCTGCAAGTCCCGAAAGGGGACTCCCTTCGGTCGCAGGGGGAGGGGTCAGCGTTAGATCAGTTCCAGGTTGCCTTCAGGGTTACGCCCGAGAACGCGGCATACCCGTTGAGCATGATGTAGTAGGTACCCGTCTTGGGCGTTGCGAAGGTGCAATGCTCGTTGTTGCCATAGAGGTACGGACGGCAGTTGTAGCTGGTCAGCGTGGGCGCTGAACCGAACTTCACATACAGGTCGGCATCACCGGTACCGCCAGAGATGGCGATGGTCAGGTTTTTGGCACCTGCCGGGATCTGCACCGTGTATTTAAGCTGCTGGCCTTGGGCACCGGCCAGACCGGTCACCGGCACGCCATTCTGCAGGCCCGAACCGCCACCACCACTGACGCTTACCGACTGCGTCTTGCTGCTGCTCTTGCCGCTTGCACTGTCGGTCACCGTCTCGGTCACGCTGTAGGTACCAGCGGCCGCATAGGTGTGACTCGGGCTGGTCGCGGTCGACGAGGTGCTGTCGCCGAAGTTCCACGAATGCGAGGTAATGGTACCGCCGCTATCGGTGGAGCTATCGGTGAAGTTCACCGCCAGGCCGTTGGCTACAAAGCTGAAGTTAGCCGTCGGGGTACCACCACCGCCGCCACCGCCACCCACGATCGGGTGAGCGATTTCGCACTGGTTGGTATCGTTCGACCAGGTACTTTGCATCGCAAAGGTGCCGGTGCCCGTGGTCACATTCGCCGAAGCGCCCTGGCCCGAGGAGAGCCATGCGCACTCATCACCATTCTCTTGTCCGTTGAAGGACGAGCCGGTGGTGTTGGTCCAGCCGCCGGCCGGGTTCTGGTCGGTGATGGTTTCCGCGTACTCATGACCTTCGACGATGGAGAAGCCGTCCAAGGTGCCTGCGCTGCCATTGACGAAGCCCTGGCCGCAGCTTGAACCAGCATCTGCCACATACGGCATGTTGGTGAAGGCGATATCGCCGACCGGCGAAGTAACGCTTTGATCGCCGTTCCAGTCATGCCATGCGCAGAAGCTGCCGCTGGGCGTGTTGAACCCGTCCGGGGTGGTACCCGACGGCGACAGGATCACGTATTGCGCATAGCGATTGGATGCCGCCGTGGTATTGCCGAAATGCTGGGCGGCATTGATCGCTTCTTGCGCAAGCTGTGCACCGGTAGCCGAAGCAGGCGAGGCGACCGAGTTGTCGTACCAGATACCGGCGAACGGACCACCGGTCGGGTAACCGACCAACGGCGCACCCGACGGGCAGGACGTAGCACCGGTGGCCACGGTAGGACCATCGCAATACTGGGTCATCGTGCCCGACCACAGCTCACCGCCGGTGCCCAGACCCTTGAACAGCTTTTGCAGGTAAGGCACGGCGCCATCGGCATCGTTAGACAACGTCGTGTTGCCACTGCCATCGGTGCCGGCCGTGCCCCACTGGTTGCCGTAGACCACCAGGTAGACCTTCGGGGTACCGCTGGTGACACCGATGCCGTCCACGCCGCCGCCAAAGCTCAGCGTTTCGGTACCGGTCACTGCAGCCGACAAGCCGTGCATCGCCGAGTACTGCCTCATTCTGCCCAAGGCGTCGCGGGTAGGCACCGCACCGTGGCGGTAAGCATGTTTATAGGCTGGTGAGTAAGGATTGGCAGTTTGTTGCGCGGTGTCGCTGCTCGCCAGAGCAGTGCCCGCAATCAAGCTAAGCAAGATGGATGCAGCCGCTGTTTTCAGCAGACCGCCCTTTGTGTAATCGGACATTTTGTTACCCCATAAAAAATCAGGACAAAAGAACCCGATGCGGCTACGTGGCCACAGGCTTTGCGTTGCCGCATAATCAGGACTGTTTATTGCACCGAATTACCTTGCGGCCTCGCCAACGCCCCCGGTTAAGCCCGCCCCTTGCTTTCCTACAGGCCAATATTTAAAGCGCGAGTGGAGTGGACAGACGAATCTGCCCAGCCCCATAACGAAACCAGCCGTCAACCTCTCCTATTGACGGATTCGTTGACCCTATTAAATAAATCCAGTCAAGACAACTCAATTCAGACCATACGGTCATAAAGACGACATTGGCTGCGCAAGATTATTCGATTATTGAATTGCCGGTTATTTACGGCGGCACAGCATGCCGATGCGTATCATTCACATTATAAACAATGGCCGCAGAGGCACCTTTATCAGTCAATTACTGAAACATGTCTAAGCATATAAGCCGAATAATCGGCATCGCCCAGCGCGGCTGCAGCATGCGACGGCACCGTGCCGCAAGCTTGCGTCGCAAAATCTAGCGATTGCGGATCCGCGCACGAAACAGGCGCTCGACCGGCCCTGGACGTCGATTTTAATAAAACTTAATTGGTCATGAATAGCAAGAACTTGTGTGACGCACGCCCGCCCTCCCTCACATAACCGTCACTAAAAAGAGAGGATTTAAATCACTCGTTATTGATAATCACCCTTATTATCTTTTAAATCGATATCATTTTTCAAACATAGGAATATATATTATTGACATTCTATTTTAATTGTCCATTGCCCGCTCAAAAATGGCTATTTCACGGATCTTTGACGTATATTTCCTGTCTTTGTCGTCCGTACTTTGGTAAATCATCCGGTTGAAGGCGTCCCATTCGCAGATACAGTCGCCGGCGGCGCGGCGTCATGTCGATCTGCTACGTTGCGCGGCTTGCCAGCCCGCAATGGAACCGCCATGTCGCCTCGCCTCACCTGCCTCACCGTACTCGCCGCCGCCCTGCTCGCCGGCTGTGCCACCACCTCGCAACAGGCCAGCTCACTTGCTGAAGGCAGCCGCGCCGACGTGGCGATTCTGGAAACCACCGACCTGCACGCCAACGTGCTCGGCTACGACTATTACAAGCTCAAGCCGGACAGCTCGCTGGGTTACGAACGCACCGCCACGCTGATTCGCCGTGCGCGCGCCGAGTTTCCGAATAACTTCCTGTTCGACAGCGGCGACACCATTCAAGGCACCGTGTTGGCCGACTATCAGGCTCAGGTGAAGCCGGTTAGTTGCAGTGAAGAGCTGGCGATTTATCGCGCCATGGATGCCCTCGGCTACGACGGCGGCACCGCCGGCAATCACGAATTCAACTACGGCCTGCCGTTTCTGTCGCAAGTCACCGGTACACCGATGAACGTCGACGGCGGCCGCGGCGATCGCTGTACGGGTCCGCACTTTCCCTTGGTGCTGTCCAATGTCTACAGCGCACGCGATGGTCAGCCGATCTTCAAACCTTGGGCGGTGGTCGAGAAAAACATCCGCGTCACCGACCCCAACGGCAATACGCACAGCACGCCGCTGAAAATCGGCATCATCGGCTTCACTCCGCCGCCGATCCTGGAATGGGACAAGCAAAACCTCGCCGGCAAAGTCACCGTCAACGGCGTGATGGAGGCGGCGAAACGTTATCTGCCCGAGCTGCAGGCACAGCATCCCGACCTGATCGTCGCCGTGCTGCATGGCGGCCTGAACACCGATACCTACACATCAGAGATGGAGAACGGCGGCTGGCATCTTGCCGCTGTGCCGGGTATCGATGTCTTGCTGCTTGGTCACTCGCATACTGAATTTCCCGGCCCGCATTACGAAGGCATGCAGGACGTCGATGCCAAGCGCGGCTTTGTGCGCGGCACGCCGGCGGTGATGGCCGGTTTCTTCGGCAAAGATCTCGGCGTCATCAAGCTCGCCCTGGATCGGCACAACGGCCGCTGGGTCATCGATAAGGACCAGACACATAGCGAAGTGCGCCCTATCTGCCCCAAGAAAAACGAATGCGTCCCGGCCGACCCGGCTATCGCTCCACTTGTAGCGCAAGCACACGAGGCGGCGATCGTTCACGTCAATACGCCCATCGGTGAAAGCACCTTGCGCCTGAGCAGCTACTTCGCCGATGTAGGCAATATGACCGCGCTGGCCGCCGTCAATGCCGCCCAACGCGACTATGTGATGAGCGAGCTACCGAAACTGCATCCCGAGCTGGCCAAGCTGCCGGTGCTTTCCGCCGCTGCCGCCTTTCGCACCGGTTTTGGCGGCCCCGACGATTACACCGATGTCGCCGCCGGCCCGCTGACTTTGCGTAGCGCGGCCGACCTGTACTTCTATCCCAATACCCTCGCCGCCGTGAAAATCGATGGCGCCGGCCTGAAGGCCTGGCTGGAAAAATCCGCCGAACGCTTCAACCGCATCGATCCGAGCAAGCCCGGCGAACAGCCGCTTATCAACGATCGCTACCCCGGCTTCAACTTCGACCAGATCCAGGGCGGCATTGCCTATGCGATCGACGTATCCAAACCCATCGGCCAGCGCATCACCCACCTCACTTACCTGGGCAAACCCGTCGCGGCGCAACAGCTCTTCATTGTCGCCACCAACAACTACCGCGCCAGCGGCGGCGGCAACTTCCCCGGCCTCGATGGCAACAACATTGTGCTCAGCGCACCCGATGGCGCGCGCGAGATCCTGGCCAAGTGGCTGCAGCACCAACAGCGCATCGAGCGCAAAAATCTACCGACGACGTCGTGGCGTTTCGCGCCGCTGAAAACATCTGGCCCGATTGTGTTCAAAGGCGCCGCCGGCAAGCAGGATGTGGCGCGGGATACGGGTCTGCCGATGATTCGTCAACTGCGCGATAACGGAGATGGCAGTGCAACGTATGCGATTGAGCTAGTTCGTTGATGTACGTGTTGGGGTTCGCTTTGCTCACCCCAACCTACGTGGCGACCGGGTAGGTTGGGGTGAGCGCAAGCGAACCCCAACATAAGCCCCCGACGTAGCTATCAACAAAAAACGTTAAGGGCCGCGTACTGCAGCAGCATGATGGTCTTGCCATCGGCAATCTCGCCGCGATCGATCATCGCCATCGCCTGCTCGAACGGCAGCTCCAGCACCTCGATATCCTCGCCCTCCGCTGCGATACCGCCGCCAGCACCGACCCTGCTGGCGGCGTCGTATTCCGCCATGAAGAAAAACAGTTTCTCGGTCACCGAGCCTGGGCTCATGAAGGCTTCGAATACCTTGCTGACCACGCCCAGGCGATAGCCGGTCTCCTCTTCTACCTCGGCACGGATACGCTGCTCGGGCGTGGCTTGATCGAGCAAGCCGGCCGGCGCCTCGATCAGCATGCCGTGATGGCCGTTGACGAAGGCCGGAAAACGGAATTGCCGGATCAGCACCACGCTGCGCTGCTGGCGGTTATAGAGCAACAAGGTGGCGCCGTTGCCGCGGTCATAGGTTTCGCGATGCTGGCGCTGCCAACTGCCATCGGCGCGCAGAAAGTCGAAGGTGGTTTTCTTCAATAGATACCAGTCGTCGGACAGCACCTGGCTTTCGATCACGCGGATCCGTTCGGCGGTTTCGTGCATGGCGGCTTGCTCCCAAGGTAGACAATCGACGGGCGCATACCGTATCGTGCAACCTCATGCAGTTTCAAGAAATATCGTGCAAACGCCATGCTGACCATTCACCGTAAGCAAGCCATCCTCAGCGCGCTCAAGCGCGACGGCCAGGTCATTGCCAAGACCCTCAGCGAAGGCTTCGGCGTCTCTGAAGACACCGTGCGACGCGATCTGCGTGAACTGGCCGCCGAGGGATTGCTGCAACGCGTGCATGGCGGCGCCTTGCCGGCCTCGCCGGCCGTGGCCGACTTCGCGCAGCGCCAACATATCGCCACGACGGCGAAGACCGCTATCGCCCGCGCCGCGGCGCAAATGATCCAGCCCGGACAAATCGTGATCCTGGATGGCGGCACCACGGCCGTGCAGCTAGCGCAACAGCTACCGCCCGGACTGCAAGCCACCGTGGTCACCCACAGCCCCAGCGTGGCCGTGGTATTGGCCGAACATCCCGGCATCGAGGTCGTGCTGATCGGCGGGCGCTTGTTCAAGCATTCGATGGTGGCGGTCGGTGCGGCGGCTATCGAAGCGATAGGGCATATTCGCGCGGACGTCTATTTCATGGGTGTCACCGGCATACATCCAAGCGCCGGACTGAGCACGGGCGACCTGGAAGAGGCCTACGTCAAACGCGCCCTGGCCTCGCGCGCGGCGGAGACCGTGGTGCTCGCCTCAGCGGAAAAACTCCACGCCGCCTCGGCCTATGTCATTGCCGACGCCAGCGCAGCCAGCAGCATCGTGGTGGAAAAAGCGACCCCGGCGGCACTGACCGATCCCTTCGCCGCACTCGGTATCGCCATCGTGCATGCCTAAGGCCTGACCAGACGTTTCAGGCGTGCTCTGGCGCATGCTGCCAACGATTCGTTTGTCACGAAAGTTTCACTACGCAACTGTTGACTGCGGTGCAGCAATCCTTTTAAGGTCGATCACATGTCGCCGAATCTTTCGCCAGCTCGCTTGTTCTCTGCCCCGGCTCATACCGGTCGCAAGACGCTGTGCATCGGCTCCATCTTCGCCACGACTACCACCACCACGACCACGATTACCACCGTGTCGGGGTGGGTGTCCTTGCGCGAATAGTCTCTTCCACGCAACGGCCCCGCCCTCGATGAGGCGGGCCGGCACACTCCGACACCGCCAACGAGCACGGGCCCCTCACCGGAGGCAACACCGTGAACGTCTGTGCACCGCAATCGCTCGAAGCTTCTTCGTTACCACCGCATGCCATGGCGCTGCCGGCGACTACCACTCGCCGCCGCACCTTGGCCGTGGGCCTGATCGGCCCTGGCCGCGTCGGCAGCGCCTTGCTCGATCAACTGCGTGCGACACAGCCACGACTGGCGCGCGCCGGGCTTGAACTAAAGCTTTGCGGCGTGGCCGCCAGCAAGCGGATGTGGCTCGATAGCGACGACCCCGCGCTCAATGGCCGCAGTGACAGCGCGCAAACGTGGCGACCAAGCGATTTGAACGAATTCGTTGACCATGTGCGCGGCATCGACGGCCGACATGCGTTGCTGATCGACTGCAGCGCCAACGACACGGTGGCTTCGCGCTACGCCGGCTGGCTGGCTGCCGGCGTACATGTCGTCACCCCGAACAAGCTGGCCGGCAGCGGCCCACTGACACGTTGGCAAGCGATTCGCGCGGCCTGCGCCAGCGGCATGCGTTTTCGCTACGAGGCCACGGTTTGTGCCGGCCTGCCGGTGGTGCAAACACTGCGCGACCTGCTCGACACCGGTGATGAGCTGCTCTCGGTAGAAGGCATGTTCTCCGGCACCCTGGCCTGGCTGTGCAATCGCCATGACGGCAGCCAGCCGTTTTCCGCGCTGGTACGCGAGGCGCATACGCTGGGCTATACCGAACCCGATCCACGCGATGATTTATCGGGCATGGATGTCGCGCGCAAGCTGGTGATCCTGGCACGTGAAGCCGGTTGGCCGCTGTCGCTGGAGAACGTCGAAGTGCAAAGCCTGGTGCCGGCCGAACTCGCCGCCTTGCCGGTGGATGAATTCATGCTGCGACTCGATCAACTCGACGCGTCGATGGCAGCCCGGCTGGCCGACGCGCGCGCGCAGGGCGGCGTGCTGCGCCATCACGCTCATCTCGATGCCCACGGCCGCGCCAGTGTAAAACTGGCCGTACTGCCCACCGGACATCCGTTCGCGCATACCCGCTTGACCGACAACGTGGTGCAGTTCACCACGCGCCGCTATCGCGACAATCCGTTGTTGGTGCAAGGACCCGGTGCCGGACCGGAAGTAACTGCCGCCGGCATTTTCGCCGATGTGCTGCGCATCGCCGAAGGGCTGGAGGTGCGAGCATGAATGCGCAACTAAGGGAGCCGACTATGACGGTGCCGCAACCGGTTCTTTCAGCACAGGCCGTGGCTTACGCCAGCATCGCCAATGTTGCGGTGGGTTTCGACATTCTCGGGCACAGCGTAGTCGGCCCAGGCGATCGAGCCGAGGTACGTCGCATCGCCGAGCCGGAAGTACGCATTGCGGCCATCTATGGCTGTGCCGATGCCTTGCCGACCGATCCGCGCCAGAACACCGCCGGCACCGCCCTGCTCGCACTGCGCAAGGCACTGGGTTTGCGGCACGGCTTTGAGCTGGTGTTGCACAAAGGTATTGCGTTGGGCTCGGGCATGGGTGGCTCGGCCGCGTCGTGCGTCGCTGCCCTGATCGCCGCCAATGCTTTGCTGGAACGCCCACTGCCGCGCGAGGCGCTGTATGGCTTTGCGCTGGAAGGCGAAGCCGTCGCCAGCGGCAGCCATCACGGCGACAACCTCGGCCCGATGCTGCTCGGTGGCTTGGTGCTGGCTACCCGCGAACGCCTGTTGCGTTTGCCGGTGCCGGCCGCATGGCATTGCGCGCTGGTCCATCCGCACCTGGTGCTGGAAACACGCAAGGCTCGCGCGGCCTTGAGCGGCGACTTCGCCTTGACCGATGTGGTCGCGCAAAGCGGCAACCTCGCCCTGGTCCTGGCCGGTTGCTTTCGCGGCGAGGCCGCACTGGTGCGCGAAGGCCTGAAAGACGTGCTGATCGAGCCGCGCCGCGCCCCCATGGTGCCCAACTTTGCGCGAGTGAAGCAGGCTGCCCTGGATCATCACGCGCTCGGCGCCAGCATCTCCGGTGGTGGTCCCAGCGTGTTCGGCTGGTATGAATGCCGCGAGGATGCACAGGCCGCAGCGACGGCGATGGCCGCCGCATTTGCCGAAGTTGAACTACTCAGCGATGCGCTTGTATCACCTATCGACGGCCCGGCCGCGCATCTTATCGACACGGAAACCTATGCATGATCGAGCCCTTGCTCTACCACAGCACTCGCGGAGCGCACCCGGCAGTGCGCATCGATGAAGCGATCGCCGCCGGGCTGGCGCCCGATGGCGGTCTCTACGTACCCGAAGCGCTGCCGCAACTCGATCCATCGGCCTTCGACCCGCATGGCCATCTAGCCGACACCGCCACCACCCTGTTGACGCCGTTCTTCGCCGGCAGCCCCCTCGCAGCGGCACTGCCGGCAATCTGTGCCGAGGCTTTCGACTTCGATGCTCCCTTGCGCGCGCTGCCGCAACGACCCGGCGCTGCGGTACTGGAGTTGTTCCATGGCCCCAGCGCCGCCTTCAAAGATTTCGGTGCGCGTTTTCTGGCCGCCTGCTTTCGCCGACTGCAGGGTACACAGCCGCTGACCATTCTGGTCGCCACGTCCGGCGATACCGGCGCCGCGGTAGCGGCAGCCTTTCATCGGCAACCCGGCGTAAGCGTGGTAATTCTTTACCCGGACGGCCGTGTATCGCCACGGCAGGCGCATCAGCTAGGTTGCTTTGGCGACAATGTGCAAGCCCTGCGCGTAGACGGCTCGTTCGACGATTGCCAGCGCATGGTCAAAGCCGCGCTCAACGATGCGCAACTGCAGGCGCAGTTGCCGTTGTCATCAGCCAACAGCATCAGCCTGGGCCGGCTGTTGCCGCAGATGAGCTACTACGCACACGCTGCGCTAAAGCTCTGGCGCCAGCATCATGTGGCGCCCCATTTCATCATCCCCACCGGCAATCTCGGCAACGCGCTGGCCTGCCTGTGGGTGCGCGAAATGGGCTTGCCGATCGGCCGCATCCAATTCGCCTGCAACGCCAACATCACCCTGCCCGACTTTTTTGCCGGTGCCGATTACACCCCGCGCGAGGCCGTAGCCACTCTAGCCAATGCGATGGATGTGGGTGCCCCCAGCAACTTCGAACGATTGCACTGGACCTTGCCGCACGAGGACGAACTGCGTGCGGCCTTGCAGGCGCATAGCGTGGATGACGCGACCATCCGCAGCACCATCGTGCAGCACGCCCGCGATCAGCATGAGCTGTTCTGTCCGCATACGGCTACGGCGATGCATTTGCTCGACCGCGAGCCGCTCGATGGCGCGCCATGGGTGGTGGTGGCTACGGCGCACCCGGCGAAGTTCGAGACGGTGTTGGAGCCGTTGATTGGTTATGCGCCGGCGGTGCCGCCTTCGCTGCTTGCTATGTTGGAGCGTGCGGCTTTTGCGGAGCCGTTGATGGCTGATGAGGGGGCGTTGCGGGATTGGTTGTTGGGGGCTGGGGAGTTTTTGGGGGTGCGGCGGCGGGGGGTTGGGTGAGGCGGGCTGGTTCGCCTGCGGCGGGCTTTCGGCCACCTGCCGGTGGTCGAGTCACTTTTCTTTGCTTGCTCAAAGAAAAGTAACCAAAAGAAAGAGCACCCCGGTGAGTCGCCCTTCGGGTACGTGAGGGTCGGCCGGGCTTTTCGACAGGGCTTCCTGCCCTGGCGAAAAGGCATCGACATCCCTGTCGATGCCCCTGCGGGCCTTGTCGTCCGACCCTCACCGACGCACAGGGGCCCCAAGAGCAAAAGCAAGATCAAGATCAAGAGCAACGTCAAAAGCTGCGCGCGTTGCTTTTGCCCCTCCCCTGCGACCGAAGGGAGTCCCCTTTTCGGGACTTGCAGGGGGAGGCTGGGAGGGGGTCCAACCTTGCCGCAAGATTGAACCCCTCCCCAACCCTCCCCTGCTAGCAGGGGAGGGGGCAGACTGAGGCGAGAATGGGTCAGCTCAGGCTTTCGAGCACTTGCTCGGTCGAGCGCACGAAACCCAGTCTTGGCAAAATATTTTCCACTGAGAAGCGATGCATCTCGGCGTTGACCGCACTCATCGCGTCTTCGACCAGCACTTGCGTGTAGCTCTGCTCCCAACCTGTGCGGGCGGTGGACTCTACGCCGTTGTTGGTGGTGATGCCGGCCAGCACGATGCACTTGATACCGCGTCGGCGTAGTTGCAAGTCCAACTCGGTGCCGTGGAATGCATTCCATTGCCGCTTGATGATTTGGATGTCGCTGTCGGCAACGGCAAGCTGCTCGGGGAAATCCCACCAGTTCGCCGGCAGGCCGCCGGGTGGGAAGGGTGACGAACGATCTGTTGGCTGGCGCAGTGCGTCGGCGTAGTCATCGGCATAGCCGACCCGCACCAAGATCACCGGCGCACCCACGGCGCGGAAACGCGCGGCCATGGCGCCGGCTCGTTCAAACACCTCGGTGGCCGTGCGCGGGCCGCCGGCAAAGCCGGCAATACCCATCTGCAGGTCAATCAGCACCAAGGCCGTTGTACGGGGATCGAGCTTTTCCATCAAAATCTCCAACCAGTCATGTGAGGATGTCCTCACGAAATAATGCGTCTTCCATGGCCTCGCGAACAACCCCGCAAACCAAGCTGCGATGCGTGCTGAGGCCACATTTGTCTAACCCCGCTCATGGCTGGTCGCCGCAAACTGAAATGAGTCTGGACATCTGGACGTCTGGACGTGACGGAATCGTCAACAACAAAGAATTTCAAAAGTAACTGTTGACAAGCCTCACCAGCCACCGTACGTTCGACTGCATGACGCAGCGCAACAGCCATAGCCGCATCGCCGAAAGGAACCGTCTTCAGACGGTTGCCGGCCTGCTGCAACTGCGCAGCCAGCTTCTTATTTCCCTCGTACTCGTACTCCTTATTACTAACGGAGGTGCGGGCTGAGGGCATGTGTACAGGTAACTAGAAACAAACCTGAATACTCCTAAAGAACCCCGCACCCGGAAACGGATGCGGGGTTTTTTTATGTCCTCGGCTACGCCTCAAGCGGAGCCAACATGAAACCCAGCGACACTCAATCCGACGACGGCGTAAGCGCGAATAGCGCCGCAGCCGATCGCGTACGCATCTTCGACACCACCTTGCGTGATGGCGAACAAGCGCCCGGCTTCTCGATGGATCGCCGCGCCAAGCTGCGCTTGGCACATGCGTTGGAGGCGCTGGGCGTGGACATCATCGAGGCGGGCTTTCCGCAGGCCTCGCCGGATGATTTCAACGCCGTCGCGGAAATCGCCCGCACGTTGAAAACACCCACTGTCTGTGGCCTCTCGCGCTGCGTCGTCGGTGATATCGACACCACCGGGCGCGCACTGGAATCGGCCCGTCACTCGCGTATCCACCTGTTTCTTTCCACCAGCCCGCTGCATCGCGAGCACAAGCTGGGCATGAGCCAGGCACAGGTGATCGACACCGCGGCGGCATCGATCGAGCGGGCACGCAAGCTGTGCCACGAGGTGGAATTTTCGGCCGAAGACGCCACCCGCACCGAGCCGGAGTACCTGGTCGAAGTGTTCAACGCGGCCGTTGCTGCCGGCGCCACCACACTGAACGTGCCCGACACCGTGGGCTATACCACGCCGTCGGAAATGGCCGAACTGTTTGGTTATCTGCGCCGGCACGTCAAAGGCGCCGAGCGGGTGATCTTCTCCACCCATTGTCACGACGATCTGGGCATGGCGGTGGCCAATAGCCTGGCTGCGGTGAGTGCCGGCGTACGCCAGGTCGAATGCACCATCAACGGCATCGGCGAGCGTGCCGGCAATGCTTCGCTGGAAGAAATCGTGATGGCGCTGAAAGTGCGCGCGCCGCATTTCGGCGTCGATACGCGCATCGACACGCGCAAGCTGTATCCGACCTCGCGCCTGTTGACCCAACTGACCGGCCAGAGCGTGGCGCGCAATAAAGCGGTGGTTGGCGAGAATGCCTTCGCGCATGAGTCGGGCATCCACCAGCACGGCATGCTCAAGCATCGCGGCACCTACGAAATCATGCGCCCGCAAGATGTCGGCATTGCCGAAACCAAGTTGGTGCTGGGCAAACATTCCGGCCGTCATGCGCTGCGTTCACGCCTGCAAGCGCTGGGCCACGAGGTGGAGGAGAGCGCCATGGATGGCATCTTCGCGCGCTTCAAAGCCTTGGCCGACAAGAAGCGCGAAATACACGACGAGGATCTGGAAGCGATCGCGCTGGGTCATGACCCCGACGCCATCGGCCCATGGCGAATCATGCAACTGCAAACGCATTCGCACTCGGGCAGCAGCGCATCAGCCTCGGTGAAACTAGCGCACGACGACGGCCGCGAAGTCGGCGAAGCCGCCATCGGCGACGGCCCGGTAGACGCCGTGCTG
The DNA here is from genome assembly GCF_003350925.1 of Dyella tabacisoli. Classification (GTDB taxonomy): domain Bacteria; phylum Pseudomonadota; class Gammaproteobacteria; order Xanthomonadales; family Rhodanobacteraceae; genus Dyella_C; species Dyella_C tabacisoli. The sequence continues at coordinate 97,562 of NZ_KZ857179.1, read as the reverse complement.
CGCGCGATCGAACGCGCCACCGGCGCCAGCCTCGAACTCACCCACTTTCAAGTTCGCGCAGTCAGCGAAGGCGGCGACGCCCAAGGCCAGGCCCAACTCACCGCACGCCATGCCGAGCGTGACTGGCGCGGCAACGGTGTCAGCACCGACATCGTCGAAGCCACCGCACTGGCCGCGCTCGCCATCGTCAACCGCATCGAACGACAGACACCGGCGGCCATCGGCGCCGCCGCACCACAGCCGCAAGGAGTTTCTGCATGAGCACGCCCTTCCTCTGGCACAACGGCCACATCAAGCCTTGGACCGAGGCCACCGTCCACGTCAGCACGCATGCGCTGCATTACGGCTCCTCGGTGTTCGAGGGCGAACGCGTGTATGCAACCCCGCAAGGCCCGGCGTATTTCCGCTTGGCCGATCACACCCGTCGCTTGTTCGAATCCGCCAAGGTCTACGAGATCGAGATCGGCTACAGCGAAGAAGCCATCAATGCTGCCTGCCTTGAGTTGATTCGCGTGAATCGGATGAAGTCGGCCTATGTGCGACCCATCGTATTTCGCGGCGCCGGTGGACTGGGCGTGTTGCAGAAAAACGGGGCGCCGGTGGATGTGGCGATCATGGCGCTCGATTGGGGCGCGTATCTGGGCGAGGCGGCCGAGCGCGGTGCGGATGTGTGCGTGTCCTCATGGCAGCGCCCCGCGCCGAACACCGTACCGAGCTGGGCCAAGGCTGGCGGCAATTACCTCAACAGCCAGTTGATCGGGCTGGAGGCACGGCGCGGCGGTTACGACGAGGGCATCGCGCTGGGCCACAACGGTTTGCTCAGCGAAGGCGCCGGCGAAAATGTGTTTGTGGTCAAGCGCGGCAAGCTGCTGACTCCACCGGCCAGCGCCGGCATCCTCGCCGGCATCACGCGCGAAACCGTGATGATGCTGGCGGCCGATTTAGGCATCCCGGTGGAAGAACGCGAGCTGCCACGCGAAGCGTTGTACAGCGCCGACGAAGTATTCATGACCGGCACCGCCGCGGAAATAACTCCGGTGCGTTCGGTCGATCGCAAACCGGTCGGTGCCGGCAAGCCCGGCCCGATCACGCAAACCTTGCGGCAAGCCTTTTTCGGTTTGTTCGATGGCCGCACCGATGACCGCCACGGCTGGCTGACACCGGTGCATACGGCCGCAAAGGAGGCCGCATGAGCGCCCGCACGCTGTTCGAAAAATTATGGGACGCGCATGTCGTTGTGCCGGAGAGCGCCGACACCCCGGCGATCCTCTATGTCGACCTGCACCTGGTGCATGAAGTCACTTCGCCGCAGGCCTTCACCGAACTGCGCGAACGCGGCCTGAAATTGCGTCGCCCGGATCGCACGCTGGCCACGCTGGATCACTCCACGCCGACTCTGCCGGCAAGTATCGACGGTGAACGTCCGTATGCGAATGCGGAAGCGAAAGCGCAGGTCGCAACGCTGGAAGCAAATTGCCGCGAATTCGGGGTCGAGTTGCATGGTTGGGATAGCGCCGACCGCGGCATCGTCCATGTGATTGGCCCCGAGCTGGGCGCCACCCAGCCGGGCATGACGATTGTCTGCGGCGACAGCCATACCTCGACCCATGGTGCATTCGGCGCGCTGGCCTTTGGCATCGGCACCACCGAAGTCGGTCACGTGATGGCCACGCAATGTCTGTTGCAGCGTAAGCCCAAGACATTGGCGATCCATGTAGACGGGCAGTTACCGCATGGCATCAGCGCGAAAGACCTGATCTTGCACATCATCGGCCAGATCGGCGTGGACGGCGGCACCGGCTACGTCATCGAATATCGCGGCGCGGCGATCGAGGCGATGTCGATGGACGAGCGCATGACCGTCTGCAATATGTCGATCGAAGCCGGTGCGCGCGCCGGCTTGATCGCACCCGACGACACGACCTTCGCCTGGCTTGAAGGTCGGCCGCGCGTGCCGCAGGCCGCTGCATGGGATGCGGCCGTGGCGGGTTGGCGCGCGCTGCGCAGCGATGCCGGCGCAACGTATGACCGCGAAGTGCGGGTCGACGCCAGCCAGGTGCGCCCTACCGTCACCTATGGCACTCATCCTGGCATGGCGATCGCGATGGATGCCCCAGTGCCTGCCGCACGCAACGCGCAGGAGCATCGCGCACTGGATTACATGCAGGCGACGCCGGGCCAACCGATGCGCGGCATGGCGGTCGACGTGGTCTTCGTCGGCAGTTGCACCAACTCGCGCTTGAGCGATCTGCGCGAGGCCGCGCAAGTGTTGCGCGGCCGGCATGTAGCGACCGGCGTACGCATGTTGGTGGTGCCGGGCTCCGAAGCGATCCGCCGCGACGCGGAGCGCGAAGGCCTGCATCGGGTGTTCACCGAAGCCGGCGCCGAGTGGCGCGTATCGGGTTGCTCGATGTGCATCGCGATGAACGGCGATCTGGCTCAGCCGGGGCAGTTGGTAGTGAGTACTTCCAATCGCAATTTCGAAGGACGCCAGGGCAAAGGCGCGCGCACGGTGTTGGCGAGTCCGGCCACGGCAGCGGCCTCGGCATTGGCTGGAGTGATTGCCGATGCGCGCGAGTACCTGACGGAGGCCGCCGCATGAAGCCGATCACCCGTATCCACTCCCGCACCGCCGTACTGGCGGACGAAAACATCGACACCGACCGCATCATTCCTGCGCGTTTTCTCACCACCACCGAACGCGCAGGTCTGGGCAAGCTGTGTTTTCACGATTGGCGTTATCAGGCCGACGGCAGCGATAACCCGGCCTTTCCGCTCAATCAGGCGCAAGCGCGCGGTTGCTCGATCCTGGTCGCCGGCAGCAATTTCGGTTGTGGCTCTTCGCGCGAGCATGCGCCATGGGCGTTGCTGGACTACGGCATCCAGGCCGTACTGTGCAGCGAGATTGCGGACATCTTCCGCAACAACGCGTTGAAGAACGGCCTGCTGGCGATTCTGATCGACCACGCCGAGCACCGCTGGCTGCTCGATCACCCCGGCATCGAACTGACCATCGACGTGCGCGAGCAGTACATCGCCCTGCCCGACGGCGGCCGCATCCAGTTTCAGTTGGAGCCATTCGCACGCCACTGCCTGCTCAACGGCGTGGATCAGCTTGGATACCTGCTACAGCACGCCGAAGCCATCGGCGTTTACGAAAAAACTCACCAGGAGGCTGCATGAAAGCTCACATCGTCACCCTGCCCGGCGATGGTGTCGGCCCGGAAGTCACCGCCGCGGCAGTTGCCGTGCTGCAAGCGGTAGCCGCGCGTTATAGCCATGAATTCAGCTTTGAAGAACAAGCCATTGGCGGCTGTGCCATCGATGCTTTCGGCGAACCGTTACCGGCTGCTGCCCTGGCGGCTTGCCAGCAGGCCGATGCGGTCTTGCTCGGTGCGGTAGGCGGTCCGAAATGGTCGGACCCGAATGCGCCGGTACGGCCGGAGCAAGGGTTGTTGGCCTTGCGCGCCGCACTAGGCGTGTATGCGAATCTGCGTCCATTGCAGGTGCATCCCGCGTTGGCGGCGTTGTCGCCGTTGAAGAACGAAAAGCTGAAAAACGTCGACGTGCTGTTCGTGCGCGAGCTCACCGGCGGTGCGTATTTCGGTGCCAAGACACGCACCGCCGATACCGCAACCGACGAGTGCAAATACACCGTCGCCGAAGTCGAGCGCGTGGTACGCCGTGCCTTCGACCTGGCTCGTGATCGGCGTCGGCATGTCACCTCGGTGGACAAGGCCAATGTGCTGGAAACCTCGCGGCTGTGGCGCAGCACCGTGCAACGGATCGCCGCCGATTACCCCGATGTGAAACTGGAACACCAACTGGTCGATTCAATGGCGATGCTGCTGCTCACCCAGCCTTCGCGCTATGACGTCGTGGTCACCGAAAACTTGTTCGGCGACATTCTCACCGACGAAGCCGCCGCGCTGGCCGGCTCGCTGGGCCTGCTGCCTTCGGCCTCGCTGGGTGAAGGCAGCAACGGTCTGTACGAGCCGATTCATGGCTCGGCACCCGACATCGCCGGGCAAAACGTAGCCAACCCCACCGGCGCCATTCTCTCGGCCGCGATGCTGTTGCGTCATTCGCTGCAGTTGGAGGCCGAAGCCGTGGCGATCGAGGCTGCGGTCGATCATGTGCTGACCCACGGCCCGCACACCCGCGATATCGGCGGACAGGCCAGCACCACCCAGATACGCGACGCCGTGCTGGCCGCATTCGAAGCACATGCGGATACCGCCGAAGCTTTTTTTAGCGGAGCGCGCGCATGCGGCTGAACACACCCGCCCGCCATAAGCCCCTCCCCCTGCTGCTAGTAGGGGGAGGCTGGGAGGGGGTCAAACCTCGCAACACATCCCACGCCTCCTCAACCCGTTTGCTCCCCCCTGCGTGTCCACGGAGCTGCAAGCGATGAGCGCCCACCCCCTCGCCTCATCGCTTCCCTCCACTCTCCCGCACGCAGGGGGGACATCACTTGTCCGTTACGCCACCGGAACCGCTCATGCGCAGTGATCTCATTAAAACCGGCCCCGACCGCGCGCCGGCCCGCGCCATGCTGCGCGCCACCGGGCTGGACGACGACGCCATCGCCAGGCCCCTGGTTGCCGTAGTGCATACCTGGTCCAACGTCAGCCCATGCAATCTCAACTTGCGCGAGCTGGCCGAACACACCGCCGCCGGCATTCGTGCGGCCGGCGGCACGCCGATCGAGTTCAACACCATCGCGGTTACCGATGGTATTGCGATGGGTACGCCGGGCATGCGCGCCTCGCTGATTAGTCGCGAAGTCATCACCGACTCGATCGAGCTGGCGGTCGATGGCCATTGCCTGGATGCGATGGTGGTGCTGTGCGGCTGCGACAAGACCATTCCTGCAGCAGCCATGGCGCTGGCCCGCTTGAATATTCCCGGCGTGGCCTTGTACGGCGGCAGCATCGCGCACGGCACGCACGACAACCATCCGATCACCATCCAGCAAGTGTTCGAGGCAGTCGGCGCCCACGGCGCCGGCAAGATCGACGACGCCGAACTGGCCTCGGTAGAACGCGATGCCTGCCCCGGTGCCGGTGCCTGCGGCGGTCAGTTCACCGCGAATACGATGGCGATGGTGCTGACCACGCTGGGCCTGTCGCCGATGGGCTTCAACGATATTCCGGCGACACATCCGGCCAAGGCTGGCGCGGCTTTTCGCTGCGGCGAATTGGTGATGGCGTGCTTGCAGGCCAATCGCACACCGCGTGAATTGCTCACCCGCACATCACTGCGCAACGCCGCGCGCATGGTCGCCGCTACCGCCGGCTCCACCAACGCCGTACTGCATTTGCTGGCGATTGCGCGTGAGGCCGGCGTGCATTGGACCTTGGAAGATTTTGAACCCGCCTCCAAGCACACGCCGGTGATCGCCGACCTGCTGCCCGGCGGCCGTTACACCGCGGTGGAGCTGTTCGGTGCGGGCGGCAGCGCGCGCGTGGCGCAAGAGCTGATCGCCGCCGGCATGCTCGACGACGCCCCCACCATCACCGGTCGCAGCCTGTTCGAGGAGGCCGCCGCCGCACCACGGGCCGAGCAACAGGAAGTGGTGCATCCGGTGGCGCAACCGCTGAAGCCACGCGGCGGTTATTCGATCCTCTACGGCAACCTCGCCCCAGAGGGTTGCATCCTCAAACTTGCCGGCAAAGGCAGCAGCCATTTCGAAGGCAACGCGCGGGTCTTCGAAAGCGAGGAACAAGCCTTTGCCGCCGTGCAGAGCGGCGGCATCGCCAAGGGCGACATCATCGTGATCCGCAACGAAGGCCCGGCCGGCGGCCCCGGCATGCGCGAAATGCTCGGCGTTACCGCCGCGCTGATCGGCCGTGGTCTCGGTGATGACGTTGCCCTGATTACCGACGGGCGCTTTTCCGGCGCCACGCACGGTTTCATGGTCGGCCATATCGCACCCGAAGCCGCCCGTGGCGGGCCGATTGCCCTGCTGCGCGACGGCGACCGTATTCGCATCGACGCCGATCGCCGCGAGATCGCCACCGACGCGGATCTGGTCACCCGTCGCGCCCATTGGAAGGCACCGCCGGCAAAGGTCACGCACGGCGCACTTGCCAAGTACGCGCGCTTGGTCGGCTCCGCCTCCGACGGTGCGACCACCCATCCCGACACCGCTGTCAGCACACCCAAACATACCCAAACCACCGCTACCGAAGGAGTCACCGCATGACCACTAACGACACGCTGGCCAAGGCCCGTATCGCCGTACTCGGCTATGGCAGCCAAGGCCGCGCCCACGCTCTCAACTTGCGCGACTCGGGTCTCGATGTCGTCGTCGGCCTGCGCAAAGGCGGCCCCTCGTGGGAGCGCGCGCACGCCGAGGGCTTTCGGGTTGCCGAGCCGGCCGAAGCAGTGCGTGATGCTGATTTGATCGCCGTACTCACCCCGGACATGGTGCAGCCGTCGCTGTATCGCGATGCCATCGAACCGAATATCAAAGCCGGCGCGGCACTGCTGTTTGCCCACGGTTTCAACGTGCACTTCAAACAGATCCAGCCGCGTAACGACATCGACGTCGTGCTGGTGGCACCCAAAGGCCCCGGCGCGCTGGTGCGTCGCGAATATGAAATCGGTCGCGGCGTGCCTTGCCTGTTCGCTGTCTATCAAGACACCAGCGGCCACGCCGAAGCGAAGGCCAAGGCCTATGCCGACGGTATCGGCGGCGGCCGCGCGATGTTGATCGAAACCGATTTCAAGGAAGAGACCGAAACCGATTTGTTCGGCGAGCAGGCCGTGCTTTGCGGCGGCGCCAGCGAGCTGGTCATCAAGGGTTTCGAGACCTTGGTCGAAGCCGGCTACAAACCCGAAATCGCTTACTACGAAGTAATGCATGAGCTGAAACTGATCGTCGACCTGTTCTATGAAGGCGGCCTCAAGCGCATGCTGGAATTCGTCTCCGAGACCGCCCAGTACGGCGACTACGTCAGTGGCCCGCGGGTCGTCGATGAGAGCACCAAGCAGCGCATGAAAGCCGTGCTCACCGACATTCAAGACGGCACCTTCGCGCGCAACTGGATCGCCGAATACCAGGCCGGCCTGCCCAACTACAAGCGGCTCAAGCAGGCCGATCTCGATCATCCGATCGAGCAGGTCGGCGCCAAGCTGCGTGCGCGCATGCCGTGGCTCAACGCCGGACAGGCCGCGCCGGCAGCGGCACCGTTGAAGAAAGTCGGCTGATTTTTGTAAAGCCCTCCCTCTTCCCAGCGATAAAAGCGCCAGGGAGAGGGAATTCCGCAAGCCATCATCAGAGGCCATCCGTGAGCACCCCGCAGATGCAAGCTATCGCAACACCCCAGCACGACACCGTCGACCACCCACTCAATGAGCAAGTCATGAGCGGTGCCGAAGTCGTCGTACAGGTGCTGGCCGACGAAGGCATCAAGGTGCTGTTTGGCTATTCCGGCGGCGCGATCCTGCCGGTGTACGACGCCGTATTTCGCTACAACGCCACCCATATCGGCCCGGACGGCGGCGAGCCGATGCCGTTGATCGTGCCGGCCAATGAGCAAGGCGCCGGTTTTATGGCGGCCGGTTATGCCCGCGCTTCGGGCCAGGTCGGCGTCGCCATCGTCACCTCCGGCCCCGGTGCCACCAACATGGTCACGCCGGTACGCGACTCGATGGCGGACTCGATCCCGCTCGTAGTGATCTGCGGCCAAGTGCCCACCACCGCCATCGGCAGCGATGCGTTTCAAGAAGCACCGGTCAGCAACATCATGAGCTCCTGCGCCAAGCACGTTTTTCTGCTTACCGACGCCGAGCAATTGGAAACCACCCTGCGCACGGCTTTCGAGATTGCGCGCAGTGGACGCCCTGGCCCGGTGGTGATCGATATTCCCAAGGATGTACAAAACGCTCCGCTGCGCTTTCAAGGCCAAGGTCGATTGCCGATTCCCGGCTATCGCGCGCGCTTGCGCGCCATCGAACAGGCATATGTAAGCGATGCCGCCTGCGCGAACTTCTTCGCCGCACTCGAACAGGCAAAGCGGCCCTTGATCTATGCCGGCGGCGGCGTGATCGCCGCAGGTGCCGCCACCGCGCTGCGCCGTTTCGTCGATACGTTCGGCCTGCCGGTGACCACCACGCTGATGGGCCTGGGCGCGTTCGACACGACCGAACCGCTCGCCCTGCATATGCTCGGCATGCACGGCACCGCCTACGCCAACTACGCCGTCGAGGATTGCGATTTCATGCTGGCGCTGGGCGCGCGTTTCGATGATCGTGTCGCCGGCGTGCCGGACAAATTCGCACCTGCCGCCCGCTTTATCGCGCAGATCGACATCGACCCGGCCGAGATCGGCAAGGTCAAACCGGTGCAATGGCATCACAGCGGCGATCTCACCCGCACACTGGAGCGACTGCATCAGTACGCCGAGCAACACGGTGTTGCGGCGCGTATGCATCGACGCTACGACGCCTGGCACACGCATATCGCCGAGCTTAAACGCAAGCATGTGCTGAACTATGACCGTGCCAACGCACTGATTCAGCCCTATGCCGTGATTGAGGAAATCAACCGCCACACACAAGGCCGCGCCATCATCAGCACCGGTGTGGGCCAACATCAAATGTGGGCGGCGCAGTACTTTGATTTTCGCGAACCACGCCATTGGCTTAGCTCCGGCTCGATGGGCACGATGGGCTTTGGCCTGCCGGCGGCTATCGGCGCGCAATTCGCGCGGCGTGACGCCATCGTGATCGACATCGATGGCGACGCCAGCATCCGCATGAATCTCGGCGAGCTGGAAACCGTGACCACCTATGGCCTGCCGGTGAAGGTCGTAGTGCTCAACAACCAGGGCGACGGCATGGTGCGGCAATGGCAGAAGCTGTTCTTCAAAGGCCGCTTTGCTTCGTCGGACAAAAGCCTGCACAAAAAAGATTTCATCAAGGCTGCGCAGGCCGACGGCTTTGAGTGGGCGCAGCGATTGGAACGCCCAGAGGATCTCGTCGCGACGATTGCCAGCTTTATTGCCTTCGACGGCCCGGCTTTTCTGGAGGTAATGATCGACCCCGATGCGGGCGTGTATCCGATGGTTGGTCCGGGTGCGACGTATGCCCAGATGATTACCGGTGACTTTATTCCCTCGCGCCTGATGCCGGTGGAAGGCGAAGCAGCTACCGATATGTTTTGAGCAGACCTGTTTTGAGCAGACCGGCATAACCACAAGAAGCTACCGACGCGAAACCGGGATACCCATGAAACACACACTTTCCATCCTGTTGCAGAACGAGTCCGGCGCCCTGGTTCGCGTCGCCGGCCTGTTTGCCGCGCGCCACTGCAATATCGATGCGCTCACCGTCGCCGCCACCGAAGATCCAGCCGTATCGCAATTGACCTTGGTGATGCATGGCGCGGAGACCACCGTGCAACAAATCATCGAGCAAACGCGCAAACTGGTCGATGTCATTGAAGTCAACCGCTCGACCGTTGCCGCGCTGGCATGAGCGCATCACTCGCCGCACGCACGAGCGCTGTCGTAACCGACGCCATGTTGTCGGACCACGACTTGCTACGCCGCACGCTGGCCGCACGCGTCTACGAGGTAGCGCGCGAAACCGCGCTGGAACATGCGCCCCTGTTGTCGGCCCGGCTTGGCAACCGGGTGCTGCTCAAACGCGAAGACCAGCAACCGGTGTTCTCGTTCAAGCTACGCGGCGCCTATAACAAGATGGCCGGACTCAACCCCGCCCAACGCGCACGCGGAGTGATTGCGGCGTCGGCGGGTAATCACGCGCAAGGGGTGGCGCTGGCCGCCGCTCGCCTCGGCATCCGCGCGGTCATCGTGATGCCGGTAACGGCACCGCAAGTGAAAGTGGATGCCGTGCGCCGCCTGGGTGGCTCGTCGGTGGAAGTGATCCTCACTGGCGACTCCTACAGCGATGCGCAAACCACGGCCGCGCGCCTGCATGCGGAACATGGCTATACCTTCGTCCATCCATTCGACGATGCCGATGTGATTGCCGGGCAGGCCACCGTAGGCATGGAGATCCTGCGCCAACATCCTGGTCCGCTGCATGCCGTCTTTGTGCCGGTCGGCGGCGGCGGCCTGCTGGCCGGCGTGGCGGCCTATATCAAAATGCTGCGCCCTGAGATTCAAGTGATTGGCGTACAGGCTGCCGACTCCGATGCGATGACACGTTCGCTGGAGAGCGGCGAACGTGTCGCCCTGGACGAAGTCGGCCTGTTCTCCGACGGCACCGCCGTAAAACAAGTCGGTGCACAAACCTTCGCGCTCTGCCGACAGTATGTGGATGGCATGCTGCGGGTCGACACCGACGCGATCTGCGCAGCCATCCGCGATGTGTTTCAAGAAACCCGCAGCGTGCCCGAACCCGCCGGCGCACTGGCACTGGCCGGACTCAAGCAATACGCCGCCGAACACGGCCTGCGCGACGCTACGCTGGCAGCCATCGTCTCCGGCGCCAATATGAACTTCGATCGCCTGCGCTTCGTCGCCGAACGCGCCGAAGTCGGTGAACAGCGCGAAGCCGTGTTCGCGGTAACCATCCCCGAAGAACGCGGCAGCTTTCGCCGCTTCTGCGCCGCACTCGGCCAACGCAATATCACCGAATTCAACTACCGCATCGGCAACGCCGCCCAGGCGCATATCTTCGTCGGCATCCAAACCCAGGACCGCGACGAAAACGCCGCACTGGCGATGGCCTTTCACGAACAAGGTTTTGCCGCGCTCGACCTCACCGATGACGAACTAGCCAAACTGCATCTACGCCATATGGTCGGCGGCCGCTCGCCACTGGCCCACAATGAACAGCTCTACCACTTCGACTTTCCCGAACGCCCCGGCGCATTGACCCGTTTCCTCGGCCATATGCATCCCGATTGGAATATCAGCCTGTTCCACTACCGCAATCACGGCGCCGACTACGGCCGCATTCTGGTCGGCATCCAGGTACCGGCCGGCGAACGTCCGCTGTTTCAGCAGTTTCTCGGCACGCTCGGCTATCCGTATCGGAACGAGAGCGATAACCCCGCTTATCGGTTGTTGTTATGTGAGTGAAGCTAGCGCGAGCGGCAGCTATCTATTGCTACAGCGACTAGCACTTGCGCCGATTGCGGCCATCCAAGTCTAAGAGTCACTCAATGCATGGATTTTGCCTATCTCATAGCCGATAGCAAGCATAATCATTCCGCACAAAATGATTCCTGCAACAACGATGTGGCGACTTTTTGGGGAAAAGTAGGCGCTTTATCTCCATTTCTCATGACAATCTCCATCATTAATTATCAGGTCGCTTTTAGCATCAAAGCCATATGTATTATTCCCATCGAGACTTTCTATCGACCCACCGCATGGCGAGACGGCACCACAACGCAAGTACAAAAGAAATCACACCAAGCACGAAATGTAGCGACCACGGTTCGTTGCCAAGGCAGATGAAGAGGCCTAAGCCGAACATCGTCACGAACCACATCATATGGGTTCGACGCGAGCCTGACTTTCCAACAGCCAGTCTTATCGAAAAAGGCCAGCTGGCCCGATTATTTTCTGTCTTCACTCGGACTCCATCACAAAGAAAGCTGCCATCGTCTGCAATAAATTGTCGGAAATATTCGTCCGCAGCTTGTCAATTATTATTCATTGAATTCACGAAATAACCATTTGTTATTCGAGCCACATAGGCCGGCACCAAAAAATTGAGCATTGCGGGCAATTCGGCCGAATTAGCCCTGTACATGACAAGATTTTCATGGGCATAGCTCAGCAACCGCAGCGCAAACCGGCGAATAAAAGTCAAATCTGGACTAACTTATCTAGCGATGCCCGTCACCTTAGCGCCATGTCATTTCTTACGACCAAAATACTTTAATATCTGCCATTGCGCACCACCTATACCAATAGAGGCAACGCCAAGACATATTTCATAGGCATATGAGTCTCTAGCACCTCTAATCACAAGCATTAACCCGACGACAACTATGTAATAGAGAACAAGGCCAGATAAGCCATGCAATGCTCGCTCCGTGTAGAATCTTTTTTCGCTCACAACTGACCTCCCTGAAATTCTCGCAAAAGATATTTACGCGTATATAACATGCGTACTCACGTTAAAAATGTTGCGTCACCGCGAATCATGCTGACGGTGACGCAACCATCATGGCATTGAGTTATCTTCCGTCACCTTAACTGGCCATTATTCCGGCGATTAATACGAATGCAATGCCAGCAACAGCACCACACATAAGCACTCCTTTTCCAACGCCGTAGCCAATGGCATCGCCCAATTCATACGCCGTCACTCCGCCGCTAACGGCTTGCACTTGCTCGAAAGACAAAGATTCCATTTTTGACACTCCTTTTTAGAACGCACGATGGAAACCGTTTAGGAATCCTGCAATGAAATCGACTGCTATCGGTCCAACGGTATTGATGAAATCCGCCCCGGAATTGGGTAGACCGCCGCTCACGTCACTAATTTCAATATCCGTCATTTCATACATGTCATGATCCTTTTCTTGGTTAGCTGACGATTGGCCGCCTCAGCCTCGGCTTTACCGGACCGCAACAGCAATCCGATAAATCTCGTACATTTGTGAATTCAAGACCCCATTTGCCGACCCACCTTCAGTTCGGCAGGACTTACCTTCCCCGCATCAAAAATTATGATCTGGTCAGCACTAGCAACAGTCTCCGGCCGATGCGCAATCACAACCCGTGTCACATCGAGCTTTTGCACAGCGGCATTCACCAGCCGCTCGCGCTCCATATCCAAATGACTGGTCGCTTCATCCAGCACTAATAACTTCGGTTGCCGATATAGCGCTCTTGCCAAGATGACCCGTTGCTTCTGACCTCCAGACAAGCTGGAGCCCATATCTCCAACCAGGCTTTGGTAACCCATTGGCATCGCAACAATGTCGTCGTGGATGGCGGCTAGTTGCGCGGCTGCGCCTATTTTTTGCTGCGTCGCATCCGTATCGAAAAAGCTGATGTTGTCGGCAATCGATCCGGCGAAGAGTTGATCGTCTTGCATTACAGCGCCGACCATGTGGCGATAGGTGTCCAAGCCAAGCTTGCGGATATCGATACCGCCAAACAGCACTTCGCCTTGTGTCGGTTGCAGCAAGCCGAGCATTAGCTTGGCTAGTGTGGTCTTGCCGCAACCCGATGGGCCGACGATGGCGACGGACTCACCGGCCTTGATGTGAAGGCTGCAGTCTTTCAAAATCCAAGGCTCGCTGTCGGCATAGCGAAAGCTGACGTTGCGCACTTCGATGCTTGCCTCGGGGCGCGGCCCCTCCCATGCCGACTCGACTTCGGTCTCCGGCGGCGTCAAGGCGATATCGGCCACGCGCTCGGCATGCAGCTTGAGCATGCGGAAATCCACCCACTTGTCGATCAACCCGGCAGCGCGGCTGGTGAATTGATCGGCGTAGGCGATAAAGGCCACCAGCATACCGGCCGAGAATTCGTTCTTAAGCGCCAGTGCGGCGGCGATCCAGATCAGAACCACGCGGCCGATGCCAAACATCAGCTGGTTGCTCAACGTAAACGCTATCCCTAAACGTTGAATGCCAATTTCGCGATTTGTGCTAGCTACTGTCGCATTGGCATAGCGCGTCAACCGTTCACTTTGCTTATTTGCAAGCTTAATTGGCATAGCTCCGCGAATGGATTCCAGCAGCTCGCTTTGTTGCCGCGCCCCATACACGATCTGCTCTTCGTTGGCCCGACGCAGCGGATTGAAAAATGCCCATCGTGTAAGCCCGTACGCGACAAACAGGCCCATCACCAGCGCAGTAAGCCAGATGCTGTAGAAGGCCATCACAATCACGGTGACCAGCGACATCAGGCCATCCAGCAAAGAGCCGACGAATTGGGTGGTGAGCGTCTTCTGAATGGTCTGGATGGAGCCGAAACGCGACACCACGTCGCCAACATGGCGCTTCTCAAACCAGTCCAGCGGTAGCTTCATCAGATGCGCAAACAGGTTGCTGGCCCACTGCACATTGAGGGTGGCTCCCAACCAAGTGACCGCCCAGGAACGCGCGGCGGTAATGAGTGCCGAGAAGATCACGACACCGATAAACCCGAGGCCAAGAAGAGCAAGCAGATCGCGGTCAGCCGAGACCAGCACTTGATCTAGGACCCATTGCATATAGAACGGCCCGGCGAGTGCGAACACCTCCAGCGCCAATGCCAATAGCAGGATCTGCAACAGGGCCGGCACCAGCCCGCGCACGCGGCCTGTCAGCGCACGCATCGACACGGCCTGACGTTCACGCACAGGCTCAAAGCTGGCCGAGGGGCTTAGCTCCAAGGCGATACCGGTGAAGTGTGCCGACACTTCTTTCAGGCTAAGTTTCTGGATGCCTCGTGCCGGATCATGGATAACGATGCCGCGGGCGTGAGCGCGCCTAAGCACTACAAAATGGTTGAGATCCCAATGCAGCAGGCATGGAGTCCTCAGTTGGGTCAGATGCTCCAAATCCAGTTTGAGTGGCCGACAGACGAAATCCAGTTTGGCGGCCATCTCCATCACGCGCGCCAGCGTGGCTCCTTTGAGTGATGTCGAGAATCGACGGCGCATGCCGGCCAGATCGACGTCATGACCGTGATAGCGTGCAACCATGGCTAGTGCGGCCAGGCCACATTCGGCCGCTTCGGTCTGCAGCAGCATCGGCAACCGCCGCGACCAGCCGAAGTGCAGAGTGGATCGATGCGCCTGAGCCGCAGGCGCGGGCACATGCTTCGTATCGTCAACCATGAGCGGCATCCATGACTAAACGGCGACTGAGTCCATACAGAGGCTCGAACACCCATTCGATCAGCCTGCGCCGCTCCATCAGCACATCGGCATCCAGCGCCATGCCCGTCCGCAGCGCCTCCGACCTGCCGTAAGCCAGAACGTATTGGTTATCCAATGCCACTTGCACGCGATACAGCGGCTCTTGTGTTCGCCGCGAATCGGCACCGATCAATGCAGTGACTTCGCTAGTGGTTAGCGTACTACGAGATATCTCCGAGACATACCCGTAGTGCTGACCGAACTTCTGATAAGGAAACGCCTGATAACGCAGCACCACTCGGCTGCCAGGCTCGATGAAGCCGACGGCACGACTAGGCACCAGTAGCTGCGCCTGCAACACCGCGCCACTAGGTAGCAATGAGAGCAAAGACTGGCCTGCGGCAACCATCTGCCCCTGTTTGAGCAATACGGTGGAAATCGTGCCATCGCGCGGCGCGCGCAGAACCACGGCGCGCCGCATTTCGTTTTGCGCCACGGCTTGGCGGATATCGGCCAACTTACGCTCGGTGTCATTGCGCTGGGTAGCGGCATCGAGTGGTAACTGCGCCAGCTGCTGTGCTGCCGTGTTTGCCTGTTGTCGCAGCTCAAGCTGCTGCCGCATCAGGGTCTTGTGCTGAGCCCTTGCATCTAAAAGCGCCGTTTCCTGCTGCTGTATCTGGAACGCGGATACAAAGTTTTTAGCAGCCAACGGCTTGATGCGTTCCAACAAGTTTTGCGCACTGGCGGTCAATTGTTTTTGGATGACCAGTTGCTCGTCGATCTGGGTGATCTGAGAGCGCAGCAAAGCCACCTTGCCGCTCAGCGCATCGACCTGTTGCTTCGATATCTGTTGCTGTGTCAGCAAATCAGACTTTAGTCGTGCTTGCTGCTCGTCGAGCTGATCGCTTACCAAAGCATGCGTATCACCAAGAGCAGCACTACCCTGTTCACTGGATATCTCTATGAGCGGGTCACCCCGGTGCACCTTTTGCCCATCGCGAACCAGCACCTGAACGATGGTGCCTGCATTGTTTGCCGTGACATTGAGCAAACCGGCATCCGGCACTAACTGCCCAACGACACTCTCACGCCGCGTGTATTGGCCGAAGACCAGGAAGATCAAGATCAACGCGGCGAGCGCGAGACCCCAACTGACCAGAAGCCAGCGTGACAGAGGAGCTGCGACGATGATGCTGCCTAGCCATTCGCTACGCTTTGCATCAATGACTTCCTGTCTGAATAACGACGTCCCTGACATCGACTGCGCTCCCATCCCCAGGCGAACTCAGCCACATCCCAATGTGGCTGGGCTCCAGTCTTTGCTTAATGAGAATCGCCGGTCAATGAGAAAAATCTGAAAGTTCTGTGCCGCAAATGGCGCTGGCCACCATGGAGCGATGCCGGCACACGACCCTGCACAGCAGACCCAATCGTCACCCAACCCGCAGCCCCGCCCGCCGGATTCGCAAAATAATTCGACCCGCCGCCCGCACCGAGCTGCCGCATCCCGGCGCCTGCCGGCAAATATCCACAGGTAGGGGGGTACCACCTTGGCTGCGTTTAGGGGTTGAGGGAGACGCAACTCTAGCCAAGGTCTATAGCCATCCATTCGGCCCTATTTCATCGCCATTCCAGCCACTGCCGCGATATTTCGGCGGCGATCGGGACGGCTTTTCATTCCCCACCACGCTTTGCGGCGGCGGTGGAGAACGTTGCCTGCACGGACCGCAGGTCGCGAGGTTCTCGCACTCCCCCCTGTGAGGACCGCCCCCGGTTATTGGGGGCAGCCCCTCCTCCCTTGTGCTTCGGCACAGGGGAGGAGTTTTTTATTAGTTACATTAGTAACTTATGCCATACGACGCACCCTTGAGTAATTACGATACTCTGCCCGGTATCCCGCTTTTCCGCGCATGGTGTCAGGGCATGGGTCAAGGTACGGCCGAAGGCGAACAGCCGGAGGGTTTTCCAGCGAATGCAACCAGCTTCGACAGCTTCGTACGCGAGCAACGGGGAGCACTGGTAGGTTTCTTGCGGCGACGCGTGTCTTGTGAAGAAGACGCTCAAGACGTTGCGCAGGAAAGCTTCGTGCGCCTGATCCGCTACCGCGAATACGCACCGGAATCCTGGAGCTCCCTGCTCTACCGCATCGCGATCAATGCGCTCAACGATCGTGCACGCCGCGCGCAGACGCATCACAGCGCAGACCATGTAAGCCTCGATGAGAATGCCTATGGGCTGGCTTCGGCCGATCAGGCGCATGACCAGCAAATCGAAACCCAGCAAGAGCTGGCACGTGTGCAGAAGGCATTGCTGGGGTTGCCGACGCGCTGCCGGGAAATCTATCTGCTCAATCGGATCGAGGGGATGAGCTATCCCGAGATCGCCAAACACTGCGGCATTTCGGTAAAAGCGGTCGAGAAACAGATCAGCAAAGCGCTCGTACTTTTGCGCAAACGTTTAGGTCTACTCGGCATGGAGGCCATACAAACACCATGAACATGCATCACTCCGCCTCATTGCCAGATAGTGCAGAGGCCTGGCTGGCCCGGCTGCATTCGCCTGAATGCGGCACGCACGAGCGTGAGGCGTTCGAGCGCTGGCGCACGCAAAGCCCGGCGAATGCGCAGGCCTATGCGCAAACCGAACGGCTGCATCAAATGGCGGCCGCACTGGCCGGCGATCCGCTGCTGCGCGCAGCAAGCCTCGCCGCCAGGCGCAGCAGTGCGCAGCGTCACGAACGCCGTCGCCTGTGGTGGCTCACGGTGCCGATCGCCTCGGCCGCCTGTTTGTTGCTCGCCTTTGGCATGTCGTTTTACTGGCGTGGCACGGCTACCGATACGCAACCGATGCAACGCTACGCCAGCGCGACGGGCAAGCCGCAAGTGCTGTCGCTACCCGATGGCACGCGCATGATCCTGGATGCCGACTCCACCGTCACCACGCACTTCGACGACAAACGCCGCCTGGTCGTGCTCGATCGTGGCCGTGCCGAATTCGTCGTGGCGCGGACGTCCAAACCGTTTGAAGTACGCGCAGGCGGCAATACCATTCGCGACATCGGCACCACGTTCCAGGTCAGCAAGGACGACGATGCCGTTACCGTCGGCCTGCTCGAAGGCGTCGTCGCGGTCACGCAAGGCGACGGCGATGATGCAAAGACCCGCACCCTCGCACCCGACCAGCAGATCCGCATCGCCAACGACGGTAGCCGTACCGATATCCAGCCATTGGATAGCGAAGCCGCGCGCGCCTGGGCCCATGGCGAGCTGATGTTCCACCAGCGTCGGCTGGATGCCCTGCTGACCGAGATGAACCGCTATTCGCAGACTAAATTGCGCCTTGGCGATATCAGCCTGGCCTCACTGAAGGTGAGTGGCAGCTTTCACGCGGGCGACCAGGATGCCTTGGTCAAGGCCTTGGTGGCTGGCTGGGGGCTACGCGCCGAAGTCAGCGCCGAACACGAGTTGACGCTATATCCAATCTCCATCAAACACAGCATGCACTAAAGGATCACACCACTGAGAGTCGTACCCAATCACTCCCCACCTGCGGTGCCATCGTTGCGACCGCGGCTCGCCTAGCCGTATGTCTGTTGGGGGACAGCACATCGTCAGGGGCGCAGGCTTTCTCGTCGCATTGATGGGATGGCTGCTGACTGTGCACGTCTACGCGGCAGCGGCGGAAACACATAACTACAGCATCCCCGCGGGCTCGCTGGACGATAGCCTGCATGCTTTCGCCAGTCAGAGCGGCACGCAGATTCTCTATGCGCCCGAGCTGACTGCTCACCACCGCAGCGACGGCTTGTCGGGGCGCTTCGATGCCAACCAGGCTTTGCGCCGGCTACTGCAGGGCAGCGGCCTCAACGCCATCGCCGTCAACAACAACACTTACGTACTAAAGACCGCCGCGCCTGCTCCGCCGCTGCCGTCGACCGCGATACCACCGATCGAGCGCGTACAGACCGCGACGAAGTTGATGCCAGTGGAAGTTACCGGCACCCATATCCGTCGCACCAGCCTGGAAACCGCCTCACCGCTCACCATCATCAGCCACGAAGAGATCGAGCACAGCGGCTATCAGACCCTGTACGACCTGTTGCGCGCGCAACCCGGCATCCGCGTCAGCAACGCGCCGGTAGCGATGACGGACGGCGCTGTCTATCAGAACAATGGACTGTCCGGCGCCACCGGCGCCGCGTCAGTTGATCTGCGTGGCCTCGGCTCGGCCGCCACGCTGTTTCTGATCGATGGTCAGCGCATGGCCGGCTATGGACTCGCGCAGGATGATTCCACCACGGTCAACGATCTCAACAGCATTCCCCTGGCACTGATCGAACGCGTGGAAATCTTGCGCGACGGCGCCTCGGCCATCTATGGCTCGGACGCGATGGCCGGCGTCATTAATGTGATTCTGCGCAAGACCGCCACGGGACTCAGTCTGACCGGCAGTTATGGCGTATCCGGGCACAGCGATGGCCGTCAACGCCGGTTCACCGCCAGCTTCGGCGGCCAGATCAGCCACGACGGCCACGCGCTGTTGAGCGTGGATTATCTGCAGCGCCAGCCTTTGCTGGGCGCTGCCCGCTCCTGGAACACCCAGGGTCCGCATAAACAAGACAGCACTAACGGCAGTGCCACGCCCGGCGGCGATGAGTTCTTTCTCGATGGCGCCAGCGTGCGCCACACCGCCGATTGCTCGCAGCAAGATCCGCACGCCAACGGTAACTGTGTCGACGACTCCGCCAGGCTGACCAATTTGCAGACCGGATTTCTCAGCCGTTCGGTACTCGGCCATCTCGATCAGAATCTCGGTTCCGTACAAGCCTATGCGGATCTGCGCTGGACCCAGGTCACCCAGCGCCAGCAGATGGCACCGGTCAAAGAAGATCTGTGGCTGCCGGCCAATCATCCCGACAATAAGCGACACCGGGGTCAAACCGTCTATGGCTATTCAGTCAACGATCTGGGGCCGGTGCGCGACGTTACCGAATCGACCAGCAACCATCTCACTCTGGGCCTCAAGGGCGGCTTAGGCGAATGGGACTGGGACACGCACGTCAACGACCAGCGCAACCGAAGCGAGGATCGGCTCGACGGTTTGATCCGCACCGACCTTTTCGCGCGGGCGCTGTTCAACGGCAACTATCGCTTCGACGGACACAATAATCCGCAGTTGCTGGCAGCTATTTCACCGACCTTGATCCGCCATGCGCACGCCTCGCAAACCGGTGCAAGCCTGCATCTCGCCGGCCCGCTGGCGCAGTGGTCGCAGGGTGCGCTGTCGATGGCGCTTGGCGTAGAGGCTTATCGCGACCGGCTCAGCGATACCCCTGACCCGCTGCTGCTCAGCAACCAGGTGTTCCAGTTTCAAAGCCCCTCCGCGCGCCGCGAAGATCGCTGGAGTTCGGCCGCCTATATGGAATTGAGCGCACCATTGACCCGCAGCCTGGAAGTCGACCTGGCCTGGCGCATGGATCGCAGTCAGGGCTATGGCCGTGCGATCTCTCCGAAGTTCGGCGTGAAGTGGAACCTGGCCGATAGCTTCAGCGTGCGCGGCACCTGGGCCAAGGGTTATCGCGCGCCGACCTTGCTGCAACTGAGCCGGCCGGCAACCCTGGCCGCGACCGGTTTCCTGATGCAGGTACCGAACCAGATCCTGCCTTGCAACGTGTCGTATCCAGCCGATGAAAACACCTCGTTCTGCGAGGTGCGCTTGAACTCGGTCAACAATACCCAACTGCGCCCGGAGACCTCGCACAGCTATACCTTCGGTATGGTCTGGGCACCGACCAGCGACATGGGCATCGCGCTGGACTTCTACCGGATTCGCCGCAACAACGAGATCACCCAGCTACCGGTCACCTATGCCGTACAGCATCCCGGTAGCTATCCGCAGCTATTTCAACGTGATCGCCATGGCGAGCTGTATGCGCTCAATCAGCAATTGGTCAATCTCGGCCATACCGATGCGCGCACCATCGACCTGGACCTGCGCTATGGCCTGCAGACCGCGCATTACGGTCACTATGCGCTCAATCTCGGCGTCAATTATCTGGCCCGATTGAACCGCGAAGTGGTCGCCAACACACCGCTGCTGCATTACGCCGGGTATGCCTCGCAGCCGCGCTGGAGTGCCCTGGCCGGCTTGGAATGGCGTTATCGCGATTGGACCACCACGGCAAATCTTCGCTACACCGGTCACTATCGCTATGCACCTTATGCCGACAGCTATCTGAGCTGCCCCGATTACCTAGAGCAAGCCGACAAATGCAACACGCCGGCCTTTGTCCTGCTCGACCTCAACACGGCCTATAGCGGTTTTCGGCATTGGACGCTGGCGCTCAACGTGCATAACGCACTCAATCATTCGCCGGTGTATTACGGCACCCCCGGCACGGCCTACAACCCGTTGTTCGACGACGTACTCGGCCGCTATTACCTTTTCAGCTTTACCTATCGACCCTGAGCAGGCGTCTTGCTCCTCCCCCTACAAGCAGTGTCGTAGGTTGGGGTGAGCAAAGCGAACCCCAACGTGGCACCCAATACGATGCCCGACCGTGGCATGTTGGGGTTCGCTTTGCTCACCCCAACCTACCGCTCACCCCAACCGCTCACCCTGACCTCGATGCCTTGCCCCTCCGCTCCCGTCAAGGTGGGGTGAATCGACGTCTGTTGCGTTTCAGTGACAGGGGGAAGGCACGCACACCGTGCAATCAGCCAGCGCGCACTCATGACCGACGACGTCGTACGTCCCGGTCCGGGCTCGTGTGTGTCTGGCTGTGGTGCGACGTGATGTTTGCGCCTTCACCGGGACGCAAGACATAAGACAAGCTCAAAGGGGTTGATTGATGAAATTGAAGGTCATGGCCGCGCTGACTGCGGCCGCACTGGGAACGTTGGCGGGCGGCGGGACTGCCGAGGCAATGAACATCCACGTCAATGGAAACCAGGTTTTCCTGTCCGGCGACGTGAAGTATTCCGATCTGTATGTGCTCGCCGATGTCATTGACCGGCTGCGCAGCCAGGGCAAAAGCATCGACACGCTGGTGATGCGCAACTCCAATGGCGGATCGGTTTATGCCGGCTATGACATCGGCGACTTCGCGCGCCGCAACAACCTCAAAACCGTAGTCTCCGGTTATTGCATTTCCGCGTGCTCGATGATGTTCGTGGGCGGCGCCACGCGCGCCTTCGCCAACCAGGATCAACCGCTATGGAACCAGTACATCGGTATCCACGGCGTTACCGGCGGTGATGGCGGATATCAGGATTCCAGCCGAAGCACGCCGTTCTATCAGTACTTTTTGCAGGCCATCGCCAACGGCAATCCGGCCAACACCGATACCCAGTTGCAGGACGATGCCTTCAGCGACCATGGCAGCGCCTATGCCAGGCTGTTCGACCCCGCCGCCAAGCAGAACCCCGCGGTGTTCTGGTGCCATTCCAATTGCAATGATCCCAAACAGTACAAGGCCTATCCCAACGATAACGTCTACAACCTGGGCTACATCACCGAGCACACGGCCGCGGCCACGACGGATACCTTGACCGTCAGCAAAAATGTTTCCGGCAATATCAATCCGAACTACTACAACGCTTACGACCCGTCAGTCAGGCCATACCTCAACGAGACCATGACGAGTTTCTCCGAGGCATGGAATTTTCTGACCGCGAATTTATCGCCGCAGTCCGCGCCGGTGCTGACTAACCAGGCTTTTCTGGATGACATCGAAGTTCAACTTTATAACCGCCTGTCGCCGGCCGACCGGAAGCGCCTGCTGACGCAGTACACCGCTGCGTACTATCTGCAGACGGAGACCTTGCAGCAGTTCCAGCAAAACCTGACCGATCCGAACTCCTACGAAAGCCAGTCTTTTGCCCAGATCAACAACTACAGCGCGCTGCCGTTCGTCGATCGCAACGTGCTTTCGGTCGGCGATGCGTACGGCATCATCAAAGTGACCAACGGGGCGACCTGGACTCTCGGGAGTGGCCTGCATAGCGCCGCCGATGCGCTGATCCTCGACGGCGGCAATCTTCATCTGGATGGCGGCACACTGAATGTCTCGGACAACTACTTCAGCAACGGCGGCGTGCTCGAAGGCGCCGGCACACTAGGTGCTGCGACGCAGTGGGCTACGGTGTACGTCAGCGATCTGGCGCGCATCCACCCCACCGGCAACGGCCTGGATGTCACTGGCAATATCCGGCTCAATGCCAATGCGTTGCTGGCCATCGACGTCAACCCGGCCCTGGCGCATGGCCCTGCGCCGCTGCGCTTCGACCTTTATAACGGCGGCACTTATAGCTCGATGAGTGCATTGAGCATCCGCAGCAAAACCGATCAACTTGCGCTCAATGTCAGCCCCGGTTTCTACCAGCCCGGCCAAAAGTATGCCCTGGTGGGTTACAGCGCGGATCTGCCCAAGCAACTGGCCAGCGCGGCGGCGGCGCAGATCTCGCCCAGCGACATCAATATTGTCTATGGCAGCTTCAAGCATCTGTTGCGCGCCGATGCCAATGGCGTTCCGTTGGCGGGTTACGACGTCGACCCGACCGCGGCCGACCCGCGCCTCGCCGCCTTCCATCCCTTCGACGGTTCACTCGTCAGCTTTCAACTGATTCAGCAGCTCAACGGTATCTGGCTGCAAGCCAACAATCCTTTTGCCGATTCCAGCCTGTGCGGACCTGCCGACTGCGGCCTCAGCCATGCATTGAGCGCGGCGGCACAGATGCCGGGCAACGGGTTGCAACCGCTGCTGGGTGCGCTGGAGTTCGCCAACAGCACGCAGGCCGCACGCGTTGCCGGGCAATTGCGCGGCGAAAGCTATGGCAGTCTGCGTACGGCCTCGCTAAGCCTGCTCGGCGATTTCGGTGGCGCGCTCAACCAGCATCTGCGCGCGGCTAACCCGAGTGCGGAACAAGCGGCCAACGTCGCCTTCGCTGCCGGCGCCGCGGGCATGGGCCTGGACAACCCGCGCCGAACCGGTGACCTGTCATCGATGATGAGCTACCTGGTCGCCAACGACGACACCACCGGGGGCGGCACATCGCACAGCGATGGCGCTGCGCTGTGGGGTCGGCTGTTCGGTAATCGCGGGCATCTCGATGGCAGCAACGGTGTCGCCGGAATGCGCCAGCACAGTGTCGGTGTCATGCTCGGTCTCGATAAGCAAGTCGGTGCAAGCACGGTGATCGGCGGCTCGCTCGGCTACGGCAAGCTACGCGCCGATGGTGTGGATAACGGTTTCAACGGTCGCGTGCGTGCACTGGACGCACGCTTCTATGTGGACTATCGCTACGACCGCGGCTACCTCGATGCGGTCGTCGGCTACACCCACCTGCGCAACTCAACCCATCGCGCCATCGAATTGCCGCCGTACTTCGCCCAGGCCAACGCCCGCTATGACGGCAACGCATACTCCTTGCATCTGGAGCATGGCTGGACGTTGCGCGATCGCCATGACGTGGTGTGGCAGCCGATTTTCCCCAGCATCGATCTGGTGCGTTTGCCGGGTACGCATTTCGCCGACCAGGGCGCCGGTGCCGCCGGGCTTAACGTCGATGCCAAGCATGTCACCGATAGCCGCATCGGCGTGGGCCTGCAGGTTTACAAGACCTTCGACTGGAGCAGCCACGGCGAGCTGACTCCTCACGCCCGCTTGTTGCTGCAGCATCGCTTCAGTGCGCATGAGAACGGCTTTCTGGCCGACCTGCAGGGCTATCCGCAAGGCGTGTTCGAAGTCAGCAGCCAACGCGAAGGACTCAACCATGCGCTGCTCAATCTCGGGCTCAGCGCTCGCCGTGGCGCGAGCACGTCGTTCATGCTCGACTACCTCGGTGACTTCGCCAAGCGGCATCGCGACCATGGCGTGATGCTCGGCGCACGCTATCGCTGGTAATAAGCAGGCGTGGCGGACCAG
>NZ_KZ857179.1:0-72822 GCF_003350925.1 Dyella tabacisoli | reverse complement strand
TCTTCGCAGCCATTTATCTAAAGACGTTTAGACGTCTAAATAAAAATAAGTCATAAGCAAAAGGTAGGGTCGTCGAAAGGCATGGCGTTTCTATAAAGGCGCGAGGACATTTTTCCTCCGCCTTTAGCCAAAGGATTTCACTATGCCGAAACTCAACCGAGTCGCGCTCGCGTTTTCTTTGTCCACCCTACTTGGAACCGCCACGGCCACCGACCTGTCGGCAGCACTCGCACCGGGTCAACTAAGCGGCAATGGTGTCTCAAGCGCCATATCCGCCAAGGACCGCGCCAGTGGCTCCAATGCCAAGCTGGACAACGCCTTGTTGAATTTGAAGCAGCGCGCGACGGCGGCGCCATCCGCGCCGGCCAGCAGCAGCTCGACGCATGCCACCCGGCGGTTACAAGCAGCGGAGTCTTACGTCACGGTGGACGTCATCGCCAAGGGCGATGCGAAAGCATTGCAGGCGCAATTGGAGAAGCTCGGCTTTCAGACCACGGCCGTATTCCACAACGATATCGGCGGACGCCTGCCGGTATCGCAGATCGATAACGCGGCGGCCTTGTCCGGTGTGCTGCGCATCAGCGTGCCGGAGAAGCATACCCGTGCCGGCAATGTGCGCTCGCAGGGCGACTCCGCACAGCACAGCAAATTGCTGCGCGACACCTATACGATTCGTCCGGCCACCCGTGCGGAACCCAAGCCGCCGCATGTGGACGGCACCGGCATCACCATCGGTGTCATTTCCGACAGCTTCAATTGTGCCGACCAGCAGAACCAGCAAAACGTCGATAATCCCAACTGGGTCGTACTCGATACCCAGGCCGACGACGTCGCCAGCGATGATTTGCCGGCTGCCGTGAATGTCGTCAATGAAGCCAGCGACTGTCGTTCCGGTACCGACGAAGGGCGCGCGATGGCGCAAATCGTCCATGACGTGGCGCCGGGTGCGCGCATCGCTTTTTATTCGCCGGACACCATGGCCGACTTTGCCCAGGGCATTCAAACTCTCGCTTTGCCGACCAACAAAACCGATGCCAATGGCCGCCACGGCGCCGGTGCGCAAATCGTCGTCGATGATCTGGGTTTTTTCGCCGAACCGCTGTATCAGGAAGGCATCATTGGCGAAGCCATCGATGAAGTCGCCAAAGCACATGGCACGGCGTATTTCTCCGCGGCCGGCAATGCGGCAAACCACAACAAAGCGGCTTATGACAACAACGGACCGGCGTTCGCCGCTGCTGCAGTCACCCGCGCCAAGCTAGCCAAAATGGCACCGCTGAATCTGGGCGAGCGATTGATAAACTTCGACGCCAGCGGCAAGAGCACGCTCGATCATCTGCCGGTCACGATCGGTAGCGGTAGCGCGGACACCCCCAATACCGCCACCTTCGCGGTGTTCTGGGACCAGCCGATGACCGGCGCCAACGCTCGCAGCTCGCTGGATCTGTGCCTGGGCAATAGCTTGGGCAATCCGCTTGGAAACAATCTCTGTTCGGGGCCTACGGTGGTCGGTCAGCCGGCGCAGGCGATCTTGCAAATCACCAATAAGGGCGCCGCGATCCAGGGCAGCCTGCGCCTTGGCCTCGCGGCCGGCGTCGCACCCGGTCGCGTACACATTTTGATTCTTGGCGGCGATGCCAGCATCAATCGCTACGGCACTGACACCGGCAGTATTTATGGTCATCCGTTGTCGCCGAACGCAGCGGCGATCGGCGCCGCGGATTACTTCAAGACGCCGTTCTGCAATGCCAAACTGGCTACCGCGACCTTGGAGCCCTACTCCTCGGTGGGCGGCCTGCCCTTCTTGTTCAATGCGGATGGCAGCGCCATAGCCAAACCCACCACGCCACAGAAACCCGAGTTCGTGGCGCCAGATGGCGTCAGCACCAACTTTTTCGGCATGGCCAGCCTCGATGCGGGCGCCGCCAATGCGGCAGTAGCCGATTGCCGCAGCTACCCCGATTATTTAAACGACCAGTTCTATGGCACTTCCGCGGCGGCACCCCATGCCGCCGCCGCTGCCGCGCTGTTGTGGCAGGCCGCCCCCACGGCAACCGCCACCGACCTCTACAGTGCCCTGAAGAGTTCGGCGCTGGACATGGAAAGCCCTGGCTTCGACTACAAGTCAGGCAGCGGTTTCCTGCGCGCGGACCAGGCTTTGGCCACGCTTCAGGCGCAACTGAAGAAGGCCAAAGCCAAGAAGCCATAGCACAACAACGATGACAGCGGCCGGCCGACACAGCGATGCTGTCGGCCGGCCGCTCCTCATTCATCCGCATCAGCGCACACCCTCTGTGCGACATGCAGGCTAAACTTCGCCGCATGGCTCCCACACCGCGTAAGCGCCAGCGGCGCACTATCTCTTCGTCGTCCACGCCGCGACCGACGCCTGCACCCGCACCAAGCACGGCGACCGTTCCGGCCGACAGCTCCACCCGCGCTACCCGCGTATTGAGTTGGCTGCTGCAAAAATTGCCGCCGCACATCCGCGAGAAAGCGCTGGACTATCTGGTGCTCACCCGCATGGACCGCCCCATCGGCGCCTTGCTGCTGCTGTGGCCGACCTGGTGGGCACTATGGCTGGCAGCCAGTGATTTCCCGCCGCTGAAGCCGCTGATTATTTTCACCCTGGGTGTTTTCGCCATGCGCGCCGCCGGCTGCGCCATCAACGACTACGCCGACCGCAAGCTCGATCCGCAAGTAGCGCGCACCGCCGGGCGACCTATCGCCAGCGGCCGGGTCACCCCGCGCGAGGCGCTGATGGTGTTTGGCGCCTTGCTGGTGTTCGCCTTTGTGCTAGTGCTGTTCACCAACGCGCTGACGATCAAGTTGTCGTTCGCCGGTGCCGCACTGGCGGCGATCTACCCCTTTACCAAGCGCTACACCCATATGCCTCAGGTAGTGCTGGGTGCGGCGTTTGGCTGGTCGATCCCGATGGCGTTTGCCGCGGTCACCAACAGTGTGCCGCCGCTGGGCTGGCTGCTGTTTATTGCCAATATCCTATGGTCGGTGATTTACGACACGGAGTACGCGATGGTGGATCGCGACGACGATTTGAAAGCC
This sequence comes from Dyella tabacisoli, assembly GCF_003350925.1. Taxonomy (GTDB): domain Bacteria; phylum Pseudomonadota; class Gammaproteobacteria; order Xanthomonadales; family Rhodanobacteraceae; genus Dyella_C; species Dyella_C tabacisoli. The sequence goes on along the minus strand of NZ_KZ857179.1, from coordinate 69,759 downwards.
GGCGCCAAGTCGACCGCGATTTTGTTTGGCGATGCCGATCTGCCGATTCTCGGCATTTTGATGGCCACGTTTCTGTTGGCGATGCTGTTCGTCGGCAAACGCGCCGCGCTAGGCTGGCCGTATTGGCTCAGCCTTGTCATCGCCACCGGCTTGTTCGGCTGGCAATTGTGGCGCATACGCGATCGTGCCCGCGACGCCTGCCTTATGGCCTTTCGTCATAACAACTGGCTGGGCATGGGTTTGTGGATCGGTATCGCACTGGCATTGGCCGTGCGTTGAGGAGAGTAAGTTTGCTGTTCTGGAATCGCCCATCGCGTCACTGCTTGATCGCAGGATTACTAACCAGTGCCCTGCTCGCGGGTTGTACTGGCCCCTCGCTAAAGCCAACCACATCACCTGCCGCAACCACCGATACGCCGGTGAGCTGGAACAGTTTGCCGCCCACCAGCGATACCGAGCTATCGGCAGGCTTCGCTGCATGGCGCGCGGGCTGCGTGAAACTCAAGAACGATGCCGCATGGGCGAAACCCTGCCAGGCGGCAGCCGGCGTACCGGCATCGCCAGCGGCGATCCGCGATTTTCTGCAAACCCAGATGGATGTCTACGCCTTGGGCAGCAGCGAAGGCCGCCAAGGCCTTATCACCGGCTACTACGAGCCGGTCTATCCAGGCAGCCTCACTCGCACGGCCAAGGCCACGGTGCCGGTCTATGCGGTACCCGACGACCTCATCGTGGTCGCGTTGGATGACATCTATCCCGAACTCAAAGGCAAACGCCTGCGTGGCCGCCTTAAGGGTCGCACGCTGGTTCCCTATGATGCCGCTGCAACCATCGCCAGTAATGGAGCCAAGTCGCCGGCGATCGCGTGGCTGACCAGCCCGATGGATTTGCAGTTTCTGCAGATCCAGGGATCGGGCCGCGTGCAACTCGCCAACGGCCGTCAGTTACGGCTTGCGTATGCCGATCAAAATGGACGCCCGTATCGCGCCATCGGCAAATGGTTGGTTGAGCAAGGCGAGCTGACCTCCACCGAGGTCAGCATGCAAAGTATTCGCGCATGGGCGAGCGCGCATCCGGCGCGTATCGCCGAGCTGCTGGCCAGCAATCCCAGCTATGTTTTCTTTGAGCGCAAACCCGACAGCAATGAAGGCCCCTCCGGCTCGCTCAACGTGCCATTGAGTGCGGGCTATAGCGTTGCGGTCGATCGCCGGGCGATTCCGCTGGGCAGCCTGGTCTGGCTGTCGACCACCACACCGGACGGTCTCAATCTGGTTCGCCCCGTGGCCGCGCAGGATACCGGCGGCGCTATCGCCGGCACCGTGCGTGCCGACCTGTTTCTGGGCACGGGCGATGCGGCGGGTGAGTTGGCGGGCCGTATGAAACAGTCCGGGCGGCTATGGCTGCTGTGGCCCAAAGGCGTCGCCTTACCCGGCGCATCGGCCAGATAACTAAACCCGGATCGCGTCAATCCCATGGGCTATCGCATATTCGTGCGTGGCATAAGAGCAGGCGCTTAAGGACAAGCTCTTAACACCATCAACGCCAACATCGGCGATAACTAATGACATCTGAACGTTTCGGCATTCAGGTGTTCGTCGACGATACTCGGAGGATGGCATAGATATGAGGAAGATCCCGTTCGTACTGGGTGTGTTGGCAACGCTGGCGGTCGCATCCGCTCACGCTAAAGATGTAAGCCTGCTCAACGTGTCTTATGACCCCACGCGCGAGCTTTACCGCGATATCAACCAGGCTTTTGCCAGCCAATGGCAAAGCCAGCATGGCGATAAAATCATCATCGAAATGTCGCACGGTGGCTCGGGGAAACAGTCGCGCTCGGTTGCCGAGGGACTACCCGCCGACGTGGTTACCCTGGCCTTGGCCTATGACATCGACGTGCTGGCCGACCGCCATCTACTTAGCCAAGATTGGCAACAGCGCCTGCCCGACAACGCCTCACCGTATACCTCGACCATCGTGTTCCTGGTGCGCAAAGGCAACCCGAAAGGTATTCGCGACTGGCCCGACCTCATCAAGCCCGGCCTGCAAGTCATCACGCCCAACCCGAAAACCTCTGGCGGCGCGCGCTGGAATTACCTGGCGGCCTGGGGTTACGCACTGAAACAGCCCGGTGGCGACGAGGCCAAGGCTCGCGATTTCGTGCGCGCCCTGTACAAGAACGTGCCGGTACTCGACACCGGCGCGCGCGGCAGCACCAATACCTTTGCCCAGCGCGGCATCGGCGATGTACTGCTGGCATGGGAGAACGAGGCACTGCTGGTGCAAAAGCAGTTGGGTAAAGACAAGTTCGAGATCGTTACGCCCTCGATCAGCATCCTTGCCGAACCGCCGGTTGCCGTGGTCGACAGCAATGCGGACAAACACGGCACGCGTGCGGTGGCCGAGGCTTATTTGAAGTTCTTGTATTCACCGGAAGGCCAGGCCCTTGGTGCAAAGAACTTTTATCGCCCGCGCGCGGCCGACGTCGCGGCGAAATATCCGGGCCTGTTCCCGCCATTGAAGACCTTCACCGTCAACGAGCTGTTCGGCGACTGGCGCAAGGCGCAGGCGAAGTTCTTCAACGATGGCGGCGAGTTCGATCGCATCCATCTAGAGCGCTAGGTCGCGCCCATGTATCGACGCCGCGTTTTACCTGGATTCGGTCTCAGCCTGGGCTACACCCTGGCGTATCTCGGGCTGATCGTGCTGCTGCCTTTGGCCGCCCTGGCCTTGAAAGCATCGGGCCTGGGTTTAAGCCAGCTACTGCAACTGCTCAGCTCGCCGCGCACATTGGCGGCGCTGCGGCTGAGCTTTGGCGGCGCGCTGATTGCGGCGGTGTTCAATGTGCTGGTCGGCTTACTGGTGGCTTGGGTGATGGTGCGTTACCGCTTTCCCGGCCGGCGCCTGCTGGATGCGCTGATCGACCTGCCTTTCGCCCTGCCGACCGCGGTGGCGGGCATCGCCTTGACCGCGATTTATGCCCCTAACGGCTGGCTCGGCCAGTGGCTGGTGCCGCTCGGCATCCAGATCGCCTATACCCCGCTGGGCGTGTTGCTGGCGATGGCCTTTGTCGGCTTTCCCTTCGTCGTGCGCACGGTGCAACCGGTTCTCGAAGCGATGGATCGCGATGTCGAAGAAGCCGCCGCAAGCTTGGGCGCAACGCGACTGCAAACCTTTACACGGGTGATCTTGCCCATGCTGATGCCGGCCTTGCTCACCGGCTTTGCGCTGGCCCTGGCGCGCGCCGTGGGCGAATACGGCTCGGTGATCTTTATTGCCGGCAATATTCCCATGCGCTCGGAGATCGCCCCGTTATTGATCGTGGAGAAGATCGAGCAGGAGTATGCCGGTGCCGCCGCGCTGGGCGTGGTCATGCTGTGCTTCTCGTTTGTGTTGTTGATCGTCATCGCACAGTTGCAACGCTGGAGCGGACGCTGGGCGGAGCGTTCGACATGAGGACAACTGCTCATGTTTCCAGGCCGGTCTCCTGGCAGCGACGAGCGCTGCATGTCTTGCTGATACTTGCCGTCGTCTGCTTTATGAGCGTGTTCCTGCTGCTGCCGCTAGCGGTGGTTTTCGTCGAAGGACTGCGCGGCGGCATTGCCGCCTTCATCGATACCATCGGACAACGCGAGGCGCTGGCTTCGATGCGGTTGACCCTGCTTGTCGCGGCGATCGCGGTGCCTTTGAATCTGATCTTCGGGGTGGCTGCGGCATGGGCCATGACGCGCTTCCAATTTCGCGGCAAGGCACTGCTGGGCGCCTTTATCGACCTGCCGTTCTCGGTGTCGCCAGTGATTTCCGGCCTGCTTTACGTGCTGCTGTTCGGCGCGCAGGGCTGGTTCGGACCCTGGCTGGAGCAACATGGCGTGAGGATTATTTTCGCCGTACCCAGCCTGGTGCTGGTGACGATCTTCATTACTCTGCCGTTTGTGGCGCGCGAGCTGATTCCGCTGATGCAGGCGCAAGGCAGCGAAGAGGAAGAAGCCGCGCGCGTACTGGGCGCCACCGGCTGGCAAATGTTTTTTCGGGTGACCTTGCCCAATATCCGCTGGGCGCTGATGTACGGTGTCTTATTGTGCAATGCGCGTGCGATGGGCGAGTTTGGCGCGGTCTCGGTGGTCTCCGGCCATATTCGCGGACTGACCACGACGATGCCGCTGGAAATAGAAATGCTCTACAACGGATATAACGAGTACGACCACATCGGCGCTTTCGCCGTGGCTTCGCTACTGGCTTTATTGGCGCTGCTGACGCTAGCGGTAAAAACCTTGCTGGAGTGGCGTTACAGCGATCAGATCGCTCCGCACACGCCAGGTGGACATTGAGCACGGATATTCAATACCTATGACCTTGCTACTGTCCCACCTCAGTCGCCACTTCACCGATGCCGCCGCACTGGACGATGTCAGTCTGGCGATTGCCCCCGGCGAGTTCCTCGCCCTGCTCGGCTCCTCCGGCTCAGGCAAAACCACCTTGCTGCGGATTCTGGCCGGCCTCGATTACCCGCAGAGCGGCAGCGTGACGCGCGGCGGGCACGACCTGCTCAGCATGAATGCGCGCGAACGCAAGGTTGGCCTAGTGTTTCAGCACTATGCGCTGTTTCGCCATTTGACCGTGACCGAGAACATTGCCTTCGGCCTGCGCGTACGCCCACGGCACGCACGACCCTCGCGCACCGAGATCACCGACCGCGTCGAAAAATTGCTGAAGCGCGTGCAGTTGGAAGGCTACGGCGGGCGCTACCCGGCACAATTGTCAGGTGGCCAGCGCCAGCGCGTAGCCCTGGCCCGCGCCCTGGCGGTCGAGCCCGACCTCTTGCTGCTCGACGAACCCTTCGGCGCACTCGACGCGCAAGTGCGCATCGCCTTGCGTCGCTGGCTGCGCAATCTGCACGAAGAGCTGGGCCTTACCACGGTCTTTGTCACCCATGACCAAGAAGAAGCACTGGAGCTGGCCGACCGCGTTGCGGTGATGAATCGCGGACGCATCGAACAAGTCGGCTCGCCAGAGGCGATTTACCAGCAGCCGGCGACACCGTTCGTGTGCGAGTTCATCGGCAAGGTCAATAAGTTTGAGCTGCAACGCGAACAGGACCGCATGATCTGCGGCGCGCTCGACTTTGGCGCCGACTTATGGGCAAAGCGCTATGACCGCGCCGTGGCCTATATCCGCCCCGAACACCTCGCCCTGGCAACCGATACCGGCTGGAAGGCACGCCTGCGCCATATCTATCTGGCTGGCAGCGTCGCCCATTTGGAACTGGCCCTGGATACGTCCGAGCAGTTGATCGAAGTCGACGTGGCCAGCGAGGATCTGCTTCGGCTGGGCTTGCAGCAAGGCGCTGAGCTGTATGTGCAAGCGCGTACCGCGACGGTCTTTCCGCTGGCTAACGACACCGGCGAGGCGAAATCGGAAGACAGAAGAGTGCTGCGGCCTCATCAGCAGCCCTATTAGAGACCGGCTCGCATCCGAGGCGGATTATGTCGTGATTGTCATGATTCTATTTAGACGTCTAAATATGACCGACATCATGTCATCTAACCTGCGCTTAACTGTCACAGCCCAGGCCTAGGCTACGCAGCGTTAGAGCCTGTGCCGAAAACCCATGAGGGCAGGGATGCCTTCCGTATAGCCGCGATGCGGCTGACATTGAGTGGCCTCCCTGCCGCTGTCTCGACGCAAGGCTCTGTGTTGACATCTCGACCGGAGCAACTGCCTTGCGCATTTCTTATCTATCTGGCGCCATCGCTTTGGCGCTTTGCCTTTGCGCCACCTTGCCTGCCCACGCGCAAGATCAATCCAACCGCGACCCATCCAGCGATAAGGCCAAGAATCTCGACGGTATCGTGGTCACCGCCCGCTCCGGCGTCGATAGCCGCACCAAGGCTGAAACCAGCTACTCGATAACCACCATCGACGAAGACAGACTGCGCATGCAGGCGCCGACCTCGGTCACCGAGGCGATGAAGTCGGTGCCGGGTTTTTGGGTGGAAGCCTCTGGCGGCGAAGCCAGCGGCAATATCCGCGCGCGCGGCATTCCGGTGGATGGCTATGGCTCGGTGACGCTGCTGGAAGACGGCGTGCCGGTGCAGCATGATCCGGCGCTGGGGTATCTCAATGCCGACCAGGCTTTTCGCCTGGACGAAACCATCGAGCGCATCGAAGTCGTGCGCGGCGGCCCGTCCTCGGTGTTTTATTCCAACGCCCCGGCCGGCGCGATCAATTTCATTCCACGCCAGGTTGGCGATACGGCTGAAGGCCTTTTCAAGTACACCGTGGGCGACTACGGCTTGAATCGCGCCGATGTGTGGTTCGGCACGCCGGTAGGCAACGGCTGGAAGCTCGGCCTGGGCGGCTTCTACCGCGTCGATAACGGCATTCGCGATCCGGGGTTTCATGCCAACGACGGCGGCCAGTTCCGGGTGAATCTGGCCAAGGATTTCGAGCACGGCCGTTTCAGCATCGACTACAAGCATATGGATGACAAGGTCGCGCTCTACCTTGGCGTTCCGATGCGTACGTATGCCGACGGCAAGATCAAGGCCGTACCTGGCTTCGACGGCAACTACGGCACCTTGGCCGGGCCGGAAACCCAGCATGTGCTGATGAAGCAAGCCAATGGCGGCCTGTACGACTTCGACAACACCGATGGCACCCACGTCAAACGCGATCAGCTAACGCTGAAGTTCGATTACGACCTGGGCGATGACTGGAAACTTGCCGAGTCCATGCGCTATAGCGATACGCATACTCAGCGCAACGGCATGTTCCCGAACTCGCTGTCGAGCGCGACTCAGTTTCTCGCCTCGGCCAAGAAATTCATTCCAGCCGGTGCGGCCGGTCTGCAACTGCGCTATGTGGACGACCCGACTAAGGTGTTCGACGTGGGCGGCCCCAACAGCCCCGGCCAGAATGGCAATGGCCTGGTCGTCATCGGCGGCCTGCGTGGCGTGACCATGCCGGTAAAAGAGTTCGACAACGATACCCGGCTGCTGCGTAAATTCGAATGGGGCGGCCAGACTCACGATGTGACACTGGGTTACAGCTATTCGCGCTTCGACCAGGATTTCAGCCGTTACTCGTCCACGGTTCTGCTCGACGCACAGAACAACGCCAAGTTGCTCAATCTGGTCGCGGTGAACGCCGCTGGCCAGCCGCTCAGCACGCTGACCGATCACGGCATTTATCGCTATGGCTACGAGTGGGAGAACGCCAGCGGCACCTCCACCAGCCACGCGTTTTATCTGTCTGACGAGTGGCAGGTGACCGACCAGTTGCGCATCGACGGCGGCGTGCGCTGGGAACAGGTGAACACGCGCGGCAATACCGAAGTGAAGCAGCAGTTGAATCTCGGCAACCTGCCCATGTCGCAGGTCTGGACCGGTACCGGCCAGTTCGTGCCGTTTGACCATACCTTCAGCAAGCTGGGCTGGACGCTGGGCGCGAACTGGCAGTTCACCCCTCACGCGGGGCTGTTCGCACGCTGGACACCGACGTTCCGCCTGCCCAACCTTTCCAGCTACATCACCAATCCAAGCGCTACGCCGGTGACCCAGACGATGAAGCTGGGCGAGGTGGGCTACAAGTACACCGATCGCCAAATCGATCTGTACGCCACCGCGTTCTATACCAAGTACAACAACGTCGGCTTCAGCAATTATGTGTTCGACGCCAACAACAGCTCGTCCGTCGCGCAACAGGGCTATGCCGACACCAAGACCAAGGGTCTGGAGCTGGAAGGTACCTGGTTTCCAACGAGCTGGTTCGACATGCAACTCACCGCGACCTGGCAAGACCCGCAATACAAGGGCCTGCGCTATACCGACAATGTCAACAACGGGCCGGTATTGCGCAATTTCGATGGCAACCAGCTCATTCGCGTGCCGAAGGTGAGCTATCGCGTGGTGCCTGGCGTGAATCTGCTCGATGGCAAGTTGCGCTTGCAAGTGGCTTACGAGCACGAAGGCATGCGCTACGTCGATACGGCCAACTCGGTGCGCCTGCCCGCTTATGGAGTACTTAGCGCCAGCGCGCGCTACGACTTCTCCAAGTTGTGCTCGTTGTACTTGTATGCCGACAACATCACCAACTCGCTTGGTTTGACCGAAGGCAATCCGCGCGCAGGCGAACTGCAAAATGCGGATGCCGGCGCAAATACCTTTATTGCCCGCCCGATTCTCGGCCGCGCGTATCGCGCGGCCATCATGTATCGCTTTTAAGTGAGACGGCAAAGTCACCTGGATGCCTCATGCTCGGAGCGATGGCGGTCGCTCCGAGCGCTTATGGCATGTATCGCACTTGCCGTGGTGCCGCTGGCCCATGCCTGCGACCTGGAAACCGCCAGCCCCGGTTGCGACCTCGCGGTGCTGGATCGCCAACTGCATCTCAACGACTTGCAGATGGTCGGCACGCATAACAGTTATAAGCTCCCGATGCCGCCGGCCGAGCTGGCCGCGCATCGTGTGCGTGATCCACAGGGCGCTGACAGTATCGATTACGGCCATCGCCCCTTGGCCGAGCAACTCGACCTCGGTGCGCGCACGATCGAGCTGGATGTTTATTACGACCCCAAGGGTGGCCGATATGCGCATCCGCCCGGCGCGCTGCGTAAAGGCTATGCGACATCGCCTTGGCCGGCGCCGGCCGCGGCGCAGATGCTGCAGCCAGGTTTCAAGGTGATGCATCTGGCCGATATCGATTTCCGTAGCAGTTGTCAGACTTTTGTGGCTTGTCTCACCATCATTCGCGACTGGTCGCGGGCGCATCCACGGCATGTCCCGATCATGTTGCTGCTCAATGCCAAGGACGATCCCAGCGGCCCGCATGCGGTCGCACCGCTGCGTTTCAGCGAGCATGCCTTTGACGCGCTCGACGCCGAGGTGTTGAAGGTTTTCGATCGCCGCGAGCTGATCGCCCCGGATGATGTGCAGGGTCGCTTACCCACGCTGCGCGATGCGGTGCTGGCCCAGCATTGGCCGATGCTGGGCGATGCGCGCGGCAAGCTATTTTTCGTACTCGATGAAGATGCACGCAAGGTGGCGTTATATCGGGGGGCGCGCCATTCGCTGGAAGGCCGGCTGATGTTTATCAACACCGATGAGCATTCCCCTGCCGCCGCCTACCTCACCTTGAACGACCCGTTTGCCGAAGGCGCCCGTATCAAGCACGCGGTAGCCGCCGGGTTTCTTGTACGCACTCGCGCCGATGCCAACACCATCGAATCGCGCCGCAATGATATGCACCGCAGCGAAGCCGCCTTCGCCAGCGGTGCGCAATACGTCTCCACCGATTACATGCAAGCCGAGCCGCGCTTCAGCGACTACCAGGTGCAACTGCCACATGCCCTGGTTGCCCGCTGTAACCCATTGCGCGCACCCGCCTGCATTCCTTTGTCCAAAGAAGCCTCACCATGAATCAGCGTCATTACTACTGGCTGACGAACCTGCTGGCTGGCCTGGTGCTGCTATTGAGCATGCTCACCGACACTCGGGCGGCCGATGTGCATGTCGACCGCACCTCGCCTGATCTCGTACTGCGCGGGGAGCTGAGCGGCAAGGATAATCAAACCTATCGCAACCTGCCGTTCGACGTACCGGCGGGAACGACGCGTATCACGGTGCAATTCGATTACAGCGGCCGCGATCAGCACACCACGGTGGATCTCGGCCTGCTCGGGCCCGACGGCGCCAAGCCCCAAGGCTTCGGCGGCCAAGATGGCTTTCGCGGCTGGAGTGGCGGCAGCAAGCGACTATTCACGGTGTCGGCCACCGACGCCACGCCGTCGTATCTGCCGGGCCCGATTCGTCCAGGACGCTGGACCCTATTGTTAGGCATTCCGAACATTCGCAAAGACAGTCATGCCAGCTACACCGCCAGCTTATGGTTTGGCCGTGCGAACGATGCGGCGTGGGAGCCGGCCTTACTGAATCCCCCGCTGCGCAAAGAGGCGGGTTGGTATCGCGGCGATTTGCACATGCATACCGCGCACAGCGACGGTAGCTGCAATAGCCAAGGCGGCGAGCGCGTTCCTTGCCCGCTCTTTCTTACCGTACAGGGTGCGGTGCAGCGTGGCCTCGACTTTATTGCGATCACCGAGCACAACACCACCTCGCACGCCAATGCGATGCGCGAGTTGCAACCCTATTTCGACCGTTTGCTGCTGATACCTGGCCGCGAGGTCACCAGCTTCACCGGCCACGCCAATCTGTTTGGCACCACCGCGCCGGTGGATTTTCGCGTCGGCAGCCCCGGCGTGCCCGATTGGAACAGCTTGTTACGCGCCATCGCACCCTTGCACGGCCTGATCTCGATCAACCATGCGATCCGCCCCAGCGGCGAAGCTTGCATGGGTTGTGGATGGACGGCTAAACCAGCGGTAGACATGGCGCTGGTGCAGGCCATCGAAATCGTCAACGGCATCGATGCCGGCACCCCATTCTCTGGTGTGCCGTTCTGGGAGCAGCAGCTCGCAAAGGGCTACCGACTCACCGGCATTGGCGGCAGCGACAGCCACAATGCATTTCAGAACGACCCCAAAAACAGCGCCATGACGAGCTATCTGCCCACGACGGTTGTGCACGCCAACGAGTTATCGATGCCGGCGATTCTCGACGGCATCCGGGCCGGCCATGTCTTTGTCGATGTCGAAGGCAGCAAGGATCGCCTGCTGGAACTCACCGCGCATCGTGATCGACAACAGGCGTCGATGGGTGACGCCTTGTCGGCCCCTGCCGGCGCAACGGTGACGTTTGAAGCGCATGTCGCCCATGTCATCGGTGCGACCTTGACCGTATGGCTCGATGGCAAGCCGCTGACATCGGTGCGCGACAGCGCGATCAAGGAGATGGATCAACGCATCCGCTTTGACTGGACCGCCGATGGCAAGCCGCATTGGTTGCGTGCGGAAGTACGTGATGCATCAAGCAGACCGCTATTGATCGGCAATCCGATTTATCTGACCGCCGCCGCAAACTCTTTCTGAGCCGTTATTGCCCCCTCCCCTGCTTGCAGGGGAGGGTTGGGGAGGGGTGCGGGCTTGCGACAAGATGGCCCCCCCTCCCAGCCTCCCCCTGCAAGCAGGGGGAGGTGTATTCACGGGGATCTTGCGGTGGCAATGTGAAGCCGCAGGATTCGGCGCAATTCCAGAATCGCCGCCGGGGTTTCCTGCACGCTGTGCCATGACGGTATCGCCAGCTCGGAGTCGGCTCCGTCCAAATGCGCGCTGCTGTAAGGAACCACGCCATCGCTGGAGGACGACAGCGGCCCGGTCGATTTATAGACGCCGACAATCGTGTGATAACGCACCGCCGCGGAAATCGGCAGATCCGCCGCGGCCATGATGAACGGATCGGTATCGCTTAAGTTGTCGACGCTGTTGGGCACACGGATCAAGCTGCCCTTGGTCGAATCGTCTTTCAACAGATCGGAAAGGCTGGCGACCTCCTTCAGCACATTGGCGGGCAAGCGGATCAAGTTGCCGATCCAGCGGGCGAGGCGTTGCTGTGCCACCGGCGTACCGCGATGCGGCGAGGCTAGAAAGATGGCCCGGCTTACCTCGGGCATCGGGGTGAATTGGAGGTAGCGCGCAAGATGTTCCCGCAAGCGGGCCTGCTTCGCCGGTGACAGATTCGCTCGCTCGGGAACGACGCTCCATAGCCGGTCGCCGCTGGAGGACACCAGCAAGCGGGCGATCACGCCGCCCATGCTATGCCCGACCAGCACGACATGATTCGATGCCCGCGCCTGCCCGGATGGGTCGAAGTGTTTAAACGTCGCGTCCAGCGCCTTGCGAATACCCGCGAGATTCACCGCAATAGGCGCGTTGGTGGGGTAATAAACCTCCCACACCTGGTAATTCCGGCGCAGGTTTTCATCGCCCATGACTTCGTTCGATACGTTGATCCACGCCTCGGGGCTGCTCGCCAGTCCATGCAGCATGACGACGGTCAGGCGATCGGGATCATAGGGCTGCATCAGCAAGATGCGCGGTTTCTTCAGGCCGCCTTCCCGGCCAAACAACGAGCGGATCGACTGGCTGGCGAAACCGGATCGGGCCATGAAAACGCCATAGGCCGCGGTGAAATTCGCGGCCAGCGGAACTGTGCGCGCACCGACGCTGATCGTCTCGTCGCGATACGGGTCTCTGGCCAGCAACTGGACATGCTTGGATTCGAGCACCTCATCCAGCGTCGCGCCATCGAAAACCAAGGCTCCGGTGATGGACGCGCACTCAGGCTCGCGCCACGGCACGTCGTCCGCAGGGGCTGCTGGCGGTGTAACGGTAACGAACTCCGAGCCAAAGCCGTCACGCCGATAGACATTGCGCAACCCCTTGAAACGCAAGGACGAGGCGGGAATAAGCTCGGTGGGAACACCGGCAAGGCCGGCCCGTTCAACATCGCTCTGCGGGCGCAAGATGGTCCAGCCGGCCAACGACGTTTGCATCCATTGCGGATCTAGCTTGGGCAGCTCCACGAAGAGCCGTGCCAAGGTGCGCTGCACAGACAAATTGTAGAAACCGATCACCTGCTCTTGCCGAAACTCAAAAACCCGTTCGGCAGGTTGGCGCTTGGTGAGGAAAATATAGGCATAGGCATAACGCGCAGCCTTCAGATACGCATCGAATGTCTGATCGTCCATGATGGCGTCGCGGTCGGCGCGCTCACTCTTGATCGCCTGCCCCAGCCACAGCTCGGCAAGCGCGGATAGGCGCTGCTCGTCATCGAGACCGGGCGAATGCGCCAGGGTTTCCACACAGGCCGGAAACGCTTTGCCGCAGCTATCGGCAGTCAGGGCTACGACATTAAGCGACTGTACGGTCCAATCGCTCGACCGGCCGGTGGCGATCACGTCGTTGCGACGCCCGTTGACGTACTCGTGCGTCTTGACGTGGCTTACGTCCACGATTGCGCATGCATTGAGGCATAGCAGCATCGCCAGAACGATGTATCGCGCTATCCAGGTTTGCGTACCCTGTTTCATGGGCGATAAGGTCCACTCATTCCGGCGCTGAGACAATTGGGGATGGGGCCATTGGCAGTCGGGCAATTGTAGCCACGCGGAACCATCAAGCGGCGAATCATCCTGTTGAAGACTGCCGCTATCGTGGACGCCCGTTACCTTTTAAACAGAGTGGCAACGACATGAAGCAAAAGTACCGCTCGATCGGCAGGGCCACGGCTATCGGCTTGATGGCGCTCATCACTTTCTGCTCCGGGGTATGGGGCACGCTCGCGCTTTGGTATCAGCTACCGGGCGGCACGCTCATGCGAACGGCGGGCAGCGTAGCTTGGGTCATCGCGGTGATCGCCCTTGCCGTCATCGCCGTCACACGGCGGAGCTGGCTTGCGCTGGCGGTCTATGCGGCGGCTTATGTGATCCTGCTGTGCTGGTGGATGAGCATTGCGCCATCCAATGACCGGGTCTGGTCCGATGACGTCTCCCACCTGCTCAGCGGCAAGGTATCGGGCAGCGAGGTCACGCTTAGCAATGTGCGCAACTTCACCTGGCGCGCAGACGACGACTACGACGCGCATTGGGAAACCCGCCGCTACGATCTCGACCGGCTGACGTCGGCCGATACCGTGCTCTCTTATTGGGGGAGTCCGGCCATCGCGCACGCCATGATCTCTTTCGGCTTCGACGACGGCAGCCGTGTGGTCTTCTCCGTGGAGATCCGCAAGAAGCGCAACGAGCAGTTCTCGGAGATAGGCGGCTTCTTCAAACAGTTCGAGACGATCCTGATCGCTGCCGATGAACGCGACATCATCCGCGTCCGCACTAATGTCCGCGACGAGGACGATTATCTTTACCCGTTGCGAATGGACAAGCCGACCATGCGCGCACTGTTTCTATCGTATGTGCACGCCGCCAACGAGCTGGTCGACAAGCCGGCGTTCTACAACACCATCACATCGAACTGCACGACGATCGTCTACCGCATGGCCAAGCAGATCAGTCCGGGCCTGCCACGCGACATCCGCCTGCTGCTGACCGGCTACCTGCCCGGCTATCTGCAAGAAGTGGGTGCCTTGGATAACCGCGTTTCCATCGAGGAACTGCGCCGGCGTGGGCGGATCACGGATCGGGCGAGGCATACGGCCCCAGGCGATGACTTCTCAAAAGCTATCCGGGCCGGCATGGATTGATCGCGGTTGCAGACCATCGATGCCGACCCGCCTGGCCGGGCGCAGACAGGCCTCAGTGCTTCTTGAGTGACTTGAGTTCTTTCTTGAGCTCGCCTTGCAGCCCCGCGACGTCGTCGATGCGCCAAACACCCTTGACCTTGGCCAGCTCCAGTTCGACCGGCTTGCTGGCCTTGCCGAAATTGGTGAATGTCACGACGGCCGAAGCATGTGCGTCGCTCACATGATCGAAGTGGATGCTTTGTACTTTTATGTCGAAATCCTGACAGTTGCACAACGGGTCAGCATCAAGGACCCCCATCTCACCATCCAAGGCCACCTGTTCTTGATGGAGCAAATCACGCAATGCGGGGGTGGCGATGGAACTCAGCTCCGGGGGTTCCGAACCTGTCTTGTAGGTTGCATACACCCGCCGTAAGAAATTCTCAGCGGATGCGTCTGTTTTCTCTACATCTTGTGCCGTAGCGCCGTGACAAAACATCATGCTTGCCACGAAGAGCCATGCACCGAAAATCTCGAGCCGTTGCTGCTTCATTTGAAATCACTCCATCGATAGGTAGGTAAGCATTCGACAACTAGGTACTGACGAGTGGCCTGACAGGGCTTGCCCGTTTCAAACGCTACGCAAGCGTTTCATTGAATCACCGAGATGAAAACGTACGAGGTTGGGCGGCAGCGCCACGTGATAAGCAAGGCGTTGCACAATGTGAAGACGCGAATGATAGCCGGTCGACATCTGCGCGAACGACGTAAATGTAAGCACCCAAGACCTGACGACGAACAAGGCCTGTCTCCCTATGAACGACTCATCCCCACCCGCGCTCAAGGCAACCGACCGCAGCTCCGCCTTCGAGGGTTTCCTGGCTGCGGTCGGCGCCCTCCTCGTGCCGCTCTTGTTCTATCCGATGCTGCTGGACTTGCTGCACGTACCTCTGGAGGGACCACGCAGCACTCTCGATGAAATCATTCTATGGTTTCGGCTTCCACTGGCGATCGCGGCCCCTGTGCTGATCGGTTTCGTGTTTCGAAAGTATGGGCGTTTGCGGGGGCTCTACGGATTTATCGCCACCCTGATCGTCATCGCTTGCCTGGCACTGTTTTTTTGGTTCATCAATGCGAACTACCAGGCGTGATCCAGGCCGAAATCGTTAAAAGCGTGTGCGCGGATCATGTGCAACTTTCAGAGTTTTCTCATAGCGCCAACTTGTTTGCTTTCATACGATCAGAGCGGCGCATCAATGGGCGCACTCAGCCGGATCGCGCGTGCCGCTGGTTGCGGCCATGACGCTTATTTACGGGATGCTCTTGGTCTTTGCCGTTTGTCTACGCTTATGCAGGCGTTTGCGAAATCCACGCCGTGGCACCGTTGCTTCGAAGTCGCAGGACTTCCAAATATCCCGCATCGGAAACGGCCTTTTTCAACCGCCTTAAGGGCACATTCCATGGCGCAGCACGTACAAGCCACGCCGTGACAGGACGATCAGGCATGGTTTGCAGCACGACACGGAGAAGCGGAGTGGATCAAGGGATTAGGGAAGAGCTCGAAGCCGGCCTGAAGGAACATCATGCAGCGCTAGCCCGCCTGCAAGCTGAAAAGAAGGCCTGCCGGAGCATGTTCAGCACATGGGTGCGCCGCGCCAGCACCAGCTTGATCGCAAGCGAACTACGGCAGGTATTCAAAGGGCACTATCTCGACATTCGCTGGCCATCCGACGACAGCAACGAACTGCTTAAAGTGACCATCGCCTGCACCTATGAGCCCATGAAAGGTGATGAGTCCGTCGTTCGACAGGTACAGACCTCTTTCTCCTGGAGTCAGGACGCCCACAAGATGGTGACCGTCGAGATCATGGGCACGGTCTTCGAATACTGGGTCAATGAGTTTGTATCGCTGCGCTTTGAAGTCAGAGTGATGAACTGCCTACTTTCGGCGCTTGGAGATCTGCGTGAAAAAGCCGAGTCCTGCGTTCCGCGTTATTACTGATTGACCGAAGCATGGGCCGGCCAGCCGGAAAAGCAGGTCGCATGAATCAATGGCCAAAGAAACGTCGTGGCGCACGCGCCAGAACCCATACGTCGACCCGCACCGCGCCAGCCCGCTTCAATATGCGCGCACACTCGGCCAACGTAGCACCGGTAGTCATCACGTCATCGAGCACAACCACGTGCGCAGGTAATGCCGCCCCTTCGCGTACAACGAATGCATCACGCACATTGCGTCTGCGCGCAGCGGCATCGAGTTCGGTTTGTGCGTTGGTCGCGCGTTGACGCTGCAGTACGTCATGGCGCAGCGCTATGTTCCAGGCTCGGGCCAGCGGTTTGGCCAATTCCAAAGGCCCGATAAGTGCAACCAATTTGCTATGCGACATAGGTGAATGGCGCTCCGCGAAGTGGCATACCACTCATAGTGCTATGTCACTCTACACTTATCTTTTGTTCATCTCGCGAGTGAAATTCAGGACTGCTGATCGTGGATGCATCACTTATCGCAGACGGTGACCATCGTTGTCGATGACTACTTCGCCGTCTTCTTTGACGAATGGCCTGGTCAACGGCGGAAGGATATCCAGTACGACCTCGGAAGGGCGACACAGTCGAGTGCCGAGCGGTGTCACCACGAACGGCCGATTGATCAATATCGGATGCTCCAACATGGCATCGATCATGGCCTCTTGTGTAACGCTCGCCTCGCCAAGGCCCAAGTCGGCGAAGGGCGTCCCTTTCTCACGCAACACTTCGCGGGGCGTCAATCCCGCTTCGGTGATAAGGCCAACCAACTGTTCTCGGCTTGGCGGTGCCTTGAGGTATTCGATCACGGTCGGCTCAATCCCAGCATGGCGGATGAGGGCCAATGTGTTGCGTGACGTACCGCAATCGGGGTTGTGATAGATCGTAGCGTTCATGGTTGTCGATATGCTCATGATCAGCAGGCTCCACTCGCGCAGCAGCTGCGCATCGTCGCTGGCGTGGTCATGACTTGCTCGGCTTCCTGGGGAGCAGGCACCTGTTCTACCGCAGCCTCCACCACGCTGGCCGCAGCGGATAGCGCACGCGCCTCAGCCGCCCCCTTGCGCTCGCTGTAACGATCGACCAAGTAATCACTGCGATCGCGCACCATCAGTGTGAATTTGAATAACTCCTCCATGACATCGACAACACGATCGTAGAACGCTGATGGCTTCATCCGACCGTTGTCGTCGAACTCTTGCCATGCCTTGGCGACGGACGACTGGTTCGGGATGGTCACCATGCGCATCCAGCGGCCGAGCACACGCAGCGCATTGACGACATTGAATGACTGCGATCCGCCACAGACCTGCATGACAGCCAGCGTACGTCCCTGGGTGGGCCGCACGCTGCCGTCTTCCAGCGGCAGCCAGTCGATCTGATTCTTGAAAACGCCTGTCACCGAACCGTGACGCTCCGGGCTTACCCAAACCTGACCCTCCGACCACAGGGAGAGTTCGCGCAGCTCCTGCACCTTGGGGTGGCTCACGGGTACGCTATCGAGGATGGGTAGATCGTGAGGATCGAACACGCGAGTCTCCGCACCGAACTGCCGAAGAATCCGTTCGGCCTCCAAAGCCAACTTTCGACTGAAGGACTGGGGACGGAGCGATCCGTACAGAATCAAGATCCGTGGTGGATGACTGGCCCCTTCAGGCAGAGCCAGCTTGTCCAGGCTGGGTTTGTCGAGCACGTCGGCCGTAATGTGGGGCAAATCATGCAGCGTCATGGCGAAAGTCCGATCTGGTTGCGTTGATGCAATGATTCTATCATTATGGAAATATAGAATTGTAGCCACCCCAGCCACCTCGGATCCAAGGCGTTATGCATCCCTGTCGCGTTCTCTTCATCTGCACCGGCAACTCCGCCCGAAGCATCCTGTCGGAAGCCACCCTCAATCATCTCGGAAAGGGACGGTTTGAGGCGTTCAGCGCTGGCAGCCAGCCCACAGGCCGGGTCAATCCCTATGCGCTGGATGAGCTGGCCAGTGCTGGCATCTCCTGCGAGAACCTGTCGAGCAAGTCGTGGGATCAATTTGTGGGCGAAGGCGCACCTCCACTCGATATGGTGATCACGGTATGCGACAGCGCGGCGAACGAGCCATGCCCAGTGCTCTTTGGCAACTTTGTGCGCACGCATTGGGGGTTGCACGACCCGGCCGCGGTGAAGGGCAACCCCATCGCGATCAGTGCAGCGTTCCAACACGCACACGCATTGATTACCTATCGCTTGATGGCGCTGCTGCAGTTGCCTGTCGAGACGATGACGCCAGAGGCATTGAAGTGGGCGCTTGATGGCATCGGCGCGATTTCGGATGACGACGACAGTGAGGATGTGGCATGAGCCAGATTGAGCTGGAAGTCATCGCTGCCGACAAACCTACGCCGGCGCGAATCGGCTTCTTCGAACGTTATCTCACCGTATGGGTGTTGCTCTGCATCGTGGCAGGAACGCTCCTCGGTCACCTCCTGCCCGAATCGTTTGAAGCCTTAGGCCAAATGCAGGTGGCGCAGGTCAACCTACCGGTAGCCGTGCTGATCTGGCTCATGATCATTCCGATGCTGCTGAAGATCGACTTCGGCGCGATGGCCGGCGTACGCCGCCAGTGGAAAGGTATCGGCGTCACACTCTTCATTAACTGGGCGGTCAAGCCATTCTCCATGGCCTTGCTGGCTTGGATCTTCATTCGCCATGTGTTTGCTGCCTGGTTACCAGCGGACCAGCTCGATTCCTATGTGGCAGGCCTGATTCTTTTAGCCGCTGCACCGTGCACGGCGATGGTGTTCGTATGGAGCAATCTGTGCGGAGGGGAACCCAACTTCACCCTAAGCCAAGTCGCCGTGAACGACGCCATTATGGTGGTCGCCTTCGCGCCGATCGTCGGGTTGTTACTGGGTATCTCGGCGATCACGGTGCCATGGAACACACTGATCCTCTCGGTAGTGCTCTATATCGTGGTGCCCGTGTTGATCAGCGTGATTCTGCGCCGGGCGGTGTTGGCCCATGGCGGCAAGGATGCACTCCAGCGTTTACTGAGTCGCCTGGGACCTATCTCGTTGGGTGCCTTGCTACTGACCTTGGTGCTGCTGTTCGGCTTTCAGGGACAGCAGATCCTGACCCAGCCGCTGGTCATCGCGATGCTTGCTGTGCCGATCTTGATCCAGGTCTATTTCAACTCGGGTTTGGCTTATCTGCTCAATCGGAAGCTCGGTGTGCCGCACTGTGTCGCGGCACCCTCAGCACTGATCGGGGCAAGCAATTTCTTCGAGTTAGCCGTGGCTACGGCCGTTGGCTTGTTCGGCGTGCATTCGGGTGCTGCCCTGGCCACGGTGGTGGGAGTCTTGATCGAGGTCCCGGTGATGCTCTCGGTGGTGCGTATCGTCACCGTCAGTAAGCACTGGTACGAAGCACGCACAGCCTGAGCGAGGAGAGTGCCATGCGGGGTCACTACAACGTCTTGTTTGTTTGCACGGGAAACTCGGCACGCAGCATTCTGGCTGAGGTGATCACCAATCACTTTGGCAAAGGCCAGTTCCACGGCTATAGCGCTGGCAGTCAGCCGAAGGGCTTCATCTATCCGCAAACGTTGGAAGTCCTCCGGGCAGTTGATCTACCCACCGAAACACTGCGGAGCAAAGGCTGGGAAGAATTCACCCATCCTGAGGCTCCTGTGATGGATTTTGTGATCACCGTGTGCGATCAGGTGGCCGGTGAGGTTTGCCCCGCCTGGCCGGGGGCGCCCATCACCGCGCACTGGAGCATCCCGGATCCTGCCAAAGGGGTGGGTAACACCGAGACGACGTACAAGGCATTTCTTCTCGCGCGCAACATGCTGCAGCAACGCATCGGTTTGTTGATGAACCTGCGCATCGAGGCCCTCGACCGCCTAGCACTATCGAGTCGGCTAGCCGTCATAGGGCAGACCGCCATGACACCTGGCCAATCCTAACCGCCAAGGGCATAGCAATCCTCTTACACTGAGCGTGTTCTCAACCGAAATCGCCGATTCCTCCTATGCAGACCAAACAAGCCATCATCGTCCTGTCCGCGCTCGCCCAAGAGTCGCGATTGGCGGTGTACCGCTTGCTTGTGGAGCATGCGCCCGATGGCTTGGCAGCGAGCGTCATCGCCGAACGATTGGGCTTGGCCAACGCCACACTCTCGTTCCATCTGAAGGAGCTCGTCCATGCGGGGCTGATTACCAGCCGACAGGATGGCCGATTCATCTATTACTCGCCGATCATTGAGGTCATGAGCGAGTTAGTGGGTTATCTCACCGAGAATTGCTGTAGCGCGACCGGCCAATCTTGCGCACCGTCGTCTACGGCCAAGTCCGCGGCCAACGCCGTACGGCCTCGGAAGCGCACGGCGTAAGCCGTGCCATTGAAGATGCACTTGACTGGCATCTGCTTATCCATATAGTTGTTACTAGCAACCTAATTGCATCCCTATGCCACGTTCACGAGCCAAGTCTCCATCCCCGTCATCCACCCTTCAGCGCGATGCTGAGATGTTGAATGCGGCGGTGTCCGATCTTGTGCGGATCTACCAATTTCGGGATCGCGACAAGATTTGCTGCTATGACATTTCCGTCACCCAGTGCTATGCGCTGGAAGCCCTTGTCGAGCAAGGACCATGTCGCAGCCAGACACTGGCGGAAACATTGCGGCTGGACAAGAGCACGACGACGCGGGTTGTCGACGCGTTGGTGCGCAAGGGGTATGTGAAGCGCAGTCCCGACCCCGTTGATGCGCGCGCGGTGTCTCTGCAGGTGACTGCGTCGGGACGAGCGTTGTACGACCGGATCAATGCCGAATTGATCGCCCAGCAAGTCGACCTACTGCGCGATCTCGAACCGGATGTGCGCGCCGGCGCGACAGAAATTCTTCGGCGCTTGGCCAAAGCGGCACAGGCCCGCTTCATGTCAGGTGTCAGCGTAGGTAGCTGTGCCGTGGTCTGTGGCGCCAACGCCGACCAAGGTAAGTCCAGCAGTTGATATTTTTTCGTTCAAATAGTTGTTACTAACAACAGTATGGAGGATGTATGACCCAGATTCGCTCCGCTGCCGCCGACGATGCCTCGGCCATCACGACGATCTACAACCATGGCATCGCCGAACGCTCGGCCACCTTCGAGACCGTGCCGCGACGCTTGGAAGACATGCAAATGCGCATTGCCGATGCATCGCGCTATCCACTGCTGGTCGCAGTCGATCCCTCGGGGACAGTCATCGGCTGGGCTGGCCTGAGCGACTACCGTCCACGAGATTGCTACGCCGGGATTGGTGAGTTCTCGGTCTATCTGGCACCGGATGCCCGAGGGCGCGGCGTTGGGCGCCTGCTGTTGCGCGCGCTGATCGATACCGCTCGGGCCGAGGGCTATTGGAAGCTCCTCTCACGCATATTTCTCTTCAACACGGCGAGTCGCGCCCTCTGTCGTGCCTGTGGTTTTCGCGAGGTCGGCGTCTATGAAAAGCACGGCCAGCTGGAAGGCCGTTGGCTCGATGTCGTGATCGTCGAGCACCTCATCCCCGAAAACCTTGCCCTGGCGGACAACGCCGCCGGTGCCGCGCTCTAATCCGAGGAGGCCCTCATGAATTCGTCCTTGCCTGTCGTTGTCATGGGTGCCGGCCCGGTCGGTCTAGCCGCTGCCGCTCATCTGCTGGGCCGTGGATTGACGCCTCTGGTCCTTGAAGCGGGGACCGACGTGGGCGCAGGCATTCGCCAGTGGGCACATGTGCGCATGTTTTCGCCCTGGGAGTACGCGCTCGACAAAGCGGCGCTGGCACTGCTTAAGAAGCACCATTGGTTGTCGCCCGATCTGGCGAGCTTTCCGACCGGCGGCGAAGTGGTCGAGCGGTATCTGCAACCGTTAGCCGATCTGCCTGAGATTCAGCCTCATCTCCGGACAGGGACTCGGGTCACGGCGGTGACCAAGCAACGACGCGATCGCATGAAAGACACGCAACGCAATGATGTGCCCTTCATCGTTCGCTATACGGATAGCACGGGTGAGCACGAGGTTCTGGCTCAAGCAGTCATCGATGCCTCCGGGACCATGGAGACGCCCAACCCCCTTGGGGGTTCCGGAATTCCCGCGTTAGGCGAGCAAGGTCTGCGGGAACACATCTTCTACGGCATGCCGCATGTCCTGGGTGCTCAACGCGAGCGCTATGCAGGCAAACGTGTACTGGTCGTCGGCAGCGGTCACTCGGCCTTCAACGCACTGAGTGATCTCGCACGATTGGCGGCCCAGGCTCCCGGCACACAGATTCAGTGGGCCATTCGTCGACCGTCGTTGCAACGCGTTCTCGGCGGCGGCGAACAGGATCAGTTGAAGGAGCGTGGCCGTCTGGGCTTGACCATCGGTCGCTTGGTGAAGGAAGGCGTACTCACCGTCACCACCGGATTCCATCTTGAACGTCTGGAGCAGACGACCACGGGCATCGTGGCGCACGGTGAGGGCAAAGTACTTTCGCCTGTCGATGAAATCGTGGGGGCCACTGGGTTTCGCCCTGACGTGGGCGTGCTGTCGGAGCTGCGCATGGCCCTCGACCTTGGTACACAGGCGCCGACGGCCCTAGCGCCCTTGATCGATCCCAATATGCATAGCTGCGGCAGCGTGCGTCCGCACGGTGCGGAAGAGCTCAAGCATCCGGACGCCAACGTCTATATCGTCGGCATGAAGAGCTACGGCCGAGCGCCCACGTTCCTGCTGCTGACGGGCTATGAACAGGCGCGCTCCGTCGTGGCCGCAATCGCCGGCGACTGGGCGGCGGCCCGCCGCATAGAACTGGTGCTACCCGAGACCGGCGTATGCATCACGCAGTTTGCGGAAGAAGATGCTGCCGAAGCCGTTGCCACCACCTCGTGTTGTAGCGGACCGGGCGCCGGCGGGAGTGGAGGCATGTTGCGGGAAGGACGCTGACTACAAAGCAGCGGGCGAAGCCGGCAGCGATTGTGGCAATTCGGTCGTCGCCTCACCGACGGTCAAGCCGTCATCCTGTTGCCGCTAAGCTCATCTCCGCTAAGGTGCGCCGCGCCGTCTGGTTACTGGGGTTATCCCATTGCGTCCTGTGGGGTGTCCTGCACTACAGCTTCTCCGTATTCCTGATCCCGATGGAGCATGACCTGGGGTTGTCGCGTGCGGCCGTGGCCGGCGCGTTCTCCCTGGGGCTCTTTGCTATTGTCGGAAGTACCTAACCTTGTTGCTAGGAACCTTAACCGTGTCATCGGGGCTCGCTGGAGCACTTAACCGTGTCACTGGCCTTCCATTCGGACGTTAACCCTGTCGCGGGTCAAATCGTTGTTCGCAACGAACCATTTGGGGATCCGGGGCATAGGCTGCCAAGAGGGCAGAGGTGTGCGCCAAGCGACAGGCTTGGGTTTGCCATAGTTGAGTAGATGCTGCGCATCCCTGACTTGTTCTGATGCTAAAAATGATGTAATGCCACATACATCTTTGATGTATGCCTATAGGAGGATTCATCATGCGTACCACCGTTACTATTGAAGACGCGCTGTATGAGCAGGCGCTAGAGATAGCCGACCCTGACATGGACCGGGCCGATCTTTTCCGCGAGGCCATCCGAACCTTTGTCCGCGTGCAGTCCGCCAAGCGTCTGGCCGCCTTGGGTGGAAAGGAGCCGGACATGCCGGACGTGCCCCGTCGCCGTCAGGAAACGGGGCGCTGATGCCGTCTGTTCCGAACGTGCTGGTCGATACCAGCGTGTGGGTCGATCACTTCCGGCAGAACAATACCGAGCTGGTCGACCTGATGGCGCAGGACAGAGCACAAATATGGTCCCGGCCAAAAGCCCCCCGCCAACAAAGAGCAACTCAAGGCTCGTGCACATCTTTATCGACGAATCCGGGACGTTCGCTCCGGCAAGCCAATCTGGGGCATGGTGCGTGGTCGCCGCCTATGTAGTTGGCTCGCGCGATCGAGTTGGAGCGGAACATGCCCTTAATGCCCTCAAGGTGTCGGTTGGTCGCAATCCAACGGACGAAATAAAGCGCCACGACGTGAGTGAAAGGGAATACTTCCGGTTCCTTGAGGATCTCTGCGCTCAGGGTGGATTCCTCGTATCCGTAGCGACAGATGCAGGGATGAACGAATGGGCTGCGGAAAGCCAGGCAGGGCAAGTACGCGTCATCCGAGAAGCGATCGACAGTCTGAAAGGGCTGGAGGACAAATTGGAAACCGAAGCCCTCGCCACAGCGATGGAAGTCCTATCACCGCAGCTATATGTGGAAATCATCTGTAGGATGCATCTGGCGTGGCTAGCCGTGAATATTGGTGTTGCTCACTACGTACAAACCGAGCCCCAGACGTTGTGGTGCATGAATTGGTGCTTCGATGCGAAGGGAGGCGCCGGTGCTGCGTTTGAGAAGGCGCATGGACCACTGATGGCTGGGCTGGCCGGCGAAATGTCCAGAACCAAACCGATGCCTTTTGTCGCTGGGGCCGATTATTCGGATTTCGGGCGATTCATCCGAGGGGGCGCTGCTGCGCTTCGGCCAACGAGCCCGCGCCAGACACGCGCAGAGGTGATGGTCAATGCACAGCGTGTCTATCGTGAGCGCCAGGCATTCGTCGACTCCGCGAGAAGCCTTGGTGTACAGATTGCCGATCTACTCGTGTCCGGCGTCGCCGCCCTTCTCCGTGGAAAATTTTCCGACCAGGAGAGGGCTGCGCGATATCTTGGCCGTCTAACTATGAGACTTTACGCCACGGATCACTCCAGTTACCTGATCAGCTTCGGTAACCCTTCAGCTCCAGCGCCAATCTCGGATGCAGCAAAGACGGCCATCGAGAAGATGAATGCAGTGGCAAGGGCAGTATTCATTCAGCGCCCGAGATAACTGACTCGCCGCGAGAAACCGCTCGGTCTGGACGAGCGCTATTCGAAGCGTTCATTGCTGGCCCGATGCTCATCCAGTTCGCGCCGCATCTCCCGTTCGATCGTTCTGTTGATCTTGCTCCTCCAAGTCGCTAGCTGCTCCGTATGTATAGGACCAAGCACGGAAGCCAACTCATCCAGCAAAGGCAAGCGCTGTTTAATCACCTCGGCTCGCGATCCACTCCAGCTCATCGGTTCGATCAGATCCACAAGTGATGCAGCCACCTCGACTGGCTGAGGCGCCTGGTTGAGGAGAGCTAGTACGGCCTCCGACCACTGAATCCCACCCTCATCGGTCTTCGGCGCGAATGCGGGCAAGAGAGGTGCGACATGAGCCCATCGCTTCGGTCCACCCTCTCTGCACCATTCCAACAGCGCGTCCTGGGGAACCCTAGCCAGAGCGCTTGAGCGGACTCCTCCGGCAACGGCGTGTCTCCGCGTGTGTGCATCACCCTCATCGGTCTCGTCACCGACTAGGATTTCTAGAGCTGCGCGCGGCTGAACCTTAAAGAGGGCTGCGAGCATCTCCGTAAGGTCGTACTTGGACAATGTGTAGCTCTCGAGGCCCTTACGTACAGCCACCAGCAACTCGATGGCTGCCGCTTCGCCTTCGGCACCTTTCAAGAAGACCTCGACGAGGCACTTGAGCGCATGGTCCAAACGCTGGTTGCGACGGCTCAGCGGAACGCTCGCAAGAAACGTGCGAGCGACTTCGGTGATTCGCGGACCCATCGGCCCGGGGTTGTCGAAGACATGCATCGACAACACATCGATCGCGATCTCCATGCCATCGGGCTTGATGCTCAACCGCTGGAGAAGCAGGGCGATGACCCCGTCGGCCAGCTCCTGGGTCGCTCGCCCGAGGCTGAGGTATTGGAATACCCATGCCGGGACATTGGGATTGTCCATCGAGGCTAAAAGTCGAGCGCAACCGGCGCCATCGAGGGGGGCGCTGAGCTGGAGAACGGGCGCCCACTTGGCGAGTGACGCGCGATGCATCGCAGCGTCCATGAGTCGGTCAAATGAAGCTCTATCTTTTTCGAACACGCCTGCCATGAAGCCTCGCAAGACCTGCACATTCCGCTGTTCTTCGGGCGCAGCTTCAAATGCGCCGATTAGAGCCGCCCAGCAGGCGTCAATCGACTTTGCGCCGACTGCGAGGCCTGACCCGAACATCCACTGCCGCCCCTGATCGTTGCTTACGACCAGCGGCAGCACGGTGGCAAAAACATCAGAATCCACAGCCACGAGTTCGCCAAGATCACGCGCAGCGCGCTCGGCCCGCTCATATCCGATCGATGTATTTTCTCCGTCGGAAAAATCAAGACCAGCGGCGTAGCCATTGAGAACGATCGCCTTGACGCGCCCAACGAGGGTTTTAGGCTTCGCGCGTTCTTCCAGGTCTTGCAGTCGGGCCTTGATCTCGCTGGGAAAGCCTGCGGCATCGAACTGCATCGTCTGCCGGATGGCGAGCCAGCCCTTCTCCCATCCAGCTTCAAGTAACGGAATTGCCGCCTTCTCCAGAGCATCGACCATACCGGCGATCGTCCAGAGAGAACGAAAATGCCGCGCTAAGAGATCACTAGTGGCATTTGCGACATTGATGTCCCGTTGTTCCTCATCCGCTGCCAAAGCGATGAATGTCTCAAACCAGGCTTGGGCTTCGCGCGCCCCAGGGGACCAGCCGTAATCGCGTGTCCGCGCGCCGAACTCGAACCCGTAATGCGAATAGAAGTGGTCGCACTCGAGCGCCTTGGATAGGCATAGGCGGCCGATCGACTGAACGTCGGAATTGGACGAGTTGAGCGCTGCCTTGATCCAGCTCTCCCTCTGCTCTGTGGATGCATGGGTACCCGACAGGTAGAGCAAAAAGAGCGACGCGATGACGTCGCGAGTTGAATTCGTGCCATTGTCTGGCGCTTCAACGAGTGCGAATGCCATAAGTACATCGACGCACCGATCGAAGTGCGCGGCCTCATACGCAATCGAGCGCACCAGTCCGACGATGCGCGTTCTCGCTGCGTTATCGGGAGCCAGTACCATCGCTGCGTCCGGTCCCCGGATTGCGCGCTCAATGGCCTCCAGGGTTCCTTCGGGGGCGACTGGAGCCACATTGACGAGTACCTCAACGAGCAGCGGCGTGAGCCGAGCGAAATCGCCGAGGAGCTCGCCCGCTGAGAGCCATTTACTCACGATGGTGATGGCCGTTTTCGACGTGCCTAAGTACCCAAGACGCCGCGAGAAGGACTTGAGCAGACGCTCCTGTCCATGCACGAGATGGCGAGCGATCAACGCATACGGTATAGAGTCCAACGCCTGACTAGCCAAAGTATTCGCCACCGCGTGCGGCAACACCGCGCGCCACACTCCACGACGCTGGGCCAGTCCACGATGCTCGAGATCAGCCACGCGGCGATAGAGCACCGTGACCGATTCTTCCGTTAGCGCGGCGAGTTGTGCCAACTCCCCGTCCAAGTCCTCTCCGTCGAACGAGTAAACTAGCGCACACGCCTCCGCAGCGATCATGAGCTCGTGCTGGACCTCCTTGCCCAGCCAGAATAGTCGTTCGAACAACTCCCGGTCGTTGAGTCCTGACAGCGAATCGTTTCGTTCCATAGTGTTCGCTAACGCGATGGCAACGCGCGAGTTGCCATCCGCGAACCGTGTGATCGTTGCGACATTCACTTGAGAAATGTAGGGGAACTGCTGTTCGATGACTTTTTCAATAAGCTCGGAAGAACCGGTTGCCAAATGAAACACATTCGTTTCGTTGGGTAGGTCCTCACGAATGTCATATTCAATCGTGAGCAGACTTACCCGATTGGAAGCCCTACAGCGTGCCGTGAGTTGGTTGTGGAGCTGTGATGCGCAGTTATCGACAACCAAGATAGCTTGGCGCCTGGAGGCAAGCAGTTCGTCCAGCACGGCCAAGGGGGCGGGGTTTGGGCTGTGCGACGTGTCCGTATATACGGCCAACTCCCCCGAAAGCGGATCAGAAGCAGCTTCGGCCTCGAACAGCGCTTGTGCGAAACGGGTCTTGCCTACCCCGGACAATCCCGTTAGACGGACCGAGCTACCACCCGTCCGCAGGACCTGTCGGACGTGGACCAGGCCCTCGGCGAGTGGGAACTTGCGCTCAGGCTGATGCGGATCTGTGAGTCGCTGCTTTTCGTCCGGAACGAAAGGTTGTGGTTTGCCACCTCGGGTGCCGGCCCATTGCCCGTGCGGTTGCCAGCCCTGCAGAGGCCGACCAAGTCGGGTGCGCGCCCACGCGACAACGCCTGGGTGCTGGTTCGTCCAGTCGGCGAGTCGACGTGCATCGTAGTAGTCCACTTCGGCCTGCTCGTGACTGACTTCCGAAGCAATCGCTGCCCTCATGGCGGCCACGCGCTTTTTGTACTCCTCGTCCGCGACTGAATCCGACGTCGCGATAATGTAGGAGCCCTCAGCACGAATGAATTCTTGGATCGAGGGCCGGAGCAAGCCGTTGGGGCACATTTCCCGCCGGATTTCACCGTCCCCCATCTTTGTCGCCTTAACCTGGAATCCGATCGCAGCGCGTGGAAACCGAGCAGGCCGCTTTGTGCCCGCCGGAAGTTGCACCCTCACGTCGATGCCGCCGTCAGGAGCGCGCTGGTCGCCACCCCACGTGACAGGGGTAGGAGGCAGGTCGACCTCGGCGAGTCCTGCAATGCACAAGCGCGCAACCAGCTCCCGGAGATCCCCGTCACTCAGGCTTACTACGTCCTGTACAGACACTTCAAACAATGGAGCGGCCCCAGCCGGGCTCGTCCGGCGCTGCTTGGGGCGGGCGCTTCGGGCTTTGCCCGGGGTGACCTCAAGTTCGCCGCTCGCCTGAAGCGCCCTTACGTGTTTCTGGGCGGCGCTACGCGATGCCAAACCGCAAGCGGCGGCAATTTCTTCCAAGGTTGGTGGTTGGCCTTCAGTCACCACGCGCGAGCGGATGAAATTAAGGATCTGACGGCGGCGGGCGCTGGCTGTATTCATGGAGAACAAATGTACTCAACAAAGAGAACAAATGCTCATAACTCTCCATTGAGGCTTTGCCAACTAAAAAATGCTGGATGTGGATAACACTCAGATGAGCACGCACATAGAGAAAAGGCGCCGACTTTCAGCCGGCGCCTCCAAGTTGCGATGCATTACGATGCATGCATACATTGCAATGCTTTACTGCGATGAACCCTTGCAACGACTGGGTTCCTACCCCAATGGGGTTCGGGTTAGAGCTGGCACCCAAAGGTGACGTCGAGAAGTGGGGCAGCGATTGCCGGAATGGCCCGTTGCGCGAATCCACGCGACTGATGGATGCCGGAATCTGCCAAATAGTGGCCGGTCGCTCGCTGTTGTCCCAGTTGGGACAGCGTAGCCCCATGCTCCCTCCCTACTGAATTGGCGCGGCTTCCAGAGGCTAGCTACCATTTATCGGGCGGTAAATCAGTTGGCATAACGATATTCACCATCACTTGTTGCCTCGCCCACCGACTGGTAATCGAATTACTCGGGATTCCGAGTTTTGTGCGCGAAGTTGCAAGTTCTCAGCCTCAAGCTCGGCAACTTTTCCCCGTAACTGCTCAATTTCCTTGTCTCGCTCTGGCATTTCCACCTGATACATGGCCTGAAACTGGCTAGCAATGAGGACGTATTTGTACTTAGCTTCGTCAGATCGCCTAGTTACATCGGTTTTGATTCTGCGAGAACCTTTTATCGCCCCAAGGTTCTCCATCCAATTTTTGATCATGGGAAGCGTCGTTTTCTTATGCGTCGGTCCCATCATCGTTATTTCGTGCACTCGCGCGCGTCTACAGACTTCTGCTATTGATAATCGGCCACGATTAAACGGATAAATACCTTCGTTCTCTTTTATCTCCGCCTCAATCGCTTTCATCGCCACTTTGATTGCTTCGACGACGCGGAATGTACGCTCTTTTGCACTTCTTACAATAGGACTGCCATTTGGCTCTGTCATGACAGTAGTACAACCTGGAGAAAATGTTTCTTCACTTCGGGATTGAGCAGATGTCGATTTTGAAAGTGTTGATCCACTTCTCGCCACTGACCGAGAAGCCCCCTGATCTGTCCGGAGAGTGCAGCTACCAACATCTCCTCGCCTCTCTTCTCAGATTTCAGAAAATGATCAACGACGTAGTCGATGGTATCAATTGCCTCGACAATCGAAGATGCAAAAGTTCCATCAGCTCGTTCGTAGTCAGGCAACAGGAGCTGATTGTGGCAATCCGTCGAACAATAATGTGGATTGGCCTCTCCATTAATGTCGTTGCATAGACCGCCTTTTTTGAAGCCAGTACAGACCTTACCAGGGCCGATGATCGCCCACCCGGCGCCATGCTCAGTCATAGCTTCAACGAATTCACGGAGATTTTGAGGCTCAAGCGCATTCTTGCCCAAACGCTTTACGTGTTGCGCAACCCTTTCTCTCAATGTCCGGGCTGCTTTACCCTGCAATTGTTCGAGCTTTCCAACCGCGTCGACGCCTTTCAAGATGATCAGCTCTCGGCTTATCTCTTCGATCTCCACAAGTATGCCTGGATCGGAAAGAATGTAACGCATCACTGTCATCTGTTCGTCACGGTGTCCAAGCACGTCCATGAGAATTTTCGGCGCATGTACCAGCGCCAAGGCAACTATGCGGGCTAGCGTCTTACGAAATCGATGCATATGTGCATTCGTATTCTCCAAAAGCGGAGTGAGGTCGAAAGCGAAATTAAACCCCTGAAGGTAGCGAGCGAAATTTGTTATGGGGCTTCCGATGCGTTCCTCAGGACTTCCCCTAGTATCCAGTCGAACCCACAAGTGATCGCCGTCGAAGTTCGCAATACGCTTAGCTAACTTTGCCAAGCGTACCTGTTGTCGAAGCGTAGCAACGACAATATCGGGCAACGGAACTTCGTGACTTCGTCCCACGATGCCGTCGAGCTTCCAAGTGGATAGGCTCGCCGTGGAAATATCTGACGTCTCACGACGTAGGCAATTTTCTCGCAGTGATAGTAGCTCGCCGTGTCGAGAGGCGAAGGATAGCGCGACGATCCATAAGTGACATGACTGGAGTATTACGAGTAGGGAGAACGCCTCAAAATAGCTACGTGGCGGCCATGAAATAGGTTGTGAATGCTCCAAGGATCGCTGTGACCTGGAGTGAATTGGCATCGGCAAATCCTGAAGAGCAGAACCGTCTGGTGCCCGCCAATCCCAGGTCGAAATAACATTGTCGAAAGCTTGCTTCTTGATAAGCTGAATTGATCGCTTACTCAATGGCGCCCCATCCGCCCGAGTTGTGCGAACAGGAACAAATGCGGCTGTTTCGATTGCATCAATCAGCGTCGGACCAACGATACTCATCATGTGCACTGCTCTCCAACCTGCCTCCGCGGTGTAGGTGTCGGGGAACGGCTGCCATTGCTTCGCATTGTCTGGACATTCCGAATGCTCTGGCTCGCCAAGCCGATCTCGACGAGACTGTATGCCCTTTCTTTTGGCTGTCGACGGTCCGTCAGGGAGGGCTCCCATGCCGTAGTAGAACGCGACGGTATTCAGACTGTTCACACCGGGTTTTCCCAAAAGCTTGCGGGCTTGTGGTCTATCGATGCGTGACCAAAAGGCGCCGTCTTCTGGTAATCCCATCAGCTTAAGGGCGTGCCCGAGCGTGTAAAGGATGGTCAGCGCAGACCTCGGCTTTCTGACTTTTCCACTTGCGCCAGGCCACAGCGCCATTGCCAAGCTAAGCCGCAATAATTCGCGCCAAGTGCGGTGTGCCGGTTCGCTATGCAGATCCGTTCCGTCTGGCAGTGCAAGTTCTAATCGATAATGTTGTCTGCTCCGGTTTGTAAATCCAGGCGACCATTCTTTCGGGCATTCCCATACACCCCAGGCTTCCCCCAAGCATAATTGCGCTTGTAGTTCTAACAGCTTCTCATCGCTCGCGATTCGCAGGTGGTGCGGCGATATTCCTGTTGTTACGATGGCTTTCGAACGAATATGTTCGATTAGCTCAACAATCTCTAGTGATAAAAGAGATCTACCCATTAGTGCCGGCCCGCTAAACGCAATGGTCGATGAGAGCCATCTTCAATTCGGCCTCGCCAGTGTCTGAGTTGCTCCGCGACTTGCTCCTTCGGCCATTGCGTAAGCGTTTTACGGAGCTCAAGTAAATCGTGTTGATCTGTTGAAGTTGAAAATCTTACCGTGCCTAGTTGTCTCTCGAGCCATTCCAGCTCTACTACACGGCGTGCCAGAAACGGCAAACTTTCCTCGAAAACATTAGCATTCGGACAACAGGATGCTACGCACCGATGCCCTTGGATACATCGTGCTTTTCCGTCCCGTGGGTGGTCAGGATCGACGTCCCGCGGCGGATTAAATGGGTCACTGCAAATACTTCCATCATATGTCCGTTGCCTACGGTATTCGTCCAATCGATCATTGGCATCATCATCCAAAGAAACCCCCTCGATCTTCGCGCGGGTGAGTACGGGGTCCCATCGGTGCACTAACGTGAATTGCTCAAAAACGTCATCCATCACTGACTTAAGCTGACGATGTGACTCTTCGCGTGCCGCACGCGTAGCAAGATAGATGCGCGTGGTCGATAAATGCTTGTGCCCCAATAAAAGCCTCGTGACCCACGTCGAATACCTTGACTGTCGGTAAACCCAAGCTGCTGCGACATCTCGGAAGTCTCCGCAACTCATAGGTCGCACTTGTATCTTTGCGTTCAATGATTGATTGTGTCGTTCGATGGCCTTCTTGAGGTGCCGATTGGGCGAGCAATCGCCCTTGGGATTCGCCACGTAGACATACTCGGTGGCTCTATCATTCAAACCAAGCCACGGACTTCTCAGTGCGATGTCGGGTCTCGGGTGGCCGTTTCGATTGTCGATTAGCCACGATCGGAGCGGCGCCGAGCGTTCTATTAACGCACGAACGACGTTGAACATCCCTGTTCTCTCGCCGACTCTCCCAACCGTGTATTGATAGGCTCCATCAGCTCGGCCTTTAGGAGCGAACATCCAAATGGCTTGTTCGTCGTACTGGCTATACCAGCTTGCTATATCCATCGAAAATAACGTGGCGGGGTTCCAAGCACTGCGACCTAAGCACAGTAAAGCGCACAGCGCGACGTCCTCAGTTGTGGGATAGAGCCCCGCAGCCATATCAGCGAAGTTAACAATGGATCCTTGTTGACGTCCTGGTGGCAGGTTATCTTCACCATATCGTGGCCACCATTTAGGTATCGAATTCGCAGCAGCAATTCCCAGTACGTCTTTCAACATGATTGCATTCGGTACTGGATGACCCGTTCGCCTAATTAATGCGCGATACGTGGCATGCGCATCCGCTTCTGTCGTACTAAGCTTGGCGGGCAATTTATGCTTGGTTGCTTGCATGATCAGCAAGTCCCGCCCCACGGCGGCGAGGCCGTCGGTTCGCTGCCATCGTGCAAGCATTTTTAAGACATGACTGCGCAAATGACGAACTATCGCAGTGAATTCGTCCAGCGTAGGTGGATCCTTCGGTTTCGCGCGAAGCTTAAAAAGTGCCGGAATGTGAATTGCCGGCAATTCGTTTGTATGGATAGCGTCTAGAATCAACGTTCTCACATGTTTCGACACGCCGTTTTTAGCCGCAACCCATTCTCCATGCGGACCAGGTTTGCACATCAAATCGAGGTGCGAACCTGTAAGGTGATGCAAACGTTCGACCGGCTGATACGCCACCTGTTTGCGGTCAAGCGAATTTTCGTAAGCGTCGAGGAAGCGGTATAGACTGCGTAAGCCAGACGTCACGCAAGTCGAAAAATGAGCTGATGGATCTTTACTGTATTTGGTTCGGATTACTGGCATCAAATCCTCGAGCAAACCCGAACGCCCACGAAAGCCTCCTCGCCAGTGGTACGACCCAGGTCCTTTCTTTGCATCCGGCGCGCCAAACGCAAATTCAGACAGATCATGAGCATCACCCGGATAATCGGGATGCGTACATGGAATCTCCCAAGGATTTAAGCCGTTCGCCGGACTCATTCATCACCAAGATCATCGGAATCGAGCAAATCATTCCAGTCCAACGCCGGATGTCCGAACGTCTCGATCAATCGTTGATGGGCACATGTTAAGTAGCGCATTGTCGTTTCTTCAGTGACATGGCCCATCAACGGACTAAGTATCAGTCTCACTTGACCAGCCATAAGTCCGTGAAGCCAGCCGACATTGACACTTAAAGGCTCACCTTTTCCATGAAGAGCCATCATCTGGCGAATGTATTCGCAAACTTTCTCGACGGCGAAAAAATGCCTCCCGTCATGGGGATTCCAGTCTTTCGGACAAAATAGCGAGTCAGTCCAAGTTCTATACAACATCGTGTTGCTGACCGGCTGGCTTTTGCGCTCGCCTAACCATAGCCGCCCATCGCTAAGGTCTCTTTCAGCTCCATTCTGTTTGAATCGACGCAATTGGGTAGGTCGAATGAGTTTTTTGTAATCCCAAATTCGCTCAGCGAGATCAATAGGTACTTGAACGGTTCTGGATCGAGTACTAAGGCTGGATGCAGGCTCCACTTTGCCGCCCTTGACGCCGTATCGCAGCGTCACCGGCACCCAACCCTGGTTCAACCAGCGCGAAGACCAGCGCTCTCCGCCCTCGAATTCTTTATTGGGAAAGCAAGCGGCGCGTATTTGGTTCGTTTCTGAAAGCCTTGAGCCCGTCCGCAACATAAATTCGTATGCAAGCGCCTTTACTGGAGCGCGAACACGAATGCCTTTAAGCCAACGGCTGACCTCTTCCGGCGTAGGCAATGTAGGTAACGCATCACTCACGACTTGCATCTTGCCGTGTCGTTGCAAGGCGACTTTACCTATATAGCTAAGCGAATGATTGCCTCTGCCACCTTTCACTCTGATTCTACGACGCGGAACCTTGAACGGTGGCCGGTAGCCCCGTTCCGCGGCCCAGTATAGGAAAAGCACCGCTTCGTCTATGTACGCGTTGACGCTCGCCGCACTAAGTGGGCGTCGGGTCGCGGAACAGGTCCCCTTCAAAAGCCCAGGCTGGTACTCGAGCATAAGATGCTCGTCGTATGTTATTCGGCGCCAATCCTGCGCTGGATTTTGACCACAAAATCGCAGGAAAGCACAAAGCCGGGATGCGATTCCTTGCCGAGACTTCAGAGTTGGAACAATGGGATCCACATCATCATTAGGTCCCCACTCACCGCAGCATCTTTCAACAATGTAAGTGTTGGGCTCTATGGGGTAGCTATGATCTTCGCCAATGAGGATTGGTATGAATTGGAGTTTTGGCGCTTTGAGGTTTAGAAAAAAGCACTCTGCCGGCATAGTCCAACGCATAGCAATGACCCAATGTGCTTTGGCCGTTGAATCCTAGAAGAGACCCTGCTTTCCTTGCAAACTCACATAGCGTTTTTTCATGGTTACACTAACCTGGTTATAGCCACGCTGGCGCAAGCGCGCACGATGCAGCGGCACCGGCACGATCAACTCCGGCCGTTCGACCGGCATCGGCTCGCGCTGCCATAAAGTCGACAAGCAACGGCCGGCGGCCAGATCGGCACCGAACTTAAAACGCGATTCCAACCGATCCAGCGGCCACAGGTAGCGAAACGGCGCCCATGCGGCATCCCATGGCGGTATGCGCCGCTGGCACTCACCACACAGCGCGGCAGGCAACGGCAATGGAAGGGCGCAGCGTGCGCAACTGCTGTGATTGCGCGGCAATTCGTCGATGCAGCCCGCGCATAGATCGATACCGTCACGGCCGGCGGCATCGCAGAGCAGGCAACGCCATGGCAGCAGCAGGCGTTGCAGTTGTTGCCATGGCGCATCCATGCGCAGCGCTCCGTCAGACCCTTGGCTTATACAGAGCGGCGTCAAGGATGGACCACAGATGGATGATCCAGCCCATCAAGACGATCCATAGCGCCGCGGCAAGCACAAACATGATGATTGCCATCAGCAAGCGGCCCTGTACCAACTGGCCGAGACCGGGAATGAAGAAACTGCAGATGGCAGCTAATACGTTGCCCGCGCTGCCTTGTCCTGTCGTCATACCAAAGCACTCCGTAAGGGGTATGCCGCATGGTAACGGCGATGCGACCCTGCCGCATCGTCAACCAGACGCCTGCGTACTGAGTTGACAGCCCGCAAAGCCCTGCCACACTGTCGCGCTTCATGTACCGGAGTAGTGATTTCATGGTCGCAGCCGTTATTCGCCACGACTGGACGCGCGAGGAGATCTCCGCGCTGTTCGCCCTGCCATTCAACGAGCTGCTGCATCGTGCGCATACGGTGCATCGTGAATATCACGATCCGAACGCCATCCAGATCTCGACCTTGCTGTCGATCAAGACCGGCGGCTGCCCGGAAGATTGCGCTTACTGCCCGCAAGCCGCGCGCTACGACACCGGCGTGCAAGCGCAGAAATTGATGAGCGTGGACGCTGTACTGGAACGAGCACAGGCGGCGAAGAATGCCGGTGCCAGCCGTTTCTGCATGGGCGCGGCGTGGCGCAGCCCGAAAGATCGCGACGTCGCCAAGGTGGCCGAAATCGTCTCGGCGGTGAAGGCGCTTGGCCTGGAAACCTGCGCCACGCTCGGCATGCTCAGCGGCGAACAGGCCGACACCCTGAAAACCGCCGGACTGGACTACTACAACCATAATCTGGACACCGCGCCGGAGTTCTATGGCGAGATCATCCACACACGGCAATTCCAGGACCGCCTCGACACGCTTGCCCATGTACGCGAGGCTGGTCTGAAAACCTGCTGCGGCGGCATCGTCGGCATGGGCGAAACGCGCGAGCAACGCGCCGGCCTGCTGCAAGCGCTGGTCAACCTGCCAGAGCATCCGCAGTCGGTGCCGATCAACCAGCTCGTGCAGGTAGAAGGCACCCCGCTCAATGGCACCGAGACGCTGGACCCGTTCGAGTTCGTCCGCACGATTGCGGTTGCACGCCTGCTGATGCCGGCCTCCGTGGTGCGTCTCACCGCCGGCCGCCAGCAGATGGACGACGCCGTGCAGGC
The DNA here is from genome assembly GCF_003350925.1 of Dyella tabacisoli. Classification (GTDB taxonomy): domain Bacteria; phylum Pseudomonadota; class Gammaproteobacteria; order Xanthomonadales; family Rhodanobacteraceae; genus Dyella_C; species Dyella_C tabacisoli. The sequence continues at coordinate 32,631 of NZ_KZ857179.1, read as the reverse complement.
GCTGTGCTTCTTTGCCGGCGCCAACTCGATCTTTTATGGCGAAAAGCTGCTGATTACCAAGAACCCGGATGTGGAGCACGATCGCCGGCTGTTTACCCGACTCGATCTGTATCCGCTCGATATCGTTGAGGAATCCAGCACCGTGCATGCCGACATTCTCGAATCCCGCGTTGCTTGATTCTGATGTAGGCAAGCCCACGGTGCGATAAGGCCATAGTCTCTGTCGCGCAGCCGCTGCGCTCCTACATAAGAACGAATCGATGTCGCTGCGCCCCAGCCTTCTTGCACGCCTGGCCGCCCGAACGGCCGAACGCGAGCAAGCCAATCTTCGCCGCCGCCTGCGGACCATCGATCATGTCGATGGTCCCTGGCTGGAGCTGGACGGCAAACAATTGTTGTCGTTCTGCAGCAACGACTATCTCGGGCTGGCGCAACATCCACAGCTAATCGCCGCCTTCAAGCGCGTAGCCGATGACGAAGGCGTCGGCAGCGGCTCGGCACATCTGATCTGCGGTCATCGCGCCGAGCACGCGGCGCTGGAACAAGCCCTGGCCGAATGGACCGGACGCGAGCGCGCCTTGCTGTTTTCAACTGGCTATATGGCAAACCTCGGCGTGCAGCAGGCACTGCTGAGCGATGGCGATGTCTGCGTGCAAGACAAGCTCAATCATGCCTGCCTGCTTGATGGCGCCAAGCTGAGCGGCGCCGAATTGAAGCGTTACCCGCATGGCGATGTCGCCGGCGCGGCGCGCCAACTCGCCAGCCGCAGCACGGCCGCTGCCTTGCTCGCCACCGACGGCGTCTTCAGCATGGACGGCGATATGGCGCCGCTGCGCGAATTGGCCACATTGTGTACGCGTGAAGGCGCCACCTTGATGGTGGACGATGCGCATGGCCTTGGCGTGCTCGGTGACGACGGTGCCGGCAGTGTTGCAGCCGCCGGACTCAGCCCGCGTGAAGTACCGGTGCTGATGGCCACACTAGGCAAGGCGCTTGGCTGCCATGGCGCCTTTGTCGCCGGCTCCGCCGCCTTGATTGAGGGCCTATTGCAATCGGCACGACCCTATATCTATACGACCGCGATGCCGCCTGCGTTGGCCGCCGCCGCCCTGGCCGCCGTGCAACTGGCCCGCACAGAGAGCTGGCGGCGCGAACGGCTTAACTCGCATATTGAGCGCTTTCGCCAGGGCGCCGCCGAGCTTGGCCTGGCACTCATGCCGTCATCGACGGCTATTCAGCCACTCTTGCTCGGCGATGCCGATACCGCACTGGCCGCCGCGCAGATGCTGGAGCAACACGGCTTTCTGGTCAGCGCGATTCGCCCACCAACGGTGCCCGCGGGCCAGGCGCGCCTGCGCATCACGCTATCGGCCACGCACGAAGAAGAGCACGTGGATCAGCTACTTGAGGCCCTTGCCAAACTGCCGCAGCACGGCGTTCCGGCCCCCCACGTATAATCGCGCATTAGCCGCATACGCCCCCCTCATGCCGATCGTCAACCTCTCCGCCTATCGTTTCGTCAGCCTGGATGATCTCCCGGCGCTGCGCGAGCGCCTGCTTGAACGCTGCCAGGCACTGGCATTGAAAGGCACGATTCTGCTCGCACCCGAGGGCATCAATCTGTTTCTTGCCGGCGCGCGTGAACCGATCGACATCTTTATGGACTGGCTGCGCGAGGACTCGCGTTTCGCCGACCTCACACCGAAAGAATCGCTTTCCGAAGCCGTGCCGTTCGGCCGCATGCGGGTGCGCCTGAAGAAAGAAATCATCACCATGCGGATGCCGGCCATTCGGCCCGAAGGCTCGCGCGCACCCGCGGTAACGCCAAGCACGCTGCAACGCTGGCTGGCACAAGGCCATGACGATGCCGGCCGCGAAGTCGTACTGCTCGATACCCGCAATGATTACGAAACCAGGGTCGGACTGTTCAAGAACGCGATCGATTATCGCCTGAGCAGTTTCACTGAGTTCCCTGCCGCGATTGCCGCCGACCGCGCCCGTTTCGCAGACAAAACCGTGGTGTCGTACTGCACCGGCGGCATTCGCTGCGAAAAGGCCGTGTTGCATATGCAGGACATCGGCATCGAGAACGCGTATCAGCTTGAGGGCGGCATCCTCAAATATTTTGAAGAGACCGACGGCACCCATTGGCAGGGCGACTGCTTCGTGTTCGATGAGCGCGGCGCGGTCGACAAACAGCTATTTCCAGCCGGCGTCGATGCCCTCCCATACGGGGAAAAGGATCCCAACGCGTGACGCTTCATATCGATGTCCAGGGTCGCGGCCCTACTCCACTCGTGTTGATCCACGGCTGGGCCATGCATGGCGGCGTCATGGAGCCCCTGGTCGATGCGCTGCGTGAACGCTGCACGCTTTACATCGTCGACCTGCCCGGCCATGGCTATTCACGCGACAGCACCTTGCCGCTGGAACCACGCGCCTGCGCTACCGCGATTGCCGCCGCCACACCGCCGGCCATATGGCTGGGCTGGTCGATGGGTGGATTAATTGCACTCACTGCCGCGCTGGAATATCCGCGTCAGGTACGTGCGCTCGGCATGCTGTGCGCTACGCCCAAGTTCGTACGCGATCCGGGCTGGCCACACGGCAGCAATGACGCGCTCGTGCATCAACTGGCCACCGATCTGGAATCGGATTACCACGCCACGCTGGAGCGTTTTTTTACCCTTGAGGCCATGGGCAGCCCCGACCCGCGCAGCGAACTGCGCCGCCTGCGCGCGTTAGCTTTTGCACGCGGCGAGCCTGAGCTGCGCGTGCTGCAAGAAGGTATCCGCCTGCTGGAAAACACCGACCGCCGCGCCGCCTTGCCGGATCTCACCGTACCCAGCATCTGGATCGCCGGCGCCCGCGACCGGCTGGTGCCGCCGCAAGCCATGCAATGGTCGGCCACCCAATGCGGCGGCCACTACGGCGAAATCGACCACGCCGGCCATGCCCCGTTCTTTGGCTATGCCGATACCGTCGCGCAATCGTTCGCACCGCTGCTGGATGCTTTTCGATGAGTACGGTTTTGTTCTATGAATGATTTCCACATCGACCGCCGCCAGGTGCGTCATAACTTCAGCCGCGCCGCCGTCACTTACGAACAGCACGACGCTCTGCAGCGCGAAGTGCAAAGCTTGTTGCTGGAACGTTTGGACTTCTATCTGCAAACACCCGAGCGAGTGATCGACGTCGGTGCCGGTACCGGCCGTGGCAGCGCCTTGCTCAAGAAGCGCTACGCCAAGGCACAGGTGCTCGCTATCGATCTCGCCTTGCCGATGCTGCGCGCCGCAAAGCAGCACATGGGCTGGCTCAAGCCCTTCGGCCGTATTTGCGCGGAAGCTACGGCACTACCCCTGCCCGACCACAGCGTCGACGTGCTGCACTCCAACCTATGCTTTCAGTGGATCGACGATCTCTCGGCATTGTTCGGCGAGTGCGCGCGGGTACTCAAGCCCGGTGGCATGCTGACCTTTTCCACCTTTGGGCCCGATACGCTGAAAGAACTGCGCGCGGCCTGGGCCGCAGCCGATCAGCAGCCGCATGTCAGCCGCTTTCTCGACATGCACGACCTCGGCGACGCCATGATCGCCGCCGGCCTGCGTGATCCGGTGCTGGATGTAGACCGCTACACCATGACGTACAGCGAACCGCGCATGCTGCTCAAAGAGCTGCAAGGGCTGGGCGCCACCAATGCCGACCACGACCGCGAACGCGGCCTCACCGGCAAGCGCCACTATCGGCAAATGCTCGCCGCCTACGAAAACATGCGTGTCGATGGCCGCATTCCGGCCACCTGGGAGGTAGTGACCGCACACGCCTGGGGGCCGCCGCCCGGCCAGTCGCGCCGCGGCAAGGACGGCGGTGAAATCGCCAGCTTCTCGGTCGATAGCTTGCGTGGCTCGCGGCGGCGCTGACACTGCCGTTCGATAACCGCGGCACAGTAGAATCCGGCAAACCCCAAGGAACCGCTTATGAGCACTACGCCCCCGGATCCCAACGCCCTGGAAGGGGATACCTCGGACATCACCGTACCGCCCGTAGCCCAGCGCCATCCCCAGGGCCATGGCGTGCTCGATACGCTGGAGATAGCCGCCCTGGATGAGATCCTGCATGAGGCTGCTCTACGCGACTCCGCGCTGCGCCCGCCGCGCTAAGAGCCCGTCCGAAGTCTCTAACGTTTACCGGCGCAGACTTTGTGCCGAAAACAATCCACGCGATGGTCATTGACCATACCGGTAGCCTGCATCAAGGCGTAGCAGATCGTGCTGCCAACGAAGCGGAAACCCTTCTTCTTCAGCTCTTTGCTCATGCGGTCTGACAACGGCGTGGTGGCGGGCACGTCGCCCCGCTCGCGCCAGCGATTCTGGATCGGCTTGCCGTCCACGAACGACCATAGATAGCTGTCCAGGCTGCCGTATTCCTCGATCACCTTCAGCGCGGCGATGGCGTTACTGCGTGTGGAGCTGATTTTCAGGCGATTACGGATCAAGCCCGGATCGAGCAGCAGCTTTTCCAACTCGCGGTCCTTCATGGCCGCAACGCGAGCGATCTCGAAATGATGAAAAGCACGCCGATAGTTATCGCGCTTGGCCAATACCGTGCGCCATGACAACCCGGCCTGCGCGCCCTCAAGGCACAGAAATTCGAACAGTGCCTGATCGTCGTGCAGGGGTACGCCCCATTCCGCATCGTGATAATCGCGCTCGATGTCGCTACCGGCCGCCCAGTGGCAGCGAATACGTGTCGCCATACCTGCATCTCCTATCGTGGATAGCGCAGGATACCGCGACATCAAGAGGGCGCATGACGTAGGTTGGGGTGAGCAAAGCGAACCCCAACGTTGCGCAACCTTGAGATTCGCGGCGACACCCAACATGGCCAACCTTGAAATTCACGGTGACGCCCAACCCGGCCAACATTGAAATTCACGGTGACGCCCAACACAACCAACCTTGAAATTCACGTGATGCCCAACCCGGCCAACATTGAAATTCGCGGTGATTTCTAACGTCGCGCAACGTTGGGGTTCGCTTTGCTCACCCCAACCTACGCGTGGCGTCCGGGTCGATGCGGTAACTGTCGCGGCTGGGTCGCACCCCTCCCCAACCCTCCCCTGCTTGCAGGGGAGGGTTGGGGAGGGGTTAAGTTTTTAGATACTCAACTGCGAACGACGCTGCTGACGCAGGTAGTTGACCGCCAGCACAATCAGCAGCATCGCTACCGCGACGACGAAGATGCTCATGCCCAGATTGTTGCCGCGCAGGCCGCTGGCGAAGTTTGCCGGTACCTGGCCGCCGTTGTCCTCGAAAATCACCGCGGCCATACCGGTGTAGTGCATGCCGCAAACCGCCACGCCCATCACCAAGGCGCTGCCCAGCATTTGCAGCGGACCACGCAAATTGAAAGCCAGCCACAATGCGGCGATCGACGCGACGATGGCGATCACTACCGAAACCGCGACCAGGCTGACGTCATAGCTCAAGTCGGCGCCCATCATCATTGCGGCCATGCCCAGATAGTGCATGCCGGCCACGCCCAGGCCCATGCACACGCCGGCGACGACCAGTTTCGACCAACTGAAGATGGCACTGCCGGCCACCGCCAGCCCAAGCGAACAGGCACCGAAGGCGATCAGCGCCGACAAGGCCGTGCGCGGCAGGTTGTAAGTCACTGCCATACCGGTATCGCAGGCCAGCATGGCGATGAAATGCATTGCCCAGATCGCGCCCACCCCCATCACCGCGCCGGCAGCGAGCACGCTCATCCAGCGCTGGCGGGAGGTCTGGGCATTTGGAATGCCCACCGCCAACTGCAAGGCAGTGAACGAACCAAGCACGGCGATCACATATGAAAGTACGACAAGCAACAGGTTGTAGTTCTGATGTGCATGCATGACTCATCTCCTGAAAGTCACGTGGATGTTGCGCGATCGACAACGCCAATCGCACGCTGAACGCTTTTGCGAACACCGAAGCAGTTCGTCGAAGCAAATTCATTGATCGTCATCGCGGCAAAGTCCGAATGACGATTGATGCGGAGCTTCCCTAGCTCAGTGCGAAATGCTCAATGCGAGATTTCGAGAATGCACTCGACTGCCCCGGTACTGCGGCAGTAAAGGCTACGTACAAAGACGTTCTGTGGCTCGATAGAGGCGCCAAGCAAACCTTCCAGGTAACCACTGAAAAACTTGCAGCCCGAATGTCCATTGGGCGAGCACAGGGGACTGTTTTGGATATGCAGTTGTTCACCGTGTTGTTCGATGGTGGCCAACGCGCGCAGCGCCGGTACTCCGATGCGCTTGATCGCGTCGGCCAAGCCGAGCTTGGCGCCCATGGCGTAGTCACGCTTGAATACCCAGGCGCCGGTACGGCGACCGACCAGCAGCAGTGACGCCTCGCGCGACTCCGCCGCCACCGTGCGCTGCAAGGTGAGCAGCCATGGAGTGATGCGCGGATAGTCCTTCGCTATTTGCGGCAGCATGCTCTCGACCTGACGTACATCAGGCCCAGCCGGCGGCACGGATGAAGCCGGTGCCGCAAATGTCGCCGGTGCGGCGGCTATCGGAGCGCGCGCTACCGCTGGCCCACTGGCCGGCGGCGGTGCGGCACCGCCTTCGAATAACGAGCATTCGAAACTGCGCACACGACTATGCGTGGCCAGCTCTTCTTCCAGCGCCAACTGCCGTTCGGGCGGCCCGCGCACGATCATCGTCAACCATGCGCCCCGATCGTCCTGGGCTAAGCGTTGCCGCAATAAAGTAAAACCATTAGCTACTACGGTGCGGCCAAGTTCGACTAAAAGGCCCTCCCGTCGATCCGACAAAATCTGGATCTCCAGCTCAATCATTGAAGCATTCCCCCTATGCCTTCGCCGGATGCTGGTACACAAGTTTTATATGGTCAAGATGCTTGCTCAAAGCTGTGACGTAGTTCGAAGAACCTGCATCAGGGCTTAAAAAATCATCACGAAACATATACACAAAAGCGCGCATATATAGCTGTTTGATGCGATTTTTCAGGAAAGCTTTTTTGAGGTGCGCAAGGCGTCAGCCAGCTACCAGGGCAGCGCATCCAGATCGACATTGCCACCGGTGAGTACCAGGCCGACGCGCTTGCCCGCAAATAACTGCGGTTGTTGCAGCATGGCCGCAAGAACAGTGGCGCTGGATACCTCGACGACCTGCTTGAGTTCTCGCCATAGCCATTTCATCGCGGCGATCGTTTCCGCATCGCTCACGGTGATCGCCTTGACCCGATGCGTAAGCAACGCATTGAAATTAGGCTCGCCGATCAACGTGCGCAGGCCATCGCAAATCGTATCGGGAACGAACGCGCCGACACGCATACCTTGCGCCAGCGAACGCGCGGCATCGTCGGCACCTTGTGGCTCCGCGGCGTACAAGGCCAGCGCTGGATCCAATCCATGCGCGGCGATCGCACAGCCCGCCGCCAGGCCACCGCCGCCAACCGGCGTTATCAGCGCATCCAGCTCGCCAACCTGATCGAGCAATTCCAATACCAAGCTGCCTTGCCCAGCCATGACGCGGGTGTCGGCATAGGGATGCACAAACGCCGCACCGGTCGCTTGCTGCACTTGCGCAGCCGTGGCCTCACGTGCGGCCTGCGTAGCTGCACAGCGGTGCAATACGGCACCGGCTCGCTCGATTGCCTCCAGCTTGGCGCGCACAGCGCCCTCCGGCACGACCACATGCGCGGCGATGCCACGGGTGACTGCCGCCAAGGCCAAGGCATTGCCGTGGTTGCCGGACGAGTGCGTGACCACGCCATGTTTTGCTTGCGCATCGTCGAGCGACCACACCGCGTTGCAAGCACCGCGGAATTTGAACGCACCGCCGCGCTGCAGGTTTTCGCATTTGAAATAGAGCTGCGCGCCGACCAGCGCATCCAGAACATCGCTGCGCAGCACCGGGGTGATCCTGGCATAGGGCGCGATGCGTGCAGCGGCATCGCAGATGTCATCGAAGCTTGGCAGTGCAACGGTCATGGCGAGTCCAGCTCCACGCCACAGCGATAGCTGCGTACGGCACCTGGTTCCAGGCGAATCGCCGCCGCGCAATCGTCCCGATTAAAGGCATCGGCCATGCTTTCCATCGGCTCCAGCGCTAGCGATCGGCGTACGTCGCGGCTTATCGTGTCGGCGCTGAATACCAACATCACGCCCGACTCCTGCCACACAGCCAGCCCCAAGCCGGTGACAGGATCGCGCAACCGCGTTCGCGCGCGGCCATCGGCGTCGTATTGCAGCTCGACGTAGGCGTGATCGAGTTTCAGCGCACCGATGCGCCGTGGCTGGCGAAAATCCAGCGCCGGCTCGGCATCCAACGCCACATACGCGGCATCACCCGGCAAGGGGATGTAGTTAGGGTCGGTGCGGACGAACTTGCTTGCCGGCACGGTCAATTCCCACTCGTCCACCTGCGCGTCGTTGACCCGGAAATACGGATGCCAACCGAAGAAACACGGCGCGGCATGATCCCCTGCATTGCGCATGATGGTTTCGATGGTGAGTCCATCCGCGGCCAGCGTGTAACGCACGCTGACGTCCACCGCGTAAGGATAACCAGGGTGTACGCCGGGACGAATCGATGTATTGGTGAGTAGCACCGAGGCACTCGCGGCGTCTGCGCCGAGCTGCTCTATCGCAAAGTCCTCACCGCGCAGATATCCATGCCGTGCTGCGCGGGCCGCCCCTGTCATGCCCGGCTGCATATCTTGCGACTCGCCGTCGAAACGGTAGCGCGCATCGGCAATACGATTGGCAAAGGGCGCCATGATCGCGAAACGCGAACCCGGCCGCGCCTCCAGCTCTGCCGCATCCTGGTAGCCCGCCGCCAGATCGTGCATTTGTCCATGCCGCAGTAGCTGCATATTGAGTACCGTGGCACCGCGGCAAGCAATGCGCACTCGGCGCTGTCGCACCTCGTCGCTCAGCACCACGACATCATGAGATTCCCATTGGTCATGTTCGGCTCGGAAGTGCATCTACTTATCCTGTCTGTAAAGCTGCGCATGTTAGCCTGCCTCACTCCGTGACTGCCCGTCTGCTTAGAGCCTGTTCCATGAACGCACGCCCCGACTCAGCCTCCGCGCCTATCCTGCTCAGCGACTACCGCGCACCTGCGTGGCAGGTGGAGCAGATCGAGCTGGACTTCGATCTCGGCATCGATGCCACGCAAGTGCGCTCGTGCCTGCGGCTGCGCCGCGATTCGACGCAGGCAACGCCACTGTGCCTGGATGGCGAAGGGCTTGAGCTGTTGACGATCATGTTGGATGGCCAATTGCTGTCACCCGATGATTACCGTTATGCAGACAACGTTCTGGAAATTGACCATGCTCACGACGGCAGCGTGCTGGAAACCCGCGTACGACTGAACCCGGCCGCCAATACCGCATTGGAAGGCCTGTACTTGTCCGGCCCACGCGAATCCGGCTTTCTGCTGACGCAGTGCGAGGCGCAAGGTTTTCGTCACATCACCTTCTTCCCCGACCAGCCCGACGTACTGGCCAGCTACACCGTAACGCTGCGCGCCGATCGCGCGCGTTTCCCCGTGCTGTTGGCCGGCGGCAACCCCGACGGCGCGGGCGATCTCGACGGCGGCCGCCACTGGGCGCGCTTTGTCGATCCGCACCCTAAACCGAGTTATTTGTTCGCCCTGGTCGCCGGCCGGCTGGAAAAAATCGGGCGCGAGTACGTCACCGCCGACGGTCGGCCGGTGCAATTGGTGATCTGGGCCGAGGCCGATGCGATCGAACGCTGCCACTACGCCATGGATGCACTCGAACGCTCGATGCGCTGGGACGAACAAGCCTATGGCCGCAACTACGACCTGGACGTATTCCACGTCGTCGCCACGCACGATTTCAACATGGGCGCGATGGAGAACAAGGGCCTCAATATCTTCAACGCGAAATACCTGTTGGCCGATCCTGATAGCACCACCGACGATGAATACCGTGCGGTGGAGGCCGTGGTGGCGCACGAATACTTTCATAACTGGAGCGGCAACCGGGTCACTTGCCGCGATTGGTTTCAGTTGTCGCTAAAAGAAGGCCTCACCGTTTTCCGCGAGCAACAGTTTTCTGCCGACATGAATTCGCCCGCTCTCAAGCGCATCGAAGATGTCGCCCTGTTGCGCCGCGCGCAGTTTCCCGAAGACGCCGGCCCGCTGGCGCACCCGGTGCGCCCCGCCGAATACCGTGAGATCAATAACTTCTATACCGCGACGGTCTACGAGAAAGGCTCGGAGCTGGTGCGCATGCTGGCGGGCCGGCTTGGTCAGGCCGGTTTTCGTCGCGGCATGGATCGCTACTTTGAGCATAACGATGGCCATGCCGCGACCCTGGAAGATTTTCTCGGCGCGCTGGGCGAGGCCAATGACATCGACTTGATGCCGTATCTGGCCTGGTACGGCCAAGCCGGCACGCCGCGCATGAAAGCACGCGGCCACTACGACGCCGCGCAACACAGCTACACGCTGACCCTTACGCAACACACGCTGCCGACACCAGGACAAGCGCACAAGCGGGCGTTGCCCATTCCGGTGAAGCTGGCGCTATTCGCCACTGACGGCCGCATGCTTCCGCTACATTTAGACGGCCATTCAAATGCCTTGGGCGACGAACACGTCATCGTGCTCGAGCAGGCGGAGCAGTCATTCGTGTTTCGCAACATCGATGCAGCACCCATACCCTCGCTGCTGCGCGGTTTCTCGGCACCGGTGATCCTCGATGGCGACTACGCACCGACCGAGCTGGCCTTGCTATTGCGCCACGATATCGACGGCTTCAATCGCTGGGAGGCGGCACAACAACTCGCCTCACGCGCCTACGACGCACTTCGCGACGGTGGCGACACCACCGCCTTGACCGCCTGGTGCGATGCGCTGGCCGAGCTATTCGATGATGAGCTATTCGCAGACGACGCCCTGCTGGCCGACCTGCTCAGTCCGCCCGGCGAGATCGAACTGGCCGAACGCGAACAGGTAGTAGACCCGGCGCGTGTCCATGCCTTGCGGCAAGAACTGCAGCAGCGGCTCGGTGCCCGCATTGGCGCCGGCCCCTTGCTACGACGCTACGAAGCCCTGGCCGCGCAAACCAACCGCCAGCTCGACGCGAGCAGCCAGGCGCAGCGCCGCCTCAAGCGGCGTGTACTCGAACTGCTGGCGTTGATCGATGCGCCTGCGGCACATGCCGTGGCCGCAGGCCAATATCAGGACGCACCGAGCATGACCGATCGACTGGCCGCGCTCGCTGTCCTGGTACGGGGGAATGCCCCGCAGGCGACGCTTGCGCTCGCGCACTTTCGCGAGCGCTATGCCGGCGATCCGCTCGCGCTGGATAAATGGTTCTCGGTACAAACGCAGTTGCCGGGCGAACTGACCCTGGCCCGCGTGCAGTTGCTGGCGGGCGACCCCGCCTTTACGCTGAAAAATCCGAATCGCGTCAATGCCCTATTCGGCGCGTGGGCGCGCAGTAATCCCGCCGGCTTCCATCGCGCCGATGGCGCCGGTTATCGCTGGCTGGTTCAACAATTGCGACCGTTGGATGCACTTAATCCGCAGGTCGCCGCCCGCCTCGCCACGGTGCTCAATGGCTGGAAACGATTGGAACCGGTGCGCCGCGAAGCTGCCCGCTCGGCTATCAGCAGTTTGACTACCGGGCCCGAACTGTCGCGCAACCTGACCGAAATCGTGCAGAACATACTCGGCGACTCAGCGCAGGGCGACTGATGGTTGGGCGACTAAAGCGCCCAGCCAGCCACAGTCACGGCAGCACTGGCAGGTGCTTGAGCTCATCGCGCAAACGGTTCATCCGCGACTCCAGCCGTGGCCGTAGCGCGGTGCGCTCTTGCTCGCTGCGCGCATCGAGGTGTTCCATGGCCATTTCGACCCTGCTGATTTCAATCAGCAGGTCGTGGTGCGAATGCACCCAGCCAAAATCGGCCTGCGTAAAGTCCATCTGACTCACATCCATCTTCTGCCCCATGACACTCCTCCGAGTTGTCGTACCGGAGGCAATGCAACCACCGTGCCAGTAACGTGATGGAATTCACGACGTCGCTCGGCACTCGATCACAACATGACGCACCGTGTCATCTGCTGCCGCAATCGGACACAGTTTTTGGTCGAATAAGCCCGTTTTAGTCACTTCGTGTTCACACGCTACGCGCAACTATCTACCCATGCGGCTGTGCGGCAAGTACGTCCACACACCCACCGGTTCTTCGATTTCTGGCGCCCGGCAACACGGTCATCCTGGATTCCCCCTGTTCCTGAGACCGCCGGGCGCCAGATCTTATCTGGCGCGGCGCAGTGAATCTGAGCTGCCGCAAAGCCTGAAAAGACGACGGCGCCCCGAGGGGCGCCGCCTTGCTTCCTCTCTCGGCACGCGATCGAACCCCTGTATTCGATCTCGGCGCGCGCTTGATCGCGCTGCTTCTGCCCTTGAAAGTGCCAGATGAGAAAAGCATGGAGTGTGCCAGCCGCTGAAGTGCGGCCAGACCCGGCGGCGCGGAGACTTTAGACAGGCTCTAAAGCGTTGATCGCGTTACCATAGCGCTCAATTTGGTCCACTTTTGCTCTGCTAAGGCAGTTTCGATGTTTCATCCCACGTATTACGACGTCATCGTGATTGGCGGCGGTCACGCCGGCACCGAGGCCGCGCTGGCCGCGGCGCGTTCCGGTGCGCGCACTTTATTGCTCAGCCACAACATCGAAACGATCGGACAGATGAGCTGCAACCCGGCCATCGGCGGTATCGGCAAAGGCCATCTGGTCAAGGAAATCGATGCCTTAGGCGGCGCCATGGCGCGGGCGGCCGACCGCGCCGGCATTCAGTGGCGCACGCTGAACGCCTCCAAAGGCCCCGCCGTGCGCGCGACGCGCTGCCAGGCCGATCGTTCGCTATACAAGGCAGCCATTCGGCACATCGTCGAGACCCAACCCAATCTCGAACTGTTTCAACAGGCGGTGGATGACCTTCTGATCGAGGGCGGCCGGGTTACCGGCGTGGTCACGCAGATGGGGCTGGCTTTTCACGCCAAGACGGTGGTGTTGACCGCCGGCACCTTTCTCGCCGGCAAGATCCATATCGGCCAGGCGCAGTACGCTGGCGGCCGGGCAGGCGATCCGCCGGCGAGCACCCTGGCGCAGCGTCTACGCGAACTGCCGGTAGCGGCCGACCGGCTGAAAACCGGCACGCCGCCGCGCATCGATACGCGCAGCATTGATTTCTCGGCACTGCAAGAACAGCCAGGCGACGATCCGGCGCCGGTGTTCTCCTACCTTGGCTCATCCAGCGAGCATCCGCGCCAGGTCAGTTGCTGGATCACCCATACCAGCGAGCAAACCCACGAGCTGATCCGCGGATCGCTGGATCGCTCGCCGCTCTACAGCGGCCAGATCGAGGGTATCGGCCCGCGCTATTGCCCCTCGATCGAGGACAAGGTGGTGCGCTTCGCCGAGAAGTCCTCGCACCAGATCTTCATCGAGCCGGAGGGCCTGGACACCTTCGAGATCTACCCGAACGGCATTTCCACCTCGCTGCCATATGACGTGCAGTTGGCACTGGTGCGTTCGATCAAGGGTTTCGAGCACGCGCACATTACCCGCCCCGGCTACGCGATTGAATATGACTACTTCGATCCACGCGGCCTGCAGCCATGGCTGGAGACCAAGACCATTCCCGGCCTGTATTTCGCGGGCCAGATCAACGGCACCACCGGCTACGAGGAGGCCGGCGCGCAAGGTTTGATCGCCGGCCTCAATGCCGCATTGGCCGTGCAGGGCAAAGCGCCGTGGTATCCGCGTCGCGATGAGGCCTATATCGGCGTATTGATTGACGACCTGACCAGTAACGGCACCATCGAGCCCTACCGTATGTTTACCTCGCGCGCCGAATACCGGCTGCATTTGCGCGAGGACAACGCCGACCTGCGCCTTACCGAAACCGGCCACGGGCTCGGGGTGGTGCCGCAGGCACGCTTCGACGCGCTACGCGCCAAGCGCGAGGCGGTGGAACGCGAGATACAGCGCCTTGGCACGCTATGGGCCGCGCCGAACAACGCGCTAGGTGCGGCGATCGAGCGCCAGCTCGGCATCGCCGTGAGCCGCGAGACCAATGCGCTGGATCTGCTGCGCCGGCCGGAGCTCGACTACGCCAAGCTCACCACCGTCAGCGAGCTCGGCCCGGCGGTGGAGCGCGCGGATGTCGCCGCCCAAGTAGAGGTGCAGACCAAGTACACCGGCTATCTCGAACGCCAGCGCGATGAAATCGAGCGCCAGCGCCGCAACGAGCACACAGCCATTCCGGCGAGTTTCGACTACGACAAGGTCCGTGGCCTCTCCATCGAGGTCTTGCTCAAACTCAAGCGCAGCTTGCCGGCAACCATCGGCCAGGCTGCGCGGATCAGCGGCGTTACCCCGGCGGCGATCTCGCTGCTGCTGGTGCATATCAAGCGTCGCAACGCCGCATAGCGAGTGCCCCACACACCTTGGCGCATAAAGCAGACAAGGCGATCACCAAGCCGTGGCATCATGCGTGGCTTAAATCATGAACGGAGTGCCTAGGATGGAAGTCTGGATCGGCCGAGATGGGGAGCGTCATGGCCCTTACAACGAAGGTGATATTCGGCAATGGCTGCGTAGCGGCCAGGTAAGCCGCGATGATCTGGGCTGGTACGAAGGACTCGCCGATTGGCAGTCGCTGGCTATCTTGTTTCCCGAAGAACGGCCGGTGGCCCCACCCGCATCCGTCCCGCCGATGTTGCCGACACCGCTGCCGCAGCCACTGCCGGCGATGGCTTCCATCGAAGACGACGCGGGTTTCTGGAAGCGCGTCGGCGCCTATCTGCTGGACACCATCATTCTTTACATTCCCGGCTTGCTGATTCAAAAGATGATGGGCGGGGATGCGGCGCAAGCCGCGCTGCAAGCGGCCGTGGCCGATGCGCAAACCTCGGCGGCGAGTGACCCTACTGCGTTGTTTGCCGCCTTCGGCCAGTACTACTCGGTCATGGTTCCAGCCATCATCGCCATCACCGTAGTGACCTGGCTTTATTTCGCGTTGTGCGAAAGCTCCGCCTGGCAAGCCACCCCCGGCAAGCTGGCGCTGGGGATTCGCGTCACTGACATGCACGGCGCGCGTATCAGCCTGCCGCGCGCGCTCGCCCGCTATCCAGCGAAATACCTGAGCTCGCTGATCTTTGGCATTGGTTTCTTGATGGTCGCCTGGACTCAACGCAAACAGGGCCTGCACGACCTGATCGCCGGCACCTTGGTGCTGAATGGCCGCGCTAATGAGGCCAAGGGCCAGCCAAAGCGCACCGACAACAGCACTGACTCGTTCAGCGCCTGATTTTTTGCCAGTGACGATGCTGTCGCGCCACAAACGGTGCCGAAACCCCTAGGTTCGGCGCCGTTTCTATGTGTCGCGATCCATTCGCCAATCCTGGCCCGAAAACCCGGCTTGCTATCATCCCCTACTCGCTTCGTCTGACCCGGCACGTGCCGGCTACCAAGGAACCGATTCAGCCTCATGCTCAGCATCGAACAACGTATTGCCCAAGACATCGCCGCCAAGCCCGAACAAGTGCAGGCGGCCGTAGATCTACTCGACGGCGGCGCCACCGTTCCGTTCATTGCGCGCTACCGCAAGGAAGCCACCGGCGGCCTGGACGATACCCAGCTACGCATGCTGGAAGAGCGCCTGCGTTATCTGCGCGAGCTGGAAGAGCGCCGCGAAGCGATCCTCGCCAGCATCGAGGAACAGGGCAAGCTCACCGATGCATTGAAGGGCGACATCCTCAGCGCCGACACCAAGGCACGGCTGGAGGATCTCTACCTACCCTACAAGCCCAAGCGCCGCACCAAGGCGCAGATCGCCCGCGAAGCCGGCTTGGAGCCGCTGGCGACAGGCTTGCGTGAAGACCCCACGCAGTCGCCGGAAGCGTTCGCCGAGGCCTTTGTCGACGCCGAGAAGGGCGTGGCCGACGTGCGCGCCGCGCTCGATGGCGCCCGCGCGATCCTGATGGAAAGCATTGCCGAAGATGCTTATTTGGTCGGCGAGCTGCGTGACTGGCTGTGGGACAAGGGCCAGATCCGCGCCAAGGTGGTCGCCGGCAAAGAGAACGAAGGCGCGAAATTCCGCGACTATTTCGACCATATCGAACCCATCGGCAAGATTCCCTCGCACCGCTTGCTGGCGCTGATGCGCGCGCGCAACGAGGGCGTCATCGAACTGGAGCTCGCGCCCAACGTGGATGCCGAGCAGGGCCATCTCGAAGGCGAGGGCCGTGTCGCCGCACGCGCCGATATCACCCATCGCAATCGCCCTGCCGATGCGTGGCTGCGCGAAACCGTGCGGTTGACCTGGCGCGTAAAACTGCATCTGCATCTGACGCTGGATCTGTTCGGACGCGTGCGCGAAGGCGCCGAGGATGAAGCGATTCGCGTCTTCGGCGACAATTTGAAGGACCTGATGCTGGCCGCACCGGCAGGTGCCAAAACGGTAATGGGCCTGGATCCGGGTATCCGCACCGGGGTGAAGGTGGCCGTCGTCGATGCCACCGGCAAGCTGCTCGCCACCGACACGATTTATCCGCATCAGCCACGCAATCAGTGGAATGAATCCGTAGCGCGCCTTGCGCAGTTGAGCAAACAGCACGGCGTCAACCTGATTGCGATCGGCAACGGTACCGCCTCGCGCGAGACCGACAAACTCGCCGGTGAGATGATGAAAAAACACGCCGAGTTGATGCTGTCGAAGGTGGTCGTGAGCGAAGCTGGCGCGTCGGTGTACTCCGCGTCGGAAACAGCCGCCAAAGAATTTCCCGAACTGGACGTGAGCCTGCGCGGCGCAGTCTCCATCGCCCGTCGCCTGCAAGATCCGCTGGCCGAGCTGGTCAAGATCGAGCCGAAAGCCATTGGCGTAGGCCAATATCAGCACGACGTGAATCAGGTAAAGCTGGCGCGCGCACTGGATGCCCGTGTGGAGGATTGCGTGAACGCCGTGGGCGTGGACGTAAATACCGCCTCGGCGGCACTGTTGTCGCGTGTTGCGGGCCTGTCGGCCAGCGTCGCCGAGAACGTGGTGAAGCATCGCGACGCGAATGGCCCCTTCGCCAACCGCAAGGCCCTGCTGAAAGTGCCGCGCCTGGGCGACAAAGCGTTCGAGCAGTGCGCCGGCTTCTTGCGCGTATCGAGCGGCGATAACCCGCTCGACGCCAGCTCGGTGCATCCAGAAGCCTATCCGGTGGTTGAGCGGATCATCGCCCAGTGCGGCCGTGAAGTGAAAACCATCATCGGCGACAGCGGCTTCCTGCGTGGCCTCAAGCCCGAGCAATTCACCGACGAGCGCTTCGGCTTGCCGACCGTGCGCGACATCCTCAAAGAGCTTGAGAAACCGGGCCGCGACCCGCGTCCCGAGTTCGTCGCACCGAGCTTCGCCGAAGGTGTGGAGGATCTGAAAGACCTCAAGCCCGGCATGGTGCTGGAGGGGCGCGTCACCAACGTGGCCGCGTTCGGCGCCTTCGTCGACATCGGCGTGCATCAAGACGGCCTGGTCCATGTCTCTGCGCTGTCGCACACCTTCGTCAAAGATCCGCGCGATGCGGTGAAGGCCGGCGATATCGTCAAAGTCAAAGTGATGGAGATCGATCTGCCCCGCCAGCGTATCGCCCTGTCGATGCGCCTGGACGACGAGCCGGGCCAGGCACGGGGCGGACGCCCGGCTGACGGCAACGAGGGCCGTGGCGGTGGCTCACGCGACCAGCGCGGACCACGCCCGAGCGGCGGCGCACCCAAGCCCGCAGCGCCGGCTCCTGGCAACAGCGCCTTTGCCGATGCGTTGACGCGAGCTATGAAACGCTAAAGCCTCAAAGGCCCTCCCTTGCTTGCACCTGATGAGCGTCGAATCTCCGCTTATGTTTTCTCCCTCCCCTGCGACCGTAGGGAGTCCCCGTTTTGGGACAAGCAAGGGAGGGGGCTGAATGAGGCGAGCGTTTAGCTCATCAGGCCGCAGGTAAGGGAGGGTTCGGGAGGGGGCTCACCGCTTCTATCGGTACTCTCTCGACGCAGCGCAGCATGCGCTTACGTATGGACATGCATTACCGTCAACATTTGGTTAACAAGCCATCATGACCCAGGAGCGTTACCGACATGCACCGCACTCGCTATCTTGCCGGCGCGATTACCGCCGCTCTGCTGTTCAGCACCTCTGCTGTCGCCACTGATTTCAGCAAGGTCGTCGTCTTCGGCGACAGCCTTAGCGACAGCGGCAACATCTCGCTCGCCACCGCGCCAGGCATCCAGCCACCGCTGCGCTTCACCACCAATCCGGGCACCACGACCGCGGAGAACGTGGCTAAATCACTCGGCTTTACGCTGACCCCGTCGCTTACCGGCGGCACCGACTACGCCTTTGGCGGCGCCGGCCTGAACAATAATTCGTCGGCGGGTCCGATCCCGACGATGCCGCAGCAGCTACAGATGTATCTGGGCGCCAATGGCGGCGCGGCCGACTCCAAGGCGCTGTATCAGGTATGGGGCGGCGCCAACGATATTTTCTATCTGACTGCCACGTCGACCGATCCCAATGTGTTGGCAGCCGGTGTCGCTGCAGCCGCCAAGACCGAAGTTGGCTTGCTTGGCCAGCTACAGGCGGCCGGCGCCAAGTATGTGGTGGTCTACAACCTGCCTGACATCGGCAAGACGCCCGAGTCTGCCGCCGGCGGCCCGGCGGCGCAGGCCGGCGGTACGCAGCTTTCGCTGCTGTTCAACGGCGTACTCAATGCCGGCATCACCCAGCTCAGCAACAATGGCCTGAACGTCATCCCGGCCAATACGTTCCAGTTGCTCAATGAAGTCATCGCCAATCCGGCGGCTTATGGCTTTACCAATGTCACCACTCCCGCCTGCGGCGCGGGCTCAAACTCGGTGCAGTGCGGCCCTCAGGGCGCGGGCTTGCCCTTCAGCTATGCGCCGGGCACCGATAAAACGTATTTGTTCGCCGATGGCGTGCACCCGACCACGGCAGCCCATGCCATGCTCGGCCAGTACGTAACCTCGATCATCCGTGCGCCAGGCTACATCTCGCTGCTCGGCGAAGCTCCGCTGGCTGCCGCTACCGCACAGACCCGCGCGATCCGCAATCAGATGCTGGCCGACGAAGTAGGCAGCGACACGCGTTTCTTCGCCAACATCGATTACTCCAATCAGCGTTTCGATGGCAGCAACAGCTCGCCGAAGACCAAAAGCAACAACGTCAACCTGACGGTGGGCGCCGACGTGCGCGCCAACGAGCATATTTCCGCCGGTATCGCCCTGGGCATCGGCAATCACAATGCCAGCTTCAGCGGCGGCGGTGGCTACAAGCTGCAGGACATCAGCGGCCTCGGCTACCTCACCTATCACGCCGGCGGCGGCTATGTGGGCGGCTACGCCACCTTCGGTCAGTCGAACTTCTCCAACATCGACCGCCGCATCAATCTCGGCGCGGCACGCCTCAGCGAAGGCGGCAAGGCCGACGGCTCGCGTCTTGGCGGCGGCCTTACCGGCGGCTGGTGGTTCAACTTCGACAACCTGCGCACCGGTCCCTTCGCCAATGTCGAGTGGCAGAGCGTCAAGGTCAACGGCTATAGCGAAGGCGGCAACGACAGTTCCGCCATGTGGTTCGGCAGGCAGCAGCGTGACGCGTTGATCTCGACCCTCGGCTGGCGCCTGCAGGGCGAGTGGCAGGCCGGCGGCACCAAGCTAACCCCTTACGTCGAACTTGCCTGGAACCACGACAGCAAGGCCGACCCGCGCAACATCACGGCTGGCCTGAACAGCATGCCCGGCAGTTTCGCGTTGAGCGGCTACAACCCGGACAAGACCTGGGGCAGCGCCGATATCGGCCTGACCGCCCAACTCAGCCCGAACCTCAGTGGCTGGGTGGGCTATAGCGGTCGATTCAACGACAACAGCCAGAAGTACAACAGCGTCAATCTGGGCGTGAAAGTCGGCTTCTAAGTACCGCGCCCGTCCCTTGCAAGCACCAGATCAGCGTTGACTCTCAAGCGAACTACTCACGTTAGCTGAGGGTTGACGCTAATCAGGTTGCAAGCCGTGGGGACTTGTGCTGTTCCAGCCTTCTACGCCACCCATAAAAAAGCCGTCCGCTTGCGCGGACGGCTTTTTTTCACTCAACGGCTAAGGTTGGCTTACTTGCCCTTGCCGCCGGTCGCCAGATTCAGAATCGACTGCGACTGCTTCTGCAGGCTCGCCGCGTCATCTTCATTGAGCGGCTGCGTCTTGCCGCCTGCTTCGTTCTGCTTCAGCACCAAAGCGCCATCGGCATTCCAGCTTGCACGCTCGGTCAAGCTCGGCTTGGCGTCTTTGCCGGATTTCTTCTGCTGCACAACGACCCAGGGCTTACCGTCTTTGTAGGCGTAGTCGGTGCTGGTAAAGCCTTTGTCGCCGTAATCGACCTGCTCACGGATAAACTTCACCGTGCCGCCTTCGCGGAACACCTGCCAGCTACGCGAAACGTCTTTATCGAGCTTGGTGCCTGGGGTGATCTTCATGCCACCGATATGCGCCTGCACATCTTTGAACGCGATTAACTCTTTTTCGCCGGGGGTCTGCTCGGCCACTAGCTGGGTCGACACCGGGCCGGGCGAGCCCTGGGTCAATGCAGCCGCCTGAATCGGTGCCTGGATCGGCATGACATAACGGCGATCGCCATCGGTCAGCACCGCCTGCAGCACATACAAATCAGAGGGAGCGACATCGGCCGAGTTGTACTCCAGCTCGAATGACTGCGGCAGCGACGCCACCGGGCTGATCGTCTTACTGGCCAAAGGCTTGGCATTGCTTGCCGACACATCGACCAGGTTGATCTCCAGCTTGGCTGCCGGCGACAACTGAGCCGCCTCGCGCAAAGCCACCGTGCCAGACACCACATTGGCCTTGGCTGCCGGCGTAGTGGCACCAGCATTCTTGTCCGTCGCCTGCTGCGACGTATCCGAGGAGTTGCAACCGGCCGCAGCCAGTACTGCAACCGACATCAGCGACCAAACCAACCTGCGCATGGGAAAAACCTCAATCAACTGTCAATTCGGGGCGCGAAACCTGCCAGACGCCTACGCGCCGCACATTCTCACGGGGGAAGCTTTTATCATAACGGAAAGAAGGCCGTACGGAAAAGTCAATAGAATCACACTGATCCATGCGCGTTCGTATGTTGTAAAGCGTGAACCCTGATCCAAAAAACAGGACGACCCGTTACCGGATCGCCCTGCCTTGACCCGCAACGGCCGGTGCCTAGAAGCGCTGCTGATATTTCAGGTAATAAAAGCGGCCGATATCGAAGCCGCCGTAGTACGGGAAGGCGCTATTGGGCTGGGAGTACATGGTCGGCCCCACCTTGTCGAAGACGTTATTGGCGCCAAGAGCAATGGTGGCATTCCACGGCGCGTTCCAACGGAACTGCATATCGTTGAATATCGTGGACGCTACCCGGCGCAACGGACGCGCCCCGGTGTCGGGCGCAACGTGATTTCGATCGTTGCATTCGGCCATGGCTACGGCCACGCAACGTTCTTTCATCCCGGAGTAGTAGCGCATTGACCAGTTGGCACCGAAATCGCCTAGTGCCCAATCCAACATGACGTTCGACCGAACCCGGAAGTTGCCGGCATAGCTGTTGAGTGGCTGGACCTTGGTATCGGGGTTGTTATCGCTCTTCTCGTTCAGATAGTCCACATAGGTCGTATTCCACTGCAGCTTGAACTGCCCGAACGAGAACTTCGGCAAACGGTAGTTCACCCCGATGTCGTATCCCGCCGTTTCCAGCCAGCCCTTGTTGGTCAGCCCGAAGAACATGCTGGTGATGGCGCCGGTACTCGGATCGCGCGTGAATGAGGAACAACGGGCAGTAATGCCCCGCAGATAGCAGTCCTCAAGGATGTCGGTCACGCTATCGGTGCTGATCGAATTGTCGATACGGATCTTGTACCAGTCCAGCGAGACGTCGAACCCCTGGGCATAGCTAGGGCTGTAGACCAGCCCGAGGGTTCTCGTGGTTGCCGTCTCGGGACGGAGCTTATCGTTGGAGCCGGAGATGAACTGGTAGTTGGTTTGGCATGGATAGCTCGTGCACGGCGATCCGCCCTGGCCCAACTGCACGAAGCCTGGGCTCAACACGGCTTGGCCGCCGAAGCCCGAGCTACAACGCGCTGCGACCGATCCATTGCCTTTGGCGCTGCCCGACACCGTATCGCAGGGGTCTGTGTAGAAGGCAAACGTGCCGTTCGCGCCACCGTACAAGTTGTCGATCGACGGCGCACGGAACCCTTGGGACCAGCTTCCACGGACCAGCAGATCGTCCATCGGCTTCCATTTGACACCGAACTTGCTGTTGGTCGTGTTGCCGAAGTTGCTGTAGCGCGAATGACGCGTCGCCGCGTTCAGCGACAGCTCTCGCGCAAATGCCTTGTCGCTGAGTACCGGCACATCGAACTCCACATAACCCTCGTTGACCGCGTACTTGCCCGAGGTACCGGTTGCAGGCAGGCCCGAACTCAAGCCCGACTGGTTGAACGCATCCGGCGCGAAGCGACCCTGCTCGCGGCGGTACTCGTAGCCGATGGCCATGCCGACGTCACCAGCCGGCAGCGAGAACAGGCTGCCCGCGAGGTTGGCGCTGTACATGGTCGTCGTGGTGCGACCCGTATCGTGAAACTCGGGAAACAAATAGGTCTGCAGGGCTGGATCAGCCAGTGACCCGTGACCCGCCTGCCCATAGGGAAGAAGCGGATTCCACGGTACGCAGTCGCTAACCGGACTGGCGCTGGTCCCGCAATGCACCTTGCCATCGCTGCCGAGATAGGAAGGCCCCACGGCGTTCCGTGCATGCACCAGGTTGAAGTCACCGTGTCCGGTCTTCAGCAAGTCATTACGGTTGTGCAGTGCGCTGACATCCCAGTTCCACAACCGATCGCCGATATCAAAACCTCCCTCGAACCCGGCCACGAAACGAAACGATTCCAGTTCGCTGTTGGTCGTGCGGGGAACCTCCCAGCCACGGCGGAGAAACGCGACATCCTTTCCGATCGGGTTGAAGTAACTTTCGCCGGACAGCGGCATATCGAAGCCACCGGTACTGAATGGATAGCCGGCGATCTGCTGGCGCGTGCTGCGCTTGTTGTAAAGCAGCTCGCCATTGAAGCGAACGTTGCTGGCGACATCGTAGTGTCCAGAGACGAATACCGACGTGCGCTCCAAGCCGGTCTGCAGCATCATCTGCTCAGCAAAGTTTGTCCGTTCGGATGGCGCAAGCGGCCGGTAATTGGCGATATCGCGCGGGTCGCTTCCTTTGGTCAAAGTACACCATGCAGGATCGCCACCGGCACCGCACAGCCCGCTGAATGCGCCGTTTTGGCTGACGAGGCTCCAGCCCGTCGTGGGATAGCGTGAACCGTTGGGATAACGGCTATAAGAGCGATCCTTCGCCCATACCGGATCCTCCTTGTACTGCTGCACGCTGAGCATCAACGAACTGCGTTCATTGGACGTACCCAGACTAAAATCGTAGACCTGCGCTGCCCCGTCGCCTTGGCCGTATTGACCAAGATAAGCATTGGCTTCCGCACCCTTGAAGTTTTTTCGGGTGATGACATTGACCACGCCGCCGATGGCGTCGGACCCGTAGACGGATGACGCACCGTCTTTGAGGATCTCGATGCGGTCGATTGCGGAGGCGGGGATCTGTCCGAGATCCTGGCGCCCGGAGGTGGTGGCGCCCAAGCGCTTGCCGTTCAATAGCACCAAGGTGCGCGTCGAGCCGATGTTGCGCAAGTCGATGTAATAGCCGCCAACGTCTTCGCCCGAGGACAACGCATTGGCACGGCTGATCGTTGGAGAACCAGCCTCGGTCAGGTTTTGCAGAAGGTCTGCGACCGATGCGGCGCCCTGCTTCTCGATTTGCGCGCGATCGATGGTCAGGACTGGCTGCGCTGTTTCCATATCCACTCGCGGGATACGTGAGCCAGTGACGGTAACGGTTTCCAGTTTTTTGGCTGTCTCGGGCCTGCCCTGATCGCTATTGCCGGCCTGGGCAAACACCGGGACAACCGCCACAAGTGCGCTGATGGACAGTGCGAATCGAACGCTTACCGCAAGCCTGTTACTAAGTACCTTACGAAACTTCATGTTTCGCGATCTCCCTATCTATCGTTCATAACCGGATGTGATCCCCCCCGGCGTCGTAAAACCCTTTACATGTCACAACCGAAAGGGCTGTGGGCATCCTTAGCTTTCCTGTCCGCCAGCCGAATCTTGCGATACGCTGGTGGCCACCAATGGACGACAATGCCGTACATGGACCCGGTAGCCGCTGCCCTCCAAGAGCATCGGTTACCAGCAAGAACTTACGAACCTAAAGCAATAGACGGTCGCCGTCAACGCTGTACTGCAACTTTATTTGACGTTTCCGGGTAAGCCTTTAGCTCAAGCTTTTGCAAATCTATAGCCCAGCTTTGCGATCTGCGTAGTCGTCGGGGGACCACTTTGCAGTGCAATTTCTATATCCGTACGCGGAATTCGCGAGCTGGACACCGTCATGGCTCCCGGCTTCTGGACATACTCAGACTTTGTCCGATGTACCAACGGCATGCCCGCGCGTTATAAAACTTTGCGTTTTAAAAAATCTGCAACATGAATCCACGCGTATGACGCTGTCGTCCAGAACGGGATGTCGCGCGTTCTACCCCACGCAAGCTTTCTTTCGTAAGATCCATCGCCGAAAGAAATTGCTGGTTCATACGAAGATTACGTAAAGATCTACACGTTCGTCACCATTCAGATATGCCAGAAGTAAGCGTTTAGAAAGCTGGATGTGTCGAAATTCCACCTAATCTGCCCGGGAACAGCCATGTCTACGCAACAACATACGGTCAATGAGTCCGCAGGAACCTTCGCTGATCGCGTCAAGGTATTGATCCAGCGTGTAGGCAGCGTCACCGAGATCGCTCGCATGTGCGGGTTTTCCGAGGGCGTGGTACGTAGCTGGCGTGACGGCAACACCGACCCGTCGCGCGCGCGCTGCGTAACGCTGGCGCGCACTTTAGGTATTTCGCTGGTCTGGCTGGTCGCCGGCGAAGGCACCATTCAATCGGAGGCGATTACTTCGGGTGAGGAGCTGCCCGGTAGTGAATCTTCGCTATCGCACCGCCATCGCACCAAACTGCGCACGGCCGCGGACACCTTGCATGCAAGCGGGCTGGCGATGGATCCGCAGCGCTTGAATACGGCTCTGCGCATTCTGCAGTCGGAGCTGGACCTGGCCGAGAGCCGACTCTCCCTGACGGAGAATGCCGACATGCTCGCCGACCTCTACGAGATTCTCGGCCCAGGCGGCAACGATGTAGAGGCCACGGCTATGGTTGCGTTCAATCACCGGCTTGCCGAGCGCATCAAGCACAATCGCCGGACGGCCTAAGACAACGTGGACAACGTGATTCATTGAAATAAGAACGGCAGCCCCATGGCTGCCGCTTTTATTTCACGAGAAGGATGCCGCTCTTTACAAACGGGCGATATCCGCAATCGCCGTGAACTGTGCCTTGAGCTGCCCTAGCAGAGCCAAACGATTCGCGCGTACTGCCGGGTCTTCGGCATTCACCAGCACGGCATCGAAAAAGGCATTCACTGGGGCTTGTAGCTGGGCTAACCGAGCCAGCACCGCCGTGTAGTCCCCTGCATGTAAGGACGCGGCCGTGTCTGCTTTGGCCGCATCAAGCGCGGTTGCCAACTGGCTCTCGGCCTCCGCTTCGAAATGCGCGGGATCGACGGTGGTACCGATCGTCAATGCACCGGCTTCTTCTGCCTGTTTGCGCAGAATATTCGCGACGCGCTTGTTTGCGGCGGCAAGACTGCTCGCTTCAGGCCGCCGACCGAACTCGGCCACTGCGCGCAGGCGGCGATCAAAATCGGCGAGGCTGGCCGGTTGTACCGCCAGTACGGCCTCGAATTGTTCGCTGCTGAAACCTTGCTCGGCGTAGTAACCGCGCAGGCGATCGAACACGAAATCGCACAAGTCACCAACCAGTTCGGCGCGACGCTTGCCGGCATCGAGCACCGCAGCCTTGCCATCTTTACCTGGCTTCAAACCGGCAGCCAGCGCGGCCTCTGGGAGCAATTCCAAGGCCTCGACAAAGCTGCCCTTGAGATCAAGCTCCAACCTACCTTCGACCAGCGTGCGCGCCAAACCCAACGCTGCGCGACGCAACGCAAAAGGATCTTTGTTGCCACTGGGTTTCATGCCCACCGCGAAGATACCGGCCAGCGTATCCAGCCGCTCGGCCACGGCAAGTACCTGACCCACCTTACCGGTAGCGATGGCATCGCCAGCGAAGCGCGGCTGATAGTAACTATCCAATGCATCGGCTACTTCAGCCGGCTCGCCGTGATGGGCGGCGTAGTAGCGACCCATCACACCTTGCAGCTCGGGGAATTCACCGACCATGCGGGTCAGCAGATCGCATTTGCTCAACGCCGCCGCACGAGTGGCCTGGCCAGCATCGACGCCGACGCGGTTGGCGATAATGCGTGCCAGTTCGGCCACGCGCACACTCTTATCCCACAGGCTACCAAGCGCTTGCTGATAGGTGACATTCTTTAGCGCATCCTGATAACCCGCGAGCGGGGTTTTCAGGTCTTCATCCCAGAAGAATTTGGCATCGGCAAAGCGCGGACGTATGACCCGCTCGTAGCCCTTGCGAATCTCGGCCGGGTCTTTGCTTTGGATATTGGCGATGCCGATGAAGTGTTCGGTGAGCTTATTACCTTCGTCCAAGACCGGGAAAAATTTCTGATTTAGCTGCATCGTTTGTATTAACACTTCTTTCGGTACAGACAGAAACTCAGTGTCAAAACTGCATGTGATCGCAATCGGCCACTCAGTAAGATTCTTTACCTCAATTAAATTGTCTACATCCAAATGAACAGTTAAATCTAGGCGTCCCGTCTTGCCACGCAAACTACCACCAGCATTTGCTAATTCTTGTTCAATTTTCTTTCCACGCTCGACTGGATCGGCCAGCACTTTGGCGGCACGCATCGCGTCCAGCCAACTGTCGGCATCGGCCATATGCACCGGTTGCGGATGCATAAAGCGATGTCCGCGCGATTGCCGGCCGCTCTTCAAGCCAAACACTTCACCATCGACGATCTCGGCACCATGCAAAATCACCAACCAATGCACCGGGCGTACAAAGCTGTAGTCGTGATCGCTCCACCGCATCGACTTGGGAATCGGCAGGCTCTTTAGGGCTTCAATGACAATTTCTGGCAGCAGCGCCGTTACCGGCTGACCTGGAGCACTCCAGGTGTAAAAGAACTTCTCAATGCCAACAAAATCACCACGAGATAGATCTTTAACGGACGCACCAAACTTGGCGGCGAATCCGCGAAGAGCAGCAGTGGGCTCCCCGTTGGCGTCTAACCCCACAGAGACCGGAGGGCCAATCTGCAAACCATTCACATCAGCTTGCTTAACTCCAACACGTGGAACAAAAACGGCTAAACGTCGCGGCGATGCATAGGCCTTGGCAAGATCCAGATCGGCATCGATGCCACGCTTGGACAACCCGTCGCAGATACCGCGTTGAAAAGCAGCAGCCAGTTCATCCAGCGCCTTCGGCGGCAGCTCCTCGGTACCCAGCTCAATCAGCAATGACTTGGCGGCGCTCATGCGGCCTGCTCCTTTTTATGCTTCAGACCCGGAAAGCCGAGCTTCTCGCGCTGCGCCACATAGGTCTCGGCCACACTGCGAGCCAGAGTGCGCACACGCAGAATGTAACGCTGGCGCTCGGTAACGCTGATCGCGCGACGCGCATCGAGCAAATTGAATGTGTGGCTTGCCTTCATTACCTGCTCGTAAGCGGGTAATGGCAGATTCACTGCGATCAACTTGTTCGCCTCGCCCTCGCAAACATCGAACCAGCGCAGCAGCTCGGCAACATTCGCATGCTCGAAGTTGTAGGTGCTCTGCTCCACTTCGTTTTGATGGAACACATCGCCATAGGTAACCTTGCCGCGCGGGCCATCGGTCCAGATCAGGTCGTAGACGTTGTCCACGTTCTGCAGGTACATCGCCAAGCGCTCCAGGCCATAGGTGATCTCGCCCGTCACCGGGCGACATTCCAAGCCGCCGGCCTGCTGGAAATAGGTGAACTGAGTCACCTCCATCCCGTTAAGCCAGACCTCCCAGCCGAGCCCCCAGGCACCCAGTGTCGGCGACTCCCAGTTGTCCTCGACAAAGCGCAGATCATGCACCAGCGGATCAAGGCCAAGCTCCTTCAGCGAGCCGATATAGAGCTCCAGAATGTTCTCAGGGTTGGGCTTCATCACCACCTGGTATTGGTAGTAATGCTGCAAACGGTTCGGGTTTTCGCCGTAACGGCCGTCGGTGGGGCGGCGGGAGGGCTGCACATACGCCGCCGCCCACGGTTCTGGGCCGAGTGAACGCAGGAAAGTAGCGGGGTGAAACGTGCCAGCGCCGACTTCGGTATCGAGCGGCTGCAACAACACACAACCCTGCGCCGCCCAATAGCGGTTCAGGGTCTGGATCACATCCTGGAAGGTACGCGCGGACATAGCTTTCCGTGACCTGGAATAAAGCGGGGTAGTATAGCTGCGACCGCTTTCGTCGCCGGCGTTTCGGCCGGCGAAACCTGACCTGAGAGATCGTTGCATGGTCGCATTACCGCAATCCGCGTCCTTGCTCGGCCGTCGCGGCCGCCTTGCACTTGATGAGCTGCTGGCTAGCTTGGTGGTGGATGGCTACCTGCTGGCTGAAGACGCCAAGCACGTGCGCATGGGTGCTCGTAGCGGACGCAGCACCGTGGAGTTGCACCCGCTGGTCGTGCTGGCGAACGCGAAACTGCCAAACCAGCGTATGCCGGGCCGACCGCTCAGTCTTGAGGCATTGACCGAATGGCTCGCCGCGCAGGCCGGCCTGCCCTATCTCAAGATTGATCCGATGAAGATCAATGCCGCCGTGGTAACCCAGGTGGTAAGCCATGCTTACGCGCAGCGGCATCGAATTCTGCCGGTGGCTGCCGCTGCCGGCGAAGTGACCTTTGCCACCTGCGAGCCGTTTGATGCCGGCTGGGCCAGCGACCTGGCCCACATGTTGCGCCGAGACGTGCGCCGCGTGGTGGCCAATCCGCTGGACATCAATCGCTATCTGTTGGAGTTCTACGGTGTTCAGCGCTCGATTCAGCTAGCGCAGGACGCCAAGCAGACCGGTGGCTATGACTCATCCGCGATCCTCAATTTTGAACAACTGGTTGAGCTGGGCAAGAACGGCGAAGTCGGCGCGGACGATCGCCACGTCGTGCACATCGTCGACTGGCTGCTGCAATACGCTTTTGAACAGCGCGCCTCGGACATCCATCTGGAGCCTCGTCGCGAAGCCGGACAGATGCGCTTTCGTATCGACGGTGTGATGCACAAAGTGTTCGAATTGCCGCCACCCGTAATGACGGCGGTAACGGCCCGCATCAAGATCCTCGCACGCATGGATGTGGCCGAAAAACGCCGCCCGCAAGATGGCCGCATCAAAACTCGCTCATCCACTGGTCGTGAGGTGGAGTTGCGCATTTCGTCCATGCCCACCGCTTTCGGCGAGAAGATGGTGATGCGCATTTTCGATCCAGACATCGTTGCTAAAGATTTCGGCCAACTGGGTTTCTCCGCCGAGGAAGGCGCTCGCTGGCGCAGTATGGTCGAGCGGCCGCACGGCATCGTGCTGGTTACCGGCCCCACCGGCTCGGGTAAAACCACGACGCTGTATTCCACGCTGAAGCACTTGGCCACGCCGGCAATCAATGTGTGCACGGTCGAAGACCCGATCGAAATGGTCAGCCCCGAGTTCAATCAAATGCAGGTACAGCCTGCGATCGATCTGGACTTCGCCACCGGCGTGCGCACCCTGTTGCGACAAGACCCGGACATCATCATGGTCGGCGAAATTCGCGATCTGGAAACCGCACAGATGGCCGTGCAGGCGTCGCTTACCGGCCACTTGGTGCTCTCCACCCTGCACACCAACGATGCACCCAGCGCCGTCACCCGTCTGCTCGACCTGGGTGTACCGCACTACTTGATTCAATCCACCCTGACCGGCGTAGTGGCGCAGCGCCTGGTGCGAACGCTGTGCGCGCACTGCAAGCAGGCGACGGAACAGGATCCACACGAATGGCTCGCGCTCACTCATGGTTGGTCGGTGCCGGTGCCGGAGCAGGTCTTCAAGCCCGTCGGTTGCCTGGAATGCCGACACACTGGCTTCATGGGCCGCACGGGTATCTACGAGATGATGCAACTCTCCCCGCGACTGCGCGGTCTGATCTCAGCTCAATTGGATCTGGGTAATTTCGGTGCGGCGGCATTGGCTGAAGGCCTGTGTCCGCTGCGCATCTCGGCGGCAACCCAAGTAGCGCGCGGTCTGACCACCGTGAAAGAAGTGCTTATGGTGCTACCGCCGATCGAAGCCATGCCTGATCCGCTATAAAGAACACCTACCTGTTATTGATATTGCAGCGACTCTATACGCATGAAGCCAGTTCTTATCATCCGCACGGGACGCGCTCCCGACACGATCCGCGCCCGCCATGGCGATTTCCCTCACTGGTTTCGTATCAGCGCTCAGTTGGCATTGCAGAAACTACGCATCGTCGATGTAGCCGCTGGCGAGCGTTTGCCGGCACCGCATGAAGTCGCCGGTGCGCTGATTACCGGCTCCGCGGCCATGGTTACCGAGCGCGCCGATTGGAGTGAGCGGACCGCGGGCTGGATTCGCAATGCGATGGATGTCGAGCTTCCCTTATTCGGCGTCTGCTACGGCCATCAACTGATGGCTCATGCCTTGGGTGGCCGAGTGGATTATCTGCCGGGCGGCCGTGAAATCGGGACGGTGCCGATCGAGGTATTGGCTCACGCCAAGCACGATGCTCTCGCTGCCAGTCTGCCAGCGAATTTTCGCGCGCATACCACCCATGAGCAGAGCGTGATCGAGCCACCCTCCAGTGCCACCGTGCTGGCGCAATCCGCGCGTGATCCCAATCAGCTATTGCGTTATGGCCAGCACGCGATCAGCACGCAGTTTCATCCTGAATTCAATGCTGACGTGATGCGTGCCTATATCCATCGCAAACGCGAGGATATGCAGCGCGAAGGCTTCGATCCGCGGCACACTTTCAAACAAGTGGGAGCCACCCCGATCGCCCGCCGCTTGCTATCGCATTTCGCTCGCCATCATGGCCTGGCCAAAACCTAACGTTCGCGCGGCGGCATCGGAAACGGCATCACTTTCTGCCCATCACTGGCATCGCGAATGGCCAGTGAACCTTTGCGCTCGACTTCTTCGATTCGCAACACTGTCTGCATCGGCAAATGCAGTACGCGCGTGTCTTTGAACTCCTCGCGCAGCCGCTCTTCGGTGGGATCGATCAACAGCCCCTCGCCTACCGGCTCAAACACCAGTTCGCCGACTTCGGTAAACCCCCAAAGCCCGCTGGATGCGACATGTCGCGCATAGAGCTCGTAGCATTTGCCCAGATGCAGAAAGGTGACTTTATAAAGTTTCTTATGGCGCATGGCGTCAGTTTAGCCGCGTAAGCGACGCGCGATGGCATCACGCGATACCAGGGCAAATACCACCCCGAACAAAAATCCAGCGATGTGCGTCCACCACACCACGGCGCCATAGCTTGGACCGGCGTAGCTAAAGATCAGTTGCAGCAACACCCAGATACCAATCAGCAGAAAAGCCGGTACCCGCACAAACTCCAGAAACAGCCCCAGAGGCAGCACCAATCCTAATTTTGCGCGTGGAAACAAAGCGATATAAGCGCCCAGTACGGCTGATACCGCGCCGCTGCAGCCAATGATCGGTGCACGCACTCCAGCCAGCGACAACGCGCCGACCAAGTTCGAAACCACGCCGCCCAGTACGAACAACAATAAGAACCACAGCGAACCGAGCGTACGCTCAGCCGGCAGGCCGAAAATCACCAAGAACAATAGGTTGCCGAGTAAATGCAGCCAGGCCAAATGGATAAACAAGGCAGTGACCAACCGCAGCAGGGCGGGATCATGTAATTGCCTGAGTATCGGTTCTTTCGCATCGAAGATATTCGCCGGCACCGTGCCCCACTCCAGCCACATCGAAACCCGTTGCGGCAATGGCATCAAGGCAAAGGCCACAAAGCTCATCACGCAGACAATGACCAACAAAGTGGTTGCCCACTGCAGACGCGGACGCCGCCGAGTTTCGACTTGGACAAACACGCTGAAGGATCTCCCGAGCAACACCGATCGCGGTGGCTAGTACATGCATCATAGGTGTTAACCGGTGTTGGCGTTGGCGTGAAAGCCTCGAAAGTGCACACAAAAAAACGCCTCCCGGCAGGAGAGGCGTTTCGGATTAAGCGGAGACGGCAGCGCGCAAGCGCGTGAGCCATAAAAAAGAACAACCCCCGTCACGTGAGTGACGAGGGTTGGGATAAAGCCCCTGGCGGTGACCTACTCTTGCATGGAATAAACCACACTACCATCGGCGCAGC
>NZ_KZ857178.1:45680-291832 GCF_003350925.1 Dyella tabacisoli | reverse complement strand
CCATTCTACATCGCTTTCCAAGTCCGTCAACACCTGCGTGAAACTTTTTTTCTGCAGTTGTTGCCGGTGCGAAGCGCTGCAGCGGCGGGGAGGCGAATACTAAGGACGGCCTGCTTTTTTGGCAAGCAATTTCTCGAAAAATTTTCACATTTTCTTCTAAGCGATTGTTCTCAATCGCAGTATGCGAAATGCCGACGATGCCATAGCGGCAATCGTCGGCCTCGCATGGCTCACTGACCGGTCAGCAGCACACGCGCAAAGTTGCGCTTGCCTACCTGCAGCACCGCTTCGAAGCCCGGCACGAAGATGCGTTGCGCGTCCTCGATCACTTCTGCATCTATACGTACGGCACGCTCTTTAAGCTTGCGACTCGCTTCGGAGTTGCTCGCCGTCAGCCCCGCCGCCGTAAGCAGTGCCGGCAGACGCAGACCCTCAGCCGGTACGGCGATCTCAGTCAACGGCAACAGACTGGTATCCCCCTCTCCACGTACTACAGCGTGCCAGCCGGCGATGGCCAGCTCCGCGGCAGCTACGTTATGGAAGCGCGTGGCCAATTCGCGCGCCAGGCGCAGCTTGGCATCGCGTGGATTGAGTACGCCGCTTTCTATATCGCGCTTCATCTGTGCCAGCTCGTCCAACGAGACCTCGAAGCTGAGCAATTCGAACCAGCGCCACATCAACTCGTCGCCGATCTTCATCGTCTTAGTAACGATGTCGATCGCGGGCTCATTGATGCCTATGTAGTTACCAAGGGACTTGGACATCTTGTTGACGCCATCCAGGCCCTCCAGCAACGGCATGGTCAAGACGATTTGCGGCGGCTGGCCGTGGTGCTCTTGTAAGGCCCGGCCCATCAACAAATTGAATTTCTGATCGGTGCCGCCGAGCTCGACGTCGCATTTGAGCGCGACGGAGTCATAGCCCTGCACCAGCGGATAGAGAAATTCATGGATCGCGATCGGCTGCTGCGCGGCATAGCGCTTGGCGAAATCGTCGCGCTCAAGCATGCGCGCCACGGTGTGCTGAGCGGCAAGCTTGATCATATCGGCTGCGGTCATCTGACCGAACCATTCGGAATTGAACCGCAGCTCGGTGCGTTCCTTGTCCAGCACTTTATAGACCTGTTCGGCATAGGTCTCGGCGTTCGCCAGCACATCCTCGCGGGTCAGCGGCTTGCGCGTGATGTTCTTGCCAGTGGGATCGCCGATCATGCCGGTGAAGTCGCCAATCAAGAAGATCACCTGGTGCCCCAGATCCTGGAACTGGCGCATCTTGTTGAGCAATACGGTATGGCCCAGGTGCAGGTCCGGCGCTGTTGGGTCGAACCCGGCCTTGATGCGCAATGGGCGCCCTTGCTTCAAGCGCTCGACCAACTCCTCATGCTTGATGATTTCGTCAGCACCGCGCGCGATGGTTGCCAGTGCTTGCTCAAGCTCATTCATGCAATTCTCTCAAAAATATATGTCTAGACAGGCATCGAAAGGATAACCGCCGCCCGCTGAAGTTAATTGTGCGTTAACCACAAACCTCACGCAAACCCTTGATGCGAAAGGCATTGACGCCGTTTACATAGGGCCGCTATGGTACGCGGCATTATAAGAATTGTATTGCGGGGCACGCTGGGCATGGGTGAGAAATATCGGATTGCGCGCGAAGCGCGTAAACAGGCTATTCGTCGCAAGGCGCAGCGCCGACACTCTCACTTCTATGAACGTTGCTCGCATTGGTCATTCGGCGGCCACGGCGAAGCCGGGCCGATTCATTGGCATCGCGAGCGCTGGGTGCTGGCCGGTACGGCCCTGCTCATCACGGCACTTTCCGGCTTCATTATTCCGGCCTGGGCCAGTGCGATGCGGCCGAACCCGACACCCGCCGCACATGCGATGTTGCCGCTGGCCCTGCCCAAGGCCACCACCGAGGCATTGCAAACACCGACCGCCGAAGACTGGCACATCGTGCAGGTGCGACCGGGCCAATCGCTGTCGGATATTTTCCAGAGCCAGGGACTAAGCCTGGCCGACTTGCAGCGTGTGATGGACGAATCGGGCAGCACGAAGGCACTGCATAGCATTCGGCCTGGGCAAGAGTTCGATTTTCTATTGGGTACGGACGGCAGCCTTAAGGGCATCCGTTTCGACAAAGACGAGTCCAGCCGCGCCATCGTGCGCTTCGACAGCGACAAACCCAGCGTGTCCGAACAGTCGCGCGAGGTCGAGCGCCGCGAACACATCGCGCATGGCGTCATCAATAGCTCGCTGTTCGCCGCAGGCTCCAAAGCCGGCATGAGCAGCGCAATGGTGCTGAAGCTGGCCGAGTTGTTCAAATACGACATCGACTTTGTGCAAGATCTACGCGAAGGCGACAGCTTCACCGTGGTTTATGACGATGTGTATCGCGACGGCGCTTATCTGCGCGAAGGCGAAATCGTCGCGGCCGAATTCGTGAACCAGGGCACGCGCTACACCGCTTATCGCTTCAAGAAAGACGACGGCCAGTACGGCTGGTTCAGCGAGGACGGCCGCTCGATCCAGAAATCGTTCCTGCGTATTCCGGTCGATTTCACGCGCATTTCCTCGACCTTCAGCGCGGCGCGCATGCATCCGGTACTCGGCCGCATGCGTGCGCATAAAGGCGTGGACTACGCCGCACCCACCGGCACGCCGATTCATGCCGCCGGCGACGGCGTGGTGAAGTTTCGCGGCTGGATGAACGGCTACGGCAACTTCGTCATCGTGCAGCACAACTCGACCATCAGCACCGCCTACGGCCACATGTCGAAGTTCGCCAACCTCAAGGTCGGCCAGCATGTGAGCCAGGGCTCGGTGATTGGCTTTGTCGGCATGACCGGCCTCGCCACCGGCCCGCATCTGCATTATGAGTTCCGCGTCAATAACCTGCAGCGCGACCCGCAGACGGTGACCTTGCCCAAGCCCGAACCGCTGCCCGCCGCACAACTGGCCAAATTCAAGGCACAGGTGGTGCAACCGCAATTGGCTCGCCTGAAAGCCTTGGATGCCAATGTGAAACTGGCACGCGTCGGCAACACCACGCGCAGCGACGACTGATTGCCCGAAGTGACCAAACAAGCTGTAGGCGGGCAACGCATGGACGACGCTTCGGCGCTTTATATCGGACTGATCTCCGGCACCAGCGCCGACGGCATCGATGCCGCCCTGGTGCGCTTTAACGACAATCAGCCGCAGCTACTGGCGGCCCTCACTCATCCGTGGCCCAGCGCGCTGCGCGAACGCATTCTCGCGGTGGCGCAGGATGAAGTACGGCTGGATCTCGATACCTATGGCCGATTGGACGTGGCG
Source organism: Dyella tabacisoli (assembly GCF_003350925.1). Taxonomy (GTDB): domain Bacteria; phylum Pseudomonadota; class Gammaproteobacteria; order Xanthomonadales; family Rhodanobacteraceae; genus Dyella_C; species Dyella_C tabacisoli. Next base: position 288,515 of record NZ_KZ857178.1, on the reverse strand, counting down.
ATTGGGCAAAGCTTTGCCGAAGCCGCGCAGAACCTGCTCGCACAAAGCCATACGCCGGTATCTGCCATCCGGGCAATTGGATCGCATGGTCAGACCCTGCGCCATCGGCCCACCGGCGAACACCCTTTTACCTTGCAAGTGGGCGACCCCACGGTGATTGCCGAGCGCTGCGGCGCGGATGTCATCGCGGATTTCCGTCGCGCCGACGTCGCCGCAGGTGGCCAGGGCGCTCCGTTGCTGCCTACGGTACACGCCATGCTGCTGGCGCAGCCGCACCGATGCCGAGTGGTCCTGAATCTTGGTGGCATCGCCAATATCACCGTCCTCGGCGCCCATGGCAGCGTGCTGGGCTTCGATACCGGACCGGCCAACGGCCTGCTCGATGCCTGGTGTCTACGCCATCGTGGCGAGCCGTTCGACCGGGACGGAAGGTTCGCGGCGAGCGGCCGGGTCGACGACACTCTGCTGAACAGCCTGCTGGCCGATCCTTACTTCATGCTGCCGCCGCCGAAAAGCACCGGGCGCGAACACTTCCATCTGGCCTGGCTAACCGCACATCCGCAAGTAGACACGCTGGCGGCGGCCGACGTGCAGGCTACGTTATTGGAACTATCCGCACGCAGCGTGGCTGAAGCGATCGCCCACCACGCACCCGATGCCATCGACGTACTGGCCTGCGGTGGTGGCGTACATAACGGTCCACTGATGCGCCGGCTCGCCGAACTACTCGCACCGCGCGCGGTGCTGAGTACGGCGGCACATGGTATCGATCCTGATTATCTGGAGGCCGTTGCGTTTGCCTGGCTTGCACGCCAGCGCCTGCTCGGCCTGCCAGGCAATTTACCTGCCGTCACCGGCGCACGCGGCTTACGGGTGCTTGGGGCGATTTACCCCGCTCCCACCGTGTGACCTTATTTACGCGGTGCCAGCGGATCGGGTGGCGCCACTGACAAAGCCTGGATAGCCTCCTGAAAGGCGGCCTTTTCCTCTGCGTCCCACTGCCCGCTCAAGATGGTGAGGTCACCGGAATCGCGCAGCGTCTCAGCGAAGATATTGCCTGCCGCCATGCCGAGCCCATGGCGCAGTGCATAAAGCACGACGTCATTGATCGACCACTGCCGTTCTTTAGCCAGCGCCTTGATGCGCTCGGCCATCAGATTGTCGATATGGCGTATGACGAGAACCGGCACCGTCATCACTCCGCGTTACGTAGGCCCCCCTGCGCGCGCATGGTGGCACAGAACGCTATGCGCGCAAGTTAACCAAGGCCGATTCGTGGCCTGGGTCTCAGAGCCTGAACGCCTGCTTGGTCAAGCAGCCGGCTTGGACAAGCTACCCCTCATCATGACCGGCAGCGCGCAAACGTTCGGCTTCGCGAAAACGCGGCCATAAATATAGAAACAACGCTGCCGCGGGCAGCACCGCCAGCGCCGTAATGACGAAATAGGTGCTGTAAGTGGTCGCTGCGACGATACCCCCGGCAAAGAAGCCAAGCACCTTGCCGGGCAGGTTAACCAACGAACTCAATAAGGCGTACTGCGTTGCCGTGTGCTGGCGATTGACCAGCGAGGACAAGAACGCCACGGTCGGCGGCCCAAGTATGCCCAGCGTAAGGTTCTCGCCGGAGATCACCAAGGTCAGCACGACGAGGTTGCCTGGGTGAGCAGCCACGAACAGATACAGCAGGTTGGTGCACCCACACAACACAATAGATGCGCATAGTGGGCGCCATGCGCCCCATCGCGCGACCGCCGCACCGCCGATAAAGACGCCGACAATACCGATCCAGACGCCGTAGATCTTGGTAATGGCGCCGATCTGGGTTTTCTCAAAACCCATATCGCGATAGAACGGGCTCATGATCCCGCCAATCGTCGCCTGCTCGGGAATCTTGAACAGCAGGATAAACAGCAAGGTCACGCCGGCGAGGTGCCAGCCATAGCGACGAAAGAAATCGGCAAATGGATCGATAACACCTTCGCGCATGGCATCGCGCCAGCGATCGGGCAGCACCCGGCGAACTTCGGGCTCGCGCGCCATCAAGGTTGCCGCGATGGGCAGGCCCATCAAAATGGCCATCAACACATAAACCCAGCTCCACGCTATGTGGTCGGCAAGAATCAATGCCAGGGCGCCGGCCATGATAAGACCGATGCGATAGCCCAACGAGTAGGTCGCAACCAAGGCGCCCTGCACCTCCACGGGGGCAATCTCAATCCGATATGCGTCGACCGCGATGTCCTGAGTCGCACCGAAAAACGCAACGATCAGCGTCGCCACGACGAATGGCGTCAACTGAGCCGGCGTCAGCGCCGCCATCGCGAGCAGGCCGACCACCACGCCAATCTGCGCAAACAGCAGCCAGCCGCGGCGCTGGCCGAACCGCACGAAACCAGGAATCCGCCAATGGTCGAGCAAAGGCGCCCACAGAAACTTGAAGGCATATGTCATGCCGGCGCTGGCGATCATCGTGATGTCTTTCAACACGATGCCTTTCTCTTTGAGCCAGTAGGCCAAGGTGCCGGCTACCAGCAGGAACGGCAGCCCCGACGAAAACCCGAACAAAAACATCGTCCACGCAGCGGGCTGCGCAAATGATTTCCAGACTGACGGCCTGGGCGGCTTTGCCGCCGCCGCAGACGCGGATGAAGTCATCGCCGTCGGATCAGTCGGCATAATCGACGATGTACGGCGCATGATCGGAGAAGCGCTGGTCGCGATAGACCGAGCACAACTTCAGGCGATCGCGTAGAGACGGCGTGACCACCTGGTAGTCGATACGCCAACCCACGTTGTTCGCCCGCGCCTGGCCCCGGTTCGACCACCAGGTGTATTCCACCGCGTCGGGCTTGATCGCGCGGAAGCTGTCGACCCAGCCATGCTGCTGGAACAGCAAATCCAGCCAGGCGCGTTCTTCGGGCAGGCAGCCGGAGTTTTTCTGGTTGGAGCTCCAGTTCTTGATGTCGTTCTTGGTGTGCACGATGTTCCAGTCACCGCAGATCACGTAGTCGCGACCGCTCTTGAGCCACGCCTCGAAGATCGGGGTGATCCATTCCATCACTTTGAACTTGTACTGCTGCCGCTCGTCGCCGGACGAGCCGGAAGGCAGATACAGCGACACCACGCTCAAATTGCCGAAACGCGCCTCGATATAGCGGCCCTCGTTGTCGAACGCATCCCAGCCCAGCTCGGTCAACACCTCATCGGGCTCGCGCTTGGCATAGATCGCCACGCCGCTGTAGCCCTTTTTGCTGCTGGCGTCGCGATAGAAGCAGTGATGGCCGTCGGGGCGAAACATCGGATCGCTGAGCTGGTCTTCCTGAGCCTTGGTTTCTTGTACACAGACCACGTCGGCGTTCTGCGTACGCAGCCATTCGAATACACCTTTGGTCGCGGCCGAACGGATGCCGTTGGCGTTAAGGCTGATGATGCGCATGCGGACTCCAGCAATCTAAGGGGTTGCGGCGGGTGGTGCATGATAACAACCATGCGTGAACTCCCAGCCATTGTTGTTGCTCCGGTCGATGCCTCACTGCGCGAGGCGGTCATGCGACTGCGCGTGCACCCGGCCCAGCAGGATTTCGTCGGCATCATCAGCAACCTGCTGGCGGAAGCGGATAACAGCCGCAGCAGTGAGCCGATGGCGGTACTGCATGGCGCAACGCCGATCGGCTTTTACTGCATCGAGACCCGTTCACGCAGCATCGTCGGCCGTGATTTCGGACCGACCGCGCTCGGCCTTCGCGCATTCTTTATCGATGCCGACTGGCAAGGCCGGGGATGGGGCGCACAAGCCATGACCGCCATCCTCGCCGATCTCGCTACACGCCATCCGGCTGCGCGCCGATTGGTACTTACGGTGAACTGCAGTAACCACGCCGCGTTGACGTTGTACCGGCGCTGCGGTTTCGAGGACAGCGGCGAGTTGTACCATGGCGGCCGAGCCGGGCCGCAACATTTGCTGCTGCGCGCCCTGCCCGGCTGACAACATCACTACTTAACCTTGCGAGACGATCCGTGCACGACTATCAGCGCGACTTCATTGAACTCACTCTCAAACGCGAAGTACTGCGTTTTGGCGAGTTCACCCTGAAATCCGGGCGGCAGAGCCCGTACTTTTTCAATATGGGGCGCATCGACTCCGGCGCCGCACTGGCGCAGCTAGGTCGCTCGTATGCCGCAGCCGCAGTGAATTCGGGGCTGGCTTTCGACATGTTGTTCGGCCCCGCCTACAAGGGCATCGCACTGGCAGCCGCGACGGCGATCGCGCTGGCCGATCATCACGACCGTGACCTGCCCTGGGCCTATAACCGCAAAGAGGCCAAGGATCACGGCGAAGGCGGCGTGCTGGTCGGCGCACCATTGAAAGGACGTGTATTGATTGTCGATGACGTGATGACAGCCGGCACCGCGGTGCGTGAGTCGCTCGCCTTGATCCGCGCCAACGGCGCAACCCCCGCCGGCGTGCTGATCGCACTGGATCGCCAGGAGCGCGGCCAAGGCGCACTATCGGCAGCGCAGGAAGTCACGGCCGAATTCGGTATTCCGGTGATCGCCATTACCGGCCTTGGCGACGTATTGGCCTATGCCGGCGAACGGTCGGAGCTGGCCGCCGAACATGCTCGCCTGATGGCCTATCGCGAGCGCTACGGCGTCGGTTCTTGAGGCTTTCCTGATCTATCGAGGCGATCGCCGTCACAAGGATGGCAAATGCGCGGATGTACGCCTCTAGGCAACATCCGTGCGCTGGCTATACTGCCGGCCATCAGGGGGATGTTTCATGCGAAAAATCATTTTTGTCGTCGCGGCCACCGCGCTGACAGTCAGCTTATCGGTCGATGCGCTGCAAGCTCAAAGCCAGGGCAACGGTGTTCGCTACCGCTGGCGCGATGGCAGCGGTCTGCCGCACTACAGCGACAGCCTCACCTCCGATGCCATGAAATATGGCTATGAGGTCGTCAACGACCGGGGCCTGGTGATCCGGCATGTGGAGCGGCAGCTCAACCCTCAAGAGCGCGCCGCCGCGCAAAAGCTTGCCGACGAACAGGCGGCGCAAAAGCTTGCCGCGCAAGAACAAGCCCGCAGTGAAATGCAGATGCTGACTGCCTATCCGGACGAGGATTCGTACAAGTCATCGCTCAAGCTGGAAATGAACAACATCGACCAGCAGATCAGCACCACCCGGATCAACCTGCACAGCCAGGAAAAAGCACTGGCCGACTTGCTCGCCCGCGCAGCGGACGCCGAACGAGCAAAACAAACGGTGCCGAAATTTCTCAGCGACAGCATCACCAAGCAGCGCAATGTCGTGGCGGGCCAGCGCAATACACTTGAACACCAACTCTCCATACATGACGCCGCCGATCAAAAGGCGAAGCAGCAATTGCAGCGGTATCGGGAGCTGAAGGCAGCGCAGGCGCAAGGCCAGACTCAGTCGTAATAACTGCCTACCCCTCGCCCCCAAAGGGACGAGGGGTATTGCCTCAGAACGGCAACTTCAAGGTGGCATCCACCGCCAGCAACTGCTCACGGTAGACCCGCTGGATGCGCTTGAGCGCTTCCTCGTTATCCGCATCGAAGCGCAGCACCAGAATCGGCGTGGTGTTGGATGCGCGCACCAAGCCCCAGCCGTCGGGCCAATCCGCGCGCACGCCGTCGATGGTCGTCAGGTTGGCGTCACCGAAGGTGGCCGTCTTACGAAATGCTTCGATGAAACGGTAATGCTCGCCTTCGGCCATTTCGACCTTCAGCTCGGGCGTGGAGACACCCTTCGGACAGGTAGCGAAGATCTCTTCCGGGGTACGGCCCTGCGGATCGCCCGCCAGAATCTCAAGCAAGCGCGCGCCGGCGTAGATGCCATCATCGAAACCGTACCAGCGCTCTTTGAAGAAGAAGTGCCCGCTCATTTCGCCGGCCAGTTCGGCACCGGTCTCGCGCATCTTGCTCTTAATCAACGAGTGACCCGTACGCCACATCAGCGGATGGCCGCCGGCTTCCAGTACCTGACCTTTCAGATGTCCGGTGCATTTCACGTCATAAATGATCGTTGCGCCCGGCTGGCGCGATAGGACGTCGCGCGCAAACAGCATCAGCGTTCGGTCGGGGAAGATGATCTCGCCTTCCTTTGTGACCACGCCCAGACGATCGCCGTCGCCGTCGAAGGCCACACCGAGGTCGGCGCCTGTCGTTTTCACGGCGAGGATCAAATCTTCCAGGTTATGCGGGTCCGACGGATCGGGATGATGATTGGGGAACGTGCCGTCCACCTCGCAATACAGCGGAATCACATCGCAACCGATGCCCTCGAGTACCTGCGGCGCCACCGCGCCCGGAATGCCGTTACCGCAGTCGACCACGATTTTCAGGCGGCGCTCGGTCTGCACATCCGAAGTGATGCGATCGATGTAATCGGGCGTCACATCGACGTGGCGCAGGCTGCCCTGGCCCCCGCTTTCCAGCGCCTTGTCGACAATACGCTGGTACAAATCCTTGATCGCGCCTTCGGATAAGGTCTCACCGCCCACCACGATCTTGAAACCGTTGTAATCCGGCGGATTGTGGCTACCGGTAACGGCCACGCAACTGCCGGTATTAAAGCGGTAAGCCGCGTAATAAATCACCGGGGTCGGCGCCGCGCCGATGTCGATGACGTCGATACCGGCAGCGCGCAGACCGTCGGCCAGCGCGCCGGCCAGCTCGGGGCCGGATAGGCGGCCATCGCGGCCGACGACGATTTCGCGCAGACCTTTCTCACGCATCACCGTGCCGATCGACTGGCCCAGCAAATGAGCGAAATCCCTGGTCAAGGATTTACCAACCACGCCACGCACGTCATAGGCCCGGAAGATGCTCGGATCCACCTGGACCGGCATCGGCGGCGGCACCGGCTTGGCCACGGCGGCAGCGGCCGGCTTGACGGGCTCGGCCTGGTTTTCAATCACATCGGACAAAGTCGGTTCCTCAGATTCATAAACAAATTCACCGCGCGGATGAACGCGCAACCACCACAAGTAAGCACTGCCACCCAAGCCCAGCAAAGCCAGCAAGGCGGCCAACAACACCGACCGCGGCAATACGATGTAGGCCGCGGGCAAGGCGGCCAGCACATTCAGCGCACTTCCCGCGACCGGCTTACCCGTAAGCTCTCGCTCAGCCGCCGCCGGGCCGTTCGCCAACAGGCGCATATCGTCATGATCGCCGCCCTGGCGAAGCTCTAGTCTGCCGTCGGCTGGCGGAATGGACATGAAACGCTGCTCGATCGGGCTAAACGGCAACTCGACCCAGGCCCAGGCCAATGGCCGGGATGACGAGCCTACCGGTAGCACCAGACTAAGCCGGCGCTCACCGGCACCCGAGGATACGGTCTGCATCAAAGTGCCGTCGTCCGCACTCTGCGCGGTCATCAACTGCGCGGCTTTGGCGTAACCGAAGTCGTGATAGTTGGCATGCAATACCTCGTCGAGGTTGCCGCTGAACAATTCCAGCCGCTGTATTTGCGGCAACTGCTGGCGCAGACTCGCCACCAGTAGATCGCGATCACCCCCAAGACTGGCCGGATCGACTGTAGCCAGAACCTGATCGATCTTGCCGCGCTGTCCGGCGACTTCGGTCGTTAACGCCTGTACGGCCTGATCCTGTGCGGCATGCACCCGCACGATGGCGCTGCCTTCGTCGGCGATCAACCAAGCCTGCCACAGACAAAACAGGCCCAACAGCAATAACAGCGTGCCGCCTGCCAGTGGCAATAGGCGCTGCCATTCGATCCGCTCGGTGGACAAACGTCTACCCGCGATAGTGATCGCCATACCCCCGCCCCTTACGGTTATCGGATCATTGACCTGCGCAGCGCGCGGACGGTCTGACCCCCTTCTGTTTGTATTGCTTCGGCCTGTACTGAATTGACCTGTACTAATTGACGCCCGTTGAACCGAAACCGCCTACGCCCCGCTGCGACGGCGTAAATTCCGGCACTACCTTCAATTGCGCCTGCGCTACCGGCACCAACAGCATCTGCGCGATGCGATCGCCTACGGCGATGGTGTACGGCTGCGTGCCACGGTTCCAGCAGGAAATCATCAAAGGCCCCTGGTAATCCGCGTCGATCACACCGACCAGGTTACCCATGACCAGCCCATGCTTATGCCCGAGTCCCGAGCGTGGCACGATCAACGCGCACCAGCCCGGATCCGCAATGTGAATCGCGATACCACTAGGCACTAGCGCGCTTTCGCCCGGTGCCAGGGTGAGCGGCACATCCAACGCGGCACGTAAATCCATGCCGGCGCTGCCCGTGGTTGCGGCTTGCGGTAGCGGGATGGCGTTGCCCAGGCGCGGGTCGAGAATCTTCAGCTCGACCTCGATCATGGGCGCGCCGCCCGATAGCGTTCGGCCACGTGGGCGATTAACTGCCGTGCCAACTCTGATTTGCCTGCACGCGGCAGCTCGATCGAGCCGCCCGGCCAATACAGGCTCAATGCGTTGTCGGCAGCCTCGAAACCAAGGCCGCCACCGACCAAGTTGGCGGCAATCATGTCCAATCCTTTGCGTTGCAATTTATCTTGTGCGTAAGCCGCTACATCATGCGTCTCGGCGGCGAAACCAACCAGGAAAGGCCGCACGGTTTGCGCAGACAGATCGACCAGAATGTCAGGATTCTGGGTCAACTTGAGTGTCAGGCCGTCACCGTCCTGCTTTTTCAGCTTTTGCTCGGCGACACTGGCCGGACGGTAATCGCCGACAGCGGCCGCACCGATATAAATCTGCGCCTGGCCCACGGCCTCAAGCACTGCCGCCTGCATTTGCGCGGCGCTGCGCACATCGACGCGATGCGCCACCCCGGCTGGCGTGGGCAGGCTCACCGGCCCGGCGATCAGGCTCACCTCGGCACCCGCTTGTGCGGCCGCTTCGGCGACGGCAAAACCCATCCGGCCGGAGCTGCGGTTGCCGATGAAACGCACCGGATCAATGTCTTCATAAGTCGGCCCGGCACTGACCACTACTTTCAGCCCACGCAGCACCTGCCTGGCGAACGAGGCAAGCAGCGCCTCGCGCAACTCCAGCGGTTCCAGCATCCGGCCCGAACCAATGTCTCCGCAGGCCTGATCGCCCGATGCCGGACCGAGCAGATGCACGCCGCGTTGGCGCAGCGTGGCGACATTCGCCTGCACCGCTGCATGCGCCCACATCTGCTGATTCATCGCCGGGGCCACATACAGCGGAGCGGCGCTGGCCAGACATAGGGTGGTCAGCAGATCATCGGCCAAGCCGTGCGCAAGGCGCGCAATGATGTCCGCACTGGCCGGAGCAATCAGAATTCGCTCGGCCCAGCGCGCCAGCTCGATGTGGCCCATCGCCGCTTCGGCCTGTTCGTCCCACAGGCTGACCCGCACAGCTTGGCCGGACAGCGCCTGAAACGTGGTGGCACTGACAAAATGGGTCGCCCTTTCCGTCATGACCACGCGCACTTCGGCGCCGAGGTCACGCAGACGACGAACTAATTCACACGACTTGTAGGCGGCAATGCCGCCGGACACACCGAGCAGAATGCGGCGCTGGGCAAGACCAGCAAGATCAGCTTGAGCAAGACTCATGTAAGACAGGCCTGACAAACGGGCAAGCGCTTAGCTTACCGGATTCGCCTCCAACCACCGCTGCCCAGAGGACGCACATACCAGCATGCTTTGACCCATGAGCATCCGTGAATGGCCCGAACAAGAACGCCCGCGCGAAAAGTTGTTAAGTCGCGGTACCGAGGCATTGTCTGATGCCGAGTTGATCGCTGTGCTGCTTGGCAGTGGCACGCGCGGTAAAGACGCAATCACGCTGGGCCGCGAATGGCTGGCTGCGGCCGGCAGTCTGCGCACCCTGCTCAGCGACCCGCAGCAAATGCAGCAGCTTCCCGGCATCGGCCCGACCAAGCGTGCCCGGCTGATCGCTGCACTTGAACTGGCTCGGCGTGCACTGGGCGAGCAACTGTCCGCCCGTCCTGGCCTGAATAACCCCCGCGACAGCGGCGACTATTTACGCGCCCGACTGCAGCACCTGCCATACGAAGTGTTCGCCTGCCTGTTTCTGGACAACCGCCATCGCGTACTGGCGTTCGAAGAACTTTTCCGCGGTACCGTGGATGGCGCCAACGTGCATCCACGCGAGGTAGTCCGCGCCTGCCTGCGGCATAACGCATGCGCGGTCATCCTGGCGCACAACCATCCCTCAGGCGTCGCCGAGCCAAGCGCGGCAGATCGCACCATCACACGCGAGCTAAGCGACGCCCTGCAATTGGTCGGCGTGCGTGTCCTCGATCACCTCATCATCGGTGCCGACGAGCCGGTCTCGATGGCCGCGCGCGGCCTGCTTTGAGGCTTCGCATCTCCCGCACGCCCTACGCACAAAAAAACGGCGCGGGGGAGCCGCGCCGTTTGGGCCGTTTTCTGGGGAGGTGAGAGGTACGGCATCTCAGCACTCCTGCCAGCGGGGAGGGTGCTGGGGAGTACGCAGCGCAGTGTCGCAGCGCGGCATGACAGAAGCGTGACGTCAACATAGTGCGGCCAACGCCAGCCTGCCCCCAAAACTTATGCACAAATCGGTCAGCGCGGCCCTTGCCGGCCCGATCTTGTTCATCGCCTCACAATGGTCTTATAACTATTTATTTTTAAACAATTATTTTTATGGCAAAGGCATTTCTAACCGACGACAGCGATTGTGAAAGACCCGCGCCACGAGGTTCCTCACAGACTTATCCACAGCCTTTCCCACCGCATCGCAGCACGTTAAGGATGCCCTGATCTATTCAACGCAGGCGTTCACCGTAGTTGTTTGCTCGCAGATCACAGGGGTGATGGGGAAGGCAGCCTGGCTGGCTGTCGAGCCAGCGCACCGAAGAGATGCGGGCAGACCAGCTACGGCCCCAGATAAACACCCGCCATAAGCCTGGACAACGGCGACGTACGTCGGTCTGCTAGCATTACCGGTTCCATTGCCGCTTGACCCTATCCGTGAAAGAACAGCTGCGCGAACTGCTGCTGCAGGCCATTCGCACCCTGCAAAACGACAACACCCTGCCCGCCGAACTCGAAGTGCCGAACTTCGTGATCGAACGCGCGCGTAGCCGCGAGCATGGTGATTTCGCCAGCAATGCAGCGATGCTGCTGGCCAAGCCCGCACGCGCCAAACCACGCGAGCTGGCGGAAAAGCTGGTCGCCGCCATACCCGCCAATACGCTGGTGGCCAAGGTAGAGATCGCCGGGCCGGGTTTCATCAACTTCTTTCTGGCAGCCGGCGCGTATCACGCCGAACTGCAGCGCATCATCGCCGAAGCAGATGCCTACGGCCGCAGCCGCACCGGTAACGGTAAAACAGCAGGTGTGGAGTTCGTTTCGGCGAACCCGACCGGTCCGCTGCATGTCGGCCATGGCCGCGCGGCGGCCATCGGCGACTGCCTGAGCCGCTTGCTGGATGCGACCGGCTGGAACGTAAAGCGCGAGTTCTACTACAACGATGCCGGCGTGCAGATCCAGAATCTGGCGATTTCGGTGCAGGCACGCGCCAAGGGACATAACCCAGGCGATGCCGGCTGGCCGGAAGACGGTTACCGCGGCGACTACATCGCCGATGTCGCCAAGGCCTATCTGGCGGGCGAATCAGTGGTGGCCGACGGTCACACCGTTACCGGCGCGAAAGACATCGACAACCTCGATGCGATCCGTCAGTTCGCCGTGGCGAGCCTGCGCCGCGAACAGGACCTTGATCTGCAGGCGTTCGGCGTCGGTTTTGACACCTATTTCCTGGAGTCATCGCTGTACAGCGACGGCAAAGTGGAAGAGACCGTGCGCGAATTGATCGCTCACGGCCATACCTACGAGGAAGGCGGCGCACTGTGGTTGCGCAGTACCGATTTCGGTGACGACAAAGACCGCGTCATGCGCAAGTCCGACGGCACCTATACCTACTTTTTGCCGGACGTGGCCTATCACCTGAGCAAGTGGCAGCGCGGCTACGAGCGCGCGATCACCGAGCTTGGCTCGGACCACCATGGCAGCCTGGCCCGCGTGAAAGCCGGCCTGCAGGCGCTCGATTGCGGCATCCCCAAGGGCTGGCCGGAGTACGTGCTGCACCAGATGGTGACCGTGTTGCGTGGCGGCGAAGAGGTGAAGATCTCCAAGCGTGCCGGCTCCTACCTCACCCTGCGCGATCTGATCGACGAGGTCGGCCGCGATGCCACGCGTTACTTCCTGATTGCCCGCAAAGCCGATTCCCAACTGGTCTTCGATATCGACCTGGCCCGCTCGCAGAGCCGGGACAATCCCGTCTACTACGTGCAATATGCGCATGCACGCATCTGCCGGGTATTCCGTCAGTTGGGGGAGAAAGGCTGGAGTTTCCGCATCGAAGACGGCCTGCGGCAACTGGCCCTGCTCGGCAATGAGGATGAGCAGGCGCTACTGACCGAGCTGTCGCGTTACCCGGAAATGGTCGAAATCGCGGCCGCCAGCCTGGAGCCGCACCTGATTGCGAACTGGCTGCGCGAACTGGCCAACGCATTGCACACCTTCTACGACAAACACAAAGTACTGATCGACGAGACCGAACTTCGCGATGCCCGCCTCGCCCTGCTGACGGCGACCCGGCAAGTGTTGAAGAATGGCCTCGGTTTGCTGGGCCTCGACGCCCCGGAGAGCATGTAATGGCAGCACGCAAGAGCAAGGGCCGCCAGGCCGTACGCAATAACAGCGGCGGTTTTCCGGCATGGGGCTGGGCCATCATCGGCGTGCTGATTGGCGCCGTGCTGATGTTCGTATGGCGCGGCCAGCTTCCGATGGGCGGCAAATCCGGCGACGCCCCCCAGCCGAACTCCCAAGCCACGGCGCAACGCGGTAGTGAACCAGGCGCTGTCGAGCAGCCGGCCGCCAGCGAGAGCACCACCGCACCGAAGAAACCGCAGTTCGATTTCTATTCGGTGCTCTCTGAGAAAGAAGTACGCATTCCTGATGCGGAGATCAGCGCGCAAGCCCGCGCCGAGGCACAGCAGAAACAGGTCGCCGCGCAGCAACAGGCCGCGCAGGCGCAACAACAGGCTGCCGCGCAGAAACCCGCGGTCACCAATACGCCCCCTGCGGTCACCGAAAACATCACCGCCGCACCGGCCGCCCCCGTGGCCGCCGCACCGGCTGGCGGCAGTGGCTACCTGCTGCAGGTGGGTGCCTTCCCCAGCGCAGCCGATGCCGAAAGTCTGAAGGCCAAGCTCGCCCTGCAAGGTTTTGTCGCCAACGTAGCCAGCGTCAACGTCAATGGACAGAGCTACAACCGCGTCCGCCTCGGCCCCTTCCGTTCGGCGACCGAGCTGGAAGCCACCAAGCAACGCTTGTCCTCAGCCGGAATCAGTGCGATCGCGCTGAAAGAAGGCAAATAAATAAGCACCACGGCATCAAGCGATGTCTGTAACGAAACAAGGGCGCCGATGGCGCCCTTGTTTGTTTCAATCAGCCGCCCTTGCCGAGCTTCGACTTGATCGGGCCGATGATGATTATGAGAATCGCGCCACCGCCGCCGGCTGCCGCGCCCGCACCTCCGCCAAGGACGGCCGACAGAATCTGTCCGCACTCCGTCGTGTACGGACATACACTCTTTCGCTCTTCCTTGTCCTGCGCGTAAACCGCTCCCGGCGGGGGCCACCGGGAGACTTTGAGCAGGCTCTTACATCAGCCGTGCCGCTTGAGCCGAATCAGCGCGGAGATATCGTCATCGCCATAGCCCTGGCTCATCAACTCGGCGTAGTCGGCCAGCGAGCGCTCGATCACGTTGCGGCCGGTTCCGGCCTGCTCGGCAATGCCCCGGACAATAGCGAGATCCTTGTGCAACAAGGCGAGTTTGAAACCAACGGAAAACTCGTTGCGCAACATGGTCGCGCCGCGCTTTTCCAAGAACCAGCTACCGGCGGCGCCCGCACCCAGCGTGGGCAGCAGATGCTCGGGTGCAAGCCCCAGTGCCTCGCCCAGAGCCAGCCCTTCGCATACGGCTTGTGCGATGCCGGCGACCAACACTTGATTGACCGCCTTGGTGGCCTGCCCGGCGCCGACACCACCCATATGCGTAACCCGCAAGGCATAGGCTTCCAACACCGGCCGCGCACGCTCCAGCACCTGCGCCTCGCCACCGACCATCACCGATAGCTTGCCGTTCTTCGCGCCCTCAACACCACCGGAAACCGGCGCATCGAGGAAATGCGCACCGACCGCATTGAGGCGGCTCGCCGCCTGTTTGGCGGTATCCGGCGCCACGGTGGAATGATCGATGACGATGGCGCCAGGCTTGAGGTGCGCCGCCAACGCATCCACCGTAGCGAGTACATCCGCGTCGGCGGTAACGCATAGAGCGATCACATCGCACGATGCAGCCAGCTCGGCCAGGGTGGCCGGCGCGATAACGCCGAGTTCATGCGCCAGTGCCTGCGCCTTGGCGTGCGTGCGATTGGCCACGGCATGCAGCAGCCCCTTCGATTGCAGATGTCCTGCCATGGGTGTGCCCATGGCGCCGAGGCCGATAAAAGCCGCTTTAAGGGTCATGCCAGAAGTCCTTGGGAGGGATTAATCATGTCGATGCACGTCATGCGTGACAAAGGGGTGTTCCGGGCTGGGCGCGTTGAGCCACTGCGGATGTGTCAGCGTGTGCTGCATGTCAGCCAGGCCGCTGCGCCAATGTTCGCGCATGCTATTGGCACTGAATTCGTAGTCTTTGTAATGCCCTTCGTAGGGCTTGTTGCGATAAATCAGATGCACCAGATTGGTCAGCGCACCGGAGGCGCGCGCCTCGGCGCGGCGATAGGCCAGTTCGCCATGGCGTTCGGCCGGCACCAGCGCCATCAAATCGTGCATCAGGCGCTGATTTTCCTGATTGAGGCGCATGTACTCAGTGACCATGCGGGTACGGCTGGAGAACTGAATATCTTTAGTACGCGCGGCGACCTCGGTCAGGTCGCGCGGCAGCTCGCCTACGGCGCTCCAAAGATCGACCTGGAAAATCAGTGCGTCATGGCAGGGACGCTCGGCCAATACTTTGTACAGCGGCGTATTCGAAACCATGCCGCCATCCCAGTAAAATTCGCCATCGATTTCCACCGCCGGAAAACCCGGCGGCAGTGCGCCGGAGGCCATGAAATGCTCGGCGCGCAACGGCCCCTGGGTGTTATCGAAATAGGCGAAGTTACCCGTGCGCACGTTCACCGCACCCACCGACACTCGCATGGCGCGCGCATCATTGATGCGATCGAAATCGACCAACCGCTCCAACGTGCTGCGCAGTGGTGCCGTGTCGTAGAAGCTCGCGTTGGCAGGGCCCGCCTTCATCTGGAAAAACGGCGGTGGAATACGGGGATAAAAAAAGCCCGCCTGGCCCTCGGTCATCGCCCGCCATGCGGCCAGGCCGCTAAACCCATTCTGTAGCTGCATAGGCCAGCTCAGATTGTCGAACATCGGCGAGGCAAACGGCGCGGGGAAAAACGGCGGCTGGCAGATCGTGTCCCAGAACTCGTGCAGTCGCTCGACCCGGTGCTGCGGCGCATTGCCGGCAATGATCGCGGCGTTCAATGCGCCAATCGAGATACCGGCGATCCAGTCCGGCTGTAACCCGGCCTCGTCCAGCGCCTGATACACGCCGGCCTGATAGGCGCCCAAGGCGCCGCCGCCCTGTAGCACCAGCGCGGTCAACTGATACTTATCGCGCACGGCTTGCAATGGATGTTGCTCGGCCGGCTTATGCGATTTGCTCTTGGGGATATCCATCAGTCATTGGCCAGGTAGTCATGCACGACAGTGCCCAGATCGAGGGTGAGATCGGTGATGAAATGCAAGGCCGATTCCACTTTGAGTACCGGTAGATCCGCCACCGGCGCCAGCGCATGCGGATGCAGCTCCAACGACGCCGGACCATTCCACGCACCTTTCAAGGTGACATTGGTGGTGTAGTAGCGGACCAGTTCGCAGATCCGCGGCGTGCCGTCCACATGCGGAATGATCTTCAGCAGAAAATTCGGCGCGGCCAGTGCCGCCAGCACGGCCGCCTGATCGGCCTGGCGATGCTTGAAACCCATGGTGGCCTTGGCCACCCGCACCTTGCCGTAGTCCAGAGTACCGACCAAGGTATCGATCTCGGTTTCCAGCAGCGGACTGGCCAGCTTCTTGGGGAAGCCCCACAGCTCGCGACCGCCGGCGATGGGGGGGTGATCGTTCAAGTACATCGAATGCACATAGCCGCCGTGCTGACCACGAAAGCTGACCGGAATCACCTGACCCGATTCGGTGTAGTCGCCGAAGCCGGTGGAATCAGGCATGCGGATGAATTCGTATTTGACCAACGGCTCGGTCACTTCCAGCGGCTCGGGTACCACCGCGCGCAACGCATCGAGATCGGTGCGATACGTGATAATCAGAAACTCGCGGTTAACGAATCGATACGGTCCGGGGGGGAAGGCCGGACTGGTCAACGGCATGGCAAATGCGTTCGCTTTGACATCGGCGATCTTCATACATACTCCTGGCGACTGGACCACTGGACCCGCAACTATCGATGCGGGCCTGATACCTTCCGAAAGGACACGCTCAGCCTCGCCCGGCCATACCGGGCGAGGCAACGCACGCGCTTACTGCATGTACCAGCCGTGGCTGACCACGAACGATTGACCCGTCAATGCAGCCGACGGGAAAGCGGCCAGAAACAACGCGGTTTCGGCGATGTCTTCCACCGTGGTGAATACGCCATCGACGGTGTCTTTAAGCATGACGGTCTTGATTACATCAGCCTCGCTGATGCCCAGCTCTTTGGCCTGCTCGGGAATCTGCTTCTCCACCAGTGGGGTTCGCACAAAACCTGGACAGATCACATGCGAACGCACGTTATGCGCAGCGCCTTCTTTAGCCAGCGTGCGGGCCAGGCCCAACAAGCCGTGCTTGGCCGTGACATAGGCTGATTTCAGCTTAGAGGCTTCGTGCGAATGCACCGAACCCATATAGATCACGACGCCGCCGTGATTGTCCTTGTACATGTACTTGAGCGCGGCCTTGGTGGTGAGGAAGCCGCCATCCAGATGGATCGCCAGCATCTTCTTCCAGTCGGCGAACGCAAACTGATCGATCGGGTTGATGATCTGCACGCCGGCATTGGAGATCAAAATATCCAACTGACCGAAGGTCGCCACCACTTTATCGGTGCCTGCGTTTACCGCCGCCTCGTCGGTGACATCCATCGCGATACCGATCGCCTTGCCCCCGGCCGCATTGATTTCCGCCGCCGCCGCATCGGCCGCCTGCTGGTTGATGTCGGCAATCGCCACCATGGCGCCGTTTTTCGCATACAACTCGGCAATCGCCTTGCCGATACCGCTGGCTGCACCGGTAATCAACGCTACTTTGCCTTGCAGATTTGCCATAACTATTCCTTCAGTGGGGGGAACGGTTGTTCTAGCTCACTTGGTGAGCTTCTACATCACTTAGCTGACGCCTTCAGACAGGTAGGTGTAGCCGGTCAATCCTGCATTCAATGTGACAAATAGCTGCTCGGCCGCTTCGCCTTGCATCCCGGCGGCGGCAATGCGCTCGCGATAACTAGCGCGCAATGCCTCCAGGTCGTAGCCCACATAGTCGAGCATCAGGTCGGTGGTATCGCCGCTACGCTTGTGCGCAAAAACATACGAGTCACCGTCCACGCGCACATTCACCGCATCGGTATCGCCGAACAGGTTATGGATATCGCCCAAGGTCTCCTGATAGGCGCCGACCATGAAAATGCCGAGCCGGTAGCTTTCGCCCTCTTTGAGCGGATGCAGCGGCAGGCTCACGTCGACGCCCTCGGCATCGACGTAATGATCGATACGGCCATCCGAATCGCAGGTGAGATCGACAATCACGCCACGGCGGGTCGGCTCTTCGTCCAGCCGCGCGATCGGCGCGATCGGAAAAATCTGCTCGATGGCCCAGATATCCGGCACCGACTCGAACACCGAGAAATTGGCGAAATATTTGTCCACCAACTTCTCGTCCAACTCGTCCAAGGCCTGTCGGTGCGCACGTTCGGCCGGCAACAGACGTTTGCGGACCGCATTGGCGATGGCGTAATACATGTCGTCGAGACGGGCGCGATCGGCGAGTGCCAACTGGCCCAGCGCATACAGCGTCTGGCCCTCGACCAGATGATGCTGCGCCTCGTGGAACAGCTCCAGCGCGGGGCGGCTGTCCAGTTCGGCATAGGTCTCGCGCAAATGACGCAGCACGGCTGGCTCGTCTTCGCGGGGCACGGGGATCGCACCGGCCGGCACTTCTTCCACCTCGGTCACATTGACCACCATGACCGCGTGATGCGCGGTCATGGCGCGACCGGCTTCGGTAACGATATGTGGCGCGGCCAATCCGTTCTCGGCCACCGCCTCGGCCAGCGATTGCACGATGGTCGCGGCATATTGTTCGATCGAATAATTGATCGAATTGTGGCTGCGCGAACGCGAGCCTTCGTAGTCCACACCCAGGCCACCGCCGACGTCGACGATCTCCAGCGGCACGCCCATGTGGCGCAGCTCGACAAAATAACGGGTCGCCTCGCGCATGCCGGCGGCGATGTCGCGCACATTGGAGATCTGCGAGCCCATGTGGAAATGCTGCAATTTCAGCGTGTGCTTGAGACCGGCCTCGTCCAGCCGACGGATCAAGCTCAGTACCTGGCTGGGCGACAGGCCGAACTTGCCCTTGTCGCCGCCGGTGTTCTGCCATTTGCCGGCACCGATCGAGGCCAGCCGCACGCGCACGCCAAGCAAAGGCTCGACACCTAGTGCCTTCGCCTCGGCCAACACGTGATCCAGCTCGGAGAGCTTCTCGATCACGATATAGACGCGCAGGCCGAGCTTGCGGCCGATCAGCGCCAGCCGAATGTATTCGCGGTCTTTATAGCCGTTGCAGATCACCATGCTGCCGGGGCGGGCCATCGCCAGCACCGCCATCAACTCAGGCTTGGAGCCCGCCTCCAGGCCAAAGCCCTCGACGCCGGCGGCGACCAGCTCGCCGGCCACGCCGCGTTGCTGGTTGACCTTGATCGGATAAACAGCCGTATAGCCACCCGCATAGCTCGACTCATCGATCGCCTTGGCGAAGGCGCGCTGCAATCGCGCCAGGCGGTCAGCCAGAATGTCGGGAAAACGCACCAGCAAGGGCAAGCGCAGGCCTTCGGCGCGTGCGCGCTCGACAATAGCCGGCAGCGACAACGCCGGGCCATGGGCGCCACGCGGACGCATCACGATATGGCCGGCGGTATCCACATCGACGTAGCCATCGCCCCAGTGCGGGATGGCATAGGTGTGACGGGATGCGGCAATGTTCCAGGGGGTAGTCATGAGAGGGGTCGCCATGAGACTGCAATCTCCTTAGAGCCTGTTCCATGTTTCCGAATGACCGGAAGACATACCAGACTCACACTAACGGATGATGTCGTCGCAGCGGCGCGCCTAGACGTACGAAGTCAGCCGGCCGGAAGCCTCGCACGCCGCGGGGCCGGACAGACTTGTCGGCCTTCGCTGCGGAGTCGCTGCGCCAGGCCAGACCGGCATTGTAATGGGCGCCTGTGACAATGTGCCGATCTGCCCGGATTGCCGTTAGCGCCCGTTAGCCGCCGTTGCAGCTACAATCCCCGCTCTTTGAACCCTACCCGCACGTCAGGATCGCCCTCCATGTCGCAGCAGCTCAGCTGGTTTACCGAAGCACACCAGGCTTCCGGCTCCTCCATCGGTTTTCGCGTGGAGAAACTGCTTCATGCAGAAAAAACCCCTTTCCAGACCATCGAGATCTACCAGACCACCGACTGGGGCAATCTGATGGTGATCGACGGCTGCGTGATGCTGACCAGCCGCGACAACTTCCTCTACCACGAGATGATGACCCACCCGGCGCTGTTCACTCATGCGCGCGCCAAGCGTGTGGTGGTTATCGGCGGCGGCGATTGCGGCACGCTGCGTGAAGTGCTCAAGCACGAGGAGGTCGAATCGGCCGTGCAGGTGGAAATCGACGAGCGCGTCACCCGCCTCGCCGAGCAGTACTTCCCCGAGCTGTGCGAGTCCAACCACGATCCGCGCGCCGAGTTGCTGTTCATCGACGGCATCAAGTACATGGCCGAAGCCGAGCCTGAGTCGCTGGACCTGGTCATCGTCGATTCGACCGACCCGGTCGGCCCGGCCGAAGGCTTGTTCAATGCCGCGTTCTATTCCAGTTGCCACAAGGCATTGCGCCATGGCGGCATCCTGGTGCAGCAAAGCGAATCGCCGCTGGCCCATTTGGAACTCATCAAGTCGATGCGCTCAGCCATGCGCACCGCCGGCTTCACCGCAGTAAAAACCCTGCCCTTTCCGCAGCCGTGCTACCCCACCGGCTGGTGGAGCTGCACCATGGCCCGCAAGGGTGGCGATCTGGCTGGCTTCCGCGAGCGCGGCGCCATCAGCAAAAACTTCCCCACCCGTTACTACAACGCCGACATTCACCGCGGCGCGCTGGCCCAGCCGGAATTTTTGCGCGAAGCGTTCGGCGAATAACCCAACCGCCCAAATCCGTGAAGTAGACCGTGGGAGCGCCAAGCGCTCCTACGGCTAAAACATGGTGGAGCGCGGCTTAGGCAGCAGTACCAACAGCAAGGTGGCGAACGGGCCAATCACCAGCGACAGCAGAAACCACAGCAGGCCGCTGCGGTTCTTGCCCTGCGCCAGCCCGGCATTGATAAGCGCCAGCGTGCCCCAGCCGACAAACCAAGGTGCTCGCCCTTCGGCGAACATAGATAACTCATTCATAACGGGTCTTCCGTTGTTTATGACGCAGGCTACCATCCTGCGAACAGACCGCGCCCGGAAACACGCAACCTGCCTTCATCCTCGCTTCATTGGACGGGTGTTCGTACTGCGCAGCGGAAATCGCGAATCAGGCGCGCTTAATACTCGGCCAGTATGCTGGCGGCTTTGTTTTCCATGGAGAACGTGATGCGTGGACTGCGCTTTCTGGCCTTGACCCTGGCCTGTGTGTTGCCGGTGACGCCCGCCTTGGCGGGCTCGGCTACGGCCAAGAAGCCTGATGTGGCGCGCAATCAAGCGTTGATCGCCTTTCAGCGCGACCTGATCAGCGTGTTGGCGCCGCGGGCCGATGCCTTGCCCTTGCTTGGCGCGGCCTTGCTTGCCCGGCCATTGCCGAATCAGCCCAAGTACAACGACTTTCACACCTTGATCGAACGTGCCTCCCAGGCCGATGACACCGGCCCGGAGGTTAGCTGGGTCAGGTTGAGCGACTGCGATGCCCAGGCCGATACCTGCCCCAGTGAAGCTGCGCAGGCCAAGCTGGTCGAGCAGGCGCCCGACAATGCCGCCGTATGGCTGCTCAAGCTCGGCCAGGACGTGCGTAACGAAAAGAAAAAGGACGCTCGCGAAGATCTTGCTAAAGCCGCCTCCGCCAAGCTTTATGACGACTACACCGGCGCCAGCCTGAAGGCTTTGGCCAACGCGGTGGTTGCGCTGCCGCCGCCCGCCGACATCGTCGACCCCGCCTCAAGCGCCGGCGCCAGTGGCGTACAGGCGCTAATCGTCTACAGCGTGGCCGGCACCCTGCCGCAAGCAGGCTTGCAGGCCACGGCCAAGCTGTGCGAAAGCGATAGCGACGACCCCACCCTGAAAGACGACTGCCTCAAACTCGGCAAAACCCTGGAATGGGGGGCGAGCCCACTGGCGCGTTCGCTTGGCCTGCATCTGCGCGAAGTCTTGTCCAGTGACGCCGAACAGCAAGAAGATGCCAAGCGCGCCCGCCGCAGCCTGATTTGGCAGGTGCAGAACTTCGCCCAACTGTCAGGCCGCGCATCCTCGGATAAAGCCATCGCCCAGCATCTGCTGGCACTGGCCCGCAGCGGCGGCACCGAGATGAGCATGCTGCTGGCTGCCCTGCGCGATTACAGCATTTCAGTGGATCCGCCGACGGATTGGCAGCCGCAGGGGAAATAAGGGGAACGGGGAACGGGGAACGGGGAACGGGGAACGGCAAGAGCGTCGCATCCCTGCCTACCCCGTCAATCGCCTTCTACGCCGACGGTTCTAGCCTCGTGTTTTCCGTTCTCCGCCCCCTGTTCCCCATTCCCCGCTCCACATGTACGCTTGCCCGCAACCTGTCCAGATGTGGAGCGGCGCATGCTTACGGTGCTGGTTGCGAGCAGTAAGGGTGGTTGCGGCAAGAGCACGCTGGTCACCCAGCTAGCTTCGCAGTGGGCCCAGGAGGGCAAGCACACCGCTATCGTCGATGCGGATCGCCAGGGTTCCAGTTATCGCTGGGCGGCGCAGCGCCCGGACAATGTCCCTGGCGTGCTGGCGCTGGAAGGCGGCCGTAAATCGCTGGAAAAACTGCCCTCCGACACCCAGCGTGTGCTGATCGATACCCCCGCCGGCTCGCACGAGCGCGAGCTGGAGCCGTATCTGGAGCAAGCCCAGGTACTGCTGGTGCCGGTGCTGCCCTCACCATTCGATCTAGACGCCACGCTCAACTTTCTCGCCCACCTTAAAGAGATTGCCCGGATCAAGCGCGGCAAATTGCCGGTAGCGCTGGTCGCTAATCGTCTGAAGCCGTGGACTCGCGCCAGCCAAGACGCCGTCGAACAAGTCCGTGAACATTCCCCTTTTCCGCTGGTCGCACAATTGCGCGACAGCCAGGCCTACGTACTGCTGAGCGCGCTGGGCAAAGGTATCTTCGACTACAGTTCCGAACACGTCCGTGGTCACCAAGAAGACTGGAAGCCCTTACTACGCTGGATCAAACGCCAACATTGACTCACCACCGCCGCGGGACGCGCGCGGCACCGCCTCAGCCAGGAGTACCCCATGCACGAATTGATCTTGTTGCGTCACGCCGAAGCCCAGCCGGCCAAGGCCGGGGGTGGCGATCTGGAGCGGCACCTGAGTGAGCATGGCGAGCAGGAGGCCCGTGCTGCCGGCGTCTGGTTAGCCAAGCACGGCAAACGGCCCGATCGTGTGTTGTGCTCGCACGCCGAACGCACCAAGACCACCGCGACGCTGGCACTGGCTGCGCTAAGCCAGTCCCCCGAGCCGCTGCTGGCCCAGGAAATCTATGACGCCACTCCAGGCGAACTGCTCGCGCTGCTGGACCAGCACAACGATGCCGACACGGTATTGCTGGTTGGGCACAACCCCGGCTTTGAACGGCTGGTTGCTCTCCTGGTCGAAGGCCGCTCCGACGAATTTCGCGGTATGCCACCGGGCGGATTGGCCGTACTGCACCTGGACCAAGGGCCGCTGGAGCCGGGCAAAGCCCGACTGGACGCCTTCTGGTCGCCGTAAGACGATGTCGCACGGCATGGCTGTGCTTACTGCCGGCCTTGCTGTTGCATCCCGCAAGGGCACATGCCATCGATTACCGCATCGCCACTGAGCGATCACATGCCGAGTTCGGTATCAGGCTGCTTTGGCTGCGCAAAATCACCGGTCGCTTCGAGCAGATCGACGGCGACATCACGCTAAGCCCCCACCATGACACCGCCACCGTCGATGCGCGTATCGAGGTGAACAGCATACGTATGGACTCGGAGCGCTTTCGTCGTTGGGTCCTGGCGCCGGAATTTTTCGACGCCGAGCAATACACAACCATCCATTTCATTTCCGCGCCGGTACCGATCGCCGCCTTGGAGCAAGGCGGCGCATTGGACGGCTGGCTGACGCTACGTGGCGTAACCCGCCCCACCCGTTTCGAGCTGCTGCCTGCACACTGCTCGTCCAGTAGCCCGCAAAACTGCCTGATTGAACTGCACGGCAGCATTCAACGCGGCGATTTTGGTATGACCGGCTATCGCACGGCGTTGTCCGACCGCGTGGAACTGGGCTTGGTGATTGCACTCGATGAGGCCCGCTAGCTTTGCCACCAACGCCCCGCCCATCATTCGCGCAACTGCATAGCGCAGCACCTATCATTCCACCCATGTGCTTGCACCGAATCACCTTACTCCTCCTGCTCACCTCCCTTTCTTTGCTAGCAGGCTGCAGCCTGTCGCAAAACCAGATCCGCTGGGCCGACACGGTGGTCACCGCCAGCGTGGACCATACCCTCACCTGCGAGCATGACGACCATTGCGCCGTGCCATCGCCCTTGCTCGACGCGGCGACCCAGGCGCTGGCCGAATCTACCGACACGCAGCCGGTCAACGTCGTCACCCTGCTCAGCGACAGCGAGAATGCATTGGTGGCCCGGCTTAACCTGATTCGCAGCGCGCGGCGGTCCATTGATGTGCAGACCTATATCTGGGATCAGGACGATGCCGGCCAGTTGATCCTCGACGAGCTGGTGCAGGCATCGCGCCGCGGCGTACAGGTACGCATCCTCGCCGATCAGCTATTCTCCTTCGGCGATGTGAACCTGCTCAATCGCCTCGCCCGCGTGCATAGCCAGTTCGAAGTGCGGCTGTACAACCCGACCTTCCACAAGGCGCAAACGCCGCCGCTGGAGTTCGCCGCCGGCATCGTCTGCTGCTTCATGAAGTTCAACCAGCGCATGCATAACAAATTGCTGCTGGTCGACGACAGCATCGGCATCACCGGCGGACGCAATTACCAGGACCGCTATTTCGACTGGGACGACGAATTCGACTACGTCGATCGCGACGTGATGGTCGGCGGCGCGGCGGCCAAAGCCATGGCGCATAGCTTTGAGCTGTTCTGGACACACAAACGCTCTACTCCATTGACTCATTTGCGCGACGTCAATCGAAGCCTCGTCAACGATGCTGCACCGCGAACATCGCCCGAGATGATCTGGCCAGCGCCGCACTACGCACACCCAGCCCGAGTCGCACGCGTGCAAGACGAAGCCGGCGATGCCGATTGGCTGGCCGACAACCTGCTCCCCGACAGCCTGCGCACCACCAGCCTGGTCGAGTATTTCAGCGACTTGCCGGCCAAGACGCAGCAACCGCAGAAACGCAACGCGCGCGAGTTCACTGCGAGAGTGATGCGCCTGGTCGGCGAGGCGCAAAACGAAGTGCTCCTGCAAACGCCTTATCTGGTGATGAGCCGTCGCGCGCAAACCATCTTCAAGCGCTTGCACAAGCGTGAAACACCGCCGCGGATCATCGTCTCGACCAATTCGCTGGCTTCCACCGACGCCTTCGCGGTGTATGCGTTGTCGTACAAACATCGCAAACGCTATCTCAAAAACTATGGTTTTGAGATCTACGAACTCAAACCGCATGCACCCGGTCCGGCAGAGGACAACGCTTACGCCAGTGAAGATGGAGGGCCCGGCCTGAACACGCTGCCCAAGCCAGCCAATCACCGCAAACCCATCGCCAACAGCGAAACCCGCAGCCTGTTCGGCAGTCGGCGCGGTCGCGGTAGCCGTCCAGCACCGCTGATAAGCGCAGGCCGGCGTTTCGGGCTGCACGCCAAATCGATCGTGGTCGACGACAACTTCGCCATGGTCGGCTCGCACAACTTCGATCCACGTTCGGACCACTACAACACCGAGGCCGGGGTTATCGTCTACGACCGCGATTTCGCCGCGCAACTACGCGAAGACATCCTGCGCGATACCCAAGCCGAAAACGCCTGGGTGATTGCGCCGCGCCAGCCATCGATACCGCTGCTCAGCGGCATCAGCGAAGTGATCGGCGACATCTCCGAGAGCCTGCCGGTGTTCGACTTATGGCCTTATCGCTACGCCACCAGCTATGACTTCAAAGCCGGTTGCACACCCATGCGCCCTAACGACCCCGCCTTCTTCAGTTGCTATACCCCGGTCGGCGATTTCCCCGACGTCGCGCTATCGCCAAAATTGATCTATACGCGGCTGATTACCGCCTTTGGAGCCGGGGTTAAGGGAATTCTTTAAAGCGACGAACGCGCGACCGCTTCATCCGCATCGAAGCGCATCGACAACTCGCCGCTGAGGCCATTGGGATGATCGGCGGGAACCGCGAAGCGCCAGCCGCGCACTGTGCTTAACCCATGCGCGTCCAGCACGGCATCGCCGCTGGATTCGCTGATCGCCGCCGTCGTGACCTGGCCTTGGCCGTTGATGGTCAGGTGCAACAACACCCGGCCATTGAGATGGCCGCGCAGTTCGGCGTAGGACGAGGCAGCGGCCGGCATGGCAATCGGTACGAGTGCGGGCGCCTCCTCGGCATGTGCATCGCGCGTGACCGTGGCCCGAGATCTTGCGACGGCGCTGCTCGACGGTCGCGGCGCCATATGCGGCGCGGGCCTGCTATGCGCACGCGCTTGTGTTACTGGCCTCGTCGACACCGGCTTGAGCGACTTTGCCGGCCCTGCCCAGCCCGCCGTTTGTCCGCTAAGCCAATCGGTGCCGGCAACGCCAATAAACAGCGCAAGCAGACTCAACCTGGCGGTGATGCGTAGACGAGGCACAGGTAAGGCCCGCCAGACCCTAAGGCCTTTCAAGAATCGCGGTAACGCCCATACCGCCGGCGGTGCAGATCGAGATCAAGCCACGGCCGGAGCCTTTCTGTTCAAGCATCCTGGCCAGCGTGGCGACAATGCGTGCGCCGGTAGCGGCGAACGGATGGCCTGCGGCAAGGCTGGAACCGTTGACGTTGAGCTTGGCCGGATCGATCGAGCCAAATGGCGCATCGAGGCCGAGCCGGTTTTTACAGTAGTCGGCCGACTCCCATGCCCGCAGCGTACACAGCACCTGCGCCGCGAAAGCCTCGTGGATTTCGTAGTAGTCGAAATCCTGCAAAGTGAGTCCGTGACGGGCAAGCATGCGCGGTACCGCAACGGTCGGCGCCATCAGCAAACCCTCGCCGTGTACGAAGTCCACGGCGGCAACTTCGGCATCGCGCAGATAGGCTTGAATCGTCAGGCCGCGCTTGGCGGCCCAATCTTCGCTGGCGAGCAATACCGCCGCCGCGCCATCGGACAAGCCGGTGGAATTACCCGCCGTCAGCGTGCCGCGGCCCGAGGTCTTGTCGAATGCGGGCTTCAGCGCGGACAGTTTTTCCAGCGTGGAATCGGGGCGTAGAAAACCATCGCGCTTCAAGCCACGAAACGGAATGACCAGATCGTTGAAGAAACCGGCCTCGTAGGCGGCGGCGAGTTTATGGTGGCTATCGAGCGCAAGCTGATCCTGCGCCTCGCGGCGAATCTGCCACTCTTTGGCCATCTGCTCGCAGTGGTCGCCCATCGATTTGCCGGTGCGCGGCTCGGCCACGCCGGGAAACGCCGGCTTGAGTTCTTTGAATGAGAAACCCTGGGTGGCGGCGCGCAGCTTGTCTTGCCAGCTCTTGCCGCGATTGATCGCCAGCAACCGCTTGCGCAGGCGCTCGCTCAGCACGATCGGCACGTCGCTGGTGGTGTCCGAACCGCCCGCGATGCCGGCCTCGATCTGCCCGGCGGCGATCTTGTTGGCAATGATGATGGCGTTATCCAGCGAGGTGCCGCAGGCACGCGCCGTGGTAATGCCCGGCGTGGTCGGTGCCAGGCCGGAGGACAACAGCGCTTCGCGCGCCAGATTCCAGTCCGAGGCGTGCTTGATGACCGCGCCCATGGCCACTTCGCCAAGCTCAACACCGTGCAAGCCATACCGTTCGACCAGTGCGCCCAGCACTTTCACCGACATGCCGAAATTGCCGACATCCGCATATGCCGTGTTGTTACGGCAAAACGGAATACGTACACCGCCGATCACACCGACGCGCTTTTGCGTGTTTTCCATGCCCTTGGCAATCCGACCGAACCTGAGCGGCAAGGCTAACCCGCTATGCCGCGCGGCGAAAGCCCATTAGCCCCTATTTGTGATCCCAGAACGGCTCGCGCAGATCTAAAAATAGGCACTTGGACGCGAATGTTAGAATCGCCGCTCTTTAATGCTCTGGATTTAACCCACTTGGAAGCGCAATCGCTGCTCGCCCTGCCCGCCGTACTGGCACTGGAAGTGTCGCCCGGCGAAACGCCGCCGCGACTTAGCCTGAGCCGCGACGAGGCCGCCGAGCTGGCCGGCTTGATCGCCATCGACCTGCATGCGCTGTTGCCGCAAGTGAATCAGGCACGCCTGGCGCTCGTGGGTGCCTTGTTCGATACGGTGGAGCTGCTGCGCCCCGGATTTCCGGTGTGGGCCACCCTGGACGAGCTGGCACGCCGCGTGCCGCGCGGCCATCTGGATAACGTAGTCGCCTTTGGCAGCCATGAAGGCCATATGCCGGCCCAGCCGCTGGAGCCCGACCCCACCTATGCCGACGGCCCGATGCGGCTACTCCCGCTGAGCCTGTTGGCACCGGCCGACCTGGCCGAAGCCCTGGGCGAGCGGCTGGAAGTGGAACTGGTCGGCCGCGGCGAAGCTGGCGCCCGTACTGCCGACTGGTTGATGCGCACGCTCGGTGTGAAGCTTGAACACGTGCGCTATCTGAGCCGCAACGACCTGCTCGCGCTGACCTGCGTGCAATACGAGCACGTCAATTTGGCCCCGTTGTGGAGCCTGCTTGAAGCCGCCTTGCTGACGCCTTACCGCGAAGAGATCACCCTGAGTTCACGTGGCTTTGAGCTGCGCTACGCCGAAGGCAAGGTATTCATACCCTCGCCCGCGCAATGGCTGCAGGATCAAACCGGCGACCCGGCCCAGCGTTCGCATGCGTTCGCCGGCATCGTGTTTGAACTGCGCCAGTACGCCGCTCTCCTCGAAGCCCATGGCCTGCCCCTGCGCCTGCAGGCGCCCGCCAGCGTGGAAACCTCACCCGGTGGCCTGCTGGAAATCCTGGCAGCGGTCGACCCCGGCTTCGATCCGCCCACCTTATTCGCGCATGAGGCCCCCGGACTTGGCGTGGTCGCCATCACCGTCGCCCAACGCGGCCATGGCGGCCAGCCCCGTGCACTGGCCCACGGCTATCCATTGCAACCACAGGCGCTGGGCTCGCTGGTGGCGACACTGGCCGATCATTTCGGCATCCCGCCCGATCTGCATGCGCTCGGCCGCATCATGCTGGATGAGCAAGGCCGTCTCAGTGCGCCGGTAACGGCGCTGCATTGACCCTCGCATCGGACGATCGCCGCGCCTATAGCGGCGAAGCCTCGTACATCAAGTAATGACACCGCTCCATGCCAAGCCCGGTATAGGTCGCCTGCGCTCGTTGATTTTCGGTCTCCACATACAAGCGCAGACCGACCGCACCGGCGGCGCGGGCTCGCTCGGCAACATCGGCGTATAGCGCACGAAACACCCCACGGCGGCGCGCTTCAGGCGCGATGTAGACACTCTGGATCCACCAAAAGTCGCCGCAACGCCAATCGCTCCATTCGTAAGTCACCAGCAAGCTGCCCACGGCAAGACCATCGCATTCGGCGACCAGATAGAAGCCACGCCGCGGCTCGTCGAGCACCGCGGCAACGCCCCGCTCAAGCACGGCAGGATCGAGCCGTTTGGCCTCCGTCTCCCACGCCATCGCGGTGTTCCAGGCAACGAGATGGGCGATATCGGCAGGCGTGGCGGAACGGATCTTGGGTGTGGTCATCAGTTATCGCCTGAGTTGTGGCCTGTCTATTTATGCACCGCTCGGCTTGCGCGTCCGCGAGGCGCCGAGTTTGCGGGTAAGCGTGTTGCGGCCAACGCCAAGCGCAGCGGCCGCATGTTGGCGATGGCCTTGATGCGCGGCCAGGGCGGCTTCGAGCAGGGTACGATCAAGCGCTTCGCGCGCACGGCCGTGAATATCTTCCTCGCCGGCGGCCAGCGCCTGCTCGGCCCAGTCACGCAGGGCATCGGCCCAATCATGCCCGGTATGGGCAGCCGATCCATCGGCAAGGTCGGCCGGCAGAATCTCCACGCCGGGCGCGATCACGGTCAGTCTTCGACACAGGTTTTCCAGCTCACGCACATTGCCTGGGTAATCGCGTTGTTCGATCAATTTCAGTGCCGCGCGTGAAAAGCGCTTGGCCGGCAGATTCAGCTCGCGCGCCGCCGAGGCCATGAAATGCTGCGCCAGCAAGGGGATATCACTGCGCCGCGTGCGCAACGCCGGCAAAGCGATGCGCACCACATCGAGCCGGTGCTTCAGATCGGCGCGAAACTGTCCGGCGGCAACGCGCTGATCCAGATCTTGATGGGTCGCGGCGACGATACGCACATTGCCACGGATCAACTCGCGCCCGCCGACCCGATAAAACTCGCCGCCGGCCAGCACGCGTAGCAAGCGCGTCTGCAAGGCCAAGGGCATATCGCCGATTTCATCGAGAAACAGGGTGCCGCCCTCGGCTTGCTCAAAACGGCCGGGATGACGACGCGTGGCTCCGGTGAACGCACCCGCCTCGTGGCCAAACAGCTCGCTCTCCAGCAACTCACTGGGAATCGCCGCCGTATTGAGCGCGACAAAGGGGCGGCTACGGCGTGCGCTTTCCTCATGCAGCGCACGCGCCACCAGCTCTTTGCCGGTGCCGGTCTCGCCGGTAATCAACACATTGAGATCGCTGGCAGCGACGCGGCCGATCAAACGGAACACCTCGCGCATCGCCGCGCTCTCACCCAAAAGCGCATGCGCCGGCGCGGCCGGCGCCAATACGACGCTAACCGCAGGCTCATCGATCAATGCGCGCTCCACCGCAGCCACCGCCTGATCGAGATCGAACGGCTTGGCCAGATAGTCCACCGCCCCGGCACGATAGGCCGCCGCTGTAGTGGCGACGTCGGTATACGCGCTCATCACGATCACCGGACCCACACCTTGTTCCTTCAAAGCGAGCAGCAAGGACAAGCCGTCCTCGCCCGGCATGCGCACATCGGTCAGCAGCAATGCCGGCCGCATCGTTTGCAGCGCCTCGCGCACGGCATCGGCATCGCCGAATTCACGTACCGCATGGCCGGCATCGCGCAGCGCTTCAGCCAATACAAAGCGCACGCCGCGGTCATCGTCGGCGATCCAGATCTCGGCGCGCTGTTTAGTCATGGCTCGGGCCTATCGGCAGATACAAGGAAAACACCGTCTCGCCCGATCGGCTGGCGTAACGCAGTTCGCCGCCATGTTCGCGGGCAATCTCACGCGCCAGCGCCAGACCGAGCCCCGTGCCATCGGCACGCCCGGAGACCAGCGGTTCAAACAAGGTGTCACGCATGGATGCCGGCACGCCGGGGCCATCGTCGATCACGTCCACACGCAGCGCCGTGCGCGCGATCCGCTCACTCAGCCGCACGCCATGCTCGATACGCGTGCGAAAGGTGAGCGTTCGCGCACCGGCCTCTACCGCGTTGCGCGCCAGATTCAGCAGCAATTGCTGCAAACGGTCGGCATCGCCCCATACATCCGGCAGGCTGGGGTCGTAGTCATGACGCAACTGCACAGGCGTCGGCTCGGCCAACAGCAAATCGCTCAGGCGTTCCAGCCGTTCGTGAATATTCACCGACGCCAACCGTGGCGCGCCATCGTGATGCAGCAGCCGGTTCGCCAAGCTAGCCAAGCGGTCAGCTTCGGCAATCACCAACCCGGCCAGCGATTTCAGATCCTCGTCGCCCACCCGGCGCTGCAGCAGTTGCGCCGCGCCGCGCAAGCCGGCCAGTGGATTCTTCACCTCATGGGCAAAGCCACGCAACGTGGCCGACAACGGCGATGCCGCCGGCACAGGCGCCGCCAGCGGGTGTACCTCAAGCAGCAGGCTGGGGCCGTCCAGCGGCTGCAGACTGATGTCCACCATGGTTTCGCCACCGCGCGCGGAAACCAGGTTGATCCCACGCAACTGCAAGGCACGCTGTTCGGCCAGCACCCGTTCGGCCTGCGCCAGCCAAGCCGGCTCATGCAGAAGCAAACCCAACGGCTGTCCCACGGCACTTCGCGGCCCGATTTCCAGCAGCTCGGCCAGCGCGGGATTGATCCACTGCACGCGCAAATCGGCATCGACCAAGACCAGCCCGGTCGTCAACTGCTCCGCCCATACCCGCCATGCCAATGCGTTCATTGCACCATCATGGACAATGCGCTCGTTTGGTGCAATGACGGCAGGCCATTATGTCGTCGCGAATGATTTGTCGACGATCCCTAACCTTGCCGCAGTTTGCTTATCTCCGGCGCGAATACCTAACCCTGTCGCTAGCCGACAACTTCGGTACTCGACGGCTCATTGAGCTCACGCAGAAATCCATTCGCTGAAACCCTTTCATCGGCATTCGCGGTGCGCACCCATCTCGATCAGATGATGTTTCACACCCGATGGCGCTAAACGCACTCTCAGTAACATTCGTTTTGCACGATAACATCGTGACCGTTGTCGTGAAGATCGATGGTTAGGGCTAGGAGGGCGTCGAGGTATCGATGGCCCGGTCGTCAGTAGTTGGGGTGGCTGCAAAGGGCCTATGGGGTCGGAGTGTGGGGCCAGCGAAGGCTAGACTGAAACCTCGTGGCGCCCATCGCTTCTGGCTCCATAGTCGTTCAGGGTGTTGGCCTGTAACGCCTGACGCGGAAATGAAGTCGGGCAATGTCAAAAGACAAACGGAGTGTTCATTGAAATCCTTGAGCTGGGTGTTCTTTTTTTCTGTCGTATCAGTGTTTGCATGCACCCGCGCGCATGCGATTGAGTCAGGCGACCTGTCGCTGAAGCCGGCCAAGCAGTGCAAACCCTCACCCAAAGCGCCGCCTTACAAACAGATGCATCAGGAGTATCGAGCCGCTAATACGCCGTCCAATAGTCCATTCACACAGGCCATAGACATCAATGGTGACGGCTGGTGTGACTGGATAAGCACAGCGGCCATGCCTCCCCATCGCGGAGACGTGGATGAGCCGAACATGCAGGGATTCATTTTTCTCGGGACGGAGTCCGGGTGGCGAAAATTTGGGACATACAGAAATTCAAGTCGAACCCGAGCGCTCTGTCGTTTTCTCGACCACTACTCATCAGTACAGACAGCGCCGCATCTTTCATCGCACCCCTTGCGGTGTATTCAAAGAAAAGCCCCTCGCCGTACATCGCGAGCATCTTCTTGAACGAGGATGTACTGGATCCGTATCTGGACAGCGTGTCCGTCTATCAATGGGATGATGGTTTCGACTCGCTGCGACGGGTTAGCGAGGAAGATCGATCGACGGTTATCGCATTTCTTCAAGAAGCCATGTGCAAGCCAGGCAAGGACTATGGTCATGCCGTGTCGGTTGCCGGAGCGGTCTGCGGCAAACAGCCAGAATTCGTCAAGTAAGGCTAGAGTTAAGCGGCGACGTAGGCGTTTACCTTGAACGAGTTATTAGCAGCTCTCTGCAGCACAGCAAAACTGACCTGATGCTTCAAGGGCCGACGCTACATCCGCAACAACTTGGTCATTGTTGTATGTGGGAATGATAAAAAGGCCACCCCAGTCATTGAACAATTCGAAGGTACCACCGGCATAGACGCACTCCCAGAGAAAATCATCCGGTGCCGGCCAGCTTCCAGTACATGAGAACTCAGCTAGCTGACCTTCCAGTAGCTTGAGAACAGACGGGAAGCCTCCAGCTCTGTGGTCGCCACGGAACTCGATAAGCTTGAGATGCGAGGCTCCATAGCCAGGACGTATTCGGAATTCTTCCATGGACAACCCAACGTTGGAGTTAAGTGGCGGCGTAGCCGTTCGTCTTGAACGAGTTGTTAGGCGCTGCCCGAACCGCTCTGGGAGTGAGGCCCATCTGCTTCAAGCTTACTATCGCAGTGTAGGAACATCAGAGGTAGGGACGCTCAGGCCATAGGCCCTACACCTACAGCAACCGCGGCTCGCAAAAAAGCCGGATTCCACTCGGAATCCGGCTTCGATACACGATCAATAGATTAACTGAACGCCTAGCCCCAAAGGCGGGCGTTCGAAATCGATGGCCGGAATAGTCCCTTACTTTTTCGGCGCGCTGATGGACTTCCTTCCCAGGCTGACAATGGCCTTCAGAAAGAACCAAACGATAGTAACCGCAAGCACCGAATTAAGTAGAAGAATCAAGAATGACCCGCTAGATATTCTTGCGTCATCCCGCTCCCAAATCCATGAGACAAGGTTTATCGGAAAACTTAGGACTGTTGCGCTAACCCGCGTGGCAGTAGACACACAGTTAGTGCGTGTATCACAAGAGATATAGGCACCGAAGACTGTGGCGACAAGCATCACATGCACTATTGTCCCAAGGACAATAAATGGAATGGCTTTGATCTTATTCATCGCGATGATGAGTCTCCTGCGGTTGGATACTTGTAATTTTCTACATCGAATGGTGGGCCGTAGTTATTGTCCGCATCATGTCGCTGTTATTATTCCAATCGGTAGTCATTTTGTTCGGATAGGTAGGCGTTAGAAAACCACCTTGGACATGCATTCCCCCCGACCTAAGAACTCATTTGGCGTAGTCGCCGCAATTATTCGTTAAAAGATCATAGCGGTCATGTAGATGACCACTCGCATACGAATTCATCGCTGCGTCTTGTGCAGGCGTGGTCCTAAAGCAAGTTTGATCCAGATCCGTGCTGAATCATCTTTGGCCAGACCATGAGCGCGAGCCCGACCGCAATCAATGCGTACGCGGCTCTCAATACGTACAAACGGAATGCTGATACCTCGGACATTTCGCACCTCAACATCGATGTGATGGAGTGATGTCAACTCAGTAGAGGCACCCTTGCCCCCTATGGCAACACGCCTGGAGGGTCACTCAAGATATCAATGATGCCGCGGCGAGCCGCGATGACAACGGCTTGTGTGCGATCGCGTGCACCCAACTTGGAAAGAATGTTACTTACATGCGACTTCGCGGTCTCTTCACTGATATGTATGCTATGGGCGATCTCTTTGTTCGAGAGACCCTGCGCCACAAGTCTCAGCACTTCGATCTCTCTACACGTCAGTGCGTCATCCATCATGTGTGCGGCGATGATTCCGGCGACCTCGCTGGGGAAGTAACGCTTTCCCTGGTGCAGTTGGCGGATGGTGTTCAGCAGATCGGTCCGCAGCATGTTCTTTAGCAGGTACGCGGACGCCCCCCATTTCATCGCCCTGATGACTTGCGCATCGCCGCTGTAGTTCGTCAGAACAATGATGCGGGCCTGGGGAAACTCGCTCGCGATGGTGCGTATAGCCTCCTCGCCACTTGTTCCTGGCATCTGCAGATCCATTAGCGTGATGTCGGGGCGATACTCGCGAAACTTTTCAATCGCCTCGGACCCGCTTGAGGCCTCTGCCACAACGGACATATCGTCCTGGGCAGCGATGACCGCCGCGACGCCTTCGCGCAGCAAAGGATGATCGTCGACAATCAGTATGCGCATATTCGTCATCCCCTTGCCCACTGCAGCATGCGCTCCAGCATCCGTTGATAGGCGCTGACCTGGGTTAGATAGGCCGTGCTTGCCGGTACCAGGACCTCTATCTCGCACCCCTCGCCTTCCCGCGACCAGATGCGGAACTTCGCGGAGATTTTGTCGGCCCGCTCCCGCATGCCACCGATACCCCAATGATTGGGACGACCTTGCCGAAGCACATCTTCCGAGATGCCCACGCCATTGTCGCGCAACCGAACCCGCAGCACCCTGCTCAAATAGGCGATCTCTATCTCCAGAAGCGTTCCGTTCGAATGCTGGAAGGCATTGAACATCGCTTCCTTGGCGATCGACAGCACCTCCCAGTAGACCTTAGTGGTCAGCTCGCGGGGTCGGCCTTCAATCAGCGCCTTGAAGTGCATGGCTTGACCGGCCGTCAGCTCCGCGCCGGTCTTTTCCAGCACTTCGTGAAGATCTCCACCCGTCTTGGTTCGCAGATCAAGAACACGCCCTCGCGCTTCGCCAACGACCTTGTCCGCACGACCAAGCGCACCCTCCAGGGCCATACGTGTCTGCGGGTCGTCATGGATTCGATCGGCCACGGATTGAAAATGCATGACCAGTCCTTGCACGCTTTGCAGAAGCGTGTCGTGCAGGTCGCGTGCGATTCGATCGCGCTCTTCATCGCGCGCATTGATGCTCATCCGAATCCGCGCACGCTCCTGCCGCAGACGGTACCTATCGATAGCTACCAACAATGCCGCCATGGACAAAATACAAAGCACTTTGAAGATGATTGTTTGATACCAGGCGGCGCGAATGGCGAACGCGAAAGTGCTGTCCCCGCTGCTGGAGACTCCGTCCTCGTTAATCGCCTGAACATGAAATCGGTAGCTGCCAGGACCGAGATTCGTATATCGGGCACTGCGAAGCCCACCTGCGTCCTGCCATTCGTTATCGACACCATCGAGTCGATAGCGGAAATGAACTCGCTTCGGGTTGGCTAACGATGCCGCCGTGTACTCGATATTCACTCTCCGAGTGAGCGGTCTCAGCCGGATATCGCCAGATGCCGGGTAACGTGTTTCGCCATCCGAAATCCCTTCAATGACGACAGTCGGCGCGATCGTGTTCCGAATAATCTTTTGGGGATATATCCACGAAACAGAGGTTGACGTGCTGAACCAAAGGCGACCGTCATCACTCTTCGCAAGGGTCGGCAGCGGCCGTACACGGTCGGCCATGCCGATGCGGCCATCGTCCGGGCCAAAAAAACGAAAAGATACTTCGTAGGATGGGTCGCTCTGCGCGCGAACAAGTTCCGCAGCTTCAATGCGGTAAGCGCCATCCAGCCCATTCAGCCAAAGGTCGCCGTTGTCCATTTCGACCACGCCGCTTATCACTCGGAAGATATCGCCGCCCCTCCCTTTTACCTGGACAAATCGATCCCCACGGAGAAGAAATAGACCGCGCTCGCCTCCCACCCATACATGCGATCGGGTGACTTCAATCGCCAATAAGCTGCCCGTCGCAAGACCTTCTTTGAGACCGTAATTCGTTGTCTTTCCTTGAGCCATGACGGCCAACGTCTCGTTGGGATAGGCCAGCCAAAGGCGGCCGACATCATCGCTGACCAAACGCGTGGGGCCGCCGAGCCCATATTCGGCGGTGTCGATCTTGGTCCAGGAGCCGTCCTTGAATTGATACAGCCCGTTCAGCGCCACACTGATCCAAAGCACACCACGATCGTCCATAGCGATGGCCTGGCTTAGTGCGCCCGCGCTCTTCAATGCCGGCGGCCATGCGATCTTGCTTAACGTACCGCTGTCGTATTTGAAGATTCCATATAAGCCGGCCATCCAAACCGCGCCCTGCTTATCGCGTACGGCAGCACTGATAGCGTTGGGTATCTGTGGATACAGTTTGGCGGAGAGCCCGGTCACCAAGAACGGTGACTGCCAGACACTGGGAATCCAAATCTGCTTGCTCGTCTCAGGCACGACGAAAGGGATTTGTACATTCCCTGGCAACGACAAGGGTCTTAGATTCGTAGCGCGAAACTGATCTAGCCCTTGCCTGGTCAGAACCCAGATATTCCCTTCACGATCCTCGAAGATGTCCTCAACGCCATTGCTTGATAACCCTTCGGCGTTGGAGAAAGTCTCTACGACGCGCTGCGGATGGCCATCGTCATCCACTATCCAACGATCCCGCTCGATCCCTTTGGGCTGTCCGATCCAAAGTGCGCCTGACGAATCGACTAGCGCGGGGCCATCCTGCTCCTGGTTGTAGAGTCTTGCGGGCGTTCCCGTTCTACGCCACTGCGCATCGATGTGCTTGTCCCCGTCCGTAACGCCAAATTTCGCCGCACCAGGTTCGAGATACCAGGCGTTCGCATCGTCCACGATCCACAGAACCCCATCGATCATCTGCATCGAATGAGGGCGACCGCCATCGTAGCCGAGGTCTGCACCGACCTTTACCCATCGGTTATCGAGTAGACGCACGACTCCTTTCGTACTGGCTGCCCATAGAAGACCATCCGGCCCTCGAAGGACGGTGAACAATGTCCCCTGCGGCACCTCCACCCCGCCCCGATAGTTGACGATGTCGTTGCCGCGAATCCGGCTGAGCCCGCCGCCGAAGTATCCAACCCAGACATCGTCGTTATGGTCGACGTAGATCGAGTTGATGCTCAATTTAGGCAGGCGATTGGCGTATGCATCGTCGAAACGGACGCCATCGAAACGCAGCAAGCCTATCGAACTCCCCAGCCACAGAAAGCCATCGGAAGACTGCGCGATGGCGGTTATGCCGCCATGGGTGGCGTCACTGCCGGTGACATTGATATGACGTAACTCGGTCAGCGGACGATCCAGGGCGCTATCCGCGCTTCGCGGCATACGGTCGATCTGTTGTGCGCGTAGTCCGAAAGCGCACAAAAATACCGCGATCACGCCTGCAAACCGCATCAAAACAGCCGGTACTGAAGCCCCTCTTGGATGCGCCATTGAGCCCGCCCCCTGCGGTTTGAAGAGATACGCCTAATCAACCATCTCATGGTTGCCCGCATATCCCCCAACCGGGGGATTTGAAGTTCCCGCGATTGCGGATCGCGCTAGTGGCCGCGTCGTCCATAGCATGACGATATGCAACGTCTCTACTCCATGTTTCCCCAGGGCCTTCCGGGTTTTGGTCTGGTGCTATTGCGCATGGCAATTATCCTTCAACTGCTGATGGATATTGGCCCCCAGCCGTCCGTAGGGTTGGTGGTGATGACCGCGACGCTCACCTTGGCCATGACCTTGGGGGCTCTTACTTCGGCGGCGAGCCTGTTGCTGCTTTGCAACCTGGCGCTTATGGCGATCGATCGCGGTTCGCTTTCAATCGCCACCGTGTGCGAGGGACTTCATGCCATCGCCTTGATCTTTCTGGGGCCGGGCGCGTACTCGCTGGATGCCCGTCTATTTGGTCGTCGCACTATCGAACTTCCCCGGCCATAACGCGAATGGCGCAGTGAGTACGGCAATAGCTCCCGGCGACGTCATGGCGATGCCCGAGAAACCTGTAGAGCCGTAGATGTTCCTCAAGGAATACCAGGGCACCTCTCATGGGCCATGTGTGGATAGCGCAACAGCGCCGTTGTTCACGCATTCATTGTCGCGCTGCAGGAGCTTCCTTTATGAACCTCAGTAAATACATCGCGGCTGTCATCGTTGGTGGCGCCTTACTAACGAATGTCGGGTCGGCTTACGCTGCCGACGCCAAGCCATCGGTCGTGCTGGTCCACGGCGGTTTTGTCGACGGCTCGGGTTGGGAGGGGGTGTACGGCATCCTGAAACACGACGGCTATGACGTGACGATCGTCCAGAATCCGACGTCCTCACTCTCTGATGATGTCGCCTTCACGAAGCGCGTGCTTGAGAAACAGAGCGGCCCAGTCGTTCTTGTCGGCCATTCGTATGGCGGCGCGGTCATTACAGAGTCCGGCAACGCGCCGAACGTGAAGGCGCTGGTCTACATCACAGCCTTTGCACCAGACGCCGGCGAATCGGTCAAGACGCTGACCAGCAACCCGGTGCCGGGTGCGCCGGTGCCGCCGATCCTTCCACCTCAGGATGGTTATCTGATGCTGGATACGGCCAAGTTCCCGGCGTCGTTTGCCGGCGACCTGCCGTCCTCGAAAGCGAAATTCATGGCGGAATCGCAGGTGCCGTGGGGCATGAACGCCTACACCGGCACCATTACCCAGCCGGCGTGGAAGAGCAAACCGAGCTGGTATCTGGTGGTTACCGAAGATCACATGATCCCGGTGGCCGCGCAGCGCGTCATGGCCAAGCGAGCGAATGCCAAGGTGACGGAAACCAAAGGTAGCCACGCCATCTACGTGTCGAACCCGAAGGTAGTCGCTACGCTGATTGAAGAAGCGGCGAAGAAGGTCGCCACCCCATCCAGCTAAACGCCAGTATGAGAACGAAGGCCCCGCTTCGTGGGGCCTTCTGTTTGAGCCAGGTCAGCGGTGCTGCCGCATCAAGTTGCTTTGATAGCAAACAGGCTCTTAGCGCTGCTTGATTAGGCTGTGCACCATCAGCGGGCCGCCGAACTGTTGCAATAAGCCACCTTCTTCAAGGCGACCCAAGGTGATGGGACTAAAGCCGAGCGAGGTAGCAAGCGATGCGACCTGTTCGTTGGCCTCGGCGTGATCGCCTGAAACGAAGATCGTGCGTTGGCCTTCGCTGCGGCGCGGCTCATCTCCGAGTACCGCCGCCGGCAACGTATTGAACGCCTTGACCACCTTGGCACCCTTGAACTGCGCCGCTACAACCTGACTGGAGGGACGCCCGCCAAGGTCCAGCGGCGTGAAGGCGGGAAACTCGATCGCGTTAGTGGCATCGACCACGATCTTGCCGGACCAGTCACCGCGCAACTTGGCGACCTCCCCCACCGCCCCGAACGGGACGGCGAGGATGATGACGTCCGCATCCAGTGCGTCGGTGGTTTTTGCTGCGCTTACGGCAGGAGCGAAGGCTTGCAGTGCATCTTCCAGCGAGGCCGGTCCACGGCGATTGGTAATGACGGTCTTGATCTTGTTGCGGGCGAACTGTTTGGCGAGGGCGCCGCCGATGGCGCCCGATCCGATGATGGCGTAGCTCATGAGATGTCTCCTGATGGATTATCGATGGGATGGCTGCGTGGGATCAGCGCGACTTGTGGTCGAGGCTGATCGGGCCTGCGCCATTGACGGTCAGCAGCAGGAAGGCACCGGCAATCGACACGTTCTTCATAAACATGATCATCTGTATCTGATCGGCGAAATTGTTGTGAAACAGGATGCCGGTCAGCAGGGTGAAGCCCGCCATCAGGAAGGACACAACGCGGGTTTTCCAGCCGAGAATGATGGCGAGCGAACCCAGTACTTCAGTGGCGATGACCAGCGGAAGTATGCCGCCGGGTACGCCGACAGAAGCCATGTAGCCTGCGGTCGCTGTATAGGCGGTGATCTTGCCCACACCGGAAAGCAGGAACAAACCAACGATCAGTACACGGCCGAGCAGTTCAGTCGTGCTCTTGAGGGTGAAACTCGACGCAGCGGGTGCGTTGTGGATCGACGAGGTGTAGGTAGCGGTTTCGATCTTGGTGCTCATGATGGTTTCTCTCTTTGGGATGATTGAGTCAACGGGATGGATAAACAGGACTTACTTCAAGCGGCCGACTGCACGTAGCTGCTGGCCGATGCGGACGATTTCCGCCTCGCCTGCGGCGAGCGCGCCAGCGTTGGTGTGGACGGAGTACTTGCCCATCACCAGGGGATAGGGATGCTTCACGGCGGCGCCGAGTACGAAGGACACGTCGTCATGGGCTACTACGTCGATGGCATGGTCGGATTCTTCAAAGATCACGAGGTCGCCGGCGGTAAAGCTCCCCGGCACGGTCGTCGTACCCTGGTGCAATGCCATCCAGGCTACGGTCTCGTTTGGATTCGGCACAAAACGCCATGACTCGCCCGCCTTCAACCGCACATGCAGATAGGTGATGCCGGCGGGAGAACGGATCGGACTGTTCGCGCCCTGGTAGTGCCCGAGCAGTACCCGCGCCGGACCAACGGCAGGGACCTCTTCCGGTGCGATGTTCTGGCTTTCCGGCGCGCCGTTTTCCTGATCCGGTGGCAGCGTCACCCAGAGCTGGAAAAACTCCACCGGCGTGCTGCCGACGACATGGCCGTCGTGCCAGACCCCACCTGCCGCCCTCATCCACTCCAAGCCGCCCGTCGCCACTTCACCCTGCTTGCCGGTGGTGTCTTCATAGGCCACGTGACCCTTCAGCACCGCCGTCAAGGTGGCGATGCCCGAGTGCGGGTGGATACCGAACAAGGGGGCGTCCGATGACGGCAGGACACCGGCATCCAGAAAGACAAAGGGCTTGATCCACTGGCCGAGATCGGAAGGGCTGACCAGGCGGGTGATCGGGCCGTGGTGATAGCCGGTGGTAACCGTGCGGATTTTGCGCGGATTGACCACTGCTGCGGCGGTCGGTTCGGGCTGTGATAGGAAGGAAGCAACTGCGTTCATGGGGGCGTCCTCGTTGGTGATGGAGAAAGGCTAGGCCTTGCCCATGCATCCGAATAGCCTATATATTTCGATGCAATCTATCGTTTTGGACGATATATGCTCGACGCCGTCACGCTAGACCAGCTCCGCACCTTCATTGCCGCAGCAGAAGAAGGAAGTTTCTCCGCCGCGGGCCGAAAACTGCGACGCGCACAATCGGTAGTGAGCCAGACACTGCTCAATCTCGAAGCGCAATTAGGCGTCACGCTGTTCGATCGCAGCGAGCGCTATCCCAAGCTGACCGAAGCAGGAGTGGCGCTGCTGACCGAAGCACGTGGCGTGGCCGATCAGATGGATGGCTTCAAGGCCCGCGCGCGCTCGATGAAAGAAGGCCTGGAGCCTGAGCTTTCCGTGGCGGTCGACGTGATGTATCCCATGGACGGGCTTACCCGCGCCGCCGGATATTGCCGCGAGTTCTTCCCCAACACGCCCTTGCGCGTCTACGTGGAGGCGCTGGGCGGTGTGATCCGCCCGGTGATCGATGGCGTGTGCCGTATCGGCATCGTGGGCTCGCTGCCAGTGATACCCGATGAACTCGCATCGGAGCCGCTAATCGATCTTCCCTTCGTCACTGTGGTGGCACCCTCGCACCCGCTGGCAAAGCACAAAGGCGCCATCGGCAAGAAACTCATCGAGAAGCAGGTGCAGCTAGTGCTGACCGATCGCACGCCGCTATCCGATGGCAGAACCTTCGGCGTGCTCTCGCCCCTCACCTGGCGCCTCGCCGACCTTGGTGCGAAGCACGCATTTTTGAACGCAGGATTAGGCTGGGGGCATATGCCCTTACACATGGTCAAAAAGGATCTCGACGCGGGCACCCTGATGAAGATCAATGTCGAGGGGATCGCGCGCGATGTGTTTCTGCCCATGCACGTGGTCTATCGCAAGGACGCGCTTCCCGGACCGACCGGCCGCGCCTTTATTTCGCAATTGCGTTTCTGACGACGTGGCGGTCTGTTGACGGCATCGCCGCTACAAAACCGCTGCACATCGCAGTGGCCCGCTCGACCGAATAGTTAGGTCGCACTTCGGCAGTAAGGCGTCGATGAGCTCTTGTAGCAGCGATTTCGTATCATCCCTCCCGTCGACGGAGAGAATGGCAGCGACAGTGCCCGATGCCGACTGCGGGTTCATGCCACCATGGAACAGCAACCGAACCGCGATCGCAGACGGTGTCGTTGTAACGGCTCATAAAACGAACGGAGTGTTAGCAATGAGCGCTGAAAGATTCAGCTATCGGCAGGGAAGGATTTTGCGATTTATGACGGCGATGCTGGTCTTCGTTGCAGTGAGCTTTTTATTCGTAGTGCGTCCCGCGCATGCACAGGCCTACCCCTGTTCTGGTCCTGGGCCGGGAGAAATCATGGTAGGTCAGAGCCCGGCGGATAATGGCATTGCCGCGACGCCGCTGTGCCAGCGAGTCGATCAGGGTAATGCGCCTCCCGCAACCTACCAGGCCGCCCCGATCCAGCTGCCCAATGTCTACATGGCGGTCGTCATCCATCCAGATATTTCGTAGATATGGGCGGCAGCGGGATACGGCAGCGATGCAGCTGCCCAGAACACGGCGCTCGATGCCTGTACGCAGACCATGGGAGAGGGCTGCGAAGTTGGCGCCGCATGGAGCAATCTTTCCGAGATCGTCGTGATCGAAGATGCCGCTGGCAATCTCTTTGTGAAAGGCGGGCCCGGCCTTGGCAATGCGGAGAAAGCAGCGAGGGAAGAGTGCGAGCTTTATACCGCAGGCTGTCATACGACGGCGAACGTCATCAATTCATTGATCGGTACACGCACCAATTTTCCCGTTGGGCCGCTGCACAGAAGACTCTTTGCATCCATCGCTCGGCCGAAAGGTACGCCCGACCCCAAATGGGACGATATGGCTTGGCTGGCGAGCGGACAAAGCGGCTTCAAAGCGGCCGAACAGGCCGCGCTGTCCCAGTGCGGACGCGATACCGACGTGGAGTGCGAGGTGCGCGTAACGGTTGGCAATAGTCAGATCGCCCGCACTACCGATGACCAGGGCCATATCAGCTGGCTTAATATCGCCGCCCCGGAAGCTCTCGACCGGCAGCTGCGAGCCCATTGCGCAAAAGGGCGCGAGTGTCGCCTACTGGACACGTTCGATGCGCGCACGCCCCGCACGTTGGCTATCGAAATCAGCAAATCAGATGCGCCCGCTCGTGGCTTCTTCTCACTGGCCCGGCCGATCGACGACGCCACCGAAAAAACATGGGGCAAGCGAGCTCTTGTTACAGGTAGCACCAGTCGCGAAGCAGCCCAAACAGCGGCCGTAGGGCTCTGCGAAACCGAAAGCAAATCGCGCTGTGAGGCAGTGCCCAAAGATGGGGATCGCGGCGTGGATCAGTTCTTCGTTCTAATCCGAGACGCCGCGGGCGAAGCAAAACTCTTTATGAGGATGTCGGCCGCCGAA
This sequence comes from Dyella tabacisoli, assembly GCF_003350925.1. Taxonomy (GTDB): domain Bacteria; phylum Pseudomonadota; class Gammaproteobacteria; order Xanthomonadales; family Rhodanobacteraceae; genus Dyella_C; species Dyella_C tabacisoli. The sequence goes on along the minus strand of NZ_KZ857178.1, from coordinate 244,225 downwards.
GCACAGCTTGCCAAAGACCAGTTCTGCGCTAAGGAAGGCCAGCAATGTCCGAAAGGGTTGACCGTAGACCTCGCCAAGCCAACTACTACGATCCTGAAAATCTGAGGATTGAAATGGGCTGAATTGCAAGGCGCCAGCGGGCGTCTTGCGGGGATCGGGGCCTGCGCGATCGCGTGACGCACGCCCTACTCCAGCGCCTGGGACTAATGTGGGAGGCGACCATCACTAAGGTCTAGTGCCTGGATATCTCACAAAGCCCATATCTTTAGATCAACATAGCGCTCAGACAACTGCAAATCGATTTTGCTTGTCTTAACCGAGGCATCAAGACGACTCACCATAAAGCACATCGCAGCCGCATCAACCAACACCATATCAAGGCGCCTGATAATAACTGTGATCCTAGGCATAGCTATTGCCATGCAGAGCCTCTAATCAGTTACCGCGAGAAAGTAATTCCTTATGCTTTTACTTAAATACAAATACAGAGAAATACCCACAATTAATGCAGCATTGAATGACATCGCAGGGATGAACATCGACGAATGTATTCCTATGCGTTTAATCCCGATAAAGACGGCCATGTTTATCGCCACCCACCCAGCAATATGTGCTGGACGACCGTAACGAGAGCGACAGAGCATAAGGATGGCAGATCCGGCCATAAGGAGCGCAGCAGGCAGGCAAAGAAACCCAGCACCACTTTCCCACCAATCGGATGTGCTTACATTTTGCCCAAAGATACTCAACCCACCCGAAAATACCGAAGCCACAACCCATGCAAGCATGCCAAAGCCCATCGCCGTGAGCATTTTAAGCAAGCCTGGCATCGCATTGAAATTATTGGCCATATCTCACCCGGAAAATCTAATTGTCTAATGAGTTATTACTTCAATTCCCATCGAGACACCGATATCAAAGCCAACCTTGTTAAAAGTTACCGTTTTGGCGGGCATTGGACCCTCGTGATATTCGTCATCAGACGTGGTATCGACACCGGCCGCTGCTTGAATAGGGTTCCATGTAAGAACACCACCCGTAGCTGCAATCTGACCGAATGTACCTACAGTCGTCCCGTTGCACGATCCCGAGTCCGCGCCTGGGCGCTGGCCTAGGGGATCAAAGCTGACACCTCCTGATAATCCGACACCTAGTCGTCCACCGCCAAACCACTGGCCCGTCTTTTCGTCTTGCCCCAAAATAATTGCGCCCCCGAATACGTCGTATAACTCAATAGTCAATGACCATAGTCCTAGCGGATCTATGTAATTCAGCGGATTTCCGCGCACATAGGCATAGAAGCTGGGCTGCCCCCCATAAAACCTCGCTGGGTCTTCGCTAATAAACCCGCCCATCAGAGGGCTGTAGTATCGCGCCCGATAATAGTAGAGGCCCGTCGTGTCCGCTTCACGTCCGGTGTATTGGTAGGGATTGGTGAAGCCAGTGGTCGTGTCACTCAGCGTGACATTCCCATACGGATCGTAGCTGTACTGCTCGCGGGTCGCTCCTGTGGAATCGGTCAACGCGATCGTGCTGCCTAACGCATCCGTCAGGAAATAAGTCCGCCCCGTCACGTCGCTTCGGGCATAGCGCTCATCAATGCCCAGACCAGAGAGGATCGAGTTCGCCGTGCCACCCTGTGTCTCTTGCACGATATTGTCGCCGTCGTACAAATACTGCGTGGGTGTACCACCTTGAACAGCCTTGCTGATGCGCCTGCCCAGCGGGTCATAGCTATAGCTCAATTGAACAGCACCGCCTCGGCTGATCTGGGTCAACTGGCTGCGCGCATTCCACGTATAGGTGTTGGTGCCATCACCGATCAGATTGCCGTTAGCATCGTAGCTCAGCGCCTGACCATTGAAGCTTACCCTCCGACTGTTGAGGTCGAAACTGGCTGGCTGGGTGGTCGGCGTCGGCAGCACGTCTGTGGCGAAGCTCCCCGTCTTGCCTATACGTCGGCCAGCGCCATCGTAGCTGTAAGCCAGGTTACCGAGATTGGTGCCATTGCCTTGTGCATAGCTAAGGCTGGTGAGTTCGCTCGCGTTGTCGTAGCCATAGTTGACGGCAACACCATTGGGCAACGTCAGCATCGTGCGGCGGTTATCGGCGTCATAGGCTAGCTGCACCGTTTCGCTACCCTGGCTAATAGCCGTGAGGCGATTGGCGTTGTCGTAACCGTAGTTCACCAAGGCCTGTGCCGCGGGCGTCATACTGATACGCCGACCAGCAGCATCGTAGGTATAGCTGACAGTGCCTTGCCCACCCACTTCGGCGGTCACCCGATCGAAGCTGTCATAGCTCCAGCTTGTGGTGCCGGATACAGAATCGGTCAGACCGGTGAGGCGATTGCCCGCATCGTAACTTGGCTGCGTGCCAGAGCCGTCCGCGTACGCTATCAGGCTGCGCCGGTTCAGCGCGTCGTAGCTGAAGTCAGTGACCTTCCCTTTCCGGTCGGTGTGGGTGAGTACGTGACCCATGCCATCGTACGTCCATGACTCGCTTTGGTTTAGCGCATCGGTGCGCGAGTTGCGTCGATTGCGGCTGTCATAGGTTGACGTAATTACACCATGGTTTGGCAACGTGACGCTCAGCGGGTTGCCGTTGCCGTCATAGCTCATCGTGGTGGTCTGGTTGAGCGCATCGGTCACCGCGGTCACGCGGTCATTAGTGTCGTACTGGGTGAGGGTAACGTTACCTAGTGGATCACGTGCGGCGGTTCGGCGGCCAAGGATGTCTACGGCATAGCTCACCGTGCGATTTAGAGCATCGGTGACACTTAACAGGTTGTAGCCCTGATAGGCGAACGTCGCTTTGTTACCTAAAGCGTCCTGAACGGATGTGGTTTGCCCCGCAGGATTGCACTGAATGGTTGTGCTATGTCCCAGCGCATCGGCGACCTGCGTAAGACAGCCATTGGTGTAACTGAAATTAGTCGTGTGCCCTAGCGGATCGGTAACCGTGGCGAGTTGACTGTAGACCGGGGTATAGGTGAACCGCGTGGTTACGGCATTCGATGAGCCGAACAATTGGGTTCGGCTGAGGACGTTGCCTAAGTTGTCGTAGGTGTAGGCTGTCGTACGCCCCAACGCATCGGTTTGACTGTCCACCAGTCCAGACGCCTCGCGTACGAACGTAGTGGTCTGCGCCAACGAAGTACCGTAGGCAGCGGTATCACTCGACGGATATCCACTGATCGGATCAAAGGCCACCCGTTCCTGATTACCGTTGGGATCAGTCACCGTGGTAGCCGTAACTTTGCTGTTGCTGTCTGTGGTATAGGCAAATTGGTAGGCGGTGTTGTCGGCGTAAGTCTGTTTCGCCATACGACCGTAAGTGTCGTACTGGTTAGTGACCCATACGTTCCCTCGCCGGTCCTGCATGGTAAGCATGCGATGGGTACCGTCGTCGTAGTTATAGCGCTGGGTACCGTCGTCGTAGGTATATTGCTCCGTGGCCTGATCCGGGTAAGTAACTTTTGCGAGGCTACCAGCGCTGTTGTAGGCGTAGAAAACCGTGCGACCACTGCTATCCGCCGCGCTAGTAATACGATTGCTGCTGTCGTAATTGAAGGTAATGGTGTGCCCATTGGGCGAGACCATTTGCTCCATCAATCCACCGTTGTAGTTGAACTGGACCTGGTTACCGTAGCGGTCCTGTATCCACGACAAGGAGTTGGGGATATGGCGGGTAAAGGCGTACTGGGTGCCGTCCTTCAGCGTCAGGATCCAGTGCGCGCCTAGCGGAGTGTTATCCACCAGGAACTGCAGGTTCGAGCCATAGAATGCCGAGTCGGTACCGGTGTGCTCCCATACCGAACCCGCAAGCGGCCAACTAACCGTGCCACTGATCAGGTTGTAAGTGATGCCCTCGCCACATGGCAGCACCAGCGTGGTCGTGGTGGTGACGCCGTTGGTGCTGTACAGGTGCATACCGAAATTTGCATTACCGCCAATGCCAAAGACATGTGAATTTAAATCGGCGGAGGTGTACGTGCGCGTCAGTGTCAGCGGCATCAAATCCCGAATGGACAGATCGCTCCACTCGTGGAACAGAATGCCGGTTTGTAAGTCGATGGGCTCGCCTTTGGTGCAATTATTGGGTTTTTGGGCCGTGGGAGGATTGGCATTGTTCTGTGAGGCGCCTGCACCCAATGCCCAAGCCAAGGTAACGCCCGGGTCAGGGATCAGGTGCTTCGCATCGTCAGCAACATGGCCAGCACCGTACATTTGCCAGCCCTCCTTCACGCTGTATACCCAAAAATCGGCCGGCGCATGGGGCTTGGCTTGACCGTAATTGGGATACACCACACGAATGCCTTTAGCTGCATCGGACGTGAGCCCCTGCACCACCGCATCACCGGGTTGAATAGTGAAGTACATCGGAAAGTTGGCGGGCAGTGGAAAAGGGGCGTGATCCACGGGCGTGGGGACAAGGGCGATGTGCGAAAGAACGTGACCCTCGCGGTCCTTGAACACCGCGCCGGCGGGAACATGCAGCTCCAGCCCAGGCATGTCCGGATGAGTTAGGACCACCTCGCGTGTGGTTGGTGCTGGAAGTGTGATCTCGTCGCGTGGGAGCACCCGCGGCAAGTACATCACAAAGGGCATGTGATTGATGGTTTTGGCCTTTACTTCGGCCCCAACCAGAAATCGGCCATACCTAACTTCGCCATGGCTAGCCGGGCCACCATCGACGAACAACTCCCCACGACCAACAGGAACGCCAGAGAGCACAAACACACCACGTGAATCGGTGCGTCCTTTGATATCGCCTACACTCACTTCGACATTGGCCACCGGTGTTTCGTCAATCTGACGCACCTGACCTATAAGTACGGCCGCCCCCTTAGGTAATGTGGCTTCCAACGCGCGCGTATCGGGCAGACTTTGATGGAGGGGGTACAGACGCCAGTGTTCGCCGGTGGCATCCGGCGCATTGTTTTGTCCGGGATACCAAGCGCCATCGCGAACAAAACTATGCTGGCGACAGAGTTGGTCACCGCTGCAACTCGTGTGTCCGCCGCCGGCCATCAGATAGAGCGGCGGCTCAGAAAAAGTCGCTTCTGCTATATCTGGCGAAGGACGCCCACCTTGCCCGGCCACCACTACGCCGGTGACATCGGTACCCACTGTCGTGAAACCCACGGTGGTATAGGGCACCGTTGAACCGCTGGCCGTGTGCAGGTCTTTGACAAACAGTGTGTACTGCGAGCCGGGATACAAATCATCTGGCAATTGCACAAATGCGAGACGGCCACCCTCAGCACCGACAACGTGCACCGCCACGGTACCTTCAGGCCCCAGCAGCGTCACTGTGTGCTCGTTCAGTTGCCGCAGATCTACCGGCGTCGCAAAACGCAGCACCAATGGACCATGAATCGAGGCGGCGAGGTCATTTCTAGTAGGCACCGTTCCGGTGATTGCTGTCGAAGAGGGCATCGTGGACGTAGCTACTTCTTTCATGCGCAGCGAAGCCGCCTGGAACTGCCACGCCTTGTGCACCGCACGGCCCTTATCATCGACTCCGCCCTCGATACGCATGGACCCATCGGGCTGCAACACGGCTATCGCGCTCATGCGTGCTGAAACGGACCCGTCATCAGGCAACGACGTCGCTTGATGAGAGGCTTGCTGCCAGAGTACTGCGCTGGTCTCAGGCGTACCGTGCACCGACCAACCGCCGGTCATCAGCAGATTGCCATCGGTCAGTACCGACAACGTGTGACCCGCACGCGCGGGCAGACCCAACGCCCCAGTAGAAACAAAATGCTGTGTAACGGGGTTAAACCATTCTCCCGTCTCAAGCACATGGCCGTTCGCATCGATGCCACCCCACAGAAGCACCACGCCATTGGGCATCACGGTGACCGATGCAAAACGGCGCGGCTCGGGAAGTGCCACCTGCTTGCGCATGCCACCATCGAGTATCGATGCCGTAGCTCGCACACCATCGACTTCCAACGTGCGGCCATCGGACAGCAACGTGCGGCTAACATCGGCGAAGGCGGGCAAGACGTAAGTATGTCCTGCGCTGGTAACGCGCGTGCGTGATGCGGCAGGTGGCAGCGCTAATGCAGCCGCACTAAGGGCTACCAGGCCGACCAAGCCCATTCCACCCACTCGACCCAGACCTAGCTGTTCTGCACTCATTGCTGATTCCTTTCGAACCTGGTCACGTAAATCCACATTGATTGAGGTCACCGCGCGTCATACTGCTACGGCATGAGTTCCAGCGAGGCGGAGCCAACGATGCCGGAGGTGTAGACGACAATTGTGTAGGTTCCGCTGACCGGCAAATTTTGCAGCAGCTGCGTACTCGAACTTTGGGTACTGAATACAAAGTAAGAATTAGTTGTCGTGATGGTGCCGACGTCAGGGCGATACACGTTGACGTACACACCCAGTCCGGATGGATTGGTGGTGCTCACGTTCGACAATTTGAGGGTGACGTTATCGCCCGCGTTCGCGTTGAACGTCAACCGCTCCACCTGGCCCAAGCTCAGGTTGACATCTACTGGTATGCCCGTACTCAACGTCGGTCCCTGCAGGTCCGATTCAAGTATGGCGTTAAAGCCAACGGCGGTGCTCAAATCGGGTGGCGATACCACGACCGAGTACTTTCCCGAGGCAAGGTTCCACAGTGCAAATCGACAAGTCCAACCTTGCTCGCAGCTGTTCGAACTACTGACATTGGTGCCATTCGCATCGTAGACATTCACCAGCGGGGACATTGATGACCCCACGACGGACATCTTGCTTAACGTCAGCTCCAGGTTGTCACCTTGATTCGCGGTAAACGTCAAATTGACACTTTTACCGGCACTTCCTCCCGTATATGCCTGATTTGTACCGTTCACGGCGATGGGTTGCATGACGATGGGGGTGAAGGTCAATCGAGCCGCACCTGGAATACCGGATGTGTTGACGACCGCCGTGTACCTTCCGCTCACCGGCAGATTTACTAAATTGATGCTGCCAAGGCCCATTACATTGGCAGTTGTATAGTAGTTCGCGATCGTGATCGGGCTGGCATCTGGACGATAGATGCTCACATGCACCGGCAGCCCACTTGGATTTGACGTACTCGCATCGGACACGATCAAAGAGACGTTATCTCCCGAATTCGCGTTAAACGTCAGCCGCTCAACTTGGCCCATGCTCAGATTGACCGTCGCTGGCGTGTCCGCGCTCAATGTCGGCCCTTGTAGATCCGGCTCAAGCATCGCGTTAAAACTAATGGCACTGCTCGAACTGGGCGGTGACACCGTAACCGTGTACTTTCCTGCCGCGAGATTCCACAACGGAAGTCGGCAGGTCCAACCTTGGTAGCAATTGTTTGAACTGCTACTGATGTTGGTACCGTTTGCATCGTAGACATTCATTATGGCGCTTGAGTTTGACCCGGAGATCGACATGCTGCTCAACGTCAACTCGAGGTTGTCGCCCTGATTCGCTGTAAACGTCAAGTTAGCAATTTGACCAGTAGCGTAGCCGCTGTAACTGCCGAGCTGCCCATTGGACGGCAGTACAACGGGCATCGCCGGCTCCAAGTCAACCTGCTCCGCACTGGTCGCTCCGCCATCGGAAGCAATGATCAATTGATACGTGCCCGTATTCGGCAAAGCGGAAAGATTAATTGTGCTATTGCTCGACAACGAACCGTTGGTGTAACTCTGTTGCCCCGGACTGTAGATAGCGTAGTTGACCGCCCGACCCACAGGGGTCGTCGAGCTGATGCTCATCAAAAGAGTGAAAGCCTGCCCTGAGGTCGCCTGGAATAGCAGTCGCTTGCTTTCACCCGGAATCGTCGTCGCAATCGTAGCCGGCGTACCCACCGTGAGCGTGCCCGCGCCCTCTATCCCAACCGCCAGCTGCGCACCGGCACTGTCCGGGCTGAATGTAGCCAAGTAAGTACCGCCGACGGAAAGCTGTGGTAGATGAATTGATGGCGTATTACTCGATACTGTTCCTCGCAGGATCAGCTGGTTGCCAGGAGCATAGATGGCATAGTTGATGTTGCTGGCCGAGGTGTTAATAGCGCTCAGCTGCAGACTCGTCCAGTCACCCGCATTGCCTTTGAACAATAACGCGCCAGTCTGGCCGCCGGCGCTGATGTTGAGGCTGGCATTGCCCCCGTTGGCGACATACGCCGTACTGGTGACGTTAGCAGCGTTCAGACCCGCGGGTAGCACAATAATTGGGCTGACGCTTTCTGCCTGACCATAAGGCGTTTCCACAGTCACGAAGCCACTCGTGTCGCTCGCCGTGACGGTGTACAGGATCTGGCTGTCGTTGATCGAAGAAACCGCCGAGACGTTGCGATTACCAAACGACATCACCGTTCGACCATCTATCGGATCGAGGTGGGTCCCCGTGACAGCGAGGCTTCCGCCAACAGCAATCACGCTTGGTGATACTGCACTGATCATCGGTGGCAGCCCCGTATCATCGACGATGAAGGGTGTTGCACTGGTGATCGTGACGTTACCCACCGTGACGCTGATCGGGCCTGTCGTCGCCCCGGAAGGTACGGCTACGGCGAGCTGCGTACTGGAGGCGGAAAGCACCGTCGCCGGCGTGCCATTGAAAGTAACCGTATTGCTGGAGGTTGAGGCGCTGAACCCCTGTCCTTTAATAAGGACCTGTGCCCCAGTCACACCATGAGTGGGAGTAAACGCGAAAATCACGAGCTGCCCGGAGGACACGGAGCTGACCTGCACCAGGTTTCCGATGGTGTCGTAACTGTATTGGGCACTGGCACCGTTGCTCTGAGTGACGGCCACGACGCGTCCGTTAGCGTCGTATACATAGCTGCTCGACTGGGCAAGTGCGACCTCGGCCCATAGCACTCCTGCGCAGACGAGCCCACGGGCCAAGGTATGGAAGAATCCGCACCGTCGACCCAAAACCTTTCGCCTGATGTCGGCAAAAACGGTACGTTTGTCGTTGTCCAGCGATTCCATACGCACTTCCCTTAAGCCGCTCCGTCGGAACGACTGGCTTGATATCGACGCGTGATGCCCTGGAGTGTGGCTTCCCCGACCTCGCACTATTGGGTGCGTGAACTTACCCTGTCAATACCATCGTGATGCGGGGCGATCATTTTGTGGGCTAAGCAGCAGTAGTCTAGTTCGCCTTGAATACGGTTTAATGAAACTGCTCTACTGCCGTACATCAAGATGCCGCCCTCTCGGGTGGGCAGCATGGTCGTAACGCTTGTCGCGTTTTATTTCAAGGGAACACATGACTCGGCTAGGATTTCTATTTTGTGTGGGCGCGTTGTGCCTGGGACTGGTCGCTTGCGATCAACAGACACCCATGGGCACATCCCATACTTCGGCACCACCGAATCCTGCGGGCCCGACTAGACCCGCAGCCACGGCTGACGAAATCACTTGGGGCAACTACCTCGCCGCGCAGGGCAAGCTCTACGGCAAGGATGTCGGCATGCATCCTTACATCTACGTGATACCGGCAGAGGACAACGTCGGAGCAGATACACGACGACAGAACGAAACTGACTCGGTAGTCCATAGCATCGGCCCAATACTGATGCCTGGGGGTATGCTGATCCTCGGTGGCCCGAATGCAAAGCAGACCACTACATTCATCGTCGGCTTATCCAAACAACTGAAGGCAGATGCGTTGAAAGGTATTGTGGTTTTGGTTGTGAGCGAGACATCAGAGCAAACCACGGTAAGCACCACACTCAAGCCAAGCGGAGCCACCATGCGCTTCGTAGCGATGTAAGACTTCTTTTGTGAAAGAAGGGCGGACACGATGGTCCTCGCACAAGCGCGTACAACAGCTGATGGGCTTTACAGCCCTATCGGCGCTACTGCTGTTCGCCGTTGCGCTGAAAGGCGACGCGGCCAACCGACATGCGGCCGCCTCACCGCAGATAGCGCTGCGTATCGCATTAGGTAAGCAGCTCTTCAATGACCCGCGACTAAGTGCCGACGGCAAAATTAGCTGTGCGTCCTGCCATATTCCGGCTAAAGCCTATACGGATGGTCGCCGCGTCGCTATAGGCGTCTATGGGCGTACTGGTACGCGCAATACCCCGAGCTTGGCGGCTATCGAAATATCCAAGAATGTTTCGTTCTTCTGGGAAGGGCGACGCACCACTCTGGAACAGGCAGTTATCGATCCGCTCACCAATCCAATGGAAATGGGATTACAGGACAAGACGGAACTGATTCAGAAGGTCGAACAAAATTCCGGGCGCCTTATTGTCTTCGCTCAGGCTTTCCCCGAAGCCAAGGTCATCGGGGCCGAACAAGTTTCCGCTGCGTTAACCGACTACGTTCGCTCTTTGAACTCACCAGAGAGCGCCTACGATCGTTATACCCTGCAAGGCGACCGCAGGCCGTTGAATCCACAGGCCCAGTTCGGACTTGCTCTTTTTAGAGGCAAAGGACGCTGTGCTGACTGCCACCTGCTGGCGGGCTCTCCAGTCCTGTTGACGGATCATGCCTATCACCGCACAGGTGGAGGACTAAATGCGATCAGCCAATACCTTCCCTCGCTGACGGAGGCTGTCATCCAACGCTCTCTTCAAGGCGAAGCTATTGGTAACCGGGTAGCCACACACGAGGACGAGGCTCAACTCGGGCGTTTCAACGTGACTCGGGATCCAGCTGACATCGGCCTGTTCCGTACGCCGTCGCTTCGCGGCGTGGCCTTGACCGCACCCTATATGCACGATGGCAGCATACCGACGCTTGAAGACGCAATTGATCAGGAGGTCTATTACCGCGGCTTGCAGGCAGGGTATCCCCTAAATATGAGTGTTGAGGAAAGGACGGCGCTCAAGGCGTTCTTAGAAACCCTATAGTCATTGAGGGCTACTAACTATTAGTGGTTATCTAATCGTGTCGCTGCAGATCTTAAGTTACGTATTCCTGTCGCATCCCGCTGTCCTTTTCTTCTTTTAGGACGAAGAGATCTACGCAATCAGCTATTTAGGCTGAGCGATGGAGTTGATGATTTCCGACGACCTTGGCTGATCGACTGCGCGGCGGCAATATGGCTTAATCAAACCGATAGTGCCGCCGCATCTCCGTCGACCGGCTAACCATATGACTGTATCAACGCAAACGCGTTAATCACACATACTGGTTTTGAAGCTGGCTTCTACTGTTCAACATGGATAGTAATGGAGCCAGAATTTCCCTGCGCTCCTTTCGCCTGTTTTTCCGCGTAAGGCGTCGCAGTAATAGTGTGCGAACCTATCGCCGGCACCCAATGATTTGTGCCCTTACCTTCCATGAAATAACCGGAATAATTCTCTACATGAAAATTGTTCTGACCATCCAGACCAAATGCAACACTGCCTACATTGGCAGGCTTGGTGATGGCTTCAATATTCAAATTTCTGGTTGGCAGCTTGGACAGATAAATAGTTTGGTTGCTTGCCAACACGCCAATCAGCTTTTTTGAATCGGCATCGTATAACGAGAAACCAGTGATCGATGGATTCGATGCGAGAGTTGACGACGCCCCGACCACAAACGTGGTTACCGAAAAAGGAGGCAGATCGTATGAGAATGAACCGTTGACGATGGCCACGGTACCGATATTGACCGGATTATCGGATGAGCCGCTCGACTGATCCCGCCTCCACACATTGGCAGAGCCGGTAACGAAGCCATTCAAGGCGAACGTCGCGGTCTGCTGCAGGTTTGGGTCTTTATTAATTACCACGATATTTTTCGGCTCGTCCGAAGCGTACGCCTCCACACTGGAAACGTCTGTTGTTGCCTGCACCAGCTTTGAACCGAACCTCGGAAACAGGCCCTCTCCCGTATACATACCCAACGCGTGATACATCGACGTCGGATCATCCAGCTTGCCATTGGGCACTTCAGCGCCGGTCTTTAAAAGGAGGTTGCCCTTATCCGCATACAGCATGCCTATCCCGCCGGCTCGCAGGATATGCCCCATCGTCGATGCGCCCCACACCGTTTCAAACGGGGTGTATTGCAGCAAGTGTCCGGCGTAATCAAGATCCCACTCACCTACTTCAATCGAAATATTCGAGGCCCTTAATGGGACGGTTGCTTGAATGCGTTTATTGAGATCTAAAATATCGGTTTCATATTTCTGCGCCTTCGCAAACAGCACGTCATAAGAGAGCTGATTTGTGCTGCCTTGCGCATAACCATGAAAGTCGAGAAAGTCCACGCGGCTTCCCGACATCGTCAAGAAGGTCTGCAGGAATCCGCTGTCGTACCATGCGATGGTTGGACCGCCAATAAGAATGGTCGGGTCCACTGCCTTCATGGCGTCGTATGTGATGTTGAAATTCGCGCTATACGTCGCCGCAGTCTGGCCGTGAATATTGGGCTCATTGATTCCACCAAGCCATCGGTGAACCGCGTTCGGTGTGTCCACATTGAAATGTTTTACCAGGCTTGGCAGATCGCTGGGGTTGCTGGGGTCTTCAACGACAGGCTCCGCCCCGAGCTGTTTTATGTGGTTAACCCATTCATCACCGCTCCACCTGGAGTCGCATCCGGTAGCGCCGCAAACAATGCGGCTATTGGGATCACCGGGGGTACTATATTTGAGATTAATTCTCATATATGGAACACCCAGTGTTTGCAGCCGGCTTTGTTGCAACACATCATTTACCAACACATTAGGCGCACCATAAGCACTCTCATCGACACCACCGATGGCCAGTGGGTCGAGTGTTCTCGCCACAGTCGTGTAGTCGACCGAAACATTCACGGCCGCAGTTGAATTGATCGCAAACAAGGCCATGGGAATGGCCAGGGCGATAGGACGCAAAAACGTTCTAACGACGGCACTTCGCTTTGCTTTTGACATATTCAGCGCATGCGTATTTTTCATATGACAGCCTTGTAAAGAGTGGTCTAAACGAGGGAGGGAAGTGCGATCAGCGATGACCGCGGAGAAACACCGTGGTGAGTGGGGCGCGCTTACACGGCGACGCGTTACAACATCGGAGCGCACGCTACTTTTCCCAGGCCGCGAAGACTTGGGTGCGTACGTCCGGTTTCTGTTGCTCGCTGGGGTTGCACCGATAGTGCGTGAAAGGCCGGCTCCACTGCTGCCCGCCCGCTAAATGCGTAGCGCGGCAACACTAGAGGGCGAACTACGTGCAGTGCTTGGCTTCGATGCTGCTGCGTGCAGATCATCTGACAATCTCGCCGTCAACACTCCATTGGACAAGCGCGACGTCGCCACGAACCAGCACGCTGCGCACCTTATGGCGAGTATGCGGACAGGCCCTAAGCAGTTCTATGAACTGGCGAGCAATTCTGGTGTGGTGCTTTGATCGGACGATTCAGCGGCGCGTCCAACCGTTGATAGTGCGCAGGAATTCCAAGGCGTCCGAGACGCCTTGGAAAACGATATGCGCTAGCCGAGCATTACTTGCCCAGCCATCAAGACACGACGACGATGGTTACATCGTCTGAGGTATTCCCACCGAGTGTTCCCGTGCCGATGGAGGCGAGTTGTCGTCCAGGCAGGTAGTAGACATCCTTGACCGCGCCGAGGCCGTCGAGCTGACTTAGCCGTCCGTTGATTTGATTTTGCAGTTCGGGCATGCCGGCCGCTACCTGCGGATCGAGACTGGAATGGATTCGACCATTTTTGGCGCCTCCATCCACCCAGCACTCCCAGTCGGCGACCCAACAGCGCAGGTGATGATTGCCATCCACATACAGCACCAAGTGGTAGTCCATCGAGGCGGAATAGTCGGGCCACCAATCAAGATGGACATGCAAAGGCTGATGAATCCGTAGATAAGTGCGCCCCGCATCCAGCCACTGATCGTTGGTTGGAAACATGCGCCAGGTCAGCAGCGGCTCACCCTCTCGCGACACCGCCGTGCCGGCAAGTTTCCCGTCCAGGAATGAATCCCACTCGCCTCGGAACAAATCCGAATAAGACAGCCGCGTTTCCGTGGTATTGCGCCGATTCGACGCTATCACCAGAGCGCTGGCCGCGGGCCCGGTATGCCAATAGCTGGCGTTGCCGCTGTCACGGCTCTTGCTCAACTGGAAAAAGCTGCCGCTGAAATCATCGTTCTGGAACAACACCAGATTGAGATCGGCATCGCTGCAAATAAGTGATCCCGATGTGACGAAGTTATAAAGCCCCGCAGTTAGCAGATCAATCGGGCCATCGGGGCGATAGCGATCTGACGCCCCAAGACCCAGCATCCGGCTCGAACCGGTCTGATTGGGGCCGTTGAAGAGTGTTGCCAGGGCATAGAGGCTCATGGCTTCGCTCCTTTCATCAATAGATCGGCAATGACATCTTTCGATAGAGCATCGCGTACCTGCCGTGCATGCTCGGGGTCGCGCGACAGCTCATTGAGCAGCGTTTCGATCTCGACCAGCGTTTCCTCGGTGGTATGTCTCTGGGCGCGTTTCACCGCCGTATGGACCACCTCTTCGATGGTGGCCTTTTCCGTAGCCATTTTTTGCACCCAGGGGGGACACCAAGGGGCTGCGTCGAACTTGGTGCGCCTGACCTTGGCCACGGTGTCATGAGCAGGGGCCGATGCGGCACCTCCTGCCGTACCGTCAGGTCTATTGAGGCTGGCGCTTGTATGTGCCGTTGCAAGTTGGACCGCGTGATTGGGACCAACGCCGAAACCGCCACGATGAGTCGTCATGAGATTCTCCTTCACAAGGGAATGGTCAAATCAATCGAGGGAGCGTGGCTTAATGCACGCTCTATTGCGGCCTTTGCGCTGATATCGACTGCACGACATAGTCCATTCGTTAGTGGACATCCTCGCGCTCTTGGATTTCGGGCATATCTATTCGATCAAGTTCGACTTGATCGAATTCTCGACAGAGATCCCTGATGCGTACTCTCCCGCTCGAAACTCCCAGGCACGCTCCCAGCATCCTGCTCGCTGCGAACGGTGCTGTCTGTCAGCGTCAGGCATGATTCGATGTAAGAAATACCTTACAAGCCAGGCATGATCGACCACTGTGCCGGGTCGGCACCCGTGGCCTTTCGGTCAGATATTTTTATAAAAATATTTGGCCATACCTGACTCGTCGTAAAGCAATTCCACTGACAGTGTGCTGGACAAGTTTCGTCTTGCGATCGCGTCTTTAATGATTTCAAGCGATGTTTCGGCCTGCTTTTTATATCTACTTACCGATATCGATTCCGCGTGCCGGCGGTAGTAATACAGTGGCAATGGCAGATGGATGAAGTCGGTAACTTCTGAAAGTCTCAGGCAAAAATCATAGTCCTGCGCCACTTCTATGCGCATGTTCGGCTCGATTTTTCCGTACAACTCTCGTCTGAATAATTTGAAGTGAAACGACATGAAATCTTTCAGAATGTTGTCTCTGGAATAAGGTATTTTCGACCTTTGCCCAATCGCAATCACTCTTGACGTGCTATCCATTTCATAGTGATCGGTATAGACCAATCCGTATGCCGGATGATTGTCCAGCACGTAATTCGTGTACTCCAGCGCATGCTGAAACAGCATATCGTCGGCATCGACAATGCCGATATATTCACCACTGGCAAGCAACGCCAGCTCATGCAGCCGCCGCACCTGTCCGGCGTTGTCGGCGTTATCGATGAATTTTATTCTCGGGTCCGAGTAGGCGCGAATAATTTCCGCGGTTCGGTCGGTTGAGCCATCGTTGGATATGATGAATTCCATGTCCGAAAATGATTGATTCAAAACGCTATCGATCATTTCCTTGATGTATTTTTCGACGTTGTAAGCGGAGCTTATGATGGTAATTTTTGGCATGATTTCTGACGCGTTGGCTTTCTACTGACTGACATCCAGGGATGCCCTGATCTATGGAACTATGGCAGAGCGCGGCCATCCTGGCCGCACCCTGCCCCCTGCCAGTTTGCTCAGAACACCCAGGTCAAACTCATCCGCGCGGCCTGATCGGTGGCATCGCGGGCGAACTGCCCGCTGTAGCTGACATCGAGGGCGACGTTGGGCGCCAACGGGAAGCTGAGGCCGCCAGTCACGGCCATCGCGTTGTGCGCTACCGGCACGCCAGCAATATCGAACTCACCGCCGCCGCCGGCGAAGCGCATCGTGCTATGCGAGGCCGTATCGCCCCAGGCATGCTGCCAACCCATGCTGGCGTGTCCACGCAGACCGCCGGTCGGATCAAGCACAAAGTTGCCGCGCAGGCCCAAGGTGCCGTAGGTCCGTGCGGTGCTCTGCGCACTCACGTCCAACGCCGCTGCGGTGCCGATTTCGCGGATCGCGTCGGTGTGCAGACGCTCATAGGCCAGGTTGACGAATGGCGCCAACGTCGCGTGGCCCCAGGCCATCGGGTAGCTGGCGTCCGCATAGGCCTGCGTGGTGTTGGCGTGATAGCGGCTGTCTGCTTGCCCGGCAAAATTGCCAAACGCCAAGCCCCGGTTCGTGCTGACCGTCTGCCGGCCGTAGGCCGCTCCGCCCTGCAGTTGTAACGCACCCACCTCGCTACTGCCGTACACACCCAGATACTTGTTCTGTGCATGCGATGAGGAGCCGAGCGTATTGATGCGGGCCGTACTCTGTCCCGTCCCGATCACTGCCCCCACCCGTGACGACGCCCCGATCGGCAGATCGGCACCAATCAGCAAGCCGCTGCCGTTGGCTTTCAATGGAGCGGCGTTGCCGTCGCCATCATGGCTCCCCCAATGTCCCCACGCTGCGCTCCACGCGGTGACGCCGCTGTCGGTGCTGGCACTCAGCCCGTTGGCGCCGTTGCTCAGGCCCAACAGGTGATTGTTGATCGCTTCGCGAACATAACGGTCGTCATCGATGATGGCGGTACGCGTACTGTCGTGGATCTCGCCAGCGAGCTGGTCGTAAGCCCCTCGAGCGGTCGGCGCGTCGAGCTTCACCAAGGCGTTATACACCGGCGTGCCCCAGCCCAGACTTTCGGCGGCCGCTGCCGCTGCCTTCTGGTTTGGAGTCTGCGCCACGGTAGCGAACAGAATATCGTTTCGCTGCAGTGACAGGCTCACCGCGTTGGCGCTATAGCTCAGCACCGGAGTAAGAAAAGCCAGATTGGAACTCACCGATGCGAACGTCCCGCTCACGCCGCCAGCGGCGGTGAGAATGGTGTAGTCGGTTCGCGGAGTCCACAGACCCGGTTGCGCCAACACCACGGCGCTGCCGCCTAGAATCGACGCCTTGCCACTCACCGCCAGCAAATCGACCTGGCCGCTCGGGGTAGCGTCGATAGTCAGGCTGCCATCCGCCTTTTGGGTGAAATCGCCGTGGATGCTCAGTGTGCCGATCGAGCCGCCCGCCCAGATCATGCCGTCGTTGACCACATCGCCATTGATGCGGCCATGGCCGCGCAACGTGCCACCGGCCGCGACCTGCACATGGCCGCCCAAAACCGCCGTCGGCGTATTGCTGTCACCCACCTCCAGCGTGCCGGACTGCACCAGGGTCGTGCCGGTGAACGGGCTACTGTCGCCATTGAGGACAAGCATGCCCGCCCCTGCCTTGGTCAGCGTGCCGGTGCCCGCGATGCTGCCCGCGAAGAGACCATTGCTAGCCTGGTTGAATACCAGCGTGGCGTTGTCGGTGATGTTGCCTTGCAGGCTGGTGGTGTCGCCCTGAAGCGTACCGGCGCTGACGGTGGTGCCACCGGAGTAAGTGTTGGCGCCGCTAAGAATCAAGGTGCCATCGTCGATCTTGCCCAGCGAGCCCGTGCCCGAAATCACGCCGGCATAAGTAGCGGTAGTCGCGCTGTGGGTGTTGTGACTGCCCTGGTCGAAGATCACCCCGGCGCTAGTACCGCCGGCCGGAGCAAAGACGATGTTGCCCACAAGACTGGTGGCATCGCCTTGCACGGTGCCCTGGGTAATAGTCCAGCTTTCGCTAGCCACACCGGCACCGGTCAGCACCCAGGTGCTGCTGCCGTTCTTTTGGAACTGGTTGAAGTTGCCGAAGGCTGCGCCAGCGGCCAACAAACCTACGTCAAAGCTGCTGTTGACGGTGCCGCCCAGCGCCAGCGTATCGGCCGCCTGGCCGGCATTGCGGGTCGCAGTGACGGCGCCGTTGAAGACATAGCCTTGGCGCAATTCCAGCGTATTTCCGCCGCCGGTGAAATCAATGGCATGAGCCTGGGTCTTGCCGTCACCCGACAGGCCACCGCTGATCGTGCCGGCATTGGTTACGGTGGTGCCGCCCGTGCTGGTGATGCCTACCCCACCGAGGCCATTGATGGCGCCGACGGCACCTGCCGCGCCGGCGATACCGGGACTCCCCACAGGAGCAGGCATAGGTATGCCACCCAGACCAGGCGGCAGGGCGATCGGAACAGGCATGCCGCCTTGGCCACCGGCGCCACCGATGCCGGCGATACCGCCCTGGCCACCGCTGATCGTGCCGTTGTTGTTGATGGTGTTGCCGCTGCCGGCGGCAATACCTATACCGCCGTCGCTACCGTTACCGCCGTTGCCACCATTGCCGCCAGCGCCACCGATACCGGTCGGGCCGCCACTGCCACCCAAGCCACCAGCGCCGCCGGTACCACCGTTACCGCCGTTGCCGCCAGTAACCACACCACTGTTGTTGATGGTATTGCCGCTGCCAGCGAGCGCGATGCCGCGACCACCGACGCCGCCATTGCCGCCATTACCGCCGCTGCCACCATTCTGGGAGGAACTACCCGCGGCGCCGCCTGACTTGCCGATATCGCCTTGACCGCCAGCACCGCCGATACCACCGGCGACCGTGCCGCTGATCGCGATGGTATTGCCGCCCATTGCATCGATGCCGCTACCGCCGACACCACCCGTAGCACCCACGCCACCCGCTACCCAGCCAACTCTGGCGATGGGGGGGAAGCCGGCAGGAAAAGTAAAACCACCGCCACCGCCGATACCGCCGGCGCCGCCGCTGATCGCTCCACCACCCATGATGACGACGTTGTCGTGGTTGCCGATCGCGGCACCGCTACCGCCTCGTCCACCGGTGCCGGCCATCGTGACAGCAGTGCCTGCACCGAAAAACGGTATCGTGCCGCCGTTGCCGCCAGTGCCACCGGTGCCGCCGGTCATGGAACCCGCCGCCGCCACAGACAAAATGGCCTGATCGTCCAAAGCGATCGCCATGCCTCCCATGCCGCCGTTACCGGACGTGCCGATGACCGTTCCGGCGACCGCCCCGCTTATAGCGAAGGCACCGTTACCACCGTTACCGCCACTTACAGCGGCCTGGTTGTCGATGGTATTGCCACCGCTCACGGTCATGCCGTTGCCGCCATCGCCACCCGCACCAGCACTACCGCCCGGAAAGCTGACACCGCCCGGCACAGGGACCCCACCGAAGAAGGGGACAGGGTTGCTGCCACCGGCACCGCCGGTAATGGTTGCCGTATTGGTCAGTGTGTTGCCGCTGCCGCCAATCGCCAGACCGGCGCCACCGGCACCGCCGTTGCCGCCGTTGGCGCTTTGCGAGCCTGTGCTAGAAACCGCGTTGCCGCCCAAGCCGCCCACGCCGCCCACGCCACCGGTGATGCTGCCGGCCGTGCTGAGCGCACCATGGCTGAAGTTGATTGCCAGGCCGATGCCACCGTTGCCACCCTGGCCTGCATTGCCCGCCTGACCAGCGGAGCTGCTGCCATAACCACTGCCATAACCATTTCCGCCCCAGCCCCCCAAACCGCCGGCGCCGCCGACCAACGTACCGCTATTGACCACGCTGCCGAGGGTGTCGAGGGTGACGGCATTGCCGCCATTGCCGCCTTGCCCACCGTTACCGCCGCGGATACCGGCTTGAATGGGGGTGGCACCGTTGTTGCCATTACCGCCGTCGCCGCCTTGAATCAGGCCATCGTTTTGCAGCACAACTGCCTGCGTTGTGCCGGTAACCAGCACGCCTGCACCACCGTTGCCACCCGCCGAGCTGGTATTCGGCGCTGAAGAACCATACCCGCCACTGCCCCCATGGCCACCATGGACGTGCCCGGTGGTGCTGTTGATGAAGCCACTGGCCGCCGCCGTCAGAGTGATGGCATTGCCACCTACACCACCGGCATCGGCCGGGGAGGTGGGGGTTGCATGGGTCCCAGTGCTGCCGGTGCTACCCCAGAGCCCGGCCGTATTGACGCCATCGCCCAGTTGCAGCGCGCCCTGATTGATAAGCCAGTTGCCGCCGCCGTTGTTGGTCAACGTCCATTGACTCGTACCGGTCTTCTCCAACTGGGTGAAGCCCTGGTACTGCTGGCCGATCTGGGTCAGGTCGAAGCTGTTGCCGCCAGCGGCATTGATATTGCCGCCCAGAGCCAGCGTGTCGCCGCCATTGACCGTGCCGATCACTTTGCCATGGATGAGCGAACCCGCTTCGAGCACCAGCATGTTGCCGCCACCGCTGAACGCGATGGCGTTGGCCTGCACCGGTGTTGCATCCCCCGACATGCCGCCGCTGATCGTGCCCGCATTGTTGACAGTGACGCCGCCGCTAGTGGCGATCGCCACACCGCCGGTCAGACCTGGCGCGGTGCCGGCGCCACCGGCAATCGTGCCACTGTTATTGATGACGTTGCCGGTAGCAGTGCCCGTCACCGCAATGCCGATGCCGCCACTCCCGGTGACCGAACCATAGCCGCCGCCAAAGCTGCCGCTGCTACCGCCAGTGATATTGCCGCTGTTGTTAACGGTGTTGAGGCCGCCACTGATGACGATGCCATTGCCACCGCTCGCGATCAGGCTGCTGCTATTGTTTTTAGCGCCCATGGCAGCGCCACCGATGATTTGGCCGGCCCCGGTATTGTTGATGACGTTATTGGCACCGCTGACAGCCAGGCCATTACCGCCGATTCCGCTTGTGCCACTGTTGGAAATCGTGGCGGAGCCACCGGTGATTTGGCCACTGTTGGAAAGCGTGTTTTTGCTGCCGCTGAACACCAGCCCGTCGCCGCCTTGCGCACCAGCACCGGCGTCAGTACCGATGCCGCCGACGATGGTGCCGCCACCGGTGTTGGTGATGGCGTTGCCACTGCCACTGACCAAGATGCCCGCGCCACCGGTGCTGCTGCCGTAACCGCCGCCGACAACGGCGCCGCTATTGGCGACCGCGTTGTTGTTGCCGCTGATAAGAATGCCGATACCGTTCAGAACGGCCACGCTGCCGTAGCCGCCACCTTGCCCGCCAAAGATATTGGCGTTATCGATAGCGATCGTATTGCTATCGCCGCTGACCCGTAGACCGTTGCCGCCGTTGGCGTTGTTGCTGGTGCCGCCGTTTATATCTGCATGACTGATGGTCAAGTTGTTGCTGCTGTTGTTGATGCCTATCCCATCACCGGCAGCACCGTCGTTGCCGGGGTTGACCCCGAAGCCGCCCGAGCCTCCGCTTCCGCCAGCAAATACGCCTGAGAGCGTTGCCGTGCTGCCAGCGGTTCCGATCAGGCGCGCGCCATCGCCGCCAGCACCGCCACCACCACCACCGCCGCCGCTGACGCCTTTGCCACCATTGCCACCTGCACCAGCGACATGAGTACCCCCAGGCGCTAGCCCATTGGCTGCGCCCACATAACCATCCGCGCCGCCACCGCCACCACCGCCGCCACCGTTGGGGTCAGTGGCATCTGCACCTCCTGCGCCTTGCGGTGAACTGCCTGGCTGACCTGCAATGCCGTGACCTGCGGCGCCGCCAGCGGCCGCCGAGGCACCGCTGCCATTGCCGCCGGCAGCGCCCGCACCACCGCCACCGCCGCCACTACCGTTAGAACCGTTACCGCCCGCCACACCGTATCCAGCACCACCTGCGCCACCCGGCGTGCCACTGACGGCAGCGCCATTGCCACCAGCGCTATCTGTGGTCGCACCAGCATGTGCCGGCAACGCACCCAGCATCAACGCGATCGCGCAGCTCAGCGCCAATGGTTGAAAGCGGTTGCGACCGGTCGTCGTGCTTGCGGCGCCGCTGGCACCACTACCGTGGTTGGATGCCAACTCCGAAGCTACTTGCATCACGCACAGCGTGCGATTCCAGACGAGCCGGTAGGTGTGATTCATGGTTTTCCCCTGTGGTGGATGTCGCTGATTTGAAGCGTTCTTTGCTGCTTTTTGATCCAGGCTCTCGACCCTTGCCCAGGCGCATTGCGCCAACGGAGAGCGGGTCATGGCGCGACCGAATTTCACGGGCACGCGCCTGCGCTCGTTTCACACCGATGTGTGTTGAACAAGCCAGTCGCGGGATCGCGCAAAAGGGCCGTCCATGGCCCGGTGTTTTTCTAGAAATGCTTTACAAAGCCAAATGTCAGCGCGTCAGCGCGCGGGTGGTTTGCAAACAACCATGCGCAGATTGAGTTTCGGATCGCACTAGAGAACATCGTTCTCGAAGCGCCGGAAGACATCCGGCGAAAGCATTCCGTTTCGTTCGCGCACACCTTTGCGCACGCCGATTCTTTTGCGCACCGCATGCTGCCCGAACGAATGTGATGAAGTGACCGGCATGCCAGCTATGCAGCTAGATGTGATTTGCCCCACACTTACCCGCACGCTGAAGCTGGCTTTGAGAAATCACTTGCGCCAATTCATCAGCCTCCCCCCGCTAACAAAATGCATGACCTCTATCTGTGACTTAAATCACAAGATATGAATGCTAGGCGGGGGGCGCATAGAACAACATATCTATGCGTCTCATTCTGGGGACGTAGGTGCTGGAGTCGTAAGCGCTGAAGTCGTAGGCGCCGGAGTCGTGTTACCGGGACAGACGCGCGCTCAGCTAAGCTCTCTCAGGCTGTTGGCCCAGCGCCGTGCCATCAGATCAACCGACGGGATTAGCCCGCTGCGGATACTGGCCGCACGGTAAGCACCGGGTGAGACACCAAAAGCCTGTTTGAAGAGGCGGCTGGCATGGCTCTCGCCAGAGAAGCCAGACAGTGGCGCCAGCTCGGCCAGCGATTGGCCGTCGAACGCCCTATCGTCCAGCCGCTCGCGTAACTGTTGCAGCCGGCGTAGTTGGATAAACCGCGCCACGCCACCTTGGGACTCGAACAAGCGATACAAGCTCGCTCGCGAGATACCGGTTGCTTTAACGATGTCCTGTACCGAAAAGTCGGCAGCAGCCAGATGCGCCTCGATCAGGCGCTGGGCCGCTTCGCGCCGCACGTATTCCAATCGGTAAAAATCAGAGCGCGCGCCGGTACCGACGGGGTTGATGGCTACCGACAACAGATCGACCAGCGTGCGCGTGACGGCGGCCTGGGCGTTCGGCGACAAATGAGACGCCTGCTCAACCAGGGCGCGCAATAGTGCGCTTAGCAGCGCCCCTTCCCGCGCGCCGATCCGGCGACCGTGGAGGCCATCCAGATTACCGGCGGCGGCGCGCACGGCATCTCGCGCCAAGCTGACCGTAATAAGTTGCACGGAGCGAGCACAGCTTTCCATCGGCTCGCGGGTATCGAGCAACAAGATCTCTCCCGCAGCAATCGGCACCGCCGCGCCATCGGACCCGCCGACCAATTCACCGCTGACCACGTGATGCAGCACAAAATGATCGAATCCGTCCTGCGTTACCCGCTCCCGGCGGTGGTGTCGCGCGCCGCCGTACTCTCTGTCGAACAACAGCGTCCGATCCAGTCGCCAACTACGAACGCGGGCGAAAAATGGATCCGCCGTGCGCTCCACGTCCGCCCCGTGGGCATACAGAGCGCAGTACCGGGCGAAGGCATCGCCCGGATCGTGTTCTGCGCTGTCGAACGCGAATATCTCGCTCACCCGACAACCTCTACGACGGCGCGGCGCCAGCCGGTGCGCGTCAACAACGCCGACGCGATGCCAAAGACCGCCGCCGCCGCGCACACCATATACAAGGCGGTGGACAAGCCACGACTGTTTACACCCATGCCGTCACTGACCACCCCGGCGATGAACGGCCCCAGCGCCACGCCCAGCAAAGTGATAAAGACCAAAAACAACCGCAGCCCGGCGTCGCGCAACGGCGTCAGCAGCATCAGCGGCAGCCCCGTCAGCGCGGCTACGGCAGCGGTGCCGCCGACCAGGGAGGTGAGTGCCAGCAGGCCACATGCCGCCGCCGCCGACGTGGCCCGCGGAACCGCCCAGAGCAAGGGCACGGTAAGCAGCAGCGCGCCCGCCACGATGGTCATCGGCGTCACCCTTTTCCCGCGCTTGTCGATCAGGGTGCCGGCAATCAAGTGACCGAGTGGCGCTGCGACCAACAGCGCCGCGCCAAAGGCGAATGCCGCAGCGGCGGGCACCAACCCCTGCTCACGATGTAGCACCGACGGCGCCCAGGCACCGACAGTCTGTACCACCAGCACGCTGGCCCCGGCGCCGCAAAAGTAGGCGCACATCAGACCGGGTTGCTGCCCAAAGGAGGCCAGCATCTGCTTGAAAACCGCGGCGGGCCGCGGCAACACCGGCGCTTGCTCAACGCGGCGCAACAGCATGACAACGAGAACAAGATTCGGCGCCGCCATAATCAGAAACAGCAGACGCCAATGCGCAGGGCCCGAAGCGGGCACCCAGCGGCTAAGCAAGGCCAGCACCGCACCGCCCATCAGCAGGGCCAGGCTGCGTCCCATCGCCGAAGCCGCCGTGAATACGGCCATCGAACGGGCGCGCCACGGCAGCGGCGAGCCCTCTACGATCAAGCCCAACGCCAGCGGCACGAAGGCCGATTGCCCCAGCCCGACCAACGCTCGGGCAACGACCAGCACATCGAAGGATGGCGCCAGTGCGAAGGCCACCATGCCCAGCATCCATGTAGCAACGCAACCTGCCAGCAAGCGAAAGCGATGTCCCGAACTTGCCAACGGCCAGCTCACAAGCATGCCAACGACATAAAGCAGGGCAAACGCCGGCCCGTCGAGCAAACCTAATTGCGCGTCCGAAAGACCCAGGCTGGCCTTCAGCAACGGCGCCGCTACGGCGGGCAGATTGCGGTCAGCGAAAGCCATGCAATGGCCCAGAGCAAGCACGCTGACGAGCGAGACGGGCACACCTTCCGAGGTCGAACGAGAATCGGACAGCGGCCTTCCCCTCGGATCAAAGATGGTCGAATCTAAAGATGGTGGCCGGATCGAGTGTGACGATGGCCCGCCAAGTTAATTCGCCTGGACTGACGGAACGAGCAATGTTTGTGCCAGTGAGTATTTGGACGTGATTGATGTCACGCCTTATCCAGCCAGCCGGCATGCCGACCAACATCGGCGCGTGGTTGCCACGCAAGGTCACCTTGTGACCCGACTGACTTGAGGGGCAAGCCGCAAAGGGTCAGCGCGCGGGCTTTTCGTCCGGCTTGGCATGCTTCGCCAGCGCTGCGTGCGCCAGTTCGAGTGCTTTGTCGTACGCCTGGTCTGGCGGCGTCGGCACATCGGGTTTCACGCCCACGCCCTGCCAGTCGGTACCGGTGAGCGGATTGATCGAACGCATCTCCGGCAACTTGATTAGAAAGTGATCGGTCAGGCGCCGGCGCTCATACGGGTGAGCACCCCCGCCACTGGTCTCGCCCACCACGGTAACGCGCTTCATCGCCTGCAGGTCGTACGCGAAAGCTTCCGCGGCGGAAAAGGTCTTGTGCGAGATCAGTACAAAGACCGGTTTCGTACCGCCGAATCGACGACCGGGCACCCAACCCGGCGTGGTGGCGCGGGTGAGTCGATTGCTCGGGCGATCATAGGTCGCACTCATCTCTACCGACTTGTCCAGCAGATACGCCGCCAGCAGCAGCCCCATGTCGCTTTCGCCGCCGCCGTTGTTGCGCAGGTCGATAATCAAGACCTTGGACTGTGCCAGCAAAGTCATCGCGGACTGCATCATATCGGCGGCCGTGCGGGTAGGCGCGAACACCCGCAGATCCAGATAGCCGATGTTGTCGTCAATGCGCCGCACACTTTCGAAACCGTAATTGACCGCAGGGCCGGCCCAGCTATCGTCGTCTTCTTCGTATTGATCGGCCGCCTGCGCATCGGGCGGCGGCACCAGGTCGGCGCTGTAATTGATACGAAAGTGTCCGTCACCGGAAAGCTTGCGCAGCTCCATGGTCAACGCCTGCGCGAAAGCCGCTGGCTCGCTATCGCGCTTGAACGCCTCGGCCTTGGCCTCCCTGCGGATCTCGGCGGCGAGTTTGCGTCCCGCCGCCGGGTCAACGTAGCGGGCCTGGATAATCTCGGCAGCTTGTTCGATGACTTCGCGCTGGCTGCCCGCGGTCATGGCCGCGGCGCCGAGATCGGCGGCAACGGCACAGCCCGAGCCGAGCGCCAATGAAATTGCCAGGACGATGTGTTTCATAGCGGCATGTTTCATAGCGGCGCTTACGGCTTGCCGACCTTTACCGGCGCCGTATCGCCCGGCGTCGCCGGCAATCCAAGTGGCGAAGTAAACGTATAGACATCCGAACCGATGGCGTACCCAACGAAGTGGCCATCGCTGTCGGGCATGATGCGAATCTTGTTCACTACGCGACCAAACTCAATCGGCTGCCAATGCGCACCGCCGTCGCGGGTTTCAAAACCGCCTTGGCTGGTACCGACCCAACCCAGCTCGGCATTGGCGAAGCCGATACCAAACTCCCGCACCTTGGCATCATTGACCAGCGGAAGCTCCTTCCAGGTCTTGCCGCCATCGGTGGTTTTCGCTATCCAGCGCTGCGTTTCGTTTTTGTCTTCGCTGTCGTTCTGGATCGTGGCGTAACCGATTTGCCGGGTCGGGAAACTGCCTTTCCAGTTCAGTTCGCTGGGGCGTTTGGATTCGTAGACTTTCTGCCAGGTTTTGCCGCCATCGTGTGTCGCCACGATCAGCGCGTGGGAGCGCTCGACATTTGCGTCGCTGCCGGCAAACACGATGCCATTCATTTCGTCGAAGAACCTCACATCGACAATCATCGCCACCCACGGATTCATGTCGATATTGATCCAGCTATTGCCGCCATCGAGTGAGCGCAGCAGATAGGCCGGGCCGCCTACGCGTCCAGCGGCGTGGATCATTGTGCGGGTAGCGATCTTGCCGGCATCGATGTAATGCACTTTTTGCACATCAATGGCGCAGATGCCTTTTATCGCCGGTCCCGGCAGATTCTTTACGGCGTGCCAGCTATCACCGCCATCGTTGGTTTCATACAACGGCGTGGGATCGGTGACGCCGGGGAAATAGTCCGTACCGATATTGCCGGCGAACCCGTGCTGGGGATCGATCATGCCGAGGGCGCGAAAATACGTGCCGGGCTGTTGCAACACATGTTGCCAGCTACGACCGCTGTCGCGACTGCGCCAGATATTGCCTTTGCCGTTGACGTAGAAGCCGGTGTCGCGATCGACGAACTGAATGTCGTCCTGCTTGCCTTTATAGGGCTCGGTGGGGAGTTTCTGCCAATGCGCGTCAACGGCCGGCGTCAGCGCCGCCTTGTCATCGTTCGCTTGTGGCAGCGTTGCGCATGCGGTAATTACCGCTGCAGCCAGCGCCAACAAAGCAAGGCGCAGCACTTCTTTTGTCCCGTGCACCATTGAAATTCACCGCCACGATCATGATCGATTAGTCGACGGCAAAAATAGTATAAGCACTGTTAGATGTGATCTACCCAACTAAAGGCACGGGAGATCTTGAGCAGGCTCTTACGCCGCGCTGCCCTTTCCGCGCCTTTTCAATGTCTCATTGGCAGACTGCAGCCGAGCTGAAAAAGGGCGTCGTTCGAGTGCTTCGATCGCTTCGTGCAAAACCTGGGACAGCGGCACGGATAGATCGCGCTCAAGCTCTGTCGCGGCGATATATGTCGCCGCCCAGCACCGTTCGAGTAGAGCGACCTTGCGCCCCGCGCCTGCGGTGAGGGAGATGATGCGTTCGCGCCCATCACCGCTCCGTCCGCCCTTCACCCATTTATGCAGGGTCATTTGCGCAACCGTCTGGCTGGCTGCGGAGTGAGTCATGCCGGCGTGGTCTGCAATGGCGCGGATCGACGAGGGGCCTAAAGCGATCAGCGCGCGGATCACCGGCGTAAAGCGCGGACCGTAATCCAGACCTGCCTGCCGGTAGCTGTCTTCTACCGCGCCATCCAATAGCTCGGTCAGGTGGCGCAGCAAGGTGCCTAAAGACGAAGTGGAATCCTTCATCCCGGAAATATATGAGTGCTGTTATACAGCGTCAAGCCGGCGGTTCTGAGCGACGCTCATACCCACCGGCGCCTGACCCAGCCGATCAGCTCATACACACCGCCTCGACGTTATTGCCGTCCGGGTCGAGCAGAAACGCAGCGTAGTAACTGGGGCTGTAGTCGGCACGTAAGCCGGGGCTGCCGTGATCGCGGCCACCCGCGGCGAGACCGGCAGCGTGGAAACGATCGACCGCGGCCCGGTCGTTAGCCCGAAGCGCTATATGCAGCCCAGGGCCGGCGGCATCTTTCACCGGGTACAGCCACAGCACAGGCTCGCCCGCAGGGCCGAAGCCCGCGCCGCTGTTGTCGCTTGTACAAAGGCCATAGCCGCAAGCTTCGGTAATGGCCGTATAGAAACGCACGCTGGCATCGAGATGGCGAACTTTCAAACCGATGTGATCGAACACGATGATCTCCTTGGAACGAGGGGGAGATCAGTCTGTTCGACCCAGAGCTAGATACACTTGGAGAATCTTGCGCTCACCGTGAGGAAGCTGCGCGCGGTTTCGCTGCTCGCTTCGATGTATCTGCTGCCGTGCCGCAGATCAACTGCACACCGGCGATAGCGGTGGCGCGCAATGACTTACGCGTATCGCCCGTGCGCGAACGCAATGCCAATGTGTGCAATACGGCCGAGGCGATCTTTGCCAGCACCACCGGGTCGGCATCGGCTGCCAACTCGCCGCGCGTCCGTGCCAAGCGCAGGCGCACCTCGATGGCGTAATCAAATGCCCGCAGCGCCTCACCCAATTTCGTGCGCACCTCGGCATTCACCACTGCCTCAGTGGCTGCTGTACCGATCAGAAAGCAACCCCGCGCATCGGCATCGGCGGGCAAGTACAGTGAAAGTGCCCTGTCGTATAACCGCATGAGTGCTTTTGGCAACGACACATCGTCGGCCAGCGCACCATCGATTGCCTCGATCGATTCGGCGATATAGCGATCCAGCGTTTGCAGATACAGCCCGTGCTTGTCGCCAAAGGCACTGTACAGACTCGGCCGGTTCATACCGGTCGCTTCGCTCAGATCGTCCAGCGACGTGCCGGCATAACCTGCACGCCAGAACGTACCCATGGCATCAGTCAGCGCCTGATCGGGATCGTAGGCGCGCGGCCGGCCGCGCGGCTTCTTGGTTTCTTTTTGTACCATATTGTATAAAAAGATTGACGTCGTTGATTTATGTTCAATATAGTACAAAAACATTAGCCATGAAGGAGTCGACGACATGAAGCTGTATTTCGCCCCGCTGGCCTGCTCGTTGGCCACCCGAATCTGTGCCTACGAAGCCGGCGCGTCGATTGACTACACCCAGGTCGACACCAAGCAGAAGCTATTACATGACGGCGGCGATTTTTTCGCGATCAATCCGATCGGTCAGGTGCCGGTACTGCGCACGAACGAGGGCTGGCTGCTGACCGAGAACACGGCGATCCTGCCGTATTTCGCCGACAGCTTCCCCGACGCACAACTGGCGCCAGCGGCAGGCCCGCAGCGCGCCCTTCTGCAGCAATGGCTGGGTTTCATCAGCACCGAGCTGCACAAAGCAGCGTTTGTTCCGCTGCTCGATCCGCATGCGCCCGAGGGTGCCAAAAGCTATGCGCGCGAAAAGATCCCGCTGCGCCTGGGCCTGCTGCAAAACCATTTTGCGGCGCACGACTACCTGCTCGACCGCTTCAGCGTCGCCGATGCCTACCTGATCGCCGTACTGAATTGGGCGCCGTATAGCGGTGTGGATCTGGCGCAATGGCCGGCCGTTCACGCGTACTACCAGCGGATGTTGCAGCGAGCCAGCGTGGCGCAAGCGGTGGCCGAAGAGGTGGCCATGTATCGCGATGAGCAGTCACGACGCGCGAAAGCCTGAACCCAGCGCAAGTTTCTCCAAGTAGCTGCCGTCTGGTCAGCGCAGCATGGCCTCTACTTTTGGAGACACCGCCATGCTCAACGCCTTTCCCATGCTAAGTGCCCTGCACGCTGACGGCCCGGCGGCTGATCGAGCCGCAGCGATGTGGCTGTACGGCCGCTTCGTTGGCTCGTGGAGCGGCCGCCTGATTTATTTCGATGCGCAGAATATTCGGCACGAGACCAGTGCCGAGGTGCATTTCGGTTGGGCGCTGGAAGGACGCGCGGTACAGGACATCTGGATCGCGCCGTCACGCAGCGAACGTCAACCCGGCGAGCCGCAAATCATGTACGGCGCGACGTTGCGCGTCTATGACCCCGGCAGCGATACGTGGCAAATCATCTGGACCGACCCGGTGTGGCAAGTCTATGACCGCATGACCGGTCGCGCCGACGGCGACAACATCGTGCAGGAGTACCGCATGCCCGATGGCGCGCGCTGCCAGTGGATGTTTACCGAGATTACCGAGAACTCGTTCCACTGGATCCGCCGCGAATCCACGGACGATGGCCTGCATTGGGAGTTACGCGGCGAATTTCTGCTGCACCGACAAGTGTCCGATTCAATCAAGGCGGCCTGAGCGCGGCCCGCGTGCCGCCTGGCGGAATCGTCGCGGCGACATGCCGGCGGCACGATGAAAGCTGCGTACGAAGTTGGACAGATCGGCAAAGCCCACGTCATAGGCGATCTCGGTGATCGGCCGCGATTCGTCGAGCAATTGCCGCGCTGCCCGGCGCAGGCGCGAACGGATCAGATACTGATGCGGCGTGACGCCGAGCGTCTTGGTGAACAGCCGCAGGAAATGGAACGCGCTCAGACCCGCCTCACTGGCGGTCTGTTCTAGGTCGATCGACTGCGCCGCATGCGCATCCAGCCACATGGCGGCCTCCACCGCTCGACGTCGATCGTAGGGGCGCATCGTTAACGGCTTGCGCGCCTGCCCGCCCACCAGCTCGACAAAGCGAGCCGCGAAAATCATGCCCGCCTCATCCACACCGATATCGCTGACGCCATCGGCGGCGGCCTGGGCCAGCTCGCCCTGCACCATCAGTTCGGCCAGCGGCGGCAAGGCGCCCACTTGCCAGATGCTGCGGCGATCGCCCATGGTTTCGACCAGCGACGGCGCCAGGTGAAAGGACAAGCATTCGTCACCGCCGCCGTGATGCTCATGCGTACAGGTGAATTCGTCGCCAGGATGGCCGACCAGCACCGAACCGGCGACCAGCTCGAACGAACGGCCACGGCTCTGGCAGCCAAAACTGCCGCGACGCACATAAGACACGGAATGGCTGCCGTGCTGTTCGGCGAACGGCATATCCTTGGGTCCGGCGCTGCAGCGGTAATCGACTACCGCCATGCAATCGCGGCGCAATAGCGTAGTGGCGGTCATGACGCGCCAAGTCTAGGCGCGCCGCCGCAACACGACAACGGGCGCCGCAGCGCCCGTTGCTTTCTTTCATTGAACCCTGACGATTACAGCGCGTAATACATCTGGAATTCCAGCGGATGCGTGCTGGCGCGGTAGCGGGTCACTTCCTGCATCTTCACGCCGATATAGGCGTCGATGAAGTCGTCGGTGAACACACCGCCGGCCTTGAGGAAGTCGCGGTCCTTGTCCAACGCGTCCAACGCAGCGTCGAGGCTGGAGCAGACCTGCGGGATGTTTTTCTCTTCTTCCGGCGGCAGGTCGTACAAATCTTTGTCAGCCGGCGCACCTGGGTCGATCTTGTTAATGATGCCGTCCAGAC
The DNA here is from genome assembly GCF_003350925.1 of Dyella tabacisoli. Taxonomy (GTDB): domain Bacteria; phylum Pseudomonadota; class Gammaproteobacteria; order Xanthomonadales; family Rhodanobacteraceae; genus Dyella_C; species Dyella_C tabacisoli. Next base: position 212,467 of record NZ_KZ857178.1, on the reverse strand, counting down.
CGGCCATCATCAGCGCGGTAAAGGTGAGGTAGCCCGACTGCATCGGATCGGGGAAGCGCACCTCGATGCGGCGACCCTTGGGGCTGGCCACGTACGGAATGCGGCAACTGGCCGAGCGATTGCGTGCCGAGTAGGCCAGCATCACCGGCGCTTCGTAACCCGGCACCAGACGCTTGTAGCTGTTGGTGGTGGAGTTGGCGAAGGCATTGATCGCCTTGGCGTGCTTGAAGATACCGCCGATGTACCACAGCGCGGTCTGCGACAGGCCGCCGTACAGATCGCCAGCGAACAGGTTGTTGCCGTCCTTGCTCAACGACTGGTGCACATGCATGCCGCTGCCGTTGTCGCCGACGATCGGCTTGGGCATGAAGGTGGCGGTCTTGCCGTTCTGGTGGGCGACATTCTTGATGACGTATTTCATCGTCATCAGCTCATCGGCCTTCTGCACCAGGGTGTTGAAGCGCACGCCGATTTCGCACTGGCCGGCATTGGCCACTTCGTGGTGATGCACTTCGACCTTCTGGCCGAGCGACTCCAGCACCTTGCACATATCAGCGCGCAGGTCGCCGAGCGAATCGACCGGGCTCACCGGAAAGTAACCGCCCTTCACGCCTGGACGATGACCCGTATTGTTGTTGTCGTACTTGTAGCGCGACGACCATGCCGCTTCTTCGGAGCCGATCTCGTAGAACACCCGGCCCATGTCGTTCTGCCAGCGCACCGAATCGAAAATAAAGAACTCCGGCTCCGGGCCGAAGAACGCGGTATCGGCGATACCGGTGGATTTCAGAAACGCTTCGCCGCGCTTGGCGATCGAGCGAGGATCGCGGCCGTAAGCCTGCATCGTGCTCGGCTCCAGCACGTCGCAATGCAGGATTAGCTGGGGGTGCGCGCTAAACGGATCGAGATGCGCGGTCGCCGGGTCGGGCAGCAGAATCATGTCCGACTCGTTGATGCCCTTCCAACCGGCAATGGAGGAACCATCGAACATCTTGCCGTCTTCAAAAGTCGACTCGTCGATGGCGTGCGACGGGAAGGTGACGTGATGGTGCTTGCCGAGCATGTCGGCGAAGCGCAGGTCGACAAACTCGACCTCGTGTTCCTGGATCAGGTCGAGCACTTTCTGAGCGGACATGGATAAACCTCGATGGGGATGGAAGAGCTTAAGTCCCTTTGTCTTAGCAATGCTTGTGCCAGGCGTCGAAAACGTGACAGAGCAAGCTTAGAGCGGGGATGTGACAGTGAAAACCCAGGCTGAAACGCACCGCCATGGTGCTATTTCGGCGTAGACAAGCACCATAAAGAAGCATTTATCGGCTGACTGCCGTAAATCATAAGGCTGTTGGTGTGTTGCCGGTGCGGCCGGGTTTACAGCCCTGCAAGTCCCGAAAAAGGGACTCCCTTCGGTCGCAGGGGGAGGCTGGGAGGGGGTGCTGCCTTGCCAAGACGCCTAAGACAGCCATGAGCAAGCTCAGCTAAATTCCCGCTCGCCTCCCCTACGGCTTATCCCCGTAAGCTATGCCGCCATTACCCGGCGACAGGCCGGCGACTTACCGACACCTCAGCGGAGCCAACGCCCTCGTGAACGATCTCTTCAACGTCATCTTGCTCGGCATCATCGAGGGCATCACCGAGTTTTTGCCAATCTCCAGTACCGGTCATTTGCTGATCGCCGAGAAATTCGGGCTGGGCGAGCGCTCGGAACTGTTCAACGTGGGGATTCAGGCTGGCGCGATCCTCGCTGTCACCTTTATCTACTGGTCGCGCATCTGGCAGTTGTTTACGCAGTGGCGCGATCCGGCTAACCGCGACTACCTGCTCAAACTCTTCGTGGCCTTTGCGATTACCGCCGCGCTCGGTTTTCTGGTGACTCACTTCGGCTTCAAGCTGCCTGAGGCGGTGACTCCGATCGCCTGGGCGCTGGTGATCGGCGGCGTATGGATGCTCGGTGCCGAGCGCCTGGCGGCGCGGCAGGTCGATCGCAGCGAAGTGACCTGGCGGGTCGCGATACTGGTCGGTATCGCGCAAATTATCGCCGGCGTGTTTCCCGGCACCTCGCGCTCGGCGGCGACCATTTTCACCGCCATGCTCGCCGGTACCAGCAACCGCGCAGCGGCTACCGAGTTCGCCTTTCTGGTAGGTATCCCGACCATGTACGCGGCGACCGGCTACGAATTGCTGAAAGTCATCAAGAGCGGTGGCGTGGCGCACGAAGACTGGACCGCTCTGGCCGTCGGCTTTGTAGTCTCGGCCATCGTCGCCTTTGTCGCGGTGAAATGGCTGCTCGGCTATATCCGCAGCCATCGCTTCACCCCGTTTGCGATTTATCGCATCGTGCTGGGCATCGCCTTGTTGCTGCTGATGCCGGCGGGTGCATGAGAGGATAGTTGCCGCCCTTGCCGCGGCACATCCTGTCCATGAATCAGCCCAGGCTCTATCGGCTGCTCGATCTGCAGATCGACCTTGCGCGCCAGCAAGTAAGCCGTGATGGCACCACGCTAGATGTGCAAGGGCTGAGTTTTCAGTTGCTGGCCTGCCTGCTCAGCCATGGTCATGCCGTGGTGGATTTCGACCGCCTGATCGCCGAGGTCTGGGCCCCGGCGATAGTCAACGAAGAAACCGTCACCCAGCGCGTCAAGCTGCTGCGTCAGGCGCTTGGCGATGATGGCCGCCGGCCGCGCTATATCCGTTCGGTGCGCGGCCGCGGTTATCAACTATGCGAGCCGCCGCAGGTGGCGGATGCGTCGCTGCCGGATACCGCGCAGCCATCGCGCTACCGCTATCTGCCGGCAGCCCTGGCGATGCTGCTGGTGTTGCTCGGTACGACCTCATGGTGGCTGCTGCACCAGCCCACCGCGCCGGCAACCGTAAAACCATCGGCCAGCCAGGAGTTGCTGCAACGCGCCGACTACTACGCCGGCATCGGCCAACGCGAAAACAACGAGCGGGCCATCGAGCTATATCAGCAGGTACTCGCGGCGACACCGCAGAACCTCGCCGCACAGATCGGCCTAAGCCATGCCTATAGCGCCCGCGTTTGCCTGTACAACTTCCCTTACGAGTGGACGGTGGCTGCGCAGAAGCTCGCCGAGTCGGTGCTTCAGGCCGCGCCGAACCACGCGCCTGCCTGGTCCGCCCTGGCTTATGCGCATGATTGCCGGGGTGAATTGCAGCTAGCGGTCGATGCCTACCAGCGCGCTTTTACGCTCGACCCCAAGGACGACAGCAGTCGTGCTTCGGCCGCCTATCTGTATCAAGAACAAGGACGATTGAGCGAAGCGCTGCATACCAATCTCGATATGCGCGGCGACCCGGCCAAGATTCGCTTTCGCGAAGTGCAGATTGCCCGCGAGCTGGATCTGCTCGGCTTTAGCGAAGCCGCCGAGCAGCGCTTTCGACGCAGCTTTCAGCTCAACCCCGACAATGTGTTTTCCAATATCGCCTGGCCGCAGCATTTGTTTCTGCAAGGTCGATACGCCGAGGCACAGGCGGCGCTGGATCAAGCACTGACACGCAACACGCCGCACGTCGGCTTGTACTTGCTGGCCGGCGAGCTGGCGCTGCTGCGCGGCGATCGCCACGCGGCCAGCCTGGCTTTCGACAAAGCCGTACAACTGCGCCCACAGATGGGGCTGGCACAAACACTGGCCGGCCTTTACGGCCCTACCCCCGCGACATCGGCGTGGCTGGATCAACGCATCGCCAGCATGCAAACCGAGCTGGCCAAGGGCGTCGGTTATCCGATGGATCGTCTTGAACTGGCGACCCTGCAACTCGCTCGCGGCAACCGGTCGGCAGCGCTGGCGACGATCACTACCGCCGTACAGGCCGGCTATAGCGATCGCGCCTATCTGCAAACCTCGCCGCTGCTGCAACCGCTGGCCGGCGAACCCGCTTACGCGGCAGCGATCGATGCGATCAGCCGCCGCGTCAGCGAACAGCGCCGGCACGTGCTGGCGGCCGACTGGCGACCGCCCGAGCTGCACTAGCCAGCGCCCACCTCAAGGCATCGCCTTGAGAATGTAATCGCGAAAAATCCCCTGCGATTGCGGATGCGCATAACTGTGGTTGTAAGCGGTGCTGGTAATCACCGCGACCAGCTTTTGGCTCGGTACGACAAAAACGTAGTTGCCGCCGTTGCCGCCCATCGCCCAGGTCGGCTGCTCGACCCCCTTGAGCGGAAAGCGAAAGCGCCACCACAGGTAGCCGTAGTCGGCATCTTCGCGGGCTTGCGCGCGCGGCGTCAGCATGGCCTGTATCCACGATGGCGAAATCACCTGCTGCCCTTGCCAGCGGCCACCGTCGAGCGCCAACTGACCGAGCTTGGCCAGGTCACGGCTGCGGTAACGGGTACCGCCGCCACCCATGCCGATACCCAGTGGCGAGCGGTTCCATTTGACTTGCGTGATACCTAGCGGATGCTCCAGCGCCTCGGCGGCGAAATCGGCCAGTGGCTTGTGCGTTGCCCGCTCCACCACCGCCCCCGCAACAAAGGCGCCTGCGGTGCAATAAGAGAAGGCGCGCCCATAGGGGCTGTCCTTGGGCTTGCTCATCCATGGCGCATAGCCCTTGATCGGCAAGTCCAGCGCAAATTGCAGCCAGTCTTCAGTGACATACATACGCTCCTCGTTGCCGCCGGAGAACTGGTTTTCGTCGTCGCACTCCCACTGCGAACTCATCGTCAGCAGATCCTCCAGCGTGATCGCCTGCTTGCGCGGGTCGGGGTGTTGCCAGGGCTGCTTGTCCGAGAAATAACCGTAGATCGGCGTCTGCACCTTTGGGATCAAACCGCGATCGATCGCCGCCCCCACCAGCAAGGCCGTGACACTTTTGCTGGCCGAACGGATGTCGTTGAGCTGGTCCGGGTTGCCGCCGTTGAAATAAGCCTCATAGACCAACTTGTCGCCCTGCACCACCACGATGCTGGTGATGCCCTTGAAGCTTTTGTCGGCGAGCTTGCCCTCCAACTCGGTAAAGCGAGACAGATCCCAATGCATTGCACGGGCGTCGGCCACCGCCCAGCCGTCGTCGTGATGTATCGGCGGTTGATAATCCGTCGCCGCCAGCGGCAACACCGCGCCAGCCAGCAGGCCAGTCAGAAATAAACGCGTACGTATCGATGCCACCGGTGTTCTCCGCTTGAGTGAGGTGGAGAACAGATGCGCAGGCTTGCGAATGAAGGGCCTGAAAAGCGAATGAAGAATTCTGAAGGTGCTTCGGGCTGCGGCCGGACCCCTCCCCAACCCTCCCCTGCACGCAGGGGAGGGGGCTGACTGAGGTGAGGTTGGGAGGGGGTGCAACCTAGCCGCAAACTTGACGCCCACCCACACCGCGCGTAGTTTCGTTCGGGTCGCCGCACATCGGCGACCGGGTGTAGCAACCCGAACAGCACAGGCGCAAATGAAGCGCCTGCTAGGCGCTTTTTGTTTGCGCGACACCCCGGCTTATGGCGGGCGTGTCGGGCAGGCTTAGGCCTGGCCGGGTTCTGTGTTCTCGGTTTGCTACCCCGGCACGTCCGCCACCCTGTATTCGACAGGGCGGCGGCTCCATCTAAAAAGGAGCTTCAAGATGGCCGCAACCGATACCACACTATCCACTGAGCGCACTCGCTTCAGCGACAGCTACCAGATCGACCCCGACGCTACGCCCGAGAGCCTGCAAGACGATGTGAACGAAATGCTGGATCACGCTCGCGCCATTTCTCTGGCGTTGTGCCACTCGCTTACGCCACATGCCGAGGTGGATTTCAACCACCTCTCCAGCGTGTTCGCCGCCATCGCCAATATGATCGATATGGCGCAAAGCGCCTCGGACCATGCGCACATGCAGTTGCAGCGTGAGCGGGTCAAACCCAAATCCAAACCGCTTTAAAAACCGTAGGTTGGGGTGAGCGCAAGCGAACCCCAACGTTGCGCGACATTGGGGTTCGCGGCGAACTTCAATGTGCGCCTGTTGGGTGTCACGGCGAGCTTCAACGTGCGCCTGTTGGGTATCAGGGCGAGCCTCAATGGTGCGCAACGTTGGGCATCACTTCGTTCAGCCCAACCTACCGAGCTTTCGGCCTTGCCGCAGGCACCATCTCTACGCACTAAGCCGTGGCCGCGGGATCGCCTCGGCTTGCAGGGCGTGCTTTAAACAGCCCGGCTCACTGGTGCGCTCGAACAGCTCGCGCACCCATTCGATAAAGGCTTGTACGCGCGCGGACAGATGTTTCTTCTGCGGGTAGACGATCCACACGGGTTTGCCGGTAGAGATGGTGTCGGTCATCACCAGCTCCAGCTTGTTCAGCTCCAGCATGCAGGCGGCGAGCAGGTGCGGCGCCTGGATGATGCCGAGCCCGGCGACGGCGGCCTGGATCACCGACTCGCCGTCGTTGATAAGCATGTGCGCGTCGATATCCACCTCGACTTGTCCGCTGGGCGTATCGAATTGCCATTGGCGCGGGCGGCCGTTGGGGTAGACGTAGTTGATGCAGCGGTGTTGTTTGAGCTCTTCGATGGTGCGCGGTGCGCCGTAGCGTTGCAGGTATTGCGGCGCGGCCAGGACGACATTGCGGAAGTAGCCGATCTTGCGCGCGATCATGCTGGAATCCTCCAGCTCGCCCATGCGGATCGCGCAATCCACCCCTTCGCCGTTGAGGTCGGAGGGGAAATCGCTCATCGCCAACTCAAGGCGGATATCCGGGTAGCGCGCCTCGAAATCGGAGAGGTTGGGGATCAGCGCGGCACGCCCCACCGACACCGAGACACCTACCCGCAACTTACCTGAGGGCTTGCGGTTGGCGTAGCCCAGGGCCTCCGTCGCCTCGGTCAGATCGGCGAGGATCTCCTTGCAACGTGCATGGAAAGCCGCCCCATCGTCGGTCAACCGCATGGAACGGGTCGAACGGAACAATAACCGTGCACCGAGCTGCTCTTCCAATCGCGAGACCGCCCGGCTGACGCCCGAAGGGGTCATGCCTAATTGGGCCGCCGCGGCGGCAAAGCTCTTGGCTTCGACGACGCGGACAAAGGCCGCGATCGCGGAAAAATCGGCTGTGGAATCATTCATAGCGGCAATTCTGAACCCATTCGTGATTTTCAGTCACTATTGCATTGCACAAGAAACGGATTTTCTAAACCGCGAAGTACACCTAATCTCTCGCGCCTCTGCCGGTGCTGTACGGACCGGTCCAATAATTCATGGGAGCGCATGATGAAAAAGCAATGGATCTTCGCCACTCTCGCCGTCGTTGCGGTCGCTGGCAGTTGGGCGGTGCTTGGTGGCCGCGGTAATTCCCATGCGCAGGCCGCTCCGGCCGGTGGCCCGCCAGCGGTCACTGTAGCCCAGGTGTTGTTACGCCAAGTGGACGACGCCGATGAGTTCACCGGCCGCCTGCAGGCCATCGACACTATTGAATTGCGTCCGCGCGTCAGCGGCTATGTGGACTCGATCCACTTTCAGGAAGGCTCTGCGGTGCACAAGGGACAATTGTTGTTCCGCATCGACCCACGCCCCTACCAGGCCGAAGTGGACCGGCTGACCGCCAATCTGGGCCAGGCCAATGCCGAACAGACGCTGGCCCAGGCCAATGCCGAACGCGGCCAGAAGCTGCTCGATCAGCATGCGATTGCCCGCGAAGAGGCCGATCGGCTGAACACCGCGGCGCAAAGCACCAAGTCGCAGGTCGCCGCCACCACCGCCGCACTAGCGGCGGCCCGGCTCAACCGTGACTTTACCGAGGTGCGTGCGCCCATCGACGGCCGGGTCAGCAATGCCATGGTTACGCCGGGCAACCTGGTTACCAGCAGTGATGTGCTGACTCGGGTGGTCAGCGTGCATCCCATCTACGCCTACTTTGACGTGGACGAGCACAGCTACCTCAAGCTCGACCAGATTCATCGCGAGCGTGGCGCCGCCCCGCAGGTATCGATGGCGCTGGCCAACGAAAGCGGCTTTCCGCATACCGGCCGCATCGATTTTGTCGATAACCAGCTACGCGTCGGCTCCGGCACGATCCGCCTGCGCGCGGTGTTCGACAACGCCGATGCCCGCTTCACCCCCGGCCTGTTCGTGAAACTGCAGTTGCGCAGCGACAGCAAACGTCAACGCGCCTTGATCGACGACCGCGCGGTCGCCACCGATCTGGGCAACAAGTTTGTCTACGTGGTGGGTAAAGACAGCAAGGTGGAATATCGCCGCGTCACGACCGGCCCCTTGCTGGATGGCCTGCGGGTGATCGATGACGGCCTGGGCGCCAACGATGTCGTGGTGGTCAACGGCTTGCAGCATGTACGCCCCGGTGCGGAAGTGACCCCGACCAAGGTCGCCATGGACAGCCGTAGCCTCGATGCCACCAAGCAACTCGCCCAAGCCGGCAGCGCACCCAAGGTGGCTGCACAGAAATAACCAACGATGACTCCCTTTCCTGCTCGTGCGGGAAAGGGTTGGAGGGATTAAGCCCACTCCCCTCCGAACCTCCTCCTGCGACCGAAGGGAGTCCCTTTTCGGGGCCGCCAGGGGGAGGGGCCAAAACCATCAGGACTGATTCGATGAAGATCGCTCAATTTTTCGTGGACCGGCCGATTCTGGCCGCCGTCCTCTCCATACTGATCGTGATTGCCGGCGGCATTTCGCTGTTCAAGCTGCCGATCAGCGAGTACCCGGAAGTGGTGCCGCCCACCGTGGTGGTGCGCGCCAGTTATCCGGGCGCCAACCCGAAAGTCATCGCCGAAACCGTTGCCACGCCGCTGGAAGAGCAGATCAACGGCGTCGAGGGCATGCTGTACACCTCGTCGCAGGCGACCAGCGACGGCGCCATGACGCTGACCGTAACCTTCGCGCTCGGCACTGACCTGGACAATGCCCAGGTGCAGGTGCAGAACCGCGTGTCGCAGGCGCTGAGCAAGCTGCCGCAAGAAGTGCAGCGACTGGGCATCACCACGCAGAAGAGCTCGCCTGACCTGACCATGGTGGTGCACATCACCTCACCGGATCAGCGCTACGACATGCTGTATCTGTCCAACTATGCGCGTCTGCATATCAAGGATCAGTTGGCCCGCCTCAATGGCGTGGGCGATGTGCAGATCTTCGGTGCCGGCGAGTACAGCATGCGCGTATGGCTGGACCCGCAGCGCCTGGCGATGCGCCAGCTCACCACCGGCGATGTGATCCACTCCATTCAAGAGCAGAACGTCGCCGTGGCGGCAGGTGCGTTGAATGCGCCGCCCGGTCCGGGCAGCGCGGCATTTCAGCTCAATATCAATACCCAGGGCCGTCTCATCAATGAGGAGGATTTCCTCAATATCATCGTGCGCACCGAGTCGACCGGCGCGGTAACTCATCTGCGCGATGTGGCCCGCGTCGAACTGGGCTCCAACAATTACGCCCTGCGCAGTCTGTTGAACAACCAGCCGGCGGTGGCGTTGCCGATCTTTGCGCGGCCTGGCTCCAACGCGATCCAGATCTCCGACGAAGTGCGCGCCCTGATGGCGGATCTGAAGAAAGACTTCCCGCAGGGCGTCGACTTCAGCATCGTGTATGACCCGACCGTATTCGTGCGCGGCTCGATCGATGCGGTGGTGCACACCTTGTTCGAGGCCATCGCCCTGGTGGTGCTGGTGGTGCTGCTGTTCTTGCAGACCTGGCGTGCATCGATCATCCCGCTGGTGGCGGTGCCGGTGTCGTTGATCGGTACGTTTGCGGTGATGCATCTGGCCGGCTTCTCGCTTAACGCCTTGTCGTTGTTTGGCCTGGTGCTGGCGATCGGCATCGTGGTGGATGACGCGATCGTGGTGGTGGAGAACGTCGAGCGGCATATCGAACATGGACTGGCGCCGAAAGAAGCCACCCGTAAAGCGATGAACGAAGTGACCGGGCCGATCGTCGCCACGGCGCTGGTGCTGTGCGCGGTGTTCGTGCCGGCGGCTTTCATCAGCGGCCTTACCGGTCAGTTCTATCGCCAGTTCGCGTTGACCATCGCCATTTCCACGGTGATCTCGGCGTTCAACTCGCTGACCCTGAGCCCTGCCCTTTCCGCCTTGCTGCTGAAGGGCCGCGACGCACCGAAGGACAAGCTCAGCATCTGGATCGAGCGCTTGTTCGGTTGGGTGTTCCGTCCGTTCAACCGGATGTTCGTCAGCAGTGCGAATAGCTATGTCAATGGCGTGAAACGCATCCTGCGCTCAAGCGGCATCGCGCTGGTTATCTATGGCGGCCTGGTCTTGCTGGGTGTGTTTGGCTTTGCCCACGTGCCGACCGGCTTCGTACCGCCGCAGGACAAGCAGTATCTGGTGTCGTTTGCGCAATTGCCGGACGCCGCCTCGCTGGATCGTTCCGAAGATGTGATCCGCCGCATGAGCGACATTGCGCTGAAGGAGCCGGGCGTGGAAAGCGCGGTGGCTTTCCCCGGCTTGTCGATCAACGGTTTTACCAACAGCACCAACGCCGGCATCGTGTTCGTCACCTTGAAGCCGTTTGAACAACGCCGCGATCCGTCGCTGTCGGCTGGCGCCATCACCGGCGCGCTGCAACAGAAATACGCAGCGATCCAGGATGCCTATATCGCGATCTTCCCGCCGCCGCCGGTCAACGGCCTGGGCACGATCGGCGGCTTCCGCCTGCAAGTGGAGGACCGTAGCGACCAAGGCTTCGAAGAGCTGTACAAGCAGACCCAGAACCTGATTGGGGCCAGCCGCAAAGTGCCCGCGTTGGCAGGCTTGTTCTCCAGCTACCAGATCAGCGTGCCGCAGATCGACGCCGATGTGAATCGCGAGAAAGCGAAAGCCGAAGGTGTGGATCTGGCCGATGTCTACCAGACCATGCAGGCTTACCTGGGCTCGCTCTACGTCAATGACTTCAACCGTTTCGGCCGCACTTATCAGGTGAACGTGTCGGCTGAGCAGGGCTTTCGTCACGAGCCTGAAGACATTCTTCAGTTAAAAACGCGCAATGCGAGCGGCGACCCGGTGCCACTGGGCTCCTTTGTCACCGTACGCCACAGCGTCGGCCCTGAACGCGTGATGCACTACAACGGCTACCCCACGGCGGAAATCAACGGCGGCCCTGCCCCCGGCTATAGCAGCGGCCAGGCACAGGCTGCGATTGAAAAGCTGGCGGCCGAAAACCTGCCCAACGGCATGACCTTTGAGTGGACCGAGCTGACTTATCAGCAAATTCTCGCCGGCAATACCGCGATGTTGGTGTTCCCGTTATGCGTGCTGCTGGTGTTTCTGGTGCTGGCCTCGCTGTACGAGAGCCTGGCGTTGCCGCTGGCGGTGATTCTGATCGTACCGATGGTGTTGCTGTCCGCGATTTCCGGCGTGTGGCTGTCCGGCGGCGACAACAACATCTTTACCCAGATCGGCTTGATCGTGCTGGTGGGCCTGGCCTGCAAGAACGCGATTCTGATCGTCGAGTTTGCCCGCGAGGCGCAAATCATCGATGGCATGGACCGCACCCAGGCGGTGCTGGAAGCGGCGCGTCTGCGACTGCGGCCGATCTTGATGACCTCGTTCGCTTTCATCATGGGCGTGGTGCCGCTGGTGACGTCGCACGGCGCGGGTGCCGAGATGCGTCACGCCATGGGCGTGGCGGTATTCGCCGGCATGCTGGGCGTGACCTTCTTCGGCCTGATCTTTACCCCGCTGTTCTATGTATTGATTCGCGGCTGGACCGAGAAATTCTCGGCGAGCCGCAAGGCGCACAAAGCCGCGCATGCGCAGTTGCCAGCGCTAGAGGAGCATTGAGATGGGTATCGTCAAAACACTTAAATCAAAAGCTGCACTCGCTCCCACCTGGACGCTGCGCCTGAGCGCCATCGCCACGGGCTTGCTGCTGGCCGGCTGTATCAGTGTCGGCCCGGATTATCACCGGCCGGTCGAAAAGCCATTGACGCTGCAAGGCGTGGATACGGCTCAGGCAGGCACGGCGAATTTTCAGGCGAAAAACTTTCAGGCCAGTTGGTGGCAGCAGTTCAACGACCCGACGCTGGATGCCTTGATCCAGCGTGCGGCGAAGAACAGCCCCGACCTGAAGATCGCCCTGGCCCGACTGGATGAAGCGCGCGCCCTGCTTGGCACGGCACGCGCGGATCAGATACCCACGATCAATGCGGACGCCAGCTTCACCCGCAGCCGTGGTCAGGTACCTGGCGTGACCGAGAAGCGCGTCACCGGCAAAACCTACCAAGCCGGTTTCGATGCGAGCTGGGAGCTGGACTTGTTCGGCGGCGTGCGCCGTTCAGTGGAAGCCGCTGGCGCCGAAGCCGCGGCCAGCGAAGCTTCGCTGCAGGATGCACAGGTCACGTTGTTCGCCGAAGTGGCGCGTTACTACTTTGATCTGCGTGGCACGCAGTTGCGCATCGACGTCGCCAAGCGCGATATCGACAACCAGCGCGAATCGCTGCGCCTGATCCGTGCCCGCTCGGATATCGGCACCGGCTCGGAGCAAGATGTCGCCAGTGCCAATGCTCGACTTAGCGCGGTTGAAGCACAGCTACCGGTGCTTGATACCCAGGCGCACGCCGATGAATTTCGTCTGGCCGTGCTGTTGGGCGAGCGGCCCGGCGAGCTGGATATCGATCTGACGGCGAAGGGCTTTAAGCCGATCGATGTATCGCTGCCGATCGGCGACGCCGCCGATGTGCTGACGCGCCGCCCGGATATTCGCATTGCCGAGCGGGAATTGGCCGCTGCGAATGCGCGTATCGGTGTGGCCAAGGCGGATTATTTTCCGCATATCACTCTGGGCGGCTTTATCGGTTTTCTCGCCGGCCGCAGCAACGATTTCGGCGGGGCTTCGACGCGCGCCTTCTCGCTCGCGCCAAGCATTCGCTGGTCGGGGCTGAACGTACAACGCGTACGCTCCAACGTGAAAGCCAACGAGGCGCGTGCCGATGCGGCGCTGGCGAATTACCAGCGCACCGTGCTGCAGGCGGTGGAAGATGTCGACAACGCGCTGGTCGGCTTCAACCTGCAACGCGACCGCGTGCAAAAGCTGCTCGACCAGGCCACGCAGAGCCGACGCGCGGCTGATCTGGCCCGTGTGCGCTACAACGAAGGCGCGGCTGACTTTCTGCAATTGCTGGACGCCGAACGCACGCAGTTGAGTGCCGAGGATGCACTGGCCGAAGCGGAGGCGGCGATCAATCTGCGTGCCGTCACGGTGTACAAGGCCATCGGCGGCGGCTGGCAAGCCTGCGCCGACGAACGCTGCAGTCAGCTCACCGCCGTGCCATGAGCGCGCTGCCGTTTCCGCGAGCGCTGCGTCAGTCCTCTCGCGGGCATGCGCTCGCGGTGGAGCCGCCGTTGTCGCAACGGGTCGCCCTGGTCAGCGGCGCCAATCGCGGCCTTGGCCTGGAGGTGGCGCGCCAACTGGCCGCCAGCGGCATGAGTGTGTTGCTGGGCTCACGCACGCTGGCTGCCGGTGAGAAAGCGGCGCGGCAGATTCGGCGCGATGGCGGCGACGCGGTTGCCGTGAAGCTCGACGTCACGGTGCAGGCCGAGATCGATGCGCTGATTAAACGCATCGATACGGACTACGGTCGTTTAGACGTATTGATAAACAATGCCGGCGCCTATTTCGATACGGGCGACCATCCGTCTTCGGTCGATATCAATGCGGTACGTGGCGCACTCGATACGAATCTGCTCGGTGCCTGGCGGCTATGCGAAGCCACGCTGCCGTTGATGCGACGGCACGGCTACGGCCGCATCGTCAATGTTTCCAGCGGCTGCGCCGCCCTTGCCAGTGACGGCGAGGGCTGTCCCGCCTATCGCGTGTCCAAGGTCGCGCTCAATAGCTATACCCGCATGCTGGCCGCCGAACTACGCGGCAGCGGCATCCTGGTCAATGCGGTGTGCCCCGGCTGGGTGGCCACCGATATGGGCGGCCTCGGCGGTCGCCCCGTCACCGAAGGCGCGGCCGGCATCGTATGGGCTGCCTGCCTGCCCGGACAAACGTCGATCACCGGCGGATTCTTTCGCGATCAAATGCGTATCGCCTGGTAAAACCTCATGGAGATTTTGATGCAAACAGTGACTGCTCTTAGCGATCGTACCGAGATCATCGATGCACTCTACCGCTTCGGCGCGGGTCAGGATCTGCGTGACCGTGCGCTGTTCGAGTCAGCATTCGCAGCGAATGCGACACTCGATTTCACCGGGCCGGCGCAGCGCCTCGGCGTCACCATTCCGGTTTTCGAGGGACGACAGGCCATCGCCGACACGATATTTGCGGCCATCGGCGGCCTGGACACCACCCATACCGTGACCAATCCGCGCCTGACTGCTTATGACGGCGAACGCGCGACGCTGTTCGCCCTGGTCGAAGCGCAGCATCTACCGCGCAACGATCACAGCCGTCACCTGCTGCTCAAGAACATCTATGTAGTTGAACTATCCAAGCACGGCGACCAGTGGCTGGTCGAACATATGAAGATCGACGTCGTCTGGTTGACCGGCGATCCCAGCGTGCTGTTTCCGGCGTAAGGCGGCGATGTCTCGGCTAGGGCGTATCGTCGGTGCCGCCGGCCGCGAATTCAGCAATCAACCGGGTCGCTTGGGCCACTACTTCAGCCGCCGTGCCGCTGAGTAGTGCGCCAAGCCCCGGTACACGCAGCGGATGCATATTGAGCTGGCCCAATACAAAGCCGGCGCCCGCGGCGACCCCTACCGTGCTTAAGGGATGACGTTTGCCGCGTGCCAGTAGTGCCGCCGCCGGTTCGACCAACGCACCGCGCGCCTGCGTAGCATTCTTGTGCGCAGCGCGTACCGCATGGATTTGCCTGGACATGCTCACGTTTCGTCCTCTCGCTTCGCCTCGGCCTTGAGCTTGGATTTGCGCTGAATATCGCGCATCGTCGCGCCCCACTCGCTACGCGTCACCGGCAGGCTAAGCCAATGCATGCAGCGGCGAAACAGCATCACGGCGGCCAGCAAAAACACTAATTGCAGCAGCGCCAATACGACCAAGGCGCCAACCCAGGTACCAAACCACTGCGCCAACACGACGCCGATGAGGCCAAGTAAGGTCAGGCCCAAGCCCACGCCCGCCACCGTGGCGGCCAGCGCCGCCAGCAGCATCCAGGAAATGGCGCTATGCGCCAGCCCCAACTCGGCGCTCAACAGTTTTAGTTGCGCGCCGAACAATTGCTTGAAGCCATGGCCTAGACGGCCAAACTCATCGAGCATGCTTGATGACGGCGATGCCGGCGAAGCAGCGGACGGCTGTGCTGTTTCGGCCGGATCGTTATCGGCGGTATCGTTTGAAGACCCCGGTGACTGCATTCCCTGCCCTCAGCGCGGCGCGATCAGCGGCGCAGAATGCGACCGAGCAACCAGCCCGCGCCCAAGGCGATGGCTACTGACTGCACCGGTTTTTCACGTACGTATTCGCGTGCCTTACTCAGCCACTCGTCGGCGTGATCCATGGCCTCGTCATAGGCTTCGCGGCTGCGCTCTCTGACATCGGCGGCTTTTTCGCTGGCGAGCGTTGCGGCGTGAACGGCTTTGTCGGTAGCGCGATGCAGCCCTTCCTCGACATGGTCAGCGGCACGCGCAACGGCTTCTTTGGTGCCGTGCACCGCACTGGAGGTTGCGTGTTTGATCCGCTCGGCGCCTTCCTCGATGCGTCCGCTCGTGCTGGCTTCGGTTGCCTGCTCTAAGTGCGCTTCATTTGGCTTGTTCATCGTGACTCTCCGTAACAGGGGATCCCTTTAGCGGGGTTTCACTGTACAGCAGTCGTCACTCTATAGAGCATGAACAAAGCGCTCATTGCGTTCGTCGGACGAACGCAATCACGGCAAAGATCAAGAAAACCACACATAAAATCTTCGCCATGCCGGCTGCCGCACCGGCAATACCCGCAAAACCAAATACCGCGGCAACAATGGCGATCATCAGAAAGATCAACGCGTAGTGAAGCATGGCGGCATCCTTTTCAGAACGGGTGAGATCCCGCTTGGGCTCGCCCGACCGCCATTCATTCACATGTCACGCCACGCGAGCGTGAAGATCGCGATGTTTACAGCCGTGTGTTTTTACGCTTGCACGGCGGGATTGAGACTATAAGTGCCTACGATATCGGCTTCGGCCAGGACATGGCCGAGCATGGCCGCCCGCAATTCGTTCAGGGTGAAACCATCGGCCAGCTCCAGGCGCTCCACATCCAGCGCGTGAATACGAAAGTGATAGTGATGCAGCAAAGCATCATTCCATGGCGGACAGGGGCCGTCATAGCCGAGGTATTCGCCGCCCATGGCGGCATCGCCACGAAACCAGGCGGTGTAGTCGTTCATGCCTTGCACACTACCGGGCGGGCCGTAAGGCACACGCTTGCCACGCGCAACAATACCTTCGCTACAGGCGCCGGCAGCCAGCTCGCCGCATTCGACCGGGATATTGGCCATCAGCCAATGCACAAACTCCACCCGCGGCAAATCGGCCGGCACGGTGCGGCCTTCTATGTTTACGTCGTCTGCTTTGCTGGGCACGTCGACGTCTATACAAGTCAGCACGAACGAGCGCGTCTGCCGTGGTGCGTCTTTCCATGCCAGGTGCGGGCTCTGGTTATCCGATAAGGCAACCGGCGCGCCCGGTTTGCCGAACGCAAATTCCGCGGGAATCGGCTGACCATTCTGGAAGTTGTCGCTACGCAGTTGCATGTCGTTTCCTCAAATCAAAGCATGGCCATGCATCGTCACAACGATGCCAACCGTTATGACGACCTTACGGTTTGGACAGTGCGCCAGCCGGCGCGGAATTTGAACGTGCATAGGTAACGCGGTACACCGCACCGGCCAGATCATCGCTGACCAGCAGGCTACCGTCTGCTAACGGCTGCACATCGGCGGGACGACCCCATGCTTGTTCGTTCTGCTGGAAACCTTCCAACAGGGGCTCATACGAGGCCACCTTGTCACCGTTCAGGCGTACGGTCATGACGCGATATCCCGATTTTTTGCTGCGGTTCCACGAGCCATGTTCGGCAATGATGAGCGCACCCTTATAGCTGGCCGGAAACTGGCTGCCTTCATAGAAACGCAGACCCAGCGATGCGACATGCGCGCCAAGCTTGAGCACCGGCGGCGTGTAGTCCTTGCAGTTCTTGCCTTTGCCGAATTCGGGATCGAGCGTGTCGCCCTGATGGCAATAAGGAAAACCGAAATGCTCGCCGGCCTTGCTGAGTTTGTTCAACTCATCGCTGGGCATTTCGTCGCCCATCAGGTCGCGACCATTATCGGTAAACCACAACTGATGGCTGCCGGGGCGCCAGGTGAAACCAACGGTATTGCGGATGCCGTAAGCGACGTCTTCGCGGCCGCTGCCATCGGCATTCATGCGTACGAGCTTGGCGTAGTCCTTGCCTTTGTCGCAGATATTGCAGGGCGCGCCGATGGGTACGTAAAGCTTGTCATCCGGGCCGAAGGCGATGAATTTCCAGCCGTGGTGGGTCTCGGTGGGAAACTTGTCGTTGACGACTTCGGGTTTCGGCGGCGTGTCGAGATGATTCTCGATGTCGCGCAAGACCAGAATTTTACTGACCGCCGATATATAAAGATCGCCATTCTTGAAGGCCACACCGACCGGCAACTGCAGACCACTGGCGATGACTCGCACTTTGTCGGCGTGGCCGCTGCCGGTGCTGTCGGTCAATGCATAGACTTTGCCGGCATCGTTCGATCCGACAAACACCGTGCCCTTCGCACCTAGCGCGATCTCGCGCGCATTCGGCACTTGATCGGAGTAGACCTCGATATGAAAACCCTTGGGCAGGGACAGCTTGTCCAGTTGCACTGCAGCCATCGCAGGTGCGGCCGCCAGGCAAAGTATCCAGCAGAGCATCGTACGCATCGTCATCGCTCGCGCAGTGGGGAAGAGCGCGATCATACCTCCGCCGCCAAATCTCCGGTCCGTCTTGCCGGACCGGAGTCGATGCTTACTGACCCATACCCAGCGCCTGTCGCAACCCAGGCACAAGCGCCTCGCCGTGCGGCACGGTTGCGCTCGATGCCTTCAGTGCGCCACCGATCGGCTCCATCCGCCCGCCCAGGCACTTGCCGAGGAATTGTTCCGCGACGGCGTTGAAGGCGACGCTGTTTTCCGGCCGCGCGAAGCCGTGGCCCTCGTCGGGAAACAACACATAGGTCACCGGGATGTTTCTGGCTTGCATCGCTTTGACGATCTGATCGGACTCGGCCTGATTGACGCGCGGATCGTTGGCGCCCTGTCCGATCAACAGCGGCTTCTTGATCGCGTCGGCCTTGAACAATGGCGAGCGATCATGCAGAAGCTGGCGGCCGGCTGCTGTCGTCGGGTCGCCCATGCGCTTGTAGAACTGCACCTTGCCTGCTTCCCAATAGGGCGGAATGGTCTTGAGCAGGGTCGCCAGATTCGACGGGCCGACGATATCCACACCGCAGGCGAAGGCGTCCGGGGTGAAGCTCACACCCACCAGCGTGGCGTAACCGCCGTAAGAGCCGCCCATGATCGCGACCTTGTCGGGCTCGGTAACCTGGTTCTTGACCGCCCACTGCACCGCATCGAGCAGATCGTCGTGCATCTTGGCGCCCCACTGCAGGTCACCCGCCGAAATGTACTTTTTGCCGAAACCGGTCGAGCCGCGATAGTTCACCGAGAGCACGGCGTAGCCGCGATTGGCCAGCCATTGGTGATAACCGTTATAGCCGTATGAATCGCGCGCCCACGGGCCGCCATGCACGAACAGCACCATCGGCAATGGGTGATCGGGCTGGCCCGGATGCTTGTAGTCGCTGCCCGGTGGCAAGGTCAAGTAGGACACCTCGGTGAGACCATCGCGGGTGCGGATCTCTTGCGGGTACATGGGCGCCAGCGTGGCCTTCGCCAATTCGGGCCGACTGACGAACAGTCGGGTCAGCTTTTTCGCCGCGCGGTCGTACAGATACGTGGTGCCCGGTGCGGTGACAGGGTCCACGATGACGGTCCAACGATCATCTGCGTCGGTACGTGAAGTGATCCAGATATTGCCTTTCAACTGGGACTTGAGAAAGCTCAGGTCACCGGCGATAGCCGGATCAATCGCGCTCCACTCGGTCTTGAGGTAATCGACCGAATAGGCCTGCGCCTTGCCGGTCTTGGGATCGAGCAATACCTCGCCTACGTCCGCCCGGGGGTTTTCAGCCAACACGGCGGTGGTGCCGCTGGCCACGTCTTGTGCCACTAATGCTGCTGTATCGCGACCGCGTGAGTCGAGCCAATACAAGGTTTTGCCGTCGTAGGTGAAACCTGCCGGCGTGGTCGTTTGCGAATCATCCAGACCGACACTGGCGAATGGCTCGGCTTCGACTTTGTCGTCTTTGAAGCGGAAGAAATCCGTGCCGCCGTCGGTGCGCGACTTCTGCGCCAGGCGAAGCGTGAGGGTGTCGTCCGCCACGAAATTCGCGTAGTCGCCCGTATTCTCGAACACCTTGCTCAACTGGCCGCTGTTGAGATTCACGCTGTACACATCGTGCCAGCGCGGATCGCGATTGTTCACTCCGATCAGGATGCGATCCTTGATGCTCTGGCTGGTGCCGAGCACCAGCACGCGGGTCTTCTCGAAAGGCGTCAGCGTCTGCTGCTTGCCGCTCTTCACCTCGGCCTTGTACAGCAGGAAATTTTCGTCGCCGCCCTTATCGTTGACATAGAGTATCGACGACGAGTCGGGCGACCAGAAATACTCCCGGATCGGCCGTTTGTTCTCTACGGTAAGCGGATGCCCTTGCGTGGGCTGGTTGATCGGGGCCACCCAGACATTCAATACACCATCTCGCGGCGCGATCCAGGCCAGCCACTTGCCGTCTGGGCTGAGCTTACCGCCCACCTGACTGGGATTGCCGAACAGTACGGTGCGTTCGATCAACGGCGGCGGCGTCGTTGGCGCCGTATCGGCCATGGCCGATGTCGATACAGAGGCCGCCACGATGGCGGCTGCAAGCAGCAACTTATGCATGCAACTCTCCTTGGCACAATCAAGTCATGGGAGCCAGCTCACGCCATCGTAGCTTGCTGCTTGCCGGTTGCCGGTATCGCGTGCCAGTAGTCACTTAAAGCATGCTTGTTGCCCGGCGATCAGGTACCCACGACCGCATTGAAACGCGCGGCAATGTAGTCATCGGTGAAACTGGTCATATCCATGCCGCGGATAAAGCCGCAGTGGCCGCCGTACTGGGCAATATCCAGTTCGACGTTCGGCGGCAACTCAAGCCGCTCGAAGGCGCCGACCGGAATCACCGGGTCATCGCGCGCGGTAAGAATCGTGGCGGGAATCTGCAATGCCTTGAGCGCGCTATCGGCGACCGAATAGCCGTCCAAATAGGCCTGCAATGAATCGAAATCGGTATGCCGGACCACCAATGCCTCGGTAAGGCCGCGCAGGTCCTGATCCAACTCGGCCAGCTCGAAATACTGCTGCTGCGGAAACGCCGCTTGCTTGGCTTTCAGCGAACGCCGCCATTTGTGCATGAAGTAGGCGCGATAAAACCATGGCGCTTCTTCTTCCAGCGAGAACAAACCCTCGCCCGGATCGATGATGGGGCACACCGCCAGCGCATAGCGCAACGGAATGTTCAGTTCAGTGGCGCGCAATGCGGCACGCAGTGCAAAGTTGCCGCCCAGCGAGAACCCTGCCAGAACCATTGGCCGTGCGGGCCAACGCTTCGCGATGTCGGCCAGTGCATTGACGATTTCGTCGATACGGCAGGAATGAAACAGCGCTTCGTTGAGATGATGGCTATCGCCATGGTCGCGAAAATTCAGCCGAAACACATCCCAGCCGTCAGCGAGCAATCGGCTGCCGGTTTGCAACACATAAGTGGAATCGACACTGCCTTCCCAACCATGGAAAAGCACGGCCAGGCCGCGCGCCTGCGGTTGCGTTTTTTGCGCGGTATATGCGCCGGTGAGGCGCACTCCCTCACCGCCATCCACCATCACCTGCTCGGCACCTTGCTGCACCGTGCGGGCTGCGCGCGGCAGTAGTTGCCGACGGACGCCGCTAGAGGAGAGCATGGTTTGGATGTGGCCGCTGCGCAGCGGCCACGGCGGACGGAAATCCTTTCCGCGCGGTAACGTCATACGTCGTCCCTCTCCAGGGCAGCGGCAATCCGCTCCCGCGAGAATTCGGCCATGCGCCGACGCGCATCGGGGGTCGCCGGCACCGGCTCAAGGAAATGCACCTCGGCATCCAGCGGCGCTCCACCGAGCAAGCGTAGAAAATTCTGCATGAAGTTTTCGCCGTCGCGGAAGCCCGCATCGATTACGCGCTGCCCACGCCGGGTGAAGCGCAATGCGACCGGCTGCACCGCCACGTCGGCATCCAGCGCGGCTTGAAAAATGCGCGCGTGAAACACTCTCATCACGCCGTTGTGGCCGGTGCCGCCTTCGGGGAATACCGCCACCGAACGGCCTGCGTGCAGGCGCTCGACCATCACCTGCATCACGGCGGCCAGCGAATGGTTATTGCCGCGACGGTGAAAAATAGTGCCGCCACTCGCCGCCAGCCAGCCGACCAACGGCCAGTGCGCGATTTCCGCCTTGGCGACAAAGCACGCGGCGCGCTGGCTATGCAGCAACTCGATGTCGGTCCAGGAGGTGTGATTGGCGACAAACATCACCGGATCGGCCAGCGGCTTGCCGACCCGCACCGAGCGCAAGCCAAAGATGCGCAGCAGTACGGTCGACCACCAGCGGATCGTGCGATGGGGTAACGGCTCGCGGCCGTTCTTCATCACCGCTTGCTTGTTCCAACTCAGAATCAGCGCGCACAGCAGCACGCCGAACAGCACGTGTAACAGCAGCAGTGGCACGCGCCAGAAATAGCGCAGGGGACGCAGCAGATCGCGGGACGGTAAGGGGACAGTATCGGTACTCATCGGTCCGGTTAGTTTAGCGTTATAGGAACCCCGAAAAACCTATGCCATGCAACCCATTCGTTGCGATCGTTTCCGTCGCGACAAACACTGGCCGAGCTGAGCGCTCAACGTTCCAGTTGGGTAAGCGGTAACGCTGCCGAGCGCTTCACCGTACGCAAGACAAAACTGGAATTGACGTCGGCAACGCCGGCGGCATTGAGCAGGCGATCGAGCACAAAGCGTGAAAAATGCTCCAGATCGGTGACATAGATATGCATCAGATAATCCATGTCCCCGGTGAGCGCATAACAGGCTACGACTTCATCCCAACCGTTGACTTGTTCGGCGAAGCGTTCAACGGCGGCGCTTTCGTGCTTGCTAAGTCGTACCCGCACAAAGGCCTGCAGCCCCAAGCCCACGGCTTGCGGATCGACTTGTGCGCTGTAGCCGGTAAGGATGCCCTCGGCCTCCAGCCGCTGTAATCGGCGCAGACAGGCCGACGACGACAGGCTGACCCGCTCGGCCAATTCGGCATTGGTAATGCGGCCCTCGCCCTGCAACACAGCGAGGATGCGCAGATCAGTACGGTCTAAGTCGGCCATGGCAAGAATATGCCGCCCAAATGATGAATTGCACATGATTATTGCGCAATCGGGGTAAATATGCGCAACGAAACAATCACCGTGCGTGGCATCGGACGTATGCTGTTGTCCGCACCACCGATATCTCGTTAGCCGGAGTCGCCATGGACACCCCTCGCCGAGTCGAACACCAACAAACCGATCGCGGCTACGTGCCGGTTTACGCCACCGGCGTGGTCGAGCAACCGTGGGCCAACTACAGCCGCACCGATCACGAAGTGTGGGACACCTTATTCAAGCGCCAGCGCGAGCTGCTTCCTGGCCGCGCCTGCGCCGAGTTCATGGCTGGTGTGGAGCGCTTCGGATTGGGCGACGGCGGCATTCCGAAGTTCACCGAGCTAAACAAGGTGCTAGGTGCGACCACCGGCTGGGAGCTGGTTGCCGTGGAAGGCTTGCTGCCCGATGAGGTGTTTTTCGATCACCTCGCCCATCGCCGCTTTCCGGTGAGCTGGTGGATCCGCAAACCCGATCAGCTCGATTATTTGAGTGAGCCGGATCTGTTTCACGATCTGTTTGGACACGTGCCGCTGCTGCTTAATCCGGTCTTTGCCGACTACATGCAGGCTTATGGCCGTGGCGGCATGAAGGCGTTCGCGATCGGTCCCGACGCGCTGATGAATCTCACCCGGTTGTACTGGTACACGGTGGAGTTTGGTCTTATCCATACCGCCGAGGGTATGCGCATCTACGGCGCCGGCATCGTCAGCTCCAAGGGCGAGTCGATCTACTCCCTGGACTCGCCATCGCCGAACCGCATCGGCTTTGGCTTGGAACGCGTGATGAGCACGCGCTACCGCATCGATACTTATCAACAGACCTATTTCGTGATCGATAGCTTCGAGCAACTGTTCGAAGCCACTCGACCCGATTTCACCCCGATTTACGCCAAGCTGAGTGAGCAACCGGCTCATGCCGCCGGCGCTGTACTCGACAGTGACCGCGTATTCACGCGTGGCGATCGCATCGGCTGGGCCACCGGCGCCGACACTTAATGCGGTTGTCATTGGGTAGGTTGGGGTGAGCGAAGCGAACCCCAACAACGTCCCATTGTCGCGCCATGCCGTGTTGGGTATCACTTCGTTCAACCCAACCTACGTGCTTCGCTTAGAGGCTGCTCACGATCTCCGGGTGGCCCGTAGCGTGACCGTCTTCACCCCCTCGTGACAAATCCATTACATAGAATGACCACGCCTTCTCGGGGGGGTGGCGCGATATGACATGTGCTTTGTTCCGAATGACTGTGGCAAACGCCGCTTTCGGGGCAGGCAGGTGCGCGCGCTTGATCAAGATCAATCGCCCGTGAAAACGCAGCGTAAGCATCAGATCCATTCTCTTGACTAGAAGGATCCATCCATGAAATTCGCTCTGACACCGCTCGCGGCGGCCACCATGCTCGTGCTGGTCGCCGTCACACCCATCGCTCACGCCGCCGATGATGTTTGGGTGCTGCGTTTTGGCGCGCACGTGGTGGCGCCAAAATCCGACAACGGCCAGTTAGCCGGCATGCGCAGCAGCATCGACAACGACACCAAGCCAACGGCCAGCATCGAATATCTGTTTACGCCTAATCTGGGTGCGGAGGTGCTTGTCGCGCTGCCGTTTCAGCACGACATAAGCTTGAACGGCACGCGTCTGGCGTCCACCAAGCAGTTACCGCCGGTGATCGGGGTGAACTATCACTTCATGCCTGAAAACACGGTGTCGCCGTTCCTCGGCGTCGGTATCAACTTTACCCATTTCTACGACAGCAAGGGACAGGGCGCACTGAGTGGCTCGCATATCACCATCGACAACAGTTGGGGTGGCGCGCTGCACGCCGGCCTGGATGTGAAGATCAATGAGAACTGGATGTTCACTGCCGATGTGCGCTGGATCAATATCGAAAGCGATGTACACCTCAACGGCGTCAAGATCGGCAAGGCCAAGGTCGATCCGCTCGCCTATGGTCTGAGTTTGGCTTATCGCTTTTAAGTGATCGCTGCTTAGAAACTGTTCGCGCGGCTGGCCAGCTCAGCCGCGCTTCCATTCGTCGACAGTCAGCACTTGCGCGATGCGCTGGCCATCCCAGCGGTACAGCAGGTGCTGGTCCTGCGTGCACGGCCCTACGCGATCGGGATAGAACACCGCCACGCATTCACCGCCCTGATGACGCACGCTGTCGTAAACCACACCATCGGAACCGGCCGCGCGTAGCTGACGAGCAAGCGCGACGCTGGCTGCATAGCTGTGCGGATCGTGCGCGCTCAACCAGCCACCACGCAGATCGTGCAACTTGCCCTGGATGGTGGTCCGGTAGCAGCGCACCTCGCTATCGCACGGCGGCTCGGCGGTGGCAGCGAGAAAGCGCTCGCGATGGTAGACCGTTTCTTCCACCGCGGTGGCAACGCTGTGCGCGGCATAGAACACCCCCCAACTGCCATCGGAAAAACGACTGCCGTCGGGATTCAAATGAGTAAATGCCGCCATCACCGGGGTGCTTCCGGGTCCGCTGATCCGTCGTGCGGGCGGCACCAGGCGCAACGCGCCGAGCTCTTCGCGCAGGCGTGGATTGGTCAATGCTTCGATAGCGAATAATGCTTCCAGATCGCCGGGATCGGCAATGCGATCGAACACGCCGACGGGTGGAAAGCGGCTGGGTACGATGCGATACGCCTGACTCCAGCGGATGCGTTTAAGCGGAGGTGTGTCGGCCATGACAGCGCAGTCTTCAATGGTTGATTTGAGTATGCGCTGCAGGTGTCTCGTCATCTGCGACGCGCGACGCATTCACTCATGCGTGCGCAGAGTGGCTTAAAGAATAACCTGCGATCAACCCCAGCCGCGCTGTGCGTCGAGGTATTGCCGCACGACATAGAGATCGGCGACGTTGCCTGACAGCATTCGTTGCAACGCGGACTGACCGCCGAACAACGGCGCCTGATTCGGTCGATGCACCCAGGTGTCGGCTTGTTGTGTATCGGGAAACAGAATCTGTAGATCTTTGTAGATGCCCAGCAGATAACTGATGCGTTCAATGACATCGCGACTCAGGCCACCGCTTTGCTGACGCTTCCATTTGTAGAACGTCGACTCCGGTGGTTCGCCCAGCAACTTTCGCTGGTCGGCAATGCGCAACTCCCAGCGTTCGGCCAGATTGAAAAAGGCCCGCAACGCCGGACCGCTGAGGTCCGCGGCGGGTACGGTTTCATGCAGGAGATGAGCCACCATGAGAAACTCTCCGCGTGTAGTTGTTTTGTATAATACTTCACACATGCACCTATACGCCAGCATCACAATTCGCTGACTGCTCGCGCATTCAATGCTGTTGGTCGGTGTCGCCAGGCACCGACCAACTTAAGGCAATACATTGAATTCAATGTGTATTTTCAGCCATCGGCCGACGAATCACCGGATACAAGCTAGGGCGCCTTGGCCTTTGCGCAATCACAACCAAAATCCGGTTCAGGTCCGCCGTCGGCAATAAAGCGATCAATGCGCTGTTCCAGCACCGGCAGCGGTACCGAACCCAGCGCGAGTACCGTGTCGTGGAAGTGGCGGATATCGAACTTCGGGCCTAGTGCCTGTTCGGCCTTATGCCGCAGTTCCAGCATTTTCAAATAGCCCAGCTCATAGCTGAGCGCCTGGCCCGGCCAACTGATGTAACGGTCTACTTCATTGGCGATCTCGCGATCGGACAACGCGGTGTTCTGTGTCATGTAGTCGATCGCCTGGCTGCGGCTCCAGCCCAGATGATGGATGCCGGTATCCACCACCAAGCGGCAGGCGCGCCACATTTGATAAGTGAGATAACCGAAGCGCTCGTACGGCGTCTTATAGATGCCCATCTCGTTGCCGAGATATTCGGAGTACAAACCCCAACCTTCGCCGTAAGCAGAGATATAACCATCGCGGCGGAACGCCGGTTGATCGTGCTGCTCGGCCGCCAACGCCAATTGCAAGGAATGCCCAGGCATCGACTCGTGCAGAGTCAGCGCGGGCATGTTGTAAAGCGGACGCGATGGGAGGTCGTAAGTGTTGACCAGATAACTGCTCGCGCCGCCACGGCCGGAGGTGTAGTACGGCGCGATGTCCGCCGGCACCGGCACGATGGCGAAGCGCTGCCGCGGCAATCGGCCAAACAGCTTGCCAAGCTGTGCATCGGTTTGTTTGGCAACCCATGCGCTACGCATCAATAGCTCGTCCGGCGTCTTGGCGTAGAACTGCGGATCGGTGCGCAGGAAGTGCAGAAACTCGGCGAAGCTGCCTTTGAAACCGCTCGCCTGCATGGTCTTGACCATCTCGGCGTGAATTTTCTCGACCTGCTCCAAGCCGATCTGGTGAATGGCGTCCGGGCTTTGATCGAGCGTGGTGTACTCGATGATTTGCTGGCGATACCACGCCTTGCCGTCGGGCATCGCTTCGGCGGCCAGACTGGTGCGCGCCTGCGGTAGGTATTCCTTGCGGAAAAAATCGAGCAGATGGGCGTAGGCGGGAATCACCTTATCGGCGATAACGCGACGTGCCTCGGCCTGCAGTTGCTCGGCTTGCGCGGCGGGCATGCTCGCCGGCAGGTGCAGAAACGGCTGATAAAAGCCGCTTTGGGTGGGGTCCTTCAACTCGGCCACCGCGACAATCGACACATCGCGGCCGTTCAATACCGCACGTGGCACGGTGAAGCCGCGCGCTAGGCCATCGCGCATATTGTCGATCTGCTGCCCGAAATAGACCGGCACCTCACTGAGGCGATCGAGGTAGCGGCGGTAGTCCTGCGGCGTGCGCAGATCTTCACTGCCCAGCTCGTAGCCAAGATCGCTCCAAAACGCCGAGTCGCTGTTGAACGGCATCTGCCACTGCTTGAACTGCTGCACGGCGAGCAGGTTCTGAATTTGCGCGCGATACACCGCGTAGTTGATCTGCTCCTCGGCCGAGAGTTGTTTTACGTCGATGCCGTCGAGCTGGTTGAGCACTTGCTGCCAACGATCCAGTCGCTGCTGCTGACTGGCCGCATCGACGCGATCCAAGCGCCCGTTATTAGGCTGCGCCTCGCCGGAGGTCTGGATGCCGGCCTGGCCGGTGCGCCAACTCCACTCCTGCTGGTACAACTGGCGAAAGCGCGCGTCGGTGTTTTGCGTATCGCCGGCGAAGGCCATGCGTGCCGGCGTCGTCAGCATCAGCGCGGCCAATGCCAAGCCCAGGGTCGTACGTGTTGCCTGCTTCACTACATGGATTCCTCAGTCGGTTGCGGTGCTGACGGTTGCGGCGCTGTGGCCGTCAATCGAACAGCATCTTCCACGCTCCAGTCATCGAGTGCCTGTGGTGGAAGTTGGGGTAATGCCGCGCGCAGCAGCAGCTCGCGCACCATGTCTTTCACGCGCGCTACCCGCAGCACGATACCGCGTGCGCTAAGCCAGTCGGCGAAATCGGCCAATGCCTCAAGCGCGGTGCCGTCGAGGTCGGGCGACTCTTCCAGACTGACAATCACTGCATGGAGCTGCGCCTGCTCGCTGACACTTCGGCGCGCAAGCGCGAGCACCGGCTCGGCATTGGCGAAGAACAGCGGTTCCTCCGGTCGCAGAATCAGCACACCGGGCAGCCCGGTCGCGGCGGGGTGCTGGGCGATGTCGACAAAGTCGTGACTGTCCGCAAGCCGGCCAAGCACACTGAGCCGTGGCGTAGCGAGCTGACGCAGCAACATCATCAGGCTGAACGCGATCGCCACCAGCAAGCCATTGAGAATGCCCAGGGTGAGTACCGCCAGCACCGCGGCCAGGGCCACCAGTCGATCACGCTTCCATTTCAGATAGGGGGTGAACACCGACAACCGCCAAGACTTGCTCACCGCATGGATCACGATCGCGGCAAGTACCGGTTCGGGAATCCGCTCGATCCACGGCAGCAACAACCACACCATCAACAAGACCGTGCCCGCGGCGACCAGCCCGGAGAGCCGTGAGCGGGCGCCGGCCGCATCGTTCGCCGAGGTGGCCGAGTAGCCGGCGCCC
This sequence comes from Dyella tabacisoli, assembly GCF_003350925.1. Lineage (GTDB taxonomy): Bacteria > Pseudomonadota > Gammaproteobacteria > Xanthomonadales > Rhodanobacteraceae > Dyella_C > Dyella_C tabacisoli. The sequence continues at coordinate 183,995 of NZ_KZ857178.1, read as the reverse complement.
ACCGGCATGCCGTGAAATAACCCCGACACGATATTCGCTACGCCGAGTGCGGCGAGATCGCGATTCGCACTGACGCTGTCGCCGTGCTTCAGGGCAAAGCTGCGAATCGCGCTGTACGACTCGGCATACAGAATCAACAGCAACGCTGCCGCCAACTCCACGCTGGGTATCCATTGTCCCTGCGTCGGCCAACTCGGCCATGCCCAGGTCGGCGTCAACTGGATCACGCCGGTCAAGGCCACGCCATGCTGGGCAAGCCAAGCCGAGGCGGCGACCCCAAGCACGATCACCAGCAAGCTGCCCGGCACCCGGCGTATTCGCTCGCACAAAAACAGCAACAGCAGCGCCACGATACCGGCCACTGCGGTGGCTGGCTTTACCTGCGCCAGCTCTTGCAACAACAGCAACAGCAAGCGCGGTGCGAAATCACCACGCGCTGCCTCCACCCCGAACAAATGCGGCAACTGCTTAAGTGCGATCACGCAAGCCAGGCCGAAGGTGTAACCGCGCAGTACCGGGCGGGCGATCAGATGCGACAAGCCGCCTAGCCTGGCCGCGCTGGCGATCAGGAAACAGCCGCCGGTCAGCAGCACCAGGGTTGCCGCGATCAACGCCCGCGAAACCCCGTCGGGCCCGGCCAATGCCAATGTGCCGGCCGCCAACACCGCCGCTGAGGACGAGGTCGCCGACACGATGGCATAGCGGCTGCGCCCGATCAGGGCGTAGCAAACCAGGCCGGCGAATAGCGCGATGACGCCCGCTTGCGGCGGCAATCCGGCGATGCCCGAATACGCCACCGCTTCGGGCAACAGCAGGCCGGCTATCGAAAGCCCGGCCAGCAGATCGATGCCGATCGGGCTCTTTGCCGCTGGTGCGATGACGGCCGCCGGCCCGCTCATCCGATCGTGCCGCTCCAGCCGGGCAAATAGGCCGCCGCGTGGCTATGAGCCAGCGGCAGCGCTTGTTGCAGTACTTTCTCAGTCACCTTGCCACCGGTGATCTTGAGCTGGCTACGGAAGAAATCCGCCCATAAGAACTCGGCGTAAGGGGTGGCGTCCTTGGCACAGCCGCCAGCCACGCGTACCCGTGCGGCAAGCGTGCGATAGGGGTCGTCCGTCAAACTGGCCAGACTGGCCGGGAACGCGTCATACGCGGTGCGCTGGCCACGCGCGTCGTAAGGATGCGCCCATCGATTGAACTCCATGCTGCGCCAGAACACCGCCGGCTCCAGCCAGGAGAAATCACGCTGTACCAGCACCGGCACGCTGCTTACGCCCTCCTCCAGCAGCGCCAGGCCGAGATGGTGGTGATCGACGATATAAACCTTGCCCTTGGGGCCGAGAATGCCGGGAAACCAGTGTGCGGCGAGTAGTTCTTTGCGCTTCTTTTTGCCCAGTCCACGCCATTCCTCACGCTTGGCTGCCACTTCGGCCTTGCCTACGGTGAGCTGGGTGGGACGCAGTTTGTCGGGTGCGACCGACAACAGTGGATGACGCACGCTCGGTGTGGACATCGACAACTCCATCGGTTTGGGTGGTGCCGAGCGTAACTCGCGCCGGGGGAAACTTCGACCAGGCCGTGCGCCACACCCTCAAACCGCCGAAGAAGCTACTCCATACTGGCGTATTCGCTGCCTACCGATTGCAGATAGGCGTTCAGATCACGCCCTTCGACTTCGACGAAGCGCTCGTTGGTCGCGGTGCACTCGGCGATCCGGTCGGGCCGGAAATTACGAAAGCCTTCGCGCAACCGGCACCATGCGCCCAGTGTCCACTTGCCGCCCCAGAACGCCAGACACAGCGGTTCGATCTCACGCATGCTGCTGCGGCCGGCCTCATCGCAGTATTCCAACTGCAGCACCTGACCGTCGGCGATGGCCGCATGCAAGCGGTCGATCAGGACGGCGAAATGGCTTTTGTTCTTGCCCCGCCAGACCGGCGCGTAAATCCGCGTACGCGCGGCACGCTCACGCAACTCAGGCGGCAACACCGCTTCGATTTTCAACAATGCCGCCTGAGCGCCTTGGGCCAGCCGCTCGCCGGCGAACGCACGCACAAAACGCGTGCCCACCACCAGCGATTCAAGCTCGTCGGCGGTAAACATCAGCGGGGGGATATCCGAGCCCTTGCGCAGCACGTAGCCCACGCCCGCTTCGCCTTCGATCGGCACGCCGGATAACTGCAAGTCGGCCACGTCGCGGTATACGGTGCGCAGGGAGACGCCCAGGGTCTCGGCGAGCTGCCGCGCCTGCAACGCAGTACGGCGCCCACGCAGGGCGTGGATGATGAGGAAGAGACGATCGGCACGACGCATCCGCCAATCATGACCGAGATGGCGTCGCATAGCCTGCGACAGAGGTCATGTTCACCCCCCGCAGCGGCGCTGCCGGGGGTGCGCGGGCATGGCGCCTGTGCGTTCACAAATGACGTGTCTCGGCCGGCACGGACATCCAGTTGTCGTTGCGGCCATCGAAATAACGAACGGGTGCATCGACCAGCGCCTGTGTCGGCGCATCGTCCAGGCAGGCGACATTGACGGAATAGAAAGCTCCGCCTACTTCATCCAGATGACCGCTCCCATAGGAATGGATGCCGCAGTGCCGACAAAACAGGTGATGCATGCTGAGGGTGCCGAACTGGTAGTCGGTCAGGTCGTCCTGGCCGGCAAGCAGGCGAAAGGCTTCCGGCTTGACGATCACACCCCATTGCCGGGTCTTGCCGCAGTAAGAACAATTGCACTTGCCGGTGCCCAGGCTCAGGTCGATATCGGCTTCGTAACGGATCGCGCCGCAGTGGCAACTGCCGTGATAGGTCTTGATCGGGGCAGACTTGATTGGCTCGGGCTTGCTCATGCGGTAACTCCAGAAAGCGGTTTGCCAGGCATCGCGGCGGCGCGGCAGGGGTCGGTCGGCGCCGTTTGCGGGATCGGTTTCGGCTTGGCTGGCAGACGGTATTGACCGTCCATCAGCAAGCCGTTCAGGTATAGCGGGCGGTACGCAGCCAAAGCACGCTGCAAGGGGGTGTTCATGAGCTACTCCTCAGGCGGCGACGGCCGTTCCGCCACCGAACCACGGCGGCGCGACGGCATGTTTGAATAACCGATACCAATGCTCGCGATCCGTCGCGTTGTAGAGATCAAGAGTACGGATCACCTCGTGGGCAAACTCCACGCTGCCCAGCTCACTGGCGCTGATGACGCCGCCGTCGCTCACTGCCAATACGGTGGGGTCGTATTGCTCGGCGCCGGCATAACCGGGCACATGCACGCCGATCTGACCCGGCCAATTGCCGGTATGACGGCAGTGATCGAGCAACCCGGCACGAGCCAAGGGCAGCACGCCGCTGTCGATACCGGCCACTGGCGCGCCAGCCGCATGCACGCGTTGTGCGGCCGCCACTGCTTCGTCGCCGTGGCCGCGCTCCCATAGGTGACCGCCGGGCAGAATAAGTAGCGCGACGCGATCCAGGTCGAGTTGATCCAGGCTCAGCTCCGGCAGCACTCGCAGGCCGCCCATGGATACTGCCGGCTGCAGCGAAAAGCCTACGGTCTGCACCCGCCATTCGTCCGGTCGGCGAATTTCGCACAAAGCCAGGGCCGCGCCCCAGTCGATAAAGCCGTCGAAAGCCAGGAAATACACGATGTCCCGCATCTTCGCTCTCCTATTCATGACCGCTCCCCTCATTGCTTTGCCCACAACCCGACGCGATTGCCTTCGCTGTCGCCGAATTGGGCAAAGCAGCCGCGCCCTTCCGGCAGCACGGTACGCGGCACGATCACCGAGCCGCCGGCCGCTTCGATCCGGGTCAGCGCCGTCGCCACATCGTCCACGCTCAGATAAACCGTGCTGCCCTGCATCGAGGGCTCGCAATGCTCCATCTTCAACAGCGAACCGGTGACGTGAGTGGCTTCGTCATAGGGAAATATCGCCAGCTCCATGCCACCCATGGGCTCGTGCCTGAGCTTGGTCTGCAGTGCGGTCTGGTAAAAATGCATGGCGCGGTCCATCTCGCGGACCGGGATCTCAAACCAGTTGGTAATGATCGGATTCAGCATGCTTCAGCTCCTTGGATGTGCCCAGCGCACCAAGAAAGCTTGATCTCCCCCTACTGCCAACGTGTTGTCAGCAGTGAATAGGGGCGCGCTGTGACTGGCGTCGCGCGGGCCGAGCCGGGACAATGCGCGTTCCCTACTTATCGGGCCTGCCATGAAGTCCATTTCGCTGATTCAGTTCCTGATCGAGGAACGCCGTGACGGCCACGTCAATGCCGAGCTTTCTCTACTGATCGAAGTCGTGGCCCGCGCCTGCAAGCGTATTGCCGTAGCCACCAACAAAGGCGCCCTCGGCGGCGTGCTGGGCATGGCCGGCTCCGCCGACGCCCTGAGCATGAATATTCAGGGTGAGGCACAGAAAAAACTGGACGTGATCTCCAATGAGATCCTGCTCGAAGCGAATGCCTGGGGCGGTCATCTCGCCGCCTGCGCGTCTGAAGAAATGGAAGACCCGCAGCCGATTCCCGATATGTACCCCAAGGGCAATCACCTGTTGTTGTTCGATCCGCTGGACGGCAGCTCCAACATCGACGTGAACATCTCGGTCGGCACGATCTTCTCGGTGCTGCGCTGCCCCGATGGGGTGGTCGAGCCGAAGGCCGCGGATTTTCTGCAGCCCGGCACCACCCAACTGGCGGCCGGCTATGTGGTGTACGGCCCGGCCACCGTGCTGGTGCTGACCTTTGGCCACGGCACGCATGAGTTCACCCTGGATCGCGAAGTCGGCAGCTTTATCCTGAGCCGCCGCGGCATCAAGATTCCAGAAGAAGCCACCGAGTTCGCCATCAACATGTCCAACCAGCGCCACTGGGAAGCGCCGATGCAGCGCTATATCGGCGAACTGCTGGCGGGCAAAGAAGGCCCGCGCGGCAAGGATTTCAACATGCGCTGGGTCGCCTCGATGGTGGCCGACGTGCATCGCATCGTGACCCGCGGCGGGGTGTTCTATTACCCGCTGGACGCCAAGATCAAAGCCCAGGGCGGCAAGCTGCGCATCATGTACGAAGCCAACCCGATGGCCTTCATCATCGAACAGGCCGGCGGCGCGGCCACCACCGGTCGCCAGCGCATCATGGACTTGCAGCCGACCGCCCTGCACCAGCGCGTGCCGGTGTTTCTTGGCTCGAAGAAAGAAGTCGAAGTGGCAACCCACTACCACGTGGAAGCCGACGGCGCGCAGGGCTGATGTTTTTCTCCAACCTCTGCCGACTCCCCTAGGGGAGTCGGCAGTCGATCCAGCGCCCAGCATCGACCAGTTCGCGGTACACAGCGGCTATGACATACCGCGCAGCAAGGCCAACGCCAGCCTGTCGTGGGTGCTGCACCTGGGACCATTGCCGAACTACGCCAGCATCGGCTTTATCGGCGCCAGCTATCTCTACAACGGATCGCTGCAGTACAAGCTCAATGTCTCGTGGTCCGATGCCCAAGACCGTAGTTATTTCGTGCAGCGCACCTATAAATTCGGCGGTGCTGCGTTATGAGAGCCTGAGCCCATGAACGACGATTTCATCGAGATCTACCCTAACGCCCTCGATGCGGCGGACTGTGCCGCCCTGATCGACCGCTTCGAGCGCAGCGGTCAGGCTGTGCCGGGGCGTGTCGGCAGCGGCGTTTATCCCGAACTCAAAGACAGTGGCGACATCACCATCAGCAGCCGGCCGGAATGGCGCGACGCCGAGACCGCGCTGAACCTGGCGATGCTGGCCGGCCTTAGCGCCTACGTGCGGCGTTACCCGTACACACTGATCGCACCATTAATGCTGCAAGTACCCGACCCTGCCAACGGCGCACTGCGGCGGCTCAACAACGATGACGTGGCAGCGATGGACGACGCGGCGCTCGGCGCATTGGTGCGGCAAGTGTTCGTGCCCGGCTCGATCAATCTGCAGCGCTACCGTGCCGGCCAGGGCGGCTACCCGTATTGGCACTGCGAGCTTTATCCCAGAGATACCCATGCGCAAACGCTGCACCGCCATCTGCTGTGGACGATTTACCTCAATGACAGCTTCGCCGAAGGCGAAACCGAGTTTCTACATCAAAAGCGCAAGATTGCACCGCGCACCGGCAGCCTGTTGATCGCACCCACCGCGTTCACCCACACCCATCGCGGCAACCGCCCGCAAGGCGGCGATAAATACATCGCCACCAGTTGGCTATTGTTTCAACGCGCCGAGCATTTGTACGGCGCGGCTTGAATGGCAGACAACGCGCGCCCGGTTGCCTCCGTCCTGCCAGCAAGAGACAACTACAATGCCGGCCACGCTTTTCTCCCCACCGATCTCAACCTGCGAGCCATGCATGACCGCCATCCGCCCTTTTCGACGCGTACTGCCCTTGCTCGCCGTCGCGTTGTTGAGTGCCTGCGGCTTCAACTCCAAGCCGACCGTACCGCCGCCGGTACCACAGGCGCCGGTCAAGCTGCGTATCGGCCTGGCCTTGGGCGGTGGCGCAGCCAAGGGTTTTGCGCATATCGGAGTCATCAAGATGCTGGAGGCCAACGGCATTCACCCTGATGTGGTCTCCGGCACCAGTGCCGGCAGCGTGGTCGGGGCGCTGTATGCGAGCGGCATGGATCCATTTCAGTTGCAGGAGCAAGCCTTCGCCTTGGACGAGTCGAAGATCCGCGACGTGCGCTTGTTCAGCGGTGGCCTGGTGCAAGGGCAGAAGCTGCAGGATTTCGTCAATCAACTGGTCGGCAATCGCCCGCTGGATAAGTTGAAGATTCCCTTGGCGGTGGTCTCCACGCAACTGGAAACCGGCCAGCGCACCGTGTTCGTACGCGGCAATACCGGCCAAGCCGTGCGGGCATCGAGCAGTATTCCGGGTGTGTTCGAGCCGGTGGAAATCAGCGGCAAACACTACATCGATGGCGGTGTGGTCAGCCCGGTGCCGGTAGATGCCGCGCGTGAATTGGGTGCTGACGTGGTTATCGCCGTGGATATCTCCAGCAAGGCCAGCGGCAGCAATCCCGGCAGCATGCTCGGCATCGTCAATCAGTCGATCAGCATCATGGGCCAGAAGCTCGGTGAGCAAGAGCTGACCCGCGCCGACATCGTGATCCGACCGAAGGTCGGCCAGATCGGTGCGGTCGATTTCGAACAGAAAAATCAGGCGATTCTGGAAGGCGAGCGGGCGACCTTGGCCGCGATGCCGTTGATTCGCGCGAAGTTGGCCGCGAAAACGGCGGCGGCGAACGCGCCGAAGTAGTCCCCGCCTTGCTTGCTTTCCCCCGCTCGATTCTTCTGCGGGGGAAAGCAGCGCGTCATACGTGCAAGTGACGAACCATATGCTCGTAGCGATGCCCCGCCACCATCCGCTCGCCATCCACCGCAAAACCCAAGCGCTGGTACAGATGCTTTACGCGCGGCTTATCCAAATCCACCAGTAAACCGGCGCGAGTATGGCCGTGTTCCAGCGCGTACTCGCAGGCCGCCTCGATCAAGCGCGCCGCATGGCCGCCACCGCGATGCGCGGGCGCTACGGTCAGCGCATCCAGATAGAACTCATCGAGTGCGCTTTCCATGTCGTGTCGAGGCTCTGCCGTCGGGTCGCGTTCGCGTAGTAAAGCGAGCACCGGTTTGGCCAGCGCGGCTTCGTCACGCCCTGGATAAGCAAGTAGAGCCCCGGCAATATCGCCGTCGATCTCCATCACCAGCACGTACTCGTGGCTGTAGCGGTTGCCGCCGGCCTCAAACATCTGCACGAATAACGGCACCGCCGCCTGCCAGGTATCGACGCCAGCCAATTGCAATGCGACATGATCCATCGCCTCGACCAGCAACGGCACCACGCGCCCGGCATCGGCACTGTGGGCACTGCGCAGATGGATAGGGGCATGGCTCATCAAGCGAGGCTCTTGGCTTGCAAGGCCAGACAGTCTTGCACTTGGATCGCGGCAAACCAAGCTGTAGCTTGCAGGTCTGACTTGCCCCACGGAGACGTTTTGCCATGCCCAAGCTCGCCCCGACGATTGCCCGTGCACTACCTCCGCTGCTGGCAACCCTGCTCTCCTTTCCCGCCTCGGCCGCTACCGGCGCCACCGCGCACATCGATCCACGCATCGAAAGCCTGCTCGCCGAGCTGGCCAAACAACACACGTTCGAGTCGGTGGCGCTGTCGCCCGACGGCCGACAACTGGCCTGGGTCGTACGCCGTCAGGATCGGCCAGCCATCGAGGTGGCGCTGATCGACGGTAGCAAGGTTCGTCACGTGGGCCTGTCGGATAAGCCGCTTAGTTGCAATGAAAGCGATGTGGCCTGGGCGCCGGATTCGCGTCATCTGGCCTTTGTTTCCGATTGCGGCAACCGCGCGGCAGGCACCGAAGCCAAGCAAAAGCATCTCTACGTTGCCGACACCGGCAGCGACGCCGCACCGAAACGGCTGGCGACGCTGAGCGGGTATGCACATGCACTGAGCTGGTCCCAGGACGGTAAGACCCTGGGCTTTTTGTATGTCGTGGGCGCTACCCGTCGCGCCAGCGCCTTGGCCGCAGCCAGACCCTCGCTCGGCGAAATTGGTGTGGACGGGTTGGAGATCCAGCGTGTGGCCGCGGTTTCGGCCGAAGGCGGCGAGATACGCCAGCTCACGCCAGCCCACACCCATGTCTATGAGTTCGCCTGGTCGCCGGACGCCAAGCGCATCAGCTATGTCGGCGCACCACCACCGGGCGACAACAACTGGTGGGTCGCCAAGCTTTATGTACAAAGCGCACAAGCTGACGCCGCGCCGGACACGGTGGTTGACCCAAGCACCGTCAAAGGTCCCTTGCATGGTTTGCAAATGGCCTTGCCGCGCTGGTCGCCGGACGGCAGCCAAATCGCCTTTATCGGCGGCTTGATGAGCGATGAAGGCTTTACCGGTGGCGACATCTATAGCGTCCCCGCCAGCGGCGGCGCGGCACCGACCGATCTCACCCCCGATACGCACGTCACGCCTTCGTGGCTGACCTGGACTGGCTCGCAACAACTACTGGTCGCGCAGTTCAGCAATGGTCAGAGTCAAGTGGCCGAATACAGCATCGACGCCGGCGCGGCTAAGCCAGGCCGCACGCTGTTCACCCTGCCCGCCACCATCGGCGACGGCAGCGCGGAAATGGCTTTATCGCTATCGCGCGACCAAAAGCGGATTGCCTACATACAAAGCTCTTATGCGATGGCACCGGAAGTTCATGCCGGTGCGCTGACCACGCAGGCACCACCGGCGGTGACCGCGCTCAACGCCGGCCTCAAGCAAGCCTGGGGCAAGACCGAATCGGTCGAGTGGGATCGCGACGGGTTACATATGCAGGGCTGGCTGCTGTATCCGCCTGACTACGACGCCAGCAAGTCTTACCCGATGATCGTCGATGTACATGGCGGCCCATCGGGCGTTGTGACTCCGCGCTGGCCCAATGCCGGTTTCGGCGGCGTGCCGTTTTCCGCCCTCGGCTATTTCGTGTTCATGCCTAATCCGCGCGGCAGCTATGGTCAGGGCGAAGCCTTTGTACAGGCCAATCGTAAAGACTTCGGCTATGGCGACCTGCGCGACGTTCTCGCCGGCGTCGATGCGATCGAGAAAAAACTCCCCGTGGACGACAAGCGCCTGGGCCTCACCGGCTGGAGCTACGGCGGTTTCATGACCATGTTCGGCGTAACTCAAACCCAGCGCTTTCGTGCCGCAGTGGCAGGCGCCGGTATCGCCAACTGGCAGAGTTACTACGGCCAGAACCTGATCGACCAGTGGATGACTCCGTTCTTCGGCGCCTCGGTATACGACGACCCGCAGGTCTATGCCAAAAGCTCGGCGATCAACTTCATCAAGCAAGTGAAAACACCCACGCTCGTCGTAGTCGGCGAACGCGATGCCGAATGCCCGGCACCGCAATCATTCGAGTTTTGGCATGCGTTGCGCGCGCAGAACGTACCGACTTCGCTAGTGGTGTACCCGAACGAAGGACACCGTTTTGCCAATCCGGCCAATCAGCGCGATGTGTTGCAGCGGGCGTTGCTATGGTTCCAAAAATATCTCTAGCTATCGCCGCTAGACTCATATTGCCTAAAGTATCTATTCATTGAGTAGGCTTTTAGCAATGTAAGCCATTGAATTTATTTTTACTTGACTTGAATTATCTATTCATTTATCTATTCATTCATGAATAGCCGCTTGCCTGATCTCGACCGTCTGCTCGCTGCCCTGCGCATCCGCCGGGTAGCAACGGCAGGTGAGTTGGGTGAAGTACTTGGTTCCAGTCAGCCCACTGTCTCACGGCTTCTCGCGGGGGCCGGCGATCAGATCGTCAAAATCGGTCGCGCACGCCGCACGCGTTATGCGGCCGTACGCGATGTACGCGGGCTGGGGCATCGCTGGCCGCTTTATCGCATCGATAGCAGCGGGCGGCCACAGAGTTTTGGCCATCTGGTCGCGCTGCATGGCGATGGATGCTGGCTCGACATCGAGCAACCGGCCGACTGGTTACGCGGCGAATTCAGCGACGGCTTGTTTCCCGGCCTGCCATGGTTCCTGGACGATATGCGCCCGCAAGGTTTCCTCGGCCGCATGTTTGCCCAGCATTACGCACGCGAGCTGGGACTTGGCGATGACATCCTGCGCTGGGACGGAAACGCCGTCCTCGCCGCGCTCTTGCTGCGCGGCGAGGACGCCCCCGGCAACTTCGTGCTTGGCGAGCCGTCGCTGGATCGCGCACTGCGCGCCGAAGCGGTGCCCATACCTTCCATGGCCCGCGCGCTACGCTACGCCGCCCTGGCCGACGCGACACTCGCCGGCGACCAAATCGGCTCCTCCGCTGCTGGCGAACAACCGAAGTTCACCGCTTGCGTCGAAGCCGCCGACGGCAGCCTGCGACACGTCATCGTGAAGTTCTCCGAACGGGTCGATGCAAATCCGGTGGGCAGGCGCTGGGCCGATCTGTTGATCGGCGAACACCTGGCTGGCCAATTACTCGCTGAGCATGGCCAACCCAGCGCAACCAGCGAGCTGGTCTGGTCCGATGGCCGGCTCTGCCTCGAATCGACCCGTTTCGACCGCATCGGCGCTCATGGCCGACGCGGCGTGGTCTCCTTGGCGGCATGGAGCGATGCGCATGACGGGGTGCGCGACAACTGGCCCGCGGCTACCGGGCGTATGCAACGCGATGGTTGGCTGACCGTCGATGCAGTGATGCAGATACAACGGCTCTGGTGGTTTGGCCAGATGATCGGCAACACCGATATGCATTTTGGCAATTTCGCGTTTTTTCTCGACGATGCCTTGCCGCTAACCCCCTGCCCCAGCTACGACATGCTGCCCATGCTGTATCGCCCCGCCAGCAACGGCAGTTTGCCGCCCCGCAACTACCAGCCACCACCGCCACTGCCGGCGGCGCTGTCGCACTGGCAGCAAGCCGCCACATGGGCCGCGATGTTTTGGCAACGCGTCATCGGGCACCCGGACGTAAGTGAGGACTTCCGCCGCATCGCTGGCGACAACCACACGCAATTGATTCATTTACGCCAACGATTTACCTAACCTGTCAGTCGCTGCCCGGCCGGCTTGCGTCCGTAGCGCGGGCTTTCGCATCAAAACAATTCACCTTGCGGCGACAGCCTGCGAGGCGGCACAAAGCGCGACGTATCCAACTTCAACTCGCGCGCACGGCCATAACCATGCTTGCGGCACGCCACCTCGAAACGACGGCGCAGCAGCTCGGCAAATACGCCTTGCCCGCGCATGCGTGTGCTGAAGTCACTGTCGTAATCGCGACCGCCATTCATCTGCTGCACCAGGCTCATGACATGGCTGGCGCGTTGCGGTGCGTGTAGCGCCAGCCACTCGCGAAACAGCGCCTTGAGTTCGTGGGGCAGACGAAGCGTGGTGTAGCCGGCACAGCGCGCGCCGGCTTCGGCGGCTTGCTCCAGCACCGCTTCCATATCTCTATCGTTCAACGCCGGAATGATCGGCGCTACCAGTACGCCCACAGGTACGCCAGCCTCGGCCAAAGCGCGAATGGTCTTGATCCGCGTATGCGGCGCGCTGGCCCGTGGCTCCAGTTTCGCGGCGAGCTGGTTATCCAAAGAGTTCACCGAGAGAAAAACCTGTACCAGACGCTCCCGCGCCATCGGCGCGAGAATGTCCAAGTCGCGTTCGATCAGCGCATTCTTGGTCACGATGGTGCAGGGATGGCGGCATTCCGCCAACAGCTCCAGCACCGCGCGGGTCAACCGCCACCGCTTCTCCACCGGCTGATAGGGGTCGGTGTTGCTGCCGATATTGATTGGACTGACGGCATAGCCGGGCTTGGATAAATCCATGCGCAATACTTCGGCGAGATTGCTCTTGGCGCGCAGCTTGGTTTCGAAATCCAGCCCAGGCGAAAGATTGAGATAGCTATGCGAGGGCCGCGCATAGCAGTAAATACAACCGTGCTCGCAACCGCGGTACGGGTTTACTGCCTGGGTGAAATAGATATCCGGCGAATCATTGCGGCTGATTGCGCTACGCGCCCGTTCTTCGGTGACTTCGGTGCGCGGACGCGGAGCGTCCTCATCGAGCATGGCGTGCTGCCATCCGTCATCCTCGGCCTGATGACGGATGGATTCGAAGCGCCCTTCCGGGTTGGAAGCGGCACCGCGACCTTTGAGGGGATGAGGAAGATCGATCATTCGTAAAGTGTGCGCTCGCGATGTCTCAAGCAACGCGACACCGCGCCAGACTAAAAGCTCGCCTCGGTCAGCTCCCTCCCCTACTTGTAGGGGAGGGTTGGGGAGGGGGGCGAGCTTGCGAAGGAGCCAACCTGTTACCGAGGCGCGAGCTGCTCTTCCAGCGTCTGCGCCATCGCCGCCACCGGATAATGCTGCTGCAACTGGCGCTGCAGCTCGGTGAACACCGGCGTGGAGATAGTCCAGCCAAGCGGTACCGGATAATCGCCATGGCACAAGCGGAAATGCCACAGCATGTCGTCTGGCTGCAACGCTTGCAGCAGTTGCACGCGGGCGTATTCACCACGCGCGCTGCGGGTATCGAGCAACGCCTTCAGCGGTGCCGTCAACTCACCGCTGGAAGCACGCTGCGTTCCATTCAACACAGCCGGACAAGCGGTCGAATAAAGCGGTACGACCTGGGCCGGATCATGCTGCGTGACGAAATCGGCGATGTCAGGATCATTGCTGATATGCAGCACGATAAAGCGTAGCGTCTGCCCGCGCTGCATGGCGATCGCGCGCAATTGCTGCATGACCTCCAACAACGTGGTGGTGCCTGAGTTCTCGAAATAGCCGCCATCGACCAGTTGCAGGTGTGACGGCGACGGTGATGGTGTGGCCGCGGTATTGAGCGTGCCGGCCGGGCTGAGGTAGGTGAAACGTGCGCTGTTCAATACCACCTCGCTCAACGGCACCCGTGGATCGAGCCAGGCTGAACCGTCGAACGCCGCCGTCCAGATCGGCTGTGTCGGAGCTGGCGTTATCGACATGGCAATCGGGCGGAATGGATGCTGGATAAAACGGCGTCCCTCGGCCACGGTGGTGCTGTTGAGAAATAGCGCCGGCATGCGCGTATCGAGCTGTCCATCGCTGCCGCGATAAAGCGCAGCAAAAGGTTGTGCAAACGCATCCACCCCATGCTTCTCTGCCGCCTTTTCCCACGCGCGGGTGAGGGCGCGGGAGCGGTCGTCAAACCACGCGCCAGGCAACCAGCGCTGGGTAAAATCGACGAAGAACATATTGGCCAAGGTCGGCGCCAGAAAGTCGTGCTTGAGCAGGCTTTGCGCTCGCGCCTCCAACGGGGCGTTTCCCGGTGGGTTCGACTGATGCAGCAAGGCCACGTAGCTGGCCAAACCAAGACTGCCGCCGGAGACACCACTGCCAGCGAACATGTAACGCCCCAGTAAAGGCTCGTCGGCTTTGTTCGGCTGTCGCTCGCTTATCGCGTCGGTAAGCCTGCCCAGCACCATCGCCGTCCAGGCAGCGCCACGAATACCGCCACCTTCGGAAGAGACCAACACCACCGGACACGTTGCACGCCCTGCGCAACGATCGTCCAACCACGCTTTGGCGTAGTCATCGAAGCTGGGTCGTGTCTCTGCCCCCACCGTCGCCGGCAACTGATGCGTGCTCATCTCGGGATACTGCCGCACGCGATGGTTGTCGTTTAATCGCAGCGTGTGCAGCAACAGGCTCAACAGCAACAGGCTGCTCAGCACCGGCAGGCCACGCCGATCCGCCAGCATGCACACAAAACCACCGCTGAGGCATAGAAAACTCGCGGCAATCAGCAAGATCGCCAGCGGTCCGATGCCATCCAACAACTCGGGCCACCAAACGATCAAGACGGTGGCGGCAATGTTCAGCACGATAGTCGACGCGTACAGCCGCAGAGGAAATCGACCCAAGTCGAGCACACTCGCCACGCGCAATTCCTCACTCGGCTGAACGCACATCGGAGCGGCTTTCGCACGCCGAAACATGGCATTCAGCACGCGTCGCCGTAGAAAGCAAAACGCGACCAGCAAGACGGATTCAAGCAGCAAACCCATCGCGCGCCAACTGCGCTGCCGACAATCCACCGTGATCTCGCACGGGCCATGCTCTACCCCATGCAACGCCATCAAATAGCCGAGCAGCACCAGCAATGGCACGGCGGCGCCCAGCAATCGCGGCAACCAGTTGCGCAAGCCGGCGTTTTGCGGATCTTGCAGGGCCGGCCAGCGCGGATAGCTCAACCGATAGGCATTGCGCGCCGCATACCAGATCGACAACCCGGCCAACGCGCTACTCGCCAATAGGCCCAAGTAACGGTCCGCATCGGGGTCGCTCCACACCGTAAATAGAAATAGCTCGGACACCTGGTCCGCACCCACCGCGGCAAAGACAGCTATTGCCAGGATCAGCAAAGTGACGCGCACCGGTTTAGCGTGATCGATCAAGCTCGAAATCGCTTGCTCCAACCAGGATCCCGCGCGCGACAAACGGCCGAGTTCGGTGGTCTCGGCAACCCGGTGATGAGTCCGCATATGGCTCCCCTATCGCCACCCCCTGGCGCTGGAACCGAATGCTACGCCTGCCGGATGTTAGAACGCCGTGATACCGAAAAAAAAAGCCGGCCACTTCATGGAAACCAAAAGCGCAGCGGGCTTTCCGCTGCGCTTTCTTATTCGTGCATCCACCCATCGACCGCGCAATCAACCGCGAATATCGACGTCTTTGGTCTCGCGAAGAAAGAATAAGCCGATGAAAAACCCAGCTACCGCGACAATGATCGGATACCACAGGCCATAGTAGATATCGCCCTTCCACGCGACCAGCATGAAACCGATGGTAGGCACGAAGCCGCCGAACCAGCCGTTGCCGATGTGATACGGCAGACTCATCGAGGTATAGCGGATACGGGTGGGGAACATCTCCACCAGCCAGGCGGCAATGGGGCCATAAACCATGGTGACGTAGAGCACCAATATCGTCAGCAGCAAGATCAGCATCGGATAGTTGGAACGTGCCGGATCGGCCTTTTCCGGGTAGCCCGCTGCCGTCAACGCCGCGCCGGTCTTCGCCCCGAATGCTTTGCCTTGAGCGGCAAAGGCAGGGCTATCCAACGTCGCGCCTTCGAACGAATCGATGATGGCGGCGCCGATTTTCACCTGTGCCACGCTGCCCACTGCCGCTGCCTGATTGGCATAGGGGATGCCTTTCTTGGCGAGGAAGCTCTTGGCTACATCGCATGAGCTGGTGAATTTGGTCTTGCCGACCGGATCGAACTGAAAGTTGCACGCGGCAGGGTCGGCGATAACGGTGACTGGCGCACTGAGGGCGGCCTGCTCGATCGCCGGATTGCCGAAGTGGGTAAGCCCTTTGAAGATCGGAAAATAAGTCATTGCGGCCAGCAGGCAACCTGCAAGCACAATCGTCTTACGGCCGATCTTGTCCGACAACCAGCCAAAGAGCACAAAGCACGGTGTGCCTAGGGCGAGTGCGCAAGCGGTAAGGAGAATCGCCGTGGTGCTGTCGATCTTCAGACTCTGGGTAAGAAAATACATTGCATAGAACTGGCCGGTATACCAGACCACCGCCTGACCTGCGGTGGCGCCGAGCAAAGCCAGAATCACCAGCTTGAGATTCTTCCACTGGCCGAACGCTTCGGTTAGCGGCGCCTTGGACGTCTTTCCTTCTGCCTTCATCTGCTGAAATACCGGCGACTCCTGCAACTGCATGCGGATATACACCGACACGACGACCAGCAGCGAGGAGATCAGAAACGGAATGCGCCAGCCCCAGCTATCGAAACGCGCATCGCCCAAGCCAAGACGGGTACCGAGAATAACCAGAAGCGACAAGAACAAGCCAAACGTCGCGGTGATCTGGATAAAGCTGGTGTAGAGACCACGCTTGCCCTGCGGTGCGTGCTCTGCCACATAGGTCGCCGCGCCGCCATACTCGCCGCCCAACGCCAGGCCTTGCAGCATGCGCAGCGCGATCAGGATCACCGGCGCAATCATGCCGATGCTGTCGTAGCCGGGTAGTACGCCAACCAGAAAGGTCGATACACCCATGATGATGATGGTGATAAGAAAGGTGTATTTACGCCCGATCAAATCCCCGATGCGGCCGAACACGATCGCGCCGAACGGCCGTACCGCGAAGCCGGCGGCAAACGCCAGCAACGCGAAAATGAACTGACTGGTTTCGTTGAGGCCGCTGAAAAAATGCTTGCCGATCAAGATCGCCAGCGAGCCGTACAGATAAAAGTCGTACCACTCGAACACGGTGCCGAGGCTGGATGCCAACACCACGCGTTTGTGGCTGACGTCGAGGGTTTTGCCGGTGTCGCTGGCGGTTGTTGCCATGTGAATTTCTCTCAACCGTGTGGGAATCACCCCCTCCCTGCATGCCAAGGGAGGGGTTAACGTCAAAACGCGTATTTGGCCATGAACTGCAGGCGCTGCAACTTGCCGTAGTCACCGCTCTCCAGCGCACGGCGGGCCCAGGTGTATTCGGCGCCGATATCGAGCTTGGGCATCGGCGAATAGATCAGGTTGAAATGCACGCTTTCGGTGTACTTGTTCGCGGCCAGACCAGTCAGTGTGACATCGTTGTCGAGGCCATTACGGGCGAACATTACGTTGCTGCGCAGCTTCTCGTTGAAGGCGTGCCGCCAGGACACATAGGCTGCCCACAGCTTGCGCGATTCGATGCTGCCGTTGGCATTGAGCGCGCCGTCGGCGGTGATATTGGCCAGGCCGATATAACGGCCGATGCCCTTGCCGTAAGTTGCCGCGTAACGGATGTCGTCGTGGCTGCTGACATTCCACTTGCCCATCACGCTGCCGCCGATACCGGTCGCCGAACTCTTGGCGGTGACGGGCTTATCGTTGCTGCCATCCATACGCAACTGGCGCACTAGACCGGCAATGCCGATAAAGCCCCAGTCGCCTTTCCAGGTGTAGCGCGCGGTCAGGTCAGGCACGGTGTTGTGATCGGGCGAGATCTGCGTGCTACCGCCGTGATAAGGGGTCAATGTGGTGTGGGGGTTTTCCAGCGCCACGCTGAAATCGCCGGTCGTGTAGCGCAACTGCGCCTGACGCACGAACACGGTGCCATCGGTGGGTCCGATAAAGTCCACCGCCTCGGGTAGCGCATTGGGGTCCATGAAATTGGTCCAGGTCTGGCCGGCCAGCCAGTTGTTCCAATACACATAGGCATGACGCAAGGTCAGGCCATAAGTGTTGGTGGCATTTTCATTGCCCAGCGAGTTGCCGAAGAAATCCCACTCGAAGAAGCCGCCGACTTTGTCGCCGTTGTCGGTAAGGCTGTCCACACCGATGTTGAAGCGTGAAAATTTGGCGTGCATGTCGCTGTAGTTAGCCGACTTGCCGCCAATCGGGGTGCTGCCGGGCAAGTACAGATCGCGCGCGGCCGCCTGATCGCCTAGATAACCGTTGGTGTGCGTGCTCAAGGCCTCGGCGCGAATCCAGCCGCCCACCTTGACCTTGGTTTGCCCATAGGCGTTGCCTGGCGTAGTCAGCACCACTTCGTGATCGCCCGGTTTGGCGGCGGTAATGGTTTGTGCAGGTACGCCGGCGGGCGTGGCTTTCTGTGGCTGGGCCGCGCCTGACTGGGCCGCACTTGATTGGGCCGCACCTGATTGAGTCGCGCTTGATTGAATCAGGCCTTTCAGCTCGGCCAGTTGCTGCTCTAACTGCGCTACCCGCTGCTCCAGCTTCTGTTCGCGGCTGTTGTCCTGGGCCTGGGCGGCCAACGGCAAGGTCAGTGCACAAGCAACGCTGATGGCCATTATCTTGCTGCGACATGGCCGATGATGTGACGTCATGGCTCGTCCTCCCCTCATCAATGACCGACCGAGCATGGCGATGCTGCGCCGCACGCGACTATTAGCCATTGGTCTTAGCGATCCATTCGGGCCATCCGTTTAGCCATGCTCGACTAAGGTCGAATACATCGCGCCAATATCCGTAACGCCAGCGCGAAGCTACACTCGCATGTCTGCCGCTTTCGATATGAGCGCAGCACCCATTTCACCCCTACCCCGCCCACGATGCGGATCTGCAGGAGGCTTTCATGTCTAAGCTTTACCCGGTCAATCCCGAGTTCGCCGCCCATGCACGGATCCGCAAGGACGATTACGCGCGTCTCTACGCCGAGTCGATAGGCAATCCCGAGGGTTTCTGGGGACGTATCGGCCAGCGCCTGAACTGGCTCAAAGCACCCACTAAGATCAAGAACGTTTCTTACGACCCGAAAGATCTGCACATCCGCTGGTACGAAGATGGCGAACTTAACGTGTCCGCCAATTGCCTCGATCGCCATCTGGCCGAGCGCGGCGACAAGACGGCGATTATTTTCGAAGGCGACGACCCGAACGATTCGCGCCGCATCAGCTATCGCGAACTGCACGCGGAGGTATGCAAGTTCGCCAACACGCTGAAGAATCTCGGCGTGCAGAAGGGCGACCGCATAGCCATCTATCTGCCGATGATTCCCGAAGCCGCAGTGGCGATGCTGGCCTGCGCACGCATCGGCGCGATCCACTCGGTAGTGTTTGGCGGCTTCTCGCCGGATTCGCTGGCCGGACGCATTGCCGACTCCGCTGCCAAACTGGTCGTGACTGCCGACGAAGGCGTGCGCGGCGGCAAGCGCATTCCGCTGAAAGCCAATGTGGATGCAGCGCTCGAGCGCCCCGGCACTCACAGCGTGGAAACGGTCATCGTGGTGCGCCGTACGGGAAGTGCCGTACCGATGCAGTCGCCGCGCGACCGCTATTACCACACGCTGATGGAAGGCCAGTCGGCCGATTGCCCGCCGACCCCGGTCGAGGCCGAACACCCGCTATTCATCCTGTACACCTCCGGCTCCACCGGCATGCCCAAGGGTGTGCTGCATACCTCCGGCGGTTATCTGGTCTTCGCCAGCTATACGCATGAACTGGTGTTCGACCTGCGCGAGAGCGACGTTTACTGGTGCACCGCCGATGTCGGCTGGGTCACCGGCCATAGCTATGTGGTCTACGGCCCGCTGGCCAACGGCGCCACCACGCTGATGTTCGATGGCGTACCGAACTATCCCGACTACAGCCGCTTCTGGCAGGTGGTCGATAAGCATCAGGTGAGCTTGTTCTATACCGCGCCCACGGCGATCCGTGCGCTGATGCGCGAAGGCGAGGCGCCGGTGAAAAAATGCTCGCGCAGCTCGCTGCGCCTGCTCGGTTCGGTCGGTGAACCGATCAACCCCGAAGCCTGGGAGTGGTACCACCGCGTGGTCGGCGACGAGCGTTGCCCTATCGTGGATACCTGGTGGCAAACCGAAACCGGCGGCATTCTCATCACCCCGCTGGCCGGCGCCATCGATGCCAAACCCGGTTCGGCCACGCTGCCGTTCTTCGGTGTCAAACCCGCCATCGTCGATGCCGCTGGCGCGGTGCTGGAAGGCGCCGCCGAGGGCAACCTGGTCATCACCGATTCCTGGCCGGGCCAGATGCGCACGGTATATGGCGATCACCAGCGCTTTATCGAAACCTATTTCAGCGCCTATCCGGGTAACTACTTCACCGGCGACGGCGTGCGCCGCGACGAAGACGGCTATTACTGGATCACCGGCCGCGTCGACGACGTCATCAACGTCAGCGGCCACCGTATCGGTACTGCCGAAGTGGAGAGCGCGCTGGTATCGCATCCCAAGGTTGCCGAGGCAGCAGTGGTCGGTTGTCCGCACGACATCAAGGGCCAGGGTATCTACGCCTATGTCACCTTGATCGCCGGCGAAACCGGCAGCGACGAATTGCGTAAAGAGCTGGTGGCCTGGGTGCGCAAAGAAATCGGCCCGATTGCCACACCTGATTATCTGCAATGGGCACCAGGCTTGCCGAAGACGCGCTCGGGCAAAATCATGCGGCGCATTCTGCGCAAGATCGGCGAGAACCTGCCGGATCAACTCGGCGATATTTCTACTTTGGCCGATCCGAGCGTGGTGAAAAGCCTGGTCGAAGAACGGTTGATTAAATGACCTTGGCCCATGTCTGATTTAACCCATGTCTGATGTGTTGATCGCCGACGATCACCCGCTGTTTCGCGATGCTTTGCAACGCGCGGTGATGGCGGCGCTGCCACAGGCACGAGTGCATAGCGCCGATAGCGTTCATGGCCTACTGGCCTTGATCGAGCAGTATCCCGAGGCTGACCTGCTGCTGCTCGATCTGCATATGCCCGGTGCGCGCGGCTACTCCGCATTGGCGCATATTCGCGGCCGCTATCCGGGCTTGCCGACGATTGTCGTCTCTGGCCACGAAGAGGTGCAGGTCGCGCGCCGCGCGCTCGCACATGGCGCGTCGGCGTACATTCCAAAATCCACGCCTGGCGAGGACATCATCACCGCGATCCACCATGTACTCGATGGCGACGTCTGGCTACCGCATCAGTTGCTTGGCGGCGGCGGCGGGCTCAAGCCCGACGAGGCCGATGTCGCCGCTCGCGTAGCCGCACTTACCCCGCAGCAATTTCGCGTGATGACCATGATCGCCGAAGGACTGCTCAACAAACAGATCGCCTACGACCTGGGCGTATCAGAGGCTACGGTCAAGGCGCATATGACGGCGATCATGCGCAAACTCGGCGTCAACAATCGCACCCAGGTCGCGCTCGCCGCAAGTCATCTGGCGGTGGATCAGGAAGGGTTGCCGCCGATACCCGACGACGAGTAACCCGCACTACCTTCGCACGGATGCGAGCAAGGCGCGTAACGCTGCCGGCCGTATGGGTTTGTGCATCAACGGATAGCCGAGCGAACGTGCCTGCTGCTTCAACTCACTGCTGCCGTCGGCGGTAATCATCGCTACCGACGGCAAGCTGCGAACCGCACCGCGCAGATAAGCCACTGCCTGCAGGCCATTCATTTCGTCGTTGAGGTGGTAGTCGGCCAGAATCAAATCGATCGGGCTACGTTGCAATTCGCTCAGCGCTTGCTGCACGTCGAGCGCGATACGGCAGTCCACCCCCCAGCGCTGCAGCAAAGCACGCATGCCATCGAGAATGGCGGCATCGTTGTCCAGGCAAAGCACGGTCAGCGGCAACTGCTCAAGTTGCGCCGGCATCGACCTCACTCGACGACGAGCCACCAGCGCTTCAGTGCGCGGCACATGTATCGCGAAGCAGCTACCGTGGCCGATTTTCGACGCCAAGGTCAGCCGGTGGCCCAGAATGTTCGCGATGCGATCGCAGATCGATAGCCCGAGGCCTAGCCCTTTCTCGCCCCACGGCGAGGGACGATCCAGGCGCTGAAATTCATCGAAGATGCGCGCGCGCTGTTCTGCTGGAATACCGGGCCCGGTATCCCACACCCCAATGCGTACTTCGCCGCCCACCCGGCGCGCACCCAGCAGTACACCGCCACTTTCGGTGTAACGCAGCGCGTTGGCGGTGAAATTTTGCAGAATGCGTCGTAGCAACTGTGGGTCGCTGCTTACGGCCAATTGGGTGGGTATCGCGCGCAGGCGCAAGCCTCGTTGTTTGGCGATTACCGCGAATTGCGCCTGCAACGAATCGAACACATCGGCCAGCGCAAATGGCCCTACATCGGGACGATAACTGCCGGCATCCAGACGCGATGTGTCCAATAGCGCATCGAGCAGATCCTCGGCTGCACGGAACGAGGCATCGATGCGCTCGGCTAGCTGGCCCGCTTCGGCATCGAGTCCGGGATGATGGCGCAAGGCCGAGGTAAACAATCGGGCCGCATTCAAAGGCTGCAATAAATCGTGACTGGCAGCGGCAAGGAATCGAGTCTTGGAAATATTCGCCGACTCGGCCTCACGGCGTGCATGCGCCGTGGCAACCAGCGCGTCGCTAAGCTCGGCCGTGCGTTGTTCAACGCGCTGTTCCAAGGTTTCGTTGGCTTCGATCAAGGCCTGCTCGGCATGCTTGTAGGCCGTTACGTCGGTATAAGTGGTGACATAGCCGCCACCTGGCAACGCGCGACCGCGCATCTCGATCACCGTGCCGTCGGGGCGGATACGCTGAAACAAATGCGCTGAGCCGGCGCGCATGTAGTCGATGCGTTTGTTCACATGGGCCTCGACCTCGCCTGGCCCGCATTCGCCGTGCTCTGCGTTCCAGTAGATCAAGTCGGCTACCGGCAAGCCTACATAGACCATGCCATCGGGATAGTCGAACAACTCCAGATAGCGGCGATTCCATGCGACCAGGCGCATCTGCGCATCGACCACGCTGATGCCTTGCGAGACATTTTCCAAGGTGGTGGAAAGCAGCTCGCGGTTAAAACGCAGCTCTTGCGAAGCTTCATCCATCAATGCCACGGCTTCGGCGATGTCCAGGCCGGAACCCGATAGCGCTCCCATCAAAATGCGCCGCGCACTTGCCGCGCCGACGGCTGCCGCAAGCAAGCGCTCGGTGTATTGAATCATCGCGCGATCGGCAGCCTCGCTCGCTTGCAGTGGGCGGCCCCGCCGCTCGCCATATTCGGAAAACGCGCGGGCGGTGCTGCGCAAGCCGACGATGCGCTCGGCTATCGTGCGCAAATCACCCACCACGACACGGCCGCGCCAATCGCCGGCACCGCTGCTTTCGATGGTGTAGGGGTCGATGAACATCGCCGCATGCAGCCGCTCTTCCAGACTCGGCCGAAAACGCAGCGAGATGAAAACCAGACAACCCACGTTGACCAGCAGCGACCAGAACGTGCCGTGCATCACCGGATCCCAGCCATGCAGGTGCAGCAAGGCTTGCGGTCGCAGCCAATCCATACCAAGCGGCCCCTGCACCAGCCAACTTGCCTGGTGATCCAGCGCAGGCAGCAGCAAGGTGTAGGTCCACACGGCAAACCCGCCAAGCAAACCTGTCATCACGCCGCGCCGGCTGGCTCCGCGCCAATACAGTGCCGAGATCATCGCCGGGGCAAACTGCGCCACTGCAGCGAAGGCGAGCAAGCCTGTCTCGGCGAGGTTGACGGTATCGGCCACGATGCGGTGATAAAGATAGGCCATGCCGGCCAGCGCGATGATCGCGATACGTCGTACCAGCAAGACCCACTGCGATAGATCTTCGCGCTGCTCAAGTCGAAGGCGGCGAATTCGCAACAGCGCCGGCATGATCAGGTCGTTACTAATCATGGTGGACAATGCCACGGAGGCCACTATGACCATGCCGGTGGCCGCGGAGAACCCGCCGAGAAACGCCAGCAGCGCCATGCCGCGATCGCCATAAGCCAGCGGCAGGTTCAGCACCCAGGCATCCGCGTTGCCGTCGCTGACCAGCGGCAGATGCATGCCGGCTGCGACAATCGGCAACACCGCGATGCTGACCACACCCATGTACAGCGGCAGTAGCCAGCGTGCGCGGTGCAGATCGTCCGGGTTTTCGCATTCGACCACGCCGATGTGAAACTGCCGTGGCAGGCAGAACATCGCGCAGAACGCCAACAGGGTCTGTGCCATGAAACCTGGGGTGACGCCATCGGCCAGCATTCGCTGCGGCAAGTGCATGGTTTCTTGCAAGCCTGGCCCGCGCCAAAGTGCATAGCCTGCCAAAGCGACAAAGACGAGCAGTTTGATTAGCGATTCCAGCGCGATGGCCAGCATCATGCCGTGATGGTGCTCCGTCGCGTCGATACTGCGTGTGCCGAACAAAATCGCGAAGGTCGCCAACAAGATCGCGCACCACAGCGCGCTATCGCCAAATGGCATCGGGCCCGATGCAGCAAGATCGCCAAGCACACCGTAAGACATCGACACTGCCTTGAACTGCAAGGCCAGGTACGGCACCACCGCGATGACCGCAATCAAGGCGACCAAGGCGCCAAGTCCATGCGACTTGCCGAAGCGCGCGCCGATGAAATCCGCGATCGAGGTTATGTTGCGCTGCCGTGCTACCAGCACCAGGCGACGCAATAAGCCGAAGCCGAACACAAACAGCAGTATTGGCCCGAGGTAAATCGGTAAGTAGGCCAAACCCTCCCGCGCCGCCGTACCCACTGCGCCATAAAACGTCCATGACGAGCAGTACACCGCTAACGCCAGACTGTAGATCAATGGCCGCAGCTTCGGTTGGCGTGGATACAGCGGCCGCCGATCGCCCATATAGGCCACCGCGAACAGCAGGCCCACGTAAAGCAATGAGATAAGCAGCAATACCCAGCCCGCAATCACCAGCGATACCTCTTTCGTATGTAATCGCTTGCATCCCCCGCCGACTCTCCTGCGAGCAAGCGCGGCAGCTATTTATCCGCTTGTGCGAATCGCCATAGCCCCGGCACCATGCGCGTATGAAAACGACAGATGGCCACGTCGCATCGAAAGTAGCAGAGCATCTGCGCGATGACGAGATACATGTGTGGCGGCTTGCCTACAGCCATCAGCAGGGGCGCGCGCCGCTACGTGCCTTGCTGGGCGCCTATCTCGATCATGCCGCCGAGTCGCTGCAACTGATCGACAGCGAGTACGGCCGCCCCGAACTTGCCGCTCCGCATGCCGGCAGGCTGGGCTTCAATTGGTCGCATAGCGGCGACCAGGCTTTGATTGCGGTTGCGCGTGATCTGGTGCCGGGTATCGATCTGGAGCAACTGCGCGATCGTCCGCGTGCACTGGAAATTGCCCGGCGCTATTTCAGCCCTGAGGAGAGCGCGGCCCTCGAATCCCTCGACCTTGAAGCACGCAGCGCGGCATTCCTGGAGCTCTGGACGGCTAAAGAAGCGGTGCTGAAAGCGCTTGGCCGCGGCCTGGCCTTTGGCTTGCATCGCCTGAACATCGTGATGCAGCCGGATCGCCTGCACTTGCAGTGGCTCGATCATGACGACGCCGCGCAATGGCAACTGCAGCGATTGCATCTCGATGCCGAGCATGTGGGCGCGCTGGCCTGGCGCGGACCGCCCCGGCAAATCCGCCACTGGACACTTGCTGCCGCCGATTGAACGGCGCACTGTTGCCAGCCCGCCGTATTTACCTGTTCTCCACGGCCCGATCCCTTTAGCCATTTACCCAGCCATGACTCTGCTTAGTGTCAATCTCAACAAGATCGCCGTGCTGCGCAATTCGCGTGGCGACGACGAGCCATCGATCACGCAAGCCGCCCAAACCTGCATCGATGCCGGTTGTGGCGGCATTACCGTGCATCCGCGCCCCGACCAGCGCCACGTCCGCCCGGACGATGTCCGTGCGCTCGCCGCCATGCTGCGTGGGCGGGTGGAATACAACATCGAAGGCAATCCCTTCGCACCGCCGCGCGGCAGTTATCCGGGCTTGTTGGCGCTTGCTCGCGAGGTACGGCCCACTCAGGTCACCTTGGTGCCCGATAGCGATGGCCAGATCACCTCCGACCATGGCTTTGACCTAACGCGCGACATTGAACGATTGCGTCCGCTGGTCGAAGAGCTGCTTGCCATAGGCAGCCGCGTCAGTCTGTTCGTCGACGCCGGCACGCGGGATTTCTCGGCTGCCGTAGCTATCGGCGTGCAGCGTATCGAGATCTACACTGGCCCCTATGCGCATGCCTTCGCTGCCGGTAATGCACACGAGCAACTCGCGCTTTGCACGGATACGGCCAAACGTGCGCAGCAAGCGGGGCTGGCCGTCAATGCCGGCCACGACTTGAATCAGGCCAACCTCGGTACATTCAAAGCAGCGATACCCGGTTTAGCCGAAGTCTCGATTGGCCATGCACTTATCGGCGAAGCGCTTTACGAAGGGCTGACGACGACCGTGCGCAACTATGTACAGATATTACGTTAGGCGATTCAGACGTCTACATAAAAATAAAAAACCGCAAAAACAAAAACCCCCGCACCAGGCGGGGGTTTTTGTGGGTAACGCTACATGAATCGGTTATCGAACGGATAACGCGAAATCACTGGCCTTCGGTGAAGCCGATCTTGGTCAGACCGTAGCTTTTCGCGTCGGACAACACGCGGGCAACATGCTCGTAAGCCACACCATCGTCTGCGTTGATCTGCACTTCCGGCTGTTTGGTCAGATCGCTCTGACCGCCGATGACCGCAAGCTGTGCTTTCAAACCCGACTCATCGACCGGCGTGTCGTTCCAGTACAACGCGCCAGCTTGATCGATCTTCAAACGAACCGGATCAGGTGGATTTTCCGGCGTAACCACATCCGGATTCGGCTGCGGCAGATCGATCTTTACTTTGTGGGTCAAAATCGGTGCCGTAATCATGAAGATGATTAGCAGCACCAACATCACGTCGACCAGCGGCGTGACGTTGATGTCAGCCATTGGCCCTTTACCACTACCAGAACTGAATGCCATGACTGTTACTCCTTGCCGGTCGTGATGAAACCGACATGGACCATGCCTTGCTCCTTGGCTGCGCCAAGGATCTTACGCACGATCTTGTACTCCGTAGCCTTGTCCGCGCGAAGCTGAAGTTCGGGCTGCGGCGACTTCGCCGCCGCAACCGCAAACTGCGCCTTCAACTCGGCATCCGTGACTTCGTTGTCATTGAGATACATCGTGCCATCGGACTTGACGGCCAGATCCATCGGTTCCACGAACTCCGAATCCGCAACCTTCGGATTCGCAGTCGGCAGTTCGACCGTGATCCGATGGGACATCAGCGGCGCGGTGATCATGAAGATGATCAGTAGCACCAGCATCACGTCGACCAGCGGCGTGACGTTGATCTCCGACATCGGACCGCCGGAACTGTCTCCGGTGCTCATCGCCATGGGTCAATCCCTCACTTCTGGCCTTCGACGCGCGCACCGGTAGCGAAGAAGTCGTGCAGGTCATGCGCGAATTCGTCGAACTGAGCGTAAGTCAGGCGGTTCGAGCGATTGAAGAAGTTGTAGGCAAGCACGGCCGGGATCGCGGTGAACAGACCGAACGCGGTCATGATCAACGCTTCGCCCACGGGGCCAGCTACCGCTTCCATCGATGCGTTACCGGTTGCCGAGATCTTGATAAGCGCGTGGTAGATGCCCCACACGGTACCAAGCAGACCGATGAACGGTGCCGACGAACCGACCGTAGCAAGCAGGGTCAGACCGCCTTCAAGACGCAAGCTCTCGCGAGCCACGGCCTGACGCAGGGCACGATCGATGAATTCCGAGCGGCTCAGCGATTCGGCCAAACGGCCTGCGCCGGTGGAGGCCTGCTGGTGATGCGCCACGGCGGAAGCCGCGTCGAGAGCGATCTTGGAGAATGGTTCGCCCTTTGGCTGGGCTTCCAGGTCGCGGATAGCGTCCTGGGTGGAACCATTGTTCCAGAAACCGCTGATGACTTTGTCAGCGCGGCCGCGAACCATCGAGTTGCGGATGGCGTTGGCAATGATGAAGTACCAGGAGGCGAAGGACATCACCACCAGCACGACAAAGACGATCCAACCGAGGAAGTCAAAGTTGTGGATAAGGTGGTCGAAGCCCATCGACTTCATGGCTTCGGCGTTGGAGGTACCGCCCGCGGCCGGGGTCGGTGAAGGAGTCTGTTGGAACATAACGCTACCCTTGGAAGTCAAGCGTGAACTGTGACTGTAACTGGAATTACAGCTGATTTAGATTGAAGTTGATCGGAACGCGAGCGTAGCCTTCAACCTTTTGCCCGTTTCTGATGGTCGGATTGAAACGCCACTTTCGTGCTGTTTCGATCGCGGCCTGATCCAGCTCACGGTAACCGCTGGACGTCTCAACCTTGATGTCCTTTGGCGCACCATCGACACCGACCAGGATCATCAGCGTAACCGTGCCCTCGTGACGCTGGCGAATAGCCTGCGGCGGATACTTGGGCTGAATCCGGTTGTTATAGCTGAGATCCGAGCTGGCGGTGATGTCAGCCGGCGGTGCCGGTGGTGCTGGCGGTGCCGGTGGTGGTGCCGGAATCGGATTGCTACTCGCTTCTGTCACTGCCGGCGGCGGAGCCGGCGGTGGTGGTGTCGGCGGTGGCCTGAGCTGTTGGATGATCTTCGGCGGTGGCTGCTTCGGCGGCTCCGGCGGCGGCGGCGGTGGTGGCGGCGGCGGCGGCGGTGGCTCGATGAAGTTCACCTGGACGATGCGCTCTTTGTCCTTTTGCTGCTGCTTGGGCGGTGCCATAGGCGCCACCAACAGCAAGAACGCAAACGCATGGACTGCAATGGCAACTGCCAGCGCCCAGGTACGCCCCCAATTGAACGGCCTTTGGCCGCTTGATTCGTTACTTGAGGCCATCTGTCACTATCTGGAGCTAATCAATCGGAATGACGTGGTCACAGCATTCAGCGGCAAAGGATCCGAAGAGGATGACATTTGCCACTGGACACGAACACGGAATGGATTCAACGGTACAACAGCACATGGCGTTTGTATAGCACCTGTGAAGCATCGAGATGGACGTCTATCTGCCTCACAGGGTTATCTTCGGCCGTGTCTTATTTGCCGGCTCCTGCCTGCTTCAGCCATGCCTTGGCTTTGTCGGCTGAATCAGGCTGCTGCGCAGCTTTTTGCATTGCAGCGATCGCACCCGACTTGTTCTTTAAACCGCGCTCGGCCTCGGCCAGCAGCATGTAGGCCGTGCCTTTGCGCTGCACGCCTTTATCAATGCCCTGCTGGATCAAGGTCTTCGCTTCACTGAACTTGCTTTCGCTGATTAGTAGCTGGCCGGCGCGTATAGCCGCCTCGCCATCCTTAGCCAGCGGCATGGCCTTGCGATAGGCATCGATCGCCTTGGTGGGGCTCTCAGCGACATAGGCGGCGTCGCCGAGCAACTTGTAGTTGTCGTAA
Organism: Dyella tabacisoli; assembly: GCF_003350925.1. Classification (GTDB taxonomy): domain Bacteria; phylum Pseudomonadota; class Gammaproteobacteria; order Xanthomonadales; family Rhodanobacteraceae; genus Dyella_C; species Dyella_C tabacisoli. The sequence continues at coordinate 154,751 of NZ_KZ857178.1, read as the reverse complement.
CTGGCCGGCACGGCGCCCTTGGCGAATCCGTCTTCCAGCGTTGCCACGGCCTTGACCGCATTCGGCTTCGGATCGGAGGTTTCCTGACCCGTGACCAAGTACAACTTGGCCAGATTTACGTAATCTTTTTCGGTTTTGAATCCACCGGCGGCTTTGGATTTCTCCATTAGCTGAATCGCTTCGGGATACTTCTGCGACTGCATCAACACGGCGACGGCGTTGTTCAGTGCATTCGAATCGTTCGGGTTTGCGGCAAGCTGTTCCTGAGCGAGCTGAGCGGCCTGCTCACCCTGACCCGACTCGGCGTAGCTCGCCATCAGGATCTGGTTCCAACTGTCATTCGGCTTGGTGCTCAGCGATTGCGCTTTCTTGATCGCCGCGATCGCCGCAGGATATTTCTCAAGGCGATAGTTGGCGTTGCCTTCCAGCGCATAGGAATCGGCGGTTTCTTTCTTGCCCTCGGCGCGCCACTTCGCAATGGTGTCCAACGCCGGCTGGTATTGCTCGCTGGCCAGATAGAACTGGGCCAGCATGTACTCAAGCTGGAAGTAGGTGTCGTTGGGCAGCACGCCGTTGTCGAGGGAGCGCTTGAGCAGGTCGATGGCGCCTTTGACGTCGCCATCGTTGTAGTGAAGGTTGGCCATGCCCTGCAGTGCCAATGCTTGCGCGTACTTGCTCTTGCTGCTGTCGATGATCGGCTGCAGAACCTGCTCGGCCTTGGCTTTGTCTTGTGCGTTGACTGCATCAAGGCCTTCGTTGATGGCCTTCTGGTCTTTCTCGTTGTTCAGATCCAGCTTCGGCTCGGCCCGCGTTGTATTGGGATACAACACTTCCTTTTTCTCTTTGGAAGCGTTGCTGTCGCGTGCGATCACCGGGCTGCTCATCAGAACTAGCGCAAGTGCCGCGCCGGTCAGCAACTTGATGAGGGGAACGTGCTTCATGGCAGTCTCTCGTGTAAGAGTTCACGCACAAACTGTGCGGGGGATCACTGAGCGTAACCTGACCGGGCAGCAGATAACAAGTCGCACCGCCGCAAGAAACACTACACAGAATCAATGGCTTGCGAGATACGCAGTCGTATCCAATGGAATTTTCTTCTGCCATTGGTCATATTCGGCCCCGTCATCGCACGGGTATGCGCCTAAACCTGCCCCGCCGTACGCATCTAGAGCGTGTCGGCCAACCCCTACAAGAACTTTAATCTGCCACCCTGCGCATGGCTTCATTTGATAATGCACTATTGTGTTAGCGCATTAATACATAAGTATTACTATTGCCAGGTTTGGCGGGTATCGAACAGCTCTGCCGCTGTCCGATACCCGCCGCTGAGTCAGACGTCCAGATTGGCGACCTTCAGCGCGTTGGCTTCAATGAAATCACGACGCGGCTCCACCGCCTCGCCCATCAGCATGGAGAACATCTGGTCGGCGGCGAAAGCGTCCTCGACGCCCACTTGCAGCATGCGGCGAGTTTCGGGATTAACAGTGGTTTCCCACAACTGCTCCGGGTTCATTTCGCCGAGGCCCTTGAAGCGCTGAATGCTGCGGCCCTTCTTCGCCTCGTCCAACAACCAGTTTCGGACTTCGGCAAAGCTGAGTACGCCACGCGATGCATTGCCTCGGCGCACGACTGCCTCGGGTTGGATCATGCCGGCGAGCTGCTGGCTGGCATGCAAGATCGGGCGGAACTCCGCACCGGAGAAAAATGGCTGCGTCAGCACCCAGGTATGGCTCAGCCCGTGCTGATCGCGCACCACTTCGATGGCCGCAGGTTGTTCGTCCAAGGCTGGGCGCAAGGCCAGTCGGTAGCGGGGTTTGCCCAGCCCGCTCGCAGCAAGTCGCTTGGTGGCAACATCGAGCCAGGCCTGCATGGCGCTTGCATCGCTCCACAAGGCGGGTTCGATCGCGGTGTGCTCCAACAATGCGGTGAGTACATTGGTGTCAAAGCGGTGGCCAAGACGAGCGATTTGATCCAGGGCGGCCTGGTAATCGCGCAACAGTTTTTCCAGGGCTTCGCCGGTAATTCCCGGTGCGTCTGGGCTGTATTGCAGCTCGGCGTTATCGACGGCGCTGGAGATCAAATAAGCATTCAGTGCGGCATCGTCTTTCAGATACAGCTCTTGCTTGCCCTGCTTCACTTTGTACAAAGGCGGCAGGCCGATGTAGACGTGACCGCGCTGGATCAGCTCAGGCATTTGCCGGTAGAAGAAGGTCAATAGCAAGGTGCGGATATGCGAGCCGTCGACGTCCGCGTCGGTCATGATGACGATGCGGTGATAGCGGAGTTTGTCCGGGTTGTATTCCTCTTTGCCGATGCCGGTACCCAACGCCGTGATAAGCGTGCCGACCTCGGCCGAAGCCAGCATCTTGTCGAAACGGGCTTTTTCCACGTTGAGGATCTTGCCCTTCAACGGAAGCACAGCCTGAGTTTTGCGGTTGCGCCCCTGCTTGGCTGAGCCGCCTGCGGAATCGCCCTCGACCAGAAACAGTTCGCACAGTGCCGGGTCTTTCTCCTGGCAGTCGGCCAACTTGCCCGGCAGACCGGCGATGTCGAGCGCGCCCTTGCGGCGAGTCATTTCGCGCGCTTTGCGCGCAGCTTCACGCGCGCGGGCGGCATCGACGACCTTGGAAGCAATCGCCTTGGCTTCGCTCGGATGCTCAAGCAAGAATTCGCCCAGCTTCTCGTTGACCGCTTGTTCGACCGCGGTCTTTACCTCACTGGAAACCAGCTTGTCCTTGGTTTGCGACGAGAACTTCGGGTCGGGTACTTTGACCGAAAGCACCGCAATGAGGCCTTCGCGCATGTCGTCGCCCGACAGCGCTACCTTGGCGTTCTTGGCCAGCCCTTCTTTTTCGATATAGCTCTGCAAGGAACGGGTTAGCGCCGCGCGGAAACCGGTGAGATGGGTACCGCCATCACGCTGTGGGATGTTGTTGGTGAAGCAGAACATCGTCTCCTGGTAGGAGTCGGTCCACTGCATGGCCAATTCGACGCTGATACCGTCTTGCTGGGCGCTGAGGCTGATGACGTTCGGATGCAACGAGGTCTTCAACTGGGCCAGATGCTGCACAAAAGAGCGGATACCGCCCTCGTAGGCAAACGTGTCATGCCGTGGCTCGCCGGTACGCTCGTCCTTCAACTCAATGGTGACGCCTGAGTTGAGGAAGGCCAGCTCGCGCAGGCGCTTGGCCAGAATCTCGTAATGAAATTCGATATGGGTAAAGGTCTGCGGGCTTGGCAGGAACCGCACCGTGGTGCCGCGCTTGCTGGTCGGACCGACCACTTTCAGCGGGTATTGCGGCTCACCGTGCGCGTATTCCTGGCTGTGCTCCTGGCCTCCGCTGTAAATCGTCAGCCACAAACGCTCACTAAGCGCGTTTACCACCGAGACGCCAACGCCATGCAATCCGCCCGATACCTTGTAGGAATCGGCGTCGAATTTGCCGCCGGCATGCAGCACGGTCATCACAACTTCCGCTGCGGACCTGCCCTCCTCTGGATGGATATCCACCGGGATACCGCGGCCGTTATCGCTGACGCTGATCGAACCATCGTCGAGCATGGTGACGATCACATGATCGCAATAGCCTGCCAACGCTTCGTCGATGGCGTTATCGACGACTTCGAACACCATGTGATGTAGACCGGTGCCGTCATCGGTGTCACCGATATACATGCCAGGGCGCTTGCGCACCGCTTCCAGGCCCTTGAGTACCTTGATGTTGCTCGAATCGTATGATGCGTTGTTCATGCCCTGCCCATTTCTTGACGCCAGCGACCCCGCCCGGCATGGCGTCGTAGAGGCCGGGCAAGGGGACAATCGGTGATTATAGCAGGGGTGCCAGCCTGCCCTGTTCCACGTGGAACACACGCGCTTCTGGACCTTGCAGGGCCTGTGGAAGCTCGGTGCCGGTGAGCAGTACCTGAGCGTTTGCCACGCGTAACTGATCCACCACGGCTTGCTGATGCGCCAGATCTAACTCTGAGGCCAAGTCGTCGAGACACATGACGGGCCATTCCCCGCGATGTTCAGCATAGAGAACCGCTTGAGCCAGCAAACAGGCCAACGCGGTAAGTTTTTCCTGCCCGCGCGAAAGATGCTCGCGCAAAGGCGCCAGCTCGAAAACGATCGACCAATCCGCTCGATGAACACCGCTGGTCGTGTGACCTCGGGCCAGGTCCCGACCTCGTTGCATTCGAAGCTGTTCGGCTAGCGAAAGATCGTCAGGCCACCCCCGTCGGTATCGAAGCTCAACCGAACCAAGCTCTGGAAGCAGGCCAGCCATGCTTTCCGCCAGCTTGGGCCGCAGTTGCTCAAGGTATAGCTGCCGTTGCTGATCGATCTCATGGCCCGATTGAGCTAGCTCGGCCTCCCAAGGCAAAAATAGAGCGTCCGATACCGATTCCCCACTACGCAACAAGCTATTCCGTTGCTTAAGTGCTCGTTGGTAACGCCGCCAAGCACCAAGAAAGGCATGTTCCACGTGAAACACACCCCAATCGAGATAGCGGCGGCGTTCTTCGGCTGCCCCCGCGATCAGGGCATGCGAACCAGGTTCAAAACACACCACGGCGCATTCACGGACAAGACGGCCTATGGGTACTCGTTCGCCGTCAACGCGTGCATCCCAACGGCTCCCCTCTTTCCCAAGCCCCAGTCGACATAGCCGAGTGTCGGTGTGCCGCAATTCGGCAAAAACAGCCAAGGAGGATGCATTTCGCTGCAGCAGGGCCTCTTTGGCGCCGTTTCGGAAAGATCGGGCATGCGAGAGCAAGAAAACCGCTTCGAGAATGCTGGTTTTGCCGGCGCCGTTAGCACCGATGAAGACATTTATTCCGGCAGCAAGCGAAAGGCTCACTTCGCCCAGGCAACGCAGTCCCTGAATGCGCAAGGTTTCAAGCCTCATCCGACGAGGCCCATAAGCAAGAACGCCGGAGTGTCTGACGACAACTCCGGCGCTGCATGAAAAGCCCACCGCTTGGCGGCAATCACGCGATCTCCGCTTTAGAGCCGCAAAGGCATGATGACGTGGCGAGCTTGGTCGTTATCGTCTTCTTGCACCAGACAGCTTGACTGCGCATCACGCAGGCTTAAACGGGCCTTTTCGCTACGCAATGCAGACAAAGCATCCAGCAGGTAACCCACATTGAAGCCAACAGCCAAGTCTGAAACGACGGTATCGGCCTCCAGCTCTTCGACGGCCTCTTCTTGCTCGGGATTGTGCGCAACGATGCGTAACTTCCCTGGCGAAAGCTCCAGCTTTACACCGCGGTACTTCTCATTGGACAGAATCGCAGCGCGTTGCAAGGCACCGCGCAGAACTTCCCGATCGAGTGTTGCCGTTTTATCGGCACCCAGCGGAATCACTGCTTCGTAATCCGGGAAACGCCCGTCGATCAACTTGGAGGTAAAGGTCACGTCGCCACGCCGAACACGCAGGTGATTACGGCCAAATTGCAACTCGACGATACCGTCACCGGTTTCAAATAGGCCAACCAGCTCGTTAACGCCTTTACGCGGAATGATGATCTGGCGACGTGCTTTTACCGAACTCTCGAGCTGTGTTTCTTTCAAGGCCAAACGGTGGCCATCGGTAGCGACACAACGCAGGGTATGTTCCTGCAGATCGAGCAACATGCCGTTCAAGTAATAGCGCACGTCTTGATTGGCCATCGCGAACGATGTCCGTTCCATCAAATCACGCAAAACCTCTTCTGGGAGAGCGACCTGCTCCACCAGCTCGATTTCGTCGATGGTCGGAAACTCCGTCGCCGGCAGCGTCGCCAAAGTGAAGCGACTGCGCCCGGCATTCAAAGCGACACGATCGCCATTGAGTTTCAGCTCGATGCGCGCGCCGTCCGGAAGTGCACGCACGATGTCGAACAATTTACGCGCCGGTATGGTGATTTCGCCGTCGACCAATTTCTCGGCATCAGTCGTTGCCACCATTTCGACTTCGAGATCGGTACCGGTCAGCGAGAGTTTGCCGTCGGCGACGCGGACTAGCAGGTTGGCGAGCACGGGCAAAGTTTGGCGACGTTCGACAACGCCAACCACCTGTTGCAAAGGCTTGAGTAGAGCTTCTCTTTGGATGCTGAATTGCATATTTGCGCTTCCCCTAAACTGCTGTTCTGTTTTTTAAAAGAAGTTTAGTAGTAGTGGTTGTTGTCCGTGGATAACTTTTTTTCGCTGAAAACTACTTTTAGATCAAATATTTACGTGAAAAAGGCGTTGTGTTCAAAGTTGCCTTATGCGTGTGTGTGACTTGTGGATAACTCAGAGTGGCCGATTCATCCACCTATTATCCACAGCTAGCCCACCCACTTATCAAGCGCTTATACAGTCAGCATCGTCACACAATCTTTCAATCAGCCCGTGAGGATGCGAATGAGCTGTTCCCAGTCTTGACGCATGCGCGTGTCGGTTTCGCAGAGTTTGCGAATCGTGCGACATGCGTGCAGAACGGTGGTGTGGTCACGGCCACCGAAAGCGTCGCCAATCTCGGGCAAGCTGTGTTCGGTCAATTCTTTGGATAGCGACATGGCCATCTGGCGCGGACGCGCCAAAGAGCGCACTCGCCGTTTGGAGAGCAGATCCTGCAGACGCACCTGGTAGTAATCGGCGACGGTCTTCTGGATATTCGGTACGGTGACCGCCTGCGCGTGCGTCGCCAACAGATCGCGTAGGGTTTCTTCGGCGAACTCCGTGGTGATGGGCTTGCCGTAGAAGTTGGCGCGGGCGGCCAGCGTGTTGAGCGCACCTTCCAGGTCGCGCACATTGGAGCGGATGCGCTTGGCCAGCAGCATGGCCACGCTCTCGCTGACATTGACGCCCTTGTCGTGGGCTTTGGATAGCAGAATCGCCGCGCGCGTTTCGAAATCAGGCGGCTCGATCGCGACGCTCAGACCCCAACCCAAACGAGACTTCAGCCGAGGCTCCAGCTTGTCGACTTCTTTCGGGTAGCGGTCGCAGGTGAGGATGATTTGTTGCTTGGACTCAAATAACGCATTGAAAGTATGGAAAAACTCTTCCTGCGTCGTGTCCTTGCCGGCAAAAAACTGGATGTCGTCAATCAGCAGCGCATCGACTGAGCGAAAGCGGCGCTTGAATTCGTCCATGCTCTTGGCGCGCAACGCCTCGATCATCGAGCCGACGAACTGCTCCGAGCGCAGGTACATCACCTTGCAGCCGGGGTTGTGTTCGCGCATGAGGTTACCGGCGGCGTGCATCAAATGGGTCTTGCCCAGGCCAGTGCCGCCGTAGAGCAACAACGGGTTATAGGCGCGGCCGGGGTTCGTCGCCACTTGCATCGCGGCAGCTTTGCCGAGTTGATTGGACTTGCCTTCGACGAAGGTTTCGAAGGTGTAGTGCGGGTCCAGATTGTGGTTGAAGGTGGGCGCCGGCGGTGCCGGTTCGGCCACTTGGGCCGGCCGTGCGACTGGCGCCGGCGGTTTGGCCACTTGGCGCGGCGCGCTGGAACCCACTTCGAGCCGTACCGTCAGGACATGTCCGGTCAATTGCTCCAGCATGGCCTCGATACGCGGCAGATAGCGCTCCCGGACCGTGTCCAGAGTGTATGGATTGGGTGCGAATAGCTGTAAGCCGTGCATGTCGTCGCGGGCCTGCAACGGCATCAGCCAGGTATGCAGATCCTCGGCGCTCAATTCGCCCTCAAGACGCTCCAGACAGCGCCGCCATAAGTCACTCATGAATTCGTCAACCACACTACAAAAAGGCGCTGATGCGCAGGGTGACCGGGTAGTCTAGCGCAGGCAGATCCCCGATCGGCATGGGATATCCACATATTTATCCACAGGTTGTTTCAGGGCGGAAATACAGCGGATTTGACAGATCCGCCGATTGCCTCGCATAATCTCCAACCTTTTTATCCACATACCTACAGGAGGAAGCCATGTCGAAGCGGACCTTCCAGCCCAGCAAGCTCAAACGCGCCCGCACCCACGGCTTTCGTGCCCGCATGGCTACCGCCGATGGTCGCAAGATCCTGAATGCGCGTCGCGCCAAGGGTCGCAAGCGCCTGATCCCGTAAGCGGTACGCTTGTGATGCGTACCGCCGGCCTGCCGCGCGAGGCGCGGCTCCGCCGAGCCGGTGATTTTGCTGCTCTACGTCATGCCAGCGGTCGCTTCGGCGGCCGCTGTTTTTCTGTGCGCTATCGTAACAACGAGCTTGGCCATGCCCGGCTTGGTCTGGCCATCTCCAAGCGGGTGTCCAAACTTGCGGTAGAGCGCAACCGAATCAAGCGACTGGTACGCGAGTCGTTTCGTCGCATCCAGCACGAACTACCTGCGGTTGATCTTATGGTGTTGGCGCGCGAGCAGGTTGTTGCCATGTCAGGCAACCAGTTGCTCACCGAGCTGGACGCACTATGGGCCAAGCTCAAGCCGTTGAAGCCAACAGACGCGACCGGCACAATCGCTCGCTGACCTATTTCTAACCGTCTCGCCGCGGCCCGGTGTCGCAGCGTCTTACACCGGATCTGCTTTGCGATGAATCAAACGCGTACGTTTCTTATCTTCGCCCTGCTGGCCGTGGCCTACATGCTATTCATGGCCTGGGAGAAGGATTACGCCCCGCATCCGGCGCCCAGCCCTGTGGTCGCCGCCAGTAGCGCGGGTGTGCCGAGTGCCGATGGCAGCATTCCAGGTGCTACCGCAGGCGCCCCGGCTGCCACCCCGCCCAGTGGCGGCAATGCGACCGAAGCCGCTCCCGCACAACAGATCACGATCAGCACCGACGTGTTGCGCCTTACCGTGGATACCCGCGGTGGCAGCGTGGTGCGTTCCGAGCTGCTGACCTACCCTTCCGAGCCACGCACGAAGAAGCAGCCGGACCCGGCGCCGGTACGTCTGCTCGACGATGAGCGCGTGCATTACTTCGTCGCGCAGAGCGGCCTGACCACCGTGCAGGGCGCAGATACGCCGAATGCACCGACGCATCTGTCGGTCTTTCAGAGTGCGAAAACCAGTTACGCCTTGGTCGATGGTCAGAACGAGCTGAAGGTAGACCTCACCTGGCAAGACGCGAGCGGCCTCAAGGTCATCAAGACCTATACACTCAAGCGCGGCAGTTTCGTTATCGATCTGGCCCAGCGTATCGACAACGGCGCTAGCGCTAGCTGGACCGGCAATGCCTACGAGCAGATGCAGCGGGTGGCACCACCAGGCACCAAGAGCTGGTGGCAGAACTTTAGCGACCCGGCCTCGCATAGTTTCTTTGGCGCCGCGTGGTACAGCCCGCAGGACAAATTCGAATCGCTGCCGTTTACCGATTTCCAGAAGAAACCGCTGAATCGCGCGATCACCGGCGGCTGGGCCGCGATGCTGCAGCACTATTTCTTCGTCGCCTGGATTCCGTCGGCCCAAGATGCGAGCACTTACGCCACCAGTGAAATCAATCCAGAGACCGCGCAGCCGATTTACCTGATTCGCACGCTCGGTCCTTCGATGACGGTGGCGGCCGGCCAGAGTGCGACCAGCACTTCGCGGTTGTATATCGGCCCGAAACTGCAAGGCACGCTGGATCTGGTCGCACCCGGTCTGGAGCTGTCGACCAACTACGGCTGGTTGACGGTGGTGGCGCAGCCGCTGCATTGGCTACTGTCCAAATTGCATGCGATCAGCGGCAATTGGGGTGTGGCAATCATCCTGTTGGTGCTGTTGCTGAAAGCCGCGCTGTGGAAGCTCACCGCGACTCAGTTCCGTTCCGGCGCCAAAATGCGCAAGCTGCAGCCTCGCGTCACCGCGCTCAAAGAGCGTTACGGCGACGACAAGATGAAGATGCAGCAGGCGATGATGGAGCTGTACAAGAAGGAAAAGGTCAACCCGATGGCAGGTTGCCTGCCGATTCTGGTGACCATGCCGGTGTTCTTTGGTCTGTATCGCGTCTTGATGGAAAGCGTCGAGCTGCGGCATGCGCCGTTCTTCGGCTGGTTGCATGATCTGTCTGCACCCGATCCGTTCTTCGTCTTGCCGGTGCTGTACGTGCTGGTGATGTTGGCCACCCAGTGGCTGACCCCGCCCGCCCCCGGCATGGACCCGGCCCAAGCGAAGATGATGAAGGTGATGCCGCTCATGTTCGGTGTGATGTTCTTCTTCTTCCCCGCCGGCCTGGTGCTGTACTGGGTGGTCAACGGCGCGACCAGCCTTGCCCAGCAGTGGTACATCACCCGCGCTGTCGATCGGGCTGACCTGAAAGCCAAAACCGCTTGATCGAAAAGGCCGCTAACGCGGCCTTTTCTTTGTAGCAGACTGACCGCGACGCTATGGATTGCTGTTAGCCAATTTGCCTCGGCAATAATCTTCCCCGTTCCCCGTTCCCCGGAAACCATGACCGCAAACACCGACACGATCACCGCGATCGCCAGCGCGCCAGGCGCTGCCGGAGTCGGCGTAGTGCGTGTGTCCGGCCCTGCGGTACCGGCCATTGCGCAAAATCTGCTCGGCCGAGAACCACAACCGCGCCATGCGCATTTCGCCGCGTTTCGCGATGTCGCAGGTGAGCTGATTGACCGCGGCCTGTTGTTGTACTTCCCCGCACCGGCCTCCTACACCGGCGAGCATGTACTGGAGCTGCAAGGACACGGTAGTGCTGTGCTGCTGGATGCATTGCTGCGCCGTGTTTGTGAACTCGGCGCGCGCTTGGCCCGACCCGGTGAATTTACCGAGCGTGCGTTTCTCAACGGCAAGCTCGATCTCGCTCAGGCCGAAGCAGTCGCCGATCTGATCGCGGCGCGCTCGCACGCTGGCGCACGCGCCGCGTTGCGCTCGATGGAAGGCGTTTTTTCGCGCAAGGTCGAAACCCTGCTGCAGGCATTGATCGCCTTGCGCGTACATATCGAGGCGGCGATTGATTTCCCCGAAGAGGAAATCGACTTTCTCGCCGATCCAGCGATAGCACGGCAACTCGAAGCTTTGCGAACGCAACTGGCCGAACTGTTGCGCGAAGCGCAACGAGGCCTTCGCCTCAATGATGGCTTGCGTGTAGCGATCATTGGCCGTCCAAATGCGGGCAAGTCCAGCTTGCTCAATGCGCTGGCCGGCAACGAACGCGCCATCGTTACCGACATCGCCGGAACCACCCGTGATGTATTGCGTGAACAACTGAGTCTGGATGGGATTGCGTTGGAGCTGGCCGATACGGCCGGGCTGCGCGATACCAACGATCCGATCGAGCGCGAAGGTGTGCGCCGCGCGCACGGTGAACTCGCTCGCGCCGACATTGCCTTGCTGGTCACCGATGCGCAAAACGCAGTCGGCGATCTCGCCCTGCTCGCCGATCTGCCGGGCGCTGTTGAGCGCCTGGTCCTGGTCAACAAGATCGATCTCGACCACACCGTCGAACATCACGAACAACGGGATGGCGCGACCTGGTTATGGGCTTCGGCGAAAACCGGTGCCGGTCTCGATGTTCTGCGTGAGCATCTCAAGCGCCTGGCCGGTGCCGGCAGCGGCGAAGGCGCCTTCAGCGCCCGGCGTCGCCATGTATTGGCCTTGCAACAAGTAGCCGTCCATCTCGATCATACGGCGCACGTACTCGATACCTCCCGTGCCGGTGAACTCGCCGCTGAAGAACTACGTCAGGCCCAGCACACGTTGGGCGAAATCACCGGCAGCTACAGCAGTGATGACCTGCTGGGGGCGATCTTCAGCTCGTTCTGTATCGGCAAGTAACCGTTCTTCGGCGTTACATCGCAACAGTCAGCACCCAGCGGCTTTAAGGCTTATCAAGCTCAAGCGGGCTTTAAATCCGCTCAGATCGATGTCATTGCAATGGTGAAACTGAGTGAGCTTGGGTCGGTGGCGGGCACGGTTTCGGCCAAGCAATTATGGGCGATGCCAAGAAAAGCTCGATCGTGCCATCGAGCATCAGTCTCGAATACGTGAGCTTTGTCATCTGGCGTTTCCGTTACGCAAATTTTCAGAACATTCTTATTTACTTTGACTGGACGACTTACCAGTCTGAAGCCGCCTCCAGCATTGCAACTTGAATGTACGGAGGTACAAGTCGACGCATTGCATCGATATGGACGCCGTTCTCAACATAGAAGGAGAAGGATCATGGGTGGTGGTTGTGCTTGCTATGAGTGGTAAATAAAAAGCGGCGCCTACGTGGCGCCGTTTCCGCAAGATCAGGGAGCGTTTATGAAATCAGCCGGATTGGTGTGGATACCAATGGCTATCGCCGGAGTATTTTTTTCTCCGACGTCGAAAGCACAAGAGACAGGTCAAACGAAAAATATGGAGGCCGTTACTGTTCTTGGAATAAGTAATCCACAAGAGCTCGATTTGAGGGCAATCAAAAAAAGTACCAGGCGTTTTACTGATATGCCTACTGGCCAAAGGGAAAAGGTCAGCCTTTCTTACTACCTGCATTTCAAGAAACCGTTCAATCCAGTCGATCTTGAGTTAGTTCTCATTGATGGGGACAGCGTGCAAGCGCTAAAAGTAAGAAAGAACAATCAAGTAGTGCTTCCCCATGGAATAAGTAACTTGTCCAAAGAGGCAAGAATAATTTCCAATGTCGAGAAGAAATCATTTTCTATCATATATAAGATAGATATCCAGCCAGATGCTAACGGACCTACCACCATCGGCTATCTGCGCGATGCAATAAAACAGGCGCGCGCCGCATGGAAGAAAGAGTACGGGATGGGTGCCGTTATGGTGCCGAAATTTGATTGCGCAACCTTTAAGTTTGCAACTCAGCAAGTCGTCTCCATAAACAGCACACCGGGAAGTGTGGATTCTCCTCTTTGGAGCTCAAGGCCCGGCATGGACATAGATGTTCATGTAGCGGATGCCAATTATTCGGATGACGCCGTCGTGAGCTGGGATAACGATCAGCTCATGCGAATCGCCACCTGCAAATGGAAGGCGAAAAATGAGTGAGCTCAATTTACCGTGCGAATGGTGGCTCCACAGAGGCTCAAATGCTCGTATCGAGTAAATCCGGTGATGCGCGCCTGAGCTTACCGCCAGCGCGATCGCTTACAGGCGACGAGCCGTAGCAGCTATATAGATTGGGCTGGCGATAGAGCCATGGCGTCTCGACGGAGCGGCGAATGGACCTGCCTGTCGTAAGAGGTCCTTCAAGTGAGTCGTTAACGTTGGCGGTCGCATAGAGCCAATGCAAACATTGCTCATTCTATGTAGTCAGTCTCTGAGTCTGGTTCGCCAGTAGCGTTTCAACCTCCCGCAGCGTCGGCATGCCGACTTGCGCGCCGAGCTTGGAAACCGATAACGCGGCGGCAGCGCAAGCCTTGCGCACGGCTATGGGCATGCCCTCGTGCAAGAAAACCGCAAGCGCCGCGTTGAAGGTATCGCCGGCGCCGGTGCTATCGACCACTTCGACTTTGAAGCTGGGCTGATGCATGGGTTCGGCGTTATCGCCGTACCACGCGCCTTCGGCACCACGTGTGAGTACTACCGGGCATGGGGCGCGACGCATCAAATTGCGGAAATCCTCATTTGAACCGTGCTGGTTGTCGACACCAAGCAGGATGGCTAACTCGTGCTGGTTGGGTGTGACACAACGTGCGAGCTTCAGCCATTCCATGGGAAGAGGTTGGGCCGGCGCGGGGTTCAGAATCACCGGTACGCCGAGGCGATGGCCAAGCCGCAGCGTTGCCTCGACCGTTACCAGCGGAATCTCCATCTGCACCAGCACGACATCGGCGCGAGCGATCATGGCCTCGGCCCGCTCTATCTGCTCCGGCGACACATACCTATTGGCGGCAGGCACCACGATGATCTGATTCTCGCCCTCGGCGACGGTAATGGAAGCGGTGCCGCTGGCGCAGTTATCAATGCGCTGCACATGCTCCAACGCGATACCTTCGCGTGCCAAGCCATCATGTAGCTGTTGGCCGAAAGCATCGTCGCCGAGTGCGCCGATCAGCGCTACTTCAGCACCGAGACGCGCGGCGGCGACGGCCTGATTGGCTCCCTTGCCGCCATGGGCGGTGAGGAAGTGCTCGCCGAGAAGGGTCTCTCCGGCACCAGCGAAGCGTGGCGCTAAGGTCACCAAATCCATGTTGATGCTGCCTACCACCACGATACGTGTCATACCTCTACTCCGTTTGTTGCGCCACGAGCGGCCAAAAAGCATAGCCGTAGATCTCGGGTGGCAGCACCCTCCCCGCTGCGCCGCACTTGAAAGCCCGGCTTGGGGCCCCGAGTTCGAAGCGATCCGCCATCGAAGGAGTATCCACCCATGATCGAGCTGCATTACTGGCCCACGCCTAACGGTCACAAGATCACGATGTTCCTGGAAGAGTCCGGCCTGCCTTACACCATCAAACCGGTAAATATCGGCAAGGGCGAGCAGTTCGAGCCGACCTTTCTGGCCATTTCGCCGAACAACCGTATGCCGGCCATCGTCGATACCGCGCCGGCCGATGGCGGCGCGCCGCTCAGCGTGTTCGAATCGGGTGCGATCTTGCAATATCTGGCCGACAAGAGCGGGCGCTTTCTGCCGACCGAGCCGCGTGATCGATATCGGGTGCTCGAATGGCTGTACTGGCAGGTTGGTGGCCTTGGTCCGATGCTGGGACAGAATCATCACTTCAACCGCTACGCGCCGGAAAAGATTCCCTACGCGATCGATCGTTACGTCAACGAAACCCGTCGTCTCTACGGCGTGTTGAACAAGCGCCTGCAAGGCCGGGCCTTTATCGTGGGCAAGGATTACTCGATTGCCGATATGGCCGCCTATCCGTGGATCGTGCCGTACGAAGCACAGGGCATGTCGCTGGATGATTTTCCGCATGTCAAAGCGTGGTTCGAGGCGATCCGTGCGCGTCCGGCGACCCAGCGCGCCTATGCCCTGGGCGAGACCATCAAAGGCTATGTGGATATCAGCAAGGACGAAGAGGCGCGCAAGGTGTTGTTTGGGCAAGGCGTCAGAAGTTAGCTTAAAAGCTCAGCCCCCCAACCTAGCGGTAAACCAGGGTTGAAAGGCGCGTGGCACGCATCGCCACGCGTCTTCACGGTTCCTGCATGCTGGCATTCGTCAACTCGGCACGCTTTAATGCCCGCTTACTTGCACGGAGCGTAAGCCGATGCGCGCTTTTCTCTTTGCTGTCCTCATGACAGCGGCTCTGCCCACCATGGCCGAAAAACTCACCATCGAACGCATTTTTGAGGGCGGTAGCCTCGCCGGTCCGACGCCGCGCGGGCTGCAGATCTCGCCCGATGGCACGCGCGTTACTTTTCTGCGGGCGAAGCCCGACGATCAATTTCAGCTAGACCTGTGGGAATACCATCTCAAGGACAACAGCACTCGTCTGCTGGTCGATTCGAAAAAGCTGGAGCCACGCGGCGAAGTGCTTTCGGACGCTGAAAAAGCGCGCCGTGAGCGCGCGCGCACGGCGGGGTTCCGGGGCATCTTGAGTTATCAATGGTCGCCCGACGGCAAGCAGTTGCTGTTTCCTATCGGCGGCAAGCTTTATCTGTACGACCTGGCGGCCGAGAAGCCCGCGCCGCGTCAGCTCGACACCGGCGGCGACGTGCTTGATCCGAAGATCTCGCCGAAGGGGCATTACGTTTCTTATCTGCGCGAGCAAAACCTCTGGGTGATAGATCTGGGCACCGGCGCGGTACGCCAGCTCACTCACGATGGCGGTAACACCGTACACAACGGCGAGGCAGAGTTTGTCGCGCAAGAGGAAATGGATCGTAGCGAGGGTTACTGGTGGGCACCGGACGATAGTGCGATCGCGTTCGAGCGCTACGACGAGGCCAAGGTGCCGGTCACCAAGCGAACCGAGGTCTACGCCGACCGCACCGAGGTGATCGATCAGCGCTATCCGGCCGCTGGCGACCCGAACGTAGCCGTGAAGCTGGGGCTGGTCGCACCTGGCGGTGGCCAGCCACGTTGGATCGAACTTGGCAAAGGGACCGATATCTATTTGAATCGGGTGAAGTGGTTGCCCGATGCCAGGCACCTCAGCTACCAATGGATGCCACGCGGCCAACAGCAGTTGGAACTGAGGCTGGTGGACGCCAAGACGCTGGCGCAACGTACCTTGGTCACCGAGACCAGCCACACCTGGATCAACCTCAACGACGACTTGAGCTTTCTCAAGGACGGCAAGAGTTTCTTGTGGGGTAGCGAGCGTAGTGGCTATCACCATCTGTACCTATACGGCCTGGATGGCAAGCTCAAGCACGCCGTAAGCGCGGGCGATTGGCAGATCGACGGCCTGCTGGCGTTGGACGAACACAACGGCACGGTCTATATCAGCTCCAATCACGATTTCGTGCCGGATCGGCAGATCTATGCGCTGAAGCTCGATGGCAGCACCGCGAATGCGCCCGTACGCATCAGCCAGGGCGATGGCACTCACAACGCCTCGTTCTCGGCTAACGCGAGCTTTTATCTCGACACCTATGCCAATGCGCAAACGCCGCCGCAGGTCAGCGTGCACAAGCCGGACGGCAGCTTCGTCGGCTGGATCGAGCAGAACAAACTCGACGACAAGCATCCGTTCTGGCCGTATCTGGACAGCTTGGTCAAACCGGAATTCGGCACGTTGCAAGCCGCCGATGGACAGACCTTGCACTACCGCGTGTACAAGCCGCTTGGCTTTGATCCGAACAAGAAGTACCCGGTATTCAACACGTATTACGGCGGCCCGCACGCGCAGTTGGTCACTAATGGCTGGGGCGATTACTTCAATCAATACATGGCGGCGCAGGGCTTTGTGGTGTTTACCCTGGACAATCGCGGCATGGCGCGGCGCGGTCGCCGGTTCGAGGACGCGATCTATCAACAGCTAGGCGCCGTCGAAGTCGAGGACCAGCTCGCCGGTATTCATTGGCTGAAGTCACAGCCATGGGTGGACGCCAAGCGCATTGGCGTATTCGGCTGGAGCTATGGTGGCTATATGACCACCATGATGTTGTCCAAAGCCTCCGACGAGTTGGTGGGCGGCGTGGCCGTGGCACCGGTGACCGACTGGCGGCTCTACGACACCTTTTATACCGAGCGCTATCTGGGCCGTCCGCAAGACAACGAGGCGGGCTATACCCGCAGCTCACCGCTGGCCTGGCTCGATGGCCTCACGGCGAAGTTGTATCTGGTGCATGGCATGGCCGATGACAATGTGCTGTTTCTCAACTCGACCAAATTGATGGCGGAGCTGCAGAAGCGCGGCACCCAATTTCAGTTCATGGCCTATCCCGGCGCCAAACACGGTTTGAACTTGCCCGGTCAGCGCGGCCATGTGTATCACTTGATTGCCGATTTCTTTGAGCGGCAGGTGAAGGGCGCCCCGGCTGGCGGCGGACACTGAGCTGCATGTGGTTGCCCCTCCAGGGAGGGGCGACCACTCAGTCGCCGATGCGCGGCCCGCGGATCGGGTCCGCTCTAAGCAGGCTGTCGACTTCGACGTAGACCACCCCGGGTTGTGCCTTGAGCTTGGTCATCGCCGATGCGACGGCGGCGCCGGGCGGTAATTCCACCACGGCGGCATGACCGCCACTGACTGGCCGCAACATGCGGGCACCCACGCTGCGATTGGCCGCCTTGGCGGCGTCGGAATCGGGTGCGTCTTTGTAGGTGACGATCAGTCGCGCACCTTGTTGGATCTGGCTGGCGCCAGGTGCTTGAGCTGGCATGGGCGGGGCTCCGTCATAAGCGCAAGCGGAAAAGATCGGTAACGTCAGCAGCAGCGGTATCGCCAAGCGGGCGACACGAAAACCTTGGGTGCCGTACATGATGAGTGTGTCCTCGCGGGCGCGGGCGCGCCGTAGGCATAACTTACTCGGTCGCGCGGCCCACACCTGAATCGCCTTGTTCCAGCGGCGGCGCTACGCCGGCTACGGCAAGCAGCGATTGCGCATAGCCATCTTCGATACTTATGGTGGAAACCTCGTCCCAAGAGAAGAATGAGGCTTCGCGCAGCCATTCGGCATCCGGGCTGATTTCCTGCATGTTGAAGCCTTCTTCCTCGACATTGATGAGGCGGCCGATATAGCAGACCTCGGCCTCCTCTTCGCTATCCACATGCACGCCGATCACCGGCGCCTGCAGGCCGGCGGCTTGCACCACTTCGCGGATATCGTCCAGCGGAAAGCCCAGCGGCGGACGCGGCAACAGTTGCTTGAGCGTGAGCGCTTTCTCGAAAAATACATGGTGCTTGTCCGGCGCCTCCAGTTCGGAAACGTCGCGGTGGCGCATCACGTACATGCCGTCATAGGTAATGCCGTCACCGACCACCCACAGCAGGAAAAACTCGCGGCCGACGCCGCCGACATAACCACAGAAGCTGCCGTGTTCGAGTTCGCCGCGCCATAGCCGGATTAGCTGCTGCTTTTGCTGCGCTTCGCGCAACTGCGCGCGCTGACCGGTGGTTTTTAGTTCAATGATCTTGCCCATATGCCCCTAATTTTAACTGCTGGGGCCTTTCCCCATGTTTACAGGATGTAACGGCTGAGATCCTCGTCCTGAACCAGGCCGCCCAGGTTTTTATCGACATAATCGGCGTCGATCAGGTACTTTTCGCCGGATTTGTCTGCAGCTTCGAAGGAGATTTTCTCCAAAAGCCGCTCCATGACGGTGTGCAGGCGACGGGCGCCGATGTTCTCAGTGCGCTCATTTACCTGAAATGCCACCTCGGCCAGCCGGTCGACACCGCTATCGGAAAACTCGATGGTGACCCCCTCGGTGTTGAGCAGAGCCACGTATTGCTTGGTCAATGCGCTATGCGGCTCGCGCAAAATCCGTTTGAAGTCGCCCACGCTCAGTGCGGACAATTCCACCCGAATCGGCAGGCGACCTTGCAGCTCGGGAATCAGGTCGGATGGCTTGGCCAGCGAAAACGCGCCAGAGGCGATGAACAACATGTGGTCGGTCTTGATCGGGCCGTACTTGGTCGACACCGTAGAGCCTTCGACCAGGGGCAGCAGATCGCGCTGCACACCTTCGCGGCTGACGCCGGCGCCACCCCATTCGGAGCGCTGGGCGATCTTGTCGATTTCATCGATGAAGACAATGCCGTTCTGCTCGGCGACGAACACCGCCTGCGCGCGCACTTCCTCGTCGTTGAGCAGCTTGCCGGCCTCTTCGTCGATCAACAGCGGGCGCGCCAATTTGATCGCCAGCGTGCGCTTCTGCGACTTTGAACTGCCGAGGTTCTGAAACATCTGCCTTAACTGTTGGCCCATTTCCTCCATGCCGGGCGGCGACATGATGTCCACGCCTACGTTCATGGCGAAGTCCAGTTCGATCTCGCGCTCGTCCAGGGCGCCTTCGCGTAGCTGTTTGCGCAGCTTCTGGCGAGTGTCGTTGTCGATAGCGGGCGCCGGGTCGTGGCTCCAGTCGGTCGGGGTCTGCCGGCGCGGCAACAAGGCATCGAGGATGCGGTCTTCGGCGCGATCCTCGGCTTGCGAACGCACGCGCTTGATCGCCTGGTCGCGGGTTAGCTTATAAGCCACATCGGCCAGGTCGCGGATGATCGACTCGACGTCTTTGCCGACGTAGCCGACCTCGGTGAACTTGGTCGCTTCCACTTTTACGAACGGCGCGTTGGCCAGGGTGGCCAGACGGCGCGCGATTTCCGTTTTGCCGACGCCGGTAGGGCCGATCATCAGGATGTTCTTGGGCGTCACTTCTTCGCGCATGCCTGGTTCCAACTGCATGCGGCGCCAGCGATTACGCAGCGCGATCGCTACGGCGCGTTTGGCATCGTGCTGACCGATGATGTAGTGGTCGAGTTCGTTGACGATTTCGCGGGGAGTGAGTTCGGACATAAGAATTCGCTGCGCTCAGGGGATCGGGGAACAGGGGGCGGGGCATGCAGTAGCGCGTTGCGCTACCTATTCCCGCGCTCGCTCAAAGCTCTTCAATCGTGGTGTTGTGGTTGGTGTAGATGCAGATGTCGCCGGCGATTTTCAGTGCCTTCTCGACGATTTGACGTGCATCCATATCGGTACTTTCCATCAAGGCCAGTGCTGCAGCCTGTGCAAAGGGGCCACCGGAGCCGATTGCGATGAGACCGTTTTCGGGCTCCAGCACGTCGCCGTTGCCGGAAATCAGCAGCGAGGCATCTTTGTCGGCCACCGCCAGCATGGCTTCGAGGCGGCCGAGGCGGCGGTCGGTGCGCCACTCTTTGGCCATCTCCACCGCTGCGCGAGTGAGATTGCCGCTGTGCTTGATGAGTTTTTCCTCAAACAGCTCAAACAACGTGAATGCATCGGCGGTGGCGCCGGCAAAACCGGCCAGCACATCGCCCTTGCCAAGGCGGCGGATCTTGCGTGCATTGGCCTTCATCACCGTGTTGCCAAGGGTGACCTGGCCGTCGCCGCCGATCACGATGCGGCCGTTGCGGCGCACGGAGATGATGGTGGTGGCGTGAAAGGATTCCATGAGGGGCTCCGCAAAGTCTTGAACGAGAGAGGTGGGGCCGGTGAAAGCGGCCTTCAATATGCAGCGTTCAAATAGGCCGCGGCAGCAACACGCTCCCGCTTGGGGTGCTTCTGCTTAGCGTTTACGCGCCCGTGGATGGGCGGCGTCGTAAACCTTGGCCAAGTGCTGAAAATCCAAATGGGTGTAGATCTGGGTGGTTGCAATATCGGCATGGCCGAGCAACTCCTGCACGGCGCGCAGGTCGCCGGAGGATTCGAGTATGTGGCTGGCGAAGGTGTGGCGTAGCAGATGGGGGTGCACGCGCTTGGCAAAACCCTGCTTCAGCGCCAGGGTTTTCAGGCGCGCTTGTACGGTGCGCGGGCTGATCGGGGCGCCGCCACGGCCGCGGAATACGGGAGATTCGGCGGCCCTGCCCTCGGCCTCGCCTAACGCCCGCAAGGCGGTTATGGCTTGGCGGCCGACCGGCACGATGCGGGTTTTGTTGCCTTTGCCGAGCACGCGCACTTCGCCGCCATCCAGATCCAGGTCGAGCCAACGCAGGCCGATCAGTTCAGACAAACGCAGGCCGGAGGAATAAAACAGCTCCAGCATGGCGCGATCGCGCACGGTGAGCGCACCGCTATCGGCCTCGACCAGCACGGTGGCTTCGTCCACGTCGAGCACCTGCGGTAGTTTGCGGTGCACTTTCGGGCCACGTACGCCCGCTACGGGGTCATGGTTCAACAAGCCTTCGCGGCTGAGTTGGCGAAACAGGCTGCGGCAGGACGAAAGCAGGCGCTGCAGGCTTTTTGGCGATAGGCCGGCGCGATGCTCCGCAGCGACGAAGCTGCGCATGCGGTTTGAATCGAGTACATCGAAAGCGCCAAGCTGCTGTGTTTCCATGTAGCGCAACAGCTTGGTCAAGTCGCGGCGATAACCGTCGATGGTGTGCGGTGAGGCCTTGCGTTCACCCGCCAGGCGGGTCAGCCATGCCTCGACCTGGCTGTGCGGGTCCACGTCTAGGTGCTGCCCTGTGCGCGGGCCAGCGCCGCAGTAACCGTGGCGGCGATCATTTTCAGAAACAAGGTGCCCATGCCGGGCTGGAAATGGTCTGGATCGCGGCTGCCGATCGCCAGCAGGCCCAGTTCGCCCAGGGGCACCACGGCAGCGGAGCGGATGTCGTGCGCGTGCTCGCCAAATAAGCGGTGCAGGCGTTCTGCCGATAGCCGGCCGGCTATCGGCTCATGATGCGCCAGAAAATCGGCGAACTCGGGCAGCGCGGCGCGGCCGGCGGGCTCCTGCACCAGCCAATCGGTCGGCGGCAGCAGCAAAGTCTGGCCGAACAGCAGCAAGCGCACGTGGTCGGTGTGGAAATCCTCGCCGAGCTTGGTGATGACTTCGCGCGCCGCGGCAGCCGGCGTATTGGCACGCAGGGCTGCCACGTTGAGATCGTGTACGCGCTGCATCAGTTGTTCGTTTTCGGCTGCGATGGTCGTCAGTTCGCTCAGCCGGCGCTCTAATTCGGCGTTTTTCTCGCGCAGGTTTTGTAATTGATAAGTCGCCAGCGAAGCGACCGGACCCTGTACGCGCGGCATGATGAGTAGCGCAGCCAGCTCGGGGTAATCGCCCAGAAACTCTGGATGGCGCCGCAGATAGGCGGCGACGTCGTGAGGTTGCAGTGTGATGTCGAGTGCGGTGTTGGTCATGCGCTGATTACCTCGGCAGTGGCGGTACGCCGCCTGGTCGGAGTGTGCGATGCCAGCGGCTGCGCATCAATGATTGAGCCATTCGCCTTCATACACGAAGGCGGCCGGGCCGGTCATCCACAAGGGGTGGCCCGGACCGGTCCAGTCGATTTGCAAAGTACCGCCTGGCAGGTCCACTTGCACGCTCTGGCCCACTTCGCCGCGCTGGCGCAATACCGCCATCGCCGCGCAAGCGCCGGTGCCGCAGGCCAGGGTCCAGCCGCTACCGCGCTCATGCACCTTCAGTCGCAGATGATCGTGCGTCAGTTTCTGCACGAAACCGGCATTGACGCCATGGGCGAAGCGCGGATGGCTGGTCAACGCCGGGCCCCAGGCAGGTACCGATGGGTCGGCCACATCGGCCAGATGGACCACGGCATGGGGGTTGCCCATCGAGACCACGCCGATTTCGACCCTGTCGGAGCCGAGGCCCAGCCTATGATCGCTGCCGTCAAAGCCGGACGCAGCCGGGGCAAAGTCCGGTTCGCCCA
Source organism: Dyella tabacisoli (assembly GCF_003350925.1). GTDB lineage: Bacteria > Pseudomonadota > Gammaproteobacteria > Xanthomonadales > Rhodanobacteraceae > Dyella_C > Dyella_C tabacisoli. Next base: position 132,146 of record NZ_KZ857178.1, on the reverse strand, counting down.
TATCTACCGCAACGCGGTCGGCCGCCAGCAGCTTTACAGCCACCGGTCCCGAGGGGCTTTCCAGCCGTACGGTGTCGCCGATGGCCAGTGCGCCGGCGCGGTGCAGCCATGCCGCTACGCAGCGCACCCCATTACCGCACTGCCCCGTTGCTGAGCCATCGGCATTCCAAATGCCGTAATAAAAGGCGCAAGACGGGTCACGCGCCGGTTCAACGCTCAATAGTTGATCGAAACCGACGCCGGTACGGCGATCCGCGATCGCGCGAATCTGCGCTTCACTCAGGGCGAAGCGCTGTTGCCGACAGTCCAGCACGACAAAGTCATTGCCGATGCCGTGCATTTTGGAGAAACGTAGGCTCATAAACCCGACCGTGGTCAGTGCCGTTCGGCGCTGGCTGCCGGCGCGGTGCTGCTAGCCGCCGCTGGTGCGGTCGGCTGGGCGACTACTGGGGTGGGTTTGGGCGGCGGCAATACCAACGGCCCCTTGTTGCCGCAGCCGGCCAAAGTGAGCAAAACAAGACAGAGTGAAAACAGCAGAAGCGATCGACGCATGAGAGAGGTTTCCTACGAAGGCTACCGCAGTATAGACCGGGGTCAGGAGCGGGGAACGGGGAATGGGAAACAGGGAACGTGAAGTATGAGTGGCGGTTAAGACGCCGCGTTCTTTTTGATCTTTGTTTGTTTTGCGCTTGCTTTTTTGCTTCTGCTTTTTAGGCTTTTCCCCGTTCCCCGTTCCCCGTTCCCCGTTCCCCGTTCCCCGTTCCCCGTTCCCCGTTCCCCGTTCCCCGTTCCCCGTTCCCCGTGAAGACCTTGACAGGCTCGTGGCGAGACGTCTCGCTATCATGTGTGGCTACGCCTCACATCAATGATGGGGCCGCATCGATGAAGAGAGTGTTGAATGATGGACTGGACCGCCCTGCTGCGTTTGCCGACAACGATGCTGTGGCTGCTCACCGCGGGCATGCTATTGCTCACGGTGGTGCAACTGGTGGCATTGCGTGAACGCATGCAGACACAGCCGCGCTGGGTCAGCGTCGCCGGGTTCGCTTTGCTCTTGGTCACCATCGTGCTGACGGTGTTATTGGCCGTTGCCGGCGCGAGCTTGCGCGGCTACCACGTGCTCAACGAACAGACGCCAGTGGCCGAGATCAACGCCCGGATCCTGTCGCCGCAGCGCTGGGCGCTTACCCTGCATGGGTCTGACGGCAGCACGCGGCAGCTTCAGCTATCGGGCGACGCCTTGCGCATGGAGGCCGTGCTGCTGCGCTGGCAGCCAGGCGTGTTCGCCAGCCTGCCGCCGCTGTACCGACTGGAGCGAGTGGTTGGCCGTTACGACGATCTTGCGCAAGCGGCTGCCGCCCCGGTCAGCCTCACCGACGCGGATGCCCTCGATGTGCAGGGTCTGCAGCGGGAGTATCCGCAATGGCTGCCTACCGTGGATGCCGTCAATGACAACGGGGTCTTTCTCCCGCTGGTCGATCAGGGCCACTACAGCCTCCATGTGATGCGCGACGGCACCCTGGTGGCCAAGCCGGATGAGGCCACCGAGCGGCGGTTGGCGCAACCGCTGGGCGAATGACGGCGTTTCCCACCCCTGCAACCGCGCTCCGGTCGACTCAAGCCAACGCCTTCTCATACCGCCAGGCATGCGACCCGTCCTGGTAGTAATGCTCGTGGTGGCCGATGCGGTGGTAACCCAATCGCTCGTATAGGCGGACCGCGTTGTGGTTTTCGGTGCGGACTTCCAGCCGCAGCGTGCGGCAGCGGTGTTGGCGAGCCGCCGCTTCGGCGGCCTCGATCAGCGCCGAGCCCACGCCCTTGCCGCGTGCTTCGGGCTTGCTGGCGATGGAGTACAGCCGCGCCACACTGCTGCCTTTGCGAAACAGCACCACGGCCGTACCGAGAAAGCGGCGGCGGTTGGCGCTGGCCACTAGCACCCGTGCGGTGTCGCTGTCGAGATGGCGGCGATATTGCGTGCGGCTCATCCGGTCGCTGTCAAAAGTGGCCTCTTCCAGCGCGACCAGATCGTCGAGATCGGAAAGTTCGGCACGGCGCACACGCACGGCGGCGGTCGCGGGCGTTGGACTCATCAAGGGATTCCAGGGCGGCGTGCAGTACGCCGGTGAGCTAAGAAAAGAGAGGGTGGTGTGAGCTTGTACGCGCGGCACTCTAGCCCTGGTGTCCCCTCACGGCAATCGCCGATGGTCACGCCAGGCGTGGGTATTCACTCCCGCTTCAGTGCTATCCCTTGTATGGCGCAGGCCATGTGCCAAACTGCGCGCCTTGTGAGGCCAAGCGCTGCGCCGCCAAATGGCGGACGACGGCAGGAATATCAGCGGTAGCAACATCACCTGAGGTGTCATGACCCGTCTGGTCATCGTTGTCGAGAAAGCCTCCGATTGGGGCTCTTACTACCCGTCCGTGGACGTGGTCAGTGCCATGGACTACCTGCGCGAGCCGGTCGTCAATGACGATGAGCGCACTCATGTCATCAACCTGTGCCGCAGCTACAAGTATCTGGGCACCGGATATTACGTGTCCTTGCTGGCGGAGGCCCGTGGGCATCGGGTCATGCCCTCGGTACGCACGGTGAACGATTTGCGCCGCCGCTCGCTGTACGGCCTGGATATCGAGGACCTCAACCAGAAGTTGACCAACTTTCTGCCGGCCGGCGGTCGCGATACCACCGACTTCGGCGTCCTGGTGTATTTCGGCGAAACCGCCCAGCCTGCCTTGCAGGATCTGGCCCGGCAGGTGTTCGAAACCTTCCCCTGCCCGTTGATGCGGATCGAGTTCGAACGCGACCGGGTATGGCAGGTCAGCTCGATCAAGCCGGTGGGCTTGCATACGCTCGATGACGCGCAAGAAGACGCCTTTGCCGTCGAGTTGGACCGTTTCTCCAAAAAGCTCTGGCGCAAGCCGCGCGCGCGCAAGCGCTACCGTTACGACATCGCCATGCTGGTCGATCCGGCCGAGGCGATGCCGCCGTCGAACAAGAAGGCGCTCAAATCGTTCGTTGCCGCCGGCAAGGAGCTGGGCATCGAAGTCGATACGATCGGCAAGAACGATTACCAGCGACTGGCCGAATACGACGGCTTGTTCATCCGTGAAACCACGGCCAGCGATAACCACACCTACCGCTTCGCGCATCGCGCGGAGAAGGAGAATATGGTGGTCATCGATGATCCGAGTTCGATCCTGCGCTGCACCAACAAGATCTTCCTCAACGACCTGATGGTGTCGCGCAAGCTGGCGGTGCCGAACACCGAGATCCTCTACCGCGATAACGCCAAGGGTCTGAAAGACGTCGTCGCCAAGCTCGGTTTTCCGCTTGTGCTGAAGATTCCCGACGGCTCGTTCTCCCGTGGCGTGGTCAAGGTAGAGAGCGAGCAAGAGTTGGAAAAGGCCGCCGGCGAGCTGTTCCAGCACAGCGCCTTATTGCTGGTGCAGGAGTTCGTCTACACCGAATTCGACTGGCGCATCGGCGTGTTGAATCACGAGCCGCTGTACGCCTGTAAGTACTATATGTCGCGCGGGCATTGGCAGATCTACAACCATGGCGCCAAGGGCGCGGCGAAGTCGGGTGACTCCGAAACGGTTCTTGTGCGCAACGCGCCTGCCGAGGTGGTGAAGCTGGCGCTGAAAGCCACCGCGCCGATTGGCGATGGCCTGTATGGCGTGGATCTGAAGCAAGTCGGCGATCGGGCGGTGGTGATCGAAGTGAATGACAATCCATCGATCGACGCCGGCGTGGAAGACGAGTGTCTGGGTGACGATCTGTACCTGCGCATCATGCAAGAGTTTCTGCGGCGGATGGAGCACAAGCGATCGGGTAACACGCGCTGAGCGGATAAGGCGGGGTCGTTCCGGCAGCGCATCCATGCACTGCCGAAACACTAAGCGCAATCCTTCGCGCTGCTCTGCCACTACCGTGCCCAGCCATCCCAAGCCGGCGTACCGAGCCCCAGTGCGGCCTTTCCAGCCGCACCTCCACTGCCAAGCGGATGAGGTTGAAATCAGTGCCAGACCACACGCCGTACCGGGCGCCGGCGCCGCAGTGCAAGCAAAAGTTGCAGTGGCGCGCCGGGTTCAAGCGCCAGCAATAAGGCCAGCGGTGCGCCAAGCAACCAGAACGCCGGGGTCCAGCCGAATAGCTCGGTATACGCCGGCACGATCGTGGTGAGCAGCAAGGCGGCACCGATCATCAGCCAAAGCAGGGCGATGCCGAGCAGGCGCTGGTGGCGAAACGAGTCAATGACTTGCGGGCGCATGGCGGGTCCAGTCCGTTCGAGTGAGGCCAGCTTGCCGGTGACTGATCTCAAAGCCTGCGACTGTGCTTAGAATGGTGGTCTGTCGGGGTTGGGCGCTGTCCCACCTGGAATCTATGCCATTGAAGGAACGCCCATGAATGCAGGTCAGTTCGCGGTGTTTGGCCATCCGATCAGCCATTCGCTGTCGCCGAGAATCCACCAGGCTTTCGCCCATCAGTTCGGTTTGGAGCTGGGCTATCGCACGATCGACGCCAGCCCGGCGGCCTTCGCCACCGAGGTGCGGCGTTTTTTTGCCGAAGAAGGACGCGGCGCCAATGTCACCCTGCCGCATAAAACAGCGGCGTTTGCCTTGGCCGACGAGCGCAGCGAAGCAGCCACGCGTGCCGGTACGGCCAATGTACTGACCCGGCTATCGGATGGACGGCTGTCTGCACACAACACCGATGGCGCCGGCATGGTGCGCGACCTCACCGATCGCCATCAGGTCGATCTGCGCGGCCATACGGCGCTGCTGCTGGGTGCTGGCGGTGCCGCGCACGGCGTCGCCTGGTCCATCCTCGATGCCGGCGTCGCCACGCTGACTATCGTCAACCGCTCGCCCGAGGCGGCCGACGCGCTGGCCGACGCCATTGGCGATCCGCTGCGTGCGCATACCCGCTATTGGGAAGACCTGGCTGACATCGGCAGCTTCGATTTAATCGTCAATGCCACCTCCGCGGGTGTGCTGGGCAAATCGCTGGAGCTGCCCTTCGCGCTCGCCGGCAACCGGGCGACCTGCTACGACCTTTCCTATGGCGTGGCCGCTACCGGCTTTCTCGCCTGGGCGCGGGTGGCATCGGCCCGCTATGCCTTCGACGGTCTGGGCATGCTGGTGGAAACGGCGGCCGATTCGTTCGAGCTATGGCACGGCAAGCGGCCGGATACCGAGCCGGTCTATGCCGAGTTGCGCAAGATTTACGGCTAAGGAGCGACGCCCGCCAAATCGGGCGTCGCTCTGTCAGTCCAGATTACGGATAGTCACCCTCTGACCAACAGATTTCCCAGGTATTGGGATCGCCGGAACCGCTACAACCGTAGTAAACGCGGACCTTCGATTGATCGAGGTAACCGTAGATATTGGTAAGGAAGCCAGGCTCGACTTCGACGGGCTTGATATGCGCGCTGTCCAAAACACGCGTCCATGTACCGGTGAAAGCGTCGTCCCCTTCAGCCCGATATAGACACACGCCTTTCGCCGTTCCCCACTCGGGATACGCTGGGCCGTAAGGGCTATCGGTATAGGCTTCGCATACGCTCGCCATGTAGTAATAGTAGTGGCCATCCTGCGATCGTGGGGCAAAAGCCACCGCAGGCTTCGCATGTGAAATGCCCGGCACGCCGTTCAAGGTAAGGCCCGCCTGACTGATTGCCCGGCGCGGTCCAAAGGAAACGCCGTCCACTGATTCGCGATAGAAGTACAGCGGTACCCCTGTTTGATCGGTGTAGGTGTAAACCGTGCGTATTCCGGCTCCAGCATCAGCACTCCAAGCTACGGACTGTCCGGTACCGTAGGCGCCGGGATCACCGTCATGGATGACGGGTACGCCATACTTTGACCAGTGAATCCCATCCGTCGAAAACGCGACGCCAATGCGATTGTCTATGCCATTGCTGCCCGGCCGCTCCGTTGTGTAATACAGAGCGTAACCAAAGCTTTGCCCCTGCAGGTTCCAGCTACCGCGGACGACAGTTGGATCACATGTATGGACACCTTCCCAGTCCAAGAGAGGCTGTGAGGCAATGAAACGATTCGATTGCAGGACGATCTGCGGTGCGCTCCAACTGCCACCTGGTATGCGCTCCCTGTACTTGACTACATCGTGCCCGTCATTGCTGCCACACCACCAAACCTTTTCTTTGCCATCGAGGTCTTGCATCGCGCTAGGCGAGTAGTCCCATCCGGGCTGATCGAACAAGAGTTCGCCGCTCGAAAAACTATTAGCTTCAGCACCAGATGCGGCGACGCTTATTGCGACGCCAAGTATCACGGTCAACCATCCCTTCATTTCTCAGCTCCAGTTATTACACATTAAAGTTTTAGGAAATCGAGTGTCGATGTACCAGGTCGATGTTTCGAGAGCAGATGGGGTGTATCGCTCAATCAAGTTGTGGACGCGTAGACGGCTGGATCGAATGCGCATTTTCTTGCGTCAACAAAAAAGCCGCCCCATCAACCTGCGAGGGGCCGCACAAACATGCTGGTAAAACTACACCTGCCTCGTGCTAACTTCCTAGATTCAGGGGATACCACGGGGAGACGCTAAATGTCGCACATGGGGTTGGTACGCCACAGCCGGATACTTGCCGGACTGTCATGCACGTTAAGTTTGCTGGCCGGCACGGCGATTGCCGCCGATACAAGCGGCGGCTTCACCGTCGGCTCGACGAATGTCGCTGTAGCCGACCCAAGCGTGCCCAGACCACCAGGCAAGCCCTGTGTGGTTGAGTTGTTCAACGATGTGACTTTCACCGATTTCAACAGCCGTCCATATGCTTATGCACCACCGGATGGGTGCCAGGGTCACTGGGCGAAGGTGGTCTTGGAAGCCGATTTTTCAGTGACCGCCGGGCGTCAGTTCGATCGCACGGCAACGCTGTGGCTGGGTGGCGTGAATCTTTATTTCGGCACCACGCAAGAGCCGTCCTCCAAGGTCGCGCCATCGTGGCATGTCGAGCGTGATCTCAGCGATTACGGCTCGTTATTGCGTTCGGCCCAACAAGGCCAGGCCATTATCGGCAACATCGTCAACGGGACCTATACCGGGGTCATCCATGGCAGTGCCCGGCTGCTGTTTTATCCGGGCAGGTCGCCGGTACGGGCGCCGGATGGGGTCTACCCCTTGGGTGCCGATCCGATCGGCAACACGACCGCGCTCAACGGCCCCGCCGACAAGCTGGCGAAAACCCTGAGCCTGCCGCGCAATATCGAACGGGCTTATCTGGATGTATTCGCACAAAGCCAGGGTGGCGATGAGTTTTGGTACACCTGTGTGCCGGATGCTTACGCCCAAGCCACGCAGGAATGCGGCGGCGGCAACTTCCGCGAGACCGAAGTCAGTATCGATGGCCAGCCGGCGGGTGTGGCACCGGTCTATCCGTGGATTTATACCGGTGGCATGGATCCTTATTTGTGGCGGCCGACGCCCGGCGTCCAGACGCTCAACTTCACGCCGTACCGGGTTGACTTGACCCCCTTCGCCGGACAGTTGAGCGACGGCGCGCCGCATGAAGTGGCGGTGAGCGTGGCCGGTGCACATGGCTATTTCTCGGCCACCGCCACCTTGCTGGTTTATCGCGACGCCTGGGCGCAACAGGTCAGCGGCCAGGTGACCAGCAATACCTTAGTGGGCCAGCAGCCGGAGCCGACCATCGGCAGCACGCTGGTTACCGGCAGCAATGACGCTGTCAGTGGCGATATCACCACCGGGCTAAAGCGGCAGTTCGTCATTGAGGGTTATGCGGATACCTCGCATGGCCGAGTCCGCTCCAAGGTGGCGCAGACGGTGGGTTTTGCCGATACGCAGACCTTCACGATCAATAGCGCCGGCTACCGTCAGATAAGCGATCAGGTGACCTCGGTCGATAGCGTCAGCCAGAGTCGCATCGGTCCCTTCGTCACCACGGAGTATCGCGAAAAGTTCAGCTACCCACTGCATGTGGACTTCAACCAGGTGATTGCTACCGATGGCAGCAACAGCTCCACCACCACGGTGCATCAAGGGTATGAAAAGCACGACACCCATCGCTTGTTCGGCATCGATTTGTACAGCGCCAAGGTGAGTAACAGCGTGGACAGTGCCGATACGCTTAACTTCAACGCCAGCGGCGCATTGACCAGTCACAACGGGCAGCACAGCACACAGGCGTTCGCCTTCCGTGATTCGTTGGGAAGCTGCTACCGCACCGATCTGAGTACGCTCAGTGGTGCTTTGGCGACTTATAGCGAAGGCCAGGGCTGCCCAGGCCAGAGCAATCGTGTGTTCTGGTTCAGCCGTCCAGATGGCTCGCCGGCTAGTGGCAATCCGTGGTCAACCTGGTGAGTTGCTGGTTCGTTTGACTTCGCTTGAGGCCGCGCTGCATGGCATGGCAGCGCGGCTATACAAAGCCGCGTCATTGCCGCAAAAATAAGGGGGAATACTTTATGCGTTTCCGTTTGCTTGCTCTATCCGTACTCGCTTTCGCCGTCGTTCTGGGTGGTTGCCACCACGCGACGCACACCGCACCCCAGCCTATGACTGGCTACGTGACCGATATGAAGAGCTTTGATGCCTTCATCGCCACGCATCCGATGGCAGATCAGTTTCGTGCCACCTATCCGGGGGTGTTGTTGGTATTGCCGGGTGAAAGGTCGACGCGCGAATTTCGCAATAACAACAGTCGTTATTTCGCCGAGCTGGACACCAATGGCCACATCACCGGTGGTAAGTTCATGTAAACCGCTTGAGAGGCAATGCCATGCGTAAATCGGCCATGCGTAAGTCACTGTTTGCATGTATGTCACTTGTTTTCGTCATGGCTATCGCGCTCGGGGGTTGTCACGCGATGGCCCAAGCCGCCACAAAACCGGTGGCAGGCTTTGTCACCGACGTGAAGGGCTTCGATGCCTTCATTGCCACGCACCCGACGCCCGAGCAATTTCATGCGACTTACCCGGATGTGCAATTGGTGCTGCCGGGAACCATGACGACCATGGAGTTTCGCGAAAATAACAGTCGCTACTACGCTGAGCTGGATAAGAGCGGCCGCATCACGGGTGGCCGTTTCGGCTAAGCGCGGTTGCCCAGGTCTAGCCAACGGGCCATTGACGGATTAACCCGCTCGCCGACTTAATTGCGTCGAGCGGGTCACATTTCTGACACGCGACAAAGCTACTGTGGCGCATCCGCTAGGAGTGTTCTTCTCATAGAAGCTCTGGTGTGCAGCCTCCCATTCATAGCAGCCGATGTCATGACGCGTTCCCTGTTGGCCTTGTCTAAGCGACGGGCGTTTTTGTGTGTTTCTTTGCTGGCGCTGATCGTTGTCGGCGGCGGCGCTTGGTATGCCTTGTCGGTTAAGGCGACGGCACCGGTCGCCCAGGCCGATGCTAAAAGCGCTCCGGCCGGTGACAGCAGCGGCACGGAGATTTTGCTTGGGCTGGCGCAGACCGCCATCAGTGAAAAGCATCTGGTGGCCCCGATGGGCAGTAATGCCTATGAGTTTTATCTCAGCGTGCTGCAGCTTGAGCCAAACAATCAGACCGCACTCGATCATTTGCGCAACTTGTTCGACGATGCCTCCACCGAAGTCGAGCGCGCCATCAACGAAAACGACTTGAACGAAGCGCAGCGCGAACTCGCCTTATTGCGTGAATTCGATAACTCCAATTACACCCTGGCCCTGCTCGGCGGCAAGCTCGATGCAGCGCGGCAATTGATGGTGCGGCAGGATGAAGAGCGCGCGGCGCTGATTCAGGCCGAGCGGTCCTCGTCGACCAACGGCGCGCAGTAAGCGTCTTTAGTTGGCGTATTCAGCGCAACAACGGTCCGGCTTTGCGCAAAAGTAGTTCGATCAACTCGGGTTGCATAAAGTCATAGCGATCTGGAATATCCAGACATACCACTTGCTTATGCTTGAGGCGTGCGCGGTAGCGTGATTGCAAGCGACGCCGATGCACGGCCTCCATGACGACAACGAGGTCGGCCCAATCGAGCTGTTCTGCCGATAGCGGCGTAGCCGCGTCATCGGCTAACCCCGCTGAGTCGACCTCCAGATTCGGCCAGGCGCCGAATACCTGTTCGGCAGTGGGGCTGCGCAGTCGATTGCGACTGCACAGAAACAGCACGCGGCGTATAGCCATCAATCCTCTAGGCTCTTAAATACTCATCTTTTAAAAGCACGTAGTTATCGGCCGAGTAGTGCAGTTGCTCGATCTGCTGATCGCTAAGCAAGCGCACGAACTTCGCCGGATTACCCAACCACAGTTCGCGTTCGCCGACGACTTTGCCGGGGGGAATCAAACTGCCGGCACCGACGAAGCCGTATTTTTTCACGATGGCGCCATCGAGCACGGTGGCGTGCATGCCGATCAGGCAGTAGTCCTCGATGGTGCAGGCATGCAGCACGGCGGCATGGCCGACGGTAACGCCCTCACCGACCACGGTGGGGAAACCGCCGGGCGTATATACGCCATCGTGAGTGACATGGACGATGCTGCCGTCCTGGATGTTGCTGCGCGCGCCGATGCGGATGTAATGCACGTCACCGCGCAATACCGCACCGGGCCAGATCGAAACGTCGTCGCCCAGTTCCACGGCACCGATTACGCTGGCGGCTGGATCGACGTAAACACGTTCGCCGAGAGTGGGCATGACGCCCTTGAAGCTGCGTAGATGATTCATGTGTGGATGATAACGCCTCAGAGATCTCGAACAGGCTCTTGGATCGCCCCCGTGCGGGCCTGTCGCTCCAATATTTCCAGCGTATGTGCATAGCCGGCCTCAATCGCCCGCTGCCAGTCTTTCCAGGCCAGCATGCCGACATGTTCCAGCGGCGGCGTCAGCAATAAATCCGCACGATCGCGACGATGTTCGCTAGGGCCTTCACTGTTCACCATGGCGGCGCGCACCAGGGTGGAAACCAGACCGGGGCGCCGGATGTCCTGATGTCGCTGCAATAGCAGGCGCCACCATGGTGGCGTGGAATATTCCTCGGCGGTGGTGAGCAAGGCGATATCGGCGCGAATATCCACCGCAGTGATATGAGCGATGCCGCTGTTGGACATCACATCGGTGGGCAGGTTATTGACTAGGGCACCGTCGACATAGACACGCCCTTGATGCAGCACCGGCGGCAGCACGCCGGGAATCGCACATGAGGCGCGCAGCCATAGCCACAGCGGGCCGTGTCGTCGCACCGTCATGCCGCCGCCGGACAAGCAGGTAGAGATACAAAAGTACGGTAACGGGAGATCCTCGATATCCAGTGCGCCAAAAGCGCCGCGCAGCATGCGGGTGGCATGACGGCCACGCGTCAGCGCGATCAGCGGCAAGGTCCAGTCGGATAAGGGGCGATCCTCCACGAAGGCGCGGCGGAAAACCTCGGTCATCGCACCCAGCTCCCACTCGCTGGCCACGCCAGCGCCAATGATGGCGCCAATACTGGTGCCGCCCACCGCATCGAATACATGGCCGGCCTCGCGCAAGGCGCGCAGCGCACCCAGATGGGCCAGGCCCCGCGCGCCGCCGCCCGCCAGCACCAGGCCGCGGGCGTGACCGCTGACCAGCCGGGCCAGGCGGGCGATATCTGCCTGGTAGCCAATGTGATGGTGTTGCAGGTGATCGGGCGGTAGCTCGCTGAATTGGGCGCGCCAGCGTCGAGCCGCGCCAAGACTGGGCTGATGGCCGGCATGCAGCAAGATCAAGTGCATCGGCCGGTGCCGTGCCAGCACCGCCAGGCCGGGGATGGTTTCTGGCCACGGCCGTGCGGCTTGTGCGGCCTGCGTCGGCAGCAGCAGCACGTCGGCCTGGCGCAGACAGCGCTGGCGCCACAATGGATCGCTGCCGGTATCGAGATAGATCACAAAACGCAACTGCGACTCGCGCTCGGCGAACCAGTCGCTGCTGCGGCCCGCCCCTTGCTCGGCATCGATCACCGCGCAGCTACCGTAGGTTTCCAGCGCCTGCCCAAGCTGCATCGCCAGTGCGCGTGCCGGTACGTTGGCATCCAGCGGAAGCAGCGCGAACGTGCGTGGTTTGTCCGGTTCTATTTCATCGCGGTCGCGCCGCAACAGCCGCTCTATCGCCACCCGCGCTACGCCGAGCATGGCTTGGGGGTGGCGCCCAACCAGCGCCTCGAACGCCGCGCGATCCAGCCGCAGCAACTCCGAATCGCGCAAGGCGCGCACGGTGCGATTACGCCGTTCGCTACCGATCAGACTGATTTCACCCACGCTGTCACCGACAGCAATTTGCTGGATGCGTTGGGTTGGGCTATCAAACACGCCCAGGCTCCCGCTCTTAAGCAAATACAGCGCATCGGCCGGCTCGCCTGTCTTGAACAGCGGCCGCCCGCCGGGCAGGCAGAACCACACCAGTTCGCGCTCAAGCGCGGTTAGTGCGGTGGCGTCCAGATGCGAGAAAACGGCGCTGTGCTTGAGGAGTTCGGTGACATCTGGTGGCAACATGGCGCGATGTTACGGGCGCGGATGTGACAAAACAGGGCACGGAGATGGGCTACTCAGAGATCGCAAACAGGCGCTTCATCACTTATCCACCTTCCCCATGCTTGATTTCCCCCCGGTCCATCGCCACGCTGGCAGACCCAAGGAGATGCCATGACCCAAGATAATCCGCTGCTGGCCGACGATACCCTGCCCGCGTTTTCGCAGATTCGCCCCGAACATATCGAGCCGGCGATCGACAGTATCCTCGCCGACTACCGCAGCGGCATCGATGCGTTGACCGCAGCGGGTGCGCCGCGTGATTTCACCAGCGTGATGCTGACTCAGGAGCGGCTTGAACAACGCTTGTCGCGAGCATGGGCCCCCGTCGGTCATCTGCATTCTGTGGCTGATAGCGAAGCGTTGCGCAAGGTCTACGGTCCGACCGAAGAAAAGCTTACCGAACACGCCATCGAGCTAGGCCAGAACCGCGAGCTATACGCCGCCGTGCAGGCATTGGCCGACGCGCCTGATTTCGCCACGCTACCGCGCCCTGAGCGCGCCCTGGTCGAGCATGCGCTACGCGATTTCTATTTGTCCGGTGTCGCGCTGGAAGAGCCCGCGCGTTCACGCTATCGCGCCATCGGCGTGGAGCTTTCCAAACTTTCCACCGAGTTCTCCAACGCCGTGCTGGACGCCACCGACGCCTGGCACGAACACATCACTGACGAGCGTGATCTGGCCGGTGTGCCAGAGTCCGGCACCGCCGTGTTGCGCCAGTATGCGAAAGAGCAAGAGTTGGACGGTTACCTGGTCACGCTAAAACAGCCCAGCGTGCAAGCCGTGCTTACCTACGCGGACAACCGCAACCTGCGCGAGCGCGTGTACTGGGCCTACCAGACCCGCGCCTCCGATCAGGGCCCGCACGCCGGCAAGTTCGACAACACGGTACGCATTGAGCAAATCATCGCGCTACGCCACGAAGCGGCGCAGTTGCTCGGTTTCGCCAACGCCGCCGAGGAATCGCTGGTGACCAAGATGGCTAACTCGTCGCAAGAGGTCTTGCAGTTTCTGCGTGATCTCGCCGCTCGCGCCAAGCCGGTGGCACAGCAAGATCTGGCTACCCTGCGAGCATTCGCCAGCCAGGAGCTGAAACTCGATAACCTCGAATCTTGGGACGTCGCCTATGTCTCCGAGAAGCTGCGCCAGCAACGCTACGCGCTGGACGAGGAACAGCTCAAACCCTATTTTCCGCTGCCGGCCGTGATCGACGGTTTGTTTGAGCTCACCCAGAAGCTCTACGGCATTACCCTCGCCCTGCGCGATGGCGTCGATGTATGGCATCCCGACGTGCACTATTACGATGTGCGCGATGCCGATGGCCGTGTATTCGCGGGTGCCTATGTCGACCTGTATGCGCGCAGCGGCAAGCGTGGCGGCGCTTGGATGGATGTCTGCCGCGCACGTTTCAAGGACATCGACACCCATACTCATGGGGGCGAGGCACATGAGAGCCTGCAGTTGCCGGTGGCTTTTCTTACCTGCAACTTCGCGCCGCCTACCGAAGGCAAGCCGGCCCTGCTCACCCATGACGATGTGCTTACCTTGTTTCACGAGTTCGGCCATGGCCTGCATCATCTGCTGACCGAAATCGCCCTGCCCTCGATTGGCGGCATCGATGGTGTGGAGTGGGATGCCGTCGAGCTGCCCAGCCAATTCATGGAGAATTTCGGCTGGAATCGCGAAGCGCTCGACATGTTCGCCCGCCACTACCAGACCGGCGAGCGACTGCCCGACGAGCTCTTTCAGCGCATGCTCGCCGCGCGGCATTTCCAGGCCAGCCTGTTTTTGGTGCGCCAGTTGGAATTCGGGTTATTCGACTTCCTGCTGCATCTGGAATACGACCCGGCGGAGGGCGCGCGCACCTTGCGCGTACTCGAACAAGCACGCAAAGAGGTCGCGGTATTGCATCCGCCGGCCTGGCAGCGTTTTCCGCATGGCTTCAGTCACATCTTCGCCGGCGGCTATGGCGCCGGTTATTACAGCTACTTGTGGGCCGAGCTGCTAAGCGCCGATGCGTTTGGCGAGTTCGAAGAGCTGAGCGCCCAGGGCCGCAGTGCGATCGACCGCGCCACCGGCGAACGTTTCCGCCGCGAGATTCTGGCTGTGGGCGCCAGTCGCCCCGCATTGGAAAGCTTCATAGCCTTCCGTGGTCGTAAACCAGAACCTGAAGCGTTGTTGCGTAGTCACGGTTTGGCGTAAGCCTTCCAGGCATAAAAAAGCCCGCCGAAGCGGGCTTTTTGTTCTACTAAATCCGGTCAGCCTTAGGCGACCTGGACTTCTTCAGCTTGCAGACCCTTCTGGCCCTTGGCAACAACGAAGGTGACGCGCTGGCCTTCCTGCAGGGATTTGAAGCCCGAGCCCTGGATCGCGCGGAAATGCACGAACAGGTCATCACCGCTTTCCGGGGTGATAAAGCCAAAGCCCTTGGCATCATTGAACCACTTGACGGTACCGCTACTACGATTCGACATAAAACTTACCTTTGACACATGAATGATTTGTGGCCTGGAGGGAAATGCTGCGTTTGGCCACAAAATAGAAGCAGCGTATTTGAGTTATCTCAAATCCCCAACTGGGTAGCATACTCCCTAAATTGGCCAGATGTGGCATCACCTGGTTCAGGTTGGCCAGGCAGGCTGGCAAACAAGCTGCCGAAAAGGTCAAGGAATGAGCGCGGGCGGCCTCTCGCATCCCCTACAATGGGCGGATGAAAATCGCCTCCTGGAACGTAAATTCGCTGAAAGTGCGCCTGCCGCAGTTGATTCAGTGGGCGGCCGAAGCCCAGCCGGACATCATCGCGCTGCAGGAAACCAAGCTCGAAGATGCCAAGTTTCCGGTCGACGAGCTCGCCGCAGCGGGTTATCGCGCGGTGTATTCGGGGCAGAAGACCTACAACGGCGTGGCGATTCTGACGCGGGACGCGACGCAACCCGAGTTCAAGGACGTCGTCACCGACATCCCTGGCCTGGACGATCCCCAGCGGCGGATTCTCGCGGCAACCATCGGTGACGTGCGCGTCGTCGATCTATATGTGGTCAACGGCAAGGCGGTGGGCGACGAGAAATATGCCTACAAGCTGGACTGGCTGACCAAAGTGCATGCGTTTCTGGCGCAGGAGATAGCGCGTCATCCGAACCTGGTGGTGCTGGGCGATTTCAACATCGCCCCGGATGATCGCGATGTCTACGATCCGGTCGCCTGGGGTGAAGAAGTGCTGTGCTCGCCCGCTGAGCGGGCAGCGCTGAAATCGATCACCGAGCTGGGCCTGCACGACAGCTTCCGCCTGTTCGAACAAGGCGGTGAACACTACAGTTGGTGGGACTACCGTCAGGCTGCGTTCCGGCGCAACATGGGCGTTCGCATCGACTTGATCTTGATCGGCGATGCGTTGAAATCCGCAGCGAAAACAGCCGCCATCGACCGCACGCCGCGACGCTGGGAACGCCCTTCCGACCATACGCCGGTAACACTGGATCTGGAAATCTAGGATCATCTCGTCCACGGACGACTTGCTTGCACAGGCTGCTGATGAATACCTCCAAGACCGACTGGCCCAGCTCGCTGGACGATAACGAACTCGACGAACTGGATCGCTACCTGCGCGGCCACGCCGGCGATGGCGACCTGCTGCTCGATGGCGTGCATGGCATGCTCTCGGGGCTGGCCGTGGGGCCGTTGCACGTGCTGCCTGAAGAATGGCTGCCTGAAGTACTGCACGAGCCGTTTGCCGACGAGGAAGAAGGCAATCGCGTGCTGGCCTTGCTGGCTAAACTCAACGATTCGATCAGCGCCGAACTGGATGTGGATGCCTACGAGCCGATTCTCGGCGAAGTGGACACCGATACCGGCCCGATACTGAGTGCAGCCGGTTGGTGCGAAGGCTTTAGCCGCGCTATCGACCTGCGCGCCGGTCTATGGGAGAAGCGCCTGGCCGATGACCCGCAACTGATGGAGCTGCTGGGTCCGGTGATGGCTTTGGCTGTGGACGAAGGCGTGCTTAGTGCCGAAGCGGATTTCGCCAAGCTCAGTGACGACGAATACGACGAGTGCCTGGCCCAGGTGCCGATGGTGCTTGGCGCAGTCAATCATTACTGGCACGAGCATCCGGCCACCGAGGCCGAGCTGGAGGCTGAGGTCAAGCCCAGCGATGAGAAGGAAGAAGACAGCAGCGGCCCGCCGCGCCAGCGCAGTGGGCACTGGGTACATTGATTGAATGCCCGCGTCCCGTGAAACCGGGATGCCGTCAGAGACGCGGACTACGGGGAGATATGGTTCTCCCTGTTTGCCGGGGGAAGGATACTCAGCGTTATCGCTCGATGTTCAACGTCGCCGGGACGGTACGGATAACGATCTCGCGCGCGCGCCATGCCACCGGCTGCCCATTCAGCCAGGCCTGACCAGGCGGTTTATCCGCATACGGCCACGGCAACACCAGCCCGCCGGGCGGCGGCGTCAGCCCTTTTTTGACGCGCAGTTCGAGTTTTCCACCCACTTCGCGCAGCGTGTAGCCAAGCTCGCCGTACGGTGTGCGCAGTCGTTCAATGCCAACTCCTTCGCCCTGTAGCCAAGTCGAGGGAATGCCGGCAGCGAGTACCAAGGCATGGTCACCCGCACGCTCGTAGGCAAACAGGTCATAGGCCGAGCGCAAATAGTCCGATGCAATCCACGCATGTGGCATATCGCCGACAAAGCGCGGTTTGCGCAGATCGCGGCCGACTACTTCAGCCCACTGGTTCCATGCCGCGGGTCGGCGGCCGGCGAAGAAGAACGTCAACAGCGGCTCCACCCGATCGCGCCACCCCAGACGCACGAAGCTGGCGATCGTACGCAGTTCGTAGGGGGTGTAATCGTCCCACTCTGTTTTGCCATCGCGGCGTTGCAGAAATCCCTGCCAATAGCGTTCGAAGGTGCGCTCCAGCAAGCCCGGCGGAAGCCAGGTTTGGCCATCATTGGGCGACAACGCGATGGTGGTCGAGGTAGCGTCGAAATCGCCCAACTCGGCGGCGCCGGGTAGGAAATCGATGCCGTGTTGGGTCATCGCAGCGTTGATGGAGCGTTGCAAATCGGTGCGGAACGTATCGCGTGCCGAGGCTATGCGAGCGGCATCATCGGGTTTATCGAGGGCCGTGGCGAGCAGCACCGCATCGTCATAACCCTGTAGCGCCCAAAAGTCGTCCCAATACGAATGCATGGGCTTGGCCGAATAGCCTTCATGGCTGATCGAGGCCGGCATCAGGCCGTACAGCGCGCGTCTTTCGGCAGTTTGGTTAGCCGGTGAGCGCTCACTCTCGCGCAGCTTGTCCATATAGGTAACGGCACGTGCGACGGTCGGCCACAGTTTTTCCAGCTCGGCACGGTCGTGCGTATAGCGCCATAGTTCGGCGATCGCGAAAATCATTTCACCGTGGCTGTCGTTCTCCGGCACCGGATCGGAGCCGCGCGCATCGACACAACAAGGCACCTTGCCGTTGCTGAATTGATGCGGGGCGTACCAGCGGACAAACTCGGCGGCAACCTCGGCATGGCCGCTGCGCACCAGACCTTCGGTCATCATCGCGCCATCGCGCACCCAACTACGCGCGTAAGAACGGGTACCCGGTTGCAAGGCTGGACCGTCACGCGACAGCAGCATCTGCGCTAGCGCGCTGCGCGCGGTATCGGCGATGGCTTGTTGCGCACGGGGTAGATGCAACGTCACGCGATTGAGTTTGTCGCGCCATAGGTTTGCCGTACTGACCAACTGTTGTTGCAACCAAACCGCTGCATCGCCGGACACAGTATCGTCAAACGCAGCCATGCTCTCTTCATGCCAGGGCACGACCAGGCCCACAGTGCGACTGCCGTGCGCCGGTAGCTCAAGCCGATAAAGCATCGCGCCCTGGCCAAAACCCTGCGCATCGTGCAGACGTGAAGCACCCCGCTGTGTGTTTTCAGTCGGGCGTTGTCCTGCCAAACGTTGCGCCAAGGCAGCGGCATCGTAGCCACGCGTATCGAAACCATCGGCGACAAAGGCATCCGTGTGTTGCAGCGGCAGCACGCGGGTATGGCCGTTTACGGTAAGGCTATGGCCATCCCAGTAGAGGTCGTGGATGCTGCTGATACCGCCGGGCGTGTTGAGAAACTGCGTAGGTGGATTGACTTGAAACGGCCGCGTCATCAGCGCAAGCGTGAGTTGACGTGGCCGATCGCTGTCGTTGTGCAGGACATAACGCAGCAGCAGTTGCGAGCGCTGTGGCGTGCCGGTGGCAAAGGCGGTCGTCTCCAGGCTGAGTGTATCGGCCTGCCAATGCACGGTAGGTATCGGCAAATAGCCATCTTCGAGCCGCTGGGTGGTTTTTACCGATGCCCAATGAATGATTTCGTGGTCGCTGAACAACAGGGGTTCGATCGACCAACCGCCTTTGTCTACCTCTACTGCGCCGTCTTCTGACAGCAGCGCCGAGTGCTTGGCGCCACCATCCACGCCGACCAAGGTCCAATAGCTCTGTTCCCCGGAGAACCCACGCGGATACAGGCCACGCGGCGCCTGTGCCGCTTGCTCCAGTAGTAAGGCGTTGGGCGTTTTCGGTGGCGCGGCTGTCGCAGGCTCTGTTGGCAGCGGGGCCAGCTTGAGATTGTCCACACACAACTCGCCCTTGCCGCCTTGTCCGGCGTAGACCGTGAATTCGAGCCCATGGGTGTGCCGCAATGTGCGGTCCTTACCCGGGCCCCAGGCGAACTCGATATCGCGGCGACGCACCTCGATATGCTGCCAAGTCGCTGTCGGCTCGAAGTGTTCGCGGCGAAACCACCACACGTTGTCGCCGCTGGCGTCGATCAACTTTAGCTGCAGATCGTTCGGCGCCATCGTGCCGCGGACGTCGAATGACAGCGCGAAGTTATCTGGAAAGGTGATGGGCAGTGTGCGGCGCAACGTCGCCGCACCGGATACGCCTTGGAAGTCGAATGCCAGGCACAGCGCCTTACCGTCGACGCTTCGCAGCGACGTGCTGACGTCGTCGGTGCCTTCGGCGTGCCAGAGGGTGGGCTGGCTGAAATCATCTAAGGTTTGTGCCTGCGCCGCCATGCCAAAGGCAAGCCATAGGCCAAGCACCATCCCTACGCTCTTGCCTGTTTGCCAGCGGACCGGCTCCCTGTAGTTCTTCATGCACATCAGCCCTTCACGCTGCCCAGCAGCAGTCCTTGCAGGTAGTAGCGTTGCAAGGCTAAAAACAACAACAGCACTGGCAGCACGGTGACGACCGAGCCGGCCATCATCAATTCCGAATCCTGTACGTGCTCGCGCGACAGCGAGGCCAGCGCGATCGGCAAGGTGTAATGCTCTTGTCCGGTCAATACGATCAACGGCCACATAAAATCGTTCCAGGCCGCAAGAAAGGTGAAGATCGCCAGCGTCACCATGATCGGTTTGAGCAACGGCAACACGATCTGCACAAAGATGCGCAGCTCGCCGGCGCCATCGATGCGTGCAGCCTCCAGCAACTCATCCGGCACTGTGCGTGCGTATTGGCGTACTAGAAAGATGCCGAAGATAGTCGCCATCGCCGGCACGATCACTCCAGCGTAGCTATTGACCAAGCCAAGATATTTCAACAGCAGAAATAGCGGCAGCATGGCTACTTGAGCCGGTATCACCAAGGCGCCGATCAGCACCTGAAACAATCGTTCGCGCCCGGCGAAACGCAGCTTGGCGAAGGCGTAGCCGGCCATCAAATTGCAGGCGAGCGCGAGCGCGGTAATCGCAACGGACACCAGCAAGCTGTTGAGCAAATAGCGGCCCATGCCGGCGCGCGCGAACAGCTCGTGATAGTTCGCCCAGGTCGCATGCTTGGGTAATAACGGTGGCGGCAACGAGCTGGCTTCGCCGGGCGTCATGAACGAGACCGACAACATCCACAACAACGGCAACAACGCGACAACGGCTACACCGAGCAGCAGTCCATTGACCATGGCCTTTGCCAGCCGCGGATTCATGCCTCACCCCCGCGTCGCGAGAATCGAAGCAGCGTAGCCGTTACCGCGAACATGATGACGAATAGCAAGAAGGCCACGGCCGAGGCGGAGCCGAGGTTCCACCATTTGAAGCCCTCCTCGTACATCAGATAAAGCACGCTCACCGTACTCTGCAGCGGCCCGCCTTCGGTCATCACATAGGGCTCCGCAAATAGTTGGAAATAACCGGCGACCGTAAGCATGCCGACCATCGTCAGCGTGGGCTTGAGCATCGGCAAGGTGATGTGCCAGAACTGTCGCGGCACGGAGGCGCCGTCAATGCGCGCCGCTTCGTACAGATCGCCGGGAATGGCCTGCAAGCCGGCGAGGAAAATAATCATGTTGTAGCCAAAGTTCTTCCACACCGCGAACAAGATGATGGTCGGCATCGCCCAATGCGGATCGCCCAGCCAGTCCACCGGATGGATACCCACACTGTCGAGGGCGTAATTGATAAGGCCGTATTTGGTGTTGAATAAGTAGCGCCAGATCACCGCCACGGCGACTACTGTGGTAACCACCGGAGCGAACAATGCCGTGCGGAAGAACGGTTTCATGCGTGCCAATGGCGAGTTGAGCAATAACGCGGCACCCAGCGAGGCGGTCAACGAAAGCGGCACTCCTACCGCGACGAAATAGAACGTATTGCCCAACGCCGACCAGAACAGCCGCCGATGTAGTAGCTCCCAATAATTGCTCAGCGCGACAAAGCGCAGATTGCGAATATCAGCCAGCGCATAGAGATCGTAATCGGTGAGGCTAAGCACCAGCGCCGCGATAACCGGTAGCAGAAAGAACAAGCCAAGTACCAGCAGGGCCGGAGCGAGAAACAGCCAGGCGGCGCGTGGCGAATTCATAGCAGCGTTTCCATGTCCCGCCCTCTGCTTGTCCCAAAAAGGGGACTTTCTTCGGAAGCAGGGGGAGGTTGGCAGGGGGTGAATACAGCGAAACCCATAACCATCATCGTGACCTCCCCTGTCGATCCAGCATCCAGCGTCGTTTCTCAAGAATCCCGTCAGCGCGGCGGTCGATCTCCACCGCTGCCTGATCCACGGTGAGTTGCCCTGCAACCGCTTGTGCAGCGACCAATTGCATTTCGGTAACGATGCGCTCCCATTCGGGAATCGGCGGTGTCGGTTTCACGCGTTCGAGCTGGTCGCGAAAAGCGCGGGCCTTGGGGTCGTCGTGCAAAGCACCGCCTTCCCATGACGAACGACGCGGCGGCATATCACCGAGCAGATCATAGAAGCGTTGCTGTACGGCGGGCCGCGACAGGAATTCGACAAGCTGCCAGGCGGCCTCTTTGTGTGGCGAGCGGCGAAAAATCACCAGGCTGGAGCCGCCGGCATTCGACGCGCCCGGACCCTCTGGGCCAGGCAGCGGCGCAGTCGACCAATCGTCCTGCTGCGCTGCCGGTAGCCGCTGGCGGAACTCGCCGATATTCCATGGGCCCGACAGATAGAACGCATACACGCCACGACCGAATTCCGTCCAAGGATTACCTGCTTCGACATTGCTAATCATCGGTGCCTGATGCAGCTTGAAGGTCTCGACGTAGAACGTCAGCGCGCGCTTGAAACCGGCACTGCGGAAATTGCCGTAGCGGTTGTTGTCGCGTAACAACGGCTCGTCTTGCTGTAGCGCCAGTGCAAGCAACTGCTCGAATTCATTGGTGGGCAGCAAGATGCCGTAGCCTCGGCGCTGTGCTGGGCTCAAGGCGGCAAGCATGTGGCGCCATTGGGTCCAGTCGCGCGGCGGGGTGTCGAAGCCGGCCTGACGGAGCAAATCTTTGCGGTAGAACAACAATCGCGTATCGACGTACCAAGGCACGCCATAGAGCGTGCCATCGATGAGATTGGTCGCCCAGATGCTGGGAAAGTAATCGGCCTGCTGCACCGTGTGCGAACGTTCGACGCGCACTTGCAGCGGCTCCAGTGCGTCGAGCGCCGCCAGCTCGGGAATCCAGGTATTGCCGAGCTGGGTCAGGTCAGGCGTCGAACCGCCAGCGACGGCGGTGAGCAGTTTCTGATGTGCGGCGGTGAGTGGCAATTGCTGCAGCTTTACATGCACCCCAGGGTGTTCGCGCTCAAAATCGGGAATCAACTTGGCGACCGCTTCACCTTCGCGACCGACCGTCCAGAAGGTCAGCTCATGCGAGTCATTGGCTTGTCGCGAGCAACTGGCAAGTAAGGCAGCCATAAGCATGAGAACGGCCATCGAGCACAGGCGCCGCCTCCCCCTGCATACCGGGAAAGCAGCCCCAGGCGATGCGTGCTCGCGTTCGCTCACGGTAGTTTTGCGCCCTGATCCAACCAGCCGCCGGTAAAGCCGGCGCGCTCCAGCCCTTTACGAATGTACGGATTCTTTTTCATTACGCGCCATACAAAGTCGCTACGCCAATTCTCGGTCATCAGCAGGATCGGCCCCTGGTCGATGCCCAAATGCACCGTATCGACCCAGCCCAGCTCGGGTACCAGCCTGCCGGTGCGTAGTTCGGTCTGCAGATGGAAGCTGGGGTTGAACGCATCGACGAAACCGTATTGGTTATAGATGTACTTACCGTACCGGCGCTTCATTTCGGTCAATGCCGGAATCACGATTTCGGGCGCAAACGCGATAGAGCCAGCGGCGGCGGTCGGCACGATGGTGCCGTCGTCGGCGATGTAGTCGATACCGGCGCCGCGTGCGGTATAACCGTGGAACCTGCGTTCTTTGCCGTCGATTTTTACTACGGCTTCACCCGGACCATTGCTGGCGGTAAGCCCCCATACGTTTTCGCCATAACCGGCCCAGCCGGCGGGATTGGCGATGGCATAAGCGCGTTGTGCATACGTCGCACGGCGGCTGTTCTCGAAATAATCGAGATTGTGTTCACGACTCCATGCGTCGCGGATGCCGCGAAAATCCACCCAGACGTGGCTGTATTGATGGCCGAACAGTGGGGCGAAGCCGAGATGGGTCTGGCCGTAGAACTCGCCCCAATTGCGCTGATAGTTGGCGCTCCATGCCTTCCAGGCGTCGTCCTGGATCGGATGGGTGGGCGAGCCCAGCGCGAGGATATAAACCAGCATGCCCTCGTCGTAGCCCTTCCAGTCGTGCTCGATGAAATGGCCGCCCGGCGTCCAGCCCATGCTTATCAGTGGCGCACGCGGTTGCGCCCAGGTCCATTCCACCCGGCGGTAGATATCGTCGGCAAGCTGACGAATGTGCTTTTCCGGTGCCGTGTCACGGTCGTAGTAGGACTGCGCGAATAACACGCCGCCAAGCAGCAGCGTGGTATCGACCGTGGACAACTCGACCCAGCGGGCCTCGCGCTTGCCGGTTTGCATGTTGAGAAAGTGATAGAAAAAGCCGTGAAAGCCGGTGGCGTCGTCTTCACTATCGTTCTGCGCTGCATCGTGAAAAAAGCGCAGCGTAGTCAGTGTGCGCTCGATCGCCTGCTCACGCGTGATATAGCCGCGTTCCGCACCTACGCCATAAGCGGTCAGCCCGAAACCCACGGCGGCAATGCTGGCGAATGACTGCGTCGGGTAGTGATCCGGCACCAAGCCATTCTGCGGATTGCCGCTGGCCCAAAACCAGTCGAAGGTATGCCGCTCCAACGCGTCGATCATCGGCGGCACGTGCGCGGCACATGCTGAGGTGAGACACGCCGGCTGCATGGTTGGCTGCGCGGCCTGGGCGCTCAGCGGGATGACCCAGGCGACCAAGGCGGCGAGCGCGTAAGAGAGCACGGTTCGTTGCTTTATTTGCATGTGTTGCCTCTAAGGGACGCATGGCATGCCTGGAGCATTTCATATCCACGCTCACGGAAAGTGCATGACGGCGGCAAAGTATCCCGGCACCCATCGGAGTGCCGGGATACGAGCGGGGATCAGAAGCTGTAGCGCGCGCCGATTTGGAAGCGGCGGGTGAGGTTGGGATCGGCACCGGTCGGTTTGCCGAAGCTGGTGCTGTAGAAGTTGCCCTCGTAGGCGTTATAGACGTCGCGGTTGAATACGTTCATCACGTCGAAGCGCAGTTCCAGCGCCTGGTTGTCGCCCCAGCGAAATTCTTTGGCGATCGATAGATCCAGGTTCAGATAGGTGCGGCCATAAACGCCGTTGTACGAGTAACTGCAGTTGTAGTCGCAGGTAGCTGTGCTCTTGAACACTTCGAACGGCGTGCCCGAGCCGTAGGTAAGGATGCCGGTAAGGCGGGTATCCCATGGGCCACTGACAATGCCATTGACCACCAGATGATGCTTCTCACCCACATGGCCGCCCGGATAACCCGAAGGATCGACATAGTCCAGCGAGTAGTTGTCATGACCCTGCTGGCGTGCGTTCTGATAGGTATAGGCCACGCCCACGCCCCAGCCGGAAGCCTTGGTATAGGGTTTATCCACGCTGATGAGCACGCTGCTGGACTGGGTTTTTTTGTAGCCGTTTTTCAACACGGCGCCGTAAGGGCTGCCCGGCGCTTGCGCCAGCACGAAGCCGGGTACGACCAGACGGTTGGCCCACAGCCAGGTGAATTGGCGATAGCCAAGCACTCGCGACAACGTCAGCGAGCCAGTCCAGTCACCCAGTACTTGCCGCACGCCGAAACTGAATTGGTCGGTATAGGGCGGTTTGGTCTTGTTGTTGATCGTATCGATTTCAGTGCTGAGACCGGGCGTGCCGGAGGCAAGCAATCCGTCGAGGCCGGCCTTGGTCAGGTAAGCAGGATTCCAGGCAATGGTGTTGGCTTTGGACGGCGTGCCGTCCGCGTTAGGCGGGCTGAACTGGAACGTGTAGTTCGGTACGGCAGAGTGCAGTGCCTCCTGACTGATCCAGTCGAATGGCGTGTGATCGTAATAACGGCCTGCACCGCCAAACAGCGTGGTGCTTTGATCGCCGTCTTTGCTCACATCCAGTGAGAAGCCGAGGCGCGGTTGAATGGCGCCCTTGAATGCATTGCGCTCATTGCCCGTGCTGATGTTGTTCTGCAGGCCGAAGTACTGCAGCGTTGCGTATTGCGCCTGGGGGGTGACGTAATCTTTATTCAGCGCATTGGTCTCGTAATCCCAACGCAGGCCAAGGTTCAACTGCAACCGCTGGGTGACATCCCAATCGTCCTGTATATAGGCGCCAAGCTGGTTGGTATGCAAGTTGGCGCTGGCGCTCACGGGTGAGTAAATCGCCTTGTACGGGATCAGAAAACCGCCAGGATAGTTCGCGCCCTCTTGATAGACATAGGATGGCACCGCGTTGTTGTTCTGCTCCAGCGTGATGCCGTAGGCGGCGTATTTCACGCCGACCTTGAGTGTGTGATCGCCATGCCAGGACAGGCCCGCAAAAGTCAGGTCGTCACGCAGCGTGGTCTGGTTCTGGCCTTTGTTCTGCAGATTGCTGGCACCGCCGAGAGTCGCCACGTTGTTTTCGTAGACTTGGTGCACCGTGCTCGAATCCGCCGCGCTTGGGTTCCACTTCGCGTGCCCGGCATCGAGCAACAGATCATTTGTCCAGATATCGCCGCGCGTCTGCCATTTCAGCAGCAAGTCATCGACACGGTTCTGGCGATTGCTGCGGCTGCTGTAAGTCGTCTTGTCGCCAAAGCCGATCACTTCGTTGTCGCGTCGTGTGGTCAGGCTCAAATCGACATTGTTGTTCTGGTTGGGTTGCCAGCTCAATTTGCCGAAGAACGTTTTTTCGCGAAACGGCGCCGCGAACGTACCGTTGTATTGAGTGAAGCGTGGATCGACGATTTTTACCGTGTTGTTGCTGACGTCCTTGCGCTCTTCGTAGTTCACGAAAAACTGCAACTGGTCTTTAAGAATCGGGCCGCCCAACGAGAAACCGCGCTGTTGGCGCTCGTAGTCGGGCTTTTTGAACTTGTCCCGCTTGTCGAACGAGTCCTGCGAAATCATCGACTTGTTCTGAAAGTAGTCGTAGACCGAGCCATGAAACTCGTTGGTGCCCGACTTGGTCACGGCGGTGATGATCGCGGTGCCGGCCTGTTCGTACTCCGCCTTGTAGTTCTGCGTGAGTACGCGAAACTCCTGCACGGCTTCTTGTGAGAACGGGTTGCCACGGCTCGAATTCTGACCAGCGATACCGCCACTGAGCGCGTTATTTTTCAGACTGGCACCGTCGATGAAAACGTTTACATTATCGGCTGATTGACCACCGGCCGAGAAGCCCTTGGCGTTGGGGTCGCGCGATATCGTCACACCAGGCACCAGCTTGGCGAAATCGAGAAAGTTGCGCTCGTTCTGCGGCAGCGTATTGATCTGCGCCTGGGTGATGTTGGTCGCGACTTCAGAGGTGCGTGTCTCGATCAACGAGGCCGCGCTTACCGTCACGCTCTGCAGATTGGTAGCGTTCGCGGGGGCTGCTGCTGCGGTGGCATCGAGATTGAGGGTCAAGGCTTGACCCACTTGCACCGAGACATCGCGGCTGGCGCTGACGCCATTGCCTTTAGCTTCGATGCGATAGCTGCCCGGCGGCAGGCTGACCAAGGTGTAATTGCCGCTGGCATTGACCACGGCCTGACTGATAAAGCCGGTACGGGTATTGGTGGCGATCACTTGCGTGGCCGTCTGGCCTTGCGCGGTATCGACGTGGCCACGCACCGTAGCGGCACTGTTCTGTGCGATCGCGATGCCTGGTGCCAGCATGGCCGTAGCGATCAAGCCTGTGAGGGCCAGAGAAATTTGCCTGGATAATGTGAGTCTGTTTGCCATGACCTAACACCTTCCCCTCAACGGATCGATGAGCGCAATCGCGTGCGCCGTGGTTATCGGCTTCCGTGATGTTGGTATGAGGGAAACCCCGTTCCACTCTTGCCACAGAAGCCACAATTATTGAAACGCCCCTACGTGTCTCAGTCGGGTGTTGGTTCGAACCTCATTTCTTTGCCCTGCCACTGACTATCGCTGGATGCACGTACCACCAGCTCGGCCTTCACACGTTGATGTACGCACGGTGGCATGTCGGTGTGCTCGATCTGCACGATCAATTGCTCCAGCGCGGCCTTGCCCAGTTCGGCAATGCGCACGCGCACCGTGGTCAGCGCCGGCGTCACATAGCGCGCCATCGGTACATCGTCGAAGCCGGCTACCGCGATATCCTCGGGAATGCGCAGACCCGCTTCGCGGATCGCAGCGATGCAACCGATCGCCATCATGTCGTTGGCGGCAAATACCGCATCCGGGCGCGGCCGCATCGCCAGCAACTGCTGAGCGGCGCGATAGCCGGAAATTTCGTTGAAATCGCCCGGCAGCACCACCGCTGCGTTACCCGGTGCCTGCGCCGCCAATGTCTCGCGATAAGCCTGCTCGCGTTCGGCCGCGTCGCGGTTCTTTGGTGGGCCTTGGATAAAGGCGATGTGGCGATAACCGCGATCGATCAAATGCCGCACCATCACACAAGCGCCGCCGTAGTTGTCCACCGATAGCGCTGCGTGGGCATCGCTATCGAGCACCGTGTTCATCAAGACCGTAGGCAGGCCTTGCGGCAGATTCTGTCGTAGAAAATCCGCATCGGCATGCGGCGACATCACCAGCAGACCATCGACACGTCCTTGCATCGCGCGCAAAGCGGTGGCGGCTTCATTGGCGTCGTCGTGCGAACTCGACACCAATAGATGCAGTCCGCGAGCACGAGCGGCCAGATCGATGCCGCGAATCAGCTCCGAGAAAAATTCGCCAAACAGATCGGGCAACAGGGCGCCGATGGTGTGGGTACGACGGGTAATCAGACTGCGCGCGGCATTGTCGGGGACATAACGCAGTCGATTGGCTACCTCGCGTATCCGCCCCAATGTTTCGGCGGTGACGCCGCTCTGTCCGTTGAGCGCACGCGACACCGAAGCCACCGATACCTTGGCTTCACGCGCCACATCTTTGATGGTCACGCCCATGTCTACCCGTCCGTAGCGCTGCTGGAGTTTGATTCGAGGCTGAACGTAATCGTTTTCATCAAGTCTTGTAAAGCTTTTTAAAATCAAAGACTTTGCTGCGATGCAATAAAATGCAGGGTCACGAAGAGCCTGGCCTAGCCAAGCGTCCTTGGCCGACGGCAAGCATTTGATGGACGCGAGCTTGCATAAGTCTCTTAGTTATTAAGTCGTAAGCTGAATGGTAAGAAAACGTCAGGTCACCGTTAAATTGACATTAATCTAAGCAAGACTAAGGCGCTGTAATCTGCACCTCCGATACGAATAACAAATGACGCATAACTTGCTGATTTAGCTGCCATGACTACCCTGCTCTCCCTTCTTGTTATCAGCCTACTCGCCTTGATGGTGGGCGCCGTGAAACGGGTGCCAAATGGGCAGGTACATAGTCTTTATCGCCATGGCAGGCCACAGCGTTTATTGCCGTCAGGCATGCATCTGGTGCTGCCGCTGCTTGATCGGGTAGGTCATCGCATTGATCTTGGTGGTCAGGTGCTGCGTTTCGAGCAGTCGATGGCCGATGCGCACGATGTGCGCGGCACGGTGTACTGGCAAGTGCTTGAGCCTGAGCGTGCGGATGCGGTCATCGAGCAAGCCGATCAGTTGATTCGCGGCGGCGCCCTTGCCGCGCTGCGCGAAGAGCCCGAGTCGGCGAATGCGGATTTCAGCAACACGGACAGCCGCGATCTCGGCACCCGCCTGAAGCAGGCCATGAATAAAGTATTGCGCGAGCGCGGCATGATGGTGACGCGCGTTGAGTTGGATTTCGCCTAAGCGCCTGTTCAATGGCTCTACGCGAAATCCATGCGCAAAACGCCTTCAGAGCGTTCGCGTTAGGGGATTCTCAAACCCGCTTCGGCGGGTTTTTCTTTGCTGCCGGTAACCCCGTGCCGGATACTGCCGGCCTTTCGCGTAACGCCAGGACTACTCATGACGCCATCATCCATGACCGCACGCGCTGATCTGCAAGCGGCACTGGAACGGGGCATCGCTGCGCTCGGTCTGGATCTGCCGGGCGATGCCGTAGATCGGTTGCTCGACTATCAAGCCTTGCTGGAGCGTTGGAACGCCACTTACAACCTCACCGCCGTGCGCGATCCCGCCGAGATGATTACCCGTCACCTGCTCGACTCGCTGGCGATCCTGCCGCATGTGCAAGGCGCCACCTTGGCCGATCTGGGCACGGGCCCCGGTCTGCCGGGTATCCCGCTGGCGATCGCGGCGCCGGGACGGCAGATTTTGCTGGTCGACTCCAATGGCAAGAAGGTGCGTTTTCTGCGCGAGGCGATCCGTGCCCTCAAACTCGACGGAGTGCGCGCCGTGCAATCGCGAGTGGAAGACGTGCAAGGTCAGTTCGACTGCGTTACCGCGCGCGCCTTTGCCAGCCTCGCCGACATGCTGGGCTGGGGTGGGCATTTACTGGCCCCGGACGGTATCTGGCTGGCCATGAAAGGCAAACAGCCGGACGACGAATTGCCCGGCGTGCCAGCCGGTTTTGCCGTACGCGGCATGCATACGCTGGCCGTGCCGGGGCTGAGTGCGGAGCGCCATCTGGTGGTGCTTGGTCGCGTACACGACTGAACAGCCCCGGCCCAGCGGGTTGACTCACGGTGGCCGCCATGCGGCAGCGCGCGGCTTGGCCTGACCGACGTCAGGCGCAGCGCCACGCACCACCACCTGACGGCCACCGTGAATCAACGCGAGCTACTCGGAGACTTTAGACAGGCTCTGAATGGTAATCTAGCCCCCTTTTCACTCGCGTACGGTACCCACGAGACCATGGCTCGCATCATCGCTGTCGCCAACCAAAAGGGCGGCGTCGGCAAGACCACGACGGCCGTTAACCTTGCTGCGGCACTCGCTGCCGCGAAGCGCAGGGTGCTGCTCGTTGATCTGGATCCGCAGGGCAATGCGACCATGGCTTCGGGTGTGGATAAGCGCGCGGCCAAGCCCAATGGCTGTGAAGTGCTGTTGGACGAGGTGCCGATCGAGCAGGCCATCGTCAAAACCGAGGCGCTTTACGATCTGCTGCCCGGCAACGGCGACCTCACCGCCGCCGAATTGAAACTGATGGATGCGATCGCCCGCGAAAGCCGGCTCAAAGAGCAGTTGGCCAAGCTGGGCGATCGTTATCACACCATCTTGATCGACTGTCCGCCCTCGTTGCACCTGCTTACCCTCAATGCACTCACCGCCGCCGATGGCGTGCTGATTCCAGTGCAGTGCGAGTATTTCGCGCTGGAGGGTCTGTCCAGTCTGTTGGAAACGATCAAGGCCGTGCGCCTGCGCTTGAATCCGCAACTGGAGATCGAGGGCATGTTGCGCACCATGTACGACGTGCGCAACAACCTGGGCAACGAAGTTTCCGCGCAATTGACCCAGCATTTTGGCGACAAGGTGCTGCGCTCGATCATCCCGCGCAACGTGCGTCTGGCCGAGGCGCCCAGCCATGGTCAGCCGATTCATTTGTACGACCGCAGTTCGCGCGGTGCGATTGCCTACATCGGCCTGGCCGGTGAGATGATCCGCCGCGAACGTGGTCTGGCCGCGGCCGCTGGCGTCAGCCAGCAAGCCGAGGCGGTAGCGCTGCACGACGAAAGCGACCCGACGTTCGACCCAGCCATACTCGACGCCGCCGTCGACATTCATCAGGAGTAAGCATGGCAGCTGCAGCGAAGAAGCGTGGACTGGGCCGCGGGCTTGATGCCCTGCTAGGCGGTAGCGGCGAAGGTAGCCCCTCAGTCATCGAGCAGGAAGGCGAGCTACGCATGCTGCCGATCCAGCAGATCCAGCCAGGCAAGTACCAGCCGCGTCGTCATTGGAACGACGAAGCGCTGGACGAGCTAGCCGCGTCGATCAAGGCGCAGGGCTTGATCCAGCCGGTGGTGGTGCGAGCCATCGGCAAGAACAGCTACGAGCTGATCGCCGGCGAACGTCGCTGGCGCGCCGCACAGCGCGCGCAGTTGAGTGAGCTGCCCGCGCTGGTGAAGGACGTGCCGGAAGTGGCCGTGCCGGCGATGGCGTTGATCGAGAACATCCAGCGCCAGGACCTCACCCCGCTGGAAGAGGCCGATGCCCTCAAGCGCCTGATCGACGATTTCGACCTCACCCATCAGCAAGCGGCCGATGCCGTGGGTCGCTCGCGCGCAGCGGTATCCAACCTGCTGCGCCTCACCGAACTGCCGGCGTCGATCAAAAAGCTGCTCGACGAGAGCAAGCTGGAAATGGGCCACGCCCGCTGTTTGTTGACCCTGCCCGAGCGTGATGCCGAGCGTCTGGCGCTGGAAGCGGCGCGTAATAGCTGGAGCGTACGCGAGCTGGAGGAGGCCGCCCGTCGCGCACAGACCGCGCCGAAAGGCAAAGCCAAGAGCGTCCCGGCACGCGATCCGAACATCGCCGACCTGGAGCGTGAGCTGGCCGAGCGCTTCGCCACGCGAGTGGAGCTGGCCCATGGTCGCGGCGGCCGCGGCAAGCTGGTGATCCACTATCACAGCAGTGACGAGCTGGAAGGGATTTTAGGCAAGATTCGTTAAGACAAGTCGGCCTGTTATAGAGGCATGCCGACTTGCGTGGGGTCTTTCGGGGAGCGACCGTGACTGCTCCTTTAAATCAATGACCTGACACCATTCATCCACACGCATTAAAATGCGTCGCCTTGCGCTTTAAGGCGCTTCCGTTTTCGTAGAAAGGCTGCCTCCATGCCGCAACTTTCCGTCGTCGTGCCGGTGTTCAACGAGCGCGACAACATTCCGCCGCTACTCGCCGAAATTGCCGCCGCATTGCGCGGCAGGATCGAGTTCGAGATCGTTTACGTGGACGACGATTCCAGTGACGACAGCGTGGCGGTGCTGGCGGCCGAAAAGGCCAGATACCCCGAGTTGCGCATCGTGCGTCACCTCGCTCGCAGCGGGCAAAGCACCGCCGTATGGAACGGCGTGCGTGCGGCGAAATCGCCGTGGATCGCCACGCTCGATGGCGATGGTCAAAACGATCCGGCCGATATCCCCAAACTGTTGGCTGCGCGAGACACCGCTGCGGCCAACGTGCGGCTGTTCGCCGGCTGGCGCACCACGCGCCGCGACAGTTTCAACAAACGCATTTCTTCAAAGATCGCCAACGCGGTGCGCTCGCGCATGCTCAAAGACGCTACGCCCGATACCGGCTGCGGCCTCAAGCTGTTTGAGCGCGAGGTGTTTTTACGCCTCCCCTATTTCGACCATATGCACCGTTATTTGCCGGCACTGACCAAACGTGCCGGTTTTGTCAGCCAGAGCGTGCCGGTAGGCCATCGCCCCCGCACCGCCGGCACCTCCAAGTACGGCATGCTCGACCGACTATGGGTTGGCATTGCCGATTTGCGCGGTGTGGCCTGGCTGATGCGCCGCGGCAAGGTGACTCAGGTCGAAGAGTTGTAAAGCCGGCTCCAGGGAGCTGTCGCACAACGGTTTCGCAGGCGTATGCTGGGCATTCGTCGCCAAGCTGGGACGTTGCCATGAGCATCGTCATCAAAAGTGTCTACGAACCGGCTGCGAAAGCCGATGGCTACCGCGTGCTGGTCGATCGAGTGTGGCCGCGAGGTCTGAACAAAGAAGACGCCGCGCTGGACGTTTGGGCCAAGGAGTTAGCGCCGTCAACCGCGTTGCGGCTATGGTTTGGACATGACCCAACGCGTTGGGAGGGGTTCCGTCATTGCTACGCCGGTGAGCTGGATGCCATCGTCGAACACTGGCGTCCGCTGGCCGAGCGGGCCGCACGTCATCCGGTCACCCTGCTCTATGCCGCAAGCGACGAAGAGCATAACCACGCGATGGTATTGATGGCTTATCTCGATACCTGGCTCAAGGCACATGGCCCGCGTGTTGGTGATGTGTCGGTTGCCAGCTAGCCAGCATCTGCCGTGTCTGTTCACGGCCCAGTTCGATCAACTCGCGCGCGCGATAAAACTCGTAAGCCGTAGAGGCGTTGCGCGGTAACTGGATCAGCAGGTCTGGCTCATACGCCGCCAGGCGCAGGCGTGACAGATTGGCTTGCATCAGATCCATCGATTGGTTCAGCAGCTCCAGCACACCGGGCTCATGCGGCTTGCTTTCACTATGCGGCAGCAGCCGACCGACAAACTCACTGATGCGCTGCCGATAGCTGGCGGGGTCGATACCGTTGCCGGTGCTCATGGGCGTCGGTGCAGCGGCCTTGGCCTGACCATCCATGCTGATGGCGATCAAATAGTCGGCAGGTTCACGAATCAGCGGTGTCACCGGCACCGGATTGAGCAAGGCGCCGTCGACCAGCCGTCGACCGTTGACGAGATGCGGCCGGAACACGGTGGGAATGGCGATCGATGCGCGAATAGCATCGAACAGCGAGCCGCGCGTCAGCCACACCTCGCGCTCGCGATCGATATCGGTGGCCACGGCGGTAAAGGCAATCGGCAACGCTTCAATACACGTGTCGCCGATCAGCTTGCGCAGCGTGCCGATAATCCGTTCGCCTTTGATGAGGCCACCGCCGGAAAACGTCCAGTCGACCAGTCGCAACACATCCAGCTTGGCCAGTGAGGTCACCCAGTCGCGATAAAGGTCCAGCTTGCCCATGGCGTAGACGCCACCGATCAGCGCACCCATCGAGGTACCGGCGATGGCGGCAATTTCGTAGCCTTGCGCTTGGATTTCCTCGATCGCGCCGATGTGTGCCAGCCCTCGCGCGCCGCCGGCGCCGAGGGCTAGTGAAACCGTAGGCTTGCGCGTAACCGGAAGATCTGTGGCGGCAGTAAGGTTTGTGCTCATAGCCTGGATCAATGGCGATTAAGTCAGATCAGCCTCTGCGCAGTCGCCACGGATTGCAAGTAAGCACGCGCGAACTACCGTGGCGTTTGCTGATAACCGGTCAGCGCGAGCTGCAGCAGGATCTTCATTTCTTCACGCAGCGACATGGGTGCAACCACCTCGGCATCCGGGCCGTACTTGAGTACATCCATCAGCAGTTCTTTGGAATTGGAATACGGCAGTTTCAGCTCGTAGCGGCCATCCGACAGCCATTCGCCCTTCTGCTGCGAATGCCATTGCTCGTCGGCGACCCAGCGTGCGGCATGTTCGGAGAAGCGGATCGTCGCCCAGGCCTTCGGTTTACCGGCAAAGATGCCGTAGCTGGAGGCGAGCATTTCATTGAGATCACCCTCGGTCACATCGATGGCGGTGGTATCGAGTGACTGCGGCTCGGCAATGCGATCCACGGCGAAGCTACGCAGTGCTTCGCGGTTGTGATCCCACACGTCGAGATACCAGTTGTCGCGATAGTGAGTCAGCCGTTGCGGCGACACGGTGCGCCAGCTATCGGCATTGGTGGTGCGTGCGCGGTAGCGGAAGCGCAGTTGTTTTCGTTCCAGCACCGAGCCTGCGACGATGCGAAAGACCTGCTGATCGAGTTTGCGCTCACCCCATGCGATGACGCGGATGCGCTCGATCGGTAGCGCTTTGCCGCTGCCTTGGTCGGAAAGCAAATGTTCGATGCGCGCCTTGAACGGCGCCAGCGCGCCGGCCAACACGCCGGGGCCTGAGCGACCGATCAATTCATTGAGCGCCAGCAAGGCGGCCAGTTCATCGGAGGTCAGCCACAGGCCGGGCAGCTCGAAGCGTTCGGCCTCGCTCTGTTCATAACGGAACGCGGCATGCTCGCCGCCGGCGCTTTCGATCGGTGCGCCCAAGGCGTCGCGTAAAAAGCCGACATCGCGATACAGCGTGGCACGCGAACACTCCAACTCATCCAGCAGTCGCGGCAGCGGCACGGGGTAGTGCGCCGATTTCAGCAATCGGTGCAAGGTGAGAATGCGTTCGTAACGATCCATGGGCTAAGGTCTGTGTGGAGCCATCCCTAGCATGGGCATGGCTTATGGCAGTCGCAAGTCCGCAAGGTCACATGCAGGCTGAAATAGCCTCTCCCAAACCCCGAACTTCTATAGATGCCAAGTACAGGACCCATGGAGCAGAGCCAAAAGATTCAAGCAGGCGCCACGGCAACGGTCCAAGCCGCAACCAGCGAGCCACGATTGCGCTGGTACGGCGCCGATCTGCTTGAAGTACTGGCGCTCAGCGGTTACGGCATCTGGATCTTGCTGGGCTTGATGCTGGGGCTGGGTATCTACAGCGAAGGCCGGGGCCAGGCCCTGGTGCCGCTGGCCCTGGGTTGCGGTTTCGTGAGTGCGGGGCTATTGGTGGCCTGCTTGCGTTTACCGATCTTGCCGGACTGGCATGGCTGGCAGCTTGGCCGTGGCAGCCGACCCACCCGCAAGGCCATGCTGGCTTTCGCGGCCTTTCTGCCGATGCTGGCCGTGGCCGGGCTAGTGCGCGGTAGCAATGATTTCTGGGCCACTCGCGTGGCTGGCGCGGCACTGCTCGCATCTAGCGTGGTGAGCCTGATCTATACGGCTAGTGAGCATCGCCGGCTGGGTCTTTCTAACTCGCCCACCACGGCATGGTGGTTCAGTCATGCCTTATCCGCATGCTATGTCGGTGGTCTTTGGCTCTGGCTTTGCGTGGCAGCACAAGACGAGTCCGTGAACCGGATCAGCTCCGCGTCGTGGGTCATGAGTCTGTTGGTGCTGGCAGTGTTGCTGGCCTTGGTCGAAAGCCTGCGCAGTCAGACATCGAGAAACCATGGCGAGAGCGGGCCGTACGCACGTTGGCTTGTTGCTCTTCTGGTTTATGGATGGCCGTCGCTGGCCTTGTTGTGGAGCTATATCGAAGGCGACAGCGTTTGGCTCGCAACGTCGGCCGCGCTTAGCTGTGGCCTGGGCAAAATCCTTGAGCTGCGACAATACGACGCTGCAAGCGCCGGACGGAGCTGAATCGCAGCCGCGCTGATCGGCTGTTATACAGGCCATTGCGGGAAAGAAGTCGCCACGGGTCTTCAAATTACCCGGATAAGACTGGATCATTGCGTCTTTAAATAATACGGATACCCCTCGATGAAGAAGACCCTGCTCGTCAGTTCCCTGCTTGTCCTATTCGCCAGCATGGGCGCGCAGGCCGATGATGCCCCCGTGCAAGGCAGCGCTAGCGCAAACAACGGCGGCTGGAGCGGCTCAGGCGAATTCGGTTTCGCGGCGGCACGAGGCAATTCGCGCACTGACAATATCAACGCCAAACTGGGCCTGAGCCAGGAAAACGAGCTGTGGAAGAACAACTTCTTCCTCAACGGCATGCGTTCCAAGGGCGAGGTCAAAGTAGTCGACAGCACCGGCGCCACCATCAGCAAATTCAGCACCACCGCCAACCGTTACGACACCGGCGCATCGGTGGGCTACAAGCTCGATCCACGCAGCTACATCGTCGGTGCGGCGCGTTACGAGCATGACGATTTCGGCGCCAATCGCTGGCAGGGCATTGTTTCGGTGGGCTATGGCTATATCGCGCTGAAAACCGAACGCTCCGAGCTATCGTTCGAAATCGGTCCCGGTTACAAGCGCTATCGTCCGGCCGATACCACCACACTGGTCAATGGCGTGAGCACCAAGGTGCACCAAGATACGAAAAGCGAAGGCGTGGCGCGCGGACTCATCAACTACAAATACCGCCTGACCGACAACACCACGTTTGAGGACACCTTCCTGCTGGAAGCCGGCTCGAACAACAAGTACTACCAAAACGACATTGGCCTGTCGGTCAGCATGACCAAGAAAATGGCGCTCAAATTCGGTTACCAACTGCGCTACAACAGCAGCGTGCAGCCAGGCACCAAGAAGACCGATACGCTGACTACGACTAACTTGGTTTATAACTTTTGATTTGAGAGCGGGGAACGGGGAATAGGGAACGGGGAACATGCGGCTTGAGTAATGGCTGTGATGCCGTGTTCTTTTTTAGGCGGGGAATAGGGAACGGGGAACGGGGAACATGAAGTTCGAGGGGATATTGCAGGTCCGCGTTCTTTTTGATTTTTCTTTGTTTTTGCTCTTGCTTTTTCGCTTCTGCTTTTTAGGCTTTTCCCCGTTCCCCGTTCCCCGTTCCCCGTTCCCCGTTCCCCGTTCCCCGTTCCCCGTTCCCCGTTCCCCGTTCCCCGTTCTTCAGTGCTGCGCCAGCAACGCAGCGGCACCGAGTTCAAACAGCGCGTTCGCTACCTGTTGACCCAGCTCATTGGCCTGATCGCTGGCGCTGCTGGCCTGCGCATGTATTAGCTGACCACTGGCGGCATCGCCGACCATGCCGCGCAGATGCAGGCCGTGTTCGGTAACTACACACCATGCGCCGACCGGCACTGTGCAGCTCCCGCCCAATGCATGATTCATCGCGCGTTCGGCGCTGACTGCCAGACGGGTTTCGTCGTCATCCAGTGCTGCAAGCAAGGCAAGTACGGCGGGTTGATCGTCGCGCGCCTCGATCGCGATAGCCCCTTGGCCCGGCGCCGGCAGCCAGGCCGGTGCCGCAAGCCGGCTGCGGATACGTGTCGCCAGACCCAGTCGTTCGAGCCCGGCGCAGGCCAGCACGATCGCGTCGTAATGGCCGTCGTCGAGTTTGGCCAGCCGCGTGCCGACATTGCCGCGCAGATCGAGCAAGCTCAGATCCGGCCGCACTGCGCGCAATTGCGCCTGCCGCCGCAACGACGAAGTACCCACGCGCGCACCTTGCGGCAGCGCAGTCAGGTTGGCGTACAGGTTGCAGACAAACGCATCGGCCGCATCCGCACGCGGCAAGATCGCCGGCAACGCAAAGCCCGGCTCCAACTCGGCCGGCACGTCTTTCAACGAATGCACCGCCAGATCGGCGCGCCCTTCCAGCATCGCCACTTCAAGCTCTTTTAAAAACAGCCCTTTGCCACCAATGGTCGCCAAAGGCTGATCGAGAATCTCATCGCCACGTGTCGACAGCGGCACCAGATCGACCGTGAGGCCTGGGTGCGCGGCACGCAGGGCCGCAGCAACATGTTCGGCTTGCCATAACGCGAGTGCGCTTTTGCGGGTGGCAATACGCAGGATGGATGGGGTCATCGGAGATCTCGTCAACTAGGCTGCGCGTGGTCGGCGCATGGCGGGTAGAAAGCGCGCCATTGTCGCGTAAACGCTGGTATTGCGCAGTTAATCTCATCGACACTCGTTGCCGCAGGATGACCGTCGATCACCCCATTCGCAGAAGCTTGCGCAATGCCGGCAGATTGCGCCGGCTGACTTCGGGGGTGAGATCGGTGCCGCCCAGGCGGGCGAGGACGCGGCCGTCGGTAAGGGTCTTCAGGCCTAGCAGGCGCTGGGGTGGTACCAGGCAGTTGCGATGCAACCGGATGAGTTGCTCGGGATAGGCCTCTTCGAGCTGGCGCAGTGATTCTTCCAGCAGCAGTTGGCCACCGCGATGTTGTACGACGACGTATTTTTCTTCGGCGAGCAGATAGATCACTTCGTCGAGGGCAATGCGTACCTGCTCGCCGCGCTGGCGACCGCCGAGGTAGCGGGTGTGCTCACGTGGCGTGCTGGCCAGGCGTTGTCGCGCGCGTTGCAGGGCATCGCGCAGGCGTTCGATGCGGACAGGCTTGAGCAGGTAGTCGATGGCGCCGAGGTCGAAGGCATGCACGGCGTAGTGTTCGTAGGCGGTGCAGAAGACGATTTGCGGACGCGGCTGGCCGGCGAGTCGCCGCGCCAAGGCGATGCCGTCCAGGCCGGGCATATTGATGTCCAGCAACAGCAGGTCGGGTTGCAGTTCACTGAGTGCGACCAGTGCGGCCTCGCCATCGCCGATGCTGCCGGCCACGGTGATCTCATCGCATTCGCTAAGCAGCGCAGCCAATCGCGCGCGCGCCAGCGGCTCGTCGTCGACGATCAGGACACGCATATTGAGGGCGTGCGTATGGAGAGTGGACATCACGAATCCTCCGGCAACTGCAGGCGCACGACAAAACGACCGTCACGCGGCCCGGCCTCCACTTGCGCGCGCGGGCCATAGCGATAGGCGACGCGTTGGCGCACGTTGTCCAGGCCATGGCCATGGCCGCGCTCACCAGGCGCCGTGGGCAGCGGGTTGTCGATTTCGATGATTAAACCGCGGCCGTCGCGATAGCCGCGCAGTACCACCTCACCGCCTTCGCGCAGGGGCTGTATGCCGTGGCGCACCGCGTTCTCCACCAGCGGCTGCAGCAGCAGGCGCGGTAGTGAAAAGGTGGCCGGTAGCGCGTCGAGTTCGCGACGCACGTGCAGGCGTTCGCCCAGGCGCAGTTGCTCAATCGCCAGATAGCGTTCGATCAGCGCGAGTTCTTCGCCCAGTGTGCCGTCACGCGAATCGTGCTGACCCAAGGCAGCGCGAAACAGTTCGGATAAATCCTCAATGGTGCGTTCGGCAGCGGCCGGGTCCAGCCGCACCAGGGCCGCTACGGTGTTCATGCTGTTGAATAAAAAGTGCGGTCGAATGCGTGCCTGCAGCGCATCGACCTGCGCCCGAGTGACGGCTTCCAGACGGGCCTGCCACTGCGCCAGAACGTAAAAATAGCGCAGCACGGCGGCACCGAGCAGCGCGGCGATCAGCATGCTGTCACGTACAAAGACAGCGGTGTCGGTATGCATCAGTTCGAGGAACAGCGCGTCGTTAAGCCAATGCGCCAGCATGCTGGCGCCGGTAGCGAGCAACAGGATCAACAACCATGCGCCGATATAAGGTGCGTGGCCGGGCAGTCGTCGCAGCAGTGGCCGCAGCTTGCACAGCGCGACCCCGATCACCAGCATCAGCCAATCGACAAACAACATACATACACAGTAGCCGCGCCAGCCGCGGCCATTGTCGGCCGCCAGCCAAACGACAGTGGCGGTCAATGCGCCGATGACGAGCAAGGCGAACAGCACCGGCAGACTGCAGAAGTCCGGTAGCGGGCTGGGTTCGATCGGTGGTCGGCGGATGCTGGAATCGCGCATGGGCGACAGTATGACCAAGAGCGGGGAGGGCTGGTGAGACGGCGCCGGCTAATGCGAGATGCATAGGCACCCACCATGCGGGTGCCTATGGAGCGGCGTCAGCCGGTAAACCGGTCGCCCATCCAGGCACGCAGATCGGCGATCTCTTCGGCGCAGACTGAGTGCGGCATCGGGTAGGTGTGCCAGGCCACGTCGTATCCCAATGACTGCAACAGGTCGCGTGAGGCCACGCCACGGGTCAGCGGGACAATCGGGTCGCCGGTGCCGTGACCCCAGAAGATCGGCGTCTTCGCATTGGCGACATGGCGCTCAGGTGCAAAAGCCTCGTGCAACGGCATGTAGGTGGACAGTGCGATCACCCCGGCCAACGGCTGAGCGTGGCGCAAGCCGGCAGCGAGGGCGATAGCGCCGCCTTGTGAGAAGCCCGCCAGCAGGATGCGTTCGCTAGGCACGCCGCGTTCGTGTTCGTGGGCAATCAATGTTTCCACGGCGGCAATCGAGGCGCGGATGCCCGTTTCGTCCTGCCGCGAGATCAGATCGATACCCGCAATGTCATACCAGGCCCGCATCGGCATGCCGCCGTTGACGGTCACCGGACGTACCGGCGCATGCGGAAACACAAAGCGCAGCGCAGGCCAGTGAGGTGCAACCAGCTCAGGCACGATAGGCGCGAAGTCGTTGCCGTCGGCGCCCAGGCCATGCAGCCAGATCACGCTGTAGAGAGGGTGGGTCGCGGTTTCGTGTTCGACAGTAAGCAGGGTCATACGGGCTCGCTGGTGGGGCGTGAGAGGCGCTGCGATCGGTAGCCGATGGTTCGCCAACGCGCCAGCAACCGGGGCCAATCGAATCTTACGCATAAGACAGATAACCGCGGAGCCTAACCGGAAGTCATGGTCAGGGGAAACGGGACACTTGGCGTTTGCGATGCGTGTGCTCTTGGCTATCCTGCATCGTTTGGATCGCGGAGTACCCCATGCGCCGAATGTTTGTTGCCGGCCTCGCAGCGCTTGTCGCCTTACCGGCGGCGAGTCAGTCGCCCATCACGCCAAGCCTCGACCTGGAAACCGTCATGGCCCCGCCGGACTGGATCGGCGCGGCGGTGACATCGCCTTATTGGAGCGTAGACGGGCGCAGTCTGTACTACAGCTTGAAGCGCGACGGCAGCAAGGTGCGCGATCTGTATCGCGTCGATCCGGCCAGCGGACAGAGCGTCAAGCTCGACGCCTCGGCGCAGGCGCAGGCCGACGGCCCGGCGGTGTTCGATCGCGCGCATCGTTACGCCGCGTTCGTGCGGCATGGTGATGTGTTCTTGGTCGAACTGGCCCAAGGGCGTCGTGTGCAGGTAACCCGCACGGCAGAGGCGGAATCCGCACCGGGCTTTTCCAGCGATAGCCGCGCGCTGCAGTTTCGCCAGAATAACCAGTGGTATAGCTACGACATCGCCGCCGGTGTCACGGCGCCGGCAGCCGTGCTGAAGCTTGCCGACGATCCGCAGGCAAAGCAGCCCGACGCACTCGGCGACGAGCAGCTCAAGCTATTCAAGACACTGCGCCAGCTCAAGGCCGATAAAGACGCCCTGCGCGAGAACGACGACGCGCTTGCCGCGGCCGATCTCGGCCGCGCACCGAAGCCGATCTGGCTCGGCGATAAAGTCGAACTTATCGATACCGAGTTGTCGCCGGACGGCCGCTGGATGCTGGCAGTGACGCAGCCGAAGGGTCATGCCGAGGGCAAGGCACCGCAGGTTACCCATTTTGTTACCGACAGTGGCTATGCCGAGCAGCAGGAAACACGCGTCTATGTAGGCCGTAAAGATCCGCCGCCACAATCGCTGCTGTTGCTCGATCTGCTCCATCGCAAGAGCTATCCGCTGGCGATCGACAGCCTGCCCGGCATCAAGGAGGACCCGCTCAAAGAGCTTCGCGGCAAGGCTATCGCCGCGCTGGAGAAGGCGGGCAAGCACGATGAGGCCAAGGCCTTGAAGGCCCCTGAACTGCGCGCCGTAAGAATCATATCTTCGGCCGACGATGGCGGTGGCGGCGGCATCGTGTGGAGCGACGACGGCCAGAACGTAGCCGTGCAATTGCGCGCGATCGACAACAAAGATCGCTGGATCGCCAGTGTCGATCTGGACAAACACACGCTGCTCAACCAGCACCGTTTGCACGATAACGCCTGGATCAACTGGAACTTCAACGATTTCGGCTGGCTCAAGGACAACCGCACGCTGTGGTATCTGAGCGAAGAAACCGGTTTCTCGCAGCTTTACAGCAAACCGCTTGGCGGCAAGGCCAAGGCCTTGACCGCCGGCAAGTTCGAGGTCAGCCATCCGCGGCTGACCGACGATGGCCAGTGGTTTTATCTGCGCAGCAATCAGGTCGCGCCTTACAGCTACGATGTCTATCGCGTACCGGCCAACGGCGGTGAGCTGAGCCGATTGACGCAATACCAGGGCTTGGAAGACTTCGCGCTATCGCCCAATGACCAGCAACTGGCGCTGCTGCATTCCTCGCCCTATGTACTGCCGCAGATGGCGGTGCAGGATGTCGCCGGCGGCGCGCCGCGTGAATTGACTAACACCATGAAGCCGGGGTTTACCGCGCGCTCGTGGATCGCCCCGCAAATCGTCGGCGTATCGTCCTCGCATGGCGCCGGCACGATCTGGGCAAAGTATTACGGCCCGGCGGATAAGGCTGCCGCTGCCGGCCGACCCGCAGTGATCTTTGTGCATGGCGCGGGCTATCTGCAGAACGTCACCCTGTCCTGGTCCAACTACTACCGTGAGCAGATGTTCCACAACCTGCTGGTGCAGCAGGGTTACGTGGTGCTGGACATGGACTACCGCGCCTCCGAAGGCTATGGCCGCGACTGGCGTACCGCGATCTACCGTCAAATGGGTCACCCGGAGTTGGACGATCTGCTCGATGGCAAGGCCTGGCTGGTCAAGCAGCAAGGCGTCGATGCCAAGCGCGTCGGTATCTATGGCGGCAGTTACGGTGGTTTCATGACCGAGATGGCCTTGCTGCGTGCGCCGGGCGAATTCGCCGCCGGTTCCGCCTTGCGTCCGGTCAGCGACTGGCGGCTGTACAACCACGAATACACCTCGAACATCCTCAACGATCCGCAGCTCGACCCCGAGGCATACGCCATCAGTTCGCCGATCGAATACGCCGACAAGCTGCAAGATCCGCTACTGATCCAGCACGGCCTGATCGACGACAACGTGCTCGCCGAAGATTCGATTCGGCTGTATCAGCGCTTCATCGAGCTGCACAAGAAAAACTTCTGGATGTCGCTGTATCCGATGGAACGCCACAGCTTTGTCCATGCCGATTCGTGGTACGACGAATATCGCCGCATCGACGAGCTGTTCAATACCTGGTTGAAGCCGCAACCGTAGCCGATAAGGCTCGCTTGCAAACACCTGGTTAGCGTCGAATCTGGGCTGATGTTTTTCTCCTCCCTTGCTTGTCCCAAAAAGGGGGCGGGCAGGGGAGGGCGTCACGGGGTTGATGATGGATGCTGTGCAAAATACCGCCCAGGCGGTTGCCCGAAGCTGCGTCGAAACATCGCTACGAAAGCACTGATGCTGGCGTAGCCGAGCGCATCGGCCACACTGTTCACGGCTTCGCCGCAAGCCAGTCGTTCCAGGGCTCGGATCAGCCGTGCCTGCTGTCGCCATTGCGCGAAACTGCAGCCGGTTTCGCTGCGAAACAAACGGCTCACGGTGCGTGCCGACAGGCCGGCCCAGTCGGCCCAGGCATCCAGGCTGCGTGCATCGTGCGGCCGGTCCAGTACCGCGTGGGCAATACGTAGCAGGCGGCGATCACTGGGCATATTCAAATGCAGCGGCTCAACCGGCGCGTGGCGAATTTCATCCATCAAAACGCTGAGTACCCGCTCTTGTTCGTCGCTCAAGGTGTCTTGCAAGGCCCAGGTGCTGGCGCGCAAAACCAGGGCACGCATCAAGTCATTGACACCTAGCAC
Source organism: Dyella tabacisoli (assembly GCF_003350925.1). Taxonomy (GTDB): domain Bacteria; phylum Pseudomonadota; class Gammaproteobacteria; order Xanthomonadales; family Rhodanobacteraceae; genus Dyella_C; species Dyella_C tabacisoli. The sequence goes on along the minus strand of NZ_KZ857178.1, from coordinate 87,856 downwards.
GCAAGTCTTCTCGGGCAGGCCGACGGCGGCCAGCGGCGCAACATGAACGCCCCAGCCGCGCGTGGCCTCGGCAATCCGCACCGTATGCAGTTCGCCCGGCGGCATCCAGCCGACCCGGCGCGGCGGCAAGGTCCATGCGCCGTTTTCGGTGCGTACGCTGATAACGCCGCGTTCGAGATAGAACAATTGGCCACGCACATGACGATGCCAGTCGCTTTCCGTCGTCTGTAGCGGCGTGCCGTCGGCTTCGTCATCGACCACGTAGGCGATCAGTGCCGGGCCATCCAGACGCTCTACGCGTTGAAAGATTTCGTCTGCCTGATTCATGTGGATCGCTCTAAATTGGCCAGTTCTAGATATAAATTGTCCGACTAACGTTATCAGGCCAAAGCGCATTCCGCCTACGCTAGCGCTCTACGCGCATCCCCCTTACGTCGCGCGTTGTCCACCAGCCGACGCCTTGTCACGGCGAAGCCAGTTCGGACGTCCTCTTATAAACAGAAGGAGATCGGTATGTCGTCATCCGACTCGCCGTCCATTCCGATGGACGCTACTGAGGCACTCACCAGCTTTGTCGTCAACGCACTGGTGATGTTGGACCCGGCTACCCCCGAGGCGTTGCGGCGTCAGGTGGAGCCACGCATGTTGGCGCAGTTGCCTACGCTGTACGCGCTGGGCGTATTCGAACTATTTGCGATACGCGATCCGGCCCTGCGCGCGCTGGTGCAAGAAGAGCTGGCGGAGCGGGAGCGTAGCTGGCAGCGACAAAGTGAGGCTGCCTAGCTGGCTGAATAGTTCTCAAGGCAGATAGTGTCATGCATATATTTGCCTTGACAAATATATTCAAAGCAATATTATGCGCGACATGAAAAAGGATCCCACCCCATTTGAGCCCGCCAGAGAGAATCTGGGCGTACTGTTAGGCCTGGTACGCAGCGAGATTGTTCGGGCGATGGAAGCCGAGCTGTTGGCGATGGGTGTGGAGCTGCGTTTCACCCAGTTCCTGATACTGAAGCGGCTGGCCCGGCTGGGCCCGATGTCGGCCAGCGAGCTGGCTCGGGCGGTGGAGTTGGATGGCGGCGCGATGACTCGTCAGCTCGATCAACTGGAACGCAAAGGTTATTTGCGCCGCAGTCCGCACGAACAAGACCGGCGCGCTTTGCGCATTGAGCTGACCGAAGCCGGCACGGCGCTATGGCTGCAAATGACTGATTGCAATACCCGAGTGCTGGAAGCCGCCCAGCGTTCATTGAACGAAGTCGAGCGAGAGCATCTGCACGACTACCTGGATCGCGTATTGAGCGCGCTGCGCGATAAATCCTGAAGCTTCGTTTTCATCCCTGGATTTCTTAAAGCTCGTTTTCCCTGGCCCGTTTCTTAAAACCCGTCTCAAACACTACTCATCGGACATATCTCCATGCGTCTGCACCTACTTGCGGCTGCCGTCGGCCTGACTCTCGCGTTGGCGGGATGTGCCAGCAGCGGCGGTTTGCATCCTGACGGCACGCCGATGGATCCGGCCTCGCTCAAGAGCGAGCGCAGCCTTGCCACATTCGATGTATCGCCGGCGTCATGGCCGGCGCAGGATTGGTGGACAGGCCTGGGCGATCCGCAGCTCGATGCCCTAATCACCGAAGCGTTGCAAGACAACCCGAACCTGGCGGTGGCCGATGCGCGTGCGCGCCAGGCACAAGCACAGGTCGGCGTAGCCGATGCCGCGCGCGGCCCCAGTGTGAATGCCGGCGCCAGTGTGGCTGGCGCGCGCTTGCCGACGACCTTGCCACCGCCGATCGGCAGCGGTCATTTTGGTTTGGCCAAATACGGCTATGCCAGCTTCAAGTGGGATCTGGATCTGTGGGGCGGCAAGCGTGCAGCCTGGCAGGCCGCCCTGGGTGCGGCTCGTGCTGCGGATGTAGAGCAGCGCGCGGCACGCATCGAGGTTTCCGGCAATGTGGCGCGCGGCTATGTGCAACTGGGCTATGCCTATGCACAGCAAGACGTGGCCAAGGCCGAACTGGAACGCGCCGACAACGCCCGCAAGCTGACTACGCAACGCGTCACTGCCGGTATCGACAACCAGATACAGCTCAAGCAGAGCGATGCGGAAGTCGCCAGTGCGCAAGAGCAGTTGGCGCTGGCCGATCGCGCCATTGATGCGGCCTGCTCGGCGTTGTCGGTACTCCTTGGCAAAGGGCCCGACCGTGGGCTGGACATCGGTCGCCCCCAGGTACTCAAGCCATCGACGCTGGCGGTTCCAGCCAATCTCTCGGTCGATCTGCTCGGCCATCGTGCCGATCTGGTCGCCGCGCGCTGGCGGGTAGAGGCGGCGAGCAAGGACATCAAGGCCGCCAAGACGCAGTTCATGCCCAATGTCAGTTTAAGCGCCATGGCCGGTGTGATCGGGCTTGGCGGCGGCACCAATATTTTCCAGCTACCGGCGCGTTTCTATGAAGGCGGCCCGGCGATCAGCCTGCCGATCTTTGACGGTGGCCGCCTGCGTTCCAACCTGGCCGGAAAAGACGCTGAGTACGATCTCGCCGTGGCGCAGTACAACCAGACTCTGGTCGGGGCAGTCAACGAAGTAGCCGATCATTTGTCGGCATTGCGCTCGCTGCAAGAGCAGATGGTCGCGGAACAGCACGCGCTGGACGCCGCCTCGCAGGCCTGGCAGCTCGCGCAACAGCGCTTCAAGTCGGGTATCGGTAGTTATCTCGAAGCGCTTAGCGTGCGCCAGCAATTGCTGGTGGCCGATCAGCGCATGGCCGCGCTGCAATCGCAGCAGGTCGATCTTTCAGTGCAGTTGATTCAGGCGCTCGGCGGCGGTTTCCGCCCCCAGGCCGATGACGCTGAGCTTGCCAATCATTCCAACTCACCCCGTTTCTGAGGCTGATCCCATGTCTAGCCAAACCCCGCTCGCGGCCGACAATACGGCCGTCCAGCCGCCCAAAAGCCGCCGCGGTTTTCTGCTGCGCCTGCTCATAGCCGTTCTTGTGCTCGGCACGATTGCCTGGGCGCTGTGGTATTTCCTCGATGGCCGCTGGTACGAGGGCACCGACGATGCCTATGTCAACGGCAATGTCGTGCAAATCACTCCGCAGATCGCCGGCACCGTGGTCAGCATCGGCGCCGACGACGGCGACCTGGTTCACCAGGGTGACGTGCTGCTCAAGCTCGACCAGGCCGATGCCGATGTCGCGCTGGCGCAAGCCAAGGCCAACCTGGCCAATACCGTACGCAAAGTGCGCGGCTTGTACAGCAACGTATCCGGTGCCCAGGCCGATGTTGCCGCACGCAAAGTGGCCGTGGACAAGGCACGCGCCGATTTCGATCGTCGTCGCAACCTGGCTCAGTCCGGCGCGATCTCGGCCGAAGAACTGTCGCATGCACGCGATGCGCTGACCTCCGCCGAAAGCGCGATGACGGCATCGCAACAGCAGTACCAGACCAACAAAGTGCTGGTGGACGACACTGTGGTTGCCTCGCATCCCGATGTGCAGGCCGCTGCCGCACAGTTGCGTGCGGCCTACCTCAATGACGTGCGCACCACCCTCGTCGCGCCGGTAACGGGCTATGTCGCCAAACGCACGGTGCAAGTGGGACAGCGCGTGCAGCCAGGCGCCGCGTTGATGGCCGTCGTGCCGTTGCACGAAGTGTGGGTGGATGCGAACTTCAAAGAAACCCAATTGACCCATATGCGCATCGGTCAGCCGGTGAATGTCACCACCGATGTCTATGGCAGCAAGGTCGTCTACAAAGCCCAGGTGAAAAGCCTTGGTGTGGGCACGGGCAGCGCGTTCTCCCTGCTGCCGGCGCAAAACGCCACCGGCAACTGGATCAAGATCGTGCAACGTGTTCCGGCGCGCATCGTGTTCACCGAGCCCAAGCAGCTCGAAGAGCATCCGTTGCGCATCGGCCTGTCGACCAATGTCGACGTCAATCTGCATGACCAGAGCGGCCCGATGCTGTCGCAGCAAGCACCCACCCAGCCCGCTTTCAGCACCGATGTGTATCAGCAGCAGCTAGCCAAGGCCGATGGCGTGATCGAGCAGATCGTGCACGCGAATATGCCGAAGTAAGTGGCGGGGAATGGGGAATAGGGAACGGGGAACGTGCAGACTGATGGATGCTTGCGGCGCCGCGTTCTTTTTTGATCTTTGTTTGTTTTTGCGCTTGCTTTCTTGCCTCTGCTTTTTAGGCTTTTCCCCGTTCCCCGTTCCCCGTTCCCCGTTCCCCGTTCCCCGTTCCCCGTTCCCCGTTCCCCGTTCCCGATTCTCTGACCCTATCCATTAGGCCGCCATGAGCACCGAATTCCGTCCGCCCAATCTGGCGTTGTCCACGATCGGTTTGTCGCTGGCCACCTTTATGCAGGTGCTCGATACGACGATCGCCAACGTATCGTTGCCGACCATTGCCGGCAATCTTGGCGTCAGCTCTAATCAAAGCACCTGGGTTATCACCTCGTTTGCGGTGAGCAACGCGATTGCCTTGCCGCTGACCGGCTTTCTCACGCGCCGCTTCGGTGAAACCAAGCTGTTCGTATGGGCGACCCTGCTGTTTTCGCTGGCCTCTTTGCTGTGCGGTATGGCGCAAAGCATGGGCATGCTGATTCTGTTCCGTGCGATCCAGGGCGCCGTGGCCGGGCCGATGTATCCGATCACGCAGAGCCTGTTGATCTCGATTTATCCGCCGGCCAAACGCGGCATGGCGCTGGCGTTGCTGGCGATGGTCACGGTGGTGGCGCCTATTGCCGGTCCGATCCTTGGCGGTTGGGTCACGGACAACTATTCGTGGCCGTGGATCTTCTTTATCAACGTACCCATCGGCATCTTCGCCAGCATGGTCGTGGCCAATCAGATGAAGGGTCGACCGGAGCGCACCGAGCGTCCGCGGGTGGACTACGTCGGCCTGATTACCTTGGTACTCGGCGTGGGTGCGCTGCAGATCGTGTTGGACAAAGGCAACGACGAGGACTGGTTCAACTCGCAGTTCATCGTACTCACCAGCATCGTCGCGGTAGTCGGCTTGATCGTGTTCCTGATCTGGGAGCTCACCGACAAAGATCCCATCGTCAATCTCAAGCTGTTCCGGCATCGCAACTTTCGCTTCGGCACCTTATCGCTGGTGCTGGGCTATGCGGCGTTTTTCGCTATCGCTTTGCTGGTGCCGCAGTGGCTGCAGCGAAACATGGGCTATACCTCGACGTGGGCGGGCCTTGCCACGGCACCGTTGGGCGTCTTGCCGGTGCTGCTGACACCATTCGTGGGTAAGTACGCCGGTCGGTTTGATCTGCGCATGCTCGCCTCGATCTCTTTTATCGTGATGGGCGCCACCTCGTTCATGCGTGCGGATTTTTTCCCCGGCGTGGATTTCGGTCACATCGCTTTTGTGCAGTTATTGCAGGGCCTGGGCGTGGCGTTCTTCTTTATGCCGGTGCTGACCATCCTGCTATCGGATCTGCAGCCCAACGAGATTGCCGCGGGCTCCGGCTTGGCGACTTTCTTGCGCACCCTGGGCGGTAGCTTCGCGGCCTCGCTGACTACGTTTTTGTGGGACCGCCGCGCGACCGTTCACCATGCCCAGTTGACCGAGCATGTAACGCCCTACGATCCGGCTACGGTGGCGACGATGAACGGTATTGGCGATCCACAAACCGCCGCAGTAACGGTCAATCAACTGATTACCCAGCAGGGTTATCACATCGCCTTCAACGAAGTGTTTCATCTATTGGGCTGGATTTTCTTCAGCCTGATCTTGGTGGTGTGGTTGGCTAAGCCGCCGTTTGCGGCAAAAGCTGGCCCGGCGGCAAGCGGACATTGATTCCGTTTCACTCTCCCTCGTTGTCTACGAGGGAGAGTGAAGAGCCTAGATATCGAAAGCCAGCCCTACCAGCGCCGACGTCTCGCCACGATTGGGATCGTGCAAGCCACCGTTCGAAATATGACGGATCTGAAAGCTCCAGCGTTGCCCTTGCCAGCCCACGGTGTTGACGAATTGGCCGGTGCTGCTCAGCGCTTGAGAGCGGCCGCTCAGCAGGGCGCCCTGAAACGAGTAAAACAGCGGGAAATACCAATCGCCGGGTTCGCCGTAATGCAGGCGCGCGCCACCGGCGACCAGCCAGATCGCGGTATTAGTGCCAAAACGGCTATAGCGGAAACGATCGATATGGCGGCTGTCGATCCAGCCCAGCGATACATCCGGCGACCATCTGAAACGACTGTCGCCGATGCGATGCGCGTCAAGCAGGACCTCGACAAAAGCACTATTGGCACCGTAGCTATCCATATAACTACGGCCACCTTGTATCTCGATGCGGGCGGCAGCGGCGGGCAGGGTGGCGCCAATCAGGCTGATTGCGAGTGCACCGCGGGAGAGTAGAGAGGGATAAGTCATGGTGAGGCCCCAGGGGTGGAGACTCCGTTTATGTACTCAAAAGTTCAAATATCAAGGTGACGCTTGCATCGGCTAGATCAGAGCAGCCTTGGGCTATTCTGCGCTTTCAGAACCGGTGTGCAAGCCAGCTTACTCCGTCTTTATCGCTGAAATTTGCCGCATGTGGTGGGATAAATATTTTACCCGGCACTTATTGACAAGGATATTCAGCCGGGTAGAATGCCTCGACTTTCAGCCGGGTAAAACACTCCCATGCAAGCACATAGCAACGTCACCTGCACCGCCTTTGTCGGGCACCGCCTGATTGCCTCAGGACCGCTCAGCGAGGTCGTGCTGGCGACCAAACAGGCGCTCGATGCCGCTGGCGATGAGCCGGTGCTTATCTTTAACGATCGCAGCAGCCGGCAAGTCGAGATCGATTTTCGCGGCACACCGGGCGAGGTGCTTGCGCGACTAAGCGACGATACGACAGCCCCGCCCGCAGCGCGCGGACCGGGCCGGCCAAAGCTTGGCGTGGTGGCGCGTGAAGTGACCTTGCTGCCACGGCACTGGGACTGGTTGGCAACGCAGCCTGGCGGTGCATCGGCGGCGTTGCGGCGCTTGGTTGAAGATGCCTCGCGCGGCAACAACAGCAAGGTCCGTGCGCGCGAAGCCAGCGAAGCCGTCGATCGCTTCATGCAAACCATGACCGGCGATTTCCCCGGTCATGAGGAAGCTTCGCGTGCGTTCTGGCGTAAGGAGGCTGCGATGTTCGAGGCGGTGACCGCTCCATGGCCGGTCGATGTGCGCGATCATCTGCGTCGACTGGCGGCCATGGCTTGGGACGAAGCCAGCGGTACGTCGTGAGATCTCAAAAAAAAGCGCCAGGACACCACTTCCTGGCAACTCTAATTCTACTCGTCTTCCGGCCCGTGCTGGAGTGGCAAGAGAGCTATTCCGATCGCTGAATCAGCCCTCGTAAGATCAGGCCCCCCGTAACACCACCACATCGCGGAAAAACCATCCATGTCTGCCCCAGCTACCCGTCGGCCCGTGCTGACCGAAGGCCCGATCGCCCGTACCTTGCTGATGTTCGCCCTGCCGATTCTCGGCAGCACGGTGCTGCAGTCGTTGAATGCCTCGGTCAATGCGATGTGGATCGGCCACTATCTCGGCGAATCGGCATTGAGTGCGATCAGCAACGCCAACCTGATTTTGTTTCTGCTGCTCAGTGCCGTGTTTGGCATCAGCATGGCTTGCACGATTCTGATCGGTCAAAGCCTAGGCGCGCGCAATATCGCCGAAGCCAAACGCGTGGTCGGCACCAGCGCGAGTTTCTTCATCGTCGTCTCGGTGGTGATCGCCCTGCTCAGCTATATCGGCACGCCATGGTTGTTGCAGCGGCTTGGCACCCCGGTCGATTCGCTGCCCTATGCGGTGCCGTATCTGCGTGTGATCTTTATCGCGTTGCCGTCGATGTATTTCTACAGCTTTCTGATGATGAGCTTGCGTGGCGCGGGCGATTCGCGCACACCATTTTTGTTCATGGGTATCTCCGTGTTACTGGATATCGGACTCAATCCGCTGCTGATGTTCGGTATCGGTCCGTTTCCGCGCATGGGCATTGCCGGTTCGGCCATGGCAACGCTGATCGCTCAAAGCCTGACCTTGTTCGCGCTGCTCGGTACCTTGTATGCGCGCAAGCATTTTCTGCGCCTGACCGGCGCGGAGCTGCGCTATCTCAAGCTCGATCCGCAGATCTTGCGCACATTGATATTCAAAGGCTTGCCGATGGGCTTGCAGATGATCGTCATTTCATCCTCGGCGATGCTGATGATGCGTCTGGTCAACAACTACGGATCGCAGACGACCGCGGCCTACGGCGCGGCCAATCAGCTATGGAACTATGTGCTGATGCCGGCCATGGCGATCGGCGCGGCGGTATCGTCGATGGCGGCGCAAAATGTCGGCGCGCAATTATGGGATCGCGTGAATCGCATCGCCCGCATCGGTGTGCTGTACAGCCTTTTGCTCAGCGGCGGGCTGATCGCGCTGATTTGCATCTTCAATCGGAGCGCATTGAATCTGTTTCTGCCCGGCGACGGCGACGCCATGCAACTGGCCCGGCACCTCAACATCATTGCGGTGTGGTCCTACATGTTTCTCGGCGTCACCTTTGTCTTGTTCGGCGTGGTGCGTGCCACCGGTGCGGTATGGCCGCCACTCATCATTTTGTTCGTGACTACGTGGCTGATCCGGCCGCCGTTTGCGCTAACGATGATCCCTGCGTGGGGGTCCGATGCGATCTGGTGGAGCTTTCCTCTGAGCGCGATGATTTCGATGTTGCTGGCGGTGGCGTATTACCGATGGGGTGGCTGGCGGGATGCGCGGATGTTGAGTGCGCCGATTGGGGCTGCCAAGTAGCTTGCTTCGCTGAGATCCAGCGGATGGCGTGCGTATGCGGCTATTTCGATAGCCGCTGTGCTCTTACCGTCAGTCAAACCCAGGAAGAGGTTGATCTTCGGCGGTGCTGCCGACGCCTTTCCTATGTCGATGCATCGTGGACTTCAATCGCGAATAAACCTTACGCGGAAGCGATTTGAGAGAGAGCATCGGTTTTTCGATGGCGTACCAAGAGAACGCCGCCAGGAGAAGAGCAAGCGGCCAGGCGATAAGCGCGTTTGCCAAGGACGAGATGCCGGGAATGTGGTGGGCTATCGCTTGTTGAACGGGGAATCCCCAAAGGTATAGGCCGTACGAATAGTCTCCGAAACGGTTATAGCCATACCAGGGTATGTTGTAGGCAAACGCAAATACGAAGCTGGCCAACGCGACCGCCATTGCAAATGGGTAAAGACCACTGTCACGCAGGAGCCAGGCCAAGGCGCTGGCCGCAAAGACGACGGGCCAGCCGATATACACCCACTGCCGATTGATAAAACAGAAGGCACCCAAAGCAAAGTAGGCCGCGAGCTGGACAAAGTCCGGCAGCGGAATCAGTGGAATAGTGGAAGGCCTTAGCAGACCCCAAACACACAACGCCACGATCAGAATGTTGAACAGGTACTTGCGCGCCAGAATGCCCGATACCCCGACGATCGCCACCCACAAATACATCCGCACCTCGGCTGGCAACGTCCAGATCGACCCGTTGACTGCACCGTGCACCTGGTTCCCGGTAAACACGCCAGGAAGGTTGAAAGCGAGATTCTTCCCAAGCTCAAGGTTCTTCATGACGTAGTGCATGACCTCGGTCGCGCGCAGATAGTCGCGAAGCGGGAGTTCGGTGAAGATGGCCCCGAGCAAAAATGCCGAGCCCAGCAAGCAGAATGCGTAGGCGGGGTAGATTCTCAGAAAACGCGCCCATAAAAAGCTGGGCAAATGACCGCGGCGAAGGTAGCTGCCGGTAATCATCAAGCCGCTTATGACGAAGAACGCGTTAACCGCCAGGGTACCCGAATAGACGCCCCAGCCAAGCCAGGTGAACAGGTCAGGCAGCGCAGTATTTCCACTAATCGCCGCACTATGCCCATAGATCACCATGCTCGCGGCAAGCAAGCGAAGTAACAGGAAGTTGTCCTGATCTTGGTTCAACGCATCGGCGAGTGTTCTTACTCGAAACATAGTGTCGTTGGGATGGTGAGCGGGTCACGCATAGTAGCGGGGGCTTTGCGCATGTAGGCATATCGGCAACAGAGATCAGTAAGCAACGCAGAACGCCGCATCCTTGCAGCTTTCTAGCAAACGGATCGAGTAGTGCGTGGTCTGCGCACTCGCCGACGAATGAGATGGTGAGGCAGCGTAGCTCCCTCCCCTGCTAGTCCCGAAAAGGGGACTCCCATCGGTCGCAGGGAGGGTTGGGGAGGGGTAAAGGCTTGCGGCAAGGTTGCACCCCCTCCCAGCCTCCCCCTGCAAGCAGGGGCAAAAGCAACGCTCGCAGCTTTTGACCTTGTTTTTGATTTTGACCTTGCTCTTGACCTTGGGGCCCCTGTGCGTCGGTGAGGGTCGGACGACAAGGCCCGCAGGGGACTCGGCATGGATGCCGAGTCCTTTTCGCCAGTGCATGGATGCACTGGCGAAAAGCCCGGCCGACCCTCACGCACCCGAAGGGCGACGCGCGGGGTGGCCTTCTCTTTGGTTACTTTCTCTTGGCCACTCAAGAGAAAGTGACTCGGGCCCCGGCAGGGGTTCGAAAGCCCGCCGCAGGCGAACAACCTAGCCACAACAGCCATTAACAACACCAGATACCACAGCAAAAAAAGCACCCACAAAAAACGGCCGCCGTAGAACGCCTACGACGACCACTTGGGCAAAACACCGAATCACTTCAGCGCCTAAGGTCCCAACAATCACACAGCCCTACAGCGAAAAGTCATAACGCGCGCCGAGCTGAAAATAACGTGGCGTTTGGAAGGCCACCGGACGTAGATAGTCAATGTTTTGGCTTGGCAAGCCGGTCTTAGGGTTGAGCGCGGAGTTTTCACCCACCTCGATCACACTCAGCACCTGCTTCTTTGAAAACAGGTTGAAGACACCCAGGGTAAAGGCCAGCGGCTGCTCGTTGCCGGCCCAGCGCGGACGGTACTCGGCGTTCATATCCACGGACCAGGTCCACGGCAAACGACCTTTCGAGCCGCGCGGACTGGGTTTGAAATTGCACTCGAAGTACGAAGCGCCATAGCCGATCGAATCGACTGGATCGAGACCAATGCAATTCTTCGGTCGGCCCGAGGCAACGGCGAGATTTGCGCCGAACAACCATTCCGGCGTGGCCTGGAAATAGCCGAAGGCTTTCAACTGATGAGTGCGATCGTTAGGCAACGGGCCGTTGGTGTATTGCATGATCTCTGGCGCATCCCAGTCCTGAGTGACCGACGGATCGAGCTGACCGATGTCCGATTTCAATTGGCCTTCCGAATTGCCATAGCTGCGCGAAAAGGTGTAGTCCACGCGACCGTACCAGCGCTGATCGAACTGGTGCTCCAGGTACATATTCAAGGCGTAGTACTTGCGCTTGAGATCCGGGAAAGCCACGCCGTTTGGTGTAGTGAAGTCGTCCTTGGTCAGCTTGAACGGCACGTAGTTGCCCTTGCCGCTGATGTCTACCAGGAACTCGTTCGATTGCCCCGGATTGAACAGATAGCAGCCGGCAATACGCGCATTGCTGATGTCGATGCCGTTGCGATCGGCGTATTTCTTGAACGGCCGATCGTCGCAGAAATCGTCGATCGAACTCTTCAACTTACGCACCGTGGCTTTGGCGCCGAAGCTCCAGTTGCTGTTGATCGCCTTGTCGAAACCCAGGATGTACTCATCCTGGTAATAGGCTTTCAGGTTTTGTGCGGCGACCGAACGCGGGTCCGGGGTCACGCCATCTTCGCCATTCAAATAAAAGCGACTGCCCAGAGGAGCCAAGTTGAGCGGCTCACCGTTCGCGGCCACGCCGTTATAAGCGTAGTACTCGCTGTAATAAGTGGATGCGGAGGCGCCGCGAATGGCGACGTTCGACGGCACCGCGAGATGGTAGCGGCCGGCATTGGCATAGAGCTTGAAGCTGGAATCGCCGAACACATCCCAGGTGACGCCCAGGCGTGGCGCTAGCTGGTGGCGTTGTTTGACATAGACCTGGCCGGCGCCGTTGAGATTCTTGAACTGCTCGTTGCGCAAGCCGAGGTAGGCCATCCAGCGATCGCTGATCTGCCAATGGTCTTCGATGAACTGTGCAGCCTGCACGACTTTGACCGTGGCGCCGGTTTTGAACAAACGCTTTTCGACCATGTACAGCGCGTCTGGAGGCGGGACAATATCGGGTCGACCTCGTATTTCACCGGCGTCTTTGTAGATCCAGCGATAACCGCCTTCGTATTCATTGCCGGCAGTCGATTGCAAGGTCTGCGTATCCAGGCCGGCGCGCAAACTGTGTGAGCCTAGCTTGTATTCCGCATCCAATCGCCAGCCGCTCGTCTTGTCCTGCGCACCCTTGCCGAGCACGGTGCGATTGACCAGGCCGCAGCCGACGATGGGCCTGCCGGCGCCATCGCGCGCATCGAGAATCCACGGACAATTCGGATCGGAGGCGTAAGCGAGATTGCGCACATGCTCGGTCTTACTGGTGCCGTACAGCGCGTTGACCGTCAGATCATCGGTGAGATAGCCGGTGTATTTGCCGATATACACATCGCCGCCTGGGGCAGAGCCCGGACCCGAATCGAAGTTCTTGGTCTTGTCCGAACCAAGGTAATCCGTTGCCCGCCCGACCGCGTAGTCGTACTTGTAGACCTGACTGTCGACACTGGTTTTGTCCGACAGACCGGTAAGCTCGATCAGATGGTTATCACTGATGTTCCAGTCGATCTTGGCCAACCATTTGGTCGCCTTAGAGTCGTAGCTCACTTGCTGCGGCGTGGTGATCGGTTCGACCGTCTTGCCGCTGGTGCCAGTGAAATCGCCCGCCGCATAGAAAAATAGCTTGTCTTTGATAAGCGGGCCGCTGACATAACCGGTGTACTGCGTCGACGAACTCTTGTTATCGCCACGCGACTGGTAAAGCCTGCCATCGGTGTAATAAATGCTGCGCGGCGAGTCGCGTAGATACTGCGGAATCACATAGGTGCCTACGCCGCTTTTCCATCGGTTGCCGCCGCGCTTGGTGACCACGTTGATGACACCGCCGGTGGAGCGGCCGTACTCAGCGCCATAACCGCCGGTATAGATCTGCTGCTGGTCGATAGCGTCGTAGGGCAGGCTGGTGAAGCCCAGGCCGGTGAGCGCATTGGTGACCGCGTAGCCATTGATGTAGTACTGATTTTCAGAGGCCGACGAGCCGCCGAACGAAGCCACATTGCCGTAACGCGAGTCGCCGGAGATAACGCCCGGCGCCAATAAAGCAGCCGCGGTGACATTGCGTGCCAATGGCAGCTTCTGCAATTGCTCGGAGGTCAGCACCGTGCGCGAATCGACCGCGGATACATCGATCGCCGGCAACACGGTACCTGTGACGTGAATGCTTTCCAGGTTCTTGGCCTGTCCGGCCGTAGCGACGGTGAAAGAGACGTCGGTACCGGAGCCTACGTTGACTTGCACGTTGTCGCGGCTTTCGATGGCGTTGCCGTTCTTTTGCAAGGTGACTTTGTAGCGGCCGACCGGCAACGAACCCGCACGATAACGGCCATCGGCTTCTACGCTGATGTCACGACTGAAACCGGTATCGAGGTTCTGGATTTTTACGTGGCTGCCAGGTTCGGTCACGCGACCAAAGATTGCACCGGAAGCGTTGGACTGAGCCATCGCGGCATCGGCGAAGTTAAGACTCAAAGCCGCCGCGAGCGCGGTGTGGCGCCACGACGGTGTCCGTGTGTATTTTTGGATCGACATCGATAACTCTCCCCGAAGCGGTTCAAAGCAGACGAGCGCAGTGGCGCCCAATGGCGAAGCGCGGGCTTACGACGGCTTAGCTGCTTGCACCGGATAAACCGCCGTGGCATCCCTCCGTGCCTCGGCTGTTTTCGTAAGTTCTCGCGATCCGCCCGCCGACCTTAGGGGGCATGTAAAGAATAAGTCAACAAAAAAACCAATGACCTTCATGGCGTTGTAACGTCGACGCGGCATCGCGACGGCGTTGCACTTCGCCTGTAAAATTTTACGAAACCAGATAGTTGCTGCCCAAAGGCACCGACTGGCCCGCGCCATGGGTGTGGATATCGATAGCTAAACGGATGCTTAATGGATGAGCGAATTTACTTGCGAATTGGATGCTCGTCCTGGCACCGAACAGGAGCGTTGCAGCGACTGATCGGGCGGCCACAAACCGGTTTAGTGATGCCTTATGGAACCACCGCGGGCAGTCACGATGCTTGCCATCTCCATCCCCGCACCCCTTGGCCCATCAAGGAAGTCAGTGCTTATTAAAGCGCAGAGCTTTGGCTTATTACCGTCTAATCAAGTGGTTTGTTGCACCACCGCATTATCTAGAGGTGTAACTTTTTTGTCTCAAAATTAATCCAATGAGAAAGCTTTCCAGATAACCTTCTTGAAGCTTGCATATAACTTGCGCGAAGCTTGCGATTATTAATCGCAATAACTTAAATATCAATGTTTTTAATGATATAGGCCATCATCAAGGGCATGAAAACAGAAGTCATATAACCGCCTATTCATGCTCGCAGTTAATGGCCCTAATTACGCAGACCACTATGATTTTTATGTAAATGGCGCATACCATCCGTTGGGGCAAATCATTTCGCCCTATGCATCGCAAGGATGCTGGAATGACTTCGGGACATTCATTCTTTGGGGAGAGGTGAAGTGAACTTCAAGACAACGACATTGCGCGACTCGATCGTCGTCGCGCTGATAGCAGGTTGTGCGGCATTCGCCAGTACGGCGACAGCGCAAGAAACAGCTAAAACCCTGGACCGCATCGTTGTTACGGGATCCAATATTCCACGCATCGATACGGAAACGGCTTCGCCGGTCCAGGTGATTTCGCGCCAGGAAATAGAGCGCAGCGGCAAGGCGACCATCGCCGAGTATTTGCAGACGTTGACCTCCGATGGCGCCGGCTCGATTCCGAAAACCTTCGGTAACGGCTTTGCCGGTGGCGGTACCGGTATTTCGCTGCGCGGCCTCGGCGCCGGCTCGACTCTGGTGCTGTTGAACGGCCGGCGCATGGCGCCGTTCGGTCTCGCCGACGATGGACAAAAGGTGTTCACTGATCTCAGTACGATTCCGATGGAAGCTGTCGATCGCATCGAAGTGTTGAAAGACGGCGCCTCGGCGATTTACGGCTCGGATGCGATCGCCGGCGTGGTGAATGTCATCCTACGTAAGGATTTCACTGGAGCCGTGATAAAGGGCTCTTATGGCGTGTCCGACTCGGGTGACGGCAATCAGTGGAAAGGCTCGATCACCGCAGGCATGGGCGATCTGGCGAAAGATCGCTACAACGTTTTCTTCAGCCTTGAAGGCACCAAGACCGAAGAGATGCTGGTCCGCGATCGTACTGATCGCGATTGGATCGGTACCGGCGACTTGCGTCCCTGGGGCTACAACATCACGAGCAGCCAGAATCTAGCCGGTGCGATCACCGGTGGCGGCACCGTTGCAAGCAGTTCGCCTGTGGGTTCAATCCGCAATCCGGCAACCGGCATTTATAAGTCGCTGCCTGGCTGCTCGACGTTTTCTCAGATTACCCCGGTCGATCCGGGCGGCGGCTGCCTCTGGCAGGCCGGTCAATTCCGCTCCCTGACGCCGAACGACAAGACCATCAACTTCTTCGTACGTGGCAGCTATGCCCTTTCCGACCACGCCGAGTTGTACAGCGAGTTTGGCTATTCGAACAAGCAAACCAAGTTTCACACCACGCCTTCGGGCGTATCGGGTACCTGGGGATATCCGGGCGGGCCAGTCAATGCCAGCAGCGGTCCAGGTGCCGTCGTGCTTGGCGCCAACCATCCCGATAATCCGCTAGGTGTGCCGGCCAGGCTGCGCTATGCCGCATTCGACGTCGGCCCGCGCACCATCCTTACCGACAACGATTTCTATCGTTTCCTGGTGGGTATCAAAGGCAGCTTTGGCGAGTGGGATTACGACGTCGGCTATTTGCACTCCGAAACCAGCATGACCAATGAGCGGCATAATTTCCTGCGCTATAGCCATGTCAGAACTGCACTGACCGATCCCAACAGCCCGGTCGGCTACTGGCGCATCGGTCAAAACTCCTATCTGAATAGCCGTGCGCTATACGACTACATCTCACCGGCTATCCAGGCCGATGCCGCCAGTAAGCTGGACTCTATCGATGGCCGGGTGTCGCGTTCGCTGATGGATCTACCCGGCGGCTCGCTGGGCCTGTCGATCGGTGGTGAATATCGGCGTCAATCCGTTTCGTTGTCGCCACAAACGTATACCGATATCGGCGACATCATCGGCCTTGGCTTTTCTTCCTATCGCGGTGTGCAGCAGGTCGGGGCCGCCTATGTGGAATTGGTGGCGCCGGTCTTGAAGACGGTGGAGTTGTCCGCCGCGATGCGTGTGGATGCCTACCGGCACGGTGACAGCTCGACCACGCCTAAAGTGGGTATCAAATGGACGCCTGCCGAATGGGTCGCGCTACGTGCTACCTATGCGGAGGGCTTCCGCGCGCCGAACCCGGCCGAGTCGGGCAAGGGTGGCCTGGCTGCCTTTAGCAACGCCCAGGACCCGGTGCGCTGCCCGAACGGTACGCCGGTACCTGGTGGCATTGCCACCCAGGCTGATTGCAACGCCGCCATCGCCATCATCACTTCGCCCAACCCGAACTTGAAACCCGAGGAATCGAAGAGTTACACCTTGGGTCTCGTATTGGATCCAACCCCCACCACCTCACTGACCATCGACGCTTGGCGGATCAAGCGCAGCAACGAAATCAACCAAGGTGATACGGCGGCGGCGATCTTAGCTGGCAATGTGACACGCAGCGATAACAACCTGCCTGGCATCCCCAATAGCGGCACCCTGATGGCGACGAGCGTCGGCTATATCAACTCCGCTTCCACTACGGTACGCGGTATCGACCTTGATGTGCGCCAGCGCTTTGAAATGGGCGAGTACGGCCGCTTAAGGCTTGACCTGCAATGGAGCCGGGTCAACTCGTTCGAGCGCAAAGATCAGGGCATTACCCGGCAGTACGCCGGCACGCACGGCAATTGCGATACCACCAACTGCATCGGCACACCTAAAGATCGCATCAACTTCGGCGCGACCTGGGACATCAATACCTTTACCTTCGGTGCGGTAGTGAATTACATCGGCAGCTTTAAGAACATCCGCTTCAAAGGCGATGTTTGCGCCAACACGTTTGCCGATGGCTCTCCCGCTCCAAACGGCTGCAAAATCCCTTCGTTCTATACGGTGGATCTAACTGGCCGCTGGAAGCCAGCCGAGGCATGGGAGATCTTCGGTTCGATCCAGAACGCGTTTGACAAGACTGCCCCGCTGGACCCGTTGACGTATGGCGCCATGGGTTACAACCCGCTGCATTCGAGCGGTGCCATCGGCCGGTACTACACGATCGGTGCCAGGTACGCGTTCAAGTAAGCGTCTACCGCTTGGCCTCCCAGAGCGGGAGGCCAAGCCTCGCTACACACGACACCTTCCATTGCATTACCCCCCAGTAAAAGCTAGGGTGCCGCCTGTTTCGGGTGTCCCACGGCTTTTCGACCATGGGATGAAACGGGAAGCCGGTGCGATGCCGGCGCTGCCCCCGCAACGGGTAAGCGAGAGATACAGACAGCGATGGCCACTGTGCTCGATCGAGCATGGGAAGGCGCTGTACCGGCACGCGGCTCACCGTGTGCAACTCGCAAGCCCGGAGACCGGCCCGAATGACTCATTGGTGGCTCGCGGTGGGCGAGGCCGAACCACGTGACAAGCGTAAGTCGCTTGCCGTCGTTCTGCGCTGCCCTCCGTCGCGTCGCCTATCCATAGATGCTTCGGGGTAACAAAATCATGAAAAAGACTCTGCTGGCGACGGCACTGCTGTCCTGCACGATGGCTGCCTATGCGGCTGATCCAAACACCACGGCGCTGCCCACGGTCTTGGTCACCGCAACACGTACCGCGATCACCACAGATGAGGCCCTGGCCTCGGTTACCGTGATTACGCGCGAAGACATCGAACGGCTGCAACCGGTGTCGGTTACCGATCTGCTCATTGGCTTGCCGGGCGTCACCGTCGCGCAAGCGGGTGGCCTGGGTCAGCAGACCTCGATGTTTCTCCGTGGCACCAACTCGACGCATACCTTGGTCTTGATCGATGGCGTGCGGGTCGGCAACGTCAACTTCGATCTGCCGGCGTACGAGCAGATTCCGGTCGATCAAATCGAGCGTATCGAACTGGTACGCGGCCCGCGTTCGAGTCTGTACGGCTCCGATGCGATCGGTGGCGTCATTCAAATCTTCACCAAGCGTGGGCAGCGCGATGGCGGCCTCACACCTTCGCTGCGGGTATCCACCGGCAGCAACCACTACGTGGACGGCCAAGTCGGCCTTGCCGGCGGTGATACGCATGCGTGGTACAACCTGAGTCTGGACGGGCAGTACACGCGCGGCATCAATGCCTGCCGCGTCGGCGCGGCCGAGGCAGGCGCAGGCTGCTTTGTCGACGAGCCGGATCGGGATGGCATGCGCAATTGGAACGGTGCCTTCAGCGGCGGTTATCGCTGGGACAACGGTACCGAGCTGACAGCTAGCTGGCTGCGCAGCAAAACCGATATCAAATCCGACGGTAGCCCAGCGGCTGGCAATCTGGTGCAGAACGAACAAGACGTCGCCGGCGCGCACCTGAGCTTTAGCCCGCTGGACATCTGGAAGGTCACGCTGGGCGTCGGCCAGAATCGCGACCGCTCGAACCGTTTCTATCAAGGCTATTACGCCGGCGATTTCTTCAATGCCGCCGGCTACTACGCCCATGTGCCGGCCGGCTATGTCAATTCGCGACGCAATCAGGCCTCATGGCAGAACGACATCAGCCTGGCTACCAATCAGTTGCTCACCGTGGGCGTGGATTGGCAGCAGGAACATATCGCCAGCGACACCGCCTATCTCTCCACAAAGCGCGACGATACCGGCGGCTACGCACAGTACCTGGGTACCTTCGGCCGTAATGAAGTGCAGTTATCGGTACGTCGCGATCACAACGAACAGTTCGGCAACCACACCACCGGCGGCGCCTCCTGGGGTTATGGCTTCGACCACGGCCTGCGCCTCACCGCAAGCTGGGGCAGCGCCTTCCACGCGCCGACCTTCAACGATTTGTATTACCCCTATGGCGGCGGCAATCCGAATCTGAAACCGGAGAAATCGCACTCGACCGAACTCGGCCTGAGCCAGAAGCTGGATAGCTGGAACTGGGCGTTGAATGCCTACCAGACCCAGATCAACCAGCTCATTACGCTAGACAGCAACTACTACCCGATGAACATCAGCAAGGCCCGCATCAACGGCCTGGAAGCTCAGCTCGGTACGACACTGGACGGCTGGCAGGTACAGGGTTACCTGACCTTGCAGCAGCCGAAGAATCGCGACGGCGGTGCGAATGACGGTAATCTGCTGGCTCGTCGCCCGCAACGTACCGCACGTATCGACCTGGACCGCCGCTTCGGTGACATCGGCATCGGCGCTACCTTCAACGCCGCCGGCAAGCGCTACGACGATTTGGCTAACGTGCATCGCCTGGGCGGTTATGCCACCACGGACTTGCGTGCCAGCTATACCTTCGCCGCGGATTGGCAGGTTGAGGCGCGGTTGGCGAATGCGTTCGATCGTCGGTATGAGACGGTGTATTACTTCAATCAGCCAGGGCGGACTTGGTTTTTGACGGTGCGGTATAGCCCTTCTTTGCGTTAAGTGACTTCGGTTGTTTTCGCTAGGTTGATCGCCTGCGGCGGGCGATCAACCTAGCCATAACCCTCAACTTATCTCAAAAAGGAGTACTACCGGCACTACACAACCCCCCACCGCGCAGGCATAAAGCCAACATGACCAAGCGCCATCCACACCATCATCGGCTCGTCCGATGGACCCCGCGAGCACCGCGCCCGTGAACTTCTTCGCGCCCATGATTCGCCGTCCGGTCGGCACCTCCCTGCTTGCCATCGGGCTCACCCTGGCTGGCATCTGTGCCTACATGCTGCTCGGCGTATCGGCCTTGCCGGTGCTGAAATTTCCCGGCATGGCCGTGTATGCCGAGGTACCCGGTGCCAATGCGCAAACCATGGCTTCTACCGTGGCCGCGCCGTTGGAGCGGCATCTGGGGCGCATTCCGGGCATCAAAGAGATGCATTCGGAGAGCAACGACGGCTCGACCTCGATCCGCCTGCTTTTCAACTACGGTAAATCGACCGACAAGTTGGCTCGCGATGTGCAGGCGGCGATCAATGCCGCGGCGATCGATCTGCCGACGAGCATGACGGTGCCGCCGCGCTACTTCAAATTCGATACGGCGCAAATGCCGGTCTTGTTGCTCTCGCTCACGTCGACCAGTTTGCCGCCGGACCGGCTGTTCGACCTTGCCGATACCTTGGTCAAACCAGCGATATCGCAAATCCCCGGCGTGGCGCAGGTACGCGTTATCGGCGGTCGGCCGAAGGCCGTGCGGGTGCAGTTGAATAACAGCGCGTTGGCCAATATGGGCCTTACCGCCAACGACGTGCGCAACGCGCTGTCTGCGGCCAATGTGACCTCGCCGCAGGGCACCTTGAGCAATGGCCTCAGCCAGATGACGGTCACCGCCAATGACGCATTGCATAACCCCGAAGAATTCGCTCGACTGGTGATCGGAACAAAAAACGGCCACTCGATTCGGCTCGCGGATGTAGCGACGGTGGAGAGCGGCCAGCAAGACGAGTACCAGGCGGCCTGGTTCAACAGCACACGCTCGGTGAGTGTGCGCATTACCCGGCGCTCCGAGGCCAACGCCGTCGCCGTCGCCGAGGCCATTCGCGCCAAGTTGCCTGAGTTTCGGGCCTGGCTACCGGCCGATCTGCAAATTACCCCGATCTTTGACCTCACCCAGACCACCAAGTCGGCGCTGCGCGAAGTGCAGATCGCCCTGCTGATTAGCGTTGCTATGGTGGCGGTGGTGATGCTGGTTTTCTTGCGCCGACTGCGGCCGACCTTGATCGCCATGCTCAGCGTGCCGCTGTCGTTGGCCGGCGCCTTCGTAGTGATGTGGGCGCTTGGCTACACGCTCAATACCTTGTCGTTGGTGGCGCTGGTGCTGTGTATCGGCTTTGTGGTGGACGATGCGATCGTGGTGATCGAAAACATCGTGCGCCATATCGAACACGGCCAGCCGCCTTTGACCGCGGCCTTGAACGGCATGCGCGAGATCGGCTTTACCGTCGTGTCGATCACCTTGTCGCTGATCGCGGTGTTCGCGCCGCTACTGTTCGGCAACAACATCCTGGTCATGCTGCTGCGCGAATTCTCAGTGACCCTGGCCGCGGCCGTGGTGATTTCGGCGCTGGTCTCGCTCACGCTTACCCCGGCGTTGTGCGGCTATTTTCTGAAATTCGAACCACCCGGCGCGCGCGCGCCGGGGCGCATGGAGCGTGCGCTGGAGCGCTTCGACCGCCGCCTGCAAGGTATCTACGAACGGGCGCTCGATTGGGCCATGCGTCACCGCCGCTTGATGCGTTGGCAGCCGTTGATCTTGCTTATCGGCACCGTAGGCCTGGCTATCGCCGTGATGAGTACCGCCGGTGCCAACTTCATGCCCGAGGAAGACATCGGCATGATCCAGGGCAATATCAACGCCGATGCCAATATTTCGCCGACGCTGATGGCCGAGCGCGCTCAGCGTGCGGCCAAGATCATGCAAGCCGACCCGGCGGTACTGGATGTAACTACCTTTCTCGGCAGCGACCGCGCCGGTGGCAATGTCGGCAATCTCGCGACTATGTTCGTTGACCTCAAGCCGCTCGGCCACGGTCCTGACCAGCGGCACGACTCCGTCAAACAGGTCATTACGCGGTTGTCCAAGGCCTACAACGCACTGCCAGAGCTGCGTGTCTCGCTCAATGCCATGGGCTTTTTCAACGAAGGCGACGGCGGTGGCCCGAGTTTTCAGCTCATAAGCAGCAACAACATCGACCTGCAACCCTGGGTGTTCAAGCTCACCAAGGTGATGCGCACGATGAAGGAATTTCGCGAAGTCAGCAGCGATTACGACAGTCTCGGCAAGCAACAAATGCTGAAAGTGGACCGCATCGCCGCCGATCGCCTGCAAATCGGCATGGGCATGATCGATTCGGCGCTGTACAACGCTTTCGGTCAAAACCAGGTATCGATCATTTACTCGGACATCAATCAGTATTGGGTGGTGCTCACCTCGTCGGCCGAACATTCGTTGAGCCCTGAAACCTTGTTGAACACCTATGTGCGCAGCCGCCAAGGCCGGATGATTCCACTGTCCGCGGTAGCGCGCATCGAATCGAACATCACCCCATCGCTGGTCATTCACAGCGATCAGCTCGAAGCCGCACAGATCTTCTATAACCTGGCCCCCGGCATCACCCAAGACCGCGGCATGCAATTGATCGAGCAGGCGGTGCAAAACACCCGGCTGCCGGCAGGCGTGCAACTGGGCTATAGCGGCGATAACCAGCGCCTGCAGGAAAGCCAGTCCAACGTTCAATTGCTGCTGATCGGTTCGATCTTGGCGATGTATATCGTGCTCGGCATTCTTTACGAAAGCCTGGGCCATCCGCTGACCATTCTGTCTACTTTGCCGGCAGCCGGTGTGGGTGCTTTCCTCGCGATGCTGGTAACTCAGACACCGCTGTCATTGATGGCGATCATCGCGATCCTGATGCTGATCGGCATCGTCAAGAAAAACGCCATCCTGATGGTCGACTTCGCCCTGGTCGCGCAACGCGAACGCGGGCTGTCGGCAGCCGAAGCCATTCGCGAAGCGGCCATCGTGCGCTTTCGCCCGATCACCATGACCACCCTGGTCGCGATGGGTGCGGCGCTGCCGCTGGCGATCGGTTTCGGCATCGGCTCGGAAATGCGCCAGCCGCTGGGCATAGCCATCGTTGGCGGGCTGTTGATATCGCAACTGTTGACCTTGCTCAGCACGCCGGCGATTTATTTGTGGAACCACGACCGGCTCATCAAGAAGGCAGCAGGCCGCGAGCGGCGCGCTGCCAAGCGTGCGCTGAAGGCGAGTGGCCAACTGGCGTAACTGTGCGGCCAGCTTGCGAGCAGAGAAGTAGTTGAAGGTCTGTAGCAAGAGCGGCCCCCCTCCCAACCTCCCCCTGCAGGCAGGGGGAGGGGCAAAAGCGGCGCGAGGACTGGCTTTTGACGTTGCTCTTGACCTTGGGGCCCCTGTGCGTCGGTGAGGGTCGGACGACAAGGCCCGCAGGGGGCTCGACATGGATGTCGAGCCCTTTTCGCCAGGGCAGGAAGCCCTGTCGAAAAGCCCGGCCGACCCTCACGTACCCGAAGGGCGACTCACCGGGGTGGCCTTCTCTTTGGTTACTTTCTCTTGGCCACTCAAGAGAAAGTGACTCGACCACCGGCAGGTGGCCGAAAGCCCGCCGCAGGCGAGCCAGCTAGCCAAAACATTCACTGGCTGGAGCAGATCATTTCGCAATACCTTGAATGGCTGGTTCCAAGAAAACGAACCCTATCCACGCCCCTGCCTTTCGGCAGGGCCGGACTTCAGGCACATTCGCATGTCATGTACGGCAGGCATAAAGTCAGCATGATTGAACCTGCCGCATACGCTGCGTTCGAATACCCGCAGCGCTATGCAGCGCATCATTGCCTGTGCGGGGCCCGCAGGATACGTTCCAACGATGGCCTGGGAGGCCTGTGAATATTTTCGCACCACTGATTCGCCGCCCGGTCGGCACCTCGCTGCTCGCGTTGGGGCTGATCCTGGCCGGCGCGTGGGCTTACATGCTGCTGGGCGTGGCGGCGTTGCCGTCGCTGGAATTCCCCGGTGTTTTTGTGGTGGCGCAGATGCCTGGCGCCAGTGCTCAAACCATGGCCAATACGGTGCTGGCCCCGCTGGAGCGTCATCTAGGCCGCATCCCTGGGGTGGAGGAAATGTACGGCAACGCCACCGAAGGCTCGGCGAGCGTGCAGGTGCGCTTCACATATGGCCGCAGCGCTGACAAAGCCGCACGTGACGTGCAGGCCGCGATCAACGCCGCCGCCCCGGATTTCCCCAGCGGCATGCCTTCCCTGCCGCAATATTTCAAATTCGATACATCGCAGATTCCCATCCTGTTTATCGCGCTGACCTCGACCAGTTTGCCGCAGGATAAGTTGTACGACCTTGCCGATACCATGCTGAAACCCGCCGTGGCGCAGATTCCCGGCGTAGCCCAGGTGCAGGTTTTCGGCGGCACGCCGCATGCCGTGCGGGTGGAATTGAACACCGCAGTGCTGGCTGCCAAAGGGATGAGCGCCAACGATGTCAGCAATGCGCTGACCGCCGCCAATGTCACCTCACCGCAAGGTTTGCTGACCGATGGCCACACGCAGATGACCGTCACCGCGAACGACTCGCTGCATACGCCGGAAGAATTCGGCCGTATGTTGATTGCGGTGAAGAACGGCAT
Organism: Dyella tabacisoli; assembly: GCF_003350925.1. GTDB lineage: Bacteria > Pseudomonadota > Gammaproteobacteria > Xanthomonadales > Rhodanobacteraceae > Dyella_C > Dyella_C tabacisoli. Next base: position 63,374 of record NZ_KZ857178.1, on the reverse strand, counting down.
ACCGGTGCGCTTATCCGATGTGGCCACCGTGAGCAGTGGCCCGCAAGACCAGTACCAGGCTGCCTGGTTCAGCGGCAGCCGTGCAGTGGCGATGCAGATCAGCAAACGAGCCGAAGCCAACGCCGTAGCCACGGTAGAGGAGATTCGCGCCAAGTTGCCCGGTTTCCACCTCTGGATGCCGGCCGACGTGGTGATGACGCCGATCTTCGATCTCACTCAAACCACCAAATCGGCATTGCACGAAGTAGAGATCGCCTTGCTGATAAGCATCGTGATGGTGGTGCTGGTGATGTTGGTGTTTCTGCGTCGGCTACGGCCGACCTTGATCGCCACACTGAGCGTGCCGTTGTCATTGGCGGGCGCCTTCGTGGCGATGTGGACGCTCGGATACACACTCAATACCTTGTCGCTGGTGGCGCTGGTGCTGTGTATCGGCTTTGTGGTGGATGACGCCATCGTGGTGATTGAAAATATCGTGCGCCATATGGAGCACGGTGAGCCTCCACTGGAGGCTGCCTTGATCGGTGTTCGCGAGATCGGCTTTACCGTGGTTTCGATCACCTTGTCGTTGGTGGCAGTGTTCGCACCCTTGCTGTTCGGCAACAACATGCTGGTCATGTTGCTGCGCGAATTCTCGGTCACGCTGACCGTGGCGGTGGTGATTTCCGCACTCGTCTCGCTCACCCTTACGCCGGCGCTATGCGGATATTTCCTCAAAGTCGAGCAGCCCGGTGAACGCACGCCGGGCCGGCTAGAGCGAGTATTGGAACGTTTCGACCGCCGCCTGCATTACCACTATGAGCGCGCCCTGGATTGGGCCATGCGCCATCGCCGGATCATGCGCTGGCAACCGTTGATTCTGCTGGGCCTGACGGTGGTGCTTGCCATCGCCGTCGCGAAAACCGCAGGCGGCAACTTCATGCCCGAAGAAGACATCGGAATGATTCAAGCTGATATCAGCGCCGACACTAATATTTCACCCACGCTGATGGCTGAGCGCGCTCAACGCGTTGCCGGCATCATGCAAGCTGACCCGGCCGTACTTGATGTGCTGACCACGCTTGGCGCCAACGACGGCAATGGCGCCGTAGGCAACACCGGCAGCATGTTCATCGACCTCAAGCCGCTCGGTAACGGCCCCAATGATCGCCGTGACAGCGCCAAAGTGGTGATGGCGCGGCTTGCCAAGCAATACGACGTCATGCCGAACACCAAGGTGACGCTTAGTCTGGTGCAGTTTCTCGGTGGCGGCGGCAGCGGCGATAAAGGCGGCAAGTACGAATTCCAGCTCATCGGCACCAACGGCGAGGACTTACAGCCATGGGCCTTGAAGATGGTTCGCCAAATGCGCACCGTCAAAGACATACGGGACGTCACCAGCACGTTCGAACGCACCGGCAAAGAGCAATTACTGAAAGTCGATCGCGAAGCCGCCAGCCGTCTGCGGGTGAGCATGGGCATGATCGATACGGCGCTGTTCAACTCGTTCGGCCAGCGCCAAGTCTCGGTGATTTACTCCGATATCAACCAATACTGGGTCGTGCTGACTGCATCGAATGCGCAATCGCTAAGTCCCGAGACCTTGCTCAACCTCCACGTGCGCAACAACCAGGGCATGATGATTCCGCTATCGGCGGTGGCGCATATCGAGCCGAACATGAGCCCGACGAAAATCCGCCACCACAATCAACTGCAGGCAGCGACTATCAGCTACAACCTCGCTGACGGCGTAGCGCAAGACCAAGGCATCAAATTGGTGGAACAAGCGGCGCTCGCGGTGCGCCTGCCCTCTGGCGTGCACGTGGAATACACCGGTGACAACCAACGCCTGCAGCAAGCGCAATCCAACGGCATGGTGCTGTTGCTCGCCTCGATCCTCGCCATGTACATCGTGCTTGGCATTCTCTACGAAAGCCTGGGCCATCCGCTGACCATTCTGTCCACCCTACCGGCCGCCGGCATGGGTGCATTTCTGGCCATGCTGGTCACGCAAACTCAGGTCACTTTGATGGCGATCATCGCGATCTTGATGCTGATCGGCATCGTCAAGAAAAACGCGATTCTGATGGTCGACTTTGCCCTGGTCGCCCAACGCCAGCATGGCATGTCGCCGCCCGACGCGATTCGCCAGGCGGCCCTGGTGCGCTTCCGTCCGATCACCATGACGACCCTGGTGGCCATGGGCGCCGCCTTGCCTTTGGCGATCGGTTTTGGCGTGGGCTCGGAGATGCGCCAGCCGCTGGGCGTAGCCATTGTCGGCGGTTTGCTGGTGTCTCAATTGCTGACATTGCTGAGTACGCCGGCGATCTATTTATGGAATTACGATCGCAAGATTCGCAAGGCGGGGCGTAAGGAGCGGCGGGCGGCTAAGCGGGCGTTGAAGGCGGCGAATCAGGCGGCGTGATATGGCTGGCTGGTCGCCTGCGGCGGTTTTCGGACCCCTGCCGGGGCCCGAGTCACTTTTCTTTGAAGTGGCCAAAGAAAAGTAACCCAAAGAAAGGCCACCCCCATGCAGCGCTCTCCGGGCATCCTGCCCTGCGAGTGTGTGAGGCTTGGCCGGGCTTTTCGACAGGGCTTCCTGCCCTGGCGAAAAGGCATCGACATCCGTGTCGATGCCCCTACGGGCCTTGTCGTCTAAGCCTCACCGCTGCAAAGGGGCCCCGAAGAGCAGCGCGCGTCCTGCGCGCACTCGGGTGCGACTGCGAGCAGTCGCCGATGAATGAAGGGGTGAGGGGCAAAAGCGCAGTGTTCACGGCTTTTGACGTTGCTCTTGATCTTGGCCTTTGACCTCGGGGCCCCTGTGCGTCGGTGAGGGTCGGACGATCAGGCCCGCAGGGGACTCGGCATGGATGCCGAGTCCTTTTCGCCAGTGCATGGATGCACTGTCGAAAAGCCCGGCCGACCCTCACGCACCCGAAGGGCGACGCGCGGGGTGGCCTTCTCCGTTGGTTACACCATCAAGAGAAAGTGACTCGACCACCGGCAGGTGGCCGAAAGCCCGCCGCAGGCGATCCAGGTCGCCATACAGTTGAGTCGCTTATCGCTAAAGAACCCTCAATCCGTCTGCAACTCAGCAACAAAATCGTAAATATCCCCGCGATACCAAGAACTGGTGAACTCCACCACCCGGCCATCATCCAGAAAACCGCGCCGCTCGATATTGAGGCCGGCACTGCCAGTAGCCACATGCAACAAACGTGCTTGCTGTGCGCCGAGCGAAACAGCGCGCAAGCGTTGCAACGCACGGCGCGGGCGGCAGCCGAACTTCTCCAGCGCTTCGTAGAGCGAGTCGTGTACCAGCATAGGGTCGGGCAGCACGCTGGCGGGTACCACGCTGCGTTCGATCGCCAGCGGCTCGTCTTCGGCATAGCGCACACGATGCAGGCGTACTACCAGCGAGCCTGGCGAAAGATTCAGCGCCATCGCTTCTTCCGGCGTGACCTCGCCAATGCCGCGCTCGGAAAACTCCGAGCGTGGATGCAGCCCGCGTGCGCGCAAGTCCTCAGTAAAGCTGGTCAGTCGCGACATCGGTTTGACGATACGTTCAGCGACGAAGGTGCCGGCGCCGTGGCGCTGCGTCAGCAGGCCTTCCTCGACCAGGCCGGCGATCGCCTTGCGAATGGTCACGCGCGACAGATTGAGTACGCGCGATAAGTCGCGCTCGCTGGGCAGGGTTTGTCCGGGTTCGATGTCACGGTGTTCGATGACGTTACGAATGGCCCGCCGCAGCCTTAGATAGGCAAGTGGTTGATGTATCGCCGAATCATCGCAGAGGCGGCGGTATTCGTTGGCTAGGGCGGTTTCCATGGCGCGAACGATACCAATGACCATACCAGTAGAGCAACTGGCGCGTGGTTACGCGGTTGCTGGCGGATACCAGCTTGCTTGAATACTGGATGGCATGGGCCGTCAGGCCGCATACGTATGCATGGGGCGATAGACGCTGGCGTGATCTGGTATTTCACTGGTACGATCCTGGGCGATCCGGCACGGCATTCCGGCCGTTGCCCACATCGTTCGAGGATATCGAAGTGACGGCTTCCCAGGCTCAGGTCGAAGCGTTCGATCTGGTGATTTTTGGCGGTACCGGCGATCTCGCCATCCGCAAGTTGCTACCTGCTTTATTTCATCGTTTTGTCGACGGCCAGATTCCGGCCGGCAGTCGCATCATCGGCGTCGCTCGCGAGTCGCTGGACGACGATGGATACCGTTCCAGCCTGCGCACGGCGTTACACGAGGCCGGCGGAACCAAGGCCAAAGTCGACGCCTTCCTGAAACAGGTCGGCTACCGCCCATTGGATGCACGCAAAGATGAGGGTTGGGATGCGTTCGCCGCGCTGATCGGCGAGCAGTCTGAGCATGTGCGGGTGTTCTACCTGTCCACGTCGCCCGAACTGTTTGTCGATATCTGCGCGCGGCTGGGCCATCACGGGCTCAATCACGGCAAATCGCGAGTTGTGCTGGAGAAGCCGATCGGCCGCGACCTGGCCAGTGCGAATCAGATCAACGATGCCGTCGGCCGTGTGTTCGCCGAATCGCAGACTTTCCGCATCGATCACTACCTGGGCAAAGAAACCGTACAGAACCTGCTCGCGCTGCGTTTCGGCAACGCCTTGTTCGAGCCGCTGTGGAATGCCGAGCATATCGATCACGTGCAGATCACCGTGGCCGAAACCCTGGGTGTAGGCCACCGCGGCGCTTATTACGACCGCGCCGGTGCGCTGCGTGACATGCTGCAAAACCACATGCTGCAGTTGTTGTGCATGGTGGCGATGGAGCCGCCTTCGTCGCTGGCGCCCGATGCGGTGCGCGACGAAAAGCTCAAAGTGCTGCGCTCGCTGAAAGCGATTGACGAGACCAATGCGGCACAAGTCACCGTGCGTGGCCAATACCGCGCCGGCGCGAGCGAAGGCCAAAGTGTGCCGGGCTATCTCGACGAGCTTGCAGGCGGCAAATCCAATACGGAAACCTTTGTCGCGTTGAAGGCCGAGATCCAGAATTGGCGCTGGGCTGGCGTACCGTTCTATCTGCGCACCGGCAAGCGTTTGCCGTCGCGGGTGTCCGAAATCGTGGTGGTGTTCAAACCCGTACCGCATTCGATTTTTGGCGCTTCGGCGGGCCCGTTGGCGCAAAATCGACTGGTCTTGCGCTTGCAGCCCGATGAAGGCGTAAAGCTGTGGCTGACCATCAAGCATCCCGGTCCAGGTGGCCTGCGTTTGCGCCATGTACCGCTGGACATGAGCTTTGCCGAGGCATTCGGCGTGCAGCAGCCCGATGCGTATGAGCGTTTATTGCTTGACGTCGTACGTGGTAACCCCACGTTATTCATGCGTCGTGACGAAGTGGAAGCGGCATGGCGCTGGGCCGACCCGATTCTGGCCGCCTGGTCCGCCAGCGGTGAAGCGCCGCGGCCATATACCGCCGGCAGTTGGGGCCCTAGCGCGGCAGTAGCGCTGATCGAGCGCGATGGCCGTACCTGGAGTGAGGACGGCGAGTAAGCCCGACTCACCTCTCGCACATCTATGCCGCTGAGTTCCTCATGCTAAATGTCACTACCCACAGCTTCACCGATGCGCTTGCACTGGCCCAGGCCTTGGCCGACCGTATCGCCGAGCATCTGCGCGCGGGCATCGCTGAGCGTGGTGCGGCGCTGTTGGCTGTTTCGGGCGGCAGTACGCCGAAACATGTTTTCGAGCGGTTGTCGCGACAGTCGCTGGATTGGTCCAAAGTGCAAGTCAGCCTGGTGGACGAGCGCTGGGTGCCTGAGAGCAATGAGCGTTCAAATGCACGGCTGGTGAAATCGCTGTTGCTGCAGCACGCTGCTTCAGAGGCGCAGTTCGTGCCGCTGTATGCCGATACCGCTACGCCCGAAGCAGGCCTTGCCATCGTCAAGACACGTATCGCAGCGTTGGCGCTGCCATTCGATGCCGTCATTCTCGGGATGGGTAACGACGGTCATACCGCTTCGTTCTTTCCCGCTGGCGATCGGCTCGACGAGGCGCTGGATCTGCACAGCAGTGTGCGTGTACTGCCCATGCGCGCGCACGGCGCCGGCGAGCCGCGCATTACCTTCACTCTGCCCGCGCTGTTACAGACCCATGCGCTGTATCTGCACATCGAAGGCGAGGCCAAGCGTGATCTGCTCGCGAATACGCGGCTGGGGATTGGCGAGGCGCGCAACTATCCGGTGCGTGCCGTGCTGGAGCAGTCGCGTGTGCCGGTGTCGGTCTATTGGTGTCCATGATCCTGATGTGTGTGACCCAGCAGCGGGTTCATTTTGATAGAAGGCGCCGACCATCGCGCGGCGCCGATTTCCGTTTCGGAGTTTTGTCATGAGTACGCTGCATCCCGTTATCGTCGAAGTCACCGAGCGTCTGCGCGAACGCAGTCGCCCGACCCGCACGGCTTATCTTGGCCGGATCGAAGCCGCCGAGGGTCCGGGGACGCATCGCGAACGGCTTTCATGCGGCAACCTCGCGCATGGCTTTGCCGCATGCGAGCCGCACGACAAGGCAGCACTGCGTGCGGGCTATACGCCTAATCTGGGCATCATCAATGCCTATAACGACATGCTGTCGGCGCATCAGCCATACGAGCGCTATCCGGCTCTGATCCGTGAAGCCGCGCGCGAGGCCGGCGTCACCGCACAAGTTGCCGGTGGCGTGCCGGCGATGTGCGACGGCGTGACCCAGGGGCGCGCGGGCATGGAGCTGTCGCTGTTCTCGCGCGATTTGATCGCCATGGCAACGGCCGTATCGTTGTCGCACGACATGTTCGACGGCGCGCTCTACCTCGGCATCTGCGACAAGATCGTGCCGGGCTTACTGATCGGTGCGTTGAGCTTTGGCCACTTGCCCGGCATTTTCGTGCCGTCGGGGCCGATGCCAAGCGGCATCACCAACGAAGCGAAATCCAAGGTGCGCCAAGCCTATGCCGAGGGCAAGGCCGATCGCGCCGAGTTGCTCGAGGCGGAGGCTGCGGCCTATCACGCGCCAGGCACCTGCACGTTCTACGGCACTGCAAACTCCAATCAAATGCTGATGGAGATCATGGGTCTGCATTTGCCCGGCTCCAGTTTCGTCGCGCCGGACACGCCACTGCGCGAAGCGCTTACCGTCGAAGCCGTGCGCCGGGTGGCTGCACTCAGCGAAGTCGGTGCCGGTCATTTGCCGCTGGGCCACATCATCGATGAGCGCGCCATCGTCAACGGTGTGATCGGCCTGCATGCCACCGGTGGCTCCACCAATCACCTGCTGCATCTGGTGGCGATCGCACGCGCGGCCGGCATTGAACTGCGCTGGGACGATTTCGACGCGCTGTCGTCGGTGATCCCATTGCTGGCGCGGGTGTACCCGAACGGCTATGCCGATGTAAATCAGTTTCACCAGGCCGGCGGCATGGCTTTCCTGATCGATCAACTGCTCGATGCCGGCTTACTGCATCGCGACGTGCGTACCGTGTTCAGTACCGGTATGGACGGCTATACCCAAGTGCCCGAGCTGAATGAGCAAGGTCGGCTGCATTGGACTGCGGTGGCCAAAGAGAGCGGCAATCGCGGTGTGCTGCGCGGCACGGCCGAACCTTTCCGCGCCGATGGCGGCTTGCGCATGCTCGATGGCAATCTGGGGCGGGCCGTCATCAAGGTATCGTCCGTACCCGATGAGCGCCTGGTGATCGAAGCACCGGCGCTGGTGTTCCACGACCAGGACGATGTGCGCCGAGCCTTCGAGCGCGGCGAGTTGAATCGCGATTTCATCGCAGTCGTGCGGTTCCAGGGGCCACGCGCCAACGGTATGCCCGAGTTGCACAAGCTCACTCCGACACTCGGGGTGTTGCAGGATCGCGGTCATCGCATCGCCTTGCTCACCGATGGTCGCATGTCGGGTGCCTCCGGCCGCGTGCCGGCGGCGATCCATGTAACGCCCGAGGCCGAGGCCGGTGGCGCGATCGCCAAGATTCGCGAAGGCGACATGATTCGTCTCGATGCGGCGACGGGGCGTCTGGATGTCCTGGTGGACGCGGCCGAGTTTGCCGCGCGCACCCCGGTCACGGCCGATCTTTCCGCACATCACATCGGTATGGGACGTGAATTGTTCGGTCTGTTTCGTCAGGCCGCGACGACGGCTGATCTTGGCGCGGGCGTACTTTGAATGTGTTTCTTACCCCACTGGGCAAATAGGCCTTCTCTATGAGCATGGAACACAAGCAGCGGCAAATCGAAGCCACCCTGCGCCTGGCGCCGGTGGTACCGGTGGTCGTTATCGACGATGTGAAAGCCGCTGTGCCGATGGCACGCGCCCTGGTTGCGGGCGGCATTCCGGCGATCGAGGTAACCCTGCGCACGGCTGCGGCATTGGAGGCCATTCGCGCCATCGCTGCCGAAGTCGAAGGGGCGATCGTCGGTGTCGGCACCGTGTTGAGCGCAAAAGATCTGCATGCGGCTGAGCAGGCCGGCGCGCGGTTTGCCGTATCGCCAGGGGTATCGCCGCATTTATTGGCCGCCGCCGATGACAGCAACTTGCCGTTGCTACCCGGTGCCGCCACCGCCAGCGAAGTGATGGCCTTGCTGGAACGCGGCTATCGCTTCCAGAAATTTTTTCCGGCGGTGCCGGCCGGCGGGGCGAAGCTGCTCAGTGCCTGGGCCAGCCCGCTGCCGCAGGTTCACTTTTGCCCTACCGGCGGCATCAGCTTAATCAGTGCGCCCGAGTTTCTGATGTTGCCGAATGTGCTTTGCGTCGGCGGCTCCTGGCTTACCCCGGCCGACAAGCTCAAGAACGCCGACTGGGAAGGTATCGAGCAACTCGCGCGCGAAGCGTCGGCACTCTGCGGCTGATCGCTTCGGCGCGCAGTTCGCACAAGGCGCGAATCAAGGCAGCCGCCCGCTTGATGAGCGGGCGAGCTGCAACGCGATGGCGAGAGCCCAGTCGCTCAGCCTATATATCCATTGCGATTTTCAGGCGTGCCGCTCAAGCCCAAAGCCTTCATCGATCCAGCCGGTGAGTCCGCCGATCATTTCCTTGACCGGCCGTCCGAGCTGGGCCAACTTCACCGCTGCCTTATTGGCACCGTTGCAATGCGGGCCCGCGCAATAGACCACGAACAACGTATCGGCCGGATACTCCGCCAGACGCTGTTCGTTGAGGGTGCGGGTTGGTGCATTGATGGCGCCAGGCAGATGGCCGGCGGCGTACAGCACGGGCGTGCGCACATCGAGTAGCACGAAGTCCTTCGTTTCGTGATGAGTGGCGTAGTACACGTCGGCACAGTCGGTTTCAAAGCTCAAGCGTGCCTGAAAATGGGCAAGCGCTTGTGCGCTGGCGGCCGCGGGAACGCGATGGATGACGCTGCTCATAAGCTACTCCGGTCGAGGTGATGGCGTCAGTTTGAACACTGGCAAGGCTGAGCGACATTGGCGAGAATGCCAGTCACCATGAAAAAACCGCCAAAGCGTTCTCGCACGCGTCCATCCACGTTGCGTCCGGGGCCATCTAACCGTCAGGTGGCCGTCCTGGTCTACGACGGGCTATGCACTTTCGAATTCGGGATTGCGGTGGAGATGTTCGGCATGCCGCGGCCTGAGATCGCCGATTGGTACGACTTCGTGCTGTGTCCGGTCGATCATGGGCCCATGCGCGCGGCGGGCGGCTGGTGTCTGTCGATAGATGGCGTGCCAGCACGCCGAGATCTAGAGACCTTGGCGCAGGCCGGTACGATCATCGTGCCGGGCTGGCGTGGCGTGGATGCCGCGCCATCACCGGCCCTGCTCGATGCCCTGCGTGCCGCACACGCGCGCGGTGCGCGGTTGCTGTCGTATTGCTCAGGCGTGTTCGTGCTTGCCGCCACCGGCCTGCTCGATGGCCGTTGCGCGACGACTCATTGGCGCTATGTGCAGGCATTGGCTGAGCGCTACCCGCGCATCCGCATCGAGCCGGATGTGTTGTATGTCGACGAAGGGAATCTGCTTACCTCGGCGGGCAGTGCTGCTGCGCTGGATCTTTCTCTGCATCTGATTCGCCGCGACTACGGCCCGCAGATTGCCAATCAGGTGGCGCGTCGCGCGGTAGTACCCACGCATCGCGATGGCGGCCAGGCCCAATTCATTCCCGCACCGCTACCCGAGCAAGGCGCATCGCTCGGCACTCTGTTGGAGTGGATGCGCCGCCGCCTCGATCAGCCACTGCCACTGAGCCTGCTCGCCGAACGCGCCAAAATGAGTGAGCGCACCCTGCTACGCCGTTTTGAAGAGGCAACCGGCAACACACCCAAGCAATGGCTGACCCGCGAACGGCTGAATCGTGCATGCGAATTACTGGAAAGCGGCAACATGCCGATCGAGCGCATCGCCGATACCTGCGGCTTTGGCAGCGCCGATACACTGCGCCATCATTTTCGCCGCACACTGCAGGTGAGTCCGCTGCGTTATCGCGAGCGATTTGGGGGTTGAGAGTGGGAGCGGAGGTAAAGCAGGGAGCGAAGGTAAAGCAGGGAACGGGGAATGGGGAACGGGGAACATGAAGTTCTAGGGGATATTGCAGGTCCGCGTTCTTTTTTGATCTTTTTTGTTTTTTCTCTTGCTTTTTTGCTTCTGCTTTTTAGGCTTTTCCCCGTTCCCCGTTCCCCGTTCCCCGTTCCCCGTTCCCCGTTCCCCGTTCCCCGTTCCCCGTTCCCCGTTCCCCGTTCCCTCTCCAGGCCAACCATGAGCTACATCCTTCTCAGCGTCATTTGCAGCGTATTGGTCTCGGTGTTGCTCAAGCTGGCGCGTCGTTTCGATGTCGATGCGGGGCAGGCCATCGCCTGGAACTATGTGGTGACCAGTGGGCTGACGGCGTTGGTATTGCATCCATCGCTGGCGGTATTGCAAAGCGCGCAGGCGCCTTGGCTGGGCTTGGTCGGGTTGGGGTTGTTGTTGCCGACGATCTTTCTCGCGCTGGCGGCATCGGTGCGTCATGCCGGCATCGTGCGTAGCGACGCGGCGCAGCGTTTGTCGCTGCTGATCTCGTTGCTGGCGGCTTTTCTGCTGTTCGGCGAGCCATGGGTGGCGCTGAAAGGCATCGGTATCGCACTGGGCCTGCTGGCCTTGCTGTGCATGGTGTGGCGCGTAGACGAGAAGCAGGCAAGCGTCGGTGTTGCCGCATGGGTCTGGCCGCTGGTGGTATTCGCCGGTTTCGGCGTCATCGACATCTTGTTCAAGCGGGTCGCGCTTGCCGGCGTGCCTTTGGGGGCATCGTTGCAGGTGATGTTCGCGTTGGCATTGCCGGTGGCGTTTGCGTTGCAACTATGGCGTGTGGCGCGCAAGCAAACCCGTTTCACCCTGCGCAGCGCATGGGCGGGCGGGCTGCTTGGCCTGGCCAATTTCGGCAATATCCTGTTCTATCTGCGCGCGCATCAGGCCCTGCCGCAGCATCCCTCCCTGGTTTTCGCCAGCATGAATATCGGCGTGGTCGCGCTGGGGGCGTTGGTCGGCATCCTGGTTTTTCGCGAGCGGTTGAGCCGGCTTAATCTGTTCGGAGTGTTGTTGGCTGTACTGGCGATTGTGCTTATTACGCATAGCTGAGTTTCAAGCTCGGGGGCAAGTTATGACTTCTGGGGTATGAAACTGTCGGCTTCGGTGCCTAAGCTGCGTTTCCGGGCGCTTGCGCTCCAGTGATCGAGAGCTGTTTCCCCATGCGTAAGCTTCCCCTCGCTGCGGCGCTGGTCGCGCTGTTACTCAGTACGGCTACCTTCGCGGCTAACGACAAGCAAGACAAAGATAAGCCCGAGGAAAACAAAGCCGATAAGGCCGAGATGGCCTTGCTACAGCCGCAGTCATCTGAGAGCACCGGTTCGGTCAGCGTGGAAGGCAAGCGCATCGATTACAAAGCGGTCGCCGGCACCCTGGTCTTGCATGGCAGCGGCGATAAAGAGCACGAGCCGCAGGTCAGCATGTTCTACGTCGCCTATTTCAAGACCGGCGCAGAGCCAGGCAAGCGGCCGGTCACCTTCATTTACAACGGTGGTCCCGGTTCGGCAACGGTGTGGCTGCATATGGGAGCGTTCGGCCCGAAGCGCGTGGTGACCCGCGACGATAGCCACACGCCGGCCGCCCCTTATGGTTTGGTCAACAACGACTACAGCCTGCTCGACACCTCTGACCTGGTTTTTATCGATGCGCCGGGCGCCGGCTTTAGCCGCCTGATCGCCGCCGACGAAGACAAAGGCAAGCGTGACGAGCAGATGAAGGACCGCCGCAAGGCGACCTACAGCGTGGATGGCGATGGCCATGCCTTTGCCCAGTTCATTACCCAGTTCTTGTCCAAGTACGGTCGCTGGAACTCGCCGAAGTATCTGTTCGGCGAAAGCTACGGCACCACTCGCTCGGCGGTGTTGGCGAACATTCTGGAGAACGAATCCAGCGTGGATCTCAACGGAGTGATTCTGCTGTCGCAAATCCTCAGCTTTGACACCAGCATCGACGGCGCGCAAACCAACCCGAGCGTCGACCTTCCCTACGTGCTGGCGCTGCCCACCTTCGCCGCCACCGCTTACTACCACAAGAAACTCCCGCAAACGCCGGCTGCGTTAGAGCCCTTTCTGCGTGAAGTGGAGCAGTACGCGATGGGCGATTACGCGCAAGCGCTGATGCAAGGTGCGCGGCTCGACGCGACGCGCAAACAGGCAGTAGCCGAAAAGCTGCATCAATACACTGGTCTGCCGGTGGCCTATTTGTTGAAGGCCGATCTGCGCGTCAACGGCGGCATGTTCGAGCAACAGTTGCAAAGCGATGCGGACATCACCACCGGCCGCCTCGATGGCCGCTTCTCCGGCCCGTCGCTCGACCCCTTGAACAAAGATTCGCAATACGACCCCCAGTCCTCGGCCATCAGCGCCGCTTACGTGGCCGCTTTCAACGACTATGTGCGCCGGCAGCTCAAGTTCGGCGATGGCCGCGGCTATCGTTTGTTCGCCGACGTCGACCATTGGGATTTCTCGCATAAAGCCCCTGGCAGCAGCGATGCGCTACAGCAATCGACCAATGTCATGCCCGACCTGGCGATGGCGATGAAGACCAATCCGGGTTTGAAAGTATCCCTGCACGGCGGCTACTACGATCTGGCCACGCCTTACTACGCCGCTGACTACGAGATGCACCATCTGCCGATCCCGACCACCTTGCAGAACAACATCAGCTACGCCTGGTATCCCTCGGGCCATATGGTCTACGCGCACGAGGATTCGCTGAAGCAACTGCACGATAATGTGGCGCACTTTATCCAGCAGACGGATAACGTGAAGAGGTGATTAAAGGCGGGGAACGGGGAATAGGGAACGGGGAACGTGGAGTTCGAGGGGCTGTTGTGGCGCCGCGTTCTTTTTTGATCTCGATATGTTTTTGTTCTTGCTCTTTTGCTTTTGCTCTTTAAGCTTTTCCCCGTTCCCCGTTCCCCGTTCCCCGTTCCCCGTTCCCCGTTCCCCGTTCCCCGTTCCCCGTTCCCCGTTCCCCGTTCCCCGGACTCTCTATGCGCGCCCTGATCGACCGCTACATCGATGCCTACAACCGCAAAGACGTGGAGGCCATGCTGGGGACGATGCATCGCGAGGTGGTGTTCGAAAACTACAGCGCCGGGATGTTGGGTTTGCGTACCTTGGGTATCGAAGAGCTGCGTCACCTGGCGGAGAGTTCGCGGCATTTGTTCTCGGTGCGGCGGCAGACTATTACGGCGTATCACCAAGACGCCGGCACGGCACATGTCCAGGTTTTCTTCGAGGGCACGTTCGCGGTGGATCTGCCTAATGGCGTGCGTGCCGGCCAGGTTATCGCCATGCCGGGGCGCAGCGAGTTTCGCGAGCGCGATGGTTTGTTGGTTTATATCGCCGATTACAGCGAGTAGGCGGACCGCTCCCAACTCTCCTCCACAAGTCCCGAATAGGGACTCCCTTCGGTCGCAGGGATGGCATGGCGTGCTTTTAGCTCCTCCCCCTGCCTGCAGGGGGAGGCTGGGAGGGGGTGAGCAGCCTCAACGCCGCATCGACAAACCAACCGCATCAAGCCCAGCATCATGTCCCGCCCGACGCAACAAAGCATTGCGCCAGCGCTGGTGCTGCACGGCATCGCTCTCTATCAACCATTGCGGCTTGTTCGCCACTAACGCGGCCACTGCTACGCCGTCTTCGTACAGCACGCGAGTGCCGATCAAGGCGGGCAATCGATCGCCACTCAACACCGTGCCCACCAGGTTGAGCGGATCGCAGCCGCTAAGGCAAATTAGCTGCCCCTCGGGTTCGCGCTGACGCACGTTGCGTAGTTGCCCAATCGCCTCGGGCAGGGCGAATTGTTCACCGATCAGGCCTTCGACAAAACGTCCGCCACGAATTTCGCCGCGTGCTTCGAGTCGGTGATACACCCGCAGCAATTCGCGCCAGGTGGGCAGCCAGGGCGCTTCGCGCTCCAGCAGCTTCCAGAACACCACGCCATAGCGTTGCAGCAAGCTGCGCGCGATGTGCTCGATTCTCTCTCCATCATCCTTGGCAGAAGAGGGCTGTGCCGACGGACGCAACAACGACCAGCGCCCTGCATCCTCGATGCCGCTCAACATATTCCGCCGCAGCTTGCGATGGCGGTGGGCATCGCGTTTGGCCGCCGGCAGCAACAAGGCGCGCAAGCCGGCGAAGCTGTCGGCAGTGACGCGGCCTGCGGCAACCAGTTCGCCCAGTGCGTCTTCCAACTCGGTGCGCAGCAGGCGAGTGGCGTCGATCAACTCGTCGAAAAACAGCGCGCCATGACTGGCAAGGGCATCGGCAACGGCTTGGGAGCGCGATGAAATCAAACTGTCCTGCAGATTGTCCGCACGAGCCATGGACGCCCATACGGCCATGTTTCGTCGTGGCAGCAGCACGATGGGCGTGGCGCGTATCGGGCCACCACTACCGCCACCACTGGCGCGCAAGCGATTCCAGCTAATGCGGCCGGCGCGGCATTGCTCGTCCAGCCAATGCGTGGAGTAATCCTGGATGCGCGCCGGAAGCAGTTCAGCCTCCCAGGCGCCAGCGGCGGCCTCGTAGCCTTCTAGCTGAGTAAGCACGGCGGGCAGGGCCTCCGGGCCACTCAGCCGTGCATTGGGCGCGAGGTGCTGCCATTCAAACAGAAAGCGCATCAAGTCGCGCCGGCTCACTGGTTCGATTTCGCGGCGCAGGCGGCCGATGGTGTAGCGATGAATGCGCGCCAGCAAATGCCGTTCACACCATTCGGTTTCACTCGCCGCCGGAGTAAACAGGCCCTGGATCACATAGCCTTCCGATTGCAGTCGGGTCAGGGCCAGCGCGACCTCATCTGACCCAACCGCAAGCGCACGCGCCAACGACGCCTCCGTGACCGGACCTAAGCCAACCAGACGGCCGCGAATCAGTTCAAGCAATGCGTCGTCACGAGTCCAGGCCGTGGCGTATTCGGCAGGGACGGCTATCGGTGGCTGCGGCGTCGCGTCGGGTTGCAACGCTTGCCATAGCGGCAGCTTTTCCGCGGCGATCCAGACGGCGGTCGAAGCCGCTTCCGGTGCGGTGGGCAAGAGCTGAAGGCGGGTTGCCCGTTGCGCTTTCGCCAACGCTTGCAGCCATCCCTCCCAGCCCTGGTTATCCGCCGCTTCACTGGCCGTGACAAACCCAAGCACGCTCAGTGCCTCATGCATCTCGTCGGCATGGCGTACATCGGGCCATGCCTCCGCGCGTACGGCGGCGATGGCGTCGGCGTCGAGCTTGCCCAGATCGTCGGCATCGTTGTCGCGGTGGGTGGAAACGATGCGCGTGCGGCGCTCTTCCAGCGGGGCATCGTCCAGGAAGGCATAGGGCGCGGCGTTCAACACCTCGGCGGCGAGCGGGCTGGGCGCGGTGAGGTCGCGGGCAACCACCTCGACCGAGCCATCCTCCAGCCCGCGCAGAATGCGCAGCAGGCCATCGACATCCATCGCTTCGCGCAGGCAGTCGTGCAGGGTTTGATTGACCAGCGGATGATCTGGAATCTCGCGCTCGCCGACGATGTTTTCCTGGCACGCCACCTGGTCGGGGAACACCGTGGCAAGCAGGTCTTCGCTTTTCATGCGTTGCAGTTGCGGCGGTACTTTCTTGCCGCCGAGAAAACGCGGTAATGCCAGTGCGGTCACCGCGTTCCAGCGCCAGCGCGCGGGAAACAGCGGTGCATCGAGCAAGGCTTGAATCAGTACTTGCTCGGCGCTGTTGGAGTGCAGGTAACGGGCGACTTCCTCCAATGGAAAGCTGTGGCTGGTCGATAGCGACAGCACAATCGCGTCCTCGGTCGCCGCCGCTTGCAGCTCAAAGTTGAACTGCCGACAGAAACGCTTGCGCAGCGCCAGGCCCCAGGCACGATTGATGCGGCTGCCGTAGGGCGTATGTATCACCAACTGAGTGCCGCCGGATTCGTCGAAGAACCGCTCGAATACCAAGGTTTGCTGCGTCGGCAACACGCCCAGCGCAGCCTTGGCCTTGGTCAGATAGTCGGCCAGTTGCTGCGCGGCGGCTTCGTTCAAACCCAAATCGTGAACCAGCCAATGCAAGGCATTGCCATCGTCGATATGTACGGCGATTTCTTCACGCAGACGCGATACGCCCAGCGATAACTCGTTGCTGCGGCCGGGCGCTTCGCCCAGCCAGAACGGAATGCTTGGCGGCACGCCGTGCGCATCTTCCACGCGCAAACGATCCCGCTCCACCCGCAAGATGCGATAGCTGGTATTGCCCAACTGAAAGATATCGCCGGCCATGCTCTCGACCGCGAAATCTTCGTGCACCGAGCCAATCACCGTGGCCTGTGGCTCCAGCACCACCAGGTAATCAGCGGTGTCGGGAATCGCACCGCCGGAGGTGATCGCCGTGAGCCGCGCACCTCGCCGGGCACGCAGTTGCTTATGCACCGCATCGCGATGGATATAAGCCGCACGCGCGCCGCGCCGTGTGGTAAAGCCCTCGGCAAGCATGCGCACGATGGCGTCGAACGATTCTCGCGGCAACGCGCGATAGGGATGCGCCCGACACACCAGCGTGTATAGCGCGTCTTCGTTCCATTCCTGGCATGCCACCTCGGCGACAATCTGCTGCGCCAGCACGTCCAGCGGTTGCGGAGGCAGTATCAACGCATCCAACTCACCGCGGCGCACACAATCGAGCAGTGCGGTGCATTCGATCAAATCATCGCGGGTCGTTGGAAAAAGCCGCGCCTTGGGCGTGCCGTTGACTGCATGGCCCGAGCGTCCGGCGCGTTGCAGAAAGGCGGCAATCGAGCGTGGCGAGCCGAGTTGGCAGACCAGATCCACATCGCCGATATCAATGCCCAGCTCCAGCGAGGCGGTAGCCACCAAGACCTTGAGATCCCCGCGTTTTAGCCGCTGCTCGGCATCCAGTCGCTGTTCTTTGGCGAGGCTGCCGTGATGTGCGGCGACCGCTTCTTTACCCAATCGCTCGGACAAGTGCCGCGCAAGGCGCTCGGCCATGCGCCGCGTATTGACGAAGACCAGGGTAGTGCGGTGCTGCTGGATCAGCGCGGCCAGTTGGTTGTAGATCAGCTCCCAGCAGTCATTGGACATCACCGCTTCGAGCGGTACCGGCGGTACTTCGATGGCGAGGTCGCGCGGGCGCGTGTGGCCGACGTCGATAATGGTGCAGCTATGGCTCCCTCCCCTGTGTACAGGGGAGGGCTGGGGAGGGGTG
>NZ_KZ857178.1:0-45638 GCF_003350925.1 Dyella tabacisoli | reverse complement strand
GGCGAGGTTTGACCCCCTCCCAGCCTCCCCCTGCTAGCAGGGGGAGGAGCAAGCGTAAGCGCAGCATCTTCACCCACACCAACCAAAAACCGCGCCACCTCTTCAATCGGCTTCTGCGTCGCCGACAAGCCGATTCGCAGCAAGCGTCTCTGGCACAAACATTCCAGCCGCTCCAGCGACAGCGTCAAATGCGCGCCGCGCTTGTTGCCGGCAAGCGCGTGAATTTCATCCACGATCACCGTACGCGTGGTGCCGAGCATTTTTCGGCCGGACTCGGAGCCGAGCAGGATGTACAGCGATTCAGGGGTGGTCACCAAGATGTGCGGCGGCAGCTTGCGCATCAAGGTGCGCTCCAACTGCGGCGTATCGCCGGTGCGCACGGCGGTGCGGATATCCACATCGGGCAGGCCGAGTTTTTCCAGCTCGGCGCGAATGCCCGCCAGCGGGGCCTCCAGGTTGATACGGATATCGTTGGATAACGCCTTCAGCGGCGACACGTAGACCACGGTGGTGCGGTCCGGCAGGGTGCCGCCATTGGCCACGCCTTCGCAGATCAGTGCGTCGATAGCCGCGAGAAAGGCGGTCAGCGTTTTGCCCGAGCCGGTAGGCGCGGCGATCAGGCTGTGCTGGCCGTTGCGTATGGATGGCCAGGCAGCCGCCTGCGCGGCGGTGGGGGCCGGAAAGGTGTGTCGAAACCACGCGGTGACGGCGGGATGAAATGGCTGCAGGGGCATAGGTCTGGACCCGCCATGGCGGGAAAGCGAACTCGATCATAGATGAGGGCGATCTACCCGGTCGCAAAGCCGGCTGCAAAAACTTACGCTTTCACCAAGACCCACGACTGTATGACAATATCGTGTCGCTGCAGCGCAACAATGCCGCGTAGCGCTATCACCCGTTGCCTTTCATCCTGGGGAATACCTATGTCCGTTGCCAGTCCGTCGCGCCTTGGCGTGCTCGCTTTGTCCATTGCCGCCGCACTCACCTTCGGCGCGGTCCAGGCGCAAGACGCCGCCGCCCCGCAAGCCAAGCCGCAAACGGCTAAGACCACTGAGCTGCAGACGGTGAATGTCACCGCCGCAAAGCGCGTGGAGAACATGCAAAAGGTGCCGATCGCACTGACGGTGATTACGGCAGAGAAGATCGAGGCGTTCGGCCAGTCAGGCGATACCGTGTTGCAGCTCGCCTCGCGCGCGCCCAGCGTCTATGCCGAAACTTCGTATGGCCGGGTGTTTCCGCGCTTCTATATTCGCGGCCTGGGCAATAGCGATTTCGATTTGAACGCATCGCAGCCGGTGTCGATGGTGTACGACGACATCGTGCAAGAAAACCCGATTCTCAAAGGCTTCCCGCTGTTCGACCTGGATCAGGTCGAGGTGCTGCGCGGCCCGCAAGGCACGCTGTTCGGCCGCAACTCACCGGCCGGCGTCATCAAGTTCGATTCGCGCAAGCCAAGTCAGGAGACCAGCGGCTACGCGCGCGTCTCCTACGGCACGCTGGGCACGGCTAATGTCGAAGCGGCCCTGGGCGGCGCCCTGAGTTCGCACTGGTCTGGCCGTGTTTCCGCGCTGGCCCAGCATCGCGACGGCTGGATCGACAACGACTACACCGGCAAGAAAGACGCGCTCGGTGGTTACAACGACCGTGCAGTGCGTATGCAGGCGCTGTACGAGAACGGCGACTTCAACGCACTCATCAACACGCATGCCCGTTGGTTGAACGGCAGCGCCATGGTCAATCGCGCCAACGCTATCGAGCTGGGCAGCGACACCCTGGTGCCGGGCTTCAGCCGCGACCGGGTCACGCAGGACGGTCGCAACAAGCAGCACCTGTTTAGCTGGGGCAGCAACCTGCACCTGAACTGGAAGCTGGGCGACTACAGCTTCACCTCGATCACCGGCCTGGAACGCGCTACTACCTACAGCCTGGGCGACGTGGACGGTGGTATCGCGATACCCAATACCCCGGCGCAAGCCTCCGCAGTGACGGCGTTCCCGGTGGAAACCGCCGATGCCTTGCCGCGCGATCGCCAGCTCACCCAGGAATTCCGCCTGGCCAGCAATACACAGGATCGCTTGAACTGGCAGGTCGGCACCTACTACTTCGACGAAGACATCAAGATCACCAATTACGACTACGCCACGCTCAACAACCACGCGCTGGACGGCTACGCCAACCAGACGCAGCGGACCAAGGCGTGGGCGGTGTTCGGCTCGACCAACTACCAGCTCGCCGATGACTTTGAGCTGCGTGCCGGTGCGCGCTATTCGCACGATTCGCGCACCTTCCGCGTGGACCGCCTGTTGTCGCCGATCGGTGCCGGCCCGATGCAGTTGAGCGCCAATCCGCACGACTCGCGCTGGAGCGGCGACGTGACCGGCACCTGGACGCTCAACCCCAACGTAAACGTATATGCGCGCGTGGCCAATGGCTTCCGCGCCCCCAGCGTGCAGGGCCGCGTGCTGTTTTCCAACAGCATTTCGCAGGCCAAGCCGGAGACCATTACCTCCTACGAGCTGGGCATCAAGACCACCGGTATGGATAACCGCGTGCGCTTCAATGCCGACGTCTACGCCTTCAATATGCACAACCAGCAGCTCACCGCGGTCGGTGGCGATATCAACGTGACGCGCTTGCTCAATGCACGCAAAACACAGGGCTACGGCGCCGAATTCGATCTGGAGGCCTACCTCACGCCGCACTTCGTTCTCACCGGCGGCGGCAGCTACAACTACACCGAGCTGAAAGACAAGAATCTGGCCGTGGCCCCGTGCGGTTCCGCTTGCACCGTGCTCAACCCGCTCAACGCCAACGGCAACGCCCTGGTCGATGGCAACCCCTTGCCGAACGCACCCAAGTGGGTCGGCACAGTGACGGCGCGTTACGGTATCCCCTACGGCGAGAGCGGTGAGTTCTTCATCTACACCGACTGGAACTACCGCAGCGAAGTGAATTTCTTCCTCTATCAATCGGCGGAGTTCCGTGGCAAGCCGCTGCTCGAAGGCGGCGCGCGTGTCGGCTACAACTGGGATTTCGGCAAGCGCGAGGTAGCCCTGTACGGCCGCAACCTCACCAACAAGCGCGCCATCACCGGTGCCATCGACTTCAATAACCGCACCGCCTTCGTCAACGATCCGCGCGTGATCGGGGTGGAGTTCCGCGCCGAGCTGTAATCGGCGCGCGACCGCCGGCGCCTCGCCTGCAGGGGGAAGCAAGCTACCCCCTCGCTGGCGACCGCGCCGTTACGGTCGTGGAGCAGGCTTTTCACAGCATGCAGGGTGAGCCTGTCGCCTGGTGCCCCGCACGAAAACGCCGGGATCAGGCAAAATCGGCGTTTTGTCGCGTAGAGCACGCAAGTGAATCACCCAGGCAGCATGGTCGGCGAGCAGACCCATAGGCTATCGATGGCTGACGGCCAGACCGTGCTGGTGCGCGACTGGCCGCATCCGAAGGCACGCGACCCGGTACTGATCGTGCATGGTCTGGGCGAGCACAGCGGCCGCTATCGGCGGTTGGCGCAATGGTTTCATGCGCGCGGCTATGCGGTGCGTTGCTACGACCAGCGTGGCCATGGCGAGACAACGGGCCCGCGCGGTGCGTTACGGCATGAGGACGACTTGCTGGAGGATCTGGCCATTGTCTACAACGACTACGCCGACCAGCAGCCGCGCCTGCCGCTTTTGCTCGGCCACAGCATGGGCGGTCTGGTGGCTGCGCGAGCGGTGCTGGATGGCCGGGTGACCCCGGCGGCGCTGGTGCTGTCATCGCCGGCGCTGCGTAGCCTGGAGTCGGTTTGGATGATGCGCCTGGCCAAGCTGTTGGCGCGCGTCGTACCCAATCTCCCATTACGCAACGGCTTGCCGTCCGAGAAGCTCACGCACGATATGCAAGCCGTGGCCGCCTACCGCAACGACCCTTTGCGGCATCGCTGGGTCACCCCGCGCTTGGCCGATTTTATTTTCCGCGCCGGCGCCAGCAGCATCGCCGACGCTTTGCGCTTATCGGTGCCGACCTTGTTGCTCGTCGCCGGTAGCGACGATGTGGTCGACCCTTCCGGCAGCCGCGACTTTGCCGCCGGTGCCGTTGCCACCCGGCAACTCACCACGCGCTTCTTCGACACGCTTTATCACGAGCTATTCAACGAAGCCGAGCCTGCGCGCAGTCAAGTACTGAAGCAGCTCGGTGATTGGTTGCAGCGACGCACGTCCGCACCCCTCCCCAACCCTCCCCTGCACGCAGGGGAGGGGGCCAACTGAGGCAAGCTTTCGACTCATCTCCCTGCATGCAGGCAGGGAGTTGAATGAAGCGAGCTTTTAGCTTCTCCCCCTGCAGGCAGGGGGAGGCTGGGAGGGGGCGCAGCTCTTCGCTTCCCTCCGCGCATACCGCAACTGCACCTGGGCATGGTTGGATGAGCTTTGCGCCATATCGATAAAGGTGGCGAGGGCGGCGAAGGTGCCGGCAATGTGGTGGCTATCCATTTCAGTGTTTTCAGTGATGCTGTGACTCATGGCATTGGCCACGCTGTAGGCGTAATCGAGCAACGTGACGGCATCATCGAGCAGATCATCCGCCGAGGCGTCGGCGGCGACGTGATACGCGTCGGAAAGGCGCATCCAGGTATGAATGAATGGATAGGGCCGTTTTGGCCTTACAGAATCAAGTTGAGTGATCTAACAGAAAAATTCGACCTGGTCGTTGCTCTCTTCACCAGGGCATGTGTCACGCAACACCCGCGCTAATCCTCAATCTGTGCAAACCGTGCCACCAGAAAATCGATCAACGTGCGCACAGCGGGAAGCACACCGCGCCGCGATGGAAAGACCACATGAACAATGCCGTGCTTGGGCGCCCACTCGGGTAGCAGTGCGAGCAGGCTGCCATCTTTGATTTCATCGCAGACGATCATGCTGGGTAGTTGAGTGACGCCGATACCCCGTATCGCGGCAGTGCGTAGCGCGATCATGTCGTCGGTGACCATGCGTGGCTCGTGACGGATCGCAGCGCGCGCGCCTTCCGGGCCATCCAGTTCCCAGATGTGTTCGCCCAGTGCTGGGCGCATATCCACCGTGGGCAGGCTGTGCAGATCGGCCGGCACGTGTGGCAAGCCTAAGCGCTCGATCAAGGCCGGGCTGCCGACCAGCCGCCAGCCGCGTTCGGCCAGTACGCGCATGACCAGATCGCTATTTTCCAGTGGTGGCGGGCGCACGCGTATCGCCATATCGACGCCTTCGCCGATGACATCAACGCGGCGATTGGTGGATTCGAGCTGGATGGTCACCTTGGGATTTTCGGCCATATAGTCGGCCAGCATCTGCCCCACGCGGGCATGCAGTATCGCTACCGGACAGGTCAGGCGGATAACACCTTGCGGAGCTGATTGCCTGAGGTCGATGACCTCCTGCGCCGCCTCGGCTTCGATCAGCATGGCCTTGCAGTGCTGGTAGTACTCCAGGCCGATATCGGTTACCGAAAAACGGCGCGAGGAGCGTTGGATCAGGCGTGCGCCAAGCCGCTCCTCCAATAGGGCGATGCGTCGGCTGAGCTTGGATTTGGGAATGCCCAGCGCGCGGCCTGCTGGCGCAAAGCCCTGGTAATCGACGACCTGGGTGAAGAAATACAGATCATTGAGATCGTGCATGGCCAGGTCATCGTTCCATGGATAGGACGCAAAGGATAAATCGCGCTATCTACCGGCGCCATCGTTGCAAGCCTATCGTGCCTGTCATTCGGGTCGGCCCATTCGGCTGACTGCCAAAGGAGATCACCATGAAGAAGATTCTCGGCATTTACAGCGCTCCCAGAGGGCATTGGGTGGGCGACGGTTTCCCGGTGCGTTCGCTTTTCAGTTACGACAGCCACGGAAAGCATCTAAGCCCCTTCCTCATGCTGGACTATGCCGGCCCGGCCGCGTTCACGCCGACCGAAAAGCAGCGTGGCGTGGGTCAGCATCCCCATCGTGGCTTCGAGACGGTAACCATCGTCTACGAGGGCGAGGTCGAGCATCGCGACTCCACCGGAGGCGGCGGCAAGATCGGTCCGGGCGATGTGCAATGGATGACGGCAGCGTCGGGCATCCTGCATGAGGAGTTTCATTCGCGCGACTTCAGCCGCAAGGGCGGCACGCTGGAAATGGTGCAGTTGTGGGTAAACCTGCCGGCCAAGGACAAGATGGCGCCGGCGCGCTACCAGACCCTTATGAACAAGGACATTCCCGCGGTCGATCTGCCCGATGGTGCCGGCAAGGTGCGCGTGATTGCGGGCGACTATCAAAAGCATCGCGGCCCGGCACTGACGTTCACGCCGATCGACGTGTGGGATATCCGCCTCAATCAAGGGCATGAGGCCCGCTTCGAGGTCCCGGCGGGGCGCACGCTGGCGCTGGTGGTGTTGCGCGGTACGGTGCAGGTCAACGGCAGCCAGATTGCCCGCGAAGCGCAGTTGGTAATGCTCGATCGCGAAGGCAGCGATGTACTGGTGGAGGCAAATTCGGACGCCTCGCTGTTGTTGCTCAGCGGCGAACCGATTGACGAGCCTATCGTCGGCCACGGCCCGTTTGTGATGAACACGGTGGAGGAAATCAACCAGGCCATCGTGGATTTCAATAGCGGTCGCTTCGGCCAGATCGCGCGCTGAAACATGGCGACTTCGGCACACGTGCCGAAGTCGCAACGTCACTTTGAACTGCGCCGGAGCGCATGCTTTGTGCAACACTTCGCCCTTAAGTCTGGCCACGCTCGGGGGGAGCGCAGCGATGCAATTTTTTGCGTTGGAACATTTCGCGGGTCATCTCAATGAGACCTTTACGGTGGCGCTGGACAGCGAGGGGCGAGCACCGTTTGTTCTGGTCGAGGCACGGCCATTGGCCGTGACGGGGCGGGCCATTCCCGGCATGGTGCGCTCACCGTTTTCGCTGCTGTTTCGCAACGAATCGGCGATTCTGCTGCCGCAAAAGATCTATCAGATGACGCATGCGGCGTTGGGCGAGTTCGGCATCTTTCTGGTGCCGATCGCACGCGATCGCGATGGGTTTATTTATCAGGCGGTATACAACTGACCGGCAGTCATTCGTATTGCCAAAGCATCCGCTGATAAGGCCCTTCTTCGGCGACAACCTGGAAACCGAGGCGCTCGTATAAACGACGCGCCGCCGTGTTGCGTTGATCGACATGCAAGGCGACGCCACGACCGAAACTGCTGGCCCTGTTTTGGGTAGCGCGGATCAACTCGGTGCCGACGCCAAGCTGTCGCCATGTCGGCAGCAAGGCGATATCGACGATCATGAAATCGGCCGCTGCTTCGTGCAGTAAATAAAAGCGCCCAACCGGCGAGTGATCGTGCTCGATCACCAGAAAATCGGCGGCCGCATAGTGGCGCACGAAATGCAGATGCTGCAGCGCGAACTGATCGTCGAGAAAGGTTTGCTTGGTCGCGTTTGGCCACGGCAGCGGCGCCAACTCATCGGCGCGCAGGACGCCGTAAAGCTCGCGCATAAATACCAGGTCGCGCTCGGTCGCCGCGCGCAACCGAATACCGCGCTCCCGAAGGAGCGCGGACTCGGCAAAGGGCTTGCGATCCGGCGGAAAGGCCGGCAGTGCACGCGAAGCCCGCATTAGCTGAAGGCGGGAAAGATGCCGGTCAAGGCGATGCAGTAGTTGATGGCCAGATAGGGTTGATCGTTTTCATGGGGCAGGCTGCCGCCGATCGGGCTTAACATGCTCGGCGCGAAGGACGTGTTGGGTGCAACGTTGGGTAGAAAAGGCGAGATTTGAGTCGGTATCAGCAAACTGGCTCCAGCGGACGGTACGTTGGTGCGCTTGGTCACATCGCGTTGTGTATGCAGGTCGAAAACATGATTGTGCATCGGCATCTCACTGGCCAATAGCGTCACCGTGTCTTCACCAAAATTCTCGCCGATGGTTCGCGGCGATAGCCCCACTCCGCTACCTTGGCTACACGCTGCACGGGTCATCAGGTTGGGTAGTTGATAGGTGTTTTGGCCATTGCCGCCATAGTAGGTACCAAGCAGCGAGAACAAGGCCGTGTTCTGCGAAATCGACATCACGGCACCATTGCACTGCGAAAAACCCATGGGTGCAAAGTTAAAACCGAATAGCTGAATTTCGCCGATAAAAGGTGAGCTCATAAGATTCTCCTGGCACTGACGCGGCGCGGTGGCAGCCGGCGTCTGCGCGCGTTGATCGTAGGTGGTTAACTCTGCGACGGATAAATACCGGCCCAGGCGATGCAATACGACACGGTCAGCGTCGGCATGGTGTTGTCATGCGGAAGGCTGTTGCCTTGCATATCGATGCTGGCGCTGCCGAGTGCGAGGGTGTTGCTGCCGGTGAGATCAGTGGCATACATGGTATCGGTCGCGGGGACGGCACCTGGCAGCATAGTCGGGCCCGGTGTGGTGGCGCTGCCGTTGGTGGTAGCCGTCAAGGCGTGCGTGTGCGCTGGCATTTGCGCGGCTATCAAGGTGACGGTTTCGGTGCCGCTCCTCTCGCCGATGACTCGCGGGGTCAGTCCGTTCCCCCGGCCCCAATGCAATGGCACCCGGCCGCTCAGGTCAGGCACACTGAAAGTTGTCTGGCCGTCGCCACCGTAAGTTGTGCCTATCAATTGAAACAGCACTTGGTATTCAGCGATGCTTTTCAAACTGCCGTCACAGGCGAACCAGCCGTCGGGTACGCGTTGAAAGCCGAATAGACGAATTTCGCCCACATAAGGTGTGCTCATGGATTGCTCCGCAGTAAGAGAGTGGTGGTCGACCGCTTAGTTGCGCGACGGAAAAATGCCGACGAGAGCGATATTGAAATTAATCACCAGATACGGCTGCATATTGTCATGCGGTCCGCTGCCACCTGTCGGGAGTATTTCGGCGGGATTGAGGGCGACCAGGCCGCTGCTGGCGGCGCCGTACAAAGCATCGGCTGATGTACTACTGCCGTAGACGGCGTTGTTTGGATTTTTTACGGTACCCGCTTGCGTGCTGGCCATCACCTGATGCGTATGCTGCGGCAGATTGGATTGTAGAAGGGTGACGGTTTCAGTGCCCCCTGTTTGCCCGTAGGTATAAGACGCTCCACCACCACCTGCGGGTATGCCTGCGCCTACCGGTGTGACGCCTTGCATATTGGGCAGCATGAAGGTGGTTTGACCGTTACCGCCATAGCTGGTGCCGAGCAAGGCGAACAGCGCGGCGTTTTGATTGATGGCCAACGCCTGGCCGTTGCACAAGGCAAAGCCTTTCTGCGCAAAGCCGAAGCCGGTGAGCATGATTTGCCCGAGATAGAAATTGGACATCGGTATTCCCCCCTGTTGGATTCCGTTGTCTCTCTACTGTCCGCGATGCGGCCTGCCGGTACAAGTGCAATCTTCACGCGACTTGGAGATATGTGGTTATAGACACCCCGAGAATTTCGTAATCTCCTGGAAATAAAGTACTGAATCAGTGCGATATTCAAATCCTGTCGTAAATAAGTGCAGCTTTTATGCTCGATCTAAATTCGTGAAGAGAAGCTTCATCGCAAGTTTTTACTTCCCTTTATTCGTGCCAAAGCAGGGGTGCCAAAAGGCACGTTGAGATAAATGGTTGGGTAAATGCAAAGAAATAGCGTAATAATGCGCAGGGTTTGGGCTGACGGTAGATAACTGTCCACCCACCGATGGGGTTCGGTTCTTGCACTTCTGCCGCGCACCATCTGTGTCGTTCGAGGCGCGTCTCGCTGGGTACGCGCAATAGGGGCTCGAAGGAGTAAGACATGCAGGGTTTTCAGACTGTCGGCTCGACTGTGGGCGCGAGAGGTTTTCAGGCTCGTTTTCTATTTTGGTTTGCGATGCTGGTGCTGTGTGCGGGCATGCTATTGCCTGTCACGGCACGGGCGGCTTGCACGAATCCGATTGTCGACACGGTGGCCTCGGGCGGCACGCTTGTTATCGACGAAAATACCTGCTCGCCCGGAGGCATCACTGCCACCGGTTCACAGCCAGCGCACGGCACGTTAGTCGTCGATCAAACCGCGAATAACCTTACGTATGTCAACAACGGCGATAGTTCAGTCACTGACTCGTTCACCTTCATGGACGACAACAGCATCGTAGTCACCGTGAACCTGACCATTGGTGCAGGTGGATCCACACCGATCACGATCGGCCCTGCCACACTGCCTTCGGGCACAGTCGGTTCCGCATATCCAACAACAAACCTTACTGCCAGCGGCGGCAATGGTGGTCCATATACCTATTTCATTTCCGCTGGCAACTTGCCGGCCGGTCTTACCGACTCGTTAGGCGGCGTCCCCGGCGCCCTTGGAGGTACACCGACCGAAGGCGGCAGTTTCACTTTTACCGTTACGGCAAGCGACGGCGTACACGACGGCACCCGGACCTATACCTTGAATATCGGCGGCGGCCTCACCGTGTCACCGCCATCAGGGGCGCTGACAGCCATCATCGGCACGGCCTATAACCAGCCCATTACCGCCACTGGCGGTACCGGCCCCTACACCGTGGCCTTGCTTCTGGGCGGTACGCTACCTGCCGGCATCACCTTGACAGGCAACGCGCTGGTCGGCACACCGACAGCGCTTGGCGCGTCGACGTTTTCGCTCAAAGTTACCGATAGCGGCAGCTCCGTCAGCGAACAGGTCAACTACACGCTGACCGTGAATAACCCGCCTAAACCGGTGGCGAATAACGTCAGTGCCACCGTGGCCTTCGGCAGCTCAGCCAATCCGATTACATTGAACATCAGCGGCGGTACGCCGACGTCCGTCGCTGTGGCAACCGCGGCTTCACATGGCACCGCCACCGCCAGCGGCACATCGATTACCTACACGCCCTCCGGTGCCTATTCGGGTAGCGATACCTTTACCTATACAGCGACGAATGCCGGTGGCACCTCGGCGCCCGCCACGGTGACCATTACGGTGTCCCCGCCGCCGGTACCGGTGGCGAATGCGGTCAGCGCCACCGTGGCCTATGGCAGCACCAGCAACCCGATTACCTTGAATATCACCGGTCTTGGCGTGACCTCGGTCGCCGTGGCTAGTGCGGCAGGAAATGGCACGGCCACCGCCAGCGGTACCACGATCACGTATACGCCTGGGGCCACTTACTCTGGCCCGGATAGTTTTACTTATACGGCGACCAATGCCGGCGGTACGTCGGCACCGGCGACCGTGACCATTACGGTGACCCCACAGCCTCCAGTGACTGGCGCGGTATCGGTCTCGGTGCTTAAAAACAGCACCAATAATCCAGTCACGCTTGCACTTAGCGGCGGTGCCGCAGCCTCGGTGGCGGTAGCAAGCGCCGCAACACATGGCACGGCCACGGCCAGTGGTACGTCGATTACCTACACGCCCGCGAGCAATTACGTAGGCAGTGACAGCTTTACTTACACCGCGACCAATGCCGGCGGTACCTCGACACCAGCCACGGTGACGGTGACGGTGAATCAGCCAGTACCGGTGGCCAATGCGGTCAGTGCCACCGTGGCCTATGGCAGTTCAGCCAATCCAATTACGTTGAACATTAGCGGCGGCACGCCGACTTCGGTCGCGGTGGCAACGGCGGCTTTGCATGGCACGGCCATCGCCAGCGGTACGTCGATCACCTATACGCCATCCAGCACGTATTCGAGTAGCGACACCTTCACCTACACGGCGACGAATGTGAGCGGCACGTCGGCTCCCGCCACCGTGACTATTACGGTGACGCCGCCGCCAATACCGGTGGCGAATGCGGTCAGTGCCACGGTGGCTTACGGCAGCAGCGCCAACCCGATTACCTTGAATATCACCGGTCTTGGCGTGACTTCAGTGGCGGTAGCCAGTGCAGCCGGGAACGGCACGGCCACGGCTAGCGGCACTACGATCACCTATACGCCTGGGGCCACTTACTCTGGCCCGGACAGCTTTACTTACACGGCGACGAATGCCGGTGGCACGTCGGTGCCGGCCACCGTGACCATCACGGTGACTCCACAGGCTCCAGTGGCCGGGGCGGCAGCGGTCACGGTGATTGAAAACAGCACGGCCAATCCCGTCACGTTGGTGCTTAGCGGGGGTACGGCAGCCTCGGTGGCGGTAGCGAGCGCGGCAACACACGGCACGGCCACGGCCAGTGGTACATCGATTACCTACACGCCGGCCAGCAATTATGTGGGCAGTGATAGCTTCACTTACACCGCGACCAATGCCGGCGGTACTTCAGCACCGGCTACGGTGACGGTGACGGTGAATCCACCGATTCCGGTGGCGAATGCGGTCAGCGCCACGGTGGCTTACGGCAGTTCAAGCGACCCCATTACATTGAATATCACCGGCAGCGCGGCGACCTCGGTCGCGGTGGCCGGTGCGGCGGCACATGGCACGGCCACGGCCAGCGGTACGTCGATCACCTACACACCTGCCGTCGGTTATTCGGGCAGCGACAGCTTTACTTACACGGCCAGCAATGTCACCGGTACTTCGGCGCCCGCCACGGTAACCATTACGGTGAGCCCGCAGATCCCGGTGGCTGGAGCGGTATCGATCACCGTGCTCGAAAACACCAGCAATGACCCAGTGACGCTGGCGCTTAGCGGTGGCGTGGCTACTTCGGTAGCGATAGCTGGTGCCGCTTCGCACGGCACGGCTGTGGCCAGTGGCACATCGATCACCTACACGCCTTCGAATGGCTATACGGGTAGTGACAGCTTTACTTATACGGCGACCAATGCCGGTGGAACTTCCGCGCCGGCAACGGTGACGGTGACGGTGAATCCGCTGGTACCTGTGGTTAATGCGGTGAGTGCGAATGTCGTCTACGACAGCAGCAACAATGCCATCACATTAAGCATCAGCGGTGCGGCTACTTCGGTTGCCGTGGCCAGTGCGGCTGCCCATGGCGTAGCGACCGCCAGCGGTACCGCGATCACTTATACGCCCACAGCCGGCTACTCCGGCCCGGACAGCTTCACTTACACCGCCAGCAATGTGACGGGTACGTCGGCAGCGGCCACCGTTACGATCACCGTGGGCAGTGCCACGATCACCATCAACGCCTCTTCGCCGCTCACCGCGACCGTCGGCGTGCCGTATACGCAGACCTACACCTTCAGTGGTGGCGCCGCGCCATACACCGGCATTGGCGTCACCAATATTCCGCAGGGTCTGTCGATTACCGGCACCACAGCCAATAGCGTCACGATATCGGGCACGCCGCAGGCGGCGGGTACGTTTGCTGAAACGGTTTCGGGGACAGATAGCAGTACCGGTGCTACCCAATTCACCGGCACGCGAGTTTTCACGCTGACGACTAACGCACCCCTGCTGGTGATGTCACCGGCCACCGGTACCTTGACCGTGCCATACGGCAATCCATACAGCCAAACGGTCAGCACCAGCGGTGGCACCGCGCCGTACACCTATGCCTTATCTGGAGCCTTGCCGACGGGCCTGACGTTCAACACGGCCACTGGCGTGTTGTCGGGTACGCCGACACAGCCCGGCAACTTCCCGATCACGATCAGCAGCACCGATCACTCCGTGGGTACGGGCGCTCCGTTTTCGACCAGCACGGTTTACACCCTGGCGGTGGCCACACCGAACATCGTTTTGTCGGGAACCTTTCCGAACGGCATGGTCGGCGCGGTGTATCCGGCCGCCGCGCTGAGTGCCACCGGCGGTGTGGCTCCGTATCACTATCAGGTGACTGCGGGCGCGATTCCGCCCGGTCTTGCGCTCAATGCGAATACCGGACAACTCAGCGGCACACCAACCGGTTCCGGCACCTACCCATTCAGCGTGACCGCCACCGACACCAACAGCCAGACCGGCGTACAGGCATACACGGTAACGATCAGTGTGGCGACCCTGGCGATGACACCTGTGAGCCTACCCAATGGCATCGCGGAAACGGCGTACAGCCAGGCTGTCAGTGCGAGCGGCGGTATTACGCCGTACACCTATAGCGTGGCGAGCGGCGCCTTGCCGGTCGGGGTGACCTTGAATGCGGCGACGGGTGCTTTGAGCGGTACCCCTACCGTGGCCGGTCATTTCACCTTCGCCATCCGTGTCGTCGACAGCAGCACCGGCGCCGGTTCGCCGGCGATGTTGACGATGAACTACGCCGTCGACATCACCGCACCGGCGATTACCGTTACGCCTGCCAGCTTGCCTGCGGCACAGGTCGGCGCGAACTACAGCCAGAACATCAGTGCCAGCGGCGGCAGTTCGCCGTATGCCTTCAGTGTCAGCGCGGGCAGCTTGCCTGGCGGTTTGGCCTTGAGCGCCAGTGGTGTTTTGAGCGGCATGCCGACGACACCCGGCAGCTATGCGTTCACGGTATCGGCCAAGGACAGCTTGAACTTCAGCGGCAGCCAGAGCTTCACCTTCGTCGTAGGCCAACCGGTGCCGATCGTGGTCAACGATACGGCGAGCACGCCGGCGAATACGGTGGCGACGATTCCGGTGACCAACAATGACACCGGCCCGATCACCAGCATTGCCATCGGCCAGGCGCCGACGCATGGCACGGCGAGCGTGAGTGGCTTGAACGTGGTTTACACCCCGGCCAGCAACTTCTTCGGCAACGATACGCTGACCTATACCGCGACCGGGCCGGGTGGAACATCGGCAGCGGCGACGGTGAGTATCACCGTGACGCCGCTGGCGGTGCCGGTGGTGCTGGCGCAGACCGTCACCGTGCTTGCCGGCAAAGCGGTGACGATTCACGTGACGACGGGTGCCACGGGTGGGCCGTTCACCACGGTGGCGATCGCCACGGCACCGGCGTCGGGCGTAGCCAGTGTCAGCGGCACCGACATTGTCTATACGGCGCCTGCGGATGCTTCGGGCCATGTCAGCTTCAGTTACACCGTCGCCAATGCATTTGGTGTGTCCTTGCCGGCAACCGTCGCGGTGACGGTGAATCCACTGCCGGTAGCGGCAGCGCTGACAGCTACCGCCATCGCGGGCACCACGGTGCCGATCGATCTCACGGCTGGCGCGCGCGGCGGACCTTTCACTGCGGCCAATCTGGTATCCATCTCGCCGGCCAATGCGGGTAGCGGAACCATTCGCGCCACGGCAACGGGTTATGCGCTGGACTTCACCGCCGCAGCGGATTTCAGTGGCGTGGCTCAGCTCAGCTTCACTCTCAATAATGCCTATGCCACTTCGGCGCCGGGCACGGTGACAGTGACGGTGACCGGGCGCAGCGATCCATCGAAGAACGCCGAAGTACTGGGCATTCTGAGTGCGCAGGCGGACGCTGCGCGACGCATGGCCATCGGCCAGATCAACAACTTCCAGCGTCGCCTGGAGAGTCTGCATAGCGGAGCCGGCGGCAGTGACTTCAGCAACGGGATTACCTTCAGCTCCGGCGGTGGACGCCGGGCCGCCAAGGATCCTTTCCTGAGCATGATGCGCGGTAACTCTGCCGATAATGACGAGCGCCGTTATCTGGTGCAGCCAGACGCGGAGGGTGCGGGCTTGAGTCGCGCGAGTGGTTCGGCCGGTAGTGCGCCGGGCGATATCCGGGTATGGACCGGTGGTGCGGTGAACTTCGGTACGCGTCAACTCGGCGCCAGCGCCAACGGCATCGATTTCACCACCTCGGGCCTCAGCGTAGGCGCTGACAAGCAGATCAACTCGTCGCTCGCGGCAGGTGTCGGCGTCGGCTACGGCCACGATGCTTCGGATATTGGCCAGAAGGGCAGTCGCAGCACGGTCAATAGCTACAACATCGCGGCATATGCGAGCTACCGCCCGACCGAGGCGACGTATCTCGATGCGCTGATCGGCTACCAATGGCTGTCGTTCGATGCACGCCGCTATGTCACCGATAACGGTAATTTTGTGACCGGCAGTCGCGATGGCAAGCAATGGTTCGGCTCGCTTGCATTGGGCTATGAGCATCGCGGTGAGCTATGGCTGTTGTCACCGTATGGCCGTCTGGATGTGGCTAACGCCAAGCTCAACAGCTACACCGAGCATGGCGATCCCGTGTACTCGCTGAACTACCAGAAGCAAACCGTGAAAACCTCCACCGGCAGCGTGGGCTTGCGTGCTCAATACCTCCTCAAGGAGGACTACGGCACCTGGATGCCGAGCGCGCGCGTGGAGTATCAGCGTGACTTCCAAGGCGCCAGCCTGGCTACGATGAGCTATGCCGATCTGCTGAGCGGTCCGCTCTATCACGCCACGCTGATGCAGCAATCACGCAATCACACCTTGCTTGGGATAGGCGTGCAGTTGCAAACGCTACGCGGTTGGACCTTACGCTTCGAATACCAGAACCTGCTCGACAACAGCAGTCAGGACAATCAATCGTTCCTGTTCGGCGTGGAAAAGAAGTTCGATCCGTAGTGGATGTGCGGTGCTGCGCCCACGGGCGCAGCACCGCACGCACGGTTTCAACGGCTGCGCTCGCGCTTGAGATAGTCGACAAAAGCCCGCATCGGCGCCGGCATATGTGCGCGGCTGGGGTAATACAGCAACGGGCCGGAAAAGCTTTGCCACCAATCGTTGAGTATGGGCACCAGCGCGCCGCTGGCGAAGGCGCCGCGTAGGTCTTCCTCGAAGATATAGATCAAACCCAGGCCGGCGATGGCGGCTTCGATTTCCATGTCGATGGTGGAGGCGATCAGCGGCCCGTCCGGGCTGATGCGAATGATCTCGCCATCGCGTTCCAATTCCCATGGTGCGACTACGCCGCTGGCAAAGCGGTGGCGAATGCAGGCGTGCTGCAACAGCTCGCCGGGATGTTCTGGCCGTCCATGCGCGGCGAGATAAGCCGGCGAGCCGGCGGCGACAAAGCGTTGCACGCGTGGCCCGATCGGGATGGCAATCATGTCGCGCTCGATGCTTTCCTCGTAACGGATGCCCGCATCGAAGCCGGCGGCCAGCACATCGATAAACGTATCGTTGGTGGTTACTTCAAGCTTGATGCCGGGATGCGCGGCAAGAAAGCCAATCGCGATCGGCGGCAGGATATGGCGGGCCACAATGGTGGGTACATTGAAGCGCAAGGTGCCGGTGGGGCTATCGCGAAAGCTGTTGACGGTATCCAGCGCGCCGGCGATCTCGTCCAGTGCCGGGGTCAGCCGCTCCAGCAGGCGCTGGCCCGCCTCGGTGGGGGTGACACTACGGGTGGTGCGATTGAGTAAACGCACGCCGAGCTGAGCTTCCATCCGGCGCAGGGCCGCGCTTAGCGCCGAGGCCGAAACGCCGCGTATCGCTGCGGCACCGCGAAAGCTGCGTGCGCGAGCTACCGCCATAAAAGCATCGAGGTCAGAAAGATCGGGATCGCTCATTGTGCGTAAATCCGTACAACCTGTGCGCAGTGGGCCGGATTATCGCACGCCGATCCCGCGCCCATACTTCACCCCGTCAACGCCGCATCGGGCGGTTAATCAGGAGCTATCCCCATGAAACATCGTCAATTAGGTGCGACCGGTCCGCGCGTATCCGCCCTTGGGCTGGGTTGCATGGGCATGTCGGGCATGTACGGCCCCTCTGACCGGGTCGAGAGCCTGGCCACCATTCATGCTGCGCTTGAGGCCGGCGTTACCTTGCTCGACACGGGCGATTTCTACGGCTCGGGCCACAACGAGATGTTGATCGGCGAGGCATTGAAGGGCGCCGGCGCCAAGCGCGACAACGCGCTGCTCAGCGTGAAGTTCGGCGCTCAGCGCGACCCGGCCGGCGGTTGGGCAGGCAACGACACGCGGCCTGAGTCGGTGAAGAATTTCCTGGCCTATACATTGCAGCGGCTCGGCGTGGATCACATCGATATTTACCGGCCGGCGCGACTGGACCCCCATGTGCCGATCGAGGAGACGGTCGGCGCCATCGCCGACATGGTCAAGGCGGGTTATGTGCGGCATATCGGTTTGTCCGAAGTCGGCCCGGAGACTTTGCGCCGGGCGGCAGCGGTGCATCCCATCAGCGACTTGCAGATCGAGTACTCGCTGATCTCGCGCGGTATCGAGGACGGCATCTTGAAGACTTGCCGCGACCTGGGCATCGGCATCACCGCTTATGGCGTGCTTTCGCGCGGCCTGATTAGCGGGCATTGGCAAAAAGATGCCACCACCGCCAGCGATTTCCGTGCGTACAGCCCGCGTTTCCAGGCCGGCAATATCGATCGAAATCTCGCCTTGGTCGAGGCCTTGCGAAAAATCGCCGATGCCAAGCAGATCAGTGTGACCCAGCTCGTGATTGCCTGGGTGGCGGCGCAAGGCGAAGACATCGTGCCGCTGGTCGGTGCGCGTCGTCGCGACCGCCTGCAAGAGGCGCTGGGCTCGCTCGATGTGGTGCTGAGCGCGCAAGACCTGGCGCAGATCGAAACGGCCGTGCCCAAGGGCGCCGCATCTGGCGATCGCTATGCCCCGGCGCAGATGGCGCATCTCGATAGCGAAGGCCCCGGCCACGTGTAGGTTGGGGTGAGCAAAGCGAACCCCAACGCCGCGAAACCTACCAACATCGCAGCGGTAGGTTGGGCTGAACGGAGTGATGCCCAACGTGGCGCAACGTTGGGGGCAGATGTTGGGCGCAGATGTTGGGGTTCGCTTTGCTCACCCCAACCTACGACTGCCTTACTCGCCATGGTCAGCGCGGTGTCAGATACCAAAGCACATTCGCATCGAGCGGTGTCCAGCGACTGACCTTGACACCGGCCTTCAGCAGGCCACGGCCAATCCAGGTATTGCAGGTATTGAACAGATGATATGAGCCGTTTGCCTCGAAGAAAGCATCGTGTCTGCCGTAGTGCGCATCGGTCACATTCACGCCACCAGATGTATCCCGGCGGGTGGTATCGAGAACGTAGTGAATAAGCGACGCATATTGGGCCTGAGAAAGCGGTAATCGGTAGACGTCGGTCTGCAGTTCGGCTGCACTCAGATACTCGACATGCAGCAACGAGCGATCGCGTCCCAGCAGGGCATTGAATGCGCGCCCGGCGGTGAGGTCGCTCCAGTTCGGCGTGTTCAAATAAAACTCGCGATCGCCCCAGCCGATGGCAATGAAGTCGAGGGCGGCGGGCATGGCGGTGAAATGCTCGGCGGCAAATACGTTGGTCCAGTCCATTTGCGTCGAACGGGCGGGGAAAACAAAATCGGTGTGGACGCCGTTCGAAACGATATAGGCGTCCACGGAGTGAGCAACTGGCGCATCTCGGTTGGCCGGAACAAGCAGCAAGCCGAAGGCCGCCAGCAGGTAGCCGGCGATCAGGATCAATGGCGCGGCAAATAGCCATCCGATCCATTTGTACACGCGCCGTAAGGCAGGCTTACACACGAGCTATGCCTCGGGAATAAGAACAAGCAAATCGGTCGCACCCACATCGACGCCGGCTTGAGAAAGCAAGGTCGTCACCTGGCCGCGATGGTGGGTTTGGTGATTGAAGAAATGCAGGATAAGGCCGAAGAAGTTTCGCTTTGAGGCGATACCTTTCGTATTTGAATAAGCCAACACGGCATCGAGTTCGCCGTCGTGAACCGACTGGGCCCATGCGGTGATGGCCTGATCGAGTAACTGTCGATGCTCGGCAAGGCTGCGGATGTCGGCAAAGGGCAGTGGTTCAAGGCTGGTTAGCGCGGGCAGTTCGCGTATCGGCTGCAGCGCGGCGTAGTTTTCGGTGTGCGCCGCAAAGCGCCTCAGCCAGATTCTGTCTGCTACGACGAGGTGATTCAGCGTGCCGAGAATGGAGCCGAAAAAGGCTTTCTTGTCGGCGCTCAATGCCTCGTCCGGCAAAGTCATGGCAGCGTCGTACAGCTTGCTGTTCATCCATGCGTTGTATTTCGCCATAAGGCGAATCTGATCGGTGCGGTTCACGTGGCTTCTCCTGAAGATGCTCCAGTTTATTGGACACAGGGTCGAACCGATCGAACCAGCCTGGCTTAACCGTGACGGTGTCAGGCGACATCCAGCGCATGCATGCCGCGGCGACGGATACGGTACACGGCGGCCGGTGGCATATTACGGACCACATAGCCTATGCGCGTAGCTTCGAGATCCAGGCGTAAGAGCAGCGCCCGTGGTATCGGGCAAGCCAGGCCATAAGTGAATTGATAAAACGCACCGTCCTCGGTGAGGCAGGCAAAGGCGCCGGTGAGAATGGCCATGATCCGCTCAGCCGTGAGATTGAGCAGCGGCAGGCCGCTGACGACCGCGCCGGTGCAACCAGGCTCCACCCGTGCCCAATCGCCGAGCTGTATCGCGTCGATGCGCAGCAAGCGCGCTTGCGGAAAGCGTGTGCGCAGAAGCAACGCAAAATCCGCATTCTGCTCGACCAGAACCAGATTGGCTTCTCGGACGCCGCGGGCCAGCAACGCGCGTGTGAAAACGCCGGTACCGGCACCAAGCTCAATCACCCGGCCCGAGCGGCAGGTGATCTCGCGAGTCATCATTTGCGCCAATGCCGCGCTGGACGGTGCGATCGCGCCAATGCGGGCAGGGTCGGCAAACCAGTGGCGGAGAAAGTACATCAGGTCGCTTGTGGTCATCGGTGGTATGTAGGCATGGGGACGATACCGATCTTCCAGCTAAGCATTGCGCGAGCATTGCGCTGCGCTATTCCCAGCGATCGCCGTGCCCGTTCTTATCAGGAAAAGCGAGCAACAGGCGCCGCTATCGGAAACGACAATCTGAAACATGCGCCGCCGAGCGGTTCGTCGTGCACCGAGATGCGGCCGCCATGCCTGCGCACTATTTCGCGCACCAGGTGCAGGCCGAGACCGACACCGCGGTCGAGTGGCTGCACACGGTGGAAAGGCTCAAAGATGCGTTCGCGGTGATCTGGCGCTACACCGCCACCCTCATCAGCGACTTCAATCGTGCGATCGCTGTGCACACGCAAGCTGATCGTGCCGCGGCGGCCACCATGTTGAATCGCGTTTTGTACGAGATTGGCCAGGGCTCGCTCTAGTGCGGAGCGATCGGCTTGTAACAGGATCTGCGCCGTGTCCGCTTCAAAAGCGATCGTATAGCCGGCGGCGATGACCAGCGGAGCCAGATCGGCGGCCACGCGCTGCACCGTGGCGACCAGATCGACGGATGCGAAGGTGATCGCCTGTTGATCGAGTCGCTGCAAATCCAGCATTTGTTCGGCCAGATTGGCCAGGCGTGCAACATCTTCCAGCAGGCGCGCGTTTTCGGGATTCGCCACAGCCCCCTCCAGGCGCGTCTGCAGAATGGCGATGGGTGTGCGCAGCTCGTGCGCGGCGTCCATCAGAAACCGTTGTTGGCGTGCGTAGCCTTCGTCGAGACGCCCGAGGGCGGCGTTGACCGCATCGACCAGTGGCATCGCTTCGGTCGGCACGTCGGTGGTCGCCAAGCGCACGCCGCGCTGTTCGACGTCGATACGCCCGGCATCGGCGGCGGCTTGATCCAGGCCTTTCATCGTGCGCCGCACGACAATGGGCGTGGCGACGAGCGTTGCCAGGGCCATCAAGAGAATGGCGGGAAAAATGAAGGCCACCAGCACCAGCATGGTCGACACCAGTACTCGCCAAAGCGGTACCTGGCCACCGGGTCCGGTCATGGCATGGACGGTTCCGGCTGGTGTCAGGATGCGTCTGACTTGCGCGGTCGGTCGCGCCGGATCGCCCATATTCCAGCCCAGCCGCCCTTGGCCGATGGCATTGAGCGCATCGCCGATGCGCGCGTACTCCGGCGGCACGCTGCCTTCGGAGACGACATGTCCGTGGTCATCCCTGACGACAAACCACAGATCGGGCACATCGGTGCGCAGACGATTCAGCGCCGAGGTCGGGCGCAAGCTCAGGCCGCCATCGGCATCACGGGTCACCGCTTCGCGCAATGCATTGAAAACATCGTCTTCGGATTCCAGCGTCATCATCGAGCCGCTCATCCACAGCAGGCCGACGATCATTATCAGTAGCAACGCCAGCAGGGCCGCCTGCAGCGCCACCAGACGACGTATCAGCCGCCATCGGAGCGAGTTCGCGCCACGTTTCAACGCGATGCCTCGCGCAGTAGGTAACCGACGCCGCGAATGCCGTGAATCTCGATATCGGCACGAGCTTGCGCGAGTTTGCTGCGCAAGCGCGAAACGTGGGTGTCCAGAGCATTGGATTGCACATCGTCATCGAAGCTATAAACCGCCTCCTCCAGCGCGCTGCGCAGTACGGTGCGGCCTCTTCGGCGCAATAGCGTTTCCAGCACCAGCAGCTCGCGTCGCGGCAGCTCCAGCGGACGGTCGTCGATGCTTGCCTCGCGATGGGTCAGGTCGAAGCTGAGCCGGCCGATGCGGATCACATCGGCCACCACGCGACTTGGCCTGCGCAGCACGGCGCGCAGGCGTGCCAGTACCTCTTCCACCGCAAACGGTTTGGCCAGGTAGTCATCCGCGCCGGTGTCCAGTCCGGCGATGCGGTCGCCAAGTTGACCGCGCGCGGTCAGCACGATCACCGGTATGTCGATGCCGCGTGCGCGTAGTTTTGCGATCAGGCTCAGGCCGTCGCCATCGGGCAGTTGGCGATCCAGCAACACGGCATCGTGCACCTTGATGGCGAGCGCCTGCTCGGCGGCCGTCAAGCTAAGCACGTGATCGACGACGATGTCGTGCTTCGCCAGCGCTGTCATCAGCGCCGTAGCCATTTC
This sequence comes from Dyella tabacisoli, assembly GCF_003350925.1. Lineage (GTDB taxonomy): Bacteria > Pseudomonadota > Gammaproteobacteria > Xanthomonadales > Rhodanobacteraceae > Dyella_C > Dyella_C tabacisoli. The sequence goes on along the minus strand of NZ_KZ857178.1, from coordinate 23,019 downwards.
CGGTTCATCCTCGACCAGCAAGACACGCATGCGCGAACGCTCCGAGCAAAATATCACCGTGGCACGATGACATTGCCACTACATTGCGCAAGAGCCGGTTGGCATGGGGTGCGACTGCCGGGAATGCTCTGATCTATTCGATCGGCCGCGCTATCAAATCACCGATAAATGCCAGCACGCAGAAGGCCAGGCAAAGCAGGCAAACCCCGCTCCATCCAGCGATAGCCCAGGCGGTTCCGGCAGCTACCGCGCCTAGGCCGCCACCGACGAAAAACACGCCGACGAACAGGCCGTTCAGGCGGCTGCGTGCGGTCGGATCGAGCATATTGATCGCACGTCGACCCAAGGTCTGGTCGCCGATGGCGCCCGCGTCGAGCGCGATGGCGGCGACGACGAGCAGGCTCAACGCCAGTTGCGGATGTTCGGCGACATCAAAGCCGAACCAGCCGGCACCCGCGCTACCCGCAAGCAGACTTCCGCAAAGCAGCACCACATGCGAGGCAGGCATGCCGATCGCGCTATGGCCGCGATCGCCGATTTTTCCGGCCAGCGGGGCAACGACGATGCCGGCGACGCCCGCCAGTGCAAACAACGCCACACCGTGACTGTCCAGTGAGAACGGCATTTGCACCAGGCGTAAACCAATGCCGGTCCAAAAGGCGCTAAAGCCCGCCATGGCGATTGCCGCCGAGTACGCATGGCGACGCAGCACGGCTTCGCGTCGCCATAGCATCCACAACGAGGCGATCAGCGCACGATAAGTCTTGCCGCCGGCCGGCTGGCGCGACGGCAGCCAGCGCCATAGCGCTAGTGCCAACAACGCATCGAGTACTGCGAGCATGCCGTAAAACACGCGCCATCCGAATGCGCCGGCCACCAGGCTGGCGAACGGGCGCGAAAGGAGAATGCCAAGCATCACCCCGCTCATGACATTGCCGACGGCGCTGCCGCGCCGGTCGGGATGGGCCATGGCCGCCGCCAACGGCACCAGAATCTGGATGGCGCACGACGTGGTGCCGGCAAGGCAAACCGCCAACAGAAACCAGGGTGCCGTCGGTGCAGTGGCGGCTAGTGCCAGCATCAATGCGCAGCACGCCAGCGTCATTACCGTGAGTCGGCGGTTCTCCAGCAGATCGGCCAGCGGCACTAGAAAAAGCATACCGATGGCATAGCCGAGCTGGGGCAACATGGCGACCAGGCCCGCCATCGACATCGGTAAGTGCAGTGCGCGTCCAACCGGGCCGGTCAATGGTTGTGCCGCCGTCAGGTTGACGATGATGACGCACACGGCGAAGGCAAACAGCGCCGTCAGTGGCCCCGTAAGCTGTGCAACAGGCTCGCTCGCTTTCGCGATATCGAGAGGGCGACGGGAAAGGGACAGCATGATCGGGCCTTGCCAACGAGGAGACTGGCGATGCTAAATACATCCACGCTATGCGACTATTGAATATTATTCATAGTTGTTATGCATTATTTGCATAAAGTACGAGAGCAGGCAGCCCGCATGAATACGCGTGACATCAGCGCCTTTATCGCCGTCGTCGACACCGGCTCCATCGTGCAGGCGGCCGCTGCGTTGCACCTCACCCAGCCGGGGGTGACGCGGCGCGTGCAAAGTCTGGAGCTGCTGCTGGGCGTAGAGTTGCTGGATCGGCAATCCAAACCGCTGCGGCCCACCGCGGCCGGGCGCGAGGTCTATCAAAAAGGCCGCCAATTGCTGCATGCGCAGGCCGACCTGATGGCGTTGGTGCATGCCGATGTCGAGCCGTCCGGTGAGCTTCGCTTGGGCATGCCACCGTTTCTGGCCGAAATGGCGCTTACCGTTCCGGTCGATTGCTTGCGTGAACGTTTCCCTCGGCTTGGCCTGCGTATCGCGGCGGGCTGGTCGTCAAGCCTGCTGGAACAGGTGGAGCAGGGCCTGCTGGATGTTGCCGCCGTGGTTTTCTCCGAATGCACCCCGTCGCCGGCCGGTTTGATCGCGCACGCGTTCAACCGACAGGCGATCAAGGTCGTGGCATCGCCCACGCTGGGTTTGCGTACACGTGTCGGGTTGAAAGATTTGGCTGCTTTTCCCTGGGTACTCAGTCAGAACGGTTGCGGTATGCGATCAGCGCTGCGTCGTGCGCTGGAGGCGCAGGGGCTGCCCTGCGACGTCGGTGTCGAAGCGTTCGGCGCCGATCTGCAATTGTCGCTGGTTGCGCGCGGTGCCGGCATTGGCCTGGTAACGCCCGACCTGCTCGCGGCAAGCGTTTATCGCGACCGGCTCAAAGTGCTCAGCGTGAGCGACTTCAAGATCCAGGTAGTCGCATGGCTGGTGCATCGCGCGCTGCCGCCGCGGTTGGAAGCGCCGGTTGCTTTGTTGCTGCAGCAGTTGAAAATAGTGATGGCAAAGCGCTGAGCGCTTTCAACGCATCCTCAAGGTTTCTTCACGCGGCGCGGCTTGGTCTCGGATTTCTTGGCGATGATTTGCATCAAGTACTCGATGCCTTCCTCTTCGGGAAAGAACGCGACGACATCGGCGACCGATAATCCATAGCGTTTGCGCAACGCTAGAAATTCCGACTTAGCCCGTTCAAGTTTGGCTTCGGCGGTGTTCGCGGGAGGGCTTGCTTTCGTCGTCTGTTCGAGGGCGGCGAGCTCCTCCTGAAAGCGTCGAAATGCGTCTTTGGGGGCGTTCATGCTGAGTCGAAAGATATCCGTTGGATCGAGCGCTTAGTGTATCGACTCTGTGCCGAGGTTTCTTCGGTATGAGCGCGGCTCCATGCTCACTCACTTTCATTTCACGTGTAACGGGCCGAGCCTGGTCTTCACTCGGCATGCTCCGCCAAGATCTTCAACGCATGCAATACATCGGGAAAGTCCGCCGTGACCAGTGGGCCAAACGCATTCGCGTTGGGACCGGTTATCTCCGTTCGACGGGTGATTTGGGTGTGACCGAAAGGCAGGCTTGAGATGTCGTGATGGACGATTACCCGCGTGCCGTCAATGAACGTCTCGTCGGTAAAGTCTTTGGCGAATGGTCCGTGAATCTCAATGTTTTCGATGCTGGCATTCCATCGCAGCCTGTCGTCCCAGCCTCACCGCAACGATTGCAGGCAGTCGCCGACATATGAAACGCACGCCGCATAGCTCCCCCCCTGCCAGCAGGGGAGGGGCAAAAGCGGCGCAGCGGCAGCTTTTGACGTTGTTTTTGCTCTTGCTCTTGCTCTTGATCTTGGGGCCCCTGTGCGTCGGTGAGGGTCGGACGATCAGGCCCGCAGGGGACTCGGCATGGATGCCGAGTCCTTTTCGCCAGTGCAAGGATGCACTGTCGAAAAGCCCGGCCGACCCTCACGCACCCGAAGGGCGACGCACCGGGGTGGCCTTCTCTTTGGTTACTTTCTCTTGGCCACTCAAGAGAAAGTGACTCGGGCCCCGGCAGGGGTCCGAAAGCCCGCCGCAGGCGAACCAGCTCGCACTAACACCCACTAAAAAAAACAACAGCAAAAGCCCAGCCCTACCACTCACGCCACATTTCAGTGATGTCGTCCTCGGCGTCCAGCCCGGCATCCGAACACGCGCGAATAATCAGCTCGCATAGACCTTCCCGCTGATCCGTCTCGATAAGGCAATGATCGCAGCGCGCGTTCAATACATTGAGCGCAAGAACGGCCTGTTTGACGGCAAGCGTCATCTGCTCTTGGTTTCCAGCGGGTACGGACGCTACGGATTGGAGAAAGCTGTCGATGATCTGCGCGCACTGGCCGATATCGGCCTCGGTGTAGCCGGCGTCGCTATCATCGTCTTTGCAGCTATGCATGAAGCTGCGCATGCCATCGATAATTTCCGTCTTCAAGATGGCAAGATCGCTTGGTGTATCGACATGCATCAGGCGTCCTCGGCGATGTCGCTCTTGTAACGATCAGCGGCGCGGTTGCGCGATAGATTCGGGCCGAGTTTCAGGCGCGCGGCATTGTAGGCGTCCCAGTCGGCCGTATCCGGCAGAGAGGGGATGGTCACCACTTCGCCCTGTAGAAAACCGGCCATGGCGGCATCCACCATCTCGTCGACTTCCATCACCATATGCGCCGGCAGGGTATTGATATCGCCACCTGAGCGCGCCCAGATTTCGGTGCGGGTGATGCCGGGCAGTACCGCTTGCACGCGCACACCTTGGGCGGATGCCTCTTTGTGCAACGCCAAGGTGTAGTTCAACAGATAAGCTTTGGTCGCGCTGTAGCTGCCGCCGAACATCTCCGGTGCCAGCGCAAGCACCGAGGCGATATTGATGACGCTGCCATGACCTCGCGCGAGCAGTCGCGGCAGAATCGCGCCGGTGAGGCGGGTGGGGGCGACGACATTGAGTTGAATCATCTGCTCCAGCAGATCCGCATCGGCGGTGGCAAGAGGGCCGCCACCGGCCATGCCGGCATTGTTGATTAGCATGCCGATTGAAACATCCGCGCGCAGACGCTGTTCGACCCGAGCGCGGTCCTGTGTCGAGGTGAGGTCGGCGGGCAGTACATCCACCTTGACCTCGTACTCGCGCGCGAGGCGTTCGGCCAACGCTTCCAGGCGAGCCTTGTCGCGAGCGACCAAGACCAGGTCGTGTCCGTGTCTGGCGAGCCGGTCGGCATAGGTGGCTCCGATGCCGGAGGATGCGCCGGTTATCAGCGCGGTGTCGCGTGGGTTGGTCGGTGACATGGCTGGTTTCTCCTGGCGGCGCTGAATGAGTATCGCTGCTTGCGGGCGGGGTAGCGACTTGAGGGTTGGCTTATATGATGATCGACATACAATAAGAGTCGCATCCGCGAAGTTCAATGGCTGGATCGCCATTGGTGTCGCAAGCCTGGACCCCTCCCTAATCCTGTCCCGCGTGCAGAGGAGGGGGCAGGTGCAGCGTTATGCGTCGTTGCTGTCGGCGATGACCGGCGTGCCGTCGATGGCCTCGATCGGTCCGATCCGCAAACGGGTTCCGGTGATCTCGTGCACGGTCACACGATGCAATCCCATGGGATTGGGTCGGTGCGGAGAACGTGTGGCGAACACACCGGCGAGTGGGTTCGAGGAGTCACCGCGCGGATGCACTTCGAGTACGTCGCGATCCGCGCGATGCAGCCAGGTGATAACAATAATCTCGTCGCCCGTAGCGAGTCCCGATAGCCCTTGTGCAAAGCTCGGGCGTATTTCGAGCCAGGCATCCGGCGCGCCCTCCGAACCCTGCCTCGGTGCTTCGTTCAGCGCCCGAAGTGTCGATCGGATGTAGCCGACAGGCTGAAGCGAATATGCCTCGTGCATCTGGGTCACTTTGTGGCTCGCGAGATTTGCCGCTGGCGGTGTCAGTCCAGCTTTGCGACCACCAGCTCCAGGTCGCCGAGGAACTTCTGCCAGCCGTAGCTCGCGCCCTTGTAGTTGGCGTCTTCTTCTGACTGGAAGCCGGCTTGCTCCATGCGCAGGTGGGTCCCGGTGCTGGTAGGGGTGAGCGTCCAAGTGACGACGCTCTCCAGGCCATAGGCCGCCCACGTATAAGACAGCGTTTTGTTCGGCTCGATGGCCAGAACCTGACAGTCGACCGAGCCCCAGTCTGCGCGGAAATTGAAACGGTGGTCCACGACTGGCTTGAAATCGCTTTTCATCAACCACTCCTCGATCAGGTGTGGTTGGGTGAGGGCACGCCAGATTTTTTCCGGCGGATGCGACATCTCCCGGTCGACGACGAGCGTGCGTGTAGCGGTGGCAGTGGCGAGCTTGGTCATTGATCCATCCTTTTGAGCAGGTCTTCGAGGTGATCGAACCGGTCTTGCCAGAAGGCGCTGTAGTGGCTCAGCCAGTCGATGAGAGGGGCCAGGCCTTGCGGCTCGGCGCGGTAATGGGTTTGCCGTCCATCAGGCCGATCGCGAACCAGGCCGGCGAGCTTTAGCTGACCCAGGTGCTTGGACACCATCGGTTGCGACACGCCCGCGTGATCGGTCAAGGCGCGCACGGTCTGCTCACCGTTGTGGATCAAGCGCTCAAGAATGGCCCGACGGGTCGGGTCTGAAAGGGCCTTGAAGAGGTCGTCCGGGTCAGCTTGCATGGATAAATCATAACCATATGGTTATTGATTGGTCAAGCAGTGATGTGCCGAAGGTTTGTCGCTTACTGCGCTTACGGCTGGTTGGAGCCTGTAAGTAAGGCAGTGGCGGGATCGAAAACAGTCGATGTTCGGACGGACCCCCATACTTCATGACTGAAGGTGATGGCTCTTAATCAGCCGCCAGCACCTTGCCTGGATCGTTCGCCCCCGCGCCGTGGCCCTTTTGCGTACTCATTGCCTAGTAGTCGCGATGAATCCAGCCCGCGCTGTAGTAGAGCTCATGCAACTGATTATCTGGACCTTTGTATTCGATACGCGGGATGCCATCTGAGCCGACAAATCCCCTGGGGTCATCCACAACCGATAGCGCCCCCCGAACCAGGCTCAAATCATTGTGAACCCATGCGCCGGACCACCAGACAATCTCATGCAGATGGCCGTCCACACCTCGATAGATGACACGAGGGGCATTGCCGGCAACGAACCCCATAGGATTCCCCGCTGCGGACGGGGCTCCGGCCGCAAGGGTGATATCAGTATGCTGCCAGCCTGAAGAGTTCATGCGCAGCTCATGAATATGACTGCCGACATCTTTACTGCCGATATCTCTATAAACGACGCGAGGGAGCCCATCTGTATCGGCATACCCTTGCGGGTCGGAATCCGCGATGGGCGCTCCAGAAATCCCCGTCATCAGCCACTGATGCCACGCACCACCAAAGAAATATATTTCGACGACCTGGTTATTGATGTCGCGAAAAACGACACGCGATGCGCCGCCGGCGACGTAGCCCATTGGTGGGTTCTGCTCAGTGCCTGGGGGATTGGCTTGGCTGGCGGCGCTGAGGTCCTGAAGGCGCCAGCCAGTGGTGTCCATATAGAAGTCGTCAATGTGACCACCGGCATCGCGGTAAACAAGATGTGGCCAGCCATCGCCGGCCACATAGGGTTTTGGGTCGGTAATCGCGTCCGGGGCTGCAAGATATTTAGACATATCCCACTCAGACCATGTGCCGTTTTGAAAAAATATCTCGCGGAGATGTCGGCTCGTATCTCGATAGACCACTCGCGAGGCTCCGGCCGCAACGTAGCCCGCGGGATCACCTGCGGCGGTTCCGCTAGCCAAGATGGTTTGCGTTGTTGGGGTTCCGTTTAAATCGCTTGAGAAGACATTGATGCTGTTCGAGTTGTCTCGGTACAGCACCATAGGACTGGCGCCATTGAAGCCGGAGGGAGAGCCGCTCGCTTGATGGTCCAGTGTCGATGTCACACGGAAATTGCTGACCGACATGCCCAGTTGGCCATGATTGCTGCTAGAGCAAAGTGCAATATGCGATTGATCAACACAGGGGTCATAAACCTCGCCGTTGACGTTCAGCAGAGCGATCTCATAGTCAAGGGGGTTGGTCGACAGGTTTTCGTACGGAGATGGAGAGAGAGGGGAGGATTGTTTTGTTACTTGAGCAATTACTGCGTTAATCACGTTGACGAATTCGCTCGCGGTTATTCGAAAGTGCTCGTGACCCGAAAAAAGAACCGATTGGAAAGGGATGGAATCAGGTTTTGAATGCAGCCATGTCGTTGGAAAACTCGAACTCAACCAAGTCTGCGCGATAGGTCCCTGTATCGTATGGGTTGAATCAAAGAACACGCTTGGCCCGGCGGCATCGAGCGAACCGGGAGTGGCATAGAAATCCACGGCTAAGGTGAAAGTGCAGGGAATATAAACAGTCATATTATTAACGACTGTGGGTACCGTGCATTTTCTCGTATCAACGGCGACCAACTGGAAATAGGCCTGTGCATGCGCCTTATTGCCAGATCCATCGGTAGCTCCATCTTTAGCCACGCCTGTATCGAACGAGACATCCAGCTCATGTGACAGTGAGGGAAAAAGTTTCGCGTAGGGAGGGATGTTGTACCAACATCCGACATTGAGTGAGTTAGACCCGCTATACATCAGAATCGCCGGGTCCATGGAGTTGAGCCAAAGTCCCGCATTGGCTCCCGACACCTGAACACCCGAGCGGCTGAATGAGTCGACATGCCCGCGTTGTGAAGAAGCGAGCGCACCGCTCGGCGCAAAGCCGGTGTACGTGTTCAACGCCCAGCTTGTAATCGGCACGAGACCAGCATTCATCGTGTTGTCCCGCACGGTGAAGTGGTTATACGGGGCAGCGTTCGGAGAACTTTGTGCTACCTGATCAATAGTTGTTCCATCTACAGACGGCTGATAGAACGGCAGCGACGGCGGTAGCTGACCATTGGCATCGGTTGGAATGAGCCCGGTCGCCATGCAGTCGAGCGGAGCAAGGGTGACTGGACTATTGGCGAGTGCCGCACCCGACGAGCTGGGGGCGGCGAATGCATCGATGGCAAAAAGGGTCAGGCAGCAACCGACCACCATAAGCAAAAAGCTTCTTGCCCGCGTGAAACACGGATGACGATACATGTTCGATTCCCTGGTTAATACGTAACGGCTAAGACGGGCTATCAACCGATAGTAGACTTTTGCCTTACTCGCTTCCATAAATGGAACGCATGAATCAGTGGGCCGAATCGATCGGTTTTGCGGCAAGTTCGATCTCATAAACGTAGGCAGCGACGCCAGCGGGCTTGTCAGTGGCCGTCAGATGCAAGCCATCGGCCTGCTGGCTCCATTTCACCGTTTGCGCGCTGCCAAGCAGGCGCACCGCGCGCACGCCGTCATCGGAATGGATCGCGTGAATCACGCTGCGTCCATCAGTGGGCCAATCCAGGGCGATGGCGTAGAGATGGTTGTCCTGCACGGTGAAGCGAAAGTCTTCGGCGGTATACGGTTTGAGTTTTTGCTCCTGAAACGCACCGGCGACGAACTGGGTCGGGCCTTCGCCGAACTGGCGCCACGGCCGGCTGCCGTAGATCGCTTTGCCGTTCACTCGCAGCCATGCGCCGATCTCGCGCAGCGTGGTTTGTTCTTCGTCGACGATGGTGCCGTCCGGGCGTGGGCCGATATCCAGCAGCAAATTGCCGTTCTTGCTGACAGTGTCGACCAGCACGTGCACGATCGAGGTTGGCGATTTGAAGGTGGCATCGGTGACGTAGCACCACGAGCTATTGCTGATCGTGGTGTCGGTCTGCCAGTGCTGCGAACGAATGCCGTCTAACTGGCCGCGCTCGACGTCGAGCGTGGCGACACCCTCGGGCAGCGCATTTAGTTTGTAGTTGAGCACCACGCCGCCGCGCTTGGCGCCGGCGTTGTAGTAGTAGGCGAGCAGTTTCGGCAGTGCGTTGCGAAACGAGGCGTGGCCGATCCACCAGTCCAGATAAATCAGATCGGGATGGTAGTTCTCCAGCTCCACGGCATGCGCCAGCCAGTCGTCGACCCAGGCTTGCGACACATGAGTCCAATCGACGGCAAGGTCTTGATCGCCGTCGGCGGGCCGATGCTGTTGGGCGGGGCCGTACAGATCGGCATAGCGCGGATCGTTGACATCGGCATCGATCTCGCGGCCGCGATCAAAGAACCAATCGTGCTCGGCGTGATGCAGCGACAGGCCAAAATGTAGCCCGGCGGCGTGCACGGCCTGACCGAGATCGGCCATAAGATCGCGCTGCGGGCCCATTTTTACTGCGGTCCAGCGGGTGAGTTGCGAGTCGTACATGGCGAAGCCATCGCTATGCTCGGCCACGCCGACCACATAACGCGCGCCGGCATCGCGGAACAATCGCGCCCAGGCAGCGGGATCGAATCTTTCCGCACGAAACTGCGGAATGAAATCCTTGTAGCCGAAACGGGCCGGCGAGCCATACGTCGCTACGTGATGCGCGTACTCGCGACTGGTGCGGTCGTACATATTGCGCGGATACCACTCGTTGGCAAAAGCCGGCACCGAGTAAATGCCCCAATGGATGAAGATGCCGAACTTGGCGTCCTCGTACCATGCCGGCGCGCGGTATTGCTGCAGCGATATCCAGTCAGGGCGATAAGGGCCCTGGCCTGCGCCAGCCTCGGCCCGTTGCAGCAGCGCATTCCGGGCCGGCTCGAACGGACGTGCGGCATCGCGCCAACGGCGGTCGGCTTGTCCCGGGGTAATGGTCGCAGCCGTGGGTGCTGTCGCCGGCACGGTGGTGCCTTTTGCGACACCGCTGACCAGCAGCAGGCAGCAGATCCAGGCCAGCCGCTGGCTGGCAGGGCGATCTTGCAAAGACATGCAGACTCCTTGGCGTAGGTCGCTCGTGGGCAGGTCCCGCGAGCAGGCCGACGCTAACAGCCGCATGGCGTCTGGCGCTCTTTATGTGGCGAACGCAAATGAAGAAACGTTACTCGCCCCCCTCAATTTCGCAATTGTGCGTATGGCGTGCGGGCTCCAGCATGCGCCCTGCCATACGTCGGGGTAGCGACTTGCCATCGCTCAACGGGGAGCCCGCGACCAGATGCGGTGCCGGGGCCGATGCTTTGGATGAGCCATAAGCACAGCCGTTCGGCGAAACCGCGCGGTATGAAAATAACGATGTGGGAAGGGGTAATTCATGATCGATCGGTTTCCAGGGGGCGTCACCACGCAGCCTGCGCACGCACGGCCGGTGGCCATGGCGCGTCTTTCAGCCGCCGTCGCCCTGGGTATGGCGCTGCTGTATGGCGGCACGGCTCACGCACAGCAGAACACCGGCACCACCAGCCAGGATGCTCCCAGCCAGGACGCCGTGGCGCCCGCCACCGCTGCCGCAAAAAAAGCCGGCGCGAAAACCAAAGACGATAAACAAGCTGTCGCTTTGAGCGCGGTTACCGTTACCGGCGTGCGTGCCAGCCTGCAATCGGCCCAGCAGCTCAAGCAGAACGCCGACCAGATCGTCGACTCGGTCACCGCCGTGGATATCGGCGCCCTGCCCGATCGCAGCGTTACCGAGACCCTGCAGCGCATCAGTGGCGTCACCATCGACCACTTCATGGCGCGCAACGATCCCGATCATTTCTCGGCCGAAGGCAGCGGCGTGATGATTCGCGGCATGACCCAGGTGCGCGGCGAGCTTAATGGCCGCGACGTGTTCAGCGCCAACAGCGGCCGTGGCTTGAGTTTTGAAGACGTGCCGGCCGAGCTGATGGCCGGCGTGGACGTGTACAAGAACCCGGCGGCCGACATCATCGAGGGCGGCGTCGGCGGCACCGTGAACCTGCGCACGCGGCTGCCGTTCGACGCGCCGGGGCGGGTGATCGGCTTCACCGGTGGCATCAACGAAGGCGATTTCGCGAAAAAGAACAAACCATCGGCGTCCTTCCTCTATAGCAACGTGTGGAAAACCGAGAACCACGGTGAGTTCGGTGCTCTGTTCGACGTCGCCTATTCCGAGCTGGCCACGCGCTCGGACGGCATCCAGGTCGAGCCCTATATAAAGCGCACCGACGCGGCAGTGCTGGCCGGCAGCAACCTAAGCCAGGCCTATGTGCCCGGCGGTGCCGATTGGCGCACGTTGGATTTTCAGCGTCGGCGCATCGGTCTGGCCGGTGCGCTGCAATGGCGGCCGAACAAGAACCTGGAGCTAACCACCCAGGTGCTGCGCTCGGACTACCGCATGAACTGGGACGAGCACGGCGCGATCTTCGGCGACAGCTCCAGCAGCATCGTGCCCGCCGACGGCACGACGTTTAAATACAGTAACGACGGCGTGTTCCAGAGCGGTTCGCTGGCTTCCAACTCGTCGCGCGGCAGCCTCGCCGGCAACGGCGTGCGTTTTGGGACCGATCATCGCAACGCGGCCCAGCGCACGATCACCACCGACTGGTCCAACAGCCTCAAGTACAACCTCAGCGATCAGATGGTGCTGTATGCGGATGCGCAACTGGTGAAGTCGACCAGCAAGTCGCTGGACTTCACCGTGTTCGACGCCACCTATCTGCCCGGTGTCAGCCTCGACGTCAGTGGCGCCCGCCCCACGGTAACGGTCAGCCCCGCTTCGTACACCAGCAACCCCGCGAACTATTTTTGGAACGCGGCGATGGATCACCACGAGCAGAACCGCGGTATTGAGCGCGCGCTCAAGCTCGATCTGGAATACAACTTCGAGGACAACAAGTGGCTGCGCTACGCCCGCTTCGGTGTGCGTGCCACTAGCCGCAGCGAGTTGAACAAGAGCAACGGCTACAACTGGGGCGTGGTCACCGACAACTGGGCCACCATCGACAGCCCGAATGGCTTGGCCAACTTGTCCAGTTACCTGCCGAACTTGTCCTCGCTGTACTCGTTCTCCAACTTTTTTCGCGGCAACGCGAAGATTCCCGCGCCGCTGTATTTCCCCGGCGGCGCGCTGGCGGGCAATTACCTCTATGCCTATACCCAGCTACATTCGATCGGCGTGCCCTGGGGCTGGAAGCCGCGCCCCGATTTCCGTCCGCAGGACATCAACAACCAGAGCGAGAAGACCAAGGCTGCCTATGGCGCGCTCTACTTCGGCAACGATGAGGCGCTGGGCGTGCCGTTCGACGGCAATATCGGTGTGCGCCTGGTGCGCACCGACGTCGATGCGGCGGGCTATGGCCAGTATCCCGATCTCACCAGCGCAGGTGTGCCCGACAGCCTCAAGGCGATCTACAACGGTTCGTACTTCCCGCTCGGCAGCCGCAGCCATTACCAGAACGCGCTGCCGAGCCTGAACCTGCGTTTCAAACTCACGCCCGAACTGCAGTGGCGCTTGGCCGTGTCCAAGGCGATGGCCCGCCCGGACTTCACCCAGATGCAGCCGTATCTGGCGATGGGGGCCACGCTCAACCCGGACAAGACTGAGGTGACCAAGTGGACCGGCACGGCCGGTAATCCCAATCTCAAGCCGATGCGCGCGACCCAGTACGACACTGCGCTGGAATGGTATTTCGCGCCTACCGGCCAGCTTTACACCACGCTGTTCTACAAAGACGTGAGCGACTACATCGCCAGCCAGACGCATAGCGAAACTTATAACGGTCAGGTCTTCGGGGTGACCCGCCCGTACAACATGGGCAGCGGCAAGATTCGTGGCGCTGAGATCGGCTACTCCCAGTTCTACGATTTTCTGCCGAGCTGGCTGAGGGGCTTCGGTATGCAGGCCAACTTCACTTATGTGGATAGCAAGGGTGGCGTCAATACCGCGACCGATCCGTACTCCAATGCCACCGTCACCGGCGTGACGCTGCCATTGGAAGGCTTGTCCAAGCGCAGCTATAACTTCACCGGCATGTATGAGCGCGGCCCCTGGTCGATGCGCCTCGCCTGGACCTGGCGCTCACGCTATCTGCTCACCGCCAGTGATGTGGCGACGCACCTGCCGACCTGGTCCGATGATTTCGGCCAGCTCGATGGCTCGGTGTTCTACCGGATCAACTCTAACGTTCAGGTCGGCTTGCAAACCAATAACCTCACCAATACCACCACCAAGGTGCTGATGGGGCCGGCCAGTTATAGCGACGGCACGGTCGATCGCCACCTGTACACCCGTGGCTGGTTCGTCAACGATCGTCGTTACGAGTTCGTGCTGCGCGCTACGTTCTGATGATGAGTGGAATGAGCGATGGACTTTGCGCGCAGCGCCAGACTGCGCGAAGCGGCGGATGGAAGGCCATCGCCGCCATGCTGCTCCTGTGCGCTGGCCTGTCTGCACGCGCGGACGATGCCGTCGCCTACCGTTATGCCAGTGTGCGCATCGGTGGCGGCGGTTTCGTCAGTGGCCTGGCTTTTCATCCGACCGAGCGCAACCTCTACTACGCACGTACCGATGTGGGCGGCGCTTATCGTTGGGATCAGGCCAGCGCGCAATGGGTGGCGCTGACCGATTGGATCGGCGCGCAAGACCAGAACCTGCTCGGCATCGACAGCATCGCGCTCGATCCCAGCGACCCGGAGCGGGTTTATCTCGCTGCAGGCACCTACACCACCGACGATGCCGGCAACGGAGCGATCCTGCGTTCCAGCGATCGCGGCCGCCATTTCGAGCGCAGCGACCTGCCGTTCAAACTCGGCGGCAACGAGCTGGGTCGCGGCAACGGCGAGCGGCTGGCGGTCGATCCACATGATGGCCGCGTACTCTTCTTCGGCTCGCGCAGTGCGGGCCTGTGGCGCAGCGACGACCATGGCGCGCACTGGACCCAAGTCGAGAGCTTTCCGGCCGTGGCCACCGCGCCCTCGGCCAGCGCGGAAAATAGCTGGCGGCGCCAGGCCATCGGCATCGTGTTCGTGCGATTCGACCCCGACAGCGGCGTCGCCGGTCAAGCCACACCGACCTTGTATGCCGGCGTATCCACTCGCGAAACCAGCCTGTTCCGTTCCACCGATGGCGGTCGCAGTTGGAGCGCGGTGCCGGGGCAGCCGCTAGGTCTGCGTCCCAACCATATGGTGCGCGGCGGCGATGGCGCGTATTACCTCAGTTACGGCGACGAACCAGGCCCCGACACCATGCATGACGGTGCGGTGTGGAAGTACACCCCGGCCGGGCAATCCGCAACGCACCAGGATTGGACCGAAATCACGCCATGGCCGCGTCCGGCCAACGGCCCCAGCGGCTATGGCTGGGGTGCGGTGACGGTCGATCCGCGCGACCCGAACGTGCTGATGACGGCGACCTTTGCGCACTACACACCGCGCGACGAACTGTTCCGCAGTATCGACGGCGGTCGCCATTGGCGAACGGTATTTCCACATTCGCAGTTCGACTACAGCGATGCCGTATGGACGCGCGAGCACACACCGCATTGGCTGGCTTCGATCGAGATCGATCCCTACAACCCCGATCACGTGCTGTTCGTTACCGGCTACGGCATTTGGGCCTCCCGCGACATGCGCAGTCTCGATCACGGCGGCACTGTGCATTGGCAATTCCAGGATCGCGGCCTGGAGGAGACCGTGCCGCTGGGCCTCATCAGCCCGCCGCAAGGCGCGCATCTGCTGAGCGCCGTGGGCGATCTGGATGGCTATCGGCATGACGATCTGGATACCGCACCGCTGCAGTTCGATGCACCGCCGCGTTATGCGAACAGCGAAAGCATCGACTATGCCGGGCAAGCGCCGGCATGGATCGTGCGCAGCGGGCGATTGCGCAAGCCTTTTGGGCCGGCGATTCATGCCGCCTATTCGCGCGATGGCGGGGTCCATTGGCAGGCATTCGCCAGCGATCCACCTGAAGGTGGTAAACCACCCGAAGGTGACGGCGCCGGCAGCATCGCCATAGCCGCTGACGGCAGCGCGGTACTGTGGTTTCCCGATCATGCGCGGCCGGCGTACCGCACCGGTGACTTCGGCCAGCATTGGTCGGCGGTGACTGGCTTGTCCATACATGCGTATGTGCTGGCAGATCGCATCGATGCCAAGCGCTTCTACGCCTACGACGCAGCAGCCGGGAAAATCTTCGTCAGCCACGATGGCGGCGAGCACTTCGCGCCGATAGACGGTGCACTCGCCGCCGCAGCGCAAGGGCGCGAGTACCTGCAACTCTATGCCGCGCCCGATGCCGCAGGCGTGTTGTACTTGAGCAGTCGCGACCGGGGGCTGTTGCGTGGTCGCGACGACGGCAGCCTGTTGGCGCCGATAGAAGGCCTGTCAGGTGTGGATGCCTTCGGTTTCGGTGCGCCTGCAGCGGGCCAGGCCGAGCCGACGCTATTCGCCGCCGGGCGGCATCAGGGAGTGCAAGGCATATTTCGTTCCGTCGATGCCGGCGTGCATTGGCAACGTATCGACGACGATGCGCATCGCTACGGCAGGATCAGTCATCTCAGTGGCGACCCGCGTTTGTACGGTCGCGTCTATTTCAGCACCGGTGGCCGGGGCATGTTCTACGGCGACCCATCGCAGCTCGCGGAAAAGCCATGATGAAATCACTTGCCTGCCGGGGTCTTGTTGCCGCGTTGTTCGCTGCGCCGTTGCTGGCGCGGGCAACCGTCGAATTGCCGCTGATCTTCGCCGACGGCGCCGTACTGCAGCGCGACCAGCCCATGCGCGTATGGGGTTGGAGCGAGCCGGGCGCTAAGGTGCAGGTGGTTTTCGATGGTCAACACAGCGACATTTCGGCCGCTGCCGATGGACGCTGGCTCGCCGTATTGCCGGCACATGGCGCGGGCGGGCCGTACGAACTGACTGTCCATGGCGGCACCGACACTCGTATCGTCCATGACGTGTGGGTGGGTGATGTGTATATCGCGTCGGGTCAGTCGAATATGGAGTTCGAGCTTGCCCATGCGGGCAATGCGCAGAGTGAGATGGCGCAAGCCAATGACTCTTTGATACGTCAATTCAAAGTGCCGCATGCCTGGGCCACCGAGCCCTCCGACCGCCTTCCCGGTGGCCGTTGGGTCGCCGCCTCCGCAGCCACCGCAGGCGATTTCTCGGCGGTGGCGTGGTTCTTCGCCCGTGAGATCCGCATCGACCAGAAGGTGCCGATAGGCATCGTCAACAGTAGCTGGGGCGGTAGCCGCATCGAGCCGTGGATGGATGCGCGCACCGCCGGTGTCGACCCGATCGCCAGCAAGGCACGCCTCGAACGCGAAGACGCCGCCGAAGAGGCGGCCCTGGCCGCCACGCGCGCCCGTCTTGCACGCTGGCCGGAGGTACTGAAGTCCAACGACAAAAATGCAGCGGACTATTCAGCCGCATCGCTGGATGAAACTGACTGGGCCGATATCGCCGTACCTGCCTATTGGGAATCGCTCGGTTACTACGGCATGGACGGTATCGCGTGGTATCGCACCACGTTTACGTTGAGCGCCGCCGAAGCCGCCGACGGCATCACACTCGGCCTGGCGATGATCGACGATTCGGATCGCACCTGGGTCAACGGCAGCCTGGTAGGAAGCACCGAGCGCGCGTGGAACGGCGAGCGGGCCTATCGCATCGCCGCGGGCGTATTGCACGCGGGGCGCAACTCGCTGGCCATACGAGTCGAGGATCTGGGCGCTGGCGGCGGCATTCATGGCGAGGCATCGATGTTGTATATCCAGCCTGCGAAAGGTCCGCGTCGGCCCTTGGCTGCGACGTGGAAATTTCGCCCTGCGGCGGTGACTCTGGTGCCCATGCAGAGCAGGAATCAGATCGACACCTTGCTCTATAACAAGATGATCCATCCGCTGTTGCCGCTGTCCGTGCGCGGTGTGCTTTGGTATCAAGGCGAGTCGAACGCCCAAGAGCTGCAGGCGTTTCACTATCGCCAGCAGTTCCCCGCGCTGATCGCGCAATGGCGACGAGACTTTATGCAGCCTGCGTTGCCGTTCTTGTGGGTGCAACTGGCCAATTGGATTTCCGGCGGAGACACACCGACAAGCAGTCCCTGGGCGATGCTGCGCGAATCGCAATCGAGCGCGCTGACGCTACCGGCCACGGCGCAGGCCGTGACGATCGACGTCGGCAACCCCTCGGATATCCACCCCACCGACAAGCAGACGGTGGGGCATCGCCTGGCCTTGGCCGCGCGTCATGTCGTCTATGGCGAAACGTTGGTTTACCAAGGCCCGGTATATCGCGCGATGCAAATGGAGAACAAGCAGATTCGTCTGCATTTCGATACCGGCGGCAGCCCGCTGTCGGTTCGTGCGGCGCAAGCGCTCGCCGGGTTCAGCGTTGCCGGTGCCGACCGCCACTTTCATGCCGCAGCCGCACGCGTGGAAGGCGATACCGTCGTTGTCGAGGCGCCCGACGGCGTCGAACCCGCGGCGGTGCGCTACGGCTGGAGCGACAACCCGGTAAACGCCAATCTCGTCAACGAAGCCGGCTTGCCTGCTTCGCCATTCCGCACCGATAGCTGGTAAAGCGTATGCCGAAGATCATCCTGTTTCGCCGCCGTGGGCTGATGCCGCTGTTTACCGTGCTGTTGTGCATGGCCAGTCTTGCGCAGGCCGCCGAACCGATGCCGCGCATCGTCAGCGAGCAGGGGCGGCACGCGCTGCTGGTCGACGGCAAACCCTATCTCTTGCTTGGCGCGCAGGTGAACAACTCCAGCGCATGGCCGGCCATGATGGATCAGGTGTGGCCTGCCATCGATCAGCTACAGGCCAATACCGTGCTGGTGCCGATGGCCTGGGAGCAGATCGAGCCGCGCGAAGGCCGGTTCGATTTCAGCTATCTCGATACGCTGCTCGCGCAGGCCCGCGCGCACCACGTGCGTCTGGTACTGCTGTGGTTCGGCACCTGGAAAAACAATGGCCCGAGCTATGCGCCGGCGTGGGTCAAGCTGGACAATCAGCGTTTTCCACGCGTTGTCGCCCGCGATGGCAAAACGCTCAACTCACTTTCGCCGCACGCGCAGGCCACGCGCGATGCCGACAGCAAAGCGTTTGTGCAGTTGATGACGCATCTCAAGCAGATCGATGGTGAGCGGCACACGGTCATCATGGTCCAGGTCGAAAACGAATCAGGCACCTACGGTTCCGATCGCGATCACTCATCGGCGACCGACGCTTTAATACAGCAGCAGGTACCCGAGGCTTTGCTGCATGCGACGGGCAAGTCGGCGGGAACTTGGCGGCAAGTGTTCGGCAACGATGCCGATGAGTTTTTCCACGCGTGGTCGATAGCGCATTACATCGATCATGTCGCCGCCGCCGGCAAGGCGGTGTATCCGCTGCCGATGTACGCCAATGCCGCCTTGCGCGATCCGTTTCATCCGGGGCCGCCCGGCGGCTATGCCAGCGGTGGTCCCTCCGACAACGTACTCACCGTATGGAAGGCCGCCGCGCCATCGCTGGATGTGCTGGCGCCGGACATCTATATGCCGCAGTACGACAAATACATGGCTGTGCTCGACCGCTATCGGCGCAACGACAACGCCTTGTACGTGGCCGAAACCGGCAACGCACCGGCCTATGCGCGCTATGCCTTCGCCACCTTCGGACACGGCGGCATCGGTTTCGCCCCGTTCGGCATGGATTTCACCGGCTATGCGAATTTTCCGCTTGGCGCGCGCAAGGTCGACGCCGAAACGATCGAGGCCTTCGCCGCCAATTATCGCCTGCTCGCGCCGATGTCCGGGCAACTGGCTGCATGGGCCTATGCCGGCAAAGTATGGGGTGCCGCCGAGCCGGAGCAGACGCACGAGAGCGATCTCGATCTAGGCGACTGGCAGGTGCATATCGGCTACGGCCAGTTGCAGTTCGGGGTCGATCCGCCGACCGGCAACCCGCAACCAACGGGCGGCGTGCTGATAGCCGAAATAGGCAAGAACGAATACCTGGTCACCGGCTTTCACGCGCGGGTGAATTTCTCTGCCGGCAAACAGCATCAGAATCGTCGGTTTCTACTCGAACGAGTGGAGGAAGGCCATTACGAAAACGGCCAGTGGATTTTCCAGCGCCTGTGGAACGGCGACCAGACCGATTACGGGCTCAACTTCACCAGCGCGCCGCAGGTGCTGCGCGTCAAGCTCGCCACCTACTGAGGAACGCTGTCGATTATGCGTCGCAAGCTGCTAGCCACCGTTCTTTCCTGCCTGTGCGCCGCACAGATTTCCGCCGCAACCTCGGACCCGGCCGGCGACAGCCGGGTCGACGGCATGCTCGGCAAGCTCAGCCTTGAGCAGAAAGTCGAGCTGCTTGGCGGCGTCGATAATTTCCATATCCGTGCGGTGCCGGCGATTGGGCTACCGAAACTGGCGATGTCCGACGGCCCCTCTGGCGTGCGCGGCGATGGGCCTTCGACAGCTTATGCGGCGGGCATCGCCCTCGCCGCCACCTGGGATCCGGCGTTGGCGCAACGTGTCGGCGAAGCCATGGGACGCGATGCGCGCGCGCGCGGTTTCCATTTCATTCTCGGCCCTGGCGTAAACATGTATCGCGCGCCGCAAAACGGCAGGAACATGGAGTACTACGGCGAAGACCCGTTGCTTGCCGGAAACATCGCCGTTGGCGTCATCGACGGCATCCAGAGCCAGGGCGTGGTGGCGACGGTGAAGCACTTCGCCGCCAACAACTCCGAATACGACCGCCGCCATCTGAACACGCTTATTGACGAACGCACGCTGCGCGAAATCTATCTGCCTGCCTTTGAAATGGCGGTGAAGGATGCGCACGTCGGTGCAGTGATGGGTAGCTACAACCTGGTCAATGGCGACTATCTGACCGAGAACCGTACGATCAGCGACGGCATCCTCAAGCGCGACTGGGGCTTCGACGGCATTTTTATGTCCGACTGGGAAGCGACCCACGATGGCGTAAAGGCATTCAAGGCCGGGCTCGATCTGGAGATGCCGGCCGCGACCGCGATGAAGCCCGAACTGCTGTTGCCGCTGCTGCGCAACGGTACGCTTTCGTTAGCCGATCTCGACGACAAGGTACGCCGTATCCTGCGCACCGCCGTGCGCTTTGGCTTCTTCGATCGTGCGCAGACCGACCTCACATTGCCACGCGATAGCCTGCAAAACGACGCGGTGGCGCTCGATGCCGCGCGCGAGGCGCTGGTGCTGTTGAAGAACGAGCATCACGCCTTGCCTTTTGACGCGCACGTAAAAACCATTGCACTGATCGGTCCCAATGCGTATCCGGCCATTGCATCGGCCGGCGGAAGTTCGCATGTCGAAGCCTTCGCGCCTACCAGCGCGCTCACCGGCTTGGCCGCTGCGGCAGGCGATCAGGTAAAAGTGCTGTACAAGCGCGGCCTGCCTTCGCCCGATGAGGTGTTCAAGCAAACGAATTTCCGTACCAGCGATGGTCAGCCGGGTCTCGTCAGAGAGAATTTCGCCAATGCCGATTTCGCCGGCAAGCCCGAGTCGCGCGCGGTCGATGCGCATCTGGATCAATGGAAGCCCGAGCTATGGACCACCCCGGCGGTCGATCGCCGCAGCATTCGCTGGAGCGGCCGCTTCGTCCCCGCCCACGATGGCGACTACATCTTCCTCGCCGCAGCGGCCAGCCTGGATGCCTATACGCTTTTCGTCGATGGCAAACCGGTGATTACCCAGCCGCATCGCGAAGGACAGGCGCCGTTGTTTGCCACCGTGGCGCTGAAGGCCGGTGCGTCAGTCGATGTGCGCCTGGATTACCAGCCGGATGTCAGCTACAGCCGCATCGGTCTGGGGGTAGTCGCGGTGAACGAATTGGTTTCCGCCGATGCGGTAGAGATGGCCAGACATGCCGATGCCGCGGTGGTCGCAGTCGGTTTCGATGGCAACTCGGAAAGTGAAGCCTTCGACCGCACTTTCGATCTGCCGTGGGGACAGGAGGCGCTGATCCAGGCCATCGCCGCGGTCAACCCGCGCACCGTGGTTACCGTGAATTCGGGCGGCGCCTATGCCACCGATCGCTGGCTCGGCAAAGTGCCGGCCCTGCTGCAGAGCTGGTATCCAGGACAGCAGGGTGGCCGTGCCGTCGCTGAGGTACTGCTGGGTCAGCGCTCGCCCGAAGGCAAGCTTCCGATCAGTTTCGAGCGTGCTTGGCGCGATAATCCGACTCACGACTGGTACGACGCACCCGCGCATGCGCCGGGCAGCAACCCGACGGTGAAATACGGCGAAGGCGTCTTTCTTGGCTACCGCTGGTACACCAGCCAGCCGCGCAAGCCGCAGCCGCTATATCCCTTCGGCTACGGCCTCACCTACAGCAGTTTCCGTTTCTCGAATCTGCAGGTGAAGCCCGCCATCGCGACGCGCGAGGGCGAGGTAACGGTGTCATTCGATGTCACCAACACCGGCACGCGCGAGGCCGCCGAAGTGGCGCAAGTCTATGTCGGCGAGCCGGGCGCGAAAGTCGCACGGCCGGCACGCGAATTGAAGGCCTTCCGAAAAGTACGCCTGGCGGCGGGACAGACCACCCACGTCGAGTTGCCACTGAACCGTCGCGCATTTGCCTGGTACGACGTGACCAGTCACGGCTGGAAGGTCGACCTCGCGCGTTTCGAGATCCACGTCGGCAACGCCTCCAACGATACGCCGCTGTCGACCGCCA
The DNA here is from genome assembly GCF_003350925.1 of Dyella tabacisoli. Lineage (GTDB taxonomy): Bacteria > Pseudomonadota > Gammaproteobacteria > Xanthomonadales > Rhodanobacteraceae > Dyella_C > Dyella_C tabacisoli. Next base: position 1,099 of record NZ_KZ857178.1, on the reverse strand, counting down.
TCACGATGGGAAACTGATGTGCGCCGTTATCTGCTGCGACCGCTCGCCGCCGCGCTGGCGAGCTGCGCCACGTCGCATGATAATGCGTGGACTTGTCATGAATTTCGCCGCCGATGCGAAGGTGCGAAATATCGACGACGAGTTTATGTTCGGCCCGGCTTTTCTGGTCGCGCCGGTCACTCAATATGGCGCACGTAGCCGCTCCGTTTACCTTCCGGCCGGAGCCGACTGGTACGACTTTAATCACGGCAAGCGTTATTCGGGCGGCCAAAGCATCGACGCCGATGCGCCGTTGGAGCGCATGCCATTGTTTGTGCGTGCCGGGGCGATTGTGCCGACTGGCCCGGACATTCAGTACACCGGGCAGAAGCCGGATGCTGCGCTGACCCTTCTTGTCTATACCGGTGCCGATGGCAGCTTTTCGTTATACGAGGACGAGGGCACCAATTATCGTTATGAGCAGGGGCATTATTCGCGTATTCCGCTGCGTTGTGACGAGGCTACTCACACGCTTAGTCTTGGTGTTCGCGAGGGTGATGGGGCTGGTGCTCCGGCGAGTCGCCGCTTTGTCGTGCGTTGGGTTGATGGGTGTGGCGGTGGGCGTGTGCATGGTGATGTTGCGGTTGATTATCGGGGTTTGGGGTTGAGTGTTGTTCGTAAGTTGTAGTGGTGTTGTCGCTAGGTTGTTCGCCTGCGGCGTTTTCGAACCCCTGCCGGGGCTCGAGTCACTTTTCTTTGCTTGCTCAAAGAAAAGTAACCAAAAGAAAGAGCACCCCCATGCAGCGCTCTCCGGGCATCCTGCCCTGCGAGTGCGTGAGGCTTGGCCGGGCTTTTCGACAGTGCATCCATGCACTGGCGAAAAGGCATCGACATCCGTGTCGATGCCCCTACGGGCCTTGTCGTCCAAGCCTCACCGCTGCAAAGGGGCCCCGAAGAGCAGCGCGCGTCCTGCGCGCACTCTTGAGCGACTGCGAGCAGTCGCCGAGGAATGAGATGGTGACGCAGCGTGGCCCCCTCCCCTGCTAGCAGGGGAGGGTTGGGGAGGGGTTCAATCTTGCGGCGAGGTTGCACCCCCTCCCAGCCTCCCCCTGCAAGCAGG
>NZ_KZ857177.1:70688-453897 GCF_003350925.1 Dyella tabacisoli | reverse complement strand
GCGAACTTTCTGCGCCAGGGCGCCGCCTTGTGGAATCTCTACGGTCCCACCGAAACCACCGTGTGGTCGTTGGCCGAACACGTCGGCGACGGTCCGGTGCGGATCGGCCGGCCCATCGCCAACACCCAGGTCTACCTGCTCGATGCGTCCTTGCAGCCGGTGCCGCCCGGCGTGCCGGGCGAGCTGTATCTGGCCGGCGACGGCCTGGCCCGTGGCTACCTGAAACGTCCCGCGCTTACCGCCGAGCGCTTTGTCGCCCATCCATTTAACGCCGGTCAGCGCATGTACCGCACCGGCGATCTGGCGCGCTGGCTCACAGGTGGTGAGCTGGATTTCCTCGGCCGTGTCGATCATCAGGTGAAGATCCGCGGCTTTCGTATCGAGCTGGGCGAGATCGAGGCGGCGCTGGCGCGCCAGGCTGGGGTGGCACACAGCGTGGTCGTGGCACGCGAGGACAAGCTCGGCCACAAGCAACTGGTCGGCTATGCCGTCGCCGCCGCGGGCATCGCACTCGATCCGGCCGCGCTGCGCCGGGCACTCGCCGGCCCGTTGCCCGACTACATGGTGCCCGCCGCCATCGTGGTGCTCGACGCGTTGCCGCTCACACCCAACGGCAAACTCGATCGCAAGGCGTTACCGGCGCCGGACTACGCGCGTGCCGAAAGCCGCGCGCCGCGTACCCCGCAGGAAGCGCTGCTCGCCGGTTTGTTCGCCGAGGTACTCGGGCTGGAAAAAGTCGGTATCGACGACAGCTTCTTCGACCTCGGCGGCGATAGCATCCGCTCGATCCAGCTAGTCAGCCGCGCCCGCGAGGCCGGGTTGTCGATCACCCCACGACAAGTCATACAGCACCAGAATGTCGTGAATCTGGCGGCGGTGGCCCGCGCAGTCGATGAGCATGTTGCAGTCGAAGACGATGGCGTCGGCAGCATGTCGCCGACGCCGATCATGCATGAGCTGTTCGAGCGCGGTGGCTACCGCGCGCGCAGCTATCAACATTTCCTGGTGCAGACACCGGCAGCACTGACCCTGCCGATACTGGAAAGCATGGCGCAAACCCTGCTCGACCGGCATGACGTGCTGCGCCTGCGCGTACCGGCAGATAGCCGCGAATCGCTGGAAATCATGCCGCCAGGCACACCGCGCGCCGCATTATGCATTCGCCATTGCAGTTACGCCGGATTCGGTCGCAGCGAGCGCGAAGCCCAACTGCAACAAGAGGTGGCTTTCGCACAGGCGCGCATCGACCCGCAAGCGGCGATGCAGATGCAATGGGTGTGGCTGCAGGACGAGCCCGGCAAACCCGGTTGGCTGCTGCTGTGCTTCCACCATCTTGTGATGGATCCGGTGTCGTGGCGCATCCTGCAACCTGAGCTGGCCTTGCTGTTCGATACGCTTGTGGCCGGTCGCAGCCCGGCACTCGCTCCGAAAAGCACGTCATTCCGCCGCTGGTCCGCGCACTTGCACGAGATGGCCAACAGCAGCGAACTATGGGCCGAGCTGCCGCATTGGGAACGCGCGCTCGCCACGCCGGATCCGCTGCTCAGCGCGCGCCCGCTGCGGCGCATGCCGGAACACGGCGACGGTGCCTACATACGAATGGACACCGTGCTGCCGGCGACGGTTACCCGGCACTTGCTGGAGCGCATCCGCAGCGAACTCGGCGGCAGTGTCAACGACGTACTCGTCACCGCCCTGGCACTCAGCGTGGCGCAGTGGCGGCAGCAACGCGGCGAGCCGGCGCCGGCAGCGATCCGCTTCGATATGGAAGGCCATGGCCGCGAGTATGCGACGGACGAACTGGACCTGACCCGTACTCTGGGCTGGTTCACCAGCCTGTATCCGGCGAGTTTTACGCTGGGTGCGAGCGACCCTCGACACGTGCTGTCCGAACGCGCCTCGCATGCCCCGCTGGTAGCGGACCTGCGCCGCCAATTAGGACAGATCCCGCGCAAGGGCTGGGGCTATGGACTGCTGCGGTATTTGAATGCCGACAGCGCCGCTCGATTGCGCCGCTACGCGCCGTCGCAGCTTATCTTCAACTATCTCGGCCGCATGAGCCTCGCCGACGCCCGCGATTGGCAACTGGTGCCCGAAGGCGCCAACGTCGGTACCCGCGACCCCGAGCTTGCGCTGCCCTACCCCATCCAGGTCATGGCGGTCTTGCACGACATAAACGATGGCGCCGTGCTCAGCGCCAGCTTCGTCGCCGCGCAGGACCTGTTCGGCGAGATCGACTTGCAAACCCTTAGCCAGCTCTGGTCGCAAACCCTCCACGCGTTCGCGGCGCTGCCGCACGACAGCAGCGACCGCGCGCAACACATGGAGGGAGAAGTCAACGTGTAGCGGAACTCAACAAAAAAAGCCGGCCCACGGTACCGCCACGGGCGCCGACCGAGCCTTGTTTAGCCATCTGAATTCATGAGGCAACCCACCATGAGCAAGACGCTGCTGATCGACAACTACGATTCGTTTACCTACAACCTTGCACAGCTAATCGCCAAAGCCACCGGGCAACAGCCGGTGATTGTCCGTAACAACGAGACGAGCTGGGACGCGTTGAGCGACCAAGGCTACGATCGCATCGTGATCTCGCCCGGCCCTGGCCGCCCGCAATGCAGCGACGACCTGGGCTTGTCGGCCGACGTGATCGTGCACGCGACGGTGCCGATTCTCGGCGTCTGCCTCGGCCACCAGGCGATCGGGCATTTCTTCGGCGCCACCGTAGGCCTTGCGCCCGAGCCGATCCACGGCCGCCAGAGCAACGTCAAGCACGGCGGCAACGATTTGTTCGAAGGTATCCCCAGCCCATTCAAGGCGACGCGCTACCACTCGCTTACGGTGACCGATTTACCGCCGGAACTCGAACCCACCGCGTGGGCCGAGGACGGCACCCTGATGGCCCTGCGCCACATCTCGCGGCCGATCTGGGGCGTGCAATTTCACCCCGAGTCGATTTGCACCGAGCACGGCGAAAGACTGATCCAGAATTTCTTTACGCTCAGCGCCCCCGACTGCAAGTCCGCAGAGGATGGAGCCGCGCAGCACCACGCCGCGACGAGACCACGCGAGCGCAACGGCTGGATCAAATGGAACAACATGCGCGTGCATACTCGCCGCTGCCCCGGCAAGCTCGCCCCACAGGACGCGTTTCAAGCGTTGTTCGGCAACGGCGACAAGGCCTTCTGGCTCGACAGTAGCCGCCCCAACGACACCAATGCGCGATTCTCCTATTTCGGCGACGCCAGTGGCCCTTACAGCGAAGTGCTGGAATATTTTTCCGCCAAGCGCAAGCTCAAGATCCATACCCGCGACCATGAAACACAAAGCGCCGAGGACATCTTTACTTACCTCGAACGCGAGCTGACCGCGCGCCGACAATCCGCGCTGCAAGACTGCCCCTTCGATTTCAATGGCGGCTACGTCGGCTACTTCGGCTACGAACTCAAAGGCGAATTGCAGGGCGATCACGCACATGTCTCGGTGACCCCGGACGCATGCTGGATCTTCGCCGATCGCGTACTGGTCTATGACCACCACGAGCACGAATACTGGCTGCTGTGCCTGGACGCCGCCGACGGCATCAGCGCCGAGAATCTGGCTTGGCTGGAGAACGTGCATTTCACCTTGTCGGGCATGGTTCGCGTACCGGTCAGTACGTCGGAGCCACAGCCGGCGCGCTTGCACAACATGCGCTGGCGGCACTCGCCGGAGAAATACCTGGACATGATCCAGCGGTCCAAGGAATTGATCCGCCAGGGTGAAACCTACGAGGTCTGCCTGACTAACGAACTCACCGCGGAACTCGTCGCCGAGCCGTTGCCGATCTACATGCACCTGCGCACGATCAATGCCGTGCCGTTCGGCGCCTACCTGCGCTTCGGTGCGTTGTCGGTGCTATGCGCGTCACCGGAGTTGTATATCGAGGTATCGCGCGACGGACTGGTCGAATCCAAGCCGATCAAGGGCACCGCGCCGCGCCATCAAGATCCGGCGGAAGACCAGCGGGTGGCCGAGAAACTGGCCGGCAGCGTCAAGGATCGTTCCGAGAACCTGATGATCGTGGACCTTTTGCGCAACGATCTGAACCGCTGCTGCGAAGTGGGCAGCGTGCACGTGCCGAAGATCTTCCAGATCGAATCCTTCGCAACCGTACATCAGCTCGTCAGCACCATTCGCGGCAAGCTGACCAGCGAGCGCAGCACGGTGGACTGCGTGCGCGAGTCGTTTCCCGGCGGCTCGATGACGGGTGCGCCGAAGGTGCGCACGATGAGCATTCTCGACCAATTGGAAGAAGGCGCGCGCGGCATCTACTCGGGCAGCCTGGGCTATCTCGCGCTCGATGGCAGCGCCAAGCTCAACATCGTCATCCGTACCATCGTCATGGCGGGAACGCGCGTATCCATCGGCGCCGGCGGCGCCATCGTGGCGCTATCCGATCCAGAAGAAGAGTTGGCCGAAGTGATGCTCAAGGCACGTGCGCAGATTCGTGTATTGCAAAGCGCCGGCATCGAGGCCGAGTCGATGCATGCGCAGATCGAGCCGGCCAAAGCCGCCGACGCCATGGTCGCCGCCAAATGAGCCAAGCCATTCGGCGATGCGATACCGCCATCCAAGCCTGGGAGAGTTTATGAGTTTCGAGGACGAGATTATCGATATGCGCAGCACGATCGACGACATCGACCGTCAATTGATCGAGCTGCTGAGTCAGCGCTTTCGCTGCTGCATGGCGGTGGGCGAATTGAAGAAGCAATTCAAGGTCCCGGTGATGCAGCCGTCGCGCGTGAAAGAAGTCGTCGCGCGCGCTGCCCTGGCCGGCTCGTCGCACGGCATGTCGCCGGAGTTCGCCAGCCGCGTATGGGAGCTGATTATCGCCGAGGCCTGCCGGATGGAAGACGAGCAGACCCAGCAAACCAAACACGCCGTGCCGGCATGTTGACGGCCTTTGTAGTTAGCTCGCGCCAGTGTGCGGTGCGTGGATAGCGGCCGGTCTGCGGCCGCCAGTTCGACAGGTAGACGAAGCATGTTCAAAGAACATTTCAAAACAGCCGTGGTCATCGGCGCGGGAGCAGTCGGGCAGATGTTTGCGCAACTGCTGACGGAACGGGGCACCCTGGTGACCTGCTTCGACAGCGAGCCCCGGAACGGCGCGGCATCGGGCGATGCATGCCAGCCCTCGGGCAAGCTGGCGGCAGCGGCGGCCGACGCCGAGTTGATCGTGCTGGCGCTGCCCGAGCGAGCGCTATCGGTGGCGTTGGAAAGAATCGGCGCGCTGGCGCGGCGCGACGCGTTGCTGGTGGAAACGTCTTCGGTGAAAACGCCGTTGGAATCCATCAAACACACCGTTCTGCGAGATCGGGAAGTCCTCGGCGTCAATCCCATGTTCGCACCGTCGGCAGGCATTGCCGGTCATGTGGTGGTGACGGTGCACCATGGCGCGGGGCCGGCCTCGACCTGTTTCGAGCAATTGCTGGCCGCCCATGGAGCCAGGCTGGTCGCGCTGAGTGCCGAACGTCACGATCGCATGACGGCGCTGGTGCAGGCGCTTGGACATGCGGCCATTCTCGGCTTTGCCGACGCACTGGCCCATGCCGGTGAACCGCTGGACGATCTGCTGGCTATCGCGCCGCCGCCGTTTCGGGTGCTGATGTCGCTGGTGGCGCGCATGCTCGGGCAAAGCCCTGAAGTCTATTGGGACATCCAGTCCGGCAATCCGCACGCCATCCAGGCGCGCGCCCTGCTGGCCGATGGCGTGGACCGCTGCAATGAAGCCGGCGGCACGGTGCCGCTGGCTGACTTCGAAACCTGGCTGGCGCAGCTCACCCGGTATGGCGGGCCCGCGCTGCCGGCGCTGGGCACGGACTGCGCCCGGTTATTCGCATCGTTGCCGCCATCCAAAAGCGTCGCAGCCAACGAGCCGCTCGGCGTGGACTAAATCGGCGTGGACTAAACGTGCACCAGCAACCCTTTCCCGCATGACTATTTCGGCATCAGTGAGGATTTTGTGAGCGAGCAGGTCTATCTGAAGAACATGACGAAATTGGAACCGCTCAGCGGCCGTTGGTACGCATGGAGCCATTTGATTTCGCCGGTACAGCATTCGATGAACGTGGCATTTCGGCATTTGCCGATTTTTCAATCGTTCGTCACGAACGCGGCGATCCACGAAGCGGCCGCGAAGAATCCCAAGATGCTGGGCGGCTCGTTTATGGAGCTGAAAAAAACCGACTTGCCATCGGTGAAGGAGCTACTGCAGGAAACCCAGGACAAGTGCGGCCACTTGATCCGCTTCGCCGAAGACCTGGTCAACCTCGACCGCCAATTGCAGGGCGAAACCGGCTTCAGTCTCGACCACGTCTACGAGAACCTGAAACCAAGCCTGGCCGGCCTGGTGGAGGTGTCCTACGACATGAACAACCACGCCAGCGTGCGGGTACTCGAAGAGCTGGCCTATCGCGGCGGCCTCTGCAATCAGGCCACGCAGGAGTTGTCCTTCGCACAGATCAGGGACGAGGAGCGCAACTTCTTTCTCAACACGCCGCGGCTGGCGTCCGCGGCGCGGATCATCCTGAGCATGCCGTTTACCGATCCGCGTATCGATCTGGTGGCGAAGGCACGCATCGCACCCACCTCGTTCGACGAACTGGTCGACGCGCTGGAGATCCGGCCCGAACAGCGCGAGCAGTTCCGCGACTACTTCACTACCGACGCACCGACCCGCAAAGAGCCGGAGTATCAGGGTGACGGCGTGCGCGTGCGTTATTTCGGGCATGCCTGCGTGCTGGTGCAGACCGACCAGATGTCGGTGCTGATCGATCCCTTTCTGACCTGGGACGATGACCACGATGCCGAGCACCACCTGTGCTTCAACGATCTGCCCGATCGCATCGACTATGTGTTTCTGACCCACAACCACCAGGATCACTTCAGCCCCGAGCTGCTGCTGCAGTTGCGCCAGCGCATCGGACGCATCCTGGTGCCGCGCAATAACCCAAACAACGTGGCCGATCCATCGATGCGCCTGGCGCTGAAGGCGCTCGGTTTCCATAACGTAGACGCGCTCGACTGGATGGATACGGTGGATATCCCCGGCGGCGCCATCACCAGCATCCCTTTCTACGGCGAGCATGCCGACCTCAACATCGCCAGCAAGCACGGTATGCACCTGCGCGTGAAAGACCGTAGCTTTCTGTTTCTGGCCGACTCCGACTGCAAAGACCGCGCGTTGTACCAGCGCATCGTGGCGAAGCTGGGCAAAGTCGATACCTTGTTTATCGGCATGGAATGCGACGGCGCGCCGCTGACCTGGCTGTACGGCAGTTATCTGAGCAATCCGATCAACCGCAAAGACGATGGCTCGCGTCGGCTTTCAGGCTCCAACGCGTCGCGCGCCAGCGCGATCGCCGAGGAGTTCGGTTGCGCTACCGCCTATGTCTACGCGATGGGCCAGGAGCCATGGATGCGCTTCGTCGCCGGCCTGCAATACACCCCGCAGAGCAAGCAGATCGTGGAATCGGACAAGTTCGTGCAGGACTGCCGCGATGCCGGGCTGGTCGCCGAACGCCTGCTCGGCTGCCGCACGCTGATGTTTTGATGCGCAGTTATCGGACCACACCCAAAACATACCGCGTAGGGAGATAGGCGTGATCGGTTATTACATCAATCTTGCAGGACGCAGCCTTAGAAGCCACAAGGTACTCACCGCGCTGATGGTGATGACTTTAGGGCTGGGCATTGGCGCGTGCATCACCACACTGACTGTGCTGAAGCTGCTATCGGGCGACCCATTGCCGGAGAAAAACGGCCAGTTGTTCTACCCGCAAGTCGATCCATTCCCGGCGGACCGGCTGGCGGCAGCGCATAACAAGCCGCCGCCGATCATGACCTACACCGATGCAATGAATCTGGTGTCGGCGCGCAAGGCGCGGCACCAGGCAGCGGTCGCGCTGGTCTCGGCCAAAGTGATGCCGCAGGGTACGGGCGCGCAAGCCCTGACTCAGCGCCCGTTCTTCAGCGACGGAGTGATCGCCACTGCCGACTTCTTCAGCATGTTCGACGTGCCCTTCAAATACGGCAGTGGATGGAGCGCGGCAGACGATCAGAATCGCGCGCCGGTGGCGGTGATTGCCGACACCCTCAACAATCGGCTCTTCGGCGGCGGCGACAGCATCGGCCGCACCATCCGCATCAATGATCGCGATTTTCGCATTGTCGGGGTGACCAAAGCCTGGGCACCGCAGCCGCGCTTCTATGCGCAGGAGCTGGGTGGCCGCAGCTATGGCGACGGCGACGGCGTGTTCGTGCCGCTGGGCAGTGCGCTGGCCGCGGGCATGAGCCCGCAACAGGTGAACTGTTTCGCCGATAGTGACGTCAGCAAACTGGAAACCGCATCGTGCACCTGGCTGGGTGTATGGGTGGAACTGGGCACGCCGGACGAAGTCACGGCCTATCGCGATTTTCTCGGCAACTATGCGCAACAGCAGATTTCTCTAGGCCGCTTCCATCGCTCGACCATTGCGCTGACCGAACTGGGGCAGTGGCTTCGCGACAAGCATGTGGTGCCCGACGATGTGCGTCTGCAAACCTGGCTGGCCTTCGGCTTTCTACTGGTATGCGTGGTCAACGCGGTGGGCCTGCTGCTGGCCAAGTGCCTGCGGCGTTCCAACGAGATCGGTGTGCGCCGCGCGCTCGGTGCGACATGGCGAGAGATCTTTACTCAGTTCATGGTCGAGGCCGGCATGGTCGGGTTGGTCGGGGGCCTGATGGGCCTGGTGTTTACCGAGCTGGGTTTGTGGTGCATCCGCAACCAGCCGGCGCAATACGCCGGGTTGGCGCATCTGGACCTGGAGATGTTCCTGGTGACGTTCTTCTTCTCCGCCGCGGTTGGCCTGATAGCCGGTGTGTTGCCGGCATGGCGCGCCTGCGTGGTATCGCCCGCACCGCAACTCAAAGCCGCCTGAGGCCGCCCCATGGAAATCATTCCGATTCTTTCCAGCCTGCGCAAACACCGCATTCCATCGCTGCTGATCGTGCTGGAGATCGCCCTGGCTTGCGCGGTGCTGTGCAACGCCATGTTCATGATAAGTCAGCGCATCGACGACCTGCGTCTGTCCAACGGCATGGACGAGTCCGGTGTCTCGGTGATTACCGTGGAAGGTACCGCGCCGGATCAGGCAGCCAATGCGATTCCGCGCGACCTGGCCGCCTTGCGCGCGATTCCCGGCGTGCAGGCCGTGGCGTTGACCAATTCATTGCCGTTAACCGACAACGCCTGGGAGAACGGCTTCAGTCCGCGGCCCGGCGAGCAGCACCCGGTGAACACCTCGGCCTATTTCCTGACCCAGAGCGGCGATCGAACGCTGGGTCTGAAGCTATTGCGCGGACGGCTATTCAGTGACGACGAATATGCCAACGGCAAACTCAGCAGCAATTTCACCGCTGTCGGCCATGTCGTCGTGATAACCCAGAGCTATGCCGCGCGCATGTGGCCGGCCCTCGATGCACTCGGCCAGACTCTCTACAGCGCGTCCGGCGACAGCTACCAGGTCGTGGGAATCGTGGCCGATGTCATCGCGCCCAGCCTTAATATCAATACCGGCAACCGCAACGGCGCCTATTGGTGCGCATTCTTTCCGATGGCTCCGGTCGACGGCTTGAACAACTTCGTCGTGCGCAGCGCCCCTGGCGATCGCGACCGCATCATCCGCGAAGCCACACAGGCACTAGCCACGATGGAGCCGGCAGCGGTGGTCAAGGGCCGCACCTTCACCGCGATCCGCGATGCGTATTTCGCCGGTATCAGCAACATGATCTGGATGCTGAGCCTGGTCTGCGCGGTGATGCTGGTGGTGACCGCGTTCGGCATCGTGGGCCTGTCCAGCTTCTGGGTCAGACAGCGGCGTCGGCAGATCGGCGTGCGGCGCGCATTGGGTGCCTGCCGCATGCAGATTCTGGGTTACTTCCAGACCGAGAATTTTCTGCTGACCACCATCGGCGTGCTGGTCGGCATGGGCCTGGCCTACGCCGCCAACAACTACCTTTTCGAGCATTACGAAATGAGCCGCATGCCGTGGTTCTATCTGCCGGCCAGCGCCGTGGCCATGTGGGTGCTCGGCCAACTATCGGTATTGGGCCCGGCCATCAGTGCGTCGTCAGTCGCACCGATCGTGGCCATGCGATCGAACTGATATGCGCACTACTGCATCCGCAATTTACCGACGTAACGCATAACCGCTGATTGTCTTGCGGTCTTTCCATCCAAAGGAACCGAGCCATGACTGAAGCCGTGATTGTTCCAACTGCCGAGTGCGATGCCGCGCTCGATTCGCCGCCTGCCGAGGCTGCCGTAACAAACCCGTTTCGCCGCATCGATCACATCGCCCTGGCCGTGGTCGACCTGGAAGGGGCGATGCATATGTTCGAAAACGTTCTCGGCTTCGAGCTGAAGCGCCGCCTGACTGTCGAAGGCAAGCACAGCGGCATGATATCGGCCGAATTCGAAAGCAACGGCATACGCTTCGTGCTCTGCCAAGGTACCGAGCCAGAATCCCAGGTCGCCCAGCTAGTGAAGCATTTCGGCGTGGGTGTCGCGCATATTGCGCTGGAGGTCGATGACGTCGACGACACCGTGCAGTCACTCAAGCAGCGTGGCCTGTCCTTCGACACCACCGTAATCAGGGGGCCGGGGCTGACCCAGGCATTCTCATCCCGTTGCATCAACACGGGGCTCAGCTTCGAGGTCATCAACCGCAATGGCGAAGAGGGCTTTCTGGAGTCGAATGTGCAGCAGTTGTTCGACCAGTTGGAACAATCCGGCAAGTACTAGGGGCTAAGCGCTTGCACCGCTCCCTTCAGGGAGAGGGAGCAGGCCGGCTCATCTCAACGTCACGCACACGATGCAAGGGAACTCCATGCAACCCTCGTCTCAAGCGACCGTAATGAATTTTCTCAACGAAGTAGCCGGCCGGTTCCCGACGGCTATTTCGCTGGCCGCGGGCCGTCCCACCGAGCGTTTTTTCGACCGCTTGCAGCCGAGCGCACTGTTGCGCGCGCTCAGTCGCTACGAGCAATACGCCAGCGGCCGCGGCACCAAGCGCGATGTCATGGCCAGCCTGCTGCAATATGGTCGTACCGCCGGCATGATCGAAGAACTGATTTCCGCTCAATTGAGTCGCGACGAGGGAGTCGTCGCCACGCCTGATCGCCTGATCGTCACCGCGGGCTGCCAGGAAGCGCTTGCGCTGTGCCTAGCGGCGTTGTGCCCCGAGCCCGGCGATGTCGCCCTGGTATGCAATCCCACTTATATCGGCGCGACGGGCGCCGCCGATGCCAGCGGAGTGGCGATAGTGGCCTTGCCCGGCAACGATGACGATCTTGCCGCAAGCGTCGCGCACACGGCCGGCGAGCTGCGCCGCCAGGGACGTACGGCGCGGGTGCTTTATGTGATTCCCGACTTCGACAACCCGACCGGCCGCGTGATCGACGAAGCGCAACGCGTCGCTTTGCTGGCGGTGTGCGCGCAGCAGCGCATCGTCGTATTGGAAGACAACCCCTATGGAATGTTTCGTTACGACGGCCAGCCGGTGCCGCCGATGGCGGCCTTGGACAGCGCCGGCAGCGTGATCTATCTATCCACCTACTCCAAGACACTTTGTCCGGCGTTGCGGGTCGGCTCACTCACTTTGCCGCAGACCCTGTTCGGCGATCGCACCGCGCGCATGCAGCTATTCGAAGAGCTGACGCAGCGCAAAAGCTTTCTCACCGTCAATACCAGCCAGATTGCCCAGGCCATCGTCGCCGGCTTGCTATTGGAGCAAGACTGCAGCTTGCGCAAGTGGGTGCAGCCGGCAGTCGACCTCTATCGCGACAATCGCGACACGATGTTGCGCCAACTCGACCGGGTCTTTGCTCCGCTGGCCGGCACGATCGGCTGGAACCGTCCCGATGGCGGCTTTTTTCTTTCCCTCGACCTGCCCTTCCGCTTCGATGCCGAAGCGGTTACCGCCTGCGCGGTCGAGCATGGCGTCATCGTTATGCCGATGGCGTTTTTTGCGCTGGACGCTTCGCAAGATCGGCGCATCCGCCTGGCCTTCAGCTCGGTCGATGCCGCGCAAATCGCCGCCGGCGTAAGCGCGCTGGGTGCATATATCGCCCAACGCATCGAGCAGGCCGAGGCCGCCGCCGGGGTTGCGCCCGCGCTGGCGACCGCAGGGGCCGGCTCGGCATGAAGCGTCCGATCAAAGTCGACGACTATCGCCGACTGGCACAGAAACGCTTGCCGGCGATGGTCTTCGATTACCTGGAAGGCGGTGCGGAAGACGAGTCAGGCCTGCAACACAACCGCGATGTATTGCAACGCATCCGATTCCGACCACGGCGCCTACTCGACGTCAGCCAGCGCGATATCAGTACTCGGTTGTTCGACCGGGCGCTGGCCGCGCCCATGCTGCTCGCACCGACCGGACTGAATGGCTTGTTCTGGCCCAAGGGCGATCTTCATCTCGCCCGTGCCGCCCGTGCGCACGGCATTCCCTTTGTACTCTCGACCGCTTCAAACACATCGCTGGAAGAGCTGGCGCGGCACTGCGATAGCGATTTGTGGTTTCAGCTATACGTCGTCCATCGGCGTCTCGCCGAACAGTTGGTCAAGCGCGCGTTGCACGCCGGCTATTCGACCCTGGTGCTGACCGTCGATGTTGCCGTGAACGGCTATCGCGAGCGCGATCTACGTAATCATTTTCAACCGGCCATGCGCTACACCCCGGCCATGCTATGGGATGGATTAACCCATCCGCGCTGGGCGTTCAGCCGACTGCGGCATGGGATTCCTGGCTTGGCCAATCTCGCCGATGCCGGCAGCGATGATCTGGAAATACAGGCGGCCTTGCTGAGCCGGCGAATGGATGCCGGCTTTAACTGGGATGGCCTGGCATGGCTGCGCGACTTGTGGCCGCACCGACTGCTGGTCAAAGGCATTATTCATCCCGAAGACGCTGTCCGCTGTGCCGCCTATGGCGCGGACGGCGTGATTCTTTCCAACCATGGCGGACGCCAGCTCGATAGCTGCGTCTCACCGATGGAGACCCTTGCCGCCACCGCCGCGGCTGTGCGGCTGCCGATCCTGATCGACAGCGGCTTTCGCCGCGGCGCGGATATCGTCAAGGCCATCGCGCTCGGTGCACGCACGGTGTGCCTGGGACGCGCCGCACTCTATGGCCTGGCCGCAGCCGGTGAGGCTGGCGTATACGACGTCATCGCGCTGCTCAAGCGCGAACTCGATTCGACGCTGGCGCAGCTTGGCTGCAGCACGATCGATCGCCTCTCGGCGGACGTGCTATTCGGCGAACGCCAGACGGCGAAAGCATCCGTGCAACTCGAACCGTTGGCCTGATAGATCCACCTGGCTAAGCCACGTCTGTACCACGCGAACGGCATCTTGGCCGGTCGAGATGCCAGTGCGCTTATAAGCGTCTAACTAGACAGGTGCGGCCACCTGGACAGTCGCTTACATCCGCATGACCCCATACCCGCATGAAATGCACGGCGGGGCATTTCACTTAAATACACGCAGTCTTACCGGTCGCGATGAGCGCATGTCAGCGGATAGCCGGCGTGCGGGCTGCCGGTGCGTTGTTGTGGCCCTGCCTCTCTTATCCCATTCCCTTCGGAGACAGTGTTATGCGTACGCTCGCAAGTCTGGCTCGTTGCAGTTTCATACCGTTGCTCTTGGTCGCCATGGGGGTTGCCGAACAGTCCCGCGCAGCCACCGTGTCCCGCCCCGATCATGTCGTCGTGGTCATGATGGAGAACAAGGATTACGCGGACATCGTCGGTAATGCCGACCCGAACACCGGCGCGCCGTTTATCAATGCGCTGCTTCCCATCGCGGCCAGCTTCACCAACTCGCACGGCGTGCAACACCCCAGCGAGCCTAACTACATGGAGCTGTTCTCCGGGGGACCTCAAGGCATTACCGCTAATGAAACGCCGGCCAAGCTTCCGTTGACGGTGCCCAACCTCGGGGCGCAGCTTCTCAGCGCCAACTATTCGTTTATCCAATTCGCCGAAGGCCTGCCCTCCGATGGTTTTGCCGGCACGGCCGAAGCCGGATACTCCAGCCCGTACGGCACCTACTATCCCAGCGAAAACGTCGCTATCTGGTGGACCAATACAGCCAGCCCGCGGCCACTCAACGCCCTGCCGCTTTCGGTCATGCACGTCATGCAGGACTTCCCCAGCAACTACAGCCAGCTACCTACCGTCTCTTTCGTGCATGCCACCGAAGACGACAATATGCATAACGACGGCGTCAACCACGGGGACAATTGGCTGCGGCTGCACATGTCCGGCTATGCGCAGTGGGCGATGACTCACAACAGCCTGCTGGTCCTTACCTGGGACGAATCGCGCAGCGACGCACCGGACACCAACCACATCCCGACGCTATTTATCGGACCGATGGTCACTCCGGGCAATTATTCGGAAAACATCAACCACTACAACCTGCTGCGTACGCTGGAGGACATGTATGGACTGCCCTATGCCGGCGCAGCGGCAAGCGCCGCCTCGATTACAGACGTCTGGAATGCCGCAGCGCCACAACCGGTCGTCTCTTTGGACAGCCCCGGCAACCTGAGCAGCACGACCACCGGCGCGCCCATCGCATTAAGCGCCAGCGTGGTCGCCAACGGTCACAGCATCAACAAAGTTCAGTTCTATAACGGCGCCAGCCTGTTGGGCGAAGCGACCCAGGCGCCATACACCCTCAGTTGGAACAACGCGACCGTCGGCAGCGATACGCTAAGCGTCAAAGCGGTATACGACAGCAACAAAGTCGTCAGCTCCGCGCCGGTATACGTCACACTCACTGGCCCGCTGGTGCCGGTGGACACGACCGGGCTGGTGAGTTATCTCCCTTTCGATAACACTCTTTACGCCCAGGCCGGTACCCGCAACGCCAGCGTGCTTAGCGGCACCGCGAAATACATCGCCGGCAAATTCGGTGCCGCGGCCAGCTTCCGCAACAATGGCAGCAGCGGTGTCCCAAGCGATTGGGTCGCCTCGCTGGGAAGCCTCGAAAGTGTGTACGCCAACGATTTCTCAGTATCGCTGTGGGTACGAACTGCCTCGACCACCGATGCCGCTTTTTTCGGCAATAAGGACTGGACCAGCGGCGCCAACACCGGTTGGCTGATGGCGACCACGTTAAGCAAATCGATCAACTGGAACACCGTCGGCGGTACGCGCCACGACGTAGGACTGACCCTCGCCGACAGTCAATGGCATTTGATCGACATTACCTTCAACCGGGCGCAGAACCAGGTCACCACCTACCTGGATGGCGTGGCGCAAAACACCAGCCCGCTCGGAACCACGGGAACCGCTTCGCTTAACGCGAACTTGAATACCCTGATCGGCGGCAGCGGCACCGGCGCGTACTCGGGCAGCGCCGATATCGACGACTTGGCGATCTGGTCGCGCGTGCTAAGTGCCGGCGAAGTATCGAACATCTATCAAGGCGGCCAGGCAGGCGCACCGCTACTTGCCATCGGCCAGAGCCCCAATACACCGACGGCCAATTTCAGTGTTGTGGTCAACGGCCTCGTCGCCAACTTCGCCGACAGCTCTACCGACGGTAGCGGCACCATCGGCGCACATAGCTGGACCTTCGGCGATGGCGGCACTTCGACTGCAGTCAACCCGAGCCACACTTATGCAGCGGCCGGCACCTACAGCGTCACTGAGACGGTGAGCGACAGTTCCAGCGGCAAAACCAGCTCGAAAACGGCGTCCGTGGTTGCCGTGGCATCCGGCAACAGCGTGTTCAGCAATAACACGCCCGTGAGTATTGGCGACAACGCCACGATCAACAGCAGCATCGCGGTAAGCGGCCGCAGCGGCAATGCCTCGTCTGCCCTGAAGGCGCATGTAAACATCACCCACAACTGGTCGGGCGATCTGACCATTACCCTGATCGGCCCGGACGGCAGCCAAAGCGTATTGCAAACCCCGGACTACAACGACGACGGCAACATCGACACCATCTACACCATCAATGCTTCGGCGACACCGGCCAACGGTACCTGGCAGTTGCAAGTGTCGGACGACGACGGCGGGTATCCGGGCGATGTCGGCACGCTGAACAACTGGAGTCTGTCGTTCTAAGGTTCGCGGCCGTCGATTTACCCACGACGATTTACCGACGGCGAAACATTCAACGCCATTGAGATGAAGTGGGCGGGGCATATCGCCCCGCTCACCTCAAACAACGCACGACCATCTCAGAGGACGGTTGTCTTCTTGAGCATCTTTACAATGGCATCGACGACAAGATCGGGTTTGTCGGCCATCACCTTATGCGAGCTACCGGCGGCAAGCATCGATTCGCGATGTGGATGGTTCGCCGTAAATGCAGCGTGCGCATCGCGCCATATGTGCATGCTGGCCGGGTTGCTCTGGCCTTTTTCCGCGACGACATCCTCAATCGGCAGCGTATCCGAGATACGCAGACCATCGACTCTCTTGGCGGTTTCCGGCATCGCCTCTGCCCATGGAATGGCCACCTTGGCCAGGTCGGGAGCCTGTTCACGGACCTCCTTGTACTGGGCCCGCATCGTCTCCAGGTTTTTATCGAGTTCGCTCTTGGGCCAGACCCCAGGTACGACAGCGTCGAGCAATACCAGACCTTTGATGCGCGTATCTTCGGACGCGGCCAGCAGGCTGATGGCGCCGCCGTAAGAATGCCCGACCATCACGACCGGGCCCTGGATCCCGCAGTTCGTTAATGCGGTTCTCAATATGTGAACGTCGTTGTCGAGGCTGTAGGGGGTGGCTGTATTGATCTTGCTCTTACCCAACCCAGCCCGGTCATATACGAAAGTCTGCGCACCCGCGGCGCGGATTCGCGATGCGACTTGCGACCACACGCTCGAATCGTTTCCGAATCCAGACTCAAAGACGACGGTAACGTTTCCCGCCCCTTCTTTATTCACCCAGATCTGGTTGCCGTCGATGCCAAGCAGAGACGATGAGCATGCGTTAGCCGCGGGCTTGTGTGGCGCCTGGGCGCATAAGACAAGCGGAGTCAGGGAAAGGCTTAAGAGGCAGGTTAGAGCGATGCGTTTCATGGTCGAAATCATCCTGCGGGGTGATAGAGACATGCATTCTCAATGTATGGAACAGACTCACGCTGATGAACTCATTCCGGCTTGAACTCAGAAATGCGCGTCAAACAAATCCTCTCTCGCTTTCATAAAGGAATCGAACGCGTCGGCATTAGCGACCGAGCTGGTGGACGGTTTATCCGTCAATTGACTGAAAGTCGGTGAGGTGACGTTTTCGCCCTTGCCCTTCGTGTGCTTCTTGCTGGCAGCCTTGGTGGACTTCCAGCCGTAAGTGGCATATGGGTCCATATTAATCAAGGTGTTTACGCCATGCTTGACGGTAATCAGGTCGGGGCTCGTTTTCTGCAGCTCCTGTTCTACCGAGGTGTAGAGAGCCCGATAGTCCGTGGTGAAACGATCGACGCGCGGCTGCATCTGAGAGCTATAGCCTCCACCAGGGCTTTCTTCGTCCATGACCTCGTCAAGGTCATCGGGAGCAAGCACTTGTTCGTCGAAGATCTCTTCCGCATCGTCCACATCCATCGTGTTCTGCAGCGCGGTAAGCGTAACGCGATGCGCCACCACGTGCGGCCCCTGCGGCACGCTGCTCAATTTATTGGTGGGCTTGATATGCGTATAGGTATATAGCGTGGGGACGCGGCTGGATATACGGTCGCGCCCCTGTGTCTTCAACGTTTTATCGTAGGCGGTCGCTTTGGCCTTGGTGTCGAACAGGGTGTAAGGGTCGTAGTCGGAATACCATTTGCCGCCGCTTTGCTTTACTACCTTGCGCTGGCCGACGAATGAGTCCGTTACTTCGCAGGCAGGCTTGTTCGCACGCGCACTCGTCACGGGCGCGCCCTTGTGTTGCATGGCCTGTGCGCCCATCCGGTCGGCCTCGCGCTCCAGCGATGGATCGTCATTGATATTCAGGCCACCCAGGCGCATGGTCGGTTTCACGTGTCCAAGGCGCTGCTGCACGACATGCCACGCCTCGTGCGGCAGATGTTTTTCTTCGCCTCGGGCCAGGTGGATATCCGCGCCTTGCGCATAAGCCAAAGCGTTCATTTGCGCCGGCAATGACGATGCGTAATGCACGCGCACGCCGCTCATATCCACGCCGGAGAGCGATTCGATACCGGTACGCAAATTCACAGGCAAGCCCTGCCCAGCCCCCGCTGCCGTCGCCCTCTGCAGTGCACTCCTTGTGTAATGCAAGCCTGGCGATACGGCGGTGGCATGCCCTGCATGGGTCGGTAGCGCGGGCTGCGCCACCGACGCATCGGCAGATGCCCGCTCCGATTTTCCTCGCAGTAATGGTCTCATCATGGCGGGTTAATCGCTCTGGGTAAGTAGGGATGCTCCGATCTGTTGGGCGTAGGCGACATGATGTCTAGAAGGCTCGCAGATTGGATTGCTTGGCGCTGGGAAGGATAGCTCCCTTAGCAAGCTGAGCGGCACAAG
Source organism: Dyella tabacisoli (assembly GCF_003350925.1). Taxonomy (GTDB): domain Bacteria; phylum Pseudomonadota; class Gammaproteobacteria; order Xanthomonadales; family Rhodanobacteraceae; genus Dyella_C; species Dyella_C tabacisoli. The sequence goes on along the minus strand of NZ_KZ857177.1, from coordinate 435,331 downwards.
CTGCGGGCTTTCTGGACATCACCCCGTCCTTTCATTTTTATACGCTGGGGCCGTAGCTGTCTGCCTACATCTCTTCGGTGCTCTGGCTCGAGAGCCAGCCAGGCTGCTCTCGCCAACACCCATGTGATCTGAGAGCAGACAGCTACGGTGACACCAGCGTCCAATAGATCATCGGTGCAACTGCAAGCGGGAAATCATCACTATGAGGTCGAAACATGCTGCGGATTGTACCCACCCCAGGGCATATGGACGGATACTCGTCTAATGTCTGCTACGAGTCGAGGCCGTGTAAAAACGTTGCGACGCGCCACGTACGCTAATTCCAGGACACTCATCGACCACGAGTGACCCGGAAGCGCATCTAGGCGGCTTGCTTTGAGAAGTATTTGATCTGGTCAGAAGGCGCCTTTGCGTTTTCACACAGCCTCGGTCGCAAGCGGACATTCTCGGCTTACCGCAACGTATAGGTTAAATCGCCGGACATGGCTTCTTATGGCCGGTTGGCTTGAATTGTTTGTTCGGGCTCGCGGTCATCGGCAGTCATCGGGAAAGTGCCTGTCAAAATCGATCATGATCGCTATGCCGTTGGCAGGCTTCGACCGTATGATGCTCTGGGTGCGATAATCAACATGACTTGGTCTTAGTTAAGACACATGTCGAATGACAGAAAATCTGTCGAAAAATTAACTTAGATTATACAAAATCATTGCGATCAATGCGGATATAATCGACCTTTGATTTATCGTATCGCCGTGCTGCTTTGCAACGAACAGCATATCCATCCAGGAAAACAATGGCTGGTAGCCAAGCGAAAAATTGTCTTAAGTAATGCTGTTTCGCTCGAGGCAATTGTTGTTACGCGCGACCTATGCGTCAGGTAACGGTCGGCGCAACAAGTGCAACCTCAACAGAAAAAGGAGTCGAAAATGGCTTACAACGTCGATAACTGGGGTGTTATTAGTAGCGGCCAGACGTTACCCGTCGCGTTCTTCATTGATGCTGGTGGGCATAATTACGGCTCACAGTGGGCGGAAGGATTACCACAAGACGCTGGCAATATGCTGACTACAACCAACGCACGGATCGGTTTTCAAGATGATGGAAGGTTTTTCTACGCATTCGATTTGCACTGCGATGGACGCGGGTGCCGTTATGGTCTTCACGGAGGCGGGCAAACCTGAGCGTGACCATGTTGGCTGCGCCAGCATGCACTTCCAAAAGAGTGGTCAAACCGTTACTCCGATTCCTGCCGTAGGAGTGAATACCATGCAGCAGAAAATGACCGTTATCACGAATAAGAAGGGCGAGTTTATAGGCGCGATCCGCCTTGGCACGATCAAGGACGGAAACAAGACATACCAAGTCCAGGCGTTACCGCACCCAGACCATAAACACCACCATGTCGAAGTCGATGACGCGTTGATGGGCAAATCTTTTGACGAAGTGCGCGATGCCCTGCTTAGAAAGATTCAATGACTTGTGTTGGTGCAATCGATAGCTGATAGCCGGGGCACGCACCCGGCTATCAGTGCGCACGCCTACCTCGTGTCGTACCGTAACGGCGTTGTGAGAGCTCAGCATTGCAAGGCCGAGCGACTCAGTCGACAAAGCCTTAGTGCTATAGCAGTGCGACATGATTCCAATCCACCAAGGCAAAAGCTAAGCCCAGCAACGCCTGACCGGCTTTGCCGATCCAATCCATCAGAGCATCCCTAAGGATTGAACGCTTGCAGCTCGCGCAATACAACGCTTAGCCGCATGGCGATCCCCGTCTTGACGGTGGCGGAGGTGCCGGCTTGCAGGTACAGATTCACGTTGTCGGGTATTTTCGCCAGGATGGTATAGAAATTGCGCGCCGACGTCGTACGCAAAAGACTGAAACCGGTTTTGTCTCTGATCTCATTCTTGATATTCAGTAGCTTATCCACATCCGCATTGCCGCCGGCCAACTCGGCGCGGATAGCGACAATGGATTCCGGCGCTACAGGCCCTTTATTGAACTTGGCCCTTCCGTTCCAATTGGCGGAATTGGCGATCGCGGTGAGTCTGACCATCAGCGGCGGCAGCGCGTCGATAGCCGTATGCATGTCGGCATAGCGCGTCGCTGGATTGTAGGCAACGCCGAAGTGCGGCAGGAAATCCATGATTTCATGCATGGTGTGGTACGGCAGAGAGCGATGGTCATAGTCCTTGCGCCAGAACGCCATGATCGACTGGGCGACGGTGGCGATTTCCGCCGGATCGGCAAGCGCCTGCTCGGCCAGGCGCATCATCCGCGCAGCGGTATAGGAGTGCCTGGCCCACATGGGAATCTGATGGGTACGGGCATAGGTAAAGCTGGCGTGCTGCTCTTCATTGGCGGGTCTTACCACTTTGCCGGTAGCCAATTCGCGCGCTAGCGGGTCGCGACCGATGACGGTGCTGGACGGCCGCACGTAAGCGGCCCTGCCGCCCAGATTCGTACTCTGAAAATTGACGAATGCCTCGAATCCGCCGCCGGCGGTTTCATCGAGCAGACCTTGGCCATGAGTCCCGCTGCCGGCCATGAAATATTTCGTCACGTCGTGCAATGTCGCGATCTTGTCGCGCATCGAATAATTCTGGGGGTTTTGCAGGACCGGATAGAACCGTGGCGGAATCGGACGTCCATCCGCAATGCGGGTATGGTTGAACCAGTTGGAATAATCGGCCCAATGAGTGCCGGCCGGAGTCACCGTATTGAGTTGGTTCCTGATATTCGCGTGGCCGCCCAAGGTGCCGATCCAGACATCGATCTTGCGCAACAAGGTATTGAGATGAGTTTCGACTATCGGACTGACATAGACCTCGTTGGCTAGACGCTTTTCCTGACGCCGGCCTTCCTTCGAGGAAACCCAGCCATAGATCGCCATCGCCAGATCGCGGTAATTGGTATAGACGCGGGCTTGCTGCTTGCGGCCAAAAGCAGTGTTCCTACTGGTCGGGGCCAGTTCCCCCTGATTGTCTTCTATCCACTTTTTTAGCTGCCGGGTGACCAGGCCACCGACATCCGCGTGCAGAAAGGTATAGGCCGTATTCTCCAGCGATCCCAGCGGATAGTTGACGAGCGAAACCGCGGCCAACATATCCGCATAGACGGTTGCGGTTTCGGTATCGATATTGGTGCCATTGGTTTTTACGTCATCGGTAAAGTCGAAACCGTTGACAATCAGATAACGCTGGACGACGTTTTGCCCGCTGCCGAAGCTAGCCGGCGCACGGTTGGCCTGGCCGTCCGTTTTCAACTGTAAGGCACGTGTGCCCATCGCATCGGCTTCCCGTTCGAGCGCGGGATCGTCGTTGATCGATACTCCTTTGGCCTGCATGGTCGGTTTCACGCGGCCCATGCGTTGCTGCACCACATGCCAGGCCTCATGCGGCAGGTGCTTCTCTTCGCCTCGGGCCAGATGGATGTCCCCGCCTTGCGCGTAGGCCAGGGCGTTCAATTGTGCCGGCCAGGGCGATGCGTAGTGCACGCGCACACCGCTCATATCCACCCCGGATAGCGACTCGACACCCGAGCGCAACCCGTCCGGCAATGCCTGCCCTGCCCCGGCCGAAGCACGCTGCAGCACACTGGTTGTGTAGTGCAACCCCGGCGAAGCAGCAATGATTTGCCCGACGGGTGCCGGCGCAAGGCGTTGAACGGGCTCCGTCCCGGCAGGTTTTTTTGCGACCTGGATATGCATTGGCTTGGTAACCATGCCACGGCTCCACCATAGATGTTCAGTTGGATGATTGCCCGACGAGAATCGATTGCGGCCTAGTCGTCCTCGGCCCAGGCGAAATCGCCGACCGCAAAAACCTTGCCCAGCTTGTCGTACTCCCGCTCTACCGCTCGCAACAGATGATCCATGCCCACCGCCTGATGCTCCGCCGCCGCGTAGAAGGCGGCGCGCAGCGCGATGTTGTTGATATTGCCGCCGCTCAAGCTCGCCTTTTCGGCCAGCAATTCAAAGTCCACATTGTCGGCCAGCGGTGCGCCGGGCGGAAAAGCCTTGTGCCACAGTTGGCGGCGTTGCAACACACCTGGAAAGGGGTATTCGATCATGAACTTGAAGCGCCGGGTAAAGGCTTTGTCCATGTTGGTCAGTAGATTGGTGGAAAGAATCACGATGCCCGGATACGTCTCGATACGCTGCAATAAATAGCCGGTCTGCAAATTGGCATAGCGATCGTGCGCGTCATGGGTTTCGGTGCGCTTGGAGAACAGACTCTCTGCCTCGTCGAAAAACAGCACCACGTTCATCGACTCGGCCTGATCGAAAAGCTGTGCCAGGTGCTTTTCGGTATCGCCAATGTATTTGCTGAGCACATTGGCCAAGTCCACCCGATACAAACCGAGATTCAATTCGTTGGCGACGATCGAAGCCGCCATGGTCTTGCCGGTGCCGGAGGGGCCGTAGAACAGCATGCAAAGATTGCGGCTGTTTGCGTTGTACCGGTCGAAGCCCCATTGCTCGATCACTTGATGGCGGTGCTGCACATGCTTCAGCACCTCTTCCAGCCAGCCTCTTGTGGCTGCCGGCAACACGATGTCATCCAGGCGGTAGCGTGTCTTTACCTCTTCGGCCACGCTGAACTGCTCGCTTACGCTGGCATCGCGACAGGCCTCCAGCAGCAGGCTGTCATCGTGGGTTGTCGCGGCCTCCAACAGGCGACGGCTGCCCACTTCTTTCAGCACGGAATCGATCTGCGTCTCGGTGAACAAATAACTGTTGACCAGCTTGTCGAGCAATGCATCCGATAGCGTCAGCGCATGGCGCTGCGCACCGGCTTGCCAGATGCGCCGGCGTAGCTGGGCATCCGGCATGGGCACCTGGATCAGCAGCGGCGTCACCGTATGCCGCGCAAAATGGTGCGCATGTTCGCTCAAGACTCGCGCCGGGCCATTGAGCGCGACCACATAACGCTGACTCTCCAGCAGCGTGTCCAGGATTCCCTCGAACTGGGCGCGCGACTCGTCATCGGCCGCATTGCCACTCAGGCGTTGGCAGTCGGTCAACACCAGCACCCGATTGCATAGCAGCGCATCGCGGCACAGCAGGCGCAGCCGTTCGAGTGTGACCGCCTGCCCAGCACCGCCGCGCCCGATCAACTGGCTGGCGTCCAATCGCACGCATCCCATATGCAACGGGGCGAAGATCGCTGCGCACAATCGTTCCAGCATGCGCGCATCCGGCCCTTGCAACTGCAATACAAACGCGGCGGTGGCTGGTGCTGCCGCACCGCAGCGTGCGATGAAGCGCTCGGCCCATTGGCGGGTTTCGGTACTGATGAGCAACTCGCTCAAGCTATCCGTACTGACCAGTTCGGGCAGTGCTTCGTTGAGCCTGAGCTGCGGAGCTGCGCGTCCGCACAAGTAAGCTGCCAACGTCGGATCGATCCGCAAGCCACCGCTGAGGCGAAGTACGTCGCAGCGCGGATCAAGTTCGAGTACGCACCAGCGCCGCAACGCGCTATCCATCAACAAAGCCGATTGCAATGCTTCTCGCTCGCTGCTCAGCAAATGAACGGCGGCCGAGAGCGGCAGCCTGGCTTCAGCCACCTCTTCGCCGTCGGAGAATGCCGTCAGCACGGCACGGTACTCGGCGTCGAGATCCGGCAGCAGCGCTATCAGTACCAGTTGTTGTTCCAGCGCAGTCAATTGAAACAACTGCGCCAGGTGAATCCATGGAATAAAACAATCTTTCGCGATGCTGGCATGCATACGGCTTTCGAGTTGCTGCCATGCCATGACCAAGGCGGCATCGACATCGCGCGTGTGCCGCTCGCGCGAGGCGAGCCTGCGTAGCGCGAGCGGTCCTTGAGCATCCGGCGCAGGCGGCGTTTGCCGTTGGTAAGTCGCGCGCTCGATCAGCAGGTCGGCGTAACGGCACAGCTCTCCGAGGAAGGCCGTGTTGTCGGTAAAGGCCGGCGCGGCGCGGGCCATCAGGCCGCCCTCTGGGTAACTGAGCGTGCAAAATCCACCAACAGCACCAGCCTGTCGTGCACACCCTCATTCCACGCCTCGTGTTCCACAGTGTCGTCGAACAAGAGGCAGCGTCCGGCTTGCCAGGATCGGCGTTCGCCGCCGACGCGCAGACCGCAGCCGGCAGGCACCTGCAGCGCCAGATGCAGGCGCAATACCGCGCTCGTATAACCCACGTGAGGAAGAATGCGAGTGCCGGCCGCCATCCGCGAAAAACCGGCATTGACCACACCGGTCAATTGGCCCAACAAGATGGCCGTGCGCGGGCAGAACACGCAGTTTTCCATCAGTGCCTGCGTATCCGCGTATAAGCCGTATACGTCCCAACCCCGGTTGTAGAGCGCCGGCTCCGGCCACGCTGTGAATTCATGGTGCGGCAACGCCAGGCATTCGGCGCGTATCGTCAGCCAGTGCGCTTCCAGCGTGGCGGCCGCAGACAGCGTGGCAGTGGGATAGAACATGGTCGTCACCCGAAGAGCCGGTGGCGCAGCGGCCACCGCTCTGTGCCGATACATGTATCAGCGGGATGCATCGCCATTCACCTGGGTGCCACTTACCTGGGCCGGGTCCTGCGTGCCATTGCCGACCAGACGCACCAGTGCGCGTGTTAACAGACGCAACTGCATGTTGTCGAAGGTAATGCCGGTGACCTTTTGCAGATGCTGCAGGAACAGATTGATATGGGTGCGAATCAGGTTGATGTCGTTGCGATTGGTCTCGTTGTCGTTGATGGTGACCAGCGCGCGTACAGCGCTGTCGAGCAACGCCTTCTCTGCCGCGGTGTATTGGCGGCTGGTGACCTGACCAAAGGTCTCGATGAGGTCGGCGATGCTCTTCGGATCGACGCGATTGTCCAGCGGCGTGCCTGGCGGTGCGGCCGAGCAGACGATTTTTTGCAGGCTCTTGACGAAATCCGCGCGTGCCGCCGGCGCGGCGTCCATCTTGGTCGCATCGCCAAGAATTTGCGTCAGGTCGACTGTCCGCTGATCGATCTCGCGTTGCGCCTCGGACAACGACAGCGGCTGCAGTCCGTTGGAGGTCAGACGTGAACGCTGCGCCTGGATGAAATGCAGCGGATCGATCGCCGGGATGGCATCGGTCACCCGCTGTGCCATCGGCTTGGCCGCAGCTACGGTTGATTGTGTATTGCTGGGTCCAAGCGGCACCCAGTACGCCTCGATAGCGGCTGCTTTTATCAACGACGTATTCGTGGTGAACACTAGTCGCCACGTTTCACCGTTGCGCACCGGAACGCACAACGAGGCAGATTGCTGCAGGTTATAGGTATCGGTTCCGTGCTTGCCGGACGAGGTAATGATCTGCGTCGTGCTGGCCGACGCATAGACCTTGCTGGTACTGGAACCACCTGCATCGAACGTTTCACACGACAGCGCACCGGCATACAAGGTCGAAGCGTCGAAGGGGCCCAGCGTAGCCACGACAAAGCCATCCGTATGAACCTGCTGATATTGGACGGGGACGGCCGTGCTGATATTGATAGCGGTACGGCTTCCGATCGCTGTTACGTTGCCACTGGCGTCCACCATCACACCCGATACGCTCAATGCATTGGCCTGCAGCGAGCCGCCGGAAACGAGCCCGGTCACGTTGGCGCTGGCAGCTTGCAGTTGCAGCCCCGCGATCAAATTACCGGTCGCGTGCGCATCACCGCCTATTTCGAGCAGGCTTTTGCCGGTACTGACGCCGATCACGACATTGCTTTGCGTCACACTCAGCAGCGGTGTGGTGTCATTGGGCCCCACCATCAGCACGGTACCGTCCTTGCCGGCACCGGTAATCGACGCCCATTGTTTGACCGTCAGCGTATTGGCGACGAGTTTGTCGAACGTGCTGGTACCGCTGAAATCCACATCGCCGTTGACTTGCAGTGCGTAGGCAGGGTTTAGCTGGTCGAGCGTCAAGTTGATCGCGATGCTATTGGATTGCGCCGGGGGATAGCTCGATCCGTTGCTCACCAGCAGCATCGCCGGTGGCGGTGGTGGATCGTCGGTCAATATGGCATTGCTTTGAAACACGCCGATCAGCGCCGGTGCGACCATATAGGCCGAAATATTGGCCGGAATCGGCAGCCCCGTGTTGTTGATTAATTGCAGATGGGTGTCGTCGATCACCTTCTGTACCAGCCATTGATTCTGGTTACCCGGCGTGGTCTTGGGCTTGAACTCGGCGATCATCAGCCAATCGCCCTGCTTCAGATCTTTGGTGAATTGGGTACCTACGCCGGTAACCGTCGCGCCACTGCTGCTGATGGTGCCCGTGCCCGGTTTGGCTCCGGGCACCGCATTGGCTCCGGGCACGGTATTGATGGTGGCTGCGGCAGGCGTTATCAGTTGGGCGCTGCCGGGTATCGCGGCGCTGCCAGATGGCAGATATTGAAAATCCGATTGCTGGATGATCGTGGGAAATTGATCGATCAGCTCCAGTTGCAGGTCGCTGGTTATGGTCTTGATCTGCTGCCATTGCTGCATCAGGCTGCCCAGCACGATGCTGTCGCCCAGGCTTACCTGCGTCTTGAAAGCGGTCTGCGTGCCGATGAGTTTAGACAGGTCGGTGGCATCGGCCGATACCGAGCCGGCACCGATGAAGCCCGTTCCGGTACCCACGCTCAGAGACCCGAGCGGATCGGTCATCTGCACACCGACGTTGCCTTCGTTGTAGTAGATGGCGCTGTACGCCGAGGCAACGTTTTGCTTGGTCCAGTAGCTGAGAATCGGCAGGTTTTGCAGCATGCTGCCATTGCCCTGGAACGATTGCGCCTTGACGATGCCGTTGCACGTGAAGCTATCGGCAAGCAAGCTGCCGTTGACGTCCAAAGTGGCCCTTGGCTCGATATCGGTATCGAGCGCAATGCCGACGCTACGGCTGCTGCTGATCTTGAGCGCGGCCGGGCCGGCCTTGCCGCTCTGCACGGCCGATTGCACACCCAGCCCCACCGTGCCATCGCCATCGATGCGCAACAACTGGCCGACGGCTCCAGCGGAGAAACTCGCCAGCGTCGCGCGGATATAACTGTACGAGCAAGGCAGCAGCAAATCCTCCTGGAAGGCCTGTGCGATCTGATAGCCGCCAGGGTCGCTGGTGGCGCTTTCGATCACCGCCTGACGCGGTTGCAGCGGCGCGGCCCCCACCGGCAACTCGGGAGTCACGATATCGCCCGGTTGCAATAGCGGATAAATCGGTATCTGCAGCGTCAGTAGCTTGCCCTGCGTAACGAGCTTGCCGACCCCCTTGCTGGTAATGCGCTCGACTTGCAGATTGGCTTGCGGCTGGTCCACCCCGATGCCCAGATTGCCGCGCGTCGTGAGCATGCCGGTGAAATGACTGCGATGGGCCTGCACCTCCATATAGTCGGCCAGACCGCTGCTTTCCTTGATCGCTTTGAGCTCAATACCCGACCAGGCCTGGCCGGCCGTGTCATCTATACCGGTGCCTGCTTGCTGGTTGATGCCGCTGCCTTCGGTGACCAGCTCCAGTACGCCCAGCCGTGACCCGACATAGCGCCGTTCGAACTGGCCCGATTTGAAGGTCAGCGTATTGATGCCGCCTTGCGATGAGAAATTCACCACCGCCAGCAGAATATTGATGCCCGGCTCCTGCAAGGTGCGCAAATACTCCAGCACCGGCTGCTGCACGATGCGCTTGTATCCGGGTACGCCGCTTTCCACGGTGTAATCGGCATAAACCTCGTGGTAGCGGATGGTCAGATAAACCGTCGAGCCGACCGGTACGCCATCGAGCTTCAGCACTCGTGCCGCGGTAAGCACGATCTGCCGTCCCAGTTGGTCGATCGCCATGCCCGCGCTTACGGTCACCTGATTGGATTGGCTACCGGCCTGCCAGCTCACCTCCAAGCCAGTGGCGATGCCCCATGTGCGCAGACTGCTGTTGAGCAGTGCCAGCATCTCCATGTTGTATTGCTGCTCGCACTCGAAATCGGCGGTAAGCAGCGACTCACCCGAGAAATAATGGGTGCGGGAAATCGGTGGACGATTGTTCTCAGACATAAGCCAGCCAATTGACGGAAATGGTTTCGGCGCTGTCGGCGACAGGCGCAAGCACCGCCGTCAGCGTCAGCGTGAATTGAGCTGGGCGCACATCGCTTACCGACGTGGCATAAGGCAAGTTGCCCCGCACGGTCACGAACACTTGCGGGATTCGATCAAAAGCCGCTGTCTGCTGTGCGTGGTAATAGACGACCTGCGACACGCTGTCTCCCTGCTTGCGTAGATTGGCGCCACTAATATCGACTACGCCATCGCGGCTTTGCGCAGACCGCGACGAAGGTGCGGCATCGGGTTCCATCGAACTCAGATTGGCGGGTAGGCGCGTATCCACTGGCGTGCGCAGATCCTTCAATGAATCGACACCGCCGTTAACGATGTTTATTTGCGCCAGCAAGATGCTGTTGGCGGGCAATTGATCGATGCTGTTCGCCACGTACAGGGCGCCCGCCATATTCACGGTGTAGGGCATGCCGTTGACTGGCGTCGGTACCAACGGATAAGCCAAGCCCAGATAGCTGGGATTAGTGGCGGTGCTGGGTACGGTGATCGTGGTGCCCGCACCCTCGGGCAGTATCACGAAATGCCCTGCCCCATCGAAGCCCGCGCCGGTCGTCACGCTCAAGTTGTTGCCGGAAGGATTGCTCGCCGACAAACCACTCAATACACCGGGCGTATATAAAAGCTCGTTTTGTAATTGCAGCCAGTTGACCAGATAGTTCTGCGCCGTCGTCATTTCGCCGGCTGTGAGAAACATGCCGTCCTGGTACAGCAAGGTATAGGCCGTATCTGCATTGATCGTCGGAGTCGGTGCAGGAGGCGGCGCGTTCTTTACTGCGGGCACCGGCAGCGGATCAGATGGTGGAGTGTGGGACTTTGTCATAGAGTTGGCGTCTTGGTACCGAGAACGGCATTGAGGTTGAGTTGCGGTCGATAGGGATCGGGCAGCAAGCACATGCCGCCCAGGATTTGTAGCTGGTAGCGGCTGGCGGCCGGCTTGACCGCTTCGACCAATGTGGTGAGCTGAGCCAGCAAGGTCTGTACTTGCTGCGCGCCGGCGGTATCGAGGATCTTCTGGGCATCGCCATAAGCGGGCAACACCACCTGCAGCAGAAACAGCCAGGGGGCGTAGCCCGATACCAACGGCGCTCCGGGCAGATACGCGCAATTCAAAGTAAAGGTATTCGCCGTGCCGGCGTCTTTGTTCACCATGATCGACGGCGGCGTGGGGTTGAGTACATTGATGCTCAACGGCCCCATGACGGGCGGCGAGCGCGGCGGTGTATAGCAATGCACTGACAAAGGTAAATCGAGTACCAGGTTCAACAGCATGCTCATGCCTTGCGCGGTACCGCGCAGCCGATACAGCGCCATGATTTCGGCGATGACCAGACGCTTCTTGTCGAGCGTCCAGCCATGGTCCAGCACCAGGTTCACCCAGCTCGCCAACCAGTCGAGAAACTCGTTCAACCACGCCATGAAATCGGCCTGCCAGCCCCCGCCCCCCGCCAGCGGCGAGGCCACATAGCCGGCCAGGGGATCGGACCGCGCGGGCACACCGATGTAGCTGTCGAACAAGGCCAGAATCGCGTCCTGCTCGGCAGTGGGCAACCCGGAAATCGGCGGAATGAAATCGTGATCGCTCTTGGGAAACAGGAAACTGAAGCGGCTATAAAACAGATTGCCGACCACCCCGGCGGCGAGCAACTCCTGGATGCCACGCCGTCCGTCGAGTGTCTGGTCGTCCAATCCGCTAAGCAGTTTCTCGAAGATGCGCAGATAGCGCGCAAGAAAACCATCGCCGGACTTGGCCAACACTCCGGGCAGATAGCGCAGGTAGCTTGAATCGGCGACGAGCTGGCCCTTGTCGCTCATGCGGCGCTCCTGGCGTATAAATCCAGGCAGCGCACTTGCGGCAATCCGTAGTAGAAGTTCGCGGCCGGTCCGGGCGGCAGGTCGGCAATCAAGAAATTGACCCCCACTTGCGCATACGTGGGCAATTGCGCCGTGGGCAGATAAGTCAGATCGATGTTTTCCAGCGCCGCCACGCCGGGTACGCCTTCGATCAGCAGTTGCAGATTTTCCAGCACCGGCGGCTGGTTGTAACGCCAGCCGGCAACGGGTTGAAAGTAAGCGAACAGGAGCGCCAACAACGCATCGAGCACGGTGCCGACCAGTACGTTCGGCAGGCAACGCACGGCCACCCGTACATTGATCTCGGTAAGCTGGGCGGCCCACACATTGACCCGACTGCCCAGCAATACTCGCGGCGCCAGATACGTGCTGACGCTGTTCAGCAGCTTGCTCTGGGCGGTGGCTGCGCTTTGCGCATCGCTGCCGCTGGGCTTTTGCAGCAGCAATACGCGCCGCAATCCACCCAGCGCATCGGGTATGGCTGTATTGGGATAAGGCGGAAACTGATACGCCCACCTCGCATCGCTGAGAATGTACAGGCTGGTCGCCTCGTCGCGCACCAATGCATCGGCCCGCTGCACCAGCAGCGGCACCGGCTTGGGATTGCCCGCCTTGGCCTGTTGCGCCGCGATCATCTGGTTGGTTTCAAGCGCCAGCGCCTCTGCGTCGCTGCACGATAGCGCCAGATAGGGTTGCGCCAGGTAATCCAGCACGGCGTGCTGCAAGGGCGCTCGGGTCAGCGGTTCGCCCGCATCCACCTCCGCCAGTACCGCGCGCAATCGCTGAAAAGCGAAATCGTAGTTGGTAATCGCAGACTGACTGTAGGCGGTGTTGTTTGATGCCAAGGCCAGGCCAAGCACCTCGCGCAGAAAATTCTGCTGCGTCTCGATCGGTATCGCGTTGGCCTGATACAACAACGATTCGCCGATCCAGCACAGCATTTGCAACAGCGTGATGCCGGGATCCGAATCATTGAAATCAGTCCACAACGAACTGAACTGCGGAATGCGCCGGATCAGCTCGGCCTGCAGCGCGGCACTGTTGCGGGTGTCCAGATCGGGCAGTTCGAAAGCCATTGCGCTACCTCACCGATCCGCTGATGTAGGCGAGCACGACGGCAGTACCCGACACCGGCACTTGACCCGGTGTCAACGCAATATCGCCACCTTGCTCGCCATTCAGCGACAGCCCGGCCACCGCTGTCACGCGCGGATCGTTGCGCAGCATCTTGCTTAGCTGGGCGGCTTGCACGGTTTGCCCGAAGGCCCAGCCCTGCCCGTCCGGGCCACCAAACACCGGCTGCAGAAATGCCTGTAATTGCTGCGCCAGATCTTGCTGCACGGCGAGGCGCTGATCCGCCGCCACGTTCACCGCCACCTGCGCTACCACGTCTATTGCCACGTAGTCTGGCTCGCAGCAGTAGATGCGCGGCGCCAGGGCCGCCAGGCAGCGTGAACGCAAATAGACGGCCACTTCGTCGAGCAGCGCAGGCGGCGCATACGGTTGTGCCGCTTGCGAAAGAGCCAGCACACCGACCGCAATGCGTCCATCCGCGGCGAGTACCGCGCGCGCGCGACTCACCGCCGGGCTCGCGGCACGCCCCAATGTGTCGAGATCGGCCAATTGCACGGCACGGTTATTGGCTTTCACCTGTGCCGGCGCGGCGAGCTGCAGATCGGCCACGCTGTCGCCGTTGACGCCACCCTGGGCCGGCGCCGGGTTGGTCACCGCGGCAATCGCGTTAAAGCTGGGGCGCAGTACGGTCAGCCGATCAGCCGCTACGTTGCCCATAAGCCCCTGGGTATATTGATAGCGCGTGGCGATGATGTTGTTGTAGCCGCGCGGTGGAATCATGCCGTTATGGCCGTCGCCGAAGGCAATCAGGCCGTTTTCACTATCGAGCGTATACACCCGTGCGGCGGGCCCGCTGAAGCTGAAAGTGTCCACCTGCTGCCAACGGCGCAACACGGTGCCGCCGCTGGCGACCGTCGTACTGGGCGGCGTGACGCTGAAGGTCAGATCGTCACCGCTCGGCGTCGAATCGGGCTCCATGCCGGCCGGCTCGGCCACATCCAGCTCCAGCCCGGCCAGCACCGGGGTATAGCTCAACTGGAACACCTGGGCGGGTTGTTCGTTGCTTGAGCCCAGCGTTTCGTCCAGCACCGTGCTGCGATTGCCGGCCATGACGGTATTGGGATAGACGCCGTATACGCACACGTCCTGAGTCGGATGCGGATTCTGTATGCGCAGCCAGCATGCCTGTTGCGAATACAGCGTGGCGGCACGCAGATCGTCGGGTACGGTAAAGCTGACGATGCCCGAACGCGTCAGCCCCATCGTGCCGTCATCCACTGGCAACGCGAGCCAATGGCTGCCGTCGTAGTACTCCCATGACAGCGGCGGTGCGGGGTCGGCGTATTCCTGCGACAAGTAGAAGTACAACGTCAGCTTGCGGCCCAGCGTATAGCGGCTGAAATCCTCCGGCACAAAACCCAGGTTGCAGCAGGTGTAGCGATCCTCCACCGGCTTGAATGGGCTGAACAGAAATCGGCTCAATGCAAAGGCGTTGTATGACCACAAACTCTTGGGTATGGCGGTATAGGCGTAACTCAATTGCAACGACTGGATATAAGGCGGCGCATAGCTGCTGGGCGTGTAGCTGTAAGAAAAGTTCACCCCCTCCACATCGTTGAGATAGGCCGTTACTTGATCTTTCTGTTGTTGCGAAAGGATCGAATCGGGGACCGCCTCAATGCTCGCGCTCACGCCCTGCGTGGTGATGCCGCCGATATCGCCGTAACCACCCGAGGCGATCACCGCGCGTATCCACCGCCCCTCGGCACCGACCACCGTCGTGGGTTTAATGTCCGGGCACAGAAACGTCACGCAGGTCGGACCCGATGGATTGTTGTTGCGCAAAGCATCGGTGGTATCGGCAAAGCGGTAGGCGCTTACCTGCGCCGAGGTCGCATTGAAAGATTGCCAGGCCGAACCATCCCAGAACTGCCAATACAGCGTGACCGGATAATCGGTTGCCACATCGCTCAAGACAAAGTTGAGGCTGATCTCAGCGCCCTGCCGCGCGAACAGGCTATCGCTGCGCACATAGAAGGCATCTTCTACCGCCGGTGTCTGCCCGAACGGATAGACGCCATTGCGGATATTTACCTGCACTGGCCCCGAGGCCGCCTGATCGGGCTGGATACCGTCACCCGATAAGGTGCAGCTCAATCCGGTGATGACCGGCAATTGACTTGCCAGGGCGTTGATGACCCGCACCAGGGGCGCCGGCTGCACCAGCAACCAGTATTGCGGCGGTTGGGCGGCGGCGTCCGTATCGGCGGTGAATCCGCTTGCGCGTCCATCGGCGGCATACAGCTCCACTTCCAACTGCGCCAGCGTGAGCGGGCCGGCGGTGGGCGGTTGGGTGAGCTGCGCCGTGAGCTGCAGCCCACCGGACGAACCGACGACCGTAGCGGCCAGCGGCTTGAGTGCGCCGTCCGCCCATTGCTCGAAATACTCGGAAGAGAGCTGCGCACCCGTCAGATTCACGGTAATGCGTTGCAAAGAGGGATCGGGTTTGAACAACTCCGGGTCGCCCAGCATGAACCAGTGCGATAGCGGTATTTCGATCGCATCGTCTTCTTGCGCCAGGAAGAGCGGCACGGCTCGTTGCACGCCTGTATTGAGCGCCAGCGCATCGAATGCATTGATGTAGCGATCCTGCGACGGAATGATCGTCAGCAAGGCACTTAATGACGCAGGCACCACCAGCAACGACTGATCGGTCTGAAAACGAATGTCCTGGGTGGGGGCATCCAGCACGGCACTGTCGCGCGGCAGGTCGAACGGCGGCTGTCCCGGTTGCAGCGTAAAGGTGAGCGGAGCCTGGGCGGCTAACGGTGGGCGCAACTGCAAATTGAGAAATTGATAAAAGGCCAGTTGTCGCTGGTCAGGTATCTGGTTCTCCATCTCGCCGATATAGCGCGCCAGCAGGGAGAACAACTTGAGCAGTACCAGTCCGGGGTCCTGGTTGACATCCTCTGCATCGGGCTCTTGGGTAAGCCATGGCGCGGTCCAATCCTGCGTATACACGCGCGCCAGATCCAGGGCCTCTTGATAGAACTGCCCGGTGCTGCGGAAATCGAGGATGGGATCGGTCATGGTTGCGCCTCGGGCCTACGGTGCTTGCTCCTCGCTCAGCAGCTCCTCCAATACCGTGATGGCGCCGCTGATGCGCAGCATCGTGTTCTGCAAATCGCGGGTGCGTTGCTCCAATGCACGCAGTTGCGCCTGGCCGGCTTCGTACTCCTGCCGCAGCACGGCGATACGCTGTTCGATACGACTGGGGGAGTGCTCGTTGTTGATGGGCAGTTCGTGCAGCGTCATGCGGTTACTCCTTGCGGCGATCAGCCCTTCAAATAAAAGGGATAGACCAGGTTGTCGGGACGGTTGCGATCGCGAATCAGATAGTCGACGGTGATTTGCATGCATTGCGGTTGCGATGGATCGATGGTGGCCGCGACGCCGACGACCTGAACGCGCGGCTCCCATTCTTCCAGTGCTTCTCTTACGTAGAGCTGGGCCAGGCTGAAGGTGGAAGCGTTGCCGGCCGCGAACACCAGCTCGTTGATACGGCAACCGAACGCCGGCAGCATCACCCGCTCGCCCGGCGCCGTCTGCAGGATCAGCAGGATCGCTTCGCGGATATCCTCGGCATCGGCAGCGAAACACACGCGCCCACCCTGTACGTGTACAGGAAACGCCCAGCCACGGCCGAGAAAATCGACGCCTAAATTGCGGATCGTGTTCATCCGATCAATACACTCGCGGCACCGGCAACCACCACCACCGGTATCGGCGCCTGTGGCCCGGCAGGCGGCACGTCGTGGCAGGTTTCACAAAAATCGCCCGCGCGTGCCGCACCACGGCCGTTGATACGCACGGTGGTGCTGGCCAGAATCACGCGCCCCATATTGGTCGGCGGCACCTGGAACGGACCGCCCTGCGGTATATGAGGCGGCATGTTCTGCGCCATCGAGCCCAGCAGCGCGGCCGGACGCCCGTTGATCTGTACATTGGCGCTGACACTGAGTTCGATCTTGCCGTTGAATGGACACGGCTGCGGCGTAGGCACCGGCCCACCGGGCGAGGACACCAGGACGATATGGATATCGGCTGCGTTGACGATGCTGTCGCCGAAGCGTGCGGCAGGTTTTCCCATGTGCGGCTCCCCCGTCCCGTCAATTGATTTCGATCATGGTCGCGCTGAGTTTCATGCTTTGCCCGCCGTTCGCTTGCAGGCTGGCCGCCGTCAAATCCAGCTTGACCGTGCCGGCGGTGTTCTGGATCACTACTTGATTGGCTTTCAACGTAAGCACATTGGCGGCGGTGATGCTGACATCGCCCTTGCTCTCCACCACGATGCGTTTGTTGACCGTATCGATCTGTACCTTGTTCTGCTGCTCGTCGATCAAGGTAAGTTGCCCTTCCTTGCTATCGTCGAAGATCAATTGCTTGCCCTGGCGGGTCTTGATAACGCGCACATCTTGTTGACGCTCGACGCCATCCACCGGCGGCTTGATTCCACCGTTCCAAAGCACGCCGAGCACGAAAGGCTGATTGATATTGCCGCCGGCAAAAGCCACCAGAACGGATTGGCCTTCGCTCGGCAGGAAAAAAGCACCGTAGCCCGGCCCCCCGTAGAAGCTCATTACCTGCAGCCAATCCGATTCGATCAATGCGCCGGCGACCTGAAAGTTCACCGTGATACGGCCCAGCCCATCCGGGTCATTGGTCTGCTTGACCTGCGCCAGTGTTACGCCAGCGAGCTGCTGTCCGGGAAACGCCTTGGGTATCGCGAAATCCGGGGTCATGCGCCGGTTCTCCTGAGTTGCAGCGTGGTGTGGTAACCGGTGCTGTCGTCGTAGCTGTGCTTGCTCGACTTGACGTAGTAAATGCCGTCGAAGCGCTGGCTGAGGCCGGTCAGGCGAATATTGACCCCGGCAACCAAGGCCGGATCACCCTCCAGCTCCAGTTCGCCTTCGATAAAGCGATTGATGTTTTGCATGAACTCGGCGTTGGCGCGAGCTTGCAAGGCCTCTACTTTGGTAATGGTTGGATCGGTAATCGTGATCGCCGCGGTGGGGAAAGCATCGATAAAGTCGTAACCCGATTCGCTGCCGCCCATGCGTGCGCGCACTGTATTGGGATTGCTCTGTGCGCTGATTACCTTGTTGATCGCGGGATCGAAACCGAGCATCTGCACCTCGCTGCCCTCGGTGGGCACGCGCAACTGCAGGCTCACGCGCTTTACGTCGCGTGGAAAACCCAACGACTTCACCGGGCTCAAGCCTTCGGCGCTGGGCCGGAACACCAGCGTGGTGTCGTCGACGACCAGCTCATAATTAATCAGCTCGCAACGACTCAATAGAAAATGGTAATTGGTCTGTTGGCGTTGCCAGACGCAGGCATTGAGAGACACCGGTGCGCCAGGGGTACTGATGCGCACCTTCGATGACTCGGCTACTTCCGCGGCGATCTGGTTTTCGTTGCGTCCCTTGAATACCTTGGTGTGATTGCCGAAACGCAGGTTGGCCATGGTGTCGAAGCCGCTGATGGTCGCCACCGAGTAAGCATCGAAGTTGGGGTCGATGGAAAAAATCTGCCCCGTGATTAGCGACTCAGTCTGCCCCAGGCCCATCTGAATGCTGATCTGGTCGCCAGGCTTGAAGACGTCCAGATCGGCGCCCTGCCAGTTGCCCTGCTGCGACAGCATATTGAATTTGAAACTGAACATGCCGGGCACATTGATCTCGTTGGAAACCTCCACCGAATGCACGGCAGCCAGCATCGACAACGGCAACGGGTTGCGGTTGAGCAGCAGTCTGAAGGCACCTGTTTCGGTCACCGGTCCGGGCATGCTCATACCCTCGCAGGCGGCGAGTACGACTCGCCATGCACGTCGATAATCACCAGCGTCTTGCCGATATCGGCCGGTGTCGGAAAATTGAGCGGGTCGTAGATATTGTTGGCGTCGGCGATCAGCCGCCATAACGATGCATCGCCCAAGGTCTTGTGCGCGACCAGGTATAGCCGGTCGTTCTCGGCCACGGTCCAGAACTGCCGGCAGTTGTAATAACCGCGCGCGGCAAGATCCTGTTGCGTGGTCAGTACCGATTTGAAAGTGACGCCCAGTTCGGCGCGCACTGGCACACCTGATTCAAGAAACAGCGTGAATTTCTGTTCCAGCCGCACGATCAGGCCGGTGAACAAAGCACCGGCCCAGGCGAACACCACGGTCGGCGGCTCCTTGCGTACACCGGTACCTACCGTGGGCTGGGTCAGCGCCGCGATTTTGTCGGTGTAGCGCCGCACATCGGTCTTGCTGTCGTAGGTATCGAAAAACAGATTGACTACCAGGTCGTCGTCGTTGACCCGCTGAAACTGGATGTTCGACCCCTCGCCTTGCACCACCACCGACTTGTTGAGCGACAGCTCGGTGGGGTTGTACATCACCGGGATGGTCTCTGCCGTGGGCTGCACGATGATCTTGGCTTTTTCGAGCATTACAGCCCCCGCCGATAACGTTCGAGGCCGGAGCGCTGCGCCATGATGCCGACCACTTTCTCAGCCAGCGCATGCACCAGGCGCGGTGTCAGCATTGCTTTCTCCACCTGCTCGCGCGATGGACTGGCCTGGGCGATTTCATGGACGATTCTGCGGGTGATGCGTTGCTCGATGCGCTGTATCTGCTTGTCGAGATGGATGCCTGACCGCGTCGGCGCTTTGCGATAGCCGAGCGTGGCGGTCTTTGGCGTGGCATAGCTTTGCAGCGTCGGCGACAACTCGGCGTATGAACCGGATTCCAGAAAAGGTTTATCGCCTATAGCCGGGCCCGCTGGAGACCCGTGCGATATCCCGTTCGGGTTGAACCGCACGCCCTTATGCGTCGCGAAAAATAATAAGGGCGCTGGAAGCATCCGTCGCGATGTCGAAGACTTGCTACCCGCCCAAGCCCGGCTTGCCACACGCGATGGGAAATCACGCGCAGGTCTTTCGACGTTCACTGCGATGAATCGCATTGCCTCAGGCCCTCGGACATCGGCCCATCGGACATCGGCACGTATGCCCGGTGACGAAGCCAAGTTGGCAAGTTCGGGGAAACCAGCCGTGGCATGCGGACCCGTTTGCACAGCTCTTGCAGGCCATAACCGCGATGCAAGGTGGCGCTTAGCGAAAGCCGATCGCGCAGAAGCATGCAGCGATGCTTTTATATCCGTGCTTTTTGCCCTCCGGCTCGATACCGTTCGCAACTCCCGTGCGAGCGGCGGGTAAATACTCTGTCGATAAGACGAGGGTCCGACGGGCACCACGTGCATGGCATGACGGCCAGGTATCGTCAGTGGCAACGCGCGCCTGCTCCATGCTGCGGCATTCAAGGCAACATTCAAGAAAGGGGCTGTTATACGCCCGGCCTGCCACCTCGCCGGCCCGGTGGCGTGACGCATATCCATGGATGAAAACCGCGCCGCTTTCATCACCCGCATCAAGCGCCGAGCATCGCTACGTGCAGACCCGCTTGCAGGCAAGATCACATACCTAAGCGCCGCCGCCGCATGTGGCGATGATTGGGCAAGGCGCACGGTGCGAGTCAATGTCGGCAACGATACGCGGCCACGCCAGACCAGCCGATACTGTATCTGCACGGGGCGCACCGCCAGCTTCAGGTAATACAGTTCGACCTGATCGCCCGCCATGCCCGACAACGCATGGTGCGTCATGAATCGCATACGGCGTGCGAACCCGCCATGCGCGGCACGCCTGGCAATGCGTTGCCGCGTAAATCGTATGGCGGGGGCGCGTGGCACTAGATGCCTGCCGTTGCGCTGGCTACGCCTGCGGCCGCCGCGTAGGCGGTTGCCGCCTGGCTCTTCTTGATGCCTTCATGCGCCAGTACAAAACGCTGCGTGGCGACCAACGTCTGGCTGGCGTCGAGACTGGGACCCTGCCATTCGATCGGATAGGCGTTGTAGAAGTCATACCAGACGTAAGGGATGCCAAGATCATTAAGCAAGTAAATCGAGCCGTTCTTGCGTTTGATCTTGCCCTGCAAGGTGGACTGGAACCACAGCCATACGGGGTCGAGCGCAGTGATACCCGACTCCAGCGTGATGTCGCTATAGCTCACCTGCCCGCCAAGCTTGTACTCCTTGTCGTTCACCCCGCCTTCGCGCACCGTGCGCACCTCCATCTTCGATTCCAATCCGCTTACCGAGGTAAAGCCGCCGACCAGAATGCCCTCCACTTCAACGAAAAAGTTGTAGGCCTTGAAGGGATTGAGATGTTTACCCATGCGCTGCACCGCGGCGGCGGCAGCGTTGATGCCCAGTGCCATGTCATCCCTCCAGGTCGAGGCTGCGGCGTGCTTCGTCGGCGCTCATTGTTTTGTTGATGCGGCTGATGTGTTCGCAGAAACGGCGGCGTTCGCGGTGTTCCAACGCCAGCACCTCGTCGAGCGACCAGTGAAAGTGGTAGGCGACGAAGGCTATCTCTGCGTAAAGTTGATCGGATGCGGCCACACCTCCGACTTTCCCAAAGGGCCGCCCAGCTCCTCGGCGAGGGCTGCCGTGCCGGCGTCATCCACCTGGTTGATGCGGTTGTAGAGCTGCTGCAGCGCATTGAAATCGGCAGAGAACAGCTCTTCGATGACCTTGGTGTTTATCATCTCCAGCGTGCCCAGCTTCACCACCACGCGCGAGAGCACGATGATGGCCAGGTAGCTCGGATTGGCCTGCACGCGGTGATCTTTCAACGGCAGAATTTCGTCGCCGGCCGTGGCGAGCCGCATCACGCCCTGGCGATGCAGCGTGCCGTCGCTATCGCGGTAGCCGATCGGCAGGGTGAATTCGACTTCCGTACTTATCACGCTCATGGTGTTGCCCTCGGTCTGCAAAAATCGTCAACAAGAAATCGTAAGCATCACGGGTGGACATCATTTGATGCGGTTCATGTAATCCATCGCCAGCTCCAGTGTCTCCACCAGCACATCGCTGCTGCTGGCATTGAGTCCGCTGGTTTCATATTTCACCGGCCATGCATTGATGATGTTCCAACGCACCTTCTCGGTACTGTCGGCCCCCATCAGTACCAGCGAGATATTTTTTTGCGCACTCGGACTGCCTGAGCCCAGTTGCGAAACCTGCTGCTGCCAGTTGTACAGGTCCATGCTGTCGGTCAGCCCTTTCTTGAGGCTGAGCCGGCCGTAAGTGGTCAGCCCCGACAGCGGGCGCTTGTAGATCGGATCGGTGCCTTCGCGATAATCGACCGTGTCGACAGTGATATCGGGCACGCTGGCTTCCGAAAACGCGGCGATCTGGATGCCGGCGATCTCGACGCGAAAGCGGAAGCCGCGGTAGGGGTCGGTCAGTTGGGTGGCCATATGTCAACTCCAGCTTAGCTGCCCGAATCCGGGCCAGCGGTCTTCTGCGTAATACGGATGATGACGAATTCAGCCGGATAGACCGGCGCCAGGCCGATGTCGATATAGAGCTGACCCAGCATACGCGTCTCTGGCGGGTTGTTCGATGCGTCGCAAGTAACGAAGAAGGCTTCTTGCGGAGTGGCGCCGAACAACGCGCCCTGATTCCACAACGTCGTGAGAAAGGCATCGACATCCCGTGTCACCGCCGACCACAGCGCCTGGTCGTTGGGCTCGAATACAACCCATTGCAAACTGTTCTTCAGGCTTTGCTCGACAAAGATGAAAAGCCGTCGCACGCTGACATAGGTCCACTGCGTGTCCTGCGATACGGTACGTGCGCCATAGATGACGTTGCCGTAATTAATCAGGTTACGCAGCGTGTTGATGCCATTGGGGTTCAAGCTGTCTTGATCGGCATCGGTAAGCTGGGCCATCAACGCCACTACCGTGCGCATAGCGCCATCGTTGACGCCCGCCGGCGACTTCCACACTCCGATGGAACCATCGGTGTAGGCGTAGCGGCCCAACGAAGGCCCCGAGGGTGGAATCGGCACATTGCTATTGCTGAGCGGATTAAAAATCCACGCCCACGGATAATAAAGCGCACCGTAGCTGGAGTTGATCGCCTGGCTTCCGGTCAGCGTGCCGGTCTTGAAGGCGATAATTTCCTGCACGTTCTGGTTGTACGGCGGATCGGCGGCATAGAACAGACTTGCCAGATCCTGACACAGCAGCAATCCCTGATTGATCGCCTGGCCCTGTTTCACCGCATCGGTGTTGCCGTTGCTATCGGTAATGGTCACCGTGTCCGGCATTGCCAGCAGGCTTAATGCCTGCACCGTCTTGAGCGTGTTCAGGCCGCTACCGAGATCCCAGTTGGCCGCTGCGCCGCCGGAAAGGGTCGTCGGTGTCTGGGTGTTCGGTGGGCGCTTGCCGTCACTGCTGGCGACGCGAATAAACATCGACTGCGTATTGATGCGCTGCGTAAAAGTTAATCCGGCGTCGGTGAAGCCGTTGAATGCCTCAAGTACGTAATAGTTCTTATTGTTGATGAGCGTGCTGGTGATGCCGTTCTGCCGTACGTAGGCGGTCAGCAACTGGGTGGGAAGATTCGGCGTTCCACCGCCGGTGCCGTCGATCACCCCGGCATCCACGACGACCTGCAGGTTGAATACCGGTGTCGGAGGCGGCGCGCCGCCGCCGCTATTGGTGACGACCGTATTGTTGCTGATGCAGACCTGCAGGCTGTTGCCCCAGATCCCCAGGCTGGCAGCTTTGAACTTACTGCTGCCAACCGAAGCGGTGGCGGCTTTGCCGGTGCCGGCGTCTTTAACCCGCACCACATAGCAGCTAGTGCCGCCCTCCTGGAAGAACTCATACACCGCCCATGAGGTAAAGCCATACCAGATGAGACTGCCGAACTGGCGGGTGAAGGCGTTCCAACTGGTGATGAGCGTGGGCGTATCGGGTGGCCCGTTCTCGACCACACCAACGAAGGCAGCGACCGAGGTGGAGGCACCCTGGATGCTACGGGTGCCCGGTATTTCTTCGATATAGATACCGGGGTGCAGATAATTGGCCACTATCCTCTTCCTCGCGATGTTGATTCAATCGATCACTAAACCTCGAATACCCCAGCGACTTGCTGCACGCGCCCGGAGGTCACCGCGATCAAGCGCTCTTGGCGGATACGCCCGGCGACCTCGAAGCGCAAGGTGACTTGGGTCGGGCTGGCCAGCTTGCCCGGCAATGCCAGCGTGTAAGGCTGATCGCGTGCGCAACGCGTCTGTACACGGCGCGGCCGCCCGCGTACCGAGCAGTAATCGGCGCTGATGGTCACCTCGCCCCGCACGGCCGATCCCAACCGGCCGCGAATCAAAGTCGAATGCGCCGGATACTCATAGCACGGTCCGGGCTCCAGCGCGCACTGCAAGCACCGTTCGGACAACTCGGCCTTATCGTGCACGCTGAAGTCGAGCTGATAAGGCTTGAATGCCGCCGTCCACACATCGAGCAGGTAATGGCCGGGCGCGAGATCCAGCAACGCATAGCGCGCCTGCGGTTTTGCCAAAGGTTTTACCGGCAGGCCATTCAACCGAAAACGCGGTGCCGCTCCCAGCGCCGGCTGATCTCGGTGACGATCCACCAGCTCGATCACGACACTCAGGTGGTGCATGGCGTCTCCGGGTTGAAGTTCTCCGGCAACGGTCGGGTATTGACGATGGACAGCTCGGTCTGGGTAACCATATCGGTGTCGAACGGCCGACCCGAAGGAATGCGCACCGGAGAGAGCAGGTAGAGCTTGGTCAGCTTATAGGGCTTGCCACCGAAGCCCGCCCATAGTTCGCGCAATGCCTCGATGGAGCTGTCGCGCGGCACGATGTCGATACATTGATTGCCGGTCTGTTGCAGGCCTGGATGCAGCAAAGGGCCTTCCAGCGCCGCAACGTCGTGAAACAAGCGCAGCAATTCATCCGCAAGCACCAGCTCCAATTCCGCCGACTTGGCATAAGGCACCATCATGTAGACGAGATCGACGACCAGCGGCGCGGGTGTCACCTGCAGCGTATTTGGCCCGGCGGACACCGGCTGGCGATGACTCAAGGTCGGCGGCAGATTGCGCAGCCACACGTTGTGTTCGATTTGATACAGATACAGCGACAGCTTGTTTTCGCCGACCGCTTCGATCTCGGCCGGCGACTCGAACACCACGGCCGATTCCGCCGACAGCAGTGGAATATGTTCGCGCACCAGCTTGCGCAGCGACTCGCTTACCCAACGGATGACCTGGCTGCTGTCGTAGTCAGCCGGTTTTTTAGCCGCCGGCTCATCGTCGCCTTGGCCGGAAAGCGCTGATGAAGTGGAAGTCGTCGGCATCGGCATCCCTGCTACAGGGTAAATAACGTATAGGCGGGACTCACCCACTGCGGCTGACGCGTTCCCACTTGCGCATACACCGAAATGTCGGGATCGCCGGCCACCTTCAAATAGATGAAAGGCAGATCTTCGGGTTGCCATGACACATAGGCCAGCATGACGACATCCGTCGCGCTGGATCCTTCG
This sequence comes from Dyella tabacisoli, assembly GCF_003350925.1. Classification (GTDB taxonomy): domain Bacteria; phylum Pseudomonadota; class Gammaproteobacteria; order Xanthomonadales; family Rhodanobacteraceae; genus Dyella_C; species Dyella_C tabacisoli. Next base: position 409,860 of record NZ_KZ857177.1, on the reverse strand, counting down.
GCCGCACCGGTCTGCATCAGGATTTGATTATTGGTGTAGGACAGCAGGGATAGCGGAATGCTGCCGCCATTGGTGCTGCTCAATGAAACACCGAGTGATTCGCCCGACCTCGGCCCAAGCGCCCAGACCACCTTGCCCTGCCGCGGATCGGTAGCGACCCCGATGTCCACTTGCTTGTTTGGTTTGAGCCCGCTGATGGTGAACAGCACACTGCGATAATCGCTGATCGGTGCTTGTATCACCGCGCTGATACGCCCGTTGCGCCATTGCACCGGGCGCTCGTTGCCCAGATAAGCCTCGATGACGGCCTCGTTATTGAGCGTGCAATAACCTTGCAAGAACGTCGTATCGGGGGCGACATCCAGAAACAACGTCAACGTGAAGTCGCTCAGTGACGGCGCAATACTCGACGTGCGCAGCGCCAGCACGTCGTCATTGAATGACACGCTTTGCAGCGTCGGGGTGCTGCCATAGACGCCGTCCGGCAGCACGTTATACGAGAATCCCAGACTGTCGCCCATGCGCCTGCCCAACGACCACTTCACGCCAGGCGTAGTGAAGGTGAAGTTGAGGCTGGAGTTGGCCGCAACATTACTGAACTGCAGTACGACGGGAATCACAGTGCGATGCACGATCCTCGCTCCTTCGTGTGGGGTCAGAAGTCGATGGCGAAGGCACTCAGGCCCACGACGCTGGTTCGATCGGTACGTGACTGCAGTGTCGCTATCGCGCCGGGGGGTAGATCCACGCGCCCCCGCAAGTCGTGCTGAGCCGTCCGCACATAGAGCTGCACCAGGATCTCTTGGCTGTCGTTATACGTCTGCACGTAGAATTCCCGCACATTGATTAGAAAATTGCTCAAATACAGCGCCTGGTCGCGCGTCGTGGAAAAACTAAGACCCACCAGCCCCTTGCCGTCGCCTTCACTCCATGCGGCAGCCTGATCGTCGCGGATGGTCACGAACACTTTGCTATTGGCTCGTACATTCTGCAAAACGATGCTGACGGGCTGGTAAGGCACCGGCTCGTCAGCTTGAAAGATGCGGCTCGCCAGCGCCGCCTCGTTCAAATGCGAACGAAGATGCTTCTGTTGGGCAGGCGTCAGGGTGGATGCATCGTCTGCATCGGAAGCCAATGCCTCGTCGACCGGTACGTCCGTGCCGGTTTCCATCGCATCGCCAGAGCGAGCAGGCGACTTGCGCGAAGCCTTGCTCTCTGACTGTTTCTTTGGATCATCCATGACGATCACGAACCGATCGAAATAACGTTCTTTCCAGCCTTCAAGGCACCACTTGTCTGAGTTCCCATCACCGTATAAGACGAATTGATCGCGGGGGTGGCGGCCAAATTGATGGTCAGCGTCGGGTCGCCGCCCCCATTGGTAAAGGTCGCCCAAACAACGCCTTCCATGCCCTCATCCTCGCCACCTTTGCTGATATTGAGGAAGAGCTGCTGGCTCGACACACTAAAACTCATCAACGGTGGCGTGCTGTTGGCCAGGTAGGGCTGGAGCTGCGCCTTTTCACCCTTGGTAATCAGGAAGCTGTTGGTATCGACGATATCGATCTGAATCGCTTGATTGCTGATGTCTTGCTCAAACTGGAATTTAAAGGCGACCTGATACTTCTGCGCGGCTTGCATGGCATCCTCCTGGGTATCCCCAAGTGTTTTTGCTGGCAACTACGAAAGCAGACGTACGGCCCCCCTCGCGCCGGCATACCACGATGTCACGGTATGGTCGTGCGCAGCGGTGCCTGCATCTGCGGCGATGCACGGCTGTATCGTGGAGATGATTGGCATCCTGCCGTGCGCGATCCGGGCCAACCCGGTTAACCAAACGCGACGCCCTGCCTGGTCAGGCAATAAGCCTCCACGCGGCCGGATATTCCGGCCGCGTCGATCGGTTGACACGATCACCTCAAAAGCTGATTTTTCTAACCGAAGGCGTTATGAAACCGGCGACCATGGGAAATAGCTAGGCGAGTTATTCAGCACATGCCATTTGCCGCTATTGAACGAAACGGAAACCGCCGTACTATTATCGGCATCCGTATATAGCTCGAACTGCTGCAGGCTTTTCTCACCGGCCAGAAAGCACTGCGACTCGAAGTTCCATGTATTGCCGCCACCACCGCTGGAGGCGGTCGTAAAGATGGCATTGCTCGGGGTTATGCTGACTTGAGAAAGCGGCAGCGTTCCGCCGCTGTTAACCAACAGCGTAAGTCCACTCGACTCGTCGTCTTCATTGCCCAGGCTCCAGGCAACCGGAGAGCCGCTGGTCTTGGACTTGAGATAAACGTTGATCGTCGGCCCTGCCGAGGTGCCGCTGATCTGCAAAGCAATATTCATATATTGATTGTAGTTCTGTGGATTAGTAGAGGCATGGCTACCCAAGTTGCTTTTGCCACTTACGCCGGGTTCTGTGCTGCTCATGTTAGTTACTCCTGCTCTGGGGTTACTTGCGAAAAGTTACCGACCAAAAAACTGGATCAACTGCGTCATGACGTCCCACCTTCCGACCAGGCACACCTCACATTGCATGTGCATGCCTGATACGAAGAGACTTAAAAGCACTAAATATTTCGACATAATCACGTTACCGTGACGGGGCTGTTGCAGCTCGAGTCAATGGCTCGCCGGATTTAGCACCTCGACCGCCCCCGGTAGATGCTCCGACGTACAAGGGCAAGATATTGCCGCAACGTATGTGTTTACTGAGTGTAGGGGGATAGTCGCATCATTAATGGACTATCTGCCCTTGCACTGCCGTCGCCCGCTCTTGTCAAAGTACCGTAGCTTATCCAAGAGCTAATGTAAATCGGTTTATGCATTCATTTTCATAAATGGACTATTTTTCAAATAATCTCATTACATTACGTCATCTAATGACTACGTTACTGCTCTTTGCAGCCACCGTCATTCAGCCAGTCATTCAGATAGTCACCTGTTGCATCGTCGATAAATAAACTCCATTTACTATTTTATTATATTAATTGCGTCGAAATAATTTACGCAGCTACCGCCGTCTGCTACGCAGACATTACTTTAATTACATACCCATTGAGATGAAATTCACGTGAAAGAAAATCATTGCCGCTATTCCATATATATCTGGTAATGCATGTTTCCGATTCAATCAGCGCAAACCACTTCCAATAAACGATCCGCTCTCGATGTCCACCTCGCCGCCGCGATCCACAACAAAACTGGCCCACCAAAGCCTGTAGCACCGAACGACAAGTCAGCCGCATCAACGTGAGGAAGATTGCGTCCAGCCCATCGCTGATGCGATAAAGCCGCTCCCCAAGAGTCTGTTCAAAGTCTCTTACGCCCACTGACAAGCCAAGGAATCTGCTCATGCGAAAGATCGTCTGCGCCATCATGTCCGTGCTGTTGCTTGCGGCTTCGCTCGGAGCGTCCGCGCAGGACGTGGTGCGTTACAAAATTCCCGACAGCGACTTCCCCATTTCAGCGGCAGTGGAAGTACCGGCCGGCAAAGCTACGGTCTATGTCAGCGGCAACGTGCCGCCGGTAGTCGAGCCCAAGGCAGCCAAGGATTCCGTCGCTGCCTACGGCGACACCAAGACACAAACCATCGGTGTGCTGACCTCCATCGAGAAACAGCTCAAGAGCATGCACATGAGCATGCGCGACGTCGTAAAGATGCAGGTCTTCCTGGTGGGCGACGAGAGCCACGGCGGGCACATGGATTTCGCCGGTTTCATGGCGGGCTATACGCAGTTCTTCGGCACCAAGGAACAACCCAACCTGCCGGCACGCTCGGCCTTCCAGATAGCGGCGCTGGGCAATCCAGGCTTTCGTGTCGAAATCGAGGTGATCGCCGTTCGGCCGTAATGTCTCCAGGGATGCGCTGACCTATTCAGCGCATCCCTGGCCGCCGATTCGGAGCTGGCAGCCGCATGCGTTAAGATTCGCAGTTGCCTCGAATGACCCGGCCTCGTAATCACACATGTATATGTTAGTTTTCGCCGCGCTTGTTCTGTCGGCTCTTTGGTTCATGTTCTCCTATTGGCAACGCTCCCGACGCGGTCGCGGGCGTAATACGCGCAGAACGGATCGCTTGTCCGCACAGGCGCGGCGGACCCATGCAAGTAAGGCAAGGGCCGCGCGTAGCGCAGCGGAGCCGATTCAACGCAGCCCAGCCGTAGCGGACAGGCGCACAGCCGCTGAAAGCATGACTACCGAGCCATGGCGATCGCATCGCCCGGCACCGCCAAGGCAACTGCCGGCCGCTGGGGACGCGCCGATGAGCACCCGGATGCGTCCGCCAGCGACCTCGACGGCCGGCATCGTCCGCGCGTTGAGCGGCATGTCCGACGCCAGCACCGACCGTGCACCGCCGGTGCCAACACCGCAGCCGCAATCGCAATCGCAACCGATCGAAGCTCACATACCGACCGATGCCGATCCCGTACTGATTGCCTTTCCCCAGCGCACGCCGCCTGCCCCTGCCTTGCCGACGGCAACGCCGGCTGCCGCGCGAGTGGAACGACCCGCGCCGCCGATAGCTGCCATGCCGGCCGTACTGCTCAGCGCGTCCAACGACGACGAACCGGTTATACCTGCGGTACTGGCGACTCCAAGCCATACGGCAGCATTGATTCCGGTGGCTGCCCCGGCCCGACGCAAGTCGATCGATTTGCCGCCACTGGACTTGCTCGCGACGATGTCGGAGATAGTCGACCTGGAACCGGCCGAATCACTGGCCGAAACCGGCGAGTTGATCGAACAGCGCTTGCGCGAGTTCAAGGTGCCGGTGTCGGTGGTCGGCGCGTCCGCCGGTCCGGTCATTACGCGCTACGAGGTGGAACCCGCTGTCGGCGTGCGCGGCAACCAGATCGTCGCGCTGATGAAGGATCTTGCCCGCGGCCTCGGCCGCACCTCGATTCGCGTGGTCGAGACCATTCCCGGCAAGACCTGTATGGGCCTGGAGCTACCCAACGAACGGCGGCAGATGATTGGCCTGGCCGACATCTTCCGCTCCGACGCCTACCGTCACCACGACTCCCCGCTGGCATTGGCGATGGGCAAGGACATTACTGGCGAGCCGGTAGTCACCGACCTCGCCCGTGCGCCGCATATGCTGGTCGCCGGCACTACCGGATCGGGCAAGTCGGTGGCGATCAACGCCATGATTCTCTCGCTGCTATATCGGGCCACGCCCGAAGAAGTACGGATGATTATGATCGACCCGAAGATGCTTGAACTCTCGGTCTATGAGGGTATTCCGCATCTGCTCGCGCCTGTCGTCACCGATATGAAGCTTGCCGCCAACGCGCTTAACTGGTGCGTGGCTGAGATGGAAAACCGCTATCGGCTGATGTCGGAGCTGCGGGTACGCAACCTCGCCGGTTACAACCAGAAGATCCGCGACGCCCGCGCTGCCGGCACGCCGCTGCTTAATCCCTTCCCCATCCATGTCGAAACGCCTGAGCTGCTCGACACCTTGCCGCTGATCGTGGTGCTGATCGACGAGCTGGCCGATCTGATGATGGTCGCCGGCAAGAAGATCGAAGAACTGATCGCCCGTTTGGCGCAGAAAGCGCGCGCCGCCGGCATTCATTTGATTCTTGCCACCCAGCGCCCTTCGGTCGATGTCATCACCGGCCTTATCAAGGCGAATATTCCCACCCGCGTCGCCTTTCAGGTGTCCTCGAAAATCGACTCGCGCACCATTCTCGACCAGATGGGCGCGGAATCCCTGCTCGGCCAGGGCGACATGCTGTTCTTGCCGCCGGGCACCGGCTACCCCCAGCGCGTGCACGGCGCCTTCGTCGCCGACGAGGAAGTGCATCGTGTCGTCGCTCACCTCAAGCAATACGGCGCGCCGGATTACCGCGAGGAAATTCTCGCCGGCCCGCCATCCGAAGCAGCCGACCTTTTCGGCGAGGAAGCCGTCGATGCCGAACTCGATCCGCTCTACGACGAGGCGGTCGTCTTCGTGCTGCGCAGCCGACGCGCGTCGATCTCGTTTGTGCAACGACAGTTCCGCATCGGCTACAACCGAGCCGCGCGACTGGTCGAGAGCATGGAGGCTGCCGGACTGGTTTCGGCGATGGGCACCAATGGCGTGCGCGAGGTACTAGCGCCCGGCCCCTCCGATGCAATGTGATCGCAAAATGGCGTAGGCGCGGCGCTAAAGTTCGCTTGTACTCACGTAGGTTGGGTTGCACGCAGTGATACCCAACATCGCGCGGCGTCGGTTCGCTTGCGCTTATATAAGTTAGGTTGAATGAAGCGAACCCCTACGTAGCGCCACGTTGGGGTTCGCTTTGCTCACCCCAACCTACAACCGCATGACGCCTAATCCATGCGTGGCGATGTCGTGCATGATCCAGGCAAACATGGCGATCAGCGGGACCCATATAGCGGTCATGGTGACGGCAAAACTATTGAACGCGCGCTGTCGCCCACGCTTTGCCAGCGCACGTAGCTTGAGCACCACCGCAAGAATCAACAACGGTAGAAGCCACAAGAAAATCGCCGCGAGGCTGTGCGCCATAAGGCCGCCAGCCAGCACGGACCCGTAGATCACGACCAATACGGCACTGATGCCGACAGCAGCCATGAAGCCTTCGAAAAGCGTACTTGGATCAGCCGTCGCCGGGCCAATGGGGGAAGTGTCATTCATGAGAAATCGGTGACCCGGTCATTGCGTTTGGACAAGCCAAGGCAGCCAGATCAGCGCTGCTCACGTAGGTTGGGTTGAACGCAGTGATACCCAACGTCGCGCGGCGTTGGTTCGCTTGCGCTTACGTAGGTTAGCTTGAACGCGGTGATACCAACGTAGCGCAACGTTGATTCGCTTGCGCTTACGTAGGTTAGTTTGAACGCGGTGATACCCAACATCGCACGGCGTTGATTCACATGCGCTTACGTAGGTTAGTTTGAACGCGGTGATACCAACGTAGCGCAACGTTGGGGTTCGCTTTGCTCACCCCAACCTACGCCCCAACGCTCACTTTAACCAACGCCGCCTCGTCGCAGGGGCAGCTTTTTTTACCGACCGTTGAGTATTTCGACAATGACACCGGTGGTGATGGCGATCAGCACGAACTCGCCATCGTTGTCGCCGCGAACCCAACGATAACCGCGGCGCGGCTCGTGCAGATGGTAACGAGCGTAGTCGTCGACGTAGTACTCGCGGACCCGGTACTGCTCCGGCAGTCGCTCGCCACGCTCATAGTGCTTGTCCCAGCCGCGATGCCGACCGTTGTCGTGCCGGCCGTAATCCTCGCCACGACGGTCATCATCGTCCCGGCCGTGGCCGCGATCCTTGTCGTGCCCATGGCCGCGGTCATGATCGTTGCCGCGATCGTCATCGCCTCTGCCGCGGTCATGGCCATAGTCCTGCGGTGAAGAGAAGCCCTGCAGTGGAGTGGCCAAGGCAGGGACCGAAAGTGCAAGCATCGACAACGATGCAATTGCGATGAGGGCGCGTTTCATGCCGGATCTCCAGGTGTTCGAGGTAATAAGCCATGTCGTATTTTGCGGCAGGCAGTACAAGCCTGCACGAAAAGACTAGAAGCACGAACCTGAATGACGACAACCAAAAAATGGTTGCCTGAGAAGACATGCTTCGGGCATTCAGAAACCAGGATCGAAGGGACCGCCGATACCGCGTTGGCCGTCATTTATATGGACATAGCCCGGAGCGCGCCGGGTCAGGCAACCGACATCGCGTCGATAGGCGGCGCCCGCATCAAGGTGTCCCTGGGCAACTCGCCGAACACGCGCCGATAGTGATCGGCGAAACGGGACAGATCCCAAAATCCGCAGCTCAGCGCCACCGACTTCACCGATCGCCGGCTGGCGTCGGACATGCTCAGGCTTCGGCAAGCCGTGCACAGCCGCAACATGGACAGATAGCGGTTCGGCGAAAGGCCCAGCAGATCCTCGAAGGCGTAGCGCAGCGCACGTTCGCTCACCCCGGCCGCATTGCACATTTCATTGTTGTAAATGTCATGGCGCATATTGGCGCGCATAAATTGCTCGGTGCGCTGCACGATCAAATAATGAGTACGACGCCCGCGCGAGCATTGCGGCCGGTCTTCGGCCGATGCGGACAAGCCCGCCAGCAGATGGCTTTCCAATAAGGCGTTCGCATCTTCGTCCAGCAAGGGCGGCACTTCGGCCGGAAGGTGATCGAAGATCAGGTGCTGGCGGATCCGTTCGAACTGCGTATGCAGCTTCAGCGCCGATGGCTCATCGGACAAATTGAACAGCGACAGCAGCCGTGTCGGAATTTCGCCCTGATGAGGCACCAGCTCGACCAGCTTGCGTTGCAGTTGCTCCAGCGGAATCAGCATCACGGTGATCTGGCTGCCGGCACACAACATGAATTCACTGATGCCCTCGGGCAAGATGGTGAAGGCCATGCCCGATCCAAGCGATGTGCCATGGCACCAGCTACCGGCGGGGGTGTGGTGGATATAGCCAAGCAGGCACCAGTCTTCCGGCAATACAAAGCGCCCGCGGAAGGGGAAATCGATTTCGCCGCTGCAAAAGATCGCCTCGTTCAGCGCATGCGAGCCAATGGCAGCCCTTGGGCCACTGGAGCCCAACAACACCATTTCCATCTCACAGATCCTGAGCATCCCGCTAAGGGAAATCAGGTTACATGCTCGCAAAGTGCCGTCACTTTTGGCTGCCATCATGCGCCAAGCCCCCCTGCGCGACGAGTCCGCACACCCTTCAACAGGGTCTACGGGTCCCTACTGGCCGTAACTACTTTTTTTGCTTACACGTCCCCACGCGAACACATTTATATATCAGACGTCCTCTCACCGACACTCATAATCGGCAAAACAGGTGTATAAGCAGAATACGCGACATGAAAATGTGATGTAAATCACTTTAATATTGAACGGTATTGCCGTTTTTGTGCATTGTGTCACCACGTGGAAGGTGAGACTTGTGCCTAACAACGGTCAGAATTAATGCGTTCTACCGGTTGCAGGGGGGACATCATGGACGTCGCAATAACTACGGCCCATCGGCCGGAGTACGGGCTGCCGCATTTATGCAAGGCTACTCCGTTAGCCCGCGCTTCTGTGCATTGCGCTTATCCCACCGATACATTCCAGCACCACTGGAATCCACTGAAACCAGTTGATCCGGCTTCAGCACTGGCCTGGACGGGCGTCCTGCGCCTGCTCACCGCAAGCTCTGAATCAAACCGCCACGCCCTTTATTTCCTTCGAAATAGAGGTGTGAAGGTGATGTGTAGGCAAAGGTAATTCATGAGGCTTTGGCTTCATTTAAAGGAGGCGTGCAATGAATACGTTCACATCCATTCGCAAGTTTCTGACTGAAGAAGACGGCATTACTGCACTGGAATATGGAATTCTTGCAGCCATCGTGGCAGGCATCATTGTGGTTACGGTCGGGCCGCAGCTTTCAACCTTTTTCACTACCCTCTTCACTTATATAACAACAAAAACTGGAATATAGCCGCTGACTGAAGGTCAACTGGCGACCTTTATTCAGCCTCCAGGCGCTAACTAAACCCGATAGCACAGCGACTCGGGCGGGATAACTCATTCCGATTTAATCGATCCAAATGAGTTACCAACTCCCGTAATTCGATGTGCTTGAACTGATGGGTTATGGATGGAAATCCACTGATGCCCGCTCCTTTACCAGCACTGGCCGTACTGCTATGCACCTTCGTCATCGCCAGCGACCTCTATTCGCGGCGAGTGCCTAACGTGTGCCTGTTGGCAGCGCTGCTGTTGGGAACCTGCTGGATGGGAATGAGCTGGGTGCGGGGCGATGCCGGCCCACCGTGGCCGGCATTGTTCGGCCTGTTGCTGGGGCTGGCGGTGTTTTTGCCGATGTACGCCTTCGGCTGGATGGGCGCCGGCGATGTGAAGCTCTTTGCTACGTTGGGCTTTTTGCTCGGCGCCAAAGCATTGCTGCCGATCTGGATCATCGGCAGCCTGCTGGCGGGCATGCACGCCATGGCGATACTGATGTCGCGTTACTGGCTGCGCCAGGCCACGACCGCAGGGGATGGCACGCCAACCTGGTGGACGACCTCGCCGCTGGGGCGACGTATCGCATCGGCCCGCCAGGGGCGACAGGGATTGCCGTATGCCGCCTATCTGGCTATCGGTGCGTTGATGACGGCGTTCGTTCCAGCGTTGTTGTATTGGCCAAAGCCATGAACACCGCAAACCGCCGACATCGCTCGTATGTCCGCTCGCTAGCACGCAGCGTGCGCCGGCAACGCGGTGTGGCGGCGATCGAGTTTGCGCTGGTGTTCCTGTTCGGCATGCTGCCCCTGCTCTTAATCACTTTTTCCGGCGTATTGATTTTCGCGGCCAAACAATCGTTGACCCTGGCCGCCGCCGAAGGGGCGCGCGCCGCACTGCATTACGGCACCCAGGCCCAGCGCGAGACCTATGCATGCCAGGCAGCGCAGAGAGCGATGCAATGGCTGCTGACGTTCTCCGGCGAGACGACCGATTGCACTGCCCCGCCGGCGCCAGGCGGTACCTACGCTCCCATCACGGTCTCCGTGGAAACCGCTTGCCCGAGTACACCGACGCTGCAGTGCATGACTGTGCAGACATCCTTCGATTACGACAACCACCCCTTTATCCCCGGCACTGCCGTGGTCTACGGCTGGCTATTGCACGAGACCCTCAGCAGTTCGGCCACTGTCCAACTCGACCTTGTAGGGAACTGAGGGCCTGTCGCCCTCAACCCGGAGACCTTACCGATGCAGAAAATCACCCGCATCGTCGCTCTGCTGCTGGTCGTCATTGCCGTGTTGCTGGCCCTGCTTGCCTTCGGCCTGGGCCGTCGCGCGATAAAGCCGGCCGACACACCGGTGGCTGTCAACGCCACGGCAGCGCCCGACCCCAAGGCGACACTTACGACGGAGTCGTCGATGGTCGTGGCCGCCGATACCTTGCCTGCGGGCCAACCGATTTCGCCATCCTCGCTGCAAGTGGTCGGTTCAGCGCAGCGCCCGCCTGCCAGCTATGCAAGCGTCGATGCCGTGGCCGGCGAAGTACCGCTGGTGGATGTCCCCAAAGGAGCCGCCATCACGGCCGGGCTACTCGCGCATGGCGTGGCGTTGGCGCTGCGGCCCGGCGAGCGAGCGCTGGCCGTGCCCGTCGACGAACTGGCGGGTGCCGGCCATCGGATATTTCCAGGCGATTACGTCGATGTATTTCTCAGCTTGAAGGACACCCAGCCCGCCGGCATGAATACATCTAAAGAAGACCAGACTCAAACACGCTTGCTGCTATCGCGCCTGCGCGTATTGGCTTATGGCGAACAGGATCTACCCGCTGCGCCGCCGTCGGCGAGCAAGCAGGCCAACTCGCCCCGCCCCGATCAAGCCTCGACCAAGTCCGCCAGCAACGGGCCGCAACCACCGCGGACGGCGGTATTGGCGGTTCCGGTGGCCGAAGTCGACCGGCTGCTGCTGGGTGCGCAGAACGGCAAGTTGGCCTTGGCGCTGCGTCATCCCAGCGATGACGGCCAACCGAACGATACGTTGTTCACGCAGCCATCCAGTGTGTTGGCGCCGCTGACCAGTCTGACCAGCGAGCAACAGCAGCTACTTGCCTCACCGGAGAATCACGCCTACGCAGGCATCGATGGTCCGGGACTCAGCGGCCGCTCGATCGGCACGGTACGCAGCGGCACCTTGCATCGCAGAAGTACCGCGCAGGGCGTAGAGATCATCCGCGGCACGCCAAGTAATGCGGCCAGCGCCACCGGGAACCACCCGCTATGAGGCCACGGATACCCGCCATGACTTTTCGTGCACTGTGCAACCTGCTCTGCGCCGTCGTGTTGACGATGATGATCGCCGTTCCCGTCACGGCGGCCGATGGTGCGGATATCGTCCTGCAGACACACGAACAGCGACCGTGGAGCTTGCCTTCCAGCGTCGAGCGGGTAGCTATCGCCGACCCCAGCGTGGCCGATCTAATCAGGATCAAAGGGCGAACCCCTTATCTGCTTGTCGGCAAGCAAGCGGGACAGACCACCTTGCTGTTATGGCATCGCGGCCAGGCCTCGCCGCAGCGGCTACTGGTGCAGGTAAACAGTGCCATCCAAGCGCAACTGCAGACCGGCAGCGGCGCCCAACTCGCCATCCAGGATGGCAAAGCATTGCTACATGGCAGCGCGCCTACCCTGCTCGACCACGAACAGACCCTGGCCGCGGCGGCTGATGCCACCGGCGGCAAAGGCACGGCAGTCACCGACGTATCGACCGTCGCCAGCGGCGGCGTGGTGCAGGTGGACGTGAAAGTGGTGGAGTTCGATAAAACGGCGATGAGTCAGATCGGCCTGAGTTTCAAGGCCGGTAATAACGGTTTCAACTATGGCTTCACCAGCCCGACGAACCAGGGCCCGAATGGCGTCATTTCATCGGCCTTCAATCTGGTCATGAGCCATGTAAGCGCCAACGGAAAACATTTCTGGAGTAGCAATGTCGACATATTGCAAGGCGACGGCCTCGCCCGCGTGCTGGCCGAGCCTACCCTGGTCGCGCTGTCCGGCCAGAGCGCCAGCTTTCTCGCCGGTGGCGAACTGCCTATTCCCGAGCCACAGGGATTAGGCACCACCACCATCGTCTACAAATCATTCGGCATCGGCCTCACCGTCACCCCAACGGTACTGGGCCCCGACCGGATCGCCTTGAAAGTCGCGCCGGAGGCAAGCGATCTGGATTACACCAATGCGGTGGTGATAAGCGGCGTATCGGTGCCGGCCATCACCACGCGCCGCGCCGACACCACGGTGGAGCTGGGCGATGGTGAAACCTTCGTCATCGGCGGACTGGTAAGCCAATCCATCAGCAGTCAGATCAACAAGATTCCGCTGCTCGGCGACATCCCGATTCTCGGTGCGTTTTTCCGCGACCTTCAATACAGCCGCAAAGACAAGGAGCTGGTGATTATGGTCACGCCGCATCTGGTGCAGCCGATAGCTCGCGATGCGGTGCTGCCGCTACCCGGACAGCGCGAGGCAGAAAACCACCTGCCGGTATGGGGGGCCTGGCTGCTAAGCCCGGCCGGCTCGGACCAACTGCCGGGATTCTCCCGCTGAAGGGGCGCATCATGCCGACAACCGCCTCCATATCACCTATCAGCAAGCTGGAGCCCGGCGTGACTCTGCTGTTCTATTCGCCCGACGAAAAGCGCGCGCAACGACTGGCCGCCCGATTGCGGAGTCTGGCCAGCGTGCATTGGGAAGACAGCCGGATTTTTTCGCCCGAACGCTGGGCGCAACAGCAGCAAGGGCAACGGCTGGTATTGCTGGACTACGCCCGCGATAACGCCGATGCCTCGACGGCGCTGGCCCATCAACTGAGTGCATTGACACCCGATATCCCCTTGCTCGGCGTCGGCTCCACGGCTGCCGACCGGGCCACTGGCGTGCTGGCCGCGTTGCGTGCCGGCGTGCGTGATTTCGTCGACATGGATGCCACCGATGAGGAAATCCGCACGCTGCTCAATCATGTGCTGCAGCCGGCAACGCCTAGCTCGAAACACCCTGCAGCCGCGCCGCGCAAGCGCGGGCGACTGATGATTCTGCTCGGCGTCAGACCGGGTGTCGGCACCAGTACGCTGGCCGCGCATCTGGGTGTACTGGCGATGCCGGCGATCACCGCCATCGATGCCGCCACCGATACCACCTCACCGCAGGCGCTACTGCTCGACCTTGGACATCCCGCCGGCGACGCCGCGCTTTACCTCGGCCTGGCCGGCGATTTCCACTACGGCGATGCGCTGCGCCATGCCGACCGCATCGACCCCACCTTGATCCGCACGGCATTGCCGCATCACGCCAGCCACCTGGCGCTGCTTTCGCAAGCGCCGGATGCGCCCGAGCCGCTCGCCGACAACATCGAGGCAAGCGTGCTGATCGATCGCCTGCTGAATATTTCCAGCCTGTTGTTATGCGATCTCGGCGGCCAGCCATGCGGGCAGATTCCATCGAGCCTGCTGCGTGCCGCCGATGAGATCTGGCTGATCGCCGATCAAGGGATCGCCTCGGTGGTATCGCTTAATAGCTGCCTGCGCCAGCTCGAACAATTGCAGGTGCGCGACCAGCGGTTGTCGTTGATTATCAATCGCCATGATGAAGAATGCGGTATCGGCGCCCGCCAGATCGCGGATCGCTTTGAATTGCCGCTGCTGGCTACCTTGCCCGATCGCGCCCACGCGCTGCGTACCTGTGCGAATCAGGGCTTGCTCTTGCATCAAACGGCGCCGCGCGATCCGTATATCCGCGCGCTGAGCCCGCTGCTGGCAAAACTGCATACCGGGCCGCAACCGCACGACGATTCGCCCACCTGGAAAAAACTCATCCGTCGCGCAGGAGGCTTTCGATGGAAGACACCATGAATTTAACCGGCTTACCTGCCTGCTGCGCCGCGGAGTATCGATATGTCCACCACTCACGCTGATATACCCAGCATGCCCTTCGAACACACTCAGCAGTTTCACGACGTGCTGGCGGCCGCGCACGAATTTCTGCTGAACCGCATCGAGGACCAGCACCTCGATATCGGCTCGTGGACACAAGACGTCGTCGTCCACTATGTCGATACCGAGACGGCGAGTTTCGTGCAGGAGTGGCGCATTCCGATCAACGAAGCGGAGATGCGCAAAGTATCCAGCGCACTGGTCAAGGAACTGACAGGTTTCGGCCCCCTGGATGATCTGCTGCTGGACCCGGAAGTCGAAGACATTCTTATCAACGGCTATCAAGACGTATACGTATCGCGCGGCGGCATCCTGCAACGCGAAACCGTACGCTTCAGCGATAACCGGCACCTGTTGCGCATCGTGCGCCGTATCCTCGCGCCATTGGGCCGCAGACTCGACGAATCCAATCCGATGGTCGATGCGCGGCTGCCCAATGGCGGCCGCCTGAACGCGATCATCGAGCCGCTTTCGGTGACCGGGCCAAGCATATCCATCCGCAAGTTCCGCAAGGATCCCTTCACACCGGACGACCTGCTGGCGCGCGGCACCTTCGATCGTCCGATCCATGCCTTGCTGCAGGCTGCCGTGCTCGGGCGCTGCAACATCATGATTTCGGGCGGCACCAGCTCGGGCAAGACCTCGCTGCTTAACGCCCTGGCCAGTTTCATCCCGCATAACGAGCGCGTCATTACGGTAGAAGACACCGCCGAACTTTCGCTCAATCACCCGCATGTGGTGCGGCTGGAGAGCCGCCTGGGCGGATTCGATGGCGGCGGCGCGGTGAGCATTCGCGACCTGGTGCGCAACAGCTTGCGCATGCGGCCCGATCGCATCGCGGTCGGCGAGGTACGCGGCGCCGAGGTGCTGGAAATGCTGCAGGCGATGAATACCGGCCATGACGGCTCGATGTCCACCATCCACGCCAACTCACCGCGCGATGCGCTGTATCGGCTCGAAATGCTGTCCGGCTTCGCCGGCTTTCAAGGCAGTGAGACCAGCCTGCGCCGACAGATCGCCAGCGCGCTCGACTTCATCGTCCAGATCGCCCGTCTCGGCAGTGGCCGTCGGGTGATCTCATCGATCACCGAGGTCACCGGAGTCAGCGACAACATTATCGCCACGCAGGAAATGTACCGGCACGAAACCTTTGTCGACATCAACGGCCGAGAGCACGATCGCTGGCCTGGTTTAGGCTTCCATCCGCACACGCACAAACTGGAGTCGTTCCGCCAGTTCCTGCACGATGCCGGGGCAGCATTGTCATGATTCAGGCACTGGCATTGCTGAGCCTGACCTTGCTGTTACTGGCCGGCGCCATCGAGCTGTGGTGGGGCAGCGCGGCTCGCCAGCAGCAGCGCAAGAGCATGGCGCATATCGAACACAGCCTTGCCGGTACGCCGCCCCTGCCAGTGCCCGCCATCGCGCTCGCTCCAAAAACCCCGCTACGCAAGCGCGGCGAACAGCACCTGGACGCGCTGCTCCTGCGTGCTGCTTTGCCGACAGGCTGGCGCATACCCATCATGCTTTTGCTGGCCGGCCTTGCGCTGGTACTGGCGGGATGGTGGCGCATCGGCAGCATCCTGGCCGTGCCCTTGATGCTTGTCGTGTATGTCGCCGTGGTCTGGCTGTGGCTACGCGCGCGCATCGAAAAGCAGCAGAAGCAAATACTGCGGCAGCTACCGGACTTCCTTGATGGCCTGGTGCGCATGGCGAGCATCGGCAACAGTTTGCCGATGGCCTTTCAAGCCACGACGACCTCAGTGCAGATGCCGTTGCGCGCCGTATTGGACCGCACCATGCAATCGGCGCGCAGCGGGCTGGATCTGGACCGCGCCTTGCAACTGGCGTCGCAACCGTATCGGGTCGAAGCGCTGGAACTTCTGCACGTGGTGCTGGGTACAGGCATGCGCATGGGCGGTCGCGCGGATCAGATTCTGCAGCGCATGAGCGATTTCATGCGCGACCTCAGTCATGCGCGGCAGGAGCTGCACGCCATTACCTCGGAAACGCGGCTATCGGCGTGGGTACTCGGATTGCTGCCGCTGATCGTGGCTGCCTTCATGACGTTGTGCAATCCGACTTTCTTTATGCCGATGTTCACCCATCCGCTAGGCCATAAATTGCTGCTGATAGCGCTGGCGCTGGAGTCGGTCGGCGGCTTCCTGCTGTATCGCCTGGCCAAATCGCTATGAGCGTCACGGTGCTGTTTGTGCTGGCCGTACTTGCCCTGGCATCGGGCCTGGCGCTGTTCGGCGTCAATGCGTTGCAGCGATCCCGCCACGATGCACAGCAAACACGGGTGATCGATCGCGCACTGCTGCGTCAGTCTGGCGGACATGGCAGCGCCGCCGCCGATAGCGGACGGGCACTGTGGCGTCGCGGACTGGACAGCCTGGAATCGATCGGCCGCCGTTTTGAAAACGGCCGCATCGGCCACATCCTGCTGGCGCCGGAAGATCGCCTGCTGCTCGAACAAACCAACTGGAACACCGCCACCGGACGCGCCACCTTTCTCGGCATGCGGCTGGTGCTGGCATTGCTCTTACCGGTATTGCTGGCTTTGTGGTATCGCGCCGACAGCGCCAAGACGATCGTCGCGCTGCTAAGCGCGCTAGCGGTGGGCCTGCTGCTGCCCAAATTCGCACTCAACGGCTGGGCTAACCGCCTGCGCAAACGGGTCGAGGACGAATTGCCGCTACTGATCGATCTGCTGCGCCTGCTGCAAGGTGTCGGCTTCAGCATGGATCAGAGTTTGCAGACCATTGCAGAGCGCTTTCAAACCGTATTGCCGGTGCTGGGCAGAGAGCTTCGCGATGCCAACGCCGCCTATATTCACGGCCGCCCGCGCGCGCAATCGTTGCGGCGCCTGGCCGAATCGTTCGGCAATCACGATCTGCAGAGCCTGGTGCAAATCATCGTGCAGGTACATGAGCACGGTGGCGCGGTGCAAGAGCCGCTGCGCCAGTTCGCCGAACGCTTGCGCGAGCAACGCAAGATGAGCATGAAAGAGAAGACCGGCAAGCTTTCGGTGAAGATGACCGTGGTGATGATGGTCACCCTGCTGCCTGCACTGATGTTGGTATTGGCGGGACCGGCGGTGGTCTCGTTGATCGGCACGATGGCGAAATTCTAGGGGTACAGATCGTGACTGCATTCCTGCGATGGCCTGTTCGCGAATCACTTTTTATCGCACTCACCTGCCTGCTGTTGAGCGCCTGTTCGATCTTTCGCGACGGCTATCCTCATCACACGATCGCGCCAAGCCTGGCCGGGCCGGCCACACCGGCCAGCGACAGTAAAACAATGTATCTGGAGCTGATACGGCAGATGCAGCAGCAGGGTGCGTATTACGCCTCGCTGGCACATATCGACGCCTTTCGGCTGCGCTTCGGCAACCCGCCCGAACTGCAACGACTGCAAGCCGATGCCTTGCGTGAAACCGGCCAGACCGAGGCAGCCAGCAAGGCTTATCAAAGCCTGCTTCACGGCAACCAGGCTGCCGCTGCCTGGCATGGCCTGGGCCTGATCGCGGCTACCGGCAAGCAATACGACCTGGCCGAGCAGGATCTTCAGCAAGCCGTCCAGCTCGACCCCATCAACGTCGCCTTCTTGAGCGACCTGGGCTACGCGCGGCTATCCGCAGGCCGGATCGAGGAGGCGCGCGAGCCACTGGCGAAAGCCGCCGAGCTGGAACCCGCCAACGTCAAGGTCATTTCCAATTTGGCCTTGTGGGTCTTGTTGCAAGGCGATGATGCGCAGGCCGACGCCATCATGCAGCGCGCAAACTTGCCGCAAGCCACTCGCGACGCGATACAGAAATTAGCCGTCCAATTGCGTCCGACCGCAGCAACGAGATCCGTCACCGATGCCCCCACGGCCTCCGTCAAGCAGGCCACACCGCACAGCGCGCTGCCGCAAACTGCCAGCATCCCCGGCATGCTGCTCGACCGCGGCACCACACCAGCGTCCAGCGAGGTCCGCCCATGAATACGCCAGCCCTGCGCATCAACATCATCGCCCTGGCGCTCGCGCTATCGGTCCCGGCCTTGGTTCATGCACAACAGGCGGCCGCCGATACCGGTACGTCCCCTGCCCCGCAAGATCCATCGGCGAAGACTTACTACGCCGCGCAAGTCGGCGATACCACGCGACACCTGCTGCAACTGCAGGCCGACGGCACCCAGGCGGGCAAGCACCTACCCATGCTGGGCGACGAAGCAAGCGCCAGCTATCGGCGTTACCTGAAGAGCTTCGAGCACCCGATTCCCGAGTACTACCAGACCACCGTCGGGAAGAACTCCAACAACGGGAGATAAGTCGATGACGGCAACACCGCTCTTCGCTCACCCGAACGGTCTACGCCAGCGTGGCGGAACCGCCATCGCCATGATGCTGATGCTGATCGGTTTGCTGGGCATGCTGGGCTTGATCGAAGTCGGCTATCTCTATTGGGCCAAGCGCGATACGCAGAAAGTGGCTGACCTGGCTGCACTTGCCGGTGCACAGCAGTTGCAGCTTTGCGTCACCGCCGGCAATGCCGACAACCGTGCCGCGCGCGGCAATGCCGTCACCGAAAATAGCTTCAGCGGCACCCTGACGATTACCTGCGGCACCTGGGACCCTATCGCCAACGCCGGCATCACGGATGCGTTCTCGCCGGTCGCCAACGGTGTGGCTGCTAATGCGGTAAAAGTGATCGCGAGTCGCTCGGTATTGCCCTTTTTTGGCGCGACGGCCCTGCCCAATGTCAGTACCGAAGCGGTCGCATCAGGGCTGCCGCCGGTTGCGGCGTTTTCGGTCGGCACCACCTTGCTCAGCGTCAATGGCGCTGCCACGCTGCCGCAATTTCTGCAAAGCATCGGCCTCAATGCCGGCGGCACCTCGTTGGTCGGCTACCAAGGCCTGGCCAATGTCACCATCACGCCGGCGGGTCTGCTTAAGCAACTGGGCGTGACCGTGCCAGCCAACATCGGCGTTGGCGATCTCAATATCTTGCTAGCCGCGCAATTGCAGGCGCATGCGTTGATCGATGTGTTGAATGCCATCGTCACCCTGGCCGGGCAACAGGCTCTGACCAGCGCGAATATAAGCCTGATTAATGCGATCACCGCCCAGCTCGGCAACATCCCCTTGAACGTGGTTCTGGGCTCGACTACGAATAGTCCGGGCGGCCTGTTCGCGCAAATCGTGGCGCCCGATGGCGCCGCGCAAAGCGCACTCAATGCGCAGGTGAATGCGTTGCAGCTATTGAACACAGCCATCGGCGTGGCGACCGGGCAACATGCGATCCAGAACACCACCAACCTCAATCTCGGCCTGTTGAATATCAATGCGGTGACGAGCGTTATCGAGCCACCTTCGATGGGCGTCGGCGGTGTCGGCACCACCGCCTACACAGCGCAAGTGCGCACCTTTATCCATATCACCACACCCAATCCGGCCAGCGTTCCGCTGCTTGGCGGCGTCATCAACTTATACGTCAATCTGCCGATTGCCATCGATCTGGTCGATGCCCAGGCCAAGCTGACCGGCTTATGCGACACCACTGACAGTACCGGTCAGTCGCAGGCCACCATCGCGGTAACCTCGTCCATACTCAAAGCCTGTGTCGGCAATATCACCCAGGCCAATGCCTTCTCGACCGCCGCCGGTTGCGACCAGATTCCCGGTGCGAACACCCCGCTGAAACTGCTCGGCTTGAGCGCGGCGGGGATCAATCTGCTCAGCTTGAACACATCTTTCGCGACCAATCCCCTACCAGCCAACGGAACCGGAACGCTGATAGCAGGGCAGACCGCCATCATCCCCGGAGGCGGCAATCCGCTTGCCATCGGCACGACGGTGAACAACCTGGTTACCGCTCTGACTACCGCCTTGATCGCCAATACGGGCACGCAGCCGCCAGCCAACCCATCGACGGCAGCCACCCAAACCGCTACCGACCTTTGGAACGGCACCAACAAAAGCCTGAGTTATCCGGCAAGAGCCCAGCAAGCGCTGGACGAGGTGCAAACCGCATCGCAGGGCTTGCAAGGCTTGCTCGGCAATGTGACCGGCAGCGTGCTCGATCTGCTTGGCAATACCGTGCAACTGAATGTGCCGGGATTACTCGGTGACGTGGGCAGCCTTCTAAACAGCGTGGGCAATACTTTGTCGGGCGTACTCAACAACCTGGGATGCGCGCTTGGCAGTCAAACAGCATGCATCGGGGTCATCAGCGGCGCGATGTCGGGCGGCGGCGCCGGGGCCAACTCGAATGCTTTTCTCGGCTTGCTCAGCTTCCTCACTCAGGCCTTGCAGGGGCCGCTCGACCAGATCGGTTCGCTGATACTCACGCCGGTGCTGCAGAACACGCTTGGCCTGGACCTGGGCCAAACCACCGTGGATTTGCAGTCGCTGCAGTGTCATCGAGTGCAACTGGTGTATTGACGTGCCCGCCAAGATAATCGACTGTCGCTGACAACCTACACCAGGAGTGTTTTAAATGGTGACCATGGTCGAACAAATCAGCAAAGCCTATGACGATCTGCCTTATACCTCGTCGGCTTTTCCGCAGAGCACGCCCGAGCATCTACGTGCCACGGCCCATCTTTTCGGGCTCGATGCGCCACCGCTCGAACATGCGCGAGTGCTTGAGCTGGGTTGCGCCGCCGGCGGCAATATCATTCCGTTTGCGATTCGCCATCCTGGCGCCAAGGTGGTTGGCGTCGATCTGTCACAGGTGCAGATCAAGGCGGGTCAACGAGCTATCCAGGCTATGGGTCTGGACAATATTCACTTGATCCATAGCAGCATCAACGATCTCGACAAAAACTTCGGCCAGTTCGACTACATCATTTGCCATGGGGTCTATAGCTGGGTGCCCGAGGAGGTGCGTGAAGCCATTCTTCGCGTATCGCAAGCATGCCTGAGCCCTGAAGGGCTGGCCTATATCAGCTACAACGTTTATCCGGGCTGGAAGGCGAAGGAGATCGTGCGCGATGCCATGTTGTTGCGCGGCGGCACGCGCGACAACCCGGCGGAAAAACTGGCCTACGCGCGCGGCATGATCGACTTCTTGCACGACATGGCACGCGAGGGCAGCGTGTTGAAGAAAGTCATGGACGAAAATATCGAGATCATCCGTCACGGTCATCCCAACTATCTGGTGCATGAGTTTCTGGAGCTGTGCAATGCACCTTGCTACTTCCGCGACTTTGTCGCTGCCGCAGGCCGCCATGGCCTGAGCTATCTGGCGGAAGCGGATATCGCCTCGATGTTTGCATCCAACTACCATCCCAGTGCCGCCCAGCCGCTGCTGCGCGAATGCGACAACAGTCAGCAGACGCTGGAACAATTGCTGGACTTTCTCACTAATCGCACCTTTCGCCAGACCCTGCTCGTACATACCGCGCGGGCTGCTGATATTCGTTACCGCATCGATAACGAGCGCATTCGCAACTTCCATATCGGCGGTCGCTTCAGCTCTCCCGAAAACCCGCACGAGAGCTGGCACTCGGAGCATGGCGTAACGATCGACGCACCCACCGAAATTGTGCAGAAAATCATGCGGTCACTGACTGCCGCGTGGCCATCGACGATGCCTGTGAGTGTTCTGGTCAGCGAGGTCGGCGCCAACGAACATGAAGTGCTGAACTTCATCCAGCGGCTGATTATCGCCAGCGCAATACGCTTTCGACTCGACCGGGTCAGTGTCCCGAAGCAAACCTCCGAACACCCGCTGGTGCCGGAACCGCTGCGCCGCCTGGGTTTATTTCAAGGTAGCGAACGCCCGCCGATCTCGCTGTTCAACCTCTGGCATGAAACCATCGCGCAACTAGGCGTAGTCGAGCAGACACTGCTGCCCCTGCTCGACGGTCAGCGCGACATCAACGAACTGAGTGCGGCGATCCATCTCAGTGCCAAGCAAAATGAGCTGAATTTTCTGCGCGAGGGGCAGCGTATCGTCGACCCGGACGAACTGATCCGCACGGCCGATGAGCACACCCGCAAGGCCCTGCAGTGGCTGCATACCCACGCCCTGCTTTCGGCATGAGCGCACTTCGTCAGTTACTGTGGCTGTCAACCACTCGGTAAAAATCAGCTCTGGTCGACACCGTGAGTTACCTGGGCTCCGGAGGGTGGGGGACCCACGTAAAACGGCACAACAGAATGTGTGTCCTCTCACGGTGCCGATCAAAGCCGACTTCCCAAGAGTCTGGGTTCTTAAGAGTCTGGGCTCTTACCAAGAAGCGCCAACACACAGCGCCATCACTGTATCGACTTGCTACCGCTTTCGGCGACATCATCTTTCGCCTGTCCGCACATTCCGCTTCGATTTTTCAAGTTTGACTTCAAAACAAGTCGGCCCTGATCGACACCGTGGGTTACTTGGGCACCAGGGGGGCGGTTAGCCCGCGTTATGCGACACCGGGACGTGGACATGTGTCTCCCACGGTGCCGATCAGGGCCGACTTTGTCTTATGGCTTGGCAACTCCTGTCAGTTCGACCCGGCGATTGGGCGCCAGGCAGGCAATCAACTCCGCGCGATGCATATTGTTTTTGCAATCGACCACCGGATCGGCCTTGCCGCGGCCTTCGACCTGGATCGCCGCACTCGCCATACCGTTGCTGGTCAGGTAATCGCGAACCGTCTCGGCGCGATGCTCCGACAATTTCATGTTGTAGCTATCGCTGCCGATGCGATCGGTATAGCCCACCACGCGAATGTTTTGCACCTCACTGGCCGTACGCAGTTGATCCAACAGCCCGGCCAAGCGTTCGCGCCCCTGCGGTTTCAGATCCGCGCGGTCGAAATCGAACAGCGCATCGGCGGACAGCCGCAGCGGCTCTTTGAGCTCCTTGGGCTTCATCGGCTCAGCATGTTTGTGCTTGAGCAAGTCGGCGCACGATTCCGGCGACCAGTAAAAACTGCGCGCCACTTTGTCTTTGTCGAACAGCACTTTGTATTGGCACACCAGCACCTGACCGTCTTTGCGGAAGTTGAACAAATAGTCCCATTCGCGCACATCCCAGATGCCTTCATGGAAATGTGGCGGGCCGAGCAGGTTTTGCACCTGTGCCTTGGTCACGCCCGACTCGATCTTGCGCAGGTTGTCCAGACTAGGAAAGATTCCACCCTTGGGCCTGGCCTCTTTAGCGTCTGGAAAAACGATCGTTTCCGCCTTGCTGCCATCGCTCGCCACCTGCTTGCTGACAGTGCCGCAACCGGTGAGCGCCGCAACCGTCGCTCCCAAGGTCAGCGCCAGCATCCATTTCTTCGTTTCTACATTCATGACCAGAGCCCCCATGGGTAGGTTGTGAATCGTCGCCGCACCCGACCACATACGTGGTCGGGATACCGAGCAGCGGCGGCGTTACCAGACCATCGCCGCGCCAACGGAGACACCGGCGTCGCCGCGAGTGTTCGACGTCGCGTTGAGCTTGTAGACCCAGCGGCCACTTTCAGAAATCGTCGATACACCGATAGCGATACCGGTCTCGCCATGGAAACTGCCCAACGCTACGGCGGCCGAACTCTGGTTCGGCTGATAAGCCTGCGGCAGACCCGACATCGCCATCGCCGAAGCCACGCCGGCGTTAGCGCGATTGCCGATCTTGTTCAGATTTTGATTGATGCTGTTGAAGCGCTGATCGGTATAGCTCTTGGACCAGTCCTTCACCGCGTTGAGCTGCCCCACGTTGACCGCATCGGTGGTGGCCGTGCCGGGCGCCACGTTGTGGATAGTGGTCGGGCCACCGCCATTGCCCAGCGTTATGCTGCTGTTGTTGACGCTACCGTCGGCATTGGTGTCGTACTGCACACTGCCCGCCTGCGCGGCCTTCAACTGAGTGACATTCACGGCATCGGTACCTTGCGTGCCGGCGGCAACGTTCGCGATCTGCCGCTCGCCACCGACCGTACCGACCGATACGGTGTTGGCGCGATCAGCTACCGAGGCCTGCCCGATCGCAACCGAATTATCCGCGCTTGCCGTC
Organism: Dyella tabacisoli; assembly: GCF_003350925.1. Taxonomy (GTDB): domain Bacteria; phylum Pseudomonadota; class Gammaproteobacteria; order Xanthomonadales; family Rhodanobacteraceae; genus Dyella_C; species Dyella_C tabacisoli. The sequence goes on along the minus strand of NZ_KZ857177.1, from coordinate 385,398 downwards.
GAGTTGTTACCCACCGCCGTACTGTTGCTGCCCGAGGCAAACGCACCAGCGCCGCCGGCCGCCGAGTCGGGGCCTGCCGCATTCGGCCCGGCACTGCGCGCGCCCTTGCTGTTGGACTTGAACTCGGTCGGGCCGGCCGTGATGATTAAGTTATTCACTTGCTGATCGGTATAACTATTCGCCTGCGTGACCGCGTTGGTCACACCGGCCTGCAACTGGCTCACATTGACCGCATCGGCCGGTGCCGAACCATCCGCCACATTGGTGATCTTGCGGGCACTGCCGGCCGAACCCACCGAAACCTCGCCCACCGAATTGCTGCTGCCGGGAGCCTTGAAGGCACCGTTGTAGCCACTTTGCGCACCCACCGAGGTGGTCGAATTGGCGCCCAATGCCACTGAGTTGCCGTTAGCCGCAGCGGCGGCATTACCGATAGCCACACTACTGGCTCCGCCCGAAACGGCTTGCGGCCCCACCGCTACGCTATTGGTACCCGTCGCCGACGAATCGGCCAGCGTCGAATTGGCGTGGAAGTACTTGATGCCGCCGCCGTTGTTGATGTTGTTGACCGTGTTACCCAGGCTGGTTACCGCATTATTGGTCGCAAACAACTGGCTACCGTTCGTGGCATCGGTACTGGTCGCGCTCAAGCGCCCTGCCGCCACGTTGGTGATCGTGCGCTCATTGCCCGCGCTGCCCACGCTGACCGTCGAGGTCGGTGCGGTACCGGCAAAGTTGTACGTCGTGCCGTTGATGCTGGCACTCGCCGTGCCTACCGCTGCCGCAGTGATCGAACCCGCGCCCAGAGCAACGTCATTGGCAAAGTTGGCGCTCGCGCCGGAGCCCAAAGCCACACCTGTAGCAGCCGCCGCATTGGCCGTGTCGCCCAAGGCAAGCGAACCTGCCCCCGCGGCCGTCGAGGCATTGCCCAGCGCCACCGAGCCCTGACCGGTAGCAGTGTTGGCATTGCCTAGCGCTACCGCGCCCTGGCCGTTCGATGTGTTGTTGGCACCCATCGCGATGGCGCCGGTACCGGTCGCCGAGTTCGGGTCGCCAATCGCCACCGCGCCATTGCCGCTGGCGGTATTGCCGACACCGATCGACACAGCCTGGCCGCCGGTGGCCGTCGCCGTTTGCCCGATGGCGATCGCACCGGCCGCATTGGCAAGGGCGGTGTCGCCGATGGCAATGGAAGAACCGCCGATAGCCTGGGCTGCATTACCGATAGCGACATCGTTGACGACCGTAGCCGATGAGCCTGACACGCCAGCCACGGCATTGAAGCCCTGTGCGATCGAACCGTCACCGTAAGCATTGGCTACCGGTCCGATGCCGATGGCGTTGGCACCGGCCGGGTTCGAATCGCCCAGGGTCGAGTTGGCATGGAAGTACTTGATACCGGGTGTCGTGCCACCGCCGGTCAGCGCGTTGACCACGTTCTGCACGCTGTTATACGTGTTGCCGCCGTAGCTGATGCCGCCGGTGACCTTGCCGGTGGTTGGATCGTAAGAGCTAGTACCGCCGAAGGTATTGGCTACTGACGTGCCGAGATTGTTCACGCCGGTGACGACACTGAAAAGTTGCGAACCATTGATCGCATCGGTCGAGGCCGCCGAGAGCACACCGGCCGCGACATTCTGCAACTGACGCTCGCTGCCTGCCGCACCGATCGACACCACCGAGGCCGGCGTCGTCGCTGCTGCCGTACCGCCGTATTCGGCGAACGTGCCCGCATGCGGCGCCGCCGTTATCGAGCCCGAACCCAGCGCGACATCGCTGGCATTGGCGGCCTTGGCATTGGGACCGATAGCGACCGAATCCACACCCAGCGCCTGCGAATCGGGCAGCTTGGAATTGGCGTGGAAATACTTGATGCCGCCGCCGTTGGCGATGTTGTTGACGGCGCTATTGGTAGCGAACAATTGCGAGCCGTTGACCGCATCGGTCGAGGCGGCCGAGAGTTGGCCTGCCGCTACGTTAGTGAGCTGCCGCTCGTTGCCTGCCGTGCCGACGCTGACAACGCCGGCCGGGGTGACACCGGCAAAGTTGTACGTCGTGCCGCCGATGACCGTGCTGGCCGTCGGCACCGCCGCCGCCGTCACGGCCGAGCCTTGACCCAAGGCAACATTCGAACCGGGTGTGGCCGCCGTGATACTTGCGCCCTGACCCAGCACGGTGGAGTTGGCGACACCGTTGTCGGTCGCCGCATTACCCACCACCGTCGAGGCATTGCCAGTGGCCGAAGCACCGAAGCCACCGGCCGAAGCATTCGCGCCCGACGATACCGGCTGCACCGCCGTGATCGAATTATCGGAAACAAACGGGCCGACCTTGCCGCTGGTGATACCGTTGATCGCGTTATTGGTCTGGCTGGCGACGTTCGACAACTGCTCGACGTTCACCGCATCGTGCGGCGCCGAGCCATCGGCCACATTCGAAATCTGCCGATAGGCATTCGCTCCCGCACCCGAACCCACCGAAACCGAACCGGCCACCGTATTGCCGGCGTTGTTGAACGGCAGTGTTACCGGGCCGGTGGTAGCTAGCGTCACGGTGCCATTGGTGGTATTGGCCGCCGTGTCCTGCGAGTTCGCACCGAGGGCGACGCCACCGATATTGGTCGCCGAGGCGCTCATGCCGATAGCTACGGCATCCGTGCCGGTCGCGGTGGAATCAGGCCCGGTCGAATTGGCATGGAAGTACTTGATGCCCGGCGTGGTACTGCCGCCAGTGATCGCATTGAATACGTTCTGCACACTGGTATAGGGGTTGCCCGCATAGGTAAAGCCACCCGTGACCTTGCCCGTCGTCGGGTCGTAGGCGCTGGTGCCGCCGAAGGTATTGGCTACCGATGTGCCGAGATTGTTCACCCCGGTCACGACACTGAAGAGTTGCGAGCCGTTGATCGCATCGGTCGAGGCCGCCGAGAGCACACCCGCCGCGACATTCTGCAACTGACGCTCCGCACCTGCCGCGCCAATCGACACCACCGAGGTCGGTGCTGTCGCCGCTGCGGTGCCACCGTATTCGGCGAAAGTGCCGGCATGCGGTGCGGCGGTGACTGAACTCGAACCCAGCGCGACGTCATTGGCATTGGCCGCCTTCGCGCCCGAGCCTAACGCCACGCCATTGGCGGCCACCGCATTCGCGGTGTCGCCGAAAGCCAGCGAGCCCGCCGCCGACGCCGTCGATGCATTGCCTAGTGCGACCGAACCCTGCCCGGTCGCTGTATTGGTATTGCCCAAGGCCACCGCACCTTGGCCGTTCGACGTATTGTTCGCGCCCATCGCAACGGCACCCACACCGGTTGCCGAGTTCGGATCGCCAATCGCCACGGCGCCATTGCCGCTGGCCGTATTACCGACACCGATCGATACCGCCTTGCCGCCGGTAGCGGTCGCCGTCTGACCGATAGCGATGGCACCGGCCGCATTGGCGATCGCACCGTTACCCTGGGCAATCGAATTGCCGCCTGTCGCCTGGGCACCGTTGCCCAAGGCGATATCGTTAGCTGTCGTCGGCGTGCCATTGACACCCGCCACCGCATTAAAGCCCTGTGCGATCGACGCATTACCGTAGGCATTGGCGACGGGACCCACCGCGGTCGCATTCGTGCCTACAGCGTTCGAATCAGCCAACGCCGAGTTGGTATGGAAATACTTGATGCCGCCACCGTTGGCGATGTTGTTGACGGCGCTATTGGTAGCGAACAATTGCGAGCCGTTGACCGCATCGGTCGAGGCGGCCGAGAGCTGACCTGCCGCTACGTTAGTGAGCTGCCGCTCGTTGCCTGCCGCGCCGACACTGACAACGCCGGCCGGGGTGACACCGGCAAAGTTGTACGTCGTGCCGCCGATGACCGTGCTGGCCGTCGGCACCGCCGCCGCCGTCACGGCCGAGCCTTGACCCAAGGCAACGTTTGAACCGGGTGTGGCCGCCGTGATACTTGCGCCCTGACCCAGCACGGTGGAGTTGGCGACACCGTTGTCGGTCGCCGCATTACCCACCACCGTCGAGGCCTTGCCGGTGGCCGAAGCACCGAAGCCGCCGGCCGAAGCATTCGCGCCCGACGACACCGGCTGCACCGCCGTGATCGAATTATCGGAAACAAACGGGCCGACCTTGCCGCTGGCAATGCCGTTGATCGCGTTATTGGTCTGGCTGGCGACGTTCGACAACTGCTCGACATTCACCGAGTCATGCGGCGCCGAGCCATCGGCCACATTCGAGATTTGCCGGTTGGCATTGGCGCCCACACCCGAACCCACCGAAACCGAACCGGCCACCGTATTGCCGGCGTTGTTGAACGGCAACGTGACCGGGCCGGCCGTAGCCAGCGTCACCGTGCCATTGGTGGTATTGGCCGCCGTGTCCTTCGAGTTCGCACCGAGGGCGACGCCACCGATATTGGTCGCCGAGGCACTCATGCCGATAGCTACGGCATCCGTACCGGTCGCCGTGGAATCAGGCCCGGTCGAATTGGCATGGAAGTACTTGATACCCGGCGTGGTACCGCCGCCAGTGATCGCGTTGAATACGTTCTGCACGCTGGTATAGGGATTACCCGCATAGGTAAAGCCACCCGTGACCTTGCCCGTCGTCGGGTCGTAGGCGCTGGTGCCGCCGAACGTATTGGCTACCGATGTGCCGAGATTGTTCACGCCAGTCACGACGCTGAAGAGTTGCGAGCCGTTGATCGCATCGGTCGAGGCCGCCGAGAGCACACCCGCCGCGACATTCTGCAATTGACGCTCCGCGCCTGCCGCGCCAATCGATACCACCGAGCTCGGCGCTGTCGCCGCCGCGATGCCGCCGTATTCGGCGAAAGTGCCGGCATGCGGTGCGGCGGTGACTGAACTCGAACCCAGCGCGACGTCATTGGCATTCGCCGCCTTCGCACCCGAACCCAGGGCTACGCCCTTAGCAGCCACCGCATTCGCGGTGTCGCCGAAAGCCAGCGAGCCCGCCGCCGACGCCGTCGATGCATTGCCCAGCGCGACCGAGCCCTGCCCGGTCGCCGTATTGGTATTGCCCAAGGCCACCGCACCCTGACCATTCGACGTATTGTTCGCGCCCATGGCTATCGCGCCAACGCCGGTTGCCGAGTTCGGATCGCCAATCGCCACCGCGCCATTGCCGCTGGCTGTATTACCGACACCGATCGATACCGCCTTGCCGCCGGTAGCCGTCGCCGTCTGGCCGATAGCAATGGCACCGGCCGCATTAGCGACGGCCGTGTCGCCTAGTGCAATGGAAGAACCGCCGGTGGCTTTAGCGGCGTTACCCATGGCGACATCGTTGACGACCGTCGCCGATGAGCCCGATACGCCAGCCACCGCATTAAAGCCCTGTGCGATCGAAGCGTTACCGTAGGCATTGGCGACGGGACCGACACCGATCGCGTTAGTGCCTACCGGATTCGAATCTGCCAACGTTGAGTTGGTATGGAAGTACTTGATGCCCGGCGTAGTGCCACCGCCAGTGATCGCGTTGAATACGTTCTGCACGCTGGTATAGGGATTACCCGCATACGTAAAGCCACCCGTGACCTTGCCCGTTGTCGGGTCGTAGGCGCTGGTGCCGCCGAAGGTGTTGGCTACCGATGTGCCGAGATTGTTCACGCCGGTCACGACACTGAAGAGTTGCGAGCCGTTGATCGCATCGGTCGAAGCCGCCGAGAGCACACCGGCAGCGACATTCTGCAATTGACGCTCCGCGCCTGCCGCGCCAATCGACACCACTGAGGTCGGTGCTGTCGCTGCCGCCGTGCCGCCGTATTCGGCGAAAGTACCTGCATGCGGCGCGGCCGTCGTCGAGCTTGAACCCAGCGCCACATCGCCTGCGTTTGTCGCGGTCGCCCCTGAGCCCAAAGCTACTGAAGTAGAGCCACTTGCAGTTGCATTAGCGCCTGCAGCCAGACTGTTCAAGCCAGACGCCTTGCTTTGCACGCCTATGGCCGTACTTTGAGCGGTCGCCGAAGCAGCTTCGCCAACGGCCGTAGAGAATGCACCGGTCGAACTACTGAAGTCGCCCAGGGCGATGGAATCGTTACCCGTCGCTTGCGCACTGGAGCCGATGGCAATATTCCGAATAGTGCCTGGGGAGCCCACCGTGCCGGCGACCGAGTTGAGGCCAATGGCTATATCTTCTTCGCTATTGCTGGTAGCTGCCTTGCCGATCGCTATCGAATGCTGAGCAGCGACATTGCTGGTGTTGCCTAAAGCGACGCTTCCCTCACCGATGGCGGTATTGCTGTTGCCAATGGCTATCGCGCCATTGGCGGCCTTAGTGCCCGCTATATTGCCGGCCGCCGTGTTATTCGCACCCAAGGCCACCGCACCAACGCCGTTGGCGACATTGGGATCGCCCATGGCTATGGCTCCGTCACCCGTCGCCGTATTGCCGACGCCTATCGAAATCGCCTTGCCGCCCGTCGCCGTTGCCGTTTGACCAATCGCCACCGCACCCGCGGCGTTGGCGATCGCGCCCGTGCCCTGCGCAATCGAGTTGCCACCGGTGGCCTGGGCGCCATTGCCCAGCGCGATATCGTTGGCCGTGGTCGGCGTACCGTTTACACCCGCGACGGCATTGAGGCCTTGCGCAACCGAGCTGTTGCCATACGCATTGGCAACCGGGCCTATCGCTGTGCTGTCCGTGCCGGCGGCGTTGCTGTCGGCCTTGGTCGAATTAGTGTGGAAGTACTTGATGCCACCACCGCTGGTGATGTTGTTGACGATGCTGTTGGTAGCGAAAAGCTGCGAACCATTCACCGCATCGGTACTGACCGCACTCAGCGTAGCCGGAGTCAGGTTGGTGATCTTCACGCCACCCACTGGCCCACCGACACCGCCCGTCGCACCCAGGGTGATGGTGTTGCCGCCCACCGCGTCGTATTTCACCGCGATCGCCGCGGTGTTCACCACGTCGGTATTCAATGCCGTGAGCGCCGCACCCACATTATTATTGGCGGCGCTGCCGGTGTTGGCACCGGTCGTGCTGATCGTGTTGATGGTGTAGGACGGCGGGGTGTACACGCCGGTTACTCCGTTGAGCGAAGCGCCACCGCCGAACGAGGTCGCCGCATTCTGGCCGACCTGGTTGAGTTGGCTGACGTTGACCGCATCGGTCGCGTCGCGGCCAGGGGCGACACCGGTGATCTGACGACCGCTACCGGCGTTGGCGATATTCAATTCGCCGCCCGAGTTGCTGCTGCCGACGGCATAGCCGGTATAGCCGACGAGCGCACCGCGAGTCGCGGCGGAAAAGCTGCCCAGGGCGATACCGTTCGCCGTGCTGGCGTTGGCCTGACGACCGATAGCGATGCCCTGCGCGGCCGAGGAAGCCGAGCCGTCGCCGAAGGCCAGACCATAGGCACCGGCTACCGTAGTGCCGGCGGCTGAACCCAATGCGATGGATGACACGCCGACCGCTGAAGTGCCATTGCCGATACCGATCGCATCGGTGCCGGAAACCGTCGAACTGACAGCAAATGACCCAGTGTTACTGACCGAAATCGCACCGATACCGCTGGCGTTGGCGATGTTGCCTATAGCCACCGAACCGCCGCTTGCGCCACTGGACTTCGCACCATTGCCGATGGAGATACCGAAATTCTTGCTGGCGCTCGCATTCGTGCCCAGCGCGATGCTGTTGTTACCGCCGGCGATAGCGGTATCGCCTAGCGCCAGGGAGCCGGCCGCATTTGCCTGGCTTGTATTGCCCATCGCCACCGAGCCCTGCCCCGTGGCCACATTCGTATTGCCGATCGCGGCCGCTCCCTGGCCGTTCGCCGTATTGTTCGCACCCATGGCCACCGCGCCGACACCGGTCGCGACGTTTGGATCGCCGATGGCTACGGCGCCATTACCTGTCGCCGTATTGCCGACGCCGATCGAAATCGCTTTGCCGCCGGTAGCAACAGCCGTCTGACCGATCGCCACCGCACCTGCCGCATTGGCAGTCGCACCCGTACCGAAGGCAATTGAATTACCTCCCGTTGCCTTGGCGCCGTTGCCGATCGCGGCATCGTTGAGCACCGTGCCGGAACCGCTGACGCCGGCTACCGAGTTCAGGCCAAAGGCCAATGCATTGTTATTAAAGGCCACCGCCGTCGTGCCGAGAGCGATCGAATCCACTCCGACGGCTTGCGTATTGGTGGTGGTGTCCTGGGTCTTTGCTCCGGTGGCTGAAGCACCGAAAGCAATCGCACGATTGCCGGTGGCATAGGCGGAGTTGCCGATCGCCATGCTGCTGTTGCCAAGCGCGGTGGAGACATTGCCGAATGCCATGCTGAAGTCACCGGACGCTACACCCATGCGGCTGATAGTGATCGAGCTATTGCCGCTGGCATAACCCGCCGGTCCGATCGCGATAGCGCTGTTATTGCTGGCATTGGCGCCGTCGCCCAAGGCAACACCGACACCGCCGGTGGCACGGCTACTGGAACCGATCGCGTTATCGCCGCTGCCGGTGGCCTGTGCATCGTTGCCGAGCGCCATGGGGCTAAAGGAAATCTCCGTAGCGCCGCCGGCGGCATTGGTTGTGGGGAAACCCAGACCGTCGGTACGCCGCTGGCCAAGCGTGGCCAGCGTGGTATTGGTGGCCTGCGCCGCGCTGCCGATGGCTACCGATGACAACGCCGCGGCATTGGCATTGAAACCCGCGGCAAAGGTGCTTTGGCCGGTCGCTTTTGCCTGCAGGCCGATCGCCGCAGCCCATTTCGCTGCTACTGATCCAAAGCCGAAGGCGGAACCGCCATCACCGGTCACCTTGGTGAAGTTGCCGTACAGCGTGACACCGATGTTGAGGCCGCCATTAGCGGAGCAACCGGCTACCGTCGAGTAATAGCCATTGCCATCGACCTGGGCTGCATTGGTGTAAGTCGTCACGCCGTCAGGCCCGGTCCCGGTGCCACCGATACCGCCGCAGGCAGAACCGCCATTGGTAGAGATCGTGCTTGCATAGCCAGGCAGCGGCACTGCAATAGCCAACAGGACCAACGACGCAAGTAAAGAAAAGGCCAGGATGGGAACTCTGCGCACCCTGACCTGACCGCTGGCGCCTGACGAGCCGCCGCGGCAATTAGAAGAGGCGAATTCGGAGGCCACGACCAGCGCGTTGAGACTCCGGTTCCAGACCAGACGATAGATGTGATTCATACAGCCCCCCATTCCCGAGATGTAAAAGGCGCACTCGACATCGAGCCGCGCCATGCGGGATTTGCGAGGCTCTATTGGACTGGTTGCGACCGCGGCGCGATGGGCTAATTCGGCACTCGCTTATGTGATATCGGCAAGGCGACGGGCAAATACGGCACACATATGCACGAATACGGCAAAGACGTCTAAATGTCCGTAGCGGCAACAGGCATTACTGCAACACCGTCTGTACTCCTTACTAAACTCCTTACTAATGGGCATTCAACCGTAGCCATTAATAAAGCAGCAGGCAGGCCATAGAACCGTGAATCGATGTCTCCTATGCGAAATCGGCAAGCGCATGCACAAATACGGCAAAGTCGCCTGAATGCTCGCGACATCGAGCGAGGGCCTTGAATACCGGTCATCACAAACTGCCGGACGATGAATCGCAGCCATCCGTGCATGAATCGAATCTCAACTGGCCACAAAGGCATGGCCATGCATCAATCCAGTGTCGGTTACCCTACTGATCGCATTGCGGCTGTAGGCTGCAAAGGAGATGCACTTGAAACGCAGTCGGAAAATATTGATCTGGATCGTCGCCGTGCTCTTGGTGTTGGTCGCGACCGCACTGATCGTCATCGCTACCTTCGACTGGAACCGTCTCAAGCCCACCATCAACGACAAGGTCAGCCAGGCCATCGGCCGCCCGTTCGCGATCGATGGCGACCTCAGCGTAAGCTGGCAACGCGAACCGTCCGAAAGTGGTCTGGCCGCCATGGTGCCGTGGCCCGAGTTTGTGGCGAACGACATTCGCATAGCGAATCCAGACTGGGCGCAACAGCCGCAGTTCGCCCAGTTGCAAGCCTTGCGCTTCCGGCTCTCGCCGCTGCCCTTGCTGACGCATCGCATCGTGATCCCGACGCTGCAACTGGTACATCCGACGATCGACCTGGAGCGCGACAAGCAGGGCCGCGCCAATTGGGATTTCGCGCTGCCGCCAAGCGATGCACCATCGGCCTGGCAGTTAGATCTAGGCTCGATCGGGTTCGACCGTGGTGGCATCGGCCTGGACGATGCTACCGGCAAAGTGAAATTACAGGTCGCTATCGAACCTTTGCAGCAAGCGATTCCCTACGATCAGATCGTCGCGCAACAATCCGCCGATGCCCGCGAGCAGGCCGGTAAAACCGCTGGCAGCGCGGCAAAGAAGACACTCGCCGGCAAGGACAAGAACGACGACGAAAGCAAGTTGCCCGCGCCGGCAAACACCTCGTATGTGTTTGCCTGGCAAGCCACGGGAAGCTATCAAGGCGCGTCGTTGAGCGGCAGCGGCAAAAGCGGCGGCGTGCTGGCATTGCAAGAGACGAACCGGCCGTTTCCGGTGCAAGCCGATCTGCGCATCGGCGACAGTCATATCGCCTTGGTCGGCACCCTGACCGATCCGGCGCATCTGGCGGCGCTGGATGTGCGCCTGTGGTTTTCCGGCAGCAGCATGGCCAAGCTCTACGCGATCACCGGCGTGACGCTGCCCGATACATCGCCGTATGCCACCGAAGGTCATCTCAAGGCCGAGCTGCATCGCCGTGGCAGTCATTTCAGCTACCAGAATTTCCGTGGCAGAGTCGGCGGCAGCGATATCGCCGGCAACCTCGATTTCGACACCATGGCAGCGCGGCCCAAACTGAGCGGCACGCTGAAATCCCAGCTATTGCAATTCGCCGACCTGGCGCCGTTGATCGGCGCCGACTCCCATGCCGAGAAACAACAGCGCGGCGATGCCACCGTGCAGCCTGCCGACAAAGTACTGCCGGTGGAACCGTTTCGTACCGAGCGCTGGAAAGCGATGGACGCCGACGTAAGCTTCGTCGGCGCCCGTATCGTGCGCGAGAAGCAACTACCGGTCGATACGTTAAACGCACATCTGGTTATGAACGACGGCGTGCTGCAATTGGAGCCATTGAGCTTTGGCCTGGCTGGCGGCACGGTGAACAGCGCTATCCGCCTGGACGGCAGCCGCGAGCCCATGCAAGGCACGCTCAAGCTCAATGCGCGTCACCTCAAACTCAAGCAATTGTTTCCCACCTTCGAAGCGATGAGTACCAGCTTGGGCGAGATCAATGGCGACGCCGCGATCCGCGCCCATGGCAATTCGGTGGCGGCCCTGCTCGGCAGCGCAAACGGCGAAGTGAAGCTGCTCATGAACGACGGCGCGATCAGCAAAACCCTGCTTGAAACCGCCGGACTCAATATCGGCAACGTCGTCATCGGAAAATTGTTCGGCGACAAAACCGTAAAGATCAACTGCGCCGCATCCGACTTGATCGCCAACAATGGCTTGTTCAAGACTCAGCTTTTCGTGTTCGACACCGAGGACGCCATCATCAATGTCGACGGCACGGTGAACTTCGCCAACGAAAAACTCGACCTGGATGTGAAGCCGCACAGCAAGGGTATCCGGGTGTTCTCGCTACGCTCGCCGCTGTATATCAAGGGCACGCTGAAAAACCCCGACATCGGCGTGCATACCGGCACGTTGCTGATGCGTGGCGGCGCAGTGGTGGCCCTTGCTGTCTTCGCCGCCCCCGCCGCCGCCCTGTTGCCACTGGTTGTCACCAGCCAGAACAATGCCCCGAACACCTGCCAGACCGTGCTGCAACAAATGCGCACACCGGCGAAAGCCACCGCAACCAAGGGCAAGAAGGCAGGTACCTGAGAGCCTGCTCAAAGTCTCAATGGGGTACCTGATACGTTGCGAACAGCGCCTTGCCTTCTTCATCGACGGCGTCGTAGACCGTGCGATACCACGCGACCAGCGCGGATTCATCGAGTACCTTGCGCACCAGCGGCAAAGACTGCTCCAGAAAAACTTCAAAAAACGGCATGTTCCGCACGTAGAGAAAATGCGAATCGGTGATGTGCAGGCTGCGGTAAAAATTCGCCAGCGGCTGCAGATACTTGAATGCCAGATCCGGGCGCTCTGCCTGGGCCAGCGATGCCAGAAAATTGGCCTGGTTCTGGCCATGGAAGATCAGGCCTTGCGCGGGATCTCCACCGCCTTCCTGAGTCACCAATCGCTCGCATTGCGCGTAGGCGGCTTCCGCCTCATCGAAGCGACCGATCACTGCCGCCGTGGACGTCACATTCAAATAATTCAGCGACGTCGGCTCGGCTTCGGCGATCGCCAGCCAGCATGGATAGGCCAGCGCGTATTGCCCCAGCCCGGCATGTCCAAACCCGGTCAGGCGCAAGGCATCGATACGAACCTTACTGCGCGGATCATCGACATACGGCTGCGCAAGTTGGATGGCCTGTTGATGATGTCCAGCCTGCAGCGCCTCAATCGCGGGAGTCAGCTCCACCGGGTCGGCAGCCGATGCCACGGACTCCGCTGAAGACGCGGGGGACGCATCAGAAGCCTCTACCGCCCCGGCGGGCTGTTCACTGGCCGGCGCCGCTTTCTTACCCAGCATCCGCCCGGCAACGAGCAGCACCATCACGGCCCCGACTACGAAGCCCAGGCCTGAGAGTAAGGCCAGCCAAAAACCGATACGGCCAGTGAGAAAAATCACCAGCACAAATGCAGCTACCAACACGATCTTCATAACGACATCTTTCCTTTGAACAGGCTCTTAGGGATTTACCAGGGCGGGGGCGACATACTCTTTGCCGAGTGCGTCGATATAGAACCTGTACTCTCCACGGCGGACCCGAGCCAGCCCGTTGGAGAAAACAAAGCGCTCATCGTAGCGAGGCGAAAGAATCATTTTCCCGGTGAGATCGATAGCCCCCCAGCTTCCGTTGCTGCCCTGCACGGCAATCACGCCTTCACGGGCGCTCGCCACTTGTTTGTAGCCGCAGCTCAGCGTATGGCCCTGGCTATCCAATACGCACCAGCCTTGCTTATCGTCACGCGCGGCGACCGCCAACTGGGTACCGCCACTGCCTAGGACCTTGAGGTCAGCCTCATGGGCATAGGTAAATGGAACGACATCGCGATTTTGCGAGGGATCGACAACACCCCAGCCGCTCTTGCGATGACCGACGAAGTAACCATGCGTCGTCGGCGGGTAGGTCAGATGGTCATACATGAGATCGCCCTGACCGAAGTCGATCAGCATGCGCCCCTGGGTGTCGATGACGCCCATGCCGCGATCTTTCGACCGCACCACGGCGTAGCCATTTTCAAACCAATAGGCGGCGTCGAATGTGCAGGGAATGACTTCAACGCCATGCGAATCGATATAGCCGGACTTGCCGTCGCGCGTGACCATCAAACGATCGTCGGTAAAGCCTCTACTGACGTCGTAGTAGCTGTAAACCTGTGAGTTCAACGCTCGGGCTTGGGCATCGAAAAAGACGATACGACAGTCACCGCGGTTAAGCGCGGCGTAAAACTTAGCGGGAGTGTCGTGCTCGCAGCCATGCCCGACCGGATACAGCGGCGGCACAAACTGTGTCACGAAGGATCCTTGGTAGGCCGGCGTGCCAAGCAGTTTGTCTAACGCCGCAGGCGTTTTCTCGGGCTTATCCGACCTCAGATCATCGCCGCTTTTCCATCGTTCCAGCACGCGGCCTGCGGTATCTAACCGATGTATGGTGGTGTAGGCATCGTGACGCCATGGAAGCGCATTGCTAGGGTTCGGCAGGGCGATCCAACCGCCTTTGCTGCTTTTCAGATTGGAATCCACCTGGATCCTTGCGACAGCCTCGCCACGGTCATAATTCTCCGCCGATGAGTAGCGCGGCTTTACAACCCACCGGCCAGCGGTATCGATGTATCCCCACATATCATCGGCAACAACCGCCGCGCGCCCGTCGGAAAACGGCTTGGCGTCGACGTAGCGCGCGGGAATGACCAGCGTTCCGCTGGCGTCGACGAAGCCGTAGCGGCCGTTGGCATCCAGATAAGGCATCAATGGTGCCGTAGTGGGCTGAGCTTGCAATACACCACTCATGCTCGCACTCACGCAAACGATACCGGCCAGCCACAGCTTCACATCACGAATATTCATAGGCATCCACAGAGAGACATCAGGTCGACTTAAGGTGGGCAGCAGGCCACGGGGAGACTTTGAACTGGCTTTAATAACGACGGCTCAATTGCCAGCGGCCATCAGGTGTCCGGTTCCAACGGAATGCGGCATCGAACCATGCTTGATACAAAGGCCGCGTTTCTTTGTAGTAGTCGCTATCGGGCAGCGGACGGTGTTCCATGAACTTTGCATCGAGGGCGACCGGCGGCAGGGTTGGCGTGCGCTCATCCAAAACCCGTACCTCGTACTGCCGCACGCTATCGGGTCCATCGTCTGGAAATGTCGTGAAAAGCCATGCCGACGTTGTCTCATCGGGGGAGATCGCCAAGAACTGAGTACGACTGGGGGCAATAGTGCCCGGCTGTCCGTCGAGCACCGGCCATACAGGCAACCATCGTTGCGTCAGCGTCACGCCGTTAAACAATCGCCCGCTGCGATAGGTGAAATTCGGGTACTCGCCAACCCTATCGAAATCGGGGATATACCAATGCTTGTCGTCGACTCGCTGTACTTGCTCTTGGCCCTTGTCGTAGTCCACATTCCAAAGAGGGTCGAGAGCAAGCCGCCCTGCTCTTTCCGTCAACATCGCCACGCTGTTTCCAGTGCGGATCATCCACGCCGGCTGAGCGGACGGCAGCCGGGTGATCTGGTCTATGCGTACCCAGGCATCGTTTGGAAAATGAATGGCGCTAGGAAAATAAGACCCGTAAGAGATCTTGTAATACTCATAGACAGTGGGCCCTGACTCGCTGGAATAGGAGTTGCGGAAACGCTCGAAAGTAAAGGGCCCGATCTTTTCCGGTTTGCCGAGCGACTGCTCGTTGGAGCAACCGAAAAGCGGCAACAGCAAAAAACAAACGGCTATCGCATTCCACCGAAAGGGGATGCCGATAAGAAAAGCCTCTCTGCTTCCGTGCACACGCGCTCCTTATGTTTACAAGGCGCGAGTGTTGCATACGTCGTTCGGCGTTGTCTTTATTTTGTGAAGATCGGCCGCCGGCGCCATTTAGTGAAAATCGGCCGCCGGCGCCAAAGCAGCGCTGGCTGGGGCGCGGATATCCGGCCCCGGCCAGCGGCTGCTTATTGATATTCGACGCCGTTCACTACCACGTAACCCGGTGTGCCCCAGCTACTGCCGGTGCCATGGTGTGTCCAATCGATACCCTGGCTGGATTCGTTGTCGTAATAGTAGCGGCCACGCACCGTGACGTAGTTGCCTACGGCAACCCACGGCCAGGAAGGCGCATTCATCTGGCCGAGATCGGAGACGATTTCGATCACCGTATTAGGGGCCACCTGCACTAGAAAATAACCGTGCCAGCCGCTCCTGGTTTTCTTTTTCGGATACACATAGGTGACCGTGCCGCAGACGTTCTCCGCCACATCTTGAAACAACTGTCCGTTTTCGAACAGCTTCTGGTCGTTGAGAAAATGATTGTCGTCGCAGGGAAATGTCGACGCATGGCTTTCCCCGCCCAGCGTAGCGGCATGGCCAAAGGAAGACCCAAGCAGACCCGCGGCTACGGCGCTCGCCAAGGCAATAGATAGGTATAGAGGTTTCATGGTTGTCCTTGCTCGCCAATGAAAAAGCGCTGTATCGATACAGCGCGACTTAAACAATACGCAACCCGCCGCCCCTGCACGGCTGGCAAAGTGTTCGGCTTATTGATGTCAGGTGCATGACGAATCAGGCCGCAACACTGACGTCGAATATCCAATGCCCCTCATGCAGCTTTTGTGAAAATTCACATCACGAATACAAATTGACTAATGCAGAAGCCTCGAACCCATCACAAAAGAATCACATTACCGATACCAAGATACTGATTAAACCTACGTCTAAATACATCCATCAATCGAAAGTGAAGATGGGGTGAAAGTCTTCGAGATACACCCGACCTGCGAAGGAGGCGTCATGGTAATTCCAACCGAACACGAGTTCCTCGAACTCATCATTGAAACGCTCAATCTGGATAGCGATGTCGAAATTACTGCGGAAACCGCACTTTTCGGCGGCAATCTCGATCTTAATTCCATCGACGCACTGGAAATCGGCGCGGTCATCAATCAGCGCTTCAAGGTCGAGCTAAAGGTAGAGGATGAAGCGACGCGACAGGCGTACGCCAACGTCCGCAGCCTGTATATCTTTGTCACCGACAAAATGAGGCAAAAAATCGAAGCGAAGGAAGCCAATGCTGCCTGACCCGGCCGATTTCGAATACACCACGGCCATTGCCGATAATCACCCTGCATCTAACGGACATTTTATTGGAAATCCGATTATTCCAGGCGCAGTGATTATGGAGCATGTGCGCATCGCCTTCGCGCAATTTCGGGGCGATTTGCATCTAAGACGTATAACCAAGGTGAAGAACCTGTCGGTCTTGAAACCTGGAAAAACCCTTATCGTCAGGATTCGCGCCAAGAGCGAGGATAGCTATAGCTTTGTCTGCCGCGATGGCGACGACAACGAAATAGCTGCGGGAGATTTCCGCTCGGCGCCTCTGGCAGTAGCAACCCGATAAAACTGACAGGCGGCGGCGCGAAGGCGGCTGTTGCGTACGCGGTTGGCTGAATCGGACACGTTTTGAATGTCTAGCGTCGTTGGAGTTTCAGGACATGGCAATTTTACCGACCTACGTGACGGCCTTCACCCTTACCAGTGCGTTGGGCGTCGGCAATAAAGCCACGCTCGATTCTATAAAGAGCAAGACCGGCGGTCTGAGCAAGCATTCCATGGGCGATCTTGGCCACACCTGGTTCGGTTTCGTCAATCCGGTGTCGCTGTATCCGATTGCGGGTGAGCTGGCTGGCTACGACAACCAATGCAATCGCATGATTCAAACCGCCCTGCAACAAGACGGCTTCACAAATGCTGTCGAACAAGCCAAAAGCAAATATGGCAAAAGCCGCGTCGCCTGCTTTCTAGGGACGATCACCGGCAGCATCTGCCTTATCGAGGAGGACTATCAGGTCAAACCTGTCGCGCCGGATCTCGCCCCCGAAAACAATTACACCCGTAGCGGAAGTCTTGATGCCACGGTGCAGTACGTGCGTAAGAGCCTGGATATCACTGGCCCTTATGCAACGATCGGCACGGCTTGTTCATCCAGCGCAAAGGTATTTGCAACCGCTTACCGCTATCTGCAGATGGGCTTATGCGACGCCGCCATTGTCGCCGGGGTTGAAACGTATAGCGAAACGCTGGTCAACGGCTTTCGCTCGCTGGGAGTGCTATCGACCCAGCCTTGCAAACCGTGGGACAGCAAGCGCGACGGCATCAGCATCGGCGCGGCCGCCGGATTCGCCCTGCTTGAAAAACTGCCCGCCGAAACCGCCGGCCGACCCGGCAAGATGGAGCTGCTGGGCTACGGCGAAACGACCGATGGCTACGACATGACCGCGCCGCACCCTGAAGGCAAGGGCATTGAGGCATCCATGTTGCTGGCGCTGAAACGCGCAGGCCTGGACGCAAAAGATATTGACTACATCAACGCGCACGGCAGCGGCACGCCGATGAATGACGGTGCGGAAGATGCGGCCATGCATCGGATTTTTGGCGCCGAAGTACCGGTCAGTTCAACCAAGGGTTGGACAGGCCACACCCAGGGCGCCGCCGGAATTACCGAAGCCATCATCCTGATGCTCGGCATGGAAAACGACTTGGTCCCTGGAAGCCTCAACACCGGAACCGTCGACGCCACACTCAAATGCAATATCGCTCTCGACAATCAGTCTCGCCCGATCCGTTACGGACTGACCAATTCCATGGGCTTCGGCGGCAATAACGCCACGCTCATTTTTGGGAGAACGCATTGAAGCCGCTGTATATCGAAACCATCAGCCTTTACGGTCCAGGCTTGCCAAGCTGGCAAGAGGCGGCGCTTACTCTGCTGGCGCCGGAAACCTACCGCGAAGACATGGTCGGCCCGCTGCAATCGACGTTTCTTTCTTCCGGGATCAAACGCAAAACCAGCCAGCACATGCAATTGGCCATCTATGCGGCCGACAAAGCACTGGAAGGTACCGATACCGACCCCAACGATATCGAATTCGTCTTCGCCAGTTCCGAAGGCGATCTGAATATAGCCCACCACATCTGCTATTCGCTGACACTGGAAGGCAAGCCGGTATCGCCGACCAAGTTCCAGAACGTGATTTTGAACGCGGCGGCGGGGCACCTCGGCATTCTTATGAAAAATACCGCCAGTGCCACCACCGTCACCGCTGCATCTCACAGCCTGGCCGTCGGATTGTTGCAGTCCTACACCACCTCGCTAACCGAATCGACACCGATTCTCTATGTTGCTTACGACGCCCCGGCGCTGTTGAAAATCGACCCGGACGCGGCACCGATCGATCCGTTTTCTGTAGGCTTTCTGCTGAGCCCCAGCCCAAGCAAGCGGTCGATCGCATCGATTCGCCTGAGCCTGCAAGACGGAACCCAGATCACCCCAGTCGAAAACGCGAATCTGTCGCGGGTCAGTACGCGTTCGTCCGCTGCGGGCGTATTGCCGCTGATGATTGCGCTCGCCAAACAACAGCAGGAAACCGTCGTGCTGCCCTATTCCAATCAACAGGTTTTGAGTGTCGAGGTCACACCATGCTAGCCCTGCCTCAGCAGATCGAAGCCAAGCAGCTTTACGCCCTTATTCCGCATCAGGGGCCGATGATGTTGCTCGATCGCGTGGAGGCGTGGGACGGTGCGAAAATCGTCTGCAGCGCTACCTCGCACCTGGACGAGCACAATCCGTTGAAGGTGAATGGCCGGCTGTCGTATATCCATGTGATCGAGTACGGCGCCCAGGCCGCGGCGATTCATCTGGCGATCAATGCCGTCGACACCAAAACACCGATGGTAGGCCATAAGAAACTGGCACCGGTCGCTACGGCTTATCTCGCCGTCACTCGTAACTTCAGCTTCGAGGAAGGTTATCTGGATGCTCATCCAGACACCCGCCTGATGCTGACGTCGGAAGTTGTCCTGGTCGGCCCGCGTATATATCAGTACCGCGTCAACGGCACGATAAATGGAAAAACCGTAGCCGAAGGCACGATTTCGCTGGTTACCGATGACATCGAAGATTAACTCTGAAAGGTTCCAGCTATGCAAACTGCATTAGTAACCGGCGGGAGTGGCGATATCGGCGCAGCCATCTGTCTCCAACTGGCCAAGCAAGGCCTGCTGGTCTATGTCCATGCGCATAAGAATCCGGAAAAAGCGGAGGCGGTCGCTCGACAGATCCGCAAGGCGGGCGGCAAGGCCCAGGTGATCGTGTTCGATATCAACGATACCGCGCACACGCAACAACTGCTGTCGGAGCTGTCCGAAACCACGCCGATCGATGTGCTTGTGAACAATGCCGGCACCCTCCACGACGCTCCGATGGCCGGTATGGAATTCGATGCCTGGAGCAGGATCGTCAACACGACCTTGCACGGGTTTTTCAATGTCACCAAGCCTTTGCTGATGCCGATGATACGCAAGCGCAAGGGCCGCATCATCAATATGTCATCCGTTGCCGGCATCACCGGCGTTCGTGGACAAACTAACTATGCCGCGGCGAAAAGCGGCTTGCACGGCGCCACCAAGTCATTGGCTCACGAGCTCGCCAATCGCAATATCACCGTCAATGCCGTCGCGCCCGGCGTCATCGACGGCGGCATGGCCAAGGGTAAGTTCGACGCCGCACTGCTCAAGGCCATCGTACCCATGCAACGCGCCGGACGCGTCGAGGAGGTCTCGGCGCTGGTCGGCTTTCTTGCTTCCGACGCGGCGAGCTACATCACCGGCCAGATCATTAGCGTGAACGGCGGAATGGCCTGACGATTGACGCTGCCGCCTGTTTGGACCTGACCTGGATCGAAGTTGGCGTGATCGCACAACCTGCCCTATCAAACCTGCAGATTCCATCCATCGTTGAGGAAACTTTCATGACCGCACAAGTGAAGGATATTTTTAACGATCTGTCCTACTACTCGTTATTCGACGTCGCTGAAAAAGCACGCTGGCTGATGCGCGACATCGACTGGGAGCATATCGATAAATCCGTGGTGACGCCGGAGTTGATCGAAATGGTGAAGATCATCACCTTCGGCGAACTGACCACCTACTCGGCCACCCGTTCGTTCATGACCATGTTCGAGGATGATATCGACTTCACCCAGTGGCTTGCCGTGTGGCTGTATGAGGAAACCAAACACCCTCATGCCTTGACCAAATGGCTGGCCATGAACGGCGAAAAGCTGTCCGGAAAATACTTGATGGACGGCCGCACGATCACGCCGATGACGAAATCCAAGACGGAAATGCTGACCTTCAATGTCATTTCCGAGATTGTCGCCGGAAACATGTATCTGGCGACCGCCGACACCGTAACGGAGCCGGTTTTAAAGGACATTGCGAGCAAGCTGGCAAAGGATGAAATGCGTCATTCCGTCGGCTTTGAAAACTACACCCGAAAGACCATCGCCGAGTCGGCCGATCCCGATTACGAGAAAGGCATTGTGCTGCGATCGGCCTGGGTTTTCCTGCAGGGAGAGCAATTCATCAACCATCCGGTATTCGAGACGGTGCGCAATCTCGACTCGATCCTGGGTGAGGCGGTCATCAAAAAGATCCGCAAGCAAATCGTGTCGCGCATCGGCAAGTTGGCCGGCGTGGAGATTGCCGAGCCAGAGCAGATCTATAGCGTCTATACCAAGTTCAAGGCCGACTATCGCGCGAAGCACAAGACCAAGATCTCGACCGCCGACATGATGGCGAATGCCCCCGAGGCTTGAGCCGCATGTACGACTCACCAACGCATCGGCGGAACGGTGTGCGGGTTACTCATGGCTAAACAGATTCGAGAATGGGAGGTAACGGCTATCGCCGCCTGAAGTCAGAGCCCATCAGCGACCACTTCTATAGTGCACGTCTAGGATATTCACATGTATTCGGTCGCCCTAAAGATGCTCACAGGAGACCGCCTGAAGTACTTCGGACTCATCGCGGGCATAGCTTTCGCGGCGATGCTTATCGTGCAGCAGGCGTCGATCCTGGTTGGCCTGACACGCCAGACAGGCGCCTTTATCCGCGACACCGCACAGGCCGATCTTTGGGTCATGGACCCGCAGGTCCGTTTCTCGCAGGACCAGGTACCGTTGCGCAGCACGGTGCTGCAAAGGGTGCGCGGCACCGATGGCGTCGACTGGGCGGTCCCCCTCTATCAGGGTTTCAATCGCGGCCATATGCCGGACGGCACCAGTTTCACGCTGATACTGGTCGGTATAGACGATGCCACCATGATCGGTGCGCCACCGCAGATGGAGCTCGGAAAATTCGCGGATCTTCGGCGCGACAAGGCGATCTTCATTGATGGTGATACCGCTGCGACCAAGCTGATGATGAAACGCGGCGGCGGCCGGGCGATCCGGTTGGGTGATCGATTCACTATCAACGATCAGGAAGTCGTCGCGACCGGCGCCTATCGCGGTCGCGAATCCTTTTTCTGGGAGCCGGTGATCTACACCACGTACTCGCGCGCGCTGACTTTGTCGTCCTCCGATCACAACACGATGTCCTTCGTGCTGGTCAAGATCAGGCCTGGACAGGACATCCGCGCGGTACAGAAAAACCTGGTCGATCGAACCGGCCTGAAGGTACTGACGAATGACCAGTTCATCGACGTCACCGCCGATTACATCCTCAAAGCCACCGGCATCCTCGTCAACTTTGGACTGGCCGTGATCCTCGGTGTGGTGATCGGCTCACTGGTCGCCGGCCAGACCTTTTACAACTTTACGCTCGACAATCTTCGCCATTACGGCGCACTCAAAGCCATGGGCGTTTCCGACGGCACGCTGGCGCGAATGGTATGGCTGCAAGCTGGGACAGTGGCTGTTCTGGGCTACGGCATCGGCGTGGGCATGGGCTCGATCATCGGCTGGGGTCTACGTGCAGGCGGGCTGGCTTTCTCGATGCCCTGGCAGATCCCGGCCTTTGCCTTCGCGTCGATCATCTCGGTTTGCGCGTTGGCGGCGTGGCTATCTTTGCGGCGCGTGTTCAAGCTTGAACCCGCCGTGGTCTTCCGGGGGTAGCCGATGAACTCTGCGGCAACTTCAGCGCCCGTAACTTCGGCACCGATAACTTCGGCGCCCATAACTTCGGCGCCCACAACTTCAGCAACCAAGACTTTATCGGCGATTTCCTGCCGCCGTCTGAGCAAGGTGTATGGGGCCAGCGAAACGGCCGTCCACGCGTTGCGCGGCATCGACCTGGACATACCGCTTGGCGGACTGAGCATGCTGGTCGGCCCTTCCGGTTGCGGCAAAACCACCCTCATTTCGGTGTTGGCGGGGATTCTCGACAAAACCGCAGGCGACTGTGTGGTGCTGGGCCAGGACATGGGCAACCTTTCGGCGCCGCAGAAAACCCGATGGCGTCGTGACCAGGTCGGCTTTGTGTTTCAGTCCTTCCACCTGATGCCTACGCTCACTGCGGTGGAGAACGCCGCCATACCGTTGCTGATTCAGGGCGTTGGACGCAGCAAGGCATTGGCCGGCGCCGCCGCCATGCTCAACCGTGTCGGCCTGGGACATCGCTTGTCGTCGTTACCTGGCGAACTCTCCGGCGGTCAACAACAACGGGTGGCCATTGCTCGCGCACTGGTGCACAGCCCACGCCTGGTCGTCTGCGATGAGCCGACCAGTGCGCTCGACCATGAAACAGGTCAGCAAATCATGCTGCTGCTGCGGGAGGTGGCTAACGAGGGCGATCGCGCGCTGGTTGTCGTCACCCATGATTCGCGTATTTTCGAATACGCCGATCTGATAGCGCAGATGGATGACGGTCGAGTTACTGAGATCAGGCAAGGTATCGCAGCGGCGGCTCCAGGACCTCTATGAAATTTTCTTCCCGCTGGGTGATTCCGGCCGTGGCGCTTGTCGGCATCGGAGTCATGGTCTACACCGTCGCCATGGGCGATACGAATTATCCCGTCAACAAGCCGATGGCCGAACCGCCGCGCAGCGAGTTCACGGAAACATTGGCCGGCGCCGGCCTGGTCGAACCGTTGAGCCAGAACATTGCTGTTGCCACGGCGGTTCCCGGTGTCGTCGAGCAGCTATGGGTAGCCGCCGGAAGCCACGTGAGCAAAGGCGACCGGCTGTTCTCCATCGACAGCCGCTCTCTGGCAGCGGAATGCCTGATGCGAGAGAGCGCCGTAGACGTCGCCTCGGCGCGGCTGGCCGAAACGCAAGTCGAGCTTGCCGAGGCCCGCGAAAAACTGGCCAAGGTCAGTCATCTAAGCGATGCGCGCGCCGTCAGCAAGGAGGAAGTATCACTACGTACGCGCGCCGTCGAAGCCGCGCTGGCTCGTATCGGCACGGCCAAGGCCGCGCTTGCCCAGGCCCGTGCCGCCGTCGCCCAGAGTCGTGTCGAACTTGATCGGCTTGTCGTCAAAGCGCCGGGCGACGGTGAAGTGCTGCAGCTAAATATCCGCGTCGGCGAGCAGGTCAGTCCCGGCCAGCAACTCGCTCCACTCATATTTGGCGACACCCGCCAACTGCATCTGCGCGTCGATATCGACGAGGCGGAAGCCTGGCGCTTCAAAGCCGGCGTCCCCGCCGTCGCCCATCTCAAAGGCAATGCCGCCGTTGAAATACCGCTGGAGTATGTACGCACCGAACCACTGGTGATTCCAAAGCATTCGCTGACCGGCGAAAGCACCGAGCGCGTAGACACCCGTGTCCTGCAAGTGGTGTATCTGCTCAAGCCCAGCCCGGCCCGTGTACATGTCGGCGAGCAGATGGATGTTTTCATTCAGGCGGAGCCGCGCCCGGTGGCGAAAGAAAATTCACCGCGTGGACGTTCATCGTGAAAGGCTGGCCCTTGGTGGTCGCGTTTGCACTGCTGGGAGCCATGTCCTGGCTATCTGGCTGCGCCGTCATGACCGAGCAAAAGCAGCCAGCCTCCGCGCCACTGCCCGCGGCATGGAACATTCCGGCGGAAGTGACGACAGCCGCCGGGACCATTGCACCCGACTGGTGGCGCGCCCTCGGCGACGAGACCCTCGATGCATTGATCGACCAGGCGCAACACAATAACCACGACCTGGCTGCGGCCACGGCCCGCCTGCGTGAAGCACGCGCCATGGCAAACGCCGCTGGAGCAAGCCTGCTGCCACGACTCGATCTGAGCACGACCGCTTCACGCCAGCGGCTTTCCAAAGAAGACGTCTATCCGCTGCCTCCCTCGCACACCAATCCATTCGGTCTTTATCGCGCCGGATTCGACGCATCCTGGGAACTGGATCTGTTCGGCGCCAACACGCACGAGCGCGACAGTGCGGTCTTTCAGGCGCAGTCCACGCTATACCGCCGTGAAGATTTTGCCCTGAGTCTGTCGGCGGAAGTCGCCGCCAGCTATATCAGACTCCGCGGCGCGCGGGTACAAGGCGCAGCCCTCGGACATCAAATCGAACTCGCCCGCGAAACGCTAAAGCTCGTCGAGGTCCGTAATCACGCCGGCCTGGTCAACGACCTGGATCGTTTGCAAGCAACCGAAATGCTGTCCTCGCTGGAGTCCGGTCGCGCGGACTACGACAGCGCGGAGCAGATCGAAATCCGCCGGCTCGCCACACTGACCGGCCTGTCATCGCGCGACCTCGACAACCGACTGATCGCCGCTTCGGTGCTGTCGCCCGAACCGCCAGGCCCTCCCATGGCTGTACCTGCAGCCTTGCTCGAACGTCGACCGGACCTGCGCGCGGTCGAACAATCACTGATGGCCAGCGTCGCCCAGGCCGGTAGCGCTGCCGCAGCTCGCTATCCCCACCTCGGCCTGATCGGCGGGCTCGGCTCATTGACTATCAATAGCAGCGACCTTTTCAGCGCGCCGACAAAAATCTGGAACGCCGGCCTGCGAGTGACCCTGCCGCTATGGGACCCTGCCATCGGGCCACGCATCGACGCTGCGAACGCACGCCTCGACCAGGCCGTCGCCGCATACGCCGCTGCCGCATCCCGCGCCGTGGAGGAAGTCGAAACCTCAGCTATTCGTCTGCACCAGACCCATCGGCAGATCCACGATCTTGAAACCGCTTGTGCCGCGGCGACCGACAGCGCCGATTTAGCCGCCTATCGCTACCGGCTTGGCCTGATCGACCTGCTCCCCGTTCTGGACGCCCAACGCCGCATGTACGCTCTGCAAAGCCGCCAGCTTGCCGCCACCGAAACCGCCTTGACGCAATGGATAGCGCTCAACAAGGCACTTGGCGGAGGATGGCGTCTTGAACCACGCATGGGAAAACCAGCCGCGTAGAACGCCGGCCAACCGGGTCACCGAATCGCCGCGCCATCGTTCCTTTGCCGGTTGCCGTCTGTGACGGCACTACCGCACTACCCGAAAAGCCGAGTCGTCATGAAGCCCATTTCAAAGACCGCGTTCTATTGTTGCGGCGTGAGAATGCAGGACGCGCAAAGCCCTGCCCCGGTATGCGGCGATCATTACGCCAAGCTATTCATGAACGAGCGCGGCCTACAGATCTTCGAAGCTTTCAAAGCAGAAAAGATGGCTAACGCGAACTGTGTTGCACGTGCGCGATTGATCGACGACCACCTGCGCCGCGAGCTCGCTTCCAACCCCGATCTTCTCGTCGTCACCATCGGCGCGGGCTTCGACAGCAGACCGTTCCGGTTGACTGGCGGCATGTGGCTGGAATTGGACGAGCCCGCGGTTATCTCCTACAAGAACCAGCGGCTTCCCGTGGCCGACTGCCCAAATCGGCTGCAACGCATTGCGATCGATTTTGCAAGCGACTCCCTCGCTGAGAAGCTGGCGCCCTTTTCAGGGCACGGGTCGATCGTATGCGTCGTCGAGGGCGTTCTAAGCTACCTCGACCCATCGGCGAGCCAGCATCTTGTACATGTCCTGCGCAGCGTATTTCCCAAGCACAAGCTGATCTGCGACCTGATGACCCGGAGGTTTTTGAACACCTACGGACGATCGATGCGAAGCAAAATTTCCGCCATCGGCGCTACGCTGACGGCGGTGGATGAACCCGAGCGGCTTTTCGATACCCAGAGTTATCGGATGCTTTATATGACCTCGATATCCCGCGGCGCCATTGAATTGGGGCTGATAAGACTGCCGCGATTCTTGCTCAACGTCCTGCCCATGCTTGCGTCCGGCTACGCGGTTTATCTGTTCGAAGCCTGATCCGGCGGTGACGGAATAGGTTACGCCAGTCGATTCAAACGATTGATACACAGGCCGCCGAGGGCGGTGCATACCGCGTCCGCCATGGCGACCGGGATGCCGTCTGTGTCACGTACCGGTGTGGATGACCCGGCTTTTGTTCATTAAAGTGTTGCCAAACCCCACCCTGAGGATGTAACAAAAAGTACCCGTGGCCTGGAGCCTGTTCAAAACCATAGACCCATAAGCACCTCACTGACCTTTGCATCGAGTTTGCCGGGTTTATCGCGAAAGCTGCCTTCGGCGGTCAGCCGTTCGAAGCCTTATCTGACTGCTATGGACGCTGGAATGCCTCTGCCGAAGATCGAACTGGCCCTTGCTTGTGCATTTCTCGCGCTCCACGCGCTAGCCATCGCTGTCTTTCCGCAGCACCTGATGGCGGTGTCCTATCCATTCCTGATCGCCGCCCCGTTGCTGGCCACCGGCACCATGCTGCGACGTGGCCTTATTGACGGGTTCGCGCTCGACAAGGGCTGGATTCTGGCGGGGGCAAGCATGCTGCTCTGGACCATCGGCATGCTGATGAGTGCCGCTTCGGAGCTACTCCTGGACACTCATAATCTGACGCCGGGGGCCATCATGCTGGTCTATATCCTGTACGGCGTACCGATTACCTATGCCGCCTCAGGAGCCAATGAGGAGCGCGAATCGCTCGTGGTTAGAACAGCCGACGCCATCATGGCGATCTCATTGGGCTATCTGTTTTACCTGTACACCTTCTCGCTGACCAGCTTGCACGGGGCGCCGGATTCGAAACATGCGCAGTTAGTCGTGCTGATGTTCGATCTGGAAAACCTGTTTCTTGCCGTCTGTTGCACGATTCGCTATTTCGCCGCCGAAACGTATCAGGCACGGCGGCTGTTCAGCATATTGGCGGCCTATACCATCGCCTATCTGATCGCGGCCATTTATTACAACCACGTGCTTGCGCTCGATCAGGCCAATGTCGGCAGCTATCCCGCGCTGTGGGTCATCGAGATGCCTTTCCTGCTGGTTTTCGTGCTCGGCTGGCGATATGCCTTACCGGCCAGCATGACGCCTCGGAGCCCCATGTTGATTCGCGTGATTCGTAGCGGCAGTCCCCTGATGCTGGCACTGGCGGTGCTGCTCACCTCGCTGTTCGTGCTCAACAGCCATTTCTATCTTGGTGTGATCGGCGTGATCGTCGCGCTGATTGGTTATGGCGTACGCAGCACGCTGACTCAGGCGCGTCATATCGCCGTCGAAGATGCCTTGCGTCACGACCGCGATGAGCTGGAAGACCTGGCGCTGGAAGACAGCCTCACCCAGACGCCGAACCGGCGCGCGTTCGACCTGGCGTTGCAACGGGAGTGCGCCCGCGCGGCCCGCTCCGGCCAGCCGGTCAGTCTGCTGATGATCGACATCGACCATTTCAAGGCCATCAACGACCGTTTCGGCCATTTGGTCGGCGATCAATGCCTGCGCATGATCGCAAGTGAACTACGCAAGGCGTTACGCCGGCCTACCGACTTACTGGCCCGCTTTGGCGGCGAAGAATTTGCGATCTTGTTGCCTGACACGGATCTGGCTGGCGCACAGGCCGTGGCGGCGCTGGTCCGTACCGGGGTTCGTGCGCAGGCCATTGCCAACCCCGACAGCCGCCATGACATCGTCACCGTCAGTATCGGCATCGCCGTTTCTGTCATGAGTGCCGATGAAACTCATACCGACCTGCTGGCGCGCGCCGACAAGGCTCTGTACGAAGCCAAGCGCAACGGCCGCGATCGCATCGAGCATGCGGCGCTTCCCGAAGCCAACGCGTAAAAGCCTGCTCAAGATCTCTGGGTAGCCCGCTCGATAACAGCATCACAACGACATCACGCGGCTTGTAGTCGTATGACTTTCGACGGCGCATCATCCCGATTGTTTTTAGCATGCGTTCAAAATCACATGCTGCTTTAAGGTATCCCATGCACGACGCTGCCGGCCTGCCAGCATCACCTCAAGCATGGTCGCCGCCGCTTAGCTCCGAGGCACTACGCCAACACCTGTCCCTTCCAGCAACGGTGGGGCTGTCGTCGCTGCCGCTGAGCGTGCTGGATCAGCCCCTTCCGGTCTACCCGCAGCTCCCGTCTACGTTGAGCAGAGCAGTAAATAAACGTCGCCGCGAATATCAGACGGGCCGACTCTGCGCCTGCGCGGCGCTGCGCAATGCGGGCTATCCGCATGACGCCTACCCAGACATGGGCGAGGATCGTTTGCCGCTATGGCCGAACGGCTGGCTGGGCAGCATCAGCCATAGCGGCGACTATGCGATGGCTGCGGCAGCTCCGCAGTCGACCTGTATCGCCCTGGGCATCGATATACAGCAACGAGTCGCGTTAAAGGCGCTGATGGGTACTCAATCCCTCGTCGCGCAGCCCGGCGAATTGGCGCAACTGGAAAGCTTTGACGCAGTCACCCGGTTACTGCTGGTTTTTTCCGCGAAAGAATCGCTTTACAAAGCACTCTATCCACAGGTGCGGCGCATTCTGGATTTCGATGCGGCCGAACTCATCCAGGCCGACGCACAGGTGCTCGAATTTCGACTGACATGCGATTGGTCGTCATGCTGGGACACCGGTAAGCGCATCAGTGTGCGTTACGTCGTCTTTGACGAATACATCGTTACGGCGACTTATCTATCCGACCGCCATTCAACCTAAGCCTCTTGTCGAGAGCCATCCTTCGACCATGGAACGCACCATGCCAGGAATTCCGCGGATTGAGCCGTATTCCATGCCGGCCCGCTCTTTGCTGCCGATCAATATCGCCAGTTGGAAGATAGATCCGCAGCGGGCCGTATTACTCGTGCACGATATGCAACGGTATTTTATTCGGCCGATCCCCTTCGATAACCCGCGCTCCACGCTTTTGCGCAATACAGCCATCCTTCGCCGGCGCTGCCTGTCGCTGGGTGTCCCAACGGCGTTCGCCGCTCAGCCTGGCGGCATGACCGTAAGCCAACGTGGCCTTTTGAAGGACTTCTGGGGACCCGGCATGGACATGGACCCGCTTGATCGCGGGGTCGTCGACGAACTCATGCCCAGCCGCGAAGACTGGCTGTTGACGAAGTGGCGCTACAGCGCGTTCTGGCAATCAGACCTGTTGCAACGCATGCGAAATGCAGGCCGCGATCAACTTATCATCTGCGGCGTCTACGCGCATATCGGCGTATTGATGACCGCGGCCGAAGCCTTCTCCAACGATATCGAGACCTTTATTGTCGGCGACGCCATCGCGGATTTTTCGCTCGATCGCCATCTCATGGCCTTGGAATACGCGGCGCAATGCTGCGCCGTCATCGTCGCGGCCAACGAAGTGCTGACCTGACGCAAGCCGCTAATCGGCGGTCGACGCGAGGCCTTCAAGAGATTGGCCTATCCGCCTGATAGATGCACGAGATGCACTGAAAGCGATGATCGGCCCGATGACGACGATATGCATGGCAAGCTCTGCGATGAAGGACATCGTGGTGCTCTTGAATGCAGGAGCGAACGATAGCGGGAGGACGATTTCATGCATGACGGCATAGATGATAAGGCCATAAAAAAGCCCTCCCATGAGCGGCCGCCGAACCAACGCGCCCAGCCTGCGACTCGCGAGGAAATAGATCGAGGCGGCGACAAAGATGATCGAGAAATGCAACGCGCAACCTAGCGCCGCCGATGCGATGCCTTCGCGAAATGCTTTCATACCCAGAAGGCCGCTGGCGACCGATTGCGGTATGGCGATCATCGGAACGCCTCTCATCGCCCCCGCCAAGATCGCATAGGTAAGATCCACAGCACCGGCCAAGGCGCTGCCCATGGCGATGACGGACCAAGCCGGCAAGCCACTCTCTGGACTATTACGTTTCAAATTATTTTTGGAGTTCATAGCTTTGCTGCGCACCATCGATGTTTATCTAAGAATCTGCGATAGACGATATGCGCCCGTACAGACCTGGCGCGACCGTCAGACAGAACGTATTTATTGGCCTGGCCCGATGCAATCAAACATCGGCGAGCGGACCGGAAATGTCGGTCGAGCGGTACCCAACCCCCTTCCTGATGACCGCACAAAAGTGCACTCTGTGCGCCACCATGATCGACGCATTCAAATCCAGCCCTAAGCGGCTCTGGTTACTTCAAATCATCGGGTGGCTAGGATTCGGCCTGATAAGTGCACTTGCCGCGCTGCAGTTCAAGAACGCCCGCCCACTACTCATCTACTTCGCCGGTATGACATGGGCCGGCTATTGGGCAACGTTTCCGCTACTGGCCTTTTGTCGATGGCTCTCCAAGTCGGGGATGTCCTGGACCAAGATTATTTTGCTCACGGTGGGATCCTGCTACGTGCTGGGGGCGGTGTGCTCGTTGACCGGCGCTATCCTTGAAGCCTGGCTCGGACACCCGGCGCAGGCCGGCACGTGGCGCTCGGTACTCTTTGTGGGGGTTACCAATGCCATCGCGCCCATGATTATGCTCATCGCATGGGCCGGCATTTACTTCGGCCTGCGCCAATGGGAAGAGGCCGGCAAGCAAGAACGACGCACCCTGCGCAGCGAAGCTCTCGCGCGAGACGCTGAATTGAGAGCGCTGCGCTACCAGATCACTCCGCATTTTCTATTCAATACGTTGAACGGAATCTCGACACTCGTTGGCGAAGGAGAGATCCAACCCGCCCGCAATATGATCTCGCTTCTCGCGGAGTTCCTTCGATCCACGCTGGAGCCGACCGATCGTGGCGATGTAACCATCGCGGAGGAATTGAGGCAGGTACGGCAGTACATCGCCATCGAGCAGATCCGTCTGGGCGACCGTATGCACGTTTCGATCGATGCCGACCCGGATCTGATGGACGTTGCAGTACCGCATCTCCTGTTGCAGCCATTGGTTGAAAACGCAATCAGGCACGGCATCGCCCCGCTGGTCAATGGCGGCAAGCTATCGCTGGTTATTTCCGCAGAAGGCCCGTTCGCGCGGATGCGCATACACAACACCTATGTTCCCAGGCAGGAAATACATCGGCGTGCTATCTCCGCACCCGCCGGAGTCGGCCTCGCCAACACTCGCGAACGGCTGATGACCCGCTACGGCACCGCTCATTACTTCTCGGCCTCGGGTGACCCGTCTGACGGATGGAGCGTTGTGTTGGATGTTCCTCGTGACACCACTGAAAAACTGCACTCATGATAAAGACGATCATCGTCGACGATGAATCACTCGCACGAAGAGGCGTTCGTGTCTGCCTGCGACATGCGCTCGATGTGCAGGTTGTCGCCGAGGCAGACTCAGGCTGGGATGCGATCGAGAAAATCACCGCGTTCAAGCCCGACCTTATATTTCTCGATGTGCAGATGCCGGGTATGGACGGCTTCGAGATGCTGGCCAAGCTCCCTTCTGATGCGATGCCGTTGATTATTTTTCTGACGGCCCACGATGACTATGCGCTGCAGGCTTTCTCGGTACATGCCATGGACTACGTGCTTAAACCGATAGACGATCAACGCTTCGATAAAGCACTCGATTCGGCGCGAACACGGCTTGCCGACCGACGTGCCGGCGAGCAACTGGCCAGCATCAAGGGGCTGCTACTGGCTAAAGACGCCGAGCAGAAAAGCCAAACCCGGCCGGACCATTTCGTCACCAAGTCCGGCACAAAAACATTCATGCTTGAACACAGTGACGTCGATTGGATCGAGGCCTCCGGCGATTATGTAACCCTGCATGCCGGCAAGCGATCTTATTTGATACGAGAAACAATGGATTCATTGGAGCGGCAACTAGACCCCGCCAGATTCATCCGCATTCACCGCTCCACCATGATTGCGCTGAACAGATTGAGCGGATACAACCTGCTCCCCTCGCGGGATGCTTTGGTTACGCTCAAAGACGGCACGGTGGTACGCGCCAGCCGACGTTATCGGCGACGCATACCTATGTGACCCCTAGCCTGGCCCGGTAGATGAAGTACTGGCGGGGCAAACTCGCTCAGACAAGCTGTTTGAGCATTGCCTGCGCCGCCGCTTCCGACGATGCCGGGTTCTGCCCGGTAATCAACAGGCCGTCGGTCACGACATAGGATTGCCAATCCTCTTTCTTGGAATAAATACCGCCATGCTGGGTAAGCATGTCCTCCACCAGAAATGGCACGATCTTGGTCAGGCCCACCGCTGCCTCTTCGGTATTGGTGAAGCCGGTTACCGCCTTGCCCTGCACCAGCGGCTTGCCATCGGCTGTTTTGGCGTGACGCAATACGCCGGGCGCATGACAGACAGCCGCGACCGGCTTGCCGGCAGCAATGGTTGTTTCAATCAAGGCGATGGAAGCCGCATCTTCGGCTAGATCCCATAGCGGGCCGTGTCCGCCCGGATAAAACACGGCGTCGTAGTCTTCGGCGGAAATCTCGGCGAGCTTCTGCGTATGGGCCAAAGCCGTCTTGGCGGCTGAATCGGCTTCGAAGCGGCGAGTGGTATCGGTTTGAGATGCCGGCTCGTTGCTCTTCGGATCGAGCGGCGGCTGCCCACCCTTGGGTGACGCCAAGGTGATCTGTGCGCCGGCATCCTTGAACGCGTAATAAGGAGCAGCAAACTCCTCCAGCCAGAAGCCGGTCTTTTCGCCGGTATGGCCGAGCTGGTCGTGCGAGGTCAACACCATCAGTATTTTCATGTCGGTATCCAGGTGAATCGATGTACGAAGTCACCGCTTCACACTCGAAGCCGGTGACCGTGTTTGATTGAATCAGGGCTGCATCAACGATCGGCGACGCGCACCACGACCTTGCCGAAATTCTCGCCGGCGAGCAGGCCGATAAAGGCTTGCGGCGCTTGCTCCAGGCCATCGACAAGGTCTTCGCGGATCTGCACCTTGCCTTCGGCAACCCACCCGCTCATCTCGCGAAAGAAACCCGCGAACTCCGTGGCGTAATGATCCAGAATGATGAAACCCTGCATCGTGATGCGCTTGGTCAGGATCACCGAGGCCAGTAACGGCAACCGATTCGGTCCCGGCGGCAGCGCCGTATCGTTGTAGTTGGCGATCAGTCCGCACACCGGTATACGGGCACCGTTATTGAGTAGCGGCAACACCGCATCGAAAACGGCACCACCCACGTTTTCGAAATACACGTCGATGCCGCCTGGACACGCGACGGCAAGCTTTTCGGCAAACGCCGGATCGCGACGATCGATGCAGACATCGAAACCCAGCGTGTCGACGACGTAGCGACACTTCTCTTCACCGCTGGCAATACCCACCACACGACAGCCTTTGAGCTTGGCGATCTGCCCCACCACTGAACCCACGGCACCACTGGCGGAAGCGACGACTACGGTCTCCCCCGCCTTGGGCTTACCGATCGTCAAGAGACCGTAGTAAGCAGTGAAGCCCGGCATGCCCAGTACGCTGAGTGCATAGGAAGGATGGCTGATCTTCGATCCCAATTTCATCACGCCATTACCATCGGAAAGTGCGTAGTCCTGCCACCCGCCCTCATTGAGTACCAAGTCGCCCACCTGAAAATCTGCGTGATTCGATGCCTCGACCCGGCTGACCGTGCCGCCGACCATCACCGCGTCCAGTTCTACCGGCGGGGCGTACGACGGCCGATCGCTCATGCGTCCGCGCATATACGGGTCCAGCGATAAATACAGGGTGCGCAGCAGCACCTGACTATCGGCTGGCGCCGGCACTGCCGTGCGCTCAAGGCGGAAATCCTCAGCGGTAGGCACACCGACAGGGCGCGCATTCAAGACAATCCGGCGATTGATGACTTCAGTTTTCGACATGGCTATTAACTCGATTGGCGAGAGAGATCGGAGAGGAAGATCGGAGATCCGGCGTCGAACAGGTACCTGCTTACGGTTTGCGCATACAAAAATAGACCAGTCGTCTATTCATTGGATAAAACAGGGCTACTCGAAAACATGGCACCACACCGCAGCGCGATGCTTCAGCGTTAAGTGCCGCCAGGGATAAGTAAGAGTTGTCGCGTCGTAGCCATCGCTGTCACGAGTGGATTACGGTTGCGAGTGATCTTGGCGAGCAGACTGGCGCCCAACCAAAGCTCATAAAGCGCCATCGCATGGCTGTGAGCGTTCCAGGTACCCATGAGCGAACCGTCGGCGACGCCTGCCTCGATGCAAGCAGCCAATCGTTCAACAATCTGCTGGGTGCCCCGCTGCAGCACGGTACGCATCGCTTCGGAAAGATCGCTGACCTCCGCCCCGAGTTTCACCGCCAGGCATTTACCTTCAGGATCGTCGCTGGCCTGCGTTTCGAGCCAATACGAAAAGTAATTCAGCAAGCGATCGGCAGCGGTCGTCCCAGGCTTGGTCAGCAAAGCATCGAGATACCCCATGTACTCCGAGAAATAGGCCTCGAGCAGCGCCTCGCCGAACGCCTCTTTGGATTCGAAGTAATGGTAGAAGGAACCCTTGGGAACCTTCGCCACACTCAGGATCTCGGTCAGGCCCACCGCTGAGAATCCCTTGCGCCCCATGATTAACTGGGCGGTCTGCAGGAGGTGTAGGCGGATATCGGAAGGTACGGCGGCAACGTTCATGGCGACGCACTTTATCCTAGATTAGACCGGTCGTCTAGTAACCGGAAACGTATCGGCCGCACTCCAAGGCCGCGGCACCGCAAGGGTGGCGGCTAACCACCAGCCTCCCCTGGTCGCCCTTGTGAATCCCCAGTTCATGGGGAACCCGATATTGACAGCACTTGCCGCCTTTCGATGGCCGCTATAGCGCTTCAGGTTTGTCGGCCACGCAAGATCAAGCAACAGAAATACCGCGTGTTGAAGTGATCTTGCTGTAGTGTCAGGACAGTGCTCGTGAAGTCGCAACCTCCATCCGGTTGCCTGCCCTCTCCTGCCCCTTACTGCTTAGCCTTCTGCCCATCGCGACGATGTCGGCACGAACTTCGGCGTTCGCCTCGGCATACAGACCCATGTCCTCGTAAAGCATGCATCGTGCCCAGCATTCAACAGAATTTTCACGTATTTACCGGTAAGTCAGACAAGTTCGCCGACGCTATGTAGCTATCGCTTGCGGTCCACGCGCGAGTGGAAAGGTCGCCATACACCTCGAAAGGAAAGTTGGCTTCGATGATTAGCAGCGCACTCGATTTTCTCAAGCTGCGGCGCTTGAATGCCTTTCGCCGCCGCCGTGCTGCATCACGCACCAAACCCGAACAAGAGCCGGCACTGCGCTCGGAGCTGTTCAGCGCGGACCAGATGGAGCGGCACGGCCAGACGCTGGCCGGCCAGCATCGATTGAGTCCACGTGCCAGCGCCAACCTGTTGCTGGCTCGGCTGGCCGACAACGAAGCGGTGCTGATTCATACCTGCGAAGGGCTTACGGCGGCAACCCGGCGCAAGCGGCGGATCACTCCGGCAGGTGAATGGCTGCTGGACAATTTCTATCTGATCGAAGAACAAGTACGCATTGCGCGGCGACATCTGCCGCACGGCTACAGTCGCGAACTGCCACGGCTGGAACACGGGCCTTCGACCGGCCTTCCGCGGGTATACGACATCGCGCTGGAAATCATTTCGCACGGCGATGGCCGTGTCGACACCGCCAGCCTGACTCGCTTCGTCGGCGCCTACCAAACCGTCACCCCGCTCAAGCTGGGCGAGTTGTGGGCCATTCCGATCATGCTGCGGTTGGCGCTGATCGAAAATCTGCGCCGGGTTGCCGCGCGCGTGATGGCAGATTGGCGCTACCGCGGTAGAGCTGCACGCTGGGCCGACAGCATGATCGCCATCGCCGAGAGCGACCCCAAGAGTGTGGTGCTGGTGGTCGCCGACATGGCCCGCTCAAAGCCACCCATGACAGGACCATTCGTTGCCGAAATGGCGCGCCGGTTACAAGGGCAGAGCCCGGCGCTGGCGTTGCCGCTGAGCTGGATCGAACAACGCTTGTCCGAGTCCGGTCAGAGCATCGAACATCTGGTGCAGTTGGAGGCGCAACAGCAAGCCGCCGATCAAGTGTCCATCGGCAACAGCATTGGCAGCTTGCGTGCCTTGTCGGCCATCGACTGGCGCGACTTTGTCGAACACACCAGCGCGATTGAAGAGCGGCTGCGCGAAGACCCCGCCGGCATCTACGCGACGATGGATTTCGCTACGCGCGACCGTTATCGCCACGTGGTGGAAACCCTGGCGCGCAACACCCCACTGTCCGAGCAAGAGGTTGCCGCGGCAGCCATCGAATTATGTCGGGCCGGCACAGTAACCACGGCCACGGCGTCACCGGATCGACACGTCGGGTTTTATCTGATCGATCAAGGGCGTCGCCTACTGGAGCAAAAACTTGGCCTGCGACCTACGCCAACCGAAATGCTGCACCGGCTATTCGATAGAGCACCGTTATCGATCTACCTGGGCCTGTTGGCGCTACTGACGTTTTTGTTGGCGCGATCGCTGGTACTCGCCGCCACGCACGATCAACTGCGGATATGGCCGTTGCTGGGAATCGCGATTCCCGCGGCCATTCTCGCCAGCCAGTTGGCGCAGAGCCTGCTCAATTGGCTGGCCACCCTGACGATCACTCCGCGACTGTTGCCACGTATTGATTATTCCAAAGGCATCCCGGCGAGCGCACGCACTATGGTGGTGGTTCCCAGCATGCTTGCCAGTACGCAAGATATCGAGGATCTGGTCGAAGCACTGGAGGTACGTTTTCTCGGCAATCGAGACCCCAACCTGCACTTTGCCCTGCTCACCGATTTCACCGATGCGGCCAGTGAAACACTGCCTGAAGACGCCGCGCTGATGCGGCTGGCGCGACAACGCATTGACGCGCTCAACGAAAAGTATGTTCGCACCGGTATCGATCGATTTTTTCTGTTTCATCGCCCTCGGCAGTGGAATGCCACCGAACGATGCTGGATGGGCCACGAGCGCAAGCGCGGCAAGCTGGCCGAACTCAACGCGCTGCTGCGCGGTAACCCGCATGATCGCTACGCGCTGATCGTCGGCAACATCGCGACGCTCCCCGCGGTGAAATACATCATCACCCTGGACACCGACACCCAGCTCCCACGCGACTCGGCGCATGAGTTCATCGGCACGATCGATCATCCGCTCAATCGCGCGGTCTACGACCCTGAACGTCGCCGAGTGATCGCCGGCTACGCGATCTTGCAGCCACGTGTGGGCATCAGCCTGCCCAGCACGGCACGCTCACGCTATGCGCAATTGTATGGCAGCGATGCGGGCATCGACCCCTATACGCAAATGGTGTCTGACGTCTATCAAGACGTCTTCAAGGAAGGCTCGTTCATCGGCAAAGGCATCTACAACATCGATGCATTCGAGCTTACGCTGGAAGGCCGTTTTCCCGAGAACAGTATTCTCAGCCATGACCTGATCGAAGGTTGCCATGCCCGCTCGGGCCTGATTAGCGACGTACAACTGTATGAGGAATATCCGGCTCGCTACAGCGCCGATGTCAAACGACGGCACCGCTGGATTCGCGGCGACTGGCAATTACTGCCATGGCTGCTGCCGTGGGCTCCCAGTGCCCATGAGGGCTGGCGAAAAAATGCGCTGACCGCACTGTCGCGCTGGAAGATTCTCGACAACCTGCGCCGCAGCCTGGTATCGCCGGCGCTGCTGGCATTATTGATACTTGGCTGGCTGACTTTGACACCGGTTCTTTCGTGGACGCTGGCCGTGTTGGCGATGGTGTTGATTCCACCCGCGCTGTCCGCGTTGCTGGACCTATTGCAAAAGCCGCGCGAGGTACAGTTGGATCAACACCTGCGCGCCGCGCTGCGCGCCACGGGTCAACATCTTGCACGCATGGCGCTGGCGCTGGCGTGGCTGCCGCACGAAGCGCTCTACCACCTCGATGCCATCATCCGCACGCTGTGGCGCATGCTGGTCAGCCGACGCCACTTATTGCAGTGGCAAACCTCCAGCGATGTCGAACGGCATAGCAGCAACACGTTGAACTCGCTCTTACGCGTGATGTGGATCGGCCCGTCGTCGGCCTTACTATTGAGCGTGGTCTTGGCACTGCATCGCCCATGGGTGCTGACGCTGGCTGGGCCGTTGCTACTGCTATGGCTGCTTTCGCCCTGGATCGCATGGCGGATAAGCAAGCCACGCGCACAGGTGGAGTTCGTACCGAGCGCAACCCAGCAGCGATTTCTGCGCACCCTCGCACGCAAGACCTGGGCGTTCTTCGATACGCATGTCGGTCCAGCCGATCACTGGCTGCCGCCGGATAACCTGCAGGAGCAACCCGTACTCGCCTTGGCGCACCGCACCTCGCCGACCAATATCGGATTGGCGCTGCTGGCCAATCTGGCCAGCTACGATTTTGGCTTCCTCAGCACCGGGCGTCTGCTTGAACGCACGTCAGGGACTCTCGCCACGATGGAAAAGTTAGCGCGTCATCGCGGGCATTATTACAACTGGTACGACACGCTGAGCTTGCAGCCGCTGGCGCCGCTGTATGTCTCGGCAGTGGATAGCGGCAACCTGGCCGGACATCTGCTGACGTTACGCCCCGGCCTGCTCGCGCTGATCGATGAGCCGGTGTTCCAGCCGCGCGTACTGCAAGGTCTGCTCGATACACTCGATGTGCTGCGCGAGACACTCGATAACGCCGATGCCGTAGCGTTGAATCCATGGCATCAGGAGCTGCAAGAAGCGCTGGTCATACCACCCGCCACCAGCCAGGCGGTCATGCCACTACTGCAGCGGCAACTGGACCGTGCCGTTGCACTGGCGAAAACGCTCACCACCCTGCCCGGCAGCGATGCGGAATTCTGGCTCGACGCGCTGGTCAGCCAATGCCATGACTTGTGCGATGAGGCCGTGGCCTTCCATCTCCCTCCGAGGCCGGGCGATAACGCCAACGTCAGCGGTCACTTTACCCTGCTCCAACTGGCCCAGATCGA
This sequence comes from Dyella tabacisoli, assembly GCF_003350925.1. GTDB lineage: Bacteria > Pseudomonadota > Gammaproteobacteria > Xanthomonadales > Rhodanobacteraceae > Dyella_C > Dyella_C tabacisoli. The sequence continues at coordinate 346,079 of NZ_KZ857177.1, read as the reverse complement.
GCCATTGCAATGGCCTGCTGAAGCGGGTGTCGAAGCGCTGCGTACTCGGGCACGCGAACGCATCGCCAGGCTGAAACAACTCGCGCAGCAGGCCGGCAAATTGGCGCTGATGGATTACCGTTTTCTGTATGACAGCGCGCGCGACTTGCTGGCCATCGGTTACAACGTCGACGAGCGCAGGCTCGACGCGAGTTACTACGACTTGCTCGCGTCGGAAGCGCGACTGGCCAGTTTTGTAGCGATCGCCCAAGGCCAGATACCGCAAGACAACTGGTTTTCATTGGGTCGACTGCTGACCACCAGCGGTGGCGAACCGGTGTTGCTGTCGTGGTCCGGCTCGATGTTCGAATATCTGATGCCCATGCTGGTGATGCCCAGCTACGAAGGCACCCTGCTCGACCAGACCTGTCGCGCGGCGGTGGCGCGGCAAATCGAGTACGGCAATCAGTTGAATGTGCCGTGGGGCGTTTCCGAGTCGGGCTACAACATGCTCGATGCTCACTTCACTTATCAGTACCGCGCATTCGGCGTACCGGGCCTGGGACTCAAGCGCGGGCTCGGCGACGACCTGGTGATTGCCCCCTACGCCACCGCGCTGGCGATGATGGTGGCGCCAGCAGCAGCCACTCGTAATCTGCAGCGATTGGCCGAAACCGGCGCGCAAGGCCGCTTCGGCCTGTACGAGGCCATCGATTACACCCCGGCGCGACTGCCACTCGGGCAAAGCTCGGCCCTGGTGCGCTCGTTTATGGCGCATCACCAGGGCATGAGCTTGCTGGCGCTGGACTACGCGCTGCTGGATCGACCGATGCAGCGGCGCTTTGAATCCGATCCGCCATTTCGTGCCACCAGCTTGCTGCTGCAAGAACGTATTCCGCGGACTGCGTCGGAATATCTGCACGCATCCCTTTTCCCCGAAATGAACGGGAATCCGCACGTGACCGAAGCCCGATTGCGCGTATTCACCGACCCCGATCGATCGCAACCTGCCTTGCAATTGCTGTCGAACGGCCGTTACCACGTCATGGTCAGCAGCGCCGGCGGCGGCTACAGCCGGTGCCGCGACCTGGCGGTGACACGCTGGCGCGAGGACATCACCAGCGATAACTGGGGCATGTTCTGTTACCTGCGCGATGTAGCCAGCGGTGCTTACTGGGCTACCGCGTATCAACCGACGTTGAAAAAAACCGAGTTGTTCGAGGCGATCTTCTCCGATGCCCGCGCCGAGTTCCGGGTACGCGAACGCGACTTCGACGCGCACACCGAAATCGTGGTGTCACCCGAAGACGACATCGAGCTGCGCCGTACCCGCATCACCAATCGCAGCCGCACCCGGCGCACGATCGAGCTGACCAGCTATGCCGAAGTGGTGCTGGCGCCACCGATGACCGATACGGTGCACCCCGCTTTCAGCAAGTTGTTCGTGCAGACTGAACTCATACCTGAGTTGCAAGCCATCGTATGCAGCCGACGGCCACGCTCCAACGACGAAGCGATACCGTGGATGTGCCATCTGCTTGCGGTCCACGATGCCGACATTGATGAGATTTCCTACGAAACCGATCGCGCCCGCTTCATCGGCCGCGGCCGCAGCGTGGCGCAGCCACTCGCCATGGGTACCGCGGAGGACTCGCATCCACGGCTATCCAACAGCGCAGGCTCGGTACTCGACCCCGTCGTGGCGATTCGCTGCCGCATCACGCTGGACCCCGAGCAGTCGGTTACGGTGGACATGGTCACCGGCTTGAGCGACAGCCGTGCCGATTGCCTCCACCTGATCGAGAAATACCGCGACCGCCATCTCGCCGACCGCGTGTTCGATCTGGCCTGGACGCATAGCCAGGTGATGCTGCGGCAGCTCAACGCCAGCCTGGCCGATGCCCAGTTATACGAACACATGGCGACCTCGATCATTTATCCCCATGCAAGCCTGCGCGCCGAGCCAGGCATCCTGCTGAGCAACCGCCGCGGGCAGTCTGGCTTGTGGGGCCAGGCGATCTCCGGCGACCTGCCGATCGTGCTGCTGCAAATTGCCGACCCGGCACGTATCGAACTGGTGCGCCTGCTCGTGCAAGCGCACGCCTACTGGCGGCTCAAGGGGCTGGCGGTGGATCTGGTGATCTGGAACGAGGATCGCGTCGGCTATCGGCAGGAGTTACAAGATCAGATCATGGGGTTGATCGCCTCCGGCAGCGAGGCCAGTTTGCTGGATCGCCCCGGTGGCATTTTCGTGCGTCCGGCCCAACAACTATCCAGCGAAGACCGCATCGTGGTGCAGGCGAGCGCGCGGATCATCTTGTCCGACAGTCGAGGCAGCCTGGTCGAGCAGATCAATCGGCGCCGAATCGAAACGCAGGCTCCACGCTTCCGGCCCAGTCGCGCGCGGCATACGACGATGCCCGTGCCGGGGGCGCTCGCATTGACCGAGCAGCGCGCGAATACCCTGCGACTAAGCCATCCATACGGCGGCTTCAGTGCGGATGGCCGCGAGTATGTGATTACCCTGCGCGCCGGCCAGACCACCCCTGCGCCATGGGCCAACGTACTGACCAACCCGAACTTCGGTACGGTGATTTCCGAAAGCGGCGGTGCCTATAGCTGGGGCGAGAACGCGCACGAGTTTCGACTCTCGCCCTGGCACAACGATCCGGTCAGCGATGCCAGCGGCGAGGCGCTATACCTGCGCGACGAGGAAACCGGCCACGTGTGGTCGCCCACACCGCTGCCTTGCCGCGGCAGCGGTGATTATGTGACTCGGCACGGCTTCGGCTACAGCGTCTTTGAGCATAGCGAGGATGGCATTTACTCCGAACTCTGGGTTTATGTGGCGCTGGACGCATCGGTCAAATTCTCGCGCCTGCTGCTGCGCAACGATTCAGATCAGCCGCGCCAACTGTCGATCACCGGTTATGTCGAATGGCTGCTGGGCGATCTGCGCGAGAAAACCGCCATGCATGTAGTGACCGAATCGGATCCGTCCAGCGGTGCCTTGTTTGCCCGCAACGCGTACAACACCGAGTTTCCCAACCGCGTTGCATTTTTCGACGTGGGCGATCCCGGTCGCGGCATCAGCGGCGATCGCAGCACCTTTCTCGGCCGCAACGGTAGCGCTCGCGCGCCGGCCGAACTCGGTCACGCCCATTTGTCCGGCCGCCTTGGTGCCGGACTCGACCCCTGTGCGGCACTCCAAGTCAAAGTCGAACTAGATGAAGGCGAGCAGCGCGAAGTGATCTTTCGGCTCGGGCTGGGTCGCGATGCCGCCGATGCCAGTTCGCTGGTGCAACGCTTCCGCAGCAACGGCGCAGCGGCCGATGCGCTGAATAAAGTGCGTGATTACTGGCATCGCACCTTGGGTACGGTGCAGGTCAAAACGCCGGAGCCGGCCGTCGATGTACTTGCCAATGGTTGGCTGCTTTACCAGACCATCGCCTGCCGCTTCTGGGCACGCAGCGGCTATTACCAATCCGGCGGCGCGATCGGCTTCCGCGATCAGTTGCAAGACTCGATGGCTATGATCCATAGCGCGCCACAAAATGCACGCCAGCAGTTGCTGCTGTGCGCGGCGCATCAATTCCCCGAAGGCGATGTGCAGCACTGGTGGCACCCGCCAATGAATCGCGGCGTGCGCACGCATTGTTCCGATGATTTCCTGTGGTTGCCGCTGGCCACCAGCCGCTATGTGCTGGCCACCGCCGACATCGGTGTACTGGATGAAATCGCCGGCTATATCGAAGGGCGCCCGGTTCAACCCGACGAAGAGTCTTATTACGACCTGCCCCAGTCCTCGAACTTGCGCGAGCCGCTGTACCAGCATTGTGTGCGTGCGATCGAGCACAGCCTGCGGCGCGGCGTACACGGCTTGCCGCTGATGGGTGGTGGCGACTGGAACGACGGCATGAACCGCGTCGGTGAAGGCGGTCGCGGCGAAAGCGTATGGCTGGGCTTCTTCTCTTGCGAGGTGTTGACACGCTTCGCCGACGTGGCCCGGCTACACCATGACGAAGCCTTCGCGCAGCGTTGCGAAGCAGAAGTCGCCGCGCTGCGCAGTGCACTGGAACAACATGGCTGGGATGGCGCATGGTACCGCCGCGCCTACTTCGACGACGGCACGCCTTTGGGTTCGAGCAGCAACGACGAATGCCGCATCGACTCGATCGCGCAGAGCTGGTCGGTGCTGTCCGGCGCGGCCGAACCGGCCCGCCAGCATCAGGCGATGGCGGCGCTCGATCAGCACCTGGTGCGCCGCGATGCCGGCCTGGTGCAATTGCTCGACCCGCCCTTCGACCGTTCCGCGCTCGACCCCGGCTACATCAAGGGTTATGTGCCCGGCGTGCGTGAAAACGGCGGTCAGTACACCCATGCCGCGATCTGGGCGACGATGGCCTTCGCCGAGCTGGGCGACAGTGCGCGCGCATGGGAGCTGCTGCGCATGATTAACCCGATCAGCCATAGCAGCGACGCCGCGAAACTGGACATCTACAAGGTCGAGCCCTATGTCGTCAGCGCCGACGTTTATGCGGCCGAACCGCACGTCGGCCGCGGCGGCTGGAGCTGGTATACCGGCTCGGCTGGCTGGATGTACCGCTTAATCATCGAGTCGCTGCTCGGCTTGCGGCTGGAGGCGGGGCGTTTGCGCTTTGCCCCGGTACTGCCCGCCGACTGGGACCATTTCACCTTGAATTACCGCTATCGGGACACCCTGTATCAGGTCAACGTACGACAAAGTGCCGTTGGCACGACCGGCACCGTGTGGCTCGATGGCGTAATACAAGCCGATGGCCGCATCACCCTGGTCGATGACGGGCTTGAGCACAACATCGAACTCAATCACCCTTGCATATCTTGAACTTCACCCACAGCAACCTTACCGCCCATAGGAAAGAGCCATCGTCATGGCGATATCTCAATCGGATGCCCTGGTTTTTTTCGGCGCCACCGGCGACCTGGCCTACAAGAAGATCTTTCCCGCCCTGCAGGCCATGGTGCTCCACGACGGGCTGGACCTGCCGATTATCGGCGTCGCCCACTCGGGCTGGACGCTGGATCAATTGCGTCAGCGCGCCCATGACAGTCTGCTGCAATCGGCGAAGGATCAAGGCCGCGACATGGATGAGGCCGCCTTCGCAAAGCTCTCGGCACAACTGCAATATATCGACGGCGATTACAACGACCCTGCCACGTTTGCGCAGTTGAAGCAGATGCTCGGCCGCGCCAGCCGCCCCCTGCATTACCTGGCGATACCGCCGAGCCTGTTTGGAACCGTCACCAAGGGCTTGCAGCAAGCCGGCTGCGCCGAGAACGCGCGGGTGGTGGTGGAAAAGCCGTTTGGCCGCGACCTGGCCTCGTCACAACAGCTCAACCGCATGCTGCACGAGGTATTCCCCGAGTCGGCGATCTTCCGCATCGATCACTATCTGGGCAAAGAGGCGGTACAAAACCTGCTGTATTTCCGCTTCGCCAACACCTTTCTCGAACCGATCTGGAACCGCAACTACGTCGACAGCGTGCAGATCACCATGGCCGAAAACTTCGGCGTGGCCGGCCGTGGCGCGTTCTATGACGATATCGGTGCGATTCGAGACGTGCTGCAGAACCATCTACTGCAGGTGACCTCGCTATTGGCGATGGATTCGCCGGTCGGCCATGACCCCGAATCGTTACGCGCGGAAAAACTGCGCTTGTTTCGCGCGATGCGCCCGATCGATCCGCAGCAGGTCGTGCGCGGCCAGTTCAAAGGCTACCTTGAGGTCGAAGGTGTCGCGGCCGATTCCAATAGGGAGACCTTCGTGGCGCTATGTCTGCACATCGACACTTGGCGCTGGGCTGGCGTGCCGTTCTATATCCGCGCCGGCAAGAATCTGCCGATCACCACCACCGAGGTGATGGTAAAGATGAAAGCGCCGCCGCTGCCGATCTTCGACCAGATCGGCCCGGCGCAATCGAACTACTTCCGTTTCCGGCTTAGCCCGGAGGTGGTCATTGCCGAAGGCGCCATGGTCAAACAGCCCGGCGAGCTGATGCAGGGCGAACCGGTGGAATTGGTTGCCCGGCATCATGCGGAGCCGGAGAAATCACCGTACGAACGACTGCTCGGCGATGCGGTTCGCGGCGATAACTCCTTGTTCAGCAGCGACGAATGTGTCGAGGCGGCCTGGGCCGTCGTCGACCAGGTGCTAAGCCATGAAGGCATAGTGAGTATTTACGAACCCGGTAGCTGGGGGCCCCCAGCAGCGGCACGGCTAGTCAGCGGCGCCGATGGCTGGCACGATCCCGAGCCTGAGCTGAGCAGGCCCTGCTAACGTGAATCTAATCGAATGAATCCAGTACAAACCGGTTCGGTCGTCTTTCTACTCGACGTCGACAACACCTTGCTTGATAACGACCGCTTCGCCGACGACGTCAGCGCACGGCTGGAGCAGGCCTTCGGTCGTGCCCAGCGCGAGCGTTACTGGGCGATCTATAACGAGCTGCGCGACGCATCGGGCTATGCCGATTACCTGGCGGCCCTGCAGCGCTTCCGCGATGGCCTGGACAACGATCCGGCACTGTTGCAGATGTCGGCCTTCCTGCTTGAGTATCCGTTTGCCGAACGGCTGTACCCGCAGGCACTCGACGTCATCACGCACCTGCATACGCTGGGCCAGCCGGTGATTTTGTCCGATGGCGACGTCGTGTTCCAGCCACGCAAGATCCAGCGCGCCGGGCTATGGGATGCGTTTCACGGCGAGGTGCTGATCTATCTGCACAAGGAGCGCATGCTCGCGGCCATGCAGCGGCGTTATCCGGCCACGCACTACGTAATGGTCGACGACAAACCGAATCTGCTGGCCAAGATGAAACAAAGTCTCGGCGAAAAACTGACCACGGTATTCGTTCATCAAGGACATTACGCGGCTGCGGCCACGGCTGAGATCAGCCCTGCCCCCGACATCGACATCGCCTGCATCGGCGAGCTGTGCGAATACACGCTCGACGACTTCCTGCTTACCGCCAAAAAATCGACCGCGCCAAAAATAAAGTCACAAGGATCCACTGCACGATGAGCCGCCCCAACCTCACCACGCAACCGCAGTGGCAGGCACTGCAACAACACTTTTCGCAGATCGGTCGGCAGCATCTGCGTGAGCTGTTTGCCGCCGACCCCAAACGCGGCGAGCAACTGACCGCCGAAGGTGTTGGCCTGTATCTGGACTACTCCAAGCAACGCGTCAACGCCGAGACCTTGCGCCTGCTGCGCGAACTGGCCGAGAGCTGCGACTTGCAACAACATATCGCGGCGATGTTCAGTGGCGACAAGATCAACACTACCGAACAACGTGCGGTGCTGCATGTCGCGTTGCGCGCGCCGGCCGGCGAGCAGATTCTGGTTGATGGCCACGATGTAGTACCCGACGTGCACGCGGTACTCGACAGCATGGTCGCGTTCGCCGAACAAGTCCGTAGCGGCGCATGGACCGGCCACACCGGCAAGCGCATCCGCAACGTCATCAGCATCGGCATCGGCGGCTCGGATCTGGGCCCGGTCATGGCTTATGAGGCATTGCGCGACTATAGCCAGCGCGACATGACTTTCCGTTTCGTATCGAATGTCGATGGCACCGATTTCGCCGAGGCCACCCGCGACCTGGATGCCGCCGAAACCCTATTCATCGTCTGCTCGAAAACCTTCACCACACTGGAAACACTGAGCAACGCGCATGCCGCACGCAGTTGGTGCCTGCAGACGCTTGGCGATGACCAGGCCATCGCCAAGCATTTCGTCGCTGTCTCCACTAATGCCGCGGAGGTCAGCAAATTCGGTATCGATACCGCGCATATGTTCGGCTTCTGGGACTGGGTCGGTGGCCGCTATTCGATGGATGCCTCGGTCGGCCTGTCGACCGTGCTGGCGATTGGGCCGGATCGATTCCGCGAGATGCTGGCCGGCTTTCATGCCATGGACCAGCACTTCCGCCAGACCCCTTGGGAAAACAATCTGCCGGTGCTCATGGGCTTGCTGGGCATCTGGAATAACAACTTTCTCGATGCCGCCACCGTTGCCGTGCTGCCGTACGAGCAGTACCTGAAACGATTCCCCGCCTACTTGCAACAACTGACGATGGAGAGCAACGGCAAGCACGTCACGCTGGACGGTGCCGAGGTGGATTACGCCACCGGGCCGATCTACTGGGGCGAGCCGGGCACCAATGGGCAGCATTCGTTCTACCAACTGATTCATCAGGGCACGCGCATCGTACCGTGCGACTTTATCGGCTTCGGCCAGCCGCTAAACCCTCTGCCCGCGCAACACGGCGGCGACCAGCATGATCTTTTGATGGCTAATCTGATTGCCCAAGGCGAAGCGTTGGCCTTCGGCAAAAGCGCCCAAGAAGTACGAGCCGAAGGCACCGCCGAAAGCCTGGTGCCGCACCGCACCTTCGATGGCAATCGACCCAGCAGCACCATCCTCGCCGCGAAATTGACACCGCACGCCTTGGGTACGCTGATCGCGTTATACGAGCACAGTGTGTTCGTACAGGGCGTGATCTGGAATATCGATTCGTTTGACCAATGGGGCGTAGAGCTTGGCAAGCAATTGGCCAAGACCACCATTGCCGAACTCATTGCAAAAGACGAGCCCGAACTCAACCACGACAGTTCGACCAATACCTTGATCCGCCGCTATCGCCATCTGCGCGATGGATTTATCGCATGAGCCAGCGAATCAGCGCTCTTGCCGGCAAACCGGCACCGACATCGGCTCTCGTCGATGTGTCCAAACTGCTGGCCGCCTATGTCGACCTGAGGCCCGACCCCAGCGTTCCGGCACAGCGGGTTGCGTTTGGTACCTCCGGTCATCGCGGCAGTTCGTTCGAGCGCAGCTTCAACGAGTGGCACATCCTGGCGATCAGTCAGGCGATCTGCGAATACCGTCGAAATCAAGGCATCGACGGCCCACTCTTCATGGGCATCGATACTCACGCGCTGTCACAGCCGGCGTTCGAGAATGCATTGGAAGTATTAGCCGCGAACGGCGTGGAAACGATGATTGCCAGCCGTGGCGAATACACTCCGACGCCAGCGATTTCGCACGCGATCCTGGTCTATAACCGTGGCCGTAAAACCGGGCTTGCCGATGGCATCGTCATCACGCCATCGCATAATCCACCGGATAACGGCGGCTTTAAGTACAACCCGCCCAACGGCGGCCCGGCCGACACCGACGTTACCAACTGGGTGCAAAACCGCGCCAATGCCCTGCTAGAAGGCGGCTTGAAAGAGGTCAAGCGCGTGTCGCTGGCACAGGCTCGCCAAGCCGGCACCACGCACGAGCACGATTACCTCAATGCCTATGTCGCCGACCTCGGCAACGTCATCGACTTCGACGTGATCCGTGGCGCCGGCATCCGCATGGGTGTCGATCCGCTGGGTGGTGCCGGGGTGAATTATTGGGCACCGATTGCCGAGCGCTACAAGCTTGACCTGACGGTGGTCAGCAACGTGATCGACCCGCAATTCGCCTTTATGACGCTGGACTGGGACGGCAAAATTCGCATGGACCCATCGTCGTCGTTTGCGATGCAGCGACTGATCGGGTTGAAGAGTACTTACGATGTCGCCTTCGCCTGCGACACCGATCATGACCGCCACGGTATCGTCACCCGCAGCAACGGATTGATGGAGCCCAATCATTATCTGTCCGTACTGATCGACTACTTGTTTCGGCATCGGCCGCAGTGGGGCAAGCAGATCGCGATCGGCAAGACGGTGGTAAGCACCGCGCTGATCGACCGCGTGGTCAAACGGCTCGACCGCCAACTGTACGAAGTGCCAGTCGGCTTTAAATGGTTCTCGGCGGGCCTGTTCGATGGCTCGCTTGGTTTCGGCTGTGAGGAAAGCGCCGGCGCTTCACTGCTGCGCCATGACGGCACGGTGTGGACCACCGACAAGGATGGCCTGGTACCGGCATTGCTGTCGGCTGAAATCACCGCACGCCAAGGCAAGGATCCCGGCGAGTTGTACGAGCAACTGACCCGCGAATTGGGCAGCCCGGCCGCCGATCGTGTTGAAGCCGCCGCTACTCCCGAGCAAAAGGCCAAGCTGGCCAAGTTGTCGCCCGATCAATTGCATAGCGACCAACTGGCCGGTGAAAAGATCGAACAAGTGCTTGATCGAGCACCGGGCAACCACAGCGCGATCGGCGGCATCAAGGCGATCACCGCCAACGGCTGGTTTGCCGCGCGGCCATCCGGCACCGAGGCGATCTACAAAATCTATGCCGAGAGTTTCAACGGCGAAGAGCATCTGCAAAGCATTCTGAAGGAAGCGCAAAGCATTGTTGACGCGGCGCTGGCGTAGCACGCCAGCGCCGCTTGACCCATTGAAGGAATAGCCATGTCCGACCCACTCGATCAGCAATGCATCAACACGCTTCGGTTCTTGTCGGTGGATATGGTGCAACAGGCCAACAGCGGCCACCCCGGCCTGCCGCTGGGGGCCGCGCCGATGGCCTATGCGCTGTGGACGCGCCAGCTCAAGCATCACCCGGCCAACCCGCACTGGATCGACCGTGATCGCTTTGTGCTGTCGGCCGGACACGGTTCGGCGCTGCTGTACAGCCTGCTGCATGTGACTGGTTACGAGCTGTCGCTGGATGACCTCAAGCAATTTCGCCAGTGGGGCAGCAAGACGCCCGGGCATCCCGAGCGAGGCCACACTCCCGGTGTCGAAGTGACCACCGGACCACTCGGCCAGGGCCTGGCCCATGCCGTCGGCATGGCTATTGGCGAAGCGCATCTTGCCGCAAGCTACAACCGCGACGGCCATACCCTGATCGATCACCACACCTGGGCCATCGTCAGCGATGGCGACCTGATGGAAGGCGTGGCCTCCGAGGCCGCCTCGCTGGCCGGACACCTCAAGCTCGGCAAGCTGATCTGCCTATATGACGACAATTACGTGACGCTGGCCGGCGCCACCGATATCACCTTTTCGGAAGATCGCGCCAAACGATTCGAGGCCTATGGCTGGCAAACCATCAGCGTGACCGACGGCAACGATCTTGCCGCCATCAATGCGGCATTGGAGGCCGCCCGCGCCGACACCACCCGCCCATCGCTGATCCTGGTACGCACGCATCTTGGCTTTGGTTCGCCCGAGCAAGACAGCTACAAGGCGCATGGTTCACCGCTTGGCGTCGATGGCGTAAAAAAGACCAAGGAGAAACTCGGCTGGCCCGTCGAGCCGCCCTTTCTGCTGCCGCAAGCAGCATTGACGCATTTTCGCCAGGCAATCACCCGTGGCGCCAAGGCCGAGGCCGAATGGAATGGACGTCTAGATGCCTATACAAAGGCATACCCTACCTTGGCGAAGGAGCTGCAGGACCGACTGACTGGCGAGCTTCCCGCCGGCTGGGATACTGATATCCCGGTATTTCCTGCCGATACCAAAGGCCTTGCCACCCGTGTCGCCGGCGGCAAGGTGATGAATGCCATCGCTGCGAAACTGCCGGCGCTCGGTGGCGGCTCGGCCGATCTGGACCCGTCCACCCATACCGCATTGAAAGGGCTTGGCGACTTCAACCCGATCGTGGCGGTGAATGAGGACACCCAGGGCTCGGACAGTGCCGGCTGGAGCTACGCCGGGCGCAACCTGCATTTCGGGGTGCGCGAACATGCGATGGGCGCGATCGCCAACGGCTTGGCGGCGCATGGCGGTTTCATACCGTATGGCTCGACCTTCCTGATTTTCTCCGACTATATGCGCCCTGCGATCCGGCTTGCCGCACTAACCGGCTTGCACGTTTTGCATGTTTTTACTCATGACAGCATCGCGCTTGGTGAAGACGGCCCCACCCATCAACCGGTCGAGCAACTGGCCAGCCTGCGCGCCATCCCCAACCTCACCTTGATTCGCCCCGCCGATGCCAACGAAACCGCGATAGCGTGGAAGGTTGCGCTAGAAACCCGCGACCGCCCGGTATTGCTGGCGCTGACCCGCCAAGATGTCGCCACGCTCGACCGTACTCTCCATGCCAGCGCCGAGGGCCTGCGCCGTGGCGCGTACGTGCTGCGGGATTACCCGAAGAGCGATACCAAGAATCCATTGCCTGCGCTGATCTTGCTAGCCAGCGGTTCCGAGGTCGGCCTGATTCTGGCTGCTGCCGAACGCCTGCACAGTGAAGGCATCGCAGTGCGTTGCGTATCGATGCCTAGTTGGGAACTGTTCGAAGCCCAGCCGCAAAGCTATCGCGACGAAGTGCTGCCGCCTAGCGTGAGCGCAAGGCTGGCCGTGGAATTGGGCGTCGCCCAGGGCTGGCAACGCTACGTCGGAGACCGTGGCGACATGCTCGGCGTCGAACGCTTCGGCGCGTCTGCTCCCGCCGAAACCCTGCTGCGCGAATACGGCTTCACGGTCGATAACGTGGTAGCGCGAGCGAAGGCATTGCTGGCCCGATAGCCACCCGGTGCCCTCGTACCGCTGCCAAGGTGGTACGCGTTACTTCGGCTCGGTTTTGATCTCGTGTCCACCGAACTCGTTTCGCATCGCCGCCAGCAGCTTGTCCGAGAACGATTCGGTGTCACGCGAACGTAGCCGCTCGATCAGCGACAGCGTAATCACCGGCGCAGGCACATTGAGAGCGACGGCCTCGTCCACGGTCCAGCGACCTTCGCCGGAATCGACTACATACGGCGCAATGCCGGCCATGGTCGGATTCTTGCCCAGCGCATCGGTGGTCAGATCGAGCAGCCATGAGCGCACGACGCTGCCGGTGCGCCAGATCTCGCCGATCTGATGAAGATCGAGGCCGAATTCCTGCTTGTGCTGCAAGATCGAAAAGCCTTCCGCGTATGCCTGCATCAGGCCGTACTCGATACCGTTATGAACCATCTTGGTGAAGTGGCCCGAACCGACCGGGCCGACTCGTCCCCAGCCCTGATTCTTGCCTGGCGCCAGCGTCTCGAAGATCGGCCGCAAAGCCTCCACCGCCTGCTCGTCACCGCCAATCATCATGCTGTAGCCCTCCTTGAGGCCCCACACACCACCACTGGTACCGCAGTCGACGTAGTGCAGCCCCTTGTCGGCATACAGCTTGGCTCGACGCATGCTGTCCTTGTAATTGGAATTGCCGCCATCGATCACGGTATCGCCTGGGGCCAGCAATGACAGCAGCGCATCCACGGTGTCATCGGTGATCTTGCCCGACGGCACCATCAGCCACACCACCCGTGGCAGCGGTAATGCTTTGACCAGCGCCTGCAATGAATCGGCGGAGCCAGCACCATTCGCTTCCAATGCCTTGCGCGCGTCAGCATTCGGATCGAAGCCGACGACTTCATGGCCGCCGCGCAGCAGTCGCTCTGCCATATTGGCGCCCATACGCCCCAAACCCACCATGCCAAGTTTCATTGCGCCTACTCCCTGCTCCACAACAAATAGGTATAAAGATGTCGAAAAATCCGCGTGCCGCCTTGCTTATGCGCGACTCGCGCATGCAGATCAAGATCGAGACTTCGTCGCCTTGGCCAGCCAGCCGCCTTCAAAACCGGCGCGCTGCAGGCCATCGACTACCCAGCGGCAACCGCGCATCAGTTGCCATAGCATTCCACTGCGATGGTTTTCCACCATCAGCAGGATCGGGCCTTGATCCAATCCGAAAAAGTACGGCGACTCCCAGCCATCGGATGCGCCACCGCCCGCAGGGTCGACCCAGGTCTGGTTGAAGCTCGCCTTGAAGCCGTAAGGATGCTGCTCGTGCAACTGCAAGCTGTGGATGAAATGGTGCACGGTCGGCAGCACGATCTCCGGCGCAAACGGCAGCGATGCCACTACCGCCCACGGTGCCAGTGTGCCGTCATCGAGGCCATACGGTGCACCGCGGCCTTCGTAGTCGTAGAACTGGCGTCCGACACCGTCGATCTTCAGCGTCATCGGCCCGGGGCCATCGCTGGCCGAAATGCCCCAGCACTCGGCGGCATAACCCTTGAACCCAAGCGGATTGTCGATCGCATAGCGCTGCTGAATCTGCGTCGCGCGTCGGCTGTTCTCAAAATAATCAATGCCCTTGCCGCGCATGAACACATCTTGGATACCGCGAAGGTCCAGCCAGATATGCGATAGCTGGTGCGTGAACAGCGGCCCGCAATACAGGTAATCGATATCGTAGCAACGCTTCCACTCATAGGTGCAGGCCCATGCCGTAAAGGCGCTCGGCGCCAATGGGTGGGTCGGCGAGCCGAGCGCCAACACATAGAGCAGCAGACCCTCGTCATAGCCTTGCCAGCGATGTGGAATAAAGCCGCTTTCAGGACGCCAACCGTGGCCGATCGTGCCGTCCGCGGCCTGCATCCATGGCCAGTCGGCACGCGCGTATAACGCATGGGCCAGATCACGAATCTCGCGCTGAGCCGGGGTGTCGTCATTGAAATACGCCGCTGCCGCCAACATGCCGGCAAACAGAAAGGCACTGTCCACCGTGGACAACTCGCACTGCCACGCACGACGACCGCTCTGCATATCGAGAAAGTGATAGTAGAAGCCGCGATAGCCGGTCGCATCAGGCTCTTCGCCTTGCGGACTGTCACGGAAAAACCGCAGCGTGGTCAGCGTGCGCTTGATCGCCGCCTGCTTGCTCAGCAAGCCGCGTTCGACCGCAACCGGATAGCTGGTCAGCGCCAGTCCCGTGGCCGCGATGCTGGCCGGCCAGTTCTGCGCGGTCTTGTCTGCCACCAGCCCGTTAAGCGGATGGGTTTCGAACTGAAAATAGGCAAACGCTTTATTCTGCAGATGCTGAAGCTGCTGTCCCGACTGAAGCGGATGGCTAAGCGGTGGGGAGTGCATAGATCGGATCGGGATCTGCCTCGGCTTATAGGGATAGCGCCGCACACCATTCGCGCTAACGAACGCAGACCATCCTACACCGCCTAATAGGCCATGCGGGATTGACTATATGGCGCGGCCGGTGCTACAAACCGAGGCTACAAACCAGCTCTGAGACAAGCTCACAACGCCGCACTGCCGGGTGAAGATCAACACCGCAAGAAAGGCGATCGCAAGAGCCGATAAACAAGATATGCCTTGTACCGACCCCTGCCTGGAGCCATCGCATTACATCGCCACAGCCAAGACAGCCTCACTCGGCGCGACATTCGATACCCTGGCCTGTGTCAACTGAACTGTCCAGAATTCAGCCCACAGATCGCAATAGCGTAGGCAAAGCGCTTGCACTCGGGAATATTGATCGGGAGTGAGTGCCTGGGTCAGGATCAGCCACAGATCGTTTTCGTGATCGTCATCGGCGGCTTCCGCGGTCTCGTCCTCGCTGATGCCATGGACAAAGTAATAACCGTCGTTAACGTCGATGCCTAGCGCTCGCGTCGCCTCGCGCAAGGGCGGACTGAAAAGGATGACCTCCTCCTCGGCTGCCGCTAAAAGCACCACGACATCGAGATAGTTGCCGTAGCTCTGGTCGAGATATTCACGCACGCTTTGCGCAGACTCGCTCGGCTTATAGGACGCCCGTGCCTGCGGCGTTATTCCATAGTCATCAAGCACACGTTCAAAGAGCGGGTAGTGCGCATAGGCCGGATTGCCACGGTAGTAACCTTCGGCGTCAAGCCCAGGGCGAAAGCCGAACTCATCCAGATCATTGAGCGTGAGCAGAAACCGCGGCGCCAACTTGGCACCGGGGTGCAGGCGCGGCTCAAGCTGACGGCTTTGCAGTTGAGCGGCCAGCAAGGCGTCGGTGAATATCTGCACAATCGCGTGGCGATATTCCAGATGGATGCGTTGCATCGTAGTGCGACCGAGCGTGCCGCTATTGAGTGTCTCGATAGCAGGATGCCTGGCGACCGGGTGTTGAGCGATCAGTTGTCGCAAGCTTTCAACGAATAACGCGTTGCGCTGCCAATCCTTCTCGCTAAGGCTCGCCCGCATAACGGCCACGGCCTTCCTGCGAGGTTGATCCAAATCAACCATCTGCGTAGGCATATAGATTTCCCCCTGTGCCTGACTGTGCCGAACCGGCACAAAACCAAACGTTTGGCCTTTTATCAGGTTGACTCGCTCGTGTAAAGCAATGCCCATCGCAGTACTGACCTGCGATGCTCGCTCACCACGTATTTAAGCCATGCGTTATCGTGTGCGCTCCCCTTCAAACGGCAGATACCTCACGTGATTGAGTTGGTGGGTTTTGATGGCGATGACACGCTATGGCATAGCGAGGGTTACTACCAGGCTGCCAATGGCGAATTCGAACGGATCCTGGCGCGCTATGTCGATCTGACCGACACGCATCTGCATGATCGACTGCTGGCCACTGAACGTCGCAACCTTAGGCTGTTCGGCTATGGCGCCAAAGGTATGACATTGTCGATGCTTGAGGCCGCGATCGAAATCACTGAGTCGCGTATCAGCGCCGCCGACCTGCATCGCATCATCAGCATCGGCAAAGACGTACTTTCTCATCCGGTCGAATTATTGCCCGGCATTCGCGCGGCAGTCGAGGCGGTTGCGACGCGGCATCGCGTGGTGCTGATTACCAAGGGCGACCTGTTTCATCAGGAACAAAAAGTGGACAGTTGCGGGCTGAGCGATTTGTTTCATCGCATCGAGATCGTTTCGGAAAAAGACGAACGTGCTTATCAACGTGTATTCACCGAATGCGCGGTCCGTGCTGAGCAGTTCGTCATGGTGGGTAACTCGCTGCGTTCGGATATCGCACCGGTGGTAAAGATGGGCGGCTGGGGTATTTACATGCCTTACCACGTGACCTGGGCACACGAAGCGGATACCGATTTCGCTGCGGAATCATCGCGCGTGGTCCAAGTTGCAGCGCCCGATGGCATTGTTGGCGCGCTATCCATGCTGGACGCGCGAGCGGCATGAATCTCCACCTGCCATCCCTTTTGGACAGTGGCCTCGAACGAGATCGGCAGCGACTGCGTGATTTCATTCAGAGCCATACCCGGCTCTTCGTGCTGACCGGCGCCGGCTGCAGCACCGACTCCGGCATCCCCGATTATCGCGATAGCCAAGGCGGCTGGAAACGACCGCAGCCGGTGACTTACCAAGCCTTTATGGGCGAGCAGCAAACCCGCCAGCGTTACTGGGCACGCAGCCTGGTTGGCTGGCGCCGGTTTGGACGCGCACGCCCCAACACAAGCCATCATGCCCTGGCCAAACTCGAGGCGGCCGGCACTCTGCCATGTCTGGTGACACAGAATGTTGACCGCCTGCATCAAGCCGCAGGCAGCAACAACGTCATCGATTTACATGGCCGCCTGGATCGCGTGCGTTGCATGAGTTGCGAAACTCGCCTGCCCCGTGAAGCTTTTCAGGCCGAATTGACGCGTCTGAATCCCGACTGGGCAAGGCTCGAAGCTAACGATGCGCCCGATGGCGACGCCGATCTCGATGAGCTGGATTTCTCCAGCTTCCAGGTACCGCCCTGCCCTTACTGCGATGGCCTGTTGAAACCCGATGTGGTGTTCTTCGGCGAGAACGTGCCGCGTGAGCGTGTCGAAACAGCCATGCAGGCCGTGCAAAGCGCGGACGCCATGCTGGTGGTCGGCTCATCGCTGATGGTTTATTCCGGCTATCGGTTTGTGCTCGCCGCTGCCCGACAGGGCAAGCCCATCGCAGCGCTCAACATGGGCCAGACCCGTGCCGATGCCCTACTCAGCTTGAAGATCGAGCAACCATGCGCATCGGTGCTTGCATCGATGTGACTTAACGCCGCGAACGGAAAAAGTCGCGCAGCATCGCAGCCGATTCCTCGGCCAACAGCCCGCCCTGCACTTCAATGCGGTGATTGTGGCGCTCGGAAATCAAGATATCGAAAACGCTGCCGGCGGCGCCGGTCTTGGGGTCGGTAGCGGCATAGACGACCCTGCCGATACGCGCGTGCACCAAGGCCATCGCGCACATCGCGCATGGCTCCAGCGTCACGTACAGGGTGGCGCCAGGCATGCGGTAGTTCGCCAGCTTCTCGCCAGCGGCGCGTAGCGCTTGAATCTCCGCATGCGCGGTGGGGTCGTTCAAGGTGATATTACGGTTCCAGCCCAGGCCGATGATGTCGTCGCCCTGCACCAGCACCGCGCCCACGGGCACTTCATTTTCGGCGTCGCGCGCATGCGCGGCCAACTGCAGCGCGCGCCGCATATAGCTCCCATCCTGCTCTGAGAACGGCGCTGGCTGACTTATGTTTTCGTCTGTCATTTCAATACATCAATACATCGTTGAGCTGGATTCACTCCCATTCGATCATCAACAGACCGCCCAAACCCCCGTGGTAAAAGGATTTGGCTGTGCTCAATATGGGCCTTTACCGTCGTCTTTACCGTCACGCGCGCGGGCTTTTTGCCGACGCGGGAGATGGGGCAATTTGCAGAGCGACGACTCTAGCAACCGTATTGTCAACCATCTCGAAGGATACCGAAAACAGGAAATCCTTGTCACACCGATGCCGATGGTTCGTTCATAGGCTCCTTAGACGTCGGGAGCATGACATGGCCCCAGCGGATCGGGCTCACGTCTTGAAAATCTCTCTCGAACGCCAACAGGCCCGCATGTCCAGGATGGTTTTCGACCGCCAGCGCCACCATCGCCCTACAAGCATCCATGTCACCAACCAGGCGGTACCTTTCAGCCAGATCAAGGATGATTCCTGTCTCGAAAACTCTCGGGAATCGCAAGCCGCTCGCGGCCGCTCGACGCCGTAGATAGCCATCCACGGTCCGCCGATGTACCTCCAAGGCCAGTCAATCGTTTGGCCAGACAAATTGTGGGCAATCAGCGATTCAGAACCGGGTTCACCGAGTTCACTTTCGATCAATGCCTTGAGAGCGGGAGATGTCGCAGCAGAGTCATTTTCTGACACATGCCAATTGAACAAGAAATGTAAAGCCAAATACGGCAGCCTAAGAGGCTTCTTTATAGTGGCTGCGAGCTCAGCAACCTTTGTCAGCACTTCGCGCATATCAGTGATGACCGCGCCAGGCTGTTTGAGGAGACAAGACGCTAGTTGTTGAAGAAATCCCTCCAGCTTGTCCCTGCCAGCCTTTGTAATATCCCCCTCTGCACGCCCGACCCAGTACTGAGGAGCCAACTGCATCTGCATAATGCCGCTTCGTTCCAGATGATAGTCGTATGGTTCACGGTCGACTGGCGCTTGCCTCATCACAAATTCAATAATGATGCTGCGCATCAAGCGAGCCAAGCCCTGCAAAGTTAGATGCGTTGAGCGTCCATCTAGTGCGGTTTCCGCGTAACCGTGCCCCATGGTCACCATGTCCGGCAGTCGCCGGAGTTGATGCACGTACTTTGACCGTGATTGATAAGCCAAGCCGAGAACTTCCGCCAGATCAGATCTAGCCAGCCGAAGTCCATCTCCCCCGGACGACTCACGGAAATAGGCGGGCGTCGTATGTGCAATCGCGAACTCCCGGAAACGACGGCCCAAGGCGACATGCTCAACGCTTAAAAGCGCTTCTCTGACGCGCTGGGCCGTGACTTCGTCAGCCGCAGACAATGCCTCATCCACTGCTTTGCGCTTTCGCTCATCAAACGAGTCCCAGTCACTTTCATGACCGTCAAAGTCCTGAGCAAGCGACTCCACGGAAGCCACCAGTAGCGTGTATGCAAGCTCCAGATCATCTGCGATGCGGTGCATCCCATTGACATAGGTACGAAGCGCCCGCATCACACCAAGAAAGGTGCTTCGCGGCAATCCGATCAGCCTGTTGGTAAAGTCGCTGAGGAACGCATTGTCCTCCGGTCGGCACCAATATTCCTGGTCGAAGAACCGGCGAACAAGTTCCTTCGGAGCGACCCTCGTGGCCAGCCCACGTCCGCCGCTTGTTAGCCGCCGTGCCAAATCAACGTCTGGCGTGCACGTGCAGTTCAACGCAAATGAAACAACTACCGAAAAATCCTGAAGGTAGGGATCGACGGTCGATGAAACCAGCACGCCAGCCGCTTCCCCCTCACCCTCCATTCGTTCAAGGAATTCGTATATCAGAACGTGAGGACGAATCGAATAACTTGATGACGGCAAAAGACACCCAGCAGCAGTGTCTATCGATTCCTCTCGCGCAAAAATCGCGTTTGTGTAGAGCATGCCTCGCAAGCGGTTTTCTCTCCCCACTGCGTTCGAAAAGAGCTTTCCTGTCGCGATTTGAAGCACATGCCCTCCATATTTTTGGCGGATTCACAGGAGCAATTGTAACTTTTTAGATACCCGCCTTTACTTTCCTATTTTCCGTCGCAACAGCCCTCCCCCCCGTCTGAACCCCGATCGCCTGCCATGAATGCTTCCAGCATGTGCGGAATCAGTGTTGTCGCATCGACTGCCTCGCCGTAGGTCTGCGTGTGCAACATGGCGTAGCGGTCGAGGACGGCATGCTTTGACACAACCGGCTGCGGCAGGTCGGGGCGTGCCCACCCCGCCGCCCATGGCGGTGGGGCGCCATTGACACCTCACCCGCGCCAGCGGCGACCGATCGGCGTGCCGCGCCCAGACGCGCGTCCCCTCGACGCGCGCAAGCCCCCCGCGCGGCGGCATTTCAAAACCGGATGTCCACCTACGAAAATCCCGCCCTGTTCGGGCGGGCTCGCGTGAGGGGTGACACCGCCCTCTTAGTCAGACGATAGACGTTCGATGATGATTCGATACTGCTCTTCGCTCATCGGTGGATCGTTGCGCCGAGCTAGCCATTCATCGGGCAGGCCAGCGATCGCGCGGAACCGCGGATAGAAATCGCGCCGCCGATCGGGATCGAGCGTCGCAAGCGCTTCCTTAGCTTGTCGAGAGAGGCCTCGTGGCGACCAAATCTGGCCGCGTTCGTCGATGACGATTACCAGCGACCGATGGGTAAAGCCGCTGGTGTCCCCGGCACGTCCGCTCGACTTCCCTCGATGGTATTTCTGGAGCGTCAATGCAACGACAAGACGACGCTCGGAAACCTTGAGCAGGGCAAGCAATGTGCCAGGACTGACGAGCAAACGGTATCCCGTCTCGCTCCACGCGTACTCACCCCGACCGCCCTCCGCACCCCAGGCTTCGGCACGATAGGCGGTTCTGCCGTCGACTGACCAGCGGCGGACCACCTCATCATCCGCGACCGTCCCCAACAGGTCTCGCGTCCAATCCGCTGGGAAAGGCCGATCGAGTGCGGTGGCGCCGCCATAAGGATCATACCGATCGAGTTGGCGCTCGGTGTTCGGTGTCTTCGCGACCCACGGCTGAACCGTGTGACCGCCATCGCCGAACTGACGAGCGATCTCATCTTCATCGTCAGGCAACCATCGAAAGAAGGCTTCCGCTGACAGCACGGCCATGACCGCCGCTCGCGCATCGCCAGCGTTCGCCAGCACGCTTTGCAGCGTGACCGTGGTGTCTCGCCCGATCGACCAACGTCCTGCGACCGGAAGCCAATCCGCCGCCACCTTGCCGTCCAGCACGCCGAGCAACGGCGCGAGCAGCTTACTGTCTTCGCGGACGGCGTTGCGCTCACCGCTCTCCGGCATAGGCATGTCCGCCTCCGGGGTGAGGTCGAGCGGAAAGGGATCGGTGAGATCGGCCAGCCAGAGACCGTCGTTTCTTGACAGGGTGTATTCCATCAGAAACGCGGCCCAAGCATCACCGTCCCAATCCTCGCCGACCACCGCTCGTGTCGCGAGCAACTCACCCGCCACCAGCATGAGCGCGTGCCATCCGAGGTATCCCCCGTATCGATCTCGGTTCGGAACATAGCCCGACGACCAAGAGGCGTCATGGCTCCCGCTACGTGGGCAATCGTGCATGCCGCGAACGGTGGTGTCCCACTGTCGCACCCATGCGCTGATGCGATCTTCCACCTCCCACCCTGGACAAGCGAAGACGCGGCACAAACGCTCGACCTGATATTTGTTGAAGTCGTAGTCGAGATGGAAGCCATCCTCAGGTTGCGGCGAGGCATCTGGCCTGGGGGCATACCGGAGCTCGCGATAATCGGCGCGAGGGGTCGCTGGGAAGGGCGACTGATTGGCCGCGTCGAGCTTGGCGATAAGTGCTTCGCGCTCCTCGGGTGCCAGTGCATGCGCAAGCTCGCGCAGTATGTCTATCGCGAACGCACGCATGACGACGTGCGGAAACTCAGCAGAAAAGGCAATTCGCTCGAAGAAGGCGCGATGCGAGGCCAATGCGGGAGCCGCGTCTTTCGCGACGCGAGCGAGCGCAATCAACAGCCAGAGCTCCGCATGCATGGCATAGAAAGGCAGCTTCGCATCGCCGAACGGCACGCTCGGCGCAGACCCAAAGCGCGCCATCAGTCGTTCAACCACATCGGAGCGCCCCGCCACCACCAGGCGCCTCACCGCATGGGCTGCGCGCCAGCGCATGGCAGCGATGGGATGGCCAAGCCTCGCCCACACGAGTCCGGCGACGAATGTCGCCTCGTCAACGGGAACGGCAAAACGCGCGTCCCACGGTCCATCCCCAACTTCGGGCGGCAGCTTCTCACCAGTATTGGCCAGAAACCGTTCGAGGCCTTCCGCCATGGCGCTGGCACTGACGTCAGGCGCCAGTCGCGCGGCAAGGGCGAGCCAGGCGTTACCACCAAGGTTATCCGCCGTGCTCCGGAGCGCGGCGACTACGTGCTCGACAAGGGTGGCGCGATCGGCATGAAAATGCTGCTCCAGCCCCCGCCAGCCGCCCCACGCGTCGGTGCTTGAACTGGCGAGCTCGGCGGCATGCTTGGTCGCCAGGCGCAGTCCCAAGGCAGGCAGCGCATCACGCATCGCCGCCGACGACTTACCCCACGCCTCCAAGTAGTCGTCTAGGGCGTGGATCTTGTCGGCAAGCGTGGCAGCCGTTGCTTCCACGACAGCACGAACGAACCCAAGGCGCTCGGCCGGAGAGTTGGCTTGCTTGGCCAAATCTATCAGTGTCCGAACGGGCCAGCGCCGCCCCGACTGGTCAATCTCCTGGTCGAGTATCTGACGGTCGATGTTGTCTGAGTCCGTGAGGTCCACCGGGAAGACGGGAGGTGGCTCCGGCACGGTGGACGGCAACAGGACCGTCCGCGATTCGGATGTGGGTCCAAGGCGAGCGAGCAGGCCCGCGATGCGTGTTCGAGCAGGAGAAGCGACAGGCAGGCTGCGCTCAACGAGGTCATGGAGCCTTTCGATGGTCTCCCGTCCAGGCGACAGTTGATCCTCGCGATCCATCTCGACCAGAAGGAGATCGAAGAGCCATTCCCGTCGCTGTTGAGGTAGCCGGTCTATGACCTCCGACGCGAAATCCGCGATCCGCCACGTCCACGTTTCGATTGGAGCAGCCAATCCAAACAGAGCGACGGCCGCTTCAACAGAAAGCTTCGCATCACGAACGAGAACCGTTAACGCGGGACCGAGCGACAGTCCGAGCCGCGCAGCGTCGCGATCGTCCAACCGTGCCAGCGTCGCCAATGTCGCCCGACCAGCCATCGGCACCATCGATTCCGCGTATTCCGTCCAGGGGAATTTGCCGTCCTCGTTCTGATTCAGTTCGAGGATACGTGCCAGAGTGTGCGCCGCCGCCGGCGACAGTTCGGGCCCCGAATAGTGGCCGGTCAGCTCCAGCAAGTGATTGGTACGATCGAAGTCATCCGATCCAATGGCCTCGGCAAGATCGAGCGCACGACGAAAATAGGCCGCCGCCTCCTCGGTGCTCACTCGCCAGGCTGCGCGAGCGAGATTGCCGTAGGATGAAATGCGGGATCCGACATCGGTGTCGAGTTGGATCTTGCGCTCGATCTGGCCAGCGAGGAGGAGCGCAGCATCATGGCACGGGGGGAGGCGCGATAGTCGAGTTACCACATGGGTCAGTTCCGGCGTGAACAGGCCCGGTGCACTCGCTGCCCACTCGACCATACGCTTCGCAAGTGCGGCGTTGAGCGCACCTAGCGCGTCGGCAAGGTCGAACATCACTCGAAATCCGGTTCGCGCGAGATAAGCCTTCTCATCCCGATACGGATAGTTGGATGACTGCTCGACATCACGGACCAGTCGGTCAAAGGCGGCCGCCACCATCTCGTCCCGTGTCGTTCCACTCGGCGGACGAATGATGTCGGCGACATCCTGCGCATAGTTCAGCATCGGCAGGATCCGGCCGCTGAGCGCACGCGCGTAGTCCGATCGCTTTTCCTCGTCGATGTCACCGCGCCTCTTGCGTCGGCGCCGAGTTCCATCGTACGTCGGAGCCGCCAGCTTCTGGGTAAGCACCCGACTGAACGTCGCTGCGCCCCGCGATCGCGCGCTAGCAGGCACCAACCCGATGAATTCCGCCGGCACCATGTCCATCAAGGTGGCGCGCTTCCGGCTCAAGGCGGCGCGAGCGCCAGCAGCCAGGACAGTCACGTGAATCGCGCGGTCGCTCGAATACTGACTGGAATAGTCATACACGCTAGGCGGTGTAAGTGCCGCTCCCGCGAGGATGCTGGCTGCCTCGCTCTCCATGCCGAGCTCTATCGCCCGTGCCGATGCCAGCACGCTGGCCATCGCCAAGCCCTCCCTTTTGCCATTCGCAGAAGATGCCGCCGCAAGTGCCGCAACAAGTCCTCTGGCGTAGGCGGGATCACGGCCGACAAAGGGAAGCGCGGCGGCGTAGAGTGCGCGAGATGGCAGTCGGCAGCGCAACAGCCGCGTTGCGATGCGCGTCTGGGGCGGATGGGCCGAACGCTGGTGTCGATCCAGAAGCTCGAACAAGTCCTGAAACTTGGCGAAGGCCACAGCGTCGTCTCGACGGGCGAAGAACTCGGCAACGCGCACGTCATTGCCCGCCAGCATCTCGACATAGGCGAAGCCAATATCGTCCCACTGCCTTGAGGTGCTCGATTCGCTAAAGCGCGCGCTGCGTTTGGAATGCGCAGCCCAATTGTGCCAATCGATTGAGCGCCGAGCGTGACGACGGGCCTCATCTCGGTCGCCTGCGAATGCGTTGGCCAGTGCTAGCGCGGCGTGTTTTCCCCCAGGCCAGCCGACCGTGGTTGCGGAAAGCCGTCGCAAGACTTCGGGATCCCCAGCCACAGCGGCGAGATCAGGATGCTCGTATAGGAAGCGATCGGATCGCTCATGACCCGCTGCAACGAGCGACGCTTCCAGCAGTAGGCGCAGAAGATCGTCGCGCCGGTTCAGCTCGCCCACCTGGGCTATCGCGGCCGTGATCCGCGATAGCCGGATGTCGCGTGTGCTTACCTGTGAAGCGCCCCGGGGAACGCGCAGGTCGTAGGCCAGTTGGATGAGTTGGTCGGCATCGCGTAGCGAGGTAAGCAACGCGGGCAGTGCCCTGGCGGCATAGTTTGAGGTGAGCTGACGTTCTTGGAGCGCGGCGATAACGCGATCTCGACCGGCCTGACTCGCGCCGTAGCTCGATCGGATCAGGGTCTCGGTCGGTTCATCGCGGAACATCAGGCCGTGTGGCGTTCGCTCAAGCAAGGGAGCGAGGTCAGCCGCGAAGCTCTCCACCTGCTCCGCGATCAAGCCGTGAGCCGCAGCAAGCTCTTGAATGGGAACGGGCGGCGCCAGCAAGGCGATGCCCGTGAGCAGGAGGTCAATGTCCGCATCGCTAGCACCACGCGCGCGTGCCGTTTCGCGCGCGTCGGCAAGACGCTTGCGAAGCAACGCGTCGAGCAGATCGTGCGGCTCTTCCGGGGCGTCCGGGAAAGACACGGGATCAAACGGCCGTCCGGTCGCAATCAGGTTGTCGAGACAGCGCGGATTGCGACCGGACCGCGTCAGCAGCGCGGCGATCTCGTCGGCCGATGCATCCGGCACGCGTCGTTCAACGAGGGAACGTACTTCCGCGTCAGTGAACAGTGGAACAGTAAAAAGACGGTGTGAGGCATTGCCGGTCGCCAGCGCGAGCCGTTCAGTCCGGCACGATGCAACGACACGAACGCCATCGATGGGATCAACGCTTAGGCTGCGCATGAGCAGGTGTGCGAACGATGATGTCACCGTTTCCCGCGCGGCAAGCCCGGCGTGATCGATCGCATCGAGCACCAGTGAAACACAGGCATCGCCGCGAGTTCGCCGAGCCGTTTCCACCGATTGCGCGAGCCGTCGGCGGAATGCCCTTAGCAAGCCCGTGACATCCGCCAGAGGCAACAGAATGTCGCACAGTCCTTGCCCGGCCATGAGATTGGCAAGGTGGACAAGTGTCCTTTCCGGGAGGTGCCGACCGTCGGCGGGATCCCGCCAGCGACCGGCGCCGAAGCCATCGAAGAGCACCACGGGTCCATCGGCTTGCAATCGATCCGCGAGGCCTTGCATCAAAACGGTCTTACCCATGCCTCCTGCGGCGTGGACGATGAGAGGAAGACCCGCTTCACGGGCGAGGATTGCAAGGTCGTCGAGCGCGTCGCGCTGAATGACGACCTCAACCTCGGGGAACGCGTCCGGCGTGGGATATAGGCGGTCCTCATGCTCCACTTCCAGCTCAGCCAAAACCGCTACGCGATCAATGCGTTTGTCCGTCTCGCTACCAGGACCGGCCTTGATCCTGATGAGATTCCGCAACTTGAGCAGGCGTTTCTCCGCATCCGGATCCCCTGGTTCGCTCCATGCGGCGAGGATGGTTGAAATCGCTCGCTCCGCCTCGGTCAAGCTCCCCTTGCTGCCGACCAATTCCAATCGTCGCAGCAGATCAGAAAAGGGATGGGGATAGTCTTTCAGCGCTTCTGCGATCTGGCCGGCTTGACGGGCTACATCACCGGCTTCTTGCGTGCCCGCGATAACCGCGGTGATCGCCTTCCCAAGGTTCTGGTGGATGGGCCTGTTCGTCGCAAACTCATAGCGCACCACGGCGAGAACATGATCGTCGCCATGCGTCGCCCGAAGCTCGGCATCGGTCACGGCAAATTTGGCAAGCGTGGATGCAAGGTCCACCGCTCGAACGGCCGTGTCGGCGCTTGCGATCGAGTACTTGAACTGAACGACCGAGACTCGATGCGCTTGAGCAACATCGGTGGCACCGTGGTACCGAACGAGATCGGCAATCTCGACCGCACCGGTTCCCAAGCTCTGCTCGTCTCGTTCATCGAATCCCTCGAGCGTGATCGCGGTAAGGTCGGTCGACGGCGGCAAGAGCTCAAGAGCGGTACGCGCGGCCCAAGCTTCATGAAAGGCATGGCCCGCCTTGGATGCGCGAACTTTGTCGATTTCTATCGGCGCTGTGCCCGTATCGTTGTCATTCATGATCGGCTCCGTTCCCAGCCCACCAGGGCGACGGTGCACGCGCTGTCTGCCTGTCGGCACAGAGCATCATCGTGCAATCCATGCGTTTGCCTAACCCATAGGCCAATATAAAATCATGAACCATCGCGCCGATCTCACTCGTCATCTGGTACCAGCGATCCGCGCCAGCGTTTCTTCAAGCGCCTGGCGATCCGCCGCACGCTTGCCTGCCGTGCGCTGCGCAAGGTTGTGCAGCTTACGCCGCACACCCGGCAACTCCGCCGCATGCGCAAGCCCGATCAGGCCAAAGTCCGGCTGCTCGCTCTCCACGGACCGCAGGAACGCGCACGACGGCTCATCCAGCCACGATGCCACGCGCGACACCAAACGCTCGCGACTCTGCAGCAAGGCCCCGACCTCAATGGGCTCGGTCGTCATGCCCTTAAAATGAGCCTCGAAGGTGGCCTCGAAATCCGCTGGCATCCGGGGCGCCAACATTTCCCAGGCTGGTTTGGGGCTGCACGTCAGGTATACGAGGAAGGTGCGCCAGAGCGCTTCGTCCGCCCGCTCGTCCTGCAGCAATAGACCCACATCAAAGAGATCGCGCGGATGCTGCCGCGACAGTGCCGCCGCGATCTTGCCGGCATATAGGTCGGCGAAGTCCATCACCTGCACTTCGGCGAAGCCGAATGCCTCCTCTACCTTGGGGCGCACTACCATGCGACGCACCGGATGCACGGTGCCGCGCATTACCGGCGTCGTCTCGATCTGCACGCGCGCGCGGCCGCGGCTAGCCACCAGCCGAGTGACCGTTCCTGCACCTTCGCCTGCCGAAGTCTGGACCTGCAGTTGCAACGGACGGGCGCGCAGCACATCGGCCAATCGCCCAAGGGCTTCAGCAATCAGCCTCGCATCCTCGGCATAGTCGTGCACCGGCAGCCAAGCCAAATCGATGTCCACGGACAGACGTGGCAGATCGTGCTCGAACAGATTGATGGCCGTGCCGCCCTTGAGCGCGAAACGTGGCTCCTGCGCGAGCACCGGCAGGATCTCGACCAGCAACCGCACCCGGTCGACGTAGCGCCGATCCCAATGGTCAAACCAGGTGCTCATCGAGGTCTCCTGGCAAGGTGATCTGGTAGGTCGGATGCAGGCGACCGCCAGGCACGAGCGCGCGCTTGCCCCGGCCCAGATCGACGTCCTCCAGCGGCACGTGCGCCAGCCACGCATGCCGATGGCGATCGGCCAGCGCCAGGAACAGCCGCTTCGCCTTGATGCTGCGGCAGTGGCGCAGCAGCAGGCCGACGCGCTGCGGGCGCAATGTGGTCATGGCCTGCATCAGCGCGTCGGCCTCGTAGACCAACGCCGCGTCCGACACGCCGTCGCACAGCTCCAGCATGGCCCGCTCCGGGGTCGAGCACACCAGCGCATCGGTGCCGGGGCCGACCTGATACCACGCCAGCCCCTGCCCAGACAGCGCGGACTCCGACACCTCGGCCGTGAACGGCATGGCAGGCAGATCGAATGGCCCCTTGCCCAGGAACGCAAAGCGCTCCTGCAACGGTAGCTTGCTCACCCAGCCTGGCGGCCGCTCCGCCCCATAGAGCGTGATTGTCCCGGCGTCGCCCAAGCGCAGGTAATGCTCGTGTCCCTGCAAGGTCAGCGCGAATCGCCCCCCCACATGGAGCGGCATCCCCTCCCCGGCCTGCAGGCTGCGCACCACCCCATTCCACTGCAGGCGCCCGCCCTGGCGCATGTACACGCCACGAGACGGCGACACGAGCCAGCCGCTGCCCACATAGCGCGCGACGAGGCTATTGGAATAGCCATGCGCCCGTAGCCAGCGACTGGACACCAAGCGCGTATCACCTAGCTCAGCTAGCAGACGGTTTAATTTCCCTGAATTTTGGTCACCCATAGTGCTCAAAATATAACTTTCTCGAACTTCTGCCAAGACTCAACGGTTTGATAAATGAAGAATTAGATCACTTTAAGTGATCTTTTTGTTGAAAATATAAACCATTCGCCTTCCATCGCCAGTACCACGCGCCCTGGGATCTTCACGCTATCCCCCTCTCACACGGTCACACGCAGCACCGGTAGCACCACGTTCTCCGGCATAAGCTTCGGCACGTAGGTTTGCTCGTTGATCCAAACATCAACCATGTCTGCCCATTCTTGCAGCATGTGGCGTCGTTGCTCGGCATACTCGGCTTTGTTGTAGATCGAACACGAGGAGCGCCCTTCTTCATGAGCCAGGCACTTTTCGATCCAGTCCCGGTTGAAGCCCACTTCGTTCAGCAGCGTTGATCCGGTGCGGCGCAGATCATGGACGGTGAACGGTTCTAGAGCTAAGCCCGCGATTTTGGCTCGCTCCACCACAAGCTGTGTGACCCGGTTCAAGGTCGCATTCGACATGCAGCGATCGGCGTTGTAGCGCGATGGCAACACGAACTTTGAGCCCGCCGCACAGATATTGAGCGCAACGAAGATATCGAGAACTTGCCGCGACAGATAGATCATATGGGGCTTTCGCCCCTTCATCCGCTGCTTCGGAATCGTCCAGGTCGCCGCCTCGAAATCGACCTCATCCCAAGTGGCTTGAATCAGTTCGCTCTTGCGCACCATCGTCAGCAGGATCAGGCGTAGTGCCAGCCGGATCGTCGGATAAGTGGCCACAGAGTCCAATTGAATGGACATCAGGCGAATTTCTAGCGGCGACAAGGCACGATCCTTCGGCACGAACGTCGCAATGGACGCCGCACCCACGCTATCAGCAGGGTTTGCTACCTTCTCCCCATGTGTATTCGCGTAGCCATAGATCTGCTTCACAATGTCGCGAATTTGAACGGCGGTCGCTGGAGCACCTCGCGCTTTTACCCGCATACACAGTGAACGTAGATCCTCTCCGTGTATCTCGCTCAAAAGGCGTTTTTCGAAAGCCGGCAGGATGTCGCGATCCAATACGCTCTTGCGCATCGAGCGCGTCGACTCAGCCATCGTGGCCCCATAAAGCCATCGATTCGCATGATCGCTGAACGTCTGGGTCTCAGGCCCGCGAGCTTTCTCCCGCTGCTTCTGTAGCGCTGGCGAGATGCCCTCACCTACCAACCGCCTGGCATTCCGGAGCTTTTCCCGAGCAGCAGCGAGAGAGATGCCATCGAAACCATAGCGGCCAATGGTCAACGTCTCGCGTCGGCCATTGAGGCGATAGTCGTAGCGAAAGGAAATAGCTCCTGACGGAGAAATAGCCGCGTACATGCCGTCGCGGTCTGCAACTTTGTAAAGGGCGGCGCGTGGTTTGAGGTTCCGTAAGGCAAGGTCCGTAAGCATGTAACAGGTCTCCTAGTAGAGACGGCCGATTGCCGTCACCTACCAAGAGGTCTACATATCTCCGCGAACCCGCATGAAACCTATGTTTCTGAGATCAATCACTACCGTCACGGACGGTATTGCCATGTCGACAACAGTCGAGCCTAGCCAAAGGAGCTCACACGTCCCGTCAGTTTTACCGTCAAATTCTCCGCCTGGGGGCGCTAAAAAGCGGGAACTCATTCACGACGATCTTCAAAATCAACAACTTAAAGTAGCTACGCTCCAATCAACTATTCTTTGAGCATCATTCTAAGTTGATGATTTATATAGGAAAATAACTCACCCTTACTCCCACTCGATCGTCGCGGGTGGCTTGCCGCTGATGTCATAAACCACGCGGGAAACGCCGCGCAATTCGTTGATGATGCGATTGGAGACTTTGCCGAGGAAATCGTAAGGCAGATGCACCCAGTGCGCGGTCATGAAGTCGATGGTTTCCACCGCGCGCAAGGCGATGACCCACTCATAGGCACGAGCGTCACCGACCACACCCACCGATTTCACCGGCAGAAACACTGCGAATGCCTGGCTGGTCTTGTCGTAGAGATCCCAAAGACGCAGCTCCTCCATAAAGATCGCATCGGCCCGCGCCAGTAGCTCGGCGTATTCGGGCTTCACTTCGCCCAAGATGCGCACGCCCAGGCCCGGACCGGGGAATGGATGGCGGTAAACCATTTCGCGAGGCAGTCCCAGCTCGACGCCGATGCGGCGCACTTCGTCTTTGAACAGTTCGCGCAACGGCTCGACCAGCTTGAGTTTCATATGCTCAGGCAGGCCACCGACGTTGTGATGGCTCTTGATGACGTGAGCCTTGCCGGTCTTGCTGCCAGCCGACTCGATCACATCGGGATAGATAGTGCCTTGTGCCAACCACTTCACTTGACCGCCACTGGCCGTGGTGAGCTTGGACGATTCTTCGTCGAAGATTTCCACAAACAAGCGGCCGATGATTTTGCGTTTGGCCTCGGGATCGGAATGCCCGGCCAGCGCGCTGAAATAGCGATCGGCGGCATTCACGCGAATCACCTTCACGCCCATATGCTCGGCCATGGTGGCCATCACCTGATCGCCCTCTTTCCAACGCAACAAGCCGGTATCGACGAATACGCAGGTCAGCTTGTCGCCGATGGCCCGATGCAGCAGCGCCGCCACGACCGAGGAGTCGACGCCGCCAGAGAGGCCAAGCAACACTTGATCGTTGCCGACCTGAGCACGCACGCGCTCGATCTGGTCTTCGATGATATTGGCGGCCGTCCACAGCGTGCGGCAGCCGCAAATCTCGGTGACAAAGCGCTTGAGCAAAGCCCCGCCCTGCTTGGTGTGGGTCACCTCGGGGTGGAATTGCACGCCATACCAGCGCTTGTCTTCATTGGCCATCGTCGCCACCGGCACGCGGTCGGTGCGACCGGTGACGATAAAGCCTGGCGGCGCGACAGAGACATGATCGCCATGACTCATCCAGACGTCTAACGCCTGAGCCGAACCCGGATGATCGCTAAGACCCGCAAACAGGCGATCCGATGCCACGATATCGACCTTGGCATGGCCGAATTCACGCGCGTCGGCCGCCTCGGTGGCGCCACCGAGCTGTGCAGCAAGGGTCTGCATGCCGTAGCAGATACCGAGTATCGGCAAACCGGCATCGAACACCTCCTGCGGCGCTTTCGGCGCGTCTTCCAGGGTGGTCGATTCAGGACCGCCGGAAAGAATAATGCCCTTGGCGCCATAGGCCAGAATTTCGGTCGGCTCGTGATCCCAGGCCCAGATCTCGCAGTACACGCCCAATTCGCGAATACGCCGGGCAATCAGTTGGGTGTACTGAGCGCCGAAATCGAGTATGAGGATTTTGTCGCTATGGATTTGGGTCATGGGGCTGGGCATCGGGAATGGAGATGGGGGAATGGAAAACCACTCCGCGTCGATTTCAAAAAGTGGATGCGGCTATACGACTGAAGCCGGGAATCGAGATCGGCTTTGCGATACTCCTTTCCCGGCTCCCTTGGCTATTCCATCTCAGGAATTGAGCCGATAGTTCGGCGCTTCCTTGGTGATCTGGATATCGTGCGGATGTGCCTCGGTAACGCCTGCCGAAGTGACTTTGACGAACTGCGCTTTCTGCCGCACGTCTTCGATGGTCGCCGCACCCAGATAGCCCATCGAGGCACGCAGGCCACCGATCAACTGATGAATGATGTTGCGCAACGGCCCACGGTACGGCACGCGGCCTTCGATGCCTTCAGGCACCAGCTTGTCGGCGTCGGCCTCATCCTGGAAGTAGCGATCCTTGGAGCCCAAGGCCATCGCCCCGATGGAACCCATGCCGCGATAGCTTTTGTACGAACGCCCCTGGAACAACTCCACCTCGCCTGGGGATTCCTCAGTGCCGGCAAACATCGAGCCCAGCATCACGGTGGAAGCACCGGCGGCAAGCGCCTTGGGGATGTCGCCCGAATAGCGGATACCGCCGTCGGCAATCAGCGGAATTTCGTCTTTCAATGCGGTGGCGACCATATCGATCGCGGTGATCTGCGGCACACCGACACCGGCAACCACGCGGGTGGTGCAGATCGAACCGGGACCCACGCCGACCTTGACCGCATCGACACCGGCATCAAGCAAGGCGCGTGCGGCTTCGCCGGTAACGATATTGCCGGCAATGACCTGCACCTGCGGGTAGTTTTTCTTGACCCAGCCGGCACGTTCGATCACGCCTTGCGAATGGCCATGGGCGGTATCGACCACCAACACATCCACGCCGGCATCGACCAAGGCGGCTACGCGCAGCTCGGTGTCGCCACCGACGCCTACGGCCGCGCCTACCAGCAAACGCTCGTGGCGATCTTTGGCGGCGTAGGGATTGTCGCGGGCCTTTTGAATATCCTTGACGGTAATCAGACCGCGCAGTTGATAGTCGTCGTTGACCACCAGCACTTTTTCGATACGGTGCTTGTGCAGCAACTGCAGCACTTCGTCCTGGCTGGCGCCCTCGCGTACCGTGACCAGCTTGTCCTGGCGCGTCATGATGTTGCGCACCGGATCGTCGTGCTTGCGCTCGAAACGCAGATCGCGGCTGGTGACGATGCCGATTAGCTGTTCGCCGTCTACCACCGGCACACCGGAGATGTTGTGGGCACGGGTTAACCGCAGCACTTCGCGAATCGAAGTATTCGGCCCGACAGTGATCGGGCTGCGGATCACGCCAGCCTCGAATTTCTTCACCAGGCGTACTTCTTCGGCCTGCTGCTCGGCGGTCATGTTTTTGTGGATGATGCCGATGCCGCCGCTTTGCGCCATGGTGATGGCAAGCCGGGCTTCGGTGACCGTGTCCATGGCGGCGGACACGATAGGAATGTTCAAGCGCAGATTGCGGGTCAACCGTGCGGATGTATCCACATCGCGCGGTAGAACGACCGAATGGGCCGGAACGAGGTAAACATCGTCGTAGGTGAGAGCCTCGGCGAGGATCCGCATGCGAAAAGTCCCGCTGCAAAGAGAGGATTATACGCACCGCCTCGTTTCGATGCCAGCAGGCTGCGGCAAATCATCACCAAGGCACCCCAGCCCAAGCGGCAACGCGCCGCTTTACACCAGTAGATCCGCCGCCTCGGCCGCTTCCAGCGTGTTCTCCATCAAGGTGGCCACCGTCATCGGGCCGACACCGCCAGGAACCGGGGTAATCCAGCTTGCGTGCTCGGCGGCAGCCGCAAAATCGACATCACCCACCAGACGGCCGTCATCGAGACGATTGATGCCCACATCGATTACCACCGCGCCCGGCTTGATCCATTCGCCTTTCACCAAGCCAGGGCGGCCTACCGCAACGATCACGATGTCGGCCTGGCGCACAAAGCTTTCCAGATCACGGGTAAAGCGATGACAACAGGTGGTGGTACAGCCTGCGATCAGCAACTCCAAGGCAAGCGGACGTCCGACATGATTGGAGACCCCGACCACCACCGCATGCTGGCCGCGTACCGGCCGATCGGTATGGCCGAGCAAGGTCATCACGCCCTTGGGGGTGCATGGGCGCAAGCCGAAACGGCGCAAGACTAAACGACCGAGGCTCACCGCCTGGAATCCGTCCACATCCTTGTTCGGCGCAATGCGATCGACCAGGGCATCCTCATTGATATGCTCAGGCAAGGGCGATTGCACCAGAATGCCTTGCACGGCCGGATCGACATTCAGCCGGTCAATCAGCGCAAATAACTCATCCTGCGTCGTACTCGACGGCAGGTCGAAATCGAACGAACGAAAGCCCACCTGATGGCAAGCCTTGCGCTTGTTGCGCACATAAACGGAAGAAGCCGCATCATCGCCCACCAATACGACGGCCAGTCCCGGCTCGGCCAGCCCCTGCGCCTTACGCTCAGTGACCCGCTTGCCGATCCGCTCCAACAGTTCCTGGGCGATGCGTTTACCGTCGAGAATGCGTGCGCTCATGGTGATATTGGCCCCGTAAACCTTGCATTATCGTGGCTCACCCGTACAGGCACAAATAGCCCATGTCCGCACAACATCCAGATTTGCTTGCCTACGGACTGAATCGCGGAAATCTGCATCTGCGTCTTTGGCATGAAGACGATGCCGCAGCACTGGTCAACGCCGTACAGGAGTCGATGGAAAGCATCGGCCGCTGGCTAGCGTGGTGCATACCCGACTATTCGGCCGAAGATGCTCGCCATTGGATAGAACTAACCCGTGAAAGCTGGCAAGGCCGCGGCGACGAATGTGCCCTTGCCATCACCGACAAACAAAACGGGGAGCTGATTGGATGCATTGCCATCAACCAATTCCGGCCGGAACATCGAATGGCAAATATCGGCTATTGGGTTCGCCAGTCCCGGCAAGGCCGAGGAAGTGCCGCCAAGGCGATCGGAATGCTTGCCCCGTATGCCTTCGCATACTTTGAATTACAGCGCCTGGAAATCGTCGTCGCCGTTGAAAACCTGGCCAGCCGGTGCTGTGCGGAGCGGGCTGGAGCATATTTTGAAGGGATCGCACGGCAGCGACTGAGCGTCCGCGGTCAATGGCAAGATGCGCACATGTATTCGCTGCTCCCTTCTGACTTTGCTTAACCCGCTGCCGCGCAAAGCCGGGCAATGTCCTCATAACCGCCGAAATGAGCCGTTGCACCGCAACCGGGGCAGCGAGGGTCGCGCAGCAAGCGCGCTTCGTGAAAACGCATGCTCAGTGCATCGAAGCTCAACAGACGGCCAACCAGCGGCTCACCCAAGCCGAGTATCAGCTTCAGCACCTCGGTCGCCTGCAGCAAGCCGATAATGCCCGGCAACACGCCTAGTACTCCGGCCTCGCTGCAATTGGGTGCCTCGGCCGCCGAAGGCGGTTCTGGGAACAGGCAGCGATAACAAGGTGAATCGTTGCGCCGCGGGTCGAACACACTGACCTGCCCGGCAAAACGCTCGACCGCGCCGTACACCATCGGCAACATCAAACGCCGTGTCGCAGCAGCGAGCAGATATCGCGTCGGGAAATTATCGGCGCCGTCGACCACGACATCGTGATTCGCCAGTAGTCGTTCGACGTTATCGGCCTGTAGCCGTTCAGTGCGAACCTCGACCTGCACCCGTGGATTGAGCGCAGCCAAGGCGAGCCGCGCCGATTCTGTCTTGGCCATGCCGACACGCGCGTCGGCATGAATGACTTGCCGATGCAGGTTGGAGCGTTCGACGCGATCGTCGTCGACCAGGGTGAGCAGCCCCACCCCGGCAGCGGCCAGATACAGCGCAACCGGCGCACCGAGGCCACCGGCACCCAGCAAGGCAACTTTTGCCTGGGCGAGTTTCTGCTGACCGGCCTGACCCACCTGGGGTAAACGTAGCTGGCGCGCATAACGTTCGGCCGCATCGGCATCCAGCTCGCCAGCCGCTATCGGCAGGCCGTCGCTTTTCCAGCGAGTCATGCCGCCGGCGACCGAGCTGACATGGTGATAGCCCATGCGCAGCAACGCTTCCGCGGCCAATAGCGAGCGCTGGCCACTGCCGCATAAAGTCAGGATGCTGCGCGAACGATTCGGCTCGATCTGCTCGATGCGCAATTCAAGAAAACCGCGTGATAACCCTACCGCGCCTACCGGCGTACCCGCAGCGCGCTCATCGTCCTCACGCACATCGATCAGCAATGCACCTTGTGCCTGGCGAGACAAGGCATCAGCAGGAGAAAGTTCAGCAATCTGCTGGCGCAGGCTGGCCAGCCAAGTTTCGCGGTTCAGTGACTCGGTCATAAGAACGGCAGTGTAGGACGATCGAAGCCACGCGGCAGCACATCATGCGTGCTGCTGCGGCGATAAGCCTAGCGACGCTTTTTCATCTCGCGAACCAGACGCTGACGTTTGCGCTGCTGAGCTTCGGTAAGCACGTTTTTCTTGCCGGCGAAGGGGTTTTCACCATCGCGGAAATCGATGCGGATGGGTGTCCCCTCCAGCTTGAAGCGCTGGCGGAAGAAGTTTTCCAGGTAACGCCGATAAGCCGGTGCAATGTGCTTGGTGCGGCTGCCATGGATCACGATGGTGGGCGGATTGAGGCCACCCGGATGGGCGAAGCGCAGCTTCGGCGCATGCCCGCGCACCAACGGCGGCTGATAGCCTTCGTAGGCGCGTTCCAATGTCTTGGTCAGCTCGGAAGAGCCGATCTCCTTGGTCGCCGCCGAGTGGGCTCGAACGACGGCTCGCATCAGCTCACGCAAGCCTGAGCCGTGCAACGCAGAGATAAATACCTGTTTCGCCCACTCCACAAAACTGAGGCGACGCTCCAGTGCACGTTGGCACTGCTCGCGCTGGTAAGCATCCATGCCGTCCCACTTGTTGATGGCAATGACCAGCGCCCTACCCTCGTCCAGGGCATGGCCGATCAGGGTGAGATCCTGGTCGGCCAGGTTTTCGCGCGCGTCGATCATCAGCACGACCACCTGGGCGGCGGCCATCGACTGCAGCGTTTTAATCACACTGAATTTTTCTACCGCCTCTTCGACGCGCGCACGGCGGCGAACGCCGGCGGTGTCGATCAAGGTGTACCGCTTACCGTCGCGCTCCAACGGGACACGGATCGGATCGCGGGTCGTGCCGGCCACGCTGGAAACGATAAGCCGATCTTCGCCGAGCAAACGATTGATAAGGGTCGACTTGCCGGCATTCGGGCGGCCGACAATAGCCACGCGGATGCTGCCGTCCTCGCGTTGCTCGACCGACTCCTCGGTTTCCACCGGCAGCAGGGGCAGCGTGAGGGCGATCAGATCATCGGTGCCGCGGTTATGTGCGGCCGACAACGGCAGCGTCGCGGCGAGACCGAAAGAGGCAAATTCAGCCAGGGCGTTCTGCTCGTCCAGCCCATCGGTCTTGTTGACCGCCGCGATGATCGGCTTGCCGCTACGGCGCAACTCGTTGAGGATGCCGATATCTTGCGGCAGCAAGCCATCGCGCGCGTCGACCACAAACACCAGCACCTGCGCCTCGCTGATCGCCAGGCGCACTTGTTGCGCGGTTAAGGCATCGATGCCTTCATCGACACCGGACAAACCGCCGGTATCGACCACCACGAAGGATCGTTCGCCAGAACGGCACACACCGTAGTGGCGATCACGAGTGACGCCTGGCATATCGGCGACCAAAGCATCACGGCTGCGCGTCAGAACGTTGAATAGGGTCGATTTACCGACATTGGGGCGACCGACCAGGGCGACAACGGGCAGCATGATGGAAACATCGGTCCTAATTAATGCGCAGACAGACGATAGGCGCCAATACGGCCCTTCTCGTCTTCAACGTATACGGTGTCACCTACCACCAATGGCTGTGCCCGGATGGGCTTCTTCGACAGCTTCTCTCGCGCAGCTAGTGCGCCATCACCACTTTGCAGCCAGTGCACATAACCTTCCATGTCACCGACGACGAGGTAGTTGCCCTGAATGGCCGGGCCGGTGAGCCAACGGTACTTCAGGCTATCGTTCTTCCAGATGTCGGCCCCGCCGTTCTTGTCGAACGCCCACACCTGGGATGACTCATTGACGCCGTACAACGCGTTACCGAGTGTATCGAGCGAGGTGAAGGTGGAGAACGGACGCGTCCACAGAGGACGACCGCTGGGGCCGTCGACCGCAATCAAATTGCCGTGATAGGCGGCGCCGTACAGCGTGCTGCCGTCAAGCAGAATGCCGCCGTCGGCATCGTTCAGGCGATCGATCTCGGTACGGCCTTCGCCGCTGGCCAGGGTCTGTTCCCAAAGCTTTTCACCGTTGTCCATGCGCACCGCGACCAACTTGCCGTTGTCGCTGCCGAAGAACACCACGCCGTTGGCGGCCAGCAGCGGGCCGTTACCGCGCAAGCTGAGCAGCGGCACGGCGCTTTGATCGTAGGCCCAGCGGCGCTCGCCGGTGCTGCTGTCCAGGCCGTACAAACGGCCGTCCGTGGTACGTGCAACCACCAGATTGCCGACAATGACCGGCGAAGCTACGACCTCCGAGGACACCTTGGCCTGCCAGCGAGGGCTGCCGTCTTTCGCGCCCAGGCCGTAGACGTGGCCGTCGAGCGTGCCGACAACCAGCAGGTCGCCGGAAACCATCGGGCCGCCGGCGTAGAACACATCCGCGCGTTTTTTGTCGCCCCAGCCGAACCAGCCGTGGGTACGGTCGCTCTTGGTCCACAGCGTTTTGCCGCTCTGCGCGTCGAACGCGGCGAGCTTGCCATCGGTGCTGGCCGCGTAAAGCACGCCATCGGCGTAGGCAGGACGCAGGCGAATACCACTCTCGCCGGCACCCGCACCGACGCTGCTGCGCCACAAGCGGGTGACCTGCACAGTGGGCTTGAAACTCTTGTCGAGCGGCGTCGGCGGCTGGACGTTTTCTTTCTTGAATGAATGGCAGCCGGCAAGGGCGACCAGCGATGTCAGTGCGATCAGCAAAGCCCGCTTCATAACCATGCCCTTCTTCG
Source organism: Dyella tabacisoli (assembly GCF_003350925.1). Classification (GTDB taxonomy): domain Bacteria; phylum Pseudomonadota; class Gammaproteobacteria; order Xanthomonadales; family Rhodanobacteraceae; genus Dyella_C; species Dyella_C tabacisoli. Next base: position 306,586 of record NZ_KZ857177.1, on the reverse strand, counting down.
CGCCGCTCTTGATAACGTCAGGCTTCATAGCATCCGGCTTCATTACATCAGGTTTCATGCACCCTGCTTTCCGGCCGTAGCCAGATCATCAATTTTGGTCTGCAAGGCGCCGTTTTGCGGCGCGTCCTCGCCCATCGCCGACTTGGCGGCTTGATAAGCCTGTCGCGCATCGTCGGCACGACCAAGCTTGACCAGCACATCGCCGCGTAGTTCCTGGCTGAGGACTTCGTAACTCTTTGCCGGCATGCGATCAAGCGTAGCCAGCGCATCCGCCGGCTTGCCCTGCGCAAGCGCCACCTGTGCCATCCGCAACTGGGTCAGCGACTTCAATTGCGGGTCGGTAGCGTGACTCTCGGCCCAGCCTAGCGACGCCAATGCCTTGTCCCATTGCTTGGCCTGCGCCTGGCGCTGCGCGCGGCCGCTGGCGGCGAACACGGCATAAGTCGTGTCGGCGTAGTCTTTGTACATCTGTTCGATAAGCGCGTCGGCGGTATCGGCCTTATTGGTCAACAGCGCGTTCTGAATTTGCTGATAAATCTGCGCCGCTTCAGCCTGATGTCCCGACTTGTGGTTGCGCCATTGCTGCCAACCGAAGATGGCAACTAAACCAAGCGCAATACCGACGACGATGGACAAACCATTCTGGCGCAGCCACTTTTGTACGCGTTCGCTCTGTTCGTAGTCGTCGTATGCTTCAAATGACATGCCATCACCATTCAAGAGGCCGCGCACCTGACATCACCTATATCGGCTGCTCTGATATGGGATGCACTGCTGCGGGGAAGAGGAAAAGCCGAGCCCGGCCTGCTCGTTCACGAGCAGGCAGTGCGCAAGCATAACCGATTGCGCTCTACAACGTTGGGCGAATGCCCAGCTTAGAAAGCAGCCGGTGTTGCCTTGCCGTCGCGCACTTCGATGCGGAAATGGGCAACGTTCGCCCGACGGTATCCATCCAACGCCAATGGCTGACCATCGAGCGTGATTTCGGCGCCGCTGGCATTGCCGAGACGTACTTCCAGCGGCTGGTCGCTACGGTAGGTTTTGGCGCTACCGGCCGGAAGCAGGCCGTATTCCAGGCGCGAGCCGGCTGGCGTCGTAACCTCGACCCAACTGGCGTTGGGCAGGTTCAGCGTCAAGCTGTGCGCACCGGCACCGGTCGTCGTCGCATCAGGCACCGTCGGCTTGGCCGGCTGCGTGCTGTCGCCGCCAAGAAACGGCGTCATCGAAGCAAGCAGAGGCTGTTCGTCGGCATGCACCGGAGCGGCGGGCGGCGTCTGTACGGCCGTGCTGACCGCCGTACCCGAGGACGATGTAGCCGCGGGCAATACCTGCTCCTGCTGCGCGACCGGCGCAGCATCGAGCGGCGCCAGATGACTGACGTCGCGATCCAGGGTGCCGCGCACGCCAAGCCAAATCGTCGGCACCACGATTGCCGCGGTCAGTACGACATAAGTCGCCGCACGCGCGTAATGCTCCAGCAGGTAACGCGAATGCGAAATACCGCCGGTGGCGACCAGGGCCGGCTCGTCCGGCTTGAGGCGCGCGCGCTCCGCTTGAATGGCTATCTCGTCGACACCGAGATAACGGCCGTATTTGCTGATATAGCCGGTCAAATAGACCTGATAGTCGATACCGCTGTAATCATCGCTTTCAAGCTGGCGCAGCACCCGCAACGGCAACTTCAAGGCATTCGCGCAATGGCTCAGATCCAGCCCGCGCGCTTCGCGGGCCGCACGCAAGCGCGCGCCGAAATGACTCGCCGCTACGTGGAACGACAAGGTCTCTACGCCAGCCCCTGGCATATCGGGCAGATCAATGATGGGTTGATCCAGAGCCGGCTTATCCGCGCCGAGGTTCGCGCGATCGATCGATGATGACTGTTTGGAGGTCATGGGCTTGCAGTTGCATCGAGGGCGTGCGCCTGCTCCGAATCCGGGAACTGGCTTTGCAGGCGCTTGCTATAAGTGAGGGCAGCATCCCTGTTGCCCAGACGAGATTCGACGTCATGGCCGAGCTTGAGCGCAGCAGGACTGGGCTGCCCCAGTGCATCGAAGCGCTGGACGAAAGCTCGCGCGCGGAAAGCGTCGCCGCGCTGGTAAAGCAAGTTGGCGATCTGGTACAGCGCATCGGCATTTTGCGGATCGACATCGATCGCCTTGCGAAAGTCAGCCTCGGCCCCGGCGTAGTCGTTGCTACGCATCAAGCAGTTGCCTGCATTGGACCAGGCGACAGCCGGTGTCTGATAGAACGGGTCAGCCACCGCCTTCTGGAAATACGCGACAGCTTCGGCGTTCCTGCCTGTTTTACACAGGAACGCACCTAGATTGTTATTCGCCGCACCCTTGCTCGGGTCTAGCGTAACCGCCTTGCGATAATGCAATTCGGCATTAGGCATATCGTTGATACGCTCGTACAACACCGCGACAACGGTGTGGGCCGGCACGTAATTGGGATCGAATTGCAGCGCCTTGGTGAGTTTTTCCAGCGCCGACTGCAAATCGCCGTTCTGCATGTATTGCTGACCCAGGTCCGTATGGACGCGGGCGGCACTTTCAGCCTGATCGGATTTGTTGGCAGGCGTCAGTCTGCTGGAAGACTCGCCGCCCGTACTGACACAACCAGCCAATAGCAGGATCAAGCTCGCAAAAATGAATTTTGTGTGGAGCTGAAACCGATCAAACCGCATGAATGACCCCCTCATCCAAACGCTTGCGAAACTCGGCCTGGCGACGGGTGCGATCCAGCACCTGCCCCTTTAGCTGACCGCAAGCGGCATCAATATCGTCACCGCGCGTGCGACGCAACATGGTCAACACACCGGCGTTGAGCAACTGGGTTTGAAAATCGCGAATAACCGTCGCATCGGAACGCTCGAAACGCGTACCGGGAAACGGGTTGAACGGAATCAGGTTGACCTTGCAATTAGCCATGCGGCGCATCAGCTTGATTAGCTGACGGGCATGCTCGGGCTGGTCATTGACGCCCTTCATCAAGGTGTATTCAAAGGTGATCGACGTGCGTGGCTTACGCGCCAACCAGCGATTGCACGCAGCCATCAATTCGGCGATGGGGTAGCGCTTGTTGAGCGGCACCAGCTCGGTGCGCAACTCGTCGTTGGCCGCGTGCAGCGACACGGCCAGGGATACGTCGATAGTCTCGGAGAGCTTATCGATCATCGGCACCAGGCCCGCCGTGGAAAGCGTGACGCGCTTGGATGCCAGACCGAAACCGAGGTCATCGCGCATCAGGCTCATCGCCTTGACCACGTTGTCGAAATTCAACAGCGGCTCGCCCATGCCCATCATCACCACATTGGTGATGCGGCGATTCTGGTGCGTGATGTTGCCCAGGTACTTCGCCGCCACCCACATCTGGCCGATGATCTCGGCCGTAGACAGATTGCGGTTGAAGCCCTGCGTCGCCGTGGAGCAAAACTGGCAATTGAGGCCACAGCCAACCTGCGAAGACACGCACAACGTGCCGCGGGTGGGCTCGGGGATATACACCGCTTCGATGGCGTTGCCGCCATCCATGCCTAGCAGCCACTTGTGCGTGCCATCGGCGGCGGCTTTGTCGAATACGGTCTTTGGCGGGCCGATATAGCAAGACGCCTCAAGCTTGGCTCGAAGCGTCTTGCCTACGTCGGTCATGTTTTCGAAGTTGTCTTCCAGGTGATGGTAGATCCACTTCATCACCTGCTCGGCGCGATAGGGTTTCTCACCGAGCTGCGCGAAAAAATCACGCAGACCCTGGCGATCGAAATCGAGCAGGTTGACCTTCTCGGTGGGTTGGTCCACTACCTGGTTCACAACGTCAAAACCTCAGCGTGTAAAGACTTCCGTCTCGGCAAAGAAATACGCGATTTCGTTCTTCGCCGTGTCGGCGGCATCGGAACCGTGTACGGCATTCGCGTCGATGGAGTCGGCAAAGTCGGCGCGGATCGTGCCCGGCGCGGCTTCTTTCGGATTGGTGGCGCCCATCAGATCGCGGTGCTTGAGCACGGCGTTCTCGCCTTCCAGTGCCTGGATGATTACCGGGCCGGAGATCATGAACTCGACCAGCGCGTTGAAGAACGGGCGCTCGCGATGCACGGCATAAAAGCCTTCGGCTTCTTTGCGCGACAGGTGCTTCATCTTGGCGGCGACGACCTTCAGGCCGGCCTTTTCAAAACGTGCGTAGATTTCACCGATCACGTTCTTGGCAACGGCGTCGGGCTTGATGATGGAAAGGGTGCGCTCCAGCGCCATAGTCAATCTGCTCCGGGAAAACGAAATGAGAATGTGATGGCCGATCTTTAAGCCGGCTGGTTCGGGGCTAAATACGTCATAGAACGTGGATTTAGCCCATGAAAGTCTGACAGATTCTAACTGATACGCAAGTCACCGCCTAATACCCGGGCCGATGCCTGAAACGTTCGTTTGACGGAGGCGAATCAGGTCGGATAGTCTCAAACGATCGTTTGACACTTTATCCCCACCACGGGACCCGAACGTGCAAAGCATTCCGCAGTCGACCAAAGAACGCATTCTCGGCGCCGCCGAGGTCTTGTTTGCCCAGCATGGCTTCGATGGCGCCTCGCTGCGCCAGCTCACCGCGGCGGCCGGGGTGAACCTGGCGGCGGTGAATTATCACTTTGGCTCGAAAGACCGGCTGATCGAAGAGGTTTTCCGCCGCCGCCTCGACGAGCTCAACGGCCGCCGCATGGCGGGCTTGGCCCGTATTGCCGGGCTCGAAGAAACCACGCTGGAGGATGTGCTGGGCGCCTTTATCCGCCCGGCACTGGAGCTTTCGCACGACGGCAACGGCTCGTTGTTCATGCGGGTGCTGGCGCGCGCCTTCGCCGAGCACGACGACACCTTGCGCAAGTTCTTGTCGGAAAACTACGGCCATGTAATGCGCCAGTTCACCGCTGAATTTGCCCGCCTGCTGCCGCATCTGAGCAAAGAAGAGCTGTACTGGCGCGTGGATCTGGTGACAGGCGCGCTAACGCACGCCATGTCCGGCTTCGGCATGATCCAGCGCAAAAGCGATGTGACCGAGCGCACCCATCGCGAACAGGCCGCCTCGCACCTGATCCGCTTTGCCGCCGCCGGCCTGAGCCACCCCTGATTACTCACCCAGAATTACTCACCCCAGACCATTCGTGTCCGCAATATCGGAGAAGCCAATGACTACAACACCGCTACGCATCCGCAAGGCCGCGGTACTCGGTGCCGGCGTTATGGGCGCGCAGATCGCCGCGCACCTGACCAATGCCGACGTCGAAACCGTGCTGTTCGATCTGCCCGCCAAAGATGGCCCCAAGAGCGGCATTGCGCTCAAGGCGATCGAGAATCTGAAGAAGTTGTCCCCTGCCCCATTGGCGGATAAAGACCGCGCGGCGGCCATCATTGCCGCGAACTACGACGATGACCTGGACCATCTCAAAGATGTCGACCTGGTGATCGAGGCGATCGCCGAACGGATGGACTGGAAGCTGGATCTATACAAGAAGATCGCTCCGCATTTGTCCAAGACCGCGATCATTGCCAGCAACACCTCGGGCCTGTCGATCAATAGCCTGGCCGAAGCGTTGCCGCAAGAGATGCGCCATCGCTTCAGCGGCGTGCACTTCTTCAACCCGCCGCGCTATATGCATCTGGTCGAGCTGATCCCGACCAAGCTCACCGACGGTAACGTGCTTGCGGGGCTCGAAGCCTTTCTGACCACAACGCTGGGCAAGGGCGTGGTCATCGCCAAGGACACCCCGAACTTTATCGGCAACCGCATTGGCGTGTTCTCGATGCTGGCCACCATGTATCACACCGAGCAGTTCAAGCTCGGCTTCGACACGGTCGACGCGTTGACCGGCCCCGCCGTCGGCCGGCCGAAAAGCGCTACTTATCGCACCGCCGACGTGGTCGGCCTGGACACCATGGCCCATGTCATCAAGACCATGGCCGATACGCTGGCCGACGATCCGTGGCACGAATACTTCAAGGCGCCGGTGTGGCTGCAAGGCCTGATCGATCAGGGCGCGCTGGGCCAGAAGACCGGCGCCGGCTTCTACCGCAAAGCGGGTAAAGACATTGTGGTGCTGGACGTCGCCAAGCGCGACTACCGCGTCTCCGAGCAAAAACCTTCGGACGAAGTAGCGGCGATCCTGGCGATCAAAGATCCAGCGGAAAAATTCGGCAAGCTGCGCGCCAGCGCCGATCCGCAGGCGCAGTTCCTGTGGGCCAGCTTCCGCGACCTGTTCCATTACAGCGCCTATCACCTGGCCGATATCGCCGATACCGCGCGCGATGTGGACTTCGCCATCCGCTGGGGTTACGGCTGGAAACTCGGCCCGTTCGAGACCTGGCAGGCTGCCGGCTGGCAGCAGGTCACCGGCTGGATCGCCGAAGACATCGCCGCCGGCAAAGCCATGAGCAAGGCACCGCTGCCGGCATGGGTCACCGACGGCCGCAGCGGCGTGCATGGCAAGGCCGGCTCCTATTCGGCCAGCGCCAAGATCGACAAGCCGCGCTCGCAGCATCCGGTCTACGCGCGCCAACTGTTTCCCGACCCGATCCTCGGCGAAAAATTCGAACAAGGCACCACCGTGTGGGAAAACGACGGTGTGCGTCTGTGGACCCTCGGCGACGACGGCGTCGGCATTCTGTCGTTCAAGACCAAGATGAACACGGTCAACGACCAAGTGCTCGACGGCATCCAGCACGCCATTGGTGTCGCCGAAGAGAAGCTCAAGGCAGTCGTGTTGTGGCAGACCAGCGAGCCGTTCTCGGCCGGCGCCGATCTCAAGGGCGCGCTGGGTCTGCTGCAAGCGGGCAAGCTCGACGCGTTCAACGAGATGGTGGCGAACTTCCAGCGCACCAGCATGCGCATCAAGCACTCGCTGGTACCGGTGGTTGCGGCGGTACGCGGTCTCGCGCTCGGTGGCGGCTGTGAGTTCCAGATGCACTCGGCGCGTACCGTGGCTGCGCTGGAAAGCTATATCGGCCTGGTCGAGGCCGGCGTTGGCTTGCTGCCCGCCGGTGGCGGCCTGAAAGAACTCGCCGTGCGCGCTGCCAAGGCCAATCCAGATGACCCGTTCGAGGCACTGAAAAAAGTCTTCGAGACGGTGGCCATGGCCAAGGTCTCCGGTAGCGCATTGGAGGCGAAGCAACTTGGCCTGCTGCGCGACAGCGACGTGGTGGTGTTCAACAACTACGAGCTGCTCTATATCGCCAAGCAGGTCGCTCATTCCTTGGCCGAAAGCGGCTGGCGCCCGCCGTTGCCGGCACGCACGATCCCGGTCTCCGGCGATGTCGGTGCAGCGACGTTCCATGCCTCTCTGACCAACATGCAAGCCGGTTATTTCGTCTCCGAACACGATGTCGAGATTGCCTTGCGCATCGCCGACACCTTGTGCGGCGGCAAGATCGAGCGCGGCTCACAGGTCGATGAAGAATGGCTGCTCGCGCTGGAGCGCAAGCATTTCGTGGAACTGGCGCAAACCGAGAAAACCCAGGCCCGTATCGCTCACACCATGACCACCGGCAAGCCGCTCAGGAACTGACTGCGCCCCACTCCCTCCCCGGCAAGGGGAGGGCCAGGGTGGGGATGGTTGTCCCCCACTCCGCGACCCAATCACTCGCCCGCATCCGCGCCTAGCGCGAGGGCAACGGAGAACGAAATGACCAAGCAAGTGCAAGACGCCTACATCGTCGCCGCCACCCGCACCCCGGTGGGCAAGGCGCCGCGCGGCGTATTCCGCAACACCCGTCCCGACGACATGCTCGCCCATGTCATTCGCGCCGTGATGGCGCAAGCGCCAGGCATCGACCCGCACCGTATCGGCGACGCCATCATCGGCTGCGCCATGCCCGAGGCCGAGCAAGGCATGAACGTGGCGCGCATCGGCGTGCTGCTGGCCGGCCTGCCCGATACCGTGCCCGGCGTCACCATCAACCGCTTCTGCTCGTCCGGCCTGCAGTCCGTGGCGATGGCCGCCGACCGCATCCGTCTCGGTGAAGAACACCTGATGCTTGCCGGTGGCACCGAGAGCATGAGCATGGTGCCGATGATGGGCCATAAGATCGCCATGAACCCGGCGATTTTCAAAGACGAAAACATCGGTATCGCCTACGGCATGGGCATCACCGCCGAGAACGTGGCCAAGCGCTGGAAGGTCAGCCGCGAAGCGCAAGACGCGTTCGCCGTGGAAAGCCATCGCCGCGCGCTCGCCGCCATCGCTGCCGGCGAATTCAAGGACGAAATCACCCCGTTCCAGCTCGACGATCGCTACCCCAACCTCGCCACTCGCGAAATCATCACCGACAGCCGCCGCATCGACACCGATGAAGGCCCGCGCGCAGGCACTACGGCCGATGTCTTGGCCAAGCTGAGAACCGTGTTCCGCAACGGCCAGTTCGGCGGCACCGTTACCGCCGGCAACTCGTCGCAGACCTCCGACGGCGCCGGCGCCGTGCTGCTCGCCAGCGAACAGGCGATCAAGGACTACAACCTGCAGCCCCTCGCCCGTTTTGTTGGCTTTTCCGTCGCCGGTGTACCGGCGGACATCATGGGTATCGGCCCGAAAGAAGCGATCCCGAAGGCACTCAAGCAGACCGGCATCAGCCAGGATCAACTGGACTGGATCGAACTCAACGAAGCGTTCGCCGCCCAGGCACTCGCCGTCATGGGTGACCTTGGCCTGGACCCGAGCAAGGTCAACCCGCTCGGCGGCGCTATCGCCCTGGGCCACCCGCTCGGCGCCACCGGCGCCATCCGCATCGCCACCTTGTTGCACGGCATGCGCCGCCGCAAGCAGAAGTACGGCATGGTGACGATGTGTATTGGTACGGGCATGGGTGCGGCCGGAGTGTTTGAGGCGCTTTGATTGATTCGCCCACCGCTCCTTGGAAAACCGTAAGCGCCTTTCCATACCAATACTGGTTATTCAATCATTGAAAATAAGAACGGCGCCGTAGAAATTACGGCGCCGTTGCTTTTGGTTGATACATCCGATGTCGGTCTTCATTACTCCATGGGATCAATAACCGCCCCTGCCGAGAAAACTGGAACCGATGGTGCAGTACTTGCCGCAGGATTTGCATTGGTCCTCGGCGCGCTTGAAGGTTGCTTTCTCTTGATCGGACAGTTTTGCCAGCTCCAACATATACGCTTCGGATCCAACACTACCCGCCATAAGCAGTTTTTCAGTGACACCGCTGGCGGCCATCGCAGCGTTATACATGGCGCCACATTGGCTATTTACGTAACAAAAACCGTCATGCACGGCCACATAAGATGTCCACCCCGCTTTGGCCATCTCCGATTTGCAGCTCACCGTCGCGCCGGACAAATAGCTCTCCAATTCACAATAGCCATCTTTGCAAGTCAGTCCTGGTCCGCACGTCGCCGTGTTGCCGACTGACTTCGCATAGCAAGCCTGACCCCTTCCCTGGTTTTTTATATCTTGCGCCAAGGAATTCAGAGAGAGCAGCAGCACGAAAACCAATAGACAGTAAGTAACGATATGCCTGGTCATCTTGAGTCTCCTTCGGGAAATAGAACCATTGTTTCGCCGTAACCCGTCCCATTCGGAGTCAACTACCTGCAGCATCCGTTGCAAACCACATGCGCCAAGTCGTGCGCTCGCGCGTAAACGCGCAGTGAGAACTTAGCCCCCCACGACATTGCGGTTTATTTACTCCAAGGAAATGCACGCGCTATTGGCCGACGACACCCCTAATTGGGCTTGCCATCGCAACATCTTGGATTTTCTCCCCTGCCCTATGACCACTGAACGGGCCACTGAACGCCTGCGGGCATGCGTTTCAACGTACATAGAACGTTGTTAATGAACCGTGATTAACATTCGGGTCAGAAGGCGCCGTCTCAAAGACGATGCCGTACGCGGATTCCAGAGCAAGCGACCGCCCCGGCCGACGCCATGGGCCGAAAACAGGCAAAATACGCGGTCTGCCCCGCGCGATACCCCGCGTTGCCGGCGCACCCCATAGACGACGGATAAGCACTTGACGATCACCACGGCCCCCCAGCCCCTGCCGGACGACGCGGATACTGCGTTGCTGGAACGCCTGCGCGCCGCAGCAGCACTACTAGAGTCGGTGGCTGCCGACCGGCAATTGCTGGATCAACTGCCAGCGGCCGACCGCGAGCGTCTGCATCAGGCGGTAGCCCAGGCCTACCACCCCGACCCGGCCGCCCGCCGCCTGAAACTCAAGGCAGCGGAAAAGGCGCGCAACGCATCGAAGATCCGCGCCGACGATACCGTACTGCATCAGACCGGCATCCGTGCGCTGCGCCGCAAGCCGGTATTCACGACACCCAATGTGTTCGCACCACTGGGCTTCGATCCGCACGACGTGGCCCCCGATGCCGACAGCTCGCAGCCGCGCGAATCGATCGAGCCGCAGCATTGCTATGTATGCAAGCAGAAGTATTCGGCCATCCATTTCTTCTACGATCAGCTTTGCCCCAACTGCGCCGCGTTCAATTACGCCAAGCGCACCGAATTGGTGGATCTGCGCGGCCGCGTCGCGCTATTGACCGGTGGCCGGGTGAAGATCGGCTACCAGGCCGGCTTGAAGCTGCTGCGCGCCGGTGCCGAACTTATTGTGACGACGCGCTTTCCGCGAGACTCGGCGGCGCGATATGCCGAAGAACCCGATTTCGGCGACTGGGGCCACCGCTTGCAGATCTATGGCCTGGACCTGCGCCACACGCCCAGCGTCGAGGCGTTCTGCAAAGAGCTGATCGCCACGCGCCCACGGTTGGACTTCATCATCAACAATGCCTGCCAGACCGTGCGCCGCCCGCCGGATTTCTACGCACACATGATGGACGGCGAAACCGCTGCGCTGCATGACTTGCCGGAAAATGTGCGCAAACTGGTGGGCAACTACGAAGGCTTGCGCAGCTCGCATATTCTTCCCGAAGCCGACGCCTCGGCGCTGGCACTCACCGGTAACAGCCATTCGAACCTTGCCGGACTGACTCGCGCCGCCGAGCTGTCGCAATTGCCGCTGCTACCCGAAGAACTGTTAGCGCAACAGCACTTGTTTCCCGAGGGCCGGCTGGATCAAGACCTGCAGCAAGTCGATCTGCGCGGGCGTAATTCGTGGCGCCTGCTGATGGCCGAAGTGCCATCGGTGGAATTGCTGGAGGTGCAGCTAGTGAATGCGATCGCACCCTTTATTATCAACGCGCGCCTCAAGCCGCTGATGCTGCGCACCCCCGAACGTGACAAGCACATCGTCAACGTGTCGGCGATGGAAGGCCAGTTCTACCGCAACTTCAAGACCACCCGTCATCCGCATACCAATATGGCCAAGGCCGCGCTCAATATGATGACGCGCACTTCGGCGACGGATTATCACAACGACGGTATTCACATGAATAGCGTCGATACCGGCTGGGTAACCGATGAAGATCCAGTAGAGATCGCCGCCCGCAAAGTCGTCGAGGAACGCTTCCACCCGCCACTGGATATCGTCGATGGCGCCGCGCGCATCGTCGACCCGATCATCAGCGGCATCAACAGCGGCAAGCATGTGTGGGGGCAGTTTCTAAAGGACTACCAACCTACCGACTGGTAAATTGGCGACGGCTATGGGCGCGTATCCTGCTGCGACTCGTCGGCGATATAACGCGCCACCGGCAGATGCCAGCGGTGCCGGATCGCCATATAGCGCAGGCCGAAGCACAGGCCTGCGCCGACCAGCGTGGTCGCGGTGGGCGGCAGTTGCAACAGACTGCCAAGCACCACCACCGCAGCTCCAGCCAGGGCGGCTACGGCATACAGATCGGCACGCAATACGGTGGGAATTTCCGTAACCAGCACATCGCGCAACATACCGCCGCCGATGCCGGTGAGCATGCCCAGCAGCGCGGCCATTGCCGGGTTGAGCCCGAATGCCAGCGCCTTTTGCGCACCGGCCACGGCGAACAGCGCCAGCCCTGCCGCATCGGACAATTGCACCGGGTTGCGCAACCGCTCTATGGTGGCGTAACGGTAAAACGTAATGATGCCGGCCAACACAGAAACACCGAGATAGCGCCAGTCGGCAATGGCCGCCGGCGGCGTGGCGCCGATCAGCAGATCGCGCGTGATGCCACCGGCATTGCCTGCCGCGAACGACAACACCAGCACGCCGAACAAATCGAGCTGACGCCGCACCGCGGTAAGCGCGCCGCTGAGCGCAAACACAAATGTACCGATGAGATCGAGCACCAGTAACAGCGTGTGCATCGTGAAACGCCTATCAAACCGAAAGTAGCCCTCTGTTTATCGCCAGCGTGACCGATGGTCAACCGCCGTGCCCTTCATCCCTCCACCTGCTTGCAGAGGAGGGAGCAACGCGTGCATTTGGCGCGATTGGATTATTTGCCCAAGCCACCTCGGCCTTAAGGTCTGCGCATCCCGGGCTTCTTCCCGCCCGCATGACCCCAGTCAGGAGGTTTCCCATGTCTCAGGTATGGCTTATCACCGGCAGTTCGCGTGGCTTCGGCAAGTCATTGGCGGAGGCCGTGCTTAGCGCCGGTCACTCGCTGATCGCTACCGCGCGCAATCCCGCCGACCTCACTCCGCTTGTCGCGCGTTATGGCAATCGCGTGCGCGCCGTGGCATTGGACGTTACCGACGCCGCCGCGGCACGCGTCGCCGTACGCGCGGCAGTGGATGCATTCGGCCGCCTGGATGTCGTGGTCAACAATGCCGGCTACGGCAATCTGGCCAGTATCGAAGAAGGCGACGATGCGGACTTCCGTGCTCAACTGGAAACCAATTTCTTCGGTGTACTCAACGTAACCCGCGCCGCGCTACCCATCATGCGCAAACAACGTAGCGGCCACATCATCCAGTTCTCATCCATCGGCGGACGCATCGGCGTACCAGGCATGGCTGCCTATCAGGCTTCCAAGTGGGCCGTAGAAGGGCTCTCAGAGGTATTGGCCAAAGAGGTCAAACCCTTCGGCATCCATGTAACCCTGGTCGAACCAGGCGGCTTCCGCACGGATTGGGCCGGCACGTCAATGACGGTCCACGCACCCGCTGCGGACTCGGATTACGCCCCTACCCTCGGCGCGATGATAAAGCTGTTGGAGACACACCGAGGCCGTCAAGCGGGCGACCCGGCCAAGGCTGCCCAAGCCATTCTCACCATCGCGAAAACACCCGAGCCGCCGCTGCGCTTGCTGCTGGGTTCGGATGCGGTATTCCTCGCCGAGCAACAGTCCGCACGAGTAGCGGCCGAAGATGCCAAGTGGCGTACGCTTAGCCTGTCGACCGACTTCGACAGTTCACCGGAAGCCATCGCGGAAAGCAGCCGCTTGCTGCAATCGCTAAGCTGAGATCTGCCCTGATAGGCAAGGTAGTGAGAATACGGACGTGAGACCCGACCAGATTCCGCTAAGCCGTGGCGTGTTCGAGCGCATGACTGCGCTCGGACTCGATATAGCGGCGGTACTGCGGCACGCTGAGTTGCCTCGCGAACTGCTTATGCAGCCCCGCGCGTGCTTGACCACGGCGCAGTTTTTCGCGCTCTGGCGTGCCATCGAAGCAGCGAGCGACGACCCGGCACTGGGCCTGCGCCTGGGTGACGGTACGCGCGCGGAAGTCTATGACGTCGTCTCGCTGGCGGCATTGCATTCGGCCACGCTGGGTGACGCGCTGCACAAGCTCGCTCGTTACAAGCGCCTTACTTGTCCCGAGGACATCAGCATTGAGTTGACTCATGCAGAGGCCGCGGTGAGCATGCGCTGGATGTTGGCAGACGGCCATACGCCACCCTTGTTGGTCGACGCTATCTTTGCTTCCAATCTGGCGCTGGCCGAACGTGGCAGCGGCCGAGCGATCCGTTTGCGGCGCTTGGAGTTGACGCGCCGGCCGACCGTATCCAACCTGCTCAGCACGCATTTTCGTTGCGAGTTGCGTTTCAACGCCGCGCAAGATCGCATCGTCTACGACCGCGCCGATCTCGAGCTGCCCTTCGTCACGCACGACGAGGATCACCTCGCCACATTGATGCCGACGCTAGAGGCGTCGCTGCATGAGCTAAGCGCCACCACTTCGCTGAGCGACAAGGTTTGGAACGTCTTGGCGCGCGGCATGCGGGGCAGCCACCAACGCATGGCGCAGGTCGCCGCAGCACTACACCTAAGCCCGCGCACGCTGCAACGCAGGCTGGGCGAGGCTGGCACAAGCTACCAACAGCTACTCGATCAGGTCCGCCACCATCTTGCGCGCCATCTGCTCGATGCTACCGACCTGGACACCGGCGAGATCGCCTTTCTGCTCGGCTTTGAAGAACTCAACTCCTTCAACCGCGCCTTCCGGCAATGGGAAGGCAAAACCCCTTCGCGGCGACGCACCGCAACCATGGGGTAACAGCCCACCTTATTAGCGATGAGGATCAATCGTAGGTTGGGCTGAACGAAGTGATGCCCAACGTGGCGCAACGTTGGGGTTCGCTCACGCTCACCCCAACCTACTCCGCTGCCGCTGCAAGAAGCGTCGAACCGCGGGGTCGCGCTCAAGTCCTATCGCGATCTCGTAGGCCTCACGGGCCTCGCTATGTGCGCCGGCCTTGGCCAGCAGTTCCGCACGGGCAGCCCAGTAGGGCTGGTATTCGGCCAGCCGCGCATCGGCAACGACTTCTTGCATGCTCTCAAGGGCCGCGCTGGCGCCGTGCAGCTCGGCGATAACCAGCGCGCGATTAATAACGACCACCGGTGAACCGGTAAGCGCGAACAGCGCGTCGTATAACTGCATGACTTCGGCCCAGTTTGCATGACCGCTGCGACGGCGATAAACATGCGCCGATTGCAATGCGGCTTCTATCTGATAACGCCCAATGCAGCGCAAAGCACTGGCACGCTGGAGCAGCGCCTCAGCCTCGACAATCATCGCGCCATTCCACGACGAGGGGTCTTGCTCGGCAAGCGGCACATACTCACCCGACGCCGTACGCCGGGCGTCACGCCGGGCTTCTGCGTGCAGCATAAGTGCAAGCAAACCCAGCGCTTCGGGCTCTTCCGGCAACAGCCCGCTTACCAGCCTGGCCAAGAACATCACCTCCTCGGTGAGATCCCGACGAGCGGCATCGCTGCCGTCGGGATCGGTCCAGCCTTCGGCAAAGGCGGCATAAATCGCCTCCAGCACGGTGTCGAGCCGCTCGGCAAGTTCCTCGCGCTCGGGAACACTAAAGGGGATGCCGGCCTGCCGGATCTTCTCTTTCGCCCGCACCAGCCGTTTGCCCATGGCCGCCGGGGAAGTAAGAAATGCCGAAGCGATAGCCTTCGCATCCAGCCCCAGCACCACTTGAAGAATCAAGGGTGCGTGGATGCTCTTTTCGATAGCCGGATGCGCGCAGGCAAACATCAAGGCGAGACGGTGATCGGGAATATCCGCCTCGGCAGCCCATTCCTCGCCTTCGGCCAGAAGCTGCAACTGCGCGGCGGCCATTTCGCCGCTGTGCTGTCGCCGGGCCAGATCGATCAATTTTCGGCGGGCCACGGTCAGCAACCAGGCTTCCGGGTTCGATGGACAGCCCTGCAACGGCCAAACGGCGAGGGCTGTGGCAAACGCCTCGGACAAAGCGTCTTCGGCGGCGGCCACATCCCGCGTGCGAGCCGACAGAAAGGCGACGAGCTTGCCGTAGCTGCGACGCGCGACCGCGTCGGCCGTGCCCCGTACCTGCTCGTCGCTTTCCCGCACGGTCATGCGCTCATTCACCGGCGCAGTTACGCCGGTATGGTCCATACCGGACGCACCTCGACGACGCCGTGACTCGCCGTCGGACAACGAGCCGCCCATGAGATTGCCGCATCGAGGTCCGCCACATCGATGATGTAATTGCCACCGAGCTGCTCCTTCGAGTCCGCGTAAGGGCCATCCAGTACCTGCGACTTGCCATTGACTACCCGCACCGTCGTTGCGGTCGAACTGCCTTGGAGACGGTTGAAGCCGGTGAGAACACCCGCCTTCGTCAATGTTTCCGTATACGCCTTATAGGCTGCTACGCCCTGTTCCTGCTCGGTCTGGCTCAGCTTGGACCAACCAGCTTCGTTCACATAGAGCATCAGAAGGTATGGCATGGGAGTCTCCGTCATGGGTATGGGTCATGGGCGGGCACGATGCGCCGCCTCATACAGATGACGCTCGAACCTGGGCGATTTGGACAATGCCGATTTCGCAGGGGCAGCCGACACGGTCAATCATAGCTTTCGTCCAAGCCACCGGCAGCCGTATTCGCACAAACGTACAATCCAGCAACAATCCGTTTCCCATATACGTATTTCGGTTCGCACCCCATAGCCATACATTGGCTGGCAGGCGCCTTCCGGCGCATGCGAATACAGGAGAAGCACCGTGATTGAACGTAGACCCTTCGATAGCCTTGGCGGCGCCGACCACGGCTGGCTCAATGCCAAGCACCATTTTTCGTTTGCCAGCTACAACAACTCCCAACGCATGGGCTGGGGTGCGCTGCGGGTGTGGAATGACGACACCATTGCAGCGCAGACCGGGTTTCCGCCGCATTCGCATGCGGATATGGAAATCATCACTTATGTCCGCGAAGGCGCGATCACCCACCGCGACAGCCTTGGCAACGAGGGCCGCACCGAAGCCGGCGACGTACAGGTGATGAGCGCGGGTAGCGGCATCACACATTCCGAATACAACCTGGAGTCGGACACCACCCGCATCTTCCAGATCTGGATCATCCCCGATACTCATGGTCAGCCGCCGGCATGGGGCGCCAAGCCCTTCCCGGCCGGCAACCGCTCGGGCAACTTCGTGCCACTAGCCAGCGGCTTCAAGGAAGACACTGACGCCTTGCCGCTACGCACCCGTGCACGAGTACTCGGTGCGACGCTCAAAGCCGGCGAGACCACGGAATACACGTTGGGCGGCAACCGCTACGGCTATCTGGTGCCGGCCAAGGGATCGGTCGAGCTCAACGGCATCAAGCTTGAGGCACGCGACGGCGCCGCGATTCGCGACGAAAGCGTGCTGCGAGTAACCGCGCTGGAAGATGCTGAGCTGGTGCTGGTCGATACGGAGCGATAGCTGCTGGCGCATTGCGTGACAGGCATGGACGAGCGATCCTGACGCGCACGTCACTGACCAGACGCCCATGACCAGCGAACAACCTGCCGTGACCGTGAATACATCGCCGAAGCGCATTGATTCGACTTTTCGCAATGGCTCGGTCACGGCAGTGAGCGTGATGCTCGCTTTCTCATTGGGGTATTTATCGCGCTGGTCCGCCAACCCGGTGCCATGGATATCCACCGACACCATCGCGCTACTGCCGATGGTTCTCGGCATCCTGCTGCAGTGCCTGACGCTTGGCCGCCTGCTGATGCCCGAATGCCTGCTGCTTGCGAATTACCGGGTGAGCATGCGGATTTTTCTTGCCGGATTCATCCTGGTCGCCGTTGGCGTGGTTATCGCCGTGACGCTTGACGCCAAGTTTCTTGGCATTCATCACTGACCGCTGGCGAGGGACCAGAACAAGCCAGTCCCTCCCCGCATGTGGGAACGCTCAAGGATTCATCAACTGACCGAAGGCCGCGCCCTATTGCGCCGGCTTGGCGGTGCCGCCAGGGCTGGCGTTAACAACAAGCCACAAAACTTGTTCATGCCCCCCCCAGACTGTCTACGATGGAATGGCGAGAGCTACGTCGAAGCCCGTGCTTGAGTAACTAGGTTGCAGCGGAGCCGGCAGTCTTGCCGAACGATGGCGGCCGATCCGACGCCGCTGCGCCGAACTGCGGGTTAGGCTTGCTGCCCATCTGGAAAACCAGATGACCACCGGCGGCCAGTTCGGCGTGACTGATCCAGCTTTTGCTCCATGGTTTACCGTTCCAGCTAACCGACTGGATATAAAGCTGGTCCGGCCCATTGCTCAGCGCCTGCACCGTCAATTTGCGTTGCGCACCGATTTCGATCTCGGCGCGATCCAGCAGTGGACTGCCGAAAACATAATTCGCGCTGACCGGATCAACCGCATACAGCCCCAGCGCACTCATCACGTACCAGGCGCTGATCTGGCCGCAGTCTTCATTGCCGGCCAAACCATCGGGCTCAGCTTGATACATGGTGTCCAGCAGCATGCGCACGCGTGCCTGGGTTTTATGGTGCGCGCCGGTATAGGCGTACAGATAGGCCACGTGGTGGCTGGGCTCGTTGCCATGTGCGTACTGGCCGACCATGCCGGCTATATCCGGCGGCGCATCGGCCGGCAGTGCCGAGCTGGTGGTGAATAGCTCGTCGAGCTTGCGCTCAAACGCCTGCTCGCCACCGAACAAGCGCATATAGGCATACAAGTCATGCTGATTGAGGAAAGTGGCCTGCCATGCATTGGATTCGGTGAAGTCGCGCCATTGCGCGGAGTGCCCCATCCCGCGCGGGTCGAACGGTTCAAGCCAACTGCCATCGTTGGCACGCGGCCGCACAAAGCTCACCTTGCGATCGAACACATGCTGATAATTAGCCGAACGCTCGCGCAGCTTCTTGGCGTCGTCGGTTGCACCAGCCGCATCGGCCAAGTGCGCCACCGCCCAATCGTCATAGGCGTATTCCAAGGTTTTGCTGACCGCCTCGCCTTCTTTGTCGCTGGGTATATAGCCCAGCTTTCGGTAATAGCTCAGGCCGCGATAGTCGTCGTCCATCGCTCGCTTGCGATACAACGGCCAGGCACTCGCATAGTCGATACCTTTAAAGCCCTTGGCATAGGCTTCGGCAATCACCACGGCAGAGTGATAACCAATCATGCAACCGGTTTCCACGCCTTGTAGCGGCCATACCGGCGGCCCGTCGGGGCTTTCGGCCGCCATGCGTACTAAACCGTTGACCAGATCAGGCACGCGCGCGGGCTGAATCAGCGTGAACAGCGGATGCAAGGCGCGATAGGTATCCCATAGCGAATAAGTGCTGTAGTTGTTCGCACTAGCAGGCAGGTTGTGCACGGCCAGGTCCATGCCGCGATAGCGGCCATCGACATCGCTGAACAGAGTCGGCGCCACCATGGTGTGATAGAGCGCGCTGTAGAAAGTCTTTCGGGTCCGTTCCGAGGAGGTGTCGATGCGGATTCGACCAAGCTCGCGCTCCCATGCGGCGGCAGCCTGATGGCGCGCATCATCGAAATCCCAGCCGGGTACTTCCGCGTCGAGATTGCGCAAGGCGCCTTCGATATCGACGCCCGAGATACCGACCTTGACCAGCAGTGGCGCGCTGCGGGCATGAGTGATGTGCAGGGCTGCCTTCAGGTTGGTGCCTTTGGCTTCTGCAGTCGCATCGGGCAAAGCGGTATCGTCGGCATACAGGGTGGCGCGAGCGAACGGCCGCGACAATTTCAGAGCGAAATAGATATGCCGACCGTTTGCCCATTGGTGCACGCGCCGACCACCGACAAGAGTGTCGTTGCCGATCAGCTTCAATTGCGCATCGGTGACCTTCGTCGGAATCGCAGGGTCATCGTGATAGCCATGCGCGAAGTCGATCAGCAGATGCCCCTCGTCGGCGCCATGGAAAGTGTAGCGATGCAGGCCGGCGCGCAAGGTTGCGGTCAGCTCGGCGAGTACGTCGTAATCCTTTAAACGCACCTGGTAATAACCCGGCTGCGCATGCTCGTCGGCGCGGTCATAGCGTGAGCGATAACCTTTGACGGCAGGCTTGCTCGATGCCGATGGCGCGATCGCCGGTGTCACACCGTCATAGCGCGAGCGGTAGTTGGTGCCCTTATGTTCGCGATCGCCAGGCTGCAAACGTACGGGACCGGTACAAGGCATCACCAGCACATCGAGCATATCACTAGCGCCGGTGCCGCTCAGATGGGTATGCGAAAAACCCATGATCGAGCCATCGCCTTCGTGGTAGCCCGAGCAGGCATCCCACTGCGCGTCATAGGTGTCGGGACTGAGCTGGACCATGCCGAACGGCATCGTCGCGCCGGGATAGGTGTGACCATGCCCGCCGGTGCCGACAAAAATATCGACATACTTCGCCAGGCCGGCGGCAGCTCCCGCTGCAGGCGATACCGCACTCTTAGCGCCAGACGCCGCCAGTGCCGCCAACGGTTTGAGCGAACCGCCAAGCAAGCTCAGCGCAGCCGCGCCTTGCAGAAAACGTCTACGCGTCACCATGGGGTGCTCTCCGATTGTGTAATTGGAAACGATTGCAAAAGATCTTCATGAGCGTTGCAGCAATTTGGGCTGATGCTCGGCCAACTGCACGATCAGTTCGCCGAACAAGGTATTGGCCCAGGCAAACCAGGCACGCGTGAAATGCGTCGGATCGTCCTGGTCGAACGCTTCATGCATAAAGCCGGTACCGGCGTGGGTGGTCTTGAGCCATTGCAGGCATTGACTGACTTGCGCACCCTCGCCGGTCAAGCCGCGCATGATGATCGACATCGGCCAGATCATCCGCAGCCCTTCATGCGGGCCACCGATGCCTTGCGCCGCCCGGCCATTGAAGAAATACGGGTTACGCGCACTCCAGGCCGCTGCACGGGTACGCAGGTAACGCGTGTCGTCATGCTCACAGCAACCCAGATAGGCCAGGCTGGATAGCCCCGGCGCATTGGCGTCGTCCATAAAGAGCTGGTTGCCGTAGCCATCGACCTCGTAAGCCCAGATCTCGCCGCCATGCTCGTCGTGGATGATGCCGTGCGCCAGCAAAGCTTGCTCTATCTCATCGGCTAGCGCGTTGCATTCGTCAGCAAAAGCGCGATCGTCGAACAAGCTTTGCGTCATCTGCGCCAACTGACGCATCACGCTTACCGCAAACAGATTGCCTGGAATAAACAGCGGATAGAGACAGGCGTCGTCGGATGGTCGAAACATCGAGTGGATCAAGCCGACCGGACGCGCCGGATTGCCATAGCCGCCAAGCGCAAGGCTTTCGGTCGGTGCCTCGGAGCGCCGCTGAAAATGATAGCTACCCGGACCATGCTTGCGCTGCTGCTCGCGAAACGTCGCCAGCACGTTGCGCATGGCTTCGCGCCAATCGTCATCGAAGGGCTGCTTATCGCCGGTGGCACGCCAATAAGCATGCGCCAATCGAATCGGATAGCAGAGCGAATCGATTTCCCATTTGCGCTCTGCGACGCCGGGGCGCATGTCGGTCAGATCGTTCTTGGCCCACTCCAGCGTCGTCTTGCCCTGCGGATCGGGCAAGAAGGCATTGGCATAAGGATCGATAGAAATACACAGCGCATGCCGCCGAATCAGCCCGCGAAACAACTGCTGCAAAGGTTTGTCATGCACGGCCAGAGACACATACGGCCATACCTGTGCCGAAGAGTCGCGCAGCCACATCGCATCGATATCGCCAGTGACGATGAAGGTATCCGGCTTGCCGCGCAGGTTACCGAGTTGCACCGTGGTATCGAGCGTGTTGGCGAAACAGTTTTCAAACATCCACGCCAGTTCGGGGTCGCCGATCTTCGCCTTGGTGCGCGCCATCAGCGCCTCGACCGCCGGACTGACGAATTTACGCTTGGCCAGCGGCGGCCGATGGCTAAGAAATCGAGGTTCGGCCCATGCGAATCGTCCCTGCCCCAACATCGCACCACCGGCGGCAAAGGCCATCATCTTCAACACGCTGCGGCGCGAGGTCATCATGGCGTGGCCTCGGACAACACGCGCTGGGTGCCATCCAGCCTGGTAGCACCGGCGAGCGAACGCAGTTTAAGTGCGCGGCGCAAGCTGTCGATGTCAGCCGTGCTGGTGAGCTGCAACTCGATGCGTGCGCCCGGCAGCAAGTCAAAAGCGTTGTCCGACAACTTCACATCGAGTTCACCGAAATCGACCCATACCGCCCTGGCCAATCGCTTCGTACTTATGCTCAAGGTGATGTCGTGTCCGCTGCCACTCATCTGCGCGTCCAAGCCCGGATCAGGAAGTTGTAAAGCCACTGCCGGATCGAAGTACAGCAAATGACGCGATATCGGCTTGCCCTGCTCCAACAGTTCAAACACCACCAGACTGCGATGCGGATCGGCGCCATGCAGAAACGATGCATCGGTGCGTTCAGCCACACGTGTGCTGGCCAGCGCGGCCAGGTGTACGTCGTCGGTATGCTCTTGCAGCAGCTTGCCGTCCATCGTCAGCACACGTGTGCGCAGCTTGGCGTCGAACGGGGTGGTGCGATCGGAGATAAGAAACACCTCGGTGCGGCCGTCGCGGCGAATCGGCGCTACCTGCACCGGCGCATAGAAACGCCGTGCATGAAACTGCAGCGCCTTCCAACGCCCGTAGTAGTCGATGCTGGACCACGACGCGCCCGGCCATACGTCATTGAGCTGCCAGTACAGCGAGCCCATGCTTTGCGGCCGCACGCTGCGCAGATGTTCGGCAGCCAGCTCGATACCTTCGGCCTGCATGACCTGGCTGAGGTATACGAAGGACTCGAAATCCTTCGGCTCGCCGTAATACTTGCGGATATATAGCAGCAGCCGATCGTTGCCGTCGCCGTTAGCGAACTTCTGATGAGCGCGCATCACCGGCGAGTTGGGCGACATGTCCTTGGCGGTCGCGAAGGCCGCTATCGTGGACATCACCGGAAACGACTGCAAGCCGTACTCGGACTGGAAGCGCGGTGTGGCATCGAGATACTTTTCGATCGGCGCAGAACCGGCCCAGACATCCCATGAGTGATAGTCGCCGTTATTCAGCACATTGGCCGGCCCCTCAAAATCGGTGCTCGGCGAACTAGCCCAATACGGCACCTCGGGCGTATGCAGCTTCACCACATCGCGCAATGTCTCGCCGAACAACGCTTTCATGCCGCCCTCAATGCGCGCCAGCTCGGCTGGTGCTGTGTCCTGCCTGAATTTCTTCCGATCGCCCCAGGACTCCCAGCCGGTCTGGACCTCGTTATTGCCACACCACAGCACAATGCTGGGATGGTCGCGCAAGCGGATCACTTGTTCGGTAGCTTCGATGCGTGCGTTCTCGCGAAAGGCATCGTCATAAGGCGTAATGGCGCCGCCGAACATAAAGTCTTGCCAGATCATCAAGCCGAGCTTGTCGGCCATCGCGTAGAACGCATCGCTTTGATAATGACCGCCGCCCCACATGCGCAGCATATTCATATGCGCATCGCGCGCCGACTGCATGATGTACTGCATGCGTTCTGGCGTGACTCGGGTGGGAAAGCTGTCGAACGGAATCAGGTTGGCGCCCTTGGCGAAGATCGGCACGCCGTTGACCACAAACTCGAAACCACGCCCCCAGCTATCCTGCTGGCGGCGCAGTTCGACGCTGCGCAAACCGGTCTCGCGTTCGCTACTGGCAACCACTTTATCGTCCACCAGCACGTCGGCGCGAAAGCGATAAAGATGCTGTGCGCCATAGTCGACCGGCCACCAACGCTGCGGCTTCTGGATCTGCATTGGCAGATGAAGTGCGTTATCGCCTGAGGCTAGCGACAGATCTTGCGTGGCGCTGGTCTGGCTGCCATCGGGCGCGGTCGCGGTAACTCGCAAACGGGCTTTGCCGGCATGATCGGCATGCAGCTCGAACTGCGCCTGCAACTGCGCCGTATCGGCATCGACATGTTGTTGGGCGATATGAAAATCGGCCAGCCGCCATTGATCCCAGCTTTCCAGTCGCACGGGCTGCCAGATGCCGGCGGTGACGTAGCGCGGGCCCCAGTCCCAGCCGTAGTTATAGTTGGCCTTGCGCACATAGTTGGAGGTCTGTTTGCCTTTGGGCTCATCGCCGAAGGCCGAATCGAACTCGCCCGGCAAGGCATATGGCTGCTTGAGCAACCATGGCAACAGACGCGCAATCGGCGAATGCAAGGTCACCAGCAAGCTATTTTTGCCGGCGTGCAGATGGTTTTTGGCTGGAATGCGCCATGCTCGAAACATGTTGTCGGCGGCGAGCAACTTGCTGCCATTGAGGGAAACGTCGGCGTAGGTATCCAGGCCGTCGAAAACCAGGTCGACGTGATCGCGTTGCAAGGTCGCCGCATCGACATCGAATGACAACTGATATTCCCAGTCGGTCAAACCGATCCATTGCAAGCCCGCTTCGTTATCGCGATAGAACGGATCGCCGATCGCGCCGGCGGCCAGCAAGTCGGTCTGCACACTGCCCGGCACCTGGGCACGATGCCAGGCAACGGCCTCGGGATGGGTCTTGGCGGCGGCGACATCGGGTACCAGGCGAAAGCGCCAACCGTCGGCCAGGGTTCGCCCGGTGACAGCGTCGGCATGGACAGCATGACTTCCCGTCAAGGCCAGCAGCGCGATGGCGAAGACGCCGAGCCATCGCGACGAGGCCGAAACTTCAATGTTCTGCCGCGCCTCGCCTGTCATGGTGTTCAAGCCTTTCCGCATCGCAAAAGAACCCTCGTCGTTTATTTCGTAGTGGTCAACCGGCCACCGACCAAGCAGCCAGCGCATCCATCACAACTTGAAGTTCAAACCCAGCATATAGGTACGCCCATTCTTATAAGTGTTGTACGGCAAATTCGGGGTACCGTCATAGCTGTAATAAGTTTCGTCGAGCAGATTGGTGGCATCCAGCGAGACCCGCAGATTTTTGTTGATCTGGTAGCCCACCGAGGCATCCAACTCGGTGAATGAGTCGGTCATCTGCCTGGCGTTCAAATGACCGATCGAGGTGAAATAAGCCGAGCGCCAACCGAGATTAACGCGCGCGCTCCACGCCCCCTGTTCGAAATACGGCGTCAGGTTGTAGGCATTCTTGGAGTTGTACGGCAGGTTGTAGCCATTGGTGGTGTCTGCGCCCGAGTACGTATAGTTC
Source organism: Dyella tabacisoli (assembly GCF_003350925.1). Lineage (GTDB taxonomy): Bacteria > Pseudomonadota > Gammaproteobacteria > Xanthomonadales > Rhodanobacteraceae > Dyella_C > Dyella_C tabacisoli. The sequence continues at coordinate 281,809 of NZ_KZ857177.1, read as the reverse complement.
GCCGCCACGCCAAAGCCGGCACCTAGATCGCCCTGGTAGGTCAGCGAAATACCTTTGACCTTGGCATTGCCCGCATTCACCGGCAGATTCACGTGGTAGATATCCGTGCGATGCTCGGTGAGGTTATATAGCGGCAGATCGCGATTCAGCGATAGCACGTATTGCGAGATATTGCGGAAAAACAGCTCGGCCGAAAGCAAGCTGGACGGCGTGAAATACCACTCGGCCGAGGCATCGTAATTGGTCGACTTATACGGTTTCAGACCCGGATTTCCCGACGATGCATACAGGGTGCGGTCGTCGGTGGCGACGTAGGGCGACATGTCCTGGTAGCGCGGCCTGGCGATCACTTTGGCAGCGGCGAAACGCAAGGTCAGATCGTCCCGCAGATCGTAGGCGAAGTTAAACGACGGTAGCCAGTCGTTATAACTGTTGGCAACATCCACCGACGCATAAGCGCCGTTACCGATGAAGTTGTACCCGGTGATGCCATCGCGGGTATGCACATAGCGCACGCCGATGTTGCCGCGGTACTGGTTGCCGGAAAAATTGGCTTGCAGATAAGCCGCGCGATTGTGTTCGTTGATGCCGAACGTGCCGCTCTGACTCAGCCTTGGCGTACTCGCTCCCGGGAGACTATCGACGAAGCTCCTCAGCGCACCGGGGCTGATGGTCGTCCATTGGCGCATGTCCTGGCTGGCGGTAAGGCCGTCGAGAAAACCGCTTGGGGTCAGCCCGCCGGCAAGCTGGGCAAGCGTGGTGCTGCCGTCCAAGGTGCCGAAGGCCCCGTTGTAGGACGACTGCCCCGTCGAATGGTTGGTCGCCTTGATGCCTACTTGAAGCTGGGTAAACATCCACCAGGCCACATCGTGGCTGAAATCGAATTGGAAGTAGCGCTCGCGATCGTATTGCGGTGAGTAGTTCAAACCGACGGACTGCGTGACGGCGGCGGCGGCATCAGTCGGAGGGGTGTTGTAGTTAACCACCGGGTGCTTGCCATCGAGCGTGTAGTTGTAGCCGCCCAGCGTTTTGAACGCGAGCGAATAAATGCCCTGCGAACCGCCTTGCGAGCTGGTGTAGCCGACTTGCGACGAAGCATCCCAACCTTCGCCATACCAGTCGGCACGCAAGTTCAGGCTGCCCGTCTTGACCTTGGAATTACGTAGATAGCCATCGAGATACGTAGGCGCTTGCTTGCCGTAAGAGCCGCTGGTTGCCACACCGTTGGCCATGGTCAGCGAGGTCGCGTCGGCTGGGTTATCGCCCCAATAGCCGTAATGACTCTGATTGAAGTTGTTGAATTTCTCGACGACGTAAAGCCCGGTGAAATTCAGCTCGAAACTCTTGTTCGGCTTCCACTGCACGCCAGTGGAAACACCATCGCGCTTACGCTCTTGCTGAAACAGCGCCGTATTGATCGAAGTCGGATAAACACCTGTTGCACCGGCAGGCACCACGCCTTTCGGAAACGGATGACTGGGATCATTGATGTCCTGGTAACCGAAGACTTCGGTACCTTCGCGGCGCAGCACTTTCTGCGAATGCATCAGCGAGCCGAGTACGCCAAAAGTATCGTCGCTGTTTTTCCAGCTATACAGCACCGAGGCATTGGGCTTGCCCTTGTCGGCGCGGTCGTTATAGCCGTAGCTCACGGTGCCGGTGAGGGTATTGACGGGCAGATCCAGCGGCCGGCGCGTATTGACGATAACCGTGCCGCCGATGCTGCCTTCGTCGATACGTGCCTGCGGGGTTTTGTAGACCTGGGCCGTGCCGATGATCTCCGGTGCCAGCAAGCTGTAGTTGAACGAGCGGCTATCGGGGTTATTGGGATCACCGGCCCAGTTGGTCGCGGCAATCGTCTGGCCGTTCAACAACAGGCGGTTGAGCGCCGGGTCGGTACCCAGAATGCTGACCTTTTCGCCCTCGCCGAAATTGCGGTCCACGGTAATGCCGGGGAGATGCGACAGTGACTCGGCGACATTGGTATCGGGAAACTTGCCGACATCCTCGGCGGTGATCGCATCGACGATGGAGTCCGCGTTGCGTTTGATGTCGATGGATTTCTGCAGGCTGGCGCGAATGCCGCTAACCGATACGGTCGCCAACTCTTTCACCGGCTTGGCGGTCTTGTGTGGGTCGTTTTGCGAGTTATCGCCGGCCTGGTTGTTGCCGGCGTCTTGGGCCATGGCCGCGCCGACAAAGAAAAGCGTGGAGATGATGCTGGTCGATAACACACTGTGGCGGTAGTTCACTATGACCTCCCCTCAATAGACTTCTATTCGGAGTCGATACGAAGGGCATACGGCCCATGTCCGACCTGCAGTTCTCTGGCGACAAGCGCCCACCCGCGAGCGACAGCTCACGTTGCCATTCACATCGATGATTCTTTGTCGCCTGTCCCCATCGTGCGGACAGCAAGCCCACAACCCTCGTACTACCGATCTACGCCCTACTGCGTCCACCCGTGTCTTGGGCAAGGCATTCGGCATCAAGGCGCGAGCCGATCTACAGATCCCGTCTCAGCTAAAAACTCTCCCCACCGCCGCGCGAATTGGTTGCCAGTCATAGGGCACGTCAATTAGCTTGTCAACGACATTTTTGCCTCGATCTAAATATTTTCGCAAGTCACCTAAGTCATTGAGCTAAATGGTGTACTTGGAAAGCATTTGCCGCGGCGCAATAAATTTCGAGACGCCATTTAAATCGATCCAAATGGATGCTGGAAAACCCGCTTGCTGCACCGCACAGGTTTGGTCATGTCGTCAGGCTGCGGCACAAGAATCGGAGGGTTCTGCGAGGCCTATGTAACTAGATTGTCTGGATCACACTTCGCCGAGTCACAGCTCATGAACCCATCGGAAAAAACGGTCGTCGCGATCAAGAACCCCTGCCCAAAGCGGGAGGCTCACGCATGAATGCGCCAGTGCGAATCGACGCCCATGCGGAAATCCAGGCACGACTCGCCAACGTCGATGGCATGGATATGATCCGGCAGCTTGATGCACACGGATGCGCGCAGCTTACAAAACTGCTGTCGCCCAGCGAGTGTCAGGTGCTGGCAGGCCTGTACCCGCGCGATGATTTGTTTCGCAGCCGGGTGGTCATGGGGCGGCATGGTTTCGGACGCGGCGAGTACAAATACTTCAGCTATCCACTGCCTGATGTCGTCGAGATGCTGCGAAACACCCTCTATACCCGGCTGGTGCCGCTGGCTAATCGCTGGAACGAAACCATGGGTATCGATGTGCGCTATCCCGCCACCCATGCCGAGTTCATTACGCGTTGCCACGCTGCGGGCCAATGCAGGCCCACCCCGCTGCTATTGCAATACGGCAGCGATGATTACAACTGCCTGCATCAAGATCTGTATGGCGAGCATGTCTTTCCACTGCAGGTCGCCATCTTATTGTCCGAACCAGGGCGAGATTTCAGCGGCGGCGAATTCGTGCTGACCGAGCAGCGTCCACGCATGCAATCGCGGCCAGAGGTGATACCGCTGCAACAAGGGGATGCCGCCGTGTTCGCCGTACACCACCGGCCAGTGCAAGGCAGTCGCGGCACTTACCGCGTCAACCTGCGCCATGGGGTAAGCCGTATTCGCTCAGGTCATCGCCATACGCTGGGCATCATCTTTCACGATGCACTGTAGGTGCCATTGCGGTATGCACGGAGGGAGACGGTGGACGTCTATGCCAAGTCGGCTGATTAGCTGGCGGAGAGCTTCCCCCCTCCCAACCTCCCCCTGCTTGCAGGGGGAGGAGCTATAAGCTCGCCTCATTCGGCTCCCGTCCTGCGACCGAAGGGAGTCCCCTTTTCGGGACTTGCAGGGAGGGTTGGGGAGGGGTAAGCCCTCACAGCGCATGAAGCCCTCTTTAAACCAAACTGGCAGCCCGCACAGCCCGCGTCATCACTCGGCCACCTTGTATCGGCGTAAACTCCCTCGCGTTTCCTGCCCTGCGCGCAAACAGCCGGGGCGCAGACTGAAACAGCTTTTACGTAGCTGCTGGAATTGGACATGGTTATCCCCGAATTGATGTCTCACTCGCCGGACATTCAGATGCTGCGAACTCGCTATCGCGAGGTACGCGAGTACAGCCTGACGTTGGCAACACCGCTGAGCGAGGAGGATCAATGCATCCAGTCAATGACCGATACGAGCCCGACCAAGTGGCATCTCGCCCATACCACCTGGTTTTTCGAGACGATGCTATTGAAGCGTCACGTGCGGGGTTACCAGGCGTTTAACCCTCGCTTCGAGTATCTGTTCAATTCGTACTATGACGCGCTCGGGCCGCGCCATCCACGATCGCAACGTGGCCTGTTGACGCGGCCTGCACTCCACGAAGTGCATGCTTATCGGCTCTATGTCGATATTGCCGTGCTGAACCTGATGAGCAACGCCAATACCGAGTTATGGGCCGAGATCGAGCCGATCATCACGCTCGGCCTTCAGCATGAGCAACAGCACCAAGAACTGATTCTGACCGACATTCTGCACGCCCTGTCTTGCAATCCGTTGCTGCCGGCATACCGGATAAAACCCGAACCGGTGCCGTCCCAAGCGACACAGGTTGGCCCTATACGCTGGATCGACCAACCGGGCGGTGTCATCGAAGTCGGCTGCGGCGCCACCGACGGCAGCTTCGCATTTGACAACGAAAAGCCTCGCCACCCTGTTTTTCTTGGCCCTTATGCGATCAGCGACCGGCTGGTGACATGCGGTGAATTTGCGCAATTCATTGCCGACGATGGCTATCTGCGCCCTGAGTTCTGGTTGTCCGATGGCTGGGCCATCCTGCAGGCCAATGATTGGCGACACCCGGCGTACTGGTTGCCTGCTGACGACCCTCGCTTGCACGATCTGGGCGAATCCCCACACGAGTGGCATGTGTATGGCCTGGACGGTACGCGCCCGTTGGAACACGCTGCGGCGGTATCGCATTTGAGCTTTTACGAGGCGGCGGCTTACGCCCAATGGGCTGGAGCAAGGCTACCCACCGAGTTCGAATGGGAAGCCGCTTTTGTTGCACCGGGCATCTCTCAGATGACCGGGCACGTGTGGCAATGGACACGCTCTTCATACGACCCGTATCCGGGCTTCAAACCTCTGGACGGCGTAGCATCGGAGTACAACGGCAAATTCATGGTCGGTCAGCTCGTCCTTCGCGGTAGCAGTGTGGCAACGCCCGCAGGCCACACGCGCTCGACCTACCGAAATTTTTTCCCGCCTTCAGCGCGCTGGCAGTTTTCTGGTCTGCGCCTAGCCCGTGATATCTGAAATGAGAAATTCCATCTCTGTCGATACCCTCCCGCGCGCGAACTCACGCGTCATGACCTCCGAGTTTGGCCGTGACTTGCTTATGGGGCTGGCACAGACGCCGCGCAGTATTCCACCTAAATACTTCTACGATGCCGTGGGTTCGGCACTCTTTGATCGCATTTGCGATCTGCCGGAGTACTACCTCACGCGAACTGAGCAGACGATCCTGAGTACGCATGCCTCGGAGATCGCTGAATGGATCGGCCCGCATGCGGAGATTGTCGAATTCGGCGCCGGATCACTCAAAAAGATCCAGACCTTGCTTGACGCCTTTGACACTGATCGATCGCCAGCACGATATCTTCCGATCGACATATCCGGCGAGCATATCGCCCAGGCCGCAGCACAACTGAGAGCGCGTTACCCGACTCTTTTAGTTCAGCCGATCATTGGGGACTACACGGCACCGCTTACGCTGCCGCCCACGGATACCCGGATCGGGCAACGCGTAGGTTTCTTTCCCGGCTCCACGCTTGGCAATTTCCACCCTGATGAAGCGCTCGCCTTTCTGCGGTCGGCTGCCGGAATGTTGCGTGGCGGCAGTCTGTTGATCGGCATTGATCTGATAAAGCATCCGGCAAGGCTTCATGCGGCCTATAACGATAGTCAAGGTGTAACGGCGGCCTTCAATTTGAATGTACTGCGTCGGGCGAACAACGAACTGGGCGCAGACTTCGACACGGATCAGTTCAACCATCACGCGATCTACCATCCCGTGCTTCAACGCATTGAAATGCACTTGATAAGTCGACGCGAGCAAACAGTAAGTATCGGAGACCAGCGCGTCTTATTCAGTGAGGGCGATACGATCCATACAGAAAGCTCATACAAGTACACCATCGATGGCTTTCGATCGCTGGCCGTGAAAGCAGGCTTTCGCGCAGGCCCCGTTTGGACTGACCGCGAGCGCCAATTCAGCGTGCACTGGCTGCATGCCCCAAGGGGATAGCAAAAGGTTCGCGTTATAGCCGCGCAACTCGATCAGGCCAAGCGGGTCCCGTTAGGCACGGCGCGCTCAATCGCCGTCACGACCACGCCTTCCTCGGTGGGAAAGCCGGTCAACAAAAACTGCGATCGGAACGGACCAATCTGCTTCTCGGGAAAATTGATAACACCGACGATTTGCCGGCCGAGCAAGTCTTCGGCGCGGTATAGCGCGGCAATCTGCGCGCTGGTTTTTCTCTCGCCAAAGGGGCCGAAATCCACCCATACCTTCCAGGCTGGCTTGCGTGCTTCGGGAAACGGCTCCACCCGCGTTACCGTACCAGCGACGATCAGTACCTTCTCGAAATCGGCCCAACTGATTTCGGCATGATCTTGTACTTGTGTTTCGCTCATCCTTCCAGCCTCGTCTTGAACCAGTCTTTGCCCTGCTGCCACCAGTATTGGGCTTGCGCGGCGAGATAGCCGGCCGGTCGATGGGTACTGGCAAGGCCATAGTCAGCGAACGCTTTCCAGCCGTCATCGCCTTCGCTCAGCGCCGCAGCGAGCAGTTCGCCGGCAGCGCAAGTAGGCGCCAGCCCATGACCACCGAATGCCTGCGCCCACCACAAGCCATCGCCGCTACTGCCGATCTGCGGCATCTGATGGGTGGCATAACTCATCAGGCCCGACCAGGCGTAATCGATCTTTACACCTTTCAACTGCGGAAACACCCGTAACAAGTCATGCATCAACAGCCGCTGTACCGCCCGCGGGGAACGATTGCGGATCGAGATACGCCCTCCCCATAGCAAACGCGTATCGGGCAGTGCCCGGTAATAATCGAAAGCGAAACGCGTGTCATAGACTGCCGCGCGCGTTTGCACACATTCATCGAGCCGATCACCCAGCGGTTCAGTCACCATCACATAAGTAGCGATAGGCAAGATCGCCCGATCGATTTGCCGTTGCAAACCGGCAAGGTAGCCGCCGCAGGCCAACACGACTTTATCGGCCAACACCTCGCCATACGGCGCGCTGATGCACCAGCGCGAACCCTCGCGGCGCAGACGCCAGACATCGCTATTTTCATGGATGCGAACGCCCTGCCCGCTTGCCGCAGCCGCCAGGCCGATGGCGAAATTCAATGGATGCAGATGCAGTGCGTTGCGCTCGTGCAAGCCATCGAAATAGCGCTCGCTGCGGATACATTCGCGCAGCTCCTCCTGCGGCAACCAATCCCAATGCGTGCCGTAGTGATCGGCTAGCAGGGATTGCCGTCGGCGCAATACCATCGGATCGCGAAACCAGTTGGCCCAGATCACGCCTTCATCGACCATGTCGCAAGAGATCGCATAGCGCGCCACTTGTTGGCGGATACGTTCGACCGCCGCACGGGTCAATCCAAACAGGGCCTGCGCCTGCGCTTCACCGCGTTGATCGAGCAAGGCTTGCTCGCCCAGCGAGTAACCGGCGAAAACAAAACCGCCATTGCGACCGGACGCGCCAAAACCGATCTGCTCGCGTTCAAGCAGCACCACATCGCGCACGCCACGCTCGGCCAGCCCCAATGCCGTCTGCAACCCCGCATAGCCGCCGCCGATGATGGCGATATGCGCTTCGGTGCGTTCTTGCAGCGGCGCATAGGCTTCATACGGTGTTGCCGTGGCGCGGTAGTACGAGGGAACGGGTGGCTGTTTCATGGGCGTGGTGTCAGTGGTGCCTCACGGATCAGACTGGCAAGCATATGGCAGGAACGCAGCTTGTGCGCAAAAGGCCTGCGAAGCAGTGACGCCGTTACGCCTTTCGCATACCTGGCAAGAGCTGCTACTCGACCAGACTCACGCCCAGAGGCCGCTGGTCGCTGCGACCGCGATCATCCACCACGCGCAGTTCGTAATTGCCCGCCGTCGGTGGTTGCCAGAACAGTAATTCGCCGGGTGCGCTGCGACCGACATAGGCATCGTTGACGAACCAGTACAACTCACGCACAGCCGCATCGCCGTTAGCGCTGAAGGCGATACGATCTTCGCCCTTCTGTTTCAGGCGCATCGTGTAGATGTTGCCGCGCAGTGGCGATGTAATGCGAGGTGGATCGCCTTGAATCACACCGCTCTCGTCACATGCGTCGTTATGTGGCGGCAGGCGGCGCGGCATGCCCGCCTGCACAAATACGCGCTGCAGTTCGGATGGCCAGAATTCGTAGATTTCAGTGTGAACGCGCTTACCGGCATACGGTGGGCAGGCCGGCTTACCGGTCGCATCGTCAATGACTACCGGCCGATGCACCTGGCTCACCCGGATTGGCGATTTGCCTGGAATAAACCAGGTCGAACCTGTTTGCGGACACCACTGGTTCGGCAGCTCACCGCTAGCCAGGCAAACCTGCACGCGCTTGAGATTGGCAGGCATGCGGCGCACCGGCTCGACCAGATTAGGGTGTTCGGCATGTAGTGCGTCGATGATTTGAAAAAACAGCGGTGCGGCTGCCTCGACACCGACGAAAGCCGGATTGCCGCCACCATCGAAATTACCCACCCACACCACCAGCACGTAGGGGCCGAAACTGCCGGCAGTCCAGGCATCGCGAAAGCCCCAGGAGGTGCCGGTTTTCCAGTACACCGGTAGCCGCGAAGGTTGTGCGCCGGTAGCCTCATCGGGACGCGGATTTTGCCGCAGCATATCCGTCACCATATAGCTCGCCTCCTCGCTGAGCAGGCGCGTACCGTGCGTTTGCGACTCGTCGGCCAGCAGCCGTAACGGCTTTAATTCACCGCGATTGGCGAGCATCGCGTAAAGCCCGGCCAACTCTTGCATGGTGACCTCGCCACCACCCAGCACCAGGGCAAGGCCATAGTGCTTTTCGCTGGCCATGCGGCTGATGCCGGCATCGCGCAGAAACTGATAAAAACTTGGTTGCTGCAGTTGTGAAGCCACCCATACGGCCGGGATATTGCGGCTACGTATCAATGCTGCGGTGGCCGTTACCGGGCCGAGAAAATGGCCGTCGAAGTTCTCAGGTGTGTAGGGACCAAACGAGGTCGGCACATCGCGCAATACCGTCTGCGGATGCAAGACGCCTTGATCGAAACCCAACGCATAGATGAAAGGCTTCAGCGTGGAGCCGGGTGAGCGTTTGGCGAGCGTACCGTTGACCTGCCCCTGAATACCGGCATCGGCGTAGTTGGCCGAACCGACCATGGCTTTCACGCCCATATCACGGGTATCGACCAGGATCGCGGCGACATTGCGGATACCGCGCGCGCTATTGCGCTCGATGTAGCGCGCCACCTGCCGCTCCAGATTGCGTTGCAGATCCAGGTCCAGCGTGGTGGTGATGCGACTATCGACGGCGGCTGTATCGGCGGTGCTGATACGACGCGTGGCCAATACCTGCTCTACCGCATGTGGCGCATCGAAGGGCAGTTGCGACAAGGGACGTAGATTCAATGGCAGCTTGAACAGCGGCTGTAATGCGGCATCTTGCGGGTATCGATGCACCCAGCGCGCATAAAGCCGGTTGCGCGACTCGCTTAAGCGGGGGTTGATAACGTCAAGCGGCACGCTGCCCTCATCGGCTACAGCGACATCGTTCGCTGACAAGGGTTGCGCATGAACACGCAGCCGCCGAGTGGGATCCTGCGGAATCACCGCCAGTGTCAGCGCCTCGGGCAGGCTCAATGCACTCGCCGATTTATCGAAATAAGCCAGGCTGGCCGCGCCGACGCCTTCGACATTACGACCATAAGGCGCGTAGTTGAGATAAGCCTCAAGGATCTGCTTTTTCGAATAGAACAGCTCCAATTGCACCGCGCGCCCGAGCTGGCGCAGTTTGCCCATCGGGGTGCGCGTATTGAGCCGCCATAGCAGGCGCGCCAACTGCATCGTGACGGTGGAACCACCTTGCGGGTTGCCATGCCGCACATACGTCACCCACGCACCACGCGCCAATCCATAGGGATTGAAACCGGGATGCCAGCGATACCAGTCGTCCTCGTGCAGCAGCACGCCCTCGACCAGTTGCGGTGAAATGTCTTTCAGCGGCACCCACAGGCGATAGCGGTCGTCGCTGGCCAGGGTCAGTCGCAGTAAGCGGCCACGGGTGTCATAGACGGCCGTGGAGGATGGCAGCCAGTCGCGCAGAGGTTGGTGCGGCCATAGCCGAAAACCGATCAGCACGGCGGCGAGCAAAGCGAAGCCGACTAACCAGTTTTGCCAGCGATGCAGCCAGCGAATGATGAATTGAATCGGTTTCATGGATAGCTTGATAAGCCGCCCCTCGTCACCCTCTCCACGGAAGGGAGAGGGTGACGACAAGCTTATGTCTTGTGGCTCACGGCTTACGCACCACCGTCAAGACAGCACCGCCTGGCGACCGTGCCTGTACGGTGCGGTCGTACAACGACTCACCATATGCCGGCGGCACGATGAATTTGCCGGCGTTGGTCGCCTTGATGCGGTAAACGAACTCCGCCACGTCGGGGTTGGCGGTGCCGTAAAGCACCACGCGATCCTCGCGGATATCGGCGTATTCAAGCTTCCAACTGGAGCTGCCAAGGCCGATCGGCGAACGCCACGCGCTGGCCGACACGTTGCTGTCGCCGCCTTCGTCATGCTGCTCGCTACCATCGGCTTGATGATCGGTAACCACCGGTGCCGGCTCGATCACCGGCTCGAAGCCACCCGGCAGCAGATCGACGATAGCCACGTTGCCGACGCCGGTACTGCCGGTAGCGCGGATTTTCACGTGCACGTCGATCTCTTGCCCAATCGTTACCTGATCCAGTTTCTTGCCGTCGGTATCGGTGTAGTCGCGAATGATTTCGATACCTTCGCGCAAGGCTTTGGTGGGTTCATCGCGATCGTAACCGCCCTGGCTCGCCACGTACCACGCCGGCATATTGCTGCCATTGGTAAAGCGCAGGCGGGCGGTCTGGTCGTCCCAGCTCGCGCTTTGCACCATCCCTTCGGGCTTGCCCACAGCGGCCACACTGCCGTCTTTGCTCTTCACCGCGCCAATGCCTAGCAGGGCGGTGTTATCGGGTGCCTGAGTGGCATAGGCATCCAATGCCAGCACCGTCATCGCCGAAGACAAGGTATTGAAGCTGCCGCGCTGCAGTGGGCCAACGATGTTATTGAGCGCTTCGGGCGGCAAGGCTTTGGCCCGCTCGGGGAAATGCTTGGCAAGCAAGTACAGCACGCTGGCATCGCGGACCAGCGGATCGTAGTAGTAGCCGTACTGCCAATTACGATCCGTGTCGTTGCGGGTGAGCAGCTTTTGCGGGCCGGCAATCAGCTCGTTCGCCTGCTTGTCCTGCTTGAGCATCTGATACGACGCCGCCAACCAGGCCGCAGCGAGGTCGTTCTTCCACTCCTTCGGATAGCCATCCTGCAAACGCTTTTGCACCGAGGCCAGGTAGTTGGTGGTGACGTTGCCTTGGCGCGTCAGCAGATAAACGGCATAGGCGCGCTGACGCAGACTCTCCAACGAGTCAGCACCTTCGTCTGCAGCTACCTGCTTCAGATAGGCGTTACCGGCATCGAACATATCGCGCGGCACACTCATGTTGCGATCGCGAGCTTCCAGCATGAAGTGCATGGCATAGCCGCTGAGGAAAGCATTCGCATCCGGCGTCGCAGTCCACAGACCAAAGCCACCCTGCCCGTTCTGTCGCGTATGCAGCACATCGAACAGGCTGGCCAGTGCGTCCGCTTCGGTCGCGCCGCTACTGTTCGCTACGTTCGACGGCTTCAGCACCCGCTTGAACTCCGGCCGTTGACCAAAGATCAGCGCTGGCATCGCCCGACTCAACACCTGCTCGGTGCAATAGTGCGGGAAATCGACCAGATAGGCCGTAAGGCCCTGAGCCAGTACCAGCGGCAGGTTGGAGATCGATACATCGCGCTTGGCATAAGGCGCGTACATCTTGCGCAGATCCGCCAGATCCGCCTTACCGTTAGCCTCAACCCGACCCACGCTGACCGTCGTGCGGAACGTAGAAGCCGGGCGCACCGACACATCCACGCTTTGCTTCGCCGACTTGTCGCCATAGCCTGCCGTAAAGGCCAGGTTGGCCGAGCCCAGCGCATCGGTGGCTTTGACTCGGAACAGCGCCACGCCTTCGCGCATCTCGCCGAGACTGATGCTTTGGCTGGCATTGCCCACTAGCTGCAACTGCGGCCCGGTCTTCAGCGTTACCGCCACCGGTACCTGTTTACCGCCCAGACCGGTGAGATTATTAGCCACGCCTACGCTGACTTCGACCTCATCGCCGGGCGCCAAGGTCGTCGGCACATTGGGCGACAACACGAAATCGCCGCGTACCGTCGTAGCCCCTTCAAAAGTGCCGATGCGATCGGGCGATACCGATACCGCCATCACGCGCAGCTTGCCGTTGAAATAATCGGGCACCTGGTAAGTGACTTCTTTCTCGCCGTCAACGTCGACGATACCGGACCAATAGGCCACCGGCTTATCGCGTTTACGCTTGAACGGATTCAATTGACGACCGATCGCACCATCGGCGTCGCCACCGGGCGCGGCCATCGCCATCAATTTTTCGAAGTCCGGCAGAATCAGATCGAGAATCTGCGAGGTGCCTACCTCCAGCATGCGTTTGCGGAAGAAGAACTTCACCGGGTCGCCCAACTTATAACGGGCTACCTGCAGAATGCCTTCGTCCACCACGAACACCACCGCCTTGGTCGGCTGCGGCGAGCTGAGTTTGAAGGTCACCGTGTCACCTGGTTTCACCAGCGCAGGCGAGGTCACCGTGATCGGATTGCGCCGTGCATCGAGGTTCACCGAGAACGGCACCACGCCATAACTCAACGGGCTCATGAAGACCTCGTCCGAAGACGGGTCGCGAATGTACTGCACGTTGATATAGCCGTTGCCTTCAAAGTCAGCAGGCACCGTGATGTGCTGCACCGAGCTGGTGGTGTCGGCATGGAACCAGGCGTGCGCATAGACCTTGTCGCGCTCAATGGTAATCAAACCGCTGCCGGCATACGGCGCGCGCACGGCGATCTCCACCGCTTCACCGGGCTTGTAGTCTGGCTTGCTCAGATTGAGTTGCAGCTCGGCATTACGATCCAGCGAACGCGATACGTTGGCTGCGCCGGCCACCGAATATTCAACGCGATTCACCTCGGTGCGATCGGCGCGTCGAATCACCAGCGCGTAATTGCCCGGCTTATCGGTCGGCAGTGTGTAGTTCATGCCGCCTGCGGCGATGTTCAGCGGCTGCTCGCTGACCGGCACTTCCTTGAGCTTGGAATCGTACTTGTAGACGCCCGAATCCTGCTTGGTCAGCACCGAGATATAGCGGCGCTCGATCAACTGGGCTTTCAGATCTTTCAGCTCAATCGATTTGGCCTGATGATCGATGGCCACCAAATGCACGGTGCGGCTGGCACCGCGGCTCACGTAATCGAGCGCGTCGATCGCCTTGTAGCCAACCAGCCAGTCGTTGCTGGAAATCAGCGTCTGCGCCGCGGCAGCCACACTGCGCCCGCCTTCGGCTTCGTAGGCTTTGCTGAGGAAATACAACTGATACGTGGCGTCGGCATATTTCTTCAGGTCGAGCGCAAACTCGGCATGACCTTTTTCGTCGGTCTTGCCGTCTTGCAGGGCTTCTTCATAACCCTCTTTGGCCCGACGGATATCGTAGAAGTGATAAGCCGGCCAACTGCGGAACTCCGGCCAGGCCGGACGCAGGGTCAGCGATGCTTCTACGCGGCGGTCGGTGGCCGGTGTGCCGAACAGGTTCTGCACATCGACGATACCTTTGAGTTGGTCGGGCTTTACCCAACCCTCCGACACCTGCTCAGAGAGTTTGGCATCGACCTTCATGCGATCGGGCAGAAACTCCTTCACTTGCACCGTGGTGCTGCCAATCTGTGCGCCGGCCTTGCCGTCCTTCACGATATGCAGGTTCACCGTCCAGGTGCCGGTGGGTGCGGTCTCAGCCGGGGCATAAGACAACTCGCCAAAACCGGACGGATCCATCGACATCGGCAACTGCTTCACCATCACACCGCGCGGATCGATGATTTCGGCTTGCAACGGAATGCCGGCGACACTGCGCGTCCAACTGGCGGCGCGCACGATCAGGCCGATATTGAAGGTGTCGCCAGGGCGATAGATGCCACGGTCGGAGAACAAGTAAGCGGAGAGCTGGCCTTGGTTCGCCGCGTTGCGCTCGCCGCCGATATCGAAACGTGAGTAATCGAGTTGACGGTCGTAGCCGCTGATCGGCAAGAAGGACAAATCGTCTGCCTTCTTCACCAGGTAAAGCGTCGGCCGCTTATCGCGATCAAGACCCTTAAAGGTCGGGAAATGCACCATGCCATCGGCGCTGGTGGTTTCGCTGTAAAGCGTTTGCCCGTTCAGTGCCAGCACCGAGACGCTGGCACCGGCTACCGGCTGGCCGTTGCGAATCGATTGCACGAAGACGTCCTGACTGCCGTCCAACGCACGCTTGACCAACATGCCCAGATCGGTAACCACGACCAAGCGGGTATCGCCGGCGCCGGGCACCTGCGCTTCGCTGTCGCTGTTATCGCCATTGCCTTCGCTATCACTATTCCCTTCGCTGTCGGCACCGCCACTGTCGAGCGGGTCACCCTCCTCGACGTTGCCCTCATTGTTCGCGTTTGTCGGCGCCGCCTCTGCTTGCTCGTCGGCATTCGCCTTGGCAGCGGCCTTGGCGCGTTTGGCCGCAGCCACCGGGTCGTAGCTGGACAGATGCAGCAGGAACACGCCGCGCTTGCCTTCTTTCAAATACTGGCCGAGATCGACACCCTCGTAATGCGCCTTGCCTGGATCGCCTTTGGGGAAAGCACGTGTTTGCTCGAAGCGATCAGTGATGTGATCTTCGCTAAACCCATAGCTCAACTGAGGGTGGGTGTAATTGCCGTTATTCAGACTGACCAAGTGCTGCAACTGATCGGGCAAGACGCGACCGATCTCCACCTTCATGCCGGGCAAGTTTCGCGACACCACCGAAACGCGCTTGCTGCCGCTCATCGACAACAGCGAACCATCGGCCATAAAGCGCAACAGCTTCGGGTAGTCAGGTACGGTCAGCAAGTCAGCCCGCGGTTGACCGAGGATGTAGCCGCCAAATGATTTCAGCCCCTTTTCGATGCGCACATAAATACGCTGACCCGGCTCGGCATGGTATTTGAAACTCTGTAGCGCCGAATAATCGCCCTCGGTCGGCACCAGCTCCAGCTTCAATGGCTGCGACTTGCGCAGCACGGTCTCGCTGACTTCGGTCGACGACCAACTATAAGGCGCTTCGTCGTCTTCTTGCTTCACCTCTGGATTGCGCTTGGGCAGGGTCCACGCTTTGGTCAGGCCGGCCAGCTCGCTATCGCGCACGGTGCCGCTGACGTTGACCACCAACACCTGCTCGGGCTCGTACTTGTCGTTATCGACCAGGGTGGGATCAATGCTCTGGATCGCCAGGCTGTACAAGCCGGGGACCGATATACTGGCGTCGATCGCTTTATCGGTTGCATCGCCACCGCGCGAACTACGTACGCCTTTACCGATGCTGTAATGCACCGCGCCGTCATCGCGCGGCAAGGCGAGAGGCTGCGAATGAATCCATGCATTCAATTTGTATTGATCGTAGGTCACTGTGAATTTCAGTGAACTGTCTTTGGCGCCCCGTTGTGACAGGGACAGCTCGATCTGCTTTTCAAACTGGGCCGGATCGACCGGATAATTGAATGCCACCGGCAAAATGGTTTTCTTGGCGGTAGCGTCTTGCGGGTCTTGATAAAACTCGCCCTTCCCCGGCTTTAACGCGAAGGCGACGGTATCGAAATTGAAATTATCGTCGGCCATCAGCACATGCCCGGCAAAGGCTACGGCCTTGTCGAAGCGGGCTTCGTAGTGCTTGCCGACCGGCCAGTCTTCCGCCGGCACGAAACGCAAGGTTCGATCGTCGGTCCAGCTCCATTGCCCCTTGATCGCCGGCTGCATCGCAATACCGGCCGTTACCGGCTTGCCCACCAGTTCAATCGGTGCGGCCGAACGCGAAAACTTGACCTGCAAGGGATGGATGCTGATCGGCTGTACGGTGTAGTCGGTCAGCTCCGGGCGCTGTACCTGAAACGTAATGCGCTGCGGCTCGACCGGTTTCGGACGATTCTTGTACCACTGCCAACCGAACCATCCGCCAGCCGCCAGCGCCAATACCGCGACCAGGGTGGCCGCAGCATGCAGCGGACGTCGACGCACCAGCGCCCCGGCTGCCGGCACCCAGCCCGGTGCCGACCAGGAAACGTTGCCGATCAACGGTCGCAGAATAAGTGCGATCAGATAAAGAAGGCCGTGCACGAGGCGCACCGGCAGCATGAGCAGAAACCGCAGCAGATCCATGATGATTCCTGACTATCGTCCAATGAAGAAAGACGGCGATACGCCGACCCTGGGTCTATCTAATGACGGGCTATCGATCTTGAGTCATCGTTGAGCGCAGCGACACGTCCCGCTTGCACGAGACGTAAGCACCTGCAGATTCAATCGACTCCCCAGCCGCATCCTGCCGGTCGAACATGGCAGAACGCGGCGCTGATTCTGACATGTTGCGGGGACAACGTCAGTCGTGGCGCCGCGCACGGCTTGCTCGGGGGCTTTTCTTACAAAGTGGCGAGAAACTCACGCACGGTCGGCGCGAGCTTGGGGTCCTGCATCGCCATATGCATGGTGGCGCGGACCAGACCGGCCTTGTTGCCGCAATCGAAGCGGGTGCCTTCAAAGCGGTAAGCCAGCACCTTGCCCTGCTCTTTCAACAGCGCATCGATGGCATCGGTGAGCTGAATTTCGCCGCCGGCGCCTGGGGTGGTCTGCTCCAGCAGCTCAAAGATTCGGCCCGGCAGCACATAGCGGCCGACCACCGCGAGGTTGGAAGGCGCATCGGCGGGTTTGGGCTTTTCCACCATGTGACGGATCTGCGCACTGCGTGCATCGATCGGCGTGGCGTCCACGATGCCGTATTTGTCGGTGTCGTTGTGCGGAACTTCTTCGACTGCGATGACGCCGGCTTCTTGAGCCTGGGCCAGTTCGGCCATCTGCCGCAGCGCGCCCTTGCCCTTGGTCCAGATCAAATCGTCCGGCAGAACCACGCCAAAGGGCTCGTCGCCAACGACCGGCTTAGCACACAGCACCGCGTGGCCAAGACCGAGCGCCTCTGGCTGGGTCACGAAGATCGCGCGGACATGGCGCGGCAACGTGCCCTGCACCAGAGCAAGCAATTCATCCTTGCCCTTCTCTTGCAGCTTTGACTCAAGCTCGTAAGCCTTGTCGAAATAATCGGCGATAGCGTGTTTATAGCGGTTGGTGACGAAGATCAGCGTGTCGGCACCGGCGTCTACCGCCTCATCGACCGCATATTGGATCAGCGGGCGATCCAGTACCGGAAGCATTTCCTTGGCGACCACCTTGGTTGCCGGCAAAAAACGGGTACCGAGACCGGCTACAGGGAAAACCACCTTGCGCAAGGGCTTACTCACTTACTTGTCTCCAGATTCATTGCGGCGAATGGATACCACATTGCCCGGCTGAGCCGAATCGCTCCAGCGGAACGATGGCAGCAGGCTAGATACGCAGGACCGTAGATTTTCCTCGTCGAAGATCAGCGTTGCCTCGCTTGCCTTCGCCAATTGGGCCTGCAGCAATTCCCAAGATACCTGCCGATGCTGGGCCAGGAAAATCTTGGCATGTGTCGTTGCGCTGTAGTTCTCAAGCGGATGAAACAACTCTTCGAACAGCTTTTCGCCCGAACGCAGGCCGGTATAGATAATGGGAATCTCGCTGCCCGGCTTCTTGCCGGCCAAGCGAATCATCTGTTCGGCGAGATCGCGAATCTTCACTGGATCGCCCATATCGAGCGCAAAAATTTCGCCACCCTTGCCCAGGCTGGCTGCCTGCAAGATTAGCTGGCAGGCTTCGGGAATCGTCATGAAATAGCGCGACATTTCCGGGTGCGTGATGGTTACCGGGCCACCGTTCTGAATCTGCCGGCGAAACAGCGGCACCACTGAACCGGCCGAGTCGAGCACGTTACCGAAGCGCACCGTGATGAAGTGGGTGTTCGAGTGAGCGTTTAGATTCTGGCACCAGATTTCGGCGACCCGCTTGCAAGCACCCATCACGCTGGTGGGATTGACCGCTTTGTCGGTGGAGATCAAGACGAAACACTCGACTTGATTCAGATCCGACAGATCGGCCACATTGCGGGTGGCCAGCACGTTGTTGCGAAATGCCTGGCGCAGTTGCCCTTGCAGCATCGGCACATGTTTATAAGCGGCAGCGTGAAAAACCACCTGCGGCTTGAGTTCGCCAAACAGCTTGCGCATTGCCGCATGATCGCCGCAGTCGGCCAGAATGCTCTCGAAGATCAGCTCGGGATATTCCGCACGCAACTCTTGCGTAATCTGGTAAAGATTGAACTCGCTGTGATCGACCACCGCCAGCGAATGCGCGCCGAGCCGTGCGATCTGGCGGCATAGCTCCGAACCAATCGAACCGCCGCCGCCGGTCACCAGCACACGCCGACCGGTCAGCGTTTCGCGGATGGCGGTCCAATCCAGCTCCACCGGATCACGGCCAAGCAAATCCTCGATCGCAACCTCTTTGATCTCGTTGAACTGAGCGCGACCGGCAATGACATCTTCAAGCTTGGGCACGGTGCGATACGGCAAACCCGTCAGATCGCATAGCTCCACGATGCGGCGCATCTCAGTAGTCGAGGCACTGGGCATGGCAATCAGCAGCATTTGCACTGCAGCTTCGCGGGTCAGTTCGGGCAATTGCTCGATCCGCCCCAGCACCAGTCGGCCATTGATACTCGCGCCACGCAGGCTGTCTCGATCATCGACGAAACCCACCACGCTATAACGCTTGTCGCGCTGTAAATCGCGGGTCAGCGCCTCGCCCGCGCGATCGGCGCCCACGATCAATACCCGTTGCGAGCCATCGGCGGTAAACAGATCCAGACGGCTGTCTTTCCAGAACCGATAGGCGAGGCGCGGTGCGCCTAGCAATACCGCGAGTACGACCGGATAGATCAACAGCACCGATCGCGGCACCTCATTGAGGCGGTTGTACAAAAACAGCACCAAACCAATCGCCAGGGCGCCGATGACGGTCGCACGCAGGATGTTCCAAAGATCGGGCAGGCTGGCGAATCTCCACACCCCCCGATACAGGCCGGTCCAGCCCAGCACGATGGCCTGCACCGCCAGGACCATAGGGAACTCTAGCGAATGAAAGCCATAGAAGTGATCGCTCATCAGCGCATAGCGCAGGGTCTTGGCGATCCACCAAGCCAAAGCCGCCATCAACAAGTCGTGGGTAACGACTGCCGTGCGGGGGTGGATCAAGCCGATCAGTTTACGAAGTGACATGATGAGCCTTGTGCGAAACGCGCCACAAACAGTGGTGCTTGGCCAGCGTCCATGCTGCAGTCGCAGCCAGGTACACAACGACACAAATCGGAAATGCAAAGCGCGGATAAGCCCATGCAAGCATCGCCAAGGGTGCTGCAATCAACATATTCCAAGCCAGGTAACACGCGCCCCCCGTCGAATGCGTGAAACCACTGCGAACCAGCCATTGATACAGATGTTCGCGGTGCGCAGTGTACCAGCGCCGCCCACGCCACATTCTGTTCAGTAGGGTAAGCGCAGCGTCCACCATGAAAGCTGAACTGAGGATCAGGGCCGGCCAAAGTAGGTCAGGCGCGACCCGCCATAACATCGCGGTCAACGCAAAAATCAGCAACCCCACGGTGCCGCTGCCCACATCGCCCATGAAAATGCGGGCGCGCGGCCGGTTGTACCACCAGAAACCGAGGCTGGCTGCCGCAAGACATGCACCAGCCGTTGCCAATGCCGGCTGCCCGGCACCGGCACTGAGCAAGCCCAGGCCCAGGCCGACAAAAATGGCCTGTTGCGCCAGCAAGCCGTCGATGCCGTCCATGAAGTTATGCAGGTTGATGCTCCATACACCCGCCAGTAGCAGAACCGGCAGCCAAAGCCACGACAGAGCGCCGTCAATCAAAGATGCCGCAAACAGCAGCACCGCAAGCAACTGCACGCCCAATCGCGGCAGCACCGGTAGCGCATGATGGTCATCCCACCAACCCACAGCAGCGACCAGCAAGGTGGCGACAGCCGATCCGATCACCAGGATGGACGGCCATACACCCGGCAACAGGGCCAGCGCCGAAATCATGCCGAGCCATGCCGCAATCACCAGGCCAATGCCGCCGCCTCGCGGTGTCGGTATGGAATGCGAGCGACGCTGACCCGGTTGATCGAGCATGCCACGCCGATGCGCATAGGCAATCGCCCCGCGTACTAAAAGCATAGACAGCAGCAAAGACGCCAGCATCCATACGATGGCCTGTACCGACTGGGACATGCTTATCTCACTCGTTGGCTACGCCATGAATCGGACGGATCGTGCTCCAGTTCTTGCAGCTAGGGCATTGCCAATGATGTGCCTTGGCGCCGAAACCGCAGCGGCTGCAGCGGTACATGGCCTGCCCCTCCAGCAGCTTCTTGGTGAGGTCACGCAGGATCAGGAAGTTTTCGCGCGCCTCGCCCTCGATCTTGTCCATGGTGGCATCGATCAAGGCCATCAGACCGCGCACCGAGGGGCGTTGCCTGAGCTGCGAGGTAAGAAAGTCGATCGCCACGCGCTCGCCATCGCGCTGCTGATACAAATGGGTCAACGCCAATACCGGCGAAACACCGTGATAGCGGGCAAGAATGTCGCGCAGGAAACGCTCGGCACGCTCCATTTGTTGTGAGCGCGCGTAGCTATTGAGCAGCGGCGGCAAGATCTCCGGCACAAAGGCAATATCTGCTTCAACGGCAGCCTCGTAGACGTCGACAGCCTCGACATGCTCGTCGTCTTCCGCATGCAGCCGCCCGGTAAGCATAAACGCGCGTACGCAATCGGCCTGGCTGACGAAGGCTTGTTTCAGATATTCCCGCGCATCCTGACGCGCACCGTGCTGGCGCGCCTGATCGGCCAATTCGCAATAGAACTGAGCGACCATGCCGGACTCGTCTTCACCGACCATCGCCTCTAATCGGCGCGCGTGATCGATCGCCTTATGCCAGTCGCGCTCGTGCTGATAGATCGCGATCAGATGCCGCAACGCCGAAGGCGCATGCGCATTCATCGCCACCAGGTCGGAGAACAGCGTCTCTGCGCGATCAAGCAGGCCGGCACGCATATAGTCCTCGCCCAGCTCCAGCAGGGCGACGGTCTTCATTGCATCCGACAGGCCTGGCCGCGATACCAGATGTTGATGCAGGCGGATCGCTCGATCGACTTCACCACGCCGGCGGAACAAGTTGCCGAGCGCAAGATGGGTTTCCACCGTATCGCGGTTGTACTCGGCCAGGCGCAGAAAGACCTCGATGGCCTTGTCCTGCTCCTCGTTCAATAGATAGTTGAGGCCGCGAAAGTAGTCCGAAGAGAGCTCGCTCACCTGCGCACCGGATCGGCGCACGCCTGCACGTCGCGCACTCCACCAACCGCTGGCGAAGGCAATGGGCACCAAAAGGGCCAGTACATAGAGAGCGGTCATGCGTCAGCCGGCATCTTCTTGTTCTTGTTCATGGCGCGCTGCTCGTGGCGACGTCGGCGGCGATGCTGCGCACTGACGCCAAGCCAGGCGGTTAGCCCGCCAAGCAACCAGCCGACGACTAACATCGCCAGCAAAGCGGCCCCTTTGGGCAGCTCGACTCGCGCAAAAGCGAGGTCGTAACTGACCAGATCGACATTGAGTGCCCCCAACACAATGCCGGCGGCGATAAAGAGCAGCAGAATCAGCATCACGATCAATCGCATCAGGCGACTTTAACCGATTGCCCATGATCGGCACAGGCATTCGTTCTCATTGCGAAAACTATGATTCAGGTGGCGATATGGCGGTGCGTAAACACTGACCACGAACGGTCACCACACCGTCATCGTTCGGTGCACTGCTTGCCTGTCGCGCCCATAAAAAAGGCAGGCCAGCTCTCGCTGCCCTGCCTTCGAATACCTGGAACATTGACGTCTTCAGCCAGCCGAAGACTGCTCCAACAGCATGTTTACGCGCTCGCGCAATTCCTTGCCCGGCTTGAAATGCGGAACGTGCTTGCCCGGTAGCGCTACCGCGTCACCCGTCTTGGGATTGCGGCCCATACGCGGCGGTCGGAAATGCAGCGCGAAGCTGCCAAAACCGCGCACTTCGATGCGTTCACCGTTGGCAAGCGCATGGCTCATCTGTTCGATCACGCTTTTAACCGCGAGCTCGACATCGCCGAACGCAAGATGGGTCTGGCGCCGCGCCAGCGCCTCGATCAATTCGGATTTGGTCATGGGTCCCCAATGTCCGTGACAAAGGCGACAGGGCGATGAAACACCGCCCTGTCGCAGGCACGTTAGTCAGCCTTTTTGAGCTGTTCTTTCAGCAATGCGCCGAGACTGGTCGTACCGGCATTGGAAGCTGACGAGTACTCGCTCATCGCGTCGTCAAGATCTTGCTCGTCCTTGGCGCGGATCGATAGCTGGAGCTGACGCCCCTTGCGATCCATACCGGTGAACTTGGCTTCGACCTTGTCGCCCACCTTCAGATGCTGGGTAGCGTCTTCGATGCGCTCTTTAGCGATGTCGTTGGCACGCAGGTAACCCTCAACGCCTTCGCCCAGGTCAATCACCGCACCCTTGGCGTCGACTTCTTTCACGGTGCCATTAACGATGGTGCCGCGCGTGTGGACAGCCATGAACTGACCGAACGGGTCCTGCTCCATCTGCTTGATACCGAGGGAGATGCGCTCGCGCTCCGGATCCACGGCCAGCACAACGGCCTCGATCTCGTCGCCCTTCTTGAAGTTGCGCACCAGATCTTCGCCGGTACCCTGCCAGGTGATGTCGGACAGGTGAACCAGGCCGTCGATACCGCCGTCCAGGCCGATGAAGATGCCGAAGTCGGTGATCGACTTGATCTGACCGGACACCTTGTCGCCCTTCTTGTGCATGGCGGCAAATGCTTCCCACGGGTTCGAGCGGGTCTGCTTGATACCCAGCGAGATGCGGCGACGCTCTTCATCCACGTCCAGCACCATCACTTCGGTCTCGTCACCGACCTGTACCACCTTGGCCGGATTGACGTTCTTGTTGGTCCAATCCATCTCGGACACGTGGACCAGACCCTCGACGCCCGGCTCGATCTCGACGAAACAGCCGTAATCGGTGACGTTGGAAACCTTGCCGAACAAGCGGCTGCCGACCGGGTAACGGCGGGCGATGGCGACCCACGGATCGTCGCCCAACTGCTTGAGGCCCAGCGAAACGCGGTTGCGCTCGCGGTCGTACTTGAGCACGCGCACGTCCAGCTCGTCGCCAACATTGACGACTTCGGACGGGTGACGGACGCGCTTCCACGCCATATCGGTGATGTGCAGCAAGCCGTCGATACCGCCCAGATCCACGAACGCGCCGTAGTCGGTGAGGTTCTTGACGGTGCCCTTGACCACGGCGCCTTCGGTCAGACGCTCAAGCAGCTTCTCGCGCTCCTCGGAGAACTCGGTCTCGACGACGGCACGACGGCTGACGACCACGTTGTTGCGCTTGCGGTCGAGCTTGATGATCTTGAACTCGAGCTCTTTGCCCTCGAGGTAGACCGGATCGCGGACCGGACGCACATCGACCAACGAGCCCGGCAGGAATGCGCGGACGTCCTTGATGTCGACCGTGAAGCCGCCCTTGACCTTGCCGGAAATCATGCCGGTGATGGTCTCTTCCTTGTCGAAAGCCTGCTCGAGGTCATCCCACACCATCGAACGCTTGGCTTTCTCGCGGGAGAGCTTAGTCTCGCCAAAACCGTCTTCGAGAGCGTCGAGGGCAACCTTCACCTCGTCGCCCACCTGCACTTCCAGCTCACCCTTCTCGTCCTTGAATTGCTCGATCGGGACGATGCCTTCGCTCTTGAGGCCAGCGTTGATTACTACGACGTCGTTGCGGATTTCCACAACGATACCGGTAACGATCGCGCCCGGCTTGAGCTTGGAGATGGCCTGTTGGCTCTGTTCAAACAGTTCGGCAAAACTTTCAGTCATGTTGATTCCAGAAATGAGAAAAGGCCGTGGTCTGTGTACGCCATCGGATGAATGCGTACGAACAGATCGGCCCACCGGTTATGGGTGTCTACAGGAACTACTTCCTTGACACCGTTGACCAAAACTCCATGCCGCGACATGGAGCACCAAAGCCGCGTGAGGCCACTTAAAGCTTCACGACAGCAAGTACTTTCGCGACCACATCCCCAATGCCCATGCCGGTGCTATCCACCAGTACGGCATCAACGGCGGGCTTGAGCGGCGCCACAGCCCGCGATGCATCACGGGAGTCACGCGCTTCAATTTCGCGCTGAAGGCCAGCAAGTGTAACGCTAAGGCCCTTTTCCTTCAACTGCTTATAGCGCCTTTTCGCGCGCTCGGCGGCACTGGCGGTGAGGAACACCTTGAACGGCGCATCCGGGAAGATCACCGTACCCATGTCGCGCCCATCGGCCACCAACCCCGGCGCCTTGCGAAACCCTAATTGCAGCGCCACCAAGGCCTGCCGCACCGATGGCACGGAAGCAATCGCCGAGGCGGCCGCACCCGCGGTTTCGGTGCGCAGCTCGTCCGTGGCGTCGTGACCGTTGACGATCACGCGGGTGTCGCCACCATCGGCGGCGGCACGAAACTGGATCTTGGTGGTTTCGGCACAGCGGGTCACGGCTTCGGCATCGGACAAATCCAGCCCGGCCATACCGGCCGCGTAACCCACCGCACGGTACAATGCGCCGGAATCCAGCAATCGCCAGCCCAAGTGATCGGCCACCAGTCGGCTAACCGTGCCCTTGCCTGATCCCGATGGCCCATCAATGGCAAGTACGGGAACGACTGGGCTACGACTCATGGTGACTCCTGGCTGGAAATAGTTGACCGACAAACATGTCAGCCATGCTCAAGTCGGCTATGTTATCGCGTTGACCGACCCCTGAACGCGTATTATTCAGGCCGCACCCCCTCCATCCGCCTCAGCCGTAGCCTACTTATGACCGATCTTCGCCGCGAGTTCGAACAAGCCGCCGAAGATATTCAGCGACTAGGGGTGCGACCGGACAACGACACCCTGCTGAAGCTCTACGCGCTCTACAAGCAGGGCTCGGAGGGGGACGTGCGCAGCTCTCAACCAGGCTTTTTCGATTTCGTCGGCACCGCAAAGTACGAAGCGTGGGGTCAACTGCGCGGCACCTCGAAAGAGGAGGCCATGCGCCGCTATATCGACCTGGTACGAGACCTGCTCGACGCTTGACCGCCCCCTGATCGGCGCATCAGCAGCGGTTGCGCCGGCAACCGCTGCCCGACTTCAGCGCATATTTCCCGTGTGGCCCAACGAATAACGCCCCGGCTGCGGCCATACGGTCAGACCATGCGGCTCCATGCCGACCTTGATGGACTTGACTGCACCGGTAGTCGTATCGATGGCGTAGACCATGTCGTCAAACCGGCCCGACAGCCATAGCGTTTTGCCGTCAGCACTGACATTGCCCATATCCGGGCTGCCGCCGCCTGGAATCGGCCACGTCTGCACCACCTTGCCGGTGCTGAAATCAATCACGGCCACACTGCCCTTGCCGCGAACCACCTGGCCGTGATGACCCTTGCCATGACCTTGCGGCTGGGCGGGCCCATGAATACGGTTGGAACCCCGATTGGAGACGTACAAGCGGGTGCCGTCACGGCTCGGGTACAGCCCGTGCGCACCAACGCCAGTCGCGACGAAGCCGACTTTGGTGAAATTGTCGCCATCGACCACGAATACGCCATCAGCCATCATGTCGGCGACATAGAACACCTTGCCGTCCGGTGAGATGCGAATATCTTGCGGCATGCCTTTAGCGGCCAGTTGCAGATAGCCGGCCACCTTGCGGTTCACCAGATCGATCTTCGCAATGCCGCCGCTGAACTCGCAGGTGAAGATCGCGTATTTGCCGTCAATCGCAAAGTCGGCGTGATTGATGCCCTTGCACTGCGGCACCTCCAGGCTCGATTTCAACGCCATCGTGTGCGGATCGCGAAAATCGAGCCGTGCATGCGCCTCAGCCACGACGATGGCCTCCTTGCCGTCCGGCGTGAAGTACATGTTGTAGGGGTCATCGACCGGGACCGACTCGCCAGGCTTGCCCGTCTTCGGATCAATTGGCGTCAGGCTACCGCCCGCCTGCCCCTCGTCATTATTCGCCACCCACAGCGTTTTCAAATCCCACGCAGGAACCACGTGCTGCGGGCTATGGCCGACCTTGAACTTGTCGACCACTTTGAAGGTAGCCGGATCGATGACGTAGACATCGTTGGAGCGAAGATTAGGCACATAGACACGTGGCAATGCCGATGCCACGGCGGCACTGAGATGGGTGGCGCCCGCCTCACTATAAAGATTGGCCGGGTTTACCACTGGCGCCATACCCGGCACCGTAGTGATGGCCGAAGCCGCAGTCACGCTGGACATAATGCCTAGACCGGCTAAAGCGATACCGATCAACGGCACGAGACGCGAGCAACGACGAGTATTTAAATACATGGAACACCTTTATCCAGAAGCATGATGAGTGCAGTGAGTCACCAATCGGTGAACCCATCAGCGACCCGCAGTATCTCTCTTAATCGCACTGATGGTTTGCGTCACGATCATATCGACGCCCATTTGCCCGAGCTCGGCCGTCGCACGGTGCGGATCGCCGCCATAGACACCGTCGGCCGACCCCAGTTTCGAATCATTGCGCAATCGATCTT
The DNA here is from genome assembly GCF_003350925.1 of Dyella tabacisoli. Classification (GTDB taxonomy): domain Bacteria; phylum Pseudomonadota; class Gammaproteobacteria; order Xanthomonadales; family Rhodanobacteraceae; genus Dyella_C; species Dyella_C tabacisoli. Next base: position 254,700 of record NZ_KZ857177.1, on the reverse strand, counting down.
GCCGAACCATCTGCGGCGCTACGGCGAGTTGCAGCGAGGTATCGGCAAGCCCGGCATGGGTGCCGATCTCGGTATCGCGATAACCGCGCTGACGCAGTATTTGTGCGTAACCGTCCGAGCTTGCGCTGTAGTACTCCGGCGGCGCGAAGGCCTTGGCTGTCGTACCGGACCATGCCTTGTTGAGCCGAGCGACCACTCGCTTGATGTCCGCCTGATAACCGCCGTGATCGCCTAGAAAGACGATATGGCTGAATCCGTGGATCTTGAAGCTGTTGGCGGCGGACTCAAGTGTTTTCTCGAAGGTGTCGTCCGCTACGGTGATGGTGCCGGGAAAGCGCATATGCGAGGTAGGCGGTGCATAGCCGCCCTCAGGAACATAGGCGATCACCGGTGCGACGAGTGCATTGTCCAGCCCTCGCGCAATCCGCTGCGACAATGCCAGCACCCGCGCGTTGTGCTTGCCGACGGCGACATCAGGGCCGCTTTGCTCAGTCCCACCGATGGGAATGATGATGGTGGTCTTGCCCGCCTGAATCTGGTCCCGCAACTCAGTCCAGGTCAAATCCTCAAGCAATACCGTTTTCGGCGTCTGTGCCGGCACCGCCTGCACGAGAACCATCTGGATCACAGTCAGAAAAACGATGCCGGCGAAGGCCCGTCGCAGAGATGGCCGCATGAAAAGTGTTTTTATGAAATGCATACCCGATTATCGAGGATGAGGCCAAGGATGTGCATCGTTGACAAGCTGACTCCGATAGCTGCCGTACATAGACAAGCCAGCCTGAGTCCGCAAGGCAAGCTTGCATTTATGCCCTGACCCGTGCAGATTCATACGATCGTTTCAATCCGGCCAGCCGCATGCGCTATCCCCGTCTATTCACACCGCTCGATCTGGGCCATACCACCTTGCCCAATCGCATTCTGATGGGCTCGATGCATACCGGACTGGAGGACAAGGCCAGCGACTACGACAAACTGGCTGTGTATTTCGCCGAGCGCGCTCGTGGCGGTGTCGGTCTGATGGTTACCGGCGGCATCGCACCCAGCATCGAGGGCTGGCTAAAGCCCTTCGGTGGCCGCTTGTCGATGCCGTGGCATGTAGCCAGGCATCGCAAACTGACCAGCGCCGTGCATGCGGAAGGAGGCCGGATATGCATGCAGATTTTGCACGCCGGCCGTTACGGCTATCACCCGCTGTCGGTAGCACCCTCGAAGATCAAGTCACCGATTACTCCATTCACTCCACGCGCACTGTCCTCCCGTGGCGTAGAGCGCAGCATCCGCGACTTCGTCAACTGCGCCCGATTAGCTCAAGAAGCAGGCTACGACGGCGTCGAAGTGATGGGCTCGGAGGGGTATCTCATCAATCAGTTTCTCGCCGAGCGCAGCAATCGGCGCAACGACGCCTGGGGCGGCGATGCCACTCGGCGCATGCGCTTGCCGCTAGAGATCGTGCGACGCACTCGTGAAGCGGTAGGGCGCGACTTCATCATCATCTACCGTCTGTCGATGCTCGATCTGGTCGATGGCGGACAAGACTGGAGCGAAATCGTCACCCTGGCCAAGGGCATCGAAAGCGCCGGCGCCAGCATCATCAATACAGGTATCGGCTGGCACGAGGCGCGCATACCCACCATCGTCACCAGCGTGCCGCGTGCGGGATTTGCGTGGGTCACCCGCAAGCTCAAAGGCGAAGTGTCGATTCCGCTGATCGCCACTAACCGTATCAATATGCCCGAGGTCGCCGAGCGCATTCTTGTCGAAGGCGAGGCTGATATGGTCTCGATGGCACGCCCGCTGCTGGCCGATCCCGAGTGGGTGCGTAAGGCGCAGACGGACCGCAGCGACCGCATCAATACCTGCATCGCCTGCAATCAAGCCTGCCTGGATCATGTATTCAAAAACCGCCGCGCCAGTTGCATGGTCAATCCACGGGCCTGTCACGAAACCGAACGGCGTATTGAGGCAACCGCTGCACGCAAGCGCATCGCGGTGATCGGCGCGGGGCCTGCGGGCATGGCCTGCGCCAGCACCCTGGCCGAACGTGGTCACAGCGTGACCCTGATCGACCGCGCACCGATGATCGGCGGTCAATTCAATTACGCCAAGCGCATTCCGGGCAAAGAAGAGTTCGAGGAGACTTTGCGCTACTTCCGGCATCGCTTGCAGGATCTTGGCGTGGAGCTACAACTAGGCCAAACCGCTGACCTCGCCTCGCTGCAAATGGGCGGCTATGACGAGGTCGTCATCGCCACCGGCATTACGCCGCGCCATGTGCACTTCGCTGGCAGCGACGATCCGCGCGTGCTGAGTTATTTGGACGTGCTCGCTCACGACAAACCGGTGGGCGCGCGGGTGGCCATCATCGGCGCTGGCGGCATCGGTTTCGATATCGCCGAGTTTCTGGTCGAGCACGCCCCCTCCCCCGCCACCGACGTTCATCGCTGGACACGAGAGTGGGGCGTAGATATGCACCTGGACACCCGCAGCGGCCTGCTGCCGCCGCAACCGGAGGCTCCGGCCCGGCAGATCTGGTTGCTGCAACGGAGCAAGGGCCGTCTAGGCGCCCGCCTCAATAAAACCACTGGCTGGGTTCACCGCACCACGCTGAAGGCCAAGCGCGTCGCCATGCTTGGCGACGTCGGCTACGAACGCTTCGATCATCAAGGCCTGCACATTACGGTAGCCGGCAAAGCCCAGATTCTGCCCGTCGATAATGTGGTGATCTGTGCCGGCCAGGAGCCCAATCGCAAGCTGGCCGACGCCTTGATCGCCGCCGGCATCAAGACCCATGTAATCGGTGGCGCCGATGTGGCTGCCGAGCTGGACGCCAAGCGAGCGATTGCCCAAGGCACTCAGCTCGCTACCAGCCTCTAATCAGGAAGGGCTGCGGGCGAAAAAGAAAGCGCCCCGCTAGGCGACGCCTCGATAACGGTTCAGGGGGAGGGAGACCGTATATCGGGGGGATAGCGTCGCTGCGGGGCGGGGGTCGCCGCCACCTGGGGGGAGGGGACGGTGGCGGGACCAGGCAATTATAGGTCGACGCCGCAACGAAACAAATATATATTTATCGCACTACTTATTCGATTTCCCTATATGTTTGATTTCCGCCAGCTACGCTATTTCATCGCTGTCGCCGAGGAATTGAGCTTTAGCCGCGCCGCGCAGCGCCTGCATCTCTCCCAACCCCCTTTATCGCAGCAGATTCAAGCTCTTGAGAGAGATCTTGGAGTACGACTGCTTGACCGCGACAAACGCAACGTCGCCCTGACCGACCCGGGCCGGGTGTTTCTGGAGCAGGCCCGGCAAATCCTCGCCAAGGCCGATGAAGCACGCACTCAGGTGACTGAGGCTGCCGCAGGCTTCAGCGGGCAGTTGCGGCTGGCCTATACGGTATCGGTCACCTTTCATCCGGCGCTGCCGGAAACTCTGCTGCGCTACGGCCAGCTCGCGCCGAATGTGCGCGTACGGCTCAGCGAGATGTACACCGAGTCGCAATTCGACGCCCTGCTCGCCAGCCAACTCGACGTCGGTTTTGTGCGCGATGAACCTAAACATGAAGACGATCGGCAGGCGCTACGGCTGGATTTGATCGATCGCGAGCCGTTGCTGCTAGCCCTGCCCTCGGGCCACCCCTTGGCCGGTCGCAGCAGTGTCAGCTTGCGCGAGGTCTCCAACGAGGCCTTTGTGGTACAGCCACGCGAATTAGCCGCCACGCTGTATGACCGCCTGGTGCATATCGCGATAAAGGCGAATTTTCACCCATTGATTCGCGTGCATGCCCAACAGATCAACGGCTTGCTGGTGCTGGTCGCCGCGGGCATGGGCCTGGCGCTGGTGCCTGCTTCCATGAGCACCGTCAGCCTGACGGGGGTGAGTTATGTACCCCTGGATGACCCGGACGCTTATATGCTGTTGGCGGTAGCCAGCCGCGCGGATGACACCTCGCCGGTGGTGGCAAAATTCCTATCCACGCTAACTGAATCCAAACGGGCTGTGGACTTGTGATAAGCCATTCAAACGATTACACTTCCGCGCTTATCTTATCCATTAGTTTCAGGAGCTGGCCGTGAAGGTGCTTTCCTCTTTGAAGTCCGCCAAGGCGCGGCACCGTGACTGCAAGGTCGTGCGCCGTCGTGGCAAAGTGTTCGTGATCTGCAAGAGCAACCCGCGTTTCAAGGCTCGTCAGCGCTGATTTAAGCTGCGACGTGTCGATAAAAAAGGCCGCGAAAGCGGCCTTTTTTGTGCTCGGCGTTCGGCGTGGCTACGCCGGTCGGCGTAACGGCCCACGGCATGACAACCAGAACAAGACTGCCGACACGGCCAACGAAATCCAATAATCGGTCGGCGCCATACCCCACCAATGGATATGCCACGGAATAAAGCGCGGTGCGAAGTGCGCCCAGCCGAAAGCAGGGTTGAGCACGAACCAGAGCAAATCCTCGGTAATCCAAAACAGCATGATGCAAGCCAACGCGCGCGCCTCAGCGCGCCAACTCCAGCGCCCGGCGAACACCAGCGGAAAATGAAAAAACAGCGCCACACAGGGGAAAATCCATGCGTGATAGCCCGTCATCGGCCGGCCCCCCCAAAAGATGTCGAGCAGCCAATGATGTTCGATGCGCCAGGTCGGCAGATTCGCCGCCCAACCCGCGCCGCCTTCGATCTGGATTTCCACATTGGCGAAAAAGAACGCCAACAGTACCGTCCACAGAATGGTCAGCCACAAGACCCATGGCCGGGTTGAAACTTCATTGCCAGTACGAATACTCAAATCCATTCAGCGCGTCTAATTAAGCTGCTTAAGCACGATATCCAATACGTGCTGCGCTGCTTGCGGTCGGCCCAGGCTACGGGCACGCGCCCGCATCTGCTCTAGCCGCTCAGGCTCGGCGAGCAACAGGCGCACCCGATATTCAAGCGAGATCAGATCTACTGCCTTGAGTGCCGCCCCCTGCTCCAGCAAGTAATCGGCGTTGCGTTCTTCCTGGCCTGGAATCGGTGCATTCACCACCATCGGCACGCCCATCGCCAGGCACTCAGAGGTGGTCAAGCCACCCGGCTTGGTGATGACCAAATCCGAACAGGCCATCAATCGCTCTACCTCATTGGTAAAGCCGAAAGGAAACAAGCGCCCCGCATGCTCGCTGGCGATAGCTTGAAGTTTTTTCAGCGCTGCCTCATTGCGGCCAGCAAGCACAATCAACTGAAAATCATGCTCCAGCCGCATCAAGGCCGCAGCCACCTCATCGAGCTTGCCCATGCCTGCGCCACCGCCCATCAGCATGATGGTGCGCCGCGCCGGATCGAGGCCGAAGTGTTTCGCACAAGCCTGACGATCCTGCGGCAAGGCAAATGCCGGCACCACCGGAATACCGGTCGTATGGACGCGTTCGGCCTCGATGTGATTGGCGCGCATGCGAAAAGCGATTTCGTCGCTGGCAGCGAAAAAACCGGTCATCCGCGGAATCACCCACATGCCGTGCAGATCGAAGTCGGTGACTTGCACCCACACCGGCACCTTCAATCGCTCGCGCCGAATCTCATGCATCAGGATTTCGGCCGGCAAGAAATGCGTGCATACGATGGCATCGGGCGCGAACGCATCGATCGCCCGACATAACGCACGCGTGCTCAATCGTTCGGCCGCACGCCGCAACTTTTGCGAAGGGCTGCCTGGATCGGCTTCATTCGTGCTCTGGTACAACATGCCCCATAACGTGGGGTAGCTATTGACCAGCTTGATATAGAAATCGGTGTAAAGCTTGCGGAAAGCCGCCGGAACATAGGCCATCACGTCCAGGTGCAAGGTCTGTACATCGGGCAGATTCGCCGCAGCGGTCTGGCGCAATGCCTCGGCGGCGCGTACATGACCCGCACCTGCCGAGACGCTGAGAAAAAGAATCTTCCGCTGAGACATCATCTCTATCCTTTGCACATATCCATGAGGCAAGAACCGATCAGGCCATCAAACTGCTTTTTGCGCGGCCGCTATGCCGCCGCGCTATCGCAACACGCTACCCGCAGGCTCAGGAGTAGCGCACGCCGACGATCGCATAGGATTTCACGCCATTGGGCGCGGTGAACTCGAAGTCGTCGCCGTTGTTCTTGCCGATCAATGCACGCGCAATCGGCGATGACACCGCGATCAGGCGTTGCTTGATGTCCGCTTCGAGATCGCCAACGATCTGGTAAGTGACCGATTCACCGCTATCGACGTCTTCCAGATCGACGGTGGCACCGAATACCACGCGATTACCGGCAGCCAGACGGCTGACGTCGATCACTTCGGCGGTGGACAAACCTGCCTCCAGCTCCGCAATGCGTCCCTCGTTGAAACCGTGCTGCTCGCGCGCCGCGTGGTACTCGGCGTTTTCTTTCAGATCGCCATGCGCACGCGCTTCAGCAACGGCCGCAATGATGCGCGGCCGCTCGACGGATTTCAGACGCTCCAGCTCGGCACGCAACCGCTCTGAACCAACCTTGGTAATAGGGGCGCGACTCATGCGCTCAGTTCCTTATGCAGTTCCTGCAGGCTATGTACCTCGCCGGTGCCGTGGAAATCCAACGAATGCACCAGTGCGCGAGCGCCCGCTACGGTAGTGGAATAGGTAACGCGATGCTGCAAGGCCTCGCGCCGGATCGAGAACGAGTCGGCGATAGCCTGCTTGCCCTCGGTGGTGTTGACGATATAGACGATTTCGCCGTTCTTGATGAGATCGACGATGTGCGGCCGCCCTTCAGCGACTTTGTTGATCCGCTCGCAAACCACGCCATTCTCGGCCAGGTAACGCGCCGTGCCTTCGGTAGCCACGATACTGAAACCGCGAGCGACCGCATCGCGTACGACCGGCAGCAGGCGATCCTTGTCGGCGTCGCGTACCGATACGAACACCTTGCCCTTGGGCGGGGTCTTGATGCCGGCGGCATCGTGACCGCGCGCGAACGCTGCACCGAAGGTGCGGCCAACACCCATCACCTCACCGGTGGAACGCATCTCCGGGCCGAGAATGGGGTCGACGTTCTGGAACTTCAGGAACGGGAAGATCGCTTCTTTGACCGAGTAGTACGCGGGAATGACTTCGCGCGTCGTGCCCTGCTGTATCAAGGTGCGCCCGGCCATTGCCCGCGCCGCAATCTTTGCCAGCGGCACGCCGGTAGCCTTGGAAACGAAAGGCACGGTACGCGAAGCGCGTGGATTGACCTCCAGCACGAACACCGTGTCGCCTTGAATCGCGAACTGGGTATTCATCAGGCCGATCACTTTCAGCTCTTTCGCCATCACGCTGACCTGACGACGCAACTCGTCCTGTATCTCAGCAGTGAGCGAATACGGCGGCAGCGAACATGAGGAGTCGCCGGAGTGCACGCCGGCCTCTTCGATATGCTCCATGATGCCGCCGACCAGCACATTGCCCTCGGTATCGGCAATGATGTCCACGTCCACTTCGACGGCATGATCGAGGAAACGATCCAGCAGCACGGGGGAATCGTTGGACACTTGCACAGCTTCGCGGATGTAGCGCGACAGATCGGCATCGTCGTACACCACTTCCATGGCGCGACCGCCAAGCACATAGCTCGGCCGTACCACCAGCGGATAGCCGATTTCGCGAGCCAACACCAAGGCCTCGTCCGCATTGCGGGCGGTGCGATTGGCCGGCTGCAGCAGGCCCAGCTTGCCGATCATCTGCTGGAAGCGCTCGCGATCTTCGGCCAGGTCGATCGAATCGGGCGAGGTACCGATAATCGGCACGCCGGCGGCTTCGAGCGCACGCGCCAGCTTCAACGGGGTTTGACCGCCGTATTGCACGATCACGCCCTTGGGCTTCTCCAGCGCGACGATTTCCAGCACGTCTTCCAACGTCAGCGGCTCGAAGTACAAGCGATCCGAAGTGTCGTAGTCGGTGGACACGGTTTCCGGGTTGCAGTTGACCATGATGGTCTCGAAACCGTCTTCGCGCAGGGCAAGCGACGCATGCACGCAGCAGTAGTCGAACTCGATACCTTGACCAATACGGTTGGGGCCGCCGCCAAGCACGATGATCTTATCGCGATCCGTCGGGTTGGCTTCGCACTCTTCCTCATAGGTCGAGTACATGTAAGCCGTGGTGGTGGCGAATTCGGCAGCGCAGGAATCGACCCGCTTGTACACCGGGCGCACGCCCAAGGTGTGGCGCAGGTGACGCATGGCCGCTTCGTCAGTGCCGATGAGCTCGGCCAGACGTGCATCGGCAAAACCCATGCGCTTCAACTCGCGTATGCGCGGCGCATCGAGCGCCGTGATGCCATGCGCCGTCACTTCGTTCTCGGCCAGCACGATGTCCTCAAAGGCAGCGAGGAACCATGGATCGACGCGGCTGAGGTTGTGCACTTCTTCCAGCGAAAGACCGGCGCGGAAAGCATCGGCCAAATGAAACACGCGATCCGGCCGTGGCTCGCGCAGTTCGCGCTTGAGTACCGCCAAGCCGTCTTCGGTGGTGATGTCCAGCCCGGTGGGGTTCAGACCCGTCTTGCCGATCTCCAGCCCGCGCAGCGCTTTTTGCAGCGACTCGTGGAAGCTGCGCCCCATCGCCATCACCTCGCCCACCGACTTCATTTGGGTGGTGAGACGTGCATCGGCGGAAGGGAATTTCTCAAAGGCGAAACGCGGAATCTTGGTAACCACGTAGTCGATGGACGGCTCGAACGACGCCGGGGTCAGGCCGCCGGTGATGTCGTTTTTCAGCTCGTCCAGCGTATAACCCACCGCCAGCTTGGCAGCGATCTTGGCGATCGGGAAGCCGGTGGCCTTGGAGGCCAGCGCCGACGAGCGCGATACGCGCGGATTCATTTCGATGACGACTACGCGGCCATCTTCGGCATTGATGCCGAATTGCACGTTGGAGCCGCCGGTATCCACGCCGATTTTGCGCAGCACCGCGATCGATGCATTGCGCAGGCGCTGGTATTCCTTGTCGGTGAGGGTCTGTGCCGGTGCGACGGTAATCGAATCGCCGGTATGCACGCCCATCGGATCGAGATTTTCGATGGAGCACACGATGATGCAATTGTCCGCCTTGTCGCGAACCACTTCCATCTCGAACTCTTTCCAGCCGAGCACCGATTCTTCGACCAGCACCTCGCCGACCGGCGATAGTTCGAGACCGCGCTTGACGATTTCTTCGAACTCTTCGCGGTTATAGGCGATACCGCCACCCGAACCACCCAGGGTAAAGCTCGGGCGAATGATGGTTGGGAAACCGACCTTGGCCTGTGCCAAGACGGCTTGCTCGAAGGTCCGAACCACTTCGGCCTTCGGGCATTCCAGCCCGATCTCAGCCATCGCTATGCGGAACAACTCGCGATCTTCGGCCATGCGGATGGCTTCGCGCGAGGCGCCGATCAGCTCGACGTTGTACTTCTCCAGCACACCGTTATCGGCAAGATCGAGGGCGCAATTGAGGCCGGTCTGGCCGCCCATCGTCGGCAGCACGGCGTCCGGGCGCTCTTTGGCGATGATCCGTTCCACGGTCTGCCAGTTGATCGGCTCGATGTAGACCGCGTCGGCGGTCTCCGGGTCGGTCATGATCGTGGCCGGGTTGGAGTTCACCAGAATGACCCGGTAGCCCTCTTCCTTCAGCGCCTTACATGCCTGTGCGCCGGAGTAATCGAACTCGCAGGCCTGGCCGATCACGATCGGGCCGGCGCCAATGATGAGGATGCTCTTGATATCAGTACGTTTGGCCATCTCAGCGGGGCTCCTGCATCAACGCAGCAAAACGGTCGAATAAATAGCCGATGTCATGCGGCCCCGGACTGGCTTCAGGATGACCCTGGAAGCAAAACGCCGGTCGGTCGGTGAGCGCAAAGCCCTGCAGCGAACCGTCGAACAACGAGCTGTGGGTGATCCGCACGTTAGCCGGCAACGTCGCCGGGTCCACCGCGAAGCCGTGGTTCTGCGAGGTAATCAGCACGCGGCCGTCGTCCAGGTCTTTCACTGGATGATTCGCGCCGTGGTGTCCAAACTTCATCTTCAGCGTCTTCGCACCCAAGGCCAGGCCCATGATCTGGTGGCCCAGGCAGATACCGAACAGCGGGATCTTGGCGTCGAGGAACTCGCGTGTGGCTGCGATGGCGTAATCACAAGCGGCCGGATCGCCCGGTCCGTTGGAGAGGAATACACCATCAGGCTTCATCGCCAGCACATCGGCAGCCGGCGTTTGTGCCGGTACCACGGTGATATCGCAACCCTGCTCGGCCAGCAGACGCAAAATGTTGTGCTTGGCGCCAAAGTCGTAGGCCATCACTTTGAAGCGCATCTTGGGCTGATTGAAGGCCGTACGATCCAGGTCGTACACACCCTCCTTCCATTCGTAAGATTTGGCGACACTGACCACTTTGGCCAGATCCATGCCGTTCAGACCAGGAAATTCACGCGCCAGGGCCAGCGCGGCATCGGCGTCGACATGCTCACCGGCCATGATGCAGCCACTGAGCGCGCCCTTGTCACGCAGGATGCGGGTAAGCCGGCGGGTATCGATGCCGGCAATCGCCACGATACCGTGACGCTGGAGGTAATCGGGCAGACTTTCGGTGCTGCGCCAGTTACTGGCACGGCGCGGAACATCCCGCACGATCAAGCCGGCCGCGTGCACGGCGGTGGATTCGGCATCCTCGGCATTGATGCCGGTATTGCCGATATGCGGATAAGTCAGGGTGATGAGCTGGCGAGAGTACGAGGGATCGGTAAGGATCTCCTGGTAGCCGGTCATCGCAGTGTTGAAAACGACTTCGCCGACGGTTTGACCAGTCGCGCCCACGGCATGGCCGTGAAACACGCTGCCGTCTTCGAGGGCAAGCAGAGCAGGGATAGGCATCGGGAGAACCGCCTTCGTAGGTGCAGCAAAGTCCGCAAGCCTTAGTACTGCTGGCTTGTGGACCTTGATCGAGGAAAGTTACAGGGCGGGTCGCAATGATAGGTGTGACGAGGCTTTCTGTCCACCGGATAAAGCATGAATGACATGAGATCGTCACACGATGAAGGCAGTGGACAGCGCTACACTAGCGCGCGTCCCTATGGAGATTCACACGCCTATGAGCGCAGCCGTTCTTCTCGATCCTGCCCGTCTCGACCGCCCGGACACGGACATACGACAAGAACCCTTTCCGTTCATGATTGCGCATGGCCAGTTGCCCGACGAGTCGCGCAACGAACTGGAAAGCGACTTCCCCAATTACACCAGCGCCGGATTCTTCCCTTACGACCCCAGCGACTGCGGCCTGTCGATCAACCTGCTGGTACAAAACCTGACCACGCCGGAATTCGCCCGCGCGGTCGGCGGTCGGCTCGGGATCGAGCACCTGGACCAATACCCCACCCTGGTCACCCTGTGCCGCTCACTCAACAAGCGCCACGGCACCATTCACACCGACAGCAAATCCAAGGTCGCCACCGCCCTGCTCTATCTCAATGCGCAATGGCCGGACACCAGCGATGGCTGCCTGCGCTTTCTCAATCGCGTCGATGACATCGACGATCTGGTTGCGCCCGAACTCAAGCCCCTCTATGGCGAATTTGCCGTATTCAAGCGCTGCGACAACTCCTTCCATGGCCACCTGCCCTTTGAGGGCGAACGCCGGGTGATCCAAATCGCATGGCTTACCAGCGAAGAGGAAAAACTGCGCAAGACCAAGCGCGGCAAATTCTCACGCGCCTTCAAAAAGCTGTTCGGCTCACTCGACCGCAAATTAGGTGCGGATCGCGATCGCAACGCCGCGCATCGAAACTGAGTCGGCCCGCACGGCCCAGACACCTACCCTGCAGCGCTAAGAGCCTGTTTGCACTTTATGAGTAGGCTACTCAGAGAGCGTAAACAGGCTCTAATATCCACGGTTTTCCGACAGCAGCGTCCAGGGAAGCGGCATGCCTATCGTTTTGTTCCTTTCCATCGCGCTGCAAGCCGCGTGTGCCATCCACGTCGTCCGCAGCGGCCGTCCGCTGTATTGGGTCTGGCTGATCCTGATCGGCTCTTATCTTGCGGTACTGGTGTACGTGCTCATCGCGGTGATTCCCGATCTACGGCACGATCCGCACGGGCGCAACGTGGCCAGCAAAGCCCTGCAAGCCATCGACCCGCAACGCCGCCGCCGTGAACTAGAACGGCGGCTGGAGTTGGCCGATACGGTAGATAACCGCCGCCACCTGGCCGAAGAGAGCCTGCAACTGGGCGATTACCTCAATGCGCAAGAGCTTTATCGCAGCTTGCTGACCGGCATGTACGCCACCGAACCCGGCTTTATGCTCGGCCTCGCCCAGGCTCAAGCCGGTTGCAACAATTACGCCGGCGCACGAAGCACTCTGGAAGACCTGATCCAGGCCAACCCGAATTTCAAGTCCTGCGAAGGCCATCTGCTTTATGCGCGTTGCCTGGAAGAACTAGGCGAGACCGATGCCGCCCTAAAGGAGTATCGCGTGCTCGCCGACAGCTATCCCGGCGAAGAGGGGCGGTTTCGCTTCGCCTGCCTGCTGCGCAAGACGCAGCATCATGCCGAAGCGCGCCAGGTGTTTGAAGGCCAGCTCAAGCGCGCCAAGTTGATGCCCGCCTATTATCGCCGCAAGGAAGATTCCTGGCTTAAGGCCGCCCGCCGCGAACTCGCTCAACTGGACGAATCCGGCGGGTAGCTCGATATCAACCGGCGCGGCCAAAATGCCAGCCGACAAACACGGCAAATACGGCATAGAGCAAGCCCACCGGCAACAACCAACGCGCATCCACTCGGCCGCGGCGAAACAGCCACCATAAATACACGATGGCGATGCCGGTAAGCGATCCCGCCATCATCAGTGGCGCATCAAACAGCCATGGCGTGGCGAATAGCGCGAGCGAACTGGGAATGGTCGCCTGAATCATCATGGCGCCGGAGATATTCGCCAATGCAAGGCGCTCCTTGCCCTGGCGCACCCAGATCAACGCGTTCACGGTCTCCGGCAATTCGGTCGCCACCGGGCTCAGCACCAAGGCGACTAGATGCGGCGATAGCTGCAGCGCTATACCGATGGCCTCGATCTGTTTGACGAAAGTATCCGAGGCCAATGCGATCACCAACAAAGCCAACACCGTTTGCAGCAAGACCCGCGACATCGCCGGGTCGAGTGCACGCGGCTGAAACTTCAACGGCTCAAGCTCTTCTTCTTCCGGCGCCACGTCGCTGCTATTGAGCTCGCGCCAGACATACAGCGCATAGGCGATAAGAAACATCACACCCAGCCACGGCTTGAACGCAAAAGCGATCAGACCCAAGCCGCATTTGACGACAAAGATGCTCAGAAACCAGGCTTGGTCTCGCGCAAGCCGGCGATGCTCGACGCGCACGATGCAGTCTGCCTGCTGGATGCGCCGTCGGTTTCTCCACAAAGCCAGACCGACCACCGCGTAGGCAATCGTGGCCAACACCAGCGGCCCACCGAGTGCGGCGCCCACACCGATATCTCTTTGCTCAGCCGTCTTGCCGAATACCACGGCGACAAAGGTCACCGCGCTCTCTGGCAAGGCAGTGCCAAAAGCAGCCAGCACGGTACCGGTCGCGGTCGCGCCCAGACTGAGCTTGCGCCCAAACCATTCGATACCGTTGACGAAGTATTCGCAGGCGAAATAAATCGCCCCCGCCGACAGCAGAAACCACAGCGCAGTAAGCATGAAAAAATCCACAGCCGGGCGAGCGGATAACCAATGGCGCATTGACGTCGCTCGCCCGGCAGGGTGAGCACGTCAAGGCCAAAGGTCTCGCCGGGCGGGCACAGTCCTGATCGGAGCTGCGACAACCATTCGTGCCATGAAGCAAAGGCTTACAAGCCACGGCTTCAAGTCTGTTGACACGAATTCCTCTGATGCGAAAGCCCAATATCGACAACCAGGGCTCTCAAGGGGTGAGGATGGCTACTCCCCAATGACAACACGGCCGGGATGGTAACCGTGAAGTGGCGAGGCGACAAGTGAATCGCAGATAGATCAGCCCAATGCAGGCCACACCTGAATCAACCCAAGCCCGTGGACCGCGCCATAGAACAGGCAAAGCAACGAACTCCATAGCGCGAACGCATTGACTCGCTCACGCGCGAACAACAGCAGCGGCACGATGACCAGACCGCGCAGCAAATAGATCGATGTAACAACGCACAACACCGTACGCAGCAGCGGCAACCGCGGCAGCACACCTGCACCAGACAACGCATAGGCGGCCCATATCGCCAGCACGATTGCAATGACGCTGGTAATCGCTGTCGGATACCAGTGACCGGCCTTAGCCAAGTCGACAATACGCTGCCCGGCACCAAAGCGGTCATACCAGGCTGCGCCGCCGAACATAATGCGGATATGCAGCATCGACGCGATCGCGCTGAGTAGCGCGGCCAAGATAAGCAAGGAATGGGGCGTAGTCGTCATAACCTAATGTGCACGATTCACCACAGTAAAAGTTACCCTGCGGCGATCAGACGCGCTGCGCCGGCCTGCCACGGGGAACGGGGAACGGGGAACGGGGAACGGGGAACGGGGAACGGGGAAAAGCCTAAAAAGCAGGAGCAAAAAAGCAAGAGAAAAAACAAAGAAAAATCAAAAAAGAACGCGGATCTGCAATATCCCCCGAACTTCATGTTCCCCGTTCCCCATCCCCCGTTCCCTGCCCTTTACTTAGCCCTGCGTTCGGCCAGCATGGCGTCAAGATCGTAGTTACCTGCCGGCTTGCCGGCCAACCAATACGCTGCCTCGATGGCACCACGAGCGAAAATCGAGCGATCCGTTGCGCGGTGCCCTAATTCCACCCGCTCGCCCTGCCCGATCAGCAAGGCCTGGTGTTCGCCGACGATGTCGCCACCACGCACAACGGCAAAACCGATCGTCCCCGCCGGCCGTGGCCCGGTAAGCCCTTCACGGACATACACCGCATCGTGTTCCAAGGTCGTGCCGCGAGCGTCCGCGGCGGCCTTGCCCAACGCCAGCGCAGTGCCTGAAGGCGCATCTTCTTTGCGGCCGTGATGGGCCTCGACAATTTCCAGGTCCCAATCGC
The DNA here is from genome assembly GCF_003350925.1 of Dyella tabacisoli. GTDB lineage: Bacteria > Pseudomonadota > Gammaproteobacteria > Xanthomonadales > Rhodanobacteraceae > Dyella_C > Dyella_C tabacisoli. Next base: position 239,652 of record NZ_KZ857177.1, on the reverse strand, counting down.
GCAAAGCCGTGGCAGCTTCGCGCAGCAGGCGTGTCAGTACCGCTACGCCGAGACTGAAGTTTGCGGCGCGCAGCAATGGAATACGCTGGTGTGCGTTATCGAGCCGCTGCGTCAGAGACGCATCGAGACCCGTCGTACCGGTGACCAAGGCCACACCGTTCGTTTCGCAATACTCCAATGCCGCGGCCAATCCTGCTGAACCGCTGAAGTCGATAACGGCATCGAGTACGCCGGGGGCAGGCCATGCGGACGAATAACGCAACGTACCTGCATCATCGCCGGTAAACACGGGTGTATTGATCTGCCTGGCATGCGCCGAGGTAATCACCGCTTTCAGTTCGAAACGCGAATCGTCGCGGAGCAGCTCAAGCAAGGCACGCCCCATGCGTCCAGTAGCGCCATTGACGGCAAGGCGAACGGGTGGATGCATGCGATAACTCCTGACGGCCGATGAAACAGCGTGGCTAGTGGCGGCGGCAGTCAGCGGCTACCGACCGCCGACGTCATTTACCGCCGTGATGCTCAAACACAAACTTAGGACGTTACGCGCGACCAAAACTGCTTGACGCCATCGACCCAGGTCTTGGCGCGCGGCATATGCTTGTCAGCAGCGCCACCATCGAACGTAGCCTCAAGCTGCTCCAACAACTCACGCTGCGCCTTGGTCAAGCGCACCGGGGTCTCGACCACTACGCGGCAGATCAAATCACCCGCGCGACCATTGCGTACCGATTTCACACCGCGCCCACGTAAGCGAAATTGCTGGCCGGTCTGAGTTTCGGCGGGGATGTTGATCGGCACCTCGCCTTCCAAGGTCGGCACCGGGAGCTCGACACCCAGCGCGGCCTGCGAGAAGCGGATCGGTACTTCGCAGTACAAATCGTTGCCTTCGCGCTGAAAGATCTTGTGCTCGCGCACACGCATTTCGACATAGAGATCACCGGCCGGCGCGCCGGCCGGACCGGCTTCACCCTGCCCGCTAAGGCGAATGCGATCGCCATTGTCGACACCGGCCGGAATGCGCACGGACAACGAGCGAGTCTCTTCAAGACGGCCTTCGCCACGGCACTGCCGGCATGGCTTTTCAATCACCTGGCCATTGCCACCGCAGTGCGGGCAGGCTTGCTGGATCGAGAAAATGCCGTTTTGCATGCGCACCCGGCCATGGCCTTGGCAGGTTTTGCACTGCACGACCTTGCCATCCTCAGAACCGCTGCCGTTGCAATGATGACAATTGACCTGGGTGGGTACCTCGATCGTCTTCTCGACGCCGAACACGGCCTCTTCCAGATCGAGCTCCATCATGTAGCGCAGGTCGGCGCCGCGGCGCTGACGTCCGCCACCGCCACCGCCGAAAATATCGCCAAAAATGTCCCCGAAAATATCGCCCATGTCGCCAAAACCGGCGCCACCGCCACGACCGCCCATGCCGCCTTCGAAAGCGGCATGGCCGTGCTGGTTGTACATCGCCCGTTTCTGCGGATCGGCCAGCACTTCGTAGGCCTCTTTGGCCTCTTTGAACTTGTCCTGTGCCGCCGGATCATCCGGGCAGCGATCAGGGTGGTACTTCATCGCCAGACGACGAAAAGATTTCTTTAACTCGACCTCGGTGACGCTGCGTTCGACACCAAGGACTTCGTAATAATCACGCTTGCTCATTTCATAATCCGCGATTCAATGCGCCGGTCCGGGATAAACCAGATCGCGGCCACTGTGGCGTAGAGTGCACAAGATATCCACGGCGTAACGAACGCCAGCAAGATACCCAACAAATAAATGCTGGACGCCACCTTGCCCTTCCAATCGGAACCCAAGGCCTGCGCCAGCTCGGACGTTTTACCGCCATTGGCGGCGATCAACGAGTATTGCAAAGGTAGCCAGGCAACGGCACACATAAGCAACACCACCCCGTAAACCGCCACCGGTAGTTTCGCAAAATGGTTCTCGCCCATCCAGCCGGTCGCCGCCGGCATCAGCGACAACCAGAACAGCAGATGCAGGTTGGCCCACAGCACACGCCCGTTGACGGCGTCGGCCATCTTCAGGAAGTGATGATGGTTGTTCCAGTAGATGCCCACGTAGATGAAACTCATCACGTAACTCAGAAACACCGGCCATAACGGCTTGAGCGCTTCAAACTGGTCGCCGTGCGGCACATGCAACTCAAGCACCATGATGGTGATGATGATTGCCAGCACGCCATCGCTGAATGCCTCTAACCGCCCCTTTTCCATCGCCAGCCACCCTCCCCAGAAACGACGAGCGCCCAACACGGGCGCTCGTACGTGTGGACGCGAGCTTAAGACGCTTTACCGTCGTTTTTCACTTCGGTGAACTCAGCGTCGACCACATCGTCCGGCTGCGCCGAACCATGCGGGCCCGGCTGCGCACCGGCATCGGCCTGACCACCGGACTGAGCGGCAGCGTAAAGCGACTGCGCAACCTGTTCGAGCTTCTCGACCTTCGACTCGATCGCAGCCTTATCGTCGCCGCCTTTGACCTTATCCAGATCCGACAACGCGGCCTCGATCGCACTGAGCTGCTCGGCAGGCACTTTGCCGCCGTGCTCTTTCAGCGCGCTGCGGGTGGCATGCACCAACTGATCGGCTTTATTGCGCACGCTTACCAGCTCGTGGAATTTCTTGTCTTCTTCCTTGTTCGCCTCGGCATCGGCAACCATGCGCGCGATCTCGTCCTCGGACAGGCCCGAGCCCGCCTTGATTTCGATTTTCTGCTCCTTGCCGGTTTTCTTGTCCTTGGCCGACACATGCAGGATGCCGTTGGCGTCGATGTCGAAGGTGACCTCGACTTGCGGCATGCCGCGCGGTGCCGGCTCGATGCCCGACAAATCAAACTTGCCCAACGACTTGTTGGCGGTGGCGCGCTCGCGCTCGCCCTGCAACACATGCACAGTCACTGCAGTCTGGTTGTCGTCAGCCGTGGAGAACACCTGCGCGGCCTTGGTCGGCACCGTGGTGTTCTTCTCGATCAGCTTGGTCATCACGCCGCCCATGGTCTCGATACCCAGCGACAGCGGGGTGACGTCGAGCAGCAGCACGTCCTTCACCGAGCCGCCCAGCACGCCGCCCTGAATGGCCGCGCCCGCAGCGACGGCCTCATCCGGGTTGACGTCTTTGCGCGGCTCTTTGCCGAAGAAGTCCTTTACGGCTTCTTGCACCTTGGGCATGCGGGTCTGGCCGCCGACGAGGATCACCTCGTTGACGTCGGACACGCGCAGGCCAGCATCGTTGAGCGCCGTGCGGCACGGCTCGATGGTGCGCTTGACCAGGTCTTCCACCAGGGCTTCGAGTTTGGCACGGGTCAGCTTGATGTTCAGATGCTTAGGACCGGAGGCATCGGCCGTCACGTACGGCAGGTTCACCTCGGTCTGATGCGCGGATGACAGCTCGATCTTGGCGCGCTCGGCCGCATCCTTCAGACGCTGCAGCGCCAACGGATCTTTGCGCAGATCGATGCCCTGATCCTTCTGGAACTCCTCGACGAGATAGTCGATGACGCGCATATCGAAGTCTTCGCCGCCCAGGAACGTATCGCCGTTGGTGGCCAACACTTCGAACTGCTTCTCGCCGTCGACTTCGGCGATCTCGATGATCGACACGTCGAAGGTACCGCCGCCCAGATCGTACACGGCGATCTTGCGATCACCGCCCTTCTTGTCCATGCCGTAAGCCAGTGCGGCGGCGGTCGGCTCGTTGATGATGCGCTTCACGTCCAGACCGGCAATGCGGCCGGCGTCCTTGGTGGCTTGGCGCTGGCTGTCGTTGAAGTAGGCCGGCACGGTGATGACCGCTTCGGTCACTGGCTCGCCAAGATAATCCTCGGCGGTCTTCTTCATCTTCATCAGCACTTTGGCGGAAATCTCTTGCGGCGCCATCTTGCGGCCGTCGGAGGTCTCGATCCAGGCGTCGCCATTTTCATGCGCGCTGATGCCGTAAGGCACGATGTGCAGATCTTTCTGCACTTCGGCATCGGCGAACTTGCGGCCGATCAAACGCTTCACGGCGTAAAAAGTGTTTTTCGGGTTGGTCACGCTCTGGCGCTTGGCCGGCGCGCCCACCAGCACATCGTTGTCTTTGCTGAAAGCGACGATGGAAGGCGTAGTGCGGTCGCCCTCCGCGTTCTCGATGATCTTGACGCTGGTACCGTCCATGACGGCGACACAAGAGTTGGTTGTACCCAAATCGATGCCGATGATCTTGCCCATATCTATGCTCCGAATGCTTTGTGCGGCCCCCGCGGCCGCGATGGTTTTTCAGATGGGGCTCGTGCCTGGCGATTCAATGCTGGCAAGGCCTCCGATGCTCTTCTAGCGGCTGGATCAGGCGCCTCGTTCAGGTCGCCGCCAGCCAGCCGTGCGCGCTCAGTCGTCTTTCGCTACAGCCACCAGGGCCGGACGCAACAGACGATCGTTCAGCACATAGCCCTTTTGCAGCACGCTGACCACGGTACCCGGCGCCTTGCCCGGCGCCTCGACCATGCTGACGGCATGATGGCGATCGGGATCGAGCGGCTGATCGAGTGGATCGACCTGCACCAGACCGTTGTTCTGGGCGATGCGCAGCAACTCCTTCAGCGTAAGGTTGATGCCTTCACGCACCGTGGCAATGTCGCCACCTTCAACCGCCAGCCCGCGCTCCAGACCGTCATAGATCGGCAACAGCTCGTTCAGCAGCTTTTCGTTGGCGAAGCGACGGGCTTGCTCCAGATCTCGCTGCAAACGACGACGCTGGTTCTCCAACTCAGCCTTCTCGCGCAGCACGGTGTCGCGCAGCTCGGTATTACTTGCTTCGAGCTCGGCCATCCGTAGCTTGAGCGTCTCTAACTCAGCGTCCAGCTCACTTTGCATATTGGTATCCGGCGCCCCGCTGGGTGCCTGCGAATCATTGTTCTGCATGAAAAAAACTCCAAACCGTATCCGAGGCCGGCATGACTGCCGACCGTCCATCATCGCGGGGAACCCCGCCTCCCGCAGCGGGTTATAAGGCCGTCGCCGCTCGATTCAAGGCATCGCTAAGTAATCCAGCGGTTGCCTGCACTACCGGAATCACCCGTTCGTAAGCCATCCGGGTAGGACCAATCACCCCGACGGCACCCAATACCCGGCCCTGTGCGCCGTAGCTGGCGGTGACCACGCTGCAACCATCCAAGGCGGTAAAGCCCGACTCCTCGCCGATAAACAAGCGTACGCCTGGGGCCTTGGCGCACACCTCCATCAACTGCAGTAGCTCGTTTTTCTTCTGGAAGGCTTCAAACAGCTCACGCAGCCGGTCCAGATTGGCCAGCTCGGCATACGCCATCAGATTGGTCTGGCCGCTGACCAGCACGTCATCGCCCCCGCTCTGCGGCGCGAATGAGGCGGTAGCAAGCTCCACGGTGCTAGACAGCAGTTGATTGAGCTCACTGCTGGCTTCATGCAGCTCGCGCAGCAGATGCGCACGGATATCGTCCACGCGCTGGCCGGCGAAATGCATATTGAGGTAATTCGCTGCCTGCTCCAGCTCATGCGCCTCGACCGGCTTGGCCAATTGCACGATACGGTTCTGCACCTGATTGTCGGAGAACACCAGGATCACCAGCACCCGAGCGTCCGGCAGCGGCACAAAATCGATATGCCGTAGCGGAAAATCCACCTGGCGCGGCACGGTGACCACACCAGCGAAATGGGTCATCGCCGAAAGCAGGGTCGATACATTGCCGAGCAGATCCAAGGTAGTGGTCGGCCCTAGCGGGAGTTCACGGCGCAACCGGGTCATCTCCTCGCTCGGCAGCGGCTGCAGCTCAAGCAGGCTATCGACGAACAAGCGCAGGCCACGCGGCGTAGGCACGCGCCCGGCCGAGGTATGCGGCGAGGCCACCAGGCCAGCATCTTCCAGATCGGCCATGATGTTGCGGATCGTCGCCGGACTGACATCCAGGCCAGACGAGCGCGACAGCGTGCGCGAGCCTACCGGCTCACCATCGGCCAGGTACTGCGCAATCAACGTGCGCAACAAGCGTCGCGCGCGGATATCTAGGTCAAGGCCAATGAGTTGGGGCATGCGCTGTGGCAATCCGTGAGACAGCAAAGAAATAGGGTCTACCCAGGTAGTTTGCAAGAAATCCGTGGTAACTCGCCCCGTATACAAGCATGGAAACACATCTTCGTTGGCTTTTCGCCCACCCGGTGGGCTTCCACAACCCGTCCCTACCCTTACAATCCCCCGACTTCACACCGCCCCTACCTATGCTCACCTCGCTCTACGTCCGTCATTTTGCTGTCGTCGAAGAAGCCGAGATCCTATTCGGCCCAGGGCTGACTGTGGTCAGCGGCGAGACTGGCGCCGGCAAGTCCCTGCTGGTCGATGCACTCCTGTTGCTGGCCGGCGCCCGCGCTGACAGCGGCATGGTACGCGCTGGCAGCGACCGTGCCGAGCTGGCGGCCGAGTTCGACCTGACCGACCTGCCCGAAGCCCGCGAATGGCTCAAACGTGAAGAACTCGACGAGAGCGACGCTTGCCAGCTACGCCGAGTGATCCGCGCCGAAGGCAGCTCGCGCGCCTGGATCAACGGCCGCCCCGCAAATGCCAGCCAGCTCGGCGAGCTGGCTTCGCTGCTGGTCGAAATCCACGGACAGCACGAACACCAGGCGCTGCTGGCACGCGCGCATCAACTGGCCCTGCTCGATGCCTATGCCGGGCATGACGGCCTGCTGGCGCAATTGCGCGACAGCGCGCAGCAATGGCGCGAGATTGGCGCCCGCATCCGCAAGCTAAGCGGCGGCGAAGATCGCGAACAACGCATCGAACTGCTCCGCCACGAACTCGGCGAACTGGAAAAATGGGCCCTGCCTGCCGCTGAACTGGCAGAACTGGAAGCCAACCACAAACGCCTGGCCAATGCCGACCGGCTCGCCGAAGGTGCCGCCGGGGTAGCTGAGCTGCTTGATGGCGACGGCGAATTCGCGTTGCGTCGCGCCCTGGGCCGCGCGCACGCCGAACTCGGCAAGCTGGCGGTCATGGACGATAAACTCGCCCCGCTGCTGGAATTGCTAGATAACGCCGCCATCCAGCTCGGCGAAGCGGCCGACGGGCTAAGCCACTATGCGCAGGATGTCGATCTCGACCCAGATCGCTATGCCCAGGCTGATACTCACCTCACTCGCCTGCACGAACTTTCGCGCCGTCACCGCCTGCCGGTCGCCGAACTACACGACAAGGCAAGCGCCCTAGGTGCGGAGCTAGCCGAACTCGAAGGCGCTGGCGATGCCTTGGAGCAGTTGGCCAAGCAACGACTGCATCTACAGCAGACCTACGACAACGCCGCCACTGAATTAACCCGCGCACGCACGGCTGCCGCCCTGAAACTCAGTGAAGAAGCCAGCGTATTGATGAGCGAACTTGGCATGGCCGGTGGCCGCCTGGTGGTCGAGCTGGAGCCCACCAACGGTAGCGAACCCGACGGCCAAGGTCGCGAGCGCTGCGAGCTGCTGGTCAGCGTTAACCCAGGGCAGCCACTACGAGCGCTGCGCAAAGTCGCTTCCGGCGGTGAACTGGCGCGCATCAGCCTGGCTATCGAAGTTGCCACCCTGGGTAAAGACACCGTCGGCAGCATGGTTTTCGACGAGGTGGATACAGGCATTGGTGGCGCCGTGGCCGAGGTGGTCGGGCAAAAGCTCCGCTCGCTCGGCGCTCAACGTCAGGTGCTTTGCGTCACCCATCTGCCGCAAGTCGCCGCGCAGGGCCATGCCCATTTACGCGTATCCAAACACAGCGACGGTGCCAGCACACGCACGCAAATCGACAAGCTCGATGCCGGCGGCCGCCGCGATGAGCTGGCACGCATGCTGGGCGGGGTGGAGATCACCCGCGAAACGCGCGCTCATGCCAAACAGATGTTGGAGCGGGCGCAAACAGCGGCTTGAATGACCATCGCGGCGCAAAACAGCATGAGCGTCGGCACATCCAGCCATGCTGCTTACCCCCGCTGCGGCAACAACCCCCGCTCGCTTGCCATCCGATACAGATCCAGCTCCGAACCCGCGCCCAGCTTGCCCATCAAGCTGGCGCGGTGGATATAGATAGTCTTCTGCCCGATGCCGAGTTCGGCCGCCGCCTGTTTAGGCGCACGCCCCGCCGCCAGCAGTAGAAAGACCTCGCGCTCGCGAGCGGTGAGCCGGTTGATCGGGTCCAATGCCTCGCTTGGCCGTTCCGCACGGCGTTGCCGCAAATCGGAGCTCAAAAAACATTCGCCCAGCATCACTGCGCGCAATCCGGCGACCAGCTCCTCCGGCGCCACCCCTTTGGTCACATAGCCACTGGCGCCACGGCGCAGCGCCTCCGATACGTAAGGCTCGCCGTCGTGCATGCTCAAAACCACGATCCGCGTTTCGGCAGCGACACTCAGCAAGTGCTCGATCAACGGCAAGCCACTGCCATCGGGCAAGGACAAATCCAAGGCGACGAGATCGGGGCGACGCAGAGCGACCGCCTCCACGGCGTCGTCCGCACTGCGGCACTCGGCAATGACCTCAAGGTCAGGCTCCATCTCAATGAGACGTTTGAAGCCCTCACGGACTATGGCGTGGTCGTCGACCAGAACGATGCTGTACATGCCCTGCACTGTATCGCAGGCATCGCGTCAGTACACCGCTTTGTGGATTTGAAGTGAAGACGCCGCCCCCGAACCCGACTTCACCTGGCTGATAGCTAGCCGTGCATTCTTGATTTTTTGAGACGGTGACTCAGTGCAGTGGCTCATCGGCATGGTCGGGCAGCCCCAATGACACACAAAATCGAGTCATCACTGGGCCGTCTCCCGACGTACACTCCCTCGTCAATTCCCTGTCCTGCGCGTAAACAGCTTCCGGCGCGGGCTACTCAGAGATCGTCAACAGGCTCTAATCCCAGGCATGCCCTCGAAACTCTCGTCACCATTCAGCACCGGCCTGCTGTACGCCGTCGGTTACTTTCTGCTCTGGCTACTGCTATGGCCCACCGAGCAACCCTACTGGATGCTGCCCTACGGCCTTCGCTTCGGCGCCCTGCTACTGGCCCCCCTGCGCTATTGGCCTTGGCTGATCGGTGCCGAACTGGCTGCCACCGGCACCATTGTCGTTGCCAGAGACTTGCCACTTGGCTGGTTTAACTTTGTCGCCGACGAATTACCCGAGCTTTTCGTCGTTACCGTCTGCTTGTGGCTTATGCGCCGAGCCAGCCTGCATGCCAGTTTGCGCAACCCGGAGGATGTCTCGCGACTGCTGCTATCGGCTGCTTTTACCGTAGCGGCCAGCACCGCCGTCGAGGGTGCGCTGCTGGCCGTGCTTCATCCCATATCTTCTTCGGACCTGCTGATACAGGCGTTGGGCCAGGACCTATTGGGCAACTACGTCGGCATCTTGCTGGCGGTGCCGATGATGGTTTTGCTCGCGCGGGCCCGTTTGAGCCGTCGCGCGTTGATGCGCCTGATGACCGATGGATTGCTCGTCATGCTGCCGGCGCTGGCGATCTTGCTGGTACTCACGGCCCATACCGCCCCGCAACCACAATTTGCGCGTGTTCTGTCACTGGCGCCGGTGTTGTTTTTCGCCTTCAGGCATGGATGGCGTGGCGCAAGCCTGGCGATGCTGGTTTCCAGTCTGGGTATGACGGCGGTCGATCACCTGGCCGGACACGCACCGCCGAATGCATCGGCCCACCTGTTTCTGGCGGTAGCCGGCACCGGTGCGCTGATGCTTGGCTCAGCCACCGATGCCCTGCGCCGCAGTAGCGAGCGCGTCGCGGAGCAAAACGTCTACCTGGCAGCCGTCAACCGTCGCCTGGATCATCTCGCACGCCAATTGCGCGATGCTGCACGCGGCAACCTGCAAGCGGAAGAGAATCAGCGCCGACATATGGCCGCCGAGTTGCACGACGAACTGGGCCAAAACCTCACCGCCATCCAAACCCACGTCAAGCTCGCCCAGTCACGCCTGGCGCAAGTTGGCATGGAGGACATCGGCACCTCGATCAACACCATTCTCGGCCACATGCGCCGCGCATTGCACCGCATGCTCGATGACTTGCGCCCCGCCGTACTCGATGAGTTTGGCTTGCTGCGCGCCCTGGACGAGGGCCCCATCCGCGACCTATTGAACACGGCCGGCATCACCTATCTCACCGACTTACATGGCGACCCGCGCCTGCTCGACGAAGATGCCCGCACCGCGGTATATCGGCTGGCGCAAGAGAGCGCCACCAATGCGGTCAAGCACGCGCAAGCCCATACATTCCAGTTGCGCCTGCGCATCGGCGAGCGTCAAGGCACCGTGCTTGCCCTACTTGATATTCGCGACGACGGTATCGGACTTCCCAGCCGGATGCCGCGAGGCGGACGTGGGCTACAAGGCATGCGCGATCGTGTGACTTCTCTGGGTGGCTTGTTCCGCCTGCGCCCGGAAACGCATGGCGTTCACTTGCGCATCTTGTTGCGCAGCAACAATGCCACGCCCATCACAACCCGGATCTAGAACCGTTCCACCTAGGAAATTTTCCAATACCGGCGTCGTGAAGTGTTCGTTAGGATTTGTTCATTGATGTGGGGGAGCCACCATCGCGAGATGGTGTGCCGTACCAACCGTGGGGACGGTTGGTACGAAGAATGGCAGGATGCCATTCCGCCGGTACCGACGGTAAGCCTTGCGCCAGCGAGCAATTCGCATAGCCAAGAGCCGATCGATAACGGATCAGCCGCTGGGTGGACAGGAGTCCTCCCGCGGCTTTTTTTATGCCCGCGCATAACGCCAAATTCGGCCCGGCTTTTGCATTCACAAAACGCAAAGGGCCGGCGACCTGGATCGCCGGCCCTTCTGAATTAGCGAAACGACTTACTTACGCTGCTTCGGACGTACGTACAGCACCAGGCTGTGATCTTCCAATACATAGCCGTGGCGCGCGGCGATTTCGTGCTGGAGGCGTTCGATCTCCTCGCTGACGAACTCAATCACTTTACCGCTGTCCACATCAATCATGTGGTCGTGGTGTTTGCCGCGATCCAGTTCGTAGACGGCCTGCCCGCCCTCGAAGTTATGCTTGACCACGATGCCGGCAGCCTCGAACTGAGTCAGCACGCGATAGACAGTGGCCAAGCCAATGTCTTCCTGGTGGGCAAGCAGTCTTTTGTAAATGTCTTCGGCGGTAAGGTGGTGAGCTTCCTCATCTTCGAAGATTTGCAGGATCCGCATACGGGGGTGGGTGACTTTAAGCCCAGCCTTACGCAGCTCCTTAGTTTCCTGTTCCATAGCAAACTCCAGGCACGCACGGTGCTACCAAGCCGTTAGTGTATCATCCGACACCTTTACGATCCGGACGCAAGACGCATGCATAACCTGATTCGCACGCTGGGTTTCGCCATGCTGGCCCTTTCCCTCGCCAGCTGCCGCCTCGTGTACACCCCCGACGTGCAACAAGGCAACCTGCTCGACAAGAAAAACGTGACCCAGCTACAACCGGGTATGACCAAGCGCCAGGTGCTCGTGCTGCTCGGTTCACCCTCGGTCAGCACTCCGTTCGACCAGAACCGTTGGGACTATGTCTCCACCCAGCAACACCGTGGCGGCCCGATCAAGGTGCGCACGCTTAGCCTGGCCTTTAATAACGACACGCTAGTGCGTACCGAGGGCGATTTCTTCGCCGAAGATGCCCAGCAACTGGTCAAAGACAGCAAGAAATATCACGCCAGCTACCCGGTCGACGAAACCCAGGGCGATAAGAGCAAGACGCCCGAGGACGAGAAGAAAGACAACGACAGCAAAGACGGCAAATAATCGCCTGAATCAATCGTTGTTGTTGTCAGACCCCATGGGCGCGCCGACGGCGCGCCTCTTTAGGGTCCAGCGTAAGCGATCGGTAGATTTCAACCCGATCGCCATCGCGCAACACCTCGTCGGGCGCGACCTTGCGCGAAAAGATTCCAAGATGCGCCGGGTCGATGTGCAGCCCGGGTACGATCGCCGTGATTCCTGACGCATCGATGGCCTGGATGACCGTGCTACCCGTGGGCAGGCTCACGCAACGCAAGACCTGATGGTCGGCTGTGGCGGCATAGACCACCTCAACATTGATACTGTCGGGCGTAGAGTTCTCAGCCATAGGCACGTTCGGCCTCACGACAAAAATCGTCGACCATGCGACTGGCCAGCCCTTGGAAACCGAGTTTAAGCGCAGCACCGCCAACCCGGCCGGCATAATCGAAATCAAGCGTAAAGGCGATCTTGCAACCAGCGTCACCTAGCGCAATGAACTCCCATATCCCTTCCAGACTACGGAATGGACCCTCAACCAGACTCATCTGCAGACGATGCGGCCGTTCTGTCGTATTACGGGTAGTGAAGCTATGGCGAAGGCCGGCGAATTTCAGATCCAGCCGCGCCACCCGCGTATCGCCTTCACGCTCAAGAATCTCGGCACCAGCACACCAAGGGAAACGCTTTGGGTATGCTTCGACTTCATTGACCAGGTCGAACATCTGCGCTGGTGAATATTTCACCAAGGCACTACGGCGAATTTCGATCACGTCGACCTCATCGAATCATCCAGCATCCGGCCCCATATCTGGCTGGATCACCAGCAGGGCATACAGCCCGAAGTTTAGCGGACATGGCCAAGGCGAAGGACAAAGACAAACAAGGCGGCGGCACGATCGCGCTCAATAAGCGCGCCCGTCACGAGTATCACATCGACCAACGCTACGAGACGGGAATCGCCTTGCAGGGTTGGGAGGTCAAGTCGTTGCGTGCCGGTCGAATCAATTTCAGCGACAGCTACGCCATCGTCAAAAACAACGAAATCTTCCTGGTCGGCACCTCGATCCCGCCACTCATCAGCGCATCCACCCATGTCATCGCCGAGGATCGGCGCACCCGCAAGCTGCTGCTGCACCGGAAAGAAATCGACCAGCTAGTCGGCGCCGTCGAGCGCAAGGGCTACACCCTGATCCCGATGGCGCTGTACTGGAAGGGCAACAAAGTAAAACTGGAAATCGGCCTGGCGCGCGGCAAACAAGAGCACGACAAGCGCAACACCGAGAAAGAACGCGATTGGCAGCGCGAAAAGCAACGAACCATGCGATCACACAATCGCGCTGCTTAAGCCTTAGAAACAATCAGCAACACGCCGGAGCCGCGATCCCTTATACTTCGCCGGTTCCAGCAGTCTTTTCCCCGGGGGTGTCATGGCTTCGACGGGGGTAGTGAGATAGTTTGGTGCATGCCGAGGGGGCAGCTTTCCTCGTTAAACCAGCCGCAAACTTATAGTTGCCAACGACGACAACTACGCTCTAGCCGCTTAAGGCTTAGCCCCGAACCCACTTGTGCCTGTGCTCGTGGATGTAGGGTCACTATCACGGGATCGCCGAAGATTGCCGCCTGTCGGTCTTAGGTCAAATCAAGCGGGCTGGTCCTTCGATGCGCTTCGCACATCGTGCTGTCGCGGGATGAGATTCAACGGTGAGCTAAGCATGTAGTACCGGGCGTCAAACGCCTTCGGACGCGGGTTCGACTCCCGCCACCTCCACCAACTCAACGTCCACGGACGTTCCAAGAAGGCCGGAAACCCTAGCAATACCAAGGGTTCCGGCCTTTTTCTTTGTCCGGTGACGTCCACGGAGATTCCTTGAAATCCGGGGGCAACTGGGGGCAATATCGGGGGCAACACGGACGTCACTCTTCACAGTTGCCCCCAATGCCACTAACAAATGTAGCGATCAGCAAAGCCAAGCCCACAGATAAGACCCAGCGACTATTCGACGGCGGGGGCATGTATCTGGAGATATCGCCAGCCGGCGGCAAATGGTGGCGACTGAAATACCGCTATGGTGGCAAGGAAAAGCGTCTATCCCTTGGCACCTTTCCTGATACCGGTCTCGCAGAGGCTCGCGAGAAGCGCGATGCTGCACGCAAGCTACTAGCGTCTGGTATCGATCCGGGCGAGCAACGAAAGGCCACTAAAGCTGCTGGCGAAGATCGCTCAGCGAATAGCTTTGAAGTGGTGGCTCGCGAATGGCACGCAAAGCAGTCCTCCACGTGGGTGGAACTCCACGCAAGTCGCATCATGCTGAGGCTGGAGAATGACATTTTTCCTTGGCTGGGTAGCCGACCGATTGCCGATATCACAGCCAAGGAATTTCTGACGACTGTGAATCGCATCGTTGCGCGCGGTGCCGTCGAGTCCGCACATCGGGTACTGCAAAATTGCGGACAAGTGCTTCGCTATGCCATCGCAACTGGACGAGCCGAACGCAACCCAGTAACCGATCTACGCGGCGCCCTACCCTCAGTTAAGCCCAAGAACCTCGCTGCAATCACTGATCCATCTGCCATTGGCGGCTTGCTGCGTGCGATAGACGCTTATCAAGGCACATTCATCACCAAATGCGCGCTGAGGTTCGCACCGCTCGTATTCGTTCGACCCGGTGAACTCAGGCACGCCGAGTGGGCTGAGTTCAATTTGGATAAGGCCGAATGGAATATCCCAGCCGAAAAGATGAAGATGCGCCTACCGCATCTAGTTCCACTGTCGCCCCAAGCGGTGGAGATTTTGCGCGAACTTCAGCCGCTCACCGGAACAGGTCAGTACCTATTTCCCAGCGCTCGCAGCCCAAAGCGCCCAATGAGCAATAACGCCGTACTCTCAGCCCTTCGGCGAATGGGATTTGCCACCGATGAGATGAGCGGTCACGGCTTTCGCGCAATGGCTCGCACCGTCTTGGATGAGGTGCTTCAGTTCCGCCCTGACTACATCGAGCATCAGCTCGCACACACGGTGCGAGACCCAAATGGAAGAGCCTACAATCGCACAGCCCATCTTTCAGAGCGCAGACAGATGATGGCTGCTTGGGCCAGCTATCTCGAAGCACTGAAGGCTGATGGCAATGCACTAATGCCTATGAGGAAAACCGAATGACTCAGACAATACCTTGCTTCGCATCGAATTGACCCATTGGGCATCCCTGTTGTCGCCAGAACGTCGAACTTGCTTGACGCGACACAACCAACGAGCGGGCTCAAGCTCGATTGCTTGCAGGTACTTGATAGGTATCAGAAGACCAATTCCTCAATAGCGATAGCGATTTTAGAGCGAAGATCACCAAGCAAGGGGATGCATGTCAGCTTGTATACAAGCCAGCAGGCATAGATAGCGTCAGTGGAATAACATGCCCCCGCATACATCTTTCCATGTGCAGTCTGATGGCGAAGTGCAGGACCTGCTTTGTAGTTGAAAAGTAGGTCGATCTCGTTCACAAGATCTTCGCCGAACACCCGATCCATTTCCGGCCGCCGATTGTCCAGCAAGCCACTCAGTGATCGATCCTCTTGCAGCAGATCGGTCTTGATCTTAGACGAGTCCTCGCTTGCCGCCTGAAGAACATGACGAATGGAATTTTCAAGCTGCGGTATCAGCAGATGAACAGAGGACGCGAAATCCCCCTGCCAGAATCGCGCAAATCCTAGAGCAAATATGTGCTCATGACCGAACGGTACAAACGGACTCGCAGCCACAATTGGCTCGAAAAATCGTTCCTCGACGGGAAAGCGCTGCATGATCGTCCGGCGAGCTGGCTCAATGTGGCCACCTACAATCTGATGGCGCCAAAGATCGTAAGTGCGTAACCACTGAGCCTTGAGCCAATCGTCGCTGGGCTCCCCTTGGAGTGGCGAAGCCGGTGTTTGAGCTACCACCTTTCCGTCACGGTCAGAGTATGAAGCGCCAAACGAAGAACTCAACAAGCTCTCGCTCCGACTATTGAGCGCAATTGAGCGCAACTGTTCGATTGGCAGTGATCGCGCAAAGGTAGCGACGTTTAAAAGCGCCTCTGGTAGCGTCAACTCACTGAAGACCTTGATGGTCCCAACCTGCTCATCTTCCAGATCAACGGGAATGCTGAATTGCCCAAACTCATCGACGGACTGCTCTTGAAGGTCTCTCAACTCACGGCGTAGTTCCTTGATACGCTCGCTGAAGCCGCCTGCAGCTCGTAGCTGCCCTATAGCCGTCATAGTCCAAGCAGCCCGAGCACTGGATGTACTAACCTGATCGCGCATACTCAGAGTTAGTTCCACCGAGGCCAGTTGACAATGGTGCTTGGCCTCTCTATCGCCGATCCTTGTATATGCCTCGGCAGCTAGATCCCAAACCTTTTGCAGCGCAAGTGGAAACGTTCCGCTTGGGGCACCTTCTGCCATCTGTCTGGCGTCCGCGGCTACGGAAACCCACTCAATCATGCCGTAAGAAACACCAAGACGTGCGATATCAGCGAAGGCCACGAAAGCACTCTTGTCCTTGATGCGTGCATATAGATTTGAATAAGCACCTTCTAGGTCGTCAGGAATCTTTTCTCGTTTACCAAGCTGCGCGGTGATCTGAAATGCACGATGTAGATACTTGAGCGAGCCAAAGAACGAATCTGACGTACTTTCGTATCGATCCTGGAACGTACCATCCAACTTTTTGCTGACAACATCGCAATAGGCGCTAACGGCAATGCCAGCGGCCTTCCAGTGCTTACGATCGTTGTACCAGACGATATCGGCGATCCGCGCGCGAAGAACAGGATGCTCGATAGAAGGCAAAATACTTAACAGAGTGTCGTTTTGCGATCCGCGAAAGTCACTCGGCACATATGAGCGGCCTTCTCCAGAACGCCATCTCGCATCAAATGGTGTCGATGGATCATTGACATTTAGATGAAAGGCACAGAGATGCCAGAGTAATTCATAAGCGCGTGCAGATGCCTCATCCACCGCGTCGACTGCCTTCTTTTTGGCCACATAAAGTGCCTCCAGAAAAGCCTCGTCATCCGCAAACATCATATCCAACAGCACACTGGACAGTTCAGCGACTCTGAAATCATCAAAACTTGCAAAGGGCAGCACTGGCTCTTTGGCGCCTTCGACGGTATCGGTCATGTCTTCGCTCTCGGCCGAACTTAGTAAACGGACTGGGGGATCGAGGAACCTAAGAAATTGGAGAAAAGCCGAAGCTGAAACCCACCCTCCAGAACGGACTACTCTCGTTCTTGAAGTGATATACGACCCCATTACTTGGAGTCCGACCAGCTTCTGGTAGGCCTATCTCGCCTTCACTCAGGAAACAAACGGATACTATGTGTTCGTGATGGGCGCCCCGCATGAGCCTAGACGCAATAAGTTGCAACGTATTTGGCCCCGAATCCGCACCAGCTTCGCTTGCCGCGACTCGCACCAGCGCCTGCATGTCGATATCGTCTAGTCTCGCGATGAGCAAGGCAGGCCGTTTCCGTGTCAACTGCTTCGACGCTGCACGCGAGAGCGTCCTGTAGATTGATTCGAAGATCGAATCGTTCTTTTCGCTCTTAACAACAAGCAGAGCTGTACTGCCCCCTTCGCTTCCCAGCATCAGCATCGGTCTATTGTTCGTGCCGGTTACTTTGTCTAGGTAACCTCTATCGATAAGTCCGCTGTCAGCTGCATTTCCAAGCCCCGCAGATGTTGCGTCTCTAACGTCAATGCGCGCGATGCCGTTGCTCATAGTCGACGCGTCGCTGCTGATTGCGATCCTGACCAAATCTGCTATGCCTTTCTTCTCATGCATCTGGCTGGGGAAGCGATCCGGCACCGTAATTTCTACGATGAGATCAGCCGACGATGTAGAAATATGGGAGTTAAGGACAGGAGCAACCTCTTTATAGAAGTCCACCAGCTCACTTCGATGAATTTTCTGTCCCTTATCCCTAGAGAGAAACTTGCACTCGACCTCAATTTCGCTACCGTCAATTCCGTGTAGAAGTAGGTCAAAACGCTCGTCGCCATTGAGGTCAGGGAAACTGACCTCGTATCCGCTTTGCAAGAAATGAGTTGCTGTTGCGAGCTCAACTTGTAAGGCTCGAAGATCCTCCGGCTCGTTCTTGATCGCGCCGACAATTCGCCGCATCAATTGCTTCCCGGCCGCATCGCCGACTGCGTCATAGAGCGATATGGCTTGGGCAACGAAGGCTATCGCGAAAAACAGATGACGCTTTTTCCTAAGCGTCAGGGGGAATCGTCCGTTGCGATCCCATATGTGAGTGAGTTCATCTAACGCGAAGCAGAGCTCGTTCTCGTCTTCAAGGTGGTCTTTTGAATATGGATTTCCTGCAATGGCCTGCCGTATGAGCTTGGCACGGTCGGACCATACTTGATGGCCAACTAGCCCAATAAACCGGAGAAAGGGTCTGTAGAACTCTAAAAGGTTTAGGCCAGTTACGATCACGGCGGTCCCTCGATGAATTGTGACTAGCCTAGCGTCTCGCCCAGCTCGTGCCGCATGCGGATCAACGCCTCGCAGGCTATCGGAAGGTATACCTTCCGATAGCGGCCCAAGGATCTATCAAAACTACTATCAAAATAGCATTTTTAAAGAATCTCAGGAGATTTGATAAATGAGCGAGGTCGTTAGATACGCACGGGTCAGCAACTCCGGTCAAAGTCTGGAAATCCAGCAGGACAAGCTGAAGGCATTCGGCTGCACAAGGATCTTTGCCGAGAAACGGTCTGGAAGACAGACAGATACCCGTCCAGAGCTTCAAGCATGCCTTCGGTTCCTTCGTGATAGGGACACGTTGGTGATCTCCAGGTTAGACCGCATGGCCCGATCCATCTTCGATCTGTCGAAGATCGCGGACCTGTTAAAAAAGAAGGGTGTCGCCCTGAAGGTCTTGGATCAGGCGATCGATACCAGCACTTCAGAAGGCATGCTGATGTTCAGTCTGCTCGCTGCTTTCGCACAATTTGAGAACGATATACGGACTGAACGGCAGAACGACGGTATCGCGAAGGCCAGACAAAAAGGGGTCGCCTTTGGGCGGAAGCGAGCCCTGACGCCAGAACAGTGCAGGTGGATAAGGGCGCTACGGGAGGGGGAAAAATTCTCTGCTCCCCCCAACTAGCGGAACGATTCAACGTAGGCCCCGCAACGATCTATCGAGCGCTAAAGGACACAGACCACTGACGGCCATATGGCGTGGCTCTCAGCGACGGACAGAACTCGCAGATAGGCTCGGCGTACTGTTCGGAGATCGGTTGCATAATTTTGCAATGCAACCGGACCCATCGGACAAGTTAGCAGGGATGTAACGAGCAAATGGTCGTCAATCGCGTGTGTTGCTTGTTTGATTTGGTTCGATGCCCATGTTTGATCAGTAGCCTGACTAAGGTCAGCGAAACACTCTTCCCAATGCAGTCGAAGGCAGCTAGCGCAGGAGTCGCCAGAAAAGCAACTCTCTAAATTCCTAAACTTGTTTTGGCGTTTCACTGCCCCTCAAATCCGCCTCAACGATCGACTCCACCTCGCTCAAACATGGCGCCACCAGCCCCTCACGGGGCGATGGCATGATCATGTGCGCAACGCCCACAATCGTCACCCGGTGCCCGTCGAAGCGCCGCAACTCATCCTCGCTGCGTATCGCCTGCTCCACCCCGAACGCCTCCAGATACACGCGCTTGCCGTCATCAAGCTCCAGAACAGCATGGGTCTTCCGCTCGCCTGCTACTGCCGGCCCTTTTCTCGGCGCAGGGATCGCCCAATAGATGCCGGTCGCCTCAACCTTCTGGCCATCGTGGGACGCCATATCGACGGTTGTTGCGACGCAGGGCAGTTGTCCAGACGGGGAGCTCATTTGCCCACGCCCTTTTACTTAACTAGCTCATTGCGTATCTGGCCTTTGGTGCCGATCTGCGGTCCAGACTTCACCTCGACGGTGAGCCAGGTCTGACCTCCACCGACATTCTTGGCCGAGACCCGCAGTGCCGTTCCTTTTGCCAGGTTGATAACTTTCGTCCCCACCAGCAGTGGCGCGTCTTTATCAATCGTCGCAACATCCAGTGCTTTTTCCGACTCGACGACTACCGCCGATGGATCGGATCCATGCGTGAGCGTCGCGGCCTGCTGCTCCAGAAATGTCTGTGCCTTCGAGACAGGGCCGTACATGAAGAAAATCCATCCCGTTGTCGCCCAACCCGCCGCGTTCTCGAGCGTGATGTAGTCGCTGCCGGAGCTCATTACTGCTGCTGCATAGTGGAAATTCCAGGTAAAGCTGCTCACATCATGCGAACCTGGAGCGTCCTTTTCGGTGCTAATCGTGATGCCCTGGCCGACCTCAGGTCGCGCATACTTGTTTCTGCCGTACTTGCGGTCGAACTTGTCCTTGTCCGTAGCCGATAGCGCGGCATATTTGTTGTAGGCATCCTGCCGGCTCAGCCCGGCGCCAAACTCCTTCTTATAGACCTCTTCGGTCCACTCCTCCGGTGTTGTCGGGTCGCCACCGTGATAATCCTTCGGCGAGCCGTACGTCTCTGACTTATCGCCTTTCATGACGGAGACGTCTTTGCCCGAGCTCGGGCTCCCCGTCACTTGCTTGCAGGCCGAGCCACAGTCAGAGGCCAGTTCTAGCGGCCCTCCGCCGGCTGCCTTTACCGGCTCCACCTCCTGCAACGTGATCGCCGCTGACTTGGGGCTGGCAGGAGGTATGCCCGAGATTGGATTGCCCTTAGCGACCAGCTTTGCCTTCGACCCTACGGCCGCCAGCTTTGCGTTGGAGGTCGCAAGATTCGCCGACGTCGTCCATGCGCGCTTACTCAAGTTTTCGCCCCAGCCGTTGTCCTCTGCGGCCATGTTGCCGTCATCGGACACCCGCAACGGGCTACCTGCTGGATGCACCCAACCCAGCGACTTTTTGGCCGTCTGAGCTGCGGCATCGAACTCCGTGTAGCGGCGGATCGTGGCATGCTCGCCGCCGTCGCCGTGCGACTGCTGCACGACATGTGCCAGCTCATGCGCCAGCAGTGCCTGCCCGGTGGCTGTGCGAGGGGCGTACCGATCCGCATTGAAAACGATATGTGGCCCGACGGCGTACGCGAGCGCCCCGACCGAACGAGCTGAGGCAGCGGCATTTGTGTCGGCATGAACCCGAACTCTGCTGAAGTCATGACGGAAGCGCGGCTCGAAGAATGATCGGCTCCTCTGATCTAGAGGTTGGCCCGACGAGCGCAGGACACTGTGGACCAAGCCGGGGGCGTCACCGGAGACTGCGGTTGATCCGTCCCGCTTCGTTTGAATGGCCTCATGCTCCTCATCGCAGGCCGCGCATTTTCGGCTGAGCTGTAGGCCAGCAGCACTCATGCTAGGCGGCTCGCGCATGCGCATTACCTGATCGGCGGCGCGATCCGCCTCATGCTCCAGTGGATCATCCGTCCGTCCGACGGCGAGCTTTGGCTGTAGGTCCGCGAGTGAAGGACCGTCAGACGCCGGTGATCGGCTGGTCCGGTTCGGCGAGAAGAGCGGTATTTTGCCGAAATCAAACGAGGTGCCGCGTGGTGCTTCACCGAGCGCCATGTTCTCCAGGGCGGCCCCTGCCTCATGCGACTCAGCGGGCGTATTTGCAGGCTGGTTGGAAAGCCGCTGCTTTAGGCGAATGGTTGAATCTACGGCTGTCTTCGTCTGTGATCTGGTGATCTTCGAAGCAAACATGTCTGCGCCCTCCCTTGTCG
Organism: Dyella tabacisoli; assembly: GCF_003350925.1. Taxonomy (GTDB): domain Bacteria; phylum Pseudomonadota; class Gammaproteobacteria; order Xanthomonadales; family Rhodanobacteraceae; genus Dyella_C; species Dyella_C tabacisoli. The sequence continues at coordinate 218,117 of NZ_KZ857177.1, read as the reverse complement.
ACGTAGATCCGGCGGAACGACTGGCACCACTCCTGAACTAATCCAAGCCAGCAGCATTCCGGCGAAAGCCACTATTTCATTCGGACCTACCTTAGTGTGGCGTCGTTAAAACGTTAAATAAAAAAGCGGCGCCTCTTGCGGCAGTCCCTGATTGAGCGTGCGCCCCGCCCACACGTGGCATAGATTTGAACGACCTGATGGTTTACGTAGCTAGTCCGCCCCCGCGGACTCCTTGGTACCCGCGACGCGGGGCAGTTGTTTAGTGACGCAGTGGATGCCGCCGCCGCCAGCGGCGATCGGGTCGATATTGACCTGCACCACCTCGCGCCCCGGATACAGTTGCTGCAACAGCTCCCGGCAGTAGCCGTCCGCCGCCGCATCGCCGAACTGCGGGGCGATCAGCGCGCCGTTGATCGACAGGAAATTGATGTAGCCCGCCGCGAAGCTCGGGTTGTTCTCGGTATAAACATTGCGGCGCGGATCCGTCGGCGGCGGTAGGGTATGCACCTGGAGCTTGCGTCCTTCGGCGTCGGTGGCCGATTTGAGGATGTCCAGGTGCCGACGGGTTACCGGGTAATCGTGGGAGTCCGGATCGTTGTCGAGGTTGGCGATCACCACGCCGGGCTTGGCGAAGCGCGCATAGAAATCGATGTGGGCATCAGTGATGTCTTGGCTCTTGATGCCCGGCAGCCAGATGATTTTCCTGAGGCCGAGCAGGCTTTTCAGCTCGGCGTCGATCTGCGCCTTGCTCAGGCCCGGATTGCGGTTGTCGTTGATCCAACAACTTTCGGTGAGGATGGCCGTGCCGTGCCCGTTCACCTCAATGCCACCGCCCTCGCCGGTGAGCCGGCTGCGGATATAGGTTGCCTCCAGCTCGGTGCCGAGCGCCTTGGCTACTCGGGTGTCGTTGGACGAGGCCTGCTTTTTGCCCCAGCCGTTGAAGTTGAAGTCCACCAATCCGAGCCTACCGCCGCGATCGAGCACGAAACAGCCGCCGTAGTCGCGCACCCATATGTCGTTGAGCGGCAGCGGCAGGTAATCCACGTTGTCGGTGCCGCATTCGTCACGGGCGTCGTCCTCCTGTTGCTCCCGGCACAGGATGGTGACCGGCTGGTAGCGGGCGATGGTCCTGGCCAGCATGGCGACAGTGCTGTTCACCTCCGACGCCCAGTCCTTCCAGATAGCACTGCTCGCAGCATAGGCGAGGAATACCCGCTCCTGTGGCAGGTGCTCGTCAGGCATATGCCAGCCATCCGTCGCCGGGGCAGCGTGCAGACGAGGCGTGGCGAAGCTCAGGCCGAGCGAGGCGGCGACGCCGACGCCAGCCGTGGTTGAGAGCTGCTTGAGGAATTGTCTGCGGGTCGTCATGGCGAAATCCTTGAGACGAAGAGACGGGATGAGCCGAGGGACTTTCAGTAGTTGACCAACAGGCTGCCAAGCAGTTCGTCGGACACCTCATGCTTGCGTGGACTGATGGTGTGTTCAGGTCAATGGGCAGTTTCCTGCCTGCGGCCCGTTTATACAAAATCCAGGACACGCCCAGTCTAGGCTGATCCCTTGCTCAAGGTCTCGTGCAATAGCTGCCGTTAAGCGTTGGATCGTCAAAAAATTCGGCATAGAGGTGATTTTTCTGGCTTTGTAGATTATTTAAACATGAAATCGCTTTAACCACCTGGTCATGTCAAATGCTCTTGCAATAAGAGCGGGTAATAACAACATGAAATAACGCCCCACATCGACATTTTTTGTCTCCGGCCTCGCCTGGCGAACCCATAAAGAAAATTTGTTCAATGGCGAATTAATTCCCAGCCATCGTCGCAGTCCGTGCGATTGCCGGCGAATACAATTCTTCTCGCACCAGGGATTCAACTCCCTACCCGATTATCAGAACCGCCCTTCCCGCGACAGCAGGACGGTTCGCTGCACCTTGTCGCATCACTCCAATCGATTAGGGAGAACAACGATATGTCCAAGACCCGCACTCAACGCGTACTGCTAGCCACCGGCCTTCTGCTTGCTGTCACCGCAGCCTTCCCGGCAAGCGCAGAATTTTTGACTGCAGCCGCAACACAGACCGCCTCCCCCGACAGTAACCTCTTCACTACGTACTCCTTCAACAACACTTACACGAGCGCCTACTTGAGCGTATGCGGCTCTACTCAGGGATCATCTGGCTGCTATGGCGGCGGACCCTTGGGGCCGTTCGGCCGAGCCGGGGCACTTATCGAAGGCAATGAGTCGGTCGATGCCACAACGAGCACGGTTACGCGCAATATCTATGTCGTGGACGAAGCCGCCGGCAGTGGGGCCGGGGTAACGCTCTATGTATACAAGAAGACCGACGTCGTAGGCCCGTTGTTCGATACGGTGACCATAAGTCTTACGAATACCATCACCCTTCCTCTCACCGGGGGTCTCAGCGCAAAGACTTATCTGGCGGCTGACGACGGCTTCCTCTTCATCGGAACCAATCAAAGCCCATTTGCTGTTCGAGTTCAAAAGTCCAACCTGGCCATTAGCCAGATTGGCGGCTTCTCCCCGCCGATCAATGTGTCATCCATCACGTCCAACAAATACGGCTACGTAACGGTGACTTTCGGTGGCATTGGCGGCTCTGACGGCTTCTACGTTTTCGCCCCCAATGGCAACGTCACCGAAGACGGTGGTGGTGCCGATTTCATGGTCAGTAATTCGACCGGCCTCTCGACCGCCAATCTTGCCGCAACCAGTGCGATTCCTGCGGTACGGATGCATATCCAGCTCAAGGACGTTGCGCCACAAAAAACAGCAGGTAACTGAGCTGCTCGATGAAGGAGAGGTCATGCCAATCTGCCGCCGCCCAGCAATCATGATGATGTGAAATGATTATCAAGCGGAAGTTGAAAGCCAGATAGCAGGCATGATGTGGAGAGCGGTGAAGCCATGATTTCAAATTCATTACTGCGCCATTCTTCACTACAATCCTTCAACAGACATCATTGCAACCAGCCCCCTAAGTAATCTAATTACTTAGGGGGCTTATTAACTCATAGAAATAGTCTTATCGATGACGCGTCCGGGGCGTACCCGTGGCCGCCGCCCATTAACCTAGGCCACGACGAACTTGCTCTATCCATATCAAGGCAGCGGTAACGAAGACAGCCCAGAGCACCAAATCCAATGCGAAGGCATAAGAATGCGCCCCTCCCCTTTATTCACTACAAATACCTTGTGATTACGGATGAAACCCAAGTGCTTAAGTAATTTCTGCATGCCCTGTGAATGGGGTGTGCAAAAACATTGCACTATGGCCCCTTCCGGTGCGTTTGTCAGAAAATACCGCACGAGCGCCTCACCAACACCATCCCGGCGAAATCTCGATTCAACGACAAGGCATTCAATCGTTACGACTTGTTGGCCGTCATCATTGCGTGAAAACACCACCAGGGCGCCGCCTAGTGTGCTTTTGGCAGAGCGAACGACAACAAACTGTACAGGCTCAAAAAGTCGTCGAAGCATCCATTGACGACCGAGAATCGCCTTGGCACACCGCAGGGCGAGAGCAATTTGTGCTTGGCGTGTACCACAGCCCTCTGGGCTGAAATGCCCCCTAGCAACACCAGACGACACTTCTGAAACTAGAAAGAGAATGTCCCATGGCTGCGCCGGCACCACGCGATGGCGCTGCACAACGACGGGCTTGCTTGAACGTGACATGGTTGGCATTTACGTCCAGCTTCAAGAATTTCACTTAAACGCACGACACCGAAGTTGGTTGAACGCGCTGCCGCACAATGCACAGCACGCTGTATAGCGTCACTTGAATAACGCGCCATCGATTCATGCAAGCTATCGATTCAATCAAATCAATTAATTTCCCACGCCCTCCAATGAAGCCTAGGATCGGCCGCGGCGGCCCATGGCAGGGGCTGTGCCAGGCCGCCTGGCATTCACGCCCTATGGGAGGCTTACATGAAACGCGCAACCGCCAAACGTGGCCGGCAGCTAGCGTTGTCGATCGCCACCGTACTCGCCTTATCTGCATCGGCGCAGGGATTTCAGGCCGATCCGCCATCTAAAACCCCACCCCCAACCAGTTACTCGTCGGTTATCGAACCCGATTTTCAAACTACGATGTCGCGTATGTCCGCTGCGAAAGCTGGTGTGATGCAGCGGCATATGAGTCTGTTGCAGCAGCGCTACGATCTTGCCGATCGCCCTGCACCTGGGGTCACGATGTCCCGCGGCAAACCGGTGCAAGAAGGCGTTCGAGTTCGACTCAAACCCGGTGTCACCTGGGATCAGCTTGTCTCGATGACCCCGGATGAGATCAAGAGCAAGGATCTATTCCCCGCCGGCTTCTTTCCCCTGCCCCACCCCAATCATCCTGAAGGCGGCATGTTGTTTCCGCATTTCGAGATCGAACGGATCAAGCAGCAGGACAATCGCGACTTGACCCGCTTCGATCTGGATTTCGATTTGCCGGATCATTTTCTGCCGGATTTTCCGGCAGGCATTTATTTGACCACCCGGCCGGACCTGGGCGATGTCTCCAAGGGCAAGCTGGTCAGCCTCGATAATTACTATGAATTGTTCAACGGCACTCTCAACCCCAAGCAGCTCGAAGGTTTACGGTTGCTGGTCACGCCGTTTCCACAGCAGCAATTCAACGCGACCGGCGACCGCCGCTCGGCTCGTGCCAGTCTCGGCGTAGCCTGCTTCGATTGTCACGCCAACGGCCATTCCAATGGGGCAACGCATCTGGTCGGCGATATACGTCCGCAAGAATTTCGCCATCGCATCCAGACCCCTTCGTTGCGCGGGGTGAATATTCAACGGCTCTTCGGCTCGCAGCGCGCATTGAAGAGCGTCGAAGACTTTACCGAGTTCGAGCAGCGCGCGGCTTACTTTGACGGCGACCCCGTGCTGGCCACCAAGAAGGGCGTGAATATTCTTGAGCGCGGCAGCCAAGTACACGACATGGCCGAGTTCGAGGAGCTGCTGGATTTTCCGCCGGCCCCGAAATTGGGCTGGGACGGCAAACTCGATCCAGGCAAAGCTACCGAAGCCGAGCTGCGTGGGCAGGCGATTTTCTTTGGCAAAGGCCAATGCAGTAGTTGTCATGAGCCGCCGTATTACACCGATGGCAGCATGCACAACCTACAAGTTGAGCGCTTCTACAAGCCACGCTTAATCAATGGTGAGATGGCCAGCGCCGATGGCCCGATCAAAACCTTCCCATTGCGCGGCATCAAGGACGCACCACCCTACCTGCATGACGGCCGGCTGCTGACGCTGGACGATACGGTGGAATTCTTCAACATCGTGCTAGGCACTAAGCTCAACGGGCAGGAGAAGCAGGATCTGGTCGCCTTCATGCGACAGCTCTAAGGCTGTATCGACGAACTGCCCGGTGTAAACGCCGGGTAGTTCGTCATCTCAAAGCCTGTTGCCCGAGCCGCTCATGCGGCTTCAGCACGACCTTTCCGCGTCGTCGCATTGGAACGTAAGCCTATCTGGCGTGATGACTGTCACCTGCTATAGCTGATCGACGCATCTGCCGCAGATCCCATCGGAAGCCGATGATCTCCGCTCACAGGCACCCAATAGGGGCCGCCTGGGGCGCGCCTGCATCCGGCGACGCCTTATAGGCCATCAGTCATGTTGCGAAATGGCATCTTGCCTGTTGACTGACGAAAACATGGTGTTATAGTTCACTACAACACCGGTTAACGAGATCACTAAGGACACCGTCATGAAAGCACAGAACTTGTTCACCCTGGCCGCCGCCACCTTGCTTACTGCCGCGACCCTTGCCTCACTCAACGACAATGTCGCGAACATTCCGGCGCAACAGATCAATGGCGCCAAGGTCATCAACCTGAGCCCGCTCGAAGTTCGCCCCAGCGCCGAGGATCTGCGTGCAGCGGCACTACTGACAGAAGCAGGCATGGTCAGCGCGACAGCCACTGCGGCACTCACCCATGGCGCAGAAACCGGAGCCCGCTTGCTCAGTGCGCAATTGGTCATGCCCTACTATTCGTTTGGCACCAAGCTCGGCCGCATCAGTAAGGAATAACCAATGACTATCACCTGGAACGACAGCGTCCCGATCTATCGCCAGCTACGCGAACGCGTGGTGGCGATGATCCTGGACGGCGCCTTGAACGAGGGCGACCCGCTGCCGTCAGTACGCCAGGTCGCGGCGGATTACCAAATCAACCCGCTGACCGTCTCAAAGGCGTATCAGGAACTGGTCGACGATCAACTGGTAGAAAAAAGGAGGGGGTTGGGCATGTTTGTCATCGATGGAGCCCGCGACGCGCTGCTCAAGTCCGAGCGCGAACGCTTTCTACGCGAAGAGTGGCCAGTACTATTTACTCGGCTGCAACGCTTGGGCCTGGATCTGAAGGCGCTGATGCGCGAAGCACCAGAGCAGCCGGGGAATCAGTCATGAATACCGTGATTACCGCCAGTGGCTTGAACAAACGCTACAAGAACACTCATGCGCTGGATCAAGTCAGCTTTCAGATCGAGTCTGGCCGCATCGTGGGGCTGATCGGCCCCAATGGCGCCGGCAAGACCACGGCACTGAAAGCCATTCTCGGCCTCACTGATTTCGATGGGCAACTCAATGTACTGGGCCTGGATCCACGCACTCAGCGCAATCAATTGATGGAGCAGGTTTGCTTTATCGCCGATGTCGCCGTGCTGCCCCGCTGGATCCGGGTGCGCGAAGCGGTCGACTTTGTCGCCAACGTGCATCCGCGCTTTGATCGCGTCAAATGCGAAACCTTTCTGGCACGCACCAAACTGCAGCCGGAACAGCGCGTGAAACAGATGTCCAAAGGCATGATCGTGCAACTGCACCTGGCCCTGGTCATGGCCATCGATGCTCGCTTGCTGGTGTTGGACGAACCCACTCTGGGCCTGGACATTCTCTATCGCAAGCAGTTCTACCAGAGCTTGCTTGAAGATTACTTCGACGAGAACAAGACCATCATCATCACGACCCATCAAGTCGAGGAAATCGAACACATTCTCACCGATTTGATGTTTATCCGGGATGGCAAAATCGTCCTGGATGCCGACATGGACGCCATCGGCGAGCGCTTTGCCGAAGTGATGGTAAGCGCCGACAAGGCCGCCAGTGCGCGTCAGATGAATCCTCTGGACGAGCGCCAGGTATTCGGCAAAAGCATCTTTCTGTTTGACGGCGCCGACCGGGCCGTTCTGGAGGGCATGGGCGAAGTCCGGCGGCCGTCTATCAGCGATCTTTTCGTCGCCACCATGAAGGGAACCTACGCATGAAAACCTTCTATTGGCTCGTGAAACGCGAGTACTGGGAACACCGCGGCGGTTTCCTATGGGCCCCCATCGTCACGGGCGGCATCTTTGTCTTGCTCAACATCATGGGGATCATCACCGCGGAAGTGTTCGGTGCGCGCCATGGCCTCATGATCGGCGGCAATAATGAGCTGACCCAACTGGTTGCCAAGGCCAATGCTGGCGATCTGGCCCAGGTCGGCAATGCACTCGATCTGGCTTTTATTTCTTCGATGGCCATCATCAGCGTTGTGCTGGGCTTCGTCGTATTGTTCTACTGCCTGGGTTCGTTGTACGACGACCGCCGCGATCACAGCGTCCTGTTCTGGAAATCGCTGCCGATTTCCGACACCACTACCGTGCTGTCAAAAGTCGTGAGTGCCACAGTATTGGCCCCGATCATCGCTGTGGTCGTCAGTATTGCGCTGGGCATGCTGCTGATTATGATCTTCGCCTTAGTGCTGTCGTTCCACGGGGTAAGTGCATGGCAGTTGCTAAGCCAGGCACATCCTTTGCGCGCCACCATTTCGTTACTCTGCGCGATCCCGCTATACGCACTATGGGCCTTGCCGGCAGTGGGCTGGTTGATGCTCTGCTCCGTATGGGCACGTACCAAACCCTTTTTGTGGGCGGTGTTGATACCTGCATTGACCGGCCTGATGATTAGCTGGTTCGGCATCATGAACCTGCTCAATCTGTCGTCGAGCTGGTTCTGGACACATATCTTCCAACGCATACTCATCAGTGTTTTCCCTGTCTCAAGCCTGCAGTCGTACAACATTGATGTCGAGTCTTTCTCCCACGTGCATCAAGACGGTCCACTGGCCCTTATCGATCCCATCCGCATCTATAGTCTGCTGGCCTCGCCTGGCTTGTGGATCGGTGTCATCGCAGGTGCGGTCCTTATCATCGCCGCCATCCGGCTGCGTCGGGCTCGCGACGACAGTTGACCGCTCTGATGCCCTAACTACTACGAAGAATAAAAACGGGCGCTTAGGCGCCCGTTTTTATTTGCCTTCCCGTTGAATCAACCACCGCCTCCGCCACCGCCATGAATACCGCCCTTGGTCAACGCCATCGGATCGAGCAGTGGCTTGAGTTTGTCCTTGGTCAGGCCAGTGACTTCGACTGCCACATCCAGGATCGGCCGTTTTTCTTTGTAAGCCTGCTTGGCCGTCGCTGCACCCTTTTCATAGCCAATGACCGGGTTCAATGCCGTAACCAGGATCGGGTTTTTATCCAGTGCCTCTTTCACCCGCGCCGTGTTTACGCGAAAACCCGCAATCGCTTTATCAGCCAATAGAACGCTTACATTGGCGAGAATGCCGATCGATTGCAGCAGATTGTGCGCAATCAGCGGCAGCATCACATTGAGCTGAAAGTTGCCGGACTGACCGGCAATGGTGATGGTGGCATCGTTGCCGATGACCTGCGCAGCGACCATCGCGGTAGCCTCGGGCATCACCGGGTTCACCTTGCCCGGCATGATCGACGAGCCTGGCTGCAAGGCCGGCAGCTCGATCTCGCCAAGCCCGGCAAGCGGGCCGGAGTTCATCCAGCGCAAATCGTTGGCGATCTTCATCAGCGCCACCGCCAGGGTTTTCAACTGACCGGACAGTTCGACTGCGGCATCTTGTGCCGCCATGCCCTCGAAATAATTGTCGGCTGATTCGAACTTCACCCCGGTGAGCTTTTTCAGCTCACGCGCCACCGCAGGGCCGAACTTTGGATCGGCATTGATGCCGGTACCTACCGCCGTGCCGCCCTGCGGCAATCGACGCATGCGTTTCAGACTGTCCTGAATACGCTCGATCGCCGAGTCGATCTGAGCCGCCCAACCCGATAGCTCCTGACCAAAGGTCACCGGCATCGCGTCCATCAAATGGGTACGACCGGTCTTAGGTACGTTTTTCAGCTCGCGGGCACGCTTGTCGATAATCCTTTTCAGGTGTTTCAGCGCCGGAATCAATTGCTCGCTGGTCGTTAGCGTGGCGCTGACGTGGATCGCAGTGGGGATGACGTCATTGGAACTCTGTCCGTAATTGACGTGGTCGTTGGGGTGCACCTTGGTGCCGGCGCGGGCTGCAAGGTGCGCAATGACCTCGTTGGCGTTCATATTGGTGCTGGTGCCGGAGCCGGTCTGAAACACGTCAATTGGAAACTGGCTGTCGTGCTCGCCCTCCGCGACCGCCAGCGCAGCCTTACGAATCGCCGCAGCCTGCCCTTTCTTCAAATACCCCAGCGCCAGATTGGCCTCAGCGGCGGCGGCTTTAATAAGGCCAAGCGCGCGGATGAACGGGCGCGGCAGATGCAGGCCGGAAATGGGAAAATTGTCGACCGCACGCTGAGTTTGGGCGCCATAAAGAGCATCGGCAGGCACCTTCAACTCGCCCATGCTGTCGTGTTCGATGCGGTACTGGCTCATACCTGGACTACCTTCGGGTGAGGGGATAGGAACTATAAGCCCCAATTCACTGGCCTGCCCGATGTAAAATCCCGGTTTTACCGTTTCTGGAAGCCCCGATGTCCTCTCATGCCCTGACCGCCCTATCGCCGCTGGACGGCCGCTATGCCAGCAAGGCCGAGGCGCTGCGCCCGATCTTCAGTGAATACGGCCTGATGCATCGTCGGGTACAGGTGGAGATCGAATGGCTGCTGGCCCTGGCGGCCGATCCGGGCATCGTCGAGCTAGCGCCTTTCTCCCCGGCGCAAATCGCGCAACTGAAAGCCATCGCGGCCGACTTCAGCGTCGAAGACGGTGCCCGCATCAAGGCGATCGAGGCGACCACCAATCACGATGTGAAAGCGGTGGAGTATTTCATCAAGGAACGCATCGGCAATGAGGCCTCGCTGGCGCAAGCCAAAGAGTTCGTGCACTTCGCCTGCACCAGCGAGGACATCAACAACCTGTCCTACGCCCTGATGCTTCGCGATGCTCGTGAGCAAGTACTGCTGCCGGCCTTTGACCGCATCATCACTAAACTGCGCGAGATGGCTCACGCCAACGCGGCCCTGCCGATGCTCTCGCGTACCCACGGCCAAACCGCCTCGCCGAGCACCTTGGGCAAAGAACTGGCTAACGTGGTCGCCCGTTTGGAGCGCCAGCGCAAGCAACTCGCCGCGATTGACGTGCCCGGCAAGATCAACGGCGCGGTGGGCAATTACAACGCGCATGCCATTACCTACCCCGATGTGGATTGGCCTGGCTTCTCGCAGCGCTTCGTAACAAGTCTCGGCCTCGACTACAACGCATACACCACCCAGATCGAGCCGCACGATGGTGTCGCCGAATACTGCGATGCAGTGCGTCGCGCCAATATCATCCTGATCGATCTTGCGCGCGATATCTGGGGCTATATCTCGCTGGGTTATTTCAAGCAAGCGCTGAAAGCCGGCGAAGTCGGCTCCTCGACCATGCCGCACAAAGTCAACCCGATCGACTTCGAAAATGCCGAAGGCAACTTTGGCCTGGCCAACGCCCTGCTTGGCCATTTCGCCGAGAAGCTGCCGATCAGCCGCTGGCAGCGTGACCTCACCGACTCCACCGTATTGCGCGCGCTCGGCACCGCCTTCGGCCATAGCCTGGTCGCGCTGGAGTCGCTGCAGAAGGGGCTGGGCAAACTCACCATCAATACCGACCGCCTCGCCGCCGACCTCGATGCCAATTGGGAAGTACTGGCCGAAGCGGTGCAAACGGTGATGCGCCGTTACGGGCTGCCGGAGCCGTACGAACAGCTCAAAGCCCTGACCCGCGGCCAAGGCATTACCAAAGACTCGATGCGCACCTTCATCACCGGCCTGGACCTGCCAGCCGATGCAAAGCAGCGGCTGCTCGATTTGACGCCGGGTGGCTATATCGGTCTGGCGCAATCGCTGGCGCAGGACATCTGATCGCCTCTTAAAACAAAAACGCTGTCGATGGATCGACAGCGTTTGTCTGGCTGCACGTATTGGGGCTTATTCGACCTCGTCCGACCCTTCATTGACGCCCTCGAACAGGAAGGTCGACAAATAGCGCTCGCCCGTATCCGGCAACATAGCCAGCAGTACCGACCCTTCGCTCGCGCTGCGTGCCACCTGCAGCGCCGCAGCCAAGGTGGCGCCGGAAGAAATGCCGGTAAAAATGCCCTCTTGCTGTGCCAATTGGCGCGCCGTATCGCGTGCCAGCACATCATCCACCGGCAGAATCTCGTCGATTGCTTTGCGGCTCAACACAGCCGGCACGAAATCCGGTGTCCAGCCCTGGATCTTGTGCGGCTGCCACTCGCTCCCCGACAGCAATGCCGCACCGGCCGGCTCACTAGCGATGACCCGCACCTCCGGGCGTGCCAGCTTCAACACCTCGCCAACGCCGGTAAGAGTGCCGCCGGTACCCCAGCCGCTGACGAAATAGTCCAGCCGGCGACCGGCAAAGTCGCGCAGGATCTCCGGCCCGGTGGTATTACGATGCCATTCCGGATTGGCCGGATTCTCGAACTGACGGGCGAGGAACCAGCCGTGTTTCTCAGCCAGCTCGGCAGCCTTACGCACCATGCCCGAACCACGCTCGGCCGCAGGGGTCAGCAAGACCTTGCCGCCATAAGCACGGATCAGCTTGCGCCGTTCAACCGAAAAGGTCTCGCTCATCACCGCCACAAACGGATAACCGCGTGCCGCACACACCGCAGCCAGGGCTACGCCGGTATTGCCGGAGGTTGCCTCCACCACGGTCTGGCCCGGCTTAAGCGTGCCACGACGCTCAGCATCGAGGATGATCGCCAGCGCCAACCGGTCTTTCACCGAACCTGCCGGGTTGAAGGCCTCGACTTTGACGTAGATCTCGACATGCTTCGGCGCCAGCCGGTGCAGTTTTACGATCGGTGTATTGCCGATGGTATCGAGGATGCTGTTGTAGATCATGGCAGTTCCTGAAGAGAGGTAAAGAAGTCCGTTCGCCGATGATGCGCGATCAAAGCTAAGAATTGCGTTATCGGATCGGCAGGCCCTAAATATCAGGCCTGATGGATCGCCGCCAGTACATCGGTGCGGCCCGGTGCGATGACCCGGCGACGGCTTGGCCGCACCGAACGGACTTCGGCCGCAGGCTCACCCAGCGGGGGCTGACCGAACCAGGCCAGCGACTCGGCCAGGGCTGCAACCTCACCGAGAATCAACAAGGCCGGCGAATGCACGGCGTGCGCACTGGCCCGCTCCGGCAAGTTCGCCAACGTGCCGGTGACCACCCGTTGATCGGCGCGTGAGCCATTCTCGATCAGCGCGAATGGTGTCGAGGAGGCGCGGCCATGCGCAACCAGCCGCTCGCGAAATGCCTCAAGCTCGCTCACCCCCATATACACCGCCAACGTTTGCCGCTCCTGCGCCAAGGCGTTCCAATCCAGGCTGCCGTGAGAGCCCTGGCAATGCGCGGTCACCAGGCGCACCGCCTGGGCATGATCGCGATGGGTCAATGGCACGCCGGCATAAGCGGCGCAGGCCAGTGCCGCGGTAATGCCGGGAACCACTTCATAGGCAATGCCGTGCTTGCGCAGAAATTCCAGCTCTTCACCGCCGCGACCGAACACGAAGGGGTCGCCGCCCTTTAGCCGCACGACCCGCCGCCCCGCACGCGCGTGCTCAAGCAGCAAAGCGTGAATAGCGTCCTGCGTGTAGTGATGGTTTCCCGCCTGTTTGCCGACCTCGATACGTTCGGCATCGCGCCGGGCTAAAGCCAATACCTCGTCGCTGACCAGGCGGTCATGCAGAATCACATCCGCCTCGTTCAAGGCTCTTAGCGCACGCAGGGTCAACAAGCCCGGATCGCCGGGACCAGCCCCCACCAGCACAACCGATCCAGCCGTAACCTCAGCTTCCACAAATAGAGCACGCTCTGCCGCCCGCCGCGCCTCCTGCGGCCGCCCTTGCCGCAATAGAGCAGCCACTGGACCGGCGAATAAATGCTCATAGAAACGGCGGCGCGCCGACATATCAGGCAATCGTTCACGAATGCGTGAGCGCAGTCGTGTCGCCAACGTGGTCAGCGCGCCCAGCGATGGATCAAGCAGCGCCTCCAAGCGTTCGCGTACCAGGCGCGCCAGCATCGGCGCCGTACCGCCACTGGAGATGGCGATAGTCAGCGGCGCTCGATCGACGATCGCCGGCACATGGAAACTCGACAATTCGGCGTCGTCCACCACATTAACGAAGATCCGCCGCAACTCGGCCAGCGCGGCCACCAGCCGATTCATCTCGCGATCCGAGGTGGCCGCGACCACCAGCCATACCCGATCGAGCCAGGTTTCCTGAAAAGCATCGCGACGATGCGCGATGACGCCTTTATCCACCCAGCGTCGAAGCTGTGGCGTCAATTCAGGGGCGTTCACGGTGACCTGGGCCTTAGCATCGATCAGCGTGGCCACTTTGCGCTCGGCTACCGCCCCGCCCCCAATCACCAGCACGGCACGACCCGAAAGATCAGCAAACAGTGGATAGAGCTTCATACAGCGCAATAACTCATCGTAGGCCACACCTGTTGGAGCCAAACGAAACTACGCTGCCTTCACGGTAGGTGGCAAATAATTTGCGTTACACGGCTTATAACGATCCGTCATGAAGCTAACGAAACATTGACAAAGTATCCGTGTATCCGTATAGACGTCTGAATATGCAGACACTCAATCAACCCGACCCCATATCCTACGGCGGCCATCCCGCCGACTTGTCGCCCGTGCCTGCTCATTTCATCCGGCGATGTACCAGTGTCCGTTCGCGCGCCAACCCACCCGCCAACGATCGTTCACGAACCTATCGCCATGACTCTGACCCAACTGCGCTATTTCATCGCCATCGCCGACGCCGGACTGAACATCACGCTCGCCGCTGAGCGCATTCATGCCACCCAACCCGGCCTGAGCAAGCAACTCAAGCAGCTTGAAGATGAGCTGGGCTTTCGATTATTCATCCGCAAAGGCAAGAGCCTTGAGGCTGTGACTCATGCCGGCCAGCATGTGCTGATCCGCGCTCGCACGATCCTCGCCGAAGCCGACAACATCCGCTCGATCGCCGCCAACCTGCGCAACGATGCGCGTGGTGAGTTTCATATTGCCACCACGCATACGCAGGCCCGCTTTGCGCTGCCGGCCGCGATCACCGAATTGAATGTGCGCTACCCCCAGGTAAGCGTGCATCTGCTGCCTGGGCCCGCCGACGAAGCCCTGGCACAGCTTGAGGCAGGGCGTGTCGACCTTGCCGTCGTCAGCGGTACCGGCATAGCACCCGCGGTGGGTATCGCCATACCCGCATACCGTTGGAACCGGGTCATCGTTGCTCCAGATGGCCATCCATTGGCGGAAAGAAAACGCATACTGTCACTGGATGACCTCGCTGCGTGGCCCTTGGTCAGCTACGAATCGTCATTGAAGACCGAGTCATCGCTGCGCCGAACCTTTGAAGGCGCCGGCTTGCGCCCGCGGATCGCCATGACTGCCGGCGATGCCGATTTGATTAAAACCTATGTCCGCGCCGGCCTTGGTCTTGGCGTACTGGCCGAGATGGCCATGCTGTCCGGCGACGCCGATCTGCGCGTCCTTCCAGCCGATCATCTGCTGCCTCAATGCACCACCTGGATCGTGTTGCGCCGCGAAGCCGTTCTGCGCGAATACGTGCTGGAGTTCATCCATCAATTCGCGCCGCATTTAAATCGTCGTGATGTCACGCGGGCGCTGGCTACCAATGCACCCTATGAGTGGCCGGTCGTGCCGCATTGGCGCGAGCGGTCCGCGCTGCTGCTTCCCGACGCCGCTTAAGCCTGCCCTCTCCCTGTCTTTGCGCACTTTCGGGGAGAGGGCATCGCACCGCATAACTCTCAACCGGCAATCAAACCTCTATCGCGCAATAGCGCCAGAATCTGCCGCGCCAACACCACCGGTTCGGCAGCATGGCCGTCCAGGCGCAATTCGGGATGCTCAGGCACTTCATAGGGATCGCTGATGCCGGTGAAATGGCTTATTTTTCCGGCGCGTGCCTGTGCATAAAGGCCTTTGCGGTCGCGTGATTCGCATACCTCCAACGCCGTGGAGACATGGATCTCGATGAAATCGCCGTGTGCCTCCACCAGCGCGCGCGCCTCGGCACGATCCTCGGCATAGGGTGCAATCGGCGCGCAAATCGCGACGCCGCCATGCCGCACGATTTCACTCGCCACATAAGCAATACGCGTGACGTTCGCCGCACGATCCTCCCGTGAAAAACCCAATCCGCGCGACAGGTGTTTACGTACCTCATCCCCGTCCAGCACCGTCACGGGGCGGCTGCTGTGTTCAAGCCATTGGGCAATCACCGCCTGGGCGATAGTCGATTTGCCCGCACCGGAAAGGCCGGTAAAGAACAGCGCAAAGCCGCGCGGTGCATGCACGGGATGACGCTCGCGCAGAATCTTCACTACATTGGGAAAGCTGAACCATGCCGGGATCTCGGCACCGTCATGCAGAAACTGACGCAACTGAGTCCCTGAAACATCGCGCACATCGTCCGTGGCGGTCACCTCATTGGAGGGCAAGTAGGTATCGCGATTGGCCGCATAAACCATGGCCGGAAACGGCACGATATGAATGCCAAGCTCGGCCTGATGTTGTTCGAGCAGCTCTTGTGCCTCGTAGGCGCCATAGAAAGGCTGACCGTCCGCACCCTTTCCTGGACCGGCATGATCGCGCCCGACGATAAAATGACTGGCGCCGTAATTCTTGCGGATGATCGCGTGCCACAGTGCCTCGCGTGGGCCGCCCATACGCATCGCCAACGGCAGCAGCGAAAGCTTCACGTCACCCTGCGGGTATTCCGCCAGCAAGGCGTGATAGCAACGTACTCGCGTGTAATGGTCAACGTCACCCGGCTTGGTCAGACCCACCGACGGCTGGATCAGCAACTTGGCTCCGACTTGCTGCGCGGCACGCAGAGTGAGTTCGCGATGTGCGCGATGCATCGGATTGCGCGTCTGGAAGGCCACAATGCGGCTCCAGCCATTCGCCTTGAACCATGCGCGCAATCCACGCGGCGTATCACGTAATTCGCCGAAATCGTAATGCGCCGGCGACTGGATTCCGCGTACGCGACCACCGAGATAAACCGGACGTGTGCGTTCAAGCAGAGCAGCGACGCCGGGATGAGTGCGATCGAGCGTACCGAAGACTTTCAACGCTTCGTGCTGAAGATCGGGACGATAGATATCCTGCACTTCCAACACCGCGAGCGGCACACCTTGCAAATCGCGCAGGGCCACCTCGCTGCCGGGGGCGAGTTGCGCGGCAAATGCCTCACTCACATCCAAAGTGATCGGCATCGGCCATAAGGTGCCGTCAGCCAAACGCAGTTCCTCGACGACACGGGTGTAATCGCGCTGGGTGAGAAACCCCTCAAGCGGCGAAAATGCCCCGCTCAGCAGTAGCTCCAGATCGCATAGCTGGCGAATGCCAAGGTCGACACCGGGCAACTCGGCACTGCGTCGCGTCCATGCCTCGACCTCGGCGGCGGGCAGATAAAGCTCCTTCAGCGCGCCGCCGTGCGGGGCGATGAGTGGGGCGTCAGCGACGCGGTCAGTTACACCGGACTCGCTGATCGCCACCTGATTGAACAACGCTTCATCGGTTACATCAGACAAGAGAAGGTCGGGCAAGATCTGGCTCATGATGGTTTCTTTATCTTATTTATCGGGGGAGTGGCCATCGCCGAACGATGGGAGTCACACAAGGTGATGCAGCCCGCATTCGCGTTTGAGGCCATAAAAGCGGGTGTCTTCGGCATCCATTCCAGGCTCCCAGCGCCGCGTGGTGTGGGTATCGCCGATCGACACGTAACCCTGCTCCCATAGCGGGTGATAAGGCAGCTCGTGTCGTTTGAGATACATGCCGACATCGCGGTCGCTCCAGTCGGCCAGCGGATGCCATTTCCAGCGACCGTTCTTGCGTTCGGCAAAATCAATCGCCTCACGGCTATGCGACTGGCCGCGACGCAGACCGGCAAACCAGCCGGTGGCGCCTAGCTCGAACAACGCGCGTTGCATCGGCTCGACCTTACGTAGCTGGTTGTAGCGCTCGATGCCGGCGATGCCCTGCTCCCATAATCGACCATCGCGCGCTTCCATCCAGGCGGGACTCAACGGTGATTGATAGACCTTGAGATTCAGCCGCAGCCGCGCGGTCAATTCGTCGATGAATTGGTAGGTCTCGGGAAATAAATAGCCGGTATCGATCAGCACTACCGGGATTTCCGGTTGCAACCTGGTCAACATGTGCAGCGACACCGCGGCCTGCGCGCCAAAGCTCGATGACAGCACCTGAGGGCCGGGCGTCTCATCTAACGCCCATGCCACGCGCTCTTCGGCCGAGCGCTTTGCCAGCCAGGTATTCAGCCCCATCAACTCCGCCTCGGGATAGACCTCTGGCTTGTCGCTGCGGGGCCTCAACGGCATGGCATTCATGCGGTCACCTGGATAGGAATTTGGCGAACCGGTGATGACGCAGCAGCATCGATATTCACCACCTCGATACGGGTCAGGAAATCACCAAAGCCCTCGCCTGCATGGCGTTCGGTTGCGTAGCGGGCGAACAAGCCGTCGAGTGCCGCGAGAATCGTCGCCTCGTCGACATTTTCGCGATAAACGCGATTGAGTCGCTGGCCGCGAAAATCGGCCCCCAACCGCAAGTCGTAGCGACCGGGCGCACGCCCCACCAGCGCTATCTCGCCTAGATAAGGGCGCGAGCAGCCATTGGGGCAACCGGACAAACGCAACAGGATCGGCGCATCGGCCAAGCCATGCCGCTCGAGCTGCGCCTCCAACTGCGACAAAAATGACGGCAGATAACGCTCGCTCTCGGCCATCGCCAAGCCACATGTCGGGAAAGCCACGCAGGCCACGGCGTGGCTGCGGATACCACGATTGGTCACATAAGTGTCCAGACCATGATCGCGCACGACGGCATCGATGCGCGCGCGATCCGCTGCGGCGACATTTGCCACGATCACATTTTGATTGCAGGTCAAACGGAAATCGCCGGTGTGCACCTGTGCCAGTTCGCGCATGCCGGTAAGCCAGCGTCGCTCATCCGTATCGACAAGGCGTCCTGATTCGATATGCAGGGTCAGATGCCAGCGGCCATCGTGCCCTTCGATCCAGCCGTAACGATCGCCGTTATGCTCGAACAGGTAGGGACGTTCCGGCTGCAAGCGAAAGCCGAGGCGTGATTCCAGTTCGGCCTTGACCGCATCCAGACCACGATGGTCGATGGTGTACTTCAATCGCGCATGTTTGCGCTCGCTGCGATTGCCCCAATCGCGCTGTACCGCGACAACCCCTTCAGCCACGGCGGTGAGTTGTTCCGGTGTGACAAAGCCGATCACACTGGCCAGGCGCGGGTAGGTCGTCGGGTCACCGTGCGTGGCGCCCATGCCTCCGCCGATCGCGACATTGAAGCCAAGCAACACGCCCTGCTCGATGATCGCGATCAAGCCCAGGTCTTGCGCAAACACATCAACGTCGTTGAGCGGTGGAATCGCCAGGCCGATCTTGAACTTGCGCGGCAGATAAGTAGCGCCGTAGAGCGGCTCCATCTCTTGCTCGCCAATCAGTTGCTCACCATCAAGCCAGATCTCGTGATAAGCACGAGTCTTGGGTGCCAGATGCTCCGACAGATGCGCCGCCCAGGCGTAAGTGATTGCATGTGCCGGCGACTCGATGGGATTGGCGGTACTCACCACCGTGCGCACTACGTCGCCGCAGGCGGCAATCGTGCTGGACAACGCATCGTGGATCGCAGCGATGGTCGGCTTAAGCTTGCGTTTGATAATGCCGTGCCATTGAAATGTCTGCCGCGTGGTAATGCGCAACGTGCCATTACCGTGTTCGCGAGCCAGGCGATCAAACTCCAGCCATTGCACAGGGGTCACCACACCGCCTGGAAGGCGCGCCCGGATCATGAACGCATAGGCTGGCTCAAGCTTTTGCCGGCGACGCTCATCGCGCAAATCGCGGTCGTCCTGTTGATAGCTGCCGTGAAACTTCAACAGCTTGTTGTCATCGTCGCTGATAGCGCCGGTGATTGGATCGGCCAACCCAGCGGCGATGCCGCCACGCAAGAGGCGACTTTGGGCTTTTATGCGTTCGAAATCGGACAGTGTCGTTGCCATGTCAACTCAGACCTACGTCAGTAAACGTCGCGGGCATAACGCCCTTGTTGCATGAGATCGGCCAACCAGGCTTTTGCGTCATCGAGCGGCTGCCGACCATGGGTGACGATGATCTCGATCAAGGTGTTGTGGACATCCTTCGCCATATGGGTTGAATCGCCACAGACGTACAGGTACGCACCGCTCTTAAGCCAGGCGTACAGCTCTTGGCCCTGTTCAAGCAGACGTTGCTGCACATAGACTTTGTTTTCGCCGTCGCGCGAGAACGCCAGATCGAGTCGATGCAGCGAACCTTTCTTCAGTGCTTCCTGCCACTCGACCTGGTAGAGAAAGTCTTCGCCGAAATGACGATTACCGAAGAACAACCAGTTGCGGCCGCTGGCGCCGATCTCCTGGCGCTCTTGCACGAATGCACGAAACGGCGCCACACCTGTACCCGGACCGATCATGATGATGTCGCGCGTCGGATCGGCCGGCAGGCGGAACCGCTCGTTCGACTCGATGAAAACCGGCACCGTGCCGTCCTCATCGGTTGCCGCCAAGAACGACGAGGCTGCGCCCCAATGCTGCGTGCCATGCGCCTGGTAATCGACCACGGTGACCGTCAAATGGACCTCATCGCCTACTGCCTTCGAACTGGAGGCGATCGAGTACAAGCGCGGCGTCATCGGCCGCAATGCGCTGACCAAGGCTTCGGCACTCCATGCCGCCGGATACAAACGCAGTAAATCGATCGGCTGGAAGCTGTCGAACAAGGCGGCTTTTTCGTCGGCATGTTCGGGCTGCAGAACCCGCGCCAGATCGGCATGGCCGCTAAGCGCAGCATGTGCGCTCAGGAACGATTGATTGAGCCGCGTCAGCTCCCGCTCACGAGCAAGCCATTGCGACAGCGGCAGGCTGCGACCGTCGTGGGCAACCTCCACCGAGCCTTCGAGCCGCAAGGCATCCAACCATTGCGCCACCAGTGCCGGCGGATTCTGTGGCCACACGCCAAACGCGTCACCCGGCTCATAAGTCAGGCCCGAGCCTGCAAGGGAAAGTTCGACATGGCGAATATCTCGGTCGCTATCGCGCGACACGATTCGCTGATTAGCTAACACGCTGGCGGCAAACGGCTGCTCACGGTTGTAGAGAGCCCGATTCGGCACGGCATACAAGGGCGTTACCCGCGTCGCCGACACGATGTCTTTCAAGAGGTCGCGCGCGGCTTCCAGTGCCTGCTCCAGCCATGGATTGGCGACGACTTCGTGATCCACGTCGGCGATGCCCAGCGGCAGAAAACGGGCGCCACCAAGTTCTGTCAGCCGCGCATCGAGCTGCTGGCCGATCGTGCAAAATTGCGGATAGCTTGAATCCCCCAGGCCCAGTACGGCAAAGCGCAGGGCGGGCAGCTTGGGTGCCCGCTTGCCGACAATAAACTCAAATAGTCCCAGCGCATCATCAGGCGGATCGCCATCGCCTTGAGTACTTATGACGACTATTAGCTGCCGCTCCTGCGCCAGTTCGCGCTGCGGATAGGCATCGGCACGCAACAATCGCACGGGCAACCCAGCCGCTTCGCTGCGCTCGGCAAGCCGCTCAGCAATGCGCTTGGCATTGCCGGTCTGGCTGCCGTAGACAATGGTCAGCCGCTCTGTCGCGGCCTTGGCCGGCGCCTGTGCCGGCGTGACACCTGCGCCACTGGCCTGCGATGCGAGCCATGCCGCGGCCCAGTACAGCTCGACCGGCCCCAGCCCATCGGCCAATCGCGCCAACAGCGCGGCTTTATCGGCATTCAGCGCCGGGGCCTGGATACCCGTGGCAATCACAGCACTCACATTGCTTCCTTTGGACTTCTATACGTCTGAGCATCCAAAGTTATATGAATGTAAAAATCCATGGAAAGGACGGTTAGGCATGACCATATGCCGATGCCTTATTTCCGCTTGCCACAGGGGCGACCAATACTCACCCACCCTTCATCGCGGCAAGACCATGCCTTCGGAATTTGTCACGTTTGCCCTCGTCGGCGCGCTCGCCCAAGTGATAGACGGTTCGCTCGGCATGGCCTTCGGCGTTGCCTCGACAGCGATGCTGCTTGGCCTGGGCCTGCCCCCGGCGGTTGCCAGCGCAAGCGTGCATTACGCGGAAACCTTCACCTGCGGCGCCTCGGGGATCAGTCACCTCATCGCGGGCAACGTTCGGCGCCGGTTGTTTTTTAGCCTGATGATTCCCGGCGTGATCGGCGCGGTCATCGGCGCCTGCGTGGTCAGCTACGTGCCAGCAAGCTGGATGCGCCTGGCCCTCACGCCGTATCTGCTGGGCATGGGCGTGTTTCTGCTGTTGCGTGCCAGCCGCAATTCAGGGCATAGCGACGAAGTACTCAATGGAACGCGCCCGCTGGGCCTGGTCGCAGGCTTTGCCGATGCCGTTGCCGGCGGCGGCTGGAGTGCCCTCACCGTCACCAGCCTGGTAGCTCGCGGCAACACACCGCGCATCGTCATCGGCACCACTCACCTGGCTAAATGCGTGGTCAGCGCATCGGCCAGCCTGACCTTTTTATGGCATGTCGGTGCCACCCACGGCACGGCGGTGCTTGGCCTGATCCTGGGCGGCGCGCTCGCCTCGCCGTTCAGCGCACTGTTCGCCAAGGTGATTCCGGCCCGAGTCGTCACGACGATGGCGGCCATCGCCGTATTGGGACTGGGCCTGAGTAATGTGGTGAAGGCATTTCAGTAACCCCTTCTTGATTCGCGTAGCCGCGCTGCCCGGCTACAATCGCCGGATGACCCCATCCGCCCCCCTCACGATCGAAGTCCGTGGCTCGGCAACGCAGCCGCTGGGCATGTCTCCCGCACGCTTCTTGCGCGACTACTGGCAAAAACACCCGTTACTCATCCGCAATGCCTTTCCCGGTTTCCTGCCACCACTGGAACCCAACGACTTGGCCGGCCTGGCCTGCGAAGAAGGTGCCTTGTCACGGCTCATCGTGCACGACACCAAGCGCGATCGCTGGGACGTGAAGATCGGCCCGTTAAGTGAAGACGACTTCACGAAAACGCCGAATTCAAACTGGACCCTGCTGGTGCAAGACGTGGACAAGTGGGATGCGGATGTGGCTGCTTTATTGGAGTCGTTCCGTTTCCTGCCTAGCTGGCGCATGGACGACATCATGATTTCGTATGCCGAACCCGATGGCGGGGTTGGCGCGCATGTAGATCAATACGATGTCTTCCTGCTGCAAGGGCTTGGTCAACGGCATTGGGCGATCAGCACCGACCCTGCCGCGCCAAAAGATTTCCGCGACGACATCGAGCTGAAGCAGCTCAAGCATTTCGAGCCGACCCACGAATGGCTGTTGGACCCAGGCGACATGCTGTATCTGCCCCCCGGCGTACCGCATGACGGTGTCGCTTATGGCGGCCCGTGCATGACCTTTTCGGTCGGTATGCGCGCACCCTCGCAAGCCGAACTGACCGGCGACCTGGCCGACTATCTCGCCGAACGGCTACCGGAAGAACTGCGCTATACCGACCCCGACCTCGCCCCGGCCAAGGCCATCGGCGAGATTGACCGCCATGCCCTGGCCCGCCTCAAACAGGCCTTGCCGTTCGCCGCCGCGCTCAGCGAGGCCACACTGAACGATTGGTTCGGTCGCTTTATCACCCGCTATCGCAGCACGCAGATGCCGGCGCCGACAGATAAACCATTGACCGCGGCCGCCCTCGTCAAGCAACTCGATGCCGGCGCGCACCTGCTGCGTCATCCATGGTCACGGTT
Source organism: Dyella tabacisoli (assembly GCF_003350925.1). Lineage (GTDB taxonomy): Bacteria > Pseudomonadota > Gammaproteobacteria > Xanthomonadales > Rhodanobacteraceae > Dyella_C > Dyella_C tabacisoli. The sequence goes on along the minus strand of NZ_KZ857177.1, from coordinate 194,897 downwards.
GGCGTGGAGCCGGGACAAGTCAGGCTGTACGTTATATGTCAGCGGCCATGCTTACCCAGCCTCCGCCGCCCTGGCCGAGCAACTTTGTGCGGAGCGCTCGCTCGTTCCGGCCAAAAGACTGCCGGCCGCGGACCGCGACTTACTGTTGGCGCTGGTCAATGATGGTCACCTGCTTCCGCAGAAAACACGTCGCCGCTGAGCTCGCGAAATGAATTCACCATAGAGCAGGCTTTAATGGGTACGCCTACCATGCCGCATCCCGATAGCGAGCCGCTGCCAGCCAGCAACCGCAGCGAGCTGGCAGCAAGTCGCCTGAGTTTGCTGGCGCAAGCGCGTCATCGCCTGGCGATTTATCAGCCACAGCTTTCAGGCGAGGTTCTCGCCAGCCCGCAGGAGCTGACCGAGCTACGCCGCATCGCCATCTCGGGTCGCGGCGCGCTCATTCGTATCCTGCTGCACGATCCGGCGGCGGCCTTGCGGGAAGACCACCGCCTGATTGCCCTGGTCCAACGCCTATCCAGCATCGTGCAAGTCCGCACGCCGGTGGACGCCGTTGACCTGGCCTATCCCAGCGCTTACCTGCTTAACGATAGCGACGGCTATCTGTTCCAGCCCGATGCCCATCGCCCGCAAGGGCGTGCAGCCAGCCAGGACCGCGCCGCACAAGCGCCGTTATGGCAGCACTTCGAGACGGTCTGGGAGCGCGCCGAGCGCGCTACGATGCTGCAGCCGCTGGCCATTTAGAGACGAGGAAGAAGCCGCGGCGATGGCGTCGCCAAGCCACCCACCTGAACGCTGGTTAGCCATCTGTTATGGCCCTCAATGACCTCGATTTCGTCTTAAAACACACAAAACCACGGATCTATGGCGGTCGTCGATGAGGACGAGCTGGAAGTTTCACCGATGATCCCCACTTTTATCGGCGATTTGGGTTGCCGTGCCATGGCGGCTCAAGGCTATAATTAACAGGATTTTCGCCAGCGATCGGCCTAACCGGACAGATCGCTGCTAGCCTCCTTCCCTGCCGGTGGTGACGTGAGCACAAACCTGATTCGCGAGTTCTTCGATTCCTCCCAACTCGCTGGCGGCAACGCCGATTATGTCGAACAACTCTATGACCTTTGGTTGACCGACCCCTCGTCGGTTTCCCCTGAGTGGGGCCAATATTTCAAGACCTTTAATGGCCGCGAGTCGGGAGACGTTTCCCACGCCGCGGCCATTGCGCGTATAGAGGCGGCGCAAAAACAGCGTCACAACGGCGCCGCGACGGTCACCGTCCCCATGAACGACGAGCATGCGCGCAAGCAGGCCGGCGTCCTTCGCCTGCTGACTGCCTACCGCTCGCGCGGCCATCTTGCCGCCGATCTCGACCCGCTCGGCCTGACCGAAAAAATGTCGGCGCCTGATTTAGGGCTGGCCTTCCACGGCTTGAGCGATGCCGACCTCGATACCGAGTTCGATACCGGCAACTACGCCGGCGGCGGTCAGCGCCTCAAGCTGCGCGAGCTGCTGGCACGGCTGCAAAAGGTCTACACCGGTACCATCGGTACCGAGTTCATGCATATCAGCAACCATGAACAGCGCAACTGGATCTATACCCGCCTGGAGCAAGCTCACGGCAGCGCCGGGCTGGACAAGGCCGGCAAACAGCGCGTCCTGGACGGCCTGACGGCAGCCGAAGGCCTCGAACGCTACCTGCATACCAAGTACGTCGGTCAGAAGCGCTTCTCGCTGGAAGGTGGCGACAGCCTTATTCCGATGATCGACGACATGGTTCGCGCGGCTGGCGACAACGGCATCAAGGAAGTCGTGATCGGCATGGCCCACCGCGGCCGCCTCAATGTGCTGGTCAACATCCTGGGCAAGCTGCCGCGAACCCTGTTCGACGAGTTCGAAGGGCGCTTTGAGCATGTGGATGACCCTGCCCATACCGGCGACGTGAAGTACCACATGGGCTTCTCCGCCGACGTCAAGACGCCTAACGGCGGCGTGCACGTGGCGCTGGCCTTCAATCCGTCGCACCTGGAAATCGTCAACCCGGTGGTCGCCGGGTCGGTGCATGCGCGCCAGGTTCGCCGCCGCGATACCGAACACCAACAGTCCATTGCACTACTGGTTCATGGCGACGCCGCCCTGGCCGGCCAGGGCGTGAACATGGAACTGTTCAACATGTCCCAGGCGCGCGGCTTCAAGATCGGCGGCAGCCTGCATGTGGTGGTGAACAACCAGGTGGGCTTTACCACCTCGAATCCGCAGGACGCCCGTTCCACCATGTACTGCACCGACTTGGCCAAGATGGTCAATGCACCGGTGTTTCATGTGAATGGCGACGACCCGGAAGCAGTGATCCAGGTTACCCGCCTCGCTTACGATTTCCGCAAGCAGTTCCGTAAAGATGTGGTGATCGACCTGGTCTGCTATCGCCGTCACGGCCATAACGAGGCCGACGAGCCCGCCGCGACACAGCCGGTGATGTACCAGATCATCCGCAAGCGCCCTACCGCCCGCGATCTGTACGCGCAGCAACTGGTGAAAGAAGGCGTACTCGCCGACGGCGACGCGCAAAAGCAGTTTGAAGACTATCGTGCCCGTCTCGAAGCCGGCACGCCGATGACCGAGCTCACCAACACCTTGGTCAAAGACATCGAGGTGGACTGGAGTGGCCTGATTAACGGCAAGCTGTCCGATCCGGTCGATACGACGGTGTCCAAGCAGAAGCTGCTCGAATTGGCTAACAAGATTCTCGAACTGCCTGCCGATCTCACCCTGCAGCCGCGCGTGGCGAAGATCTACGAAGACCGCCGCAAGATGACCGCCGGCGAGTTACCGGGCGACTGGGGCTTTGCCGAGAATCTCGCCTACGCCACCTTGATCGACGCCGGCTACGACATGCGCCTGGTCGGCCAGGACTCCGGTCGTGGCACCTTCTTCCATCGCCATGCCGTGCTGCACGATCAGAAAGACGGCCACACCTTCATGCCGCTGGCCAATATCCGCGCTACCGCGGATGTCGAAGTGATCGACTCGCTGCTCAGCGAAGAAGCCGTGATGGCGTTCGAGTACGGTCACTCCACCACCGATCCATACACACTGCATATCTGGGAAGGCCAGTTCGGCGATTTCGCCAATGGCGCCCAGGTGGTCATCGACCAGTTCATCAGTTCGGGCGAAGCCAAGTGGAACCGCCTGTGCGGCCTGGCGCTGTACCTGCCGCACGGTTATGAAGGCCAGGGCCCGGAGCATTCCTCCGCCCGTCTTGAGCGCTTCCTGCAACTGTGCGCACTGGACAATATGCAGGTCTGCGTGCCGACGACTCCGGCGCAAGACTTCCATATGATCCGCCGGCAGATGCTGCGGCCTACTCGCAAGCCGCTGATCGTGATGACGCCGAAATCGTTGCTGCGTCACAAGCTGGCTATCTCCAGCCTGGACGAGCTGGCCAACGGCAGTTTCCAGTTGGTGATCGGCGAGCATCGAGAGTTGCCGGTGAAGAAGGTCAAGCGCGTGGTGTTCTGCTCCGGCAAGATTTATTACGACCTGCTGGAAGAAGCCGAGAAGCGCGACCTGAAAGATGTCGCCATCGTGCGTGTCGAGCAGCTATACCCGTTCCCGCGTCCCGAAGTCACCGCCGAACTGGAAAAATTCGCTTCCGCCAAGGAAGTGATCTGGTGCCAGGAAGAGCCGATGAACCAAGGCGCCTGGTTCCAGATTCGTCATCACCTGCAGGCCAGCATCGGCAGCAAGCACAGTCTGTCCTACGCAGGACGCGCTCGCTCGCCGGCCCCGGCCGCCGGTCACCTCAACACCCATGTCGCCGAACAGTCGGCGCTCGTCGAGCAGGCGCTTATCGCGCCGGTCGGCACTGACCACTCCGCGGAGTAAGACCAGCATGTCCATTGAAGTCAAAGTCCCCGTTCTGCCCGAATCTGTTTCTGACGCCACGATCGCCACCTGGCACAAAAAGGTCGGTGATGCGGTCAAGCGCGACGAGAATCTGGTCGACCTGGAAACCGACAAAGTTGTGCTGGAAGTACCCTCGACGGTCGACGGCGTCATCAAGGAGCTGAAGTTCCAGGAAGGCGCCACGGTTCTCAGCCAGCAGGTGATTGCAGTCATCGAAGAAGGTGCTGCCGCTGCCGCGCCGGCGCCCGCACCTGCCGCCGCTGCCCCGACTCCAGCACAAGCCGCCGAGCCGCCGAAGGCCGCCGCCAGCGGTAACGCCGATTTGTCTCCGGCCGGCCTGCGCGTCGCCACTGAGCAGAAAATCGACGCCTCTAACGTGACCGGCACCGGCCGTGACGGCCGCGTCACTAAAGAAGATCTCGTCAACTACGGCAAGAGCGGTGCGCCGGCCGCAGTGCCAGCTGCCAAGCCCACGCCGGGCGCACGTCCGGAAGAACGCGTGCCGATGACTCGCATGCGCGCGCGCATTGCCGAGCGCCTGATGCAATCGAAGAACTCCATCGCCATGCTGACCTCGTTCAACGAGGTGAATCTGGCCGAAGTGGTCAAGATGCGCAAAACACTGGGCGAGCAGTTCGAGAAGACCAACGGCGTCAAGCTGGGCTTTATGAGCTTCTTCGTCAAAGCCGCCGCCGAAGCGCTCAAGCGCCACCCGGTGGTGAATGCTTCGGTCGATGGCAACGACGTGATTTACCACGGTTACCAGGACATCTCGATCGCTGTGTCCACCGACAAGGGCCTGGTCACTCCGGTGCTGCGTGACGTGCAGGACATGGGCTTTGCCGATGTCGAGAAAGGCATTCTCGAGTACGCCAAGAAAGCGCGCGACGGCAAGCTCGGCCTGGACGATCTGCAGGGCGGTACCTTTACCATCACCAATGGCGGCACTTTCGGCTCGCTGCTCTCGACGCCGATCGTCAATCCGCCGCAGAGCGCCATCCTCGGCATGCACACCATTAAAGAGCGTGCCATTGTCGAGAACGGCCAGGTCATTGCCGCGCCGATGATGTATCTGGCGCTCAGCTACGACCACCGCATCATCGACGGTAAAGACGCCGTACTGTTCCTGGTCGATATCAAGAACCAGCTCGAGAATCCGCAGCGCATGCTTCTTGGTCTTTGATCGCCTTGGCGATCAAAGAAAATAGGTAACGAAGCTCTGGTGGCGAGTCGTAGCGCAAACCGCGCACTCGCCGCACACCTCCCCCGCTCCACCATGCCACGCCCTACCGGCGCGTCACGCAGCAAGGAACAAGTAATGAGCGATAAATTCGACGTCATCGTCATCGGCGCCGGCCCCGCCGGCTATGTGGCCGCGATCCGCGCCGCGCAGCTTGGCCTGAAAACCGCTTGCGTGGATGCCTTCGTCGGCAAGGACGGCAAGCAGGCCCTCGGCGGCACCTGCCTGAACGTGGGTTGCATCCCGTCCAAGGCGCTGCTGGATTCCTCGCGCCAGTTTCATAATCTGACGCATAACTTTGCGGTGCACGGCATCAGTGCGGACAATCCGCGCATTGACGTGGCGACGTTCGTTGGCCGCAAAGACAAGATCGTCAAGCAGTTCACCGGTGGCGTGAGCCAACTGTTCAAGGCGAACAAAATCACGCCGTTCTTCGGCACCGGCAAGCTGCTCAAAGGCAATAGCGTCGAGGTCACTGCACCCGACGGCAGCAAGCAGACCATCAGCGCAACCAACGTCATCCTCGCCTCGGGCTCGGTGCCCATCGAGCTGCCGTTCGCCAAGTTCGATGGCAAAAATATTGTCGACAACGCCGGCGCACTGGACCTCACCGAAGTACCGAAGCGCCTGGGCGTGATCGGTGCCGGCGTGATCGGCCTGGAGCTCGGCAGCGTGTGGAAGCGCCTTGGCGCCGACGTCACCATCCTTGAGGCACTACCGGATTTCCTCTCCGTCGCCGACGCCGACGTGGCCAAGATTGCCGCTCGCGAGTTCGCCAAGCAGGGACTCACGATCAAGCTCGGCGCCAAGCTCACCAAAGCCGAAATCAAGAAGAATGAGGTCGAGCTGACCTACGAGGACAAGGACGGCGCACACCAGCTCACCGTCGACAAGCTGCTGGTCGCCGTGGGCCGCCGCGCTTACACCGCCGGCCTGCTGGCCGACGATACCGGCGTGAAGCTGGACGAGCGCGGCCGCATCGTGGTCGACGAGCACAATCACACCGGCGTCGATGGCGTATGGGCTATTGGCGACGCGGTGCGTGGACCGATGCTTGCGCATAAAGGCTCCGAAGAAGGCGTTGCGGTGGCCGAGTGGATCGCCGGTAAAGCCGGCCACATCAACTACGACACCATTCCGTGGGTGATCTACACCGAGCCGGAAATTGCCTGGGCCGGCAAGACCGAAAAAGAACTCAAGGACGCCGGCATTCCGTACAAAGTCGGCACGTTCCCGTTCGCTGCGATCGGCCGCGCCGTCGCGATGAACGAGGCCGTCGGCCAGGTGAAGATGCTCGCCCATGCCGAGACCGATCGTCTGCTCGGCGTGCACATGGTCGGTCCTGGCGTGTCCGAGCTGATCGCCGAAGCCGTAGTGACCATGGAGTTCAAAGGCTCCGCCGAAGATCTGGCACGTATTGTCCACGCTCACCCGACCTTGTCCGAAGCTGTGCACGAAGCAGCGTTGTCGGTGGATAAGCGCGCGATCCATAAGGGCAACTGAGTTACTGCAGTTGACCGTGCGGCCCGCCCGTGGCGACATGGGCGGGCCGTTTGTTTTAAAGCCTTGCCATTTCCATTCATCCCTTAACGAGTGCGCTCCATGTCCCAAGTCACCGCCCTCTGCGTCTACTGCGGCTCCAATAGCGGCACGCATCCGGACTACATCGAACATGCCCGTGCCTTTGGCAGTGAAATGGCGCGTCGCGGTATTGCCCTGGTCTATGGCGGCGGCAAGGTGGGGCTGATGGGTACGGTAGCCGACGCCGTATTGGCTGGCGGCGGCAAGGTGATCGGCGTGATCCCGCGCCAGTTGGTCGAGCGCGAGGTAGCGCACAAGGGGCTTACCGAACTGCATGTGGTCGAGACCATGCACCAGCGCAAGACGCGCATGTTCGAATTGTCCGACGCCTTTGTCGCCCTGCCCGGTGGCTTCGGCACGATGGACGAAATGTTCGAAATGCTGACCTGGGCACAGCTCGGGCTGCACCGTTACCCCTGCGCTTTCCATAATGTCCGCGGCTATTACAGCCCTTTGCGCACGATGATGGATCACATGGTGACGGAAGGGTTTGTTCGGGCCGAGCAACGTGAAAGCGTATGGTTCGGCGATAGCATGGAGTCGCTATTGGACTGGATGACGCAATACCAAAGCACCTATACGCCTAAATGGATCGACCCGGCCGTTGTAGCCAGCCCTTGATGGAACGGTTTCACTACCAAGAACAGCCCCAGGCCAAAGCGACGATATGACGAGCCCAAATGCCTTCCGCGCCTTTCGTATTCATCAAGATGACGCCGGTTACCGCGGCGGCATCGACATGCTCAGTGCCGATGCGCTGACACCGGGCGAGGTGCTGGTCAAAGTCGCCTATTCCTCGGTCAACTACAAAGATGCCCTGGCCGGTACCGGCAAAGGCAAGATCCTCCGGCAATTTCCGCTCAATGGCGGTATCGATGTCGCCGGCCATGTGGTTGCTTCCACCGATCCGGCCTTCAAAGAAGGCGATGCGGTGCTGTGCACAGGCAGCGGCCTTTCCGAAACACGCGATGGCGGTTACAGCGAATACGTTCGTCTGCCGGCGCAGTGGACCATCCCGTTGCCGCACGGCCTGAGCCTGCGCGAGAGCATGGTGATCGGCACTGCCGGCTTTACCGCTGCCCTGGCACTACTGCGCATGCAGGACAACCGCCAGACACCGGCACACGGCCCTATCGCCGTCACCGGCGCCAGCGGCGGTGTCGGCATGCTGGCCATCGACATCTTCAGCCATGCTGGCTATGAGGTGCATGCCATCAGTGGCAAAACCGATCACTTCGACGTACTGCGCACGCTGGGGGCGACGGTATGCATAGACCGACACGAACTGGCTTTCAGTGGTAAGCCGATGGATTCGGTACGCTTTGGCGGCGCGCTGGACAATGTCGGCGGCCCTATGCTGGCCGGCTTGCTGCCGCTGATAGCACCCTACGGCAACGTCGCCATTTGCGGCAATGCTGGCGGCATCGCGTTCGACAGTACAGTAATGCCCTTCATCATTCGCGGCGCCAGCCTGCTCGGTATTGCCTCTGCCGGCACTGCGCGCGACATCCGCGAGCAAGTCTGGCAGCACCTTGCCAGCAACTGGAAGCCTCAGCGGCTACCTACCATTTGTACCCGTGAAGTCCAGTTGGATGCGCTGCCGGGCGTTTTCGAGACCATGCTGACGGGCGCCTCGTTTGGCCGTACGCTGGTGCATATCGGAGAGATTTGAAGCGATCTGGGTTGCAGCGCATGCCACAGCGCTTGGAAGCAAGGCAGGTCGCACGTAGAATCTCAGGCACTGTTTAAGGGGACATTCATGGCTCGCATCCTGATCGTCGACGATTCGCCGTCGCAACTGCTTGGCATCAAACGCATCGTCGAAAAGCTCGGGCACGAGGTTTTTACCGCTGAGGACGGCGCCGCGGGCGTCGAGGCTGCCAAGAAGGAGCTTCCCGACCTGATCCTGATGGACGTGGTGATGCCCAACCTCAATGGTTTCCAGGCCACTCGCACCATCAGCAAAGACGAAACCACCAAGCACATCCCGGTGGTGCTGGTTACTACCAAAGACCAAGAAACCGACAAGGTCTGGGGCATGCGCCAGGGCGCCAAAGCCTATGTCACCAAGCCGATCAAGGAAGAAGAGCTGATCGCTACGCTGAAGGAATTGCTGCCGGCCTGAACGGCACCGCCGACTTCGCCAACGATTTCATAAAAAACGGCGCCCGCAGGCGCCGTTTTTCATTTCGCGATCAAGCCGGTTTTGCGGCTCAGGTTCTGGGATCGTAGTCTGGAAACTGATCGCGTAGCGCCTCGAAGGCCGCACGCTGGTCCTCGTTATCAACCACGGGTACACGGATCGACAACTCCACCAGTTGATCGCCCGGATGCGCCCCCGGCATACCCCGCCCTTTCAAGCGCAGCTTGCGGCCGGACTGCGAGCCTGCCGGGATGCGCAGATCTACGGTACCGGCCAAGGTCGGCACCGCTAATGTGGCGCCAAGTGCGGCGTCCCACGGCGTGATCGGCAACACATGCAAGACATTCTGGCCATCCAGCCGAAACTGCGCATCGTCTCGAATGCCCACTTCCAACAGCAAATCACCGCTCGGCCCGCCCGCCATGCCGGGGTGACCCTGCCCGGACAACCGAATCACCTTGCCCGACTGGATCCCGGCTGGAATTTTCACCTCCAGCACACGCTCTTTGCCGCTGGAATCCTGTAGTGCCAGACGGGTGCGTCCACCATCGAACGCCGTCTTCAAATCAATCTGCACTTGCGCCTGTATATCGCTGCCACGGCGTGGGCGCGGCGCACCGCGCTGCCCGCCTGCCGAGCGGCCAAACATGCTTTCGAAGAAATCGCTGAAATCGCCGTGACCGGCATCGCCGAAATCGAAGTTATGACCTTGTCCAAAACCCGGCGGCGGCCGGAATTGTTCGCCTTGCCGGTAACCGCCCGCTCGCACTTGATCGTAGGCGCGACGTTTCTCGGCATCACGAAGCACTTCATTGGCCTCGTTAATTGCCTTGAACTTGTCTTCGGCCCCCGTTTCTTTGTTCTTGTCCGGGTGATATTTGCGCGCCAGCTTGCGATATGCGGCCTTGATCTCCGCCTCGCTAGCTTCAGGCTTTACACCCAGGGTGTCGTAATAATCTTTGAATTCCACTGTACTTCCCCGGCCATGGGCTCCAAGCAATACAAAACCCGCGGCGGATCATCGTCCGCCACGGGCTAACTCGCAAGATTAACGCTTTATGGTTTAGGAGTCTGTCGGGCCTGGGCGGTCGAGGCGAAAAGTCGTCTGCGTGAAGGCAGCTTTTCGTCGATGTGCTGGCCCATAGTTATTCTTGAGCCAAGCAGCGGCGGAAAGATGGCCCACGTAGCCGACTTTGCAGCCTCGACCGCCCAGGTCCGGCAGACTCCTAGTGGTTGGTATGAATGGTGATGCGGCGTGGCGACGCTTGCGCTTTCTTGGGAATCGAGATCTCCAGCACACCATGCTTACCGTTTGCGCTGATGCCCTCGGCGTCAGCGGTGTCCGGTAGCGCAAAGTGACGCTGGAACGCGCCATGAGCACGCTCGACGCGGGTGAACTTACCGCCCTGCTCGACACTGGCGGCAGGTCGCTCCCCCTTGATGATTAGCATGCCCTTATCCATGCTCACTTCAATCGTGGCCGGATCGACGCCGGGAATATCGGCAAGGATCAGAAAACGCTGCTCGTCCTCGTGAATATCTACGCGTGGCGCCCATTGACCGGCGGCACCTTGCGAAACCTCGTTCTGAAAAAGGTGGCCAAAAGCCTGGCGCAGCTCCTGCTGCAGGCCATGATTATGGTTCCACGTCGAAACACGGTGAATGCTCATATCGGTAATCCTTGGATAGGTTGCGGTACCAGTACCGCTTGAACCCATACGTAGGTACGCGCCGGCTTGATTCAAGACCACCCGTCGTTGTGCGGCCACCGCTTCATATCCGAGTCAGTTGGTCAGCAAAGCCGCTACAGTGATATCTACCCCTCCCCATGACTTACATGAACAGGTAACCCACCATGAGCATCCAGCCAGGCGCCTATCTACCTGACGCCACGCTTGCCGTCGTCGATGGCGAGATTCAGCAACAGCGCACTACCGATCTTTTCGTGGGCCGCAAAGCGGTGCTATTCGCTGTGCCGGGCGCATTCACCCCGACCTGCTCGAATAAGCATATGCCTGGCTACGTAAAGCATTTCCAGGAATTTCGTCAGCGCGGCATCGATGTGATGTGCCTCTCCGTCAACGACGCCTATGTGATGCAAGCCTGGGCGAAGGCGCAGCAGGTTCCCGCGGGCCTGTTGATGCTGGCCGACGGTAATGGCAACTTTACCCGAGCGCTCGGCTTGGAGTTGGATGGCAGCGCCTATGGCATGGGCCTGCGTGCCCGACGCTTTGCGCTCTATGCGGAGGATGGCCTGGTGCGGCAACTGCATATCGAGGCACCGGGCGAGCTTAACGTCTCTACGGCTGAAGCCATGCTGGCGGCAATAGCGGACTGATACCGTCAATGACACGCCGTCTTCAGCGGCAAGCCAAAAGAAAAGCCCCGGCATAGCCGGGGCTTTTCTGACTCAAGAACTCAGCGAGTTTACTCTTCCGTAGGTGCCGGATCGGTAGGTGCCGACTCGATAGCCACGCTGGAATCGTCGCCCTCGGTAGGCGCCATCCCTTCAACTCGTTCGGCGTCCTCGCCGTTCTCTTCTTCCGCATCCAACCGCACCACGCTGATAAGCGTCTCTTCGGCTGGCAGGCGAATCAAGGTAACGCCCTGGGTGTTGCGGCTGAGCTGAGAAACTTCAGCCACGCGGGTACGTACCAGCGTGCCCTGATCGGAAATCAGCATCAGCTCGTGTGCCTCGGTAACCTGCGTTGCGGCGACCAGTTTGCCGTTGCGCTCGGAGCATTGAATACCGATCACGCCCTGCGTACCGCGTCCCTTCTTGGGGAACTCCTCCAGCACGGTCCGCTTGCCATAGCCGCGCTGGGTCGCGGTGAGAATGTCACCCTCGGCGGCAACGATCAGCGACACCACTTCGCAGCCTTCCGCCAGCTTCATGCCACGCACGCCTCGGGAGGTACGACCAGACGAGCGCACCTCGTCCTCATCGAAACGCACCGTCTTGCCGTTGGACGCAAACAACAGCACGTCGCTGTTGCCGTCGGTCAACGCGACATTGACCAGCGCATCGCCCTCATCGAGGTTAATCGCGATCTTGCCTTTCTGCAGTTGGAAAGCGAACTCGGTAAGCGGCGTCTTCTTTACCGTGCCTTGCTTGGTCGCAAAGAACACGAAACGACCCTCGCTGTACTCGCGTACCGGCAATACCGCCTGCACTTTCTCGCCCGCACCCAGCGGCAGCAGATTGACCATCGGCTTGCCGCGTGCATTGGGGCCAGACTCCGGCATCTGATAAACCTTGAGCCAGTAGACGCGGCCAGTGCTGGTGAATGCGAGCAAGGTGTCATGCGTGTTGACCACCCAGAGCTGCTCGACGAAATCCTCGTCTTTCAATGCAGAAGCCGAGCGACCCTTGCCGCCACGGCGCTGCGCGCGGTACGTGCTGGCCGGCTGACGCTTCACGTAACCGGTGTGCGACAGCGTAACGACGACGTCTTCCGGTGCGATCAGATCGAGAACGTTGAGGTCTTCCTGCGAATGCTGAATCTCGGTGCGGCGCTTGTCGCCGAACTCGGTCAGGATCACTTCCAGCTCACCGCGAATCACCGCAAGCAGACGTACCGGATCTTCCAGGATCTCGATCAGGCCACGGATGACTTGCAGAATCTGACGATATTCGTCGGAGAGTTTTTCTTGCTCCAGGCCGGTCAAGCGATGCAGACGCATCGCCAGGATTTCCGACGCTTGTACTTCGGACAACTGATAGCCGTCGCCCTTCAGCCCTTCGCGCGGATCCATGTCTTCGGGACGCGAGGACTCGGCACCAGCGGCGGCCAGCAAGGTATTGACCAAGCCCGGCTGCCACTTACGCGCCAACATGCGTTCGCGTGCTTCAGCCGGTGAGGCCGAGCTGCGAATCAATTCGATCATCTCTTCAATATTGGCCAGCGCAACAGTGAGGCCTTCGAGGATATGCGCGCGGGCACGGGCTTTACGCAGTTCAAAGATAGTGCGGCGGGTGACCACCTCACGACGGTGGCGAATGAACGCCTCCAGAATGTCTTTGAGGTTGAGCAGACGCGGCTGCCCATCCAGCAAGGCCACCATATTGATGCCGAAAGTGACCTGCATCTGGGTTTGCTGGAACAGATTGTTCAGCACCACGTCGCCCATCGAATCGCGACGGATCTCGATCACGATGCGCATGCCGTCCTTGTCGGATTCGTCACGCAGCTCGCTGATGCCTTCGAGCTTCTTTTCTTTCACCAGCTCGGCGATCTTCTCGATCAACCGCGCCTTGTTTACCTGGTACGGCAGCTCTCGAACGATGATCGTCTCGCGGCCGTTCGACTCGGTTTCGATCTCCGCCCTTGAGCGCACAAGGATGCGGCCACGGCCGGTACGGTAGGCCTCGACGATGCCGGATGAGCCGTTGATGATGCCGTAGGTCGGAAAATCCGGCCCCGGAATATGCTGCATCAAATCTTCGATCGACAACGACGGATCGTCGATCAGTGCAATGGTCGCCGCGATGACTTCGTTGAGGTTATGCGGCGGCACGTTGGTCGCCATGCCTACCGCGATACCGGCTGAACCGTTTATCAGCAGGTTCGGTACGCGAGTGGGCAGTACTAAGGGCTCGTGTTCGCTCTCATCGTAGTTCGGGCCGAAATCGACCGTTTCTTTATCGATGTCGGCAAGCAACTCGTGCGTGAGGCGCGCCATGCGCACCTCGGTGTAACGCATCGCGGCGGGGTTATCACCATCGACCGAACCGAAGTTACCCTGGCCGTCGACCAGCATGTAGCGCAAGGAAAACGGCTGCGCCATACGCACGATCGCGTCATAGACCGAGGCATCACCATGCGGATGGTATTTACCGATGACGTCACCGACCACGCGGGCGGATTTTTTATAGGGCTTGTTCCAGACGTTGCCCAATTCGTTCATCGCAAATAAAACACGGCGATGTACGGGCTTCAGACCATCACGTACATCTGGAAGCGCGCGGCCAACGATGACGCTCATGGCGTAATCGAGATAGCTCTGACGCATTTCGTCTTCGATGCTGACGCGAATGATTTCTTTGGCGAGTTCTGCCATCAATCAGGTTCCCTAGTAACGAAAAAAGGCCGCGCTGCACGCACTTCGCGCGCTTATGACGAGGGCCTAACGCAAGCTCAGAATCATAGCACAGCCGCGTGTAAAAAGCCGGCCATAGACTTTTTCAAATCAATGACTTACAGCCCCGTCTTGGTGCGTTTGAAAAGCAGTAGGCGAGCACTGCCGAAATTCACCCCGGCGGCCATCGCCGAACCCACCGCCACAGCCAGCGCAGGCCAGCGCTGCGACCACGGGAACACGCTTAGAAAGATCACATAAACCGCGTAGTTGACGACCGCCCCACCCGCCATCAACACCATCCAGTGTCCCCATTCGGACAGCAGCGAGCGTCCGCTGTCGCGACTGGCAAATGTGCGCTGGCGATTCCACCACCAGGTCGCGGTAGCCGCCGATAGAAACGAGACGATGCGCGCGTAGTAAGGATTCCAGTGCAACACACTGACCAGCAACTGCACGATACCGGCATCGACCACCAGCCCGATCAGGCCACCTATCGCGAACAAGGCGACTTCGTGGCGAAGTCTCATGGCTTGAATTTCATCGCGGGCGTTTCATGCAGGCGTTTCGGATCGCTGGCATCAAGCCGGAAACATCAGTTGCATGACACTCGCGGTCGGCCGCTCGATCACGCCACGCTCCGTCACGATGGCGTCGATCAATGCCGCCGGAGTGACATCAAACACCGGATTCCAGGCATCGGCGCCGTCGACTACGGTGCGTTGGCCGGCCACCGCAAGCAGCTCGGCCGGATCGCGCAACTCGATCTCGATGTCATCGCCCGTGGCGGTCGCCATATCCACCGTGGACGAAGGCGCCACCACCATGAACTTCACGCCGTGATGACGCGCGGCAATAGCTAGCTGATAAGTGCCGATCTTGTTGGCGGTATCCCCATTCGCAGCGATGCGGTCGGCGCCGACGATCACCCATTGCACCACACCGGATTTCATCAGATGCGCCGCGGCCGAATCAGCGATCAACTTGGCCGGAATGCCATCGCGGACCAGTTCCCACATGGTCAATCGAGCGCCCTGCTGCCACGGCCGGGTTTCGCCGGCAAAGACCTGTTCGATACGACCGGAAGCCACGCCGGCACGGATTACACCCAGCGCCGTGCCGTAGCCAGCGGTCGCGAGCGACCCTGTATTGCAATGGGTGAGCACACCCGAATGCGGCGCAATCAGCGATGCGCCCAGTTCGCCCATATGCCGATTGGCGATGAGATCTTCGTCCTGAATCGCCTGCGCCTCGCGCTCCAACGCCGCCGCATCGGCGCCGGCGGTGATGCGCGCCTTCATGCGATCCAGCGCCCACATCAGGTTTACTGCGGTAGGGCGGGCGGCACGCAGCATGGCCAGTGCAGAATCGAGCGATTCGCCCTGCTTGGCCGCAAGCACTACACCCCAGGCGGCTGCGATGCCAATGGCCGGCGCACCGCGAACGGCGAGATCCTTGATGGCCAGAGTAACCTGGGCAGCGGTGGCGCAATCGATCCAGCGCTCCTCCTGCGGAAGCAGACGCTGGTCGAGCAAGCGCAAATGATCGCCTTGCCACTGCACGGCACGGATGCGGTCGTAACGGTCGTAATCCATAAACTTGTTTGCTACTCGCTTGTTTGCTGCTGGGTCTAAACGGAAAGCGGCGGGAGCATATCCCGCGCGGTCACTCAAGGCGAGTCGGGCATAACGATCCAGAGGATCGCGTAGATCAGGACACCCGAACCGCCCAGCAGGGTGAGCACCACCCAAAGCAGTCGCACCAGCGTCGGGTCCCAGCCGAGATACTCAGCGATGCCGCCGCAGACGCCGGCAACCTTTCTGTCATTGAGCGATCGATGCAGGCGCTTTTCCATCACCAGTCCCTCCCTGAAAGTCGCCTAGTTTCGCGTATTGAGCCATTGATGGATTGCCGGCGGCACTTCGCGCTGAGCACGGCTGGACACATAAATACCGATGTGCCCGCCCTTGAACGCCAGTTGGGTGTAATCGGTGGTGCCCACGTGCTTGCCCAACGCTCGCGATGCATCCGGCGGCACCAGATGATCTTGCTCAGCGAAAATATTCAACACCGGCTGAGTAATCATGCCTAGATCGACCGGCTTGCCGCCGATCGTGAGCGTGCCGTCGACCAGTTTGTTGCCCTGGTAGAAGTCCTTGATGAATTCGCGGAACGCCTCGCCTGCCTGATCCGGCGAGTCGAAAATCCAGCGTTCCATGCGCAGGAAACTTTCCAGCTCGGCAGGGTTATCGAGAATGTCGACCAGACCGATATATTTTTGCTGATTCAGACGCAGCGGCTTCAGCGTGAGATACACCCAGTTCATCAGCTCGGCCGGGATATTGCCCAGCGTATCGACGAACAGATCCACGTCCAGATTGCGCGTCCAATGCGAAAGCATATTGTCTGGAGTATGGAAATCCACCGGCGTAACCATGGTGATGAGGTTTTTCACCTTGCCCGGCTGCAGCGCGGTGTAGCACAGCGAGAATGCACCACCCTGGCAAATGCCGAGCAGATTGATCGCTTTCAGGCCGTGCCGCTCACGTACGGCATCGACACAACGATCGAGGTAACCGTTGATGTAGTCGTCCAGACCCAGCCAGCGGTCAGCGCCATCGGGATAGCCCCAGTCGAGCAAATAAACGTCTTCGCCTTGCGCCAACAGGTTACGCACCAACGAGCGATCGGCCTGCAGATCGGTCATCCAGGCCGTATTGACCAGTGCATAGACGATCAGGATCGGCGTCTTCGACGTCGGCTTCTGCGAACCTTTGAAATGCCAGACGGTGAGCTTGTCTTCGCGATAAACCGCCTCGCGCGGCGTATTGGCGTACTCCGGCTCACGCAGGCCGCGCAGATTGCCTACGCCAGCAGCAAGTTTGCGTTGAAAGGTGGTGATTTCGGCGAGGATCTTCGCCGGGTCCATACTCAACGGTGCGTACATGGCGTCTCCTTACTTGCGGCGTGTGGCCGTCTTGGCGACCGGTTTACGGCTGGCTGAAGCTTTGCGCGCAGGCGTCTTGCTGGGTGCGCTCTTGCTGGCCTGACTCTTGGCCGACGAGGTAGCCGCCTTTCTGATCGGCGTCGCCGAGGCCGGACGGCTTTCTTTAGGCGCACTCGCCTTGGACGTGTTTTCTGCCAGCTTGCGTTTGAGCGCGGCGATTTCAGCACGCAAGTCGGCCGCCTCGTCACTCGCAGCATTGGCCGGTTTTACACCGGCCTGCTTGCTACCGGTGCGTAGTTCACGACGCAGCTCATGCATTTGTTTGCTCAGCGCAGTTACTTCGCTACGCGTCGGCATGCCCAGCTCGCGGCAATAAGCCTCCAACTGTTGCTGCTGCAAATGACGTACCCGCATCTGCGCATTGACCATGTCGCCATAGGCAACGCGAAACTCGTCCGATAAGGCGATCTCCGCATAAGCCGCCTCGGAGGCGTCGACCCATTGGTCGTAAAGCGCCTTGAGCGAGTCGAGCTGTTGACCACGCTCGGTAAGCTGCGACAACTGGCTCTGCAAGCGCTCGAAGCCCTCGGTATTGGCTCGCTGGATCAACGCCTGGTAACGACCCTGGGTTTCCAGATACTCGCGTACCGCAGCGGCCAATGCCTGCTGCTGCATCTGCTGCTCACGCGTGTAGCCGAAAGCCGGCATGGGCCCCATGCCCGGCAAGCCGCCCAAACCACCGGACTGCGCAGCCTGCAGCCACGATTGCCATGACTGCGCGAAACCCTGCGCACCTGCTGTATCGATACCGGCGAAGGCTTGCGCAAACGGTTGCCCACCGGCGCCCGCGAACAGATCTTGCAACTGACGCTGCCAGTCGCCGCCCTGTCCGATGCCGCTGGACGCCGCACCTTGCAGCCACTCTGTGTAGCTTTTCAAACCGGCCATGCTGCGCGCCAGCAGATCACCTGCAGGACCGCCTTGCGGTGGCATGCCAGGCGCAGCGAAAGCCGCAGGATTAAAGCCCGCTGGATTAAAGAAGGCCGAACCACCAGCCGGCTGCTGTTGCATATAACGGGTCCAAGCATCCCAGGACTGCTGTGCTTGTGCCTGATAGTCCTTCAGGAAATCGGTGGCCATGCCTGCCTCCTCGTGAGTACATCAGGTTGAATACGTCAGAGCATCCTAGCAAAAGCCCTGACAAAAGCCTGTTACCGGAAACGAAAAAGCCCGGCAACCAGTGCCGGGCTTTTCTTGTTACGACCGATAACGCTTAGGCGTTGACGTTTTCGTCTTCGAGCACGGCTTTCATGGACAGGCGGATACGGCCCTGCTTATCCACTTCGAGTACCTTGACCTTGACGATGTCGCCTTCCTTGAGCTTGTCGGAGACCTTTTCCACGCGCTCGCTGGAGATCTGCGAAACGTGCACCAGACCATCCTTGCCCGGCATGATCGTGACGAATGCGCCGAAATCCATCAGCTTGGCGACCTTGCCCTCGTAGATGCGGCCCGGCTCGACGTCGGAAGTGATCTGCTCGATGCGCTTCTTCGCCTCATCGGCGGCGAGGCGGTTCACCGAAGCGATAATCACCGTGCCGTCATCGCTGATGTCGATCGTGGTGCCGGTCTCTTCGGTGATCGAGCGGATGGTGGCGCCGCCCTTGCCGATGACTTCGCGGATCTTGTCGGGATGGATCTTGATGGTGAGCAGACGCGGGGCGAACTCGCTCATCTCCGAACGCGGCGTGCTGATGACCTTGGCCATTTCGCCGAGGATATGCAGACGACCACGGGTAGCCTGCTCCAGCGCGACCTTCATGATCTCTTCGGTGATGCCGTCGATCTTGATGTCCATCTGCAGCGCGGAAACGCCTTCGGCGGTACCGGCCACTTTGAAGTCCATGTCGCCCAGGTGATCTTCGTCACCCAGGATGTCCGACAGCACGACAAAGTCGCTACCTTCCTTGACCAGACCCATGGCGATACCCGCCACCGGCGACTTCAGCGGCACGCCCGCGTCCATCATGGCCAGCGAAGAACCGCACACCGACGCCATCGACGAGGAGCCGTTCGACTCGGTGATCTCCGAGACCACGCGAATCACGTACGGGAACTCTTCGATGCTCGGCTTGACGGCCTGCACGCCGCGCTTGGCAAGGCGGCCGTGGCCGATCTCGCGACGCTTCGGGCTGCCGACGCGGCCGGTCTCGCCCACCGAGAATGGCGGGAAGTTGTAATGGAACAGGAACGGATCTTTCGACTCGCCTTCCGGCGCATCGATGAGCTGCGCGTCACGGGTGGTACCGAGCGTGGCAACGACCAGCGCCTGGGTTTCGCCGCGAGTGAACAGTGCCGAACCGTGGGTACGCGGCAACACGCCGACGCGCACGGTGATCGGGCGGACATCGTCCAGCTTGCGGCCGTCGATACGCACCTTGGTCTTCAGCACGCCATTGCGCATGGTGTGATATTCGACTTCGCCGAAAGCGGTACCGATATCGCCATCGCTCCAGCCGGCCGCGGTGGCCTGCTCGGCAATCTTGCTCTTGACGTCGCTCTTGATCGCCGAAATGACGTCGCGGCGCTCCATCTTGTCGCGGACCTGGAAGGCCTCGACCAGACGATTGCCGATAGCAGCCTCAAGGGCAGCGAACAGCGCGTCGTTACGTGCCGGGGCTTCCCACTTGAAGGTCTTGCGGCCAGCTTCGGCAACGAACTCGTTGATCGCATTGACCGCGGCCTGCATCTGCTGGTGACCGAAGACCACCGCGCCGAGCATCACTTCTTCGCTGAGCAGCTTGGCTTCCGACTCCACCATCAACACCGCATTGGCGGTACCGGCGACGACCAGATCAAGATCGGAGGTCTTCAGTTCGGTGACGGTCGGGTTGAGCAGGTACTTGCCGTTGGCATAACCCACGCGGGCAGCACCGATCGGGCCCTTGAACGGGACGCCGGCCAGGACCAGCGCGGCAGAAGCACCGAGCATCGCCAGCATGTCGCCGTCGACTTCCGGGTTCAGCGACACCACTTGGGCGATGACCTGAATTTCGTTCTTGAACTCTTCCGGGAACAACGGACGGATCGGACGATCGATCAGACGCGAGGTCAGTGTTTCTTTCTCGGTCGGCCGGCCTTCACGCTTGAAGAAGCCGCCCGGGATACGGCCGGCAGCGTAGAACTTTTCCTGGTAATCGACGGTGAGCGGGAAGAAATCCTGCCCCTCGCGCGCCTTGGTCGCGGCCACAGCGGTGACCAGCACCACGGTGCCGCCCATGCTGACCATGACGGCACCAGACGCCTGGCGGGCAATTTCGCCCGTCTCCAGTGTGACTTCGTGATTACCGTACTGGAATGACTTGGTTACTTTCGCCACTTTGATAATGTCCTTGTCCGATTAACGGCGCAGGCCGAGGCGTTCAATCAGGGTCTGGTAACGGGCCAGATCGTTTTTCTTCAAGTAGCCCAGGAGGCTCTTGCGCTGGTTGACCAGCTTCAACAGGCCGCGGCGGGAATGGTGATCCTGCTTGTGCGTCTGGAAGTGGCCAGTGAGGTGAGTGATGCGGGCGGACAACAAGGCCACCTGGACTTCCGGCGAACCGGTGTCGTTAGGTACGCGGCCGAAGTCAGCAATGATCTTGCCGGTCTGTTCTGCAGTGAGGGACATGGTATCTCTTCCTTAAAAGGCGATGCGAAGCTTGCGCAACGTCACGAAGATGACGTTGCGCAAGCTTCGCCTTGATGAATGAAAGCTATGGAACAAGCAGGGTATTCTAACGATTGAGACCGCATCACAACAAGGGCGTCATAGTTTGCGGTTAAACAGGCGGATTTATCTGAGGCAGGTTGAAGCCCCGCAGGATGTGTAAACGCCCCTCCTGGTCGACTTCGCCCAAGGCCAGCAAACGGCCGTCGTCGGCATAAACGGCACAGCGCGGAACCCCATTCAGCACGTCGGTCGGAATCTGACGCCCCTGTGAGACAGCCAGGCTCTGAGCCGCATCCAGCCTCAATGTCGGCAGCTCGGCCAGCCCTGCCTCCACTGGCAGCACATAGGTGTCCAGGGCCTGATCGCTCTGCTCTGCGGCCTGCTGAAGCTGCTCCAGCGTCACCATGACCGGTTCGCGGAACGGCTCGACCCACAGCCGTCGCAAGGCGGTCAAATGGGCGCCGCAGCCGAGATCTTCGCCTAAATCCACGGCCAAACTGCGCACGTAGGTGCCTGAACCGCACTCCACGTATAGCTGCAAACTGTCTCCGCTGCGCGATAGCAGATCAAGGCGATAAATCTCAACCTCGCGCGACGGCACTTCGATCGCCTCGCCGCGACGGGCCTTCAAATACAGCGGCTCGCCATCCTGCTTGATCGCCGAATAGACCGGTGGAACCTGAACGATACGACCACGAAGCTTGGCCAGCGCACGCTCGATAGCGGCGTCATCCAGCACCGGCACCGGCCGCTGCAGGGCGATCTCACCTTCCAGATCCGCCGTGGTGGTGGTGATTCCCAGCCGGCATTCAGCGATATAGGCCTTGCACGAGCCCAGCAAGGTGCCTGCAATCTTGGTGCCTTCACCGAAACACAGCGGTAAAAGCCCGGTTGCCAGCGGGTCCAACGCCCCTGTATGGCCGCCTTTAGCGGCTCGCAACAATTTCCGTGCGGCCTGCAAGGCCTGGTTGGAACTCAAGCCCAGCGGCTTGTCGAGCAGCACAATGCCGTGCAAGTCGCGAAAACGGATACGATTTTTGGCTGAACGTTTATTGATACGCGTGACTCAGTCTTCGTTGTCGTCTTTTTTTGGCGACAGGTCATGCGCTTGCTCGCGCAACAAGCGCTCGATGCGCTCACCTGTATCAACCGATTCGTCGTATTTGAAACGCAATTCCGGCACCCGGCGCAAGCGCATGCTGCGCGACAGCTCGCGACGGAACTCAATCGCCAGCTCCTTAAGCGCCTTCACCGCCGTAGCCGACTGTTCGGGCAACAAAGCAGTCACCCATACGGTGGCCCAGTCCAGATCACGCGTAACCTCCACGTCCGACACGCTGACCGATGGCAGGCCATGGTCGCGGACGGCGGCATGCACCAGCAAGCTGATTTCGCGGCGCAATTCAGCACCTACGCGGTCGGTACGTTTGAAATCACGTGAGGGCATGGGGCACTCCAAAATCCAATAACGGCACATCGTCGCCAAGCGACGATGGCCTAATCTCCCCTCCCCCGAGACGAGGGAGAGGAAGTTGAGTTACTTACAGCGTCCTCGCTACCTCGTGACGCTCGAAGCACTCGATTTGATCGCCAGGCTTGACGTCGTTGTACTGCTTCACGGCAATACCGCATTCCATGCCGTTACGCACTTCGTCCACCAGATCCTTGAAGCGGCGCAGCGACTCCAACTCGCCCTGGAAGATCACAGTGTTGTCGCGTAGCACGCGGATAGGCTTGCTGCGCTTGACCGTACCTTCGATCACCATGCAACCGGCCACGGCACCGAACTTGGAGCTGCGGAACACCTCGCGCACCTGGGCGGTACCGATGATTTCTTCGCGCACTTCCATGCCCAGCAGACCCGAGGCGGCCTGCTTCACCTGATCGATCACGTCATAGATGATCGAGAAGTAACGCATGTCCAGACCCGCGGTATCGACCACCTTGCGCGCCGAAGCGTCGGCACGCACGTTGAAGCCGATAATCAGCGCCTTGGAAGCCGCCGCCAACGTGGCATCGGACTCGGTGATGCCGCCGACGCCGGCCGCGATCACGTTGACCTTTACATTCTCGTTGCCGATCTGGCTGAGCGATTCACGCAAGGCCTGCACCGAACCCTGCACATCGGCCTTGACCAGGATGTTGAGCGTCTGCTGCTCGGCACCCTGACCCATCTGCGCGATGATGTCTTCAAGGCGGTTGGCCTTGCTGACCATGCGCGTTTCGCGGCGCTTCAAATTACGCTCGGCGGCCACTTCACGGGCCAACCGCTCGTCGGCCACCACGACAAAGTCGTCGCCTGATTCCGGCACTCCGGACAAGCCCAGCACCTGCACCGGGATCGACGGGCCGGCAGATTGCACCTGCTTGCCGTTCTCGTCGATCAGCGCACGCATACGGCCATACTCAATACCGCAGACGACGAAGTCGCCGCGCTTGAGCGTGCCTTGCTGCACCAGCACGGTAGCCACCGGACCACGACCGCGATCCAGGCTCGATTCGATCACCACGCCAGAAGCGGCGCCGTCTTCAACGGCAGTCAGCTCCATCACTTCGGCCTGTACCGAAATCGCTTCAAGCAATTCGTCGATACCGGTACCGGCCTTGGCCGAAACAGGTACGAACATGGTGTCGCCACCCCAATCTTCCGGGACCACTTCCAACGTCACCAGGCCTTGCTTGACGTTGTCCGGATTGGCGTCGGACTTATCCATTTTGTTAACGGCGACGATGATCGGCACCTTGGCCGCACGCGCATGCTGCACGGCCTCGGCCGTCTGCGGCATCACGCCATCGTCGGCCGCCACCACCAGCACCACGATATCGGTGGACTGCGCACCGCGCGCGCGCATCGAGGTAAAGGCAGCATGGCCTGGGGTATCGAGGAAGGTAATAACGCCCTTGGGCGTTTCCACGTGATACGCACCGATGTGCTGGGTGATGCCACCAGCCTCGCCAGAAGCGACCTTGGCGCGGCGGATGTAATCGAGCAGCGAGGTCTTGCCGTGATCGACGTGGCCCATGATGGTGACCACCGGCGGACGCGGCTTCTTCTCGCCTTCAAGCTCGGCATTCTGGGTGTGCGCGGCGAGTGTCGCCTCGGCATTGTCTTCGCTGGCCGCAACCGGGGTATGCCCCAGCTCTTCAATCACCAGTACCGCCGTATCGTGATCGATGGTCTGGTTGATCGTGGCCATTACGCCCATCTTGAACAGGGCCTTGACCACTTCCGAACCCTTGACCGCCATCTTCTGCGCAAGCTCGGCGACCACATTGGCGTCGCCCACGACCACTTCGCGCACCACAGCCGCGGTGGGACGGGTGAAACCGTGCGGACCGGCGTTAGCGTTGTTGTTATTACCGCGCGACGCCTCACGAACCGAGCCGCGACCCGGCTTGCCGCGCTTGTTGGAGCGCTTCGCCCGATCGGCATCGGACAGGTGCAGTTCGCCACCGGCGAAACGCTTGCCGCCCGGACTATCGTCACGGTCGCGACCACCGCCACCACCGCCATGACGCGGCGGCTTGTTGCGATTGGCATCGGCGTTGGCAGGCGCAGCCGCCGCCGGGGCTGGAGCCCGTGCAGAAGCTGGCGCGGCAGCGACTGGAGCCGCAGCGGGCGCAGGCGCGGGAGCCGGGGCCGGCGGCGGGGCCGGCGGAGCCACCGGCTTGATCTCGCGTCGGCGCGGTTCGTGAATACGCGGCAGGATCATGCCCAGTTCGCGCGGATCTATTTTTTGTACGGTCGATTGCGGCGCAGCAGGCTGCGCCACTGACTTCTCGGCGGGCACTTCAGCCACGACCGCGGTTTCGACGGGGGCGCTGACTTCGGTCACAGGAGTTTCCACACGGACGGTTTCGGCCTGCTTCAGAGCTTCGGCTTCAGCCTTGAGACGGCGCTGCTCGGCGGCTTCATCCTGCCGGCGCTGCTCTTCCTCGGCTTGTTGCAAAGCTTCTTGCTGGCGACGGAGATCGGCCTCAATGCGCTCGTTTTCTTCGTGTTCGCGCTGCTGTTGAGATTCATGCAGCTTGCGCACGGCATCTTCACGCTCGACATCCGCGCCAGCCTCTTCGGCGATAACGCTGCGCTTGACGTAGGTTCGCTTGGCGCGCACTTCGACGTTCACCGTCTTGGCGCCTGCGGCGCCACGCGCACCCGGTGTCGCCACCGTCAGCTCGCTGACTTTGCGGCGTTTGAGGGTGATCTGGCGCGGGGAGCTGTCCTCGGCCTCGACCGCGACCTCGCCCTTGCCATGAGTACGGCGCAGGAAGCCAAGCAACTTCACCTTTTCGGTGCTGTTGATGACCTGCTCCGGATCGGAGAATTTCATACCAGCCTCGCCGAGCTGCCCAAGCAGCTTGTCGACTGGCATGCCAAGTAACTTGGCAAGTTGTTTAATCGTGACATCCGACATCGTGTTCTTTCTCCGCCGTTCCCGCGCTTATCGTCCGTGCGGCCTCGCCTGCACAGCCACCTCCGTCCCTGGTGAGAAGCCCCGTAAGGCCTCTCTCGGCGCGCCCATCCGGGGCGCTGCCGTTCGCGGTTAGCCGCCCTTCTCCAGTCGCTCGATCATCGGCGCACGCGCCGCAAGGATCAGCGCCGCAGCGCGTTCTTCGTCCATGCCTTCAATATCGATCAGCTCGTCCACCGCGAGGTCGGCCAGATCGTCCACTGTCACTACTTCACGTGAAGCCAATGCATAAGCAGTGGCCTCGTCCATACCCGGCAAGGCCAGCAGCTCTTCCGAAGGCTGATGCTCGTCAATGCCCTCTTCCACCGCCAGCGCCTCGGTCAGCAGCGCATCGCGGGCACGTGCGCGCAGCTCCTCCACGATGTCTTCGTCGAAACCTTCCACTGCCAGCAACTCGGCACTGGGTACGTAGGCGATTTCTTCGACGCTGGAAAAGCCTTCCTGCACCAGGATATTGGCAATTTCTTGATCCACTTCCAGCTTGTCCATGAACAACTGGCGTGCGGTTTCCTGCTCGGCTTCGCTCTTGGCAGTGACCTGGTCCTGAGTCATCACGTTGAGCTGCCAGCCGGTGAGCTTGCTGGCAAGGCGCACGTTCTGGCCGCCGCGGCCGATCGCCTGGGACAGTTTCTCCTCAGCGACGGCGATGTCCATGGAGTGCTTCTCTTCGTCCATGATGATGGACTGCACCTCCGCCGGCGCCATCGCATTGATGACGTACTGCGCCTGATTTTCGTGCCACAGGATGATGTCCACGCGCTCACCGTTGAGCTCGTTGGACACAGCCTGCACACGCGAGCCGCGCATGCCGATGCAGGCACCGATAGGATCGGTGCGGCTGTCGTGCGCGACCACGGCGATCTTCGCGCGATCACCCGGATCGCGTGCGCAACCTTTGATCTCGACCAGGCCCTGGCCGACTTCCGGCACTTCGAGCTTGAACAGCTCGATCATGAATTCCGGCGCCGCGCGTGAAACAAACAACTGCGGGCCACGGACTTCGGAGCGCACCTCGAACAGGTAACCGCGCACGCGGTCGCCGACACGAGCCGATTCGCGCGGAATAGTCTTGTCGCGCGGAATGAACGCCTCGGCATTGCTGCCCAGATCCAGATACACGTTGCCGCGCTCGACGCGCTTGACGATACCGGTAATCAGCTCGCCAACGCGGTCCTTGAATGCATCGACCACCTGCTGGCGCTCGGCTTCGCGCACTCGCTGCACGATCACCTGCTTGGCGGCCTGCGCGGCGATACGACCGAATTCGGCGTTCTCAACCTGCTGCTCGATGAACTCGCCGATCTGCGCGTCTTCGCGCTCATCGGTGGCATCCATCAAACGTAGCTGGTGGTACGGCGACTCCATCTCGCCATCGTCGGCAATGATTTCCCAGCGACGAAAGGTTTCGTATTCGCCGCTATTGCGATCGATAGAAACGCGGACATCTGGATCCTCATCCGGATAGCGCTTCTTCGCGGCAGAGGCCAACGCGGCCTCCATCGCTTCGAAAATCACGTCGCGCGGCACGCCTTTCTCGTTGGCAACCGCGTCTACCACCAGCAAAAGCTCTTTGCTCATTGCAGCAACTCCGTAGACGCCTCGCGGCGCCCGATCGCACTATTGATTAATTACTTCGTGGCCTTGCTGGCCGGTTTTTTTCCACCGTGCTTGGGCTGCGGCACGTAACCGAGCGCCACCCAATCCGGCACCACTCGCGCGCTTTCCACCGCCGAGTGATCGAATTCGAACGTCTTACCCTCGGCTTCCAGCGAAATACGCTCGCCCTCCACCGAAATCACCTTGCCGCGTAAACGGCGACGCCCTTCCAGTGGCGCTTTCAACAACAACTTCACTTCCCCACCGACAAACTTGCCGAATTGCGCCGCGGTGAACAGCGGCCGATCGATACCCGGTGAGGAGACTTCCAGCACGTAATGGCCGGGAATCGGGTCTTCCACGTCGAGCAAGGCCGACAATTCGCGGCTAGCTGCCTCGCAGTCATCTACATTGACTTCGCGTGCCTCAGTGGCCTTGTTGAGTACCTCCAGATAAACGCGAAGCGTACTCTGCCCATGCGACGGGAGAAACTCCACGCCAAGGCATTCCAGCCCAAGATCGGCCAGAACCTCGGTAAAACGTGTTGCGAGTGCGTGTGTATCCATGACTATTCTTCCGTCGCCAGAAACAAAAAATGGGCTCAAACGGCCCATTCCCTTATCTCGCCGTTGTTCCGACCCCTCCAGACTCTTTCCGGGTGCGAACCGCCAACATCTCGGCTGGCAAAGCATCGCACAACGCATCCTTGCGCCCAACAAAAAAGCCTCACGAGGAGGCTTTCTTGCTCTAAGAAAGATCTGGTAGCGGGGGTAGGATTCGAACCTACGACCTTCGGGTTATGAGCCCGACGAGCTGCCAGACTGCTCCACCCCGCATCAGAGTTCGAGAAGTTTAACGATGTGGCAGGGGTCTTGCAAGGGTTTTTGAAATTTAACTGGAAACATTTCTGACTTTTTTTCAAAACAATGCGACAAACCCATGTGCACTGCGCATTGAAGACCGATCATCGTTATGCATTGTGTGGTCGCAACGAGCATGTTCAAGATTCACTCGCCGTCATCAGCGCGCGCACTTAGCTCAAGCGATGAGTCCAAGTGCCAAGCGCATGCCGCATATCTAAAGTGAAAACGGCTGCCATTGGCAGCCGTTTTTACTAAACATCAATAACGCTGCGATCAAGCGGCAAATGCACTCTTGCACCACTCCAGCAACGGCCCCCAGCAAAAGCCCATCACCAACAGTGCGAATGCATTGAGCGAGAGCACGAAGCGCAGCGAAACATCAGCCTGCGGCTTGTGCTCGGTGCCTTCCACCGGCTTGTCGAAATACATCACCTTCACTACACGCAGGTAGTAGTACAGGCCGATGATCGCGAACACCGCGCCCACAATGGCCAGCCACAACATGCCGGCATTCACAGCGGCCTGCAGCACCATCAGCTTGGCGAAGAAGCCAAACATCGGCGGCACGCCGGCCAACGAGAACATCACCAACAACATCAGGAAAGCCAGCCACGGCGAACGCTGGTTAAGCCCTTTCAAATCGTCGACTTCTTCGCATTCGAAGCCGGCACGCGCCAAGGCCAGGATCACACCGAAAGCTGCGGTACCCATCAGCGCATAGCTGATCGCATAGAACATCGCGGCGGCATAGCCTTCGCTATTGGCGCTGGCCAGACCCAGCAGCAAATAACCCATATGCGAAATGGTCGAATAGGCCAGCACGCGTTTGAGGTTGGTCTGCACGATGGCAACCAGGTTACCGATCGCCAGCGACAGCACCGCCAGCACCGCCAACATTTGTTGCCAATGATGTGCGATCGACGGATCGCCCATGCCCGATTCCAGCAAACGATACGCCATACCGAACGCAGCCAGCTTCGGCGCCGAACCGATGAAAATGGTTACGGCTGTCGGCGAGCCCTGATAGACGTCCGGTATCCACATATGGAACGGCGCCGCACCCAGCTTGAAACCGATGCCGACAATCATGAAGATCAAACCGAACAACAGCAGGTTCGGCATCGTGTTGTGAACTGCGGCGGTATGCAACTGAACCAGGTCCAGCGTGCCAGTGGCGCCATAGACCATCGACATGCCGTACAGCAGCATGCCCGAAGCCAGCGCACCCAACACGAAGTACTTGATCGCCGCCTCGGACGACAAACTCGAATCGCGGTTCAGCGCGACCAAGGCGTATGAGGACAGCGTCAATAGCTCCAGCCCCAGATACACCGTCAGCAGGTTACCGGCGGACACCAGCAACATGATGCCGATCACCGCAAAGATCGTCAGCGTGTAGAACTCGCCGACGTACAGCTTGCGGTCGATCAGATACGGGCGAGCGTAGACAAATACCAATGCGGTACTCAGCAACGCAAAGACCTTGAGGATCTCGGCCACGCGATCACGCACGAACATGCCGTTGAAGGCCGTCACGGTTTGCTCGGGCTGACCGGCAACGACGAGGTACATCGCGATCAGCAGGACACCGATCGAGAGCCAATGCAGTACCCCTCGTCGCGCTGGCGTCATGAAGGCGTCCAGCAACAACAGCACGCACGCCGCCACTACCAAGTACAACTCCGGCAGCAGGATCAGAATGTCATTCATATTCGGCATGATGTGTCCTGCTTAAATCTTGTGGTTGCCAAGCTGCTGCACCAACTGCGTCACCGAAGCATCCATCAGATGGATCAACGGCTGCGGCCATACGCCCAGCACCAGCACGGCGGCGGCGAAAGCAATCAGCACGAAAGCTTCGCGACCATTGATGTCCTTCATTTCAGCGACGTGCGGATTGGTGATCTCACCCCACATCACTCGCTTGACCATCCACAGCGTATAAGCCGCGCCGATGATTAACGTAAAGGCGGCGAACAAGGCAATCCACGGATTGGCGCTGAAACTGGCCAGGATCACCATGAATTCGCCGACGAAACCGCTAGTACCCGGCAGGCCGCTGTTGGCCATCGCGAAGAACAAGTAAAAGAAACCGAACCACGGCATCACATTGATGACACCGCCGTAGTCCTTGATCTGACGCGAATGCAGGCGGTCGTACAGCACGCCGATGCAAGAGAACATCGCGCCCGATATGAATCCGTGCGAAATCATCTGCACCATGGCGCCCTGCATACCGAGCTTGGCGGCATCGAGATTGTTATCGCTACGCACCAGCATGAACGCAATAAAGATACCCAGGGTGACGAAGCCCATATGCGCCACGGACGAATACGCCACCAGCTTCTTCATGTCCTCCTGCACCAGCGCGATATAGCCGATGTAGACCACAGCAAGCAGGCTCAGGCCGATCACCAGCCAGGCATAAGCTTCGGACGCATCCGGCACGATCGGCAACGAGAAGCGCAGGAAACCGTAACCGCCGATTTTCAGCATCACTGCCGCCAGCACCACCGAACCACCGGTGGGCGCCTCCACGTGGGCATCCGGTAACCAGGTATGCACCGGCACCATCGGCACCTTGACGGCGAAAGCGAACAGGAAGGCGAAGAACAGCCAGCTCTGCTCCTTCATCGACAGGCGCAGGCCAGCCAGCGTATTCAAGTCGAATGAGCCGCCAGCCTTGTTGTACAGATAAATCAGGCCGATCAACATGAAGATCGAGCCGAGGAAGGTGTAGATGAAGAACTTCAACGTCGCGTAGACGCGGCGCGGACCACCCCAGACACCGATCAAGATAAACATCGGGATCAGCATCGCCTCGAAGAAGGCGTAGAACAGCAACGCATCGGTCGCGCAAAACACGCCGATCATCAGGCCTTCCAACACCAACATGGCTGCCATGTATTGATGCGGTTTGTCCTGAATAACATCCCAGGCGCCAATGATGACCAGGATGCCGACAAAGCTGGTCAACAGAATCAGCGCGACCGAAATGCCATCCACGGCCAGGCCGTAATGAACATTCAGCGCCGAGATCCATTGATAGTCTTCGGTGAACTGCTTGAGCGGGCTATCGGCATTGAACTGCATCAGCAGCACCAGGCTGACCGCAAAGGTCAGCACCGCCATCAGTAGCGCAGTCCAGCGTGCCAGGTTGGGTCGTGCCGAGCCGGCAAGCAGCACCGGTATGGCGCCGACGACGGGTAGCCAGATCAGTAGGCTGAGCAAGAAGTGATTGAACATATGAGCGCGCTTCCCTTATTGCCCGACCAGCCAATACCCGCCAAGCAGCAGGATCAGGCCGAGAATCATCGCGAATGCATAGTGATAGAGATAACCGGACTGCAAGCGACGCACACCACTTGCGATCCGTTGAACCAGATTGGCCGAACCATCGACCAGCGCACCATCGATCACCGCCGCATCGCCGCCCTTCCACAGCGCCCGACCCAGCATGACACCGCCCTTGGCGAACACCGCGTAGTAGACGTCGTCGATCCAGTACTTGCGATCGAGCATGGTCCACAGCGGCTTGAGCGCACTCTTGATCTTGTCGGCTACCGACGGATTGAACAGATAGATATAGGTGGTGATGGCGAAGGCCGCAGCCACGAGCCAGAACGGCGGTTGTCCGAAACCATGCAACGCCATCGCGAGCGAGCCATGGAACTCTTCGCCTAGCTTGCCCAGCACGTTATTGATTTCATGCACCTGGATCGAGCCACCGAACCAGTCGCCATACAACATCGGCTGGATCGCGAAGTAACCGATCAGCAGCGAAGGAATGGCCAGCAAGATCAGCGGCAGCGTCACCACCCACGGCGACTCCTTCGGCGCATGGTGCAGCACACCCGGCTCATGATGCTCGTCGTCATGATGTTCATCGTGATGACCATGGCCGTGCTGCTCGACCACCTTGAAGCGCTCCTTGCCGTGGAACGTCAGATACATCTGGCGGAACGTATAAGTAGCGGTAACGAAAGCGCCAGCCAGGACACAGAAGTAAGCGTAGCCAGCACCCCAGCGATGAGATTCGCCAACCGCCTCGATAATGGCGTCTTTGGAGTAGAAGCCAGCGAAGAACGGCACACCGCAAAGTGCCAGCGAACCGATCCACATGGTGATCCAGGTAATCGGCATGTACTTGCGCAAGCCGCCCATGTAGCGCATGTCCTGCTCATGATGCATGGCGATAATCACCGAACCCGCACCAAGGAATAGCAGCGCCTTGAAGAAAGCATGGGTCATCAGGTGGAACACCGCGCCGGCGTAGGCCGACGCGCCAAGCGCGACGGTCATATAACCGAGCTGCGACAGCGTGGAATACGCCACCACGCGCTTGATGTCGTTCTGCACAATGCCGATCAGGCCGGTGAACAAGGCACCGGTGGCACCAATAACCATCACAAAGCTGAGTGCGCCTTCGGACAACTCGAAGATCGGCGACATGCGCGCGACCATGAAGATACCGGCCGTGACCATGGTCGCGGCGTGGATCAACGCCGAAATCGGGGTCGGGCCTTCCATGGAATCGGGCAGCCACACATGCAATGGCACCTGGGCCGACTTACCCATGGCGCCGATAAATAGCAGTATCCCGATGACGGTGGCGGCATCCCACTGCACGGTCGAGGTAATGTGCAGAGTTTTGCCAATCAAGGTATCGGCGTTATGGAACGCCGTGGCGTAATCCAATGTATTGAGGAAAAACAGCACGGCCGCAATACCAAGCAAAAAGCCGAAATCGCCCACGCGATTGACCACGAACGCCTTGAGGTTGGCGTAGATCGCCGTCGGCTTTTTGTACCAGAAGCCGATCAACAGGTAGGACACCAGACCCACCGCCTCCCAGCCAAAGAAAAGCTGCATGAAGTTGTTGCTCATCACGAGCATCAACATCGAAAAGGTGAACAGCGAGATATAGCTGAAGAAACGCTGGTAGCCCGGATCGTCCTTCATGTAGCCGATGGTGTAGATATGCACCAGCAGCGATACAAAGGTCACTACCACCATCATCATCGCGGTGAGGCGGTCGATCAAAAAGCCGACGCTGGCACTGAACTTGCCGATCTCGAACCAGGTATAGAGATTGTGGTTGTAGTTCGTCGCCGCGCCCGTGGTGAGCTGATACAGCACGTAAAACGACAATCCGCAGGAAATCGCCACGCCAAGAATGGTCGCACTATGCGAACCGGCGCGACCGAGAAAGCGACCCAGGAAGCCAGCCAATACGCAGCCGACCAGCGGCGCCAGCGCAATGGTCAGCAGAATGGAGGTAGAAAGTTCCATCAGCTCAACCCTTCATGCTGTCGATTTGCGCGATATTGATCGTGCTGCGATTACGGAACAGCAGCACCAGAATCGCCAGGCCGATCGCGGTTTCCGCCGCCGCTACGGTAAGAATGAAGAACACAAACACCTGCCCTGCCGGATCGCCGTGAAAGCGCGAGAACGCCACGAAATTGATGTTCACCGCCAACAGCATCAGCTCGATCGACATCAGCAGCACGATGACGTTTTTGCGGTTGATGAACAAACTGGCGACGGCGATACAGAACAGCACCGCGCCGAGCACGATGAAATGCGAAAGCGTAATCATGGCTTGGTCTCCTGATCGCCGGCAGACGGCTGCGCCGGGGCGGGCTGCACCGATGCGGGATATTCGGTCGCCATCTTGACCAACCGCACGCGATCGCGCGGATTGACGCTGACCTGTTGGCTGGCGCTCTGGTGACGCGCGCCGCCGCGGTGACGCAAGGTCAATGCAACCGCAGCAACCACGCCCACGGTAAGAATCAAGGCAGCGATTTCGAAGGGCAGCAGGAATTGCGTATACAACGCATTGCCCAGCCATTCGGTATTGGATACGCCCATCGCCGTGGCCGGATTTTCGCCCATGGTCTGCGCATGCATGGCGCGCACACCGATCAGCGCCACCATTTCACCGAGCATGATGAGGGCAACAATGATGCCGACCGGCAGATAGCGAATGAAACCTTCGCGCACCTTCTCCTGTTCGATGTCGAGCATCATCACCACGAACAGGAACAGCACCATCACCGCACCGACGTAGACCACGATCAGGGCGATAGCGAGAAATTCGGCTTCGGCCAGCAGCCAGATGCAAGCCGTGCTGAAAAAGGTCAGCACCAGCGACAGCACGGCATGCACCGTATTGCGCAAGCTGATGACGCCTAGTGCAGCACCGACGGTGACCGCACCGAAGGCGTAGAAGCAAATGAGTTGGAATAGCTGCGGATCAATCATGATTCATGGACCTCAGCGGTACGCCGCGTCTTGAGCGCGAGCGGCGGCGATGTCCTGCTCGAAGCGGTCGCCAATTGCTAGCAACTGCGGCTTAGTCACAATGTTTTCACCGCGATGTTCGAAGTGATATTCGTGAATATGGGTTTCCACGATCGAATCGACCGGGCAGCTTTCTTCGCAAAAGCCGCAGAAGATGCACTTGAACAGGTCGATGTCGTAACGCGTGGTGCGGCGCTGACCGTCGCTTTCGCGCGGCGCCGAATCGATGGTAATCGCCAGTGCCGGACATACCGCTTCGCACAATTTGCAGGCGATGCAACGCTCCTCACCGTTCGCATACCGACGCAGCGCATGCAGGCCACGGAAACGGTTCGATTTGGGGATGTGCTCCATCGGATAGCGCATCGTGTACTTCGGCTTGAACATGTAGCGCAAGGTTAACCACATGCCCTTGGCCAACTCGATCAACAACAGACTTTTAAAATAGTGAGTAATGCGAGACATAGTCTTCAGCCTCCCGTGCCGATGCTGACCCAGCCGAAATACTTCATGCAGCCGGCGACGAGAACCCATGCGATAGCAATGGGAATAAACACTTTCCAGCCCAGACGCATGATCTGGTCATAGCGATAGCGGGGAAAGCTGGCGCGGAACCACAAGAACAAGAAGGCGAACAGAAAGGCCTTGATGAACAACCAATAGAAGCCGCCCTGCCCGATCAAGCCCCAGCTCACCGGGAACGGCGAGAGCCAGCCGCCGCAAAACAAAATCGGCGCCAGAAAGCTTATCAAGATCATGTTGGCGTATTCGGCCAAGAAGAAGATCGCGAACGCCGAACCCGAATATTCCACATGGAAGCCGGCGACAATCTCCGACTCGCCTTCTGCCACGTCGAACGGTGCGCGGTTGGTTTCTGCCACGCCGGAGATGAAATAGATCACGAACACCGGCAACAACGGCCACCAGAACCAGTCGAAAATGCCTTTGCTACCCGTCTGCGCATGCACGATATCGGTGAGGTTCAAGGAACCCGCCAGCACCAGCACGCAAACCAGGCACAGGCCCATCGCCAGTTCATAGGAAATCACCTGCGCGGCCGAACGCATGGCGCCGAGCAGCGCGTAACGCGAGTTGGAAGCCCAGCCGGCCAGGATGATGCCGTACACGCCCAACGAGGTCATCGCCAGCAAGTACAACAAACCCGCGTTGACATTGGCCAGCACCATCTTTTCGCTGAACGGGATCACCGCCCATGCGGCAAGCGCGGGGATCAACGCCAGCAAGGGTGCCAGGTAATAAAGGAAACGGTTCGCCTTGGTCGGCAGAATCACTTCCTTGAACAACAACTTGAACACGTCGGCAAAGGCCTGCAGCAAGCCCAGTGGACCGATTTTGTTCGGCCCCATGCGCACGTGCATCCAACCGATGACCTTGCGCTCCCAGTACACAAACATCGCCACCGCGATAATCAGCGGCAGTGCGATGCACACGATGTAGAAGATCGGCACCAGCAACTGATTGAAGATCTGTTCGCCCATGTGCTTATGCCTTGCTCAGGGTGATGGCTGCGCCGTAAGGCGGCAGCGTGGCGGTCAAGTCATGCGCGGCTTCGATCCACACAGCGCCATCGGGTACCGATGCATCGATCACCACCGGCAGTACCGAGTCGGCGATGCGCGCCTGTGCAGCGCCGGTCAGCCCTTGGCGCTGAGCTTCGTCAGCGTTCAAGCGCACCGCTGCCGCGCGGTTAAGCGGGTGCTCGCCGAGTGCCTTGGCCCGACGCAGCACAGCATCGGTGCGATAGATCGGCCACGTCGCCAGGCGGCTCAAGCCGCTGCTCGCCGCACGTGTAGCCAGTGCTGCACGCGGTGCTGAAGCGCGTTCGACGATGCCAGCACGTAAACCGGCGAGATCGTCGAACTCAAAACCGGCCAACTTCAGCTCACCGCCCAATGCACGCAGCACTTTCCAGCCCGGCCGCGCTTCGCCCGGTGCGGATGCACCGGCGGCTACGTTTTGCAGCATGCCATCGACGTTCACCAGACTGGCGTCGTTTTCCGGCAACAGCGCGATCGGCAAAATCACCTCGGCGACTTCACGCAAGGCCGCGCTGGCATAGGCGCTGAACGCCACCACATGCTCGGCGGCGCGCAGTGCTTTCAGCGTAGCTGTGCCATCGGCGAAATCATGCGGCGGCTCAACACCAAACAACACATAGGCCTTACGCGGCTGCGCCAGCATCGCTTGTGCGTCCAGGCCAGCAGCGCCAGGAACGGCGCCGACACGGGCCAGACCCAGCGCATTCGCGCCAACGGGAAGTTCGTTATAGCCGGCACCCGTCGCCTCGGCGATAAAGCGAGCAATCGCACGCAACCAGGAAGCCTGCGGATGAGTGACGGCGGCTTCGCCGACAATCACCGCCGCGCGGCCCGACTTGAGAGCGCCGATCGCTGCACGCGCTTCGTCGGTAGCCTGCACGCTGGCCAACGAGTCGGCAAGAAGCACCGGCACAGCGGCGCCAGACTCGGCCGCGGCCTTGGCCAAGACCAGCATGGCATCGACCAGATACTGCGGCGCGACCACAGCTTCGTGCGCCAGGGGGTAGTTGAAATCGAATTCGGCGGGATTAACCGCAAAAACTTTGGCGCCCTTCTTCACCGCCTGATGCACACGGTGATTGAGCAGCGGCAGTTCATGACGCAAGTCGGAACCGACCAGCAACAGCGCATGCGCATGATCGAGCTCGGCCACCGGCAGCGCGAAAGCCTGCGCGGTCGCGTTGTCGGCGAAATCGAGCTGACGCAGACGATGGTCGATGTGCGCACTGCCGAGACCGCGCGCCAGACGCACCAGCAGATCACCCTCTTCGTTCGAGGTTGCCGGATGCAGCAGCAGGCCCAACTCGTCGCCGGATACTTTCTTCAGTGCTTCGGCAGCGACGTTCAGCGCGTCTTCCCAGGTCGTGGTCTGCCATTGGCCATTGCGCTTCACTTGCGGCGCGTTGATGCGATCGGCTGCATACAGACCTTGGTGGCTGTAGCGGTCACGGTCGGACAACCAACATTCGTTGACGGCCTCGTTGTCGCGCGGCACGGTGCGCAGCACTTCGCCGCGGCGGGAATGCAGCCACAGGTTGGAACCCAGCGCATCGTGGTAGCCGATCGACGGCTTGGCGATCAGC
Organism: Dyella tabacisoli; assembly: GCF_003350925.1. Taxonomy (GTDB): domain Bacteria; phylum Pseudomonadota; class Gammaproteobacteria; order Xanthomonadales; family Rhodanobacteraceae; genus Dyella_C; species Dyella_C tabacisoli. Next base: position 157,910 of record NZ_KZ857177.1, on the reverse strand, counting down.
TCCCAGGCGCGCGCCTGGAACTGGAAGGGCTTATTGGTCAGCGCACCGACCGGGCAAACGTCGATGATATTGCCGGACAGCTCGGTCTCGATCGTTTTGCCGATGTAGGTACCGATCTGCAGATTGTCGCCACGGCTCATGCCACCCAATTCGTAGGTGCCGGCGATCTCGCTGGTAAAGCGCACACAACGGGTGCACTGAATGCAGCGGGTCATCTCGGTAGCTACCAGCGGCCCGATGTTTTCATCGGCGATGGTGCGCTTGCGCTCGGTGTAGCGCGACACGCTGCGGCCGTAGCCGAGCGCAACGTCTTGCAGCTCGCACTCGCCGCCCTGATCGCAGATCGGGCAGTCCAGCGGATGATTGATGAGCAAGAACTCCATCACGTCACGCTGATACTTCAGCGCGACACCGGAACGGGTCTGTACCCTCATGCCTTCAGCCACCGGCGTGGCGCAGGCCGGCTGCGGCTTGGGCATGGGCTTGCCGCCCATCTCCACCTCGACCAGGCACATACGGCAGTTCGCGGCGATCGGCAGTTTGCGGTGATAGCAGAAGCGCGGAATCGCCACACCGATGGCGTCCGCCGCCTCGATGATCATGGCGCCCTTGCGGATCTGGGTCGGCTTACCGTCGATCTCGATATTCAGCAGATCGGGGGCGGTCTGGTTGGCGGGCTGCGCACTCATGCGGCGGCTCCAAGCTTATCGTCGACAATCGAGCGACCGTTTTCGATGTAGTACTCGAATTCATGCCAGAACTGGCGCAGGAAGCCCTGCACCGGCCACGCGGCGGCTTCACCGAACGCACAAATGGTATGGCCTTCGATCTGGCCGGCAATCGCCTTGAGGCGGTGCAAGTCGTCCATCGTGCCCTTCCCTTCGACGATGCGATCCAGCACGCGGTGCATCCAGCCGGTACCTTCGCGGCACGGCGTGCACTGACCGCAGGATTCTTTATGGAAGAACTGCGAGATGCGGCGGGTGAAACGCACTGTGCACACGCTGTCGTCGAGCACCACGATCGCGCCCGAGCCGAGACCGGTCTTGAGATCGCGCAAGGTGTCGTAATCCATCGGCAGGCCTTTCAGTTGCTCGGCGGTCAGCACCGGCATCGAGACACCGCCGGGCACCGCGCCCTTCAGGGTACGGCCGGGACGCAGGCCACCGGCCATCTCCAGCAATTCGTCGAACGTGGTGCCGAGCGGCACTTCGAAGTTGCCGCCTTTCTGCACGCAACCGGACACCGAGAACACCTTCGGGCCACCGTTCTTGGTCTTGCTCTGAGCCAGGAACCAATCGGCGCCCTTACGCAAAATCGACGGCACCGAAGCATAGGTCTCGGTGTTGTTGATCGTGCTCGGCTTGCCGTACAGACCAAAGTTGGCCGGGAACGGCGGCTTGAAGCGCGGCTGGCCTTTCTTGCCTTCCAACGACTCCATCAAGGCGGTTTCTTCGCCGCAGATGTAAGCGCCGGCGCCGAGCGCACCGTAGATATCGATGTCGAGACCGGTGCCCTGGATGTTCTTGCCGAGCAAGCCTGCCGCGTAAGCCTCCTTCAGCGCCTCTTCGAAATGCTCGAAGGGCTCATGATGAAACTCACCGCGCAAATAGTTGTAAGCCACGCTGGAGCCGGTGCAATAGCACGCAATCGCCATGCCTTCGATCACCGCATGCGGGTTGTAGCGCAGAATGTCGCGGTCTTTGCAGGTACCCGGCTCGGACTCGTCCGAATTGCACAGGATGTACTTCTGCATAGTGCCCTTGGGCATGAAGGACCACTTCAAGCCGGTGGGAAAGCCAGCGCCGCCACGGCCGCGCAGATTGCTCTTCTTGATTTCATCGATCAACGTCGTCGGATCGGGCTTCTCGGCGAGAATTTTCTTCCACGCTTCATAGCCACCCACCTGGGTGTAGCTGTCCATCGCCCACGGCTTGTCGAAATGCAGCGTGGTGAAGACGACTTGATGTTCTTGGGGTGCGGGTCCGACTGCCATTGACCTAGCCTCGCCTTACTTCAAGCCATCGAGAATCTCGTCGATCTTTTCGACCGAGAGACGCTCGTGGTAATGCCCGTTGACAGTCATCGCCGGCGCGCAGGAGCAGGCGGCGATGCATTCTTCTTCGCGCTTGAGATAGACGCGGCCGTCCGGCGTACTTTCGCCGAGTTTCACGCCGAGTTTTTTCTCGCAATGCCGCACCAGATCCTCGGCGCCATTGAGCCAGCAGGAAATATTGGTGCAGATCGCCACGTTGTTACGACCGACCGGCTTGGTTTCCAGCATCGAATAGAAGCTGGCGACCTCGTAGGCCCACACCGCGGGCAGATCGAGATACTTGGCGACGGCGGTAATCAGCTCGTCGGTAAGAAACCCCTGGTTCTGCTCCTGAGCGGCAAACAGCGCCTGGATGACGGCCGAGCGCTTGCGATCGGGCGGAAACTTCGCCACCCACTCATCGATGTGATGGCGGGTGTGCTCGGTGAGTGCGGTGAGCGGGTCGACATGCTTGACCTGCTCGTATTGTCCGGTGGCTTTCATAAGTATTTTTCCTCCGGCTCAGCGATCGACTTCGCCGAACACGAGGTCATAGGTGCCGATCATCGCGACCACGTCGGCCAGCATGTGACCGCGCACGATGGGATCCATCGACGACAGATGGGCAAAACCCGGCGCGCGCAGATGCACGCGGAACGGCTTGTTGGCACCATCGGAAACCAAATAGCAACCGAACTCGCCCTTGGGCGCTTCGACGGCCGCATACGTTTCACCGGCCGGCACGCCGTAGCCTTCGGTGAACAACTTGAAGTGATGGATGAGGGCTTCCATGTCCTCCTTCATTTCCTCGCGGGACGGCGGCGAGACCTTGAAGTTTTTCAGCATCACCGGGCCGGAGTTGACGCGCAGCCAGTCAATGCACTGCTTGATGATGCGATTGGACTGGCGCATCTCTTCGACGCGCACCAGGTAACGGTCGTAGCAATCGCCGTTGACGCCTATCGGGATATCGAAATCCATCTCGGCGTACTTCGCGTAAGGCTGTTTTTTACGCAGATCCCAGGCGATGCCAGAGCCGCGCAGCATCGCGCCGGTCATGCCCCATTGCTGGGCCAGCTCCGGCGAAATCACGCCGATGCCGACAGTACGCTGCTTCCAGATGCGGTTATTAGTCAGCAGCTCTTCGTACTCGTCCACGCGCGCGGGGAAATCAGCGGTGAACGCGTCGAGGAAGTCGAGCATCGAACCTTCGCGCCAGCTATTCAGCCGCTTGAGATCCTTGCCCTTGTGCCACGGCGACTCGCGGTACTGCGACATCTGCGCGGGCAGATCGCGGTACACGCCGCCGGGGCGGTAGTACGTCGCATGCATGCGCGCGCCGGATACGGCCTCATAAACGTCCATCAACTCTTCGCGTTCGCGGAACGCGTAGAGGAAGACGGCCATGGCGCCTAGATCGAGCGCGTTCGAGCCAATCCACATCAGGTGATTCAGGATGCGGGTGATCTCGTCGAACATGGTGCGGATGTATTGCGCACGCTCCGGCGCCTCGATCCCCATCAGGTTCTCGATGGCCTTCACATAGGCATGCTCGTTGCACATCATCGACACGTAATCGAGGCGATCCATATAGCCGATCGACTGATTGAACGGCTTGGACTCAGCCAGCTTTTCAGTGCCGCGATGAAGCAGACCCACGTGCGGATCGGCGCGAACAATGGTCTCGCCGTCCATCTCCAGCACCAGGCGCAACACGCCATGGGCGGCCGGATGCTGCGGGCCGAAGTTCATCGTGTAATTGCGAATTTCCTGCATGCTCAATTCTCCCGCCAGTTGTCGGCGGCTTCGGCCTTGGCCTGCATCAGGTCGGCGTTGTCACGGATCACGCGCGGCACCAATACGCGGGGCTCGATCGACACGGGTTCGTACACCACGCGCTTCTGCTCGGGGTCGTAACGAACCTCGACATTGCCGATCAACGGGAAGTCTTTGCGGAACGGATGACCGACGAAACCGTAGTCGGTCAGGATGCGACGCAAATCGGGATGGCCTTCGAAAATGATGCCGTAGAGATCGAACGCCTCGCGCTCGAACCAGTTGGCGCCGGGCCATACCGTGGTCAGCGACGGCACCACCGGCAGCGAATCGTCTTCGCAGAAAACCCGCAAACGTATGCGCTGGTTGTGCTCGATCGACAGCAAATGGACGACGGCGGCGAAACGGCGTGGCTGGGTGACATCACGCGGGCGGTCGGCCCAGGTGAAACGACCCATGGCCTCGCCTTCCACACCACGTGAAAAACCGGTGCCGGAAACGGTCTCGGTATCCCACTCGGTCTGGCCATAGCCGAGGTAATCCACGCCGCAGAGGTCGATCATTTCGCTGAAACGGAATGGTGCCTCGTCGCGCAATGCGGTGGTCACCGCGATCAGATCCGCGGCGGACAGCTCGGCCGTGACCTCGTTGCGGGCAATGCTGATAGTCAAGGTGCCGCCGAATCGCGCGGATAAACGCTCGACCAGCGAGTTCGATGGGGTGTCGGTCATGGGCGGCGCCTCAGGAACGCGCGATGGTGCTGGTACGACGGATTTTCTTCTGTAGCTGCAGAATGCCGTGGATCAATGCTTCAGCCGTCGGCGGGCAGCCCGGCACATAAATGTCCACCGGCACAATGCGGTCGCAACCGCGCACCACAGAATAGGAATAGTGATAGTAACCGCCGCCATTGGCGCAGCTACCCATCGAGATCACCCACTTGGGATCGGGCATCTGGTCGTAGACCTTGCGCAGCGCCGGGGCCATTTTGTTGACCAGGGTGCCGGCCACGATCATCACATCGGACTGGCGCGGGCTGGGACGGAAGATCACGCCATAGCGATCCAGATCCAGTCGCGCGGCGCCGGCGTGCATCATCTCTACCGCGCAACAGGCCAGGCCAAAGGTCATCGGCCACATGGAACCGGTGCGCGCCCAATTCATCAGCACATCGACACTGGTGGTGGCGAAACCGCGCTGGATGATCGGGTTATCGCCCGCCGGCCGCAGAATGTCGTCGACCAGATTCAACGGCTGCGGGTTGTGCATCACCCGGTCGAGAGATGAGATCACTCCCATTCCAGTGCTCCCTTTTTCCACACGTAAGCGAAACCGATCACCAAGAGCAGCAGGAACAGCGCCATTTCGATCAGCGCGACGATGCCGATCTTGTTGAACACCACCGCCCACGGAAACAGGAAGGCGATTTCCAGATCGAAAATGATGAACAGGATGGCGAGCAGGTAGTAGCGCACGTCGAAGCGCATGCGCGCGTCTTCAAACGCTTCAAAGCCGCACTCGTAAGGCGAGAGCTTGTGCGCCTCGGGTCGACGCGGACCCGCCAACAAACCAATAGCCAGCAACGCCAGGCCCAGGCCAGTGGCGACGCCGATGAACAGCAGGATGGGCCAATATTCGGCAAGCACGGTGGAACGTACCTCCGCGCCAACAAGGCGCATCAGTGACCGTCGGGGAACGGTCCGGGCAACTTGAGTTCGGTAGGCCGGTTAAGGCCATGGGCTATCCAGCCACGATCGCCGCGTTCAGGCCGCGAGCGTCCGACTTTCCACGATCGAATTCGGGAATCGCGACATTGTATCAGCGCGCCTAACAACAACAAGCCTGTTGTGAGCCTTAGACTTGCTCTTAAGCCGCACAAGATGAGAGCGATTCGCAGATAGCTAGCGCGTTACATGGTGTGAGTGGGGCGCTCCAACTCGACCATGCCGGCCAACATGTTCTCGATTCGGATACGCGCCGCCTCGCCATCGGACGAATCACTGAACTGCACGCCGATACCGGCAGTGCGATTACCTTGGGCGCCAATCGGTGAAATCCACACTACTTTGCCGGCTACCGACAAGCGCTCACCCTCATCGGTGAAGTTGACCAGCAACACCACCTCGTCACCCAACTCATAGCGCTGAGCCGTAGGCGTAAACAGCCCGCCGGACTTGAGGAACGGCATATAGGCGTTATAAAGCGCCGCCTTATCCTTGATCTTCAGCGACAAAATGCCCTGACGGGCGTTGACCACAGGATTCATGCGTTGCCCCCAACAAGCATCGAAATATGACAGTCATCCTAGCGCAGGCGTCCACCTGGCGGTGGGATGAATTTCACGGGGAACGAAACGGGGAACGGGGAACGGGGAACGGGGAACGGGGAACGGGGAACGGGGAACGGGGAACGGGGAACGGGGAACGGGGAACGGGGAACGGGGAACGGGGAAAAGCCTAAAAAGCAGGAGCAAAAAAGCAAGAGAAAAAACAAAGAAAGGTCAAAAAAGAACGCGGCACCACAATCGCCACTCGAACTACATGTTCCCCGTTCCCCGTTCCCTTTCCCTCCCCCCCTCAAACCTCCCACCAGCCCCAACGATCGAAGATCCAGGGCGACGGCAGATCAAGGTGCAGCTTGATAAATAACGTGCCCTGCCCGTCCATCTCCGGCGGCAACTGCAAGGCGTGTCGGCCGGCGGCATCGCGAACCCGTGGCGCCTCATTCCAGCTCCAAACCCGTACCCCGGCGTGTCCAGCCAATGTCAGGCGCAACCAGGGCAGCCATAGTGGTGAGGGTTGCCATGGCAGCGAACACAGCAAGCCTTGCCGTTTTACCGGCTCGACTCGTTCATAGCGCTCCTGGCGACCAGCCAGTCGCAACATCCGGGCGGCACTCAGCGCCATCTGACTGTGATGCTCTGCCATGGCGGACAATTTCGTGGATTGTTGTACCGCCGTACTGTCGATAAGCATGCGCTCCGATGGCTGTTCAGCGGCATGGCCATGGACCAGATACGTCAGCAGGGTCGGCAACTCGGCCTGCCCGGTCAGCGCCAGACGCAACAACACATGTGCCGCACTGTGGTCGGGATGACGGTCGCCCAAGGCGGGCAGCGCAATCACATTCGGCCGGTATGCCTGCACCTGTTGTGTCATGGCGCTCAGCAGCGGCGCAAAGTCTTGCCGTAAAGATACGCTGATGCCCATATCCGGCCAGCCGAACGCATGCAGCGCCTGGGCCGGAACATCGAGCTTGCGCAAAGCCCGTTCGACCTCGCCCCGCCTGCGCCGTCCCCAACGTGCGCGCTCAGCCGCACCGATCCACAACCGCCGCTCCAGCCAACGCTGCGGCCAGGGGTTGTTATCACCGTCTGTCAGCAACAGGATCCGCACCTCACCACCGGCCGCGCGCACTTGTTGAATCAAGCCGCCGGTACCGATCGTTTCATCATCGGGATGCGGCGCGATCACCAGCAGACGGGTTTGCGGGTTCAAGCTCAATGGCATATCGGAGCCTCGACATGAACTTCTTCCCTGGCGAACGGGGGCTTGCATCGTGCTTGCTTGAATAATGCAGCACGCATCAACGCCAGCGCGCGAGCAGTTCCAATAACAACAGATCTGCACGCAAGGGGCCGCGCAAAGCATCGCGCGTGCGATTTGCCGCCATATACCAATCACCTAGCGCTTCGCTGGTCAATGCGCTGGTCAATGGCCCCGGCGAGGTCGCCGCTTGCGCCTTTGCCTCATCGGCCGCAGCCTGGGCGGCGAACCACAGGCGTTGCGCAGGCTCGTTGTCGAGCCAGCGCTTCACCACTTCCATGGCTTCGCCACGACCGGCAGCCAGTGCGGCCAGATCTTTGCGTACCTCTTGCCGACGCGCGAGCGCGCCCTGCTCGCCCCAGGCACGGGCCAGACCGGGGTTGCCGCCCGCTGCGTCAAGCGCCGCCGCGGCATCTTTCACGCCTTCGGCCTGCAACCACGCTAAAGCCTCGGCATGCGACGGCAGTTGAAACTCAATACGCTGGCAGCGGCTGCGGATAGTCTGCGGCAATCGCCACGGTGCATCGGCCACCAGCAATAGCAAGGTTTGCTGCGACGGTTCTTCGAGTGTTTTCAGCAAGGCATTCGCGGCAGCCGCATTCATGGCGTCGGCCGGATCGATCGACACCACCTGCCAGCCGCCGAATTGGCTGGACATGGACAGGCGAGCCGACAACTCGCGGATCTGGTCGACCACGATCTCGCTGCGCTGAACACCGTCCTTGCGCAGCCCGAAACTCAGCGAGACATAATCGGGATGCGTACCGGCGGCAAGCAGCAGGCAACTGCGGCACTGCCCGCAGGCTTCGCCGTCCTGCGGCTGCAAACACAGCAATCCATGGACGAAACGCTGCAAGAAATCACGCTTGCCCAGGCCGGCCGGCCCGACCAATAACAACGCATGCGGCATGGCATCGCGCTGGCGACGCGCCTGCAATCGCGCCCAATGCTCGGCATGCCAGGGCAAGGCGATCACAATGCATGCTCCGCGAGCAGCGGCGTGAGCGCGGCAATCGCCGATTGCAATACTGCGACTGCTGGCTGACTGGCATCGATCACGCGAAAGCGCGCCGGCTCGGCGGCCGCGCGGGTGCGATAAGCCGAACGCACGCGCTCGAAAAAGGCATCGGCCTCGACTTCGATCCGATCCGCCTCGCCACGCCCCGCAGCACGTGCGCGCCCGGTCGATACCGGAAGATCCAGTAATAGAGTCAGGTCAGGCTGCAACCCGTCAGCCGCCCAGCGCTCCAACTCAGCGATCCGCTCAAGTGGTTGACCGCGACCGCCGCCTTGATAGGCATAGCTGGCATCGGTAAAGCGATCGCACAATACCCATTGCCCCGCAGCCAGTGCCGGCTCGATCACTTCGCGCACGAGTTGAGCGCGCGAGGCGAACATCAACAGCAATTCGGCCTCAGCCACCATATCGCGTCGGGCGGGATCGAGTACGATCGCGCGCACGGCCTCGCCCAATGGTGTGCCGCCAGGCTCGCGGGTCTGCACTAAAGCCACATGCTGTGCCGTGATGTGCTCATGCAAACCCGCCAGCAAAGTACTCTTGCCAGCCCCTTCGCCGCCTTCCAACGAAATGAATTTTCCGCGTGCGGCACTCATGCGTAACGTACTCATTGGCAGCGCTTCAACTGGTAGCAGGCAACGTTGCGATTGTGCTCGTCCAAGCTGCGCGAGAATACATGCCCGCCATCGCCGCGGGCGACGAAATACAGCTCGTTGCCGGCGGCCGGATGCAGGGCCGCGACCAAGGCGGGCTTGCCGGGCAACGCGATCGGCGTCGGCGGCAGTCCGACACGGGTATAGGTGTTGAACGGCGTATCGGTGGTGAGATCAGATCGGTGGATATTGCCGGCGTAGCGCTCACCCATGCCATAGATCACGGTGGGGTCGGTCTGCAGCAGCATGCGCATATTCAAACGCCGCACAAAGACACCCGCGATGCGCGCGCGCTCGTCGGCGCGGCCGGTTTCCTTCTCAACGATCGAGGCGAGGATCAGTGCCTCATACGGTGTGGCTAACGGCAAATCTTTGTCGCGGTCCTGCCACAGGGTATCCAGTGTCTTACTCATGGCCACGTGCGCGCGCTTGAGAATATCCAGATCGCTATCGCCTTTTACATAGGCGTAGGTCTCAGGCAGAAACCGTCCTTCGGGCGCCTCGCCTGGCGCGCCGATTTTCTGCATCAAGGCTTCGTCGTCCAGCTCGGCAGCGTCTTGTCGTAGATGCTCGGCGTGGGTCAATGCCTGGCGCAGGTCACGCATATTCCAGCCATCGACGATGGTGAAATTACGCTGCATCACCTTGCCGGCCGCCATATTGGCGATCAGGTCGCGCGGCGTCATGCCTGCGCTGAGCGCGTACTCGCCAGCGTGCAGCTTGCCGCTGGCGTGCATCTGCTCGGTAAGCAGGCGCCAATACAGCGGCGAAGCGCTGCTCAAGCCCTGCTCACGCACGGTATTGACGATGTCTTTGAGGCTGCTGCCGCGAGCAATGTCGATACTTGTGGTCGTCGCCGTCACATTGAGCGGCGTACGGCTAAAGCGGGCGAAATCAAGCCAGCCATAAACCAGACCGCCGGCGATAGCCAACAGCGCCAACAACATCAATACGCGCCACAGCGCTCGCCCATAAATCTTGTTGCGGTTCATGCCAACTCCGTTGGAAACCCCAGTTCACACCAATGTTGCTGCAGCGCGCGAGTGACCGGACCGGGGACAAACACCTTATCGTCTACGCTCCGCACCGGAAGCATGCCGTGCACGCTGGAACTGAGAAACAGCTCACTAGCCTGCCACAGTTCGCCTAGCGACAGATCGCAAACCTGAACTTCACGCACCGCCTGCACCTCGGCACGGGCCACACCATTCACACCGCAGCGCTCCAACGACGGCGTTATCAGCACACCATCGATCACGGCGAATAGATTAGCCATGACCGCTGAAATAACGCGTCCGGCCTCATCGCACAGCAAACCTTCGGCTATTGCCGGGTCGTCCCATTCTGCGCGCGCCAGGACCTGTTCCAGCCGGTTCAGATGTTTGATACCGGCCAGGCGCGGCTGTATTGCCAGTCGGGTCTCGCAAAGTCGTACGCGCAAACCATGCCGATAGTCATCGACCGCTCGTATCGGCGCCGGGAATGCAGCAAGCACTCGGGTAGGCTGGGGTGCTGCCGGCAGCGCATAGCCGCGCTCACCCGCGCCGCGAGTCATGGTGATGCGCACGACGGCTTGCCCCAGACCTTGCGTGACAACCAGTGCCTCTTGCCACAATCGCTCAGGCTCGGGACAAGGGATGCGAAGTCGCGTGCAACTGTCTTGCAAGCGTTGCATATGACGCGACCACAGCGGCGACATCCGACCGACGAAGCGAATCGTTTCAAACACGCCGTCGCCATAGGCAAGGCCACGATCGAGCGGATCGATCATTCCATCCGGGCGACCATTGACCAGAATTCGATTCGGCGACGACATCAGGCGACCACACCCAGCGCATGCAGCAATCCACGTGCCTTGGCGCGAGTCTCGTCCAGCTCCTTCTCTGCCACCGAGTCGGCGACGATGCCGGCTCCCGCGCGAAGCGTGACTTCAGCACCGGCAGATTCGGCGCCAGCAAGCGTCAGCGTGCGGATCAAGATATTCAAATCGAGATCGCCGTTGCGGTCCAGGTAACCCATGGCACCGGTATAGGCGCCACGAGGCGCATCTTCCAATGCCCCGATAATTTCCATACAGCGCACCTTGGGGCAACCGGTAATGGTGCCACCCGGAAAAGTCGCCGCAATCACCTCGCCCGGCGTCACGCCGTCACGCAACTGGCCGCGCACATTGGAAACAATGTGATGAACATGCGTATAGCTTTCCACCACCATCAGCTCATCGACCACGATCGTGCCGGGTACACACACCCGCCCTAGATCGTTACGTTCCAGGTCGATCAGCATCACGTGTTCGGCGCGCTCTTTGGGATGCGTGCTCAATTCGCGAATGCGCGCCAGCTCGTCGTCACCGGGCACGCGCGGCCGGGTACCGGCGATCGGACGGGTCTGCGCCGTACCGCGCCGCACCTCGACCAAACGCTCCGGTGAAGAACTGGCCACCGACCATTCGGGCTGCTGCAGCAAACCGGCAAACGGTGCCGGGTTAGCCTGCCGAAGTGCGGCGTATAGCGATGCCGCCGAAGGTGGCTGTGCATAGTGCGCGCGCCAGGCGCGCGACAGATTCACTTGAAAGATGTCGCCCGCATGCAAATGCCGGTGAATACGCGCAACGCCATCGAGAAACAATGACGGTGTGTCTTCCTGCACCGCATCGGCCGCCGGCAGAGGCTCATTCGCCCATGCGGCGCTAAGGTCCGCCTCCAGCGTATCGAGCAGGGCTTCACTGCCAGCCTCAGCGATCAACACCGTCCGCTCACGTTGGTGATCGACGATCACTGCCGCCGGACAACGCAACGCCAGCGCCACGGGTAATGACTGCGGCTGACGCAAATGCAGACGCGGCTCGATCTCACCGGCCAATTCGTAGGCCAATAACAATACCCAGCCACCGTGAAAAGGCAGGCCATCGTCATCGGTGCCCTGTGGCAAGCGCTCGGCTTGCCAGGCCAGGTCAAGCGCGTCGAGAAAGCGCCCTTTTTGCGGAACGCCTTTCTCGTCAAGCAGGCGGCCATCCGCATGAAGCGTCAGGCTACCTTGCGGAAAGGCGAACAGAATGTCGAAACGCGCTTGCGGCGTACCGCGCACTACGCTTTCGAGCAGGCACGGGTAGCGCTCTGGATATACAGCGGCCGGCGCGAGTAAATCGCGCCGGCCGGGTAACGTACGAACCATGCAGGTCATGCGTCGCTCAAATGCGACGGAAAACCAGGGTACCGTTGGTGCCGCCGAAGCCGAACGAGTTGGAAACCGCCACATCGATCTTGGCCTGGCGCGCAGTATGCGGCACAAAGTCCAAATCGCAGCCCTCGCCGGGCTCGTCCAGATTGATAGTCGGCGGCATCACTTGGTCACGCAAGGCAAGGATCGAGAAAATCGCCTCGATACCGCCGGCAGCACCGAGCAAGTGACCTGTGATCGACTTGGTCGAGCTTATCGCCAGCTTGTAAGCGTGGTCACCAAATACACGCTTGGCAGCGAGCACTTCACCTAGATCGCCAAGCTGCGTTGACGTACCGTGCGCATTAACGTACTGCACGTCGGTCGGGTTGATAGCACCATCGCGCAATGCATTCTCCATGCAACGCGCAGCACCTTCGCCGCCCTCACTTGGTGCGGTGATGTGGTACGCATCGCCGCTCATGCCAAAACCGGCCAGCTCGGCATAAATGCGCGCGCCGCGCGCCTTAGCGTGCTCGTACTCCTCCAGCACCAAGACGCCGGCGCCATCGGACAGCACGAAACCATCGCGGTTCTTATCCCATGGGCGGCTAGCCTTGGTCGGCTCGTCGTTGCGGGTAGACATGGCCTTGGCCGAACAGAAGCCCGCCATCGCCGTGCCGGTCGTGGCGAACTCGGCACCGCCGGCCACCATCACATCGGCATCGCCGTACTGAATCATTCGCGCCGCCAGGCCGATATTGTGCGTGGCTGTGGTACAGGCGGTAACGCAAGCGATATTGGGGCCCTTCAGGCCGAACATGATCGAAAGATGGCCCGACACCATGTTGATGATCGAGCTCGGCACGAAGAACGGCGACACCCGACGAGGACCCTTATCGTGCAGCTCAATGGCGGTGTGTTCGATAGTGTGCAAACCGCCGATACCTGCGGCAACCGCCACGCCGATGCGTGGAGCATTCGCTTCGGTCACTTCCAGCCCGGAGTCGCGTAAAGCCTGGGTGCCGGCAGCGATGCCGTAATGGATGAACGGATCCATCTTCTTGATATCTTTCGCGGCCATCCACTGCCCCGGCTCGAAATCACGCACCTGACCCGCAATGCGGGTGGCATACGCGGTGGCGTCGAAATGGGTGACCTGACCGATACCGCTGACGCCTTTGAGAATGTTCTCCCAAGCGCTGGCAATGTCGTTACCGACCGGCGAAATGATGCCCATGCCGGTCACTACCACACGTCGTTTGCTCATGCTGTTCTTCCTTCATGGTTCCGTGGCGCTGCCTTAAGCGGCAACCGTTCCACGCTTGTCGCGGCCACGTCATCGTGCCCTCTACGGCTCGCATCCTGCGAACCATACGGGGTCGGACGTTGCGAAATGCAGAAACGAAAACTGCGCCAAGGCGGCGCAGCTTTCGGTATCGTTTCGTAGTGAGCGCCACGCATCAAGCGCCAGCTCACTTGCGGATCGATCATGCTTTCTCGGTGTGAGCCTTGATGTAATCGACAGCCTGCTGCACCGTGGTGATCTTCTCGGCTTCTTCGTCGGGGATCTCGCACTCGAATTCTTCTTCGAGAGCCATCACCAGCTCAACAGTATCCAGCGAGTCTGCGCCCAGATCGTCCACGAACGAAGAGTTCGCATTGACTTCATCTTCCTTCACGCCCAACTGCTCGACGACGATTTTCTTGACGCGCTCTTCGATGGTGCTCATGTTGCCAATACCTCCCAAGGGGAAAATTGCTTATCTACGCCGGTTCTGTGCCCGGCAAGGCCGGCGGATTGTAATGGCTAAGCTCTGAGGCCGCCATGGTCCTGGTTAAGCGCAGCCTATCGAGCCGGCGCGAAGGGCTAATTGTCGCCTAAAAAGCGGCCGCTGGCGACAACCCCCCAGAAGTGGCGTAGCCAAAGGCCAATCAGCGCGTACTGACGGCTCGTGGCAGCCAGGCCGTAGCCGGCCGTAAACCCACCCATCCCTTAGCCACCCACACTCGGCCCTGGAGATCGGGCGGTGGTGCGGTGTGCGCGGACCACATGAGCAAAAAGCCTTGCGGATGTTGCTGCGCCCATTGCCGCGGATCGCCCGCGGTGGGCAGCGGCTCTGGTAAGCGCGCAAAAAAAGTGAGTAACCCCGGCTCATCGCCGACGCGGGCAAGCGGCACGCCCTGCTGGCGCAGAGCGACGACTTGTTGCGCAAGTTCGCGCACGTCCGCGCCATCGGCCAGTTGTATACGCATCACCGGCAACAAAGCCATCGTCAGCAGCAAAGAAACCAGTGCCGCGCGCTGCTCCGTGCCCCCTCTAACCTGTCGCAACAACAGCACGGCCAACCCAAGCATGCACAGAGCCAACGCGATCATCCCCCATGGCATGGATAAGTTCTGATGCATGCCTTCAGGGCGAAGAATCGTCCAGGCCAGCCAGCCAGCGATCAGCACCATCAGGCCCAGCAGCCGCAGTGGTGAAAGCAAGCTGGGCTCAGCTCGCGACATCGCGCCAAGCAGCAACGCCGCACCCGGAAATAGCGGCAACAGGTAGTGCAACTGTTTGCCACTGACAAAACTAAAACCGATCAATGCCGGCACGACCGCACAGAATCCAAAGCGGCCGGCACTTGAATGCAAACTCTCGCTGGCGGCGCCGCGCACGTGCTTCCAACGCAGAACCAGCGGCCAAGGAAGCACAATCAACGGCAACCACATCAAATACCACCAGAACGCTCGATTATGCGCAAAGCTGTCGAGTACCCGCCCCGCTGTTTGCGTCACCAACAATTCATGCGCATCGGAGGCACCAAGGTGACGCACCTCCGCCAACGCCCAAAACAGCACTGGCAGACCTGAAAGCAGGGTGATCGCGAGCATCGCTCCGATGCGCTGCCAACCAGGCTTTGACGCTACCGGCGCCCACCAACGCGCCAGCAGCATCGGACCGGCCAAGTGCAGTAACAACACCGGCCCCTTGGTCAACATGCCCAGGCCGCTGGCCACAAACAGCAGTACCAACGCACGCCAATCGCCGCCTTGCACCCACTGGATCACCGCAAGAAACGCCAACAGCACAAAGAAACACAAGACGATGTCGAACATCACCGCCCCGCAGAACAACAAAAAATAAACACATCCAAGCAATAGCCACCCTGCCTGTTGTGCCTCAACACCGGCAAGACGCCGCTCGATCAAGGTCAGTAGGCGAATGCAACCGGCACCAAATAACACCACCATGGCACGTGAGGTCCATAGCGATGCGCCAAACAGGCTCCAGCTCAAGTTCAACAACCAGAACAGCAGCGGCGGCTTGTCGAAATAGGGAAACCCATTGAGATGCAGGGCGATCAGCTCAGCCGATTGGCGCATTTCCCAGGCGATGCTGAGATAACGGGTCTCGTCCACTGGCACCGGGGGAAGGATGCCTAGTAGAGGCAACAGCAGCCATATAGCCAGCCAGGGGGAACTACTCAGGCCGGCACGCAATCGGTCCAGGGCGTTCATAGATGAAGTTTCAGCGGCCGTACTTAGGTTTAAGAGCGCGCAACTCTACAAAAGCCATATGACAAAATCTTACCGAACCTACCCCGCTGAGCCTGCTCAAAATGTGAAAGGCAGCGATGCTGCGGGAGCGACCTCAGTTACAGGCATCTCCCACAAAACATCGCCCCCTTGAAAGCCCTCGTTACGGCATGTACATGCCGCCGTTAACGTGCAGCGTCTCGCCGGTGATGTAGGCCGCCGCGGGCGATGCCAGGAAACCCACCGCCTTGGCGATGTCGTGGGCTTGGCCCAGGTGGCCCAAGGCAATCTGCCCCAGCAGCGCCTGTTTCGACTCTTCAGGCAACGCGCGCGTCATATCGGTATCGATAAAGCCGGGCGCGACCACGTTCACCGTAATGCCACGACTGCCGATTTCGCGTGCGAGTGACTTTGAAAACGCGATGATGCCGGCCTTTGCCGCGGCATAGTTGGCCTGTCCCGGGTTACCGGTAACGCCTACTACGGAGGCGATCGAAATGATGCGGCCTTTACGCGCCTTCATCATGCCGCGCATAACGGCTTTGGAGGTGCGGTATACCGAAGTGAGGTTGGTATCGATAATGGCCTGCCAATCGTCGTCTTTCATACGCATCAGTAGCTGGTCGCGAGTGATACCCGCGTTGTTGACCAAGATCGAGACCGGCCCAAACTCTTTGCCGATCGAGTCGATCAACGCATCGACAGCCGCGCCGTCGGTGACGTTCAAGACACGACCATGACCACCCTGCCCGGCAAGCCGTGCACCGATTGCCGCGGCCCCCGATTCACTGGTGGCCGTACCGATGACGGTCGCGCCCTGCTCAGCCAGTTCGTCTGCGATAGCCGCACCGATACCGCGGCTGGCGCCGGTGACCAAGGCGATCTCACCCTGCAATGGTTTACTCATTCGTTGGTTTCCTCAGGAAAGCGGGAATCGGGAATCGGGAATCGGGAATCGGATGGGAGTACGGCGGGTCAAACCCATTCAGCACGAACTGCATCCAGTTCTGCCGGTGTACCGATGGCACGCGCCTCGACACTCTTATCGATACGCTTGATTAAGCCAGTCAGCACTTTGCCGGGGCCAGCCTCGGCGACACGGGTGGCACCGGCCGCGGCAAGTGCCTGGACACATTCGGTCCAACGCACCGGCAGATACAACTGGCGCTGCAATGCGGCGCGAATATCGTCTACGCTGCCGTAAGCCTTGGCTTCGGCGTTCTGCACCACCGGCACAGTCGGCTGCTGCCAGGCGATCGATGCCATGCGCTCGCCCAAAAGCTCGGCAGCATCGCGCATCAATGCACAATGCGAAGGCACCGACACGGCCAGCTTGATGGCCTTCTTGACGCCTAATTCGGCCAAGCGAGCCAGCGTGCGATCCACCGCCTCGGCGTTACCGGCAATCACCAACTGACCCGGTGAATTGTAATTCGCAGGCGCCACTACTTGCCCCTGGGCCATCTCGGCACAGACCTGTGCGATCTGTGCATCGTCGCCACCAAGTATCGCCGCCATCGCACCAACACCGGCGGGCACGGCGGCCTGCATCAAGCGGCCACGCTCGGCAACCAGGGCCGCCGCATCATGCAACGACAACGCGTCGGCACAAACCAATGCGCTGTATTCGCCCAGGCTGTGGCCAGAAAACTGTGCGGGCATGGCACCGCCGAGTTTGCGCCATACGCGCCACACGGCAACGCTCGCCGCCAGCAAAGCTGGCTGGGTGTTTTGTGTCGCATTGAGCTCGACCTCTGGACCCTGCTGCGAAAGCGTCCACAGGTCAGCGCCTGCGCCAGCCGAAGCCTCGTCAAAAGCCGCCCTCACCTCGGTATGGACCGTGGCCAATTCGGCGAGCATGCCAACGGCTTGCGAGCCCTGGCCCGGAAAAACGAAAGCGAGCGATGCGGCGACTTGAGTCATGGAGACGAGATTTCCGTAAGCTAAAGCGGGAATGGTGCCAGCATCCGCAGCCGTACGCAGCCGTATTGGACCCATCGGCGGCTGTTACGCGACTTTAGACAGGCTCTTATGCAGGTGAACGAGACATCGCACACCTGCTTTCAAACGAAGAAAGCCGCGCATTTGCACGGCTTTCCTGTATGTCATGCCAAGGGCAAGCTCGGCTACTTTCTGCCATCTCGGCTCAATAGCGCAATAGCGCCGAAGCCCAGGTAAACCCGCCACCGAAAGCTTCGAGCAACAGGTTCTGACCGCGCTGCACCTTACCCGAGCGCACCGCATAATCCAACGCCAGCGGCACCGAACCCGACGATGTATTCGCGTGCTTGTCCACCGTCACGATCACCTGCTCCATCGGCATGTTCAGCCGCTTGGCGGTGGCTTCGATGATGCGCAAATTCGCCTGATGGGGAATCAACCAGTCGATTTGCGAAGCCTCCATACCGGCGGCCTGCAATGTTTCTTCAACCAGGGAGTCCAGCGTTTTTACAGCGACCTTGAAGACTTCACGGCCGGACATATGGATGCGCACACCGTGATTCGGTTCATCGTTGAAGCCCGCCGACACGCCCACGGGGTTGTACAGCAGATCTTTGTAAGCCCCATCGGCGTGTAAGCACGTGGCATAGATGCCCGGCTCGCTGGATGCCTCAAGGACAACTGCGCCGGCGCCATCGCCGAACAGCACGCAGGTTTCGCGCTCGGTCCAATCGACCATGCGAGTCAAGGTCTCGGCACCGATCACCAGCACTTTCTTCGAATGACCGCTACGAATGAATTTGTCGGCGATACCGAGCGCGTAGACGAAACCCGAGCAAGCGGCATTGACGTCAAACGCAGCGCAGCCGTTGGCGCCAAGCCGGTGTTGTACCAGGCACGCGGTGGACGGAAAAATGATGTCGGGCGTCGTCGTACCGAGCACAATCAGATCCAGCTCGGAAGCCTTTACCCCGGCCGCCTCCAGCGCGATCTGCGCCGCCCGGTAGGATAAATCGCCGGTAGTCTCGCCCTCAGCGACAACATGGCGCTGACGGATGCCTGTGCGGGTACGAATCCATTCGTCACTGGTCTCGACAAACTGCTCAAGGTCAGCGTTGGTCAGCACCTTCTCTGGGAGCGCACTGCCAGTGCCGGTAATGCGGGCATAAATCTGAGCCATGAACGATCCATCTGAGGGTTGGCGAAGCAAACGCACCACCCATCACCCCTGATGGCCGTTCTCGCCGAAGCTGCAAAGTTACGTTCTATGAACGCTTAAACGCAAAACGGCGCGTTGCCGCGCCGTTTTGCGGAACCGTATCCCTTACGGGAACGATTAATCTTCTTCGACCACCGAGGTCTTGGTTTCGATGACTTTCTTGCCACGGTAGTAACCGTCGGCGGTGACGTGATGGCGCAGATGCACCTCGCCACTGGTCGGGTCGGTGGACAGTTGCACGGTCTTCAACGCATCGTGCGAACGACGCATGCCGCGGGTGGACGGGGTCTTGCGGCTCTTGGCAACGGCCATGGCGGGTCTCCAGCTAAATCATTGTTTCTTGAGTTCGCGCAAAACCGCGAACGGGTTATCGGAACGATCCTCGCTGGGGAGCTCTTCCTCCGGGCCAGGACCCACTACTTCGTCAGGCAACGTACTGTCCGGATTAACCGGAATCAGCGGCAGCGCCAACAGCAATTCGTCTTCGATCACATCCGCTAGATTCAACCTGCCATCTTCGGCGACCAGCAAAGGCTCGCAACCCGGCGGCAAGGCCGACTCCTCACGCTCGGACTTAATCAGCCCGAGACGGCTCTCTACCGTTGTCGGCAGCACGAATGGCTCTAGCGTACGCTGGCAAATCAGCGTCAGCGGCACCTGGACGCGAACGTCAAGATACGCCGTACCGAACTCATCGCGGCCAAAATCCAACTCGAACTGAGCCGTGCCATCGGTACCCGCCAACACCTCGCCCAATCGCTGGAAGGTGGTGATGGGTAATACCCCTTGGAACGAACGCTGCGCCGAAACCATGCGCCAAGCGTCCACGGACTCTGGCAGTGTCACGGACATAATCGAGAAATTCTAGGTTTGTGGCCGCCTTAAGTCAACTACCGCGGGCCTTCACATGCCACAAAGGTTGGTATTTTGCCTGATTCGAGCGCATGCGGCAGACTGCCGCCCTACGCCCTTGAGCCGACATGTCCTCCGTGAATACCCATCTGACACTCGGCCTGGCTCTACTGTTCATCTTACTGGCAGCCCTGGCAAGCCTAACCCTGTTTTACCGTCAACGCACATATCGCCGGGCTGGCAGCGTGCGACAACTGCTGGAACTGGCCGATCGGCTGGAAAGCGACCTGAAAACCTGCCGCGCCGGACTGCAGCAGGCGCATGCCGTGATGTCGCTCAACCCAGACCTGCCCACGACCGGCGAGCAGGAGGCGCGGCACGCCATCGATGCTGGCCTGCGCTCCCTGCTACAGCAGCGGATCTGGATTCGGGACAAGGCCCCCCGCGCGACCCAGCAAGAGCTGGACGAGGCCGCTATAACCATGAGTGCGGCACGCCAACGCCTGCAACCCTTGCTCACCGGACTGAACCAAGCCCAACACGCGCTTGATAACGCCGTGCGCGAACATATCCGACGCGAACCCTAGGCCATGCCGACTCCAAGCCCGACTCCCCCACGCCTGATCCTCGGCTCCACCTCGCCTTATCGCGCTGAACTGCTGCGCCGGTTACTGCCCGACTTCGAACAATACGCACCCGGCACGGATGAAACACCGCTGCCAGGCGAAACTCCGCCTGCGCGAGCCTTGCGCCTGGCCATCGCCAAAACTGAGGTGGTAGCTGCAGGTCAGCACAACGCATTGGTCATCGGCTCCGATCAGGTCGCCGAATTCGATGGCCACATGCTGGACAAACCAGGTTCGATCGAACGCGCCCGCGCTCAACTTGCCGCCAGCTCCGGTCGCGAGGTGCATTTCCATACGGCGCTGTGCTTGCTCGACACCCGCGACGGTCAACGCCATACCCACGTCGACCACACGCGCGTGCGTTTTCGTCCATTGGATGCCGATGAAATCGCCCGTTATGTCGAGCGCGAGCAACCGCTCGATTGCGCCGGCAGCTTTAAGTGCGAGGGGCTCGGCATCAGCTTGTTCGAACGCGTCGACAACGAAGATCCCAGTGCATTGATCGGCCTGCCGCTGATCGCCCTTGCGCGGCTGCTGCGACAGGTGGGTATCGCACTGCCCTGAAGCGGGGAACGGGGCACAAAAAACAATGAGGCAGTAGCGCAACTGGCACAACGATAATGGCGTCTCGCCAGCGCACTGCGGCGCTCGCTACACTGACCTCATCACGCATGGAAAGCGTTCACTGCGCCACCAACGGCTACCACCCACTATGTCCGCCATCACTGCCCTCCGCGATGAAACCCTACATGCACGCCTGCACGCCGCGATGGAGCAGGTCAATCGCGTGCTGCTTGGCAAGCCGCGCCAGATCAAGCTCGCCTTCACCTGCCTGATCGCCGGCGGTCATTTGCTTCTGGAAGATGTACCGGGCGTGGGCAAAACCACTCTGGCGCATGCACTGGCGGCCAGTTTCGCGTTGGATTTCCAGCGCGTGCAATTCACCAGCGATCTGCTGCCGTCGGACATTATCGGAGTCAGTGTCTACGAGCGCGAGACCGGTACGTTCCGTTTTCACCCAGGCCCGATCTTTACCGGCTTGCTGCTGGCCGACGAAATCAATCGCGCCACCCCGAAAACACAAAGTGCCTTGTTGGAGGCCATGGCCGAAGGCCAGGTCACCGTCGATGGCCAGACGCATGTGCTATCGCAACCGTTCTTCGTCGTCGCCACGCAAAACCCGCTCGACTTGAACGGCACGTTTTCATTGCCCGATTCCCAGCTCGATCGCTTCATGCTGCGACTTTCGCTGGACTACCCAGATAGCACCGCCGAGCGCGCCCTGCTCACCGGCAGCGACCGCCGCGATCTACTGGCGCAGTTGCACCCTCAACTGGACGGCGCCGGGCTGGCCGCGCTGCATCAACAAGCACAGACCATCACCGCGAGCTCGGCTCTGCTTGATTACTTACAAGCCCTGCTCGCTGCCAGCCGTCGCCATGGCGATATCCGCGTGGGCCTGTCGCCTCGTGCCGGCCTGGCTCTACTTGGCGCCGCGCGCGCGTGGGCACTACTGAGCAACCGTACTCATGTGCTGCCGGAAGACATCCAGGCGCTGTTCGTACCACTGGCTGCGCACCGACTGGTGCCGGCACGGGGCGCCAGCGGCGACACGCTAGCGCGCAACCTGTTAGCCGAGGTCGCGGTAGATTGATGGGGGGCGGTTGATGGACCTGGGCGTGGACGCTATCCGCCGCATGCAGTCCTGGGCCGAACGCCGGCTGCCTGCACTCACTCGCTATCGCCGCCCTGAAAGCCTGCCGATCGAGCTGCATCGTCGCCGCATCTATATCGTGCCGACCGGCTTTGGCCTGGGCTTCACTGTACTGCTGACGGTGATGCTGGTGGGTGCGCTGAACTATGCCAACAACGCGGCGCTATTGCTCACCTGCCTGCTCGGCGCCGCCAGCACGGCAAGCATGCTGATCGCCTTTCGCAACCTCGATGGCCTGCGCCTGACCACGATTCAAGCTGGCCACGCTATCGCCGGTCAGCCGCTGACACTGCAATTTCATATGCAAAGTGCCGGACGCATGCATCAAGCGGTCTACCTTGAGGTGGACGGCCAAACCCAGGCTTTCGCGATCGCTCCCGGCGACAGCACGCGCGTGGTGTTTTCGCTCGCCACCACACAACGCGGATGGCAACCATTGCCGCGCATCAAGTTATGGACGAGTTGGCCGCTCGGCCTGTTTCGATCCTGGAGCTGGCTGTATCCGCAACAGTCATCGCTAGTGTGGCCGCGACCCGAAGCCCATGGCCCGCCACCGTCACAACCCCCCGATGACCTACATCGCCGGCGCCTGCATCACGGCGAAGATCTAGCGGCACTACGCGACTATCGTCCAGGTGATCCATTGCGACATATCGCCTGGAAGGTCAGCGCCCGTCATCACAGCCTGTTGGTGAAGGATTTCGAACAACCGGAAGGCCATGAGGCGTGGCGCCTGGATTGGCGCCAACTGTCTGCGCTGGATCACGAAGCGCGTATCGCCCGCCTGGCACGCTGGCTCGGCGAAGCCGAGGCCAAAGGCCGGCGCAGCAGCCTTTGGCTGCCCGAGGAAGAGATCGCCTCCGGCATTGGGCAGGCGCATTACACCTGCTGCATGAACGCATTGGCGCGACTGCCATGATTGTGTCCATATGAAGTGGCCACGCATGCTCAGTCGCTCACGCCTTGGCGAGACCACTATCGATATCCGCGCATTCGATCTCATCTGCCTGACCATGGCGGTGGTGCTGGCCCTGCACATGCCGCAGTTGCCTATATGGCTGAGTAGTGCGCTGGCACTGATACTCGGCCTGCGCTGGTGGCAACGGCGACGATGGCCAGGCCGCGCGCCGGCCTATCTCAAACTGCCCTTGCTTGGCTTGCTGACCATGGCGGTGATTTTTCAGTACCACAGCATCTTCGGCCGCGAGCCCGGCACGGCGCTTGCGGTGGGGCTGCTGGTACTCAAGCTGCTGGAGACCGAAACACCGCGCGATGCACAGGTCAGCATGGCATTCGCCTGCTTCGCCTTGATGGCGGCACTGCTGTTCAATCAAAGCATGCTGGTCACCGCAGGGGTCGCACTAGGCCTGCTGCCGGCATTAGCCGCCCTGCGCGCGCTACAACCTGCGCGCATGGCTACTACGATGCCGCGCGAACTGCTGCCGGCCTTCGGATTGTTGGCGGCATCGCTGCCATTGACGCTGTTCGCCTTCGTATTGGTTCCGCGGCTGAACTCGCCGCTGTGGGCTACGCCGCCGACCCCGCAGGCACGCACCGGCCTCAGCGAGCAGATGTCACCCGGCGACTTTGCCGAGTTGCTTACCGACGACCGACCCGCGTTGCGGGTAAGTTTCGATGACGCACAACCAGCACCCGCACAACGCTATTTCCGTGCTTATGTCATGTGGCGCTACGACGGTCGCCGCTGGGATTACATGGGAGACCCGCGCCCGCCCGCCACCGTCGAAAGTGCCGATTCGATCGCCTACCGCATCAGCCTGGAGGCCAGCAACCAACGCGTGCTGCCCGCACTCGATGTGCCGCTCGCCGCGCCTGCCCAGGCCAGGCTAAGTGCCGATCGCGAGCTGATTGCCGACAAGCCCGTCAACGAGGCGCTCAATTACTCCCTGCGTTCAGCCCTGCACTATCGCTTGCAAGCAGAGCTGGACGA
Source organism: Dyella tabacisoli (assembly GCF_003350925.1). Lineage (GTDB taxonomy): Bacteria > Pseudomonadota > Gammaproteobacteria > Xanthomonadales > Rhodanobacteraceae > Dyella_C > Dyella_C tabacisoli. The sequence goes on along the minus strand of NZ_KZ857177.1, from coordinate 133,893 downwards.
CCGCGAGCAACGACGCGGCCTGCAACTACCCGCAGACTTCAATCCGCGTACGCGCGCCCTGGCAGCTCAATGGCGGCAACAATTCGGCAAGAACGACGCAGCCATCGTGCAGCAGGCGCTGACGATGTTTCACAACGATAACTTCCGCTATACGCTGTCGCCCGCACCGTTAGGGCGCGACGCGATGGACGACTTTCTGTTCACTACGCGCGAAGGGTTCTGCGAACACTACGCATCGGCGTTCACCGTACTGATGCGCGCCGCCGGCATCCCTGCCCGTATCGTTACCGGGTACCAGGGCGGTTATTGGAACTCACTCGGCAACTATCTATTGGTACGCCAATCCGATGCCCATGCATGGAGTGAAGTTTGGCTGGCTGGCCGAGGTTGGGTGCGCATGGATCCCACCGCAGCCGTACGACCCGAACGAGTCAGCCTGGGTGCGGCCGCCGCGACCGGAGATCAAGCGAGCTGGTACCGCAATCAGTGGCTACAAAACTTGCGCAATCGATGGGACATCGTCAACCACTGGTGGAACGAAGGCATCATCGGTTTCGACGCACTGCGCCAGCGTGGATTACTTGTCCCCTTCGGTATCCGCGACACCGATACGACCACACTAAGCCTGCTACTGACGGTGACCTGCGTGCTGTTCGCGGCCGTCGGCTTGGCCTGGGCCCTATGGCGTCGACGCCGCCAGGACGCGTTATCCACGGCGATGCGCACGCTTGAACGGAAACTCGCCCGCGTCAAGGTGATTCGCCGACTTAGCGAAGGACCGCAGCACTACCTGAGCCGAGCTGCCAGGGCGCTGCCGCATCAGCGCCGCGAACTCGAAAGGCTGATGGATGCCTATCTCAGCCTGCGTTACGCCCATGACGAGCCTCCTACTGAACCGCTGAAAGCCTTTCAAAAAGCCGCCAGGAATTTCCGTCCACGACGCACATCCACCTGACTCATTCGCAGCGGCGCGGGCGGAGCCGATCCACGGCAGCGCTCCGTGAGCAATCTGTCTGATACCCAAATAATCGATTCCAGAACGGTGGCGCCGATGGGACATCGTCAACCATTAGCGGCGCAAAGGCGTTACCAGGACCGACGCATAGCGGCAACTTGCGGCAGCCGATTTGGTTTAGACGCGCCGGCTCGGTTGCCGTACAGATGCGCGGTACACTGCGATGCGTGTGCTTGAACGGAACTGGCCCGCCTGGAATAGCTCGCAGGCATAGCGAGGGATGGCAGTTTCACCTGAGCTGGGCCGCCAGGACGAACCTGAAAGACTGCTGGAGACTTACCTCGACCTGCGTTACGTGCATGATGAACCTCCTTCAAAATTGCCGCCTCTAACATAAGCAAGCTGTACGGAATTTCTGACCGCAACGTATGGTCAAACGACGCTGAACCGCGGACACGCCTACATCCGCCCCACGATGGAGAAAGCTTTCATGTCCATGTACAAACCCCTTGCCCTGGCAGCCGTCACTGCGTCCCTGGCCGCCTGCGTGACGATTCCCCAGCCGCTGCAAGGTACCTATACCGACATCACCAGTACCGCGGCCCAACAAGGTGGCGCAGGTGGCGCCAAGGTGCGCTGGGGCGGCGAGATCATCAAGACCGAGCCCGGCCAACAAGAGACCTGCTTCTACCTGCTGTCGCGTCCGCTCGATAGCGAAGCACGACCGACCTCAGGCAATACAGCGGAAAATCAGGGCCGTTTCGTCGCCTGCCGCAGTGGCTTCTACGATCCCGAAGTGTTCGCCCGCGGACGCGAGGTCACCATCACCGGCACGTTGCACGGCACGGTGTCGCAGAAAGTCGGTGAATACGACTACGCCTATCCCCGCGTCGAAGCCGACGTGGTTTACCTGTGGCCCAAGCGCGTCGCCGTGCGCTACCCGCAGGGCTATTACGACCCATTCTGGGGTCCGGGTTTTGGACCGTACTGGGGCCCATGGGGCGACCCATTCTGGTACCAGCCGCGAGTCATCGTGGTACCGCGGCCATTGCCGCCGCCACCGCGCAGATAATCTGCGACATGAAAACGCCGGCTTTATGCCGGCGTTTTCATGTGGTCTCAACTCACTCAGCCCGGCGGCCAATGCATCCGGCGGCCAGCCAATAGATGCACATGCAGATGAAACACCGTCTGGCCGCCATGCTCGTTACAGTTGACGACGGTGCGGTAGCCCTGCTCGGCCAAGCCCTCGCGTCTGGCATAGCCCGCAGCGGCAAGTAGCAGCTTGCCCAGCAATTCGGCATCTGTGGCATGGGCATCATTAAGCGTGGCAATCGCGCGCTTGGGGATAAACAAAACGTGCACCGGCGCTTGCGGATTCAAGTCGCGAAAAGCAAGTACATCATCGTCCTCATAAACGATATCGGCTGGAATCTCGCGGCGGACGATCTTGCCAAAAATGGTGTCGCTCATGCCTTGCTCCTTTGCATGTAAATAGACTCTGTCCGAAGTCAGCTCAGCGTATGCCGGCTGCCGAAAGCATGCGCCAGCGTGCTGCGATCGACGTACTCAAGTTCGCCGCCCAACGGTACGCCATGCGCCAGGCGGCTGGGCCTCACACCGGCAGCGTGCGCCAGTTGGGCCAGATAATGCGCGGTGGCCTCACCTTCTACGGTGGGATTGGTGGCGATAATCATCTCTTCGATCTCGCCCTCGGCCAGGCGCTCACTCAGTTGAGCTAGACCCAGCTCCTCGGGGCCTAAGCCATCGAGTGGCGATAGTCGGCCGAGCAATACGAAATATTGCCCCCGATAGCCGGTCGCCTGCTCGATCGCCGCCAGGTCGGTCGGAGACTCGACCACGCATAGCGCTTGCCGGTCACGGCTACTGTTAGCGCATAAAGCGCACACCGACTCCTCACTGAAATTGCGGCAGCGACTGCAATGGCCAATGCGGCGCATGGCCTGCTCCAGCGTGCTGGCCAGCTTGAGACCACGCTCGCGTTCGCGCTCCAGCAAATGAAAAGCCATCCGCTGCGCACTCTTATTGCCCACTCCAGGCAGGCAGCGCAAGGCTTCGATCAGATCAGAGAGGAGCTTGCTCATAGGTCCATCGTGGATGGCAGGAGCGCACCGAAATGCGCGATCACGGCATGGCCGCTTCGTTGCTCTCGCGCACCTCGGTACGCCCCGCTAAAGATCAAAACGGCATCTTGAAGCCGGGCGGCAGATTCATCCCGGCGGTAACGCCACCGAGCTTGCCCTTGCTCACCTCAGCCACTTTGTTCACCGCGTCGTTGACAGCGGCGGCGACTAGATCCTCGGCCATCTCAGGATCGTCGGCAAACAGCTTGCGATCGATCTGCACGCGCCGCACCTCGTGCGCACCGGTCATCAGCACGGTGACCAGGCCACCGCCTGAGCTGCCGGTAACTTCCAATCTGGCAATCTCTTCCTGCGCACGCTTCATGTCTTCCTGCATGCGCTGAGCTTGCTGCATCAGTTGGCCGATTTGTCCTTTCATGAGCTTGACTCCAGGTTCAGATAGTTCAAGTGACGAGTTTAAAAATTTCGCTTCAGGATTCGAAGGGTTTAACCGACTGCGGCAACACCCGCGCGCCAAACTCGCGCTTAAGCGACTGCACCAGCGGATCACCCTCAATCGATTGTTCGGCCGCCGATTGCGCTGCCTCGCGAGCATTCGCCGCGCGTGCAGCCGGCGTGTGCCCGGCAATCTGTTGATCGCCGACGAAACGCAAACGAATGCGCTCACCCAGGGCCTGACTAATGCGGTCTTCCATCTGACTCACCATCGGCTCGACCGCCAAGTGCATATGGGCCGCCTGCAGCGCCATGACCAGGGTCTGACCATCACGCTCCCGTAAAGCGGCATTTTGCGCCAGTTGACCCAGCGGCCCGCGCAAGCCTGCCTGCTCAATCAAGGTCTCCCAATGCGGCAAGCCGGATGCATCGCGCGGAATCGCAGCCCGTACCGGAGGCTCGGCCGCCGGTGCGGCAAGCGATTCGGCGCGCGGCGGTACGGGATCGGGGCGGCTCGCCGGCACTGAACGCTCGACCATCGGCGGCGGCGCGGCGCGCGTGGGCGCCGGCGATGCCGCCGCTGTCGACGAAGGGGCCGTGCGCGGCGGCGGCGCACTCGCTGCCCGCTCGCTACGCGGCGCCTCACCGCCGCCATCGAGCGGGCGGAACGCCAGCATGCGCAGCAAGGCCATCTCGAAACCGGTACGCGCATCCGGCGCCAGTGCGAGATCGCGACGGCCGGCAGTGGCGATCTGGTAATACAACTGCACATCTTCGGGCGCAAGGCGCTCGGCTAACGCGATGATCGTGCTGTCATCGGCGTCGCCGTCCTCGGGTCGATAGCCGGGCACCAGTTGAATCAACTGGATTCGGTGCAGCACGCTGGCCAGATCATCCAGTACGCCACCAAAATCCGGCGAAAACGAAGCAATGCGCGTGCACTCGGCCATCAACTGCTGGCCGTCACCCGCAGCCAACGCATCGAGCACGCCGAGCACCTGCCCGCGCGCCACACTGCCCAGCATCGCGTGCACATCGTCCAGATGCAGGGCACCGCCACCGTAGGCGATGGCCTGATCGAGCAAAGACAAGCCGTCGCGCATGGAGCCATCGGCGCCGCGCGCCAGCTCACCGATAGCGGGCTCTTCATAGGCGATATTCTCGGCACCGAGAATGTGCCGCATCTGGCCGGAGATCTGGTCGGGCAATAGTCGCTTCAGATTGAACTTCAGGCAGCGCGACAACACCGTGACCGGCAGCTTTTGCGGGTCGGTGGTGGCCAGTAGAAACTTCACATGCGGTGGCGGCTCTTCCAGTGTTTTCAGCAGCGCGTTGAACGCCGGCTTGGAGAGCATGTGCACCTCGTCGATCAGGTACACCTTGAAGCGGCCGCGCGCCGGTGCGTATTGCGCGTTTTCAATCACCTCGCGCACGTCGTCCACGCCGGTATTGCTGGCCGCATCGATCTCCAACAGATCCACGAAGCGGCCAGCATCCACTGCGGTGCACACGGCGCACTCGCCGCAGGGGTCGGCCGACTCGCCGCGCTCGCAATTGAGCGACTTGGCGAAAATGCGTGCGATGGTGGTTTTGCCGACACCACGCGTGCCGGTGAACAGGTAAGCGTGATGCATGCGCCCGGTGTCGAGCGCATTGGTGAGCGCACGCACGACGTGCTCCTGCCCGACGAGTTCGGCGAACTTGCGAGGGCGCCATTTGCGCGCTAATACCTGATAAGACATGCGTTAGAGCCTACTCATGACATCCGGTAGCCCGCACCGGGAACAGATTGCGCACGGGACCAGGAAGAACGAAAGAGTGTATGTCGATACACGACCGATATGGGGCGAAAGACGATTGTGCCAAGTCACCCTCGGCAAGGCGAGCACCCCCGAAAAGGCGGCGGCCCTGCCAGCCACACTCCGGCACCCGAATCATTCGCTACCGTTGCTCCCTTCCGGGCCTGGCGGAGTTTACGAACTATCGTCGCGGAGGGACCGACAGGGCCACCATAGACGTTGCTTTTGGCGTCAACCAGCAGGTTGGCGCTCGGTTTCACTCACTGGCGGAGAGAGAGGGATTCGAACCCTCGATACGGGGTTTAGCCGTATACACACTTTCCAGGCGTGCTCCTTCAACCACTCGGACACCTCTCCGCGATGGTGAAACCTCGTTGCCGGGCCGTTGAGCCCAACAAAGAAGCGGAAGAATAACCGGAGCCTCGCGCAGTGACAAGAGATGCCATTCAGCCGCCGGACTCAACCCTGGTTTTGCGCCACATCGCGCAGGAACACCGGCAGATCGGTGGTCGGCGGTTTGGCCTGCACCTGATAGAACATATCGGCCACGAAACCCCGGTGATAAGTCGTGTGATTGACCACGTGCAGCAGCATCTCGGCGCGCGTCATGACCCCCTGCCCGCCACCAATAAAGCTGAAAGGCACGCTCTCGTCGATACTCTGCGCATCCTGGGCATCGCTCCAGGCGACGTACCACTGATCTACCGCCTGTTGCAGCGGCCATAACTGGTCAAGCGGCAGCGGCTCGGGTGTATTGCGCGAGGTGAAGCCATGTTCGCCGCCCTGCAGATGCGCCTGGAAAATCCGGTCAATCGCATAACTGTGGCTGAGCGTCCGCAGCATATTGCCGAATACAGTCTGCCGTGGCCTTGACGTTTCAATCGCTGGCAGGCCTGAAACAGCGTCGAAAATAAGCTGATTGGCCCACGCCTTGTAGCGCGCCAGCATCCGAAGTTGCTTAGTGCTCATAAATTCCAGTCACCCGGCATCGGGGCGAAGAGGTGATGGCGCAGCCAGCGATATGCGGACATTGGCCGTGGCGATCGAGTAGCCACGCGCAGCTAGCGCCGCACCGTCGGCGGCACTGCCATAGTGATATAGCCGCAGGCGCGAACGCAGCGGCGCGGGATATTCGCGTTCGACGTCGTCAATACCCGTATGCGAAGGGTTGCCGACCAGGCCGCAATCATGGGCAATGACTTCGGTGCCGCCAGCATGGCGAGCCAGCATCTCCGGGATCGGGCGGGTATCTCCGGTGTAGGCAAAACTACCGGCCAGCGCGATGCCGTAAGAGGTACCCGGCATGTGATGGCGAGTGGCAAACACATCGAACCACAGCTCATCCAGCCAAAAACCGCGATGACATGGGATCAACCGAAAAGCTTCCCAGAAGTTGACGCCCCCTTCGGCCAGGACATTGGGGTAGTCGGCAACCCGCCCTTGCAGCAAAGATATCAATCCGGCATGCGCGAAAAGACGGGTCTGCCCCCGCAGCCGCTCATCAAACCAAAGCCGGAAAAACAACCGCTCCAACCCGGCAACATGATCCATGTGGGTATGGGTGATATACAGCGCTCGCGGCGGCACGCCGTAGGCGGCGAGATAGCGGTCGAGCGTGTCCGGGCCGCAATCGATCAGCAGCACCGGCTCGCCATCGCGCTCCAACACAGCCGCCGACGAGCCAAGCTCGACCGCATGCGCCGCGCCGACACCGAGAAAATGTAACGTCCAGTTCATGCGTTTAGAACCTGCCTGTAGCGGCTGAGCAAAGGCTTCCAGAGCATTTCTTCAAAAGCGGCCTCGCCGAGTTCGGCCGCGCCCAGCTTGATTAGCGAGCGCCGCAGGCGTTGCAGATTAGCTTGCTGCCAACTCAAGGCGGGCCGACGTTGCTGACCGCGATCGAAATCGATCAGATACAGCTCGCTCGGAGTCACCAGCACGTTATGCGCATTCAGATCGGCATGCCAGATGCCGGCGCGATGAAAACGCGCCACCAGGGCGCCGGTCGACTCGGCCAATTCAGTATTGAGCCGCTGCAGCGCCAGGCACTCCGCCAAAGTCTGCGCTTCGGCGATACGGCGGGTCATCAGGTCGGCGGTGTAAAACAGCCCATGCCGTTGATAGCGGGCAGCCACCGGTTGCGGTCCGGGCAGGCCAAGCGCGGCAATGGCGCCCAACAAACGCAACTCGGAGAAGCAACGCGTATATGCGGCGCCGGTCCACAGGTAGCGATCACCCAGCACATTCGCCACGCGGCCCCCGCGACGATAATGACGCAGCACGCACTCGCCTGCCGGTGTATCGACAATGGCGACGCCGCCGCGCCCGCCTGCCTGCGTACGCAAGGCGCCGCGATCGCGCCAGTAGGCTGGCGTAAACCAGCACTCATCGACTTGTGGCGCCACGGCAGCATCAAACAGAATCGCGCTGGTAGCGTCCTCTCGGACTCGTTCTTGCATCATCATGCCCGGCTCTAGTCGTGCGATTCTAGCTCAAGCCCCATGCCCCCAAACTCGATCCCCGCCTCCATCTGCCTGCTTCGCACATCCGCCATCGGTGATGTCACCCATGTCGTGCCGCTGGTTCGCACTCTGCAGCAGGCATGGCCGCAAACCACGCTGAGCTGGATCGTCGGTAAGTTGGAGCGTCGACTGGTCGGTGACCTGCCTGGGGTGGAGTTCATCACGTTCGACAAGAGCGCCGGCTGGGCTGGTATGCGAGCGGTGCGCGAAGCTTTGCGCAGCCATCGCTTTGACGCGTTGCTGCAGATGCAAGTGGCGCTTCGCTCCAACCTGCTCAGCCTCGGGATTCATGCAAAGCGCCGTGTCGGCTATGACCATGCCCGTGCGAAAGATCTGCATGGACTGGTCGTCAACGAGCGGATTCCGGCCCGCACCGGCGAACACGTACTCGACGCCATCGGTAGCTTTTGCGAGCCTCTGGGCCTCAAACAGACCCACGTGCGCTGGGATATCCCCATACCCGACGAGGCACATGCCTGGGCGGCCGAACAACTATCTGGCGAAACGCCGACACTGCTGGTCAGCCCAACCTCCAGCCACCAGCTACGCAACTGGCGCGCCGAACGTTATGCCGCCGTGATGGATCATGCCGCCGCGCGCGGCTGGCGGGTAGCCTTGGTAGGCGGCCCTTCGCCAGCCGAACGCAGCGCGGCCGATGCCGTACTCGCAGCCTGCCGTAGCACGCCGCTCGACCTCACCGGCAAGGACACGCTCAAACGGCTGATGGCGACGCTTTCCCGCGCACAGATGCTACTGACACCCGACTCCGGCCCCATGCATATGGCCAATACCGTCGGCTGCAAAGTGCTGGGCTTGCATGCGGCAAGTAACCCCGACCGCTCCGGCCCCTATTCCGATCGTCGCTGGTGCGTGAACCAATACGATGCGGCCGCCCGAAAATACCTGGGCAAACCAGCCAGCGAGATTCCCTGGGGCAGCAAGATCGAACGACCCGGAGTGATGGATCTGATCGAGGTCGACGCGGTTATCGAGCGCTTCGAGGCTTGCGCCGCACATCAGCGCCATGCCCAAACCAGCTAGCCAGCCGGTCCGGGCAAATCCATGCCAAACGCCTGTCCCTGCGCGGCGAAGCCCTGCACCATGGTGTCGCACCACATATGGGCGAGCAGATTAATCTGCCTCGGCGTGAGGTAGAGCAATTCCTCGTAGTTCTGCCCGACGGTGGCGTAATTCGGAAAGTTGGCCAGGAAATCCTGTGGATCAGTGTCATTGAGCAAGGCACTGACCGCAGGTGGCAACCGATGGCGCCATGATTCGTTCAAATCGTTGTACAGCCAGAAGATCAAGGGTGTGTACGATTCCAGTGCAAACGGATTGTTGGGCAGCACGGCGTAGTACCCGGCATGCACCACCGCCTCACCGGCCGCGCGCGCAGATTTCAAACCGGCGGCCAATCCGGCGAACTCCGTTTTATCGAAGATCTGCGTATTCTGGTTGCTGCCATAGTCGTTGGCAGGGATGAAACCGAACAACCGGCTGATCTGACCGTCGATGCCATCGACACACCCCTTGTCGGTGGCATTGATCGGAAACGGCGAATTGACGAAGGCGAAAATCACCCGGTACTTGCGCCGCAGCAGCGGGACAATGCCGATGTTCTCCAGGATGCCGCCATCGCCGAAGCTATAACTCGCCGATGCCTGCTGACCGATCTTGCGGATCGGCCAATACTGGAAATAAGGGAAGCCGCCCGAATAACCGGACAGATCTATCAGCGAAGCCAGCGCTGCGCTGCTGCTACCGATGACATCGGACAACAGGAACGGAAACTGCCCTGCGGCCACGGTCACGATATCGCTGGAATTCACGCCTCGCGGTGTCGGCGTATCAAACGCGAAGTTCTCGACATAGCCATTGCCGATATCGACACCGTTAACACCTGCGCCGGCGAACAACTGCGGCGTGCCGCTGTAGCCGGGTGTGTATTCGAACGGCCGATAGGTCTGCCCCGGTAGATCGCCGGGCTCAAGCCTGGGCTGCGTGCGCAGCAAAGCATGATCGCGGGCGGGATAGCTGCGCACGAAATCACCCTGGGGCGACAGCGTGTTCTGGGGATAGACCAGCGTGGCCCCGGCAATAAAGAAGGGACGGTCCTTGCGCAGGGTAAAGAAATTCGCATTCAGCGAGGGGTTGCGGGCCTCAATGGCAGCGAGCGTCTGCTGGTTCAAGGTCAGCGAGGTATTGAGATCACCCAGCCCGAACGGCGACAGCAGCGTCGCATTGAGCAAGCGCCCCCAGATCTTGTCGAACGGTATCGTGCCCCATTTGTACTCCAACAGATAAAGGGCCAGCCATGCTGCCAGCTCTTCATTACTGAGATGACCTAAGGCCGAACCCAGATAACCGGACGGCAGTTGATCGAGCATGGCCACTGTGAGATCGCCGGGAGCGACCACCGGCCCCAGCAATTGCTGGTCGCTATAAGACGAAGGTGCATAAGAAAACAGCCCGCCGAACCAGCTACCGCCCGATACGCAGGAGATCGCGCCGAGCAAAGGCACTACACCGGCCGCCTGAAGCCCCCGCATCTGCCCCAGCGATGCCGCAAATGCACGTGGCCCGCCACCTGAGAAACAGGCCGCCCACATGCCTTTTGCCGCGTTGTAGCGCGGGATCGATTGTTCGGGATAGGGGCCCTTCGGCGGCTGGGCGATCGGATAGGCCTGGGCCTGCAAGGCCGCCGCTTGCGTGTCGTCCTGGTTCATCAGTTCCCCCCAATGAATAAACCCCAGCCATAGTGCATCGGCCATACGTCACAGCCGGGTGAACACATATGCCTGGGCAAGGCAGGGGGACCACCTACTCAGCCGGCACTGGCCGAGTAGGTGTTATCAAGCGATGGAACGGCGGTAACGAGCGCTTAGGCGCGGTAATCCTGATACGACTTTTCCTCGACCAGTTGCGAGCCAAGCTTGAGATTGATCTCGCGCTTCACGGCGGCACGTTCATCGTTACGGAAATACACCGAACGGGCCAACTCGATGAAGGCCTGATCGAACGCCTGAGCCTTTTCCTTCAGGCGAATATCGTCTTCGATGACCCAAAGCACCTGGTTTACGGCCAGCAGCCGGGCGCGCTCGTCGCTGATATCGGTTTGTGAAGCGGGGGCGCTGGCCCAGGTCGCGTTCAGCAGATCCAGTTCGTTGCGCACGTTGACCAGCTTGGCCGGATCGGTGATCTGCTGCGACTTGATCTCTAAAATAGTGATCTTGTCGATCAACTCGCCGTACGAGACCGGTACTTGAATAAGGCTCATAGAAACTCCGAAAACAGTGAATCGAAACCGTCAGGTGACCGTAAGACATCCACGGCCGACAGCCTCACATAATAAACAAGCGCTGTCCCATACGGACATACCGGCGTTTTCGGCGCTCCGCCGCAACAAAAATCGAACTACCATGCCGACGCAAGGCAACACCGGAATCTTGAATCGCCCCTGTCCGTAGCGATCGAGTCGGCATCGTCACTATGAACCACCAAGGAGAGCCCATGAAAATTCGTCATCTCAACGTCTTTGCCCTCGCTGCGGCGCTTGCTCTCACTGCGGTCACCGCGCATGCCGCGGGCCCCAGCAAAGCACCGGCCGGCAACACCGGCTACATCAGCTCTACCGGCAATGTATTGATCCGTAACGATGGCATCTTCGTCCGCTGCAGCCAGTGCGGTACGGTGCAGTCGATCGAGCGCAATATCACCCAGGGCCGCGATCACGGCACCCTAGGCACGGTCATCGGCGGTGTTGCCGGCGGCGTACTTGGCAATCAGGTCGGCAAAGGCAAGGGCAATACGCTTGCCACCATCGCCGGCGCCGTCGGCGGCGGTGTCGTCGGCAACAAGATCGGTACGGGCGGCGGCGGCGAAAGCTATACCCTGCGCCTGAAAATGGGCGATGGCGGCATCAGCAACGTCACCGTACCGGATGCCAGCTCGATTCGCGAAGGCGATATCGTGCAAATCGATAACAATGGCAATGTGACTCGCGTGCAGTAAACGCCAGCGCATAAAGCAAAAAGGCCGGCATTTATGCCGGCCTTTCTATTTCGGCAGGCGCTCGTCTCGGCAGGCATCGACGCGATTGCTCAACGCATCGAGAAAATCCTGCGGTAAAACGGCACGCACCGGTACCGACCACTCATGCGGCCGTGCAAAGTGCCGGCATTTGACGGCGTCTTTCTCGGTCATCAACAGCGGCAGTTCGTCGCGAAAATCCAGGTCGCTTGCGGAAAAGGTATGGTGATCGGGAAAGGCATGCTCGATCACCTCCAGCCCGTGTGCGCGCAAGCTGTCGAAGAAGCGCCGCGGATGGCCAATGGCCGCCACCGCATGCACCGACTGCCCGACAAAACTCGCCAACGGCTGCTGGTGACCATCGACAAGCGCGCTGGCGCTACTCCCTTCGAGCTGCATGGAAATATCGCCGGCCTGCGCCTTACCGCCGTTGCATACTCGAAAATCCACCTTACTCAAGCGACTCAATGGTTCACGTAAAGGCCCGGCAGGCAACAATCGCTGATTGCCAAAGCGACGTACGCCATCGATTACACAAATTTCAACATCACGCGCCAGCCGATAGTGCTGCAGCCCGTCATCGGCAATGACCACATCGCAGCCCGCGGCAATCAACAAGCATGCCGCTGCGGGACGATCTCGCCCTACTGCTACAGGTACACCGCTGGCACGGATCAAGCAGGGCTCGTCGCCGACGATCGCGGGATCCGGCGCCGCATCGAGCAGCATAGGCTGCCGATGGCTACCGCCATAACCGCGACTCACCACCCCAGGACGAAAACCGCGTTGGCGTAAAGCGTCTACGACCGCAATGGTCAGCGGGGTCTTGCCGGTGCCGCCTACGCTGAGATTGCCGATCACGACCACCGGTACCGGCAAGCGCTCGCTGCGTAGCCAACCACGCCGGTACAAGGCGCGGCGCAGATAAATCACCCCGCCATAAAACCAGGCCAACGGAAAGCTCCACCAGGGTGAAGGACGGTGGCCGTACCAAGCCGCTTCGAGCGTATCGGCCAGCGCCATGCAGGCCTCAGTCGCTCGCTTGCTGATCGTGAAACTGCATGCGATGCAACGCGGCGTAATGACCGCCCAGCGCGAGCAATTGAGCATGTGTGCCACGCTCGACAATGCGTCCTTGATCCATCACTGCGATCTGATCGGCACCCTCAATGGTGGACAGGCGATGCGCGATCACCACGGTAGTGCGATCGCGCATCAGCCGCTGCAACGCCTGCTGGATCAAGCGTTCGGACTCGGTATCGAGTGCGCTGGTCGCCTCGTCCAGCACCAGAATCGGCGCGTTCTTGAGAATGGCGCGGGCGATGGCGATGCGCTGGCGCTGGCCGCCGGAGAGCATGTTGCCGCCTTGCCCGATCGAACTGTGGATTCCCTCAGGCATGCGACTGATGAACTCCATTGCATTGGCCGCTTCGGCGGCGGCGACAATCGCCGCTTCGCTGGCGCCGGCCAACTCACCGTAGGCAATGTTGTCGGCAACGGTGCCGTCGAACAACACCACGCTCTGCCCCACCCAGGCGATCTGCTCACGCAGCGAGGCCAAGGTGTAATTCGCGCAGTTCTCGTTATCCAGCGTAATGGTGCCGGCGCTGGGTTCGTAGAATCGCGGCAACAAGCTGACCAGGCTGCTCTTGCCGCTACCGGAGCGGCCGACCAGCGCAGTCACCGTACCCGGCCGACAATGCAGATCGATGCCGCGCAATGCTTCATAGCTGTTGCGCGGATACACCAGGCGCACATCGTTAAACTGCAAATCGCCGCGCGATCGTTCGATGACACGGGTGCCGTTATCGATCTCCGGCGGCATATCGATGATCTCGAATAAATCATCGCAAGCAGCCATGCCACGTTGAATCGTCGCCTGCACACCGGTGAGCCGTTTCAACGAAGGCAGCATGCCGCCCATAGCGGTAAGCACGCTGATGAACACACCCGGCGAAATCTGATCGATAACCCCCGGCCGCGTACCAAGGTATACCAGCAAAGCCAGCGCAAACGCCGCCGCCGTCTGCACGGTGGCGCTGGACAATGCGCTGGTGGTGACCACTTTGAGATTGAGCCGCAGGCTATGGTTGGTGATCTGCTCGAAGCGCTTCGCCTCGTGCCCCTGCCCGCCGTAGATGCGCACCTCTCGATGCGCCCCGACCGATTCTTCGACGGTGCCCGTCACCGATCCCATGGTGCCTTGAATGCGTTTGCTGATGGTGCGATAGCGGCGGCTGACCACGGTAACGATCAGCACAATCGCCGGCACCATCACAAACAAAGCCAAGGTGAGGTAAGCACTGTTGCTGAGCATGACCCACAACATGCCGATTACCATCAGCCCCTCGGTAACCGCCACTTTCAAGGCATCGGTTGAGGCCTGCGCCACTTGCTCGCTGGTATAGGTGATGCGGGAAACCTGCTGACCGGAATGTTCGGCACCGAAAAATGCCGCCGGTAACCGCAGATAAGCACTAAACACGTCCCGCCGCATGCTTTGCACGACGTGGCGGCCGATATAGGCGATGCCGTAGTCGCTGAGAAAAATGCCGATGCCACGTAACAGGAAAATGCCGATGATCCAGATCGGCATCCAGAAGATCAGATACGCGTCTTTCTTCGCAAACAAATCGTCGATCAGCGGTCGCAGCAGCTTGGTGAAGCCCGCCAGGCAGCCGCTTTCGATCACCATGCCCACCAGCGCGATAAGACCGATAGCCCAGTAGCGTTGGGTATAGCCCAGCAAACGTCTATAGGTTCGCCAGGTTTCAGCCCCCCATACGCTGGCTTTCTCTTTACTCACCGGCCCGTGCTCTCTTGACTCGGCGTCGTGGCGATAGACAGTTTGGTAAAGCCCAACTGGCCCAATGCATCCATCACCATCACCACATTCTGGTGCGCCGTCATAGCGTCGGCGCGAATGGTGACTTGGCGTTCGCGATCATCGCCGGCCACTTGGGCAATCGTGCGCTTCAGCGGCTCGATGCCTTCACCCCGCACCTCGTCGCTGCCGACGAAATAATGGCCATCGCGATCCACTACCACGGTGAGCGCGGGGGCCTGCATATCGCGTTCTTCGGCGCTAGCCTTGGGCAACGTCACCTGCATCCGCGAATGCTGAATAAAGGTGGTGGTAAGCACGAAGAACATCAACAAGGTGAGCAGCACATCGATCAGCGAGATCACGTTGATCTCGAAATCGTCCTGCCTCCGGTCATTGCCGATACGCATCGGTGCTTAGCCTGCGCTCGGTTCGGTGCTCGCACTTGCCGCACGACGCGGGCGCGCGGCAGCCGGTGCGGCGATGGTCAACTCGTCGAGCAGCGCGGTCGCCTGCTTTTCCATATCGACGCAATAGCCCGCAACCTTGGAACGAAAATAGCGATGCAGTACATAAGCGGGAATCGCCACGACCAAGCCGGTCGCGGTGCAGATCAATGCCTCGCCAATGCCGCCTGCCATTTTCATCGGATCGCCGACACCGCCCTTCATCACATCGAGAAACATGCGGATAAGGCCGATGACCGTACCGAGCAAACCCAGCAATGGACCAATCAAGGCGATCGTGCCGAGCGTGTTGAGATAACGCTCCATGCGATGCACCACATGGCGACCGGTGTCCTCGATACGCTCTTTGATGAGTTCGCGTGGCCGATTACGTACGGCCAATGCCGATGCCAGCAATTCGCCCAAGGGCGAGCCATTGGCCAAAGTGGTCAAATGCGCGGGGTCGAGCTGGCCCGAACGTGCCCAATTGAGCACTTCGTTACCCAAGCCAGTCGGCAATACCGACGAGCGGCGCAAGGTCCAACAACGCTCTAATACGATCGCTACGGCGACCGCCGAACAGATCAGGATAGGCAACATCGCCCATCCGCCAGCCATCAGGAGTTCAAGCACGACAACACCTACTATCCGCAGTCGTTTAAAGAGCGCGCATCATAGCAGCCCCACTTCCCGGTTCCGTGGCGCCGGTGGCAATACGCTCATTCGCGCCAATAACGCATACGCCGCTGCCGCCACGTGGCGCTGATTACCGGGGACGTATGGACCGGCACATCTAGCTGAATGGCCCCATATTCAGCCGTATTCAGCAAGGGCACGCCAGCCGCCGCATAGCGCTGTACCACGTGCGGATGCGGATGGCCGAAGCGGCTGCGCCAGCCTGCCGAAACGATCGCCAATGGTGGCTGCAGACGGCCAATAAAGGCTGCACTCGACGAGCTGCGGCTACCGTGATGCGGCACCAGCAACACTGGCGCAGCTCCCTCGCCCATCGCGGCGGCCACCCGTAACTCGACCTTGCTGCTGATGTCACCCGTAAGTAAGACGCGTCCACCGATGCCCTCGATCAAGAGCACGCAGGAGCGATCATTTCCCTTGCCGCTGCGCCCAACCTCAGGATGCAATACGCGAAAACGCACCCCGTCCCATGTCCACTCCTGGCCGGCCTGACAAGGCTCCATCGGCAGCGACATGTGCTCGGGCTCACCGGCGTAACGCCGTGCCAACGGGAAAGCCGCCGCAACCGCCGGTGCCCCGCCCGCATGATCGTTGTCCGCATGGCTCACCATCAGCATGTCGAGCTGGCTGATGCCCAAGGCGCGCATGGATGGCAATACCGCAGCCTCGCCCATATCGAAATCCGACGGATAGCGCGCACCCGTGTCGTAGACCAGGGTATGACGCTCAGTGCGCAGCAACACCGACAAACCCTGCCCTACGTCCAGCACCCATAGCTGGAATGCGCCTTGCTGCGGCACCGATGACGGCGGCCAGACCAGCGGCAGAAACAGCAAAAAACCCAATCCGCGCAGTGGCACTCCGCGCGGCATGAACAGCCACCAGGCACCCAACGTCGCCAGCCAGAGCGCCCACGGCGCCACCTCCGGCAGGTACCAATGCGCACCCGGCCAGGTCGCCATGCGTTGTAGCAACCACCATTGCGCATGCGCCAGCCAACCCGTCAGCCACAACACGGGGGTTGCCAGGGGTGGACACAAGCCCAGCAGCAACATGCCAAGTAGTGCGCCAGGCACGATCACAAAGCTGACGAAGGGCACGGCGATCAGATTGGATAAGACACCGACCAACGAGGACTCACCAAAGAACCACATGGTCAGCGGCAGCAAAGACACCGTCATCAATAATTGTCCGGCGGACAACTCGCGCACAAACCCACGCAAGCCACGACCACTGGCGGTCAGGCCAAAGATCAGAAAAGCCACCCCGACAAAGGACAACCAGAACCCCGCCGCCAGCACCGCCAATGGATCGACCAGCAGAATGGCGATCAACGCCAGCGCCAACGATTGCGCGCCGCTGCTTTGGCGCCGACTACAACGCGCCCACGCAACCACCGCAATCATCAGCAGCGTGCGCACCGTAGGTAAACCGAAGCCAGCCAACGCGCTATAGATCCCCGCCATCAGCAAGGCCAGCGTGGCCTGCGCCTGCATACGGGGCAAACGTAACGCCAGGCCTGGCCATATCAAATAAGCAAAACGTGCCAGCCAGATGCCGAATATGGCGGCGACACCGACATGGAAACCGGAGATCGCAATCAAATGCGGGATGCCGTTGGCTCGCGCGACCTCCCAATCGCGCTGGCTCAGCCCGCGTATATCGCCGACTGAAAATGCCTGTAATAGCGCTACATCGTGTGGATCGCGTACACGTGCCGCGATGCCCTTGGCGATCGCATCACGCACGCCATCGATGCAGAAGCGGGACGAGTCGAGCATCGCGTTGGCATCGTCCTCGCGCACGTAACCGGTGGCGATGACGCCGCGCTCCAACGAACTCCGCTCACTATCGGCACTACCGGGATTGACCAGGCCGCGCGGACGCTTCAAGCGTAATGTGAGTCGCCAACGCGAGCATGGCTCCAACACCGGCGCGGTTCGGTACCAGGCCAGCCGTAGCTGGCCATGCAAGGCGATCGGCTCGCCATCCAGCGTGGCCTGCTCGATCGTCAGGCGAAATCGGGTCGCGTCGGCACCCGATTGTGGCAGGTCGGCGATAGTGCCGATGACGCTGAAATCACGGCCCTCAAGCTCGCGCGGCAAACGCGCGTCCATCGCCGCACTGGCACGCCAAACCGCCCAGGCGAATCCGAACAGCACGCAGGCGCACCCACGCCAACATGGCCAACGCCAGCACGGCACAACCAGCAAAATGACGCCGAACAGACACCACCAGCGCGAAGGCAAGACCGGCAGCCATTGCACCGCAAGCACGCCAAGCAATAACGCCAACCCGGCCCCGACTGCACTACTGATACGCCCCATCACCCACTCCATTCCCTGGAGTACCCAGCCTAACGCGATACGTCACGGCGCGAGGATGAAAAACGTGTAGGGGAAATCTGGGGAACGGGGAACGGGGAACGGGGAACGGGGAACGGGGAACGGGGAACGGGGAACGGGGAACGGGGAACGGGGAACGGGGAACGGGGAAAAGCCTAAAAAGCAGGAGCTGAAAAGCAAGAGAAAAAACAAAGAAAAATCAAAAAAGAACGCGACATCACAGCCACCACTCAAGCTGCATGTTCCCCGTTCCCTATTCCCCGTTCCCTGCTCTTATCTCAACTCCCCGTTATGCAGCTCAAGCGTGCGATCCATCTTCGCCGCCAACCGGCTGTCGTGAGTCACCAGGATAAAACTGGTGCCGACTTCGCGATTGAGCTCAAGCATCAACGCGTACACCTGCGCCGCATTGCCTTCATCGAGATTGCCGGTAGGCTCATCGCCAAGCACACAGGCCGGCTTGGTTACTAATGCGCGCGCCACGGCACAACGTTGCCGCTCGCCACCGGACAGCTCCGATGGCTTGTGCGCCAGGCGCTGCCCCAGGCCAACCCGCTCCAACAATGCAGCGGCTTCGCGCTGCGCCTCGACGATCGAGACGCCCCGAATCAATAGCGGCATGCATACGTTCTCCAAGGCGGTGAACTCGGGCAGCAGATGATGAAATTGGTAGATGAAACCCAGCGAGCGGTTGCGCACCCGGCCACGTTCGGCATCGGACAGTGTCGACAATATGCGCCCGTCCACCTCCACTTCGCCGCCGGTCAGCGTATCCAGCCCACCAATGATGTGCAGCAACGTGCTTTTACCCGAGCCCGATGCACCAACGATGGCCAGCGTTTCGCCACGCTTCAGGCTGAAGCTCACATCGCTCAATACATCGGTCTTGAGATCGCCCTCTTGATAGGTCTTGGCGACATGACTGGCGCGCAGTACGAGGCCATCGGCAGCATGTTTGGATGGAGCAGATATAGGTGCAGGAGTCATAGTGGCTTTCATCAGGGAATCACTCATAGCGCAGCGCCTGCGCCGGCTGTGTACGCGAAGCACGCCAGGCGGGATACAGAGTGGCCAGCAAGGAGAACAGGAACGTAGTCAGCGCCACCCAGCCCACATCGCTGGCCAGCAGCTTGCTGGGCAATTCGCTGATGTAATAAATATCCGGCGACAGAAAAGTCACATGGAAAACCTGCTCGATGACCTTCACGATCTGCGGCAATCGCCATGACAGCAGCGAGCCCAGGCCGACGCCACAGCCAATACCGACAAAGCCCACCAGTACGCCTTGCACCATAAACATGCCCATGATGCTGCGCGGGGTCGAACCGAGGGTGCGCAAAATGGCGATGTCGGCCTGCTTGTCCGTTACCAGCATCATCAGCATCGAGATCAGGTTAATCACCGCCACCAGGATAATCAGCGACAGAATGATGAACATCACCTTCTTCTCCATCGAGATCGCCGAGAAGAAGTTTGCGTGGCTGTCCATCCAGGTCTGGACTCGATAGACCTGCCCGAACTTATCGGCCAGCTCTCGCGCTACGGGATTCGCATTGAACAGGTCATCCAGGCGCAAGCGGATACCGTTCGGCCCGGTGAGATCGTTGAGCTTTTCAGCATCGCTCATATTGACCAGCGCAAGACCGGAATCGAACTCCTGCATGCCCAGCTCGAAGATGCCGGTGATCTTGAAAGCCCGTTGACGCGGCACGCTACCCATCGGCGTGCCGCGAAATTGCGGCACCACCATGATGACTTTGTCACCGACGTTGACACCCAGAGTCAGCGCCAGCTCCTTGCCAAGCACGATATTCCAGCTATTGGGCGTGAGATCGGACAGAGTCCCTTCGACCATGTGGCTGCCCAGCTCGGATACTTTGGGCTCTTGCTCTGGCTCGATGCCCCGCACAATCGCGCCATTGGAGCGCCGCGCCAGCAACATCGCCTGCCCTTCGACGTAAGGTGCGGCGCCTTGTACATGCGGATTGCTCTCGGCGACTTTTACCGTCTGCTGCCAGTCCTGCATGCCCTCGCCGGACAAGCTCGAAACCGTGGCGTGCGAGATCGCGCCGAGAATGCGCGAACGCAGTTCGTTGTCGAAACCGTTCATCACTGACATCACTGTAATCAGCGCGGTCACGCTGATCGCAATGCAGATGATGGAAACCGCAGAGATGAAAGAGATGAACTGGTTGCGCCGTTTGGCGCGGGTATAACGCAAGCCGATAAAAAGTTCGAGCGGTCGAAACATGGACGGGTCGCTTGTAAGAGTCAGTGGGCAGGCCGCCCAAGCATGCAGATTATCAGGCAAGCAGCCATCAGACAGCGAACCGGGACGTTAGTGCGGCATTGAGGCCTGTCCGCCCCCTCATAGCCGCGGCAAAGCCTCACCAGGCTTGATCGCCGCCAGCCGCATACGCAACCGCCGGCGCGTATCGGCATCGCAATTATCCGGCGCGAGCACCAAAACGATGGGCCGCTGTCCGGGCAAAACCAGGCGCAGCAATATGAAGACGCCCATGGCCCGAAACGAAGCGAGGGTCGCCGTAGCATCCGCGCCTTCGGCCATACGCAAGCTCCAGCCGCCATCTCCGGCCCAGCCTGCGGCGATCACACGCCGGGTCAGCGTACGACGTATCGCCCGCAGCGCCACGACAAAGGTAGCTATCAACAACAGGCATTTTGACCACCACGGCAGACCACACAGAGCAATCGCCAGTGCCGCCAACAAAGCTACTACGCTCAATAGACGCAAAAACCATCGTGAGGGACGGTATTCAAAGCCGATGGCGGGCGCGGATGTCATCGATGATCGCCTGCCAGTCCGTGCGTGGCGCGCGCGCATGCCCCATGACCCAATCCCACAGATCGGGGTCTTGCACGTCGAGTAATTCGTCGAATGCCTGCCGCTGTGATTCATCGGCCTTGGCGAAGCGCTCATCCAACCAACCGCCAAACAGCGCATCGAGTTCACGCGTACCGCGGCGGGTACGCCAGCGCAAGCGCTTTATGCGGGTTTCGTCCATCGAGATAGCGCCTCCTTATGCATCCTCTCCCCTGACCCTTTTAAGCCAAGGGAGAAGAAGAACGACACTTATGCGGCGCGCCGTTCGACAATCAGCTTTTTGATCTCCGCGATCGCCTTGGCCGGGTTTAGACCTTTCGGACAGGTACGCGCGCAGTTCATGATGGTGTGGCAACGGTAGAGCTTGAACGGGTCTTCCAGATCGTCCAGACGCGCACCGGTATCTTCATCGCGACTGTCGACAATCCAGCGATAAGCCTGCAGCAGAATGGCCGGACCGAGGTACTTGTCGCCGTTCCACCAATAGCTTGGGCAACTGGTCGAGCAACAGGCGCACAGGATGCACTCGTACAGGCCGTCGAGCTTCTTGCGGTCCTCGGGGGACTGCAGACGCTCTTTATCGGCCGGTGCCGGGCTCTGCGTACGCAGCCACGGCTTGATCGAGGCGAACTGAGCATAGAAGTGAGTCAGATCAGGCACCAGATCTTTCACCACCGGCATATGCGGCAGCGGATAAATCTTCACGTCGCCCGAACCGCACTCTTCAATCGCACGTGTGCAGGCCAGCGTATTGGTGCCGTCGATATTCATCGCGCACGAGCCGCAGATGCCTTCGCGGCAAGAGCGCCGCAAGGTCAATGTCGGATCGATCTCGTTCTTGATCTTCAACAAGGCGTCCAGAACCATCGGACCGCATGCGGCCATATCGACCTCATAGCTGTCGATGCGCGGGTTCTGACCGTCGTCCGGCGTCCAGCGATAGATGCGGAAGGTACGCGGTTTTTTCGCGTCCTTCGCAGGGTAGTGCTTGCCCTGCTGGACCTTGGAATTCTTGGGTAACGTAAATTCAGCCACGTTTGCCTCACTCTATCGTGCTAGCCGTACATACTCGTCTGGCGAGCGCCGGTACAACATTGAAGGAACTTAGGGTTTTAAAGCTCTGACAGCGCCAATACAACATTGAAAGAACTTAGGGTTTAAAGCTCTAACGGCGCCAATACAACACCAAAGAAACTCAAAGCCTCAAAACCCCAGCCAACACCCATACATCAATACACACGCTTCTTCGGCGGCACCACCTCAACCTCATCGGTCATGGTGTACATATGCACCGGACGATAGTCGAAGCTCGCCTTGCCTGCGGCATCTACCGAAACCAGGGTGTGCTTCTGCCAATCGACGTCGTTGCGGTCAGGGAAATCTTCGCGCGCATGCGCGCCGCGACTCTCCGGGCGCTGCTCAGCCGAATACATCGTGGCGACCGCCTGATCGAGCAGGTTGGACAGCTCCAGCGTTTCGATCAAGTCGGAGTTCCACACCATCGAGCGGTCGCTGACGCCCACGTCTTTGAATGATTCGTGCACGGCGGAAATTTTCTGACAGCCTTCCTTGAGCGACTCGCCCGTACGGAACACGGCGGCATCAGACTGCATCGTGCGCTGCATTTCGGCACGGATCTTCGCCGTCGGCAGGCTACCCTTGGCGAAACGCAGACCGTCAAAGCGACCCAGTGCCTGATCCAGCACGCTGACCGGCAAATCTTTGTGCGGCGTATTCGGCTTGATGATTTCAGCGCAGCGATGCGATACCGCACGGCCGAACACCACCAGATCGAGTAGCGAGTTGGAGCCCAAGCGGTTCGCGCCGTGCACCGATACGCAAGCGGCCTCGCCGATAGCGAACAGGCCCGGCACCACCGCATCGACGTTATCGCCGCGTTTCTGCACGACTTCGCCGTGGTAATTGGTCGGGATGCCGCCCATGTTGTAGTGCACCGTCGGAATGACCGGAATCGGCTCCTTGGTCACATCCACACCGGCAAAAATACGCGCCGATTCGGCAATGCCCGGCAAGCGCTCGTGAATCACGTCAGCGCCCAGATGCATCAAGTTGATGTGGATATGATCCTTGTGTTCGCCGACGCCGCGGCCCTCGCGGATCTCCATCGTCATCGAGCGGCTGACCACGTCACGCGAAGCGAGATCCTTCGCATTCGGTGCATAGCGCTCCATAAAGCGTTCGCCGTTCGAGTTGGTGAGGTAACCACCCTCGCCGCGCACGCCTTCGGTAATCAGGCAACCCGCGCCGTAGATGCCGGTCGGGTGGAACTGCACGAACTCCATATCCTGCAACGCAAGGCCAGCGCGCAACACCATGCCGCCACCATCGCCGGTGCAGGTATGTGCCGAAGTAGCGCTGAAATAGGCACGGCCGTAGCCGCCGGTAGCCATCACTACCGCGTGACCACGGAAGAAATGCAGGGTGCCTTCGTTCATATCCATGGCAAGCACGCCACGGCAAACGCCTTCTTGATCGAAGATCAGGTCGATCGCGAAGTACTCGATAAAGAACGTGGCGTCATGCGCCAGCGCCTGCTGGTACAGCGTATGCAGAATGGCATGGCCGGTACGGTCGGCGGCGGCGCAGGTGCGCTGCGCAGTGCCTTTACCGTAATGCGTCGTCATGCCGCCAAACGGACGCTGATAGATCTTGCCTTCCTCGGTCCGCGAGAACGGCACGCCGTAGTGCTCCAACTCGACAATCGCCGGGATCGCTTCGCGACACATGTACTCGATCGCGTCTTGGTCGCCGAGCCAGTCGGAACCCTTGATCGTGTCGTAGAAATGGAAGCGCCAATCGTCTTCGCCCATATTGCCGAGCGCGGCGGAGATACCGCCCTGCGCCGCGACGGTATGCGAACGGGTCGGGAACACTTTGGTAATACAGGCGGCCTTGAGGCCCTTTTCGGCCAGACCGAAGGTCGCGCGCAGACCTGCGCCACCGGCACCGACCACGATCACGTCGTATTTATGCTGTTGGATCTTGTAGCTTTCCATCGATCTCAGGCTCCCAGCGCCACGCGCAACACGGCCAGCACGCTCGCCAGCGCGCCGAGCACTGCGAGAAACTTGATAAGCACCAGCGAAACCACTTCCTTCCAGCGGGTGTGTACGTAATCTTCAATGACCACCTGCAGGCCGAGCGCGGCATGCCAGAACACCGCGATTGAGAAGGCAATCAGCAGGACCGCGTTCCACGGCTTGGCGATGGCGGCCTTCGCCGTGGCGTAATCAGCATGCAGTAAGCAGAGTACGGTCGCGACAAACCACACGCCAAGCACCACCAGGGCGGCGGCGGTGACGCGCTGAGTCCACCAGTGGCCGACACCCGACTGCGACGAGCCCAAGCCACGGGCGCGCTTCAACGGGTTTTGAAAGTCGGGTGCGCTCATGCGGCACCTCCCATGGTCAACACATAGGCCCAGACGATCGCCGTGAGCAACACGCTGACGATGATCGACAGCCAGCTCGAACGCACGAATTGCGGAATGGCGTAACCGGCGCCGGTGTCCTGGATCAAATGCCGGATACCGTTACATAGGTGATAGAACAACGCCCAGCTCCAGCCGAACAGCAAGACCAGCCCGACCGGACTACCCACGCAGACCTTGAACTGATTAAAACTTGCCTCGCCGCCGGCAAGGGCAAGCAGGCCCCACAGCACCATCAAGGTACCTACGGCCAAGGCCACGCCCGTAGCGCGATGCAGGATGGAAGTCACCATCTGCACTTGCCACTTATATATCTGTAGATGTGGAGAGAGTGGTCGTCGCGTGTCTGCCATGGCGGCTATCCTGAGTGGAATCGCTGATGCCCGAACCGTCTCGCCCCTGCCTTGCACACTGCCGACGCTTAAACGTCGGCGCGCGGCTACTCAGAAGTCGATACAGCGCCCATTTTTCTCCCAGTCGCCGTAGCGCGTGGGGTCGGGTGCCGGCCGCTCAACCGGAATCTGACTCGCCGGACCTTTAGGCACGACGACTTGCTCCGCTGGAACGGAAGCAGGTTTGGATTCAGGCTGCGAGGACGTATCGGACATGATTTTTGAAAGCCGCCGAAGCGTAATACCTGCGGCAAAGCAGCACAACCTTGACGACTGCCGCCCGGTCTGCATGCATGACACACTCGGCTCGCTTGTACTTGGCCTCCGGCACCCCAACTTCGACCCGGTATGACTACACATCACTCTGCCCAAACACTCTCGATCGAGGGCGCCGATGCCGTCGCCTTCGCGCACGCGCAGTTCAGTAGCGACGTTACTGCACTAGCTGTCGGCCAATGGCAATTCAGCGCCTGGCTCGATGCACAAGGCAGGGTGCGTGCATTGTTTCATCTGGCACGTCTTGCCGACGATAGCCTGCTGCTCTTGCTGCGCGGAGGGGTTGCCGCCGATATGGCCGATGCCCTGCGACGCTTCGTCTTTCGCTCGAAAGTGACGCTGCGCGCGCTTGAGCCGCGCACGCTGGGCACCGGCCCGGTGTTAGCTATGCATACTGTTCTTCACGATGAAGCGACACTTACCTTAGGTTGCGATACGCATAGCTTGATCGTTGGAGCCGCTAACGATAACCACTGGCGCTTGGCGCAACTACGCGCGGGCTGGCCATGGCTGCCGGCAGAAGTATTGAATGAGCTATTGCCGCCCGCTTTGTCGCTGTTGCGACTGCACGCAGTGGCCTTGGACAAAGGGTGTTATCCAGGACAAGAAATCGTTGCGCGACTGCACTACCGCGGCGGTAACAAGCGACATTTGCATTGTGTCGTTTTGTCGCAGGAGGCGCTTGCAGGCACTGCGCTTCGTCGCGACGAACGCGAAATTGCGCGCTTGCTCGACGTCGTAAAAATTGACGACAGCTTCGAAGCGCTTGCCGTTATCGCCGATGAAAGCGTGAATGCACAAAGCAGCAAAAACTTCCAAATCACCAGCGACGGCATGCACTTACAACTGCGCGAAAGCTGGCCCGCATGATTTTGCATTCATCATTTCATCACGTGCACCACGTAAACGAATGTGAGTGTGAAATGAATTTGAGCGACCCGGCACTTGCCAGTTACGAAAAGCACCACTAGCCTTCGCCGATCCAATTTGGAGGCACCCAAACCGGGTGCTGAACTACGCGACGAACCGGAAGGGTCCGGATCAGCGCGACCCGGTGAGAGATCACCGGAGTAGCCGCAGCCATGCGGAGTCATCGTTGCAGGCCATGAGTCGAGTCGACTTGAGATAGCGCCGCAACAAAAAAATTGAGCGGCGCCGGATCGCCGTTCAGTAGCCACGATCCCGTGGCAAAGCGTTCAGCCGCCGTTTGGGCCAAACGCTCCATCCAGGTGGAACGGCCTGCCCGCCCGTCCGCCGCAACTGCGCATAAGGCCAGCTATTTGCCTGACGCGTACTGCAAGTTGGAGGCAGATCAAAAATGAAGCTTTCTATGTTGATGTGGCTGGCATCCGTGCTCCCGCAACCCCTCGCTGACCAGACCTGCCTGGCAACGACGGTATATCTTGAGGCACGCAGTGAACCAGCTAACGGGCAATTTGCCGTAGCCGAGGTTGCTCTCCGTCGTCGCGAACGTGGCCTATGGGGCGACACCGTATGTGAGGTGGTCAAGTCGCCGCGCCAGTTCGCCATCACTACAGCACCGCACAGTTTCGACATCACGAATTTGGATGCTTTTAACAAGGCTTGGAAAATCGCCGGCGAGTCGATCAACAATTGGTCACTGCCGATTGCAGAGCGTCGCTTGCTGGTACCCAATGCCGATCACTTCGCCACCGTTGACGTCGCACCCAACTGGTCGCGCAACCGACCAGGCACCACGATCGGCGAACACACGTTCTATCGCGTAAACTGATCGCATCATCAAAACGAAAAAGCCCCTCTTTCGAGGGGCTTTTTTTTGGACATCTAGACGTCTATTGAATAAACGACTTATCAGCGAAGGATTACCTGGTCGCCGCTCACCTCGACGTAATCGCCTTGCCGAACGCGCGGGTCATCGCGCTGCGTCACGTTGACGTACTGGCCGTTGTCCAGCCGCACGCTTACCCGATAGGCAACACCGCCACCGCCCTTGCCGACCTGGTTACCCACCACGCCACCGACGACGGCACCGGCGACAGTCGCCGCCTTGCGGCCATTGCCTCTGCCGACCTGATTGCCGAGCAAACCACCGGCCACTGCACCGATGACCGTGCCCAGGGTGCCGTCGTTGCCGCCCTGCGTCTCCACTTGCTGCACGTCCTGCACCACGCCGCAACTCTGACAACGATAACGATCGCCATAGCCACCTTGACCATAGCCACCTTGAGACGAGTTCTGATAGCGGCCCTGATTGCCGTAGTCGCGACCGCGCTCATAAGGTGTGGCGCATCCGACCAGACTCATACTGCCTGCGACCAAGGCAGCCAGTGCGAGCTTGTTGCTTAGCTTGTTCATTGAGAAACCTCAGCGCGCGTCGGAAACCGAGACCACACCTTCCTGCACCTGCACGCGATCACCCGGATCATGATCCATCCGCACGGTACGGGTGACGCCGTTGTATTCGTAGCGCACGTCATAGGCGACGATCTTGTTGGGGTCGCCCTTGTTCACCGTGCTGCAATGGTGCTCCACGGTCGAGGTGACCCGGCCCTGCTGATGGCTCTCCTCGATCTTCTTGCCCGCATAGCCGCCGCCTAGTGCGCCGGCCACGGTCGCCAAGGTGCGTCCCTTGCCGCCACCGACCTGGTTACCAAGCAAGCCGCCCGCCACCGCGCCGATCGCCATACCCGCGATCTGGTGCTGGTCAGCCGGAGGCGCTGTGTGATTGACTACCTCGTCCCGACAAACCCGCTGCGGGTCACTGGCGCTCCCGCGCACAGGATCAACACTAACCACGCGGCCGTACTTCGCCCCGTTGTCGCCGGGCATCGACGTAGGCGCAGCGCCGGCAGTGGGCGATGCACCGGCGCCAGCACTGGCTTCCCGGTTGCAGGCCGACAAGCCCATCGCCAGCGTCGCCGCGATTCCCACATAAAGCGCATTGACCATCAACTTATTCATCGCGGACTTATTCATCACGGACCTCCTCTGCTAGTTTGCGATCGCGCCGGCCACTGCATGCTCTACACAGTGAGGCCCCCTTTTGCGCGAACCGTCTGAGCGCTATTGAACATGGATCAAACTGAATAAGAGCCAGACCAATCCAGCATCGATCATTAACGATAAATACCAACATCTCAGGATGTGATGAGAATCCGCTATCGACCGCCATGTACGCCTCATGACCACCAGGCAACCCGATATGTATGCGTTAGTTGACAGTCATGTACACCTGGACGACCTGAGCTTTGAGGTCGATCGCGACGCCGTTTTGGCGCGCGGGAGGGCGGCGGGCGTGATCGCCCAGATCCTGCCCGGAGTCGATGCCGCAAGCTGGCCACGCATTCAGCAATGCTGCGAAACCCACCGCGACCTCTACCCGGCCTACGGGCTGCATCCGATGTTTATTGCGCAACATCGCCCCGAACACCTCGACATGCTCGCGGATCGATTGCGCAGTCACCGCCCGGTCGCCCTTGGCGAGATCGGCCTGGATTTCTATATCGAAGATCTGCCGGCCGAACCGCAACGGCATTATTTTTCACGCCAGCTCGAACTGGCGCGCGAGTTCGACTTACCGGTGATTGTCCATGCGCGCCGGGCACTTGAAGAAGTCACCCTGATGTTGCGGCGCATCGGCGGGCTGCGCGGGGTCGTGCACAGCTTTTCAGGTAGCGCCGAACAGGCGCGCCAGCTTTGGCAGCTAGGCTTCCATCTTGGCATCGGCGGCCCGGTGACCTACGAGCGGGCGCAGCGGCTACGCCAAATCGTCGCGCAGATGCCGCTGCAATTTTTGCTGCTGGAAACCGACGCGCCGGATCAGCCCGATGCCGCACATCGCGGTCAACGCAATGAGCCGGCGCGCATCGTCGAGGTGCTGCAAAGCGTCGCCCAATTGCGCAACGAGGACCCGCACGCGCTGGCAGACGCGACAACCGCCAATGCCCGTAAGCTCTTTGGCTTGGGCTGAAGCCCGAAGTATCTGCAAGAAATATTTCATCTTCGGGCACTTGCCCAGTTCGAGTTAAATCGTTATCGTTTTATTTCACTGGTGAAATATGCGCTGATGAAATGACTCGCCTGACCGCCTGTATCGACATGATGGATGAGGGTATCGGCCGCGTTAAAGCGGTCGTGCCCGAGCTTCCCGCAGCCGATGTCGTACTCACACGTCTATTGCTGATGGTCAGCGGCTGCCTGCAGGAAGAGGTAGAGCGCAAACTCAAGCCGTACAAGCTCAACGACAGCGACTTCCGTACCCTGGTGATTCTTTTCAGCCGCGCCGACGGCAGCTCGACACCTGGGGAGCTTTGCGATTTCACCGCGCAAGGCGCGACCAACATGACGCGCATTACCAACGCCCTGGTCAAGCGCGGATTGATTACGCGCGGCACCAGCGCAGAAGATCGGCGCCGCGTGGTGATTCGAATCACACCCGATGGCCGCCGCTTTGTACGAAAGATGCTGCCGCCCATGTTCCCCCGCGTAAGCGCCGCATATATCGGCTTCAGCGATGCGGATAAACGCAACCTCGATCGGCTGCTGCGCAAGGTTGCCGTCAATCTCGATCAATTGAACGCCGACGTTCAATCATGAAGACATCCCCATGAAAGAAGTCCCCATGAAGCATGCCCCGCACTATGGCCGCTGGACCTTGGTCGCAGCACTCGCCGTTGCACTGATCGGCTGCTCGATCCCTACCAAACTGGAACGGGCACAGCTACGCGACGATGTGCCGCTGGCCGGCTTGCAAACATCAGCGCGTGCCGGCTGGCCGGACGCCGAATGGTGGCGTATCTACCAGGATCCGCAGCTCGATACGCTCATAGCGCTGGCGATGAAGCAGTCGCCCGATCTTGCTCAAGCGCATAGCCGCGTATTGAATGCCGAGCAAAGTGTGCGCCTGACTTCGGCGCAAATGGGCTTGAGTATCAACGGCAGCGCACAGGTGACGCGCCAGCGCTTGAGCGAACACGGCTTGATGCCGCCAGCGTTCCTTGGTTTCACCTGGTACAACCAGGCCGACCTCGGTGTGCAG
Organism: Dyella tabacisoli; assembly: GCF_003350925.1. Lineage (GTDB taxonomy): Bacteria > Pseudomonadota > Gammaproteobacteria > Xanthomonadales > Rhodanobacteraceae > Dyella_C > Dyella_C tabacisoli. Next base: position 103,753 of record NZ_KZ857177.1, on the reverse strand, counting down.
TTTCAATATGACTTTGACTGGTGGGGCAAGAAGCGTGCCTCGATCGAGGCCGCACTGGATCAAGCGCGCTCCGCTGAAGCACAGCGCAGCGCCGCCGCACTGACCATTCAGAACGCCGTCGCCGACACCTATTTCGGCTGGCAGGCCGATCAGTCGCGCCTGACGCTCGCAGCGCAAGCCGTCGCCAATCAAGAAAAACTGGTGCGCATCGCCGAACTACGGGTGCGTCAAGGCGTCGATCTGGCCGATACCACGCAGCAGGCCAAAGCCCAGTTGGCCGCGACGCGGCAGTTGCAGGTCACCATCGACAGCTCAGGACAAATTCGCAAGGTAGCGCTGGCCGCCCTGCTCGGCATAGCGCCGGATCAATTACCTCCGTTGCAACCGCGCGCATTGCCCGAGGTTCGCAGCGGCATACCTGCCGATGCGCGATTGGACCTGATCGCCCGCCGCCCCGATATCGCAGCAAGCCGCTGGCAAGTGGAGTCAGCGCTACGGCAGACCGACGCCGCACGCGCGCAGTTCTTTCCTGACATCAGCATCACTGCCCTGGTCGGCCTGTCCAGTACCAACCAGGGCGCGCCCTCGTTGCCCGGCCTGTCGGCAGGCGGTGGCGGCGGTGATCTTGGCAATCTGTTCTCCAGCGGCAGCCGGGTCTTGTCGCTGACTCCGGCCTTGCATCTGCCGATTTTTGAAAGCGGCCGACTGCAAGCGAACTACGGCGTCAGCCGCGCGCAACTCGATGCCGCGGTGGCTCAATACAACGGCACGGTGGTGAATGCGGCGCGCGAGGTTTCGAGCCAGGCGCTAGGGGCCGAACAACTTGTTGCGCAACGCAAGGAACAAGCCCTGCAGCTCGCCGCCAATGAACGCTTGTTGGCAAGCGCGCAGGCCCGTTCGCGCCAAGGCGTGCGCGACGCCCGTGAAGGGCTGGCAGCCACTGCGCAATGGCTGCAGCAAAAAGACAATGCGGTCAGCTTGCATGCACAGGCGCTGTCTACCGACCTCTCTCTGATTAAGGCCTTGGGTGGCGGCTATCGCCTGTCCTCTGAAGCCGTCGATTCCTCTTCCACGCATTCAAGCACCACCGGAGACGCCGACCATGAGCGCCACTGAATCCACCCTTCCATCGCAGAACGGGAACGACAGCGGCCTGGCCGCCAAAGATCCACCCAAGCGCCGCCGCGCCCTGTTGCTGGTGACCCTGCTCTTCCTCGCGGCCGGCCTGGTGTGGCTGCTGCTGTGGTGGTTTGTATTATCGCTACGCGAAAAGACCGACAACGCCTATGTGGGTGGCAACCAGGTGGCCATCTCGGCCCAGGTTCCCGGCACGGTGGTGGCGATCCTTACTGACGACACCCAACGCGTCGAGGCCGGCCAGGTCTTGGTGAAACTCGATAGCACCGATGCTGATGTACGTCTGCGCCAGGCGCGCAGCGCACTTGCCCAGGCCGTGCGTCAAGTTCGTCAGCAGACCAGTTCGGCCAGCGGTGCCGATGCGCAGGTGGTCTCGACACGTCTGGAGCTGAAAAAATCCGAGGCCGATCTGCAGCGCCGCCTGCCGTTGATTGCCGAGCAGGCCGAATCACCGGAAATTGTGCAGCATCTGCGCGATGGCGTGGAGCAAGCCCGTGCCGCCGTTGCTGCCGCCGAGGCGCAAGCCGCTGCCGCACATGCTTCGATCGAAGGCACCGAGATCGCCACCAATCCGGCGGTGGAACAGGCTCGCGCCAACTTCCGTGCCGCCTGGGTGGCAGCGCAACGCAATGCGATCTATGCGCCGGTTTCGGGCTACGTCGCCCAACGCAGCGTGCAGCTCGGCAATAGCGTGCAACCCGGCCAGCAACTGATGACGGTGGTGCCGCTGCATGATCTGTGGATCGACGCCAACTTCAAAGAGAACCAGCTTCGCCATATCCGCATCGGCCAGCCGGCAAAGATTGTCACCGACGTCTACGGCAGTGGCGCCGAATATCACGGCAAGGTCATCGGCCTTGGCGCCGGTACCGGCAGTGTTTTCTCGTTGCTGCCGGCGCAAAACGCCACCGGCAACTGGATCAAGGTCGTGCAGCGTGTACCGGTGCGCATTGCCCTGGACAACAAGGATCTGGACCAGCATCCGCTGCGCATCGGCCTGTCCACCGAGGTCACTGTCGACATCACTGACGACAAAGGGCCGGTATTGGCACCCAATTCCACCCAGCAGCCCGCAGCCGAGACCACGGTGTACGAGCAAATGGCGAGCAAGGCGGATGCGGAAGCCGAGCAGATCATTCAAGCGAATTTAAACGGCGGTCGCAGCGAGAAGTGACACGACGGGGCGTTGGCGGCGGGAAATGGCAAACGTACAGCCACCAATCCAACGCCCCGCCTCACTTCAGCTCCATTCCCGCTTTGCATCGCCTGCCATCACCGGATCCCATCCATGGCCACCACGCCTAACGACGCCGTACCGCTAAAGCCGCTGCAAGGCGGTGCGCTGGTACTGCTGACCATCGCCGTTGCATTCAGCACCTTCATGGAAGTGCTGGACATGACCATCGTCAACGTGGCGGTGCCGCATATCGCCGGCAGCCTGGGCGTAAGCCCGAGTGAAGGCACCTGGACGATCAGCTCCTACGCTTTGGCCAGCGCCATCATGCAGCCGCTCACCGGCTGGCTGGCGCGGCGCTTCGGCGAGGTACGCACCTTTGTCGCCTCGGTCTTTCTGTTCGTGGTTTTCTCGATGCTGTGCGGCCTGGCCAGCAGCATGCCGATGCTGGTGCTCTGCCGCCTGCTGCAAGGCGCCGGCTCCGGTCCGATGGTGGCGCTGTCACTGACCCTGCTGCTATCGAGCTATCCCAAGGCCAAACAAGGTATCGCCCTGGCGCTTTGGGCAATGACGGTGGTGGTGGCGCCCATCTTCGGCCCGATCCTCGGCGGCGTGCTGACGGACAACCTCTCCTGGCCGTGGATTTTCTATATCAACGTGCCAGTCGGTGCACTGGCTGGGGTCATTACCTGGGGACTTCTGCACAAACGCGAGACCAAGACGTTCAAGACGCCGATCGACATCATCGGGCTGACCTTGCTGGTGGTAGGCGTAGGCGCGCTGCAGTTCATGCTGGACAATGGCAACGACCACGATTGGTTCGCCTCGCCGATGATTACCGTACTCGGCATCACCGCCCTGATCTGCCTGACCTTTCTTATCGTGTGGGAAATACACGCCAAACACCCGGTAGTGGATCTCTCGCTATTCAAACAACGTAACTTCACCATCGGCGTCACCGCGTTATCGCTAGGCATGATGGCGTTCTTCGGCATCAATGTGGTGTTCCCGCTGTGGCTGCAAACCACCCTGGGCTACACCGCGACCTGGGCCGGCCTGGCCAGTGCCCCGGTAGGCGTACTCGCCTTTCTGATGGCGCCGGTGATCGGCGCGAATATTCAGCGACTGGAATTGCGCGCCGTCGTTACCTTCGCTTTCATGATTTTCGCTGGCACCTCGTTCTGGTTCGCCAGTTTCGACAGCTCGGCCTCGTTCGCCACCCTGGTGTTGCCGCGCTTCATCATGGGCATCGGCATCGCCTGCTTCTTCATTCCGCTTAACCAGATCTACTTGTCGGGGCTGCCGGCATCGGAAATCGCCAGCGCCTCCGGCCTGGCCAATTTCTGCCGCACCCTGGGCTCCAGCGTATCGACCGCCGCCACGGTGACACTGTGGCAGCACCGTGGCGAATATCACCATGCAACGCTTACCGAAAACATCAGCCCGGCCCAACCCGCCGCGACCAGCTTCCTGCAACAACTCACCCATTCGGGCATGTCATCGAAGCAGGCGCTGAGCATGGTCGATCAATTGCTTACGCGAGAAGCACTGACCCTGGCGGTAAACGATGTGTTCTGGGTTTGCGCGGTGCTGTTCCTGCTGCTGATTCCGATGCTGTGGCTGGCCAGGCCGCCGTTCGGCAGCGCCGGTGGCGCGACCGGGCATTAAAGTCGGCCATTAAAGTCGGCACCAGATTGCTGCACCCCTCGGTGCAGCAAAATTTGCGCTAGGCGGCTGGTGCAGCGCAATACCTTCTGCTAGTTTGTGTCGCATGGCACAAACTAAGCGCACTATCAAGAAGTATCCGAACCGTCGCCTTTATGACACGGAAATCTCCAGCTACATCACCCTGGAGGAGGTCCGTCAATTGGTGCTGGACAACGAAAACTTCGAGGTCCGCGACGCCAAGAGCGGCGAAGATCTCACTCGCTCCGTATTGCTGCAGATCATCTCTGAGCACGAGGAAAAAGGGCAGCCGATGCTGTCCCCGCAACTGCTCAGCCAGATCATCCGCTTTTATGGCGACTCGCTGCAGGGCTTCATGGGGCCGTATCTGGAGCGCAGCCTGCAAGTGTTCCTGGATCAGCAGCAGCAGTTCCGCACCCAGCTCAATACCATGCTTGGGCAGACCCCGTGGTCGATGCTCAATGAGCTGACCGAGCGCAACATGGAAGCCTGGAAGTCGATGCAGCGTGGCTTGCTCGATACCGCCACGCAGGCTATCCCAACGCCCCCTCGCGGCGGCAAAAAACCCGGCTGAGCAACACTTTCAAGCACGCCAAGAGCTTGTCTAAACATTGCAGTACAACATGTGCTGCCGTGCGGCAGGATCGCGTAAGCCATTCTGCTGCATAGCGCTGGGGTCAGCGTGCGACCAAGCCGGTAAATAGTTTGGGTTTCCCCCTTGCGCAAATCCCCGCGCATGCGGAACAGTGCTCCGATGTAATCGACGGAACACCTGATGTCGCAGCAGACGCAGCAAACGATCACTCTCATTGGTGGCGGCCTGGTCGGCGCCCTGCTTGCCCAGCAACTGGCTCAACGCGGCTTTATCGTCGACGTCTACGAGAAGCGCCCCGATCCGCGCCACGCCGGATTCAGCGGCGGTCGCTCGATCAATCTGGCCCTGGCCGAACGCGGCCTGCAAGCATTACGCACCGCTGGACTGGCGCAAGACGTATTGCAACGCGCGGTGATGATGCGTGGCCGCATGGTGCATACCCCGGACGGCCGCTCCGGCCTGCAGCGCTATGGCGTGGACGACAGCGAGGTGATCTGGTCGGTCTCCCGCGGCGCCTTGAACATGTTGCTGCTGGACGCCGCCGAGACCGCCGGTGTGCGCTTTCATTTCGGCCAATCGCTGGTCGACGCGGATTTCAATGCGCGGCGCATCCGGCTGGCCGATGAACATGGGATAGAGCGCAGCATCGACGCCAAGGTCTTGATCGGTGCCGACGGTGCCGGCTCGGCACTACGCGCGGCGATGAATGCCTACGCGCCACTGGGTGAGCGGGTCGAATCGCTCGGCCATGCGTACAAGGAGCTGGAAATACCCCCTGCCGGCGAACTATCAAGCGACCGCCTGCACGATAGCGGCGGTCACGACCAGTTCGCGTTGGAGCCGCATGCGCTGCATATCTGGCCGCGCGGCGGTTATATGTGCATTGCGCTACCCAATACCGAGGGCAGCTTCACCGTCACTCTGTTTCTGCCTGCGCAGGGGGCGCCGCCGAGCTTCGCCCAACTACCGGACGCCGCCCATGCGGCGGCCTTCTTCCGTGAGGAATTTCCCGATCTGCTGCCGCTGATCCCGCGCTTCGCCGAGGATTACGACAGTCACCCGGTCGGTAGTCTGTCTACGCTCTATCTGGATCGCTGGCACCTCGACGGCCGTGCCTTGCTGATCGGCGACGCGGCGCATGCCATCGTGCCATTCCACGGCCAAGGCATGAATTGCGGCTTCGAAGACACCGTGACATTGGCTGCCTTGCTGGCCGAGTCGCCGCAAGATACCGCCGAGGTATTCGCCGAGTTCCAGCGCATCCGCCAGCCCAATGCCTATGCGATCGCGACCATGGCGCTGGAGAACTATGTCGAAATGCGCGACTCGGTGGCCGATCCGCATTATCTGGCCAAACGTGAACTCGGTGCCCTGCTGGCCGAGCGGGTGCCGCAACATTTCATGGCGCGCTACCGCATGGTCACCTTCACCCATCTGCCCTACGCCTATGCGCTGGAGCGCGGCCGCGCGCAGGATCAATTGCTGCAGCAGTTGCTGCAAGGATCGACCGACGCCAGTAGCGTCGATCTGGATGCCGCCATCGCCACCGTGCAATCCACTTTGCCGCCGCTGCCCAACTTGCGAAATGGATAAACCCCCGCTCGCTGCGTCCCGGCCCACCCATGATCGATCCCCCCTACCGGCGGCAGTGCGCCGCATGGACAAGCCTGGCAAGCATTGCGGACAATCGCCCGGATGACTGCCGCCACCGCAACGGCTCCGCTTCTGCTCGAAGCGCGGGCTCTGTCTTTTTATCGCCAGGACGAACCCGTGTTCGGTCCGTTGGACTTTCGCCTGCATGCCGGCGAAGTGGCCTTGGTCGAGGGCGACAACGGCAGCGGCAAAACCACGTTGCTGCGCGTACTGGCCGGCTTGCTGCATCTGGACGAAGGTGAGCTGCGTTGGCGCGGCTCGTCTTGGCAACGCGACAGCTACAGCGGAGACATCCTCTTCCTCGGTCACCACCTGGGCTTGAAGGCTGATCTCAGCACTCGTGAGAATCTGGCCGTAGCCATCGGCCTCTATGGTCAACGCGCTGGCGGCAATATCGCGCGTGTCTTGGCGGAAATCGGCCTGAGCGGCTACGAAGACGAACCGGTACGCAGGCTTTCCGCCGGGCAGAAAAAACGCGCCGCGCTGACCCGCCTGCTTTTGCTGCCGGCCACCCTATGGCTGCTCGATGAGCCCTATGCCAATCTCGACCGCACCGGCATCGAACTGGTGAACCACCTGCTCGAACAACATACGGCGCGCGGCGGCGCGGCCCTGGTCACCAGCCATGGTGCGGTGAGTTTTCTCAGTGGCGAGCCCAAGCGGATTCGAATGCATGGCTAAGCTCGCACTTCATGCACATAAACCCCTCTCTATCCCTCCCCGGCAAACTAGGGAGTGGATAGCAGCATGAGCAGCGCACCGCTCTCCATCGCCTGTGCTGCCTTGCTCCGCCGCGACCTGACCCTGGCCTGGCGCCGCCGCGGCGATATCGCCATGCCGGTGTTGTACGCATTGATCGTCACCACCTTGTTTCCCTTCGCACTGGGGCCGGAAGACGCACTGCTGCAGCGAATCGCCGGTGGCGTGGTACTGGTTACGGTGCTGCTGGCGATGCTGCTGGCCCTTGATGCCATGTTCCGCAGCGATATCGAAGACGGTTCGCTGGAACAACTGGTACTGGCGCCGCAGCCGCTGGCGCTGATGCTCGGCATGAAAATTCTTGCGCATTGGCTGGCTACCGCGTTGCCGTTGATTCTGGCTGCGCCGCTATTGGCCGGCATGTTGCACCTGCCCGCGCCAGTGATGCCGGTGTTGCTGCTGGCGCTCCTGTTGGCCACACCGCTACTAAGCCTGCTTGGCGCCGTGCTGGTGGCCCTCACGGCCGGCACTCGGCGCTCTGGTATGCTGCTGGCCTTGATGCTGCTGCCCCTATGCGTGCCAGTGGTGATCTTCGCCGCCGGTGCGGTCGCAGCGGCTCAACAGGGGTTGCCATGGCTTGCACCGATCGCTTGGCTGGGTGCCGCACTCGCACTGGCCCTGGTGCTTGCCCCGTTGGCTTGCGCCGCCGCCCTTCGTATTGCTCTGGACGCATGAGGCCCCATGGCTAACTGGATACCACTCTGGTTGCACAAGCTCGGCTCACCGCCGATCTTTTATCGCTTTGCCGGCGTCTTGCGCCCTTGGATGCTAGCGCTTGCCGTACTGCTTGGCGCCGTCGCACTGTACGGCGGCCTGGTGCTGGCACCGCCCGACTACCAGCAAAGCGACGCTTATCGAATCATCTTTATCCACGTACCCAGCGCCTGGATGAGCTTGTTCATCTATGGCGTGATGGCCGTCGCCTCGTTTATCGCCCTGGTGTGGCGAATCAAGCTGGCCGAAGTGGTGGCAATGGAATCGGCGCCGATCGGTGCGGCCTTCACCTTTATCACCCTGGTGACCGGTTCGCTATGGGGCAAACCGATGTGGGGGACCTGGTGGACTTGGGACGCCCGGCTCACCTCGGAATTGGTGCTGCTGTTTCTGTATCTGGGCGTGATCGGCCTGTATCACTCGTTCGAGGATCGCCGCCAAGGCGCGCGCGCAGCGGCGTTTCTCGCCATTATCGGCATCATCAACGTGCCGATCGTGCATTTTTCGGTCAACTGGTGGAACACCCTGCATCAGGGTTCGACCGTGCGCATTCTGGGCCCATCCAAGATGAGCGGCGACATGTTGTGGCCATTGCTGACGATGATGGCGGCTACCAAGTTCTATTACCTCGCCAGCCTGTTCAGCCGCGTGCGCGTTGACCTGCTGGCGATGGAAAGCGGCAAAGACTGGGTGCGCCAGATCGCCGAGCGCGAGGGGCGCCAATGAGCGGGCTGTCTTTGAGCGGGTTCTTTGCGATGGGCGGTTACGCCGCCTATATCTGGCCTGCCTACGCGGTGTTCTTTATCGTGTTGATCGCCGACTTCATCGCGCCCTCGCTACGCCGTCGCCGCAATCTGTGCGAACTACGCACACGCCTGGCCCGTCAAGCCGCACGCGCCACCCGCACTCCGCCAGCTTCGCCTTGAAGCCGGCCGCAACGAGCAAACCATGAACCCCACCCGTAAACGCCGACTCACCATCGTACTTTTGATTCTCGCGGCGGCGGCCGTGGCGATCGGCCTGACGGTGTTCGCGCTGCAGCAGAACATGAATTACTTGTTCACGCCGAGCCAGATCCAAGCCGGCGCAGCCAACAGTTACAAGACCTTTCGTCTTGGCGGCATGGTCAAGGCCGGCTCGATCCAGCGCAGCAGTGACTCGCTCAAGGTCACCTTCACCGTGATCGATGCCAACGGCAAGATGCCGGTCGAATACACCGGCATCCTTCCCGACCTGTTTCGCGATAACCAATCGGTGATCGCCGCCGGCCATATGGACAGCGCCCGTTTCATCGCCACCGAAGTGCTGGCCAAGCATGACGAAACCTATATGCCGAAAGAGCTGAAAGACGCGATGGCCAAGGCGCATGAGGGCAAAAAAGTCGATGAAGCCGAGCATGCAGCCGCCGACATGGGGAGTCGATAAAACCGCCATGTCCCATCGCCTGTCGTCTCAGCCGAACGCATCTGCCATGCCCATCGCAAGCAGACTCGCTATTTTCACGTCCCTCTTCCCGATTCCCGCCCAATGATCCCCGAACTCGGCCAACTCGCCCTCATTCTCGCCCTGCTCCTGGCTATGACGCAGAGCGTCTTGCCGCTGCTCGGCGCCTGGCGCGACAACCGCGCGTTGATGGCGGTGGCGCGCCCGGCGGCAGCCGGCCAGGCGGTGTTCGTGGCGTTGGCTTTCGGCATTCTCACCTGGGCCTTTGTGCAGTTCGACTTCTCGGTGCGCTACGTCGCCGACAACTCCAATCTGGCCTTGCCCTGGTATTACCGCGTCGCGGCGGTATGGGGCGCGCACGAAGGTTCGCTGCTGCTGTGGATCTTCATTCTCAATCTATGGACGGTTGCCCTGGCTGCATTCAGCAGGCACCTGCCCGAGGTATTCGTAGCGCGTGTATTGGGTGTTTTAGGCCTGGTTGCGGTCGGTTTTCTCGCCTTCATCATCTTCACCTCCAATCCGTTTGGCCGTCTGTTGCCGATGCCGCCGGACGGTGGCGATTTGAACCCGGTGTTGCAAGATCCCGGCATGACCTTCCATCCGCCCGTGCTGTACATGGGCTATGTCGGCTTCTCGGTAGCGTTCGCGTTCTCCATCGCCGCCCTGCTCGGCGGCGAGCTGGAGCTGGCCTGGGTACGCTGGGCGCGGCCTTGGACCAATATCGCCTGGGGTTTTCTCTCGGCCGGCATCGTCGCAGGTAGCTGGTGGGCCTATGCGGAGCTGGGCTGGGGTGGCTGGTGGTTCTGGGATCCGGTAGAAAACGCCAGCTTTATGCCCTGGCTGGTCGGCGCCGCCCTGGTACATGCACAGGCCGTGACCGAAAAGCGCGGTTCATTACGCGCGTGGACTATCTTGCTGTCGATTTTTGCTTTTTCGCTATCGCTGCTGGGCACCTTCCTGGTGCGCTCAGGCGTGCTCACTTCGGTACATGCCTTCGCCTCTGACCCGAGACGCGGCGTGTTCATTCTGTGCTTCCTGGTCATCGTGGTGGGCGGCTCGCTGCTGCTCTATGCGCTGCGTGCACCCAAAGTCGCGGGTGGCAAACCATTCGCTGTCGTTTCGCGCGAAACCGCCATCCTGATCGGCAACCTGATGTTCACTGTTGCGGCGGCGATGGTGCTGCTCGGCACCTTGTTTCCGTTGATTGGTGATGCGCTCAACCTGGGCAAGATTTCAGTCGGCCCACCCTATTTCGGTTTTCTATTCACCTTGCTGATGCTGCCGGTAGTGTTGCTGATGCCGTTCGGCCCGTTCCTGCGCTGGGGCAAAAGCGACTCGCCGCCGCTGAAGCGTGTCTTGCTACGCGCCGGCATCGCGGCTGTGGCGTGCGCGATCGTCGCGGCCTTTGTGACCGATGGCCAGGGCAAGGCCATCGCTGGGGTAGCTGCGGCCGTTTGGTGCGGCTTCGGCACCCTGCTCTATGTATTCAAGCGCTGGCGCGAAATGCCGCGCGGTCGTCGCTACCCGGCTGAAATGGCTGGCATGTTGCTGGCGCATTTCGGCCTCGGCGTGTTTCTCGCCGGCGTGTTGTTGACCGAATCGCTGAGTGTCGAGCGCGACGTGCGTCTGGCGCCCGGCCAGACCGAAAACGTCGGCGGTTACGATTTCCGCTTCGACGGCGTGCATGAAGCAGCGGGTCCCAACTGGAGCGCCGATCAAGGTGTCGTGACGGTCTCCAAACACGGTCGCAAGATCGCGGTGATGCACCCGCAGAAGCGCACCTACACACGCGGCCAGGTACAAACCGCATCGGCGATCGATGCAGGGTTCACCCGCGATCTGTACGTGGCCTTGGGCGAGCCGATGGATCCGAAAAACGTCGAAGGCGCCTGGGCGCTACGGCTTTATCACAAACCGTTTGTGCGCTGGATCTGGGGCGGTGGCCTGCTGATGATGCTGGGTGGCTTTGTTAGCGCGGGCGAACGTCGCTTTCGCGCCAGCCGCGTCGATGAGAAGGCCACGACCCAAGCGATACCTGCGATCGCCACGCAGGAGGCGCACGCATGAACCGGCTGTTGCCGTTCTTTGGTTTTCTGTTGTTGGTCGCACTGCTCGGTTTCGGCATTTGGTGGAACACCCAGCACGACCAACGCGAAGTACCCTCGCCGCTCATCAACAAACCAGCGCCGGCCTTCGCGCTACCCACCCTGGATGCTCCCGACAATACGGTGAGCAAAGCATCCATGCTGGGCAAACCGTATCTCATCAATGTGTTCGCTAGCTGGTGCGTCGCCTGCGGCGAAGAGCATCCCGTCTTGATGAGCGAAGCATCGCAACTGGGTGTGCCCCTGGTCGGCTACAACTACAAAGATGCGCCGGACGAGGCCAAGGCCTGGCTGGAAAAACACGGCAATCCATACAGCCTGATTATTGTCGACCGCGAAGGGCGCACCGCGATCGACTTCGGGGTTTACGGCGCACCGGAAAGCTTTCTGGTCGATAGCAAAGGCGTGATCCGCTACAAGCGCATTGGCCCGCTGACGCCCGCCGTGATCGAAAAAGAGCTGAAGCCAGCCATTGCCGTGCTGGCCAAAGAGGTGCAGCCGTGACCGGCCGGAAAACGCTGCTGGCTTTTCGCACGCAGAGCGCGCTTCTCCTGTTATTGATGTTATTTGCCGGCGCGCTGTTTGCTCAGGCGATCGAACCGCTGCCGTTCAAGAATCACACTGAAGAGGTTCGCTTCCAGCATCTGACCCGCGAATTACGCTGTCTGGTCTGCCAGAACGAGAATCTGGCCGACTCTAATGCCGATCTTGCTCGCGACCTTCGCCGCGAAGTGTTCGAGCAAATGCAGGCGGGCAAGAACGACGCTCAGATCAAGCAATATCTGGTCGACCGCTATTCCGATTTCGTACTGTACGACCCGCCGGTAAAACCCGGCACGTGGCTGCTGTGGTTTGGCCCACTGCTGATTCTGCTCGCCGGCGCCACGGTCGTAGTCATTACCGTGCGCAAACGCAGCCGTGCCGGTGCACCTGCCGAATCGACGGACAGCGCGTCGATCAATGAAGAGGACGACTGGTGAAGCTTGCTTTTTATCTTGCTGCCGCGGCGATGATCGCCACGGCGCTGGCACTGCTGTTGCTACCGCTGATACGCCATGGCCGTCGACTTGGCCGGCCGCGCAGTGTGTTCGTGATCGCCCTGCTGGTTGCCTTCGCCTTGCCGCTGGCGACGGTAGGCCTGTACCTCAAGATCGGTACGCCGGTAGCTCTTAACGGCGTGATCTCACCGCCGCAGGAGTCACCGTTCGATATCGATCAGGCGGTGGCTGAAATGCGCGACCACTTGGCGCAAAAGCCCGATGACCTGCAAGGCTGGATGTTGCTCGCACAGACCTATGGCGCTATGCGGCGCCCCGGCGATGCTCGCGATGCCTATGACCAGGCATTGCGCCTCGATGCCAACAACACGACCGCGATGATCGGCTGGGCCGAGGCCGATTCGATGAAGCGCGATGACCATCGCATTGATGGCCGTTCGCGCGAATTATTGGAGCAAGCCGTAAAGCTGGAGCCCAATAGTCAACGCGCCCTGTGGCTGCTCGGTATCAGCGATTTTCAACAAGAGCACTTCGCGGATGCCGCAGCTACCTGGCGGCGTCTACTACCGCTATTGGAACCTGGCTCTAACGTCGCCAAATCGGTCGCCCAGCAAATCGCCCTTGCCGATGCGCGCGCAGGCGCGACTGCGGCCCCCGCCGAAGCCACGCAAACCGCGATGGCAACGCCTGCCTTGCAAGTACAGGTGGCACTCGCCCCCGCACTCAAGGACAAGCTCGGCGCAGGCGATACCCTGTTTATCTACGCGCGTGCCGAACAAGGCCCGCCGATGCCACTAGCCGTTGTGCGGATGCAGGCCGACGCACTGCCAGCCACCGTTACGCTGACAGATGCAATGGCAATGACACCCCAACTCAAGCTCTCGTCGGTACCGCGTGTCTTCGTCGGCGCGCGTATCAGCAAGAGCGGCCAACCGATCGCCCAACCCGGCGACCTGGAAGGCAATGCCGGGGTGATCGACGTGAACAGCAAGACTCCCATCAAGATCAGTATCGACAAGGTTCATTGATGAACGACGCCCGCCGCTACTGCCCCCTGCCGTCCCCCTTTGCGATGAAGCGCGGCGGCGATCTGCGCGGCGCCCACGTCGCCTACGAAACCTGGGGCGAATTGAGCGGCGCGCGCGACAATGCGGTCCTCATCCTTACCGGCCTGTCACCGAGCGCGCATGCCACGTCGAGCGCGGACGATCCCGCTCCGGGCTGGTGGGAGGCGATGATCGGCCCAGGCAAGGCCATCGACACCCAGCGCTGGTTCGTCATCTGCGTGAACTCATTGGGCAGCGACAAAGGCTCGACGTGCCCCGCCTCGATCGATCCCGCCACCGGCGAAGCGTATCGACTGAGCTTTCCCGAGCTGGCGCTCGAAGATGTCGCCAACGCTGCCCATATTGCCGTCACCAGCCTGGGTATCGAACGACTGGCCTGCCTGATCGGCTGCTCCATGGGTGGCATGAGCGCGCTGGCTTATATGCTGCTGCACCCCGGCAGCGTTCGCACGCATATCAGCGTGGATACCGCGCCGCAGGCGCAGCCGTTCGCCATCGCGATCCGCTCGCTGCAACGTGAGGCGATCCGGCTCGATCCACACTGGAACGAAGGCCACTACGACAACACGCGCTATCCCGACACCGGCATGAGCATTGCGCGCAAATTGGGCGTCATCACTTACCGCTCGGCCATGGAATGGAATGGCCGCTTCGCGCGCATCCGCCTCGATGCCGAAGAACGCGACGAAGGGCCCTTCGGGCGCGAGTTCGAGGTCGAGTCCTATCTGGAAGGCCACGCGCAACGCTTTGTGCGCAATTTCGACCCCAACAGCTACCTCTACCTGTCACGTGCCAGCGATTGGTTCGATATCGCCGAATACGGCCACGGCAGCGTGCTCGAAGGCCTAAAGCTCATCCACATCGAGCAAGCCATGGTGATCGGCGTCAGCACCGACATTTTGTTTCCGCTGGAGCAGCAGGAGCAGATCGCCGAGGGCTTGCGGGCTGCCGGAGCGGCCGTTGAATTCGTCGCCCTCAATTCACCACAGGGACACGACGCCTTCCTGGTCGATATCGACAACTACAGCCGTGCCATCGGCGGCTTTCTGAATCGCCTTTGAGCAGCAGACATCCCCCTCACGACCACACTGCTAAGATGCATCAGCAATAAGCACACGAGAACACCATGTCTACTCTCGAATTTCCCGGTTATCGCAAGCTGATCGACACCATCGACGCCGCGGTAGCCGAAGGCTCCACCCACGCCATTACCGATAGCCTGCGTCATGGCCTGTGCCAGTTGATTCGCAGTAAAGAGGTGCTCTTGCCCGACTGCGTGTTCGAAGCCGCTGCCGATCACTACGCCCGACGCGAGCTATATCACAGCGAAGAACACGGTTATTGCGTGGTAGCGATGACCTGGGGGCCAGGCCAAGGCACCCCTATCCACGACCATTCGGGCATGTGGTGCGTCGAAGGCGTCTGGAGCGGCGAGCTTGAGGTGGTGCAGTACCAGCAGCTCAACGACAAAGACGGACAGTGGCGCTTCCAACCGGTCGGCTCGATCCAGGCCGGCCCCGGCTCGGCCGGCAGCCTGATCCCGCCGCACGAATATCACACCATCCGCAATCCCAGCACCGACGCGATCGCCGTCAGCCTGCATATTTACTCGGGCCAGATGACCCAATGCGCCGTGTTCAAGCCGCTGGAAGAAAATCTTTGCTATGAACGCCAAGAACGCAAATTAGGTCTCGACCCGATCCATTGAACCGTGCATAATGCGCGGCTTGAATGCCGGTGTGGCGGAATGGTAGACGCGGTGGACTCAAAATCCACTGGCAGCGATGTCGTGTAGGTTCGAGTCCTATCACCGGTACCAAGTAAGGGTCGGCCGTACCAGCCAGACCCGTGAAAACACAAAAGCCCGCCTAACCGCGGGCTTTTTCATGTCTGAAGCTAACGGTATTTGGCGGTATTTCCGGCGATATCCATAAACAAAAGGGCCAGCCCCGATAGATGGCTGGCCCTAGACGATCGAGAAGATCAGGTTTGAGAAGATCAGGCTTGCGAATCGGTAGCTTGCGAATCGGCGTTGTTCGACTCGGCCTCGCCCTCTTCCTTCTTTTCGACTAATGACTCAAGCGCGCCAGCGCCCTTGAACCCGGCAACAGCAGCAAGGCCTTTGGTCAGCAGGCCGGCGTTCGGATCAAGCTTTTCAGCAGCCTCGACAGCAGCCACTGCACCTACGACTTCACCCAAGGTATCCAGAATTCCCATGACGACCTCTACGTTGATTGGAGGTCGAAGCATGCTGCCGCCGTGATTACTGCCCAATGAATATGGCCGCAGGTTGTTTCGTAAAAATTTGGTGGTGCAACTGAAAAATCACCGCACAAAAAAAAGCGCCCCATAGGAGGCGCCAAAGTTGGGTGATCGGGGGCGACCACCCAGGGGGCATGCTCGGGGCCAGAGCCTTCCGGATGAGTGCATCGTCAAAGGATGCAAGTCAGGATGGTTCCCGAGCAGGGCTATTACGCGCGTTTTCGCATCAATGTTCTGTAGGCAGATGCCTACAAAGCTTGTACGCCTTTGCCGTTGCGTTACCTCAACGCGAGCCACTTAGAGATCGCCAGCAGGCTCTAAGACGTCACGCCAACTGCCATCGCTTTCCTGAACCTGTATCGGCGGGTGCCGACGGCCGTAGGCGCGGGCGAGCCTTGAGCGCATGGCCAGCGCGGCGGATACCGCTTCGGTGCGGCTGGGGTAGGTTCCCATGCGTGCCACTTCGCCACGGACGACCCACATGGCGCTTGCGCTGTAGGGCACGAACAAACGTACAGTTTCCGGAATCATGGCGCACCTTAGAACGTCATAAGCGGAGACGGTCATGTCAAGCCAACCATAGGTCAAACAAGAACAGTCACGGCTCGAAGCAACCGCATCGCGGTGTGGTTCGGCATATTTTCACCACAGACTGTGGCAAGAGAGGGTATCGCTGGTGTCAGCTTGGCGTCATTAAAGCTACAGCTCGCGGACAACGCGAAAACCGACCCGGCCGCTGCGCACGCTGGCATCGGCGCCTTGCCGATACGCCGAGCGCACCTGATCGGGTGAACTGCCCCAGGAGCCGCCACGCACCACCCGCACCGCACAGCCTGGGTTGACCCAGGCACTGCTGCTATGGGGTGCTCGGATGTAATTGTCGTGCCAGCAGTCTTGTACCCAACTGGAGACATTGCCGTTGATGTCATACAGGCCAAACGGGTTGGCGGCAAAGCTCATGACCGGCGCCGGCCCCCAGTAACCGTCGCGATAACCGGCAAAGGCATTGCTCCAACGCCGTCCGCTTTGTGAACGATCGCCACTGCCAGTGAGGTTTTCGACCTTGCTGCTCGGAGTACCGCCGCCCCACCAGTACCGCGTCGTCGTACCGCCGCGCAGGGCGTACTCGAACTCGGCCTCGCTGGGTAGCCGGTAATGCTTGCCGGTGCGCTCGGTGAGCCAATCGGCATACGCTTTGGCATCGTTCCAGGAGATGTTGACCACCGGCAGCTTGTCGTCGGCAGGACGCCCCGCATAGTCATCCTGCCAATTCGCATTGGGGTCATCGCGTAACGCACCGCTACGCTCGTCATACACGCTGGCGCCGCCTAATTTCACCGAGTCGGGCTGATAGCCGCTCGCGCGTACGAATTCGCGAAACTGACCCACCGTGATCGCCGAACGAGCGAGCGCAAAACCTTTGTCCATCGTCACGTCCCGCTGCGGAATCTCGGTATCGCTACGGCCCTCTTCATTATCGGGCGCGCCCATTTTGAAGCTGCCGGTAGGGATCACCACCATGCCCGGAGTCTGCCCAGGCATATCCACATAATGGTCATTGAACACTTGCCCAGGCTTGTAGCTGGCGTAGAGCCGGGCATTGGTCAGGCGCACCTGAAACTCGTCGAGCCCGGCCAGCTCCGGGCTGATCGCCTGCGCCTGTCCGGCTAGCTGCTGCGCCAAGGTCAGGTTGCCGCCATCCAAAGCCGAACGTGCCTGGGCCAGTACGCCATTGGCGCGCTGATTACGGATACCTTCGACACGCGTATGCACATCATGCAATGGCAGCGATCCGGGCAGCACCGCCTCGGCATCGGCCAGCGCCTGATCGGCGCCGCTGAAGTCGTTCTGTGCCACGGCGGCCAATGCACGGTCCAGCACGGCGCGCTGAACCTGCATGACGCCCTGCTGCGCCACCGCATTGTCTGGATCAAGCTTCTGCACTTCGCGGTAAAGCTCCAGCGCATTATTGCCCTTGGGCTGATCGGCCTTGCCTTGTTGCAGCAGGCTGGCAGCCTTCGCCAACAAGGGACGCGCCTGATTCAATGTTTTCAGTTGCGCCGTAAGTGTGGTGACGTCTTCCTCGGCATGCGGCAAGGTCTTGAGCGCTGTCAGTAAATCGCTGGCCGATTCGGCATCCCCCACCGCGATGTCCTGGCCGATTTCGGCCACCAGCCGAGCGCGGACTTCATAAAGCCCCTGCGCAGCACGGCGGCTATCGGGCTTGTCCTTTAAGGCCTGCGCGTACAAAGCGGCGGCACTGCCGCTGTCACCCACCAGTTGCCCGGCGTGCAAAGCCTTGCCGGCGCGCTCCAATAAGGCCTGTATCTCAGGCGTATCGGCACTGATCTGTTCCGGCAGATGGGTGTTCTTGTGATCCAGACGCGCCGCAATGACCTCGGTCGGCGCCAGCATCAGCGGCGGCCCGGCGTCGATCTCCGATGTATTGGTCGCACTGAAGGCCGCCTTGCCGAACGCCGTCGTCGAGGCGGGGCCTAGATTCATCGCCCGACCAGGCGCAACCTGCGATGGATCGACGTGAAACACCCGCGGAAAGAAGTGATAGACCAATGCCATGCCAAGCACAGCCACACCGACAGCCCCGCCAAGAGTGCGCTGACGATGTACGGTTTCCTTGCTCGGCATGAGGTGGCTTCCTTTAAGCCTGCTATGGTGCGGCGCTTACCATAGCCGATGACAGCTCCGTGAGTGAGCCTGTTGCTCCGCTTCTGAAGGAACATAAATGCCCCCTATGACCCCGGCCGCCGACTGGATCAGCACCCGCGACGCTTTAGAGCACTGGCTTGAGGGCGTGCCCGGCGACGCCTCCATCGGCTTAGATACCGAATTCATGCGCCGCAATACGTTCTATCCACAGCTCGCCTTGCTGCAACTGGGCTGGAACGAACGCTACGCCCTGATCGACCCACTGGCCTTCGATATCGGCGATGCGTTGCGCCCGCTGGTCGGCGAAAGCGCCGCCATGACAGTGATGCACAGCGCCAGTGAAGATCTTGAAACGCTGTCGCCGCTACTACCGAACGGCCCGAAGCTGCTGTTCGATACCCAGATCGCCGCCGCCTTCGTTGGCATGGGCTTAGGCCTCAGTTACCGCGCCCTGGTCGCCGAACTGGTCGGCGTGGAATTAGACAAAGGCGAAACCCGCTCCGATTGGCTGCAGCGCCCCCTCACCGAGTCGCAGTGCATTTACGCCACGCTCGATGTCGTCCACCTGAAGCCCATTCACGAACAACTCACCGAGCGCCTGGCTCAACGTGAGCGCAGTGCATGGCATGCAGAAGACTGTGAACGCCTTAAGCAGCGCTCGTGCTTTCGCGAAGGCGACCCGCAACCACAGCGCAACTTCCGCGGTGCCGCCGAATGGCCGCTAGCCCAGCAAGCCCGTCTCCGGCGCATCCTGCTATGGCGCGATCGCACCGCTCGCACCCTCGACCGGCCACGCCCCTGGCTGATCGAAGATGCGCTGGCCATGAGCCTGGCCCTGCAGCCACCAACCACGGCGAGTGACTTGGAGCAACGCAGCCGTGGACAACGCGCCCTACGCTCACCGCAGCGCACAGAATTGTTCGAACTACTCGTGCCCCCGGTCACGGACGATGAAATAGACGCCACCACGATCATTCCCGGACACCCCCAGGGCGAGGCGAAAAAGGCCTTGGCGGCGATGAAGCCACTGATCGATACCCTTGCCGTGGAACTGGACCTGCCGCCCGGCTTGCTATGTCCACGCAAAGCACTTGAGGAATACGTAGTCACCACCGAGTGGCCGGACCTGCTCGACGGCTGGCGCCGCGGGCTCCTTTACGACCGCCTGACCAACCTGCTGCCAGGCTGACTTTCACCACCGGGCAGGTACTGGCGACAAGCAAATACCGCTGCTAGTATTTGCCGCTCGCGTGGGGCGGTAGCTCAGCTGGGAGAGCGCTGCGTTCGCAATGCAGAGGTCGGGAGTTCGATCCTCCTCCGCTCCACCAAGTCATTCAAACAAAAAGCCCCGGAAACTCTTGTTTCCGGGGCTTTTTGTTGCCCGAAGCCAAACTCCGCACTGCCCTGCCATGCTCAGGAGCAACCCTGACGCACTGGGCCAATATCAATGACCGACCTGCATCGGAAGGGGAATCTTCGACTCCCCTTCCGTCGTTACACGAAGATCACCGCTGTGCTGATCCCGGTTATTCCAACCTACCCCACGGCAGAACCACGGTATGGTTGCTCTGCCCCCAGAACGTGACAGTTCGTGCCGTAGAATCGACCGTGACTTTCCAGATATAACGGGCTCCGTCCAGCGGCCTCTGGCTAACGATACGTCCATCAGCGTTATATCCAACGAGATTCATATCGAATCGATTATCGACATAACTTAGCGGCCAAAACTGTATGTTGTCGTACGCAACGACAGGGCATGTAGTACTTTCCCCGTCCGGCCGCGGTGAATTCGGGCCCGTCATACAGGCCACCTTACTCCCGCGGGGAACCGATGTTCTGTCCTTGGCGTCGACCTGATTCACAATCGGCTCACCGGGATTTACTGCCGCAGTATTATCAACCGGCGAAGGTTTACCTTCAGCAGCGGAACTTACCGACGATATCCCCATCAGCGATACAGCCACCGCGAAGCACAAGGCGCACTGATTAGTCAGCTTGCTCATACTCACTTCTCCTTGTAGAGGGGCGAAGAGGCAATGAGTTTCGACTGCGCCCCCAAGCAGCCGAAAATGATAAAGACGTGACGCCATTGGCAAAGCGAGCGCTGATTCCTCATCTGATCGACACTTAATACCGTCAACGCTCGGATGTGCAGACAATTCGTTTAGCGTAAATATCACTTGCGACCGAAAGACACGAACAGGATCCAGGCCATTACTCGTCTATCAGGTGACGACATTTATTGACCAGATGCATAATTCATGCGCACTACATAAATAAATTATTGATATGCAGTATCACCGCCCTTATCCATAACTTGTATTAAGTGAAGAACATGTGCAGAAAACCCATTTTCCAGCAGCAAGAGACTGCGAAACGGGATCAAAATGATTATCTTGCCGAGCCAAGGCCGACTATCTTCGGCGATACTCGATCTAAAACCATCCAGTGAATGCCCGTTGTGGTCTTAGGCAAGCCGCAGCGAGGGCGCAGATACCCCCGTTAGTTACAAAGCAGCGTGGCTGGCACCCCTACCCCAAATACGGGCCAGTTCGCGTGCTTGATCGAGTTCTCAACCTGCACGGGCGCAGGTGATCGGCCCGGATGCCGCAGGCCGGCTTTGGCCGTCAGTCCACAGGGTTGACCAGCCGCTCCAACGGACGCAGTTGCTCGTCAAGCGAGCGCGTCTTTTCAGTAACAACGTCGCCCGTATGAAGTGTCGTTTTACGCTCAATCAGCATAAGGTGGCATTCCTGCTCAGCGACCGGATTATGCCGCACTCCCTTCGGCACAACGAACATTTCGCCCTCCTTGAGCTCCACCGCCCCCTCTTCCATTTCGATACGCAGATGGCCTTTGAGTATCAGAAATAATTCGTCTTCATTCTCATGGCTATGCCACGCCAGCGAACCATGAACCTTGGCGACTTTGATATAGGCATCGTCCACTTCGGCCACCACACGTGGAGACCAAAGCTCGGTGAGCGATGCGGCGACTTGTTTCGGTGAGGTGATATTCGACATGGCATCTCTTACGATTAGCGTCTGACAAAACCGGTCGTGCCGGCGGTGCATCCAGAAATGCACACGCCATATCCATGGCCACCGGCAAATAGCACAGCTACTTGGCTGGAGCCGCTGTTTGCGGCAAAGCGTAGGCAATCAACGTATCGCCCATCTTGGTGCCGAGCGAACCATGCCCGCCCGCCATGATGACCACATACTGACGCCCGCTTTGATCCGATACATAACTCATCGGCGTGGCCTGACCACCGGCAGGCAGACGCGACTCCCACAACGTTTTGCCGGTACGCACATCGTAGGCGCGCAGGTAGTAATCCAGCGATGCGCTCATAAAGGCCACGCCACCGCCAGTGATTATGGCGCCGCCAAGACTGGGTACACCCAATGGCAATGGAATCGGCAAGGGCGCGTTGTCGACCACCGTACCGTTCTTGTGCATCCATACCTTCTGCATCGTCTTCAGATCCACCGCCGCGACATAGCCCCAGGGTGGCGCCTGGCAGGGAATGCCCAGCGGGGACAACAGCGGCTGCAAATCCACGGCGAAAGGTGTGCCTGTCATCGGTTGCAGACCATGCTCAATACCCGTACCGCCCTTGGCATCGACCTGATCGCGGCGATACAGCTTGGACACGAAGGCCATGTAATTGGGGTTGCCGACCAACACTTGCCGCACCGGATCAATCGTGATGCCGCCCCAATCAAATACCCCGTAGTTACCCGGATAAACCAGCGAGCCGCGCTCCGATGGCGGGGTAAATATGCCGTCATAGCGCAACTGCTTGAACTTGATCCGGCAAACCAATTGATCGAAGGGATTGGTGCCCCACATGTCGCTCTCGCGCAACGCGCGCTCAGGCTTGAACGACAACTGCGAGAACGGCTGAGTCGCTGCGCTGTGATCGCCTTCGGCAGCCCCTTGCGGCGCCGCTTGCTCAGGTGCCGGCACAATCAGTTTGCCGTCCCGGCGATCGAGCACGTAAAGGTCGCCGCGCTTGGTCGATGCGATCAGCGCCGGCACTTTGCCCTCGGGCCGGTCCAGGTCGACCAGACTCGGCTGGCCGCCGATATCCATGTCCCATAAATCGTGGTGCACGGTTTGATAAACCCAACGCAATTTGCCGGTGGCGATATCCAGCGCGACGATCGCGCTATTGAAACGCTCACCCTCCGGGTAGCGATCACCGCCCCACATGTCCGGCGTCTGATTACCCATCGGGATATAGACCAGACCCAGCTTTTCGTCGGCGCTGGACACGCTCCACGAATTAGGCGAGTTGCGCTTGTAGGTTTGTCCCGGCTGCAGCGGCGCGGTTTCCTCGGGGTTGGCGGCATCCCAGTTCCACAATAGGCGGCCGGTATCGATGTCGTAGCCGCGAATCACTCCCGAGGGTTCGTTGGTGGAATCGTTATCGGTCACGCTGGCCGAGACGATCAACACATGCTGCGTCACCAGCGGCGGCGAGGTCGGGTTGAGAAAGCCGCGCTGAGTCATCGACATGCCTTGATACAAGCCAATCACGCCGCGCTCGCCGAAATCGGTGCATGGCTGGCCGTTATCGGCATTGATCGAGACGATGGTGGCATCGGCGGTCGGCGCAAAAATACGCCGCGGGCAACTGTCGAAATGAATCGCCTCCATCGCCACCGCGCCCTTGGGTGTCGGCTTGGGTGCCACCGCAGCCGTTGACGATGCCGGATAAATGCTGGAGTCGTAATAGGCCACGCCACGACAAATCATGTGCTGATAGGTCTTGGCGTCGCGGTTGATCTTCGGGTCATAGCGCCAAAGCTCTTTGCCCGTATCGGGATCGAGCGCAATGACGATATTGTGCGGCGTGCAGATATACAGCTTGCCATTGGCCTTGAGCGGAGTGACCTCATTGGCTATTTCAGTGGGGTCACCCGCCCCTTTCAAATCACCGGTGTGAAACGTCCAGGCCACCTGCAGTTGGGCGACGTTCGCCGGCGTAATCTGTTTCGCCGGCGCGTAACGATCGCCATAGGCGGAGCGGCCGTAAGCCACCCAGTCATTCGGAGCCACACCGGGCGCGTCGGCCGCCGTGCTTGCAGCCATGCTCGCCTCAGGCACCGCACCGGCCATGGTGTAGTAATCCGTAAAGAAGCCGACGCCCCCAACAACCACGGCAAGCACCACCGCAAGCCACAGTGGCAACGAGGCCTGGCCGTAAGAAGCCGTGCGTGCCGAGCCAATCAACAAACGCCGATGCAGCCAAGGCAGCAGCAACCACACGCCCAGCGCCAGCCATACGGCTATGCGCGGCACTAGCTGCCACCAGTCAAAACGAACCTCGAACAACGACCACACCACCGTGCCAGTCAATACCAGCGCGTAAAACCACAGCGCCGCACGACGCTGGCGCAACACCAGCCACGCCGTCGCGATCACACCCGCACCGGCGATCAGGTAATAGAACGAACCACCCAGCAGGGCCAACCAAACGCCGCCCATAGCCATAGCCAGACCAAGCAGGAAAAACAGCACGGCCGTCGTCCACAGCAAAGGGCCTGATCGCGAGGTAAGGGTCATGACGCTCTCCATCGGTCGTGGCTATCTGGTGAACCCGGATATATCACGAAGCTAGTCTATGAGAGGCACTTTGACGGCAACCCATCGGCAACACTTGGCGCCGGAGCCTGTTGTTACAGATAAATATCTGCGCGCCCTGAACCTGCAAGGCGAGAAAGAATGGTGCCCCCGATACGATTCGAACGTACGACCTTCCCCTTAGGAGGGGGACGCTCTATCCAACTGAGCTACGGGGGCCAGATTGTGGTTCTGCAAAAGGCCGGTACAAACCCGAGCCTTGCCGAAGGGGCAAGAGTATAGGTGATCGCGTCATTTGAGACAGCAGTATCCCAACCTCCTTGGCCTGCAGGAGTCTCCTGCAGGCCCCAACGTACACCCAGTCTCCCGGTCGTCCGCAATCAACCGACGTCAAGCAATCCAAGGATCGAAGCATGAATACTTATCAGTCGCTACCCATGACGCCTATTGATAGCAGCGAGGTATCGAATACGGCAGCAGTTGGAAAGATTCCACAGTTTTATGACCTCGGCGGCACCGGCCGACCTGCAATTAATACCAACAGAACCATTTTTTATGATGGCATGGCAGCGGCGACTGACGTTTATTCGTTCAGTGTGCGGCGCGACGTCAGTTATCAAGGTGGCAGTGCCGGCTTTCTCAACTCGGCCTTACTCGTTACATCCAATGTTCAATCGAGCATCAACCCATTCGAGTCCGGCCTGTTCGTCATCCAGGACAACCACAGCACCGGTGGTCAAAATTTTGCGATGGGCTCACAGGCAAACAAATACAGCACCGGCCCTGTCTGGGGCCTCGTTACGGAGACGCATGAAAAGTCCGCAAGCGCCGATCCAGCCACTGGAACGCTGGGATATGAGTTGGATATCTTTGCGAATGGAACGGATGCCCATCTTCAGCGCATAGGTATCGCAATAATGGGCAAGCTGGAGAATCCGGCAGGCCCGGGGATGACGCTAGGCATTGGCATGGCGCTCACCGGCGACAGCAGCGGCCAGGCTAATTCAAGATTTAGCCGTGGCATTTCCTTCGGCCGTATCGGAAATACGACCGCGTTTGACTACTGCATTGATACGACGAATGCGGTTTTCGATACCGGTGGCGCGGCCATTCTCCTTCAGCACGATCACAGCATCGCCTTCAACGGCAACAACACGCGCACGCTGCAATACATCCAGTCTGCCACCCGCCTCCGCTATGAGGCTCCTAACAGTCATGTTTTCGACTTCAACGATGACGGCACATTAAGCATTACTGGCGCGTATCAAATTTTTGGACAGCAGGTCATCACCTCTCGTCAAAGCGGCTGGGGCGAAAGCCTCAACCCAAACTCGGTTTCACGTGACGGTTTCGATCCAAATACAGTATCGCTGCTGAAAGTCGCGCAAACCCTCGCTGCACTTATCGCAGATCTCAAAACGCATGGCCTGATCGGCAGCTAATAGCCATCAAATGCCGCTGCGAAGGAACGCAGCGGCAAATTCGACATGATGTCTGACGAGTAGCCAGCGCCAGCACTGTGCTTGCCAACGATCCAACCTAAACGAATGGCCCTCGGCTATCGCGAACGATTCGTTGAAGATCGCCCAGGCGCGCCGACGACCTGATCTGCAAGTGACAGATCAACCCGACCATCACAATCTATTGATTTGTAAGGCCGCCACGCCTTGCGCCCCATGTTCAAGAGGGAAACACTCGATCCAACCGAGCTGTGAGGGCAGCTATGGAATTTCTGCATGGATCGCCATTTCGCCCGATCCGGTAGTAACGCACGGCCTGCTAGAATTGGCGTTTTCCCCACGGCGCCTCTGGCGCCAGGCGCAGGAGCCAAGCATGTCCCACGAAATCCTCAAGGCGCTCGGCCTTGGTAGTGAGCAGTCCGGTACCTATCTCGGCCAGGGCGAGTGGTCCAAGACCACCGATGCGGGTGCCTTGCAGCCGGTGAATCCGGCCACCGGCGAAGTGATTGCTACCGTGCATGCATCCAGCGCGGCTGACTACGAAATCATCGTCAAGCGTGCGCAGGAAGCCTTTAAAGTGTGGCGCAGCACGCCGGCACCGCAGCGCGGCGAAGCGGTTCGCTTGTGTGGCGAGGCACTGCGCAAGCACAAGGATGCCCTGGGTTCGCTGGTGGCGCTGGAGATGGGCAAGATCAAGCCCGAAGGCGACGGCGAAGTGCAGGAGATGATCGATATCGCCGACTTCGCAGTGGGCCAGAGCCGCATGCTCTATGGCTACACCATGCACTCGGAGCGTCCGGGTCATCGCATGTATGAGCAGTACCAGCCGCTGGGCCTGGTCGGCATCATCAGCGCGTTCAATTTCCCGGTGGCAGTGTGGGCATGGAATGCGTTCCTGGCCACGGTCTGTGGCGATATCTGCATTTGGAAGCCGTCGCCGAAGACCCCACTATCGGCTATCGCAAGCATGAAGGCTTGCAACGAAGCATTGCGTGCCGCGGGCTTCCCGGATCTGTTCTTTATGTTCAACGACGCCGGCACTGACTTGTCGCAGGGCTTTGTCGACGACAAGCGGATCCCGCTTATCAGCTTTACCGGCTCGACCAAGGTCGGCCGCATGGTAGGCGAGCGTGTGGCACAGCGCATGGGCCGCTCGCTGCTGGAGCTGGGTGGCAATAACGCAATCATCGTGGACGACAGCGCGGACCTGAAACTGGCGATTCCGGCCATCGTGTTCGGCGCCGTCGGCACGGCCGGCCAGCGCTGTACATCGACGCGCCGCTTGTTTGTACATGAATCGATTCACGACGAAGTGGTCGAGACCCTGGTCAAGGCTTACGCTCAGGTGGAAAGCAAGATCGGCGATCCGACCCAGGCCACCACGCTGATGGGCCCGCTCAATAGCAAAGACGCGGTAAGCGCTTATCTTGCTGCGGTCGAAAAAGCCAAAGCCAACGGTGGCAACGTGCGCACCGGCGGCAAGGCACTCTCCGACCGTCCGGGCAATTTCGTGCTGCCGACCATTGTTACCGGACTGAAGAACAGCGACGAAGTCGTGCAGACCGAAACCTTCGCGCCAATTCTCTATGTGATGCCGTTCAAGACCCTGGACGACGCGATCGAACTGCAAAACAGCGTGCCGCAGGGCCTGTCCTCGGCGATCTTTACGCAGAACCTGAAGGTGGCCGAGCAGTACCTCTCGGCAGCCGGTTCGGACTGCGGTATCGCCAACGTCAACATCGGCACCTCCGGCGCCGAGATCGGCGGCGCCTTTGGCGGTGAAAAAGAAACCGGCGGTGGTCGCGAATCGGGCTCGGATGCATGGAAGGTCTATATGCGCCGCCAGACCAACACCATCAACTATTCGAACGCGTTGCCGCTGGCGCAGGGCATCAAGTTCGACCTGTAATACCGACGGATCACCGGCTAGCCGCCGGTGATCCGTTAACTGCCAATGTGCGGCATCGGCACACGTCGGTGCCGGTTTGCGCGCGGCCAACGATTTTCGGGCTGAACTGCCATGTCTGATCTTCAATCCACCCAGCGCTTCAGCGACCGTGTCGAGGACTATGTCCGTTACCGGCCCGATTACCCGCCTGCCCTGCTCCAATGGCTACATCGCGAACACGGCGTAAGCGCTCGCTGGCAGGTCGCCGATATCGGCGCCGGCACGGGTATTTCCAGCAAGCTGTTTCTCGATGCCGGCCATCAGGTGATCGCCGTTGAGCCGAATACACCGATGCGTGCCGCTGCCGAACGTTGGCTGGCCGATTACCCTGACTTTCGTGCAATCGACGGCCGCGCCGACGCCAGCGGGCTCGACGATCACAGTGTCGATCTGATCTCAGTGGCGCAGGCCTTTCATTGGTTCGACCCCGTCGCCAGCCGATGCGAGTTTCATCGCATCCTGCGGCCGAAGGGGCTCGCGGCGATCTACTGGAACTCGCGCCGCCTGCTCGGCACGCCCTTCCTGGAAGGTTACGAAGCCCTGCTGCGCAACTACAGCAGCGATTACGCCCGCGTCGCCGAGCACTACCCTGACGAAGCACAAATGCGTGAATGGTTTGGCACAGGCTTTCGTGGCACGGCCCGTTTCGAGCATGCTCAGCGCCTGGATTTCGATGCCTTGCGCGGGCGGCTGATGTCTTCGTCGTATGCGCCGCAAGCCGGCCACATCAATCACGAACCCATGCTGCGCAGCTTGCGCGAACTATTCGATGCCTGCGCCGAGCATGACCGCATCAGCTTTGACTATGACACTTGCATCTACGTCGGCTGCGTCAACCCGGATAAGGCGATCTAACTATGTATGAATGGCTTCGCCCGTTGCTATTCGCGCTGTCTCCCGAGACAGCACATCGCGTCACCCTGTATGGGCTCGATGTCGCTCATCGCAGCCATCTGAGTCAATACATTGCCAAGCCACCAGCCGAGTTGCCGGTGACCGCGTTTGGTATCCGCTTTCCGAATCCGGTTGGCCTTGCAGCCGGGCTGGATAAAAACGCCGATCATCTCGATGCGCTCGGCGCACTGGGCTTTGGCTTTGTCGAAGTGGGTACGGTCACACCGCGCCCGCAACCGGGCAACGACAAGCCGCGCATGTTTCGCCTGCCCAACCACGAGGCCATCATCAATCGCTTTGGTTTTAACAACGATGGTGTCGATGCCTTGGTTCGCAATGTGCAGAACTCCAGCTATCGCGGCGTGCTCGGTATCAACATCGGCAAGAACAAGGACACCCCGAACGAACGCTCGGTGGACGATTATCTGTTCTGCCTTGAGCGCGTCTATGCACACGCCCACTACATCACGGTAAACATCTCTTCGCCGAACACGCAGGGCCTGCGCGACTTGCAAGAGGAGGCCACCCTGCGCCGCTTTATCGAAACCCTGCGCGAAGCTCAAGAGCGGCTCGGCTCACAGCAAGGCGCACGCAAGCCCATGCTGTTGAAGATCGCCCCTGACCTGGCCGAGACCGAGCTGGACGCCATCGCCGAGGTGCTGCTGAGTGCGCAGGTGGATGGGGTGATCTGCACCAACACCACCATCGACCGCAGCGCCGTAGCCAGCGACCCGCAAAGCAACGAAATGGGCGGTCTTTCCGGCAAGCCCTTGTTTGCACGCTCCACCGCGGTGCAGCGTGGCATGCACGTACGACTGAAGGGGCGGATAGGGATTATCGGCGTGGGCGGCATTCTCGATGGCAGCGATGCCGCCGAAAAGATCGATGCCGGCGCCTCGCTGGTGCAGCTATATTCGGGCATGGTGTATCGCGGCCCACAACTGATCGGCGAATGCGTCGACGAGATTCGTCGCCAGCGCGAGGACACTCATGCCGGCTGAACGCATTGATATGGGCGGCTATACGCTGATCGAAAACGCCTCGCTGGCAACCCGCAATACGCTGCGCGTTGCGGCGCAGGCGAAGCTGCTGGCCGAAGTCCACGATGCCAGCAGGCTGGCCGAACTGCTCGATTTCCCAGCCGTGCGTCAAAACAAGCTGCTGGTACTCGGCGAGGGCAGCAATATGCTGTTCACCGGCGACTTCGACGGCACCGTACTGGCGATGGCCACCCGCGGCGTGCATATCGAGAACGATGGCGATCACGCCCGCATCGCGGTAGCCGCCGGCGAGCGCTGGGACGACTTCGTGCGCTGGGCACTGGGCCAAGGCTTCGCCGGCCTGGAAAACCTGATTCTGATTCCCGGCACGGTTGGCGCCGCGCCGATCCAGAACATCGGCGCCTATGGCACCGAGGTCGCTGAATTTATCGAGAGTGTGGAGGCATGGGACACGGTTGAACGCCGTGTGGCTATTCTCGATCACGAAGCCTGCGCCTTTGCTTATCGCGACTCCGTATTCAAACGCGAGCCAGGCCGTTACATCGTCACCGCCGTGCGCTTTGTACTGCCGCGCATGCACGCACTGCGGCTCGACTACGCCGGCATTCGCGAAGAGTTGGCGCGAATGGGCGTGGATAAACCCGCCCCGTTCCATGTCGCTGAAGCCGTCGTGCATTTACGCACACGCAAATTGCCCGATCCTGCGGTGATCGGCAACGCCGGCAGCTTCTTCAAGAATCCGATGATCGATGCCGCGCAAGGTGAAGCGCTCAAGCGCGAACACCCGGCATTGGTCGCCTGGCCCGGTGCCGACGGCCGCTGGAAGCTCTCGGCCGCGTGGCTTATCGAAACCGCCGGCTTCAAGGGACTGCGCGAAGGCGATGCCGGTATTTCCAACCGGCACGCCTTGGTGCTGGTCAATCACGGCAAGGCCACCGGCGCCGAGTTGTGGGCGTTGGCGCAACGGGTAGTCAAAGGTGTACACGCACGCTTCGGCGTCACCCTGGAAGCCGAGCCGCTGGTCATCTGAACTATCTCGATAGCCGCTCCGTTTTATCCACCCTCGATATCAGCATTCGCCCGATACGCCGCGCCATCGACATCGGTGACGCTGGTTTCGGGCTGCCGGCCGTTGCGCTAGACCGACCGCAGCTCGGGCGCCGGCTGCCGTCGCTCTCCTGTGTCGCGCAATGAGAGATCGAGGTGATCCCGTGAAAAATATGGTTCGAATAACCGCCGTGACGTCCTGCCTGTTGGCATTCGCCATCACCGTGTATGCCGCCGACGCCCCGAAAGGCTGGCTGATGGTGCGTGACGGCGCTGCCAACACCAACGCCAACTACGCCAACGAAGACAGCGACATCAACGGTCGACTCACTGGCGTATCTGTTCTGTGCAAGAACATTGCCGACACTCCAGTAACCGTGAATGCCCTGATCGCCACTGATGCCACTCGCGTATGGGGCGCCGCGCGCAACGTTGGCGGAGTAACCACGGTCGTCAATCTGGGCGGCAAAGTCGTGATCGACCCTCAAACCAACAATCCCAATCATTGCGTTATCAATGGCCTTACCTTGTCGCAAATCAAAGGTATCTGGCATTGACCGGCGCCGTGCGCGGAGCGGCGACATGCACCGCGCACGGCCCTTCATCAGCGTGCGATGGAGGCCCGCTCCAGGTTCGGTAGCAACACCGTAATCATCCCCAGCAACGGCAAGTACGCACATAGCCCATACACGTACTCGATACCGCGGGCATCGGCGATATGACCGAGTACCGCCGCACCGATGCCGCCCATGCCGAAGGCGAAGCCGAAGAATAAACCGGAGATCATGCCTACTCGTCCGGGGATCAACTCTTGTGCGTAGACCAAGATCGCCGAAAACGCCGACGACAAGATCAGGCCGATAATCACCGTCAACACGCCGGTCCAGAACAAGTTGGCATGCGGCAGCAACAAGGTGAACGGCGCAACACCAAGAATCGATGCCCAGATCACCCACTTGCGCCCGATGCGGTCGCCTATCGGGCCACCGATCAGCGAACCGGCCGCCACCGCAAACAGAAATACAAACAAATGGGTCTGCGCATTCGGCACCGACACACCAAACTTGTGAATCAAGTAGAAGGTGTAATAACTGCTCAGACTGGCCAGGTAAAAGTATTTGGAGAAAATCAGCAAGCCGAGAATCGACACGGCGCCAATCACCTGCTGCCGAGTCAACGTATGCGGCGCCCCATGCGCGCGGCTCTTGCTACGACTTACGTGATGCTCTTTGTACCAACGACTGACGTGCAGCAGCACCACCATCGCCAACAAAGCCGCCAACGCGAACCACGCCACGCTGCCGCGCCCGTGCGGCACGATGATCCAGGCCGCCAGCAAGGGCCCTAGCGAAGCGCCGGTATTGCCGCCGACCTGAAATAGCGACTGCGCCAATCCGTGTCGTCCGCCCGAGGCCAGCCGTGCTACGCGTGAAGATTCCGGATGGAATATCGACGATCCCGTACCCACCAGCGCCGCGGCGAACAGTAGCTCGGGAAAAGTCTGTGCCGTAGCCAGCAGCAACAAGCCGCACAAGGTAAAGCCCATACCCACCGGCAGCGAGAACGGCATCGGCTTGCGGTCGGTATACATACCGACCAATGGTTGCAGGAGCGAAGCGGTCAACTGATAGGTCAGCGTAATCAAGCCGACCTGACCGAAGCTCAACGAAAAATCGCCTTTGAGAATCGGATAAATCGCCAGGATCAAGGACTGGATCATGTCGTTGAGCAAGTGCGAAAAACTGATCGCTCCGATAATGCCGAATTCGGTATCGGCCTTGGCCGATGGCGCACTCGGCGAAGCTTGAGCGGTGTCAGGTTGAATGACTTCGGGTGGAGCTATTCCGGGCAAGGACACTTCTTCGACGCGCGTTTGCATGACGGTTTGACGAGCTACCTTGAGCTAGAGGGGGCGGGGAACGGAGCCATGCCGTTGCGTCCGTGGGGATGTCACCATAAAGTGAGCGGCATCGGCCTGCTCGCATCAGTGGGTCAATAATTATCGAATTTGGGCCATATCGTGCGTAACACCCGTGTCGACCGCTACGAAGACACTCCACGTGACGTGGTGGCTACCGGCAACGAATTCCCGCCGCACTACGTGTTGCCCGGTCACTCGCATCGGCGCGGCCAGCTACTTTATGCAGCGACTGGCGTCGTTACCGTCATCACTAACGCCGGTAGCTGGGTCGTCCCACCACGGCGCGCACTGTGGATTCCCCCCGGCGTCACTCACGAAGTGCATATGAGCGGCCCGGTATCCACTCGCAGTGCCTATGTTCGGCGCGAAGCCGTCGAGGCCGCCGGCCTGCCCGCGCATTGCCAGGTCATCGCGGTTTCGCCGCTGCTGCATGAGCTATTACTGGAAGCGGTGGATCTGCCTGCCGAATACGAATTGGACGGCCGCGATGGGCGCGTGATGGCCTTGTTGCTGGACGAGATAAGACGCATGCCCACACTCGCCCTGAGTACACCATTACCGCACGACCGGCGTCTGGCCAGCCTGTGCCGCCAATTGCTCGAAACGCCGTCACTGGAAATAACCATCGACAACATGGCGACGCACGCCGGCATGAGCCGTCGTAATTTCACACGACTGTTTCGGGCACAGACGGGCATGAGCTTCATCCATTGGCGCCAGCAGGCCTGCCTGCTCGCCGCGCTGACCCGGCTGGGCAATGGCGCATCGATCACCCAGGTGGCCCTGGATCTCGGCTACGGCAACCCCAGCGCATTTACCGCTGCCTTTCGGCGCGTACTTGGCGCACCGCCCAGCCTTTATCTTGCATCTGACCACCCGGCGAGGCTGTAAACGGGGAACGGGGAACGGGGAACGGGGAACGGGGAACGGGGAACGGGGAAC
>NZ_KZ857177.1:0-70622 GCF_003350925.1 Dyella tabacisoli | reverse complement strand
TTCACGTTCCCCGTTCCCCATCCCCCGTTCCCCGCCTCCCCCCATGTCATATCGCTGTCAAAGCACAACCCCAATATGACCAGCCGATAACCATCCCCTCCGCTACTATCAGCCGGTCGCTTCGAGCCCGGCCTGCTGGCTGCGGCAAACGGGTAGCATGGCCCCCTCGACGGGATCTTCCCCCCGCCAGCCAAGGATGCAGGACTGCGTGACGATGTCCAATAGCGAAAACCGGGAAAGCCCTTCCCTTGAGGAGTTGGGCAGCGCTAGCGAAAGCGTCGTGGCAACTCTTGCCGCGCTTGCGCCCGACCTCAACGACAGCAGTCTGTATATCCATCGCGAGCTGTCGCAACTGCAATTCAATATCCGCGTATTGGAGCAGGCGCTGGACGAAGACAAGCCGCTACTGGAGCGGCTGAAGTTTCTGCTGATCTTCTCCAACAACATGGACGAATTCTTCGAGATCCGCGTCGCCGGGCTGAAAAGCCAGATCGCCTTCGATCACGAAATCGTCGGCCCCGACGGTATCCCGCCCAAGCGCGCACTGGTGGAGATCAGCGAGATCGCGCATCGGCAGATCGAACGGCAGTACAGCATACTCAACGAACACATTTTGCCCGCGCTGGACCGCCAAGGCATCCGCATCGTTCGCCGCGATGCCTGGTCGCACAAGCAAACCTTATGGGTACGCCGCTACTTTCGCCACGAAGTCGCACCGCTGGTGACGCCGATCGGCCTGGATACCACTCACCCGTTTCCCCTGCTGGTCAATAAAAGCCTCAACTTCATCGTGCAACTGGAAGGTATCGATGCCTTCGGCCGCGATTCGGGCCTGGCGATTGTGCCGGCACCGCGCGTACTGCCACGACTGATCCGGCTGCCCGACGATGTTTGCGAGGGCGGCGATAACTTCGTGCTGCTGTCTTCGATCATTCATGCCCACGCCGATGAATTGTTCCCCGGCATGGCGGTGCAAGGCTGTTACCAGTTTCGACTGACCCGCAACGCCGACCTGACGATCGACCCGGAAGATGTCGAAGATCTCGCCCGCGCGCTGCGCGGCGAACTGTACTCGCGCCGCTTCGGCGATGCCGTGCGGCTGGAGGTGGCCGACAACTGTCCGAAAGACCTCACCGATTATCTACTCAAGCAGTTCGGCCTTACCTCGGCTGAAATGTATGAGGTGAATGGCCCGGTCAATCTGGCTCGTTTGTTTGGCCTGTCCAGCAAAACCGAACGGGCGCAACTGCACTACCCGCCGTTCACCCCTTCGATTCCCAAGGTATTGAAGAAAGCCGAAGACTTGTTTCAAGTGATCGCCAAGCAAGATGTCTTGCTGCTGCATCCTTACGAGTCGTTCGCGCCGGTGGTCGATCTACTGCGCCAGGCGGCAAAAGATCCCAATGTATTGGCGATCAAGCAGACCTTGTACCGCAGCGGCGCCAACTCCGAGATCGTCGATGCGCTGGTCGATGCCGCGCGCGCGGGCAAGGAGGTTACCGTCGTCGTCGAATTGCGCGCACGTTTCGACGAAGAGTCCAACCTCACGCTGGCTTCGCGCCTGCAACAAGCCGGCGCCGTGGTGATCTATGGTGTGGTCGGGGTGAAAACCCATGCCAAGCTGATGCTGATTCAACGCCGCGAAGGCCCCGAGCTGGTGCGCTACGCTCACCTCGGCACCGGTAACTACCACACCGGCAATGCGCGGCTGTATACCGATTACAGCTTGCTCACCTCAGACCGTGCCCTGTGCGAAGACGTGCACAAGCTGTTTAGCCAGCTCACCGGCATGGGCAAAGTGCTGCGCATGAAGAAACTACTGCATGCGCCGTTCACCCTGAAAAAAGCCTTGCTGGAGCTGATTGGACGGGAAACCGCGCATGCCACGGCAGGTCGCGCCGCGCATATTATCGCCAAGGTCAATGCGCTGACCGATCCCAAAGTGATCCGCGCGCTGTACAAAGCCAGCATGGCCGGGGTGAAGATCGAGCTGATCGTGCGCGGCACCTGCTGCCTGCGTCCCGGCGTGCCTGGTATCTCGCAGAACATCCGCGTGCGCTCTATCGTCGGTCGCTTTCTAGAACACAGCCGCGTGTTCTGGTTCGCCAACGACGGCGATGAGCAGATCTATCTGGCGAGTGCCGACCTGATGGAGCGCAACCTCGACTATCGCGTCGAAACCGGCTTCCCGATCGAAGGCAAAAAGCTGCGGCAGCGGTTGAAGAAAGAGCTGGAGCTTTATCTTTCCGACAATACCAATGCGTGGCTGCTGCAAGCCGATGGCCTGTATCAGCGGCCACATGCCGGTACCAATCAAACTCCGCGCAATGTACAGGCTCAGTTGCTGGACAAGCTTTGCGGAGCAGGCGCGGTTACCGGGGCGTAAGCTGCCTGTGATCGAGGGCATCGCCCTGTGCGCGAAAGGTGACGCAGCGATCACGCCGCAGCACCTTCCAAGCACAGGGTGTGCCTATGCCGACAAATCTCAGCCCTGGTGAAACCGTTTCACCCAGGCCACATAGCGGTCGACGAAGCCCTGCAAAAACTTCTGCGTGCCCTCATTGGCGATATGACCCTCGGCATCGATCAGGTCGTCTTTGAAGTGAATGAACACCTCGGGCTGAGCGAGCAACGGCACATCGAGATAGGCCAGTACATTGCGCAAATGCTGCTGCGACAGTGCCGTGCCGGCGGTACCCACCGAGGTGCCGATGACGGCGCCTGGCTTGCCGGCAAAAGAATTGGTGCCCCAAGGCCGCGAAGCGATATCGATGGCATTTTTCAGCACACCGGGAATCGAGCGGTTGTATTCGGGCGTCACGAACAACAGCGCATCGGCAGTTGCCACCTGCTGCTTCACTCGCGTCCCTTCGAGCGGATAGTCGCCATCGAAATCCTGGTTGTACAGCGGCAGGTCATCGATGCGCACATGCTCAAACGAAAACTCCTTCGGCGCCAAACGCGCTACCGCCAATGCCAGTCGGCGATTGATCGACTCTTTGCGCAAACTGCCAACGCATACCGCTACTCGAATATTGCCCACGTACTTGCTCCTATCAGTTTTGTTGTCTCTTATCGCAACAGCATCTGGCTGCTGTTTACAGTGCCCGATGGGTATACCTCGTCAGGCCAGCTTCAATGCCGCCGCGATGACATCGGCCTCGCCCGGCAACACCAACAACGCAGCGCCGGCGAGCGGCGTGTAAGTATCGACGCCCACCACGCGATGGAGCGGCGTAGCGCCGCAGCCGCCTTCGACGATGGCGGTGATGACACCCTCGCCCACACCCGCACTATGCCGGCCTTCATCCAGCACAATGATGCGTTTAGCCGTCTGCGCTTGCGCAGCGATAAAGGCATCGTTAAGTGGCGCCAGCCAGCGCAGATCGACGACGCGAATCTGCCAACCCCGCTTAGCTTCAATCTCACGCGCAGCACGCAGCGCCATCGGCACGCCATTGCCAAAGGTGAAGATCACCAGATCGTTAGCGCTTTCGTTATAGACCCTGCCTTCACCCAGGGTCATGGCCTGCCCCGGCGCCGGATAGTCGAACTGCCACTGGCCGTCGCCGGCTTCGTACAGATCCTTGGTCATGTACAGCGCAATCGGCTCCAGGAAAGCACAGACACGACCATCGACCTTGGCCAGCGCCGCCAGCGTACGCAGCATGTTCGCCGCATCGTCGCCACGACTGGGGCAGCCGACCACCAGCCCCGGTATGTCGCGTAACGCGGCGATCGAGTTGTCGTTGTGGAAATGCCCGCCGAAGCCTTTCTGGTAACCCAGCGAAGCTACGCGCATGAGCATTGGGTTACGGTACTGATCGTTGGAGAAAAACTGCAAACTGCAGGCTTCGCCACGAATCTGGTCGCAAGCATTGTGGAAATAAGCCAGATACTGAATTTCAGGCATCGGCAACAAGCCCATATTGGCGTAGCCCTGGGCCAGGCCGAGAATCATCGTCTCGTCCAACAAGGTATTGAACACGCGGCCGTTCTTGAACGCCTTGTGCAAGCCCTTGGTCACCGTATATACACCGCCCTTCTGCGCCACATCTTCGCCAAACAACAGCGACTCGGGATACTTCGCCATGATGTCGTGCAAAGCCTGGCCGATTTGAATCGCCAGATGGCGCGGCGGCTGTTTCTCGGGCAGCTTGTCGTCACCGCCAAAGACCGCCAGACGCTTATCGCTGTAGTCGCTGCGCTCTGCCTCTGCTTTCACCGCCGCTGGCGTGTAGGGCGCCAGTGGCTTCATCACGTCGCTCAGCTCGGTCAGCCGTGGCCGGCGATCGGCATCCTCAGCCGCAGCGAAACAGCGCTTGCGCGTGCTCTCGTACAAGCCCAGCAAGGCATCCTTGCTGTACAGACCCGATTCAAGCGCAATCGCCGCCGAGCGCAACAGCGGGTCACCCGCCTCCACCGCCACCAGCTCTTCGATACTGCGCCATTCGATCTCGAAATCGGTACCGGCATGGCCCATTACGCGCGTCGTTTTCAAATGCAGAAAGGTCGGCCTGCGCGTATGCCGGCAATGCTCGACTGCGCGCTGCACCTGTGCGTAACCCTCGGCCAGGTCCAGGCCATCGGCGAAGAAATAATCGAGATCGGCACGCCGTTGGAAGTTATTTGCAATCCAGCCGCTGGGTGTCTTCACCGAGATGCCGATGCCGTTATCTTCGCAAACGAACAACACCGGCGCGGGCAGCTTTTGGTAAGCCGTCCAGCCGGCCGCGTTGAACGCTGTCTGTGCCGTGGCATGGTTGCTCGACGCATCGCCAAAAGTGCAAATGGCGATAGAGTCATCCGGCACCGGCAATGGATGGCCGATGCGGCGCGCCTGCTCGATGGCAATCGCCGTGCCTAGGGCTTTGGGCAAATGCGAAGCAATCGTCGAGGTTTGCGGCAATACCCATAACGGTTTGCTGCCCCATACCTTGTGTCGGCCGCCGGATGCCGGGTCATCCTTGCTGGCAGCAAACGACAGCGCCGAATCCATGACCGGATCCATCCCCGGCAGCTTGCGAAAACGCTCGGCCATAAAGCCGCCGGACCGATAGTGCAAGAAGGCGGGATCGGTGTGGCGAGTCAAGCGCGCCACCATCGCATTGCCTTCGTGACCGGACGAGCCGATCGTGTAGAACACCTTGTTCTGCACCCGCAGTACGCGAGCCATCAGATCCAGATGACGCGAAATAAGCTGCGATTCCAGCAAGTCGCGAAAACCGCGTGCATCGAGCGCACTACCCGGCAATACGGCTTGCTCATCGCTTGGAGCGGCAGGTGCGTGGCCCTGCCACAACTGCACGAACTCGATGAAATTCTGATCGACGATCTCGGCGCGGTTAAAGCCTTTGTGGCGAGCGGCGATAGGGGCTGGGGTGGACATGAGGGGTATCCAACAGGTTTCGGTAAGGGCGCACCTTGATGCGCGATAGTTTTATCGGAGCAAATCAGTGGCGGTGTTGATCGGTTTGCGGAGCGACGCCGCTCGCAGCAATGCCGCGCGCTCTTTATCTTTCGGACGTCCAAAACTTTCTAGTAAACGAATTTGCTCAGGCACGGACGGAATCGGCACGGCGACACCGGCGCAAGTCACCGTATGAATCTCATCGACCTGCACGCGCTGCCAGCCATCGGCGGCAAATAACTCCAGACCGCCCATCACTTCCACCGGCATGCCGCTTACGCGAAAGCGCGCGAAGCGAGAGCGGAAACGTTCCGTGCCGCCGGGCCGATAAGCCGTATCCAGTTGGGTCTGCCAATAGTCGATCAGCCGCTCGGCGTCATGCACGCTGGTCAGTACATCCAGATCGGCCACCAGCACATCGGCACCGGCCAGCCAAGCCGCCGCGCTGCCGATCAAGGTCCATGGATCGCGGCAATGCCCATGCAAGACCGGCACCGCCATGGCGAGTACCTCGTGCATAGCATCGCGACTGTGCTCTCTCATGTCATGCGCGCTGACGTTGCCGCCATTGCTCGCGGGTCTGACCCCAGATTTCTATCGGGGTCTGCTCATATGGCGCCGGTAGTTTGCCTGGCCCGCGCAAGCTTGAGCCGAGCCGCTTCGCCAGCACCTGCGAGGCATGATTGTCAGGATGGATCGAATGAATGACATCGGCCCAGCCCAGATGATCGAAAGCCCAGTCCATCGCTGCCGCCGCTCCCTCGTGGGCGTAGCCCTTGCCTGCAGCGGAACGTGTCAGCGCCCAACCCACTTCAGAGCCGGGCCAGCCATCGGGCTGCCATGGACCGAGCCGACCGATCCATTGGCCGCTGGCTTTTTCGATCACTGAAAACATCGAGTAGCCCTGGATCATCCAGGCGCCAGCCAAGGTCAGAAAACCGCGCCATGCCACCGCGCGCAACTGCTGCCCGCCGATAAAGCGCGCGGATTCCGCATCGGCCATGTTTGCGGCATAGGCCTCGAAATCCTCCGCCTGCGGCGGCCGTAGAATCAGCCGGTCCGTTTCAATACGAAGGTGCTGCCAATCCATATCTGCCTCTACAGCGAGCCGCTATCGCCCTGTCGTGCAGAGCGATAGCGCGAATGTCAGAACACGATCTGTGCAGACGCTTTTAGAAAGCGCTCTTAGAAAGCATTGATGCCGGTCAACTCGCGACCGACCACCAACTGATGCACTGTTTCGGTGCCCTCGTAGGTAATCACCGATTCCAGATTCAGCGCGTGACGAATCGCCGAGTGCTCGGTGGTGATGCCGGCACCGCCGAGAATGTCGCGGCATTCGCGCGCGATATCGATCGCCATGCGGCAGTTATTCCACTTGGCCAGTGAAACCTGGGTCGGCTGCATCTTGCCGGCATCCTTCAAACGCCCGAGCTGCAATGACAGTAGCTGTGCCATCGTGATGCGCCGGGCCATTTCGGCCAATTTGAGCTGAATCGCCTGATTGGCCGCCAGTGGGCGCGCGAACAGAATGCGATCCTGAGTGTAATCGAGCACTTCTTTCAAGCAGGCCTGCGCCGCACCGATCGGCCCCCAGGTAATGCCGTAACGAGCCTGGGTAAGACAACCCAACGGCCCCTTCAGACCTTTGACGTTGGGCAAGCGCGCACTATCGGGCACGCGCACATTGTCGAAGAACAGCGCCGACGTTACCGAAGCGCGCAGGCTCATTTTTTTGTGTACTTCTTGCGCGGCAAAACCTTTGGTATCGGTGGGCACGACAAAGCCCTGGATACCGTCATCGGTTTGCGCCCACACGATGGCGATGTGCGCAAGATTGCCATTGGTAATCCACATCTTGGCGCCGTTGATGACCCAGTCGCCGCCGTCTTTCTTGGCATGGGTTTTCATATTGGCCGGATCGGAACCGCCATGCGGTTCGGTCAAACCAAAGCAGCCGATAACCTCACCGGCCGCCATTTTCGGCAGATATTGCTTGCGCTGCTCTTCGCTGCCATAGGCATAAATCGGATACATGCACAGTGAGCTTTGCACCGAGGCGAAGCTGCGCAGGCCCGAATCGCCGCGCTCCAACTCTTGGCAAATCAAGCCGTAGCTGACGCCGTTCATGCCGGCGCAGCCGTATTCCTCGGGCAGCGTCGCACCAAGCAAACCCAGGTTGGCGATCTCTGAAACCAGCTCGCTCGGGAAGCGCCCTTGATCGAAACAGTCGCCGATGATCGGCAGTACCTTCTCGTCGACGAAGCGGGCCACGGTGTCTTGCACCATGCGCTCTTCATCGGTGAGCAGGGATCGGACGTCGTACAGGTCGAGCGGGTCAAGACGGACAGCCATGCTAACTCCGGCGAGGGACAGGGAAAACCCGCCGATTGTAGCCGTGCGGCATGGCGTGGTCACGGCACCGTGCAACACATTGTGACTCGGGCTTTGGCGAGTAGCCTCGCCCCCCTCAAGAGCATGATTGGCACTGCGCCGGCACTGCGAAGAAATGCCGGCTGCCCCGACAGATCAGCGCCACTTCAATCGCTGATTCTCGCCACGGCCACGAATGTTAAATGCACATTCACGTCAACTTGACGACTTTTTTGCTATAGCCAGAAAGTCGAGCTGATTTCGACATTCGACACATAGAGGCTGATGCGGGGGGCTGCGGACCGGAGGATTTACCCATGGTCTTGATCGAGTTACTCATTGTCGTCGCAGGTATTTGCATCGTTGTTTTAGTGGTGATTGCCATCCTGGCAAACCCCAACGGCCCGGCGGTAGCCGGACCATGCCGATTGGTTACCCGATCGATACGCAAGGATTACTGCAGCGGAACCTGTCCTCCAGGCTCTACTTGCGTCGTTACGCGGACGAAGCCGTGGGCATTGGGCATCGGCGGGGCGACCCAAGCTGCCACATGCGCATGTGGCCTGGCTGTTCCGGGCGGCGCTGGAGTGGGTCCGGGTGGCGCGGGCGGAGGAGTAAACCCGCCTCCCGTGGGCGGCGGCACCGCTGGCACGGATGGCATTGCGCCCGTCACTGGCGACACGCATCACTAGAAGGCTTTAAATATGCGCCTGCGGGGACGATAGCGTCCCCCGCAAGGCTACGGCTATAGCCGATCGGGGCAGCGATAGGCATTCGAGCAATGCCATGGGACGATAGCGGCCCATCCACTCAAAGCCCCCTCGACACCGCCATCATGGTTGGCAGGGAGCGATATCTCCTCGCCGCGGAAATTCCATGATTAAAGGTGTATTCCTGGGCTTCGCCTGCTACGCGGCCTATGCCATCAGCGATGCCTTCGTGAAGTCGCTGCACGGTACGCTGCCGGCGTATGAGGCCGTATTTTTCGGCGCCCTGCTTGGGCTCACAGCCCTGCCCTTTATCCGCAAGCCCGGCGACCGCTGGCGTGAGGTTCTGCAGGCACGTAGACCCAAACTGTGGTGGACGCGCGCGATCACCGGTGCAATCTGCAATATCGCGGCGGTGATCGCGTTCACCGCATTGCCGATGGCCGAAGCCTTTGCGTTGATCTTTCTGCTGCCGATCTTCGTGACTATTCTTTCTGTGCTGTTTCTCAAGGAACACGTCGGCTGGCGTCGATGGACAGCCGTCATCGCCGGCTTTATCGGCGTACTGGTCGTTCTGCGTCCGGGTTTTCGCGCGCTTGGCGCAGGGCATATCGCGGCAATGGTCTGCGGCCTTTCCGGCGCCGGCTCGGTGGTCGCCCTGCGCATGGCCGGAGCGCACGAAAAACGCATCAGCCTGTATGGCGCCGGGGTCATTGGCCCGCTGGTAACCGGTGGTGTGCTGATGCTGCCGGCCTTTATCTGGCCCAATCTGCATCAATGGTGGTTGCTTGCCGGCTATGGCCTGCTGGCCGGCCTGGCCGGTGTGCTGCTGATGCTGGCTACCCAGATTGCCCCCGCCAACCGCGTCGCCCCGACCCAGTACAGCCAGATGCTATGGGCCATCAGCTTCGGTTATTGGCTATTCGGCGATCATCTCGACTGGCCGATGCTGATCGGCATCGCGCTGATTCTCGCTGCCGGGCTGTTTACCTTGGTACGCGAAGAACAGGTCACTCGTTGGTGGCGGCGCACACCCATCGTCTAGAAACTCACAGGCGTTTTCCGCCGGAATCAATCCCCTTTGTTACTCACCCCATGCGGCACATGCCCGGTCGCCACATGCTGACGCGCCGACTCCACGTTCGCCGGTGAATCGTCGAAAAAAATGTCCGCACCGAAGGCGTCGAGAAACGGCCCTTTGTCGCGACCGCCGAGAAACAGCGCCTCGTCGATACGCACGCCCCAGCGCCGCAAAGTCAAAATCACCCGCTTATGCGCCGGTGCCGAGCGCGCGGTGACCAACGCAGTGCGGATCGGCGAGTTCTCGGCCGGAAACGCCGCTTGCAGATGATGCAACGCAGTGAGAAAAGCGCGAAATGGCCCTACCGATAACGGCTCTTCCGCACGCTCGGTTTCGCTGCGATGAAAAGCCGCCAACCCTTCTTCGCGCGATACCCGCTCACCTTCGTCGCCGAAAATCACCGCATCGCCGTCAAAAGCGATACGCAGTTGTTCACTGGCGCGCGGTGGCGCGGTGGACGGCAAGATGGTTGCCGCGGCGACGCCGGCGACGAGCGCACGACCGACATCCTCGGCATTGGCAGAGAGGAACAAATCCGCCTTGAAGGGGGCGATGTAATCCGAGGTCGGCGCACCGCTGGTGAAAGCGGCACGGCTGATCTCAAGACCGTAATGCTGGATGGCATTGAAGATGCGCAAGCCCGTATCGCCCGAATTGCGCGATAGCAGAATCACTTCTACCGGCGGCAGATCGCCAGCGAGCTTGTTCAAGCCAAGCAGCTTCTGCACCAACGGAAACGCCACGCCTGGCTTGAGAATTTCGTCCTCGTGTTCAATCTGAAAAGCACGATAGGCATCGAGCCCGTCGCGCTCGAACAGCTCGTGGCTATCGCCCAGATCGAACAATGCACGCGATGAGATCGCCACCACCAGGCGTTTATCACTGGCGGCATGGGGATCGTTTGCGTCGTAGGTCGCGTCGCGCTCAGTCATCCGTGGCGCGGGCAACTAGAGAAAGGCAAACAGGCATGGAGATGGCGGTCTTCATTGGAGTGTTCAGCAAAACATGTGACCTTGGCATCCTAGCATCGAGCAGACGTCAGCTAGAGAACGAATTGCTCGTCCAGAATACGTTGCTCCAGATTGTGCTCGGGATCGAACAACAAGCGTATGCCCTGATCGTCAGCCTGATAGATCTCAACCAGGCTTACATCGCGCACTTCGTGAAAATCGGCGGTGGCACTGACCGGGCGTTTGCCTGGGTCGAGCACCCGCAAGCTGACCTGGGTGCGATGCGGTAGGATGGCGCCACGCCAACGCCGCGGCCGAAATGGGCTGATCGGCGTCAACGCCAGCACGTTGGCATCCAGCGGCAAGATCGGTCCATGCGCGGAAAGGTTATATGCCGTAGAGCCGGCCGGGGTGGACACCAGAATACCGTCGCAAACCAGCGACTCCAGCTTCACCTTATCGTTGAGGCGTACTTCGATATGCGCAGCCTGGTTGCTTTGCCGCAGCAGCGATACTTCGTTGAAAGCCAAGGCGAGGTGCACTTCACCGCGAGCATCAGTCACGCGCATTTGCAACGGATGCAATACGGCGGCATGGGCAAGCTCGATCCGCTCGGGCAAATCATCGAGTCGATGCTTGTTCAACAAAAAACCGACCCGGCCCAGTTTCATACCATAAACCGGCACGTTCAACGCGCGATACGCATGTAGCGTACGCAACATGAAACCATCGCCTCCCAGCGCCACGATGACCTCGGCCTGATCTGCGGGCACCGCGCCATAACGATCCACGAGCTTGCGCAGCGCCTGCTGGGCAACGGCGGTCTCGCTGGCGACGAAAGTGAAACGCATGGGCATGCGCCGATGGTAACTAGCTGCCAGCAAAACAGCGAGTACCCCAAGCAGCCTGCCG
This sequence comes from Dyella tabacisoli, assembly GCF_003350925.1. Classification (GTDB taxonomy): domain Bacteria; phylum Pseudomonadota; class Gammaproteobacteria; order Xanthomonadales; family Rhodanobacteraceae; genus Dyella_C; species Dyella_C tabacisoli. Next base: position 59,189 of record NZ_KZ857177.1, on the reverse strand, counting down.
TCACGAAGTCATCGCGCTGCGCATGGCATACAGACAGAGCCTGTCTACAGGCTCCACACCCGCTACGAGCTGCCCAGCTCATATAAAACTCGGCACCCACAAGCCATGCGCTGTGGAAGGCGGCTCTGGCGACGACTGCAAGCTTGATTGTTTTGTCACTCACTCTTGGGAAAACACATGACTGCAAATACAAGCTGGAAACGCTTATTCGTCACCCTCGCGCTGACCTCATGCATCGTCACGGGCATCGCCCAGGCACAGAACGACCCACCTGCCGACGCCCGTGCGGATGCCCGCGTCGATGCCACGGGCTGGCCGCTCGGCCTCAACCCGCAGATTGCCCCCGATACCGCGGCACTGATCGTCACGGAAGATCACCCGATGGGCTCGCAGATCCGTTTGCACGAAGGCAATAGGCAACAAATGCTGTTTAGTGCGCCAGCTATCGCCGCAGCCACTGGCTCGGTGGCGGGCATGGACGTGAGCGGCTGGCAGGGTAATGTCAATTGGAGTGGCGCATGGGGCAATGGCGCCCGCTTTGCCTACGTCAAGGCGACCGAAAGCACCAACTACACCAACCCCTATTTCGCCCAGCAGTACAACGGGTCGTACAACGTGGGGATGATTCGCGGGGCATATCACTTCGCACACCCGAACGTTTCCAGCGGCGCCACCCAGGCCAACTATTTCGTCAACAACGGCGGTGGCTGGTCACGCGACGGCAAGACCTTGCCGGGTGCGCTGGATATCGAATACAACCCCAACGGCTCGACCTGCTATGGCCTTAGCCAAAGCGGAATGGCCGCATGGATCGCCTCGTTCAGCAATCAATACTACGCGCGAACAGGACGCTGGCCAGTCATCTATACAAGCACTAGCTGGTGGTCGCAGTGCGTAGGCACTGCCGGCAATTTCAGTAACAACAGCCCGCTATGGGTAGCCCGTTACGCCGGCAGTGCCGGCACGCTCCCTTATGCATGGGGCTACTACACCATCTGGCAATACTCCGACACAGGTACGTTCCCCGGCGATCAGAATGTGTTCAATGGCGCATATGACCGGCTGCAAGCACTGTCCAACGGCTAGAGCTTAAGGACAGGGAACGGGGAACGGGGAACGGAAGAGCATCGCGACCTTGATGCTTTTGTTCCCCATTCCCTATTCCCCGTTCCCCATCTCTCAGACCGGCACTTGAGCTAGCTGAGCCAGGCGACGGACCGCGACCGAGGCGATCGGGTAGTCCGCGTTCTGGGTGAGGATCTCGGCCAGCATGCCGCGGGTGTATTTGAGCGTGGGGTCATCGCGCTCCAGCCATAGCTGCACCGGCGAGATGTCCTTGCGGTCACCGGCCATGGTCAGCACTTGCAGGGCCAAGGCGCGATGCTGATGGGTCAGCTCATCAAGCAAGGAGCCGCGTGCCTGTGCATGCCAATGGCCTTCCACCGGCAAGGCCTCGACCTGATCGCGCAACCATTCCAGATCCAGCGCCTCGCCCAACTGGTAGAACACACCAGCCACCTTGTCCACCGGCTGCCCGCTTTGCTGTGCCACTTCGACGATGTCCAGCATCGCGCGCATCACCGGCAGACGCGCCAGGTGCAACGCCAGATCGGCCGGCAGGCCGAGGCCTTCCCACTTTTCCTGACTGGTAGCGAAGTCGGCCTTACCGGTCTCGGTAAGCACGCCAGGCAAGGCCGCGCTCAATGCGCTCACGCCCGTGTGGTAGCGCTCGACGTTGGCGGCGATGTCCAGCGCGTTGCCAGGACGGTTGAGCAGCCAGCGCGTCAAATGGCGTAGCAACGACCAGATCTGCAGCACGGCATCGACCTGGGTATCTTCGGCCACCTTGCTGTCGAGCGCTTCGATCTGCGCCCATAGTTCACGCGCGCCAAGAATCTCGCGAGCAGCGGTATAGGCCTTGGCGATGGCCGCCGGCCCCTGCCCGGTGTCTTCCTGCATGCGCATCATGAAGGTGGCGCCCATGCGGTTGATCGTCGAGTTGGTCACCGCGGTAGCGATGATTTCGCGCTTCAGGCGATGGCGCTGCATGTGCGCGGCGTACTTGTCGTGCAGCGGCGCCGGGAAGTAGCGCACCAACTCCTTGGACAGGTACGGATCTTCCGGCACGTCCGAATCCACCAGTTGCTGGAACAAGCGGATCTTGTCGTAAGACAGCAGTACCGACAGCTCCGGCCGCGTCATGCCCAGGCCGCGCGTTTTGCGCTCGGTCAACTCGGCTTCGCTAGGCAGGTTTTCCACCTGGCGATCGAGCAAGCCCTCACCCTCGAGAATGCGAATGAAGTGCGCCATCGAACCCAGGCGACGCACCGACTGGTGCTCCATCAAGGTAATCGCTTGATTCTGGCGGTAGTTGTCCAGCAGCACCAAGCCGCCGACTTCGTCCGTCATCGCAGCCAGTTGCTGGTTGCGCGCATCGACAGTCAGCTCGTTACGCTGCACGGCGTCGTCGAGCAGGATCTTGATGTTGACCTCGTGATCGGAGGTATCCACGCCAGCCGAATTGTCGATGAAGTCGGTATTGAGCAGCACGCCATGCTGGGCGGCTTCGATACGGCCCTTCTGAGTCATGCCCAGGTTGCCACCCTCACCGACCGTTTTGCAGCGCAGCTCGATGCCGTTGACGCGCAATGCGTTATTCGCGCGATCACCCACATCAGCGTGCGATTCACTGCTGGCCTTGACGTAAGTACCAATGCCACCGTTCCACAACAGATCCACTGGCGCCTTGAGAATGGCGCTAAGCAGATCGGTCGGCGCCAGTTGCGTCACCTCGGGTTTGAGGCCCAATGCGAGGCGTATTTCCGGCGAAATCGGAATCGACTTGAGCGAGCGCGGATACACGCCACCACCCGCCGAAATCAGCGACTTGTCGTAATCGTCCCAACTCGAACGCGGCAGCTTGAACATACGCGCACGCTCTTCGAACGAGCGCGCCGCGTCGGGATTCGGGTCAAGAAAAATATGCCGATGATCGAACGCGGCAAGCAGGCGAATATGCTTGGACAGCAGCATGCCGTTACCGAACACGTCACCGGACATGTCGCCCACGCCGACGCAGGTGAAATCCTGCGTCTGACTGTCGCGGCCCAACGCGCGGAAATGGCGTTTGACCGACTCCCAGGCGCCGCGCGCCGTAATCGCCATGCCCTTGTGGTCGTAGCCGTTGGAGCCACCGGAGGCGAACGCGTCGCCCAGCCAGAAACCATGCTCGATGGAGATCGCATTGGCGATATCCGAGAAGGTGGCGGTGCCCTTGTCGGCCGCGACCACCAGGTACGGGTCATCGGCATCGTGGCGCACCACGTCATGCGGCGCTGCCAGCTTGCCATCGACCAGGTTATCGGTGATGTCGAGCAGGCCGCTGATGAACATGCGATAGCAGGCAATACCTTCGGCTAGCTGCGCGTCGCGGTCGCCCGTTGTCGGCGGACGCTTGACGACGAAGCCGCCTTTGGAGCCCACCGGCACGATCACCGTGTTTTTCACCATCTGCGCCTTCACCAGGCCCAGTACTTCGGTGCGGAAATCTTCGCGACGATCGGACCAGCGCAGGCCACCGCGCGCCACCGCGCCGAAGCGCAGATGGATGCCTTCCACACGCGGCGCGCAGACGAAAATTTCGCGGTACGGCACCGGCTTGGGCAGGTCGGGCACTTGATGCGAGTCGAACTTGAAGCTGATGTAGTCGCGGTATGCACCATTCCACTGCTGGAAGAAACTGGTACGCAAGGTGCCGCGAATCAATGCGCGGAAACTGCGCAGAATGCGATCTTCGTCGAGGCTGGAAACCGTCTCCAGTACCGCGTCGATGGCATCTTCCAACACCGCGATCTGTTCGCTGCGCGGCTTGGCCAGCGCCGCGACCATGCCGTCGATCAACCCTGGCTGCGCGGTACGTACCGCTTCGGGAATCAGCGTTTGCATCTCGCTCGCGAGCAAGCGGCCGGCGCGAGCCAACTCATCGGCAGAGAGCTGTTCGCGGCGCGGATCAAACTTGGCCAGGAACATTTCAACCAGCAACCCGGCGATGGCCGGATAACGGTTGAGTACTTCTTCCATATAGCTCTGCGAGAAGGTCACGCCGGTCTGCAGCAGGTATTTGCAGTAACCGCGCAACATCGCCACTTGACGCCAGTTCAACTTGGCGCCGAGCACCAGTCGATTGAAGCCGTCGCTTTCGGCCTGGCCGCGCCAGATCTGCTCGAAGGTTTCTTCAAACAGCGAGCCGACCTGCTCCACACTAAAGGCGAGATTGCCGACCGGCTGTACTTCGAAATCCTGGATATACAACGGCGCCCCGGTGCCGCGGACATCGTGGATATATTCGGTGACCACGCGCAGGCCGAGGTTCTCCAACTGCGGCAGCACCTCGAACAGCGCCAGATCGCCGCCGCTGCGGTAAATCTTGAAGCGCAACGCCTCAGGGCGCTCTGCCGGGTGATAGAAAGACATCCGCATCGCGTCGGCGCCCTTCAACAGCGACAGTTGATACACATCTTCTGCAGCGGTCGTCGGCGATACCTCATCGACATAACCCGGCGGCAACGCCTTGCCATAGCGATTAGCCAACACCACGCCATCGTGATCGCCACGCGTCTTCACCAAGGCATCGCGCAAGTCGTCATGCCAGTTGCGCGCAATCGCGGCAACTTGCTGCTCCAATGCCTGAGCATCGAACTCGACGTAATCATTCACCTTGGGACGCAACACCACATACAAGCGTGCCAGGGCGGTCTCGCCCATCAAGACCTCGGAGTCGACGTGTTCGGCATGCAAGGTATCGCGCAGATGGTTGACGATGCGTTCGCGCACGGTCGTGTTCAAGCGTTCGCGCGGCACAAACACGATGCAGGCAAAGAAACGGCCATAGCGGCCACGACGCACGAACAACCGGGTACGCGCACGCTGGCGCAGTTCCAGAATGCCGGTAGCGACCGCCTCCAGCTCATCTTCACTGCTCTGGAACAGCTCATCGCGCGGCAGCGACTCCAGAATATGGCGCAGCGATTTGCCCGAGTACGAATCACGCTTCAAGCCCGAGCGGTCCAGTACCGTTTCGACCTTTTTCCGCACCATCGGCACATCTTGCGGACGTGCCATATAGGCATTGGAGGAGAACAGACCAAGGAAGCGCTGCTCGCCCACCGGCCGGCCGGCGGCGTCGAATTTCAGCACGCCGACGTAATCCATATAGCCCGGACGGTGAACCACCGAACGCGCATTGGTCTTGGTCAGAATGATCGCGTCTTCGGCGCCCGACTGCGGCAATTCGTTGGCAATCAGGCTACGCAGCGAGCGCGGCGCCAGCGAACGCTCGCCCTTCTGCAGAATGCCCTGTCCCGAGGCTTCGTTGGCGCACAGCACTTGTTCGCCGTCGGCATCGGTGACTTCGTATTCGCGATAACCAAGGAACGTAAAATTGTCGTCCGCCAGCCAGCGCAGAAATTCGCTGGCTTCATGCACGGAGGCCTGATCCAGCGGCAGCTTGCGCTGCGGCAGCTCGTTGGCAATGGCCAAGGCCTTTTCGCGCATGTTCGGCCATGCATTCACCGACATGCGCACATCGTCCAGCGCAAACTCCAACTGCGCCTTCAACTGCGCCTGCTCGGCGTCGCCGGCTACGCGGTCAAGCTCGAAATGCATCACCGACTCTGGCGCGCCGGCCTCATCGCCCAGGCGCTGTAATTTCCCCGCTGCATCGCGAGTGACCTTCATCACCGGGTGGATCACCGCGTGAATCTGCCGTTGAGCCGCCACGATCATCGTCACGGTATCGACCAGGAACGGCATGTCGTCGGTGATGACCTGAATCAGGCTATGGCCGGCATGCCCGGTCTCGGGGTTGACCACGCGCACCGAGGCGCGGCCCGGCTGGCGCTGCTGCATGAAATCAAGCAGGCCGGCGACCAGTGCCGCCCATTCAGCCGTGGTATGCAAATTGACGTCGCTGCGAGGGATCCGCGCGAAGAAAGCGTTGATAAAAATTTGCGCCTCTTCAAGGCGCATGGACGAAAAACCGGTTTTCTTCAGTTCTTCAAAAACGACTATCTGGAATGAGCCGTCATTGGCCGCACGAATCGCGTTCATGGCATCTACTGGTCAGTGGAAACGGAAGTGACACACAAAGCTCCAGAAGGATACGCCGAGCGTGCAGGCTAATCCACAGCTAGGAACCCCTCCATTTGGCAATCAGCATGTATTGATACAGGCCTTCACCACGACCGCGAAAGGCTGACCATCCACGTATTGCGACTGGATCGAGTGCCGAGGGGATAACCGAATGCATAGGGGTTTCCGGCAGCGCCACGAGCAGTGATCCAGCTCACTTGGAGATCGCAACCGCTCAAGGATGTGCCGATACCCGCGCGTATGTCGAATCGATAATGACTGGTGTCGTCGTGCGCCGGCCCATGACCGTTGCGCCGCAGCATGCCCACATGTCCGAACAGATACAGATGATCGGACAACGTCCGCGTACTACCCAGCTCGGCATAGACCATAGGTGTTCCCGAGCCGAAGTAGTCATGCGTGTAATACAGCCTGCCGCTGAGGTGCTCGGACGCAAGCCCGATATAAATCTCCGGGTAGGCATAGTGCTCGTGACCGCTGAAGCGCGTGTACTGCGAGCCCAGCTCCCAACTGAGACCGGGGCTGATACGCCGCGCGAAGCCCATATATACCAGCCCTTGCGCGCCTGAGCGCCCACCCTGCTCCAACCTCACGCTGGACGCGAACGCCCCGGCATACCAACCATCGGCATGATCGTAGGCGATGGCCACTTGCACTGCCGGCCGGCCATCACTGAGGGAAACCCCGCGAAAACGATCATCGGAAACCAGCGTAACGCTGCCCGAGACCTGGGCGTGGGCCTCAGCGATCGACAGCAAAATCAATAGGGCGACCGCAGCTCGCAGCACGGAAAGCTCTCATCGGCGCGGCCCCAAAGTGGTAGTGCCGCAGCCGCAGGCGCAACGCCCGCCGGCGTTCGCCATGGCTGCGCACGCGTCGATCGTCGCGGGCCGCTGCGGCGCCAAGCCTAGCGCAGTTGCCGATGTCAGTGCGGCGCGCAATTGCACAGGATGAATACCCGGCGACAGCTCACGCAGCAAAGCCACCAGGCCGCTGACTTGCGCAGCGGCAAATGAAGATCCCGTGACGAAACCGAAGCTTGCGCCAGGCATGGTGGTGGGGATGTCCTGCGCGGGAGCACGCAGCACACCAGTAAGGCGGCTATCGGCGCCCTCCCCCGCCACCGCCAGCACACCGGGATAGGTCGCGGGGAACCCACCCTCTGAGGTCTCATCCCATGCGCCGACCACCGTCACCTCGTGCGCCAGCGCGACATCCAGCAGGCGCTCCAGCAAACGATCGCGCGGGCCGGACAGGCTGAGGTTGAATATCTGCGCCTGGCTTTGCAGGGCGAACTGCAGCGCCTTGGCCAGGGTAAAACTGCTGCATACGGCAGCGGGGTCGGCCGGCGCCGGCTGCCAGCAAGCACGCAGTGCCAGCAGGCGCGCATCGGGCGCAATCCCGGCGATACCGATGCCATTACCTTCACGTGCCGCGATGATGCCGGCCACTTCGGTGCCATGAGCCTCGGCCTTGTAGTCACCGTCATCGACGAAATTGCGGGTGAGTGCGATCTGCCCTTGCAGGTCGGGATGAGTGACCTCCACCCCACTGTCCAGTTCGGCGATCACCACATGCTTGCCCGTCGTGAAGGTATGCAGCTCGCTCAAGTGCCAGCGTGCAGCCGCGGGCTGCAACGGGTACAGCGGATCGGACCGGCCCAGTACATGAAACAAATGCATCGGCTGCGCCGATTCCACCCGTGGGTCAGCCGCCAGCGCCTGGGCCAGTTGTGCAATGGACGCCTCACTTCCAGCCTGCATAACGAAGCAGTCCACATTCAGCGCAGGCATCGGCCAATCGCTCAGCAAAACCAGACCATGCTCGTGAGCAAGCTGCCGCGCGATCCGTCGACGTGCCGCCCGATCGGGCGCCGCCAGATAGTTACCGGCATAATCCGCCGCCGGACGAAAATGGACCGGCCCAACGCGCAGCATGACCAGTATCTGCGCCTGCTCCAGCGTCCTATCCGATGGCATGGCGGATGGCATGGTCGACCGCCGTGGCGCAGCCGCTGCGCAGGCGGTCAGCCCCAGGCATAGTACAAGCAACAGTGCCGGCCAGCGCATGGTCAACGCTCGCTGCCGGAACTCAGGTTTTCCACCAAGGTGACGCCTGGTGCCGCGCGCAAAGCCTCGCGCACGTTCGCCACGCCTGCTGTCGGCACGCTGAGTACATAGGCCCCGGTAGCGGTCGGCCCATCCACAATACGCGCGTTGCCGGCACGCAACAGGCTACGCATCTGCGCCTCGCTGACGTGCGGATCGAAAACCACGACCAGATGCGTGCTTTGCGGCTGGGCGGCACCAAGTGTGCGGTAGACGGCAACTGGTGGGTTGCGCTGAATCAGCATGACTCCAAGCATCAGGATGACCGAAGCCTGCACGGCGACTGCCCAACGCCACCACGACCGCCGCCGCCCCCATCCATGCGTGCCTGTCTTGCTTACCGCAGCGCGCCGGCCAACGCGTTCCTCCTCGACCCGGCGACGCATACGCTGCCATGCCTGCGTGGCATCCGCGTCGGTGTCGGCCTCGGCGTCATGCGCCGATTGCAGCGTGCGCTGCCACTCGGCCTCGCGTCGGCATTGAGCGCATTCGGCGAGGTGCTGCTCGACCAGCGCACGCTCGTTGTCTTGCAGCGTTCCGTTGACCAGCCAAGGCAGTAGCCGCTCCACCTCGACATGCACGGACCCTTCGAATCGCAGCACTCGCCCACTCATATCGCCTCCTTCCGCGCCGCCAGCAGTGTTTTGAGCTTGCGTCGCGCATAAAACATTCGCGTTTTCACCGTATCCACCGGACAGTCCATGATCTCGGCGATTTCGCGGCACGCGTAACCCTGGTAATAAGTCAGCTCGATCACCGCGCGGTGTTCCGCCGACAACCTGCCAAGCGCATCGACCAGATACTTGCGCAATTCGTATTGCTGCAACTCGACGTCCGGCCCCGGCGCAAGGGCGCTGGCGTTATCGCTGTAATCGAACTCCACCACGTCGTCGAAACGCTTGAGTGCCTTCAAGGTCTGGCGATAGGCAATCGCAAAGATCCAGGTGGAAACTTTCGCGGTGTGGTTATACGTGTAGGCCTTGCGCCATACCACCAGCATGGTGTCGTCCAGCACCTCTTCGATCAGTGCCGGCTGCCGTGTCATGCCTTCGATAAATCGCTTGAGCCGCGGGCGATATATCCGGTAAAGCGTTTCAAAGGCATCCATTTCCTCAGCGGCCACCCGCCCCAGCAGGGCAGCCTCGTCCAGCGCGGGCGTGCCGTGCCCGCTCATGAACGTATCGCTTTGCATGACGGCATGGGTGTTCCCTTAGAGCGTATTCAAGCTCTTCGCGTAGGAACGCAACAATCCTCGTTGCCAGTCAATACCCGGTTCGATGACTTCGGTTCAATGATGCGCGCAATCAAGCTTTGCCGACACCGTGGGAATGCACAGAACCAGCGCAGAGGACGTTATCGCCGCGCCTTGTCTTGGGATATGGACACCTGTCGCTCGATGAACCGAATCGTGTCCTCGTCGGCTCTTACATCCGCCGCATCTGCTTCGCCCAGGGGGCCCTGAGCGATTCGGCGGTATTGCCAGCGAGGAATAGCCATGAAGCATTTCAAGTCACCGACTCGAAGAGGAAGCCCGGCATCTACGCATCTCACTCGCACCGGCGCAGCGGCGGCATTCGGCGCCGCTCTTTTCGCCATCACAGCCGCACATGCCGACCAGCCTGTTGCGCCATGCCACCCCAATCCGCAAGCGGCCCAGGATGTGGACACCGTTCGCGATCGCGGTGACATCCGCCACCTGCCGGATCGCCTGCAAGACGCTTTGGAGCGGCAGGCCGGCAGGCCGCATACCTATCTACCACTTCAGGTTTATGCGGAGGCGGCTAACCCCAGCCAGCTTTTTCAATACTACCTACTGAACACACACGGCTTCGAGGCTAATCCGTTCACTGCGACATTCCCCGGTATCAACGATACCGCGATGCTCACCGCCACCGGTTTTGACTGCAATCTAAGCACCATCGGAGCGGTTCGCATGGTGGTGGAACCGAAGCCCGGATTGCCGACCGACCCGACGAACGTCCGCGCGTTTATCGATGTTTTCACCGACATCTCCGGCTTGTTCGTCATCAACAACGAAAGTGGCTGGTACGAAGGCTGGATGATTCACGACCTCACGGTTCCCGATGTCGCCGCACCACGCACCGATGGCCATGCGCAATTCGGCACGCTGACGTCAGCGGATGCTCAGTTGCTGAAGTACATGGGCAGTGGCCACAACCTGCCGGGGAAAATCTTCACGATGGACGGCAAGGATGTGCATTTCCCCAGCGAACATGACCACTTTCCCGACATCCAGACCAACGTCGTGCCGATCCAGCTCAGCATGGGCGCCTACAACTGCCTCCAGCAGAGCGATTGCCATTCTTATTGGGAGTTCAACTACACCACCAACTGGATCCATCCACTGTACGAACTGCCTTTTACCGGTGGCATACCGGGTACGTTCGAGGCTGGAAAGCTGGGAGCGCTGTCGTCCATCATCCCTGGCCCTGGCCCCTCCGGTACGCCTAACGACGCCATTCATTACGGCGATAACCCGAACACCATGGGCGTGCTTCAGGCATCGGGCCCACGTGACCCCGACAAGTTCGACGCCGGCACCGATTCGCAACGCGAATTCCGCCAGCGCTTCATTCCCAGCGGACTGGCAAACGAAATCTACCTCGACACGTACGAGCGACTGGCTTCGTTCGAGCCGGGCGTAACCTTCCCACAGCGACTGTTCGATGCCTATGCCGCCGAAGTCAAGCGTGTCGACACCAACGGCGATGGCGTCATTTCCGCCGCCGAGGGTGATGTAGACACCGCAAGCGACGGGTTCCCGAACAACGAGCGGCTATTTATCCCGGCAACGCAATTCAACCGCTTTGCCGTCACCCGTGAAATCAACGACGGCCTGCTCGCCCCGCGCTTCGCCCCCAGCCAACGCGCCTGGGTGCTGCAAGGGTCACGCGTTCCAGTCCATCCCGCAGTAGAAGCCTCCGCCGGACGAGACGCCGACGATCGTTAGTCGCGGGAGCCTGGATCGCAAATCGAAGAACGAAAGTATCTGTAAGCAGAGGCGGCGCCCGCTTGAATGGGCGTCGCCTCTTTATATTTGTCGACCCATGTGATGGCCAATGATCTGCCGGGCCACCGGCGGTCTTGCGCCAAGCTTGCATGTGGGGCTAGATCTTCCGCGCTAATAAATTGTAAACTCGCCGGTATAGTCAGCTTTAAGCCCCAAGCCAGCCGCAGCTCCTGTCATCACGCGGTGTTAATACCGCGTGCCCTTAAGGTCGTGCGTTCACTTATTCTGCACGTGCCGGCAATAGCGACGAATGGCACAAGACACCATGGCGCCACACACTTAAAAAGTTGTGCCTTAATGTCTTGCGCACCAACGCTGTCAGCGCTTACCCACTTCGATCACATCTAAGAAATGGAGTCCCCATGAAGTCCTCGTCACTGCGCACACCCTTGTTGTGCTTTGGCCTGCTCGCCTTGACCGCCTGTGGCGGCAAGAAAGAGCAAGGTCCGCCGCAGATGCCGCCGCCGGAAGTGGGGGTCATTAAAGTTCAACCGCAGAACGCACCCTTGACTAAGGATCTGGTCGGCCGGTTGTCGCCGTTTCGTAGCGCCGACGTGCGCGCCCGCGTACCGGGCGTGCTGCTGAAGCGTGCTTACGCTGAAGGCACCGACGTCAAAAAAGGCCAGCTACTGTTCCAGATCGATCCAGCTCCGCTAAAAGCCTCCCTGAGCACCGCGGAAGGTCAGCTAGCACAGGCGCAAGCAACCTACGCTAATAACAAAGTCGCCGCACAACGTGCCCGCGATCTTGCGCCTAAAGGCTTCATCTCCAAAGCAGATCTGGACAATGCCCAGGCTGCCGAGCGCACTTCCGCAGCGGCAGTGCAATCGGCGCGGGCGTCGGTGGAATCGGCACGCATCAGCCTTGGCTACACCAGCGTCACCTCACCGATCGATGGCCGTGCCGGCCAGCAACAGGTCACCGAGGGCGCCTTGGTCGGCCAAGGTGATGCCACCTTGCTCACTACCGTCGATGAAATCGATTCGCTGTACGTGAACTTCACCCTCAGCGTAAGCGAGCTCGACCAGATGCGCCGCTCTCAGGCACAGGGCAATGTGACGCTGGCCGCACCGAACCAGGCCACCGTGCAAGTGATGTTGCCCGACGGCAGTAAATACGCTCAAGACGGCACGCTGGATTTCTCCGACACTTCGGTGAACCCCGCGACCGGCGCGGTGAATCTGCGCGCAAAGATCCCCAACGAGCAGCGCAGCCTGCTGCCGGGCATGTATGTCACCTTGAAAGCGAACCTGGGCGAACAGCGCGGCATCTTCACCATTCCGCAACCCGCGTTGCTGCGTGATACCGCCGGCTCCTACGTCATGGTGGTCGGCGCCGATGGCAAGGTCGTGCGCAAGAACGTCGTGACCGGCACCCAGCAAGGCGGCAACTGGATCGTCACCGGCGGCGTCAATGCCGGCGATCAAGTGGTGGTTTCGGGTGTGCAGAAAGTGAAGGATGGCGCGCCGGCAAAAGCATCGCCGTGGCAGCCAGAGCAGCCGGCCAGCGCTGGCCCGCACGCCGCACCCGGCGCTAACTCCGCCGGCAAGCAGTAAGGAAACCCGACCATGCCGAGTTTTTTCATTGACCGCCCCATTTTTGCGTGGGTGGTAGCGATCCTCATCACGCTATGCGGCACCATTGCGGTGCTGAGCATGGGCGTGGAGTCTTATCCATCCATCGCGCCGCCCCAGGTCGTCGTCAACGCGACCTATCCGGGCGCCAGTGCAGATACCACCGAGAAATCGGTCACTCAGGTGATCGAGCAGCAGCTCACCGGTATCGACCACCTGCTGTATTTCAGCTCGTCGTCCAGCTCCAGCGGTAACGCCAGCATCACGCTGACATTCGAAACCGGCACCAACGCGGATATCGCTCAGGTGCAGGTGCAGAACAAAGTGGCCCTGGCAACGCCGCGCTTGCCCACCGAGGTAACCCAGCAAGGCGTGGTGGTTGCCAAGAGCAACCCAGCGTTCTTGATGGTGGTATCGCTTAAAACCGACAACCCGAGTATCGATCGCAACCACCTCAGCGATATCGTCGCCTCGCAGGTGCTCGATCAGATTTCGCGCGTACCCGGCGTCGGCAGCACCCGCCAGTTCGGTTCCGAGTACTCCATGCGTGTATGGATGAACCCGGACAAGCTGCAGGGTTATAACTTGTCGGCCACCCAGGTCTTGGCGGCGGTGAAGGCACAGAACGTGCAGTTCGCTGCCGGCTCGCTCGGTGCCGACCCGGCGCCGGAGGGCCAGGGTTTCACCGCCACGGTTTCCGCCGAAGGGCGCTTTACCACGGTTAAAGAGTTCGAAGACATCATTCTGCGGGCAAACCCCGACGGCACTACGGTAAAGCTGGGTGATGTAGCACGGGTTTCGTTCGGCCCCAACGGCTACGGTTTTGACACCCAATGGGACGGCACCCCGATCGCCGCATTCGCCGTCTTGCTGCTGCCCGGCGCCAACGCGCTCGACGTGGCTACCGCCGTGCGCTCGAAGATGGACGAGCTCACCCCGAGCTTTCCGCAAGGCGTGAGCTGGTTCAGCCCCTACGACACGACGACCTTCGTGAAGATCTCGATCAATGAGGTGATCCACACCTTGATCGAAGCGATCATCCTCGTGTTCTTGGTGATGCTGATCTTCTTGCAGAACTTCCGCGCCACCATCATCCCCACCCTGGTGATCCCGGTAGCCCTGCTCGGCACGTTCCTCGGCATGTTGCCGCTCGGTTTCACCATCAACCAGCTAACCTTGTTCGGCATGGTGCTGGCGATCGGTATCGTGGTCGACGATGCGATCGTGGTGATCGAGAACGTCGAACGCATCATGACCGAGGAAGGTCTGCCGCCGAAGGAAGCAACCCGCAAAGCGATGGGGCAGATCACCGGTGCCATCGTGGCGATCACCGTGGTGCTGATTGCGGTTTTCGTACCATCGGCACTGCAGCCGGGTGCTTCGGGCGAGATCTACAAACAGTTCGCACTGACTATCGCCGTATCGATGGGCTTTTCCGCCTTCCTGGCGCTGTCGTTCACGCCGGCGTTGTGCGCGACCATCCTCAAGCCGACTCACGACGAAAAGAAAAACATCGTCTATCGCGGCTTCAACAACATTTTCACTCGCGTCACGCATACCTATAGCGGCCACATTGGCAGCGCGGTACGTCATGCGCCGCGATGGATGTTTGTGTTCGTACTGCTGGCCGTGCTTTGCGGATTCCTGTTCACCCGCCTGCCGGGCAGCTTCCTGCCCGAAGAAGACCAAGGCTATGCCTTGGGTATCGTGCAGTTGCCGGCGGGCGCCACCTTGCAACGCAATCAGCAAGTGATGTCGCAGATCCGCGAGATCCTGAAGAAAGACGATGCGGTCGAGGGTGTATTGCAAGTCTCGGGTTTCAGCTTCCTGGGCTCGGGCGAAAACGCCGGCATGGTGTTTATCAAGCTCAAGGATTGGAACGCACGTAGCGCGACGGCTTCGCAGTTCATCCAGCGTGCCTTCGGCGCCGTGCAGCAAGTCCGCGATGCTTCGGTGTTTATCGTCAACCTGCCGACGGTACAAGGCCTGGGCCAGTTCGGCGGCTTCGACATGTACCTGCAGGACCGCGCTGGCCTGGGCCGCGATGCGCTCAATCAGGCCCAAGGCAGCCTGCTCCAGCACGCCGCCGCCAATAGCGCCGTACTGCAAGGCGTGCGTCCCAATGCGTTGCAAGATTCGCCGCAACTGAACTTGACCGTGGACCGCGTGCAAGCGCAATCCATGGGCTTGTCGGTCAGCGATATCTACAACTCGATCAGCCTGATGCTGGCACCGGTTTACGTGAACGACTTCTTCTACGGCGGTCGTATCAAACGCGTGACGATGCAGGCCGATGCGCCTTATCGCATGGGCCCGGAGGCACTGAATCATTTCTATACGCCAAGCACGAAGACCAATAGCGACGGCACGCTGGCGATGATTCCGCTATCGAGCGTGGTGCACGGCAAATGGACCATGGCCTCGCCCGCACTGACCCGCTACAACGGTTATTCCGCGGTTGAAATCGTCGGTGGCCCGGCGCCGGGCCAAGCCTCCGGCCAAGCCATGACGGCGATGCAAAACATCGTCAGCAATGACTTGCCCAAGGGCTTCGGCATTGACTGGACCGGCATGTCCTACCAGGAAATCTTGTCGGGCAACTCGGCTACCTTGCTGATGGTGCTGTCGATCGTCATCGTGTTCCTGTGTCTGGCCGCGCTGTACGAGAGCTGGTCGATCCCGATCTCGGTACTGCTGGTGGTGCCGCTGGGTGTGCTTGGTGCGGTGGTATTCACCATGCTGCGTGGCTTGCCCAACGACATCTACTTCAAGATCGGCATGATTACCGTCATCGGTCTGGCGGCGAAGAACGCGATCTTGATCGTAGAGTTCGCGGTGGATCTGCAGAAGGCTGGCAAGACCCTGCGCGAGGCCGTGATCGAGGCGTCCAGGTTGCGACTGCGTCCGATCCTGATGACCTCGATGGCCTTCATCCTCGGCGTATCCCCGATGTTCTTCTCCTCCGGCGCCGGCGCGAATGCGCGTCATGCGATCGGCACCGGCGTGATCGGCGGCATGCTCTTCGCCACCTTCCTCGGCCTGTTGCTGATCCCGGTGTTCTACATCGTGGTGCGTCGCATGTTGGGCGACAAACTCGATGAGGTGTCGCACAAACTGCCGCAAGAACACAACGGCCACGGCATCGCTGCCGCAGCGCCTGGGATGCAGCCGTTCGATTCGGATCCGCGACGCGGCTCTTGATCGAATAAGGTGACGGCAAAGTCATCGCGAAACCAAAGCCCCGGCCAGCGTGCCGGGGCTTTTTTATCCTTAAACAAAAACGCCCGCCTTAAACAAAAACGCCCGGACGGTTTCCCATCCGGGCGTTTGCCTATCTAACGCTAACGCTTAGCGCAACCCGGTCTCGGCGCGCGCAATCACCAACCGCTGAATCTCGCTGGTGCCCTCGTAGATCTCGGTAATCTTGGCATCGCGGAAATAGCGCTCCAGCGGCATTTCCTTGGAATAGCCCATGCCGCCGTGAATCTGCACCGCCTGATGGCTGATCCACATGGCAGCTTCGGACGCGACCAGCTTGGCTACCGACGCCTCGGTGCCGAAACGGCCGCCATGCTTTTCGGTCTGGCCCTTGGTCCAGGCCGCACGCAAGGTCAGCAGCATCGCCGCATCGAGCTTGCATTTCATGTCGGCGATCTTGGCCTGGGTCATCTGGAAGGTGCCGATGGGATGGCCAAACGCCTTGCGATCGCGTGACCATTGCAAGGTAGCCTCATAGGCTGCACGAGCAATACCCACCGACTGCGAGGCGATACCGATACGGCCGGCGTCGAGCACACCCATGGCGATCGAGAAGCCTTTACCCTCTTCGCCCAGCAAGTCGGCCTTGGAGCAAATGTAGTCGGTGAACTCGATTTCGCAGGTCGCCGAAGCGCGGATGCCCAGCTTGGGTTCGATTTTGCCGGCATGGAACCCCGGCAGCGAGGTATCGATGATGAAAGCCGACACGCCCTTGGCGCCAATGCCCGGCGTGCTGATTGCAAACAGCACGATATAGCGCGCCACCGAGCCTGAGGTGATCCAGCTTTTCTTGCCGTTGATGACCCAATCGCCATCCGCGTTCTTGGTGGCGCGGGTATGCATGGCCGAAGCATCCGAGCCCGACTGCGGCTCGGTCAGCGCGTAGGCGCCGATGGCCTCGCCCTGCGCAATGGCGCGCACATATTTCTGCTTCTGCGCCTCGTTGCCGTGCTTGAGGATGCCGTTGCAGAACAGGGAGTTGTTCACCGACATGACGGTCGATGTGGCCGCGTCGGCCGCGGCGATCTCGATCATCGCCAAAACATAGGCAATCGGGTCCATACCCGCGCCGCCATAAGCCTCCGGCACCTCGATACCCATCAAGCCCAATTGGCCCATCTCGCGGATGTTGTCTAACGGAAACTCGCCCTTGGCATCCAGTTCAGCCGCCACCGGCGCAATGCGCTTTTGTGCAAAATCGCGGGCAATCGACTGGATCGAAAGCTGGTCTTCGGTAAAACGGAAATCCATGAACTACTCCAAAGCATGACTTAGCTAGCCATTTTAGCGGCTGAACGGGGGAAATCGAGAACAGCCGCCCTGCCCCCTGCCATTGCTCATGCAAAACCCCGCTATTGACTCCCCCCAGACACGCGCCTAGCCTTATGCATCTCTTTATCGCGATATAAGGATGTGCAATGGACCTGGCCACGGCCTCCAGTGTGTTGCGCCTGCTCGCGGACCCTACTCGGGTGCGCTTGCTGGCCCTACTTGAACACGAGGAGCTGACGGTGGCTGAGCTGGCTGCCGTGCTGCACCTGGCGCAACCGCGCGTGTCCACCCATCTGGCCAAGTTGAAGGACGCCGAGTTGGTGCGTGATCGCCGCGCCGGCGTATCGGCCTATTACCGCGCCAATAACGACGGCGACGATCACCAGCACGACTTGCTGCGATCGCTACGCGAAAGCATCGACGATGCCCTGCTGCGCGAAGACGCCGCGCGCCTTCCCAGCGTGCTGGCACAGCGCGCACGCGAACAAGGCTGGGCCGACACAGTGGCCGGCGACATGGAGCGCCACTATTCGCCCGGCCGCACTTGGGAAACCGTAGCCCGCGCCTTGCTGCAATTACTCGAAACCGGTGACGTACTGGACATCGCCTCCGGCGACGGCATCACCGCCGAGCTGCTGGCGCCGCACGCGCGCTCGATTGTCTGCGTAGATAGCAGCGAACGTGTTGTCGACGCCGCCGCCAAACGCCTCCAATCCTTCACTAACGTCGAAGTGCGCCAAGGCGATATGCATGCCCTGGATTTGGGCGAGCGTCGCTTTGACCTGGTACTGATGCTGCATGCATTGACCTATGCCGAGCACCCCGCGAAGGCGGTCGCCGAGGCCGCCCGGCTACTGCGCAGCGGTGGCCGTCTATTAGCCGTCACGCTGGGCAAGCATGACCATCGCGCCGTGGTCGAACCATTCGATCATCGCAATCTCGGCTTTTCCAGCGACGAACTCAGCGGTTACGCCAAGGCCGCCAAGCTGGACGTACTCAGTTGCACGCGCCTGAGCCGTGAGCGCAAAGCCCCCCATTTCGAAGTCATCAGCCTACTCGCCCGCAAATCGTGAGAACAAGTTCATGAGCACCCCATCCTCCCGCCCCCCTGCCTGGCTGCATCCCCAACGTGTCGCCCTGCTTGAAGCCGCGTTGCGCGAGCGCATCCTTATCATCGACGGCGGCATGGGCACCATGTTGCAAGGTCACCAATTGGACGAAGCCGGCTTTCGTGGCGAGCGCTTTGTACATGGTCACGACAGCGCCCATGAGCATGACCATCCCGGCCACTGCGATCTGAAAGGCAACAACGACCTGCTTACGTTGACCAAGCCGGAGATCATCCGCGGCGTGCACACGGCTTATCTCGAAGCCGGCGCCGACCTGGTCGAAACCAACACTTTCAACTCCACCCGCATCAGCCAAGCCGACTATCACCTGGAACATCTGGCCTACGAACTGAACCGGGAAGGCGCGCGTCTCGCACGCGCCGCCTGCGATGCCATCGAAGCGCAAACACCGCAGCAGCCTCGTTTCGTGATCGGCGTGCTCGGCCCCACCAGCCGTACCGCGTCGCTATCGCCGGATGTCAACGATCCGGGCTTTCGCAACGTCACCTTTGAAGAGCTCGCCGCCAACTACACCGAAGCCGCGCAAGGGCTGATCGACGGCGGCGCCGACGTCATTATGGTCGAGACGATTTTCGATACCCTCAACGCCAAGGCCGCACTGTTCGCGCTGAGCGAGTTGTTCCATCAAAGCGGCACACGGTTGCCGGTGATGATCTCCGGCACGATCACCGATCGCTCCGGCCGCACGCTGTCCGGCCAGACGGCAGAGGCGTTCTATTACTCGGTGCGCCATGCACGCCCGCTATCGGTTGGCCTGAACTGCGCGCTCGGTGCGGCGGATCTTCGCCCACACGTGCAAACCATGGCCGACATCGCCAACTGCTTCGTCAGCACCCATCCCAATGCCGGCTTGCCGAACGCGTTCGGCGAATACGACGAAACGCCCGAGCAGATGGCCAGCGTTATTGGCGGCTTCGCCCGCGATGGCTTGCTCAACATGGTTGGCGGCTGCTGCGGCACCACTCCCGCGCACATCAAGGCGATTGCCGAGGCCGTACGAAATTGCTCGCCCCGAGCGCTGCCTTCAGCGCTGGAAGCTGCGGCATGAGCGCACTGTTCTCGGCTAACCCTCTCCCCAGCCCTCCCCTGCATGCAGGAGAGGGCGCAAAAGCTAACGCGAAGTATTGTCTTACATGAATGTCATTCGCCATACCCGCCTCGCCGGTCTCGAGCCGCTGGTCATCACGCCTGACCTGCTGTTCGTCAACGTCGGCGAGCGCACCAATGTCACCGGCTCGGCACAGTTCAAAAAACTCATCAAAGAAAACCGCTACGAAGAAGCGGTCGAGGTCGCGCGCCAGCAGGTCGCCAATGGCGCGCAAATCATCGACATCAATATGGACGAAGGCTTGATCGACTCCGAGGCGGCCATGACCCGCTTCGTGAATCTGATCGCCGCCGAGCCCGACATCGCCCGCGTACCGGTGATGATCGACTCCTCCAAATGGAGCGTGATCGAAGCCGGCCTGCGCTGCCTGCAAGGCAAGGGCATCGTCAACTCGATCTCGATGAAAGAAGGCGAAGCGCTTTTCCTCGAACACGCGCGCAAAGTGCAGCAGTACGGCGCCGCCGTGGTCGTGATGGCCTTTGACGAACAAGGCCAGGCCGACACCTGCGAGCGCAAGGTCGAGATCTGCTCGCGCGCCTACAAGCTGCTGATCGACGAGTTGGACTTCTTGCCCGAAGACATCATCTTCGACCCCAACATTTTCGCCATCGCCACCGGCATTGAAGAACACAACAATTACGCCGTGGACTTCATCGAAGCCACCCGCGAGTTGAAGCAGCGCTTTCCGCATAGCCATATTTCCGGCGGCGTCTCCAACGTTTCGTTTTCGTTCCGTGGCAACAACACGGTGCGCGAAGCGATTCACTCCGTATTCCTGTACCACGCGATCCAGGCCGGCATGGATATGGGCATCGTCAACGCCGGCGCGTTGATGATTTACGACGATGTGCCCGAGGAGCTGCGCGAGCGCGTCGAAGATGTCGTATTGAACCGGCGCACCGACGCCACCGAGCGCCTGCTGGAAATCGCCGAGAGGTTCAACACCAAGAAAGGCGAAGTGGTCGTCGAAACTCTCGCCTGGCGCGAGAAATCCGTGCAGTCGCGACTCAGCCATGCACTCGTGCATGGTATCGACCAATACGTCAACGAAGACACCGAAGAGGCCCGCCAGCTATCTACGCGCCCGCTCGATGTCATCGAAGGCCCGCTGATGGACGGCATGAATGTGGTCGGCGATCTGTTTGGCGCCGGCAAGATGTTTCTGCCCCAGGTGGTGAAATCCGCCCGTGTGATGAAAAAAGCAGTGGCCTATCTGCTGCCCTTCATCGAAGAAGAAAAACTGCGCACCGGCGACGTCGGCAAAAACAACGGCGTCATCGTGATGGCGACGGTGAAAGGCGATGTGCACGACATCGGCAAAAACATTGTCGGCGTGGTGCTGCGCTGTAACAACTTCGAGGTCATCGACCTCGGCGTCATGGTGCCCGCGCAGAAAATTCTCGACACCGCACGCGAACACAACGCCGATATCATCGGCTTGTCCGGCCTTATCACGCCCTCACTGGAGGAAATGAGCCAGGTCGCGCGCGAAATGCAGCGGCAGGACTTCCATATCCCCTTACTGATCGGTGGCGCCACCACCTCACGCGCGCACACCGCGCTGAAGATCGAGCCGCATTACAAATCACCCACCGTATGGGTCAAAGACGCGTCGCGCGCGGTCGGCGTGGCGCAGTCGCTGGTCAGCAAAGAGCTGGTCGACAACTTCATGATAAAAATCCGCGCCGAGTATGCCGAAGTGCGCGAGCGCCATCGCAATCGCGGCCCAGGCAAGCAACTCGTATCGCTGGAAAAAGCCCGCTCGCAACGCTGGACCTGCGACTGGGCCGACTACACGCCACCGCAGCCGAAGCAGCCCGGCATTACGGTATTTGACGCCTACGACCTGGCCGAACTGCGTAGTTATATCGATTGGTCGCCGTTTTTCAACGCCTGGGAGCTGGCCGGCCATTATCCGGCGATCCTCAGCGACGTCGTCGTCGGCGCTCAAGCGCGCGAACTGTTCGCCGATGCACAGACCATGCTGGACAAAATCATCGCCGAACGTTGGCTCACCGCCCGCGCGGTCATCGGCCTATGGCCGGCGACGCAGACCGGCGACGACACCGAGGTGTACTCAGCCGATGGCGAAAAAATCGCCGTGCTGCATCACCTGCGCCAACAAGTCGACAAGCCGGTCGAACGCCCTGACTTCTGCCTGGCTGACTTCATCGCCCCCCGGCTTGCCGGTAAGCAAGACTGGATCGGTGGCTTCGCAGTCACCGCGGGTATCGGCATCGACGAGCATATCGCGCGCTTCGAAGCCGATCACGACGACTACTCATCGATCCTGCTCAAGGCATTGGCCGATCGCTTTGCCGAAGCCTTCGCCGAACGCATGCACGAGCGCGTACGCCGTGAATTCTGGGGTTATGCGCCCGACGAGGCGCTCGATACCGACGCCTTGATCGACGAAAAATACCAGGGCATCCGCCCCGCTCCCGGCTACCCGGCCTGCCCCGACCACACCGAGAAAACGACCCTGTTCCGGCTGCTCGATGCCACCGCAAACACCGGTATCGAGCTTACCGAGGGCTTCGCGATGTACCCCACCGCCGCGGTATCGGGCTGGTACTTCTCACACCCCGACAGCCAGTACTTCATCGTTGGCCGCCTCACCCGCGAACAAGTCGACGACTATGCCAAGCGCAAAGGCTGGAGTCGCGAGCAAGCCGAACGCTGGCTGGCGCCAAATCTGGACTACGACCCCGATTGAGTCCGCCCGTATTGAGTCTGCCGATGACCACATCTATCCCCGGATAGATGTGGTCATACCGCATCAAACCTCGCTTTCCACCAAGGTCCGCCGCCGCTTCACCTCGCGCATATGTACGACAAGGTTGTAGATCGAAACGAAAGCCGGGAAAAAGTTGGAGAGAATGCCCACCGAGTCGTTCTTGCCGACAATGAAATAAGCCAGCAGCAGCACGCTGCCGCACACCGACAGCCACCAGAACGACAACGGCATCACCACCCGTCCCAGCTTGCGCGTGTAGTAGAGCTGCACAAACCAGCGGCTGGTAAACATGATCGAACCGAGATAGCCCACAGCCTTCCAAGGCGTCAGTTCAAAGCGATGCAGGGCCTCCAGGATGTGATTGAGTTCGTGCTGAAGGAAATCCATGAGGTTGGCCATTGCTTGAGAGCCGGCGATTTTAGCAACCAGCCGGCGTTCCCGCTGGCATGGCCTGGAAACAAGGCCCAAACCAGGGCATTGACCTGCACCCAAGCATTACGTATAGTTGCGCGCTCTCGGCGGGCGGTTAGCTCAGCGGTAGAGCACTGCCTTCACACGGCAGGTGTCACAAGTTCGATCCTTGTACCGCCCACCACTAAGATTTACGAAAAAGCTGCTCTCACGAGCGGCTTTTTTCGTTGTGGCGCCCAGTGAGCGTGCGTGTAGCAGCGAACCTTCACACGGCAGGTCTCCCGACTGCGTGAGGCCCGTCTGACGCTACAGCTCCGTATGAACGCGCTCTTTCAGATAAGCGCGCAGACGCTCCAAAGCTTGTTTATGCAATTGCGAGATACGCCCCTTCGTTACCCCAAGCTGCGCGGCAATCTGAACAAAGGGTACGTGATGGTAGTAATGCAGCGTCACAATCATCTGCTGTCGCTCAGGTAACTGCTCAACACTTTCAACGACCTTTGCGCTCAATTGATCTTTTTCAAAATTTGCATACGCATCGGCCTGCTGTGCACCGGCGGGCACAGAATGAGCTTCGAGCAGAAAACCCAAGCCCAGCCCGACCGTCGTTGAGATAAAAGCATCCAAAGGATCGGCCGTCTCGTCGTCGCCCAACGATTCCCTACGGTCCTCGATAGCCACGGCGCGATCATGGCTGCGATTACCCTGAGCCAGGCTTTCCCGCAGAGTCCGCAACCCATTGAACACGGCTCCGCGCACACGATGACGCGCATAAAGTTCGAAATTCACACCGCGATCCGGCTGATAACGATCAATCGACTCAAGCAAGCCGATCAACGCGTTTTGCGAACAATCCTCCCATGCATCGCGCAATGAGTAGATGCGCATGTACACACTGCGTGCAACCAGCCGTGCCCATGGTGAATATCTTGCGACAAGCGCATCACGGGCGAGGGCGTCGTTTCCGACCCGCCATCGATACCATAGCAAGCGCTCAGCAGTATCCAAGGCGACGCCTATCTACTCAGCCGTGGTAACTGCTCAACAAGGCCTGGGCCAATAATGCCCATCCGTTGATCAGGAGAAATAAGAGGATCTTTAAAGGCAAACTGATCGTCGTCGGCGGCAACATAATCATGCCGAGTGCCATCAAGATCGCGGACACCACCAGATCTATCAGCAGAAAAGGCAAGAAAATCACAAAGCCAATCTGAAAGGCGGTCCGCAACTCGCTAAGCATGAAAGCAGGGATCAACTGCAGGGCCCCAACATCATCAATAGTCTTGGGCGGGGCCATCTTGGCCATACGAATAACCGCGAGCATGTCCTCCTCGCGTATTTGTCGGATCATGAATTGCTTGAATGGCTCGAACCCACGAGCGACCGCCACTCCAGCAGGAATCTCGTGTCTCACATAGGGATCCAAGCCGGTCTGTTTAGCCGCCTGAAACACCGGATTCATTGAAAACACCGTAAGAAACATCGCCAGCGTAAGCAACACGCTATTGGGCGGCGTTTGTTGCAAACCAAGCGCGCTTCGCAACAGCGAAAGCACGACGATGATGCGTGTGAATGACGTCAGCGCGATCACCAGCAACGGAATAAACGCCAATAGCGTCAGCAGCAGGAATGAGCGCAGAATCGGCGAATAGTCATCGGCCGAAGCTTTTGCAATCGCGTCTTGTATGGGATCGCAGCAGGCAGCTCCCGACAAGAACAATCCACTAAGAAAAAGTACCAGCAAGATAAAACAGCGGCGAGAACTCATAGTGCGGCATCCGTATGGCGTTCATCGCTATCTGGCATAACCACCCTCGCGGAAGAACCGCGAGTCGACTCCACGATAAGGTACTCGCGGCCGCGATAGCCCAAGACATGCACAGAAGTCGCGACACTTACACGTCGAGACGCATGGACCTGCAGTGCATGCCGATCCTGGGGGCGCTTGTCCAGACTCGCACCCGATAACCAACTACCGTTCCAACCGCGTCGCCGTGCATACCATGCCAGCGCGACAAAGAGCATCAACACGATCGCCGTCACCGACATCGCAACCACGATGCGCCCTCCGGACACAGGTGTCTCGGTGCGATACGGGATCGTGGCCTGCGCCGTAGAAGTACTGGCGGTGGGCGTTGTGGCGCCAGGCGTCATGTTCGAGGCATCCATATTCAGAGAATTTCGGAAATCTTCACGCCAAATTGATCGCCGACCGCCAAGAGATGCCCACGCGCCACCGGCTTTCCATCCAACTGCACGGTCACAGGGGCATCCATGTGAGCATCCAGCGCAATGGCGTCACCTTTGCTTAGCGAGAACAGTTTTTCGACGGTCAGTTCAGCGCCTCCTACAAGCACTTCCAAACGAACATTGACGTGACCAAGCAACGCCAGATTGCGCTTTATCAGCGGGTCGCCTCCAAGCGATTCATGACGGGCCTCTTCCAGCTCGATGGGTGCAACGACGACTTCATTCATGACTTATGTTGTTCCTGCAAAGTAATGCCATCGAGCACAACGGCACGTTGTGCTCCCAGGCGCTTCATATATCCAATGGCGACAGCGCCCTTACCGTTCACAATGACTTGGAGAGCCTCATCCAAGCCACGATCGCCAACCAATACCTCACCCACGCGAAGATCCGGCAAATGAGTCAGATTGACCTGGCCGAAATCCATCACGGCAGTGACGGATACGCGTGCCTGGCCCAGGGCATCCTGGCGTGAAACCAGACGCGTGTTGCCTGTATAAGTGGGCGGTGTCAGGCGATCTACTAACTGTCTATCGATAGCGAGCTCCATCGCCAAGCCCCCCAGCGTGAAGGTCACCAGATAAGCACCGAGATGGGGACTCGCCACGTAGGCAGGCAAGCGTTCTTGTTTCCATCGCTCGGCGCCCGCTCCCTCCGCACGTCGATACACCCTCTTTGCCAGGTCCTGCAAAGCGTCTTCGCCTATGCGTTGAGCCAGCGCTGCGTCCTCACCTCGAACGGTGCCGGCGAGATGGCAGCCGACGGCACTGACATCCATATGACGCCAATACAAGGCAAGTACACCGGCGTCCGCGTACGACACCCACGATATGGCTTTCTTCTCGGTCGCACTCCACCGATCACTTGAACGCACATCGACCTCAGCCGCTGCGTGCTGGATCCACCAGTCACTCGACCAATGCGATACCTCCGCGGCCAGCAGCGAACGCAATGCGGTTCGACGTGTTTCGCCAATCCATCCGAAACGGACATCACTCATGCTTTAGCCACCACGGGTCGAATCGTAAAGTTGTTGCAGCATTTCACTCGACACCGTCATGACTCGCGAACTGGCCTGATAACCGCGCTGAATCACGATCATCTGGGCAAGCTCTTGAGTGAGATCGACGTTCGACATTTCCAGGCTGCTGCCGGTGATCTTGCCCAGCGACAGCGTATTGGGGCGGCCGACCTGCGCGACCTGATTCTTCGGCTGCGCATAGAGATTGCCCTGGATCATCTGTAGCGAGGCTTCATCTTGAAACGATGCCAGAGCCAATTGAGGGCCAGCCTTCGTCTCGCCGTCGGAATAAGTCAACTGAAGAATGCCATTGGTATCGAACGCCTCAGAGGAAAGGCCCACCACGGCATGGCCATCCACCACCTTTGCGAGCAGATTTGAAGCTGTGCCGGAAAAACTCGTTGCACCACTCAAGCCGTTCGGCGTGCCAAGGTTGATAGCAATGGACTGTCTGCTACCGCCCCAGGCGCCGGTGACGGTAATGCTGTTGTAGCCCGCCTGTGGGGTGCCATCGGTATTGAAGCGAACCTCACCGCTACCTACCGTATTGCCGCCACTATCCGTCACGCTGACAAGCCAGCTTCCAGCAGTTGCCGCAACATTGCTTGTCAGTGCAAATTTAAGTTGGTGCGAAGCGCCTTGCGCATCGTAAACAGTGATGCCGCTGACGTTGCCCGATGGATCTAAAGGCGCGATGTTTCCGGTGATATTCACCGATGTCGTCGCCTGAGCGGGAAGCGCCCGATAGCTCGTGATATCGATAGCGCCGAGATTTCCCGATGGGTCGTAGCCTTGCACAAAAAACTTATTGACCGAGTCAACCAGCCGCCCTTGCGCGTTGAATTCAAACTGACCCGACCGTGTGTAGTAAGTATTCCCCTGCAAATCGGTCAAGATAAACAAACCATCGCCATTGATAGCAACATCCGTATTAGTACCGGTCTGTTGAATCTGGCCTTCACTCAAATTGTGGCCGGTACCGGCGACTTTCGCACCGTTGTCTCCAACGACGTTTTCCAGGAAAGATTCACTCCCTCGAAATCCCGGCGTATTCATGTTGCTGATGTTGTTACTTATCGTATTCAGGCTCTGAGAAAAACTGAAAAGACCAGAAACGCTGTTGTACAACGCCTGCATGATGTTAGGCATGGCCGTTCCTTTAAGGGGTTACGATCTGGATCTGAGCCAGGCTGACATTCGTAATCACGTTGTTGCCCGTTGTCGCGACCGTAAGCTGCACACCACTTTGGCTGTACTGGATAGCGGTAACCTTGCCCATCGTGGTTGAACCATCGGCATTGGCAATCTGGACCGTGTGCGAAAGCAGCCCCAGCGACTGACCGGAGGAGTCGAGCGTCAGAAGATTATTGATGCCGGTCACCTCCTCACTCTGCTGTTCAATACTGACGAACTGGGCAAGCTGCGTAAGAAACTGGCTGTTATCCAGTGGTTGCATCGGATCTTGAAACTGTAATTCGCTGACGAACAACTTGATAAAATCTTTCTCATTGATGCCCGAATTGGGCATGCCTGAAGCCAGAGTGGTGTTCAACGGGCTGCCAATAGCATTAACGGACATGACGTTCCTCGCTCAAAGATTGTTGCGTGAAGTCCAAGCTTCGCGCCCATTCAACATAATTTTCTGCAGCACCAGTCCTTGCGCTTTCGCCTCTTGCCGCAAGGCATTGACCATCTGCGACACTTCATCGCCCTCGGCCCGGTAG
Organism: Dyella tabacisoli; assembly: GCF_003350925.1. GTDB lineage: Bacteria > Pseudomonadota > Gammaproteobacteria > Xanthomonadales > Rhodanobacteraceae > Dyella_C > Dyella_C tabacisoli. The sequence goes on along the minus strand of NZ_KZ857177.1, from coordinate 31,415 downwards.
TCACGCAACCATGCCACCAGACCGCCTTCCCGCTGCCGTATGAAACGCAGGGAGCGCTCGGCCCAACTGATCGTGGTTCCAACCGGAGAAGCGACTGACGCTGCGCCGGCAAGTGACGCAAACTCAAATCGGTCCGGCGTCTCCAGCGCATCCGAGGCCATGGCGATCGCCTGCGATAACAGCGATCGCATATCGCTTGTTATTGCACTGCCATCAGGTGATGAGACTGTCGTGACGTCCACAGCAACACTGGCTTCACTTACCCCAGACGACATGGACACAAAGCTATTATCAGCGCTCGGCGCCGCGCCCAATTCCTTTACTGCGACCTCTGAAAGATAAGCACCCGCGCGCAAATGAACGCCAAACACTCGCGCCTCAAGCAGTGCTTCGATATTTCCGATCGGCTCGATTCCAATCTGCGTTGCATCGCGTGCAGACTTATCCGGCACGCCGTATGCGTCAGCCGACACTGATGGCTCTGGACGGCCGCCCGAAGATGCTGATTCAGACCCAGGAGGCATGTCACCCATCATGTGATGCTGGTGGGCGACGTCGTCATGCATAGGATGGGGGTGTTCCGACGGCTTTCCCTCTCTGGCCAGCTCTTGTGCAAAATCCTTCGCTGGCGTCCGGTTTTCGCCAAATCCGCGCGACATAGCCAACGAATTCAGGCTGCTGATATCCGTCATGCGACCACCTTGTTGCCGAGCCAGACTTCGATGCCGTCGTCGAGCTGTCTTGCCGATCGAGCCTGCTCAAGCACCCGCCGGGTTTCATCAGTACATGTACTCACGTGATCTCGATAGCGCTTGGCCATCAAGCTCTGATTCGCAGATGCTTCACGTGCCTTGGATAGTGAGATCAGTTCGTCCGAGGCAAGACGCCATTTCACGGCCAGAGCATCCTCAAGCACCGCAAGCGTGGCATACCTGCCCATGTTCACTGGAAGGTCGCGGCTCAGGCACGCCACGCTTGCCGCGGTAACGGCATCACGCGTGACTGTGACTTCATTCACCACGGCCTTCTGTTCGCGCTCATCCTTATGCGCCTTAGACAGCGCCATGGAAGCGCGCAGCTCTCGCACTCGGGCCATGCGCAACATGACTTCGTGGGATCGCAGCTTTCGATCCTTCATGCCCCCGCCCCCTTGAACGAAGCAATCTCATGAAGCAACTGAAAGCTCTCCGCCCTCGTCGATGAATCGGCGGGAGCCTGGCAAAGGCAGCCGACAATCCGCGGATAAAGCAGAATCGCCTCATCGAGCGCCGGATTAGCTCCAGCCTGATAAGCCCCCATATCGACCAGGTCACGGGAGGTTTCGTAGGTAGAAATAATGGCCTTGATCCGAGAAATGATTTGCAACTCGGCCTGACTGCATACCCGCGACATCAATCGGCTGACGCTGGCAAGCAGGTCAATAGCCGGCAATTGACCTCGCGTCGCCAGCTCGCGTGAAAGCACCACATGTCCGTCCAGAATCGCGCGCATATGGTCGGCAACGGGTTCATTCATATCGTCGCCCTCCACCAGAACGCTATAGATCGCCGTGATGGAACCGCCCTCTCGCACACGACCACCACGCTCAAGGATCTGCGGCAGAAGATTGAACACCGAAGGCGGATAACCGCGTGACGTCGGCGGCTCGCCGGCAGCGAGCCCTACCTCGCGTTGCGCCATGGCAAAGCGGGTAATGGAGTCAACTATCAAAAAAACGTCTTGACCAAGATCGCGAAAATACTCGGCCACCGCGTGTGCCGCGTGCACGGCGTGCGTTCGGACCAGCGCAGGTTGATCGGCTGTCGCCACCAGCATGATGGCTCGCTCGCGCCCTTCGGCGGTAAGTGCCTCACGCAGAAAATCGCCCACTTCGCGTCCACGCTCGCCGATCATGGCGACCACCACCACATCGGCGCGTACATGGCCGGCCATCATGCCGAGCAAGGTGCTCTTACCCACACCGCTGCCGGCAAATATGCCTACTCGCTGTCCCTTCGCCAGCGGCAGCATGCCGTCGATCGCGCGTACCCCAGTCTCAAGCACCTCACTCAATGGGGCTCGGCGCAGGGGGTTTATCGGTTCACGCAAGATATCGAGATGGGCTTCGACCTGAAACATCGGGCCTCCATCGAGAGGCTTGCCGAAAGCATCTAGCACGCGCCCGATCATGGCGGTTCCTACGGGCACCTGCAGCATGCTACCCAACGAACGGACTTTAGCCCCGACTGAAACACCGCGCAGATGTCCAAACGGCATCAGCAAAACATGCCCATCCCGAAAGCCAATAACCTCTGCACGAATTCGCTGCCCCGGTTCATCACCGTCGATCTCGCATAGCTCGCCGATGCTCGCATCCGGGCCATATGCCTCGATCACCAGCCCATTGAATCCAAGCAGGCTGCCCGACATGTGAACCAGAGGCTTATCTCCGAGCAGGTTCCGATAGCGATCGATGATGGCTACGGCATTCATCAGAGCTCAGCCTCCAAGGCTTCGAGCATCGCCTCGTAAATCGATTTCAGTCGTGAAGCAATAGAGCTTTCGACCTGACCTCGCTCAGTCATCAGGGCGCATTCGCCCGATGCCAGGCCAGGCCCGACGACGATGTCCATACCTTCGATCTGATCCGGCAACGCCGCACGATCCGATGCAGAAACACAAAGTCGGATAGCCTTCGCACGAAATTCTTCAACGAGCTGCTCACACAGACCCAAGAGCAGCGGCCGATCCACTCGCATCCGGCTGAACGTTCGCGCCAGACTTTCCAGCGCCACCTCGAAGGCCAGCTCTTTCACCATGTTGTCGTGATGCTGTTGTGCGCTTGTCAGCACATCGATCAACGCGGCAAGACGCCCCCGTTCGGTGCTTAGCTCTTGCTGCAGGGCATCGAATTGTTGCCGAGCGTCATTCTCCAGCGCTTGCAACCGCGTTTGCATATCGCGCTTGCCATCACTCTCCCCCGCTGCGAAACCTTTCGCGTATCCATCGCGATAAGCCTGTTGATCCACCGAGTCGGCGGCAGGAGCAGCCTCATCAAGCACTGGCGTCTGCTCGCCACCGGCAGTAATGCGACGGGGCGTCATCTCGTAGCGTGTATCGGCTTGCAGGCGTCGGATCATGGCGCCTTCACCATCGACACCTTACGCCCGGCATCGCTAAGGTAACGCGCCATCGCATCCGCAAGCGCGGCGGGAAATGTTGCCGGCAGGCCAGCCATTTCGCGGCGTATGCTTTCTGCTCGCTGCTTGGCACAGGTGGCCAGATAGATTTCCGCATGGTCAGCCGCAGCCGCCATTAGCAGGCGAGCGACCCATGTGCTGCCAAGGCCATCAAGCACTGCAATCAGCACGTCCGGTGTCGGCACCTCGACAGGGCTCGACGTCTCTTCGCTTGAAAGCGCCGACTTCAGCAGACTGATATCCATCGTTGCAAAGCGCTGGGCTTCTTTGAGCAGGGGGTTGAGCGCTGCCCGCCAGGCAGGCGGCATGCGGGCAAGCATCCAGCGCCGGTCTGCCGGATGCATAGAAGCCATGGCCAGGGCAGCCTTGCGCACTCCGATCGAGTTCACCGGTCTACCTCTGCCGCTTCAATCCATTGCCGTAGTCGCAACAGTTCCTGCTCGCGCTCCTGGGCGCTCAACCGACGCGCTGAACTTCGGGTACCCCGCAAGAGAGCAATCACCAACGTCAGCGCGAGTACTGCAAGTAATGGATACATCCACGGTGCAAAATTGCGGCTTAGGCTGGTGGTATCACTCTCAGCGTCAGTGACCGGGTCGTTAGTCGATGCCGGCAAGTGTGCCGCTGGCGCCTCAGCCGACGCGGCAGTCGTCACCGCATGTAGCGGCTTCACCGGTTCCGGCGGCGCAATCGCCGCAATGTCGACCTTGTCGCCGCGCGACGCATCCAGACCGAGGCCAGCGGAGATCACCTGGGAAAGTTTGCCAAGCTCGCTCTGTGGCAAGGTTGCCGGGATCACAATCCCCACCGAAACGCGCTCGATACGCCCCGGTGCCTGCACCACTTCTTCTTGCTCGCGGCCGTGGGCGTACTCGACTTCACGATCATTGCTGGTCGCCCCTGGCTTGCTATGTTCAGGGTCGGATTCATCGGCTACCCGGCCGGTCGCGCCGATCTTTTCGCGGACCAAAAGCCCGTTGCCGTCCTTACCTTGCGCAATCAGTTGCTCACGAACCTGCTTGACGTGGTCGTAGTTCAGACGTACATCCACCGAAACGGTGAAATCGTCGGTCATCAGCACACGATGCAGAAGCTCCCCAACGCGCGCGCGCATTTGGGTTTCCAGCTTGCCCTGCTCGTCCAGCCGATCGCCCATCGCGATACCGCTCTGCCCATCGGTCGTGTGGTTCGACAGCACCATGCCTTTGTCGTCAAGCACAACGACCGAATCGGACACCAACCCATCGACCGCCGACGCGACCAGGCGCTGAATGCCGACGACTTCACGCGCGCCCACATGCTTTTGCGGCCGCAAACTAAGCGTCACCGATGCCTTGGATGCCTCCTGCTCACGGGCGAATAAATCCGTGCGGCGTATCGTCAGATGCACGCGAGAAGAGGCGACCTCGTCCATGGAGGCAATCGTGCGCTCCAACTCTCCCTGCAAAGCGCGCTGAAAATTGACCTTCTGAGCGAACTCGGTGACGCCATAGTCGGAGTCCTTGAATAACTCAAAGCCAACGCTGCCACCCTTGGGCACCCCCTGCGAAACGAGCTTCATCCGTGTCTCATACACCTGGGCATCCGGCACCATGATGGCTTTGCCGCCTTCCTCCAGACGGTAGGGAATCTGCATCTGAGTCAACGACGCGGTAATTTCCGCTGCATCGGATTCACGCAGATCCCTGAAAAGCACGCCATAAGGTGGATGCATCGCCCACCAGGCAAAAGCCGCCGTGGCGCATGCAATCAAGAGCACACCGCCGGCGAACGCCATACGCGCGCGCTGAGACATCGATGAAAAAAACTGCCGCATACCTACTCCGGAAAAAACGTGTGGAGAACCCGAAAGCTCGCCATTACATCTGCATATTCGTCAGATTCTGATAAGCATCCACGACCCGATTGCGCACCTGCACAGCAAGCTGCAATTTCAAATGCGCTTGCTCCATCGCAATCATCACGTCGTGAACGGGCACGTTCTGGCCCGCGGCCAGTGCGCGCGCCATGGCATCGGCATGAGTGAGGCTTCCATTGATCTCGTTGATCCCCGAGCCAATCATTTGCATGAATGACGTGCCTACCTTGGCTGACTCCACCGGGCCTTCCGGTAGCTGGCCGATCCGGCCGATTGAAATAGCTTCGAGCGGCGCCACACTCATGAGCCATTCCCCAGATCCAGCGCACGCAGCGACATGCTTCGCAAGGTATTGAAGGCCCGCACATTGGCTTCATAAGCACGGCCGGCTTCAACCAGCGTGCCCATTTCCACGACCATATCCACCTTGGGGTAGCTGACCATGCCGCTCGTGTCGGCCAGTGGGTCGGATGGGTCGCGAACTTTACGCTCCGTTGCGTCGGTTTCGACCAGCGCTGGCTGCGCCTGCCGGCCATGGCTCGATGCGCCAATCGCCGCATCAAAACCTGCCGCATAAGGCACGGCCACATGCATCAAGCGTGCGGTTTGTCCGGGCGCGCTGGGGGTATTGGCAATAGCGATATTGTGGCTGGCCGCCTCAAGCCGCAGACGTTCAAACTGCAACCCAAAACGCGAGGCGGTAAAGATCGAATCGATGACCATAGTCAGTTCCTCCCTGCCAAAGCCAACTGCATCAAAGAGAAACGACGCGACATGATCGTGGTCAGGGATTGGAAATCCACGCTCGCCGTCTCAAGCTCAGCCACCTCGGCATCCAGACTTGCCGAAGCGTTCGTCGCCGAATGTTCCAGACCCACCGACTCACGCAGAACCGTGGGTGTCATACGCTCCAATCGCTCGCTGGACATCGACGGCTGCGCCGCGACTTCGCGCAACAAACCGACGGCCTGTGCGAAATCCGCCCGTTTTGCGCGATAGCCGGCCACATCGACGTTGGCGATATTGTCGCTGGCGACATCGGCCCGCACACGCGCCATGGACATGCCAAGACGTAAGGCTTCGGTAGTCAGATCCATGGATAAGACCTCATTGAATAATCAATTCGCCACGCAGAGCACCGGCCGTCTTGATCGACTGCAAAATGGTGATGACATCGCGTGTGGATAGGTGAATGTTACGAAGTGCGCCGACCAGGTCGGCCACAGTAGCGCCGTTGGGCATATTGACGAGGCGGGCTTCGGGCTCCCGCACATTGATATTGGTTTGCGGAACTACCGTAGTAGCGATGTTGCGCGACGGATTGATGATTACACCGCCCGGCTGCGAAACCAGATAGTCGGTTTGTACGCTGACGCGTAGATCCCCCTGCGAAATGGTCACGCTGCCAAGCCGCACATCACCGCCCGACACCACCGTTCCCGTGCGTTCGTTGACCACCACGCGCGCCACTTCGTCCGGGGTGACCGGCACGTTTTCAATCAACGAAATGGCCCGAATCATATCGGCCGGCGGCGCATCGAAAGTCACCCGGATCTTGCCCGCATGCTCGGCCATGGCAGATACACCGGCATGGCGTCGCAGCGATTCGGCAACCCGTTCGGCGGTCGTAAAGTCCGGTTGATAGAGCAACACGTTGAGTGTGCGACTGTCATTACCCAAACCCATCGGCGCTTGACGCTCCACCGATGCACCGCCCGGCACCCGACCCACCGTCGGATGATTTTTTTGCTCGGCGCTGCCAAACGCGCGCACGTCGTAGCCGCCTACCGACAACGGCCCTTGAGCCAACGCATACAGCTTGCCGTCGGCGCCATCCAGTGGCGTCAGCACCAGGACACCACCGGAGAGACTACGTGCATCGCCGAGTGACGATACTGCCACGTCGAGCTTCTCCCCCGATTCGGCAAAGGCCGGCAACGTGGCTGTTACCAATACCGCGGCCACGTTGCGGCTGTTTAAATCCTCGGGGCTGATGTTGACCCCGAAACGGCTCAGCGTATTGGCCACCGACTGCACGGTCAGATGATTCTTGCCGGTGTCGCCCGTGCCGGCCAAGCCGATGACCAGACCGTAGCCGGTGAGGGCGTTATCACGCACCCCTTCGACGCGCGCGATCTCCTTGAGTCGCACGCTGGCGCCATCGGCCCAGGCCATCGAACAGCACAGCAAGGCAAGCCAGAAAATAGACTGAGTACGCTTCATATGAGATGCAACCAGCGTGTGATGCGATAGAGAATGCTGCGCCGCTGAGACTCAGACACATCACCCTGCCCCGTGAATTCGATCTTGGCCTCACTGATGCGATTGGACACAATCACATTGGTCGCCGAAATATCTTCTGCGCGCACCAACCCGGTCAGAGCGAACTGTTGCTTCTCACCATTGACTACCACGGTCTGTTCACCGCGAATGCGCAGCATCCCATCGCCCTCCAGATCCACCACACGCACGGTCAGTTGCGCTTGAAGCATGCCGACGCGCGACGTCCTGCCCTGGCCTGCATCGCTGCCCGACAAGCCGACACCGTAGTTGTGGCTCGCCCGATAGGTCTGTGTATTGGCGCCAAGCTGCACGCCACTACTCGCATCGGTATTGGCACTGGCCGAGGCCTGCGCCGTCTCGGTAACCACCACCGTCAACGTGTCGCCCACCAGATGAGCGCGACGATCGGCGGCAAGCCCTCGATAGCTGTCAGGGTTAACCATCGAACCCGGCGCTGTCTGGGCATGAGCGGCCGTTGGTCCGATAAAGCAGACCAGGCACGCGACTAACCAATGTTTACTGGACAACTTCCACTACTCCCTTATCCGTAATGCGCGCACGCACCGGTGCCTCGGCACCATCGACGAGTACCGGTACAACATCACCGGTGTACCCCATGCCACTGGCCGTGCCCTTCGTCTGCAAATGCACCGCTCCATAGCTCGCCATCACCATGACCCGTTGCCGCCGGTCCACCTCGGGAATACGCTCAAAATCCGCACGCATGGCTACTGAACCGGCCACCATGGGATGGCGCAGGCGCAGGCCGTCGATCTCCTGTTCGGAGCCAATGACGTCACCCTGGATGGCCGCAATATCTTCGTCGCGAGAAACAAGCTTGATGGATGCCCCAGACGCACCGATCGGCAGGTCGTTCTGATAAGCAAGCACCGCGCGATGCACACTCAAGGCGAACCAGACCGTCGTCGTACGTACTACGCGACCATCGACACGGACATCCACCGACACACCTGCGCGCGCGCGCGGCCAATGCCCCGTCAGGGCATGAGCGCTCAAGGTCACCGCACCCATGGGAACAGCCACATCCTCGGGCACCCCGATCACCGTCACATCAGCGGCACTGCCATCTGCGCCCAATCGCTCGGCGATCTGCGCCCGCGCAGCCTCGACCATACGCACCGCAGCGATTTGCTGCTGCGTAGACCCGGCCGCCGCCTGCAACGGCAGCACGACAAACATGGATGCGATCAGTGCCCGAAACATCATCACTGGCGCAGATTATTGATAGTGTCGAGAATTTGATCGGAGGCTTGCAGTACGCGCGCGTTGAGCTGATAGGCGCGTTGTGCAATCACCAGCGCGGACATTTCCGACACCATGTCCACATTGGATCCTTCAAGAGACCCCTGGAGAATCGTGCCCACTCCATTTTCGTTGGGCTTGCCCACGCTGGCATCGCCGGACGCCTGGGTAGGGACAAAATTATTGCCGCCTACCGACTGCAATCCATCGGGCGAAGGGAACGTGCTCAGCTCAATGGCGCCAAGCAGCGTTCGTGCCGTGCTGCTGCCCACGGTCGCGTAGATTTGTCCGCTTTGATTGATCTGGACGTGGCTTGCATCAGGTGGAATCTGAATGTTCTGCGCCAACCGATTTCCCTCTGCAGTGCTCAGATAGCCCTCGCTATCGACGTGCAACTGACCGGCGCGGGTATACAGACGATTGCTGTTGGCATCGGCTATTTCCAGAAACCCTTCGCCCTGAATGCCGATATCCCAGGTGTTATTGGTCTGGATCATCTGGCCCTGCGAAAACACCGCGCTGGTCGACAGAATCTCCGACCCTGCACCCGAGCTTTCAGGGCTCAAGCCCGCCGCCACCTGGGCAGGCGAAATCGTCGCGATATCGCCGAAGGCCACCCGACGGCTCTTGAAACCGGGCGTCTGCATATTGGAGATATTGTTCGACAGCGCATCGATTTGCGTCTGCTGGCTCTTCAGGCCAGATGTAGCGATATAAAGCGCATCAATCATGTCCCGCTCCTCAAGTGTTGTCGCCAAGATGGCTAATGCCCGATTGCATGGCCGTGTCGTAAGCGTGAATGGCACGTTGAACCGATTGCGCATGGCGGGTGACCTCCATCAAACGCACCATTTCGGTACTGGCATCCACATTGGACCGCTCCAGCGCCCCCTGATGAATTTGTCCCATCCAATCTGCCGGAGCACCGTTATAGGTATAGAGCCCGCCGCCGGCTTCACTAAGCCCATCGGGTGAGCCAATGGCGACAATGCGCAGCGCATCCACTTGCTTGTCGCCATCGACAATCTCGCCGGCGGCATTGATATGCACCGAGGGATGGTCAAGGGTGATCGGGCCGGACTGTCCCAGCACGCTATGCCCCGAGGCATCGACCAGTTGCTTATCCGCATTGAGGTGGAATTGTCCGTCGCGAGTAAGCATCTCCCGCCCGCCGACATCGACAACGAAAAATCCCGGCCCTTGGATGGCCAGATCCAAGGGCCGGCCAGTGGTGTCGAGATTGCCATCGGCAAGACTCAAGGCGTGCGACCCCATGGTCTCTGCCTTGAAATCCGCTTTCAGACGCTCGGTGCGATAACCCGTCGTGCGCATATTGGCGACGTTCTGGCCGATCACATCGAGCGCATCGACGTCGCGGCTCAGATAACTCGCGATGCTGGAAATAACGTTATTCATAATCTCCTCAAGCGGCAGCGACGACAGTGCCGAAAGCCTTCACCACCACGGATGAAGGCACTTCGTTGATACCAAGCACAGTGATGTGCGGAAGGCTGCGTTGAATCAAGCCACGCAGGTGACGGCGAACAAGGCTCGGGCACAGCAATACAGGAAGGTGGTTGCGCGACATCATCGCTTCGGACTGCTTGGCCAGGCCGCCCAGCAACGCCTCCAGTTGACCCAGGTCGCCCATCAAGCTGCCCGCACCATCGCGCTGGCGCACCGCAGATACGATGGACCGCTCCAAATCCGGCGCAAGCGTCAAGACGTGAAGCTCACCCTGTGCATTACTCACCCGCTGGCAAATGCTTGGCCCCAGGCGCTCGCGGACGCGCTCTACCAGATCGTCGGTCTGTTTCAACGTCTTGCCCGCATCCACCAGTACTTCAAGAATGGTTTCGGTATTGCGAATGCTGACGTGCTCGCGCAACAACTGCTGCAATACCTTTTGAATATCGGTGTACGACATCACGCCGGGCACCAGCTCATCGACCAGCGATGCCTGCTGCTCGCGGACACGGGCGACCAGACGCTCGGTTTCCGCACGGGTGAGCAACTCGGGCGCATGGCGCTTCACCACTTCGCCAAGGTGGGTAATCAATACGGTTTCAGGATCAACCAGCGTGTAACCAGCGCCTCGTGCATATTGGCGTTGATCCAGGCCGATCCACTGCGCCGGCAGGCCATAAGCCGGGTCACGCGTTTCGCGGCCTTCAAGCTTCGGCCGTTTGCCGCCGGGGTTGATCGCCAGTAAAGCATCGAAATAAAGCTCGCCTCGACCCACTTTGGAGCCTTGCACGTGCAACTCGTACGCGTCCTCGGCCAGCGGCGCATCCTGGATCAGTTTGACCTTGGGCAGAACAAAGCCGCCTTCCAACGCGTACTGCTTGCGAAACGTGGCAATGCGCTCGCCCAAATCCAGGCCGCGAGCCTTATAGGCGCTGGCAATCGCGTTACCTAGATGAATCTCGATCGCCTCGACGGCGAGTAGCTTGTACAAATCCTCATCGCCGCGCCTGGTCTCCGGCGACACTGCCTTTTCCGGCTCGGCCAGTTTCATGGCGCCACTTCGCGTGGCAAAGAAAATCAGCGCCGCCACGCCCAGCAACACCAGCAAGACCGGCCACGCCGGCAGCCCCGGCAGCAACAGCAAACCCGCCAGTGACAGGGCGACAATCAATAGCGTTCGCGAATTCGAAAGCACCTGCCGCGAAATCTCGGTACCAAGCTGCGCATCCGAGGCGGCGCGGGTAATGATGATGCCCGTGGCCACCGCAATCACCAGCGACGGAATCTGCGTAACGATACCGTCGCCCACGGTCAATAGCGTGTAGCGATGCGCCGCCTCGGCCCAGGGCAAGCCACGCTGCACCATGCCAACCGCCAGACCGCCGACGATATCGATCAAGATAATCAGAATGCCGGCAATAGCATCGCCTTTGACGAACTTGGTCGCACCATCCATCGCGCCGTAGAAACTGGCTTCTTTCTCGACCTGTCCGCGACGCCGCTTGGCCTCCTCCTGATCGATCAACCCCATGTTCATGTCGGCGTCGATGCTCATCTGCTTGCCAGGCATGCTGTCGAGCGTGAAACGCGCGGCCACTTCGGCCACGCGCTGCGCACCACTGGTCACCACCACATACTGCACGACCACCAGAATGAGAAAGACCACCAGGCCGATCACGTAGTTGCCACCCACGACGTAAGCGCCGATCGCGTTGATGACGCGCCCAGCATTACCGCTGTCCAGAATCAGCCGCGTCGCGGAGATATTCAGCGCAAGCCGAAAAAGCGTGGTAATCAACAACAGCGAGGGAAACGTCGAGAAGCTCAGCGGCGTATCTGTGAAAAACGTAATCAGCAGTACCAGCAGTGCGCCGGTGAAATTGAGTACCAGCAGAAAATCCAGCAGCGACGGCGGAATGGGCGTGAATAGAATGACCAGGATGCCGATCATTCCGACTACCAGCGCAATATCGCGCTTGCCGCTCCAAAGCTGTCCAAACAACGTGTTCACGAGAAAATCCTGGTGCCGGGCCGCTTCATGAGCCAGCGATAGATCGGTGCAAGTTGGGTATACAAATGCGCGGGCACGGTTTGATCGACGCGGCATTCACGAAACAAGGCGCGGGCCAGCTCCGGTGAGCGCAGGCAAGGCACGCCGGCCCGCGCAGCCGCCGAACGCATCTGCGCGGCGACGGCATCGGCCCCCTTCGACAAGACAATCGGCGAACGCATGGTGTTGGGCCGATACTGCAACGCAATAGCCAGGTGGGTCGGGTTGGTCAACACGATGTCCGCGTCGGGTACCTTGCGCACTGAACGTGCATGCTTGAGCAACTCGGCCATCAAGCGCTTGCGCTTGTGCCGAATATCGGGATCGCCCTCGCGCCGCTTGCCCTCGTCTTTGATGTCACTGCGGCTCATGCGCAGTTTGCGAATGTATTCGCGGCGCGAAAAAATCAGATCAAGCAGCGCCACCGCCACCAACAGCGTCAATACCCATACCGTTACCTGCACATAGATAGAACGCAGCAACAACCCCATGCTCGATGGCGCCGAGGCTGCCGCCGCCTGCACCCGATGCTCGATGCTCGATGCCGCCGCCCAGGCCATCGCACCCAGTACCGCCACCTTGAAACTGAGCTTCAAGAGATCCCACAACATGCGGCGGGAAAAAACCCGCGTAAAACCCTGCGCAGGGTTAAGTCGAGAGAAATCCGGCTTGAGCGGAGTCGTGCTGAAGGTTGGACCCGTCTGCACGATGTTGGCGACCACGGCCGCGACCACCATCGCCAGCACCACCGGTACCAGTGCCTGCCACGTTGGCTGAAACGTACCTTGCAGCCAGTGGACCAACCCCGCCGATGGCGTCGGCGCATTACCGGCCATCAGCAAGGTACGGCGAAACGCACGCGCCCACGCCGCGGCCAGGGTGTAACCGCAGGCCATCAGCGCGATGCTGAAAATAACCGTCACCATCACGCCGCTCAGTTCCGTACTGCGCGGCACCTGCCCTTTGTCGCGCGCCTCTTGCAAGCGAAACGATGTGGGCTGCTCGGTTTTGTCTTGACCATTCTCAGCCATCATCAATGCCCTCCCAACACTGACAACGACGAAAAGGCATTGCGGTAAAGCCGCTCAATCATCAATGGCGCAAAGCGCAGCGACACAGCAAGCAAGGTAAAGCTCGCCAGCACCTTCAACGGTAGCGACACAAAATAGATATTCGCCTGCGGCATCGAGCGGCTCGCATAGGCCATCGCCAGATCAATCGCGAATAGCCCGAGGATCACCGGCGCCACCACCATCAGGCCCAGCAAAAACTGCGACGAAAGCATACTCATGAAGATCCCCGGCGATAGCAGCCAACCGCCTTCGCCCAAGGGCACGATCTCAATCGAAGCCACCAAGCCCTGCAGCAGCACCACATGCAAACCCAGAGTGAAGAACACCATCATGCCGGCCCACTGCACCACCGTACCGGCCAGCGATTCGACGGTATGCGTGGAGGGGTTGAGCAAACTCGCGGCAGCCACACCCGACTGCATATCCACGATGCGGGCAGAGAAACCCAAGGCCGCCGCAGGCAGCACAACGGCCAGGCTGAGCGACAGACCCAGCAGGCTTTCGCTCAATAGCGACATGACAAACGGCAGCGGCTCATCCAGGCCAAGCTGCATCGTGGGCGTGATGCCCGCGCCCACCGCCATCAGCGTCAGCGCCAACAGCACCACGACCCGCACCGACGAAGGTACCCAGGCAAAGGGGGTGAAAGCAGGCACCATCAGCAATGGCGTAAAACGCGCCATTGCAAGCAGAAACACACTGACTTCCATGTCCAAAATTTTCACGCGTCCCTACATCCCCGCAATCAAGCCGAAGAGCCGTTTGGAAAACTCGACCACCACCGCCATCATCCAGGCGCCGGTCACCAGAAACATCGCCACCACCACGACCAGCTTGGGGATAAAGGTCAGCGTCATCTCTTGAATCTGCGTGACCACCTGCAAGATGGAAATCATCACGCCGACAACCAGCGTCGTCAGCAGAATCGGCGCACACACTTTTGCTGCCGTAAGCAGTGTTTCCGAAAGCAGGTGCATGGCGGTGTCACTGTCCATCGACGGCTCTCTCTTGCAGGCGCAAAACAGCGTGCGCGGGCAACATCGGCGGCGCCATCACAGCCACGGCAGGCACAAAATCAGCGCACATCGACATGCGCGGCGCTTCGCAAGCATTTGTCGGAGAGGGGTACACCCAAGTTCGAGAGAACTTGATGCAGACAGATCAAGACATGGTCGATATGGCCCTTAGCCAAAACGCCAAGCCCAGAGACGCGACTCATGCCACGCCCCTAAACTTTCGCTGCGGATCGCGGATATAACCCGAAGCCTGGATGGGATAACCCCACCCACCATTGCGAACGTTAAACACTGAAAGTCCATTTACGTACGGCAAATCCAGCCGCACGCCCTACCCCAACCTCAGCCCTTCACAACAGCGCCCCCGCGCTATTCAGCAGGTCATACCCTCCGACCTGAGCCGCAACGGCGAGAGACTAGGGGGCCTGTGAAGGGACTGTCAACAAAATCTTCAACAGCAAGTTATTACGAAAATTTATTGGCTTTCATAGACTTACTTCACAGTTATTTCGAGTTTAAGGCGTAATTTTTTACGCCCACAAAGACATCGATTGATAAACCCTGACGCCCATAAAGCGGTTATTGGACATACCAAGAGACTCCGATCCGATGCCAGCGACAACACGCGCGACATCAGCCAATGACTGGGTTCAACCACTCGCCAGACATCAGCCATGAGTGAATTGGATCACGCTAAACTTCGAGCCGCGCAAAGAATTATCCGAGGAACAGATCCATGCCCACCGATCGCATTACGCCATCGTCTTCGTTGATCGAGACCATGCGGGCGCTTGCACGCGATCGAGCCAAAGGGCCTGGACAAAACAATCAAGTGGCCGACGCCGGTTCATCACCGCGCCATCAGGCGCCCCCCTCTGCCACAGATAAAGTCAGCGAACTACGTCAACGCCTGCGCAGCTTGATAGCCGACGTCGATGTAGCCGATACCCAGTCGCTGACTCATGCACGCGAGCCCGTACTACGCGAAATTCTGCTGTGGGAGTTCGGCAGCGACTTCCGCCAAGACTCACAATTTCTACTGATGGTGACAGCTATAGGCAAAGCCTTCGATGCCGATCCCGGATTTCAGCAGCGATTTGCCGAGTTGGTGGCTGGGCTGCAAAAGAAGTGAGCTAAAAGCGAACCCCAACGTCGCAAGCCATGTCGCTAGGTATAACTTCGCAAGCAAGGTTGGCATGACATAAAACACTTCAACCCCATACCCCCACCAGAAGCACTGACATAGCCGATGCCTTCACCAAGCGTCAGACAATCAGTCTGGCAGCTTATGTTTTACGCTTGCCCAAATACACATGCATGGCACGCTCCCCGGCAATGTATTTCGTACATTCATAACCCAACGCACGCATATCCAGGCCGTGAAAAAGATGCTCGCCAGCGCCCAGCAAGATAGGCCGAACGGCAAGGTGTAGCTCGTCGATCAATGCGGCTTGCAGATACTGCCGAATCGTGGCGACGCCACCGCCGATACGTACGTCACCACCGTTGGCCGCGGCGATTGCTTGCTCCAGCGCAGCGTGAATACCGCCCGTGACAAAACGAAACTCCGTACCTCCCGCCATGGTGAGCGGTGCACGCGGGTGGTTGGTCAGTACGAAGACGGGCGTGTGGTAGGGCGGCTCGTCGCCCCACCAGCCCTTCCAACTGTCATCCGGCCAAGGGCCACGCACCGGCCCAAACATATTGCGCCCAAGAATCCATGCACCGATTCCTGAGAAGCCTTGCTCGGCGATACCGTTGTCGACGCCTGTTTCCCCGTCATCATGGCCGTGCATCGTCCGCCACATGCGGGTATGGAAGAACCACTCCATAAGCTCAAGACCACCAACGCCAAGTGGATTCTCCAGGCTCTGATCCGGCCCGGCACTAAAACCGTCGGTGGACATGGCGAAGCTTTGCACGCGGATTTTCGACATGACTTTTCTCGCTGCTGAGTCGGAATTAACGAGCCGATAGGCGATGGTGCAGTGATCGAGATGCGGAAGCAGGCAGAGTATGGCGCGTTTGTTTGACGCCCGAAGCATACTGCGGTGCGGCCCACCGAGGTGAAGTCCCGCACCAAGAGCCGCAGCGATCCTCAACGTTGGGCATCACGTTGTTCAGCCCAACCTACGCACATTGGCGTGCGAGGCCTACAGACTTTTGGTGCAAACCCGTGGCAGACTCGGGCTGTCGCTATCGGGCTTGATTCGATCAGCGCACCGATAGCGACAGCAGCAGAAGTAAGAAGCGCGAGCCAAGAGTGTATCGAGCACCCTTGACCCGCTAACCACAACAACTAGACAGGAGTCGTCATGGCTAAGACGGATAGTACGGTAGAGCAGCACCCGTCTGCTGAATTTAACCCGCTAAGTCGCTATTTTTTGACCGAAGGCACCTTGGTCGGCCCTCACGAGGAATCCCTCGCCACCCTCACCGGCATGCTTACAGGCGTGCTTACCCTGGTGCGCATCCTTGCCACCAGTGAATCGTTTCGCGAGCTACGCGACACCAATCAATACCAAGAGCCCGAAGAGATGCCCTTCACTCCGATGACCACCGAAGGCTTGTTTATGGCCCTGCATTTTTTGACGGAACGGGCGGAAGCGGTGGCTGGGCATTTGCTGACTAAGCAAGAGAAACAAAAGAGCTAAGCCGATAAAGCACGAAGCCCGCCTAGGCGGGCTTCGTTTGCATGAGTTCGTCGCTCAACCGTCGTTGGGGGGAGCGCAAGCAAACCCCAACTATCCGCGGGCCATGTCGTTGCGTATTACTTCGCAAGCGAGGTTTGCGTGACATGAGACACCCCAAATGGACGGCCACTTACTGGTCCTCATACTTCGTAAATTCCCGTGCGTGGAACTAATCAACTTCAATGTTGGGTTCTTTGAAGTTGGGATTGGGAATAAAATCCCCAACAATTTCTCCCGCATCACCCACCTTCCAAGCACCAACAACAGCGTGCGGTGGCACATAGTCATTTGGCCCGTAATTCCCACGCACCTCATACACCCATCCACCAGGGGTTCTCTTCGCTTCTGCAATAGCTCCTGGTGACGGGGTGTGCTTTATCGAAGACTTTTCAACCATAGCTCATAAAACCTCTGTTGATCCTTGACCGTCACCGGAACCACATCACTTCCAAAATCGAAAATAGAAACCAAGTCCTGTCTTAGCGCGGGCTTTCCTAAAGTCAGGCGATAAGCCCTTTCGCCACACCCCATTGACTCGATCATTGGTGACGGATAGACATTCTCACTTGCACCGTAGCACGCCAGTAGCAATCCATCGACTTCAAGCTTGATGCGAAGCTCGCAGAGTGCACGGAAATAGCCATTCCCCGCTATTGCCTCCAGCACCCTTTCGTTGAACTCAAGGCGCAGCTTGACCTCATCCTGATTTTCAGGTGCCTCATCCCAGCGCCATAAGACTGCCATCCATTGACCCTCCACGGTCAAGATAGGAATCTCACAAACTATTGCATCCGAATGATCGTCCATTGAGCTTTTCACACACTTACTTTCCAAACGATGGATTTTCAATATATTCGCCGGTTAACTGTCCCTGGCGCAATGGATACGCACCTCTAATGTTGCCCGGACTTATCCCTCCGGGCATAGCAATCTCAAATTGCTCAGGAAACGGAGAAGAGGCACCGAGGGTCGCATTAACATCAACACCGCCTTTCGGGAAGATGTCATAGATATAACCGTTTCGACCAGCAAATTCTTGAGCGATATTGAATTGCGGAGAAGTAGCAACGAATCCAGAGTCCCCTTGATTTGCCGAAGTGTGCGCAAGCAGATCAAGATTGCTCCCCTTAGACGAGATGCCATTTGCAAAAACGTCGTCCGGGGTAACAGAGGATCGCTCACCTCGGAATACCGTCTCAGGAAGTGATGTCGAACTCCCAGCCTCTACACTGACTGGAACATTACCCGCAGCATATACCTCATAAGGAGAGGAGACACTTCCCCACGTCCGATAGGACGACACCTGTACCGAAGACAGGTTCTGAATATTCTGCTGTGCTTCGCGCATCCCGCCAATGGCCTGCATGCCTTGATCAACCAAAGCTCCGGAATACAAGACATTACGATTCGTCTGATCGCTTGCATGAAGTACATACGTAGATACGAGCTCCGCGATGGTTCCGATAGGGCTTGCTATGCGGGTGTCGTGGTCTTGCAGCCATTGCGGTTCCTTGCTCGTAAGATATGGATTAGCGGCCCACAGCTCCTCAATATTTGGTGGACTACCTACCATTAAGGTTGCGTACTGACCCAGCTTTTTCCATGCAGAGCCGTCTGAGTCGGCAACGTTGCTTAAGGCTGTACCTAACTTAACAATACCCTTACCAACAAAAGGACGTCCAAACTGATCCGTTGGCCCTACACCTGGCCCCCAAGCAGCAATACCCTCTTTTGCCGGCAGATTGGACTGACTGACAGGCCTGTTATCGTCGAACATAGAGGCCACCTTACTACCCCAATTATCCGAGCCATAACCCAACGCCTTCGTATCCTCGCTTTGTAACCACCCTTGCTCAAGCGCATCGGGAGTCACCGACACCGCATCAAGATTTACCGCGGAAAGGTTGCTGTTGTTCGGGTCACTTAGCGCGGCAGCCGCTGTCATCGTGGACGAATCATAGGTCGGTGACGAAAAGCTATTCCACTCCCCCGCTAATGGCCCGCTTAGCAGGACATTGTCGCCGTTGTTCGCACCCGCGTTTTCCCAACCGTTATTCGCCGGCGGGTTGTTGGTCGGTTGCGATGGGCTGCTACTCGTGCTGGTCAGTGTCGACGATGTATTGGTGCTGTTTGTCGGTGTCGGTGTGGATGCCGTTGCGGGTGTTGTTGTAGGCGTTGCTGTAGGTGTCGTCGCAGGTGTCGCTCCCGCACTCCCACCCCCACCATTCGACTCCAGGTTTCCATAATCCTGGTAGATGTTGCCGTCGGAAAGCCCAGTGTAGATGGGGTTCCAGGAACTGCCAGCGATTCCGCCGGAGGAATTGCTAGAGCGCCCCCCCGTCAGTTGGCCAACGATCGTATTTGGACCAATCACGAGTTTATTGGGAATTCCATCGGACGGAACAATCGTTATTTCAGGCAAAGGAGGTGCCGTCGCGGTAACGATGACCGGCTGCTGCGACGGCAGGTCATTCGGTATAGGCGGTAGCTGGACTGGAGTCGGCGCCACGATCGTAACCGGCTCTATCGAAGGCAGCTCTATGGGGGGAAGCTCTATCGAGGGCGGCTCTATGATGATCGGCTCTGGGGCCGGGACTTCGATCGGTGGCAAATCAACCGGTGGCGCTGGCGCTGGCGCTGGCGCTGGAGCTGGCTCTGGGGCCGGGGCCGGCGCCGGATCCGAACTCTGCCCAGGCGAAGACGACGGATCCGGGTTGTCACCACCCCCATTCGAACCGTCACCGCCGTTGTTATCGACACCGCCACCACCGCCGCCGCCATCGCCGCCACCACCAAACCCACCATCACCGCCGCCATCATCAATGCCGCCACCACCACCATCACCCTGCTGCATCTCCATCATCATCCGCATATGCCCGCCCTGGAACGCCTGCGGCTTCACCTGGGCGCCGTTTCCGCCCGTCTGTGCGGATGCCTTGCCATGAAGCACGGCCTCGATCGCTGAGGTCAGCAACTGACTCACGGCGTTAAATTGCGCCGCTGCTTTTGATGTCGAGGCTGGCGCCAGCGTGGGTGTCGTCGATCCAATCACCTCGCCTGGGTTGTATGGCTTGAACGTCGTCGCGTTGTTGTTGCTGGTGGTTACCTGCGAGATCGTCAGCCGGGTGCCGGGCAACAAATCGCTGCTGCTCTGCAGGCCATTGACCTGTGCGAGGATGTAGCCGTAGTTGCTATTGCCGTAGACGATTTGCGCAATGGATTGCAGGGTGTCGCCGGCCTGCACCACGTAGTGTTGCGTGCCCAGGTTGCTGTTGCTGAAACCGCTGGAGGTGTCTTGAATATTGATGTTGCCGTGTTGATCGGCGTTACCTAACGCATGACCGCCGGCGTAGGCGTAGACGCTGCTCTGTGTGCTGCCGCCACTGGTCGTGCTTTGCTGCAGAATCTCCCCGTTCGGGTCATAGGCCATCGCACGCACCACCGCCGCGCCGTTGGTGTTGCCGTTGACCTGGACCAGCTCACCCAGGGCGTTATAGGTGCTGGTGTCGGTCGCCGGCACGAAGGTCGCGTTGGTGCTGGTGGCGCTGGTGCTTGCCGACAACGCGCCGTTTTGCCGGATATAGGCTGTCTGGTAGCTATTGGTATAGGCCGTGCGGCCGAAATTGCCGCTGACGATGGAGCGATACCCGAGCAAGTTGCCGTCGGCGTCGTAGCCTAGCCCCGACGTTACCGGCGCATAACTCGCTTCGGTGTTGAGCAACAGCACGCCATTGGTATTGCTGCCTACAGTCGGCAGAGTGCCTGGCGCGGTTCCGGCTTGGCTGGCATAGGTACTGGTCGCTACGGCCGTACCGTATTTAGTGATCAGGTCTTGCGCCGAGTCTTCTACGTATTGGCTTTGATCGGTCAGTTGGCCGTCGACGTTGTAGGTGTAAACCGTATCGCTGGCCACCCAGCCCGCATCGCTGAAGCTGATGGGCAAGCCATTGTACGTGCCGGTTCCGACATGCCCCGACGCGTTGTAAACGACATCGCTGACCAGGTGGCCATCGGCGTCGTAACTGCGTGTCTCGGATAAGCCCATGGTGCCGTTGATGCTGCTGGGCGCCTGCACGCGAACCAGCTCGTTGCGCGCATCGTAGACATTTTGCTGACTGCTGCTGACACCAGCGGCATTGACCACGGTGTACACGGTGACATTGCCCGCCGCGTCGTAGCCATTCTGGGCCGAGCCGATGGCATTGGTGATACCGATAACGCCGTTCACCAGGCTACCGTTGTTCACGATCACCCGGTTATCGGCATCGTAGGTAAACCAGTCGGCCTGTACGTTGGGGGCGGGAGCTGGTGCGGCGGCAGCGGCCACCATCGGCCGCGCGACCATCGCGCCGATGTACGGGCTGACAACAAGAGTAAAGGCCACGATGACGCTCTGGCCATCGACCGGGTCGGTCGCGAAAATGTGGCCGGCGAAGCGCTGCTTCGCCATCGCTGCGGGTGGCGAGCTGGTTATCGTGCCGGAGGCGTCGATGCTGGTTCCAGGCGGAAAAAACCCGTTTAGCTGATAGGTCAGTGGGCGCCCCATCGGATTGCTGAAGGTATTCGCCGGGATGGTCCAGGTGGTCGTATCGCCCGCAGCAAAGGCAATGTTAGCGGGTATCCCGCCGTTATAAACCGGTGGAAGGGCAGCCACAGTGAGGGTGAATGAGATAGCGGATGAGACGCTGGTTCCGGTATCCGTTGCCCCAACAGCCAGCGTCAAAGTACCAACGCTACTGGCCGGCGGGGTGCCACTAAAAGTTAGCGTATTGGCATTAAAGGCCAGCCATGATGGCAAGCTTGTCCACGTCGAGCCGTTGTAATAGGAGGCCGAGTAGGTGATGGGGAACCCGTTCGCGTTGGTTGCGCCCGGCACCGAAAAACTCATAGCGGTGTTGTAGGTTGCGGACTGATTTGATGCGGCGCTGCTAAATACCGGAGCTGTAGGCAGTGCGACGGAAAGCGTGAACGAGATGCCGGTTGAGGGGCTTCCGGGACTTTGCGCCCCAACCGCCAAGGTGTAATTGCCAACACTGGCGATCGGCGGAGTACCGCTAAACGTTAGCGTACTGGCATTGAATGCGAGCCAGGACGGCAAACTTGTCCACACAGAGCCGTTGTAATAGGCCGCGTTGTAAGTAACGGGCAAGCCATTGGGGTCGGTCGCTCCCGGCACGGTAAAGCTCAGTGCATTCGTGCATACGACGGACTGGTTTGCTGGCACGCCGTTAAACACCGGAGCGACGAGCGGCACGCTGATCGTGAGCGCACTGCTGACAGTGCGACCGAGCGCATCCGTCGCTGTCACCGTAATGCCATAGCTTTGGGCAGACACGGGTGGTGTTCCGGTAAATGTCTGTGTGCTGGCGTTGAAGCTCAGCCAACTGGGCAACGCCCCACCGGCAAGGGTCGCGGTGTAGCTCAGCCCCAGACCGAGCGGATCGGTAAAGCTGCCGGCAGGGATGGTGTAGCTCACTGCCGCGCCGGGTTGCACGGTCTGCGCCGCCAGCGACGTGGCTACCGCCGGAGGAGCTACGGTTGGCACGGTAACTGTCAGAGCACTGCTGACACTGCGACCAAGTGCGTCAGTGGCAGTTACCGTGAACGTGTAACTTGCCGCGGCGCTTGGCGGCGTTCCGGTAAATGCCAACGTCGTGGCATTGAAACTCAACCAGCTAGGCACCGCACCACTGAGCGTGTAGGTCAAGCCCATACCCAACGGGTCGGTAAAACTTCCCGCGGGAACGCTGTAATTTAGAGACCGCAAAGGCTGCACCGTCTGCGCAGCCAGTGCGGCACCCACCACCGGCGCGCTTGTCGACAACGAGATCGGCGCCGCGGCGCCGCTGGCGCCATAGGCGCTTTGTGCCAATACGGCCCGGCGATTGCCATTGGCATCGTAGTTGTACACGGTGCGCATAGAGGCCACTGTGCCGGCGGCATTCTCTACGGTGACTTCCTGCAGACGGTTGTGGCTGTCATAGGTCACCACCGTCTGCGTCGCCACGGCCTGACCGGCACCGTCTTGTGTATTGGCCGTCTGCAGGGTCTGGTTGCCGTTGGCATCGTACTGGTAGGTGAACGTTGAGCTGACCCCACCCACGGTTTCGCTCAGTTGCGCCAATTGGCCATCGGCCATGTACTGGAAATTCTGCGTGGAGGTTACCGATGCGCTGGGGCCGCTCGCCGCCCAGTTGCTGGTCTTCTGGGTCAACCTGCCTGAGCTGGCGTCATAGGTGTAGGTGTAGGTCGCGCCGCTTTCATCGATATGGCTTTGCACCCGACCAAAATAGTCATAGACCCAGCTTTGCTGGAAACCATCGGCATCGGTTTGGCTTATCCGGTTGCCGTTGGCATCGTAGGCATAGGTCTGCGCCTGGCTATTGGCTTGCTGCAGCGGCGTAGCGCTTCGCAGTACCCGATGCTGGCTGTCGTAACTGTAGAACGTGGTGTTGCCGAGCTTATCGGTTACCTGGATGCGGTCGCCGTTGCTGTTGAGCAGATAGTTATCTGAACCTCCAGAAATGTATGCCGTACCGGTGCTGTTAAGTACGAGATCGTTCTGAGTAGTGACCTGATCGAGGTTGTCGTAGCCGGTGACGACGATGTGCGCCGCAGCGCCGGTATTGGTGCTGGCCGGCGGCATCTGTTGCGCAACGGCACGCCCCAGCGCGTCATAGGCGGTGTAGGTACGGGCGCCGACATTGTCTTGCGCTACGGTGAGGTGACCGGCACCGTCATAGGTGTTCCATGACGAGTTGCCGTTCTCGTCGGTGGTACCGATCAACTGACCGCTGACGTTGTAGTACCAGGCTTTGGCAGGTGTTGCCCATGTGCGCGTACCGGTCGCGGAAACAACCAGCACATTGGGCTCGACCTGCCCTATCAACTGATTGCGGCTGTCGTAGTGGTATTGCGTGGTGTTGCCGGCGGCATCCGTGAGGATAAGCAGGTTGCCCCAGCGGTCGTAGCTACGCGCGGTAAGCAAGCTGGTGTTGACGCCGCTGCTCGCGCTGTCGCTGGGGGTACGCTGCTGCACGACCTTGCCGGACAGGTCTACCCAGTTATGGGTCCAAGTGCTTGCACTACCGCCGGTGACCGTACTGTTATCGGTCAGTAGATGGTGCGCGAGGTCAAAACCATACGAATGGGCGGCACCGGTTCTGGCATCCGGTGAGCCGATCAAATTACCGGCGTTGTCGTAGCTGTAATGCGCCGCGATGCCGTTATTGTCGCCACGCCCGGTGACCTCGCCAAAGGCGTTGTATTGCACCTGGGTATAGCTGTCGTAACCGCTCTGTCCGCCGCGCTGTACAGCGGTGGTCAGCCGCTGGTTGTCGGCATCGTAGGTATAGGTTGTGGTAACGGCGATGTCATTGCCGTTAGTGGTTAGCGTGAAGCCCTTGCTGGCGATGTTGCCGTTGTTGTCATAGCTGATGGTGCTTTGATTGCCATTGCCATCGAGCTGTTTGATCTGGCGCCCCTGTACGTCATAGAACGACCAGGTCTGCACCGACGAACTACCTGCTGAAACCTTGGTGCTCAGCACATCGCCCAGGGCATCGTAGGCGTAGCTGGTTACTGGAGCGACATTGGTATAGAGCGCGCCGGTGGTCAGATCCCATGATGGGTTCTGCGTCAGCAACAACGCCCAGTTGCTCACCAAGGCCTGGCGCGTCGGCTCGGTCACGGACATGACGCGGCCGAGCGCGTCGTATGTCGTACTGACCGTCGCACCATTGACCGTGGCAGTGGTGAGACGATTTTCGCCGTCGTAAGCCCAGGTGGTGAGTGAGCTGCCTGCCGCGATGGCGGGCGTGCCGTTGACGTAGCTGTATTCGCCGGTATCGGTCTCGCTGGTTTTGCGCCCGATCGCATCGTAGCCATAGCTGGTGACGCGGTCGTAACCCGTGACTACGGTGCCCGCCGGCGGTAGCGCCGGTGCGGCGGCGGTCGTCACGCCACTGGTGGCGATGGCTGTGGCGTACTGCGTGATCGAGGTGACATTGCCAAAGGCGTTATAGGCGGTGGTGGTGACGTAACCCTGCGGGCTGGTATACGCGCCGGTGGGCGTTACCGTCATCACCGCACGATTGAGCGCATCGTAATAAGTGTAGGTCGTGGCCCAGATCGCCGGTGTGGCGTTACTGTCACCGGTCGCATTGGCACCTTGGAGCAACGTCGCGGTACTGGTGACATTGCCGTAGGCATCATAGGTATAAGTGGTCGTGGGCTGCGTTGCCGCCATAGCGGCACCGCTGAGCGGCCCCATCGAGAGCACATAGGCAATGGCTGACTGCTGTACCTGCGTTTTCTGGTTGCGCTGATCGTAAGTAGTGGTGGTGGTGCGATCACTGGCCGAGGTCACCAGCCCCAGTTGAATTTGCGCAACCGTCAATGGCTGCCCGGCATGCCAGCCGCTTATCGCCGCCGTGTTCAACGCCGTGGCGTAACGCGTTACCGCGGTTACATTGCCGATGCTATCGCGGCCAGTGGCCGTGACATAACCGTCGGCATCAATGCTGTAGGCCTCCCAGCCCATGCTGGCGTAGGCCTTGTACTGATAATGGCCATTGCCGTCCTGGCTCATTACTACTCGGCCCTGCGCATCGTAGGTTACGTGCGCGGTAGCGCCGCCCGGATAGGTCGCCTGAGTCTGATGACCCAGGGCATCGTAGGCATAGGTGGTGGTGCTTAGCGTGGTGACGTGCGCCGAGTCAGGGCCGACCCCTTTATTGGTGGCAAGCACATTGCCCACACCGTCGTAGGCGTAGGTGGTGTACAGATACTGGTTGGCTGCCGTCTGAAACACCCAGGTGACAGGATCATAGCTACCCACCGTGACCGCAGGCGATTGATCCAGCGTCTTGCGGCCAGCCTTGTCGTAGAGCATCCACGTCCAGTTGCCGTCGCGATCGGCATGACCCAATTGCAGGCCGGTGGCGTCGTAGGCAAAGGTGGCGCGGGTGCCCAATGCATCGCCGGTGGTCAGCACACGACCGGCCGCGTCATAGGTGGTTGTGTTTACGCGCGCGCCACTGACGCCGGCGGCGGTCACCGCCGCGCCGACTGCGGCCACTGTCAACGTGCCCGGCAACGTGATGGCATTTGCGTAGGCCGACTGCTGCAGTACCCGCCCATCGGCGTCGTACTGCGTCTCGATAACGTGATTGGTGGTATCGATGGTGTAACGCAGGCGACCGGCATTGTCGTATATCGAAGACGTGGTGTGATTGGCGGCACTGGCGAGTGTCTGCGCCAGACCACTGGTACTCACTTGTGACGTCAGCGACTGACTACTG
The DNA here is from genome assembly GCF_003350925.1 of Dyella tabacisoli. Classification (GTDB taxonomy): domain Bacteria; phylum Pseudomonadota; class Gammaproteobacteria; order Xanthomonadales; family Rhodanobacteraceae; genus Dyella_C; species Dyella_C tabacisoli. The sequence continues at coordinate 5,231 of NZ_KZ857177.1, read as the reverse complement.
CTGAGCGCAATCGTCGTGCCGTACTGAAGGCTGGCGATCAGGCGCCCGGCGGCATCGTAGCGTTGCTCACTGACCACGCCGGCCGGCTGACCGTTGACCGTGGTGACTTGTACGCTGAAACGCATGCGGCCATCAGCGTCATACGTGGTAAGCGTGGTTTCATCACCGGCCGACGGGGTGACTAGCGCGGCAATGGAAGCCACTGTAGGCGATGTGCCGCCGGCAGGCGCACTACTCAGTAGATTTTGGTAACGCGTTGTTGCCAACACGCGACCGTTCGCATCGTACGTCCATTGCGTGACATGAAGACCCGCGCCCCCATCCAGCTCATAGATCACCCGACCTTCCGGGTCATAGGCTTTTTGCTGAAACGCATCGCTGGACGTGGCCGTTACCAGCGCCGCCATTTGTGCGATCGTCGGCGAGCTGCCTAATGCAGTCAGTTGGGTACCGGTCAAGGCAGTGGCATAACCCATGCTCTGGGTGCGCCGACCGTCGGCGTCATGCCAGTACTGCGTAACGCCGCCATCACCGGCCACAGTAAAGGCCAACTCGTTGGCCTCGTTATAGACGCTACGCGTCGCGTTGCCGTTAGCGTCAGTGACGCTGATAAGGTTGTTGTTGCTGTCGTAGGTGTAGCTGGTCGTGAGGTGCAGGCCGGCTGGATCGACGATCTGCTGGCTCAACCGTTCGAGGGCATCGTAGACATACTGCGTGCTGCGCGCCGCACTGGTGCCGGCACCGATCGTGACGGTAAGCGCCTTGCCGGCACCGTCATAGGTGTAGATGGTGGTGAGGTTAAGCTTGCCAGTGCCGGCATCTTGCACTTGGGTCAAGACATGGCCGTCGGCGTCGTAGGTATACGTACTGACCGAGCCCATCGGATCGGTCACGCTAAGCTGCCGCCCTTCGCCATCGTAGGCGTAGGTGGTGATGAGATTGAGCTGGCCTGGATCGACCGTATGGGTCAGCACGCGGCCACTGGCGTCGTAGCTGTAAGTCACCACATGACCGGTGGCATCGGTGCTCTGGGTCAAGTGACCATCGAGGTCATATTGATTCTTGCTGATGTTGCCGAGGGCATCATGGGTTTGGGTCAGGCGACCGTCGGCATCGTAGGTATAGGCAGTCGCATTACCCATGCCATCGGTCACGCTCACCGTATCGCCAAAGGCATCTTTCACCGTGGTCATCGTCACGTTGCCGGGCATGGTGACGGTAGCGGTGTGAGTGGCTGCGTTGTACTGGTACTGCGTGATATTTCCCAGGGCATCGGTCTGGGTGAGTACATTGCCGAAGGCGTCGTAGCTGCGTTGCGTGGTACGGCCGATGCCCTGGACGACCTGGCTGCTAGTGACCTGCCGACCCAGATTGTCGTAGGTGTAGGCCATCGCATTGCCGTTACCGTCGATACTGCTGGTTATCCGGCCGAAGGCGTCATAGATGTTTGAGGTGCTGCGCGCCACGCTGCCACCGAAGCCATCGGTAGCCCTGATCCGCTCACCGCGTACGTCGTAGATATATTGCGAGGACGTGCTGTTGGCCGCACTCAGCGCACTGCCCGGCTGGCTCAGTTGCCGCTGCGTTTGCACCAGATCGCCGAAGGCATCGTACTGGTACGCCGTCTGGTAGCCATTGCCATCGGTAACCGTGGCGACCTGGCCGCCGGCGGTATAAGTCGTGACCGTGACCGCATTGGCGTCGTTGCCGGATGTAGCCAGGGACGCAACCCCTGCAGTCACTTGTGCCAGCGTCGCCGTCGCGACATTCAATGTCGTACCGGTGCTTGTGGCAGTCGTCGTGAGGGACAACTGGCTCGCATATTGACGCGTGCTAATCAACTGCCCGGCTGCGTTATAGGCATACGCCGTGACGTTGCCTACCGTATTGAGAGAGCTGGTGGGGCTGGAAGGCTGCCCTTGTATCGAATACGCAAGACGCCCGGCAGCGTCGTAGTAGTACCAGGTGCTGTTGCCGAGCGCGTCCGTGGATTTGGCACGCTGGCCGAGTGCGTTATACGCATAGCTGGTTACGGCCTCGGCGGCGTCCGTGTGAGTCAACGCGTCGCCTAGCGCATCGTAGGTCGCGCTGATGGTGCGTGCGACACCCTGCCCGGCGACCGGGGTGACGGTACTGTTGAGCAACTGGCCGACACCGTTATAGGTATAGGTGGTTACTGTGCCGTCCACCGCCGTACTCGTCGCAACTTGACCAAGAGCGTTGTAGGTCACGCTGCTTTGCTGGCTGGTGGTGTTAGCACCAAGCAGGCTTACCAGGGCGACAACGTTTTCGGTGCCGGTCAATGCACCGAGCTGAGTCACGGTCAACGCGGTCGCATAGCGTGTCGCTGTCGTGGTGTCCGTGGCCTGGTTGTAGCTGTTGACAGTCAGATAACCGTCAGCGTCGATACGCGCTACGACACGGTTGTCGGCATCGTAGTAATTGCGTGTGGTTTGATCCTGCGCACTGGTGACCAGGTCCGCCTGCACCGCGAGCAGGGTCGGTGTAGTGCCGAGTGCGCTCATCTGTGCCGTTGTCAGCGCCGTGGCGTATGCCGTGGTCTTCGCCGCACGACCAGCACTGTCGTAAATAGTGGTGATGACGTAACCGGATGCGTCGATGGTTGCGGCGACATGACCATTCGCGTCGTAAAGCGTATAGGTGATGCGATCGCTACTGCTTACGGTCAGGTACGGCTGCAAGGCAGCCAGGGTTGGTGCATGGCCTAGTGCTGCGAGCTGGCTGGCGGTCAACAGTGTGGCGTAGCTATGTGTCTGCGTGACGCGCCCATCGGCATCGTAAACAGTTTGCGTTACCGCCCCGCTCGGATCGATGGTGAAGGTGCGCTCGTTGGCATGGCCGTACACATAACTGGTGACGTTGCCACCGGCATCTGTCTTAGTCACCAGATTGTTGTTGGCATCGTAGGTATAGCTGGTCGTAAGGTTTAACCGCCCTGCACCCGGATCGACGATCTGCTGCGATAGACGCTCCAGGTTGTCGTACACGTACTGTGTTGTGGCTGCTGCCGCAGTGCCGACACCCGCATTGACGATAAGCGTCTTGCCAGCGCCGTCATACGTGTAGGTGGTGGTGAGATTGAGCTTGCCGCTGCCCGCATCTTGCACCTGGGTCAGCACGTTGCCATCGGCGTCGTAACTGTAGGTGGTCACCATCCCACTCGGGTTGGTCACGCTGAGGGTGCGGCCTTCGCCGTCGTAGGTATAGCTTGTCTTGAGATTGAGGCCCGTCGGGTCGACGGTTCTCGTCAGCACGTGGCCGCTGGCATCGTAACTGTAAGTGATCACATGACCGGTGGCATCGGTACTCTGCGTCAAGTGACCGTCAAGGTCATATTGATTCTTGCTGAGATTGCCCAGAGCGTCCTGGGTTTGGGTCAGATGGCCATCGGCATCGTAGGTGTAGGTGGTGGTGTTATTGGCTCCGTCGGTAACCGTGAGTGTGTCACCGAAGACGTCGGTCACCGTGATGATTTGCATGCCGTCGGGCGTGATGACCGTGGTCTTATTATTGGCAAGGTCATACTGATAACTGGTGACGTTACCCACGGCGTCGGTTTGCGTAAGCACATGACCGAAGGCATCGTAGGTGGCAAACGTAGTACGCACCACGCCCAGCACCGACTGCATGACGCTGATCTGACGACCCAAGGTGTCGTAGCCATAGCCGACAGCGGTATTGCTGCTGCTATCAATCGTCTGGGCAACGCGGCCGAAGGCATCGAAGGTGCTCGACTTAGTGTGTGCCACGCCGGTACCGAACGCATCGATCTCGCCGATACGCTCGCCACGCAGGTCATAGCTATCACTGGTGATCGTGCTGTTGGCGGCACTGAGTGCACTGCCCGGCGCACTCAACTGCTGTTGCTTCTGGAGAAGATCGCCGAACGCGTCGTACTGATAGGCCGTCTGATAGCCCAACCCATCCACGGCGCTTGCGACCTGACCGTTCAATGTGTACGTGTAGCTGGTTGAGCTGTCTGTCGCTGGGTTGGCCAGCGACGCCGCGGTCGTCGTCAGTTGCGCCGTCGTCGCAGTGGTCACGTTGAGTGTGGTGCCGCTGCTGCTGCCGCTGGTCGTCAACGTCAACGGGCTGCTGAAGCTTCGGCTGGTCGCGACCTGGCCGAAGGCGTTGTAGGTATAGGCCGTCACATTGCCGACGGCATTGAGCATGCTACCGCCAGGTTGGCCCTGCACGGTATACGCCAACCGTCCGCTGGCGTCGTAGTACGCGTAGGTCGTGTTGCCGAGAGGGTCGGTGCTGGTGATTCGTTGGCCCAGCGCGTTGTAGGTGTTTGTCGTGCCGTATTGGCTGAACACGGCCGCTTGCTGCGCTGCAGTCATACCACTTGTCAGGTTAGCGGCGCCGACGCCGTCGAGCGTACTGACGACATCACCGAAGGCGTCGTAGGCACTGGCGCTGGTACGTGCCGCACCTCCACCGAGTCTAGGCTGTGCCGTCGTTGTCAACAGATGCCCTACGCTATCGTAGGTGTAGCTAGTTATGGTGACGTACCCAATATCGTACGTGCGCAGCAAACGTCCGTCAGCATCCCAATTGTCCAGCGAGATCATGCTTGTTCCTGCGGACACCATGCTAACGATTGAGGTCGCCGCCTCCAATCCAGTGAGCGCAGCAAGCTGGGCGTAGGTTAGCGCCTGCGTGTAATGTGTGGAAAGCACCTGCTTCGCCGGACTAACCGGTTGCATTCCTATCTCACGATATGTCTTCGTAGTGACATAACCAGCGGCATCGATCTGCAAAATGACTTGCCCACGGCTGTTGTAGTAGCTGCGCGTGGTCTGGTCCTGCGCGGTGCTGCTCAGATCCGCCTGCAGCGTGCTCAGCGCCGGTGTATTTCTCAAGGCCGTCTGCTGGGCGCCGGTCAGTGCGGTCGCGTAGGCCGTGGTTTTCACGGCATCGCCGGCGGCATCGTAGGTGGTGACGGTGACATAGCCCGCCGCATCGACGGTGGCCACGGCGCGGTTGTCCGCGTCGTAGAACGTCTGCGTCAGGCGATCATTGGCGCTGACACTGAGGTCGGCCTGCAAGGCGGCCCAGGTCGGACTACTACCCAACGCCGTCCACTGGCTCAGCGTCAGTGCCGTCGCGTAGGCACGGGTGGCGATCGCGTTGCCGACGCCGTCGTAACTCGTCGTCGTCACGTCGCCTTGCGCATCGATGCTGGCGACCACGCGCCCGGCACCATC
>NZ_KZ857176.1 GCF_003350925.1 Dyella tabacisoli | reverse complement strand
TTTCTTTGAGCAAGCAAAGAAAAGTGACTCGACCACCGGCAGGTGGCCGAAAGCCCGCCGCAGGCGAACAACCCAGCCCTCACCCCTGATCCTTCAACCGACGCAACTCCCGACGCCCATGCTTATCCGGCTTCAACACCGGCCGCAAAACCCCACCCCCCATCAAGCGCCGCTGCTCCTGCCGCGCCAAGCGAGCAGCCACACTGGCTTCGCTCTCACGATAAAGCGTCTGCGCCACACTGGCCGGGCCGCGCTGTTCGGCCAAGGCCAACACCTCGACCTCCAACCGCTCCTCACCCCGCGTGATCTTCAACAGGTCGCCCATATGCAATGCCTTGGCCGGTTTGCAACCACCGCCATTGACGTCGATCTTGCCGCCATCAATGGCCTGCTTGGCCAGACTACGGGTCTTGAAGAAACGCGCAGCCCATAACCAGATGTCAGCGCGGACCTCCTTGGGCTGATTGAATCCAGGGTCATTGAACATTTTGCGGTTGAACCGAAAGTTGCCTGTCGATGGCATTATCTTGCCACCTTGTCTGGCAGAAACAGGTCATGGACTTTGTAACAACGCCCTCCGTCGCGTGGATCTTGCCTTTTGTCATCGGGTTTCTGCTTGCCCGTGGCATCTATCGAAAACCATACGACACTACGCCAGCACCTCAGCGAACCGACATCACCGACGCCCAGATCGAAGCCGAGGTACGCGCTAAGCGCCTGGTGGAAGCCATCAGGCTCTATCGCCAACGGAGCGGCTGCAGCCTTAAAGAGGCCAAATCGGCCGTCGAAGCCATGGCTCGCCAAATCCACCCGCACGGCTAAGCTAACCACCCAACCACAGGTTACCCAGCGGCACCGTCAACAGCGACAGCACAATGCCAGCCCCCAGTACCGTATTGGCCAGCGGCGGCTCCAGCCCATATTCGTCAGCGAGAATCGCCGCCGAAATCATCGGCGCCATGGCGGCCTGCAGCACGCCTATCGTCAGGGTCAGGCCACCTACCCCGGCGGCGCTGCCGATCAGCCAGCACAATAGCGGCGCCAGCAGCAACTTCCAGCCCAGGCCCAGCGTGATGGCTCCGCCCATCCGATGACCTGAGTGAAGCTTGAACTGCAGCCCGACCGAGAACAGTGCCAGCGGTGTCAGCGTGGCGCCTATCGGTGTAAAGACGCTATCCAGCAATGGCGGCCAACCACCCAGCGCGCCGACACCGATGCCGACGATCAGGGCTATAAAAGCAGGAAAACTCAGAATCCGGCGGACGATTTGCACCGGCTGCGGCCGCCGCCCGGCATATAACGAGGCCACCACGATTCCAGCCGATGCCAACAGCAGAAAACTGCCCAGTTGATCGGCGACCACGGCCAAGCTCAAGCCTTCTTTGCCGTGCAGTGCCTGCATCAACGGATAACCAATGAATGAGGTATTGCCCAGGCCGCAGACCAGGATCAACGCGCCGATGCGTTCGCGCGACCAGCCCCATCGCGGCCCCAGCAAGCCGAACAGCAGCCAGGCACCGCCGAATACGACCCACATCGCAGCCACTGGAAACCATAGCTGCGAATCAAACTTTACGCGCGGCATCAGTTCTAGCACCAAGGCCGGTAGGGCGACGTAGATCACCCACCAGTTAATGCCCGCAACGATGCCGACCGGCGGGTTCGCAAAGCGTCGAACCAACACACCCAACGCAAGACAGATAAACAACGTCAATAAAGCACTCATCGAAAAGCATCGCTCCATCGGTGGCGCTTATCGTCGCATAGCCACCGCAATCGTCGAGAATAGCGAGCATGTACCGCCAGATGACTCTCTCCCGATGACGGACTCCCCGCACCGCGTCCATGGCCTGGCTGCCGACCAGGTCGTACCCGATTGGCCGCCCCTGCTTGAAGCAGAGGTGGACATGCTGCTGGCAGGCTATCCACAGTTGGGGCCGGTCGATGGCATCGCCTGGCACAGCCCACGCCCGTTGTCCGCCGCTTGTCTGGCACACACGGGCGCGGGCACGGTTTTTATCAAACGGCATCATCAACGTGTACGCACACCCTCAAGCCTGAGCGAAGAACACCGCTTTCTGGAACACCTTTACCGCGCGGGCGCCGCCGTTCCACGAGTGCTCGCTAATGCGCAAGGCGCCACCGCCGTCGCCCTGGGCGAATGGACTTACGAGGTACACGCGCAAGCCGTTGGCCTGGATCTCTATCGCGATAGCGAATCATGGTCGCCGCTAGATGACCTTGCCCATGCACGCGCCGCAGGTGCCGCACTCGGTCGCCTGCATCGCGCCGCCACAGGCTATGACGCCCCGCAACGCAGCACCCATCTGCTGGTGGCACGCAACGAACTCATCGCGGCCAGCGACCCGGTGGCGACACTCGCCGCGCAACTTCCGCAGCGGCCGGGGCTGGCGGATTATCTGCACGCGCGCGATTGGCGCGCTGAACTCCGTGCTCTTATCGACACCCGGCACGCCACGCTGCCATCGCGGCTACAACGTGAGTCGAGGTTATGGACACACAATGACTGGCATGTCTCCAACCTGTATTGGAGCGATGCCGGCTCACAGGCATCGGTAAGTGCAGTACTGGACTTCGGCCTGGCCTCGCCGACCTGGGCGGTGTTCGACCTTGCCACCGCCATTGAGCGCAACGCCATTGCCTGGCTGACCTTGGCGCAAGGTCACGCCCTGGCCTATCCGCAAACCGCGCTGGCCTTGTTATCCGGGTACCGGGAAACCGCCGCTCTCAGCGCAGACCAAGTGCATTTGATCGCCGACCTGCTGCCTTTGGTTCATCTCGATTTCGCGTTGTCTGAAGTGGAGTATTTCCATGCCATCACTTGCTCGCCAGCAAATGCGGCAGTGGCTTACGACACGTTTTTGCGCGGTCACACACAGTGGTTCGACACGACGGATGGGCGCGCCTTGTTAGAGGCACTGCACGATGACGCGGTTTAGATGGCTCTTTGGCCGTGAACGGGAGGGAGAAAAGCACCCCATTTAGGCAGCCAGACCGTATCCGTGCTTCAATACGCGCTCTAGAAGCGGGGGTGCCGGGCTTTTTGCCTGGCTGAGAGAGTCCCTTGGAACCTGATCCGGTTAACACCGGCGTAGGGAGCTTTAGCAGTTGCGCGGAGCCTCGCTCCACGCCGCTCGCCGTCGCTTCGTTCTCTTTGCATAACGATGACGATGACCCGGCGATCCCACTCCCCTATCTTTCTCACCGCCCTGCTCTATGCAGTCGGCGTTGCTCATGCGCAAGATTCAACCGATACCGCACCTGCTAAATCCGTAGTGCTGGCACCCGTGGTCGTAAAGGCCGACGGCGGTGACGGCTATGTGGTAAGCCAGAGCCAGGCCAACAGTTTTGGGCAAGCCTCGCTGCAAGACACACCCGCGACGATCAACGTGCTTAGCCGTGATCTGCTCGATGACCGCCAGCCACGCAGCTTGAGCGAACTGGCACGCAGCGATGCCTCGCTGGGCGATAGCTATGCGCCTGTCGGCTACTACCAGAACGTGGCGATTCGCGGTTTTCCGCTAGATCTGGCTACGGGCTATCGCTTCAATGATTTGAGCATCACCGGCGAGCAGACGATGGCGCTGGAAAACATCCAGCAAGTGGACATTCTCAAGGGTGCAGCCGGACTTGATGCCGGGGTGCTCGCGCCCGGCGGAGTCATCAACTATGTCGGCAAGCGCGCGGCCAACGTGCAGACGGCCACACTCGGTACCGATTCACACGGCTCGCGTTATGGCGCATTGGATCTTGGCCGTTGGCTGACCCCCACTTTCGGCCTGCGCTTCAACACCGCTTACGAAGGCACCCATGCCTATGTGCAGCACTCGAATGGACGCCGCAATTTTTATGCGATCGCCGCGGATTGGCTGATTTCGCCCAAGGCGACCCTGCAACTGGACGCCGATTACCAGGCCAGCGCGCAGCGCTCGGTGTCCGGCTATCAATTGCTCGGCGGCTCGGTATTGCCGCTGCATCCAAGTCGCACGCTCATGCTCGGCTATCAGCCATGGCAACAGCCGGTGAGCATCCACGCAGCCAATTTCACCGCGCGTTTTCACTACCAGTTCAACGACGATTGGCAGGCACGCGTCGATGCAGGCCACAGCCGCAGCGTGATCGACGATAACGTCGCCTTTGCCTATGGCTGTTTCTATGCACCTGCCTGTGCCAGCGGCGCTACACCGGGTTACTTCTTTGCGCCCGATGGCAGCTACGACATCTACGACTACCGCAGCCCTGGCGACACGCGTCAGAACGATGAGCTGCGCGCGCAAGTGCAAGGCCACGTCGACACCGGCGCCGTCACCCACGATCTCACCGTCGGCGCCGATGTGCTGCGCCGTGGTATCGACCAGCGGCCGTATGTCTACGACTACGTGGGTACCGCCCCAGGCGATCAGTCCGAACCACCGTATTTCGCACCTTCGCCAAACCAGCCCGGCCCGTCGCAACAACGCTTGAGCAGTTGGCAGCGCGCCGTATTTGCACTGGATCGAGTGCGCCTGAGCCCGCACTGGCAGCTTTTGGCCGGCGGCCGTTTTGTACACATGGACGAGCGTGACTACGACGCCAGCGGCGCGCCGCAACGGCATACCCGCCTCAATCATTGGTTGCCGCAAACCGCCTTGTTATGGCAACCCGATGCCAAGCTCACCGCTTATCTGAGCTATACGCAAGGTCTGGCCCTGGGCATGCAGGCACCGTACTGGACCGCCAATGGCGGCAGCTTTCTACCACCGCAGTTATCCCGGCAGTGGGAAACCGGCCTGAAATATGCCGCCAGCAATGCGCTGCAATTGGACGCCGCGCTTTTTCGCTTGTCCCAGCCTTATCAGTACGCGCAACCGGACAGCACCACGCAAGGCTTCAGCTTCGTACAGCGCGGCCAACAGGTGCACACCGGTATCGAGCTACAGGCCAATGGCAGGATCAGCGAATCGCTGCATCTGGTAGCGAGCATCAGCATGATTCATGCGCGTGCGCAAAACACCGGCACGCCCAGCTACGAAGGCCATCAAGTGGTCAATGTGCCGAAGCTGCGCACCAGTGTGTATGCCGACTACCGGCTGCCCTTCGCGCCTTCGTGGGGCCTGCTCGGCGGTTGGCGGTATGCTGCCCAAAATGCCGCCACGCCCGACGGACATACTCATGTCCCGGCCTATCATTTGTTCGACGCCGGCCTGCGTTATCAAACGGTGTGGAACGGACACGCGCTGAGCTTGCGCCTCAGTATCGACAACGTATTCAACCGCTTCTATTGGCGCGATACCGGCAGCTCAGGCGGCGACAGCTATTTGTTCCCTGGTGCGCCTAGATTGGCGCGGTTATCGCTAAGCTATGCGTTGTAACCAATGACCGCGCTAGAACTGCTCGCCGCACTGCTCAGCGCCTGGGGTGTATGGCTCACTACACGCCGCAACCCCTGGTGCTGGCCGATAGGCTTGGTTTCCGTGCTGCTCTACGGCGGCATTTTCGTCGATGCCAAGCTGTATTCCGATGCATTGCTGCAAATGATTTTCGCCTTCTTTCTGGTTTATGGCTGGCAATGCTGGCGGCAGCATCTTGGCAACGATGGCCGTGTCCTGGTCGCATCGCTATCTCGACGGCGTGCCTTGTTGGAGCTAGCCATGGGCAGCATCGGCGCGCTCTTGCTGGGTGCCGCCATGCACTTCTACACCGATGCCGCACTGCCCTGGCTCGATGCCGCGCTGACCGCTTTCAGTCTGGTGGCGCAATGGTGGCAGGCGCGTCGTCATATCGCTGCCTGGTGGCTATGGATTGCGGTAGATGTGCTTTATGTCGGCGTGTATCTGTACAAGTCCTTGACGATCACGGCGGTGCTTTATGCCGGCTTCGTTGCCCTGGCTGCGCTGGGCTGGTGGCGTTGGCGGCAGGCTTCGATACAGCAAACCCAGGCAGGCTTCGGCTAAGCCTTCAACGGGTGGCTGCATCGACAAGCCGCGCTCGACTTGCGCGCAGCCGATGCCAATACATGATCGCCAGCACCAGCATCACCAACAGCCCCAAAGAGGAAGGCAGCACCTGGCTCCAAGGCTGCAGGTTTTTGAACAAATTGCCCATGCCCGCCGAGAACATGGCGAAGTAGCAGCCAGCCATTTTCAGCCCATGATCCAGCGGCCGAATACGTTGCAGCCAGACCTTCGCCCATAACGGGCGCGAGAGATCGTAGAGCGCAATACTCGCCAGATAGCCCGCTGTGGAATAGCCGATCATCGGCGACCACGAAGCGGTTCCGGCATTCATTGACGCAATCAGCGCCGCACAGCCCGCCAAGGCAGCCATGGCAAGTAAGGCATCGATGGTATTGGGGCCATGTGTGCGCAGGGCGAGTGCGCGCAGGCTGGCGATGTACTGATAACCGGCGGAAAGCGAAGCCGCCAGCAAAGCGATCGGCTGCCGGTACGCAACATCCGCGATCAGCGCAGTCAACAACACCATTGAAGCCAGCCCGACAAAAATCAGGCCGAATCGACGATGTACCGCAGCGCCTTTAATGGACAACAGCGGTACCAGACCAACAAGTAGCCCGCATACGCCCAGGCTGACATGCAGCGCAACATTCATGGCGTGCCCGTGCATGAAAGCCCCCGCTCTCGAAGTACAGGCAACTTAGCATGGCACCCACTCAAGTCCCGATGAGTGCCAAGAGTCTGACAATCCCCTTCTCCCCTAAGGCAAAAAACACAGGGAGAAGGGGATCGCCGTCCGGCTGGCAATCAACCCAGCAACACCCGGTTCATCCGCTGCACAAAAGCCGAGGGGTCGGGCAACGGCGCTCCGGCCGCGATCTCAGCCTGCTCCAACAGCAGCGTTGCAAGATCCTTGGCCTTGTCGGTATCGCCCTCGCCTTCGACGCGTTTCAGCAAGGCATGCTGCGGGTTGATCTCCAGCGTCGGCTTGCTTTCGGGCATGTCGTGGCCCGCTTCGCGCATCAGGCGGGCCAGATGCGGCGCCATCTCGTAGTCGCTCAGCGCCAGGCATGAGGGCGAATCGGTGAGACGGGGTGACACGCGCACGTCGGAGACGCGGTCGCCGAGCAGGTCTTTGAGTTTCTTCAACAGCGGCTCGGCGGCCTTGCTCGCCTCTTCCTGCTGCTTTTTGTCGGCCTCGTCCAACGGCAATTCGCCCTTGGCGACGTTTTTCAGTTTCTTGCCGGCGTATTCATTGAGGCTGCCCAGCATCCATTCGTCGATGCGATCGGACATCAGCAGCACTTCGATGCCCTTAGCCTTGAACGCCTCCAACTGCGGGCTGCCGATGGCAGCAGCGTGGCTGTCGGCGGTGATGTACCAGAGCGTGTCCTGGCCCAGCGCCATGCGGCCGATGTAGTCGTCCAGCGACACGGTTTGTGCGTTGCCCTCGCCCTTGGTCGAGGCAAAACGCAGCAGCTTGGCGATGCGCTCGCGATTGGCGTGATCTTCGGCAATGCCTTCTTTGAGTGTGTTGCCGAAGGCTTTGTAGAAGGTGGTGAATTTCTCCGGCTCATCCCTTGCCAGCTTCTCGATCAGGTCGAGCACGCGCTTGACGCAGGCGGCCTTGATGCGCTCCAACTGGCGATTCTGCTGCAGAATTTCGCGACTGACATTGAGCGGCAAATCATCGGCGTCGACCACGCCGCGCACGAAGCGCAGGTAGTTCGGCAACAGCTCTTCGGCGGCATCCATGATGAAAACGCGCTTGATGTAGAGCTTGAGCCCTTTGCGCTCATCACGTCCGCCCATCATCAGATCGAACGGCGGTTGCGCCGGGAGATAAAGCAGCGTCGTAAAGCTCTGGCTACCTTCGACGCGGTTATGCGTCCAGGCCAGCGCATCGTTGAAATCATGGCCGAGTGCTTTGTAGAAGCTCTGGTAATCCTCGTCGCTGATCTCGCTCTTGGGCTTGGTCCACAGCGCCGACGCGGCATTGGTGGTTTCCCATTCTTCGCCAGGCTTGCCATCCACCTCCTTGGGCATGCGGATCGGAAAAGCCACGTGGTCGGAATAACGCGTGATTAGCGACTTCAGCGTCCACGGCTTGAGGAATTCGTCCTCGTCCGCCTTCAGGTGCAGGATCACCGCGCTACCGCGCTCGGCCAGCTCCACTTGCTCCAGGCTGTAGTCGCCCTTGCCGTCGCTTTCCCATTTCACGCCCTCGCCCGCCGGCTGATCGGCACGGCGGCTCAGTACGGTGACGCGATCGGCGACGACGAAAGCCGAATAAAAGCCCACGCCGAACTGACCGATCAAGCGTGCATCGGTTTTCTGTTCGCTCGACATCGCTTCCAGGAAGCGCTTGGTGCCGGAGCTGGCGATGGTGCCGATATTGGCGATCACTTCATCGCGATTCATGCCGACGCCGTTGTCACGCACTGTGACGGTGCGGGCATCGGGGTCCCAGCTCACATCAATATGCAATTCGGCATCGCCGCTTAGCAGCTCCGGCTTGGCGATCGACTCGAAGCGCAGCTTGTCGCAGGCATCAGAGGCGTTAGAGATCAACTCGCGCAAGAAAATCTCCTTGTGCGAGTAAAGCGAGTGAGTGACCAGGTGCAGTACCTGGGCGACTTCGGCTTCGAACTTGCGGGTTTCGGTGGTTGCAGTCATGCGCTGAACTCTTGAGTGTATTGAATAGAAAACTAAAACAAGAAGAGCCGGTCAGACCGGCCCTCACCCCGCCCCCTCCCTCATCAGGGAGAGGGAAAATACGTTAGGCGTGCGGCGATGCGTTTTGCAACGCGGCGATGCGCTCTTCCAGCGGCGGATGGCTCATGAACAAGCGCTTGAAGCCGGTCGCCAGATGGCCGGAAATACCAAACGCAGCCATGGTTTGCGGCAGCGTGCTTTCGCCATGATTGGCTTGCAGTCGCTGCAGCGCGGAGATCATCGAGTTGCGGCCAGCCAGTTGGGCACCCGCCGCATCGGCGTGAAATTCGCGCCAGCGTGAAAACGCCATCACAATCATCGAGGCAAACAGGCCAAAGACCATTTGCAACACCATCACGGTCACAAAAGAGCCGATACCGCCGCCTTTGTCGCGTCCGCCGGAGAGCCAGCTATCGACCATGCGCCCGACCACTCGCGCAGCGACAATCACCAGCGTGTTCACCACGCCCTGAATCAAAGTCAGTGTCACCATGTCGCCGTTGGCGACGTGGCCGATTTCGTGACCGAGTACGGCCGACACTTGCTCGCGATCCATCTGCTGCAGCAAACCGGTACTCACCGCCACCAAGGAGCTGTTCTTGGTCATACCGGTAGCGAACGCGTTCATTTCCGGCGCGTCGTAAATAGCCACCTCGGGCATGCCGATACCGGCGTTCTGCGCATGGCGGCGTACGGTTTCAACCAACCAGCGCTCCGTCTCGTTCTGCGGCTGCACGATCACCTGGGCGCCGGTGGATCGTTTCGCCATCCACTTGGACATAGCCAGGGAAATAAAGGCGCCGCCCATGCCGAACACCGCGGCGTAGATGAGCAGGCCGCCCATGCCGCCATAGCCACGGCTGGCGGCCCACTGATCGACGCCGAACAAATGGCAGACGATGCTGAGCAGGAAAAGAACGGCGATATTGGTAAGCAGGAATAATGCAATGCGACGCATGGCTGTCTCTCGGGCAGTCACGAAAAGGGGTGCGGCAATGGCCACTGTTGAAGAATCGTGGTTGCAGGGCGCAGTTTCAAGGGCTGTTCTATCTATAAGGGCCTGTCTAAAAGCCCGCGAAACGTCGAAGCCGTAGCCACGATGACCCACAGCACGGGTTCTGTACTCAAAAACCCGGATCTATCCGTAAAATGCCTGAATGAGCTACCGCGGACGTTTCGCCCCCTCTCCGACCGGCCATCTGCATTTCGGTTCCCTGGTTGCCGCCTTAGGTAGCTGGCTATGCGCACGGCATGCCGGCGGCCAATGGCTATTGCGGGTAGAAGACATCGACCCACCCCGTGAACAGCCCGGCGCGGCGGCAAGCATACTCGCCGCCCTGCCCGCATTCGGCCTGGTCGCCGATACGTCGCCATTATTTCAATCGCAGCGCATTCCCGCCTATGACGCCGCCTTCGAGCAATTGCGTTCGGCCGGGCTGATCTTTCCTTGCAGGTGCAGCCGTCATGACCTGTCCCTGGCTACCGGCTTACATCGTGAAGGCCGGTGCGTAGCCAAGCCCGCCCCCGGACGTTCGCCGGCATGGCGTATGCGGGTACCGGACGCGGAGGTTTCGTTCGACGATGCGCTGCAGGGTCCGCAACGGCAGAACTTGCATGAGAGCGCCGGCGATTTCGTCATCAAACGTGTCGAGGGCTTTTACTCCTACCAGTTAGCCTGCGTGGTCGATGACGCCTGGCAAGGCATTACCGACGTGGTGCGTGGACATGACCTGCTCGACTCCACGCCAAAGCAAATCTGGCTGCAACGCTGCCTGGGCTTGCCGACGCCGACATATCGACACTTGCCGCTGGCACTGGATGAGAGCGGCAACAAGTTATCCAAATCCGCGCGAGCCTATCCGGTGGATCCAGCCCAGCCGTTGCCAGCGCTGCATCAGGCATTGGCCTTTTTGGATATCGCGGTACCGAGCGATATCCAAGACGTCGATGCATTACTGGCACAGGCGCTGATGTCATTTGATCCCGCTTTTTTGCCGCATTGCAGCGGTCGCTCGGCCGCATAACCGGCTATAAGACAGATGGTTCCACTGGGCTTGCGAAACGCAACGACTGACCATGCAGCGATGGGCGCTGTCATGACTGGACGCTAACGTGAGACGGCTCGGCCGTGCCGGCCGGGACGAGGACAAGCTCAGTAATTTACGGAGAAAATGCATGACTCAACGCACGGCATTGGTCACTGGCGGTACTGGCGGCATCGGCAGCGCGATCATTCGTTATCTGGCCAAGCAAGGCCATCGAGTTGCCACCAATTTTCGCGATCAGGCCAAGGCAGCCGCCTGGCATGAAAACATGGCCCGTGAAGGCATCGACGTACTGATGGTGCCTGGGGACGTCTCCGACCATACCGCTTGTGAAGCGATGGTCGAGGCTATTCAAAGCAAGCTTGGCCCGGTCGAGATCCTGGTCAACAACGCAGGCATCACGCGCGACACCACTTTCCACAAGATGAGTTACCAACAGTGGACCGACGTGGTGAATACCAACCTGAACGCCTGCTTTAACGTCACCCGCCCGGTGATCGACGGCATGCGCGGGCGCAAATGGGGCCGCATCGTGCAGATCAGCTCGATCAACGGTCAAAAGGGCCAGTACGGACAGGCCAACTATGCGGCGGCCAAGGCCGGCATGCATGGCTTCACCATTTCGCTGGCGCAGGAGAACGCGAAGTTCGGCATTACCGTCAATACCGTGTCGCCCGGCTACGTCGGCACCGACATGGTGATGGCGGTGCCAGAGGAAGTGCGAGAGAAGATCGTGGCGCAAATTCCCATCGGTCGCCTCGGCAAACCGGAAGAAATCGCCCACGCGGTGGCCTTTTTCACCGGTGAGGAAACGAGCTGGATCACCGGCACCAATTTGTCCATCAATGGTGGGCATTACATGGGCTGGTAGCACTTGTTGCCGGCAAGCGCCGCGCTCGTGCGGCGCTTGCCGGATCAAGGCATCCCTAGCGATCGAGCAACTTCTCCAGCACCTTGCCCACCGCTGCAAATGCGAACGCACCCGTAACATGGGTGGCGGCGCCGAGGCCGCCGCCACAGGCCAGATTCAGCGCGTCACCACCAGGGGGACGATTTCCGCAAACGCTGCCGTCGGGTTGCGGGTATTGCACGTTCTGCAGCGAATACACCGCGGACACGCCAAAGTAGCGCTCTGGATTACGCGGAAAACCGAAATCCTGGCGAAGTTTTTTGCGGATCAAGCTGAACATCGCATCGTGTTCAGTTCGCGAAAGATCACGCACGCGAATCTGGGTCGAGTCGGTACGCCCACCGGCAGAGCCAACCGTCACCATCGGCAGCTTGCGCCGACGGCACCAGGCGATGGCCTCCAGCTTTACCCGGAATGCATCGCAGGCATCGAGTACCACGTCATAGCCACGGTCGAGCAGCTCGTCCAGCGTGGATGGGGTGAGAAAGCGTTCGATCGCATCCAACTGGATCGACGGATTGATCGCCAGTGCGCGCGCCGCGATCACCCCGACCTTGGATTTGCCGAACTCGCCATCCAGCGCGTGCAACTGGCGATTCGTATTGGACACGCAGATCTCGTCGGCATCGATCAAGGTCAATCGACCCACGCCACTGCGAGCCAATGCCTCGGCGGCCCACGAACCCACGCCACCAATGCCGATCACGCCGACATGGCAGCCAGCAAGCTTGTCCAGGCTGCCGACGCCATAAAGCCGCTCTACCCCTTGAAAGCGCTCTGCAGGAAAATTCG
This sequence comes from Dyella tabacisoli, assembly GCF_003350925.1. Taxonomy (GTDB): domain Bacteria; phylum Pseudomonadota; class Gammaproteobacteria; order Xanthomonadales; family Rhodanobacteraceae; genus Dyella_C; species Dyella_C tabacisoli. The sequence goes on along the minus strand of NZ_KZ857176.1, from coordinate 444,785 downwards.
TTGTGCTCATACCGATGTACGCCAATCAAATACGCGGCGCTGCACGCCCGCGAAGGCAACAAGGCTGATGGTTTTCCTGCACATTACTAAGGCATTCCAATGGATCGAAGATGTAGCATTTTATCCGTGAAACGCGCCACTTACGCGGCGTGCCCCGTGATAACCTCGCGACCTGCCTGAATCAGCCTGGATAAAACGCATGCGTGTAGCTCTTTTGATGGTGCTGGGACTGGTGATCGGCATCGTCGGTACGGTATTTGCGATGAACGCGCTGCGCGAACGCAACCCCTTTCCGCATGCGGTCATGGTGGTGATGAGCCATCATCTGGGCGAGTTGCGCACGGCGGTCAAAGCGCAACGTTGCGATACCAACCAAACCCGCGAGCACTTGACGGCCCTGTTATCGATGTCTGCCGATGTAGCGCCGGCCTTCCCCGGTGTCGAACAACCCTTTATCGAGGCGGCCGACCATTTGCATGGTCAAGTGCAAACAGCCTTGCAAACCGTGCCCGCGGATTGTGCCGCGCTCACTGCAGCCATCAAGCCGATCGGCGATGCCTGCCAGTCCTGCCATCAGAAATATCGCTGAGCCACGGCCCTAGAGCGCGATTGGCCCCCTCGGCTGGCACCCTCAGAACGACACTTTCCCGCGCAGCATCTGCCAATACATCACCCAATCGCCCATCAAGCTGTATAGCGGTTGCTTGAACGTGGCGGGGCGATTTTTCTCGAAGGCAAAGTGACCGATCCAGGCGAAGCCGTAACCCGCCAGCGGGGCCAACCATAGCCAACGCAGATCGCCGCTGACCACGGCGGTCAGTAGCACCAGCAGCACCAGCGAGCTGCCGATGAAATGCAGGCGCCGGCAGATGCGGTTGCTGTGCTCGCTCAGGTAGTAAGGATAGAACTCGCGAAAATCGGCGTAACCAGACATATCGATCTCCTGAAGCTAGCGCTCAGGCAATGGAATATATTCCGCATCGTCGCCTACGACACGACCGAAGCGCTGCGCTACCCAATCCTCTTTAGCCTGTTCGATGCGCTCACGCGTGCTGGCGACAAAATTCCACCATAGATGCCGCTCGCCATCCAGCGGCGCGCCACCGAACAGCATCAATCGACTGGCCCTGCCCGCACGTACCGATGCCGCCTGCGGCCCTGTCTGCACCGCCATTTGCGCGGCTGATACCACCACGCCATCCCAGCTCACTTCACCATCGATGACATGAATACCGCGCTCGATATGCTCCGGCGGCAAATGCAGCTCGGCACCGGCCTCCAAGCGCGCTTCCAGGAAAAACATCGGCGCGAACACTTTCACCGGCGAGCGTCGGTCATAAGCACTGCCCGCAATCAGCACCAGCTCGATACCCGGCTGATGGATGCGCGGTAATTCGGCTGCATCGTGATGATGAAACTCCGCCGCGACTTCTTCGTCAGGCTTGGGTAAGGCGACCCAAACCTGGATGCCATGCAGTTGCTGACCATCGCGGCGTTCTTCCGGCGGCGTTCGTTCGGAGTGCACGATTCCGCGGCCCGCAGTCATCCAATTCACTTCGCCCGGACGGATGTCGGCCAAGCTGCCGAGGCTGTCGCGATGACGGATAGCGCCATCGAACAGCCAGGTCACCGTAGCCAGGCCGATGTGCGGATGCGGCCGTACATCCATGCCCTTGCCGGGCGCGAACGCCACCGGGCCCATATGGTCGTAGAACACGAAGGGGCCCACGTGGCGCGCCTGCAGCACCGGCAACAAGCGGCGCACCTTAAAGCCATCGCCCAGATCATGCAGGCGACCGTCGATCAAGAGAGGGTGTTGTTCCATGATGTTCACCAGGCCCGTTGATATTGTGTTGGCGCCGATACCTGTACGCCCAGTGCTTTGGCTGCACGTCGAGGAAAATACGGATCACGCAGGCTTTCACGGGCGATCAGCACGACGTCGGCGGTTTCCTCGGTGACAATCGTTTCAGCCTGCTCAGCCTCGGTGATAAGCCCTACGGCGCCGGTAGCGATGCCGGCTTCGCGGCGAATACGCGCGGCAAACGGCGCTTGATAGCCCGGACCCAGCGGGATCTTCACATGGGGCACCAAACCACCGCTGGATACATCGATCAAATCGATGCCCAAGGGCTTCACCAACCGCGCCAATTGCACACTGTGTTCGACATTCCAGCCGGCCTCGGCCCAATCCGTCGCAGAGATACGCAGCCACAGGGGCAACGCTTCGGGCCACACTTCACGTATCGCCACAACCACTTCACAGACCAATCGCGCGCGATTTTCCAGACTGCCGCCGTACTCGTCCGTGCGCTGATTGCTTAGCGGCGACAAAAATTGATGCAACAGATAACCGTGTGCGGCATGGACCTCGATGAGCTGGAATCCCGCCAGCAGCGCGCGCTCGGCAGCCGCACGAAAATCGGCAATCACCTGACGGATACCGGCAAGATCAAGCGCTTGCGGCAACTGCCAATCGTGATCGAAAGCCAGCGCTGAAGGCGCGACCGTCGCCCATGCGCCCTGCTCCGCACTCAACGAACTACCGCCCGCCCATGGCGGCAAGGCGCTGGCTTTGCGCCCGGGATGCGCCAACTGCACGCCGGCAATCGCCCCCTGAGCCGTAATGAAACGGGTTACCGGCCGCCAGGCGTCGAGTTGGGCCTGATTCCACAGGCCGACATCCGCCGGTGAAATGCGCCCTTGTGCAGAAACCGCCGTGGCCTCGGCAATCACCACCGCCGCCCCGCCTACCGCGCGACTACCCAGATGGACCAGATGCCAGTCATCAGGCATGCCCTCGACCGCCGAGTATTGACACATCGGCGCTATCACCAGGCGATTACGCAAGCTCAGGCTGCGCTGTTGTAACGGAGTAAACAGATTCATAGGTACAAGTTCATCTTCATCGGTGTTGCCACATGCGGGAGTCGTTACTAAGTGTCGCCATATAACGGTAGTTCAAGAGGCTAGAGCTTCGCCTACCCCTATTTAGCGCAATGTGGCCGCGCTCTTCATCATCCACTGGGCGATGCGCTCAGCCATGACGTCGGGTGATTTCATCCAGCTAAAGTGATCCGCCGGGGTACCGCCTAGATCCAGTGGAGCAAGAATGCTCTGCTCACGCGATGCCTTAGGCATCTTGCCAAGCAACCAGTCCATTGAAGCTGGCGGCCCCAGCCAATCGTCGCTCAAGCTCAAACCCAGCACGGGCTGCTCCAAGGCCGATAGCTGTCGCTCAAAATCTTCAGCCATGCCTTTTGCTGCATAACGCCCGGTGCGCCCGCTGCGTGCCCAGTCCGCGATGACCCCGCGAGCCTCGTTTCCGGCAAAGCCAAGTTGACGACCAGGGAGCCTGCCAATTAGCTGAGCAAGCCATGGCGCGAGTACACACGCCAACCCGATCAACCAGCCTTGTTTAAAGCGCCGCCAAAACGGCGATCCGCTGGCGACCAGCGCCAGACCCGCAAACTCACGAGGATGCAAGCTGGCATAGAGCGCCGAGAGTTGCCCACCCAGACTATGACCACCCAGCCAGCAGCCAGTCCGCGCTGGCAACTGCGCCTGCGCCGCGGCGAGTCCGGCCGGCAAATCCAGGGTGAGCAGTTCGTTATAGGCCCAATCACTATGCCGGCCCGCACGCCGATTGCTGGAACCGATACCACGCCATTCGTGCAAGGCCACCGCGATACCCCGCGCGGCTAATGCTTCGGCCAATGGCAAGTAGTGCTTGGCGGCCACTCCCATCGCCGGCAGCCAATACAGCAGATGACGAATCTCACCGGGCGGGCATAGCCATAGCAATTCGCTGGTTGCACCGTCACCGGCGACTATCGGCAGGGTCATGCGAGTCAACGTCTGAGCATCGTCACGATGAATAGTTTGCTGCACAAGAACATCCGATAGGCTCAGTTGGCACGAGACTAATGAATTGATGGCGAAACCACAAAAATACGCGCCCACAAAAAAGGCCGGCATACACCGGCCTTTTCAGATTGCTCAGCAGCGGCTACTTACCTTGGCTCGACATCATCTGCCTGCAGGCCTTTCTGGCCCTGCACTACTTTGAAATGCACGGTCTGGCCTTCTTTCAGGCTTTTGAAGCCGTTGCCAGTGATCGCGCGAAAATGTACGAAAACGTCAGGTCCGCCTTCCCGACTGATGAAGCCAAACCCCTTGGCATCATTGAACCATTTGACCGTACCTACCTCTTTATCACCATCCGACATGACTCACCCCGAATACACTCGATACTGAGACAAGCCGACCTCCCCCTTCCGGCCGACGACTTACTGAACATGCGGAGTGAAGGTAATGTGAAAATCGATACTTTCGAATCGCGCCGCAAATACCCAAGTAATCCACAAGTTCAGTGGGCGGAGCATAACGGATTTTTGGAGTGCCAGAAGTACTGCTTCAAGTACGAATTAATCCTACCGTTTAATGTGAAAGCGGCATAAAAAAAGCCAGGCTTGTGCCTGGCTCTTTAGATCACGATTTAAAGACGATCAAGCAGCCTGAACTTCTTCAGCCTGCATGCCTTTCTGGCCTTGCACTACCTTGAAGGTGACCTGCTGGCCTTCCTGCAGACTCTTGAAACCATTGCCCTGGATCGCGCGGAAATGCACGAAAACATCCGGGCCGTTATCACGGGCGATGAAACCGAAACCCTTGGCATCGTTGAACCATTTCACGGTACCGAGCTGACGATCTGACATGTAAAACTCCACTTAAGCACTTAAGGTTTTTTTTAGAGAGACTCGACCCTTGCCACACGCATTGGCCGATTTGACTGGTGTGCAAGGAAACCCTAAGGACGAGGCGATGAGGCAGATCGCAGATCGGCTGCATCGGGTCACAAAACTCTGGTGACCCCGGCAAACACAGTGTCTGAATATTACTGCAGAATGCTTGCCGCGACGCTCAGGTTCCCGCAGCCTTAATGCATAAACTCATGTATACGCAGAGTGAGCATCTTGGGCTTATTCGAATCTGTAGGTAGCCATTCACCCAACCAACAGACATACATGTTTAGCCACGCCATAGCGCCCGCAAGGCCGCAGCAATACCTGCTGGCCGGCAACGCCCCAGACGTATGCGCGGGGTACCGTGCCAGTGCGCCATATCGGCAACGGCCCCGGCTAGGTCTTGCAGTAGTCGCGTCGTCGGCTCGATATCCGGCTCTAGATACATCGCCTTGATCTCGAACTCACCTTGCGCGCGATGTGCCTTGGCGTCTAAACGACCGATCAACCGACCACGATGCAGAATCGGCAGTACGTAATAGCCGTAACGGCGTTTCGACGACGGCGTGTAGCACTCGATGGTGTATTCGAAACCGAACATCGCCAAGACCCGTGCACGATCCCATACCAAGGGATCAAAGGGCGACAGCAAAGTAGTGTGGGTAGCGCGCAACCGCCCGAGCGATGCTTGTGCAAGCAACTCGGCATGATCGCAGTGCACGTAGCCAGGAGCATCCCAGCCCTCCACGGTGACCTCGACAAGCTCACCATGAGATACCAGCGGCGCCAACTCTTTGGCCGTCACGGCAGGTTTCAAACGATAGTAATCGGCGATCCAGCGCGCCTGGCTTATACCTAAGGCTCGTACGCTGTCGAGAATAAAACGCCGGCGTAGCTCGACGTGACTTAATGTCGCCTGCGTAGCATCAAGCGGTGGGTCGAGCCGTGCCAGCACATTCGCGCTCAAGTCATAGACGCGTTGAAAACGCTCTCGCCGCGTCACCATCAATTCGCCCAGAGCAAAACATGCCTCCAGCCAACGCTTCTCTGGTTTCCACTCCCACCAACCGCTTGCGCCACGCGTAGTCTCCTCACGAGCGAAGTCGGCGGCGCGCACTGGCCCGGTGTCGCGGATGCGGACAAGCAGGTTATCCATGCTTTGCCGGTGTTCCATCTGTACCCGCTGGGCATGTCGATGCGCCCAATGCGGCGCCCGCTGCTCGCGCCAGGCTTGATGCAGCGCGTAGTCGGCCGCACACACGAAGCAGGCTTCATGTGCCCACGTCTCGGCCAGCTTGCCCTGTGCTAACGCATCATCGAGCCAATTCGGTTCATAAGCACCCAACCGCGAATACAGCACAAGATAGGGGCTGCGCGCGACCACATGGATGCTATCGATCTGCAGCAAACGCATGCGCTCGATAGCCGCAACCACATCGACACTACGAGCGCGACGAGATGATCGCTTTAACAAACCTTGGGCGGCCAGTTGCAGGCACCGTGCCTGACTCAAACGCAATATCGTCATTTATGAGACAGGCTCAGTTGAATGGAGATGTAACGATAACGAAGACTTCACACGATGCGGCCACGCGGGGGGTATTTTCCCGAACGCCGATAAATTATCTCCATACCGTCGATAGCGAGTGCAACATATTACTGCTGTAACAGCACTAACTCAGGGAGGCCTGGTCACATATCGTCCACGAACGAAATGGAGTATCGACCATGAAATCCAAAACACTGATATTGCCTGTTCTTGCCACTGGTACGCTATGGTTCGCCGGCACGCTCCTCGCGCAGAATCAGTCGGTGTCGGTACCTCAGCACACTCCTCCGACGAAAGTCACCAACACGCTGGACGGCTCCCAGTTCACTAGCCCGCAAGGCGTGCCGGTGACGATCAATTCAAGCATGCCGCCAGTCCCCACCTTAGATTCGGCGCCCAGTTTCGAACAGCTATCTGGCGGCGGCAAATCCATCAGCGAAGATCAGGCGAAAGCTTACCCGCCGCTGGCCAACGACTTCATCTACGCAGACAAGAACCGTGACGGCCACATCAGTAAGAGCGAGTACGAACTCTGGCTGAAGCAAAAGTGAGTCTGGCCTTAGAGTTCTGTGCATTCGCATCCATGCGATGGGCGTCGCCGGCTGACCGCTAACGGCTAAACTGAGCGCCTCGCGCCTGTAAGCAGGCGCTCTCGTGGAATAGCCCGATGAAGCGACCAGCCGCCGTCCCGGCGATGATTCTGATAATCGGCCTGGCCGCTTTGTCAGCCCCTGGTCATGCGCAGCATATGGATCCGATGGATATCCGTGCCTGCACCGCGATCGAAAGCGATTCACAGCGGCTGATCTGCTATGACCGCGCTACCGGACGAATGAATCTTCCCGCCGCACAGAAGAAAACCGAAACGCCTGTTTCGGCCAACGACATGCTCGACAAGGATCGCACTACGCGGCAGGTATCCACGCAGGACAACGGCACCACAACCCCTCCGCTCTCGTTGCTCGATTCACGCTGGGAGCTATCCCCGGAGAGCAAGCTGGGCACGGGCAATATCCGGGGTTACAAGCCCGTCTATGTCATGCCGATATTCGCCACCAGCCATCAAAACTCCAAACCGAACAGTCCCAATCCCGACAATACGGTGAGCCAGGCGCAACAACTGCAAAACATCGAGATGAAGTTTCAGCTCAGCCTGAAAACCAAGGTGTGGCAAGGTGTCTTCGGCGATGTCGGCGATCTGTGGATCGGCTATACGCAGTCCTCGCGCTGGCAGGTCTACAACAAAGCGGTATCGCGCCCATTCCGCGAAACCAATTACGAGCCCGAGGCGCTACTGGTATTCAACACTCACTATCAGCTACTCGGCTGGAATGGCCGCATGCTCGGTATCGGCATCGACCATCAATCCAATGGCCAATCCAATCCGCTTTCGCGTAGCTGGAACCGAGTGATGCTGCCCATCGGCTTCGATCGCGATGGCTGGAGCGTGACGGTGCGGCCATGGTGGCGCATCCCAGAGGACAGCAAGACCAACGACAACCCGAACATCAGCGACTATATCGGCCGCGGCGATGTACAGATCGTGCGTGAATGGAACGGCCAGGAACTGGGCCTGATGCTGCGCCACTCGCTGCGCGGCGGCAGTCGCAGCCACGGTGCCGGCCAGCTCACCTGGAGCTTCCCCGTGGCTGGCAACCTGCGTGGCTATATGGAGCTGTTCAAGGGCTATGGCGAAAGCATGATCGATTACAACCACAACGCCACTTATCTTGGCTTGGGCGTGTCGTTGCTTGACTGGTATTGAGGCAGCGCGGCTCAGCGCCACCAGGCTTTTTTCGTACCGGTGAGAATCTTCAGCATTTGTCCGCGGGCCAGGGGCAACCTCGCCAGCGGACCAAAGCCGAGATCGCGCAACCCCGCCAAACTATCGCGCCGGGATTGGAACAACGGCGTCAACCAGCGGCTCAACCCCTGATAGACGGCTAAATGATGGCGGCGTCGACGGCGGTAAGCATGCAGGGCCGCTTCGATGCCTTGATGGGCGGACAGGGCTTCGGCCAAGGCTTCGGCATCGAGCAGCGCCATATTTACGCCCTGCCCTAATTGCGGGCTCATCGCATGCGCCGCGTCACCGATAAACACCACCCGCCCCTGTGCCGGTGCGCGCAGCACAACATCGCGATAGCGCGCACGATGCAATTGCTCCGGCGATTGAATCCCAGCCAGCAGTGGCAGCGCCTCAGGCCACACCGCAGCAACACGCTCATGCATGCGTTCTAGCGCGGCCTGGTCGAATGCATCGACTTGATCGCCTGGCAGGCTAAAGAAGAAAGTCAGCCAACGGCCATCGCAGTCTGCGCGCCGCCCTACCGGCAATAGACCGATCATCTCGCGGGTACCGGCATAGCGTTGCTGCAGTTGCGTGCTGTGCGGCCAGGCTTCAGCCGGCAATAAGCACCACACGGCACCCCATGGGTAGATCGACTGGCGCTTCGTCAGTGCCGGCATACTCTGACGCAGACGCGAATGCGCACCGTCGGCAGCGACAATCAGATCGAACGGGCCATGCACGTTACCGGCGCTATCGCGCAGCACATCGCCACCATCGGCAAGCGCCTCGATGCAAACCCCGGTATGGATCCGCGACACGTCGGCATAGGCATCGCGCAATACGGTAAACAGGCTGCCGCGGGTCAGGCCGAGACCGAAACAGCCCGGCGCGTGCTCGGCATAACGCATATCCATTACCGGACGGCCGCTGCCGTTGCAGCCGTACAAACGCTCGATACGCTGACCGCGCGCCAGCACCTGTTCACTTAAACCGAGCCTGGCCAACACACCCAGGCCAGTCGGCTGCAGCAGAAAACCAGCGCCGACCGGCCCTGGCACCGGCGCTTGTTCAAACACACTCAGCCGGTGACCCTGTGCAGACAGGAGCAAGGCCGCCGCCTGACCGGCGACACCGTAGCCGACAATGGCAATGCGCAAGCTTCCTTGCATGGGCGCGCCTTGAAAGACCTCAATTCAATGAAGGTTGCGGCGTCAACCGCAACCTTCCCTAATCTACGAGTACCCGTTCCCCGAAGGAAACGTTGAGCGCACTCTTAGTGGTGATGGCCGCCTTCGCCGTGCACGTGACCATGCTCAAGTTCTTCTTCGCTGGCTGCACGCACGTCGGTGACTTCAACCGCAAAATGCAAGGTCTGGCCGGCCAACGGATGATTGCCGTCAATATGGACCTTGCCGTCTTCGACCTTGGTCACGGTAACGTTGATGACGCCCTGTGGGCCACGGCCCTGAAACTGCATGCCCGGCTGGATATCTTCCACGCCCTGGAACGCTTCCATCGGCACTTCCTGCATCAGCTCGGCCTGGTGTTCGCCATAGCCTTCAGCCGGCGGCACGTCGACCTTGAACTGGTCACCGGCCTTGCGGCCTTCCATCGCGCTTTCCAGGCCCGGCACGATCTGCCCGCTGCCATGCAGATAGGTCAACGGCTCGCGACCGTCCGAACTATCGATAACCTGACCTTGATCGTCGGTCAGCGTGTAATGGAAAGAGGCGACGGTGTTTTGGGCAATCTGCATAACGTGCTCACAGCAAGATAAATGGGCCGGCGTCGACCGGTAGAAGCGGCGCAGTCTAACATTCAAGTCCGCAGAGGCCGAATCAAGCGACCCGATGGCATGCGAGAGCCTGTTCAAGTCTCCCCATAGCCCGCCGGGAGACTTGAACAAGCTCTTAGAATAATGCCGCCCTGCCACTCACCTTGCGCCATGCCTTCACTACTCGACTCCTGGCGCCATCGCCCCACCCACCAACGGGTCTGGGCCATGGCCATACCGATGATCCTGTCCAATCTCACGGTGCCGCTGGTCGCGCTGGTCGATAGCGCGGTGGCCGGCCATCTGCCGCAAATTCAGGATCTGGGCGCTGTTGCCGTGGGCAGTGCGGTGTATGCCTTGCCGGTGTGGAGCCTGGGTTTTCTGCGCATGGGTACCACCGGCTTTGCCGCACAGGCCGCAGGTGCGGGCGATGGCTCGGCATTGCGCACCGTACAGGCACAAGCACTGCTATTGGCGGCGCTGCTGGGGTTGGTCGCGAGCCTGTCCATGCTGCCGCTGCTGCCTTGGCTGCTGAGCTTGATGCATTCGAGCCCGGCACTGGAAACACGTAGCCTGGATTATCTGCATCTACGCTTGCTTGGCCTGCCGGCGGCACTACTCAATTACGCCCTGGCCGGCTGGTTTATCGGTGCACAACGGGCGCGCACGACACTAGCCCTGCTGCTGGTCACCAATCTGGTGAACATCGTGCTGAACTTGTTGTTTGTGCTGGGCTTCGGCTGGGGCGTACAAGGCATCGCACTGGCGTCGGTCAGCGGCGAATGGTGTGGCGCGATCTATGGCCTATGGCGTGCGCGTCACGCCGTGCGAGGCCTCACCGGGCGAATCGACTGGCCAGCCATGCGCGGCCTGACGCATTGGAGCCCGCTGCTAATGGTCAACCGCGATATTTTCCTGCGCACCATCGTGCTTGAAGGGGTGTTTTTCAGTATCTCGCTACTGGGCGCCAGGCTAGGCGATACCACCGTCGCGGCCAATGCCTTGCTATTGAATGGCCTGATGCTGACCGCGTTTGGCCTCGATGGACTGGCTAATGCGGTGGAAGCGCTATGCGGCCATGCCATCGGAGCGCGCGACCGCGACGCCATGCGCCGGGCCTTGGTCGTCGCCGGCGGCTGGTCATTCCTGGGCAGCCTTGGCTATGCGTTGCTGTTTGCGCTCGGCGGCCGCCTGTTTATCGATCTGCAAACCAATCTGCCCGAGGTACGCGCAGCGGCGTATCGCTGCCTGCCATGGCTGGCCGCATTGCCGATCATCGGGGTATGGAGCTATTTGCTCGACGGCTTGTTCATCGGTGCTACCAGGGCTCGCGAAATGCGCGACAGCATGTTGGTATCCGTGCTGTTGTTTCTGCTGCTAGCGTGGCTGGGTCGCAGTTGGGGCAATCATGGCCTGTGGCTGGCCTTTCTTGCCTTCATGGCGATGCGCGCCCTGAGCCTGGCCTTCATGGGCTGGCGTATCCAGCAGCGTAGGGCATGGATGGCCTGATCGACTAGGCATGATCTGCTGGGCCTGATCTGCGGGCCTGATCCATTGAGCCTGATCCTGGGCAATACTTGGCCCATGAAACACTTTTCGCTGGGCCGGCTACGGTCATTGACTCGCCTAAGCTTGCTGCTTGCCGCAGTGCTCGCACTGCCGGTGCACAGCGCGTCAAAAATCGCCGCGGACAAAATCAGCCCCACCCTGTCGCTGGCTGCACAGATCGACGAACACATCAGTCAGCCGCGCTTCGCCGCGGCCAATTGGGGCATCGTAGTGATCTCGCTCGATAGTGGCCGCACACTTTACGCCCATCAAGCGGATCAGCTATTCCAGTTGGCCTCAACCGCAAAGCTGTTCACTGCCGCACTGACCTTGAGTGAGCTAGGCGCAGATAACCGCATCCCCACCCGCCTGCTGGCCGGCGATGGCTTGCATCATGGACAGCTCGACGGTCCACTGATTCTGTATGGCATGGGCGACCCCACACTTGGAGCGGACGCCTCGACCCTGCATTGGGCGGATCAACTGGCGATGCAGTTGGCCGACCGTGGCGTGCGCCTGGTCCATGGCGACCTGATCGCCGACGACAGCTATTTCGCCAGCCCGCCGATGGGTTCGGGCTGGGAGGCGATCGACTTGCAAAGCTGGTTTGCGGTGCCTGCCTCCGCACTGAGCGTGCAGGACAATCAAGTCGAGATCACGGTAAGCCCCGGACACGCTGAAGGAGCATCCGCGACCCTGGCGTTCGATCCACCGATGGCGATACCCGCGGTCATCAATGGACTGGTAACCAGCGCACCACGCAGCCGCAACGACATCAACCTCTATCGCGCGCCCGGTGGCGACACACTACATGCCTTCGGCAACATCGCCGCGCGGGCGCCAGCACAAAACTACAAGCTCGCCGTACCCGACCCCGCCCTGCTCGCCGGCACGCAATTGCTGCAGGCACTGACACGTCACGGCATTCGCGTGGACGGCAAGCTGCAAACCTTGCATTGGCCGCAAAGCAGTGCGCACTTGCGTGAGGGCATGACCACCCTTGCCGAAGTGCTGTCTCCACCGCTGGGACAAATTCTTGAGCACGGCCTGAAGCGCTCGCAAAACCTCTACATGCAGAACCTGCTGCTGCTCGCCGGAGCCAAAGCACAGGCCGATGCGATGCAAGACCCGACGCCGCCAAGCGGCTTTGTCAGCACCGAGACCTGGGGTATTCGTGCCATGCGACAGTTACTCGACCGCATCGGTATTCCGGCTTCGGCCAGCCTGATCGAAGAGGGTACCGGCCTGTCGCGGCGCAACCTGGCTACACCGAGCGCGATGGCTCGCCTGCTCGGATTTCTCGCCACCCAGCCTTATGCCGCCGCATTGCGCGACATGCTGCCAATCGCCGGGGTGGATGGCACCTTGCAATGGCGCATGCGCAATACGCCGGCAAGCAACAACGTGCATGCCAAAACCGGCAGCATGAGCCAGGTCAACGGCCTGGCCGGCTATGTCACTACCGCGGAGGGAGAACACCTCGCGTTCGCCATCATGCTCAATAACTACGAACCGCCTAGCGGCGCACCCAGCGCAAGCCGCGATCTGGATGCCATCGCGATACTGCTGGCGAGCAGGCACGGCCGCGATTGAAGGGACGTCAAACGGCGTCCCTGCTGTTTGCATTGCGTCATGCTACAAACCGCCGCTTAAGATAGTGTTCACGTACCGGCGACAGCCCCCATCGTCAACCCAATATGTCGATACGCAGCAGCTTATGCATGGCCTTGTTGCTAACCATCGTGCCCGTCATCGCATCCGCGACAGACGGCCCCAAGCCCGCCGACTCCACCCTCGCTTTTTTCCGCCAACTCAATGCCCAGCCGAATGAGCTGGCTCGCGCCGCCTACCTGACCGATCAAGCGGCACAGCTCTCGCCGGCGGATCGATCCATCGCCATGCAGTTGCTCGCCGGCGCCGAAAGCGAGCTTGGTCTGTACAACGAAGCCATTCGGGATTTTCCGCTGGCCCCCCACTTGCCGGACAACCCCAAGCTTCCAATAGCTGCCGAATGGCACGTTACCGATGCGGTCGATACGATCGCGAACCTGGTCGCCAAACGTCGCATCGTGCTGATAAACGAAGCCCATCACGATGCACACACCCGGCAGCTCACACTCGCCCTGCTGCCACGGCTGCGTACCCTGGGCTTCACTCATTTCGCGGCTGAGGCACTCAGCGAAGAAGACGCCGCGCTGATGCAACGCGGCTACCCTATTGCGACAAGCGGCACAGAGTATCTGCACGAACCGCTATATGGCGAAATTATCCGCACGGCGATCCGGCTTGGCTTTGTCATCGTGCCTTACGATTCCACCGCCACCACAGTAACGGAGCGGGAGGCCGGTCAAGCCGATCATCTGTATCAAAAAATCTTCGCCAAAGATTCCAACGCACGGGTATTCGTCCACGCCGGCTATGCGCATATCGACAAGGCAAAGGGGCGTTTGGACCATACCGTACCGATGGCGATGCACTTGCAAGAAGCGACCGGCATCGAGCCGTTTTCCATCGACCAAACCGATTTTCGCGATGTGGACTCGGGTAATGAGATCGATCCCTACCATCAAATGATCGCGGCCTTCCACCCGCAACACCCAACGGTGCTGCTCAACAACGCCGATGGTCACGCATGGAGTATCGACCCGAAGAAATTCGATGTCAGCGTCATGCTGCCACTGGAAGTCGACCGCTCCGCCAACACCGACACCTATAAGGCCGCGTGGGCCACCTTCGGCATGGAAGGTATCGCCGTGAAACAAGTGCCGCACGCCGAGCCGCGCCCCAAGTGGCTCAGTCTCAACGGGCAACGCCACCCGCTACCGATCGATACAGCGCTTTGCGCCAAGAACATACCCTGCGTCATTGAAGCTCACTACGCGGCAGAACCTGATACTGCAACGGCAGCCGATCGCTACATGTTCATCGAGGCCAACACCGCAAACACGCTTTACCTTTTCCCAGGGCACTACCGGCTACGCGCCTGGGGGGCGAATGGCAAGACCCTGGGCGAAAAATCGATTGAGCTTTGATAAGAGCCGGACTCAGGCGATGCCCGATGTTGGGCATCGCTTTGCTCAGCCCAACCTACCGGCGAGGTCCTTGTTGATTTTCTCGGGGGTATCGGTGGGTGCATAGCGCTTCACGACCTGGCCGTCGCGATCGACCAGAAACTTGGTGAAGTTCCATTTGATCGACTCGCTACCCAGAATGCCCTTGCCCTGTTTTTTCAGCCACTGGTACAGCGGATGAGCATGCTCGCCGTTGACCTCGACTTTGCCAAATAGCGGAAAGCTCACGTCATAGCTGGTCGAGCAAAAATTCTTGATTTCGGCTTCGTCACCCGGCTCTTGATGGCCGAACTGGTCGCAAGGGAAACCCAAGACCGCCAGGCCCTGCCCACCATGCTCGCGCCACAACGCCTCTAATCCGGTGTATTGCGGCGTGAACCCGCACTTGGACGCTACATTGACGATCAACAAGGTCTTGCCCTGCCATTCACGGAGGGAACGTTCGTTGCCATCGATGTCGCGCACGCTGAAATCGTAGACCGTGGTCATGACTCGAAGCTCCACTGCTTATGGGATCGCCGCAGTTTAGCCCCGTACTGGCATGGACCGCATCTGACATAGAATGGGCGTTCCGAGCACCAGTCCAAGGTCCGTCGTGATCCGTTTCGTCGATGTCCACAAGTCCTACCGCGTCGACGGTAAGGATATTCCCGCGCTGCACCCCTTTAGCCTCGACATCAGCGATGGCGAGGTTTTCGGCATTATTGGTCACTCCGGCGCCGGTAAATCGACGCTTATACGGCTTATCAACCTGCTCGAACGGCCCAGCGGCGGCCGCATCCTGCTCGGCGACACCGAGCTGACCGCGCTGTCGGAAGCCAGCTTGCGCGAACAACGCCGCCACATCGGCATGATTTTTCAGCATTTCAACCTGCTCGCCTCACAAACCGTGGCGGACAATGTCGCGTTTCCGCTGCGCCTGGCCGGGGCACGCGAGCCGGCGACCATCCGCGCCCGCGTCGACGAGCTGTTGGCACGGGTCGGTCTGACCGAGCATGCCGACAAATACCCCTCCCAACTGTCCGGCGGCCAGAAGCAACGCGTAGGCATCGCCCGCGCCCTGGCCAACCGGCCCTCGATCCTGCTTTGCGACGAGGCGACCAGCGCACTCGATCCGCAAACGACAGCGTCGGTATTGGAGTTGCTGGCCGAGATCAACCGCGAACTGAAACTGACCATCGTGCTGATTACTCACGAGATGGACGTGGTGCGCCGGGTTTGCGACCGCGTCGCAGTACTCGATGCCGGCCGCATTGTGGAACACGGTGCGGTGGCCGATGTATTCCTGCACCCGCAACACGCGACCACCCGGCGCTTCGTCAATGAGGCCCTGCCCGAAGAGGTCGCTGGCGAGCAGTCCTTGTATCAGCACGTTCCTGGGCGAATTCTGCGTCTCTCGTTCCGAGGCGAAGCTACGTGGTCGCCGACCTTGGGCCGGGTAACCCGCGAAACCGGCGTGGATTTCAATATTCTGGCCGGTCGTGTCGATCGTATTAAAGACCTGCCCTACGGCCAGCTCACTTTGGCGATGCACGGCAGCGGTGTGGATGCTGCGCTGCAGGCCTTGCGTCAAGCGGGTATCGAAGTAGAGGAGTTGGCCCGATGAGCATGATGATGTCGACCTTCAGTGCAACAGCACCCGTGCTGCAACACTTGTTTCCAGACATCGAAGACTGGAGCGAGCTTGCCCAGGCCTGCCTCGATACCTTGCTGATGCTTGGTGGCTCGCTGACGCTCACCGTGCTTTTCGGCTTGCCGCTGGGTGTGCTGCTCTATCTCACTGGCAAGGGCCAACTGCGCGCCATGCCCAAACTCTACGGCGCACTCTCGCTCACAGTGAATATCCTGCGCTCGCCGCCTTTCATCATCTTGATGATCGTATTGCTGCCACTGACCTCACTGCTCGTCGGCACCAAACTCGGCATTCGCGGCGCGATCCCGCCGCTGGTGATCGGCGCCGTGCCGTTCTTCGCACGCCTGGTAGAAACCGCTTTTCGCGAAGTTGAGCACGGTGTCATTGAGGCAAGCCAGGCGATGGGTGCCACTACATGGCAAATCGTGCGCCATGTGCTGCTGCCTGAGGCGCGTGTCGGCATATGGGCCAGCGTCACCGTCACCGCCATTGCCTTAGTCGGTTATACCGCCATGGGCGGTGCGATCGGTGCGGGTGGCTTGGGTGATCTTGCCTATCGTTATGGTTATCTCAGCAATAAGCCTGACTACATGATTGTTACGGTGTTGCTGCTGATTGTGTTGGTGCAGATTCTGCAGGTGATTGGCGATCGGATTGTGGGGTATTACGGGAGGCGCTGATTCGCTTTTCGCTTTTCGCTTGTTGGTGATGGGTTGGGGTTGTCGCGACCTGGATCGCCTGCGGCGGGCTTTCGAACCCCTGCCGGGGTCCGAGTCACTTTCTCTTGAGTGGCCAAGAGAAAGTAACCAAAGAGAAGGCCACCCCGCGCGCCGCCCTTCGGGTACGTGAGGGTCGGCCGGGCTTTTCGACAGTGCATCCGTGCACTGGCGAAAAGGACTCGGCATCCTTGCCGAGTCCCCTGCGGGCCTGATCGTCCGACCCTCACCGACGCACAGGGGCTCCGAGGTCAAAGGCCAAGATCAAGTGCAACGTCAAAAGCTGCGAGCGTTGCTCTTGCCCCTCCCCTGCTAGCAGGGGAGAGAGAGCCACGCCGCCTCACCATCTCATTATTCGGCGACTGCCTGCAGTCGCTCAAGAGTGCGCGCAGGACGCGCGCTGCTCTTCGGGGCCCCTTTGCAGCGGTGAGGCTTGGACGACAAGGCCCGTAGGGGCATCGACATGGATGTCGATGCCTTTTCGCCAGGGCAGGAAGCCCTGTCGAAAAGCCCGGCCAAGCCTCACGCACTCGCAGGGCAGGATGCCCGCAGAGCGCTGCATGGGGGTGGCCTTCTCTTTGGTTACTTTCTCTTGGCCATTCAAGAGAAAGTGACTCGGACCCCGGCAGGGGTTCGAAAACCGCCGCAGGCGACAACCTAGCGACACCCCCAACCCAGCCCCCCCTCTTTGCATCCAGCCATATGGACGGCTACGCTGATGCATCGCACAAAACCACGGCACCCCATGATAAAGCTACTTGCCCCCCTCGCCGCCCTGCTCCTGCTAGCTGGCTGCTCGTCTTCTGCACCCGGCCAGGCCGATACCCAGAAGCTCATCATCGCCGCCACCGCGATACCTCATGCGGAGATCCTCAAGCAGGTCAAGCCGATCCTGGCCAAGGAAGGTGTCGACCTGGAAATCAAAGTGTTCGCCGACTACGTGCAGCCCAATACCCAGGTGGACGAGAAAACCATCGACGTCAACTATTTCCAGACCAAACCGTATCTGGATGCGTTCAACCGCCAGCGCGGCACGCATCTGACCATCATCACCGGTGTGCATATCGAGCCGTTCGGTGCGTATTCGCGCAAATACAAATCGATCGATCAGCTACCCGACGGCGCTAACGTCACCCTGCCGAACGACCCCAGCAACAATAGCCGCGCCTTGCTGCTGTTGGCCAAGCACGGGCTCATCACGCTGAAAGACCCGAGCAACGAGCTGTCCACGCTGAAAGACATCATCGCCAACCCCAAGCAACTGAAGTTCCGTGAGCTGGAAGCGGCGATGTTGCCGCGCACGCTGGACGAGGTCGATCTGGCGCTTATCAACACCAATTACGCACTCGCCGCCGGCCTCAACCCCACCAAGGACGCGTTGCTGATCGAGGACAAAGACTCGCCCTATGTAAATTACCTGGTCGGCCGCCCGGACAATAAGGACGACCCGCGTGTGCAAAAGCTGGCCAAGGCACTGACCAGCCCCGAGGTAAAGGCGTTTATCGAGCAGAAGTATCAGGGCGCCGTATTGCCCGCGTTCTAATGCGTGTCCTCCTCGAGCGGCGCCGGGATCTGGAACACTTGCCGTAGATAAGTGACGTAGGCCGAGTCCTCGCACATGTTCTTGCCCGGCGAGTCGCTGAGTTTGGCGACAGGCTGGCCGTTGCAGCGAATCATCTTGATGACGATGTTCAAGGGTGTCGGGCCAACGTCGTTGGTGAGGTTGGTACCGACGCCAAAAGCCAACTGACAGCGATCGCGAAAGTGTGCATACAACTGCATCACTTTGGGAATATTCAAGCCATCGCTGAACACCAGCACTTTGCTGCGCGGATCAACGCGGTTGGCGGCGTAGTGCGCTAAGACGCGCTCGCCCCAATCGAACGGATCGCCCGAATCATGACGGGTGCCGTCAAACAACTTGCAGAAATACATATCGAAGTCGCGCAGAAATGCACTGAGGCCGTACACGTCCGATAAGGCAATGCCGAGATCGCCGCGATACTCCTTTGCCCAGGCTTCCAACGCCGCCACTTGTGAATCACGCAGCCGCGGCCCAAGTGCCTGGTGTGCTTGCAAGTATTCGTGCGCCAGCGTGCCTAGCGGCCTCAACTCAAGCTTTCGAGCCAGCCACACATTGCTGGTACCGGTGAGCTGCGGGCCGAGCCCATCGCGCAGAGCAGTCACCACCTCTTCATGCCAGGCACCAGAAAAGCGCCGACGTGTGCCGTAGTCGGCAATGCGGCACTCTTGGTAACCCGCGGAATCGCGCAACAGCGCGATCTTTTCGTGCAGTCGCCGCCGCCCTTCGCCCAGATCCAGCGCGGGTTGGGTGTTGCGAAAATAAACTTCGTTGACGATCGCCAGCAGCGGCACTTCGAACAGAATGGTGTGCAGCCATGGTCCGTTGATACGGATCTCGATCTCGCCATTGCCTGCAGCCGCAGGGGCTATGTGCACATATTTGGCATTGAGCTGAAACAGGCCAAGAAAATCGACGAAGTCGCTTTTGATGAAGCGCCAGCTACGCAGATAGTTCAGCTCATCCTCGCCGAAGCGCAGGCTACACAGCGCAGCCAGCTCGGCGCGGATCTCGTCGATATAAGGCACCAGATCGATGCCTGGGTTGCGGCATTTGAATTTGTACTCGACCTGCGCAGCCGGATACTGATGCAACACCACTTGCATCATCGAGAACTTGTACAGGTCGGTATCGAGCAGCGAGGTGACGATCATCGGTCGCTCATGGCTATCCAGGAAGCCGATGATTATCCCTGCGAAAGCGCGCCAGGGAATGACATCCAGAAAATAAAACAAACGCCATAAAAAAACCCCGGCAGCCAGGGGAGGATCTGCCGGGGTTTGTCGGGTCGGCGTCCTGGGGGGAGGATAAGTGCCGGCCCCTCAGTGGCACGCTAAGCGGCGCCACTTCGGGTCGCCATCACGGCGATCAGCAACATAGATACGACCGATACCCTGAAAGTTCAAGCCGCTCAGATGAATGTTTCTTCATCTTAGGCTTCATATTTAAGGAATGCTCAGTTGATTTAACTGTTTTTCAACAGCATCGACAAAGGCCTGCGCACCCGGCCAACTCGTGATGCGCCCAAGCTTACGTGCGCCGGCGAACACGAAGAACGCCGGAATGCCATGCAAACCAAAGCGCGTGCCCATCGCTGGATCATCGTAGACGTTATCGTGCAACCAACGCACCTGCGGCCACTGGAAACGCTCTGCGGCCAACAACATGGCACGTTTGGCTATATCGCAATTGGGGCAGTCACGCCCCCACAGAAACAGAATATTGAGCGGATGTGCATCCTCAGCCAGCACGGCATCCAACGAGGCGCTATCCACGCGCTGCATGGGAAATTGCTCAAAAAATTGCGGTACGGCGGTATCAGCCATGCGCTTTGTCCGGTCAGAAAACTAACAGATGCGGCCGGATGCGCTGATTTCGAGAGCGAAGTAGCGCACCACCACCCACTCAAGGCATGCTCTGCTCCCCACTCGGAAGGAACCGCCCATGCGACCGTTGCTGCGCTGCCTCTATCTTCTCGTGTTGTGCTTCCCGCTCTCGGGCCTCGCCCTGCCCGCCCAAGTAACCGAGTTAAAGATCGACCTTGGTCATGGCCCGCGCACTTACAACGCAACCCAACTGCTTGCCCGCCGTGATGTACGCAGCGTTGCGATTCCAGACGATGTCGCTTTTAAACAATTGATGCATTACCGCGCCGTTCCGCTCAAAGCGCTGCTCGACGGCATCGTGCGTGGGGATCATCTGCAATTCGTCGCCTCCGACGGTTTCGCTGCGGAAATCCCTGCTACGGCCCTCTTGAACGATCTTGGTAGCACGCCCTGGCTGGCTGTCGAAGACCCTGCGCATCCCTGGCCGACATTGACGGGCAACAAAGGCAGCGTCGGCCCGTTCTATCTGGTGTGGGCCAACCCCGAGGCTGCCGGCATTGGAACGGAACAATGGCCTTATCAAATAGTGTCGATCCACAAATTGGCCGATATCGCGCAGCGCTTTCCGGTGATCCTGCCCGACTCTGCGTTGCCGACCGCCAGCCCGGCGCGGCGCGGCTTTGTCGTGTTTCAACGCAACTGCTTTACCTGTCATACGCTCAATGGCGCGGGTGACGCCAAGCTGGGGCCGGATCTCAACATCCCGCATAACCCAATCGAGTACATGCGCGCAGATCTACTGCGCGCGTATATCCGCAACCCGCAATCGCTACGTCACTGGCCGCAGGCAAGAATGCCCGGATTCGACACAAAAGCATTATCCGATGCCGACCTCGACGATTTACTGACCTATCTGCGCCATATGATTGACCGCAAGGCGCGGTATGACTCACCCCGCTGACTCACCCACCTGCGCCTGCTCCACACCGAGATTACTGGAAGCGCGGTTGTAGACCGCCATATCGAGCAAGCCTTGCTCGCGCGCGACCAGCACTGGCACCAGCATCTGCCCGGTGACATTGGTCATGGTGCGCATCATGTCGAGGATGCGGTCAATCGCCACAAGGTAGCCGATACCCTCCACCGGCAGACCGGCCGAGCTGAGCACCAGGGTCACCATCACGATGGCCGTGCCGGGTACGCCGGCGGTGCCGAATGAACCGAGTACCGAGGCAAGCAAAATAATGAAATATTGCGACACCCCCAACTCAAGCCCGAAATACTGCGCCACGAAAATGGAGCTGATCGCCGGATAGATCGCGCCGCAACCATCCATCTTGATGCTGGCACCCAGGGGTACCGCGAAGGCCGCGTATTCTTCTTTCACGCCGAGATTATGGGTAACGCTGCGCAAGGCCACCGGCATCGAGGCAAAGCTGGATGACGAGGTAAAAGCCACCTGCATGGCCGGCAAGACGCCGCGGAAAAATTTGCGTGGGCTCAACCCATGCGCCAGCAACAGACCGCCATAGACCACCACGATCTGCACCGCGCAAGCCACATACAAAGTCAAAACGAACTTGCCCAGCGGCAACAGCTTCTCAAAGCCGTAGCCACCGACCAGGGCGGCAATCAGGCCAAAGGTGCCCAGAGGGGTCATTTCCAGGACAAAGCGCGTGACCTGGATCATCGCCTCGTTGCCCTCGCTCATCAACGCACGCAAACGCGCCGACTTTTCGCCGATCTTCACCAAGGCCAGCCCAAGCAGGCCCGCGAAAAAGATCACCTGCAAGATTTTGCCTTCGGAAAGCGCTTTAAACGGATTAGACGGCACCACATCCAGCAGCACTTGCACCGGTGTCGGCACCACCTTGACCTTGTAGTCGCTGGCCATCTGCAGTTGGCCCACGCCAAGACCGGGATTGGTCAGATGCGCCACCACCAGCCCAACGCATACCGCCAGTGCGGCGGTTATCGCAAACCACAAGAAGGTGCGTCCGCCCAAAGCCGCCATGCGCTGCACGCCGTGCAGGCTCGACACGCTATGCACCACGGCGAAAAACACCAGCGGCACCGCGATCATCTTAATCAGGGTGATGTACAGATCACCCAGCGGTTGGAACCAGGTCACCGCTTGCGCACCGGTCGCCCAACCTGCCAACGCACCAAGCACGAAACCGGCAAGCACGCGTTTCCAGAAACGGATGCCAAGCCACCAGGAAATAATCTGCACTGCGCGTCTCCGCCAGGATTAAGCGCTCGAAGATACACGAAGTTTGGCCGTCCATATGGGTATGGCGCGACATCGCGAACGGCCCAACCTCCCTACTCGGCCGTATGGAGCAAGCCTTGCAAGGCTTGCTCACGTTGATCCTGTGGCAAATGACCGAGTTCACGCACCCGCGCATAGAACGCGGACCAGTCAGCCCCCGCCTGTCCAAACAACGCCGCAAAAGCCGGCTGCCAACGGTCGTACAAGCCAAACGGCAACAAGCGCGCGTTATTGATCGGCGCGGCGACCCAGGCGTCATAGCGATGCTCGTTCGGCCAATCTTGCTCGCGCCATTGCCGGTAGCGCATCCGAAACGCCTCGATTTCGCGTTGCTTTCCCTCGGCCATCGCGGCTTGATCCACCCCGCTGGCATATAAGGTTTGCAGGCGATCGCGCAGATCGAGCGCCATCTGCGTAAAGGCCTTATCCATCGCCTGGCTGCGCACATCCGACGGCGGCAGGCCACGCGATTGCCGCCATGCCCGCAAACCCTCGGCCTGCACAAATCCGGCGAAGGATTCGTTGAATGCGCTGTCGTCCTTCACGTAAATCAACTGGTGGGCCAGTTCGTGGAAGATGGTGCCCGCCAACTCGTCATCGTCCCAGCGCAGCATGCTGCTCAAGACTGAATCGGAGAACCAACCAAGGGTGGAATACGCCGGCACCCCGCCGACCCAGACATCGTCGCCTTGAACCTGCCAGCGGGCCGCTTCTCGCCGCGCCTTGGCCTCATCGAAATAACCGCGATACGCGACGCAGCCGGCAATCGGAAAACAATGCTGCAAGGGCGCCACCGAATACGGTGGTGCGACAAATACGTTCCACACCACATAAGGGCGGTGCAGCTCGACATAACTGGTGTAGCTACGGTTATCGGGTAGCCCAAGGTGCTCGGAGGCATAGCGACGCGCCTGCAACGCCAGCTCCAGCCGGGTCGCAAGCTTGGGGTCGGTTGCCGGGTCGCCTATCACTTTCGCTACCGAGCGCCGGTGCAAGACCAGCTCACTCTGCCCATGTGCCACATGGGCGTAGTAGCCTAGGCTGCTACAGGCGAAAAGCAGAAGGCTCACCGCCGCGATGACGATGAGCCTTAGAAGGGTTGAGCGTTGCGGCATGGAAACGAATGGGACCATGCCGCGATTGTGCCTCAGTGAGAGCCTCTGCCATCGTGCCAATCGCCATGCCTGCCCTCTCGACCACCCCCGCGTCCACGCCCACCGTCGCCGCCACGCCAGTGGCCCCGGTCATGACCCCAGTCGCGGCCGCGGTCCCAATCATGGCCGCGCCAGCGGGAGCCGCCATACCACCCCACGCTCACGCCAGGGGCATAGCAGCAGCCGTAGTAGCCACCGTAATAACTGGGGTAGTAACCGCTGTCATAGACGACGGCGCTGCGATTGCCGTAGTACACGTCGCCGCTATAAGCCGTGCTGCGCACGTAACCGTAACCCGGATCGTAATAACAGCCAGACAACATTGCGGTGGTGACCACCAAGGCCAGACCGGCAATGAGACGTTTCATGATGCACCTCCGCAGGAGTACGGCACCACGCTAGACCTATGCCGTTAAATGCCCACTGAGCGTAGGCCGGTTCGCCGATAGGCATTTACCGGCCAGCTATCTAGTACTCAGAACCGCGGTTGTGAGAGCTGATTGAGAAAGTGCGACAGCACCTCGTGGCGAACCAGCAAGGTAAAGGCCACGCCATAGGCGGCTCCCCATAAATGCGCGCTGTGATTGACATTGTCCTGCCCGCGGCGATCCATGTAGATGGAATACGCCGTGTACAGCACCGCATAGATGATCGCCGGCATCGGTACCACCAGCACGATGATGCGCGACCAAGGCTGCAGCAAGATAAAAGCGAACAGCACGGCCGACACCGCGCCCGAAGCACCCAGGCTGCGGTAATTCGCGTTATGGCGATTCTTCATATAGGTCGGCAGGATCGAGACCACCAGCGCGCCGATGTAGAACAGCACGAAACCAAGAGTGCCAAGCTGCGCCGTGTAGAAGACCTCCATCAGCCGGCCGAAAAAGTACAAGGTGATCATATTGAACAACAGATGGCCGAAATCCGCGTGGATCAAGCCATAGGTCACCAGCCGGTGGTATTCGCGACTGCGCTCGATCGCCGGCGGCCACAGAATCAGGTCATTCATCAAGCGACTGTTTTTAAACGCCATAAACGAAACGATGCAGGTAATGGCGATGAGAATGAGGGTAATCGGCATACAGAGAGTCAATCGCGATGGGCCAGGATGCAGCATCTTGGCGATCACGCGGCAACTTGTCGACTTTTCAAAAAAGTCACGCTGCACTGCCCATACCCCGGCGACAGGACTATGATGCGCGGCTTTAACGCGGCTACTGCCGCCTCTTGGCCCTCATGTCTCCCATTCGTTATCTGCATCTGGACGTCTTTGCTGCCACGCTAGGCGGCGGCAATCATCTTGGCGTAGTGACCGACGCCACCGGCTGGAGCGATGCGCAGATGCAGCGCTTTGCCCGCTGGACCAATCTGGTCGAAACCACTTTTCTGCTGCCGCCGACCACGCCATCGGCCAGTTATCGCGTGCGTATCTTCACCCCACACAAGGAAATACCTTTCGCCGGCCATCCCAGCATCGGCAGCGCCCACGCCGTGCTTGCCTGCGGATTGGCCCAGCCGACCGACGGCTTGCTATGGCAGGAGTGCGCCGCAGGCGTACTGCCGATCCGCGTCGAAGGCGAAGGTGCGTCGCGCCAGTTGCTGTTGCAATCGCCACCCGCAAAAGTGATACGGCAAGGCGTTGATGCACATCCACACCTGGCGGCTGCGCTAGCCGGCATCGACCTGGGCGTGCTGCCGCCGGCCTTTGTCGAAGGCGGACGTCATTGGTGGCTGGCCGAATGCGCGGATGAAGCCAGCCTGCGCGCGTGGCAACCCGATCACAGCGCCATCGCCGCTCTGGCCAAATCCACCGACAGCCTTGGCATCTGTGTGTTTGCGCGTTGCACGAACCCTGACTACCAGCTCGTCGTGC
The DNA here is from genome assembly GCF_003350925.1 of Dyella tabacisoli. Taxonomy (GTDB): domain Bacteria; phylum Pseudomonadota; class Gammaproteobacteria; order Xanthomonadales; family Rhodanobacteraceae; genus Dyella_C; species Dyella_C tabacisoli. The sequence goes on along the minus strand of NZ_KZ857176.1, from coordinate 419,250 downwards.
GCGCACTTCCAGCCGGTGTCGGCATCGTGGAAGACCCCGCTTCCGGGGCGGCCAATGGCCTGATCGGGGCCTATATCGCGCATGCCGAACCGCATGGGCCATTAGCCCGTGGCTATGTGGTCAGCCAGGGTCGTGAGATCGGCCACGATGCACGCTTGTTGGTGCAGATCGAGGGCGACATCGTCTGGGTCGGCGGATACACCCATACCATCGTCGACGGCACGCTGCACTGGACCGCTACCGAGTGAGCATTGCGCCGCAAATCTGGGTGGATGCCGACGCCTGCCCCGTCGTCATCAAGGAGATCCTGTTTCGTGCCGCCGAGCGCGAACAGGTCACCGTCACCCTGGTTGCCAACCAATGGCTACGCACGCCACCCTCCCGTTTCATACGCTCCGTGCAAGTACCGGGCGGCTTTGACGTGGCCGATAACGAAATCGTGCAACGCGTTACCGCCGGCGATCTGGTGGTAACCCAAGACATCCCGCTCGCGGCCCTGGTGATCGATAAAGGCGCCCTGGCGATCAACCCCCGCGGCGAGCTGTACACGCCCGAGACCATTGCGCAGCGCTTGACCATGCGTAACTTCATGGACGAACTGCGCGGCTCAGGCATCGACACCGGCGGCCCCGCAGCGTTTCATCCACGCGACCGCCAGGCCTTCGCCAATCAGCTCGACAGTTGGCTTACGCGTCGGCGGCAGATGAAATCGTAGAGCGAAGGCTTGCCGCAAGCCCGCCCCCCTCCCAACCTCCCCCTGCCAGCAGGGGGAGGGGCAAAAGCAACGCTCGCAGCTTTTGACCTTGCTTTTGATCCAGTTCTTGACCTTGGGGCCCCTGTGCGTCGGTGAGGGGCGGACGATCAGGCCCGCAGGGGACTCGGCATGGATGCCGAGTCCTTTTCGCCAGTGCATGGATGCACTGTCGAAAAGCCCGGCCGGCCCTCACGTACCCGAAGGGCGACTCACCGGGGTGGCCTTCTCTTTGGTTACTTTCTCTTGGCCACTCAAGAGAAAGTGACTCGACCACCGGCAGGTGGCCGAAAGCCCGCCGCAGGCGAACAACCCAGCCAAAACACTAAACCACCTCCCCCGCCGCATACCCCGAAGCCCAAGCCCACTGAAAGTTATACCCTCCCAGCCAGCCGGTAACATCGACCACCTCGCCGATGAAATACAGCCCCGGCACCAGCTTCGACTGCATCGTGCTCGACGACAGACCATCGGTATCCACCCCTCCCAGGGTCACCTCGGCCGTGCGATAACCCTCGGTGCCACTAGCCGTGATCGGCCAGTCATGTAGCTGTTTGCCGATCTCATGGAGTTCGGCCTCGCGGTATTGCCGCATCGGGCGGCTTTCAAACCAAAGCTCGCACAACCGCTGTGCCAGGCGCTTGGGCAGCAGGTCGGCCAACACGGTTTTCAGTTCTGCGGCAGGCCGGGCCGCACGCTGCTCATTGAGCCAGGCGCCGGCATCCTGGCTCAATAAGGGATGCGCAGGCAGCAAGTCGATACGCAAATCATGTCCGGGCTGCCAATAAGAAGAAATCTGCAAAATCGCCGGCCCGCTGATACCTCGATGGGTAAACAGCATGCCGGCGCGAAATTCCCTTTTGCCGACGCGGGCTTCTACCAGCGGCAACGCCACGCCGGCAAGGTCTTGATAGTGCTCTTGATGCTTACCGCTCAAGGTCAACGGCACCAGGCCGGCGCGGATCGGCAGCACCGCATGGCCGAATTGCCGCGCCAGGTCATAACCCAAACCGCTAGCCCCCATGCTGGGTATCGATAAACCACCACTGGCTACCACTAGCGATTCGGCATGTACCTCGCCATGGACCGTAGTCACGCTGAAACCCTCATCGGTCTTGCGAACCCGCGCAACGGCACAACTGGTTTCGATCCGCACGCCAGCGGCAGCGCATTCGTCCAACAACATACGCACGATCTGTTTGGAGGAATCGTCGCAAAAGAGCTGGCCCAGCTCCTTCTCGTGATAAGCGATGCGATGTTTTTCGACCAGCGCGATGAAATCGGCCGGTGTGTAGCGTGCCAAGGCCGACTTGGCGAAATGTGGATTGGCCGACAGATAGTTGGCCGGCGTAACGCCGAGATTAGTGAAATTACAGCGCCCGCCGCCGGACATCAGGATCTTCTTGCCGACCTTGTTCGCATGATCCACGACCAAGACACGACGACCGCGCTGGCCGGCGGCGATGGCGCACATCAGCCCGGCCGCACCCGCGCCGATCACCAATACATCCACTTTCACGCAATCACCAGCCGCATACCATGCTCCAAGACGCCAAGCGGTGCATTATCACCGCATCGCTTACACTTTCCGTCTCGCACGCCACCTGAGTCTTTGCCATGCCCTCCTTTGACGTAGTCTCCGAAGTCGATAAGCACGAGCTGACCAATGCGGTCGATCAGGCCAATCGCGAGCTGTCCACCCGTTTTGACTTCAAGGGATCGGATGCCACGTTCGAGCTCGATACCTTCACGATTACCCAGGTCGCGCCGAGCGAATTCCAGCTCCAGCAGATGCTGGACATCCTGCGCGGTCGGCTGGTTGCGCGAAAAATCGACATCCGCGCGCTGGATATTGCCGACCCTGAAGTAAACCTCGGTGGCGCCCGCCAGAAAATCACCGTGAAGCAAGGCATCGAACAGCCGGTTGCCAAGAAATTGGTCGCCTCGCTGAAAGAAGCCAAGCTCAAGGTCGAGGCGCAAATCAACGGCGACAAACTGCGCATCACGGGCAAGAAGCGCGACGATCTGCAGTTGGCGATGGCTACGCTGCGCAAGGCCGACGTCGAATTACCGCTGCAGTTCGACAACTTCCGCGACTAAGCCCCCTATTTCCTCTCCCTGTTGGGGAGGAAATCGCTCAAGCCTGCCCGGCCACGATATTCACGCTCAACGCGATGATGAATACATTGAAGAAGAACGCGATCACGCCGTGCAACAAAGCGACACGGCGCAGATAACGACTGGTGATCTGCACGTCGGAGACCTGAAAGGTCATGCCGATCACGATCGCGAAATAGGCGAAATCCCAATAGTCCGGCCGCGGCGTTTCGGGAAATTGCAGCCCCTCGTGTTGCTTGCCGAATTCGCCGTAGTACCCGTGCGCGTAGTGCATGGCGAACATGGTGTTCATAAACAACCAGGACAGCACAATACTGACCACGGCCAGCACGATCGGCTGCACGCCACCGCCTTTGACCGCGTGCAGCTCGGTGCCTAATGCCACCAATACCACGACCGTAAACGCCACGCTGCTCCACAAAACACCCCATCGCCCGGCATCTTGCACGCGCGCCTGGCTGCCGATTTTTTCCGGCGTGGCCTTGGTGAACAGCCAGGCGATCATGCTTAGAAAAACCACGGCAGCCAGATCGAAACCCAATAGCCAGGCCAGCGACGGGCGCAATCCGAGCCACATCAACAAGCCGCTGGCAACAACGAAGATGCCGCCGGACAAGGTGAATCGCGGCCGTGCCCTTAAGGCATGCAGCGGGCGCCAGCGCCGCTTGCGCGTTGTCGCGGGGCCAAGCGGGTTCGGTGCATCACTCATGCAAGCAGATCCGCATAGTCAGGGTGACGCTGTACCCACGTGGCGGAGTAGGAGCAAGCCGGAATCACCTTCCAATGCTCTGCCCGTGCAACGTCCATGGCGTTGCGGACCAGCTCCGAAGCAATCCCCCGACCGCCTACAGCGGGCGGCACCACAGTGTGGGTTATCGTCATGACGTTGCCGGCCAAGGTGTAATCAAGAATGCACGACACCCCATCCACCTCGACTTCGAAACGATGCTCGCTAAGGTCGTGGCTGATAGTGAATGGCGTGCCTTTGGACGGAATGCCCTTGGACGGAATGTTCTCGATCGACATACGGCGGCTCGACGATAGATGGTGGGCGCACAGCATAGGTCACAGTCCAGGGATGCGTCAGCCATTCGCCGCCAACGCATGGAGTGGCCGTCGCTCGCGTACCGCCTTGGCCAGGCGCTCCAGCACCTGCACCGACGGCTCCCAGCCGAGGCAGCCATCGGTAATGCTCTGGCCGTAGACCGGCTCGCGGCCTGCCTCAAGATCTTGCCGGCCGCCGATCAGATGGCTTTCCACCATGACGCCGATGATGCGCTGCTCGCCAGCTTCGAGCTGCGCGGCGATGTCATCGATGACCTTGGTTTGGTTTTCGGCTTGTTTGCCGCTATTGGCATGACTGGCATCGATCATGACCCGCTGCGGCAACCCCGCCTTGCCAATGGCCGCGCAGGCCGCCGCAACACTGGCCGCATCGTAATTGGGCGACATACCGCCACGCAGAATCAGGTGGCAGTCCTCGTTGCCCGTCGTCGCCGCGATGGCGGCTTGGCCGTCTTTGGTCACCGCCATGAAATGGTGCGGCTGCGAGGCCGCCTGCACCGCATCCACCGCGATCTTCACATTGCCGTCGGTACCGTTCTTGAAGCCGACCGGGCAGGACAGCCCCGAGGCCAGCTCGCGATGCACCTGGCTTTCAGTCGTGCGCGCGCCAATCGCGCCCCAAGCGACCAAATCGGCAATGTATTGCGGGGTAATCATGTCGAGAAATTCGCAACCGGCCGGCAAGCCAAGCTCATTGATGTCACGCAACAGGCCGCGCGCCATGCGCAGCCCTTTGTCGATCTGGAAGCTACCGTCCAGATCAGGGTCATTGATAAGCCCCTTCCAGCCCACCGTGGTGCGCGGCTTCTCGAAATACACCCGCATCACGATCTCCAGCGCATCGCCAAAGCGCTCGCGCTGCGCCAGCAGTCGTTTGGCGTAGTCGAGCGCGGCGTGGGTATCGTGGATCGAGCAAGGGCCAATCACTACGATGAGGCGATCGTCGGTACCGCTGATGATTCGGTGCAAGGCCTCGCGCGAGGCAGCTACGGTGGTGGCGACACGTTCGCTGATTGCGCCATCGCGCATCACTTCGGCGGGTGTACTGAGTTTGGTAATCGCACGTATGCGCAGGTCATCGGTATGGCAAGTCACGTCGGGCTCCTTGGGTGGGGTCCAGTGGCTGCCATGAAAAAAGCCGCCAGTGGAAGGCTGGCGGCTTTCGGGGTGTTGATCTTAAGTGTCTTTACGACGATCGCGCCCGTACCTCCGCCTGTGGCTGCGGATAGGTATAAAACCAGAAATACAGGTTGGCGGGGGTGAGCGTCATGGCTGCTAGTGATAACACAATCTGCCGGGAGCGCAAACTATAGGGATGCTCTCAGATAAACTTACGCCATGTCCTCTCCCTGGCAATTACTCACCCGCCCGGCCCGTGAGCCGATTCGTCGCTGGGTATTGAGCGCCTTCCCGCGTCAAAGCAGCAGCCCCATCGATTACGACCATCCGCACGGTGACCCCGGCCTGTTTGGACCCGACAGCGCCGTTTGGCGGGTGTACTCGGACTTCCCCGGCATGCTGGCGGGCGGCTTGGCCGCGTTGATGTTGCAAACCTTGCATCCGCTGGCGCTGGCCGGCGTATGGGATCACTCGAATTTCCGCGGCGACCTGCTCGGTCGCCTGCGCCGCACCACCGCCTTTGTCGGCGGCACCGCTTATGCACCGCGCGAGCAGGCCGAGGCACTGATTGAACGGGTTCGGCAGATCCACACTCAAGTACGCGGCCAGGCGGAAGATGGGCGGCCATACGCAGCCGACGACCCGGATCTATTGACCTGGGTTCATGTCACTGAGGCCTACAGTTTTCTGCAGGGGTATCGCCTATACAGTCCCAGCCTGCTGCCCGCCCATGCCGCCGATGGTTACTACGACGAAGTGCGCCGTATCGCCGAGGCGCTGGGTGCGCGAAACGTGCCACGCTCGGAGGCCGAAGTCAGTGCCTATCTACATCGGGTACAGCCCGAACTGGAGTACAGCGAGCGGTCGCGCATCGTGCTGCAGGTGTTATCGAAAGTGCGGCTGCCGGTACCTGCCGCCGGCCTGACTCGCGATGTGTTCTTGCATGCCGGTGCCGCCCTGCTGCCACCGTGGGCCGCCACCATGCTGCGCCGCACACCGATGCAGCAGGCCCAATCGCGCTTGGCCGCGCGCGCACTGCGCTCGCTCGCGCCGGCGTTTCGTGCCGCGCTCAATGACGGCATTGCGAGCCGGGCCTGTGTTCGCGTCGATGTATCACCGAAAATCTTGTTGCATTGGGGCTAGCGACGCTCTGACCTGTTCAGCGCGGGCACCAAGGATTGACAGCTTGCAACGTTCAGCTAACGTCATCGGCTGGAGACCACCACACAGGTTCCAGGATGGCCAAGCTCATTCCCAGCCGCAACAGTTGCCTGCCGCGCATGATGAGCGGCGAGAAGCGTGTTTCCGAGCGGCTCGAACAGAAACTCGAAGACGATTACCTGCTCTGGTACGACGTACCGATTGGGCTAAAGCAACGCCGCCCGGATTTCGTCGTATTCCATCCACGCCGCGGCTTGCTGGTGCTGGAGGTCAAGGACTGGAAACCGGAAACCATTCAGCAGGCCGATCCCACGCAATTCACCCTGTTGAGCGCCAACAGCAGCGTGAAGGAGCACAACCCGCTGATGCAGGCGCGCGATTACGCGACCGAGATCTACAAAGTGCTGCAACGCGACCCTGCGCTGCGCTATCCGGCAGGCCACCATTACGCCGGCAAATTATTAATGCCGTGGGGCTATGGCGTGGTGCTGAGCAATATCAGCCGCAAACAATTCCTGGCCGCCGAACTGGAAGCGGTGATTCCTGCCCACCTGGTGATCTGCCAGGACGAGATATACGAGGCGGTCGAAGCGGAGGCTTTTCAAGAGCGGCTGTGGGCGATGTTTCCGCAGGTGTTCCCCACCACACTGACGCTGCCGCAGATCGATCGCGTTCGCTGGCATTTGTTTCCCGAGATTCGGGTGGAGCCGGGCGACGGCCAATTCGGCTTGTTCGCCAGCACCCACACCAGCGACGCGCGCGCGCTGGAAATCCCCGACCTGATTAAAGTGATGGACGCGCAGCAAGAGCTGCTTGCGCGCTCATTGGGCGACGAGCACCGGATCATTCACGGTGTTGCCGGCTCCGGCAAGACGATGATCCTCGGGTTTCGCGCCATGCAACTGGCGCGCGCGCTATCCAAGCCGATTCTGGTGCTCTGCTACAACAAGACCCTGGCGGCCCGACTCGATCAGTTGATGGGCGAGCGCGGACTCAGCGACAAGGTGCAGGTATACAACTTTCATAAGTGGTGCCGGAAAATGCTGACGGCGTACCACGTCCCCTTGCCGCCCGATGGCGACAATTTCTCCGATGACCTGCCGCCGGCGGTGATAAAAGGTGTCGACAGCGGCCAGATTCCGCGCTTCCAATACGGCGCCGTGCTCATCGACGAAGGCCACGATTTCGAGCCCGACTGGTACAAACTCATCGTGCAGATGATCGATCCGAACACCAATTCATTACTGGTGTTGTACGACGATGCACAGAACATCTACGGCAAACCCGGCCGTCGCCAGATCAGTTGGAAAAGCCTCGGCGTGCAGGCGCAAGGCCGTACCACCATTCTCAAACTCAACTATCGCAACACCCTGGAGATCCTCGCCGTCGCGCGCGGATTTGCCAACGAGCTGTTGCGTGAACGCAGCGATGAAGACGACGGCGTACCGTTGATCGCACCTGAAAGCGCGGGCCGCCGCGGCGCCTTGCCCGAGCTGATTCGCGTTGAACGGGCCGCCGATCAATTGCCGGCCATCATCGACCGGCTGCGCCACGAACATGCCGATGGCCGCCCGTTCTCCGACATGGCGGTGATTTACCGCAATGGCTGGGAAGGCGAGAAACTGCACGAAGCCCTCAAGCGCGCCGAAATCCCCAGCCGCCTCGCCGACAGCAACGGCAAAAGCTCCCTGTTCGTCGTCGAAGACACCGTCAAATTGGTCACCATGCACTCCAGCAAAGGCCTGGAGTTTCCCCTGGTGATTATTCCCGGTCTCGGCTCTTTGCCCAAGCCTGGCAAGGATGAAGTCGATGAAGCCCGCCTGCTCTATGTCGCCATGACTCGCGCCACCGAGCGACTAGTGCTGATTCACCACGAAGACTCGATATTCAGTGCGCGCATTCGCGTGTCGATCAATGAAGTGCAAGGACAATTGGAGCAACTCGTCGTCTAACAAGCCCGCGTCGCGGGCCGGTAAACAGATCTCTAAAACCCGCTTGCAGGCCGATGACAACAAGATCAAAGTGAGCCGCCGCTCCGCAACACCAGCGCTCCGCAATACCCATAAGACCGTTGATAGCTGGACTCTCCTTTGAAAGGCACCGTCGATGAAACGTCTTGTATGGCTGGCCTGGTTATCGCTCGCGTTCGCGCTACCCGCACTCGCCCAAGCTGAAGAAGGTGTCGTCACCGGCAATGTGAATCTACGTGCCGGCCCGCATATCGAATACCCGCACATCGGCGTACTTCCTGCCGGTACCCGCATCAATATTCAGGGCTGCACAGAACACTACGAATGGTGCGATGTGATCGTCGGCGGCGATCGCGGCTGGGTCTCCGCCAATTACATTCAATACGTGTATCAAAGCCAGCCGGTGATTGTGGAGCAATACGGCAGCCGCATCGGCCTGCCTGTCGTCAGTTTTGTCATCGGCACGTATTGGGGCAACTACTACAGCAACCGCCCGTTCTACCGCCAGCGCGACTATTGGTATCACCGGCCGATCCGGCCTCGCCCGCCGCGTCCGATCCGGCCACCACCGCGACCGCATCCCGGATGGGGCCATCAACGCCCACCGAGACCTGGAATTCGTCCACCCCATCCAGGCAATCGGCCAGGCCAGGGCAATCGCCCACCTCCCGGACAAGGCAATCGACCGCCGCCGGATCCAGGCAACGGTGGCCGCCCGCCGGGCCAGGGTAATCGCCCCAACCCAGGCAACCGGCTACCTCCCGGCGCGCAAACGCGGCCCGCGCCGACAAGCGGCAACTAGGCCGATGGGTGCAGGCAACTCACGGCCAAGGCCACCAGCCATGCCGCGATTGCGCATAACGATCGGCGGCACGCTCAAACCGATTGCGCACACTGATACCGCCGCATAGCAGGTACAACGGTAAGAACAGCGGTCCGAGCACCATGTATTGGTAAACATGTGCGCGTTCGTGATCGGCCAGGCTCACCGATGCCTCGGTGCACAAGCCCGCACGATGCGCGTAAGTTAGGCAACGCACATCCAGGTCGTCACCCGTGTGCACAATGACATTGCCCAAGGTCAACGCACCGCCCGCGCCCCAGGGCCAACAACGAAACACTACCGCCAGCTCTGCCTCGCGCCAGCTCATCCGCGCGCCAAAGGCGAGCCCGAACAAGCCCACCAGCAGGCCGATCAAAGTATTGGGCAAAGTCCACAACGCCCCTAGACCAAACAAGCAGACCTGAGTGATGGATCGCATCCCGGCAAGCTTTGCAAGCATGGCCTAATCCCTCGTCTTTTGGCCCTAGCGTGTCACGAACTGCAGGACAACATCGAACAGCCTGCTTTATGCCGTGCCCAATCCGGCCGCTTCTGCGCATAGTGCTCACGCCCAGACTGATCGTCATAGGGGCGCCGCAGTACATCGAGCAATTCGTTGATGCCTTGCACATCGCCTTGCTCGGCACGATCGATCGCCTGCTGCGCAAGATAATTGCGCAGCACGTAACGCGGATTGGCCGCGTGCATGCGTGCACGGCGCTGTTCGGCCGATAGCGGATCGTCCGCCAGACGTGCCGCGTATTGCGCCAACCACGTAAGAAAAGCCGGCTCGGCTTCGCGCCGTTTCGCGTCGTCGTAAAACGCCTCCTGCAACGGCACCAACGATGGTGCGCGTGGATCGACCTCGCTCAATTCACGAAAGAACAAAGTCATATCGACCTCGGCTTGCTGCAACAACTCGTGCAGCGTTTGTATCAAGGCCTCGTCGTCATCGCGACATTCGGCCAGACCGAGTTTGGCGGCGATAGTCATCCGATTCGCCGCCGCATAGACCGCCGCATAACGATCCAGCCCTGCCTGCAGCGGTTCAACGGTGGCGAACAACGGCGCCAAGGCTCCGGCCAGCCGGCTCAAATTCCACCATGCCACATTCGGTTGCTGACCAAAGCGATAACGGCGGCGACTGGCATCGGTGGTGTTGGGCGTCCAATCCACATCGAAGTTATCCACCCAGCCATAAGGGCCGTAGTCGATAGTGAGCCCAAGAATCGACATGTTGTCGGTGTTCATCACGCCATGTACAAACCCCACTCGCATCCAATGCGCGATCATCACCGCCGTTCGCTCGCATACTTGCCCGAACCACTCGGCGTAAAGCGTCTCACCCGTACCTTTCAGCTCGGGAAAATCGCGACGAATCGTGAAATCGACCAGTTGCCGTAACAACAACACATCGTTGCGCGACGACGGCAACTCAAAATTTCCGAAGCGGATAAACGATGGCGCTACGCGACACACAATAGCGCCCTGCTCATCGCGCGGATGGCCGTCGTAAAACATGTCGCGCACCACCGTGTCGCCGGTAGCTACCAGACTCAGTGCACGCGTCGTTGGCACACCAAGGTGATGCATCGCCTCACTGCACAGAAATTCACGTACCGACGAACGCAACACCGCACGCCCGTCCGCTCCGCGTGAGTAGGGTGTGGGCCCGGCACCTTTGAGCTGCAACTCCCAGCGCTCGCCAGCCTGATTGACCACTTCACCCAGCGACATCGCCCGACCGTCGCCCAATTGCCCGGCCCAAACACCAAACTGATGCCCGCCGTAGTTCGCCGCATATGGCTGCATGCCCGCGAGCAAGGCATTGCCGCCGAACGCCTGCGCAAACTCCGCACTGGCGATATCCGCAGCGTCAAACCCAAGTATCCCGGCCATCTCAGCCGAATAAGCCAACACCCGCGGAGCCGCCACCGGAGTCGGCTCCGCCAACGAATACAGCGCCCCCTCCACTTGCCGCACTCGCGCCCCCTGCTCCGCATCCCCAGGCAGCTCGCGGATAAAGGCATTGTCGAAACGTAGTGCGTGCATGCGACCTGACCTGTAGATGACGCCATCGATATGGGGCTGGATCAGCACCGACCAAGCTGGAGCGGACTCATTACAACTCCCTTCCCTTGCTAGTTCCGAAAAAGGGACTCCCTTCGGTCGCAGGGAGGATTGGGAGGGGGTTCAATCTTGCGGCAAGATTGAACCCCCTCCCAGCCTCCCCCTGCAAGCAGGGGGAGGGGTATAACGCTCGCGCTTTTGACTGCGTCGGTGAGGGTCGAACGATCAGGCCCGCAGGGCGATTCACCAGGATGGCCTTCTCCGTTGGTTACACCAGCAAGAGAAAGTGACTCGGACCCCGGCAGGGGCCCGAAAGCCCGCCGCAGGCGAACCAGCCCGCGATGACTCAACACCCCAACCGCTATAGTCACACTCCCCCATCCCCGATTAAACCGCATGACCCAACTCCACTCAGCCAGCCCCTTCATCACCGCCGGCATACAAGCAGACGACCTGCCGTATATCGAAGCCACCCGCCGCTGGGTCGAGCGCGCCGTAGTCGGCTTGAATCTGTGCCCCTTCGCGCGAGCACCGCTGGTCCAGCAAAAGATCCGTTTCGCGGTAAGTCATGCGCGTGATGCCGATACCCTGCTCGACGATCTCTGCGGCGAGCTGCAAAGCCTTGCTGCTGCCGATGCCGGCGATTGCGAAACTACCTTGCTGATCCATCCATTCGCGCTTGGCGATTTTCTCGACTACAACGACTTTCTCGACGTCGCCGACGCTGCCGTGGAAACGCTGGGGCTGGAAGGCGAATTGCAAGTCGCTAGCTTTCATCCCCAGTACCAATTCGCCGACAGCGCCATCGACGATATCGAAAACTTCAGCAACCGCTCGCCCTACCCCACTTTGCACCTGCTGCGAGAGTCCAGCGTCGAGCGCGCGATGGATGCGATGACCGATACCGATGAGATCTTTCGTCGCAATGCCGACACCTTGAAACGGCTTGGCCCGGAGGGCTGGCAGGCCTTGTGGCGCAACGATTGAGGGCTAGCCGGCAGGCCCGTTCATGCTCGCCTGAGTGATTGCCGTCATACTGACGAGTGAACAATATCCCTGACCCCTACGCAGAAAGCGTAGATCCGAGCGTGCAATGCACCTCGTGTGAAGCTGTCTGCTGCCGCCTCACTGTCGTCTTATTGCCCGACGATCACGTGCCGGAATGGCTGATCCATCGCGATGAACGCGGCATGGAAACTCTCGCTAAAAACGAGGAGGGCTGGTGCCTTGCCGTGGATCCCGACAAACTTTGCTGCAGCATCTACGAAGAGCGTCCCACCATCTGCCGAAAATTCGCCATGGGCAGCCCTGGCTGCCGCGACGCTCGACTGGAATGGCGCAATCATTACTCCATTCCGACACCCGTCGTATTGATCTGATCGAAGCGATGGCGAATGCGCTGAAGCTGCGCCTGCTTAATCAGCAGGTGCAGCAGCAAAAAGCAGCGCTACATCGTTGGCATCCAGCGCTCGCCACTCACCGAGCGGCAGATCGCCGAGCGTGAGGCCGCCCACTGAAACCCGATGCAGGGTTTCCACGTGATTGCCTACGGCGGCAAACATGCGGCGTACCTGGTGATAGCGCCCCTCGATCATCGTCAACCTGGCCCGTCGAGGCTCCAGCACCTGTAATTGCGCGGGTGCCAACGGCTCCTTCTCTGATTCCAGCATCATGCTGCCACTGGCGAATAGCGCGGCCTCGTCGCCACGCAGGTCTTGCGCCAGCGTCGCCTCATACACCTTGCTCACTTGCGCGCGCGGCGAAATGATTCGATGCAAGAGCGCGCCATCGTCGGTAAACAGCAGCAAACCCGAAGTCTCGCGGTCAAGACGGCCTACGCTGGATAACACCGGATCGCGCATGCGGTAGCGCAGCGGCAGCAAGTCGTACACCACCCGCCCGGCATCTTTGCGCGAACAAGTAACCCCCAGCGGCTTGTTCATCATCAAGGTCAAGCCGATCGGCGGATCGAGCGGCTCGTCGTCAACACGAATGTGCTCATGCGCCACTTTGTCGTCCGCGTACAAGACCTCGCCGTCCGGGTCGGTGATACGGCCTTCGCGAAACATCGACGAGACGTCTTTACGGCTGCCATAGCCAAGATTGGCAATCAGCTTGACCAACTTCATACGCGCACCCCACTTGCTTGAATCACTTTGAAACCTTCTTGTATTGCTACGGTATGTACTGCGGAAAAACGCGCGGACAGCGTCGCTTCGTATGGCAGGTGCCGGTTCGCTACCAGCCAGAAGCTACCGCCCGGCTGTAAAGCATCGGCGGCGGCGTGAATAAACGCACGCCCCAGATCGGGTAGATCGGCACGCCCTTGATGAAACGGCGGATTGCTGACGATAGCGTCGTAGTGCTGCGGTAACCCGCCGCTGGCGACATCGTGCCAGTGCAAGGCAAAGCTCGCATCGTTGCCGCGCTCACGCACCGCGTTCGCCAGATTGATCCGCGCCGGCGCCAAAGCGCGTGCTTCGGCCTCGTACAGGTCGATCGAACTGACTTGCGGGCAACGGGCTAGTACCTGCGCCGACAGATAGCCATAGCCCGCCCCCAGGTCGGCGACGCGCCCACTCAACGTCGCGGGCAAATGCGCGGCGAGCAAGGCCGATGCCGTATCCACCCGATCCCATGCGAACAGACCGGGTCGGCTGACATAGCCTGCCGCGTTCTGTCGCGGCACATCCAAGGCAAGCCATTCGTCCAGCAGCGATGGATCGGCCGCACCTTGCAACGGCTGCGTCCAAAACACCCGGCATTTGTGCTTGGACAAATGGCCGACCGCGCCGGCCAGCCGGGTCAAATCCGCCTCGCCCGATTTCGCACCTTCGGTATTGGGCATGCTCGCCAGCACCACACCGCCAGGCGCGGTCTGTTGTACCGCCCGCGCGAATAACGCACGCGCCTCGTCACGCTGCCGCGGCGGCAATATCAAGACCAGCGGGTAGCGCTCGTTTTCATCCGAATCGCCCGTACTAACGTGCAAACCGGCACGGATCAACGCATCGGCGAACGGTTTAAAGCTCTGCTGGCATAACCAGCCTGGCTGCGCCATCTCGCGCAGGCGAAAACCATCGCGCGCGCGCAGAAACAACACGCGTCGGTCGGCCGGCATGCTCAGCACGCCGGTCGTAAACGGAACAAACAAGGCATCCAGTGCCACGTCATTAGCGGCAGCGGAGAAAACGGCAGCAGTCACGCGCTGGCCTTTAACTGGGAAAACCCGGTCATTTTACGCATCCCACGGCATGGCTGCTCGGCTATACATGAGTTAACGTTTACCCATGGCCCGAATACTCGCCCTGTGGGTGCTGCTGTTGCTACCGATAGCGCTAAGCGACCGGCAGCACGTCCCCGCACCCATGGCCGATCCGGTCGGCTTTGTCGGCTCCTATCGCAACGGCACCGAACGGCTGAACATTAGCCTCGATGGCGATGTTTACTGGCTGAACATCGACAGTCACGGCAGCGCACACGCCTGCTCATTCTCCGGCCATGGGGAACTGCGCGACGGCCTGCTGCAACTATCACTGGAAAACTGGCGACCCCACGCCACTCTGACCGTGCGCAAAGCCGACGACCGTGGCGTTGACGTATTGAGCGAACAAGAAGACGACCGCTTCAGCTTGATGTATTTCTGCCGCAACGGCGCCTCGCTGAGTGGTCACTATGCGCCAGCAATGCCGTTGCCCTGATACCAGCTACGCCAGCCTGAGCCGGCTCTCGAAATGTCGTTGCTCGCCACTCAAGGGATCGACAAAACTCAAGGCCTGCGCCAGCAATTGCAGTGGCCGGCAGTAATCGTCGTCGGCCTGCTCGGCCAGCGTGGGATAGAAAGTGTCATTGAGGATAGGTGCGCCGATCGCCGCCATATGCACACGTAGCTGGTGCTTTTTACCCGTCACCGGCTGCAAAGCGTAACGCCAATAGTGCTCGCCACGTTCGATGACATCGATCAGTGTCTCGCTGTTCGCTTCACCATCGGCCTCTCGCATGCGAAAAAATGGCTCGCCCGCGACGATGCGCGATTGGCGGATCAACGGAAACGATTGCCGCGGCAACGCCGATGCCAACGCCTGATACTGCTTGACGATGCGGCGCTCGCGAAACAGCGCCTGATACGCCGACCGACTCGCCGGATCGGCCGAGAACAGCACCAGGCCCGCGGTAACCCGATCAATACGATGCAGCGGCACTAGCTGCGGGTTGTCGAACTGGCGGATCAATCGGGTCAGCAAGGTCTCCTCGACGAAACCGCCCGCCGGCGTCACCGGCAGAAAGTGCGGCTTGTCCGCTACCAGCAGATGCTGGTCGATATACAGCACGCTTTCGCGAAACGGTATCGGTATCTCATCCGCTACTTCACGGTAGTACTGCACGCGCATGCCTACCCGATACGGCGTCAACGGCCCAAGCGGCGCACCGTCGGCGCCGAGCACGCGGCCACGCGCCATCCGGTCCAGCCATTGCTCATGGCTGATCGCGGTGAAATGCGCGCACAGGCAATCAAGCACCGTAACCCATGGGCCTGGCGGCAGATGCACGGTGCTGGCGGCGATAGAGGGCATAACCGTGATTTCAGCACGTCTGTCGGGATAAGAGGATAATTGCAACGCCACTACCGGGAGGCGCGGGCCATGACACGATGGCTGAAGACCTTGGGATACAGCGTCATTTGCGCGGCGCTGAGCATGGGTGCGCTGGCCGAAAAAACCGCCGTCAATACCGCGCACCCAGCGGGCTTCGTCGCGCGGATCGAGCTGGATGGCCCGATTGGCCCGGCAGCGGCGGAGTACTTCGATAACGCCATGCAACGGGCAAGCAACGATGGTGCGACCGCCGTGGTATTGCGCCTGGATACGCCCGGCGGCCTGTCTGAATCGATGCGGCAAATCATCGCCAGCATCCTCGCCGCGAAACTGCCGGTGCTTGGTTATGTCGCACCGGGCGGCGCCCGCGCGGCCTCGGCCGGCGCCTATATCTTGTATGCCTGCCATATCGCAGCGATGGCGCCGGCCACCCATCTTGGCGCGGCCACACCGGTATCGCTCGGCGGCAGCACGCCCATGCCCTCGCCATGGCAAGGCGATCAGCCCGCACCGTCGAAATCCACTGATAAAGCCAGCTCCGATAAAACCGCACCGGCCGGCGGCCAAGCGGCGAACGACGCCGAATCCAACAAAGTGCTTAACGATGCCATCGCCTATATCCGCTCATTGGCGCAGCTACGCGAACGCAATCCCGAATGGGCCGAACAAGCGGTGCGTGGAGCAGCCACACTGACGGCTACCGAGGCACTGGACAAACGCGTCATCGATTTTGTCGCCGCCGATACCACTACCCTGCTCACCCAAGCCGACGGTCGCAACGTGCGCGTAGGCACCCAGATGTTGACGCTGAAACTCGCCAACCTACCTGTACGCGACTACACCCCGAACTGGCGCACGCGTTTCCTCGCCATCATCACCAACCCGACCATCGCCTATGTCCTGCTGCTGGCCGGTGTCTATGGCCTGATTCTGGAAGCCTTTCATCCGGGTGCGTTCTTGCCTGGCATCGTCGGCGGCATTTGCTTGTTGATCGGGTTATACGCCCTGCAATTGCTGCCGGTCGATTACGCCGGGCTGGCCCTGATGGTGCTGGGTATCGGCCTGCTGATTACCGAAGTGTTGGTGCCGACGGCGGGGGCGGTCGGCATCGGCGGCGTGATCTCTTTCGTTATCGGTTCGATCATGCTGTTCAACACCGGCGTCCCCGGCTATGCGGTCAATCTCGGCGTAATCGCCGGCATCGCCTTTTGCGCGATCGCCTTGCTCGCGCTGATCCTGCGCTGGGTGATGCGCAGCCGTCAGACACAGCTATTCAGCAGTGATGTATTGATGTTGCAAGCCACGGGTCAATTGCTGCAGGCAGTGACCGCCGGTGGCGAAAGCTGGGCACACGTTCAGGGCGAGCGCTGGCGTGTGCATTGCGAGGCGGCGCTTCCCGCCGGTGCGCGCGTGCGGGTGCTACGGCGCCAGGGCCTCATGCTCTGGGTAACACCGGCATAAAGGGCGCAAAGGAGACTCCCATGTACGGATTCTTTGGCATCGTGGTGGTAGCGGTAATGGCGTTGCTGTTTTTGTCGATCAAGGTGTTGCCGGAATATCAGCGTGGCGTCGTGTTGACCCTGGGCCGCTATACCGGCACCAAAGGCCCCGGCCTGGTGCTTCTGATCCCGATCATTCAGCGCATGATGCGGGTGGACCTGCGCGTCACCGTCATGGACGTGCCGCCGCAAGATGTGATTTCACGTGACAACGTGTCGGTACGCGTCAATGCGGTGGTCTATTTCCGCGTGGTGGAACCAGACAAATCGATGCTGCAGGTCGCCAATTTCTTTCAAGCGACCAGCCAACTGGCACAGACGCGATTGCGCTCGGTGCTGGGCCAGCACGAGCTGGACGAAATTTTGTCCCAACGCGATTCGATCAACCACAGCCTGCAGCAGATCCTCGACGAGGCCACCGACCCCTGGGGCATCAAGATCACCAATGTCGAAATCAAAGATGTCGACCTCAACGAAACCATGGTCCGCGCCATCGCCCGCCAGGCCGAAGCCGAACGCGAGCGCCGTGCCAAGGTGATTCACGCCGAAGGTGAAATGCAGGCCGCCGAAAAACTACGCGATGCCGCCGCCATGCTGTCGCAGCAACCACAAGCCCTGCAATTGCGCTATCTGCAAACGCTGGCCGACATGTCCAGCAACGGCAAATCCTCCACCATCGTCTTTCCGCTGCCGCTGGACCTTATCAGGCCGCTGCTGGACAACCTGCCCCATATCTCGGTACCACCCTCATCCCACGAATCACGGGGGTAGGTCTCACGGTCGACTCTAAATTCTAGGTTTTTGTCTTAAGGTGTACGCATCGGCGACCTGGATCGCCTGCGGCGGGCTTTCGAACCCCTGCCGGGGCCCGAGTCACTTTTCTTTGCTTGCTCAAAGAAAAGTAACCAAAAGAAAGAGCACCCCGATGCAGCGCTCTACGGGCATCCTGCCCTGCGAGTGCGTGAGGCTTGGCCGGGCTTTTCGACAGGGCTTCCTGCCCTGGCGAAAAGTGGCAGGCATCCATGCCTGCCACCCTACGGGCCTTGTCGTCCAAGCCTCACCGCTGCATAGGGGCCCCGAAGAGCAGCGCGCGTCCTGCGCGCACTCGGGAGCGACTGCAGGCAGTCGCCGATGAATGAGATGGTGAGGCAGCGTGGCTCTCCCCTGCTCGCAGGGTGAGGGGCAAAAGCTGCGCGAGCGGCGGCTTTTGATCTTGCTTTTGACCTTGGGGCCCCTGTGCGTCGGTGAGGGTCGGACGACAAGGCCCGCAGGGGACTCGGCATGGATGCCGAGTCCTTTTCGCCAGTGCATGGATGCACTGTCGAAAAGCCCGGCCGACCCTCACGCACCCGAAGGGCGACTCACCGGGGTAGCCTTCTCTTTGGTTACTTTCTCTTGGCCACTCAAGAGAAAGTGACTCGAGCCCCGGCAGGGGTTCGAAAGCCCGCCGCAGGCGATCCAGCTCGCGGCACCCCTAACACACAAGCACACAAACAAGAGACAGGTAGAATAAGCGGCTGCAATCACCTGGCTCCCCCCATGGCACTCAACGCCACCATCTACAAAGTCGAGCTACAGATCAGCGACATGGACCGGCACTACTACGCCACCCATGCGCTCACCCTGGCGCGGCACCCTTCCGAAACCGAAGAACGACTGATGGTGCGGCTGCTGGCCTTTGCGATGTACGCCGGTGAGCGACTGGAATTCGGCAAAGGCCTCAGCAACGACGACGAGCCGGACTTGTGGCGTAAGGCCTACACCGACGAAATCGAGCTGTGGATCGACCTGGGCCAACCGGACGAAGCGCGTATCCGCAAAGCCTGCGGACGCTCGCAAAGCGTCGTAGTCATCAACTACAGCGGTCGTGGCGCCGATATCTGGTGGGAAAAAATCGCCAATTCGCTTAGCCGCAACAAGAACCTCACCGTGCTGGACATCCCCGCCTCCACCGTCGAAGAACTCACCCATTTGCTGGAACGCGGCGTGCGCCTGCAATGCCTGATTCAGGACGGCCAAATTCAACTGATGACCGAGACTACTTCGGTGGCGATCGATCCGCAGCAGCGGATGACGGCAACGGTCCCGGCCTAAGCCCGCATCATGTCTGCGGTAACACGGGCTACTACGCAACTCGCCATCATCGGCGGCGGCCCGGCCGGGCTGATCGCCGCCGAAGTGGCGCGCGCGGCCGGCATTCAAGTCGACCTGTACGAAGGCAAGGGCTCGGTCGGACGCAAATTTCTGCTTGCCGGCAAAGGCGGCATGAATCTCACCCATGCCGAGCCCAAAGCTGATTTCGTACAGCGCTATGGCGCCCGCGCCAAAGAAATCGGCAGGTGGCTAGAGGATTTTGACGCCGACGCATTGCGCACCTGGGCACGTGAACTTGGCGTGGAGACCTTCGTCGGCAGTTCGGGCCGGGTATTCCCCAGCGACCTCAAGGCAGCGCCGCTACTGCGGGGCTGGGTACATCGCCTGCGCGAGAATGGCGTACGCTTTCATGTGCATCACCGCTGGCTGGGCTGGACCGATGACCAGGCCCTACGCTTCGCCACCGCCGACGGCGAGCGCCACGTCCAGGCCAGTGCCGTCGTGTTGGCACTTGGCGGCGGCAGTTGGCCGCAACTCGGCTCCGATGGCAGTTGGCAGCCATGGTTGGCTGCGCGGGGCGTGGACGTAGCCTCGATGCAGCCCTCCAACTGCGGCTTCGACATCGGCTGGAGCGAACATCTTGTCCGCCGCTTTGCGGGGGCACCGCTGAAACCTGTCGTCGCGCATTGGCAAGACGGCGCCCAAATCGAACATGCTCGCCAGGGCGAATGCGTGCTGACCGCTACCGGCATCGAAGGCAGCTTGATCTATCCACTGTCCGCCCATTTGCGCGATGCCATCACCCAACACGGCCACGCGACGCTACAGCTCGACCTGGCCCCCGATCGCACGCTGGAAAGACTGGAGCGTGAGCTGGCAAAACCGCGCGGCAGCCATTCGCTCAGCGATCACCTGCGTCGCCATACCGGCCTTACCGGTGTCAAAACCGCCCTGCTCCATGAGCTGTTGAGCAAAGAACAGCTTCACGACAGCAAGACCTTGGCCCGAACGATCAAGCGCCTACCGCTACGCCTGAAACAAGCGCGCCCGCTCGCCGAGGCCATCAGCAGTGCCGGTGGCGTGCGACTGGAGGCCATGAACGACTCGCTTATGCTGCGTGCCCTGCCGGGCGTGTTCTGCGCAGGCGAGATGCTCGATTGGGAAGCGCCCACCGGTGGCTACCTGCTGACTGCCTGCTTTGCCAGCGGCCGCCGGGCCGGTCTTGGCGCAGTGGATTGGCTTAAGAGCTTGATTACGACCCCATAAGTAGCTCGCGTTACGCCACGCTACATTTCTCCGCCACCCTGCCGATACAAAAGCAACGCGGGGGCGTGCGAGGGGAAGGACCGCAACATGATGGGCTTATGGCAGCGGCTGTTCGCACGCGAACGCGTACCTGATCGGCATGCGTGGCAACCGCATGAACCGATCCTCGCTGCACGCCCTGTACCCGCCGCGCCCCAGGGCCATACCCTCGCTAACGCGCAGCTAGAAGACCGCTTCTACCGCTTTGTGTTCGGTCTGCCTGCATCCAGCCAAACTACGCTCGACACCCAAGAACAGATGGCACTGGAACGCCTGGATGCGCTCTGCGGTGGCGACCGCTACGACGTCAGCGGCCTGCCGCGCATGCCCAGCGTATTGCCACAGCTACTGCGCGCACTACGCAACGACCATCTCAGCGGGGCCAAGCTGGCCGAGCTGATCGGCCGCGATCCGGTGCTGGTGGGTGAAGTGATGCGCGTCACCGGCAGCGTGCATTACCGCACCTTGCAACCCATCGCCAGCCTGCAACACGCGGTGGTGCTGCTGGGCCAAGAGGGTCTGCGCCATGTGGTATCGCTGTATGTGATGAAACCGATCCTGCTCGCCAGCGGTGGCGGGTTTGGTCAAATAGCCGGCCAACGGCTGTGGGATCACGCCGAACGCTGCGCACATGCCGCCGTATTTCTCGGTAAAGGACTGTGCGACCCGTTCGAAACGTATCTTGCCGGCCTGGTCTGCCATACCGGTATCGGCGCGGTCATCCGCACCCTGGACATCGAGTTCGGCGGTACCTTCACCGCCTATACCCCGCCATTTGTCGCCGGCATCGCGCGTGTTGCCGCCGAACTGACACTGCAAGCGGCTCGCTATTGGGAGCTGCCCGTCCACGTACTCGACACGCTGGCCGAGCGCATCGAGTACACCGCCTCTGCGCCATCTTCGCTGATGGGCCAGATACTGCATGCCGCCGACCATGCCGCGATGATGCAGTTGCTGACCGAACACCGACTGATCGATCCGTACACCAGCATGAGCGCTGAAGCGTCTCATCGCTTCAGCGCTCAGCAACTTGCTCGCTGCCAGCAAGATCTACAGCGAAACTTCAGCGCGAATCTTTAGAACTTGTTCCGATCTATGCGGCGGCAGCCAGGCTCTCGCGCGCCTGTGCTGCAATCTCAAACGAACGACAACGCGCCGCATGCTCGAATATATTCGCCGTCACCATTAATTCATCGGGCTGATGACGCGCGATGAACTCGGCCAGCCCTTGCTTCACCGTGTTGGGGTCCCCTACCACCGAGCAGGCCAGAGTCTGTTCCACAGCGAGCTTCTCCGCTGGTGTCCAATGCGACTCGATGTCGTCGATCGGCGGCAGAATAAGCCCCGGTCGGCCACGGAACCGGTTGAGAAAACTCTGCTGCTGCGTGCTGAACAATCGGCGCCCTTCGCGATCAGTTGCGCCGGCCATCACATTCACCCCGAGCATGGCGTAAGGCTTGGCCAGGCGTGCGGACGGCTTAAAATCACGGCGATACAAAGCCAGTGCCTCATCCATCGCATCCGGCGCGAAATGCGAGGCGAAAGCGAATGGCAAGCCCATCGCCGCCGACAAGCGGGCGCTGAATAAACTCGACCCCAGCAACCATACCGGCACATCCACACCGGCACCCGGTACCGCGCGTACCGCCTGCCCCGGCTTCACCGGCTCGAAATAACCCAGCAATTCATTGACGTCATTCGGAAAAGCATCTGCGCTGTCGAAATAACGACGCAGGGCGCGCGCGGTGGCCTGATCGGTGCCCGGTGCGCGCCCCAAGCCCAGGTCGATGCGCCCCGGATATAGCGAAGCCAGCGTGCCGAATTGCTCGGCGACCTGCAGCGGCGCATGGTTCGGCAACATGATGCCGCCCGAGCCGACACGGATGGTCTTCGTGCCACCGGCCACATGGCCAATCAACACCGCCGTCGCCGCACTGGCAATGCCGGGCAAATTGTGATGTTCGGCCAACCAATAGCGCCGGTAGCCTAGCCGCTCGGCGTGCCGTGCCAAGTCCAGGGTATTGGCGAATGTCTGAGTGGCAGTGCCACCCTCGGTAAGTGGAGCGAGATCGAGTACAGAAAATGGAATCATGCAAACGTCCTCAGTGGCAAATGCCCTATCTGGGGCCGGTCACGGCAATTGCCATCCCCAGCATCGCAGGCGCCTACAATGGCGCATCCCCATCTGCTGGCTACCCCGATGACCGAACCCGTTCGCCTCGCCAAGCGTGTCGCCGAATTGACACAATGTTCACGGCGCGAGGCCGAAATGTATATCGAGGGCGGCTGGGTTCGCGTGAATGGTGAAGTCGCCGAAGAGCCGCAACTGAAGGTACTCGACGAGCGGATCGAGATCGACCCGAATGCTCACCTCGAACCGGCCGAGCCAGCGACGATCTTGTTGCACAAACCGGTCAGCCACGATGCCGGTCCATGGGCCAGGTCCGCGCTGCCGATGGTGACGGCGGCAACGCGATCGGCCGACGACGCCTCGGGCATTCGCACACTCAAGCGACATTTCTCACGCTTGAGCGCCCCGATGCCGCTGGATCACGAAGCCAGCGGCCTGTTGGTGCTGACACAAGACTGGCGGGTGGTTCGCCGATTGAGTGAAGACGCCGAACGCATCGAGCAGGAATATGTCGTGGAAGTCGCCGGCGCCCTCGCCCCCGACGGCCTGCAACGACTGCAGCACGGACTTAGCTACCACGGCCGTCCGCTACCGCCCTGCAAAGTCAGTTGGCAAAGTGAAAACCGTCTGCGCTTCGCGATCAAATCCGTCCAGCCCGGACAACTGCGCCAGATGTGTACGGAGGTCGGCCTTACCATCGTCACGATCAAGCGCATCCGCATCGGCCGCATCCCGCTCAGCCGCATGGCGGTGGGTGAATGGCGTTACCTGCCGGCGAGTGAACGATTCTGATAACCGCTTACTGCGCTCTCCAGCGGGAGCGCAGTAAGCACAAAAGCGACTTAGTAAGCGCCCATATAGTCGCGCTTGCCGATCTCGATACCGTTATGCCGCAATAACGCGTACGCCGTAGTCACGTGGAAGAAAAATTGCGGCAAGCCATAGCTCAACAAATAACTTTGCCCGCTGAAACGACGCTCTTTCGGCGTGCCTTTGCGAGTGATGATCTCCCGTTGCGCACTGCCTTCGAACTGCGCCGGTGTGAAGCTATCGACATAAGCTGTCGTCTTGGCGATCAACGCGCGCAACTCTTCAAAGGTCTGCGCTTTATCGTCATACGCAGGCACTTCGGCACCAGCCAGACGCGTCGGCACGCTTCTGGCGAAATCGCAGGCGATCTGCACCTGGCGAACCAGCGGAAACATGTCAGGAAACAATCGCGCCTGCAGCAAGGCCTCCGGATCGATCTTCTTCTCAACGGCATGCGCCTCAGCCTTAGCCAAGACCACACCCAAGCCACCGAGCATCTGCTTGAACACGGGGATGGAAGTGTCATAGAGGGAGGTCGTCATGCTGTACTCGCTTATATAAAAGAACGCGCAGCTTACCGCAGCTAAGAGCCACCCCTTCCCCTACAAGCAGCCTGACTAGCGCCTAATCTCAGCCGATGTGGGTCGCTGCTGGGGAGGGGTGAATCTATAAGAAAGCGCATCAGGAGAGGTTTTCGCAAGTGTTCACCCCCTCCCAACCTCCCCCTACGACCGAAGGAAGTCCCCTTTTCGGGACAAGTAGGGGGAGGGGCAAAAGCGACGCTCGCTGCTTTTGACGTTGCTTTTGATCTTGCTCTTGACCTTGGGGCCCCTGTGCGTCGGTGAGGGGCGGACGATCAGGCCCGCAGGGGACTCGGCATGGATGCCGAGTCCTTTTCGCCAGGGCAGGAAGCCCTGTCGAAAAGCCCGGCCGGCCCTCACGTACCCGAAGGGCGACGCACCGGGGTGCTCTTTCTTTTGGTTACTTTTCTTTGAGCAAGCAAAGAAAAGTGACTCGACCACCGGCAGGTGGCCGAAAGCCCGCCGCAGGCGACCCAACTTGCGATCACATCAAATGCCGCTCACGCCAAGCCGCCAACGCAACCACATACCGCTCCAACGCCTCCTCATAAAGATCATAAATACAAGGCACACACCCCTCACCGCAGCAATCGGCAATATCAGGCTCGATCGGCCGTACCGGCATAGGGTCATCAGAGGGCGCCGGCGCGCCCCCATGTTCAGTCTCCACCGCGATCTAGCCCAGACATCATCCCGCTGGTTTGCGGAAACGATAGATAAACTGATCGGTATGCCCGCGTATCGCCTTGTCGAACACCTTGGCCGTATGCGTATCGGCCGGGTTACGCAGCGCATTGCTTTCGCCGTCGAAGACAAAGCCGGCCGCTTCCACTTCTTTTTTCACGATAGCCGGATCGATGCGATGCAGCGTATCGGTGTCCCGCAAGCCGGAGCCAGCCTCGGCCACGTGGTCGACAATGACATACACACCACCGGGCTTCAGCGCAGCAAATACCTGTTTGTTCAATACTGCCGGGTCCACCTTGCCCATAAAGGGGTCCGGGTAGTCGTGGTAGTTCTGCGAGGTAAACACCACGTCGACCGGTTCGGGCACGCTTAACTGCGCTGCAGGCTGGGCCAGTACGACAACGTTGGCGTAATGCGATTGAGCAACCAGCTTGCGCGAGCCCAGCACATCCGATTCGTCTTCTTTGGCGTACTCGTTCGGCCACAACACATACACATGCCCTTTGGCGCCGACGATGGCGCTGAACACGCGGGTGAAATAGCCGGCACCGGGAATCAGCTCCAACACCTTCTGACCCGGCTTCACTTGGGTAAAGGTCGCCACTTCTCCTGCTTTGCGCCGGGCATCGATGGCCTTGTCGGCCTGACGCTCGGAATCATTGATGGCCGCGGCGACATAGGGCGGCAACAGCGGCTGTGTCATGACGCCCGGAACCGAAGGGGTTCGCGCCGAAGTGGTCTGGGCCGACACCGACGAAACCAGGCTAAGCGCAATCAGTGCAGCAAGAACGGTAGTACGCATGACGAACTCCGTAGCTAGGGTTGGGTAGGCGATTGTGCGCCAAAATCGAAACCACTTGGCTATGACTTTTGGCGCTCGTCGGCCAAGTGCCACGCCCCCAGGGTCTCGTATGTCCGCTGGGAGTCGCCCGCCTGGCCGACGATGCTGTGAACCAGTTCAAAACCGGCCACCGACCATACGATGGGCTCGATCGCGGTGGTCCCGAGTACCGTGCCATGGCTATACGCGAGTGTGATATGCGGCGTGAAACTTCTTTCCATATGCCGGCCCTGCCCGGCCAGGGTCAGCGCGTGGCGCAAGTCTTGCCATAGCTGCTGCATCGGCGCGGGAGTCATTGAGCCACCCACTACGCACGGCGGTTGACGGCCGCGAAAGCCGCTGGCCTGATCCAACCTCCATTCAAACGACGGGCTGCGGACCTTGTCGGCGGCGGCCTTGGCGGCATTGACCAAGTCCATGCGCAACGACGGATGATCCCCGAGGAAATGCAGCGTCGCGTGGTAACGCGCTGGATTTACCCAGCGAGCTCGGATATTGGATGCGAGCCTGAGGCTTTGCGCCGCCCCGACCAATTGACTGCGCACGGCTTCATCGGGAATCAGGGCGAAGAATAACCGATGGATCTCGGTTGATCTCGCCTGCTCGCTGCCGAGCAGATCTAACTGTGGTGCATCGGGAACCGAACGTTTGATGGCCATGTTGCAGTGCAGCCGAGCCTTGCGGGAATACCGAACTATACGAAATAAGCCGCCGCTTCATCTCATAAGAACCGGCCTAAGAAAATCTTCACCACCGCAAAACGGAAAAAAATCAAACCCAGGCAAATACTTAAAAAGCCGTACAAAAAAAGTCGCTACGCATGTCGATCCGGCTTCCGTTCGTTCGTCGCTTTCATTAGAGACCACGCTTCGGCCTCGCATACCTAAGCCCAACGGAGATAACACCATGCGCTTCATCGTGATGATAAAAGCCAACAAAGATAGCGAAGCCGGCGTATTGCCAAGCGAGCAATTACTCACCGACATGGGCAAGTACAACGAGGAGCTGGTGAAAGCCGGCGTGCTGCTTGCCGCCGAAGGGCTGCATCCGTCCTCTAAAGGCGCGCGCGTTCACTTCTCGGGCAATAAGCGCACGGTTGTCGATGGCCCCTTCACTGAGTCGAAAGAGCTTATCGCCGGTTTCTGGTTGATCCAGGTCAAATCGATGGAAGAAGCCATCGAGTGGGTCAAGCGCTGCCCCAACCCGCTCGAAGGCGAGGCCGAGATCGAAATTCGCCAGGTATACGAAGCGGAGGAGTTCGGCACCGAACTCACCCCTGAATTAAGAGAGCGGGAAGAGCGCCTGCGCGCACAAATGAACGCATTGCGATAATCCACCGACACGGCTTTCTGGGGTACCTCATGAAAATCAATGCTTATCTAAACTTCAACGGCGACTGCAAGACTGCTTTCGAATGCTATGCGCAGTGTTTTCGCGGCAAGATCACCATGATCTCGCACTTTGCCGATGCGCCTGCATCGATGTGCGAGCAGATCCCAGCCGAATTTCACGACAAGGTCATGCATGCCCGCCTCGAAATCGGCGATCAGGTGTTGATGGGTTCGGACAGCGCACCTCCATGCCCATACGAAGGCATTAAAGGCTGCTCCATGGCCATCGCCATCGACGACCCTGCCGAAGCCGAACGCATCTTCAATACCCTGGCTGAAAACGGCACGGTACAGATGCCGTTGGATGAAACATTCTGGGCGAAGAAATTCGGCATGTTGACCGACCGCTTCGGCGTGGCCTGGATGATTAATTGCGGCATGAAGAGCTGATATCGCCTCAATCCCTGCCATTTGTTTATGGCGGGGACCGCAGCTCTCCCTCATAGAACATAACGGAGCCACCCTATGCTCAAGTTGCTTACCATTGTCGTGGCGCTCATCATCGCCCTGCTCGTCTATGCATCGACCCGACCCGATACATTCCGCGTTCAGCGTACGGCGACCATCAAGGCCGCGCCAGAGAAAATTTTCGCGCTCATCAACGATTTTCACGCATGGAGTTCGTGGTCGCCGTATGAAAAGCTCGACCCGAACATGACCCGCGCCATCGGCGGCTCGGCCAGTGGGCAAGGTGCGATGTACGAGTGGGACGGCAACAAGAAGGCCGGCAAGGGACGTATGGAAATCATCGAATCGTCGCCGTCGTCCAAGATCGCGATCAAGCTGGATTTCATCCGCCCGTTCGAAGGCCACAACACCGCCGAATTCACCCTGGAACCCCGCGATGGCGGCACTCAGGTGACCTGGTCCATGTACGGCCCAAGCCCCTTTATGTCCAAACTGATAGGCATCTTTATGAACCTGGACACATTGATCGGCAAAGACTTCGAAGCCGGCCTGTCCAACCTCAAGGCAAATACCGAAAAGTAAGTGCCGGCGCCAGAGGTTCACAGTGGGGGTTCGCACGCGGGGTTCGCACGCGGTCGTCTTGCGTCGCGCCAGCGGAGATGATCTGATCTCGCGCTGTGAGCGCAAACGACACTTACCGCAGCATCGACGCCGTCTGGAGAATCGAGTCACCGCGACTCATTGCCGGACTTGCACGCATCGTGCGCGATGTCGGCCTGGCCGAAGAGCTTGCGCAAGATGCGTTAGTGATCGCACTCGAACAATGGCCTAGCTCAGGCGTACCGGATCATCCGGGCGCCTGGCTCATGACCACCGCAAAACGTCGCGCGATTGATCTATTGCGCCGAAAGAAACTGCATCAGCGCAAAGAGGTCGAACTCACTCGCGAGATCGAAGCCCAGCTTGAAATGGTCACACCCGATCCAGATGCGTGGGCCGACGATCAGGTGGGCGACGACTTGCTGCGGTTGATGTTCGTCGCCTGCCATCCGGTACTGTCCACCGAAGCACGTGTCGCACTCACCCTGCGCTTGCTCGGCGGCCTGACCACAGTCGAGATCGCTCGCGCTTACCTGGTTCCCGAACCGACCATCGCGCAACGCATCGTTCGCGCCAAGCGTACGCTCAGCGATAAGCAGGTTCCGTTCGAAGTACCACGCGGGGCCGAACTCACTGCGCGGCTGTCATCGGTACTGGAGGTTATCTATCTGGTCTTCAACGAGGGCTACTCGGCCACCGTCGGCGACGACTGGATGCGACCGGCGCTATGCGAAGACGCATTACGACTCGGACGCGTGCTTGCCGAACTCAGCCCGCATGAGCCCGAGGTCCATGGCTTGGTCGCCTTGATGGAAATCCAGGCCTCGCGAGCCAACGCACGGACCGGCCCAACCGGTGAACCCATCCTGTTATTTGAGCAGGATCGCGGCCACTGGGACCAACTGCTGATCCGTCGCGGACTCAGCGCACTCGATCGTGCCGAAAAACTCGGCGGCAGCCAGGGCCTATATACCTTGCAGGCAGCGATTGCCGCCTGTCATGCGCGTGCAGCCGCGGCGACCGATACCGATTGGCCACGCATCGCGACGCTCTACGGCGCACTCGCCCAGCTCACGTTATCTCCCATTGTGGAGCTGAACCGCGCCGTCGCCCTGGGCATGGCATTTGGACCTGCCGCAGGTCTCGCCCTTGTCGATGCGCTGACTGCCGAGCCATCGCTGGTGAACTATCATCTCTTGCCCAGCGTGCGCGGCGACCTGCTAGCCAAGCTTCTTCGCTTTGATGAGGCACGCATCGAATTCGAACGCGCAGCCTCGCTCACACGCAATGCGCGCGAGCAAACATTGCTACTCGAACGCGCGGCGACATGCGCACGTTCGAGTGCCTCGATACCGGAATAGAAGCAGACCGGCTGCCGCGCCGCGACGAAAGCCGCTCGCGTGCGGGCAATCAGCGTAAGATGGCGTTCGCTCCATGTTTCGCCTGCTTGGCGGTTTTCGCGGTCCCGCTCCCTTCTCCGCATCCCGATCACTCGGGAACATTACCCTTCTGGGAGCGCGCATGCCGGGATATACCACCCGCCAGCTAACGGTTCGCCTTGGCGGCCACGATTACCACATACGCGCATTAAGCGACCAGCACCAGTTCGCCGACCCGCATCGCCTGGCTGCGCGATCGGGCATCTCGTCCGCACTGTGGAGTCTATTTGGCCAGGTATGGCCTTCGGGCCGCGTGTTGGCCGAAGCCATGAGCGCGTACGAGATCGGCGGCAAACGCATTCTCGAACTGGGCTGCGGCTTAGGCCTTTCCAGCCTGGTGCTGCAGCGGCGCGGCGCCGACGTTACGGCGACCGATCATCACCCGCTGGCGGAATTATTCCTGCGCCGAAATGCCGTGCAAAACGCACTGCCTCCTATCGCCTATCGCGATCTGCGCTGGGATATACCTAATACCGAGCTGGGCCTGTTCGACCTCATCATCGGCAGCGATGTGCTCTACGAAAGCAGCCATGCCGACACGCTGGCGCGGCTGATGCTTCGCCATGCCAAGCCCGATACCGAAATACTTATTACGGATCCGGGCCGCGGCAACAGCGCATCCTTTACTCGCGCCCTGGTCAACCAAGGCTACGGCGTGATCGAAAAACGCAGTCGCTTCAACGAGAGCGATGTCGAGCCGTTTCGCGGCCGGTTGCTGAGCTATCGGCGCGACCTCGTTTCAGCACAAGCGCAGGCTCATTGAGTCGTCG
This sequence comes from Dyella tabacisoli, assembly GCF_003350925.1. Taxonomy (GTDB): domain Bacteria; phylum Pseudomonadota; class Gammaproteobacteria; order Xanthomonadales; family Rhodanobacteraceae; genus Dyella_C; species Dyella_C tabacisoli. The sequence continues at coordinate 389,022 of NZ_KZ857176.1, read as the reverse complement.
TATCGGCCGGCTTCTGCTGTCGCCATGTCGATCAATCGGCGACAGCCTCGCGATGCTTAGAGCGGAGCGTGATCTGTGCCAGCACAAACGCCACCACGGCGCATAGCGCGATACCCGCCACCATCGGCCGCGCCGTGCCATCGATGAACCGACCGATCACCGCAATGACGCCTGCGCCGGTCATGAATTGCATCGTGCCCAACAGAGCCGCTGCGGTACCGGCGATCTTTCCATGGTTATCCATCGCCAGCACCGCCGAACTCGGAATGACCAAACCGAGAAAACCATAACCGACGAACAGCAGCGTCATCAGCACATCGAGCCGATCGACACCAGCAAGATTAAGCAACAACAGCAATAGCATGGTCGCCACATACCCGGTCACCGCCGTCTTGACCAAGCGCGCCAGCCCATAGCGCGCGCCCAGCCGGCCGGTAAACTGCGCCGCACCGATAAAAGCCGCCGCGTTGATCGAAAAGGCAAAGCTGTAATGCGTCGGCGTCAAACCATAGTGGCTTATCAGCACGAACGACGAGTTCGCCAGATAGGTGAAGAAACTGGCGACCCCGAAAGAGCAGATAAGGACCAGGCCGACAAAGTGACGGTCCTTCAGCAAGGTCACGTAGGCAGCCAACGCGGTACGCATATTGCTATCGACCCGCTGCTCGCGTGGACGCGTTTCCTTGAGCATCGTCCCAGCCAGCACCAGGCCAAATACCGCCGCCCCCATCACGGTCCAGAAAATACCGCGCCAGCTAGCCAACTGAATCACCAGGCTACCGCTCAACGGAGCCAGAATCGGCGACACACTGAACACCAGCATCAACAGGGACATCAAGCGCGCCGCATCGTGGCCGGTATGCATATCCCGCACGATCGCGCGCGGTATGACCGTGCATGCGCAAGCGCCCAGGCCCTGCACAAAGCGCAATACGATCAAGGTTTGAATATCCGGCGCGAGCGCGCAACCGACGCTCGCCAGCGCGAACAAGGCCAAGCCGAAATAGATCGGCGGCTTGCGCCCCACCATGTCCGATACCGGGCCATAAATAAGCTGACCGATACCCAGCGAGATAAAGAAAGCCATCAAGCTGAGCTGCACCATACTTACATCGGTATGCAGGCTTTGCTCGATAGTCGGCAACGCAGGCAAATACATGTCGATAGCAAACGGACCGATCGCCGACAGTAAACCGAGAATGAGCGCCGCCCCTAAAAACCGGGATGTCATGAATGGATTCCTTGAGCGATAGAGCCGCGCTGGGCACATTGCCCCACGACTGCGCCGAACGTCGTCCAGGCGCAGCATGCGCGCGGGACCCGGCGAGAACTGTGAATTATTAAACCAATCAGTGCTAAAACTCAAGCCCAAAGTTCACAAGCCTAAAGTTCAACTGTCACCTGATAGCTCGCTCAGGCAGGCTCTAAGCGTGCGTGCTAATCATTCCCGTCTTGGCGCCCGCTTTAAGCATCAACTCGGCCAGAGCGGCTGTCGCATGCTGCAAGGCCCCCATGACAGAGGCCACCTGCGACTGCAGACTCATGACCCTGACTTGTGCCCCGTGGTCATCGGGCGACGCCTGGCGCGTGGCCTCCGCCAACTGCTTCTGCAACTCGGCCAACTGCTTTTTCAGCTTTTCGATCGAAGCCTTCAGTTGCTCGACCGCCGGGTCGGACGGGCCGTCGGCCGCTGCTGCGGGTGGGGAAACAAGGCTCTTGCTTACATCGGTAGAGTTCACCGCGTCATCGACCGCGTTTGCTGACGGCTTGGTTGCCGATGCCACGGCGCTCGCCGCACTGATACGCGCCACCGTCATCGATATTTCGCTGCCGATATTCATTGACTGGCGCCCTGCCTCGGAGGTGAGGATCGCTACTGTTATCGGCAACGGGATGAAAATCTGCAGCCACCCTGCGGAGATTCCCTGAAGCGTCGTATTCCAGCGTCTGGACAAGCTTCGCGCGACGTTCCATGAGCCTGTTTCGATAACAACAAGTTCACACACCGCCGACGCCACTGCGAAAAGATAGCGCCATGAACCGGCTTCACTAACGCAGCCCTTCTTCCGGCACGGTCGCACACAAAAGGTGCTGCACCCTTGGTCGAAGGAGCGCCTGATGAAAACCCGATGCGTCTTCAGTACCCCTGACATGACCTCTGCCCGAGCCGCGATGGAGGCGGCCAAGCAGGCCGGTATCGACGATAACGACATCTCGCTGATCGCCCGCGAAGATATCGAACTGAAGCAAATCCCCGATCACCTGATGCCAGGCCGCAACGACTTCTACCCCGCCGCCGTGCGCGGCGTTGCCTGCGGTGGCGGCTCTGGTCTATTGCTCGGCCTGATCGCTCTGTCGGTACCTCCATTGGGCGTAACGCTTGCCGGCGCCGGCGCGATGGTTCTGGCAGGCGCAACAGTAGGTTGCTGGACCGGCGCACTGGTCGGCTCCGAAGTACCCGATGTCATCAGCCGCAAGTTCAAGAGCGAAATCGCCATGGGCCGCATCCTGGTCGTCGTCGACGGCAACAAGGAGAAGCTTGCTATCGCCGAGCCGGCCATCGCCGGCACCGGCGCCACCCTGTTGCCGTTCCATGCGCATACGGCGCTGACTTGAAGCGATGACCAGAGTGCGTTGATCGAAAAGTCGGTCGTGGGGAGGTCGGGAGGGGGGTGCTCTTGGCTCTAGTAGCGAACGTGCTGACGTTGCCCACTACCAGGTCAAATCGTCCGGCACCTGAAATTGCTTGTAGTACTCGTCATCACTACCGCTATCCGTGGCTTGGTCGCGCGCATGATCGAGCACAATCATCGCGGCATCGCGGGCGTAAATCTTTTCCGCGGCGGCGCGCGGCAACAGCTCATAGCCTTCATCATGGCGTGCGATGACCAGGATGCCTTTGGCTAACTGGGCGCGCAGAAGGTCGTTGACCAACAGACTCTTGATCTTGTCGTTGTCGGTAAAGCGGTAATCGATCTCGCCCTCGCGCTTGACCTTGTTGGTCTCGACGATCTGGCGGATCTGCGCACGCAGCTCATTCACATGAGCCTGTGCATTACGCTCCGCCGCCAGCGCGCGATCGCGTTCGGCACGTTCGGCCTGCAATTGTTTCGCATCGACCTGCTCGGGATTGGCCGCTGCCGGGGCCTTGCCCTGGCGCTGCTTGGCCTGCTCACGCACCACTTCGGCGACCTTGCCTTTCTTGACCAGACCGGCCTTGAGCAGTTGTTCTTGCAAAGGATTACGCATACGAAACTCGGCGAAAAGAAAGTCGCTGGATAGCAGGACAAGCATTGTAGCGCCGTGAACAGGTCTAAGGCCCTTAAGCTCTAAGGCCCTTTAAGATCGGACGCACCGCCTAGGCGCTCGGCTACGCCGTCCTGCTTGAAAACATCGGCATAGGCTTGCGGATGGTAACCACGGACCTTATGCCCGGTGGTGAGTACCACGGGAACGCCCGGCTCGTTCAATGTCTCGAACTTTATCCGTGCATCTTCCGACTCATCGATCACATAGTCGGTATAGACGATGCCATGCGCCGCGAAGTAAGCCCGCGTATCCCGGCAATGCGGGCAGGTGGACAGCGAGAACAAGACCACCGGCTTACCCGCCGGCTTGATGTACTGCTCGCGGTAATCGCCGCTAGACACCAGTTGCGGCAGCGCTGCCGCTGGACGCACGAGCGGGATCACATAACGCCCCACTCCCACGCCCGCGGCAACGCCAACCACCAGAAACACCGCCATGAACAGCAGGCTTTTCAAGCGCATGACTTATCTCGCCCAATCGCCGGCATGGCGGAAGATCGGTACATCGTCAGTTAACGCCACCGGCCGGACACGGGCCGTTACCCCCTGTGTGCACACAACACGAAAAACAAGCGCTATAGGCAGACCCGCTCAAGCCGGTACACGAGGCGGCAACGCATGCGGCCATTTGCGGGGTGATACTCGGTGGTGGCACGCTGGCCACGGCGGCGGCGCCTAGACCCATGCCGAACAGAAACACGCAAGCAACGCGAAACTTCATGCTCATACACTTCCTCCTTCCAGAGTTGCCCCTAGCCGGGGCAGGGCTATAGCGCGGCCGAACCTACGCGCCCCCTGTTGGCAGCGTCAATAAGACAGGGTCATAGAAGTGACGTGGTCGAGCATAGACACGATCCAATGCTGCAATGCACGACTGCCAAGCACTGCGCTTTCCTTTATTACTATCGGTCGAAACCCAGTTTGTACGCGGAGAATTGAACATGCCCTTGCGTTCGTGTCTGGCTGTACTTATTGCTACGTGTTCAGCGGGCACGGCGCTTGCCTCGCCTCTTTCGAACATGACGATGGCACGACAAGCCCAGCAAGCGCTTGAGCGGGCGGCCAGCCCAGAGGCTCCCGGTGTCGCGGTACTGATTGCGCAAGGCGACACGGTGATATTCCGCGGCGCCCGTGGCCGCGCCGAGATCGAGCTGGGTGTTCCGCTTTCGGCCGACCACGTGTTCCGAATCGCCTCGGTCACCAAGATGTTTACGGCGGCGACAATCCTGAAGCTGGCCGAGCTGGGCAAGCTGTCGCTCGACGATTCACTGGCAAAGTACCTGCCCGACTTTCCCAACGCCACCGGCATCACCCTGCGCGAACTGCTAAGCCACACGGCCGGCATTTCGGACATCACGAAAGACCCGACGCCCGGATTTACCCGGCGCGACGCCGATACCGCCACCCTCATCGCGGAAATCCGCAAGCGACCGCCTAGCTTCGCGCCCGGCACCGGCTGGGCCTACTCCAATGCCGGCTTCATCCTGCTCGGTGCGGTCATCGAAAAAGTCACCGGCGAACCGTGGTACGACGCGCTGCAAAAGCAGCTACTCCAACCGCTGGGACTGAAGCACACGACGTATGGCGGCAATGCCCTGCTCATTCCAGGGCGTACCGCGGGCTACACCACAGACTCGTCGACACACCAAGTCAGCAACGCCAAGTTCATCAGCATGACCGTGCCTGCGGCGGCCGGTGCGCTGGTATCCACGGTCGACGATCTACGGCTGTGGATGCGTGCCCTGGCAGATGGCCGAGCCATCGGCAAACAAGGCCTGCAGCAGATGACGACGCCGGCGCCGGACCTGCCCGGCACGCCATCGGCTTATCGCTATGGCCTGGGCATGTATATCTGGCATATCCGGGGCAACACGATGGTCGGACACACCGGCCAGATCGACGGCTTCGCTGCCGTCGTGGCGTATCTTCCGAAGCAGGACATCACGGTCATCGCCCTCGCCAACGACGATAATTTCGATGCGCGATCCATGGGCCGGCGCCTCGCGGCGATCGCGCTGGGAGAGCCCTTTCCCGAGGTCGTCGCCGTACCTGCGTCCGATGAGACATTGCAGGCACTTGAGGGCACCTACCGGATCGACGAGAACACCATCGAGACGCTGTCCGTCAAAGACCACACGCTCTATGCACAACGTGGCAATAAAAACGTGATTCCATTGCAGATGACGGCCGGCCAGCAGCTTCACTTCATCCCCGATGAGCTGAGCTACTTCGTACCGGTTCGCGACACCGACGGCAAGATCATCCGGCTGGACTACTTCGCGGATGGAGACGGCCCTGCCCAAGCCCTGCCGCGCATCTTGAAAAACAGCACGGCCCCATAGCTCTCCAACCAGCTTTCCAACCAAGCATTGTCATCATCAGGAGTTCACTCAGATGCCTACCGAGAACAGCTTCTTGCACGGCCCGGACAATCAATCCATGCCGGCGGCGACGGTCATCCCGGTACTCCATTACCCGGATGTGATCGCAGCATCGAAATGGCTGTGCCGAACTTTCGGTTTTACCGAGCGCCTGCGCATCGGCAGTCACCGTATTCAACTCAACGTCGGTCACGCTGCGATTGTCGTCGCCGAGAGCCCCGATGCCTTCTTGCATCCTGGGACGGTCAGCCACTCGGTGATGGTCCGTGTCGCCAGTGTGGATCAACACTGCAAGAAAGCCAGGAGCATGGGTGCCAAGATCATCAGCGAACCCACCTCGTTTCCCTATGGCGAACGCCAATACAACGTCGCCGATATGGCGAACCACGTCTGGACATTTTCGCAAACCGAATCGAATGTCGATCCCAGCGCCTGGGGCGGTCAATGGGTTTCATCGAACGAAAAACCAGCCTGACCGGCCGGCCTATCCACACCAGGATTGTTTATGACGGTTGGCTTTATAGGTATTGGCGCGATGGGCCAGCCCATTGCACACAACATGCTCCGTGGCGGGGTTCCGTTGATCGTGTGGAATCGCACGATCTCGAAATGCGATTCGCTGGTCGCCGCCGGGGCAGTGCTCGCCGGCTCGCTGGATGAATTGTTTTCCAGCGCGGAAACCATCTTCCTCATGCTCGCCGACGAAAGTGCCATCGATAAAGTCCTCGACCGCGGCACGCCCCTGTTTCGCCAGCGTGTTGCGCATCGCACTCTGGTGCAGATGGGCACGACATCGACTGGTTTTTCCACAGCGCTCGCCGAGCAAGTGCATAGCGCAGGCGGCCACTATGTCGAGGCCCCGGTATCGGGTTCTCGCAAGCCGGCCGAAGCAGGCCGGCTCGTCGGTTTGCTCGCGGGAGCTCAATCGGACGTGGACCGCGTACTCCCCTTGCTATCGTCGGTCTGTCACGAAATCTTTTATTGCGGGCCGGTACCCGGTGGGCTTCGCATGAAACATGCCACCAATATGGTGCTGATTCCGATGATGGTATCGCTGTGCGAGGCGGCCCATTTCGCCCGGCAATCCGGCCTGGACATGCAAACTTTCAGCGATGTTTTGCTAAGCGGACAAATGGCAAACGACCTCATGCGGGCCAAGCTGCCCAAACTGGCGACACTGGATTTCGCGCCACAGGCTGCGGTAAAGAATGTACTCGACAGTGCGTTGGCCGCTGCCGGTGCCGCATCGAATGCCGGCTGCCCAGCCACGCTCCTCGCTGCCTGTCGTGAGCTCTTATCGAACGCGGCTAAAGAAGGCTTGGGCGAAGAGGATGTCATCGCGCTCGTGAAAACCCTTCGGGCATGAAGGGCCTGACCCGGCTCTCACAGGCACAGCTTGAGCTTGCGTATGCCGTCCTGAATCTCGCGCGTGCTCGCGCCTCCATAACCAAGAATCAGCCCGCCTCGCGCAGGCGGGCTCACATAGCACAGCGACAACGGCCTGGCTGAAACACCTCGCCGGGCCGCTGCTATCGACACGGCCACATCGTCAACGCCGGGCGGCAGCAATGCCACCAGTTGCATCCCCGCTTCGGCGCCAATGACTTCGAGCTTGCCTGCCATCTGTTGATGGATCGCCTCCAGCAATACCGTTCGCCGCTCCATATACAGCGCACGCATTTTGCGGATGTGCCGTGCGAAATGCCCCTCGCGAATAAAGTCGGTCATGGCGACTTGATAAAGCGTGGAGGAAAAAGTGTCGGTGGCATGTCTCACGGCGGAAAACGCCGGCAGCAAATCTTTGGGAACCACCACATATCCCAAGCGCAAAGCGGGAAACATCACTTTGCTGAATGTTCCTACGTAGATGACCCGGTCGTCCGTATCCAATCCTTGCAGCGATGCAATCGGACGGCCCCCGAATCGGTATTCGCTATCGTAGTCATCCTCGATGATCCAGGCGCCGTTGCGCACTGCCCAACTCAATAGCTGCATCCGTCGCGTGGCACTCATCGTCATACCCAGAGGGAATTGATGCGATGGCGTGATGTAAACAGCGCGTGCGCCGCGCCCTCGCCGAATACCCTCGGCCACGTTCAAGCCTTCCTCGTCGACCGGAACCGCAATGGCCCGCGCCCCGGCGGTCATCAACGCCTGATGCGCACCGGGATAGCCGGGCTCTTCCATCCAGACACGTTCTTTGGGGTCCAACAAGGCATGGGCACAAATCTGCAAGCCTTGCTGCGATCCTGTCGTCACCAAAATTTGCGACGCCTCGCAGCGTACGGCGCGAACCGTGCTCAGGTACTCCGCGATGGCTTCGCGAAAGGGCAGATACCCCATGGGTTCGCCATAAGCCATCATCTCGATGGGTGGCTTGCGCGAATGTCGATTCACCAGCTTCGACCATACCCCGACAGGAAAGTGGTCGAGGGCGGGTAGACCCACTCGAAACGCGCCTTGGTTATCCAACCATGTTTGTGCAGGCTCGCACATCAAGGTCGCACGCCGGGAGACCCTGCGCGGAGCTCCATGCTGATGAATTTCCAGCGACGCGTTTCGCGCCGGCTTCAATGTCTCGTCGGGTATCGATCGGGCGACACAGGTGCCGGCACCCACGAAAGTCTCCAAGTAACCTTCGGCATACAACTGCTCGTAGGCGCTCAGGACCGGTATGCGGGAAATTTTCAGCTCATGGGCGAGATTTCTGGTTGACGGCACCCGCTGCCCCGGCCGCAACTGACCGTCGATGATCGCCCGCCGGAACCAGTCCGACAGTTGGTGGTACATCGGCGTCTCGCTGCGGACATCGAGCGCAATCGGCGGCAGAAAGCTGGCAGCAGTGCGTTTCATTCCGGGCGCGCCTTAAGTGGTTATATCGAATCGTAGCAAAGTGGCTATTTCAGCGAACCACTATTTGACTTACTTTCCCTCAGCGCAGTCAGGCATTCAAAAGCCGCTCGGACATCACAACGAACTCGTATCGCTTTGAATAAACATTTTTCGGATGGCGGAGGCAAGGCTTGGGAAACAAACTGGATCGTAACGGTGACACGAGAAAAGCAATGCACATGAATCTGACGAAGACAATGATCCCGCTTCGCCATGCCAAAACCCTTTCCCTGCTGTGCCTGCTTGGGTGTTTTTCGCACTCACTTCCAGCATGTTCACAAACAGCCTCGGCGGCATCCGCCAACGTGGCCGCAGAGCCACCGGCGCCGACAGTCGGCCAGTCACAAGGCGACCCATGGTGGACCGGCCCCATGCTGGCGAACTCGGCTGCGACATTGCCGCGCGGACATTTCTTGATTGAACCATATCTCTACGATGTGACCGCCACTCATTCGAACAGCTTCGGCTCGCTCACCTATATGCAGTACGGACTCGCCGACAGGCTCACCGTCGGGCTGATTCCGGTTTTTGGCTACAACAAGGTAAGCGGCGGCCCCAACAGCTCCGGTGTCGGGCTGGGCGATATCAGTGTGCAGGCTCAATACCGGCTGACCCAGTTTCATGAAGGTAGCTGGATTCCGACGATCGCGTTCGAGCTGCAGGAGACCTTCCCCACCGGCAAGTACGACCGCCTGGGTAACCGACCGAGCGACGGCCTCGGCAGCGGTGCCCATACCACCACGTTGCAGCTCAACACGCAGACGTATTTCAGGCTTGCCAACGGCCGCACTTTGCGCATGCGCTTCAACGTGTCGCAAGCCTATTCCAACAAGGTGAGTGTCGAAGATGTCAGCGTCTACAACACGCTTGAAGGGTTTCGCGGCAACGCCAAGCCAGGCAGCTCTTTCCTGGCTAACGCGGCGTGGGAGTACAGCATGACGCAGCGCTGGGTGCTGGCACTCGATGTCACCTACCGCCATAACCGCAACACCCGCGTCAGCGGATACAACGTACTCGATCCCCACGGCATGCAAGAGCCGCCAAGCATTCGGCACAACTCCGGCCCCAGCGTAGCGTTCGGCTTCGCGCCGGCGCTCGAATACAGTTGGAATGCCAACGTCGGCGTACTCCTGGGCACCCGCGTGGTGATGGGAAACCGTCGCACGGCATCCACGATCACCCCGGCCATCGCAATCAACTACGTCCACTGAGAGATGAAATGAACGCACTCAAGCCTATTCGGACTTATCTCCTGCTGTGCCTGCTGGCTGCCGGCTTGTACCCGCTTGCGGGTTTCGCCGAGGAAACCTCGAACGCATCGGCATCAAGCCCTCAACAGGCCCCGGCGGCACGTGACGGCCAGCACGATTTCGATTTCAACATCGGCACCTGGAAAACCCACATATCCCGTCTGCAACACCCCTTGACCGGCTCCACCACCTGGGTCGACTACGAGGGCACTCACATCGTGCGAAAGGTGTGGGATGGTCGCGCCAATATCGGCGAGCTGGAGATCGATGGCCCCGGCGGTCATATCGAAGCACTGTCACTGCGCACTTACAACCCGCAATCCGGCCAATGGACCCTCCATTTTGCCCGCAGCAACGACGGCACCCTGGGCGTGCCGATGTTCGGCGAGTTCAAAAATGGACGCGGCGAATTTATCAATCAAGACACGTTCAACGGCCGAGCCATTCTGGTTCGCAATGTCTGGTCGGATATCACTCCCGATTCGTGCCGTTCCGTCTGGTCGTACTCCACCGATGGCGGCAAGACTTGGGAAGAGAATTGGATTGCGACGGATACGCGCGTGAAGGACGAGCCCGGCAAAGCACACTGAACTACCCCCAACGCTGATAGATCGAAACATCCCTATGAGGCCAGCCCATGAAATTCCGTAGCTTGTTGATCGTTGCTGTTGCTCTCGTTGCATGGACCAACGTGCCGGCGAAATCCGCCTCGGGAGTGCCGACCTATATCGCTTCAGCCGTCACCGACTCCGCCCGGCCGCCCGACGACAAGGCGCAGGATGCCAAGCGCAAGCCGGACGAAGTACTGGCCTTCGCAGGGATCAAACCGGGGGACAAAGTGGTAGATCTGATGCCGGGGTCCGGGTACTACAGCCGCATCTTCGGCAAGATCGTCGGCACCACGGGCACGGTATACGCGTTGCAGCCCACCGAGATGGACAAGGCCGCACCCAAGGGGCTGCAGAGCCTGAAAACCTTTGCCGGCACGCCTGCCTATCCGAATGTGACGGTGCTGGTTCAGTCAGCCGCGGCCATCGCGATTCCCGAGCAGGTCGACATGGTGTGGACATCTCAGAACTACCACGACTTGCACGATCCGTTTATGGGTTCGCCGGACATGGCGCGCTTCAACCGATCAATCTTCGACGCCTTGAAACCCGGCGGCATCTTTCTGGTGCTCGACCATGCCGCCGCCGAGGGCAGCGGCCTCTCCAGAACCGATGACCTGCATCGGATCGATCCCGCTGCGGTCAAGGCGGAAATAACCGCGGCCGGCTTCGAATTCGTTGGTGAGAGCAAGGTCTTGCGCAACGCCGAGGACAAACACTCGCTGTCGATTTACGACCCATCGATCAAAGGCAAGACCGATAAGTTTATCTACAAGTTTCGCAAGCCATTGTCCTAACGCCTATGCGTTGCTTTCCGCCTCTTCACGCCCACGCTGACGGCGCATCGCTTCATCGCGCGCTTCGTTGATGGCCAGCGTGACGCTGTCGACATCGGCGGGAGTTTCATCGGCGACGAAAAGCCCGCTAAGCGCGCTGTCCGGACGTAGCTCGCTTTGTTCGAGCAGCGCCCACATTTCCTCGGCGTAGCGTGTGCTTTCCAGCTCGGGCGCAAAACGGGCCAGCGTGGTGGTGATGTTGTTGACGTCACGCTGCAGCATGGCGCGGGCGGCGTTGTTGCCTGCCGCATTGACCACCTGGGGAAAGTCGATGATGACCGGGCCATCCGCCGCGACCAACACGTTGTATTCAGAGAGATCGCCGTGAATAAGCCCGCTGCATAGCATCAGCACGATATTGCGAATCAGGAACCGGTGATAGTCGCGGGCCTGCTCGGGCGATAAATCCACATCGCCCAGGCGCGGCGCGGAAAACCCTTCGGCATCGGTAATCAACTCCATCACAAGCACGCCGTTGAAATAGCCATAGGGCTGCGGCACGCGCACGCCGGCGTCTTTCAATTGATACAGCGCATCGACCTCGGCGTTTTTCCAGGCGATCTCCTGCTCTTTGCGGCCAAAGTTGGTGCTTTTACCCATCGCACGCGCTTGGCGGCTGCCGCGAACCTTGCGCCCTTCCTGGTATTGGACGCGGGCCTGGAAGCTGCGTTGGGCCATGTCTTTGTAGACCTTGGCGCAACGAACATCCTCGCCGGATCGCACGACATAGACCGAAGCTTCTTTGCCGCTCTTGAGCGGTCGAATCACTTCGTCGATGACACCGTCATCGATCAGGGCTTGTAAATCCTTAGGTGCTCTCATGAATTCCGGGAGTATATGAATCAGCACGCCCGCATTCGCGGGCGTGCTGATTGCAACTGTGTCGTCGTGTACGTGGCCTCATATATTACGCTGATCCTCCTCTCAGCGTCTTAACAAGGCCCAGCACCCGCGTTTTAACGGCCTAGATCATGCAGAAAACGGTTGGTATACCCTAGCACCGCGCTATTGCTGACCGAGTTACAGGTCGGGGAGGCCGAACTGTTGCTACAGGGCGTATCGCGATCGAGCGACCAGAAATGCAGGCCGACCAGGCCCTGGCTCACCGCATAACTGGTCATGGTGTCGACATCGGCGAGGCTGAAGACCTCGCTGGATAAATCGTTCATGCCGATCATCGGGGTCAGCTCGATACGGCTGGCTGGAATGCCATAGGTGTGCTCAAGATTCTGCACTGCCTGAATGGCGGTCTGGCCCATATTGCATACGCCGTTCGACACCACGCACACCGTTGGGCTGGCCGCGCCGTAGTCCATCACCATCAGGTTGATGGTGTAGTTCTGCAGGCCCGAACTCTTCACCGCCCTCACCACCATATCGCCCAGCGTGTTCACGCCACCGTAGGTGCCGTCCGATGAGCCCAGCGTCGCCAGCGTGAAGGAGAAGCGCAGCTTCGGATACAACCCCTGCGCGTAAACCGCCGTGGATACCAGATTGTTGATATCGGACTGCGACTGGCCACCCTCGATATCAAAGTCCACTCCCAGCATGTAGGGCGAGGCATAGGTCGAAATGAATTTGCTCATGCCTGCCGGCGTCGAGCAGGTGAAGGCGCCCGCTGCACCACCGGTGGAAACCACATAGCTCAAGCCCGCATTAGCCAACGCTTGAATGTTGGCACTGGCAAAGCTTGCCGGCGGCACCCCGCCCCAGTTCTCGCTGCCGCACTCTCCGGTAGCAAAAGCCAATGTGACCGCCCCCAGCTTGGGTACATAGTTGGAAACCAGGCTGCCACTGCCGACCAGCGGAATCGCCGAACCGGTCACGGCCGTCTGCATGACATTCGTATTCCAGTTCATATTGACGGTGACGTCCTTGTAGGGACTGAGCAACAAGCTTCCCGGCGGCGGCGGCGGGGGTGGCGGTGGCGGTGGCGGCGGAGGGGGCGGCGGAGGGGGCGGCGGCGAGACACCGCATGCACCTTGCGAGGTCCAGGGTTGACCCGAACCGCTACCGCCGTTGTTGGTGGCCGGGTCATTGCCCTGCGTCCACCAATTGGCTTTGTAATTCACGCCGTTTTCACTGACCGTGTTACCGCCGGTGTAAACCGTCGCCGCACTCCAGGCCGGGGCGCAGCTAGGGGGCGTCTGCGCATGTAGCGCTTGTACCGGTAGCACCGCAAAAGCCGTCATCGATATAACGGTTCCCACCGCACTGCTCAAAGCACTTAAAACCACGCGCGGCCGTATAACCAATCGCTTTACAGACATTGGCTGTCTCCAGGTTGGATACATCGTTACAAGTGGATTTCAAAGACGATTCAACAGCCGCCCGTCGATCGACATGTAAGGACAGCCGTCTTGTCGCATCCCTGCACGCTAGCGCTTGCCATCGGGCAGGCCGGTGCCGTATTAGACCTGGATGACAACGTTGTCTATAAGACTATTTCCAAACTGTGATGCTCACTGGCGATTTGCCTGCGGCACGGTCAGGAACGCGGCATCATCACATAAAAATCACGACCTATATGCAGATCAATAAGTGATTTTTTACGCACCTAATGCATTAATCGCATGACTTCATCTCTACGATCAGGCGGCGAAGAAATCATTAGAGAACGATGCATGGCCGAGCGCCGATATCGCCACCAGGCAGCAACCAGGCAAGCCGATGAATGGCCGACAGCAAGTCATCTAATGACAACGTTGTCCATCATCGCTCCGCCCGATACGCCACGTTGCTATTCAATATTTGCGATCACACGATCATCCTCAGCCGATCCGGGTCGTGTCGATTTTTCGAACCTCGTTCGTCTAACTACTGAAGGAAGCCGAAAGAAACCCACCATGGATAACTCGCAGCCCTGTTCAACTGTCCGCGAAAGCGACGCTATGAGGAAAAGTCCGATGAACGCCAAATTTCAGCGCATCACCCCCTTCTTATGGTTTGACGACCAAGCCGAAGAAGCCGTCAATTTCTATATCTCGGTTTTCGATAACGCCAGGATCTTGAGGGTTGCCCGCTACAGCGATCAAAGCGCCAAAGCCACCGGCAAATCCGCAGGTGCAGTGATGACGGTCGACTTTGAGCTCGACGGGCAAAACCTCACCGCATTGAACGGTGGCCCGATCTTCAAATTCAACGAAGCCCTTTCGCTCGTCGTCCATTGCCACTCGCAAGACGAGGTGGACCATTACTGGGCCAAGCTATCTCAAGGCGGCGACGAGAAAGCACAACAATGCGGCTGGCTGAAAGACCGCTTCGGCGTGTCCTGGCAAATCGTGCCCTCGCTGCTGATCGAACTATTGACCGACCCGGATCCTGAAAAAGCGCGCAAGGCTACAAACGCCATGATGCAAATGAAAAAGATCGACTTGGAAGCATTGCGGCGGGCGGCGGCATAAATCGTCAGCGTCCCGCATCCACGATAATGCGAGGCGGCCCCTTGTAGTAAATCGCATTTGAACGAGAGTAAGCTGGCCTCGCCCCGGTTCCCCAGAAACACGCCGGGCCATTGAACCCATCACATCATCCACGCTGGTCCAGGAGGAAGATTCATGGCTTTCACTACGCGCGCTTCCAGCACTGCCATTTCCACCATCAATGTCACGCCGCTCGTCGACGTGCTGCTCGTACTGCTCATCATCTTCATGATTACCGCACCGGTGATAACGCATAAGGTGAAGGTCGACCTGCCGCAATTCAGCCAAGAAGCAAAAGCCGACGTGACCGAGCCTGTTCGCCTGGCCATACGTTCAGACGGCTCGATGTACTGGAACGACACGCCGGTCAACCAGATAGAGCTCAACGCTCAACTGGCGATTGCCGCGCTACAAAAGGCACAGCCTGCGCTGCAAGTCGACGCGGCCGATGGCGCCTCTTACGAGGTCGTGGCACGCGCGCTATCGAGTGCCAAGGCGCAGGGGCTGTCCAGGATCGACTTCGTCGGAAACCACTGACTCGCACGCGGCCTTGCCCTCGCCTCCTGACGAAGGCAGGGCCAGGCCGCGCTGCCGGGCAACTGAACCCAATCGACCGATAACTGACTACACTTCAGCAATCCATAACTCGACCCATCACCGTTTCGCGTGAGAACAGCTTTGTCCGTCAGCGATAGCCCGTGGTGCCTGTACCTGATCGAATGCCGTGACGGCTCGTACTATGCAGGCATCACCAATCATCTCGATGCACGCTATGACGCCCATGTCGCTGGCCGCGGCGCCCGCTATACGCGCTCGCATCCGCCATTGCGGCTGATCGGTGCCAAGCCCTATGCCGACCGGGCAGCGGCATCGCGCGCCGAATGGGAAATCAAGCGGTTGCCGAAGCATCGCAAGATCGCCTTTCTAATGCAGCGCGATGCAGTCGACGACAAAAAATAAGCCTCCCCTCCCCCTTAGAGACACAGCATGAAAGCGAACCATGTCGCCATCATCGGCGGCGGCGTATCTGGTCTGGCGGCCGGCATCCATCTGGCCCGCAAAGGCATCCGGGCCAGCCTGTTCGAGGCGAACGACAGGCTCGGCGGATGTTGCTCTACCACCGAAGTGGACGGCTATACCTTTAACAACGGCGCGATGTTCATCGCCGTTCCGCGCCTGCTCGATCACGCCTTCGCGCGACTGCAGCTTGATCGCGCCTCGCTACTGCCACTGCGCCGCATCGCCACGCCGCAGGCATCGCAGTTGCCCGGCGGCACCTCGATTACCCTCGGCGATCGGCAGCATGTGCGAATCGACGGCGACGATGGCGATGCACGCACCGCAAAGCTGCAGGCCGAGATCGAGCGATGTGTCGAGAAATGGAATCCGCTGCTGAAGATCTTCACCGACGATCTGCTCACTCACCCGATGTCGCTGCCCCGCGTGATCGCCAAAGCATGGCGTCATCTGCCCAAGCTCCGCGGTAATCTCGCCGACGAGCTGAAGCGGAACTTCAGCGACCCCGAAGCACGCGCGGCCCTTGCCGCGGTAACGCTTTACACCGGCCTGCCCATCGAGCGCACACCGGTGTTTCTGATTGTCGGGCTGATCTCGATGCTGCAAGACGGCCTGCACCTCCCCGAAAGCGGCATGGGTGCAGTCAGCGACGTGCTGCACACCACCTTCCGCGAACTCGGCGGCCAAGTGCATACCAGCACGCCCGTCGCGAAAATCCGCATCGAAGACGGACGTACCCGCGGGCTCATCCTCGAAAATGGCGAGAGCGTCGCGGCCGATGCGGTTATCTCGACTGTCGGCGGCATGACCACCTTCACGCATCTGCTCGACCCCAGCCAAGTGCCCCGCGCCATGCAGCGCCGAGTACAACGCGCGCCACTGTCTCACCGCACTCTTGGCATCCAACTGGGCTTGCGCAACCGCATACAACCGATGGCCCACTCGGTGAACCACATCCCATTGATGGATCAGCAACAACGTCTGCTGGCGCCGCAGGCAGGCGGCATCGAATGGTTCAACTACACCGTGCCGACCTTGCCCATGCCCGAACTGGCACCGCCGGGCGGCAGCATTGTCGAGATGTTTACCGCCGTGGACGAACGCCTGCCGCTGGATGCATGGACCGAACAAGCCAAGACAGCCGCCGCCGAAGCCGCCATCGCAGCACTCGCCAGGCACCAGCCGCTGGAGATTGTGGTCAAGCGCATCAGCAGCCCGAAAGACTATGCCGAGCGCATGCATCTGTTCGCCGGCTCGGTCTATGGCCTGTCACCTGCAGCACGCCCCGACCAGCAGTTTCCGCACGCCACGCCAGTGGATGGTTTGTACCTGGCGGGCCAGACGACCTATCCGGGATTCGGCGTGGCGACATCGGTGTTCTCGGGCGTATTCGCGGCCGAAGCACTGGTCGGACCATGATCGGTAAAGCTGCTGTGGCCGCACGATGCTTTGCATGTGCGGCCACAGCAGGGCTCGATCAGTAGTAACCCACCGCATTAACGAACCAGCCGCGATAGCGGTAGCCCAGCTTGGTCATGTCGTCACTGAAGTCGGTCATGTTGTAGCCGACGCCCATGCGGAAATGTTTACCGATGTCGTAGTCGACGCTGGTCAGCCAGCCGTGTCGCGTGCCGCCCTCGTCGGCGTGCAATACACGGTACTCACCCATCACACTGAGACCGCCGTAGACATAACGACGCGCTTGCACGCCGGCCAATGTGGCTCGATTGTCGAACCATGCGCCGGTGCCTCGGCCCAGCCGCGCTTCGCCGGTGCGACTGGCCAGCTTGGCGGAAAACTCCCACACGGTATTCAAGCGGTACACGCCTTCGAGCGAGTAGACGGTAGAACGTTGATCGTAGAGCGAGTCGGACTCCACCTGCCCCGGCGACGACAAGTCGTAGAGGTAGGTGTATTTGCCTAGCACGGTCCAGCGCACGCTGTTCCACGGACGCCAGGAGAAGCCGATATTGGACTCCACGAAGCGCGCGTTATTGGCCGGATCGATATCGTCTCGCGTGGTTGACCAATTGACGCGCGCTGCCACCCGCCAGGATTCGTCAATCTTGTAGCTGAAATTGTGCGTAGTCACCCACTGCTTGCGCTGCTCGGCACCTTCATCGCGACGGTACTCAAGTTTGCTCGACCAATTGGTATCAGGTGTGGTCAAGCCACCGCTGATGCTGCCGGCGTGACGGTTGACCCGACCACCACCGATCGCATCGAGCTTGCCATCCTGCAGGGTGAAGCCCGCGGTCCACCCAACGGACGGATAGAAGTCCATGCCGAAGGTGTGGCCGATACCCGTGGCCGGCCCCGTCTTCAGCCACTGGCTTTCGTTGAACAAATTGGCCTGGTTGGACAGCCGCCAGCGCTGACCCATGGTCAAGCCGTCAGGTTGCTGCGACAGCAAGGCGGAGTCGTTGTAGGGCGCGGTTGAGTCCACCGTGTAGGTGTAGGCGCCATATAGCGAATGATCCTGATTCAGCCGGTACTCGCCATTGACCTGAGCCGCATTGCCACGATCGCCGCCGGTGACTTCGGCACCGACAGTGGACAGATCGCCGAACAGGTACTTCGCACCCACGGTGGCGGCGTTGTTCTTGGGGTAGGCGCCGCCATCGTCGGCCAAGGTCACCTGCCCGGTGCCGTAGACATCCAACGAATTGCCAAGGCGGCGGGTATAGCCCAAGGCTGCCAGCGTGCCGGTGCCCTTATGGGTTTGATACGTCTCGGTGACGCGACGCAACTCGGCGATCAGATTCGAGTTTTCGGCCAACTGCCAGTCGAGCTGCAATTGCCCCTGTTCCAGCGCGTCGGCACCCTGCTCCGCCTTGCTGTAACGGCCGGACAATTTCAGGTCGCTGCGCAATTCGCCGGAGAACTCGGCGCCGTATTCGCGAATCGCCCGACCGAGATCGGCACGGGCCACCGAGTATCCGGCGGTCACATCGCGCCACCAACCGCCGGCGTTCCATTCCTGCGCCGTCCAGCCCAGCTCCTTGAAGTTGGCTCGCGCATCGACCGCCGTTGCATTGCCGCTGCTCGCTCCCTGCCTATTGCCGTTGGTGCGGAAGAAACTCAAGCCACCGTTATCGGAATAGAAGATCGGCGCTACCGCCTGATTGCTGTGGGAATGCTCGACCTTCAGATACGTGCCGCGACCGGCTTGCAAGGTCACGTCAGCGCCCTTGAGCGTGTAGTCGTCACCGGCCCGCCCTTCGTCGACATAGGTACCGCCCACGGCAACGTGCTCGCCAAACCAATGTTTTGCACGCAAGCCTGCCGCGACATCATTGCTGTCGAAGCCACTGGGTACGTATTCGTAGTCGGCCAACAAGTGGTTTTCAAAGCCGCTCAAAGGACGATCGCGAATCAGGCTGCTCACGTTGTCGCGCGAAATCTGCGCCAGCGGTCGCGTCAACAAGATGCGCCCCTGCATCTCATTGATCTGATAATCGGCGCCGCGCACCAGATTGACCCGAGTAACCACACTACCCGTCGTCGGGTCGCGCACTTCAAGCACGATCTGGTCCGAACCCGGCAGCAGGTCGGTATGCCGCAGGTAATAGAGGCTGCCGCCGGTGCCGAGAAACTCGCTATGCCCGAGTACCGTCTGCGCTTGCGAGGCAAACGCCTTCACCAGCGTATTGGGATCGCCCAGCGGCGTGCTGGCGCGACTACGCCAGTCCACGGCGGCGCCGTACAGACTGCGTACGTACTGGCCGTATTGCGTGCCGGTAAAGCCGGTCTGGTAATTGCCCCACAGCGCCTGGCTCTTGTCCCAGTCCAGTCGGGCATAAAGCTTGCCCTGCGTATCGATATCGCGATACGTGGTCGAATCGTCGCCATACACCGGGTAATACATGTTCGGGTCCAGGCGGCGGAATACGTCGCGCGGGTCGGCTTTGAAGAAGCCGTCGAACAAGCTACCGGTGCTCCGCTCGGTGGTATCGGCCTGGGCCGTCAGCAGATAGCGGCCATCCAGCTTTCCTTTCATATAGAAGGCCAGACGCCCTTCATCGAGGAAACCATCCTTGTAACGCGAATCGACCGTAAGCGACGAAGCGCCAGCACCGCTGACCGAACTTTTGGATGCAGTGACATCGGCGATGGCCACGGCGAACAGATAGTTGTCGCGGACGTTGACCGCCAGCGGATAATCCATCTTGGCGCCGGCCGGACCTTGCAGATTCACATCCAGCGTATGCAGGCCGCTGGGCAGCAGATACTCGGCGACGAACTTGCGCTGCTGGTCGATCGGCACGGTCTGGCCGCCGATATTCACGCCATAGCCGTCCGGCACGTTCTGCCCGAAAATGCGCACGCGCGAACCGCGGATGGTGATGTTCTGCTGACGCAAGGCGTTGGTGCCGAACGTACTGTCGAGCAACTGGCGATCTTCGAGCTGACTGCTGCTCAAGCCGCGCAAGGTTGTGCTTGCGCTTTGATGCATCTGGTCAAGCCCGCGCTGGCGGTCTATCGGCCGCACGAGTTGCAGCGTGCGCGAATAGGTTTCGTCAAGGCTGCCGTCGCTACTCCAGGCACGCAACACATAGCGAAGCTGATCGCCTTGATGTAGCTGCACGCCGGCCGGCAACTGTCCATCCCAAGCCGCATTGATAACGGCACCCGGCTTGACGTCGATCTGTGCCAGCGGGGTCACCAGGTCGGTGTCGCTGGCCTTGTAAACGCTCACCCTCATCTGCTGGATGAAGGCATCGTAGTTGCTGTAAATCTGGAAGCGCACCGGTTCGACGATACGACCGTCCTCGAATGCCGCCATCGAGCTGCTCTGAATATTGAGCACCGGTGTGGTCAGCGTTGGATCTTCGGTAGCCCAGATCAGTCCGCCGTTGGGCAGATCGATATTGAAACGCGCGCGCGCCAGCGCCTTGCCGGGCTCGGCCACTGGCGCAGTCACCGTCACGCGACGATCAGGCGCCAAAGCGGCGTCGGTTGTCGCGGCGCTGTCGGTCACCGGCATGGTTGTGCCGAGACTGCGGATGCGCACAACAACCTGGCCGTCCTGGCTGCACTGTTGTGCATCGCATACCGGCTGGGCCGCTGTGGTTGACGTTGTTGACGACTGCGCGAGCGCGGGTGTGTAAACGCCCACCAGCAGAATCGCGACGATGGCGGCGTCCAAGCGACGGATACGCATAGGCTTGTTGTTGGCCTTGAGGTAACGAGAAGAGTGCACAGCGTTCATGGCGTGCCCTCCTGTCCGGCGGATACTTGGGTGGCGGCATGCTCCGCATCGGTTGGCTCTATTTCGACACGCACGTGTGTGCGTTGCGTGGCATCCAACCGCGCGACGATGGCGTCGTAAACCGCACGCGCACGTTGCAAACCCAGCGCTTCGTTATAGGCGGTACTGGCACGGCGATCGGCATAGCCGGTCAGGTAGATACGAGTGTGCTCAGGGTGCGCGGCGATCAGCTTGGCCAATCGATCCAACAGACCCGCGTATGCCGGCTTGATCTTGGCGCTGCCGGTATCGAACAGCACCGAGCCCAGGGTCACGCTGTCATCGGATACCGATGCCAACGGCTGTTGCTGCTCGTGCAGCACTACGTGAATTTGCGCCCGTATCGTTGCCGGCGCCATATCCAACAAGGCGTCGCGCAATGCAGTGGCACGCGCCAGGGCAAGATCCTTATCGCTGGCCTGGCCAAGAATGCTGACATCCCCACCGCCGTGTTCGACCAGCGTCTGCGCCATGCGCTTAATAACGTCCTGATAGGCCGACGCCATACGCGCACTGCCTGGCTCGAACACCACTTCGCCCAGTTCCATCTCGACTTGGCGGGCGTCCCCCTGAATGACTTGTTCCGGCAATTTCACCCCGAAGTCGAAGCGTGCGGGCAGACCTTGCGTAATGCGCTTGACCAGCGGGTTGGGCGTGGTGAAGGTGATGTTAGGCGGCAAGGTGGCAGGGTCGACCTTCATGATGAAGTTACGGCCGCGCGCCATGTTCGGCACATCGATGCCTTCAAGATGGAAACGACCGTAAGCATCGCTTTCCATCACCAGCCCCTCGACCGTGCCGATGCGCACGCCGGGAATACCGCGCTCGTCGACACCTTGATTGACGATCACGTAATCCACACGAACATGGCCGTCTTCGGCCGGTGACACATGCCGCTCCACGGTCAACGCCTGCGCCGACATGCCTTTGGCCGCATCGCCGCTAAGAGTGGTTGTGACGTTGCCGTCGGCGCGCATGCGCAAGGTGGTGCCTTCGCTGCTGGTCAATACAAAATCGTCGGTGAAATCCGCCTGGTGCAGCAGTTGCGAAACCACAATGCGATGCGAGTTCTGCGGCTGCGCCACGGTGAGGCGGCCAGCCAGATCGCCCAGTGCGATGCCATGCAACATCGGCGCACTGGCATCCGCTTCGGGCTTTGGCCCGGTGCCTTTGTCTACCGTCGTGGAACCGGCAACATAGGCCGCCGCACTGAAACCGCCTTGCACATGTAGATGGCCCGCAGTAGCGCTCGCTTGCCAGCCATCGCCATTGCGATCGTCGAACACGGTGCCGAATACACGGCTGTCTTCGAACAGCGGATCGGCACTGCGCTGCACCGACGCCTGCGCGACATTGCTGGTCTTTACGCCGTTAAGCAGCATCTGCGCCGTATTGACGTAAGTACCGCGCGCGGACGCGCCCGGCCCGACACGCAACAGGTAGACCACGGTGGCACGCTTGCCTGCGCCTACGCCGATGTTTTCAACACGAACCGGACTGGTGCCGGCGAGCTGGCTCTTGCCATCGCTGTCGCTCACCGTCAGTGAGTTGGCGACGAGCGTGAAACCAGCAGGTGGCGTGTCGGCGAGTACCGCACCGTGAACAGCGGCCTGGCCCACGTTTTCGACCGTCAAGGTGTAGCGCACCACATCGCCGACTTTTACTGTCTGCGGCGTCGCCTGCTTGGTCAGGCGCAGCAGTTGGGCATCGCTCACCGCGAGCTTGATTTGCGCGGTGCTGCAGTTGCTGGGGTCCAGCGCATCGCAGATGCGATACGACAACGTGTAATTGCCCGTCGGTGTGCCTGCAGGTACGACGATGGTGCCGTCGGGGTTGATCGTCACGCCGGTGAGTCCGCCACGGCTGACCACGCTAATAGTCACGCTGTGGGGATCAGTGATGGTCTTGCCGCCCGCGGTGTCGTTGCCGAGCACGCTGCCCGGCGAACCACCTGTTGCGGCATTGATCGGGGTCTGCTGATAGTCGTCGGGCACCGCCTGCAGTGGCAGTGATGTGACCACGACAGTAATGCTGGCGTTGGCGCAATTACTCGGATTGAGCTTGTCGCAGATCTGATAGCCGATGGTGTAGCTGCCCGCCGGCGTACCCGCTGCCACCGAGACCTGGCCCGTCGCCGGGTTCAGGCTCACGTTCGGATTGCTGGCCGGCGTGGTCACGGCGATGGTCACCGTAGCCGGTGTCACCTTCACGCCATTGAGCGTGTCGTTATCCAGCGCATTGCCGACATTAGGGTTGCCCGCACCGCCGTCGATACCGCTGTAGTTGTCATTGCCGGCAACGATCTTGCCTGCGACCACCGTGACCGTGGTGACTGCTGTGGCGCAATTGCTCGGGTTGAGCTTTTCGCAAATCTCGTAGCCGATGGTGTACGTGCCTGCCGGCGTCCCCGCCGCTACCGAGACTTGGCCCGTTGCCGGGTTCAAGCTCACATTCGGATTAGCGGACGGCGTGGTGACTGTCATCGTCACGGTACTCGGCGTAGCCGGCGCACCGTTGAGGGTGTCGTTGCCCAATACATTACCGACGCTGGGATTGCCCGCACCGCCATCGATACCGGGATAGTTGTCGTTGCCGGCGGCGATCTTGCTTGCGGCCACGACGACCGTGATGGTGGCGCTCGCGCAGTTGCTCGGGTTGAGCTTTTCGCAGATCTGATAGCCGATGGTGTAGCTACCCGCTGGCGTACCGGGAGCCACCGAGACCTGACCGGTCGCCGGATTCATGCTTACGTTTGGATTGCTCGCCGGCATGGTCACCGTGGCGGTTACCGTGGCTGGAGTCACTTTCACGCCATTGAGCGTGTCGTTGTCCAGCGCATTGCCGACATTCGGGTTGCCCGCACCGCCATCGATGGCGCTGTAGTTGTCGTTGGTCGCAATGATCTTGCCGGCGACCACCGTCGTAGTCGCCACCGCCGTAGTGCAGTTGGCAGGGTTGAGCTTTTCGCAAATCTGATAACCGATGGTGTAAGTACCCGCTGGCGTATTGGGAGCTACGGAGACTTCGCCTGTCGCCGGGTTCAAGCTCACATTCGGGTTACTGGCCGGTGCGGTGATCGTTGTTGTGACCGTACTCGGCGTCGCCGGCGCACCGTTGAGCGTATCGTTGCTCAGCACGTTGCCGACGCCGGCATTGCCTGCGCTACCGTCGATACCGGTGTAATGGTCGTTGCCGGCGACGATCTTGCCCGCATCGACGATCACCGTAACAGTGGTGGTCGCGCAGTTGCCCGGATTGAGCTTTTCGCAGATCTGATAACCGATGGTGTAGGTACCCGCTGGCGTACCCGGCGCAATGGAGACCTGGCCCGTGGCCGGGTTCAAGCTCACATTCGGGTTGCTGGCCGGCGTGGTCACCGTCAGCGTCACCGTGGCGGGTGTGGCCGGCGCGCCGTTGAGCGTGTCGTTGCCAAGCACGTTGCCGGCATTGGCATTGCCGGTACCGCCATCGATACCGCTGTAGTTGTCGCTGCCCGCGGTAATGGCGCCGACCACGGTTGTAACTGTCGCGATCGCGCTGGCGCAATTGGCCGGATTAAGCTTTTCGCAAATCTGATAACCGATGGTGTAGGTGCCGGCCGGTGTGCCCGGCGCCACCGAAACCTGACCGGTGGACGGGTTCAAGCTCACATTTGGATTGCTGGCCGGCGCGGTAACCGTGGTGATTACCGTGCCGGGCGTGGCCGGCGCGCCGTTGAGCGTGTCATTGCCAAGCACGTTGCCCGCATTGGCATTGCCCACGCTGCCGTTGATACCGGTGTAGTTGTCGTTGCTGGCAACGATTTTTCCCGCCACTACCGTAACGGTGACGGTGGCTGTCGTGCAGTTGCCTGGGTTGAGCTTTTCGCAAATCTGATAGCCGATGGTGTAGCTGCCTGCTGGCGTACCCGGCGCCACCGACACATCGCCGGTACTCGGATTCAGGCTCACGTTCGGGTTGCTGGCCGGTGTGATGACACTGACGGTAACCGTGCCCGGCGTGGCCGGCGCACCGTTGAGGGTGTCGTTGCTCAGCACGTTACCGGCGCCGGGGTTGCCCGCACCGCCGTCGATGCCACTGTAGTTATCGTTACCCGCGATGATCTTGCCCGCGATCACGGTGACCGTCGCGGTAGCCGACGCACAATTGGCCGGATTGATCTTGTCGCAGATCTGATAACCGATGGTGTAAGTACCCGCTGGTGTACCCGGCGCTACCGATACTTCTCCGGTCGCGGTGTTCAAGCTCACATTCGGGTTGCTGGCCGGCGCGGTGACCGTCGTGGTGACTGTGCCCGGCGTCGCCGCTGCCCCGTTGAGCGTGTCGTTGCCCAGTACGTTGCCGGCGTTGGCATTGCCCGCGCCGCCGTCGATACCGGAGTAGTTATCGTTGGTTGCCGCAATCGGGCCAGGCGTAACCGTTATGGTGGCGGTCGCGGTCGCGCAATCGGCGGGCCGAATAGCATCGCAAATCGTGTAAGGCACTTTATAGGTGCCCGCCGTAGTACCCGGCTTCACGGTGATGGTGCCGTCGGCATTGAGCGTGAGGCCGCCCGCAGCCGGCGACGAAGCAGGACTGCCCCAATTCAGAGTGACGTTGCCTTTGGCCGCGCCGATGGCCGGGCCGGTGACCGTGCCCAATATATCGTTGGCGACGACATTGCCGGTGCTGCCGCCGGTCGCACCGCTCACGCCGGGATAGGTATCGTTATTGGCGCTGATCGCCGGTGTGCCGATGGGCGTATCGGTGGTGCCGGTCGAGGTGGCGGTGCCGCCGCCTGGTGACGTACCGCTGACCGTGGCGACGTTATGAATCGGATTGCCGGCATCCACGTCGGCTTGCGTAACGGTATAAGTGAAGCTGCCGCAATTAGCGCTTTTGCCGGGATCGATCGAAACCGGCGCGCAAATCAGCGTAGTGGCACCCGCCATCGGATCGGATACGGTAAGGCCATTGAGCGTGACGTTGCCGTTGTTGGTGGCGGTAATGGCATAGGTAATGACCTCGCCGACATCCGCTTTGCCGTTGCCGTTGGTATCGGCCAGGTTAGCCGTCTTGCTCACCGTCAGCGACGGCGTGCTTTGCACGGTGGTTTGCCAGGACGAGGTGTTATCGGCCAGCTTGCTCGCCGGCTCGCCAACCGTAGTGTCGGTAGCGGCAAGTTGCACAGAGGCTGTGTTGGTAATGATGCCGCTGATGGTCGTCGGTGCGGTCGCATTGATCGTAATGACCACGCTGCCGCTGCCCGGCAAGCTCTGCACGGCGCCGGTCACCGTATAACCGACACTGTCGCTGCCGGTCACCGTGACACCCGATCCACATACCGCGCCACCCGTAGCACTCCCGCAGGTAACGCCGGCAGCAGTAACGCCAGTGATGCCGACAGGTAACGTGTCGGAGAAAGTCGGGCCTGTGGCGGTGTAGGTGCCGTTGTTGCGAATGGTCAAGGTGTAGCTGAGCGGCTGGCCGGCCAGCACGGTAGCCGGGCCTGACTTGAGCAGGTTCAGATCGACCACGCGCGGAATATTGCTGAGCGTGCAGTCGACATGATCGCCAAGCTGCTGCAGATCAATCGTGGGCAAGCTGTTGGGGTCGTAGGTGCCGTTCGGCAGCACGGTGGTCGAGCCCACGTTACCGTTGCTGCACGCGATGGTTTTGTCGTACTGGGCAAGCGTGGATTTACTGCCCGGTGCCATCTCTTCTTTAAAGGTGAGCACATTGCCCGGCATCACCGCCTGACCGCTGATGAACGGATAATTTCCGCTGACTGCGCCGGTCGTGCTGGTGTTGATGATTTCCTGATTCTGGACATTGAAGACGCGATAAGTCACCTGATCCGATGGATCCATGCGTCCCGCAGGCAACGCTTTGCGCAAACGCGCGCCACCCCAGCGCACACCGAAGGCAAAGCCCTGCAAGCTGCCGCCATTGGTATGCACTTGGCCGACGACCGTAAACGGGCTGCCGGTCTTGGTGGTGGAAAACACCGCCGCATTCGCGGTACCCGATTTACCCACCAGGCGCTGGCAGTCGATCATGCCGGCGCAGGCAGAGGCGGGCGCAGCGGGAACAGAGCCCGTGCCAGGCGCACCATAGGTAAGGTTATTGCCAGGCTGAGTGGCGCCAAGCCACTCCACCAGATGCAAGGTACTGCCACCGGAGACGACACCAAAATCGAGCAGCTCGCCGTTGTTGGTGCTCTCGCCATCGGCCATCACCAATTCAAAACTATTGGTGGCCTCCACCCCGTTGGGGTTGAACAGGTGAATGTCCTGCAGGGTGACCGAAGTATCGTTGCCCTGCGCGCCGCTGTTCGTATAGAGCACAGCCTTGTTCGGCTTGTAAATCGTGTAGTAGCCGCTGCCGCCGCTGAACTGCGAGCCGCTCCAGCTCGGCGCCTGCACACCACTCAGGCCAGCACTGCTGCCGACGTTGCCGACCACCGCCGTGAAAGTCATGGTGGAGCCATCGGGCAGCGTAAATGTCTGCAGCGTCGAGCCGTTTGCATTGAGCGTAACGCCTTCGAGCTGCAACCAGCAGATCTCATCGACATGCTGCCCCTTGGAGTTGGGGTCGGCCATGCGACAGGTGTTGCTCGCCGCGGCAGATGTACCGAAGCCGAGCAGCAGCAAAGCGATGAATGCATAAATCCAGCGGCGCGCATAGGCATACCGCGGTGCGTCGCATACGCGACGGCGAACGAACTGAGTGAGCATATGTACGAGTCCCGCTGCCTTTGTGCAGCAGGCGCGCAGGCCTGCCGTGGCAAATCCAATGCATCGCGCGGAGTGAAGAAAAGAAACACTCGACCATGCCCACCGCCGAGGAAAATCAGGCACAAGCGCACCCGTTCCCCAGCAAGCAGGAAAGCATTCAACGAATAAATGTTTAGCAGGCGTCCATCGAGAACGCTTCTGCAACTGTCGTTGTTACGTCGTCGCTTCTAGTCTCAGCCTCGTGCGATTGCCCCACCCCTGAGAGCAGCTCATACCTCCAGGTATGGGCTTCTAAGCGTTTGCCAGGGGTAGCGCCATCGACGTCTATTAAGAAATAGGCGAAGGCCATCGTCTGCGGTTATTGGGCCGACATAGACAGCGAATGGATGGAATTAGACACTCGCCTCCCTCCGTGTCCATACCGGACGCGGCGGGAAGCAAGTGGACTCCCCCTGAGCGGCGCGACTTTAGTTCTAGCGGCGAGGCGCGCGCAATCTCATATCCTTTCGCAATATTTCAAAATATTGCAATCGCCACAGCGGCTTCTAGTCGAAAGCCAGCATGTAGCCCACGCGTCGCACTACGGTCAGCGGCAATTCGTGGCCGGCCTTGAGGGAAATCTTGCGTCGCAGCCGATGAATCAGCATTTCCAATCGGCTTGCATCGAAGTCTTCGACATGAAGAGCCAATTCGTCGATCAGCACATCGCGCGCGACCGGTTCGCCGGGCGATACCAACAGACGCTTGACGATCAACCGCTCCGCCATCGATAGCGCGATCAAGACACCATTAGGCGCCAGCAATCGCCACCCGCCACCTTCCAGACGCCAGCTTTGCGGCGCGGATGCAGGCGACCGTGCGTCATCGATGCGGCGCGCCAGGCTGTGCAGCGAAGCGGCAAGCACCTCGACATCGATCGGTTTGGTGAGATAGATATCCGCGCCTTCTTTCAGGCCACGTATGTGATCCGCGGTGGAATCGAGCCCGGTAAGCATGACGATGCCAAGGTTCGAGATCCTGCGCAGATGATTCGCTACCGTGAAGCCATCTTCATCGGGCAGGCGGACATCCAAAACAATCAACTGAAAACGATTGCCGACGATGGCGCGATAAAGCTCGGCAGCCGTGCCCACGCCGACCACGTCGAACCCAAATGCCATCAGACCAGGTACCAGCACCTGATCGCGCAGCTCCACATCGTCTTCGACGACGAGTACGCCGCGCTTACTGCTGTCATCCATATTGCCCCCCGACTTTGTGAGCGCTCCGCTCAACGGCGCAACCGTGTGGCCCGTGCCCACCAGAACGCGAACTTTAGCAAATCCCAATGGCGTCATCGCATCCCATACCAACAGATCCATTGCCGGCCATCCGCACATGCGCCATCCTTTGGACTGATCGCATCAACTCGACCGCAACAGGTCAATCACATCAGATCGATCCGCCCAGGGAAAAACCAGTGCCAGAAATCACGCCATTTCACGCGGCGCACGCGGCCGAACTGTTACCGCGCACACTCAATCCGTTTCGCTGGTTCGCGCGCTGGCTGCGCAACGTTCCGATCGATGATCCGCTGGAATGGCGCAATGCGCCGATGCTGCAGATTCTTCTGCTGATCTTATGTATCTTTTTTCCGCTGTCGATCATTCCGCACTGGGTCACTCGGGGCAATCAGCCCATTGACTGGCCGTCTGAAGTACGCAACCTGTTCACCATGAGCCTGTTCTGGTTCTGCTTCTGGTTGGTGCGCCGTGGCCGCTTCAAGTTTTCGACTGGGCTTTTCATCGCCGGCACCCTGGTACTGATGTCGATCAGCTATCGGCATCACGGCCTGAAGGCTGAACTGGCGCTTCAAGCCACGCAAATCTATCCGCTCGTGCTGGGTGGCCTGTTAATGGGGCGTCGCGCCTTATGGGGGATCACCCTGGCAATGCTGGCCATGCTCGGCATGGGTGCCCTGGTGGATAACTACGAGGGTGACGGCAATACCACCATGGCGATCATCAACTTCATCCGTTGTGGTCTGGGCTTTGTGATTGTCGCCGTGATTCTTGATCGCTCGGTATCCGCGCTGCGCGAAACCTTGAATCTGGCCAACTTGCGCGGTGAGGACTTGCTGCGCATACAAAAGACACTGCAGCAGGAGATTCTTGAAAAAGAACGCTCGCAAGCGCAGTTAATTCAATCGCAGAAAGTCGAAGCGGTCGGCCGTATATCCAGCGGCATCGCACACGATTTCAACAATATTCTCGGCGTCATCATGGGCTATGCGAGTCGACCCGATGCAAGCGATAGCTTACCCGTTGCCACCGATTCTCTGGACGGCATCAAATTGGCGGCACAACGCGGCGCCATGGCGATTCGGCGCATCCTCAGCCTGGGTCGCAATGAAAGCAGCACGCTGGAATTAATCGACACGCGCACAGTGGTCGGCGACATGCTGCCGCTGATCCAGCAGATCTTCGGCAAGCGTG
Organism: Dyella tabacisoli; assembly: GCF_003350925.1. Taxonomy (GTDB): domain Bacteria; phylum Pseudomonadota; class Gammaproteobacteria; order Xanthomonadales; family Rhodanobacteraceae; genus Dyella_C; species Dyella_C tabacisoli. The sequence goes on along the minus strand of NZ_KZ857176.1, from coordinate 358,867 downwards.
TGGTACTGCGTACTCACCTGACCGACGACGCACTGCCAGTGCATATCAATCGCAGCGAACTCGAACTGACTCTATTGAACATCGCCACCAACGCGCGCGACGCCATGCCCGATGGCGGCACGTTCACCATTGCGGCGACCGCCGAAGGCGAGCATGCACTTATCAGCTTGACCGACAACGGCCTTGGCATGAGCGCCGAAGTGCGCGAACGCCTGTTCGATCTGTTCTACACGACCAAACCGGAAGGGCTCGGCTCGGGTATCGGCCTGGCCGTGGTAAAGCGCTTTGTCGACGATGCCGGCGGCCGTATCGAGGTTCTCGGCGAGCAAGGTCAAGGTACGTCGTTGCGCATCTATCTGCCGCTTTTCGACGGCCAGAATGAAAGCTCGGCTATCGTGTCCATCGACGGCTTGCATGTATTGCTGGTGGAGGACGATGAAGCGCTACGCGCGTTGCTGGCCGAAGCGCTACGTGCCGCCGGTGCCAGCGTACTAGCGGCGGGCAGCAACAAAGAAGCTATCAAACTCGCGCGGCAATCAGAACAACTCGATGTGCTGATTAGCGACTTTCACCTTCCTGATGCGACCGGAAACGATGTGATCGAGCAGGTGACCAGCATGTACCCCGCACTGCACTGTCTCATTATCTCGGCCAACGAAAGCCTTACCGCCGTTCGCCCAGCCCATGGGCTTATCACGCAAGTGCTGGCCAAACCATTTGCACCGGCTCGGCTCGTCGATGCAGTGGGAGCTATGGTTTCGAGCAAACTGGAGCGCATCGCATGATGCCGCTCCAGCTTGCGTAAGAAGCGATGGAGCAGCAAGCCTGCCTCCATCAAGCCGGCCGCTATCAAGCCTTCTTCAGAAAGCAGACCTTCAGCACCAGCCCTTTGATCTTGTCCGAGTTACCTTCGATATGCTCGTCGTCGCCGTCGACCAGGCGAATATTCTTGATAACAGTGCCCTGCTTCAACGGAATCGAAGAGCCCTTCACTTTGAGGTCTTTGATGACTGTCACCGTGTCGCCGCTATGGAGCACATTGCCGTTGACGTCCCGCACGGTCATTGCGGCGCCAACCGTTTCCGCGCCGGCTGCCATCGGCCATTCGTGACCGCAATCGGCACACACGTAGTTGTCGCCATCGGGATAGGTGTTTTCCATGGCGCATAGTGGGCAAGCGGGGATATCAGACATCGATGGGTCCGGCAAAATCAGTCAATAAGGCGGCCATTATAGGAGCCTGTTCGATCTACTGCTGAAGCGGTAGCCGTTCACCGCAACAGCTTGCCCGAACGGCATTCCCACGGCGGCGCCGTGTTTCAGCGTATGCTGCGACAGCAATCTAACGGTTTACCTTACATGTGCGCCCGTACGGCGCCTGCCCCAGGGTCATCCTCTTTATTGCTTTCAGTCGAGAGTGTCCTGTGCTGATGGGACGGCGGCGTGATTCCATGCACGACCAAGGCCTCCAATGAATGCCCAGCCCCATGAGTTCGATATGGCAACGAACGCACTCGCCGCCCACGGCTGGTGTGTTGTGTCGAACTTGCTGTCGCCGGCCCAGACGCAAGCCTTGGCGACCGAGTGCATGGTCATGCACGACGCGCGGCTGCTGATGCCAGCCCGCGTAGGCGCCGATCACGCCGCCACACTATTGCGCGGCGACCATACTCGTTGGTTTCTGCCTGAAGCGCTGAGCGCGCCGCAACAGGCGTTCGCCGATCGCATCGATGTGTTGCGGATTGCGCTCAGTCGCAACTTGCTGCTCGGCCTGGTCGATAGCGAATCGCATTACGCGGTATATACGCCGGGCGCCGGCTATGCGCGCCACCTCGACTGCCTGCGCAACAACGATGCCCGCGTGATCTCGGCGGTGTTCTATCTCAATGATGCGTGGCAGGACGCTGAGGGTGGCGCATTGCGGCTCTACCTTGCCGATCAGTCGTATCAAGACGTTTTTCCGCGCGCAGGTACGCTGGTGCTGTTTCTCTCCGCGCAGTTCGAACACGAAGTGCTGCCGGCCACGCGTCATCGCATGAGCATTGCGTGCTGGATGCGGCAGCGGATGATCGGCGCAACCTGCTGAGGGATTTAAGTCAGACAGGCTCGAAGGTCTTTGCGAGCATAGGCGCTACATAAGCATCGGCGCACGTCGCTCCGCGTATAGACGTCTCTTCAAACGCCGCAGGTCGCTATGCCGCAACTCCTCGCGCAGCTCTCTCGGCGACTTTCCCAAAGCCAGACGAAACGCGTCGGTCATATGGCTGTGGCTGCTGAAGCCCACGTCGCAGGCGAGCGCGGCCAGATCCTCCTCACCCTCGCCCAAACGCCCCACGGCCGTACCCAGTCGTTGCTGCAGTCGAAACTGCCGTAACGACTGCCCGGTGCTGCTGCGAAAGATCCGGCATAAATGAAACGGCGAGCAGCCAGCCAACTTGGCCAGCTCGTCGATACTCAGATTCTCCCCGGTATGACCGATGATGGCTTCTTCGACTCGCGCCACCTGCCGCGCCATTCCCGCGCATCGCGGATGCGGGCGGGTGGACGCCTGCGAGTGCAACAGATGGTCGAGCGTGTCCAGCAATACTTCTTCGGCGTCTTGCGCGTCATTAGCACTGTGCTGAAGACCCAGCAGCATCTCGACATGGGTTTTCTGAAACTGCAGATCGTGAGCGAACTCCTGGCATGGTTGAGTCGCAGCGACGGCCATGCCGAGCGAGTCCAACATTGCGTCGTCGACTAATACATCGGTGCAGCAGTCGCAGCCGACAGCGTCCGGGTGTGAGACGTAGTACTCGACGTTCTTCTGCAACAGGATCGCCTGGCCCGGTCGCGCGAAATAGGTCTTGCCTTGCGCATGCATCGCAAACGAGCCGCGCCGAGTAAACAGAAAACGGGCGGACTCGCCGCCTTGAACGTAACCACAGTCGACGCGCGGATACTTGCAAATATGGTCGATAACCATGAAGTGCGACGATCGCAACACGGTCTGCATGATCGACATACGTGTGCCCCCCAAAGAGCGCCGGTGTCCGCCGCCGATCATACGCCGACGCGCCGCCCATGGAACTCGCCGTGCAACGGTAGCAAGAATCTGGAAGCGGCCAGGGCCATGTTGTGACAAGAAAGCGGGTTGCCCCGTCGTACGCCCCCCCATAAACACGCCCATGCATTTGCACGTTTATGGAAGCGCCCCATGCCATGCATGCGCAAAGCTGGACTCACTTGCCGCAAGAGGAGTCGCGACAAGACGAAACGGCGCCGCCCCCACACCTATTTCCCCGTCGGTGTTTCCTTCGCTTCACTTCAACATGGAGGATCGTATGTACAAGACACTCTGCACCCTGCTTATGGCCTGCTTCACGATGACAGCAGCGAGCGCAACCGAACCCCAATCGCTCGACTTCGATCATGGCGACCACAACCCCATGCTCTACCCGAAACATTCGCGTCCGTTCGACAAAAGCATCGTCGGCTGGGGCGACCGCTCCGTGCAATGGATATATGCGCAGCCTGTAGGCAGCAACCCCTATATGGACCCCACCGGCGCCAACTGCGCGGTCGATCAACACGGACCGGTGTGGTTCCTCGCGCCGATCGCCTCGATGATGGCCGGTAGCTTCGTGCGCTCTTGCACCATTCCGCGCGATAAGGCGATCTTGCTCGACATCCAGTTCGTCAGCGACACCTACCCCTGCCCCGACCCGAACTTTGGCCCGAAGCCGGGTCAGTCGCTGTACGACTTCCTCGTCGCCGACAGCAAGACTTATCTCATGACGATGACGCTCGACGTGTCACTGGATGGCGTACCGATCCACGACGCGCTGGACTATCACTATGTTTCCGAAAACCTCTTCTCCCTCAAGGGAGACCCCAGCCTGCAACCGATGTTCGACACCTGCATCACCGGCTCATGGCAACCGGTGATCTCCAACGCCTGGTACATGATGTTCCGTCCGCTCTCGCCCGGCATGCATACCATCGTGCGCAAGACGACCAGCGCCATGGGCGTGACCAATACGTTCACCTACTACCTGACGATTCAGTAACCCACAGGCTCCCTCCCAACATCCCCCTGCGACCGAAGGAAGTCCCTTCTCGGGACAAGCAGGGAGAGGAGCAAAAGGCTCGCCCCATCATGCCCCTCCCCTGCTTGCAGGGGAGGGTTGGGGAGGGGTAAAGCTCCGCGAAAAGCCCCCCCTCCCAGCCTCCCCTACGACCGAAGGAACTCCCTTTTTCGGGACGAGCTAAGGGGAGGAGCCACTGTTTAGGCAAGAATGACGTGCGGCAGGAAACGGGATGTGTCCCGCGTAATCAAGCCGCGATCCTCACGAATGCCCATGCCTGCCGGACGATCGGCAATGACCCAACTGCCGATAAGCGGGTAACCACCGCTGTAACGCGTCAGTGGGTGGTAGGCCTGCCGGATGCAAGGCGCATCGTTATAGGGGCCGTCCGAACTGAGCGATTCACCGTCCGGCAGCCGCATCTCGATATTCGCACCTTCGCGCGACAGCAAAGGCTTGCGTACCCAGCCCGGCGGCAGCTCATCGGCCGCAGTGGTATCGAAGAATGCCGGCAACAAGTTGGGATGCCCGGCATGCCGCTCCCACAACAGTGGAAGAATGCCTTTATTGCTCAGCACCGCCTTCCACGCCGGCTCAATAAGTTGCAGGTTGGACGCCGGCAGATCGCGACCGTAACGGTCTTCGAACATGTGCTCCAACGGATACAGCTTGAACAAGGTACCAATGACCGTGCTTTCGAGATCGGTAAAGGCGCCGCGTGTGGACAGGCCGATATCTTCAACCGCGATCAAATCCGAATCGAGGCCGGCCTGATGGGCGCAATCTCGCAGGTAGGCAATGGTGCCCTGATCTTCGGCGCTGTCCCTGACCGCACTGAAGTACAGCGGACGCGGCAGCACTTTGGCGATCGCGCCGAAGGATGCCACCAGCAACTCCTGGATCAGGTTGTACTGATCCGTGCCGGCAGGTAACGCGCCGCGCTGCTTTTGCTCTTCCAGCCACACCCACTGAAAAAACGCGGCCTCATAAAGCGAGGTCGGCGTGTCGTAATTAAGCTCGTAGAGTTTCGCCGGGCCGCTGCCGTCGTAGGCCAGATCCATGCGCCCGTAAAGATGCGGGTGACCCTCGCGCCAGCTCCGCGCAATCCAATCCCAATGCGTGCGGGGAATGGCCAGACGGGTCAGCAGCGTTTCGCTTTTGACCACCTCGGAGACCAGGCTCATCGCCATCTCGTGAATCTCGCCGGTCGGCGCTTCGATGTCCTGCTCGATCTGTTGCAGCGTAAATGCGTAATACGCCGACTCGTCCCAATAGGGCTCGCCGTCGATCACCGAAAACGTGAAACCGTAACGGTCGGCGGTAGCCCTCCAATCCGCCCGAGGCGCGATAGCGATACGTTGCACGATCGCTTAGCCGCCCCAGCCGCCGCGCGCGGCCGATACCGAACCGAAGCCACCGCGACTGGCGGTAACCGCCCGGCTACCCGCCGCGTCAGTCGAACCGCCGACGCTACCGGTTCCACTCCGGCTCGAACCAAACGATCCGCCGTAGCTACCCGGAGACGGCCGGTAGTCCTGGCCATCGCGCTGCCGATACAAAGGTTCGGCGCCGTAATAACGCGAAGAGCCGCCATCGAACATCCGCCCCAGGATAAAACCGGTCATCACCGGCCCCCAGAAACTGCCTTCGTGCGCATCGCTGCGCGGCTGGCACATGTCCGGCCCGAACTCCTTGAGGCAGTCTTCGCGGGTCTTGTAGTGCGGTGCCGCCGCGTTCGAATTTTCCTGTGCCTGGTCGAACGCACGCTGGCAATCCGCCTGCGGGTTACCGGCAGCGGCGCAATAGGCGATGTTGGCGTAGCTCTGTTCCTTGATCGCCGCCGCCGGATGGCTATCGCCGCCGCAAGCAGTCAGCATCAGTGGCGTCACCCCCATCAGCAACAGGGCCGCCGTCGATGATCGTTTCATGGAATCCCCGTGTGCAAGATCAGGTGATTGTGAGGTCGGCGCTGGTTACGTCAACCCCAAGCGAGTAGACGACGCAGAATTCCTCTGGACCGTAATCCTCGGCGGTGACAAACAGATATTCAAAGCGCCCCGGCAACTCCGGGACCTCACGCTGATACAGCATCGAATAATGGGTGAGGTCGAAGTTCGCCTCGCCGCCAACGGGATGCTCCACCGACTCGTCGTAGGCGACCGGTGGCGTCCACGACGCCGCAGGCGAATCGCCCCAAACCCGCGCGTAGCTCTTGCCTTCGAAAATCACCTGCGCCGAGCCGATCTGCGAACCCGGCTCCGTCCAGCGCACAAACTCCGCCTTCGTCGGCGGATTTTTCGTTTCCGCATAAACGAACAGCTTGATGTCGTCAATGGACGCGCCGGTCGTGTTGACCTGCAACCAGGCATCGTCGGTCAGATAAAACCGGTACAAGTGCGAACCCGCACCAAGATCGACTTTACCGAGCGCCTCGATCATCTGGTTGCCCTGCGGCGCATCGAAACCCAGCACGCCGGCGTTGGCCTTGAACATGGTGTCGTCATACGCCACCGCACCGCCCAGCCGTAATTTCAGCGGCAAATCATTGACTGGCGCGGGGGCCGCATCATCGCCCCCGAACAACTTTCCAAATAAGCTCATGTGACTTTTCCTAAGCCATGAATGCCCGGCACGTCACCCGATGGCACTGCCGTGACAGGCCATCGGGATAGCGAGGTAACAAGTGCAGGGGTGATAGGTGCGGGGGCGATTAGCTCGGGTTGCCAGTCGGCGAGGCCGGCTTCTCGAAACGGGCAAGAATATCTTCAGCCGCCTGGCCACCCGGCACAATGCCGGCCGCCTGCAGCTTCTGCTCAAGCTCGCCGCCATTGGCTTGCGAATCCAACTGATTGGCCGCATCGATCTGTGCCGATTTCAGCGCCTGCTGCTCTTTGATCCGGTCAAGCGAATCCACCGCCGTGCGCAGCCGTGCATTGGAGCCGGAGGCCTTGGCCGCGATGGCTTCTTGCGCGCGCTGCACCGATGCCGTGGCCTTGACGGTATCGACCTGACGCTTCAGCCGATCGATGGTCATTTCCGCCTGCTTGATCGACGCCTGCAACTTGGCGATGTTCGCGTCCATGTCGCCGATAGTTTTTTGATCTTGTGCGATATCGCCTTCCAGCGCGGCGATCTTGCCCGATACCTCAAGGGCAAGGTCACGCTGGTTCTTGGCTAGCAACTGCGGGATATAGCTATTGTTTTCTTGCAGTTTGGCCTGCTTGTCCAACAGCTTGCTATGGGTGACTGTGCGCTCGGCCATCAGCTTGGTCAGATCGACCCGCGATGCACGCAGTGCGTTGTCCGCGTCGCGAATTTCCTGATCGAGAATGGTCAAGGCATTGGCGTCGACGATGGACTGACCCGCCTCAGTCGCCGTACCACGGACCAGGGTGAACAGCTTGTCGAAGATTGTCATGGGGTTCGTCTCAGTGAATAAAGGATTTGAGTTCGTGGGCCGCGCGAATGGTGTTGTGCGCGAGAACCAGGATCTCTTCGATGATGTTGCTCAAGGGCGAGCGCGAGGAAAGCTCGCCGAAGATGGTGTAGACGTCCTCGTCCCCCACCGTAGTAATGCCGATATTGGATAGCGGGTTATGCGGGTTGAGCCGAAGGCAGGCGTCATTGAAACCGGCGCGGTCGTCCACCTGGTCGGCATGGCACAACACCGTCGACACAAAGACCTGCTCACCGGAGGCGGCCAGGTGCACATGCAGGTCGCCGTAAGACGCTAGCTCAAGACTGATGGAAGGATCGGTGCCGTGTTCAAGGGTAAGCGTGAGGTGCTCTCGATGAGGAAATTCCTCGGTTGCATTGATGGCGTCATACAGCGCTTTCGTCGTCCACTGCTGGCTCATTGCTTCGTTTTCCATGGCTAGGATGTCGGGAGGAAGCACCAGTTGGCGCAAGGCCTGCTCAAGCAAGGCCAACGTCTCTTTGTGTTCCTTACGGATATAGACCTGCTGCGGCACCAACCCCTTCTTTCTCATGCGCTCACGGAAGTCCCGTTGCGCCTGGGCCCCGCTCTTAGGCCCTCTGGGGGGCGCAGTAGTCTTGAAGTTCGTCATTACTTGTACATTACACGTAATCACACCCTGTTACACAATCACAGCGCCGTCACTAAGTGGAAGAGCCCTTCACGGCTGTCGTCACGAGACAGGCCCGCAACGATCGACCACGGTGAAGCTTTGCGTCCGGGTTAAAGGGGCCATCTCCAGAACCAGGCCCCGCCTCCACCGCTCAATGCCGGCATATCCACGGTTTTCAACGGCTCTATCCATATGCCTATCGGCATATCTCCTGCCCCCGCCCTACTTAGCGCAACTCTTGAGGCGTGAACGAATAACGGTGCACCTTGCGCGCTGAAGAGATGCCAATGTTGTAGCCGTAGATCAGATCGACCACCACCGCGTCTTTCGAGGCTATGTCGGGATAGTTGGCTGCCATCAGATGCGCAGCGTTATTTGCCAATACGTCGTAGTCGATCTGCGATGTGTCGAGCACCAACTGGGCCGACAAGTAATGGCGCGCCGCCTGACCATTCATGGATACCCAGCCATTGGTCACCATGACATTCACGACGTGGGGTTGTTTTAATAGCAAGGAGTACGCGGGAAGCAAGCCGGCAAGACCCTGGCTATGCGAAACCCGCTCCCCCACCACCGGGGCAGCCAAACCGGCCACGGCCAATAGAGCCAGCACGACGAAATGCCCCTGCCATAACGATGCCAGCGGCTTGACCGGCAGCCTAGGCTCCACGCGCACCACATAGGAGCCAACGGCCAAATCATGCAGCGATTGGCGCGTGCGGCGATTAAAGATGTAGAGGTAAATGATAGATAGCCCGCCGCCGATGAAAATCAGCGCCACCAAGTAGACCAGCCACGGCATGGGCCGTTGCGGATCGATAGACATCCCGTTGAGAAAAAACGGTAAGCCAAGCACCGTGTAGCGGCAAAGGGAACGCGACAGAGAAAGAAGCTGACCGTGCACATCGACAACCCGCACGCTGAGTACCTTCTTGCCAAACGTTTGCCCGCCGTTGATGCGGCTGTTGCAGATACCAAAATAGGCTAGCGCAATCGCGAAACCAAGCCAGGTTCCGTAGCCCCCTAATCGCGCGAGTTGGCCGAACAGAAGTTGTCCGAGTATGGAGCCGACCATGCCAAGCAAGACGCAGTCGATTGCGAACGCACCCAGCCGGCGCCAGAACCCGGCCAAATCCAATATCGACTCACCTTCCCCGTGCACTGTGTCCATGACTTCCCCCTGAAGTTAGCGGGCATCTTGCCGCAACACAGCAGTCGTGGCGAATCGCCCTGCCGAAAGGGCAAACAGTTAGGCCATGGCTTTTGCGCTAGCGGCTATGCCAAGATCGCCACGCCATTCGTACAGGGGGAATGGCACCCACCACACCTAACTATGAGCGACGCGTCACGCGTGGCGTCATGGCGCCCCTGAGATCGAGAAACTGGATTTTTATCCTTTGAGGGGAAAGGAATGATTCGCAAAGTATTCGTGGCCGCAGTCTTGATAGGGACATTGGCCGTGTCTGGCTGTGCCCATGTAAAGATGGCAAGCAAAGACTCAGATGCGCAGGCAAAGTTGTTTACGCCGACCGCCGATAAGGCAACGCTTTATATCTATCGCGACGAAATCATGGGTGCGGCGATCAAGATGCACTTATTGATCGACGGCGTTGCAGCAGGCGACACCGGACCAAAAACCTATGTCGAACAAGTGCTGCCTCCAGGCACCCACGAAATCACCTCAAAGAGCGAGACAGACGCGACACTGACGCTCACCATGAAAGCCGGCCAGACGTATTACGTATGGCAAGAAGTAAAAATGGGCCTGCTCTATGCGCGCAGCGCACTACACGCCGTTAGCGAAGCCACCGGCGTGCGGGCGTAGGCAAGTGCAGCCTGGTCGAGACCAACAATATGCCGCAGCTCGCCAGCCAAGCCGAGCAACACACTGCGACCACCACACCCGTAGCCGAACCAACGGCAGACGCCACACCCACAGCCGTAGCAGCAACATCCAGCGCGCCGATTAAAACGAGCGCCCCACAAGCCAGTGACCTGGCGAGCCTGGACACGCGCATCAGCTCCCCACTGTTTAACGCGGCCCAGAATGTCGCCGCGGCGCAACAGTGCGATCGAACGATCCATGTCTCGACCGTCGACGGCGGACACACCCAGTTCTACACGCAGTGCTATGGCGATCATCCGCCCTTGCATATCGATTGCGACGGCGTGCATTGCGTGCCGCAATCCTGAGCATGACGTCATCGCGGCAGCGGGTACCTCCCTGCCGCGAATAGACGCAGCTTGCTACGCTGTGCCGGCAAACCCACTGCAGCGTGCACCCGAGGGTTACATCGTGAAGATCTGCATCTACGGCGCGGGCTCCGTCGGCTGCTACATAGGCGGGCGGCTGCAAGCTGCGGGTAGCGACGTCTGTTACATAGGGCGCGAGCGCATCGGTAAAGAGATGCGTCAGCACGGCCTGCAACTTTCCAGTTATCGAAACGAGCGCTGGCAAGTGCCGCCTACGGCGATCCATTTTTCATCCGAAGCCATCGCCGCCGCAGCAGCCGACCTGATCCTGGTCACCGTAAAGTCCGCCGCCACACCAACTGCCGCCGCGGAATTGGCAGGCATACTCAAGCCCAGCGCCATCGTCATCAGTTTTCAGAATGGCCTGGGCAATTCCGATGTACTGCGCGCATCGTTACCGCAACACACGGTGCTGGAAGGCATGGTGCCGTTCAATGTCATCGCATATGGACCAGGCGCGCTTCATCAAGGCTCGCAAGGCGAGCTTGAAGTCAAAACATCTCCGGGCCTGCAGGCTTTTATCCAGGACTTCAGCAACGCGGGCCTGCCGCTGATCCAGCATGCCGACATGCTGCCGGTGCAGTGGGCCAAACTGCTGTTCAATCTCAACAATGCGATCAACGCACTATCAAACCGGCCATTAAAAGAAGAACTCTCACAACGGGTCTATCGACACTGCCTCGCCCTGGCACAAGCCGAGGCACTCGCACTGCTCGCGCAGGCCGGCATGCAACCGGCAAAACTCACCCCGTTACCGGCCACCTGGATTCCTGCTTTTCTGCGATTGCCAGACGCGCTGTTCGAGCGACTAGGCAGCAAGATGCTGGCGATCGATCCATTGGCACGCTCCTCCATGTCCGATGATCTGGCTGCGGGGCGTATCACGGAAATCGATTGGATCAACGGCGAAGTCGTGCGCCTGGCGGAGCGGCTTGGACAGCAAGCACCGGTGAATGCGCATCTGTGCAAGCTGATCCGCGCCGCCGAACAAAGCGCGCAGCGACCCTCGTGGTCAGGAGACGATTTACTGACGGAGCTTGCCGACGCCAAGCGTCGTGGTGGCGCAACCCACTGAAAAGCAGACCGTGCAGTTGCGCCTCGGATTGCATGGATGAATCGTGACGTTTACTGTTCGCCCCGCCATATGAACCTCGAAGAATCATGCGCGTCAATCAAACCCTTGCAACTCTTGAAACGCACATGGTTGCAATCTCTGCCGGCACGATTGCGCTGCGGGACGACCGCACCGCTCGGCAATGGCTGGTCGATCTGTCGCCGTTCCTGATCTGCCGCCATCCCGTTACACAAGCCCTCTATGCCGAACTGGCAGGAAAGTGGCCGTCGTCTAAAACCGAGGCGGATAACCCTGTCGAAAACGTATCGTGGTTGGATGCGATTCAATTCTGCAACCTGCTTTCGCGCTTATCCGGCCTCGCTGAAAGCTACCTTCTTGATGAGAACGGCACAGACGCTACCCTCATTGATGGCAGCACCGGCTATCGCTTGCCTAGCGAAGCCGAATGGGAATACGCCTGCCGCGCCGGTACGCATGGCCCGCGATATGGCGACCTCGACGACATCGCCTGGCATCAGGGCAACTCGGGCGGTCAAGCCCGCCCGGTCGGCCAGAAGCAACCCAATGCGTGGGGGCTTTACGACATGCTGGGAAACGTCTGGGAGTGGTGTACGGATGTCTATGATCCTGCCGTCTATGGCCGGTATCGAATTTTTCGAGGCGGCGGCTGGGCCGATTCCGAACGCGGTTGCCTGGCGACAAATCGGCGGCGAAGTCACCCGACCTTTGCCATCGATGACCTTGGCTTTCGGATTGCCCGCTCTATGTGAGAAGACCATCTTCTGCCCTATTGTCCGCCCCGATAGGTGCCCGTAACCTCACAGACCCAGCCTCAACCACGCTCAATCTGCAGCCTCGAACGCAGTTGGGCTTACGCACATCCGGTAAGGTCACTTGTCTTTCAAACACGCTGCATTCCTCCATCGAATCCATTCTTAGTGGTCAAACATGTCCTTTCCTATTTGCGCAACTTGTGGAACGCAATTCGCCGAATCCATCAGCCCGCCGGCAGCCTGCCCCGTCTGTGAAGACGAGCGGCAGTATGTTGGCTGGGCCGGCCAAGCCTGGACAAGCCACGAAGAGCTGAGCGTCAAATACAAGCTCCGCTTTGACGAAGAACAGGGCCTGCTGACCATTGGCCTCGAACCTGCCTTCGCCATCAATCAACGCGCGCTTCTGCTGCCGACAGATGCAGGCAACATCCTGTGGGAATGCCTGAGCATCGTCACGCCCGAAGCCGTTGCGGCGATCAAAGCTCGCGGCGGGCTGGATTACATCGTGATCTCGCACCCGCATTTCTACGCATCAATGGTCGAATGGAGCGAGGCCTTTGGCGGCGTGCCTATCTTGCTGCACGAAGCCGACAAGGCGTGGGTACTAAGGCCATCGCCGCACGTCCAGTTTTGGAGCGGCGACGAGCACAAGCTTTCAGACACAGTCACGCTGATTCGTTGCGGCGGTCATTTCGACGGCAGCACAGCGCTTCATTGGAAAGGCCAACCCGGTGAAGGCGGCGCGCTGTTTCCGGGCGATGCATTGCAGGTGGCCATGGATCGCCGCCACGTCACCTTTATGTATAGCTACCCCAACTACATCCCGATGCGGCCAGCCGCCGTCAGGCATATCCAGTCACGCATGCTCGGCTACGAGTTCGCCGACCTGTTCGGCTACAGCGCCAAAAGAAACATCATTGGAGGCGCGCGCGAGGCAGTGAACCAATCTTTCGAGCGCTACTTCAAAGCTATTTCGGAGTAGTTGCGAAGCGCGGCATGATGGTGCTCGCCGACCCTGTCGAATCCGCCGGGTGAGGTCGCTTGCCTCGCTGATTATGGTTCGCGTGCCGGCAGTGTCCGCGACCCGTAGTGAACATTGCTCGCAAGAGCTTAGCTAATCAGGGTGATGGATGCATCAAGCGATCGTTGGCCTATACATCGCCTCCTTGACAGTCTTCGTGACCTGTTGGCTCGTTGGGATCTTGAGCATCCTTCGAATGCAATCAACGATTCGCGTATCCAGAGAGTCCAAGCCAACCCTTCGGGAATTATTTGGTGACGAAGACACCCGCCATCCCGCACGCGCAGACGCAAGGAGGTTCCTTGGCGCTATGCTCTTTGGAGCACTGCGTTGGTGTGCCGCTCTAGCCGCTGGGCTGGGGGCTGACATCCTGCATTAGTGTGTCGCACATTTGATTTGTCTACTTTCTACGGCAGCCTCAACCGGTCGATGATCGTGGAATAGACAACGCATAATGTGGCTGGGCTGAAGGGGCGAGTAAAGGGTATGACGATAACCGGGGAATCCATCGACATGGTGCCGGCGTTGATCGTCGAGGACGATCCCGAAATGCAGCGGCGCCTTGTGCGGCTACTGGCCGATCTGCTGGGGCACGACGCACAGGTTGGCACGGCAGGCGATATCGCCAGTGCGAAGGCGCAGTTCGGCGAGCATTCGGCCACCCTCGCCCTGATCGATATCAGTTTGCTCGATGGCATCAGTACCCCCCCGAAATCAGGGGTGGCCGACTCATACAAACTCGGGTCAACTCACGCTGATTCCTTATTTTTTATCCATGACAGAACCGACCGTTGAACTGGAACAGGACTATGACAAGGAACATCTCTCTCTTCGCATCCCTGGCTTTGTTGTTCGTCACCTCGCAGGCCAGCGCCGGCTGGTACGAGATCAAGAACTACGTCGGCACGGTCGGCAAGGTGCCGGTGCACGTTTCGCTGCAAACCTACGATTACCTCAATCACGATGGACCATCGCGATGGCGCGTCGAAGGCAGCTACTACTACGACGCGCATCGCATCCCGATCCCGTTACAAGGTAAGCGCCAGCCAGACGGCAACATGGTGCTATGCGAGGCGGCACCGCCGCGCTCAGTGGCTGACTCACCCGTCGTGCCTGCACGCTCGGCAGCACATCCGGTGCCCTGCCCCATCGCACTGAAAATCGCCGATGACAGCGCCATCGGCGAATGGAACGACGGCAAGAAAACACTGCCGATGACCCTGCATCAGGTCGGCAGCCTGGACGACACCGGCGGTACCGAGCGCCCACACCCACTCACAGGCATTGTCGAAATTCCCATGTGGTATCACACCAAGACGCACCTGCTGCTCGGTGTCTACGAGTCATCCAAGGATTGCCTCGCATCAATGCGTCACCTGCGACTGGTCAACATAACTACCGGCCACATCGATAACGACATAGCGCTCGACTGCGAAGCCGGGATGATAATGACCCCCATCTACGCCAACGTCACACCCGGCGAAACGACGCACAGCGTCACGGTAGGATTCCAGGGCGGCAGGATGGGGCATGACGAGGATGTCGATATTCGGCCGAGGAAATAAACGGCAGGCATAAAGGATGCGAACGACTGTTCTTGTTGCGCCGGAACCCGCAAACAACGCAGCTAATCGTAGGTTGGGGTGAGCGCATGCGAACCCCAACGTTGCGCAACGTTGGGCATCACTTCGTTCAGCCCAACCTACCGCTCTTCCGTTATCGCTGCTTCTGCTAGCAAAGCCTCATAGATATCGATGCGATTCCGCAGACCGACCAACCACCACGCACTGAGGTAAGCCAGAAACAGCAGCCAAAGCAGTAACCCGCCAAGCAAATGCACTTTGCCAAGAGACTGCCAATCGCCAAACTCCCAGTCCTTGAACTGGAGATAGAGAGCAATAATCACCGGCAGAAAACCAAACCGCTCCATGCCACCGCTGAATAACCCATAGCGATAAATGAAAGACGCTTTGCGATCCCGTATATAGCGAAGCCGCCTTGCAATATCCCGTGCAGGATATCCACGTAACCAGCCCACCAGTTTGCGATAGTCGCCGAAATCCCGATCAAGCTCGCGCGTGAATTGCACATGCGGACGACGAAAGGTATTCCGCTCTCGTCGGATCATGCAGACTCCACTCACTCCAAACCCAATTAGCTCCGCCGCCAGACCCAATTGCGCCAGACGCAAGCCCAACATCCCTCCAATCAGTACGCCACACAATGCTCCCGCACCGGCGCACAGCAGCCCAAACGCGAACGCCCCACGTTCCAGCAAACTCGGCTTTTTGTCCTCTACCTCTTTGACGTACTCGCCAACACGCTCTTCGAGCAAGGCGTAACTCAGCGGCGGCATCGACATAGGGCATCCCAGCGGTGTGAGTTATTGGATTGGATCACATCTTGGTTGCTGAGGTGAGCCTAGGCGAGCCTAAACGTTGCGTAACGTTGGGCATCACTTCGTTCAGCCCAACCTACTTGCTAGCTTCCGATGCGTCAGATTGAGCAAGAAAAACTCAACCTGACACCGCCATCCCCAACCTATGCCGTTATTTCTGGCACTTCATCACCCTGCGTTCTCATACCTCCCCACGATAATTCACCAGGGCTATGACCCCGCTCGTATCGCTATCGAATCCGCAAAATCACAAGGAGCTACATGATGAAACGCATCCTGTACCTAGCCGCGCAGGCCATTGTGAGTACGACTCTCTTTGGTATGCCGGCACACGCGTCGACCGCCAAAGCCACGATTGGTGAATTCGCGACCCCGTCCCCCTCCAGCTCTCCGCAGGGTATCGACGTCGCCGGCGATGGCAGCGTGTGGTACGCCGAGACCGCTGCGGGAAAGATTGCGGTGCTGCATCCCGATCACACCTCGTCCGAATTCCCCGTGCCCAACGGCGGACAGCCTTTTATCCTCAAGGCGAGTAGAGACGGGATCTGGTTTACCGATAGCGCGACGCATGCCATCGGACATCTGGACCCTGGCACTGGAAAGATCGACGAGTATGCAATTCCCTCCGGGGCGTCGCCGTTCTTTATCCAGATCGCTGCCGATGGCAGCAAATGGTTTACCGAGACCGCAGGTATCGGCCGACTCTCTCCGCGCGGCGAGATCACGGAATGGCCGGTGGCGCTGGAGCATCCCGATGACAACATGGAACAGCTAAGCCTGGATCTATTCGGCAATGTCTGGTTCGTGGAGCGCAACTTCGATGGCGTCGGCGCGGCCGGTACGAACAACGTTCGCCGCCTCAATCCATGGACGAACGTGATTAGCACCTACACGGTGCCGACGCTTGGCGGCACACCTTCCGGCATAGTCGCCAATGCCAACGGTACAGTCTGGGTATCGGAGTACTACGCCAATGCCTTGGCCCTGCTCGTGCCCGTTGCAGCCCCTCACAGCGATGCCGTTGTCGTACCCAATATCCACACGGCAAGCAGTCAGGTCACACCCGTAGCGCGCACCGTGACAGCGCGCGTACCCAGTACGAACACACCCGTGCCTCCCAGTATCCATACCGTCCGGCCGTCCGTGACGCAGGGGTGGATCGAGTATCCCATCCCCACGGCCAACGCCGAAGCGGAGGACATGCGTGTGGATCGCCATGGGCGCGTCTGGTTTGAGGAAGACGCCGGATTGCTCGGCCGCCTCGATCCGTTTGAAGCCCGATTTACCGAGTACGCGATTCCTTCGCCCCATAGTGGCTACTACAACATCGCGCTGGATAAGAAGACGGACTTGCTCTGGTTCACTGAGGCCGGCGTCTTCGCTCCTGTGACTACCAAGATCGGGTATTTGAATACGCAGTATTGAGGGAAAATGCAGCGGCGCTATCCGTGCCACTCGTGCACAGTGAAAGAGGCAGAGTGCGTTTCTATCTTGAAAAACACTCTGCCCCTGTTTTGCGACGCAAGGCCGCCGCGCCTAGAGAAAATCCACCCCCACCCCTTGCTTTCGCCAGTGCGCCCTCCAACATCTGGGCATGTTCAACAAAATCAGAAACTGGCGCATACGACGCATCGTCGCTCGGCACCCGATCGCCGAATCGCTCTGGCGAGACGCGCTGCAGCGGTGTGGCCCAGCGCGTCGGCTGGGCGCTTCCGACCAGGCCACACTACGCGTGCTGGCAACGCTATTCCTGGAGAGCAAGTCGCTGGAGCCAACCAAGGGTTTGCAACTTGACGACGCCGACCGGGTTTTGCTCGCGGCGCACGCTTGCATACCCATCCTGAAACTGGGCCTCGACTGGTACGACGGTTGGCACAGCGTCATCGTGTACCCGGATGTGTTCGTTCCACGTCGTCCAAAAGTCGACGCAGCGGGGGTGGTTCATCAGACCAACACCGTGATGGCCGGCGAGGCGTGGGGACGCGGTCCGGTGATCGTGTCATGGGCGGATGTGCTGAATGCCGGGAAGAAACCGGGGCACAACGTAGTCATCCACGAAATGGCACACAAGCTCGATATGCTCAACGGGGACGCCAACGGCTTTCCGCCATTACACCGGCGTATGGACCGCCGCGTGTGGACACAAGTCTTCTCAAGTGCGTGGGACCGCCTGCAGGATGAGCAACGCAACGGGGCTGACTTGCCGATTGACCCGTATGCCCTTGAAAGCCCGGCCGAGTTCTTTGCAGTTGCCAGTGAGCAATTTTTCGAGGCGCCGGCAACATTGCGCCAGCATTTGCCGGACGTCTATCGGCAGCTCGAACAATTTTACCGGCAGCACCCGTTCTAAGCGCGCAGTATTCAAGATCGAACCTCAGCGGATGCGACAGGCAGCATGACACCGGGACGTAGGTTGGGGTGAGCCTGTGCGAACCCCAACGTTTCGCCACGTTGGGAATCACTTCGTTCAGCCCAACCTACTCGCTGACCCCTGCCTTGTGTTTTGGGTTAGTTTTGCTCCGATTTTCCAGCCGCCTCAGTCTCCGCCGCCTTCTGCGCGAGTTCCTTGATCTTGAGAACACGCAACAGTTCCGACTTCTTGAGTCCTTCGCGGGCCTCTTTAATCACTTCGTGGGCCAGATTGTGGCTAGTGTGATGCCGCTTCGCGTCGATAGCCGCATCCAGCCGTAGCTGGGCTGCCTGAATCGCTTTATCGACACGGTAGAGGGGTGCATGCGGGTTCGTGGTCAGCGGCGGGTCGTAGCTTTTCGTCATGGCATTTCTTCGTGATCAGGACGGCACGATAGCCCGGTTGGCCCCGCTTCGCTCGTGTATCGCCGTTACCCGTTTGGACCAACGATCCAAAGCGGGGTCAGAGCGGACCTTCCCGCATGCGCAGCCGATATTCGCTGACAGACGCTCTAGCGAGAAGGCTGCAAGCTAAAAAGTGCGCGTCGAGGAATCAAAGCGGAATCAAGGCGGGTCAGAGTGAGCTGAATCCGAGCAGCACGACAGGCAGCATGACACCGGGAGGTAGGTTGGGGTGAGCCTATGCGAACCCCAACGTTGCGCAACGTTGGGCATCACTTCGTTCAGCCCAACCTACTCGCTGGCTCTTCCGTGGTCGCTACCGCGAAGTCTCATAGCCCGGCCATAGTGTCTTCGCCACTTATTCGCAGTATGGTTCGCAAGCCATGCGGCACTCAGGGGGAGGAACTATGGCAAGGCGCAAGGGAAGTGGCATCGACACGGTTGCTTCAATGCCGTGGCCGGTCGGCATCATGCTCGGCTTGATTGGCTATATCGCCATCCGCTACGGCATTGGTTGGGCCCTCGGTATAAGCACCAATCCTTATCTCTCGGGCATGGGCAAAATCTACTCCAGTGGAGTTCTTGCCCCGCTTGCGTGGCTCGTCCTGGTTCTTTGCTGGGCCGCAGCACTCGGCTCTTATTTAAAGAGCAAACGACGAAAAAGCCTGCTGGAAACGCAGACCGGGCTGGACAGCCTACGCGCGATGAACTGGCGCGAGTTCGAGATGCTGGTGGGCGAGGCGTTTCGTCGTCGCGGCTACACCATCCATGAAACCGGGCTGGGCGGCGCCGATGGCGGCATTGACCTGATCCTGCACAAGGAGGGCAAAACCACACTCGTGCAATGCAAGCAATGGAAAACACAACGCGTTGACGTCAAGGTCGTGCGAGAGATGTTTGGTCTATTGGCACATCACGGTGCGGCTGCGGTGAAGATCGTCGCAGTAGGTGACTACACCGTGGACGCACAGCGCTTTGCACAAGGCAAGCCTATTGAGCTGATTCATGGTGAGGCGTTGCTTGCGATGGTGCGTGAGAGTCAAACACCGCCGCTAGCAAAAGCAACAACAGCAACGGCCAAACCTGTGGCTGTGGCTACGCCTCCACCCGATCCGACGCCGTCAACCAATCCAGCCTGCCCGAAATGCGGTGCAGATATGGTTCAGCGCTCAAATCGAAGTTCAAAAGATCGCTTCTGGGGTTGCGCGAAGTATCCGGCTTGTCGAGGGACGAGAGCGGCATGATCGCAATAGACCTCTACTCCCCTATGCATCTGGAATGCTATGCGAGTACTAAGTTTGACTGCGATTGTTTTGGCGCTTATCGCCATACAAACATTGCTTACGTACTCTCCTGGCATAAGCGCATTTGAAGTACCTAAACTTTCGCTGGAAGAGAAGGATGCAAAGTCCACCATTGTCTTCATCGGAACAATGAAAGATGCTGACTATCAGGATCTACGCCGCACTCGTAACGAATTCGTGGCGCAGGTTCGGATCGACACCACGCTTAAGGGTACGACCCCCTCTATTCCTCGGTCGCACGGATGACTTCGATCACGGTGGCGATTTCGCCACTATGCCCCTTGGACGGGAAGATCACGCCGCAATCCGCTCAATCAGCTCAATAGCTTTGCCGAGTGTACGGTGAGCTTCCTCCAGATCGTAGTCCGCCTGGAGCCCCAGCCAGAAGCGTTCGCTGGTCCCCAAAGCCACGGCCAGACGCACCGCGGTATCCGCCGTGACACCACGCTTGCCAAGCACGATCTCGTTGATACGTCGCGGCGGCACGCCAGCAGCGCGCGCCAAAGCGTTCTGGCTGATGCCCAGGGGGGTCAGAAACTCCTCAAGCAGCACTTCGCCGGGATGGATATTGGGCAGGCTCTTCATGATCGACTCGTTGGTGTCAGTGGTAATCGACGATTTCCACGTCGTAAACATCGCCGTCAATCCATCGAAAACAGATACGCCATTGATCGTTGATCCGAATGCTGTACTGGCCTTTGCGATTGCCCTTGAGGGCTTCGAGCCGATTGGCTGGTGGAACACGCAGATCATCTAGCACGGAGGCATTTCCGAGCATACGCAGCTTGCGACGCGCCACGGTTTGGATATCGGCAGGCAGACGCCGCGAGGGCGTTCCGCCCCAGATCTTTTCCGCCTCCTTGTCGGCAAAGTTTCTGATCACGAGCAAACCATAACGTCAACCGTCATATGACGCAAGTCGTCATAAGAAAAGGGCCGCCAGACAGCGGCCCTTTTCTTTCAATGATCCAATGGATCACATATTCCTTCGATACTCCCCACCCACGTCATACAACGCGTGGCTAATCTGCCCCAGCGAGTTGTACTTCACCGCTTCGATCAACTGCTCAAACACATTGCGACGATCACGCGCCGTATTCTGCAACACCTTCAAGCTCTCCGGCGCCAGCGCATTACGCGCATCGCCATAGCCTTTGACATTAGTAATCTGCTGACCCTTCTCCTCTTCGGTCGAACGAATCAGCTCGATCTCAGTGGCAATCTCACCGCCATGATCTTTCGGCAAGAAGGTATTAACGCCGATCAGCGGTAGCGAGCCGTCATGCTTCTTATGCTCGTAGTACATCGACTCTTCTTGAATCTTGCCGCGCTGGTACATGGTGTCCATCGCGCCGAGTACACCACCACGCTCGCTGATCGCCTCGAACTCTTTGTACACGGCCTCTTCCACCAGGTTGGTAAGCGTGTCGACGACGTAGCTGCCCTGCCAGGGGTTCTCGTTGAAGTTCAGGCCTAGCTCTTTGTTGATAATCATCTGAATCGCCACGGCGCGACGCACACTTTCTTCGGTGGGCGTGGTGATGGCTTCGTCGTAGGCGTTGGTGTGCAGGCTGTTGCAGTTGTCGAACAGTGCGTACATGGCCTGCAGGGTGGTGCGGATGTCGTTGAACTGGATCTCTTGCGCGTGCAGTGAGCGACCGGAGGTCTGGATGTGGTACTTCATCATCTGGCTGCGCGCACTGGCGCCGTAGCGCTCGCGCATGGCGCGGGCCCAGATGCGGCGGGCGACGCGGCCGATCACGGTGTATTCCGGGTCCATGCCATTGGAGAAGAAGAAGCTGAGGTTGGGCGCAAAGTCGTCCACGCTCATGCCGCGCGCGAGGTAGTACTCGACGATGGTGAAGCCGTTGCTCAGGGTGAAGGCGAGCTGGCTGATCGGGTTCGCGCCGGCTTCGGCGATGTGATAACCGGAGATGGATACCGAATAGAAGTTGCGCACTTTGTTGTCGACAAAGTACTGCTGGATGTCGCCCATCATGCGCAGCGCGAATTCGGTGCTGAAGATGCAGGTGTTTTGCGCCTGGTCTTCTTTAAAGATGTCGGCTTGCACGGTGCCGCGCACGCTTTGCAAGGTGTGCTGCTTGATGCGCTGGTAGGTCTCGGCATCGACCAGCTCGTCGCCGGAGACGCCGAGCAGACCCAGGCCCAGCCCATCGTTACCAGCGGGCAGTTCGCCGTGGTATTTCGGGCGCGGCACATGCTTGTAGATCTCCGCGATCTTCTCTTCGGCGGCGGCCCAGCGGGCGTCGTCTTCGCGCAGGTATTTCTCGACGTTCTGATCGATGGCGGTGTTCATGAACATCGCCAGGATCATCGGCGCGGGGCCGTTGATGGTCATGGAGACGGAGGTGCTGGGCGCGCTGAGATCGAAGCCGGAGTACAGCTTCTTCATGTCGTCCAGCGTGGCGATGTTGACGCCGGAGTTGCCGATTTTGCCGAAGATATCCGGGCGCGGCGCGGGGTCTTCGCCATACAGGGTGACCGAGTCGAACGCGGTGGACAGGCGCGTGGCGGCACCGCCCTGGCTGAGGTAATGGAAGCGGCGGTTGGTGCGCTCGGGCGTGCCTTCGCCGGCAAACATGCGGGTCGGGTCTTCGCCGCTGCGGCGGTACGGATACACACCGCCGGTGTAGGGGTAATGGCCCGGCAAGTGCTCGCGACCGAGGAAGCTGACCAGCTCGCCCCAGTCTTTCGACTTGGGCGGCGATACTTTCGGAATCTTCTGGTGGCTGAGCGAGTCGCGGTAGTTCTCGACGCGGATGACCTTGTCGCGCACTTTGTATTCGTTGACGTCGGCGGTCACCGATTTGTACAGCGCCGGCCAATCGCGCAGTTGGTGGATCGCCTCGTGGCTGAGTTCTTTCAAGGCCGCGTTATAGCGTTGGCGCAGGGTGATGAGCGAGCGGTCGCCTTCGGCGTGCAGGTCAACGCTGTGGTAGAGGTCGAGCGCGCGCGGCAGCTTTTCGTCGCCCAGCTCTTTCAAGGCTTCGTAGTAGTGCTGCGCCTTACTGGCATATTCGGCCTGATGCACGATGGCGCTGTTGATGGCGCGGCCCTGCTCGGCAATCTCGGCGAGGTAGCGCACGCGGCTGCCGGGAATCAGCACGGTGGCGCGCGGCGACTTGAGCGAGGTGTCGAGCTGGGGCGACCATTTCTCCTCCGGCAGCTTGAGCTTGTCGCACATCAGGCGGCACAGATTGGAGAACATCCAGGTCACGCCCGGATCGTTGAACTGGCTGGCGATGGTGGGGTACACCGGCACGTCTTCGTCTTTGAGCGAGAACGCGGTGCGGTTGCGCTTCCACTGCTTGCGCACGTCGCGCAGCGCATCTTCGGCGCCGCGCTTGTCGAATTTGTTGAGCACTACCAACTCGGCGAAGTCGATCATGTCGATCTTCTCAAGCTGGCTGGCCGCGCCGTATTCGCTGGTCATGACGTAGACCGGGAAATCGACCAGATCGACGATCTCCGAATCGCTCTGACCGATGCCAGCGGTTTCCACGATGACCAGGTCGTAGGGCTGGCTCTTCAGGAAATCGATGCAGTCGTGCAGCACGATGCTGGTGGCGGCGTGCTGGCGGCGCGTAGCCATGGAGCGCATATACACGCGATGGCTGCGTAGCGAGTTCATGCGGATACGGTCGCCGAGCAAGGCACCGCCGGAACGACGGCGGGTCGGGTCGACCGCTAGCACAGCGATGCGCATCTGCGGAAACGCGTGCAAAAAGCGCAGCAGCAACTCGTCCACCACCGACGATTTGCCCGCGCCGCCGGTACCGGTAAGGCCAAGCACTGGCGTCTGTTTGCCGGCGAGCTTCCACTGCTTGCGTTGCGATTCAAGCTCGGCCTCGGACAGCCTGCCCTCCTCGATGGCCGAGAGCATGTGGCCGATGGAGATCTCGTCGTTGATGTCCACCTTGGGCACGGCGCTGGTTTCGCCCTGCTCACGCTGTACGGCGGCCTTGCCGGCGCGCTGCATCACGTCTTCGATCATTTCGGTGAGGCCGAGCTTCATGCCGTCGTTGGGGTGGTAGATACGCTCCACTCCATAGGCCTGCAGCTCGCGGATCTCTTCGGGCGTAATGGTGCCGCCGCCGCCGCCGAACACGCGGATATGGGCCGCCCCGCGCTCTTTAAGCATGTCCACCATGTACTTGAAGTACTCGACGTGACCACCCTGGTAAGAAGACAGCGCAATCGCGTCGGCATCTTCTTGCAGCGCAGCACGAACCACGTCTTCTACTGAGCGGTTATGGCCCAAATGAATGACTTCGGCGCCCTGCGACTGAATGATGCGCCGCATGATATTGATCGCCGCATCGTGCCCATCGAACAGGCTGGCTGCGGTAACGAAACGCAGCGGGCTGTTTTCTTGCTGGGCCGCACTGGCGGGGACGTGCTTGGCGGTCGAACTCATGACGACTCCGGGACTTCGATTCAGGGAGAGGGAATTGGGCAATTGTAGCGCGAGCGCCAGACTCCTCCCCCGCCGGCCCCGCTGCGCCGCCTGTCTCGGTTACGCCTTGACCATGGGGTGACTGCAAACTGCCTATATCGCCCGATAAAGCGCGCCGTCACGCCGTCACGACACGACTACAGTGTCAACCGCTAGCATCACTGGCCCGGCTTCGGTAAGTTGCCCTTTTTAACAGCCCGTTCAGATGGGGCAGATGCAGTCAGTGCCAGGGTCGCTGCCACTGATATGACGCGCTTGCTTTCACCGACCTTGGGCCCTACGGGAATTACAGTGCAATCCATTTTTGCGGGCGCTACGCGTCTGACCATCAGTTGTCACCCACAGACACGGTATCCGTCGTGCTGAGCGGCCATCAGGTACTCGTAACCATTGGCACGCCGTGCACGATGTCGGCGGTAGGCAGCACGGAAACCTATCAGGCAAAAGTCCGCGGCGAAGCGGATTTCATCGCCATGGCGGCGTTCGATGCCGGGCTGATCGCCTTCGACGACCCCGCTGATGACATCTCAAGCATGCGCTGGGTCGGCGGCGAGCAGGCCGGCCAGCCGGCCACCCTGGCCGAGATCGAGACTCGCTATGGCAGCCAGTTGCGCGCCAACCTGGGCATTCGTCGCATCGATCCGAACCTGCTGATGCCCAGCCAGACGGTGACCGATATTGCCGCCTGCCTGCCGCACGACCTGGAAAACGGCGGCCTGCGCCGCCTGGCCGGCATTCGCTACGACGACGTGCGCGGGTCGGCACTGAGAGACATGTACGGGCTGTTTCAGGACGAGCCGCTGTTGGGGCCGTCGCTGCAGTCGCAATTATTCGCCTATGGCGCACTGGGTGCCCTGGCCGGTTTGCCGACGCCGTTGTCGGAACTGGTCAGCAACCCGTATGGCTTTCGCGTCGCCGCCGCCACCGCGTTTGCCGGCATGGATGCACTAGGACAATGGCTGCGCCCGGATGCACCGCCCCCGCCCGAAGGCAAGCCACGCGATCGCTTTGCCGTGCAGTTGGCGAGTTCGCTGGGTTCGCATGGCCCGGCACTGGTATCGACCATGCTGGCACCGGCCTATAGCCTGAGCCGCACCCTGAAGAATCCGGCATTGCGCGACTCTCTGCGCTCTGACGACCCCGGCTACTTGCGCGTACCGCAAACACCGATGACTGCCGTTGGCGCTTGCGCATCGAGCCTGGTCGCCCTGTGCGATATCGCGCCGCAGCTATTGTTCGACTATCCCGGTTTTCAGCGACCCAAGATGGTCTTGCTGACGGCGGCCGATGCCTCGCTGCAGCCACGCTTCGGCCTGCTCGACGCATTTGGTGGCGGCGCCTTGATGACCAGCGAAAAGCTGGACGCGATCAATGCCGCCCACGGCCCCGACGAGCAACGTGCGGTGAGCGACTCGCTCGCTCCGTTCGATGTCGATGCCAACGGTACGGTGGTGGGCAACGCCGGCTCCGGCCTGCTGATAACCACACTCGATTTCGCCCTGCGCCATTTTCTCGACATCACCTCGATCATCGTCGGCTGGGGTCAAAGCGGCGAAGCCGGCGGCAAGGCGCATTTCGCCGGGGTCGGCTTTGGCGGCGAGAATGCCATGGTCCACGCACTGGATATGGCGCATAAGGCTCACGGCTATGGCGTGGCCGATTTCGAATACCTGGTGGCGCACGCCACCGGCACCCGCACCAATTCAAAAAGCGATCTCACCACCGCCTCGGCCGGACGAACCGGTGCCGCGCTGCGCCAGGGTTTCAGCGGCCCCTTGCCGCCAATGTTCGTCGGCACCCCGAAGGCGCTCGGCGATGGCCACACCATGGGCGAAACCGGCCTGAAGGCCATCTCGCAAGCCTTGCAATACGTACTCGGCAGGCTCGCACCGGGTGTGCCGACCCTGCGCCAGCTCGACCCCGAACTGGAATCCACCGCTGCGGCATTTACCCTGCAAAAAGCCCCGCTGCAAGGCCATCTGGATAGCGGCGCCCTGTGTGCCACCCAGGGTTTCGGCGGCTATAACGGCGCGGTGGCGCTGCGCTCGGCAAACCCCGCTGCACTCGCTCGCTACGAAATAGACCCCCAAGTGCTGGCCGCCTATTTGGAACGCTGGCCGCAGTTGCGCAAAGAACGCGAGCGACGCGAACGCGCGTTCCGCCGTGGGCCGCGACTTGCCTTGACGATGGTGGAGCGCCATCGCTGGCACGGTGAGGAGTAACCCCCTCCCCCCTCCCAACCTCCCCCTGCGCGCAGGGGGAGGGGCAAAAGCTCGCCCCAGTCAGCCCCTCCCTGCGACCGCAGGGAGTCCCCTTTTTGGGACTTGCAGGGGAGGGTTGGGGAGGGGCCAACCTAGCGACAAAAATCAAGCCTTCTTGCGACGAGTACGCGCCCACCAAAACAAGAACCCGGTAGTCACAAAAAACGCCGGCAACAACCCGACAAACGCGATCACCAGCCGCCAAGCATTACCACCCACCACACCCGCATGCAGCGGATAAATACCATCGCTGACCAGGCCACCGCTGCCCTGCTTTTCAGCGTCATATACGGCCATCACTTTCGCCGTATACGGATCGACCACAATCAGACTGCGACCGACCACATTCCACTCGCTGGGACCACGTGCGCGCACCATCAAGGACGCATTTTTCGCATCGGGCATCGATACTCGGCTCAGCTCCGCCTGCGGCAATGCGGCTTGCGCGGCGGCCATCGCTTCAAGCCAACGGATAGGTGCCTGTTGCAAAGCCATCGACGGCGGCTTCGGCGGCTCCGCCTGGCGATCAGCAAACAGAATACGCAGCGCGGCTCGTGCCGGTTCTTTATAAATCAACGCCACGCCAGTCACCGTACTCAGCAATAGCAACGGAAATAACGCAGCACCCAAGCTTTGATGCCAGCTACGCCACCGCCGCGCCGGCGGCTGCGCATGCATACGCACTGCGTTGCGCCACTGGCCTCGACGCGGCCACCAGATGATCGCGCCGGAAATCAGCAGCAACAGCTCGATCACGCCGATGACACCAAGCACCTGCTCGCCCACCTTGCCGCCGAGCAAGTGCGTGTGCAGCAAACGCAACCAGAGCAGCCAATCCGTCTGCGGCGTACGCACCAACAACGGATGTCCATCCGCCGGGTCCAGATAAACCCGCGTATCGCCACCCAAAAACAACTGCCACACCGGCAACTCTGCGTCAGGCAGGTCGGCGCTGCGCAATGGCGTGGGCCATGGCGTTTGATAGATGTGCTGCAACATGGCCGCGTTCTGTGCCGGCGTCGGCAGCGTATGACCGGTCAACTGCGGATGCTGCCACTTCAGCAGATCCGACTGAAACGCGAGCAAGGTGCCCGACAACGCAAGCACCGCAAACATCACACCGATGCTCAACCCCATCCACAGATGCAACTTGCGCAGCACATCACGCAACCGCAAGCGCGGACGAGCCGGGATCAGCGACGAAGCTGAGGGGCGCGAGGTCACTGGACAGTCGCGGTGCGGGAAGCGATCAGGTTCATGCGAGAGCAAGCAGGCGCAGAAAGTCGGCGAGCCTAACACGAATCGCTAATGGGAACTATTTGCATTGACGTAGGTTGGGTTGAACGAAGTGCTACCCAACGTGGCGGATCGTTGGAGGCAAATCGTTGGGGTTCGCTTCGCTCACCCCAACCTACCGATTAGTCACCGATCAAGCCAAGCCAAACGGCAGATTCGGCGAAGCAATCACGCGCTCGCCTACTGCCTTGCCATGCAAGAACGCAAACGCGGCATCGACTACTTCGGTGGCATCGAGCACTTTGTGGTGCCCCAGCCCTTGGGTGGTCAACAGGCGGGCGCCGCTCCAGTGGCGAGCGTAACGTTCACCTTCTTCCCACGGCACTTCGCGATCGTCCAGGTCATGCACGATCAGCGCGGGTTGGCCCATGCGCGGCAAATGGCGATGTACTTGCAGGTCGTGGATGGAGACGCCGGATATGGCCTTGAAGCGATCGTGCAACCGTTCGCTGAGGTGTTCGCTCAAATGCACGAAATGGGTGAAGCGCCTGGTGGCTGCGACCGGGTCGGCTGCGGGGGCGATCAGGATCAAGCGCTGGGCATGCCAGTTTTCGTCTTGCGCCAAGGTCACTGCCGTACCGCCTAGCGAGTGCCCCACGGCTAATGCTGCGGTGCCGTAAACACGGCCTATTTCACGCACGGTGTTTACGAAATCGGGCAGCGTGCAATAGCGTCCCCCGCTGTCGCCGTGGCCTGGTTGATCGAAGGTGATAACGGCCAGGCCCATGGCGCGCAATTGCTTTATCCAAGGCTGAAAACGCAGACCGAAACTGGACCAGCCATGCACGAGCAAGGCATAGGGCTGTTTCGCCGGGTCGCCCCAGGTATAGGTGGCTATACGGGTGCCGTCAACGATTATCTCGCCACGTTGCGCGTCGGTTTGCGACAACGCCGACGCGGCACGTTTGCGACTGCTGGCGAACGGTGTGCTAAATAAACGAGCCGCGCGATTTACGGTGCGTGTCGGCGCGATTCGGCTGCCTAGGGCAAAGCCTGCGCGCACCGCGCTCAGCTTGAGCAAGGCCGCGGCGCCGTGACGTTTTGATTCCACCTGACGACGGGTACGGTTCATGAGCGTGCTCCCTCGATAAGATCGGCTTTCTTTGGTGCTACGCCGAGCAAACGTTCAACACCTCGACGCGCTCGGCGAATCGCGTCTTCGTAGCCAAACAGGCCGGCGTCCTGATGCAAGGCCAGCGCCAGGGCATGGATTTCAAAAGCCACTTGCGCCGCATCGGTGCCGGCCGGCAGCTCGCCGTTGGCGATGGCGTAATCAACGGCTCGGATCATCGCCTGCCGCCACCCTGCTTGCTGGTATACCACGGCATCGTGCAGCGCACCATTTTTGCCGTCGTATTCACTGGTGGCGGCCAACAGCACGCAACCGGACTGATAGCGATGCACCCACTCAAACCAGTTGTGCACGATGGCCTGCAGCCGTGGCAACCCGCGCGGCAGCTTCACCGCCGGTAGCAGCACGTGGTCCAGAAACCGGCGCCTGCCCGCCTCCAGCACGGCCAGTTGCAGCTCTTCGCGCGAGCCAAAATGGGCGAATACGCCGCTTTTGGACATGCCGACCTGTTTGGCCAACAGGCCTAGCGACAGCCCTTCCAAGCCATCGTTGCGGGCGATCTCGTAGGCGCTATCGAGAATCAACTCGCGAGTGGCTTCGCCCTTACTGGCGACTTGTTGAGTATTCATGGCGCGAATAAATAGCACGACCGTTCGTTCTATTTCAAGTGCGGCGATGCGGTAAGAACCTGCGCCCAGGGGTATGCTGCGGACGGGGTTCAACAGGGAGATTCACCCATGAAAGTTCGCTACTTGCCGACGCTGCTCAGTGCGATGTTGTTGAGTGCGTGCACCACCTCGCCCACCGGTCGCTCGCAATTGATGATGGTGTCGGATAACCAGATGAATCAGATGGGTTTGACCGCCTTCGACGGCATGCGCAAGCAAGGCAAGTTTGTCGATGCACCGCGCGAACGCGCCTACGCCACCTGTGTTTCCCAAGCCTTGATCTCGGTCTTGCCCTCGCCATGGAGTACCCAGCCATGGGAAGTACAAATCGTCGATGACGACAGTGCCAATGCATTCGCCCTGCCCGGCGGCCGGATCGGCGTGAACCGGGGCATGTTCAAACTGGCCAGCGATCAGAATCAATTGGCGGTGGTGCTGGGCCATGAGTTGTCGCATGTGGTTTCCCGCCACGGTGCCGAGCGCGTTTCGGACAATATGGCGGCGCAGGCGGTCGTGGTCGCCGGCAGTGCTTATGCCGCCAGCCGTGGCACCAGCGCCGGTTATACCGCCGCTGCGTTGGGCCTGGGTGCGGAAGTAGGCATCTTGCTGCCGTTTTCCCGCACACAGGAAAGCGAGGCCGATACGCTCGGCCAACGCTACATGGCGCAAGCCGGTTTCGACCCGCGCGCCGCGGTGGCGCTGTGGCAGAAGATGGGGCAACAAAGCGGCACCAAGCCACCTGCCTTTCTCTCTACCCATCCCAGTAGCTCGAATCGCGCAGTCGCCCTGGGCCAGCAGGCTGAGCAATTGATGCCGGTATACGAACAAGCCCGCGCCAGCGGACATGCGCCGGACTGCCGACTCTGACGCGACGTTCTATATCGCCCGGCTCGAACCTGAACGCGCCAAACCATCATAGTCAACAGACATCCGTAGCCAACGTTTTTCGTCTTGCGCCGCTTATCACGCGGCAGGGACGGAGAACGACATGAACCTACGCAGCACTCGACCATGGGCTCTGTTTGCCGGGCTGGGTATCGCGCTTGCTGCTATCGCCTACACACCCCCATCCGCTGCGGGCACTTATGTAGCGGTCAATATCGGCGTGCCGCCGCCGGCGCGCATCCGCGAAGTGGTACCGCCGCCGCGCCGTGGCTATGTCTGGGCACCGGGGTACTGGATCTGGAATGCGCCGGCCCATCGCCATGTCTGGGTTCGCGGCGATTGGATTCGGGTCCGTCCCGGTTATGTCTATCGCCCGCCACAATGGATTCGCTACGGCAATAACTGGCGTTTCCGCGATGGCTATTGGGGCCGCTGAATGCACAACAACCTACGATTGAAAGCCGCTTGTCGTTAAACCTTGCAAAAGTAACGCTGCGACCCGTTACAGGGCGCGTACCACTCAACCTCTTCCATCAAGGCATTCCTATGTTGTCCATTCGTTTTGTCGCTCTTACCGGCTTGATCGTGCTTGCCAGTGGCTGTGTCGAGGAGCGCGTCGTGCATGATCGTCCGCGCCCGGTGGTTCGCGAAGTCATTGTCGAGCGTCCGGTGCAACGCGAATACGTGGAAGTCGTTGCACCGCAACCGCCGCCGGTTCGCATTGTGGAAGTGGAGCCGCAGCCACGTCCTGGCTACATCTGGTCGCGCGGCCACTGGTACTGGAACGGCAATGCCTACGTCGCCGTACCAGGTCATTGGGAAGTCGTGCGTCCCGGCTATCGCTACGTGCATCCGCATTGGGATCGCGGCAACGACGGCTGGCATTTCCGCGTAGGTGCGTGGATTAGTGGCTGATTCAATCAGACTGATTCGATTCGATTGATTCAATCGAACTGGCGCCGCGAGTCATTTCGACTTGTGGCGCCAATCGGTCGCACGATCAAACGGCCGGGGCATTCACTGCGCGCACCTTTGCGCCATCATCAAGAGCCGCAACATAAAACCTATGGCGTTTGCTGCCTGGGCCATTTCAACGCGTACCAGACAATCAGCAGCGTGAGTGCCATCTCGATTACCCCAAAGAAAATATAAAACACCCAAGCTCCCGGCATCGAAACCAGCATGATGATTGTGTAGATCGCGCCCAAAACAATATTCGCCACGCGATTCACCGTGGGTTTCAACACCAGGGAAAGGAAAATCATGACACTTGGGACGGCCATAAAGGCCGCCGTTCCCAGTAGCACTCCTTGGGTTGTCGGCCCTAGAGGCCCCATCTGCCCCTGTAGCATGCTTTGCAGGTTGCCAGGCTGGAAGAGCCCGAAATAGTCGCCGTAGATGTAGCAGAACATCAAGCTCGCCCATAAGGCGGAGAGCTTGAGTTTCACAGAGATCTTGACGTCCTCAAGAGCAGGCTGGTCGGCCGTTTTCGAATTCATATACTCCCCCTTGCTTCGGATCAACGACATGGGCGAAAGGAACGACAGTCAAACCGAGCAGTCAACAAGCCTGAAATTTTACCTGCCGGGCAGAAGCGACCTTAAGCGTGGCGGCAATCTCCAGCGTGTGCCATTTGACACGTTTATGGAGGGAGCGCACTCGGGGAGTTAAGTTGCAGCGGTACCGTATCGGTATGGCACGAAGCCATTCGCGGCCATGGCATTGTTTTCCTACTGCTCCGCTAACGCTACGGCACCGAAACCATGCCGCGATAATCGCGTGGCGTCATGCCTACGGTCGCCTTGAACTGGCGCGCGAATGCGCTTTGATCGGCAAAACCGCAGGCCAGGCCGATGGCCGCCACGCTGTCGTCTCCATGCAGCAGGCGCATGGCCGCTTCGATGCGCAGTTTGGTCTGTACCTGCTGCGGAGTGAGTTGAAATACGCGGCGAAAGTGGCGCTCCAATTGCGCGACTGATACATCGGCCAATTCAGCCAAGGTGCGCACACGTACGCTTTGCGCGTAATGCTCTTGCAGATAAGCCAGCACGCGACGCAAGCGAACATAGGTGGGATGGCGGCCATCCGGTTTGCCCAGATCGCGCGAAATACCGATCACACCGCGAATGTCGTTGCGAACTCGCAGCGGACGTTTGCAAGTCAGGCACCAGCCGGGCGTGCGGTTGGAGAAAATGTGTACTTCAAGCTGGTTCTCAATCACCTCACCTTCGAGTACGCGGCGGTCTTGCGATGCGTAAGAACCGCCCATGGCGTCAGGAAACAATTCGGTGACGGTGTGGCCGATCACCTGACTGCGCTGTTTCAACCCCAGTCGGCGCACCAAGGTGAGGTTGGCGTGGGTGTAGCGGCCTTCGATGTCTTTCACAAAGAACACGACATCTGGCAAGGCGTCGAACAGCGCCTCTAGTTCATCGGCTGAAATTTGCATGCTCATCGAACGTCCCCAACGGCTTTCGTGAATGCTGCAGCGCATTTGGACGCATTATGCCGATTTCCGCATCGATGGGCGGCAAGCCTTGCTAGACGCCCAGGCGGCTGCAAAGCGAGCATGGTTGCCATGAAAACCATTGACGTCATTGACTCCCACACCGGCGGCGAACCGACTCGCGTCGTCATCGCCGGCTTTCCCGATCTTGGCTCGGGTACGCTCGCCGAACAACGGCAACGCTTCGCCGATCACTATGACCGCTGGCGCAGCGCGATCGCCTGCGAGCCGCGCGGATCGAGCACCGTCGTAGGCGCTTTGCTGCTGCCTGCGCAAAGCGCGGATGCCTGTGCCGGGGTGATCTTTTTCAATAACGTCGGTTATCTGGGCATGTGCGGTCACGGCACCATCGGGGTTATCCGGACCCTCGCTCATATGGGCCGTATCGCCAGCGGTCATCATCGGCTGGAAACGCCGGTGGGCACGGTGGGCGTCGATTTGCATGAGGATGGCCGCGTCTCCATCGATAACGTGGAGAGCTATCGCCATGCGGCTGATTTGCGCATCGACGTGCCCGGCTACGGCAGCGTGCACGGTGATGTGGCCTGGGGCGGCAACTGGTTTTTCATCACCAAGGATTCGCCGCTACCGCTGAAAATCAATCATCAGCGCGAACTGACCGTTTACACCGAAGCGATTCGCCGGGCGCTGGTCGCCGGTGGCATCACCGGTGCCGATGGCGGCGAGATCGACCATATCGAGATCAACGCACCCTCGACTGCGCTGGGTAACGGCGGACGCAATTTCGTGCTTTGTCCGGGGCTGGCTTACGACCGCTCGCCCTGCGGCACCGGCACCAGTGCCAAGCTGGCCTGCCTGGCGGCCGATGGCAAGCTTGCGCCCGGTGAGACCTGGCAGCAGGAGAGCATTCTCGGCAGCGTGTTCGAGGGTAGCTACACGCCCAGTGCGCGCGGCGTGCTGCCACGAATTACCGGTACCGCCTACGTGGTTGCCGAATCGAAGTTGCTGATCGACGAAACCGATCCTTTCACCTGGGGCAGCGGCGCGGAATGAGCGGTCGCTGTTATGACTTGATCGTGATCGGCGCAGGCATCATCGGCGCCAGTTGTGCGGATGCGGCGGCGGCAGAAGGCTTGCGTGTCGCCATGGTCGAACCCGGCCCGATCGGCGGCGGCGCTACCGCGGCGGCGATGGGTCATCTGGTGGCGATGGACGATGATCCGGCCGAGCTGGCGTTGGCACGTTATTCGTTGCAGCAATGGGAGTCGTTCGCGGAGCTGCCCGAAGCCGAGTTCAGCCGTTGCGGCACGCTATGGGTCGCACGCAATGAAGCCGAAGCACGCGTGATACCTACGCGGATCGCGCGTCTCGCCGCCGCGGACGTCGAAGCACACGCCATCGATGCACAAAACCTGTACGAACTTGAACCGTCGCTGGCCCCTGGCCTGCATGGTGGCTTGCTAGTGCCGCGCGAAGCGGTGGTCTATCCGCCGCGCATGGCCCGTTATCTGGTGCAACGTGCGCAATCGCATGGCGCGGTGCTGTTTGCCGGCCGCACCGCCAAACAGCTTGGGCGCGGCACCGCAACGCTGGACGACGGCACACAGTTGTCCGGCCCGGTGCTGGTCGCTACCGGCTGTGCCCTGCCCGCACTGCTGCCGCAATTGCCGATGCGCGCGCGCAAAGGGCATCTGGTTATCACCGAGCGTTATCCCGACGTGCTGCATCACCAGTTGCTGGAACTGGGCTATGCCGACAGTGCCCATGGCGATGCCGACAGCAGCGTCGCTTTCAATGTGCAGCCGCGCCCCACGGGGCAGATTTTGATCGGCTCGTCGCGAGAATTCAGTGCCACGGATGCCGCCGTTTCCCCGGCGATGGTGCAACGCATGTTGGCGCGCGCCTTTGAATTCATGCCGGTGCTGCGCGATTTGCAAGCACTACGGACATGGACCGGCTTTCGACCCACCACACCCGACGGTCGTCCCTATCTTGGCGCGGTGCCCGGAGAAGCCGAGCAGTGGGTTGCCGCAGGTCACGAAGGTCTGGGTGTAACCACCGCGCTCGGCAGCGCAGGCTTGATGCTGGATCTGATACTCGGCCGTACACCAGCGATCGACCCGGCGCCGTATGCGCCATCGCGGGCGGTGATATGACCGGCCATCGCATGAATGTCATTCACGTCGATGGTCAACGCGTCGAAGTGCCGGCCGGCGCCAGCGTGGCTGCCGCCATCGCGCAAGTGACGATATTGTTCCGTCGCTCGGTGACGGGCGAGGCGCGTGCGCCGCTATGCGGCATGGGCGTGTGCTTTGAATGCCGCGTGACGATCGATGGCGTCGCGCATGTTCGTTCGTGCATGACACCGGTGCTCCATGGCATGCAGGTGCAGACCGACGCAGGTGCCGCGCCATGACGGCACGATTCGACGTGCTGGTGGTCGGTGCGGGCCCAGCCGGGCTGGCGGCGGCGCAAGCGGCGGCCAGTCATGGCGCACGCGTCGGCCTGCTCGATGCGCAGCCCAGACCAGGCGGCCAGGTATGGCGTCACGATGTGCGCAAACAGGCGCCGCGAGCGGCTGTCGCAGCGATGCAGCAAACCGCTGCGGCAGGGGTAGAGTTTCTCGCTCAGCACCAAGTGGTTGCCGCCGAACCTCATGGCTTGCTGGTCGAAACACCGCAAGGCGCCAGACACGTGCATTACGGCGCACTGATATTAGCCAGCGGCGCGCGCGAACTGCTGCTGCCCTTTCCCGGCTGGACGCTGCCCGGCATTACCGGTGCGGGCGGATTGCAAGCGCTGGTAAAGCAAGGCTGGCCGATCGCCGGCAAGCGCGTCGCCGTAGCCGGCACAGGCCCACTGCTGCTTGCCGCTGCCGCCACGCTACGCGCGCATGGCGCGCAGGTGCTTGGCATTTTTGAACAAGCGCCCGCCGCCGCCGTGAACGCATTCGCCAGACAGTTACTGCATTGGCCGGCGCGGGCCGTGCAGGCGATTAGCCTGCGCGCGCGGCTGGCGGGTGTGCCTTATCGTTTTGGCTCCATCGTGCGCAGCGCGCATGGCAGCGAACACGACAACCACAAGCTATGCGCTATCGAGATCGAGGACACGCGCGGCCGGCATCGACTCGAATGCGATCATCTGGCGGTCGGCTATGGCTTGCTGCCCAATGTCGAATTGGCGCAACTGCTTGGCTGTGCACTGGCCTATGGCACGCCCGAATATGCCAGCGCGCATCCGCACGTCATTGTCGATGGCTTGCTGCGAACCAGCGTTGCAGACGTCTATGCGGCCGGCGAAGCCTGCGGTATCGGCGGTTTGGCCGCTGCACGCGTCGAAGGCCTCATCGCCGGCCACGCGGCGGCCGGCGCCACCGATGCGGCAATCGCGCTACAGCCACGACGCGCGAAAGAACGGCGCTTTGCCGCGTTGCTGGCAAAGCACTTTGCGCTCGACTCGCGCGTGCATGATCTGGCCGCGCCACAAACCATGATTTGCCGTTGCGAGGATGTATCGCTGTCTGCGCTGGACGGCTTTATCGATGCCCGCGCCGCCAAGCTGGCGACGCGTTGCGGCATGGGTGCCTGCCAGGGCCGTATTTGCGGCAGTGCCTTGGCCGAAATCGGCCGGTTTACGCGCAGCGGCGCACGCCCCCCTCTATTTCCCATCCGGCTGTCCACCCTGGCCCAGGCCGAAGTGGCGCCACCCCTTTCCGACGAATACCGAGGACATTGAATATGAGCAACGCATCTTTCTGGAACGGCGTTATCCCCGCCATCACCACGCCGTTCACCGCCGATGGCCAGGTCGATCACGTGTTTCTCGCCGAACACGCACGCAGCATGATCGACGCCGGCTGTACCGGCATCGTGCCGCTGGGCTCGCTGGGTGAAGCGGCCACGCTGAGCTTTGAAGAAAAGTTGGCGATCATGCGCACCCTGGTCAAAGCGCTCGATGGCCGTGCGCCGGTCATCCCCGGCATCGCCTCCCTGTCCACCGATGAAGCGGTGCGCTTGGCCAAAGAAGCCAAGGCCATCGGCTGCGGCGGCTTGATGGTGCTGCCGCCGTATGTCTACTCCACCGATTGGCGCGAGATGGGCGCGCATCTCCGTGCGGTCATCGCCGCCACCGATCTGCCATGCATGGCGTACAACAACCCGGTCGCCTACAAAACCGATTTCACGCCCGAGCAGATTGCCGCACTCGCCGCCGAATTCCCCAACCTGCAAGCCGTGAAGGAATCTTCCGGCGACGTACGCCGCTTTGCCGCCTTGAAGACGTTGCTCGGCGATCGGCTGGTGCTGCTGGTGGGTATGGACGATGCCATCGTGGAAGGCGTGAGCATGGGTGCCACCGGCTGGATCGCCGGCCAGGTCAATGCTTATCCGCGGGAGTCGGTGAAACTATTTGAGCTGGCTCGCGACGGCGGCGCCAAAGCGGCTGCGGAACTCTATGCCTGGTTCCTGCCTCTGCTGCGCCTGGACACCGTACCGAAATTTGTACAGTTGATTAAACTGACCCAGCAGAAGGTCAATATGGGCAGTGAGCGCGTGCGCGCACCTCGCCTGGAGATGGATGGCGCCGAACGCGAAGCGGCGCTGCGCGTGATCGACCACGCCATCAACACCCGTCCGGTGCTCTGAGATGTCGATACAGCCTCTGCTTATCGGCG
The DNA here is from genome assembly GCF_003350925.1 of Dyella tabacisoli. Taxonomy (GTDB): domain Bacteria; phylum Pseudomonadota; class Gammaproteobacteria; order Xanthomonadales; family Rhodanobacteraceae; genus Dyella_C; species Dyella_C tabacisoli. The sequence goes on along the minus strand of NZ_KZ857176.1, from coordinate 321,279 downwards.
GCGACTGGCGTGCGGCCAACGAGCCGCGCGGCAGCTTTCGCGCTGAAGACCCCACGTGCGGCGAAGCCATCGGCGCGGAGTTTCCCATCTGCGGTGCCGCCGATGTGCAAGCTGCGCTGGCGGCGGCTGTCGCCGTCGCCGAAGAATTGGCCGCCGCCCCTGCAGAGCGCATCGCGGCCTTTCTCGATGCTTATGCCGATGCCATCGATGCCGATGCCGACACCTTGGTTACGCTGGCCCATGCGGAAACAGCATTGCCGAAAGAGCCGCGCCTGGCCAAGGTGGAATTACCGCGCACCAGCGGCCAACTGCGCCAGGCCGCGCAAGCGGTGCGCAACTATGCATGGACCCAGCCGGTTATCGACACGAGCGCCGGCTTGCGCGCGCATTACGCACCGCTGGGCAAACCGGTATTGATCTTTGGGCCGAACAATTTTCCGTTCGCCTTCAACGCCATCGCCGGCAGCGATTTCGCCTCGGCCATCGCGGCACGCAATCCGGTCATCGCCAAAGCGCACCCCTCACACCCGGCGACCAGCGAACGACTGGCTCAACTGGCCCATACCGCTTTGCGCCAAGCCGGATTGCCTGCCGCATCGGTGCAGATGCTTTATCAATTCGATCGCACGCTGGGTGTCGCGCTCGCCGGCGACGCTCGGCTTGGCGCGATTGGTTTTACCGGCAGCCGGGCCGCTGGCCTGGCCTTGAAGGCTGCTGCCGATGTCGCCTGCATACCGGCATACGTCGAGCTGTCCAGCGTCAACCCGGTGTTTCTGCTGCCGGGCGTATTGGCCGAACGCGGTGCAGCGCTGGCGCAAGAGTTTTTCGCCTCGTGCACGATGGGCAGCGGCCAGTTCTGCACTAGCCCCGGCATCGTCGTGGTGCCGGCGGGTGCGGCAGGCGATGCTTTTGTGGATGCAGCTACCGCGCACTTTGCGGCGGCGGCTCCGAACGTATTGTTCTCACGCGCGGTGCTTGAGCATCTGGAACGTGGCGTAGCCACGCTGCGCGCAGCCGGTGCGGCTTGCCTGACCGGCGGTGCGAGCGCCGGCCCAGGTTATCGCTACCAGCCAACCTTGCTAAGTGTCGATGGTGAGCAGTTTCTGCGTGAGCCACTCGCCTTGCAGACTGAAGCCTTCGGCCCGGTCAGCCTGGTTTTGCGTGCCGCCGATACAACTCAAATGGCGGCACTGGCGCGCGTCTTTGAAGGCAATCTCACCGGCACGTTGTACAGCGCGCAAGACGGCAGCGATAACGCGGCATGGCAGCAAGTTGCGCTGGCCTTGCGTCCACGCGTCGGCCGCCTGATCCAGAACAAGATGCCGACCGGCGTGGCGGTAAGCCCGGCGATGAATCACGGTGGCCCTTTCCCCAGCACCGGCCATCCCGGCTTTACCGCCGTGGGCATGCCGGCGGCGATTCGTCGCTTCGCCGCGCTGCATTGCTACGACAACGTAACGCAATCGCAATTGCCACCCGAACTACGCGATCACAACCCAGGCACGGTCGCGCGCTTGATCGACGGCGAGTGGCGCACCGGCAACATCGGAGACAGCAAGTCATGAGCAAACAGATCGGCGGCCTCGATTTCGACCAGGCCCACGCCGCATTGACCCCATGGCTGAATCGGGCGCCGCCCATCAATGCCAACGAATACCAGCGCCGGCTGGAACACGCACGCCGGCTGATGCGTGAGCAACGCGTCGATGCGCTGCTGATTACCGCGGGTACTTCATTGCGTTATTTCACCGGCATCGGCTGGGGCGCCAGCGAACGCCTGGTCGGCATGTTGCTGACCGCGCAAGGCGACCCGATCGTGATCTGTCCGGCCTTTGAAGCGGGTTCGCTGACGCACGCTTTGCTTATTCCCGCCAATGTGCGTTTGTGGGATGAACACGAAAGCCCGTACTCGCTGGTAAGCAGCAGCATGAATGAACGGCATGCCGGCAGCCTTGCGCTCGACCCGGCGGCATCGTTCGCCGTGTTCTCGCGCTTGCGCAATGCACTCGGCGCGAAAACCATCGTCGATGCCAGCGCTATCGTCGATGGCTGCCGCATACGAAAGTCATCGGCCGAACTGGCATTGATGAAACAAGCCACCGCGATGACCTTGCAAGTACATCGCCTGGCCGCCGGCCTGATCCACGAAGGCATCAGCAGTTTCGAGCTGACACGCTTTATCGATACCGCCCATCGGGCACTGGGTGCCGACAACGGCTCGACCTTCTGCATCGTGCAATTCGGTCAGGCCACCGCTTATCCGCATGGCATACCGGGTGAACAACGGCTCGCCGAAAACGAATTGATCTTGATCGATACCGGCTGCACCGTGCAGGGCTATCACTCCGACATCACCCGCAGCTATATCTACGGCCAGCCCAGCGCAGAACAGGCCGCCATCTGGACGCTGGAGCAAGCCGCGCAACAAGCCGCCTTCGATGCGATACGCCCTGGTGTCTCCTGCGAAACGGTGGACGCCGCCGCACGCGCGGTGGTGGAGCGCGCCGGGCTTGGCCCGGATTACCGCCTGCCCGGTATTCCACATCGCACCGGCCACGGCTGCGGCATGAATATCCACGAAACGCCATACCTGGTGCGCGGCGATGCCACCGTGCTGCAGCCGGGCATGTGCTGCAGCAACGAGCCGATGATCGTCGTGCCCGAACAATTCGGTGTGCGCCTGGAAGATCACTTCTATGTCACCGATGAAGGCGCTGCCTGGTTCACCCCGCCGTCGCCCGCTATCGATCAGCCGTTTCTGTAATCGCCCATCGCCGGAGTAGCGTCATGAATGCATGGATCACCCGCCTGACCTGTGCCGCCGGCATCGCCGTCTGTGCCATCCAGGCACATGCCAGCGACGATGCCGGCAAGCGCTTTCATGCGATCTATACGCAGGAATGGGCCTGGCGGCAAACCCAGTTCAGCGGCGAAGACGACGAGAATCAACAAGGCGAGCAGGCCGATCATCTGCCTCAGGTAGACGCCGCTACCCAGGCGATGCGCGAACGGCATTGGGCCGATGTGCTGCAGCAGCTCGATGCGATTTCAGCAAAGGATCTGCACGGCGACGATCCGATCAACTACGCGGTATATCGCAACCAGATCGAAACCCTGCTTGCCGCCCAGCGCAACCGCATGTGGCAAATGCCGTTCAACAGCGATACCGCGTTCTGGACCAACCTGGGCTTCACCGCACGCAAACCGATGCGCGATGCCGCCAGCTATCGCCGCTACATTCAACAACTGCACGACATTCCGCGTTATTTCGACGAACAGATCGTCAATATGCGCGCCGGACTGGCGCGCGGTTTCAGCCTGCCTCGCGTAACGCTGACCGGGCGCGACCAATCCATTGCCGATGTGATCGACGCCAAGGGCGACGGCAATCTGTTCTATACGCCGTTCAAGAAAATGCCGGACATCATCCCGGCAGCCGAGCAAACCAAACTGCGTATTGAGGCGCGCGATGCGATTCAAAACGCGGTGATTCCGGCCTACGTCAAATTGCTCGGCTTTATCCGCAACGAATACATGAAGCAGGCGCGTACCACGCTCGCCGCGGAAGCGATGCCGGATGGCAAGGCGTTCTATCAGTCGCAGATCCGCGAATACACCACGCTGGACATGACCCCGGAGGCGATCCACAGCCTGGGCCTGCAAGAGGTCGCGCAAATTCACTCCAGCATGGAGCAGACCATTCGCGACACTGGCTTTAAAGGCAGTTTCGCTGAGTTTCTGCACTACCTGCGTACCGACCCTAAGTTTTATCCCAAAAGCGCCGACGAGTTGCTCAAGAATGCGTCTTGGCTGGCTAAACGCGTGGACGGAAAAATAGGTCAGTACATCGGCCGACTGCCGCGCCAGCGTTTCGCGATCGAGCCCGTGCCACCGGACCTCGCACCGTTTTACACCGGTGGCCGTGGCGGCCCCGGCCTTTACATGCTCAACACCTACGACCTGCCATCGCGACCGCTGTATTCACTCGCCGCACTGACCTTGCATGAGTCGTCGCCGGGCCATGCCCTGCAAATGCCGTTGGCCGCCGAGCACCAGGGCCTGCCGGATTTTCGCCGCTACACCTATATCTCCGCTTTTGGCGAAGGTTGGGCGCTGTACTCGGAAAAGCTGGGCGTGGAAATGGAGATGTATGACACGCCCTACGACCGCTTCGGTTATCTCAGCTATCAAATGTGGCGGGCCTGTCGCCTGGTGGTCGATACCGGCATCCATCATCTCGGCTGGAGCCGCGAGCAGGCGCAGACCTATATGCGCGAAAACACCGCATTGAGCGAACACGAGATCGAAACCGAGGTGGATCGCTATATCGCCTGGCCTGGGCAAGCGTTGTCGTACTACCTCGGCGAACTCGCCATCGTCGATGCGCGTGCGAAAGCGGAAAAAGCTTTAGGCGAAAAATTCGACCTGCGCGCGTTCCACGACACCGTGTTGTCGCTCGGCTCGGTACCGCTGCCGGTGCTGCAGCAACGCGTCGATCGGTTTATCGCCGAGGATGGTGTATCGCCTTATGCCGATGACGGCAAAGGTGAGAGGGAATGAACCTTGGTCGTGGGGTTTACCCCCTCCCAGCCTCCCCCTACGGCCGTAGGGAGCCCCCTTTTCGAGACCAGTAGGGGGAGGAGCAAAACCCCGCCTCTCTCAGCCATCACCGCACCAGCCACACGGAAAAGCCCATGAGTATTATCAACGACATGACCCGCCGTAAATCGGTGGCAAGCCTGCAAAACGAGGCGGCCAAGGGCGGTAGTGGATTGCGTCGTGTGCTTGGGCTATGGCAACTCACTGCGATCGGTCTGGGCGGCATCATCGGCGTGGGCATCTTTGTACTGACCGGCACCGTGGCCGCGACGCAAGCAGGCCCAGCGGTGTTGCTGTCGTTTCTGATCGCCGGCATCGCCAGTGCGGCGGCAGGACTATGTTATGCGGAGTTCGCCGGCTTGATCCCCGTGTCGGGCAGCGCCTACACCTATGGCTATGCGGTTCTCGGTGAATTCGCCGGCTGGATCATCGGCTGGGATCTATTGCTGGAATACGCGCTTATCGCCGCCGTAGTAGCCGTGGGCTGGTCAGGGTATGCCCAAGCCTTGCTGGAAGCCGCCGGCATTCCGCTGCCGCTATGGGCGCAAGGCGCCTGGGGCAGTGCGCCAGGCCGCGTGGTCAATCTTCCGGCGATATTGATTTCGATAGCCATCACTGCCCTGCTCGCCATACGGATGGAATGGGGCGCGCGCTTCAATACCCTGATTGTTGCGATCAAGGTCGCCGGCGCGGCGTTGATCGTGATCGCCGGCGCCGCTTATGTGAAACCCGAACGCTGGCACCCGTTCATGCCGTTCGGCATGCATGGCGTAGTCACCGGCGCAGCCGTGGTGTTCTTCGCGGTGTTCGGCTACGACATGCTGACCACGGCAGCCGAAGAATCCAAGAACCCGCAGCGCGATCTACCGCGTGCGGTGCTGTTGTCCCTGGGCATTGCGATGTTGTTGTACTTCGCCATTTGCCTGGTGCTGACCGGCATCGTGCCCTACACCACGCTCAATAACGACGCCCCCGTCGCAGGCGCATTCACTCGCATTGGCTTGCCCTGGGCGATGGTGGTGATTTCGCTGGCTTCGGTTTGCGGCATCACCAGCGTGATCTTCGCCAACTTGATGGCGGGCGCACGCATCGGTTTCAGTTTAGGCCGCGATGGTCTGCTGCCAGCCTGGTTTGCCGACGTGCATCCAGTCTGGCGCACACCGCATCGCGCGACTGTTTTGCTGGGCAGCGTGACCGCCGTGGCGGCGGGACTGTTTCCGTTGAACGAACTGGCCAAGCTGGTGAATATTGGGGTGCTTGGGGCTTTCATCGTCATCTGCACTGCGGTGGCGGTGTTGCGTATACGCCAGCCTGAATTGCATCGTCCTTTTCGCACGCCTTGGGTACCGCTGATTCCGCTGATTGGGGTTGGCTTTTCTTGTTGGTTGATTTGGGGGCTGCCGTTTATCACTTATGTGCGTTTCACGTTGTGGTTGGTGTTGGGCTGTGTGGTTTATTTTGGTTATGGGCGGAGGCGTAGTCGGTTGGCTGTGGGCGCAGCGCACTGAGCTTGTCGGCGATTGTGCGGTGAGCTGGTTCGCCTGCGGCGGGCTTTTGGCCACCTGCCGATGGCCGAATCGCTTTGCCAAGAGAAAGTGACCAACGAAAAAGGCCACCCCGATCCGTCGCCCACGCCGAGTCCCCTGCGGGCCTTACCGCCCCTTGGCGAGCGGGCGGAAGCAGCGGAGCGCTTTGCCGGCATCCTGCACCAGCGATGGGCTACCTGCCCCCCATCGCGGCCCGGATGGCGGTGTGAACGGCAACGCGCGCGGCGTCACTTCACCGCGACCGTCGCCATCCCCGTCACCAGCGCCATCGGCCGCTGCTCTGTATCGGCAAAGCCCCCCACATCAAGGTCGCGCAAAGTGATCTCAAAGTTGCGCCCGGCGATGCCGGCCTTGATCGTGGGAAGGCTGTAGAGCGTGAACGATCTGCCGCGCAGATAGTCGGACGCTACCTTGCCGGTGGCTACACCGAACGCAAGCGTCACGTCGGGGTACACCTCGCCGGCAACGCTCCAATCGAACACGATGGCGTCGATCGATTCCACCACGACCTCGATCGTTTTATCGTCCTTGACGATAAGGCGGCCGCTGCAATTGACGTAGCCGTCGCTCCAGACCCGCGGGTTGAAGTCGTCGCGGATTTCGAAGACGCCGTCGCCGCGCAGATCGATGCGCAACCGGCACTGGTTACCGGATGACGGAAAGATGCTGAAGTGCGGGTTGCCGAGGCGAATCCGATAGTAGACCCGCAAGTCGAAGCTGCGACCGGGATCCGTGTACGTCCACGAATCGTAGACCTCGATGCCTGCAAGCGTTTCGCCCAGCACCGTATCCAGCGTGGACGTGCCGATCCCTGTCAACACCCTGCCGAACGGCCAAGCGGTGGGGCGAGGCGCAATGGTCGTATGGGGCGCCTTGGCGAAGGCTGCTGTCACGCAGGGAGGCTGCACGGTCACCACCGGCGCGCTGAACTGATTGCCCGGCAGTCCAACCAGAGGTATACGCAAGGGGGCAAAAATCTGCAGATTGAAATGCGCGATCAGCCAGGGCATGAGCAACTCGTTGAGGCGTGCCTCGGCCTCGGGATGCCGTTCCACCCGCAGCCAGCCTTTCAGCAACTCCAACGTCATCATGTAGACCGGCGACGACCCATAGGTCTGGAAACGAACTCTCGCCAGCATCTCCAGGGAAGCCGTGGCTGTCCACGCTCCATCCGCCCCCTCGACCGTAAGCTCGATGCCTTCGAACGCCACGACGAAAGCCGCCAGGGACGAAGGATCCGCCGGGTCCATGGGGATCTCGGAAAACGGGACGCCGACCATGGGAGCGCAGGCGAAATCGAAGGCGATCCTGCTGATGTCGGATGACTGAAACGTCAACGCGCCCTTGAAAAGATCGGGATAACAACTCTGATGGATGGCGCGCAGGATGTCGCCAGTGGCAACGGCGTCGGTGCCGGCGATCAGATCGCAGCCGAGTTTCCTTGATTGCCACAACTCGTTCGCCGCCGCGCGCGACCAGGGGTGGACGATCAAGGCATTGCCCTGGTCGGCATAAGGCGGATCGCCGCGCATGTTGAGCTTGAGTTCGAGATCGGTCTTCGAACGGATCGCGTTCCAATCGCCCGGAACGGTGTCGTCAAGCCAGAGGCAGTGGTCGTTCGTATCGATTTCCGACACGTGCTTGAGCACGGCCTGCGGGCCCGGGCCGCGCGCGATGCACATATTCGGCCTCGCCCGATTTATCAGCGCATACCCTTCCGCGCCGCACACCGGGCGACGGTCCCACGTTTGCAGATCGCTGCCGTCCAGCGCCGAGACCACCACGTCCGCGCTGCGGGGCGATCCCGAGGCCGTGATCGCCAGCGGCTTGCCGTTGCGTGAGGCCGCCTTGGAGACCAGCACCCTGTAGTCTGGCCTGCGCGGCATGATCCTGATCGCCAGACCGTCGATATAGCGCCCCTGTCCGCGCAGGCCGCAATACTCGCCGTTGGCCAGCCACTCGGTGTCGCCGCCACCGCTGATGTTCGCCATATAGAGCACGTCGTAGTCGGCCAAGCATTCGCCGCTCAGTTCGACGCGGAAACCTTCGAGCGCCCGGCCCTGTCCGCGGGTACCGACGAACAGGCCGCCTGCCACCCAGCCGGTATCGCCTTGCCCGCGGAGATCAGCCCGATAGCGCAGCCCCAGGCCGCGCGTCCATGGCTCCAGCGTGATGGCGAAACCTTCCAGGCGCTGGCCGGTGCCGCGCGTTCCAACGTATTCGCCGGGTCCCGCATGCACGTCCCCCTCATTCTGGATGTGAGCAAGCACATCGAAGCGCACCGTCATCCTTGCCTTCCCCCTGATAGCCGTCACTAGTGCAACCGCCTCACACGGTTGCTCGAACTTTCCCATTATGGGTCGCCACACCACAGTCGGTTGACCCAGTGTCTCAATCGGGCAAGCAGGCGTGAACGCACCCGTTCGCTGCGTCACTCCGCCATGCGTGCCGTCTGCACATTAACCACCCGCCACACACCGCCTTTGATACATGAAGTGTCCGCATTGGGTGGCGACTTCAGTCGGTCGTTGCAACACCTTGCTGGAATCGTTCGGCCGATGTTTCAAAGTTGAGCGTTTGCCTTGGTCGTTCATTCAACTCTTGAGCTGCGGCATCGAGTTTAGCTTGGGAGTAGACCGAGAGGTCCGTGCCCTTGGGGAAATATTGAGGCCAATGCCAGATGGACGTCATCGCTACCCTTCCCCTTGGGTGAAGTCGCAAGCGTCGCAGCCGGGTCCCGCCAGAGCCATCCGAAAGCTTCGGGGTAGGTAGTTAGCACGCTCTCCCGTTTCCGGCAGCCATAAAGTGACTCGGACCCCGGCAGGGGTTCGAAAACCGCCGCAGGCGACAACCTAGCGACACCCCACCGCCTATGCCTAATTCCGCACAGACAACAAACAATAAGCACAAGACGCAACTTGCCCACTTCTTGCAGCATGCATAAAGGCCCGTGTACGTCCCAAGCCGCCGCACCCCTCCCTGCGCGCCGACCACCGCGTACACGGGCCTGCTTTTTCTCATCCCCCTGATCCGGTTAGAGAGCGGGCTGAAGCCCTTAAATGCTGCGCCGCAATGTAGCCATCGAGCGCCAAGTACTAAACTACGCCGTCCAACCGCCGCTTCTGCCCCACAAGAAGCGGCGGTTTTTCCGTTTTTTCAGTGCCTTGGCCGGATCGTCACTCGACGTACCCGGCGCCCCCTCACGGAGTCAAGCGTTCCATGATCTTTGAAACCATCGCCCAGACCGGCCACGAAGAAGTGGTCTTTTGCCACAACAAAGATGCCGGCCTGAAAGCCATCATCGCTGTCCATAACACTGTGCTTGGTCCGGCCCTCGGCGGCCTGCGCATGTGGCCGTACAAGAGCGAGCAGGATGCCGTGAACGACGTGCTGCGTCTGTCGCGCGGCATGACCTACAAGAACGCGGTGGCCGGCCTGAACCTGGGCGGCGGCAAGGCGGTCATCATCGGCGATCCGAGCAAGGACAAGTCCGAGGCGCTGTTCCGCGCTTTCGGCCGTTTCGTCAACTCGTTGAACGGTCGTTACATCACCGCCGAAGACGTCGGTATCGACGTCAACGATATGGAATACGTGTTCCGCGAAACCGAATACGTCACCGGCGTGCATCAGGTGCATGGCGGTTCGGGCGATCCGTCGCCGTTCACCGCGTTCGGTACCCTGCAGGGCCTGATGGCTGCACTGCAGTTCAAGCATGGCAATGAAGACGTCGGCAAATACAGCTACGCCGTGCAAGGCGCGGGCCATGTCGGCAGCGAGTTCATCAAGCTGCTGCGCGAACAGGGCGCCAAAGTGTTCGTCACCGACATCAACAAAGACGCCGTGCAGCGTTGCGTCGATGAGCTGGGTTGCGAAGCGGTCGGCCTGGACGAAATCTACGACGTCGACGCCGATGTGTATTCGCCGTGCGCGCTGGGCGGCACGCTCAACGAGCAGACCATTGACCGCATCAAGGCCAAGATCATCTGCGGCGCGGCCAACAACCAGCTCGCCACCGACGCGATCGGCGACGAACTGACCCGTCGCGGCGTGCTTTACGCGCCCGACTACGCTGTCAACGCCGGCGGCGTGATGAACGTGTCGCTGGAAATCGACGGCTACAACCGCGAACGCGCGATGCGCATGATGCGCACCATCTACTACAACCTGGGCCGCATCTTCGAAATCTCCAAGACCGAAGGCGTGCCGACCTACAAGGCCGCCGACCGTCTGGCCGAAGAGCGCATCAGCGCCATCGGCAAGATCAAGCTGCCGCACATGGGCAATGGTCCACGTTTTGCCGGTCGCATGCGCGGGCAGTAAATCCCGCTGGCGCAGGTGTTTCATCAAGCAAAGGCCCCCTGGTGGGGCCTTTGCTATTTGTCGACAAAAAGCCCTTGACAGGACCCGCATCCAGGTGCGTTATCATGCGCGCGCCATGTCCAAGCGCCACCACCTCAGCCGCCGTCGCCGTATCCTCTGGATAGGTACCGTGCTGTTTTGCCTGTTGTTTCAACAGATGGCCATGGCGAGTTACATCTGTTCGCTACCGACGGTACCGGCAAATACAGCCTTGACCGGTGACTGTGCCGTCATGGCTGCGGCCTCCAAAGCGCCGTCCGCATCCAAACAGGTCCATTCGAGTTCGGATCCTCGTTGCACGGAGCACTGCAGCAGCAACACGACATCGACACAAGATGCGCGTGTGCCGGTGGTCCCACCGCTCCTGTTGCCTCCCTCGCCGCCCGCTCTATTGGGAACGATCGTGCATGCACCTGAGCATGTCGCGTTGCCAGACCTTGCGTTGCGCCGACCTGATCTACCGCCCACGTTGCGGTTCTGCACCCTATTGATTTAGCCCTCGATCGCTAGCCACTCGGTGGTCGTGCCTGCGTGCATGGCCCATATGGTTTTGTGACCGGAGCTTTCCATGTTTTCGTATCGAATCTGTACGCGTGCCTTCCCGGCACGCCGCTGGCTGTGCCCGTTGTCGGCCGCCATGTTGCTCTTCGCTGCCCAGGCTTGGGCGGATGACCCCGCGATAGCCCTGACACTTGAGGCCGCGACACGGCAGGCCGTTGCACAAGCACCGTTGTTGGAGGCGCGACGCACCCAACAGACGTCAGCCCACGAGGAGGCCGCGCGGGCCGGCGCCTTGCCAGACCCTCAACTCACAGTCGGTATCGACAATCTAGCCATCCAGGGACCGGGTGCGTTTACGGCCGGCGGCGACAGCATGACCATGCGCACCATTGGGCTTAGCCAGGTGCTGCCGTCGCAGGCCAAACGACAGGCCCAGCGTGACGCTGCCGGCGCAAACGTCGAACAAGCCGCGTCGACCACGGCGATGACCCGCTTGGCGATAGAGCAACAGGTGGCCGCCGCCTGGATCACCGCATGGGGCGCTCACCATGAAGGCCAGATGCTGCAGGCCATGCGGCGCGAGTGGACGGTGGACGTGGTGGTGGCTGAAGCGCGGTTACGCGGCGGTACCGGCTCCGCGGCCGACGTACTCGCCATGCGCATGGAGGCGCTCGATCTGGAAAATCGCATCGACGACGCGACCTCGCGTGAAACCCAGGCGCGAGCGGCCCTGGGACGATGGTTCGGTGGTCCGGTCAACGCGTCACTCGCCGACGCGCCGGACTTCGCCGTGCTCGCCCATGACGAACCCACCTTGCTGGCCAGCCTGGATCGGCAAGGCAACCTGCTGGACTGGCCGGCACGCGAACGCGCCGCCGAAGCTGCACTTGCGGCAGCTCGGGCCGAGAAGCATCCCGAGTGGAGTGTCGGATTGAATTACGGCTCCCGTGTTCGAGGGCTGTCCGACATGGTGTCGCTGCAGGTCGGCGTGAGCTTGCCGCTGTTCACACGCAATCGGCAGGACCGCGGTATCAGCGCGCGTGCCGCCGATCTCGATGCCGTGCATGCCGAACACGATGATGCAAGGCGGCAGCAAGCCGAAGCCGTGCAAGCGGCCTGGGCGCAATGGGACGCGCTAGGACGGCAAGCGCGCCGGCATCGCGACGCGCTGCTACCGCAAGCCAGCGACCGCGCCGCGTTGGCCTTGGCTGCCTATCGCAGCGGCGGCGATATCCAGCCCTTGCTGGAAGCACGTCGCGATGAAATCACTCACCACACCGACTATGCCCGCATGCTGACCGAGTACGGCCGTGCCTGGGCAGCGTTGACTTACCTGCTGCCTGAAGGGGATACCCCATGAAACGCGCACTGTTGATCCCCTTCATTCTTGTGGGGTTGCTTATTACCGCGGCTGGCGCTTATTGGGCAGGCCGTCATCATGGCAGCGCTCCGACAGGATCATCCGCAGATCATCCTGATAGCACCGAATCGCCAACGCCTGCGGCAAGCGCCAAGGTGCTCTATTGGTACGACCCGATGGTGCCGGCGCAGCATGCCGATAAGCCAGGGCTGTCGTCGATGGGCATGCAGATGGTGCCCAAATACGCTGATGGCGGCACCGACACAAACACTGTGCGCATCGATGCGGCGACGGTGCAAAACCTCGGCGTACGCGCGGCGCCGGTGGAGCGCCGCGCGCTGGCAGCAACGGTACAGGTGCCCGGCACGATCGGCTGGGACCTGCGTCAAGCCGTGATCGTCAGCGCTCGCGTGGATGCGGTGGTAAGCAAGCTGTATGTGCGTGCCCCGTATACGACCATCGCCGCAGGCGCTCCGTTGGCTGACGTACTCGCGCCGCAGTGGAGCAGTGCCGTGGCCGAATCCCAGGCATTGCAGCAGGTGCAATCGGCCGAGGCCAAAGCCTTGCGCGGTGCCGCGCAACAACGCCTGCAGGTGCTAGGCCTGTCTTCGATGGATGGCCGTGCGATAGGGCGCGGCGGCCAGATCACCTTGCATGCACCTCAAGCTGGCGTGATCGGCACGCTGGATGTGCGCGAGGGACAGCGGGTCAATGCCGGGCAGACGCTGATGACGATCAACGGGCTGTCCACGGTGTGGGTCGAAGCGGCCTTGCCGCAGGCTGTGGCCGGCACGGTGCATGCGGATACGCCGGTCACCGTCCATGTCGATGCGTTGCCGGGTCAAGTCTTTCGCGGCCACGTGGAAGCGTTGCTGCCCGATATCGATATGACTACCCGCACGCAGCGCGCACGCATCGTGCTTGCCAACCCGGAAGGCGCGTTGAGCCCCGGCATGTTTGTCACCGTGCAGCTCGACCCGGTGCCGGGTAAGGCCGTGCCGGTCGTACCCGACGATGCGCTGATCGCCACCGGCGATCACACCCGAGTGATCGTCGCCGAAGACGGTGGACACTTCCGCGCCGTCGCGGTGCGCGCCGGGCGTGCGGCGGGAGGCTATACCGAAATTCTCGATGGCCTCGCCGGCGGCGAGAAGGTGGTGGTGTCCGGTCAGTTCTTGATCGATTCGGAAGCCAGTCTTTCCGGTGCACTGGATCGTTTGAATGACCCTGCCGCGAAGCCAGCATCCGCCGCCAGCGCGCCGATGCCAGGCATGACCATGCAGGGAGACCGCCCATGATCGCCGCGCTTATCCGTGCAGCGATCGCGCACCGCGTGTTCGTGCTGCTGGCTGCATTGGCGCTGGCACTGGCTGGTGTATTCGCCGCGATGCACACCCCCATCGATGCGCTGCCTGATCTATCCGACACCCAGGTCATTATCCGCACCAACTGGCCTGGTCAGTCGCCCCAGGTCGTCGAGGATCAGGTGACCTATCCGCTGGCGACCACCATGCTCTCGGTGCCCGGAGCCAAGACGGTTCGCGGCTACTCGTTCTTCGGCGACTCCTACGTCTATGTGCTGTTTGACGACAGCACGGATCTTTACTGGGCGCGTTCGCGCGTGCTGGAGTACTTGAGCCAGGTACGCGATCGCCTTCCGGCGGGAGTCAGTCCGACATTAGGGCCGGATGCGACCGGTCTGGGCTGGATCTACGAGTACGCCCTGATCGATCGCACCGGGCAACACGATCTGGGTCAACTGCGCAGCCTGCAGGACTGGTTCCTGCGCTACCAACTCAAGACCGTACCGGATGTCGCCGAAGTGGCGAGTCTCGGTGGCATGGAGCGCGCCTGGCAGGTCGTGCCTGACCCGCACCAACTCGCCGCCCGCAACGTCACTGTGACGCAACTGGTCGATGCGATCCGCGCCGCCAACGGTGCGAACGGCGGCTCGGTGATCGAACAAGGCGAAGCCGAATTCATGGTGCGCAGCGAAGGCTATCTGCGCAGCCGCGAAGACTTCGAGCGCGTACCGATCACGGCTAACACCGGTGGCGTGCCGGTACTGCTGCGCGATGTCGCCACGGTGCGGCGTGGTCCGAGCTTCCGCCGTGGCATCAGCGAATTGGACGGCCAAGGCGAAGTCGCCGGCGGCGTGATCGTGTTACGCACGGGCAAAAACGCCAAGGCGGCGATTGCCGCCGTCAAGGCCAAGCTCGCCGAGCTTAAACACAGCCTGCCGGCCGGGGTGGAGATCGTGCCGACCTACGATCGTTCGCAACTGATCGATGCGGCGGTGGAGAACCTGTGGGGCAAGTTGTTGGAAGAGTTCCTCGTCGTCGCGCTGGTCTGCGCGCTGTTTCTTGGTCATCTTCGCTCGGCGCTGGTGGCGGTGATTACCTTGCCATTGGGTGTGTTGGCCGCCTTCATCGTGATGCATCTGCAAGGCGTCTCGGCCAACCTGATGTCGCTTGGCGGCATCGCGATCGCGATCGGTGCGATGGTCGATGCCGCGGTGGTGATGATCGAAAACACCCACAAGCATCTGGAACATTGGCGCGACACGCACGATGGGCAGGAACCCCAAGGCGCCGCGCGCTGGGCGCTAGTAGGCGAGTCGGCTGCCGAGGTGGGGCCAGCGCTGTTCGTCAGTCTTTTAATCATTGCGTTGTCGTTTGTGCCGGTGTTTGCGCTGGAAGGCCAGGAAGGCAAGCTGTTCAAACCACTCGCTTTCACCAAGACCTATGCGATGGCGGCGGCGGCCGGGCTCGCCGTGACCCTGGTGCCGGTATTGATGGGATATCTCGTGCGCGGACGCATCCGCGCCGAACACGACAACCCACTCAATCGCGGCCTGATTGCGTTGTATCGGCCGATCCTGAATGCCGTACTGCGCTATCCAAAGGCGACCTTGGTGATGGCCGCTGTCCTGTTACTCAGTGCCGTGATTCCCTTGAGCCGACTAGGCAGCGAATTCATGCCGCTGATGGACGAAGGTACGCTGCTGTATATGCCGACCGCCTTGCCGGGTTTGTCCGCGGGCAAGGCGTCGCAGCTATTGCAGCTCACCGACCGCATGATTAAGACCGTGCCCGAGGTCGATCACGTGTTCGGCAAGGCTGGACGCGCGGAGACCGCCACCGATCCGGCACCGCTGGAGATGTTCGAGACCACCATCACGTTCAAGCCGAAGGATCAGTGGCGACCAGGCATGACGATGGCCAAGCTCAAGGTCGAGCTGGACAAGGCCGTGCACGTACCGGGACTAACCAACCTGTTTGTGCCGCCGATCCGCAATCGCATCGACATGCTGGCGACGGGCATCAAAAGCCCGATCGGCATCAAGGTGCTGGGACCCGATCCATCCTCCTTGCAGACGGTGGCCGATCAGATCGAAACCGTCGCCAAGAAGGTACCCGGAGTCAGCTCGGCGATTGCCGAGCGCGCCGCGGGTGGCCGCTACGTCGATGTGCGTATTCGCCCCGATGACGCAGCCCGTTATGGGCTGACCCAACAGCAAGTGCAAGAGCTGATCGCGACGTTGGTGGGCGGCGATCCGATCGGTCAGACCGTCGAAGGGCGCGAGCGTTATCCGATCGTGGTGCGCTATCCGCGCATCGAACGTGATTCGGTGGCGGCCTTGCGGCAGCTACCGATCGTCGCTGCCAGTGGCGCACAACTGACGCTCGGCCAGGTCGCCGATATCACAATGGCCCTGGGACCGCCGATGCTGAAGAGTGAGAACAGCCAACTGGCCACCTATGTCTACATTGATACCAACAGCGGCGATACCGGCGGCCGTGATCTCGGTGCCGTCGTTGCCGATCTGCAACGGGCCGTCGCACAGCAAGTGACGTTGCCACCTGGCATCACGGTAGCGTGGTCGGGGCAGTTCGAGTATCTGGCCAGCGCCATGGAGCGCCTCAAGCTGGTGGTGCCGATCGCGCTGGTCATCATTTTCGGGCTGATCTATGCGGTATTTCGCCGTGTGAGTGAGGCCGCCACAATCATGGCCAGCGTACCGCTCGCCCTCGTCGGCGGGTTGTGGTTGATCTGGTGGCTGGGACACGCCGTGTCGGTAGCAACCATGATCGGCTTCATCGCCCTGGCCGGTGTCGCCGCCGAGTTCGGCGTCGTGATGTTGCTCTACCTCGATCAAGCCTGGCAGCGACACCTCGCGCTTGATCCGCAGGCCGGCCCCGCTGCGCTGGACGACGCGATTCGCGAGGGGGCCGTGCAGCGCGTGCGGCCGAAAGCGATGACTGTCGCGGTGATCCTCGCCGGTCTCTTCCCGATTCTTCTAGGCCACGGCGCGGGCTCCGAAGTCATGCAGCGCATCGCCGCGCCGATGATCGGCGGCATGGTCACCGCGCCGTTGTTATCCATGCTCGTCATCCCCGCGGCGTTTCACCTGCTGATCTCGCATCGCTTGCGCAAGGCCAGCGAAGCAAACGTCGCACTCACCTCAAACCAGGGAACACCTCCATGAAAAAGTACCTTCTCGCCATCGACTAAATCCCAAGTAGTACTTACAAACCGCACTGAGAGGATTCACCTATGTGGCGCACAACCAAGTTACTCATCATGCTCGGCATCGTCGCGACAACACTCGCGGGCTGCGCTAGTTCAACGGTGCAGCACGCCCCGCTTGTTGTTCAAGGACATGTTCTGGGGCCATCGGATCACGCGGTGCTGATTGATGTCGGGTCCGCGGACCACGTCACCATCGGCGATGAGTTTGTCGCGTACCGCGTGACACGCTTCGGCGACCCTGCCTATAAGGGAAAACCGCATTACAGTGAAAGGAGAAGTGGGTCTATTCGGATCGATGAGATCCTCACCGCTCATTCGGCACGTGCCACCCTGGTCGACGGTTTAGCTTCGACGGGTGAGATGGTGGAATTTCGTCACTCGCGATAATCGTCGCGATGTATTGGCTTGAACTCAATTGGCACAAAGCGAAGCCACCCCCGACACCCCGGCGACCCAGGTCGCCGGGGTGTCGGGGACCGCAGCCGATGATCCGCCGCTAACGAAAGCCTCTTGTAGGCCATTTCCTACATGCTGAATCGGCATTCAGCCAAGCCACATCCGGGGCAGTGCGAGCGCAGTTCTGCTACACTCCGCGCCCGGACTTAAATGGATGTAAGGCCTTGGCTGGAAAAGCAAAGCTGTCATGCGGGGGCTCGCATCACAGGGGATTGTCTACGTAATTATTACGCCCCCCGTCACACCTGGACGCCGTCGTTCCTGTCGCGTACCTGAGTACGGGAGATAACACCTGCCCGGCTCGGCCGTGCGGGGCGATACCGTGTACGGCGTAAAACGCACGCGAAAGCTACGAGTGCACACTGACATTAAGGTCAGGCTTGATAAGTTCAGGCTTGATAAGAATTAACTGGATTAGGAACAAGCAGGAAAGTTATGAGCGCGATCATGGCCACCGGAATCAGTGACGAAGACATCCTGCTCAGGCTCAAGGATGTATTGCGCGATACCTTTGAAATCGACCCGTCGCGGGTCACCCCGGATACCCATTTGTTCAGCGATCTGGAGCTGGACAGCATCGATGCCGTCGATCTGGCGATCCAGGTGCAGGACATGACCGGGATGCGGATCAAGCCTGAGGATTTCAAGAACGTGCGCACCGTGAGCGATGTAGTCGCCACGGTACGCGCGCTGCTCGATCGTTGACGGGGAATGGTTTTGTCGATGCCGCTAGCCGCAGAGTCGCCCGCCCCATGCTTTGCGCCCTGCGCGCTGATTCCGATCTATAACCACAAGGACACTATTGCGCGCACCGCGCATGCGCTGCGCGCGCACGGCTTGCCGGTAATGATTGTCGATGACGGCAGCGACGCCGCCACGCGGGCGGTGCTGGATGCGCTAGTGCATGACCTGCCGGAGATTCAACTGCTGCGCCTGCCGCAGAATCAAGGCAAAGGGCGCGCACTGACCACCGGCTTGTTGGCCGCCCACGCAGCAGGCTACACACATGCCCTGCAGATCGATGCCGATGGTCAGCATGACGTGGCCGACGTGCCGCGCTTTCTTGCCGAAGCGCGCGCCGATCTACAAGCACTGGTCTGCGGCCAACCGATTTACGACGACAGCGTGCCGCGTGCGCGTCTGTACGGACGCTATTTGACTCACGTCTGCGTCTGGCTGGAAACGCTCTCGCTGACGATCCGCGATTCAATGTGCGGCTATCGCCTGTATCCCTTGCCGGCAACCTGCGCGGAAATAGCCCGTGCACCGATGCCCGCGCGGATGGATTTCGATACCGAGATCGCGGTGCGGCTGGTATGGCGCGGCGTGCCGGTGCGCAATCTGCCGACGCGGGTGATTTACCCGGAAAACGGCTTATCGCATTTCCGCATGCTGCGCGACAACGCGCGCATCACCGCCATGCATACCCGGCTCTTGCTCGGCATGCTGGTGCGCGCGCCACGACTGCTATGGCGGCGTATTCGACCCAACCGTCGCCGGAGCGAAGCATGCGCTACCTGACCCGCTCTTGCCTGGCCTGGGTGTTGTGCCTGATCGGCTTGGGTGTGCACGCGCAAGGCGATGACCCAGCCTTGCTCAAAACCATTCTTGCGCAGTTGAGCAGCCACCCCACGGTGCGCGCCGAATTCAGTCAGAGCCGCGAGAATCCCGCGTTGGCTCAACCACAGATAAGTCGTGGGCAACTGCTGTTTGTGATCGGCCACGGCATGCTGTGGCAGATCCGCGAGCCTTATCAAGAGAGCCTGGCATTGACCGGCTCGCGCACCGCGCGCATCGATGCGCAGGGCCAATTGCAAACCGTGCGTGGCGGCGAACGCGGCGTGTCGCAGGTATCGCAAATGCTGCAATCGATGCTGGCCGGCAAGCCCGACGATGCGTTGCGCCAGTTCGATGTACAGGCGCAGGGTACGGCAGCGCAATGGGTGCTTCGCTTTGTACCCAGGCAATCGCGCATGGCGCGCGTGCTCGGCGGTATCGAACTCAGCGGCGGCAGTTTCCTCGAAGGCATCCGCATCGATCTGCAAAACGGCGAAAGCACCCGTATTCGCTTTACCGATACCCGCGACGCCGGCCCACTTAGCGCGCTGGAAACACACGCGCTCTCGATGCCATGAAAGCGCCTATGCGTGCCGTCTGCTTTGCCATCGCCGCGTTGGCCATCGCGCTGCTCGGCGGCTGGCTGCTGTTCGGACGCGGCGGCGTACCGATCCAGACCGATCTTTTAGCGATGCTGCCGCGGACCGAGCGTCACCCGCTGGCCGAAATCGCGGTGGAACGACTGACCCACGCCAATGGCGATCGCATGGTGCTGCTGGTCGAGCACGCCGACGACGCTACCGCCAAAGCAGCCGCACGCACGCTCGGCGCGGCGCTGGCGCATGATCCCGCCTTCAGCTCGGTCACCGCCGAACTGCCGCCGTTCGATCTGAACCAGATCCTCGCCCCCTACCTCGCTCATCGCTTCAGCCTGCTGTCCGATGCGGATCGCGCGGCACTGACCGCGCCGGGCTACGATCCGGCGCAAGCCTTGGCGCGGCGCCTCAACGAGCCCTTCCTCGCCGGCATCGGCACCAAGCTGCAAGACGACCCTTTCGGCTGGCTGCAGCATTGGCTCGATCAACAACCGTGGAGCCGTTCACCGCTGACCCCAGAGGACGATCTGCTCACCGCGCATCGCGATGAACGCACTTATGTGATGGTGACCGCCGCGTTGAATGGTTCGTCCTATGACGACACCGTGCAGCACCAGGCCCTCGATGCGCTGAACCGGGCCGAGCGCACGATGCGACACGACCACCCAGGCACGCACTTGCTGCGCGCCGGCGCGGTATTTCATGCGGCGGCCGCGCGTGCCGGTGCCGAACGCGACGTGCACGTGGTGGGGCTGATCTCATCGCTGGGTATCGCACTATTGTTGCTGTGGGTGTTCCGCTCACCCGGCCCGCTGCTGCTGGCGTTTTTATCTACGGCCATCGGCATTGCCGTTGCGATCACCGCGACCTTGCTGGTCTTCGGCCAGATGCACTTGCTCACCCTGGTGTTCGGCGCGGCCTTGTTGGGCGAGGCGGTGGATTACTCCATCCAATATCTTTGCGCGCGCGCCAACGCAGGGCCTGCATGGCAACCCAATACTGGATTACGGCAGGTACGGCCTGCGCTGAGTCTGGCACTGGGCACCTCGCTGCTGGGCTATGCCCTGCTCGGCTTGTTGCCTTTCTCCGCGCTGCGTCAGATGGCCTGCTTCGCCATGGCCGGCATGTCGGCAGCCTATCTGAGTGTGTTCTGGCTGTTGCCGGCGTTGTTGCAGAAGCCGGCAAAACCGCTGTCGCCGCGATTGGTGTCGTGGGCTCGCGCGCTGCAAGTGATCGGCGCCCGGCTGGGTGCCGGCAAGCGCGGCGCTTTCGCTTTCGCACTCCTATCGCTCGCGGCCCTGCCCGGCTGGTGGATGCTCAGTCATGACGACGATATTCATCTGCTGATTTCGCCGCCCGCCCATCTGGCGGCACAAGAAATACGCATCCGCGACGTGACCGGTCTTGGCAATAGCACGCAGTTTTATCTGGTGCAGGGCGATAGTGCCGAGCAGACCTTGCAGCGCGAGGAGGCACTGGAAGCGCGCTTGCAGACACTGACCGAACAAGGTCGCTTGCAAGGCTGGATCGGCGTGGCCGGCATGCTGCCTTCGGCACAACGGCAACAGGCCAATCAAGCTGCACTGGCACCATGGTTCGCACAGCGGGCACGCATGCAAACGTGGTTGGCCGATGCCGGTTTTCGCGCGCCGGTGGTCACGGCGTATCTCGATGCCTGGCCAGGCACTTCGCTCACGCTGGAGCAGTGGCTGGCTATGCCGATCTCCACTCCGTTCCGCTATCTATGGATGGGACATAGCAAGCACGGTTATGCCTCGCTGGTGCTGCCACAAGGCCAGGACGATGTCGCACTGTTGCGCACCGCCGCCGAAGGTCTCGCCGGCGTAGAGCTGGTCGACAAACCGGCCAGCGTGTCGGCGCTGTTCGGCCGCTATCGCCAGTACGCCAGCCTGTGGTTGCTCGCCGCCATGGTGCTGATCGTGCCGCTGTTCGCGTGGCGTTATGGCTTGCGCATGGCCCCTCGCGTATTGGCGCCGCCGGTGCTCGGCATCGGCCTGACCCTGGCGATGCTCGGTTATCTGGGCCAGCCGCTGACCTTGTTTCATTGGATGGCCTTGATGCTGGTGCTCGGCATCGGCGCCAACTACGCGGTGTTCCTGCAGGAGGGCGAACCGCATGCGGCGCATCGGCCTGGCGCGGCTTATGCCGGCGTGCTGCTGTCGGCGGTTACCGCCCTGCTTTCCTTCGGCCTGCTGGCGTTGAGCTCGATGCCGGCGCTACGCCATTTCGGACTCACTCTATTGCTGGGCATCGGCTTCACCGCATTGCTGGTGCCGATGAGCCTGATTGTTCGCGAGAAAAACACCTGATGATTCTGTTGAGCGCGACCCAAGCGTTTACCCCCTCCCAACCTCCCCCTGTGAACAGGGGGAGGGGCGCACTGCAGCGTAGGGTGTCGCGATGAAACGTGTCGTGATTACCGGCATGGGCGGCATTACCCCGCTTGGACATGATTGGACTCAGATCGAGCCGCGTCTACGCGAATACCGCAACGCCGTGCGGCGGATGCCGGAGTGGGATTACTTTGATGCGTTGAACGGCCGCCTCGGCTGCCCGGTGGATGACTTCAAGACACCGCATTGGCCGCGCCAGCAACTGCGTTCGATGGGTCGGGTAGCGCAATTGGCGGTGGCGGCCAGCGAGCACGCCTTGCGCGATGCCGGCCTGCATGGCGACGCCAGCATCCGCGATGGCCGCATGGGCGTGGCTTATGGTTCATCCGGTGGCAGCGTCGAGCCGGTACGGGTGGTGGGGCGCATGCTCGAAACCGGCTCGATGCAAGGGGTGACCGCCACCAGTTATATCCAGATGATGGCGCATACCACGGCGGTAAATGTCGGCGTGTTCTTTGGCCTCAAGGGACGTATCGTGCCCACGTCCAGCGCGTGCACGTCGGGAAGCCAGGCGATCGGCTATGGCTTTGAGGCGATTCAACAGGGCAAACAAAAGTTGATGCTGTGCGGCGGCGCGGAGGAATTGTCCGGCCCTGGCGCGGCGGTGTTCGACACTTTGTTCGCCACCAGTACGCGCAACGACGAGGCACCGCTGACGCCGCGGCCGTTCGATCGCACGCGCGATGGCCTGGTGGTCGGCGAAGGTGCGGCCAGCCTGGTGCTGGAAGAATACGAACATGCCCGCGCGCGCGGCGCGACGATTCACGCGGAGATCGTCGGCTTCGGCTGCAACTCCGATGGCAGCCATATCACCCAGCCGACGCGTGAAACCATGGCGGTGGCGATGCGGCTGGCGCTTGCAGACGCAGGCCTACCGCCCGCCGCCATCGGCTATATCAGCGCGCACGGCACCGCTACCGATCGCGGCGATATCGCCGAGAGCCATGCCACGGCCAGTGTGCTTGGCGCCCAGGTGCCGATCAGCTCGATGAAAAGCTATGTCGGCCACACCCTCGGCGCTTGCGGCGCACTGGAAGCATGGTGGGCGATTCGCATGATGCGCGCGCGCTGGTTCGCTCCCACCATCAACCTCGCCGAGCCCGACCCGAACTGCGCCGAGCTGGACCATATCGTGGGTCAGGGCCGGGCGATCGACACCGACTGCGTGATGAGCAATAACTTTGCTTTCGGCGGCATCAATACATCGCTGATCTTCAAGGCCTGCGATTGATGTCGGCGACGATGCCAGCGGCACTTCTACGGCCGGCACTTCTACAGCCGGCACTTCTACAACGTGTCGTCGTGACCGGCATGGGTGTCGTCTCGTGCCTGGGCCATGGCCGTGCGGCCATGCTCGATGCGCTGCGCAGCGGACGCAGCGGCATTCGTCATATGGCCGACTTTGCCGCGCTGGGCATGCGCAGTCAGGTCGGCGGCCCAGTAGATAGCACCGGCCTGATGGAGCTGCCGCGCAAATTACGCCGCTTTCTTCCGCCGCACGCGCTATATGCCTGGCACGCCACACAAGAAGCGATCGAACAAGCCGGGCTTTCGCAAGATCAGTTGCGCGCAGAGGACTGCGGCTTGGTGATCGGCGGCGGCAGTGCCATGAGCGAACATCAACTCGCGCTGGAAAATTTTCACGCCAAAGGCATCGACAAACTCTCACCGTTTCTGGTGCCGCGCGGCATGAGCAGCGCGCTATCGGCCGGTCTGGCGCACGCCTTCGATATCGGCGGCCACAGTTACACCATGAGTTCGGCATGCACCAGTGCGACGCATGCCATCGGCCATGCGATGGAGCTGATTCAGCTAGGTAAGCAACAAATCGTGCTTTGCGGCGGTAGTGAAGAATTGCACGACACCACGGCACTGTGGTTCGACGCGATGGGGGCGTTATCCAGCGCAAGCAACGATAACCCTGCCCGCGCTTCGCGCCCGTACGACAGCGCGCGCGACGGCTTTGTGCTTGCAGCGGGCGCCGGCATGCTGGTGCTTGAATCGCTGGCGCATGCGCAGGCGCGCGGTGCAACGATACTGGCCGAACTTTGCGGCTACGGCGCCTGCACCGACGCTGCCAGCATGGTCGCCCCCGGCGCCGGCGGTATCGCCCGCGCCATGCGACAAGCACTGCATCAAGCCGACGTAACACCCGACTACATCAACACCCACGCTTGCTCTACCGCGCAAGGCGACCTGGCCGAATGGCAGGCTATCGATACCGTGTTCGCCGAACGCGGTGCGACCGTGCCACCGATGTCTTCGATCAAGGGCCAGTACGGCCACGCGCCCAGTGCGGCCGGTGCGCTGGACGCGATCGCCAGCCTGTTGATGATGGAGCACGATTTCATCGCGGCGAATACGCCTATCGATATGCTTGAGCCGGCCTTTGCGCAGGCGCCTCTGGTGACCGCCACACGGACACAGCGCATCGATAGCGTGCTGTCGAATAATTTCGGTTTTGGCGGTAGTTGTGTGGCCCTGCTCTTCCGTCGCCATGCGGAGTCGGCGAAATGATTGATGTGCGCATCGAACAATGGCGTGCCTGGGCCCCCGGCCTCGACAACGAGGATGCATGGCGTGCCTGGGCTGAGGCTCCGCACAAGTTGCCCGATAACGGTGAGCAACCCAACTGCGATTTTCTGCCGGCCATGCAGCGACGTCGATTGAGTCGGCTGGCACGTATGACTTTGGAAGCCGCGTGGCCTTTGTGCGACGAGCAAGAGCAATTGCCGCTGGTCTTCGCGTCGCGTCACGGCGAGTCGCCGCGCACCTACGCCTTGCTCAGCGATCTGGTTGCCGAAGAACCGCTGTCGCCGACCCAGTTCGGCCTATCGGTGCACAACGCCATTGCCGGGCAATGGTCGATGCTGCGCGGCCAGCGCGGCGAGTCGGTGGCTATCGCCGGTGAAGCCGACACGTTCGAGCACGCCATGCTGGAGGCCGCGATGTTGCTGACCGAGGGCGCGCCCGCGGTGATCGTGGTGATTGCCGAAGAACGCCCGGCGCAAGCCTACGAGCCATGGATTCACGATGTGCCGTTCTCATATGCTCTCGCTCTGCGGCTTGGGGGAAGCGCCGGTCGGCACTGGCAGCTACGTCTTGAACGAAACACGGGCGATACACACGCTGGTGATCCATCTATCGGAGCATGGCCGCATGCGCTCGATTTTCTGCGCGCGCTACATACAGGCAGCGCCTCACTGGAACATATCTGGAAGACACGGCGATGGATCTGGCAGCCACTACCGTAAAGCCACAGCGCGGCGATTTTTATGCCTGGCGACTGCTGGCGACCAGCCTCAGCTTTGCGCTGTTCGGCCTTGGCGGCCTGGTACTGCGCCTGCTGATTTTGCCGTTGCTCGGCCTATGGCCCGGCGACCGGCCAGCCCACCGCCGTCGCACCCGCGCGGCGATCAGCCGTGCATTTCATTGGCATGTGCAATTCATGTCGCGCAGCGGCGTACTAACGTATCAGGTCGAAGGCGCCGAGCGCCTGGGTCGTCCTGGACAAATGATTATTGCCAACCATCCCTCGTTGATCGACGTGGTATTTCTGATCGCGCAGATCCGCGACAGCAATTGCATCGTCAAGCAAAGCATGTGGCGCAACCCATGTACACGCGGCGCGGTCCTTTCGGCGCAATACATCAGCAGCGACGGTGGCCCGGACATGCTGGAGCAAGCGGCCGAGGTGTTGCGCGAGGGTCAAACGCTGATTATTTTCCCCGAGGGCACGCGCACCGCGGCGGGACAGCCACCAGTGTTTCATCGCGGCGCCGCGGCCATTGCCTTGCGCGGCGCGCGCGTGGTCACGCCGGTATTCATCTCGGTCAAGCCCACCACCTTGACCAAGGCCGAGCCCTGGTACCGCATCCCCGATCGCCGCGTCCACGTATCGCTGCGCGTCGGCGAAGACATTGCGCTCGAATCTTTCAACGCAGGCACCGCCATGCCGATCGCATCGCGCCGGCTCAACGAACATCTGCATCGTCTTTATCTCAAGGAACTCGCATCGTCATGAATGACTTGTCACAGCACGTTTCGTCGCCACAGAAATTACAGTTGGAAATCGCCCAACTCATTATCGATACCTTGAATCTGGAAGACATCGCCGCTGCCGATATCCCCGCCGACCAGCCGCTATTCGGCGCCGGCCTGGGGCTGGACTCGGTAGATGCCTTGGAACTGGCCCTGGCCCTGCAGAAACGCTACGAGATCCGAATTGCCTCGGACTCCAAGGATGCACGCCAGCATTTTTCCACGATAGCCAGCCTGGCTGCCTTCGTCCAAGCGCAGCGGACCGCATGCGTCGCCTGACCTCCATCCTGCTGCCGCTCGCCGGCGTGCTCTATCCCTTCGTCGTGTATTTCGGCATGGATAAAGTATCGCCGCCGATGTACGCCCTGGTGCTGGGCGCGATCTGGCTAGTTCGCGCACCTGCACTGCTGCGCCAGCCCGGCGGACGCTGGATGGTCGGCGCGGCATTGGCTTATTGCGCCCTGCTAGGCTTCAGCGGCAATGAGGCTTTGCTGCATTGGTATCCCACCCTGATAAGCGCCCTGCTGTTATGCGCATTTGGGCTGAGCCTGAAATACGGCCCACCCTTAGTCGAACGCATCGCCCGCGTAAGCGAGCCCGAGCTGCCGCCGCATGCCGTGCGCTATACGCGCAAAGTCACCTGGGTCTGGGTCGGCTTTTTCATATTCAATGGCGTCACTTCGGCGCTGCTCTCGTTGTACGCCTCGCTGTCGTGGTGGACGCTTTACAACGGCTTGATCGCTTACTTCATCATGGGTGCGTTGTTCGGCGGCGAGTGGCTGTTTCGCAAACGGCTGCGCCGCATGTATGAAGAGAACGGGCATGAGGGGGCCTGAGTGAATTACTCACCGCCGGATGACTTTGCCGTTCTGCCGCAACCGCGTAACGCTACGCTTTTGGCGGAGCGAGAAGAAGATGGTGTATGGACGCTGGCGTTGCATATACCGCCCGAGCTGATCTATTTCGCCGGCCACTTCCCTGGCGCGCCGGTGCTGCCTGGTGTCGTGCAAATAGGCTGGGCTTTGGAACTGGCCGCCACGCGGCTAGGTACACCCAAGGCATGCCGAAACATGGAAGCACTCAAATTTCAGCATCTGTTGCGACCGGGCGACCGCGCCGACCTTACCCTGCGCGCGGATGCCGCACGCGGCAAACTACACTTTGCTTACCGCTTCGGTGCGCATCTTTATTCTTCTGGCCGGCTACTGCTGAGCCCGAAGCCATCGGATATCCATAGATGACTGGCACGCAGACGAAGGAACGTCACTGGGCGTTACACAAGGAACGCGGCAGTTTTTTGCTAATGAAATTCACCGCCTTTGCGGTACGCGTGCTTGGCCGCCGAGCGTTGGCGCCGGTGCTGTATCTGATCGTGCTGTATTTCTTTGTCTCCGGCCGCAGCGCGCGACGTAACGTGCGGCAATACCAGCACCGCCTTGCCCACTGGAGCGGACGTAACGAACTGCGCCCCCACCTGCGCAGCGTATTCGGCCAGTTCATGGCCTTCGCCGAAAGCCTGCTCGACCGCCTCGACGTATGGCGCGGCAAGCTGCGGCTGGAGCAGGTACAACTGGTGGACCCCGGCGGCATCCGCGCACAGTTGCTGCAAAGCCGCCACGGTGGTCGCGGACAAATCCTGATCGGCACGCATCTGGGCAATCTGGATGTCTGCCGCGCAATGGCCGAGCTGGGCGAACAAGTGCCGCTCAACGTGCTGGTGCATAACCGCCATGTCGAGCATTTCAATCGCCTGCTCGACGAAGCCGGCGACCGTGGCCTGCGGCTGATCCAGGTGAGCGAACTGGACACCGCGATGATGATGGATTTATCGCAGCGGATTGAACGCGGCGAGTGGCTGGCGATTGCCGGCGACCGCGTGCCGCTGCATGGCGGCCGGCATGCCATGGTGAACTTTCTCGGCCACCCGGCCGCTTTCCCGCAAGGCCCCTGGCTGCTCGCCGGCCTGCTGCGTTGCCCGGTAAATCTGATGTGCTGCCTGAAGATCGAAGGCCGTTACCGCATCTATCTGGAGCCCTTTATCGACGCCCCGGCATGGGAGCGCGGCCAGCGCGATGCCGCCATCAAGGCCTGGATGCAGCGCTACGCCGACCGATTAGCGCAACAATGTCTGCAAGCACCGCAGCAATGGTTCAATTTCTACCCCTATTGGCAAACGATCGAGGCATCCGATGCGCACTGACGGTGTTTTGAAAATCGAGACCGAGGTCGTTGTGCCTTTCTTCGACGTGGACTCCATGGACGTGGTCTGGCATGGCCACTACGTGAAGTATCTGGAAATCGCCCGCTGCGCCCTGCTCGACGATATCGGTCACAACTACACGCAGATGAAAGCCGCCGGTTACGTCTGGCCGGTGATCGATCTGCAGTTGCGCTACGTGCGCGCGGCGCAATTCGGTCAACGCCTGCTGGTGCGCGCCGACCTGATCGAATGGCAGAACCGGCTCAAACTCAACTATCTAATCAGCGATGCACAGACCGGCGTCCGCATGACTCGCGCCAGCACCGTGCAGGTCGCCGTAGATATGGCCAGCGGCGAGATGCAACTGGTCTCGCCACCGATCTTTGTCGATGCGGTCGAACGCCGGCTGCTTAGCGCAACCCACTCCGCGCATAGCGGCGTACCTCACCCCCACGCACCCCATACTTCATGAATTACGCCAGCGACACCTACGTCGAAGAAACCCGTTTAGGCTTCCATTTCTTGCGCAGCCATACCTGGCAGCATCATGTATTGCGTGTAGCCATCAATGATTTAAAACGCCTGACCGGTGCGCAATTACCGCAAGGCGGGGTCTTGCTCGATGTCGGCTGCGGCCAGGGAAAATCGTTCCGCATGCTGCAGCAAACGTTTCAACCCGACCGCATGATCGGCCTCGATGCCGATCCGCGCAGCCTGGAGTTGTCCCGTAACGAAGCGCAGCGCGAAGGCCTCACCGTCGACTTGCTTGCCGCCGATTGCGCGAAGATCGAGTTGCACGATGCCAGCGTCGATATCGTGTTTTGCCACCAGACTTTTCATCACCTGGTCGAGCAAGAACGCGCGCTGGATGAATTCTGGCGTGTACTCAAACCCGGCGGCCTGTTGTTGTTTGCCGAATCGACTAAGGCCTACATCGATACCTGGGTAATCCGCTGGTTTTTTCGTCACCCGATGGAGGTGCAGAAAACCGCTGAGGAGTATTTGGAGATGCTGCGTCAGCGGGGGTTTGTCTTTGCTGAGCAGAATGTTTCTTTTCCCTATTTGTGGTGGAGTCGGTCGAGTGATTTTGGTTTGTTGGAGCGGTGGGGGTTGCGGGCGGCGCCGCTGCCGGGGGAGCGGGAGGAGACTTTGATTAATGTGGCGGCGTGGAAGCCGGCTGGGTGCGTTTGACGTGTTTGCTCAATGGCACTTTCCTAGTGTTTCCGCGAGCAGGTTCGCCTGCGGCGGGCTTTCGCCTGTTGGTGATGTTGGGGGGACTGGTCGCCTGCGGCGGTTTTCGAACCCCTGCCGGGGTCCGAGTCACTTTTCTTTGCTTGCTCAAAGAAAAGTAACCAAAAGAAAGAGCACCCCCATGCAGCGCTCTACGGGCATCCTGCCCTGCGAGTGCGTGAGGCTTGGCCGGGCTTTTCGACAGGGCTTCCTGCCCTGGCGAAAAGGGCTCGACATCCATGTCGAGCCCCCTGCGGGCCTTGTCGTCCAAGCCTCACCGCTGCAAAGGGGCCCCGAAGAGCAGCGCGCGTCCTGCGCGCACTCGGGTGCGACTGCCAGCAGTCGCCGATATATGGAACGAAACGCACACCACAGGCTCCCTCCCCTGCTTGCAGGGGGAGGGGCAAAAGCGCAGCGCTCGCTGCTTTTGACGTTGCTCTTGATCTTGCCCTTGACGTCGGGGCCCCTGTGCGTCGGTGAGGGGCGGACGACAAGGCCCGCAGGGGCATCGACATGGATGTCGATGCCTTTTCGCCAGGGCAGGAAGCCCTGTCGAAAAGCCCGGCCGACCCTCACGTACCCGAAGGGCGACTCACCGGGGTGGCCTTCTCTTTGGTTACTTTCTCTTGGCCACTCAAGAGAAAGTGACTCGACCACCGGCAGGTGGCCGAAAGCCCGCCGCAGGCGATCAACCTCGCCACAACCCAACCAAAATTTGGCAAAAATAAAGCCAATGCAATGCCCCCTTGCCCCATGAATACCTACCTAAACGCCCTCGGCGTCACCTGCACCCTAGGCAGCGGCAAAGCCGCCATCGCCGAAGCCCTCTTCGCCGGCGACCACAGCGGCATACGCCAAGAACACGGCTGGATCCTCGACCGCGCGCTGCCGCTTGGCGCCGTGCGCACGCCGCTGCCCCCCACACCAGCGGGCCTCGCCGACAACCGCAACAATCGCCTGCTGCTCGCCGCCGCGCTGGAAATCGAAACCGAGATTCGCGCCGCAATCGCACGCTACGGCAGCGAACGCATCGGCGTCATTATCGGCACCAGCACGGCTGGTATCGAAGAAGCCACCCAGGGCATCGCTGCCTACCAGCGCGATGGCGTCTGGCCGGCGGATTACGATTATGCGCATCAGGAGTTGGGCGCACCTGCGACCTTTCTCGCCGAATGGCTGGATCTGGCTGGTCCGTGCTATGGCATTTCCACCGCCTGCACTTCCGGCGCGCGTGCCCTGCTCAGTGCGCAGCGGTTGTTGCACATGGGTATCTGCGATGCGGTGTTGTGTGGCGGTGCGGATACGTTATGCCGATTGGCGATCAATGGCTTTTATTCGTTGGAAGCGGTGGACGAAGTGCGTTGCGATCCGTTTTCGCGCGATCGCCGCGGCATCAATATCGGTGAAGCGGCGGCACTGTTTTTGATGACTCGTGAACATGGCCCGGTGCAATTGGTGGGCGGTGGTGCTAGCTCGGATGCGTATCACATGTCCTCACCCGATCCACAGGGGCTGGGGGCGCAACAGGCGATGCGCGCGGCGCTGAAGCATGCGGGGCTGAGTCCTGCGCAAATCGACTACATCAACTTGCATGGCACCGCGACGGAACATAACGACAGCATGGAAAGCCTCGCGGTAAGCGGATTGTTCGAGCACGGTGTGCCTTGCTCATCCAGTAAATCGCAGGCCGGTCATACGCTGGGTGCGGCCGGTGCGCTGGAGGCTGCGTTCTGCTGGCTCAGCTTGATGGACGACCGCACGGAGCGACGCTTGCCGCCGCATGTCTGGGATGGTCAGGCCGACCCGGCCCTGCCGCCGCTGGAATTCACAACCGTGGGTAGCCACCTGCCCGCTGGCGGCCCGCGCTATCTGATGAGCAACTCTTTCGCCTTCGGCGGCAATAATGCCTGCCTGATTCTAGGAGATACGACCCTGGGTGATGGCGCATGACGCCGGCTATCGCCGAGGTGGTGCCGCATACGGGCGAGATGATTTTGCTCGACGACGTCGTGGCGTTCGATGCGCAAAGCATCGTGTGTTCGCTGACGGTAAAACCGGGCGGTTTATTCAATGCGCAGGACGGCAGTCTGCCGGCATGGCTCGGCGTCGAGCTGATGGCGCAAAGCATCGCCGCCTGGGCCGGCTGCCAAATGAGCACGGAGCAACCGCGTCTGCTGCCGGTGGGGGTTTTGCTTGGCAGCCGCCACTACGTTTGCGATGTCGACTTTTTCCCGTTGGGCAGCGAACTACGTATCGCAGCGACGCGCGAGTTTCATGACGAACAGGGCATGGCTGTTTTCACTTGCCGCATCGACGCCCCAGGCATTCATGCCGAGGCGCGTCTTACCGTTTTCAGCCCGCCCGATGCACGGGCCTTTTTCGAATCATCGACCCATGAATCATCGAACCTTGAGCAGCCCCATGTCTGAAACGATTCTGGTCACCGGCTCCAGCCGCGGCATCGGCCGCGCTATCGCACTGCGTCTGGCACAGGCCGGATACGACCTGGTGCTGCACTGCCGTTCACGCCGCGATGAAGCCGAAGCTGTGCGCGAGGCGGTGCAAGCCTTGGGGCGCACGGCGCGCATCGTGCAGTTCGATATCGCCGACCGCACCGCGTGCGCGACCGCGCTGGAAGCGGATATCACCGCATATGGCGCTTATTACGGTGTGGTTTGCAATGCCGGGCTCGCTCGCGACGGCGCCTTTCCGGCCTTGAGCGGCGATGATTGGGATCAGGTGCTGCGCACCAACCTGGACGGCTTCTACAACGTCATCCATCCGCTCATCATGCCGATGATTCGTCGCCGCGCTGCCGGCCGCATTGTCTGCATCACGTCGGTGTCGGGACAGATCGGTAATCGCGGGCAGGTCAATTACAGTGCTTCCAAAGCCGGCATCATCGGCGCAGCCAAGGCGCTGGCGGTGGAGTTGGCCAAA
This sequence comes from Dyella tabacisoli, assembly GCF_003350925.1. Taxonomy (GTDB): domain Bacteria; phylum Pseudomonadota; class Gammaproteobacteria; order Xanthomonadales; family Rhodanobacteraceae; genus Dyella_C; species Dyella_C tabacisoli. The sequence continues at coordinate 288,946 of NZ_KZ857176.1, read as the reverse complement.
CGCAAGATCACCGTCAATTGCGTGTCGCCGGGTTTGATCGATACCGACATGATCGACGCCGATCTTCCGCTGGAAGAAGCACTCAAGATGATTCCCATGCAACGCATGGGTACGCCCGAAGAAGTCGCAGCGGCCGTGCAATTTCTAGTCAGTGCGGAAGCCGGCTATATCACGCGCCAAGTGTTGGCCGTCAATGGCGGTCTGTGCTGATAGCGCTTAACTCTCGCGCGATTGCGCTACCGAGGGCAGCGCCCTCGTGCGCCGCGTTGGCCAGGGCTTACGCCGAATGCGCCCACTGCGCGATAAGCGCAGCCATTGACGCATCGCCAGCAGGCCGCCGACGGTTTCGATCATCGCCGCCGGCACCCACATGATGACGCCGCCGGCCAACTGGCCGGTGAGTACGTTGAAGGTGAAGGCGCGGCCGCAGATTTCGAAGATCGGATAGAGATCGGTCTTGGAGAAAGTGACGATGGCGCCGGCAAGAATCTGCGGCGTCATGGTGATGCCGGGCGACAGCACGCGCAGGCCCGGCGTCATCCGGCCTGGCGGCCGAGGCCGATGGTCGAGCACCAGCCACCAATAAATAAAACCGCTGATTACCATCGACCAGTTCATGAAGCGGTAGATGCGCCAGTCCAGCATGGCCAAGGTCTGCATCGACGGAATCAGCCAGACGACGATAAAAGCGACAAACAGAATCGTCGCCACAGCCGGGTTCAACATCACCGCGCTAAATAACCGCCACGGCCAGGAGCGCATCGCCGGGCGCAAAGCGCGCATGCGCCACGCCAACGGCAACCCGGCGCGCAATACGCTGCCCGGATACGAGGCGATAATCAGCAGCGGCGCCAGATGATGCAGCAGCACTTGTTGAATGCGATGCATGAAAAATTCATGCTCGGCGAAGTAATCGAAATAGGTGTGCAGCGACACATAGATGATCGCCATGCCCAGCCAGAACGCCAACTGGCGACCGAAACTCACCGACAGCCGCCGACAGCCGCGCAGGTACAGCACGCAGGTAAATACGAAGGTCAGCAGAAAGACCCAGGAGAACTCCCAGGGCACGATCCACTTGAGCAGACTTGCGATCATCGATTGATTCCGGGCCTACCTTACGCCTCGACTCCCCAGCATAGCCCCAGAAACCCCAGGCAAGCCCCTGGGCCACTGCGGCAGATTGCCGCCAATCTCATGAGGCCTGGCGGTTGCGCTGTGAACGGCGCCAGCCGTAACCCAGGCCGAACAAGGCAAGCAGCCCCGGCACCAGCACGATATTGATGAACTTCAACCGCAGGCCCAGGGCATCGATCTCGGCATTGAGCTGATGCTGCACATTGCGCAGCTCGCGGTTGATCGCCAACTGGCGCTGCAAGAACTTCTCGATTTCGCTTTTCTGCTCGGCGCTGGCCGCATCGCCGCGGCCTGCTTTTGTCGGCTGCAGTTCGGTCAACCGATTGCGCGTTTCCGCCAGCTCGCGCTGCAACTCTTGTTTCTTGACCAGGAATTTCTGGTCAGCGGCATTTTGCAGGGCCTGCACCTTGGTAAACGGCCGCTGCGAGGTGGAGTGCCCGTGGATCGAGAGCAAGGCCGAGGAACCGCTGAGGTTGTCGGCAATATTGGTAATGAAGTCACCGTTGTTGGCGATAGCGCTGAGCTGGGTTTGCCCGAGCAGACTTTGCGCGTAGGTCACCCAGAGGCGATCGCTGAGCAGATCGGTATCGGCGACCAGGATGACCTCGGCATCGCTACCCGAATGCGCCAGATACCCTGCTTGTTTTGCACGTTCTGGAAAAGCGCTGGGGAACGTGCCGCGCAGCCGTGCCGCAATGACGTAGTGATTATTGTTGGGCTGGTAGCCGTCGAGCAGGCTGGCCGGGTCGCGGCTCGATTCCTGCAACCGCTGGGTAGGGACAATGGCCGCATCGGTGGTGCTTTGCAGCAGCGGCAATAACCGCAGGTGCGTATCCGCTGCCAGGTCGAAATAACCGGCGCTGGAAACGTTGACGCGTTGCAGGCTCGCGGTGACCACATCGTCGTGATTAAGCTCTTGCGCGGTGAGGCCGAGCATCGCGGGATGATTCAGCGCGCTGTTGTCGGCCAGCTCGATGCGCAACGCGCGGGCACGATCCAGCACGACTTTCTTCGGGTCGTATTGCACGCCCCAGGCAGCAAACAACTTGGGCAGATCGGAACTGTGATCGTCGGTGACGCCATTGCTGTCGACAAAGGGGGTGCCGTCAAGCTCGGCATCGGGGTCGACAAACACCACCAGCCGTCCGCCGCGCAGCACGTATTGGTCAATCGCGTACAAGGCATTGGTCGACAACTGCTTGGGATGAATCAGCAGCAGTACCTGGATGTCATTGCCGATATGTTCGAGCTTGGCCGGATCGAGCGATTTTACGTCGAACAACTGGCCTAGCTGACGCATCACCGTCCAGGGCTCATCGCCGATCACTGGATTACCTTGCACCGGCAGACTGCTGATAAGCCCGATATGCGGCTTCACTGGCTCGTTCAATTCGTAGAGCAGCTTGACGATGTCGTATTCGAGAAAAGTTTCGCGTGCCGGGTCCAGCAGCGGGATCGTCAGCGTTTTGCCGGCCGGCTGGCCCTCAATCTCGGCTTCGCTGTCGTTATCGGTACCTACCGGTGCCGTACTGCCGACCAGGCCAAAGAACACCCGCTCGCGATTATTGCCGGCATTGACCGGGCTCAAGCCATAGCTCTCGGCGCTGACTTCGTCATCGGAGTACGGCACCGGATCGACGACTTGCAGGCGTAGACGGCCATGCGTGCGCGCTACCATCTCTTGCAGCATCTCGACCACGCGCTGCTCGTAGCTGCGAAGTTGCGGCAGATCGCGGGCGGCGTGATCGGAAAAGTACAGCGTGAGCTTGAGCGGCGCATGCAGGCTGTCGACGATGCGCAAGGTGCCCGGTGTGAGCGTGTACAAGTGGTCGGCCGTGAGGTCGACCCGCCCGGCACGCATCCAGCGACTGCTGACCAAGGTTAAGGCGACAAAAGCCAGCACCAACAAAATGAGTGCGATGCTCAGGCCACTACGACGACTGAAACGGCGGCGATTCATGCTTAAGGCGTCCGCTTGAGGTCGAGTACCAACACACCGGCAGTCAGCCAGGCGGCAATGCTGAGCAGGAAGTACGACAGGTCCCGTACGTCGAGTACGCCGCGGGCAATCGCCTCGAAATGCCGCAGCAAACTCAGGTGCGCCACTGCGTTGATAAGCTTGCGCGGCATCATGCCCTGCAGAAAATCCAACACCTGCGGCTGGCCGACCAGGATCAACAGAAAGCACACCACCACGGTCAGGATGAAGGCCACCACTTGACTGCGGGTCAGCGTGGAAAGGCAGGCGCCGATCGCAAGATAGGCGCCTGCCATCAACCAACTGCCCAGGTAACCGGCCAGGATCACCCCGTTATCGGGCGCGCCGAGATAGTTCACCGTGACCCAGATCGGAAAAGTCAGCAGCAGGGCCAGTCCGATAAACAGCCAGGCAGCGAAAAACTTGCCGAGCATGGCCTGCGTCAGCGATATCGGCAGGGTCAGCAACAGCTCCAGCGTGCCGCCTTTGGCCTCTTCTGCCCACATACGCATCGATACCGACGGCACCAGGATCAGGTACAGCCACGGATGCATTTCGAAGAACGGCTGCAGGTCCGCCTGACCACGCTCGTAGAAATCGCCGCTGTAGAAGGTAAGGATGCCGGCCAGCACCAGAAACATCACCAGAAACACATAAGCTACCGGGGTGACGAAATAGCTGCGCAGCTCGCGCCGCATCAATGCGCTGATGGCGCTCATGGGGGGCTCCCTTGGAGCGGGGAACGGGGAATGGGGAACGGGAAACGGGGAACGGCCCGTGTCGTGCCGCGTGATACATCAGCATATTTATGAGGCAAACCTGGGGCTGCATAAAGCGGCAAGTCGAAAACATGCGAGCTTTTTCCGTTCCCCGTTCCCTGTTCCCCGTTCCCGGCCAGCCCCCTCATCCCCTGCCCTCCGTCAAGCCGCCATTAGCTGGCCCTACCGTGATCTGGCGAAACACTTCGTCCAGCCGTCCGCGCTCCAACTGGATCTCGGAGACTTCCAGGCCTTGCTGGCGCAGCAAGGTTTCCACCGGTTCGAGAATCCGCTGGCCCGGCTTGGGAAACACGGTGATACGGCCGTCCAGGGGGTCGACTTCGATCGCGGCGACCTGCGGCAAACGCCCGAGCATTTCCTGCGAGACGCCACTGCCCGGCGCACTGAACGACACGGCACCGTGATAGCGCGAGCGCTCTTCCAGCTCAGCGGGCGTGGCGTCGGCCAATAACTTGCCTTTGGCGATGATGACCACGCGATTGCACAGTGCATGGACCTCTTCCAATAAATGCGTCGAGATGAGAATGGTGCGTTCGCGTGCCATCGCATCGATCAACTGACGCACGGCATGTTTCTGGTTCGGGTCCAGACCATCGGTGGGTTCATCCAGCATGAGTACCGGCGGATCGTGCAGGATCGCCTGCGCCAGACCTACGCGACGGCGCAGGCCTTTGGATAGCGTGTCGATGCACTGCTCCAGCACACCTTCGAGCTGTAACTGACTGACCACCTCGTCGAAGCGGCGATAGCCGATATCGGCATGCAGGCCACGTATGCGCAGTATGAAAATCAGAAACTCGCGTACTGTCATCTCGCCGTAGCTGGGTGCGCCTTCGGGTAGATAGCCCAGGGCGCGCTTGGCTTTCAACGGCTCTTTGCCGACATCGTGGCCGCAGACCCATGCCGTGCCCGACGAGGGCACCAGAAAACCCGCGATCATGCGCATCACCGTGCTCTTGCCGGCGCCGTTGGGGCCAAGCAAGCCCAGCACCTGCCCGGGTTCGGCGCGGATGCTGAGCGAATCCACTGCGGTCAGGGCGCCATAGCGTCGGGTGAGCTCGTGCGTTTCGATCATGTCCGGTCGGTACTTGGTGGTGAAGCAAAGGCGTCCCGCAATGTACCGCATGAGGTCGCGAAAGTTCGGCGCATCGTCGCGCTGGCCGGCACAGAAACAAAAAGGCCCTTCACTTGGAAGGGCCTTTCGTTATTGCTCCAGGCTTGCTGCGGCTTACTTCGCCGGAGCGGCTGCCGTGCTGGCCGGGGCCGGGTTGCTATCGTCGAGCGACGGCGGCTTGAGGCCGGCCTCTTGCTCCGGCGTTGCGGCCGGGGCGTCGCTAAGCGGCAGGTAGACATCGAAACGGGCGTAGCTGGTGACGTTGTCGCCCTGCTTCACTTCCGGCTTGGCCAGGATGTCGTAGAAGCGGTTGACCACTTCGTCGAACTTGTAGCCATGCGCCTGGGCATAGGCCTTCAGCATGTCGCGGGTCTGCGGCACGCCGGCGGCGGTACCGTTCCACTCGCCCTTGAGGGCCGCGCCACCGTAAGCCAGCACAGCACGCACGTTGTTATCGATAACCAGACGGCCAAAGCGGTCGCGGCTGCCCGGAGCGGTGGCATCGGCTGCCGGAGTCTCGCTGCCGGCGGCGGTCAGATCCGGTGCCTTCGGCGCCGTCAGCTCTTCGCTCTTGCCGGCCACGGTGAGGCTGGCGGCACTGATCGGCAAGCCGACGTCGAAGGTGTAGGTCTGGTCGCCGTAATTGGTCGTGAAAAGGGTACGCGGACCAACCACCGTGACACCGAGCTTTTTGGCGGCATCCTGAATCTGCGAGACGGCCTTGTCGGTAGCCTCGTTCAATGCATCCAGGCCGCCCTTGCGCTCGATCGAGGTCGATACCAGCAACATCGGCGTCGGCTGGGTCTGTTCGATATACGGGATCAGCTTGGTGTAGTCGATGTTCGGCACCTGAGCCAGCACGTTCTGCAGGTTGTTCAGGCTGAACTGAATGAAGGTGTCGGGATCGCCGTGGATGTACAGATTGGAATAGCGATCGATCAGATTGAAGCCGTAAGCGACGTCATAGGACCAGGTGATCTTGGTCAACTGGCCACGGCTGCCCTGGCGGTCGAGATCGAGGGTGAAATGCTTGTCCTGGCCGCGCCAGTCGTTATCCAGATTCCAGACGATCTTGGCGGACTTGGCGGTCGAATCGACCTTGTCGAACTGCGGCTCGACGCTGGCGATGGTCAGCTTGCCCTTGCCCACTTTGTCGTCGGCACTGGACCAGCTCAGCTCGGAGCCTGCGCCGTAGGCCTTGCCGGAAAAGGTGTAGGCGATATTGCGATCGTACGAACGCTGTACCGAGTAATCGGGGTAGCGGCGAAAATTGCTCAGCACGTCATAGACCTGACGCATGTCCTTGCCGACAACCAATGACCTTTCCACATGGCCACTACCGGGCATGACCACGCCCACCACGATGCCTACGACGGCGACAATGGCAAGGGCAACAATAAATTCAAGAACACGCATCATTCCGGGGCTCTCCGAACGTCTCTTTAAGGCGGCACTAAGGCGTCGCCGGAGACCAGTCCGCCACAGGAACCATCCCGAAGGAATCGCATCGTGACAGGGGTCGGCCAGCGCCGAAGGCGTCGATGGTACTTGCTCGCGGGCGGGAACGCTATTGGGTTGTGAATGCCGTCGCAGACGGCCGTGGCGACGGCTGTTTCGAGAGCTGCCGCCACGGCCCGAAGGGTTGAGCCGCTGTGGCCGCCATGCGCCAGCGCGCGGCTTGACCTGACGGCCAGTCAGGCGCTGCGCCACGCACTATCACCTGGCGGCCACAGCGGCTCAACGCGAGCTACTCAGAGATCGTAAACAGGCTCTAAGAGCTACGAACTAGACAATGCCTAGTTCCAGCGCCTTCAGCACGGCGCGGGTACGGTCGCGCACACCCAGCTTGGAGAGAATATTGGAGACATGATTCTTCACCGTCCCCTCGGCCACCTTCAGCGAGTTGGCGATCTCCTTGTTGCTATAACCACCCGAAAGCAGTCGCAAGATCTCGGTTTCGCGCTCGGTCAGCGGATCGGGCTGCTCCAGGCTGGTGAACTGGTTCTGCATGCGCCCTACCCCGGCCAACAGGCGCTGGGTAACCATCGGCGCTACCAGCGAGCCGCCCGCGGCGACCGTGCGTACGGCCTCCACTAGCTGCTCCAGAGTCACATCTTTAAGCAAAAACCCCCGTGCGCCGGCTTTAAGCCCCTGCAGCACCAATTGATCGTCATCGAAGGTGGTGAGGATGATCGTCGGCGGCAACTCGTTGCGCGCAGACAAGGCCTGCAGTACTTCCAGCCCGCTCATGTTCGGCATGCGCAGATCCAGCAGCACCACGTCGGGTTTGACACGTGGAATGTCCACCACCGCTTGCGCGCCATCGGCGCATTCGGCCACTACACAGATATCCTCGGCCAGGCCGAGCAGGGAACGCACCCCTTGGCGTACCAGGTTCTGGTCGTCAACGAGACAGACGGAAATCATCGTGAATCCTCGAAGCGGTTATTACCCATGGCGTCATGCCGATAGGGCACAGAAACGATGCTGCATCGTGCCGCGGCATTCTGGCATGCCGTTCATGGCCGGCGTGAGCGCCACAGGTCACGGCACGATAAGGGCGGGCGGCTCGAACCTCGACGGCGTATGCGCCAGCGTGGGCGCTTCACCCAACGGCAAGCGCACATTTAACGCAAACCCCTGACCCACACTCGAATCCACCGACACACTACCGCCAAATTCGGCCAGCCGCTCGCGCATGCCCGACAAACCATTGCCGGGACGGAAATGCGCCGCGCCGCGACCGTCATCGCGGGCGTCCAGCCCCAGCAGGTCGGCATCGGCATAGGCAAATTTCAGCCATAGATTACGCGCGCCGGCGTGGCGTGCGGTGTTGGTGAGAATTTCTTGCGCACAGCGCAGCAGCACCTGGGCCCGGCGCGGGTCTTCGACACTGAAGCGCGGCGGCGTTTCCACATGCACGTTCAAGCCCGGCACGCCCTCGATCAGGCTGCGCAAGGCCTGGGTCAGGTCGATCGCATCGTCTTGGCGCAATTCGCTGACCGCCTCGCGCACATCCGATAACAGATGCTTGGCGGTCGCCTGCGCCTTGCGCACATGCTCGGCCGCCTCGGTGTTGGTCAAATGGCTGGCCACCTCCAGATTCAGGCTCAGCGCGGTCAGATGGTGGCCGATCAGATCGTGCAGCTCGCGCGCAATACGCATGCGCTCGGCGATGCGGGTGGATTCGGCCAGCAAAGCGCGGGTGGCGCGTAGTTCGGAGTTGAGGCGGCGCTGGGCTTCGCGCGCCTCGGTCTGCTGGCTCGCTACGGCCGAAGTACAGAAGGTGAGCGCGGAAATCCCCAGGTAAATGCTGGCCTGCAGAAAGGCCAGCCGCATGCTGTGATCGTATTCCGGGAAACTGGCGAAAACAGCAACCAGACTCAGGTTCTGCAGCAAGATCCAGGCAACACCCAGCCAGAACGGCAACAGCCAAGGCAGCACCACCGAGGCAACCACCATCAGCATGGCCGACAACCCGCTGTGGCTGTACCAGCCCACGGCCACCGCTGCGGTGGTCATGACAGCCAGGCCCAGCAAACGCAGCCCAAGGAAGCGATGGGAATCGAGATTGCTGGTCAAAAGCCAATACAGCAGCCCGAAAACCAGATAACTCAACGTCCACAGCAACAGCGCGAAATTCGGCCCTGGCAACATGCCCAGCCGCTCAGTCGCCCAACTGGTGATTAAGGGTGTGCCGACGCACAGGTAAGTGAATAGCCCGGCGTAACGCAACAGCCGGATGTGATTGACAATGAACCAAGGCATGAGCATGCCTCACATCATTAGCCACTCGCCCATAAGGCGCAATGCGCGAGAAGTCATGCTTCGTTTGTTCGGATCTTTGCCGGCTCCACGTCAAACCACGATTTCGCCCTCTATCCAGAAGTGACGCCAGAAAGACCCGCTGCACGGAAGGTCCGGCCACGCTTTTATATGCAGCGCGCACGACTTCATCGCCCCTGCCATAGCGAGAGCCGCCAGACTGCCGTTTTACAAAGGTTTTACATGCTGCGCCGTGTTATGTGCGGCCAACCGGCCATGCCATAATGCGTCACCACTCAGGGCCGGTAAGCGGTCCTGGATCGAATCACATCAACTGCGGAGCAACGAATGGCCCTTGCCATCCGCGACGTGCGCGAGCACGACCTGGATGCCGTACTGGCGCTCAACAACGCCGCCGGCCGCTCCATCCTCGCCCTTGACGCCACGCGACTGCGTTACTTTTTCGAGCACGCCGATTATTTCCGCGTGGCCGAAATCGATGGTCACCTCGCCGGCTTTCTGATCGCTTTACGCGAAGGCAGCGACTACGACAGCTCGAACTACTGCTGGTTTAGCCAGCGCTATCCGCAGTTCGTCTACATCGACCGCATCGTGATCGCCAATGCCTATCGTCGTCACGGCCTGGGCCGCATTTTCTATTGCGACGTCAACAGCTATGCCGAAGTACGTGTGCCGCTGCTCACTTGCGAGGTGATTCTGGAGCCGCGCGACGATGTGGTGGTGCTGTTCCACGGCACCTATGGCTTTCAAGAGGTCGGCCAGCAACGCATGAGCGAGCAAGGTCCGCAGGTCAGCCTGCTGGCCAAGGATCTACCCAGCTACGCCTACGTGCGCGACACCTACCTGCAGAGCGGTGGCCTGCCCGATGTTCCCTGGCTGGCCGAACGCAAACACCTCATTCCTTCAAACACCACCCAGCGCCGCCTCGCCGGAGAGCGGCGCCCATGAATGCACAAATGGATACTTCCGATGCTTGTGACCTGCGCTTCGGCCAGGTCGGAATTGCCTGCGTGCGCGTGCGCCGGGTCGATGCCGCCGCCTTGTGCGACGAACTCGAACGCCGTGTGCGCGCTGCGCCGCAGTTGTTTTCACGCGCCGCCGTCGTACTCGACCTGAGTCACCTGCTCAATCTGCCCGACGACGGCACGGTCGATGCCTTGCTTGAAGCCGTGCGCAGCGCCGGCATGCTGCCGGTGGGGCTGGCCTACGGCACCAGCGAAACCGAAGCCCTGGCCAAGCGCATGGGCCTGCCGCTGATCGCCAAATTCCGCGCCGCCTATGAGCCGGCCAACGGTGGCAGCGTCGCCGCGCCAACGGCAGCCGAAGCGGCCCCGCGCAATGATTCCGCCAAGACCGCAGCGGTCAAGGCCGAGCCGGCACCCTCCGAACAAGCCGATGCCGCCGGCCCTTCATTGGGCGCACAGCATCACGACGGTACAGTGCGTTCGGGTCAGCAGATTTATGCGCGTGATCGCGATCTGGTTGTCACCGGCGCCATCGCCAATGCCGCCGAAGTGATCGCCGATGGCAGCATCCATATCTATGGCGGGCTGCGCGGTCGCGCCATGGCTGGGGCGCAAGGCGACGAAAAGGCGCGTATCTTCGTGTCTGACTTTCGCGCCGAACTGGTCGCTATTGCCGGTCATTACCGGGTGTTTGAACAGATTCCCAAAGACCTCGAAGGCCAAGCCGTGCAATGCTGGCTCGATGGTGAAAAACTGCTGATCGCCAAACTATGACGATTACTAACTACAAAAACTATGCGGAGATGACCCTTGACTGCTGAAATTATTGTTGTCACTTCCGGTAAAGGTGGTGTCGGCAAAACCACCACAAGTGCCTCTCTCGCCACCGGCCTGGCCATCGCCGGCAAAAAAGTCGCAGTGATCGATTTCGACGTGGGCCTGCGCAACCTCGATCTCATCATGGGTTGCGAGCGGCGCGTGGTGTACGACTTCGTCAACGTGGTGCAGGGCGAGGCCACGCTGAAGCAGGCGCTAATCAAAGACAAGCGCCACGAGAATCTCTACGTCCTGGCTGCCAGCCAGACCCGCGACAAAGACGCGCTGACCCAGGAAGGCGTGGAGAAAGTGCTCGACGGGCTGTCGGAGGAAGGTTTCGACTACATCGTGTGCGACTCGCCCGCCGGCATCGAGAAGGGCGCGCATCTGGCGATGTATTTCGCCGATCACGCGATGGTGGTGGTCAATCCCGAGGTTTCCTCGGTGCGCGACTCCGATCGCATCCTTGGCCTGCTCGCCAGCAAAACCCGTCGCGCCGAACGCGGCGACGGCGCGATCAAGCAGCACCTGCTGCTGACTCGCTACAACCCCATTCGCGTTGCCGCCGGCGAAATGCTCAGCGTCAAAGACGTAGAAGAAATTCTCGGCATCACCGTGGTCGGCGTCATTCCCGAATCGGAGAACGTGCTGGCCGCATCGAACGCCGGCGTGCCGGTCATCCTTGCACCCGAGTCACATGCCGGCCAAGCCTACAGCGATACGGTAGCCCGCGTACTCGGCGAGGAGCGCCCGCTGCGCTTTATCGACGTGCCCAAGAAGGGCTTTCTCCAGCGCGTATTCGGAGGCTAATCGCGATGGGTATTCTTGATTTCCTGAAGCGCAAACCGGAACCGACAGCCACCGTGGCCAAGGAACGCCTACGCATTATCGTGGCGCAGGAGCGTTCCACCCGCGGTGCACCGGATTACCTCCCGCTGCTACGCAACGAATTGCTCGAAGTCATCAAGAAATATGTTCACGTTGACCTCGAAGCGATCAGCATCAATCTCGAACGCGACAGCGGCCACGAGATACTTGAGCTTTCGGTTGCCCTGCCCGACGGTAAGCCTGCGGCCAAACCGGCGGCAGGCTAATCGCCACGGCAAGTCGATGGCCCATTGCCCGTTCCAATATGGCGGCCCTGCCCCACTGGATGTCGTCGAGCGGCAGATCGGATCGGCTTTGCCGCTTGTGATGCGGCATCCCTAGATGCATTCGCCTATCTCCCATCCGGCGGCCGTCGAGGTACTTCGACTGGCTGACAACGACGAGGCGGCCATTCGCGCGCTGCTTGCCCGGTACGACTTGAGCCTGCAGCGCGTCGAAAGCGGCGCAGCCATTCCCGGTAGCTTCTGGGGCGATGAGGAGGCTGGCATCATTGGCCATACCGTTTACGCCCGTGACGACACACCGCTGCACTCCTTGTTGCATGAAGCCGGACATTTGATCGTATTGCCGCCAGAGCGGCGCGGCGCGGTGCACACCGACGCGACTGATTCGATCGAAGAAGAAGACGCCACCTGCTATCTGCAGATCGTGCTGGCCGATGAACTGCCGGGCGTGGGCCGCGCCCGGCTGATGAGCGACATGGATGCGTGGGGCTATTCCTTTCGGCTGGGCTCCACCCGTGCATGGTTCGAACAAGATGCGGAGAATGCGCGGCGGTGGTTGATTGAACACCAGCTACTTAACACTGAAGGCCAGCTTCGCTAAGCCCTCCTTCTTGTCGCAGAAGGGCGGGTTTTCAGTCCAACGTTATTACACAGGTTGCCCGTGCCCAATCCCTTCCGCTCCATTCGCATCAACGATCACCGCCGCCGCGCCGCCGGCGGATTGATGCGTCTCATCTTCGGCAAGCCGGCCCAGCCAAGCGGCCAGCCACTACCGGCCACGGGCATTTACCGCATCCTGATTTGCCATGTCAGCCACACCTTGGGCAATGCGCTGTTGTTGACGCCATTGATTCAAGAGCTGGAAACAAGCTACCCCGGCGCGCAAATCGATATCGTCACCCGCAGCCAGGTGGCCGAGGCTATCTACGGCCGTTACTTCAACGTGGATCGCGTATTCAAGCTTCCCGCGCATGCCTTCGGCCATCCGCTGCGTTTTTGGCGCGAACTGCGCGGCATGCGCAAAACACGCTACGACCTGGCGATCGACCCCGATCCGCAATCGCAAACCGGCCGCCTGCTGCTGTTGCGCGCCAACGCCACCTGGAAGCTGGGTTTCGACAGCCCCAAGAAAAGCGGCAACGTGACTCACGCTGTCGCGATGACCGACGCACCAATCAGCAAGGGGCAGCGCCCGGTGTTTTTGCTGCGCAGCGCGCTCGGCACCGTCCATGCCACGCCTTACCCGGTTCCCGATATTCGGCTCAGCGCAGACGAGCGCGAGCAAGGGCGCCTAGCACTGTCCCGTCTGTTCGGCGCGCAGGCACGCAAACGCCGGGTGATTGGAATCTTCGCTAACGCGACCGGCCCCAAGCTGCTCGGCGCCGACTGGTGGACACCCTTTCTGCAATCGCTGGAAACGGCAGGCACCGATCTCGACATCGTGGAAATCGTGCCGGCCTTCGGTCGCTCACTGCTGGGTTCGCGTTATCGGGCTTATTACTCCGGCGATCTGCGCAAACTGGCCAGTGTGCTGGCCGCGCTCGATGCCTATACCAGCGCAGATTGCGGCATCATGCATCTAGCCTGCGCCGCAGGCGCGCCAACGCTAGGTATCTTCAATACGACCAGTGCCGACGAATGGGGGCCTTATGGCCCAGGCAACCAGATCATTCACGCCTACGACCGCACGCCAGCCGATGTCGCGCGCGAAATCGCCGCTATCGCGACTGCAGACAGATAAGCCCCAGCCAGGAGACCGCCAACGTGGGCTATACCGGATTTCTCGCTGTAGGGATTGGCGGCGCCCTGGGATGCTGGTTGCGCTGGGTGCTGGGCCTGTTGCTCAACCCGCTGTTTCCGACCTTGCCCTTGGGCACCCTCGCCGCGAACCTGCTGGGGGGCCTGCTGATGGGCTGTGTACTGGGCGTGTTCGACCACTATCAGACGCTGCCGCCCGAGTTGCGGCTATTTATCGCCACCGGCTTTCTCGGCGGCCTCACCACGTTCTCCACTTTCTCGGCCGAATCGACCACGCTGCTGCTGCGTCAGCAATACTTGTGGTTCGCCGGCCACATCTCGGTGCACCTGCTTGGTTCGATCGCGATGACGGTAGCCGGCATCGCCCTTACCCGCACCCTTCTGCGTAGCTGACCACTGTCCACTGAGCATCGGAGGTCGCATGAGCAAGCACATCGCGCCACCCCATGTCGTTCAACCCCAGGTCGTCCAACCCCACGACATTCAACCGCAGGTCGTTCAACAGGGCCTGCAACTGAGTTTTTACTGCCATCAGCGCGCGCGGCACAATGGCTCGCTGGTCTTCGAGTGGCTATTGCAGCAAGCCAGGCATTTGGGCATCGGCGGCGGCTCGGTCTTTCGCGCTACCGCCGGCTTTGGCCGGCATGGCGTGCTGCATCAAGAGCAGTTTTTTGACCTTGCCGACGACTTGCCGGTAAAGGTCGAGTTTCTGCTGCACGAAGAGCAAGCACAAACACTGCTTGAGGCGGTACAAAGCTCCGGCGTTGACGTGCTGTATGTACGCATACCGGTAAGCTTCGCCGTGCTTGGCAAACTTTAGACAGGCTCTTAATCGCCATCGTACGAGGCATGCATGAGCTCGGATTCGTTGAAACAACGCGCCACGGCCTTACTCGAACTCGCCGGCATTGCTCTTGGCGGCCAGGGGCCCACCGACCTCAAGGTGCACGACGAGCGCTTCTATGCCCGCGTATTCGCGCACGGATCCTTGGGCTTGGGCGAGGCATATATGGATGGCTGGTGGGATGCGGACGACCTGCCCGGCCTGTTCACTCGCTTGCTCAAGGCACATATCGACCGCGAACTGAAAACGCTCGACACCTTGATCGCCCATTTCAAGGCTCGCTTCATCAATTTGCAGCGCGGCGAACACGCGTTCGAGATCGGCAAGACGCATTACGACCTGGGCAACGATTTATTCCAGGCGATGCTCGGTCGGCACATGGTCTACTCGTGCGGCTACTGGGCCCAATCCGATAACCTCGATGACGCCCAGCTAGCCAAACTCGACCTGATCTGCCGCAAGCTCAAACTCAAACCCGGCCAGCGGGTGCTGGATATCGGCTGCGGCTGGGGCGAGGCGCTCAAGTACGCCGCCGAGCATTACGGTGTCGAAGGTGTCGGTGTCACGGTCTCGGCCGAGCAAGCCGCTTATGCGCGCAGGCTTTGCGACGGCTTGCCGGTGGATATTCGCCTGCAAGACTATCGCGAACTCGACGAACATTTTGACGCGATATTCTCAATCGGCATGTTCGAACACGTCGGCCCGCTGAACTATCGCAGCTATTTCGAGGTGGCGCGTCGCTGCCTGAGTGACGATGGCTTGTTTCTGCTGCACAGCATCGGCACCAATGGCGCGCCATCGCGGCCCGATCCGTGGATCGAGAAATATATTTTCCCCAACTCGGTCATTCCCGCGGCCAACCAGGTCGCCGAGGCCCTGCAGGGCTTGTTTGTGGTGGAGGACTGGCACAATTTCGGCGCCGACTACGACCGCACGCTGACCGCCTGGCACAGCAACTTCGATGCGGCCTGGCCCACCCTGTCGACATGCTACGAACCGCGCTTTCGGCGCATGTGGCACTTCTACCTGGCCGTTTCCACCGCCGTGTTCCGCAGCCGCCGCGACCAGCTCTGGCAGCTCACCTTGAGCCCGCATGGCGTGCCGGACGGCTATCGGGTGCCGCGCTAAGAGGAAAGCATGACTGTTTCATGTCACCATGCGGCACTACGCAAACCGCTACAGATCTACGGAAACACGGCATGTTTCAGTTTCACTTTCCACGCCGATGGACAGCCTCGCTGCTGTCCGTATTACTGCTTACTCTCGCGATCATTACCCCGGCTGTCGCGCACCCCGCGCTGTGGATAGCCAAAAACGAGCACGCCACGGTTTATCTGTTCGGCACGGTGCATCTGCTGCCTTCGGAAACGGATTGGTCTTCGCCGCAACTCGATGAGGCACTGAAGCACAGCCAGCGGCTCAGCATTGAACTGGTCGATGACGATGTGGCCACCATGCAGGCTTTGGTGCTTAAGTTCGGCCTGGACATGGCCCATCCGCTGTCGAGCAAGCTCAGTGCGGCCGATCAGGAAAAACTGCAGCAAGCGGCCGCGACCGCCCAATTGCCCGGTGGCGTCAGCACATTGCAGCCGATGCGCCCCTGGCTGGCCGCACTGACGCTGGCCATGGCGCCGCTGGTGCAGGCCGGGCTGAACCCCGACCTGGGCGTCGACAAACTGCTGAAAGATCGGATGCAGAAGGCCGGAAAACCGGTCGATGGCCTGGAAACCGCCGAACAGCAGATCGGCCTGCTCGCCCACATGTCCGAGCCTATGCAGCTCGACTTTCTGCGGCAGACCTTTAGCGACGTAGCCGAAGGGCCGGCCAAATTGCGCGAGCTTATCGATGCCTGGAAAAACGGCGACGTCGCCGCCATCGCAGGTCTCGCCGATAACGAGTTACGCCAGCAAAGCCCGGCGCTGTATCAGCGGCTGATCGTTGCGCGCAACAAAGCGTGGGCAAAAATCATCGCCGAACGCATGCAGCAACCGGGCGTCAGCTTTGTCGCCGTCGGTGCCGGGCATCTGGCCGGGCCGGACAGTTTGCAGACCCAGCTTGAGGCCCAGGGGATAACGACCACACTGCTGCGTTAGTCAGCCGCCGGCGTCGAACCCAGGCTACTCCCAGGCGCTAAGCCGCTTCCGCCCCATCTCCGCACTCGCCCGCTCGTCAAGCTGTCCGATCCTTCCTGGTTCTGGCACCATCGACCGGCTATCCACGCACAACGTGACGTAACCGCATGAATCTGCAAGCCAACTACGAACAGATCCCGCTCAAGGAATACGCCGAGCGGGCCTATCTCGATTACTCGATGTACGTGGTGCTCGATCGCGCCCTGCCCTTCGTCGGCGACGGCCTGAAGCCGGTACAGCGTCGCATCATCTATGCGATGAGCGAACTGAGCCTGGCCGCCAGCGCCAAACCGAAGAAATCGGCGCGCACTATCGGCGACGTCATCGGCAAGTTCCATCCGCACGGCGACAGCTCCTGCTACGAAGCGATGGTGCTGATGGCACAGCCGTTCTCGTACCGCTATCCGCTGGTCGATGGCCAGGGCAACTTCGGTTCGCCGGATGATCCGAAGAGCTTCGCGGCGATGCGTTACACCGAGTCCAAGCTCAGCCCCATCGCCGAGGCGTTATTGGGCGAGCTGGGTCAGGGCACGGTGGACTGGGTACCCAACTTCGACGGCACGCTGGAGGAACCGAGCTGGCTGCCGGCACGCCTGCCGCACGTGCTGCTCAATGGCTCCATGGGTATCGCAGTGGGCATGGCCACCGATATTCCGCCGCACAACCTGCGCGAGCTGGCCAGCGCCTGTATTCGTCTGCTGGATGACCCCGACGCCACCATCGCCGATCTGTGCGAACACGTGCGCGGCCCGGATTATCCGACCCCGGCGGAAATCATCACCCCACGCAACGAGCTGCTGGCGATGTACCAGAACGGCGTCGGCTCGGTGCGTGCACGCGCGGTATACCAGCACGATGACGGCAACATCGTCATCACGGCGCTGCCGCATCAAGTCAGCCCGGCCAAGATCCTTGAGCAGATCGCCGCGCAGATGCGCGCGAAAAAGCTGCCGATGATCGAAGACCTGCGCGACGAGTCCGATCATGAAAACCCGACTCGCCTGGTGATCGTGCCGCGTTCCAACCGCGTCGATGCGGACGAGATGATGCAGCACTTGTTCGCCACCACCGACCTGGAAAAGAGCTTCCGCGTCAATCTGAACATGATCGGCCTGGATGGCCGGCCGCAGGTGAAGAACCTCAAGCGCATCCTCAGCGAGTGGCTGAGCTTCCGCACCGACACGGTGACCCGCCGCCTGAATCATCGCCTGGCCAAGGTCGAGCGCCGCCTGCACCTGTTGGAAGGTCTGCGCATTGCTTATCTCAACCTGGACGAAGTGATCCGCATCGTTCGCAGCGAGGAAGAACCGAAACCGGTGCTGATGGCCCGTTTCAAGCTCAGCGACGAACAAACCGACTACATCCTCGAAACCAAGCTGCGCCAATTGGCGCGGCTGGAAGAGATGAAGATCAACGCCGAGCGCGATCAGTTGGAAGAAGAGCGCGCGAAGATCAATGTGCTGCTGAAATCCCCGGCCAAACTCAAAAGCCTGATTAAGGACGAGATTCGCGCCGACGCCGCCAAGTACGGTGACGACCGCCGCTCGCCGCTGGTCGAGCGCGAGGTCGCCCAAGCGCTGGATGAAAGCGCGCTGGTCGCCAGCGAACCGGTCACCGTCGTGCTCAGTCAGAAGGGTTGGATTCGCGCCGCCAAGGGCCATGACATCGACGCCGAAGGCCTCAATTATCGCGATGGCGACAGCCTGCTCGCCGCGGTCAAGTCACGCACCACCCAACAAGTGGCGGTGATCGACTCCACCGGCCGCAGCTATTCCACCCCGGCCCATACTCTGCCTTCGGCACGCGGCAACGGCGACCCACTCACCGGTCGCTTCAGCCCGCCCTCCGGCGCCAGCTTCGACGCCCTTGCTGCCGGCGACAACGACACCCGGCTGATTCTCGCGACCAACTTCGGTTATGGCTTTGTCACCCGCTTCGAGGCGCTCACCGGCCGCAATAAAGCCGGCAAGCAAATCATCACGCTCAGCGATGGTTCGCGCGTGCTGACGCCACAGGTCAGCGCCGACCCGGCGCGCGACCGCATCGTGGTGGTCACCACCGAAGGTCATTTGCTGATGTTCTCGGTGGCCGAGCTGCCTGAGCTGGACAAAGGCAAGGGCAACAAACTGATCGACATACCCAAGGCCAAGCTGGCCAGCGGCGATGAACGTGTTGCCGGCGTCGCCGTCGTTACCGAGGGCAAGGGTGAAGTCACTCTCTACGCCGGTCAGCGCAAACTCACCCTGCGCTGGTCCGACCTGGTCGAGTTCGGCGGCAATCGCGCCACGCGAGGCAGCGTGCTGCCTCGTGGCCTGCGCCGGGTGGAGCGCATCGAGACTACGGCGTAAACACTCTCACAGGCTCGATAGGCGACGGCAGGAACTTCCTGCCGTCGCCAGGCATCGAACCCTGTGATGTGCACCCCAGCGCGTATTGGCGCGTTGTATGCGCCATATCCCGGAGCACGATGAACATGAAACGAGCCCTTACCGCGATCGCAATCGGCTTGCTTGCCGCCGCGACTCACGCGCAAACGGCCAGTCCGCCGTTGAATCTCAAGCTCCCGGTCAGCCAGCTCCCGCCCAGTGACCTGCCTGCCGCCAGCAGTACAAGTGCAGCCAAACCGGCCCATGACGCACCAGGCGTCTACTACGGCGATACCAGCGGGCATGTGGAGACCGGCGACAGCATGGCCGACCGGGCACCTGCCTGCGATGACGCCACCTATAACCAGCCCCAGACCCATGGCAGCGTTGGTATGGGCGTGGTCAGCGGCAGCCGCCATATGGGCAGCGGCACATGGAATACCGGCAACGTCAACATCAGCCAGAATCTAGGTAGCTGCGACCACCCGACCGGCCGCGTCGGCATCTCGATTGGC
Organism: Dyella tabacisoli; assembly: GCF_003350925.1. GTDB lineage: Bacteria > Pseudomonadota > Gammaproteobacteria > Xanthomonadales > Rhodanobacteraceae > Dyella_C > Dyella_C tabacisoli. Next base: position 269,644 of record NZ_KZ857176.1, on the reverse strand, counting down.
GTTGGCCGATTCAACGGCCGTGGTTTCTAGAAGCCGGTCCAAAATCTCCGCGTAGTTCACCGCTGAAGCCTGCCCGCGAAGCGGCGTCGATGCCGGCCATTTGTCTTGCAGCCATCGCAGCGCCTACAGTCGGCGCATGAAGAAACTCCTGTTGGTCTTGCTACTGATCCTGCCCTGTGCGGTCTTTGCCCGCGAATACGCGCACGACCAGTGGTCCAAGGATATCGCCGCGTTCCAGGCCGAAGACCGCGCGCAGATGCCGGCCCCTGGCGCGGTGCTTTTCGTCGGCAGTTCGTCGATCCGTTTCTGGACATCCATAGCTGAGGATTTTCCAGGGATACGAACGATCAACCGCGGTTTCGGCGGCTCGGCATTGAGCGATGCCACTTTTTTTGCCGACCGTATCGTCACGCCCTACAGGCCGCGCGCCATCGTGCTTTATGCCGGCGACAACGACTTGCAGAACGGCCAGACGCCGCAACAAGTGCGTGACGACTTTGTCGCCTTCGTGACTCGGGTACGCCACGACCTGCCAGGCGTACCGATCGCATTTATCGCGATCAAGCCAAGCGTTGCGCGCAAGGTGTTGCTGCCGCAAATACGCGAGGCCAACGAATACATCAGGACCTGGGCGGCCACGCAGAAGAAGGTCGCCTATCTCGATGTATTCACCCCGATGCTCGACCCGCAAGGACAGCCACGTCCCGAGCTATTTGTCCAGGACGGGCTGCATATGGATCGCGCGGGTTACGACATCTGGGTGGCCCAGGTAACGGCCTGGTTGCAGGCGCCGCAATAAGCCAGACACGCCAAGCCACGCACGCATGACCATGGTCACTTGTGAGCGCACGACCTTACGATTAGAAAGAGGCTCCACTGCCCAGTCTTAAGGCCTCTCATGCACATGATCCGCCTGTCTGTATTCACCGCTGGCCTGCTGTTGAGCATCGCCGCTCAGGCCGCAACTACTGAGCCGTGGCAATTACCCATCGCGGTGAAGAAGCTCGATAACGGGCTGACGGTGGTGGTCTCCGAAGATCACAGCTCGCCGACGGTCGGCATCAGCATGGTCTACCACGTCGGCATGCGGCTGGAGCCGCAAAACCGCACCGGCTTCGCGCACTTGTTCGAGCACCTGATGTTCGAGGGCACACCGACAGCGCCGAAGGGAACATTCGAACGAGTGATCCAGGGTGGTGGCGGCATCTTCAACGGTTCCACCCGCGCCGACTTTACCAACTACATCGCGTCCGCCCCGGTCGCCGCGCTCGAACCCATTCTGTGGGTAGAGGCGGACCGCATGAAGACGCTGGATTTCAGCGAGAAGAATCTCGCCAATCAGCAGAACGTCGTCAAGGAAGAAATTCGCGTCAACGTGAAAAACCAGCCCTACGGTTTGTTCTACTGGACCGATCTCGACGCGCTGGCCTTCGACAAGTGGGCCAACAGCCATGACGGCTACGGCTCGTTCAAAGATCTCGATCACGCCAACGTCGCCGACGTCAAAGCTTTTCACGACACCTTCTATCAACCGGCCAATGCAGTGCTCGGCATTGCCGGCGATGTCACACCCGAACAGGCATTCACGCTGGCGCAGAAATACTTCGGTGGCATTGCGTCGCGCGCCTTGCCGGCCAGGCCTGATGTGGCCGAGCCCTTGAATACCAAGGGCCGCATGCAGCAACAGACCGATCCGCTGGCAAAGGCTCCCGCATTGGCCGTAGGTTGGAAAATGCCTGCGCGCGACAGCAAAGATCAGATTCCCATGATGGTGCTGTCGCAACTGTTGGTGGGTGACGACGCATCTCGATTTTTTCAGGGCCTGGTGAAAGGCCGCGAGCAAGTACTCAGCATCGAAGGCGGCGTCAATTATCCGCTCGGCACCGACATCGACTATGCCGGCCCTACGCAACTCGTGCTGTTTACGCTGTACAAGTCAAACGCCACCCCGGATCAAGTACTCGCTTCGATCAACCAGGAAATCGCCAAGGTTGCCGCCGACGGTGTCGACGACATTACCCTGCGCAGAATCAAGACCAAACTATTGTCGGACTGGTACGGCGGACTGGAAAGTTTTCTTTCGCGCGCCGACACCCTGGCAAAACTGCAAACCATGTGGGGCGATGCCGAGGTCGCTAACCAGCTCCCAGGCTGGATCGAAGCGGTAAGCGCCGACGACCTCAAGCGTGTTGCCCGCACCTATCTCACCGATGCCAACCGCAGTGTGATCGTGCGGCGCCCTGTCGCAGCGGCCGCCGCGAAAGTCGCCGCCAACTCCCCGAATACGACACGCTGAGGTATCGCGCCATGACCATCATGAAGAAACCCAAGCTGCTCGTACTCGCCCTCGGCCTGTGCCTGACCGGCCTCGCTCACGCATCCACCGCGCCCCTGCCCAAAGATTTGCCCGCCTATGGGCCGGACAAGGCAGTACCGGTGCCACAAGTCGCTCAACGCACCCTGTCCAATGGACTCACCGTATGGGTAGTGCCGCGCGATGGACTGCCGAAGGTCGATGTCACGCTGGCGGTACTGGGCGGCACCGCTGCCGATGATCCCTCAACGCCAGCACTGTCCAGCGTCATGGCCGGTTTGCTCAACGAGGGCACGGCCAGCCTCAATGCCAAACAGATCGCCGAATCGCTACAAGCGATGGGCGGCAACTACGAGGCCAACGCCAAGCCGGATGCCATTGTCATATCGGCTAGTGCGCTATCCGCCTACACCGCCGAATTGCTGCATTTGATGGCCGACACTACCCTGCATCCGAGCTTTCCCGCGCAAGAGGTTGCACTGCATAAGGCGAACTCGCTGCAAGCGCTCAAGGTACGCGAGGGCAACCCGTCATGGCAGGCTCAACGGGCGATCGACCGCGCCACGTTCGACACGCATCCCTATGCGCGCAACTCACTCACCGAGGCCAGCATCGCGGCGGTAACGCCAGAGGCGATGCGTGCATTGCATGCAGCCCATTTTCGCCCCGAGCGCAGCTTGCTCGTCATCATTGGCCGCATGAGCGCGAAAGACGCGTTCCGCATCGCCGAACAGCAATTCGGTGCCTGGAAAGCCGAAGGCAAGGCGCTTGCCGAAGCACCACAAGCACCTCGCGAAGCCATGCCACAGCGCTTGTTGGTGACGCGCGAGGGTTCGGTGCAAACGAATATCCGCTATGGCCGGCCCAGCCTCTCTGCCAGTGACCCCGATTTTGTCCCGCTCAACGTAGCCAACACCATCCTCGGCGGCGGCTTTACCAGCCGCTTGACCCAGGACATTCGCGAAGACAAGGGTTATTCCTACAGTCCGTTCTCGATGCTCAACGCCAACCGCGTGGGTGGCAGCAGTTTCGCCAGGGTCGATGTACGCAACGAAGTCACCGGCGCCACCCTGACTGAGTTGAATAAACTCTACGAAAGCATGGCCAGCCAGGCGCCCAGCGACGAGGAATTGGTGGGCGCAAAGCGGCTGGCGGCGGGCATTTATCTATTGCGCAATCAGATTCAAGGCTCGCTGGCCCAGACGCTGGCCAACTATTGGGTGCAAGGTTTGCCGCCTACTTTTTTCAGTAATTACGTCACCGAGATCAACCAAGTGAATGCCGATCAGGTACAGGCCATGGGACGAAAGTATTTTTCCCCCAAAGACCAAAGCATCATCCTGGTCGGCGACCCGAAGGCGATCGAAGCCCAGCTCAAACCTTTCGGTGAGTTCAAGCCGTTCAAGCCCTAAGCGATTCCGCTTTGGCCCGAGCCTGTTCAACTGTGAACAGGTTCGGGGCTGCATTCAGCTATCGAAAGTTGTCAGAAAGAGTCCCACGGCAGACTGGCGCCTCCGTCTCAATCAATCTCGCGACCATGCGCCTTGCCGCCCTGCCCCTTTCGCCTCGCCACAGGAATGCCCGCCGGTGATCCAGAACGTTGAGTTCCGCCTTGAAGGCGGACGCAGCGGCGTGCTGCTGATCCACGGCCTAACCGGCACCCCTACCGAGATGCGATTGGTCGGCAAGGGGCTGAACCGCGCAGGCTTCAGCGTGTATGGCATGCAGTTGGCCGGCCATTGCGGCAATGTCGATGATTTGCTGAAAACTAGTTGGCACGATTGGTATGCCAGCGTAGAAGCCGCTGCCGAGAAGCTTCGCCACGAAGTAGATCATTTCTTCGTTGCCGGCCTGTCCATGGGTGCGGTGCTGGCGCTCAAGCTGGCCGCCGACCATCCAGACTGGGTCAAGGGTGTGGGCGTCTATGGCGCCACGTTCCGCTACGACGGCTGGGCGATTCCGTGGTACGGCAGGTTGTCCTTCCTGCTGCCCTTGCTGCATCGCTTCGGTATCGGCAAGCGCCGCATGGTGCACGAAAACGAACCCTACGGCATTCGCGACGAGCGCCTGCGCGCGCAAATCAGCTCGGCCATGCTCAGCGGCGACAGCGCAGCCGCCGGCCTGCCGGGCAATCCCTGGCCGTCGCTGGGCGAGATGTACAACATGGCGGCGGTGGTCCGCCGCGAGCTGCCCAAGGTGAATGCACCCTGCCTGATCGCGCACGCCACTGAAGACGACATCGCCAGCGTCGAGAATGCCCGGCTGGTCGAGCGTGGCGTCTCCGGTCCGGTGGAAATGCTGCTGCTGGAAAACAGCTATCACATGATTACCGTCGATCGCGAACGCCGCTTGCTGATCGACCGCTCGGCCGAATTCTTCGGCCAGGTAGCCGCCACGTTCGAACCTGCCGCTCGCGCGGCGGCCTAGGAGACTTATGTCCCCGCTGGTCGTTACGCTGTGGCTGCTCAATGTCACCCTCGATACCGTCGGCCAGTTGGCCTTTAAGGCAGCGGCCAGCGATCCGCGTGCCGGTGACGGCCTGGCGCGCTGGCGCTATATGGCATCGCGGCCATGGATCTGGGTCGGCCTGATTTCTTATGTCGCCGAATTTCTGGTGTGGATCGCCTTCCTGTCCTTGATCGATTTGTCTCAGGGCGTACTGCTGGGCTCGATCAATATCGTGGTCGTCATGATCGCCGGACGCATTCTGTTCCGCGAAAAACTCACCCCGTTGCGCGTCACCGGCATTCTGCTGGTCACCGCCGGTGTGGCGATCGTCGGCATCGCGGGTGCGGGCTGATCTTATTTAGGCCGACCTTATTCAGGATGATCTTATTCAGGATGACCCTATGAGTACTGACCGTATGACTCGTGGAAAAAGCTTCTACTTTTTCGGCTTTCTGATCCTGGTGGCGTTCGATACCGTGGTGCAACTGAGCTTCAAGTACGCCGGCAATCATGCGTTTCCGCCCGAGGCGAACTGGGCCTGGATCGTGCGCGTGTTTGGCCATCCGTGGATTTATCTCGCCGTGATCGGCTATGTCGGCAACTTCTTCACCTGGATGACGCTGCTCAAGCACGCGCCCATCGGCCCGGCGTTTGCGGTCACTCACCTCGAAGTCGTCAGCGTGATGCTGTTTTCGGTCTGGCTGTTTCAGGAGCCATTGACCTGGCCGAAGGTGATCGGTGCGAGCGTGATTGTCGTCGGCATCATCTGTCTGGCCTTTGCCGAAAGCGGTGCGCACCCTGAAGGCGACGCGCCGACCGAAGCGAAGGGCGCGCTCGGCGTCGCCGCCGGCAACTAGAGACTCCACATGCGCGAGCTGCCGCCCACCGCCGGTCTGCCATTGCGCTTGAGCGACCTGCGTCCGGGTCGCGCACCGTTCTTCGCCGAGCATGCGGCGACCTGGCTGGGTGTCGAGCAACTGCAATTGGAATGCTCCGGCACCGCCGCCCTGGTGGTTGCCTTGCATGCCATCAGCCGGTTGCGCCCGGATCGCCGCGAAGTCGTCGTACCTGCATGGACGTGTCCCCTGGTCGCACTAGCGATCCATCGCGCCGGACTCAAACCGCGACTGTGCGATCTCGCACCGAATCATTACGACATGGATGCCGCCCAACTGGCGGCCGTCTGCTGCAGCAAAACCTTAGCCATCGTGCCCACGCATTTGGCTGGCCGCGTCGCCGATGTAGCCACCGCCAATGCCATTGCGCATAAGGTCGGCGCCTATGTCATCGAAGACGCGGCGCAAGCCGTGGGCGCGCGGCACGAGGGGCGCAGTGTCGGCCTGCTCGGCGATGCCGGCTTCTTCAGCCTTGCTGTCGGCAAAGGCCTGACCCTGTATGAAGGCGGCCTGCTGCTGGCGCGCGATCCCGCGCTGCGCGAAGCCTTTGCCGCCAGTCATCGGGCGATTATCAAACCGGACCCGCAAATGGATCGGCAGCGCGCGCTGGAACTCGTCGGCTACACCGCCGCTTACCGTCCGTCGATCTTGCCACTGGCTTACGGCCGCCCATTGCGCAAGGCGTTGGCGGCGGGCGATCCGGTGAGCGCGGTCGGCGACGACTTCGGCCCCGACATTCCGCTGCATACGGTAAGCGCCTGGCGCCAGGCGGTCGGCATCCGGGCATTGATGCGATTACCGGCGTTTCTGGAGGCTACGCGCCAGCAAGCCTTGCGCCGGATCAAACGCCTGCGGCAAATCCCTGGCCTGACCGTCTTCGAGGATGCCCTCGGCCAGCAAGGTACATGGCCCTTCCTGCTAATGACCTTAGCCAGCGAAGCTACGCGCGATCACGCGCTGCAGATGCTGTGGACAGCCGGCCTGGGTGTCAGTCGCTTGTTTATTCACGCCCTGCCCGATTACGCCTATCTGCGCGATGTGGTGCCGCCTACGGATCTACCCAATGCCCGCGACTTCGCCGCGCGATCGCTGACCATCACCAACAGCCCCTGGCTGCGTGACGACGAGTTCGAGCGAATCTGTGTGCGGCTTGAGCGCGCAAAGGCTTAGGCGCTACACACTGCTCGCCGCAATCGCTTCCAGCAGCCGCGTGTTCAACGCACGCTGCTGCGCCTGCCACGTATCCAACTCTGTTTGCGGCACCGGCTCTTGCCCATCCATGCCACTGAGCATGCGCTTCCACCATGTCGTATACGCATAGGCAGAGACTTCGCCATTAATGTCGCTGGCGATAATGCGGCCACGCAAAGCCTCGATGATGGCCATCGCGTGATGCTCTTCGATCAGCCCTTGATCCCAGTTGGTACGTGCCGTAGCAACGCTGAAAGCATCTTTGTCGATCGACAAATACGTAGCTTGCGGTGCGCGGCGCAGTTGTTCGATGAACGCACAGGTGAGTGCGTCGGGATGGTCGAAACGATGAAACGCATCGGCGAGCCCGAAGCGTGCCGCCCAGCTCACATCGACGTCCATGCACCAGTAACTGAGCTTGCCGGCGCGCAGTGGACGCAGGTAGTTTTCCCAGGCGTGTTTGGCGCCGATATCGCCCGAGGTGATACCAACCACATGCACGTGACTGACGTAAGGCAACATCGCCACTTTGCGTACCCACGAGCCGCAGTGGATACCCCATGGAAAACGCATATTGTCGGGGTGGTTATCGAATACGACGAGTTGAAATGGACCGCGCGCGCGTTGCCGCTCGACCAGCGGCCAGGTCAAATGATGGTAATCGCCCGACCCCATCAGCACCGTGCCGTAATCGGCCGGCACTAGCGCGTCGAGATGGCGACGCAGGCGATCAAAGGTGCGCAGCGTGCAACCGAAGCGGATCGCCTCTTGCCAATCGTTCAACCCAATCGTGGTCGCGCCGGGAATCACACCGATCGAACGGTCGAAATCGAGAATCAGCGGGGCTTGCCTACTCATCAGTCTTGCTCACGGTTGGCGGCGCCCACTGACTGTCGCTTTCGAAGTATTTGCCGAGCCGTCGCGCCAACGCTCGCAGCAACGGGTTGCGCAGGTAGACAGCGTGCCGGGTCAGCGTGAATTGTGCGCCCAAATACGATTTGATTTCCGGGTCGGTCCAACCGGCGACGTAATGCGTCAGCCCCTGCTCGCGCGCCCAGGCGAGGTTGTGGAACCAACTGGTGAAATACAGGTTCTGCTCGCGCGCTTGCGGGTAGGCAAAACCCACGTACTTGTCGATCAGCTTGCCGTCCACGGCAAAACATAGGTTCCAGCCGATCATCGCATCTTGATGCCGGTAGACGAACGCCACGCCGCCATTGGCGGCATCGCGCAACACGGCGGCAAAGAACTCGCGACTGAGTTTGTCGAAATGGATTTCGCTTTGCGCATACACGTTTTCATACAACGCATAGAACGCATCGATGACCGCTTCATCGGCGAAGCGCGCATCGCCGCACGGCACGACCTCCACCGCCACTTCGTCGCGCTTGCGCAGTTTGCGCCGGATGTCTTTGCGGCGGCTGGACGACAGCCGGGCGAGGTATTCGTCTTCGCTGGCAAAATCGATCGTCACATAGGCCAGTGCCTGCCCCTCCAGCAGGAGGCAACCGGCCTCGGCACAAGCCTGGGCGAAACTCGCGCACCATTGGTTGTCCGCTTCACTCAGCAGCGGCGAGGCTTGGGGAATGTCTTTGACGATCAACAGCCGCTGTGCGGCCCCCAATCGCGCCACCAGATCGCGCGGCAAGGCCGTGGCATCGGCTGAGCGTGGAAAAAGTACGTATTCGGAAACAGTGGTACCCACAAAGGCGGTGCGCCAGCGCAACAACCGCCCCCAATAACGATAGCCGGGTGCGGCGGCGACGCGCTTGCGCAGCGTGTCGTCGGCCGTGGTCAACAGGTCAAAAGGCGCCACGAAGGTCGGCGTGCCGGCAACCTCCTCGACACGAAAGCCGATGGGCGGGCAGGCGGCGAATCGGCCGATCAGCGCATCCGGCTCAAGCTGGTTGAAATACCGCACGAAAGGCTTCCCACGAACGAGACGAAATGCAGGCATGGCCACCTGGCCCGACATCATGCCTCACACACAAGCGCAGAAGCTTGCTGGCGACGCCTTTCGTGTTCCTTACTGGTGCAGCGCGGCCGGTCCGCCCGCGCAATTGGAGCGACTGCATCGACCGGCGCACCCGGCGCAAGCGACGTCGAAATACCACACCCCAAGGTTCTACAAAGCCATAGCTGATGGCCCGACCGTCTATAAGATTCGCGAAAGGATGGCCGCGCACGATCCGACAACCGTCACTATCTGGACAACACCTCGCTAGTTCGTCAGTCTTGCGCGAACCAGGGTCCGCACCGCCGATGCCGAGAGTGGGCATAGACGGCTTCATGACATTCAGGAAAGCGATCATGAGTACACAGCAGGAAACCTTCGACATCATCGCCAAACAGGCGAAGATCGACATCGCCACCATCAAGCCAGAATCCACTTTGAAGGATCTAGGCATTGCCTCGCTGGATGCGATCGAGGTGATCTTCGATCTCGAAGAGCATTTCGGCGTGAACCTGCCTAACGAAGACACCAACTTCGAGACCGATACCGTCGGCCACCTCGTCGATGCCATCGATCGCCAACTGGCTCTGAAATCGGAGCCGCAAAACCCGACTGATAGCTGACCCTATGCCTCGTATCGTGATTACCGGTGCGGGCGCGATCTGTGCGCTCGGCCACGATGTGCCCTCCATCTGGCAGGCGATGGTCGAAGGTCGCACGGGCATCGGCCCCATCCGCCGCATTGAGCGCAGCTTGCTGCGCAATGGCGGCATCGCGGCCGAAGTGAGCGACTTCGATCCTGCCCTTCATTTCGATTCGGCACGACTACCCCTGCTCGACCCGCTCAGCCAGTACGCGCTGGTTGCCGCGGGCGAGGCTATCGCGCAATCGGGAATCAGCTTTGAAGGTGAACGCGCGGCGCGCACCGCCATCGTGATCGGCACCGGCGCCGGCGGCGAAAGCACGCGCGACGAACAGTACGAGAGGCTTTACCGCGAGGGCGCCAATCGCCTGCATCCGCTGGGCATCGTGCGCATGATGACCAATGCGCCGGCCAGCCAGATCAGCATGGTCCACGGCATCACCGGCCCCGCGTTTTCCGTATCAAGTGCCTGCGCCTCGTCAAATCACGCGTTTGCACAAGCCGTGATGATGATCCGCTCCGGCCTGGTTGATACGGCCGTGGTGGGTGGCACCGAAGCCTGCATCACCCTGGGCTCGCTGCGGGTGTGGGAAGCCATGCGTGTGCTGGCGCCCGATACTTGCCGCCCGTTCAGTGCCGGCCGTCGCGGCATCGTGCTCGGCGAGGGCGCCGGCATGTACGTGCTAGAGACCCTGGAGCTTGCACAGCAGCGCGGCGCAACCATTCTGGCCGAACTGGCCGGATGCGGCATGAGCTCCGATGCCGGCGATATTGCCGCGCCATCCGAGCTGGGCGCCTCCGCAGCCATCAGCGCTGCGTTGCGCGATGCCGGCATGTCGCCATCGGAGGTGGACTACATCAACGCCCACGGCACTGGCACGATGGCCAACGACAGTACCGAAACACGGGCGATCCATCGTGTGTTCGGCGAACATGCCCACGCGCTGGCGATCTCTTCGACCAAACCCATGCACGGGCATGCACTGGGCGCCGCCGGAGCCTTGGAGTTGGTTGCCGTACTTGGAGCGCTGCGCGACGGCGTCGTGCCGCCGACGCTAGGCTATCTGGGGCCCGACCCGGCTTGCGATCTCGATTACGTACCCAACCAGGCGCGCGCCATGCCGGTGCATGCCGGGATCAGCAATTCGTTTGCGTTCGGCGGGCTCAATGCGGTGGTGGCGCTACGTCGCGCGCCATAGCCTTGCAGCGTCATCGCCCCGTCGGCTTTTTGCCCACGGGGCGGGTTTCTACAACCGGGTGTAGGCCCACGACTGCATGCGGCCATCGCGGTAGGGCATCACCCCATGAAAGGGGCGCGGGTCGCGATCGAATACCAGGGGCAGGAAATGGCGGTCCCCCTCCCACATCGGCAGTTCTTCAAGACGATCCAGCGCCACCCATTCCAGCGTCCCCTCGGCATTCTCTTGCAAGGGTTCGCCGTGAAATTCATCAATGACGAAGATAAAGCCCAGCCAGTCCTCGCCCTGCTTGCCGAAACCCGGCCAGTTAAGGGTGCCGCGCAGATGCATCGATACGCACTCGATGCCGGCTTCTTCGAAAATTTCGCGGCGCATACAGGCGGCGATGTCTTCGCCGGGCTCCATCTTGCCGCCCAGGCCGTTGTACTTGCCTAGATGCTGATCGTCCTGGCGGGCATTGCGATGAATCATCAACACCTGACTGCGATCCGGGGAAAGCACATAGCCAAGCGTGGCGACAATGGGGGTGTAAGGCATAAGGCGGACGTTATAGATGCGATGAACATGCAGAGGGTAGCCGATTCGCCTGGGCTTGCGCCGACTGCGCATGGCAGCGACCATCGGCAGATGCTTGCCGTCACCCTCCGCCAACCGCCCCGCCGCGCGCTGTATTTATCGGCGATGTTCAGCTTGCTCGCCAGCCTGACGGGTTGCTCGCAAACCGCACAGGCAGTGGATAGCAACGAGCTGGTGTTCGAGAGTCAGAGCTTTCGTGTCGTCAGCATTGCATTGGACCGCCAACCGCTAAGCCTGCATTGGAAAGATCCGGACAACGGCCAAGCCTACGGCGATATCGACAGTTTGCGGCAATGGGGCGAGGCACGCGGCAAACGGCTGCTTTTTGCCGCCAATGCCGGCATTTACGATCGTCAGTTTGCACCGCTGGGCTTGTACGTGGAGAACGGTAAAACGCTGGTGTCGTTGAACATGGCGCGCGGCAACCCCGCCTCCGGCAATTTTTCGCTGCTGCCCAACGGCGTGTTCGCGGTGTATCCCGATGGACACGCCGCGGTGCGCACCAGCAGTGACTTCAAGGCCGACGGCAAGCCCGCGCAATGGGCGACCCAGTCCGGCCCGATGCTGTTGATCGACGGGCAGATCAACAACCAATTCGTCGACGACTCGGCCAGTCTGAAATGGCGCAGCGGTGTCTGTGCCAAGACGCCGCACGAGGCAGTCTTTGCAGTAAGCGAGGCACCCGTGAATTTCCATACCTTCGCACGCTTGTTCCGCGATCAGATCGGCTGCCGCGACGCGCTGTATCTGGACGGCACCATTTCGCAGTTCTATGTCGACGGCGACGGCTATACCGGCGCCCCCACGTTTATGGTCAAACCTTACGCCGGCATCTTTGCCGTGTTTGCACAGCCATGAAGACGCCACGTCGCTTCCGCTGGCTTCGATTCACCTTGCTGACGCTACTGGTTGTCGTGCTTGGCGCCGGTGCCGGCGGCTGGCTTTTACTCGCCGGTAGTCGCGCCGCGCTGGAGGGGGAACGGCACTTGGCGGGTTTGCAAGACAGCGTCAGCATCAGCCGCGATACCTTGGGCACGGTCACCGTAGAGGGTAAAAGCCGCGATGACGTGAGCTTCGCACTCGGCTACGTGCATGCGCAGGAACGTTACTTCGCCATGGATCTGATGCGCCGCCTGCCCGCGGGCGAGTTGTCCGAATTGGTCGGCAAAGCCGCCGTGGAGGTCGACCTCAATCACCGCAGGCATCGCTTGCGCGCGGTCGTGAAGGCGGCTTATGCACAGTTATCGGCCGAGCAGAAATACCATCTCGATCGCTATCGCGATGGCGTCAACGCGGGGCTTGCCGATTTGCGCGTGCGTCCATGGGAATACCTGTTGCTCGGCGCCCGGCCGCAATCATGGCGTTCCGAAGACAGCCTTTTAGTGATCGCCGCGATGTATCTCGACCTCAATAGCGATGGCCGCGACGAGCAAGAGCTGCGTTACGCACAAATGCGCGCGGCGTTGCCTGGGCCACTGGTCGATGTTCTGCTTGCCCCCGACCCACAATGGGAGGCTCCGCTCAAGGGTGAGCTGTCACGGCAGCCGGTGATACCTTCCGCCGACATATGGGATCTGCGCCAGCAACCGCAAGCCAGTGTCCGCGATGTCGATGGCTTGGCCACCGCACTAGCCCCGGCACTGGAGGATGTCCGACTCGGCAGCAACAGTTTCGCCGTCGCCGGCAATCTCACCGAAAGCGGCGTGGCGATGCTTGCCAACGACATGCACTTAAGCCTGCGCGTCCCGAACATCTGGTTTCGCGCACGACTGCGCTACGCCGATCCAACGGCGCCGAACGGTCAACGCGACGCCAGCGGTGTCACCCTGCCCGGCACACCGGCGCTGGTAGTCGGCTCGAACGGGCAAGTCGCTTGGGGTTTTACCAACAGCTATGGCGATTGGCAGGACTGGGTGCGCGTACTGCGCGATCCGAATCAGCCGAACCGCTACAAAGTGCCGGAGGGCTGGGCGTCGATCGAAAGCCACGATGAGCCGATCCGCATCAAAGGCGAGCCGGCCCGATCACTCAAGGTCGAGGTCACCCGCTGGGGACCGATCATGGCCACCGATGCCGACGGCACACCATTGGCGCTGGCCTGGATCGGCGGCTTGCCGCGCGCCTATAACCTTGAGTTGATGCAGCTTGAACACACCGCCGATACACGCGCCGCACTGGATCTGGCCCCCAGCATGGGCATGCCTCCGCAGAACCTGCTGGTAGCCGACAGCGCCGGCCACATCGGTTGGACTGTGACCGGCAACAGCATGCCGCTGCGGGCAGGCTTCGATCCGCTACAACCAGCAGACTGGTCGCAGCCTGGCAGCGGCTGGACCGGTTGGGCGATGCCTTCGCAATACCCACGCATCGAAAACCCCGAAGACGGTCGTCTCTGGACGGCCAACAATCGCACCACCGATGGCGCCGACCTCAGCTTGCTCGGCAACGGCGGTTACGACCTCGGTGCGCGTGCGCAGCAAATTCGCGACGATCTACGCGCAGGCAACCGATTCACCCCCGGCAACCTGCTCGACATTCAACTCGACCACCGCGCTTTATGGCTCGATCGCTGGCAGCGCCTGTTACAAGACACGCTCGCCGGCAACAACGATCCCGAGCTGCAATCCTTACGCCAACTCACCGCGTCATGGCATAGCCTCGCCGCGGTGGACAGCGTCGATTACCGGCTGGTACGCGCCTTTCGCACGCAAGTACATGAAGCGGTGCTCGCGCCTTTCGTCGCGCGGGTACAGCAAGATCATCCCGATTTTCGCTGGCCGAGATCCAGCGGCCCGGAAGCGGCGGTATGGATGCTGCTGCACGAGCGGCCAGCCCATCTTCTCGATACACGCTACGCCAACTGGGACGAACTGCTGATCGCAGCCGCGCATCAGGTGGTGGAACAACTCGGCCAACAGCCCGGCGGCCTGGCTGCGCGCAACTGGGGCGAAATCAATCGCAGCGCCGTCAATCACCCGCTGGCGCGCGCCCTGCCCGGCCCCATCGCACGGCTGCTCAATATGCCCGACGAACCGGTGCCCGGCGATAACAACATGCCGCGAGTAGCCCAGCCCGGCGTCGGCGCATCAGAACGATTGGTGGTGATGCCGGGCCGCGAAGCGCAAGGCATCTTGCACATGCCTGGCGGCCAGAGCGACCATCCGCTATCGCCGTTCTATGGTGCCGGTCACGAGGATTGGGTCCACGGCCTGCCCACACCGCTACTACCCGGACCGACCCGATACACGTTGACGTTGTCACCCACAGCCAAGCCGGGGCGATGATCCAGACAAGCTCATGTCTTCGCGGCACGACAGCCATCGATGACCATAGCGAACAGCAACAAACCGAGTGAATCCACCGATGCATTCATTGGTAGATGAAGGACTCTAAGAGCCTTTTCTTCATGAGGACATTGCGCATGAAAAGCCATGCTCTGGCCATTCAACGGGTGATTCAAGCGTGCGCATTGACGCTTATCCTTGCCATGGGTGCCGGCAATGCTTCCGCTCAACAAAATATGTCGCTGGACAATGCCGTCGCCGTCGCCACCCACTGGGTCGCCCAGGCTGACGACAACCAGGCCGATACGATGTGGCAAAACAGCGGCCAACTCATGCGAAAAAGTGTGAGCAAGAATACCTGGAGCCACTACCTTGGCACGCAACGCAAGCAACTCGGCACGCTGCAAAGCCGCGACTGGCTGCAGCTTGCACGGGTAACCAATCCCGATAGCCTGCCCGCAGGCGAATATGTCAACGTGATTTTCACAGCGACATATGCGAACGCATCGATGCTCGAAACCGTATCGCTGGCACAGACATCCAATGGCTGGGTGCCAGTGGGTTATGTCATTCACCCCATACGAGCTGTCGCAGCACCGGCAAAACCGGTTAAATAAATATATCGATCATCGGCATGTGCCGCCACTGACCGACATTCAACTGAGCAAGCGCGCGCAAATAGCAAAATATAACGACGGCAGTTTCTCTAGATCCGCCACCGAAACGCACTCATCCACCTTGTGAATGGTTGCATTGACCGGACCCAATTCGACCACTTCGGCACCGAGCGGCGCGATAAAGCGGCCATCCGAAGTACCGCCGCCGGTACTCTGCTCTGGATCGATACCGCACAGTTCGCGGCAGACAGCCACGACCGCTTCACGTACTGCGCCACCCGGCGGCGTGCGAAACGGTTCGCCGGAAAGCTGCCAATCGATTTGCCAATCCAAACCATGTCGCGTCAACAGGGCTTCCGTACGCACGCGCAAATCGTCGGCACGACTGGCGGTGCCATAGCGAAAATTGAACAGCGCAGTGAGCGTGCCGGGAATGACATTGTTGGCGCCGGTACCGGCATTGAGATTGGAGATCTGAAACGAAGTCGGCGGAAAATCGTCGTTACCCTTGTCCCAAACCTCGGCAGCCAGTTCGGTCAACGCGGGAGCTACCGCATGAATGGGATTGCGCGCCTTTTCTGGATAAGCGACATGCCCTTGAACACCTCGCACAGTCAACGTGCCCGATAACGATCCACGTCGCCCCACCCGAATCAGATCGCCAAGCTTTTCCTTTGCCGACGGCTCACCGACGACACACCAATCGATCTGCTCGCCCGTCGCGCGAAAATGCTCGGCCACTTTGCGCACGCCATCGATGGCAACGCCTTCTTCGTCACTGGTCAGCAACAGGCCAACCCGGCCGCGATGATCGGGATGCGCGGTCACGAACTGCTCCAATGCAACCACCATGGCCGCCACGGAGCCCTTCATGTCGGCCGCACCTCGGCCATATAGAAGTCCATCGCGGACAACCGGCTCAAACGGATCGCTATGCCACGTCTCTGCCGGCCCCGTTGGAACCACGTCGGTATGACCAAGAAACATCAGCAAAGGGCCCGTCTTGCCATGAGTCGCCCATAGGTTGTCCACCTCGCCATAGCGCAGATGCTCGATCGAAAAACCTGCAGCGCCCAAGCGATCAGCCAAGAGCGTCAGGCAGCCGGCATCCTCTGGTGTAACCGAACGGCGGCGGATCAGTTCGGCGGTGAGGTCAAATACAGCAGACATGAAGCTTCCTTTGAAATCGATGACAGCAGCCCAGGCTCACCCGGCCAGCACCACACCCAATAAATGGCCGACGACGTAGGTGATCGATGCCGCCACCACGGTAATGGAAAGCTGGCGCGCGATCGAAAATCGCATGCTTCGTCCAGTGAACAACGAGGTACCAATGCCGACCAGCGCGAGCGCTGCAGACGTTGAGCAGATGCTGGCTACCAACGCCGTCGTGCCGCCCCAGAATAAATAAGGCGCCACGGGGAAAAACGCCCCTGCCGCAAACAAGCAGAACGACGAAGCCGCAGCCCGATAGGCCGAGCCGCCCAACTCCCCTGGATCGACGCCAAGATCCTCGCGCACCAGCGTATCGAGCGCGGCACGGGGCGTGGCTGCCAACTCTTTGGCTAACGCATCGGCGGCCTCGGCCTGCAGCCCTTTGTCGCGGTACAAGCTGGCAATGCGCTGCTCACCGTCTTCCGGCGACACTGCGAGCCGCTCTGCACGCGTGGCGATTTGCGCCTGATAGAACTCGCGTGAGCTGTTGACCGACAGCCACTCGCCCAGTGCCATCGAACAGGCACCGGCGACCAGGCCTGCCAGCCCGGCCAGCAGTACCGCTCGATCGCCGGAGGCAGCCCCCGCCATGCCCATCACCAGACTCACATTGGAGACCAGACCATCGTTGGCGCCGAGTACGGCTGCTCGCAAGGTATTGCCACTTTCGGCACGATGACGGCCACGCTGAAGCGGTGCCGGCGTGTCCAGAAAATGATCGCGATAACCCGCCTGATCCTCAACATCATCGGCATGCTCCAGCCGCACTACCGTAGGCATCACGAATTCGGTGCCGAAACGCTGTGCGAACCAGGCCAGCACACGTACGCGCGCGCCGGGATGGGATGGCGATACGGCGACGCCCAGCTCGCGCAACCGCCCTTCCCAGAAGGCCGCATTCGATTGCTCATTGGCAGCGATGCGTCGATAGGCCTGAGCCAATCGCGGATTTTTCGCCAATTCGGCCAGTCGCTCATACAAGGCCGCGTTATCGCGCTCAATGCGCAGATTGCTGCGAAAGCGCCGTGTCGTACGCTGGGGGTTCATTTCACTTACCGAACAACTTTTTGAACCCGTTATCGGTGAAGCCGACGCTAATCTCGCCATCGGGCTGCACCACGACCGGGCGACGGACCAGCGCCGGATATTCTTTCAATAGCAATGTCCATTCGGGGTCGCTGCCGGGGCTCTTGCGCTGCGGCAGCAAATTACGCCAGGTCGTACCGGATTTATTGACCAGCTTTTCCCAACCACCGAGTTGTTGCGCCCATGCTTTCAAGGTCGCTGCAGGCACCGGATTCGCGCGGTAATCGACAAACTCGTGCTCGACCTCAAAACGCTTGAGCCAGTTACGGGCTTTTTTGCAGGTGTCGCAATTGAGCAGGCCGTAGAGGGTGATGGCACTCGTCATCGGTGATCCTTTCAAATCGTCGGTCAATGGTGCGGGGAACGGGGAACGGGGAACGGGGAACGGGGAACGGGGAACGGGGAACGGGGAACGGGGAACGGGGAAAAGCCTAAAAAGCAGGAGCAAAAAAGCAAGAGCAAAAACAAGCAAAAATCAAAAAAGAACGCGGATCTGCCATATCCCTCCGAACTTCATGTTCCCCTTTCCCCGTTCCCTGTTCCCCGCCTAAAAAAGAACGCGGCATCGCAGCCACTACTCAAGCTGCATGTTCCCCGTTCCCTATTCCCCGTTCCCTGCTCTACCCCCCGTTCCCCAGCCCTTACTCCCCCCTCAGCAATTCGTTGATCCCCGTCTTGCTGCGGGTTCTCTCATCGACCTGCTTGACGATGATCGCCGCGTACAAGCTATGGCTGCCATCTTTCGCCGGCAGGCTGCCCGCCACCACCACGCTCCCTGCCGGCACGCGACCGTAGCTGACCTCGCCGGTAGCGCGGTTGTAGATGCGCGTGGACTGGCCCAGGAATACGCCCATGCCGATCACACTGCCTTTCTCTACGATGACGCCCTCGACCACTTCAGAGCGTGCGCCGATAAAGCAATTGTCTTCGATGATGGTTGGGTTGGCCTGCAGTGGTTCGAGCACACCACCGATACCGACACCGCCCGACAGATGCACGCCGGCGCCGATCTGTGCGCATGAACCCACCGTGGCCCAGGTGTCGACCATGGTGCCTGCGCCCACATAAGCGCCGATATTGACGTAGCTCGGCATCAGCACGGCATCTTTGGCGACATGTGCACCACGACGGACCAAGGCACCCGGTACGACGCGTGCACCAAGCGATTCAAGTTCGATTTCATTGCCATGAGCAAAGCGTAGCGGCACTTTGTCAAAGGCCAGCGCCGGGCCACCGTCAACGACGCGATTGCCGTTGATGCGGAAATACAGCAGCACCGCCTTCTTGATCCATTGATTGACCGTCCAGCCACCTTTGCCATCGGGTTCGGCAACCCTGCGCTCACCGCTTTCCAGCAAATCGATGACTTGCTCTACCGCAGAACGTAAATGCGTGTCGATCTCAACCTGAGTCAGGTCGTTGCGGCGCTCGAAGGCATCGTTGATTAGGGGTTCGATAGGCTGCATGGATGAACTCGCTAGGGCTAGGTAAGACGAATCGGCACAGTTTATCAGGCTGCGTCGCGATCTCCCGGCACCAGTCAAGGCGCATGACTGGATGTAACCGCAAGCGTCATGCGTGCGAAGCACTTGTCGATATCCAAGGAATCTACGGCCGATTGCCGCCGGGGTATCTCGACACGCTGCCAGCTCCAAAAGGATGAAACATGTCAGATCATTTGAATGCGCCGCTGGACCCCAGCACTCATTCCCCTAACGTGGCGCCACCTCAGAAAGATCCACAAACCCCTGAGCGCCAGAACAGACCCAAGCCTGGACAGATCGCAGCCCTCTCCCTGATCGGGTTAATACTTGCCGCCATCGCGGCCTCTTTTGCTTATGTGGCGGGCTGGCTCACGCCACAGCGCCTCACCGCATCGCGTTTTGTCGACGCCTTGCAGCTCAACAACGGCGGTATTTATGAAGGCTATCGGCGAGCGCACGCCAAGGGCGTGTGCTTTGTCGGCCATTTTGAAAGCAATGGTCAAGGCGTTGCACTGTCCAGCGCCTCGGTGTTCGCTGCCGGCAATACTCCCGTCATCGGTCGTTTCGCCACTGGCGCCGGCAACCCCCACACTCCAGACGGCGATGTACCGGTGCGCAGCATGGCGCTCAGCTATCAGCTCGCCGATGGACAAGTATGGCGCTCGGGCATGAATTCAGTGCCGTTTCAGATCATCGGCACCCCGGAAGCCTTCTACGAATTTGGCGTAGCGAACCGTCGCGACCCCAGCACCGGCAAACCAGACCTCGCCAAGCAACAAACCTTCGCTGCCACGCACCCCGAGCTCAAACGCTTCAGCGAAGCGATGGCGCACTGGCCGATCACCAATAGCTTTGCCAATAGCACGTTCAACGGCGTCAACACATTCCGCTTCATCGATGCGCAGGGCACAAGCCATAACGTGCGCTGGATAATGAAACCGCAGGCGCCGGTAGTCGCACTGGACAAGCAGGCACTTGACCGGCTTTCAGCGGATTTTCTGTCGATCGATCTGCATCAACGCCTGCAACAAGGGCCGCTGCGTTTCGATTTGATGGTGACCGAAGCTCAGCCAGGCGACCCCATCAACGATTCGAGCCGGCCATGGCCTGACGACCGGCCGACGACACATGTCGGCACACTGGTTGTCGAGCGCGATATAGCCCAGGCCGACGGCCCTTGCCGCGACATCAACTTCAATCCGCTGATCCTGCCCAAAGGCATCGAGCCCTCCGACGACCCGATTCTGGCAGCGCGTGGCTCGGTGTATTCGGAGTCGTTCAATCGCCGGCTTCGTGAAGAAGCCGCCGCACATATACCTCCCGCTGCTGCAGGAGGCCGGCCATGAGCGCGCCTGCCGAGCACTACACTGCGTTCACGCGGCTGCTGCACTGGCTGATGGCTGCCATGATTCTCGCGATGCTCTTCATCGGCGTCGGCATGGTTGCCAGCATCTCCAGCGCGCACGAGGTACTGATCGCGGTGCATCGTCCGTTGGGCATCGCAATCCTGCTGTTAGTGCTGATCCGCCTGGCCAATCGCTTAGCGCATCGCGCACCGCCACTGCCCAGCGACCTGCCGTTGTGGCAGCGGCTGATGGCCAAGGCGAGTCAGGTGCTGCTGTATGCGCTGATGTTGGCCATGCCGTTGATCGGCTGGTCCATGCTGTCGGCAGGCAATTATCCGATCGTTATGTTCGGTGCGGTGCATTTGCCGGCGATTGCTCCAGCCAGCCCGGCGCTGTATGCCTTTTTGCGACAGGCACACACTTATTTGGCCTTTGTGTTGTTCGCGGTGTTTCTGCTGCATCTGGCCGGGGCGTTGTTTCATGGCCTGATCCGCCGCGATGGCGTGCTTGCAAGTATGGTGCACGGCCCCGGCCGCAAAGAAGACAAACACTGATGTCATTGCGGCAGCAGGCGGGATTCAGTTCATCATGCCGATGGCCGCAATCTTTGCAGGAGCGCGTGCAGCAGGCGCTCCTGCAAAACCGGGCGCAATGGTGCGTCATGACGATCGGTAACCAGGAAAAAATCTTCAGCCCGCTCGCCGAAAGTAGCAATTCGCGCATCGTGCACGCGGACGCCGGCCTCCGCCATCGCTTGCGCTACCGCAGCGAGCAAGCCAGGCCGATCGGTGCAGACCAAGGCGAGCCGGGTGCGATCGCCGGCTGCGCTGAAGGCGATCCTCGGCGCCATCTGAAAGTGCTTCAAATGCCGCGACACGTTGCGCTTGGTCAGTTGATGCACGTGGGCGGGCTGGGCCAATGCTCGATGCAACCGCTGCTTCAGCTCCTCGGCATGGGTCGGGCTGGCCGGTTGCTGGCTGTCCGATTCCAGCAATAGAAAAGTATCCAGCGCCATGCCGTTGCGCGAATTGAGAATGCGCGCCTCCATGACGGAGAAATGCAGCCGGTCGAGCATCGCGGTAACCGCGGCGAACAGGCCATCGCGGTCGGGTACATAGACAAACAACTCGGTAGTGCCGCGCACCGACAGGGGATGTACCTCGACCAGCGGCGTAGCGCCCTGCGCACGCACAATGGCCGAGGTCTGCCACGCGATCTGCTCGGGCCGGTGCCGCAGAAAGCTCGATTCGGGAAAATCAGTCCATACACGCAAACATGCGGCGGGGGCGATGCCCTCGGCCTCAAGCAGCAGCAGCGCCTGCGCGCGACATTCGCGCACGCGTGTCGGCGCATCGCTAGGCAGATCCTCCTCGCTGCGCAAGGCATAGCGAGTAGCCGTATAGAGGTCCGCCAGCAAACGGTCTTTCCAGGCATTCCACAGCTTTGGGCTGGTGCCGATGATGTCGGCTATCGTCAGTAAATAGAGCAGATCGAGCCGCGCGCCATCACCCACCGTCTCAGCAAAGCGCTGCACGACCTCTGGATCGGTAATGTCCTGGCGCTGGGCGGTGGTGCTCATCAGCAAATGCCAGCGCACCAGCCAGGTCACTTGCTCGATGTCTTCGGTGGGCAGGCCCAGACGCGTACAGAACGCGCGTGCGTCTTCCTCGCCCAAGACCGAATGATCGCCGCCGCGCCCCTTGGCAATGTCATGAAACAGCGCCGCGAGCAGGAGCAGTTCGGGTTTCTCCAGGGTGGGCCAGATCTCGCAGGCGATCGGAAAATCCTGCCGCGCCGCCGGCGTGGCGAAACGGGCCACGTTGTGCAATACGCGCAAGGTGTGTTCGTCCACCGTGTAGACATGAAACAGGTCGTATTGCATGCGGCCGAACACTTTGCCGAACGCCGGCAAAATCGCCGCCAGCAAGCCATGGCGATTCATTCGCCACAAGGCCTCTTCCGCGGGCGCGCCAAGGCGCAGCAAACGCAGAAAAGCAGCAAGCGCCAGCGGGTCGTCAGCCAACGCGTTATCGAGCAACGCAGTGGCTTGATGCATGCGCCGCATGGTGTCGGCGGTAAAACCGACGATGCCAGGCTCGCCCAGACGCAAGATAAACAGCTCGACCAAGGCGGCAGGCCGACGCACGAACAGGTCAGGGTCGCGGATCGCCAGGCGCGTGCCGTAGCGTACGAAATCATCGCCCACCGGCTGCGGCTCGCTGGGCGGCTCAAGCATTTCCACGAAACGCTCGGCGATTTGCACACCTAACCGCTCGACCTGACTGGCGGCGCGGTAATAGCCCTGCATAAACTGCTCGACGCCGAGATTTTTCTCGTGTTCGTCTTCAAAGCCCAACCGCACGGCCAAGGCGCGCTGATAGTCGAATAATAAACGCTCCTCAGCCCGACCCGCCTCCAGATGCAGCGCAAAGCGATAACGCCACAGCGTACGCTCGGCTTGCTCCAACATGATTTGTTCAGCCGGATCGAGCAGCCCTTCGACCACCATGCCACTTAAATCGTTGCCGCGATGGTTCGCATGCGCTACCCGGCGACCTAGCCAGCGCAGCGCATCGAGCGTGCGCAAACCACCGGGGCCGTCCTTGAGATTGGGCTCCAGGTTGTAAGCGGTGTCGTTATAGCGTGCATGGCGCGTATTGCGCTCGGCCAACCGTGCGGCCAGATACTCGCGCGGCGGCCACAGCGCCGGATCATCGACGATGGCGCGCAAACGATCGTCCAAAACCGGATCACCCACCAGGCGACGCGCATCGAGCAGACTGGTAAATACGCTGACATCCTGCGCCGCCAGGGCACGGCATTGCACAGGGTCGCGCACGGCATGACCGACTTTCAGGCCCACATCCCACAGGGTGGCGAAGCATTGCTCCAGCGCACGCAATCGAGCCGGCTCGGCGTGTTCAACCAGCGCCAGCAGATCCACGTCCGAATGCGGAAACAACAACCCTCGACCGAAACCGCCGACTGCAAACAACGCCGCCTCATTCACCTCGCCGAGACAAGCCGTCCATACGTGCACCACGATGCGCTGCACCGATTCGCTGCGACGCTGCGCCAGTGCACTGGCATCCACGCCGTCGCGAAAAGCGGTAGCCAAGGCGCGATCCACATCGCCCAGCAGTTGGCGCAATGCACGCCGTGCATCACTGGACACGCCCGATCGCGGCACTACCGTCGGCAAGCGCGGCAAGGGCGGTAAAGCGATAGCTGCGGGCGACGTGGTCATGGTTTGCAGTCAACTCCCCTTGGGCTCAATCCCCTTGGACTCAAAGGGAGATCAGAAGAGGACGCTGGCGACAAAGCGTCACTCCTCTTTCGCTCGCGCTGGCAAACAGCGGGGGGACTCAGGCATCCGGCCAGGGCGTGAGAATCTCGAAACCGTCGTCAGTAACGGCAATGGTGTGCTCCCATTGCGCCGACAACGAGTGATCTTTGGTAACCACGGTCCAGCCGTCGGGCAACTGCTTGGTTTGCGGCTTGCCTGCGTTGACCATCGGCTCCACCGTAAAGGTCATGCCCTTCTTCAATTCGAGGCCGGTGCCGGATTTGCCGTAGTGCAGAACCTGCGGCTCATCGTGATAGACCTTGCCGATGCCATGGCCGCAATACTCGCGCACCACCGTGAAGCCAGCCGCCTCGGCGTGCTTCTGGATCGCCGCACCAATATCGCCCAGCGTGGCGCCAGGGCGCACCGCCCCGATGCCATGCATCATGGCCTCGTAGGTGGTCTCGACCAGGCGCTTGGCCAGCACCGACGGCGTACCGACGAAATACATGCGACTGGTATCGCCATGCCAACCGTCTTTAATGACGGTGACGTCGAGATTGATGATGTCGCCGTCCTTGAGCACCTTGCCCGGGCTGGGGATGCCATGGCAAATCACATGGTTGACCGAGGTGCACAAGGTCTTGGGAAAGCCGTTGTAGCCCACGTTGGCCGGAATCGCCTTTTGCACGTTGACGATGTGCTCATAGGCGAGGCGGTCCAGCTCTTCGGTGGTCACGCCAGGCTTCACATGATCTTTCAACATGGCAAGCACTTCGGCGGCCAACCGGCCGGCGGCGCGCATACCTTCGATGTCTTCGGGGGATTTCAGAGTAACTGCCATAAATTCCGCTCAGTGGCGGCGTGTGTGCCGGGAATCCTGACCTGACCCCGGCAACTTGCCGCTATACCGGTATACCGGCTACAATTTCGGAGTTTTGCTGACCCTTGAGAGCTGTTTTCGTAGTCTCCAAAGGGTCATGCAAAGCGAACGGCGATTGTAACCGCGCTGCGGCATGATCGCCTAAGTCCTTGTTTATGAAACAAACCAAGGCACTCAACGCCACACACGTATCGGCACCGTCTTCGGGGTGCCGCGACCTGCCCACCACTTAACCGGGCAGCCGCGGTCGAAACCGGGGATACGTGGAGGTCCCAACCCCCGGATCTGTAAAAAGATCCACCGCAGGAGCAACACCATGACTCAAGTCACCATGCGCCAAATGCTTGAAGCCGGCGTGCATTTCGGTCACCAGACCCGTTACTGGAACCCGAAAATGGCCCCGTATATCTTCGGTGCGCGCGGCAAGATCCACATCATCAATCTCGAAAAAACCCTGCCGCTGTTCACCGACGCGATGAATTTCCTGTCGGGCCTGGCGCAGAAGCGCGGCACCGTGCTGTTCGTCGGCACCAAGCGCTCCGCCCGTGAGCCGTTGGCCGAGGAAGCCGCACGCGCCGGCATGCCTTTCGTCACCTCGCGCTGGCTCGGCGGCATGCTGACCAACTTCCGCACCGTCAAACAGTCGGTTGCCCGCCTGAAAGAGCTGGAAGCCGCTGAAACCGACGGCAGCTTCGACAAGCTGGTCAAGCACGAAGTGCTGGCCCGTCGCCGCGAGCGCGAGAAGCTGCACAACTCGCTCGGCGGCATCAAGGACATGAATCGCCTGCCAGACGCGCTGTTCGTGATCGATATCGGCCACGAAGACATCGCCGTGCAGGAAGCCAAGAAGCTCGGCATCCCGGTGATTGCCGTCGTCGACACCAACTACAACCCGGAACTGGTCGATTACGCCATCCCGGGCAATGACGACGCTATCCGCGCGATCCAGCTATACGCCCGCGCCGCTGCCGACTCGATCCTGGAAGGCAAGGCTGCCGCACCGGCCGCAGCCCAGGGCGACGCCAACGAATTCGTCGAACTGGACGAGGAAGGCAACCCGGTCGCCAAGGACGAGCGCAAGCCCGCTCCGCGCCGTGGACCACCGCCGGCCAAGAAGGGCGCTGGCGCCCCGCGCCGTGACGGCCCTGGCGGCGGTCGTGGTCGCGGTGGCCGTCCGGGCGACGCACCGTCGTCGGACGCCGAGTAAGCCTTTCCCGCTGCCGTGGCGGCAACCCCGCCACGGCACACAAAGCCTCCGAGGAATACTGAATGAGCACTATTTCCGCACAACTGGTCAAGGAACTGCGCGAGCGGTCCGGCGCCGGCATGATGGAATGCAAGAAAGCGCTGGTCGAGAACAATGGCGATATCGAAATCGCCATGGAATGGCTGCGCAAGTCGGGCCTGGCCAAGGCAGACAAGAAGGCTGACCGCGTCGCCGCCGAAGGCCGCATCGTCACCGCCCAGAGCGCCGGCAAGGCCGTGCTGGTCGAAGTGAACTGCGAGACCGACTTCGTCGCCAAGGATTCCAACTTCCTGACCTATAGTGACAATGTCGCCGTAGTCGCACTGAACTCCGGCGCAGCCGACGTCAGCGCACTGAAAGCCGCCGCCTACACCACCGGCGGCACCGTGGAAGATGCCGCCAAGGCCCTGATCGCCACCATCGGCGAAAAGATCGAAGTGCGCCGCATGGCTCGCGTCGAGAACACCGGCACCATCGGCAGCTACATCCACGGCGGCCGCATTGGCGTGCTGGTTGCGCTCAAGGGCGGCTCGGAAGAGCTGGCCAAGGGTATTGCCATGCACGTGGCCGCGATGAACCCGGCTCACGTCCGTGCCGAGGACGTCCCGGCCGAGTTCCTGGCGAAAGAGAAAGAGATCGCGCTGAGCCAGATGACCGACAAGGACAAGGCCAAGCCGGCCGAAATCCTCGAGAAAATCATCGCCGGCAAGATCAACAAGATCGTTTCCGAAGTGACCCTGCTCGGCCAGCCCTACGTGCTTGACACCAATGTCACCGTGGCTGAAGCGCTGAAGAAAGAAGGCGCGGATGTGTTGTCGGTGGCCCGTCTGGCCGTCGGCGAAGGCGTCGAGAAAGTCGAAGAAGATTTTGCTGCAGAAGTTATGAAACAGGCCGGCCTGGCTTAAGCCAGCCGTGCAGGTTCGATTAAAAAGCCGCGGCGCGAGCCGCGGCTTTTTTCATGCCCCCCCCCCTAAAAGTAAGCACCGTGATGCCGATGCCCGGTATCGCGACGCTGCCGTGCAAGCCGCCGGCGGGAGCTTAAAGTGTCGTGCCACCCGTCTGACACCTGTACGTCATCAAATCGAAACTCCCCGCAATCCATGACAGTCGCTACAATGCGCCTGTTTTGCCCCACACAATCCGGAGCCCCAATGAGCAACCAGCCCTTGTATCGCCGTATCCTGCTCAAGCTCTCCGGTGAAGCCCTGATGGGCGAGGCCGACTACGGCATCGACCCGAAGGTGATCGGCCGCCTCGCCGACGAAATCATCGAAGTACAAAATGCCGGCGTGCAGATCGGCGTCGTTATCGGCGGCGGCAATATTTTCCGCGGCGCCGGCCTTGCCGCAGCAGGCATGGATCGCGTTACCGGCGACCATATGGGCATGCTGGCCACGGTCATGAATGCATTGGCCATGCAAGACGCGATCGAGAAACGCGGCGGCTTCGCCCGCGTGATGAGCGCCATCCAGATCCATGATGTGGCCGAAGACTACATTCGCCGCCGCGCGATCCGTCATATCGAAAAAGGCCGCATCGCGCTGTTTGCCGCGGGCACCGGCAATCCGTTCTTCACCACCGATTCCGCCGCCGCCCTGCGCGCCGTCGAGCTAGGCGCCGACTTGCTGTTGAAAGCGACCAAGGTCGACGGCGTATATACCGCCGACCCGGCCCATCACAGCGATGCCACCCGCTACGAACGCCTCACCTACGATCAGGTGATCGAGCGCAAGCTGGCGGTGATGGATACCGCGGCCATCGCGCTATGCCGCGACCACGGCATGCTCATGCGCATCTACGACATGACGGTGCCGGGCAACCTGATGCGCATCATGCACGGCGAAGCGGTCGGCACCGTGGTCGACGCGCACTAATCGGAGAACGGGGAACGGGGAACATTGCTGCCCCGCTGCCGGTTTGGCGACTGGCAATCCCCGTCACTTCACACCGCCGAGCCCTGCCCGCGCTGCCACCCCCTGCTATACTCACCGGCTCGCACGTTTATCGAGTGACATTCATGCTCAACGACATCAAGAACGATGCCCAGACCCGCATGGGTAAGAGTATCGACTCGCTAAAGCACGTTCTGACTCGCCTGCGCACCGGCCGTGCCAGCACGGCGTTGCTGGACGGTATCAAGGTGCCTTACTACGGTTCGGATATGCCCTTGAACCAAGTGGCCTCGGTCAATCTTGGCGACTCGCGCTCGATCATCATCACGCCCTTTGAAAAGAGCATGGTCGGGCCGATCGAAAAAGCCTTGATGGCCTCCGACATCGGCATCACGCCGAACACCGCCGGCCTCGTGATTCGCCTGAATATGCCGCCGCTCACCGAAGAGCGCCGCAGAGAGCTGGCCAAGCACGTGTCCCACGAAGGCGAAGAAGCCAAGATCGCCATTCGTAACGTGCGCCGCGACGCCCTGCAGCAGGTCAAAGACTTGCTCAAGGAAAAGCTGATTACCGAAGACGAAGAGCGCCGCGCCGACGACGACGTCCAGAAACTCACCGACCGCTTCGTCAAAGAAGTGGACTCCGTCGTCAAGGCGAAGGAAGACGAGTTGATGGCCGTTTAAACGGCGCTTGTTCAAGCGGCAGCTATTTAACCGCTACCCTCGCTCCCCTCCGGGGAGCGAGCTGAAGAGAGGGGCCTATCTTGCCTCGACCCACATACGGTCAAATCCATGTCCCCTCAACCTTCCACGCCGCCTCGCCATATTGCCATCGTGATGGACGGCAATGGCCGCTGGGCCAAAGCCCGTCATCGGCCACGCAGCTTTGGCCATAATGCCGGCCGTAAAGCCGTGCGCGAGGTGGTCGAAGGCTGTCTGCGCCAAGGCGTAGAGACGCTGACCTTGTTCGCCTTCTCCAGCGAAAACTGGCAGCGACCGCAGGATGAAGTCGGCGCCTTGATGACGTTGTTCATGCACGCGCTGGACAAAGAAGTCGATGAGCTACATGACCAGGGCGCGCGCCTGCGCTTTGTCGGCGATCTCGGCGCGTTCGATACGCCATTGCACAAGCGCATGGTCGCCGCGATGACGCGTACCGTCGGCAACGACAAGCTGCATCTCAACATCGCGGTGAACTACGGCGGCCGCTGGGATATCGTGCAAGCCGCGCGTAAAGCCGCCGAGGCGGTCGTCCTTGGTCAATTGCGCGTAGAGGACATCAATGAGCAGCAACTAGACCACGGCATGTGCCTGGCCGAACTGCCGCCGCTAGACTTGTTCATCCGCACCGGCGGCGAATGCCGCGTCAGTAATTTTCTGCTGTGGCAGCTCGCCTACGCCGAACTGTATTTCACCGAAACCTTGTGGCCGGACTTTGACCAGGCCAGCCTGCAACTCGCTATTGAAGATTACGCCCGCCGCGAACGCCGCTACGGGCGCGTCAGTGAACAGGCCGCTCGCCCCGGGCTGACTTAAGGAATCGCATGCTGCTTCAGCGCACCCTCACCGCCCTAACGCTCGCCCCGCTCGCGATCTTGCTGATCCTGTGGCCGCCCACCTGGGTCTTTGCGCCGATTGTCGCCGCTATCTTCCTGGTCGCTGTATGGGAATGGACACGCCTGTCCGGCCTGCAGCAGACGGCTGCACGCGTTGCCCTGCTGGCCTTGGCCACCGTGCTCTTCGGGCTGACCTGGCGGCTGCAAAACACCGCGTTAAGCCCTCTTATGCTGGCCATCGGCGTGGCTTGGTGGCTGCTGGTATGCCTGTGGTTGCGGCACTTCGCCTTTGGCGCCGCCCCCACCCGTGAAAATCTACAGCTCAAACTGCTTGCCGGTGCCTTCGTCGTCTTCCCTGCCTGGATCGCAGCACTGGCCCTGCACGGTGGTGCACAAGGCCACTGGTGGACCTTTCTGGCCATGCTGATTATTTGCGCGGCCGATATCGGCGCCTATTTCAGCGGGCGCTTTTTCGGCCGGCGCAAACTGGCGCCCACCATCAGCCCCGGCAAAACCTGGGCCGGCGTCTACGGCGCCTTCGTGGCCGGTGCCTTGGTGGCAGTCATCGGCGGCTGGTTACTGGGCGTGCGCGGCGGGCCGTTGTTCGGCCTCGTATTGCTGTCAGTGGTCACCGTCATCGCTTCGGTCGTGGGCGATCTGCTGGAGAGCCTGATGAAACGCCATGCCGCCGTAAAAGATTCCGGCAACCTGTTCCCCGGTCATGGCGGCCTGCTCGATCGGATGGATAGCGTATTTGCCGCCCTGCCCATCTTCGCCGCCGGCAAGCTGCTGCTCGGTTTATGAACACTGGCTCGATCCCTACAGGCATGCCTCAGAAAGTCGCCATTCTCGGCGCTACCGGCTCCATCGGCGGCAGCACTCTCGACGTGATCGCGCGCCATCCGCAGCGCTTCCACGCCAGCGTACTGACGGCGCATCGCAACGTCGACGCACTCGTGGCGTTATGCGCCGTGCATCGGCCAGAACTGGCAGTGATCGCCGACCCGGCGCTTGAGCCACTGCTGGCACAGCGCCTGCGGGCCGCCGGCGTGGCCTGCGACATAGCCAGCGGTCATGCAGCCATCACTGCCGCGGCCGCCAGCACCTTATGCGACACCGTGGTTGCCGCCATCGTCGGCGCGGCCGGTCTCGACTCCACCTTGGCTGCCGCGCGTGCCGGCAAGCGCCTGCTGCTGGCGAACAAAGAGTCGGTGGTCATGGCGGGCACCCTGCTGCTGGAGGCGTTGGCCGAAGGAGGTGGCGAGCTGATTCCGGTGGATTCGGAGCACAACGCGATCTTCCAGTGCCTGCCCGGCGGCCGCTCCACGCCTCATAACAACCAGCCTCATAACAACCGGCTTCATAACGGCGGACCTCATAACGGCAGCCTGCGGGCCAACGGTGTGCGGCGACTGATTCTCACCGCCTCCGGCGGCCCGTTTCGTGGCCGTACCCGAGCCGAATTGGCCGGCATTACCCCGGATCAGGCCTGCAAACACCCCAATTGGACCATGGGCCGGAAGATTTCGGTCGATTCGGCCACCTTGATGAACAAGGGGCTGGAGGTGATCGAGGCGCACCATCTGTTTGGCGCCCCGGTCGATGTCATAGAAGTACTGGTACATCCACAAAGCCTGGTGCATTCGCTGGTCGAATACGTCGATGGCTCGGTGCTGGCGCAGCTTGGCAACCCGGATATGCGTACCGCCATTGCCCATGCACTGGCCTGGCCAGACCGCATCGAGGCCGGGGTAGCCCCACTCGATCTGGCCGCTTGCGCGCCGCTGGCATTCGGACCGCCTGATTTGCTGACCTTCCGCTGTCTCGCCCTGGCGTTTCAGGCGCTGCGCGCCGGTGGCGATGCCACGGCCATCCTCAACGCCGCTAATGAGGTCGCGGTAGAAGCCTTTCTTGCCGGCGGCCTGCCCTTCCTGTCTATCGCCGATGTCGTCGAGAGCGTACTTACGGAACTGCCGCCGCAAGCTGTGGTCGATGTGCAGACCCTAGTTGAGCGCGACCGGTTGGCCCGTGAGGCCGCCCGGCAGGTTCTCTGTAACGCTTGCTGATAAGCTTGGACATTCCATTGACGCGCCCCGAACGTAGACAAGCCCCCTGATGACTCCCTTTTTCGGCTCAATATTCTGGTTATTGGTCACGCTTGGCCTGCTGGTGACCTTTCATGAATTTGGTCATTACTGGGTCGCGCGTCGCTGCGGCGTGAAAGTGCTGCGCTTTTCGGTCGGCTTCGGCAAGGCCATTTGGAAGCACACCGCCCGCGACGGCACTGAATACCAGATCGCCGCGATTCCGCTCGGCGGCTACGTAAAAATGCTTGATGCCCGCGAAGGCGACGTCGATCCCGCGTTGCAAGGGCAGGAATTCACCGCCAAGCCCGTCTGGCAGCGCATCGCCATCGTGGCGGCCGGCCCAGCCTTCAACCTGATTTTCACGGTTGTCGCGTTCTGGCTGATGTTCACCCTGGGCAAGCCCGATATCGCGCCGATCGTCGCCGCCACGCCGCAGAGCATGGCGGCCGACGCCGGCATCCGTGCCAACGACCGCCTGCTTACTGTCGGCGGCAAACAGGTCGCCACCTGGAGCGATTCGCTCGATGCCGTGGCCAATGCCATGCTCGGTCGCGAACCGTTGCCCGTTACCGTGCGCGGCAGCGACGGCAACGAGCGCTCGTTGGTGCTGCCGTTGAATCAACTGCCCGCAGGCCAGGACATCAGTCAGTATCTGGACAAACTTGGCCTGAAGCCCGCTCCGATACCCGCCGTTGCCGCTACCGTAGTACCGGATAAACCCGCGGCCGCGGCCGGCATGCAAAGCGGTGACCGCATTCTCAGCGTGAACGGCCAGGCGGTGCAGGACTACGAAGAGTTTCAGAAGCGGATCCCGGCCGAGGCCGCAAAATCGCCCCAGCTAAGCCTGATGATCGAGCGCGGCGGCAAAACGTTGCCGATCCATGTCACCGCGCGCAAGGACTCATACGAGGGCCAGCCGACCAACTGGATGATCGGCGTATCGGCGCTCCCTCGCGAAACAGCCACCTTGCGCTACGGCCCGGTCAAGGCGTTGGCCGCTTCGCTGCACACCACCTGGGACGGCGCCGCTTCGATGTTCAACATGATCGGCAAAATGTTGAGCGGTCAGGCATCGACCAAGAATCTCTCCGGTGTGATCGGCATTGCTCAAGTAGCCAACGCTTCGGCCCATATGGGGCCGGCCTGGTTCTTGAATTTTCTTGCGATGGTCTCGCTCAGCCTGGCCGTACTCAATCTGCTGCCCATCCCCGTCTTGGACGGGGGCCATCTGCTGTATTACCTTATTGAGTTGGTCAAAGGCAGCCCAGTCAGCGAACGCGTGATGATGGCCGGACAGTACGTCGGTCTCGCCCTGCTGTTCACGCTGATGGGGTTGGCGTTCTACAACGACATTCATCGCATCCTGCCTTCGTGACGCGAGCGAATGTCGAAACCTCGGTGCGAAGCACTGAGTTGTCACTTACCGCATCCATGTCGGGTGCGTGCTTTTTTTCGGGGCAGGGGAAATCCCGGCTTCATGCTTTGATCGGGGTGGCCATCCTGGCCGCCTCATCGAAATAACCCAACGGATTCGACGATGAAGCGTATCGCCGCCCTGATTTTGCTTGCTTCCCTCTCCGCCAACGTGCTCGCTTTCGAGCCCTTCGTCGCCTCCGATATCCGCATTGACGGCTTAAGCCGCATCACGGCGGGTACGGTGTTCAACTACCTGCCGGTCAACAAGGGCGACCGCATCACCAATGACGCCGCGCAACGAGCGATTCGTGCGCTGTACCAGACCAAGTTCTTCAGCGATGTGGAGTTGGATCGCGATGGCGACATCCTGGTCATCAAGGTCGTCGAGCGCCCCTCCATTGCCAAGCTCACCCTGCGCGGCAACAAGGACATCAAAGAAGACGATCTGCGCAAAGGCCTGAAAGAAATCGGCCTGACCGAAGGCGAGACCTTCGACCGGCTGTCGCTTGATCGCGTGCAGCAAGAGCTGATTCGCCAGTACTACAACCGCGGCAAATACAACGTCTCGGTCGAGCCGCATTTGACCAATCTTGATCGTAATCGCGTAGCCATCGATATCGAGATCCGCGAAGGCAAGGTCGCCAAGATCAAAGAGATCAATATCGTCGGCAACAGCGCCTTTACCGATAAAGAAATCCGCAAGACCTTCGAGTCGAACACCAGCAACTGGATGTCCTGGTACTCAAAGGACGATCAGTATTCGCGTGAAAAACTCTCCGGCGATCTGGAGAAGCTGCAGTCCTACTACATGGACCGCGGCTATGCCGACTTCGGCGTCGACTCCACCCAGGTATCGATCGCACCCGATAAGCGCGCCATGTACATCGCCGCCAGCGTGAAAGAAGGCGAGATCTATACCGTCTCCGACGTGCACCTGCTCGGCGAGCTGATTCTGCCGGAGGAATCGCTGCGCCAGCTAGTCTTCACCAAGAAGGGCGAGACCTTTAACCGCAAGGCCATCGAAGCCAGCTCCGATGCGATCAAGAGCATTTTGTCGAGCATCGGCTACGCGTTCGCCAAGGTCACCCCGGTGCCCAAGCTGGACAAAGAAAAACGCACCGTCGATATCACCTTCTATATCGAACCGGGCAAGCGCGTATACGTGCGCCGCGTGATCTTCCAGGGCAACACCCGCACCGAAGACGATGTGATGCGCCGCGAGCTGCGTCAGTTGGAAGGTAGCTGGTATTCGCAGCCGGCCATCGACCGCTCCAAGATCCGTCTGCAGCGACTGGGCTATTTCAAGAAGGTCGACGTCGATAAGAAACTGGTGCCGGGTACCGAAGACCAGGTCGATGTCAGCTACAAAGTAGAGGAGCAATCCGCGGGCAGCCTGATGTTCGGCGTGGGCTATTCGCAGTACTCCGGCATCATCTTGTCCGCCTCGGTGTCGCAGAATAACTTCCTCGGCACCGGCGACAGCTTCACCGTCGGCGCCCAGCGCAGCGATTATTCGACCAGTGTCAACGCCAGCTACTACAACCCGTATCTGACCGACAACAACATTGGTATCGGCTACAACGCCAGCTTTACCAAGACCGATTTCGGCAATACCAACAGTGATTTCGTCAACTACACCAGCAGCACCACGGCGTTCACCACGTTCCTGAATTTCCCGATCACCGAAACGGACAACGTCCGTGCCGGCATGGGCTTGAGCAGCAACAAGATCAAGCTCAGCTACAGTTATGTCGACACGACCACTGGCCTGGTGCAAACGACGTCGCAGTCGCCGCAGCAGCTAATCGACTACCAGAACGCGATCGGGCACGAGACCATTCACTCGTGGACCGGCCAGCTCGGCTGGAACCACGACACCCGTAACGGTTACTGGGCGCCTACGCGCGGCGGCCTGCTCTCGGCCAATGTGAACGTCGCCCTGCCCGGCTCGACCGTGCAGTTCTACAAGCTCGACCTGGAAGCCAGCCACTACTGGCCGCTGGGGCGCGGCTTCGTGCTCTATCTGGACGGCCAGGTCGGTTACGGCAACACCTATGGCAGCCAGACCTACAGCCGCACGTTTGGCGACTACAAGCAAGGCGCGAACTACGACTTCCCGTTCTGGGAGAACTACTACTCGGGCGGTGTGCGCGATGTGCGCGGCTTCCAGGACAACACGCTGGGTCCGCGCGTCTGCGTTGGCACAACGATTGATCCGGTAAGCGGCAAGCAGGTGCCGATCAGGCCGAACGCGAATGGCACTTGTTCCGGCAGCATTTACAACTACTCCCAGCCGGTCGGTGGCGCGTTCAAGGTGTTGGGTACGGCCCAGGTCTACCTGCCGCTGCCCTTCCTCAAGGACGTCAACACCGCACGCGTGTCCTGGTTCGTCGATGTCGGTAACGTGTACCAGAGCTACTCGACCTTCAAGGCCAGCGAATTGCGTGCCTCGACTGGTTTGTCGCTGCAGTGGCAGGCGCCGATCGGCCCGCTGATTATCAACTTCGCCGTGCCGATTCGCTCCAAAGCCGATGACAGCCACTTCGAAGAGCGGATCCAGTTCACCTTCGGCAGCCAGTTCTAATTGGGCTGAGTTCATTGGGGATAAGCCCATCGAGCTGAAGTGCAAGAGCGAAGAGAGCGCGGCGATGCCGCGCTTTCTTTTGCTGCGTCCTACAATGGCCGGCATGTTGCGGAGCCAAGCATGAGCGTGAACAAATACACGGTGGTCGAACTCGCCGAACAGTTCGGTCTCGCCTTCAAGGGCGACGGCACGCGCGTCATCGACGGGGTCGGCACCCTGGCCGGCGCCAGCGCCAGTCAACTGAGTTTTCTATCCAACAGCAAATACACCGCTCAATTGACGGCAACCTGCGCCGGCGTCGTAGTACTGCGTGAGGAAAACCTCACCGATTGCCCAACCACAGCCCTGGTCGCCGACGACCCCTACGTGGCCTACGCGAAAATGGCCGCACTATTCGAACGCCGACCTGACGCCCCGCATGGCGTGCACCCCAGCGCGGTGGTCGCTGCCGGCGCGCGCATCGCATCTACGGCCAGCATTGGCCCTTGCTGCGTGATCGAAAACGGTGCGGTCATCGAAGACGGCGCAATACTCGGCCCACATTGCATCATTGGCCCTGACTGCAGTGTCGGCGCTCAAGCGCGCCTGGTCGCGCGGGTCACCCTGGTCACCCGTGTGACCGTAGGAAAACGTGTATTGATCCATCCCGGCGCGGTCATTGGCTCCGATGGTTTTGGCCTCGCCTTTGACCGTGACCATTGGATCAAGCTGCCGCAACTGGGCGGCGTGCGTATCGGCGACGATTGTGAAATCGGCGCCAACACCACCATCGACCGCGGCGCGCTGGACGACACCGTACTGGAAGAAGACGTGCGGCTGGATAACCAGATCCAGATCGCGCACAACGTACATATCGGCGCCCATACGGCGATGGCGGGCTGTTCCGCCGTGGCCGGTAGCGCAAAAATTGGCCGCTACTGCATGATTGGCGGCAATGCCGGCGTGCTGGGGCATCTTGAACTGGCCGACCGCGTTACCATTACCGCCAAGAGTCTGGTCACGCATTCCATCCGCGAACCGGGCGAATATTCATCGGGCGTACCGTTGCAGGACAATCGCCAATGGCGTCGCAACGCCGCCCGTTTCAAGCATCTGGACGAGTATGTGCGCCGACTGTCGGCGCTGGAGAGGGATAGTAAAGATGAATGAGCAGACCACGCCCTTCCACCTACCGGTGAACGTGGAACAGATCCAGCAGTTGCTACCGCACCGCTATCCGTTCCTGTTGGTCGATCGGGTCATCGAGATCGTGCCGGACCAGAGCGTGGTGACGTTGAAGAACGTGACCATCAATGAGCCCTTCTTTCAGGGTCATTTCCCTGGGCACCCGGTGATGCCGGGCGTACTGATCGTGGAAGCCATGGCGCAAAGCGCCGGCCTGCTGACGCAAATCAGCGGCCGCATGAAAGGCAACACCGGCAGCCCGTTGTTCTATCTGGCCAAGGTCGATAACGCCCGCTTCAACGCGGTCGTAGCGCCGGGCGACCAGTTGCGCATGGAGGTCACGCTCAAGCGATTGCTGCGCAGCATGGGCTTGTTCCATGCCCGTGCACTGGTCGACGGCAAAGAGGTCGCTAGCTGCGAACTGATGTGCGCGGCGAGGTCCGATAAATGATCCACCCCACCGCGCTGATTGATCCCACCGCCGTTATCGGCGCCAACGTCAGCATCGGCGCTTACAGTGTGATCGGCGCCGGTGTTGAAATCGGCGAAGGCACTGTGATCGGCCCGCACGTGGTTATCGAAGGCCCGACCAAGATCGGCCGCGATAACCGCATCAGCCAGTTCACTTCACTGGGCGGTGCGCCGCAAGACAAGAAATTTGCCGGCGAACATACCGAGCTGGTCATCGGCGACCGCAATCTGATCCGCGAATTCGTCACCATCAATCGCGGCACCGGCGATGGCGGCGGCATTACCCGCATCGGCAACGACAACTGGCTGCTCGCCTACGTGCATATCGCGCACGATTGCCAGATCGGCAATAACATCGTGTTCTCCAACTACTCGGCGCTGGCCGGGCATGTGGACATCGGCGATTGGGTGATTATGTCCGGCTTCTCCGGTGTGCATCAGTTCTGCAAAGTCGGCGCGCATGCGTTTATCGGCATGGGCTGCCTGGTCGGCTCCGACGTGCCGCCGTTTGTGATGATGGCGAACGAACAGCGAGGCCGTCCGCGCGGCATCAATAGCGAAGGCATGAAGCGTCGCGGCTTTGAAGCGCCGCGCATTGCGGCTATCAAGCGCGCCTATCGCACACTGTATATGGCCGGCCTGACATTAGCCGACGCCCGCGAACAACTGGCGGCGCAAGCACAGGAAAGCGACGACGTGCGCGCCATGCTGGACTTTCTCGATACCAGTGAGCGGGCCCTCGTCCGATAAGTACGCCGTACTTATCGGAGAATCAAACACCCGCACGGGAGACATCGATATGCAGGCCCACGAAGTCTCCACACAGACACGCCTCATTGCCCTCATCGCCGGCGAAGACTCCGGCGACCAACTCGGCGCCGATCTGATTGTCGCACTGCGCCAGCGCTATCCGAGCGCCCGTTTCGTCGGTATCGGCGGGGCTCGCATGCAGGCCCAGGGCTTCGAATCCTGGTACGACATCGGCGAATTGTCGGTCATGGGTTTTGCCGAAGTGATAAGGCATCTGCCACGGCTGTTGCGCTTGCGCAAATCGCTGGTCGCGCGCTTGCTTGAAGCACGCCCGGACATCGTCATCGGCATCGATGCCCCCGACTTCAACCTGGGCGTAGAACAGCGACTCAAGCAAGCCGGCTTGCGCACCGTGCACTATGTCAGCCCTGCTGTCTGGGCATGGCGCGAGCGACGCGCGGAAAAAATCGGCCGTAGCGCCGATCGGGTGCTATGCCTGTTTCCGATGGAGCCACCTATTTATGACAAGCACGGCATCGATGCACGCTTTGTCGGCCATCCATTGGCGGATCGCTTCGCCTTGGTATCGGATCGCGTAGGCGCTCGCGACATCCTGCAATTGCCGCAAAACGTGCCCGTACTTGCCGTTCTACCCGGTAGTCGCCCGTCTGAATTAGAACGCCTGGGGCGTATTTTTATTGACGCTGCGAGTCAGGTCGCCAGCGCCCTGCCAGGCCTGCGCATCGTGATTCCGGCAGCGAATGCGCAAGTGTATGCCCGCTTGAAAGCCTTGCTCGCCAGCCAGCCACGCGCGGATGCGCCGTTGCTATTGGAAGGCCACTCCCATGAAGCCATGCTGGCGGCCGATGTCGTGCTGTTGGCTTCAGGTACGGCCACACTGGAAGCGATGCTGGCAAAACGGCCGATGGTCGTCGGCTATCGCGTGGCGCCAGCGAGCTATCGCATTGCGCGCGCATTGAAGATGCTCAAGACCGATGTCTATGCATTGCCCAACATCCTCGCGCGTGCCTGCGGCATGGGCGATGCCTTGCTCGTACCCGAGCTGATGCAAGATAACTGCACCGCCGGCAAGCTCGCCGCCGCCACGCTGGACCTGTTTCACGACAGCGAGCGCCGCGGCCATATCGTGGCGGCGTTCGAGCAATTGCATCACATGCTGCGCGGCGGCCTGGAAGGCCATGCGGGCGAGCGGGCAGCGACGGCGATTGCGGAGTTGCTGGATGGTTAAAAATGCACTCATTGCCGGCGTGGACGAAGCGGGGCGCGGCCCACTGGCAGGCCCGTTAACCGTTGCGGCGGTGATTCTCGATCCACAGCGTCCCATTGCCGGGCTCAACGACTCCAAAAAACTCAGCGAGAAGAAACGCGAAGCGCTGTATCCGCAGATTATCGAACGCGCGCTGGCGTACTGCGTCATTGTGGTGCTGCCGGAGGAAATCGATCGGCTGAATATTTTTCAGGCCACCATGGCGGGGATGAGCCGTGCCGTGGCGGGCCTGACGCCAACAGCGCACTCGGCCTTGATCGACGGCAATAAGCTACCCAAGGATCTGCCCTGCCCTGGGCGCGCCATCGTCGGCGGCGATGCACTGGAGCCGGCCATCAGCGCCGCCTCGATTCTCGCCAAGGTCACCCGCGATCGGCTGATGATCGATATGGAGAGCACGCATCCAGGCTATGGTTTTGCCATCCATAAGGGCTACCCCACGCCAGCGCATCTCAGCGCGCTGAAACTGCTCGGCCCTTGCGTGCAGCATCGCCGCAGCTTCGCGCCAGTGAAAGTACTACTGGATCAAACACAGCTCTTTTGAGCCGTCTCGTAAACGGCCGCACAAGCATCATCGGGGCCAACCCGGCGCGGCCTGGCTATGCCCTATGGCCCAGGTTTTAACCATCGCATAGGCATAGCATCGCAATTGCCTGCCGGCGCGGATTGCTACGGTTTTGTCCGGCGAGTTCGGAACTATTCAACCCTGTCGCTCATCTTATGCATGGCCACAGCAACCCTTCCGACGACGACTGCATCTCAAGCAGGTACCGGCAACCCTTCCGCCACTTGCCGGCGACACGCCTTATTAACAGCACGGACGCACGGTGTTAACGCATCCCCAGCGTTAACGGTTCACGACATCGCGCTCATTCGCCCCCTAGGAGACGCGCCATGAAACCCACCCCCCGTCCATCTCAATTGCCAGATTTGATCGCTGTAGACCCAGGCACCACCAAGACAAAGCCGCAAACCGCTGAGCATGTTGATTACGACCGCCGCCCGCTGGTGGTCGAACAGCTCGACCACTACATCGATGCGCTACCGGCCGAGAACGAGCGGTTCCGCGTGCATTAACGACTTTTACGCAAGCGGCTATGCCGATAGCCGTAACCGACGTAGATCAACATGCCCAGTACCGTCCAGCCGGCCAGCAAGAGCCAGTTTTCCTTGTTCATCTGCATGAGCAGAAACAGGCAGACCAATACGCCCAGGCTGCAGGTCACCGGTGCGGCAGGCACCCGAAAACCACGCAGTAGATTCGGATGGGTCCGACGCAATACCAATACGCCGATGCAGACCGTGGAGAACGCCAGCAGCGTACCCATCGACAACAGGTCGCCGAGCAGGCTGAGCGGAAACACCGCCGCCAGCAAACCACCGACCAAGCCCACCAATAAGGTCGTACGGTGCGGGGTGCGATGCTGAGCGTGCACGGCCCCAAAGAAGCGCGGTAACAGGCCATCGCCAGCCATGCTGTACAGAATGCGCGACAGGCCCAGATGCATCACCAGGATGACCGAGGTCAGGCCCGCCACCGCGCCCACCTGGGTCAACAGCTTCAACCAGGCCAGTTGCGGATGTGCCGCCAGGGCCGTTGCCACCGGCTCGGCGGTAGCTAGCTGCTGATACGGCACCAAGCCGGTCAGCACCGCCGCCACGATGATGTACAGCACCGTGCAAATCGCCAGCGAGATCAGAATGCCCATCGGCACGTTGCGCTGCGGGTCGCGTGTCTCCTGCGCCGCCGTCGCCACGGCATCGAAACCAATATAGGCAAAGAACACGCTGGTTGCCGCGCGAAACACACCGCTCCAACCGTAGTGATCGCCACCCTGGTTTGCCGGCATATAGGGATGCCATAACTCAGGATTGACGTACTGCAAGC
The DNA here is from genome assembly GCF_003350925.1 of Dyella tabacisoli. GTDB lineage: Bacteria > Pseudomonadota > Gammaproteobacteria > Xanthomonadales > Rhodanobacteraceae > Dyella_C > Dyella_C tabacisoli. The sequence goes on along the minus strand of NZ_KZ857176.1, from coordinate 228,881 downwards.
CGAACACCACGAATAACAGCACCACCAACACCTTCAATACCACCACCACGCTGGCAAACAGAGTGGATTGCTGAGTACCGCGATACAGCAAGGCCGTCAGCGCCGCCACTACCAATACCGCAGGCAGATTGAACCAGGCGCCAGTCACCGCCAGTTGGCCGTCTTTGAAACTCAATGGCGCATGCGTCAGCACATCGGGTATCTGCAGCCCCAGGCTATGCAACAGGCCTACGCCATAGCCCGACCAGCCGACCGCTACCGACGACACCGCCAGCAGATATTCGGCCACCACGTTCCAGCCGATAAACCAGGCCAACAGCTCGCCAAAAGTAGCGTAGGCGTAGACATAGGCACTGCCCGACACCGGCAGCATCGCGGCGAACTCGGCGTAGCTCAGCGCCGCCAGCGCGGCGGCCAGGCCCGCCAATATGAAAGACAGCGTGATGGCCGGGCCGGCATGCTCGGCCGCCGTCTGACCGGTAATCACAAAGATGCCGGCACCGATCACCGCGCCCACGCCCAGCACGATCAGCTCCTTCAGCCCCAAGGTGCGTTTGAGTGAGTTGTCAGCCGATAACGAAGCCTCAACAGGTTTAACGGCGAAAAGCGAACGAAGCAGCGACATGGGGCAAAACCATTGAAGGCCACGGTATGCGGCACAAGACCCCGAACCTTGCCAGCCAGCGCCAATGCTGGCAACCGTCAAAAGCCACACAAGTCAATCTTGCTCGCCGATTGGGGTGCCAGTAGCCTTCACCCACTCACCGCGTGAGTCTGCATGTCCATCAGCTTTGCCCACCTCCATCTACACAGCGAATATTCGCTGGTCGACTCGACCATCCGTATCAAGGCGATGGTCGAAGCCTGCGTGCGCGACGGTATTCCGGCAGTAGCGCTGACCGACGAAAACAACATGTTCGCGCTGGTGAAGTTCTACAAGGCCTGTAGCGCCGCCGGCATCAAGCCGATTGGCGGCTGCGACCTGTGGATCAGCGCACCGGACGATCCGCGTCCGTGGCGGCTCAGCTTGCTATGCCAGAACCGCGACGGTTATCTAAATCTCTCTCGCCTGGTCTCGCGCGCATGGCGTGAAGGCCAGCACAGCGGCCGTCCGTTGATCGACGCGGGCTGGCTCAGTGTCGATGCGACGGCGGGATTGATCGCGCTGCTAGGCCGCGAAAGCGAGGTCGGCCGTATCGCGATGAACCAAGGTGTCGAAGCTGCGCTGCTCAAGCTGCGCCCGCTGACCCGCCTGTTCCCCGACCGGCTGTATCTGGAGCTGACTCGTTGCGGGCGCGAGGGCGAAGAAACCTGGAACGCCGTTGCGCTGGCCCTGGCCACCGAACTCGAACTGCCGGTGATCGCCAGCAACGATGTGCGCTTTCTCAAACAGGACGACTTCGAGGCACACGAAGCCCGCGTCTGCATCAACCAGGGCCGGGTGCTGGCCGACCCGAAGCGACCGCGCGACTACAGCGACCAGCAATACCTGAAATCCCCCGCCGAGATGTCCGTGTTGTTCGCGGATATCCCCGAGGCGTTGGAAAACACCATCGAGTTGGCTAAGCGCTGCAACCTCGAACTGAGTTTCGGCACCTACTACCTGCCCGACTTTCCGGTGCCGGAAGGCCACGACCTGGCCAGCTATATCCGTGAAATCTCCCGCGAAGGCATGCGCGAGCGGCTTGCCGCCGCGCCGCTGGCGGCCGGACGCACCCTCGCCGATTACGAGGCGCGCCTGGAGCGCGAGCTGGACGTCATCATCGAGATGGGCTTTCCCGGCTACTTTCTGATCGTGGCGGACTTCATCAACTGGGGTAAGGAAAACGGCATCCCCGTAGGCCCCGGCCGCGGTTCGGGCGCAGGCTCGCTGGTGGCATGGGTACTGAAGATCACCGATCTGGATCCGTTGCAGTTCGAATTGCTGTTCGAGCGCTTCTTGAATCCCGAACGCGTCTCGATGCCCGACTTCGACATCGACTTCTGCATGGATCGCCGCGACGAGGTGATCGACTATGTGGCGCGCAAATATGGGCGCGACCACGTCAGCCAGATCATCACCTACGGCTCCATGGCGGCCAAGGCGGTACTGCGCGACTCAGGCCGTGTGTTGGGCATGGGCTACAACGCGGTCGACAAGATCGCCAAGCTGATCCCGCCGCGTCCACTCGATCTCACCTTGTCCGATGCGCTCGGCCGCTCGGAGAAATCCAAGAAAGAAACCGATCGCGTCGTCAAGGAATTCTGCGACCTGTACGAGCAGGACGAAGAAGCCAAGTCGCTGGTCGATCTCGCGCTCAAGCTGGAAAACCTCACCCGCAACGCCGGCAAGCACGCCGGTGGTGTGGTGATCGCCCCCACCCCGCTCACCGACTTCGCCCCGCTGTATTGCGAACCCGGTGGCGGCGGCGTGGTGACGCAATACGACAAGGACGACGTCGAAGCGGTCGGCCTGGTCAAATTCGACTTTCTCGGCCTGCGCACGCTGACCATCATCGATTGGGCAGTGAAAGCCATCAATGTGCGGCGCGAGGCCGCCGGCGAGCCGCTGCTAGATATTTCAAAGCTGCCGCTGGACGACCCGGCGCCGTATGAGCTGCTGAAGAAGGCGCAGACGGTAGCGGTATTCCAGCTCGAATCTTCGGGCATGCAGCGCATGCTCAAGGACGCCAAGCCTGACCGTTTCGAGGACATCATCGCGCTGGTGGCACTGTACCGCCCCGGCCCCATGGACCTGATCCCCAGCTTCGTCGCCCGTAAGCACGGCCGCGAGGCAGTGGAGTACCCCGACCCGCGCGTTGAGCCGATCCTGAAAGAGACCTACGGCATCATGGTCTACCAGGAGCAGGTGATGCAGATGGCGCAGATCGTCGGCGGCTACTCGCTCGGCGGCGCCGACTTGCTGCGTCGAGCGATGGGTAAAAAGAAACTCGAGGAAATGGCGAAGGAGCGCGCCAAGTTCCGCGAAGGCGCCGCCAAAGACGGACTGACCGGCGACAAGGCCGATTCCATCTTCGACTTGATGGAAAAATTCGCCGGCTACGGCTTCAACAAATCGCATGCCGCCGCCTATGCGCTGGTGTCGTACCAGACCGCGTGGCTGAAAGCGCATTACCCCGCCGAGTTCATGGCCGCGACGATTTCGTCGGACATGGACAACACCGACAAAGCGGTGACCTTTCTCGACGAATCGCGCGCCATCGGCCTGACCATCCAGCCGCCTGACGTGAACATGGCGAACTTCATGTTCGTCGCCGTCAAACCCAAAGTCATCTGCTATGGCCTGGGCGCGATCAAGGGTGTCGGCCAGGGCGCTTGCGAAGCGATCGTGGCCGAGCGCCAGCAAGGCGGCGAGTACAAAGATCTGGCCGACTTTTGCCGGCGCGTCGACCCGACCAAGCTCAATCGCCGGGTACTGGAAGCCCTGATCCTCTCAGGCTCGCTGGATAAGCTCGCGCCCACCCGCGCCAGCCTGATGCTGCAGTTGCCCAATGCGATCAAGGCCGCCGAACAGCATCTGCGCGACAAGCAATCGGGCCAGAACGATATGTTCGGCGCCATGATGTCGGATGCCGGCAGGAGCAGCGTCGCGCCGGTCGTGCAGATCGACCTGCCGACGGCACCCGAATGGCCGCTTGAGCAAAAGCTGCAAGGCGAGCGCGATACGCTTGGTCATTACCTGTCCGGTCATCCCACTGACCCGTGGCGCGAAGAGCTGGCCCAGCTATCGACCTGCCCGCTGGGCGAAATCGGCGACCGTTACCAGCCGCCGAAACCACGCAAAAACGACGACGACAACAATCGCTTCCGCCGTGGCCCCGACACCCCGTGGACGGTCGCCGGCATGGTCACCGGCGTGCGCAAGCGTGGCGACAGCGATGCCTTCGTCCGGCTCGAAGATGGCACCGGCATCATCGAGGTGAGCTTTTTCGGCGAGCTATATCAACAGATCGCGCCCCTGCTCACCCGCGATGAAATGCTGATCGTCGAAGGCGGCCTGCGCATCGACGACTTTTCCGGCGGCGGCTTTCAGCTACGGGCAAAAACCGCCTACACCCTCGGCGATGCCTGCCGCCGCTATGCACGATTGCTGCAATTGAAGTTGAATGGCATCGATCCTGGCTTTATCGAACAACTACGTCATGCCCTGACCGGCTATCTCGGCGGCCGCGCCACCGTGTTACTGCACGGGTTTCACAACCAGAACGCCCAGGCCGATCTTGAGCTGAGCGAGGAATGGCGCGTCGACGCCATCCCCGAACTCCTGCGCGCCGTACGCGGCATCCCCGGCGTACAGGCCGCCAAGCTGAGGATTGTGAAGCAGCAAGGGGATTGAAACGGGGAACGGGGAACGGGGAACGGGGAACGGGGAACGGGGAACGGGGAACGGGGAACGGGGAAAAGCCTAAAAAGCACAAGCAAAAACGCAAGAGAAAAAACAAACAAAGATCAAAAAAGAACGCGGCGCCGCAAGCACCCATCAGTCCGCATGTTCCCCGTTCCCTATTCCCCGTTCCCCGCCCCCCCATACGCCTCCGTTCTCGCGATATCCCACGTCCCGGTATACTGCCCCGCTTCCGCGCCACGAATGACTGCGAATGAACCCCAACTTCCTCGATTTCGAACAACCTATTGCCGAGCTGGAAGCGAAAATCGAAGAGCTTCGTCACGCCAGCCATGGGCAGGCGTTCAATATCGACGAAGAGGTTCGCCGCCTACGCGAAAAGCTTAAAACCAAGACCGCTGAGATTTTTCGCAATCTCAACTCCTGGCAGACCACCCAGCTATCACGCCACCCGGCACGGCCGTACACGCTCGATTACATCAGCGTGATGTGTGAAGAATTCCACGAATTGGCGGGTGACCGCGCCTACGCCGACGACGGCGCCATTGTCGGCGGTCTCGGCCGCATCAACGGCCGCGCGGTGATGATTATCGGCCATCAGAAAGCCCGCGATACCAAGGGCAAGCTCAAGCGCAATTTCGGCATGCCGCGCCCTGAGGGCTATCGCAAAGCCTTGCGCCTGATGAAGATGGCCGAGCGCTTCAAGCTACCGCTGTTTACCTTTATCGACACCATGGGCGCCTACCCCGGCATCGGTGCGGAGGAGCGCGGCCAGAGCGAGGCCATTGCGCGCAATCTGCTGGAAATGTCCGAGCTGAAAGTGCCGATCATCTGCACCGTCATCGGCGAGGGCGGCTCCGGCGGCGCGCTGGCGATCGGCGTGGGCGACCGCACACTGATGCTGCAGTACTCCACCTATTCGGTGATTACCCCGGAAGGTTGCGCCTCGATCCTATGGAAGAGCGCCGACAAAACCAAGGACGCCGCCGAAGCATTGGGTATGACCGCGCCGCGTCTGCTGGAGCTGGGCCTGATCGACAAAATGGTGCGCGAACCGCTCGGCGGTGCCCATCGCAGCCCACAATCCATGGCGATACGCCTGAAAGCGGTGCTGCTGAACCAACTCGACGAACTCGAAGCCCTGTCGACGCCCGACCTGCTGGAGCAGCGCTATCAGCGTCTGCGCCGTTACGGCGCTTACCAAGGGTAGATACGATCATGACGGGCGTGCGCGGTATCGATCACCTGAACCTGCGCGCGCCCGCCGAACTGATCGAACGGCTGCGCTGTTTCTATATCGACCTGATCGGTCTGCGTGAAGGCCCGCGCCCGGTGTTTCGCTCAGGCTCGCACGGCTATTGGTTATATGCCGGCGACAGCCCGGTAATCCATTTGACCATCAGCGGCGATGGCGATGCCGAGCCGCGTACCACCGGCTGGCTCGGCCACTACGCTTTTGCCTGCGAAAATCTCACCGCCACGCGTGCTCGACTCGATGCCGCCGGGGTGCATTACCAAACCGATATCGTCGACGCCATCAGCCAGGTGCAGTTGTTCCTGGTCGATCCGGCCGGAGTCGGCGTGGAATTGAACTTCCGCATGGCGGAATGAGCTTGAGCGGTTACCGCCTGCGTACGAAAGCTGTCGCGATCGCCTCGCCATACCCTGTATCTCCCAGCGCAACAGAGTGTCGATTTCTAGCGGTCCTATTCGTCGTACCTGGTGAGAGAGCCTCGACGTAACCCACTAGCTTTTTGCGAGATTCGTTATGACGCATGTCCAGACCACTTCCCAGATCCCTGCACCACCTGCACATCGCGATCGCCGCTGGCTGGCCTTGATCGTGTTGTGCCTCGGGGTACTGATGATCGTGCTCGATACCACCATCGTTAACGTCGCCCTGCCGTCGATCAAGACGGATCTGCAGTTCTCCGAAACATCGCTGGCCTGGGTGGTCAATGCCTACATGCTGACGTTTGGCGGATTTCTTCTACTCGGCGGTCGGCTCGGCGACCTCTATGGTCATCGGCGTCTGTTCCTGATCGGCATTGGATGTTTCACCTTGGCCTCGCTGGCCTGCGGCCTGGCGCATACCCAGGGCTTTCTGGTCGCGGCACGTGCGTTGCAAGGGCTTGCCGCTGCGGTGGTTACCGCCGTGGCGTTATCGCTCATCATGGATCTGTTTACCGAACCGGCCGATCGCGCCAAAGCCATGGGCGTCTATGGTTTTGTTTGCGCCGGCGGCGGCAGTCTCGGTGCGATGCTCGGTGGCCTGCTTACCAGCACCTTGAGCTGGCACTGGATCTTTCTGGTCAACCTGCCGATTGGCGTTGGCGTGATTGCGCTTTCGCTAAAGCTATTGCCCAGCACACTCAACCAACATCTCTCCAGACATCTGGATATCGCCGGTGCGATCACCGTGACCACATCGCTGATGCTTGCCGTCTATGCCATCGTCAATGGCAACGAGATGGGTTGGACCTCGATCCGTACCGTCACTCAGCTCTTGATCGCGGCGGCCTTGCTGGTGATTTTTTTGGTGATCGAAGCACGCGTGCGTGTGCCGCTGATGCCACTGCGGCTGTTTCGGCTACGCAATGTAGCCATCGCCAATATCATCGGCGTGCTCTGGGCTGCCGCGATGTTCGCTTGGTTTTTTCTCTCGGCGTTGTATATGCAGTTGGTGCTCGGCTACTCGCCGCTACAAGTCGGGCTGGCTTTTTTGCCGGCCAACCTCATCATGGCCGCCTTCTCGCTCGGCATCTCCGCGAAGCTGGTGATGCGTTTCGGCATTAAGAAACCGCTTGCGGCGGGGCTGCTGCTGGCTGCCGTCGGCTTGCTGCTTTTTGCGCGTGCACCGACCGATGGGCAATTCATGGTTGATATATTTCCCGGCATGATCCTGCTCGGTCTAGGCGCCGGCATCGCGTTCAATCCTGTGTTGCTGGCGGCGATGAGCGATGTCGCGCCAACCGAGTCGGGCCTGGCCTCGGGCGTGGTCAACACGTCGTTCATGATGGGCGGTGCGCTTGGTCTGGCCATTCTTGCCAGCCTGGCGGCTTCACGCACCGAGAGGCTGTTGGTCAGCGGACATGCCCAACTCGCCGCCCTCAACGACGGCTATCAGGCAGCATTTCTGGTGGGCGCGATCTTCGCTGCGCTGGGTGCCGGGCTTGGCGCCGTGCTGCTGCGCAGCAGAAGCGGCGAAACCGTAACTGATGCGGCATCGGCTACCGAGAGCAGTTGAGCTCTGCCTAAACTGACGCTACTCACATGCACGAAACATCCTCTTTACGCCTAGTAAATGAAACATTGAGGATGCTGTAACGCTCGGCAACGGTGCATGCCGGAGGCGCTGCAAACCCGCGTCGCCACACGATGCTCTCTTTCGCGGACCCGCCCGAGACAATTAAGGACTGGCTTCCTGGCCCAACTCTTGTGGAGGGGTTTCAGATGGCACGCTCCCTGTTCCGAAAATCGATGTACCGATACATCGCGGCGGCACTGGTCCTGACCAGCCTTGCCGCGAGTGTCTTATACGCTGTCCCGGCGAATGCACAGGATGGTTACGGCCACATCCTTATCGCCGATCAATTCAACAACCGCGTCATCGAAGTCGATCGCTACACGCATCAAGTGCTTTGGCATTTCGGCAACGGCTCCGATCTGCCTGGCCCCAACAGTGTCGTAGGCACGAATGACGCCGAACGCATCGGACCGTACACCTTGATCTCGGGCACTGGTACGCCGCCAGGGCTGCCGGGTTGCTCCGACACCGTCAACGGCTGCCCGGACAACCGCGTATTTATTGTCGATCATGACGGCGACATTCTCTGGCAGTACGGTCAGGCAGGCATCGCCGGCTCGGGCCCGAATCAACTCAATACGCCAGTGCATTCGCTGTTTCTGATCAACTTCCCGCATCACCCAGGCCCGCATGTATTGATTACCGACCAGGGCAACCAGCGCATCATTCTTGTCAATCTCAATCATCAGATCGTGTGGCAGTACGGCACCACCGGTGTCATTGGCAACGGCCCGAATCAGCTCAGCAATCCCAATAGTGCCGAAGTGCTGGAGAACAACCACATTCTGATCGCCGATGAAAACAATAATCGCGTCATTGAGGTCAAACCCAGCTTAGAGCTGGTCAAACAATTCACCGCGCTCGGAACAGTGAGCGGTGCCGCCTTTGCCAGCCGCCTGTCCAACGGCGATACGCTAATCACCGATTCGAACAACAATCGCATCGTGGAGGTCGACGGCAACGACCAGGTCGTCTGGCAGTACTTCACCAATACCGACGCCGGCAGCAATCCCGCACCGCTGCCCACGCGAGCGGTTCGATTGCGCAATGGCGATACGTTGATAAGCGATCAGTTCAATGATCGGGTGATCGAAATCAACAAGTCCGGGCACGTCGTGTTTCTGCAAGGTGCGCTCAACGCACCCGGCAGCGGCTTCAACCAGCTCAACGGCCCTTACGACGCCAAGGTGATTGGCGATTTCACCGGGCTGACGCCGCCGTTCGATTTCTAGCGCAACCGACCTCGAAACAGCCATGCAACGCAAAGCCCCGCTTCATCGCGGGGCTTTGTTTTCCGCCCCGGCGCGCAGGCGAGGTACCATCGCCGCAGCTTTCCACTGTGGACCTCACCATGGCCAATGAGCCTGCCACCAAGCTTGCTGTGTTGATCGACGCCGACAATGCACAGCCGACAATTGCCGAAGCGCTTTTGGCCGAAGTCGCCAAATACGGCACCGCCCATGTGAAACGCGCTTATGGCGACTGGACCAGCACGCATCTGAAAGGCTGGAAAGAGCAATTGCTAACCCAGTCGATCCAGCCGATTCAGCAGTTCGGTTACACCAGCGGCAAGAACGCCACCGACTCGGCGATGATTATCGACGCGATGGATCTGCTGTATTCGGGCCGTTTCGATGGCTTCTGCATCGTCTCCAGCGACAGCGACTTCACCCGCCTCGCTGCGCGCATTCGCGAGTCAGGCTTAATCGTCTATGGCTTCGGCGAGCGCAAAACACCCGACCCCTTCGTCGCCGCCTGCGATAAATTCATCTACACCGACATCCTTATCGCCAAGCCCGACGAAGAACAACCACTGAAACCACGCAGCGCTGCGCAGTTGAAGCAAGACAGCGGCCTGGCACATTTGCTGCGCAATGCAGTTGAAGCTGCTTCGGATGATGACGGCTGGGCTGGCCTCGGCGGTGTCGGTTCGATCATCACCAAACAGCGACCCAACTTCGATGCACGCAGCTACGGCTACGGCAAGCTCAGTGAATTGATGACTGCGACCACACTGTTCGAGATGGATCGGCGCAGCCCCGGCGATGGCCGACCGAAAGTGATTTACGTACGCAATAAATCGAAGAAGCCAGCAGTCCGTGAATAAAGCACATGCGTTAAGCGAAACCCTGCAGCACGCCCTGCTCGACCAAGCCGACGGCGCACTTTGCGTCGCTTACAGCGGCGGCCCCGACTCCACCGCGCTGCTGCATGCCCTGGCGCAATTACCCGAGGCGCGTGCGCGTGGTTTGCGCGCGCTGCATGTCGATCATGGCCTGCATGCCGAGAGTGCCCAATGGGCCGCACATTGCCAAAGTGTCTGCCACGAACTTGGCGTGGACTGCGATGTACTACGCGTCGAGGTCGACATCGACTCAGGCCTTGGCATCGAGGGTGCGGCACGACATGCGCGCTACACCGCGCTCGCCGCCCAACTGGGCGACGGCGAACGGTTGCTGCTTGGCCATCACGGCGACGATCAAGTCGAAACCGTCTTGCTCAAACTGTTGCGCGGTGCCGGGCCGGAAGGTCTCGGCGGGATGCGCGCATGCCGCCCATTGGGCCGCGGACTGCTGTGGCGTCCGCTGCTGGCGTTGTCTCGGGAGCAACTGCGCGGCTATATCGATGCGCATGCACTGCTTTGCATTGAGGACCCCTCCAATACCGACACCCGTCTCGCACGCAACTATCTGCGTAATGACATCCTGCCGCGCCTTGCCCGGCACTGGCCGCAGGCAACAGCATCCATACAACACAGTGCCCGGCTCAGCCGCGATGCTGCCGACGCATTGCAAACGCAATGGCTGGCCGCGCTGGAAACCCTGCGCGACCCGCTCACCGACAGCCTCGATGCCACCGGCTGGATCGCGCTGCCGCCAGGCTTGCGCGAGCCCTTGCTCGATCACTGGCTGCATGCACGGGGACGCCCGGCACCTACCGCCCAGCAGCGTGTACAGATCGAACGACAACTGCATGCCCGCGCCGGCCGCATGCCCTGCATCTGCTGGACCGGCACCGAGTTGCATATCTGGAAGGGCCGGCTATGGGCACATCCACCGCAGCCGGCCCTCGATCCTGAGTGGGAGTCGCCCTGGTCAGGCCAGCCCCTGCCCCTGCCCGACGGCAGCCTGCTGACGCTCACCGGGACGGTGGCAGCCCTGCCGGAGCCTCTCACCGTGAGGTGGCGCCGGGGCGGGGAAAAGATCAAGCCAGCCGGCGATGCACATACCCGCAAACTGCGCGACCTGTTCCAGCAAGCCGCTATCCCGCCTTGGCAACGCATGGCATATCCACTGATTTATGCCGGTGACGAGCTGATCGCAGTGGCCAATCGCTGGCTGACAGAACGGGGCGAAACACTGTTCGGCGTGGCTGGTGGCCGTCCGCATTGGTCGCCGGCAAACAACCCGGCAACCGCGGATAACCGCGATTGAGTCACCTGATCGTCACCTGCGGCACTGATACAGATTGATTCCACACGGGTGCTGCGTTAGCTTTGCGCCCCATGGCCAAGCCCGCCCCCGTTGAAACCGCTCCCGCCGCCGATTTCGAGCATTCGCTAGACGAACTCGAACAGCTTGTCGCGCGCATGGAAGGCGGCGAACTGAGCCTGGACGAGTCGCTCACCTCCTTCGAGCGTGGCATCGGTCTCTATCGTCATTGCCAGCAGGCGCTGGAAAACGCCGAGCTGCGCGTGCGTCTGCTGCTCGATCCCGAAGCCCCCGATACTGCCGAACCGTTTGAATCCGATCTCTGAGCTTGGCCCGATCCTGCAGTCCCTGATCGTCCGCGCCGACCTGGCGCTGGCCCAGGCCTTGCCTGCGGAAAACCTACCCCCGGTCGACCTGCACCGCGCCATGCGCTATGCCGCGCTGGGCGGCGGCAAGCGGCTACGTCCGCTGCTGGTCTATGCGGCGGGTCATGCGCTGGGCGAATCAGGCCCACAGCTCGATGCACCTGCCTGTGCGGTGGAGCTGATCCATGCCTATTCTCTGGTCCACGACGATCTGCCGGCCATGGACGATGACGCGATGCGCCGCGGCCGCCCCACCTGCCATATCGTGTTCGGCGAGGCCACCGCGATCTTGGCCGGCGACGCCTTGCAGGCGCTGGCGTTCGAGCTGCTCGCCCATGACGCTCTTGCCATCAACTGCGTGGAAATGATGCGCGTACTTGGCCGCGCCTGCGGTGCCGAAGGCATGGCCGGTGGTCAGGCGCTGGATCTGGCTGCGATTGGCCAGAAGCTCAGTCTGGTCGAACTGGAGCGCATGCATACCTACAAAACCGGCGCCTTGATTCGTGCCTCTGTGCGGCTTGGCGCCCTGACCGCCAATGCCGGGCAAGGCACGCTCGATGCACTGGATCGTTACGGCCATGCCGTGGGCCTGGCCTTTCAGGTGCGCGACGACATTCTCGATGTGGAAGGCGAATCGGAGGTTATCGGCAAAACCGCCGGCAAAGATGCCGCCGCCGATAAACCCACCTTCCCCTCGATCATCGGTCTCGACGCCTCGCGCCGACGCCTGTCTGAGCTCACCAGCGAGGCATTGGATGCGATTGCCTCGCTGGGCGCGCGTGGCTCGTTGCTACAAGAGTTGGCTTATTACGCGGCTGAGCGCCAACATTAAATTAATAAATCATTCTTTCAGTAACAAAAAAAGGCGGCCGTCAGGCCGCCTTTTTTGTTGTACTGCGTGGCCATTATTTGACCAGGCTACTTGACCAGGCTCACTTGACCAGGCGCAAGGCAAACGGGAACCGATAGTTCTCGCCCTTGTTGGCGGCCAGCGCGGCGATAATGCCGAACACTAGCTGCACCAGCGACGCAATCCAAACCAGGAAACCGATCGCGGGAATGATCCGCGCCAGGACCGACAGCGCCACCATGATAATCAGCATCGTAATGCCGAAATTCAGCGCTTCGGTGGTCTGGTCTTTCGCATAGGCTCCTTTGCCTCTCCAGATCAGCCAGCCGATCAACGCGCCTAACCAGGAAAAAATCGCGGTAAGAACGTAGGTAATAGTCGCACCGGTCCGTTCTTCCGGGCTGGAACCTGCAATGTTCATTGTGACACCTCCATGCATGTGGTTTGAAAATAGCGCCGCCCTCTGGGCTCCGACGCGGCGCTAGGTTAACCATGTTATGTGAAGAACCCTAGTGCATTACTTCACTAAGTGCGTTACTTCACTAATCGAAGTGCAAATGGATAGCGGTAAGCCGTGCCATTACTGGCCTGGATGCTGGCGATTATTACGAAAACCAGCCAAAAAATGCCCACGGCGATCAGCAGAAGCACACCGATGAGCACAAAAATCAGAATCCAGCTAACGATCGCGGCGATCAGCACCGTGATATTGAAATTGAGCGCTTCTTTGCCCTGGTCGTTGACGAAGGGCATGGTGTCCTTCTTGATCAACCAGATCACCAACGGGCCAATGATGCTGCCGAGCGGAATGACAAAGCCGCACAGCGCGGAGAGATGAGCGAACATGGCCCATTGCTTCTCTTCGGCGGAGGGGCCGTCGGTTGGCGGCGGCGGTGCCACAGGTGGAGCGGGCGGAACGACAGATTCGGGCGGGACGCTCACGGCAACTCTCCTAGTACGTGGACAAGCGCCGGATGTGGCGCCGACAACGCGGATGCTAACAAGCCTTCACAGACTTTGCTGCAAGCTTCTTTGTTGCCAGCCCTTCTTTATTACCGCCCAAGGCTTTATTACCACCCTGGGCGTTTACTCCCCAGCCACCGTCATCCGCTCCAATAGAATCGAGCCGGTAAGAATATGCGAGCGTGGGTCCACGTCGGCCCCCACGGCGACGATACCGGCGAACATATCGCGCAGGTTGGCGGCAATGGTGATTTCCTCGACCGGATAGGCAATCTGCCCGTTCTCGACCCAGAATCCAGCGGCACCGCGCGAATAATCGCCGGTCATCGTGGATACGCCCTGACCCATCACCTCGGTGACCAGCAAACCGGTACCCAATCGCTTGAGCATGCCGGCGAAATCGTCCTGGCCTGGAGCCACGACCAAGTTATGAATGCCCCCCGCATTGCCGGTGGACGACAAACCCAGCTTACGTGCCGAATAGCTACCCATCACATAACGCTGCAGCACACCGCCCTCGATCAGCGCGCTGGCGCGCGTAGCTACGCCCTCGGCATCGAACGAAGCGGAGCCATGACCGCGCGGCAGCAATGGCTGCTCCATGATGTTCAGCCATGCCGGCATGATTTGCTTGCCGGCGTGATCGAGCAAAAAGCTGGCGCGGCGATACAGCGAACCACCACTTACCGCGCTCACCAGATGGCCGATCAACCCACGGGCGATCTCCGGCGCGAACAGCACCGGACACTGCCGCGTGGACAAACGCTGCGACCGCAGCCGCGACAAGGTGCGCTCGGCAGCCTTGTCGCCCAGGGAGCGCGCGCTGATGAAATCGTTGGCCGAACGCACCGTGTCGTACCAGTAGTCGCGCTGCATGCCGTTTTCGTCCTCGGCAATCAGTGCCAACGACAGCGAATGCCGCGTGGCGCGCTCGCGCCCGACAAATCCGTGCGAGTTCGCGTAAACCGACAAGCCCTGCCCCATCTGCACACCGGCGCCATCGGAATTGCTGATACCCGCATGGGCGCGGCCGGCATCCTCGATCTCCAGGCCCAAGGCAATAGCCTGGGTCGTGTCGATCTGCCACGGATGCCACAGATCAAGCTCGGGGAAAGCCGTAGCCATGCGCTCGGCATCGGCCAGACCGGCGGCGGGGTCTTCCTCGGTAAAGCGGGCAATCGCGCAAGCCTGATCCAGGGTCGCCTGGATCGAGTCGGGATTAAGGTCGGCAGTGCTGGCCGAGCCTTTACGCTGACCGAAATACACGGTTAGCCCAAAACCACGGTCGCGCGAGTGCTCAACCGTCTCGACCTCGCCCAGGCGCACGTTGACGCTCAGCCCAGTGTCGATGCTGGCCGACACTTCAGCCTGGCTGGCGCCGGCAGCGCGAGCGCGGCGGATCACCTCTTCGGCCAGCTCAGCCAAACGGTCGAGTTCCTGATGACTGCGGTCCTGGGTGCTGGCTAAATCGCTCACGTGGTAAGGCTTCCTAATCAAGACGGCTGAAAACACAGCCGAAAAAGTATGCAGTGAAGAGTACGGTAGAATGTGCGGTCCGAGCCGCCAGGCCCCCAAAATGGGGGCAACATGGCCGATTGCAAAGCACGCACCGTGCCGAGGTCCATATGCAGCCGATCGCAGGCATTTACCGACATTACAAGGGGCAACCCTACCGCGTGCTAGGCACCGCCCGTCACAGCGAAACGATGGAGGAGCTGGTCGTCTATCAGGCGTTGTACGGCGACATGGGCCTGTGGGTGCGGCCGGCGACCATGTTTTGTGAAACCGTTACGCTCAACGGTGAACCGATCCCGCGCTTCGCGCTGGAGCAAGCGGACTAGAGCACCTGATCTTCAGTTCGACCGATCTTATTTTTGGACACCCCAGTGAATCGCACCTACACCGACGACACCGACCACGACTACGGCCCCAGCCGCACCCAACAGCGCCGTGATGCGCTTGCCGTGCTCGCGCTGGCAGCCCAACTGGTCGAACTACCCGCCAGCAAGCTGGCCAAGCTGGATCTGCCTGAAGACGTGCGCCGGGAGATCGACCAAACGCGCCGTATCACCGCGCATATTGCGCATAAGCGACAACTGGCGTTTCTGGCCAAAATGATGCGCCGGCATGAGGACAGCGTGTTCGATGGCGTGCGTGCCGCGCTCGGCGAAAATCGCGAGCGCCAGCGCCAGGAAACCGCCGCCATGCACCGCCTCGAAGCCATGCGCGACCGCCTGATCGCCGATGACGATATCGCGCTTGGCGAGCTTATCGCCCAACACCCAGGCGTCGATCGTCAGCACCTGCGCTCGCTGATCCGCCAGGCGCGCAGCGAACGCGATGCGAACAAATCACCACGTGCGTATCGAGAGATTTTTCAGTTGCTGAAAGACCTGTCCGCCAGCGACAGCGAGCCGGACGGCGCCAGCTAACACCGAGTATTCATGCGAGGCGCCGATAATGGCGCCTCGCTTCGCAAGCCACACCGTTACGCAGCGGTGCCGCCCACCGTCATCGCATCGATGCGCAATGTCGGCTGACCTACACCCACCGGCACGCTCTGGCCATCCTTGCCGCACACGCCGACGCCTTCATCCAGCGCCAGATCGTTGCCTATCATCGAAACGCGGGTGAGTACCTCCGGGCCGCTGCCGATCAGGGTGGCGCCTTTCACCGGGCGGGTCACCTTGCCGTCTTCGATCAGGTAAGCCTCGGAGGCGGAAAACACGAATTTGCCGTTGGTGATGTCGACCTGGCCACCGCCGAAGTTCGGTGCATACAAACCACGCTTGACCGAACGAATGATTTCTTGCGGATCGTGCTGACCGGCCAGCATGTAGGTGTTGGTCATGCGCGGCATCGGCAACTGCGCAAACGATTCGCGCCGGCCATTGCCGGTAGGCGCCATGCCCATCAGGCGGGCATTGAGCTTGTCCTGCATATAGCCCTTGAGAATGCCATCCTCGATCAAGGTGGTGCATTCGGTGGGCGTACCTTCGTCGTCGACGCTGAGCGAGCCGCGCCGGCCGACTAAGGTGCCGTCGTCGACGACGGTGACACCGGGTGCGGCAACGCGCTGGCCGATGCGCCCCGCAAAGGCGGAGCTGCCCTTACGGTTGAAATCCCCTTCCAGACCGTGACCGATGGCCTCATGCAGCAATACTCCGGGCCAACCTGGGCCAAGCACGACGGTCATGCTGCCGGCAGGCGCATCGACCGCATCCAGGTTCACCAGCGCCTGGCGCACGGCCTCATCGGCAAAAGTCAACGCACGACCGTTCTCGATCAGCTCCCGGTAACCGTAGCGACCGCCGCCGCCGGCATGGCCTTGTTCACGCCGTCCGTTGTGCTCGGCAATCACTTGTATGTTCAATCGCACTAGCGGGCGCACATCGGCGGCCAAAGTGCCGTCGGAACCGGCGATCAGTACGGTATCCATCGTGGCGGCAAGGCTGACAATGACTTGCTTGACGCGCGGATCGCGCGAGCGCGCATAGGCATCCACCTCACGCAGCAAGGCGATTTTGTCGGGATTGGGCAGGCTCTCGACCGGATCGATTGCCGGGTAAAGGGCGCGCCCGCCATTCAGCGCCAGCGGCTTGCCGGCGCCGTGGCCGTCATGGGCAATCGCCCGCGCGGCTTTGGCCGCATCCAGCAACTGCGGCAGCACGATCTCGTCCGAATAGGCAAAACCGGTCTTTTCGCCGCTGATCGCGCGCACGCCGACGCCCTGCTCGATCGAGTGGCTACCGTCTTTGACGATGCCCTCTTCCAAGGTCCAGGATTCGCTGCGCGAGTGCTGGAAATACAGATCGGCGGCGTCGATGGACGGCCCCATCAACTGGGTGAATACGCGATCGAGATCGGTTGCGGCAAGGCCGCCTGGCGCCAGTAGCCGGCGTTCGGCCTGCGCGATCAAGGAATCCATGATGTCTTCGCCATGAGCATACGTGTGGACTAACACAGTTGGGGGCGCATCCTGCGGCTTTAAAGCGTAGGCTGGCAAGCCGGATGTAGGGATTTGCTGTGGTGCTCACGGCGAACCGCTACCATGCGCCACCAGCCCGTGAAGGACCACCATGAACGACTTTTCCAAGCGCGAACTGGCCCGCAAGGTCATCGACCGCACGATCAAGGCCCCGATCGAGGAAACCAACGAACTGCTGCATCGCGACGGCGAGCTCAAGCCCGGATTGGGCAAGATCAGCAGCGTGCTGGCGCTATCGCTGGGCTTTTTGTGCCTGCTGGGCGTACTAGCCTTTCATTTTCCGCAATATCTGACCACGCCAGACCTGCGTCACCGATATGACGTCGGCGTGTTGCGTCAGTTATTGCTGGTTGCGCTGTTGCTGGCCGGCGGCATGTCGCTGGGCAATTTGATTCTTGGCCGCATGCGCAATCTCAATGTCATCGCATTCGGCCTGGTGATGGCCGCCACCGCGTTGGGCGGGTCGCGCGTACCGGTAGGTAATTTCCCCGATAGCACGCCGTATATCGGGCTGGACTGGTTCATTCTCGATTTGCTCGGCTCGACCTTGATGTTCGTGGTGATCGAAAAGCTTTTCCCGCTATACAAAGGGCAAGCGGTTTTCCGCAAAGAATGGCAAACCGACCTGAAGCATTTTGCGGTGAATCATTTCATCGTCGGCCTGGCGCTGCTGGTAGTGAATTTTCTACTGCACCATATGTTCGGCTGGCTGGTGCGCAGTGACTTCCAGCAGTTTGTGCAGCACATTTATTTCGTGCCGCAATTGCTGCTGTGCGTCCTGGTTGCGGACATGGCGCAATATTGGACACATCGCGCGTACCACGAGGTGCCGTTTCTGTGGCGCTTCCATTCGGTGCATCACAGCGTGAAGACGATGGACTGGCTGGCCGGTTCGCGCCAGCACATGCTGGAACTCATCGCGACCCGCGTCTGTGTGCTTGCACCGCTGTATATCCTCGGTTTCAGCGAAGCGGTGATGAATGCCTACATCATCGTGGTCGGCTTCCAGGCGGTGTTTAACCACGCCAATGTGCATCTGCCGTGGGGACCGTTGAAGTACGTGCTGGTGACGCCAAACTTCCACCACTGGCACCATGCCTCCGACGACGAGGCCATCGACAAGAATTACGCCGCGCACTATGCCTTTATCGATTATCTGTTCGGCACCGCAGTGAAGTCGAAAAACAAATTCCCCGAGAAATATGGGGTGGTCGGCGACTACATGCCCGATGGCTTCATCCGGCAGCAACTATTTCCGTTTCGCGGCAGTACCAAGCCCACGACCGAACCTCTTAGCGACCAACACTAGAGGCGGTGGCCGGCACGGCGATGCTGCTACCCGATGCGGCCGGAATGCCTGGCTGCATCGGCGGCACCACCGGCGTAACCGGCATGCCGCTTCGCTCGATCAAGGTCATCACCGGCTTATCCCAGGTACCGGTGATGCGGTAACGCGCACCGGCGGCATGACTCAGGCCACGGCCCAAGATCCCTTGCACGACGAAACCGGCGGCGGCACCGATCGGCCCACCGACGACTGCGCCGACGATGGGCAGGCTGTTGCCGACGTGCGGCAGTACGTGCACTTCCTGGTCGTAGTCTTTCGCGCGCAGCCCAGTGCGGCCCTTGATGCTGATCTCGGCGGCCGGCCCATGAATCTCCAGATTTTGGGTGGTGGCATTGCCATGAGCGAGTTGAAAATCGCCGGCAATCGAATCGAACGCCAAGCCTTTGCCAAATACATCGCCGAAATCCAGCGTGAGCCGGCGCGGCAATTCGACGATCGAGACCAATCCGAACAAACGACCCACACCGGGCGCGACTTCGGGAATGCGGCCATCGGTGACATTGACGCTGAGCTTGCCGTCCATGTTGGCCATATCCATCGCCGAAGGTGCCCCCGGCCAGGTCGAGTCGATCTGTGCGCGGGTTTTGCCACCGTTGAACAGGCCTTCGAAGCCGAAGGCGCTAAGCATCTCGCCCAGATTCTCGGCGGTGAAATCGATCCGCAGATGCGTGCGGCTATCGGTGGGCGTGCCGTTCCAATCGCCGGCGGCATTGATCTGCACGCTAGGCGACAACGCACGCAATTGATCGATATGCATGCCGTGATCGGTCGGCCATGTTTCCAGGCGCGCCTCGCCAAGCCTAGCCTCGCCGAAGCGTAAATCACCTATCCACAGATGGAAGGGCGGCAATGCGGAAGGATTGACGCCGGTGTTTTCCGGATGCGCCGGCGGGACCGGCGCAGCACCATCTACCGTCGCATCGGCACCTGGCTTCACCGGCGCCCCACCCTCTTTAAGCGTGACGTCCTTGGGCCAATACAAGTGATGCAAGCGCGCTGTAACGCCACGTTTGCGTAGGTCGACCGAAGGCACATTGAAACGGCCGGCAACGGCTTGGCTATCGACCTCGACGTTAAGCACATCCGTCTCCGGCACCGCCTGAATACGCATGCTGGGAAAACTATGCCCGAACAATTCAGCTTTGTCGGCACTGACATCGAGGCTTTCGAGACTAGCCCCTTCACTGCCGGTGCCGCTGGCTATGTACTGCACCCAGCCACTTACATCCAAGCGTGCGGCATGGCCGCGAAAACGCATGCCTTTATCAGGCAAGGTGTCAGGCGCGCGATTGCCCAACACAATGGTTGCCGCCAATGGCTTGCCTTCGCCTGCCGGCAAGCGAAAGTGGGCGCGTGACACCTGCCCTAGCGCGACCTGCAGATCGCCACCGCTGATGGGTAAGCCCAGGGTCAGGTGCAGCGGCACCGTGCTTGATTCGGCCTTCTTCAACGGCACGGGAAAATTCATGGCCGTGCCGACCAGCGTCGAATCGACGCTTAGTGTCTGTGCGGTGTCGCTGCTGCCGGCTGGGTGGGTGATGTCAAAGCCGATAACGAAATCGCTACGCCCGGACATCATCTGATTCAACCAATTGAGTTGCGTATACCCCTGAATCAGCTCGCTGACGCTGTAGCGACCACTGAGCTGGGCGGACAGCGCCGTATCCGGGCGCCCCGTGGCGCCGGCAATGGCCAGATTGAGTTTGGACGGCTGACCGCGATAACCGACATCGAGCGCGTCGCCACGAAAACCATGGCCATCGAAACTGGCCTGACCGTTGATCTTTTCCAGTTTGAGGTTCCACTCCGGCGCGTTCAGATCGACGTCTTTGAGTTGTGTCGTACCTGCCAGGGTGAAGTTTTTGCTGTCTTTCAGCGGCATCACCAGATGAAAATCAAAGCTGCCGTTGCCACCCAGGCTCAACTTGGACAGGGCATCGGCCTGACGACTGCCGATCGGGCTCTTGCGCACGAACTCCATCAGGCTGGCGCCGCTGCCCGAACCCTGCACGTTGAGATCGAGGATGGTGTTGGCGAAATCAGGAATAAGCGCTACCGCCCGCTCCAGCTTGTTACCCAACGCCTGCCCCGTACTGGTTTCTACCAGCATGCCGTTGTTGACGAAGTTAGCGACTGCACTGACGCCTTCCGCATGCGGCCAGTCTTTGCCGTAGTCGAGCGTGAGACCGCTGATTTCGGCACGCGCCTCGAAACGACCTTCATTGTTGCGAAATGGCCAATCGCGTAAATCGCCCCGCACCAAAATCGCGCCGGTATCGATATTGCCGCTGACCAAGGCCCGATCCAGCCATTCAATCGACGCCGGCGACATCGAATCGATCGGCCAGAACAGCTTGGCGGCTTGCACATCGGTATGGTTCAGTGCCGCGTACAGGTCCAAAAACGGGCGTCCGCCCGCATCAGGCAACGCCACCTCGCCGCGCACCTGGCCGCTATAGCCGACACCCATGAAATCAAGTGCGTCCAAGCCGATATGCCAGGCGTCGTCCCCGTGCCAAAAGGCGGCATGGCTTGCCAATTGGGACAAGACAAAGGGTTTGCGGAAGGTATGCGGGAAATTCAACGTAGCGGCCTGCTGCGGCAGCTCAAGCGCAAACGCCTCGGCATCGCCGCGCAATTCACCATGCAGGCTATTCACACCGGGCAACTTGCCGGCGGCATCGATGCCGATGTCATCGAAACCCACATCGAGGTACTCCAATCCGCTCGCCTGGCTCCAACGCAACGCGGCATGAGGCAAATTGCCGTGCGGCTTGCCGCCACCCAGCCACTGCGCCAACGGTAGCGATAAATTGGGCTTTAACGCCAACCACGGCAGCAACGGCGCAACCTGCAGATTTTTCGCGGCTACGTCGACGCGCGCCAGATCGGCTCCTGATTTCGACAGGGCGGCAACGAGCGCACTGCCGTCGTCCCCTGCCCAGCGAAACTGAGAGCCGGCGTCGACAAAGCGTATTTCAGCCAGGCCATGCAAACCCGTCACCTGAGCCTTGCCGCCATTGGGATTGCTCACCACCACGTCGTTGAGATCGAAACGGGTCAGATTGCGCACGACCTTGGCATGACGCCAGTCGAGCCAGCTAGCAGCAGAACCATGGCCGCCTTCGGCCGTATAGCCACCTAAATCGACACCGGCCAGCAGACCATGCAGGTCGACGTCGCTACCGGCAAGCCATAAACGTCCGTCTGCACCATCCTCACGAAAACTGCCGGCGCCATGCAGTAATCCCGATGCGCCTTCACGGCGCAAGAGCGCACCCACTCGAATACGGCCATTTTGCCGGGTCAAGCGCAGTTGATCGGCGATCAAGGTGTAGTGCTTGCCGACCCGGCCGTCGGTGATATCAAGGCGCAAGTCGCTTAGCCACAAGCCCACCGAGAGCCCCCTAAAGGACACCTCTTGCCGATCGGACCCGCCGGCCATACCGATGCCGTTAACATGCCAGGTACCGTCGGCGTCACGCCCCAGATCCAATTGCAGGCCGCGAACATACAGATTCAACAAATGGCGCGACGGCAACAGCCAACCGCCAAAATCGAGCTTGAGCTCGGTCTCGGGGATATGCAGCGGGCTGCCGCCCTGGGCCGAACCAGGCTCGGCTGAAGCAATGGTCACATCGCGCAACACAAACAATGGACCGGAGCCCTGCCAACGCCCATCCATCGAGGCAAAGGTCACCGGCCGCTGCAACTGCTTACTAAGCTGTGCCGCGACCCATTGTGGGTGATCCGCCAACAGCGGCAGCAGCAACTGCGTCAGTGCCATCAATACGGCCAGGCTGATGACGCAAATACCCGCCACCCAGCCCAATGCGCGAAGCGCACGGTGCAGCCATCGCTGCCAGCGCACGTTCACTGGCAGCTCGCGCCACACCGCGCGTCATAAAAGTACGACATCAAACTGTTCCTGCGAGTAATGCTCTTCGGCCTGAAATCGTATGCTTTTGGAGATGAACTCTTCCAGTTCGGCGACCGCTGCGGACTCCTCCTCCAGAATGCGATTGACCACTTTCGGGCTGGCCATGACCAATAATTTCTGCGCGTTGAACTGGCGGACGGCACGAGTGATCTCACGGAAAATCTCGTAGGTCACCGTCTCGGCGGTCTTCAGCGCGCCGCGTCCGCTGCAGGCGGGGCAAGGCTCGCATAGCTGGCGCTCCAGGCTTTCGATGGTGCGCTTGCGGGTCATCTCGACCAGACCCAGCGCCGACATCGGATATACCGTGGTCTTGGCATGATCGTTGGCGAGCCCTTTTTCCAGCATGCGCAGCACTTGCCGCTTATGCTCCTCATCAGTCATGTCGATGAAGTCGATGATGATGATGCCGCCCAGATTGCGCAGCCGCAGTTGCCGCGCGGCCGACTGCGCAGCCTCCAGATTGGTGCGGTAAACGGTCTCTTCCAGATTGCGCGTGCCGAGGTAGCCGCCGGTATTGACGTCGATGGTGGTCATCGCCTCGGTCTGATCGACAATCAGATAACCGCCTGATTTCAGCGGCACCTCTTTTTTCAGCGCCCGCTGGATCTCGTCCTCGACACCGTAGAGGTCGAAAATCGGCCGCTCGCCGGCGTAATGCTCGATCCGGTCGTCGAGGCTGGGCATGAACTTGTGCACGAATTTGGCGACCTTTTCATAGGTCTCGCGCGAATCCACCCGCACTTTCTCAATGTCGTCGGTGAGCATGTCACGCAGACTACGCAACGGCAGTGACAGTTCCTCGTAAACCCGCTCGCCGATCTTGGCCTTGGCGATGTTCTCCTGCACCACACGCCAGACCTTGCCCAGATAGGTGACGTCGAACGCCAGCGACTCCGCTGACTGGCCCTCGGCATTGGTACGCACGATATAGCCCAGTGGTACCTCGCCGATGAGCGAACCCAGCACTTCTTTCAGGCGCTGCCGCTCGTCCTCGTCTTCGATACGGGTGGAAACGCCCAGGGTTTTAGCGTGTGGCAGCAACACCAGGTAGCGCGAAGGAATCGACAAATGCGTGGAAAGTCGGGCGCCCTTGGTGCCGATCGGGTCTTTCACCACCTGCACCACGATCTCTTGACCTTCGTGAACGAGCTCACTGATCGACGGCACATGCCCGTTACCGGCATGCCCATTGCCCCCATTACCCGTATGACCATTGCCCTGAATCGGCGGGGCCGGTGTTTCGGCGCCCTCCACGGCTTGTGACGGCGGTCGCAAAATATCCGAAGCGTGCAAAAACGCCGCCCGCTCCAGGCCTATTTCGACAAACACCGCCTGCATGCCGGGCATCACCCGCTGCACCCGTCCCTTGTACACATTGCCGACATAGCCGCGCTTGGACGCCCGCTCAACGTGGACCTCCTGCAGCATGCCGTTCTCCACCACGCCGACGCGGGTCTCGCGCGGCGTCACATTAATCAAGATCTCTTCGCTCACCAGACTCTCCCCACCGGGGCATCTTTATAGCGGTTGCATAGTTGAACTGTCGATGCGAGTTTTTGAACCCAAGCATTGCCTCAGCCTGGCCCGGTAAATTGGATGGTTTACGCTAGCGGGACGGTGCTAGTTAAGCCGTGGAGAAACGCTGGATCATGAAACTGCTATTGGTGGAAGACTCCGAACGCCTGCGCAATACCTTGCGGCAAGGCCTGCAAGGTGCGGGGTTTACCGTCGACACGGCTCAGGACGGGATGGAAGCACGCGGCTTTCTGGCCAGTTATGGCTATGACCTCGTTGTGCTGGACCTGATGCTGCCCAAGCTGGACGGCGTCGGCGTGCTGCGCAGCCTGCCTGCGGGAGGGCAGCGGCCACGCGTACTGGTGCTGTCGGCACGCGATCAGGTCACCGATCGCATCGAGGCCCTGAACGCAGGCGCCGACGATTACATGGTCAAGCCATTCTCGTTCGACGAGCTGCTTGCTCGCTTGCGTGCCCTGGCTCGGCGGCCGCAGCAGACGCAGCCCGCGGTACTCAACCACGGCGCGCTGGCCTGGGACCCGCTCTCGCATTACGCCAGCGTGGACGGGCGCCCCTTGGCGCTGACCCCGCGCGAATTCTCGGTGCTGGGCCTGCTGCTGCGCCATCGCGGCCGTGCCTTCAGCCGCACGGAAATCCTTGAACGCACCGCCGGCAGCGACAGCGATGTTTCCGACCGCAGCGTCGAAGTGTTGGTGTTCGGCCTGCGCCGCAAGCTGGACGCCGCCGGCCTGCAGGGCTTGATCGAAACCCGGCGCGGCGCGGGTTACGTGATCCCGTGAGGCCAGCGTCCCTTTCGTCGCGTATCACCCTGTTGTTGGTCATCACCAGCCTGTTGGTGTTGGGCGGCGGCGCGATGCTGATGGACTGGCGCATCGACCATGAGATGAATGAGCGCTTCCAGCAAAACCTGTTGACCCAGGCGCAGGCGCTCACGGCGATGATCGAGCTGGAGCAGGACGCGCTCAGCGACGGCCGCATCCAACCACCGCAGGCCGGCATCCTTGGGGGCGAAGGCCATGCCTATTACGAATTGCGCTGCGCCGATGTGCCGCCGCTGCGCAGCAGCCCAGCCCTGCCCGTACTGCCGGCGGACTGGCCGCAGGCCGCCAGCGCCAAACCGCGTTACGGGGTACTGCACGCCCATCATGTGCGTCTGAGCACCGTGATGCTCACTGTGCAGCCTCCGCCTAGCGGCGAAGAAAACCAAACCCAAACCAGCCAGCCGGCCCTGCACGACTGCCGGCTGCTGTTCGCGCAAGATCGTCGCCCCTTCGATCAAATCCTGTTCGCCATCGACTGGATTCTTGCCCTGAGTCCGGCACTGGCGCTGGGCACCGCCCTGGTCGCTGTCCCGTTGATCGTGAGGCGCGGCCTGCGCCCGATGAAGGCCCTGGTCGAACGCATCAGCCACATCGGCCCCAATGCCCCTGGCCAACGCCTGACTCCCAGCGGGTTACGTGAACTCGACCCGCTGGTCAGCCGCTTCAACGATGTACTGGCGCGCATGGACGAAGGACTCGCCCGCGAACGCCAGTTCGCCAGCGGCCTGGCCCACGAAACGCGTACCCGGCTGGCCGAATTGCGTGCCCTGGCCGAAGTAGAGTCACGCTATCCCAGCGGCCGCAGCCTGCCCGAAATCCTCAGTGAGGTCGGCAACATCAGTGCCGAGCTGGAAGCGACCGTCACCGCCTTGTTATTACTGACTCGTCTGCAAGGTGGCCTGGAACAACCGCATCCGCAAACGGTTGCGTTAGGGCCATGGCTGGAACGGCAAGCTCAACGCTATCGCAGCCAGGCTGCCGAGCGCAGCATCGAGCTACATCTGCAAATCGACCATGCAAGCCATGTGCATACCGACCCGGCCCTGCTCGAAGTTGTAGTCGGCAACCTGCTAGGCAACGCCTGTGCTTATGCCGCCAGCGGAGACACGGTACGGCTGCGGGCCGAGCCTCAGGCGATCAGCATCGACAATGCCGCGCCCAACCTGCATGCCGACGACCTGCCCAGTCTCGGTCAGCGCTTTTGGCGCAAACAACCCCAGCATGCCGGGCATGCGGGCCTGGGCCTGGCGCTCGCGCAGGCCGCTACGGCCGCTCTTGGCATGCAATTGAGTCTTCGACTGGATACCGATCAGCGGCTGCATGCGCGGCTGTCCTGGGAGGATCCCAACACTGCTCGACACATATGAAGGCCATCCGAGCCGGTAACTGCCAGCACATACTGCCGGACGTGCTGCGCCCTGGCTTGCGCTGCGTGTTCTGCGGTACTGCAGCCGGCCGCCGCTCTGCCAGCGAAGGTGCCTACTACGCCCATCCCGGCAATATGTTCTGGCGCGCGCTGCACGCCGCAGAACTGACGCCGCGCCTGCTCGCACCCCAAGAGTTTCCGCTACTGCCGCACTACGGTATCGGCCTGACCGATCTTGCCAAGAAACATGTCGGCAATGACGACGAGCTGCCGCGCGATGCGTTCGACGTGGCCGCCCTGATCGCCAAGATCGAACGGTACCAGCCCCACGTACTTGCATTCACCAGCAAGGCGGCCGCACGTACCGCGCTTGGACGTCCAGCCGTCTATGGCTTACAGAGCGACCGCATCGGCGAAACGAAAATGTTCGTACTGCCCTCGCCTTCGGGCCAAGCGCGCGGACATTGGGATCTGGCGCCTTGGCAGGCCCTGGCAACGTTGTGCGCGTTGGGGTGAGGTAGGTTGGCGGTGAGCAAAGCGAACCCCAACATGCCACGGTCGGCGTTATGTTGTGAGTCACATTGGGCGCCACGTTGGGGTTCGCTTGCACTCACCCCAACCTACCCCAGGCGTTTACCGAGAATCCGGTTTAATCGATCGGCGTATGACGATATTTGCCGACGTCATCGGCACGCACCGGCGGCGCCTTGTTCGACCAAGCCTGGCGGATGTAGCTGACCACCGAAGCCACGTCGTTGTCGCTTAATGACTGCGCAAACGGCGGCATCGAATACGGCCGTGGATTACCCGCTGTCACCGGTGGAAAACCACCAAGCAACACCACACGGATCGCATTGATACCGGTGGGCTCGTTTACCGACGAATTGCCATCGAGCGGCGGGTAGACCCCAGCCACGCCCTGGCCATTCTTGCCATGGCAACTTGCGCATTGCTGCGCATAGACCTTGGTGCCTTGGCTAACCAACGTCTTGGTATCGAAGGGCAGCTCTTGCGGCGGTGTAGCTGACCGTGCCGGCAGCGATTGCAGATAAGTCGCGATAGCGCGCAGATCGTTCTCTTGCATGTGCTGGGTACTGCGCGCCACAACTTCGGCCATGGGGCCAAATGCGGTGCCTTTACCGGAATGGCCGGTCTTCAACAGATCGACGATGTCCTGCTCGCTCCAGCCTTCAAGGCCGCCATTGGCCTGAGTACTCAGATCGGGCGCGTACCAGTTTTGCACCGGAATCTGTCCACCCGACAGTGGCTGGTCACTGCGCATGCCGCCAAGCGCATCGCGCGTGATGTGGCATTCATTGCAGTGGCCTAAGCCCTGCACCAGATACGCGCCGCGATTCCACGACTCCGATTTGCTCGTGTCGGCTTGGTACACACCTTCTTTGAAATACAGCGCGCGCCATGCATTGAGGCTGGCACGCACGTTGTATGGAAATTCGAGACCTAGCGGGCCAGTCGTTTGCTGCACCGGCGCCAGCGACTGCAGATAGGCATAGATCGCCAGCGCGTCGTCGTGACTGACCTTGGTGTAGGAGGTATAGGTGAACGCGGGATACAGCAGCTCGCCGTGACGCCCCTTGCCCGAGTGCAAGGCCTGCCAGAAATCCTCGAAGCTCCAGTCACCCAAACCGGTTTCGCGATCGGGCGTGAGGTTGGGCGCGGGAATATCGCCAAACGGCGTCGCCGTTACGCGGCCACCGGCATAACGAGCGCCGCCTTGTGCGGTATGGCAGGCCGCACAATCGCCGACCGTGGTGAGGTATTCCCCCTTGGCGATCAGCGCGGGATCTTTCAGCGTGGCGGCATCAATTCGGCTTGCCTCACGCGAGACTGGCGCACTGCCACTGCGCAATAACATCCAGCCGCCCAGCAATACGGCCACGACCACCACCAGCAGCAACCATCGGCGCAAGCGCTTCATGCGCCATCTCCAAGCACGCCACAGTGCAGTGGCGGTGTGACCGAACCGGCCGGCTGCGCATGCAAGTCGGCCGGCAGTTCATGACTGGCCAGCCACGCCGATACCGCGCTGATATCCGAATCACTCAACCGGTTTGCCACCACGGCCATGCAGTCCGGCGCCACCGTGGCACGGGTCTTGGTGCGCCACGAGCCCAGTTGCGAACTGAGGTAGTCATACGGCAAGCCGACCAGACCGGGGATATGGGGCTGCACACCGGTGAGCTGTGCGCCGTGGCAACTCGCGCAGGCCGGCAGTTCGCGCGCCGGATCACCCTTCAACGCCAGGGTTTCGCCGCGCTGCAGGGTCGCCGCCGATACCCGTGGCACGGGCGAACGACTGTACGGTACCTGCTGCTGAGCGAAGTATTCGGCAATCTCTTGCATGTATTCCGGGCTGAGATGGCGCACGGTGTATTCCATCGGGCCGTACTTACGCAGGCCCTCCTGGAAATCCTTGAGCTGCCGCGCCAGATAACCTGCCGGTTTGCCTGCCAGTCGCGGAAAGAAGCCGCTCTTGGGCGAGCCCTCGCCATGCACGCCATGGCAGGCAGCGCAGGAGGCCACGCGTTGCTGGATGGTGTCGGGCACCTGCGGCGTTGCGGGGTCATCCGCCGCGTGGACGGCATGCGCCGCGAACAACAGCACCACCGCCGCGATACGAGAAAACCCTCGCGGCACGGGGGGCCTGGCCTGACTCAGCTTGGCATCGGTATCCATCCGGCGATTATAGGCAGCCACCTCTGATCCGAGCGCCCGCGATGCGATTAAGCTTGCTCATCGCGACATCCTGCCACACACCCCGGAGGCCACTGTGATTCGTTCGCCGCTTACTCATGCCTTGCTTGTTGCCAGCGTACTGGCCAGTACACCGCTCATCGCGCAAAACGCGACCGAGGCCGATGTCTGGTCATCGGTCGCCAGCCTGCGCCAACGCATGGATAGCGGTGCACTGACATGCCAGGCGCTGGTGCAGCAGTTCGATAGCCGTATTACTCGTATCGATCAGTCCGGCCCCATGCTGCGCGCGGTGATCGAGCGGAATCCTGATGCCGCCAAGCTTGCCGCCGAACTCGACGCTCAACACAGTGCCGGCAAATCACTGGGCGTGCTGCACGGCATCCCGGTGCTGCTCAAAGACAATATCGACACCGGCGACCGCATGCTGACCTCGGCCGGCTCGCTAGCCTTGATGGATGCCCCGGCGCCTCGCGATGCCAGTCTGGTGGAGCGCTTACGCAAGAACGGCGCGCTGATCCTGGGCAAGGCCAATCTCAGCGAATGGGCCAATATGCGTTCGGGCCATGCCAGCAGTGGCTGGAGCGCCCGCGGCGGGCAAACCCGTAACCCTTACGTACTGGACCGCAACCCTTGCGGCTCCAGCGCGGGCTCGGCAGCAGCCGTTGCCGCCGGACTGGTCACCGTGGCTATCGGCAGCGAAACGGACGGCTCGATCATCTGCCCCGCCGCCAGCAACGGCATCGTCGGCATCAAGCCGACCCTTGGCCTGGTCAGTCGTAGCGGCATCGTGCCGATCAGCCATAACCAGGACACCGCCGGCCCGTTAGCCCGTAACGTCGCCGATGCCGCTGCCCTGCTGAGCGTGATCGCCGGCAGCGACTCGGGCGATCCAGCCACCGCCGATGCCGACAAGCACGCTACCGATTACACCCGCTTCCTCGATCCGAACGGATTGAAAGGCAAACGCATCGGCGTGGTGCGCCAGATGGCCGGTGCCGAACCCAATGCGGATCGCGTGCTGGAGCAATCCATTGCGCTGATGAAGGCGCAAGGCGCGGTAATCGTCGACCCGGTCGAGCTGCCGCACCTCAAAGACCTTGGCGATGCCGAGATGATCGTTCTGCTCTACGACCTCAAGCACGATATGGACGCCTATCTTGCTACCCGCACCGATTTGAAAGTGAAGACGCTGGCTGATCTGATTGCCTTCAATCAACGCGAAGCCGCGCGTGAAATGCCCTGGTTCGGGCAAGAGCTGTTCGAACAGGCACAGGCCAAAGGCCCGTTGACCGACAAGGTATATATCGACGCATTGGCCAAGGCCAAGCGACTGTCGGGCAAGGAGGGCATCGACGCCGCTCTCGCCGCGCATCATCTGGATGCGTTATTGGCACCGTCATGGGGGCCGGCCTTTATGACCGACCCGGTACTCGGCGACCATGTTGTCAGTGGCGACCCCACCGTAGGCGGCGCCTCGCAGCCAGCAGCAGTCGCCGGCTACCCATCCATCACCGTACCCGCGGACTTCGCTCATGACTTGCCGGTAGGTATCGTTTTGTTCGGCGCGAAGTGGAGCGAGCCGACGCTGATCTCTCTGGCATATGCCTATGAACAGCACAGCAAGATCTATCGCGCACCACGCTTTCTCGACACCGTCGGTGGCAAACCGCAGATTTCAGCAAGCCCATAGTTTCCTTCCAATAGCCATATAAGCGACCGGCCGGCGCCCCAACCGTGCCGGTCGCGCGCAGCAAACTACGCGACGCCATATCGAATGCCATCCATAGCATCGGTGTCATCGCAGCTCCACTATCCGGGGATAACTCATGAAACGACTGATCTGCTACCTGCTTGCCGGCATAGCCACCACGGCCACGCTGTCTGCACATAGCGATGAAGCTAGCTGGACCCAACCGCAGAAACCCTTTCAGGTATACGGCAACACCTACTACGTCGGCACGCTGGGGCTGAGCGCCATCCTGGTGACTTCGCCGCAGGGGCATGTGCTGATCGACGGTACCCTGGAACATAACGCGCCGCTGATCGAGGCCAACATTCGCGCACTCGGCTTTCGCGTCGAAGACATTCGAGTCATCTTGAACTCGCATGCTCATTCCGATCATGCGGGTGGCATTGCCGAGCTTGCGCGAGTGAGCGGCGCCAAGGTGCGGGCAAGCGTCGCTGGTGCGAAGGCGATGAATCTAGGCGGCAACGATCCCGACGACCCACAGTACGACGGAGCAGCGCACTATCCCGTCATCGCAAATATCGGCGTGGTGCGAGACGGCGAAACGATACGTATCGGCACCAGCGAGCTGATAGCGCATTACACGCCTGGGCACACGCCTGGCGGCACGTCCTGGACATGGCGCTCATGCGACCAGGGGCATTGCCTGAATATGGTCTATGCCGACAGCCTTACTCCGATTAGCTCGGATGGCTTTCACTATAGCGGCGACGCCACGCATAAGGAGCGCGTGAAAAGCTACCGCCAAACGTTGGCAACAGTGGCGGCACTCCCTTGCGACATACTGATAACCCCGCACCCTGACGCCAGCGACTTGATGGAGCGTGTCGCTAAACGGGATCAAGGGCTGCAGCCGAATCCGTTGGTCGATACTCAGGCGTGCAAAGCCTATGCGGCGGGGGCAGGCGTGAAACTCGATGCGCGTCTCGTCAAAGAGCAGACTGAGCGCCCGCACTAACCCTGCCCGATGGTCGGGCCGCCCTTACATGCCGCCCGATTTGCGCACGATCAACATCGCCAGCTCCAACGATTGCTCGTAGTTGAGGCGGGGATCGACCATCGACTTGTAGGCGCGTTTGAGATCGGTCTCGCTCAGGTCGCGCGCACCGCCCATGCACTCGGTGACATCCTCGCCGGTCAGCTCCAGGTGCACGCCGCCCAGGCGTGTCCCCACGGCTGCATGGATATCGAAAGCCTGCTCAAGCTCGCCGCGAATATTGTCGAAACGGCGGGTCTTGTAGCCATTGGAGGTGCTTTCGGTATTGCCGTGCATCGGATCGGCAACCCACAGCACGCGCCGGCCGGCTCGCTTCACCGCCTCCAGCAACGAAGGCAGTGCCGCTGCGATCTGCGCATTACCCATGCGATGGATCAAGGTCAAACGACCCGGCTCATCCTCAGGATTGAGCACGTCGATCAAACGCAGCACATCGTCGGGCTTTGCTGTCGGCCCCACTTTTACGGCAATCGGGTTGCTGATACCGCGGAAATATTCGGTATGCGCCCCATCCAGCGCCGCCGTGCGCATGCCGATCCACGGGAAATGGGTAGACAGATTGAACCAGCCTTCATGACGTGGCACTTGGCGCGTCATCGCCTGCTCGTAGTGCAATAGCAAGGCTTCGTGCGAGGTGAAAAAATCCACCCGCGTGAAACCGGCAATCGGACCGGCGAGGGTTTCCATAAAGCGCAGCGAGTCGCCAATACCGGCCACCATGCGCCGGTACTCGGCCGCCAAAGGCGCGTGTTCGACCCAGGCCAGGTCCCAGTATTCGGGATGATGCAGATCGGCGAATCCACCGTCGATCAGCGCACGCACGAAGTTCATGGTCAATGCGGAATGCGCATGCGCCTGAATCAGTCGCTGTGGATCGGCTCGCCGCGCTTCGGCGGTGAAAGCCGGCCCATTGACCACATCGCCGCGAAAGCTCGGCAGAGTCACGCCGTCGCGCGTTTCCGTATCGGTAGAGCGTGGTTTGGCATATTGACCTGCGAAGCGCCCCACGCGCAGCACCGGTTTTTTCAGCCCGTGCACCAATACCAGGCTCATTTGCAGCAGCACTTTGAGTCGGTTGGAAATAATCGGACTGGTGCAATCGACAAAGCTCTCCGCGCAGTCGCCACCCTGTAGCAAGAAGCGCTGACCTTCCTGCGCCTCGGCCAAGGCCTGCTTCAACGCGCGCACTTCCCAGGACGTCACCAAAGGCGGCAGCTCCGCCAGTTGTTTGGTGGCCCGGGCCAGTTCGGCGGCATCCTCATAAACCGGTTGCTGCAGCGCGACACGCTGCTGCCAGGAGTCGGGCGCCCAGGCGGCGGGTTTATGAAACAGGGGAGAAGGATGATTCATGGATGCAGCCTCACAGGCCGATGACATATATGAAGCGTACGCCTCAGCGAGACGCGCGTTTACGCAGGGCGACGGACACCGCCCAGATGGTCAGTACTAGATACCAAAGCAATGTCCAGGCAGGCATGGGCAGCCCCAGGATCGGCTCGATCTTTGCGCATTCGCCAGAACCGGTGAATACCATCTTCAACGTCTGGGCAAACGGAAAGGCGTCCATCATGTAGCTCAAATTGGGGCCGCAGGAGGGAATTTGGTCGGCCGGCAAGGTTTGTAGCCACAGGTGACGGGCGGCGGTGCCGATACCGGCCAAAGCGCCAATCACTACACCACCGGTATACACCCAACGCAGCCCGCCGCGCGGCGCAAACAGCGCTCCAAGCAAGAAAAACACGGCCATCACCATAAAGGCGATCCGCTGAAATATGCACAACGGGCACGGGATCATGCCCATGTAATGCTCGCCATACAGCGCGAAGCTGAGCAGGCCCACGCAAATCAGAAAGCCAGCAAAGAAAACCGCACGGTAAGACCAACGAAAGGGGTTCATGGAGCCACCATCATGTTGCGAGGCAGCAACCTTAACCGCTCGCCATCGCGCTGTCAGCTACCGCAAGACCTTCCTCATTGGCGATGCCCTGAGAAATGCACTTTCGACGTCAAACGGTCGGACTCCAATCAAGCTGGATTCACGCCATAGCAACAAAACAAAAACCCCGGCAGGTCACCCGGCCGGGGTTTTTGCAGATCTTACAAAAAAACGCTTACTCGGCGTCGACAGCTTCAACCGTCGTCGGACGACCCACCAGTTCGACGTACGCCATCGGCGCATTGTCGCCAGGGCGGAAGCCGCACTTGAGGATACGCAGGTAGCCGCCGGGACGCTCGCGGTAACGCGGGCCCAGCTCGACGAACAACTTGCCCACAGCCTGCTTGTCGCGCAAACGCGAGAAAGCAAGGCGGCGGTTGGCAACACCGTCGGTCTTGGCGAGCGTGATGAGCGGCTCGGCAACGCGGCGAAGCTCTTTCGCCTTAGGCAGCGTGGTGCGGATCAACTCATGCTTCATCAACGACGAGGCCATATTGCGGAACATGGCTTCGCGATGCGAACTGGTGCGATTGAGTTTGCGTCCGGATTTTTGGTGGCGCATGGCAAGAACTCTCTATCTGTTGTTATGAAAAGTCGGCGACTAAGGCCGTCTTCCCGCGGTTACCCGCTATTACGAGCCACTGTGCAGCAGGCTCTTATGAGATTGCGGCCTACAAAGACCGCTTCTGACGCCTGGCGAGAGAGCTAAGCTCAAACTCGCCAGTTCGCCGGTACCACAACTGCGATCATGAGCGATCGCAAAAATGAAACATCAACCCAACTGCATGCCGTGCGACAAGCCCGGCGGCGGCCAGTTTTCAAGTTTCATGCCGAGTGCGAGACCACGCCCGCCCAGGACATCCTTGATTTCGGTCAACGACTTCTTACCAAGGTTTGGCGTTTTCAGCAGTTCGACTTCGGTCTTCTGCACCAGGTCGCCGATGTAGTAGATGCTCTCGGCCTTCAGGCAGTTTGCCGAACGCACGGTGAGCTCCAAATCGTCGATCGGACGCAGCAGCAACGGATCGAAACCGCCCTTCTCCGCCTTGTCGGTAGCGCTCTCGCGACGCGAGAAGTCACCGAATACCGATAGCTGGTCGTTGAGGATTTCAGCAGCCTTGCGAACTGCGTCTTCCGCACCGATGGTGCCGTTGGTCTCGATGTCCAGCACGAGCTTGTCGAGGTTGGTGCGCTGCTCGACACGAGCCGCATCCACTTCGTAAGCCACGCGCAGCACTGGCGCAAACGAAGCATCGAGCTGCAAGCGACCGATCGGACGAGTTTCCTCGTCCGGATGCTGGCGCGCGCTGGCCGGCTGATAGCCGACGCCGCGACGCACCTTCAGGCGCATGTTCAACGCGATGTCTTTGGTCAGGTGGCAGATCACATGCTCGGGGTTGATGATTTCCACCGAGTGATCGACCTGGATATCGCCAGCGGTAACCACGCCCTTGCCTTTCTTGGCCAAGGTCAAGGTGACTTCGTCACCCGTGTGCTGGCGAATCGCCACGTCTTTCAGGTTCAGCAGGACTTCGATCACGTCCTCCTGCAGACCCTCAAGAGTGGTGTACTCATGAAGCACGCCATCAATTTCAACCTCGACAATGGCACTGCCAGGAATCGAGGAGAGCAACACGCGACGCAGCGCGTTACCCAGTGTATGGCCGAAACCTCGCTCGAGCGGCTCCACAACCACCTTTGCGCGGTTGGCTCCGAGTTGCTCGACGCTGAGGCCACGAGGCCGTAGCACGCTAGTAGACGAAACTGCCATGCAGGGCTCCGGTTGATTACTTCGAGTAAAGCTCGACGATCAAGCTCTCATTGATATCGGACGGCAAATCACCGCGATCCGGCACCGACTTGAACGTACCTTCGAACTTCTTGGCATCGACTTCGACCCACTGCGGACGCAAGTCCATGGTATCGAACACGGTCGCCGCTTCTTGTACGCGCAGCTGAGTGCGTGCACGTTCGGTCAGCGCGATCGCATCGCCCGGGCGAACCTGGTACGACGGAATATTCACTTTCTTGCCATTCACCAGGATTGCCTTGTGAGCAACCAACTGACGAGCCTGGGCGCGGGTCACCGCAAAACCCATGCGGTAAACGACGTTGTCCAGACGGCTTTCGAGCAAGCGCAGCAGGTTCTCGCCAGTGTTGCCCTTGAGGGTCGACGCTTTGGCGTAGTAGTTGCTGAACTGGCGCTCAAGCACACCGTAGATGCGCTTGACCTTCTGCTTTTCGCGCAACTGCAGCGCGTAATCGGACATGCGCATGCGCTTGTTGGCGCCATGCTGACCGGGCTTGTTTTCCAGCTTGCACTTGGAGTCGATGGCGCGAGCCGGACTCTTCAGGCTGAGATCTGCACCCTCACGACGGGCGAGTTTGCAGGTAGCTCCACGATAACGGGCCATGGGTATGCTCCTTAGACTCGACGCTTCTTGGGGGGACGGCAGCCGTTGTGCGGAATCGGCGTGACGTCAATGATGTTGAGCACCTTGTAGCCCAGCGCGTTCAACGAACGCACAGCGGACTCACGACCCGGACCCGGGCCCTTGATGCGCACTTCGACTGTCTTTACACCGTAATCGCCAGCGGCACGGCCAGCCTTTTCGGCGGCAACCTGCGCAGCGAACGGGGTCGACTTACGCGAACCGCGGAAACCCGCGCCGCCTGCAGTCGCCCACGACAGAGCGTTGCCCTGACGATCGGTGATGGTGACGATAGTGTTGTTGAAAGAAGCCTGCACGTGGGCCACGGCATCCGTGACAACGCGCTTGATCTTCTTTTTGGTCTTAACCGGCTTAGCCATATTTGGAATCCGTTACTTCTTGATCGCGCGACGGGGACCCTTGCGGGTACGTGCGTTGGTACGCGTGCGCTGGCCGCGCACCGGCAGGCCACGGCGGTGGCGCAGACCGCGGTAGCAACCTAGATCCATTAGACGCTTGATGGCGATACCCACCTCACGGCGCAGATCGCCCTCGACAACATACTTGCCGATTTCGGCACGTAGCTTTTCAACTTCACCTTCGCTGAGGGACTTGATCTGGGTGGTTGGAACCACGCCAGCGTCCACACAGACCTTCTTGGCCCGGCTGCGACCGATGCCATAAATGCTTTGCAAGCCAACCCAGACATGCTTCTGGACCGGCAAATTGACACCCGCGATGCGCGCCATGATGTATCTCTCCGATGCGTTTCGTGCGCGGTAAACGCGCAACTTTAACTTGAATTACCCCAACAGGAAAGCCCTGCGGCACTTTGTGCCGCCACTCCCCGACTTAAAGTCCCTTCTTCGCAGCCCCAGCAGCCATTCAGTTGCGACGAAGATTGGACTTCTTGAGCAGACTTTCATATTGGTGACTGACCAGATGCGCCTGCACCTGAGCAGTGAAGTCCATCACCACGACTACAACGATCAGCAGAGAGGTGCCACCGAAGTAGAAAGGAACATGCCAAAAACTTTGCATAAACGACGGCACCAGGCAGACCAGCACCAGGTACACCGCGCCAATACCAGTCAAACGGGTCATTACGCCGTCGATATATTCGCCAGTTGCTCGACCTGGACGAATGCCTGGAATCAGTGCGCCAGAACGCTTGAGGTTATCCGCCGTTTCTTGCGAATTGAACACGATCGCCGTGTAAAAGAAGGCAAACGAGATCACCAGTACCGCAAACACGATGTCGTAGAGCGGGCTACCCGGGCTTAGCTGCGAGATCAACTCTTGCAACCAACGGGACTGATTTCCGCTACCTAGCCAGCTTGCCGCCGTGGCCGGGAACATCAACAGGCTCGAAGCGAAGATCGGCGGAATCACACCTGCCATATTGATCTTCAACGGCAAATGCGAGGTTTGGTTCATGTAGGCCTGCTGGCCACCTGAACGCCGCGCGTAATTCACCGTAATACGCCGCTGGGCCCGCTCCATGTACACCACGAACGCGGTTACCGCCAAAATCAATGCAAACACCAGGATCAACTTCAGCACTGACAGCTCGCCGTTGTTGGTCATGGTCAAGGTGTGCGCCACAGCACCCGGCAGACCGGAAACGATGCCCGCAAAGATCAACAGCGAAATACCGTTGCCAATGCCGCGCTCCGTAATCTGCTCGCCCAGCCACATCAGGAACATCGTGCCAGCCGTAAGACCGACGATCGAAGCCATGATGAAGCCAAAGCCAGGCGTATACACCACCGGCGCCCCACCCGATGCGACCTGCTTTTGCAGGGCCACCGCGATACCAAAGGCCTGAAATGCAGCCAGGCCCACGGTGCCGAAGCGGGTGTACATGGTCATCTTGCGACGACCCGCCTCACCCTCTTTGCGCAGTTGCTGCAGGCTCGGAATGACCGCGCCCATCATCTGCACCACGATCGAGGCCGAGATGTACGGCACCACACCCAGTGCGAACACCGAAAAACGTGCCAGCGAGCCACCTGAGAACATGTTGAACATGTTCATCAGGCCGCCACCCTGTTCAATCAGGCTCGTCATTGCTTCCGGATTGACACCCGGAACCGGAATGAACGAACCGAGACGGAACACGATCAACGCAGCAAGCACAAAGAAAATGCGCTGACGTAGTTCCGTCAACTTACCAAGCGATCCGAGCGATGTGCCCTGCGCTGCCGCCACTGTGATTACTCCACGCTGCCGCCGGCAGCCTCAATGGCTGCCTTGGCACCAGCAGTAGCCAGTACACCGGACAGTTTCACCGCACGGCCGATTTCACCCTTGGCGACAACCTTGACCTTCTTGGCATGGCTGTCGATCAGGCCGGCCTGATGCAGCGCGATCACGTCGATCACGTCGACCTTGAGGCCAGCGAGCTGATACAGGAACACTTCCTGGCTCTCGCGCTTCTTCAGCGAGCGGAAGCCCACCTTAGGCAAGCGACGCTGCAACGGCATCTGGCCGCCCTCGAAGCCATAACGATGGGTACCACCAGCGCGAGCGTGCTGACCCTTGTGACCACGGCCGGCGGTTTTACCCAGACCCGAACCGATACCACGGCCAACGCGAAGACGCGTTTTGTGTGAGCCGGCATTCGGCTTCATGTCATTAAGACGCATCTTGCTTACTCCTCAACCCGCACAAGGTAGTAGACCGTGTTGATAAGACCGCGGACCTGCGGGCTATCTTTCAATTCACGGACGTCGTTGAGCTTGCCCAGGCCGAGCGCTTTCACGCTCAGGCGATGACGGTTCTGTACGCCGCGCAGGCCTTTGACCAAGCGCACGCGTACGGTTTTTTCGTTGTTAGCCATTACCCAGCACCTCTTCCAGAGTCTTGCCACGCTTGGCAGCGATCTGCTTCGGCGAAGCGATGGCCTGCAGGCCCTTGATCGTGGCACGAACCAGGTTGATCGGGTTACGCGAACCCACCGCCTTGGCCAGCACGTTCTTGACGCCGACGACTTCCAGCACAGCGCGCATGGCGCCGCCAGCGATGACGCCGGTACCTTCGGAAGCAGGCTGCATGAACACACGGGCTGCGCCGTGGTTAGCCTTGACGGCATACCACAAGGTGCCGTTGTTCAGGTCGATGCTCACCATCTGACGACGGGCACGTTCCATGGCCTTGGAGATAGCGACCGGCACTTCGCGTGCTTTGCCATAACCAAAACCCACGCGGCCTTCGCCATCGCCGACCACGGTCAGCGCAGTGAAGCTCATCTGGCGGCCACCCTTAACGGTCTTGGCCACGCGGTTGACGGCGATCAGCTTTTCAAGCAGGCCGTCTGAATTTTCGCGATCGGTAGAAGACATGTTCTTTTCCGTATGCCCGGACTATCCGGGACTTTTGCTTGCGGCTGAGCCGCTTGGAGTTGTTTTCTGTGGAGCTGGGAATCGGAAGCAATGAGTTGCGTGGTTAAAACGCCCTACTCTCTACTTCTGATTCCCGGTCAATCAGAACTTCAGGCCGGCTTCGCGAGCCGCATCGGCCAATGCCTTGATGCGGCCGTGATAGCGGAAGCCCGAACGATCAAACGCGACCGATTCGATGCCTGCTGCCTTGGCGCGCTCAGCTACTGCCTTGCCAACGGCGGCGGCGGCTTCGCAGTTCTTGGTGCCTTTCAAGCCTTCAGCAACCGACTTCTGCACCGTGGAGGCCGCAGCCACCACGTTCAGGCCAGTGGCATCGAAGACCTGTGCATACAGGTGCTGGCCGGTGCGGTGCACCGACAAGCGCGGCACTGCCAGCTCGCGGATATGAGCGCGGGTGGACTTGGCACGACGTAGGCGGGATTCATTCTTGTTCATAGTGTTTCTCCAGAAAGCGGATAGGCCAGCACTTTTCAGTGCATTACGCCTTCTTGGCTTCCTTCAGCGTGATCTTCTCGCCGGCGTAACGAACGCCCTTGCCCTTGTACGGCTCCGGTGGACGGTAACCACGAATCTTCGCGGCCACTTCACCTACGAGCTGCTTATCGGAGCCCTTGATGACGACTTCGGTCTGCGTCGGCGTTTCGATGCTGATGCCTTCCGGGGAGTCAAACACCACCGGATGGGAAAAACCCAGGCTCAGGTTCAATGCCTTGCCGGCCATCGATGCGCGGTAACCCACGCCGACCAGCTCCAGCTTGCGCTCGAAACCGTCGGATACGCCTTTAATCATGTTTGCCAGCAGTGCGCGGGCGGTGCCACCGAACTTGTCTTCGGCGCCCTCGGCGACACTGATGCTAACGGTGCCATTGTCCACAGCCACGGAAACACCCGGCAGTGCGTGCAACGACAGCGAGCCCTTCGGACCTTTCACCGAGATGCCGTCATCGGCAATCTTCAGCTCAACGCCCTTCGGCAGGGAAATCGGTTTTTTGGCAACACGGGACATCGTCGACTCCTTATGCCACTTGGCCGATGACTTCGCCGCCCAAGCCCTTAGCACGGGCCTGCGCGTCGGTCAGAAGACCGGCAGAAGTCGAGATAATCGAGATACCCAGGCCGCCGAGAACCTTCGGCAGTTCGTCCTTGCCGCGGTAAACACGCAGGCCGGAGCGGCTGACACGGGAGATGCGCTCGATGGCCGGGCGGCCTTCGAAGTACTTGAGCTTGAGCTCGAGTACCGGCTTGCCTTCCTGAGTGGAAGTCTTGGCGTCGAGGATATAACCCTCGTTTTTCAGAAGGCTGGCGATAGCCACCTTCAACTTCGACGACGGCATGCTTACGGCCTGCTTGCCCGTGAGTTGGGCATTGCGGATGCGCGTAAACAGATCGGCGATGGGATCAGTCATGCTCATGAAAACATCCTTCAGAGTGCACCGATATCCGATAAAACCGGAAATCAATTTTAAATTGTGAGCCGGCAAAGCCGCCGACCTGCTTTACGCAGACCGCCGACTATAACAGCTTGTTTCCTGTTTTGCGAATATCGATGCGTAATCGCATCAACGGCTGCTCGCTGCCGAGCAACCGCCGTTCTCATCCGCGGCATCGAAATGCCGCGGATGTATGTTGGGCAAATCTATTACCAGCTAGCCTTACGCAGACCGGGAACATCGCCGCGCATGGTAGCTTCACGCAGCTTGTTACGGCCAAGGCCGAACTTACGGTACACACCACGCGAACGACCGGACAATACGCAGCGGTTACGCTGACGGACTGGGCTGGCGTCACGCGGCAGCTTCTGCAACTTGGTCTGGGCTTCCATCTTCTCCTCGTAGGAGGAGTTGGGGCTCAGCACGGTTGCTTTCAGTTCTGCACGCTTGGTGGCGTACTTCTTGACGATTTTGGTCCGCTTGATATCGCGGTTCACCATCGATGTCTTAGCCATGGGTCTCTCGCGTCTATCAGTTGCGGAACGGGAAGCTGAAGGCTTCCAGCAGCGCTTTGGCTTCTTCGTCGGTCTTGGCGGTGGTGGTGATGGAAATATCCATACCGCGCACGGCGTCGATCTGATCGAAGTCGATTTCCGGGAAGATGATCTGTTCCCGAACGCCGAAGTTGTAGTTGCCACGACCGTCGAAAGCACGACCAGAGACACCACGGAAGTCGCGAGTACGCGGCAGCGAGATGTTAATCAGGCGGTCGAGGAACTCCCACATCTGGGCGCGACGCAAGGTGACCTTGCAGCCGATCGGCCAACCATCGCGGATCTTGAACGAGGCGACGGATACGCGCGCCTTGGTCGTGATCGGCTTCTGACCGGCGATCTTGGCCATGTCAGCCACGGCGTTCTCGAGCACTTTCTTATTGCCCGCAGCTTCGCCCACGCCCATGTTCAGCGTGAT
This sequence comes from Dyella tabacisoli, assembly GCF_003350925.1. GTDB lineage: Bacteria > Pseudomonadota > Gammaproteobacteria > Xanthomonadales > Rhodanobacteraceae > Dyella_C > Dyella_C tabacisoli. The sequence goes on along the minus strand of NZ_KZ857176.1, from coordinate 186,985 downwards.
CTTGGTGATGCGGGGAACCTGCATCACATTCTGGTAACCGAAGCGCTCAGTGAGCTTCTGCATTACCTGTTCTTTATAAAACGTTTCAAGGCGCGTCATGATCGTGTTCCTTACGCGTCCACGACCTCGCCAGACGAACGGAACACGCGGACCTTGCGCTTGTCTTCAAGCGTTTTGATACCGACGCGCTCACCCTTGTTCGTGGCGGGGTTGAACAGCTGCACATTAGAGATATGGATCGAAGCCTCACGCTCAACGATGCCGCCGGCCTGGTTGGCTTGCGGATTCGGCTTGGTGTGGCGCTTGATCAGGTTCACGTTGGAGACGAACACGCGATCGCCATCAACGCGCAGCACGTCGCCGCGCTGACCTTTGTTTTTACCGGTGATCACGAGGACCTGATCACCTTTGCGGATACGGTTCATGTCTGGTCTCCGCTCAGAGCACTTCGGGCGCGAGGGAGACGATCTTCATGAACTTCTCGCTGCGCAGCTCGCGGGTAACCGGCCCGAAAATACGGGTACCGATCGGCTCGAGCTTGTTATTGAGGAGCACCGCTGCATTCCCGTCGAAACGGATCAGCGAGCCATCCGGACGGCGCACACCCTTGGCGGTACGAACCACCACGGCGTTGTACACCTCACCCTTCTTTACCTTGCCACGCGGAATCGCATCTTTCACGGTGACTTTGATGACATCACCGATGCCGGCGTAACGGCGCTTGGAGCCACCGAGCACCTTGATGCACATCAATTCCTTCGCGCCGCTGTTGTCCGCTGCGGAAAGCGTGCTTTGCATCTGAATCATTTCTGCACCCTCCCCTTAGACGCTGGCGCGCGTGATGATTTCGACCACGCGGTGATGCTTGGTCTTGGACAAAGGACGGCATTCTGCGATGCGGACGAGGTCACCCTCGTTCGCGCCCAGATCGTCCTGCGCATGCAACTTGGTCGAACGGCGAATGATTTTGCCGAGCAGCCAATGCTGAACCTGACGCTCGATCAAAACGGTGACCGTCTTGTCCATTTTGTTGCTGGTGACACGACCCTCGAGGGTCCGCGTCTGTTTTTGGTTATCGCTCATATCCGCCGTCCCTTACTTCTTGCCGCCGAGCACAAACTTCGTGCGGGCAATGTCGCGCCGTACACGGCGCAGTTGGTGCGGCTGGTTGAGCTGGCCGGTGCCTTTCTGCATACGCAAGTTGAATTGCTCCTTGCGCAGGTCCAGCAGATGCTGTTTCAGCTCGTCGGCCGACTTGTCTTTGATCGTATTGATCGCTTTGGTGGCCATCACATCACCGCCCTGGTCACAAACTGGGTCTGCACCGGGAGCTTGGCAGCAGCAAGGCGGAACGCCTCGCGTGCAGTCGGCTCATCGACGCCTTCGATTTCGTACACCATACGGCCGGGCTGAACCAGCGCGACCCAGAACTCCACACCACCCTTACCGGCGCCCATGCGGACTTCGATTGGCTTCTTGGTGATCGGCTTGTCGGGGAACACACGGATCCACAACTTGCCACCACGCTTCACGAAACGGGTGATGCAACGACGACCAGCCTCGATCTGACGCGCGGTAAGCGCGCCGGTCATGGTGGACTTCAGGCCGTATTCGCCAAAGCTGACGACGTTCGCGCACTGTGCCAAGCCGTCGTTACGGCCCTTGAACTGCTTACGATATTTGGTTCGTTTAGGTTGCAACATGGCAACTCTCCTTACTTCGCCGTCCGCTCGCGACGGCCTTCACCGCCCTCGCGACGCGAATCACCACGACGACCTTCGCCACCTTCGCGGCGCGGCTGCGATTGCTCGTCTTTCGACTCTTGGGCGGCCTGAGCCAGATCGAAGATCTCGCCCTTATAGATCCACACCTTGATGCCGATGATGCCGTAGGTGGTCTTCGCCTCGGCAAAGCCGTAGTCGATGTCGGCACGCAGCGTATGCAGCGGCACGCGACCTTCGCGGCTCCATTCAGAACGAGCGATCTCGGCACCGTTCAGGCGGCCGGAGACGTTGATTTTGATACCCAGGGCACCGAGGCGCATCGCATTACCGACCGAGCGCTTCATGGCGCGGCGGAACATGATGCGACGCTCGAGCTGCTGCGCGATCGATTCGGCAACCAGCTGCGCGTCGAGCTCAGGCTTGCGCACTTCGCTGACGTTGATGTGCGCCGGAACGCCCATCAGCTGGCTGACTTCTTTACGCAGCTTCTCGATATCCTCACCCTTCTTGCCGATCACCACGCCCGGACGGGCGGTGTGAATCGTCACGCGTGCGGTTTTAGCCGGACGCTCGATCAGGATTTTCGAGATGCCGGCCTGAGCCAGCTTCTTGCGGAGCATTTCACGGACCTTCAAATCGGCCGCGAGATACTTGGCGTAATCGCCTTTATTGGCGTACCACTTCGAGTTCCAGTCCTTGGCAATGCCGAGGCGGATACCGGTGGGATGAACTTTATGACCCATCGTCTACGTCCCCAGTCAGTTGCCAACAACCACAGTGATGTGGCTGGTGCGCTTCAAGATGCGCGAACCGCGGCCTTTGGCGCGGGCGTACATGCGCTTCATGGCCGGACCTTCATCCACGAAGATGCTCGAGACCTTCAGCTCGTCGACATCGGCACCGAGATTGTTCTCGGCGTTGGCGACGGCTGACAGCAGCACCTTGCGAACAAGGAGCGCGGCCTTTTTGTTGGTGAATTGGAGCACGTCGCTGGCACGGCCCACGGGTAAACCGCGGACCAGGTCAGCAACCAGGCGTGCCTTCTGCGCCGAAATGCGGGCGCTGCGCAGGATCGCTTTGGCTTCTGTGCTCATCACTTGCCCTTCTTATCGCCGCCATGGCCCTTGAAAGTACGCGTCACTGCGAATTCGCCGAGCTTATGCCCGACCATATTCTCGTTGACGAGTACCGGCACGTGCTGGCGACCGTTGTGGATGGCGATGGTCAACCCAACCATTTCTGGCAGGATCATGGAACGACGCGACCAGGTTTTGATCGGACGCTTGTTGTTAGTGGAAACCGCAGCTTCCACCTTCTTCACGAGGTGAAGGTCGACGAACGGACCTTTCTTTAAAGAACGCGGCATGTCGGTTTCCGGTTATTTGCGACGACGCACAATGAACTGCTGTGTGCGCTTGTTGTTACGGGTCTTGTAGCCCTTGGCCGGCGTGCCCCATGGGCTAACCGGGTGACGGCCACCAGAAGTCTTGCCTTCACCACCACCATGCGGATGGTCGACCGGGTTCATCACCACACCACGAACGGTGGGACGGATACCCAGCCAACGCTTGGCGCCGGCTTTGCCGAGCTTCTTGAGGCTGTGCTCGCTGTTGCCGACTTCACCGATGGTGGCGCGGCAATCAACGGGTACGCGACGCATTTCGCCAGAGCGAAGACGCAGCGTGGCATAACCGGTTTCGCGAGCAACCAACTGCACCGAGGCACCGGCACTGCGAGCAATCTGCGCGCCCTTGCCTGGCTTCATCTCGATGCAATGAATGGTGCTACCGACCGGGATATTGCGCAGCGGCAGGCAGTTACCAGCCTTGATCGGAGCATCGGTGCCCGAGACCAGGCGATCGCCCACCTGCACGCCCTTGGGCGCGATGATGTAACGACGCTCACCGTCGGCATAGCACAGCAGTGCGATGTGTGCGGTGCGGTTCGGATCGTACTCGATACGCTCAACTTTCGCCGCGATGCTTTCTTTATCGCGCTTGAAGTCGATGATGCGGTAACGCTGCTTGTGACCGCCGCCCTGGTGGCGAACGGTGATACGACCGTAGTGATTGCGACCGCCGGTTTTGGACTGCGATTCGGTCAACGCCGCGAACGGCGCGCCCTTATGCAGGCCAGGCGTACGTACGCTTACTGCGTCGCGGCGCCCGGGGGAGGTCGGCTTGTGGGTAATTAATGCCATCTCACAGAACTCCTAGCTCAGGCTTTGGCTGACACGTCGATGGTCTGACCATCGGCAAGTCGAACGTAGGCCTTGCGCTTGCCCTGGCGATTGCCAGCGCGGAAACGGAAGGACTTGACCTTGCCCTTGGTGTTGACGAGGTTCACCTGCTCGACTTTGACGTCGAACATCTGCTCCACCGCCGCACGGACATCGGCCTTCGTTGCTTCGGGGGCCACCACGAATACGTACTGGTTGCTAGCCGCGAGGCGAGCTGCCTTTTCCGAAATGTGCGGCGCGCGCAGCGTATTTAGAATGCGTTCGTTGCTCATGCCAGCCACTCCTCAACCTTCTTGACGGCCTCGACGGTCATCACGACGTGATCGGAGCCCACCAGGCTGACCGGATTCAGCGCCATGACGTCGAGCACATGAATGTAGGGAATATTGCGCGCGGCCAGGAACACCGCCTCAGAGGCGTCTTCCGAAACCAGCAGCACACGGCCCGACACTTGCAGCTCAGCCAGCTTGGCAACCATGGACTTGGTCTTCGGGGTGTCGATGCCGAAGCTCTCGACAATCTTCAGACGATCCTGACGCGCCAACTCCGAGAAAATGGAGCGGATCGCGACACGGTAGGCCTTGCGGTTGACCTTCTGCTCGAAGCTACGCGGCTTGGCTGCAAACGTACGACCGCCGCCCACGAAGATCGGGGCACGATAGTCGCCGTGGCGAGCGCCACCGCCTTTCTGCTTCTTGAATTTCTTGGTGGTACCCGACATCTCACCACGTGATAGCTGCGCTTTAGTACCGGCGCGACCGCCAGCCTGGTAAGCGACAACGACCTGGTGGACCAGGGCTTGTTTGAACTCGCCGCCGAACACTTCGTCCGATACGGTGAGCGGCTTGGCGCCAATGACATTCAGTTCCATGGCGTCTCTCCTCAACCCTTGGTGGTCGGGCGGATGATGACGTCGCCACCGGTAGCACCCGGTACCGCGCCCTTCACGGCAATCAAGTGACGCTCGGCGTCGACCTTGACCACTTCCAGACCTTGTTGCGTACGATTCACCGCGCCCATGTGACCCGACATTTTCTTGCCCGGGAACACACGACCTGGGGTCTGACGCTGACCGATAGAACCCGGCGCGCGATGCGACAGCGAGTTACCGTGGGTGGCGTCACCCATTTTGAAGTTATGGCGCTTGATGGTGCCCTGGAAGCCTTTACCCTTGCTGACGCCTGCGACGTCGACAATCTGGCCGGCCTGGAACACGTCGTCGGCCTTGATTTCAGCACCAACGGTGTACTTGCCCAGGTCGTCCGCGGAAACGCGGAATTCCCACAAGCCACGACCCGGCTCAACTTTGGCCTTGGCGTAATGACCTTTCAGCGGCTGGGTCAGCAGACTGGCGCGCTTGACGCCTGCTGCAACCTGCACAGCGCTGTAACCGTCGTTATCTTCCGTCTTCAACTGCGTAACGCGATTCGGGGTGGCTTCAATCAGCGTCACCGGAATCGAGCGTCCGTCTTCAGTGAAGAGTCGGCTCATGCCGCATTTGCGGCCTACTAGTCCGATACTCATATTCGTATCCTGTCTATCGCTCAACCGAGCTTGATCTGAACATCTACGCCAGCGGCGAGATCAAGCTTCATGAGCGCGTCCACGGTTTTGTCGTTGGGATCAACGATATCGAGCACTCGCTTGTGCGTACGGGTCTCGTACTGGTCGCGAGCATCTTTGTCGACGTGAGGCGACGTAAGAATGGTGTAGCGCTCGATTTTTGTCGGGAGCGGAATCGGGCCGAGAACCGTAGCGCCAGTGCGCTTAGCCGTCTCGACGATTTCGCTGGCCGAACGGTCGATCAAACGATGATCGAACGCCTTGAGCCGAATGCGAATTTTTTGGTTCGCCATAACCGTGTCCTATTGTCGAAAGAACAAACTGTGAATCGAGATGGCTTCTCACCAACTCGCACAACCTAATTACTACTACAGCACCGCTAACCAGGCCGCCCACTGAGGCAAGAAACCCACCACAAAGATCGACCCTAAAAGACCGGGCAGACCGAGTAAACGGTCTGCCCAGACAGAAAAGTATAAAATGCGCAAATGCAAAGGTCAACAGAGCCAGTGACTCTGCCACCTAAATATTCCCGCAACAATCCATGTATAGCGAACTCGAAGCACATCCGTGCACCTCATTTCGCGGTAAATCACACGACACTATAGGCCGCGCGATAAAGATAACTTGTGGACTATAACCTAACGGTAACAAAAAGAAAAGCGATCGAAGAACTTCGATTACCTCACCCACAGAAACTCCTGGTGACTGCGCGCGACCAAGAGTCCGCACAAATAACCAGGCAAAAAAGAAAGGGCGACAGCTTTCGCCCTCGCCCTTTCTACAAGCAGTCCGTTAAACGAACCGCCTACTTTCAGATCACTTACTTGATGACTTTCGCCACCACGCCGGCGCCGACGGTACGGCCACCTTCGCGAATAGCAAAGCGCAAGCCTTCGTCCATCGCGATCGGGTGAATCAAGCTCACCGTCATCTTCACGTTGTCACCCGGCATCACCATCTCCACGCCTTCCGGCAACTCGCAAGCGCCAGTCACGTCGGTGGTGCGGAAGTAGAACTGCGGACGATAGCCCTTGAAGAACGGGGTATGACGGCCACCCTCATCCTTCGACAGCACATAGACCTCAGCCTCGAAGTCGGTATGCGGCTTGATCGAGCCCGGCTTGGCCAACACCTGGCCGCGCTGCACGTCGTCGCGCTTCAGGCCGCGAACCAGCAGACCGGCGTTGTCGCCTGCCATGCCCTGGTCCAGCAGCTTGCGGAACATTTCGATACCGGTAACGGTGGTTTTCTGCGTATCGCGAATACCGACCACTTCGACTTCGTCACCGACCTTGATCACGCCGCACTCGATACGACCAGTGACCACGGTACCGCGACCGGAGATCGAGAACACGTCTTCGACCGGCATCAGGAATGCTTTGTCGATCACGCGAACCGGCTCAGGAATGTAGCTGTCCAGCGCGTCGACCAGCTTGATGATCGCCGGCACGCCGATTTCGGACTGGTCACCGTCCAGCGCCTTGCGGGCCGAACCGTGGATGATCGGGGTGTCGTCGCCCGGAAAGTCGTACTTGGTGAGCAATTCGCGCACTTCCATCTCGACCAGCTCAAGCAGCTCGGCGTCGTCCACCAAGTCAGCCTTGTTCAGGAACACGACGATGTACGGCACGCCGACCTGACGCGATAACAGAATGTGCTCACGAGTCTGCGGCATCGGGCCGTCAGCGGCCGAGCACACCAGAATCGCGCCGTCCATCTGCGCCGCACCGGTGATCATGTTTTTCACATAGTCAGCATGGCCGGGGCAATCGACGTGGGCGTAGTGGCGGTTCGGCGACTCGTATTCCACGTGGGCAGTCGAGATCGTGATGCCGCGTGCCTTCTCTTCCGGCGCAGCGTCGATCTGGTCATAACCCTTGAACTCGCCGCCGAAGCGCTCGGCACCGACCTTGGTCAGTGCTGCGGTCAGCGTCGTCTTACCATGATCCACGTGACCAATCGTGCCGACGTTGACGTGCGGCTTGGTGCGTTCGAATTTACCCTTTGCCATGACTCTAAACCTCTAAAAGAACTATGTAATTTGGAAAAAAGAGACCTTATCAGGCCTTCTTCATGACCTGCTCGGCGATATTGGTCGGCGCTTCAGCGTAGTGATCGAATTCCATCGTGAAGGTGGCACGACCCTGGGTCTGCGAACGGAGGCTGGTTGCATAACCAAACATCTCGCCCAGCGGAACCAATGCATCAATGACCTTGCCCGACGGTGTTTCGTCCTGACCGCGCAAGATGCCGCGACGACGACTGATGTCGCCCATCACGTCACCCGTGTAGTCGTCAGGCGTAACTACCTCGACCTTCATCATCGGCTCAAGCAAGACCGGATTGGCCTTCTTGAAACCTTCTTTGAAGGCCATCGATGCGGCCAATTTGAACGCCATTTCCGACGAGTCGACATCATGGTATGAACCGTCGATAAGACGAACCTTGACGTCGACCACCGGGAAGCCGGCCAGCGGACCGCTGACGATGGTCTCCCTGAGACCCTTTTCGACCGCCGGAATGAACTCCTTCGGAATCACACCGCCGGTAATCGCATTCTCGAACTCGAAACCCTTGCCACGCTCTTGCGGAACAAGCTCGATCACAACGTGACCGTACTGACCCTTACCGCCGGACTGCTTGGCGTGTTTGTAATCTTGCTTGACCGTGCTGCGAATCGCTTCGCGATAGGCCACCTGCGGCTTACCGACATTGGCCTCGACATTGAATTCGCGGCGCATGCGATCGACCAGAATATCCAGATGCAGCTCGCCCATGCCGGCGATGATGGTCTGGCCGGATTCTTCGTCGGTGCGCACGCGGAAGGACGGATCCTCAGCAGCGAGACGACCCAGCGCGACACCCATCTTTTCCTGGTCCGACTTAGTCTTCGGCTCGACCGCCATCGCGATCACCGGCTCCGGGAACACCATGCGCTCTAGCGTAATGATGTGATCCTGCGAGCACAGCGTGTCACCGGTGGTCACGTCTTTCAGACCGACCGCGGCGGCGATATCACCGGCGCAAACCTCTTTCAGCTCCTGACGCTCGTTCGCGTGCATTTGCAGAATGCGGCCAATGCGCTCTTTCTTCGACTTGATCGGGCTGAACACCTGATCGCCCGCACTCAACGTACCCGAATAGACACGGAAGAAGGTCAGCGAACCGACGAACGGATCGGTCATGATCTTGAACGCGAGCGCCGAGAACGGTGCATCGTCCCGCGCTTCGCGAGTGATTTCGTTCTCGTCCTCGTCGATACCCTTGACCGGAGGACGATCAGCCGGCGACGGCAGCAGTTGAATCACTGCGTCGAGCATGGCCTGCACGCCCTTGTTCTTGAAGGCCGTACCGCAGAACACCGGAATCAGCGTATTGGCCAACGTACCGGCACGAATACCCGCGATGACTTCGGCTTCGGAGAGCGCACCCTCTTCGAGGTACTTGTTCATCAACTCTTCGGAGGTTTCGGCAGCGGCCTCAACCATGAAGTTGTGCGCCTTGTCGGCAGCATCCTTCAGGTTAGCCGGAATCTCCTGGTACTCGAACTTCATGCCCTGGGATTCCATATCCCAGATGATCGCTTTCATCTTAAGCAGATCGACCACGCCCTCGAAGCCGTCCTCGGCGCCGATCGGCACCTGCATCGGCACCGGGTTGGCACCCAGACGCGACTTCAACTGACCGACCACCTTGTCGAAGTTGGCACCGGTACGGTCCATCTTGTTGACGAAGGCCAGACGCGGCACTTTGTATTTGTTGGCTTGACGCCACACGGTTTCAGACTGCGGCTGCACACCACCCACAGCGCACAACACGAACACAGCACCGTCGAGCACACGCAAGGAACGCTCCACCTCGATGGTGAAGTCCACGTGGCCTGGGGTATCGATGATGTTGAAGCGATGCTGCGGCAAGGAACGATCCATGCCACTCCAGAACGCCGTCGTTGCTGCCGACGTAATGGTGATGCCGCGCTCTTGCTCCTGCTCCATCCAGTCCATCGTTGCAGCACCGTCATGCACTTCGCCAATCTTATGACTGACGCCGGTGTAGAACAGAATGCGCTCCGTGGTGGTGGTCTTGCCAGCATCGATGTGAGCCATGATGCCGAAGTTGCGGTAGCGCTCGATGGGAGTGGTGCGTGCCACGGTACTAACCTCGTGTTTATTGCCGATTTAAACCAGGCTGGCCGAAGCCAGCCGACTTAAACCAGTCTTACCAGCGGTAATGCGAGAAGGCTTTGTTGGCCTCTGCCATGCGATGCGTTTCTTCGCGCTTCTTGATCGCGCCACCGCGATTCTCGGAAGCCTCGAGCAGCTCGGCTGCCAGCTTGCGCGGCATCGAAGTTTCGCCACGCTTGCGAGCGGCGTCGATGACCCAGCGCATAGCCAAGGCCATGCGGCGACCCGGACGGACTTCGACCGGCACCTGGTAGGTGGCGCCGCCGACGCGACGGGACTTCACCTCGACAGCCGGGGCGATGTTGCCCAGAGCCTTCTCAACCAGAGCCACCGGCTCGGCATTCTTTTCGCCCAGGTGGCTCAGTGCACCGTAAACGATGCTCTCAGCAACCGATTTCTTACCGCTCTTCATCACCATGTTGATGAAGCGAGCGATCAACTGACTACCGTGCTTTGGATCCGGCAGAATCAGACGGGCGGGATGTGAACCTTTACGCGACATACTTGTGTCCTTCCCTTATTTGCTCTTCGGGCGCTTGGCGCCGTACTTGGAGCGCGATTGACGGCGCTTAGTGACGCCGGCGCAATCGAGGCTGCCACGCACTGTGTGATAACGCACACCCGGCAGATCCTTGACGCGACCGCCGCGGATCAGCACCACCGAGTGCTCTTGCAGGTTGTGACCTTCGCCACCGATGTAGCTGATGACCTCGTAACCATTGGTCAGGCGCACTTTGGCAACCTTACGCAAGGCCGAGTTCGGCTTCTTCGGGGTGGTCGTGTATACGCGCGTGCAAACGCCGCGACGCTGCGGGCTGTTCTGCAAAGCCGGCGAATCGCTCTTATAGCTCTTCGGGCTGCGGGATTTGCGCACCAACTGATTGACTGTCGTCATGCGAAGCTGTTCCTGAGAAACATAAAGGCAGACCGAATAAACTCGGTCCACCAAGAAGCGGGAATTTAACATGGGCGGCCTGCCACAGGCAAGCCAACGCCCAGCCATCCTTGACCCGAACACGAGGCGCATCCATACGCCTCATTTCGTATGTTAGAGAGCAAGCACCGCTATGGGCTTACTCAACATCATTATCACTACCGGCAACAGCTTCCGAGAAGGAGACTGACGATGCCGAACTGGAAAGAGCTTCCAGCTCTGCGGCGGTTAAACCACCCTGGCGACGACGCGCTGCGTGATACGCCAAACCGGTACCTGCCGGAATTAGACGGCCGACAGTAACATTTTCTTTCAGGCCACGCAAGGTGTCACGTGTGCCACGTACCGCGGCTTCCGTCAAGACTCGGGTCGTTTCCTGGAACGACGCCGCCGAGATGAAGGATTCCGTCGCCAACGAGGCCTTGGTGATACCGAGCAGTACCGACTGGTACTCCGCCGGGCGTTCGCCACGCTTGATGGCGCGATCGTTCTCGCCATTGATGCGCACGCGCTCGACCTGCTCGCCGCGCAGGTAGTGGCTTTCGCCACCGTCGACGATCTCGACCTTACGCAGCATCTGACGAATGATCGCCTCGATGTGCTTGTCGTTGATCTTCACGCCCTGCAAGCGATAAACGTCCTGGATTTCCTTGACCAGATAGGCAGCCAACGGCTCGACACCCAACAAACGCAGGATGTCGTGCGGACTCGGCTCGCCGTCTACAACGGTTTCGCCCTTCTCCACGTGCTCGCCTTCGAACACGATGACCTGACGCCATTTCGGAATCAGCTCTTCATGCTCGTTGCCGTCGACGTCCTTGATGATTAGACGCTGCTTGCCCTTGGTGTCCTTGCCGAAGCTGATGACGCCCGAACGCTCGGCAAGAATCGCCGGCTCTTTCGGCTTGCGCGCTTCGAACAAATCGGCCACGCGCGGCAGACCACCGGTGATGTCGCGGGTCTTGGAGGTTTCCTGCGGGATACGTGCCACCACGTCACCCACGCCTACCGCCGTACCGTTCTGGATCGAGACGATCGCACCCGCCGGCAGGAAGTACTGCGCCGGCACGTCGGTACCCGGCAGCTTGAGCTCGCGGCCCTTGCTGTCTTCCAGGCGCACGATCGGGCGCAGATCCTTGGCCTGCGTACCGCGACGCTTCGGATCGGTAACCACCGCCGACTCCAGACCGGTCAATTCGTCGGTCTGGCTCTGCACGGTGACGCCATCGAGGAAGTCGATGAAGCGCACGGTACCGGCCACTTCCGAGACGATCGGATGGGTATGCGGATCCCAGTTAGCGACAGTTTGCCCGGCCTTGACCGGATCGCCGTCCTTGACCGCGATGATCGCGCCGTAAGGCACCTTGTAGCGCTCGCGCTCGCGACCGTTGACGTCGATGACCGAGACTTCGCCCGAACGCGACACAGCGACCAGATGACCCTGCGTATGCTGCACGGTCTTGAGGTTGTTGAACTTCAGCGAGCCGGTGGTTTTCACCGTCACGTTGTCGACTGCCGCCGCACGCGAAGCCGCACCACCGATATGGAAGGTACGCATGGTGAGCTGTGTACCCGGCTCACCGATCGACTGCGCGGCAACCACGCCCACGGCCTCACCCATGTTGACCAGATGGCCACGAGCCAGGTCACGGCCGTAGCACAGGGCGCAAACGCCATGTGTCGCGGCACAGGTGATCGGCGAACGTACCTTCATGATCTGCACGCCGGCCTTGTCGAGTTTTTCGACCAGGGCTTCGTCCAGCAAGGTGTTCTGGGTAACGATCGGTTGATCGTCATCGCCTGGTGCGTAAACGTCTTCGGCCACCACGCGACCCAGCACGCGCTCGCGCAACGGCTCGACCACGTCGCCGCCTTCAACGATCGGCTGCATGATAAGACCGTTCTCGGTGCCGCAATCGGTCAAGGTGATGACCACGTCTTGCGCCACGTCGACGAGACGACGGGTGAGGTAACCGGAGTTAGCCGTCTTCAACGCCGTATCCGCCAGGCCCTTACGAGCACCGTGGGTGGAGTTGAAGTACTGCAGCACGTTCAGGCCTTCGCGGAAGTTGGCCTTGATGGGCGTCTCGATGATCGAGCCGTCCGGACGAGCCATCAAACCACGCATACCAGCCAACTGACGAATCTGCGCCACGGAACCACGGGCGCCGGAGTCGGCCATGATGTACAGCGAGTTCATCGACTTCTGGTTGACCGTCTTGCCCTCGGCATCGGTCACCTTTTCGGTACCGATACCGTCGATCATCGCCTTGGCGACCAGTTCATTGGTGCGCGACCAGATGTCGACCACCTTGTTGTAACGCTCGCCGGCAGTGACCAGGCCTGACTGGTACTGCTCCTGGATTTCGACCACTTCTTTCTCGGCCTCTTCCAGAATCGGCCTCTTCTCGGCCGGGATGATCATGTCATCGATGCCGATCGAGATACCTGCGCGGGTAGCGAAGCGGAAGCCGGTGTACATCAGCTTATCGGCGAACACCACGGTCTCTTTCAGACCGAGCAAACGATAGCTGGAGTTGATCAGACGCGAGATGGCTTTCTTGGTCAGCTCGGTGTTGGCCAGCGCAAACGGCAGGCCTTCCGGCAGAATCTCAGCCAGCAGCGCACGACCGATGGTGGTCTCGACCAACGAAACGGAGGTGGTGCGGGTGCCGTCTTCGGCAATGTCGACCAGCTTCAGACGAACCTTGACCTTGGCGTGCAACTCAACCGCACGGTTGTCATAGGCGCGGCGCACTTCGCTGATACCCGAGAACACCATGCCGGTGCCCTTCACGTTCACCAGCTCGCGGGTCATGTAGTACAGACCCAGCACCACGTCCTGCGTCGGCACGATGATCGGCTCGCCGTTGGCGGGCGACAGGATGTTGTTGGACGACATCATCAATGCGCGCGCTTCCAACTGCGCCTCGATCGACAACGGTACGTGCACAGCCATCTGATCGCCGTCGAAGTCGGCGTTGAATGCGGTACAGACCAGCGGATGCAACTGGATCGCCTTGCCTTCGATCAACACCGGCTCGAATGCCTGGATGCCGAGACGATGCAGGGTCGGAGCGCGGTTCAGCAGCACTGGATGCTCGCGGATCACATCTTCGAGGATGTCCCACACCTGGCCTTCTTCGCGCTCGACCAGCTTCTTTGCCGCTTTGATGGTGGTGGCTTCGCCACGCGCCTGCAGCTTGGCGAAGATAAAGGGCTTGAACAGCTCAAGCGCCATTTTCTTCGGCAGACCGCACTGGTGCAGGCGCAGGGTCGGACCGACCACGATCACCGAACGACCGGAGTAATCCACGCGCTTGCCGAGCAGGTTCTGACGGAACCGGCCCTGCTTGCCCTTGATCATGTCGGCCAGCGACTTCAGCGCGCGCTTATTGGTGCCGGTGATGGCACGACCGCGACGGCCGTTGTCGAGCAGCGCATCGACCGATTCCTGCAGCATGCGCTTCTCGTTGCGCACGATGATGTCGGGCGCATTGAGCTCGAGCAGACGCTTCAGACGGTTGTTGCGGTTGATGACGCGGCGATACAGATCGTTCAAATCGGAGGTGGCGAAACGGCCACCATCCAGCGGCACCAGCGGACGCAGATCCGGTGGCAACACAGGCAGCACAGTCAGCACCATCCACTCCGGCTTGTTGCCGGATTCGAGGAAGGCTTCGATCAGTTTGACCCGCTTGGTCAAGCGCTTGAGCTTGGTTTCGGAATTGGTGGAGCCGATTTCTTCCTTCAGGCGCACCACTTCGCTTGGCAGCTCAAGCGACTTCAGCAGCTCGTAAACGGCCTCGGCGCCCATGCGGGCATCGAACTCGTCGCCGTGCTCTTCGACGGCTTCCAGATACTGGTCTTCGCTCAGAAGCTGACCGCGCTCGAGCGCCGTCAAACCTGGATCGATAACCACGAAGGCTTCGAAGTACAGGATGCGCTCGATATCGCGCAGCGTCATATCCAGCATCAAGCCGATGCGCGACGGCAGCGACTTGAGGAACCAGATATGCGCCGTCGGGCTGGCCAGCTCGATATGGCCCATGCGCTCGCGGCGCACCTTGGCCAAGGTGACTTCGGTGCCGCACTTTTCGCAAACCACACCGCGATGCTTCATGCGCTTGTACTTACCGCACAAGCACTCGTAGTCCTTTACCGGTCCGAAGATCGCGGCGCAGAACAAGCCATCACGCTCCGGCTTGAAGGTACGGTAGTTGATCGTTTCCGGCTTTTTCACTTCGCCGTACGACCAGGAACGGATCAGCTCCGGCGAGGCCAACGCGATCTTGATCGCGTCGAAATCGGGAGTAGCCCGCTGCTGGTTGAATAGATTGAGCAAATCTTTCATTGCATAAGCTCCTGTAACCCGCGGGTTACTTGATCTCTTCTAGGTCGAAGTCGATACCCAGCGAACGGATTTCCTTCATCAACACATTGAAGGATTCCGGCATGCCGGCATTCATCTCGTGATTGCCATCGACGATGTTCTTGTACATCTGGTTGCGGCCCTGTACGTCATCGGACTTCACCGTCAGCATTTCCTGCAGGGTGTAGGCCGCGCCGTAGGCTTCCAGCGCCCAGACTTCCATTTCGCCGAAGCGCTGACCACCGAACTGTGCCTTACCACCCAGCGGCTGCTGAGTAACAAGCGAGTACGGACCAGTGGAGCGCGCATGCATCTTGTCGTCGACTAGATGGTTCAGTTTCAGGTAGTGCATATAGCCCACGGTGACCGGGCGATCGAATGCCTCGCCGGTACGACCGTCGAACAGCGTGGTCTGACCCGACTCGGGCAGATCCGCCAAGCGCAGCATGGCCTTGATTTCGGTTTCCTCGGCACCGTCGAATACCGGCGTCGCCATCGGCACACCGTCCTGAAGATTGTTCGCCAGGGTCAGAATTTCCTGATCGGTGAGCGACTTCAGGTCGACATGCTGCACAGCGCCTGCAACGTGGTGGTTGTAGATCTGGTCGAGGAACTCGCGGATCTGCGCGACCTTGGCCTGCGCCTCGAGCATCTTCTGGATCTTGTGGCCCAGGCCCTTGGCGGCCCAGCCCAGATGGACTTCCAGAATCTGACCGATGTTCATACGCGAAGGCACGCCCAGCGGGTTCAGCACGATGTCCACCGGCTTACCGTCGGAGGAGAACGGCATGTCTTCGACCGGCACCACGTTGGACACCACACCCTTGTTACCGTGGCGACCGGCCATCTTGTCGCCCGGCTGGATGCGGCGCTTAACGGCCAGGAACACCTTGACCATCTTGAGCACGCCCGGTGCGAGATCGTCGCCCTGGGTGATCTTGCCCTGCTTCTCCTTGAAGCGCTTGTCGAACTCTTCCTTGTGACGCTTGACCTGATCGGCCGCGCGCTCCAGGAACTCAGTGACTTCTTCGTCCTTGACGTTGATCTTGAACCAGTCGTCCTTCTTCAGGCCGTCCAGGTATGCATCGGTAATTTCCACGCCACGCTTGAGACCACCCGGGCCGCTCATCGCGGATTTGCCCAGGAGCTGGATGCGCATACGGTTGTAGATCGCACCTTCGAGGATACGGAACTGGTCATCAAGATCCTTGCGGATACGCTTGACTTCCATTTCCTCGATTTGCTTGGCGCGCTTGTCTTTCTCGATACCGTCGCGAGTGAACACCTGCACGTCGATGACGGTGCCGTCCATACCCGGCGGCACACGCAACGAGCTGTCTTTCACGTCGGACGCTTTCTCGCCGAAGATCGCGCGCAGCAATTTCTCTTCTGGCGTCAACTGGCTTTCGCCCTTCGGCGTGACCTTACCGACCATGATGTCGCCGGCTTTCACTTCAGCACCGATGTAGACGATGCCCGACTCATCGAGACGAGCCAGCGCCTGCTCACCCACGTTCGGGATATCGGCGGTGATTTCCTCGGCGCCCAGCTTGGTGTCACGCGCGATGCAGGACAGCTCCTCGATGTGGATCGAGGTGTAGCGGTCTTCTTGCACGACGCGCTCGGACAGCAGGATCGAGTCTTCGAAGTTGTAGCCGTTCCACGGCATGAAGGCGATGAGCATGTTCTGGCCAAGCGCAAGCTCGCCCAGATCGGTCGACGAACCGTCGGCCAGCGTATCGCCCTTCGCCACGATGTCACCCACGTTCACCAGCGGACGCTGATTGAGGTTGGTGTTCTGGTTGGAGCGGGTGTACTTGGTCAGGGTGTAGATGTCGACGCCGGCGTCGTTATCGCCCACTTCGACTTCGTTCACGCGCACCACGATACGGCCGGCATCGACCTGGTCGATCACGCCGCCGCGCTTGGCGGTGACGATGACGCCCGAGTCACGCGCCACGGCGCGTTCGATACCGGTACCGACCAACGGAGTCTGCGAACGCAGCGTCGGCACGGCCTGGCGCTGCATGTTCGCGCCCATCAACGCGCGGTTCGCGTCATCGTGCTCAAGGAACGGAACCAATGCCGCCGCAACCGACACGGTCTGCATCGGCGAAACGTCCATATAGCCCACTTCAGCAGCCGGACGCAGCTCGGACTCACCGCGGAAACGGCAAGACACGAAGTCTTCGATGAAACCGCCTTGCTTGTTGAGCGGCGAGTTCGCCTGCGCGATCACGTGGTCGCCCTCTTCGATCGCCGAGAGGTAATCGACCTTGTCGGTGACCTTGCCGTCCACCACCTTGCGGTACGGCGTCTCAAGGAAGCCATACGAATTGGTGCGGGCGTACACAGCCAGCGAGTTAATCAGGCCGATGTTCGGGCCTTCCGGCGTTTCGATGGTGCAGACGCGGCCGTAATGGGTCGGATGCACGTCGCGCACTTCGAAGCCGGCGCGCTCACGGGTCAAACCACCCGGTCCAAGCGCCGAAACGCGACGCTTGTGCGTCACTTCGGACAGCGGGTTGTTCTGATCCATGAATTGCGACAACTGCGAGGAGCCGAAGAACTCCTTCACGGCAGCGGCCACCGGCTTGGCGTTAATCAGCTCCTGCGGGGTCAGACCCTCGGATTCGGCCAACGACAAGCGCTCACGCACGGCACGCTCAACGCGCACCAAGCCAATGCGGAAGGTGTTTTCGGCCATTTCGCCGACCGAACGCACGCGACGGTTACCGAGGTGATCGATGTCATCGACGGTGCCATGACCGTTCTTGATGTCGATCAGCACTTTGAGCACGTCGAGAATGTCGGACGTTTCGCCCTGGGCCTTGACCTGGCGCTGCGCTTCTTCTTCTTTGCGCTCGCTGAAGTACTTGTGGTCGTACAGCACGCCCGGGCCAAGAATCTCTTGACGACCGACGCGGCGGTTGAACTTCATGCGGCCCACACCCGACAGATCGTAACGATCGAAGGTGAAGAACAAGTTGTAGAACAGGTTCTGCGCGGCATCCTTGGTCGGCGGCTCGCCGGGACGCATCATGCGATAGATTTCCACCAACGCCTCAAGCTGCGTCTTGGTGCTGTCGATGCGCAAGGTGTGCGAGATGTAAGCGCCACGATCGAGGTCGTTCACGTACAGGGTCGGCACGGTTTCGATGCCGGCCTTGCGGAACGCTTCCAGATGCTCGGCGGTGATTTCGTCGTTAGCGCCGGCCAGGAGTTCACCGGTCTTGCTGTCAACGATATCCGTCGCCAGGATACGGCCGATCGGGTAATCGTCCGGTACTTCCAGCGCGGTGATGTTCTCGGCCGCAAGCTGGCGCACGTGACGCGCGGTAATACGCTTGCCGGCTTCCACCAGCACCTTGTCGCCGATCGTCAGATCGAAGCTCAGGGTTTCGCCACGCAGGCGCTCGGCCACCAGCTCAAGCGTGGTGCCCTCTTTCTTGCCCAGATGGAAAACGTTGTGCTCGAAGAAGATGTCGAGCATTTCGACATTGCCATAGCCCAACGCGCGCAGCAGCACCGTCACCGGCAGTTTGCGGCGACGATCGATACGGGTGAACAGCGCGTCTTTCGGGTCGAATTCGAAGTCGAGCCACGAACCGCGGTAAGGAATCACGCGCGCCGAGAACAGCAGTTTGCCCGAGCTATGCGTCTTGCCGCGGTCGTGATCGAAGAACACGCCCGGCGAGCGATGCAACTGCGAGACGATAACGCGCTCGGTGCCATTGATGATGAAGGTGCCGGTGTCGGTCATGAGCGGAATTTCGCCCATGTAGACCTCCTGCTCCTTGACGTACTTCACCGCCTTTTTGGAGGCCGGGCTGTCCTTGTCATAAATGACCAGGCGCACGGTCACGCGCAGCGGCGCGCCGAAGGTCATGCCGCGATTGCGGCACTCGCGCTCGTCGAACGCAGGCTCGCCAAGGCGATAATCGACATATTCAAGCGCTGCATTGCCCGAATAGCTGGAGATCGGAAAAACCGACTTCAGTGCGGCATGCAGACCCCTTTCGTCGCGCTGCTTGGGCGCAATGTGCTCCTGCAGAAAATCCCGATACGAATCGGTCTGGATGGTCAGCAGGTTCGGCACGCCCAGTACAGGGGGACGCTTGCCGAAATCCTTGCGGATGCGCTTCTTCTCGGTAAACGAGTAGGTCATGGTGTTACCGCCTCGGGGTCGTCGGTGTATTCATTTAAGAGAATCGGGAATCGAGAATCGAGAATCGCCAGAGCTGCGGATCACGCGCTGCAAGCCATTCCCTATTCTCCATTCCCCACTCCCAACTTTCTGAACAGGCAAAGCCCGGGGGTTTACACCCCCAGGCTTGCTTGACGCTAGAGCAAACTAACAGCGCGCAAGAGCGCCAATTACTTCAGCTCAACCTTAGCGCCGGCGGCTTCCAGATCCTTCTTGAACTTCTCGGCGTCTTCCTTCGAAGCGCCTTCCTTCACGACGCCACCGGCCTCGGTGAGGTCCTTGGCTTCTTTCAGGCCCAGGCCGGTGATGGCGCGGACAACCTTGATGACTTCGACTTTCTTTTCGCCAGCCGAGGTCAGGACGACGTTGAATTCGGTCTGAGCTTCAGCAGCCGGAGCAGCGGCAGCGGCCGGACCAGCCACAGCCACCGGAGCGGCAGCGGAAACGCCAAACTTTTCTTCAAACGCCTTGACCAGCTCCATCACCTCGATGAGGGACTTGGTGGCAATCGCTTCGATGATCTGATCGTTGCTAAGGGACATTGTGATAACTCCTGGGAATACGACTTAAATGTTTATTAACGAGTTGCCGATGGCATGTGGCCGTCAGGCCGCCTGTTTCTGCTCGCCGACTTTGCTGATGACACGGCCAAGCTGGGTAGCTGGCTCTGCCAAAACGCGGACGAGCATGGTGGCGGGCTGAGCAAGCAGACCGGCAAACATTGCCAGTGCCTGATCGCGGGTCGGCAGCGAGGCCAGCACGTCAACGTGCGAAGCCGGGTATACCTTTCCGCCGATAGCCACAAGTTTGGCTTTCAGTTTGTCGTTGCCTTTGGCGAATTCCTTCACCAGTCGACCGGCGGCACCCGGATCTTCAACCGAGAAGGCATACAGCAGCGGACCGACCAACTGGTCGGAAGCGCCCACGTAATCGGTGCCTTCCACGGCGCGACGAACAAGCGTGTTCTTCGCAACCTTCAGGAAAACGCCCGACTCACGCGCCTTCTTGCGCAGCTCGGTGAGCTGCGCAACGGTGAGACCCGCATACTCGGCGGCGACTAGCGAATGGGCCTTGGCAGCCACGTCCGCCAGTTCGGCAACGACCTCTTTCTTTTGCGCAAGATTGAGCGCCATTGCTTGTCTCCGAACTCGAATCGCGATGCGCTCCTCGCACCGTGACTCGGAAGCGTTACCGGATCGGCATCCTGCCCATCCGCCGGCATCATGTGATGCCGCCTTGGTGGCCGTTCCAGGAGAACCTGTCCGGGCGTCACCATCTGCGCAGGCCGGGGTTTCCATACAGCGAAACCGTCGATTAAGAGGATTGAGCCAATAACACTCGCCCCTCGCCTGCGGTCTTTGACGGCTGCCCCGCTACCCTTTCGAGTTGGGGCTGCCCTCAAAAACTGCCTGCGCGAGCACCTGGCTCGCGCAGGACTTGATCTTTACTTGGCCGAGGTCGTCAGGGTCGAGGTATCGACCGGGACGCCCACGCCCATGGTGCTGGACAGCGCGATCTTCTGCAGGTACTGACCCTTGGCCGTGGCCGGCTTGGCCTTCAGCAGGTCGGCGACCAGCGTATTCAGGTTATCGGCGAGCTGGGCAGCGTCGAAGCTGGCCTTACCGATGGTGGCGTGGATGATGCCCGCCTTGTCGTTACGGAACTTCACCTGGCCGGCCTTGGCGTTTTTCACCGCGGTCGCGACGTCGGCGGTGACCGAGCCGTCTTTCGGGTTCGGCATCAGGCCACGCGGACCAAGCAACTGGCCGAGCTTACCGACCACGCGCATGGCATCGGGCGTAGCGATGACGCGACCGAAGTCGAGATCGCCAGCCTGCATGCGCTCGGCCAAGTCTTCCATACCAACGGCGTCAGCACCGGCAGCCTTGGCGGCTTCGGCCTTTTCACCGGCCGGCACGAACACGGCGACCTTGACGGTCTTGCCGGTGCCGTGTGGCAGCAACGAGGAACCACGCACGCCCTGGTCGGACTTCTTGGCGTCGATACCAAGACGCACAGCTACGTCCACCGACTCGGCGAACTTCGCCTTGGCGTTGTCCTTGACGATTTTCAGGGCTTCTTCCAGGGCATAGAACTTACCCGGCTGCACAGCGGCCTGAGCCACTTTCAAACGCTTCGTGAGCTTTGCCATGTCTTAACCCTCCACCACAATGCCCATGCTGCGGGCGCTACCAGCAATGGTGCGCACCGCGGCGTCAAGATCAGCAGCCGTGAGATCCGGCTCTTTCAGCTTCGCAACGTCTTCCAACTGCTTGCGAGTGATCTTGCCGACCTTATCGGTGTTGGGCTTGGGTGAACCCTTGGCGACGCCGGTAGCCTTCTTGATTAAGATGGTGGCGGGCGGGGTCTTGGTGATGAAGGTGAAGCTACGATCGGAGTACGCGGTAATAATGACCGGAATCGGCAGACCCGGCTCAAGCTTCTGCGTAGCGGCATTGAACGCCTTGCAGAACTCCATGATGTTTAGGCCGCGCTGACCGAGGGCTGGACCCACCGGCGGCGACGGATTGGCCTGACCGGCCTTGACTTGCAACTTGATGTAACCGACAACTTTCTTTGCCATTGGATTTTCCTCGCGAGTTCAAGCGCCTATGAGGCTCCTCGCTGCTCACCATTCCATGGATGGACGGATGGCCCGCCTCCAGCGGACCTTGAAACGCGAACACGCCGGAGCCAAAAAGCTCCGAGCGTGAACCGCGCAGTATAGAGATTTGTCAAGCCCGCTGCAATCCCCATGCCAGGGAGCGCAGAACTTGGGGGTCAGGCCTTCTCGACCTGACCGAATTCCAATTCAACCGGAGTCGAGCGACCGAAGATCAGCACTGCAACGCGCAGGCGACTCTTCTCGTAATTGACCTCCTCGACCACGCCGTTGAAGTCGTTGAACGGCCCTTCCGTGACACGGACCATTTCGCCCGGCTCGAACAACACCTTGGGCTTGGGCTTTTCAACACCTTCACGCACACGACTGAGAATGGCCTCGGCCTCGCTATCGCGAATCGGCAGCGGGCGATCGGCGGTTCCGCCGATAAAACCCATGACCTTCGGCGTTTCTTTGACCAGATGCCAGCATTCGTCATCGATACGCGGCGATTTGCCCTCGGTATCGGTTTCGATTTGCACCAGCACATAACCCGGAAAGAACTTGCGCTCACTGCGACGCTTCTGGCCGCCGCGCATTTCGATCACTTCCTCGGTCGGCACCAGCACTTCGCCGAACTTCTCTTCCATGCCTTCACGACGAATCCGCTCGTCCAACGAGCGCTTGACCAGGTTTTCGAACCCGGAATAGGCGTGCACCACATACCAACGCTTGCTCATGCTCACTTACCTCAGGTACCCAGCTTGAGCAGCCAGTCAAGCACGACCGACTTCAGGATTAGGTCAATCAAGCCCAATAGCAGCGAGAGAATGACCACGACCACCATGATGATACCGGTCGTTTTCAGCGTCTCGTCGCGGGTCGGCCAGACCACCTTACGCATTTCAAACTGTGACTCGCCCAGGAAGTGGCGTACACGACGCCCTGGACCCGTAAAAGCACCGATCGCCAATGCGGCAGCCAAGGCAATCAGCACGCCAATCATGCGTACCGACTGCGGGATGCCCGCATCGTTGCTAAACCAGGAATAGGCAAAAATGCCGGCAGCCAGCACCAGCACTGCCAGTACCAGCTTGCCAATATCGGCGGCATTCGCGCCTTTGGGCTGTTCTGCCTTGGTATTCATGCGCAGTGAACAGGTGTCGAGAGTACTACCCGGCCTAGGCCAGCCATACCATTCACCACCCGCCATCAATCCTCGGGAAGATGGCACGCCAGGAGGGACTCGAACCCCCAACCTGCGGTTTTGGAGACCGCTGCTCTGCCAATTGAGCTACTGGCGTACGTTTAAAAACCAGTGAAGTCGCTCGCTTTGCGAGCCGTAAAGCCGCGCCTCAGGCGCGATAAAGGGTGTAACTTTCGCCCCACCCTTTTACTTTACAGCCCACGTAGCGGGCGACTTCCCACTTTACTGCTTACTTGATGACCTTCGCCACCACGCCGGCGCCGACGGTACGGCCACCTTCGCGGATAGCAAAACGCAGGCCGTCGTCCATCGCGATCGGGTGAATCAGGCTCACCGTCATTTTGACGTTGTCGCCCGGCATCACCATTTCCACGCCCTCGGGCAGCTCGCAAGCGCCGGTGACGTCGGTGGTACGGAAGTAGAACTGCGGACGGTAACCCTTGAAGAACGGGGTATGACGGCCACCCTCGTCTTTCGACAGCACATAGACCTCAGCCTCGAAGTCGGTATGCGGGGTGATCGTGCCCGGCTTGGCCAGCACCTGACCACGCTCCACATCGTCGCGCTTCAGACCGCGAACCAGCAGACCGGCGTTGTCGCCTGCCATGCCCTGGTCCAGCAGCTTGCGGAACATTTCGATACCGGTAACGGTGGTCTTCTGGGTCGGACGGATGCCGACCACTTCGACTTCGTCGCCGACCTTGACAATGCCGCGCTCGATACGACCGGTCACCACGGTGCCGCGACCGGAGATCGAGAACACGTCTTCGACCGGCATCAGGAACGGCTTGTCGATGACGCGCGTCGGCTCAGGAATGTAGCTGTCCAGCGCGTCGACCAGCTTGATGATCGCCGGCACGCCGATTTCGGACTGGTCACCGTCCAGCGCCTTGCGGGCCGAACCGTGGATGATCGGGGTGTCGTCGCCCGGGAAGTCGTACTTGGTGAGCAATTCGCGCACTTCCATCTCGACCAGTTCAAGCAGCTCGGCGTCGTCCACCAAGTCAGCCTTGTTCAGGAACACGACGATGTACGGCACGCCGACCTGACGCGACAACAGAATGTGCTCACGGGTCTGCGGCATCGGGCCGTCAGCGGCCGAGCACACCAGAATCGCGCCGTCCATCTGCGCCGCACCGGTGATCATGTTTTTCACATAGTCAGCATGGCCGGGGCAATCGACGTGCGCGTAATGGCGCAGCGGCGATTCGTATTCAACGTGGGCAGTCGAGATCGTGATGCCGCGTGCCTTCTCTTCCGGCGCAGCGTCGATCTGGTCATAACCTTTGAACTCGCCACCGAAGCGCTCAGCACCGATCTTGGTCAGTGCGGCGGTCAGCGTCGTCTTACCATGGTCCACGTGACCGATGGTGCCGACGTTGACGTGCGGCTTGGTGCGTTCGAATTTACCCTTTGCCATACGTGCTAAACCCCGATGGAGTCAGTAATAAAAGTGAAAGCCGATACCCGCGACGGCCGTACCGAGATGGTGCTCATGATCGGAATCGAACCGATGACCTCTTCCTTACCAAGGAAGTGCTCTACCGACTGAGCTACATGAGCACAAAACATTCAATGACGAGACATCAATGGAGCGGGAGACGGGAATCGAACCCGCGTAATCAGTTTGGAAAACTGAGGTTCTACCATTGAACTACTCCCGCCTGGACGAATCGCTTTAAACTGAATCAGCCTAAATGGATCAACCCTACGCGGAACTCGTCTGGTGGAGGGAGGTGGATTCGAACCACCGAAGGCGTAAGCCAGCAGATTTACAGTCTGCCCCCGTTGGCCGCTTGGGTATCCCTCCAACAAAGAACGGCTATTGTCTGGATCGAGCCCTGCACTGTCAACACCTAAGAGCGGAAAAGTAGCCTGTCTTGGTGAATTTCTTGCAAGGAGATGCTCAATAGCTGTCGATCAGGCCCGCGTCACGCTCTTGATATCGACCAATTGCTCCATTTCCTTGGAAAGATCCAGCAGACGTTTGGCCTGCTCCTGCATCCGCAGCTCGTTATCGTCGCGCGGCTGCCACACCGGAACCGGCGTAGGCTTGCCGTCAGGGCTATCGAGCGCCACGAACACCATGACGCAACTGGTTGCCAGGCGCTGTTCGTCCTTGCGCAAATCGCGCGCAAGCACATCTACCGCCAAATGCATGCTGGATCGACCGGTGTAGATCAGCCGCGCTCGCACGGTCACCAGGTCGCCGATCAAGATCGGCGCGACAAACTGGATGCCACTGATCGAAGCGGTGACGCAGTAAGCCCCACTCCAACCCACGGCACAGGCGTAACCCGCCTGATCGATCCATTTCATCACCATGCCGCCATGCACTTTGCCGCCAAAATTGACGTCAGTAGGCTGGGCAAGAAAACGGAAAGTCACTTCGTGCTGCTGGGCGGGCATGGGCGAATCCGATCATAGAGAGTGGCAAACGAGGGCAATTATGCCTGTCGCTTACGCGCCTGGGATGTTCTGATCTATGGGGCGTAGGCGGCATGATGTCCAGAAGGCTCGCAGGTTGAGTTGCTCGGCGCCGGGAAGAGTGGCTCTCTTGCCAAGCCGAGCGACACAGGCTGCGGGCCTTCTGGACATCACCCCTTCCTTTTATTTTCAACGTGGGGCCGTAGCTGCCTGTCCGCATCTCTTCGGTGCGCTGGCTCGACAGCCAGCCAGGCTGCCCTCCCCATCACCCCTGTAATCTGCGAGCAGACAGCTACGGTGACGCCTGCGTCCCATAGATCAGAGCATCCCTAGATGCGAATCTGACGCCAGAATCAACTGCATTGGCGTGCTGCGAATGCCATCGGGCGACGTCTGTTCGGGACCCATCGCGACAAAACCCAACTGCCGATACATCGGCACCGCCAACGCGGACGAGTTCAAAGTAAAACGCCGGGTGCCTGCGCGCCGCACGCTATCGCGCATGACTCGCCGCCAAAGCAGCCGCGCAATGCCCCGCCTCTGATAACGCGTACTCACATAAAGCTGAAACAGATGACTGTCGTCGCGTATGGCGGCCACGCCTACAAGAACATCGCCCAGATAGGCCAGGTGAAAGCGCTGATCGATCAAGATCCTCTGCCGTATCGCTTTTGTGCCGGTACCGGCCAACAAGAAAGCCACACCTTTTGCCGGCTGATCGGGCAGTACCCAACGGCGCACAACCCGGCGCACCAACACACTAATCGCGCGCGCGTCCGCCACGCGCGCGATCCGCAATGACAATGACAAAGCTGACGGCCTTGAGCTCATCGGCACATCTCATCCATGGACATGTCAGCGCCGGACCTCAAGCCTTGCGGTCATCCTTTGGCGCAACGACGCTCTGGAACAGGCGATTGATCTCAGCCGAGCCGATCGCCTCGCTCGCATAGTCGAAAGTGCCCCGCTCGCTCAATTCATGCGCAGCGCGCAAGAATGCCCCGAGCGCCGCACGCGCCAATGAGCCACCAACACTCACTCGCTTGACCCCGATGTCGGCCAAATCGCGAAGACCGAGCGGCACACCTACCAGTCCCATCACCACATTGACCGGCCGATCCACTGAACTCACTACCGTGGCGATGTCTTCTTTCGTCTTCAACCCTGGCGCAAACAACACATCGGCGCCCGCCTCTTGATAGGCCTGCAGGCGCGCGATGGTGTCGCCAAGATCAAGGCGTCCATGCAAATAATTTTCTGCCCGCGCCGTCAACGTAAATGGAAACGGCAAGGCGCGCGCCGCTTCGGCCGCCGCACGAACACGCTCGGCGGCGAATTCCAGCGGATAGATCGGTGCATCCGCACGCTGGGTAGCGTCTTCGATGGAACCGCCCACGATACCTGTGGCGGCGGCGCGGCGGATCGTATCGGCCACGGTATCGGGCTCATCGCCAAAGCCATTTTCCAGATCCGCACTGATGGGCAAATCGGTGGCAGCCACCAGCTCGCGGAGATGTTTCAGCAAGGCATCGCGGTCGATACCGTAATCGGGCAGACCTTGCGAAAACGCAAAGCCGGCACTGGTCGTCGCCAGCGCCTTGAAGCCCAGCAGGGCAAGCAGACGCGCACTGCCCGCATCCCAAGGGTTAGGGATAAGAAACGCGCCAGGTTGCGCGTGGTACGTCTTGAACAGATGAGCTTTTTCCGCTTGTGTCGGCATCGATATGCTCCCTCTCAACATGACCTATGCCTTGCTCTCGAGCGCGGCGCCTGGAGTTTTTAAGACTACACGACAGCGCGCGCCGACACGCGTACCGACGGCCCGCCAAGCAGCCGGCTAAAGCCCCAGGCAATGGGAAATAACGAAGCCAGTACGAGTAACGTCACGACAATCATGGCGCTCAAGTCAGATGAGCCCATGAGTACACCGACTAAAAACAACAACCCGCCCAACAGGCTTTGGCAAACCAGCGAAAGCAGGGCGGCCAAGGTCAAACGCCGGACTCGTATCGGCCCGGCATATCCCCTCATGCCTTTCCAGGCCCCGGCCCAGGTCAGCAAGACACATAAACCCAACGGCACCAGCACCGCCAGCCCCGACCAGCCATAAAAAAAACCGGCCTCTCCAGGAAGCAGAGCGAGCATCACGGCCTGCACCCCGCTCAGTAAGCAGACAAGATACAGAGCTGCAAAAAGCAGACTGGCCCGAGCACGCTGCGGCACAAGCACCACCGCCGGCGCATAGGTGATTCGGTCGCGGAACATATGCAGACACCCACTGAGGGCAAGCCACCCCGAAAACAGCGAGATCACCCAGCGTACGGCCAAGAATGCGGCATAGACGCCGGAATAAGTGTTATTCGCCATGGCAGACCCGAGCCAGCCAAGCCCCGTCTTTATCAAGCCATTCAGTACAAAGAAAAACACCAGATAGAGCAAACCGAAACGGCCGGCAAAAGCCCATACCGAGTCAACTTTCTGGACCGCGCGACGGTCGAGCATGCTCTGTGCCAGCACAAATACGACCGCCATCGAAGTCAACAGCGTCGGCAGCCAGCTCACTGCCGACGCGATCAGCTCCTCGGGCGTCACCCCGCGCAGGGCTATGGTTAACAGCCACTTGGCGAGTAACAGCAATTCAGCCAGCACCGCCGCGCCGGCGATCTGGTAGCTCAAGCCCGATGGGCGAGCGAGCTCTTGGTTCATACAAATCCTTTTGTGGGCAAAGCCCATCATAGCTACACGCGGGAGATCGGCGTGTAGCCGGCGCGAAGCTGCCTGCCTCGCGCCTATTCAGCACCCAAACGCCTCAGACGTTGAACAAGAAGTGCAGCACATCACCCTCTTTGACGAGGTAGTCCTTGCCTTCCTTGCGCAACCGACCGGCAGCGGCGGCACCAGCCTCACCCTTGTACTGGATGAAGTCGTCGTAGCCGATCGTCTCGGCGCGGATAAAGCCACGCTCGAAATCGGTGTGGATCACACCCGCCGCCTGCGGTGCCGTGGAGCCCGCCTTCACGGTCCAGGCACGCACCTCTTTGACGCCGGCGGTGAAATAGGTCTGCAAGCCAAGCAGCTTGTAACCGGCACGAATCACTCGATTCAGGCCTGGCTCGTCCAGCCCCATATCTTTCAGGAACTCATCGCGGTCGGCATCTTCGAGCAGCGCCATCTCCTCTTCCATGGCGGCACACACCGGCACCACCTCGGCACCTTCGCTGACAGCGCGCTGACGCAAGGCATCGAGATGCGGGTTGTTCTCAAAACCGTCTTCTTTGACGTTGGCGATATACATCAACGGCTTCAAAGTGAGCAGGAACAAGTCGCGCACCAGCGCCTTCTCTTCCTCGTCCAGGCCAAGGCTGCGCGCGGACTTGCCTTCGTTGAGGCCCGCCGACAATTTCTGCAGCACCGGCTTTTTCGCCAACGCTTCTTTGTCGTTCGCCTTGGCTGCGCGCTCGGCGCGATTCAGCGCTTTGTCCACGGACTCCAGGTCGGCCAAAGCCAGCTCGGTATCGATGGTGTCGATGTCGGCGAGCGGATCGACCTTGCCCGCTACATGCACGATGTCTCCGTGCTCGAAGCAACGCACCACATGGGCAATCGCATCGACCTCGCGGATATGCGCGAGAAACTTGTTGCCAAGGCCTTCGCCTTTCGATGCACCAGCCACCAGGCCGGCGATATCCACAAACTCAACCGCAGTCGGCAATATCTTCTGCGGTTTGACGATCTCTGCCAGCGCAGCGAGACGCAGATCCGGCACCGGCACCACACCCACATTCGGCTCGATCGTGCAGAACGGGAAGTTGGCCGCAGCAATGCCTGCCTTAGTCAGTGCATTGAACAGGGTGGACTTGCCGACGTTAGGCAGGCCGACGATGCCGCATTTGATGCCCATTTTGAAAACTCCGAGGAACAGGGAACGTGGAACAGGGAACGGAAACTGCGAATGGAAGATCGGGGGCGCCTAGCCTGGCGCCTTCTTTCCCGCTCCCTGCTCCCCGTTCCCCGTTCCCGGGGTATGAAGCTGCTGCATCGCCTTGTCGAACTGCCCGTCGACGGCCAGCGGCAGTATGTTTAGCGCGCGATTGATACCGTCGAAGATAGCGTCTTCGTCTTTGGCCGAAGGCCGGCCAAGCACCCAGGGGGTGACTTGATCCCTATGGCCGGGATGGCCGATCCCGACGCGCAGCCGGTGAAATTTGGCGTGACCCAGATGCGTCACGATATCGCGCAAGCCGTTCTGGCCGCCATGGCCGCCATCGAACTTCAGGCGCACGGTACCGGCGTCCAGGTCGAGTTCGTCGTGTGCCACCAGGCACTCTTCAGGCTCGATCTTGTAGTAGCGCAGCGCCGAAGCAACGGCGATGCCGCTCTTGTTCATGAACGTGGAGGGCTTGAGTAACCACACCGACTCGCTGCCGATGCGCAGCTTGCAGGTTTCACCGTGCAGTTTGCCGTCGAAACCGAAGCGCTCGCCCTGCCTCATAGCCAGAGCGTCAACAAACCAGAACCCGGCGTTGTGCCGGGTTCGGAGATATTCGGTACCGGGGTTGCCCAGTCCGACGATAAGACGAAGACCCGCCATAGCAAGCTAGCGGCCCGCCCCACCAGGGGAACGGGCCGCTGCGCCTTACTTCTTGGAGTCTTTCGCGGCCGGTTTCGCGGCCGGTGCAGCCGGAGCGGCAACAGCGGCGTCGGCCGGAGCGGCTTCGACTTCTTCCTTCACCGAGTAGGCGGTGACCACAGCGATATCGTGATCCGCACCCAGTGCCAGCGCCGGAATCTCGACATGGGCCGGCAGCTTGAGCTGCGACAAGTGGATGATGTCGCCGTCTTTCAGATCGGCCAGATCCAGCTCGAGGAACTCCGGCAGATACTTCGGCAAGCAGGACACTTCGACTTCGGTCAGGTTGTGCGAAATCACCACGCCCGCGGTCTTAGCGGCCTGCGAGACTTCCTGATTGAGGAAGTGGACCGGCACATTGATGCGCACAGCCTCGTTCTCGTTGATGCGCAGGAAATCCATGTGCAGCATCTGCAGCTTGTATGGGTGCTTCTGCCAGTCGCGCACCAGCACCTTCTGCACCTTGCCGTCGATGTTCAGATCCAGCACGGACGAGAAGAACCACTCGTGCTTGGCGGCGAGCAGGATGGTGTTATGCGCGATCTGGATGCTC
The DNA here is from genome assembly GCF_003350925.1 of Dyella tabacisoli. Taxonomy (GTDB): domain Bacteria; phylum Pseudomonadota; class Gammaproteobacteria; order Xanthomonadales; family Rhodanobacteraceae; genus Dyella_C; species Dyella_C tabacisoli. The sequence continues at coordinate 156,340 of NZ_KZ857176.1, read as the reverse complement.
TGCGGGGGTTGGCCCGCACCGTAAACGACAGCCGGAACAACAGCGGCATGACGTAGGCGGCGGCTCGCACCTTTCCCCTCGTCTTTGCGGCTCTGCGCCAGAATTTCATGAGTCTTGGCCATTGGAATGCCTTAGGTTGTGTTACGCCGCCTCGCAGCGGCTTAGGTGACTTCCCCGCGACCAGAGAAGTCGATTTTCGTGTGAGTAGCATTTGAGATCCGGTCGATGCGACACGACTCCCTACGCGCTACTCCCGTGGTTAATCCACGTACAACGAACTGACCGACTCGCCGAACGCAATACGGCGAATCGTTTCGGCCAGCAACTCGGCGACCGAGAGCTGACGAATTTTGGGGCACGCCAGCGCTTCTGCGCGCAGCGGCAAGGTGTTGGTCACAATCATCTGATCGAGCTGCGAGCCTTCGATATTGCTGATGGCCGCACCGGACAACACCGGATGCACGCAGTAGGCAACCACTTTGCGCGCACCGCGCTCTTTCAGAGCCGCCGCAGCAGCGCACAAAGTACCGGCGGTATCGACGATGTCGTCGACCAGCACGCAGGTTTTGCCGTCGACGTCGCCGATGATGTTCATCACCGTCGCCACATTGGCGCGTGGCCGACGCTTGTCGATGATGGCCAGATCGGCATCGTCCAATCGCTTGGCCAGCGCGCGGGCACGTACTACGCCACCCACGTCCGGGCTGACCACGATCAGGTTGTCCATGCTGTGGTTACGCCAGATGTCCGCCAGCAGCAGCGGCGAGGCATAGACGTTATCCACCGGAATATCGAAGAAGCCTTGAATCTGATCGGCATGCAGGTCGACCGTCAGCACGCGATCCACACCCGAGGTACCGATCATCTTGGCGACCATCTTGGCGGTGATCGGCACACGTGCCGAGCGCGGGCGGCGATCCTGCCGGGCATAGCCGAAATACGGCATGACCGCTGTAACACTGGCGGCAGATGCGCGCTTGAGCGCATCGACCAACGCCAGCATCTCGAACAGGTTTTCCGCGCTTGGTGCGCCGGTAGGCTGCAGCACAAACACTTCCTGCCGGCGGACGTTTTCCTCAATCTCGATCTGCGTCTCGCCGTCGCTGAAGCGACCGACCAACGCCTTGCCAAGCGGCACGCCCAGGCGGTGGGCGACGTCCTCGGCAAGCGCACGATGCGCATTACCGGTAAAGAGCATCGGGGTGGACGTGTCCACGGTCACTTCCTATAGAAACTACAGCCATATGAATGGCTGGGGCGGCAGGATTCGAACCTGCGCATGCGGGAATCAAAATCCCGTGCCTTAACCAGCTTGGCGACGCCCCAGTATTACTTGTGAATCTACTTACGTTGAATCCGCTACTTTACCGCCCGGCTGGCGCATGTCGCGTTAACCGTACGGCCTAAACTCGCGCCTGTTCGGCGCTAGCGCGGTGACGCGCCAGTGCCTCGTACAACGGCGAAACATTCACCCCGGCAGCGACCTGTGCCGAGAATGCTACCGGACACGCCGCCGCGATGACTTCTGCAGCATCGCGCGATGCCGTTTCCAGAAACACGCATGCGCCACTACCGGAAAGCCTTGCTCGACCGTAGTCACCGAGCCAATCCAGCGCGGCGGCCACGCGCGAATGTCGCGTGCGAACCACTGGCTCAAAGGCGTTCTCGGATGTTTCGCCCGAAGTAAAGGATGAAATTGTCGCCCGTGCGGCATTTCGTGTCAATTCGGCTGCTTGAAAAAGTGCAGCCGTCGGCACGTGCTCACGCGGATCGAGTACCACATACCAGCGAAACGGCAGCGTCATCGGCGTGAGCTTTTCGCCCACCCCCTCGGCCCAAGCCGAACGACCACGCACAAAAACCGGCACATCGGCGCCCAACTGGCGGCCCAGCTCCGCCAGCTCGGCAACATCCAGGCCGCAGCCCCATAAATGATTTAGCGCCACCAAAACGGTGGCCGCGTCCGAGCTGCCGCCACCGAGGCCACCGCCCATCGGAAGACGCTTATCGAGCTCAATATCGACGCCGGCATCGACGCCGGCATAGGCCTGTAGCAGCCGCGCCGCGCGCACTACCAGATCGCTTTCGGCCGGCACGCCCGGCACATCCGTCAAACGCTGGATCTGGCCATCGCTGCGTCGGCGCAAACGGCATTCATCACCCCAATCAAGCAAACGGAACACCGTTTGCAATTCGTGATACCCGTCTTCACGGCGCCCGACAATGCGTAAAAACAAATTCAGCTTGGCCGGTGCCGGCCAGACGCTCCAGTCATCGGCAGCGAGCGGTTCCAGCTTGCGGCTCATAAATACGCGCAGATGGTCGGGAAAGCCGTTCTCCCGATCGCGTTCGAGTGCAAAAGCGAATTCCGGCGCGTGTTTATCCACCACGACAAAACCGTGCTTGGCATAAAACGGCGCATTCCAAGGCACATCGATCAGGGTACCCAGATCGACCTGGGTGTAGCCGGCAGCTCGCGCCCAGTCGCAGGCATGTTCCAGCAAGGCAGCGCCGATGCCACGCCGGCCCCAGGTCGGCAGCACGTCGATCTCGGCGATGCCGATGCTGCTGTCGCACTCTTCGGCATCCAGACAGACAAAGCCTACCGGCTCACCCTCCGCGCTCAGCGCCACCCAGACCAGGCCGCGCGTAATCGCATCACGCAACACATCGGGGGGCAGTTCCACCGCCACATAAGACGGCCATGCCTCATGACCCCGAAATAGCTCAATCGCGCTGCGCTCGATGGCGCATAGCGCGCCAAGCTGCACAACGGTGGCGCGTTCGATGTGGAAGGTCATAGGCGGGAGAGTAAACGGGGAACGGGGAACGGGGAACGGGGAACGGGGAACGGGGAACGGGGAACATTAACGGCGAGGCCACGATATGCAAGACCTTCGCACCCCACACTCACCTGCCGGCAAAAAACCGGTAGCGAAGACAACCAGACCACGGGATGCTCAATGTTCCCCGTTCCCCGCTCCCCGTTCCCCGCCTTTACTAATCTCCCAACTTTCCACCGACAAGCGCACCCGATACGGCGGCTTCTCGGCGTAGACTTTTTTGGGTAGCGGCGGCTGCCGACTGGCATCCCATTCGCGGTAATCGACATTCCAGCCATCCTGCTGCAGCAGCGATGGCAGGCGATCCGCGCCAAAACTCAGTTCAGCAGGACCGGCATCGGCACGCAGTCCAAGCACCCAGGCGCGCAATTCTTGCAATGGCACCTCCCAACCCAGCGCCTTGTGCATCAGCGACTCGGCGTCGGCGCCATGCAGCGGGCCACCATCGACACCTTCAAGCAAGGCGCCTTCCGGTCCACCGCTTAAGCGAAAGCTTTTGCCGGTAACGGGGGCGCGCACCGTAAATGCGTAGCGATCACCGTCTTGAGTCCAACTGAGATCGCCGCTGCCACTGTTCTTACCATCGGAAACACCTAGCCGGCCTTGCAAAGTCCAGTGGTCGGCATGGGCCAGGACTTGCTCCCGCGCCGCTTGCTCATTGAGCAGGCCGGCGTCGCCTTTGATGCGGACAGCGGTCGGTGGCACGCAGGCCGCCAGCAGCAGCACCGAAGCGGCTGCGAATACGCGTAACAAGATCTTCATGGATTGAGGCGCTTCAAAGTGTCGTGCAGGCGAGCGCTTTGCGGATCGAGCCTGCGCACCTCTTCAAAGATGCGGCCGGCATCCTGCTGCCGCCCCTGCTTCCACAACACCTCACCCAGGTGCACGCCGACATCGGCATCTTTGCGTGCATTCCAGGCGCCGCGCAAAGCTTGCTCGGCCTGGTCGAGGTGACCTAAGCGGTATTGCAGCCAGCCCCAGGAGTCGGCTATCGCCGGATCATCGGGCTTGGTCACGCGAGCGGCCTGGATCAATTTTTCCGCTTCGGGCAGGTCGCGATTGGCATCGGCCAACGTATAACCCAGCGCATTGCTGGCATCCATATCGTCGGGCTTGAGCTGCAGCAAGCGGCGCAGGTCGCTCACCGCCTGATCGACGGAACCGGCCTCGGCATAGGCCAGACCGCGGCCATACAGCAGCTCCGGGTCATCGGGCGCAACTTGTAGCGCGCGGCTGTAGACAGCTTCGGCCTTGCCGTATTGCTGTTCACGCATATACAGCTCGGCGTCAACTGCATAGACACGCTGCAACTGGGTCGGCTGATCGAGATAGTCGACCTGCATTTGCGCCAGCTCTTCGTGCGCCTGCTCCGGCTTACCTAGAGCGTGCATAAGCACCGCACTGCGTAAATCGGCGTCAAAGGCGTGATCGTCCCCATCAGGCACTTGGCCGTACCAGGTCAGCGCCTCGTCTTTGCGACCCTGCATTTCGGCCAACTGACCCAGCAGATACGCGCTGCCGGAACGCACGCTTTCCGGTGAATGCTGCAATTGGGTATAGAGCCTGCTGAGCGATTTGGTGTCGTTGGCACGTGCGGCCAGCGCCGCCCGCAAGGTATAGGTATCGGTGTCCTGCGGGCCGCTATCAAGCAATTTCGCCGCGCCCGCATAGTCGCCGGACTGCCCCAGCAAAGTGGCATAAGCCAGGCGCAAACGGGTGTTTTTCGGTGCCTTGGCCAGTGCTTTTTGAAACAAGCCCTGGGCACCGGCGCGATCGCCGCTTTTGAACTTCATTTGCGCCGCCCAAGCATAGGTCTCGGCGCTGTTGAAACGCTTCGCCGCCGCGTCGGCGACCTGCTGCGCATATGCATGACGACCCAGGCGGTCGCCTAATTCACTCATCGCCAGCCAGGCCTGCGCGTCGGCCGGCAGCCGCTGCGGCGTCGCCAGGGACTCAAGCAAGCGTGCCGCCAGCGCTGGATCGCGCCCGCCTATAAGTACCCGACCAAACTGGCGCCAGGCATCCTGACTGCCGCTGCGAAGCAACAGATCAAGTTGACGCTGCGCCTCATCGGCATTGCCCTGATCCAATGCCAGTTGCGCACGTGCCTGGGCCAATTCGCCCGGCTTGGCGCCCAGGGCCTGCCAGCGCGTGATCGCCTGCTGCGCCAGGGCGTCGTCATGAACCGCAATAGCCATACCGGCGGCCTGCTCTGCGACATGCGAGTCGTCAGACAGCAACATCGCCTTACCGTACGCAGCGGCGGCGGCCTTGAGATCGGTTCGTGTCAGCGCCATCTCGCCAGCCATCAACTGCGCCAACAGGTCATGATCCGCATCGGGTGTAACCACCGTCAATTGACTCAATGGCTGTGCCGATAGGGCCTGCCCAGGCCCGGCGGACCGACCTGGCGCTACGGCGCATCCGGCCATGACCAACAAAAGGGACCCATAGCCCACAAAATGCCGCAGCTGCTTGAACTTGGCCGACCTGCTCAGCACACTACTTCTCCATTAATATGTTCGTTTCGGTACCACGCCGATATTCACCCGGCGCTTTGCCTACCTAGTCTACGCCGTCGTCTACGCCGTCGGATGCCCGTCGCTTTGAGTCATCTCATGCCATGCCGCTGATCGCCCTTGGGCTCAATCACCTCACCGCGCCCGTTACATTGCGCGAGCAGGTGGCGTTCGACGCGGATACCGCGAATACGGCGCTGCACGAGCTAAGCCTTGAGCCAGGCGTGGAAGAAGCACTGATTCTGTCCACCTGCAATCGCACCGAACTTTACGTAAGTGTTCAGACAGGGGCCGAAGAAGTACCGCAGGCATGGTTGAGTCGCCACCATCGGCTGACCTCGGCCAAGCTCGGTGAGTTCCTTTACCGGCATGACGAAGACGCCGCCGTGCGGCATATGTTTCGCGTCGCCACCGGGCTGGACTCCATGGTGCTTGGCGAACCGCAAATTCTCGGCCAGGTAAAAGACGCCTATCAGCAAGCGCGCGTGGCGCAAACATTACGCGCACCACTGGACCGCCTGCTGCAACATACCTTTGCCGTCGCCAAGCGCGTGCGCACCGACACACGCATCGGCGCGCATACCGTCTCGGTGGCCTTTACCGCCGTACGACTGGCCGAGCAGGTGTTCGCCGATCTGCGCCAGGCCTGTGTGCTACTGATCGGCGCTGGCGACACGATTGAACTGGCAGCGCGGCATCTGGCCGATAAGCAAGTACGGCGGCTGATCGTCGCCAACCGTACCCTTGAGAATGCGCAAGAACTCGCCAGCAGCCATGGTGGCTATGCCATTGCGCTGCACGACCTGCCACAACATCTGGCCGAGGCCGACATCGTCATTTCCTCTACCGCCTCGCGCACCCCCGTGGTGACTCGCGCCATGGTCGAGAAAGCCATCACGACGCGCCGGCGCAAGCCGATGTTCATGGTGGATATCGCGGTACCGCGCGACATCGAGGCCAGTGTCGGCGAGTTGGATGACGTTTTTCTTTACGGCATCGACGATCTCAAACAAGTGATCGACGACAACCGCCGCTCACGCGAAGCGGCTGCCCGTGAAGCCGACGCCATTATCGACCTGCAGGTCGAGCGTTATATGGCGTGGCGGCGCGCGCTCACGCTGAAAAATCCGGCGCTGGATATGCGCCAGCACGCCGAAGCCTATCGCGACGAAGTGCTGGCCAAGGCGCAGGCCATGCTGACGCGCGGCAAATCCGCCGACGAGGCCTTGGCCTTTCTGGCCAACACGCTCACCAACAAACTGCTGCACCATCCGAGCGCGCGCCTGCGCGAGGCCGCACTGAACGGCGACATGGAGCTGCTGCACGCCGCGGACCGGCTATACGGGCGCGGCGACGACGAGCAAGAGACACGCGACGGCTAGCGAGAGCGGCTTGCTGCCGCCTCTTGACGACCTTCGCGACAATCACGAATCACGATTGCCGCGCCCTCGCCTCCTATCTCTCGTTGCCCTTATGACCCCATCGATCCGCCGCAAGCTCGAAAACCTCGCCGAGCGCCACGAAGAAATAGGTTTGCTGCTGGCCCAGCCCGAGGTGCTTGCCGACAACACACGTTTTCGCGAACTCTCGCGCGAATACGCCCAGCTCGAACCCGTCGCTGCCTCGTTGCGCGAACACGATCATGCCGAACGCGAACTCGTCGATGCGCGCAGCATGCTCGACGATCCCGAGCTGCGCGAGATGGCCGCCGATGACATCACCCGGCTCGAAGCCCATCTCGTCGATCTCGATAGCGAACTACAGATTCTGCTGTTGCCCAAAGATCCGCGCGACGAGGCCAACCTGTACCTGGAAGTACGCGCCGGAACCGGTGGCGATGAAGCGGCGATCTTTGCCGGCGACTTGTTTCGCATGTACGCGCGCTACGCCGAACGGCGGCGCTGGCATATCGAGGTGCTTAGCGAACATCACGGCGAACACGGCGGCTACAAAGAAATCGTCGCCCGCATCGAGGGCAAAGGCGCCTATTCCAAGCTCAAATTCGAATCGGGCACCCATCGCGTACAACGCGTGCCGGAAACCGAATCGCAGGGACGCATCCATACCTCGGCGGCCACCGTGGCGATCCTGCCGGAGCTCGATGAGATCGACGACATCGAACTGCGCGATGCCGATCTCAAGGTCGACACCTTCCGCGCCTCCGGCGCCGGCGGCCAGCACGTCAACAAAACCGATTCGGCCATTCGCATTACCCACCTGCCCACTGGCGTTGTCGTGGAATGCCAGGACGAACGTAGTCAACACAAGAACCGCGCCCGCGCGATGAGCCTGTTGAAGGCCCGCCTGCTCGATGCCGAACGCAGCAAGCAGGCCGCGATGCAAGCGGAATCGCGCCGCGTGCAAGTCGGCTCCGGCGACCGCAGCCAACGCATCCGCACCTATAACTTTCCGCAGGGCCGGATCACCGACCATCGCATCAACCTGACCCTGTATCGCCTGCCCGAGGTACTGCAAGGCGAGCTGGACGAGCTGATCGACAACCTGACTCGCGAGCATCAAGCCGACGAATTGAAGTCGCTCACCGGCAATTAGGGATGCTCTGATCGACAAGGGAAAGAACAAGCGCTTGGCGCCCGCTGCGCGCTAGGTTAGCGTGCACACATGACTCAAGCCGTACACCCTTCCACCAACGATTCGCCGCAGCATCTTGCCGAATTGCTGCAGCGCCATGCCTTTGCCGAGGCGGCGGCGCTCGCAGCGCGGTTGTGTGAGCAAGCTCCCGACAATGCCGAGTTAGCCCGCCTGCACAGCATTGCGCTGCTCCGGCTCGGGCGCCGCGCCGATGCGCTGAGCGCCCTGCATCGCGCGGCCGAACTGGCGCCGGACCATATTGAAGTGCAATGCAATCTGGCCAGCACGCAACTGGAAGAAGGCGACACCGAGGCCGCCATCGAACGCCTGCGCGCCGCCTTGCGCCGCACCCCCGGCCATCCCGCGATCCTGCTCGGGCTGGGTAACGCCTTGATGACCAGCGCGCGCTATACCCAGGCACGCGAGGCCTATGCCATGGCTACCCACGGCGCACCGGAGCATCCCGGCCTGCGCTTGAATCTTGCCGCGGCCGAATTGGAGCTGGGCAACCTTGCCCAGGCCGCGACCCATGTCGACGAAGCCCTGAGCCTGGCGCCCGAGCTGGACTCCGCCCATGAGTTGCACGGCCATGTCCTTCAGGCCCAGGGGCGCACGCATGACGCCGCCCAAGCTTATCTACGAGCCGAGCAACTGGCGCCGGAACGCCCACAGCACCCGTTATGGGCTGGCTTGATGTTGGACGAGTCCGGCCAACTGGCGCTGGCGGCCGAAGCCTATGCCCGCGCACTGCGCCGGGACCCGACCTCGGGCCCGGCCCTGAGTCAGTTGGTCTTCGCCAAGCGGCGTTTGTGCGACTGGCATGAACTCGATGCGTTGAGCGCACAATTGCACCGCGCGGTGATCGAGGAACGCCCCGGCATCATGCCGTTTCCTTTTCTTGCCGAAGAGGCCAGTGCCGCACTGCAGCATCGCTGCGCGGCTACCTTTGCCGCCGGCATCGAAGCGCAAATGGCGCCGCTGCGGCAGCAGCTCGACTTCAGCTATCCCGCCGGAAAAGCCGATGCGCCATGGCGCGTGGGCTTCGTTTCCAATGGCTTTGGCGAGCATTCCACCGGTCGATTGGTCGTCGCTTTGTTTGAAGCCTTGCAGGGTACCGGCCTGGACTTGCACCTGTTCGCCACGACAACGGCCGACAACGGCTCGATTTATCGCCGGCTGCAAGCGGTTGCCACGATGCACGACGTCGTCAACCTCGGCCCGGCACGAACCGCCACGCGCATCCGCCAGACCGGCGTCGAAATTCTTATCGACCTGCGCGGCTACGGCAGCGGCTCCCATATCGATCTATTCGAGCTACGGCCTGCTCCGATACAAGTGAACTGGCTCACCTGCCCCGGCACCTCCGGCGCGCCCTGGATGGACTACTTGCTGACCGACGCGGTGGCACTACCCGCCCCATTGCGCGAGCACTTCAGCGAAAAGCTGATTCGTCTGCCCCGTTGCTTTATCCCTTACGACAGCGCCACCGACAAAAAAACAATCGACGAAGGCATGCTCGAACTCGAGCCCGCACCTACGCGTAGCGATTGCGGGCTGCCCACCCACGGCACGGTGTTCGCCAGCTTCAACAACAGCTACAAAATCAACCCGGCGACCTTCAGCCATTTCATGGCGATTCTGCGGCGAGTACCCGATAGCGTGCTGTGGCTGCATGCCGGCCCCGACGCCGCCAACCAGCGCCTGCGCACGGCGGCGATCACCCATGGCGTCATGCCGGATCGCCTGATCTTTCTGCCGCAACTGTTTCATGCGCAATACCTGGCTCGTCTCGCACATGTCGATCTGTTCCTCGACACCCTGCCCTATAACGCGCAAGCCAGCGCCATTGACGCGTTATGGTCCGGCTGCCCGGTGCTGACCTGCCCTGGCCCCACCCTGGTCGGCCGCGTCGGCGCCAGCCTGCTGCACCATGTAGGCCTGCCCGAACTGATCGTCGAGGGCGAACAAGCCTTTATCGAGATGGCCATACGCCTGGGCAGCGATCGCGAAGCGCTTAACGTGCTGCGGCGGCACTTATTGCAGCAGCGCTCGCGCAATCCGCTTTTCGACATGCAAGGCTTCGCCACCGATTTTCGTCGTGCGATACAGGCCATGGGCGCGCGCCATCGTATCGGCCGACCACCCGCCGATCTGGATTTATAAGCGCCTGTTTACGATCTCTGGGTAGCCCGCGTTAAAGTCATAAACAGGCTCTAAGGAGTTTCACGCATGAGCAAGCAAGACAAGCACTACCGCAAAACCATGGACGCGCTGCAGCTTGAGCTTGCCGGCCTGCATCATGGCTTGCGCCGCAGTGGCAAACGATTGGTGGTGATTTTCGAGGGTCGCGATGCGGCCGGCAAAGGCGGCACCATCAAGCGCATCACCGAGAGCATGGATACGCGCGGCTATCGCATTGCGGCACTGGGCAAGCCCGATGAAACCGAAGCGACGCAATGGTATTTCCAGCGCTATGTCGCGCATCTTCCCGCCGCTGGCGAACTGGTGCTGTTCGATCGTAGCTGGTACAACCGCGCCGTGGTCGAGCCGGCAATGCATTTTTGTAGCAAGGATCAGTACGAAGCGTTCCTCGATGCCGTGCCCGCCTTCGAAAAATTGCTCACCGACGACGGCATCATCCTGATTAAATACTGGCTGGCGGTCGATCAAAAAGAGCAAGAGCAACGTTTTGCCGAGCGCGCCGAAAATCCACTGAAACACTGGAAGCTCTCGCCGGTCGATCTTGCCTCGCGCGAAAAGTACGCCGAGTTCGGCAAGCTGCGCGACGTCATGATCGAGCGCACCCATCGCAACCATGCACCGTGGTTCGTGGTGGATTTCAACGACCAGAAGCGCGGCCGCGTCAATCTCATCAAGCACCTGCTGCAACAAGTCCCACGCCACAACGCCGAGACGCCGCCCATCAAGCTGGCCAAGCTCAAGGGCAAACCGAAACGCGAGGGCGTCACCGCCAAGGCCATGTGGGTACCCGATACCTACGCCGACTGACCTCTCGGCGAGATCTCATTCGCGCCAGGCCCTGACTCGCTGATCGCCCGCGCCGCGGGCCGATGTGTTCGCATCTGCCGACCGCTACCCAGCCCTGCCCGGTCGACCCGATTCGGAATTTATTGCGAATCATTATCAATTGCTTTACCTTTCCGACCGTAGCAAGGCTCCCCGCCGGCTTTTCGCCTTGAGGTGCGGTAGCAGCCCAGCCAACCAGATCCACACCACGCCGCTACATACCGGCGGCTTGGGCGTGCCCGCTTTTTGGATCCCCCTGTAAGGAAGAAACACCCTAATGTCCTCACAAACTGCTTATGTCACCTCGCACCCAGGCACACCTAAGCGCCTGCTGATGTCAGCGCTGGGCCTGGCCTTGCTGCCAGCCGCGGCCCAAGCAGGCAACGCCACGGCCGATACTGCCAACCAAGGCGACGACCAGACTCCCAAAACGACCCGGCTGGAAAGCGTCAAGGTGCAGGCGACCACGGTCAATTCGACCTCGCCCAAGTTCACCGCATCGTTACTCGATACCCCGCGCGCGGTTACCGTGATTCCGCAGTCGATCCTGCAGGAAACCGGGGCGATCTCGCTCACCGATGCACTGCGCACCGTGCCGGGCATAACCTTCGGTGCCGGTGAAGGCGGCAACCCAAACGGCGACCGCCCCTTCATCCGCGGCTTCGACTCGCAGAGTTCGATCTTTATCGATGGCGTGCGCAGCTCAGGCTCGCAGTCGCGCGAAATTTTCGACATCGAGCAGGTCGAGGTCATCAAAGGCCCCAGCTCGGCCTATACCGGCCGCGGCTCGGTTGGCGGCAGCATCAACCTGCTCACCAAAGCACCCAAGACGGAAAACTCCCTCAACGGCAGCCTCGGGCTAGGCACGGCCGACTACCAGCGCGCCACCGTCGACTGGAACCAGCTAATCGGCAGTGATTCGGCTTTTCGGCTGAATGTGCTGGGCCACCGCAACGACATCGCCGATCGCGGCGGCCCGGATGCTCGCCGCTGGGGCATTGCGCCATCGATCACGTTTGGCCTGCACGCCGACACCAGCGTCACGCTCAGCTATTACCACTTGCAGAGTAACGAGCAGCCCGATAGCGGCATCCCCTACGGCAACCCCAATAACTACCCGCAGGGCAGCGGCAAGCCGATCCATGTACCGCACGACACTTATTACGGTCTCTATGCGCGCGACTTCCAGAAACAGCGCAACGATGTCGGCACGATCCTGGTCAAGCACAGCTTCGGTAAAAGCTGGCTGCTGCGTAACACCACCGTATACGGTCGCTCCACCAACGATTACATCTGGACCCAGCCGGACGATAGCCAGGGCAATTTCATCGTCAACGGCGGCGTTTGGCGGCGCAACAACAATCGCGTCAGCAACACCACCAACCTCACCAATCAAACCGACCTGACTGGCGAGTTCCAGACCGGCTCGATCAAGCATTCGCTGGCCACCGGCATCGAGGTCTCCAACGAAAAGACCAACCGCGACAGTTATCGCGTCGGCAACTTCAATGCGGCAGGGCGGCCGTTGCCTGGCGAAACCGGCAGCATCGTCAATGGTGCGTGCACGCTGGGCACCGGCGCCAGCTCTGGATATTGGTGCGCACCGGTTATCAATCCCAATCCGAACGATCCGTGGAACGGCCCGGTGGTGCGCGCGCTCAACTACACCCGTATCACCACCGACACCCGCTCAGCGTGGGCATTCGACACGATGGAGTTCAACGAGCAGTGGTCGCTGAACCTCGGCGCTCGTTTCGACAGCTTCCAGACCAAGTCGCGTGCCTCCACCGGTGTCATCAAGAACGACTCCAACTTCTGGAGCTATCAAGGTGGCCTGGTCTACAAACCGACCAGCAACGGCAGCATCTACCTCTCCTATGGCACCTCCGCCAACCCGCCTGGCGTGGATGCGGGCGATGGCGCCGACGGCCTTGCCGTGACCAATAATGATCTGAAACCGGAAAACAGCCGCAATATCGAGCTGGGCTCGAAATGGGACCTCTTCGACAAGCATCTTTCGCTCACAGCCGCCGTCTTCCGCACCGAAAAAACCAATGCCCGCGTCAATACGGGCGGCCGTGGCAGCCCGCAGATCAATGCCGGCAAGCAACGTGTGGACGGTGTCGAGCTAGGTCTCAGCGGCGACATCACCGAGCGCTGGAACGTGTTCGGCGGTTACACCTATCTCAAGAGCAAGCTACTCAAACCGGCGCCCGGCGATCTCGCCAGCAAGGACAATCAATTCCCCAACACACCGGAGAACAGCTTCACGTTGTGGACCAGCTACGCGATCACCCCGCAGTTCACCATTGGCGGCGGCGCGTACGCCATGAGCAAGGTCTACGGCAACACGCAAAACACTAAGTGGGTACCGGGCTACACCCGCTTCGACGCCATGGCCTCGTATGTCGTCAATCGCAACTTGACTCTGCAATTGAACGTGCAAAACCTCACTAACAAGTATTACTTCGACAAAGCGTATGCCGCGCACTACGCCTCGGTAGCTGCAGGTCGCTCGGCCATCCTCAACTTCAACTACGCCTTTTAAAGCTGCTGGTTTTAAAACTGCGGGTTCTAAATCACACTGCGCAACAAACCTCGCCCGTGCACTTCACGGGCGGGGTTTGTGCTTTGTACGCCACGCCATCGAGCACGGAGTCACCCGATGCTGCTGCATATCACTAATGTCCTGAGTGCCGAGTCGCTTGCGTATTTCCACGAACGACTGACCGCAGCGCCCTGGGCCGATGGCCGCACGACGGCCGGCTACCAGTCGGCCCAGAGCAAAGACAACCACCAATTGCCGGAAAGCGATCCGCTCGCACGCGAACTGGGCGCCTTGGTGCTGGAAGCGCTAGGTCGCAATCCGACCTTTTTTGCCGGCGCCCTGCCACGGCATATCTATCCGCCCTTGTTCAATCGCTATGCCGGTGGCCAACAGTTCGACTTTCATATCGACAACGCCATCCGCTACGACCGTTCGCGTGAGCCGGCCCTGCCCATCCGCACCGACCTCTCGGCCACCCTGTTTCTCAGCGACCCCGAGGATTACGACGGCGGCGAATTGGTGATCGAGGACAGCTTTGGCACGCATGCAGTCAAACTGCCGGCCGGCGATCTGGTGCTGTATCCCGGCAGCAGCTTGCACAAGGTGCTGCCGGTGACGCGCGGAGCGCGCGTAGCATCGTTCTTCTGGATGCAAAGCCTGGTCCGCGACGAGGCGCAGCGGCGTATTTTGTTCGACCTGGATGTAGCCATCCAAACACTCACCCAGCAAGCGGCCAGCGATCGGCCCACCTTGCTCTCCCTCACCGGTGTGTATCACAACCTGCTGCGGCAATGGAGCGAAGCCTGATGCCGGCGGCAAATCCCGAGTCGGCGTCGACTTCGCCCACTCTCGATATCGATGCGCTCAACCGCTTATTGCATGAGCAGCCCGACGCTGCCGCAAAGCTATTACAACGTGCCGCACATGCGGGCCATGCCCCAGCGCAAACCTGGCTGGCCCAGCTCTATCTAGACGGCACCGGCGTCAACGCCGATGCGGGCGAGGCCCTGTATTGGTTTCAACGCGCCGCGCATGCCGACGTGCCGATGGCCATGAACATGCTTGGCCGCTGCCATGAGAATGGTTGGGGTACCCGGGTGGACTACCCATTGGCCGCCGTGTGGTATCGCCGCGCCGCGTCACATGACCTGGATTGGGCCATTTACAACCTGGCGCAGATGTACGCCAACGGCCGCGGCATGCCACAAGATCGTGCCGAGGCCCTGCGCTGGTTTGCGCGTGCCGCCGCACTGGGCCATGCACGCGCGATGCATTTTCTTGGACAGTTCTACGAATACGGCTGGGAGGTCGAGGCCGACCAGGCACACGCCTTCACGCTCTATCGTCGCTCTGCCGAAGGCGGCGACTATCGCGGCTTGTGTAGTTGGGCATCCGTATTGGCCGGTGATGGTCGTGTAAATGAAGCCCGTGCGCTGATTGAACGCGCCATCCCATTATCCCCATCGCATTATCTCGACTCGCTGGTGCAGCAACTACGCAGCTCGGCGCATACCGAGCTGCGCGCACTAGGCGAACAGATCGTCGCAGGCTCAGAGCCTGATCCCGATCGCTGAGAACCCGATACACCCGGCCTACCCCACTCATCATCGAGTCTACGGTCACAACGGTTCCCTGCGGGCGCGCATGAGCGGATAATTGACGACCCTTGCAACTATCGGCGTGATGATGTTCGTACCTGGTCAACGTTGGATTTCCACCGCCGAGCCTGAGCTTGGCCTAGGCACCGTGCTGCGCGTCGAAGGACGTGGCGTACAAGTGCTATTCGCCAAAGCCGGGGTATTGCGCCCTTACGCAATCGACTCCGCACCGCTGGTTCGGGCGGAGTTTCGCGCTGGACAACGCATCGCCGGCAAAGGCATCGCCTTTCTGGTCGAGCGGGTGGAGATCAAGGAAGACTTGCTGATCTACCGTGGCGAAGGCCGCGAGTTGCACGAGGGCCAGCTCGACGACGAACAAAGCGTAAGCCAGGCCGACGACCGCCTGATCGGCGGGCGTACCGACCCGGTAGCCCAGTTCGAGCTGCGCATCGAAGGTCTCAAGCGCCGCGCCGAAGTTCGCCGCTCACCGGCCTGGGGCCTTGGCTCCGCACGCATCGGGCTGGTGCCGCATCAACTGCGTGTCGCCGGCATCGCCGCCGCGCGACGCCCGCCACGCATTCTGCTGGCCGACGAAGTAGGCCTGGGCAAGACCATCGAGGCCGGCATGATTCTGGCCCGCCAGCTTGCTACCGGCCGTGCCGAGCGCGTGCTGTTGCTGCTGCCCGACACGTTGATTTATCAGTGGTTCGTCGAGCTGTTTCGCCGCTTCAACCTCAGCTTCGCCATCTATGACGAAGAGCGCTGCGAAGCATTGGAGCAATCGGACGAGCACAGCAATCCGTTTGAAGACGAGCAATTGGTGATCGCCGATTTCAGTTTTCTCGAATCCGAGCCCAAGCGCGCCGCGCAATTGCTGGACACACACTGGGATCTGCTCGTGGTGGACGAGGCGCATCACCTGGCCTGGACGCCCGAGGCAGCCAGCCCGCGCTATACCCTGGTGGAAAAGCTCGCCGCCGCCACGCCTGGCGTGATCCTGCTCACCGCAACGCCGGAACAGCTTGGCCGCAGCGGCCACTTCGCCCGCCTGCGCCTGCTCGACCCGCAGCGCTATCACGACCTGGATACGTATCTGGCCGAATCCGATTCGTTTCAGCGCCTGTCGCAGATCGCCGACAAGCTGCTCGACGGTGAAGCGCTGGACGACACCCAGCACGCCACCTTGCGCGACGCATTCCATGGTGACGAGGCGCTGACCGCACTTCTGGCCAACACCACCAAGCCGGACAACGCACGCGAAATTCTCGCCGCGCTGATCGACCGCCATGGCACCGGCCGCTCGATGTTCCGCAACCGCCGCGCCGGCATCGGCGGTTTCCCCAAACGCGTACCGGTGTGGCACACGCTCGATGCCGACGAGCTCAACGAAGACACCCGCCAGGCGTTACTGACCGAGTTTCACGCCGACATCCAGCAGCAGCCCGCCTTCGAGCCGGACTACAGCGACGATCCGCGCATCGAGACCCTGGTCGACCTGCTCGACGCCCACCCGCAAGATAAATTCCTGCTGATCTGCCGCAGCCAGGCCAAGGTTCTGGCCCTGGAAGAAGCACTGCGCACCAAGAGCGGCGTCGGCGTGGCACGCTTTCACGAAGGCCTCGGCATCGTGCAGCGCGACCGCAACGCCGCTTACTTCGCCCAACCCGACGGTGCACGGCTGCTGCTGTGTTCGGAAATCGGCTCCGAAGGCCGCAATTTCCAATTCGCGCACCGGCTGATTCTATGGGACCTCCCGCTGGACCCGGACCTGCTCGAACAGCGCATCGGCCGTCTGGACCGTATCGGCCAGAAACACGACATCAGCATCCATATCCTTAGCGTCACCGACAGCGCGCAGCACGTGCTGGCACGCTGGTACGACCAGGGCGTCGACGCCTTCCGCAGCAGCCCCGCCGATGGCCGCGAGCTACTGCGCCGCTACGGCGAGCCGCTGGCCCGGCTGGCCGCCGAACACGCACGCGGCGACGACAACCGCGACCAGGAGCTCGACGTGCTGCTGGTCGAAACCCGCGACAGCCACGAAGAAATGGCCGCACTGATTCACGCCGGCCGCGATCACCTGCTGGAGCTGGCCGCCAGCCGCGACCTGCATGCCGACGAGCTGCAACAAGCCTTCAGCCGCGAAGATCATGACCCCGGCCGCGATGCCTTCGTACAACGCCTGCTGGAGCAATTCGGCATCCACGCCGAAGAACTCGGCAGCCAGATACTGCTGCTCGACCCGCAATACCTCTCCACCGATGCCCTGCCCGGCTTCGCCGAAGGCCCGCAATCGGTGACCTTCTCGCGCGAGGTGGCCCTGGCTCGCGAGGAATTGCCGCTGCTTCGCTTCGACCACCCGCTTGTCGCCGGTGCGCTGGACCTGGCCTTGAGCAGCGAACAAGGCAACGCCGCCTTCATGGTGGACGATATGCTGCCGCCACGCAGCGCGCTGCTGCAGGCGGTCTACCTGCTCGAATGCGTGGCCGACCGCAAACTCGATGCGGAACGCTTCCTGCCGACCTTGCCGGTCGTCGTCACCATCGACACCAAACTCACCGAGCGGGTCGATTTCCAACCCAGCGATATCGCCCTGCGCAAGGCCGCCGATCGCAATATCGAAGTGCCGCGCTACCGCAAATTTCTCGCCAAACTGGTACCGCCGATGCTGGATAAGGCCGAAGCCGCCGCCAGCCTGCGCGCGCAAACCAGCATTGCCGATGCGGTCACCCTGGCCACCGACACGCTCGACGCAGAGCTGTCGCGCCTGCTTGCCTTGCGCGCGGTGAATCCGTCGATCAGCGACATGGAAATCACCGCCGTCACCGAAGAACGCGCGGCGCTTCTTGCTGCCTTGCCTCAATCGCGCTTGCGCCTGGACTCGGTACGTTTTGTTGCCAGCACGGACTTCCTCGCGCTACGGTAACCGCGGCCCAAGATGCAAATCGCGCGTGTCGAACAACGGCACGCGCGATCTGCCACCGGCCGGCAAAGCTTCATCGATACGGACTTCAGGACGGAGCAAGCAGCATGCGCACCATCGGCGTCATCGGCGGCATGAGCTGGGAATCCTCGCTGGTGTATTACCAGCTCATCAATCGCGGCATCCGCGACCGGCTTGGCCCGCTGTATTCGGCACGGCTGTTGCTGGACAGTCTCGATTTTTCGGAAATTGCCACCCTGCAACGAACCGGTGAATGGCCGCAGGCCGGCGAGCTGCTGGCCGCCTCCGCATGCCGTCTTCAAGCCGGTGGCGCAGACTGCATCGTGCTCGCCACCAACACCATGCATAAAGTCGCAGACGCCATCACGGCCGCTACCTCGTTGCCGTTTCTGCATATCGCCGATGCGGTTGGCGCAGCGATTGCAGAGGCCGGCATGAATCGCGTGCTGCTGTTGGGCACCGCTTTCACCATGGAGCAGGATTTCTATCGCAAACGACTAGAAAGCCGCTTCAACATCCATTGCCTGACCCCTTCGGCCGAACGACGCCCGCAGGTGCATCGCATCATCTATGACGAGCTGTGCGCAGGCATCGTTAACGAGACCTCGCGTACCACGTTGCAAGAGACGATCGCCGAGGGCGTGGCCCAAGGCGCCACCGGGGTAATCCTCGGCTGCACCGAGCTGATGCTGCTCATCCATGCGGATAATTGCCCGGTTCCGTTATTCGATACCACCGCCTTGCATGCAACGATGGCGGTGGATTTTGCCCTGGCGGATCAACGATCTTGAGCTAGGCCAACGCCGCCATCCGCCGCTCAATGCCAAACACCCGATAAGTCACCGTCAGCACGACCACCCACGCCGCACCCACGTACAAAGCCACGCGCGTGTCCGGGCCGTAGCCGAGCATGAACACCACAAAGGCAAAGAACGCCAGGCAAATCACGCTGCTCAACGGCCATGCGCGCAGCGGAAATGCACTCGTTGTATGGGGTCGCAACTGACGAAAGCGAAAGTGCGCGATCAACACCATCGACCATGTCCACACCGTGTTGAAGGCGAGAATGGACATCATGATCTTGAAGATGCGCTCCGGCACCAGATAGTTCAGCACCACGCCGAAGATCAAACAGACCAGCGTCACCAGCACGCCAAAGATCGGCACGCCATTCGCACTTAACCTGCCCAAGACCGATGGCGCCTGCTGCTTGGTCGCCAGGCTGTAAAGCATACGGCTACCGCTGAAGGTGGTGCTGTTGAAGCCCGACAATGCGGCCGTGATAACCACAAAATTAATGATGCCCGCAGCCTGCTGGATGCCGAGCTTGGCAAAGGTCACCACGAACGGGCTGCCCTGTGTACCCAATTGGTTCCAGGGGTACAGCGCCATAATGACGAACAGCGCACCCACATAGAAAATCAGGATGCGCCACAGCACCGAGTTAACCGCGCGCGGAATCGTGCGCTGCGGGTCGGTCGCTTCGCTCGCCGCCATACCTATCGTTTCGATACCGCCGAAAGCAAACACCACCACCGGCAGCGCCATCACCATGCCGGTGATGCCGTTAGGAAACCAGCCACCGTGCTGCCATAGATTGCCCAGGCCGATCGGCCGGCCGCCATTGCCCCAGCCAAGCCAGATCATCGTGCCGCCGCCGAGAATCATCAGCACCACTGTCACTACTTTGATGAGGGTGAACCAGAACTCCATCTCGCCGTAGACCTTGACCGCCATCAGGTTGAGTCCGCCGATCATCAGCACACTGCCGAACACCCAGATCCACTGCGGCAGATCGGGAAACCACGGCTTCATATAGATGCCTACCGCCGTACTCTCGGTAATGCCCACACCCACCATCAGCAGCCAGTAATTCCAACCCGTCAGGTAACCGGCAAATGGCCCCAGATACTTATGCGCATAAGTACTGAACGAACCCGCCACCGGGTCTTCCACCGCCATTTCGCCCAGCGCACGCAGAATGATGAAAATCATCACCCCACCGATCAGATAAGCGAACAGCACCGACGGCCCGGCCAACTTGATGGCATCGGCCGAACCGAGAAACAAACCGGCGCCAATGGCCATGCCCAGCGCCATAAACGTGATATGGCGCGAGCGAAGCCCGCGCTGTAGATGTTGAGTCATGAGGTCAGCCGAAAGATAAGAGAGTTCAACGCAACAGGCGGCGCTGGGGCTTGATCGGAAACTTGCCGCGCCAGTACTCGATCAGCACATAGCCGCCGAGCATGCCGCCTAGATGAGCAAAGTGGGCTACGCCAGCCTGCGTCCCGGTAACCCCCATCACCAGCTCGGCTACCGCGTAGCCGGTGACGAACAACCAGGCCGGCATGGGAATCGGCAGAAAGATCAGCATCATTTTTTCGTGCGGATACATCATGCCGAACGCCAACAACACACCAAAGATCGCACCAGACGCACCCAGCGTGGGGTAAAAGCCGTGGGTGAAATATTCCACCACCACCAACTGCGCCAAAGCCGCCACGACCAGGCACACAAAGTAATAAATGGTGAAATTACGCGCGCCGAAGGTGCGCTCAATCTGCCCGCCGAACATATACAGCGCCAGCATATTGAACAGAATATGCATGATATCGCCATGCATAAACGCATAGCTCACCACCTGCCATGGCCGGAAACCCAACGAAATAATCGCACCACCGCTTGCCTGAAACACTTGATCCGCCCCCCACGGCCATAGGGCGAAGTAGACCAGCATGGTCTCGCCCATGAGCTTCTGCAGCAAATAGACGGCGATGTTGGCAATCAGCAGATTACGGGTCACCGGCGGCAAATCAAAAGGCATAACGCTATCCAGGCAAAACAATCCGCCAAGGGTAGCCGCTGGCCACTCTTGCCGCCACGGATGCGTTGGCTTGGGGGTTCTGGGGGCTATACAAGCCTTGAGATTGATGCCCTACCGCAAGATCACACCCCCTCCCAGCCTCCCCCTGCACGCAGGGGGAGGGGCAAAAGCGGCGTAGCGGCGGCTTTTGACGTTGCCGTTGCTCTTGACCTTGGGGCCCCTGTGCGTCGGTGAGGGTCGGACGATCAGGCCCGCAGGGGCATCGACATGGATGTCGATGCCTTTTCGCCAGGGCAGGAAGCCCTGTCGAAAAGCCCGGCCGACCCTCACAAGCCCGTAGGGCGACGCACCGGGGTGCTCTTTCTTTTGGTTACTTTTCTTTGAGCAAGCAAAGAAAAGTGACTCGGCCTCCGGCAGGAGGTCGAAAGCCCGCCGCAGGCGAACCAGCTCGCCAAAACCCCACCGCCTCCGCGCGAGCAACCACACCCCCAACCCATCATCACTTGACAACCAACTTGTGCAATGCGCAAATAGCCGCCCATACCGCCATCCATCCAAGCGGTATTCGAATACCAACGGAACCAAGCAAGTCGTGAACATCCTGGGTACTAGCACCGACATCCACACCACCCATCGCCCCATGGCGATGTGTTGCTGTTGTTGATCGTCACCACCCGCTAACCCCCGCAGGACCGGCCCGACAAGGCCGCTCGCATCTCGCCAGAGACGCACCTCACCAGGATATTCACGATGCTACGCATCTCTTCTTTTCATTCCGGCCGCCACCAACCCCGCGCCTGCGCGGAGTGTTGTTGTCGCTGCTGTCGAATGTGCCGTATCGGCTGACCCCACAGCCTTGATCGCGCCTGGCGCGCATCGCCCCTGACGCCGGTTTCGGCGTATTTCACTTAAACAGCTCCCCCGCTGTCCCCAACGCATACCTGCTCCTGGCTAACGCCGGGACGGCATGCGCTTACAGGAATCTTGTACTCATGCTTAAACCAAGCCTGCTCCCCTTCGCCATTGCGGCCGTGCTTGCCGCATCGGCACTGCACGCCGAAGACGACAACGTGGGCAAAACCACGCAACTCCAGGCCGTCACCGTTACCGGCTCCAATATCAAGACGACTGATTTGGAAGGCCCCAGCCCAGTGCAGGTCATCACGGCAGACCAGATCAAGGTCAGCGGCAAAACGACGTTGCCCGATTTTCTGCGCTCGATTTCGGCCAATACCGGCAATAGCGTCAACGAACAGCTCACCGGAAGTTTTTCGGCCGGCACGGCCGGCGTGTCGTTGCGTGGACTTGGTCAGAAAAACACGCTGGTTCTGCTCGATGGCAAGCGTGTAGCCAACTACGCCACCGCCTACGAATTGCAAGACACCTTCGTCGATCTTAATTCGCTGCCGCTCGCCGCGGTGGAGCGCATCGAGGTGTTGAAGGACGGAGCCTCGGCGGTCTACGGCTCCGATGCTATTGCGGGTGTGGTCAACATCATCCTCAAGCAGAACTATCAAGGTGCCGAAGCCGGCGCCAGCTATGGCGGAAGCACCGAAGGCACCGGCCAGACCGAAAACAATTTTCATCTGTTGCTGGGTCACGGCGACATAAAGAAAGACGGCTATAACGTGTTCTTTGCCGTTGACGGTACCCGCCGCAGCCAACTGCAGCAGAGCGATGTGAGCTGGTTGCGCGACAACGATTTTCGCGACAAGCCTGGCGGCCGTCTGAACTGGACTCCGACCAATTACTACAACAACGATCCGACCCAGGGTTTTGCCAACGCGGTCGGCCCGGTGCAACGAGTGCCCTATGGCGCGATTACCCCAGGCAAGGGCGGCGAGGTATGGGCTTATAACCCCGCGCCATACACCTCGCTGATCCCCGGCGTCGAGCGTTATCACGCGGTACTGCGCGCCACCGTAAAACTCACCGACGATATCCAGGCCTACGGCGAAGCGATCTACAGCCGCAGCCACGCCGCCTTCGTATTCTCCGCACCGCTGTCGATCGGCAGTGGCTTGCGCGCGTGGGACAACACCAACCAGCGCCTGGTCAATATCGACACCACGCTACCGGTCGGCAACCCGGCCAACCCGAACAACGTGCCTACTCCGGTCAACACCAATCTCTGGGACGTGGGTCAGCGCAACAAATATGACCGCACCATCTTCACGCGCTTCCTGGGCGGCGTGAAGGGTCACACCGGCGCATGGGACTGGGATGTTTCGGCAGGCCATTCGGAGAGCCGTCTGAAGGAGTACGTCACCAACTTCGGTAACCGTTACGCCTTCCAGTCGCTGCTCGCCAATGGCGGCTATAACCTCGCCAGCACCGGCAACCCGACCTCGGCGGTGGATGCGCTGCGGCTATTCACGACACGCCCCGCGGTATCGCGGCTGACCACGGTCGATGCCACCGCCAGCACGCAGCTTTTCGACTTGCCGGCCGGTACGGTCGGCTTTGCCGGCGGTTACCAGTTTCGCAACGAGTCGATCAACTCACGCACCTCTTCGGCCGTGTTGTCGGGCAGTGAGCTACGTCCGGCCATCGACATCATTCGCGGCTCGCGCAACGTCAATGCCGCTTATGCCGAATTCAACGTGCCGATCCTCAGCACCCTCGAAGCGAATGTCGCCGGCCGACTGGATCATTACAGCGATTTCGGCAACGCCTTCGCACCGAAGTTCAGCCTGCGCTACCAGCCGCTGGACTGGCTCTTGCTGCGCGGCTCGTATTCGCGCGGCTTTCGCGCACCGTCGCTGCCGGAGATCACCCACAGCACGGCCGTCAGTTATGGCTCGGTGGTCGACCCCTACGACCCGGTTACGCCCGGCCAGCGCCGCGGCTATACCAACGTCTATGCGGCCAATCCGAATCTGCGGCCGGAGCGTTCGCGCAACTACAACCTGGGTTTTGTACTGTCACCCGGTGCCGACACCAGCATCGGCGTGGACTACTACCACATCGTGCAGAACGGCATCATCGGGCCGGACGATGTAAGCGCCCTGGTACAGCGCAAAGATCCGCGCGTGATCCGCGACGCGCAAGGCCGCATCACCATCATCACCAACCAATACAAAAACCAGCAAAGCCTCAGCACCGACGGCGTCGACATCGACTTCAAACAGGCGCTGCACACGCAGAACTATGGCGAGTTCACGCTCAACAGCACATGGACCCGCCTGCTCAAGTACAGCCAACCGCTGGTGGCTGGCGATGCCGCAGTCAACGGTGCCGGCACCAATATCTTCGGCTCTCTACCGAAGTGGCGTGGCACGACCGGGCTGGGTTGGGCTGCCGGAGATTTCACCAGCACGCTGACCTGGTACTACGTGGGCGGCTATCAACAAAACCCGGCGAATCGGCTTACCTCGGCTTACCCAGCGCGGGTGAAGAACTGGAGCACGTTCGATGTCTCGGTCGCCTATACCGGCATCGCCCACACCACGCTGACGCTGGCCGTGCAAAACCTGCAAAACCGCCGTCCACCGTGGGATCCGTCCAACACCTACTACGACAGCACCCAGGCCGATCCTCGCGGCCGCTTCGTCAATGTCGGCGTGAATTACACCTTCTAGACGCACCACCCCGAGAAGATCCTGAACCCATGACGCGGGCTAACCACCCGCATCATCCCCACACGATCCAGAGTCCCCACCCATGAATCCACGACCCGCATCGCGCACAGTGACACTGCTTCACTCCGCGCTATGGCTTGCCCTGTTTGTAGCTGCTCCGCTCGCTCATGCCGCCAACGAATCCGCCTCGCCACAAGATGCGGACACGTCCGGCACGGATAGTAAAAAGCAGACCAAAACACTTGAACAAATCACCGTCACCGGTTCGCGCATTCCACGCGCGGATGTAGAAGGCCCCTCCCCCGTCGTCACCATCAGCTCCAAAGATCTCGATGCCAAAGGCTTTCGCAGTGTGTTCGATGCGCTGAACTCGCTGACCCAAAACACCGGCATGGCGCAGGGCGAGGATTTCGGCAACACCTTTACCCCGGCAGCGAACACCATCAACCTGCGCGGGCTCGGCCCCAACCACACTTTGGTGTTGATTAACGGACGACGCGTCGCGGATTACCCGGTCGCCTATGACGGCTCGGTCAACTTCGTCAATCTATCGAATATTCCATCGGCGATGATCGATCGCATCGAGATACTCAATGGCGGCGCATCGGCGATTTACGGCTCCGATGCCATCGCCGGCGTGGTCAATATCATCCTCAAGCAAAAAGCCAGCGGCCTGGATGTGAATCTACGCGTAGGCGGCACCAAAGGCGGTGGCGGCTCCAATCAACGCCTGCAGATAACCGGCGGGCATAGCTGGGGCAAGCTCGATGCGGTCTATGGCGTCGAGGTGACTCACCGCGAACCGATCTGGGGCACCGACCGCAGCTTTATGGATTCGCTGACCCGCGACCCCAGCGGCAAACCATCCCAGCCGACCGCCGTGTTCTATCGGCGCAATATGAATAGCGGCAAATACGTCGATCCCGGCAGCGCCACTTGCGCCGCAGTAGGCGGCCTCTACGACAACAGCGTGAGCCGCGCGAACAACCCGCGCTACGGCTATTACTGCGGTAGCGACCGCGCAGCGCCCACGTTCTGGACCGTGCAAACCCGGCAACGCAATGTCAACGCGTATACCAGCCTGCACTATCACCTCAGCGACGACACCGAACTGTTCGGCGATGCCTTGTTCGGCGTGGACAAGATCAGCAATACCACGCGCGCACCGAGCTGGACTTCGCTGGCTGCGAACAACAGTTACTTCCTCAATGCCAACACCGGCAACACCGAACGCTGGTATCGGCGCTTCTCGCCCGAGGAAATCGGCGGCCGCACCCAGGCCGGCTCGCGCTTTTTCGAGCGCTCTTGGAACGCCACCCTCGGCATTCGCGGCAGCATCGGCGACGGCTGGAAATACGAGGCCGCATACAACCGTTCGGAGTACGACAACACCACGACGCGTCGTGCTTTCCTGGCCGGCCTGGACGAGTATTTCTTGGGCCCCCAGCTCGGCACCCGCAACGGCGTGCCGATATATGCACCTGATGCCGGGCGGCTTTACCAGCCACTGAACGCCGGCGCCTGGAACCAGTTGACCGATACTTATGCCAGCCACAATACCGCCTGGGTGCAAACGCTTAGCCTCAGCGTCAATCACAGCGACCTGTTCGAACTGCCGGGCGGCTCGGCGGGTTTTGCCAGCGTGTTTGAAGCAGGCAGCCAGGGTTACCGCAACACGCCCGATGCGCGGCTCGCCCAAGGCGTGTTCTGGAATAACAGCGGCAGCCAACCCTCCAGCGGCAAACGCGATCGCTACGCCGTCGGCGCCGAACTGAGTCTGCCGGTGTTGAATAAAGTCATCGCCACACTCGCCGGCCGCTATGACAGTTACAGCTATGCCGGCCGCAACGACAACAAAGCGACCTGGAGCGCCGGGCTGGAATATCGCCCGTTCGATTCATTGCTGTTGCGCGGAAATGTCGCCACTAGCTTCCGCGCGCCAGACATGAATTACATCTTTGCCAGCGCAACCAACGGCTACATCCCTGGCCTCACCGATTACTACCGTTGCCGACTGGCGGGCCAGGCCTTCGGCAACTGCGATTTCAATAACCAGAGCATCAACTACACCAGTTACGGCAGCACCAAACTGAAAGCCGAGAACGGCCGCTCCTTCAGCTACGGCATCGTGTGGTCGCCCAGCGCGCAGCTAGATTTATCGGTGGACTATTACAAGGTGCGCATCAATAACGAGGTGACCAATCTCAGCGCGGATGGCGTATTGCGCGATGAGGCTGATTGCCGCCTGGGCCAGACCCAGGGTGGCCAGGCGATCGACATTACCTCGCCGCAATGCCAGGCCACGCTGGCCCGCGTACAGCGCAACCCAGCCGGTGCGGTCGACCCATTGACGGCGACGCGCATTTTCACCAATCCGATCAATGCGGCGAGCGAGCGCACCAGCGGCATCGATGCCAGCGGCAACTATCGCTGGAATACGGCAGGCTACGGCGATTTCGCGCTACGCGTGAACTACAGCCTGGTACTGACCCACGACTACCAGCAGTTTCCGGGCGGGGTCGTGCTGAATGTGCGCGATGGTGCCGGCGAGAGCGATTCAGGCTCGACGTTCCAGTGGCGCAGCAAGCTCAACGGCAGCCTGAGCTGGCATTACCGCGATGTCACCACCACCGTATTCGGCACCCGTTACGGCAGCCTGCCCAACGCCGACCAGACGGGCCGCATCGCGCCGTACTTCCGCTACAACGCCAGCGTGGCCTACCGCATCAACGACCGCGCCAGCATCTCACTCATCGTCAACAACCTGCTCGACAAGGCACCGCCGAAAGATCGCACCGGCAGCGGCTGGCCGTTCTATCCGGTCGGCAACTACGACCCTTATGGCCGTCAATGGTGGATCGAGGCGAGCTATCACTTCGGGGCGTAATGCGAAAACTCACATGTAAAGGCCCGCCTCGTCCACGAGACGGGCCTTTACATGATTCGCAAGAACATTCGACTCACCCTATCCGCGAGCATGTCCCAACCTGCACATTTGCAGTAGACGTAGACACAGATAAAGTCGCCCCTCTATGACGTCGGGGTGTTTATGTTTCGCTTGCTGTTGACTGCTGCCGGTTGTTTTGTACTCGCTGCCTGCCAGCATCATCAGGCCGCTGCCGCCGACAGCAATCCAGCCGATACTTCGCAGGGCTTTTCGCCGGGCATCGTCGTGCCCGATCTTGCCAGGCATATCAAGGTGCTGGCCTCGGATGAGTTCGAAGGCCGCATGCCGGGCAGCAAGGGCGAGCAGCGCACGACGGACTACCTCATTCAACAGTTTCAGCGCATCGGCCTGGAGCCAGGCAATAACGGCAGTTGGTTACAAACGGTGCCGTATATTGCGACGACCCTGCAGCACGCCGAGCAAACCAAGCTCGATATCGACGGTAGCAAAACGACGTCTGCATTGAACTTCGGCAAAGACATGGTCGTCGGTTCGCCGGCACGCCAGACGCATGCACAGATCAAGGATTCGCCGCTGGTTTTCGTCGGCTATGGTGTCGACACCCCGCAAAGAAGCGACTACGCCGGACTTGACCTCAAGGGCAAGACGGTAGTGATTCTGGTCAATGACCCAGGCTGGAAGCGGCAAGACCCAATGTTATTCAAAGGCCGCGAGCTGACCTATTACGGCCACTGGACCTATAAATTCGATGAAGCCGCCCGGCATGGCGCGGCGGCCGCTTTCATCGTGCACGATACGGATGCTGCGGGTTATCCATGGAGCGTGGTGCAAACCGGCTGGCAGGGCGCACAGTTCAGCCGGCCGGCCAAGGAAGATATGACACCGTACCTGCCGATCGCCGGTTGGCTGACCAGCGATGCCGCGCAAACGCTTTTCGCTGCCGCCGGCGCAGACTTCAGTGCACTGAAGCAGCGCGCGGATCAGCCCGATTTCAAAGCCATTGAACTCGACGCCAAGGCCAATCTGGCGATTGACAGCACGATCATCCAGGGCGAGTCGCATAACGTGATCGGCAAGCTACGCGGCAGCAAGCAGCCCGACGAAGCGATTGTGTACTCCGCGCATTGGGATCACTTGGGGCGTGATGGCGATCGGATCTATCACGGCGCCGTGGAGAACGCCTCGGGCATCGCCGGTTTGCTGGAAATCGCCGAAGCCTTTACCCATCACAAGCCCAAACCTCATCGCAGCCTGCTGTTTCTGGCACTGACGCTGGAGGAATCGGGTCTGCTCGGTTCGCAGCAGTACATCGAGCAGCCGGCGATGCCGTTGGAAAAAACCATCGCCGATATCGATACTGACGCCTTGACGGTGATTGGACCCAGTCGAGACATCGCGGTGATCGGATACGGCCAATCGCAACTGGACGACTACCTCGACGAGGCGGCCGAAACACAACGACGTGAAATGGCCCCGGATGCGAAACCGGTCGCGGGCTTCTTCTCCCATTCCGAGCAATTCAATTTCGCCAAAGCAGGCGTGCCGGTGCTTTATGCACGCTCGGGCCTGGACTTGGTCAATGGCGGCATCCCCGCCGGCCGCAAGGCTTACGACGACTACATTGCCAGCCGTTACCATCAACCTAGCGATGCTTTCGACCCGAATTGGGATTTGCGCGGCATGGTGCAAGATCTGCGCGCGTTGTTCATCGTCGGCGGCAAGCTCTCGATGGAAACCACTTACCCACAATGGAAACCCGGCAGTGACTTCAAACGACCTGCTTCGACCAAGCGATAGGCGCCATTCGTCCAGCGGCTTTTTATATATCGCACTGGTCAATATCGCACTGGCCGCCAGTTTGTTCGCCAGCACAGCGTTCGCGCAGAGCGCGCCGGGCAACGCACGGTTTATCAACCCGGCCGGCCTGTCCGCGCCAACCGGTTATACCCACGTCGTCCAGGCACCGGCCGGGCGCACGCTTTATCTTTCTGGACAAATCGCGCTGGACTCACAAGGCCAGCTTGTCGGCGCCAATAATTTCAGTGCACAAGCCGAGCAAGTGTTTGCCAATTTGAAAACTGCGCTGGAAGCCGGCGGCGCCGGCTTCGACCAGGTGGTGAAACTCACCATCTATGTCACCGACATGAGCCAGTTGAAGGCATTGCGTGCAGCACGCGATAAATACATCAATGTGAAACATCCGCCTGCGAGCACCTTGGTCGAGGTGCGCAAACTCGCTCGCGATGGCTTGCTGCTGGAAATCGATGCCATAGCCGTCGTACCCGATTAAGTGCGGATCAAGCCGGGTGACGGCGTAGCTCACAACTGCGCATCAAAGCAGCATGGCCTCGCAACGCCAATTCACCCGCTTCGACCAAGGCAAGACAACGCCAGAATATAAACCCGTCGCTGGCCAATACACCCTCGATGGACCCCATCACGTCGCCAACGACTCGCGAGGCTCGCTGCCACTCAGGCAACGTGTGCTGCACGATCACCGTATCGACCATGCGATAGGCCGCGGACACTAGCTCGCCGTCTTTCCACAGCCGCATGTCGGCATTCGCCGCGATACTTTGCCGCCACTCATCGCAAAGCCGACCGAGCCGTGGCAACGCGATCGGCTCCATGCTGAAAAAGTGCGGCGCCAGCCGCTCGAGTGGATACATGGCAAGCGACGCCAGCTCGCTCTGGGGCGTACCCACCAGTTCACGGACATCCATAGCCACCTCGTGCAGGCGGTGCGGGCTACGGCGCAGATGGAATACCACTCGGCGCAACAGCAGTTGATCGGACGCACACGGGCCATGCCAGATCACCACATCGGCATCATCTCGTTGCAACACCGCCAATTTGTCGAGTACACGCTGCATTTCGATGGTGAAGTCGATGTCGCCACGCGGCGCCACCTGCTGCCAGAAGCGAGCACGGGCTTCGCAACTGTCATCGATACCGACCAAGGGCCCAATCGCGAGATCGTCGCGCAGCACGATGATCTGATCCGATCTGCCCACTTGCGCGAGTGCGTGGCGCAGGCTGCCACCGGCCGAATCGCCGCAGACCACGTGGATATAGGGCAAGAGCCTGTTCATGATCCCCCCGATGAGCCGATGCGACCTGTCGTACCGGTGCCAGCGCATTGTAGTCATGCTGTAACGCACAACGACAATCCTGCGGCAACACCTCTACTCCCCCGAGGCCACTGGATTTCCGCCTGCGTCGACCTGATGAGTTGAAGGTATCGCGAGTACTGGCCCCGCCACCGCTGTTTCGTCACCGGTAGCAACGAGCGCGACTGTGCGTAGTAGACAAGTCGATCTAGACAACCAGCACAGCCTGTCCTCTTTGCGCAGCCAGCGCGCCATCACCGCTAAATCAACATGCAACGAGCACTCCCTTTAATGGGCAGGCCATCGGCGACGTGCGTGCTGTCTGACGCCCGCCCGTCATTCAACCCAATCCAAGGCCTTCCTATGATGTTGCTCCGTACTCCTCTTTGTCTTGCCTTACTGGCGGTGTTCCCGCTGCTTGCACAGGCTAGCGACGACACCACCGCGCCGGTCGATGCTGCGACCGCAGTCGCCGCACCGGCGACAACCAAGACGCTGGAAACCATTTCGGTGGTTGGCCAAAACGCCACGCGTCAGGTGCAGCAAATGGACAAAGCGCAGATCGAGCAGTTCACGCCCGGTACCAGCCCGATCCAGATGCTGGCGAAATTGCCCGGCGTGAATTTCATCACCAATGATCCCTTTGGCACCGATGAATGGTCCACCCGCGTCAGTTTGCGCGGTTTTAATCACACCCAGCTCGGTTACACGCTTGATGGTATTCCGCTCGGCAATACCGACTATCACAGTGGTGACGGCCTCAGCGTGACCCGCGCGTGGATCGGCGAAAACATCGATGAGCTGGATCTTGCGCAAGGCTCCGGCGCCCTTGGCACGGCCTCAACCAGCAACCTCGGCGGCACCGTGCAGTTGCGTACCGCCGACCCCAGCATGACGCCGGGCGTGCGCGTGAACGCCACCGGCGGCACGTATGGCTTCAAACGTGGCTATATCCGTGCCGATACCGGCGACCTCAGCGGCTTTCGCGGCTATGTGTCGGGCATGTATGTGGATGCGCCGAAATGGAAAGGCAACGACGACCAGACGCAGAAGCAGCTCAACCTCA
This sequence comes from Dyella tabacisoli, assembly GCF_003350925.1. Taxonomy (GTDB): domain Bacteria; phylum Pseudomonadota; class Gammaproteobacteria; order Xanthomonadales; family Rhodanobacteraceae; genus Dyella_C; species Dyella_C tabacisoli. The sequence continues at coordinate 124,777 of NZ_KZ857176.1, read as the reverse complement.
AGGCGCTGTATCAGTGGGAAGGCGGCCGCATCACCGGCTTGCTCGACGTCGTGCGCCGGATCGAACAGCCGTATATGGATTTATCGCTGGATTCACTCAAGCGCTGCGGTTATCGCTTCGACTATCTCGCGCCGGACTGGCAGCGCTCGGTCAATATCGCCAACGGCCAATACAGCGGCTGCGTGACCAATCCCGACGACACGTACTACAACGGCAACGGCATTCGTAATGACGAACTCGTTTCGGTCAAAGGCGAGTTTTTTCTCAACGACCAGCTCACGCTGAATATTCAGCCGTATTACCACCACGACCTGGGCCAGGGTCACTGGTTTACCCCCGCGTCGGACCTGCCGTACACACCTGCGCCGGGCGACGCGCCGATCGCATTGCGCCTGTCGCACTACCTGATGACGCGCGGCGGCATGGTCAACTCGTTGAACTACGACCTCGGCAATCATCACATCGAAGGCGGCTTCTGGTTCGAGGACAGCAAGTACACCATCGGCCGCAGTTTTCAGCCGATTTCGGCAGCCGGCGGCCCGATCAGCCAAGACCAGATTTACAACACCTACTTCCACACCAAATTCCGCCAGCGCTTCTCGACGCTCACTCGCCAGTGGTATCTGCAAGATTCGTTCTCGCTGCTGGACGACACGCTACGCATCGATGCCGGTTTCAAAGGCCATAACGTCACCACCAATGCGATCGCTTTATTGCCAGGCCGTGCCAGCGGCGCATTGACTGCCCAAAGCGATTTTCTGCCGCAAGTGGGCGCCAACTACAAAATCGGCAATGGCTGGGAAGCATTCGCTTCGTTCTCGATGAACCAGAACGCCTTTGAGCCAGGCGCCAACGGTGCGTGGTCATCCAGCCAGGCCACCTTCGACGGCCTGCGCAACACCTTGCGTCCCGAGCGTTCGGCCAATAGCGAGCTAGGTGTGCGCTATGTCGATAGCACCATTCAATCGTCGCTGGCGCTTTACAACATCGACTTCAAGAACCGCTTGCTGGTGATCGTGCCTTGCGCCGGTGTGGTGAGCTGCCCGAACCAGATCGCCAATGTCGGCAAGGTCAATTCGCAAGGTGCCGAGTTCACCTTCGTGTGGCAGCCGACGCCGGCACTGCGCTGGTTCAACTCGGCCACCTACAACGACGCCAAGTACAAAGACAACTACCTCGACGCTGGCGTGCTGATTCCGACCAAGGGCAAGACCGTGGTCGATTCGCCCAAGCAGATGTTCTCCAGCGAGCTGTCGTACAAGTTCGGTGACTTCCGCGCATCGCTGGGCACCAAGTACACCGGCCCGCGCTACTACACCTTCGTCAACGACCAGCGCATCGACGGCTTCTGGCTATGGGATGCCGGCCTGTCGTGGGAGCAGAAGAACCTTGGCTTCGCCAAGAACCTGAAGATCTCGTTGACCCTGAGCAATCTGCTTAACAAGAAATACATCTCCACCATCGATAGCAACGGTTTCACTACCAGCGACCCGACCGGCACCTTCCAGAGTTTGCTGGTCGGCTCACCGCGACAGGGCTTCCTCACGGTCGACATGTCGTTCTGATTGAAAACCCCCGCCCCCGTCAGGCGGGGGCCTTCAACGGAGAAGTACGATGACGCAAGACAAGACCCCCGATGTCAGTCGTCGCAAATTCATGAAAGCTGCCGCGATGACGGCCGGCAGCGCCATGGCGATGGCGGCGCTGCCGCCTGCTCTACGCAAGGCCATGGCGGCAACCCCGCCCGCGGGTACCGCCAGCAACACGATCAACGACGTCCAGCATGTCGTGATCTTCATGCAGGAAAACCGCTCGTTCGATCATTACCTCGGCACGCTCAAAGGCATTCGCGGTTTCGGTGACCGTCAGCTCGCGCCACTGCCCAACGGCCACAACGTGCTGTACCAACCGACCAATACATCCGGCGGCTATATTCTGCCGTTCCATATGGACACCACCACCACCAACGCCATCTGCGCAAACGCAGCGGCGATGAGCTACCCGGTGGACATCGGCATCTGGAACAAAGGCCGCTTCGATAGCTGGAACACCGCACGCGCACCTGGACTTGGCATGGGCTATTTCAAGCCGGCCGACCTGGCCTTCTATTACGCGCTCGCCGATGCCTTCACCGTATGCGATGCGTATCACTGCTCGACCCTGACCCAGACCAACCCCAACCGCCTGCATCTCTTCAGCGGCAGCAATGGGCTTTCAGTGGGTACCACCGCCGTACTGGACAACACCGAGCCGGCCGCGGGCTTTGCCTGGACCACCTATGCCGAACGCTTGCAGCAAGCCGGCGTGAGCTGGAAGGTCTATCAGCAAACTGACAATTTCGACGACAACGCACTGGCCTGGTTCAGCAACTTCAAGAACGCCCAACCAGGTAACCCGCTATACGACCGCGGCATGGCGACCGTACCCGATCTCGTGCAAGCGTTTGCCGACGACATTGCCAACGGCACGCTGCCGCAGGTTTCGTGGATCGTGGCGCCGGCCAGTCTCTCCGAGCACGCCAACTACAAGCCGGCCGTCGGCGAAGATCTCACCGCGCGCCTGCTGACTGCCTTGGCCGCCTCTCCGCAGGTGTGGGCAAATACCGTTTTCATTCTCAACTACGACGAAAACGGCGGCTTTTTCGACCATATGCCACCACTGGTGCCGCCGCCTTCAAACAGCTATGGCTTATCGACCGTCAGCGTCGCCGGAGAGGTCACCGGCGGCAAACCGATCGGCCTGGGCTTTCGCGTGCCGATGACCATCATCTCGCCGTGGACGCAAGGCGGCTGGGTGTGTTCCGAAGTGTTCGACCACACCTCGGTCATCCGCTTTCTGGAAACCCGCTTTGGCGTCGCCGAACCCAATATCAGTGCCTGGCGTCGCGCCGTCTGCGGTGACCTTACCAGCGCATTCAACTTCAACCTCAGCAACACCAACTGGCCGAGCTTGCCCGACACCAGCAACTATGTCGCGCAGGCCGATCTGCAATGCAGCACGCTACCCAATACCACGGTGCCGACGACGCAATCGCTGCCCATACAGAGCACAGGTAGTCGTCCGGCGCGCGCGCTGCCCTATGTATTGCAAGCCGATGGCCGCATTGACGTCGCCGCCGGCCGTTTCTGGATCGATTTCACTAACGCAGGCAGCGCCGGTGCGGTCTTTCAGGTGTATGCCGGCAATCGCAGCGACGGCCCCTGGACCTATACCGTCGAAGCCGGCAAAAAACTGAGTGATTACTGGAGTGCGGTGCACTACAGCGCCGGCGTCTATGACCTGAGCGCACGCGGCCCCAATGGCTACCGTCGCGATTTTCACGGTTTGGTCGGCACCACCCATCCGCTCGAAGTACAACTGCGCCCCGCCGCCCAAGGCAGCGGCGTAACGCTTAGCTTCATCAATAGCGGCAGCCAGGCCGTCACTGCCACAGTGAGCAACATGGCCTACGGCAGCACCTCGCCATACACCGTGCAGGTTCCCGCCCACAGCACGATCCAGCTCAACTGGGCCGATGCCAGCGGTGGCGGCTGGTACGACATCCAAGTGATCTGCACCCAGGACGCCCAATTCAAACGCCGCTTTGCCGGGCGCGTGGAAAACGGTCAGTCAGGCATCACCGATCCGGCCATGGGTCTCTAAAGCATGGAATGCCCCTCCCCGTAAGCCGGGAGGGGCATTCAGATCGTTCATCAAGCAGGCGCCACCAGCTTTACAGCGATAACAACTGATGCCGAAACCGACAAGACAGCGGACGCCATGTAAAAGGCTGAAGTGATTTTTAGCCCACCGTTGAGTGCATCCCTTTGCCTTGCCTTTCTCAATAAATATTGAGATACAAAAATAAATATCAGGCTAAATGACATTCCTGTGAGTGCCGTCCAGCCCGACATTCCATGCGACAACGACATGGATGCAGAGAAGACCGCAGCACAGGCGATGAGTACAACCAAGGCTCTGAACATTTCAGTGGCAATCCTTATGCCTGCCCTACTGGGCGGAGATAGAGCAACGTACCCCACCATTTGAATTCGTGCGTATCCGCATGAATCCCTTCTATGGCTCCCCTTGCCTTATGACAGCTCGTAATGACTGCTCGTGCGGTTCGCGATCTACCTGTTCCAGCAGCCAGTCCACGCCGGCAGCCATCGCCTTGTCATGGTCGGCGTAGCTTTTATCAAGGGCTGTGTAGATGTTCCCCTGCCTGGTGTTCACTTCCCACGCCTGACCGTCATGTGTGCGGCACACGGCATAGGCAAAGTAATCAGCTTTAGCGTCCATTTCGTCATAGGCGACTTGCAGCTCAGGGCGAAGCGGTGGCACGCGATAGGTGCCGCATGTCGGCCTTTCTTTCATCGTTGTGGTTCCTCCTGGTTGTCGCCATCGTCAGGCCCAATGTCCATGCATCCCTGCCTGGAATCGCGATAGATTGTGATGCATTGGCATGCTAATCAACCAAGGGACAGGTGGCTATAAGACGATTCTCAGACGGTTAGGTTGTCTCGCCTTTTGCACACAGCAGTGACCCATTGCGGCAAGCTGTTCCGCCTACCCCACCAGCACGCAAGGAAGGGGCAAGATGAGGCAAGTTCTGTTCCTCCTGCGCACAAAGGGAATGGAGAAAAACTGCACGCGCCATGAACCCGTCGCACACCAATCACGGTTTAGTCATCTCTGATCGACACAATGGGTCGTGGTGTTGGTGAAGGAACGTGAAGGTGCTGGCGCAATACGTCTACTCTGCAAAAATCGGCTTGTTTCGGATCGTGCAACATGGCCGTCGCTGGCGCAGCCTGCTTGAAGCACAAGAAATTGACCGTCACGACTCGGCCGAGTCAGCACTGACCGCATTGCGCGACCTATGGCCGCATGCACGGCTACCCGATCAACTGGATCACTGGCGTCATTTGCCGGCACTCGCGCTGCTGCATTCGCGCCCGGCCGACGAGCCGGTCATCCGCTGGCAGCTAGTGATGTAAGAACGGGCCCGGTCTGTACACCTAGACCGCCGGCATGGGCATCGCTGACGCATCCGGCTCAACTGGAGCTAGACGATCCATCATCACGCGGGCCAACTCCCGCTCGCCCAGCAACACCACATTCGCACCCTGCTGCTGCAGATGTTGCAGGCATTCCTCCGAATCGGCACGCGCAATGATGGTCAACTGCGGGTTGAGCTTACGCGCCGCATGCACCACTTCGCCGCTCTCGAAAGCCTTGGGCAGGGTCACGAACAAGGCACGCGCCTGACCGAGGTTGGCTGACGCCAGCACCTCGTCCATCGAAGCATTACCGGCGATGGTGTCGATGCCGAGCTGCCGCAAGACCTCGACGCGATCCTCACGCTCTTCCAATACCAACAAGGCATGGCCACGCGCGCGGACCTTATCGCCAAGCAACTGACCCAGGCGACCATAGCCGGCCACAACCACGTGGCCATGCAGCGTACTAAGCGGCCACGCGATCACATCACTCGCTGCAGGTGCGACATCGGCAGCCATGGCATCAGCGGCTGCTTGCGCACGCTCATCGCGCGCATCCAACCATGGCTTGGCGCGGTCGAGCAGCTTGAACAAAAAGGGATTGAGCAGGATCGACATGATCGCAGCGGCAAGCAAGACATCTTGCGCTTCTTTCGACACCAACTGCTGAGTCACACCCACGCCGATCAAGATAAAAGAGAACTCGCCGATCTGCGCCAGACTGGTGGCAATCGTCAGCGCCGTGCGCAACGGCCGGCCCGAGACCAAGACGATACCCAGTGCGGCCAATGATTTACCGACAATAATGATGAACAACGCAGCCAACACTACCAGCGGCTCGGTCAGCAACACCTGGTAATTGAACAACATGCCGATCGACACGAAGAACAGCACGGCGAACGCGTCGCGCAGCGGCAAGGTTTCCTCGGCGGCGTCATGCGCCAGCTTGGACTCACCCATCATCATGCCGGCGAAGAACGCGCCCAACTCAAACGACACCCCGAACAGCTCGGTGGCGCCAAAGGCCACCCCGAGCGCAATCGCCAGCACGGCCAAGCGAAACAACTCACGCGAGCCGGTATGCGCCACCGTCTTGAGCACCCACGGAATCACCCGCTTGCCGACAATCAGCATCACCGCGACAAACAGCACCACCTTGCCGATAGTGAGGCTAACGGTCTTGAGTACCGCGCCGAACGACAACGCACTGCCCTCGCCCCCGATCAACGATGCACCAATGGCCGGCAGCAATACCAAGGCCAGCACCATCGCCAAATCTTCGACAATCAACCAGCCGATGGCGATACGGCCACGCTCGCTCTCCATCAGGCGCTGCTCTTCCATCGCCCGTAGCAGCACCACCGTGCTGGCCACCGACAGCGCCAGACCGAACACAAAACTTTGCGCCAGCGGCCAGCCGATGGCCCAGCCCAGCAACATGCCCAGGGCCGTCGCCACCGCCATTTGCACTAGCGCGCCGGGAATGGCGATGCTCTTGACCGACAGCAGATCTTTCAGCGAAAAGTGCAGGCCCACGCCAAACATCAGCAGCACCACACCCAATTCCGCCAATTGGTGAGCCAGCGGGCCATCTGCCACAAAGCCCGGCGTAAACGGCCCCGCCACCACGCCGGCCAGCAGATAGCCAGCCAATATCGGCAATTTCAGCCGATGTGCGATGGCAGCAAAAATAAACGCCAATACGATGCCGCCAACGACAGTCATGATGAGCGGGGCGTCATGCATAGCGGTAGTCCTGTCGAATCATGGTGGATCGGCCTGGCCAGCGTCACCATAAACGGAGGCACGCCACGCTCGTCTGATCGCGGCCGGCAGCCAGGTGTTTGCCGTAGGGATTATGGGCTTATGTAATAAGGCCAGACGCTGCCAGACGCAAGCCGGGCCTGGTCGCTATGCCGGCCGATGAGCCGGCGCATTTAGCCAGAGATCAACTTTCGGCGTTGATGACCGCGAGAAAATCCTGCCCATAGCGTTTGAGCTTGGCCTCGCCCACGCCGGTGATCGAACCCATTTCTTCTTCATTGGCCGGCAAGGCGCGCAGCATCGCCAGCAAGGTGGCGTCGTGAAAAATGACATAGGCCGGCACGCCGTGCTGCTTGGCCAGTTGTGAACGCAACCCGCGCAGGGCATCCCACATCGATTGCTCGTAAGCCTCGATGCCCAGGCTGCCACCGGTGACCCGTTGACTGTCGCGGCGGCGTTTGGACGTACGCGCCGGCCGTGCATCCTCACGCAGGTGCACCGACTGCCCACCGGTGAGTACGTCGCGACTGCTGCGCGTCAGGCGCAAGGTGCCGAAACCTTCGGCATCGGCCTCCAGCAAACCCACCGCAAGCAATTGGCGGAACACCGAGCGCCATTGCTTTTCGTCCATGTCTGCGCCGACGCCAAAAGTGGTCAGGCGATCATGGCCGAGCTGACTCATGCGCGAGCTCTCGATGCCGCGCAGTATCTCGATTACATGCCCCGAACCGAAACGCTGATTACTGCGATACACCGCCGACAGCGCTTTCTGCGCAGGCACGGTGGCATCCCAGGTTTTCGGCGGCTCCAGGCAGTTGTCGCAATGGCCGCATGGGCCGTGATAATCCTCACCGAACGCCGACAACAACACCTCGCGGCGACAGCGAGTGGCCTCGGCATAGGCCAGCAGTGATTCCAGCTTTTGCCGCTCGATACGCTTTCGCTCATCGGCCGACTCCGACTGCGCAATCATCTGGCTCATGGTCACTACATCGGACAAGCCGTAGATCATCCACGCTTCGGCCGGCAAGCTATCGCGGCCGGCGCGACCGGTCTCCTGGTAATAGCCCTCCATGCTGCGCGGTAAATCCAGATGGGCAACAAAGCGCACGTCGGGCTTGTCGATACCCATGCCGAAGGCGACGGTGGCCACCATCACCACCCCATCTTCACGCAGAAAACGCTGCTGATTCGCCGCGCGCGTCGCCGTATCCAAACCCGCGTGATAGGGCAAGGCGGTTACGCCCGCCTCCACCAGCGCGGCGGCGGTCTCGTCCACCTTGCGGCGGCTAAGGCAATACACGATGCCAGCCTCGCCACGATGACCGTCGAGAAATTCTGTCAATTGACGGCGCGCGTTGTCGCGCAAACCCACTCGATAGCGGATATTGGGCCGGTCGAAACTGGACACGAACTGCCGCGCCTGCTGCAACGCCAGCCGCTCGACAATTTCGTCACGCGTGCGCTGATCGGCCGTGGCGGTAAGCGCAACACGCGGCACCGCCGAAAAGCGCTGGTGCAGTATCGCGAGTTCGCGATACTCCGGGCGAAAGTCATGCCCCCACTGCGATACGCAATGTGCTTCGTCGATCGCGAACAACGCGACCTCGGTACGCTCCAGCAGACTGAGGAAACGCCCGGTCAAAAGCCGTTCGGGCGCCACGTAAAGCAGATTCAGCTCGCCGGCCAGCAAACGCCGCTCGACTTCGCGCTGATCTTCCGCGCCCAGGCTGGAGTTGAGGTAAGCGGCCGCTACGCCGGCCTCGCGCAAAGCGTCCACCTGATCCTGCATCAGCGCGATCAACGGCGACACTACGATGCCGGTGCCCTGCCGCAGCAGCGCGGGTATCTGGTAACACAGCGATTTACCGCCGCCGGTGGGCATCAGCACCAAGGCGTCGCCACCATCGGCCACTTGGTCGACGATAGCCTGCTGCTGTCCGCGAAACGCGGAGTAGCCGAAGACGGTCTGCAGTATCTGAAGCGCGGAGGACATCCGGCGAATAGTAACAGAGCGGCTGCTATCGCTTGATCCCGCCCTACCCGAAACTTGCGATACCTCAATCAAAACGGCACGTTGCAACGTATTTTCAGACTTCTCCCATATATTCCGCCGGCTCATCCAGGCAAGCTTGCCTGCTCTCCAAGACAACCGAGCGCCGCCCCTTATCCAGTCGCTCCCGCACACGGCGACATGGCACCGCGCTCTTGGGCGTCACTCATTGACAAGTCCTGAGCACCCAAGCGGACTTTAAGGAGCCATTCCATGAAAGCCTCCCTACGTTTCATCGTGCCCTTGGCGTGCCTGAGCCTAGCCTCGGCGGCATTCGCTACCAGTGGCAGCATCAGTTTCAGCGGTTTGGTTGCCGAGCCCACTTGCAGAGTCTCTAGCCATCATGGCGATGCTGATCGCGCACGGCATCTTCCAGTGACCATCACGGTATCAAGCTGTGTCGGCACATCCGGCAAACTGCGCACCTGGTTCGGCTCCGTCGACAACGGCGATCTGACCAGCCGCATGCGCAAGAAACTCGACCAGGATCACGCCAGCCATGCGCCGGCCATCGTCCGCACCCGGCACGGTCGGCTAGTCGATTTCCAGGAACAGCACGTCATCCACCTCGATCCCACCACCGGCAAAGCCACGCACGAGTATGTCGCTGACCATGGCATCGCCGACGCAGCGACGTCCAGCGCCACCTACACCATCGCCTACGACTGAGCCACGATTGCACCGCCATAGTGAGTAGCAAGCGTTAACAGCAGCAGCCATAGCCGGCAAGCCACTGATGACGTCGCGCATTCAGGGCTGCATTTTCAGATTTTTCCTATTTCAATGCGTGGCAGCAGTGAGCATGCTCTCCTGGCCCTCCAAGTCACCGCGACCTTGCCATGAAGTTCATTCCCCCCTGGCCACGGCAACGCCCGGTGTTCTTGCGAGGGCGCTATCTCATCTAAAGCGATCTCATCAAGATCAGGGCGCCTTCTAGCCATTCGTGCGGGCGCGCCGGCAAGAATCACTTGAGTGCCCATGACTGACATTTTTATCGAGAGGCGGTTAACGCTTCAAAACAGTGGCGAAGTCTGCGTTCGCCTGTTTCGACCGACGCTGGATGACGTGGACTATCGCTGCGATGTCCACATCGACTGGCCTGATCGTCAACAGCGCCTTCATGTGTTCGGCATTGACGCCGTCCAAGCACTCTTTCTGGCCATGCAATGCGCGCACGCCGAACTACTTGCATCACCGGAACATGGTTCCAGAACGCTGACCTGGCTAGGTGGGTACGATTTCGGCCTGCCATTGGTCGGCGCACTTACCTCAAGCGGGCACGGCGGCACTTACGCTAAGTAAATCAGGGCATTCTTAACGCCCACACGAAGTTATCGGCGCTGAAGGCAAGCGGGTTGGCACCAGAAAGGCTATAAGGTCGGCCCGCTTCTACGGCTTCTTGATGCCAGCGAAAACCATTTTTGTTTCTGGTATGTACTTCATGCAGTCACACCGGCACCGGAGACGGAAACCCCAACGTCGCTAAGCAACACACTCGCCTCTGTGCCAGGGTTAACGCTGATAACCGCAGATGAAGATATTTTTTAAAATATCATCCTCATATCGACATGACGTATCAGCTCATCAACGCTGACCCAACAAGTAATGCAACAACAGAGAACAGCCAGGTAGTCAAAAACGGCCACCAGAATGAACGTCCCAATCGACGCCTGGACCGGCTCTGAGCGACCGCTCCGGTAGCAATGAACTGATAAATTTTTTGCATCCTCGCCTCCTTCTTGTCGCCATGAATGGAACGGCAATATCCGCCCCAGCCGTGGCCAACCAAGCCTCGTATGTCGTTTCGACCGCACTCTAAAAACTTAAGTGCCGATACGCGACAAAAGAACACGCCAATAGACAGCTATGCACAGCCATAGCAGAAAACGCCATCTACGTTGCGGCTGATGCAGCAATCGAACGATGGCGTAGACGACAATGCCGCCAACGACCGGCATGGGAATCAACGCATTCCACAGCCAACCTCTGGTTAAGATTGAAAAGTGGCGACCACTTTGCCGGCGCTGCACATGGAAATACCAAGAGAGGCCAAGATCATCCACTGAAAAAAAAGCACCGCCAACATGAACCGGCGATGCTAAAACGATGAGTACGACAGGCGGCTCGCGATAACCGATAGCCGGATCGCGAGGCGGGCATGCCATGAAGCGAGTACTTGAAGCCATAAGAGCCACGGCTACGGAGATCACGCATACCCACGTCGAAGCACACCTTGTCCATTGCCCGGCGAAAGTGCCGGAAATGGACTCTGTTGCGGCTGCCATCCATGGCATTCACTCCGTTGGACCCGCCCGGAATGCCTTGCCACATCCGGGGCGGGTAGGCCATCCCTGCCCGCTTTAGGCGCCCAAAAACAATACTGACAAGTTGTGGGGTAGTGATCGCTTGATGTTGATGCTCCGTTGGGATCTTCCCCGGATGCCTGCTCTTGAACATCCTCCTCCGGGGAAGCCGGCTATCCATGCCTGCCTAACTGCCCAGAGCCGATCATCCGCGCTCATTCGACGTCTACTTGCACCATGGTGAATCCGCGAAATGGCGCGAACTTATTGAAGACCTGAGCCAAACCAGAACACCTTCCAATCATTCACAACCCAATAAGCCACACCACCGGAAAACCGTCCAATAGGCGAGGTCATTCCATCGCCCCATGCCTGGTCACTGCGTTTTTTATAGATGCACGATGGAGGATATGGATCGACCGGACCGTTTTCTATCAGAGGATTCTCAAAATATCGGCAACACTTTTCCTCACCATGCGCAGTTGCAAAAATCAGAACATGCTCATTACCCGAGGCCATGCGCGGAGGCCTTAATCATGCGCAGGCATAAGTGCTAAACCCGATCATTGCCATGCTCGCTGTAGCGCATGGCTGCAATCACCCTGGAGTGGCCTCAGCCGTACCTGGCAACATTGAAAGCACCCTTGCTCTAATTTTGCCGATATCATGCGTTTCTACGTACAGGCTGTTTTAGCCCACCTCTAAACCCCTACGATGACAGTGAAAATCCATCGGATTTGGGACGAGGCGCTATGGCGCACCAGCCATCAGCGACCACTTGACGCTGCCGTCGCGCTGATAAGCTGGACGCCGCCCTCTGCCATCGATAGCGGGCGCCCTCCCTACATCGAGCCGATGATCGCTACGCTCTGTGTAGCAAACGGCCCGGTCGCCTTCCGTTTGTTCTTCGACGGCAACCTTTCGCCTATGGCAACCATCGTTCGGGCGCGTCGCAAACGGTTTCCTTTCAGCGTTTGGGAAAGGGTGTCGCAGCGCTGGGGGGCCGATGTCGTGATAGCGACCACGGCTGGCGATGCCAGGGAGATGTTCGATCAGCACTGGTCGATGCAGGGCCAGGCGGCTTTTATCTTTGAACATGGCGCCGACACCCGTCACGCCATTGAGATACTGAGTCGGACGAGAGACTGGAAATCACAGCGACTTCCAGCAGGTGTTTCGTTGCTTCTTTCACCTGCGGTCGACGGCGACGGCATCTTGCTGGCGGCAAAGGACGACATCACACTGGAAACCGCTGTAGCGGGAATCGATGCATGGTGTGGCGCGGCAAACGTGCCACTGGAATATGCCGCGCCGGCACGCATCCCCTGATCCTGATTAGCGTCGAATCTCAGTCGATGTTTTTCTCCTCTCCAGCCCTCCCCTGCGACCGAATCTTGGTGTTGACAATTCTCTGATACGAAACTGAGATCCGGGGCTGGCTGGAATGCGGCATCGGTCGAACACCTGCGGCGTGTATCCTGCTCAACTGCTTGTGGTTATCCGTGGGCTTGTAACTGAACGGAATTGATGTGCTGATCGCTTTACTTACCTCCATGCTGTCCGGCCTCGCATCGACCCCAGCGACCGTTCCTGCTGCGCAGGATGTCGCACCGACACCACAGTTTCGCCGCTACGGGATTGCCGAAGGTCTTCCAAGCAGCTCGATCGACGGCCTGGCACAGGACGCCGAAGGCTATATCTGGATCGCCACCGGATCGGGGCTGGCTCGTTACGATGGCACTACGTTCGAGATCTGGCGCCATAACCCAGACGACCCTCGATCGATTTCTTCTGGACGGGTTCCTTCCCTGCTGGTCGACCATGCGGGCCGCCTTTGGGCTGCCGGCATGGATGGCTTGAACCGCTACGACCCTGCGCAGCAGGTTTTTTTGCATTGGCGCCACGATGATCGCGTGTCAGACAGTGTCGCCAGCAACGACCTGTCCGCCCTGGCCCAAGACAGCATGGGGCATCTATGGGTCGGCAACTACACTGCCGGCCTGGACTTGCTACATGCCGACGGCAAGGGTTTTGACCATCTACGGCACGATCAAGGCGATCCGAACTCGCTGGTTTCCGATCATATCCGCACCCTGCTGGATGGCCCCGATGGCAGCATGTGGATCGGTACCGACCGCGGCCTGGATCGACGCCTTGCCGACGGCAAGCTTAGCCACGTGCGCTTCGTACCTCCCGCGGGTTCGGCCTATGACAAACCCTTCAGCGTGCACAGCCTCAGCTATGCCGGCAAGACCCTGATCGTCGGCACCCAGTTCGGCCCGTATTACATCGACAGCGAACAGACCGCACAGCGTCTGGCGCCCGGACAAATACCCGACGAGTTCACTCTTGCTTCGGCCCTCGATGCGCAGGGGCGATTGTGGGTCGGTACAAATGCCAACCTGTACCTGCGCGACCAAGCCCATGCCTTCCATCGTTTCGGCGCCAGCCCTTTACTGCCTTATGCCTTGCCCAACCGTGTCGTGCGCCGGCTGCTGCTCGATCATGAAGGCGGCTTATGGATAGCTACAGAAAACGGGCTGGCCTATCTGGGGCCCGACTGGAACGAATTCACCCGCACCATCGCCCGGCCCTATGACGCATCGAGCCTCAACGACGAACCGGTTTCCGCGGTCGCCGCCGCGGGCAACGGACAACTGTGGGTAGGCCATGAAAAGGGCGCGATTGATCGACTCGATCCGGTCACCCAACGGATAGAACACATCCCCTTCGCCCCTCCCGGTACCCGCCACACCGTCCAAGGCATGCTCGAAGATCACCGCGGCCGACTATGGGTCAATACGCCTGACGGCACTGTGTTGCTCGATCATGGGGCGCTCAAGACGGTGAGCCCGGCGTTCTGGGCGAACCGGTTGGCGCTCGATGAGCAAGGCTACGTCTACGCCGACCTTGACGACGGCAGCGGCGTTGCCAGAATCGACCCGGACACCTTGCAGGCAACCCAGTTAGTACCGGCCGACCTTCCGGTGAAGCGCAACTTGCAGACGGTGCAAGACATGCACTGGTTCGATCATGCCCTATGGGTCGCCGGGAGCGGCGGCCTGCTACGTTGGACACCAGCGCAATCACCGGTGCAATTCGTGCCAGGGGTAGAGCACAGTTTTATTCACGCGTTCGACATGAATGGCGAACGCCTATGGGTTCTCGGCGAAAAGAATCTCGATGTCTACCACTGGAACGGTGAGCGTGCGGATCGTATTGCCTCCTACCCCCTGGGCCTGCGACGCGCCCTGGACGATGCCCTCGGATTGAGAGTGGATCGTCTCGGCCGCGCCTGGATGTTCACCCGCAGCGGACTCTGGTGCTATGACCCGGCCAATGACAGCCTGCGCAGTTTCGGACTGCAGAGCGGTTTGGTCGACCTGCATTTCACCAGCGACACTCCCGCCAGACTCCCCGATGGCCGCCTATACGCCCCCACCATGGACAGCGTCGTCAGTTTTTTACCCGAGGCGATACACGCTCATGTGCGCAAACCAACACTGGTGCTTCACTCGTTAAGTGTGCAACGCGGCGGCCGCAAACAGGCATTGCCGCCCGAGAGCAGATCCTTATCGCTTCGCTGGAATGACCGTGACTTCAGCGTTGGCGTTCGTGCGTTGACCTATATCGCGCCGGGACAAACCGTGTATCGCTTCCTGATGGACGGCATCGATAGCAACTGGATCGACAACGGCGAACGTGGCGAGCGCAGCTTTCCCCAGCTTGCGGGCGGCGACTATCGCCTGCGTGTGCAAGCGGCCGGGCCCGACGGTATCTGGAATGAACTGGCCATACCGCTGCAGATCCATGTCGAGTCGCCGCCCTGGCTGCGCTGGTGGGCCTGGATCATCTATGCGCTATTGCTGGCGGCCACGATGCTGGGGCTGGTGTGGCTCACCCGTCGCCGTCAACGCGGCCTGCACCACATGGAGCTGCTGGCGCAGGAACACCGTCTCGCGCACGAAGCGAACTCAGCCAAGACGCGATTTCTCGCCGAGCTTGGCCACGAAATCCGCACCCCCATGACCGGCGTGCTTGGCATGGCCGAGCTGCTTCTGAATCAACCGCTGCCGCTGCTGGAACGCAGCTATGCGCAGACGATCAAGAATTCAGGCGAAGTGCTGCTGACCCTGGTCAACGATGCCCTCGACCTCGCACGCATCGAAGCGGGCCGGCTAGAACTCGTATCAGCTCCTTTCGATCCGCGTGCGCTACTGCAGGATGTAGTCGCACTGGGGCTGGAGCGCGCCTCGGCAAAGGGACTCGCACTGACCGTCACCGTCGCACCGGACGTGCCGGCGCGGGTCATCGGCGACGCCGTGCGAATCAAGCAGATCATCATGAACCTCACTCACAATGCGCTGAAGTTCACCGATCACGGCAGTGTGCGGCTCACCCTGCAAACAGTGAAAGATTGCCTGCTGTTCGAGGTGCGCGATACCGGATCGGGTATCTCTTCAAACGATCAATTGCGCTTGTTCCATCATTTCCAGCAACTCGACGGGCCACAACGCAATTCCGGTAGCGGGCTTGGACTTGCGATCTGTCGCAAGCTGACCGACCTCATGGGCGGCCAAATCACCCTCGATTCGGAAACCGGCCGGGGCAGCGTATTCCACCTCAGCCTACCGCTGCATGCTGCGCATTCTGACCTTACCGAGCTGCCTGCACGGGCATCGAGGCCCGGCCTGTGCAGGCAACTGCTGCTGGTCGAGGACGACAGCGTGGTCGCCGCTGCCGTTACCGGCCTGCTGCAAATACAGGGGCATATCGTCACGCATGTCAGCAACGGCTTGCAGGGACTGCAGATGCTCGATCAGCATCGCTTCGATGCCGTGTTCGTGGATCTGGACTTGCCCGGACTCGATGGCCATCAGTGGGCTCAACTCGTCAGAGCACGCGAGCCCCACGGCGAACGCCTGCCGATGATCGCCATCACCGCCCGCTCCGGCGGCGATGAAGAAGCGCTTGCACGCAGCGCCGGCATGGATGGATTCCTGCGCAAACCGCTTACCGGCGAGCAATTGGGTGACGCGTTGGCTGCCCAACTGAAGCGCTATGATCCCCCGCAGTCGATTCGCGGCACCCATTGAACAGGCTCTAGGACACCATGCACCCTTGTCGCGTTCTCTTCATTTGCACCGGCAATTCGGCGCGAAGCATTCTGTCGGAAGCCACGCTCAATCATCTCGGGCAAGGCCGGTTCGAAGCGTTTAGCGCCGGCAGCCAGCCGGCGGGCCGGGTCAACCCCTATGCTCTGGAAGCGCTAGCCGGCGCAGGCATTTCCTGCGAGGGCCTGGCCAGCAAGTCGTGGGATCAATTTGTCGGCGATCTCGCACCGCCACTCGATATCGTGATTACGGTATGCGACAACGCAGCGAGCGAGCCCTGCCCCGTTCTCTTCGGCAACTTCGTTCGCACTCATTGGGGTTTGCGCGATCCGGCGGCCGTGACAGGCACCCCCGACGCGATCAGCGCGGCATTCCAACGCGCGCACGCGCTCATCACCTATCGCCTGACGGCGCTATTGCGGCTGCCCGTGGAGACGATGACACCCCAAGCGCTGAAATTAGCGCTTGATGGCATCGGCACCATGTCGAATGACGACGACTGACACACCCTGATTCGACCTGAATTCGGCGACGAATCGTCACTCCACCCAAATCAGCAATTCATTGGATACGAGCTCACCCAACTGCCACACGATCCGGTGCAAGCCGGTTGCATCGAATGTATAGGTCGTCACGTCATAGCCGTAATCGATCGCCGGCCCGGCAACCACCGGGCCATCGTAAAGCCCTGCAGGCCGGAGCGGATCGTCGTCTTTCATTCGTGGCGCCGTGGTGAGTATGCCGTCGACACTTTCGCCCGATATCGCCTTCGGCCCCATCGTGTAGAGCACGACGCCCGGATCGATTGCTTCGGCGACATGGATTACCCGGACCTCTTCGTTGAGACCCACACGTTGCCGCGCCGTGAGAATCGTCAGGCGTCGCCCATCCGAAATCACTCCCTTATCAGGCCAGCCTGGATAAGACCGAGCCAGGTCCTGATCGTCCGGCGGCGCTTCTCGAATCTCGCTGCCGACGCGGACATACAGTCGGGGAAGCCCCGAAAAATCAGGCGGAAGCATGCTGCCGTTGCTCATCTGACCGCTCGTTTGCACATTGTCATACCGCCTGCGCGCCAGAGGATGCACTTCCACTGCCCGCGCTGGCCGAGACGCTGCTTACGGTTGTCGCCACGCCAGTCTTCGAGGTCGTGATCGAGAGGCTGGTCCCGGATCCAGCAGCCGTCGCGGTCACTTCCCGATGGATATTGAAGCCGCTGTTTGTTACTACAACGTTGGTAGCGCCAGAACGGGTATCGTTGAAGACAAACAATTGGCGAGAGTCGATGGCACCCGCACCGGTAATCCGCGATACGGGCGTACCGTGATGGTCCGTGCCATGCGGCGAAACATTTGCCGGAAGGAAGCCGGAATTGCTCCCACTCGTAATGCCGGCGAAACAGCCGGTTCCACCCACATACTGAACCTTCTCCGACATCTGGACCATGTCGAGATCGGCAACCACACCGCTATCGGAGTTGTTGCTGGTTATCGCTTCGATGCCACGCTCGGTACCGGTGATAAGGCTGCCAGGGCTGATCGTTACCGTCGTCGGAATAGCGCAAATCGTGAATGCATTGCTCGTCCCGACCGTCGTGCCGCCGACTTTGGCCACCAGTTTGAGGTTACCGGCGGAGCCTACTGCGGTCTGCGTCGTACCACGCAAGGCGACCACACCCGTAGCCGCGAGAGTTGCCGTTGCCGCGCCATTGAGCGTTGCCGTTCCATTCGTCGCCGATGCACCATCGACGGAGATAACCACGCTACCTGTGCCAGTCACCGTGGCCGCAATGGATTGGTCGATTCGCGGCGGAATTCGCGCAATCACGCCGGCTGGTGTGGTGGGCGAATTGACTGTTCCAAACGTGACGCTCGTGACTGCCGCCGGAGTCGGAGGAGCTGTGCCGGGCGCGGCTGGTGCGCCAGACCCGGCGGGCGGTGTCTGGGGCACAGCAGGCGCCACACCCGCGTCGGGAGGCACTTGCGCAGGCGTACCGGCATCGCGAGCTGCCGGCGCACCCGCGTCAGGAGGTGCCGGCACGCCAGCGTCGGGGCTCACCTGATCGGTGAGATCCTGTCCATTCCCTTTTAAATCGATGCCATCACTGCAGACGCTCGCTCTGGCGGCGGCGAACGAGTCTGGTTGCGGCCGCGGTGTATCGGCGCGAGTTGCAGGAGGAGATACCGGGATATCGGCAAAACGCCACGATGAATCGGCCGCTGCCGCGTGCTCTCGATGTGATGGAAGCTGCGACGGCGCCTGATTGCCGATGGGCGATAGCTGTTGGCGCATAGGACTATGCGCCGTCAGACTCGAACTCTTGCGTTCTACGCGGTTTGCGAAAGCTGAAGTAGCCTTCGCCTCTGACTTTGCGACCTTCGACGTAAACATAATGCCCCCTTTCGGGTTGGTATGGATATGACGAAAATATCGATCTCAATATGGCAGATCAGCGCGATATTAAATGATCTCGATGACGGTCACTGCATCCAATCAGAACTGAGCCACAGACTTCATCAGTGGTCAGCCGACAACAGGATGCACCTTTTCAGTGCTGCCTGTGTGAAGTGACCACCCCCCTCGCCAGACGCTCCTGATATCTGGCATCGAAATAGAGCTTATAAATGTTATCGGGGTGTCAAAAGCATCGATCAAATAACAGCATCCATAGATATATCAACTGAAATAAATAGGATTCTTCGCGATATTTTGCGGAACACCGCCCAAGCATGGCTACCCGTCTCAGCCGCGTTGGGCCGTTTCCGCCAACCAAAGTCGAAAGGCTTTCGCTGGTTTTGAATCCGCATGGCGCGCAGGCGATACCAGGTAGTACGCCCCCGGCGCCGCTATCGCTCGCCCACCTATCTTCACCAGTGCGCCAGCCGCTATCGCATCGGCGACCAACACACTTCGACCCAGTGCAACCCCATGGCCGGCCTCGGCCGCCTGTAGCAGCAGCGCCGAGTCGCTGACCACCGGACCCCAGCCAGACTTATCCACCACGCCCCCGGTCTGCTCACACCAGCGCTCCCATGATTGAAAATCATCACGCAGCAGCACGCAGCCCTTCAGGTCCGCAGGTTTGCGCAGCTTCGCGCGCGCTATGTAATCAGGCGATGCCACCGGGAAAATCAGTTCGTCGAAAAGCTTTACGCCGTGCAAACCAGGCCAACGACCATCGCCATAACGAATGGCAAAATCGACCTTCTCTACGTCAAGGTCGAGCAGGGACTGAGTCGCATGCAATTTAAAGTCGACCTCCGGGTGTGCACTGAGAAAGCCGCCCAGTCGCGGCATCAGCCAGCGGCTCACCAGCGAGGGCGGCGCAGTCACGTACAGGCGATTCGTATCGCGCGACCGCAATGCCTCGCCAACCGAAGATAGCTGCTGAAGAAAGTGTTGGATCACCTCCAACAGCTTTTCACCTGCAGGAGTCAGCGCGACATCGCGCCGATTCCGCTGAAACAGCTTCGTCGCATAGAACGATTCAATCGCCCGAATCTGGTGGCTCACCGCGCTTGCGGTCAGATGCAGCTCAGCCGCCGCGACCGTAAAGTTTCGCAACCGGCTCAGCGCCTCAAAGGTGCGCAAGGTGTGCATGGGCGGTAATACGTAACGCATGAGTACATCCTATGAATGGCATTCATCGTGCTGTGAGAAACCATCACTTCACGACCGTTGCCCGCGATCGAATACTAACGCCCATGCCGGAAGGCCGGCATAAGCAGCTTTACCTCTTCCTCTGCCCGAGCTTCTCTTAAAACCTCGTTCGGGCCAGCGAAGTTCGACCGCTTTATCGGAGTCATCATGAAACTGTTTTCTCTCCTCTTAGGCTTGGTTGCTTTTTGCGCAGCCGCTACTACTACCCGAGCAGCCGCGCTTCACCAGGGCTGGCAAGAGGTTGATGGCTTACACCTGTTCTATCGTGAAGCGGGAAACCCTGCCGATCCGACCGTGGTCTTTTTGCACGGCAACCCGCTCTCTTCCATCATGTACGTACAGGTCATGGAAAATCTGGTGGCGCACCAGCGGCTGCATGTGATTGCGGTCGACTATCCGTCATTTGGATATTCCGATGCGCCCAGCCACGAGGCTTATCGCTATACCTTCGACCATGTGGCGCAGACCGTCGCCGATTTTCTGAAGGCGCGCGGCATCTCGCGATACAGCCTGTACATGCAAGATTACGGCGTGCCGGTGGGGTTTCGCCTTATCAGCGCAAATCCGCAGGCCATCGCGGCGATCATCGTACAAAACGGCGTTATCCACCTCGATGGCTTCCCTTCTGCGCAAGATCCAAAGGGAGAGCTGCGGCGCCATTGGACGACGCGTAACCCTGCCCTTGACCAACGACGCGCCGGCTACGCCCGATCGATGACCTACCCGCAAGCCTCCGGCTGGGAGGACGAAGATCATGCCGGCCCCGACGCGACGCTGCTGATGATCGCGGCAATACAGCGTCCAGGCGTGATCGAAGCGCGTAATGATCTTTGGTTCGACTACGGAACCAATGTGCAGCACTACCCGGCGTGGCAAGCTGCGTTACGCAAAATGAAGGTGCCTGTGCTGGTGCTCTGGGGCAAGCGCGATCAGTTCTTCACCATGCCAGGGGCGTTCGCGTATTTGCGTGACGCCCCCCAAGCCGAAGTGCATATCCTTGACTCGACCCATTTCGCCACGCTCGACATGCCCGATGAGGTCGCTGAATTGGTTGGCGGATTCTTAAGCAAGCACCATGCAGCGTTACTCCCAACTCAAGTCGGGGACAAATGATTCCAGATGGAAAGGGGCTGCGCTTAAAAGCAACGGATTTCGCGTACCGTTCTCATCTCAGTGCACTTAACAAGCCCCTGAATCGCTCAAGCTCGGCCGACCCCATATCCGAAACAATCGCAGCGCGTTGCCCACCGAGCATGACGACATCGAGCACATAGCCCTGCGACTGGATGGGCTTGTCGATGACCGGCATGGTGTCCGGCTTGATAGCTTGGGGCAGCACGAACACATCGATCAGATGTTTGCCGTGGCGATAGACCAGTACCGGCACCCGCTCGTTGCCGGCATAGTCGATACGTCCGCCGATAAGCGCATACCCTTGGTCGGAAAAATCCTGCACGACGGGTGCCGTGGCGACCTTTCCGGCGAACCAGGGCTTGACGGTGTGCTGGTCGGTGGACACGACGTCGATGGGCGATGTTGCCGCAAGTGCCCGCCAATGGCTGGCAAACAGGTCGCGGCTCAGTTGCGACGATTCATCGACAGAACTCGATGCGTGGTTCCATAGGGTCATCATGGCGCCGCCCGCAGCAAACGCGAGCACCCATGATGCGGCCAGTGCCAGCCCGCGGGATGGCCTTCGCCGTGAAGATGTGCCTGCCGTCATCGTTGCGGCGGTCTTTTGAATGCGCGCACGCAATGTTTCCGGTGCGCTGTAGCGCGGCGCGTGCTCGCGCAATGCCTGGCGAAGCGCGTCGAGTTCGATCAAGGCGGCGCGGCAATCGACGCATGCATCGAGATGCGTTTCGAATTCACGGCTGGTCGTACGGTCCAGCTCGCCATCGAAGTACAGCGGTAACAAATCATTGGCTGTTTTACAGTCCATAAGGGGCCTGCATGGTGACGTTATCGGCCAGTGCCTTTTGCAGCAACGCACGTCCGCGTGCCAGACGCGACATCACGGTACCGATGGGGGTTTGCAGCAGGTCGGCGATTTCGCGATAGGACAATTCCTCGATCTCACGCAGGATAAGCACCTCGCGGAAATGATCCGGCAGGTTTTGCAAATGCTGCGTAATCAAGCGCTGCCGCTTTGCGCTATCGATGCGATCCTCGACATCGTCCGCATCCGTATGCGGCATCCAGTGTTCGGCGGTGAGCGGATGCTGATCGATCGCAACATTGCGTTTTTCTTTGTTGCGTATGGCCAAGCGGGCAAGGCAACAGTTGCGCACGATAGCCAACCACCACGCACGCGCATTGCCACCCGCATAGCTGTCCGAAGCACGCGCGGCGCGCAGGTAGGCGTCATGTACGGCATCGGCGGCGTCCTGCTCATTACCGAGCAACCAGCGGCCGAGATTGTACGCAGCGTCGAGATGGCGCAATGCCAGATCGTCGACAAATGCATGGCTGCCTGTCGGGCTCACGTGCGGCGCACTCTCATATCAGCTCACGCCTATAGTCCATCGCATCGGTTATACCCGCAACATACGCTGGATAACACCGTCGCGGTCGATAAACCGGTGCTTCAGGGCGGCACCTATATGACCGACCACAAGAATGCATAGCACCCAGACCAGGCACACGTGCAGGGTATCGGTGAGTAAGCGCAGCGGCTCGTCCTTGCCGATAAGAACCGGCAGATAGCCCAGCCCGAAGAAGCTGACCGGATGCCCCCCAGCCATGCGATGCATATAGCCGGTAAGCGGAACCAGCAACATCAGCGAGTACAACACCCAATGCAGCGTATGCGCGGCCATTTGCTGCCACGAAGGGATATTGGCGGGCAAGGCGGGCGGCTTATGCGTAGCTCGCCAAAACAGGCGAAACACCGCCAGCATGAAAATCAGGCTGCCGATAGAGGCGTGATAAAACAGCGCCGCATCGCGGCCGGGGGTATTTTTAGGAAAGCTCTCCATATAGATACCCACGCTGACGTTAAGAAAAATCAGCAGCGCGATAAGCCAGTGCATGGCAACGGCCACCTTCGTATAAGACGCAGGTGACGAGGATGGTGCCGAGTAAGACGCTGATGCAGACGTGGACATGGCGAGAACCTATCGAATGCGGCCCAGGAGGGGTGCCTACGACAGGTAAGATCTATCCGGGCCGGGGTTTATTCCCGCCCTTTCCGTAAAAACCTGACAGGTCGGCCACTGGCTCGATTCATTCGACCGAGTTGATTCGTTTCATGGCACGCAAGGCCTTGTTCGCAAACGCAGGCGTTGTCTCTGGAGGCGCGGCTGATTCGCACTTTTCACCCCCTTTCGGGGGATCGCATATAGCGCTTTACCCGCCACACTCCTTCGGCGATATCTCACTCAGGAGTCAAGCTCATGACCCGTCTCGTACTCAGCATGTTATTGGCCGCGATGATTAGCTTCCCAGTGTCGGCCCAGGTAACACCGTTTCCGCCTTCTTTCCGAACGCAGGACATACAAACGGATGCGGCAACGCTTCATGTCCGCGTCGGCGGCAAAGGTCCCGCCGTGGTGCTGCTCCATGGCTTTGGCGATACGGGTGATATGTGGGCGCCCCTGGCCGCCGATCTGGCGCACGATCATACGGTCGTCGTGCCCGACCTGCGCGGCATGGGCCTTTCTTCACATCCTGATAGCGGTTACGACAAAAAGACCCAGGCGGGCGATATTCGCTCGGTACTGACGCAGTTGGGCATCGATCATGCCGTGGTCGTCGGCCATGACATAGGCACCATGGTCGCTTATGCATATGCCGCCCGCTATCCCGACAAAACAGATCGGTTGGTCGTGATGGATGCGCCGGTACCGGGCATTCCACCGTGGGATCAAATCGTTCGCTTACCAGCCCTGTGGCACTTCGATTTTGGCGGCCCTGATGCAGAGCGCCTGGTGGCAGGCCGGGAGCGTATTTACCTCGACCGCTTCTGGAATGAGTTTGCCGGCGATCCGTCCAAGATCGATGAAGCCAGCCGCCAGCACTATGCCGCGCTTTATGCCAGACCGGGGGCCATGCATTCGGCCTTTGCCCAGTTCCGATCCATTCGCCAGGACGCAGAAGACAACAAGATATCGATGACGAAGAAATTGCCGATGCCTGTTCTTGCTATCGGCGGCGAAAAGTCCTTCGGGACAAACGAAGCGGTCGTGATGCGCAATGCCGCCACCAACGTCACCGGGCTGGTGGTTCCCGCTGCAGGTCACTGGCTGATGGAAGAAGCTCCCACCATCACGATTAACGCCATACGCAGCTTCATCGACGGCAAGCCAATGACGCCCCCATAGCGCTCCGATGTCGGCACGTGGCGCCGGAACGACATTCAAGATTGATTTTTTTAAAAGTGAGACGCATGGTTAAGGCTCCAACATCCTGGCGGCGATAATCCTGGATAAAGGAATCCACCCGGCCCGGCATCGTGACAGGCCACCCCCGGTTGAGATGGCCGAGTACAAATACCTTAAACAATGCCCGAGACCCCGGAGAACACCCTGGCACCGACACCGAACATGGCGAACGCTTATACCGAAGCTGTCAGGCAGGCTATCGCTTCGCGCCAGAAGCGATATGCCTATCCGCCCGCGGCCATCGATGCCACATCCCCCGCCCCCTCGGTGATGCGGCAGCAATTTACCGTGATGAATGAAGCGGCCAACCTGCAGATGCTGGCCTGGAGCGATTATGTCGGGCGAATACTCGACGTACCGGTATCGCGCGCCCAGGTTGCGAGCGGATTCCGGGGAGAAATCGATACCTATGTGCTGAAGGACATGATTTATCTGGACAGCCGTACCGATCCGGTGTCCCAGGCACGCACCCCTGCGCGCATTTCCACCGACAACATGCGCGATTACGTTTTTCATGTGGTCATCGAAGGCATTGCCGAAACCGTGACGGGACCCTTCCCGCACCGAAAATCGGCTCAGTTCGTGCCTGGCATTCTGGCGTTGGACATGAATCAGTCCATGCGCATGGAACGTCCCACGCGAGCTCGCGTGCTGGCGTTCTTTTTGCCGCGCCCGATGGTGGAGTCGGTGATCCCGCAGGCGGAGTCGATTCACGGCCGGGTGATCGCCTACACCTCGCCGTTGACGCACCTGATTCGCGAACAGCTCGTCGCGCTTTGCCGTGAACTGCCCACGATGCCTGAAGCGGATATTGAAAATACCTTGCACAACTGTGCCCAACTGATCCTGGCCGCTTATGGCAGACAGGCGCGCTTGAGCGACGGCGCACGCGCAGCGGCTCGTGCCGTCATGCTGGGGCGGATCAAACACTACATACAATCGAATCTCCACCGGGAGGAGCTTTCTCCCGACAACATCCTGAGCGCATTTCCCTTGGCGCGCCCCACGCTGTACCGAATGTTCGAACATGAAGGCGGCCTCAGCGCCTACATTCGTCACTGCCGGCTACGCGAGGCAGCAGATGAGCTGGTCCGCTCGACACCGATGACGGTGGCGCAAATTGCCTATCGCTGGGGCTTTAGCTACGCCTCCGACTTTACCCGAGCCTTCCGTAGAGCCTATGGCATGGCGCCGCAGGAGTTCAGATCCCTGGGCCTGGAGTGGTTGCGCGGCTGACCGCTTGGCGCAACCGTTTTACGGTCTTATGGATGCGTTATCCGAGCCCGGCTGCCAGCGCGATCAGCAACAACCCGGCCCCGACCATGACGCCCCCGATGACTCGCGCGACGTACTCACCGGCCGGTGCGAGACGTTCCACGGTGATGGCTGCCGTCACGACGGCCATCGCGCGCAGGTCCATGACCCCGATGACCAGAAGGATCGCCGTCAGGCCGGCACAACCGTAGCTGCAGTGAATGCCTATGCGCAGGCCGAAGCGCCAGGCCGCGCCGGCGGTCGCTGGCAAGCTATCACCGCGCCCTGGTGCCTCTCGGCAATAGGCCAGGTGATGCGCCTTCCACGCAGTGAACTGCAACGCCCCGGCGATCAGCACCACCACGCCAACCGCGATCGGTACAGCGCGCGCCAGCGCCGGCCATTGCATCTCGATCGCCGCCAGCACGACACCCAACGGAAAGACGGCTATTCCGAACACCGTCCAAACCAAAAAGTAACCCGCGCCCACCAACGCGGTCAGCCGATCGAGGCGCATCTCGCCGGTCCTGCCGACGGCCTGGCGATAGCGCCAAAGTATGGGGATCAAGGACGGCAGCATCATCGCCACCATCATCACGACCCACATGCCAAGGAACGACGCCGCAGCGGCGGGCCATGTCTGTCCGGGCATTCGCATCCACGCCATCGACATGGTCCAGCCGCCAGGCATTGGCATCTCGCCCATCGCCGACATCGACGCGCAACAGACCATCGTTACCGCCGCGCTGACGACAAAGAGCAGCGCCGAGACGCCCAAAAACGCGTACTGCGATGACCGCCCGGCAGCCATGCGCCCACAGAGTTCCCGTTCTGCGGCTGCGCTAATGTCGCCCATGACCCGGCTCAGCCCTTGCCGTACTCGTCGTGGCGCTTCCACCAGAAACCCACCTCGTTGCGCCCCTTGGGCGCGCGGTCGAGCCACTGGTACATGCCCCAGATGCCGTCCAACCCACGCGCATAGGTCGAATACGTGTGGTAGATGACGCCGCCATCAAGCACGAACGTGCTCAAGCCCGGCATATCGCGTGTGAACGTCGCCGCATCGGTTCCGCATGTGGCCGCGAACTGGGTGACAGGTTCCGGGATCTGTGCCGCGTCCATCGCGTGACCGCTACGCTCGTAGTTGTATTCGACAAGCCCCTCGCGCTGCTGCTGCTCAGTGAAGGCGATGTTGAAGTCGAAGTTGAAATCGCTGCCGTACGAGGATGCCCAGGGAAACGTCCAGCCCATCCGTTGCTTGTACGTTTGCAGCTTCGCCAGCGGTGCCCGCGATACCGCCGACAGTGTGACGTCATGATTCGCCAAGTGGACGACAAAGCCGTCGAACCCATCGGCAATCGCCGAGCACGAGGGACACCCCGCCTTGTAATCAGGCCCGAACATGAAGTGATAGACGAGAAGTTGCGAACGCCCTTGGAAGAGGTCGGCCAGCGAGGCGCTCCCTTCGTCGGTCTCGAATCGATACGCCTTGTCGACCCGAACCCACGGCAACGCCTGCCGCTGCCGTGCCAGCTCGTCACTGCGCCGCGTAAGCTCCTTCTCGGCCTGGAGCAGCTCGATCCGCGCCGCCAGCCATTCTTCACGTGTCCCGGTCATATGTGTGGTCATAGCCCTTTGCTCCTGACGTGCTGGTTGGTGATGGTGAGATAGACTGCAACCGGGCGACGGATTGGTGGGAGTGACAAGTGTGGCGGGATTCCGATGGACTCGCTAATCACGGCTGCGGCGCGTGCGCTCGCGACGGGTGACCCTCTCGGCGCGCTGAATCGGGTGGCTTTGCGCGGCGACGCGCCAGCGCTCGCGCTTCGCGGCATCGCCATGGCGCAGCTCGGTGATTTCGTGCGGGCGAAAGCTCTGCTCCGAAGTGCAGCACGTGCCTTCGGTCCGAAAGAAGCGGTGGCCCGCGCGCGCTGCGTCGTCGCCGAGGCCGAGATTGCACTCGTCTCGCGCGACCTGGGCTGGCCTGCGAAAGCGCTCGATGCAGCGCGGGCCACGCTTGCAAAGCACGGCGACCAGGTGAATGCAGCACATGCGCGGTATCTTGAGATCCGCCGGCTCCTGCTGATCGGGCGACTCGACGAGGCCGAGCACATGCTCGCCGAGCTGGCCCCCGCGCCCACCCCGCCCGCGTCGCGAGTCGTTCACGAACTGATCGTGGCGGGAATCGCGATGCGACGACTCCAGGCGAAGAAAGCGCTCGCCGCACTCGCCCGCGCCGAGCGCGCCGCGCGCCACGCAGGCATTGCCGCGCTGACAGCCGAGGTCGAAAGCGCATCTCTCGTACTGAACACGCCCGCGGCGCGCTTGATGGCGCGTGGCGAGCAGCGGCTCATCCTGCTCAAGGAGGTTGAAGCGTTACTGGCATCCCGCACGCTCGTCGTGGACGCGTGCCGCCATCTCGTGTGCGACGCAGGCACACTGGTCTCCCTCGCGAGGCGTCCGGTACTGTTCACGCTTGCAAGCGCGTTGGGCGAAGCGTGGCCCGCAGACGTGCCGAGGGACACGCTCATCGCACGGGCCTTCCGAGCGAAGCACGCCGATGAATCGCATCGCGCGCGGTTGCGCGTCGAAATCGGCCGGCTTCGCGCCGTGCTGCGGACGGTGGCCGAGGTGAATGCGACCAAACGAGGTTTTACGCTGGTGCCGCGCCGCGCAGACGAAGTCGTCGTGCTGGCCCGGCCCGTCGATGAGAAACATGCCGCCGTACTCGCCGTACTCGCCGACGGCGAGTCGTGGGCGAGCTCGGCCCTGGCACTGGCGCTTGGAGCCAGCCAGCGCACGGTACAACGGGCGCTCGACTCGCTGATGGCCGCAGGCAAGGTGCAATCGTTTGGTCGTGGGCGCGCTCGTCGTTGGATGACCCCGCCCGTACCGGGATTCACGACGACCTTGTTACTCCCCACTCCATTACCCAGTGACTAGGATGGATGCATGAAAACCTCAACAGCCAACATCATCCGTGAGTACGGGCCTTTTCCAGGTATCGACAACGTGGGCGGGGTCACCTATGACGGTCAGCAAGTCTGGTTTGCCGGCGGCGACACACTGAATGCCCTCGATCCCACCAGCGGAAAGAAGCTGCGCGCGATAGATGTCCCCGCGCATGCGGGAACCGCCTTCGACGGCCAGCACCTGTTTCAGATCGCCGAGAACCGCATCCAAAAGATCGATCCGAACACCGGCCACGTGCTCGCCACGATCCCGGCGCCTGGCGACGGCGGTGACTCGGGGCTCGCATGGGCCGAAGGGACACTCTGGGTCGGCCAGTATCGGGACCGCAAGATCCATCAAGTCGATCCGCAAACCGGAGCGATTCTTCGCACCATCGAATCCAACCGCTTTGTCACCGGCGTTACCTGGACCGACGGAGAGCTTTGGCACGGCACCTGGGAAGGCGATGAGAGCGAGTTGAGGCGCATCGACCCTCGAACGGGAGAAGTCCTGGAGAGGCTTGAGATGCCATCCGGTGTCGGTGTGTCAGGGCTCGAATCCGATGGCGGCGACCAGTTCTTCTGCGGCGGCGGCAACAGCGGAAAGGTGAGAGTCGTTCGGCGACCTAAGCGGGGCTCTGAGACCCCCTAGCAGTAGCAAGGTTGGGGTGACCGGTAGGTTGGGGTGAGCAAAGCGAACCCCAACGCCGCGAACCCGACCAATATCGCCAGTGTCTTGCTGGGGTTCGCTCACGCTCACCCCAGCCTACGGCGTGGTCCAGCATTTCGTTGACATCATCTTGCAGACTCTCGGGCGTAGCGTCCGAATCGATATGATAGCTGTTGTTAAAGCGAATCCGTTGTGCGGATGTCTGCTACAAGTCAAAAACTGACACTCTGCAGCCGACAAGAAGCACTCGCGAACGCTCATCAACCACGACCTGATCAACCGTCGCCCGAGGATGCCGATAGAACCCTAATACTTGCAGCGAAGCTCGATGATCCTGATGCCATGTAGTCCATCTCTTCGCGATCGCAAGTACGCAGAATGGCAATTAGCGGGGATTGAACATCATGATCGGACCTAACACCACCATGAGAATACCGAGATATTTCGGAACCCTCATGAATGATTCGATGGTTCGCACGGCAGAGGACATGCCATCGGTGTTTGCGTTGTACATGACCGAAGCGATCACATTGATGTGAACCCCCAGCTTGCGCTTGACGTAGTAGACGTAGGAATACATCAGCGCGAAACCTACAAGCGATATCGTGAGACCAGCAATAAAGCTTTCCAAAGTCATTTCTCTTTCCCTGTCGATGTTGAGCGAAGCTTTGCAGGCACGTCGTTCTTGGGAGGCATGAACGGGATCATCATCAACGCGATCAACACGATGGGCGCGATAATAGGTATCAGATGAAGCATTGCCGGATACGACGATATCTGAGCGGCGATTGCAGCATTGATGATCGGTCTAACTACGATCAGATAGATTGGGCACCATAGGCAAAAGATGACAAACAGAAAGGCCGCCCTCCTTGACTCAGCTTTTAGATACCGCTCAGATTTTTGTTCCATTGTCCCTCCGTCGAAAAAACTCAGTTCCGCCCCGCATGGAAGCCCTCTCCAGCCCGCACTCTGGCGCACTACTCGTTGACCATGATATGCGCCAACTCTCTCTTAAGGCCAATGATAATGACCTCTGGATACCCAGATGATTGTTCGATGCCGACCGAGTAGCTGAAAGGAGGGCAGTCATCTTCAGCGAGCACCTGAATAACATGACAGCCATGCTTTTCGATGTCGTCCAGACGCTTCTTCTCGGCTGCATCCATGTTCTCTAGTCTCGATTTGAACGTTATCTTAAGCGTCTGTTCTGGGTGGCGGGCGTCCATGTCAACCGCTATGAGCTAGCGTGTCACGATCATGGGTACAGGACCACTCACCGAACGCCTTTGATTGATATCAGTCATGACAAATACCAGGCCGGCATGAGAAAAACTCACGCGGATGCCGCCTACTAGCTTCATGCTTGGCAGTTCGTTCTCGGTTGCCTTGCCATGACCGTCAAAAGCATAAACATGCCCAACGGCGACGCCCAGTAGTTTGTCGTTATCCGCAACCACTCCGAAGAAGGCGACGGTTTCAAGCGAACCTTTTTCGGACTGTCGCTTAGCCAGCGAAGCCCATAAGGACGAAGTGAAACCTTGCACGTAGAAGCGGGAGGCGTAGTCGCCACAAAGTTCGGCAATGCCCCCGCTCGTCATAAAGTGTACCAACCCAACTGAAACAGCAATGCAGCCAGGCTTTCCTGGCATGGCGGCGATGCCGGTCACAGGGCCGCAAACGGGATTCTTCGCCTTTTGACAGGATTGCTCCTTGCCACCCAAGTCGATGTGAATCGATTGGCCCGATGCCACATCGATTCGAAAAAGACCACCGCCCCACTCTCCTGCATTGATGCCGACATAGACGGATGCCTGGTCGGCATAACTCGAACTGACCGGACCATGCGGCGGCTCGCCCAGGAGCGGCTTCGAACGAACATGCCCTGCGACATCAAGGGTCACCACATGTTTGTCCGTCACCAGATAGACGGCATCATCGGCACAGACCATGGCAGTAAGAGATTCATCTCTTGACGCAACGGAAGCCTTCTCAAGCCATTCGCCATCTGATCTCAAACGCAGTGCAAGGGCATTATTGGAATGCTCGGTCAAAGCCAAGATGCGGCCCTGCGACTTACAAATACTCAATACCGGCTCTGGTATCGGCTGCAGGACACGCTCGTCCGCATCAGGGGCGATCGTCGATAGCTCCCCCGAATCTGATCGTAGCCACAAGAGGCCATCGGCGAAGATCGCTTGTGAGATGAAGCTCACCTGCCCTGGGCGAGCTGGCTCCGTCTGGTGTGAAGCATCGCCGGCCTGGATGTTACTGCCACATGCAAATGCCGCGAGGCAGACGAATATGAAACGGTTCTTGACTAAAACAGACATCAGCCCCCCAGGGCCACAATCAAAGTGTTTTCGTGGCTTACGTCTTATAGCTCGCAAGGGCTATGGCCTGAAAGAGGCAACTCAGGCAGACGTGCTTTGGTGCAACCGACAAAGACAGACATCCAGCGAGATGCCTGTTCACCCGCACACTCATTGCCAATCGCGTTTTCGTTTAGTGGCGCCGCCCAGGCTCGCAAGCTTGATGAGCTAGCTAAAGGGTCAGAGTGGACCACCCCAGATACCTCGGACACCCTAAAGCAAGGTGCCTAATTAAACCGTCCGAGAAATCGGGAGGACCACTCGTACTTATTTTCTCCGTCGTGAAGCGACAACCAGAGACAAAGCCAAAAGTCCACCGAGAACGAGCGCGATCCAGCCAGTCGAAGACTGCTTATCGGAGTAAAGGATGGACGCACCTAACGCGGCCAAGCCAACAGATATGATCGGTTGGGCGCTTAGTTGTGCTTGTTCGCATTGGATTACGACCCGCGCCCTTTGTGGAGTATCCGCTTCGACGCGAACACTAACCGCCTCTGTAGTAAACAATATGAATTCGGGAGCTTGCCCCGGAAGACTCCATGGTGAGAGATCCGCTGTAGTCGCAACCCTCAACTCCCTCAGGGCAATCCATGGTGACGTCCAAGAACACTTTCGCGTTGCCGGCGCTGTCGGCAAGGTCGTAACGCACTTTCGAATAGCGGGTACTTTTCTGGATCACCCGAAAGGGAACGGCGACGCCATTCAGCAGCATCACCGCGCCCGTTTCCCCGAGATCAGTAAAAGCAAGAATGCAATCATCTGAATCTACCGAATCGTCGCCTTTCTTCTTTGGCGCGTAAATGCCCAGATTGTTGGGGCATTGATTGTCGGTGAGTCGCCCCACTACGAGGCCATGACCATTGGTTGACGCAAGCCCCCACTCGGGTACGCACAACAGGGCCACCGCAATGGCACCCGCCGCGATGACTCGAAGAAACGAATTTACCAAGCCCATGCCAGCCCCCTTAGCCGAATTGCATCTTTCCAGCGCTGCTCAAATGTCACTAGCTGACGAGGCATTTTTGAGTTCAAGTTATGTCCACCAGGGGTAAAACAGATACATGACCATCATTGATGGGCTCCATGCCTGGAAACCTCCGCGTGACAAGCGTCTGTGCCCGGCGAAGCTGACGGAGCAGGGTCAAGGGGGATCATTCCGCCGAACCTCCTGCCGACCGGAACACCTTTTGAACCGAACGGCTGGTACAACCAGAAAATCACCCAGTTGCGGGGCTCTTTTACTTTGAGCAGACCCGGAAAATAGCTTCCAAGGTCGATTTGGCCCGAAACATATCCGCCTCCCGGGATAACGTACAACGTCTCCGGGAAGTCTTCGATGGGGTATTGAGCCTGCATCGTTTCGCCGGAATAGGCTTGATAGATGAGTAGCCGATTGGCAAGCATTCCACCCCAGGGAAGATTCACGATATCCATGGTCAGTTCCTTACTGGAACAATTCCAGACGCGCATATCCAGATAGAAACGATGGTCTGACTTCTCGATGCCGATGGCCTCCACAGCGATCGGAAGCCCGGCCGTTGACTGTTTGCACCACGCCATGGTCGGGAGGCACACCAAAGACAAAACTGCACATGCTGCTGTCCGAATCTTCATCGCTTCCCTTGCCCAACCTCCTAGATGGAAAGATGTTAACAGCCGAACGATTCCATCATGATCAGCAGCAACCGCGTCCGATCAGGTACGCGGAGGGGATGCGGGTCACCGGATCTATCTGGTTCATGCCCAAGGCAGCGAGGGAATCGGCGTCCGGTGTGATCGCTTCGACGCGGCTACCCTGCTTGCGCAGATCCTCGATCCAGGTCCGCTCCCGGCAGTCTGCGCAAGCCTTCGAACTGCCCTTTCGGTAGCGGCAAGTCGTGACATTCATTCACGGGTATAAGACCACTAAACGCCACCCCGAAATTCTGCGTTACTCCCAATGACTCCCGAAGATGGACCGCTTGAGTTTTGCAGACCCCAAGTCTTCTCCACAGACGCGGCACCATCTCGTAGTCAACGTGATAACCCCTGGGACTCCCGTTTGTCCTAGCTGGATGAACTCATGCTTGCATTGCGCGCGCGCAGCCACTGTTCCAAGGGCGTATACGTTCTTGTCGTATTCGTTACGCGCTTCGGCGAGTCTAGCCAGTCTGGCTGCCGTTCTTTTCGAGCGGACAGCAATAATGACGATTATCAGCGCGGTAAAGCCGAAGACATACCACATAAGGCACCTCCTTGAATTACCTAACGCAGAGGCAACGGACACTCCGCCACCCTTATCGGCGGAGTGTCCGCGTTGTCCGCCGGACCGAGCCGTTGATGGCCGATCGCGAATTTGCGGAATGTAATCTTAGTGTCGTCCCCTATTTGAGTCCTGGAAACTGTAACGCATGACCCCGGATGCCTGGAATGGGTGATTGACGGCAGAATGGCTGCATTGAACTGTCCCGTCGATAATGGGGACGCCAAAGAGCCACCGGGTCACTGCACGCTATCTACAGAGATTGAGTGGGTAGAAGGTCAAAAGGCATTCGTTGCCGATTGACTGAAGATGTCGTCGGAAGATCGCCGCGCGCGGCATGAACTCGATATGGGTTATAGCGCTATGGCTAGCGCTCATCGAGGCGTTCTTCGCCTACCGTGTAAATGGCTTCGGGGACAGCTTCAAGCCGCGACTTGGGAATGACGCTACCGCTTGCATCGGAAGTACCATAGGTACCTTCGTCGATTTTCTCCAGTGCTCGCCGAACATCACTCAGTCGTCGAACGTTCCTGTGAAATAACGCTTCGTCGTTCTCTTGGATGGCAAACCTTTCCGCGCCATCTTCCATGTCTCCAGCCTCCCCTCCCGCAGAGTCTTGAAGTACGCGTTCTTCCGCGCCAGCGGCGTCTCCAGCCCGTATCAATTGGGATCGAAGCGCAATCAAGCGTACGCGTTGAGCTTCGATAAACGTGCTGCTCAAGATATTTTTTGTCGAGCCACTCATAAAACCTCTCTTTGCTCTAGATACCGGCTTGCCATCGCCTATTGCCCGATCTCCGGGCACCATGTCCTCTATAAAACGCGCCCGCTATTTATAAGCCGGCTGCGATACCTCTTCAGTTGCATGCCTTGAGCTGATGGCCGTGGCTGAATGCGCAATCCGGCGCCAGCTAAAAGGCGTGCAGTCAGTCATTACCTTGAACACACGCGAGAAATGCGCCTGATCGGTGAATCCGCATTTCACGGCAACGTCCGCCAGACTGCAGTCGTTTCTGGCCAGTAGCTCCTTGGCCCTTTCGATACGGCGCTCCTGCAGCCAACGATGTGGAGGGAGACCGACCGACTGCTTGAACATGCGCGTGAAATGACCTCGCGACAGGTTGCATGCTTTGGCGAGCGAACTGGTCGAAATGCTGGCTTCCATTTGATCGAGGATGAGACGCTTGGCTAACTTGGCCTGCCAAGGTGCCAGCCCGCCACGGAGGGGCGACGCCTGGGCTCGTTCGCCTGATCGCACTTCAACATAGGCTTCGATGGCTAGCTTGAGATAGTGCAGCACGCCGTCCGCCAAGTGTTCTTGGTGTTCGCAAACCGTCTTCCATGCATCCCTCAAGGAATGACCGACGCGATCCATCCGCACTGGGTTCTCTTGCTCCAACCATAGCGACGCAGCCTCAGGAGCAACGGTAGTGCGAGGATCATCTGGCGGCACCAAGTCAGATCGACGTGGCAGCGTTTGCAAATGATCTAAGTGTTCAATCAGATCGCCGTCAATATGTGCGAAATGAATGCACATGAAGCCGTCTCCAAGTTTCAAGGAAGCGGTAACTCTCACGCCGTGGCGTCAACCACTTCAGACACGGCACCATCTCAATACCAAGTCAGCGAATGCAGTTGACGTCTCATTGATTTTTTCCACGTCTCACCCAGACGTGCCCACGCTTGCCGGCAATGCTGAAGTCCTCCTCAACACGTAATGCCTGGCCGTCGTGGACATCGACAGACCGACCATGAGCTATCGCGAACTTGCTCAGCTCATTTCTTGCGAGGCCCGCTGCATGCAGCTTGAAGCATGGTGCTCCAAGCGAGATGGATTGCGTATCCCCAAATAGAGTGCATTTGCACCCCCTAGTTGAGTGAGCACGGCATCCCCGACGGGTAAGTGCAGCACGCTCAGCCAAGCTTCTCGCATCGGCTCAAAGCACAAAAAATAGACGCCATATCTACAAGACGCTGCCCAATCCAACCTACAGAATGCCACGCCCCACGGGGTGTCCTACGCCACCCTCTTACTTCCAAAAGGTGATTTGACATGACGGATACAAGTGAAGCCAAGCAGCGGCAAAAGGCAAAACTCACGACACCGAACTCTCTTGGGCCCGAGGCCCGCCGGGATATTTCCGCCGAGCTCAACGGCCTTCTGGCTGATTTCTTTGCTCTCTACATGAAGACAAAGAACTTCCATTGGCACATGTCGGGTCCCAATTTCAGGGACTACCACTTGCTGCTGGACGAGCAATCCGATCAGATCTACGCCACCTTTGATCCCATTGCCGAACGCGTGCGAAAGCTAGGCGGAACGACGCTCAGATCGACGGGCCATCTCGCCCGCTTGCAGCGATTGTCGGACAACGATGCGGACTTTGTGACGCCATCGGACATGCTCGCTGAACTTCGCGAAGACAACGGTCGGATAGCCGCCTTCATGCGAGAGACGCATGCGCTATGCGGCGAATACAACGATGTAGCCACGACCAGCGCGCTTGAAAACTGGATCGATGAAGCCGAGCGGCGCGTATGGTTTCTATTCGAATCGGGACGCGCCTCCTAAGCGCATCCCCTTCGCCTGACGGCAAGCGGAGAGCATGCCCGGCAGAGCCAGGTCGGCAGATTCTCGACCGTTGCGGTGATACCGCTCGTGGTGCGAACACGAGCGGTCAATGCAGATCCTATGGGGGGAATCCATCGCGAGCGCGGCGCACGGCCATACCGACCAACCATCGCCACCGCGAGCGCCCGGACCCGTACGCGACGGGGCCGGGCACCCGAAGTCTTACTTCGGTGCCGCTGGGGTCCAGATTCGACAGGCGAAGCGAGCCGTTCAACCTGGCCGCGCGCTCACGCATGCCAAGCAAGCCGTAGTGACCCTCACTCACCTTCTTGCCGACAGTGCTCATATTTATACCGCTGCCGTTATCGCGTATGTACAGAATGAAAGCATAGGTGCGGTACACGATATGGATGGACACCTCGCTGGCGTTCGCATGCTTGAACGCATTGAGCAGCGCCTCCTTGCCTACCGCGTGAATTTCCTCGCAGGCCACGGTATGCAGCTCCCGCACCTCGCCGTGGATGGTTACCGCAATATCCATGTGTCGCATGGCACGCATGGATTCCGCATCAAGCTGCAATGCGGTTGCCATATCCAGGCGCTCATCCACGCTTGCCCGCAAGTCCGTCACCCGGTCCCGCGCTTCAATGAGTGCGCGTTCTGCCATATCGGTAAGTTTGTCCAATGTCTTCAGATTTTCGTCCGCACTCTTCGTGCTCTTGGCAAGCGTGTGCATGTGCAAAATGAGCGCTTGGAAATCCTGAATCAGGGTATCGTGAAGCTCACGGGCAATGCGTTCGCGCTCACGCAGCCGCTCTTCGAGACGGCCTCGAATATGCGCCGCC
Source organism: Dyella tabacisoli (assembly GCF_003350925.1). Classification (GTDB taxonomy): domain Bacteria; phylum Pseudomonadota; class Gammaproteobacteria; order Xanthomonadales; family Rhodanobacteraceae; genus Dyella_C; species Dyella_C tabacisoli. The sequence goes on along the minus strand of NZ_KZ857176.1, from coordinate 87,613 downwards.
ATTTTCCGCAGACGGAATCGATGCATAACGAAAAGCAGCAGCGCGACAAGCACGCCGATTGAAGCCTTGAACCAGAGGGTCTGGTACAGGGTCGGCTCGATCAAGAAAACGAAGTCGGTGTCGCCAGCACTCCATGGGCCATCGCCATTTCGCGCGATAACGCGAAAGCGATAAGTGCCTGGCCCAAGATTGGTATACGTGGCCTCACGCCGGGAGCCTGCCTCCTCCCATCCACCGGAAGTGCCTTCAAGACGATAACGAAACTTGACGCGCTCGGGAATGGCAAGACTGAGTGCCGAGTACGTCAACCTGAGCGCCGTGGTTCGCGCGGGCAGGCGCAAGCCTTTTTCGGCATCGTAGGTTTGCTTGTCCGTTACGACCGATCGGATGACGATCCTGGGTGGGCGCGTATCGCGCGTGATGTGGGACGGATCGATCCAAGCCAGCCCAGTGGATGCCGCCAACCATATCTTTCCATCCGTTCCTTCGACGGCGGTGGGTAACGGTCGAACCTGCTGCGCGCCGCCGGGCATGCCGTCCTCCATGTCAAACACATCGACAGGCATCGAAAAGGCCGGGTCCTTCAATGCCCGCGCCAAATGCTCAGCACGGATGCGGACGGCACCCTTGATGCCATTCACCCAGAGAGAACCATCCTTTGCGGTCACCAAACCGGTGATGCCGCTCAATACGTCCGGCCGCTCGGCCTTGAGCGTATGGAAACGACGGCCATCGAAGCTGGCCAAGCCACGCTCCCCTCCCATCAATGGCGTGGGTTCCGGCAGGATGGCGGTCACCGAACCTGTGTCCAGGCCTGCACCGGCTCCGTATAGATGGACAGCATCGCCATCCAAAATAACCAGGCGATTGTCGTTGTAGCCGAGCCACAACCGACCCCGCGTATCCGCTACGACTCGCGCTGGCGTCGTGTCGGGCAGCTCCCGCAGGCTGCCCTTTGGTATCCAGGTATCGCCATCGACACGGTAAATCGGCGACCCGCGAAACGCGACCCAGAGACGCCCTGCTCCATCACGCGCGATAGACTGGAACCGCTTTCCCTTCTGATCGGACGGCACCGTCAAGGCCTGGAAGCGCCCTTTCGCGAAGTGCCAGAATCCGTCTTGTCCCCCAAGAAAAATGCTGCCGTCGCTGTCGCGAAATAGCGCGGTGGCGTCGCCCGAGAATCCAGCGAACGCCGCAGGTGCAGGATTCAAATGCCACCAACGATCCAGCGTATTGCTCATGCTTGCCGTACCGACCCACATGGCTCCATTCACATCGGGGCTCAATGCAAAATAGACGGGAGAACCGGGCAGCGCTACTTGAATGACGTTATTGGGTCGAAACCGATCGATGCCTAGTTTGGTACCCACCCAAACATTACCCTCGCGATCCTCCAGGAGGGTCATGGGGGCGCCGGACGACAAGCCGTCGGATAGCTTGAAGGTATCCGCACTCAGCGTTTTATCGTCCAAGGACGGCGCCGAATGTCCGGGCGCGCCGTCATGGCAAATGCCGACGTCGACACACGCGACGGACCAGAAGCCACCCTTGCGGTCGAACAGAATGGGGGCACCCCGCTGCCAGTTCCTACCCTCGTCACTGATGGGAATGGAAGGCATGGCTGGAGCGCGAATTTGCGTGAACCCACCCTCCCGGTGCTTCCACAAGGCCCCATCGGGCGCGGTGAAGATGCTGCTGCCTGGAGTCAGCGGTGCGATATCGCTTCGCTCGAAGCGGCGAGCGCCCTTCTTCAAGACGTACACACCGTCGACAGCCGCCGCCCAAAGATCACCCGCGGGGTCCCGCGTCAACTGTGCGGCACCATCGGGGAGCCCCCAATGTTTGTTGGCCACGCTCCACAGACCGTCTTGCAGAACGTAGAGGCCGTTCGCCGTGAGCGCCCAGACCCGGCCGTCGCCATCCTCTGCGAAATCGGATACCGCCTCGCCCACGGGGATGCCTGGAATGGAGGCGCAATCGTGCGTACGTGCGAGGTGACACACGCTTGTCCCGCTCGTCGTAGAGGCAATAAACAGATCGCCCGAGGTTGCTCCAAGCAGCGATCCCACCGACGAAGACGTTTGGCCGCTATCGTTCGCAAAGTCGTAGCGCTCAAAGCTGACACCATCGAAACGGTACAGCCCGGTAGGTGTCCCCAGCCAAAGCCAGCCATCGGCAGTCTGCGCCAACGCCCATACGTCAGGCGGAGCATTCTCTCTCTGCGTCCATGCGGTATGACTGAAATCCTTCAGAGAAGCCACATGAGCGGCTACCTGCGCGTGCCCCGGCATGGCCGATACAAGAAGGCACGCCATCGCCATGGTCGCTTTCGCCAGATGCCTGACCAAGCCACCGCGCGGACGAAACCACGGGAGGTGTTTAGGCAAGTCAAAAGCGGACAGCATCGCCAAAGGGCGCTTATGCCCGCATAAGCTAAAGGTATCCATTTACGATGCTGTGTTCGCCGTTTGCTGCGGAGAGAAGATGATAAAGCTCGCATCTTCTCAAGCTTCCAGGCGATCATAAATGTTCTGCGCCTAAGCGGTCTCCATCGCCGAAACCTGAACCGTTGGGGGACTTTTTGGACCTGCGGGTATCTGGGCGAAGAGCCATGCCCTGTCGCGATAACGACCTAACCGAGACGCCATTCGTGCGAGGCCGGAACTATCGGGAATCTAGCCCGCCTCGGGACTCAGGAACTTGTGCACAGCCTGGATCACCACCGATCCTTCGCCGACACCGGACGCCACACGCTTGACCGAGCCGCTACGCACATCCCCCACCGCAAAGATGCCGGGCTTGCTGGTAGCAAACGGTACCGAGGTAGGCATGCCCTCGCTATCGATGCCGGTGATAACGAAACCCTTCGCATCCAGTGCGAGACAGCCATCGAGCCAATCCGTATTCGGCTCGGCGCCGACCATGACGAATATATTGGCGACCGCTCGGGTTTCGCGTTGGCCATCTCGCCGTCCGAACCAGGTCACATGCTGCAGCCGTTCGCCGCCCTCAAGGCCCGCGATCTCCGTTTCGGTATGCAGGGTAATATGGGGTGATTGGTGGATGCGCCGAATGAGGTAGTCGGACATGGTCGCCGCCAACCCCGTCCCGCGCACAAGCATATGCACGTGCGCGGCTATACGCGAAAGAAACACTGCGGCCTGTCCTGCGGAATTTCCTCCACCCACCACAATGACTTCCTCGCCAGCGCAAAGCTTCCCCTCCATCGGCGTGGCAGCGTAATGAATACCCTGCCCTTCATAGCGGTCGTAGTTGGGCACATCCAGCTTGCGATACCGTGCGCCCGTCGCGACCACAACGGCGCGTGCCGTCACCCGCTGCCCATCGTCCAGTTCAAGCTGATATGGCTGCGATGCGCAGTGGAGGTCAACCACGTTGCGCGAGATGGCCAGGCGCGCACCAAACTTTTGTGCCTGAATCTGCGCCCGGCCCGCCAGCGCCTGCCCGGAAATACCGGTGGGAAACCCAAGATAGTTCTCGATCTTCGACGACGTGCCAGCCTGGCCTCCAGGTGCCATGCCCTCGATCACGATGGTATCCAAGCCCTCGGAGGCGGCATAGACCGCCGCAGCCAGGCCTGCCGGCCCCGCCCCCACCACAGCAACGTCGTGGACGTGACCAGGATCGAGCGATTCGGTCAAACCCAGGCTATCGGCAAGCTCAGCCGTCGACGGGTTCATCAACATCTGATGGTCCGGCCAAACCACGACGGGAAATAAATGCGGCTGGACCTCGAACGTGTCTAGCAGCCCAGCGGCCTTGGGGTCGAGATCGCTATCGATCAGCCGATGCGGGTAACCGTTGCGAACCAGGAATCGCTGCAGCCGCAGGGTGTCGGCGCCATGGCCCGGCCCGATCAACACCACGCCGCCAATACTCTGCTGGATAATGTTTACGCGGCGAAGAATGAACGCGCGCATGATGATCTCGCCGATGTCGGGCTCTCCGCTGACCAGCCTGCGGAAGTTTTCGCGAGTGATGCGAATCACCCGGCTTTCAACCGTCGTCAAACCCGATACCAGGATCATGCGTTGATTGAAGTGGTCTAGCTCGCCAGTGAACTGATGGCGCGTATGCGTAGTGACCGTTCGCGGAAGGCCATCATTGTCGAGATCGATAATTTCGATGCCGCCTTCCAATACGAAAAAGAAATCCGCGCCGCGTTGACCGCGCTCAAATAGCGCGGTGCCCGCAGGCAAATGCTCGGCCTTGCCATAAACCGCGATGCGTTCGGCCATTTCACCCGTCAGCCGGGGAAAGCGTTGTGCGTCGCGTGAATGAGGGTCTGGATCGGCCGGGTTGTATGAAGCATGGTGCGTCTCGTCTTGCATAGTGCATCTCACTGGCAGGAGGCAAAAACGTGAAGCATTGATCTAGACGGCACTACGGAAGCACTACGGAATTAGCGCCTTCATGCGCTACGGCAGCGTGCGCCCGTTGCCGATCAGCGCCAAAGGCCGCACGCGCCTACTCGACGATTTCGTTGGCTTGCCCATTGAGTACGGCTTTCATCATCCAGATACTGAAGCCTTTCGCATGATGGCCTCTTGTTCGCAATGATGGCACGGCCATGTCTGATGCGAAGTAACCCCGCACCCGTCATTCGCTTACTCAGAATAACCCAGCGCGTGGAGGGAAGTACCCCCCAATCGAGTAAGTCGCGCGACCCAGAATAATGAAACCGCAAAGATGATGGTGTGATTATCTAGAGGATGCTTCTTTGCAATAGCCGACGTCTCAATGCCCGACGCTGCTCTCGTGCGAGGCGGTGACTGTAGTCCAATGATGTTTGTGAAGATGACTCATGTGCATAGAACCGCACATTTGTTCAATCCATTCAGAACAAGTGGTAAGACTATGACCGGCAGCGATTACGCCTCCCGGATTTCGGCAAGAGCCGATAGATACGGCTCGCCATTCCCAGGGGTCGAGTACGCGCACACCATGCTTTATCACGCGACGCGCCTCAGACAAAATGCCCGACGCATGCGATTCCAATGGCTAATGTAAGTGTAGATCGCCTCTTCTGCTGACAATGGAGTTTCCCAATGCCCCACCCATGCGGCCATCTCGCTTCCATTCGTGACGTCACGCCCAGTGCGCGTGGTTGCGAGGAATGCCTCAAATCCGGAGACGTCTGGGTCCACTTGCGCATCTGTCGCAGTTGCGGCCACGTGGGTTGTTGCGACGATTCACCGAACCGGCACGCCAGAAAGCATTTCCAACACACCCAGCATCCGATCATCGAAGGCTACGACCCACCCGAAGGCTGGGGCTGGTGCTATGTCGACGAAATCTTGTTCGACCTTCGCGATCGCATGACCCCTCAGCTAGGTCCCATTCCGCGCTATTACTAATGACTCGGCAGCTCATCGCTTCATGAGCATTCGGCACCCCTGATTCGGATATTCACCATGCCTGGCCGCCCTGTACCGCCTCCAGGACGAATAGCTTTGGCGGCCGAACTCGCCGTAATCAACATCGACCACAACCAAACTATGCCCAACGGGGGGCCAGAACCATCATGAGTTTGCGCATTGGCATTGTCGGTGGCTCCGTTGGTGGCCTGTTTGCCGCGGTGCTCCTGGCGCGGCACGGTCACCAGGTGATCGTGATGGAGCGCGCGCGTCACGGCTTGGCCCGGCGCGGCGCCGGCCTGGTAGTGCAAGAGCAGGTCACCCGCATCCTTCATATGGTGGGCCTTCCCCATGTGGCGGAGACCGGCGTATGGGCGAACGAACGCATCGTGCTGGATCTATACGGCAACGTGATAACGCGCGATCCCCGCCCTCAGATGCAGATGTCCTGGGACCTGCTCTATGACGGTTTTCGCAAACTGCTGCCGGAGCAGCTTTACCTTACCGGCGCTACGGTCAGCGAGATCGTGCCGTCCCATCAAAGTGTCAAGGCCATGCTCGCCGACGGCCTCACGTTCGAGTTCGATCTGCTGATCGGCGCGGACGGACAAGGCTCGATCGTACGTAATGTCGTAAACGAAGATGCCACCGCCAACATCCGACCCGACTACGTTGGTTACACGGCGTGGCGCGGCCTGGTGGCCGAGGACGCAATACCCCGGCAGGCCGCAGACGAACTCTTCGAGCGCTTCGCTTTCCATTTCGGCAAAGGAACGCAGGCGCTTGGCTACCTGGTGCCCGGTTCCAATGGGCAGATTGCGGTGGGTGAACGCCGTTACAACTGGGTCTGGTATCGCCAGCTACCTGCTCAGTCATTGAGTGATCTGCTCAACCATGCCCAGCGCACTGGCTCGCTCTCCCTGGGTCCCGGCGAGCTGCCGCTCGACATGCGCGAAGCTCTGATTGCCGACGCCAGATCACAGCTTCCTCCACCATTCGCAGCGGCCATAGCCGCAGAGTCTCAGCCGTTCGTGCAGCCGATCTACGATTATCAGAGTTCGCGCATGGTGAACCGCCGCGTCGTACTGCTTGGGGACGCGGCCTTTATTGCCCGCCCTCACACTGCCATGGGTGTAGCAAAGGCCGCGGCCGATGCGATGGCATTGGCTAACGCCCTGGCTAGCCGGCCGGTGGACGAGGCGCTGGCCGCCTATGAGCGTGCCCGCCTTCCCGAGGGCCGCGCCATGGTCGACTACGGACGCCGGCTGGGTCAGTCGATGTCCGAATCACTCGCCCATTAGTCCGCTGCGCCATGGCCAGCCTTGGGCGGCGTACTGGCCGATGGGGCTTCTATCAAACGGCCAGTAGTTGGACGGCCAGTAGTTAAACGGCCAGTAATTGCTCTGTCTGGCTCCAGAGCCTTGCCTGCAACCCAGGGTCCCTACCCGGCCACACCGGTGTCAGAGGCCGGGCGCCCTTGAATCTGGCGCTCGAACAGCGAGGCCTTGTGTTTGATGAGCGCATCAGACATTGGACCGACGATGAGTTGCGTCAATTCACGACCGCGCTTCGTCGCTTCAACATGCAGGATCAATAACGGATAAGGGCGCAGAGTTGTTGGTGGGTGATGTCCGCCCCGAGCCGAGGCTATACGTTCGACGGCAAGGCCATACCTTCCCTCTCTCCACGACGGGGAGAGAGGGAAGTACAACATCATCGCCCGACAAGGGACTTATGAACGGGCTTTCATCAAAACACTATTGAGCCCAATCGGCCGCCCAAACAAGCGGCCAGCCTTGGTCCGTCCACTGCGGCACCCAGAACTTGCCGCTATCGGTGACGGGCATATAGCTGCTACCCGGCACGACGTAAAGCGTGTTGTTACGCCAGGTATTGCCAAAAGCCTTCTCCCAGCGGTTATCGCCGTCATAGACGCTGTAAAGGGCCGAGTTGGTCGGCATCAGATCGGTGCCGTATACGTTTCCGGTAAAGGTGTCGTTGGTATTGCCGGCACCATCGCCGCCAAAGTCCACCGTGTTATGCCAGCCGGACACGTAGTTGTTGGTCACTGTGACGTGATCGTAGTAGGCCGTACTGTACTGAAGCGCGATAGCTTCATTGTTCGCCACCGAGACGAGAGTGTTGTGATCGATGGTGAGGTAAGCGACTGTGTCGCCGTCGTTGGACAAGATCCCGTCCGTATGGTCGATACCACCGCCATCGGCACGCGTGTCATGAATGTAGGAGTCTCTTATGGTGACAGGCTGCTGCTGACTGGACAGGCCAATTTGAATAGCCTCGGCAAAGCCCCAAAAGTTTGAATGGTCGACGGAAAAGCTGCCCGCGTTGTAGGTGGGGAGGTCCTCAACCTGATTCACACCGTACGACACACCTTGCTCATAGGAAACCGGCGGCGCAGCTACACCCAAAGGCTTGAATGTCGAGTACGAGAAAACAATATTATTGCCATTCGAGTATTTGGCGACAGCCTGACTGCCATTGCCAAAGCCGTTGACGTCGGACTCGAACAGACACCCAACAAACCTGACGTTGACAGGGATGCCCGGAACGCCGGCCGTACCGATTTCCACGCCATTGGGAAAATAGCAGTAGCTGTACGTCTTGTTGCTATCGATCGGGCCGGAGCATGCGGTGCCATTCGGAATGGGCGAGTACGTGGTCAGATGCCCAGGATAGTTCGGCTCAGCCTGGTATCCGGTGTTGGTAGCGTTTGGCCAACTTGCGGAAGCCTGCACCAACTGCGTGCGGGGAGCCACCAGATTGGCCCGCTGAGTGGATGCTGGCGAGGCATCAGCGGCAGAGCTATACCCTGCCTGGCCAACCGATAAAGCCAGAACGATTAAAGCAGTCAATCGGGAACAGCGCATTTCCATCGTGAACTCCGATATTGAATTAGGACATGCCTGGATTTACCAGGATTTCTTCAGCAGATTCACCCTTCCAACAAAAAAACACGCAACACCATGGATCCCCCTGACTGTCATGTGGGTTGCCTGTTATCGGTCACGAATTCATCGAGCTGTAATGACCGTGCACTTTTCGCACAGCCAGCCAGATGGATTACTTCGCGTCGCGAAGCGCGCATGTTAGAGAGTGTGCGCAGCATCCATAAGCACCCAGCGAACGAATAAACAATTCACTGCCGGCGAACGATGGCATGTTGCTGATCTACGACTTCGATACTGAGCACTGCTTGGCAGTCGCTATCGTTTTGAATCGATCACTATGAGCACTCGTTACCGTGATCTGAGCATCGATGCGATCATGATCGAAAAATCAACAGTGACCTGTGGATCGGCACATCCGCCATAAGTGCGGAGCCAATCGAAGCGATTGAAGGAAGAGTAGCAAGCAGGTTGGCATGCACCTGAATCAATACATTGATATGTGCTTGTCGATACTGAAGCCACAGGATTTGCAGGGCAGCGCGTGGTCGGGATGGCGGAAGATGCTCGCCACCGAATGATAGCGACCCTTGCATTGGGGGCAGGCCGAGCGCAGAAAAGGCAGCGCCAGCGGCAAAAAAACAAGTACGCCGGCCAGACGCATACTCCAACGCACAGCATTCGGAAACTGAGTGTAAATTTCAGCGCACATTAAACAGCCCAACGCGACGACGAATCCGCTGACGGCCAAGCTCCGCTTACGTCCCATGCCTTCCATAGCCGCACGCAGGCGACGGCGCTCACGCGCCGCGTCGATGTTTTTTTCGTCCATTGCCCCTCCCCTGATTCCCCGCAGTTGTAATCGATAAACTCTGGAATGCCAAGCCTCACGATGTAGGTTGGGGTGAGCGCAAGCGAACCCCAACAAGGCCGTGATGTTGATGAGTTTCGCTGTGTTGGGGTTCGCTTGCGCTCACCCCAACCTACGACATCCGCTTCGGGCGATTGAAGGCTTACCAGATCTTCACTTGCTTGTCGGGCGAGCGAACCATCGTATCGCCCGGCTTGCACTGAAATGCGGCAGCGAATGCTTCCATGTTCGACGGCGCGCCGATCACGCGCATGGCGGGCGGTGCGTGCACGTTGGTATTGACGTAGAGCAGGGCTTTCTTCTCGCGCATGCTTGAGCGGTAAATACGCGCCCAGTTGAAGAAGAAGCGTTGATCCTCGGTGTAGCCGTCGATTTTTTGTGCGGGATCTTTCGAGCTTTTTTTCAGCGCTGTCTGCAGTGCGTCGTAGGCTACGTTCAGGCCACCCAGATCGGCGATGTTCTCGCCCAGGGTCAGCTTGCCGTTGACGTGCGTGTCGGGTTTGTCTTTGATCGGGGCGTACTCGTTGAACTGCAGCACCAGTTTGTCGGTGCGCGCGTTAAATTTGGCGAGGTCGTCCTTGCTCCACCAATTCTTGTTGTTGCCCTCACCGTCGAACTGGCTGCCTTCGTCGTCGAAGCCGTGGCTGGCTTCGTGACCGATCACTGCGCCGATGCCGCCATAGTTGATCGCATCGTCGGCGGTGGCGTCAAAGAACGGCGGTTGCAGGATGGCGGCCGGGAAGTTGATCGTGTTGTCGGACGAGCTGTAATAGGCGTTGACCGTCTGCGGCGTCATGCTCCACTCCTTGCGGTCGGTGGGTTTGCCGATATGGCCGATGTCGTAACGGTAGTTGAATTTGGCCGCCGCCTTGACGTTGGCGTAGTAGTCGTCCGGCTTGATCTCAAGACCCGACCAGTCGCGCCACTTGTCGGGGTAGCCAATCTTCGGCAGAAAGGTGTCCCACTTGGCGATGGCCTTGGCCTTGGTCTGGTCGCTCATCCAGTCGAGGTTCTCGATACGCGCCTTTAGCGCGTTGCGCACGTTATCGACCAGTTCTTCGGCGCGCCGCTTCGCCTCAGGGGTAAACATCTTGGCCACGTAGAGCTGGCCCAAAGCTTCGCCCATGTCGCCGTTGACGGTGCCGAGCATGCGCTTCCAACGCAGCTTCTGCTGCGGCTGACCCGACAGGGCCTGGCCGTAAAACGCGAACTTGGCATTCTGGAAATTCTCGGACAGATCGTTGGCCGCGCCATCGATTGCGTGGAAGCGCAAATAGGCCTGCCACTGGGCGACCGGCGTGCCGACGAGCATGTTGTCGATCTGGGCGAAGAACTTCGGTTGCGTCAGCGAGAAGCCGTTGCTGATGGTCAGATCTTGCGCGCTAAAGAATTTCTGCCAACTGAAGTGCGGAGTGACTTTGTCGGCCTCTTTTACGGTGACGTAGTGGTACTGGTTCTTCGTATCGCGCTCTTCCACCAGTGACAGCGAAGCGGCGGCGAGCTGAGTCTCGAACTTCATCACTTGGTCGGCTTGTGTCTTCGCCTCATCCGCAGGCACTCCAGTGAGCTGGAACGACTTGGCGATGTAGGCAACGTAAGCAACGCGGATATCGGCATATGCCGGGTCGCTGTAGTAATCCTTGGTCGGCAGACCCAATCCACCCTGACTGGCGTAGCCGATCTGCATCTTGGCGTCCTGGTAGTCCGGGTTGGCGCCGAAGTTGAATAGCGGCTGGTCACCCTCGCTGAAACTGCGGTCGATGTAGTCGATTACGTCGGCAGCGGACTTAAGCTTGCCGATCGCGTCCAGCTTTGGCTTGATCGGATCGAAGCCGGCCTTGTTGATGGCGTCCTCGTTCATGCCCGAGCGGTACAGCCAGCCGATCTTCTGCTCGATCGAGCCGGCCTGCGCACGATCGGCGTTTTTGTTGGCCGTATCGACGATATCGTGCTGGGTGTTGAGGCTGCTCTCGGCGAGCGCATCGTAGGCGCCCCAGCCGCTGCGGTCCTCGGGAATCGGATTGGCGGCTACCCACTTGGCGTTGACGAAGCCGTTGAAGTCCTGGCAAGCAGCGATATTGCTATCCAGCTCGCTGACGTCGAACGGTCTCTTTGCTGTGGCCGCAACGGCGACGCTGGCCGCCTTTGCTGGTGCGGTGCTGGTGCTGTTGGCTGGCGTGGATTGTTCCGCTGCGGCTTCGTGCTTGCCGCAGGCGCTCAACGACAAAGCCAGGCTTACCGCAACGGTAATGGGCTTCAGATAGGGTTTGGTCATGGATACCTTCTCGCAACGTGGACAACCCGGCAGGCACAACGCCGGATACCGCTATGGCTTGTCACGATAGGCTGCGGGGTGTGGGGTTACACAGTGTCGAAGGTCAGGCAGTGTCGAAGGTCAGGGGATTGCGCCGTGCTATCGGCGATGGCCGCAAGCGGACGTTGCGCGCCAGCCTGCAAACAGGCTTAGCTGCAAGATCCGCTTACGGCCGTTGCTTGTGCCGAGTTTCTCTAACCTCACTCCTTCCGCGCGTAGCTCCACTTGAAGCCAAGACCTTCGATCCGATCGTTACTGGCCCAGCCGAAAACAGTATCAAACAAGGTGTCTGTTCCGATCGGTGCCTCACTCCCCCACTGCTTGCCTATATCGCGCCGCCCACCACCGACGATGTGCCCTTTGTTGGTGACGAAGTAGAGCGAGTACAGCGGGTCGCCCGGACCGCCGTGATTGCCATACGCAGCGGTAACGAACTCGCCCTTGCCGAAGGTGTGGCGTCGCAACGATCCAGGTGACGCGTAGGCCCCCCAGGTGTTCATGCCTCCCCCTGCGCCGCGCGCGATATGCAATCCCAGCACGCGATCGCCCGCAGCATTGAGGTTGATCCCGATTTCGCTGATCGGAATGTTTGCCACAGCCAGCCTCTCACCGCCGAACGCTGTTCCTCGCTTCGCGCCGAAAAGCCCTGAAGCGGAAGTCACACGCACGGTGTTCGGCACTACCGTCAGTGCGGGGTTAATGTATTTCCAGACCAGCGCGGGACCGAAGAGCATATCAAGTTCCGCGTTGAAGGCTTCCTTCACTTGACGCTTGCGCTCTTCAAAGACCTCCGTGCCTTCGGCACGGCTGCGATCAATCTGGCCCGCGTCGGCAACGTAGCGAAAGCCGTCGTAACTGTCCTCGACGATGAAGACGTCGTGATGCGGATGCCCGTTGACATAGGTGACCTTCTGCGAAAACTCGATGTACTTCAACCGCCATTCCAGCGTCTTCTCTCGTGCGGTCTTCGCCCCATTGACGTAAAGCGTAACGCGATCTTGCAGATCCTTAAGCAATACCTCCGGCTTATCAGGCTTCTTTCCGTATAATTTTTCGAAATCGTCGTAGCGTTCGCGCAGTGCGGAGAGATGCATCGTGCCAAGCGTAAGGAGGTGCGGAAGTGTTTTCTCCGGGGCGCGCTCATCGAAATAGTAGGGTTGCGATGCTTCGAGCTTTTGCAACATAGAGGTCATCCACTGACCCTTGTCCCCACCAAATGTTGCCTGCGTGTACTGCTTGATGACGTTCTTGATTCCGTCCATGTCCTTGGCGAGGTTATTGAGGTACTCCTCGTCAATCATCTGCTTCGCGACATTGCGCACGTAGTCGCGAACCTGCTCGATCAGGGTTCCGCCTGAGTCTTTCCAGAGCAGCCCGAGAAGGAATTTCACACCGCCGCCCGCCTTGGGAATCAGGCCAGTAAGCGCCAGGACGGAGTCGCGAATCGGATCCGAACCGCGAAGCACGATCTCGCGTAACGCACGCGCGCTGACATACGGTTCGCACGCCACAAACGAGAATTGAAAATGATCCCCCCCGGTCCAGACCTGCTGCACGAGCGGCACGCCATAGTCCTTGCCACCGTCCTTCATACAGAGAAACTTCTGGCTGTGCCGCGCGCCGATGTAGTACGCGTTGCCTCCCGCAGGAAGGAACTCGAACTGCTGATTGACCGAGTAGTCGTGCCTGTCCCACTGGACTATGCCCAGGCCATCGGCCGACGATTCGCCCGGCACATCGAAACTCCGCCCACTGAAGCGGGCTACGATGTTGTAGTACTGCCCGGTCCGATTGAACTGAAATTGCTGATACTCCCCACCGACCCAGTCGCCCTGCTGAATCGGCATGCCGCGATCCACCTTGTTGTGATGGACCTCGACGACCTTCCCACTATGCTTCGCGACGATCCGATAGAACTGCCCTATAACTGGCTCAAATGACATGAGTGCTCCCCCCTTCTCTCGATGGCTTGGTCAGCCTGATGCGCCACTGCGCCTGCAGGCGAGTAAGTACCTCGGCAAAGCCAGGGGCTTTGCCGTTCAAATCGACTGCGACTTCGACTGCGAGAGCGTTACGCGCTCCCTTTGAGAGGGCCACCTGAAAGGTGGCCCGAAAAAAAGTATCAACAGCTATGGCAGGAAACGCCACTCGTCACGAGCATGATCCGAAAAGTCACACCCTGCGCAACGTTTCCGCCGCCATTCTGACCTGGATCACCGCCGTTGAATACCGCGACAAAGCAGCAAGGTTGAGTCGAACGAAATGATGCCCAACGTGGCGTAATGTTGGGGCTCGCTGTGATGCCCAACTTGATGTGCCTTGGGGGTTCGCCGTGATACCCAACGTCGTGCAACGTTGGGGTTGGGGTTCACTTAGGCTCACCCCAACCTACACAAGATGCCAAGGCATACTGGTAACTCCGCGACATCACCCATCGGGACATCACGATGGAACAACGGCCACCGAGTACTGCATTACGGGTCATGTACTTCTTATGCAGTTTCGTTGCCGCGGCGCCTATGTCGCTTGGCGTGACGTCCATCTTCTTTATGGGAACATCCAATTTCGGAGCATCAGGTGTGTGGCCGCGCCGCCACGCTCATTGAAGAAAGCCTCTTTTTTTCCTGCTGCTGATGCGGATACTCCTTGTCTTTGATTCAGCGCCTATACCTCCTTAGTCAGACGCAGGTCGTTGAACTTGCGCCGTTCGAGAAGCGCACTGACCTTTCCACGCTCGTCGCGGCGGAAGATCAACAGGTTCCGTTCGTCATCACTGCTCATGAACACATCCTTCGCGATGGGCTCAAGTACATTCGCCCGCCCGCCGGACTTAGTGACGTAGCTGAGCACGCCTTGCTTATTGCTTACCTTCCAACTGCGGTCTGGTGCGTAGCGATACGTACCGCTGTAATCGCCGAGCACAAGGTCGGCAACGGCCAGCTTCGGCGGGGCGGTTGGCAAAGTGACGTCTTCGTAACCGGCAAGCTTCCACATGCCTGACTGCTTCACAAACGTGAGCAATGACTGATAACGAACCACCAGGTTCTGTCCGAATACAGCCTCACGCTCGTACTCCTCCACCTGCAAAATCGCCGTATCGCCATACAACTGAGCATGGGCATCGCGCAGTTCGATGCTGCCTGAAAGGCCCGCCGGAAAGGGATGCATGGACGCCACCGTATCGGCCTTATGCGCAACGCGACCGAATTCATCAATGATGACGGCATCGTCGGTGAGTACACGTTCCCATACCGCCTTGTCCCCTAGGGGAATCGCATCGACTAGCGCTTGTGTGATCTGCAACAGCTCATCACGCAATGGCTTCGGCGCTTCGGTAGCTCGCGCGGACGAGAGTGGACTCAGTGCAGCCAGGACCCATAGAAACCCAAGCGATCGCATGCGCATAGCCCCATCCTAAGAGTGATACGAAGCATGCCCCGCCTCCATGCCACATGCCCGTGCATGAAGTCACATAGACTAAACCGATTACCCATCTGATGCGGCTTGGGCGGCTACCGTAGGTTGGGTTGAACGAAGTGATACCCAACGTTGCGTCATGTCAGGGCTCGTCGTGACGTCCAACATGCATGCCTTTGAGACTTGCCGCCATGTCAGGGCTCGTCGTGACGCCCAACATGCATGCCTTTGAGACTTGCCGTCATGTCAGGACTCGTCGTGACGCCCAACATGCATGTCTTTGAGACTTGCTGTGATGCCCAATGTCGCGCAACGTTGGGGTTCGCTTTGCTCACCCCAACCTACGCGTCGTCACATCAGGCGACCAAGGCATACTGGTAACTCTGCGACATCACTTATCGGGACATCACTATGGAACAACGGCCGCCGAGTACTGCCTTACGGGTCATGTACTTCTTATGCAGTTTCGTTGCCGCAGTACCGGTGTCGCTTGGCGTGTCGTCTATCTTCTTTATAGGTACATCCAATTTTGAAGGTGGCAGGGACACTGGCATTGCGCTCTTTGCGGTACTCGGGTTCGTGCCGTTGGTCACCGTGTTCTGGCTGGGATACCTTCATCTTCGTCACCATCCCAGGGCGCTGCGAATGACAACCGTTGTCTTTGGCTTGCTTCCAATCGCGGGGCTGCTGTTGCTATGACGCGAGTATGCCTTTGCGTGGATCACTTGTTCCCGCCACGCCCTGCGCCATGGCAATCGATCGTGGCCGGGGATGCCTTCGCATGCCGCTGCAACAATAGATCCACCACCTCGTGGCGCCCTTTGCACTGAGCGAAAGCCAGTGCAGTCATACCGTCGGCCGATGCTTCGTCCGGGTCCACGCCGGCATCGAGCAAGAAGGTCACTAACTTGAGATAGCCGTAAGCGGCGGCTCGGGTCAACAGGTTGTAGCCGTTGGGGTCGCGCGCCCTGATATCAGCGCCCAACTGCAAAAACTCCCGGCCGAATTCCGGTGAATAGTTCATCACCGCAAGCTCCAGCGGGAAATGCCCTACCCCGGCATCGTAGAGATTGATGGTATTGCGCTGCTTAAGCATGACCTTTATCAGCTCCATGCTCGGTGGCTCATTGCTGACCGGACTCTTGACCATGAGGTAGTTGCTCAACAGATTGCCGCGAGCCGGCTGCAGCGGCACGGTCTGACTCAAGCCGTGGCGTAATAAGCCCATCGCAACCTGCGGTCGATAGTGGATCAGGTCGATGATGTTGTAACCGTTCATCGCGACGTCCTTGTCGTTGAACAGCCGGCCAGGATCGGCACCTAGCGCAACCATGCGGTCGACGTAACGCCAGCGCTGCTCGGCCGGTGCCTCTGCACTGGCAAACAGCATGATGCTGAGCACACGGTCGGCCACTTCGGGATTCAAGGGTGGTGGCGGTGATGCCCAAAGCAGCAAGTCCAGCGCACGCCCGTCAGCTTTCTTGGCGAACGCCTGGGCCGCTTGGAGCAGCGGCGTTCGCCATGTTCCGTGATCGTTTTCCAGCGGAACCGTGTAGTGACGTTTCAGAATCAGCGCGATGAGATCCACACGCCCGCTGTCGATCGCCGCACCCCAGGCACGATCGTCCGGCGGCGCCGGCAGGCGCAGGTCGACCATCGCCAACACCACCTCATTGGAAACCCCTCCGGTGATCGCGCGCGCTACATCGGCGCTCTTCAGCGGATAGTCGATATCCGGTGATTTCTGCCATGCCTCGTTGCTCGGATTGAAAGCTCCAAACTTGGACTTGAGCGATTGCAACGCGGTAAGCAACTGCGGCTCGGGCAGGTGCAGCAGACCAGGCCATAGGCTGGACAAATTCGCCTCGCGCTCCGCTGGCGCCTTGCTGAGCATCCGTTCAAAGAATATCCGAGCGACCTGCGCCTTTTGATCGGAGGTGACTCGGGACGGCTCCAGCTCAAGTATCTCGAGCAGGCGACCGACGCTCGGCCAGGAGAATTGCCCATCTTCGACAGTAAGAGTGCCCTCTTCCAGCATCTGCTCGATCACCGTCAACGACTCCGTCGACGGCATCTGGTTCGGGGCGAGATAGATTAAACGGAGCAGGCGCATCTCGCTTAGTCGTGCGCGATCCTGGGGAGGCACCAGTTCGCGAAACACCAACCATTGATCCTGCTCCAACTCATCCGTGGCGATATAAGCAAGCGTGTAACTGCTGTTGGGGCATTTCTCGAACGGTCGCAACGGCCCTTGCAGAGACTTACGCAACTTATCCATGTCACCTTCCACTACCGCCACGCATGGCTGTGTTTGCTCTCGTACCATCGCAACGGATTCCTTTGCCATCGCATGGGCGCCATATCCAAAACCCAACATTGCCAGCGTCCATGCCAGCACTGAGCGCCGCGCACCACGCATTCCATTCAAACAAGCTTCCAAACCAGTCTCCAGCTTCAAGTGGCGCTTCCGGTGAAGCGGATAGCGCGGCACGCGCTTCGCTTCATTCCGACACTTTAATCAAGGTGTCGTCGCCATCGTAGAGCATGCGGGTACTTCCGCTCGCGCTATTGCGGGTGAACACAGCCTCTTCGCCGCTATAGCGGTCGACAAACTTGTCTGTCCCAATCGGGATGAACGTATTCTTCTTGCCGCTCGTCAGGTCCTGCATGGTCAGGCCGCTGGCGGAATCGACAGCCACGGTGAAATAGCGGTTCTTTTCCTGCTCGTGCTGATACTTGCCGGCATACGCATCAAGGTCGGCTTTGGCCAGGCGTACCGCTGTTACGGTCTTGGGCGGAAACAGATCGAGGTGGTAGTGGTTGGAAAGCGCACGGATCATTTCATTGCGAGCGAGGCGGCCGTTGTCCGCGTTCGTCATCAACACAAGACCGAGATCCTGATTGAAGAAATAGAACATCTCGCTCTTGAATCCAGCGTTGCTGCCACCGTGCCCGAACGAGGCATTGATCCCCTTTCCGCGAAACTCCAGCCCGAGGCCGTATTCATCGCCGCCGCCCGGCTTCATGCTGGCCGTTCGCATCTGCTCGGCCATGGCCTTGGGTAGATACGAGCCCTCGACCCCGCGCAACGAATCCCGCACGGCAACGCAGAACTTCGCCAGGTCGGCGGGCGTCGTCCACAGCCCGGCCGGAGCCAGTTCGGGATAGACATGCCAGCCGCCCGCATAGGCTTGGCCGCGGAAGTCGTAAGCGAGGCTCATATGCGAACTGGGGTACGGATTGAACGAACTGTCGCTCATCTTCAGCGGAGTCAGCACCTCATCCTGCATATAACGCTCGAACGATTTTCCAGACAACTCCTCCACCAGCTTTTGCAAGACCACATAGCCAGCGCCGGAATACGAGTACCTCGTTCCGGGAATCGCCTCGACCGCGAGCTTGGGACTATTGCCTTCGCCATTGAGAACGCCAACCGCGTCGGGAATTTTGTCGCTCTTGTCGTAACCGGGAAACCCTTCGCCGTTGAGGCCTGCCGTGTGGTTAAGCAGCCTGCGAATCGTCACCTTTTCGGATTGCGTAAAGGTATTTTCTGGAACCTTCCAGCCGGTAAGGTAATCATTCACGTCCCGGTCCAGATCCAGCCCCTTCTCAAGCGAAAGCTTGAGTACGGCGAAGGCCGTAACGGATTTGCTGATTGAAGCGGACTGGAACTTCGTATGGATGTCGACCGGAACGCGGCCCTTTACGTCAGCGAGTCCATAGCCCTTTTGCCAGACGACCTTACCGTCCTTGAACACCGCCAGGCTAAGTCCGGGAACGTTGAACAGCTTCATCCGTTCGAGCACGTTGTATGTCTGCGTATCCTCGCCTTGAACGAGGATACGCGGCACTAACCCATTCTCGATCTTGTGGATATCCCGTTCGGAGAGTGCTTGTTGCGCATGGCAAGTGAAGGCGGCGAGACTAAGCAGCGCCAGGGCTAGGATCTTCAACGGATGTACTCCTGAATTAGATGGACAGGTGGACATGCAACCGCACGATCAGGCGGCAACTACTCTAGGGGCTTACAGCCCGATCATGGAAGTGAAGAACCGCAGGCGAAGGCGCGGGGCCATGAGGCGCGGGGTCAGCGTCATTTAAGAATGCCTGACCCCGCGCGGGTTTCCATATGCTGCATCAATACTCAAGGCACCGGCAGTTGCGCATGGCGTACTCGGTTGCCTCAGCCTCAAGCGAGACTTGCATGCCATGCCCCCGTTGGCGTTGGTGCGAAGCCACACCGGCCGGCCGCTGGTGCCGCATGCGGCGGCGGGGCACTGGCATCGGTCACGCTGCGCGCTGGGGCGTGACCTCCATCGTTGTCCGTGCTTGCCGACCGACGCGGCACTAAGAGGGAAGAGTTATTTAAGAAATACCTCTGCCCCTTGATCGCGTATCTCCCTCTACTGCTTCGATGCCGGTACGCCTATCGCCTTGCCGGCCTCATCCAGCGTCTGGATCGAAGGAGAGCCATCCGCCGCCACCGACAATACGATGCGCGGGCGGCCCTTGATGTCGTTGATGGCCAGTCCCACGCTGCTGTCGGGGCCAGTGCCTAGCGTCAGGCGCTGCGTAGGCCGTCCACCGTGCTCGTCGAAGTAAGCCAGTATTTTCTTCTGTTGCTCATCCTTGGGAAGATTCTTGATCGTCGCCGCGTAATTGACCAGGTCGGTGAGCGGAAAGTTGGGTCGGTCGAACAGCGTGAGTGTGTTGCTACGCGCGTTACCATGTTGCTCGACATCCAAGCTCATGAGCTGATCTTGTTCATAAGCGTCAAAGGAGAGATGCCCATAAGTCCCTGCAGCACCGTCCTTGCCCTTTTCACCGCCGAAGCCCAGGCCACCGTTTTCGCTGCCTTCATCGTTTAGAAAAATCATGCCGGCAGCCTTGCGGGTAGGATGCGGGTATTCCTTGTTTTTGATGTAAATTCCCGGCGCTTTGTCGGTGTTGGATATCACCAGACGCAGCGTACCGTCGGGTTCGCGCATATTGATACGTTGCACATCCAACTGCTCCAATGTGAGCGTCTTTGCCGGCTGCACAGATCCACTCAAAACGGTGACCGCAAATACCGCGGTCAGTACACCGGCATAGATCATCAGGAAACGCTGGCCAATGGGTTTCATCGGTTTTCCCTCTCAGCTATCGGTAGTGGTTAAAGAGATGGATTAACGAGATAGACAGATAATCAATCATCCGCAATCACATTATTCACAGCATTACCGCAGTCAGATAAGAGCCATTGGTCATGCCCTGCCGGTGATATAACGCAGCAAGGCACCCGATCGCATTAGATGATTCTTTCAAAACTTGAAATCGAGCCGCGCGTAGTAATACCCGCCATTCACACCGAACGGCAGGGTTTCCCAACCGTAGACAAAACCAAGCTGTGGGAATGGCGCTCCGGTCTTCGGGTCCCACTTGTCGGGGTAAGTGTCAAATAGATTGTCCGCACCGATGGTCAGCTTTGCGCGGTCTGAGAAGCGATAACCCAGCGCCACGTCAGCCAGCCACTTGCCATGCCAGGTCTGTTTGATCCCCGGCGTAAACCCTTGTCCGCTGACCGGCCCAAAATAATTGCCGCGCAAGGTGAAGTCCCACGGCCCGGTGCGATACACGCCTTGCAACACATCATGCACACGCGGCTGACCTTGCTCGATCAGCGTCACCTGGGTGTCGTCGAATAACTTCTCCGGCGGCAGGATTGCCGACGGCGACTTGCGCTTGGTGACTTCGGTCTTGTTGTAATTGAGCAATGCCGTGAGATCGAGCGTGGCGTTATTGGCGAAGTGAAAGCCTTTTTCGGCCACCACGTCGACACCTTGTGTCTTGGTGTTGATCGCGTTGGTGAAAAACAGCACCTGCCCCACTCCGAACGGAGCCAGAATCGCGCGGATCGGGCAATTGGCATTATTGGTGGCGCAGGGATTACCGTCCGTGCCCACGCTTTCCGGCACGATATTGCTGGAGAAGATGATGCGGTTCTTGATGTCGATACGAAACAGATCGACGGTCAATGTGAAATCGTTGCCCGGCTTGTAGACCACGCCCAAGGTGCCGCTATGCGAGGTTTCCTGCTTGAGCGGCTGGATGCCGAATGCGCGCGTCACCGGGCTGTCCTGTCGCGCGGTCAGCGTATCGGTGAGCTTGCCGCTCGGGTCGAGGTTGGTCGAGCGCTGGCTGTAGAACAATTGCTGCACGCCGGGTGCGCGAAAGCCGGTGGCGAGGGTGCCGCGCACGGCGAACTCATCGGTTGCGTCGAAACGCGCCGATAGTTTGCCGGTGGTGGTGCTGCCGAAGTCTGAGTAGTGCTCATAGCGAGCGGCGGCGCCCAGCAACAGCCGCTGGGTCATCTGCGACTCCGCATCGATATACAACGCGGTGTTACTGCGGCCCTTATTGACCGCCTCGGTCGGCGAAAAACCAGGAAAGCCCTGCATACCCGGCTGCGCGATGTCACCGGTCTGACCGACAATCGGGATAGCTCGGTTATTGGTGCGGCCGTAGTTGTAAGACACCGGGTCGCCGGGCAGGATCTGATAGCTGTCGCGTCGCCATTCGAAGCCGGTGGCGAAGTTCAGCGCATCCTGGCCGACGCCCCAGTCGATCGGGCCGCGCAGGTCAAAGTTGAAGGTGGTTTCGTTGAGACGCAACGTACCGGTGTTCGCCGAGGTCGGCGACTGCGCATAGATGCCGGCGGCCGGGTTAGACGGATCGCGCGGCTCGTACCACCAGCTCACATTCGCGGACTGCCGTTCGTTGAAACCGAACTGGCTGCGGCCATGATTAAGCGAAATATCGTAGTCCCACTTGCCGCCGAGCGGCCCGCGATAGCCCACCGCGAGCGAGGCATCTTTAACCTCGGTGGAAATATTCGGCAGAAAGCCGTTCGGATACAGTGCGGGAATCGTGCGGTTATCCCCGGCGGAGCGAAAGAAGCCAAAAGAATTGCCCTTGCGCTGCGAAATGCCGCCAAACCAGTACAGCTCGCCATGTGCGATCGGCAGGCCGCCGTTGAGCCAGAAGTAAGCGTCCTTGGTATCGGCGTCACCCAGTTTCTGGGTGACGCGTGGCGGGTTAACGCGCAGCATGTCGGGGCCGGCACGATTGGTCGGGTCGCGATGCCGGTATTCGGCGCTCAGGTTGAGGTAACCGTCCTGGCCGATGCGCAGACCGGTATTGATGTCGCCTTGACGCGTGAAACCGTCACCCTGATAGGTCTTGCCGCCGTTTAGCGACACGTTGGTCTCGCCGACCTGTTTCTTCAGCACGATGTTGATAACGCCGGAGATCGCGTCCGAGCCGTACTGTGCGGCAGCGCCGTCACGCAGTACTTCGATGCGCTCGATCGCCGAGATCGGGATCGCGTTGATATCGGTACCAGCGGAACCGCGGCCGATGGTCTGCTGCACGTTGACTAATGCCTGCTGGTGCCGGCGCTTACCGTTGACCAGCACCAGCACTTGGTCCGGCCCCAGTCCGCGCAAGGTCGCGGGGCGAATGGTATCGGTACCGTCGCTGACAAAGGTGCGCGAAAAATTAAAACTGGGCTCCAGCATCTGCAACGCCTGCCCTACTTCGACCACCCCGGCACTTTCCAATTGCTCGCGACCGATCACGTCGACCGGCGCCGGCGTCTCCGCCGCCGTGCGGTCTTTGGCGCGCGAACCAATCACTTGCACGCCTTCGAGCGTCTTGGCCTTTTGCTGGTCTGGCGGCGCGGCGTCTTGTGCCCACACGGGCAACGCGAGAAGAAGACCCAGACTCACCGCCCCCAACGGCAGACACGACCAACCGCGCCCTTGCGGACGCGTCAAATTGCAACCCGACATTAGCCTCTCCCATTCAACCGCACGACAACAACGCGCTCGGACGTGGCACGATTTGCCACGTCCGCCTCCCCGCGCCGGAAGCGGCCATCTCAACATGAGCTATGTCAACGGTTTGTCAGCGGTGGCGAGGGGGTAAAGAGTCGGAAACCGCGGCCACTCAGGCCGCTCGGCGGCCGCTGTCCGGCTTGGCTGCCTGGGGCGGGAAAGCGTCTTATGTTCAAGGGCAGCCACCTAGCCTTATGGTTCGATTACTCGGCGTGCCTTAGCCCCGGAAATTGCCCTACTATCACGCGATGAAAACACCCCCCCTACTGCCACCGAACGACGCGCGTCGCGGCAACCTGGCCTGCGTCGGCATGGGTATGACCCTGGGTTCCCACCTTACGCCGCTGGCCCGCAGCCATATCGAGCAGGCGGACGTGGTATTCGCGGCGCTTTCCGATGGCATCGTGCAGATGTGGCTGCAACGCATGCATGCGGACGTGCGTAGCCTTCAGCCCTACTACCAGGTGGGCAAGTCGCGGATGCAGACCTATCGGCAGTGGGTCGACCTGATGATGACCGAGGTACGTGCCGGCAAGCGTGTCTGCGGGGTGTTCTACGGCCACCCCGGCATCTTTGCCTGGTCGCCGCACAAAGCCATCGAGGTCGCTCGCGCGGAAGGCTTCGAGGCGCATATGGAGCCAGGCATCTCTGCCGAGGACTGCCTCTATGCCGATCTGGGGATCGATCCGGGCCGCTTCGGCTGCCAGCACTTCGAGGCCAGTCAGCTACTTTTCTATCAGCGGCGCATCGACCCCACCGGCTATCTGGTGCTGTGGCAGGTCGGCCTGGTGGGCGACCGGTCGCTGACGCGCTTCGAGACCGGGCCGGCCTACCGGCAGGTGCTGGTAGACCTGTTGAGCCACGACTATCCGCTCGACCATGAGGTCATCATCTACCGCGGAGCGACGCTGCCGATCGAGAAGCCGCGCATCCGCCGCGTTGCCCTGCGCGATCTGCCCGATATCCCGTTGACCACCGAGGAAACGGTGGTATTACCGCCGGCGGAAGCTTTGAAGCCGAACCTCGCCATTCAAGAGCGATTGAAAGCACTGGACAAATTGGACAAGGCAGATGCCTTTGCGTGAGGCGAAAGACGCCATGGGGGCGATCTTTCATGTAGTGAACGCCCTGGGGGGAGAACTCGGGGAGAGGCAGATTTCGATGGCGCTTCGCCATCAATAAATACAGATGACCGCATGCCAGCGGCATGCCGGACCCATCAAGCTGTTCCATTGAAAAAACAGGGGAAACACATGTCGGACACGATTGATTTGCTAGAAGCCATCGGTCGGGACGCTTCGCTGCGTCACGCATCGACCGAGGAATTGACCAACATGCTCGAACAGGCGCAAGCATCTAAGGCCCTCACGTCGGCGGCGGCGCACGGTGACAGTTCGCTGCTATTTGCGGAGCTTGGGCACATACCCATGCAAGCACCGCAAATTACCCAGTCGCCCTGTCACGAAGAGGAAGAGCCGGCCCCCGATGCCGACGACGAGCCGGACAATCTCCCGGCTCCCGATCCCGGCAAGTCGTCCATTTAATAGAGAAACTCAGCATGCCTCGGCTGCCGAGCTGCTCCTGGCCATGGCCCACGCTGGTGGGCCTGGTCTTGTGCGTGTTCTTGCAGACCGGCCATGCCGCTACACCCATCTCCGATCCCGCCGCATTCCTGCAGCAGACCGAAAGCCTGCGCCTGAAAGATCACCCGCAGTTCGTGCAGATGCTGGAGCAGATCCACCGTGAAGCGCCCCGCGTGACCTCGGGCGAGCAATGGCATCTGCGTTATCTCGACGCATGGGAGACCATGTTTCAGGGGGACTACGGCAAGTCCGAGACCCAGCTTCATGATGTTATCGATCACTCCGGTGACGTGGACCTGACCGCCAAGGCCTCAGCGCTGCTCTTGAGCAACCTGGCCGCCAATCGACGCTACGAAGAAGCCTTCGCGCTGGCCAATCGCCTGGCTACCGGCGTGTCCGAGATCAAAGATCCGCAGACCCGCTTCACGGTCCTGATAAACCTGTCGCAGATGCTGGATTTGGCCGGCCAAACCGATCTCGCCATCAAGTACGCACGCATGATGGAAAACGTCGTGCCCCCTGGCGAAACCCTCTGCCGCCCGCTCTCCCTGCAAGCAGCGGCGCTTTCCAACGGCAAACGGCTGACATCATCCAGCCCGGAACTGCAACGAGCTATCGATACCTGTGTAGCCGCGCGACAACCAGTCATCGCCAACGCCATGTGGCTTGTCCTGAGCAGCCTTTATCTGGACGAAGACCAGCCAGCCAAGGCCATGGCCCTGCTTGACCGGATTGCCCCCAGCATTCTTATCAACCATTACTACCCCCATATGCTGTCCGCACAGGTGCAGCGCGCACAGGCTTACGAGAAGCTGCACCATGACAGCGACGCCAGAAAGGCAGCTCTGGTTGCCGTGGCCATGGGCCGCCCTGGCGACATCAGCGAATGGCTGAAGGAAGCCTATGAGGTGCTCTATCGAATCGAGAAAAAGCGAAGCAATACCGCCAGCACACTCTCGTACTACGAGCACTATGTTGCCCAGGACAAGGGCTACCTCAACGACATCAGTGCCAGGACACTGGCCTACGAGGTGACCCAGCAGCACATGCTGGTGCAAAAGCTCGAAACAGAAAGGCTAAGCAAGCAGAACAATATCCTGCGCCTGCAGCAGGCTCTGGACATCAAGGCGGTCGAGACCAGCCGGCTTTATAACGGCTTGATGCTCATGGTCTTGGTATCCATCGTCTTCTGGTTGTACCGGCTCAAGCGCTCGCAGCTTCGCTTCAAGAAGCTGTCCTATCATGACGGGCTGACCGGCATCCTAAACCACCAGCACTTCATCAGTGAGGCTGATCGTGTGCTGCATTTGCTGGAGAAAAAGCTCGGCAGCGCCTGCCTGATATCCATCGATCTGGACCACTTCAAGCAGGTCAACGATACCCATGGTCATGCCATGGGAGATGCCGTGCTGAGGCATACCGTCGCTATCTGCCAACAGCAATTGCGACCTACCGACTTGTTCGGCCGCCTGGGCGGCGAGGAATTCGCCATCCTGCTGCTTGAGTGCTCTCGCGACCAGAGCATGGCTATCGCCGATCGCATCCGAATGACGATTGAAACAACGCCGGTAGATGGGGACGGCTGCATCGTATCGTTTTCCGTCAGCGTCGGCCTGGCCTCTACCGACAGGTCCGGCTACGTGCTGCAGCGGTTGTGCAGGGAAGCTGATGCCGCGCTCTATCGGGCCAAGCGCACCGGACGCAATCGCGTCATCGCCGATACCGAGAACGGCAGCCTGGTCGAAGCCTGAAGCGTCGAAAGGCGCGCGGATTCATGCGGGACCGGCGCGCTCGATTCCCTCGACTCCATTGACACCTGCGTCTTTCAACGCCTGCAACAACACATCCCACGCGGTCGGTCGCATATGCATGCCGATCATGTGCAATCCATGGGTGGCGATAGGCGACGCCTCCACCGAGTGCTGCAACTCCAGCAAGGACTCTGGCTGTATCAGTGTGCCGTTTGGCCCCAGCGGCATCACCATCTCAGCCGTATGCAGCAGATGGGCGTCGGCGATCCAGCTCATTTGCATAGGCTGTTCGCCTTCGCGCACGGGGTACAGCACGATCGCATTGCGGCCATGGCCGATGGCGGTCGCTTTCGATACCGGGCGGATGATCGGCGCGACCGGATGCAGCGCAAGCTCATCGGGTGTCAGCGTGCGGGAGGCATTGAGCATCGCGCGGATCACCGATACGTTACGGTCGCGCGCATAAATCGGAATGCCGCGCGCCGCGTACTCACGCACGCCAGCCACATGCCAGTAGAACGCGGTGGAGGTTATCAGCGCTTTCACCGGCATGCCCGGAAATCGCTGCGCGGCTTCATCGAGCACTTTGCGCGAATAGCCGGTGGAGATGGGTGCATCAATGATGACCAGGCCGTCGTCCTGGCGCACGATGGTGCTGAACCATGAACCGGGTATCTGCACAATGCCCGGCGCGATTTCAGCGATGGGCGCCTTGGGATCGGGCGCCAAGCCCACGGCCTGGCCGAGTGCGATGTCGTCAACGCTCGCATGCGACAAGGTCACCGAGGTTTCAGGCAGGGCGAACGCCTTCGCATCGAGCGTCGCATCCATATGCAACTCGTTACGGATAGTCGTTCTCAGGTGCACGCCGTTGCGGAACAGATCCGATTGCACCGGATAGCGCACACCATCGAACAGCGCGTAGTTCATCAGTTCTACGTGATCGACCACGTCGCCCATGGCGTTATAGGCGATGTCCACACTGTTGGCTCGCCGCAGCTCACGCGTGGTGTCGATGGCGCTGGGAAGTCCGGTGACGGTGTCGAGAAACACACGCACCGGATAACGCCCCCGATGAAACGACACTACATGCTGCTCAATACCGTGCGGCGAGACGTCCGCCTCGCGCATGAGATCGCTGGCCTGTTCGGCCAGAAGCAACACCGCGATCGGTTCGTCAGTATTCCATGCGGGTGGTGCTTCATAACGCGTCGTGGCCGGTGGACGGCCAGCCATGACGCGGTCAGTACGTTCCTCGGTGGGCGTCAGCAACGTGCGCGTATGCAACGACGAAGGCGCGGCGCCGGCACCGAGCTGGGTCTCGTCGGTCAGTCGGCGACCTCCATGGAGGTCATCGATGACGGACGCCTGCGCGGCCCCCTCGAAAACAAAGGGGGCATCGGCATGGTCGAATTCGACCGTATCCCAGACCGCACTAATGGTTTGTGCACGCAAGGCGGCTACTTGGTGCAGGTCATGGCGTTGGCCCATCGTCTTCAGCGCCTGGGCAACCCATGCGCGTGCGCTCGCATCCGCCGCATGGCTTTGCGTACTGCATGACAGGTTGCCGGCAACGGCAAAAGCGAGCGGAATCAGCACGGGAAAGCGCATGGATAACCTCAACAGAACACGGACTGCTTTGCGAAGTAGTTTCTTAGTGTTGTTGGTTCAGAACGCTACTCTTTGATGCCGTGCGCCCGTAGCACGTCGGCGATATCCACGCGCCAGATATTGCGCGAGCCATTGAGCGGCCCGCTCAGCCGCTGCTGCAACGAGGCCATGCTGTCGTGCGGCTTGGGAAAGTGCTGCTCCTCCTGGCGGTTGCTGGATACATACAGCTCACCGAATTTCGGCCCTAGCGTGGGCGCGTTCTCCAGACTCTTGGTGTTTACGTCGCCGCCCAGGTGCTCGGGCTTGCTCCAGCCGCCATCGGCCTGATGAAAGGCGATATAGATATCGGCACTGCCGAGCGAGTCGCCTTCGTTGCCGGCGAACAACAGAAACCGGCCCTGCGGATCGATGCATGGATCCATGCGGTTATGCGAGAGATCCCCCAGCTCCACGCGCTGCGGTGCGGAGTAGCCACTGCCCGCGCCGTCCGTGGGGTGCACCACATAGACCTGATACAGCTTGCCGGAGTCCGGGCGATGGGCGGAGAAATAAATATCGCCATTGGCCGCCAAGGATGGGTTGTAGATCATGGCGCCGTCGTTGAGCGCACCTTCCACATGCACCGGCTCGCCCCAACGTCCATCCGCCTGGCGCTGCACATACCAGAGGTTGCTGCCGGCGAAGGTCTGGCCGCCCATCTCGGCTACCACGGATGCATCGCCCGCACGCACGGGGCGATTGGAGACGAAGTACAGGCGCTTGCCATCCGGCGCGTAGGCCGGCTCGGAGTCGTGCCATTGCCCGGAGAACGATGCTACTTCCGGCGTCGACCAGCCGTTGCCCTGGCGGTGCGAGACCAGGATGGTGTCGTCCGTTTCGGTGAAGTCCGAGCGCAGAAAGTACAGCGTCTGCCCATCCGGCGACAGCGCCGCGGTGGTCTCTTGCAGGCCGGTGGAAATGACCCCGGCACCCAGCAGCTCAGCGGCTTTCACCGGTGCTGCGCAGCTCAGCGCAAAAGCGATGGCCCAGGCGAATGTGTGCAACCTCATGCGTGCTTCCTATGGAATGACAGATCGATATGACCTGCTTCCATGATCGGAAAAAATCGGCATGCGCGCCGCTGTTTTGTGACGAGCGGTTGCCCTTGCGTGGCGAGAGGTCGTGTGTGCGTGCGGCCGGCTTAGCGCTTCAGGCTCTTAGGCCGCTCTTAGGCCATGCCGAGCGCGCGGCGCGCGTGCGTGCGAAATCGGCGGCTCAGGCTGAGACGGGTACCGTCGTGCAGCACGACCTCGGCATTGCCTTGGAACAGCGGATAGATTTCGCGGATGCGCTGCACATTGACTAGCGTGCCGCGATGGATGCGCAGGAAGCGTGCCGGGTCCAGCGTATCGAGCAGATGCTGCAGCGTTTCGCGATGCAGATAGCTGGCATCGCCGACATGGATCTGCACGTAGTTACCGTCCGCACGGACCCAGTCGATGTCTTCGGTGGCGATCACGCGGATGCTTTCGCCGATGCGCACGCTGATGCGTTGCGCATGGGCCGCGGCGGGTGGCGTCGGCAGTGCTACCGGCATAGCGACGACACGCGCATGCATGCCTAGCCATTGCTGCCGCACGCGCGCCATCGCCTGGTCGAAGCGCATCTGATCGATCGGCTTCAGTATGTAGTCAAGCGCATTGGCGTCGAACGCGCGTAGCGCGTGCTGGCCGTAGGCGGTGGCGAACACCACCATCGGCAGCGTATCGGGCTTCAGCCGATGCAGCAGTTTGAAACCGTCCAGGCCGGGCATGCGGATATCCAGAAACAGCAGCGCCGGCTCCAATGCGGCAATGGCTTGCAAGGCCTCGGTAGCATTACCGCATTCGCCGACGATCTCGACATCCGCATGCGCGGCCAGCGCCTGGCGCAGCGCCAATCGCGCCAACATTTCATCGTCCACCAGCAAGGTGCGGATCGGCGGCAGACTCATAGAACGGGCTCCGCCACGTATTCGCGAAACGGAAAGCGCAGCTCCACCCGAGTGCCGCCCTCGGCTTTGCGCGCCAGCGCAACGCTGGCGGTTTTGCCGAACAACACCTGCAGGCGCTCACGCGTATTGCCCAATCCAAACCCCTCGGCAACACCCTCCGGCAGGCCCAAACCGTCGTCGTCCACGCGTAGATATAGCTGCCCGCCCTCGCGCCGGCTCACGATCTGAAGCTGGCCTGGCTCGGGCTTGTCGAGCAGACCGTGGCGCAGCGCGTTCTCCACCAGTGGCTGCAGGATCATGCTGGGCACAGAGGCGTGCACCGTATCCATCGCCACATCCAGATGGGTGCTTAAGCGATCCTGGAAGCGCACCTGCTGGATATCCAGATAACAGCGCAGCAGTTCCAGTTCACGCGATAGCGGCACCTCCAATGCGTGGCGCTCCTCCAGGGTCAGGCGCAACAAGTCGCTGAGCCGGGCGATCATCAAGCGCGCGTGGATCGGGTCGGCCAACGCAAGCGCCGAGATCGCATTGAGTGTGTTGAACAGAAAGTGCGGCTGTAGTTGCACGCGCAGCGTGCGGAGCTGGGATTGCGCCAGTTGCGATTCCAGTTGCGCATTGCGCAGACGCTCGTCGCGCAGGCGACGCTGCGAATCCAGGCCACGCAGCGCCACTAAAATCACCCAGTAGATCAATAGAGCGAAGTGGTAGTTGTAAACGAACTGCATGCGCAAGAATGCCCCGTAGGTCGTCACCGGTGCAGTCCCCGGCCCGCACACGACCCAGTAAATCAGCAGATGCACCACAACATGCGCCAGCGCCACGCCCAGGCTCGCGGGCACATGGACGGCGGCGAAGCGTCGCCAGCCGTGGCCGGCGCTCTGGCGGCTCAGCCGCGCGATCAACGGCCCCAGCGCCATCCACAAATAAAAAACGGTGAAGTTCCACACCAGCATGCGCGACCAGTTCGTGGGGTGGCCCTCGCTGATCGCGGACAAGCCCGCACTGAGCGTGTACGACAGCGCAATCAGGGTCCAGAACCCCAGCAACAGAATCGGCGTGTTCCACCGCCGTGGCGTAACGCGTGTAGACACCCCAACCTCATTGGCGACTGCGGCAAGCTTGCGCCGGCGCAGTGTGTGGCGAAGGGCGGGCGCGGGAAAGTGCCTCACGACCTAGTTCGGCGTTGATCCAGCCAGCGGGCTAGCGAAAAGCTGTGAATACGCTTGTCCGCACCGCTGTAATACAGCGTGGCGAGGTCCGGCGAGAGCCGCGCCTCGGTCCCCGTCACGCCCAACGGTTGCGGCGTACTCCAGCCTGCGGCCGTGGCGAAGGCGATGAACAGCGCGCTGTCCGTGGCCGTCGAGGGCGGGCGATCCGAGCTGAAAACGATAAAGGATTGATCGGGCGCTACCGCCGGGTCGAAATCCGCCGTGACGCCGTCGCTGAAATTCAGCGCCTGAGGCGGCTGATATCGGCCGCCCTGCTGATGGCTGAGATAGAGCCGAAACTCGCCGCCGGCCGAATCCGGCTTCATGAAATAAAGGCTGCCGTCCGCGGCCACGGCGGGGGCGTAGATCGAGCTGCCTGTATTGATGGCATCGGGCAGACGCTGCGGCGTGCCCCAGCCGGTGGCGTTACGCTCCACCCGCCACAGGTTGCCGCCGCGCCCCGGTTGAGGCTTGCCGTTGAAAAAACCATCGATCGCAGCGCCACCTGCCTGAGCGGGCCGGTTGGAGACAAACAGCAGATACGAGCCATCCGGCGACATCGCCGGCTCCAGATCCATCCATGCCTGCGAGAAGAGCGCAGACATGGACGGCGACCAATCCGCGCCCGCGCGTTCGGCGACATAGAGGCGTCGCGCAATGCCTTTGCCGCGCGCGAACACCACCACCTTGCTGTCAGGCGAAAAGGCGGGCGAAGCATCATTGTTTTGCTGCCAAGGGCCATCCGCGACAGCGCCGGCCTTGGCCTGGGCATCCAGCCACGGCGTCAGCGAAACCTGCCAGAGGTTATCGCCGTGCTGATTCCAGTCGGCGTTTTCGCCGGGCACGCGGCGGTCGCTGTAGAAGTAAAGCGTGCGATGGTCAGGGCCTATCTGCGCACCCATGGCATGAGTGCCGGCATTCACCTCGTCGCCCAGGTCCTGCGGCACACTCCAACCTTGTGGCGTGGCGAAGGCGATAGCCAGCCGATACGGCTGCTTGGGCGCGCGCTGGATGCTTACCACCATAAAGGATTGATCCGGTGCGATCGCCGGATCGCGGATCTGCACATCGGCATCGCCCATGGCGACCAGTTCGGGCGACTGGTAGCGGCCATCGCGATACGCCGCATGCTTCAGGCGCAGGCTGTTATCCGGCCCGCAACCGATGTAGTACAGGCTGCCGTCGGCCGCGATGCTCGGCGCAAAGGTCATGGAACAGGTGTTGACCGTATCGGGTAGACGCACCGGCACACCCCACCCTTTGCCTTGGCGCGACACGCGCCACAGGTTCATGCCCTGACCGGGGCTGCGATGAGTGCCGCGCACCGAATCGATCGGCGAGCCATCGCCGGAAGCCGGACGGTTAGAGACAAACACAAGATATGAACCATCCGTCGCCATCGCTGGATCGAGATCGCGCCAATGGCCAGAGAACGACGCCGGACGCGGCTTCGACCAGTGCATACCGGTGCGCTGCGATTCGAGAATGGCCCAGTCATCGCCAACACTGCGCATGAAGTACACCGTGTTGCCATCGGGCGTAAACGCGGCCGCGCCTTCATCGTCAGGACCCGAGATGACGCCTGGAGCAAACAGGGTGGGTGTAACGGTGTCGTTCGCGGCGACCGAGGCGACGGCACTACCCATGTCGAACAAGATGGCGAACAGAACGGCGAACATCGGCAGACGGCGCATGGCGTTTTCTCGTGGACAGACCGCGCGAGGCTAGGTCAGATCCATGATGCAGTCGCGTATCGTGTGACAGCCGGTACGTGAGCAGTGACAAGCGGCGGCCGTACCTGGATGACTGGAGGCTTGGCTCTCCAACCCGACTCGCGTAGCCGTGAAATATTCGTAGGTTGGGTTGAACGAAGTGATACCCAACGTCGCGGACGTTGGGGCTCGCAGTGATATCCAACATGCGTGCCTTTGGGGCTCGCCGTAATACCCAGCGTAGCGCAACGTTGGGGTTCGCTTTGCTCACCCCAACCTACGCTGAGCACAAAAGGTTCAGGGTCATTTTGCGCACGGTGGCTTGGGTTGGACTATCCACTTTGACCTGACTACGGGGACATCTCTGCATGCCCCCAGTGCCCGCGCCAATACCGTGTCGTTATTCAATACGCATGGGAGCAGCTAGCTGATAGCCGAAGTCACTGGCTCGGGAACTGAATCACAACGTCATTCAGCGGCATCTGCGCCCTGCGGTGCTCGATGGCGGCGGCCTTCCACGGGTCGCCCTGCCCGAACAGTTGTGCTTCGGACTCGTGCCCCAGGAAATCGAAGCTATCGAACACATAGGGGACGCCCTCCGCCCCTTCGAACGTCGCGGCATTCGATAGTTGGAAATGCAAATGCGGGGCCGCCGAATTTCCAGACTGGCCCAAGTGCGCCAGCACCTGGCCACGATGCACCCGATCACCGGGCCTCACCTTGAGGCTTCCGCGCTGCAAGTGCGCATAGCTGGCGAACACGCCGGG
Organism: Dyella tabacisoli; assembly: GCF_003350925.1. Taxonomy (GTDB): domain Bacteria; phylum Pseudomonadota; class Gammaproteobacteria; order Xanthomonadales; family Rhodanobacteraceae; genus Dyella_C; species Dyella_C tabacisoli. The sequence goes on along the minus strand of NZ_KZ857176.1, from coordinate 54,240 downwards.
GGCGACCTCCAGCACGACGTAATTACCGAACAGGCCATTCGTGGTGAGCGATGTCGGCTCCGGTTGCGGGCTAAGTGGCTGGTGTTCTTCCTCGCCATCGCGCGCACTGCGCACAACGCCATCGGCCACGGCGAGAACATTCGCGCCATAGCCGATCCAGTCGGCATAGGTCGACTTCTGGATATCTTTAACGCCTGCTCGCATCGCATGCCCCACCGGATCGAGCCCAACCAGATCCAAGGCATAACGCTGCGGAATAGTGAGCTGTCCGTTTACCGCCACCAAGCTGCCCCAATGATGTGACTGCGCCGCGCCGGGCCCCTCGTGCGCGATCCAGCGGCCGCCACGCAGCGGCGGACCTATCACTAAGGGCGTTTCATTACTTACCTGGACGGTGGCGCCATCGAGTAGTGCAACCGCATGCTTATCGGTGGCAAATTCAATGCGGTGGCGCAGTGTGTGCGGCACCGGCGTTTCCGCAGGCAGCGTGATCCACACGAAGATAACGGCACGTTTACCGGGGAGGATCGATGCAGATTCATGTTCCGGTGGCGTTGGCCTAATCATCCGCGACAGCTCATTCGCGTCCAACACCACCAGCGGTTTTTGCGCATCGTCAGCGAAGACTTTCAAACCCATGGGCTTCAGCGAACCGGTGTCACCGTAGAAATTGGTGATGTGCAGCTCGTAAGCCAAGTGCGTCAAACCATCGCTGCCGACAAACGCGCCGGGCGCATATGGAACGCGGGCCTCCACCGGGGCCAATGCTTCCTGCGCATAGGCCGACGCCAACCCAAAGGACAAGGCGAACAAAAATGCCGCAACTACCTTACGAATCATTCGACGTGTATTCCGTAGGTTGGGTTGAACGAAGTGATACCCAACATTGCCGATGTTGAGGGCGATTGTTGGGGGCGATTGTTGGGGGCGATTGTTGGGGGCGATTGTTGGGGGCGATTGTTGGGGGCGATTGTTGGGGTTCGCTTGCGCTCACCCCAACCTACGCCTGGTCGTAGGTTAGCTCCACCGGTTGGCATTCTTAGGGAATCCCGGACGCTGTACTCTGACCACGCAAAAGCGTTGCCCGGTGGGTGCCTGCATCACGACCCAGCGCTCAAGGCGATCCACTACCTGGGCACCTGACTTCTCCAAGCGGGCCACCTCGGCCGGGATGTCATCGGTCTCAATGTCTATATGAACCCTGCTCTCATGCGCGACGCGCTGAATTTGCACGATAGGCTCGTCGTCCGGCGTGTGCAGCATGCGGTAATTGCCGCGAGTACCGGGATGGTCCATGTCGATCGGTCGCCCTAATGCCTCCGCCCAGAAGCTGGCGGCTTGATCGATATCAGGCGTATTGCAATCAATGAGCAGCGCACAAAGGCGGGAATAATGCATAACGTCCTCATCCGAGCCGGGTTACAGGGAATGTGAAGATGCCAGCTTGCCGATAATGAAATGCCCTTGATGCTTGTTTCGTTCAACGCGCCGCCATCTCACGCAGGCTCGTCGCGGTGGCGTCATCGGCCGGCACGAATGCTTCCAGCGCCAGCTCGGCAAGCGTGACATCGGTGGGGGTACCGAACACGGTGGTCGTGCTCAGCATGGATAGCACGGTACCGTCGACCTCAAGTTGCATGGGTATGGCGATCTGCACGTGGATATCGGTCGCTTCGCCCGGCTCGGCGCCGGGTGAAGGCAATGCCTGTAGCTCGTGCATCAGCTCGACTAGCTGCACATCGTGGCTGGTATCGATCTGTCGGCGCAAACGCTCCAGCAGGTGTGCCCGCCATTGCGCGAGATTACGGATGCGTGGCGCCAGTCCGTCGGGGTGCAAACTCAGCCGCAGCACGTTGATGGGCGGCTGCAGCAGGCTCTGCGAGACACCGGCCATCAAACGCAGCGTGGCCTGGTTGCAAGTCACCAGATGCCAGTGTCGGTCGACGACCAACGCCGGGTAAGGCTCCATGCCTTTCAATAGCAGGTCGATCGTGTGGCGCACCGCGTCCAGTGCGGGGTCCTCCAATACGCGCTCGGCATAGACCGGCGCGAACCCCGCGGCAACTAGCAAGCCGTTGCGCTCGCGCAACGGCACGTCAAGGTATTCGGACAAATGCAGGATCATGTCGCGGCTGGGTTGCGAGCGACCCGATTCCACGAAGCTAAGATGCCGCGTGGAAATCTCCGCCTCAGCCGCCAATTCAAGTTGACTGAGTCGGCGGTGACGCCGCCACTCGCGTAGTAGGTCGCCCACCGGGCGTAAAGTTGCTGCCGCACGCTGCATCGCCATTCCCTTTCCACCCGATTGGATAATCCCATGAGCCTGGCTGCCGGGCACGGGCCAGTGGTCACCCCCCGGCTCCGTCGATAAAGTCCTGCATGTCGGCGAGCAGCCGCGTGCGATGGGTGTGATAGATACCATGCGGTGCGCCGTCGTACTCCACCATCCGTGCTCCGGGTACCAGGGCCACCGTCGCGCGCCCGTGTTCGATCGGTTCGCTCAGGTCGCGATTGCCGTGCAACACCAGCAAGGGTACGTCGAACTGGCGCAGATCATTGCGCAAGTCGCCACCCACACGAGTGCTAAAACAGGCCATGGCGGCATGCAGGGACGTAGCCAGCATAATGTCGATGGTGTGGCGAATCGTATCGGCCGATGTGTCTGTTTCCGCCGGCAAGAAAAAGCCATCCGCCCCTTGCTGAAGCCAATGCGGAAAATTCTCGCGAATCTGCTGTAGTACCGGCGTGAGCATGGCAAGTTCGACTTCGTCGCCGTTGGCATCGAGCAAACGGGGCGCCACCGGGGCTACGTAGATGACTCGTGCGATCCGCTCGCTCCCATGGCGCGCAAGTAGCCGGGCGCACTCGCCCGTGCCCATCGAATGGCCGACCAGGGTGATGTCGCGCAGGTCCAGTCGCTCGATCAGTTCGGCCAGATCGTCGGCAAGGCGGTCATAGTCGTAGCCCGAGCCAGGCTGATCCGAGCGACCGTGGCCGCGCCGATCCATAGCGACGGTGCGCATCCCCAGTGCGTTGAAGTGCAGCATGTGGGGTGCCCACATTTGCCCATCCAGGCCCCATGAGTGGACAAATAGCATCGGTGTTCCGTGGCCCCAATCCTGATAGAACAGGCTGACGCCGTCACTGCTTTGAAAGGTAGGCATGATGATTCTCCGTATGGTGGGGGCGGGCGGCGGGTGCCGCCCGCGGCAAGGACTCAGGCGGCCTGCGGGACCTTATCCAGGAAACCGAACACCTGGCGGATGCGATCGCCTTCCAGCGCGGCGACATCGAAACCGATCACCAATGGCTCGCTCGCATCCTGCGTACCCAGATGCCAGCGGAATCGCGCCATGTCATGGTGCGCATCGACGACACCGTCGAGGCGAAACACATGGCCGGGGAACATGCCCTGCACGGCGGTGATCGTGGCGTCGATGGCCTCCCAGCCCTTGGCCTCAATCATCGGGTCCGTGTAGACGGCGTGCTCCGTGTAAAGCTCTTCGATCAACACGCGCCGACGCAGCGGATCGGTTTCATTCCAGCTCTGGATGTAGCGTTCGACGATTTGCTTGGACTGGTTCATGGCGATGCTTCCTGGTGGTTGTTGTGTGCCACCAGATTGCCGCCGCGCCGGCGCAGAATCGATTACCTCGCAGGTAATGGATTGCCGCGGCAGCTCGATCAAGCGCTAAGAGCGTGAACAGGCTCTTAGAGTCAGAGACACCGCCATCCTCGATGAAGTGTCCCTGACGGACCGAACCTCGTAGACGTGTTATTCGATCAGTGGGCGCTGTGCGCGATGTGATCCGTAAGCGCGGGCCGTAGCGGTCACATCAGCTCTTACGAGTAGCCACCTAGCTGGCGCACCTCGCACTCCACCGTCCACTCGGTGCCGTGAGTGACCAGAAAGCGCCGCATCCACTCCAGGGCTTCTTCCTGCGACGCCGTCTCCAACATGAAAAAGCCGCCGACCACTTCCTTGGACTCGCTGAATGGGCCATCCATCAGCTTGGTTTTGCCCTTGTCGAGGCGAATCCGCGCCCCCTCCGACGTCGGCCGAAGTCCATCGGTTTCCACCAGTACGCCAGCCTTTTTCATTTCAGCGATCAGCTTGCCCATCTCGGTCAGCAGCCGCTCGTCCGGCACGTTGCCAGAGTTCTCTTCGATCTTGATAAGTACCAGGAAGCGCATGGGTGTCTCCACAATCGTTGGGGGAAAGAAAGCCCTCGGGCTGGCCGTTCCGGCCCGAGCTGACTCTCATATAGGCAACGAATGAGAAGCGGACGGATCGACAGCATTCGGCGGCTGATTTGCGACATCCATAAAATGGCAGCCGCAAAGCGCGGCCTGACCTGGATCTAGTGGGACTGGATCCAGGTGGACTCTATGTCGTCCTTCACCGCCGCATCGACCTCTTCCATGGAAACATCCAGAAGATCGTTGATGCGTCCGTGCCGCATGCCGAAGAAATCGCCGCCGCGCCTGTACGTTGCGGTCCACGTGAGGCGACCCGACTTTGCATGCTCGTAGTCGCCTTCATACGTAAAACCATTCTGGGTCTTACCGGAAATGCTCGTCATGGCTGACTCCTGTTGGTAAGTCGCACCCGCCCAGCTTATTCCTTATCAATCGGCTATGAATCCGATCCTGGCATGGCTGCCGTCGCAGAACGGTTTGTTCTGACTGGCCCCGCAGCGGCACAGAAACGTACTCGTCACCCGCGCCACCATGCGGCCGGTACCGCTGGTTACCTCAAGATTGCCGCGTATCTTCAACGGGCCATTGGTTTGCGGCTCGATATGCAGCGGGCCATTGCGCACGGCCAGCGCATCGGTCGATGTCCCGGTGGCGGGCTCCCCCGTGGCGGTGAAGCCGATGTCATGATGCGAGCCGTCGCAAAACGGTTTGTTCTTCGATGCCCCGCAGCGGCACAGCGTGGCGCGATAACCAGCGGGCACGCCATTCAGGCGCAGCTCGCCGCGAACCGCGTACGGACCGGCCTCGCGCGTCGCCGCGAGATTCACCGGCGGCGCGGATTCATCAGGGCGACCGTCGCGCCGCTCATAGCGGATGGCGCCGGAGGGACAGGCGTGGGCGATATCCGCCAGCCGTTCCGCGTCCATCGTATCGGGGTGAATCCACGGACCTTGCACGTTGGCGAGGAATACCGTGGGCGCGCCGGTCACGCAAAAACGCGCGTGGATGCACCGCTTGGCTTCAAATAGCAAGGTCAGCTTTTCACCATCGACCTGCTCGATGCCATCCTGTGTGGATGCCAGCGGTGCTGGTTGAGCGGCAGGTGTGCCTGCCGACATGGCCGGCGCAGCGACCGCCGGCACCGGCCTGGAAAGATCGAAACCTTGCATCGCCTGTTGCGCAAGCCGCGAGAAAATCGAAGCGGCGGCCGCAGTACGGGCATCACCCGCCTCGTTCAGGCGCACTGCCGCGTCGGTCAGTTCCTGGATGCGCTCGCAAAAAAAGCGGCGTGCACTCGGGCCTGGCGGCAGCGTGGATGCGTCGCGCAAGGTAATGAAGGTTACGCCGGCATGACATGCAGGATTCGACGGGCCGGCCGGCAAGCGCGCAGCGCGCTCGGCCAGCGGCACCAGCGCATGCATCAAGCCAATCGCCAGATCCAGGGCCAACGCCTTATCCGAATCCTGAGTCGGCACGGCATAGGTATAGGCCAGTAGGCGCTGCATCAGACCATAGGCGCTGTTGGCCAGATCCACCGTCGCGATCGCCCTGGCATCTTCGATCCACACCCGGCCTTCGGGACGCGGCGGGCGGCGCAGCACCGGGTTGGTGGCCGCCGGAAACGCCGGCGCAAAGGACGGATCTGCCGCAAGCAAGGCCTGGTATTCCGCGCGTATCCCGGCGAATTTCTGATAGTGCGAGTCTTCGGTGTGCTGTTGCGCGCCTTCGCCCTGGGTGATGATGGCGTCGAAGGCGATCAGCGCGGTCTTCAAGCAGATCACCCGCTTGGCGCCGGAAAGCGACACCTCGGCGTCGGACAACTGCAACGCCGGATCGCCGCACAATGCACCGGCCTCGCCGTGCGTGTCGGCCAGCTTGCGCAAACCTTCGCCAAGCTTTTCGTAGAACACCCCTACGGTGTCGTAATCCAGCCCCATCGGCGTGAGGCGGGGGCCATCGACGCCGCGTACGAAGACACGCTCAGGCGCAAAGCCCTCACCGTCCGGCTCGCTGGAGTCGGCGGGTCGTTCCAGATAAATAAAATGCTGCAGCGTGGCCGCGTTGAAAGGCGCCAGCTTCACCACCACGCCAGCCGGCAAGTAGCCGGGGTCGAGCGGAAAGTTCGACCGCCCGATACGCGGCGCGCCACCCAGCGCCACGGTGATGTTCCACACGGCAGTCAGGTGCCCCATCTCCTCCGTAGCGATCTGCACGATGGTGCGCCGCCAGCGCGTTACCGCATCGAGTTGTTCGGCCGTCAGGCCCTCCTCCATCGATGACTTCAGCGAGAAGGCTGCGTACAGATAAGTACACATAAGGCAGTGTTCGAGTTCCGCCGCCTCGTACAGAGCATGCAGCGCCTGCTCACGGCTTGGCGTGGAATCGACCGGGTTGTAGCTGGCCATGGCTGGCTCCCAGATGGACGTGGCGTGAAAAATACTGAAGGTACACCGTCTCAACAAGATGACCGCGAATCGAATCGGCGTGAATTGGATCGGCGATAACTCATTTACCTAAGCTAAAATCAAGAACTGTTCAGGGGAAACCATCATGTTGCTTGACGTAGAACCACCGGAGCCGCACAAGACCGGTCATCACAAGATCGACTTGATTATTGGCGGGTCGGCATTATTCCTCTCCCTGGTATCGCTCGCTATCGCTGTGCTGCATGGGCATACGATGGAGCGGATGGCCAACGCGAACACCCAACTTGTGCAAGCCAACTCGTGGCCTTTTTTGCAAGTGACCACCAGCAATGAGGACGATAACGGCGAGAGACTCATCGCGCTGACGGTGAAAAATGCCGGTGTAGGTCCCGCAAAAATTTACAGCTCGGAACTTCGCTACAAGGGCGAAATCATCCAGAAATGGCAAAAATTTCTCGACGATTGCTGCAGCGTTCCCGGCACTTCAAAACTGTCTTACTCATCCTCTGACAACGCAAGTTTCGGTGTTGTACGAGCAGGTGAAGCGGTGAATATCCTGCGCGTTGCGGGCTCAGACGAAAACCGTCTGGCTTGGAACAAATTAAACGTGGCGCGCGATGGCGTGAGCTTCAAAATTTGCTATTGCTCGGTATTTGACGAGTGCTGGACGACCAATGGAAAAACCTTGTCGCCGACACCTGTCAAAACATGTGAAGCCAAAGAAGAGATGGGCCCGCAAGGCTAATTGGCACGCTTGCGGACTGTTGCGGCACTAGCCTATGGAGGGGACTTGTCATGGGGCGAGTCCAGATACAGACATCAGGTCATGCCATAAAGTTGGCGCGTTCGATCCGATCCATCGGATCGAACGTTTCGGATTGATCGCGCGACTTCGAATACCACGCGCTGACCGCTATGCGTCGAAAGCGAGCACTACGGACATGCCCATGTTCGTTTCCAGCCCTATTTGCAAGAAGCAAGAATGACTGGCGTCAAGAAGGGTTCGAGCGTGCCAAGGGCTTCCTGCTTGCTGAGTTCTTCCAGCCTTGAATTGCGTGCATCAGGTTTACTCTCAACCATCGCGCGGTATGCCTTCAACAGGCTTCGCATACCGGCTACCTGGCTAGGAATGAGCTTACCCTTCTCTGCCGGATTGGCGACTTGGTATGCCGCGTTGCCAAAGATGAATTGGCCAACAAGCTCGTCGCTATATGCAACCTCATCGCTTGGAACCGGCGCCAAGACACCCGCGCACACGAGAACAACATCTTCGCTTTTGTCTTCCCAGTCGATAAGCCATGCCCGCATGGCGGGCGCCCGATCATCAAAAGGGTGGCTCTCAAGAAATGCCGTGTATTGGATAACCTTGGCGTGCTCGGCATTGACCGGAGACTCAGCAAACGCAGGCGCGGTCAGTACAGCAAACAAGAGCGCGGATGACAGCACGGAAGCTAAACGCATCGATGACTCCTGGACACAACGATTGGCGAACAGATTACCTGCATTGAGGTACGTTCAAACCAACTGACTAACCTGACACAGCAGATCGGCCGGCCTCTTTTCGCCGGAGTTTTAGCGCATAGGCAAAGGTGCACATCATCACCACACCTACAACAAGCCAGGCCCAGGGACTCTCCGGCCGCTCCCCCGAAAAATAGACCTTTTGTAGATCACGCTTCAGATATGTCATCGGGATCTTTTCGTCGTTTTCCAGCCTGCGGGCAATATCCCCTGCCAGCCTTTTCTGCGATACCAGTACGTCGCCAGCGGCACTTACATAGTGCACATCGAGCAGATGCACATCATAACCATCAGACGGTATGACGATTCTCTTTTGGGTTGGGCCGAGCTCCATCAATGCCGATTGCCCATTGAGGTGGAAATCAATGGTTTCATACAGGTCGATGCCACCCACAACAAGCCCTGCCAAGCCCATGCAAAAAAGAAATGCGGTAAAAAATATTGAACGCATCATGCCGCGAGTCCTTTGTTGTTAAATCGCCGACGGGTGGCTCTAACTGAATTACTGCCGCCTCAGTTCCGTTTTGAAATCAGTAAATCCTTGTCGTCCCTTCGCTATCATCTGAACTAGCCGTGCTTCCGCCTGCTTACTCGCTTGTGCTTGGATATGAAGCGTAGCAATCAGCGCGTTGAATTGAGTCAGCACTTCGTGTGGCATGGCTAACTTTCCATTGCGCAGCTGGGTACGGCCTAAGTTGTGCTGCGCCAGATCCAGCACAGCGGCCGTCGTATCGTCAATTTTTCGCAGTGTGCCGACGTAATCAGAGATGGCTCCGTTCATCAGGCGGTAGGATGTATTGAAGCCATGCATGGCCTCGGCCTGCTCTTTCGGCGGCAGCGTCAAGAGAATATTTTTGACACGTTTGAAGTAGTCATTTCCGGCCCCGTCAAATTCGTCCAAGAGTGAATTGAAACTGGCCAGCGCATTCCGGCTGGCTTGGATGCCAGCCTTCGAGGACAGGTTGTTCGCCGACAGCATTTGATTCAGCGGAAGGGCGGCCATGGCCTTGCCGATGCGCTCACAGTGCTGCCTTAGCTCGACAACTGCCGCTGCAACCTGATTGACCGTTCTCACCGCGATATCATCGCTCGCCTCGGCGCCAGGTTGCTGGGTTCCTGGTAACGATGCCGACGAGGCTGCTTGAGGTTTACCATTGGCGGCGTTTTCTAAGTTGCCGAGTGCTTCCAGCATCTTTGCCGAATGGCCGGAGGGATAGCCGGAGGGCCCGCCAAACTCGATTCTGAGGCCTACGATGCCGCAAACTAAAAAGATCACGCCTAGCCTGATCGATCGATTGGATGAGCGGGTCTCCTTTTTAACGGCGGGCTTAAAGCCTGCGGGACCAGGCATACCCTCAAAGGCATTCGCGAGATTTGTTTTCTGCGCATGGGAGTAGCCGCAGATAGCGCACGAAGTTCCTTCACCTATGACGACATTGCAGCGAGGGCAATTCACAAACGCTCCTTGTACATGCTGTTAGGACCGACGAGCATCCGCCGGCAACTCGTGTGTTAGGTAACTAGGTGCCTACTCAGCGGCCGATGCGCTAAATCCCATCACGGGAAGATTCGCCCGGTACCGCCACAAAGCAAAAGCGGCGAGCGGAAAAACGGGCAGCACCAGCAAGGCGACGCTGATCGCAAAGGTTCCAGCACTGGCGCCACTGAAAGAGCTATTGAGAGCGACCATCAGCAGATACATCAGCACGGGCACGACTACGATCACCGCCGCCGACAGCAATGCCACCACTCCCGCGCAGGCGGCCAACCGCAACGGCTGCATCATGGGCGAGGGTTTTCGCAACATATAGCGCGCGCAGGCGAAGGCCAGCGCCGCCGGAAGCAAGGTGTAGAACATCACGTGCAGCGTGCCGGCCGGCGATCCAAGCAGGCGTATCGACGCGCCGCTGGCGTTGGACAGAAAGACCGTGAAAAGCACAAAGAACGCCGCGGCAAACCACCAGCGCGCAGCCGGCATGGCGTCGGTCATTCGTGTTGGAACGCCCACCTCGCGTTCATTGGCGACACGAAGCCCGACCACGAGAGCGAACCAGTCCACCGCCAGCGACAGCAGCTCCATCCCCGCCGTCTTGAGCAGAGGGAGTGCGGCCCACCAACCCAGGGGGCGCAGCACCGAGCTTTCCATCAGCCAACGTATATAAGCAGCGTTGAGCGGCGCCAGCGCCATCGATATCAGAAAACTCGCCAGCGTCAGTATGAGCGCAAGTTTGAGCACCGTTTTCGCGGGATACAGACACCACGGGCGCTGGCCTCGTTCGACCTCGTGCTGGGCCCAGGCATACGCGAGCAGCCCCTTGGTAAGCAAAGCAAGCGGCAACCACGCCGCATAGCTGCCCAGCATGACGCTCAGGTGCGCAGAGCCCCCCGTTGCCAGGCGTATCGCCGTGATAATCGCGGTAAGAACTACCGAAAAGCACGCAGCAAACATCGCGACGGCATGCAGCGTCGCAGCAGATCGTTGATTCAAGACAGCCCCCTGTCAGCGCTTCTGCACCGTGCGCGCATGATGCTTAGCTAACTGGCGCCTTGTAAAGGTCGAGGAAGGGGTGAGTCAGGTGTTCACCCATTCCCCCTGCGACCAAAAGCTCGCCTCACTCAATGACTAATCCAGTTAATGCAAGTAAATGGTCGGCCCCAGGGTTGCCGCAAAGACCAGCGTCACCAGCACACCTGCCGCGATAAGAGCGTAGTGGCGACCGATGTAGAAATCCCGTGGCGGCAGGTCGCAACGCCGAGAATAGGCCACGTTGAATAACCCGGCCAAGCCACCGAACGATGACGCCACGGCCGACATCAAGGTGATTACGAGGCCAAGCGGATTGAACAGGCTGACCACCAGCGCACCCACGCCGGCAACCACATAAAGCGTCAAAGCGATCCACCGCTGCACGCGACGAGCTTGATCGCCACCGCCCAGCATCGCGATCAGCATGCGGATACCCAGGCGAACCACCCGGACATAGACGTACAGGCCGACCACGAACAGCCCTACCCGCCATAGCCAAGGCAACGGCAACGGACCGATGCCGCCCCCCACGTCCGGCCCCCAGTCACCGAGATTGGTGGCGCCCGAGAACATCCAATAACCGGCTGCGACCATGCCTTTGACGATAAACACCATCCAAAGCATCAATCGCGGCAATGGCCGCTCTACCTTGCACCATGCCAGATACGCCAGCACGGCCAACAAGACATCCATGCCGGTACCTGCCATCGCCACGATGCGTGCAGTCCACCCGTCCGTACCAGGACATTCGATGTAATACGCACCCAGCTCACTGGGCCGATGACCGGATGCAACACATGTGAGTGCATGCCCAAGCAGCTCATGCGCCATCGTCAACAAAGGCAATAGCAACAACACCAGTCCCACCATGGTCCATGGATCGACCCACAGACGCGCACGCGTTTCATTGCCTGTCATCACGCACTCCCCTCCCTCAAGGTGACTGGATGGTCCCGCATCCGCTGCACGCACTCCAGTGTGAAACCAGCGGTCGTCGCCATGACAACTGTCAGTGCAAGTCTTCGCCGACTACGCGACGATTGGCTGATCGGTCACCGGCTCATCGAGACGAATCCGCAACTTGCGAGGGGCTGAGCCCCAGCACGCGGCGCATGCAGCGGGCCATGTGGCTCGGATGCGCGAAGCCCGCCTCCAGTGCAATCTCCGTCAGGCTCATCCCCCCTTCGAGCAGGCGCATCCGCGCACGCTCGACGCGTCGTTCAAGCACAAAACGATGCACCGGCATACCCACGGCTTGTTTGAACAGCGGCTTGAAGTGCGACAGGCTGAATCCCGCCACGCTCGCCAGCTCAGCCAGTGTGAGGTCTTCATCGAGGTGCGCTTCGATGTACTCAAGTACGTGGCGCAGCCGCCATGCCGGCAGTGCGCGACCCGGCTTGGCGGTCGCGTTGCCGTTGCGCGTTTGCAGTGCAAGCAGCCGCGCCGCCAGCGCGGCGGCGAGGCTGTCGACGAATAACCGGCCGCCTGGATACGCATCGTGATCTTCGGCTTGCATCATCCAGCCGATGCGCTCGATTTGCGGGTCGCGGATATGAATCGAAGGTGCCAGCTCGGCATTTAGCGAACCCAGACCCATGGCATCGGCGGTCTCCAGCAAGAGCGAGGGCTTCAGCCGCAGCAGCAGCGATCGCGCCGGCTGCGACACGGTCCAGCGCGTGGTCGAGCGTGCCGGCACGACGCAGAACTGCCCATGGATCCGCAGCCCCTGTCGCTCGTAGTTGCCCATGCGGTAGGAAACCGGAACCGGGGCACCGAGGTGCAGACACAGCACATGGCGGTCATCCAGCGGCGAATTGAACAAGCCGGACGGAACCGGCGAGGTCAACACGTCGAGCAGCGGCAAGCGCTCTCGGCCCACGCTCGACAGCAGCGCGGCGGGTGGACCGGGGTAACACGAGGGGCGGTCGATCATCGGCTGATCCTTCTACGCGCCCCGGTTTTGCGCAAGTACCGAAAATCATCCGCTGGTGTCCGGCACCGGCCGTTTGTGCCGGCGTGCCTGCCGCGACAGTGTCAGCATGCCCGTATCGTTGCTTGGAGACCTCTATGAGACGCAGACAATTCCTGGCATGGACCGGTGCCGCTCTCGCCACCAGTGTCATCGGCGCCTGTGCATCGCGGCTGGACACCCGCCATGGCGCCGCCCCATCGCGACCGACCGACGCGGCGGCGTTTCGCGCGGCGCGGCGTTACGCCGACCTCCCCTTCGGCAAGATCGCCTATGTCGAGCGCGGTTCAGGCGATGCGGCGTTATTTCTGCATGGCGCGCCGCTCAACAGCTTTCAATGGCGCGGCGCGATCGATCGGTTGTCCGCCTACCGGCGATGCGTCGCCCCCGATTTCATGGGCCTCGGATATTCCGAGATTCCCGCGCACCAATCACTGGCGGCCGACGCCCAGGTCGCGATGCTCGCGGCCCTGCTCGACACGCTGGCCATCGGCAAGGTCGATATGGTCGCCAGCGATAGCGGCGGCGCGGTCGCACAACTGTTCGTGGCCCGTTATCCCGAGCGTGTGCGCACGCTGCTGCTGACCAATTGCGATGTCGAGCCTGACAGCCCTCCGCCCAAGGTCAAGCCGGCGATTGAGATGGCGCGCGCCGGCACACTCGCCGATGCCACCGCCCAATGGCTCACCGACAAGGCACTGGCGCGCTCGACATTCGGTGCGGCGGTCTATCGCGACCCCAGCCGCCTCGCCGATGAAACGATCGACTACTACGTCGCGCCGCTGGTCAGTTCGCCGTTGCGCCGGGCGCAATACCACGCGTTTCACCTTGCGCTGGAACCTAACCCGCTGGCGGGCATTGAGGCGGCACTCAAGCGCAGCACGGTGCCGTTGCGCATCGTGTGGGGCGCCAGCGACGACATCTTCTCGCCAACGGATGCCGACTATCTCGACCACATCTTTGCGCGCTCGCGCGGCATTCGCCGCGTACCCGAAGCAAAGCTGTTCTTTCCCGAGGAATTCCCCGACATCATCGCCGAGGAAGCGCGGCGCTTATGGGGTGTCGTCTGATGTCGGCATCGAGCCATCGCGCCATGACCTTCGAGGTCATTGCCCACGGTCGATGCCCAGGCAAGCATGCATGGCCCTCACCCTCGTCTTGTCGACTCGACCTCGTCGCCCCCAATGGAGTAAATGCGCTGTGCGATTAGCTGTTCTGTTGTCCGCACTGATACTGATGTTCGGCTTGAGCCTGCCTGCCGCTAACGCGACGGAGTCCGCGGCCGGGACGAACTCGCTCGACCATATCCTGCTATGGGGCCGCGACATCGACCAGGCTACCGCGATCATGACGGTCAAGCTCGGGTTTCAGGTCAGGCCGGGGCGCAATCCCGGCGGCGTCGCCAATCGTTATGTGCGGATGTCCGATCGCAGCTATCTGGAACTGCTAGGCATCACCCGGCCGAATCCCGAGATGGATCCGGGCATGCTCGCGGACCAGGCTATGTTGCACGGCGGCCCCGGCTCGCGGACCTTTGGCCTGCGTTCCTCGGCGCTCGATCAGGCCCGCGCGTTCTTGCAACAGCAAGACCTGGCGCCGACAGCGGTCTTCTCCGCGTCGCCCACCGACCCCGACGGCGCAGGTCCGTCCAAGCCTCCCCGCTGGCGTCTGTTCGCCTTCGAACACCAACCGCTCTCAAGCAATCTGTTCTTTATCGACTACGCAGCCGTCAACGCCACACCGACCCGCCTTGCGGACGAACAGGTGGCGCACGAGCATCCCAACGGTGCGCGCGAACTGTCTGCGCTGTGGCTGCTCTCAGCGGACGCCGATGCGGACCGCAAACAATTGGAGCGCATGGGTATAACCGGCGCGACACCTGTTCGGATGCCCCAGGTATCGGCCCACGGGTATGCGGTACCGGTGGGCCAGAAGCGCATTTTCGTACTGCAACCGGATGGTCCGGGGATGGCCGCAGAAGCCCTGCGCAAAAGTGGCCCTCAGGTGCTCGGAGTCAGCATTGGCGTTGCGGACCTGGACCGGGCAAAAAGACGGGTCGAGCGCGGATACGAAAAAGAGCTGGCGCGCTATAGCGGAGCGCTGGGCGACTCTTTTCTGGCGCCGACGCAGGACGACCTCGGGCTGCTGATCGAATTCCACGCCTTATCTAAGAGCCCACTCAAGGTTTCCCGCTAACTCGCGCTACATGACAGATATCAGTCCTCGGTCTTTTTAAGCGACGAGCCGACTGACATCTTGGGGCCCAGGTGACGACTGGCTTGCCGCGCCTCGCGCAATCGTCTGGCATGCGCGGCCAGCAGATCGCCACGGGTGAGGATGCCGATCATTCGATGCGGCTCGTGCTTGGAGAGCACAATGAGCCGTCCAACATCGGCCTCGACCATGTGATCGGCCGCTTCGCGCAATGAATGATCCTCTTGCACCGCAAGCACGCGTCGCTGGATAAGCGAGCCGGTGAGCGCGTCTCCCGATACCTTGGCATTGAGCAAGTCACGTCTTGTGACGACACCCAGCAATTGCTCGTCTTCACCGAGCACGGGAAAGCCCTGGTGCTTTGCGGCGGGGTGATCCTCGCCGAGCCACTGGCGTACCTCAGACAATGTTTGCGACGCGCGCAGGCTGACCACATTCCGGCTGCATGCGTCGCGCACGATAATTTGATCGAGATAGTCTGCGGCGTACTCCGATGGAACGCGCACACCACGGCGAACAATCTTCTCGGTCATGATGGTATTGCGCATCAGCAAGCCCGAGACCAGATAGGCCGCCGCGCACGCGCCTAGCAGTGGCAGCAAGCCGTGAGGTTGCTGAGTCGTCTCGAAGGCGAACACCACCGAGGTGAGAAAAGCACGCGACGCCCCGGCGAAAATAGCCGCCATGCAGACCAAAGCAGCCATACGCGGGTCGACATGCAGCCAAGGTGCCCAGGTGACTAGAAGCAGGCCCGCGGCGCCACCCAGTGCACCACCGATGGTGAATAGCGGTGCAAGCGTGCCGCCGGACGTACCGCTGCCAAGCGCTACCGACCACGACAACAGTTTCGCCAGGCACAACGCGATCATGCCGCCGAGGCTTACCTGACCGGCGATCACTGCGGCGATATTTCCGTAGCCGACACCGAGCGTCAGCGGCATGAAATAGCCGACGACACCGACGACGACGCCACCCAGTGCCGGCCACCACATCCAGTGAATGGGCAGCTTCTCGAATCCGTCCTCGATGGCATACGTGAGCTTGGTCACCCCCACGCTCACGACGCCCACGATCAGTCCGAGCATGATGTAAGCGGCTATCGCAGCGAGTCCGGGCGAGGCGATGTCCGGCATCGGAAACATCGGCTCGTTGCCTTCGAGCACGAAGCGCACACCGGTGCCTATGACGGCGGCGAGCGCTACCGGAATCAGCGAGCGTGCGCGCCGTTCGAACAGCAACAGCTCGATAGACAGCAACACGGCCGATATGGGTGCGGAGAATACGGCGGCCATGCCGGCGGCGGCACCCGCGGCGAGCAGCGTCTTGCGCTCATCGGCGGTCACATGCAGGAGTTGTCCAACCAACGAGCCCAACGCACCACCGGTGGCGATGATCGGACCTTCCGCGCCGAAGGGACCGCCCGTGCCAATGGCAATGGCCGAAGACACCGGCTTAAGCCAGGTCATTCTGGCCGGGATACGACTTTCGTTAAGCAGCACTTGCTCCATCGCCTCGGGAATGCCGTGACCACGGATTGCGCGCGATCCCCAACGCGCCATGACGCCCACAATGAGCCCGCCGACCACCGGAACCACAATGACCCATAGGCCCAGGTGATTGCCTGCGGGACTCGTGAAATCAAAACTCCAACGCCCGTAGAACGCCAGATTGGTCACCAGCCCGATCAGCGCCGTCAGCGCACGAGCGACTAAAGCCACTACCGCGCCAAGCCCCATGGCGAGACCGGTAATCCAAAGCACACGCCACCCCAACGGACGAAACTGCCTGGGCATATGCGCCGCGGAAAGCGTCGAGTCCAGCGAAGGCGCAAGCGGAAGCGCCGCGCGAGTGTGCGGTTCAGTCGTATTTTCTTGCATGGTCGCCGCAATGAGCGTGAGGAGCGCGCAAGGTTACGCGGATATCAGCTCAGTAGCTGGCTGGAAAATGAATGGCCGTCCAAAATGGAATGAGCCACCCGTCAGCACCGGCCCTCCGCTTCGGATTGCGTTGCACCGGCATATTTCCATTAAATATATCGATGTCCGCCCCCGGCCCGGAAACGGACATCAACGCCCAACTAAACCGCGCCGCGGAGTAGCGTCGGCTTGAGTGAGTTATTAGATGGCCGAACCGTGCTTACTCTTCAATAGCCTCAACACCGCGTTGCCTTAGGTTTTCAAGGTGAGCGTGCATTTCTTTGAGCTGGCCTGGGGAGTGACCCTTCCATTGTGCAACCTCGCCGACGATGCGAAAGGGGCTCCGCGAGCGATATGACTTGGTGGGATTTCCGGGAAACCTCTTATTCGTCAGATTGGGATCGTCTTCCATGGACCCTGTTGGCTCCACGATGTAGATCCTGCCCTGCCCTGCGCCAACGGCCAGCTCGGCTCCCCAGATGGCGGCATCCAATGTGGCGGTCAGGTAAACGAAAGCCGACTGTTTTCTTTTGCCATAGTTGGAGACATAGCCTGGTTCGATCAGGTCACCCAGCTTCAGGTCGGCTTTGGTGCCGTGGAAGTACGTTTGCGAATCAGTCATCGGGTCACTCCGGTTTCCTGTCGTTTCGACAGGCCGGCCATGCTGAACTACGCACCGGGCCTTTCCGCAAGCCCCCCGGTGTTGTATAAATTCATCAGGGAGGCGCGCGGCGCCTCTTTTTTTTGCCGCCCAGAGCTATCCGTCGGCCATAGGCAGGCCCCCTACCGGCGTCACTCTTTCGCCGAGTTCGCTTAAGTCCGTGAGCGATTCAGCCAGACTTGAGACGGCGATTTGAAATCAACCGCTCTCCGTGAAGACATACTCATGCTGCGCGTCCCGAATCATCAGGGTCCGCTGGCCGGCTTGCGTGCCGACAGTCAGCTCGGGCGACCACCCCGGCGCGGTCGCGACGAAGGTGATGGTTCCGTCGGGATTCTTGCGCAGTGCGATCGGCGCTCGCCACGCACCGAAATCGAACATTGCGCCGTTGCTGGTCTTGATGACGCGAATCTCGCCAAGCACATCATTGTGGTAGCGCGATGCGAGTTTGGCGATTTCAGCGGAATCTGGCGGAATCGCCAGCGCCTTGCGCGAGGCGGCCGTCCGCTCCTGCGCAGCTTTCGCGGCGGCAGCTACCGCAGCATCCGCCTGGGGACTTCCATCAAACAACACTTCGAGAAATTTGCGCGGAAACGCATCCATCAAGACATCACCGGCGTCCGCGTTGGTGAGAATCACCGCGCCGACGCCATACTCGGGAAGCCACACCATGTTGCTGCGGTAGCCGCGCATCCGTCCGCCATGAAACACCATTCGAATCCCCGTGCGGGCATCCGTTTCCAACCCCATGCCGTACCACGAATCCTTGCCGGTCTTGACCTGCGGCGCCTGTCGCGCCTGTAGTGCCGCCTCGGAAATATAACGCTCTCCATCGGGTAGTACGCCGGCGGCGAGCTCCATCCGCACATACTTGAGGAGATCGTTGACACTGCTCCATGCGCCACCGGCCGGACGTACCGCGCGAATCGGGTAGTTCTGCGCCATGGCCACCGCCGTGGTCTTGCCGTCCAGATCAAACCCGTACGGCCGCGCGTAGTTGCCCTGTGTCGCGCGCGCAAAATCGAACGTGGTACGCGTCATACCCAGCGGCCCGAAGACACGCGTCGCCATCGCCCGGTCATAGGCGGCACCGACCTCCAGTCCTGGATACGCAACGTGGCCACCGACCAGGCCTGCCACGGCGGCAATCGGGTTCGAGTATTGGTACATCTCACCGAACTTGCTCGTTGGCTGCATCCGGCTGAGGATCGCCAACGCCAGCTCCGGCGTGGCGTTCCTGGGGCCGAGAATCCATTCGAGATCATGCCGTGGCAGTCCGGTACATGCGCATAGCAGATGTTTGACCTGCACCTTGCTGGACGTGTCGGTGTCGCCGAGCCTGAAATCCGGCAAGACCTTGGTCACTTGCGTATCCCAGTCGAGCTTATGCTCGTCGACCAGCTTGCCGAGCATCAAGGTCGTCAGTGATTTCGTATTCGACGCGATGAGATACAAGGTGTCAGCGTCGACCTTGGTCGACTGGCCCAGCTCGCGAACGCCAAACCCCTCGGCCAGAATGATCTTGCCGTCCTGTACTACGCCGACCGAGATCCCCGGAACACCGAGCATGTCCTGCGAGCGCACGACGAAGTCCTTGAGTGCGGCGATACGTTTTGCATCGAGCCGCTGTGCTTTTCGCCCAGCGAAGCTCTCGCGCACATATCCCTTCGGCAGCAATTCGTCGACGATCAATGCGATCTGAGCCTCACGTTTGCCATCGACCGCGTTTGCGAGATCCGAAATCCTTACGGTCCACCGCCCCTCATGTTGCATCGCACTTGCCGTAACCGTGCGTTGCTCGTTCGGCGACGTCTGATAGGTGTAGGTATGTTGATCCTGCCAGCCATCCTTGTCGGGATTGGCAATGGCCGACCTTAGCGTACGCATGGCATCTGGATGATATGCCGTCCACGCCTCGGCCACCGCGGCCTCGGCGCTCTTCGCCTGGACGTCGACCAGCGCAATCCACGATTTACCTTCGGGCGCTTCGAGAATCGACGCGTTACCGCGCTCGCTGAGCGACCACCCGGCCGGTGCCATGAAGGCGTTACCCGCCGCAGTCACTTCGGCCGTATCCGCCGTAAGCGTGGTTGGTGCCACGGCTGTTGTGGACTGCCCGATGGCATAGCTCATCGTGGGTGTCAGCACGTAGCCGGCGAAGACTACGGAGAAAACAACCGCCGAAAGATGTCTAGCGAATGCTGGATAGCGCACTGACTTCTCCTTGGGCATATGAGGTCAAAACCCCGCAGGCCCACTCGTGTGAACAGTGTTTACGCCCATTGAAATGGTGCCGCTGTGTTGCCGACGAAATGGATCACGCCAAGTATTCGCCCGTCCAGTGCTGAAAGGGATAGAACAACAGGCGAATCATCAACCTCCCCCCGGCGTCATCGTTCGCTTGCAGTGAATGGTGTATTCATCGCCGGGTGTCTTATGGGGTCCATGCATTCTCTCCATCATGCGCACACCTCGACGCAAAAGAATCCACCACGATGAACATCCCGCAGGTCACCCATCACCACGTCGATATCGACGGCATCAAGGTCTTTTATCGGGAGGCCGGCCCCAAGGACGCACCGACCTTGCTGCTGCTCCACGGCTTTCCGTCCGCGTCACATCAGTACCGCCGCTTGATGGATGCACTGGGCGATCGCTATCACCTGATCGCGCCGGACTACCCAGGCTTTGGCCACAGCGATGCTCCCGTGCCTGCCACGCTGGGTGGTCCGTTTGCTTACAGTTTTGACCGCCTGGCGGACGTGATGGAAGGCTTCTGCCAGGCACTCGGGCTGGATCGTTTCGTCGCCTATATGTTCGATTTCGGCGCGCCGGTGGGCTTTCGCCTGGCGGCACGGCACCCGGAGTGGTTCGAGGGCCTGGTGATCCAGAACGGCAACGCTTACACGGTGGGCCTGAGCCCGATCGCACAGGAGTTCACCGCGATGAAGCCGGGCGTGAAAGGCGCCGAGGAAGGGGTACTCAATCTGCTGACGCTGGACATGACGCGCGGCCAATACCTTACCGGCGCAGCGCATCCCGAGCTGATCGCGCCCGATGGCTGGACTATGGACCAGCATTTTCTCGACCTGCCCGGCCGCGCGCAGATCCAGGTCGATCTTGCACTGAACTACCACTCCAACCTTGAGCTGTACCCGCAATGGCAGGCATGGCTACGCGAGCATCAGCCGCCGACACTCATTTTCTGGGGCCGTAACGACCCGTTCTTCGTGGAGGCCGGCGCGCGGGCCTATCTGGATGATGTGCCAAGTGCCGAACTGCATCTGCTCGATACCGGGCACTTCGCATTGGAAGAATGCCTGCCGATGATCGCTCCGCTGATTGCGGACTTTGTCGAACGTATCGGCCATCGCCAACCCGTAGATCAGAAGCAGGCAGGCGCCGCGCAGCTCTGACACTTTTTCCGCTTTCTATTGCCTGCCCCCCAAGGATTTCATATCAGATGAACGTTGTTCTTACCCTCATTGGCGGCCCCACCGCCTTGATCGAGGTCGCGGGCACGCGGCTGCTGACCGACCCGACCTTCGACGAGCCGCAAGCCTATGACGCCGGCACCATCACCTTGGTCAAACGAACGGGGCCGGCAACCGACCCAGCCTCGCTGCTGCCCATTGACGCCGTGCTGCTCAGCCATGACCACCACTGGGACAATCTCGACCGTTCGGGGCGAGCCTTTCTCAAACAAGCACCACGCGTACTGACTACGCCTGCCGGCGCATCCCGGCTTGGCGGCAGTGTCGAGGGTCTGACCACATGGGAAAGCGTGGTCGTTCACGGGCCTGAAAAGAACGAGGTGCGTGTCACGGCAACCCCTGCGCGGCACGGCCCCGTAGGTATCGAGCCGATCAGCGGCGATGTCGTGGGTTTCGTGGTGACACCTGAACATTCCAGCGGCAGCATCTACGTGTCGGGCGATACCGTCTGGTACGAGGGTGTCGCCGCGATCAAGGACAAGTTCGATATCCGGCTGGCGATTCTTTTTACCGGCGCGGCGCAACCACGCGGCAGCTTTCACATGACCATGGGCAGCAACGACGCCATCGAGTTCGCGCACGCGTTCCCCCAGGCGCATATCGTCGCCATTCACAACGAAGGCTGGGAACACTTCGTCGAGAGTCAGAGCGAACTTGCCCGATCTTTCGCCACGGTGGGTCTTGCAGATCGACTGACGAGCCTTGAGCGAGGCGTTCCGGCCACGTTTGAGATTTGATGCCGCCTATGCCCTAGAGCCCGGCGGAAAACGCAACGTCGCGATGGGCAATCCATTGCACGACGAAATCGCGGAACAAGCGGATTCGCGCGGACGAGCGCAGGTCGGGATGGGTGACAAACCATAGCTGTGTCTGCACCTCCGGCAGCGGCGCGCCGAGCCGGCTTACGGCGCGCGAGCGGTCGGCATAAAAGCACGGCAGCAGTGCGCGGCCGAGGCCGGCTTCGCAGGCAGCAAGCGCGGCCGGCAGCGTATCGACAGTAAGCGCGATACGCGCCGGATCGACGTGATTGCGAAGCCACTGTGCGGCCGCCAGATGTGACAGTGCATCGCCCAACCCGATCCAGCGCTCTGCAGGTTCTTTGCGGCGCGCTGGTTTTGGCGCATACACGGCGGTGGCGACGCTGGCGAGCTTGCGCACCGACAACCCTTGCGGCGATAGCTGGGCCGGACGAATAGCCACGTCCGCGTCGCGTTGCTGCAGTGTCAGAAACGCGTTGTTAATCACCAGATCGAAGTGCACCATCGGATGCAGCGCAGTGAATTCGGCGCATAGCTCGGCCAGGTGTCCGACCAGAGTGTCGGGCGCGGTTACGCGCAACCGGCCATGCACATGACGATCGCGTCCGAGTAGCTGCCTGGACAGCAGGTCGGTCTCGGCCAGCACACGCTCGGCCGCCTGCGCCGCCAACTCCCCCTCCTCGGTCGCCTGATAGCCGCGACGGCTGCGCCGGAACAGCTTGACCCCGAGACGCTGCTCGACCGTGCCAAGCCGTCGAAACGCATTGGAATGATCGATGCCCAGATCACGTGCGGCACCCGCCAGATTGCCGTTCGCGGCAATAGCACGTACCAACTGAAGATCGTCAAGAGACCATTCGCCCGACTTCATGCGCAAGCTTTCCTTGTAGCGGTGACAGATGGCGCTCGCCGGCGCCTGCCTTGAAGCTGTCCCCACCCTTCAGGAGACACCCGATGAAACTGTACTTCACTCCCGGTACTTGCTCACTGGCAACGCATATTGTGCTGCGAGAATTGAATCTGCCGTTTGAACTGATGCGCGTGCGCCTCGGTGCGGAACCGATCGTTGCGGCAACCCGAGCGGACTATCGCCAACTCAACCCGAACGGCTATGTCCCGCTGCTGCAACTCGATGACGGCCAACTGCTGACGGAGGGGGCGGCGATTTTGAGCTACCTCGCCGACCTGGTGCCAGCGCATGGACTGCTGCCGGCCGGCACAGCACTGGAACGCTACGAGGCGCAACGCTGGCTGGTCTATATCAGCTCCGAACTGCACAAGATGTTCAGCCCATGGCTGTTTCATCCCGAATTCGGTACGCAGGCGGCCGAGGTTGCTCGGGGCAAGATCGCTAAACGTCTCGAACTGATCGAGCGTCAGCTTCAGGGGCGCGCGTTTTTGCTGGGGGACACTTTCACTGTCGTCGACGCGTATCTCTTCACGATTGCCAGTTGGTCCAAACCTTGCGGCCTGTCACTGGATAGCTTTCCTTTGCTGGCCGCGTATCTCCAACGCATCGGCGAGCGCAACAGCGTGCAGAGCGCGCTTCGTGCCGAGCAGGGAGCATGAGGCAATGACCGCCGGAGTGAGCATCTCATCAGCGTGGCTGATGCTGTTGGTAGCGGGCGCACTGGACGTGCTGTGGGCCGTATCGATGAAGTTATCGCAAGGCTATACGCGCTGGGGCTGGAGCGCGGTATCGCTGCTGGCGCTGGCCGCATTCGTGGTGCTGCTGGGGCGTGCGCTGACCGCATTGCCGGTCGGTAGCGCTTATGCGGTGTGGACCGGTATAGGCGCAGCGGGCACGGCGCTGCTTGGTGTCGTGTTATTTGGCGAGCCGCTGTCGCTATCACGGGTAGCCGGGATTGTCTTGATCGTCGCCGGGGTGATTGCGCTACGCGCGGTGACGCCGGCTGCATGACAACATGGCGCGAGGATTGTTGGGGTTCGCTGCGCTCACCCCAACCTACGGCATTGGGTGATTGCGTTGCACGCCATGACGCCGACGGCGTAGGTTGGCGGTGAGCGCAAGCGAACCCCAACGTTGCGCAACGTTGGGGTTTGCTTCGCAACGTTGGGCATCACTTCGTTCAGCCCAACCTACGGCATTGGGTGATTGCGCTGCACGCCATGACGCCGGCGGCGTAGGTTGGTGGTGAGCGCAAGCGAACCCCAACGTTGCGCAACGTTGGGGTTTACTTCGCAACGTTGGGCATCACTTTGTTCAGCCCAACCTACATAGCAAGGCTTGTTGGGGTGAGCGCAGCTCGCCCCAACGATCAAGCATGCGATCACGGAGATCATCTCGCCGCATCGGTTAATCGCCTGTCCCATCCGTGATTATGTGATCCACATATATGGTAAGTCGCGATTTATTACGCGGCGACCTTAGATAGCCCCGGCATCACACTGTCTACACCAAATAGATCAGAACATCGCCGACGCGATACGACTCTCTCAATACATTTATCGATTATAGGCATGGCGCCACGGATCACAGGCGACCGGTGTCCGCGCAATAATAATATTGATGCCTGAATAATGAAGCGACATAGCTAATGACGCCGCAAATACCCATTCGCCCATGCTGAGGTAAGGCCATGAGTCATAAGCACGATGCTAAAACGACTGACATCCCTTGTAGCTGCGACACCGATGCCGGATCCATTGAATGCCTGCAGCATATGTTTGTGGACATGGTGCAACGCGGGCGCATCGACAAAGGGCAATGTCCCGCCAAGCGACCGGTTTTTCTGCGTTTGCACGGCGTGGCGCACGGACGTTTCGAGATTGCGCCCGGTCTTTCGCCCGATTGGCGCGTGGGCATCTTCAGCCAGCAGGTGACGTATCCCGTATGGGCTCGCTTTTCCAGCGACATCTCCGATGGGCGCCCCGACCTCAACACCACGGTAGGTCTGGGCATCAAACTGTTCGACGTGCCAGGGCAAAAGCTGCTGCCACCGGGCAGCACCTCGCCCACGGCCGATTTCATTCTGCAAAACCATGACGTCTTTTTTGTGGATGACGCCCGCGCCATGTGCGTATTCACCAAGGCATCCTTGACGAGTGAAGAGGAATATCTGAAATGGCGTAAAGAGAACCCCAAGGGCGCGGCCATTCTCGATGCCATGGAAAAGAAGGTTCCCACCGTACTGGGAGAAAACCTATGGAGCGTGATTCCTTTTCGTTTTGGCCCCGAAAAATACTGCAAGTACAAGCTCGAACCCATCGCACCTATTCCAACGGGCCCTAACCCCGATTACAACGACCCTAACTACCTCGGGGTAGATCTGCAGCAGCGCCTGCAACGAGGGGAGGCGCGCTTTCGCTTTATGGTGCAGCCGTATATCGATGAGCAAAAGACGCCGCTCAACAAGGCTACGGATCAGTGGGACGAAAAGGTATCGGTGCCCCAGCATGTGGCCACCTTGACGCTGCCGCAGCAGGATATCGCCGCCCGAGGCCAGTCCGCGTACGGTGAAGCGTTATCGTTCAATCCGTGGCGCACGCTAGCGGAGCACGAGCCGGTCGGCACGATTGCCGACGCCCGCAAGGTGATCTATCAGGCCTCGGCCGAACTTCGCCGCAACGTCAACGGCCAGCCCGATGGCGAACCCCATCTCCCACGCCCGCCCGCGCCGTGGCCGCCTGCACGCGACACCACCATCGTCCGGGCCGCCATTCATCCGGGCATCGGCATCGCGCGGGTCGGCAATAGCCCGGAAGGTTTCTATGTCGGGCCGGAGGTGATTCAACCCGAGCCGCTTAGTGCCGCCGACATGCGCGACAGCACCGGCGCGCTCAAGCGCCAGGCGGCTCTTTTTCGCCTGTATGGCTACAACGCCGCCGGTGAGGTCGTCGCCGAGCTCACCGGCAATAACGCAAAGATCACCTGGCAGGTGCATCTGGCCAATCGCAAGGCACAGTGGTACCAGTTCGATGCTGCGCTGGATATTCCCCAAGCGTACGAATTGAGCCTGCCCTTGCGTAACGCACACATCAAAGGTGCGGCGCGCACTAATTTGGCGATTGACCCCGGCCCGCGCCATATCGAAGGCAGCGACATCAGCGGCCCGGCTTATCGATTCGACAGCGGCATGTTTCAAGGCACCAAGGTGGGTCTCGGCGAGCTGCGCACGGATGCATCGGGACGCCTGCTGGTGCTTGGCGGCCATGGCATATCCGCGTCGCCCGAAGGCAAGCCCATCTACGATCCTGACGACCCCGATACGTTCAACAATGCCGATGGCTGGTACGACGACACCTCGGATGGGCCGGTCAACGCCGCGGTCAGCATTGCCGGCAGGGAGATTCCCGTGGATGCCGCCTGGGTGGTGGTGGCGCCACCCAACTATGCGCCGGACATTATTGGCTGGCGCACGCTTTACGATCTTTTATACGACGCCTACGTGGAGTGCGGCTGGATTGCTTTCCCGGAACAGGTGTCGTTCGTGCGGGACGTGCTGCCCGCGCTGCAACGGCTGAGCAATTTGCAGTGGGTGAACAAGGGTTTTGCCGCGCTGTTCGGACATGGCGGCCAATTCGACTTCGACGATCCGCAGCTACTGACCAAACTTTCTCATCGTCCTGCGGCTGGGCATCCCGATATCTACGGCGAACTTCGCCGCGTGATCTTCAATGCCTTCCGCCCGGTAAATAATCCCGTCGCCGAACCGCGTACCTGGCCGTGGCTTTACGGCGATGCGTTCGGCTCCTTCGAAGATGACGACCCGGAAAACTATCTGCCCCTGTCGCCGGTACGGGCAAGCCTGCTACAGCGTTGGGTCGAAGGAAACTTCGACAATGACTGGCACCCCGACTACCAGCCGCCACATGACTTAAGCCAAGTCGAGCTGGCCGACCGACCCGCCATGCTGGACCAGGCCGCGCTGCACTTCTGCCTGGCCGATGCCTTCCACCCCGGCTGCGAACTGACCTGGCCGATGCGACATAGCAGCATGTATCGGGCGCCTTTCCGCATCCGCGAGCGCCCTGCCGAGCAACCCGTTCCCGAATACGGCCGCAAACTGACCCAGCAAATCGCATTGAGACCCGGCGGCCCGCTTTATGCGCAAGGGGCGGGGGATTTAAGTCGCTGGATGGCGTTGCCCTGGCAAGGCGACACCGCGTTTTGCCGCTCCGGCTATGACGTTGAATACGACCCCTACCTGCCCTCCTTCTGGCCGGCACGGGTGCCCAACCAGGTACTCACCGAGGAGGACTACGCCATCGTTATCAATCCAGACCTTGCGCGAGAGCAACGGCTGGCGGCGTTCCATCGCCGGGCCAACTGGCTGCGCGAACTGTCCGGTTTGCCGCCCGCGCAAATGATGCATATGGTCGAACACTTCGGCGCTATGGGTATTGTCGCGGCGAAGAAAGGCGTGGATGACGATCCGGATTTTCCACCGGTGATCTTTGTCGAGTCGGTGCCAGGCATACCCACACGCACCGCGGCCCTCGCCGCAGGGTTGGACAAAGCATCCGCGCGGACACGCGAAGATCGGCTACGGCTGGCCGGCTGGGAAAACGAGGAGCAACTGGAAGCCTTCCGTCGTCTCGTGCTCAGAAAGAGAAAGCATGAGGACTGATGTCCTGGTGATCGGAGCCGGCCCAGCCGGAGCAGTAGCCGCGCGCGTACTCGCCAAGGCGGGTGCGCGCGCATTGCTGGTCGATGACATTCGCGATACCGACAAGGTGGGAGAAAGCCTGCCGGGAGCGGCACGCCCCCTGCTGCGGGATCTGGGCTTGCTGCCGTGGCTGGCGCAAAGCAAGCCACGTGCATGCGTAGGCAATGTCTCCGCCTGGGGCGATGATGTTTTACGCGCCACTGATTTCATTCGAGATCCCAATGGCTCCGGCTGGCATGTCGACCGACAGCGTTTTGAAGCCAGCCTGCGCGATGCCGCGCAAGAAGCAGGCGCAACATGGCGTACTGCCCGCCTTAAATCGGTGACGCGAGATGAAGCAGGCTGGCAGGTGCAACTGAGTGATGGGGCCCTATGTACCCGCTGGCTGATCGACGCCAGCGGGCGTAGCGGCATCCTCGCGCGCAAGCTTGGTGTGGCGCGGACACGAGACACGCCGATGATTGCGCTTTACGCCATCGGCGAAAACCGGCACGCCGATGAGCGCACGATGGTCGAATCGGTGGAGGACGGATGGTGGTATTGCGCCCCGCTTCCGCAAGGGCGGCGCATCGCTGTGTTGCATGTCGAGGCATCGGATGCCTCGCGGATTTTGCATGAGCCGCATGGCTGGCTCGATCAACTGGCGGCGACTCGCCACATCCGCTTGCTGTGCCCGGCGGATGCCTCATGGTGCCCACCACGGGGCGCGGATGCCGGCGGCGCCTGCCTGCAGCAATGGAGCGGAGATGGCTGGCTCGCCGTCGGCGACGCCGCACTGGCCTTCGACCCGCTCTCGTCCCAGGGCATGTTCAATGCGCTTTACACGGGGTTGCGTGGTGCCCAGGCAGTGATGGGCGTGCTATCCGGCCAGCCCGACGAGCTGGCGCGGTATAGCCATCAACTCTCGAATGTTCGGCAGACCTATTTACGCCACACCCAGTATTTCTACGCGGCGGAACAGCGCTGGAAGCACCGCCCGTTCTGGCGTCGCCGACATGCCGAAGCCACGCAAATGCCGAGAAGTAGGTTGGGTTGAGCGGAGTGATACCCAATGTCGCGCAACGTTGGGGTTCGCTTGCGCTCACCCCAACCTACGGGATGTCTGAGATTTCAATGCAGCAACTCGCCGAGAACGCAAAGAGATGGCCCTCATGGAACAAGTGCGGTGTATTCGCTTTCCACCATTGCGCCGCAGTCGGATCAGCTCGTTGCAAAACATCGATCGCCGCAAGAACGTCAATGGCGTAGACCGGAGTTGGCTGTTCTTCCAATTCACGCTTCAGAAACCGTTTCACGCTTAGCCAGAACCCATGCTTGTTGGCGAGAACACTTCTAGACGCGCTAATAACCGGTTGATCCACGATACGTTCGGCAAGCGGCAAAACCAGGCCGACCCAAGCTTCGCGAATATGGAAAGGCGCATCGCCTGGCGGAACCGACTCGATACGGATTAACCGCATATGAAAATCCTATTCTTGGGATAGGCAGCATGCAATTTTTTGTGGCAGCCAGGGTGTGATATTGAACTCGTTGCGACACGCGGATGTAGGTTGGGTTGAACGAAGTGATACCCAACGTCGCGCAACGTTGGGGTTCGCTGGCGCTCACCCCAACCTACATTGGGAAGATGACCGAAATCGTCGCCTCGGCGTCCTTACCTCTACCGAGGCTCATCGCTATGATCGAGCGATGTCCCATGCTCGCAAGATCGGATTTATCGGCTTCGATGGCGTAAACGCCTTCGATCTTGTGGGCCCGCTTGAGGTGCTCACTACCGCCAATGCCCTAGCTGAAGCTGGCTCGCAGCCCTATGTCGTTGAGGTCCTGGCTGCCGAAGAAAAAGCCTTTCAGGCCGAATCAGGCTTGAGCTTCATACCCACGCGTCGACTTGCCGCCGTGGGCGAACTGGATACGATCGTGATCCCAGGAGGGGCAGGACTGCGACAACCGGAAACCACCCGCAAAGTGGCTCAGTGGCTGACCATGCATGCCGATGGCATCCGCCGCATCAGTAGCGTCTGCACCGGCATCTACGGATTGGCGCCAACCGGCCTTCTGGACGGCCGGCGGGCGACGACTCACTGGCGTTTTTCCGCCGACGTAGCGAGACAGTTCCCGTCGATCCAGTTGGAGCCGGACAAGATCTATGTCAGCGATGGGCCATTCCATACATCCGGCGGCATCTCTTCGGGCATCGACTTGGCGTTAGCCTGGGTCGAGCAAGATCTTGGCTCTCGCATGGCGTTATCGGTCGCTCGGGAGATGGTCGTTTTTCTCAAGCGATCCGGCGGACAGCGTCAATACTCCGAACCCTTGCGATTCCAGAGCCATACCACCGAGCCACTGGCGAATCTTGCGGCGTGGCTGGTCGAGCGGCTACACGAAGCATTGCCGATCGAACGGCTTGCCGAACAAGCCAGCCTGAGTACCCGGCAGTTTGCACGGGCTTTTCGCGCCGCTTTCCAGACAAGTCCCGCGGCATATATCAGCCAATTGAGAATGGACCGCGCACGCACCGCGCTTATCGAATCCACCGCCCCCATCAGCCAGATAGCGTATTCGGTCGGCTATGCAAGTGACGATGTGTTCCGGCGGGCTTTTGAGCGTGAATTCGGCATCACTCCCTCCGATTACAGAAAGCGCTTCGGACAAGAGTAAGGACAGCACATGACAGGCCGGTGGATGCTTTCCTTGACAGCGATGAGTTGCATAGCGAGTGCGGCGGCTACCTCGCACCCACCCGATGTCGATGCCGTTTTCGCAGATATCAAGCCGAACGCGCCAGGCTGCGCCGTAGGTGTACAACGTGCAGGCGAGCTTCTCTACACGAAGGGGTATGGAGCGGCAGATCTACAAAGTCATGCAGCGATTACGCCCATGAAGCGTTTCTATATCGGCTCGACCACAAAGCAATTCACCGCCGCCATAGCGGCCATGCTCATCCAGCAAAACGTGCTGTCACCAGGAATGTCCGTACGGCATTATTTGCCTGATATGCCGGTGTTTATGGCAGACGTAACCATCGATGACCTGATCCACCATACCAGCGGCATCCGAGACTACACCGCGCTCAGCGAGCTGGCTGGCCGAGACATCGCGACACAATCCGATGATGCAATTATTGCGCAGGCCAAGCATCAGCTCGGATTGGATTTCACCCCCGGAACGCAGTTTTCCTACTCAAGTACAAACTACGTCTTGCTCGCGAGAATCCTTGAGCGCACGAGCGGCCTATCGCTCGATCAACTCCTGGCAGCGCGGATTTTCACACCGCTGGGCATGACGAAGACACTGTTATGGACGGATTTAAAACATCCCCCGACGGGCATGGCGCGAGGCTATGTACCGCTGGAGGATAACGGCTTCAAGCCATTGCGATTTGATGCATTGGCGCGCGGCGGCACGGGCATGGTGACCACGGTCGGCGACCTTCTCCGGTGGGAGGAAACCTTGCAGCACGCCAGCAATCCGCCCTGGCCGACACTGCGCAAACAAATGCTGACGAAAGGAAAACTTCGATCGGGAGAATCCATCCCCTACGGTTATGGCATTGAGCTGGAGACTTGGCATGGCGCGCCTGTTGAGCAACATGGCGGGAGCTTTGAGGGCTGGAAGGCACAGCTCCTTTACCTGCCCCACGAAGACCTGACTGTCGCTCTGCTATGCAACGATGGCGGCGCCAAGCAAAGCATGATGGCCCGTAAAGTCGCGCAGCTATTCATGCCCCACGAGACATCCCATTCTCAACAAATCCGGCCTCAACAAACCACATCGCAAGAGTCGCTCTATGCAGGGGTTTATGTTTCGGCAAACCGCCGCGCCATGCGTGTGATCCAATTTGACGATGCTCATCTGCGCATGCTCGATGCCTCCTCGTCGGGCGTGTTGCTCGATCCTGTCGGGACAGGCTATCGAACCCAAGGCGGCGCCGAGATACATTTCGTCCGCACTGGAAATGGCTACGATCTCGTTGAAAGCATGAACCATACGCGTCAAGCATTCTTGCCATTGCTAGCTCCGGCGCGGGTAAATCCGCTGGGCTATACGGGGCTCTTCCGAAGTACTGAACTGGCGGCCGATTTTCGCTTCAGGGCGGTAGCGGACAAGCTGGTGCTTGAGCATCCCGCATGGGGGCGCGTCCCCTTATCGACAGAGGGCGAAGATGCCTATGGCGCAAAGGGATATCTTTTCCTGTTCGAGCGAAACCGTACGGGTCAGATCACGACCATGCGTGTAACTGGCGGCGGCCTCTGGATGATGGTCTTTAAGCGGCAGGGCGAATAGCACAAGCATCATCGATGCGATTCAAATATTGCCTGGCGTCACGCCGAGCAAGCGCCGCATCCACCGCGCCATATGGCTCTGGTGAGAGAAACCTGCCGCCAATGCGACCTCGCTGGCCGGCAACGATCGATTCAACAGCAAGACACGCGCCTTCTCCACGCGGCGACTCACCACGTACTGATGTATCGAGGTGCCTCTTTTCGACTTGAACTCACGCTGCAAGTAGGACCGGCTGACACCCGCCACATCAGCCAACTGACTGAGCGAAAGGGGCGTATCCAAGTGGGCCTCGATGAAATCGACTATGCGTTGAATCTGCAACGCGGAAAGGCCTTCGCGGGTCGGCTTCAACGGCCCTGTATGACGTGCCAGCAACTGCACGGCAAGCGCAACACCGAGACTATCCATGTACAAGCGACCACCAGGCGAACCGGCACTATGTTCGGCATCGATGGCCAGGACGAGATGGGTCAGGCCCTCCTCCTGGAGCAGGTGCCGGGTCTCCACAGCGGTGCGTGCACCGCATACATGCATTTCGTCCGCCACACGTTGGAGAAAACCAATCGGCACGCGTACTTCGAGCGAATCGCTTCTTTCATCCGCATCGAAGCCACCGATGCTTTGCGCCGGGGTGAGATCGATGTCCCCACGCAAGCGCATAAAGCTCAGACCAGACTCCCAGCAGGTCGTCAATGTGCGTTTGCTGAGATGCAAGCTCACGCGGTGATCTGCGATCTCCGGGAGATCGACGCGTCCAGCCGGGCTGGAGCGGCGGACGACCTGAATACCGGCGGGCGGCCAGAGATCGGACGAATTGAGCATGTGCCGCACTTTATCGCGATGGCTTGGCTTATGTCAGCCATGCCCAAACCGCAAAGTGGAATGTGCTGTTTGCCAGCGCCGAATGTGCGCGACGATAGCAATGGTTGACGGTACAAAGCCGCGTATCGTTCAACCGCGAGCTACCCTCCATGCATCAAGCCAAGAAACTCATTGTCGGCGCCGGCCCTACCGGCATGCTGACCGCTCAAGCGCTTGCTGCGGAAGGCGATGAAGTCATCATCGTCTCTCGCAACCCGCGTCCCACGCTTCCGGGCATCCATCATGTGGCAGTGGATGCCACCGATGTCGCCGCGCTGACCAAGCTCGCCGGCGGTGTTTCGACGATCTTCAACTGCGCGATGCCACGTTACGACCGATGGCCGCAAGAATTCCCGCCGATAGCGGCGGCCGTGCTTCGGGCCGCAGAAGTCTCGGGTGCCGATCTCGTGACGCTGAGCAATGTTTATGGATATGGCCAGGTGGCCGGGCCAATGACCGAATCCTTGCCGATGGCGCCACAGACCGTCAAAGGTCGCGTGCGCGCAACGATGTGGGAAGACGCGCTCGCCAGCCGCGCCCGAGTGACCGAAGTACGCGCAAGTGACTATCTGGGCCGCGATGCGCTATCGCTCTATACGTTAATGACACTTCCGGGCGTTATCAGCGGCCAACCCACTCACTTTCTGGGCGACCTGGATGCTTTGCACAGTTGGACATATACACGTGATGTCGCACGGACTTTAATTTCTGCTTCGCGCGCTGATGGAGCATGGGGGCGCGCCTGGCACGCTCCCTCCAACGACCTCTCGGTTCGTGCCTTGTCTATTCGTATCGCCGAAATCGCCGCCGCACCGCCGCCGATACTGACGCGGTTATCGACGGACGAATGGCAGGCTCTCGCCGCTAGCGATCCGATCGCACGCGAGGTCATCGAGATGGCCTATCTCTATGATCTCCCCTGCGTCCTGGATTCAGCCGCCACGGAACAGGCGCTTGGCGTAAAGGCCACGCCTATCGATGATGTAATTCGCGATGCCCTCGGCAGATGAGGGCTGATGTTGGGGTTCGCTTTGCTCACCCCAACCTACCATCGTGACGCTTGTCGTAGGTTGGGGTGAGCGCAAGCGAACCCCAACGTGATGGCCTAATGTCGTTGGCCTCACGTCGATGACCTAACGTCATTGGCCCGGCATTACCGGCGAGGTAGATTGGGTGTGGCGACGTTGGGGTTCGCTTTGCTCACCCCAACCTACGACGCTAAAGTGCGGTCCATGCACATAAGAGCATTTGTCGAAAACGACTGGGCCCACGTCTGGCCTATCGTGCGTGATGTCGTACAGGCACGGGAGACATTCCCCTTCGATCCGGCCATGACCACGACGCAGGCGCACAGCCTATGGATCGAGATGCCGCCGGGGCTGACCGTGGTCGCAGTGGATGGCGATCGCGTGCTTGGCACCGCCAAAATGGCAACGAATCGCCCCGGCCCAGGATCGCATGTGTCGAGCGCAAGCTTTATGGTCGCAGCCGATGCTCGAGGGCGCGGCGTAGGTACGGCGTTATGCCGGTTTGCGCTGGACTGGGCACGAGAATGCGGATACGCGGGGATGCAGTTCAATGCCGTGGTCGAGTCCAATCGCTCGGCCGTCGAACTTTATCAGCGGCTAGGCTTCCACATCGTCGGCACGGTTCCCGGCGCCTTCGAGCACCCTACGCTGGGCCGCGTTGGGCTCCACATCATGTACTGCGACTTTAGCCTGCGTAGGTTGGGGTGAGCGCAAGCGAACCCCAACGTCGTTGGCCTGACGTCGATAGCCTGACGTCGATGGCTTAACGTCATTGGCCCGGCATTACCGGTTAGGTAGATTGGGTTTGGCTACGTTGGGGTTCGCTTTGCTCACCCCAACCTACGACGCCTTACGCGATCTCTTAACTTATGCGCGCGGTCATGGTGAGCCGACATCATCGCGTTTTTCGTTGGCTAGCGGGCGCGCGTATTGCACCAGTGACATGAGCGTTTTGCCAGGCTCTTCGTTCATCACTTCGTGTGCGGAGTTCTCGAACCAGACCAGCCGCTTCGAGGGTGCCTGTACTTTCTGGAACCAGGCCTCGCCGAGGCTGGATGAGACATTGTGGTCGTGTCGGCCCAGGAACAGGATGAGCGGACAGTCGAGCCGCTTGATGCTGCTGAGGTCCAGCGTGAGCGCGTGATTGAGCAGTTTGCCGAGCGAATAGTCGCTGGCCTCGCCAATCAGCTCGACGTCGCGGTCGGTGTATTCCGGCGATAGCGACATGGCGGCACTCTCGGCCTGGCCACCGGTTCGGCCATACACCATACCGCCGAACTGATTAAGCCATTTTCTCTGAATCATCAGATTTTTGAGGGGCACTGGCTTGGTTCCTTCGGCGTACGGAGCGAGGGATTGCAGCTCTTTAATCGCCTGGGTGTTGCCCGCCTTATGTGCCTCGTCCATGGCGAATTGCCAGCCTTGGCGCTCGCTTTCCGGCATGTTGGTCATCTGGCCGATGCCGATATAGGCGTACAGCCAGCCGGGATGCCGCCGGGCCACTTCAAGCCCAAGATACGAACCCCATGAATGGCCGAGTACGAAGATCTTCTCCTTGCCGAACGCTTTCCTGAGCCAGCCGACCATCTCTTCGGTATCGGCGATCATGCGCTCGGGGGTGAGGGTCGGGGCAACGGCGGCGGGGTCGTTGGCTGCATAGGTACTGCCGGCACCACGTTGATCCCACTGCACCACCGTGAAGTATTCCTCCCAGCCTCGCTGGAAGTACCAGCTCGTCGGCATCGACACCCAGCCGGGCCCACCGTGCACCATGAGAAGGATGGGATTGTGCCTGTCGTTACCACGAATGCTGATCCACTGATCGATCCCGCCGATGCGGATCTTCTCGTGCCGCTCCACGCCATCGGGAGTCACGATGCGGCGCATGTCGGCGATGATTTTCACGGCTTCAGCCCGATTGCTTGGCGATGGCTGCTCTTGCGCTCGCAAGCCCGACGCGCTGACACATAGACCAAACATAGCAATAAGCGATAGAAATCCAGGACGCATGGGTACTCTCTTTGATGGAAACCACAATGTGAAAGACAGCGCGGCCACGCCGCGTTACTGATCGCGAGTGACCTCTACCGGCGCCGCATCCCCTGCTTTTTGTGCCAGCGGCAAGGCGTCGGTTACCAGGTGCGTCAAGAACCGGCCTGGCTGCTCCTGCATAATCATGTGTGCCGAGTCGGCAAACATCACCAATCGCTTCGACGGTGCATGAATATCGCCGAACCATTTTTCCGTCAGCTCGTGCGCCGTGGTGTAGTCGTGCTGCCCCACGTACACGATCACCGGACACTCAAAGTGTGTGACATGGTCGAAATCGGCCGATAGCAGTGCCGGAAGCAGATGGTTCAGTGAAAACAGGCTGCCCTTGCCGATAGCGTCGAGGTCTTGCTTGCTGTAATCGGGTGACAACTCTTCGGCATCGCCTTCGAACTGAAAGTCGTGACGCCCATAGGCAAGGCCGCCGTAATACATCTCCCATTGGCTGCGCACGCCAACGCGATCGATGGTCAGCTTGGTACCCGGATAGGGTGCGATGGCTTGCAGTTCGCTTACGGCTTTGTCGTTGCCCTGTGCCGTTGCTTCATGCAAGGCAAAGGCGTAGCCAAGCTCCTCGTTGCGATGCCCATTCACGACCTGGCCCACTGAAATATAGGCGTAGAACCAATCAGGATGTAGCTGAGCCAAGTGCACACCCAGTACGGTTCCCCAGGAATGCCCCAGCAGGAATACCTTCTGCTTGTCATAGCGTTGACGCAGGTACTGCACCACTTGCGCGGCATCGTCCGTCATGCCGTCGACGGTCATGCCCGGCGCCATCGCCTGCTCGGTGTTGGCGGCATAGGTTTTGCCCGCGCCACGCTGATCCCATTGCACCACGGTGAAGTAATCCTCCCACGGCGTCTGAAACGTATAGCTTTCCGGCATCGCCGGAGAGGCCGGGCCACCATGCAGGAACAGCAGGATCGGGTTGCGCCGATCCTTACCGCGAATCGACAGCCATTGATCGATACCGCCGATGCGCACCTTGACCGTCTCATCGATGCCACGGGGCGAAACGATCTGGCGATTGCCGGCGAGGATGCGCGTGACCTCGTCGCGCGACATTAAAGGCGATTGACCCTGGGGCGATTGAACTTGGGGCGATTGACCCTGGGCCGGCACAGTCGCACTGGATGCATCCGCCGACGCCACGGCAGCGACAGCCAGTGCCAGTATGAAAAGAAGGGGTCTGCGCAACATAGTCTACGAAGCTCTCCGGGTAGGGATATCTGGCAACCCGCCGAAGCCAGCGAATCGGGCGAAAGCGGGAGTGACGATAGCCTGCGAACGCACACGCATCGTTGTATCGAGCCAGAGCAAACTATGTGCCAGCGAGCAACCCGCGACCGAATCAAGTCATTTCAAGCGCTTGTTGGTCGGCCGTGGATACACGCCGGCGTCCGCGGACAGATTCGCGGACGTCCGCACTCATCTGAGAAACCTGGTTGAGCAGGCGATGGCGCCGGGCATGACTTTTGTCCCACGCGGCTGAAGCGGCACGCGCGCTATAAGTGCATGATCGGGGCGATCAGAACCGGGCGCCATCGCGCACGACCATCAACCCTTGGGGGAGTAAAACGGCATGACACGATTGAAGATGCAGCCACTCTTGCTGGCGGCATGCTTGCTGGCGACGTTCGGCAGTGCCATGGCGACCGACAAGGAGAGTCATGACGAAGGCGGCATGCTTGGGTTCACCCCACGTGGCGCGAACGAGCAGCAAGACCTGGAGCAGCGCTTTGATGCGCAACTCGATCCCGCCGACCAGCGCGCCTGGCTCAAGCAGATGTCGTCCGAACCCAATCACGTGGGCTCGCCGCACGACAAGGCCAATGCCGAGTTCATGCTGGCCAAGTTTCGCGAGTGGGGCTGGGACGCGCACATCGAGACCTTCAGCGTGCTGTACCCCACGCCCAAAAAGGTGGCGCTGGAACTACTAGGCCCTCACCCCTATACCGCCACATTGAATGAGCCGGCAGTGGCCGGCGATGCGACCTCAGGGATCAAGGACGGCGTACTGCCGCCTTACAACATCTACGGCGGTGACGGTGACGTCAGCGCGGAGCTGGTCTACGTCAACTACGGTATGCCGGACGACTATAAGGAGCTGGCACGGCACGGTATCGACGTGCGCGGCAAGATCGTCATCACACGCTACGGCGCCGGCTGGCGCGGACTCAAGCCCAAGCTCGCGCAAGAGCACGGTGCGATCGGCTGCCTGATCTACTCCGACCCGCGTGATGACGGTTACGCCCAGGGCGAGGCCTACCCGGAAGGTGGCTGGCGTCCGGCCGACGCTGTGCAGCGCGGCTCGGTGGCGGATATGCAGCAGTATCCGGGTGACCCGTTGACGCCGGGTATCGGCTCGACGCCGGGCGCCAAGCGACTGGCACTCAAAGATGCGAAAACCATTTTAAAGATCCCGGTGCTGCCGATCTCCTATGCCGATGCCACGCCCCTGCTGCAATCGTTGACGGGGCCGGTAGCGCCATCCGGCTGGCGCGGCTCGCTGCCGCTGACCTATCACATCGGCCCCAGCACGGCCCCGGTGCATCTGGCCGTGCAATCGGACTGGGGACAAAAGCCGGTCTATGACGTGATTGCCACGCTTAAAGGCTCCACCGAGCCCGACCAGTGGATCGTGCGCGGCAACCATCACGACGGCTGGGTATTCGGCGCATGGGACCCGCTCGCCGGCAATGTCGCGCTGATGGCCGAGGCCAAGGCCATCGGTGCGCTCTATAAAGAGGGCTGGCGGCCCAAGCGCACTCTGGTCTACGCCAGTTGGGACGGCGAAGAGGCAGGTCTGCTCGGCTCGACCGAATGGGCCGAGACGCACGCCACGGAGTTGCAGCGCAAGGCCGTGCTTTATCTCAATTCGGACACCAATGGCCGCGGCACGCTGAATGCTGAAGGCAGTCATTCGCTGCAGCATCTGGTCAATCAGGTAGCCAACGGTGTCACCGACCCGGAAACCAAGGCCAGCGTGCGCGAGCGCATGCGTGCACGCGTGCTGGTAAGCGGCTACTCCAAGGAGGCCAAACCCGAGGCCGGCGAGATAGCCAAAGTAGCGGCACAGGGTGGCGATGTGCCGATCGGCGCGCTGGGCTCGGGCTCCGACTACAGCGCGTTCCTGCAGCATCTGGGTATTGCCTCGCTCGACCTCGGCTTCGGCGGTGAGGACGACAATCCCGGCATCTACCACTCACGCTACGACTCGTTCGATCACTACGTACGTTTCGGCGACCCCACGTTTGAGTACGGCGTTACTCTGTCCAAAGTCGCCGGTCACATCGTGCTGCGCACCGCCGATGCCAGCGTGGTGCCACTGCGCTTTAGCGATTTCAGCGTCACACTGGATCGCTACGTCGATGATATTCACAAGCTGGTCGACGACACCCGCAAGAGCACCGATCAACAACATCAGTTGCTCGACCAGCATGCGTTTGCGCTCGTTTCCGACCCGACCCGGCCGATGGCGCCGCCGGCTCGCGACTCTGACGTGCCCAACATCGATCTTGCACCGCTGGACCAGGCCGCAAAGCAGCTCAAGCAGAGCGCGCAAGCCTACGACACCGCATATAACGCACGCGCCACGGCCGGCTTCAACATGTCCGAAGCACAGCGGCGGCAGTTGAATGCGTTGATGGGGCGCATGGAGCAAGCGCTAAGCGACCCCTCCGGCTTGCCCGAGCGCCCATGGTTCAAGCACATGATTTATGCACCGGGCATGTTGACCGGCTACGAAGTGAAAACGGTGCCGGGCGTACGCGAAGCACTGGAGGCACGCCGCTGGGCTGAAGCGAATCAGTACGCGACGGTCACCGCCAAGGTACTCGACCGCTACCGCACGCAACTCGATCTGCTGACCGAGCTGTTGAAGAAGCCGTCGTAATGCATCGACCGAACGGGATCGCCATCAAGAGCAGGTGATCCACGGCCGATTCACCGCAGTAAAACCGAAGTTGCTTTGAAGCAGATGTTGCATGAGCGGGTAGCCAAACAGTTGGCGGAACCACTGTTTGAATTGTCACTGATGAAACCAGGGAGTCCCATGAAAAGCATCGAGCACTTTGAAACCAACAGCCACCAGCGCCGCGCGGCTCTCTCCGTGTGGGGCATGGCTATTGCCGCAGCGCTGAGCCTCTATGGCATGACCGCACTCACTACCGCGCAGGCGCAAGGCACCACCGCATCCATTTTTGGCCAGGCCCCTGCCGGCGCAACCGTAACGGTACACAGCACGACCGGAGTGCGCCGTCATGCCACGGTCGATGCCAAGGGGCACTACCTCATCAAACCGCTATCTCTTAGCGTTTATACGGTGATGCTGGAGAAGGATGGAAAAACCATCGAGACGCGCTCGAACATTCCACTGACGGTGGGCGGCGGGGCCGAGGTTGATTTTGCTTGCCCCAACGATCAATGCGCAGCGCCTGAAGGCAGTTAACCGCACCAGCCACGCTGAGCCTGCCGCCGGCGGGGGCGTGTTTCTGCGTTGCAAAATCTCGGATAGAGCCATGGCAGTGACAGCAGGTCGATCCGTCATCACGTGAATCAGCGGCATGCCCGGCACTGAAAGGTGCTGGGCATGTCGCTATGAGCCGCTTCAATCGCTTCGCTTACTTAATGCGCACGACATGCAAAGCATTCGAGCCACGAGAGCGCAGGACGATTACTCCTCGACCGCTTCCTCTTCCTCCTCCTCTTCTTCCTCGCCCTCCCCTTCTTCAAACGCCTCCAGCGTTTCAACACGCAGGA
Source organism: Dyella tabacisoli (assembly GCF_003350925.1). GTDB lineage: Bacteria > Pseudomonadota > Gammaproteobacteria > Xanthomonadales > Rhodanobacteraceae > Dyella_C > Dyella_C tabacisoli. The sequence continues at coordinate 13,938 of NZ_KZ857176.1, read as the reverse complement.
AATTCTCGGCGTCATCAGCGAAATCAATGACATTCTCGTTGGCGCACATGGGTCGGACGTCGCGGCGCTTCACGCCATTCTCGACCGTCTCTACCAGCGCAAAGCAGACAATGGGCTCGGCACTTTCTTCGCCATCCATGTTATAGACGGCCACCCAATCGGTGGCGGGCATGATTTGAACAATGGTTTCTTGGTCCGACATGGCGTATCCGTTTGGCTAAATGTTTTAGCTTGCCCGGCGCCCGATATGACTGCAAGCAAAGTCTGATCCCAGCCGTTAGACAGCCAAGGTTGTTTTGCGCTCAAGCAAGCACTCTCTTCGCAAGCAAGCCGCGACTTAGCCGGTCAAGTTCGCGCTGGCTGCAACAGCAGCCACGTCCGGCACCATCGCTTGCGTGGTGAGCATGGCGCCAAGGGTCAGCAGGCAAATCAGCAGGCAGGCGGCGAACAGGCCTTGCAGCATCAGGGTCTCGAATTTCATGGCGATTCTCCGTGAGTCAGGAAATGAAGCTTTCGAGAGGTATATGGCAAGGCCCGTGCCAACGACCCGGATCTTCCAGAACCCGCATTCCTGAGCCATTTCGCCCACCCAACGCGGTTAAGAGTGATTGTCCGCGGACGGTGTGAGTGCTGTCCGGACAGAGCGCGGACGGCGGACAGAACGTTTGCCCGATTCTTGGCGTATCGGGCGCAGTAGCACCCCAACTCAGCATCCCCCTGCAAGCTGGGCGAGGAGCTGAAAGCCTGCCTCATTCGGCTCCCTCCCCTGCCCGCAGGGGAGGGTTGGGGAGGGGTGAGGCTCTTGCCTCGCGCTAACCCAAGGGCATGACCATAGCCACCCATTCCACCCGTTCACTCAAAAAATACAACACCATAAACAAGCCTTCGGTGATTTGCGGATCGAGGGGAATTTCTTCGATTGGTGGGTCGGCGTCGGCATCGCGTTGGTCGCGAAACGATTCACTGGCGGCCAAAATGCGTGCCAGTGTGTGCACGCCGCTTAGAGCGTCATACCAACGTCAATCAACGCGACGTCATCGGGTCAGACAGGCTCTTAGCGCCACGGAGAACAGGTTCTCTTTCTCGCGTTAACACAGCACGGCATGATGCATGCCTCTACGAGAGGGGCCGACGGTGATGACGTTGCGTATCTTTTCTATATGGCTAGCCGTCGTGTCGGCGCTCTTCGCTTTTTCCGCCCAAGCCTGCAGCCCCGCGACCTACCCCGATCCGGTGATGCACTTTCTACAACAGGATGGCCCCGGCGCGATGGTCTTTGTCGGAGTGGTGACCTCGGTGAAGTCCCAGGGCGATGCAAAAAAGAACATCAGCCAAGACATCGTGTTTCGGCCCACGCGGGCACTGCGGGGGAACTACAACGAATCGTTGCCGGTAAGAGGCTTCATCACCACCGACCCACTCGCCCCCTGCGGCAACTTTTTTGACTTTACCGCGCGCGAAGGTGAGGAGTGGTTGATCTTTGGTCATCTGCGCGACGGCGTGGTGTACCCGGATAAGGCCAGTAGCCGCCAGATAAAAAACGGTACGGTGCCACCGCATGTACTGAGCCTGCTGAAACAATTACCGGGATCGGCATGGACGCAGCTTCGAGTACTCGGCGACCCGCAGGCTATCTATCCGCCCGAGGCGATTAAGCGTGGCCATGAAGGCACGGTGTATATCCAGGTTACGGTGGCGCCGGCGGGGCGCGTAACGCAGGCACGTGTGGATGACCTTCCCAATGGCTACCCCGAGCTACGCGAGGCCGCCTTGCGCGCCGCGCGCGCGATGACGTTTGAGCCGTTCGGTACAACCGGGCATACCAGGGGGCGCCGTGCGGTGCTTCCGTATTATTTCTTTCTACCCGGCTCGACTGCGCAGGTACCCGTGCACCAAACAGCGCCCTATACCGTCGATGCGATCATGGCCCCTTAACTCCACACAGAACGTAGGTTGGGCTGAACGAAGTGATGCCCAACGTTGCGTAACTTTGGGCCTCGCCGTAATGCTCAACATCACCTAACTTTGGGGATCGCCGTGATGCCTGATGTTGCGCAACGTTGGGGTTCGCTTTGCTCACCCCAACCTACCTCAGGAGCGTAGGTTGGGGTGAGCGAGGCGAACCCCAACATGCACGCGCACGTTGAGGTTCGCGTGCGCTCAAGTTGGCACGCTCACGTATAAACCGAACAGTATCAAAGCCCAAAAAGCGGCACCTAACACCAGCCATAGCCAATTGACCCCGGTCAGGCGCTGATTGGATTCGCCGTTGGGTTGACCACAAGCAAGATTGGCGGCGCGCTGAACCTTCAGCAGCAGCCATGCGATGGGCAGCACAAGGACAATGAACAGCCCATTCAACCATGGACCGACATTCTGCGGCAGCCGGTTGCCTATGCTGCTCGCTAAGGCGAGGACCACGTAAGCGGTGGCGATGGCGCCGGGCGACCAGGCGTATGGCGTCCTGTTTTTACGCAGGCGATGATCGATCTCGCTGGTTAGCGAATGAATGAAGAAGATCGCGAAGAGCGCACGGGCCACCGGCCATAGCTTTTCATTGTGATAGCTGCGGTAGCGTGCCCACTGCTGGTAGTGCCAGTAGTACCAGTACAGTCCAAGCGTCATGATGGACAGCAACAAAAACTTTTTCGTACCGACAACGTAGAACTCTGCGCTGATGTCGTTCGCCAGCGCAGGCACGTCTGCCACCACCGACATCGGTGGTGCGTAAGGATTTTCACTCATGTGGCCCCCTGTGGTTACACCCACTTGTCGAATCGTAGCCGATTGCGCGCGCCTGTCCAGGGGATAGGAGTTTCAATTGAAGTGCATGCCGAGCGCCGCGTTAATCACAGGGTGCCCCGGTCATATGGCCCGGCAGCTATTTGCTCCAGACGGCCAGAGCAATTCTATTGCGATGCATTTCTTGCGCTTATTGAGCCTGAGGAAATGATTTTCGGGACTCTGCTCTAAGCATGTCGAACGGTGTCGTTGGGGTGAGCAAGGCGAACCCCAACATGCCACGGCCGGCATCGTCATCAGGCATGCGATGTTGGGGTTCGCTTTGCTCACCCCAACCTACTAATTGCAGCCGGGCTCGCGGGGGGTGACAAAGCAGTTGACGGCCGGCTTTTGCGTGAACAAGCCACGCTGGAGCTTTCTAGGGCCAAATGGTGTCTGGCGTAGCGGCGCATCGTCGGCGGATTTGCGCTCCGGTGTTTGGAACAATGGCGACTTATTTGGCGCATTGCCACGCGGTGGCGTGCCATAACCCGTCGCGGTGGCCGGCGCGGGCGATTTCGCCCAAGTGTCGTTGGGAGGCGTAGCGGAGTACGCGCTCTGCGCAAGCACTGCACTGGAACCGCTCAGGTAGAGTGCCATGATGCCAATGCATCTGATGTTCATGAGTTGACTCCGAAGATCTCGAATCGATGTCGTCTTAATGCCGTCGAGTACGAAGGTGGCCTGCTTCGCCCATCCAAGGTTTGCGACCCTTCCCGATAAGCCGAACATCGGCGGCCGGCATCGCCACGGATGGGTAGGCTAATTCGCCTAAGCATCGGTAGAACAAAGGGGCTGAGTGAGTCGCCCTCGATGTTATCTGCTCAATTTACAGTCTTTGTGTTGGAATCTCTTTCCACCATCTATAAACGTAATGATGGCGTCCTTTCCTTTTGAAGAAATTTCAAACGTATCGCTTTTGTATAGCTCACCGGACCCTGTTTCCGAGCTTAATAATACCGAGCCATTACCCGCACCATCGATGACAGCCACATGATAGTCATCGAGGTTGTATACGTTAACGGAGTAATCGCCACCACTGCAGTTGTAGGTCCAGGAGACCGCCCTGGCCGAAACAGGGTCGGCTGCCAACGAGGACAAAACAAGCAATGATGCTGCCGAAAGCGCTGTAACCTTCATCTACTTTAACCCTTGCTATAAATTGACATGACATGCATTAGTTAATGCTATTTAGGCGCATGGTCGACGACACGCACTTGGCAGCCGACAATTTATCGCATGCCCGATCACTGATAGATATAAGACGACTCTGAAAAATAGCCGCCCCTTCGCTAGCGCTCCCATAAGCGCAGGCCAGCCAACCACGATGCAGACTGATCCAATCTAGGAATATTCTTAATTCATGAAAAATCAGAACATTCCCATTGTTCAATCACATAGGAAGCAGCTTTAATCTCAAGTGTCACTCACTACGTTGCCTGTAGGTTTTGCGTGTTCATCACATGAGCGCCTTACGCACTACGCTCGCCGCGGCGAGCCGCATCGGTACATATTTCTCATCCAGGTACGCCAAAGCACGCGACACTATGAGCACGGGCATGAAATTGATTACAGCATTTGCAAGCAGGCGAAACCACGAAGCTCAGATGAACCCCGTATTGGGCCGTAGCTGGGTGCGCTCGTCGCACAGGCAACCGCTGATCGTCGACATCCCTCTGGTCAATACCTGCAAAAGTGACATATCCAGGCTTCGCATCATCGCCAAAGGCAGCATGATCGACCCGCGACTCAAGGGCCGTGCCACTGAGATCGCCAACCACCTGACCTTTACACACACCGTGCGTAGCATCGGCAATGAACAGCATTTCATTCGCCTGACCAGCAAGGAGGTAATCACCCGCCCCCAGGTGAACCTGCACGTTACTGTCGATGGACCTTCGGGCATCGTGCATCGCAGTTACAGCATTCAGCCACGTATTGAAATAGTGAAAAAGGCCGTGCCACCCGCACCCGCCACCACGCCCCCGAAGGCCACCGCCACGGCGACCACGGCAACGCCAGCACAGACACCCTCCGTACCGCCACAGCTCAAAATCGTGCCCCCCGCACCGGCACCCCCACCTGCACCAGCGGCAGGCCAAGGCGCCACACTCCATGCAGGCCGCCCTGGCAGCGAAGCCAGTTCCATTGCCACCGCAATCAAGCAACTGAACGGTGACCTCACACGCCTGCAGCGCCTTGTCAGCACCGTGCAGCACATTGCTACCCGTCAAGCCCACACGCTGGAGCAGCAACGCTACGAGATGGAACACATTCATTCAAAAGCACGAGCCGTGGTGGGCAAGGCGCGTGCTGTCCAAGAATCGCTCGACCACCAGGCAAAACAATTGAGTACGTTGCGCGCCAATGTTGCGGTATTAAGCGACGACTTCGATGTGCCACAAGCAACGCCCGCGGAACGCACGCCTACCGGCTCGTCGGCCAAGGCATAGGGCGCGCATCGCCCATCGCCATCACACACAGCAAAGGCCTGGTGCCTACGGCGCATAGGTTTGCTGCTATCGCATTGGCAAGTTAATTACCTGATTAGCGTGCCATCGCTGCTGACGCGGGTAGCTCGCCCCACTCACCTGCGACCAACGAAGGGACCTCCTTCGGTCACAGTGGCAGGGGAATAAAACATCTGATGCTAATGATGCGGGAGGTTCGCTGCGCCTGCTTACAACATTTCATACAGGCTCGGGAGCCGGGTCATTGACCGGTGTATCTATCCGCCAGATACGCGCAAGCCACGGCGATGAGAACAGTGACGATAAAGAGGATTTGAATGCCTCGCCGACTCATTGGGTCGCCTTATCGGCAAATTGACCTTCTTGAAAGATCACTGCATCCATCGTTCCGCCCCCTAGGTACCATGGCCGGGTCATCGCTCCATGCTCCCAGAGTTGTCGTCATTGCGATGACGGGCCGTTTCTTTCTCGCTCTCGCCATTGCTGGAGGGCAGCGATATATCAAGACTCGGAAAATCACCCGAACCAGATGCCACTGCATGCATGGACTGCTTCGCATGTATGCAGTTTGGATCAACGCCATCCAGGCCGGGGTGGTCAGCACATAGCGCCAATACCCCCATACGAAAGTCGGGGCGTGCGGCGAATTCTTCGACTGTCATGACCTTGTCCATCGTCGGCACCTGCGTTGGCTTGCCAGAACAACTTGCAAGGCACGCCGCCAAAAACATCAGCGCAACGATGGACAGCCCCACTGGATAATATTTCATGCATTTCCCTTCTTACTCATCGGGTAGGCTTGATGCGCGACATGCGTTTTTCTGATGGCATGTCAGCACCCCGACTCAAGGCTGGCTATTCAGATAGTTTTTGCGCAGCAGCTCGACATCGATGCCCAACGTATGGCGCAGGTAGTGATCCATGCCGCCGTATTTTTCGTCGATCGACTGCATCGCAGCTTGCAGGTATTCCTTTTTAACCGTCAGCACCTGTGCCAGCACTTTGGGATCGATGTTCTGCGCCTGCATCACACTCATCGTCATCTGGTTATACGACTCGTTGTAGCGATTGGACTCTAGATAGTTGGCCATGATGGTGTCGCGATCCACGCCCAGGGCGGATAGCAGCAGCAAGGTAGCGAAGCCCGTGCGATCTTTGCCGGCGGTGCAGTGGTACAGCATGGTCTTGTTCTGTTCGGCCAGCTTCAAGAACGCGGTAAATTGGGTTTGGTACTTTACCGGCAGGTCGCGATACGTCTGCCGCATGAACATGTCCATCTGTTCCGGGGTAGAGGTTTTGATCTTCGATCGCATCGAGTTGACCGACATATCCCCCGACAACACCGGGTCCGCCACCCAGTTGAACCGCTTGGCGAACGCCTGCTCCTTTGGGGATTTTTCCTCGGCGGTGCGAAAATCCAGCACCACTTCCAAGTTGAGTTTTTGCAGATACTGGATATCCGACTCCGTCGCCAAACCTGGGTTGCCACTACGAAATAGACGTCCCTTTTGGACGCTTTGCCCATTGGCGGCAACGATGCCACCGAGATCTCGGGTGTTATGCACATTTTGTAGTTCGATATACGTATCGGTGGCGCCGACTATTTGCGTAGCGAAAGCGATACTCATAGCAACGAAAAGTCGAAACATCGTGCAGCCCCTACGCTCAGTGAAATACTCGGATCGAGAGCCTAGCGAGCCACTTGAAAGCCGTATATGGGAATCATCCTAAAGACACAGATGGCCTGGAGAACCCGTCGCCCGAGGCAGCCTGCGCGTCTATGCTGCGGCTCAAAGATTATTTCCTTACGCACGCCGTCAGGGGCCGGACGCCTCGAATCAAGATGCCCATCGAGGACTCACAAATAACCAAAGAGGAACCAAACATACGATGCTGTGAAACGCTATGGCGAGAAACGCATAGGTCCGTTTTGCCACAGCAAAACCGCGCGACATCCAAAGCTCCCTTGCCGCCAGCAAAAAACCAACACAACTGAACGTGCTGGCGATCAGGATAACGAGAGAGATCAAACCGACACGTTCGAAGCCACCGAGACCATGCGCAAGACTTACCGATGCCACGATAAAAACCAATTCGGCACAGCAAGCGACGAACGCCCCCGCGCCGATGCGGCCCGAGCAATTTTGTAAACTGTTTTCCATAAAAGAGATCGTTTGATTTATAGGATGACGTGGCAGGCTCGCCTGCCCCTTCGTGCGTCCCTGCACTCCAGGCCGTGGTTACTTGGCATCGCTTTTGGGCAACGCATACGCCATCACTGCATCGCCGCCGGCGCGGCCTAAGCCGGTATGTCCACCCGCGGCAATCACCACATACTGCCGACCGTCTTTGCCCTCATAAACGCTAGGCGTGGCGATACCACCGAACGGCAAGGTGGCGTGCCATAGCTCGCGACCCGTGCGAAGCTCGAACGCGCGCAGGGTACGGTCGGCGCTAGCGGCAATGAAAATCAGGCCGCTGCGGGTAATTACCGAGCCGCCCATATTGGGCACACCCACTTGCAAGGGCACATGCGAGGCGATGCCGAAGGGACCGTTGTCATAGGCCGTGCCCAGCGGGTGGCGCCAAAGAAACGTGCGGGTTTTCAGATCGAGCGCGGCAATCATGCCCCAGGGCGGCTGGTTGCAAGGTATGGCCAGCGGCGACAAGAACGGCGCGGCACTTGCGGCATATGGCGTGCCTAGCTGAGGACCACCGAAGTCGCCGCCCGTCGAAGAGCCGCCTGCAACCACATCAGCGCGCGGCGTCAGCTTGTCGATGATCGCCATGTAGTTATTGTTGGTCACCACGATATGGCGCAGCGGATCGACCGATACGCCGCCCCACTCGAACACGCCGGCCGAGCCGGGATAGGCCAGCGAGCCTTGTAGCGAGGGCGGTGTGAATAACCCTTCGTTACGCAGTTGCTTGAAGCGAATCCGGCAGTACAACTGATCGAGCGGCGTGGCGCCCCACATGTCGGTCTCGCGCAAGGTCGCCGGGGCGAACGATGGCATGTCTACCTGGAAGGGCTGGGTGGGCGAAGGGTGCTCGCCGGGCACGGCTTGTTGCGGCACCGGGCGCTCTTCCACCTGGGTTAGCGGTTTGCCGGTGCGGCGGTCCAGCACAAACAGCTCTCCACGCTTGGTCGGCACCAGCAAGGCCGGTACTTGCGGGCCGCCATGATCGCCAGGGAGGTCAATCGCGGTGGGCTGCGCGGGGACGTCGTAATCCCAAATGTCATGGTGGGTGGTTTGGAAATGCCAGCGGATTTCCCCACTATCGGCATCCACGGCGATCACCGAGCTGGCGTACTTCCCCGACACGGCTTGGCGGCCTCCGCCGAAGAAATCAGGCGTCTCGTTGCCGGTGGGCAGGTAGACCAAACCCAGCGCGGGGTCGGCGCTGATCGGTGCCCATACGTTAGGCGTGGCGCGCGTGTAGTGCTCGCCCTCTGGCGGTAGTGTCGTGCGATCTTGACGCCCCATGTCGAAGGCCCAAGCCAGCGCGCCGGTGCGGGTGTCGAACGCGCGCACCACGCCAGACGGCTCTCCGCGCTCCACATTGTCGGCGACCCAGCCGCCGACCACCGCCTTGCCATGCACGATCGATGGCGGCGAGGTGACGTAGTAAAAACCCGGCTTGACCAGGCCCATACCCGCGGTGAGGTCGATCTCGCCATTCTGGCCGAACTCCGGGCAACGCTGCCCGGTGTCGGCGTCGAGCGCATACATTTTGGCGTCCAGGGTGGCGGTGAGAATGCGATGCGCGCACAGGCCGGTGGCGCCAGGCGTTTGGTCATAAGACACACCGCGGCAAGCAAGGAACGGAGCCGATGTCACATCGGCCCGAGGATTGAAACGCCAGATGGGCTCGCCGCTTTCCGGCGAAACGGCAACGACTTCAGCATGCGGGGTGCACAGCACAAGCTTGTCGCGCACCTTCAGCGGCGTCGCTTCGAACATGAACTCGCCCGGTTTGCTGCCTTGCGGCCGGCCGACTGCGCCGGTGTTGAAAGTCCATGCCAAGGACAACTCCGCGACGTTGGCCGGGGTGATTTGATCCAGCGGCGAATAGCGTTGTCCGCCGGGCGTGCGGCCGTAGTTCGGCCAATCGCCGGAGGCGATGGAAGCCGTGTCCGCTGGCATATCCCCTGCAGGGTGATCGGCCCATGTACCTGCATTGTCCACGCCGGCATGGGGTTGCAGACCCAGGACAAAAATCGCAACGATCACTGCCGTCAAACCGAGGCCGACCAGCGCAAGGGGTTTGGTGCCGCGTACCGGACCACCATGGCAAACAAAGGCACGACCCAGCCAGCGCCACGTCAGCAGCATCGCAATAAGCAGCACCAAGAAAAACAGCACACGCGGCAAGAGTGCGATGGGATTCCAGCCGCATTCGTACAATGCCCAGGCGAATGTGGCCACGCAAAACCCGGCATAGATAACGAAACCACTGCGTCGCCCGCGCAAGAGCTGAAACGCGGTGATGAGCAGAACGCCCCCCGCGATGACGTAGTACCAGGAGCCTCCCAGCGCTGTCAGGTAGACACCGCCGTACAACAAACCTGCAGCCATCAACAGCAAGATCAGGCCAAACAAGGTGCTGAGCCAGCGATAAGAGCCTGAATCTAGGTTTCGTTTGGACATGGCATGTTTCCGTGATGAGTGGGTACCAAACTGCGGCAGATGGCTGTATGCCATGACGTATTGCCGGCAAAAGACAAGGTGGGTTGGATGACATTGCAGTGGCGCGAACTGATGCCGTACTTCGCGCAGTTCTTCTCGGGGGTACGCTTGGCGTCTCGATGGGCGAAGGCAACGCGCAGATCACCGCAGGCTGAAACTTTGGCGGACGGAGTTGCGCTCGCTTTCGACACGTACCCACAAATGAGCGTTACGAGACCGCCACGATAAAGAGTGTTCTCGGGCTCTTTCGGCTCATAAAACGCTCTCGTCTACAGCAGCCCGGCCAAGCCATGGTTCTTTGAATACCGATGTTTTCCAGGCGCGCAACGCGACCACCATAAGCAACGGGTTCATCGCCTTGCATCTTGCTTTACGCACACACGATCACTGCACGTAAGGCCGATAGGCGCATCAAGCACGTCCAAGCGCACAGTGCGTTCGATGCATGTAGCCTTGGGGAAATCCGCGTGGCCGCGACACCGGCCAGGTCACTCGATGGGCAAGGCTGTCGCCGCCGCAACGCTCGACTTATGACGCTCGACTTATAACGCTCGACTTATTTTGTGCATTGGTAAGGGCTTTTCCTGGCAGGCTCGATGCCGGTCTCGACATTGGTGATGACCACGGTCGCTTCCGGGTAGATCATGCAAATGCGTTCACGCTCCGCTTTAACATCACTGCCTTTGACCGTGGCTTTCACGACACCTTCGCCCAAGGGTTTCCCCTGCGCGGTAAAGCCCTGCACTCTATAAGTGCCGTAAAGAAAGCCGCAGCCTGTCAGGACGAGTATCAGGGCGACAATCAGAGAGGTTTTACTAAACATGACGCGAGAAATCCCTAGATACATCGGACCACCAAAGGGTCCCTTGTTCATTGACGTGTGTCTTTGCCTGCCGAATGCCGACCTCGGTGGGTTTCTCCTTGGAAACCTGCCCTGGACGCCGCCCCTGTCAACCTCAACCAGGGTTGGTGGCTTCCCTGCAATGAGAGATATCCAAGTACCGGCAACCATTCGCAAAGCTATGATTTATCGGCCATCCTTCGCAAATACTCATTATTTTTAAATGAAATAATGACAATCTCGAATGCCACACGCACAAATACACTACCCACAATAATCCCAAGCAAGCCACGGAATACCGCGCCGTAAAACATCGTACCAATACCGCCAAAAAGCACCCCAAGAAGAGATAGCCAATACACAACCGTAATTATTTTAGGCGTCAGCATGGCATCAAAAAATAAAATACTTCTCATACCGCATATTTCCTCAGGTTGGATCGAATTTATTTAATGTCAGGTTACAAAAGCGCCACACAGAAAATCACGACAGGCAATAGCCCGGCTTGTTGCGCGACTCGATGCCGCGACCAGGCTCCTTGTGAGCCTGCCCTAAATGCCCCGACTCGAAGGGGTGGAAGGGGACCATTCAGGGCAGTCAGGCATCCCTGCCCATTAACCAGTCAGCCGAGACATTCCATGTCCCGGCTGACTGGACTCACCACATCATGCCCACGCCCATACCCGCACCCAGGTCACCACGCGTATTGCTCGATGCATTGAACTTGTAGACCCAGCGACCACTTTCGGAGATAGCGGACAGGCCCACGGCCAGGCTGGTTTCTCCGCGGAACATACCGACCGATGCTCCCATCATGTTTCTGCCGGGCTCATAAGCCTGCGGCAAACTGGCCATCGCCATGGCTGACGCCACACCGGCATTAGCGCGCTGGCCGATGCGGTTGATATCGCGACTGACCGAATCGAAGCGCTTGTCGGTGTAGGACTTGGCCCAATCCTTGGCTTCCGTAACGCCTGCATTGAACTGGCTCATGTTGACCGCATCGGTGGGAGCCGTGCCGGCCGCCACGTTGGTGATCTGGCGCTGGCTTGTCAGCGAACCGACCGAGACGGTATCGGCGCGGTCGGCCACGGAGCCAGCACCGATCGCGGTACTGTTGGCGCCCGAGGCCACGCTATTGGCGCCAACAGCGGTGCTGCCGGTACCGGTGGCCTGGGCATTCATGCCTGCGGCGGTGCCTTCGCTGCCCGTGGTTACAACCGCAGGCTTGCCGGCAACACCATCGGCACCGTCTACCGCCACGCCAGCCGTACCCTTACCCAAACCACTTCCGTTGTTCTCGATATTGATGACGCGGTTATCGACATTGGTGATCTTGTTTTGCAGATCATCACGAATGGCGGCGATCTGCCCGCCGTTCACCGCGTCGCGGCTGCCCGTAGCGATGGCGCCGTCACGCAAGTTGGTCATCAGGGTGCCGGCCGCACCGCCGCCCAGGGTCACCACGCCACGGCTGGAGCCAGTGTCGTAGGTCACCGCCTCTCTGACGGTGCCGTCGGGGTCGATAATCCCGGTCTTTTTCAACTGACTCATGTTGGCTGCGTCGGTATCGTCGACGCCGTCGGCCACGTTGGTGATGCGACGCTCTTTACCTATCGCGCCTACCGACACCGTGTTGGCCTTATCAGCCACCGAACCCGCACCTAATGCCACCGCATTGTCGGCATCGGCCGTGACCTCGGCACCCGCACCCATCGCCACACCCTTGCTGCCCTTGGCGACCGTTGCATCATCGGAGCCATCGTTGGCGCCGTCAGCCTTGAAGTAATTCAAGGTATCGCCGAAGGCGGTTTTTACGTTGTTGGTGATGGCCGTGGTCACCGCACTTTGAGCATTGCTCAACTGCCCGACGTTGACCGCATCGTTGGCATTCACACCGTCGGCCACACCGGTGACCTGGCGATCGACGGCCTGGGTGCCGTCGGTACCGGCCACGTTGATAACGGTGCCGCCGACATCCTTGCCGATGGTGATGGTTTTGTTCGCAGCGTCTTGCTGCACCAGACCCACCGTACCGTTGGTAATGTTATGGGTTATGGAGGTGATGTCGTCGGTGTTTTTCTTGACGCCGGTATCGAGTGCGTCAAGTGCGCCACCCACGGTAGTCTGTGTACCGTTTTGCACCGTGTAGGTCGGGCCGGTGACCGCACCGGTCACCGCGTCAATCTTGGCGCCGCCGCCGAGCGCGTCGACAACCGGCGTGAGCTGACCCACATTGACGGCATCCGAGCGCTCGGTACCGGCCTTGACGTGAACAATCTGACGCTCCATGCCGGCATTGCCCACCGACACCGTGAAATCACGATCCGATACCGAGTACGAACCTAGCGCGACCGACTCCACACCTATCGACTTGGTTTGCAGGCCTAGCGCGATCGAATTGACCCCTGTCGCGTTGGCCTGGTGACCAACCGCCACGGTGTTGCTATCCGATGCCACCGCACCAGGACCGACAGCAATCGCATTGCCCCCGCTGGCAGAAGCATCAACATCCCCGTGCCCTTCCCCTGGCAGCCCATTCACTTTTAAGTAACGCGTAGAGCTAGTCAGCGCATTATTGATGGTGGTGACATCGCCCTCGACCTTGGTCACGTTGTCGTTGGTCGTCTTCAACTGAGCACCGTTCACCGCATCAGTGCTGTCGTCGGCAAGAGTCCCGGCGGCGACGCCGGTGAGCTTGCGATTGATTACCTGGGTGCCGTCGGTACCGGCCACGTTGATGACGGTGCCGCCGACATCCTTGCCGATGGTGATGTTCTTGCTCGTGGCGTCTTGCTGCACCAGACCCATCGTACCGTTGGTGATGTTGTTGGTGATGTTGTTGACGGTATCGCCCAGGTTGGTGACATCGCCCTCGACCTTGGTCACGTTGTCGTTGGTCGTCTTCAACTGAGCACCGTTCACCGCATCCGTGCTGTCGTCAGCAAGAGTCCCAGCGGCGACGCCGGTGAGCTTGCGATTGATTACCTGGGTGCCGTCGGTACCGGCTACGTTGATGACGGTGCCGGTCACATCTTTGCCGATGGTGATGGTTTTGTTCACCGCGTCTTGCTGCACCAGGCCTATCGTACCGTTGGTGATGTTGTTGGTGATGTTGGTGACGGTATCGCCCAGGTTGGTGATGTCGCCGGTG
>NZ_KZ857175.1:431954-632421 GCF_003350925.1 Dyella tabacisoli | reverse complement strand
CAGTCCATTGGCCTGGGTCACCGCCAGCGTATTACCGCTGTCGGTGTACACATAGGTGGTGACATTGCCTACGGGATCGGTGCTGCTGAGCAAACGCCCCAAACCATCGTAGGTGAAGCTCGTTGTAGTTAACGTCGTGCGGGCGACGCCACGCAGGGTGACCTGCTGCAGCAGGCTGCCATGAGCGTCATAGCTGTACGTCGTCATCGCGGCGTCGTAGTTGCCGGCCCCCGTACTGACACCCGCACCCGTGGCGTCAACGGTGTCCCACGCCGACCGCGAAGACAACTGGCCGCGCACGTCGTAGTTGTAATCGACGCGGGTGGTGCGGGTCAGATCCTGCGTCGTCGTCCACGAGGTGACGGTCGCCAGATCGGGCAGGTGGGTGGGGCTGAGCGTGCCCACGCCATAAGTGGCGCCGGCAAACGTGCGGGTCATGGCGAGCAAACCGGCGCCGTTGTATTGGGACTCGCTGACGGCGCCGGTGGCGTCGATCGCAAAGCGCAGGCGATCGCTGCTGTCGTATACGTAGTAGGTGGTTTGCGCGCCGCTGGGGGGCACGTAACCGCCCTGGCCCAGCACGCCTTGCGCCGGCACGGTATAGATCGTGCGGCTCACCACCTGGTTATCGGCGTTGTAGGTCATGTTGGCGGTGTGGCCGGTGGCGTCTTCCACGCTCAACCGGTTGCCGTTGGCATCGTAGGTGTACGTCGTGATGCCGCCGTTGGCGTCGATGACCTGGGTCAGGTTGCCGTTGCTGTCGTAGCTGTAATGCGTGGTGGCACTGACCCCGTTGACCGCCGGGGCCACCACTTGGGTCAGCTCGCCGGCCGGGTTATAGGTGTAAGTCCAGGTACGGCCCAACCCATCGGTGACGGTGGTGGTGTCGGTACCCAGGGTGTAACCCAGCGTCAGTGTCTGCGCGGCCGCGCCACTGCCGGTGGTGATCGTCGCCACGCGATACACGCCGTTGGCATCGGCGGCATAGGTATAGCTGACGGTGGTGCCGTCACTTTGTGTGACCGACGCCACGCGATCGCTGCTGCCGTCGTAGGTATAGGTGGTGGCATAACTGGCCGTGCTGGCGCTGTTGGTGTCCGAGGCCAGTGTGGTGGTCACGGTGCTCAGGCGGCTCTGGGTATCGTAGGTGTAGGTGAGCTGCTGGCGCGTGACGGCGGTGGTCTGGCCTGGTGGGATCTCGCTGATAGACAGGCTGCTCAAGCGCCCCGAGGTGTCGTAGCCCAGCGTCAGCGTGTCGCCATCACCGGCGACCACCGTGTGCAGTTGGCTGCCGGTGTAGGTGAAGCTGTAGCTGGCACCGGTCTCCAGGGTGCTGAACTGGGTCAGTTGACCGGTGGCGTTGTAGACCTCTTGCTGCCGGCTGGCGCCATCGGTCCAGGTCCAGGTCGACGCCCCCGCGCTCCATGCCAGCGTATCGGTGCTGCCGCTCTGGCCGCTGCTGACGTATTTGCCCAGGGTCGCGTTATAGGCATAGGTCACTGCTGAACCGTCATCGGCGATGCGCGAGACCGTACTACCGGCGGTATTGAGGGTGCCGGTGAGTCCGCTGATGGTGCGGTTGAAACCGAACTGCCAGCCTTGGTTGCCGGTCATCTGACCGAGACTGTTGTACGTGCGCAAGGCGTTGACAGGCAGACCGTCGAACACCAGCCCCTCGTCCGCGTTTTGCAGCACCAGATTGCCGCTGGCTACGTTGACGTATTGGCCTGTCTTGCCCTGGCCTACCGCCGCCTGCCCGCCCAGGCCCAGCCCCAACGACCGCAAAGAGCTGTTGTCCAGACCCAATGCATTACCGGCAATCACAGCAACCATCTTGATGTTCCCTCCCGCCGTGTGGCGGTTCTAATCCATGGGCCGCAGACGATTCAGCGGCCGATATAGGGTTAATCCAAGGGATCGCGAAAAAGTTTAGGGGTGTTTGCAAAAAAAGTTGCGCGGCTCGCGCGTCGGTCATTCGACGGCCGCACCTCAAACTAGAATGGATAGAGCAGTGCCGCCCGATCTTCGCGCAGCACACCATGGAGACTGACGTGGAAAAATATGACGTAGACCTGTGTGTGATCGGTGGTGGCTCGGGGGGCGTGCGCGCAGCGCGGGTCGCCGCCGGGCATGGCGCGCGCGTAGCGATTGCCGAGAGCGCCAACTTCGGTGGAACCTGTGTCAATCGCGGCTGCGTGCCGAAGAAACTGCTGGTGTATGCCAGCCGCTTCCCCGATCAGTTTCGGGCCAGCCATGCTTATGGCTGGTCATCCGAACAAGCGACGTTCGACTGGAAGGCGTTGATTCAACACAAAGATGTAGAAATTGCCCGCCTGGAACGCATCTACGAGACCAACCTGGACAAGGCTGGCGTCGCCATTCATCACGATCACGCCCAAATCATCGACCCGAACACGGTCCAACTTGCCCGCAGTGGTCAGCGCATATCGGCCAAAACCCTATTGATCGCCACAGGTGGGCACCCGGTGCGGCCGGCATTCCCCGGTGCCGATTTGGCGATCACCTCGGATGAAGCCTTTCATTTGGCGGAGCTGCCCAAGCGCGTGCTGATTGTCGGCGGCGGTTACATCGCGGTCGAGTTTGCCGGCATCTTTGCCGGGCTGGGCAGCGAAGTCACCCAGGTTATCCGCGCTGACCGACTGCTGCGCGGCTTTGACGATGAATTGGCCGAGTTACTGGCTGAGCATCAAGACCGACGCGGGATCAGGCTGTTGCGCGGGCAGGTCTTGCAGCGAATCGAGCGTACGCCGGACGGCTTGCGTGCGACGACCGCTGATGGTTCTACGATCGACGTCGATGTCGTCATGCTGTCCATGGGGCGAGCGCCAAACACCCGCGGGCTAGGATTGCCCGGTACAGACGTCAAAGTCGATGAGGATGGCGCGATCATCGTTGATGTCCATGGGCGTACCAACCAACCTTCGATCTACGCCATCGGCGACGTCACGAATCGGCTCAACCTCACGCCGGTAGCGATCCGTGAGGGACAAGCCCTCGCCGACCGGCTTTTTGGCGGGCTCGACGTGCCGGACTTCGATTACGAAATGGTCCCTACCGCCGTGTTCTCTTCACCGGAGATCGGCACGGTCGGCTTGCCCGAACATGTCGCACGCACCCGCTATGGAAATCTTCGCGTACTCAAAACCAAGTTCCGCTCCATGGCGCAGGCATTTGCGCAGATCCAGGACCAGGTGTTTATCAAAGTCTTGATCGACGGCGATACGGACAAGGTCGTGGGCGTACATCTTTTCGGCGAAGGCGTGGCGGAGATGATTCAGCTAATTGGCGTCGCACTGACGGCCCATGCGCGATGGAGCGATTTCCGCCACACGGTCGCCCTGCATCCGACCATCGCTGAAGAGATCGTGACCTTGCGTGGCTGATCGCTACGACTCATCCATGCCTCACTGAGCCATGGCGTCATTTCAGTGCCATATGCAAGGCGCAGTCGGCACCAGCATCGTGCCGACTGCGCTACCGATCAAAGCTGGTCAACTGTCTTTGCTGAAAGCGCGGTATGCGGCAAGCGTATCGAGCGATTCGCGCAGCAGTTTGATCTTTCCGCGCTCCGCGACAAGTCGCCCGGCATAGGTCTGGCGATACATTTTTCCGGTGGAGCGCACGGACGCTTCAACGCTGTATTCGCCGAAAGCCTGATCGGGGGTTTCGATGAAAATGTGGATGTCCTGAAAACGGAAATCCGGGACGTTGACCAGCAAGCTGGCGATGAATTTTTCGATGGCCGCCGGTCCCTGTGCGCGAGCGTCGATGCCCATCGAAGCCAGCGCCGGTAGTTCGAGCACACCATCGTCGGCGAACAGTGCGGCCGCAGCCGCGGGGTCCTGTATCTCGGCGAGATAGGCGCGTAGCAATTGGGTGGGAGTAAGCATGAGAGTCTCCTTATAAGCGCTCAGATCTGCGCGGTGCCGCCATCGACAAAAAGCTCGATGCCATTGATGAAGCTGGCGTCGTCGGATGCCAGGAAGGCGACGGCTTTACCGATTTCATCCGGTTCGCCCAAGCGCCCCATGGGGACCACGCCGGCAAGCTGGGCAAAAAGCCCCTCTTTGTGTTCCGGCGGCACCAACCCGGCCAAGCCAGGCGTGCGAACCGGACCCGGACTGATAACGTTGACGCGGATGCGGCGCGCTTTGAGGTCGAGCAGCCATGAGCGAGCGAAATTGCGTACGGCTGCCTTGCTGGCGCTGTACACGCTGAAGTTTTCGGTGCCCTGCAAGGTGGTCGTGGAGCCGGTGAGAATCACCGCACCGCCATCCACAAGCAGCGGCAGCGCCTTTTGCACCGTGAAAAGCACGCCTTTGACGTTGCTCGCGAAAATGCGGTCATAGTGCTGCTCGGTAATCGCACCCAGCGGCAGCATGTCGCCACCACCG
Source organism: Dyella tabacisoli (assembly GCF_003350925.1). GTDB lineage: Bacteria > Pseudomonadota > Gammaproteobacteria > Xanthomonadales > Rhodanobacteraceae > Dyella_C > Dyella_C tabacisoli. The sequence continues at coordinate 628,006 of NZ_KZ857175.1, read as the reverse complement.
GCGTTGGCGAAGACGATATCCAGATGGCCTGTCTCACGGCCGATCTGGGCCATCACTCGATCGAGATCGTCCAGGCTTGCGGCATCGGCACGGATGCCCGTCGCCGCACTGCCGATCACAGCCACCGCTGTATCGAGTTCAGCCTGGCGCCGCCCGGTGACATAGACCTTCGCGCCACGGGCGGCGAACTCCTGCGCCGTAGCCAGGCCGATACCCGTGCTTGCGCCGGTGATAAGGGCAACTTTGTCTTTAAGAGTGGTGTTCATGGAAATCTACCTTTTGCGTATGAGGGCTGATTGCCGACGCGCTTAACGTAGTCCCGTGGTATTACTTGATAAAGTTGCCCATAAAGCATTCTTTATCCACCTGTATGGACAATGACATGGACCAGCTACTTGCCATTCGTGCCTTCGCCCGCGTGGTCGAGGCCGGCAACTTCACCAAGGCCGCCGATTCGCTGCAGCTTCCGAAAGCAACGGTCAGCAAGCTGGTGCAGACGCTGGAAGCACACCTGGGCGTGCAATTGCTTCAGCGCACGACGCGCCGTATCGCCATCACCCCTGACGGCGGCGCGTACTATGAAAAAAGTGCACGCGTGCTGAAGGAGCTGGAGGATATCGATGCGAGCTTCAGCGCCGCGCATGCACGCCCGCGCGGACATCTGCGCGTGGACCTGGGCTCATCCGTAGCAAATCGCTTGCTGGTGCCCGCGCTTCCAGACTTCCTCGCTCGCTATCCTGATATCCGCATCGACCTGGGGGTGTCTGATCGTCACGTGGATCTTATCGGCGACAACGTCGATTGCGTGATCCGCGGCGGTGCGCTCACCGACCCTGGCCTGGTGGCGCGCACTATCGCCCGCGCGAGCTGGATCACCTGCGCCTCACCGGGCTACATCGAGCGCCATGGCAAGCCGAAACATCCACATGACCTGGAGAAAACGCACCGGGTGGTGAATTATCTTTCCGCCCTCACCGGACGCCCACTTCCGATGCACTTCGAGCGCAACGGGCAGCGGCTGCAGATCATCGCCCGTCATGCCGTAGGTATTAATGAAAGCAACGCTCACTATGCCGCCGGACTGGCTGGCCTGGGCGTGATCCAGACCTTCGCCTTTATCGCGCGCGATGCCGTAGCCAGAGGCGACCTTGTCGAAGTGCTGCCACGTTGGCGCCCCAGGCCCTACCCCTTGCATCTCGTCTACCCGCCAAACCGCCATCTCTCGCAGCGCCTGCGGGTGTTTATCGATTGGCTTGCGGACCGCTTCGAGACGCAGCTCGAACCGAAAAGCCCAAAGCGCTCATCACCTGCGTGAGTCGAATCCATATCCGCTTTTAGCGATAGCGGACGCTTGCTTGCTCGAATCAAGCCGAATCATTGACCGCCCCTCATGCACAGCGATACGGCGCATCAACTCTGCGGATTGAGCTGCTGTTCCAACTGCGCGAATTCCCGCGCGACAAAATCCACCAGAGCGCGAATGCGCGGGGTATCCCGCATATCGGAGTGAAGGCCGACACGCACCGCGCGTACTGGCATGGGGTGCGAAACCACTACGCGGCGCAGCGAAGCATCTCCCTCCGCCAAGAAGCAAGGCAGCACACCGATGGCCGCGCCACTGCGCACGGCGGCAAGATGAGCGCGCAAGCCATTGGCATGAAGCGCCGTGCGCGCGCGGTGCGCCAACACCGGTAGCCAGGCCTCGTGGGGCACCGCACCGGCTGCCCGGTCCAGAAGTACCAGCAGGTGGCCGCAGAAACCATTGGTGACGTCGGGCTGTCCATGGCGTTCGAGATAGCCTTCGGATGCGTACAGTGCGTATGCGACTTCGCCGATGCGGCGCTCTATCAGGTTCTCCTGAGTGAATGATCCGAAGCGGAATGCCAGGTCCGCCTCGCGACGCGCCAGGTTGAACACCTTCGTGTCGTTCACCAGTTCGATCACCAGCCCAGGATGCATGGCGCCGAATCGTGCAAGCATCGGCGCGATCACTTCGTCGCCCAACCAGTCCAGGCTTGTCACCAGGATCTCTCCGCTCAAGCCGGTATCGCGCGCGGCCACCTGCCGTTGCACCGACAAGGCCCCGGCATCCATCTGCTCCAGACCTTCGATCAGGGATTGACCCAGCGCGGTCAGTCGCAAGCCTCCCGCTTCGCGGTCGAACAGTTTCACGCTCAGGCGCCGCTCCAGTGCATCGAGCCGCCTGCTGACGGTGGATTGCGTCGTGCCCAGTGCCCGTGCAGCCGCGCTCAGGGTGCCATTGCGGACAATGGCAAGCACTACTTTCAGATCATCCCAATCCATCGTCATCGGCCGAGCCTGTGCCATGCGTTTTTGGATGACGGGCATGCCAAATCAATGATTGCGCGCGCCGACTACGCTTTCTAGATTGTCACGCACATCCGCTGCCGGGCAAGTCTCCGACTACGGCGGCATTCGCAGACTGGCGTTCTGATTTCCGGGAACCGACGACATGCTCCAGATCGACCATCTCATCCTTCGTGTCCGCGACGCGAAGGTATCGGTGCAGTTCTACCAATACATTCTCGGCCTGCACTACGAAGGCAGCGCAGCGCCATTTGAAGAGCTTCGCGTGAACGACAACAGCACGCTAGACCTGTTGGCCGAGGCCCCGAAGGACCCGATGCACCTGGCCTTTTGCCTGGACCGACAGGCCTTTGAAGGCGTGCGCGAACGGCTGCAGATGATGGGCGTTCCATTCGGCGGCGATCCGTTCATTCGAGATGGCCGCTCTGCCCCGCAGCACGGCGCCCGTGGCTGGGCGGAGGCGTTGTATTTCTTCGATCCCGATCAGCACAACATCGAGGTACGCACCCATGGCGAACGTTGATGCATTGACCGCGAGGAGCGCCGCCCTTCCCACGTTTGCGGACCTGCACGGCAAGGTGGCGGTGGTCACCGGAGGTTCGCGCGGCATTGGCGCCGCCACCTGCCTCGCCCTCGCCCGCAACGGTGTACGGCTGGTAATCAACGGACGCGATCCGGTGGCGTTGCAGGCGAGCCTGGCGGCCGTGCAAGCCGTTGGCGGGGAAGCGATCAGCGTGGCGGCCGACTGCTCGGTTCTCGCGCAGGTTGAGCATATGCAAGCCCTCACCGAAGCGCACTTCGGCGCACCGGACTTCGTACTCGCCTTCGCCGGAGGCGGCACCGGTCGGCCAGCTCCACTGCATGACATCACCGAGCAGGATTGGCGCTCCAGCATCGACAACAACCTCACCTCGACATTCTTCACGCTCAAATGCTTTCTGCCCGGTATGTTGGCCCGTGGCAGTGGCGGCATGCTGACCATGGCCTCCGCCGGCGCTCGCGTGGCGTCGGGTGCACCGGCGGGATACGGCGCGGCGAAGGCCGGCATCATCATGCTGACCCGCCATCTGGCCCAGGAGGTAGGCCGCCAAGGATTGCGCGTCAACTGTGTTTCACCGTCGGCGGTGCTGACCGAACGCACACGCGCGACGCTCTCACCGGAGCGGCAGGCACAGATGCTGGAAGGATTTCCGCTCGGGCGCCTGGGCACGCCGGAAGACATAGCGGCGGCATCCTTGTTTCTGCTTAGCGACGCATCCGCGTGGATCACTGGCGTGGTTCTTGATGTGGCAGGAGGTCGGGTCATGGTGTGACCGGTTAATCCGTCAGGGTCAGCGGTGGGTCGAACGGACTCTAGTTATTGATTGAACCGTGCCCTGGCAAGGCTTTAGACCATCTGCGAAAGTGGCCATGACATCTTTTTCTGAATGCCGGCCTCCGACCCGAAACGGATGCTTCTGGTAAAAGGCCTCACGGAAGAGAACAAGGACTGCCATGCATATAAGAAAAGCGACCATCGACGATGCGCCGATCAGTTTTGCGATTCGCCGCGAAGCGATTCGTGCCCAGTGTCGCGACCATTATCCCTGGCAAGATCTGGAGATATGGACAGCAGGAGAGATGTCGGGAGCGTTTGCCAGCCGCGTGGCTGACCAGTTCTATGTCGCGGTGATCGATGAGCGCGTCGTGAGCACGGGCATGATCGATCTCGCGACAGGAAAAATCGATGCGGTTTTCGTGTGTCCTGAATATATGGGCCGTGGGATTGGACGCGCGATGATGGCGCATCTGGAAGACTTGGCGGTCCATTCAGGATTATTGGACGTCCACCTTGATGCCACCTTGAATGCTGCCCCGTTCTATCGAGCCATCGGATTCGAAGGTGACGGCAGAGTCATCTATAAGTCATCTCTTGGCGTGAGCCTCACCTGCGTCCCCATGATTAAGCACTTGCGAAGTGATTAGTATCCGACGTGGGATTCTGTTCGCCATGAAGTCACGGGCGAAAGCAAGTATCAGCGTGGCTCAAGATATCCATTGCTTTCGACCCGACGCTCCACTGACCACGGTGATACATCAGCTACTTGCAGGTCGAAGCTGGGAAGGGTCGTAATAGAAGCGCTCTTGCACGATCTTCCCGTCGGACCATTGCTGGTAGGCAATCTCTTCCAGGGACAGGTGGGCGTTGTCGCTCGAGAACTCGAAACGCCAGTTGATGGCCACGCTATCTCCATCGACCAGCACATGAAGCGCGCGACCACGCACGGTGGTGAAGGCTTGCAGCACCCGTATTTCATTCTCGACCAGTGCATCTATCCCGGTGCGCGACTGCTCCTGGTTTTCCCAGACGATGGCAGTGGGATGGTAGAACTGCCTTATCGCTTCAATGAACTCGCCGCTTTCCACTAACGAAACAAAGGTCGTGACCTCATGGCGGTCGGGCATGGTTATTCTCCGGCAGAATGGAATATCTACGCTGGTTGATGGGGCTTGCTGCTGTCTCGGGATGAGCGATGGTCTATCTCGATGGACGCCAGCGTAGGCTGGCAGTGCTACTTCGTCACTTGGCTGGTGCGACAGATCGACAGGCGATCTCGCCAAGTACGGTGCACTCGATGGGCAATATCGCCAATATTGGCGCTTGCATCGCCAGGGCGGTTCTCACAAGTATGCGGTTGGCAGGTCGTAGAACGCTGATTACGTTGTTACTTCAGGTGCCTGTGGCAGTCGCGGCATGGCCTGGTCAAACGGAAGAACACTTGACCTGCTGCGTGAAAAGGCCACGCTTGGCACACGATGTCCTCGAAGGGAATGTACGTGCGGGTCGCGATTCTTGTTTACGACGGTTGTATGGGTGCCGAGGTCTTCGGCCTTTCGGATGTTCTTCTCGTTGCCAACCGCCTGACTCGCTTGCGCGCACCGGATGCGCCGGCGCCGTTCTCGGTTTCGATTATCGGCGCTCGTGCTGGCCAGGTCCGCCTTGCGGGCGGGGCCCAGGTAGCCGTCGATTCGCCCCAACCCTTCGACCTTCTCGTGGTGCCTGCCTTCGACTTCAATACCATCGAGGAGATTGACTCCATCCTCAGTGTCCTGGACGAGGAGAAATCCCTCATTCGGCGGGCGGTGGCGCAACGAAGGGTCGCCTCGATCTGTGGCGGCAGTCTATTGCTGGCCGATGCGGGTGTGCTGGATGGAAGGCGGGCGACAACCGCGTGGGCCTTTGCCGGGGAAATGGCGAGGCGATACCCAAAGGTTGAGGTGATACCCGATGCGATGCTTGTTCGCGATGGGGAGATCGTGACGTCGGGTGCGTTTACGGCCTACGGCGACTTCGCGCTTCAGCTCATTCGCGATTGCGTCGGAACCAGCCTGGCTCGGGCGGTCGGAAGGCTTAGTCTTATCGACAACAATCGACACAGCCAGGCCCCTTACCTTGACGCGCGCCTTAGCCACCGGCGATACGAATCGTTTGCTCGTGCGGTGAGTGCGTGGTTCGAAAAACGTATCGGGGAGCGTTACAGACTGGATGCCCTTGCGAGTGCGTTCAATCTTTCCAGTCGAACACTCCTGCGCAAGTTTCGCGCGGAGACCGGACACTCGCCCTTGTACATCTTGCAGGACCTTCGTGTCGAACGGGCAAAGCTCTTGCTTGAAACAACGACACTCAGCGTTGCCCAGGTGGCGGCTGAGGTGGGTTACCTCGATGCGGTGACGTTTTCGAGACTGTTTACGCGTCGCACGCATCTGACTCCCGCCGCATTTCGCAAGCGGTTTCAAATGGCCGATATCACCGTGTTCTAACCGGGCACCGAAAAGCGGTGGTCATTCTCGCCGCCGCCAGCCGATGACGATCTTGCCCATCAATCTGGCCGTCGAGACCGGTTGCCTCTCCGGCGGCGATTGCTCATGTCACCCGCTGTTCTTGCTGCGGCTATGGACGCGCGGTTCTGGCGAAGACGGCCTCAGGGTCTCGGCACGGCATGTTCCGGCAAACTGGAGTCGCTCGCGATAGGCGTGTGGTGTCGCGGCGGCGACGCATTTTGTAGCCCGTGTCGATTTCCCCCGTCCTCACTCGTCAGTAAGATACCGCGGCACTTCTACCGCGGCTTACACATATAAGGTCAAGACAATGAGCAAGATGATCTTCGTTAACCTGCCAGTGACCGATCTAAAGCGATCGAAAACGTTCTACGAAACCATTGGTGCGGCCAACAATCCCGCATTCAGTGACGACACCGCGGCATGCATGGTGTTCTCCGATACGATTTACGCGATGCTTCTCACGCATGACAAATGGCGCCAGTTCACCGGTAAGCGGATCGTCGATGCACACACGGACGCGCAGGTACTGTTGTGCCTGTCAGCGGATAGTCGCGACGAGGTGTCCAGCCTGGTCGATAAAGCGAGTGGTGCTGGCGGCAAGGCAGACCCCGTGCCCGTGCAGGATTTCGGCTTTATGTATGGCCGCAGCTTCGAGGATCCAGACGGTCATATCTGGGAAGTAATGTGGATGGACCCGAATGCTGTTCCGCCGCATGGTTGAGTTTTCCTGCGACGAGCAGGAGTCGCGGGTCTAGTCGCGTCGGCTGAGAAGGTCCGCTTTCGATCCGATGGCGGACCTTTAAATAACTCGTTGTTTTCTTTGTAACAGCTTGAATAAGAAGCGTCATCTGTTCTTTTGGCCGGGGTGCTTCGGGCGGGTGCGTGAGCAAGTTGGCGATATCATCATCTGGAAACACAGCGCGAATAAGAAACAGGTAGAGTCCGCGATCTGGGGATGGTGATGTTCAATACCCCGCCGGTTATCGAAAATTCGAACAGTCGGTTCACTAAGGAGAACGCCTTGCCCACGCTATGGCGACGATCTGGATATCGCATTCGTTTTTATTTGACCTTGCTGGCCCTCGGGGCGTCGGGCGCATGTGCGTCGACATTGGCCATGGCCGGCACCACTTCAACGCTCGACAAGGAGACCAGGATGACTACGAGCGAGCCTTCGGCAAGTCAGGGGCAGTCCACGCTTACCAGCAAAGACGCATTGTCGCGCCTGCTGGAATTGATCCGTGGCATCCAAAGCGTCAATGACGTGACGCCCGAGTACATGGGCAAGGTGATGGGTACGAAAATCACTGTCGTCGATGCGGAAAAGTATGGATTCGGACAATCGTTTTCCAAGGATTGGGCCGGTGGCATCCAGCGCTCGAAGCTTGTTTCCGGGGAAACACAGCTCGACTTCAGCTTCACCAGCAAGCCAGGCGAGCAACCCTCGGCCGCCGAAGTCTGCGATCCGGATTTCGGTCAGTTCACCGCCGAACTCGAAGCCATGGGCTTGGCCCGCCAGTCGCATTATGGCGAACACGGACGCTGGCTTTATGACTACTTCGATGGGCGCAAGATGCATGTCGAAGTGCATGCCATGGACGTGTCGCCGCAAGTGCAGGGCGACAACAAGGCGACCGCCAAGGCCTGCGTAAAAATGGTGACTGTGCGCTAACCGAAGGGAATCCAGAGATGCCCACGCTTACCCCAGAAGCCAAAGCCGTCGTCGACGCCTTCGGCACGCAGCCCGGTGTCACGGCGCCGCAGCTCGCTAATTTGCGGGCTACCCTGGCCGGGTCGCCCGCACTGATCGACGAGATCAACACGGCCGTCAAAGACGGTCACCTCAAGCACATCGTGCCTTTGACCAATCCGCATGCGGGCGGCGAGTACGCCTCGACGACGCAATCGATGCATTTACCGTTGAAGATGCTAGATAACCCTGCCAGTGGCAGCTATAACACTGGTGAGGCCACGTATGTATTGGGCCATGAGTTGCAGCATGGCTTGAATCGAACGACGACAGCGCAGGGAATCGTCGACTTCAGCAATGAACTGACCGCTATCGCCAAGTCACCGCAACACGATCACGACTACACCGTGCCTGTCGGCAAATTCATCGCCAACTATCGCCGGGATGAAGCCGGTGCCGAAATTTCCGGCTGGAATGCGGTGGCGGGCGCGGTGAGTCAGGAGGCCGCCGCGCATGGAAAAACCGCGACGATCGAAGACGTCTACAAGAAGAATCCGGGTCGCATGAGTAATTTTGTCGACGTGGACAGCAGCAGCTTTCCGCCCAAATACACGTTGAAGCCCAATCTGGAGGTCAAACCGGATCTTTCGATGGAAGCCTCGGCGAAGAACCTCGAGGGTATGGGAAAGAATTTCTTCGACAAGCCGCGCGGCGCACCCAGCGGCCTGGGGCCTTCGGGTAATTCGGATTACCCCAATTACTACGGAGCCTCGGCGATCGGTAGCGCGGTTAAATTCGAGCGCTTCTACAATCCGGCGACACCTGGCAAGACAGCGCCGGAATTCAGCATAAATATGGCCTCCCTGCATCTTTCCGCCAAGCAGGTGGCGGAAAACGGGCTGAATTTGGGCCCGAATAAAGATGTCATGCCGTATCTGGACAAAAGCACGACACCATCGACGCCGGCGAATTTCCGCGACAGTTCGGTGACGCATACCTATTCCCCCACCACGCCGCCGGTGCCGCATACGCCCAGCCTCGATCAATCGACGCATCCCGATAACGCGCTTTATCGGCAAACGCTCGATGCGGTGCATAAGGTCGATGCACAACATCACCGTACGCCGGATCAAAGCAGCGATAACCTCGCCGCCGCGTTGGTGGTGGCCGCGCGTCGTGATGGGCTCAGTCAGGTCAACCATGTGGTATTGAGTGACGACAAGTCGCGGGCGTTCGCCGTGCAAGGCGATCTGAGCTCGCCATTCAAGCAGATGGCGCAAGTGCAAACCGCGCAAGCGACCCAGGCGTCGGTGGCTCAAAGCAGCCAGGCCTGGCAGCAGCAGGCGGCACAGGAAAAACCGCAAGCACAGGCGATGCCACTGCAACAAGACCCATCACAGACCCAGAAGCACGCACCGACAGCCCACTAGCGCGGGCGTCCTCGAAGAGCCTTTTGTTTCATCATTGTGTTCGGCATCCCATGCGGATGCCGAACACGGTGTGTCGAACTGCCGACCATCAGTCGTCGCCCAATACGACGCAACTGCGTAAGCACACGCAGGCGCTTTCCATGGTCGTCAATTCTTGTCATCAGGACGCTCTTTAAGCGCGGACAATCGCATCCGGGTGCTCCGCGAAGCCTGGGGCTTTTCCCTTGAAGCACGCGACATCCATCTCTTTGACCACTTCCCAACACACCGATCCGCTCGACACGCCGCTTGAAGTGACAAATATTATGGATAGTTCTATCCAATAGACTATGATCGGCTTCATGCACTGGAAGCCGGACCCCGGTCTATATCCGCCGTATCTTCGAAGACGCATTGCCCGAGGCCGAGGCGTTCGCGAGGGTGCGTCGTACATCCCCTGGCTGAAGGTACGCGACGTCCCCTCCCGAGGCACGAGCTCCGTCGTGAAGGGCATCGTGGTGGACCGCACACACCACCTGCTGTCTGAGTTAGAGGCCACCTACTTCTATCTGATCGAGCGCCGCGCCCAAACCGTCGATATCCTCGAACAGTGGCCGATACTGGACATCGATGGAACCATGCAGCTCTCGCGGCAATGGGGAGTCCGGCATCCTTTCAAGGGGCCATACCCCGAGCCCTTCACCGTTGATCTGCTGATCGCCGAGCAAACCACGGCAGGCCCCCGTTTTCGGGCCGCAAGCATCAAGACTCCCGACGACGCCAACAATCCAGCTATCAGGCAGCGCTTGGCCATCGAACATGCATGGTGCAAGGCACGCGGTATTCCTTGGACTCTCGTTGACACTCGCCAATTCAATCGGGTGCTCCTCGCCAATCTTCGCTTCCTTCGTGGTTGGTATCGGCACAGATTTACCCCCAGTGCAGGTCGGGCGACTCAATTCGCCCATGCCTTCTCGAAGGGTTATGAAACCAACGTTCCGCTCGTCGATCTGATTTCGCGCACCGCCGTACGGCTACGCATGAATGTCGGGAGCGCCCAAGACCTCTTTCGCTATTGCGGATGGACCGAGCGCGTTGCCGTCTCGCTGACTGACCAGATAACCCTTGATCGCCCACTCGTACTTCGCCGAAAGGTGCCCCATGCTGATCTTTGATCCTGTGGCGCAGGCAAGCCCGGCGCGGGGCATGGTGCTTCGTCTCGGCGAGACCGACCCGCGTTATCTGCGGATCACCCACCTGTTTTACCAATGCGTCTATGCCATGTGGGTCGGCGAGCCGGAGAAGGCGCGTTACGCGCGCCGTCCCGTGCGCCTTTCGCGTAAAGCGCTTAAGACGCTCGTCCAAACACCTGGGGCGACCTGGGGTCGATTAGCGTTGCCTGATGCGCTCACGGTATCTCCACCTAAAGACTCCGAACGCGCACTCGATCTGGATGCTGCCTGGAACCTCGTTGAGCCCCTTGCTCAGAGCCTTGAGCGCGAATCGAACCTATCTCGATCCATGTTCACGACGCTCATCCAGGAACGGGCCAAGGCCACGGATACAAGTTTCATCACCCTCCGCCGGATGCTGCTTCGGTATTACTATTTCGGTCAGACGAGGCTCGGTCTTCTTCCTCTTCCCACGGGCGTCACTCCGACCAACGCTCCGGCATCGCGAATCAGGAGTGCCCTTGGAAGCAACGACTATTCACCCAAGCGCCGAGGGCGGCAGTCGATCCTGACCCAGGATCTTGGCAAAAACGACTTCGTCGTCAGCGAAGACGATATCGCCGACATGGTGGCGTTTCTCAAGTCCCGCTTGCGCCATGGGGTGACCTTCCTCACCCATGCCCATGAGGAATACCTGGGCGGACCATTTCGCCGCCGCCATCCGTCCCTCTACGCCGAGTACATAGCGAAGCAGCGGCCCGAGCCCGTCAGTGTCCGACAATTTCGCTACTACATCGACCGGTTTGCCCGCCTGGAGAATGACCTCGCTGCCAATTTGCGGACGCAAGAACACCGTCCTGGTCGCCTTGGATCGCTATATGCGGCCGGACCCGGTGAAGTCTACGAAATCGATGCCACCGGCGGCCGTTTGCATCTGGTCACGAATGACGCGAACCCGATCATTGTCGGTAAACCCACCATTTACCTGATCATGGACCGATGGAGCCGCTTCGTTGTGGCGATCTATCTCTCCTTGCAACCCGCCTCCTACGAGGAAGTGCGCCACGCCCTGCTGATCGCTTTCACTTCCAGGAAGCGGCGATTCCAGACGCTGGGTATCGATGTCGATGACAAGCGCTGGCCCATGGCGCGCGTGCCCGCCGTCCTCTGCCCAGATCGCGGCTCGGAATTCACCAGCGGCTCGATGGAGCAGGCGGTGGTCCACGACCTCCGCATGGAGCTAACGCCACTGCCGCCCTTTTGCCCGGATGGGAAGGCCATCGTCGAACGCACCATTCGCGAACTGAAGCGACGGATGGCCGGCTCCCGCATGAAGGGAACCTACGCAGAGCGTCCCCTGGATCCCCAAACCGCGCGAGCCGCACGTCTCGCCGAAGCGGTGGCCATCCATTCCCTGACCGATGGCTACCGCGTAGCCATCGAATACGCCATCGCCCATAACAACCGCCCCCATAGCGCGCTGAAGCGGCGACGCATTTTGACGCGTGCAGGTGTCGCCCCGATCCCACGAGATGCCTACCTCTGGGGGCTAGAGCACATCACCGGTTTGCGTACCGCGCCTCTTAGCGACCGGGACTACCAACGGCTCCTCCTGAGTAGCGATAAGGCGAGCCTGGGGAGCGGTATTGTGCGCTACAAGTCACGCTCTTATCGTCCCGCTAACGAAATCGCCACAGAGATGGCCGCAAGATCGTCGGTGCGCTCCCGGCCTGTCGATATTCGACTGGACAAGATGGACCCCGAGGTGATCTTCATTCCGACGGCAAGGCGCGAGTGGGCGGAGTTTCACATGACCGCGGGTGCCGCCAACGATTTGGCAGGTTTTACTTTGGACGAAGAGGAGGCCTTTACCTCCCATGCCAACTTGCTTTGGGCTCGTGCCGATAACGACAGCCGTATTGAACGCCTCGCATCCAAGGCACCGACATCTCGTCCTGCCGGACCCAAGCAGCCTGCCGCAACCAAGGTCGCCAGAGCCGTCCAGCAAAAGGCGCGTCAGGAAGAAACACGCAACCTCAAGCGTGCCTTGGTTGGAAAAACGTCGCCGAATCCATCGGCGCCCGCTAGAAAACCAGGTAGCAATCCCGACTGGAAGAAGATCGAAGAGGAGGAGCGGCGCCGCAGCCTGGACCTGATTAGGAAACAGAGGACGTCCCGTTGAACTCCACCAGCATTATTCCCGCACGCTACATTCCCACCGGTGTGCATCGATTCGAGGGTAATCCCTTCATCGAAGCTATGCCGCCACTCGAGAAGACCAAGCAGGACTTCTTGACGAACCTTGCACACTACCCTCCCTCGCCAACGGCTCCCGTTCGCCGGGCAGGCGAGGTTGTTCGCATGATGGAGCTATCAACGGTCGGGGATATCGTCATACCGTTCCCTGAGTATCAAAAGGCCGGGCTGGCACTCGCCACCATCATGCGTGAGTCCTATGTCGCCCGTAATCCACTTACGATTCTCGACCGTCAGCGACGTCATGCGATTGCCACACAGGGCGAGGACGGCCTGCCGTTCCCGAAGGACTGGCGGTCCTCCGCCAAAGGGCACTTCATGATGGCCGTCAGCGGAATGGGAAAAACAACATTCGCGCTGTCGTTTTTGCTGCGTTATCCCCAAGTCATCCGTCACGAAGGCTATCAAGGTCACCACTTGACGTGCCATCAGATCCTCTACCTTGTGCTGCGCGTCCCTCACGATGCCACGCTCAGGAGTCTGTGCATCCAGTTCTTCGAGGAAATTGATCGACTCCTTGGAACCAACTACATCCGACAGGCGAGATCCCTGCGCCAAATTGCGCCAATGGTGCAACTCATGAATCAGGTGGCCACAGCGTGCTCCCTCGGCTTTCTCGTGGTGGACGAGGTGCAGAACTTGCGCGGAGCCCGCAGTGGCTACGCGGAGCTTATGCTCAACCTGTTCAGTGAAATCATTGAGCGACTCGGGATCAGCTTGCTCCTCCTGGCCACGCCGGCCGTCCAGTCGGTCCTGGAAGGTAGCGTGCGCAACGCGCGAAAATTGGCTTCCTATGGAGAAACTGTGCTTCGCCCGATGGCCAAGGACGATCCCCAGTGGGAGAACTTCTGCGATGTGTATTGGGACTACACCTACGTCAAAAAGAAGGGACGGCTTGACAAGGCGGTACGAGACGCTTGGCACAAAGCGTCAGCCGGCAATACAGCATTTGCGGTGCTGGCCTTCATGCTTTCGCAGCGCAATGAGATCGGCGGTCGCGAAATGATTGATGTCGCGGCCTTCGAGCGCACGATGGCGACCGACATGGCCTTCCTTCAGCCGGCCATTCAGGCACTTCGCAGCGGAAATCCCGATAAGCTCCGCCTGTTCGATGACCTGATTTTCAGTCCCCGGTATCGCGCACTGCGAACACTGCTTGGCGCCCACGACCACTTGCCGGATGCCTCTTCTTATGAGGAATTCGACAACTCGGATGACATTCCGGTAACTAAGCTACACGCTCGCGCAAAAGCATCGCGAAAGCCATCGCTTACTGCCCCAAGCCAAGCCTTTGAACCCCCGATGGAGGACCCTCTGTCGATCTAAGCGCAATGGCGTACCGTCGAGAGAGGGGAGCACCGCGCTCCCATGTCAGTCGACATCGCCGAGCAGCTCATGCTTGAGCTCTACCACCAGTTGCTCCGCTAGGACATTAAAGCGCCCAATCCGCGGCAAACCCGCCCGGGCCAAGATTCGCCGTTTGATCAGCGGCTTGCCCTCTGCCATCAGCTGTCGTGCTGCCCACGCCAACTGCCGCCGCTCCTTATCGCGATTGGCCGCGTCGATGGCCTCCCGGAGCGGCGGGTGGGAGCGAATGGTATTTTCGGCCTGTGATAAGGAGAGCCCAGCACGAATCCCCAGCGTCTGCGTAAATATCCTGGCGGGGCGATCTTCCTCGCGAAGCACCTCCGCCAAGGCGTGCTGCAACGCCAGGACCCTGGATTGGAGCACTTTGTGCCGCCGCGCGGCCACATCGCGATCAGCAAGACCCGACAACTTGTCGAGCGCGCCCTGGAGCCAGATTCGATCCCGGTGGTAAGCCCTGATAGCGGCCGCACTTGCGCGCACTTTCCTGCTGCGAATGGCGAGGGGCAACGCCTCTTTGTCGACCAATGCGTCGATATGCGCGCGATCAGCCTCTACCGAAGGGATGGCTGACTCGGCATGATCAGGAAAGTGTTGGTCGAACCAACATGCATCGACAAGGCGGAGATACCAGTAGCATGACCGGTGGGCCGCTGGGGACATCTTCGGATACCGCCTTACCCAATCAAGCAGGGCCGAGCGAGCACGTTCAATACCCACATTACGGCCTAACTGACCGCACTTTTCTTGCTTCGGAACCCAAGGTATCGCTGCTTTAAAACCTTCCACCACAGCGGACCAATCAAGTCCCATCGCCACCAGCAGCGCACAATACTCAGCAGGCCCTGCCTTACTGATATAGCGGCTTAGCCTCAATTGGCTGCAACTCTCATCAACCGCATTCGCATCACGCCACTGGAAGCTGTCGCCCTCGCGATGCAACTTACCGAACGCGCTTTCGAGAACACGGCGGTACGCACCAAGCCTACTCCCCTTCACCGTGGCATCAAGTCGAGATTCGATATAAGCCCTGACTTGTCCCCCATGCCAGTGGGGACACCCCGAGGAAAGTGCATCAGCACTCAATGTAGCCAAGTCCAGAAACGCGGGTGCAAGCGACTTGGATCTCGGTGCCCTCCATAGAGGTTGCCCGCAGGCACATTGTAACCTCGGCAAATCAACCAAGCGCTTGGCGCTGATAGCTGGCACGCGTCCACACTGCCAACAGGCAATCCGCAGCGCATCACGATGCTTATGACACACGAATACATGGGGAAGCTGATGTTCACGATGCCAATAGGGTTCACCGTATCGCTGGTAATCTTCCCCGACACACCTCGGACAATATCGCATCCGACGGGCATGCCTACCTGGTCGCCGCATACCCAACGGTTCCAGGGCACAGGGCACCACGCGACCCAAGCGTACAAGCGCTGGCGTAGTGGTCATGCCTAGCAAGGTCCTTCCTTCGGATGAATCCGCTTCGAAGGCTAGCCAGTACGGAAGCGTCGTCAATTCCAACATGGCCCGTTCGTAGCTGAATCCCAGCGCGCCGAGCAACGACTGGATTGCATCCGAATAGGTCACCATGTCGAAGGTAGGTTTTTCGATGCGCCGCCCCAGCCCCGCCGACTCCAACAGGACACGCCACGCTCCCCGGCAATTTTGCAAGGACACGCGGGCTAACCACGATCCCAGTATTTCCCCAGGATAAGGGCATGGCACAAACGGTAGACAAAGCTCCATGTCACTCCACTCCTAGCCTTCCGCCGTGACGAAGCGCGACTCGTCAATGATATCTACAACGCCTGTGATTCATCCGGGCTTGGCTCGGTGGCCGATGTTCGATGACCTCCTGCGCGTAGCGTCGTAACATGGCCGTCCAGACCTTGATACCAGCAGCGCGTTGCACCCGCCATAGATCGCAGGATTTCCCCTGGTACGTTAACCGATCCACCGCGTTGTCTATACGGTACTGTTGAAATGCTTCCACCGATTCGGACATCTCGGCTAGCCGCGCCTTCAGCCTGGGCATTTGCCTCAAGTGGACGCGCACGTTGTCCCCACCCAGGCCCGCCACAAGCCTCGTTGTCGTGATTCGGCGCCGCGAAGATGCGGTTGCCAGATGTTTGAACTCGATCTCGAGACGGACAAGCAACCCCGCCTCCCTCGTCGCCCAATCGACCCGCGGTCTTCGCTTGGGCACACAGCGGAGCACCTGAGTCTGTGATCGAAGCCACTCGCGATCATGGCGATAGAGCCACGCGTATGTCGCCCCTGCTCGATTACGCACGGCGTTGACGCCTCCCTTCGACATCCTGGAAGTCACATTCATCCAGTGCCTCCTTCGGCGAACTCGTTCTTTCTCCAACAACATCGGTTCATGCTTGGCTTGGTTGAAATATGCTTTGTGAATCCGACTGACCGTACTTATCGACACATGGTGCGATTGAGCGATGCTCTTGTGCCGCTTTCCAGCCACCAAGGCGCGCACAACGGCCCGTACTTTTTCCGGAGTGAGCCACTTTCGTCGTTCGGCGATAGGCACACCGGCTGCACGACGCCATGTCACGATCGTTGTGACCGACCGATGGAGCATCGTCGCTAGCGCGCGACACGATAGTGAGACATCACGAATCGCTAGGCCGGGATCTGACCCAAACCCTTTCTTGGCGTCATCGGCGTTGGGATAAATGGCCACGACCGAGCGATCACTGAACTCGTCACTATCATCACGGATCGCCAAAGCAAACGCCGCTATCGAATTGAAAAGGTATCCGATGAGCAACAAGTGACAGATGGGATGGACTGACACACGCGGTCGGCTGAGAAGTGTCCTGAGCCAGGCCATCGTTGACGAATCGCCAGCAAGTAGCCGCTCCCGGTGGACGGTCCACTGAAAGTCTTCATAGTGCTGCTTTAGCTCGCGGGAGAGTGCGGGAAAGTCGATACGACCTCCCCGGGCGCGACACCATCCTCGGGCCTCCAATGCATGAAAATAGGCAGATCGACGCTGCCAAGGGTCCACTGGCGGCAACTTAGCCAGCAGCACCTCATTCGCTAGCCGGGCGAATCGTCGCTCGAGCTGCCCCACGTCTCGTTGCACCGGTGCCACCCCGCCGACAGGAAGGATGAACTTCTGACGATCCGTCACCAGCGCCTGCCGTGCTTGAATCGTGAGCGCGATACCGTGCTTCGCGCAGCAGGACACCCCCGGCAAATGATGCGTTCGACGCCAATAGGTCTCCCCAAGACTCGCCATATCTTCTACGGCGCATCGGGCACAAATCTGCAGCGGCGGGGTTGCGCCAAAGCGATTGGCTACTCGCCCCATGATTGTCTTCAAACCTTTCGCACCGCCCTCCTTGAGGATACGCACCACCGCCTCGTCGCGTGACGGGCTCAGGAAGGGGCGGTGGTATGGGTAGAGCGTGGAAGTCTCGATAAAAGCGTTCGGGGACCGTAATGGTGCATCCGTCCCCAATACCTGGCAGAGGTGGGTAAGGTGCCCTTGCAGATCAATGCAAGGAATGGCATACCGATCCCCGAACAACCACTCGATGGTGTCCTTCCGTGCATGTAGCGCATTGGCTGTGACCAAGCGGCCGATCCACGAGTACAGCAACTCATCCGGAAGCAGGTCAGGGATGGTCGGCAATCGTCGGTTAGGCCACTGATCGGCCATAGCGAAGCCACCGTACGCTTACCGCGTCTACGGATGACTGAGACTGCCAAGCGTCTTCCGCTTCTCGAAAGTACCATCACAGGCAACGCTCCGTGACTTCGACATTAATAATAGTCGCAAAGACCGCGACCATAGCGTTCGTAGGCCTCAGAGATCTGCTGCCCGCTGGGTTCCCTATAGCTCGGCTCTCGCCCATGCCGCATACGATAGGCGATGGGGTACCAGCCGGCGAACTCCTCGGCCTCCATATGCAGGTTGGCCCGAGCTGCCTCATATTCAGGCTCCGGCCGAAACGATCGCGTCATGTTCACGGAGCGTAATCGCAGCACCGCCGCATCCGCGGCGCCGACGCCACCATCGCTCTCTTCCGCATGCAATACATATGTCGTCGCCCAGACAGATTGCTCCATGGGTGGCATGAACTGCCAGGAAACCAGAACCTCGTAGATATCTTTATCAGCCATGGTCGTCTCCTGCGGGCATCCCGATATTCCCCGTCGTGTGACGACCAGAACATAATCCTTGCCATTCTCAAGGATTGAGCATCGATGGCGCGGCGACCCACTGTGCGAGGCCTAGCTCATTGTGGCCGCTTAGCGAGATCTCAATGGGCACCCACAGAACGGTCGCAGCATGCACAGAGCGAGCGACTGATACCCATTGTGGAATTGTCGGGACGGCGGAATTCCAACCCACAACCGACGCACACAGGATCAATGACTTAGCCCGGCGCGACTCCGGCAGCTACATCGAAAGAACACAAGCAACGATAAATCAAAGACTTAGGACGAAACCCTTCCTGAGCGATGCAGCACCTCAATGAAACACCCGTGTGCAGCAAAGTCCCAGCACCGTTCGGGCCTCTCTATTTGACCCGCCCGCGCGCTGCAGGAACCAGTCGGCGCCGCCCCTTGTAGCGTTGTCCCGATGCCGTTTATCGTGACCAAATCAGCGAAAACATGGGAGTTTCATAGGTGCTTGAGGAACGGCTGATCGAAGAATTTGGGGAGACCTTGAGAGCGGAGGCGGAAGAGAAGCTTGCAGAAATGCTGGCTGATCAGCCGCTTGGATACGCCTCAGCCCTTACAGAGGCAATCCTCGGATATTTGGAAGAGGCTGGAGTGGTCACAGGCCACGAGTTGTGTCCGCACGAAGATCAGAACTCCTCGCGCCCGTGCCGCATCGTCGGTTATCACCTTCCGGACGATTCGAGCCGCCTCGAGCTGTTCACAAGTCAAGGCATCACTGAGGAGACCTATCTCCCGCCTAAGGCGATCGGAAAACTTTCCGGATGGGCCGCCCGCTTCTTTGACTACTCGGTCAAAGGCGACCACAAACGTTTTCAAGATAACTCCCTAACCCTACAAGCCGCGGAGTATATCCAGCGGGAATCCTACCGAATCGAAGAAATTCGCATCCACATTCTGACGAACGCGCGTGTGCGCGACAAAACCGTGACTGACATCGTTGTTGATGGCCGCCCGGTTTCGACCGAGATATGGGATCTTGAAAGGCTTTACAGGGCTGCCGGTGAAGATGTCACACGCGAGGTTATCGATATCGACCTAACCCAGGTGACTGGTCGCCCACTCTCGTGCCTCGAAATGAAGCCTAGGCCGGCAGAATATGAAACGTACTTGACCATTCTGCCTGGGAAGCTGATCTATCAGTTGTTCGATACCTACGGTCCACGCCTATTTGAGTTCAACGTTCGCTCCTTTCTCCAAGCCAAAGGAGCAGTAAACCGAGGAATCCAGCGAACGATTAAGGATGAGCCAGGCAGATTCCTTGCCTACAACAACGGGCTGACGGCCACCGCAGATGAGATCGAGGTTGCAACCCTTCAGGGCGAAACCGTCATCAAACGAATTCGTGGCCTTCAAATCGTCAATGGGGCGCAAACGACGGCGTCCATTCACCGCGCGGTGAAGCAGGACAAGCTCTCTGTCGATGAAGTAGCCGTATCGATGAAACTCACGCTGGTGCCACCGGACAAGCTCGGAGAATTTGTTCCGCTTATTGCTCGGTTTGCGAATACGCAAAACCCGATTCAAGTGGCCGATCTTTCTGCAAGCGATCAGTTTCATCAGCAATTCGAAACCCTGTCGGAAAGTGTCTGGCCTCCAGGCGAGGAGTCGCGATGGTTCTATGAGCGCGCGCGCGGCTCCTATCAGATGGCTCGAAATAGGTTCGGCTCGACTCCTAAGAACAGGAAGGACTTCGATCGCGCGTGCCCGCGGAGCCAGCATTTCGGAAAGACGGATCTTGCGAAATACCTCATGACGTGGTGGGGCCGCCCTCAAGTCGTCAGCCGAGGCGCACAAAAGAACTATGCAGCATTCATGTTCGGTCTCCGCGAACGCATGGGAGACGAATGGGTGCCGGACAAAGACTTCTTCAAAGAGACAATCGCGCAAGCGCTTCTTTTCAAGGCTGCACAATCGGTGACGCGAAAAGCGCGCCTGCAGTCTTATGGGGCAAACGTGGTCACCTACATGGTTGCCATCCTTTCCGCTCGTTACGGCGCCTCGCTCAATTTCGAAGAACTGTGGGAAACACAGGAAGTTTCGCCAGAAATGGAAGCGCTTTTTGCTCTGTGGGCTCCGATAATCCATAGCGAGATTGTGGCAAGTGCCGGCAACCGGAACGTCACAGAATGGTGTAAGAAGGACGACTGCTGGACTGAGCTACAGCAGCTTGAACTTCCGCTGCAGACACCGCTCCCACCTGAACTTCAGGCTACTGATTCAGTCGATCAGCACGTCAATGGCGCGCAGCCGATCAACGATGATGACGCCACACCGATATATGAGTGCACTGCAGTCGGTGCCGCCGCCTGGGCAAACGTGATGGCGTGGGTTACATCGACGCCCGACATTGAGCCTTTTGACAAGAAGGTCGCGCACACACTGAGCGGCTATGCAATGGACGGCTGGACAAAGCAGCCGTCGCTCAAGCAAGCCGTTCGTGGCGCACGGGTTCTAGCAGCCGCCAGAGCAGCAGGAATACTTTCCACCTAACACCTTCTAGAACTGAGGGCTTATACCACCGCGGCGGGTCGCCTTAGTCTTTCGAGACTTTCGACCTCCGCGTTCTTTCGCCTGGCCCGCCTCAACCGCACTAGATTGAGGCTCCTCTAGCTTTTGCCGAATAACCTCACCATTTGCCGTTCGATTGGCTTTAGGCGTCCAATCTTGGGCTTCCTGGATGAAGTCCTCGTCACCAATTGCGTCACTGACCAGATCATCATCGAACTTGACCTGGACCAGCAGTGGAAAGCGCACAGCTTGCCCGGAAACGATTCCTTGGCCCCGGCCAAAGGCCTGGAGAATGTTCGCATCTGATTCCGAGAGATTTTCCATCACCGACCGCACGAAGCTCTTGTCTTTTGGATTTACAAGGCGAAGGACAAGAAAGCTGTTGCATTGGGCCAATGTGGTTTCGTCAAGTCGCGACGGGCGCTGCGAAATCAAGATCAATCCAGTTCCAAACTTTCGCCCCTCAGTAATGACTTTTCTAATGGTCGACAGTGACGGAGTTTCATCCGTCCCTTCTTGCCGACTCGGCACAAAGTTGTGCGCTTCCTCAATCACCGCCTGGAAGGGCGGGATGATGTCGGACAAAGTCGAACGATGAGCGAATAGAGCCTCAAGGACCATGCTCACAATCGCAGACTGATTGAGATGGTCATAACCAGCGAGGTAGAAGACGGAAACTGTATTTGGATAGACAATTTCTTCCGGCGCATCCCAAGGGTCCGGCATCTCGTCAAACGCGTAATGCTTGAAACGAGATTGCTCTCTTAACCGCTTATTGTTTGACTCCATCTGATGCAGATTGTCGAGAACAAACTCTAGAGACCTCTTCACCGCATTGATGGTGCTACTCCTGGTGTCGGCCAAATCTTCCGACACCTCGTGCTCCTCACCAGCACGCTTCCGTTTCTTTGTCGCCACATTTCCAGCAAACGTAATCATTTTGGCGAGGAACTCGGAAGCCTTCTCGCCGTCTTTAACGTCGGTATTGTTCAACAGATAAAGGTAGAACTGTTGCTGAGGATCGGACAGCTTCCGACCCATCTTGTCGATCAGATCAGAGATGACCCCGAGATTCGCTTTGCGGACTCGAATTACAGGATATAGAACTCGAATCTTCGCCTTTGGAAAGAGCTTTCTCTGTTCGTAGAAACCAAGATAGTCCCCATGGGGATCAAAGATCACCAAAGGATAGGAAAGCTCTATCAACTCCCGAATCATTCGGCGCGCTGCAACTGTTTTTCCACCGCCAGTCATCGCAAGAATGGCTAGATGACGGGACACGACGTCCTTTGCAGATAGGCTGACCTGAACGTCATTGCGCGCAATCAAGGTTCCAACCAAAAGCTTAGGTGGCGGTGGATCACGACGATCGTCATCACCGGTCAACAGTTGGCGAATGGCGTCAGCCGAGGGATAAAGCACCTCAGCCGAAGGCTTTACTGGATAGGTGAGTGGCGATAGCTGAGCATTGCTGACATCGGCGCCAAAAGTCGTTCCGAGAATCAACACCTCTGCTTCCAGATGATCTCGACTGCCGGACAAAACTGTGTCCAGAAACCGAATATTCTCGTTTGCAAGTTCCTGCGCAGCCTCAGCAGGGAAAAAAGGATTGAATCGATCAATCGATATGATCCGCCCCCACACCGTGGCGAGCTCCCTCTTAGAGCTAGAGGCCACAGGAACCTCGACGCGCGTGGCGACGATGTCGCCGAGCTTCGCCTCTAGATTTCGTAAGATGAACGTGTAACGGCCGGTCGATGCCTCACCGACCACAGTCCCAATTCGGGGCCATTCCTGCACGCGAGAGCTCGTTGCTTCGGTTGACATGTATAAAGCGTCCCTCTTTAGGCTTCCGGGCGAAACAACCAGTCTCGTCCTTTCGCCGCCAATACTCGTTTTGCAAATGCCACCGTGCGCGGATCGCCGGTCTCTATCGCACGACGAAGCAAAACAACTTGGTGCTGCCCCTTGACGCGATTGCTCAACCAGGCTGGCACCTTTGCGAAACGATCTACAACATCGAGCCCCACCGGAAATCCGTACGACGGCAACAACCGGCTCGTGTGCAAAATTAACGACAGGACCTCGTCAAAATTGGCAGCATTCTCGAAAGTCTCGACTCTGAAGGGCAAGACTAGGTCCGAGGGCTTGATATAGGTCGTAAGCGCACTTGGGTAACCCCTGATCTTCCATTTCCAAATCTCCGGCCACTTGTTCTCCGGCCCCTGCCGGTTAACTGGAGTCGGCGTGACGTATTCGCCTTCGCCGAGCACAACATCAAGCAAAGAAGAGTCGTTCAGCCCGTAAGTGCGGAGCTTCGATTCAACTGACTGGGCGTCCTTCTCCTTCAGATCCTTTCGGTCAACCAAGGTCTGCAGCAACCTCCTGATGAACACAGGATCGCGCCCAATCGAACGCTCCACAGCGCCTACTACTGGAACGCCAGTGTCCCGAAGGCTTTCGAGCAAAAGTAGATAGAGAGAGGCGAACTGACGTTCGTCTTCTGGCCCGGCCCATTCCTCGTTACACAGAAAAGTCCTGCTTGCCCCTTCACCAAAAGATGGAAAGTCGTCAAGCGCATACGGGGAAACCGGGTTAATCAACGGGCCATGCAAGACGATTGCATCGACCCCCTCAGCCTTCGCATCCCTCGCGATGCGATAGGCAGCAGCCAACTCACTAATGATGCGGGCCGCATCTCGGAGCTTTGCGATGTCCAGGAAGTCATCGTCATATAGCGCTCCAGACGCGCTATAGAGATCATCAACAAGCGACAATTCAATATTGAAGCGCTCGCGATGCTCACTTTCATCGCCCGGTCTCACGACGTAAGAACCCACTCGAATTCCAATCGGAGCAGCCGAAGGCAGGTCTATGTTTGCAACGCCGCCGTCTACAAAAGCGAAGGTCTTGCCCCGCACACCGGGCCAGTAGCGCTGCGGATCGTAAGCAACCTTACGCAGAAAGCCGTTACTCTCAAGCAAATCGCGTACTACGGCTGCAATCTTAGATAGTTGACTAACGAAGTCAGACTGCGCCTGGTCTGATTGCTGGCCAACCACATGAAGCATGTTTGCCAGGAACTCCCCCTGACTAATACGTGCTTCGATTCGATGCTTGATGTCCACCTGAGTCAACGCATCAGCTTCCGTATAGATGAGTGGGTAGGCCACCCCTAACTCTACGCTATCCTTTTGTATATGCGGAAGACGCCCCCGCCCGCACGGCAAGATGGTGAGGAAAGGTGTGACAAAGCTGCCCGAAACCCAGAGATTGCATCGCGGGGACATTATGAGCCCCGAGAAGCGAAGTCAGGTCATGAGCCGGATTCGTGGGAAGGGCACGGGTCCGGAGCTGGCCGTGCAATCTATTCTGGTAGACCTAGGGCTGCATTTTGACACCCACGATCGATCTCTGGCAGGGCGCCCCGACTTTGTTATCCGGGCCTATTCGCTGTGCATATTCGTTGATGGCGACTTTTGGCACGGCTGGAGGTTCAACGTTTGGCGATTGAAGCTGTCAGCCCAGTGGGAAGAGAAAATTGCGAAGAATCGTGAACGGGATCGGCGAAATCATGGAAAGCTTCGTCGCATGGGGTGGAGGGTTTTGCGCCTTTGGGAGCACCAAGTGCGGGATGCGCCAGATCTTTGCCGGCAAAGGATTATTGAAGCGATAGCCGCGGGCTTGCCCTTCATCGAGAAGCCTGGCAACGTTGCGTCGAGCGGCAAGGGGCCGCAACGGAAGAAGTGACGCAAGTTTGTGAGAAAAATCAAAGGAATAGACCTCTTCTGTGGGGCCGGCGGGAGCAGCCTGGGTGCCCGAGCGGCTGGCGCGCAGATGGTCGGCGCCGTGGACGCCTGGGACATTGCCACCGAAACCTACAAGGACAACTTCCCTCGTGCAGAGGTCGTAAATGCGCGACTGCATGAAAGAAGTAAGGCCTCGATATTCTCGAACGTAGATTCAGTCGATCTCATCATCGCTTCGCCGGAGTGCACGCATCACTCGATTGCAAGAGGCGCAAAGCCGAGGAACGAAGACAGTCGACGATCAGGTTGGTATGTGATGCCGTTCGTACGCGCCTATGAACCGAGATGGATCATCCTCGAGAACGTATCTGGCATGAGGCGATGGCACGGATTTCCGGAGTTAATGGAAGAGCTTTCCGAGCACTATCACCTTCGCACTCAGCTACTAGACGCTTCAGATTTTGGCGTTCCTCAGAGTCGAAAGCGCCTTTTCATCATCGGCGACAGACTTAAGAAGCCCACAAAGGTCGTGGGAGAGATGAGCACAGTGAACGCCAGGACTATTCTTGACGCCCCTGACTCGTGGACCGCGCGACCCGCTTTCGAAGGGCATCTGTCTCCCAATACGCTGGAGCGCATAGAGCGTGGCATGTCGGAGCTCGGCGAGCGCCATGATTTTCTGGTTGTGTACTACAGCTCGGATCGCGCCGGTGGATGGCAGCCACTCGACCGGCCGATCAGAACCTTGACCACGGTCGACAGATTTGGGCTCGTTCGCTGGGTCGAAGGCACTCCAACATTTCGCATGTTGCAAGTTTCTGAGCTCCGGAAGGCCATGGGCTACCCTGACGCGGCAAAACTAATTCGCGGTAGCAGGCGCGACAAGGTCAAACTCTTGGGTAATGGAGTTTGCCCTCCCGTGATGGAAGCCGTAGTCCGCTCACTTACAACCTGAGAAGTGACAGCAAAATGGTGTGAGATTGTTCTCCAGCAAACCCCTTGGAGAACATCTAATAGCCACTAGGACTGGGCATGCGAACCTTTGGCGTCAACGAAATCTCAGGTGCCGATCTCATTGTGGACGCCGTCTACGAAGGCCCGCGCCAAGGGGGTGCCGGGGACGACCCGCTTCCCAAGCTCACGGGTGTTAGTTCCGGAGGAGGATTCCGCTATCGAGGCTCTGTCGATCAGCTTGAGCTGCTGGTTCTTACATCGAGTAAGAGCGACCCTGATTGGCCTGATACCCTCGACGCCGAATCAGGTATCTACACGTACTACGGTGACAACAAAGTATCGGGCCGATCGCTTGATAAAACGCCTCGCTTCGGCAACGAAATCCTTAAACGCATTTTTGAGGATGCCGAAAGTGGCCTTCAGGGGCGGAAACGAATCCCTCCCATCTTAGTGTTCTCAAAAGCCGGGAAACGTCGCGATGTCACCTTTAGAGGGATAGCCGTGCCGGGGGTCAACGGGCAGGGGCATTCTGAAGATCTGGTTGCTATATGGCGGACTTCCAGGGGCGAGCGGTTCCTAAACTATAGGGCGCACTTCACCATCCTTCGATCTGAAAAAGTCACCCGCAACTGGATTGATAGCATCATCGCTGGCAGACCAAATGCAAATCTAGCGCCAAAGGAATGGCTTACTTGGATCAAGACAGGCCGCGCAATCCCCTTACTCGCACCAAGAACGATCCAGCACCGGACTCGCGACGAACAACTTCCCTCCACAGCCAAAGATTCCGAGCTTCTTGAGTTGGTCCGCTCCTTTTTCTCAAACGACCCTCACAGCTTTGAGGCCTGTGCCGCGGAGTTAGCAAGATCGATGATTCCTTCTATCGCGGCGCTTGACTTAACGCGCCGGTCGCGAGATGGAGGACGTGATGGGATCGGACAGCTCCGAATTGGCCTAGGACCGAGTTCCATCCTTGTAGATTTCGCTTTGGAAGCAAAATGCTATGCACTAGGCAATGCAGTTGGCGTAAGAGACATATCCCGCCTAATCTCTCGCCTTCGCCATAGGCAATTTGGAATCTTAGTCACGACTAGTTACGTTGATCAGCAGGCATACAAGGAGATCAAGGCGGACGAGCACCCCATTGTCATTATCTCGGGTGCTGACATCGTCAGCCTGCTAAAGGACAGAGGATATTCATCACCCGAAGCCGTTAGGTCTTGGCTGGATAGATCTTTCGCGACGACTTTGTGAACCCAAGTAATGTCTCTAGGCTCCCATATGTACACCATTGAACAGATCTACAAACATCACTTGCATCGCCTCAAAGTGGGCATGCAGTTTACGCACACCGATTCCGAACACACTCACCGTATGAACTACGTCCATTACCTTGCGCACAAGCAGGACGGTGCTGAGGTGTTCCGACAGAAGTTCTTGGCGCTAAAGGCTAGCTTTGACAGCGAGTTTGGCATCGCACAGTGGATGACCTTCAGTCAGTCGCAGCGCGGCGCCTATCTCCACGAACTCAACACTGAGATCGAGGCGCTGCTCAATGAGCATGATCATCCTCATGGTGGGGGGCGCCTCAACATCTTCGTTCAGAAGCGTCTGACCCATGAGATCTGGGCGACCCAGTGGTTCAAGTCGTGGCTCCAGCACTTGATCTGGGATGGTCAGTGGAGCAACGACGTGCTGGATGCGATCGATCCTGGCTAGTACAAAAGCCCGGTGATGAGCCGGGCATTTCGCTTCAATCGCTCAGGGCTTCCCATAAGACGTATGCAACGCCCCTACGCCGACCAACCATGATTCACGTGTGATAGACGTTGCCTCGATCCTGAAGCCAGGACAGTCATCAGGGAAGTTCGTCGGCTTTCAAATCCAATCGTAGTGAGCACGCCAAGAGCAGGGCTCAATTTTCGAAAAAATATCCCTAAGAATCGAAAATTGCCAACGGCGGGAAATAGGCCACCTAAGTATCCACAACATTAGTCACTCAAAGCGCCGCTAAAAACGGATCGAGCGATTATTCCACCGTGACTGATTTGGCCAGGTTGCGCGGCTGATCCACATCGGTGCCGCGCAACACGGCGACGTGATAGGCGAGCAATTGCAATGGCACGGTGAACACGGCCGGCGCGATAAAGTCGCCGCCGCCGTCAATGCGCAGGATGGCGCCATGCGCGATGTTGTCTTCAAGGTGGGCGGCGCTGTCGGCAAATACCAGCAACTCGCCGCCGCGCGCGCGGACTTCCTGCAGATTGGATTTGAGCTTGTCCAGCAACGGACCGTTGGGCGCTACCGCGATCACCGGCATATCTTCATCGACCAGGGCCAGCGGGCCGTGTTTAAGCTCGCCTGCCGGATAGGCTTCGGCGTGGATATAGGAGATTTCCTTGAGCTTGAGCGAGCCTTCCAGCGCTACTGGGTACTGCGCGCCGCGACCAAGAAACAAAGCATGTTGGCGATGGATCAGATGGGCGGCCAACTCGATGATTTGCGGCTCTAGCTTGAGCGCGTTCTCGATCGCCCGCGGCAGGTGCTGTAGCTGAGTGCAAAGTTCGATATAGCGAGCATGGTCCAAGCCACGCTGGTGAGCGAGCTGCAAGGCCAGCAAGGCCAGTGCCGTGAGCTGTGTGGTAAATGCCTTGGTCGAGGCGACACCGATTTCAGGGCCGGCGCGCGTCATCAGTTTGAGGTCGGCCTCGCGCACCACCGAGGACTCGGGCACGTTGCAAATCGCCAACGTTCCAAGATAGCCACGACGGCGTGATTCGCGCATCGCGGCAAGCGTATCGGCGGTTTCACCCGATTGCGAGATCGCGATGAACAGCGTGTCGTCCGGCACCACCGCTTCGCGGTAACGGTATTCGCTGGCGACCTCGACGCTTACCGGCAGGCGTGCGTATTCTTCGATCCAGTATTTGGCGACCAGGCCGGCGTGGTAGCTGGTGCCGCAGGCGATGATATGGAGGCCACGCACACGTTGCAGCAACGCTTCGCCATCGACGCCGAAGATATTGGGCAGCACGCCATGCGGGCCGATTCGTGCCTCCAGCGTGTCGGCGACGGCGCGGGGCTGCTCGAAGATTTCTTTCTGCATGTAATGGCGATATTCGCCGCGCTCTACCGCGTCGGCGGATAGTTCGCTTTCGTGCACCGCGCGCACGACGGGTTGTCCGTCGAGGCCGAAGATTTGCATCGAATCGCGAGTGATGTCGGCGACATCGTCCTCGTCGAGATAAACGATTTTATTGGTGATCTGAATCAATGCCTGCGCATCGGAGCCGAGAAAATGCTCGCCGATGCCCACGCCAATCAATAACGGTGCACCGCGACGCGCACCGACCACTCGGCCGGGCTCGTCACGGCTGATGACGGCGATTGCATAGGCGCCCTCCAACGAGCGCACGGTGGCCAGCACGGCTTCGCGAAGACTCTGCCCTTTTTGGATTTGCTCTTCGATCAACGCGGCCATCACTTCAGTGTCGGTTTCAGAAGTGAATACGTGGCCACGTGTCTGCAGATCACTGCGGAGGCTGGCGTAGTTTTCGATAATGCCGTTGTGAACCAGCGCGACGCGGCCGGCGATATGTGGGTGGGCATTCGCTTCGCTGGGTGCGCCATGGGTGGCCCAACGGGTATGCGCGATACCGGTGCCACCAGGGAACGGCTGGGCGAGATAGAGCGACTCCATTTCGCGCACTTTGCCCTTGGCGCGCACGCGGCGAATCGCTCCGGCCTCCAGTACCGCCAGGCCGGCCGAATCGTAGCCACGATATTCAAGAGCTTTGAGTCCCGCGATCAACAACGGGGCCACATCACGTTGAGCGGCGGCGGCGACAATTCCACACATCGGCAGTTTTCTCTTCGACAGCGATGGAGCGACAGGCTCCAGAACGAAGCCGCCACTTTCGTGGCGGTCCATTTCAATAGACTTTCATGCGCCAGATACCTGCGCTAAAGCCCAAGCACAGGCGCTTAGTGCACCTTGCGGCGTAGATAGTTCAGCAAGTCGATTCGAGTAATCAGCCCCAGGAACTGCTCGCCATCGACCACGATGGCTACATGGCCCTGCTCGAACACCGGCAATAGCGACTCGATCGGCGAGCGCATATCGAGCATCTGCAGGTTACTAATCATGGCAATAGCGACATTGTCGCGAAAACGGGCTTCGTCGGTATGCACGTGCATCAGCACATCCGACTCGTCCAGGATGCCGACCAGGCGGCTGCCGTCCATCACCGGCAATTGGGATACGTCGTACAGCTTCATCCGCGTATAAGCGGTCATCAAGAGCTCATTCGGGCCAATCACGACGGTGTCGCGCTGAGCGAACGGACGTAACAGCAGATCGCGCAGATCGCCGTGCTGGTCGCGCTCGATAAACCCGTTGTCGAGCATCCAGTAGTCGTTGTACATCTTGGAAAGGTATTTGTTACCGGTATCGCAAACCAAGGTCACCACTCGCTTGGCGCTAGTCTGCTCGCGGCAATATTTCAGCGTGGCGGCCAACAAGGTGCCGGTGGACGAACCGCCGAGAATGCCTTCTTTGGCCAGCAATTCGCGGCCGGCCAGGAAGCTCTCTTTATCGGAGATCGCGTAAGCCTTTTTTACTCGGCTGAAGTCGCTGATGGTCGGCAGGAAATCCTCGCCGATACCTTCGACCATCCAGCTACCCGACTTAGTCGAAAGCACGCCTTCATTGATGTATTGAGTGAGGATGGAGCCGACCGGATCGGCCAGCACGATTTCGGTGTGCGGCGAAGCCTCGGCGAAATACTGGGATAACCCGGTCATGGTGCCGGAGGAGCCGCAGCCGACCACGATCGCATCGACCTTGCCATCCATCTGTTCGAGGATTTCCGGGCCGGTACTGGCGATATGCGCGGCGGGGTTATCTGGATTGCCGAATTGGTTGATGAAGTACGCACCGGGCGTTTCGCGCGCAAGCCTCTCGGCCATGTCCTGGTAGTACTCGGGGTGGCCTTTGGCGACATCTGAACGGGTCAGCACGACCTCGGCACCCATAGCTTTGAGATTGAAAATCTTCTCGCGGCTCATTTTGTCTGGCACGACCAGAATCAGCCGATATCCCTTCTGCTGCGCGACCAGCGCGAGGCCTAGACCGGTATTGCCGGCGGTACCCTCGACCAGGGTGGCGCCAGGCTTTATCTTGCCGGCCCGTTCGGCACCTTCGATCATCGACAGACCGATGCGGTCTTTGATCGAGCCGCCCGGATTGGCGCTTTCCAGCTTGAGAAACAGTTCGCACTTTCCCGCATCCAGGCGTTGCGCACGCACTATCGGGGTACGACCGATCAGTTCAAGAACACTCTGGTGGACCGTCATGAGAACTCCATGGCAAACAGGTTCCGGCATTCGCACTGCACGCCGGCGTTAAAGCCGCCATGATAACCGAGGCTCTGTTGCAGGATTTCCCCGGCGACGATTCCCCGCTAGCCAACACTCAAAACGAAACGGCCCCGGCAGCACTCCATGGGGAGGCTCCGGGGCCGATGCTCATGTGAAAACGGGCAGGTTTTCAGTTGGTACGGTGCTTGCGACCTTCCCACATCCGTTGTAATCGCTCCTTGGCGTGGAGCTTCTCCTTTTTCATGCCGACCAAGGTGACATCATCAATGGGTAGTACACCAATTTCGGCGTCGTGCACCTTACTGTCGAGCTCCCTGTGATGTTGGTACAGCCGACGAAACTCGGCATCGGCCTTCATCAAGGCTTCGACATCATCACGCTGCTGGTTTTCGAACATGATCCGACCTCCTCGTAAATAGAAGGCGAGCGCGGGATCGGTGCGCTCGCGAACGGCAGGAAGCATGCACCCGGCTCTCTGAGGGTAATCAACGCCACATGCAGGCGATGCATGTCATGGGCGTGGCTGGAGGGATAGGGGATGGTTAGGCGCATGCTTCAGGTCAGTGACCCATGGCGCTGAGATGCCCCATGGGACTTCGACCCTACTCCCCGTATCGAGGGCATGCAAGCGCGAAACGCAAAAAAACCGGACTGCCGCTCAAACACAAAAAAGCCTGTCGAAACAGGCTTTTGCGTAACAAAAAAACAACAGGCCGGCCTAGACCCAGACCCGAATATCAAGGTCTGGCCTAGGCTGGATTGGCGTGCTGGCGACTATCCGCCCTTGTTGGTTTTCTTCTTTTTCGGTGGCGGCGTACTGTCGTCGCTGCTGCTGCCGCTATCGCCCTGCACCTGCGAACGCAACGCCCTGGCCGCCTGTGCAGCCAGCTCCGCCTCGCGTTTGGCAGCGTTGGCCACCTTGCTCTGCGCGGCAGCCAGCTTACGTGCCTGATCGGCCTCGTTACGGGCCTGGTCGGCGGCCTGCGATGCCTCCTGTCCCTGCTGCTGCAAGCGAGCGGCCTCCTCCTGCATCAGTTGGTATTGCATGCGCTGGCGCTCCAACTCACGGCGGGCCGCTTCGGCATCGCGCTGGCTGCCTTCGAGCACGATTTGATCGTGCTCGCGCTCAAGCTGGGTCAGCTTGATCTGGGTCACCTGGAACTGGGCCGAGGCCCTGGCCAGATCGACCTGCCGCTCAGCCAGATACAACGCATGCGCACGGTCGCGCGAACGTGCCTGAACCAAGCGATTGATGGCGTCGCGTGCACGCGCCTGCTCGGCTTGAGCATAGGCGCCAAGGCTGGGATCGTTGGCGAGCTGATCCAGATTACGGCTCAAACGGCTGACATCCAGATCGTCTTTGGCGGCGTGCACGGCGCCACTAGCTGCAAAAGCCAGTACGAGTGCGCAAAGCGTGGTGGCAAGTCGGTGGTTCATGGCTGGCCCCCCTGGTGCGTCGGCTGCTTTTGATCGGAATTCTGTTGATCGGAATTTTGCTGGCTGGGGTCTGGCATCGTCTGGAAACCCTGGCCTTGCTGGATCGGGGCAGACAGATCCGAGGCCGGCGGCGCCGGCATGTCCTGGGTCTGCACTGGCGCTGCGCTGGGAGCCACCGGCGCGAAGCCCTGGTTGTCGTCGTTGTTATGAACGCGCTCCAACTGCTCGCGCAAACGGTTGTTGTCTTCGGTTTTCGCCTGGATCTGAGCGCGGGCAGCGCCTAGACGAGCTTTGGCGCGAGCCAGTTCCGCGTCGGCACGGGCTTCGTCGGCCAGATTGGCCGCATCTTCGTACTTGCGGCTGGCCATGGCGGCCTGTGCTTGCTGGAAACGGTTCTGCGCAAGGCCTAGATCGACCGGGGCGTAGTCGGCGGCACCGGCATCGCGCGCAGCCCGCAACTGCATCTGGGCTTGATTCATGGCCCCATCCGGCGGCGGCACACTGGCACAGCCACTGAGTGTGGCCAGGACCGAAACGAGCGCCAAAGTCAAAACCGTCGATCGGACGCGCTTAACGCGCCCCTTCAACGGGGAAAAGATGTGGATCATCACTCATTCCTCTCGGAGTGTCGCGGCGTATGGTGGGCGGGCATAATCCACGATTGTAACGCGCGCCAAAATAATTTCAGGGGGACACGAGTGGACATTGGTTATTTCCTCAAGCTTATGGTGGACAAGGGTGCGTCAGATATGTTCCTGACGACCGGCGCTCCCGTAAACATCAAGGTGGAGGGCAAGCTTTATCCGTTAGGTAACACCGGCCTGCCCAGCGGCATGGTCAAGAAAATCGCCTATTCGCTGATGGACGAGGGCCAGGTGCCGCAGTTCGAGCGCGATTTGGAGCTGAACATGGCGCTGGCCGTCAAGGAAGCCGGCCGTTTTCGCATCAATGTCTTCAAGCAGCGCGGTGAAGTAGGCATGGTGATTCGCGCGATCAAGAGCGAAATCCCCAGCATCGACCAATTGCAACTGCCCGGAATCTTTCGCGACCTTATCATGGAGCCGCGCGGGCTGATCCTGGTCGTCGGCGCGACCGGCTCGGGTAAGTCGACCACGCTGGCGGCGATGATCGATTATCGCAATCAGAACTCCTCCGGGCACATCCTCACCATCGAGGACCCCATCGAATACCTGCACCGGCACAAGAAATCGATCGTGAACCAGCGCGAGGTCGGCCTGGACACGCACACCTATCATGAGGCGCTGAAGAACGCGATGCGCGAAGCGCCGGACGTCATCATGATCGGCGAGATCCGCGACACCGACACCATGGAAGCGGCGATCTCGTTCTCCGAAACCGGCCATCTTTGCCTGGCCACCCTGCACTCGAACAACGCCGACCAGACCTTGGAGCGCATTCTCAATTTCTTCCCCGAATCGGCGCACAAGAACGTGCTGATGAATCTGGCGCTCAATTTGCGCGCAGTCATCAGCCAGCGCCTGGTCAGCGGCAAGGACGGTCGCCGCATTCCGGCCGCCGAAGTACTGCTGAACACCCCGCTGATCCGCGACATGATCCGTCGCGGCCAGATCCACGAGGTGAAAGAAGCCATGGACCGCAGCCTGCAGGAAGGCATGCAGACCTTCGATCAGTCGCTGTATCGGCTGTACAAGGAAGGCCGTGTCGAATTGGACGAAGCGCTCAACAAGGCCGACTCGCGCGACGGGCTGGCGCTTAAGGTGCGCTTGTCCGAAGGCGGCGGTAGCGACAGCCGTGAGCTGGTTGGCAACGACCCGTATGGGCTGGGGTTCTGAAGCCGGGGTTCTGAGACGATCTCCTTAAGAACGTCCAAGCAGCACCCTTCAACGCCCTCCCCGCACACGGAGGGCGTTTTTATGTGGGCGTGGCTGCCGGGGCATCCGGCTGCGCCTCCGGCGCAGCTTGCTGAAAGGCATCGAGCCCCTGGCAGGCCTCGTAGATACGGCGAATCGTCGGGTAAGCATCCAGCGGCAGCTTCCAGCGCAATGCGTTGTAAAACTGCGGCACCAAGCAGGCATCGGCCAGGCCCGGTGTGTCGCCATGACAGAAGCGTCCGGTTGCCGTGCTGCCGGCCAGCATCGTCTCAAGCGCGTTGAAGCCAACCCCCATCCAATGCCGCGACCATTTGCCGCGGGCGGTTTCGTCGGCACCGAGCTGCGACTCCAGATATTGCAGCACACGCAGGTTGCCCAACGGATGCACGTCGCAAGCCAGGGTCAGCGCCAGTGCGCGCACGCGGGCGCGACCGGCCGCATCGCTCGGCAAAAGAGCCGGCAACGGCCGCGTCTCTTCGAGGTACTCCATGATCGCCACCGACTGGGTAACGGTTTGCTCGCCATCGATCAGGCAAGGAATCAGCTCCAGCGGGCTCAGCGCCCGATAGGCGGGGGCGTGTTGCTCGCCGCCGTCGCGCAGCAGGTGCACCGGTCGCGTTTCGTAGGCCAAGCCCTTGAGATTCAATGCGATACGAACGCGATAAGCGGCGCTTGAACGCCAATAGCCATATAACGCCAGATCCGCTGCCATGACTTAAGTCCTTTGCCGTGATACCAGGATTCAAACCTGAAAGATCGGACCAGAATAAAGAAGCGGCGGGCGGTTTGCATCGCCGTCCGACGGGCAGGACAATAGTCGATTGCCGCCACGCCTTGGCGGCCTGTCTGCTATTCGTGGCCGTATGGCCCAGGGAGTGCCTTTCGTGTCCGTCATCCGCATGAACGATCTGGATCTGCGCAGCAAGCGCGTACTGATTCGCGAAGACTTGAACGTACCGATCGAGAACGGCCGGATCACTTCCACACAACGCCTCGATGCCGCCCTGCCCACCATTAAGGCTGCGCGTGATGCCGGCGCCAAGGTGATGGTGCTATCGCATCTGGGCCGGCCCAAGGAAGGTGTATTCGACGCCGAATCTTCGCTGGCGCCGGTAGCCCATTGGCTCGGCGAAAAACTCGGCAAGCCGGTACGGCTGGTCGCCGATTATCTCGATGGCATTGAAGTCGCCGAAGGCGAAGTGGTGGTGTTGGAAAACTGCCGCATGAATGTCGGCGAGGGCAAGGACAACGAAGTACTGGCGAAGAAGTATGCCGCACTGTGCGACGTCTTCGTGATGGACGCCTTCGGCACCGCGCACCGTGCGCAGGCCTCCACCCATGGCGTCATCAAGTTTGCGCCCATCGCCGCCGCCGGCCCCCTGTTATCGGCCGAACTGGACGCGCTGGGCAAAGCGCTGGAGCAGCCGGCGCATCCGTTGCTGGCGATCGTCGCCGGCTCCAAGGTCTCGACCAAGTTGACCCTGCTGGACAATCTGATCGGCAAGGTCGATCAGCTAATCGTCGGCGGCGGTATCGCCAACACCTTTATTGCCGCCGCCGGTCACTCGGTCGGCAATTCGCTGTACGAGCCGGACCTGATCGATGCGGCGAAGAAAGTACTCGCCGACGCCAAGCGCCGTGGCGCCGAAGTACCGATGCCGGTCGATGTGGTGGTGGCGCCGGAGTTCTCCGCACATGCGCCCGCTACGGTAAAACCGGTGGATCAAGTCAAAGATGGCGAGCTTATCCTCGATATCGGACCGGAGACCGCCAGGCTTTATGCCGAGCTGATCGCCAAGGCCGGCACGGTGGTGTGGAACGGCCCGGTCGGCGTGTTCGAGTTCGACGCCTTCGGCAAGGGCACTGAGCTGCTTGCCCATGCGGTCGCCACATCCAAAGCGTTCTCCATCGCCGGCGGTGGCGACACCCTCGCCGCCGTGGATAAATACGGCATTGCCGAACAGATCTCCTATATCTCCACCGGCGGTGGTGCCTTCCTCGAATTTCTCGAAGGCAAGGAGCTGCCCGCGGTGGCCGCGCTCAAGGCTCGCGCCGCAAAGTGAGTCGGACGTCGATGCTGTGCCTGTTCGATCTCGACGGAACCTTGATCGATTCCGAACACGGCATCCTCGCCTGTATCAAACATGCTCTGGTGCAATTGCAAACGCCGGTACCGGAGCATGCATCACTACGGAGCTGGATCGGCCCGCCGCTGCGGCACAGCTTCGCGCCGTTACTGGATCACGATCCAGCGCGGATCGAAGCTGCTGTGCATCACTATCACGAGCGCTTCCACACGGATGGCTGGCGCGAGCACACTGTCTACCCAGGTATTGAAGCGATGATCGAGCGGCTGCTTAGCGCAGGCCATCAACTCGCCATCGTGACCAGTAAGCCGCAGCGACATGCCGCGCCCATTATCGGTGCGCTACCGTTCGGCCGCGCTTTCACGCGCATGTACGGGCCCCACCCGGACAGTGCGCATAGCGAGAAGGCCAGCATGATTGCCTGTGCATTGACCGACTTTGATGTCAGCCCGACGCAGGCCGTGATGATTGGCGACCGCTGCTTCGATATCGAGGGCGCGGTAGCCAATCGTGTGGATGGCATCGGTGTGTTGTGGGGCTTCGGTAGCCGTGAAGAGTTGCAGCAGGCCGGCGCGGCGGCGATCGTAGCCACGCCCGATGAGCTGGCTGCGCGATTGACCGCTGACGACGCTTTGTAGCGGCGCCTACGCCCTCTCCCGCAAGGGGAAAGGGCGTAAGTGCATGAGCCGGTGATTAGCCGATGACGCGTTTCGCGGCGTCGATCACATGAGCCACCGTGATACCGAAGTGCTCGTACAACTGCGGTGCCGGTGCGGATGCACCGAACGTCGTCATGCCGACCACTTCGCCGTCCAGGCCGACGTATTTGCGCCAGAAATCCTCTGTTGCGGCTTCCACCGCGACACGCGCACGGCACCAACCGGGCAGCACCGCCTCGCGATACTCCAACGGCTGCGCATCGAACACCTCGGTGCAAGGCATCGACACCACGCGCACTTGCACGCCCTGCTGTGCCAAAGCACGCGAGGCCTCCATCGCCAGCTCCACTTCTGAGCCCGTGGCGATCAGGATGGCTTTGAACTGCATGTCCAGCGGATCAGACAACACATAGGCGCCACGCGCGATGTCGGCTACCTGCTGCTCACTACGCTGCTGGTGCTTGAGGTTTTGGCGCGAAAACACCAGGCAGGCCGGGGCGCCTTTGCGCTCGATCGCCAGCTTCCACGACATCGCCGACTCCACCGCATCGCAGGGGCGCCACACCCAGTTATTGGTGATGTAACGCAGTGAAGCCAGATGCTCGACCGGCTGATGGGTCGGGCCGTCTTCGCCCAGACCAATCGAGTCATGGGTATAGACGTGAATCGCGTGCGCTGGAATCAACGCACTCATGCGCACCGCATTGCGGGCGTAATCGGAAAACACCAGAAAGGTGGCGTCGTAGGGAATGAAACCACCATGCAAAGCCAGGCCATTGGCAATGGCCGTCATGCCGAATTCGCGCACACCGTAATAGATGTAGTTGCCTTTGCCGTCACTGCTATTGCCCACCGCGGCATCAAGGCTGCCCTTCCATTTGGTCAGGTTAGAACCGGCCAGGTCAGCCGAGCCACCGATCAACTCCGGCAATAGCGGACCAAATGCATCCAGTGCCATTTGCGAAGCTTTACGCGAAGCCACTTCAGGGCCGTCAGCCTGCATTTTGGCGACATAGGCCATCGACTTCTCAGCCCAATCGGCTGGTAGCTGGCCGGCGAGACGGCGTTTGAACTCGGCGGCCAGCTCGGGATGAGCCGCCGCGTACGCCGTAAACGCCTCGTTCCATGCCTGCTCGCGAGCGGCGCCAGCCTGCTTTGCGTCCCAACCGGTATAAATCTCGGCAGGAATCTCAAACGGTGCATAGGACCAGCCGAGCTGCGCACGCGCTGCGGCAATCTCGTCTTTGCCCAGCGGCGCACCGTGGCTTTCTTCCTTGCCCTGCTTATGTGGCGCACCAAAACCGATGATGGTCTTGGCGCAAATAAGGGTCGGCTTATCGCTCTGTACGGTGGCTTGAGTCAGCGCCTTCTTGACCGCCTCGGCATCATGGCCGTCGACATCGCGAATCACGTTCCAGCCATAGGCCTCAAAGCGGGCAGGCGTGTTGTCGGTGAACCAGCCATGCACTTCGCCGTCGATCGAGATGCCGTTGTCGTCATAGATCGCGATCAGTTTGCCGAGCTGCCAAGTACCGGCCAGCGAAGCGACTTCGTGCGAGATGCCTTCCATCAGGCAGCCATCGCCGAGAAAAACATAGGTGTGATGACCGACGACGTCATGCCCCGGCCGATTGAAGTGCGCCGCCAATACCTTCTCGGCCAGCGCAAAACCGACGGCGTTGGCCAAGCCTTGCCCGAGCGGACCGGTAGTGGTCTCCACGCCTGGGGTTTCGCTGGCTTCCGGGTGGCCGGCCGTCTTGGAATGCAACTGGCGGAAGCGTTTGAGCTGGTCCATCGGCAAGTCATAACCTGCCAGATGCAGCAACGCGTACTGCAGCATCGAGCCGTGGCCGTTGGACAGCACGAAACGATCGCGATTGAACCACTTCGGGTTAGTCGGGTTGTGGCTGAGGAAATCGTTCCACAACACCTCGGCAATATCGGCCATGCCCATGGGCATGCCCGGGTGTCCAGACTTAGCCGCTTCAACGGCATCCATGGCGAGGGCGCGGACGGCGTTGGCGAGTTCGCGGCGAGTGGTCTTCAAAGGGCTTCTCCGGGGATGGTAGCGGCGAAAAACCGGCATTGTCGCCGATCGCTCGTTATCTGTCGCCCGTGCAATCTACCTATGCATTAACAACTGCTTAATTTTTAAGCAGCCGACTCCGAAACCCTTCAGGCATAGCCCCCTTTAATGACCCGGTGCTGCAAACCCCTGCAGGCACGAAGTCCGTGGCCATTTCCCCTGACTGCCACGGACTGGACTTAGAAAGATAAAGAGGAGTTTCCCAATGAATAAGACCTTGTTCGCCTTGGCGTTCGCCACCACTGGCTTCGTCGCGATACCGGCCTTCGCGCAAAGCGCCCCCACCGCTTCAGACGGCAACTATCAGGCCGGCCAGCCGGTAGGTAGCGGCAACTGGTTCATCGATGCGAATGTCGGCCGTACCAATGGCAGCGGGACTGGCGGTTTTGGCAGCAATGCCGGCAGCTTCAATCCCCTGCATGGCGATCGCGGTCGCCGCACCGGTTACGGCCTGGTCGGCGGCTATCGCTGGAAAGTCGGCCAAGACCTCGGTCTGGGCCTGGAAGCGGGCTATACCGATCTGGGCAACTTCCGCATCAAAAACGTCTTCAACTCCGGCAACGTCAATCAGCGCGAGACTACCGACGCTTTGCGCGGCTGGCTGGTCGGCGTGAATGGCCGCATCAACCTGGCCCCACAGTGGTATGTCGGCGCGCGCGGCGGCTACTTCCACGCCAATGACAACAACCATAACTACAACAACAGCCTGGGCCAGGATCTTGGCCTGTCCAGCGGCGGCAATTCAGGCCGTGGCGGCTGGTATGCCGGCATCGGCAGCGGCTGGGACATCAACCAGCACTTTGGTGTCGGCCTGCATTACGACTACTTCCATGCCAGCACCGGCACCATCAAAAACACGGCGACCGGCACGGAGTCGCCTGACCTGAAGCGCAGTACTGGCCTCGTCTCGCTGACTGGCGAATACCGCTTCTAAGCCACATGCGATTCGTTGAAAGACAAGCGGCCCCTGCGGGGGCCGCTTTTTTTCTTAATAGATTCTTAATAATGAACTCACCGGTATTGAAACCAGGCAAAGGCGCCATAAATTAGATCCAGCACTGACATCGAGCAGATGCACAGCCACGAACCAACCGAACCCCCGGTGATCCGCGGTCTGGACCTAAAAAGATTAAAGAGGAATCCCCCATGAAAAAGACACTTTTTGCTATCGCCTTCGCAACCGCCGGCCTGCTGGCCATCCCCGCTGCCTTTGCCCAGGATGCCGGCCGCACGGCACAGCAGGGCTGGTATGTCGGAGCTAACGCCGGCTACGGTGAAGTGAGCAAGGGTCCCTATGACGACGGTGATTTTGCCGGTGGCATCAAGGGCGGTTACCGTTTCGCGATCAATCCTGAAACCTCGCTGGCCGCCGAAGTCGGCTATCAGTACCTGGGTCGTGTGGATATGAGCCACGCCAATGCCTTTGCAGGCCTGTACCCCAGCAACGGCAAATCCAAGCTCCAGGGCGCTACCGCCGGCCTGAGCTTGCGCTACAACTTCAGCCAGAGCTGGTATGGCGAACTCCGTGGCGGCGCTTTCTTCGCCAAGGGCCAGGGCCTGACCGATGAAGCCACCCCGAGCTTCCGTCGCTTTAACAGCACCAACTACTACGCCGGTGCCGGTGTCGGCTACAACATCAACCAGCAGTGGAGCCTGGGCCTGAACTACGACCGTTACCAGGGCAGCGGCAACGGCGTTCACCTGGACACCAACTCCTACAACGTCAGTGCGGAATATCGCTTCTGATAGTTGGCCCTGTTACTTGCGGGCAATCAAACGGGCGCTTCGGCGCCCGTTTTCACGAATAAGCCACTGATTTGCCACAAAACTTAACTTTGACTTAATAATGTACTAATCAGTATTGAATCTTTTCCG
Source organism: Dyella tabacisoli (assembly GCF_003350925.1). Taxonomy (GTDB): domain Bacteria; phylum Pseudomonadota; class Gammaproteobacteria; order Xanthomonadales; family Rhodanobacteraceae; genus Dyella_C; species Dyella_C tabacisoli. The sequence goes on along the minus strand of NZ_KZ857175.1, from coordinate 587,162 downwards.
AGCCGCCCTATCTCAGTCTCCGTGCCCGCCAAACCACGTGTTCGGCAGCACCCGGCGTCGAGCCTATTTCCCCATCCGGCCGGCGACCGTCCTTTGTCATAACAGGAGACTCTCCATGAAAAAGACGCTGCTTGCCCTCGCCCTTGCCACCGCCGCCCTGCTGACCGTCCCGGCCGCTTTCGCGCAGAACGCCCCATCGGACAATGGCGGCTGGTTCATCAACGGCAATGTGGGCCGTACTTCGATCAACAACGGCCCGTATGACGGCCATGACACCGGTTACGCCCTCAACGGTGGCTATCGCTGGTCGCTGGCGCCGAACTTCGCGCTGGGTGCCGAGGTAGGCTACAACGACCTGGGCAATATCCACGTCAAGAACATCTTCAACAGCAACAACGTGATCGATAAGGGCAAATCCCAGTTACATGGTTGGACCGCCGGCGCCAATGCTCGCTTCAACATCGATCAGAACTGGTACGTCAGCGCTCGCGGCGGTATCTATGGCTGGAAAGGCCATGGCCTGAGCAACGATGCCAACCCGATCCGCAAGGGCCTGGACAACACCAGTTGGTACGCCGGCGCAGGCTTTGGCTACAACCTCAACAGCAATGTCAGTGTCGGCCTTAACTACGACTATTTCGATGCCAAGAAGAACCATACCGACCTGAGCACCGACATGGTCTCGGTCGGCGCGGAATACAGATTCTAAGAACGGCGAAAAGCACGAAACAAAAAGGGCGCCCCGGAGGCGCCCTTTTTGCTCTTAACCCTTAACTTTGCGACTTGCCGCTCTTAGCCTTTCCACTGACCCAGTGCGGCCAGGCCATTGTCCTTGGCACGGGCGGCGACGGTTTTCTGGGCGGCGGCGTAATTGGCCTTCATGTCTTTGGCCCACAGCTTCAACGCGGCCTGTTGCATGGCGCGGCCGTAAGAGAAGCTCAGCGGCCACGGGTGCGGACCCATGCGGTTCATGGCGTTCAGATGGGCAGTGGACTGCTCATCGGTCTGACCGCCGGAGAGGAACACAATGCCCGGCAAGGTGGCCGGCACGGTGGTCTTGAGCACACGCACGGTGGCATCGGCCACTTCTTCGACCTCGGCCTGCTCGTCGGCATCTTTACCCGGGATGACCATGCTGACTTTCAGAATCGTGCCTTCCAGCATCACATTCTGCTCGTACAGCGCATTGAACAGGCTGCGCAGCACGGCCTCGTGCACTTCGTAGCTCACATCGATGCTGTGGTCGCCGTCCATGATGACCTCCGGCTCGACCATGGGCACCAGGCCCGCTTCCTGGCACAGCGCGGCGTAGCGAGCCAATGCATGGCAATTGGCTTCAATGGCGGTGGAGCTGGGGTTGTCTTCGGTGATGTTGATGACGGCGCGCCATTTGGCGAACTGTGCACCGAGCTTGGCGTATTCCTGCAGGCGTTCGCGCAAGCCATCGAGGCCTTCGGTGACTACGTCGCCCGGAAAGCCGGCCAGCGCTACCGGACCCTTGTCCACTTTGATGCCCGGGATAATCCCGTTCTTCTTCATGAGCTGGGTGAACGGCACGCCGTCTTTGGTGGACTGGCGGATCGTTTCGTCATACAGGATCGCACCGGAAATATGTTCGCTGACACCCGGTGCCGTAAGCAGCAGCTCACGGTAGGCGCGGCGGTTTTCCTCGGTGTTCTCGATGCCGACGGCCTCGAAACGCTTCTTGATGGTGTTGGTCGATTCGTCGATGGCGATGATGCCCTTGCCAGGCGCGACCATCGCCAGGGCGATGCTTTCGAGATCTTCGATGCTCATGACGACTCCGTGAAACAAGGCGGTTAAACCGCGCAATAGTGAATGCCGCCGTGACCGGGCAGCAAGGTTCAAAGTGCGCGATTATAGCCCGAACCGCTCTAGGGACGCTCTGCCCGGCACGGGGGGGTCAATCCTTCTTGTCGTAACCGGGCAACTTGCAGGCGTCGATGATCTGCTGGCGCTGGCCCTTATCGCTGGGCAGGTTGAACGGCACGATGTAATACGTGGCGACCGGCTCTTTCTTTGTCGCATTGGCTAGCGATGGGCCATAGCTGAAGTTGCTGATGACGCTTTTGGCCACCACGCCCAGGTCGCTGTCCGGTACGACCTTGGCTATTTGAATGTTTCCGGGCACGCCATCGGAGTTGATCGTGTAGCTCACAGCAGCGCAGCCAGGCTTGTCCATATTGCGGCCGCTGTTGGGAATATCGGCGCTGACCTGGGTATTGAGCAGAATCCAGTAGCTCTGCAGTTGCTGCGGGTTGAGCGTTCTTGGCTGTGATTGCGCCAGCGCGGGCACCGTACAAGCCAAGGCCAAAACTAGCGCCAGACTCTGGCCAATACGGTTCGACATGGTGTTCATAGGTGCCTCCTGCGCAACGTCGGGGAACGGAATGGCAGTGTAGTGCCGTTGGCCGACAACATATGACTAAAGCCCGGCACGGGCAAATTACAGCTCGCGCAGGCTTTCTACCTCGCCGTCGGCACCGACCGAAAGCAGTTTCAAGGTGTTGGTGCCGCCGCCGCGACCCACGTGATCGCCATGGGTAAGCACCACCCGGTCGCCCTCGCTCAGCTTGCCCGCGGCAAATAGCTGTTGCACCGCCTGGCGCGCGGACGAGGCCATGGTCTGACCGGCATGGTTGAACGCCACAGGCTGCACGTCGCGCAGCATCAGCATGCGGCGGCGAGCGTCGTCGAAGGGCGACAAAGCATAGATCGGCACGGCACTGCGATAACGCGACAGCCATTGTGCGGTAGCGCCCGATTCGGTCAGCGCGATGATGGCGCGCACGCGCAACTGGTTCGCCAACAACATGGCAGCCAGGGCAATCGCCTGATCGGTACGATCCAATCGGTGGTCGGCCGTGTTCAGATCTTCTTTCGGCTCAAACTGGCGTTCGGCACCCAGGCAAATACGCCGCATCGCCGCCACTACCACATCGGGATGGGCGCCCGCGGCGGTTTCTTCCGACAGCATCACCGCATCGGTACCATCGATCACCGCATTGGCCACGTCGAGTACTTCGGCACGGGTCGGGATGGGCGAGCGCACCATCGATTGCAGCATCTGCGTCGCCGTAATCACCGCGCGATTGCGCTGGACGGACTCGCGAATGATTTTTTTCTGCAGCCCAGGCAGTTCGGCGTCGCCGATTTCCACGCCGAGATCGCCGCGCGCCACCATCACGACGTCGGATGCATCGATGATTTCGCCCAATACAGGTATCGCATCGGCTCGCTCGATCTTGGCCACCAGCGCGGCGTTGCCACCGGCCTCGTGCAACAAACGGCGCGCTTGCTGCATATCGGCAGCCGAGCGCACGAACGACACCGCGAGAAAGTCGGCGCCGATCTCGGCGGCGAGCTTGATGTCGGCGCGGTCCTTATCCGACAACGCCTCGACCGACAAACCGCCGCCCTGGCGATTAAGCCCTTTGCGATCCGACAGCTTGCCGCCAATGAGCACACGGCAGCGCACTTCGGCCTCCACCACGTCTTCGACCGTGAGCGCGATCAGGCCGTCATCGAGCAACAGCACGTCGCCGGCATGGACATCGCGCGGCAGGCCGTAATAGCTCACGCCAATGCGGGCCGCGTCGCCAGGGGCGGCGTCGGGCCGGCACTCCAGCACAAAGGTATCGCCCACATGCAGCTCTACCGGCCCATGGGCGAATCGTTCGATACGAATCTTCGGCCCCTGCAAATCGGCCAGGATGCCCACCTCACAACCCACTTTGGCCGCCGCCGCACGCACCGCGACAGCGCGAGCGCGATGGTCGTCCGGCTGACCATGCGACAGGTTAAGACGAGCCACGTTCACGCCTTCGGCGATGATGCGTTCGAGCATGCCCGGCGCGTCGGTTGCAGGGCCCAGGGTGGCGACGATCTTGGTACGGCGAGAGTGGGTATCGGTAGTCATCCCCCGAGGCTAGCAGAATTGTGTTTATGCGCTAGAGGGTCACGTCGCCTGCTTGTCGATACACCGATAAATCGGCCATGCTCTGATCCGTATACGCGCTGGACCGCACGAGATATGGACATCATGACTCCTCTTCGAACCTGCATCACGGTCGCTGCCCTGCTGACCTTCGCCCTGCCCGTCGGCGCCGAGCAAGCGCCCGCGGCCAAGGCCCCACCCCCGATTGCCGACTTTGTGCGGCACGCCGAATTCAGCCAGGTAACCCTGTCGCCGGATGGGCAGTACATTGCCGCCGTGGTTCCAAACGCCGATAAGAATCACGAAAACTACCTGGCGATATTGGATGGCAAGACGGCTAAACCGCTGCAGAAGCTGCCGGCCGGCCCCAACCATATGATCCACCGCTACACCTGGGTAACGGATCAGCGGCTGGTGGTTTCGCTCGCTCAACGCTTGGGCGGCCTCGATACCCCGATGGCTACCGGCGAGCTGTACGCCAGCAATGCCGACGGCAGCCGTATGTCGATACTGTTCGGCTATCGCGGTAGCGGCAACACCGGCAGCCGGATCAAGCAAGACACCTTGCGTTACGCCGCCGCCAGCCTGATTAGCGACGAGCCGATCAATGACAATCAAGTATTGATCGCCACTCGCGAATTCAGCAATAACCGCGAGGGCAACTTCACCGGCATCGAAAAACTCAACGTCATGACCGGGCGAACGATGAGAATCGGCACGTCTCCGGCACGCGACGCTGCCTTCATCGCCGATCACCAGGGCCAGGTTCGCGTGGCCTATGCGAGTGAAAACTTCACCCGGCTCAAACTGTGGACGCGAGCATCCAACGAGGCCGAGTGGCAACTGGCCAATGACCCCGTTCAATCGGGTATAACGCTGCGGCCGGTCGGCTTCAATCGCGACAATAGCAAGCTCTATGTGGAGAGCTCGCAAGGCGCTGCGCCGAATGCGATCGAGCTGATGGATCTGACCAGCGGGAAGCGCGCGCGCATCTACCAAGGCAAGTTCGCCGACCCGGTGCTGCTATTGCCTAGCGCTGATCGACAGGACTACTACGCGGTTATCACCGCCGACGGCCCGCGCGCCCTGCATTACATCGACGAAGACAGTCGCGAAGCCCAGCTCACCCAGGCGCTGGCGAAAAACTTTCCCGGCGAACTGGCTTATTTCTCCAGCTTCAGTCGGGACGGCAAACGCGCCATTGTGCACGTGCTAAGCGACCGCAACCCCGGTGATTACTATGTGTTCGACCTCGATACTCGCAATGCTCGATACCTGGTAAGCGCATCGCGCTGGATCGACCCACAACAAATGCGCCCCAAGCAACTTATCGAACTGCAAGCTCGCGATGGACTGAGCCTGCACGGCTTTCTCACCCTGCCGGCGGGCGACAAGCCCTATCCGCTGATCGTACTGCCGCATGGCGGTCCGTTCGGCATCGCCGACGACTGGAATTTCGATCCCGAAGCGCAACTGTTCGCCAGCCGCGGCTATGCCGTGCTGCAAGTAAATTATCGCGGCTCCGGCGGTTACGGCGCGCGATTCGAGCAGCGCGGCTACCGCCAATGGGGGCTGGCCATGCAGGACGATCTCACCGATGCCACGCACTGGGCGGTGCAACAGGGCTATACCCAGAACGGCCGCATTTGCATCTATGGCGCCAGTTACGGCGGCTACGCCGCGCTGCAGGGCGCCGTGCGCGAACCGGATCTATACCGTTGCGCGATCGGCTATGCCGGTGTCTACGATATGCGTGTGCAACTGGACAGCAGCGATACCCAACGCATTTACAATGGCGAAGGCTTTCTCCGCCAGACCATGGGCGACGATCGCGACGATCTATTACGACGCTCGCCGCTGGGCGGCGTCGAGCGCCTGAAAGCCGATGTGCTGCTGATCCATGGCGGCGAAGATCAACGCGTCCCGCTGAAGAATTTCCGCATCTTTACCCAGGCACTGGATAAGTTGAACAAACCCTACGATTCGCTGGTGGAGCCTGACGAAGGGCATGGTTTCTTTCTTGAGAAACACCGGCAGCAGGCTTACGAGAAAATGCTGAATTTTCTTGATCGGAACATCGGCCCATCCAGCACCCAGGCCGGCACGACAAACTGATTACGGTGCCGTCAATGCCTGGTTCAACACCTCGGCCAGACGTCGACCGGCTTCGCGCAAGCGTTGCTCGGCCAACGGCAGCTCGGCATCGATATAGGCCTGCTCGATGACGTGACCACTGGGGTAAAAACCTGCCTCGCCGGTAGCGCGGCAGGATTCCTCCGCCCACTGCACATAGTTGTTATCCAGCGGGGCGATCGGCGCCGGCAACGCGATCGGGCCGCGAGCATCCAGCTCTTGCGCGTAAGGCTTCCAGGCCAGTTGGCGCGTACCCAACAAGCCGGAATCCCACACTTTATGCAAGTTGCTGCCCTTGCCGGCAAATTGCACCTGATAGTCGTTGCCGCCCTTGTCGTCGCGATAGCCTGCGTGCAATGGCTGATGCATATCGCCAATGAAATGCACGACAAATTTCAGCGCATCGCGACGACTGGCATCGGGCTGGGTCTTGTCGGCAAGCACCGCAACGTAGTGCGCCACACCGCCAACCACGCAGCGATCATCCGGGCAATCCCGTGGCGGCACGTAGTCGCAGGAAGGGTCGCGGAAGTTGATGTAATGCAGGCTCCGGGTGTCGTTCCACAAAGCCTGCTGGGCAGGGTCGTTGCGCACCTCGTCGGCCCAACTGGCGATGTCGGCCAAACTGCCGGTGTGCTCCGGCGCCAGCAAGCGCTCGACCTCAGCCTCCGCGGCTGGACTAAGGTGGCGCTGCGCCAGTTCGGCGACGATGCTGTGACCGAGCGGCCCCCAAGCCTGGGCCATGGGTGTCACGGCGAAAAGCGCGAATACGGTGGCGGCGAGACGGGGGGATGAGCGCATGGTTCAGACGGTTCGACCTGGGAGCAAGGAAGCTTGCCACAACCGATAGGCCGTGACTCGGTGGGCATGCGTATCAACTCTGGTGCAGAACCGTCCCGCTAGCGTCACGCACGCTCACTTCCACCGCCACGCCTTGGCGCACGCTTTCGGTGACGATGCAAAAATCCTCGAACTGAGCCAATACCCGGTCCAGATTTTCCAGCGCCGCGGCGGCGTCACCCAACTGCAGCTCCACGGCGATCCGGGGGACCCGCCAACGCCCATGCTCGTTTCGCGTCAGAGTGGCCCGTGCCTTGGCGCTCAGCTTGCTGGGGGCATTTTTGAATTTGCGCAACGCGAACAACAGGCTGGCGGACAAACAGTTGGCCACCGCTGCCGCCAGCAGCCGCGACGGATCAGGCCCGGCATCACCGCCTAGCGGCGAGCTTTCGTCGACTACCAGGTCGGGGATCAAGCTGCCGTCAAAGCGCACCCGGAACTCGTAGTCGCCGGTCTGTTCCAGGCTCAACTCGATGATTTTTTCGTCACTCACGTCGTCACTCCGCGAAAGGGTGGAATAAGGTAAGCCAAGCATCATCCTCCCGCCGCATCGAAGCCGAAACCACCCAATCGCGGGTTCAGGCTAAAATGCGTGTTTTGGCGGCCCTCATACGGCCGTTTTTTGCTGCTCGCCATCACTTCGGAGGACGCTGTCCCATGACCATCAAGGTCGCCATCAATGGTTACGGTCGCATCGGCCGCAATATTCTGCGCGCGCTGTACGAATCCGGCCGCACCAATGAGATTCAGATTGTCGCGATCAATGACCTCGGCGATGCCGAGACCAACGCGCATTTGACGCAGTACGACACCGCACACGGCAAATTTCCCGGCACCGTTGAAGTCGATGCCGGCGATCTGATCGTCAACGGCGACCGCATCAAGGTCTGTGCCGAACGCGACCCGTCCAAGCTGCCCTGGGCCGCGCTGAACGTAGATGTCGTGCTGGAGTGCACCGGCTTCTTCACCTCCAAGGCCAAGGCCAGCGCGCACATCGCCGCCGGCGCGAAGAAGGTCATCATCTCCGCCCCGGGCGACAAAGATGTGGACGGCACCTTCGTTTACGGCGTGAACCACGACAAGCTCACCGCGCAGCATCAGGTGATCTCCAACGCCTCTTGCACCACCAACTGCGTCGCCCCGCTGGCCAAGGCGCTGCACGAGAAAATCGGTATCGTGCACGGTTTGATGACCACCATTCACGCCTACACCAATGACCAGGTGCTGACGGATGTGTATCACTCCGACCTGCGTCGCGCCCGCTCGGCCACGATGAGCCAGATCCCGACCAAGACCGGCGCCGCCGCCGCCGTTGGCCTGGTGCTGCCGGAGTTGAACGGCAGGCTGGACGGCTTCTCCATGCGCGTGCCGACTATCAACGTCTCGGTGGTTGACCTGTCGTTCGTCGCCTCGCGCGAAACCAGCAAGGAAGAGATCGACGCCGCCATCAACGAAGCCGCCAACGGCGCATTGAAGGGCATCCTGGCGGTCAACACCAAGCCGCTGGTGTCGATTGATTTCAATCACAACCCGGCATCGTCCACTTATGACGCCACGCAGACCCGCGTCATGGGCGGCACCCTGGTGAAAGTGCTTAGCTGGTACGACAACGAGTGGGGTTTCTCCAACCGCATGTTGGATATGACCACGGCGCTGATGGCGGCGAAGTAAGCGGCTTCATCGTTACGTTGCAAACACAAAGGCCGGGCATTGCCCGGCCTTTGTTGTTTCCGCCGCCACCCGAAAATCAGGCAGCTATACGCGATACGCCTTAGCCCAACACGGCCAGGGCGGCGTCGTAATTCGGCTCGTGGGCAATTTCACCTACCAACTCGCTATGCAGAACTTTATCGTGCTCGTCCAGCACCACCACCGCACGAGCGGCAAGACCCGCCAACGGGCCATCGGCGATCGCTACGCCGTAATTCTTGAGGAAGGCGGCACCACGCATCGTCGATAGGGTGGCGACCTGGCTGAGCCCTTCCGCACCGCAGAAACGCGCCTGCGCAAACGGCAGATCCGCCGAAATGCACAACACCACCGCGTTATCCAGCTTGCTCGCCGCTTCGTTGAAATGGCGCACCGAGGTAGCGCAGGTCGGCGTGTCGATGCTGGGGAAAATATTCAGCACTTTGCGCTTGCCGGCGTAGCGGGACAACGACACATCGGCCAGATCTTTGCCGACCAGCGAGAAGGCCGGCGCCGGCGCACCGGCGGCGAGAAACGTTCCTTCGACTTGAACGGGGTTGCCCTTAAGGGTGACCGTGGACATGTAACACCTCCTGAAGTTGTGACGTGGAGTTAGTAAGCATGGGGTTCATAAGTAAATCACACGGCACACGACCCTGGTACGCCATGTTTTGAATGTCATCTATGCGCTGGATAACTCAGATACCACTCGACGAACTGGCGCACGCCCTCCTCCACCGATACTTTCGGCCGATAGCCTACGGCTTCGATGAGGTTGGATACATCAGCCTCGGTATCGGGCACATCGCCCGCCTGTAACGGCAGCATCTCCATCTTGGCTTTGCGCCCCAGGCACTGCTCCAGCACCTCGATGTAGCGCAGCAATTCCACCGATTGTTCGTTGCCGATGTTGTAGATGCGGTACGGCGCCTGGCTGCTGGCCGGGTCGGGAGCATCGCCACGCCAATCGGGATTCGGGCCCGGCACGTTGTCCAGCGTACGCAGAACGCCTTCGACGATATCGTCGATATAGGTAAAGCTGCGTTTATGCCGGCCGTGATTGAACACCTTGATCGGCTCACCGGCGAGGATCGCCTTGGTGAACAGAAACAGCGCCATGTCCGGCCGTCCCCAAGGTCCGTAAACAGTGAAGAAACGCAGCCCGGTGCATGGGATTCGATACAGATGCGCGTAGCTATGCGCCATCTGCTCGTTCGCTTTCTTGGTCGCGGCGTACAGCGTCAACGGGTGCTCGGTGGGCTGATGCTCCGAAAACGGCATGGCCGTGTTCGCGCCGTACACCGAGCTGGTCGAGGCGAATACCAGGTGCTCCACGGCATGATGGCGGCAGCCCTCCAGCACATGCAGAAAACCGGTCACGTTGCTGCTGACATACACATGCGGATTCTGCGCGGCATAACGCACGCCAGCCTGCGCCGCCAGATGAACGACTCGTTGCGGCCGATGCTCGGCAAAAGCCGCCTCCACGGCGGCGCGATCGGCCAGATCGGCCTGGATATGGGTATAACCAGGGTGATCCTTGAAGCGGGCAAGGCGCGCATGCTTGAGATTGACGTCGTAGTAATCGCTGAGATTATCCAGACCAATCACTTCGTCGCCGCGTTCGAGCAGCTTCATCGCCACATGTGAGCCGATGAATCCCGCGGTACCGGTAACCAACACTTTCATTTCACAGTCTCCCGTCCACCGCTTCTCGCGGCAGCACGTATTTCACGTCATAAAGCACCGAGGTCGGCTTGCCGAAAGCACGAATGCCTTCGGCGCCCATGGCGGCGAATTCCCGGTGCGCGACAGCGACGATAATGGCGTCGTAATCGCCATGCCTTGGCTCGGCGACCGGCTGCAACGAGTACTCGTGCGCAGCCTCGGCGGCATCCACCCAGGGGTCATATACATCGACGGCGGCGTTGTAGCCCTGCAGGGCATGCACGATGTCCACGACGCGCGTGTTGCGCAGGTCCGGGCAGTTCTCCTTGAACGCCAGCCCCAAGACCAGGATGCGCGCACGCACCGGGTTGATGTCCTTGCGTACCATCAAGCGCACGACTTCGTTGGCGATATACGCGCCCATGCTGTCATTGGTACGCCGACCGGCAAGAATCACATCGGGGTGGTGGCCGACTTCCTGCGCTTTATAGGTGAGGTAGTACGGGTCCACGCTGATGCAATGGCCACCGACCAGACCGGGGCGAAACGGCAGGAAATTCCACTTGGTCCCCGCGGCCTGCAGCACTTCAAGCGTATCGATGCCGAGCTTGTTGAACAGGATCGCCAAGTCGTTCACCAGGGCGATATTGAGATCGCGCTGGGTGTTTTCGATCACCTTGGCCGCTTCGGCCACTTTGATGCTGCTGGCCTTGTGCGTACCGGCGTGGATGATGCTGGAATACAACGCGTCGACAAAGTCGGCCGTCTGGGGCGTGGAGCCTGAGGTGACCTTGAGGATCGCGGTGACCCGGTGCAACTTGTCGCCGGGATTAATGCGCTCGGGGCTATAGCCCACGAAGAAATCCTGATTGAAGCGCAAGCCGGAAACCCGCTCCAATACCGGCACGCAAACCTCTTCGGTACAGCCGGGATATACGGTGGATTCGTACACCACGATGTCGCCTGGCTTGAGCACCCTGCCCAGACTTTCGCTGGCCCCGATCAAGGGCTTCAGATCCGGTCGTTTGGCGGCATCGATCGGCGTCGGCACCGTGACGATGTAGACGTTGCAATCGCGAATATCTTCAAGGGTTGCGCTGTAGTGCAGGCGCTGCGCTGCCATCAGCTCAGCCGGCTCGACCTCAAGCGTGCTGTCGTGGCCGGCGCGCAACTCATCCACTCGCGCGGCACGAATATCGAAACCCATGGTGTCGTAATACTTGCCGAACTCCACCGCCAGCGGCAGCCCGACATAGCCGAGGCCGATGATGGCGATTTTGGCGTTTACCCTGTCCCGATTCTGCATTCCGACTTTCCGCAGCTAACCGCCGCGTAGTGTGGCATGGGTTCGGGGTTACCACGCAGGCGCCGGCCCACGCGGGGGCGAAAAGCGTACTGGCGTCACTTCTACGCCGGCTTTTCGCCCCACGAAGCGGGCTGCTAACGAGTCACTTGACCAGCGGCGTGATGCTTTGCTCGATCGCACCGAAAATCGATGCCCCATCGTGATCGGTGATCTCGATACGCAGACTGTCGCCAAACTTGAGGAAAGGCGTACTCGGCTTACCGTCGCGCAATGTCTCCACCACACGTTGCTCGGCCAGGCAGGAGGCACCCGTGCCGGTATCTTCGTTGGCAATGGTGCCGGAGCCGACAATGGTGCCCGCCGTCAGTGGCCGGGTCTTGGCTGCGTGGGCGACCAACTCGGCAAAGCTGAATTGCATGTCCACGCCGCACTCGGCCGCGCCAAACCATTTGCCGTTGATCCAGGTACGCATCGGCAGATGCAGTTTCTCGCCCTGCCAGCTATCGCCCAATTCATCGGGCGTGACCAGCACCGGCGATAAGGCCGAGCGCGGCTTGGATTGCAGAAAACCAAAACCTTTAAGCAGTTCGGCGGGGATCAAACCACGCAACGACACATCGTTAATCAAGCCGATCAACTGGATATGCCCTGCCGCCTGTACCGGCGTTACCGCCATCGGCACGTCGTCGGTGACCACGACCACCTCGGCCTCCAGGTCGATGCCGTAGTCCTCGCTGACCACGACGACCGGATCGCGCGGACCGATGAAACCGGCACTCACGGCCTGATACATCAAGGGATCGGTATAAAAGCTTTCCGGCACCTCGGCGCCACGCGCACGGCGCACACGCTCAACATGGGGCAAGTAGGCGCTGCCATCGACGAACTCAAAGGCGCGCGGCAACGGTGCGGCAAACTTGTTGAAATCCACGGCAAACGCATCGGCTGCCTTGCCATCATTGAGTTCGGCATACAGCGCATTAAGCCGCGGCGCGATGTTGGACCAGTCGTCCAGCGCAGCCTGCAGAGTCGCGGCAATACCGTTGGCGCGGACCGCATGCGCGAGGTCACGGCTGACGACAATCAGCGTGCCGTCGCGGCCGCCTTCCTTGAGACTTGCTAATTTCATGCACTTCGCTCCGAATCGAAATGTTTACGAATGCCTTGCCAGCATTCGTAGTAATTGTGCTGTAGCTGCGGTGCATCGAGCGCCTGCCTGGTTGGCCGGATCACTTTACGCGTCTCGAACATGAAAGCCATGGTGCCGGTCAAATGGTCCGCATCATTCAATACAGCCGTGCTGGCCTTCTCGAATGTGCCGGCATCGGGGCCATGCCCGCTCATGCAGTTGTGCAGGCTGGCGCCACCGGGTACGAAACCACCGGCCTTGGCGTCATAGGCACCCTCGATCAGGCCCATGAACTCACTCGCCACGTTACGGTGAAAGTACGGCGGCCGGAAGGTGTGTTCGGCGACCAGCCAGCGCGGCGGAAAAATCACGAAATCGATATTCGCCGTACCTGGGGTATCGCTGGGCGAACTCAACACCGTGAAGATCGACGGATCGGGGTGATCGACGCTGATCGAGCCGACCGTGTTGAATCGCGTAAGGTCGTATTTGTAGGGCGCGTAGTTACCGTGCCAAGCGACCACATCCAACGGCGAGTGGCCGATACGCGCCTTCCACAAAGCACCTTGGAATTTGGCGATCAGCTCGAACTCGCCTTCGATATCTTCATAGGCGGCCTGCGGCGTGAGGAAGTCGCGCGGCAACGCCATGCTGTTTGCGCCGATCGGCCCCAGATCGGGCAGGCGCAATAGAGCCCCGAAGTTTTCGCAGACATAGCCGCGTGCCTCGCCATCCAGCAACTCGACACGGAAACGCACGCCACGGGGAATCACCGCGATGTCCAGCGGCTTGAGCTCCAGCACCCCAAGTTCGGTAGCCAGGCGCAAGCGGCCCTGCTGCGGCACGATCAGCAACTCGCCATCGGCATCGTAGAAAAAACGACCCTGCATCGAGCGGTTGGCGGCATAGATGTGGATGCCGCAACCTGCCTGCTCCGCCGCACTGCCGTTGCCGGCCAGCGTCACCAGGCCATCGACGAAGTCGGTGGCTGCGCTGGGCAGCGGCCACGGATCCCAACGCAACTGGTTCGGCGTGGCCGGCGCTTCGTCAAAGCGGTTATGAAACGTCGCATGCGCTAGCGGCTCGAACGGTTTGTGCATCGCGGCCGGGCGAATCCGATACAGCCAGCTACGTTGATTGCAATGGCGCGGCGCGGTGAATGCCGTACCGGTCAACTGCTCTGCGTACAGACCATGAGCCACTTGCTGTGGCGAGTTCTGTCCCGTAGGCAAGACACCGGGAATCGCCTCGCTGGCGAACTCGTTGCCGAAGCCGGTTTGATACCTGCCGGATGAGTCATGGAGAGATTGCATCGCAGTCATCGCTCTTCGTTCCGTAACCCCCTCCCTGCGGGAGAGGGACCCTGATGCCAAATTTACATGCCAAATTTATAGGACGCCGCGCTTTATCTGGTCGCGCTCGATGCTTTCGAACAAGGCCTGGAAATTGCCTTCGCCGAATCCTTCGTTGCCTTTGCGCTGGATGATCTCGAAAAAGATCGGGCCAATCGCATTCTGGGTGAAGATCTGCAACAGCTTGCGTTGCTTGGTTTCCAGATCGGCATCGATCAGGATCTTATTCTTGGCCAGACGCGGTACGTCCTCGCCGTGATTGGGCACGCGCATGTCGATCACTTCGAAATAGCTGTCGGGCGTATCGAGAAATTCCACGCCCTTGGCACGCATCGCTTCCACGGTCTCGTAGATGTCGTCGGTGAAGCAGGCGATGTGCTGAATGCCTTCGCCATGGTAGGCATCGAGGTATTCGTTGATCTGCGACTTCGGATCGCTCGACTCGTTCAACGGAATGCGCACGATGCCATCCGGTGCGGTCATGGCCTTGGACACCAGGCCAGTCTTGGCGCCCTTGATGTCGAAATAGCGAATTTCGCGGAAGTTGAACAGGCGCTCGTAATAATTCGACCACTTCTGCATATTGCCGAAGTAGAGGTTGTGCGTGAGATGGTCGATGAAGGTCAGACCGAAACCATTGGGGTTCTGATCCGCGCCGGCGATCGGCTCATAGTCAGCGTCATAGATGCTGCCGGCGCTGCCATAGCGATCGATCAGATACAGCATGCAATCGCCGATGCCTTTCACCACCGGTGCGTTCACCGCCTTGCTGGACTCCAGTTGGCTGATCGCCTCGCCCCCATTGCCGATCACGGTGGCAAGCACCTCGGCGGAAGGCTTTTTGAAACGGATCGCGAAACCGCAGGCGCAGGGGCCGTGAGCCTGGGCGAATTCGGCTGCGAATGAGTTCGGATCTTCGTTGATAAGAAAGTTGACGCCACCCTGGCGATACACCGTAATCGGCCGTGTTTTGTGCTTGAGTACGGCGCTGAATCCCATGCGCTCAAACAGCGTGTGCAATTGGGCGGCATGGCCCTTGGGCGCGGCAAACTCGACAAATTCGAAGCCGTCGATGCCCGTAGGGTTTTCAAAGGTGGTGACCTGCATGCCAAGATTGGGCTGCGCGCTCATAGGGGATCTCCTAAAGATCAGTACACAATGACTGGCACGCATAAGCATGCGGCCACCCGGGGTAAGTACGCGTTATAGTTACATGTGAAACCAATTGCAAGGAGCGTTGCAACAGTGAGCCCTCACCAACATCTCGATCACGCCCCATTGGAGCTGGAAAATTTCCTGCCTTACCGGCTGTCGATCTTGTCCAACACCGTCAGCCAGGGCATTGCCAACGACTACCAGCAACGCCACGACCTGAGCGTGACCGAATGGCGAGTCATGGCCGTACTGGCGCGCTTCGAGGGCCTGTCTGCGCGTGAAGTAGCCGAGCGCACCGCGATGGACAAGGTGGCCGTAAGCCGGGCCCTGGCGCGATTAGTCGAAGCCGGGCGAGTCAGCCGGGACACCCACGACGGCGACAAGCGCCGCTCTGTGCTGGGCCTCACCGAAGCCGGCTGGAAGGTTCATGACGAGGTGGCGCCATTGGCGCGGGCACACGAGCGTGAGCTATTGGCGCGCCTGGAGCCGGAAGAACAAATGTGGCTGCAGCGGATTCTGGACAAGCTGCTGCGGGATCGGGGGAACAGGGAACGGGGAACGGGGAACGGATAAACCCCGCTCACCCACCCCATCAAGCCCTCCCCAACGATTCACACCACCGATAAGCAAACGGTGTAAATCGCATAGCACCAAGGAACAGAGAACAGAGTACGAGGCAAAGCGACAAATACAGCTTACTGCCACCCAACCATTCCCCGTTCCCTATCCCCCGTTCCCCGCTCTTAAATCACTTCACCCCATGCATCAGCTTGCTGATGAGCGGAGCGATCAGAAACAGCAACACGCCGGCGCCCATCAACGCCCAGAAGCCAAAGGTGTAGCCACTGAGCGCCGACTTCACCGTCATGCCGCTTTCGCCACTGACGTGGCCGGCAAAAATACCGGACAAGTTGTTGCCGATACCGGTGGACAGAAACCAGCCACCCATGCCGAAGCCGACCAGCCGTACCGGCGCCAGCTTAGTCACCATCGACAAGCCGATAGGCGACAGGCACAGCTCACCGACAGACTGGATGACGTAGACCATGAACAGGGTCCAGAACGGGATCTTGCCGGCATCGCTGACCAAGCTGGACAGTGCGAACATCAGCAGCAGAAAAGCCAACCCGTTGAAGATGAGGCCAAGACCGAACTTGCGCGAAATCGATGGATTACGGCTCTTCATGCGCACCCAGATCCACGCGATCATCGGCGCCATCACGATGATTCCGATCGAGTTCACCGACTGGAACCAGGCAGTCGGGAAATTGAAGCTGCCGAACTGGCGATTGACGATCTCGTCGGCAAGGAAGGTGAATGAGCTACCTGCCTGCTCGAAGAACATCCAGAACATCACGTTGAAGACAAAGATGATAAGCATCGCGATCACCCGGTCGCGGGCTACGCGGCCGTTGCGGATGCCCTCTACCAGCAGCAGGGTGGACAACGCGACAAACAGGATGCTCAGCACCCCCTGCAGGAATCCGGCGCCCGCGGCGAGCAGCAGATAAATCACTGGCACGCCCACCAGCATGCCGGCGAGAACGTAAACCACGCGCATCGGGTTCTCGCCGCCCACCGGCGGCAGGCCAACGTCCTTGAGACCGCGACGGCCAAACCAGAACCAGAACAGACTGATTAACATGCCCACGCCCGAGGCGATGAACACATACTTGTAGCTGGGCATGGCATCAGTGCCGAACATGACCTTGGCCAGATATTCGGTCAACACCGGCGAGATCATCGCACCGAGATTGATGCCCATGTAGAAGATGGTGAAACCACTATCGCGACGGCCATCGGCCACCCCGTAGAGCTTGCCCACCATGGTCGAAATGTTCGGCTTGAACAGGCCATTGCCGACAATGATCGTAGCCAGACCGAATTCGAACACCTCCTTGTTCGGTACCGCGATGGCGAACAGGCCGATCGTCATCACCGCCGCGCCCACCAGGATCGAACGCTGGTAGCCAAGCACGCGATCGGCGATATAGCCGCCGAAAATCGCCGCCGCATAGACCAGGGCCAGGTAAGCGCCATAGGTGCGGCTGGCAAACGCCTGGCCCGAAGGATCGCCGCCATAGAACTGCGAGACGATGTAGAGCACCAGCGCCCAACGGATGCCGTAGAACGCAAAACGCTCCCAGAACTCGGTCATGAACAGCATCCACAAGGGTCGTGGATGGCCTAATGTCTCGGGGTAATCCGGCACCGGCGGTGCCGCGGTCATAGTGTTGTCGCTCATGCGTTCCCTTGGAATATTGGCCGCCAGTCCAAGTGCGGACCAGAAATGGTGAACCCAAGATGTACCCGGCAAACCCGGTTGGCGTCAAATGCGGTGCAGCACACAGTCAGGTTCTTAGGGACGTTCTGACCTATTGGGCGTAGGCGGCATGATGTCCAGAAGGCCCGCAGGCTGGGCTGTTCGGCGCAGGGAAGAGTGGCTCTCTTGCCAAGCCGAGCGGCACAGGCTGCGGGCCTTCTGGGCATCACCCCCTCATGAGATTTAATACGTTGGGGCCGTAGCTGTCTGCCCACATATCTTCGGTGCGCTGGCTCGACAGCCAGCCAGGCTGCCTTCACCAACGCACCTGTGATCTGCGAGCAGACAGCTACGGTGACGCCTGCGTCCAATAGGTCAGAGCGTCCCTAACACCGTGCGTACTTCTAATAGCTCAGGGAAAAACTCCAGGTCGAGCGCCTTCTTCAAGAACGCCACGCCGGAGGAACCGCCCGTGCCACGACGATGTCCGATGATCCGTTCCACGGTTTTCATATGGCGGAAACGCCATAGCTGGAAACTCTCTTCGACGTCGACCAATTGCTCGCACATGTGATATTCCGGCCAGAAACCCGCCCGATCCTCGTAGATACGCTTAAGCGCGGGCAGCAATCCCTCGTTGCGCTGGTAGGGCTTGGTCCAGTCGCGTTCCAGCAACTGCGCAGGTACGGCGTGGCCGCGGCGGGCGAGATAGCGCAGGCATTCGTCGTACAGGCTCGGCGCTTCCAGCACGGTCCGCAGCGCCTCCTGAGCGCCAGGGTCGTACGCAAAAACTTGCAGCATCTGGGCGTTCTTATTGCCCAGCAGAAACTCGATCTGCCGGTACTGCAGCGACTGAAAGCCTGACGATGGCCCGAGCACATCGCGAAACTCCAGGTATTCGGCCGGCGTCAGGGTCTCCAGCACCGCCCATTGCTCGAATAGCTGGCGCTGCACCTGCTTCACGCGGGCGAGGATTTTCAGGCATGGGTCCAGCTCATCGCACTGCAGATGCGCAATCGCCGCTTTCAGCTCATGAATGATGAGCTTCATCCACAGCTCGGCGACCTGATGCTGCACGATGAACAGCATTTCGTCGTGATGCGGCGGCTGGCTCCGTGGCTGCTGCGCGGAAAGCAGCCCGTCCAGGCGCAGGTAGCCCCCATAGGTCAGGCGCCCGTTCAGGTCGAGTTCTATGCCGGCCTCAAGGTCGCGCTGGTTCTCGCTCATGCTGGTTTTTCTACCCACAAAAAACGCATGTTACCTGTTGTGAAAGGTAGCTCCGTACACCCGCGCATGCTGCACCGTACCTTGCGGCGCAACATAGACGCCTGTTATCAAGCAAGGTTTGTAGGAGCCTGTTCGCATGTCGGCACAGGTTCCGGCAGGGAGTCTCCTGCGCGCTCGGCCCCACTGGATGGGCTGCGCCTCCCCCGCACCGTTTACCCCCCTTACCCTTTCCGGGAGCGAGTCGTGTCCATCGCAGCTAAATTCGAAATCGAATATCTGCAATACCTCGATGCCGAGGGCAACCAGGTCCGTGATGACCTGCCAGCCTTCGCCAACGATCTCAACCACATGGTTGAGCTATACAAACTGATGCTGTCCACCCGTGTGTTCGATGCCAAGTCGGTCGCCTTGCAGCGCACCGGCAAGCTCGGCACCTATGCCAGTTGCCTGGGCCATGAAGCGGCCCATATCGGTATCGGCAGCGCCATGAAGCCCGAAGACGTGCTGGCACCGAGCTATCGCGAATACGGCGCGCAGTTGTATCGCGGCGTGCAGCCGCGTGAGGTCTATATGTACTGGGGCGGCGACGAGCGCGGCAACGACTACCAGAACGAACCGGCCCGCCACGACTTCGCCTGGTCGGTGCCGATCGCTACGCAGTGCTTGCATGCGGCTGGCTCCGCACTGGCGTTCAAGATCCGCAAAGAGCCGCGCGTGGCGGTTTGCACCATCGGTGACGGCGGCTCGTCCAAGGGCGACTTCTACGGTGCCATCAACATCGTCGGCGCGCAGAACCTGCCGATGGTGGCCGTGATCGTCAACAACCAGTGGGCGATCTCGGTGCCGCGCAAGATCCAGACCGGCGCCCCTACCCTGGCACAGAAGGGCATCGCTGCCGGCCTGTTTTCGATCCAGGTGGACGGCAACGACATCATCGCCGTACGCAAGGCGATGGAAGACGCGCTTGAGCGCGCCCGCAGCGGCCAGGGCGGCAGCGTGATCGAGGCGGTGACCTACCGCCTTGGCGATCACACCACCGCCGACGATGCGCGCCGCTATCGTGGCGAACAAGAAGTGAAAGACGCTTGGGCCCGAGAGCCGATGAAGCGCCTGCGCAACTGGCTGGTCGCCAAGGGCGTGTGGGACGACGCCAAGGAAGAAACCTGGAAGGCCGAGTGCGACGAGTGGATGGATAACGAGGTGAACGCTTACCTCGAAACCAAGACCCAGCCGGTCACGGCGATGTTCGACTACACCTTCGCCGAAGTCCCCGCCGATCTCGCTAAACAGCGCGACTACGTCCTCTCGCTCGAATCCAAGGGGCACTGAGCCATGGCACAAATCACACTTATCGAAGCCGTTACCCAGGCGCTTGCCTACGAAATGAAGCACGACGACAGCGTCGTGGTGCTGGGTGAAGACGTTGGCGTCAACGGCGGCGTGTTCCGCGCCACCCAGGGCCTGCAAGAGCAGTTCGGCGAACTGCGCGTGCTCGACACGCCGTTGGATGAAACCACCATCGCCGGTGTCACCGTCGGCATGGCCGCGCAGGGCATGAAGCCGGTCGCCGAAGCACAGTTCGAAGGCTTCATCTATCCGATGATGGAGCAGATCGCCTGCCACGCCGCGCGCCTGCGCAACCGCACCCGCGGCCGCATCACCGTGCCGGCCGTATTCCGCGCCCCCTGGGGCGGCGGTATCCGCGCTCCTGAGCACCACTCCGAGGCGAACGAGCATCTGTTCACCAACATCCCCGGCCTGCGCGTGGTGATGCCATCCTCGCCGGCCCGTGCCTATGGCCTGCTGCTGGCGGCCATCCGCGACCCCGATCCGGTGATGTTCTTCGAGCCCAAGCGCATCTACCGCCAGTACAAAGAAGAAGTGCCCGATGACGGCGAGGCCTTACCGCTCGACGTGTGCTTCGTGCTGCGCGACGGCACCGACGTGACCCTGGTGACCTGGGGCGCGCAGGTAAAGGAGGCCCTGGAAGCGGCCGACGAGCTGGCTAAAGACGGCATCAGCGCCGAGGTGATCGACGTCGCCACGCTGACGCCGCTGGATTTCGACACCATCGCCGAATCGGTACAGAAAACCGGCCGCTGCGTGATCGTGCACGAAGCCCCCAAGACCGCCGGCTTCGGCGCCGAAATCGCCGCACGCCTCGCCGAGGAATGCATCTACGACCTGCTTGCGCCGGTCGAGCGGGTGACTGGCTTCGATACGCACATCCCGCTGTTCCGCCTGGAAATGAAATACATGCCGAGCGTGGAGCGCGTGGTTGACGCGGCCAAGCGTACGCTAGCGGCAAGCTGATGCTCTTTTCCCCTCCCCTTGCCTAGCAGGGGGAGGCCGGGAGGGGGTAGCCCCCACCCCAGCCCTCCCCTGCTGCACGCAGGGGAGGGAGACAACGATTAACCACACATTGCGGATATCCGAACATGGCTGATATCAAAACGTTCTACCTGCCCGACCTCGGCGAAGGCCTGCCCGATGCGACCGTCGTCGAGTGGCACGTGAAAGTGGGTGACGACATCAAGCTCGACGCCCCACTCGTATCGATGGAAACGGCCAAGGCCGTCGTCGATGTGCCCTCGCCGTACACCGGCAAAGTCACCAAGCTGCATGGCGCCGCCGGCGACATCATCGAAACCGGCGCGGCACTGGCCGAGTTCGCACCCGACCCGAACGCCAAACAGCGCGCCGAGGCCGAATCCACCGGTCATCATCACGGCCCGAAAAAGACCGAAGAGCCAAAGGCTGCCGCACCCGCCAAAGCCACCGCCGATCGTGAAGACGAGGGCACCGTGGTCGGCGCGATGGTCAGCGGCAATCACGTGCACGTCGAGCAAGCCAGCAGCGTTGGCGGCGTGAAGGCCGTACCGGCCGTGCGCGCATTGGCGAAAAAGCTCAAGGTCGATCTCGCCCGCGTGCGCCCCAGCGGCGATGGCGGCGTGGTGACCATGAAGGACGTGAAAGACGCGGCCGCCAACGGTTCGGCCACCCTCGGCGTCGCCGCGGCTCGCGCCGTGCCGGCCTCCGCGGGTCGTCATCTGGCGCCCGAACTACCGCAGCCCGAAGCAGCCCGCACCCCAGTGTCGCTCGCCGGCAAACCGGTGCGCACAGCACCACCCAGCGTCCAGGCCAGCGGTCAGCCGGAACAGCTCAAAGGCGTGCGCCGCAATATGGCGCGAGTGATGGCTGAAGCCCATGCCAACGTCGTACCGACCACCCTGGTCGACGACGCCGACTTGCATGCATGGATCGGCAAGCAAGACATCACCGCGCGCTTGATCCGCTCGATCGTCGCCGGCTGCAAAGCGGTGCCGGCCTTGAACGCATGGTTCGACGGCAAAAACCTTACCCGTACCCTGCACCCGCACGTGGACATCGGCATCGCCGTGGACACCGACGACGGCCTGTTCGTACCCGCATTGCGCAATGCCGACGTACTCGACGCCGCTGGCGTGCGTGCCGCCATCAAGCGTCTGCGCACGCAGGTGGAGGATCGCTCGATCCCCGCCTCGGAGCTGTCCGGCTACACCATCAGCCTGTCCAACTTCGGCATGTTCGCCGGTCGCTATGCGACACCAGTGGTCGTACCGCCGACCGTCGCCATCGTCGGTGCCGGCAAACTGTGCCACGACGTGGTTGCCGTCATGGGCGGCATCGAAGTGCATCGCCGCATGCCCATCTCGTTGACCTTCGATCACCGCGCCGCCACCGGCGGCGAAGCTGCGCGCTTCCTCAAGGCGCTGCTCGACGATTTGGCGCTGCCGAACTGATCCACTCCGACCCCAGCCCTGCATGCAATGCAGGGCTGGGGGTTTGGGAGTGGGGTATTGGCAGCTCCTTGCAATCCTCCATCGACGGGATCGCGCCATGCATCACAGCCGCCTAAGCACCCTGGTACTCGACTGCCATACCGATGACTTGGCCGAAGCGGCCACGTTCTGGAGCAAGGCACTCGGCAAACCGATCGTCACGCTCGATCAGGACGGCGACGGTAAATACGCCGAACTCGAAACCGCCGCCGATGAGCCCATCATCCTGCTGCAAAAGGTCGGGCACGATAGCCGCCTGCACCTGGATATCGAAACCGATGATCTCGAAGCCGAAGCCGCTCGACTGGAACAACTCGGCGCCAAGCGCATCGCTTTCGTGCGCGAACGTTGGTGGGTGATGGAAGCGCCGAGCGGCCATCGCTTCTGCGTAGTGAAGTCGCAGCGCAAAACATTTGGCCCGCATCTCAACCAGTGGAAATAAGCACGCCCCACTCATCACGGCGTGGCCGCGTGGGGTAGCAAAAAAGGAGATTGGACAAGTGCGTATTCTTATCGTCGGCGCCGGCGCCACCGGTGGTTATTTCGGCGGGCGCTTGCTGGAAAGCGGCCGCGATGTCACGTTCCTGGTGCGCCCTGGCCGTGCCGCATCGCTGGCGCGCGATGGATTGATGATACGCAGCAGCACCGGTGATGTGACCCTGCCCGCACCGCCCACCGTACTCGCCACTGAACTGCACGACGCTTACGATCTGGTTTTGTTGAGCTGCAAAGCCTACGACCTGCAAAGCGTCATGGAGGACATCGCGCCCGCCGTTGGTCCGCACAGCACGATCTTGCCCCTATTGAACGGCATGCGTCATCTCGATCTGCTCGATACCCGCTTCGGGCCGCAGCGCGTGCTTGGCGGGCAATGCATCATCGCCGCCACCCTCGATGCCGCAGGCGTTATTCAGCACCTCAACACCTCGCATAGCCTGAGTTTCGGCGAACGCGACGGCGCCGATTCCGAGCGCATTCGCACCATCGCGCAAACCATGGCGGATGCGCGTTTCACGCCACGCGCCAGCACCACGATCTTGCAAGACATGTGGGACAAATGGGTGTTCCTGGCCACCCTCGCCGGCATCACCTGCCTGATGCGTGCCTGCGTAGGCGACATCGCCGCAGCACCCGGCGGCACCGCGACCACCCTGCGCTTGCTTGAAGACTGTCTCGGCGTGGCCGAACAAGCAGACCATAGACCCAACGAGGGGGTCTTGCAGCGTGCACGCCATATGCTCACCGAGCCGGGCTCCACGCTGACCGCATCGATGTTGCGCGACCTAGAGAGCGGACGCGTCACGGAAGCCGATCATGTGATTGGCGACCTGATCGAACGTGCTCATGGCGAGACACCACTGCTGCATATCGTCTACGCACACCTGAAAGCCTATGAGGCAAGGCGTGCGCACACATTGAAACTGCCTTAATAACTGACCTTAGTAACCGGCCTTGGCCATCGGCTTAGTAATCGCGGATGTCCAGTACGACGAAAGCCCTTACCCGATAGGCCTGCTCGGCCACCGGCCAAGTCAGCGACAGCATGGCGCGATCGCCGGCGGGCCAGGGCGCGTTGTCGAGTAAAGTCTCTACGTCCACCGCACCATCGTCGCCACGGCGATAGAAGATGCGAACCCAATGCGCTTCGGCGGTCAGCGATTCGTTCTTCATCGCATCGGCCAACACTCCGGCCATTTCCGGCGCTGCAATGTCGGCACCTTGCACTGAGGCAGGCCCGATAAAAACATCCCAACTGCGCACACCGATATCCCAGCTCGCCAGCCGCATCTTGCGATCGTCAGTGACGTACCAGCACGCCGCGAGCAAGACATAGAAATCGCTTTGCACGAAACGATTCAATGCGTCCTGGCAGGCTGCCTCACCTTCACCGGAACCGGCAAAACTCTCCTCGATGCAGCGCTCTTCACTGAGCGCCACGTCAATATCCAACCGACCGGGCTCGCCGGCCTTGCCTTCATGCCAGGACGCGCGGATCGCCGGAAAATCGTCATCGGTTATCAGCCAGTCTTCGTCCGGCTGCAACTCGACGTCATGTCGCTCGAACAAGCGAATCAGAAAATTCTGCAGCGCTGCATGGTTCATCGGACATCCCAACGTTCGTGCGGGTGAATACAAAAAGAACTTAAAGCCTGTTACGACGCCAGATCATATGGCGAACGATCATCGCCACCAGCAACACGACGATACAAGCACCGTAGCCATAAAGCGCAGGCAAGACCTGCTGCCAGATAGCACCGCTCGACGGGCCGAACTCACCCACCGGGGCCGGCACGGTCGCCGCCTCGTACCCCATCACGGCGCAAAGTACCGATGCCAATGCGGCGAGCAATAACATCACGAAATCAAATACCCGCCGTGCGGATGTGCGCGGCAAACTTTTGGGATAAGCCCAATAGGCCCACCCCAATATCAACAACCAAGGTGCAAGCAACAGGATGGCGAGATAACGCATGGTTTAAGAGCCTGTCGGTGCTCGCCGCATTTAATCCTGGGCGGCGAGCTGATCCAGTGCCTCACGCAATCGCGCGATGGCTTCGTCACGTGCCGGCTCATCGCGGTAATCGGGAGTACTGGCGATCTCTTCACCGTCGATGCCCAGCGCCACGCCATGCGCTCGCACAGACAGCGCGGCAGCCACGGCACCGAGACTCTTCAAACGCTTTTGCACGACGCCGGCAGCTTTCGGATCGGCAAACGATTTGGATAGCAGCAACTCCTCGCCCTCCGCGGAGAACAAGCGAAAACGGAAGCTACCATCGTCATCGCGGAAACTGGCGATGCGCGGCATTTTGTCCGTCTTCGTGGCCGCTTTCGCGGCAGGCGCACTGAGCGCAGCCCCCGAACCCATACCGATCGCATGACGCAATTCGGCAATATGAGGCGCCGAGATCATGCGTGCTTTACGCGCACCTTCACGCAAGATCTCATCAATGGCTGCCGGCTTGGCAATCAACGCTTCATAGCGCTCGCGCATGGGCGCCACATCAGTTTCGATTCGCTCGAACAACAACTGCTTGGCCTCGCCCCAGCCGATACCGTCCTCAAGCGCCTTACGGAATGCCGCGGTCTCCGCCTCGCTGGCGAAGGCTTGAAAGATAGTGAACACAGCAGAGCTATCCGGGTCTTTGGGTTCACCCGGCAGGCGCGAATCGGTGACGATACGCATGATCGTTTCACGCAAATGCTTCTGCCCGCCGGCAAACAACGGAATGGTGTTGTCGTAGCTCTTGGACATCTTGCGTCCGTCCAGGCCGGGCAAGGTCGCCACCTGCTCCTCGATCAGTGCTTCGGGCA
Organism: Dyella tabacisoli; assembly: GCF_003350925.1. GTDB lineage: Bacteria > Pseudomonadota > Gammaproteobacteria > Xanthomonadales > Rhodanobacteraceae > Dyella_C > Dyella_C tabacisoli. The sequence goes on along the minus strand of NZ_KZ857175.1, from coordinate 561,306 downwards.
GCACCAGAAACTCGCGACCGTAGATATGATTGAAACGCTGCGCGATGTCGCGCGCCATCTCGATGTGCTGAATCTGATCGCGCCCCACGGGCACCTTGTTTGCATTAAACGCGAGAATGTCGGCCGCCATCAACACGGGATACATATACAAGCCCGCGGTAACACCGGCATCGGCGTCCTCGCCCGTTTCGACGTTTTTGTCGACGGCGGCTTTATAGGCATGCGCGCGGTTGAGCAAACCCTTGCCGGTAACACAGGTAAGAAACCAGGTCAGCTCGGGAATTTCCGGGATATCAGACTGCCGGTAAAACGTTACGCGCTGCGGATCGAGGCCGGCGGCCAACCAGGTCGCGGCGATCTCCAGCCGAGAACGCGCGATGCGCGCCGGATCATCGCTTTTGATTAGCGCGTGGAAATCGGCCATGAAATAAAACGCATCCACATCGGCGCGACGGCTGGCGGCAACCGCCGGGCGAATCGCCCCCACGTAATTGCCAAGATGCGGGGTGCCGGTGGTGGTGATGCCGGTTAGTACACGAGTCTGCATATCGTTGACTTTATTCTTAGGTGTTTAACGAATAAGGGTGGACTTGCCGAACAACGATTCGATGAGATCCACCGCCAGACGCGCCGTCTGATTGCGCTTGTCGAACGCAGGATTCAGCTCAACGATGTCAACCGAAGCGACGCGACCCGCATCGGCGATCATTTCCATGCACAACTGCGCCTCGCGGTAGTTGGGACCGCCGCGCACCGTCGTACCCACACCTGGCGCAATGCTCGGATCGAGAAAATCGACATCAAAGCTGACATGCACGTGGGTATCGTCATCGATACCCGCCAGCGCCTCCTCCATGACCCGTTTGACGCCAGCCTCATCGATATGGCGCATATCGTGAATGGTAATTCTGGCTTCGCGCACCAGACGCTTCTCCCCCTCATCCACCGAGCGAATACCGATCTGACGGAATACATCGGGCGTTACCGTAGGTGAACTGCCGCCCAGCTCGGTCAACGCCTGCGGCCCCTGCCCGCACAGGCAAGCCACCGGCATGCCGTGGATATTGCCCGACGGCGTAACTTGGGCGGTATTGAAGTCGGCATGCGCGTCCAGCCACAGCACGCGCAGTTTTTTGCCCTGCTCACGGCAGTAACGCGCCACGGCGGTGATCGAACCTATCGCCAGGCAATGATCGCCACCCAGCATGATCGGCAGACGGCCCGCATTGAGCTCTTCATAAATAGCCGTATAAACCGCCGTATTCCAGGCAACCACCTCGGGCAAGTGGCGATAACCATTCTCTGGCGGCAGCCACGGATTCATCGGCCCCTGCAGATTGCCGCGATCGACCACCTCCAGCCCACGCCGCGTCAACTTCTCGGCCAACTTTGCCACGCGCAAAGCCTCCGGCCCCATCGAAGCGCCGCGATGGCCTGCACCGATATCGGTGGGGACACCAATCAGGGAAATAACCTGCTTGCCCATGCTTCCTCAGTCTGTCTGGATATCTGCGTACCTCGGAATACGAGGTTTCAGGGAACGGTTTGGGGGGAAGGCTCCGCGCTCTCGCGTACCAACGGCAACCGCTGCTGCCGCCACGCATTCATGCTGCCTTCGAGCAGTCGCACATGGCTGTAACCCTGTGCCTGCAGTATTTCCTGCGCATGTGCAGCGCGACGGCCGGATACGCAATAGACCACGATCTCGCGATCACGCGGCACACCCAGCGCCGTATAACGCTCGGCCAATTGCTCGACCGGAATATTCAATGCATCGGCAATATGACCATCGCGATATTCATCGCTGTGGCGCACGTCCAGCAGTAGCGGCGCCTCACCGGCGCGCTGCGCTTGCACCAGCGTCGTGATCGCCACGGGCGCATCGGCGGCTACCGCCATCTGCACGCAGGTCATGCATACAAACGCGGTCAACACGATAGAACGCCATGTTTGTCGAGGGCTTCTCATGCGAAAAACGCCAACGAGACCCCGAATTGCTCGCTATTCATCAGTCCAAGTCTACAGGAACCGTTTAAGCCGTTACCGCATCGGCTGCTGCCTGGACAGGGCATTCGGAGGCGCCATGGCGCAGCCCCTTGCGCATTGCGCGCTAAATCCATGGTGCCGGCACCCGGATTCGAACTGGGGACCTACCGCTTACAAGGCGGTTGCTCTACCAACTGAGCTATGCCGGCGCATGGGCCGCGCAGTTTAGCAGGCAAGACATTCAAAAACACCCGGTGCTGTGCGAGCCCACGCCGCTGCGGATACGCGTGCGCCAATCGAAATGCGCATTGTCGGCAATCGCCAGATCCAGCCAATATTCGGGCACGGTCTCGGTGCGTTCGATCATTTGCGCGGGGAAGCCGCTGGCGACTACTTCGTCGCGGCGCTTGCGCGCATTGGCCGGATCCTTGAACAGGCCAAGCGAAATCGTGTTCGACTGATCGCCCGAACTCACCACGAAATAGTCGCCAATGTTCGCGGCGCTGAGTTTGCGGGCCTGCTCAAGCGCCCGGTCGCGGCTGCCGCTGGACGGCAAATGGACCCACCAACCACGCGTCTGCGTGGTTTGCTCTTGGCGCGAACGCATGCGTACCGCCTGCGCGCCCAGCGCAGTGCGGGCATTGCGCAAATCCACCTGCGTAGCGAACGGCCCCAAGGCCGTGCAGGTGTAACTGTTGGGACGGGACGGCGGCACCGGCGCGGCGACGGGGGCGGCCACCGCCTGCGCGGGTGCTGGAGCCGAGGTTGGCGCACTCGTACCAGACGCCATGGCAGCCCCCACCGTCGCTGCCGGAGCCACGGGACGCTCCGACAGCAGCTTCAAGGCAGGCACGTCAGGATCGGTGGCGCTGCGGCCATGGGCATCGTCCTGTCCGAGCCACAGCCAGGCGCCCACGGCGATATTGAATGCAATCAATAGAACGAAGAGCAGGCGCAGAAACATCGGCGATCCACATGCAGCCAGCCTGAGCCGGGGCGGAAGTTATAGGTAGGAGTCTAAGGAGATGACATCGCCGATGTATGTGCATTTGCCCACACCGCCAAGCCACGCAACACCCCATCTGGCAGCAACTGCGCGGGCTGCGTCAACAAGGGCAGCAATTGCTCCGCATCGCCGCCGCCGAGGTTAATAGCCATGGCACCACCGAGTTTGGGCGTCATTCGCGCCATAAAGCGCTCGACCAGCGCCGCGGCGGCCTGCCAGCAGCCGGAAGCCACGGCATCGGCCGTGTTATCGGCCGCATCCAGCACCAGCCCAGGTCGCTCCGGCCGCACGCGAGCGGTGGCGCCCAGCAGCGACTGCTGCATCAACTGCGGGCCTGGCGCGATCAAGCCGCCCAGATGACGACCATCGGCGGCCAGCGCATCCAAGGTCAACGCGGTACCCACCCCGACCAGCACACAAGGCGCACGTCCCTGGTCATAGGCAGCCACCATCGCCAGAAAACGATCGACGCCCAGCCGCTCCGGCTCAGCGTAAGCATTGCGCACCCCACAGGCTTCGGCAGGGGTGCGCAGCCAGTAAGCCGATTGCGCATAGCGGGTGCTGATGATGGACGCGACCAACGCTTCTCGCGCCGCATCGACGACCGAAGCACCCCATACCTGCTGCGGCGCGGGTAAGCCGCGCCAGTCATCAGCCAGAATGGTGCCGACATCGTCACTCCAGGCCACCGCGCCGCGTGCCACCTCAACCGAGGCGCTTTGCAGCACCCACTTCAATCGCGTATTGCCCAGATCCAGGAGCAATCTCGACGGACTCATACGCGTCGAACCGTAACGTCGGCACTGTCGATCTGGCGCAGCCCGGTTTCCGTTTGCAGCAGCAGGGCGCCACGTGCATCCACCCCCGCACCGGTACCGTCAAGTTCGCCCAGCGCACCATGCAAACGCAGCGATTTGCCGCGCAGCAAATCATGCTGGGCGTACTCCTCGACGAAGCCCTCGAAGCCATTGTGTTCAAATTCGCTCAGGCCCTCGACCAGTGCCGCGATCAAGGCCGCCGCAGCGCGGTTACGGTCCGGCGGCGTACCTCCACACAGGCTTGCGAGATCCGTACTCGGCTGCCCGGCTTGCTCGCGCAGTTGCGCAGTCAGGCGCAAATTGAGGCCAATGCCGATGACTGCTGCACAAGGGCCTTGGTATTCACCGCTGAGCTCGACCAGGATGCCGCCCAGCTTGCCATCGGCCGCGAGCACATCGTTGGGCCACTTCAACCCGGCGCCAGCGACACCTAATGTATTGAGCGCGCGCAGCACGATCACCCCAATCGCCAGTGATAGCCCAGACAAAGAGGCGAAACCGGAGTCAAACCGCTTGAGGCAAGACAGATAAAGATTCAGCCCTGGCGGCGACAACCACGGGCGGCCACGGCGACCACGGCCGGCACTCTGCGTTTCGGCCAGCACCATGCTCAAATCGGTGATTTCCACGATGCGGCGCTGTAACTCGCTGGAGGTAGAGTCCAGCTCCCAATGCAGCTCCAGCATGCCCAGTCGCTTGCCTACCGTGGCTGGCAAAGCCGCCCGGATAGCCTGTTCATCGAGCATCTGTACCGACCAAGGCAGGCGATAACCGGCCGTGCCGCGAGCTTCGATCGGCACGCCGCGAGTACGCAGCGCCTCCACCTGTTTCCAGATCGCGGCGCGCGTCACCCCTTCGCGCTCGGCCAACGCCGCACCCGAAATGGCCTCGCCGCCGGCCAGCGTGGAAAGCAATTGTCGTGCCTGCATCAGCGTGCCGTGCCTGGGGGGAGAAACAGAGCTGCGCGATGGCTTGCGCCGAGGAAATCATGAGTCTTATACATGGGCGGATTCTAGCCCGGCTTGCCAAGAGAGCCACCTAATTCCGGCGCCGGACAGCAACCGAAGAAAGTCCCTGTGGGAAGCGGGTTGCGAGCCTTATAGGCCTCATGCCGCCCACGCCCCATAGATCAGAGCATCCCTGGGGAGCACTGGCATCCCGCCATCGTTTCTGCCAGGATCTCTTGCTCGACTTATGGGTCCAGGGGTTGGCTTGCCATGAGTGTCAAGCGGTTACTGCTCGGATGTGCTCTCTGCGTCGTCGGCATCCATGCCGCAACGGCCATGGAAGCGGACACCCAGGATATGGCCGCTGCGCAGCACTCAAGCACTGATTGCACCCCGGCCAAAGACAACAGCAACGGTGGCGATGCCACGTATATCGGGCACGAAGTGGCGCCCCAGGTCGGCCCGCCTTCGGCCGGCAACAGCGATGGCGGCTCGCACAGCAATTCACCGGCCACCCCCAGCGGGCGCCGACTCAGCCTGGGCTGGCAATCCTTGCTTCCCGGCTCGATTCAGTAACTGTCTTTGACGCCGAGTGACTGGTGGCGACGTTTTCGGTCGCAGTTCGAACCTCCCGCCATCCCTGATCCGTTGTGGCGCCGAGCCTTGGCAGCCTGTCCGTTGGCGCTTCGCCTGGACCCCACCCGACAAGCCGCACTTCGGCAATTGGCCACGGTCTTTCTTGCCCGCAAGCGCTTCCATGCCCTGGCTGGAGCCGAGCTGGATGAACGCCTGCGCCTGCTGATAGCGATGCAAGCCTGCTTGCCGGCGCTGCAACAAGGCGTACGTGCCTTGCGCGGCTGGAACGAAGTGCTGATCTACCCCGGTGAGTTCAAGGTGCGCCGCAGCCATCATGACGAACGCAGCGGCGTGGTCAGTGAAGCCGAAGACGTGTTGATTGGCGAGGCGTGGGAGCACGGCCCACTGGTGCTGTCACTCACCGATGTCTGGCTGGACCTGGAGCAACCCTGGGATGGCTACAACGTCATCATCCACGAGATGGCGCACAAGCTGGACATGCTGGACGGCCCGGCCGACGGCGTGCCGCCCTTGCCGCCCGGCATCGTGCGGCGCGTCTGGATCAACACTTTTCAGCGCGCCTACGATGACCTGGTTGCCGAGACCAGCCGCGGGCGTGAAACCCTGATCGACCCCTATGCCGCCGAAGGCGCTGACGAATTCTTCGCGGTGGTCAGCGAGATGCACTGGTCGCAACCAGGCCTTTTGCAACGCAGCGAACCCGCGGTAGCCCAATTGCTGACGTCTTACTACGGACCTTCGCCGGCGCCGTTCTGATTTTGTACGGCCTGATTTTGTACGGCCTGTCAGCTCGGCGGCAGTTTCACGCTGAAACGAGCCCCACCAAATTCAGGCGAGCGGTCCACCGACAGATCGCCGTGATAGGCACGAATGATGTCTTGCACAATCGACAAGCCGATGCCGTGGCCTTGCACACGCTCATCGCCACGCACGCCGCGCTGCAGCACCTTCTCGACTTTATCGGCATCGATGCCCGGCCCGTCATCTTCCACGCTCAGCCACAAACCTGGGCGCTGCCGGCCGACCTGCGGCTCCATCTTCACCACCAGCAACACGCGGTGGCCCGCCCATTTGAAGGCGTTTTCCAAGAGATTGCCCATCAGCTCAAGCAGATCTCCGCGTTCGCCATAGAACACCGCGCCTTCGTCGATATCGAACTCGCACAAGACGTTCTTGGCTGCGTAGACCTTCTCCAGACTTTGCACCAGATCTTCGGCATGGGCGGGAATCGCAATCGCGGTCGCGAAAGTCTGCCGGCCCGAGGTCGCCGCACGGGCAAGCTGATAAGCCACCAGCTCGTCCATTCGCCGCACCTGGTCGAGTACGTCGCCGCGCAATGCGGTGGTGTCATCGGCCGCCTCCAGGCGCGAACGAATCACTGCCAGCGGCGTCTTCAAACTGTGTGCCAGGTCGGCCAGGGTATTGCGATAACGCGCACGCTGCTCGCGCTCGCTGTCGATAAAGGCGTTGATACGCTCGGTAAGCCCTGTCAGCTCCTGTGGATACTGGCTATCCAGACGCTCGCTTTCACTGCGCTCGACACGACTCATCTCGGTGGCGACTTTGCGCAAAGGCGTAAGGCTCCAGCGCAGCAAGATCAACTGCAGCAGAATCAACATCACGCCCAGCGATGACAGCCAGAACACCAGACTGCGCCGCACCTCGGCATTCTGGCCTTCGAGTACATCCTCGGTCTGCGCCACCATCAAGGTGAGGTGCACCGATTTTTTCTCCGGCGTATCCATCGCCACGCCATAGCTGTAGTAATACAGCCGCCCCATGCGGGTATCGATGGGGCCGAATTGACTTTGACCCGGCTCCAGCTTCTTCAAAAAACTGAAATCGCGCCCAATCGCCGAGGTGGACTCCCATTTGGGACCGTTGTCGACCAGAGCCACGGCATATAGCCCGGAGCCCGGGCGCGAAAAGCTCGGGTCGGGTGGCGTATCGGGCAACAGCACTTTGCCGAAGCGGGTGACTTCGGTGCCGGACAAATAGGCAGTTACGAAATTTTCCAGGCGATCTTGCTGATCCTTCAGCACACTATCGGCATTGATGCGCGATAGCGTCAGTCCGACGACGCCAAGAAAGGCCGCCAGCACCAACCCGGTGGCCAGTGCCGCACGCGCCGCCAATGAAAATGGGCGGCGCGGCGGCGTAGGCTCATTTGTCGTCGCTATCGCTGCGGGGGATGGCAAAGCGGTATCCGCGTCCACGTACCGTCTCGATGGGTTTGAGGATGCCTTCAGGATCTAGCTTCTTGCGCAGACGGCCGATAAACACCTCCAGCACGTTCGAATCGCGATCGTAATCCTGCTGGTAGATATGCTCGGTCAGGTCGGCTTTGGAAACCAGCTCACCAGCGTGCAGTATCAGATATTCCAGCACCTTATATTCATAAGTGGTCAGATCGACCAGTTTGCCGGACGCCGATACGGTCTGCGCGGTGGTATCGAGCCTGATCGGGCCGCAAGCCAACACGGGCTTGGACCAGCCACTGGCGCGACGAACCAGCGCATTAATACGCGCCAGCAACTCCTCGACATGAAACGGCTTGACCAAAAAGTCATCGGCGCCGTACTTGAGACCTTCGACCTTGTCCTGCCAGCTACCGCGCGCGGTCAGGATCAAAATCGGATAACGCCGGCCGGATTCGCGTAATGCCTTGACCAGATCCATACCGGACATCTTGGGCAAGCCCAGATCGATAATCGCCAGATCGAATGGGACCTCTTTGCCCAGATACAGACCCTCTTCACCGTCTTGGGCAGCATCGACGGCAAAGCCGTCGCGCTTCAGACGTGCGGCAAGCGTCTCGCGTAACGGGGCTTCGTCCTCCACCAAAAGGATGCGCATCAATTTTTCTCCTTGTTGCCCTCGCCGTCACCGGCCGGGTTCTTGGTTGAATCTGCGGAAGCTGGACCCTTGGCCCCCTCGGTTGTCACCGTCATCACGCGCACATGCCCCGAGGGCGTGAGCACTTTGATGCGGTGCTCGAACGAGCCACGCCCTCGCCGTACTGTACTGGCCGACAGCACCTTGCCGCCCGTCTCACGCTGAACCTGGCTAACCGCCTGCTCCAGCGTAATGACCGGCTCGCCCGCCTGCGCCAGCACGGGGCTTGTCAACGCCAAACCAGCCATGGAAAACAGCAACATTCCTATGAGCTGTGTGATTTTCATCGCTTATCTGGTCTCGGGAAAGGCCATAAAGCGGCCCCAATTCCGTTCAGCTTATGTAGTCGCGGCTGAATACTGACCGGACAGACACTCGCTGTCACGCAGCAACCCGCTCTCGCTGTGGCGCCAGTGCCTGCTCCATAAGCTCCCAGCCAGCACCGGGCAAATGGGCGCCCTCGCTCAAGGTACGCCGAAAACCGCGTGCTCCCGGCTCACCCTGGTATAGCCCCAGCACGTGACGACTGATGTGCTTGAGCGCCGTACCGCGCGCCAGTTCAGCCTCGACATAGGGCTGCATCCGCTGCAGCACGTCCGCCCGCTCGGGCAGCGGCTCGCCATAGAGCGCCGCCTCGACCTGGGCCAGCAAATAAGGATCGTGATAGGCGGCGCGGCCCAGCATCACGCCATCGACCTGGGTAAGCTGCGCCATCACCCCCTCAACGGTAGCAATACCGCCATTGATGACCACCACAAGCTGGGGGAATTCGCGCTTGAGCCGGTACACCCGCTGATAATCGAGCGGCGGAATCTCACGATTTTCCTTCGGGCTCAGGCCCTTCAACCATGCCTTGCGCGCATGCACCACCAACACCTCGACACCGGCAGCCAGCATGGTTTCGGTGAAGTGCTGCAGATCGGCATAGTCGTCCTGGTCGTCCACGCCGATACGACATTTCACCGTCACCGGCACATCCACCGCATCGCGCATCGCCTTGACGCAATCGCCGACCAACGCCGGCTCACGCATCAAACAGGCGCCAAAACGACCCGATTGCACACGATCCGAAGGGCAACCCACATTGAGATTGATCTCGTCATAACCCGCGTCGGCGCCAAAACGCGCCGCCAACGCCAACTCCTGCGGATCGCTACCGCCCAACTGCAGGGCCACCGGATGCTCTTGCTGACTATGCTCCAGCAAGCGCATCTGCCGCCCCCGCACCAGCGCGGCACTCGTCACCATCTCGGTATACAGCCGCGCACGCGGCGACAGCAGCCGGTGAAAATAACGGCAGTGGCGATCCGTCCAATCCATCATCGGGGCAACGGATATCTTGAAATCATTTGGTTTGAGGCCATGCATGGGGCGCATTCTACCTGGGCAACGGATGTGCCCGCCTGTTGCCACTAGCTCTGCCCTCACGTGAAACACCGCTGGCGCGGAAAGAACTACATCACGCTTCCAGCATCCGTCTACTACCTCCGTCCCGATTTTCGGCGCATGCAACTTGCGAATCGGACGATTGATTCGATACGCGAGCCTCCACCGAAACATGCGAGAACATGCCTAGATGCGGGACATTTGGACTGCACATCGGATGGATCGGACTTACGATTGAGGAAGCCTATAACCTCTTCGAATCCGGCTAATTTCTCAACAGCCTGTTAGGCGCGTCACACAATTAAAGTCCCCGGCTTTGCCAGGGACCATTTACTCAGGTCATTACGTCAGCTTCAGGGGGAAGGCGGCGCCATTGTCATCGTAAAGCCCTGGTACTTGTGGTTAGTAGTTTCCGTTGGCTGCCATATACCTTGACCGGTCCCTTGCCCATTCGCATATCGACCAACCCACATTCCGTCGAGAGGGTTCCAATCGGAATCATCTGGGCAGTAAACACCAAACAGCATGCCAACACTAACATCGGCCTTTGTTTCTCCCCAGCATATTTGTGTTCTTACTCCATTACTGTTGTTGAAATGATGTCCCTTAGCTGGGCCAGTTGGACTCAAAGGACCGAACTCAAATACAAATGTAGTTTGATCGTCATTGTTTGTGCAGTTCCACGTGGTGTTTGCCAAGCTCTTTACCGATGTCATCTTGCGCCTCCTCAGCGAGTTTAAGGACGTAATTCATGACGAATGGACCACCTACCGCATCACTCAGTGAACTTGCCTTACCTTCCAGCCCCCTTGAAGTGGTATTGGTGCCCCCCGCAGCCGCGAGCGGCAAATGTCTTTCTAAAGACAATATAGTCACTGAAGCCTTTCGAGCCGTAATTGAACGACACTGAACTATTAGCGAGCAGAATAAAGGCCGCCCTTCGTCGCCAATGACGCCGGTTATGGCTTGATGCTCAAGAGCGATGGCAATTGACTAATGCTGGTAATGCCGCAAGGCTGAGACGGGTTAATCATCAACGGATATTGGATCGATATCGCGTTGGTGACCTCCGACATTGTGCGGATGTTGCTTTGCGCCAATGAGCTGGCGGACCACAAGAAGAATCCAGTACATAACAACGCAACAAAGTTCGGTGAGCGGCCCCATTGACCCCGCATCACAATGCGCCACTTTTTATAGCTATTTTCACGAAAGAGCAGCCCGTCCACTCCCATTCGTATACGATGAAACAAGCTATTTTGTGAAAGTGGCGTGAAGAATGATTCTCGACGACGGGATACTTGTCTATGCATCAGCGACTCAGAAGGCAGTCAGCTGACCACCACAAAGCCGCCAGTCCAAGTGCCAAGAGAACCACGCCTGACCAACGATTGGCGACGTAGTTTCATCTTTTTTTGCATGCAAGCGATTGAAGTCTCTCAACCCAAAGATTATTCGCTTTGATTGCTGAATACGGCACTAGGCACATACCACCGGAGCGTTGCGTACATTTTCGGACCAGCTCCCGAAGAGGCGGCAAAACGAGCTTACAAGCAAAGATTGCCGGCATCAGCATTCCATGCCGGCACACTCAAGCCACCCTGACTGATTGATGCCGCCGCGCTCGCAAGCTATCTAGATGCTCTGAAGGCCAGAGCCGCACACGAATGGCGCAGCTAAAAATGCGTCAAGGTCGAACGCTAATTGCCATCGAAACAAGCGAACGCCTTCTTCACTGCGGCGTAAGCGTCATCTTCAACGATGGCGTTGTGAGCGGTGACGACACGGACGAAAGGATAGTCGAGAATCTTCGCCGCACTTATGCGCGCGGCCGCGCGATCCCTGACCAGCCATCGAATGGTCCGCGGTACAGCAAGTCGATTTCGGACCCCGGTAAACGACGCAAATGCCTTTGCTGCGAACGACAAGTCGCCTTGCCAGTACTGACACAGGTCGGTGACGATGAGGGTGCCGGACGGTTTGTGAAACCAGACAGTTTCGTTGCCAAACGGAATGCCGTCGAAAAAAGTCTGATCGAGATCCCGAGCCCACTCGGGCTCGACCGACCGGCTCAGCTCACGCATATTCGTCAAATCGGGCCGCTTGTGAAGGAGCCCTGGGGCACCGAACAATGCGGCGTCAGGAAACGCCGCGACGCACTCTGGCACGAACAGATGATGCGTCTTGCTGGGCGCTACGATGTACCGCACGTTCCCAAGGGCGGCGAGTTGTGAATGGACGGCTGCCGATACGGGTACCGGGGAATGCAGCCACAGCGATGAGTCCTGAAGTCGAACGATGGTCATCCGCGACGACACGCGCAGGCCACTCGCTACGAAGTGATGTTGAAGATGCCAGATATCGGGCGCGATTGCTTTGAGCATGGCAATAAGGCTACTTGCAGTAAGTTAGAGGCGACGACGCAAAATAGCCCGCATCGTCGAACGAACCGGCTTCATACCGGGCAGTGCTGAGAATCGCATTCGCAAACCGCACTTAGGGACTGGAGCGCTGATGCCACTCCAATCATCAAGCCCTCTGCTGCTCGCCGTCTCCAGCGCGGATGCCGCCCCACAGTGCAAGCAGGCCAACCGGCAGCAGCAACATCCACTGCGGAAGTTCGAGTAGGAGCCCTTCTTCGGGCCGTATCGATGCAATCACGATAAAAACCCCGCCGAACCCAAGCCAAAGCACTGAAATGAAGAGGGCCAGATGGCGAGATGCAGAGGCGTAGCGAGGGAGCGCGGCAACAAGTAGAGCAACCGATGTCAGGGCCAGTGTGGCCGAGACCAAGTGCCAGACGGCGTACAGAGTAAGTTTTGGGGTTAGGTCAAGCGAAGATGCCAGCAAGGGAGCGGCAACGGTCACTCCACCGGCAAGGATGTGGACAATCGCTGTGAAGGCCGCCAGCAAAGCGGAACAAAGGAGTGGCTTGTTCATGGGTGGCTCTCGATATTTAAACCCGGTCTCGGGATAGGCGGCACGCTGGCAGGGGACCATCACAGCTCATGCTCGCGCCGCTTGATTTAGATATTAGAGGCTAATATATTTTATCGATGGGCAGACAAGCAATCTTTAGTGAAGACGACGTGATCGCCGCAACGGCGCGGATCATTGCAGCCGATGGCCCCGCCGCCGCTACGGTCGGCGCGGTAGGCCAGGCGCTGGGAGCGTCTAGTGGCTCGATTTATCATCGCTTCAAAACACGCAATGAGCTGCTGGGCCGAGTGTGGCTTAGCACCGCCGCCGAGTTTCAGAGCCGCTTCGTAAAGGCCCTTGGTGCGTCGGATCCAAGGCAATCCGCGATCGACGCCGCGTTGATGGTTCCGCGCTGGGTCAGAGAGGATCCGGTGGGTGCCAGCATCCTACTGACGCACCGGCGCGAAGATTTTCTTTCCAGCGATTGGCCCGCCGCCATGACCGCTGACGCTCAGATGCTCGCGACCCAATTGAACACAGCGCTGCAAGACATCACACACCGCTTGTTCGGAAGAAGCTCGGCGCCGCGGGTGCGCGCAGTGACCTTCGCACTGGTGGACATGCCGTATGCCGCTGTGCGCCACTACATCGCGCGCAAGGAAACACCACCGAGCGACGTCGATACGCTGTTGAGGGCCGCCTGCGAGGCGGCCCTCGATTCTGCTGGAGCGCCCGGCCCCGGCTTCGATGCAGCCCGCAAGGCGTAAGCGAGAAACGATCCCGGCACCATCCCCATTGGCCAGATCATAGTGCTCAACTTTGCTTCCAATTCCTTTCGCGTGATGCTCTGGAAGCTGCTCGACTCGCCGGGTCTAGACGACATGTTCCACCCGTCATTCTGGCAGCCAGCAGTCATTCACGCCTGACGGCACGCGGCGGTGAATCCGCTGAGCTTAATACCATTGAAGTTCGTTAAAAGGATGACGTGTGACACCCCATCAATATCTCGAACAAGCCCGCGCTATCGTCGCGAACTGTGAACTCTGTTTCGTGCTCACGCCCAACGACGGCGAGGTGAATGCTCGCGTGGTGCAGCATCTCAAGGTCGACGACGATTTGAGCGTGCAATTCATGACCAGCCGCAAGACACGCAAGATCCGCGAGTTGACGCGCGCCGGCTCGCTTAGCCTTACATTCCTCGACGAGCCGGGCCGCAGCTACGTTACCTTGGGTGGTGACGCGATGGTGAGCGATGACCCGGCGGTCAAGGAAGCACTGTGGCGAGAAACGCTACGACTCTGGTTCCCAGAGGGGCCTCATCACCCAGATGTCGTCGCCGTCACATGCAGGCCCCGCTGGATCGAACTGTGGTCTCTACGCCGCGGCATCGCTCCCGAGCCGAAAGGTCTGAATTCCATCCGTCTGGTGCAAGGCTCCCATGGCTGGGAGACAACCGTAACGTCGCCCCCTGATGCAGGCGAAGTCCACCTCCTCGAACCCGCTGACGTCGCCGAGACACCCTCTGATTGATCTTCGCTTAGCCAGGATCTCCACCATCGCCAGATCAAGACCAAAAGCGGAGACAGACATCCGGTAGCTTCAGACACTGCGGGATCGCAGGCTTTTTGCGTTTGCTTAGATGCAACCCGCAGCCTTTGGATATCAAAACGGCGAAAGGCCAGCGCTCAACGCGCTGGCCTTATTTATACCCTTCGCGGAATGAGTGGCGCCGAGAGCAGCGCGCGCGTTACCGGCTACCGCCGAAACGGTAGGTTGCCTGCAGCATGATTTGACGCCCGTAGATGTTGTAGTTGTAGTTGTTGAAATACGGGAACGTACGGCTTTTGCGATAACCCGGATCCTGCGGCGGCATCTTGTTGAACAGGTTGTTCACCATCAGGGAGAAGTCCAGGTCCTTCGTCGGCGAATAGCCCACGCTCAGGTTGTAGAGAAACCACGGCGGCAGGCTGCCGGCACCCGGATAGCTTGGACCATAGGTGAACGCGATGTAGTTGGGCGTCGGGCTGTAACGATGCATATACAGCGTGCTGCGCCACGTATCGTGCCACGACCAGCTCAGCGACGCCGTGGTGATGTTCTTGAACTCCGTGCTCCAGAGGGGATTGGTAAGCTGATTGATCGGCTGCGAACCCGGATATTCCTGGTACGAGTGCTTGAGCATGCCGTTGTAATCGAGCTGTACCGCAAAGGTGCCGATACGCGTTGGATTGAACGCATACTTGGCCTCGGCCGTCACCGAGTCGGTGACCTCGTTAGCGATATTGACGTAATACAAATCCAGATTGGTGACTTGACCGGTAAACGGACTGCGGGTGATCTGCCCGTAGGCGCCCTGGCAGATGGCCGAATCGGGCGACAACTGGCCAAGCCGGCATTGCGATTCCTGCCGCATCAGCAGATCGGAGCTTTGCAACTGGATTTCATTGTTGATGGAAATATGCAGGTAATCCGCGCTCAGACTCAGGTTGTGGATCGGCGACCACACTGTGCCAAAGGTAAAACTGGACGAATTGGTAGGTTGCAACTTCTTGTTGGGCAATACATTGATCTTCACGCCCTCCGTGTAGCCTGAGGAGCAGTTCTGACCACCCCCTTGGGTCGCGCATAGGTAGTAGTCGGTGACGCTGTTGAACTGCCCGGATGGCCCCAGGAAGATCGACGACATGTCCGGCGCGATGAAGCCCGTCGCGTAATTGCCGCGAACCAACAGCGTGCTGAACGGCCGGTACTCCAAACCGACCTTATAGGTGAACTTGTTGTTGGGTGATCCGCTGGAAACGGTGTAGCGGTCGTAGCGCCCCGACAGATCCACCGTGAGCGAAGACAGTACCGGCATGTTCAACTCGAACGCCGATGCGTAATGATCGCGCTGGCCGCCACCGGAAACACCTGTATTGCCCCAGATCAGCCCGTTGGCCACCATCGGGTTCACCGGGGCGTACCAGGCCTGGTTTCCGCTTTCGAGCAACCACGCAAAGCCAGCATCGCCACCCGGCAGGCGAAATAGGCTGTCGTTGTTGATGGTGCCGCGGAAGTTGTTGATCCAGGTGTTGTACTTGGCGCTGATATTGGTGGTGAAGCTCTTGTACTGCGCGGTCGAGATGGGCGAGTAGAACGCCGCGTAATTGGGGTGATACATGTTGTAGCCGGTGCTGGGATCGACCCCGACCACCGGACCCAATATGTTTCCGAAGAAGCCATCCACGGCCGCCGCCGGATGTAGCGGACTGACGTCGGTGGTCCGCTCGCCAGAACGCAGGTAGTACGCATCCCAATTCCAGTTCGATTCGCCGAACTTTCCGTTGGCTCCGACATCACCCTGATACATGAGATCGTTCTGTCTCACCAGGCCATTGGAATTGTTGCCACCCACCTCCTCCGGTGCAAAGAAGCGCTCGGGGGAGAGCACGTGCAAGGTGTTGGCATCCTCGATCACGCCACCCGGAAGATCCTTCGGCCCCCACCAGTTGTAAGCGATGCCCGCGGTGAATTTCTGTTGCTGCCAGCTCGTCAATACATCTGCGTAGAGGCGCACGTCGTCATTGAGCTTGTAGCGCAACTTCAACGTTCCACTGTAACTGCGATCCTTGTTGATAAAGGTGCCGTAGCTGAAGGTTTTCGGCGAGCCGCAGAAAGAGCCGTTGCTGCGGTTTACCAGCGCCGTCGTGCCACCGAACAGATTGCTTATTGCAGCGCATCCGTTGGGCGGCGCCTGAAAGCTCGTCGGGGACGAGTAGTTGACGCCGTAGTCCCACATGGCCGCGACAATGATCGGGCGCGGCGCCGCCGAGGTCAGGTCGCGCTGGTAATACCACGCGGGAGACTGATTATCGAACTCCAGTGTGCCGAGCATGTCCAGGTCGCCGAACTTGTGCCCGAACGCCAACGACATGCGCTGGCTCGCACCGCCGCCATGACTGTAATTGCCGGTGCGCACGCTGACTTCGGCACCATCCATGTGTTCCTTGGTGACGATGTTCACCACACCCGAGATGGCTTGTGAGCCATAGATCGATGACCCGCCACCCGGCAGGATGTCGATATGGTCGATGATGCTCAACGGGATATTACCGATGTTGGTGAAGTCGCTGACGCCGCCGTAAAGCTGGCCAAACTGCGTGATCGGCTTGCCGTCAAGCAGGGTCAACGTGTACCCCGGATTCAGTCCGTAGAAACTGAACGTCTGGGACCCCTGATTGAACCCTGGCGTTTGCGAGCCAGGTACGGTCCCCGTGGAGAAAACCGAATTTTGCAGAACCTCCGCGACGCTGTTGAAGCCGCGCGCTTCAATGTCTTTCGCCGTAATCGTAAATGTAGGCGTGGCCGTCTGAATCTGTGCGTTGTTGATGAGCGAACCACTGACTATGACCGTATCGAGCCGTTTGGCTTTCTTCTTCGGGTCGTTTTTCGATGTATCGCCGGATGAATCGGTAGTCGTATCTTGTGACGACTTTGCCGTGTCCTGCGTAGATGCCTGGCCTGATGTGACATCGGCAGCGAAAACCTGCGCACAGCCGAACGCCATGGCCGCCACGATAGCGGCCGCGAGTTTTGAATACTTCATGTTTCTCCCCAATCTCTCTTGATGGATGTGTTGCTTTTTGTCGAAAGCCGACTTACAGAAAAGACCGCATGCCCCATCCCCACGAGGTCATGCTTCGCCTTGCCAACTGCACGCCACGCGGGTGAGCCATGGCGATCGAGATTGCCTGGTGACGCGCCGACGCGTGGCCCTGGCTATATGAAAGACGACATAACGACTGTTCATCGATATGGACGTCTATTCATTTCTTCACGCGGAAAGTAAAAAGCCGCCATCCCCGCTAGTCCCGGGGTGAAGGAGCGAGAGTTGGAGGAACTCTCGCGGGGATGACGGCGAACACATGGATTCGTAGCGCCCTGAAGGCGGCACCGGCGTTCAACCCGGTGCCACCGCACCTCGCTTCATTGAGAGGGTCCGGCAACACCTCAGCGCTGGAATTGCATCCCCGTCGCCAACGCGCCGGCGTTCCAGGATCCCCAGCCTGAGGCCTGGTTGTACTTTCCGGGAACGACCGAGTAAGCCCCGTTGGAGCCACCCGTCAGCAGGTTGTAGCAGTTGATACAGTCGCCGCGGATCCCTTTCACTTGACCCTCGCCGATGTCGTAGAAAGTCTTCTGCCAGAAGTACGGCGGGATGCCGCTCTGCAACAGCCTTGCGTACGTCCCCGCCAACAGCGGAGCGGCAAGACTGGTGCCACCGTACACGGCCCATTGCGTCTGGTAGGTGCCGGTGCTGTCGTAACCACCGATGATGATCCAGAGCCCGGTATTCGGGTCGCCATCCATGACGAAATCCGGCGTGCCGCGCATGGCACCGACGACGGAGGCGACGGCGTCCTGATAATGCGGCCGCGGCTCCGTGGCGGCCGGCCCGCTCTCGCTGCCTTGCCACAGCGTCTCGTGGTCATAGGCGGAATAAGAGTTCGCCGAGTTGTACAGCGTCGATGCGCCTACCGAGACCACGTACGGTGAACTGCCGGGAAAACCCGTCGAGCTTTCACCACCCGAGCAACCCGGCTTGCCGCCGTAATCCTGAGTGATGGCGAACACGGTAAACCCCTTGGCTACCGCGACCGAAAGCTCCTGATCCCAACTGCGGCGGAGATCCTGGCCGATGTCTGCGTCGCAGGTCGCTGCGTACGAAAGCGAGATGGTCGAGCGATTGTCGTTGATGGCAGCCGTCACTGCCGCCAGTTCGTCACCGAGATCGGTCGACGGCGCCGAATAGAAGTCGATCTCCTTCAGGCCGCCGGACATGGTGGCAACGGCATCCACATCGAGCACGGCCTCCGTTTGCGCCTCGTAATCACCGGCGGTGTAACCGGTGGGATAGCTCACCTTGAGCGGGATAGCGTTGAAGCCATAGGCGCTGGCCCAGGTCTGATACAAGTAAGTCGTGTTGCGTTGGTCGCCCACGCCGATCACCGCTACCGCCTGTCCATTGGCAGGTGCCAGATTGCTGGCGCCATACAGCGACGGGAAGTCCGTGGGTGCATGAACGCATTCCTGGCAAGCCACGGTGCCGGCACTCGACTGCGCGCCGGGCACGCCCTTGTCCTTTCCGTAAGAATGGCCCTTGATGATCGTGGCGACCTTGGCGCCCGACACGCCGCGCTCCTGGAACGAGCGCAGGCCATGTACCGCACTTATCACGCCCGCCAGAGACGAAGGAATCTGCACCACATCGACATTGGCCACGCCCGCTTTGTCGCCACGATGCAGACTGTAGAGACGAGTTTGGAAGGCCGACTGCACATTCGCCGCCGTACCCGACGCCGATACGATCATGTTGTCTTTCGACACATAGATCTGACTGAAGCCGTGGGCGCGCAGAAAGTTGGAAACGCGCATGGCATCGCCATGGTCCGGCAGATAACGTGCTGCCAGCTCGCGGTCGGTCAACGGCTGCCTCACGCGTGAACGCACCAGGCCAGCCACCTGTTCCAGCTCGGCCTGTTGGCGCATTTTCAGCACGACGTTGATGTGGATCGGCATGCCGTCGCTCATCACATGAGCCTGGTCGCCAGCTTGCAGCGCGACACCATGGGCAAGCGCAAGGCTCGAATGGCTCACCGCCGCGTTACTGATGGGCGCAGCCTCGTTGGCCAGGGCGGCATTCGCCCCGCCGACGCTGGTCAACACCAATAAACCTGTTATGACTCCCTTCGAAAGCATTGTTGATCGCAACATATTCAAGCTCCCCAATATCGATATGAGATAAGCCATCGGCTGATGGCTTGTTCGTTTCGTGAAGCAACGTGCCGCCAACCCGAGCCCCTGTGCGCTGACCCGATCCAGTATTGGCGCTGCAACGAATGGCGTCTTGAGGAAAATTTCGATGGAGAGATGACGAAGTCGGCACAAAGCGGCGCGAACCACACTCGGGAGGCGTCATCAGCGCTAGTGAAACCCGTATGCCCGCACCCGCAGCATGCGAAAGGATTCAACGACCGCTCACCACTGCAAGGCCGGCGACAGGCTTCGGCCTCGTCTTGCCCTTCGCCGCAAAATGGACCAAAGTCCTATTAATCCTACAAATAGCCAGACCACGATCTGAGACGTGGTCGAAGTGAGACGAGGCGCACGGTATGACCAGAGCAAAGTCCATTTCCAGCGATGCGTGTCCCCCTAAGCAGATCTACGAACAGGTGGCCGAACGAATCCGGGCGGGTATCCGCAATGGCCAGTTCGCTGCGGAGGAGCGCCTGCCATCGGAGCACGAACTATCGACCCGTTTTCGCGTTGGACGTCTAGCTGTACGCGAGGCCGTCGGCGCGCTGCAAAATCAAGGCCTAGTCGTCACCCGCCGAAATGCCGGCACCTATGTAAGTGCCGACGCCAAGCAATCGTTGGCGACAGTCAGCGCTGCCGATGTCGTCGATGAGGATCCCGATTTCAGCCCCGCATCCACACTAGAGCTGCGGCGCATCCTTGAACCGGCCATCGCCATGCGCGCGGCGCAACGGGCACAGCCCGACGCACTGGCTGAGCATTATCTTGCGCAAATGGACTCCATCACGGATATCGCCTCTCCCGAGCAATGCGCACGATGGAACGAAAGCGATCGCTTGTTCCATCACCGGCTTGCCGCCATGACTGGCGATCCGCTGTTGCTGAAAGTCGCCGACGTGGTCGCCAAGAGCATGGACCAACCGCTATGGAGACGCCTCAAAGACGAGGGGATCTATGAAGCGAAGCGAATACAACTCTATGCGTCCGAGCATCGCATGATCTACGAGGCCATTGTCTGCGGCGACGCCGACGCGGCGGTCATGTATGTAGAACAGCACATTAAGCGAGTGGGCCGAGATCTTGTGCCGCGGTGATTCATCGCGATGAGCGCAGCCTGCAGCGCCGACACAGAAAGCAAGCGATGGCGAATCTGGGTCGTTACGAACAGATTGAGATGAAACAGTGGAGCTTCTGAATCAGTTCCCACCGGCAAGCAGTACCGCTCCCTGCTGGCGGCCAAATCATGTAGCGCACCTTGAGCGGTCAACCTCATCAGTTCGGCCATGGCAATGCCTCTACGTGGCCGTCGCGTCACTCAATCAAAGCGCCAGCATCGATGCGTTTTTCCGCAAGCTTCCTTAGACTCCGGTGGAAACCATCGGGGAGTGGCGTGATGCAGCGTTCGGGGCTTCTGATTTCTCTTTACCTGCTTATGGCGCTCCTGGCCGGAAGCCGTCTGGCGTTGGCCGAGCCTGCTCAGATCGCACGCATCACCCTGGGTCATTCGACCGTCCCTTTGAATGGACCGTGGCGATTCCATGTAGGCGATGATGCTCGCTGGTCCTCACCGGACTTCGATGACAGCTCGTGGGAAACTGTCGATCTCACCCCTGCGCCAGGTGCACATGACGGCGACGTCGGACTACCGGGCTACGTATCGGGATGGAGCCGACGCGGCCATGCGCAGTACACGGGTTATGCGTGGTATCGGATAAAAGTTATCGTCGATAGCGACACGGATGCCCCGCTTGCATTGGCGGGGCCGACCTTGGTCGATTCGACTTACCAACTTTATGTCGACGGAAAAATGCTCGGCGGTCCGGCTGTGTTCTCGGGTACGGCGCCAACGGTGTTTGGCGTGCGGCCGAGTGTCTTTCCTTTGCCATCGCCGTCATCGGCAGGCGCGCAGACCTACCTTATTGCGCTACGCGTGTGGATGGATCCCACGGATGCAGGTGAGGACAACGGTGGCATTCATGTCGCGCCGACGGTCGGCGACGCTGATGGCATCGATCTGCTGCATCAAGTGCAATGGCTACAAACATTCAAGGGTTACGTGGTGGATGCGATCGAGCCGATCGCATTCGTTCTGCTTGCGCTCATGGTCTTCGCGCTGATCGCGTGCCGAACCCACGATGCCTATCGCTGGCTAGCCGCCGCGCTGCTTCTCCTTGCACTTCTGCGTGTCAATCAGGTGCTGTTTTACTGGACGGACTTTCTAAGTCTGCGCAGCTATGACATCGCGACTACCGTCATACTTAAGCCCCTCAACTTGGCAGCATGGACGTTGGCTTGGCGAGACTGGTTTCGCTTGAGTAAATATCCATGGCTGCGCCAGGTGATCGGTGTGCTTACCGTGGTTTACGTGGTTTTCGCAATGATTGGGCGTCCGTGGTTTGCACCGGAAGCGACCCACGGCCTCAAGCTGGTCGCCGATATCGTTGTCCAAGGCGTTCGCCTGAGCTATGCCGCGCTCTATCTTTGGATCATGGGGCTGGGCGTGATCCGACTGGCGAAACCGTCCGCTTATCTGGCAGTGCTCTCCGCGCTTCTGGTCGGCATTGGCTTGTTCGCGACGGAGCTCAACGCCTTGGGAATTCCGGGAATCTGGTTTCCTTATGGAACGGGAGTGGCACGTGGCCAGTATGCGTATGCCGTCTTCATCCCGCTTTTGTTTTTGCTCATTTTGATGCGGTCGGTTAGCTATGCACGAAGAAAGTAGCCAAGCAGGCTCCCAGGACAATCTAACTGCCCGCCCTGTTTTCTCAGGTATTAGAAACAGCCCGATTGAGACCGCTTAATTTAATATCCCCGCTCTACGTCGACGATGCCACCAATCGACTCGCCACGCGCTAGCTCGCGAATCTTCTGCACAATCTGCGACATGCTCTCGTCACGCAATGTTTCGGCGGAACAATGCGGCGTCATCGTAATGTGCGGATGGCTCCAGAACGCGTGACTGACAGGCAATGGCTCTTGGTGGAATACATCAAGCGTTGCTGCGGCTATTTGCCCATTCGAAAGCGCCTCAAGGAGATCATTCTCTACCAGGTGCGCACCTCTCGCGACGTTGATGAGATACGCGCCACGCGTGAGTCTTGAAAATGTGCGCGCATTCAGTATGCCGTCCGTATCCGGTGTACTTGGCAAGAGATTCACCAGAACTTTCACTTCGTCCATAAACGCGTCGAACTCATTCGCGCCCGCATAGCAATCGATACCTTTGATTTTCTTTTCCCCACGACTGAAGCCGCGCACCGGCAAACCAAACGACGAGAGTGTTTGGGCTACGTGGGTTCCAAGCACGCCAAGCCCGAGCACGCCGATCACAAACGTTTCGCGTGGATGTCGCTCAAGCACTTTCCATCGTTGCTGCGCTTGCAAATGTGCGTACTCATCAAAGCGGCGCAGGTACCGCAAAACCGCGTAGGTGACGTATTCGGACATCTGTGACGCCATACCTGTATCTTCGAGCCGTACAAGCAATGCGTGTTTAGGCAATGTGCCTGGATGCGCGCGCTCTAGGCCAAGAATCGCATCGACACCTGCGCCAAGATTGAACACCGCGCGCAAATCATCGCGGCCAGCAAAGAGCTCACGAGGCGGTCGCCACACAATGGCGAAATCAGCCGGTCCGGTATCGCCCGGCTCCCAGTGACGCACTTCGGCTTCAGGCAGTGCACGCAAAAAGTCTTGCGGTTCCGGGGCGATACTCAAGCCCTGCGTATAAAACAAAATCTTCATGCTTACCTGAACTCTCGAACGCGGGTGCTTTTCCACCCGTAAAAAATGATCGCACAGACATCGATTCAACACCCCATTGCTGCAAGAAAACACACTTGCCCCAGTCGTCGATCGAAACGCTCCGTAGCGTGTGAGTAATGCATGACAGCGCCAAGGCAATAGCTAGAAGAGCTAAGTACTCGGCGCACACCTGCAATGCTCATCCATTCATTGCCAATCAGCTTCGATACCTTTGCCTGGCAGCTTTCCAGGGCCAGGCCCTCGGTGCAACGAGGTGCAATATGGCAGATACCGAGACCGGTAAAACCAGTCATACCCCGATGGCCGATAGACTGCATGGCGTCATTTAGAGGGACCTGCGTCTACTGCCGACTCTATCCACGTGCGGTCTCGATTGTTGTCCCACCCCAAGGGCCCTCATCGATTCCTCATAGCCACGAGTCTCGCCTGGCAGGCATGCATAGGTGTCGGCACAGTCTTTCAAAGTGCATGTCACCGATGACTTTCGGGGTATTGTCTCGCCAATAATTTAGTGTATACACTGTATACATGACTCGACTGACCACCGCCGAAAAGATACTCCGGGCCGCACACCGACTATTCGACCGCGAAGGCGCCGACGCGGTGACCATGCGTCGCGTGGCCGATGCGGTGGGCATCACCCCGATGGCGATCTATCGTCATTTTCCCAACCGCGATGCGCTGCTGAAAAGGCTCTCCGACGACAGCTTCAATGCTGTCGCGCACGAATGGGAAGCACGTTCAAGCAGCCCCGACCTGCCCGATCGACTGATGTCACTCGCAGATCCCTATCTGGACTATGCGCTGACGCATCCGCATCTGTTCGACCACGCTTTTTCGGTGCGTCGTGACGATGCGCGACTCTATCCCGAAGACTTTCGTGCCGGCCGTTCGCCCACCTTCAACGTCGTCATTGATGCCATCGTCGATGGCATGGCCAAGGGCGTATTCAAGCAAGACGACCCGCACGACGTGGCGATGGCGATATGGGCGCAGCAACACGGCTTGATCGCACTCTACCGCGCGGGCCGCTTCAGCTATGACCAGGCGCAGTTTCGCGCCTTCTATAAGCAATCACTAGAGAGGCTGCTCAATGGAATCAAAGCTTAAGAGTGCCCGGCTACCGGCTGGGTTGGCGGCTATAGCGCTTGCCGCGCTGGGCTGGTGGTTCGGCAGCGGCGTGCAGCCAGTGTGGTGGCTGACCTGGCTCGCACCGTTGCCAGTGCTGTGGCTCGCCCCCCGAGTCCGCGCACATTGGGCGGCGTTGGCGGCTTTTGCGGCCTATGCGATCGGCGGACTCAATGTGTGGACTTATCTGCACACGTACATCGGGCTCCCTATACCAACGATTGTGTACGCCATCGGGTTAGCCGGCGTCGAATTGGCGCTATGCGCGCTGCTGTTCCGAAGGTTGCTACTGCGTGGCCACGCACTGGCGGCGGCATTGGCGACGCCGACGGCGTGGGTTGCCGCTGAGTACGTCAACAACCTGCTCTCCCCACATGGCACGTTCTTCAACATCAGCTACACGCAAATGGATGCGCTGCCGATCATTCAGATCGCTGCCGTCGCAGGCCTCTGGGGCGTCGGTTTTCTGGTATTGCTACTACCCGCCACTATCGCCGTGCAGATGCTGCCGCAAGCCGCGCGGCGTGGCCGTGTGTCAGCCGCCGCTATCACCACGATTCTGATCGTCGCTGCGATCGCCTACGGTAGCTGGCGATTGCAGGCGCCAGCCACGTCGACGATACGCATCGGCCTGGTATCGCTGGAAGAGCCTGCCCAGTCCGCGCCGCGCGATACGAAAGTCCAGATCATGAAAGCGCGCTACGTAGATGTGATGGAACGTCTCGCGAATGCCGGCGCCAGGGTCGTGCTGATCCCGGAAACCTCCTTCGTCACGACCGATGCCACCATCCCGGCGTTTGCAGAGCTTTCGAAACAGCGCGATCTGATCGTGGGCACCGGCATCTATTTCAAAGGCGATTCTGGCGCCGGACGCAACATGTTGTCAGTGTTGCAACCCAACGCCATGTCACCGGCCACCTACACTAAGCATCATTTACTTCCCGGCATGGACCAGTCCACGCCAGGCGACAGCTACACCATGCTTCAAGGCTCGCCACGGACCGGACTGGCGATCTGCAAGGATATGGATTTTCACGATATCGGCCGCGCCTATGCGACGCGCAACGCGCAACTGCTACTGGTGCCTGCATCGGACTTCACCGCCGACGGCTGGTTGCATAGCCGCATGGCGATCATGCGCGGCGTGGAAAGCGGTTTTGCCATTGCCCGCGCCGCCCGATCCGGCCGCCTTACGCTAAGCGATGATCGTGGCCGCGTGGTGGCAGAGGCTTCCAGCGAGAAGCGTGACGCTGAGCTGGTAGGCGATCTGCCGCTACGCGAAACGCACACGCTGTATACGCGTTGGGGCGACTGGTTCGTGTGGCTCGATCTGATCGCCCTGGCGGGATGGCTGGGGTTGGCCTTTCTGCCGCGCCGCATATCTTCGTAAAAGATCGCACCACCAGCTCTCGAACGGGTCCGAATGAAAATCATAGCCGATACATATATCTCGGCTCATCAAACCCGTTCCGGCAACCCAAAGCGCCACCTCATTAAAAAGCCCCGCCTGATTAAAAGGCGGGGCTTTTTCACTCACATTCCTTGCATCGAAAGCGGTTAATTACCACTCGATGAAAAGATCAGTTTGTTACGTAGAACGACACCTGATTGAGAATGGGTTGCGGGACTGATCCCACCACGGTGCCGGCAACGCATCCATCATACGGGACTACATAGAGCGTCGAACGCTCACCGCTTACGACCTTGGCCGTGGTAGTTCCCGAAGGCGACGCAGGCTGACCGAGACACAGGGTCTGCCCATTGTATGGAGGAGCGCTATTGGTGCCGTACCAGGACACGCGCTGGTACTGCGGCTGCACATTGTTCCAGCTAATATTGACCGTGGTCGACGTTGCTCCGGCTGGAATGGTGGCTGGATTTGGAGAGACCGAAATGCCAACCGGACGCTGGACTCTTATATTGGAAGAGACACCCGGCGAATAGACAACCGCAGACTGAGATGTGCCGCGGTCCTCTTGGAAAGGAGTGTCTTGTGCCTGGATATAAGCCGTGTAGACATGGCCCATTTGAATCCAGGGCAGCGTCGTGTGATAGGCGTTACCCGGATTTTCGCAATCGACAACCTTTCCTTGAGCAAAAGAGACTGGATTGTCCACAACAACATACAAGCAACCGAACCTGAAGTAGGGATTCGTTTCGTCCCATGTCCAGTCCACCGAAGCCGACCCCGTGCTTTCGCTATAGGGAATATAGACCACGCTCGGATTCATGGTGAAATTGCCGTCGACAGGTTGTGTCACGGCGCCTACAGATGCAGTGCGTGCGGTGCCCAAAGGCGAGGCCGTCACAACTTGTGATTTGACCTCATAGATGCCGGCATATGGATCCTGGCTCACGGTAGAAGCCGGGAATTGCACAAAGGACGGCAAAACAGACTGCGCATGAGATGAGATGGGTGTGGCAGCGATCCAACTGCCGACCATTGCGACGGCCAACAACATTGACTTCATGGAGAACGCTCCTTAGCAGTGTATTTCCTGGAAGGCTCGACTAGGAATGGACCGCCATTGCCGATGGGCAAGCGAGCCCCCTCGTCAAGTAACACTTTGTGCGGCGACCTTGTTGGAGCTTCCCGTCGTCCGCAGAGCGGACGCTACAGACGGTGCCCTCAAGCCTATGTGAAGAAATGTGCAATGCTCCAGCGCCTTCATCCGTCGGCACTCGTGACGCACCCGGCTGCATAACGACGGTACCGTGCAGCCGATCTTGATCGCTATCTGCCGCGATGACATGTCACGACTGCATTAAACGGATAGTTAGCCGCCGAGCCAATGAAAGTTGTGCTGGCAGCTAGACAACGAAAGCATGGCGCTTCCGATCAAGACAACAATCATCCAGCCGGCTCGCCCAACGGCGGCGAAGAATAATATCGAGACTAAACCCACCAGACATAATGCTGACCATAACCCACTGTTGTTCGAGAGCGCGAAAAGGAGCCCAGGGAGAAGCACTACGGCACTGACTAGGGCGAGAACAACGCGTGAAACCATGCTCATGGTTCGCCCAAAAGTAGCAGACGGTGGCTGAAGCGCTAAGACTTTCCACTTACTCCCGTCAGAGAAGTCTGTGCCGCATTTTTTACAGCTTGGTGCGTCGAGCTTCGTGGGCTCATCGCATACCGGACACCAGCCGCTTCGATTGTCTGTGCTCATTGTTGTGAGGTCTTCATTGGAATGAGTTTAGGAGGCTAACCAAAATCGGGGTAGGTTGGAGCTTTCATCTCGGCTGTAAAACTTAGCCGTGTTGCACTGACTCCCGTGACGTATACGCCCGTCTCGTACTGATCTCCAAGTGGTATCAGTGGTCATCGTGCGAGTTGGCGTCCCTACAAACGAATTGCCATACATACTGCCCAGGCTCCGTCCACATTAGGCATAAATGACAGCCAAAGTCGGCCGCGCGGGCCAGCTAACTACGTAGCCGCTCCATAGCAATGGAGGACACCTGAAACCCGAGCTTTGCGAAGAATGTTGCCGCACCTTCCCGGCCCGCACGAAGAACCCATGTGATATTGGGGTTATCACCGGTGATGTGCTGAACCAGCCCGCGACCCACACCTTGATGCCGATGCTCGGACGATACGATCAGCATGGAGAGATACCCGTTGGATATGCCATCGGTAATCGCCCGCGCAAAGCCAATGATCTGTCGATCTAAGATAGCGACTGCGGTCCGTTGCGAGTTGGCCAGAAGTAGCGCGAACTGCTCTGCGTCCCCCACCCGCTGAGCCCACCCATTGGCACAGAGAAACTGTCGCACTGACTCGACTTCTTGCAGTTGGATATCGCGAATAAGCATGGAATCCACATAGGCAAACGCTGAAGCTGCCGACATCTTCGCAGCTTCAGCTTTTAACGACCAGCGCGAGCTTTGCCGTCTATCGTGATGGTTACATCGGGATACCGGCCAGCCATCGTCGCAGCTCAATGCTCCTTGATCTGAAGGCCCTTCAGCAGCAGATCGAGCTTGGTCTTCATGGTGTCCTGCTGCTGCGTACCGGCCATGACGTAGTACACCGAGTACAACACGCTGGGCGCAGCGGCTTGCTCCCCGGCTGGCGCGGCGATATTGGTTTCACCGTCGGTCGTGTAAGCCACGCTCTCGTAGGGGTGGCGGCGCTTGACCAGCTTGTCCCAATAGCTCTTGAAGCTGTCGTCCATATCGTTGGGCGGAACAGCGTTGCGTTCGATATGCAGACGGTCTCCGTCTTGCTTGCTGGCCCTCATGGACAGCGTGTTCACGTCCCACACCACCTTGCCATGATCGGGGAGAAACCCCGCTCCCAGGGTCAGCAAACTGTCCGGCTCGATCTTCTGCAGATCCGGCGTATAGGCGAATGCCAGCCGCTTCGAGGCATAGCTGAAGCGATGCTGGTAATCGATGTCGATATGGATGTCCTTGAACGCGGCCGGCAACAGCGCGGTGTTCTGCAGATAGTCTTTCCACTGGGCCAGGGTGCCCGAGTAACTCACCGAGACGAAGTCGGTCAGCGTGCGCATGTCGGCGGTGGTGTCGTAACTTTGCCCCGGCATGGCAAAGCGCATGATTATGGCGTAGCCACTCGGCACCGGCAGCGAGTAGGTCACTATCTTGGTGTCGGCGTACGGCATGGCCCATACACGCAACTGCCAGCGGCGCTGCCATTGATCCGTATGCACCGTGTCGGTCAACGGCTTGCCCAGCGACGTAATGCGGATCTGCTCCGAACCCACCTGCCGCATAAATAGGCCTAGCTTGCATAGTTGCTCGGCAAGCGCGGACGGATCGTTGTAGAGCTTGCTGGCCGGCAAGGTATCCGGACGGCGCAAATGGAGGAAAAAGGTGCGATTCAACACCCCGGTTTCCACGTAGCCGTTCGCGGCCAACGTCATGACCTTGCCTTCTTTGACGCTCAAGCCCCATTCGCCGGTGCTGTCGCGCGTAATCAGCCCAGGCAAGGTATTCATCCAGGATCCGCCGTATAGCAACCGGTTGGAGCCGTCGCCGTGCGGGAACAGCTTGTCGGCATCCTTGGCCAGGATGTCCTTGAGCTGCGTGTCCACATAGTCACCGAACCGTTTCTGGAACTCGTTGAAGAAATCAGCGAGGCCGAGCGGTAGCGTGAACTGGCTCTTGATGTGGTTGTTCAGTGTCGTGCTGAAGATGTCGAGCTGATAGGTGACGCGCTTTTCCATCACCGCCTGGCCGGATGGTGCATTCAACACATCGCCGATCTGCAGCGCATAGTTAAGATTTTCGTTGGCCGATTTCATCAGCACCACGCCGATGACCTTGCCCTCCTTGGTAAGCAGCGGGCCACCGCTGTTACCGGGCGAGGCGGCCGCGGAGAAGCGCATCCACTTCCAGGCGCCATCCTGCTGCTCCGGCGTGTCGGAGGTGTACAGGCCGTCGCGGATCACCACGCCGGTGCCCAGCGCGTTGCCGACGGCGTAGACCTCTTGATTGAGTACGGGCTTGGTATCGACTTCCAGTGGAGAGGGTGCGGGGTCGTCGGCCAGCGAGAACACCACGAAATCGCGGCGCAGGTCGAACTTCTCTACTTTATCGATAGCGTAGATATGGCCACTGGCATCACGCAGCGAAGGCTGCCCCCACAGGCTGTCCACGCCAGCCAGCAGTACATGGCCCGCAGTGATGTAGCGGTTGTGGCCAATCGCGAAGGCAGTGCCGATGGAGTAGTACTTGTCGTTGCGCTCCTGAAAGGGGAGCAGGTCCAGCGGCAAAGGTTTTTCGTAGGTCAATGGATCGTTGACCGGCTTGGCGGCCACCACTTCAAAAGTAGCGCCCTGGATCTTCGGCAGCAGGGCCGCATCCAGACTCGCGGCATGCACGGCGGATATTGCCGTCAAACCGACCATTAACACCACTGCCTCGCGCAGCGCTACCCAGGCCCTTCCATTAGCCCGCTCCAACCATCTCATCGTCTTGGACATATGCATCCCATGCATGAAAGCCGCCGCCGGCACCCCCTCCGGGCATCCTGCTCACGACGGACTACGCATAATGACATGGGCTTGGCGACCGCCACCACTGGCGGTGAAGCCGTAGGTCAACTAGAGCGCGGCTCAGAAATCGGGCCAGGTTGGACCACCCCTGATGCGCACTTGCCCTTTGGGTGAAATATCGGGGTCGTGGAAAGTCCCTGCCAACCAAACCAGGCACAGGCCACGGCCAACGCTGAAGCCACGAGAAGCAGGTAGGCCCTCGAACGCACGACAGGCCCACGCTGGATTTTGGTCCGACGAAATACCCAGGTGCCGGGCAGCGGCCACTGACCGTGCTGAAAAATCTGCAAGGCGCATCGGGTGGAGAGAGCCGCCACGAACAGCAATGTAATCAGCACGCTAATCAGCAGGCCGCGCCACCAGGGAAGCTGGTCGCATAGGGGAAGCGAATTGATGTAATCAAAAAGCGCTGGCTGCAGCCAAAGTCGATGGGCGGTGGCGTATAGGGCGCCTATGACAAAGAGGATAATTAGATTGCGTCGCCCACGAGGCGTTGGCTCGATGAACTCGTCGGTCATACGCATCCGATAACCGGATAAGCGGACCCTTCGATCCGGCTATACATGCCGTGCCTCGCTCATAAATCGCTGCGTCCCCTGATTAGCTGGAAGCTTATCGGTGACAGTTCAAGCTAACAACCTGACGTATAACCGAACGAAAGGACGGCTCAGGCATCCGATACCCCTGCAAAGAGCGCCATGGTTAAGATGCCGATGAGTCGGAAATTCATAAGTACTTTCCCCGTGCTCGTCCATTAGTGGCCCGAGGACTACTCTCTCCGGGTCATAAACTGGTAATAAGCCTTACCGATTTGCGCGAAGTATGCTCGCGCCACGCTTTTACAAGCTGCACCACCACATTTTTGAGTGGCACACTCTCGAAATGGCGCGTCTTTAAAATGGATCGGTCGATGGAGGCAAAAAAGATAGACAGCCGCATGTACCGGAGTCGGACCACGGCCGAGCGCCGGACCGAGCGCCGTGGAAAACTCGTGGAAGCAGCCATCGAGGCATTTTCCAGCTCGGGCTATCGAAACAGCTCGATTGAGCAGCTCTGTGCGATGGCAGGTACTTCAACGCGTAATTTCTATGAGGAATTCGGCAGCAAGGAAGAACTGCTCCACGCTCTCTACGACGACATCAACAAGCGTGCGCTCGGCGCGGTGGCAGCGGCGATCGCAGCGGCTGACCCTGAGAATCCAAAAGCCCGCGTCGGCGCGGGAGTCACCGCTTATCTGGCGAGCGTGACCGCGGATGTACGGCTGGCGCGCATCGCCCATGTCGAATCGGTGGGAATCAGCGCCGACATGGAGGCACATCGGCAAGCCGCGCTGGACGCGTTCGCAGCCATCATCAAACAGGAAGCCGAGCGAATGGCCATGGCCAGGCAGGCGCCAACCCGTGATTTCTCGCTGACGGCCATCGCGCTGGTCGGCGCCATCAAAGGGCTTGCGGTGACAGCAGCCACCCAAGGCGATGGCACGGCAAGCCTTAAGAACGTCGCGGCGGAAGCTACGGAGCTAATGGTTGCCGCAATTCTTGGCCCACGTCATTAACGTTCGTCTGCCAGTGCTAATCCGCCAGTGCTAATCCGCGCGTTTGACGCCTGTTGAAGCGATCGAGAAACAGATAGATCACCGGTGTCGTATAAAGAGTAAGTATCTGGGAAATCAGCAGGCCACCGACGATGGCTATCCCAAGCGGGCGCCGTAGCTCCGCGCCCGCCCCGGAACCGAACGCCAGCGGCAAAGCGCCAAGCAAGGCGGCCATGGTCGTCATCATGATGGGACGGAAGCGCAGCAGGCAGGCTTCATAAATAGCTTGCTCTGGAGCAAGGCCGCGTTCGTTCTCCGCCGCAAGCGCGAAGTCGACCATCATGATGCCGTTTTTCTTGACGATGCCGATCAGCAGGATCACACCGATCAGCGCGATCAGGGAAAAATCGTACTGCAGCATCATCAACGCGCCCAAGGCGCCGATACCGGCCGATGGCAGCGTCGACAAAATGGTCAGCGGGTGGATATAGCTCTCGTAGAGGATTCCCAGAACGATGTAGATGGCAAGTAGCGCGGCGGCGATCAACAAAGGCTGATTCGACAATGACGCCCGAAACGCCTGCGCCGAGCCCTGGAATACCGCCGTCAAACCCACTGGCTTGCCAAGTTCCGCGCCCTTGATATCGACGGCCGCGATCGCCTCACTCAATGCGTGCCCCGGTGCGAGATTGAACGACAACGTCACCGCCGGAAACTGGCCATCGTGGTTGATGGTCAGCGGCGCGGTCGAGTTCTCCAGTCGAACGAACGAGGACAGCGGCACCTGTTTGCCGTTCGATGCTGTCAGGTAGAGCTGGCGCAATGCGTTCGCGTCAAGTTGATAGTGCGAACCGACCTCCAGCACCACGCGATACACATTGAGCTGCGTATAGAAAGTGGCGACCTGGCGTTGACCGAACGCGTCATACAACGTGTCGTCCACCATTTGTGGCGTAATACCCAAGCGGCTCATCGTGTCGCGATCAAGCACTGCGGTGAGTCGCGGCGCCACTGGCTCTAGATCGCCGGCCACATCCTGGATGACCGGAATATCGCCCAGAGCCTTGAGCATGATTGGCGCCCAGTGGCGCAATTCTTCGAGATTCGCATCACGCAGTGTGTATTGGAATTGAGTCTTGCTGCTGCGCGCACCGATTTGCAAATCCTGCCGCGCCTGCAGATAAAGCGAAATGCCGGACAAACTCGCCACTTGCGGACGTAGGCGCTTGATTACGTCGTACACCGATGCGGATCGCTGCCCGAACGGCTTGAGGTCGATCAATAAGCGGCCGATATTCGCCGAAGGATCGCCTTCGACCCAGTAATAAACATGCTCGATATCAGGGTCGCGCTCGACTATGCCAGCGAGCTCGTGCATGCGCTCGACCATGGCCGTATAGGAAATGTCTTGCGAAGCCTCCGTCACACCGCCGATCAATCCGTTGTCCTGCTGCGGAAAGAAGCCTTTTGGAATGGCGATATACATCAGTACGGTGCCGGCAAGCGTCACCCCCGCCACCCATAGAGTCAGCCTCCGATGAATCAATGCCTGGCGCAGGCCGGCGGCATAGATAGCCAGCAGACGATCGAACACACGCTCGGCGGCCTGATGAAACCGGCCACGGCCGTGCGCGGTCTGGCGATTGAGGAAACGCGCGCACAGGGTCGGCGTCAGAGTCAGCGAGACCACGCCGGAAATCAGAATGGCGATGCCGGCGGTAACTGCAAATTCGCGAAACAGCCGCCCGACCAATCCGCCCATGAACAAAAGCGGGATAAACACAGCCACCAGCGAAACGGTCATCGACACAATGGTGAAGGCGATCTCGCGCGAGCCCTTGATGGCGGCGTCGAGTGGCGACAGGCCATCCTCGATGTGGCGCAGAATGTTTTCCAGCATCACGATCGCGTCATCGACGACAAAGCCGATGACCACAGTCAGTGCCATCAGCGAAACATTGTCGAGGCTGTAGCCGAGCACATCCATCATCGCAATCGTGCCAAGCAGCGACAACGGTATCGTCACGACCGGGATAAGCGTCGCACGCACGTCGCGCAGAAACGCATAAACCACCAGCACCACCAGGATCACACTGAGCAGCAAAGTGAACTGCAAATCGACGACCGAGGCGCGAATGGTCTGCGTGCGATCGCCGAGCAGGACCATATGCATGGATGCAGGCAGATCATGGGTCAAACGCGGCAGCTCCGCCTTGATCCGCTCGACGGTCTGGTTGATGTTGAATCCGATCTGCTTGTGCACATCGACCATCACCGCCTGATGCCCGCCGACCCATGCGCCTTGGCGTATATCCTCGGCACTGGCAACGACACTGGCGATGTCACGCAATCGCACTGGCGCATCATGGCGATAAGCGACCACCAAGGCGGCATAGCCATCGGCATCGACCACCTGGTCGGTTGCGTCCAGCGTCACTGCCTGATGCTCACCATTGAGTGTTCCCTTTGGTGCATTGGTGGTGGACGCGGCGATCGCGGCGCGCACATCCTCGAGACTCAGGCCCAGCGCAGCGATGGCCTCTGGATTGATACGCACGCGAACGGCCGGTTTCTGCTGGCCGTGATAGTCGACTACGCCCACCCCCTGAACCCGTGCGATTTCAGGGGCGAGATAGTTCTCCACATAGTCATCGACTTTGCCCAGCGGCATCACGTCCGAGTAGACCGCGATGGTCATGAGCAGCGCGTCGGCGGGGTTGGCCTTCTCGAAGCTTGGCGGGTGCGGCAGGTTCTTCGGCAGATCGCCGGACGCCGCGTTGATGGCTGTCTGCACGTCAAGCGCGGCACTATCGACGCTACGCGAAAGATCGAATTGCACCGCGATGGAGCTTGAGCCCAGCGAGCTGGTCGAGGTCAGCGAGGTCACCCCGGGCAGCACAGCCAGCGCCCGTTCCAGCGGGGCGGTCACCGACGAGGCCATGGTCTCCGCGCTCGCGCCCGGCAGGGACGCGTTGATCGAAATGGTCGGTATATCGACCTGCGGCACCCCGGCAATGGGTAACTGCGTGTAGCCGATGATCCCGAGAAACAACACCCCGAGCATAAGCAGTGAGGTGGCGATCGGCCGCCGTATGAATACTGCTGAAAAATTCATGTTGCCCCAACAGGTTGTGGACTCACTTCAGGGAGGGCGGCCGATCGATGATCCGCACGGGCGTACCTGGCTCAAGATGGTATTGACCCTCGGTCACCACGCGTTCGCCTTGCGACACACCGCGTGCGATCACGCTGCGGTTTGCTTCGGTGAACGCCACCTCGACGTGGCGAAGATCCGCGGTGCCCTTGCTGGTCACGATGAACACGTACGTACCGTCGGTGCCCAACTGCACGGCTGTCGCTGGAACCGTCAGGGCGTCGCGATGCATGTCCAGCACAACATGCAAGACCACAAACTGCCCAGGCCAGAGCAGGTTGGTGGCGTTATCAAAGGTTGCCTTGCAATGAATCGTTCCAGTGGTGGAATCGATCTGATTGTCGATGAGACTTATCACGCCTTGGCCAAGCTGCTGGCTGGCATCGCGGCTCAGAGCCGTTACTTGCAATGCGGCCTTGCGTTGACTTGCCAGCAGCGCCGGCAGCTCATCCTGCGGTAATGAAAAGCTGACCGTGATCGGGTGAACCTGCGTAATCAGCACGAGCCCATTACTGTCAGTGGCATGGACCATATTTCCGGCGTCCACCAAGCGCGCACCGGTACGGCCGTCCAATGGCGCTCGAATCGTGGTGTAGCCGAGTGCGATGCGCGCATTTTCAATCTGCGCCTGATCCATCTCGACGGTAGCCTTTAGCTGGTCGACCTGAGCGCGGGTGGTATCGAGGGTTTGCGCGGGTATCGCACCGCGATGGGCAAGGTCGGAGAAACGTGCGAGGTCGCGCTCGACATTGGCGAGCTGTGCCGCATCCCTATCCTTTTGCGCCAGGGCTGAGCGCAATTGGGCTTCGAACGGACGTGAATCCAGTTGGGCAAGCAAGTCGCCACGGTGCACCTCTTGTCCTTCGACGAAGGCGACCTTGTCGAGCTGTCCGTCGACACGTGTACGAACCGTGACACTGTTGTATGCCTGCGCCGTGCCTATCGCGCTTATCACTGCCGGGGTGTCTTGACGCTCGACACTGGCCGCCAGAATGGGAACAGCATTTTTTTGCGAAACATCAGCAGCGGCCGCGTGCGGAGCAGACAAATGCGTTTGGAACAGCCACCAGGCGGCGGAGCCCAGTGCAAGCAGCCCGACAAATGACAAGAGCTTTTTCATGGCTGGCCGGCCGCCCAAATAATGTAAGTGACCCTGGAACCGTACACTGCCACGCTTACTCGTAGATTAGCGGGCATGCCTATCCAGGCGATATTTAAACGCTGTGGAATAAGGCCGGCCGATGGACCTCTTGCACGCCGACGGCTTCCAACCACGATTCCCGCGCAACAGTCGCGGTGCAGGGTCCTAGCGTGCAGATGCGAATCTTGCGCTTGGCAGCCTCCCCCTTGAGCCGGCCCAGAACATCGCGCAGCATCGTCCCGGTGAACGGCGTGTACAGATAGAACACCGTACCGGCTGACAGATCCGCCGTCCGCGCGTCCTGTTGAATAAATGTCGCACGACTCAGATTCAGCGCATCCGCGCAGCGCCGAGCGCAATCGACATAAATCGGCTCCCATTCGATACCGATGCAACGGGCACCCGTGCAGATGGCGGCAAGCAAGGGGACGTGGCCCAAGCCAGAACCGAGATCGATCAACACATCGTGTTCATTGAGCGCGCTGCGGCCGACCATATCGAATATATGCCGTGCCGGGGTGGGCTGGTAAAACACCATTTCCGTCGCCAGCTCCCCGGCCTGGGCATCAGGCTCATCGATCTGCAGCACCCCGCTTATCAGCACATCGAGATAGTCATAGCTATCACCACCGACCGGGTTATTGGCATGCTCATCCGAACCGACCGCGGGCACCCATTCAAGTAATCTCCGCGCACCCTCGCCACGCTGAATATCCTGGCGAATACTTTGGTAGAGCCGGCCATCGATGGCTTCAATACTGGCGCACAACGCCTTGATCCTGCCTTGCAGTTCCACCCCTTGGATATCCAGGTCTTGGGGTAAATCACAGGCAAGGTAGGTCTCAAGGCGATCAAGCACATCGCTGCGCTCGCGCAGCCGGTTCGGTTCGAACAGCAAATCGTCTTGTTCCAGCTCGCTGATTAAGTTATGCAACACACTCGTCATCCGTCTATCGTTCCTGTTTCCTGCGGTTATCCCAGCGATGCAGCCACGACGGGACGGCATGCCTGCTCAGGCATTCAACTTTCTCCAGTCGTCGATCAACAGGCCGCCAAAGCCCCAATCCTCCTCGGCGATTTCTTGAATAACGACGTGGGTTTGCTCCGGCTTTTTGCCAAGTACGCGCACAAGCGAATCGGTGACGTCCTTGACCAATTCGGCCTTCTGAGCGCGCGTCGCACCCTTGGTAATCTGGATATTTACGTAAGGCATGGTGATCTCGATGTGGTGAATAGAGCCGGCTTAAATTGTCGCTCAGGCATGCACCCAGGCGTAGCCAGCCACAGTGTAATGACCACTCAAGCCCCCCGCCTCGACACCCTGCAGTCGCCAGTCCCCCCTCAAATCGCGTAATCTATGCCTCCGACGCTGCGATCAACCGTGGCGCTCGCCAGGCACAGCGGCCCTGCCGCCCTCCCCGCGAGTCCCGCCTGCCCTTTCTTCGAAAGCAGAGGCGCGATCCCTGCTTACAACTTAACTTCGAGACGACAACGACCATGGTGGCATTGGCGACCGAGCACGTGATTGACGTGCACCACTGGAATGACAGCCTTTTCAGCTTCCGCACGACGCGCGATCCGGGCTTCCGCTTCGATAGCGGCCATTTCGTGATGATGGGGCTGGAGGTCGATGGCCGACCGCTGATGCGGGCGTACTCCATCGCCAGCGCCAACTACGAAGAGCACCTGGAGTTCTTCAGCATCAAAGTGGCCAATGGCCCGCTTACCTCGCGCCTGCAACACCTCAAGCCCGGCGATCCGGTCATCGTCAGCCGCAAGCCGACCGGCACCCTGGTGCTTAACGACTTGAAGCCCGGCAAGCATTTGTACCTGCTCGGCACAGGCACCGGCTTGGCGCCCTTTCTCAGTATCGTGCGCGACCCGGAAACCTATGAGCGTTTCGACAAGATCGTGCTCGCCCACGGCGTGCGGCATATCAACGACCTCGCCTACGCCGATTATCTGGAAAACCAGTTGCCGCAACACGAATATCTGGGCGAGCTGGTGCGCGAAAAATTGATCTACTACCCCAGCGTCACTCGCGAGGCGTTCCGCAACCGTGGCCGCATCACCGACTCTATTGCCGATGGCGTGATGAGCGAAGCCATTGGCCTGCCGCCACTGAACCCGGCAACCGATCGCATCATGCTGTGCGGTAGCCCGGCCATGCTGGACGATATCTGCACCCTGCTCGATGGTCGCGGCTTCCATGCTTCGCCACGCACGCGCGAGCCGGGCGATTACGTGATCGAGCGGGCATTCGTCGAAAAGTAACGCGCTCAAAGCAGCCTGAAGCGCAGTCAATCGCGCACGCGCCCCTGCCCTTCGTTATCCCAGTAACCGAAAATCCGCCGCGCGATCAGCTTGTATAGACGCTTGCCGGTGGCACGCCACAGCCGCGCATGGGGTGCCGGCGTGTCGAGAATCGCACGCTGGCGAACGCTCAGCGCTTCAGGGCAATAGGTGCGCTTATGCTTGAGCAGATGACGCAAGTCTTCGCGCGCGAGCAAGCGGAACAGGGCGCCGCGCCGCCCGCGCGTCCAGGCAATCTGGAAATCCACCAGCGCCGGACGGCCATCTTCGCGCACCAGCCAGTTGGGTTCTTTGGCCAGGTCGTTATGCACGATGCCGCGTCGATGCAGCACCGCAAGCAGACGCAGCGCCTGTTTGTAATAGGCACGATCGCGCGGCTGTGCTTGCTGCATGGGCGCACCGGCGATATAGCCACGCAGCAGCTCGCGGCCATCCCAACCAAGCAATGCCGGCACGCCATCGATGCCATGGAGTTTGCGCAAAGCGCGCGCCTCGCGTGCGGCGGCTCGCCGGGCAAAGGCACGCGCCCACCAACGCGCCGCGGCGACGTCGCGACGAATCACTCTGACGCCATCGCGCTCGGTTATTTCGATGCGGCCAAGTTCGTCGGCCTTGAGTACGACGGTGCCGGACAAGATCGGGTTGGCACTATTCACAACAGAGGTACACTCGCTCGCGATATCGCCACGGTTGGCTATTGTGGCTGATTGAGTCTGCCGATGCCCGCCCTGTTATGGAGAGCACACCATGCTGCCGCATCTACGATGGTTCGCCATATCGCCACTCATCGGGTTGTTATGGTGTGCCGCCATGGCCACCGAGGTGCCGGCATCAGCGGGTAGCACACTGGGGCACACTGAGGGTCGCATTGACGACCGCCCCTACACCATCGACATAAAACAAGCTGCGCTGGAACCCGCCTGGAGCAAGCTGAAGCAGGCGATAGACGACTATGCCGCCATGCAACGAAGCGAGTTTCTCGGCGAGGTGAAACAGGCGCCAAAGCAGCACTCCAGCGGCCCATGGGCGTTGGAGATGGAATTCAGCATAGCCGCCCAAACCAGGCGCTTCATCACGGTGGTGGTGTTTGGCGATGCCGAAGTAGGCAATGCCCATCCAACACCGATCACCAACAGCTTCAGTTATGACCTACCGAAACAGCAGATGCTTGCGCTGCCGGATCTATTTACTGACTTTTCCGCCGCCGAAGCCGCCCTGGCCGACAAAGCTCGCGCGCAATTGATGGCGCAGCTCAGACCCGGCAGGCATCGCCGAGCCCTGGCTTCGAACCCCGCGCTGATCCGTCAAGGCACCCAGATCGGCAAAGATCGGTTTCATCTGTTTGCGCCCATCGTCCATAAAGATCACCTGGCACACGGGATCAGCCTGATCTTTCCACCAGGGCAAGTGACCTCGCCTGCCGCCGGCCCACAAAGTGTGGACGTACCTACCTCGGTATTCGCGCGCTGGCTGAAGCCCGAATACCGCGATGCATTTCACTAAACTCAAGAAACATCATGGATATCGCGCTTTATCTACTCGCCGCCGTACTGATTATTGCCGGCCTCGCCGGCACGATCTTGCCGGCACTACCCGGCATTCCGATGATCTTCGGCGGCATCTGGCTTGCGGCAGTGGTAGATCACTACCGGCACCTGGGCCTGTGGTGGCTGATCGTCATCGGCGTGCTCGGCACGCTTGGCGTGGTCGTCGATTTTGTCGCCAGCACACTCGGCGCCAAGCGCGTGGGCGCCAGTCGCATGGCCTTGTGGGGCGCGGGCCTGGGCACCTTGGTCGGGATGTTTTTCGGCCTGCTCGGCTTGGTGCTTGGCCCCTTTGTCGGCGCATTGCTGGGTGAGCTGCTCGCCGGTAACAGCGTGCTGCGCTCGACCCACGTCGGCATCGGCACCTGGCTTGGCCTGCTGTTCGGCACACTTATCAAGTTGGTGATTTCATTCATGATGATCGGCTTGTTCGGCTTCGCCATGCTGCTTTAATCCACGCTGTCCCACCCTTCGGCACATGGCGCAACGCCTTAGCTGGCTTAGGCTGACTGCATCTCATAGAGGTCTTTACTCATGTCCAAACGTCTCGCCTCCGCCATTGCGGCGACCTTGTTTGTTGCAGGATTCACTACCGGATCGGCGCAGGCGCAAAATGCTGCAACTGCGTCCCCTCGTGCTGCCCAGACATGGGTCGAACGCAGCGATGCCAACTCCAGGGTGTTGCTTGAAGCCACCGCGCAATTCAACCCGGAGTCCGCCTCGCAAGTGGGCCTGTCCGCTTACGACAGCAAGGTGACCGATCTGAAACCCGGCATTGACGAGCGTTCACGCCAGTTGCTGGTTGAGACGAAGGCCAAACTGGTGGCGCTGCTGGGCAACGAAAAAGACAGCAACGTTCGACAGGATCTAAACATCCTTATCAACTCCGTGGATCAGCAGATCGAAGGCATCGATCTAAGCCATCAATATCTGCTGCCGTATCAAGACATCGGCCAGTTGATCTTCGGCGGCGAGTTCGCCTTATTGAAAGACGATGTCGATGCCAAACGCCGCAGCGTCGCCGTCAGCCGCCTGCAGTGCTATGTCGGCAAGGCGCCGGGCTGTACGCCGATTACCGAATTGGCCAAAGCCCGTACCACCGAGCGGCTGGGCGAAAAAGGCCTGCTTGGTCCGTATAAGGGCGATGTGGAGCAGAAACTGGCCAATACCCAGCGTTATGTCGATGGCCTGCGCAAGCTCTACGCCACCTACAAGCTAGATAGCAGCGAGGCCAAGGCCGCGCTCGATGCATTGGATACGCAACTGAAGGATTACGACAGTTGGGTACGCAGCACGGTGCTGCCACGCGCACGCACCGATTTCCGCCTGCCCGAGCCACTGTACGCGTACAACCTCAAGCAGGTCGGCATCGACATTCCGCCACAGGAACTCATGAAGCAAGCACAGCTTGAGTTCGTCGAATTGCGCGGCATGATGCAGGTATTGGCCCCCATCGTTGCCAAGGCCGAAGGCATTGATGCCACCGACTATCGCGATGTTCTCAAGGCACTGAAGAAACAGCAGCTCAACAAGGACCAAGTCGAGCCGTGGTACCACGAGGTGATCGGCAAGATCGAAGACATCATTCGCCGCGAACACATCGTCACCTTGCCGCAGCGCAAGATGCAGATGCGCGTCGCCTCTGAAGCCGAGGCGGCCGCGCAGCCCGCGCCGCACATGGACCCACCGCCTTTCGTCAACAACAAGGGCGAGCA
The DNA here is from genome assembly GCF_003350925.1 of Dyella tabacisoli. Classification (GTDB taxonomy): domain Bacteria; phylum Pseudomonadota; class Gammaproteobacteria; order Xanthomonadales; family Rhodanobacteraceae; genus Dyella_C; species Dyella_C tabacisoli. The sequence goes on along the minus strand of NZ_KZ857175.1, from coordinate 519,637 downwards.
AGGCACCTTTGTGCTGACCATGGGCAACCCCTCCGCCAATGGCGACAGCACCCAAGGCTATGACGACTTCACCTTCAAGGCCGCGGCATGGACGCTCACCGCGCATGAAGGTCGCCCCGGCCACGAGCTGCAATTCGCCGCCATGGTCGAGCGTGGCGTATCGCTGGCACGCAGCCTGTACGCTTTCAACAGCGTCAACGTCGAAGGCTGGGCGCTGTATGCGGAGTCGGAAATGCTGCCGTACGAACCACCGGCAGGTCAGTTCGGTGCACTGCAGGCCCGCCTGATGCGCGCTGCTCGCGCTTATCTGGACCCGATGCTCAATCTCGGCCTAATCACGCGCGAACGGGCACACGACATTCTCACCCATGAAGTCGGTTTGTCAGAGGCGATGGCGAGGCAGGAATTGGACCGCTATACCTTCAACAGTCCGGGCCAGGCCAACGCCTATTTCTACGGCTATATGCGGTTGCAACAGCTTCGGCTCGATACCGAACTGACCCTGGGCAAGGACTTTAACCGTCAAGCCTTCAACGACTTTGTGATCGGCCAGGGCCTGCTACCGCCCCAGCAGCTCGCCGAGGCAGTACGCACGCAATTCATTCCGGCGCAGAAGAAGCATTGATCGAGCGCGGGAGCGGCCACGCCGCTCCCGCCAACTCAGAGTGATGCACTACGGTTGAGCCAGTCGGCTAACTGCACGGTGTCGCGGCACACCGCCGCGGGGACCACGATGTAGTGCCGGCTCGGCGCGGCACCCGGCTTGGCGATCAGGCGCGCAGCACCTTCCATTCGCAACAAAGTAGCTTGATCCGTCGGTGCAAGCTTTAGCGCCAACCCGCTTGCCGTAAGCCAGGCGCACGGTTTTTCATTGAAGTAGGCCATCAGCCCGCCGAACATCGACTTGAAACGCAGATCCTGCGGCCGCCCGAGATGCGTGGCGGCATCCTCCAGATCGCTACGCAGGCTGTGCAACTCAGCCTTCATGGCGGCGCATCGGGGATGACATACAGCAATACCGCCAGATAATGCAGCACGCTGCCGGCCAGTACAAAAAAGTGCCAAACCGCGTGGTGATACGGCAAACGCCGCCACAGATAAAACGGCACCCCCAAGGTGTAGGTGAGGCCACCGGCGATCAGCAACACCATGCCACCTGTTTGCAGATGCGCACTGAGCGGTTTGAACGCAATCATGCCAACCCAGCCCATCGCGACATACAACAGCACCGCAAACTTGCGATAGCGTTTCAGCCAGCCGAGCTCCAACGCACTGCCGGCAATGGCCAGCAACCAGACCGCACTAAATAGACTCCAGCCCCAGACCGCGGGCAAGGCAATCAACGTAAACGGCGTATAGGTGCCGGCGATCAGCAGAAAAATCGCGATATGGTCGAACGTACGCAACACTCGTTTCGCCGCCATACCAGGAATCGAGTGATACAGCGTCGACGCGGTGTAAAGCAGGATCAACGTACTGCCAAATACCGCACTGGCCACGACCGCCCGCGCATCGCCGTACATCGACGAAAGCGTAACCAGCACCACCAGCCCGGCAATGCTGAGCAAGATGCCGATGCCATGGATGATGCTACTGGCAAGCTCATCGCCAAAGGCATAGCTCGGCGCTATCGCACGAGACACTGCGGACATAGAAATTCCAAAAAAATAAACGCGCCGAACTGACGACGCGCCCACCTTAACCGGGCCGAGATCACTTGCAAACCGCCTGATAGAGGGCTTGCGCTTATTTGTCGCTACTGGATGTTTTAAACGCTAAAAACATGCCAAAACGCATCATGAATACTACTTTCACGTCGTTTGCACAGCCACTCATCCACATTGAGCTCACCGGATGTCCCTCATCCCCCCGATATCCGGCCCTTCCTGCCCCGCTCCCTGTGCGGGGTTTTTTTTGCTCCTCTTTAGCTTCAGCGAGTTAAGCTGCTACCAGTCCAGCTATGGAGAAGCCTCATGCCTCATACCGACCTGTTGCTTTATCTGGATCATCTGGACTTCGACGCCGCCGGCCCCCGTGCCGCCTTGGCCTTGGCCAAGCGCATGCGGTCGCGCCTGGATGCGCTGTATGTAGCCGACCTCCCTGCCGCCGCCTTCAGCCTGCCTGAGTCGGTACCCGTACAACTGGAAGAAACCCGCCGGCGCTGTCTCGATGCCGAGGCCCACGCCGATAGCTGGCAAAGTCTGCTCACCGCGCACGGCCTTAGCGGCACCTGGCGGGTCGCCCAGGGCGATACCGTGCAGACACTGTGTCAGGCAGCCTCCGGCTACGACCTGCTGATTATGGAGCGCCGCCAACAACGCAGTGACGCACCGGTCGGTTTCGGTACGGTATCGCGCAGCGTATTCGGCAGCGGCCGACCTGTGCTGGTCGTACCCGACAACATCACCCGCATCGATCAAATCGGTGCACGCGTGCTGGTAGCCTGGAACGGCAGCCGCGAATCCGTACTTGCCCTCGCAGCCGCCGTACCCTTGCTGCAGCAATGCCAAGACGTACTGCTGCTCGACGGCAGCGAGATGAATCAGGACACGATTACCGTGCTGCCGCCCCCCGGACTCGCCGACTGGTTACAACGACGCGGCATTCAGGCGCAGATCAAGCCGATCGACGCCGGCCCTGCCCATGCGGCCGGCCCGCTGTTGCTTGAGGCCGCACATGCTCATCGCGCGGACATGATTGTGATGGGTGCATGGAGTCGCTCGCGGCTGGCGGAGATGATGTTGGGGGGTACGACTCGGCATTTGTTTATGCATAGTGATTTGCCGATGTTTGTGGCGCATTGAGGCTATGCCTGTGAATGTGTGATATCGCAACTTGGTTCGCCTGCGGCGGGCTTTCGGCCACCTGCCGGTGGTCGAGTCACTTTTCTTTGTTTGCTCAAAGAAAAGTAACCAAAAGAAAGAGCACCCCGGTGAGTCGCCCTTCGGGTACGTGAGGGTCGGCCGGGCTTTTCGACAGTGCATCCATGCACTGGCGAAAAGGACTCGGCATCCATGCCGAGTCCCCTGCGGGCCTTGTCGTCCGCCCCTCACCGACGCACAGGGGCCCCAAGGTCAAGAGCCAACGTCAAAAACCGCCGCTCGCGCAGCTTTTACCCCTCCCCTGCGACCGAAGGGAGTCCCCTTTTCGGGACTTACAGGGGGAGGCTGGGAGGGGGTGCAACCTTGCCGCAAGCATTGGCCGGTCAACCAGAACAGGTACCCCTAAGACCATAGTCTCCTTGCCACCCAGTCGAGCCACACGCCACCATGCTGGGATCGCCGAGCGGGGAAACATATGAGCAAGCCTAATCAAGGCAAAGCGGATGAAGGGCTGTTGGCGCGTGCCGCCCTGCGTAGCGCTGCCTGGGCAGAGCGCTGGTTCCCCGATGCCTGGGTGTTTGCCGCCTTGGGCGTGTTGCTGGTTGCGCTTGCCGCACTTGGCTTCGGCGCCACGCCGACGGTCACCGTTACCGCCTTTGGCGACGGCTTTTGGAGCCTGATTCCCTTCACCATGCAAATGACCTTCGTGGTCATCGGTGGCTACGTGCTGGCTACCGCACCGGTTGTAGCCCGCTTGATCGATTTACTTGCCCGCGTGCCACGCTCGGGGCGCAGCGCGGTCTGCTATGTCGGCTTGGTCAGCATGCTGGCGTCGCTATTGTCTTGGGGCTTTTCTTTGGTCTTTGCCGGCCTGCTGGTGCGCTCGCTGGCGCGGCGTGAAGAGCTACGTATGGATTACCGCGCAGCCGGCGCTGCGGCCTACCTGGGCCTGGGTGCGGTATGGGCGATGGGCTTGTCATCGTCAGCGGCGCAATTGCAGGCGAACCCAGCCAGCATGCCGCCAGGACTACTCAAGATCACCGGCGTATTGCCTTTCAGCCAAACGATCTTCTTATGGCAATCGGTGCTGCTGACGGCTGTGCTTATTACCGTCTCGCTGCTGATCTGCTGGTTCACGACGCCGTCTAAAGACCATGCACGTACCGCGCAGGATTTCGGCGTCGACGAAACCGCCATCCCCGCTTTGCCGCCACGCAGCCGGCCGGGTGAGTGGCTGGAATACAGCCCGCTGCTGTCGCTGCTGATCGGCATGCTCGGCCTGGGCTGGCTCGGCTATGAATTCGCCACCAAGCCGGCCGTGACGGCGATTGCCAATCTCAATACGTATAACTTCCTGTTCCTCACGCTTGGACTGTTGCTGCACTGGCGGCCACGCAGTTTTCTCAACGCGGTAACCCGCGCCGTACCAAGCACCGCCGGCGTGTTGATCCAGTTTCCGTTATACGGCGGTATTGCCGCGCTGCTTACGCATGCACCGGGCATCGGCGGTGAGACATTGGCGCATCGCTTGTCGGGCCTGTTCGTACAGGTCGCCTCCCGCGAAACGTTCTCGCTGGTGATGGGCGTCTATTCGGCTGTACTCGGATTCTTCGTGCCCTCAGGCGGCGGTAAGTGGCTGATCGAAGCCCCTTACGTGATGCAGGCCGCCAACGACCTGCATGTGCATCTGGGCTGGGCGGTGCAGGTGTATAACGCCGCCGAGGCGCTGCCGAACCTTATCAACCCATTCTGGATGCTGCCGCTGCTCGGCGTATTGGGGTTGAAGGCGCGCGATGTGGTCGGCTTCACCTTTATCCAGCTACTGGTGCATGTGCCCCTGGTTCTGGGGCTGCTATGGCTGCTTGGGCTTACCTTGACTTATTCACCACCGGTAATGCCCTGAATCCGGGGCATGGCCAGGCCATGCCCCGGTCGATCACTTGGTCACTTCAGATCGGCCAGCGCGGCGCCAAAATTGATGTGATAAGGCTGGGTACCGATGACCAGCGCCGGCACCGATGTCACACCCATCTGCTCCGCTTCGAGCACCCGGTTTTTCTGCTCGCCCAAGTGCACGATTTCTACTTCGAAGCGCGACGGATCGAGTGAAAACGCCAGTTGACGCTCGGCGTCGAGGCAGACCGGGCAGCCAGCGTGATAGAAAGTTGCTTTCTGTGCCATGATGAATTGCTCCTTTTCTTACGTTTGGGAAGGGCGCACCTCGCGGCTCGTCGGCTGTCACCGGCGGGCCGCTTTCGTTACCGCCGTTGAGACGGTGCCGATCGTGCCGGTGCATGGACGCGATCGTCGATCGGGGCAGTACCCGGACCCGCAGGTCCGTGTAGCCATAGTTCGGTTTCTACTTCGCCGCTTGCCGGCGCATGCTCGGCGCAATCGAGCCGCAGCTCGGCCTCCGCCAGCGGTGCGTCGATGTAAGCGCAATGATGTGGTGCGGCCTCGTTGTTATGACGCCAGGCGCGAAAATACTGGCAATTGACGCACATGCGCGCCGTTGGCACAGCGCCCTTGCGTTGCAGCAACGCAATCATCGTAATCAACGAGCGCAGCAGCACTTGCTGCTCTTGCGGCCACAGTTCCGCTGCCGCCTGGGTGAATAAATCAGGCCAGTCGTTGAGTGAACCTGCCAGCATGGTGCCCGTTTTACTGAGCTGGATTCGTCGTGCCCGGCCATCCTCGGGATCAGCGATTTTGCACGCCAGTTTCTTGCCGACCAGGGTGGATACCGCATCGCTCACCGTGGCGACGGTTACCGCCAGTTGTTCGGCAATCTCCTGCACGCGCAATCCGCCGTCGCGTCGCGCCAGCAGCACGACGATTTGCGCCTGGGTCGGCGTGAGGCCCAGCGGTGCGGCTGCACTCCATTCACGGGCGCGCATGGCGATACCGATCTTTTGCAGACCGTGAGCGATGCGTTCGGGGAGTGAAGGATCGTGCAAAAGAAAAGTGCCTGGCATTTAGTTAGGAATCCTAACCATATGCCAGACACTCAGGTTACGTCAATGCCTTGATGTGATTACGACTCGCGCAATGCCGTCGTCACCGGCAATCGTGCGGCGCGTACGGCGGGAAAGAAACCGCCGACAAAGCCAATGGCCAGGGCCCATTTCAAACCATTCACCAATAGCTGTGGCGACACCTTGAAGGCGAAGGTCAACTGCCCCACCGAACCTGCAGCCATGGTGGATGCGGTGTAGCCATTGAAGATCAACCAGGCCAGTAGCCCACCGAGCACGCCGCCAATCAAAGCCAGCAGCATGGTCTCCAGCAGAATCGCCACGACCACGGGCAAGCCACGAAATCCGATGGCGCGCAGCGTGGCGATTTCGCGAGCACGCGTGGCGACAGCGGCAAACATGGTGTTGAGGGCGCCGAACATGGCACCGATCGCCATGATGAGACCCACCGTGATGCCGATGATGCTGATGATCTTGCTGGTGCCTTCAGACTGCTTGCTGAAATAGTCGATCGTGGTTTCTGTATCCACCTTGAGGCGCGGGTCTGCCGCAAGTGAGGCTTTGAACGCGTCGAATGCTTTCGGATCAGCCAACTTCACCGTTACCGAAGCACGGCTGCCACCGCGACGGTAGGTGCCGGCAACAATATCGCCGTCGCCCCATACTTCTGACTCAAGCGCGTTGCCTGTCTCGAACACGCCGACGACGGTCCAGGACTGGTTGCCGAGTTTGATGTCGTGTCCCGGCTCCAATCCGACAAACTGCCGCTGCGCACCCTTGCCGACAATCAGCTCGCGCATCCCGGTCTGAAATTTGCGCCCGGCAATGATTTTCACTTCCGGCCGCGCGATCCATGCCTGCTGCTCGTCGACACCACGCAATTGCACACTGCCTACATCGTCCGGGCCACCGCCTTTCGTCGGCAGATTCGCGGCTACCACGATCTCAGCCGACGCAATCGGCTTACCTTGCGCATCGCGCGCAATGCCGGGGGCCTGCTGGATAACCACCACGCTATCGTGATCGAGCCCCGACATCACTTCGCTGGCCGAACCGCCACGCATCACGATGGCGGTGTCCACGCTGCCGGTCTTGCGCAGCGTGTCGGCATAGCCCTCGCTCATCGCCAGCAGCGCCACCAACACCGCGACCACACCGGCGATACCGATCACTACTACCGCCGACGAACCCAGCCGTTGTTTCAAAGTACTGATGCCGACTGCGGTTATCGAGGCGGTCTGCTGACCACGTCGAGTGAACACCATCCACAGCGCAAACAGCGCGACCAACACCAGCAAGGCCTGCCACGGCAGCATCACCCAGATCGCCAAGGCCACGGCGAGCCCGACCAGCAGGCCCAAGTTACGTAGAAAATTCATGTCATCGTCTCCTCAACGACCAGCCAGTGCATCGACGATGTTCAAGCGCATCGCACGCATCGCAGGCAAGGCGCCTACCAGCAGACCAATAACCAGCATCAGCAATAAGCCGCGTATCCAGATGCTCGCATCGACCGGCGAGACCGGCATGCCGGCACCCATCGCGGAATGCATGGCACCGACTACCAACATCGCCAGCAGCAAGCCAATCACGCCGCCGAGCAGCAACAGCAATACCGATTCGGCCAGCACCATCGCCATCACCGACTGACTGGAAAAACCCAGCGTCTTGAGTACGGCCAGTTCACTGGTGCGCTCGCGTACGGCTTGCATCATGGTGTTGCCAGCAAGCAATAGCAGGGTGAAAAACACCGCGCCCATGATCGAACCCACGATAAGACCGATATCGGCCATCTGCTTCATCCACGAAGCGGTTGCCGCCTGTTCGGTCTGCGTACGTGTCTCGTGATCGGAATTGGCCGATATCGCGTCGATCGCCTTGGCTACGCGGTCCGATTGGTTCACGTCGTTCACCCGGCTGACATACCAGCCGACCATGCCACGGTTGTAGGCCGTGCCCTCATCGAAGTATTTCCAGTGCATCAACACCACCTGGTTAAACCAGGTCGCACTTTTCTCTTTCGCATGCATGAAGCCGACAATGTCGACGCTCCAATTCTTGCTGCCGTCGCGCTGCGCGAAAATGGTCGACTGAAAGGGGATTTTGTCGCCGATCTTCCAATTGTATTTTTTGGCCAACTCCTCGCCGACTATCACACCGGTGCGCGTGCTATCGAATGTCTTGCGCGCTTCGGCGTTCACCTCGATCTCCGGGTATTGGTCGAGGTAGTTGTCGCTGACCGCAAAGCTGAAGATCTGATTGTGCGGGTCTTGATAGGCGCCGCCGAACCAGTTGGCATATGCCACCGATTTCACCCCGGACACCTGCTGCAGTTGTGCGCCCAGGCCTTGCGGCAAGGTATCAATGAACGACAACCTCGATGCCGTCTGCAGCCGTTGCGCACCGTTCGCGCTCTTGCCGGCATCATCGAAACCACTGCGCACGGCATCGAGCATGCCGAACAGCAGAAACGCCGCAATAATCGACACCAGGGTCAGGATGGTACGGGTCTTGCGCCGAAACAGCGCCGCCCAGATGAGATGGAGGTATTTCATAAGAACAACTCCGCAATCGTCGTGTTCATCACGCCAGGGCCTGCTCGACCAACGTGCCCTTATCCAGATGCAGGGTCTGATTGGCGTACTCGGCAGCCTTGGGATCGTGGGTCACCATCACAATGGTTTTGCCGTGTTCGCGATTGAGCTGGCGCAGCAAACCCAGCACATCTTCGGCCGACTGCCGATCGAGATCGCCGGTCGGCTCATCGCAAACCAGCAAGTGCGGATCGGAAACGATGGCGCGGGCAATCGCCACGCGCTGCTGCTGGCCGCCGGACAGCTCGCTGGGCTTGTGCGAACCGCGATCCTCAAGCCCGACCAACTTCAACGCAATCGCCGCGTTTTTACGCCGCTGCTCGGCATTGAGCTTGGTCAGCAACAACGGTAGCTCGACATTGCGCTGCGCAGAGAGCATCGGCATCAGGTTGTAGAACTGAAACACGAAACCGACATTGGATGCGCGCCACTTCGCCAAGGCACCGGCACTGAGCTTATCGATATGCTCGCCGCCCACGCTGATGCTGCCGCCGCTGGCGGCGTCCAGGCCACCGATCAGATTCAACAACGTCGTCTTGCCGGAACCGGATGGCCCCATCAACGCAAGGAAATCGCCCTCGGCAATATCCAGATTAATGTGATGCAACACTTCAACTTTCTGCTTGCCGCGCTCATACACTTTGGAAAGGTCGCGGATTTCGATCAGCGTGCTCATATACGTTGCTCCTGATGTTTCGTTAACTTGTCACTGTGATGGCAGCAGGGTAGGAACAGACGGGCTGCACTCCTACAAACACCGCTATGGCTTGCTGGCCTGCTTCACCCGCATGCCGTCTTTCAAATCCGCCGGTGGCGACAACACCACGGTCTCGCCGGTCTGTACCGCTGCCGGCAGCAGACGAAGATCGCCGTAATTTTGTGCGGCTGGCGTCACCGCGCGTTGCTGCACCGTCTCGCCACCAAGTACAAACACCACACTGTGTCCGTCACGTTGCGCGATGGCCGTCGCCGGCACCAGCACCCCTTGCGGAAGTTGCGCCGCAGTTTTCGAGGCCTGCTCCAGAAACGACACCCGCACGCCCATATCCGGCACGATGCGTCCATCCTTTTGCTCCAGCGCAACGCGCACTTTCACCGTGGCCTTGCCGCGATCGGCGGAGGGCACGATGGCAATCACGTGGGCCGGAATTTTCCAATCGGGATAGGCATCCAGCACTGCTTCGGCGGGCATCTCCGGCTTGACCCGGCCGATATAGGCTTCGTTGACATCCACGTCGATTTCCAACGAGTTCATATCGACGATGGTGCCCACGCCGGTGCGGGTGAAACCGCCACCGGCAGACAGTGGCGAGATAATTTCGCCGACCTGCGCATCCTTGGTGGTAATCACGCCGCTGAAGGGTGCATGCACCACGGTGTAATCAAAATTGACCTTGGCTACACCGACCCCTGCATCGGCCGCACTGGCTTGCCGCTGCTGCGAAGCAAGTTGCGCGCGAAAACTATCCACTTGGGTTCGTGCCTGTTCTGCCGACTGCTTGGAAACCAATCCACGTGCCGCCAAGGTTTCCTGGCGCACCGCGTCGCGGTTCCCTTGCTGCAACTGCGCCTGCAACTGTGCCACCAATGCATGGGCGGCCTCGGCCTGCGCTTTGGCAGCCTCCAGGCTGGCCTTGTAACCGCTGTCGTCGAGTCGGGCCAATACCTGGCCTTTCTCGACCCGATCGCCCTCTTCGATCAATACCTCGGTCAAGGTGCCGGTAATCTGTGCCGACACCGTCGCTCGACGCCGCGCCGTAACATAACCGGTCGCCTGCAGCACCGCGCCGTTACCGCTATTTGACGCTGGCGATACGGCTACGGCGGCATGTACTTCCGGCACCGATCGGCCCAGCAGATACCAGCCAGCCCCACCCAGCAACAGCACGATCAAGATCACCGCACCGACCGCCCACGGCCAACGCGACGGACCCGAATCCCGGTCCTCGCGCTGGTGGCGCTCGATGCGAAGCTCTTTCAACAAATCCGCGTTATTCACCCTTTTCCCCCGCCGGTATGCACCGGTTACTCAATGAACGGCAACATGATGGATGCGACATCGCGCGGCTAGAGTCCGCCATCAGCCGTTGCCAATGACATCTGTCATATAACAGGGCCGCACATGCCTCAATAAAGCCTGCTGTTTCTACTCGCATACGCTGTCGGAATAAAGACAACTGATGGCCGAAGCAGCACTGAAAGTTTGGCGTAAGCATGCTCTATGCCGCGATCGATTTGCCTGCCAAGATGCGCCACCCTCTTAAGGAGTACGTCATGTCGTCCCTGCATCGTATCGCCTTGATCGCCATCTTCAGTTGCAGCGCCCTGCTTGCCCTTCCCTCCGTAGCCAACACCCCTGCAGCAGTATCCGCGCACTGCAAGGATAGCGCCTACCGGCAGTTCGACTTCTGGCTGGGCGACTGGGATACCTTTCGCGTTGCCACGCCGAACCAACCCTCCGTCGCGCGCAACCACGTCACGGCTATTCTCGGCGGCTGCGTGCTGCGTGAAGTCTTTCAGCGAACAGACGGCTATACCGGTGAGAGCTACACCATCTACGACGCTACGCGAAAGCTATGGCATCAAAGCTGGGTCACCAATGAAGGCGAGTTGCTGGTGGCCGAAGGCACTCAACAAGGTAAGCAAATCGTGCTGACCGGCAGTACCTACGATGCCAAAGGCGAAACCGTGCACAAGGTGAGCTGGGAGCAGACCGCCGACGGTGTGCGCGAAACCGCCACCGCCTCAAGCGATGGCGGCAAAACCTGGGCAGCCGAATTCGACATCGTATTTCGCAAGCATCATTGATTCCGCATCATTGATTCCGCAAACGGCATCGAGCAGCGGCGCCATATAAAACCGCGCGTTTGGTTTTCTGCCCCTGCGGCTCGTCGCGCGCCCCTTAGCTGGTAATCTTTTGCCATGTCATACGCCATCGCACCCCAACCGATTCCTAGCCTGCCGATCATCGGCAGTGACCAGCGCTTTCCGATTCGCCGCGTGTTCTGCGTCGGCCGCAACTATGCCGATCACGCGAAAGAAATGGGCGCCGCGGTGGACAAGGACAGGCCGATGTTCTTCTGCAAACCGGCCGACGCCGTAGTCGCCGATGGCGCCGACGTGCCCTACCCGCAGGCCACCGTAGATCTGCATCACGAGGTGGAGTTAGTGATTGCGCTCGGTGCTGGTGGTCGCGACATAGCAGTAGCCGATGCGCAAGCGCTGGTCTGGGGTTGCGCCGTGGGCCTGGACCTGACTCGCCGCGACTTGCAAAACGCCGTCAAAGCCAAGGGTCACCCCTGGGATATCGCCAAGGGCTTCGACCATTCAGCGCCGGTCTCGGCGCTGTGCCGGGCAAGCGATGCCATGCCTCATGCCGATACCGTGCTGCGGCTTACCGTCAATGGCGAACTGCGCCAGCAGACATCGTTGGGAAATATGCTGCACAGCGTGCCTGAGATTATCGCCGCCCTCTCGACCTTGTTCGAACTCAAGGCCGGCGACCTGATCTTTACCGGCACCCCCGCCGGAGTCGCTGCATTGCAGCGCGGCGATCGTTTTCATGCCGAACTCGTGGGCATAGCCAGCCTGGATGGCAAGATCGCCGACCCCATCGCCGACCCCAGTGCATAAGAGCCTGTTCAAAGTCTCCCCGTAGCCCGCCCCCTGCGCTAAAGTCCCTGCGTCATCAGCCAATCCGTGGGGAACAGCATGGGCATCTTTCAAGAGTTCAAAACCTTCGCCATGCGCGGCAACGTGATCGATCTGGCCGTGGGTGTCGTCATTGGCGGCGCCTTCGGCAAAATCGTCACCTCGCTAGTCGATCAAATCATCATGCCGCCGATCGGCGCCCTGACCGGCGGCGTCGATTTTTCCGAAATGAAATGGGTGCTCAAGCCGGCCGACAATAGCAATCCGGCGCATAAAGTGGCCGAGATAGCGATCCAGTACGGCGCCTTTATCAATACGGTGATTCAGTTCGTCATCATCGCTTTCGCGATCTTCATGGTGGTCAAGGCGATCAACAAGCTCAACCGCCCAGAAGCCGCCGCCCCGGCAGCGGTGCCGGCTGATGTGGTGGTGCTGACCGAGATTCGGGATTTGCTGAAAGAGCAAGGCGCGGCAAACAAGTAAGCCCGAGCCATGAGCGGTGGGGCGGCGATGCCCTGCCGCTGCTTAATATGAGTCAGGAAACACGGCTGCCACAGCCTAATTATTTCCTGCATTCAAAAAACATGACTTCTGGCCTAAGCAGCAATGCGACACCGCGCGATAATCGGGGTTTCCACCGAGGGGTCCCCGATGCGCCATCTCCGCTTAAGTCTGCTTGCCGCCAGTCTGTTGGCTACCGGCATGGTCAGTGCCGCCAATGCTGCCGATAAGGGCACCGTTATTTCCCAGCAAGCCGTGCAGACCGCGGAGCAGCTGCGTGACAAGGCGATGGCCGACAACACCGGCTACAAGATCGTCGAATCGTTGACCACCGAAGTGGGCGCACGTCTCGCCGGCGGCCCCAACGACCAGCGCGCGCGCGACTGGGCGATCGCCAAGTTCAAGGCGCTGGGCTTTGACAAGGTTTACGTCGAACCGGTCACCTACCCGCTGTGGGAACGCCGCAGCGAACACGCCGAAATCGTCGCTCCGTTCCCGCAGCCGCTGGCTCTGCTCGCACTCGGCTACTCGGCCGGTACGCCGAAGGGCGGCATCACCGCAGAAGTCGTGAAATTCGACGGCCTTGCCGCACTGAAGGCCGCCGACCCGGCCACGGTGAAAGGCAAGATCGTCTTTGTCACCTTTCATATGCAGCGTGCCAAAGACGGTCGCGACTACGGCATCGGCTCGCCCGTGCGCGTACAAGGCCCGGTGATTGCCTCGGCCAAGGGTGCCGCCGGCTTCTTGCTGCGCTCGGCCGGCACTGATGCCAACAGCCGCACACCGCATACCGGCGTCACTGGCTTCCGTGACCCGAAAGATGCGATCCCCGCCGCGGCGTTGTCCAATCCCGACGCCGACCAGCTCGAACGGGTGCTGGCTTATGGCAAGCCGGTCAGCATCAAACTGGATCTGGATTGTGGCGTCAGTGGCAGCTATACCGGCGCCAATGTCATCGGCGAGATCACCGGTAAAAAATACCCCGACCAAGTCATCGCCATCGGCGGCCATCTGGATTCATGGGATCCGGGCACCGGCGCCATCGACGACGGCGCCGGCGTAGCGATCGCGATGGCGGCCGGCAAACTGATCGGCGACCTGCCGCAGCGGCCCGACCGCACGATCCGCGTGATTGCCTTCGCGAATGAGGAGATGGGCCTGTGGGGCGGCCGCGGCTATGCCGACCAGCATGCTGCCGACGTCGGCAAACATCAGCTAGGCACTGAGTCGGACTTCGGCGCCGGCAAGGTCTGGCGCATGACCGCCAGCGTCAAGCCTTCGGCACGAGCTGCGATCGAACAGATCGCCAAGGTGCTGGCGCCTATCGGCGTGGCTTACGATGCCAAGCGCCGTGGTGGCGGCGGTTCGGATCTATCGCAAATGCATGCCAAGGGCATGGCCGCGCTGACGCTGACCCAGGATGGCACCGATTACTTCGACTATCACCATACCGCCAATGACACGCTGGACAAGGTCCATCCGAAAGAACTGGCACAGAATGTAGCCGTCTATGCGGCTTTCTCGTATATGGCCGCGCAAGCCGATGGCGATTTCGGCTCCGCTCCCGATGCCTTCAAGAACGACGGCGCCGGCGACTGATCGCACGCGCCCCGGCAAATAAAAAGGCGACCCTCGGGTCGCCTTTTTATTTGCCGGGGCGCCAATCTATGACATGACCGGCTCAGCCCGCACTCGCCGCATCGACTCGTTTCGGCTTGCGCGAAAAACGCTGTTGCAGCCGATCCAGATAGAGATAGATCACCGGGGTCAGATACAGCGTGAGAATCTGTGACACGAGCAGACCGCCGACTACCGCAAGACCCAGCGGACGGCGCGTCTCCGCACCTGCGCCGATACCCAGCGCAATCGGCAAAGTGCCGGCGAAGGCCGCCATGGTGGTCATCATGATCGGACGGAAACGCACATGACATGCCTCGATAATCGCCAGCGCCGGCGCCAAGCCCTCATTGCGCTGCCGCTCCAGCGCAAAGTCGATCATCATGATCGCGTTCTTCTTGACGATGCCGATCAACATCACGATACCGACGAAGGAGAACAGATCCAGCGGCGCGTTGAAAATCATCAGGGTCAGCAGTGCGCCGACGCCCGCCGCCGGCAAACCGGAAAGAATCGTCAATGGATGGATAAAGCTCTCGTAAAGAATACCCAGCACCAGATAAATCACGAACAGTGCCAGCACCAGCAATAAGCCCATGCCTTTCATGGAATCCTGGAAAGCCTGCGCCGTACCCTGCACGCTACCGCTGATCGACACCGGCAAATTGAGCTGCTTCATCGCGTCGCCGATGCTGGTTACCGCCTGACTAAGGCTGACACCGGGCGCGAGATTGAACGATATCGTCACCGCCGGTAGCTGGCCTTGATGATTGACCGTAAGCGCCTGCGGCCGGCGCTCGAAACTCGCCACCGCATTGAGCGGCACCAGGCCACCGCTGCCGGAGGTAACGTAGAGCTGCGACAACACATCGGGATCATTCTGCAGCGCATAACCCACCTGCAAGATCACCCAGTACTGGGTGGATGCGCCATAGATGGTCGAAACCTGATTGGCACCGAATGCCGAACCTAACGCACGCTGCACCTGTTCCATCGTCAGGCCCAGCGGAGCCAGCTTGTCACGGTCGACGTGAATCACGATGGATGGCCCATTGAGATTCAAATCGCTGGTCACATCCTGAAAACCAGGCAACTTGCCGAACGCATCGACCACCTTGCCCGACCATGCATACAGCGAGGTCAGATCGATCGACTGCAAGGTGTACTGATATTGCGCCTTGGATTGCCGCCCGCCGACCTGGATCGAGGGCGGGTTCTGGATATAAGTGCGGATACCCGGCACCTGTGCAAACTTTTGCCGCAGCTCCTGAATAATCCCATTGGGATCGAGCGCACGCTCATTCGCCGGTTTCAGTCGCAACAGAATCGAGCCGTTATTAGTGGTGGTGCGCGCGCCGCCACTGCCTACCGACGACATGAAAGCCTGAATGTTAGGGTCTTTAGCGACGATCGCCGCCAACGCTTGCTGGCGCACGGCCATGCCGCTGACCGAGATATCGTCCGGGCCTTCGACATTGACATTGAGCTGACCGCTGTCGCCCGCCGGAATGAAATCCTTGGCGACGACCACGAACAACAGCCCGGTCACCAGCAAACTGACAAAAAACACCCCCAAGGTGACGCGTGAATGGTGAACAGCCCATGCCAGCGAGCGGGCATAACCCCGGCGCACCTGTTCAAAGCCACGATCAAACAGCAGAACCACGCGGGTCTTTTTCTCATGCTCGGCATGTCGCAGAAAACGACTGCACAACATCGGCGTCAGCGTAATCGAAACAAATCCCGAAATCAGGATCGCCACGCTCAAGGTCACCGCGAATTCGTGGAACAGCCGCCCCACGATGCCGCCCATAAACATCACCGGCAGGAATACCGCCACCAGCGACAAGGTCATCGAGAAAATCGTGAAACCAATTTCGGTGGCGCCTTTAAGCGACGCCTCGTACGGCTCCATGCCCGCCTCGATATGACGAACGATGTTCTCCAACATCACGATCGCATCGTCGACTACAAAGCCGACCACCAGAGTCAGCGCCAACAGAGAGAGATTGTCCAGGCTGTAGCCCAGTGCGAACATCGCACCGAAGGTGCCGACGATCGACACGGGCAGTGCCAGCGCCGGAATCAAGGTCGCCGAGGCGTTGCCAAGAAACAAATAGATCACCAGCACCACCAGCACACCGGCCAGCAGCAAGGTGTATTGCACGTCGTCGACCGAGGCGCGAATCGATTCCGAGCGGTCGTACAACACCGCGAGCTTGATCGATGGCGGCAAGGATGCCTCGAACTGCGGCAGCACCGCGCGGATGCGGTCGATGGTGGCCACCGTATTGGAGCCCGGCTGACGCTGAATCGCCAGCACGATGGCGCGTTCGCCGTTGTACCAGCTCGCCACCTGATCGTTCTGTACGCTGTCCTGTGCCTGGCCAAGATCGGCCAGGCGTATCGGCGCGCCATTGCGGTAGGCCACGATCACGTCGTTGTACAAATTGGCTCGCTGCAATTGGCCATCCGAACGGATCGACAAAAGCTGGCGGTTGCCGTTGAGCGAGCCGGTGGCCAGATTCACATTGGCATTGGCAATGGCTTGTTGCAGCACATCGAAACCAACTCCGCTAGCAGCCAGTTTCTGCGGATCGACGCTGATGCGCACAGCGTATTTCTGCGAGCCGTACACGTTCACTTGCGCCACCCCGTCGATGGTCGACAGGCGTTGCGCAAGCTGGGTTTCGGCGTAGTCATCCACGGTCGACAGCGGCTGCGTCGATGAGCGCATGGTGAGGTAGATGATGGGCGCATCCGCCGGATTGACCTTGCGGAAGGTCGGCGGCGTCGGCATCGTAGTCGGCAATTGACGCAGTGCCGCCGAGATGGCGGCCTGTACATCCTGCGCGGCGCCGTCGATGCTGCGATCCAATTCAAAGGTCAGGGTGATCGAGGTCGAGCCCAGCGCACTGGTCGAGGTCATGGCCTGGATACCGGCGATGGTCGAGAACTGCCCTTCCAACGGTGTGGCAACGGCGGTCGCCATCGTCTCCGGCGACGCACCGGGCAAGCTGGCGCTTATCGTGATGGTCGGAAAGTCGACATTCGGCAGCTCGTTAACCGGCAGCTTCGGATAAGCCACGATGCCAAAGACCAACAGCGCCACCATCAGCAGCGTGGCCATCACCGGCCGGCGGATACATAGTGCCGGCAGGTTCATGCGCGGCACCCCGCCGCAAGGATCGTTGAAAGATATCGCCCGATCATCTTCATCGCTCAGCCGTTACCCGTAACGATGCGCACGTGGGTGCCCTCGACCAACAACATCTGGCCGTCGGTAACTACGCTCTCGCCGCCGTTCAGGCCTTTCTCGATCACGACTTGCGCACCGCTGCTGGGCCCCGCACTGACGAATCGCTGCTGCACGGCGCCATCGCCGCCGACGACAAAAACAAAACTGCCCTTGGGCGAGTTCTGCAGTGCCACCACCGGCACGGTCACCACATTGGCGAGGCGGGTCGTGGGCAACACCACTTCAACGAACTGACCGGGGGTCAGACGGTCATCGTCGTTGTCGTAACGGGCCTTGATCTGAATCGTGCCGGTGGTTGTATCCACCGCATTGTTGATGAAGTCCACCGCCGCCTGAAGTGGCGCTGTCGTCGTACCCGGAACCCTCGCCGTTACGGGCACCGTGCCGCGAGCGGCCGCAGCCTTGACGCCCGCCAGACTGGTTTCAGGAATGGCAAAGGTGATGTGGATGGGACGTATCTGATTTAGCACCACGATCGTGGTGGCATTGGCCACAATCTGTGCCCCCGGATAAACCAGCGGCGCACCCGCGACACTCTCGAACGGCGCCTGGATCTGGGCGTAACTCAATTGTGTGCGGGCCAGTTCCACCGTGGCTTTATCGGCCTTTACCGACGCCTCATAGACCCCGACATTGGCCTTATAGGTGTCGTAATCCGATTGCGACACATAGCCTTTCGGCAGCAACGGGGCATATCGTTTCAGCACTGCTTGCGCATTGATAAGTTGCGCTTCGTCCTTGGCCAGGCTGCCCAGCGCGCCGCTTAGTTGAGCCTGCAGCAAACTGGGGTCGATGCGGATAATCGTCGCGCCCTGATTGACATGACTGCCAGGGGTAAACAACAACGACTGCAATTGACCGCTGACCCGCGCTTGTACGTTGACCGTGGAGAAAGCCTCGGCCCGCCCGATCACTTTCAGTGACAGATCCAGATCGCCACGCTGTGCATTAGCCACCTTTACCGGTACAGACTGTACGACTGGAACAGCATGAGTCGCCGAAGCATGCTTGCCCGCACGAAAATATTGAACGGCTATAGCGAATGCCGCGAGTACAACGATAACGGCGACAAGTTTTTTCCAGGACATGCGCTGCATGGGTTCTCCGGCCATAGGTAGCAGGCGCAGCGGCGCCAGGTAGGACGTTAACTCTAGGGAGTGCTATCGCCAGAGGTGAATCATAGGTTTCGCATGACTGACGCCATGGGGTAAAAAATGACGACGTGAAGCTTATAACGATAGGCCATCGTTAGATATTGCAAAGAAGGCATTGATAACCAAATCAGCGTCCGGCGTCAGCGCACCTTCATTAACTCGATTTAATATTTCCATCGTCACCGCTTGCATGCTTGGCGGTACAGACGGCTTTATCGCTGACGTCGGCTGCCGCTTAAGTTTCGCTTGGCGTGGGCTGCTCCAGCGCCAGCAGGTTCTCCTTGATCCGCCCCATCACATCCATGACCTGCTCCATTTCGGCACGCTCGATACCGCGCGTAGCATCCTTGCGCAGGCCATGCGCGATCACCTCCATATCGGCAACGATGGCGCGAGCCTGCTCAGTCGCATACAACTGCCATGCGCGGCGATCTTTGGGGTCCGGGCGGCGTTCGACGAAACCGGCAGCCTGCAAGCGATCGATGACCCGCCCCACGGCGATCGCCTCCATTTCCAGAAACTCCGCAAGCTCGGTCTGACGTAACCCTTCGCGGTAGCAAAGCATCTTGGTCGCGCGCCATTGCGCACGAGTCAAGCCGAACTTCACCGCACGCCGATCGAAATGCTTGCGAAACAGCAAGGTCACATCATTAAGTAAGTAGCCGAAAGATATGTCTTCAGTCTTTTTCATGGCTATCGCAGCTCCATCACCGCCGTGATGCAGATGCCGCCGGACCCTGTGCCATCACGTTTCATGTGGAGTTCGCCGTATGATTCGAAGGGTGGAGAGTGCGCGATGGCTTGAAGCTGCGCAAGCTCAAGCGCGGCACATTTCACCCCTGACTGCGCGATCGGGATGTTTATGTCCATTGAAGTCATCATCGCCGATATCACCCGCCAGGCCGACGACGCTATCGTCAATGCGGCCAATCCCAGCCTGCTGGGCGGTGGCGGCGTAGACGGGGCCATCCATCGCGTCGCCGGCCCCGGCCTGCTCGAAGCCTGCCGAGCGCTGCCCGAAATAGCGCCAGGCGTGCGCTGCCCCACCGGCGAAGCGCGTCTAACCGCCGGCTTCGACCTGCCCGCTCGTTACGTGATTCATACCGTCGGCCCCGTCTGGCATGGCGGGGGACATGGCGAGGCGGAGCTGTTGTCCTCTTGCTACCGCCATGGCATACGGCTAGCGCTAGCGCATGAGATCCGTTCGATCGCCTTTCCAGCGATTAGCTGTGGTGTCTATGGCTATCCGCCTGAACGTGCAGCCCGAGTGGCCTTAACCAGTTTGTACGAGGCATTACGCAATCACCCCGATATACAGGTGCGCATCTGTTGTTTCGACGCGCACATGGCTGAGATATGGCGCGGCGAGAATGCCCTCCTCTTGTCATAGGAAGGCTTATGGCTTCGTTGTGCTGAACGGATACAGCGGCGGCAATAGTGATGTTGCCGCCGCACCGACGTCACGCCAAACGAAACCGTCGCGAAACGCCGTCGCCAACCGCTCACCCACACCGGACTCAGTGCTGCCCGCGTAGTGTTTTCGCTGCAAGGCGGCAATCGCCGCTTGTTGCGGCTCCGACCCCAATGCCGCCGCCAGCTCTCCAAGATTCTGCAAAGCCGGTCGCTCTGCTCGCGCCCAGGCCAACAGGCTACGTGCCTGTGCGGCCGAGTCGTCGCCACGAGCGGCGGCGAGAAAGGTGGCGCGCAGACGCCGTGGCGTCTGCGCCACGTCAACTGCCACGACTTCCGCAAGCGCCCTGCGCCGACGCCAGCCAAGCCAGCCGAGCAGACTCAACAACCACAGAGCAAGACTACCGAACGCGATCCCGCGCCACGGCCATGTGTTGGGCGCCGTCATCGGGGTCGTGGGTACGGTCGCCGTATGGTCCGCGCCCGGTGGCGCCTGCACGGCGGCGCCGGCTGCTGGCAGTACGGTAAAACTGCGAGCTGGAAGACGCGCAACTTCGGCCCGATCCGTTTGCACATTCCACCAGGTCAACGTGATCTCGGGGATGGTCAACGTGCCGGGTCGATTCGGCACCACCGCGAAACTCTGCTGATAGCGACCGACCAGCCAAGGTGCTTCCTGACGCGTACCCGTCAGCTTTTTCCCTGGGTACACCGTGGCTCCGTCCAACGTCGGCAGGCTGAGTGGAGGCAGTGCCTCGTAGGGCAGGCCGGTAGCTTCAAGATTCATGCTCAAGTTAAGCGGTTCGCCGACACGCAGCTCGCCTCCCGCCGGTAGCCCCTCCAGGGCCAGGTGCAGTTGATGCGCCGGCAACCACGTGATGCCGCTGGCCGCCGCCGGTATCGAACGCACCTCGATCGACACCGGCGATGAGGCGACCGAGATCGGCTTTGGATTGCCAAAGAATGCATCGGGATTGGACATATCCATTGCTTCGCCCTGAAACAACATAGGGGGAATCTCAAGATGTCCTGGCTTTTGCGGAATCAACGCATAGTGTTGCTCGACCACGCTATAGCGCCGGCCGTTACGCTCGGTTTGATAGTCGACCTCGTCGCCGACACGGGACAGGCCCACCCCATCGAGCTTCGGCTCGATCAACGATCCGCCGTTCAAATTCACGGCGAAGTACATCCGTACGATGTACTGCAGTTGCTGCCCTACATATCCGCTTGCAGGGTCGACAGATGCTTCCATGAAGGCGTCTTCGGGCCCTTTTGAATCGCTCCCTTTTGAATCAGGCCCTTTTGAATCGGCCCCCCGCGCGCCCACGGCAACCACTTCAAGCTGCAGCGGCTGCGTGATACCACCGGCAAAGTTGAGCGACGGAATCTGCAGCATGCCGACTCGTTTGGGTCGCAAGGCTACGCCATAGGTCAGCTCGGCCGTGCTGCTGCCATTGACGATACGCAGGCTGCTACTGCTTGAGCTTCCGAGCACGATAAAGTCCTGCGCCAGCGCACTCAGATCCGGCCGATTCGCGCTGCCACCGCCCTGCAAGCGCAGATTAAGCGTCACCGTTTCGCCCAATGACACACGGCTACGATCCAGCGTGGCCTGCACCTCGACCGCCGTGGCCGCCAACGGCGATAACAGCAGCAGCATTAACACAACGGTAAAAACACGACGCCACATCACGGTTGCTCATCCCCTGTGGCGGCCGCGTGGCGCTGCCGGTACTCAAGTACGAATTTACGCCGCAACAGCGCCCCTGGATCGTCGGGCACACGCTGCATGGCCCGACGCACATCGGCCGGAAGCTTCGCCTGCGGATCATCGGTGGCGACGGCGCCAAGCTCATGGCTGACTGGCCGCTCGCCAGGTTTCGGGGCGCCCCGTACGCCAACACCCGGTGCATTCTCCGGCGCTTTCTTATCTTGTTCGGCCAGCTTCTGATCCATTTGTTTTTGCAAAGCCTGGCGCGCCTGCTCGGCCCGCGCCTGCTGCTCGGCCTGTTCCTGTGCAGTGCGCGATTTGGCCCCGGCATCCCCTTCCAGCGTCTGGCTTTGCTTACTGTCTTTACCTTGCGTGGATTGATCCGCGGCACTGGATGCCTGCCCTTGACCATCCTGCGATGAATTCTGTTGTTGACCTGACTTTGACTCGGATGAGTCCGTACCCGGCTTCGATGCAGACGATGCCCCCTTATTTTCGCCGGACGAGGGCTTGGGCTCCGACTTGCCTTGTTTCTGCTGATCCTGCTTTTGCTGTTCTTGCTGCTTGCGCAACCAATCCGCCACGGCCTGACGGTTAGTCTTGGCATCGGCGTCGGCGGGATCGCTCTTGAGCGCTTGATCGTAGGCGGCAAGAGCTTGCGTGTACTGCCCCTGCTTGGCCAGCGCATTGCCGAGGTTGTACTGCGCATCCGCACCCGACGCCTGCTTGAGCGCAGATGCGGCAGCGGCGTAGTCACCAGCACGATAAGCGGCGGCACCGCGTAACGCAGGATCGCGAGCGAGTTGCTGCGCCTGTTGCGATTTGCCGTCATGTAAGGCGCGGGCGGCCTGCTGATCGGGGCGTTGCCATAGATCGGTCCAGCTACTCGCATACGCCTGATTGGGTAGCAGCGGCAATAGCAGCAGCGGTAGCAGTAACAGCCAACCACGACGAAAAGCCAAAGCAGCCAGCGGCAGCAGCGGCAGCAGCAGCCATGGACCACGATCCTGCCACGCGTCGCCTTGCTGCCCACTTGCCAGCGTTGGCGCATGCTCTACGCGCAATTGGGCGTGCAGGGTGTCGACATCGCGGCGATCGTCGCTCATCGCGACATAGCGACCGCCGCCAGCGCCGGCGAGCGCAGCGAGTGCCGCATCATCACGCTTGGCCATCTCCAGGCCGCCTTCGGCATTTCGCAAAAAGCCACCATCACCCAGCGGTACCGCACCACCTTGAGGCGTGCCCACCCCAAGCACCGATACATCGATACCTGCTGCGCGTGCCTTGCTCGCCGCTGCCTGTGCGGCGGTGCCGGCTTGGTCGGTAATCAGGATGATCGACCCGCCACCCACCTTGGCATTGCGGATTAAAGCTACGCCGCGATCAATCGCCTGCGCTGCGTTATTGCCATCCACCGGCATGGTATCGGGTGCCAGGGCACTGAGCAGATCGCTCAAGCTATTGGCATCGGTGGTCAATGGCGCGACCACAAAGGCTTCATCGGCGTAGGCAATCAGCGCATTGAGTCCATCATGATTGGCGGCGAACAGATCACGCACTTTGTAGCGTGCCCGATCGAGCCGACTCGGCGTGATATCGCGCGCCAACATCTGTTGCGATAGCGAGAGTGCGACGACTTGCGCCGCGCGGTTCGCATACAACGGTTGCGCGCTGCGACTCCAGGTTGGGCCAGCCAGTGCCAGCAGACACAGGCAGCCGCTCAAGGCGATCAAGGTCAGCGGCACATGACGACGATTGGCACGACCTTGCAACAAATGAGGCAGCAGTTCGGCATCGACCAGACGCGATAAAGCCTGTTGCGCCGGACTGCGCCGTACGGCCAACACCAGCAGTAACGGCAAAGCCAACAGACCGAGCAACCACTGCGGTTGCAAGAAGTGAAATTGCCGCAGCGCCTCGCTGAGTGCCTGGCTCATTCGACCACTCCTGCGCGGCGGCGCGGCATGCGCCGCATCGTCGGCGAAAGCAGTAGCGACAGCAGCAGCAAAAACATGCCCGCGAGTAGCGGCCAACGAAACAGCTCATGCCGCGGCCGCAGTGCTGGCCCTTGCTGCACGATCGGCTCCAACGCATCAACGGCGCGATACGCGCCCGCCAGCTCGTTGGTATCGGTGGCCCGAAAATAACGGCCACCGGTTTGTTCGGCCAGCGAGCGCAGCATGCCCTCATCCAGATCGGCCGATGGATTCACTATTTCGCTACCGAACAGGTCGGCCACCCGCATCGCGGTAGCACCGATGCCGATCGTATAGATGCGCACGCCTGCCGCCTTCGCCGCCTGCGCCGCATCCAGCGGTGAGATGTTACCGGCGTTGTTGACACCGTCGGTCAGCAGCACCAACACGCGTGCCTGTTCCGGTAACGCGGACAAACGTTTCGCGGCCACGGCGATAGCGTCGCCAATCGCCGTTTCGGTGCCGGCCAGGCCCACCACCGCGCCCTTCAGTTGCGCTTGCACCGCAGACAAATCGTAAGTCAGTGGCGTCACCAGAAATGCGCGGCTACCAAACAGGATCAGTCCCAGCTCGTCGCCACTACGCCGCGTGATGAAGTCGCCGGCAATCGCCTCGACCGCACCGAACCGACTGACCGAATGCCCGGCCAGCCGCATATCTTCCGTTTCCATGCTGCCGGACAAATCGACCGCCAGCATCAAGGCACGTCCACTGCGCTGCTGCGCCTGCGGCGGCCCCACCCATTGCGGGCGTGCCGCCGCGAGCAGCAGGCAGATCCACGCCAGTACCAATACCAGCGCGACATGTCGCGATGTTCGCGTGGTTACTGCCGCTAAACGCAATCCCGGATGCGGCAAATGCAATGCCTGCCCTGGCGATGCTGGCCGCACCCAGCGCCATAGCAGCCAGGGTAGTGGCAACAAGAGTGCCACCCATGGCCAGGCGAACTCAGGCCAGACGTAGGCGGATCGGATGTAATCAAACATGTTCCGGTTCCGTCACGGACGACTTGATAGACGATCTATCGCGCGCCGGTTTGCGCGAGTGGCGCAAAGCACCTGTCAGCCATTGTCGAGTCGCGGCGATTACAGCCGCTTGATCGAATGACACCTGTGGCCGATACATCGTCGCCTCCAGCGTCATCAATCGATCCAGCGTCGCGGCATCCACCGGTACCACGGCGAGCGTCTGCCGCCATGCCGCACCGTATGTCTGCGTAGCGCCGGGATCGTACTGGCGTGCGACACGGCGCAGCAACTGATGCAAACCCGCCGCAAGCGCAGCGGCATCATCGGCATGACGAGCCGCAAGGGTATCGACCTCGGCACCAACCATGGCGTACTGCGCGCGTCGCTGGCGCCACTTTCGCAACTGCCATGCCACGACAGCCAAGAGCAGCAGCAACAAGACCGCCAGCACCCACCAGCCTGGTGCGGGCGGCCACCAGGCCGGCTCGGGCGGCAAGTGAATATCGCGCAAGACAGGGCCGACCGTAGTTGGCGCGACGGGCGTGTTCGCAGCGGGCAAACTCATCGTGCCGTCCTGTTCGGACCAAGCAATGCGGTGACCGCATCCAATGGGTCGGCTGCGGTATCGATGCTGCGGCAAGACAGACCCAGGCCCTGCGCCAGGCTATTCAAGCGCGCCTGGCCCGCGCCGAGGCTGCGCTGAAACTCGCTACGTTGCCGCTCGGCCTGCAATACCACTTCGCGCCGTTCGCCATCATGCTCCAGCGGGTAACTACCTGCTGGAGCCCACGCCAGCTCCAGTGCGTCGGCGACAATCAATACGCTGATACGAGCATGCCGTGACAGGTCGAGCAGCCGCCCTTTCACATCCCCTTTAGCCGCGGGCTCGTCGCAGCTAAGACCGTCGCTTATCAGCAACACGCGACTGGCGCCGTGCAATACACGGCGCGCGCGCGTAAGCGCCTCGGACAACGGCTCATCACGCCCTTGCACAGGTGCAGCATCCCATTCGGCCAAGGCACCGCAAACTGCCAGTGCGCCGCGTGCACCTGCCTGGGGCCGTAGCAGCCGCTCACGGTTACCCTGGCCTTGTTGGCCAAACGCCATCACACCGACTCGCTCGCCCGCGCGCACGGCGTACCATGCTGCCGTGGCTGCGGCCCGCGCCGCCTGTACCGACTTGAAACGCACCCGTGTGCCGAAATGCATGCTGGCATGCGTGTCGAGCAGGATCAGCAAGCGCCCTTCGCGCTCCTCCTGGAATAATTTGGTGTGCAGCTTGCCGCTACGCGCCGTGAGTCGCCAATCGAGCCGACGCACATCGTCGCCGGGTTGGTAAGCGCGCGACTCGGCATAGTCCATGCCTCGGCCGTATAGACGGCTGGATTGCTGACCATATCGTGCCGCATGACTTTCTATCGCCGGCACCGCCGCCTTTACCACCCGTGCGCGCTGTGCGATCAACTCGGCCAGCGAGACGTGCACGCGGCCGTCACCATCGACTCGATGCGGCTTCACTAGATTAGGCCCGGCCGTACTCACGGCAGCGGCACGAGATCCAGCAACCGGGCGATCACCTGATCGCTGCGCACGCCCTCCGCCTCGGCCTCGTAGCTGAGCAGGATTCGATGGCGCAGCACTTCATGTGCAATCGCGTGAACATCCTCGGGCAGTACGAAGTCGCGGCCGGCCAGCCACGCATGTGCACGAGAGCAGCGGTCCAGCGCGATAGTGGCGCGCGGGCTGGCGCCCCAGGCAATCCAGCGTTTCAGTTCCGGTCCGTAATGGCCGGCGTCACGCGATGCCAATACCAATTGAGTCAGGTACTCCTCCAACGCCGGCGCCATATGCACCGACAATACCGCCTCACGGGCGGCGAACACCTCAGCCTGACTCAATGTTGCTTGCGACGCTGCTTGCGGATGCAGGCTACGGCGTGCCTGTTCGCGCGCCAGCCGAAGAATCGCCAACTCCGATACGGCGTCGGGATAGCCGATGGTCACGTGCATCATAAAGCGATCGAGCTGCGCCTCAGGCAACGCAAAAGTGCCTTCTTGTTCGATCGGATTTTGCGTGGCCATCACCATGAATAACTCGGGCAACCGCCAGGTGCTGCGCCCAACGGTAATCTGCCGCTCGCCCATGGCTTCCAGCAACGCCGATTGCACTTTGGCCGGAGCACGGTTGATCTCGTCGGCCAGCACGATGTTGTGAAACAGCGGACCGCGTTCAAACTCGAAACTGCCGCTCTGCGGACGGAATACATCGGTGCCGGTGAGATCGGCCGGCAGCAGATCCGGGGTGAACTGTACGCGGTGAAAATCCGCCTCGATGCATGCTGCGAGCGCCTTGACCGCCGTGGTCTTGGCCAGGCCCGGCGCTCCCTCGACCAGCAAGTGCCCGTCCGCCAGCAGCGCCACCAATAGGCAATCGATCAAATGCGGCTGACCGATGATGCTGCGCTGCATATCGTCGCGCAACTGTGCGAAAGCCTGTTGCAGGCGATTCGTCGACTCGGCCTCGGGCATATCCATTCACGTTTCCATTGCGTTGCTTGCGGCGTCAGACCGCAGCTCTGCACGGAAGTTTAGCGGGTGTAGCGTGACTCGATCGATGAAATGCAAAAGGCGGCCGAAGCCGCCTTTTGCCGAGACCGTTATGTCCCTTACTGCAAGTTTTCGCTGAGGATGCGTGGTGTCACGAAGATCAGCAATTCAGCCTTGTCGTTCTTGCGCGAGGTATTGCGGAACAACACGCCCAGACCCGGAATATCGCCTAGACCCGGTACTTTGGAGGTCGAGTTGTTCTTGGTGATCTCGTAAATGCCACCGAGTACAACTGTCTGACCGTTATCCACCAGCACCGAGGTGTTGATCTCACGGGTATCGATCTGCGGCACCTTGCCATTGGGCGTATCGACGAAGGCAGCCAGCGCATCTTTCTTGACGTTGATCGCCAGATAGACCCGATTATCCGCTGTGATCGTCGGCGTTACCTTCAGCTCCAGCACGGCATCTTTGAACTGCACCGATGCAGTGCCGCCGGATGAGCCACCGGCCGTTGGGCCACCGGTATTTTGATAGGTCACATAGCCGATTTCCTGACCTTGACGGATGACGGCTTCTTGCTGGTTGGCAGTAATAACGCGCGGGCTGGAAATCACTTCGCCACGGCCTTCGGTTTGCGCTGCCGACAACTCAAGATCCACCAGATAGTTCCTGCCGAGGATCGCCAGACCCAACTGACCGGCGGGGTTTGTCACTGGCAAGTTAACGTTGTAGCCGCCAGGAAAAGTGACTGAGCCGGGCCGTGGCGGATTGCCCTGCTGACCGCCGCGGAGCCAGTCGTTGTAATCCTGGGCGTATTTGACCTGGGAGTTATGCTGGCTTATGGCGAGCGAACTGGCATCGGCTCCACCCGGAGTCGTGCCGATCACGTTGCCGCTGTTGGTGGTATGCGTAGCCTGCACACCCCATCGCACACCGAGATCGCGGGTAAAAGAATCGGTAGCGATGACGATGCGCGACTCGATCAAGACCTGCTGTACCGGCTTGTCCAGCACTGCGATCAGGTCGCGCAGCTCCTTGAGCTTTTGCGGACTGTCGTTGATGAGCAGGGTATTGGTGCGATCGTCAAAGGAAACACTGCCGCGCGAAGAAAGGAAGCCGCGGTTGGCGCCGCCGGTGGCACCACCACTACCGCCACCGCCAGCCGAACTCTGGGCGCCCTGAGTCAGCAGCTTGGCAATGTCTTTGGCCTTGCCATAGCTGATCGGCACATAGTCGGTAACCAGTTCGGCACTGTCCTCGGCCTTGATACGCGCAGTCGCAATGTTTTCTTCGTACTTGGCCAGCTCTTCCTGCGGCGCAATCCAGATCACATTGCCGTTGCGACGCTTGTCCAGGCTCTTGGCACGCAGCACGACGTCGAGCGCCTGATCCCACGGCACATTGACTAGACGCAAGGTGACACTGCCACCGACGGTATCCGACGCAACCAGGTTGAGCCCGGAAATGTCGGCCAGCAACTGCAGCGCCGAGCGAACGGGAATGTCCTGGAAGTTGAAGGTGACGCGGCTGCCGTTATAGGCCGGGTCCTGGCCCTTGGCCAGCTTGCCATCGGCCCCAGCCTTGGGATCTTTCTTTTTCGGGGCTACTTCGACCACGTACTGATCGGCGGTCTGGTAGGCCGACGTGTCGACGTTACCCTTGATCGCGATTTCCATACGGGCACCGCCGCCGGCGCCTGCCTTGGTGCTGATCGACTGTACCGGCGTGGCGAAGTCGAGCACGTCCAGACGCTGGGCGAGATTAGCGGGCAGGTTCGCATGGGTGACGTTGACGACCAGCTTGTCGCCTTCACGGCGCATATCGGCGTTGGCGCCGGCACCATTGAAGCCGATCAGCACGCGGCCTTCGCCGTTCGGGCCGCGGCGGAAGTCGACACCGGATATGGCCGGGCCGTTCGACGCGGAGGGCAATGCCTTGGATGGGTCAATCGTCGCAGCGGTGGTAACGGTCTGCGCCTCGGAACCATTGTTAACGGTCAGCACCAGACTATTGCCGTCGATGCGTGAGCGATAAGACGACTCGCGCATCAATTCGACCACGACTCGTGTACGACCGCCGGCGGACACCGTCGATACACCGGTGGTCGCGCCCTGGCCGATGTCGAGATGGCGTGCCACGGCGTTGTCGGTATCGACGAAATCGACGGCGATGCGCGGCGGATTGCCGGTGCTGAAAATTTTCGGCTCCGGTACCGGGCCGGTGAAATTCAGATGCAACTCGACCCGGCCTCCCGGCAACGCGTCATAGTGGATCTCTTTCAATGTATTGGCAGCCGCCGCCGCGGTATCCGCCCAAGCGGTACCGACAAGCAGCAGGCCTACAGCCAGGCAACGACTCGCACGGCGCATCACAGCATCCCGAACAGGTTTGATTTGGTTGGTCATAGCATCAGCCCCTGAATCTCTATTTCTCGCCAAGCGCGATGCTGGCCGAACGTTCCATCCAGCCACCATTACCGTTGGAAACCAGTTCTGCCACGTCGATATGGTCATCGCCGATGGCGGTGACACGACCGTAGTTCTGGCCCATGAATTCATTACGATGGACACGGTGGATCACTCCACCCGGATCCTTGATAAGCACTTCGGTTGACGCCCCGACACCAACCGTGCCGACCATCTTCAAGCTATCGAGCGCGAACATTTCCAGCGGCTGCTTGGCCCGGTTTTCGTCTGGCCGCGGACCGGCATTGCTACCGTTAGGCTGCAGCTCGGTGGTGCTGGGGCTAAACGGATCGCGCCGGCCCTGATCGTTGTATTGGAAGGTTTCGAAGGTCTTGATGACCGGCAACGGCTGAATCGGCACGCCTTTCTTGGCTTTTTCTTGCGCAACCCAGTCGCGCAAGTCCGCCTGACCGCTACAACCGCCGAGTATCAACGCAGCACTTAAGACCAGGCATGCACGCGCCACATACGTGTTTGAACGGGGCATGGACTTGGTGGCAGTTAACTTGTTCATTTCTGCCCTCCCGTCTTCGCTGCAGCACCTGGCTTGTTGCCTGCGGCCGAATTAGCCGCGGATTTCGCGTCGGTACTCTCGTCGTCTTCCAGATATCGATAGGTTTTGACCGTACCTTGCAATACCAACTGACCGCCGCTGACCGCCTCGCCTTTCACCGGAGCGTTTTTCGGCGTCAACGACACATCGTGCAAAGTCAGGATCACCACCCGCGGCAGCGAAGCCACGCCGCTGATGAAGGTACCGAACTGGTGGTAGGTGCCTACCATGCGCAAAGTGATCGGCTTCTCGGCGTAAAAGTCTTTGGGTACCTCGGGGCCCGGCTGGAACAGCTCGGTCTCCAGGCCCGCCGACAACGCGGTTTGCGAAACGTCGACCAGCAGCTCGGGCATCTCGGTTTTACTGGGTAGCTGACGCAATAGCTGCCGCAGCATGTCTTGCATCTCATCGAGTTGCTGCTGCAACGCTTCGAGATTGACCGCCTTGGCCTGCTTCTGCGTGAACTCCTGCTTGAGCTGAGCTTCCTTGTTGGCCGCCTGCTCAAGGGTGTCCTGCTGATTGCTAATGTATGAATACCAGCCGATGAAGGCGATCACACCGAATACCAGCACGGTGAAGAAAATCTTGATCGACTTCGGCCAGCCGCCGATGTTGTTACGGTCGAGGTTGCGCAGATCGTCAAAGAACTTCATGGCTTGGCCCCTCCCGATGCAGCGGCAGGCGTGGGCTTGACCACCGTGGTTGCAACGGCCGGCTTGGGCGCAGTCGCCGGGGCGGCCGTTACCGGAGCGGCGGTCGCTGGAGCTGCAGTCGCTGGAGATGAAGTGGCCGTTTTTGCCGCCGTAACCGGCGCCTGACGTGCCGCCGCAGAACTGGCGGTTGCGGGCGGGGTCGCCGCCGAGGCAGCCGCTGCCGGCATGATCGGGGCATGATCCGGATCAACCGTCTCGTCCGATTTCGGTCGGCTCAACGCCACATCCAAGCCAAAGGTGTACGGCATGCGTGAGTCGCCATGCGTGTTTTCGGTTTTGCGCAGGTCGGCATGACCCATCCACTGCGAAGCTTCGATATTGCGCATGTATTCGGCCACGCTGGCGTTGGATTGCGCCACGCCATCGAGCGTCATCGAATCACCGCTTTGCTTGAGCCCAGCCAAACGTCCACTGGAAGGTATGGTCTTTACCAGCTCGTCGAACAAATGGACCATCTGCGAGCGATTCGCCTGCAACTGTTCGATGATCTGCTTGCGCGCCAGCAACCGCTCGCGCACCTTCTCCAGATCCTTGATCTTGACGATACGATCGTCCAGCAATTTGATTTCGGTCTGTAGATAGGAGTTACGGCCGTTCTGGGTCTCGATGCGCTCGCCCATCCAGAGAGCCCAGATCAGCAAGAACGCCAAGGCCGCCACCAGGGCCGCCACAAGCTGCATGTAGAACTCGCGTTCGCGCTGCTTACGCCGTTCCGCACGCCAGGGAAGTAGATTGATTTGTGCCATCAGTCGAAGCTCCTCAGCGCGAGGCCGACGGCAATCATCAGTGACGGTGCGTCCTGAGCCAGCGACTGGGCTTGCACTCGCGGCGACAACGTCATGCGCGCCAATGGATTGGCCACCATGCAAGACACGCCGAGCTGGGTCTCAAGCATCGGGCCAAGACCCTCGATCGACGCGCAGCCACCGGCCAACACCACTTGATCGACCTTGCTGTATTCACTGCCGGCATAGAAGAACTGCAACAAACGGCCGATCTGCTGAACCAGCGACTCTTTGAACGGCTCCAGCGCTTCGCTTTCATACGAATCAGGCAGGCCGCCCTTGCGCTTGGCGCGCGCGGCTTCCTCATAAGAGAGGCCGTAGCGGCGCATGATTTCGTCGGTAAGCTGCTTGCCGCCGAAGATCTGCTCGCGCGAGTAAATCGTGCGTTGATTGCGCAGCACCGACAGCGTGGTCATGGTGGCGCCAATGTCCACCACCGCCACCAGCGCGTCGCGGCTCACATTGAGCTGGTCGGCGATCATCGCGAAGGCGTTCTCCATCGCGAAGGCCTCGACGTCGATGACCTTGGCGCTGAGTCCGCCCAGATCGAGCGCGGCAACGCGCATGTCGACGTTCTCGGTACGGGATGCGGCGAGCAGCACGTTATTCATCTCGGGGTTGTCGCGCACTGGGCCGAGCACCGCGAAATCGAGACTTACTTCGTCGATCGGATAGGGAATGTACTGATTCGCCTCGACCTGAATTTGACCTTCAAGATCGTCTTCGGCCAATTCGCTCGACATCGGAATGATGCGAGTGATAACCGCCGAACCAGCCACCGCAGCCGCGGCGTGCTTGTATTTGGAACCGGACCGCGCCAATGCACGTCGGATCGCCTCGCCCACCGCCTCGACTTCGACGATGTTCTTCTCGACCACGGCATTAGGGGGCAGTGGCTCGACCGCGTAATGTTCTACGCGATAGCGTCCGCCGGCCTGACTGAGCTGCAGCAGCTTAACTGCGGTCGAACTGATGTCGACCCCAATAAGCGCTGGCTTCTTGGGTGTAAAAAGCCCCACGATTTTCCCCCTTACCCCTTGACGCCTGCACCTTGTCTGGTGAGTACGCCGTGGCATTAGATCCAAAAATTAACGTATTGGCAACGGCCTACAAGAACTTTCTCGACTCAATCACGTGACGGCATGCACACTTGGACCAATCAGATCCCTGGCACCTTTTTTGCGGCCCGCCCCTTAGCCAAAAGCCCGCCTATGTCCCCAGCGAGCTTCGGGGACACGGGCGGGCTCGGTAAGCTGCCAGCCTTCGCTGATGTTGTAGATACTGCAACATCTATACTCTGTCGTGTTTTGACTCAGGTCTCGCAAAAACCACATCATGCGAATTTTCACGCGTTTGTTGCGCTGGGCGCTGATCCTGGCTTTCACTGGTCTGCTGCTGTGTATCGCTGCCATCGGTGTCGCTTACTGGCTGATCTCGCCGCGTCTTCCCTCGGTAGCCGTCCTCAAGGACTACCACATGCAGGTGCCGCTTCGCGTACTCAGCGCAGACGGCAAGCTGATCGCCAGTTTCGGCGAAACGCGACGCATTCCGGTGGCTATCGCCGACGTACCGGAGCGGCTCAAGCACGCCGTACTCTCGGCCGAGGACTCCGATTTCTATAACCACCCGGGCGTGGACTGGCATGGCATTGCGCGCGCCGGCATCCATGTCGTCCGCTCCGGCGGCGATAAAGGCCCTGGCGGCTCGACCATTACCCAGCAGGTGGCGCGCAACTTCTTTCTTAGCCCGGAGAAGCTCTATTCGCGCAAACTCACTGAAATCTTCATCGCGCTGCGGATGGAGAATGAGCTGAGCAAGGATCAGATCCTTGAGCTTTATCTCAATAAGATGTTTCTCGGCCATCGCTCTTACGGTGTGGCCGCGGCCGCGGCTTACTACTACGGCAAAACGCTAGATCAGCTCAGCATTGCCGAAAGCGCGATGCTGGCATCGACCTTTCAGCTACCCTCGGCGGTCAATCCGCTGAACAACCCCGCGCGGGCACTCGGACGCCGCAACTGGGTGCTGGGCCAGATGCTGGAGAACCGCTACATCAGCAAGGCCGAGCACGACCAGGCGGTGACCGAACCGAACAACGCCTATCCGCACGAGCCGCAGATCGAGGTCGATGCGCCCTATTTGGCCGAAATGGTGCGCCTGCAGGCGCTGGACAGACTCGGCAACGACGCGCTCACCGAGGGCTACATTGTAAAAACCACCGTGCAGAGTGGCCGCCAACAGGCTTCCGTTGATGCGTTGCGCGCCGGCCTGATCGAGTACGACCATCGGCATGGCTGGCGTGGCCCGGAAGCTCACCAGGAGCTGGCCGACACTGCCGGCAAGGAAGATTACGAGCGCGTGCTTTCGAGCTATATCGACATTTCAGGCATGCAGCCGGGCATCGTTACTGCGATATCGGGCGATGAAGCCACGGTCTATCTGAGCAATCGCGAAAGTGTGCGGCTTGGCCTGGACGGCATGAGCTGGGCGCGCCCGTATATCAGCGATACCCGCATAGGCGCCGCGCCGAAGAATGTGGCCAGCGTGCTCAAGCGCGGCGACATTGTGCGCTTATCGCGCAATGACAAGGGCGAATGGCAGCTCACCCAGATTCCCGCCGTGCAAGGCGCCGTGGCATCGATCAACCCCGAGGACGGCTCGATTCAGGCACTCGCCGGCGGCTTCAACTTCGTGCGCAGCAAGTTCAACCGGGCCGTGATGGCGGCCCGTCAGCCCGGCTCCAGCTTCAAACCTTTCGTCTATTCGGCAGCCTTCGATCGCGGTTTTACGCCAGCCTCGATCGTCAATGACGCACCGATCGCGCTACCGGACCCCTCGCGCCCGGATGGCTTGTGGACACCGTCCAACGACGATGACAAGTTCGATGGCCCGATCCGCTTGCGCGAAGCCCTGGTGAAGTCGAAAAACCTGGTTTCGGTACGCCTGCTCGATGCGATTGGCGTGCGCTACGCCCGCGATTACATCACCCGCTTCGGCTTTACGCTTGACTCGCTGCCAGGCAACTTGTCGATGGCGCTGGGTACCGCATCGGTCTCACCGATGAGTATGGCCCGCGGCTATGCCGTCTTCGCCAACGGCGGCTATCTGGTCACGCCGTATTTCATCAGCTCGATCAGTGACCGTAGCGGCAAGCCGGTGTATGTCGCCAATCCGGCGCGCGCCTGCCGCACTTGCCAGGAGCGCCTGCTCGACAACCGCCCCCCGGGCCCGCCGCCGGCCAACGCCGCGAGTACAGCAACGGTCGCCAGTGCGGGTTCGAGCGCAACGCCTGCCACCACCGGCAGTGCGGCGATCGGTGACACCGTGCTGCCCGCCGATGCCCATGACGCCGGCGCCCATACGCCGGTGCTTGCTCCGCTGGTGATCGATGTGCGCAACGATTATCTGGTCACCTCGCTGATGCAGGACGTCATCAAGCGCGGCACCGGCGCGGCCGCAAAAGCACTGGGCCGTGATGACCTTGCGGGCAAGACAGGCTCGACCAACGATCATCGCGATGCCTGGTTCGTCGGCTTCAACGGCGATCTGGCTACGGCCGTATGGGTGGGTTTTGACGATTTCTCGTCGCTGGGCCGGGGCGAGTTCGGCGCCAAGGCTGCACTGCCGATCTGGATGGACTACATGGGCGCAGTGTTGAAGGACGCCCCCTCCGCCGCCTTGCCGATGCCGCCAGGCATCAGTACCGTGCAAATCAACCGCTCCAGCGGCCTGCCTTCGAGCGCCGGCGATCCCAACGGTATGCCCGAGATGTTCAAGGTGGAGGACGTAGATCGCTTGCGCGAACAGGCCGCACAACAACACGATGACCCGGAACAGCAACACGCTTACGATATTTTCTAACTGAAACGTACCGAAACGTAGGTTGGGGTGAGCCGAGCGAACCCCAACGTCGCGCCCCACTAAACTCTCGCCTCCCTACAACACAACCGGGTACCCAATTCGTTACCGCGTCATCCCAATACCAAAACGTTACCGCTTTACCGTGTTGGGGTTCGCTGCGCTCACCCCAACCTACCCGCCCTCACCCTTTTGCACGGGAATGGGAGACGGTATTTACACTGACGCGCAGGCTCACTCTTTGAGGGGGATCACCGTCATGGCGCGAGGCGAACACCATCGCATCCACGCACAGGACCGGGTACAGCGCAATCGCTTGCGCGTCGCTCAAGAAGCGGCACGATTGATGAGCGAACACGGTATCCGCGATTTCCACCACGCCAAACTCAAAGCCGCTGAGCGGCTCGGCATTCACGACACGCAAGCGTTGCCACGCAATGACGAAATCGAACAGGCCATACGCGAGCATCAGCGCCTGTTTCATCCTGACAGCCAACCACAATTACTGCGCGAACGACGCGAGGCCGCGGTTGAAGCCATGCGCTTTCTACGTGCCTACGAACCGCGACTGGTCGGCACCGTACTCGATGGCACCGCCGACGCGCATTCGGCCGTTTGCCTGCATGTCTTCAGCGACGACCCCGATGCGGTAAGCCTGTTCTTGCATGAGCATGGCGTACCGGTAGAGATGCAGACACGCCGTTTACGCACCAGCCGCGACGAACAAACCGAGTATCCGGTACTGCTGTTTGCCGCTGACACGCTGCCATTTGACCTTACGGTGCTGCCGCGCGATGCCTTGCGCCAGGCCCCACTGGATCGCATCGACGAAAAACCGATGCGCCGCGCCTCACTCTCCATGGTCGAGACCTTGCTGGCCGAAGACGAGATTGACGATTTCGAAAGCAAGCTGGCTACGGCCCTACGCTGACCAAACAAAAACGCCCCGGCTTTGAACCGGGGCGTTTGTTATCACAGGTACAAGCCTCAGCGTTTACTGGGGCCTTAGCGCTTGTCCGAAGACATGTAATTGCGCACATCGGAGCCGGTGTAGATCTGGCGCGGACGGCCAATGCGTGCACCTGGGGTTTCGTGTTGCTCGATCCAATGCGCGATCCAGCCGGCGGTACGGGCAATGGCGAACATCACGGTGAACATCTCGGTCGGGATACCCAGCGCCTTGTAGATGATGCCGGAGTAGAAATCGACGTTCGGGTACAGCTTGCGCTCGACGAAATAGTCGTCCTTTAGCGCCGCCTCCTCCAACTTCATCGCCACATCGAGCAACGGGTCGTTGACGCCCAGCTCGTTCAGCACCTTATGGCACATCTCGCGGATGATCTTTGCGCGCGGATCGAAGTTCTTGTAGACACGATGACCAAAGCCCATCAGACGGAAGCTGTCGTTCTTGTCTTTGGCGCGATTGACCGCGGTTTCCACCTTGTCGGCCGTGCCGATCTCTTGTAGCTGCTTAAGCACGGCCTCGTTGGCGCCACCATGTGCCGGACCCCAAAGCGCAGTGATGCCGGCAGCAATCGAGGCGTACGGATTGGCACCCGTGGAACCCACCAGACGCACTGTGGAAGTCGATGCGTTCTGCTCGTGATCGGCATGCAGGATGAACAGCAGATCCAGTGCCTTCGCCGCTACCGGGCTAAGCGCCAACGGTTCGCTCGGCACCTCGAACATCATGTGCAGGAAGCGATCGACGTATTCGAGATTGTTGCGCGGATAGCGCAGCGGCCAGCCGATCGAATAGCGATAGCAGGCCGCGGCAATGGTCGGCATCTTGGCGATCAGGCGAATCGCCGCGAGCTTGCGGTCTTCCGGGTCATCGACATTCAAATCGTCGTGGTAGAACGCCGACAGCGAAGCGACCGAGGCGGCCAGCATGGCCATCGGGTGCGCGTCGTGATGGAAGCCCTGGAAAAAGTTCTTCTGCGACTCATGCATCATCGTGTGATGCGTAATCTGGTGATCGAAGCTGTCGAACTGAGCCTTGTTCGGCAGTTCGCCATTGAGCAGCAGGTAGGCCACTTCAAGGAAGTTGGATTTCTCGGCCAGTTGCTCGATCGGGTAGCCACGGTACAGCAGCACACCTTCGTCGCCGTCGATATAAGTGATCGCACTCTTGGTGCTGGCGGTACTGCCGTAGCCTGGGTCGTAGGTGAAGTGGCCGGTGTCTTTGTACAGCGTACCTATGTCGATACACGCCGGGCCGAGCGTGCCACTGAGCAGGGGCAACTCGCTGCTGCGTTGGCTCGACTCATCCACCAGCTTGACGATTTTGGAATCAGACACAGAAACCTCCTTCACGTAGTCATCAACGGGACGACCGTGGGGACGGCGCCTATCAACGAGGGAATGTGGGCGTCGCGCTCAGCCAGGTGCTTGAGTAAACACACAGCGGCTATACGACGGCGCGCATTATCGCACATCACTCCGTCACACATTCGACCGCGGATGGTCGAAATAAGGTTGAATGACGGACACACAAAAACACGGGGCAAGTTTGCACTTACCCCGTGCTTGAACTGACTTCGCAGCATCACCGTTTAGCGGCGACGCAACGGCAGTAATTACTTCGCGGCACCCGCATAGCGGCGGCGGAACTTGTCGACGCGGCCACCAACGTCAAGCGTCTTCTGCTTGCCGGTGTAAAACGGATGAGAATGGCTTGAGATATCCACTTTGATCAGCGGGTACTCGTTGCCGTCTTCCCACTTGACGGTGTCCTTGGCGGCAATCGTCGAGCGCGTAAGAAACGCGAACTCAGACGACAGGTCCTGGAACACCACCGGCCGGTAATTCGGATGGATATCGGGCTTCATAAGCTGACTCTAAAGCGGTAGGTGACAAGAGCGGCATTATATAAACCACTCAATGACATAGTCAACCTGAGGCAGTCTTAAAACCTCTAGGCAGCCTATCTGGGCGCCCCCTGCCCGCACTTGAGAGATAGCCCTAAAGCAAGCTACCAGCCGAGTCCCAGCCTCATTTTTCCGCGCCCAAGGCTTTTCGCACCATAGCGGCAAAGCGCTGCTGATCCACATCCAGCACGACCCGCGCATTGACCGGCTTGCCTAAACGGCCGGCCCAGTCCACTACGGTAGCCCCGCGAGTCAAACGACCATCCAGTTCCACCGCGACATGGCGGTTCTCGCTACGCGTGATGATGCTCGGATCGATCGCCACCGCCATCGCCAGCGCATCGGCGGCAATTACTCCCCGGCGCTGTTTTTTCAGATTGAAAGCGCGTGCGGTCTGAAATACTTTGCCGAAAAACACCGCGCGATGATCGCCCGCGACCAGCCAATGATTGAATTCGGTCTCGTCGAAGGCATGCCGCAGCGTAGCCTCCCAATCGACCAGGTCGAACTGCGGAAACGCCTCGAACACCACGTGCGCCGATTCCGGATCGAAGCCGACGTTGAACTCCGCCGGCACTTTCTCCGTATTGCCGTGACCCGTCACCGCCCCGCCCATCACGACCAGCCGCGCGACACGCTCAGGCAGGCTCGGATCCAGCCGTAGCGCCAATGCCAGGTTGGTCAGTGGCGCCAGCGCTACCAAAGTCAGCTCACCGGGGCGCTCTCGGGTCAGGCGCAACAAGGCCAGGGCGGCCTGCTCGTCGCCGGCCTGCGCCTTCGGCTCAGGAAAGCCGACATCGCCCAGACCATCCTTGCCGTGCACAAACGCGGCATCCTCTTCGGGCATACGCACCAGCGGCGTGGGACAGCCCGCGAATATCGGCGTGGAAGCACCCACCAGGTCAATCAGGGTTCGCGCGTTGCGCACGGTATGAGCCAGCCCGACATTACCCGCTGCAACGCTTAATCCAGCGACATCGGCGTGCGCATGCGCCATCAAGATGGCCAGCGCGTCGTCTACGCCAGGATCGGTGTCGA
Organism: Dyella tabacisoli; assembly: GCF_003350925.1. Lineage (GTDB taxonomy): Bacteria > Pseudomonadota > Gammaproteobacteria > Xanthomonadales > Rhodanobacteraceae > Dyella_C > Dyella_C tabacisoli. Next base: position 480,165 of record NZ_KZ857175.1, on the reverse strand, counting down.
TCAGCAGTTGCGGCTTGCTCATAAAGGCTTAGGCTCGTTGGGCTCGGGCCAAGTAGCTTAGAACCTGTTCAAGGTCTTTGAGTAGCCCAGACTTGAGTAGCCAAGGTTTACGCATGGACATAGCGCGCGGCACCGCCCACCCAGCGTTCGATCAACTGCTCTGCATGCTTCGGATGCAACCTCAGCATGCGCTCGCCCACGCTCTGCACTGCCGGTAGCAAATGGGCATCGCGGGCAAGGTCGGCGATGCGAAAACTGAGCTGGCCGGTTTGGCGCGTACCCAATACTTCGCCGGGGCCACGCAGCTCCAGATCTTTCTCGGCGATGCGAAAACCATCATTGGTTTCGCGCATTACCTGCAATCGTTCGCGAGCCAACTGACCTAGCGGCGGCTGGTAGAGCAGCACGCAATTGGAGGCCACCGCGCCACGGCCGACACGACCCCGAAGCTGATGCAACTGGGCCAGGCCAAGCCGCTCGCTGTTCTCGATCACCATCAGACTGGCGTTAGGTACATCCACGCCAACTTCGATCACCGTGGTCGCCACCAGTACAGCCAGCTCACCGGCCTTGAAAGCATCCATCACCGCCTGCTTTTCTTTCGGTTTCATGCGTCCGTGGATCAAACCGACATGGAAGCCGAGCAGCGCAGCAGAAAGCTCCGCATGCGCCACTTCGGCAGCTTGCGCGCGCAACTGCTCGGACTCCTCGATCAAGGTACACACCCAATACACCTGACGACCCTCGGCACAGGCAACATGGATACGTTCGATCACTTCGTGGCGACGGCCATTGGAGATGGCAATCGTCTGCACCGGCGTGCGACCAGGCGGCAATTCGTCAATCGATGAGACGTCTAAATCGGCGTACGCGCTCATCGCCAAAGTGCGGGGAATCGGTGTCGCGGTGAGTACGAGTTGATGCGGCACCTGCTCGCCTTCGAGCCCTTTGTCACGCAAGGCGAGGCGCTGATGCACGCCAAAGCGGTGCTGCTCATCGACGATCACTAACCCGAGCCGGGCGAAGCTCACGCCCTCTTGCATCAAGGCATGGGTGCCGATCACGATCGGCGCGCCATCGGCCACCCGCTGCAAGGCTTTTTGCCGCGCCTTGCCCTGCACCTTGCCCGCCAGCCACTCGACCTCGATATCGAGCGGCGCAAGCCAATGCCGGAAGTTTCGCAGATGCTGCTCGGCAAGCAGCTCTGTGGGCGCCATCAAAGCGACTTGGCGCCCCGCCTCCAATGCCGCCAGCGCCGCCAATGCCGCGACTACGGTTTTGCCCGACCCCACATCGCCTTGCACCAAGCGCAACATCGGCTTGGGTTGAACAAGATCCACGGCAACTTCGCGAGTGACTCGCTGCTGGGCAGCCGTCAACTGAAACGGCAACCCATCTTGTAAGCGCCGCCGCAATTGACCATCACCACCCAGCACCGGCGCATGCCGGCGCCGCACGGCTGCCCGCATGCGTTTCAGGCTAAGGTGCTGCGTAAGCAACTCTTCAAAGGCTAAACGCTGCTGAGTGGGGTGACGGCCTAAGGTGAGCTGGCCCATGTGGGCATCCGGCGGCGGCCGGTGCACATACAGCAAGGCTTCGCGCAACGAGCTAAGTCCATGCTCGGCACATAGTTCAGGCGGAATCAGTTCCAACTGCGCATCCGGCGGCAGCAGCGCCAACGCCTTGTCGATCACACCCGCCAGACGTTTTTGGCCAAGGCCCTCGGTGGTCGGATATACCGGGCTGAGTCGCTCTTCGACCGTGATAGGCACCTCTGTGGTGATCCGTTGGTACTGCGGATGCACCATCTCCAGCCCTTGCGCCCCCATCCGCGCCTCGCCGTAGCAAAGCAGGCGCGTACCCGGCCGCAGTTGCTCGGCCTGAGTGCGGCGAAAATGAAAGAAACGCAGCAGTAGCGTTTGCCCTACACCATCGCCAATCGCCACCTTCAACTGCGGTCGATAACGAAAGCCACTCTCGACCGTTTCGACGACACCCTCGACCTGGGCACGCTCGCCGGGCCGCAGGTCAGCCAGCGTGGTCACGTGGGTCTTGTCCTCATAACGCAACGGCAGGTGAAACCAGAGATCCTGCACCCGCTCCAGACCCAACCGCTTAAGCGACTCAACCAGTGCCGGCCCTACACCGCTCAACGCCGATACCGGCATGGTGCCGGTATCGTTAGCAATCATGGGGCGTGCGGGGCGAGCAGACATGATGACAAGCCTACCCGAGTCCAAGTACCAACAGGCATAGTCAATCGACGCCTTGCTGGATGTCAGATCCTGCTCAATCCAGCACCATTATCGCGTCAACCTCGACCTGCGCCGCCTTTGGCAAGGCAGAGACCTCGATGGTGGAGCGCGCCGGGAATGGTGCATGAAAATACTCGGCCATCACTGCATTCACGGTCGCAAAATGGGCAAGATCGGTCACGTAAATACCCACTCGCACGACCTGCCCCAACGAACCACCGGCGGCCTGCGCCACCGCAGTGAGATTGTCGAATACTCGACGCGTCTGCACCGCAATATCACCCTCAACCAATACGCCAGTCGCCGGATCCAGCGGAATCTGGCCCGAGAAATACACCGTGCTGCCCACACGTACGGCTTGCGAATAAGGGCCAATCGCGGCCGGAGCTTGGTCGGTACTGATGATGCTGCGAGACATGAGTTTTCCTCGGGAACGGGGAACGGGGAACGGGGAACGGGGAACGGGGAACGGGGAACGGGGAACGGGGAACGGGGAACGGGGAACGGGGAAAAGCCTAAAAAGCATGAGCAAAAAAGCAAGAGAAAAAACAAAGAAAAATCAAAAAAGAACGCGGACCTGCAATATCCCCTCGAACTTCACGTTCCCCGTTCCCCGTTCCCTATTCCCCATCCGCACCTTTCTCTCAAAGCGGATACCGATACGCCCCGCTAACCGCCCCAGTGCGCCGCACGCGACGAATCACGTCGGCGAGATGCTTGCGACTCTTCACTTCCAGCGCAAACAACAGGGTGGCGGCAGCGGCATCGCGTTCGACGTATTCCACATTCGAAATGTTCGAATTAGCCGCCGCAATCGCCGCGGCGATAGTAGCCAAGACGCCTGGGCGGTTAAGCACTTCGATGCGTAGCTCGGCGTGGTAATCGCCCTGTACGTCGCGATCCCATTCGATCGCCACGCAACGCTCCGGCGACTTGCGCAGCTCCACCACATTGGGACATTCGACGCGATGCACGACCACGCCTTTGCCCGAAGAGAGATAGCCAATAATCTCGTCGCCCGGCAAGGGATGGCAGCATGCTGCAAAGCTCAACACGCCGCGTTCGGCGCCGGTGATGGTGATCTTCTCGGCCACTTGTGTCGGTAACGGCGCCTGCCCCTTCTGTTTACCGCGCGAAGCAAGAAGCTGGTTGGCAACCATATGCGGCATGCGGTTGCCCAAGCCGATCTCGGACAGCAACTCTTCCAACCGCTTGAGCTTGGCTGCCTCAAGAAAGCGATCCAGCACGGCCGGCGGAATCGCATCCAGGCTGCTGCCCAAGGCATCCAGCGCGCGATCAAGCATGCGATGGCCGAAGTCGACCGCATCCTCATGCTGCAAATGCTTCAGATACTGGCGAATCGCGGTGCGCGCCTTGCCGGTAACCACAGACTCCAGCCAGGCTGGATTAGGCACTGCCGACGGCGCGGTAATGACTTCCACCAACTGACCCGATTCCAGCCGGGTACGCAACGGCAGCAACTTCTTGTCGACGCGGGCGGCCACTGCGTGATCGCCGACATCGGTATGCACGGCATAGGCAAAATCGAGTGCGGTCGCATTGCGTGGCAGCGAAAGAATGTCGCCGCGCGGCGTGAACAGATAAACCTCGTCTGGAAACAGGTCGATCTTGACGTTTTCGATGAATTCCGCCGACGAGGCCGTGTTTGCCTGGCTATCGGCCAAGGAGGACAGCCATTCGCGGGCACGCGCCTGCGCACTGTTCGCCGGGCCGCTATCGGTCTTATAGGCCCAATGCGCAGCCACGCCGCGCTCGGCCACCGAATCCATCTCAGCGGTGCGGATCTGTACCTCGATCGGCGCGCCGAACGGCCCCAGCAGCACCGTATGCAGCGACTGATAGCCGTTGGCTTTCGGAATCGCGATGAAATCTTTGAAACGACGGTCTACCGGCTTGTACAGCGAATGCACCGCACCCAACGCCATGTAACAACTCATCGCGTTATCGACGACGACGCGAAAACCGTAGACATCCATTAATTGCGCAAAACTTTTGTGCTCGTTGCGCATCTTGGAGTAGATGCTCCACGGCGACTTGATCCGGCCGACGACGCGAACCGGCAAATGCTCGACCGTCAGGCGTGCCGACAAGGCCGTCTCGATTTTGCCCATCGCTTCGCGACGATTGCCGATGGCGGCGCGAATGCGCTCGCTGATAACACGGTAGCGGTCCGGATACAGGGCGCGAAAACCGAGGTCCTGCAGCTCGGCCTTGAATTTGTTCATGCCCAGGCGCTGTGCGATGGGGGCGTAAATCTCCAGCGTTTCGCGGGCGATGCGACGACGCGATGGCGCATCTTTGGCGCCAAGCGTGCGCATGTTATGCAAACGGTCGGACAACTTAATCAGAATCACACGCAGATCGCGTGCCATCGCCAACAGCATTTTGCGGAAACTTTCGGCATCGGCCTCTTGGCGACTGCCGAAGCGCATTTTGTCCAGCTTGGTCACACCATCGACCAACTCGGCTACCGCTTCGCCGAACTCGCCAGCCAACTCGGTACGGCTTAGCTCGGTGTCTTCGAGGGTATCGTGCAGGATCGCCGCGATAATGGTCTCTGCATCCAGCCCCAACTCGGCCAGAATGCTCGCGACGGCGACCGGATGGGTGATGTAGGGCTCGCCGCTTTTGCGCTCCTGCCCTTCATGCGCCTGGGCACCTATTTCGTAGGCGCGCAGCACACGCGCCACCTGCGCTTCGGGCAGGTAAGACACGCGTTCTTTCAAAGCCAATACATACGGCGGCAACGTTGACGTATCCACGGGGGAAAGATGCGTGGCCGTCGGCATAGAAGTTCGGCGCCGGCTCAGGCAGCCGCCTCGTGTCGCTGACTGCAACTGATGTAAACCTGATGACTACGAAGGGCGGCGGCAGTGTCGGCAAGCCAGCGCGTCACACCGGCAAGGCCGGCGCGACGCACTCGCATATGACAGCCGCCGCCATCCATCAGTCGTCTCCGCCTTTCGACAAATCGTCATCAACCTCGGCCGCAGCCCATTCCTGGGCTTCGCGCTCGGCGCGCTCCTTCTCGGCACGATCGATTTCGTCGATGGTGGCCTGGTCGATACGACGGGCCGCGATCTCACGCAGGGCGAGCACGGTCGGCTTGTCGTGATCCGGGTTGACGGCAGGTTCGGCGCCATTGGCAAGCTGGCGGGCGCGTTTAGCCGCCATCTGCACGAGGTCGAAACGGTTACCGACCACCTCTAGGCAGTCCTCGACGGTAATACGGGCCATGTGAAATCCTTAGGGAATAAAGAGACTTAAGATGCCAGCCAGTGTAGCCAGAGGGCGCTTGGCTGGCAATGTGGCACCCCGTATGATGCCCGGTTCAGCCGGCATAGGCGCCATGGCAACTGAGCTTCGAGACGAAAGGAGATCGTCAGCCGTGCATAATAAAAAACCAGGCGGTACACTTTTACCGTCACCTTCCCCGCAGCGGACCCCCTCGTCGATGCTACCGACCTCCCTCTCAGCCTTCTTGCGATCCGCTCGCTTGCGGCGCGCCGCACTTTTGGTCGCGATCGCCCTGCTGGCCGGCTGTTCCATTGCCAAGCCACGCACTGACGATCCGCTGGAGAAATACAACCGTAAGGCCTACGCCTTCAACGACAGCCTGGACAAGGCGGTGGTGCGCCCGGTGGCAGTGGGCTACCGCAAGGTGACCAACCCGCCGGTACGCCGCGCGGTAAGTGATTTCTTCACCAATATCCGCATGCCGATCACGATCGCCAACAGCCTGCTGCAGGCGAGGCCGAAACAGGCGATCCAGAGCAGCGGGCGTTTCCTGGTCAATCTGACCTTGGGCGTCGGCGGCTTTTTCGATCCGGCCAGCCAGATGGGCATTCCGCTGCAAGAAAACGACTTTGGCATAACCCTGGCGCGCTGGGGCGTGCCTGAAGGCGATTATCTGGTGCTGCCTTTCGTCGGCTCCACCACGGTACGCGACGTTTGGCGCTTGCCGGTCGACAGCTATTTCTTCGACCCGTTGAGCTACGTCTCGCGCAACCACGATTTCCACTACGGCCAGTACTACATACCGCAAGTGCTGTACCTGGTCACCTTGCGCGCTCGGGCGATCGATGCGGAAAGCTTCCTGCAATCAGCCTACGATCCTTACGCATTCCTGCGCGACGCCTATCGCCAGCAGCGCCTCTACCAGATCTACGACGGCAATCCACCGGCTGATGTGATCGAGCAGATGCAGGGGCTTAAAGACAAGAACTTCAATCCCGATGAGTTGCTGGACGAGCAGCAGAAGTGGGAGAAAAAGAACCCGCAGCAGCCTGCCAGCAAGCAATAAACGAGCGTCAATGGGACAAAAAAAGGGGCCGCGAGGCCCCTTTTTTTTGCTGAATGGTCAACCGGTACCGCTCAACTGAGCAGATTGTCGACTTCGCAGACTTTCGCCAGCACCTGCATTCCTGCCGGAACATTGCGTACCCGCACTCGCCCCTGCGCCTGGGCCAACGCCGCCAATACACAGGCCAGACCCGCACTGTCGCTGTACTTCACGCCGGTCAGATCGAGCAGGCGCCGCCCGTCCCGTGCGAGTGAGGCATTGATCGCGCTTAGCGCTGCCGCCGCACTCGTGAAGGTCAACGCGCCCGATACGCACACCGTATCCGGCGCACTATCGGAAAGCTGAAAAGCAGGTCCGCTCATGGCTTTCACTGCGAGGCCTTGCCGTCCTTCTCCAAGGTATCCAAGGCTTTGGCACCCTGGGTCTCAAGCGTGTTGATGAGCTTGTCGATACCGTCTTTCTTGATTTCCGCATCGACTTGATTGCGGTAATTAGTCACGTAGGAAATGCCTTCGATGATGACGTCGTAGGCTTTCCACTCACCGCTGCTGCTCTTGCGGAAAGCGTAATCGACCGACACCAGCTTGCCGTCGTCCATCGCTACCTGGGTACGCACTACTGAACGCTTGTCGTTGAGGTCGCCGCCGAACGGCAACACCTTCACCCGGCCACGGGTGTAATTAAGCAGCCCCTCGGCATAACGGTGGGTAATCGAGTTGTAGAACGCCTTCGCAAAATGGCTGCGCTGCTCGGGTGTCGCCTCACGGGCGTGCTGGCCCAGCACCAGGATCGAGGCATAGTCGATATCGAAATGCGGCAAGAAGACGCCGTCGATCACCCCGATCAGCTTCTCCTTGTCGTTCTTCAACTTATCGCGCTGACCTGCGATGGCGGTGTCGAGCTTGCTGGTGATCTCCTGCACCACCTGCACGGGCGTCTGCTGGACCGAGGCGGCCGGAGCGGATGCATCCTGGGCAATGACTGGGGCGGCAAGCAAGCCGCTGAATGCGATGGCGGAGGCTAGAGCCAGACGACGCAACATGGGGAACTCCTGAGTCAATCTTTGGGCGGGGGCAATCTTGAAATCAATGGAAATACTTTGCCAACGGGATCAATGCTTGCCGGCAGGCTTGGTATCGTCGGCGGCAGCCTTCTTGTCGCCAGGCGAGCCACTGACCAAGAACTTGCCGATCAGATCTTCCAGTTGCAGAGCCGACTGGGTCAGTACCAGCTCGTCACCGTTCTTCAACGGCTCCGGCGAACCGCCAGGCTGGATCGCAACATACTGAGTGCCGATCAAACCGCTAGTGAACACCGCGGCAGCCGAATCATCGGGGATCTGGCTGAATTTCTTATCGATCGCCAGAACCACGTAGGCATCCAGCTTCACCGGATCGGCCTTCACCGACTGCACGCTGCCAATGGCCACGCCGGCCATCTTCACCGGCGCACCCGCCGAAAGAGCGCCTACATTGGTAAACCGCGCCTTCACCGTATAGCTGCCGCCGAGGTTATCGGCCGAACCGCCGGCGCCAAAGAATTTACCGAGCATTTCTTCCAACTGCTGGGCCGGCTTGGTCAAGGCCAGGGTGCCGCCGGCGGCCACGACATTCTTGGAGCTGCCGTACTGGATGCCGATGTACTGATCGCCGAGCAGACCGCTGGTGAAAATGGTTGCGACCGAATCTTCGGGAATCTTGCTGTAGCGCTGGTCGATCGACAGCTTTACGTCGGCCACTTCACTGGCGGGATCGAGCACGATCGACTGCACCTGGCCCACGCGTACGCCAGCGATCTTCACCGGCGCGCGCTCTTTGAGCTGACCGATATTGGCGAAGTGCGCATCGACGGTGTAGCTGCTGCCCTGATGAATATTGGCTACCGACGTGGTCTGGGTAGCCAGATAGGCCAGCGCGGCAAAGCCGAGCACGATGAACAAGCCGGTGCCGACGGCATACGATGGTCTCTGGCTCACGGCACGTTCCTCTGTATAAAAGTTTTAGACAACGTCTTATCGAATCGGATCTTATTGAAGCGGGTCTTATTAAATCGGGACATCGCGGCGCTCACTCTGCACAGTCGCATCGGCGCAATCACATAAGAAATGCGGTAAGCACGAAATCGATGGCCAAAATGGCAATCGACGAAGCCACCACCGTACGCGTAGTGGCATAAGCCACGCCTTCGCTGGTGGGTGCCGTGGTATAGCCCTGAAACACGGCAATCAGCGAGACCACAGCGCCAAAGGCGAGGCTTTTGTACAACACGCCGTTGACTACGTCCTTCCATACATCGACCGTGGCCGTCATGTTCGACCAGAACGTGCCGTTATCGATGCCGAGCCAGTTCACGCCAACCAGGTGACCACCGAAGATACCCAGCGCGCAAAACACGCAGCACAGCAGCGGCATCGCAATGACGCCGGCCAGAAAGCGTGGCGCTACCACGTAGGCAATCGGATCGACCGCCATCATCTCCATCGCGGCGATTTGGTCGGTGGCGCGCATCAGGCCGATCTCGGCGGTAATCGAGGTGCCGGCGCGACCAGCGAACAGCAAGGCGGTCACCACCGGCCCCAATTCGCGATAGATGGCAATCGCCACCACCGTGCCGCTGGCTGCCGTGCCGCCGAAAATCGACAGCACGTAATAAAGCTGCAAGCCCAGCACCATGCCGACAAACAGACCGCAGACCATGATGATGGTCAGGCTCATCGCACCGACAAACCAAAGCTGCCGCACGGTCTCGCGGCCGTGCCGGAAACTACGCGGAACGGCCGCGAGTATGGTCAGCAGAAACAGACCACAAGCGCCGATCTGAGTCAGCGAGCGAGTGACGACGTTTTCTTGCGCCGGCTGTGCGCTCATGCCCCGCCTCCTGGAAAACCGAGCGAAGTGGCGTAATCACCCGCCGGATACTGGAACGGCACCGGACCATCGGCCTCGCCACCAAAAAACTGCCGTGTCCACGGCGAGCCATCCTCGGCGATGGTCTTGGGGTCACCCTGCGCCACCACCTTGCCGTTCGCGATCAGATAAATATGATCGGCCACCTGCTTGATCGCCTCCAGCTCATGCGCCACCAAGACGCTGGTAATGCCGAGTGTTTGATTGAGCGTACGGATCAGCTTCAACACCTGATTCAATGCGACCGGATCAAGACCCACAAAAGGCTCGTCATAGAGAATCAGCATGGGGTCGAACACGATCGCCCGCGCCAGCGCCACGCGTCGCGCCATACCGCCGGACAGCTCGGTCGGCATCAACTTGGCGGCGCCGCGCAGGCCAACCGCCTGCAGCTTGGTCAGCACCAGATTGCGGATCAGTACTTCCGGCAGCTCGGTGTGCTGGCGCAGGGGGAAGGCGACGTTCTCGAACACATCGAAATCGGTCAGCAAGGCTGAATTTTGAAACAGGTATCCGATCTGTTCGCGCAACTCGAAAAGTTTCTCGCGCGACAAAGCCTGCACATTTTTGCCGTCGACCCATACTTCACCGGCATCGCCGCGCATTTGCCCGGTGATGTGCTTGAGCAGGGTGGTCTTGCCGGTGCCGCTGGGGCCCATGATGGCGGTGATCTTGCCGCGTGGAATGTCTAGATCCATCGCATCGAAGATCACCTTACCGTTGAGCACCGTGGTCAGGCCACGGACGCGCACCAGGGCGCTGTCGTCGGGCTGTGCGCTAACGGAGTCGGTCATAGGTCGGCATTCGGCATCAAAGTCGCACAAGTTACCGGAAGCGCTCTATGGGCGCCATCATGGATCACTCGATGAGACACCGGCGTGCTTTACTTCAGCATCACGCAAGCCCATGGCTGGGCAGGAATCTATGCGCACATTAGATGCTGAACACTACGTGATGGAGGCTCGCTTGCTGCGCGAGCGTGTCCCCACTTTCGGTGAATACCCCTTCTCTCTGCCGGTACTGCAGAATTTTCAGCGCCTGGAGCTACACCCCGCAGTGACCTTTCTGGTCGGCGAAAACGGCAGCGGCAAATCAACCTTGCTGGAGGCTGTCGCCACGGCATGGGGCTTTAATCCCGAGGGCGGCGGTAAAAACTTCCGTTTCAGCACCCGCACCTCGCATTCCGTACTGCATGAATATCTGCGCTTGTCTAAGACCTTTCGCCGCCCCAAGGACGGCTTCTTTCTGCGCGCGGAGAGCTTTTTCAATGTGGCCACTGAAATCGAACGACTGGACGAAGGTCCGGGCGGACCGCCCATCATCGATTCCTATGGCGGTCAATCACTGCACGAGCAATCGCATGGCGAATCATTCTTCTCGCTGATGACCCATCGCTTTCGCGGCGACGGCTTCTACGTGCTGGACGAGCCCGAGGCGGCGCTCTCGCCGGCACGGCAATTAGCCATGCTGCGTCGACTGCATGAGTTAGTCCGGCAGCGTTCACAGTTCATCATCGCCACTCACTCACCGCTTTTGCTCAGCTACCCGGATGCCTGGATCTACCAGATCACCGACCAGGGCCTCGAACGCGTGCGCTACGAGGATACCGAGCATTACGAGCTGACCCGCGGCTTTCTCAACAACCCGCAGAGCTATTTGCGCAATTTGCTGGATTGAACTGCAGACGGTCAGCCCAGCAGCTCGGCAATCAAGTTCTCGTAACGTCTGCATTGCAGCGCGGCACGCTGACGCACCGCATGCACAATCGCCTGCAAATCGCCCAGAGCGTCCTCGAAGCGGTCGTTGACGATGATGTAGTCGAACTCATGCGCGTGGCTGATTTCTTCACGTGAATTGTGCAGACGCCGCTCGATCACCTCGGCACTGTCCGAACCGCGCCCGCGCAGGCGGCGCTCCAGCTCGGGCCGTGAAGGCGGCAGGATAAACACACTGACGCAATCAGGCTTGGATTGACGGATCTGCCGCGCGCCCTGCCAGTCGATCTCCAGCAGCACGTCACGACCCTGCGCCAGCAAGCCGGCTACCGTGGTGTGAGAGGTTCCGTAGAGATTGCCATGCACTTCGGCATGCTCAAGGAAAATGCCCTCGGCGATTTCGCGCTCGAACTCGGCACGCTCGACAAAGTAGTAATGCCGACCGTATTCCTCACCCGATCGCGGCGGCCGCGTGGTATGCGACACCGACAACGAGATCGCCGGCTCGCAGCCGAGCAGCGCGTTGACCAAGGTCGATTTGCCGGCACCGGAAGGTGCGGCAACGATGAACAGGGTGCCGTCATCAGTAAGCATGCGCGAAGCACTCATTCGATGTTCTGCACCTGTTCGCGCATCTGCTCGATCAGCACTTTCAGCTCCACTGCCGCATTGGTGCTGCGTGCATCGACCGACTTGGAACCCAGGGTATTGGCCTCGCGGTTGAATTCCTGCATCAGGAAGTCGAGCCGGCGCCCCACCGGCTCCTTCAAGCCCAATACCCGGCGGGCCTCGCTGATATGGGTGCTGAGGCGATCCAGCTCTTCGTCGACATCGGTACGAGTGATCTGCAGCACCAGCTCTTGTTCTAACCGGCCCGGATCGGCAGGCTGCTTGAGGTCGGCCAGGCGCGTTTCCAGCCGCGTGCGCAGCGCCGCGCGAATCTCCGGCATCCAGCCGCGCACCTCGGTGACGACCCGTTCGATACCGTCCAGCCGCTCTTTGAGCAGATCGGCCAGCTTGGCGCCTTCGCGCTCACGGGTAGCGGTCAACGCGTCCAGTGCGCGATCGAGTACATCGAATAGCGCGACTTGCAGTTCGTCCTGATCCACCTCGGCTTGCTGCATGACACCGGGGAAGCGCAGCAAATCGGTGAACTCGACATGCAGGCCCGGGAAGCGTGCGGCCATGTCCAGATTCAGCTCGGAGAGCCGGGACAACAGCGCATGGTTGATTTGCAACGATTCGCTGCGTGCATCGTTGGCACGCAAACGTACGGTCAAATCCAGCTTGCCGCGTGACAGCTTCGCTGCGATCCGCTCGCGCAAGGCTGATTCAAAGTTACGCAAATCGTCCGGCAGCCGTGGGCTCAGCTCCAGATAACGGTGATTGACCGTGCGCAACTCGCAGCTAAGCGTGCCGGCGGGGCCGGCCGTTTCGGCGGAGGCATAGGCAGTCATGCTGCGGATCATGGGTGGCCTGCTCTTGAATGTTGGGTGACGGCTGAACCGATAACCGCCGGCCGGGCAACGGCCAGGCCAGTAACGATCGGTGGAAAAGTCAGCAATGGTAAACTCTCCGACCCGCCTTGCCCAATCCAGGCCGCACCCATAATGAATGCTTTCAACCGCCCCAGCGGTCGCGCCAGCGACCAACTGCGTCCTGTCACGATTGAACGCCACTACACCCGCCATGCCGAAGGCTCGGTTCTGGTCAGTTTTGGCGATACTCGGGTGCTATGCACAGCCAGCATCGAAGACCGCGTACCACCGTGGCTGCGGGGCAAGGGCGAGGGCTGGGTTACCGCCGAATACGGCATGCTGCCGCGCGCCACCACCAGCCGCACCCAGCGCGAAGCCGCGCGCGGCGGCCAAGGCGGCCGCACCATGGAAATCCAGCGCCTGATCGGCCGCAGCCTGCGTGCCTGCGTGGATCGCCAGGCACTCGGTGAGCGCGTCATCACCCTCGATTGCGACGTCATCCAGGCCGATGGCGGCACCCGTACGGCGGCGATCACTGGCGCCTATGTGGCCCTGGTCGATGCGGTAAGCCTGCTGATGAAACGCGAAAACCTGAAGCGCAACCCGATATTTGGCGCCATTGCCGCGGTCTCGGTCGGCATCTACAAAGGCGTGCCGGTGCTCGACCTCGACTATGCCGAAGATTCCAACTGCGACACCGACATGAACGTGGTGATGAACGACGGCGGCGGTTTTATCGAAGTGCAAGGCACCGCCGAAGGCCATCCGTTCCGCCGCGATGAAATGAACGCCTTGCTCGGCCTGGCCGAAAAGGGCATCACCGAACTGGTTGCCGTGCAGCACGCCGCCTTGGGCATGAGCTAGTCCATGTCACGCATCGCATCACGCATCGTTCTGGCCAGCAGCAACCCCGGCAAGCTCGCCGAGTTCAACGCACTCTTTGCCGATAGCGGCCTTGAGGTCGTCACCCAGGGCAGCCTGGGTGTGGGGGACATCGAAGAAACCGGCCTTACCTTTGTCGAAAACGCGCTACTGAAGGCGCGTAACGCGGCGCGGGTCACCGGGCTGCCGGCGCTGGGCGACGACTCGGGCCTGTGCGTTGACCATCTTCGTGGCGCGCCGGGCCTGTATTCGGCACGCTACAGCGGTAGCCATGGCGACAGTGCGGCGAATAACGCCAAGCTATTGCGTGAGCTGGATGGTGTACCGAACGAGCAACGCGGGGCGTTCTTTATCTGCGTGCTGGTGCTATTGCGCCATGCGGACGATCCGGCGCCGCTGATCGCCGAAGGCCGCTGGCATGGCCGGGTGCTGCATGAGACACGCGGCGTGCACGGCTTCGGCTACGACCCGCTATTTCTCCCGGACGGCCATACCGTCGGCGCGGCCGAGCTCGACCCGTCGCTGAAAAACCGTTTGAGTCATCGCGGCCAGGCCTTGGTCTTGCTGCATGAGCGCCTTGCCGAGCTGCACGGATGAATCTGCTCGCACCACCGCTATCGCTATACGTGCATATGCCGTGGTGCGTAAAAAAATGCCCTTATTGCGACTTCAATTCGCACGGCCTGCGCAGCGAACCGCCACCGTACGCGGCCTACATCGACCACTTACTGGCCGACCTGGATGCCGACCTCGCCGATTTCGGTGCGGCACTCACCGGCCGGCCGGTGCTCAGTATTTTCTTCGGCGGCGGCACCCCCAGCCTGTTCGCGCCGGAGCTGATCGACCGTTTTCTCGATGGCGTGCGTGCGCGGGTGAGCCTGGCCGATACGACCGAGATCACCCTGGAAACCAACCCCGGCACCGTCGAGCATGGCCGTTTCGATGGCTACCTGGCCGCCGGGGTCAATCGGCTTTCGTTCGGTATCCAGAGTTTCGACGATGACAAACTCAAGCGCCTTGGCCGCATTCACTCGGCTGCCGAAGCCGAGGCAGCGGTGAAATCGGCACAAGATGCCGGCTACGCCAACATCAATCTCGACTTGATGTATGCCCTGCCCCAGCAACAGCTCGATGGCGCGCTACACGATGTCGAGCGCGCCGTGGCCTTGCGCCCTACCCATATCTCGCACTACCAGCTCACGCTGGAGCCGAACACCGCCTTCGCCGCCAACCCGCCACCGCTGCCGGACGACGACCACGCCTGGGCGATGCAAGAGGGCTGCGAGCAGCGCCTTGCCGCCGCCGGCTACGGCCAGTACGAAATATCCGCCTATGCACAACCGGATCGGCGCTGCGTACATAACCTCAACTATTGGCGTTTCGGTGACTACCTCGGCATCGGCGCCGGCGCGCACGGCAAACTGACCGACGCCACCAATGGCACGGTGCATCGCCGCTGGAAAACCCGCCATCCGCGCGCTTACCTGGATGCCGCCAACGGTCCCGGCCGGATCGGTGGCGATAACGTGGTGCCCGCCGACGAACTGCCCTTCGAGTACATGCTCAACGCCTTGCGCCTGATCGACGGCGTGCCGATGAATGACTTCGCTGAACGCACTGGCCTGCCGATCGAGCGTATTGCCGCCGGACTTGCCAGCGCCCGCCAACGCGGCTGGCTGACCGACGACGCGCAACAAATGCGCACCACCGCGCTGGGCCAGCGTTTTCTCAACGATGTGATCTCCAGCTTCCTGGATTGAGTCCCTAGCAACCACCGCGATGCCGCGCGATCATGTGCCGCTTAGCGCACCATCAGGAACCCTCATGACCGATCGCCTTGCCCCGCTCTACCCCCAGCATCTGACCACCTTGCGCGAGCGCGCCGACAAGGCACTCGCGCTTGGCGGCTACGACCACCTGGTGATTGCGGCCGGCATGCCACTGCGCAAGTTTCTCGACGATCAAGACTATGCCTTCGTCGCCAGTCCGCACTTTCGCCATTGGTTGCCACTGACGAATACGCCGGGTAGCTGGATCGTCTATACGCCGGGCGCGAAGCCTAAGTTGATCTTTCTGCAGCCGCACGACTACTGGCATGTGGTGCCTGAGGCGCCGCACGGCTATTGGGTCGAACACTTCGATATCACCATCGTGCGCAACGCCGCAGACGCCGTAGCGCATCTGCCAGGCGCCAACACAAGGCGTGCAGTGATCGCACCGGAGCAACCGGCGCTAGCAGGCGCCGAAGCCAATCATCCGCAAGCGGTGCTGGATTACCTTCACTGGCATCGCTCCTACAAAACACCCTACGAATTGGAGCTGATGCGCGAAGCCAGCCGCATCGGCGCCCGCGCGCATCATGCCGCCGAGCAAGCCTTTCGCGCCGGCAAGAGCGAGCTGAGCATCCATCAGGCTTATCTCGCCGCCGCGGGCGCGATCGACGCCGAACTGCCCTATGCAAGCATCGTCGGCCTCAACGAACACGGCGCGGTGCTTCATTACACGAACTTCGATCGCAAGCCGCCAGCGCAAAGCCGCTCGTTTCTGATCGATGCCGGCGCCAACGCCGCCGGTTACGCCAGCGACATCACGCGCACTTACGCCGCCGTCGGTCACCACGAGTTTCAGGCGCTGATCGACAGTGTGGACGTCGCCCAGCAAGACTTCGTCGCTAAAGTCCGCGTCGGCCAGAGCTACCCGGAGCTGCATATCCACGCGCACCATGTCTTGGCCGACGTACTACGCGAACACGGCCTGATTCGCATGAGTGCGGAGAGCGCGGTGGAATCCGGCGTTACCGCGACATTTTTCCCGCATGGCCTGGGCCACCCGATCGGCCTGCAGGTACACGATGTCGCCGGTTTCCAGCAAAACGAACGCGGCGGCAGTATTCCGCGCCCGGCCGGCCATCCGTATCTGCGGATGACCCGCGTGCTGGAGCCCCATATGGTGGTGACGATCGAGCCTGGCCTGTACTTCATCGACATGTTGCTGGCCGAGCTGCGCGACAAGCCACTCGCTGCCGATATCGACTGGGCCAAGGTGGATGCTTTTCGCCCTTACGGCGGCATCCGCATCGAGGATGATGTCGTGTGCACCGAGGCGGCGCCAGAAAACCTTACCCGCGATGCATTTGCATTGTTGAGTTGATCGCCATCCCGGCCGATGCCGGGGCGACAAAGATGGCCGGTTATCGCCAGCTCACATCCTTTCCCACTCTCCCATAGAGAGACGTGGGAAAGTTGTCCATGTGGCGATCCGCCACTGCGACATTGCTACACGCAGACAAGACGTTACTGCGGTGTACCATGCGTGGCAGACACAGCAGGGGTGCATTTGCCATGTCCATGTCGCTCACTCAAGCCAAACAAACCAGACCACTGCGCCGGCTGGCTGTTGAGTTAATCCTGATCGTCGTCGCCAAGGTCGCTCTATTGAGTTTGATCTGGTGGGTCGCGATCGCTCCGCACCCACGCCCCGATACCCGCCCCGAGGCGATTGAGCACTTGCTCGCGCCGGCCCCTTCTTCCTCGCCGCACGAAGGCCAACCATGATTATCGACACCGACGTCGTTACCCTGTCGCGCCTGCAATTTGCGCTTACCGCGCTCTATCACTTTCTATTCGTGCCACTGACCCTGGGCCTGGTATGGATGCTCGCGATCATGGAGAGCGTTTATGTGATGACCGGGCGCGAAGTGTGGCGGCGCATGGTGCAGTTTTGGGGCGTGCTGTTCGGCATCAACTTCGCGATGGGTGTCGCTACCGGCGTGACCATGGAGTTTCAGTTCGGCATGAACTGGGCTTACTACGCGCACTACGTCGGCGATGTATTCGGCACACCGCTGGCGATCGAAGGGCTGATGGCATTCTTCCTCGAAGGCACGCTGATCGGCCTGTTCTTTATGGGCTGGACGCGCCTGTCGCGGGTCAAGCACCTCTTGGTCACCTGGTTTCTCGCCCTCGCCACCAGCTTGTCGGCGTTATGGATATTGATCGCCAATGCCTGGATGCAGAACCCGGTCGGCTCGGCGTTCAATCCTGAAACGATGCGCATGGAGGTGACTTCGTTCTCCGAGGTGTTTTTCAATCCGGTGGCGCAGGCCAAGTTTGTGCACACGGTAAGCGCCGGCTATGTGATGGGCGCGATGTTCGTGCTGTCGATCAGTGCCTGGTATCTGCTGCAAGGGCGCAATGTGGATTTCGCCAAACGCTCGATGACGGTGGCGGCTAGTTTTGGCCTGGCCGCAGCCTTGAGCGTCGTCGTGCTAGGCGACGAATCCGGCTACGCGGTTTCCGAGAACCAGAAGATGAAGATGGCGGCGATCGAGGCCATGTGGGAAACCGAACCCGCACCGGCCTCTTTTACTGTGTTCGGCATCCCCGACGTCGCACAACGCACCACCCACTTCGCCGTGCGCGTGCCGTGGGTGATGGGCTTGATCGGCACCCGTTCGATCGACACACCTATTCCCGGCATCGCCAATCTGGTCGAGGAAACCAAGGGCAAGATCGACAACGGCATTCATGCTTACGACGCCATGCTGGTATTGCGCGAAGACAAAAACAATGCGCAAGCGCGGGCGATTCTCGCCGCGCACGACAAGGATCTCGGCTACGCCTTATTGCTCAAACGGTTTATGGACGATCCACGTAAGGCGACACCGGCGGACATCCAAAAGGCTGCCGACAGCACCATTCCGAATGTGCCGGTGTTGTTCTGGTCGTTTCGCATCATGGTCGCCTGCGGCTTCTACTTCATCGCCCTGTTCGCGTTCTCGTTCTGGCTATCGAGCAAACGCAAACTCGATAGCAAGCGCTGGTACTTGAAGATGGCGCTATGGAGCTTGCCGCTACCGTGGGTGGCCGCAGAGCTGGGCTGGATCGTGGCCGAATACGGCCGCCAGCCGTGGGCTATCGAAGGCATCTTGCCGACAGCGCTGGGCGTGTCGTCGGTGACCACCGGCCAGGTGTGGACCTCGCTAGGCGGTTTCGTGTTGTTCTATACCGCGCTGGCAATTATCGATGCGGTGCTGATGGTCAAGTTCGCGCGCAAAGGGCCGGATGGGCTTGGAATCTGGCCGCCTGCCGACATCCACACCACCACCCCAGCCAAGGTTTGAGGAGAGCGCCATGTTCGACTATGAAAACCTGCGGTTGATCTGGTGGGCTTTGCTCGGCGTGCTGTTGATCGGCTTCGCCATCATGGATGGCTTCGACTTCGGTATCGCCGCATTGCTGCGCGTGCTTGGCCGCAACGACGACGAGCGGCTGGTACTGCTGGAAACCATTGAACCGACCTGGGAGGGTAACCAGGTGTGGTTCATCCTCGGCGGCGGCGCGGTGTTCGCGGCATGGCCGATGCTTTATGCCGTGTCGTTCTCCGGTATGTACCTGGCGATCGCGCTGGTCTTGCTGGCCTTTATTCTGCGTCCGGTCGGCTTCAACTTTCGCGGCAAGGTGCACGACGCGCGCTGGCGCAATCTGTGGGATTGGGTCCTGGTCGGCTCCGGCGTAGTGGTGATGCTGATTTCCGGCGTGGCCTTCGGCAATCTGTTCCTCGGCGTGCCATTCCAGTTCGATGGCGATCTACGCATGAGTTGGCATGGTGGCTTTTTTGAGTTGCTGCACCCGTTCGCCCTCGTCGCCGGCCTGGTTTCCTTAAGCATGTTGCTAGCGCACGGCGCATGCTGGGCAGCGCTGAAAGCAGATCACGTGATTGCCGAACGCGCGGCGCGCATCGCGCGTTGGATAGCATTGGTCTATGCCGTGCTGTACGTACTGGCCGGCATCTGGCTGGCCTATGGCATACCCGGCTACGCCATCGTCGGCCCGGTGGTTACCGATGGCCCCGCCAATCCATTATTCAAAGAAGTGGCTCGCGGTGGCAGTTGGTTTGCCAGCTACCTGCAGCATCCCTGGTTCTGGGCTGCGCCCGTCGTCGCCTTGCTTGGCGCCATCGGCGTGCAACTGACGGTGGGCAAGCGCGGCCTTGGCGGCTTTCTTTGCAGCAGCCTGATGGTGGCGGGTACCATTTTGTCGGCCGGCTTCGCGCTGTTCCCGTTCTTGCTGCCATCCAGCCTCGATCCGCGCTCCAGCCTCACTATCTGGGACGCATCCTCCAGCCGTGGCACCTTGCTGTTGATGCTTGGCGTCACCGCGGTATTTATGCCCATCATCATTGCTTACACCAGTTGGGTGTACCGCGTGATGCGCGGACGCGTCACCCTGGAACACGTGCGCAATTCGCATAACGGTTATTGAGCCGCACAGCCGACGCCCCTTATAGGAGTCCCGATCTCATGTGGTATTTCAGTTGGATACTTGGCCTTGGCCTGGCCTGCGCCTTCGGCATCCTCAATGCGATGTGGTACGAAGTGCATGTATCGCGTGAAGCAGAGCGCGACCGTACGCCAAGTGAAAACGGCGATTAAGCTACTTCCCGTTGCAGGCTCTTAATCCGCGCCGGTCTTGTCGTCGTACACAACGATAAGCACTTCCGCTTGCATGCGACCGATGGAGCGCATGCGATGCGGAATCCGTGCGTCAAAGTAAGCACAATCGCCTACATCGAGCTGCACGTCCTTTCCGGCGAAATCCACCTCGACCTTGCCTTTGTGCACAAACAACAGCTCCTCGCCGGCATGCTCCTTGAACGCCGAAGTCGCAAAGTCTTTTGGCGGATACATCATGAAAGGCAACAGCATCTTGTGGCCTAACTGCGTAGCGATGCCTTCGTAAACGGGCTTATCGGATTTACCCGTCATGGCGATGGGACTGCGTTCGCCGGCACGCACGATAGTGATCGGCTGCTGCCCGACCTTTTCCGAAAAAAGCTGCTCGACATCGATCCTCAACGCATGCGCCAACTTCAGCGCCACGGCGATCGAAGGCACGCTCAGCCCACGCTCGACCTTGGACAAATAGCTCTTCGTCAGACCGGTCTGCCCGGCCAGGGCTTCAAGTGTCCAGCCATGTTTCTTGCGCAACAACTTCAGCCGGGCAGCCATCGCCGAATCCAGAACATTGAGATGCCCTATTGTCGCATAGGACACTTTGTGTCATTAATTACCCCAAGTGTTCTCAGACGCCTCCCTTGCTACGCGACGCGCAGTCGCCCAGCACCCAACGATGAGGAAACAACATGGCCGACACGCTTCAATTATCTAAATCCGAGCTAGTCACACGCGCGCAGCGAAATATGGAACAGGTACTGCCGCGCCCTACCTGGACAACCCAGCAGAAGCTGGCACTCACCTGCCGAATCCTGTTCGATGCCGGCCACGATTCCGGCCTGGCCGGCCAGATCACGACACGCGCCGAAGCCCCAGGCACCTATTACACGCAACGCCTCGGACTGGGCTTCGACGAAATCAGCGAATCGAACCTGCTACTGGTCGATGAGGATCTGAACGTGCTTGAAGGCAACGGCATGGCAAATCCGGCAAATCGTTTCCATAGCTGGATCTACCGCGCCCGTCCGGACGTCAACTGCATCATTCACACCCATCCGCTGCATATCGTGGCCCTCTCCATGCTTGAGGTGCCGCTTATCGTTTCGCATATGGACATCTGTCCGCTATTCGACGATTGCGCCTTCCTCAAAGATTGGCCCGGCATCCCGGTTGGCAACGAAGAAGGCGAAATCATCGCCAAAGCACTTGGCGACAAGCGCTCCGTCCTGCTTGCGCATCACGGCCAGCTCGTCGCCTGCTCAACCATCGAGGAGGCCTGCGTGCTCGCCTCGCTGTTCGAGCGGGCCGCCAAGTTGCAGTTGCTGGCCATGGCCGCCGGCGAGATCAAGCCGCTGCCTAAGGCGCTCGCCAGCGAAGCACACGACTGGATCTCAACGTCCAAGCGTGACCAGACCACGTTTGCCTACTTCGCACGCCGCGCACTGAAAAACCACCCTGATTGCATCGAGCAAACCATCTGAATGCAGTTGCTTAGCCTTACCAACGTTTTGAAAGGACTTATCCCCGTATGACACAAGCAGTTTTCAAGGGCATCGTCGCTTACCCGATCACCCCTTTCCGCCCCGAAGATGGCGCCGTCGACACGGTTGCCCTGACCGCCCTGATCGATCGCCTTGTGCAAAGTGGCGTACATGCGATGGCCCCGCTCGGCAGCACCGGCGAGAACGCGTACCTCAGCGACATCGAATGGCAAACCGTGGCCGAAACTTCGGTGCGCCATATTGCCAAACGGGTTCCGGTCATCGTCGGCATCTCCGAACTGACCACCCAGAATGCGGTGCGTCGCGCGCACTTCGCCCAACAGATCGGTGCCGACGCCGTCATGGTGCTGCCGACTTCCTACTGGAAGCTCACGGAGGAGGAAATCTTTCAGCATTACGCCAAGATCGCGGCGGCTATCGATCTTCCGATCATGGTCTACAACAACCCGGCGACCAGCGGTGTCGATATGTCTCCCGAGTTGATGGTTCGCATGAACCACGACATCGACAATGTCAGCATGATTAAGGAAAGCTCCGGCGATATTCAGCGCATGCACCGGATCACCCAGCTATCGGATGGGCAGATTCCATTCTTCAACGGCAGCAATCCGTTGGCGCTGGAGGCCTTCGCAGCAGGTGCCACAGGCTGGTGTACCGCCGCACCTTGCTTGATCCCCGAACTGACACTGCAACTCTATCGGGCCGCCAACGCCGGAGATATGCAGCAAGCTCGCGAGTGCTTCTACAAGCAACTCCCCTTGCTGCAATTTATCCTGAAAGGCGGCCTGCCAAAGACCATCAAGGCCGGCCTGCAATTGAGCGGCTTCGATGCGGGTATTCCGCGCAGCCCGGTGTTGCCGCTGGATGACGCCCAACGCGAGCAACTTGCACAGCTATTGAAAGCATTGCAGACCTAATCGCGAGACCTGATCGCATGAGCACGGCGGCGTGTGTTATTTCATGCGCCGCTTAAGGATGCTCTGATCTATTCAGAGCATCCTTAACGCTGCATCAGCAACGTCTCGATCGCCTCGGCATCCCTCGGCACGATGTCAGTGAGCACCTCATGGCCATCGCGCGTAACCGCCACATCGTCTTCGATGCGAATGCCGATACCGCGCCAACGCTCAGCCACCGACGCCTCGCCGGGCGGCACGTAAATGCCGGGTTCCACCGTCACCACCATGCCTTCCTCAAGCATGCGCGGCTCGCCATCGACACGATAATCGCCGACGTCATGCACATCCAAACCCAGCCAATGGCCGGTTTTCGCCGGGAAAAAGCGCTTGTAACTGCCATCGGCAATCGCCTTGTCAGCATCGCCGCTCAGTAAACCTAGCGCACACAGGCCTTCGGTAATCACGCGCACCGCCACATGATGCGCGGCATCAAAGGGGCGGCCAGGGCGCACTTGGTCAATCGCCGCCTCTTGAGCGGCAAGCACGACCTCATACAATGCGCGCTGCTCGCGGCTGTAGCGCCCGCTCACCGGAAAACTGCGACTGATGTCGGAGGCGTAGCACGCCAGTTCGGCACCGGCGTCGATCAACAACAACTCGCCTTCGCGCAGCGGTGCGCGGTTTGCCTGGTAATGCATGACGCAGGCATTCGCGCCTGCAGCGACGATCGGTGGAAACGCCGGTACCGCACCATGACTATGCATGACGCGCAGCAACTCGGCTTCGACTTCATATTCATGACGACCAGCCACTGCCACGCGCATGGCGGCGAGATGCGCCTCGGCGGCGATCGCCGCGGAAGCACGCATCAGTTTCAATTCGGCACGCGACTTGTAGAGCCGCAAGTCATGCAGCAGATGACCGAGTGCAACGAACTCTTTCGGCACCACCCCACCGCCACGCAACTGACGCAGGCGGCGCATCCAGCCGAGCAGGCGCGCGTCGAATTCTGGCTCGCGGCCGAAGTGGCAATAGACACGGCCGCGCCCTTCGATCATCCCAGGCAGAATGTCATCGATGTCGTCGATGGGAAATGCATCGTCCATGCCATACGCGCTGACCGCACGCTCGGTACCGATGGACTCGCCGTGCCAACGCTCGCGCTCAAGATCCCGCTCGCGGCAGAACAATACGGCCTCGCCGTGTTTGCGCCCCGGCAATAGCGCCAATACGCTTTCCGGCTCGGGAAAACCCGCGAGGTAGTGCAGATCAGAGTCTTGCCGGTAGGGCCATGCCGCATCGGCATTACGCATGCGCTCAGGCGCAGCGGCGACCAGCAGTACCGCATCCTCGCCTGCCATGCGCATCAACTGGCGACGGCGGCGCACGTACTCGGCAGGCTCAATATGCAGGGCCGCGTTACTCAAGGTGGCGATGCCCGATGCGCTCAATGCACGGTGTCGTTGCTTGGACCGTTACGCCAACTGACGCACTCGGCATGCAACAACATCGCGCCGACACGCACGAACTCATGCACCTCGATCAAGGCATCCTCGTCTTCGCTTTCTTCGCCGAAGTCGAACGCCGAACTGGCAATGGCGCCGAGATCGCGCAGAATCTCTTGCGCCTCGTCGGTGAGTTTGGCGTGTGCCTCGGCACCGGCCAGACCAAAGCCACCGAGAAAACCCCGGCACCAGTCGACCAGCGCCTCGGCACGCTCCGGCAGCGGGCGATCGTCAACCGGCAACAGCGGCTCAAAACCCAGCTCCGGGTCGGCCAGCTCCGCCTCGCACTGCTTCACGAGGCGATCGAGCAAGGCTTGATCCTGCGCCGATAGGGTTACCTCCTGACCGTCCAGCTCCAGCGCAGTCAGCAGCGGTTGCCGGCCAAGCCGGCCACCGCCGGCCAGATAGCCACTCAGCGAGCCATGTAAATCGCTGGCCTGCACGCCCAGCCGCAGCCGCGCGCAGGCGTCGTCCAGCTCGTCGTGGCCGACCAGTTCGATCGCGGTCATGACGTACTCCTTCAAGATTGGAGGGCAAGTTTAGCCGGTCCAGGGATGCGCCAGCAGCGCTGATTTGGCCAAACCTCCTGCTATAGTTTCCTCCTATGAGCGCGCCCGACACCGTCAAGCCCGATCCCTTAAAACCGGATCTCGTCAAACAAGAACTCACCGCCTTGAGCGAGCAGCTAGACCGCCTGCTCGAAATCGTGCGCCGGCTCAATGAGGAAAACCGCAGCCTGCGCCATAGCCAGGAGCAACTGGCCAACGAGCGCGCCGGGTTGATGGCTCGCAACGAACAGGCGCGCAGCCGGGTAGAAGCAATGATTCAGCGCCTCAAGGCGCTTGAGCATAACGGCTGAGTGTCACCCATGACTTGTGTAGAGACTGCCTGATGAGCAACAGCGAACCGGTCGCTTTGCGACTTATCGACCGTGAATTCCTGATTGCCTGCGCACCCGAAGAGCGTGAAGGCCTGCTCGAGGCGGCCGGCTATCTCGATCGCAAGATGCGCGAACTGCGCGCCAATGCCAAGGCGCCCGGCTTTGACCGGCTTGCCGTGCTGGCCGCGATCAGCGTCACCCACGAGTTTCTTGCCCTGCGCAAGCAGCACAGCGGCCACGATCAAAGCTTGAGCGATGGATTGGCCGCCTTGCGACGCAAGCTTGATGCCGCCCTAGAGGCTCAACTAAGATAGCGATGGCGTTTTCTGCGATGTTCGCCAGCGCACTCTTACATTTGCCTTGTTCCTAATTACGGCCCCGGGTCGGTTTTTCATCGGCTGTTGTGCATGTCCGCCGCGTGCGGAAAGCCTTGAGGCCATGTAACCCTCCCACCTGATCCATCTTGGATCAAGGTCGTTTGGTGTGCAGCGGCATCGCGGTTAACGCCACCTTATTTACTTACCTGGCCGCCAGCCGGCCAGGCCGCGCCGCCGGGCACCACAAGAGGAGACGCGCGAACGTGGATGCCACCGCCCAACGACGCGAGCTACGCCAACAGCTAGCCGAACGCCGCCGCGCCCTCACCCCGCAGCAACGCATCGCCGCCGCGCAAGGTTTGCGCCGTAGCCTGGAGCAGTTGCCCGAATACCTCACCGACATACGCATAGCCGGCTACTGGGCCTGCGATGGCGAATTGCCATTGAACCTGGTGATGGCGCCCCTCGCCACGCGCGGCCAACAATTTTTGCTGCCACTGATCGGGGCTGGCGACGATCGCTCACTCCGTTTCGCCCCCTGGACATCGGGCGAAGACGTACAGCCAAACCGCTATGGCATCCCAGAGCCGGTCGCACCACGCGAGTGGCTGGCGCCGTTCCAGCTCGACCTGGTGCTGGTGCCGCTGCTCGCTTTCGACCGCCGAGGCCATCGACTCGGCTACGGCGGCGGCTATTACGACCGCAGCTTCAGCTTTTTACGCGAACAAGTTCGTCCGACTGAACCGCTGTTGGTCGGCATTGGCTACGACTTTCAAGAATTGCCGGCCATCGACGCCCAGCCATGGGATGTCGCGCTTGACTACATCGCCACCGATCGCGAACTGATCGATTGCCACGCCACCACAAAGGACGGAGAAGCGCGCGTATGAATCAGAGGCTCGCATGAACCACTGGCTGATGAAATCCGAGCCCGACGCCTTCTCGGTCGACGACCTCAAGCGCAAGGGCGTAGAGCCCTGGGACGGTGTGCGCAACTACCAGGCGCGCAACTTCATGCGCGATGGCATGCGCATTGGCGACAAGGTATTTTTTTACCACTCCAACTGCGCCGAACCCGGCATCGTCGGCATCGCCGAAGTCGCCACCGATGCTTACCCCGACCCCGGCCAGTTCAATCCCAAGGGCAAGTACTTCGACGCCGCCAGCACCCGCGACAATCCGCGCTGGGTCTTGGTTGATGTGAAGTTCGTCAAGAAACTCAAACGCACCATTACGCTTAAAGAGCTGCAGGCACAGCCCTCGCTGGCCGAGATGGCGCTGGTGCGCAAAGGCAATCGCCTTTCGGTGATGCCGATAACCGCACAAGAGTGGAGCGCGATCCTCGCGCTGGAATAAACAAAGCCATCCCCCGGCTGACTCGGGGAGGTAGCGCCAAGCATCGAACCCTTAAGTTACGGAATCACCCTCATGAGCAATAACGAAAAGCGCCTGGCTGGTGAAGCCGCCATCCGTTACGTCGAAGACGGCGCCATTGTCGGCGTCGGCACCGGCTCCACGGTCGCTTACTTTATTGACGCGCTGGCTGATCTACGCGACCGCATTCAGGGCGCGGTATCCAGCTCGGAGCAATCTACCGCGCAGTTGAAAAAGCACGGCATCCCGGTGCTCGATCTCAACGCTACCGGCCCGCTCAGCCTGTACGTGGACGGCGCCGACGAGTGCGACCCATACAAACGCCTCATCAAGGGCGGCGGCGCCGCGCTGACCCGCGAAAAAATCATCGCCGAGGCCAGCGAAAAATTTGTCTGCGTCATTGATTCCAGCAAAAAGGTCGACCTGCTCGGCAAGTTTCCCTTGCCGATCGAGGTAATCCCGATGGCACGCAGCCTGGTCGGCCGCGAGATCGCCAAGCGCGGCGGCCAGCCGGTGTGGCGCGACGGCGTAGTGACCGACAACGGCAACTGGGTCATCGACGTGCATGGCTGGCAGATCGCCGATCCGGCCGCGCTGGAAAACGATTTGAATCAAATTCCCGGCATCGTCGCCGTCGGCCTGTTCGCCCGTCGCCCGGCCAATATCGTGCTGATCGGCGACCGCCTGATGGATTAACTTAAGCACGGCTTAAGAACTGTGGTGGATCCCTGACGAATGGCCGATTGAATCCGGCCAACGTGCCACCACAGTAGCGGTACACGGATGTCCCCCTCTACCCACAAAAGCCCCCGCCATGCCCACCCTGCGTTCCACCATCTTCGGGTTGGTGTTGTTGCCCATTGCCTCACTAGCCAGCGAGACAACACCTTCGGTCAGCCTGACCCAGCTCAGCCAGCTCTACAGCCAGGCAAGCCACGTCACCCCGGTCAGCTACCTCGACCAGCGCGTCACCATCCGCGCCGTGGTTGCCAAGGTCAGCCAAGATAAACATGGAAAGCTGCTGGTTCATCTGATCGATGAAGCCGGGCACGTCGAAGGGCGCGCCACGTTTGAGCCGGTTTTTGCGAGCAAGGCGAAGACCTTGCAGCAAGGGCAGCCGTTTAAGGCTGCGTGCACGATTGAGTTCAGTACCAATGAGCCGATTACGCTGGGTGATTGTCAGCTTTGAGGCGTATTGCCAGGTAGTCCAAGTCGCGTCTGAAAGTGATCGACACGATCAATCTCGAATGGGCACACGGACGTTTCTGCAGAAACACGCTTTCGCCGCTAGTCAAATAGGGCTGCGCTCTATAGCGTAAGGCCTGGGCGAGGCAAGCGCCTGCAAGGGGTTCCTGATGGACGACAAAGAGTTCATTGACCAACGAGTCAAAGACCTAGAGGAGTCCGTCCGTTCCTTTTCCTCCAAGAACAAAAAAGAGGGGGAGCGCTGGGTAGTCATCTCGTTTATTGAGAATCTGCGGATACCGCTCCAACCGCAAGAAGTCATCAGTCCCGACCAAGACCCGCCCGACGTCGTGTTTAGGGATGCGTGTTTTGAAGTCAAAGAGATCATGGATGAGGAGCGTAAACGCCACGCGGAATACAAAGCGGAACTAGAAAGAGTTCGCAAGATTACCGACCCGAAAGACTTGCTTCGCCCGTTCCGGCCAAAAACCATGACGCTTGAAGAAATCTATCTGTGCTGCGATGAGCGAGTAAAAAGTCTCGATAAGAAGTATCCGACGGCCGTCAAAGCAGCCACCGACCTTTTGTTCTACGTAAATCTGGTCGACGTCACAACATTAGTGGAACAGCCGTATCCTGATGTTTCCAGCATGGCTACAGCAGGATGGCGGTCCATATCGTTTCTCAAGGGACAGCGCAGTTGTTGTTTCTACGCCGACAGCACGGCACCGGCTTTTCTACGAAAGGTTGTCGGACGGGTATGGCATTTGCATCCGGGGCGGGAATCTTCTCTAGGAAAATAGGTTCGGATTGTCGAAAAGTTAGGGCATGAAAAGAATCCACCTTCCAAAGTTCCTCGACTACATTCCGCCCATCATCGCCTTTGCTGCCGCAGTGGTGGCCATCGTGGGGACCCCAAAATGGGACGGAACGGCGGTGGGCATTGCCAAAATCACCCCGCTGGGCTGGCTGGTGCTTGGCATCGGCCTCATGGCATTGATGGCCACGGTGCTCATCACCGCCCGCAACAGCCGGGAGCATGCCCAGCAGTGGCAGACGAGAGAGCGAATCTTGGCCACAGGAAAAGCGCAGTTGCTAAGGGCCGTTCTCCATACCATCCATCCGCTCTCCAGCTCCTTCATTTGGAGGAACCAGTGCGACGCCCCCGAGTCCCCGGCCGACTTTCTCCATCCATCCCGCCGGGAAACTTTGGCCGCATTGGAACTGACCTCGGTCTCTCCCTATAAGGACGGGAGTTTCGAGGACATCAAATGGCACCAGATGTTGGAGCGTGCAGCGACGGAGGGGGCAAGCCGCATCGTTACCACGCTGCAGATTTTCTCGACCTACTTCCCCGCCGAAATCATCGAAACGGCTACCCAGTTTCTCAACTGTGAGTTTCTCCAGATGCGGCTCCTTCGCATCAACGACCTCGTGAACGCGAATACGCATTTCAATAAAGCGCGCCCTGTCCCGTTTTTCATGGTCAAAGAGGATGAAATGCATAACCAAAGCTATGAAGAATTCTGGATGCTCACCGCTTCGGCGATGACGCTATGCGGTGCTGAGGTTTCAAAAGGGCAACCTCTGTTTGGTCGTCCTTGAATTTAGCTTTCGCCAGCTGCCGCTGATTGAGAGTCCCAGCTCTAGGTCCTGAGACTTAGCCCCCGAGCCTAAGGGGGCAGCGGCATTAAACAAAGCTGACAAAGCCCACACCAAGTCATTCATAAGGTAGCGCCGAGCCAGAACTCCATAGCTGACCAAGGCTAGTCCCGGTCGACGCACAAACAAAACCGCCACGAGGGCGGGTTTTACGTTTTTTGGCTGGGAGACTAGGTTTGCTCACCTCATCCAGGGGTTCACCCCGCCTCGCGGCGCCAGCGCGATCTATGCCGATCGTGGCTCGCTTCCCGTATTCGCATAGGCAGAGACATCCGTCGATGAATAACTCTGGCCCTTAGCGCAGCAGAAAAGCAAAGCTCGCCATTAGGGCGAACCTTCTCAACGTGAGCGACTAGAATTGTTCGCCCCATCCATGGGGCTCACCCCTCCGCGCTGCGCGCTCCGGGGCCAGCGCAAGCGCTGTCCAAATTTGTTCCAGACAAATTTGTCGAACGTGCTTCGTCTCCTGTATCCGCAGACCAAAATAAAAAGCCCGCCACAAGGGCGGGCTTTTTATTTTGGCTGGGAGACTAGGATTCGAACCTAGATAAACGGAGTCAGAGTCCGTTGTCCTACCGTTAGACGATCTCCCAAAACCTAGCGGAGCGGTGCGCTCTGACTTTGATGCACCGGACCGTCGAAGCGATCGTTCTAGTGAACGATTAGCGCTTCGAGAACTGGGTTGCGCGGCGGGCCTTGTGCAGACCGACCTTTTTACGCTCGACTTCACGGGCATCGCGGGTCACGAAGCCGGCCTTGCGGAGCGGCGACTTGAGGCTTTCGTCATATTCGATCAGCGCGCGGGCAATGCCCAAGCGGATCGCGCCGGCCTGGCCGGTGATGCCGCCGCCTGCAACGGTGACGTTGATGTCGAATTTGGTGGTGTTCTCGGTCAGTTCGAGCGGCTGGCGCACGATCATGCACGAGGTCTCACGACCGAAAAACTGTTCGAGGCTCTTGCCGTTGACAATGATCTCGCCGTTGCCCTTGCGCAGGAACACGCGAGCGGCTGAGGTCTTGCGGCGGCCGGTGCCGTAATTCTGCTGGATCGCCATACTGATTCCTTAGAGTTCCAGCGCCTGCGGCTGCTGTGCGGTATGCGGATGTTCGGCGCCGCCGTACACCTTGAGCTTGCGGTACATCGCGCGGCCCAGGGGGTTCTTCGGCAACATGCCCTTGACGGCGATCTCGATCACGCGCTCAGGGTGGGTGGCCAGCAGATCCTTGAGACTGGTGGTCTTCAGGTTGCCGACGTAACCGGTAAAACGGTGGTACATCTTGTCGTCAAGCTTGGCGCCGGTGACGGCCACCTTCTCGGCGTTGACCACGACGATATAATCGCCGGTATCGACGTGCGGAGTGAACTCCGGCTTGTGCTTGCCGCGCAGACGGCGCGCGATTTCGGTCGACAGACGACCGAGCGTCTTGTTCGTGGCGTCGATCACGAACCAGTCGCGCTTGACGCTTTCCGGCTTGGCGCTGAACGTTTTCATTTCGGAATACCTGGTCTGCCGCCGTAAGGCGGTGTGCATAATCAGTGGAGCAAAGGCGCGAGATGATAGCGGAGCTTTCATCTATCGCGCAAGCCCACGGACCGGCGGGCTGCGAGTCGGCGATGATAGCATGATCGGCATGCTGCTTGAGAAGACCCCCAACCGAATCGCCGCACTGGCCGATCAATGCGTGCAGTGCGGCTTGTGCCTGCCGGTATGCCCTACCTATGCGCTAGACCGCAATGAGGCTGAATCGCCGCGCGGGCGGATCGCCATCGCCGCGGCGCTGGCGAAGGGCGAGGTCGTTGCCACCCCCGGCCTGCGCGAGCATCTGGATCATTGCCTGGGCTGCCTGGGCTGCGAACGGGTCTGCCCGGCGAACGTGCAATACGCCGAATTGCTGGTGGAAACACGCGCCCTGCTCGGCCCTTCGCCGCAACGGCCGCGTGGATTGCTGGCCCTGCTTAAGCGACCGGCACTGCTGAAGCCATTGCTGGCTATCGCCGCTCTATTGAGAGTGCCCAAGTGGCAGCTACCGCTTGGATCGGCCTGGCGTACCGCATTGAGCCTGCTGCCGACCAGGAGCGCGCGGGCGCCAACCAGCCCTGTTTCGGCCACCCCAACGACGCCAGCGCTGGGCGTGGTCGCACTATTTCCTGGCTGCATCGCCAGCATTGCCGATGCCGAGGCGCAACAGGCGACGATCCGCCTGCTCGGCGCGGCCGGATATCGGGTCGTACAACTACCGGCGTTCTGCTGCGGCGCGCTGGATTTGCACGGCGGCGCTGCCGAAGCAGCCGAACAGGCCGCACAACGCGTTCGCCAGGCCTGGGCCGCCAGCGGCGCCCAGCATTTGCTCACCGTGACGCCGGGCTGCCTGGGTACGCTGCGGCGGGCCTTGCCAGGGGTATCTGTTGCCGCCCCCTATAGCCTGCTCGCCAGCCAGACCGAACGCCTGCACTTTCGCCCACTCGCGCGCCGCGCCGCCTTGCATCTACCGTGCACGCAAACCAATGTGGCGCGCAGTGACGCTACCTTGCTGCAATTGCTTCGGCGCATCCCCGAGCTGGATGTGGCCCCGCTGCCCTCGCCGCCGTACTGCTGCGGCGCGGCCGGCAGCCATCTCTTGGAATTTCCCGAGCGTGCCTCACGCCTTCGCGGCGACATGCTGCGACGAGCTGCCGACTTGGCACCACAGCTATTGCTGTCGTCCAATATCGGTTGTCGCCTGCACCTGGCCGCCGGCATGAATGAATCCGGGCATGCCTGGCCGCATTTGCATCCCTTGACGCTGCTGGCTCAGCAGCTCGAAAACGCCCCAGTGGAGTCGTTATGAACACACGCACCCTTACCTCGCTGGATCGCCTGCTGATTGGCATCGAGCGCGCCATGGAGGCCATTGCCGGCACCCCGGAGGCGAACCGGGACTCTCCCGGCGCCAGCATGGCCGAGGCCGATCTGGACGAAGCCGAGCGCCGCCACGCCGCCGGACTGATGCGCATCAATCACACCGGCGAGGTCTGCGCCCAGGCGCTGTATTTCGGCCAGGCCGCATTGGCCCGCGATGACGAAACCCGCCAACACCTGCTGCACGCCGCAGCCGAAGAAACCGATCACCTGGCCTGGTGCGCCGAACGCCTGCATCAACTGGATAGCCGGCCCAGCCTGCTCAACCCGCTGTGGTATGCCGGCAGCTACGCCATCGGCGTCGCCGCCGCAGCCATCAGCGACCCGGTAAGCCTGGGCTTTGTGGTCGAAACCGAGCGCCAGGTGGAGGCCCATCTAGCCGATCACCTGGACCAGCTACCGGCCCAGGACGAGCGCTCACGCGCCATCCTGAGCCAGATGCAAACCGACGAGGTAAGGCATGCACAAGCCGCGCAGCAGCGTGGCGGTATCGACCTGCCCTTTCCCATCCCGAAGCTGATGGAATTCAGCTCGATGGTGATGAAAACGGTGGCTTATCGCTGGTAGCGGCAGCAAAGCCACCCACGGGTGGGCCCCCATAAAAAAAACCCGCCGTAAGGCGGGTTTTTCGTTACATCAGGTTGCGACCGTGGAACAGCTCTTCGATTTCGCGGCGCAGCAGCGACTCGATGCGCTGGCGCTCCTTGAACGAAAGATCGTCGGCGTGGGCCTCGAACAAATAGGTATCCAGATCGAAGTCTTTGATGTGCATCTTCGTATGGAACATGTTCTCTTGGTACACATTGACGTCGAACATCTCGTACTTCTGCCGGATGTGGCGCGCCAGGTAGTCCTGCACCGAATTGATCTTATGGTCGATGAAGTGCTTTTTGCCCTTCACGTCACGGGTAAAGCCGCGCACGCGGTAGTCGCAGACCACGATATCTGACTCGAAGCTGTCGATCAGGTAGTTCAGGGCCTTCAGCGGGGAGATCACGCCGCAGGTAGCCACGTCGATATCGGCGCGGAAGGTCGCGATGCCGTTGTGCGGGTGCGTTTCCGGGTAGGTATGGACGGTGATGTGACTCTTGTCCATGTGTGCCACCATGGCGCCGGAAATGCTGTCGCGGCCGAGCTTCTCAATCACCGGCTCTTCGGAGATCAGGATCGTCACCGAAGCACCCTGCGGGTCGTAATCCTGGCGGGCGATGTTGAGGATGTTCGCGCCGATGATCTCGGCCACATCGGTAAGGATCTGGGTCAGGCGATCGGCGTCGTACTGCTCGTCGATGTATTCGATATAGCGCTGGCGCTGATCTTCAGACACTGCATAGCAAATGTCATAGATGTTAAAGCTCAAGGCTTTGGTAAGGTTGTTGAAGCCTTGCAAACGCAAGCGCGGAAGGGGTTTCACCACAACGACTCTCCATGACCGAATGCGGCCAGCAGTAGAGGGCGGGTTAGCTACAAGGGTCCCCGCTGCATAGTACGACGCGTAAGAACGAAGCCTCCGCGACCCTTGTTACCGGGCCGTGACATTGGTGTCACGCCGGAAAGACCGTCAAGTATGCGACAAAAGTCAGAAAAACTGAACCTGCGGTAGACGCGCATTTTTAGTTTGTCATAATGCCAAGGGGAACCATTCAGGCGCGATGACGCCGATCCCGCGGTACTTGAACCTACTTCTTCGGGGCAGCACGTGGCGCAACTCAAATACCAACTCCAGCAAGCATTTGAACGTTCGCAGGCACCTGCCGGCTTTGCCCCCGACCCGGCTTCGATGGAGCGTTTTCTTGCGCTCTGCCATCGCCGTCGTTATCCGGGTAAGACCGCCATCATTCGTCCGGGAGACCCGGCCAACACGCTTTATTACATTATTGAGGGCTCGCTGGCGGTCTGCACCGAGGACGAACAAGGGCGTGAGCTGATCCTGGCTTATCTCAGCCGGGGGCAGTTCATCGGCGAAATGGGGCTGTTCGTGGAGCAGTCTCAGCGCGAATCGGTCGTACGCACCCGCACCCCCTGCGAAATGGCCGAAATCAGCTATGAGCGGCTGTTCCAGCTCATGGAAGGGCCGCTACGCGAGGAATGCCCAAAGATTCTGTGCGCCATCGGCGCCCAGCTCACCCACCGTTTGTTGCGTACCTCGCGCCAAGTCAGCCGGATGGCTTTCATGGACGTCACTAACCGCATTTCGCGCACCCTGCTCGACCTGTGCCAAGAACCCGACTCGATGAGTCACCCCGACGGCACCCAGATTCGCATCTCCCGCCAGGAGGTGAGCCGCATCGTGGGTTGCTCGCGCGAGATGGTCGGTCGCGTCCTCAAGCAACTGGAAGAACAACGCATGATCGATGTTGCCGGCAAGACCATCGTGGTGCGCGGCACGCGTTGAGCTATTCGCCTGAGCCATACAGGCCCCTTCCCTGCTTGCAGGGGAGGGGCTGGCAGGCTGGCTCCCAGCCTTACTTCGACTGATAAACCATGTACACATCGGCTCGCTCGTAATGCGAACCGGCACGGGAAGCGGGCTGCAACACAAAACCGGCTTGCTCGTACATGCGCAACGCCGTCTTCAAGCGGCTATTGGACTCCAGAAACAAGGTCTCGCCCTTGCGTCGATGAAATTCGCCGATGGCCGTATCGAGCAATTGCCGGCCGGCGCCGAGCCCACGAAAGGTCTCGTCCACACCCATCTTGGATAATTCGTAGACGCCCGGCGACTCGCACAGCAAGGCGCAGGTGCCGATGATTTCGCCGCCCAGGCGAGCAAAAAAGATCGCCCCGCCCGGCTGCAATACATAGCGCTCGGGGTCGCCAAGCATGGCGCGATCGATATCTTCCAAGCGGAAATGCCGCTCCAGCCATTGCGCGTTGAGCCGGTAGAAGTGCTCCCGCAAAGCCGGCTCATACGGCACGATTTCCAGCGATGCGGAGGTCAGCGCCGCATGCTCGGCCATAATGGCGTCCACGATGGGCCGGTCCAGTAATGCCTTTTCGCAGGCTGCCATGGCCGCCAGCAAGGCTTTGCCATCGTCACCCAGTACAACGGCCACACCGCGTCGAATCGAACACCACACAGGCCCGAGCGCACCGAGTGAATCACGCGCCTTCTCGGTCAGCGTCAGCATGCTGCGACGGCCATCCTCAGCATCACGACGGCGCCGCACCATGCCTGCCCGCACCAGCTTGTCGGTCAATTGGCTGACCGCCGAGTGGGTCTGACCAATCGCCGCAGCCACCTCACTTACGGTGGTTGGCCCGTTTTCCCACAGGTAACGCAAGACTGGAAACCAACGCGATTCGATCCGCGCATCGCAGGCACGGTAAACCTCGTCGGCGGCGGTATAGAACTGATCGCTAAGCGCCTTGAGCCGGCTACCGAAGGCCAACTCGGAAAGGGAAGACAAGTACATTTTGGGCCGCCCGGATAATTACGTTAGCACTAACGTAATTATCCGGGCGGCCCAATGCAAGTGCCCACGGTGGCCTAGAACCACTCGACCCGCGTCACGCTGCGCCCAAGCGCACGCTCCAGCTTCTTGCACAAAGCCGGCGTCCCGTTGACCAACACCGCCTCGGCGGCCGGCTTGAGCATAGGCACGTCCATCAACGAATCGCTATAAGCTAGCTGCCACGCCTCAATGCCATGCGCGGCTAGCTGTAACGGCTTACGCCTGCCCACGTTGTGCAGCTTGACGCGCATGCCGAGCAAGCTCGGCCGTAGTTGCGACGCTAGTATATGCAGCTCACTCAAGCCGAGCTGCTCAAGCACACTGCTGACCAGGACCTGTTCGCAACCCGTAACCACAATGACCTTGTCGCCCGCGGCCTGATGTCGGCGCAAGGCCAGCAAGCCATCGCGGCTGAACTGGCGGGGTCGGCTGACCAGCAGTTTCGCAAAGGCTCGCGCGGCAACGGCGTAACGCGCCTCGTTGAGCCCACACAAAGCAATATGAACCAGGCTGCGTGCCGGCAATTTCCATGAGAACGGCAACCGTAACAACAGCCACGGCAACGCAAGCAAAGCCAACAGCTTGCATGACCATGAACGCGAAAAACGATCGCGGATAAACAGCGTAAACGCATCGCCGTGGATCAATACGCCATCAAAATCGAATAGCACGGTGCGCGGCGCGGCAACACCCGTATCTGCCGCAACCGGCATGGCCTGTGTATCAATAACTTCCATAACGTTATGGTGCAGCGAATAGCCGCTTCAACTCCTGCCCCGGATCAGCCGCACGCATAAATGCCTCGCCCACCAAAAAGGCGTTGATGCCGGCATCGCGCAACAGCGTCACGTCTTCGGGCGTATGGATGCCTGATTCGCTGACCAGGATGCGGTCGTACTCCATCAATTCCTGCAATTCGAGCGAGGTATCGAGCGAGGTCTTGAAGGTGCGCAAGTTGCGGTTATTCACACCGATCAACGGCACCGGCAACGCCAGCGCACGCTCCAGCTCTTCGGCATCGTGCACTTCGCAAAGCACATCGAGATCCAGCTCGGCCGCCAGCATCGACAGCTCCAGCAATGCTGCGTCACCGAGTGCGGCGACGATCAGCAGAATGCAATCGGCGCCGATCACCCGCGCCTCGTAAACCTGGTAAGGGTCGATCACGAAATCCTTGCGCAGCACCGGCAGCGAGCATGCCGCGCGCGCCTGCGTCAGAAAGTCTTCGCTGCCCTGGAAAAAATCGCGATCGGTGAGTACGGAAAGGCAGGCCGCACCGCCAGCCTCGTAGCTGCGGGCAATCGCCGCCGGGTCGAAGTCGGCGCGAATCACGCCTTTGCTCGGGCTCGCTTTCTTGACCTCGGCGATCACCGCCGGCAAACCGGCATCGATCTTCGCTTCGATGGCCGCGGCAAAACCACGCGTATCCGGCAGG
The DNA here is from genome assembly GCF_003350925.1 of Dyella tabacisoli. Taxonomy (GTDB): domain Bacteria; phylum Pseudomonadota; class Gammaproteobacteria; order Xanthomonadales; family Rhodanobacteraceae; genus Dyella_C; species Dyella_C tabacisoli. The sequence goes on along the minus strand of NZ_KZ857175.1, from coordinate 443,037 downwards.
TCGGCGACGCGAGCGGATAAATCGGCCAGCGACAGCTTGGCGCTGCGCTCGGCGATTTCTTCGGTCTTACGCGTCAGGATGCGAGTAAGGATGTCAGCCATGATGTCCAGTGCTCAATGTTGGAGCGCACCCTGTGCGCGTAGAGATTACGAAGCAGCGAGTCGCTGGGTGGTCGCCACGAAAGCGTCTATTTTTGCACGAGCCGCGCCGCTGGCAATGGTCGCACGCGCCAACTCGATACCCGCGCCGATGGAATCAGCTACATCAGCCGCATATAGCGCCGCGCCAGCGTTCAGACATACCACATCATGCGGCACGCCGCTTCGTCCATTTAACGCCTCCAACAACATGGCGCGGGATTCCTCGGCATTCTCTACGCGCAAATTACGGCTGGAAGCCATCGCCAGGCCAAAATCCTCAGGCTCCACCTCATATTCGCGCACCTTGCCGTTGCGCAGCTCACCGACCAGGGTGGCCGCGCCCAGCGAGATTTCGTCCATCCCATCGCGCCCCCACACCACCAAGGCATGCTGTGCGCCCAGTGCCTGCAATACCCGCACCTGAATGCCGACCAGATCGGGATGAAAGACGCCCATCAAGATATTCGTCGCACCGGCAGGATTGGTCAGCGGACCGAGAATATTGAACAGCGTGCGCACACCCATTTCTTTGCGCACCGGCGCAACAACCTTCATGGCCGGGTGATGATTAGGCGCGAACATGAAACCGATGTCCGTTTCAGCCATACATTGCGCAACCTGCGCCGGCGCGAGATCGATCCGGGCACCAAGCGCCTCCAGTACGTCGGCGCTGCCCGATTTGGACGAGACACTGCGGCCACCATGCTTGGCCACCCGCGCACCTGCCGCCGCCGCAACAAACATCGACGCGGTCGAGATATTGAACGTGGATGCGCCGTCGCCGCCGGTGCCTACGATGTCGATGAAATGATTGTGCGGCGGCGCGTCGACCTTCGCCGACAGCTCGCGCATCACCCGCGCCGCGCCGGTGATCTCGCCAATGGTTTCCTTCTTGACGCGCAGACCGGTGATGATCGCAGCCGTCATCAGCGCGCTCACTTCGCCACGCATGATTTGCCGCATCAAGACGATCATTTCGTCATGAAATATTTCGCGATGCTCGATCGTTCGCTGCAAGGCTTCTTGCGGCGTCATGGTTACGCCGTGTTCGACCTGGCTCATGCCGCTTGCTTCAAAGACAGACCGAGAAAGTTACGCAATAAATCGTGACCGTACTGAGTCAGGATCGACTCGGGATGAAACTGCACGCCTTCGATCGCCAGCGTCTTATGCCGCAACCCCATGATCTCGTCGACCGAGCCGTCGGCATTTTCCGTCCAGGCGGTCACCTCAAGGCAATCGGGCAGCGAGCTTTGCTCCACCACCAGCGAGTGATAGCGCGTCGCCTCGAACGGATCGGGCAACCCGGCGAATACGCCTTGACCGCGATGGCGTACGGGCGAGGTTTTGCCGTGCATGATCTGCTTGGCGCGAATCACTTTGCCGCCAAACGCCTGCCCGATCGCCTGATGGCCCAGGCACACGCCGAACACGGGAATGCTCCCCGCCAACTCGCGCAAGACGTTCAGCGATACACCCGCATCGTCAGGCGTGCCGGGCCCCGGTGAAATCATGATGTGCGAGGGACGCAGCGCACGGATGCCCGCCACATCGAAATCATCATTACGCACGACCCGCACCTCTTGGCCCAACTCGCCAAGGTATTGCACAAGGTTGTAGGTGAAGCTGTCGTAATTGTCGATCATCAAAAGCATGTCACGCGGATCCTGTCGATATGCAAGTACGCATGTACTCAGGCGTTGTTGCCGCCCGCGACATGACTCGCTGTTTCAAGGCTGACCGCCGAGCAGCGGCAGGCCGCCATTGTGCGCGATGCAGGCTTACCTCGCCATCTCGATTGACATAGACGGCCATAAAACACGAATTATTCACATATAAATCAGGAATTTCCTGATCGTTCACGATTCGCGCAGCCCGATCGAGCAGCCTGATCGAACAGCTTACGGAAGCCTGATGTGATCCGGCTCGAAAGCCAGCACCCCGGAAGTATAGGTTTCGACCACCAGGCTGAAAGGCTGGTTGTCCTGGGTATATAGCAAAGCGCGATGTCGCAGCACCTGTTCCGGCACCGCCAAAGCGCGACCGGTTGCCGGCGGCAAGATGCCGCTCATTTCCCACCCCTCGGGCAAGGGCGACCACAGCAATTCGGCCGATAGTGTCTGGCGGCGAAACTTCAGCGCCTGTACGACACGGCCAAACGGCACGTCCGAGTGATCGAGTTGGCGATTCATGTCGTCAGTCAATCGTGCCGGCACATACCAATTGTCCGCCTCGGACAGCACACGCTCGCCGCAGACGAGTTGTACACGCCGATAACGCACCGGCTCATCGATGCCAATAGCGAGCTGCTCGCGCGCACCATCCGGCAACGGCTTGTCGTCGCCCTTGATGCGATGCGCGACGATTTTCGCTTCGGGCGCCAGTCGGTGTGTACCGCACCAGCGCTCCAGCGTCAGTGTGGCACTGGGGTGACTAAGCAGATCAGCATTCAATGACTGCAATAAAGCCAGGGCCTTTAGACGGCTGAACGAATCATCTACCCATGGCGCCGGAGCCGGTTCACGGGCGAGCGCCGTGAGCGAGAGGAGCATAGGCAATGCCATCAAGCCGTACCGCGTGAAGGACATCTCACTCCGCCGCCGCATCGTTTTGCTCGCCCGCTGTTGCATCGCTGTCGTCTTTGATCTCGTCAAATGCAGTCGACCAGCCATCAAAACCTACGAATATCTTGTATTGATCGGTGGTCGCTTTATTCATCAATTCAGTCATATGCGGATCAAGGACCGCGCCGCTCCAGAGCAAGCCGCCATCGGTGCGGCGATAAATCCATGCCTTGGCGTCTTTTCCGAGTGTCTCATTGAAACGCGGCAATACAAACTTCTGTCCGGCTTGCCCACCGACGAGTGCGGGATCTTTGCTTAGCCCCGGAAAGGTACAACCAGGGCAGAAAGGAAACGGGCTGGCCTCACCGGTCGAGAAAGGCTCATCTCCCGCCAGAGGCTGCAATTGCATGACCCGCGAGGAAAGATCCACGCTCCAGTGACCGACAGGCACCGCCTTATTGTCCGCACCCTCGGCCTTGATATAGCTACCGTCCGGCTGGAGATACTCATAACTCACGGACTCATTGACGCCACCAAGCAGCAGCGTGGGCGTCATGCCATTAGCGTCCGTCGTCACTTCGCGCGAGCAGGCGCCCGCATGCACTTTGAGCGCAGCGAAGGACTGGTGACGAAAGCCGATATCGTTGAGTTGGACGCGCAGCTCCGACATAGGCGCGCCGGCGCCTCGCACCGGCAAATCAAGCACCGTACCTACCGGCAAGGCGAGGCCAGCAGACGGATTGATGCGGCTAAGCATATTGATGTCGACGCCCTGCGCCTTGGCTACTTTGAAAAGCGTGTCTTTCTCGACGGTCACATACGTCGCCGGCGCGCTACCGCGATCACAAGGCGAGAGTTGCACCACGCGCTCCTTTGGCGCGGCCTTGCTCAACGGAGCGATTTTTTCGGGCGATGCGTCTTCATCGCTGCTGCTGATGATCTTCAAATCGCCGCGGCGATTAAATGCAAACTGGATATCTTCAGTGAACGGGGCATCCGTCTTTTCCGCTGGATCACGTGTCGTACCGCTCACGTTGAAGTGATAGTTGCCACCCTCGTAGTCCAGCTTGACCAGCGGACGCGAGCCGTTGTTCATAACCGCCGCCAGATCCACCAACGACTTGGTCGCCCGATCAAAAACATAGTAGTGATCCTCGATCACCTTGCCATCGAGTACATCGGTAGCGGACTTGAACAATACGAACGCACGACTCGCATCGATCACCACCACCGTCGGCACGCCCTTCTCGTCAACGATAGAAAACTCGAAACGCTCGCCCTTATCGAGAATGCTGAGCTTGCTCAACCGAGCATCGTCGAGTCGCCAGATACCCGGACGCAGCTCCAGCTTCAAGCCATCGCTGGCGTATACCTCGTCTTGATGCAGCACCACGCCATCAGGCTGGGGTGGTGCGCTCTGGGCTTGCTGTGGATTTATCGGCGTCGAATCGCAACGATTGAACTGAGTCCCCACCAGATCGCGGACTTCAGCGCCGCCATTGCCCGTACCCGCGTTGAAATACAGTACGCCGTCGCTGTCGCCACGCCCGCTGGCAAGTACAAAAGCTAAGCGGTCATCGCGATGGTTGTCGGTCACTTGAATCAGATCCGGCTTGGAGCGATCGAGCTTGCCGAATTCGTGCCGCTGCCCTTTCGTCATCACCATCACGCTGTGATCGCTGATCTCGATGCGATCCGAATCGGCGCACAGGCCCGATGGTGTCCAGACCTGGCTTACGGTCACCGGCTGACCCGCTGATGCCGCAGGCAAGGAGTCGGATGCGGAATCAGTGGATTTTGAGCAAGCCGTGCCCAGGCAAGCAATCAACGACAACAGTAACGGCAGGCGACCTGCAAAGACGCCATGACCAAAGCTCGCACGCTTAGCGGGCACAGCAACCGTAGCGGTGGGTCGCGTCATGGCGAATACGTTCTGTCGTGACATAACCAGTCCATGTGATTAGCGGTAAATGCGCATGATTTATGCTGGGCCACTAAAGCCCTTTGGCTGCCTGCGCCACCGCACGAAACAATGCGCGCCCCTTGTTCATCGTTTCCTCCCACTCGGCGGCGGGGTCGGAGTCATAGACGATGCCGGCACCGGCCTGCACATGGAGACGGCCGTCCTGGATCACCGCCGTACGGATCGCGATGGCGGTATCGGCATCGCCCCACCAGCCGATCCAGCCGATGGCGCCGGCGTAAATGTTGCGCTTATACGGCTCCAGCTCCTGGATGATCTCCAGCGCGCGGATCTTCGGCGCGCCGCTGAGCGTGCCGGCGGGGAACGTCGCCTTGAGCACATCCATATATCCCAGCCCCTGGCGAAAAGTGCCCTGCACCTCAGACACGATGTGCATCACGTGCGAGTAGCGTTCGACCACAAAGGACTCGCTCACCTCCACACTACCGACCTCGCTGATGCGGCCAATATCGTTGCGGCCCAGATCGATCAGCATCACATGCTCGGCGCGCTCTTTGGGGTCGGCCAGCAGCTCGGCCTCCAGGGCCTGATCCTCCGCCTCGGTGGCGCCACGCTTGCGAGTGCCGGCTAACGGCCGCACGATGACTTTGCCGTCTTTAAGACGAGCAAGAATCTCCGGCGAAGAGCCGACGATCTGCGTCGCGCCGAGATCGAGGAAATACATGTACGGCGAAGGATTGAGCGCGCGCAGTGCGCGATACACATCCACCGGCCGCGCATTGAAACCGACGCTAAGCCGCTGCGAAGGCACCACTTGAAAAACGTCGCCGGCGCGGATGTATTCCTTGGCGCGCTCCACCATCGCCTCGAACTCAGCACGCGTGAACGAGGATTTGAAATCGCTCTCGTCCAAGGCGACCGATTGAGTCAACTGCGGATACGATGCGCCCCCCTGGCGTAACCGATAGACCAGGGCATCGAGCCGGCGCTGGGCTTGCGCATACGCCTGCGGATGCGACGGGTCGGCATGCACGATCAGATATAGCCGCCCCTTGAGGTTATCGAATACGGCGATCTCCTCGGCCAGCATCAGCAGTACATCGGGTGTACCCAGCTCGTCGGGTCGATCCCATTTCGCCAGTCGCGGCTCGATATAGCCAATGGTCTCGAAACCGAAATACCCCACCAGGCCACCGCTGAACGCCGGCAACTGCGGCAACTGCGGTACGTCGTATTGCAGACGAAGCTTTTCGATCTCGGCCAACGGATCGTCAAGGTGACGACGCTCGATCACCTCGCCGGCATCCTCCACTTCCAGCTCATGCCCACGCAGCCGATACACGCGCTTGGCCGGCAGGCCGATAATCGAATAACGCCCCCAGGTGGCGCCGCCCTCGACCGACTCGAACAAAAAGGTGTATGGGCCATCGGCCAGTTTCAGATACACCGACAGCGGCGTATCCAGATCGGAAAACACCTCGCGCACTAACGGAATGCGCGTATGCCCTTTGGCAACCAGCGCGTCGAATTCGTCTCGGGAAATCACGTGAAGAGTATCCGGTGACCAAACGGGAAGCCGCATTGTAGGGCAATGCGTGCGCGCTTCTGCTTGCGCGAGGCTTGCTTGCGCCGCTAAACCTTGTAATGCCTAGCCGGACAACCGCATCCGTGGCATACCCTGCAGGCGCAGACTGAATGCGACACCGTTGCCGTCCTCCAGATTGCGTGCAACGGCATTGCCGCCATGCCGCTCGGCCACCAGCCGCACCACATAAAGCCCTAGCCCCAGATGCGGCGCGTCGCCAGGCGTGGCCTTGTCGCGCAGGCTGACCAGCGAATCGAACAATCGTCCTTGCATGGCGGCAGGCAGCGGCGAGCCCTGGTTGGCCAACTCGATCTCGGCCCCGTCATCGAGAGCACGCAAAGTCAGCCGCATCCACCCGCCATCCGGCGTAAACGACAAGGCGTTATCGAACAGTTTGTCCAGCGCTTGCGCGAGCAATTCTGGTGCACAGTGCAAGTGCAAGGGCGTCGCCGGCACATCGCAGTCCAATCGCCGCGTGCCCGCCAATGGCCGATACGCCTCGGCACAGCCGCGCACGACCTCGACCAGATCGACATCCTCGGGTTCGGCAGCGGCAATCGACCGCTCCATGCGGCTGGCCTCGCTCATCGCACGCACCAGCGCGCTAAGCCGGGCAACGCCATCGTGCGCGCGCGCCAGATACGGCCGCGCCTCAGGCGGCAGTGCCGAGCGCTCTTGCAAAGCGTGCTCCAGGTTATCCAGCGAAGATTTCACGATCGCCAGCGGCGTATTCAATTCGTGTGACAGCTTGGAGGCCAAGGTGCGCAGGTAATCGGTATAGCCGCCGACGACCTCAAACAAGCGCTCGAAACTACGCGCGAGATCGCCTATCTCGTCCTCCGCGTCTGTCATCGGAAACTTGCCCATCATCATCGGTCCGTCTAGACGTCCATCATTGGCCTGCGCCCGCTCGGCCGCATCGCGCAGCCGCGCCAGGCGCAGACTCAAGCGCGTGGCGAAAGCCAACAAAATGGCTCCGGCCACCAGCAGCACGCCGAAGCTGGTCAGCAGCAGCCCCAGCAAGGCCCGATTTGCCAACAGCGGCACCGCACGGCTGGCTTGCTCCAGCAGCAGCACGCCCTCGACGCGACCTTGCCGTTGAATCGGTACCGTTGCCGCCAGCACCACACTGCCACGCGCCTCACCCTGCCGCCAGACATTCGCCGGCGCGCCTTCGCTGGCGGCGCGCACTTCAGGCAGGTCCAGGCGCGGCACATCCTCGGCCCACAAGTTGGCGTCGCCTAAACGTGTGGCCAGCAACGAACGATAAATCAAGGCGGCAAACCAGCCCGGCTGCTCGCCACGGGTCGCACCCAAATGCCCGCTCTGCGCCAGCAGCCACCCTTGCGGCGCCAGCACGCGCGCGCGGATGTCGTCGGGCGCGAGTAAGGCCAGCTCCTTCGACAACGCGGCGGAGTAACTCAGCAGCGGACGCGTTTCGACCGCCAAGGGATCTGGTTCGCTGGAGCCAGACAGATTGGAACCCGGCCCATCGACGGATGCGTCATGCACGCCCAGGCCGAGCTGGTCCAAACCCAGGCTGCGCGGCAGGCGCAACTCAATACGATAACCGCTGCCATCCTCCTGCCATTGCGCCGTAAGCATATCGGGCAATCCGGGCACCGACGCCCCCAGCGGCCGTGCCGTCACCAGGCCCGGCGCCGCGCTTGCCACCAGATAACTACGCTGCAACCCATCCTTGCCCAGACTGAGAATCAGATGATCGGCCACCAGCGCGTTTGCATCGGCCGCATCGGCGCGCGTGCGGTGCGTACTGCGTACATCCACATAGAGGTAAAGCCAGTCTTTGTTTTGGGCCAGCAATAACTTGCCGCGCTTGCCCAGCGGCTGACTCCACGGTGTCAATGGCGCCCAATCATCGCCGTATCCGTCGACGGTGATTGGCGTCTGCGTTTCCTGCACGTACCAACCTTCACTATGGGTGGGCAGCAGCGCGCCACCCACCACCAGGCTACGCGCCACCGCGCGCGCCGATGCCGTCAGCGCTTGCGCCTGCCCCTCGCGCAATAAGGTTTCCATCTGCCGCACGTACAACCAACCGGCGACCGGCAAGGCCAGGGTGCATAGGGCGACCAGCAGTAATTTACGACGCAGGCTCATGCTGTAACGATATCGGCGGCAGGCAGGGTTGGGCGATTATTCAATGCTTGGCCTTATCGGGGGACGCCTGCTTCGATACATATTTCATGTAGCTCGACTGCTCGACCACCTGGCTGAAAAGTGCCAACACACTTTGCCGTGTTGGGTCAGCCGCCGACATCGTCATAGACCAGCTCAAGCGAACGCCGGTTGCCTTGCCTGGATCGCAGAACACCACAACGTCATCCTTATGATCGGTGCCCTGAAACAGCAGCCCATGACACGCCATCGCCGGGTTATGTACCGCAAAGGTAGATACCTTGGCTGTCGGATCGCGCTGCAGATAACGCTTCTGATCGTCTTGCCACTCCGCGTCCAGGCTGGGCAATTTCTGCGGCCACACGTTGAGTACCATGACCCGCTCGGGTTCACCGGTCCACTCGCCGCGATACAGCACCAGATTGACGCCGATGGCCTGGGCGTACTGACAGCAATCCTGCGTCCAGCCGCTGGGTAGATCGGTCGCGATGCCCCAACCGGCCACCTTGCCATCGGGCTTCCCATAGACGATTACACTATGCTCTTTGGCACCATGGTCTTGCGCAGCCGCGCCGGCTTGAGCCAACACGGGCAAGGCAAGCAAACCACACAACCACAGTAATCGCCGCATCAAGGCTTCCATCGGTAACCGACGCCGTGCACGGTCTCGACCGCATCGAATTCCGGCGCGACGGCAATGAATTTTTTGCGAATGCGCTTGATATGCGAAGTGATGGTGGCGTCGTCGACCACCAGCTCGGCCTCGCGCATCAGTTGATCGCGATTTTTCACATGGCCGGGAAAGCGCACCAGCGTATGCACCATCCAGAATTCGGTGACGGTGAGAGGAATCTCGGCATCGTTCCAGGTGATGCGCATGCGCTCGGATTCAAGCTTGAGCGGACCGTGCTCGATCACCGTCTCACTGGAGGTCGGCGCCTTCAGCGATTCGATGCGACGAAACAGTGCGGCAATGCGCGCGGCTAGCTGATGCAGGCTGGTGTCTTTGCTGAGGTAATCGTCCGCCCCCAGGCGCAGGCCCGAAATCACATCGAAATCCGAATCACGCGCGGTAAGAAAGATGATCGGCAACGTCGACGACTTCGCCCGCAGCTCGCGGCACAAGTCAAAGCCGCCTTCGGGCTCGTCGCCCAGGCCAATATCGATAATCACCAGCTCGGGCAAACGCATCGCGAACGCGGTGGACGCCTCACGGCGCGAGCCGTAACCACGCGTTTCATAACCAAAACGGTTCAATGCCTCGACATAGTTAGCGCGGATCAACGGTTCGTCTTCGACGATGGCGATACTGCGGCCCATGGCTTATCTCTTCAATGACGTAGCGGTGCAGGTTGCTCTGCGCACTCGCTCTACGCAAGCCAACCGGCGAATTTGCCCGCGTTTTGCCAGATGCCATCGCCCAATCGCCCGCTTAGTGCCGGCTCCGCCACCCCGTTGGGGAGTGTCATAGCACCCATCCCCAAGCCGGAACCTGTCGATGAACAAGGCTGACCTCACTGAGCGCGACCCCAACGCCGAACTGCACAGCTTTGAGCCGTTGCGAGTCACCCTGGCGCTAGGCGCCCTGCTGCTCGGGCTGATCCTGGGCTTTCATTAAGCATTTATTTTGCCGTGGAAGGCATGGCGGCGGTCGGCGTGAATGGAGTCGCGCTGGCCGCCTGGGGCGAATAGCCCAACCTCTTTACCCCCTCTTTACCCCCTCTGGTGAGTTCCTGCCCCGCTTAGGCGGGGCTTTTTTTGACACGGGAACCAAATCGAATCCTGAGAGTCAGAGTCACCATGGTTTAGTGCTGTCTCCATTGCCGTGGAAACCGCAAGTACGATCGCTACCCAGGAAGGCGCCGATCGCCGGAGTACAGGCCAAGCCATGGTGTGATCTCCTCTCGCGTCTACCTAACCGACGCTTATCCCGACGCAGTTCCCTGCGTCGGGATTTTTGTTTCAGCGCTCGGCGAGTGTCCGGCGCATGGCCTCGATCACCGCGCGGTAATCGGGCGCGTTGAAGATGGCCGACCCTGCCACGAAGGTATCCGCGCCGGCGGCGGCGATCTCACCGATATTGTCGGCAGTCACACCACCATCCACCTCCAGGCGTATGGCACGACCGCTATCGTCGATGCGGCGGCGTACCTCGCGCAGCTTGTCCAGCGCGCCGGGGATGAATTTTTGCCCGCCAAAGCCGGGATTCACCGACATGATAAGCACCAGATCGAGCTTGTCGAGTACGTGGTCGAGCCAATTCAGCGGTGTCGCCGGGTTGAACACCAAGCCAGCCTGGCAACCGGACTCCTTGATAAGGCCGATGGTGCGGTCGACATGCTCGCTCGCTTCAGGGTGGAAACTGATAAGACTGGCGCCGGCCTTGGCGAAGTCGGGCACGATGCGGTCCACCGGCTTGACCATCAGGTGCACGTCGATCGGCGCGGTAATGCCGTAGTCGCGCAACGCCTTGAGCACCATCGGACCCATAGTGAGATTAGGCACGTAATGGTTGTCCATCACGTCGAAATGCACCCAATCCGCACCGGCCATCAATGCCTTGGCGGTGTCATCACCCAATCGCGCGAAATCCGCGGAGAGGATGGACGGGGCGATGACGTTTTGTTGTTTGCTCATGGCGATGGCCTAGGAACGGGGAACGGGGAACGGGGAACGGGGAACGGGGAACGGGGAACGGGGAACGGGGAACGGGGAACGGGGAACGGGGAAC
>NZ_KZ857175.1:336379-431943 GCF_003350925.1 Dyella tabacisoli | reverse complement strand
CAAGAGCAAAAACAAAGAAAAATCAAAAAAGAACGCGGACCTGCAATATCCCCTAGAACTTCATGTTCCCCGTCCCCCGTTCCCCATTCCCCGCTCTCAATCACTTAAACCCACGATCACTCTTGATGCGCTCATAGGCCGCGTTGATATCGCTGGCGCGCGACTCGGCGCGGCGGCGCATATCTTCAGGTAGATCGCCGAGGCGGTCGGGGTGATGTTCGGAGATCAGCTTGCGATAGGCCCGCTTCACCGCGCGGTCATCCGCACTATGGGCGATGCCCAGCACCGTATAGGGGTCGGGGCCTTGCGTATTGCGTTGCGGCGGCACGTAGTTGCCGTTCGAACCGTGGCCGCGCTGGCCGCCACCAGTACCGGTGTTCCAGGCGTAGCCTTTCATCGCCATCAACGCCATCAGCTCCATATCGCTGACGCGCAGAGCGAACGCAAGCTGGCGCAGGATCGACATCTGCTCCGGCGGTGGATTGCCCTCGGCCAGCACGGTTTCGATCACTACGTCCAGCACGGGAAAAGCATGATCGCGACGCATGCCGACCCATTGGCGCAAACCATCGATCGCCGGGGTCACGTTGAACTCTGGCTGTTTGCCGGCGTTAAAGCTGGTCACCGCCTGTTTGCGCTGCTCGGCGTCCAGGCCCATGCGCGCCATCAATCGCTCGGCGATGGCGATTTCCGCCTCTGACACGCGCCCGTCCGACTTGGCTACCGCACCCAGTAAGGCAAACAGCGGCCCGATAAAACCGCCTACCTCCGGTGTCGCGTGGCGGCGCTGACTCTGCCGCACGCTGTCGATGATGAAGCCGCTGATGCCACCGACGATCGCGCCAGGCAAGCCATGGCCCAGGATCAGGCCAAGAAATGCCAGCCATAAGGTCCAAGTGAAGTTCATGGCCGGCCCTGCTGCGGTGACTGTGCGCTATACCAGCGAGCCAGCTCGGCCAGATCGGCGTCGCTCATCGGACCCACCGCGGCGCGCATCAGCGGGACATTGCGGCGGCCGTCGCGATACTGCTTCATCGCCTCAAGCAGATAGTCGGCTTTTTGTCCGGCCAGGTGCGGCGCAGCGGGAATCTGTGCCATGCCGGTTTCGCCATGGCAGGCCGCACACAGCCCCAACCGCGCCGGTTTGACCGGGGCACTGGCAAGGGCAGGCAAAGCGACGGCCAGACAACATGCCGCAATCAATACGGTTCGCATCGGCAATAGACAAGGTTAAAAGTCGGTGATTCTACCAGCGTGCGCGGAGCTTTCCTGACTGCCGACCATGGAAGAAGCTCAAAGAGAGCATCCAGATCAGGGCGGTGCCCATCCGATTCCCGGCCGGCAAGCCCGGCAAGCAACAGCCCGTTACAATGGCCCGCTTGTTCGCCCCTTTCAGGAACGCTCTCGTGCCCACCACCCTGCTGCAATCGAACCTGCCCGGCCTGGACCTGATCCATCGCGGCAAAGTACGCGATGTCTATGCCTTGCCCGGCAACCGCCTGTTGATCGTAGCTACTGATCGCCTGTCGGCTTTCGATGTGGTGCTGCCCGACCCGATTCCCGGCAAAGGCGAAATGCTCACGCAGATCTCCAACTTCTGGTTCGGCAAGACCGCCCACCTGGTGCCCAATCACTTGCTCGACGTACCGCTGGCGGAGGTCTTGCCGCCCGGTACCGATCTCGCCCTATACGAAAAGCGCGCGGTGGTAACGCGCCGCCTCAAGCCGGTACCGGTCGAGGCGATTGCCCGCGGCTATCTGATCGGTTCGGGCTGGAAGGACTACCAGGCCAGCGGCTCGCTATGCGGCATCAAGCTGCCGGCCGGCCTGAAACAAGCCCAGCAGTTGGCCGAGCCGATCTTTACCCCATCGACCAAGGCCGCCGTGGGTGACCACGACGAAAACGTCAGCTTCGATGCGGTCATCGCCGCCGTCGGGCCGGACCTCGCCGAACAGGTGCGCGTAGCCACACTCACTATCTACCAGTGGGCTGCCGCCTATGCCGCCGAACGCGGCATCATCATTGCCGACACCAAGCTCGAATTCGGCACCGATGAAGACGGCAAGCTTTATGTGATGGACGAGATGCTGACCCCGGACTCTTCGCGCTTCTGGCCCGCCGAAGAATATCGCGTCGGCATCAGCCCCCCCAGCTACGACAAGCAGTTCGTGCGCGACTATCTGGAAGACCAGGGCTGGAACAAACAGGCACCCGGCCCGCACGTACCGGCCGGGGTCATCGGCGTCACGGCCGCCAAGTACGCCGACGCGCTGCAGCGGCTGGCCGACCTCAAACTGGACTGAACCCGCTTTTATCCGAGTATCCGCATGAACGCCTGGCTGCTGCTTGCCATCGCCATCCTCGCCGAAGTCATCGGCACCAGCGCGCTCAAAGCCTCCGCCGGCTTCAGCCGACTGCTGCCCAGCGCGGTGGTGGTGGCCGGCTACGGCACCGCGTTCTATTTCCTCAGCCTTACTTTGCGGCATATTCCAATCGGCATCGCTTATGCGGTGTGGTCCGGCGCAGGCACTGTATTGATCGCCTTGATCGGCGTCATCGCTTATCGTCAGAAACTCGATCCGGCGGCGATCTTGGGCATTAGCCTGATCGTTGCCGGCGTATTGGTGTTGAACTTGTTCTCCAAAAGCGGGGCGCACTGATGAACGCACACGATGACAAACAGGCAAGCCCGCGCGACATGCAAGCGTGGCTCGATAGCTACAGCCAGGACCATCAAAACCCGACCAATCGTTTGCTGCATTGGATCTGCGTGCCGCTGATTGTGTGGTGCGTGATTGCCCTGCTATGGACCATACCGGTGCCGGCCACGCTTGGCCGCCCCGGTTTTATCGCGGTCGGCGCGCTGGTGCTGGCGTTCGCCTGGTACTGGAAACACTCGCATCGACTCGGCCTCGCCTTGCTGCTCGCATTGGCAGCGATGGCCGTACTGACCGAGCTGATCTACCAACAAATCGGCCCGTCATCGCTGCGCTGGCTGGCACTGGCTGTATTCGTGGTCGCCTGGGTCGGTCAGTTTATTGGCCATGCCATTGAAGGGCGCCGCCCAAGCTTTCTCACTGACCTCGCCTATTTGCTGATCGGCCCAGCCTGGTTGATGGACAAACTACTGCGCCGCTTCAACGTCTAGGAATCGCATGACCACTGCCCTCACCGTCATAAGCAGCCTGCTCTGGTGGGTGCTCTACAGCAGCATCGGCGCACTTTTCATCGCGCTGGTCGCCTGGATCGTGCTGCGCTGGAGCGAGCGCTGCGCGGTGGTGTTCAACCGCACCTACCTCGCCTGCCTGCTATGGAATTTGTTCGGCATGCTGCTGATCGCCGGTGTCGCCATGCACGAGGGCCATATAAAGCCACCCTTTGCGCCACTACTCGCCTCCGGTTTGCTGCGCGGCGCATTGGTGATCGACATGCTGGTAGGTGTGGCACTGCTGTGGCGGCTGATTCCACGCGTCGACGCACGCCGCATTCGACCGACCAGCGCCTGCATGGCGGTGGCGGCGATCATGGCGATCGGTTTTGGAGTGGCCACGAGTTTGATGTCGTAAGAGACGCGCACGCCACCACTGTCGCGGGCCACGAGACAAGCGCAAGCTATACCGGCCGGCCATTCAAGCCTGACCCCATATGACTCTGCGTAGCCTGTTCATCGACTTCAACAGCTACTTCGCCTCGGTCGAGCAGCACGAGGAGCCGGCACTGCGCGGACGCCCCGTCGGCGTGGTGCCGGTGGATACCGACAGCACCTGCCTGATCGCCGCCAGCTATGAAGCGAAAGCATTCGGCGTCGGCACGGGCACCTTGGTACGTGAGGCGAAACGACAGTGTCCCGACATCGTGATCCGATTGGCGCGGCCGGAGCGCTACGTGGCCTGGCACAACACGCTATGCGAGGCGATTGACCGGGCCATACCCATCGCCAGGGTCGGCTCAATCGACGAAATGGCTTGCGAGCTGGTCGGCCGGCAGCGGCAGCGCGAGGTCGCCGTACAGGTCGCGCAACAGGTGAAAAAAGAGATTGCCAAGATCGCGCCGGGCGATGCCATTCGTTGTTCGATCGGTATCGCACCGAACGATTTTCTCGCCAAGACCGCCTCGGACATGCGCAAACCCGATGGCCTCACCGTGATCGAGCAGACCGACTTGCCGCACATGCTGCACACGCTGGAGCTGCGCGACCTGTGCGGCATCGGCCCATCGATGGAGCGGCGCCTGCACGACGACGGCATTACCACCGTGGCGCAACTCACCGCCGCCGGAAAACACCTACTGCGACATGCCTGGGGCGGCATCGAAGGGGAGCGCATGTGGGGCTTACTGCGCGGCACCTGGCTACCTTTGGCCGAAACCTCGCGCGGCTCGCTCGGCCATTCGCACGTGCTGGGGCCGGAGTTGCGCACTCCGGTCGGCGCCCGCGCGGTGCTGAAGAAATTACTGGTGAAAGCGGCGATGCGACTGCGCCGCTTTGACATGCTCAGTGGTGCATTGGCCGTGCGTATCCGCTTTATCGGCCATGACCAACGCTGGGAGGGCGACCTCAATTTCGACCCCACGGACGACAGCCGCGAACTGTTGCGTATGCTAAGCCGCATGATTGACAGCGGCCGCCGTCAAGGGCGCCTCTTGCCCGGCCCAATACGAGGCACTCCGCTAGCCGTGAGCGTTACCCTGCATCGGCTGATCGAACGCACACAAAGCAGTGGCTCGCTGTTCGCGCCCGCGGATGAGACGCGCAAAGTCGATGCGGTAGTGGATCGCATCAACGCCAAGTTCGGCTACAACAAGGTCTACTTCGGCAGTATGCAAACCGCGCTCGATCACGATGCCGCGCCCATGCGTATCCCGTTCAACCGCATTCCCGATAACGCCAGCGAAAACGAGCAACGCGAGAACGACGCCCAGCACCATGCACTGTGGCTGCAATCGCTTAATCGAGCCAAGGTGCTGGCTGAAGGCGCGCATCGGCGCGAGGCACAGGAACGGAAAGGGTTTGATAAGAAGGGGTGAGGTTTTTTTTGGCCTTGCCGCAAAACTTCACCCCTCCCCAGCCCTCCCCTGCAAGCAGGGGAGGGGGCTAATGGCTCCTCCCCCTGCTTGCAGGGGGAGGTTGGGAGGGGGTGAAGCCTTGCAGCAGTACAAAAGCTAAAAAGCCAACCCCAACGCCCCGGTAACCTCTCGCACCGCCGCGCTTATCTGCTCAAGCTCACTGTCACGCGGCGCAATCCGCGAACGCAGATCGAGCGTACAAGCCAGCGCACGCCGCAATAGTTCGGCATGTGCCGTCGTGAATACCGCGGCCTGACCCGCATCAAGCAAACCCGCCTCACGGCACGCATCGATCAAGGCCGCGTTGGCGGTAATCGCGAGCAAGGCGGGGTATTCATTCGCGTAGGTCAACACCAACCCTTGCAGGGCGAATTCAATATCGAGCAAACCGCCATGCCCCTGCTTGAGATCGAATTGCCTGGCATCGGAACGATCGCGCTCGGCGCGCCAACGCTGGCGCATGCTACTGACCTCTTGCAGTACGGCGGTGCGATCGCGTGGTACGGCGAGCACCTGCCGACGCACCTCGGCCAATTCGGCGGTCAATGCCGCATCGCCGGCCACCGGCCGCGCACGCAACAGCGCTTGGTGCTCCCATGTCCACGCGCGGCTTTTCTGATAAGCGGTAAAGGCGTCCAGACTCCCCACCAGCAAGCCTTTGGAGCCGTCAGGCCGCAGGCGCGTATCCACCTCATACAAACGGCCGGCACGAGTCAGCACGGTCAGCCAGTTCACCACGCGCTGCACCAGTCGCTGGTACCAGCGCGCGCCTTCCAGCGGACGGACGCCGTCGCTCATCGCATGAGCATGCTTGCCGTCATAGACAAACACCAGATCCAGATCCGAGGCGAAGCCCAGTTCCTCGCCGCCGAGACTGCCGTAGCCGAGCACGGCGAAACCGGAGCCCTCCGGCAGACGCCCATGCTGGGCGATCAGTTCGCGCTCGGCCAAAGCCATCACCGCCAGCACCACCGATTCGGCCAGCGCAGCCAGCCGGCGTGCCGTCGCAACGGCATCGGCACGGCCGTCGTTGAAAGCCAGGCCCAATCGAAACGCAATACTTGCCTTGAACTCATTGATGCGCTCCAGCTCGGCCTCGGCCTCACGCTCGTCCAGGGTGGCCAGCACGCGCGTGATCTCTGCGCTGATGTCCGCGCGCTTGAGCGGCAACTGATCGATACGCGGATCGAGCACATCGTCGAGCAAGAGCGGCTGCGCAATCACTCGTTCGGCCAGAAAGGCACTCCCGGCGAACAGCCCAGCCAGCCGTTTTCGCGCGGATGGCTGCTCTTCCAGCAAGGCCAGATACGACGAACGTCGCGCCACCGCCAGCACCAGTCGGCACAGCCGCAACAAACAAGGCACGGGTGCCGTGCTTTCGCGTGCGGCAATAAATAGCTGCGGCATCAAACGATCCAATCGCTCACGCGATTGCGCCGACATCGCCCGCACTGCCGCGGCCTGCGGCAACTTCATCAGTGCTTCGGCTACCTCCGCGCCCGGCGCAAAACCGGAAGCCTCAAAGGCCGCGGCATGGCTGGTACCGGCGCAAACCTCTTGCCATAACACGGCATCGGCCACCGGCACGCTGGCGGTGCGCCCACCTTGCGGCATCAAGACAGCGGCAAATTCCTCACTGACGATGGCCCGATGGTGACTCAATACCTCCGCCAGCTCCGACCAGCTCGCATGTCCCAACCCCAACGCGATGCGCTCGCGACTCAAGGCGTCATCGGGAATATCATGGGTTTGCGCATCGCGCAGCATCTGCACGCGATTCTCGACCCGGCGCAAGACCACATAGGCTTCACGCAATGCCTTGGCGCGCGCCGCGCCGATGTGTCCGCGTGCTTCGCAGGCGGTCAAGGCAGGCAACAGGCCGCGCACGCGCAGGCTGGGTTCGCGTCCACCGCGAATCAGTTGCGTCAACTGCACGACGAACTCGATCTCGCGGATACCGCCGGGACCTAATTTGAGGTTATCGGCCAAATCCTTGCGCGCGACTTCCGCGTCGATCAGCGACTTCATTTCGCGCAGACCGGCGAAGGCGGTGTAATCGAGATACTTGCGATAGACGAACGGACGCAACAGCTCTTGCAACTGCTTGCCGGCGTGGCGATCGCCGGCGACCGGGCGCGCCTTGATCCAGGCATAACGCTCCCAATCGCGCCCCTCGCTCTGGTAGTACTGCTCCATCGCCGGAAACGGCAGCGCCAAGCGCCCGGCATTACCAAACGGGCGCAGGCGCAAATCGACCCGCGCACAAATGCCGTCTGAGGTGGGCTCATTGAGCAGGCGCACCAATTGGCGGCCTAAGCGCACGAAGTATTCGCTGTTGTCGAGCGAGCGCGAACCATCGCTCTGCCCGCCTTGCGGATACGCCAGTACCAGATCGATATCAGATGAGAAATTCAGCTCGCTGCCGCCGAGCTTGCCGAAGCCGACCACCACCATGCGCTGCAATGCGCCATCGTGATCGCGACTATGACCATAGCGTGCCGCCAATGCCTGCTCGGACCAACCCAGCGCCGCGCCCAGCAGCGCTTCGTACAGCGTGCTGGTGGCCGCCAGCGTCTCGGACAATTGGTCCAGCCCATTGACGTCGCGAAAAACCAGACGCAGCGCCTCGGCATGGCGAAAGCGCCGCAGTAAGGCCAGACTCTCGGTTTCGTCCGCGACCAGCCTCACGGCCTCGATGCGTGTGCCGGCGTCATTGCCTGAGCGCAGGCGCTCTAGTCCTTGCGGGGCAAGTAATTGCGGCTGACGCAACCAGGTATCGAACGCGAAGTCGCTGGCCAGGATCGTGCGGCGGATTCGCTCGGCGACACCGGCATCGTCATGCAGCGGCACACCGACAGCGCGGCAGCGGGCAACCAGTTCAGCATAGCGATCGTCGATCAGCGCACGCAGCGCAGGGGATTCGGCAAGTAGAGGCATCGCTGCATTGTGCCGCAGATAGCCGTTCATGACTGCCAGGTAACCGTATGGAGCGCAGACGATGCGCGTGGTGCACGGCGCTCGCCACTCCGCGTTCGATCTACAACCTGTTCGTAAACATCGACCCCGAACATTTCGTTCATGTCCGGTTGATTACATTTCGATGTTCAAACCATGACAGCACCCTCCCCCAAGAACTGCCATGCCCCCAACGCTTAGTAAACCAGCCCTCATCCAATCAGCCCTGGCCTGGTGCAAGCGCCACCAACGCTTGCTGATGACCCATATCGGCTTGCCGCTGTTGCTGGCGATTGCCTTTGTGCTGCTGACCGGCGGGCTCGATGGCGGTAATGGAGTGGCGCCCGCGCGCCTGTTCGAGCAACCGCACTACCTGCTCGCCAACGCGCTGCCCGGCCTGTTGCTGACGGCGGTGCTGCTAGTGATGAGCCGGCGTCTGCTGTGGTCGTTCGGCGTGGCCTTTCTACTGCAGGGCCTGCTGTACGGCATCAATACGCTGAAGGTGAACAATCTCAGCACGCCGTTGATGCCGGCCGATTTCCGCATGGTCGGCCAGTTGCGCAAAGGTGGCCTGCAATTACTCAGTGGCTACTTGCCGAGTAGCCCATGGCCTTATCTGGTCTTGCTTGGCGGCATCGCCTTGGTGATTGTGGCCTGGCGCTACGAACCGGTGCTGTTCGCACGCCGCACCCATGGCAAGCGACTGCTCGCTGGCGGCACGCTCGCCATGGCCCTGGGTAGCTTGCTGGCCGGCACGCCGGGCTGGGCACATATGTACAACGGCAAGCAGCTATGGATGGAGCCATGGTCGGCCGCGGGCACCGCCGAGCACTCGGGCCTGGTCAGTTCGCTGTTGATGTTCCATCTGCACTACGGCCATCAGCGCAAGAAGGCCGACCCGCAAGCGGCGATAGCCTTGCTCAGCCAGACCGATCAAGCCCTGCGCCAGTACATGGCGATCAGCCCGGAAGCCGCCAGCGAGCTGCCGGACATCGTGGTGATACAAAGCGAGTCATTGTTCGACCCGCGCATTCTCAAGGGCTACGAACACAGCGATTTCTTGCCCAACGTGCGGCGGCTGGCGGCAGCCGGCAGCAGTGGCCCGCTTCATGTGCCTACTTTTGGCGGCGGCACGATCCGCACCGAGTTCGAGGTGCTTACCGGTTTGTCGCTGCGTTACTTCGACGATCTGCAGTTTCCGTATCTGCAAATGAATACCAAGGTGGTGCCCGGCATGGTGCGCACGTTGCGCGCGCACGGTTATGAAACCACCGCGCTGCACGGCAACGATCCCTCATTCTGGAACCGCCACACGGCGTTCAAGGCGATTGGCTTCGATCACTTCATCTCGCAATCGGCATTTCCTCGCGATGCGGCGAAGGACGGGCAGTACATGTCCGATCACGCGATGACCAACGAAATACTGGCGCAGTTGAAAAATGCCGGCCCGCCGCAGTTTCTTTTTGCGATCAGTATCGAAGCGCATGGCCCTTACGACACCAGCCCCGGCATCGACAGCGCCGAACGCGACGCCATCCCTGTCCCGCCGGGCGTCGTCGGCAAAGACAAACTCGAACTGCAGAACTACCTCTATCACATAGGTCACGCCGATCAGGAACTCGGCCGCCTGGCCGATCAACTGGCCAAACGCGAGCGGCCGACCTTGTTGCTGTTCTACGGAGACCACCTGCCCGCGCTGGCCGGCGTCTACAGCACGGCGGGCTTTGTCGATGGCAAAGACATGCTCAGCCAGGCCGGCACCTGGCTGCTGGTCGATCCGCGCAATCCACGCCAGCCTGAGCACACCGACCTGGCCTCATGGATGTTGCCCGGCAAGCTACTCGAACACGCCGGCATCCACGACGACGCTTATTTCGCACTGACCCAGGTGCTGGCCCCACAACTGGCCGGGCTGACCCATGCGCCGGGCGCATCGCCGCAAACGCAGGACAGCCCCGAGCGGCATCTCGACAACGCCATGGCCAACGTCGCCCTGCTGCGCCTGAAAGGCAGGCTCGATCCGCTACTGCCCAAGGCCGAGCCATTGCCGCGCGAAAGCGGCATAGCCAACCATGACCCACATCCAGGCGCTGCCGCCGCCGCTGGCGTACATCAATAGTTCCGGCGCGCTCCCGTAGTGCGTCCAGCCACGCTGCCGTGACGGCCATCACCCACTGTTGAGCCTCCGCAACCGATCATTTAGCGCCATCATCTAGGTGGTCATCTAGATGTCATGGCGATGCGTTGTGATTCGATCAAGAATCAAGGGCTCCAACATCCGTTTTACTTTATCGACAAGCCTCGATTCAGTGAGCTGTCTATCCGTTAAAGAAATTTGTATCAGGCCGGTTTTGTTCAGCAAACAGCAGGCACTCGACCTCTAACTTTCACCCCAGCCACGGGCACCGATGTCCTGGCATCCACACTCTGGAGTTTGTCCCATGCGTAAGACCATGCTTGCCGCTTTCGTCGTCGCCGCTTCCATCCTGACCGTTCCGGCCTTTGCGCAGAGCACCGCTCCGGCAGCCGCTCCGGCAGCCGCCGCAGCTCCCGCTGCTGCACCGGCCGCGCAGGACGCGATGAAGTCCGCCGATGCTGCTGCCCCGGCAAGCGACGCTGCTGCCAAGCCGGCTCACAAGGCCAAGGCCCACAAAGCCAAAGGTCACAAGGCCAAGAAAGCAGCCGCTACCGATGCCGCCGCTGCCGAAGCACCGGCTGCCGGCAACTAAGCTCTAGCGACACGCTTCAGCATCACGCTGTAAGCCAAAACCCCGGGAGGCGACTCCCGGGGTTTTTTCATGGGAAACATCGCTAAGGCTATCGGTGCAACAACGGCCGATGCACGCAAAAAGAAAACCCCGCACAAGGCGGGGCTTTCTCGAAGTGCAATCTGGAAAGCGGGACTTAGAAGTCCATGCCACCCATGCCGCCCATACCACCCTGACCACCGCCATGACCATGGCCGTCGTCTTTCTTCGGCAGCTCAACCACCAGCGCTTCGCTGGTAATCAGCAGACCAGCGACCGATGCAGCGTGCTGCAGAGCGGTGCGGGTCACCTTGGTCGGATCCAGAATACCCATGGCAACCAGGTCACCGAACTCGCCGGTGGCGGCGTTGTAGCCGAAGTTGCCGGTGCCTTCCTTGACCTTGTTGAGGATCACGGACGGCTCATCGCCAGCATTGGCGACGATGGCGCGCAGCGGCGCTTCCAGCGCGCGACGGGTGATCGCGATGCCCAGGTCCTGGTCGGTGTTGTCGCCCTTCAGACCTTCGACAGCCTTCAGCGAGCGGATCAACGCCACGCCGCCGCCCGGCACCACGCCTTCTTCGACGGCTGCGCGGGTTGCGTGCAGGGCGTCTTCAACGCGGGCTTTCTTCTCTTTCATCTCGACTTCGGTCGCAGCGCCCACCTTGATGACGGCAACGCCGCCAGCCAGCTTGGCAACGCGCTCTTGCAGCTTCTCGCGGTCGTAGTCCGAAGAGGTCTCTTCGATCTGCGCCTTGATCTGGCTGATACGCGACTGGATGCGCTCGGCTTCGCCGGCACCGTCGATGATGGTGGTGTTTTCTTTGGTGATGACAACGCGCTTGGCGCGGCCGAGGTCGGCAATGGTCGCCTTCTCAAGCGCCAGGCCGACTTCCTCGGAGATCACCTGACCGTTGGTCAGGATCGCGATGTCTTCCAGGATCGCCTTGCGACGGTCACCGAAGCCCGGTGCCTTGACGGCAGCGACCTTGACGATGCCACGAATGGTGTTGACCACCAGGGTAGCCAGCGCTTCGCCTTCGACTTCTTCGGCGACGATCAGCAACGGCTTGCCAGCCTTGGCGACGGCTTCCAGCACCGGCAGCAGCTCACGGACGTTGGAGACTTTCTTGTCGTGAATCAGGATGAATGGGTCATCCAGTTCAACCTGCTGCGAAGCCTGGTTGTTGATGAAGTACGGCGACAGGTAGCCGCGATCGAACTGCATGCCTTCGACCACGTCGAGCTCATTCTCAAGACCCGAACCTTCTTCAACCGTGATAACGCCTTCTTTACCGACTTTCTTCATCGCCGTGGCGATGATGTCGCCGATGTTGGTGTCGGAGTTGGCCGAGATGGTGCCGACCTGGGCAATCGCCTTGTCGTCAGCCGTCGGGTTGGAGAGCTTCTTCAACTCGCCCACAGCGGCGATCACGGCCTTGTCGATGCCGCGCTTCAGGTCCATCGGGTTGATGCCGGCGGCAACAGCCTTGAGGCCTTCCTGGATGAACGCCTGTGCCAGCACGGTCGCGGTGGTGGTGCCGTCGCCAGCGACGTCGGACGTCTTGGAAGCGGCTTCCTTGACGATCTGCGCGCCGAGGTTCTCGTACTTGTCGGCCAGTTCGATCTCTTTAGCGACGGACACGCCGTCCTTGGTGATCGTCGGCGCGCCGAAGCTCTTTTCGAGCACGACGTTGCGGCCCTTCGGGCCCAGGGTGACCTTGACCGCGTTGGCCAGGGTGTTCACGCCTTTCAGGATGCGCGAGCGGGCGTCTTCGCCGAAGCGTACTTCTTTAGCTGCCATGGTTTTTAATCTCTGAGAATTTGGAAATAGGAGGTGAAAACGGTCAGAGCAAGGCGAGAGCGGGCGGGTTCCGGTGCGCGGTTACATCACGCGACGTCGACTCCCGTTGCCCCACTACGAGCGCCCGGCTACTCAGCCTTCGATGATCGCGACGATGTCGTCTTCTTTCAGGAAGACCAGCTCTTCGCCGTCGATCTTGATTTCCTGGCCGGCGTATTTGCCGAACAGCACGGTGTCGCCTTCCTTCACGCCCATCGGACGGAGGGTGCCACCAGCCAGAATCAGGCCATTGCCCGCTGCGATGACCTTGCCGCGAGTCGGCTTCTCGGTGGCGCTGTCCGGGATAACGATACCGCCGGCGGAGACACGCTCCTCTTCCAGGCGCTTGACGATGACGCGATCGTGCAACGGACGCAGTTTGCTCATGATTAGCTCCAGCAATGGATTGAGGTGATTGGAAAAAATGGTGACCCGGAGCGGCATCTTAGACGCTTTGCTAGCACTCTGGGTTGGTGAGTGCTAATTCTAGCGACGCAAAAATCCCCTGCAAGTGCGAGAGGAGCCGATCCCGTAGCCTGAGCTAGCTAGTGGGGGGGCGGGTGAAGGGTTTCAAGGGTTCGCCATACGGATCGAGCCGATCGGCTCGACCCTTTCGGTGCCGAGTCTGCTGACTGGAGTCAATTTGTGTACTCACCATGTCAGTAACCCAGAATCATGTCGGCGCAAAGCTCTCGCCCGGAGAAATCCACTGGAGAAATCCAAATGACCATCCGCCACTTGGATTTGACCTGCACCCAAACTGCCCTGAGACACGCGCAGCCCGTTTTGCCGGTGCAGGTAGATGCCCCCAGGCCGGTCCATTCCGTCCAATGGCCGCCCAAGCATCCCGCTCATCAGACTGTCGAAGATCTTCCAACTAGCCTTCGGAGCTACAGAGCAACAAGCGAGCACGCCTCTCAGCAATGCGCTGGCCTATGGCTATTCCGGGGACCTCAATGTATCGGTGAGTCAAATGAGCGATGGGCAATGAAATCATCAGAGTCAAGGCGGCGCACATCAAGTAGGACACCGTGGTATCGGGTACGCCGCGTTGAATAGCATGAAATGTGGGGACCAGAATCGCAATTACGACTGGGTGCGCCAGGTATAGCGAGTAGCTGACCTTGCCAAGATATGCCGTCGTGCGATTAACGACGAGCCCGACAGGGTATTTCGCCATGCCTAGCAACAGTGCCAGGTAGGCGAATCCATATAAAATCCAAGACCACGTAGCACTGATAGCTACGAAAGTCAGGATAAATGGCAGGGCTAAGAATAAAACCGCCCAAATAACCAAGAAATACAATCCTGCCGACCGCGCAAACATCACAGGCTTCATTTCGCCTTGACGATATAAATAATAGCCAACAATTCCCAATGTAAAGACCGGCAGATGACGTAATAGTCCAAAACTACCAGTAACAGCCGGGCTATCGAGACCAAGCCACCCTGAAGTCACGATTGATGTCAGTCCGATGGCGAGTATCGCCAATACCACCGCACTAAAGGTGGCTTGAACTATCCCAAAAATCATCGGGAACACGGCATAGAACAGCATCTCCACGCCAATAGCCCAACTCGCCCAGACAATGCCTTCCTTCCAACCGGGAAACAGGTTAAAGGTGAACGTCATATTGGCCAAAATTTCGGCAAACGAATGCCCCGCATGCCCCGCTCTTCCGTCGCGCCATACCGAGAAGGCGAGCCACACGAAAAATAACGGGGCGATGCGAAAAAATCGATGAATATAAAAGCTGGCGACCGGCGCCCCAGTGGCGGCATGCCTAGGCATGGTATAGCACAGCGAAAACGCACTAATTACAAAGAATAATGCAACACCGGAGCCACCGGCCTCCAATAACGGCTTTAAATAGGGTCCCGCGATCAAACTTGGAGACGGCATAGCCAACACGTGATAAATAACCACGTAAACAGCAGCCAAACCACGTAAAGAATCCAGAAAAGTCAGCCGTCCCTGCTTAATCATCAGACCGTTCACAGTTGAGTGTATTTTCCCTAGTGTAACCGGCCAAAGGACTGTTCGAGATCATTGACATGCATCGTTGACCTCGATGTGAGCATTCATCGCGCATGCGTCCAGGCGCGTGACGATTTGGCGTGACGATTGGGCATGAAAAACGGCGTGGTCACGACGCGAGCATGCCGATAGATCAGCTAGATCCCTGGAACCATTTTGTTAGCGCCTGACGAACGCTATCTAATGCGTGTTCGTCAGCAGACCATTGGTGCGGCATGCCGGCAAGCCGCACGAATTGGATTCGTCGCTCGCTTCCCGCCTTGCGGTAGTAGGGCAACAGGCCTTCGTATAAATCAGATGCGGCCTTCGGTGCGATGACGGAGTCATCGGCTCCCTGCACAAGAAGAAGTGCCGGGGGAGTGCCTACTCGGGCAATGCCCGCCGCGTACCGGGCGACGCCGGTCTTCTCGGCGATGGCTCGCGATTCCGGCGACCATAGATATTTTTGTCCGGTAGCCTGCTCAAGTGCCTGAACTGAAGCACTTAAGCCCGTAGAGGCATTAATCAGTACCACCGTGCCGATAGCAACCTTAGCCTGAGACATGGCATATAGGGCTGCGGCGCCGCCCGCTGAAAAGCCGACCAAGCCAATGCTCGCGCCAGGCGCCAAGCAGCCACGCTCCTTCAGTGCCGCGACGACCAGAGGCAGTTCGTCGCCTGCCCCGAGCACTGCAGGCTTGAATACCAGAAGCCCGAAATCTTGCTTTTGACGAAGGGCGAGTTCCTTGCCGCCTCCGGGAACAGCGCGCTGCCCAAAGAGCGGCAACCCGAGGTAGACCTTCACCGCGGGAATGTCATCCAGCGGAAGCGCATCCAACATCGCGCGTTCGCTCGCCGGAGGGCCAAATCCATGCCAAAGGATAATGGGCGACCTTGTCGTTTTTCTCGGTATGCGAAGGATGGCCGGCACGCCTGCCAGCGTCGTTCGCATCGTGACGATCTCGTCGCCGACCCTTTGTGCCTGTGCACAGGTCAAGGCTTCATCGGAATCAATAGGGTCGCTTACAGGCGTCGTATTCGGATAGGCAAACGCCGAAGATGCACAGCAGGCGAGAACGACCGCAAGCGCGCACAGCAGACGACTCGGAAAGCGACGCGCTGATGTACGCGAAATCAATTTGGTTTGCATTGGCAATCTGTCGCTACGACGGTGGACGCCATTGAACACTCTTTTGTCGGTCACGTATTCGATTCAGCTCACACGCTCTCGTAGACGAGCTTCGTAAACAGCTCCGGCGTAACGATGAAGTTTCCCCACTTGGCATCGAACGGTGCGGTGGGCTTGGCCGCGACCACCTCGGACAGAGTCTTTCCCTGACGCTTGAGTACCGCAACGCGATCGCGGATAGCCACGAGCATACTGCGATATTCGAGCAGTTTTTTGCGGTCCGCCACGGCGCCGTGCCCCGGCACGATGATCGTTTTGTCGGTAATGAATTTCAAATAGGAGTCGACCGCGGCGATGGTTCCATTGATGCCGCCGCCATGCTCATCATCGATGAACGGGTAAATTCCGTTCCAAAACGTATCGCCTGTCGCCAGCACATCGGCCTTCTTGAAGTAGACGGAAATATCGCCGTCGGTGTGGCTTGGCATAAGCGGATGCACGACGACAGATTCGCCATTCATCGTGTAGGTCTTGTCCGTCGTCAATCGAACCGACGGCACACCTTCCGCGGAAACGGGCGGAAACGTGAAGTTCCAATCCGAGACACGCGAAGCCTTGGTGAGGTGATCTACGGTTTGCGGCGTGGCGATAACCGTCGCGCCCGCTTCGTGAAGCCAGGCGTCGCCGTCCGAATGATCCCAATGCCAATGGGTATTGACGACGTACTTCACCGGCGCCGATCCGAGCTTGTCCAAGCTTGCCTGCATGGCAGGCTTGGACAAGGCGATGCCGGAATCAACCATGAATTTGCCGTCGGGGCCGCTCAAGACCGTGATGTTGCCGCCGGACCCTTCCAACTCCGCTACGTTGGCGCGTAGCGGGTGCGCAAGAATAACTCCCTTTGCCGCCTCGGCATTGACGTTGTCGACAAGACCTTTCTCGCTCAGTGCCGGTCCCGCCCATGCTGCTATCAGAGCCAACGAAAGAGTTCTTGCCACGAAATTTGCGGTTCTGATAGTCAACATGTTCGTACCTTGCTTGTCGGTATAGATCAGAGCAGCTCTTGGCGAGCCCCTTTCTCTGACTCGGAGCATTTACTACCTAATGCATTGGGCGGCCCGTCTTAATCCAGGCGATAGATGTGATACGCGTTGGCATCGGCAAAGGTGTCGGTGAAACTCGTGCCGTTGACCAGCGGGATCGTGCGCCCCTCGTTGACCACAGTGACCGTGGTCGCCCCGGAGCTTTTCACCGTGAACGTCACCGACTGGTTGGCCGGTGGCGGCGTGGCCGGTGTGCCGGAGGCGGCGAAGACATAGAAGTGGCTGCCGTCGTACTTCGCCATCGCGCTGACGTTGCCGGTCTGGGTCACGTAACCGTCCGCAAACGGCGACAACAGCACGTTGTTCAAGCTGTTCACCAGCCCGTTGAACGCGGTGACATTCTCCACCACGTTGTGGATCGTGACGCCGGGGGTCTGCTCGCAACTGTAGTCGCTGGTGGTCGGATCATTGCCGTCGATCAGCGTGGTGTTGTCGGTGCAGGGGCCGCCGAAATTGTGCTGGAACCACAAGATGCCGCGCGCACCGGCGATCAGCCCATGCATAGCCGCCGCCTTCATTGCCGGTGGTGTGATGCACTCCGTTCCGCCACTGACCGGGCAGCCGGTCTCCACATCCACGACCACCGGTTTCGATTGGTGGTTGAGTGTGTTGGACAGCGTCTGCAATCGCGTCACATTGAACGCGTAGTTCGCCGGCAGGGCGCGTTGCGCGTGGGTCAGCCCGATGGGCGTCGCGCCCGAGCAAATGCTTTCGCTGGCGGGGAAAAACGCGCAGCCGCCCTGAGAGTTCGCTTCGAGATCAGCATCGGTCAGCCAATAACTGTCGGCCGAGAGAATGTCCGAATAGCCCAGAAACACGGCCGCCTCGGAGTCCCACATCCAGAACAGCACGCCTTTGCCGTAGCCCTGATGCTTGGCCATGCTGTCCATCGGGTAGCCCGGCGAACCGTAGCTGGTGGGCAGGCCGGTGTAGGACCACTTCGATACGGTATAGCCGCACTCGCTGCCGGCAGGTATGCAGTCATTGGTGTTGGCGTTGGGGGCGGCCGGGTTCCATCCGTTGGCACCGGAGCCGTACTGCATATCCGCCTCGTCGTAACCGTCGTACGACACGGTTTCGGAGCCGCTGTTGGGCGTGGTGTCCGGCGCGGAAACATGCATGCCGCCGGCGCGGATCACGTCGTAGTCCGCACGCCATTGGCTGGGGTCGCCTGCCTTGCCGCCGAGGTTCCAGTAGATGTTTTCGCCCATGGCCGTGGCATAACCCACTTGCGTGGCATCGGCCGGCTGCTCCATCCATGCGCCCAGCAGAATATGGTTGTCCATCCATGCACTGCGGGGATTCTTGTTGGCGAAATAACCGGGGCCACCATCGATGTCACGCAGCGTGACACCCAGCGGGAGTGCGGCCTGAGAAACTTGAGCCGAGCCAATGCGCGGCAGAACACCGGTATCTGTCGCAAAACTGCTATGCGAAACCGTCAACGACAGCATCAAACAAAGAGGAAGCATCCTACGCGTCATGGCTTTCATCAGGTGTCCTTGGGGATAGGAGAGAGCGTGGGTTACAGCACGGTGGAACGAAACAATCAGTGAGTCACGGAAGCCCGGCGCATCATGTCCAGCACATGCCCGAGCGATGCACGCGTTGCCGGATCAATCAAGCGGCCTTGTGCGTCGAACGCAGCCGCTCCGTTATTCAAATAGACGGCCGGGCCGCTGAGAACCACCGAGCCGGTAGCAAACAAGACCTGTCGCAGCGCCGTTTGGGCCAGGCGAGTGCCCCAGCGTCCCGTGCTGGCACCGATCACCGCCACCGGCTTGCCGGCCAGTACGTCGCCGATGCTGCCGCGCGACAGCCAATCAATCGCGTTTTTGAGCACGCCGGGTATCGAATGGTTGTATTCCGGCGTGGCAATGAGAACGGCATCTGCTGCCGAAACCTGCGCGGCCAGCGCGCGCACCGGCCCCGTCGCGGTCATAAATTTTTCGCTGTCCTCGTCGAACATCGGGATCGCGGTCAACCCGTCATAGACATCGACCTGCAGATCTGTCGGCGCCATTTCCGCAGCAGCACGCAGCAACAAGCGGTTGATGGAGTCGCGCCGCAGACTGCCGGCTATCGCGATGACGCGACACGGCGGAGTGCGGTGGCTGATCGAATCTGGCATGTCGTCGTTCTATTGAATCAATACATGGGACGATGAAACTATATAAGCACTGTTACATATCATCCACCCAACTAAAGGCACGGTAGGCACGCGGACTTGAACAGGAGCAACGCTGAAACCGCACCCTGTCGATGCGCGCTGGAAACTGAGCCGGCCACCAGGGTGGCGTACGTCGCATGTGATGCCCATGCCGAATCGATCGGCACGATCTCTAGACGTCTAGACAGCGCCACGGCCCAAGGTGAGGCCCGGCGCATACAAATCACTTGTCATCGACAAACATACGGAAAATTCACGTAATGATTACCTGAATATTGAAATCATCCATCGCCTCAAACTCGGGGGAGTGAGAGAAGCAAAGCGCCGGCAGTTCATTACTGCGCCTGCATTTGCGCCTGCCCACGTATCGCAGGGGAATGAGCTGCACCCTGAAAGTCAAGGTTGTCACGCTCCAACACCGTCGCGACGGTGTTCAGTATGTATATCGCGAAGCTAGCGGCTTGCCCTTCCATCGTTCGTCTGAACTATAGGGGTTGTCAGTCATGCAGCTCACTTATCCTGGCGTTTACATCGAAGAGATTTCGAGCGGGGTGCATTCGATTATTGGCGTCGCCACGTCGATCGCAGCCTTCGTCGGCTATACCTCAAGCGGACCCGATCACAAGGCCGTCGAGTTATTCAATTTCGCCGATTACCAGCGCAACTTCGGCGGCCTCGCGGCAGACAGTGAGTTGTCCTATGCCGTGCAGCAGTTTTTCGCCAATGGCGGCACCAACGCCTTTGTCGTGAGGGTTCCCAAAGACGGATCCTCTGCGGCGCAGATAACCATACCGGACACCGCAGACACTGAAACGCTGCTGAAATTTCAAGCGCTCAGCAACGGAAAGTGGGCCGGCAATATCGCGATAACAATCGATTACATCGGCCTGACAAATGCCGACCCCGACGCTTTCAACCTGACCGTCACCAACATCAGTACCGGTGTCGCCGAGGTTTTTTCCAACGTCACCATGAAAACCACCTCGGCCAATTACGTCATGGCCGTAGTCAACGACCCGGATACCGGATCGGCCATGGTGCAAGTGCTGCCCCTCGTGCCTGGATCGCTGGCGCAACCGGCCCGAACCGGATTGATCTCCGGCTCGATGTCCGTCGCCGAGCAGACCGCCGCGCTCACCGCGTTGCAAGGCGCAGGGGCGGCGGGCCTGACTATCAAAATCGACACCGATACGGCAGTTGCTGTAACGCTGTATAACGCGACCGACCCTCGACCGGCCTCGCTGACCGAGGTCTATCGCATGCTGTCGGTCAAATGTGCGCGTGCCTTGCAGGCCGGGTATCCCGGCGCACAAGTCAATGTCATCCCGGTTCAATCTTCGCTGACGGCGACCCACATCGATGCGCTCAGCGTAGTCGCGCAGATTCCCGGCAAAACGGATTGCACCGTTTCTTTCGGCAGCCCGGCATCAGGCATCAACGTCTGTACTACGTTGAAACTCGATACCGCTTCATTGACCAGCGACAACGTGGCGGCGTATTGGATGGGCGGCACGAGCAAAGTCGCACCGCCGTACAACATCACCGTCACGGCAGCCTCCGATGGCACCGCACTGCCCACCGGCACCGAGCTGATCGGCGATGAATTGCTCGGCACGGGCATCTACGCGCTCGACAAAGTCGATCTGTTCAACATCCTCAGCCTGCCCGACGTGACGCGTGCAAAACCCGGCGCGCCCAGCTCGCCCGCGCTCAATGACTCCGACATCAACGCGGTCTACGCTGCGGCCATGGATTACTGTAAAAAGCGCCGTGCCTTCTTACTGCTGGACCCGCCACCGGATGTGGTCGATGTGCCCTCGGCCATCAATTGGCGCACCCACCGGCTTACCGTGAACGATCTCAACGGCGCGGCTTATTTCCCTCGCGTACGCATCGCCGATCCGTTGAATCAAAACCAACTTCGCAGCTTTGCGCCGTGCGGTGTCGTCGCCGGCGTCTATGCCACGGAAGACGGCAATCGCGGCGTATGGAAAGCGCCAGCGGGTATCGAGACGGTGATGTCGGGCGTGCAAAAGCTCACCTATAACCTCAGCAACGACGAGCAGGGTGTGCTCAACCCGATTGCGCTCAATTGCCTGCGCAGCTTCCCCATTTACGGCTCGGTGATATGGGGTGCGCGCACCTTGGTCGGCGCCGACGCGCAGGCTTCGGAATGGAAGTACGTGCCGGTGCGCCGCTTTGCGCTCTACCTTGAAGAAAGCCTTTATCGCGGCCTGCAATGGGCGGTGTTCGAGCCCAATGCCGACCCGTTATGGGCGCAGATCCGCATGAATGTCACCTCGTTCATGCAGAACCTGTTTTTGCAACACGCTTTTCAAGGGCTGACACCTACGCAGGCGTACTACGTGTTGTGCGATAGCTCCACCACGACGCAGGCCAACATAGATGCCGGCATCGTGAATATCGAAGTGGGTTTTGCTCCGCTGAAACCCGCCGAATTCGTCGTTATCCAGCTGCAACAGATGGCCGGTCAAGTCGCGGTCTGAGCTAGGTTCAACGGGAGACTTTCGTCATGGCGCAGTTCACGCAAAACGCTCAACGTTTCGATCCGTACAAGAATTTCAAGTTCCGTGTGAAGTGGGACGGCAAATACGTGGCGGGCATGAGCAAGGTCGGCGGGCTCAAGCGCACCACCGAAGTAGTCAAGCATCGCGAAGGCGGCGATCCGAGTACCAGCCGCAAATCACCCGGTCGCAGCGAGTTCGACGCGATCACGATGGAGCGCGGCGTCACCCACGACACCGCGTTCGAAGCGTGGGCGCACAAAGTGTGGAACTTCGGTGCCGGACTCGGCGCCGAAACCTCGCTGAAGGACTTCCGCAAGGATCTGATCCTGGAGTTTTACAACGAGGCCGGCCAGCTCGCGCTGTCGTACAAGATCTATCGCTGCTGGGTGTCCGAGTACCAGGCCTTGCCCGATCTCGATGCCAATGCCAATGCCGTCGCGATCCAACATTTAAAGCTGGAGAACGAGGGCTGGGAACGCGACGTTTCCGTGCCTGAACCGAGCGAACCAAGCTTTACCTAACTGCAAAAACAAACCCCTCGCTGCATGAGGAGGAGTACCTCACCGAGCCGTTGCACGCTCGCCCCGTTCATTGACCTTATTCATTAGTGGGAATACGTAACCGTGAATGCGGCCGACCTGCTTGCGATCTGGGAACGAGGAAGGCTGTTGCCGCCCTTGCGTCGTGCACGGCTGCTTTGCGCGCTTGATTCAACCGATGCCCCAGCCGACGCCCCACCCGACAGGCTGCCTATCGGTGCGACCAACGCGCGCCTGCTGAACTTGCGCCGCAGCTTGTTCGGCCCCGACATCGCGGGCATTGCCGACTGCCCCGCATGTGACACCCGCCTGGAAATCGCCATGCAAGTCGAGGATTTTCTCGCCGCATGGAACAGCGAAGAAACACTGCGACGCGCACATAGCATCGAGATCGAAGGGCACCCACTGCATTTTCGCCTGCCGACCCTGGAAGACCTGGAGGCGATGGATGCCAACCTCGATGCGCAGCAGGCACAAGAACAACTGCTGCTGCTGTGCCTAAGCGAACCCGATCGCACGCCAACACCTCGCGCGGTCGAACCCTTGCTGGCCGAAATGGCGCGCGTCGATCCACTGGCCGACCCTCAGCTCGCGCTGTCATGCCATGCCTGCGGTCATGGTTTTACCTTGGCTTTCGACATCGCGGCTTTCTTATGGCTGGAAATCGAAGCATGGGGTGCACGCCTGTTGACTGACGTGCATACCATCGCCCGCGCCTACGGCTGGTCAGAGACCGACATTCTTGCGTTGCCACCGACCCGGAGGCAGGCCTACCTCGACCTGATCTGTGCATGAGTACCCATTTCATGAAGCAGACCTCCATGAAGCATGACCTCCATGAATAATTATCTGGGACAACTTATTGCACGAAGCCGTGGCGATCTGCCGCTGCTGCAGCCGCGTCTGCCCGGACGTTTCGAGCCGGTCAACGGCCACGACCAACCGGATAGTGGGCCGCATAGCGAGCCGGCCGCACCCGTAACAGCGTTGTCTGCGCCTGCGCCCACACCCACGCCAGCGCGTGCAAGCGTATCGACAGCGAATGCAACGGTATCGCCGCCAGTGAGCGAAACCCTGCGCCGATTCATGCCAGATCGACACAGCACCGACATCGTCACGCCGCCGAGCGCCAAAGACACCCACAGCACCGGCACGCCTGCCACAAGCACGCCGCAGGCAAGCGAACCGCCTCGGCCCATAACCGGGCAACGCAGCGTGGCTGCACAGGTATCGCCGGCAGCCACGACCATCGTGCAGGCACCATCGCCACGCGGCGCTTCGCGTATCCACGTCGATCATCTCGATGGCGAGCAAGTTCGCCCGATGCGACATCGCCTCGATCAAACACCGCCCGCTATCGTGGATACAGCCAGCGAAGAGACGCCATCGCCCCCTTCTGCGCATCGGGCCACATCGATGCTGGTTTCGCCGCAGGTGCATACGCCACCAGCCAGGACCAGCGCGGATCACGCGTCATCGAGAATCCCCGCCGTGAACGAGCATCACGAGACCGTAGTGCACGTCACCATCGGGCGTGTCGATGTCCGGGCTATCGCCGCACCGGCGCCAAAGCCCAGCGTGCGGCAAGAGTCGCCGCGCCGCTCTTCGCTCGATGACTACCTAAGCGGCACACCCCGGCGATGAGCAGCCATGAGCACTGATCTGGCCATCGCCGGCGTCACCGCCACCCTGCGCTATCTGCTGCAGCAGGGCATCGTCGACCACGTGAAACTGGGCGCGCAAGGCCCGGTTACGGTTACCGCCAAAGCGCCGGACCTGATCCATACCGATAAAGCCGAGCTACCGGATCAGCTCAATATTTTCATGTATCACCTCAGCCCCAATCCCGGCTGGCGCAATGCCAACCTGCCCAGCCGCGACAACGCCGGCCAACGCATCAATAACGCGATGCTGGCGCTGGATCTGTATTACCTGGTCACCGCCTACAGCCAACAAGAGCTGTACGCCGACGTGCTGCTCGGCTATGCCATGCAGTATCTGCATGAGGTGCCCATTCTCACCCAGCAGTCGATCAAGAACGCGCTGTCGCCGCCACCGGCCGAAGTCAGTTTCATCAACCCGGACGATCTGCTGCAACAGATCGAACAGGTCAAGATCGTGCCCTACGTGATGGACACCGAAGAGATGTCCAAACTGTGGATGGCCTTCCAAACTACTTACCGGCCGTCGGCGGTTTATCACATATCGGTCGTGCTGATCGAGAACCCGCAGCCGGCACAGGCTGCCCTGCCGGTATTGACCATCGGCAAGGTCGATCCGATCTGGAAGCAGCCAGTGGGCGTTACCGTCAATGCCGACATGTTGCCGCCTTTGCCCACGCTGACGGCGGCCACGCCACCGGCCAAGCAATCGGCGGTACGTTTGAACGAAGTGCTTACGCTGTCGGGCTATCACTTGGCCGATGGCCCGGCCACGGTGTCGTTCACCAATGCCATCACCGCCGAGCAAGTGTCGCTGGCTGCCGCCACGGCGACCCCGACCAGCCTTACGGTGCAACTGCCGACACCGATGGCCGCACCGGATGCTTTGCGTGCCGGCATTTACAACGTAGAGGCCATCGTCGGCACCGGCCTGGACCAGCGCCTGACCAACCTGGTGCCGCTGGCGCTGGCGCCGCTGATTCAAACCATGGTTTCGGCCGGGCCGGTTACCGCAAAGGTATTGACGCTCACTTGCGCGCCCAAAGTCTGGCAAGGACAGCGCGTAAGCGCCTTGATCGGCAGCCAGGAGGTGTTTCCCGCCGCATGGGCCGGACCATCGACGAATACCTTGAAGTTCACCTTCGATGCCACGCCCTTCGTGGCCGGCGCCAAGCCATGGATTCGGCTGCGCGTCGATGGCGTGGATAGCATCCTGGTCAATAACGCGGTCGACCCGCCGCAGTTCGATCCCACCCAGTTGGTGCCGCCATGACCGCGCTGCCACGCTCGGAACATTGGCTCACCGAGAACCAGCAAGCCTTGACCCAAGCACTCGCTGCGTTGCGTGCCTACGTGCGTGGCGAGGCCGATGCCGCACCGGTGGCCCCGCTTTCGATACCCAGCCTGGCGCGTATCGCGCGACTTTTTGGCCTGTCGCATTTTGAAGCCAGTGTACTGTTGCTTTGCGCGGCACAGGAATTGGACGGCACGCTGCGGCAAGCCTATGCCGCGCGGCAGGGCACCGATGCGCCGCCATGGGCTACCTTCGGGCTGGCACTGTCGCTATTCCCGGATGGGCATTGGTCCGCGCTCGGCGCAAGCGCGCCGCTGCGCTACTGGTGCTTGATCGAGCTCGATAGTACGGAAGGTGTCGTGACGGGCCGCCTGCGCATCAGCGAGACGGTGCTGCATCATCTGCTGGGCATCGTTGAACTGGACGAACGGCTGGCGCCGCTGATGCGGCCATCGCCCGCGCCGGAGATCCTGGCGCCCAGCCATGGCGAGGCCCTGTTGCGGCTCGGCCAGCGCTGGCCCGGCCCGCGCGAAAACGATGGCGCGCTGCCCGCACTGGAACTTACCGGCATCGATCCGCAAGAGCTGCAAGCGGCCGCCGCATGCGTCTGTACCAACGCCGGCCTGCATCTGGTTTCGATCGCCGCAACGGATCTATCGAGCCAACCCGAACTGCTGGACATCCAACTGCGTCGCTTGCAGCGCGATCTCACCCTGATCGATGCCTGCCTGCTACTCGACGCCAGCGAGACTCAAGACAAACCGACCCAGGACCGCGCGATTAATGTAGTCGAACGCATTGACCGCGGGCCCATCGTGATCGCGCGAACACCCTTGCGCGGCTGGCTGCGACGCCGCCCCTACAGTTACTCGCTGAAAGTACCCGAAGGCCATGATCGCAAGCGCCTGTGGGTGGAAGCATTGAGCGGCATCGAGTTGCCCGATGGCGCGCTGGAACGCGCGATGGGGCAGTTCCATCTTTCGGCCAGCGCGTTGCGTTCCGTCGCACAAAAGCTGCGCGCGGATATGAACGACATCGATACAGCCGCACCCGATGCAGTCGAGTCCGGCTCGACCCGCCACGACCTTGGCGAACGGCTATGGCTGCATTGCCGCGGCGAAGGCGCGGCCGCGCTTGCCGGTTTAGCCGAATCGGTTCCGGTACGGGCGCGCTGGGATGACCTGGTCTTGCCCGAAGTACAGATCGCCTTGCTGCGCAGCTTGATCGCGCACCTGCGTAGCCGCACGCAAGTCTTCGACGACTGGGGCTTCGCCGCGCATAGCGCACGCGGCCTGGGTACGGCGGCACTGTTTTGCGGCGCCAGCGGCACCGGCAAGACGATGGCCGCGGAGATCGTCGCCGGCGCCTTGCAATTGGACTTGTGGCGCATCGATCTGTCCCAGGTGGTCAGCAAATGGATCGGCGAAACCGAGAAAAACCTCGCGCAGATTTTCGATGCCGCCGATGCCGGCGGTGCGGTGCTGTTGTTCGACGAGGCCGATGCGTTGTTTGGCAAGCGCAGCGAGGTCAAAGACAGCCACGACCGCTACGCCAATCTGGAAATCAGTTTTCTGCTGCAGCGAATGGAAAACTATCGCGGCCTGGCCGTGCTGACGACGAATAACGAAAGCGCGCTGGATCAAGCCTTTCTGCGCCGCCTGCGGGTGATCGTGCCCTTCCCCTTTCCCGATGCGCAAATGCGCGAACGTATCTGGCAGCGGATATTTCCCGCGCAAACCCCACTGGAAGGCGTACGCACCGACAAGCTGGCGCGGCTGCAATTTTCCGGCGGCACCATTCGCAACGTCGCACTTACCGCGGCCTTTCTCGCGGCCGGCGCCGGTACGCCGATCACCATGCCGCATCTGCGCACCGCGGCCGAGATCGAGTCGACCAAGATCAAGCGGCCTTTCAGCCGCACCGAAACGGTGGATTGGCTATGAGCACGACCACGCTATACGTGCATATCGATGAGCTGGTACTGCATGGCTTCGATGCAGGCCATCGCCACGGCATCGGCGACGCGGTGCAAGCCGAACTGCAGCGTAGATTCGCAGAGCAATCGGCCATGTTCACGCAGAACACGCCGCTCAAAGCCGCCAGCTTCGATCGCATCGACACCGCGCCGGTCACCCTGTCCAAACATGCGCAGCGCGACGGCCGCGCCATCGGTGCCGCCGTGCACCAAAGCCTGTCGTCATGCATCACCGCGCCCACCGTCGCGACACCGGCGGCATCGCCCCATGGAGCGCGCGCATGAGCTTCTCGGGCTCACCCAGGCTCATCAAAGGCGGCATCGTGCTGCTCGACGCCAACAGCGGCGCGATGCTCCGGGTGATCGCCTTGCAGTACAACCCCGACAGCATCACCCGCACGCTGCAGGCGCAATCGGTAGCCTCCGATGGGCACAACCGCTCCGAGCCACTGCGCCTGAAAGGGCCGCCGGTAGAGACCTTCAAGCTCGACGCCGAGCTGGATGCCACCGATCAACTGGAGTTTCCGCAGAAGAACCAGGGCGCCGTAAAAGCGGGCCTGCTATCGCAACTGGCCGTGCTGGAAACCATCATCTATCCGTCCAGCCAGACCATCCTGGCCAATCACGCGCTGGCGCAGCAGGGCACCTTGGAGATTGTGCCGATGGAAGCGGCGTTGACGCTCTTTGTATGGAACAGCAGCCGCATCGTGCCGGTGCGGATAACCGAGTTCAGCATCACCGAAGAAGCTTTCGACCCTTCGCTGCATCCGATTCGCGCCAAGGTGTCCTTGGGCATGCGCGTGCTTTCTGTCGATGACTTTCCTTTCGATCATCGCGGCAGCGGCCTGTACATGGTTTATCAGCAGCAAAAAGAAAACCTCGCCCGCAGCGGGCAGTCGGCGGCGTTGTCCGCGCTCGGCTTAGGGAGCTTGTGATGAACACCATCCCAGACAACGGTTCCAGTAGCTTGATGGCGATGCTGGCCCCGCTGGGCCTGGCCTCGCAGGCCTATGCACCCAACAGCCGCTACTACGGCGTGCCTACACAAAGAGCGACCACCGCGGACGGCCGCACAGTTACCTGTCTGGTGCGTCGCGTGGTGCCGCAGCCGGCCGTGTTTGCCACCATGCAAATCATCACGCTGCGCGATGGCGATCGTCTGGATCGACTCGCCGGACAGTACCTGGGCGACCCCTTGCTGTTCTGGCGACTGTGCGACGCCAATGGCGTGGTGCGCCCCGACGAATTGACCGAAACGGCGGGCGCAAGCTTGCGCATCACCTTGCCGGCCGGCATCCCCGGAGCCCCCCATGCTTAAGGGCGTGCATCTGACCTTGATGATCGGGCCGGGCATACCGATTGCGGTACCCGAGAGTGTGCTCGATGCGCTGGTGAGCATCGAGGTGGTGGTCAACTCGGGCAACGAGCCCAGCGGCTTCGAACTGGTGTTTACCCTGAGCAACAACTCACCGTTGCAGACCTTGTTCCTGCTTGCCGGTGGCGGCGCGATTCCATTTACCCGCGTGGTTATCGTCGTCACCGTGTCGGGCAACTCCGAGGTCATCATGGACGGCGTGATGACCGATCACCAGTTCAGCCCAGGCACAGCCGACGGCCAGAGCACGCTTACCGTCAAAGGCACCGACCTGACGGGCATCATGGACATCATCGACTTCTCCGGCATCCCCTATCCGGCGATGCCGCGCGAAGCGCGCGTGGCCCTGGTAGTCGCCAAGTACGCGGTGCTTGGACTGATACCGTTGGTGATCCCCAGCATCCTGTTCGACGTACCGCTGCCGATCCAGACTATTCCGCGCCAGCAAGGCAAAGACCTCGCCTATGTGCGGCAGTTGGCCGACGAAGTGGGTTACATCTTTTGCATCGAATTCGGCCCGAAACCCGGCGTCAGTTTCGCCTACTGGGGGCCGGAGATCCGCGTCGGCCAACCGCAGCCGGCGCTCAATCTCAATATGGACGCCGAAACCAATATCGAGCAGATCAATTTCCGCTTCGACAAAAATGCCAAAGTGATGCCGATCGTGGTGGTGCAAGAGCCTTTCAGCAAAATCCCGATCCCGATCCCGATCCCCGATATCACGCCGCTGAATCCACCGCTGGGTTTGATCCCGCCGATACCGCCAAAGATCGAACTGCTCAAGGGCAATGCCAAGTATTCGATCTTGCAAGGCATCGTGATCGGCCTGACCAAGGCGGCCCAAACGTCCGACTGTGTTTTCGGCGAAGGCACGCTCGATGTACTGCGTTACGGGCAACCGCTGAAAGCGCGGCGGCTGGTCGGCGTGCGCGGTGTCGGCGCGGCC
This sequence comes from Dyella tabacisoli, assembly GCF_003350925.1. Taxonomy (GTDB): domain Bacteria; phylum Pseudomonadota; class Gammaproteobacteria; order Xanthomonadales; family Rhodanobacteraceae; genus Dyella_C; species Dyella_C tabacisoli. The sequence continues at coordinate 402,597 of NZ_KZ857175.1, read as the reverse complement.
TTCGATGGTTTGCATTACGTCAAAAAGGTGACCCACAAAATCAAGCGCGGCGAATACAAGCAAAGCTTTTCGCTCGCGCGTAACGGGCTGATTTCAACCTTCCCCAACATTCCGGTGTGACATGACCGATACCCAAGCTTCTGGTGGAATGACCGCATTGGGCTCGGGCCGTTATTACGGCAAGTACCGCGGCACCGTTCTCAACAATATCGACCCTATGCAAATCGGCCGCATCATGGCGCTGGTGCCGGATGTGTCGAGCTTTCTACCCAGCAGTTGGGCGATGCCGTGCATGCCCTGGGGCGGTATTCAAACCGGTGTGTTTTGCGTGCCGATCATCGGTGCGGGCGTGTGGATCGAATTCGAGCAAGGCGACCCGGACTATCCGATCTGGAGCGGCTGCTATTGGGGTAGCGCGGCCGAAGTGCCTGCCGCCGCCCTGCTGTCACCGCCACCGGTTCCGGCGATCACGATGCAGACGCCTTTGCAGAACAGCCTTTCGATTTCCGACCTACCCGGCCCCACCGGCGGAATCATGATTAAAAGCATGACCGGGGCAACGATTACGGTGAACGAGACCGGCATCATCATCCAGAACGGGCAAGGCGCTTCGATCTCGATGGTGGGGCCGTCGGTAACGATCAATGCAGGGGCGTTAGTGGTGATCTAGTGAGCAAGTGCGGCAACGCACATCAACCGCAAGCCGTGTGAGCAGGAGCAAACGCATGCCCGGATTCTTACTACATCAAGGTGCCGTAGTGACATGCGCGCATGGCGGCACGGCGCAGCCGACCATGCCCAATCCGCGCGTACTGGTCGGCGGCATGCCGACGGTGACCATCGCCGCCCCCTATGTCATCGCCGGCTGCGCGTTTCCACCGCCACCGGCGGGGAATGGCCCCTGCGTCACCGCGCAATTCGTCACCTCTGCATTACGTATCACCAGTAACGGCCAACCTCTATTACTGCTCGACAGCCAGGCGCTGTGTGTGCCGACAGCCACACCGCTGCTTATCGCAAGCACGCAAGTTCGAGCCACCGGGATGTAATGCGATGAGCGGCAATATCGCCTTTCCTTACCAGTTCGACACCCGCGGCCGTACGGCGCTGACCGACGACGACACCCATCTGCGCGACATGATCGAGCAGGTGTTGATGACCTGCGCCGGCGAGCGCGTGAATCAGCCCAGCTTCGGCTGCGGGGTGCCGCAAATGGTGTTTGGCCCGGCGTCTGACACCGTGGCCGCCACCGCGCAGTTTCTGATTCAAGGCTCGCTGCAAGGCTGGCTGGCGCAAAACATTCTGGTGCAAAGTCTTAGCGTCACCGATCAAGACAGCAGCCTGGTCATCGATATCGTCTATATCAATCGACTGACGCAAGAGCAGCGTACCGCCAGCTTCACCGCACCGGTGCCGTCGCCATGACCATGTATATGTGCTGCGATCAAAACCGCCGCACATTGGTGCGCGGCGGCCCGTTGAACGGCATCGACTGGCTCGACGTCGTGGATCTGGAAGCGGCCACGCCCGCATTGCGGCAGCGACAATTGCGGCTGGGCTTCGTCAACAGCCCGCCGCCGGCCGGTTTGACGCCAGCCAATTTCGTCATCGGCGGTGGCGAGCGCATCGTCGGCATCAGCGTCGATCAAGTCAGTTATGACGGCACGGTCGTCGTATTGCACCTGACCGCCTACGGTGATTTTTCGCCCTATCTGCTCAGCGTGATCGGCTCCGACGGCAAGCCGCTGAGCGGACTCGATCCGCTGCTGGCGAGTATCACGTTCGGCTTCAAGGTGGAGTGCCCGGCCGATATCGATTGCCAGCAAACCGTATGTTGCGAGCCGGCGGCCGAGCCACTGCCGCCGATCGACTATCTGGCTAAGGACTACACCACCTTCCGCCAGCAGATGCTCGACCGCATGAGTGTCACCGCGCCGAGCTGGACTGAACGCAACGAAGCCGATCCGGGCATCGCCCTGGTCGAAGTGCTGGCCTATGTCGCCGATCACCTGAGTTACCAGCAGGATGCCATCGCCACCGAAGCCTATCTGGGCACGGCGCGGCGGCGCGTGTCGGTGCGCCGCCACGCCAAGCTGGTCGACTACGCCATGCACGACGGCTGCAACGCGCGTGCATGGGTCGTGCTGCAAGTAACCGCGGCCGCCGATGGCAAAACCTTGCCCGGACCGCAGTTCAGCAGTTTTCCGCCACGGTCCGGCAGCTTGCTACTGACCCGGCTATCGAACACCACCGTCATCGATCTGGCTAATCGCCAGGCGGCGCTCTCTGCGGCACCGACTTGCTTTGAAACCATGCACGACCTGGTGCTCTACAGCTCGCTCAACACGATCAACTTCTATACCTGGGGCGACGCGCGCTGCTGCCTGCCGCGCGGCAGCACCAGCGCCACCTTGCTCGCACCGGCCACCGCCATCGATCTGCGCGGCCGCGTATTGATCCTGCAAGAAATGCGCAGCCCCACCACCGGCCTTGCCGCCGATGCCGACGCCTCGCACCGCCAGGCGCTGCGTGTGGTCACGCAAGATCCGTTGCCGGGACAACCGGTAAAAACCGATCCGGTTACCGGCGCCTCGATTGTCGACATTACTTGGGACAATGCCGACGCCCTCACTTTTCCGCTGTGCATTTCCTCGCTATCGGATGCCGCGCACGGCGGTGTTCCGCTGGATAAGTTGAGCATCGCCTGGGGCAATGTGGTACTTGCCGATCACGGCTTGAGCCAGGCGGTGGAAAGCCTCGGCACCATGCCCGAGCCCACCTTGTATGCCGTGAGTGCCTGCGCCGGCGACAACTGCCAGCCTGCCCCGCCCAATGCCATCCCCGCGCGATTCAATCCGTCGTTGGCGCAATGGCCATTGACCCAGCAGGGACATGTCATCGTCGACAGCATGTTTGAAGGTCAGCCGGAGGCGGCTTTGCTTCCGTTCGATCCCGCCGCGCCAGCCAGCGCCGCGATGCAATGGGACATCGCCAACACGCTGCCGGCCATGGCCCTGGCCAGTACGGGGGCCGGCGGCACAGAGCTATGGACCGCGCGTCACGATCTGTTGGAAAGCACCCCGACATCGGCGGATGTCGTGGTGGAAATCGACAGCGACATGTTGGCGCGATTGCGTTTTGGCGACGACGAATACGGTCTGCGTCCTGTCGCTGGCGACACGTTTGCTACGGCATACCGCATCGGCAACGGCGTCGCCGGGCTGGTCGGCGCCAACAGCATCGCGCATGTGGCGACGCCGCTGTCCGGCGCCTTGCCGCCGGGCATTCTATCGGTCACCAACCCGCTGCCCGCGCAGGGCGGCATCGACCCGGAAAGCATCGACAGCGTGCTGCAGGCCGCTCCGGCCGCGTTCCTGGTGCAAGAGCGTGCGGTGACATCGGCCGATTACGCCGCCGTGTCGCTGCGCAACCCGCTGGTATCGGCGGCCTCGGCGGATTTTCGCTGGACCGGTAGCTGGTACACCGTATTCGATACGGTCGACCGGCCCGATGGCCTGCCCGTAGACGCGCCCTTCACCACGGCCATCCGTTCGTATCTGGAGCGCTATCGGGTGATTGGGCATGACTTGCAAGTCAACGCGCCGTCGATGGTGCCGCTGCGCATCGATATGCAGGTGTGTGTACGGGTACCGTGGTTCCGCGCCGATATCGAGATCGAACTGCGGCGCTTGTTCGGCACCGGCACCCGCAGCGATGGCAGCCCGGCCTTCTTCAACCCCGATCTGCACAACTTCGGCGAAACGCTTTACCTCAGCAATCTATACGCGCTGGCGCAAGCGGTACCGGGCGTGGATGCCGTCGAAATCACTCGTTTCGAGCGGCTTTATCAAGCCAGCGACGATGGTTTGAATCAGTGGAAGTTGAAATTCGCGTCGATCGAAATACCGCGTTGCGATAACGACCCGAATTTCCCAGGCCATGGCGTGTTGAACCTGACAGTGCGGGGCGGCCAATGAGCGCGCAGACCAACATCGGCTGCGGCGCCTGCGCCGGGGTCACCGCATCGACACCGAGTGGCATCGACAATCGCCCCGGCCTGCCAACGATCTCTGTGCGCGTAGGCAACTACACTACTTTTTTGCGCAGCATGCTGGCCGGGCTGTCCGATACCAACCGCCCGGCGCTGGCGCCGCTCACCGCGCGCACCAGCGATGATTTTTCCATCGCGGTGCTGGATGCGTTCGCCGTCGTCGCGGACATCCATACGTTTTATCAGCAGCAGTTCGCGCAAGAATCGTATCTGCGCACCGCCACCGAGCGCCGCTCTATTCTGGAACTCGCCCGGCTGATCGGTTACGAGTTAAGCCCCGGCGTAGCGGCGCATACCTCGCTCGCCTTCGGCATGGAAACCACCGCCGGCACACCGACCACATTAAAACTACCCAGCGGCACCTTGGTGCAAAGCACACCAGGGCCTGGGCAACAGGCGCAAGCTTACGAATCCATCGAAGGCATCATCGCGCAGCGGGCCTTCAGCGCACTGACGCCGCGGCTGACGCAAACCGCTATTCCCAAATACGGCGATCTGGATATCTGGCTGCAAGGTACTTCGCTCAACCTCAAGCCGGGCGATCCGCTGGTGCTGATCGGCAGCGAAAAAATTACCCACAACGACGCCGACGACTGGGATTTCCGCCGCATTGCCGCCGTCGAGGTCAATGCCGCGCGAGGTTTTACCCACGTCACCCTGGAAATTGCACTGGCACTGGATACAGCGACAATCCCCTCCGTGCCACCCCAAGTATTCGTGCTGCGGCGGCAAGCGTCGTTGTTTGGTTATAACGCGCAGAAATGGCTCGCCCTGCCGATAGCTCAACGTGTCGGTGAATGGAATCCAAAAACCTATAAAGTCGACGACGGCGTCTATTCCACCCGCCAAAACAGTTGGACCGACGCGCCGCTGGCGGTAGGACAGCCGTATATCTATCTCGATGCGGTGTATCCGCAAATTACCAACGGGGGATGGATCGTACTCGCCGATGCAGGCTACAACATCAAGCCGCCGGCGCAGCTCTATCACGTGACCTCCACCGCCGATACCAACCAGGCCGATTACGGCTTGACTGGTCGGGTCACTCGTGTCGGCATAGCCGGCATAGATATGCAATGGTTCTCGCCGAGCACCGCAGCGGTGTATGCGCAGAGCGAATTCATCGCCCTGGCCGAACGGCCGCTGATGGAGCCGCTGGATACCGGCAGCATTCAACTGAGCTCGCGTATCACTGGCCTTACGGCGGGGCAGTCCATCATCGTGGCTGGCAAACGAGCACGGGTGCTAGTGCCGCCCGGTGTCACGGTGACACTGACGGCGCTGGATTTCTCGGGCGAATGCGATGTCAATTCAGGCGAGCAGCTATGGGTACTAAGTCTTGGCCTCAAGGCGCCCAACGGTAAGCGCATCTATACCCTGCAAACCCTCGATGGCTTCAGCGGCACGGTATTCACCGACGACACCCAATTGCTGTGGACGCCGCCCACTGCGGACGACCCGGTGCTGGCCGATCTCACCACCGTCGCCGACACCCATGACTCTCCCGAGTTGCTGTACACCACAATCGATTTCGCCACCGCCCTCACACACGCCTTCGACCTCAATTCGGTCATCGTCTACGCCAATGTCGCCATGGCTACCGCCGGGAAAACCGTGCAAGAACTGCTCGGCAGCGGCGATGCGTCCGCCTCGTTCCAAAGCTTCACGCTCAAGCAACCGCCACTGACTTATGTCGCGGCGGCTACACCCAGCGGCGTGGCCTCTACGTTGCAGGTGTTTTGCAATGACCTCGCCTGGACCCAGGTCGATACGCTATACGGCCAGGGGCCACGCGCACAGGTGTTCACCACGCGCCACGACGAGAACGGCAATACCACCGTATTGTTTGGCGACGGCGTGACCTATGGTGCGCGGCTGCCGACCGGCTCATTGAATATTCGCGCGGTCTATCGCACCGGCATCGGCAATGCCGGCAATGTCGATGCCGGCCAGATCAATGTCTTGCTTAGCCGTCCGCTCGGCTTGAAGTCGGTAACCAATCCCTTGCCGGCAATCGACGGCGCCGATCCCGAGCCACAGGAGCAGGCGCGTGCCAATGCGCCGCTCAGCGTCTCCACGCTGGGGCGCGCGGTATCCATTAAAGACTATGAAAACTTTGCGCTGGGTTTTGCCGGTATTGCCAAAGCGCTGGCCACCTGGACCTGGGACGGCACCACTCGCGGCGTGGTGTTGACGCTGGCCGGTATCGACGGCGCCCCCGTGCCCGCCAACGGACAGCTCGCCGGTAATCTCGCCAAGGCCCTGGCCGACTTTGGCGATGCGACCGTACCGGTCAACTTGCAAACCTATGCGCCGGTGACCTTCCAGCTCGGCATCAATATTCTTATCAATCCGCTTTGGCCCAGCGATGCGGCCACCCTGACCGCCTTGCAGGCAAGTGTGACCCAAGCCTTGCGCGCGGCCTTTGGTTTTCAGGCGCGGTATTTCGGCCAATGGGTCAGCCTGTCCGAAGTACTTGAGGTGGCGCAGACGGTCGATGGCGTGCAGGCGGTGCAGATTACCCAGCTTTATCGCAGCGATGACCCATACGCTGGACTCAATCAGATACTCGTCGCGGCGGCGGCGCCGTCCGGCGGCCAGGGCGCCGCGCCGGCCGAGTTGCTGACGCTTGACCCCGGCCCACTCGTAACGATGGGAGTGATGAGCTGATGTTCGACATCGACACCGTCTATGCCTTGCTGCCCGCGTGGACGCGGCTGCGCGATGCGCAGCAGGGCAGCCCGCTGAAAGACTTGCTCTCGGTGACCGTCGATCAGATCGCCGTACTCGAAGAGGATCTGGCGCAAAACTACGACAACCTCTTTATCGAAACCTGCGCGCCGTGGGTGGTGCCGTATATCGGCGACCTGGTGCAGTCGACACCGCTGACCGATGCCTCGCGCATCGCGCCGTCAACCACTACGGCCGCCTTGTCGACCGATCTGGTCGGACCATCGTTTGAGCCGGCCATCGGCTTGCGCGCCCGCGCCGATGTGGCCAAGACGATTTTCTATCGGCGCCGCAAAACCACCTTGCCGATGCTTGAAGAGCTTTCGTCCGACGTCACCGGCTGGGCGGCGCATGTGCGTGAATTCTTTCAGACCCTGGCCTGGACGCAGGCGGTACGCAATCACGTCCGGCCCGGCAGTTTTTATGCACCCGACCTGCGCAATATTCCAAACATCGATCGCATCAACGGGCCGTTCGACAATGCACCGCGCTTGGTGGATGTGCGCGTGCCGCGGCAACTCGAAGGCTGGCACAACATTCCCAACGTCGGCATTTTTCTGTGGCGTCTCTTCAGCTCGCCGCTTTATCAGGCCACCGCGCGACCCGAACCGGCCAGCGGCGGCAGCGGCTTCCATGTCAGCCGCCTGGGCCAAGACGCGCCGATGTTTACCCGCTGGCAACCCGGTATCGATGCCACCTTGCCCAGTGCCGAACCGCTGCTGCCGGGGCCGATTCGCCCGGCTGCTTTCTACGACGATCTGTTGCAGTACGCCGCCAGTGCGAGCACCGCGCCCTATACGCAGTACTACGGCCGTTTCGGCTTGGACTTGCCGGCGCCCGGCGCGCCCTCGGGCAGTTTTTTCATCGTTGCCGACGGCGTCGCGGTACTGCCCGCGCAGATTCAAAGCATGAACCTGGCGCAATGGCGGCAGCCGCCGGCGAGCATGGTCGGCGTGGATGTGGCACTGGGCCGTTTGAGTTTTGGTTCGGCCTGGAAGGCAACCGGTTTGTCCGGCCCCAAACAGGTAAGCATCAGCACGTTTTGCGGCTTTCCCGCCGAACTCGGCGGTGGCGGCTATGACCGCCAGAACTGGCTGCTCAAACGCAACTTGCCCGGACTGCAAGTGTTCACCGTAGGCACGGGCGGCACCTACGCCACCATCTCAGCCGCGTTGACTGCGGCGGCAGGCATACAAGAGGTGCTGATTTCGATTCAAGACAGCGCCAGCTACGTCGAGGCGCTCAGCATCAAACCCGTCGATGGCGGCACCTTGACCATCGAAGCGGTCGATCAGCATTGGCCGCACGTGCAAGGCTCGATCACGATTCAAGGCGTGCATCCGACGGCTACCGTCACTTTGTCGGGCCTGCTGGTGGAAGGCGCCGTGCAAGTCACCGATGGCCTGAGCCGGCTACGCCTGATCCATACGACCCTGGTGCCCGGCCTGGCGCTGAATGTCGCACCACCCGTGCCGGTGCTGCCCAGCGTAGTGGTGGACAAGGAAAACACGCCGATCGACGTCGAGCTTATTTTCAGCATCAGTGGGCCGGTGCAGATACCGCCGCTGGAAAACAGCCGCCTGTGGCTGCTCGACAGCATCATCGATGGTGTCAATGGACCGGCAGTAACCGGGCTCAGTGGCTCGCCCAATTGGGGGCCGCCAGCATGGATCGAACGCAGCACGGTGGTCGGCGCCAGCCATTTCCGCCAACTGCTCAGCGCCACCGAAACCTTGTTCGACGGCGTGGTGTCGACACTGCACCGCCAGCAAGGCTGCGTGCGTTTCAGCTTTGTGCCGGACGGCTCGACCACGCCGCGCCGCTATCGCTGCCAACCGGATCTGGAAATTTCCATCGAGAGCGACCAGCCCAACATCAACGGCGCGCTGCCCTCGGCGGCACAATTAAAAGCAATTCACGACAACGTCGTGTCGTGGCTGCTGCCTTCTTTCACCCAACGACAGTACGGACAACCTGCTTATTTGCAACTGCACTTGAATGCGCCGATCCAGATTCTGCAAGGCGCGCAAGACGGCTCGGAAATGGGCGCCTACTGCCACCTCAAACAACCGCAACGGCTGAAGAACCTGCAGCTCAGGCTGCAGGAATACCTGCCGTTCGGTCGTCAGGCGGCCACTTTATTCGTCACCTAGTACCCATGTAACCCACGGGAGATCAACCATCATGGCCGGGGACTATTCCCGCATCGCGGATGGACTGTACAAGCACTACGCGCAAGTGCTGATGCAGCAGGGTCGGGTCCATCTGGACGCCGATTGGAACAACATGGAATGGCTCGCCGCACGGCGCTGGGAAACCCAGGCCGCCGACACCTTTGGCGCGGTCGCGGTGCCGGCGCTGACCACACCTAACGGCTTCAAGATAACCGCCACGGCCGGCGGCACCGATTTAGCGATAGGCACCGGCCGTTGCTATATCGACGGCATCCAGGCCGAGCTGTTCACGGGGGAAACCGTCAACGGCAAAGCGGTGACCTATCTCAACCAGCCGTTTTATCCGAACCCACCGGCCATTGCCGGCAACGGCCTGGTTTATCTGGACGTCTGGAAGCGCGAAGTCACCTATATCGAAGACCCCGATTTACTGGATGTCGCACTCGGCGGCGTGGACACCACCACGCGCCTGCAAACGGTGTGGCAAGTCAAACTGTGGCAAAACAGCAGTAACAGCGGAACCACGCTTTCGTGCAGCACCGATCTGAGCGGGCTGTTGCCGCCATCGGCGGGACAAATTTCTACCCAGGCGGTAGCGCCCGTAGCACCCAGCGACCCATGCATCCTGCCCGACCAGGGCGGTTATCGCGGTATCGAAAATCGTCTCTACCGGGTAGAGATTCATACCGCCGGCAGCCTCACCGCCGCGCGCTGGAAATGGTCGCGTGAAAATGCCTCCATCGTCAGCCGCGTCACCGCCATCACCAATGCCGGGTCGAGCTGCAAACTCAGTGTCGATCGTATCGGCCGCGATACCGTATTGGGTTTCAACGCCAACGACTGGGTAGAGATCACCGACGACGCCACCGAACTGGCCGGCCTGCCCGGCACGATGGCGCAGATTGTCGGCCCGCCCGACGAAACCACGCTCAGCATTACCCTGGATCGCGTCTTGCCGGCTAGCTTTAACGCCACCGACCCAAGCCGCCATACCCGCATCATCCGCTGGGATCAGACCCTAGGGGTCGATAGCAATGGCTTGCTGCCGGTTGCCTCAGGCTGGATGGAGCTTGAGGACGGCGTGCAGGTGATGCTTGCGCTCGACAGCACGATAACCAACGGACAATTCCACACCGCCGACTTCTGGTGTTTTGCCGCGCGCACCGCCGATGCCTCGGTGCAGACGTTGACGCAATCGCCGCCGTTGGGCATTCGTCATCACTACGCGGTATTGGCCAGTTATTCGACATCGGGCACCACCGTGTCGGTCAACAGCGATTGCCGCACGCTATGGCCGCCGATCATTTCTTCTGAAACCGGCTGTGGCTGCACCGTATGTATCGATGCAAACGCACACAATGCCGGCACCGCCACCATCGAGATGGGGGTGGAGCAGATCAGAAAAACCGGTGGGCGCATCTGCCTGGGGCCAGGCGTATTCATACTCGGCTCGACCCTGCTCTTAAAAGAACTGAACGCGGTAACCCTCAGCGGTCAGGGGCCGGCCACCGTGCTGTTATTCGCCGGCAACGGACCTGCCGTATTGCTCGATACCAATTTCGGTTTGCGCGTCGAAGATCTTTCGGTGCTGGCCATCGCCACCGCCAACACCACTAGCACCGCCACTGCCACCGCCGCCACGGGAGCCAATACACTCGCCGCGAGCAGCACTGCCACAGCGGCAGGCACCCCGGTGGTCATCGGTATCCAGACACTCAATTGTGTCGAGGTAGCGATCGAGCGCTGCGGCATCCTGGCCATCCCGGCCCCGGCCAACGCACCGGCACCGGCTCCCGCACCAGCTCCTGCACCGGCCCCTATACCTGCACCGGCTCCTGCCCCGGCGCCCGCGCCTATCCCGGCACCTAGGCCTGTAGGCATGATGGCGGCTGCACCGGTAGCCATGACCGCACGAGTGGCCGACACATCGGCAGCCATGCTTGCGGCCGCACCTGCACCTGCACCTGCAACCGCATTCGCATCTGCATCTACATCCGCATCTACATCCGCAGCCATACTGGCAGCCACACAAGCCACAAGTGGCCCCGCCACAAGCGCCCCGGCCACAAGCAGCCCTGCCATCAGCAGCCTCGATTACTACGCATCAGCCGCGCTCAGGGCGCCTTCGCTTGCCAGTCAATTCAACCCCGGCGGCATGGCTATTGCGATCGATGGTTTTGTGCTCGAAGCCCTGATTCGCGACAACGTACTCATCGCCGACATCGGCATCGGCAAGGCCAGCGTACTCAACGGCGTCAACAACTCCACCAGCGCTGCGACCACTCGCGACGTCCTTGCCGCCGGCGACCTTGAAATCATCGGCAACTGGATGCCTTGCGCCATGGCCGGCGTGGCGATCATCGATATAAACACCGACATCGCATTGACTACCTTTACGCTGGATATATCGCTGTCGGCCAATCGCATTCTCGGCTGCAAGACCGCCGGCATCGGCATCGAAGGTGTCGCCATGCCCGATGCGGCTGTACGCATCGGGGGCAACCATATCGACGTGCAAGGTGCCGGGCTGTACTGCGGCACCGATGGCCTGGTTATCACCGACAACATCATTAGCCAGGCGGCGAGCGGCGCCCCCGCAGGCAGCCCCCCTACACAGGCGGCGATTCATATAGGCCCGGTTCCCGGCGGTAAGCTGGCGGTCACTGAGGTCCATATCAGCCGCAACCGCATCACCGCCTTCAACGGCCACGGCATTCAAATCGGCGGCCCGGTTTTAATCAGCTCGATCATCGAAAACTCGATCACCCAAGTAACTAACGCCGGCATTCTGGTTTTCGGCGCAGGAACGCCCGCAGAAGCCATCATCCGCAACAACGAGGTGCTATCTGTAGTGGCGCCGGTCGTCACCACCGTCTCCAATGCCGTGGCTTACCGAAGTGCCAACTACGGTTATGCGACCAACACCGTAGGCAACGTCGCCAAAGAATCCATAAGCACCAGCGCCTCCTCAAAAGCCGGCCCGGTCCATCAAGCGGTAGCCACATCCACTTTGGTCGGCATCTATGTAGTCGGGATCTCCACCACCGTGGTGCAAAACAATACCGTGGGCTTGATCGGCAACCTCAGTACCCAGCCGATCGCGGCAGCCGGTATTCGACTGCAAAACGTGCAGGCTGCTACCGTGTCGGGCAACGATGTCAGTGACATTGGCCTGGCCGGCTCGCTGGACCAACCCTGCTACGGCATCGTGGTGGCTTCCAATGTCGTCCAGGTGAGTGTGTCCGGCAATATGATTCGGCAAAACAGTACCAATACCGTGCTAACAAACAGCTTCACCGCCATAGCGATCAGCGATGTGGAAAATGGCGGCGAGCTGCTCGCTATCGAAAGCAACACCGGCACGGGCAACAGCATACTGCCACTGGTCGACGTCAGTTACGGTGGTCACTGTGTGTTTATCAGCAACATATGCCAGCAATTCAATGCCCAGCCAGGGACCGGCGCGGTAGTGCAATTGAGTGGCGATACCGCCATCGTCGGCAACAATCGCGTTATCTGCCCGCCATCGGCGGTGTCGGCGGCAGGGCAGCTAGGGATGACGATATCGGTCGGCAACATCGGCTCGAACCAGCAGCCCACCGCCACCGTGGTCGGCAATATCGTTAGCCAGCCCATCACGCTCAACAGCTCCCCCCTGCAGCCCCCTTGGGCACCATTGAACCTTCAGGCGTAAACCCATCTGGGAGCAAACCTTATGAACATCGTGCCCTTAGCCAACGACGCCTCGCTTAACGACATCGCTGCGCGTGTCTATGCCTTGAAGCCCAAGGACCCTCGCCTCGCCGAGGCCAGCAAGGCCTTGGCCGCCTCCAACCCGCACCTGGTGGGCGACCTGAGCAAACTGCCTACGGGTACGCCGATTGTGGTGCCCGCCTTGGCCGGTGTGGACACCATGCCCGGCAAACAAATCGACCCCAAACGCGATGCGGTAATGGCGATACTCGGCAAGCTCGGGCAGTCGGTGCAGCAGGCGTCCGCGGCGCAGCTCACCGGCGCCGCGACCGCCGACACCAGCAAAATAACGCCGCAGCGCGCCGTGGCCATCGACACCTTGCATACCGACATCGCTGCTTTTATCAAGCTGCACGGATAAACGGGAGTCATTAGGCGAGATATCCCGATACAACATGCAGCGCGGGCCAAGCCACTTCGCACCGATAACGCGGCCGCCGTGGATAGAGTCGAACTCGAAGCACTCGCCACGGTGCTGCAGGATATTTTTCTCGGACCGCCTTAGCGCCTGCCTGCACTCTCGACCCGCGCGTAATCGGCCGGCGAGCGCCCCACCAACTTGCGAAAATCGCGGATGAAATGCGCCTGATCGAAATAGCCAAGCTCCAACGCCAGGTCGGCCCATGCCACCGGCTTGCCTTCCTGCAGTTGAGCGATGGCCTCGTGCAGACGATAACGATTGATGACCCATTTGGGGCCAATACCGACGTACTGCTGAAACAGCCGTTGCAGCGCGCGCTTGCTCAAGCCGGTGCGTGTCGTCAGTTGATCCACTGAAGTCACACTGCGGTCGTTGGCGATGTCGGCAACCAGGGTGCTGATGCGCTCGACCTGCGCATCGGCGGCAGGCAGATGGGCATGCAGAAACCTTTCCGCGACGATCGCCATGGCGTCGAGGCCATCGCAGGCAAGCACCTCGCTTTCGAGTGTTTGCGCAGCGGCGCCGAAAACATCGGCGACACCCAGCGAGCGATCCATCAAGGTGGAGACCGGCGTGCGCAAAAAGGGATAAAAACCGCCCGCCTTAAATTTGATACCGAACACCCGGCCCTGCCCTTCCAGCAGACGCGTAAAGCGGCCGGTGTGCACGCCGTAGATACCTGCGGCGCCGGGCTCGATGATTAGCTGCACGTTCGGGTGAGGCAGTGTTTCTTGCTGTTGTGCGGGTAGCCCGCGCAGATCCCAGCCCACGTACCAGTAGTGTTCGATCAACCCCGCCAGTGCCGCCGATGGCGCGCGGCGCGCGTGCTGAAACTCGCCATGATCCAGCCGTGTGCGCAACACCCCGCGCGGTTTGGCGGGGTCGACACTCGGCGGTCGCGTTTTTCCAATCATCGGTGAGGCGCTTTCACTGTAATGGACGGCAAGGCGGTGCCGGGCGCACCACACCAAATGGTAGATCAATCATGAGTATCCAACCGCACAAGTCAGCAGGCATCATGGCGACTTTCGGCCTTGTTGTTGCCTTGCTGGCATCAGCCCCATCCATCGCAAAGGAAAACACCACCATGCACGCCAGCGGCCCCTTCGACGTAAAACTGGTATCGCAACCGGCAGTACCCGGCATCGAGCCGGCCCGGCTTGACCGGCGCACCATCGACAAGCAGTTTCATGGCGACCTGGAAGCGACCAGCCTGGGCGAAATGATCGCCGCCGGCGGCGAAGTGCCAGGCTCGGCCGGCTACGTGGCGATGGAGCGCGTTACCGGCACCCTGCACGGCCGCCATGGCAGTTTTGTTTTGCAACACAGCGCCACGATGAATCGCGGCGTACCGCAACTGTCGGTCACCGTGGTACCCGACTCGGGCACCGAAGAGCTGACCGGCTTGAGCGGCGCCATGATGATTCACATCGAAAGCGGCAAGCATTCGTACACCTTCGACTACCAGTTGCCGTAATGTCCGACGACACCGTCCTGCTGTGCTATTGCACCTGCCCCGACGCGGCCAGCGCGCAGATGTTGGCCGATGCCCTAGTCGGCGAGTCGCTGGCGGCCTGCGTGAATCAGTTGACGGGCGTGGTCTCTACCTATCGCTGGCAGGGCGCGGTAACCACGGATAGCGAGATATTGCTGCTGATAAAAACCACCGCCGCGCGCTTCGAGGCATTGAAGACGCGGCTGTTGCAGCTACACCCTTACGAGCTACCAGAGTTGATCGCCGTGCCGGTGGAGCGTGGCCACACGGCTTATCTCGATTGGGTACGCGCGAGCGGTAGGTTGGGCTGAACAAAGTGATGCCCAACGTTGCACAACACTGAGGCTCACCGCGATACCCAATGTGCGTGCCTTTGAGACTCGCCGCGAGACCCAACATCGCGCAACGTTGGGGTTCGCTTGCGCTCACCCCAACCTACCGTTCACACCAACCGGGCTCTTAAAGCGGTTTGGATTTGGGTTTGACCCGCTCACGCTGCAACTGCATGTGCGCATGGTCCGATGCGCTTTGCGCCATATCGATCATATTGGCGATGGCGGCGAACACGCTGGAGAGGTGGTTGAAATCCACCTCGGCATGTGGCGTAAGCGAGTGGCACAGCGCCAGAGAAATGGCGCGGGCGTGATCGAGCATTTCGTTCACATCGTCGTGCAGGCTCTCAGGCGTGGCGTCCGGGTCGATGTGGTAGCTGTCGCTGAAGCGAATACGCTCAGTGGATGGGGTGGTATCGGTTACGGCCATCTTGAAGCTCCTTATTAGATGGAGCCGCCGCCCTGTTAAATACAGAGTGGAGGCGCTTTTTCTGCGCCTGTGTGATTCGGGTTTCCACACCCGGTCGCCGATGTGCGGCGACGCAAAGCAAGCTACCCCCCATGTCGGTGGGCGTCAAGTTGATGGCGAATCGTTGAGGTTCATCGTGATACCCAACCTGGCGGATGTTGGGGTTCGCTTGCGCTCACCCCAACCTACTTTGTCGGTTTGGCGATAAAGACCACCAGCATGGTGGCGGGCTCGAACCAGCTCTCTCCTGCGCCACAGTGCGGTAGGTTGGGCTGAACGAAGTGATGCCCAACGCGGCGCAACGTTCGGGCTTGCCTGCGCCCACCCCAACGGCACTGAGTTTTTTATTTCTCTGAGAAAGAGTTAATGAGATAAGCATTTTCGGCAAATTGTTATATTTAATATTAATACGCCGCACAACCATCAACCACTGGCTTCATTTCACATCTCATAAACAATATGATTTGTACGATGAAGGCAGGCTCGCAGGCGCCGATGCATCGGGCAACCATCCAATACCCTTCCATTACGCAACGCTCAGCCTCGCAAATGGAAATCATCTTTGGCATTCAGATGGCATGCCTATAAATAAGTCTTATCTTTAATAATCGATGACTTTATTCGTCGACGCCATTCATCGCACTTCTGGCGCCTGGTTTATCTGCGGCACATGTAGATAGCAACACTTGTTTGCAGGCATGAAACAAATCCTTGATAGCGCCAAGCATGCACCCATGCACCTTGGTCATCATGTTGCACGACTGGTTCGAAACCGGCCAGGTAAAGACGGCACCAGAACGGATTAAGCGCAATCCCCGTTCCACCGCTCCCATAGGCTATTTTAAATTCCAGAGGAAGCCGAAATGAAAAAGATAGGCATCAAGACCCTTCTAGTAGCCGGATCGTGCTTATTGTGCAGCCTCAACCTGCAGGCGGCCACGATACGCGACAACATAGTGACCTTCAGTTTTGGAAACTCACCTGAAGCCCAATTCTCAACAAGCTCTTACTCCATTACTTCAGGGCAACCGTGGGGCGGCATTAGCGGTGGAAATTGGACCTCCGGCAGCGCTTTCTTAAAGGTCAGGGCCGGCCGAAAAAAAAGCTCCACCGTGGGCAATTGGTTTAACACGCAAGCTCAAGGGGGCGTGGGCCTTGGTACAAACGATTTCAAAAACAGGCCGGCTGAACTGAACTTTGCGGCCAAGGGCACCATTACCTTTACGAAAAACGGAGTATCGACAACCTGCCAGAACTTCGTCATCGCACAAGGAAACTTCTCAAGTACAAATAACTGGTGGCTTACGGCACCCGGCATGGCTTTAGTAAGCCAATCAGGGGCAGAGAAAAAAACCAGCTTGCAGTGCACTCGTAACGGCGCTCAAGTCACCGTCTATTTCATAGCATCGATGAGTATTAGCGCAAATTCATATCGTGTAGAACTCTAACAAGACCGCTCGAAGAAACATGCTTTCGCATACCGAGCAGGGGACGGGGCGAATTGAGTCGTGACTATCGATTATTCGATAGATCGACATCGCCCTCTTCCCCGACCTCTTCATATCTGGCCACGGAGGCTGGGCTGAACAACGTGATACGCAACACCTCGCAACGTTGGGGTTCGCTTGCGCTCACCCCAACCTACGGCACCGGCTTGGCGATGAAGACCACCAGCATGGTGGCGGGCTCGCTGGTGCTGGCGTTGCCGCTGACAACATGCTCTATACCGGCGGGCTCGAACCAGCTCTCTCCTGCGCCATAGACTTTTACCGGGCTGCCCGCTAACTGACTGCGGATGTGGCCCGACAACACGTAGACGAAGGCGTCGGCGTCGTGGTGATGCGAAGGGGTGGATTGACCGGGGGCGTAGCTCACGCTGAGCGCGGTGAGTTGATGGCCGGGGGCCTGCGTCAACGTGGCCTTCAATACAGGATGCTCTTGCGCGCCCTGGGCGGCTAGCGAGAAAAAGCCCAGCAAGGCGAAGGTAAGAATCGACATGCGACTCATGTGATGGACCTCGTACATATACGGGTGGAAAGTCTCTGTATCGATGAGGGGCAGGCGATGGTCCATCGCCGTACCCGTCACCGACTCATTGCTGCGCTCAACGCGCCGACAGGGCCTGCAACTGAGTGGGAAGCGTCGCGTCCACACCTTCGATGCGTCGCACTATTTTCCCTTGGGCATCGACCACCAACAGAGTAGGCACATGCATGACGCGGAATTGACGGAACAGCGCACCGCTTTCATCGAGCGTCAACGGCATGCTTAGCTGATGCTCTTTGCGATAGCCGCTCAAATCGTCTTTACTCGCCCACAAACCCGAGGCAATGCCGAGCCAGCGGGTATGGCCGGCGCGAGATAGTTTGGTCACCTGCTCGCGCACGGCACGGCAACTTGCGGCAACCTTTGGACGGCTATCTGCCAGATACGACTCGCACCAGGGCGACAGAAATACCAGCACGGTCGGCCCCTTCACGGCGGTGTCCTGTGCTTTGAATACCGACCCGTCGAGCGTCGGCGCGGTGAATGCCGGCACGTGATCGCCTACGTCGTAGTGCGGATCATCCTTGGCCGCCACCGCCCCTTGCACTGAAGGTGCCGATGCGGTGCGGGCGGCGAGCAAGGCTGCATCGAGCTTGGCATCCGCCATATGGCCGACATATTGGATACGACCGTCGCGACCGATCACGATGTGCTGCGGCGTTACGCGTAAGTTGAACGCCTGGCCCAGCGTGCCGTCGTCGAACACGATGGGCATGTGCAGCCCCACGGTGTCGCGATACTTGCGCACGTCGGCAATGGTGTCGTCGAAGCCGACATCGATGGCGATCACCGCCAGATCCGGCCCGGCCTGCTCAAAGGTACGCTCCAGGTGCGGCATCTGCTCGCGACACGGCACACACCAGGTGGCCCAGAATTTTAAATAAATCGCCTGCTTGCCATACAGGCTGGCCAGATCGATGGTCTTGCCATCGATCGTTTTGAGTACCAGTCGCGGTGCCGGCGAACCGACCAGGCCACGCCCGGCCGCCTCGGCACGCTGCTGACCGGTTTCGGCCCGCAGCGGCAGCGCCGTCAACGAAAACAGCAGAAGAAAAAGCCCAAGCAAAGTGCGCATAAGAAGGATCGCGTGGTGAGGGTGTCGCCATACTGGCTACTTCGCAACGCGTGGGTAAGAACCACTTTGCGGCAATCTGGGAGGACCACCTTGGGTGTATCGCAAGGGGGCACCCCCTCCCAGCCTCCCCCTGCAAGTCCCGAAAAGGGGACTCCCTTCGGTCGCAGGGGAGGGGCAAAAGCAACGCTCGCAGCCTTTGACTTTGCTTTTGATTTTGATCTTGCTGTTGCTCTTGACCTCGGGGCCCCTGTGCGTCGGTGAGGGTCGGACGATCAGGCCCGCAGGGGCATCGACATGGATGTCGATGCCTTTTCGCCAGGGCAGGAAGCCCTGTCGAAAAGCCCGGCCGGCCCTCACGTACCCGAAGGGCGACTCACCGGGGTGCTCTTTCTTTTGGTTACTTTTCTTTGAGCAAGCAAAGAAAAGTGACTCGACCACCGGCAGGTGGCCGAAAGCCCGCCGCAGGCGAACCCGATCGCCACAACACTACAACTCCATCACCCGACGTATCGCCCCATCAATCCCCCCCACATCCACCATCCCAAACCCAAACACCAACCCATGCGGCGCCACCGAACCATGGGCATACCCATGCAGCGACTCCAGCCGGATACCCCCATCGGCAGCCCGCGCAATCAATGCGTCAATGTCCACAGTGCCCGGCAAAGTCGCCGCCAGATGCAACCCGGCATCCGATGCCAACGCCTGCAGGCGACCGCCGCCGTACTTGACCATGGCATGCAGCAACACCTCGCGCCGCTCGGCGTACACCTTGCTCATCTTGCGCACATGACGCACGAGATGGCCCTCGGCAATAAACGCGGCCAGGGTGTCTTGTGCCACGACATCGCAATGCCAGTCGCTGTGTTGCTTGGCCTCGGCCAATGCGGGATGCAACCAGGGTGGCGCCACCAGATAGCCCAGGCGCAAGGTTGGAAAAAGACATTTGGAGAAGGTGCCGACGTAGCAGACCGAGCCGTGGCGATCGAGCGTTTGCAGTGCGTCCAGGGGGCGCCCGCCATAGCGGAACTCGCCGTCATAGTCGTCTTCGATGATGGTGGCGTTATGTGTTTGCGCGAAGGCCAGCAGCGCCGCGCGACGACGTGGCGATAGCGGCATGCCCAGCGGAAACTGATGTGACGGGGTGACGTAGATCACCTGTGTCGAAGCGGGCAATTGCTCCACTACCAGCCCTTCGTCATCCACTGGCACGGCAACCACTTTGGCGCCGGCGGCGGTAAACGCCGCACGCAACGGCGGATAACCAGGATCCTCCACCGCCAGCGTGGTTTGTCCGGGTGTTACGAGTACGCGCGCCAACAAATCAAAAGCCTGCTGCGCACCGCTGGTAACGATGACATCGTCGGGGTGGCAAGCTACCGCGCGGGCGAACGAGACATGCCGGGCGATGGCATCGCGCAAGGCCGGCCGCCCTTCCGGCTGACCGTAGATCGGCGGCGCCTTGGACAGGTCGCGCAGGGCGCGCGCCGACAACCGCCGCCAGACCTCGAATGGAAATTGCCGGTTATCCGGCACGCCAACTCGAAAGTCGTATTGAAAAGGCCGTTGTTGCGCCGGCGAATGAGGGCCGGTGGATTCACGCCAGTACGGCGCCAGCCGACGCTGCATGTCGGCGTGCTTGCTTAGCACCCGCCCCGCGCTGCGGCGTGACAGCAGATCGGCGACGTAATTGCCGGCACCGCGCCTGGCGACGACATAGCCTTCGCTCAACAGCAGGTCATAGGCCGCCACTACGGTATTGCGCGACACCTGCAACGCCTCGGCCAACTCGCGTGTCGCCGGCAGCCGCAAACCTGCCTGGAGGCGACCGTCGAGGATCGCCGCGCGCAACTGCCCATGCAGGGCACGCAGCCGCTCGCGCGTGCCGGGCGGCGGCAGCGTGATCGGAAACCCGAAAATTGGTGCCATTAAATGTCCAAGATGTGGATCTTATAGGGACCCAAATTTACACCTACTCTGTACCTCAGACGACACCGGAGCACGCATCACCATGATCGACCTTTACTACGCAGCCACCCCCAACGGCCTCAAGGCGCGCCTGTTTTTTGAAGAAGCCGGCCTGCCGTATCGGTTAGTGCCGGTGAACATCGGCAAAGGCGAGCAGTTCAAGCCGGAGTATCTGGCGATCTCGCCGAATAACAAGATTCCGGCCATCGTCGATCACGAGCCGGTCGGTGGTGGCGCCCCGGTAACGATGTTCGAATCGGGCGCGATCATGCTTTACCTCGCCGACAAGATCGGGCCGGAGCAGAACCAACACCTGATTCCTAGCGATGCGCACGGCCGCGCCGAAGTGCTGCAGTGGTTGTTCTGGCAGATGGCCGGCCTGGGGCCGATGGCCGGGCAGATCGGCCATTTCAATGTGTATGCGCCGGAGAAGGTGCCTTATGCGATCGAGCGCTACACCAAAGAGACCAGCCGCCTGTACGGCGTGTTGAATCAGCGGCTGGCCGATCGCGAATTTATCGCCGGCGCTTTTTCTATCGCGGACATCGCCTGCTACCCGTGGATCGTGCCGCATGAGGCGCACGGCCAGAACCTGGCTGATTTTCCGCACCTTGCCCGCTGGTTCGAGACGATGGCGGCACGGCCGGCCACGATACGTACTTACGAGGGCGTGGCCAATGTATACGCGCCTAAAAACAGCGCCATATCTGATGAAGAGCGGCGTGTGCTGTTTGGACAAAGCGCCACCACGACAACGCGCTGATCTGCCACCTCGCCCACCGGAAAACCCCCATGAAACGCTCTGATATCGCCGCACTGCTGTTACTTGGAGCCTTATGGGGTGCCTCGTTTCTGTTTATGCGAATGGGCGCCGATGCCTTTGGCAGCATGCCGCTGGCGGGCCTGCGCGCGATCGGCGCGGCGCTTTGTTTCGCACCGATGCTGGCGTCGCGTCGTTATATGACTGAGCTGCGCGCGCATTGGCGGCCGATCGCCGTGGTCGGCCTGACCAATTCGGCCCTGCCTTACGTACTGTTTTCGTACGCCGCACAAAGCCTGCCGGCGGGGCTGTCGGCGATCTTCGACGCGATTACCCCGCTGCTGGTAGCCGCCTCTGGCTGGCTGTGGCTAAGTGAAAAGCTCGATACGCCACGCATCCTCGGCCTGCTGATTGGGTTGGCCGGCGTGCTGTGGCTGGTCGGCGACACCGCCGGGCTTGGTCACGGCAACGCCCACGCTGGCTGGGCAATGGCCGCCTGTGTCGGCGCTACCGTGTGCTACGCCTTCTCGGTGCATTACAGCCATCGCCGTTTGCGTACGGTATCGCCGATGTCGACGACGGCCGGCAGCCAGATCGTCGCGGCACTGTTGCTCACGCCATCCACGATCTGGCAATGGCCGGCGCAGACCCCGAGTACACAGGCATGGCTGGCCATGCTGGGCCTGGCCGTAGCCTGTACCGCCGTCGCCTATCTGCTGTTCTTTCGGCTGATAGCGCGAGTGGGCGCGGCACGCAGCATGACGGTGCTGTATTTGATTCCGGCCTTCGGCGTGCTGTGGGGCACGCTGTTTCTTGGCGAGACATTCACCATGGCGATGGCGGTGGGCTGCGTGGTGATCTTGCTTGGAACGGCCTTGACCACCGGACTGATCCGCTTCCGCCCCACGACCGCTGCCGGTACGGTGGCCGCGGTGGAAGAGACATAAGCACGCATCAAGTCGGCCACCCTCGGCTAGCTGGTCCATAATCCCCTCTCGTCCGCGCCAAGGCGCTGACCCTTCGAAGCTGGAGTTGCAATGCGTTCGACCCATTTTGGCCGTCTGGCCGCCCGGTTCACGATCTTGCTTGGCCTGCTGTTTTGCGCCCTGCCGACACCGGCTCAGGATGCAGAAGACGGCTTGCTGCCGGTCACCGAGGCTTACAAACTCAGCACCGATACCGCCACGCCCGGCGTGTTGAAACTGCACTGGGCCATCGCGCCCGATTACTACCTCTACCGCGGCCGCATGAAGTTCAAGGCGGGCGACGGTGTGACGCTGAGCGAAGCGCAGTTGCCGGACGGCAAGAAGCATCACGACGAATTTCTCGGTGATGTGGAGACTTATCACAACACGGTGGACGCCAGCGTGCCCTACACCGTGGCCGCCGGTACGCAGCGCCTGAAACTGTCGGTGCAATACCAGGGTTGTCACGAAGTCGAGCCGAAGATTTGCTACCCACCGCACACCGAATTACTGGATCTGGCGCTGCCCGCAAACGCCACGGCTGCGGCCGACACCGATCACGCGGCAGGCACCCTCGGCGCGGCGCTCAACCAGCTCGGCGCCAGTCAGACCAGCGGCCCAAGCCAGGGCATGGATGCTGCGCCGCTACCCGCTGAGCAAGCCTTCCGTTTTGAAGCATTGGCGCGCGCGCCGAATCAATTGCTGCTGCGCTGGACCATGCCCAAGGGCTATTACCTGTATCGCGATCAGACCACGTTGCGCCTGAAAGACGCTGCCGGGCTGGCATTGAAACCCGCGTGGCCGGCCGGCGAGATGCACCAGGACCCGAACTTCGGCAAGGTCACGGTGTATTTCGGGCAGGTCGAATTGCCGGTAACCATCGATGGCGATACGGCCAGCCGCAAACAGCTCGAACTTGAAGCCAGCTTTCAAGGTTGCCAGGACGGCGGCCTGTGCTATCCGCTGATGACGCGCGCAGTCCATATCGACTTGGCGAGCGGAGCGGTTGCCGCCAGCAGCGTGACGGCGGGGCCGGCACCGGAGCTACCGCCTGCCGGCGTCGCGCAGAATCCGGTGGCGCTGGAGGTGAGTTTGTTTACCGCGCTGTTGCTCGCGCTGGGCGGTGGCCTGGTGTTGAACCTGATGCCGTGCGTACTGCCAGTGCTTTCGATCAAGGCGGTGAGCTTGCTGGAAAGCGGTGAAAGCCCAGGCAGAACACGTCGCCATGCGTTGTTCTATACCGCCGGCGTGCTGAGCAGTTTCGCGGTGATCGGCATCGCTATCGTCGCGCTGCGCTCGGCCGGGCATGCCCTGGGCTGGGGTGCGCAATTGCAGCAGCCGCTGGTGGTCGGCGGGCTGGCCTGCGTGATGTTGGCGGTGGGCCTGTCGATGTCCGGTGTGGTGCAGTTTGGCGCCTCGCTTGGCAATACCGGGCATTCGCTGGCATCGCGTTCGGGCCCGGCCGGAGATTTCTTTACCGGTGTGCTCGCGGTGCTGGTCGCCAGCCCATGCACGGCGCCATTCATGGGTACGGCGCTGGCCTACGCTTTCGCCGCCCCGCTGATCTCGGCGCTGCTGGTGTTTCTCATGCTCGGCATCGGCCTGGCCCTGCCCTTTCTCGCCATCGGTTTCGTGCCGGCACTGGCGCGCATGCTGCCGCGCCCCGGCCGCTGGATGGAAACGCTGAAGCAGGTGTTGGCCTTTCCGATGTATCTGACCGCCGTATGGCTGGTGTGGGTGCTGGGCAAGCAGCGCGGCGCCGATGCGGTCGGCCTGGTGCTGGTCGCGGCGGTGTTGCTGGCCATGACGCTGTGGTGGTTCGAGCGCAGCCGCTCGCGTGGTGCGATCAGCCGCGCCATGGTGATGGTGCTGGCGTTGCTCACTGCCGCGCCTTTGTATTACCTGGCCAAGTTGCCGCCGGTAACCGCCGCCGCCGTTGCCGAAGATGGCGTAACCGCCTATACGCCGGAGAAGCTCGCCGAACTGCGCAAGGCCGGCACGCCTGTCTTTGTCGATATGACGGCGGACTGGTGCGTAACCTGCAAGGCCAATGAGCATGCGGTGCTGAACACCGACGCCTTCCGTGCCCTGCTCAAGCGCACCGGCGCCGTCTATATGAAAGGCGACTGGACCGACGTAAACCCCACTATCGCGGCCTTTTTGCAGCAGTACCACTCACCCGGCGTACCGCTGTATGTGGTGTTTCCGAAACACGGTGGCGAGGGGCGCAAGCTGTCCACCGTACTGACCTCGTCACTGGTCGAGCAGGCGTTGACTGAGGCGGCGCAGTGACGACGGCACCGCACATCACCAGCGTCCCTGCCGGCGAAAAACGATGAGTCGCAGCAACTGGTCGATCTTGATGCTTGCGGTGCTGGTGGCTGCCGTTGGCGGCTGGTTTCAGCAACAGAGCCGGCTGGCGAAAGTGCCGGCCGGCGTCCAGGTCGCCGCCATGGGCGAGCAGCGCCCGGACCTGGCCTTAAAGGATATCGACGGCCGCGAACATCGGCTGTCCGAGTTCAAGGGCCGGCGGGTGCTGCTGAATTTCTGGGCCAGTTGGTGCGGCCCCTGCCTGGACGAAATGCCTGCGCTGGCGCGCTCGCAGGCAAAGTTCGGCGATCAGGGGGCGATCGTCGTCGGCATCGCGATGGACCAGCCCGACGCGGTGCGTCAGTTTCTGGCCGCCCATCCGGTGCCTTACCCGATTCTGTTGGGGCAGTTGGAAAGCCCCAGCACCTCGCTGCGTTTCGGCAATACCGCCGAGACACTACCCTTCAGCGTGCTGCTGGACGGCGATGGCCGCGTGCTGGAAAACCGCAGAGGCGCATTGACGCCGCAGCAGCTCGAAACATGGC
This sequence comes from Dyella tabacisoli, assembly GCF_003350925.1. Classification (GTDB taxonomy): domain Bacteria; phylum Pseudomonadota; class Gammaproteobacteria; order Xanthomonadales; family Rhodanobacteraceae; genus Dyella_C; species Dyella_C tabacisoli. The sequence goes on along the minus strand of NZ_KZ857175.1, from coordinate 377,503 downwards.
TGGGGCCGCCTTCGCGATAGCTGTGCATCGCGCTACGAAACCGCCCCGACGCCACCCTGACATACGCTGACGCACGGTTGCCACCCCACTTCTCCGCCGAACTGCGCCGAACTGCGCCGAACTGGACAACATCCCCGAGTGCGCGCACACTCCGCCCGTTCCGGACTCGCCGGAAGCTGACAGGATGCGGTGTGGCAAAGATCCTGGTCCTGCACGGACCCAATCTCAACCTGCTGGGCGTTCGCGAACCGAGTATTTATGGTCGCCAGACCCTGGCCGACATCAATACCGCCCTGGTCGCCCAGACCCAAGCCGCCGGTCATGAGCTGGACTGGTTTCAGTCCAATGCCGAGCATGAGCTGATCGGGCGCATTCACCAGGCGCGCGACGAGCAGACCGCCATCATTCTGTTCAATCCGGGCGCCTTCACCCATACCAGCATTGCCTTGCGCGATGCCCTGGCGGCGGTGGCGATACCGTTTATCGAGGTGCATTTGTCCAACGTGCATGCGCGCGAACCGTTTCGCCGGCACTCGTACCTGGCCGATATCGCGGTCGGGGTGATCTGCGGCTTTGGCCCCGACAGCTACCGGCTCGCGCTGGAAGCCGCCATCGCCCGGTTGGACCGGCCTGCCCCGACCTCCCCCTAATTCATTCTGGCCGCTCCCATACCGGGCCACTTCATCCACTCCGGCCGCTACGGCGGCAGCAACGAACATAGAAGGTTTGACCGAATGGACCTGCGCAAGATCAAAAAACTGATCGACCTGCTCGAAGAATCCAACCTCGCCGAACTGGAGATCAAGGAGGGCGAGGAAGTCGTCCGCCTGTCGCGTATCCCCAAGGGCATGGCCGCCATGGCACCGGCCCCGGCTCCAGTGGCCGCACCGGCCCCGGTCGCCGCCTCCATCGCCGCAGCGCCGGCCGAACCGGCAGCGCCGGCCGCCAAAGCATTGCCCGAGGGCCACGTGGTGAAGGCACCGATGGTCGGCACCTTCTATGCCTCGTCCACACCGGGCGCGGCGGCCTTCGTCAAGATCGGCCAGCAGGTGAAAGCCGGCGAGACGCTGGGCATCATCGAAGCGATGAAGATGTTCAACCAGATCGAGGCCGATGTGGCCGGTACAGTGCAAGCCATCCTGGTCGAAAACGGCCAGCCGGTGGAATTTGACGAACCCATGTTCGTGATTGCCTGAGCCGCCCACGACCATGCCTAAGCTTGAGAAAGTCGTCATCGCCAACCGCGGCGAAATCGCCCTGCGGGTGCTGCGTGCCTGCCACAGTCTGGGTATCAAGACCGTGGCGGTGCACTCCACCGTGGACCGTAACCTGAAGCACGTCGGCCTGGCCGACGAGTCGGTGTGCATCGGCCCCGGCCCTTCCGTCGACAGCTATCTGAATATCCCGCGCATTATCGCCGCGGCGGAAATCACCGACGCCCAGGCGATCCACCCCGGCTACGGTTTTCTTTCCGAGCGCGCCGACTTCGCCGAGCAGGTGGAGCAATCCGGCTTTATCTTCATCGGCCCCACCGCCGAGGTGATTCGCCTGATGGGCGACAAGGTCGAAGCGATCCGCGCCATGAAGGCCGCCGGCGTGCCGTGCGTGCCCGGCTCCGGTGGCCCGCTCGGCGAGAACGTGGATGAAAACATCCGCATCGCTCGCGACATCGGCTACCCGGTCATCATCAAGGCCTCCGGCGGCGGCGGCGGTCGCGGCATGCGCGTTGTGCGCACCGAGGCGCATCTGGGCAATGCCGTCACCATGACCAAGCAGGAGGCCAAGGCGGCCTTCGGCAACGATCAGGTGTACATGGAAAAGTTTCTGGAGAACCCGCGTCACGTGGAAATCCAGGTACTGGCCGACGGCCAGGGCAGCGCCATCCATCTGGGCGAACGCGACTGCTCCATGCAGCGGCGTCATCAGAAGGTGGTCGAAGAAGCACCGGCACCGGGCATCTCGCCCGAGCAGCGTGCCGCCATTGGCAAAGTCTGCGTCGAGGCCTGCCTGCGTATCGGTTATCGCGGCGCCGGCACCTTTGAGTTCCTGTTCGAGAACGGCCAGTTCTACTTCATCGAGATGAACACCCGTATCCAGGTGGAGCACCCGGTGACCGAGCTGATTACCGGTATCGACCTGGTCCGCGAGCAGTTGTTGATCGCCGGTGGCGAGAAGCTCTCGATCAGGCAGGAGGACATCGTGCTGCGCGGTCACGCCATCGAATGCCGCATCAACGCCGAAGATCCCGACACCTTTATGCCGAGCCCCGGCACGGTGAAGCGCTTTGAAGCGCCGGGCGGCCCCGGTGTACGTGTAGACACCCATTTGTATGACGGCTATCGCATTCCGCCGAACTACGACTCGATGATCGGCAAGTTGATCGTGCACGGCCCTGACCGCGAAACCGCGATCGCACGCATGCGCCTGGCGTTGGCCGAGACGGTGATCGAAGGGGTGAAATGCAATATCCCGTTGCAGCAACGCATCATGGCCGATGTCGGTTTCCAGCAAGGTGGACAGAACATCCACTACCTGGAAAAGCGCATGGCCGAGCAGAAAGAACAACACCCCGCCGTATAAACGCCGAGGGTTGAAGTCGCGCGTTACGCGGCTCGAAAAGACGGAGTAGGCTGGGGTGTGCGAAGCGGCGCCCCAGCTTTTCTTACAAAGCCACGAAAGGCCATCTGCTTCGCAAGGAAGCTCCGCCATGTCCGACGCACACACCCTGCTGAGCCTGCAAGAAACCATTGAAGCCATCGCCGCCAGTTGCGACGACGGCGATGTCTGGGATCGCTACGCCTGGGTCTATGTCAACAAGGGCGACGCCCTGATCCGTCAGCGCTTTTATCTATCCAGCGCCGAGGACGAAGAAGATCTGCTGGTCGATGAAAACGGCGAATCGCTGCCCCTCTTTGCGGCCGAACGCGATCTGCATCACTACCTCGAAGCGGCCACTTTCGCCGATGTATTGATCGTGCAAAAACGGCAACAACCGCTATCGCAACTCGACGACTACGCGGCGGCGCTTGAGCACTATCACCGTCAGGATGCGTTTCGCGATCTCGGCGATTTCCATGCCGGCACCGGCGATGCCCCGGCGCTACCCGGCATAGCTCGCGGCCTGTCCACCGAATTCGATCTGCAACTTGCCGAGTGCCCGGCCGAGCGGGTCGGCGATGCCGCGCGCGCTACCGCCAGCTTGCTCGACATCCCTATCGCCGAAGCACTCGCGCGCTGCCGCCAACTCCCGCTGGTATTGGGCGAACGCATCGATCCGCAGCAATGCGCGCGGATCGAGCGTGCTTTTGCCGCGTTGTCGCTATCGCTGCGGCGCACGACCTACCGCGCCCTGGCCTGGCTGTAGCGCCACGCCGTCGATCAGAGCATCCCTTAGCAAGGGCCAATCGGCGACAATGGCCGCTTTCCGTCGGACCCTTCGCACATGCCCTGGCTCGAACTCTCCCTCACCGTCCGCGCCGAGCAGCAGCCACGCGTGGAAGAAGCGCTGGATGATCTGGGCGCACTATCGATCACCTTGCAGGATGCCGATGCGGAAACGCCGGACGAGCAGGCTATTTTCGAACCGGGCGTAGGCGAGCTGCCGCTATGGCCGACAATTACCTTGAATGCGTTGTTCGACGCCGGCTGCGACCGTCGCGGTCTCAGCGAAGCGCTGGCCGAGCTGCTGCCATGGCTGGAGCCGGACCAGATGCTGTTCCACGACGTTGCTGACCAGGACTGGGAGCGTGCCTGGATGGATCAATTCAAGCCGATGCCGTTTGGCCGGCGCTTGTGGATTTATCCATGGAATATCGAGCCACCGACTGACGACGACACTGTTGTCGTGCGACTCGATCCCGGCCTCGCCTTTGGCAGCGGCACACACCCCACCACGGCGCTGTGTCTTGAATGGCTGGATGGCCTGGACCTCGTCGGCAAAACATTGATTGATTACGGCTGCGGCTCGGGCATTCTCGCCATTGCCGCACTCAAGCTCGGCGTGGCCAACGCGGTCGGCGTCGACAACGACCCGCAGGCATTGATCGCCTCGGCCGATAACGCCGAACGCAACGGCGTGGCCGACCGGTTGTCGCTATTTCTGCCCGAAGATCACGAGGCCGAGCCGGCCGAGGTCTTTATGGCCAATATCCTGGCCGGCCCACTGGGCGAACTGGCGCCGACCTTTGCCGCCGCCGCGCAACCGGGCGCGCCATTCGCCATCTCCGGTATCTTGCAAGGCCAGCAAGATGAGCTGCTGCAGCGCTATGGCGAATGGTTCGAGGAACTGCGCGTCGATACCCGTGAAGACTGGGTGCGTATCAGCGGTCGCCGCAAGACGGTGTAAAAATGAAGCGTGTGACGCATCGTCAAGGCACGCCACCTTTTACTCTGTCCCCTTTTGCAGATACAGAGCATTCTTAACCCATGTACTCCCAATGCCCCGACTGCCTTACCGTGTTCTCGCTCGATGCGCAGACACTTGCGCAGGCGCGCGGGCACGTCGTGTGCGGGCATTGCCATATCGAGTTCGATGCACTGACCAGCCTTACCGGTCAACTGCCGCCCGAGCCGTTTCAGTCGTTGCCGTCGCGGACGCCTTCCAAGCAGGCGCCGCTGGTGGAGCTGGCGGTTTATCGCCCGCACTTAGAGCCCTTGGCCGTCGTGGAGGAAACGAAGCCCACGGCCCCGTCGTTCTCGCCACGCTTTGCTCGTCCGGCGCGTGTGCGCACGGGTCGCCGCTGGCCGTGGATCACCGCATGCATCACGTTGTTGTTGGCACTGAGCTTGCAAATCGGCTGGGCCAAACGCGAGCTGCTGATTGTCGACCCCACGGTCGGCGAGTGGCTGCGACAAGCCTGCGCCGGCCTCGGCTGCCAGTTGCCGCTGGTGCAGGATGTGCGGCAATTGCGACTGTTGGCGCGCGATGTGCAAGCACACCCATCGGTACCTCACGCCTTGCTTATCAGCGCGACGGTGCGCAACGACGCGGCCTTTGCCCAGCCTTATCCGATGGTCACGATCACCTTGTCTGACGTGAATGGCAAACGCCTTGCAATGCGTCGACTGCATCCACCGGAGTACCTGGGCGATAGTTTCACGCAGCAACAAGGCCTGCCGCCTGGTGCCAGTACGGCGCTGGTGTTCGAGGTCGAAGACCCCAGTGACAAAGCCGTCGACTTCGAATTCGGTTTTGAATAGCGTCCGGTTTCCAGCAGACATGGAATTGGATTAGTCAAGCCACTTAAATTTCTCGGTGAGCGCGGGTAAACTCGGTCCCTTCGTCTTATGCTGCACCCGGCGTTCCATGCGAGCCGCCGCCCGCGGTATCTGCCATAACCCATGCCGCGACCAATGTAGTTGCTGCGTCTGTAGTGAGAGGGATTGCCTGTGAACGCCGTGAGACTGCCTGCCACCGAGGCTGTAAAAGAGTCCTCGTCGCAGAGCGCACTGAGCGAATGCGTTAGCCGCACCGTCCGCCGTTATCTCGCCGATATCGGCGACACCGAGTGCGACGAAGGCCTGCATGCGCTGGTGATTCGCGAAGTCGAAGGCCCCTTGCTGCGCGAGGTGCTGGCGTTTCATGACGGCAACCAGAGCCGCGCCGCCGCCGTGCTTGGCATCAACCGTGCCACCCTGCGCAAGAAACTGGCTCAGCACGGGTTGCTGTAAGCGGGGAACGGGGAACGGGGAACGGGGAACGGGGAACGGGGAACGGCAAAAGCATCGCCACCCAACCGTCTTTATCAACCGTTCTCTGCGTTGCGTCTCTAACAACCGCTCTCTGCGTTGATAGTTCGAGCTACCCCAGCCCCTATCGCCGCCACACATTCCCTGTTCCCTGTTCCCTGTTCCCCGTTCCCTGTTCCCCGTTCCCCGCTCTTCCCCCCCGCTATAATGCTCGGCTTTCCCGTTCTGGAAGCCGTCATGTCCGCACCTGCTGTCACGCCCATCCGTCGCGCCTTGCTTAGCGTTTCGGACAAGACCGGATTGATTGACCTGGGTCAACGGCTAGCCGCGGCGGGCGTGGAGCTGCTTTCCACCGGCGGCAGTGCCAAGGCCTTGCGCGAAGCGGGGATTGCGGTGAAAGACGTCAGCGACGTCACCGGCTTTCCCGAAATCATGGACGGCCGCGTCAAAACCCTGCATCCGAAAGTCCATGGCGGCCTGCTCGGCCGGCGCGGCACCGACGCTGCCGTCATGGCCGAACTGGATATCGCACCGATCGATCTGCTGGTGTTGAATCTGTATCCGTTCGAGAGCACCGTCGCCAAGCCCGGCTGCACGCTGGAAGACGCCATCGAAAACATCGATATCGGCGGCCCGGCGATGCTGCGCTCGGCAGCGAAAAATTGGAACGATGTCGGTGTGCTGACCTCGCCCGACCAATACGCCAATGCACTCGCCGAAATCGAACAGCACGGCGGCCTCAGCCGCGCCACGCGCTTCGGGCTCGCCGTCGCCGCGTTCAATCGCGTATCCAATTACGACGGTGCGATCAGCGACTACCTCTCTGGCCTGCAGCTCAACGACAGCCATGACGCCATCGCCGGCCACGCCGCATTCCCTGGGCAAGCCAACGGCCGCTTTGTAAAAATGATGGATCTACGCTACGGCGAAAATCCGCACCAGCAAGGCGCGTTTTACCGCGACCTGTATCCGGCCGCAGGCACGCTGGCGACCTTCCGCCAGCTACAGGGCAAGGAGCTGTCGTACAACAATATCGCCGACGCCGATGCCGCCTGGGAATGCGTGCGCCAGTTCGATGTGCCGGCCTGCGTCATCGTCAAACACGCCAACCCTTGCGGCGTGGCTGTCGCGGCCGATCCGCTGGCGGCCTATGAGCTTGCCTACGCTACCGACCCAACGTCCGCGTTCGGCGGCATCATCGCGTTCAACCGCCCGCTGGACGCGGCTACGGCGCAGGTGATCTTGAAACGTCAGTTCGTCGAGGTGCTGATCGCACCGGCGGTGGAGCAAGGCGCGATCGACGCCGCTGCCGCGAAGGCGAATGTGCGCGTGCTGGAGATTCCGCCCGGTGACGGCCACAACAGCCACGATACCAAGCGCGTGGGCTCGGGCCTGCTGATTCAGACGGCCGACCTTCGCATGGTCGAGCGCAGCGAACTCAAAGTGGTGAGCAAGCGCCAGCCCAGCGCGCAAGAATTGGATGATTTGTTCTTTGCCTGGCAGGTGGCCAAGTTCGTCAAATCCAACGCGATCGTCTACGCCAAAGATGGCCGCACCATCGGTGTCGGCGCCGGCCAGATGAGCCGCGTGGTCAGCGCAAAAATCGCCGGCCTCAAAGCCGAGGAAGCCAGCCTGGTCGTACCGGGCAGCGCGATGGCCTCGGATGCCTTTTTCCCCTTCCGTGACGGTATCGACGCCGCTGCCGCTGCCGGCATCCGCGCGGTGATCCAACCCGGCGGCTCGATGCGCGACGGCGAAGTGATCGCTGCCGCCGACGAGCACGATATGGCGATGGTGTTTACCGGCGTGCGCCATTTCCGCCACTAAAGGCTGGACCAGCCGCATCTTCTCTCGCTGAGAGAAGGGGCGGCAACGCGGAAAGGCCATGATTGCGACAGCGCAGCGTCCCCATCTCGCCAGATTTTCCCGCTAGCATGTGTAGGCCTGTGTCATGGCATCCATGGCACCGGGGGGAGCTACAAAACTCAGGCAAGGAAGCCGCTCTACGTGAAACGGATATCCAACTCGGCAACACAACCCATGCGTTATCGACCGTGTGCCCACCATGCGCAGCCATGTGCATGGGGCAGCGGCTGTTGCGCGAACAGGCTTTAGGCACGCCATGTTGTTTCCTACTGTCGAATACGCGCTGTTCTTTCTGCTGACGCTGGGCATTGCGTGGCCGCTGACGCGTTGGCTGGCCTGGCATAACGGCTTTCTGCTGCTGGTCAGTTACGTGTTCTACGGCTTTTGGAACTGGGCCTATGTGCCGTTGCTGTTCGGCATTTCATTGTTTGCCGGGCTGGTGGCGCAACGCATTCAACGCAGCACCCAGGCCGTCGTGCGCAAGGCATGGCTGGTGTTTGGCGTTATCGTTTGCCTGGCTGTGCTGGTTTATTACAAATACACCGGGTTTTTGCTGCAAAACCTGCTTGAGCTATGGCGCCATGTCGGCAAGCCGCCGGCACTTCAACTGGAAAGCCCACTATTGCCGCTGGGCATTTCGTTCTTCGTGTTCCATGCCATTTCGCTGCTGGGCGATGTCTATCGCGAGAAGCTGAAAGAACCGGTACGCATTCCCGATGCCCTGCTTTACGTGGCGTTTTTTCCACAGCTTATCGCCGGCCCGATCCTGCGCGCCTCGGATTTCATTCCGCAACTGGCGAAGTCACCCGACCCGCAGGCGATCTTTGTCAATCGCGGCCTGATGTTGATCGTGATCGGCCTGGTCAAGAAGGTCATCATCTCCAACCAGTTGGCCGTCGCCCTGGTCGACCCGGCCTTTGCCGCGCCGCAGGCGCTGGCCGGCCCGGACATGCTGCTGGCGGTGTATGGCTATGCGGTGCAGATTTATTGCGATTTCTCCGGTTATACCGACATCGCCATCGGCTGCGCGCTGTTGCTCGGCTACCGTTTTCCCGACAACTTCAATCGCCCCTACACCGCCACCGATCCACAGGATTTCTGGCGCCGCTGGCATATCTCGCTGTCCAGTTGGCTACGCGATTACCTTTACATTCCACTGGGCGGTTCGCATGGCGGCCGCTGGTTTACCTCGCGCAACTTGATGATAACGATGCTGCTCGGCGGCCTCTGGCATGGCGCATCGTGGACTTTCGTGATCTGGGGCGGCCTGCATGGCGGCTATTTGATGGTGCACCGCCTGTGGGCCGCGCTGCCCTGGTTTACCCGGCTACGCACCTCCATCGCGTGGCGCTGGATCGCTCGCTTGCTGCTGTTTCACGCGGTATGCGCGGCATGGGTGTTCTTTCGTGCGCCATCGTTGCAACAGGCGCTGGACGTCTTCGCTCGCTTTAGCGTGAGTGGCCCATTGACCTTGGCCGGTGGCAGTGTGGTGGCCCTGCTCTTGCTCGGCCTGGCCGGGCAGTACGCACCGGCGCGTTGGCACGATGCGTTGGAGCGCGAGTTTTGCCGATGGTCGGCACCGATGCGCGGCACCGCGTTTGCCACGGTGCTGTTCGCTATCGAATTGCTTGGCCCCAGCGGCGTCGCGCCGTTTATCTACTTTCAGTTCTGAGCCATGACCGAGCCACGACATCCCCTGACCGATTCGAGCCGCAGCCTGGGCTGGCTGCTGTCCGTCTTTGTGCTGGTCATTGCCTTGTTTGAATCAGGCGGCTTGCGCGTGTGGGCGCAACGTCTGGAGATCGGCCCATGGCGCAGCATCGCCCTGCCGGTTGCCGACACGCTGCATGCATCGCTGGCGCCGCTGGGTATCGATGGCCTGCGTCAACGCACGTTGGCGAATCTGCAAAAGCTGCGCCGTAACGATGCGCCGGCAACTGCGCCGACCACCGTTGCCGCCACTTGCGCGGCAACGCCAAGCGCAAACCCGTGGACGCTCATCACGCCGCCGGCAAGCTCCTTCTTGACGCCGTTCAGTGCACACACGGCCACACCGATGCCCGGCACGGCAAGCGCACCGGCTCCGGCGAGCAGCATCGACACTTCCGCTCTGTCCGCCATCACCTTGCCACTGACTACCGAGCTGCCGCCGCTGCCCGCCAAGCACTCGGACGGCCCTCGTCTTGTGGCGTTGGTCGGTGACTCGATGATGTCGGTAGGCCTCAGCGCCACCTTGCTGCGCGGCATGGCCGGTCACCCGGAGCTGAAGCCGCTGCGTGCGTTTCGCTCCGGCACCGGATTGAGCCGCCCCGAAGTATTCGACTGGATGCACGAATACCCCGTCATGCTCGACGGGCAACGACCCGAAGTCATCATCGTGGCGATCGGCGCCAACGACGGCCAAGGTTTCGTCGTGGACGGCAAAGTACTCGCCTTCGGCACGGACGAATGGATAGCCGTCTACGAAGCGCGCCTGACCCAGTTTCTCGACATGCTTACGCGCGACGGCGCCCGTGTGATCTGGGCCAGCATGCCGCCCATGCGCAACGCCAAGCACAATCAGCGCATGCTCGACATCAATCGCATTGCCTACCAAGTCGTGAGCCAGAATCCGCATGCCTACTGGTGGAACATCACGCCCTACGTCGGTGATCCAGACGGCCAGTTTCGCGAGTTCGCGCAAGAGCAGGACGGCAGCGTCACGCGTATTCGCGCCACCGACGGCATCCACCTGTCCGACCAGGGCGCCGCCTTGTTCACGCCCACCTTGCTGCACTGGCTTGAGTCATCGGCAGAGCCCGCCTCTGCCGATATTCACCGCCCCTCGAACCCGGTAGCCTCACCGTGATGAAACCACGCTTGTCTTTACTTCGTCGCGCACTGTCCTGCCAGCTTGCACTGATGCTGCTGCAAGCCGGCATACCCGCGCATGCGCAGCCACGCGACGAGCAAACGGCATGCCATCCACTGGCCGCATGCGAGCAAGCGCAAGACGAGCTAGACGCAAAACTAGAAGCACGTTTCGGCCCGCAAGCACTGCAACAACGCCACGCCCATGCCGCCGTCGATGTGCTGACACTCGGCGACGGCGCACAACGGGTTTACGTTTTCATCCCCACGCAACCCGCCTTGCACGGCAATGTGCCGATGGTGTTTCTGCATCACGGCTGGCAAGGCATGAACCCGAAAAACTTCGGCGGCCTGATCGACCATCTCGCGCGTAGCGGCCAGGTGGTGATCTATCCGGTCTACCAGGAATCGGCGCAAACCTCGCCGCAGATCGTCACGCTAGCGGCGGCCCAGGCCGACCGCCGCGCGCTGACCGCCCTGGCAGAACAACGCGAGCTCACCCCGGACCCGACGCGTGTGCTGTATTACGGTTATTCGATGGGCGCGGCGATCTCGCTCAACCTCGCCCTCGATTACCAGCGCTACCAGTTGCCGGCACCACGCGCCCTGGTCTTAGCCGCACCCGGCGATGCCTACCATGTCGTTCACGGCGACGAAGGCCGCAGCATCATCGGCGCAGTAGAAAAACTACCAGCCGAGCTACCCGTAGCCATCCTCACCGGCGCCGCCGACACCTCGATCGGATTACCCACCGCGCGCACCTTGGCAGCGCGACTATGCGGTATCCGCGCCGATCGTCGCGTGCTGATGGTGCTGCCCAGCGATGAGAACAACGGCAAGAAAGTGCTTGCCGGCCACGGCTCGCCCGGCGCACCCGATAGCCGCTACGACTTTCCGCTGACCAAACGCACTCCCGCCGGAGCCAACGAGCCCAATCGAGCCATCCCGACGCATATCCCAGGCCGCAGCGACTTCGAGCCCTCCGCTTCGCTCAATCAGTTGGATTTTTACGGCTATTGGAAAGTGATCGACGCGATGACCGACAGCCTGCGCGACGGCAAATTACCTGATGCCGTTTTCGGCAACGGCACACCTGAGCAGCTTTATCTTGGTCGCTGGCCGGATGGCAGTGAGTACACACCGATCAAGCTTGAGCAGCCTTGCTCTTAGTTAGCGTGCTGGCGACGTTAAAAGCACACCCCCTCCCAACCTCCCCCTACGACCGAAGGAAGCCCCCTTTTCGGGACAAGTAGGGGGAGGGGCAAAAGCAACGCTCGCAGCTTTTGACTTTAGCTTTTGATCTTGCTCTTGACCTTGGGGCCCCTGTGCGTCGGTGAGGGTCGGACGACAAGGCCCGCAGGGGCATCGACATGGATGTCGATGCCTTTTCGCCAGTGCATGGATGCACTGTCGAAAAGCTCGGCCGACCCTCACGTACCCGAAGGGCGACTCACCGGGGTGCTCTTTCTTTTGGTTACTTTTCTTTGAGCAAGCAAAGAAAAGTGACTCGGGCCCCGGCAGGGGTTCGAAAGCCCGCCGCAGGCGAACCAGCCAGCGACAACCCTCACGGGCTTGAAACAACCATCTCCCCCCGCTGCGCATAACGCCGCGCCAACACCGCACAAGTCATCAACTGAATTTGATGAAACAACATAATCGGCAACACAATCGCCCCCAACGGATGACCGGCAAACAACACCTTCGCCATCGGCACACCACTAGCCAAACTTTTTTTCGAGCCGCAAAACACGATGGTAATTTCATCATCGCGATCAAAACCCAGCGCACGCGAACCATAGCGCGTCGCCACCAGCGCCAGCGTCAACAACACCGCGTTGACCAACAGCAAACCACCCAGCACGGGTAACGGCATCTGTTTCCACAGCCCTTGCAATACCGCCGTACTGAACGCCGTATAGACCACCAGCAGAATCGAACCCTGATCCACATAGCGCAGCAAACCGCGATGCTGCTCGACCCAGCGACCGATCCAGCGCTGCATCACCTGCCCGGCCGCGAACGGCACCAACAACTGCAGCACGATCTTGCCGATCGCATCCCACGACATTCCGCCCTGCCCATGCGATTCCAGCATCAGCCCGACCAGCAAAGGCGTAATGACGATACCCAGCAGGCTGGAGGCAGAAGCGGCACAGATCGCGGCTGGAATATTGCCGCGCGCCATCGAGGTGAACGCAATCGACGACTGCACCGTAGACGGTAAGGTGCATAAGAACAGCACGCCCAGATACAGGTCGTGCGTCACCAGCGGCGACAGCAACGGCCTCAACAGCAAACCCAGCAACGGAAACAACACGAAGGTGCTGGCGAGTACGGTCAGATGCAACCGCCAGTGCGTCATGCCCGCCACTACCGCTTCACGCGACAACTTGGCGCCATGCAGAAAGAACAATAAGGCGATCGCCACATCGGTCAATCCATTGAACGCTATCGCAGCATGGCCACGACATGGCCATAGGCTGGCGAGTACCACCGTCGTCAGCAGAGCGCAGGTAAAACCATCGGGGAGAAAGCGGCGCAGCGGCATGGCCGGCGATAACTCAGGGGAAGAGGCGGCTATTGCAGCGCGTCGGCATTGATAAATCAAATCGCTTTATCTTATCTATTGATACTATATGCGCATGAATATCAGCCTGCGCCAGCTACGTGCCTTTCTCGCCGTTGCCAAACAACGGCACTTTCGACGAGCCGCCGAAAGCCTGCACCTGACCCAGCCGGCGATCAGCCGACATATCGCCGAGCTGGAAGCCGAACTCAATATTCGCCTGTTCGACCGCAATACCCGCGAAGTGGTCCCGACCGACGCCGGCCGCTACCTGCAAAGCGCGGTGGAACGGGTACTGGACGAATTGGAGGGCGTGCTCGCTCATGTCCACTCTGAGAGTGAGCGGCGCCACGGCAAAGTACGCGTGGCGGCGGTGCCTACGCTCTCGGCCGAACTGATGCCAAGCTGCATCGCCGCCTGCACCCGCAACTATCCCGAGCTGAGCATTCTGCTGCACGACCAGTCGCAAACCCTGGTGCTGGAAAGCGTACGCGGTGGCGAAGTGGATTTCGGCCTGGCTATCGAACCATCCGATAGCGATAGCTTCGACAGCGAAACCATCATGCATGATCCGTTTGTGCTGGTCTGTCGCAACGATCACCCACTGGCACAACGCGCCAGCGTACCGTGGAAAAAACTGCAAGGAGAAAAGCTGGTGTTGCTCGACCACTCCTCGGGCAGTCGCCGGTTGATCGACCGCCAACTGACCGCCCAAGCAATCGAAACCAACGTGGTACAGCAAGCCGGCCACACGCACGCCGCCTTTCGCATGGTCGAAGCCGGCCTGGGCATCAGCGTTACGCCCGGCCTGTCGTTACCGACATCGAAACTGCTGACGGTGCGCCCACTGACACCTACGGTGAAACGCGCCATAACGCTTATCCGCCGGCGCCACCGCTCATTGTCGCCAGTGGCCGAACTGGTATGGGCGCAAATCCGCGAAACAGCTACCCAGCTAGCGCAAATTCAGTCCACCCGTCTGAAGTCGTTCTGAGATACCCATAGGGCGTGCCTGGATTCGGCCACCCGCGTCGTCAATCACGCACCATACACTTATAGAGCGCGCATCATTATATCGACGATTATCTCCACCTAATGGTGGTCAAGATAAGCGTCGGCTTATCGCACCTCGACCATGACGACGTCTCAAGCGTAAAGCATAAGTTTCGCGCATCGCCGTATCGCCGCATCGACTTAATCTTCACAAGCTATCCACGATAGCGAATCAACACATATCAATGATGCATTCAATGAATGTCGCTTTACGTGTAGACCGATGACACGAAATCCATTTCATTTGCGCCACCCGGATCAGGCCTTTCAAATGCTTACTCCGGCGCACTCTAAACAGGCTTCTGGCATCCAGTCATTGCGATAAACGTTGCCTGCGCAAGAAACCACGCATTACAAAACCACGCATTACATCGGGAAAACTCAATTCAAAGCACCTGACAACACTAAGGAGAGTAAGTCAATGTCAAACTACGATAAATTGCAGGTCATGACCCAAGAAGGGCCCGTCCTAGGCGCCATGGACGGAGACATCTTCGTATTCAAGGGCATTCCTTACGCGGCACCGCCGGTCGACACGCTACGCTGGCGCCCACCACAGCCGGTGCAACACTGGAGCGAGCCGCTCGAAGCAAAGGAACACGGCAGTTCCAGCCATCAGGATTGGGAGCTGTGCGCCGACATAGGCGGTGGCGATCCCAATCCGCTGCACGAAGACTGCCTGTACTTGAATGTCTGGACACCTCAGCTCAATACGAAGGCTGCACCGCTGCCAGTCATGGTATGGATTCATGGCGGTGGTTATGTGATCGGCGCGGGCGGCCTGCCGGTGTATATCGGTGCACCGCTGAACAAGCGCGGCGCGATCGTGGTCAGCGTCAATTACCGCCTCGGACACCTGGGCTTTTTTGCGCACCCTGCGCTGGATCAGGAATATCCACCGGGCGAAGTGGTCAATAACTTTGCGCTGCTCGATCAGATCGCCGCACTTGAGTGGGTCCAGCGCAATATCGCGCTTTTTGGTGGCGACCCTGGCAACGTGACTATCTTCGGACAATCGGCGGGTGGCCGCAGTGTGCTGTCCCTGTTCACCTCGCCGCTGGCGACGAGACTGTTCCACAAAGGCGTGGCGCAGAGCGTATACGGGCTACCCGATACCACGCGAGAAGATGCGCTGAAAAGAGGCGAGGCTTTTGCCGCCTACCACGAGTTGAAAGAATCGGACCCAGCCGAGATCGCGATCGCGCTTCGCGCCTTGGATGCGAGCGGCTTCTGGAAAATCGAGTCAAAAGAAGCGCGGCTTGGCGGACCGGTTCCGATCAGCGGAGACAGCGTGCTGCCGACACCTATTCTCGATGTTTTTGAGAAGGGCGAGCAAGCAAAACTGCCATTAATCATCGGCAATACCAGCGACGATTCGAGCGTACTGGCGGATTTCGGTTTTGGCCCTGCCGATGTTATCGATGCCCTGCATAAGGCCGAAAAGTACGAGGCGGTAAAGCTGCTTTATCCAGGTCTTGATGATAATGAACTAGGCCGTCAGGTCGGCCGCGATCTGTTGTTCACCACCATGTCACACCTGATCGCGGAGAAACACCGCGCAGCCGGAGCGGCAAGCTGGCGCTACTATTTCGATTACGTCGCGGAGGAGATCCGGCCCAATTTCCCCAACGGTGCGCGCCATGGCGACGAAATCCCCTATGTGATGGACACTGGAAGCATCGCGCCGCCCACGAACGCTTATTTTTCCGCACAAGACCAAGCGTTTGCGCAAAACGTCGGCGATTATTGGCTGCAGTTTTCCCGCTCGGCTTCCAATGCATCGGCATCTATCGCCGGAGTCGTTGCATGGCCCAAACATAATGGCGTGCCCATTGTTGGGCTCAGAAACAACCAGACGATGGGCTTCGGCAAGGATTCAGGCAACACGATTGCCTTGGAAGAGAATTTCATGTGGTTACGCGTGCGTATTTTCGAACCGATCCTCAAAGATCTGGCCGAGATGATTCCCAAGCAAGCGGGGCGCATTCATTCCTATCAGCAAACCTGATCGGACAGGACAAGCTCAACGCCAACATGATGGCGCCGGATCACATCGAACATCGTGACCGGCGCCGCTGCCCGCTGACGCAGCGGCATCATCAAGACGGCATCTTTCGCCATTGTTCTTAGACGCCAGGCGCCGGCCTCAAAACACCGCGATCACGATGGCCCCGGCGAGAATCAACCCGCCGCCGATAGCCAGCGACCAGCTTAGCTGTTCGCCCAGAAACACCAGCCCCAACACGATGGCGAGGGCAACGCTGAGCTTGTCGATCGGTGCGACCTTGCTTACCGGACCCAATTGCAGCGCGCGGTAGTAGCACAGCCACGAAAGCCCTGTCGCAATACCCGACAGCACCAGAAATACCCAGCTACTCACCGGCAAGCCCGTGGGCTTGCTCCACTCCTGCCGCAGGCTGAGGATGCCGGCGGTGACGAACAAGATCACGATGGTGCGGATAAAGGTGGCGAGGTTGGAGTTGATCCCGACCACCCCGAGTTTGCCGAACAACGCGGTAAGCGCGGCAAAAAACGCCGAGCCCAGGGCAAATAGCAGCCAGCTTTCACGCAGGTTCACGCACGACTCCGCATCAGGCTCTATCGGATGAAGCGATTAACAGCGAATCAATGACCACCGTTGCTCGGCGGCGTCTCGGTCTCTTCCGGTGGCTTGGCCTTGCCCCACTCCACCACCTTGTACATCACCGGCTTCACCGGCTCCGGGCCGACCGCGCTGTGATACTTGCCATTGGCATCGACCATATACGTCTGTGCCGGGCCCACCTTGGGCGTTACCACGATCATGTAAACCTGGCCGTTACGTGCATATTCCTGCACCGTCTCGTCGCCCTGTTTACGCACGCGCACTTCCGGCGGCGCCTCACCATGGGCATCGCGCGGCTGGCCGGCGTCGTGCATGGCTGGCAAGGTCGAAGCCGGCTTGGCCGCCGGCTTTACGCCGGGGTCGTGCATACCCGGCGGCGGCGGCGCGGGGGCATAGACGGGTGCAGTGGTCGACTGCGCGAATGCGGGCAGTGCGCTAGCGGCGCCGAGCGCGACCAGACCGAGGGGGATAAGCAGGGCGACGGATTTCATGATGACGATCTCCACGGGGGCTATGAGCATAGCAGCGCCCCGGTATAGGGCCTGCACTTGAAACGCCGCGTGAAATGCCATGGTCGAGGCATGGATAACCCGCATTCATCCTGCGCCCCATCCTGCGCGCCTATGAGATCTTGAACGGCCGCTAAGCCCACCGCCCCACCCGTGCGACAATCGCGGGCATGGCCAAACTCATCCTGATCGACGGCTCCTCCTATCTTTATCGCGCCTTCCACGCACTGCCCCCGTTGAGCAATGCGCAAGGCGAGCCGACCGGCGCCTTATTCGGCGTGGTCAATATGCTGCGCTCGACACTGAAGGCGAAGCCGGACTACCTCGCCTTCGTCAGCGATGCCTCCGGCCCGACCTTCCGCAACGCGTTGTACGACCAGTACAAGGCGAACCGCCCGCCGATGCCGGACGATTTGCGCGCGCAGATCGAGCCGATGCTGGCGATTGTCGGCGCGCTGGGCTTTCCGATCCTGCGGGTACCCGGCGTTGAAGCCGACGATGTGATCGGCACGCTGGCTACCCAGGCCCACGCGTTAGGTATCGAGGTGCTGATTTCCACCGGCGACAAGGATCTGGCCCAGTTGGTACGGCCCGGTATCGACCTTATCAATACGATGACCAATACCACCACCGATACGGCCGGTGTGATGGAAAAATTCGGCGTGAAACCCGAGCAAATCATCGACTATCTATCGCTTACCGGCGATACCGTGGACAACGTGCCCGGTGTCACCAAATGCGGCCCGAAAACCGCCGCAAAGTGGCTGGCCGAATACGGCACGCTGGACGGCGTGATGGCTCATGCCGACAAGATCGGCGGCAAGATCGGCGAATACTTGCGCGAAGCGCTGCCCAGGCTGCCGCTGTCGCGCGAGCTGGTGACGATCAAGCTTGACGTGCCACTGGATCAATCGGTTACCGAATTGACCCAGCGCGACCGTCACCTGGAGCAACTGCGCGAGTTGTTCACACGGTATGAATTCAAAGCCGCACTGAAGGATCTCGATGCCGAAGCTGCGACGGCCGGAGCGCCCCCGACGCCCGCGCAGCCACCAGCCGACGCCGCCTCTGTACCGGCCGAGCGCACACCAAGTTCACTCGCACCACCGAACGAATCGCTGTCCGCTCCCGGCAGTTACGAGCTGGTCACCACCCAGGCGCAATTCGATCACTGGCTGCAACAGTTGCAAACCGCCGAGCTGATTGCCTTCGACACCGAGACCACCGGCATCGACGCGATGCAGGCGGACATCGTCGGCCTGAGCTTTGCGGTGGAGATCGGCAAGGCCTGCTATATCCCCCTGGCCCACGATTATCCGGGCGCACCGGCGCAGCTTGCGCGCGACCAGGTGCTCGCCGCGCTAAAGCCGATCTTCGAGGATGCGAGCAAGCCCAAGCTCGGCCAGCACGCCAAGTACGACATCAACATCCTGTCGCACTACGGCATCCGCGTGCAGGGACTGAAGCACGACTCCATGCTGGAGTCCTACGTGTGGAACGCCACCGCGACTCGGCACGACATGGATTCGCTGGCGAAGAAATACCTCGGCTACGAAACCATCAAGTTCGAGCAGGTCGCCGGCAAGGGCGCCAAGCAGATCTCGTTCTCGCAAGTGGATCTGGATACCGCCTGCCGCTACGCCGCCGAAGACGCCGACATTACTCTGCGCCTGCATCACGCGTTGTGGCCCTTGCTTGAAAGTGTGCCGCCGCTGCGCAAGGTGTATGAGGACATCGAGATTCCGGTGGTGCCGGTGTTAGCCGGCATGGAGCAGCACGGCGTACTGATCGATGTCACCACCTTGCGTCTGCAAAGCCAGCAACTGGGCAAACGCATGCTCGAATTGCAGCAGCAGGCATGGGGTTTGGCCGGGCGCGAGTTCAATCTCGATTCGCCCAAGCAATTGCAGGCGATCTTGTTCGATGAGCTGAACCTGCCGGTGAAATTAAAGACACCGACCGGCCAGCCCTCCACCAACGAGGAGGCGCTGGAAGCGATTGCCGATGCGCACGAATTGCCTCGGGTGATTCTCGATTATCGCGGCCTGGCCAAGCTGCGCTCGACCTATACCGACAAACTGCCCGGCATGGTCAACCCGCGCACCGGCCGCGTGCACACCAGTTATCACCAGGGCGCAGTGGCGACGGGGCGCATCTCTTCGTCCGATCCGAATCTGCAAAATATTCCCGTACGCACCGAAGAGGGCCGGCGCATTCGCCAGGCCTTTGTCGCACCTGCAGGCTGGCAGGTGATGGCGGCCGACTATTCGCAGATCGAGCTGCGCATCATGGCCCATCTCTCCGGCGACGAAGGCCTGCTGCGCGCCTTCCACGAGGGCGGCGATGTGCATCGCGCCACCGCGGCGGAGGTGTTCGGCCTGCCGCCCGAGCAGGTCACCACCAATCAGCGCCGCGCGGCCAAGGCGATCAATTTCGGCTTGATGTATGGCATGAGCGCCTTCGGCCTGGCGCGACAACTCGGCGTCGATCGCGGCGAAGCCAGCGACTACATGGCGCGCTATTTCGCCCGTTATCCAGGCGTGCATGCCTTTATGGAAGCGACCCGCACACAGGCCCATCGTGATGGCTATGTGGAGACCATCTTCGGTCGCCGCCTGTATCTGGAAAATCTGACCTCGCGTAATCAAGCTCATCGTGCCGGCGCCGAACGCGCTGCCGTCAACGCGCCCATGCAAGGCAGCGCAGCGGACATCATCAAACGCGCGATGATTGCCGTCGCCGACTGGCTCAAAGGCCGCGACGACGCACGCATGCTGATGCAGGTGCACGATGAACTGGTGTTCGAGGTACGCGAGGATGCGATCGACATCGTGCGCAGCGCAGTCATCGAGCGTATGTCCGGCGCCGCTACATTGGCCGTACCGTTATTGGTTGAAGCCGGTGTAGGCGCGAACTGGGACGAGGCGCATTGAGAGCCTGTTCCAAGGCTTCATTGGCTCGTCGGAGTGCCATCACTTGTCTAGAACACCTGAGCCGGTGTTTCATCTAGCCATCCAAACGCGGCGGCACATAGGCCAGAGGTCATGGCCCTCGCGTTTGATTTTTGTTTGTTTTTCGTCAACTGAATCGTCAATAAACTTTTTTGCCGCATCGCGTGCAACTTTTCCAAAGTCACGCGTTCTTAGTTCTCGGATGCACGCAACGGCGTCCGCAGGCTTACCTCATCTCCCTGAGTAAGCCATTCGGCGAGCGAACCTCACCCCTGGGCTTCGCTCCCACCCTGGCCCCGAGGGTTCCCCCCTAACCCTCGGGGCTTTTTTATGTCTGAAAGACTCGCTCTGACATCGCCCGCTACAATGCGTGCGATGGATGTCTCGCACCTGATTGATAAACTCAACGACGCGCAACGTGAAGCTGTTTGTGCCCCGACCGGCCACTACCTGGTGCTGGCCGGCGCCGGCTCCGGCAAAACTCGCGTACTGACCCACCGCATTGGCTGGCTGACCCAGGTCGAGCAGGTGCCGCCGTGGGCGATACTCGCCGTCACCTTTACCAATAAAGCCGCAGGCGAAATGCGCTCGCGCCTGGATCAATTGATCCCCGGCGGCACCCAAGGGCTCACCGTGGGCACCTTCCACGGCATCGCTCATCGGCTGCTGCGCCGACATTGGCGCGAGGCCGGCCTGCCGGAGGGTTTTCAGATTCTCGACTCCGATGACCAACTGCGACAGGTCAAGCGCGTGGTCGCCGGACTAGGCCTGGATGAAGCGCGCTTTCCGCCGCGTCAGGCGATGTGGCAAATCAATCATTGGAAAGACGAGGGCAAGCGCCCGGAAGGTATCGAACATCACGATCACCCCGTCACCCGCACCTTTGTGCAGATTTATCAGGCCTACGAAGACGCCTGCCGGCGTGCCGGCCTGGTCGATTTCGCCGAACTGCTGCTGCGCGCGCACGAGCTGTGGCTGAAAAACCCGGCCGTGCTGGAGCATTACCAGCAACGCTGGCGTTATCTGCTGATCGACGAATTCCAAGATACCAATACACTGCAATACGCCTGGATTCGTGTGCTTGCCGGCGCTACCGGTCAAGTCTTCGTGGTCGGCGACGACGATCAGGCGATCTACGGCTGGCGCGGTGCCAAGGTAGAAAACGTGCAGCAGTTTCTGCGCGACTTCCCTGGTGCGAAGACGATCAAGCTCGAACAAAACTACCGCTCCACCTCGACCATTCTCAAGGCCGCCAACAGCGTGATCGCACGCAACGGCGGCCGTCTGGGCAAGCAGTTGTGGACCGACGGCGGCGAAGGCGAACGCATTGCGCTATACGCCGCATATAACGAACAGGACGAAGCGCGCTTCGTGATCGAGCGCATTCGCGAATACGTCGCCGAACACGGCCATGCGAAAGACTGCGCCATTCTCTATCGCTCCAACGCGCAATCGCGCAACTTTGAAGAACAACTGACTCAGCGCAGCATCCCTTATCGCGTCTACGGCGGCCTGCGCTTCTTCGAGCGTGCCGAAATCAAAGATGCCTTGGCCTACCTGCGGCTCAGCGCCAATCGCCACGACGACGCCGCGTTCGAGCGCGCGGTAAATACGCCGCCGCGCGGCATCGGCGATCGCACGCTGGATGTATTGCGCCGTCGCGCCCGCAGCGAAGGCAGCTCGATGTGGGAGGCCGTGCTGAACGAGCTAAGCGGCGGCAAGGAGTTGGCCGGCCGCGCGAAGAATGCGGTGAAGGCTTTCCTGTCGCTGATCGACGACATGACGCGGACGTTTGCTGGGACAGCAGCGGGGAACGGGGAGCGGGGAACGGGGAATCTGGCGGGTTTGGGCGAGAACGACGACTCGGCGAGCGCGAGCGTTGCCGTGTCCAAGCTCAATCTCTCTGAGCAGATCGACCACGCCATTACCCATACCGGGCTGCGCGATCACTACGAAAAAGACAGCCGCGGCAACGGCGAAACGCGGGTTGAGAATCTGGATGAATTGGTCAACGTCGCCAGCCGTTTCGAACTGACCCAGGACGACATCGACGCCGGCCTTAACGAGCTATCGGCCTTTTTGTCGCACGCCGCGCTGGAAGCCGGCGAAGGCCAGGGTGAGGCATGGGATGACTGCGTACAGCTAATGACGCTGCATTCGGCCAAAGGGTTGGAGTTTCCGGTGGTGTTCCTGGTCGGCATGGAAGAGGGGCTGTTTCCCAGTCAGCGTTCGGTCGAGGACGAAGGACGGCTGGAAGAAGAGCGTCGGCTTGCCTATGTCGGCATTACCCGCGCACGCGAGCGTTTGTTTATCACTCATGCCGAATCGCGCCGCATGCACGGCGTCGAAATGCTGGCCCGGCCGTCACGCTTTCTTGGCGAGATTCCGCCGGAACTGATGGATGAGGTTCGGCCACGGGTGCAAGTAAGCCGACCGGCCTATGCCGGCCGCTACGCCGAATCCTCGCCGGCGCTGGATGAAAGCCGGCCGATCAAGCTAGGCCAGCGGGTCAGCCACCCCAGTTTCGGTGAAGGCGTGGTGCTGAGCGCCGAAGGCAGTGGCGCGCATATGCGTATCCAGGTGAACTTCGCCGATAGCGGCAGCAAGTGGCTGGTCTACGCGTATGCCAACCTCACGCCGGTGTAGCGCAATCGGCGGCGCTCTCTGTTTCCGATACGGTCTGCGCCGCCCCCAGGACACCGAACACCAGCATGGCGCCATAGCGGCTAACCCTCCGGGCCGGGGCTGTTCGCACCCCGTACCGCAGATGAATTCGCAAGATCTCACCTGCAACCTGTGATCGGGCCGGCCGGTCCATCTTGACTCGTTCGCTGCCCATGATGCTCGCCATGACCGATGTCGCCGACAACCACCGCAGACAACTTGACGACAATCTGTGCGTGCATATTTTTACCGCTTCGGCGGCAATGGTCGGCGTCTGCCTGACCGTGATCGGGATCATTCGCGTGGTGATCTCACTGCGCCGACCCGATATCTTCGCCGACGACTTGCTGGCGCTCAACGCGATTCTGTATCTGGGTTCTTGCCTGTTGTCTTACTGGGCGCTGCGCACGCGCAATGCAGGCCGCAACCATCGGCTAGAGCGTATTGCTGATGTGGCCTTTCTGACTGCGCTGACATTGACGGCGATCAATGCGGGCTTTATCGCCTGGGCAATCTCGGTGCATTGAGATCGGACCGTTTGAGATCGGGCCGTTAAGATCGGGCCGTCGCGCGTTGCCCTATTCGGGCAAGCGCGGCACGCCGTGCTCACTGCGTTCTTCGATCGCGATCGGGCGGGTGTCGATACGCACGGGACGACTGCCCTGCGGCAAGGCTTCCACCGCGTCACCACGTGCCAGGGCCAGCGCATTGCGATAGCAACGTTGGGCCAGCGCGACATCGTCTTGGCCGGCATAGGTATCGCCCAAGGCCTCCCACGTTGCACTGCTTGGCTGCAGCGCCTGTGCACGCTCCAGATATTGGTGCGCCTTACCCCATAGCTTCAGGCGCACGCACATGCGGCCCAGCGTAAGCAGCAGGCTTGCGTCGTTGGGATGTGCATCAAGCCAGGTTTCAGCGCGGCGCAAGCGACCTTCGAGATCATCGCCACCGAGCCCGCCATAGGTTTCAACCAGCGGCGATGACCATTCGCGACGCAACGCCGACTCGACCTCGTCCATCGCCGGCAAGATCAAGCCAAAGCCGGCAGCCCGGCGTGCGTAGGCATCGATCGCCGCGGGTATCCGGCGCTGTGCCTTGGGCAACTGTGACCACAGCGTATTCAAGGCAACGCCATCGGGTGCGGACTTGAGCGAGGCAGTCAATACGTTCGCTTCCATGACCGCATAGGCGCGGGCACCGAGTGCGCCGCTCTTCTGCAAGGGCTCCAGCGCCTCGCGAGCGCGACGGCTGTCGCCTGCGGCAAGTGCGGCCAGCGCCAGCTCGCGCCAGCCGCCCGGACTCAAGTGACCGTTATCGGCCTCTGGCGCCAGCAAGGCCAAAGCCTCGGCGGATTTACCATCACGGCGCAGTACGCGCGCGCGCAACACACGGGCAGCCTGTGGCGCGGACTGCGAAGCTTCGGCAAGGGTTTCCAACGCACGCCCCGGCTCTCCTCGACGCGAGGCGGCCTCGGCCGCGGCAAGCAGGGCTGGACCACGCAGAACATCGAGACGAGAGGCACGGTGGAGATCGCGCTCGGCATCGCCCAGGCGTCCTTCCATCAAGGCAATCAGGCCATCGCTCATACGTTGCCGGCTAAGCCGGCGGTGACGTCGCGAAAAAGCGCCGAGTGGCCAGCGCAGCAGACGCCATAGCGCACCGATCAACGCCCAAGCCAGCAACAGGATCGCCAACGCGGCGACAACCGTCGTTTCCACGACGTAGCCACGAATACGCAGCAGGACATAACCTGGGTCTTCAGCTATCCAATGCCAACTGAAAGCGGCCAGCGCGGCGGCGATCACCAAGAACAGGATCCAGCGCCACAACTTCATGGCTTGACCCCTGTCGCCGGAGTGTCCGCATGAATCGGCGCCGCGCCCCCAGCCGCCGGCTTGAGTACGTGCATGGAACGCAAGTTACGCAGTTCGGTCAATGCCGCGCCCAGCTCCACAGGAGCCGTTGCCGGCAGTTGACCGGCCAGTTCGCCGAGCTTGTTGTGCACAAGTTGCACGGCGGGCGCGCCCAGATCGAATTGCGCCGTCAGGCTGGTGTCCACGCGCTTCAATGCGGCGGCATAAGCGTCGCGGTCATAAGCCAGCAGTGCCACCTGCGCCTGTGCCAGGTCCAACGCAGCCAACTCGCGGGCAAAGCGTGCATCGGCAACCGCCAAGGGAGCGCCATTGTCGCGACGCACGCTGATAACACCCGCCAGCGCATGCTGAATGCGCGGCCAGGTGCCGCTGGTCGGCGCCTCGCTTGGGCTATCGAGTGCTTTCAACGGAAGCGTGGTGATATCGGTGCGCAATTGGGTAAGCGTGGCGAGTGCGCTGGCCTGGCTGGCCGGCTGGCTCTTGACCAACGCTTCGTGTTCGGCGGAGACGCTTTGGCGCAAGCCGGAGAACGCGCCATCGTTGACCGCCGCCAGGGTCTGGTCTGCCAAGGCATAGGCTGCCGCCGCGCCCTGCGCATCGTGAAATAGGCCATAACGCTCTTTGCCCATGCGCAGCAGCGATTCTGCCTCGTCGAGCAGCATCGCCTCCTGGCCGGACAGGCTTTTCTCGGACAGCTTGGCTACCGCGTCTTCGAGATTGCGCGTGCGTTCGGCCTGGCCGAGCAGCTCTTCGCGCAAGGCGCGGTTGACCTGGTCGGCATCGCCCAGGCGTTGACGCAACAGATTGCGCTCGGTGCTGATGCTGGTCAGTGCCGTTTCCACCGCCCCCATACGCGTTTTCAGATCCATCGCCGTCAGCACCGCACTGGAGCTGCCTTGTTGCTGTTGCCATTGCTGCCAGCCGATATAGCCGACGCCGCCGACAGCGGCCAATGACAGCAGCAAGGCCACCGCCAGACTACCGCCGCCCCGCCGTGGCGGATGCGCCGGGCTGGGTGCGGCCGATTTGGTCGGGGTGGCATCGGATGATTGGAATGTGGCGTCGTTTTGGCTCATGCGCGACATGCTAGCAGCCTAAGAGGCTTTTCAAAGCCATTGCCAACAGGTAACTCACTGCATTTTCTATGGAAATCTGACATTTAAGCTAACCCGATAGAGTCCTGACGGGCTTCAAAAAGCAGCGGCTGCAAGCAAATCCCCCGACAAGGCCGAAGCGGCCACGCTGACCTGCTTGAAACCGGCCGCTCGCGCCGCCTCGGCCAAACGCTCACTGCTGACCACCGCGGTCGCCGCGCACAATTTGGCGAAGGCAGCGGCTGGGAGCAATTGCTGCAGATATCCCAGCGCCTCGGCACTGGATAACAACACCGCCGCGCTCGCCGGCAAGTGCTTGAGCGCATCGACATGGCGGCGCTGCAATCGTGGCGCAACGCGGCGATAAACATGTACCTCGCGCAGATGCGCCCCACGGGCCGCCAACTCCGCGCGCAGCACGCCACGCCCACCGGCCGCCCCGATCAAGGCCACGCGCCGATCACGCAAGGCATTCAGCGCCGAATGTTCGAGCAACCCCTCGCTGTCTTGCCGCAGCTCGGGGGTAAGCGGCTCGGCAATGCCGTAACGCCTCAATGCACGCGCGGTACCCTGCCCCACCGCCAGCACGGTCGCCTCGGTGCGCAATGGCGCGAGTCGGGCGGCAAAACGTACGGCAGCCGGGCTGGTGAATATCAGCACGTCATCGGTCAAAGCGATGGTCAAGGCCGCGCTGGCGATCGCTGCGTCATCGATACCGCGCAATGACAAACCAGGCAGCAACAGCGGCTTGCCGCCTTGCGCGCGCACCTGCCTCACTAAGGCCGATGCGGTACCGGCCGGGCGCGTGATGACCACCATGCGTCCGCGCATGGATTTTTCTTGCAACGATTTCGCGTTTAATGGCGCCCGCGCTTGCACGCTGCACTGCTCCTTGATGAAGACCAGGCTTGATAAAGGTCGGGGCAGTGTAGCCGCCTATACACTACGCGGCTCCCTCCCCATGTATCGCCGCCCCACAGGAATTGCGTTTTTAGATGAGCACGTCCCGATGAGCACGCCTGAACTATCCACCATGGCGCACGACCTGATTCAATTTGTTCGCCGCGAAATTCCGCTCGCGCTCAGCATGGATCTGCAACTGCACGCCTGCGATGAGACTCATATCACCCTGGTCGCGCCGCTGGCTCCCAACGTCAACGACAAGGGTTGTGCGTTCGGCGGCAGCCTGGTCAGCCTGATGACGCTTACCGGCTGGAGCCTGGTGGAGCTGGCATTGCGTCGGCGCGGGATGGACTGCGACGTGTTTGTCGCCGAATCAACAGCGCGTTACCTGGCGCCGGTATGGGGCGATTTTCACAGCGAAGCGCAACTGGCCGCCTCGGCGAGCTGGGCCACCTTTTTCACCACGCTGGACGCTCGCGGCCGAGCCCGCATCGGGGTCTCCTGCATGATTCCGGGCACCGACGACAAACCCGCAGCCACCCTCAGTGCGCGTTTTGTGGCCAAACGCCGCGGATAAATCGCCGGGATCGCCCAATAGCACCGAGATATGAAACACGCTCTTGCGGCAGAATGGGCGAACACCTCAGGGGAAAATCACCTATGCGCCGCATCCTCACCGCCCTGTTACTGCTATGCACGACCCTGCTCGCCGGCTGCGCCACGGCCCAGCGCAGCGAGAGCCTCACCAGCACGCTCGGCGCCTACGCCAGTACCGTGCGCTGGGGTGATTTCCAGAACGCGCTGCAGTTCGTCGACCCCGAGGTACGCAAGAAGCATCCGCCCAGCGCCTTGGATATGGCGCGCTATGAACAACTGCGGGTCACCGGCTACGACGACGGCAAGGGCCCGGTTCCCGGCGCCGAGAACGAAGCCCGTCAGATCGTGCAAATCAGCCTGGTCAACCTCAACACCCAGGCCGAACGTACGGTGATCGACAAACAGCTATGGCGCTACGACCCGGAGAAGAAATGCTGGTGGCTGATGAGCGGCCTGCCCAATATCACCAGCGATTGATCCCCAATCAGGGCGTCTGACCTCTCGCAGCCCGTATAATCGGTCGTTTACTCAACCCCGCGCGACCCGCTCGCGCCCGTGGAAACTTCCGTAATGAGCGATTTTCTGCAAAAACTGCCCCAATTCATCGGCAATAACTGGGCGCTGGCTGCGCTGTTCGTGATCTTGCTGGTGGCATTGATTGTGATGGAAATCGCCACTCTGTTTCGCAAATACAAAGAGCTGACGCCTGCCGGGCTGACTTTGCTCATCAATCGCGACAGCCCGCTGCTGGTCGATTTATCGGCCTATGCCGATTTCGAAAAAGCGCATATTCCGGGCGCCAAACATGTGGCGATGAGCCAGTTCGACCCGGAGCAGAAAGACTTGGCTAAGGCCAAGGAGCTGCCGGTCGTACTGATCGATAAAGACGGCCGCGGCGCCTCGAACAAGGCGGCGCAACGGCTAGTCAAAGCCGGTTTCACCAAGGTCTACACCTTGGGCGGCGGCGTGATGGCATGGCAGCAGGCGCAGCTACCTGTTGCCAAAGGCAACAAATAAGCACGCGCTGTCGATCTTCTACGCCTGATTTTCTAAGCAATTTGCGCGGCCAACTCACTCGCACAGTGCCTGAACGTCACAAATCGGCAAGCCCGGCGCGCCCGGCAAGAATCATCGCCAACACATCGGGCGCGTAATCGAACGAGTCGTAATACAGCCGATCTTCGGGCAAGTCCGCATTGAGAAAAAGTTGGCGGCCGGCATCGATCATCGCCGGCGGCCCACTCATATAGACATCGTGCGCCGACAGATCGGGCTGGTCCTCCAGCACCGCTTCGTGGATCAGGCCAACCCGCAAGCCCGTGGCGGCGGCTTGTTCGGGATCGGACAACACCGCGTGAAAATGCAGATTGGACGCCTCGCGCGCCCAACGTTCGGCCAGTGGCCGCAGGTACAGATCGGCCACGCTACGCGCGCCCCAATACACCTGCATCGAGCGACGGGTACCCAGCGCGAGAAAGTGCTCGACAATCGCTTTTACTGGCGCAAAACCGGTGCCGCCGGCCATAAAAACCATCGGGCGCTCTGAATCCTCGCGCGGCACAAAGGTACCTAGCGGCCCCTCGATACGCAGCGAATCACCGACCTGCAAGCCTTCGCTGACCCATGAGGTAAAACCGCCGCCGGCTACATGCCGCACGTGCAACTCGATGATGCCATCGGCCCGTGGACCGCTGGCGATCGAGAAAGGCCGGCGCTTGCCATCGTCCAGCAGTACGTCCAGATACTGGCCGGGCAACCAGTTGAATCCTGTTTCGCCAGGCGCCGGCTGCAACAGCAAGCCGATCACGTCGGGCGCCAATTGCTGCTTACCGACCACTTGCACACCGAGCTGACGCCGCGCGATGTCTTCTACCGAGGTCACTTCACGCGCCTCGATCAACAGATCACCCAGGGGCACCGCCTGACATAACAACACCGCGTGCCTGGCCGGCGAACTGCCGCTCAATGCCAGCGGCGGATTGCGCGGATAGCCGCACGCACCCTCAAGCAGGATCGCCTTGCAGCTACCGCACACGCCCGAACGACAGGAATACGGCAGCGCAATACCGGCGCGCTGGGCTGCTTCCAGCACGGTTTCGCCAGGCGCGACCGCGAAACGGCGACCGGAAGTCTTGAGGGTGACGGTAAACACGTACGCATTGTCGCGGTAACGGCAGTCGATCAACAATGCGGGTTCACTCGATGGGATTCAACCATGATCTGGAAACAGGACACCGACCTCGCCCGCCTCAACGGCTGGAGCGCAAACACGATGATGGAGACCTTGGGCATACGCATGACCGAAGTGGGCGAGAATTGGCTGCGCGGCACCATGCCGGTCGATCACCGCACGCATCAGCCCTATGGCCTGCTGCATGGCGGCGCCTCGGTGGCGCTGGCCGAGACCTTGGGCAGCACGGCGGCGATGCTCACGCTCGATCCCGAAAAAGAGATCGCCGTAGGCCTGGAGATCAATGCCAATCATGTTCGCGGCGTGCGCAGCGGCATCGTGACCGGTACCGCGCAAGCGCTGCACATTGGGCGAAGCACGCAAGTGTGGGAGATCCGCATCGAGAACGAAGCGGGCGAACTGGTGTGTGTTTCGCGCATCACGATGGCGGTGGTGCCGGCGCGCGTGGCGGCGCCGCGTTGAACATGCCAACCCTCCCCTCGAAGCGGAGTGGGAGTCGCCTGCCATGAAGCTGCCTGAGATAAACACCGCAACGCCTTACGCCGGGCTCAGCCCCGACCTCGTTCTCGACGCTGTCTCCCATTGCGGCTTATGGCCAGACGGACGCCTGCTTGCACTGAACAGCTATGAAAATCGCGTGTGGCAAGTAGGGCTGGAGGAAACCGCGCCGGTCATCGCGAAGTTCTACCGCCCTGGTCGCTGGAGCGACGCGGCGATCGAAGAAGAGCACGCATTCGCACTGGAGTTGGCCGCAGCCGAGTTGCCGGTGGTCGCGCCGCTCGTGTTCGACGGACAAACCTTGCGACAACACGAAGGTTTTCGCTATGCGTTGACCCCGCGTCGCGGCGGGCGGGCGCCATCGCTGGAATCGACCACACAGCTAGAGTGGCTGGGCCGCTTGATCGCACGCATCCACAGCGTGGGTTCGCGCCAGCCCTTTGTGCATCGCGGCCGCGTCGACCGCGCCACGCTGATGCAAGCACCCATGCAGGCGGTACTGGCTTCAACATTGTTACCGGCATCGTTGCAGGCAAACTATCGCAGCGCCGCGCAACGACTCGATGACGCCGTCGCGATGCGGCTGGAGGCCATCGGCCCGGTACGCCAGCTACGTCTGCATGGCGATTGCCATCCCGGCAATGTACTGTGGACCGATGAAGGCCCGCACTTCGTCGATCTCGACGATGCACGCATGGGGCCGGCAGTGCAGGATCTATGGATGCTGGCCGGCGACGAGCGTGCCTTGAACGCGCTTTTGGACGGCTATACGCAAATGCGTGAATTCGACGACACCGAGCGCGCCTTGATCCCCGCGCTACGCGCGATGCGCCAGATGCACTACGCCGGCTGGATCGCTGCGCGCTGGCACGATCCGGCCTTTCCTGCCGCATTCCCGTTCGCCGCCGAATCGCGCTGGTGGGAGCAACACATCGCCGACCTGCACGAACTCGCCGACGGCTTGTGATATGCCACACGAGCACATCACGCCGCCGCAAAAACTTGCCCTGATCGGGCGCTAGCGGTCATGCTTGAGCCGATGACACAAAAGGACCTTGAACAATGAAGCGATCCAGAACCGCCGCACTGTTGCTGATGAGCACCGTTCCATTGCTGCTGACCGCTTGCGATAGCGACGAGCAGGCGCGCGAAGGGCTGTACACCTCGGTCGATGCCTGTGTCGCACAGACCAACGACCGCAGCACCTGCGAGCAGGCGTTCGACAAAGCCAAGAAGGACAGCGCCGAAACCGCGCCGCGCTTCACCAGCCGCGAGCAATGCGAGGCCAGTTACGGCGCAGAGCAATGCGCCGAACGCAACGAAGGCAGCCACTCGTTCTTCGGCCCCTTGATGACGGGCTTCTTCCTGTCGCAGATGATGCGCGGCAGTTCACCGATGACCGGCTTTACCAGCGGCCCGGCATTTCGCGATAACGGCGGCGGCTGGCAACGCCCCGCCACCGATGCCGGTGGCGTGTATCGCAGCACCGGCGGCACTACGGCCATGGTGCCGGTAACCGCCACGCCTAATCGCGCGGTCACGGTAAGCCGCAGCGGTTTCGGCGCGTCCAGTGGCGCACGCGGCGCGGGTGGCTGATGCGCCGCATCGCCATTGCCGAGCGCCCCGATTGGCGGGCGCGTGCAGCCGAATGCGGCTTCGACTTTCACACGATCAATGGCGCACCGTATTGGGATGAATCGGCTTACTACGCCTTCACCCTGC
Organism: Dyella tabacisoli; assembly: GCF_003350925.1. GTDB lineage: Bacteria > Pseudomonadota > Gammaproteobacteria > Xanthomonadales > Rhodanobacteraceae > Dyella_C > Dyella_C tabacisoli. The sequence continues at coordinate 345,872 of NZ_KZ857175.1, read as the reverse complement.
GCGAGATCGAAGAAGACCTCGAAGCGCCCACCGAAGAACTGCACGCGATGGCGCTCGACCTGGTCGGCGAGATCGTCGCCAGCGAACAACGCATGCGCCAACTGGCCATCCCCGAGCCGTTCTGGGATTGGATTGCGCAAAGCTGGCGCGACCGGCAACCACACCTCTACGGCCGCATGGATTTCGGCTACGACGGCACCGGACCAGCCAAGCTCTACGAGCTGAACTACGACACCCCGACCGCACTGTTCGAAGCCGCCTTCTTTCAATGGCAATGGCTGGAGCAGCAGCAAATGCGCGGTCAGTTGCCGACCGGCAGCGACCAGTACAACTCGATCTACGAATCGCTGGTGGAAGCCTTTGGCACTATCGCCACGCGCATCGCCCGACCGCTGCGCTTCGCCGCCGTGCGTGGCTCGGCCGAAGATCAAGGCACGGTGGCCTATCTGCGCGAATGCGCACTGCAAGCCGGCGTCGACTGCGACACGCTGGCGATTGAAGACATCGGTCTATCGGAGGATGGCCGCTTTACCGATCTGGACGATCAAGTCATCGGCAGCCTGTTCAAGCTCTACCCGCTTGAGGACATGTTTCGCGAAGCGTTCGGCGCCAAGCTGCCAGGCTCGGGCCTGCAATTGATCGAACCGGCATGGAAGGCCGTGCTCAGCAACAAAGGCATCCTGCCCTTGTTATGGGAAAAGTACCGTAACCACCCGAACCTGCTGCCGGCGGAGTTCGACAACGGCGGCGAGCTACCGCCGGGCTGGGTGCGTAAACCCATCTATTCGCGCGAAGGCGCCAACATCGCGATGCACCTGCCCGATGGGCAGCATGTGAATAGCAGCGGCCCTTATGGTGATGGCCCCTGGATTCGGCAGGGGTATCACGCACTGCCGCGTTTCGATGGGCGTTATGTGGTGATTGGTAGTTGGGTGGTGGGGGATCGGGCTTGTGGCATGGGTATTCGCGAGGATGATTCGCCGATTACGCGGGATAGTGCTTGTTTTGTGCCGCATGCGATTTTGGAGGAGGGGCGTGGGGTGTTGATGGCTTGAGGTGTTGTGGCGACCTGGATCGCCTGCGGCGGGCTTTCGAACCCCTGCCGGGGCCCGAGTCACTTTTCTTTGCTTGCTCAAAGAAAAGTAACCAAAAGAAAGAGCACCCCGGTGAGTCGCCCTTCGGGTACGTGAGGGCCGGCCGGGCTTTTCGACAGTGCATCCATGCACTGGCGAAAAGGACTCGGCATCCATGCCGAGTCCCCTGCGGGCCTTGTCGTCCGACCCTCACCGACGCACAGGGGCCCCAAGGTCAAGAGCAACGTCAAAGTCAAAAGCTGCGAGCGTAGCTTTTGCCCCTCCCCCTGCTTGCAGGGGGAGGCTGGGAGGGGGTGCATTCTTGCGACAAACCCCATCACCAAAAAACTCTAATAACAACAGCCAACACCTACAGCATCCAGATAACAACGCTGCGCTAAGCTTGCGTCTTTTGGGCGAGTCCTAGCGTGCGTTCTTTTCTATTCCGCTTGATTGGCATCCTTGAAATCGCCGGTGGCTTCTACGGCGTGGTGAGTATGCTGCGTCGCCTGTTTCCGCTGGGATCGACTCACGACACCTTGCTCGCCTTGGTCGGCCTGCTGCTGTTCGGCTTTATCTTGTTTGCCGGCGTGTTGCTGGTGGAGGGCAGTGAACAAGGTGTCACCTTGTCTCGTGTCGCGCAGTTGTTGCAACTGCCGTTGATTGCCACGCCAATGCTTACTTATGCGCTGCATAGCGGCGCCTACATCAATGTCTACGCGACGATGCAAATGGCACCGCGGCTGGGGATTGACTGGCATTTCGGAAGTCAGAACTTCGCCTGGGCCGCCACCGGGCCGGCGGTATCGCGTCTCGGGATCAACCTGCTCGCGCTGCTTTCCTGGCTGGTACTGCGATTCCGCTGACGAAGCTGACCGAGGCCGCCGCCGAATCTTGCGGCGGTGACCTCGGTCGACACGGATCGGCTTAATCGATGTGCGTGTCGTCCTCGAAGCGCAGGTGCTTCACGCTGCGGCCGTTGCGGCGCACCAGCTTGAGTGCCTCGATGCCGATCTTGATATGCGACTCGACATAGTTGGCGGTGACGCTGCGGTCGCTTTGCTCGGTCTTCACGCCTTCGGGAATCATCGGCTGATCGGATACCAGCAGCAGGGCGCCGCAGGGAATCCGGTTGGCGAAGCCGGCCGCGAAAATGGTCGCCGTCTCCATATCCACCGCCATGCAGCGGGTGCGGCGCAGGTAGTCCTTGAACGTCTCGTCATGCTCCCACACCCGGCGGTTGGTGGTGTAGACGGTGCCGGTCCAATAGTCATGACCCAGATCGCGAATCATGGTTGAAACCGCGCGCTGCAACTGGAACGCCGGCAGTGCCGGTACCTCCGGCGGCATGTAGTCGTTGGAGGTGCCTTCGCCGCGAATCGCGGCAATCGGCAGCACCAGGTCGCCCAGCGCATTCTTTTTCTTCAAGCCGCCGCATTTGCCTAGAAACAGCGCGGCCTGGGGGCCGATGGCGCTGAGCAGGTCCATCACAGTGGCGGCATTGGGGCTGCCCATGCCGAAATTAATCAAGGTGATGCCATCGGCGGTGGCATTGGGCATGGGCCGGTCGCGGCCTTGCACCTCCACACCGTGCCATTGCGCGAACAGCTCTACGTAATGGCCGAAATTGGTCAACAAAATGTGCTGACCGAACTGCTCCAGCGGCGTCCCGGTATAGCGCGGAAGCCAGTTGGAAACGATTTCTTGCTTGTCTTTCATAAGAGCCTTTAAGGCTGGCGCAGGAGGGTTTTCCTGCGCATTACCGGCGACGCCACGCCAGCGAGATGCCAAAAGATTCGGGGTATCTTATCTCGCTTCTGCAGCAGTAGACACGCCTCATGCTATGTTCGGCGCGCCGATAACCACGGGGGGAGCCGTGATGCGCATGGGAGTTGCTATCGACGCGTCCTGCGATTTGCCGCAGGCGTTTCTGCAGGAGCACGACATCGCGGTCATGCCGATTGTGGTGCGCATCGACAACGAGACCTTTCTGGACGACCGCAGCCCGGCCGAAACGCAGCGTTTTCTCGACCAGAAACTGGGCACCCGCAGCCACTCGGCCGAGACCGAGCCATGCTCGGTAGAGGACGTACAGAAACTGTTTCTCGATCACCTGGTGCTACAGCGAGATTGCGTGTTCTGCCTCACCATCACCGCCACGCGCAGCCCGATCAACGACCATGTGATTAAAGCCAGCTTCGCGGTGCTCAAGCACTATCGCGAAGTACGCGACCAGGCCGGCATTGCGGGTCCGTTTTTGATGCGCGTGATCGACACGCGTACGTTGTTTGCCGGTACCGCGCCGGTGATCGTCGAGGCGATCCGCCTGATCCAGGCGGGCGAAACACCGGCGGCGATTCGCGAACGGCTCACTCATATCGCCAACAACGCCTACGGCTACATGCTGCCGCGCGACCTCTATTACTTGCGTGCCCGCGCCAAGAAAAAGGGCGATCGCAGTGTCGGCCTGTTCAGCGCCATGCTTGGCTCGGCATTGGATATCAAGCCGTTACTGCGCGGCTATCGTGGCGATACCAGCCCGGTTGGCAAAGTGCGTGGCTTTGAACACGGTATCGAAGTGCTGTTCGACTACACCGCAAAACGCGTTCGCGCCGGCCTGCTGGTACCGGTGGTCTGCATAAGCTATGGCGGCGACCTGGCCGAGCTGGCCAGACTGCCCGGCTACGACCGGTTACGCGCGGCTTGCGAGGAAAGCAGTGTCGAACTGATGGAAGCACCGATGAGTATTACCGGCATGGTCAACGTGGGCGAAGGTGCGATAACCCTGGGTTTCGCCGCCGAAGAGCACGTTGCCGAATTTTGAGCGGCATAGACGTCAAAACACAGATAGCGGGAGCCCTGCTCGTGGGCGATATACCTGACGGCATCCATGCTTCGCGGGCTTTTCGTAGCCTGCCGAGTCGGCCATGCCTGCTTTTGCTGCTGTCGCTTGCCGCTATGCAAGCCAGCGCCGCCACGGTGTACAAGTGCAGCGGCAACAGCGGGCAAGTCGTTTATCAGGATGCCCCCTGTGCGAAACACCAACAGCAGCAAACGCTCAACCTGCGCGACGACAGCGCGCCCATCGCCCCCTCCACGCCATCAGCGCCATCGGCACCTGCAGCGCAGGCAACGGCAACCCCTGAGCCACGGCCTGCACAAGCTCCGTCGCCAAGCGCGCCGCTGCCATTGATGTATGCCTGCACGCGCGCCACCGACGGCAAACCCTATTTGAGCGACAACGGCGACCCGCAGCCTTATCTCGCCCCTTTCGGCATGCTCGGCGCGGTGCAACAGCCATTGGGCCAGGTTTACGGCGGCCGCCGCGGCGCCGGCATTTCGGCACCGGAGTCCAATCGTGGACGGGTGACCTCCGGGCTGATCGCCAACAACTACGTATGGGTGCAAGACATGTGTCGCGAGCTAAGTCCGCGCGAAACCTGCCGCGCCTTGCGCGACGCCTATGACGAGAACGAGCATAAATTGCAGCGCGCCTTCAAAAGCGACCGCCCGGCACTGGAACAACGCGAAAGCGAACTGCTCGGCCAGCTCTCCAACTGCTGAGCTGCGCCAGATCTATAACTGGACAAAATCTAAGCAATGTAAGCCAAGTAACTGTCATGCAAGCCATTGCCGGATTTATCCACAGGCTTGTCCCAGGCATGTCCACACAGGCTGTGGACAAACCACAACGCCACCCGCCGCCAAGGCACTTAAAACCCGTAGTTGAGAAATCCGCCATCCACCGCCAGCACTTGCCCGGTGATATAGCTGGCCGCAGGCAGACACAGAAAAGCGATCGCCGCCGCCACTTCTTCCGGCTCGCCGATACGCCGCAGCGGTGTGCGGTCGAGTACTTCGTCCAGATATTCGTCGTCGGCCAGCGCCGGCTCCGAACGTTGCGTGCGGATGTACCACGGCGCCACCGCATTGACGCGGATACCGTCCACCGCCCACTCCGCCGCCAGATTGCGGGTGAGTTGATGCAGCGCGGCCTTGGTCATGCCATAGGGCGAACCGGTGCGCACATGCGTCATCCCGGATACCGAGCCGACGTTCACGATGGCCGCGTTCGCGTGTTGCACTAAATACGGATGCGCGAGCCGGCACATCTCGAACGCGGAAAACACGTTCTGCTCGAAGATCGCGCGATATTCCAGTTCGTGATAATCCAGCGTCGGCCGCGGCTGATTGCCGCCGACATTGTTGACCAGTAGCGACAACGGTGCGCCGAGATCGGCGATCCAATCGAATACGGCCAGGCGGTCTTCCTGCTCACTCAGGTCGGCACCGAGGGTAAGCACGTCGATATTCTCGAAATCATCGGCCAGCTCCACCCGCACCTGTTCCAGATGGTCCTCGTCACGCGCCACTAACAGCAGATTGGCGCCGAGACCGGCCAATTCGCGAGCGGTGGCATAACCGATGCCCTTGCTGGCACCGGTCACCAATGCGGTATGGCCTTGGAGCTGCCAAGCGTCGATGCGGCTATTCATGGAGGCGGAGCTTAGCTGATCCCTTGCTCGCACCGTATAGCGGCGCAACACTGTGCACCTCTAATCGCCGCGAGTTCCGCCGATGAAACGTACCGCACTGTGGCTTTGCGTCCTGGCCCTCATCGGCTGCTCAGGCAAACCGCCCCAGCCGCAGGCCGCAGCCCCCAAAACCGAAACAGCTCGTGTCGCCACGCCATGGGACGATCTGAAAAAGGACGAGCAGCGCGCCAAGGACGTACAGAAAACCGTCGACCAGCAGGCCGAGCAGCAACGCAAGCAGATTGAGGCGGCGGAGCAATAGGGCGTGACGTGGGCTACTTGGAGAGTGTGGTAGCTACACGGCAAGACTCACCCCCTCCCAGCCTCCCTGCGACCGAAGGAAGTCCCCTGTTCGGGACAAGCAGGGGGAGGAGCTAAAAGCTTGCCTCATCAGGCCCCTCCCCTGCTCGCAGGGGAGGGTTGGGGAGGGGTAAAGACTTGCCGAAACCCCCCAACACCCATATAGCCGCCTATACGTCCCTACCTGGGGCTACAAAAACAATACGCATAGACATTGGGGCGCCCCGACTGCGCGGTCTGCAGCAGCTTCAATTCCGGCGCCATCGTCGGCAACTGGGCGAGCCAGCTCGGCAAGTGGATGCCGTAGCTCTGCATCACGTGCACGGTGGCGCTTTCGTTGAGCCCGACCATGAATTGCTCGAAACCGCCAAGCGGCGCCTCGGTGTAGCGCACCGGATAGCCCTTACCGAGCTTGGCGCGGCCGGCCGCATCGGTCACGGCGTCGCCGAGACCGCCAAGCTGATCGACCAAACCGTTGTCCAACGCTTGTTGCCCGGTCCATACACGGCCCTGGGCAATGGTGTCGATCGCGCTGTATTCCTTGCCGCGCGCCTTCGCCACATTGCCGACGAAATCGTGATAGCCCTTATTGATGATCGCCTGGATCATCGTGCTGATCTTCGGGTCCAGCGGCCGTGACATATCGAACGCGCCGGCCAACGGACCGGTGCCGACGCCATCGCTTTTCACACCGAGCTTGTCGAGCGTGTTCGGGACGGTGAAAAACATGCCGAAGATACCGATGGAGCCGGTGATCGTGTTGGGCTCGGCATAAATGCGATCGGCATTCATCGAAATCCAATAACCGCCGCTGGCCGCCACGTCGCCCATCGAAACCACTACGGGGATGCCGGCCTGCTTGGTCAGCTCGATCTCGCGGCGGATCTGCTCGGCCGCATACACTTCGCCGCCGGGCGAGTTGACGCGCAGCACGAGTGCCTTGGTTCGATGATCCAGGCGGGCGGTGCGAATCAGCTCGGCGGTGGATTCACCACCGATCGAACCCTGCGGCTGTCGGCCGCCGACGATCTCGCCTTCGGCGACGACAATAGCCACGCCCCCTGCAAAGGCATTGCTGTCACCCAGCAGATTGGCGCCGTAGCGCGCTAGCGATACCTGGCGAAAACCCTGGCCTTTCTCGGCCACAGGCACGCCTTCGTCGAGCATCATTTTCTCCAGCTCGGCGCGTGTCGCCAGGCCATCGACCAAGTGCTGGTTGAGTGCGAGCTGGCTGAGATTGCCCTGGGTGCCGGCGATTTGCTCAGCCAGGCTGTCAATGTCGTTGCGCAGCGTCTTCGGATCGAGCTTGCGCAGCTTGGCGACCTCGGCCAGATACGCGTCCCACAAGCCGCCCATCCAATAACTGTCGGCCTGCTTCGACTCAGGCGAGGCGTGATCGAGAATGTACGGCTCGGCCGCGCTCTTGAACTGGCCGACGCGAAACAGATGCACGTCAACGCCGAGCTTGTCGAGCAGGTCTTTGTAGAACAACCGGTAATTGGCCAGTCCGGCGATCAGCACGCCGCCTTGGGGGTCGAGCAGAATGCGATCGGAGTGCGCCGCCAGGTAGTACTGACCTTGCTCCAGATTGGCCGCCCACACCACGACCGGCTTGCCCGCCGCACGGAAACGGTCCAGTGCCGCGCCCACCTCGCGCAACGCGGCAAAACCGCCGCCCTGCAAATCTTCCGGCTCCAGCAAGATACGGCTGATGCGCTTATCCGCAGCCGCGGCATCGATCGCGTTGACCAGATCGCGCAATTGCACTTGTTTCGGTGCATTGCCGGACAAACCAGCAATCAGGCGCCGCAGCGGTGCCGCACTGTATTGCTCAACCAGCCGCCCCTCTGGCTTGAGCACCAACACGCTATTGCTCTGAATCGTGCGTTCACTGCGTGCACTGGCGAACAGGCCGGCTACGAGCACAATCAGCAGAAACAAAAACAAAAAGAACACCAGGTTGAGGATAACCAACCGGACCATATTGACGCCGCGGCCCAAGACGCAGAGAAAATTCCAAAAACCGTGGGGGCGAGGTTCCGTCATTCGTGCTTTCCTCAAGAATTCGCCAGCAGGGTAACCGCTTGGGCTGTGGTGGTCATGTGTTAGGAGTCAGGGACTGGGAAACGGGAAGCGGCCCGCTTTTGGCAAGCAAACGCCCCGAGCTGCGCCAAAAACGTACAAACAACAGCAAGGCCGCCATGCTCAGGCCGGCGATCAAGCCCATCCACATGCCGCGCGCGCCCAGGCCTTCACGGAAGGCCAGCCACCAGCCCACCGGCATGCCGACGCCCCAGTAGGCGAATAAAGTGATGGCCATCGGTACACGGGTGTCCTTGAGGCCGCGCAAAGCGCCGTTGGAGGCGACCTGGATACCGTCGGAGAACTGAAACAAGCCGGCCAGCACGATCAACTGAACGGCCAGCGCGATGACCCCGGCATCGCGGGTATATAGCGAGGCGATCACATGCGGCAGGCTGAGCATCAACCCCGCCGAAATGAGCTGAGTACCGAGGGTCAGGCCGATACCGCAAAAACCCGCGTAACGCACGCCGCGCGCATCGCCACGGCCGACCGCGTTACCTACCCGCACGGTGATCGCCATCGCCAGGCCCAGCGGGATCATGAAGAAGAACGAGGCGATGTTCAGCGCCACCTGGTGACTGGCGACCACGTTTTCGCCCAGCGTGCTGATGACCAACGCCACCGCGACGAACAAACCACCTTCGGCAAGCAGGGTCACGGCCATGGGCAGACCGATCCACACCAGCTCGCCGATGCGCTTGAGTCGCGGCGGATCGAACCGCTCGCCCAAGCCCAGCCCGCGGTAATTGCGATGCCGCGCCACGTACCATGCAAACGCCAGCATCTCCAGCCACAACACCAGCGCAGTGGCGATACCGCAGCCGCGCGCCCCTTGAGGCTCCAGGCCAAACTTGCCGAACATCAACACGTAGCCCAGTGGCGCCAGCAAGGCCAGCCCGCCGAGGCTGAAGTACATCGAGGGCCGGGTCATCGACAGACCTTCGGACAGCCCGCGCAATGTGAAGTAGCAAGTCAGCGCGGGTGCGCCCCAGCTTATCGCGCGGAGAAATTCGCCGACATCGTGATGCAACCCCGGCGCCACCCCGATGACGCTAATCAGCGGCGCCGCATGGCGCACGCCGTACCAAAGCAGCCCCCCCATGCCCACCGCCAGCCACAGCGCCTGACGGAAAACCGCACCGACCTCATTGCGGCGTCCAGCACCGTCAAGCTGCGATACCGACGGCGGCACCGCCATCATCATGCCGATGCCACTGACGATCGCCAGCGCCCAGATGCTGGTGCCAACCGCCACCGCGCCCAGCACATGCGCACTGAAATGCCCGGCCAGCACCGCGTCGACCACATTGGTGCCGATCGCCGCGAGCTGCGCGGCAATCAAGGGTAGAGCGAGGCGAATGGTGGCGCCGATCTCATGCGTCACTCGGGCGCGATCGATGCGAGATGGATTCATAAGCTTAAGGACTCCAGGGCATAGCATTCTACAGAACCCTGGGAACGGGGAACGGGGAACGGGGAACGGGGAACGGGGAACGGGGA
>NZ_KZ857175.1:0-336327 GCF_003350925.1 Dyella tabacisoli | reverse complement strand
GAACGGGGAACGGGGAACGGGGAAAAGCCTAAAAAGCAGGAGCAAAAAAGCAAGAGCAAAAACAAAGAAAGGTCAAAAAAGAACGCAGACCCACCATATCCCCTCGAACTTCATGTTCCCCGTTCCCCGTTCCCCGTTCCCTGCCCTACAGCCCTTATGCCAAGATCGCGCGCTTCGGGGGATGGAAAAGCACCAAATGAAAGAACTGACCAGCGCCAGCGAGTTGTGCTGCGCGAACTGCAGCACCTCGATGCGAGGCGACTTTTGCCACGACTGCGGCCAGTCGATCCATAGCGTACTCAAGCCGGTGCATGGCGTCGTGGAAGACGCGCTGGAAATGGTGCTGCACGTGGATGGCCGCATCGCACACACCGTGCCACCGCTGTTCATTCGGCCGGGCTTTCTGACGCTGGAATATTTCTCCGGCCGTCGGGTGCGCTATGTAACGCCATTTCGGCTGATGTTCATACTGTGCCTGCTGGCGTTCTTTGTGGGCCACATAGCGCTGGATCAGGTCTCCAGCACTACCGACAGCATCGGCCATATCTCGGTTGGCGAAGGCGAGAATGCATTCGCCAAGGCAACCACGCCCGCCGAAGTGCGCCGGTCCCTGAAGGGGCAATTGGCCGGACTTGAGATTGCGCGTCAAACTGGCGTCACTGCCGGCCTGGACACCGCCGAGCAAGCCTTGCGCAGACAAGCGCGCGAGCGTCTGATCGCCTTGGGTGAAGCACCCGCCGCAAGCACCTCTGCCGCCACGCCGGCCCATGCCAGCTCCACCGCAGCAAGTAACAGTCAGCCGGCCACGGAGGAGCTGAGCAAGGACGATGGTGCATTGAATAACCATGACTGGGGCAGCCGCCACGACCCGGTATCCATTGCCTGGCTACCGGATTTCGTCAACGCCAAACTGGATCGTGGGCTGATGCACCTGAAAGCGAATGTGCAAGCCCTTCGTGCCGGCGGCGATTCCAAGCGTGAAGCTATTGAACGCTTTAAAGCCGGCACCTTCGCTGTGCTGCCGATGACCATGTTCATTCTGATGCCGGTATTCGCCTTGCTGCTGAAGGTGGTCTATCTGTTCCGGCGTCGGCTGTATATGGAGCACCTGATCGTGGCGTTGCACAGCCACGCTTTCCTGTTTCTCACCTTGTTGCTGATATCGCTGGTCAGCATGTTCGGCGTCTGGTTGGTGCCTCATGCCGCATGGCTGGCTGCGCCGCTGCGCTGGATCGAAGCCGGGCTGGGCCTGTGGGCGATGGCCTACCTGCTGCTGATGCAAAAGCGGATCTATCGCCAGGGCTGGATCATGACCGTGCTGAAATATCTTCTTGTCGGCTGGTGCTATCTCTGGCTCCTGACGATTGCCTTGGTCATCGCCATAGCATTCGGGGCTGCGAGCTACTAGAGGCGAACCGACCTGCTTGGCCTTCCGCCCCTCTGCGGGGGCGATTTATTCGCCGAACAGTTAAGGATTCGTCGGCGTATGGTGAAAGGCCTGTTGGTGCGGCTTTTCGTCACATACAAGCGGCCCGAATCAGGGTTTTTCACAGCGTCGCAAAACTGTCAAGAGTTGTAACGACTTGATGGCAAGCAGATGAACGCCAGCCAAGCGCCAATTGCAACATATTGAAATAAAAGACTATTTCAGCATGGCTAAAACTTGCACACGCTGTCAGGAAAGCCGTTCTTATGCGCCTAAAGACACCCTCTCCAAGCTGCATCCACAGACTTATCCACAGGGTCTGTGGATAAGCGAAAAAGCCCCGCCCGAAGAGTCACTTACCTGTGACTCCTAGATGACAGGGCAGCAAACATGCGCAAGCACACCTGTCACCTGCCATTCGCCGCCGCATGCCGGTTCGCACGCTTGACTCTTTGGATAAGTCTTGACGCGGTTACACTGTTTCTCCATGCCCGCCGTACTCCGTGTCGCCCTACCCGTACCTTTGCCCACCCTGTTCGACTATCTGCCGCCTGCGGTAGGTAAGTGCGACGCCGGTAGCCGAGTGCTGGTGCCATTTGGCCGCGGCAAAATGGTCGGTGTCGTGGTCGCCGCCGATGTCGAAGCCAGTGTTGGCGGCAACCGGCTCAAGCGCGTACTGCGTCTGCTCGACGACACTCCCTTGCTCGACCCTGAGTTGATGAAGACCTTGGCCTGGGCCGCCGACTACTGGCTGGGCGCACCCGGCGAGGCCTATGCCAACGCACTGCCGTTAGCGCTGCGTGAAGACAAGCCCCTGCCCGCCACCGGCGAAGAAATCTGGACCCTGACCGTGGCCGGTCAAAGCGCGCGCGACGCCGGCAGCCGGCGCGGCAGCAGCAAGCTCTTGTTGGATGTCCTGGCCACCGGCCCGCTCGCTGCCGGTGAACTGGACGTGCATCTGCCGAGCTGGCGCACCGCCGCCCGCCGCCTGGCCACCAGTGGCTTGATCGAGCGTGGTGAGCGCATCGCCGCCGTCGATCAGCAGATCACCACGCCGTGGCCGCTGACCGAAGAACAGCAGCACGCCGCCAGCGAAATCAGCGCTACGCTCGGCAGCTTTCAGCCGTTTCTGCTCGATGGCGTGACCGGCAGCGGCAAGACCGAGGTCTACCTCGCCTTGATCGAACAGGTGCTGGCGCAAGGCAAGCAGGCGCTGCTGCTGGTACCGGAGATCGGCCTGGCGCCGCAGACGATGCGCCGCCTGCGCGAGCGCCTGGGCGTAGCGATCGAAGTGCTGCATTCCAACCTGGCCGAAGGCGATCGGGCACGCGCCTGGTTGCGCGCCCGCTCCGGCGAAGCCAAGGTCATTCTCGGCACTCGCTCAGCGGTGTTCACCCCTTTGCCGCAGGCCGGCATCATTATCGTCGACGAAGAACACGACGGCGCCTACAAGCAACAAGATGGCTTTCGTTATCACGCGCGCGATCTGGCTCTGCTGCGCGCGCGCGCGCTGAATGTGCCGGTGCTGCTCGGCTCGGCCACGCCCTCGCTGGAATCACTGGCCAATGTCGAAGCCGGCCGTTATCGCGCACTGCATTTGCGCGCACGGCCAGGCACGACACGACCGCCGCAAGTGCAAATCATCGACATGCGTGCGCAGCGCCTGGAACACGGCTTGTCGCCGGCGCTGCTCAGCGCGGTCAGCGAAACCGTGGCGCGCGGCGAACAGGTGCTGGTATTTCGCAATCGACGCGGCTATGCCCCGGTGTTGCTGTGCCATAGCTGTGGCTGGCACGCCGAATGCCCGCGCTGCGAACATCCGATGACCTTGCATGTCGGTCGGCGCCAGCTAATCTGCCATCACTGCGATTACCAGACGCGGGTGCCGGAAACCTGCCCGGCTTGCAACGCGCCCAATCTAAAACCGCAAGGCCAAGGTACCGAACGATTGGAAGAAGCGCTGGTCGCGCAGTTTCCCGATGTGCCCGTGCTGCGTATCGACCGCGAAACCACCCGTCGCCGCGACGCTTTTGAAGATTTGCTGGAGGGGTTGCGTGCCGATGGGCCGGCGATCCTGGTCGGCACGCAAATGCTGGCCAAAGGCCACGACCTGCCTAACCTCACCCTGGTCACCATTGTCGGGGTGGACGAGGGTTTGCTCAGCGTCGATTTCCGCGCCAGCGAACGACTCGCGCAATTGGTGGTGCAAGTAGCCGGCCGCGCTGGCCGTGCACGCAAGCCCGGACGCGTGCTGTTGCAAACCCATCATCCCGAGCATCCGCTGTTGCGCGGCCTGCTTGCGCAGGGCTACGCCGCCGCCGCGAAAGAGTTGCTGACCGAGCGCCGCCTGTCGCAACTGCCGCCCTATAGCCATCAAGTCTTGCTGCGCGCCGAAGCCCATCAGCGCCCTCATGTCGACACCTTTCTCGCCGAAGCGCATGCCGCGCTGAATGTCGATCAATTGCAGATTGCCGGGCCAATGCCCGCACCGATGCCGCTGCGCGCGGGCCGCTATCGCGGTCAGTTGTTGATCGAAGCCCCTAGCCGCAGCCTGCTGCACAACGCGCTGCGACCTTGGCAACGACTGCTGTCCGCGATGCCGTCGGCACGACGCGTGCGCTGGTCGCTGGATGTGGATCCGATTGATTTGTATTGAGCCCTTTTTTTGCACACAGAACGCGCTCCCGCAAATCACACTAGGTCATCCCCACATCACATCACAGCACCTCTCCCCTCGAATGGAGGCATGACATGGCAGACCTTGGAACACGGCCATCTGATTCAATTCAATCTGATTCAATTCAACCCGATTCAATTCCGCCCGACGCCAAACCTCACGTAGTGATCCTCGGCGGCGGCTTCGGTGGCCTTGCCGCCGCCAGCCAACTCGCCAACGCCAACGTGCGCATTACCGTTATCGATCGGCGCAACCACCATCTGTTTCAGCCGCTGCTGTACCAGGTGGCCACCGCCGGGCTCTCCGCCCCGTCGATCGCCGCCCCGCTACGACAGATTCTGCGCAAGCAACGCAACGTCACCGTATTGCTGGATGAAGCGCTCGATGTGGATTGCACACAGCGCCGTGTAAAACTCGCCAACGGCACGCTCGATTACGACTTTCTGATCGTCGCCACCGGCGCCACGCATGCTTACTTCGGCCACGACGACTGGGCGGCTTACGCCCCCGGCCTGAAGACCATGGACGATGCCTTCACCATTCGCCGCCGCGTGCTGCTCGCCTTTGAACATGCCGAGCGCGAAGACGACCCCGCGCGCCGGCAAGCCTGGCTCAATTTTGTCATCGTCGGTGGCGGCGCCACTGGCGTGGAACTGGCCGGCGCCCTGGCCGAAATCGCGCGGCATACCTTGCCGCGCGAGTTTCGCCGCTGCGATCCGCGTCAAGCCAACGTCTTGCTGGTGGAGGCCGGGCCACGCCTGTTGCCTGGGTTCGACCCCACACTGTCGGCCAAAGCTCAGCGCCAATTGGAGCGCCTCGGTGTGCAGGTACGCACCGGCACCGCAGTCACCGCGATTGACGATAGCGGGGTGATGTTGGGTGAGCAGCCCTTGACCGCACGCACGGTGCTGTGGGCGGCCGGTGTCGCCGCTTCGCCGCTGGGCCGTTTGCTGGGCGCACCGGTGGATCGCGCCGGCCGGGTACAAGTGAGCGCCGACCTCAGCCTGCCTGAGCATCCAGACGTCTTTGTGATTGGCGACCTTGCCAACGTGATGCAAGACAACGGCAAGCCGGTCCCCGGCGTGGCGCCTGCAGCCAAGCAAATGGGCCGCCATGCCGCCAGCCGTATTCGTGCGCGCCTGAACGGCGACAACCGGCCGCAACCCTTTCGCTATCGCGACGATGGTGCCCTGGCGACGATCGGCCGGATGGCTGCGGTAGCGCAGTTCGGCCGGGTGAAGTTCGCCGGCGTGGTGGCCTGGTGGATCTGGCTGACCGCGCACGTCTATTTCTTGATCGGCTTTCGCAACCGCCTGGTGGTGATGCTCGATTGGGCCTGGGCGTACTGGACCTATCAACGCCACGCGCGCATTGTCACCGGCTCGGATGATGCAAAAAATACCCATTTATCCAACGACGCATAGCGGCACAATAGGCTGCTATACACCCACGCCCCTGACGGAATTCAACGTGTCTTCCCAACTCGAACAACTGCGCCAATACACCACCGTAGTCGCCGATACCGGTGACATCGAAGCGATTGCCCGTTACCAGCCGGTCGATGCGACCACCAACCCTTCGCTGCTGCTGAAAGCGGCCGAGCTGCCGGCGTATGCGCCGCTGATCGACGAGGCGGTGGCATGGGCCAAGAGCCGGGCAAAAACCCGGCAGGAATACCTGGCCGACGCATCGGACAAACTCGCGATCAGCATCGGCAAGAAAATCGTCGGGCTGGTGCCTGGCCGCGTGTCCACCGAGGTGGATGCGCGCTTGTCATTTGACACCTCGGCCACGATCGCCAAAGCCGAACGCTTGATTGCGCTCTATGACGACATCGGCGTGCCGCGCGAGCGCATCCTGATTAAGATCGCCTCCACCTGGGAGGGTATTCGCGCCGCCGAGCAGTTGGAGCGCCGCGGCATCCACTGCAATCTCACCTTGCTGTTCTCGTTCGAGCAAGCGGTGGCTTGCGCCGAAGCCGGTGTGTTCCTGATCTCGCCTTTTGTCGGCCGCATCATGGACTGGTACGTCGCCAACACCGCAACCAAGTCCTACACGCCCAGCGACGATCCCGGTGTGCAATCAGTGCGTCGTATCTATGCCTGGTACAAACAGCACGGCTTCAGCACCGTGGTCATGGGCGCCAGCTTCCGCAATCTCGGTCAGATCCAGGCCCTGGCTGGCTGCGACCGTCTCACCATCAGCCCGGATCTGCTGGAAAAGCTTGCGGCCGACCACACCGAACTGCCGCGCGCACTGCACGACGAAAGTATTCGCGAGGCCAAGCCGGCACCGATCAATGAAGTGGCTTTTCGCTGGGGCCATAACGAAGATGCGATGGCGACAGACAAGCTTGCCGACGGTATTCGCAAGTTCGCTGCCGACCAACGCAAGCTGGAAACCTTGCTGGCGGCAAAGTTCTAGAGCACTACACGAAAAGCCCCCCCTCCCAACCTGCCAAGGGGGAGGGGCAAAGCGCTGCCACCTCAGCCGTGATGGCGAGTGCGCCATATGTTCGATGACCACCCAGCCCACGCGACCTGCCCCATCCCCTGCTCGCAGGGGAGGGCTGGGGAGGGGTGCGGACTGGCGAAAAACTTCACCCCGCTCCCTGCGTCACCGGCTCAATCGTTATGCCGAGCAAAAGCGGGACGCTGTCGCGGGGCGCGGCGGCGACCGAGTATCACGTGCGCCACGAAAATCGCCGGCAGACTCAAACCCACGGCCCAATGCGCCACCGAAGTGATACCGCGCCAGCGTTCGTCGCCAAGGTAGTAAAGCAAAAAGCCGGTGACGATCAGCCACACCAGCAGTGCTACCGACAGGCCACCGGACACGCGCTGGCGGTTGGTGCGCCAGCCGGCAACGATATGTACGCCCCAGACCAGGCCAAAGCTCCACAGGGTGGCGAAAGCCATCGCCGCATGCAGCCGCAGCCACCACGGCTCCAACGGATGCGGCGTATCGCCGAATTCGCCCTTGCTCATCAGCAGATAGTGGAACAGCAGCCATAACGCGCCGCTCAACCATAGCGTCCAACCGATGCCATAGACGGTGTAACGGCGTTGCCGCGACAACCGCAACGGCGTGCGATGTCCAACGACCGCGTGAGGGTTCACATGGGGGCTCATGCAGCGGCACCGAGGCTGCTCTGACCGAGCGCGCTCCAGTTGCCGTGGGCATCTTGGCAGTAAGCGGCCGCTCCGAAATGCTCAAGCAGATCAACGCTGGCCGCACCGCGCGCCATGACCAGCTTGGTCAGCGCATCGGCATGCATGCATTGCGGGGCGACGACGGTGACGCAGTCGTGGCGGCCGATGCTGCTGCGGGTCAGGCCGTGCACGTGCGGGCTCGCGCGGTGATCGTCGGTGACATGCGCCCGTCCGCTGCTGGTCGCCACCGCCGCCTCGCCAAGCTCAAGCAACGGCCGATGCGATGGCGCCGTCTCGCCGGTATCGATGGCAATGATGTGCGGGCCTTCGCCGAGGGTGCGCAGATCGCCACCGGCATTCACACAGGCATGTTCGATGCCATGGGCGCGCAGCCTGTCGATGGCGCAATCCACCGCATAGCCCTTGGCGATGCCGCCCAGGTCGACCCACAACGGCTGCCCCAGGCGTACGCCGTTATCGTCGTCGATATGAATATCCCGCCAGCCGGCGCCGGGAGTCGGCCATATCGCACCCGGTGGCGGCGGCAACAAATCCCAGGCCACCAATTGCGCGGCGACGGTGACATCGAAAACTCCATCGCTGAGCGCGGAGAGCGCCAGCGCCGCCCGCAGCACGTGGGCGGTTTGCGCATCGACGATGACTCGCGCACCAACCGGCGCACTGTGCAACCGCGTGAGATCACTGTCCGGCTCATGAAAGCTCATCAGCGTGTGCACGCGGGCGATATCCGCGAACGCTGCGCTGATGGCGTCATGAGCAAGCGCGGCGTCCGCTGCCTGGACACGGATAGTTACCGTGGTGCCAAGCAGCGGACGGGCGCGCTCAATCGTGTTGATGGGCAAGCACGAGAGCATGGGTGGTAAGCAACCGTTTGACACCGTCGGTAATGTGCCGGCTCGACAGTGTGGCACCGGACAGGTTCTTGATGTCGTCGTTGAGCTTGAGCGGCGCATCGTGTGTCTTGCCGGTGAACTGCGCACGCCATGCCGGATTGCGCACCTGATCGCCGTAGGTTTCGCGGTATTCGAGAATTTCCACGCTCTTTACCGTGCCATTCGCGTCGATGGCGAGCGCAAAGGGGATGAACTCGTGCTTGCCCACCACCTGATCGGCGATAAACCACCCGCCGCTGGATACGCGCCATGCCTTGAGGTTCGGCGAGAGCACGTTGACGTCAGAAGCCTGCTCGATCGCCTTCATTTGATCCGAGCTGAGCGTAACGAAGGCCGGCGTGAACGTGGCACCCGGAAACATCAACGCCTGCGCCTGTTCGACACTCAGGTAGACGGTGGCTTGCACCGGCGCACTCATCACGAGGGCGTACGCTGGAATAAGCAGGAAGCGCGATTTCATGGCATTCCTCAGAAATAGAAGCCGGCTTTGATGCGCAGGCGATATTTTTCAAAGTCGTTATCGTAGATGCGACGGCCGACAATGGCACCGGGTACCGTATCGGAATGAGAGGACGCCCATGGCATCTGCTCCAGAAAGGTTGCCGTGAGGAAGAACTTCTTGCCACCGTAATGCAGAACAGGGCCGAAGAAATAGCCGTTGTTGGATTCCTTGCGGAAGTCGTAGCTGTTGTATTCGTGCTCGTTGAGAAGCTCCAAACCCGCCGACCAGTTTGGCGCGAAGCGATACGACGCCGCGAAGTTCGCATTAATGTCGGTCTCTTCCTGCCACTTCTTGTGGCCGGGATTATTGTCGTCGAGGTCGTAGCGCCATTCCGGCGCATAGGTAAAGTTGAAGGCCGTCACCAGGCGATCATCGAAGAAGTTCTTCTGCAGAATCAGCTTGGTTTCCAGCTCGCGGAAGGCGGGACCGACGGTGGGCTCGACGTAGATAGCTACGCCCAGCGGGTCGGTGTAAGGGCTCCACAGGCGATAAATCGCCTCGCCGGAAAAACCGACGAAGCGCTTGGCGCTGTAGTGGTCGTCCGGCCCTGGCCGATCATAGGAAAGCGGCTCCGGCGAGGTGGTCTCGCCAAAGGGGCCGTTATGGTAAGCCTGAGCCCAGACATAATTGGCGTAAAACGCCACCTGCAGCTTATCGGTGAGCCCGTATTCGAACTCGGTGCGGCCATCGAGCTGATTAAAGTAGCCACCCACTTTCTGCCGCCGCCACGTCACCCATTGCTCCACTTCCTTGGCGCCCTTGGGCAGCAAATCGGTGGTGTAGACGTAACCGAACTGGCTCTCTTCGGCACTGGCCCTGGGCTGCCATCCCAGGCTGAGTACGGCGATAAAAAGAGCGAGCAGGCCGGCAACGCGCCGGGCAGTGACTTGCAACATGGAATACCCCAGAGGCGAGATGATTACAGACGCGATTATCATTGATAGTGATTCGCATCCGCAATATAAGCTAATGAAATCGCAATATATTGCGACTCACCTCTGATTAATTCCTTTAACTTCGAGTAGCGCCCATTAGTGTTTGTTATGCGTCTGGGCGAGCTGTTCGCTCGACCAGCCGCCGCCCAGGGCGCGAATCAACTGCACACTTGCGCGCAACCGCCGGGTATCCAGATCGAGCAAGGTACGTTGCGATTCCAGCGACGCGGTCTGCGCCTGCACCACATCGAGATAACCGACCGCACCCTGGCGATAGCGATCCATCGCCAAATCCAGCGAGCGCTGCGCGGCGACCGCGGCATCTTGTTGATCGACCCTGGCCGTGCCGAAGCGATCGAGTTGAGTCAGGTTATCTTCGACTTGCTGGAACGCACCCAGCACCACGCCGCGATAATGCGCGCCGGCCTCGTCGGTCGCTGCCTTGGCCGCCTCGACGGTGGCCTTGCGACGGCCACCGTCAAAAACATTTAGCAACAGGTTCGGGCCGATCGCCCAGAACCGGTTTGGCGCAGTCAGCAGGCCACCGTAGGCAGCACTTTGATAGCCACCGAGCGCACTCAAGCTCAACGACGGGAAATACGCCGCGCGCGCCACGCCGATGCGTGCATTGGCAGCGGCCGTGCGACGCTCCGCAGCGGCAATATCTGGACGACGCTGCAACAGTGTCGATGGCACGCTGGCCGGGATCGACGGCAGCGCAATGCCCTTGGTATCGGCAGCGACATTGAATTGCGATGCCGACTCACCCACCAGCACTGCAATCGCATGCTCGGTCAGCTCACGCTGCGCCAAGGTTTGCGACCACTGCGACTTGACCGTGGACAACTGCGTTTGCGCACGCGCCACATCCAACCCGGAGGCGATCCCACCGCCATGCCGGGTCTGGGTTAGCTGCAACGCTTTTTGGTACGCCTCGATGCTTTGCTGCAAAAGCTGGATCTGCTGATCGAGTCCACGCAACACAATCACGTTGTCGGCCAACTGCGCCTGCAGGCTCAGCCTGACCGAGGCGAGATCGGCTGCCGCAGCCAACGCATCGTCTTTGCCGGCTTCGACGGTTTGACGCACGCGTCCCCACAGATCCAACTCGTAATCGAACGTGCCGCTCAAGGTGTAGGAGTCGTACAGCGGCGGCGATGTAGCTCCACGCAGCGGCTTGGTGTCGGACTGTCGGTCGCGCTGCGCGTTGCCACTGATACCGATCTGCGGAAACAAGCCCGCTCGCGCTTGCGCGCTGAACGCCTGCGCTTGCTGGTAGTGCGCCAGCGCCGCGGCGAGATCCGCGTTATTGGCAAGCAGTTTTTGTTGTAGCTGATCCAACTGCGCATCGCTGTACAACGTCCACCAGCCATCGCGCGGCAACTGATCGGCTGGCTGCGCCGGCACCCAGCTCTTATCAAGCTCGGATCCGTGTTTCTGATAGCTATCGGCTACCGGCACCTCGGGCGCGTGATACGTCGGCGCCAACGAACAGCCGCCGAGCGCGACAGCCAAAGCCAAAGCCAACAGAAGCGCGCGTTCAGGCCTTCTTTTCATTGGCTTTCTCTTGCGGCTTATCCGCCGTCTTGCTGGCAATCTGCACCTGGTCGCCGTCGATAAGACCATCCGGCGGGCTATCGATAATGCGGTCGGCGGCGTCGAGGCCGGAACCGACTTCGACCGATTTACCGTAGTCGCGCACGATGGTCACCGTCTTGAAGGCAACGCGATCGCCGCTGCCAAGTGTCGCCACACGCAGACCCTTGCCGTCGAACACCAGCGCACTGGCCGGCACGCGCAACGCCGCCGTATCGACCGGCAGTTTCAAGCGCACGCTGGCGTAGCTGCCCGGCATCAATTGACCGTCGCCATTGTCCACCGCCAGTTGCACCAGGGTCGTACCGGAGCTGGCATTGACCGCCTGCGCGCTGGCTTCGACCTTGGCGGCAAAACTGCGTCCGGGGTATTCGGGCAGGGTCAGCTCGGCGCTGGCGCCAGGACGAATCGACGGTGCATAGTTCTGCGGCACCTGGATATAGACGCGCAAGCGGCGCACGTCCGACACCACGAACAGTTCCGGGCCGCTGCCGCTGCCCGCATTTATCAGCGCGCCGACGTCAGTCGTGCGCGCGGTAACCACGCCGTCGAACGGCGCCACGATCCGGGTAAAGCCTTTCATGGCGACGATGCGGTCGACATTGGCACGCGCCGCCTTGGCCATCGCCTGCTTCGCCGTGAGATCGCCGGTTTTCTCGTCCACCTCCTGACGCGATACCGAATCGGAGCCAAGCATCGACTGCCAGCGCTTCGCCGTCGTGGTCGCCAAGGCCGCATTCGCCTCGGCGCTGGCCAGATCGGCCTTGGCCTGCAGCAACTGCTGGTCGAGATCGGGGGTCTCGATTTCGGCGAGCAACTGACCGCTCTTTACCGGCGCGCCGATATCCACTTTCCACGACTTCAGATAACCGCTGACGCGCGCATAGATAGGCGCGCGCGCATAGGCTTCCAGACGTCCGGGCAACTCCAGCCCGGAGCCGATGCCGCTGCGCTCGGGCAGCGCGACATTGACGGTTGGCACGGCTTGCACGTCAGTCCAGCGCTTGAGCTGGCGAGCATCATTGGCGCGGGTAGCTAAACCCGTCAGCACGATCACTACCGCCACGACGGCGATGACCAGACCGGCCAGGCGCAACCGGCGCTTCGATGGTGCGCTGCTAGACGGCGAGTTGGACGGTGAGTTGGAGATATGGATATCAGACGACATGAGCAGGCCCTCCGGTAACAGATGCCGGGGCAGACGCGCGGCCATGCCGCGCATGAATGATGCGGAACACCACCGGGACAAAGAACAGCGTTGCCACCGTAGCGAAAATGAGACCACCAATAACCGCGCGACCCAGCGGCGCATTCTGCTCGCCGCCTTCGCCCAAACCTAACGCCATCGGCGCCATGCCGATAATCATCGCCAGTGCAGTCATCAAGACCGGGCGGAAACGGGTGAAGCCCGCCTCCGACGCGGCCTTGAGCGCATCACCGTGCGCCGCCAGGCGTTCGCGCGCAAAGCTGATGACCAGCACGCTATTGGCCGTGGCCACGCCCATGCACATGATCGCGCCGGTTAGCGCCGGCACCGACAGCGTCGTATGCGTGGCGAACAACATCCAGATGATGCCGGCCAGCGCGGCGGGAAGTGCCGTGATAATCACGAACGGGTCGGACCAGGACTGGAAATTCACCACGATCAGGAAGTAGATCAGCACGATCGCGCCGAGCAGGCCGAACAACAGACCGGAGAACGCGGTATTCATGGTCTGCACCTGGCCGATCAAATGGGCCGAGGCACCCTTGGGCAGATCCTTCGAGGTGTCCTGCAGAATCTGCTGGATCTCCTTCGCTACCGCATCCAGATCGCGCCCCTGTGTGGTCGCGTAGATCTGCACCATCGGTTGAATATCGTATTGCGAGACGACGGCATTCGAGCTGGAACGGCGGATCTGGGCGATGCCGCCGAGCACCTGCGCCGAACTCGAACCCGATGCGCTGATCGGCAGATTCTGCAGCGCCGTCAACGAATCGACGGAGTACTGCGGGGTCTGCATCACGATCGAGTACGAAACGCCGTTCTGCGGGTTGAGCCAGAACGTTGGCGCGACCTGACTGGAGCCGGCCAGGTTCACCACCATGCTATTGGTGACATCGCGCTCGGTAAGCCCGACGAATTGGGCGCGCGTGCGGTCCACGTCCACATTGAATTGCGGATTGGCCTGTGATTGCTGAATGCGCGCATCGGCGATGCCGGGAATGCGCTTGATCCGCCGCAGCACCTGATTGGCATAGTCGAAACTGGCGCTGAGGTTAGGACCGCGAATCTGCAGATTGATCGGCGCCGGCGAACCGAAGTTGAGAATCTGGCTGATGATATCCGCCGGCGGGAACGAGAACGTCACGCCGGGAAATTGTCGTGGCAGCTCTTCGCGCAGCAGGCGTACATGCTCATCGGTGGGACGATGGCCTTCCTTCAACGCGATCTGGATGTCGCCATCCTGTGCGCCCATCAGGCCGGTGTTGTTATACGTGGTGTTGATGCCGCTGATCGGCATGCCGATGTTGTCTGCGATCGTAGCCAACTGATCGCCTGGAATCAGCCGGTGAATCGCCTGCTCAATATCGGCAAATTGATGCGCGGTCTGCTCCACCCGAGTACCGACCGGCACCCGCACATGCATCAAGATCTGCCCGCCGTCGACGCTTGGGAAAAAGTTGCGCCCCAGAAATGGCACCAATGCAAACGAAAGCAACACGCAGGCCATGAAGCCAATGACGAACTTGCGGCGCGCACCCAGCGCAAGACCAAGCAGGTCGTGATAGCCGGCGCGAAAGCGCTCGAAACGAGCCTCGAAACCACGCTGGAAACGCACCAGCGGATTACTTGACGGCGGCAGCGCCGCATTGCTGCCATGCTCGTCAGTGTGCGGCGCGTGCGGCTTCAACAAGTACTTCGCCATCGTCGGCACCAGGGTGCGCGACAACAGGAACGAACAAATCATCGCGAACATCACCGCTTCGGCCATCGGCACGAACAAGAAGCGCGATACGCCTTCGAGGAAGAACATCGGCACGAACACGATACATATGCATAGCAGCGAGACGAAGGCCGGCGTCACGATCTGCTGGGCGCCGTCCATGATCGCCGTTTCGACGTCCTTGCCGTGCTCAAGATGCCAGTTGATGTTCTCGATGGTTACCGTGCCGTCGTCGACCAGGATGCCGACCGCCAGCGCAAGTCCGCCCAGCGTCATCAAATTCAGTGTCTCGCCGAATAGAGCGAGCAGGATGATCGAGCCGAGAATCGCCAAGGGAATGGATACGGCGATGATGATCGTCGAGCGCCAACTGCCGAGGAACAGCAAGATCATCAAACTGGTCAAGGCCGCGGCGATCGCGCCTTCGCGCACCACGCCGGCAATCGCCGCACGTACGAACAGCGATTGATCGCCGAGCGGCGCGATGTCCAGCGTGTCCGGCAACACGTTCTTCATCTCGGCGACTTTCTTCTTGACGTTCGCCACGATATCCAGGGTCGATACCGAGCCGTTCTTCAGCACGCTCATCAACGCCGAACGGCTGCCGTTGACGTGCACGATATTGGTCTGCGGCGGATTGCCGTCGTGCACATGCGCCACGTCGCGGACATAGACCATCGCCCCATTGACGGTCTTGATCGGCAAATCGCCCAAGGCCTCGATCTGCGACGGCGCATTGTTGAGCTGAATCGTGTATTCGAGATCGCCGATCTTTTGCGTACCGACCGGGATAATCAGGTTCTGTGCCGCCAGCGCATTGGCAACGTCCTGCCCGGACAGCCCGCGTGCCTGCATCGCGGCCGAGTCGAGGTCGATCTGCACCTGACGGGTTTTACCGCCGTAGGGGTACGGTATCGACGCTCCGGGCACCGTCACCAGACGCGTGCGGACCACGTTGAGACCCAAGTCGGCGAGGTTCTGTTCGGTCAGCCCCTTGCCGGACAGCGCAAGCTGGATGATCGGTACCGTCGACGCGTTGTAATTAAGAATCAGCGGCGGCGTGATACCGGGTGGCATCTGTTTGAGAATGCCCTGCGAAATCGCGGTGACCTGCGCATTGGCCGTACTGATATTGACGCCCGGCTGAAAGAAGATCTTGACCACGCCGATGCCGTTGTACGAGTTCGCCTCGATATGTTCGATATCGTTGACCGTCGTGGTCAGCACGCGCTCGTACACCGTGGTAATGCGCCCGGACATCTGGTCGGGCGGCAGACCGGTGTACTGCCAGATCACCGCCACGACCGGAATCTTGATATCGGGGAAGATATCCACCGGCGTGCGCATCGCCGCCAGCGGGCCGATAATCAGCAATAGCAGGGCGAATACCACAAAGGTATACGGTCGCGAGAGCGCGATCCGAACAAGACCTAGCATGCGAGGGGATTCCGTGCGCGGGGGAAGCGGCGATGCAAATTTTGACACGCCGCAGCATGCTCCCGAACATCCGCTTCGATGAAGATATTTTCATCTTGCCGATGGCACCGGTCGAACGGCCGGCACAGGTGCTAAGCAGGCCGCCTTCTCAAGCGCTCACTGTGCGTGCCAGGCAGGTACCCGGTACCTCGCCCGCTTTCACCGGATAGCAATACAAGGTGATGCGCGCACCATCGGCGGCATCGCCGATGTCGAGCGCGAAACCGTGCAAGCGCACAATCGCACTAACGATGCTCAAGCCCACACCGGAACCTGGCGTGGTGCGACTGTTATCGCCACGGTAGAACCGTCGCGTCACCGCATCGCGCTCGTCGGCCGGGATACCTGGGCCACTATCGAGAATATCGATGCGCGGGCCATGCCGATCCATGCTTGCGCGCAGCATGACGCGACCGCCCACCGGGGTGAATTTGATCGCATTGCCGACCAGGTTGGCGAGCGCTTCAAATAGCAAATGCGCATCGGCACGCACCGGCGGCAGCGGTTGAACATCCAGCTCGAAAGGCTGTTCGCGATCCTCGGCCACCGGCATATAAAACTCATGCACCTCGCGCAGCACCTGCGCCAGATCGACTTCGCCGAAGCAGGCGCTGCGATGACGATCTTCCAACTCCGACACCCGCAGCAAGGCGCGAAAGCGTGCGAGCACGGCATCGATGTCGACCAGGCAGGCATCGACCAAGGCGGCCTGAGGCTGGTGCTCTTGTAACTGCTGTTGTGTGCGATATAGCCGCGCGCGCAAACGCGTCAGCGGTGTACGCAGGTCGTGTGCGATGTTGTCGCAAACGCCTTTGACCTCATTCATCAATCGCTCGATTTCACCGAGCATGGTGTTGACGATGCCGGCCAGCAGATCCAGCTCGTCGCCACGCCGACTTACCGGCAAGCGCTTGGTCAGATCGCCCTGCCGAATGGGCGCGGTCGCCAACTGCAGCTCGCGAATTCGCTGGGCCGGGCCGCGCCGCAGCAGGAAACCACCGAGCAAGCCCGGTATCACGGTCAACGAAATGCCCCATAGCAGCGCACGCCGAGTGATCGCCCCCAGACCATCGATCGTGCTGGTGTCCTTGGCGATCAGCAGCACGTTTCCGCTCGACAGCTTCAGCGCCATCGCACGCACCCGCACAGTGCCGGCGACACGATCCGGGCGCGGCATACCGCCGTTCAACAAATGCACCTGGCCGTCAAGTTGCAGCTCTGCGGGAATGCGATCGACATTGCCGGCCAGCGCGTGTCCCGCGCTATCGAATAATCCGACCGACATGATGCCGTGCGGATCGATGCTGCTGGCCGCATCCACCGTTGCGGGCAATCGCTGCGCATCGGTAACAGCCAGATAGTGCATGCGTTGCGCCAGCATCTGATCGATGACGCCATTGAGGTAGCGCGTGGTTTCCCACTGAATTACCGCCACCAGAATCAAACCCCACACGGCGAACAGCACGCCATAGATCACGATCAAGCGCGAAGTGGTCGAGCGCCAGGCATTGGAATTAAGAAATGACATAGGCCTAGACCGTGACGACATGCGGCGCCGATACGAGCATGTATCCCGTACCGCGCACCGTGCGAATCAATGGTAGTTGCCCTGCACCGTCGATCTTGCGGCGCAGGCGGCCGATATGCACATCGATGATGTTGGTGCCGGGGTCGAAATGAAAACCCCAGACCGTTTCGAAAATCATCGTGCGCGTCAGTACCTGGCCCGAGTTGCGCATCAAGAATTCCAGCAAACGAAACTCGGTCGGCAACAGGTTGAGCAACTGCCCTTTGCGATGAGCGGTATGGCGTACCAGATCCAGCTCCAGATCCGCCACACGCAAGCGCGGCTCCGACTGTGGTTGACGCCGGCGCAGCAGCACTTCAACACGTGCCGCCATTTCGTCGGGAGCAAACGGCTTGGTCAGGTAATCGTCGCCGCCGGCGCGCAGTCCACGCACCCGCTCATCGACCTCGCTCAAGGCGCTAATCATCAGCACCGGCGTATCTATCTGGCTTTGCCGCAAGGCAGCCACTACATCGATACCGTCCATGCCGGGCAACATGCGATCAAGCGTAATCAGGTCGTAGCCCTCGGTGATCGCCCGATTCAAGCCGACCCGACCGTCACTCACCCAATCGGCGAGGATGCCGTGCACGCTAAGCTCGGCCACGATCTCGCGGGCCGTGACTTCATCGTCTTCGATAACCAAGACACGTGGCATGACAGAACCTATCGATGCAATCGAGCGCCGGCAAACTCAAACCATGACGAACGGCCCCGCGATGGAGGCCGTTCGTCCAACTTCGTTGAGCGTTGCGAAAAATCAGGCGGCGAACAAGCCGCGCATCTTCTTCATCGCGTTCGCTTCGACCTGGCGAATACGCTCAGCGGAAACACCATACTCGTCGGCCAGATCCTGCAGCGTGGCCTTTTCATCGTTGAGCCAGCGGCGCTGAATAATGTCGCGCGAGCGCTGATCCAACTTATGCAAGGCAGCCGACAAGGTTTCCATCTGGTTGTCGACGTGATCGGCATCGGACACGTTGTCGTACGGGTCGGCGCCATCGTCGATCAAGAACGCGGCGGGTGCCGGCTTGGCATCGTCATCGGCATCGGCCGGTGCTTCAAAACCGATATCGCGACCTGACAGACGCGACTCCATCTCGCGCACCGTGGCTTCGGGCACGCCAAGATCCTTCGCTACCGTGCGCACCTCTTCGGCGTTCATCCAACCCAGGCGCTTCTTGCTCTTGCGCAGGTTGAAGAACAACTTGCGCTGTGCCTTGGTCGTAGCGACCTTGACGATGCGCCAGTTACGCAGGATGAACTCGTGCATTTCCGCACGGATCCAATGCACCGCAAAACTGACCAGGCGCACGCCCTGATCCGGGTCGAAACGCTTGACCGCCTTCATCAGGCCGATATTGCCTTCCTGAATCAGGTCGGCCAGTTGCAGGCCGTAGCCGTTGTAACCGCGGGCCACATGCACCACAAAGCGCAGATGCGACATGACCAGCTTCTTCGCCGAAGCGAGATCTTCTTCTTCGTTATAGCGGCGCGATAGCGCCTGCTCTTCATCCTGACTGAGCACCGGAATCCGGTGGACCGCCGAAATATACGCATCCAGACTGCCGACGACACTCGGCACCTGCAGGTTTGCGGTCACCAAAGCTTGAGACATGTGTGGAACCTCCTAAAGCAGGGATCAGCTTAGCACTCGGGTACTGAGAGTGCTAAAGAGCTCACGAGTTCAAGCCCTTTAATGAACCGAATCGTACAGGAATGATGGGCGCCTGTCGAGTCCATCCAGACAGGCTATCTAACGCATATGACTCTATCGGGGCATAAACATTTATATTTATAAATCAAATGCTTATAAAGCATCATCCGAAAACCGATATATCCAGCCGCCACGGCAGAGTAGACCGCCAAGCCGCTTCCAACCTGGGCCAGAGGTCACACCAGTATTCCCAGGGGCCGACTGTAGATGGGCATGAAACCGACATGTGTACGGGCTGTACGAGCATTTGCCTCAGCCGACTCACCTGACGATGAGATTCCACGATCACCTCCCCGCAAATGCGCCACTTAATCCTCAAGGCAGCGAATGCTCCTTGAAAAACTCAAGCATCTCATTGGCCAACACCGCTTTCTGCGGCCAACGAATGTGCTCGTACAGACCGCGCGCTTTACCGCACGATTGGACGCACTGCGCGTTCGGCCCGGCGTCCTTGCCGTCCAACGTCAGATTGACGCGCTGCAGCGGCCAGCTCCGCTTCTCCAGCGTGTCGCTCCAACTGCTGGTGGCACTGCACGTGGCGAGTGCGTCGCACATGTTTCGTAGCAGCGTGAGCGGCACCTGCCTGCCCGACGGCATATCCACCGGGCAAGGCGCGCGCTGCCATGGATCGGTGCCGGCATACTGGCCCACTGCGGCGACGCGGTCGGCTCGCCACGCGCCGTACAGCACCGCCATATCCGCACCGTTGCTCCAGCCGAACACGTAGATCTGCTTCGCATCGACCAGACCCGTCGAGACGGCCTGGTCGATAAAGTGGTCGATCGCTTGCACGTCAAGATTCTTCGCCGGGTCGCGCTGCCACTCGTCCCAGTGAAAGCCCGTTCCCGTATGCGGGCCCTCCGACGCCCATGCCTTGGCGCGCCGACCTTCCGGTGCCAGCAAGATGAACCCCTTGGCGTTGCCGTGCGCCGACAGCGGATAACTGCCGCTCAACTTGAACAGCTCGTGGCCGGCTCGATACAGGCTGTCGGGCGTGGTCATCGAGCCGTGCAGGTACACGATCATTGGCCATGTAGATGTGCCGTCGATGGCGTGCGGCGGCTGGTTAAGGCAGGCGTAGCGCGTCACGCCATCTTGATCGAACGACAGCACCTGACCCTCCTTGCAGGCCGGCCGCTCAGTGACAGGCTCGACCGTTTCGAGCGGCGGCGTGCCCGTTGCCGAGCACGTCGGTTGAGCAACGGCGGTGCTGGCTGCATTGACCGCAGCGGCGAGAGTGAACGAGATGAGCGGCACGAATGCGCGGACGAGTGCCGCGGCATAGACAAAGCGACGTTTCGGCATGGCCTTCCTCGTCTAGCTTGAATGGTTCAATGGATTGTATGGAAAAGACCCATGAAGAAATCCTCAACTACAACGCGAAACATTCGGATATTCCACTTGCCGAGGGCGGAGCAAACGACCTCCGCCAACAGGCTACTGCCGTGGCTTTCGCAGGGTGAACCATTAAACCAGCCACTATTCGCTATCGGCCGAACGCAATGCACCGATCTCTTACTACTTGTTCTCGCCGGGCATTCTCAGATCGACCATGGGCATCGAGCCGCCGGTGACCTGCGGGAGCGAACCGTTCCAGCGCTGCAAGCCGTAATAGCGCACATAGTCAGGATGCTCTTTGATGGCATTGCCGACGATCAGTGCGGCCTTGGCCTGCGCATCGGCCTCCAGCAGCAATGAGTCAGCCCTGCCTTTGGCCGTCTCGACAGCAGCCTGTGCTTCGGCCGCGGCCGTCACGGTCTTCTGTTCGCCCTCAAATCTCTTCTGCGCCACCGCATTCTGCGCCTGCACAGCATCGGCCTTGGCTTTCACGGCTTCCTCGATGGAGTGCTCGAACCCTGGCGAGTAATGAATGCCGGTCAACTGAACATCGATAACGTCCACGCCGAAAAGTGTCTCCAGTCCGTTGCTGATCGATTTTTTCATTTGCGCGGTGATCTGCCCGCGCTGATCGGAAATCGTCAAGGTGTTGTATTTGGCGAATGCCTCCAACGCGCGATCGCGCACGACGGGCAGCAAAGTGGAGTCGATATCGACGTTGCCGGCGCGCCCCACTTTATAAAGCAGGTTGAGAACCGACCGGGACGGAATCTGGTAGATCACCGAAATATCGATCGACACTTTCTGGTTGTCGTTCGTATACACATCCAATCCGCCCAAGGTGTAAACGGATCGACTCGTCTGCAGTCGATCGACCGTTTCCAAAAAGGGAACCTTGAAGTGAACACCAGTGCCCAGCGGCGTCGCCGTGACTACAGTGCCACCCATCCAACGCTCACCCGCCATCTCACTCGGGGAGACCACGAAAATACTTCCAGTGATAAGAACGATAGCGATCAAT
Source organism: Dyella tabacisoli (assembly GCF_003350925.1). GTDB lineage: Bacteria > Pseudomonadota > Gammaproteobacteria > Xanthomonadales > Rhodanobacteraceae > Dyella_C > Dyella_C tabacisoli. Next base: position 315,079 of record NZ_KZ857175.1, on the reverse strand, counting down.
GCAATAACCATGACGCGCACAGTCTTACCGCCCACGGCATGATTGCCGGGCTCGAACGGTTTAAATGTCATACAACGCTCCGTACTGATGAAAGGTCGATCAAGCTGGATGACCGAACAGCTAATCCAGGAATGGAGAAACCTGATAAGTCCCGCGCCCCTGGCTCCGCTAATGGCGTGTCGCACGCGGCTAAGCTGGCGGCGCCGCAAGAGGGATGGAGCGAGTCATCGATACGATCGCAAACGGATTCGTCGAATCGATCGGGAGTAGCGGACATGTGCTTATTATCGCACCGACTCTTTTAGCGCAGATGCAAAAGCAGCAAAAATATATATCGCGAAAACACCCCGTCCTGCCCTTGACAGAGGCTCCGAACAAGCGCACCCAGGGCTCATCTAAAAGCTTCGAGCAACCTTTCTCGCGGCACTTACAACGACATCTCAGGCCAGTTGGTTGCGCGGTGGCAAGGACCAATCGATCGGCGTTTGCCCATGCGACTCAAGATAGTGATTGGCCGCCGAGAAATGACCGCAGCCGATAAAGCCGCGATGTGCCGACAAGGGCGACGGATGTACCGAGCGCAGGATGCAATGGCGGCTTGAATCGATCAACTGGCCCTTGCGCTGGGCGTAAGAGCCCCATAGCAAAAATACCAAGCCTTCGCGCTCGCGATTAAGCGCGTCGATGGCGGCATCGGTAAAGCCTTCCCAACCTTTGCCCTGATGCGAGGCGGCGAGACTGCGCTCCACCGTAAGCACGGCATTGAGCAGCAATACGCCACGATCGGCCCAGGGGGTCAGGCAGCCATGGTCGGGCACGGCCAAGCCAAGATCGCGCTTAATTTCTTTGTAGATGTTTTGCAAGGAAGGGGGCGTCGGTACACCGGGCCGCACCGAGAAGCACAAGCCATGCGCCTGGTCAGGTCCGTGATACGGATCTTGCCCGAGGATCACCACACGCACCGCATTGAACGGGGTATGTTCGAACGCGGCGAAAATTTCCGCGCCGGGCGGATAGATCACTTTGCCGGCATGTTTTTCGGCGCGCAGAAAATCCGCCAGCGCCAGCATATCGGGGCGTTCCAGATAGCCGCCGATCCGATCTTTCCAGGAAGGCTCCAGCTTGATACGTCCTTCGCTCATACCGCGATTTCGCGCTCGCGCAAATGTCGCGCCACGCGCAACTGAAACAGCAACTTGGTAACCAGGAGTTTTTCCTCAGCGGGTTTTTCGACCAGATCATTGGCGCCAGCTTTGAGCAGCGCCGCTTGATTGGCCGGATTTTCATCACCGGTCATCACCAGCACCGGCAAACGACCCTTGCTGTAACCATAATCGCGCCGGATCCGTTCAAGCAAATCGCCACCGGTAAGCTCGCCTTTGAGGCTGACGTCGGTAAGCACCACGTCGGCGCCTATTTCACCCTCTGCCTGCGCCGCATCGAGCAAGGCCAGCGCGTCTTCGGCGCTAATCACGTGGCGCACGGTAAGGCCATATTTTTCCAGCATGCGACGCGTCGCCAGTGCAACGACACGGCTATCTTCGACATACAACACCACGCCTTCGGCCATGCTCTCTGGCCGCACGTAGCCGCGAATAAACTCGGCCAACGCCTGAAAGCCCAGCGATTTATCGAAGTAATCGGTCACATGCTCGCCCAGCACACGCCGATGCAAGCGATCGTCGACATCGCCCGACACCACCACAATGGGCACATAGATCTGCGGCGCCGATTCGCGCACGTAGCGCGCCAGCTCCAAGCCGTCCATGTCGGGCAAGCGCAGCGAAATGGTGATGAAGTCGAACACGCCGCCTTCAAGTAACGGCTGCGCTTCGGCGCCACTGGCACAGCCGACCACTTCAGCTCCCGGCAGCTCGACGTTGAGCACACGGGTAATCAATTGACGTACCACTCTTGAGCCATCGACGACCAACACGCGCGGCGCGTCGCTAACGACTCGATGACTGAAACTTGCGTTCATTCCCTACCCGCCCAACTGACACGCGGCATCCCAGCCTTAGAAACAACGAACGCCCCCCGCGCTCGCCCAAGCCGCCATCTTGCCCTGACAGCCGCCTTACCGCCTGCGACCGGCGTCACTACTACACTCCCTCGCGCTGCCGGCTGCGGCACTCGCATGGACTTACGCCGCCTTGCGTAGTTGCCAGGCACTAACCAATCGCGCGCCGAGCCAGCCCAGCACGGCAGCGGCGAACGGTACGGCGATCAACAGCCATAGCGGCAAGCCGCCGATCTGCAAGCGACCCTCATAGGCCGAGCCCAAGCGCGACACCGGCTCGGCCAAGGCCAGCTCGACCAGCACCGCCAGCAACGCGGCCAGCAAACCGCTGAACAAGCCGTACCAAATGCCGGCATAGAGATAAGGCCGGCGCACAAAGGCACGACTGGCCCCTACCAGCATCAGCACATCGATCTCTTCACTGCGGCTGGAGATATCCATCCGAATGGTATTGCCCACTACCAGCAACGCGGCCAGGGTCAACAAGGCGGCCAACACCATCGCGGTGCGCTTGCCGACGCCAAGCAAGGCATCCAGTCGCTGCCGCCACGTGCCGCTGTCCTGCACCAGGTCGATACCTTGTATAGCGCGCAAGTCGGTGACCAATTGCTCGACCTCATTAGCCGCCAGCCCAGGCTTCGGCAATACATCGAGCACATAAGGCAACGGGTTATCGTCCAGCGCGTGTAGCGCGCCACCGAAACCTTGCATCTTGGCCAACTCGTCCAGACCCTGCTGTGGCGTTTTCACGGCCACCGCGGCAACGTCGGCGCGATCGCGCAACTTGGTCGCGATCAGCTCCGCTGCCGACCCCGTCTGACCCGACTTCAGAAAGGCGCTCACGGTTTGATTCTGGCCCAAGGCATCGCCCATCTTCTGCACATTGCCGAGCAGCAGATAAAAGGCCAACGGCAACGCCAGCGCCAAACCCATCACAGCCACCGTCAGCAAGGTGCCGAGCGGGCGCGACATCAAGCGTCGCAAACTGGCTCCGGCGCTCCAGCCATGGTGTTCGTGCCAGCTAGCAAACTTACGCGGGCGATGACGCTCCGCATGCGCCGGCGTCTCGTTGTGCGGCAGCTCGGTCGACGTGTTCACAGCACCTCCTGCGCCGCGATATCGGCCACCAGCCGGCCATGATCCAACACCACCACGCGCTTCTTCATGCGCTTAATCAAGGGTAGGTCGTGGCTGGCGATCAGCACGGTGGTGCCGACCTGTTGGAATTCGGCAAACAGCTCCATGATTTCCACCGCCAATTGGGGATCCAGGTTGCCGGTGGGTTCGTCGGCGATCAGCAAGGTCGGCTTGGCGACAATGGCGCGGGCGATACCCACGCGTTGCCGCTCGCCGGCCGATAGCGATGCCGGTAGCTGGCGTTCGTAGGCGAGCAAGCCGACCTTCTCCAACGCCGCACGCGCACGCCGGCCACGCTCGGCCGGCGCGATGCCGCCGATCACCAGCGGCAGCTCGACGTTGGCGTAAACCGTTCGGTCCATCAGCAGGCGATGATCTTGAAACACCATGCCGATCCGGCGCCGCAACTTGGGGATACCGGCGCGGCCGACTTTGGCCAGGCTCTGCCCGTCCAGGGCGATCAACCCATGAGAAGGGCGCTCGATCAATCCCAGCAGCTTGAGCAAGGTGCTCTTGCCGGCACCGGAGTGGCCGGTGACAAAGGCCATTTCCCCAGGAGCCACGTGAAAAGAAAGCTGCGACAACGCCTCGTGGCCGCCCTCGTAGCGTTTGCTGACTTGCTCGAAGCGAATCACCGATGCTCTCCCAATCCTGATGGCGCAATCGTGACAAGGATAAGCGGCACCTCGAAAAACTTCGAGGTGCCGGAGCTATTTCGTTTACGAAAATAGCCGCTTACGAAACCGCTTGAGCAGGCACGTTACCCCCAACCGGCACGCCGCAGGAGGAACCTTGCAGCGACATCCCTCCCTTGCCAGCAAGAAAGGGAGTTTGTGGCGTGCTTAGCGGCCGGTGAAAAGCCGGGTCAGGCGACGGAAGAAGCCCGGCTTTTTCGGCGCCGTGTGCTCGGCGGTATGACCCGCACTCACCACGACCTGGCGTGACGGACGAGCACCAGCCTGCTCGTTCGCGCCACGCTCGCGCGGCGGACGGCGTTCACCGCGCGGGGCGCGGTTGTCGGCAGTGACGGCTGCATTGCCGTTCACCTCGGCGTTCGGCGTGCCGTCTTCACGGCGACGATTGCGGCCACCGCGACGACGGCGGCGCTTGCGCTCGGCCTCGGCCGCCGCACCGGCTTCGCTGTTTGAACCCACGGCAGGCGCGGGCTTGGCGGCGGGACGCGCAGCTTCGGTGCTTGCGGCAGCGTCATGGCTACGCGCCGGGCGCGAGCCCTCACGTGCCGGCCGCTCGCCATCACGGCCACCGCGGCCACCACGACCACCTGGGGAACGACTACGCGAGGGGGAGCCGTCTTTCTCGCGCGCCACCACCTTGTCACCGAACTCCGCGCTGTCGGCCGCAGCCGCCGCAGCGAACTGCGCGTCCATTTCGCGCGGCTTCGGCATCACCAGCAACGCCGGATCAATCGCGGCGACGGGAATACGCTGGCCGATATAGGTCTCGATATCCGGCAGCGACATGGCGTAGAGGTCACAGGCAAAGCTGATCGCATCGCCCTCGGCGCCCAGGCGGGCGGTGCGGCCGATGCGGTGCACGTAGTCTTCGGCATCCTGCGGCAAGTCGTAGTTGAATACGTGGCTGACCGCCGGAATGTGCAGGCCGCGTGCCGCCACGTCGGTACACACCAACATGTCGAGCTGACCTTCCTGGAAGCGCTGTAACAACTTTTGACGCTTGAGCTGCGGCACGTCGCCGGACAGCGCACCCACGCGGTAACCCTGTCGCTTCACCCGGTCGGTGATGCGCTCGGCCGCGGCCTTGGTATTGACGAAGATGATGCTGCGCTCGGCGCTGGTGCGCTCAAGCAAGTTCAGCAGCAACGGCATCTTTTCTTCTTTGGCGGGGAAATAGACCAACTGACGCACGCGATCGGCAGTGACGTTCTCGGTCTCCACCACCAGCTTTTCGGCGTTGTGCATATGCTCGTAGGCCAGCTCCAACACGCGATGGCTCAGCGTGGCGGAGAACAGCAGCACCTGGCGCTGTTCGCGCACCGGCAGGCGGCGAAAAATGAAGCGAACGTCTTTGATAAAGCCTAGATCGAACATGCGATCGGCCTCATCGACCACCATCACTTCAACGCCGTTGAAGCCAAACACGTTCTGCTTGTAGTAATCGAGCAGGCGACCCGGCGTGGCGATGATGATGTCGCAACCGTCCTTGAGCTGCTGGCGCTGCTTGTCGTAGTCGACGCCGCCGTAGATCAAGGCCGTGCGCAGGCCGGTGTGGCGGCCGACGGCCTGAGCGTCTTTCTCGATCTGGATCGCCAGTTCGCGAGTCGGCGCAATGATGAGCGCGCGCGGATCGCTGTCCTTGCGCTCGGCCACGGCCGGGTTGGTCAACAGGCGATTCATCAAGGCGACCAGAAAGGCGCAGGTCTTGCCGGTGCCGGTCTGGGCCTGGCCGGCGACGTCGCGCCCGGTCAGGGCTACCGGCAGGGTCAGCGCTTGAATCGGGGTGCAGCGGGTAAAGCCGCTATCGTCCAGACTTTTCTGCAACAGCGGGTGCAGATCGAAATTGGTGAAAAAGGTATCGGTGAGTACGGTTTGTGACATGGAGTGAGTAACCAGAAGATACGGGTATCCGCATAGGGCGGCTTACCCGGCCCCAGGGCGATCAGACAGCCGCGGGACAGGTGGATAGATGCGGCGCGGTGCGGCGGTCCGGCGACAGGGCGGCCTGGAGGGGCTACGCTGCCGGTGGCACGCTCAACGCTGGCGCCGAAGTGGCGGGCGACGGCAACTGGCAGCCCCGCTGGCATAGGTGAAGGGGCTATGGGCCATGGGGCCAACCACTTCACCTATGTCAACGGAACCACCTGCTGCTGCCCTTGAATCGCTTGAATCGCGCCTCGACTTACGCTGGAATGGAGGCTTGCCGCAACGGCATCACCTTCTCAAACCTGAACCGACCCGCGCTTCATGGGCGCCCAAGTGTAGCTGATGCTGGCCGCGTGGTCGTCATACCTTCCCCCGCCTACCTTCGGAGAACCCGGTGAGCGAACTGATTACCCATGTGACTGACGACGCCTTCCAAAAGGAAGTACTCGAATCCGATACCCCGGTCCTGCTGGATTTCTGGGCTGAATGGTGCGGCCCCTGCAAGGCCATTGCGCCGGCGCTGGAGGAGCTGGCCAAGCAGTACGAGGGCAAGCTGCGGGTCGTCAAGATCAATATCGACCAGAACCAGAAAACCCCAAAAGACTACGCTGTGCGCGGCATTCCGACCTTGATGGTATTCAAGAACGGCAAGGTCGAGGCGACCCAGATCGGCGCCGTCAGCAAGGGCCAATTGGCCAAGATGATCGACAGCGCCATCTAAGCGTTGTGAACCAGATCCCGCCGCCGCGCTTTACTGCGCAGCGCGGCGGGTGCTAGATTGGCACGTCCGTCGGGACTCTCCTGTCCCCTGCGCCTTCCGCGCGACGCACATCCTCCCTCCTGTATTAACGGCGCCCCCATGAGGTTTGCCCGTGTCCGATAGCATCGATACCAAAGAATCCAACGACGTCAAGAGCGCCGATACCAAGCCTGCTGCCGAGCCGCGTCCGCGCGCGCCACGCAAATCGGCCGCCGCTACGGCAGCCGCTGCGGCTAACGCTGAAAACGCTCCCAAAGCGGAAAAAGCCGTAAGCGCACCGCCGCCCGCGCCAGCTCCTGCCATGGAGCGCGTCGCGCCAACTCCGTCAGTGCCGGTGCAAGCCAGCCTGCCGGTCGAACAGGCCAACCCGCCTGCCCCATCGAGCGAAGGCTCGCCACGCCCGCCGCAGGAATCGCGCGAAGGTGGCCAGCCCGCCAATCCAGGGCAGCCTGGGCAGAACAACCCCAATAGCGGCGACCGCCGTAACGACCGTAACAATGATCGTAACGACCGCAATCGCCGGCGCCGCCACGAGCGCGGCGGCAACCCGAATCAGCCGCAGCAGCGCGGCCCAGGCGGCGGCAATCACCCGCGCAATAACAATGGCTTACCGGTAGACGACGAATTCGCCGACGCCGGCAGCAACGACCGCCTCATCAATCTCACCGAACTCAAGCGCAAGAATTCGATTCAGCTACTCGAATTCGCCGAGTCGCTGGGCATTCAAGAAGGTGTCGCTCGCGCCCGCAAGCAAGACGTGGTGTTCAACATCCTCAAGGCGCATGCCCGCTCCGGCGGCGGCATCTGGGCCGAGGGCGTGCTGGAGATCCTGCAGGACGGCTTCGGCTTCCTGCGTTCGGCCGATGAGTCCTACCTGGCCGGACCGGACGACATCTATGTGTCGCCCAGCCAGATTCGCCGCTTCAACCTGCGTACCGGCGACTACATCACCGGACGCGTGCGCCACCCGAAGGAAGGCGAGCGTTATTTCGCCATGCTCAAGGTCGACGACATCAACGGCGATCCGCCGGAAGCGTCGAAGAACAAGCTGCTGTTCGAGAATCTCACCCCACTGTTCCCGCGCAAGTCGTTCAAGCTGGAGCGCGGCAACGGCTCGACCGAAGATATCACCGGACGCATCCTCGACCTGGTCGCACCGATCGGCCGTGGTCAGCGCGGTCTGATCGTGTCGCAGCCCAAGTCGGGTAAGACGATGATGCTGCAGAACATCGCGCAGGCCATTCAGTACAACCATCCCGACGTGCATCTGATTATGTTGCTGATCGATGAGCGTCCCGAGGAAGTCACCGAAATCGCCCGCACCGTGCGCGCCGAGGTCATCAGCTCCACCTTCGACGAGCCGGCGGTACGCCACGTGCAGGTCGCCGAGATGGTGATCGAGCGGGCCAAGCGCCTGGTCGAGCATAAGAAAGATGTAGTGATCCTGCTCGACTCGATCACCCGCCTGGCCCGCGCCTACAACACCGTGGTACCCAGCTCCGGCAAGGTGCTTACCGGCGGTGTCGATGCCAACGCCCTGCAGCGTCCCAAGCGCTTCTTCGGCGCCGCGCGCAACGTGGAAGAAGGCGGCTCTTTGACCATCATCGCCACCGCGCTGACCGATACCGGCAGCAAGATGGACGAGGTGATCTACGAGGAGTTCAAGGGCACCGGCAATATGGAAGTGCACCTGAGCCGCCGCATCTCCGAGAAGCGCGTGTATCCGGCCATCGACATCAATCGCTCCGGCACCCGCCGCGAAGATCTGCTGATCGAACCGGACATGCTCGCCAAGATCTGGATTCTGCGTAAGCTGCTGCATCCGATGGACGAGTTGACGGCGATGGAGTTCATGCTCGACAAGATGAAGAACACCAAGTCCAACGACGAGTTCTTCAACTCCATGCGGCGCTAAAACAACCGCATCGCTCCAATAGCAAAAAGCCGGCCTCGTGCCGGCTTTTTGTTGATCCCGTCCTCCCGGCGGGAAAGAGGATGCAATACCGCTATTTCGCAATAACCCGCTACTGCTAGCATGCCGCCTCCCCCCCAGCCGTTATCCCTATGCGCATTCTGCTCGTCGAAGATGATTCGCTGGTTGCCGATGCCATCGTCCGTGGCCTGTCGGCGGAAGGCTATGCCGTCGACCGCACGGCCGCAGCCGAACCCGTCCCTGGCTTGATGGAAGGCACCCACTACGATCTGGCCATCATTGATCTAGGGCTTCCGGGCGAAGATGGCTTCGCCTTGGTCCGCCGGTTGCGCCGTGCCGGCAACGGGCTGCCGCTGCTCATCGTTACCGCCCGAGATGGCCTGGACGATCGCGTCAGCGCGCTCGACCTGGGCGCCGACGACTACATGGTCAAGCCCTTTGCCCTGCCCGAACTGGCCGCCCGCTGCCGCGCGCTGATCCGCCGCGCCAGCGCCGCGACCTCGAACGAGTTGACGATCGGCCAGTTGCGTATCGACCTGGCTGGCCGCCGTGCGCTGAGTCCGGCCGGCCAGGTGCTCGAACTCACGCGCCGCGAATGGTCGATCCTGGAATGTCTCGCCCACCACAGCGGCCGTGTCGTGAGCAAGGAACGCCTCATTCAAGCCATCGCCGGCTGGGACGAAGACATTTCCAGCAACGCCATCGAGGTTCACGTATCGCGCCTGCGCGGCAAGCTCGAAGGCGCGGCCACCGTGCGCGGCATTCGCGGGCTCGGCTACCGCCTTGAAGACCTCTGACACACCCAGTATCCGCCGCCGCTTACTGAGCTACCTGCTGGCTCCGCTGCTATTGCTGCTGGTGCTAGGTGTCGCGGTCGACCATCAAGTCATCGTCAATCCAATCTACAGCACCTTCGATCGTTCGCTGTCGCGCGCGGCGCTGGCGATTGCCGCGCATATTCGCCGCACGCCCGATGGGCAGTTGGACATCCCGATACCGGATCGCCCACCGGCGCCGCTGCGCGCCCCACCGCAAGAAAAATTCTTCTATCGGGTCAGCACTCTCGATGGCAACACCATCGCCGGCGATGCCCAGTTGCCGATCGTCGCCGCAGGCCGAAACAGCAAAGGCCTCGACTACGCCGATGTGACTTACCAGGGCCTGCAACTGCGGCTGGTCAGCTATCGCACCACCGAGGCGGGCGAGCCGCTGGTGGTCAGTGCGGCGGAAATACCCTTTCGCCGCGATCGTGCCGTGCATCGCATGGATGTCTCGTTCGGCATCAACAATAGTATTCAGATGCTGCTGATGCTCGGCACCGCGCTGCTCGGCATTACCATCGCACTGCGCCCGCTGCGGCGCTTGCGCGAACAAATTGTTGGTTGCGCGCCACAAGCATTGAATCCGATATCGACCGCCGAGGTTCCCGCCGAGGTCCGGCCCTTGGTCGATTCGCTTAACACCCTGCTGGTTTCAGTGCGCGATGCCACACTTGCGCAACAACACTTTCTCGCCAATGCGGCCCACCAACTGCGCACACCGCTGACCGGACTCAAGGCGCAACTGGAAGTACTCGGCCAGGAAGCCAGCGGCAGTCCGCTGCAGGCACGGATCACTCAATTGCATGGCGGCATCGACCGGCTCGCCCACACGGCCAATCAGTTGCTGGCATTGGCGCGCGCCGAACCCTCGGCACACTTGGCCAGTCACTTCACCCAGATCGAGCTACCTGCGTTGATCGGCGCGGTCATCGGCAACTCGCTGGACCACGCTCTGCAGCGCGATATCGACCTTGGCGCCGACTGCCAGCCGGCGCAGGTCTATGGGGTGTATTGGCTGCTGCGCGAGCTACTGCTCAACTTGCTCGACAATGCCATTCGTCATACCCCGCTTGGCGGGCATATCACGCTACGCTGCGGCATCGAACTAGGACAACCGTTTCTTGAGGTCGACGATAGCGGTCCGGGCATTCCGATCGCCGAACGCGAGCGTGTGCGCGAACGTTTCTATCATGGCACCGGCAGCGAACGCGACAGTTGCGGCCTGGGCTTGGCGATCGTCGATGAGGCGGCACGCGCGCATGGCGCTCATTTCAGTATTTTGGATAGTCACGACTGTCAGGGCGCACGCATGCGCATCGACTTTCCCGCACCGAGCAACGTCAGCCCCGCGGGGGCACTTCCGAGCGAAAAACCAAGCAAACGATGATGTGCGGCGCGCCCGGCCGCATGCCGGACAGATGGGCCTTTGAATTCTCCACCGCCACCCCCACAGTGAGTCGCTGACTCGACGAGGAATCACCCGTGTCCATACCCAGTGCCGTTCAGAGCACGCCGATCGGCGATCGCAAACAACTTGTCGATTACCTTGCCGCCGGCGAAAAACCGCCCGAGGCGTGGCGCATTGGCACGGAGCACGAAAAATTCGGCTTTCGCAATGACGACCTGCGCCCGCCCACCTTCGAGGGCGAGCGTGGTATCCGCGTGCTGCTGGAAACCATCGCCACGCGCTATGGTTGGTCGGTCGCACGCGAAGGCGAGAATCCGGTAGCGCTGTCGCGCGACAACGCCTCGATCACCCTGGAGCCCGCCGGCCAGTTGGAGCTTTCCGGCGCCCCGCTGGAAACCATTCACCAGACCTGTTGCGAAGTGAACTCGCATCTGGAAGAAGTTCGCTCGGTCGCCGACGAGCTTGGCATCGGCTTTCTCGGCATGGGCTTTCAGCCCAAGTGGCGTCGCGACGAAATGCCGTGGATGCCCAAAGGCCGCTACAAAATCATGCGCGAGTACATGCCCAAGGTCGGCTCGCTCGGCCTGGACATGATGACGCGCACCTGCACCGTGCAAGTGAATCTGGATTTTTCCAGCGAAGCGGACATGGTGAAGAAATTCCGCACCAGCCTCGCACTGCAGCCGATCGCCACTGCATTGTTTGCCGACTCGCCCTTTACCGAAGGCCGTCCAAACGGCTATCTATCCTATCGTTCGAACGTGTGGACGGATACCGATGCCGACCGCACCGGCATGCTCGACTTCGTCTTTGAAGATGGCTTCGGCTATGAACGCTATGTCGACTACATTCTCAATGTGCCGATGTATTTCAGCTACCAGGACGGCCGCTATATCGACCTGTCCGGTCAGGACTTCAAACAGTTCATGGCCGGCAAGCTGGCCGCCTTGCCCGGCGCACGGCCTACGATGCGCGATTTCGCCGATCACCTGACCACCGCATTTCCTGAAGTGCGGCTCAAGCAGTACCTGGAGATGCGCGGCGCCGACGGCGGCCCATGGGGTCGCCTCTGCGCCCTGCCCGCGCTGTGGGTCGGCCTGCTTTATGACGACCAGGCACTGGATGCCGCCTGGGATCTGGTCAAAGATTTCACCCGCGAGGAGCGTCACGCCCTGCGCGACGGCGTCCCCAAGCAGGCGTTGAAGCTACCGTTCCGCGGCCATCGCGTGCGCGAACTGGCACAGGAAACCCTGAAGATCGCCGTCCATGGCCTCAAGCGCCGCGCCCGGCTCAATCGCCACGGCGCCGACGAAAGCCTGTTTCTCGAACCGCTGATCGAAATCGCCGAAGCCAATCAAACGCCGGCCGAGCGCAAGCTGGAGCTATTTCATGGTGCGTGGGGCGGTAGCGTCGATCCGGTGTTTCGCGAATTCGCTTACTGACTCATGGCGCCCCTCGCCATGCGGGAGCCTGATTAGCGTCGAATCTCACCTGATGTTTTTTCTCCTCCCCCTGCTTGCAGGGGGAGGTTGGAAGGGGGTCAACACTTGTAAGAACCTCTCCTGAGGCACTTTCATGCTACTCAGCCAATCAGGATGCAGGTGGTGGCACATCACGCTTGCGCGCGAACACCCAGCCAACGCACTACCAGGGTATCCAGGCTCGCTTTGCCGGGCCCTGCAACCAGCAGCCAGAAGAAGATCAGGATATACAGCACTTCGTTCGTCTCGACGTAGTCGTCCAGACCCGACAGGCTTGCCGAAACCACCAGGGCAATCGCCACCAGCATGTTCACAATCATCGGCACACAGATCAGCCGCGTGAACAAGCCAAGCATCAGCAACAGGCCGCCGAGCAAATCGGTCCAGGCCGACATCGTCGCGCTGAAAACGGGAAACGGGATCCCCCAGCCGACAAAGCGCTGCGTAAAGCCATCCAGGTTATGCACCTTGGCGATACCCGTCTCCAACCAGAAATAGCCGAACCCCAAGCGCAGCACCAAGGGGCCGACCCAGCGGCCGGCGTATAGCACTTCGAGCAGGCGCGAGGCCAGTGCAGCGAGTATTTGACGCATAAGATACGACCTATGAAATGATGGTGGCTGCATGATGCGTGCGGCAGTCACCCATCGACCATGGTCGTGCGTCCATGCTTTCTTGCTTCACGTCCAAACCCGCCAGGTGCAGGACGATCAGGCATAAAAGTGGGATGAACAGATGCAGTCAACGCTTTTCGAGGCAGTCAGAATCTCATTGTCGATGCCAGTCTTCGCATAATGACAACGAAGTTTGGCGAGACATGCTCACGTCGCGTTTCATAGCGGCTTCCACGACCCAAAAGGACTCAGATATGAAGATGAATAAGCTCAATGGTGGCGCCATGGCTGTCATGGTGGCTGGCCTGTTCGCCGTGACCGCACTGTCCGCCGCCCCGGCCGACAAAATGGCAAAAGGCAGCACGGCCGAGGTCAAGTGCATGAACTCGTCGTCCTGTAAAGGCCATGGCGCTTGTAAGCAGGCGAGCAACGCTTGCAAAGGCCAGAATGCATGCAAGGGCCAAGGCTTCACCATGCAGAAAGACCAGCAGGCTTGCGACGCTGCCGTGGCCGACGCGAAGAAAGCATCTTGATGTGACTGGCGAGGTATTTCGATAGCTCTCGGAATACCTCGCCCCATCTTATGACCATCGAAACCACATCCAGCCGGGCGCCTTATCTGGGTTATGGACTAGGCTTGCGCGTCGAGCATTACGAAGCGCTGCTTGAACAACCGGGTAACGTTCAATGGCTTGAAATCGTTTCCGAGAATTATCTGGTTCCCGGTGGCCGGCCGCTGGTATGGCTGGAACGATTCCGCGAGCGCTTTCCCCTGGTGATGCACGGCGTGTCGATGTCGATCGGCGGCACCGATCCGCTGGATGACGATTATCTTGCACGGCTCGCCGCACTGGCGCGGCATATCGAACCGGCCTGGGTCTCCGATCACCTGTGCTGGACCGGTGTGCAAGGCATCAACCTGCATGACCTCATGCCATTGCCCTATACCGAGGAAGCACTCGCCCATGTGGTTGAGCGGGTCACGCGGGTGCAGGATGTTCTAGGCCGCCGCATTTTGCTGGAGAACGTTTCCAGCTATATCAGCTTCGCCGATTCGCAGCTAACCGAGTGGCAGTTTCTTGCTGCCGTAGCGGAGCGTGCGGATTGTCTTATCTTGCTCGACATCAACAATATTTATGTCAGTGCATGCAATCACGGTTTTTCGCCGCTGGATTATCTGGACGGCATTCCGGCGCAACGCGTGCAACAGTTTCACCTGGCCGGCCATGAGCATGGCGGACCGCTCATCATCGACACCCACGATGCGCCCGTCGCCAACGCGGTATGGGATCTCTATATCGAAGCGGTAAAACGCTACGGCCACGTATCGACGATGATCGAGCGCGATGACCACATCCCCCCGCTCGCCGAACTAATGACCGAACTCGATCACGCCCGCACATTGGCGGCGCCGTGGCTGCAGCGTGCCGCATGAATACGCTGCAGACGCTTCAGCAGCGCTTGCTACAAGCCGTGCTTGCCGACAATACCCCTCGATTACGTGAACTGCGCGGCGATGCTCACGCCGACGCGGTCACCCGCCTCGCCGTCTACCGGCATGGCTACCGTATACGACTGCGTGATGCATTAAGTACGGAGTTTCCCGGCCTGCGCCTGATGGTCGGTCAACGCTTCGACGCCATGCTCGATAGCTATGTGCAAGCGCATCCATCCGGTCACTACAACATACGCTGGCACGGCGCCGGCCTCGCGGCCTTTCTGGAGTTCAGCCGCCCCTGGCGCGACAAACCGGCACTCGCCGATATGGCGCGACTGGATTGGGCTATTTCCACGGTATTCGATGCCGCCGACGAGCCGACGATCAACGCGGCCGATCTGGCCGATATTCCGGCCGAAGCATGGGCCGAACTTTGCCTGCGTCCACAAGGCCATCTACAAATCTTGCCGGTCACCTGCAACGTAGACAGCTTCCGTCGCGCTGCCGATCGGCAAGAACCTCGCCCACGCATGCGCAGTTACCGGCAACCACGACACCTGCTGGTGTGGCGCCAGGCGCTCACCGTGCACTATCGACCGCTCGCTGAAGACGAACGGCAGCTATTGAACGCCGCCATGCGTGAAGAGCCGTTCACCGCTCTATGCGAACGCCTGGCCGAATACCACCCCCCGAGCAAGGCGCTGCCGCGCATGACGGCCCTGCTGCGGCAATGGCTGGAGGCGGGCCTGATCGGTGCCTACCGTCTTAAATCGTAAGAACTAGACCATGTAACCATCCATCCTCCGTCGGCGAATAACAGTGCAGAGCCACTCGACGGAGGGATTTCCCTTGTTTATCGAACACACTGCCGCCTCACTCTGCGGCGCACCACCGGCTTTCGTCGAACCCGCGCTCGAATCACTTTTGAATCAATCCATGCTGCGCGTCGATGTGCTCACCGGACAGCATCAACCTGGCCGGTCGCTTCACGGCGAAGCCAATGACGCTTGTGGGTTATTTCATTTGATCGGTACGGGCCATTACACCGTAGAGAGTTCCGCACTCGAAAACGCACTGCATCTGGAAGCCGGCGATCTGGTCGTACTGGCGCATGGCGATTCGCATCGCCTGAACATCGACACTCGCCCACACCCCTCCGATTCCAACACCTTGATCTGTGGCGAACTGCATTTTTCCACCAGCACGCAGCATCCGCTCAGCCAGGCCTTGCCGGCCTGCTTTGTCGTGCGTGCGAGTGAGGCCAGCGATACCTTCCGGCAATTGTCGAGCATGATGATCGGCGTCGCGCATTCGGCCATCTCCGGCCGGCAATTGCTACTGAACAAACTGGCGGACACCTTGTTCACGCTCGCCATATGCGACTACGCCAGCCGCACGACGGAGCGCCGCGGCCTGTTCGCCGCGATCACCGACACACGCATCTGCAAGGTACTGCATGCCGTACACGAAGCCCCTGGCCATGCCTGGACCATGCAAGCCATGGCCTCGCGCGCCTGTATGTCACGCTCTGCCTTTGCCGAACGATTCACCCGCTTGATGAAGATGCCGCCGATGCAATACGTGACCCAGTGGCGGGTCAGCGTGGCCGAACAATTGTTGCGCGACCGGCAACTGTCTGTAGCTGCCATAGCCGAACAACTCGGCTATGGCAGCGAAGCTGCCTTTAGACGTCTATTCAAACGAGTCAGCGGCGTCAGCCCTGGCCGCATTCGCGCCGAAAGAGATGGCAGCAAGCTGTTGAACTAAGCGCCTTTTAGTGCTTCGGCGCTTCTTTCAACCCGCGATTGATAAGCATCGGCTCGACCACCGGGTCCTTGCCGCGCCAGTCGTGGTACAGCTTGCTCAGCTCCACGGTGTTGCCGCGCGAGAGAATCATGGCGCGGAAGCGATCGCCGTTATCGCGCGTCAGGCCGCCATGCTCCTTGAACCATTCGAAGCCGTCGTCAGATAGCATCTGGGTCCACAGATAGGCGTAATAGCCGGCGGCATAACCATTGCCCCAGATATGCTGGAAGTAGCTGGAGCGATAACGCGGCGGCACATAGCTGAGATCGATCTTGTCTTTCTTCAGCGCTTCGGCCTCGAATTTATCGGCATCCTGCTTGGGCGCATCCGCACTCAGGCTGTGCCAGTTCATATCGAGCAGGGCCGCGGCAACCACCTCGGTCATGTCGTAGCCCTTGTTGAAGGTAGCGGCCTTCTTGATCTTATCGACCAGAGCCTGCGGCATCGGCTCGCCGGTTTTATTGTGCTTGGCGTAGTTGGCGAAGACCTTGGGGTCGGTCGCCCAATGCTCGTTGAATTGCGAGGGAAATTCGACAAAGTCGCGCGCCGTAGCCGCGCCCGACAAGCTCGCATATTGGGAGTCGGCAAAAATGCCATGCAAGCCGTGGCCAAACTCATGGAACATGGTGATGACATCGCCGAACGACAGCAGCGCCGGCTGGCCCGGTGCCGGCTTGGTGAAGTTGGCGACGTTGTAGATCACCGGCTTGGTGCCGAGCAGCTTGGACTGATCGACGAAATTGCTCATCCAGGCGCCGCCGTTCTTGTTGTCGCGCTTGAAGTAATCGCAATAGAACAGCGCCATCGAAGTGCCGTCTTTGTCGAACACCTCGAATACGCGCACATCGGGCTGATACACCGGAATGTCTTTGCGCTCTTTGAAGGTCAGGCCATAAAGCTGATTGGCGGCGAAGAACACGCCGTTTTGCAGCACGTTATCAATCTCGAAGTACGGCTTGATCTGCGTCTCGTCCAAGTCGTACTTGGCTTTACGCACCTGCTCGGCATAGATCGGCCAATCCCAGGCCTGCACTTTGAAGCCGCCCTTTTGCTGATCGATCACCGCCTGAATGTCCTTGGCCTCGGCATGCGCACGCGCGGTGGCGGCAGGCACCAGGTCTTGCATGAACTTGATCGCCACATCAGGCGTCTTCGCCATCTGGTCTTCGAGCTTCCATGCGGCATAGCTCGGGAAACCAATCAACTTGGCCTGCTCGGCGCGTAGCTGAGCCAGACGCGAGATCAGCTCGCGCGTGTCATTGGCGTCGCTCTTCTCCGAGCGGCCCCACGAGGCATTGAACAAGGCTTCGCGCGTGGCACGATCGGTCAGGCTTTGCAGCTCGGGCTGCTGCGTGGTGTTCTGCAGCGGAAGTACCCACTTGCCGTCAAGCTTGCGGTCTTTGCCGGCTTGCTCGGCGGCGGCCAGATCGCCCTCGGAAAGACCGGCCAATTTGGCCTTGTCGTCCAGCACCAGCGCGCCGGCCTTGGTTGCCGCAAGCAACTTGTTGGTGAATTCGGTGCTGAGCGTGGACTCTTCCTTGTTGAGCTCTTTCAACTTGCTCTTGTCGGCATCGGACAACTTGGCGCCGCCACGTACAAAATTCTTGTAGGTCACTTCGACCAGACGCAGCGACTCGGGATCGAGCTTGAGCGACTCGCGCTGGTTGTAGACCGTCTCCACCCGCTGAAACAGCTTACCGTTCAGCACAATGGCGTCATCGTGAGCGGCCCGCTTCGGCGCTTCTTCTTTTTCCACGTTCTGCAAAAAGTCGCTGGTATTGGCGCCGGTTATGCTGTCGAACACATGCGTGACACGGCTCAGCAAAGCGCCGGATTTTTCCATCGCCACAAAGGTGTTCTCGAAGGTCGGTGGCTCCGGGTTGTCGGCGATCTTCTCGATCTCCGCCAGATGCTGCTTCATGCCCTCTTCGATGGCCGGCTGGTAATCGGATTCTTTGATCTTGTCGAAAGGCGGCGCCTGGAACGGCAAAGTGCTGGCCACGAAGAACGGATTACTGGCGCTGGCCTCCGCACTCGGCGCGGCGGCGGTACTGGCCGGCGCAGGCGGTGTAGCCGGCTTGGCGGCATCATTGGACGGCTGCGAACAAGCCCCGAGGGCAATCGAGGTGGCAATGACAAGTGTGCGAAGACGAAGCATGTGAGGGTTCCTTAAAACGAGGCATCCGATGGCGGGTGCCGTAAAAATGGCTTTCGACTGTAACCACACTTGGCCCTTTCTTCCAAGGGCCGAAAGTTGGGAACTGATCTATTCAGCTCAAGCCGACCGCATATCGCGCAACTGCCACGCGTGGCCAATAAGCAGATTCAGGCGATGGCGCACGATGCTCATCGGCAGGCTGGTCAAGAGTTCAACGTCGGTATGAAGGTCATCTACCTTGGCGCTCGCCTGCGCATTCGAGTCGGTAGCGGCCAGCGCCATATCGACCTCATCGGGCTCCGGCTGCATCGATCGCCAACGTTCAAACAAGTTCGGATTGCGCAGCGCCTCCTGCAAGGTCACGGCGAAATCATTCGGGCCGGCTCCCTCGTAGCTCAAGGTGGGCTCGCTGCCGCGCGCACGGGCCAGATCGGCGATCGAAAGAAAATAGTGGTAACGCTGGGTCATAACCGCCTCCTGCAAATTAAGAGTGTTCATTGCCCGTGTTGAATCGATGTGCGGCATTCATGCGGATGCTCCACGCAACACTGCGACGGCCATATCCAGCTCACCGGCAGCCTCGGCTGGAGATACGCCATACGGCAATACACCTAGACAAGGTGCCGGCAGCAGAGTGCGCAGACTGTCCAGATTTTCCTCCACCGCCTCCATGGCCGGGTCGACACGATTGCCGATCCAACCCAGTAGACGGCAGCCATCCGCTGCGATCGCCTGCGCGCTGAGCAGCGCATGACTGAGACAACCCAAACGCAAACCGACGACCAGAATCACCGGCAACCGCCATTGGCTGGCGATGTCGGAGGCGAACAGATTCGGTGCCAGCGGCACTAGCCAGCCACCGACACCTTCGACCACGACGACCTGACAACCCGCCTGCAGCACATTGAACGCGTCGCGCAGTGGTGGCAACGTGATCGTCACCTTTTCGCGAGCCGCCGCCAGGTGCGGGGACAGCGGCGCACGCAACGCCATCGGATTAATCAACGCATAAGGCAACGGCAAGCTGCTGGCGGCCTGCAGCGCCAAGGCATCCTCATTGCGCAGGCCATCGGGTGTCGCCACGCAACCGCTGGCTACCGGCTTCATGCCGCAAGCGGTATGTCCGGCGGCACGCAGGGCATGCAATAGCGTGCAGGCGGCGTGTGTTTTGCCGATGCCGGTATCGGTGCCGGCGATGAAGACGGCCGGCTCGCTCAAGTAGCCGCCTGCTGCAAGCGGCGTCGGTAGCTCTGCAGCAGAAATCGCATTAAGACGAGCAAGAAGTAGCAACTACCCGGCAAGATCAACAACATCCCCGACCCCTGCGATGGAATCAGCAGCGCAACGATGATCGATAGCAGACCCACCGCCGCAGAGATCGCCCATACCATCGTGGCTACTCGCGCTTCGTCGCGCGCCGCCGGACTCACGTGTATGGCATGCCGCGCACCATGCCGGTACAGCAACGCCAGCGTGGCCGACATGCACATATAAGCTGCACCGTAGCAAACGAAGACCCCCTTCACCTCATTGATCGTCTGCGCCTGAAAATCGCTTGGCAAGATACCGCCGCTGATGAAGGAGAACAGACTGGCAAACACCATATGCAGCGGATAGACAAAAATCAGTACGAAAAACACCAGCACCAGCGACAGTATCAAGCTGGTGCGGTCGGCTAACCTGCACTGGCTGCGCCAGTGCACATGAGCGTGCCAAAACAGCGCGATCTGCATGAAGCTGCAGGCAAACGCCGGAATGCCGCCTAACGCGTGCAGCAGCATGCCTAGATTGCGCGGGATCTCAGTCCCCGAAATAGCCAGCAACGTCAATGTGAAAGCGAACGCGCCGTCCACGAATATATCCAACCGCCCGGCCTCGATGCCTTCGCGTTGCTCGATCAAACTCATACCGCGCTCTCCCCTGGTGACCGGCGCATAATACGAGCTTTCCCATCCCTACCGATGCGTCTGGGCCATGACTTACGAACTTAAATCGCTTGTTTCCGGCAGCAAACGCGAACATTACGCGGAATTGGCGCAGCAAGCCCACGGCCTGCTTGCCGACGAACGCGATCCGATCGCTAATGCAGCGAATTTCGCCGCCCTGGTGTTTCACAGCCTGCCCGATCTGAATTGGGCCGGCTTTTATCTGTATGACGGCAGCGAATTGGTCGTAGGCCCGTTCCAGGGCAAGCCCGCCTGCATCCGTATCGCACTCGGTCGCGGCGTCTGCGGCACCGCCGCGCAGTCACGGCAAACCCAACTGGTTCGCGACGTGCATGCGTTCGACGGTCATATCGCCTGCGATGCGGCCTCCAACTCGGAGATCGTCGTGCCGCTGGTGAAACCCGACGGCAGCCTGTTCGGCGTATGGGACGTGGACAGCCCGCTGGTCGCGCGCTTCGATGAAGACGACCGCACTGGCATGGAGGCGCTCTGCGCGGTGTTCATGGCGACGCTGAAGGCATAAAAATAGGGCGCCCTTGCGAGCGCCCGACTTTTTCATTGCTCCGCAGTGACGCGAGAGGTGATTTAGAAGTCTTTCTGCACGCTCAGGTACAAGCCGCGACGCGGCCCGAACTGTGGCGCGCCGACGCCGACACCGGTGCCGTTGCGTAGCTGATAGGTGCGGTCCAGCGCATTGAGCACGGCAAGCTGGGTGTGCAGTTTGCCGGTGCTGTCGAAGTTGAAATCGTGCGACACGCTGAGATTGAGCTGGAAGTAATCCGGCATCGAATCGCCGTTCGGCACCAAGCCGCCCTTGCGCAGGCCGCTGCCGAAAATGTAGTTGGCGCCGACCTTGGTGTCGCTGTTGATGGCATAGCTGACGCCGCCGGACGAGGTGTAGGTCTGGTCGTGGTCGAGATGAATGTAGTTGTTGGCGATATAAGCCAATTCATCAACCCCGAAGTTGTACTGGCTGGTGATGACGTTCTTGCCCATCGACCGGTTGTAAGCGAGGTTGAAATAAGCCGAGATCGGACCCTCATCGTAGTTCGCGGTGAACTCGATGCCGCCGATATGGCCAAGGCCGTAATTGAAGGTGGTATAGATCAGCGCGGAGCCGAACTGGCCCTCGTCCTGCAAGCGCTTCACCTTGCGATAGTAAGCATCCAGGCCCAAGGTCAACGACGAGCCGAAGTTCTGCGCCACGCCCGCATCGAAATAATCCGAACGTTCGGCCAGCGGCGTCGCGTTGCCGGGATTGGACACGGCATTAGTGGTGCCGTCGAACTTGGAAATGCTGGAGGTGGTAATCATCTCCGTCGCCGGCGGGGTAAAGTAGCGCGAGTAGCCGGCATGTATCGTCGTGCTGTCGGTGGCCTGATAGACCACGCCCAGGCGCGGGCTAAGCTGGCTTTCGCTGCGGACCAGCGTGTACTTGTCGCCGCGCACGCCGTAGTTCACCGTCCACTTGTCGCCGATGCTCCATTCGTCCTGCACGTAGGCGGACCAGGTCTTTGCGGTCAGACGGTTGTTATCGATGATGTTGATCGGTGTAGTGCTGCTTTGCGCGCCGGTAGCATCGACCGGAAACACCCACGCATTATTGCCGCTGCCCGCATGCTCGAAGCTACCGTAAATACCATAGCGCAGCGTATTGCTGCCGCCCAGCGGCGTAGCGAAATCCGCCTGCAGCGTGCTTGAGCGATTGTTGCGGGTGACGTTGGAGGCGACGCCGTTGAACATCAGATCGCCGATCGGGTCCGGGGCGAAGTTGACACTGGTATAACGCTGCCCCACCGAGACCTGATAGTCCGTGGTGCCCAGCTTGCCCTGCAAGGCGAGCACACCGAAACGGGTTTTTTCGCGCTGCTGGTCGTTGAGTTTGGAAGAATCGAAATTGACCGTGTCGAGATAACCGAACTGCGGCGACTGACCCGGCCTGTTCGGAATCTGAAAACGGCTGTTGCTGACGCCAAAGAGGAAGCTCAATCGCGTGTCGCTATTAATCAGATAAGTAATATCGCCGAAGCCCTTCACCTGATTGGTGTGATCGTGAATCGGCTTGTGGCTGGACGTAGGGTTCTCGATGCCGACATCGTTTTCCAGATAGTTCGCCGTGAAGAATCCACTCCACGCACCGCTGCTGCCCCACACCGAAGCATTCGGATTGAGCGTACCGAACGAGCCTCCCGTGATGCCCACGCTGCCACCGTTGCCGAGCTCATGCGCGCCCTTGGTGGTGATGTCCACCACGGCCGCCGTGCGCAGACCGTATTGTGCCGGCAAGGCGCCATCGAGCAGCTTCACGTTCTGTATGGTGCGCGCATCCAGCGTCTGGCCAAAACCGGAGATCGACTCCGGGATGATGACGCCGTTGATGCGGTACTGCAGGTCCGCATGGTCGCCGCGCACATGCATGCCGCCGTAGGAATCCTGCACCACGCCCGGCGCCTGCAGCAGCACCTGGTTCAACGGCGAGGAATCACCGAGCGGCAACGCTGCGATAGCCTTCTGATCGATCACGTACTGACTGCTGCCGGTATCCGGCGACAAGGCGTTGCGCGAGCGATCCAGCGCTGCCGTCACATCGACCGTGCCCAGATCTTTCACCTTGGTCGGCGGCTTGTTGCGGGTGCCGCTGTTATCCGTCACCTCTGTCCCGGTCGTATCTGCAGCGGTGCTTTTTTCAACGGGCGCGCCATCGGCGGCGTACGCCGGCGCGGCGCTCAGCGCAGCGGCAAGGCTCAAGGCAAGCAAAGACAATTTCATGGGCAAGATCCGGGAGGTGAATAGAGGCAGAGGCTGTTTTTGATACGTTATAACATTCCCATTAAACCACGCCTCAATGCCTGCGCCATAAGTCATGCCCATCGTCGCAATATCTTGCGTAAGGCCTGCTTGCCCGGATATCTACTCAGACCCACTTCACCTGCACGTCATAGACTCACCGCTATCGGCAGCAGCTTCGCTGCCTTATCCGGTGTCGCCATGAGTGAAAACTCCAAGCAGCTCCCCGCGGTTATCGTGCCGGTCGAGCCAAACCGTGTTACCCAAGCCATTCTTGATTTCGTCAGCCGGATTCCCGACAGCAAAATAGACGACAGCAAAGATCCACATCACGAAGCGCTCCGACTGGCCAGTCGCGCTGCCCAGCGGGCCGCATTGACGGCGGGCTCACTGGCCCTGCCGCCAGGTCCCCTCGGCTGGCTTACGTTGCTGCCCGAGCTGATCGCGATCTGGAAAATCCAGGCGCAGATGGTCAGCGACATCGCCGCCGCTTACGGCAAGCACGCCAGCCTGGGGCGCGAACAGATGCTGTGGTGCCTGTTTCGGCATACCTCGGCGCAAGCCTTTCGCGATCTGGTCGTGCGCATGGGCGACCGCCTGCTGTTTCGGCGCATGTCCTATACCGTGGTGGAACGCGTGGCGAAAAAAATCGGCATCAAGATTTCGCAAAAAGTGATCGGCAAAGGCGTGGCGCGCTGGCTACCGGTCGTCGGCGCCATGGGTGTCGGTGCTTATGCCCACTACGACACGCGGCAAGTCGCCAAAACGGCGATCGCGATGTTCAGTGGCGCGATCGAAATCGAAACTCCCGACGCGGAATTCACCGAGACATTGGCAAGATAGAGAGATGACGTAGCGCGACGTTTACGGCAAGCTGCTGCGAGCAACGAATCACGCAGGAGCACCGCATGAGTTCACGACACGAACGTCCCGTCGCGCTGATTACCGGTGCCGGCAAACGGGTTGGCGCAGTGATCGCGCGTTGCCTGCACTCCGCGGGTTACGACCTGGCCCTGCACTACCGCCGCTCGGCGAATGAAACGCAGGCGCTGGCGGCAGAGCTTGAGCGCTGGCGCCCTCACAGCACCTTGTGCGTGCAAGCGGAACTGGCCGAACTCGAACACCTGCCGACCTTGGTCGATACCATCACCGCGCATTACGGCCGGCTCGATGCTCTGGTCAACAATGCCTCGGCGTTTTACCCCACGCCCTTGGGCACCGCGACGCCGGCGCAATGGAACGAGTTGTTCGCCTCAAACGCACAGGCACCTTTCTTTCTCACCCAGGCCGCGTTGCCCGCACTGCGTGAAGCGCACGGCGCCATCGTCAACCTGATCGATATTTATGCGGAGCGGCCGTTGGCCGAGCATCCGCTGTACTGCATGGCCAAAGCCGCGTTGGCGGCAATGACCCGTTCGCTGGCGCTCGACCTCGGCCCGGTAGTGCGCGTCAATGGCGTGGCGCCGGGCGCGGTGATGTGGCCCAGCGACGGCAAACCTTATGACGACCAGCAAGCCATGCTGACGCGAACCCCGTTGCACCGCGCAGGCTCACCCGAAGATGTCGCCGGCGCAGTGCTATGGCTGCTGCGCGATGCGCCGTTCGTTACCGGGCAAATTATTCGCGTCGATGGTGGCCGCACGCTGTCGGTGTGAGAGCCTGCTCCACCAAGCCGATGAAGCAATCACATCACTTCTTCGGCTTGAATGCCTGCTCCAGCAGCGCCTGATCGAAGCCGCCGCCCACCTGGCCTTCTTCCGCATAACGGTACAGCGCCGCTGCGTAGATACCGTGCAGCGAAGCCTGGATCAAGCTGAGAAAGGTCAGTCCAACCACCACGACCGCCACGGCCACTACGATCGCAAGCGCAGACTGCATCGCCATGGCGCCAGCGACCAGTCCGGCCGAAATCAGCAAGGCGAAAAACCCCAGTAGACCGAACACCACGCCGATACCGGCGCTGCCGATCAGGTTTTCGCCCCAGGTGCGCTTGAGCAATTCCACGCTGCGCTTGACCGCATCGACCGGACCCACGTCCTGACTGGCCAGCACCGGCACCACCAGAAAGGTAGCCACCGTCCAGGCCAGACCCAGGAAACCGATAACCAGTCGCCCGATCAAGCCGAACCGCTCCTGCAAGGCGCGCAGAAACAAGCCCACCGTGGCGGAAATCAGCGCGTAGCCGAGAATGCTGCCGGCACGCGATTTCGCCACGGCAAAGCCCTCGGCAAAACTGGTCGGCTCGCCGCGCAAGCGTTGCAATGCGGCCCCGGCCAAGGCCGCATTGAAGAAAATAATGACGAAGTACTGCACCAGGTAGAACGCGAACAGCGCTGCATAAGCTAGCGGCGGCAGTCCATGTTGGTAACGGGTGCCGGCACGTTCGGCGCCGATCACTAATACACCGACCGGGATCAGAAAGCTCGCCGCGACCAGCAGGCTGCACAGCCCGGACAGCAATGGAAACGCCAGCAATGATTTATCCGAGCGCAACACGCCCGCACTCGCTTTGACCAGACCCCAACTACGCGAAAATTTGCCTGCCATTCCCCTGCCCTATCCCTAGATTATGTGGCGCCCTTTCTAACATTCGCCCATCACCGGCGATAGTGCGAAACGACGCCTGACGTCTTAGCTCGATTCCAGCGGCTCAAGCGTGAGCGGCTCGCTGTTCGCCGGAAAAGCCGCCCACAGTGCCGCCATGCTCAATCCGCTTACCGGGTGGCGAAGATCCGGCGCGATATCGGTGATCGGCCGCAGCACGAAGGCATGCCTGAGTTCTTTGCGTGGAATATCCAGATGACCCTCGCCCTGCCGCACCAGATCGTCGTACAGCACGATGTCCACATCCAGCGTACGGTCGGAGAATCGCGGTACGTCGCGGCGGCGACCGTGGCGATCTTCCAAGGCATGCAGCCAATCGTTCAGCACCTCCGGTGAAAGCTCGGTATCCAGCGCCACCGCAAGATTGACGAAGTCCGCGCCGTCGAAGCCGACCGATTTGCTGCGATAGGCCGGCGATATCGTGATCGAACCGAAGCGAACCCGCAGTTCGTCCAGAGCGGCACGTAGATGCCGCTGCGGCTCAAGGTTGGAGCCAAGGCTTAAATAGACTGTCGCCATCTTAGGGGTGCTCTGATCTATGGGGCGTAGGCGGCATGATGTCCAGAAGGCCCGCAGGTTGAGTTGCTCGGCGCCGGGAAGGGTGGCTCCCTTGGCAAGCCGAGCGGCACGGGCTGCGGGCCTTCTGGACATCACCCCGTCCTTTCATTTTTATACGTTGGGGCCGTAGCTGTCTGCCCGCATCTCTTCGGTGCGCTGACTCGACAGCCAGCCAGGCTGCCTTCGCCAACACCCCTGTGATCTGCGAGCAGACAGCTACGGTGACGCCTGCGCCCCATAGATCAGAGCACCCCTTAGTGCGTCGGCGTGCCACGCTCGATGCGTACACCAACGGCTTTCGCACCACGCACCGCGCCTGGCTTGGATAACTTCAAACGCACCCAGCTCACCCCGAACTCTTCGCGGATGATCGCCACGCAGCGCTCGGCCAACGTCTCCACCAGGCCGAAACTGGATGCGCCCACGTAGTCGATCAGGCGCTTGGAAACGTCTTTGTAATTGAGCGTATCGGCAATGTTGTCGCTGGCCGCCGGGCGGGTGTTGTCGAACGCCATCTCGATGTCGAATGACAAGGTCTGGCGCACTCGCCGCTCCCAGTCGTAAATACCGATAACGGTGTCGATGCGCAGGTCTTCGATGAAAACGATGTCCATAGGGAGCCAAAAATCGGGATGAGGGGCGGGATAGGAAACAAAGCGTCGTGCAGGTTATCGCGTTTCAACCATCGCCTATGTCCGCTGTCTCGCTCACCGACTGCAACGTCTGCAAATCCCAACGTGGAAACACTTGCACGGTCTCGTCTTGTTGCTGGCCGCCGGCCAGGCGGATCGCACCGGCCAGCGCAATCATCGCGCCGTTATCGGTGCAAAACTCAAGCCGCGGAAAATACACCCGGAAACCATCCTTTGCGGCCGCATCGGACAACGCGGCGCGCAATCGCTTGTTGGCGCCGACACCACCGGCAATCACCAGTTGCCGCGCCCCGCTGACGTCCAGCGAACGGCGACATTTGATTAGCAAGGTGTCGACCACCGCATCCTCGAAAGCGCGGGCAATATCGGCGCGCGTCTGCTCGCTTTGATCGGATTGCCGCCATGCCAGCAATACCTGGGTCTTTAGCCCCGAGAAACTGAAATCCAGCCCTGGCCGATCGGTCATCGGCCGGGAGAATCGAAACGCGCCGGGGCGCCCCTGCTCGGCCAGCAGCGCCAGTGCCGGGCCACCCGGATACGGCAAGCCCATCAACTTGGCGGTCTTGTCGAAGGCTTCGCCAGCGGCATCGTCCAGCGTATCGCCGAGAATCCGATACTCCCCGATCGCTTTTACCTCGACCAGCATCGAATGGCCGCCGGACACCAGCAAGGCCACAAAGGGCGGCGACGGCGGGTCGTTCTCCAGCAACGGCGCCAGCAAATGACCTTCCATATGGTGGATACCGATGGCCGGCACGCCCAGCGCCCAGGCCATCGCCCGCGCGGCCGCGGCGCCGACCAGCAAGGCGCCGACCAGGCCGGGACCGGCGGTATAGGCCACCCCGCCCAGATCCTGCGGCGTCAGGCCGGCCTCGGCCATCGCTTCGCGCACCAGCGGCAGCAACTTGCGCACGTGGTCGCGGCTGGCCAGCTCAGGTACCACCCCACCGTACTCGGCGTGTAGCTTGATCTGGCTATACAAGGTATGGGCAAGCAGACCACGGCCCGGTTGACCCGGCTCCCAGCGCAGCAAGGCCACCCCGGTCTCGTCGCACGAGGTTTCGATACCCAGGACGGGCTTGGTCACAGTGAAAGTGGACATGTGTTACCAGATAAGGGCAGAGTGAGGCGAATAAAACGTAGAGGGCCGCAGGCGAAAGCTTACCTTGCCACCTGGCTTTAAAGCCCGTTCAAAGCCCTTGCAGCCCGCTTTCAGCCTATTCATCACTATTCGCTTTGAAAGTAGCCACGCATTGCGGCTATACTTCGCGGCTCGCCCGATTCTGCGGGCAGATTTACCACTCGGAGTTTCCATGCCCAGCGTAAAAGTTCGCGAGAACGAGCCGTTCGAGCTTGCCCTGCGCCGTTTCAAGCGCACCTGCGAAAAAGCCGGCGTTCTCGCCGAAACTCGCAAGCGCGAGTTCTATGAAAAGCCGACCCAAGAGCGTAAGCGTAAGCGCGCTGCTGCGGTGAAGCGTCACCTGCGCCGTTTGTCGCGCGACGTCTCCCGCAAGACCCGGATGTACTGAGTTTCCGAGCCTGCCGGCTCTTTTGAGCCATTGGCAGGCCGTGCGTAGCATTATTGTTACGCCTTGGATTCACGGTTGGCGCGGTTCGGGTACGCCCTCGCAGCCACCGCAAGCACTCGGGTTACCATCGACCGGTGTTGTCCTTCTGGGATAACGCCGGTCTTTTTCGTGCTTTCAATTTTATTCGTGGAGATCGCCATGACGCTTAAGCAACAGCTCACCGAAGACATGAAGACCGCCCTGCGCGGCGGCGACAAGCACAAACTGGCCGTGGTTCGGCTGATGCTGGCCGCCATCAAGCAACGCGAAGTGGACGAGCGCATCGAACTCGATGACGTGCAGGTCCTCGCCACGCTGGAAAAGATGCTCAAGCAGCGCAAAGACTCGATCAGCCAGTTCGATGCCGCCAACCGCACCGACTTGTCCGATATCGAACGCGCCGAAATGGTGGTGATCGAGACCTATCTGCCGACCAAGCTGAACGAGGCCGAGGTGGAGGCGCTGATCGACGCCGCTATCGCCGAAACCGGCGCCAGCTCGCCCCGCGACATGGGCAAGGTCGTTGCCCTGGTGAAAGAGAAGGCCGCCGGCCGCGCCGACATGGGTGTGGTTTCGGGCCGGATCAAAGCCAAACTGGCTGGCTGAGTGGTGCCCTCCCTATTTGGCAGACCTGATTAGCGTTGAATCTCAGCCGTAGTGGCTCGCCCCCTCCCTTGCGACCGAAGGGAGTCCCCTTTTCGGGACAAGCAGGGGGAGGAGAAAAAACATCAACTGAGATTCGACGCTAATCAGGTTGAGGAGAAGGGTGAAATCAACACAGCCATGCCGGTCAATCCAACTGCCGCTCCATGCGGTGATGATCCGGCACCTGCCCCTGCGCATTCGCCAAGGCGGATCGGCGCTCGCCGGTAACCGCGAAACCACAGCGCGCATAAAGCGCCTCGGCGCGGGGATTGCTCGCCGCTACATCCAGCACCATGCGCTGGCGCCCCTGCGCCCGGCCCTCGGCCATCAAGCGCTCGATCAAGGCCTGACCGATACCATGGCCGCGCCACTGCGCCGCCACGCCCAGATGGCCGAGATAATGCATCGCGCCGCTCGGCGGCGGGATCACCGCCTCCACCCGTAAACCGCGCGCCATCACTCCACCGGCATGGCGTATGCCGTAAAAACCCAGGATCTGCCGTGCCGCAGCCAACGTAAACGGCCAATGGGTATGACCGCCGTAGCCCGCCCCCACCGCCACTACCTGGCCGCCCTGCTCGCCCACCCAGTGATTGCGCCAGCCAAATTCACCGGCGCCATCGAGAAAGGCGTAGCGTAGAAAGTCCTGCGCGCCGCCGCGGCCAGGCACAGTGAACACGTAATCGAATGCGGCCGGCCCTGAACTATGAATCAGCGGTACCGCCAGCCCGACATCGCCCGAGTGCGCAGGCCGAAAAACCAGCATGCTGTCGCTACTAACCCCCATGAACCTCACCCCCTGACCAAGCTTGCCCCGAGGTTACCCGAAAGCCCGGCACCCCCTAGTCACTGCTACCGTTTAAACTGGCGTACTTATGCGCGGCCGTATCCCCGATAGCTTCATCGACGAACTGCTGGTTCGCGTCGACATTGTCGATGTGATCGAGCGGCGCGTGCCGTTGAAGAAAGCCGGCCGCGAGTGGACCGCCTGCTGCCCGTTTCACAACGAGCGCTCACCCTCGTTCTATGTCAGCCCGACCAAGCAGTTCTTTCATTGCTTCGGCTGCGGCGCGCACGGCAGCGCGATCAAGTTTCTGATGGACTACGAGCGGCTGGAGTTTCCCGATGCGGTCGAGGAGCTGGCCCAATCGGTCGGCTTGAAAGTACCTCGCGAAGGCGGCAACGAGGCCGCACCGCGCGAAGACAAAACCGACCTCTACGCCCTGCTCGACTCCGCCGCACAGTGGTACGAAAGCGAGCTGCCGGGGAACACCGAAGCACAGGCCTATTGCAAGAAGCGCGGGCTGGATGCGGAAACGATAAAGCGCTTTCGTATCGGCTGGGCACCGGCCGGTTACGACGGCGTCATCAAGTCGCTCGGCGGCAGCGAACGGCGCATGCAGTTGCTCAACGAAGCGGGCATGGTCGCCAGCAGCGAGCAAGGCCGTAAGTACGACCGCTTCCGCGAACGCCTGATGTTTCCGATTCTCGACCGTCGCGGCCGGGTGATCGCCTTCGGCGGGCGCGTACTGCAAGCCGACCAGACCCCGAAATACCTCAACTCGCCCGAGACACCGCTATTTCACAAAGGCCGCGAGCTGTTCGCGATGTGGCAGGTGAAGCAGGCCAATCCGAGCCTGGCGCGGATCGTGGTGGTCGAGGGTTATATGGACGTCATTGCACTGCATCAGGCCGGCCTGCCGATTGCCGTGGCCACCCTGGGCACGGCAACCACCCCCGAGCATACCGAGGCACTGTTTCGCGCCGCGCCCGATGTCGTGTTCTGCTTCGACGGCGATCGCGCCGGCCGCGCGGCCGCATGGAAAGCCCTGGAGTCGGCGCTGCCGCGCCTGCGCGATGGGCGTCAGGCCTATTTCCTGTTTCTGCCTGACGGCGAAGATCCCGACAGCTTGATCCGTAAAGAAGGCAAGGCAGGTTTCGACAAGCGGTTGAAGGAAGCCACGCCGCTATCGGAATATTTCTTTGGCGAGCTCGCGCACGAGGTCGACATGGGCAGCCTCGACGGTCGCGCCCGACTCGCCGAACGCGCCCGCCCGCACATCGCCAAATTGCCGGACGGCGCTTTCCGCGACCTGATGGCGCAAGAGCTGGAAAAACGCAGTGGCGCACGCGCCATATTAGCCGCCGACCCGGCCACTCATCGCGCGGTGCAACGCCCGGTAGCGGCACAGCAACGCAGCCTGGTGCGCAGCGCCATCGCCCTGCTACTGGCGCAGCCTGGCCTGGCCGACCAGGTGGAGCGCCCTTACCGTTTTCTGAGCCTGGATAAACCCGGCGTAGGTTTGCTGGCCGAGCTACTGGATCAAGCCCGAGCCCGGCCCGGTATTAACCCGGCGATGCTGATCGAGCACTATGCCGAACGGCCGGAATATCCCGCACTGCA
The DNA here is from genome assembly GCF_003350925.1 of Dyella tabacisoli. Classification (GTDB taxonomy): domain Bacteria; phylum Pseudomonadota; class Gammaproteobacteria; order Xanthomonadales; family Rhodanobacteraceae; genus Dyella_C; species Dyella_C tabacisoli. Next base: position 283,717 of record NZ_KZ857175.1, on the reverse strand, counting down.
AAAACTGATGGCGGCCACGGTGGTGGGCGAGCCGGAAATTCAGAGCATCGAATTTTTCGACGCCCTCAAACGCATGGAACAACAGGCCACCGTACTGCGCCGTGAAGCGCTCACCGTCAAACACCGCGAAGGCACGCTCGACAGCGCGGAGAAAGCCGAGCTGCGCGAGCTACTGGCCGCGCGCGTACAGCCGGCGCCCGCCGATTGATGCTCCTGCGGCGCGGCAAGCAGAACAAGACAGGTCTGTGGGATGATGCCCCACGATTTCCACGGCCAGGCATAGGCATGACAGGTATGGACGTAGATGGATCTGCTTGAACGACTCGTGACCCTGTTCGCCGAGAACGGCTACGCCTCGGTTTTTATCGCATTGATTCTATGCGGCGCCGGCATACCGTTACCCGAGGATGTCACCCTGGTCGCCGGCGGTGTCATCGCCGGTCTCGGCTACGCCAATGTGCACGTGATGTTTGCCGTGTCCATGGTCGGCGTGCTGCTCGGCGATGCCGGCATGTTTCTGCTCGGCCATCACTACGGCGCGCGAATCTTGCAGTGGCGGCTGGTCGCACGGCTGCTTACTCCGGCGCGCTACGCCAAGGTGCAAGAAAAATTCGAGCGCTACGGCAATCGGCTGATGTTTTTCGCCCGCTTCCTGCCCGGCATGCGCACCGCCGTGTATATCACCGCCGGCACCACGCATCGCGTGACGTTTATGCGCTTTTTTCTGCTCGACGGTTTCGCCGCACTCATCAGCGTGCCGTTCTGGGTTTATCTCGGCTACTTCGGCGCCGATAACCACGAATGGCTGGTGATGTGGATACGCCGTGGCCAGAGCAGCTTGTGGGTACTCGGCGGCATCTTGCTGTTGACCGTGCTGGTGCTGTGGTGGCGGCATCGCCGCCGCGTCGCCGCCGGGCACGCACCGAGTACTGAGGCATAGCACTGAGGCATAGACAGGAGGCCGCAAGCGGCCTCCTGCCGTGACGCTTACTGAGCCTTTACGCTGACATCGTCGATCACGAACGAGGTCTGCTTGGTGGAGTTTTCCTTGCCGTAGAAATTGATCTGAATGGTCTGGCCGATGAACGCGGACAGGTCCACCGTGTGCTCGACGTAGCCGGCGGCCGCGTTGAGGTTCGACCAGGTTGCCAACGTCGTGTACTTGCCGCTGGCATCGAGCACCTGCGCGCTAAGCGTGTCGTTTGCGGTGGTGGTCGTGGTCTCGGCCGTGTCGATATGCAAGAAGAAATCCAGCGTGGCCTTGGTCGCCGTGGCGGGAATGGTGATCTGCTGGCGCACGTAGTCCGTATGCGTGGTGCCGTAGCCGTTCAACCATGCCTTCCAACTGCCGGTGTGGGCCGCCTCGCTGCTGTTGTTGGTAATCACGCCGCTGGTCTGTGTCCAGGGCGTGGTGCCTCTCTCGAAGCTGTTGTTCTGCACCAGCTCAGTGCCACCGCCACTCGTGCTATTGGAAACGCTGAAGTTCACCGTGCTGCTGGTGCCGACGTTGCCAGCCGCGTCGTAGGCCTTGGCGATCAGGTTGTGCGTGCCGTTGGCCAAGGTCGTGGAGTCCAGGGCCATCTGGTACGGCGTTGCGGTCAGCGTACCGGTCAAGCCGTTGTCGACGTAAAACTCGACCTTGGTCACGCCAACATTATCGGTGGCGTTGGCCGACAGCGTAATCGTGCCGCTGCTACCGCTCTCCGCTGCACTTACCGTCGGCGGAGTGGTATCGCCACCCGTGCTGTTGGCAATGCTGAAGTTCACCGTAGTACTGGTGCCGACGTTACCGGCGGCGTCATAAGCCTTGGCGACGAGGGTGTGGGTACCGTTGCTCAGCGTGGTGGAGTCCAGCGTCGTCTGGTAAGGCGATGCCGTCAGGGTCGCATTGAGACCGTTGTCGACATAGAACTCGACCTTGGTCACGCCGACGTTGTCAGTAGCATTCGCCGACAGCGTAATCGTGCCCGCACTACCGCTCTCCGCGGCGCTCACCGTCGGCGGCGTGGTATCGCCACCGCCCGCACCCTCGGTGACCCATACCGGTGCGGACCATAAGAGGTTGCCGTCATCCTGGGTGATCTTGGCGTAGTAGAAGTGATCGCCAATTGCCGGCGTGATGGTGGTGGTTGCCGTGCTCGACATTTCGGTAACCGCGCCGTTGCTGCCCGGCACGCCTTCGAACACTTGCACGCGCTGTGCGGTACGGCCCGAGCTGCTGGCGTAGTTGACGGTCAAGGTCAGCGCACCGGAATTATTGAAACGCTGGCCCATCAGATTGCCATTGGCCGTCAACACCACTTGCCCGGTTTTATCCTCGGTCGCGAACACGCGGCGGGCGCGCAATGCATCGAGGAAGCTGCTCATGCTGAGCGCCGTGCCATTGGGAATCAGCACGCCGGTGCGGTTGGTATAACTGGCACCCCAGTTGGCGCAGTGATTGTCCTGATCGGAACTCGGCGCCACGTGATAACCGCGCGCCAGCAGAATATTGAATGCCGGCTCGTAGCTGGTGCGGCTGGTCTCGGTCTGGGTGGTATTGCTGGAAAACGCGGAGCTGTTCAACACTTCGGCCAGCACCATTACCTGGTCGCCATCGGCGCTGTAACCCAGATCGGTGGAGTTGACGTTGAACTGGCCGCTGCTGGACGGATGATTGAACTGGCCGATCCAGCCGTTCGTATTCATCAGCGTATACAGCGAACCGTAGTCGCTCTTCGCGGTGAAAATGTCACCGATCAATTGACCGGAGCTGTTGTATTCCCACTCAAGCAAGCTTGGCGTGTTGAAGATATTCAGATGCCCGCCATTGCTGATAACACCCCACTCCAAGCCATAAATAGCCAGGAAGTTGGAATGCGCTGCATTGAACGTGCTCGCCGCCTGCAAACCCGACTGATAAAGATTGTGCGCCGTGGTCGGATTGGCCGAGGTATTGGTGCCGGTCGAGCCGTCGTACATATGGTTGTGCTCGGATGTCATCAACATATCCAAGCCTTGGTTGGCCGCATACTGATAAGCATCGGCCGGGCCAAACGCACCGCTTTGCGGCGACTGCGCGCCAACGCAGGTGGATAGGTTGCCGCCACCGTCGCTGTGATTGGTCTGGCTATGCAGGTTGCCGAAATAAATCGTGTACGGCAGACCACCGGCACCGACCGACTGCGCCTGCACGGCCCGTGTGGAGACAGCGTCACCGTGATGACGCAAACCCACAAAGGCGGGCATCTTCGGCGCGGCGACCACACCGGCCAGCACATCGTAGCTTTGCTCTTCGATCAGCTCAGGCGCATGCGTTTTAGCTTGCTGCAACGCATTCGCCGTGAGGCCGGTACCGATGCGCGCCGTCGTGGCGTTATCGAGCGCAATGGCCCGCATGCGCACGGTGTAGTAGCCGCTCGCCAATGCCTGCCCATTGCCATCGCGGCCATCCCAAAGCACTTGCGCTTGCGAATTGCCGCTGCTGATCGCGCTATGCCCTTGCCACTGGCGCAGCACACTGCCGTCACGACGCAACAAGGCAACTTCCCACGCTATCGGCGTGCCCACCGTTGCACCGGGATAGGCGAAATTCAAAGTAATCGGACGCGCCCCCGCGCTCCGAAACGGCACATGCAACGCTGCCTCGAACTCTTCGTGATCCGGCAGCGCGCCGGCAAACACTGCTCCCGCAGTGAACATACTGGCAAGCACCAGGCTTGCGCGTATCGTCTTCCGCAACATGAATACCCCTCCATAGTTAATGCGAAGGATTCCCCCTGGCACACCATCGCCGTGCCAGCTGACAGGATCATGACCGCGCGACTTCTTGCGGGTGACCGAACGCACAAAATGTTTCATGCGCAGTCGAAAGTTTGTGCGGCCAACGCAGCCGGCCAACCCTCTCCAATGAAGAGAGGGTTGGCCGGCAAGCCTTCAACGATGACTATTTCTTTACCGTCGCCGCATCCTGCCGATTCCACCAACCACCGCCGAGTGCCTGGAACAACGCCACCGTGTCGGCATAGCGACTGGCCCGTGCCTGCACCAAGGCGATGCTGGCCTGCCGCCAAGTCACTTCGGCATTGAGCAACGCCGTAGTGCTGATATCGCCGAGGGCTTGCTGACGTTGCGCGATAGCGAAACTGCGGGCGGCGGCACGCTCGGCAGCTTCAGCGGAAACCAACGCGTTGGCATCCGCTTGCACCGCTTGCAATACGTCAGCGACGTTTTGCACTGCGGTGATGACCGTACCCCGATACTGCGCGGCGCTTTGTCGATAGCTGGCTTCGGCGGCGCGTTGTTTGTGTTTCAGCGTGCCGCCATCGAACAGCGGCGCGGTGATGCTGGCGCCGAGATTCCAGAAGCTGGTGCCGTCTCTGAACAAGTTGCTCGCTTTGGTGGAGGTACTGCCCCCGCTGGCGGCGATTTGCAGGTTGGGCAGGCGGGCCGCGATAGCCACGCCGATACCTGCGCTGGCGGCGTGCAGTTGTTCGGCGGCAGCACGCACGTCCGGGCGTTGCTCGATCAGCCGTGCGGGCACGCTGAGCGGCAACTCCGTAGGCAGCTTGAGGGCGTCCAGTTGAAACTCAGCATCGAGCTTATCGCTGGGCATGCGCCCACTGAGCGCGGCGAGCAGGTGGCGCTGTTGCGAGAGTTGCTTCTGCAACGGCGGCAAAGTAGCGCGACTTTGTTCGAGCGCGGCAACCTGGGCGGCAACGGCGGCTTCGGACACATCGCCCAATGCTTGTTGCCGGCGTAGCGCGGTAAGAATGTTGCTTTGTGCCTCGACAATGCGTGTCGTCGCATCGATCTGCGCGCGCAGCGAAGCTTCCGTGATGGCCGCATTGACCAGGTTGGTCGTCAGGGTGAGATAAGTCGCCTCCAGCTCGAAGCGCTGCGCATCGGCCTGTGCAATCAGCGACTCGACTTGCCGACGATTGGCGCCCCACAGATCGAGCGTGTAACTCACACTGACTTGCGCCGTGGTGAGGTTGTAGAACGTTGCACCGGACGATGCCGGGCTGGCGAGATCGGGGGCAATTTTTTGCCGGGTCGGATTGAGGCCGAGATTGACGCTTGGAAAATACGCGCCGCGTTGGGCGTAGGCGTTTTCCCACGCCACTTGCAGCGCGGCTTGCGCCGCTTCGGCGTCGGCGTTGTGTTTGAGCGCGTCGTCGATCAGCGCATTCAACGGCTCCGAATGGAACAGCGTCCACCACTGGCCGGGAATATCCATATCGCGCACCAGATGCTGCGCATCACCGCCAGGCCCATGGGCAGCGGCGGTAACTTCCGGTGCTGGGGTCGACTCGTAGTCGCGGGCCTGCGGTGCGGCTGGACGATGGTAGTCCGGCCCGACCGCACAGCCGGCAATCAGCAGGCCGATACTTGCAGCCAGCAGTGTCATCACGGGGAAAGTGCGCATACTCAAAGCTCCCTCGCCGGCCGCTGATGGCGCTGGCGGCGCTCGACATAGCGTTCGAGCACGTAATAGAAAGTGGGCAGGATAAATAACGTGAGCAAGGTCGCGATGACCAGACCGCCCACCACTACCGTAGCCAGGCCGCGCTGCACATCGGTGCCGATACCGGTCGCCAACGCCGCCGGCAACATGCCGACACTGGCCACCGTCGCGGTCATCAATACCGGGCGAAAACGTTCTGTCGCACCCAACAGCACCGCGTCGCGCACGTCATGTCCGTCTTTGCGCACGCGATTGAAGTTGGCGACCATGATGATGCCGTTTTGCACCGCGACACCGAACAGCGCGATAAAGCCCACCGCGGTGGCGATGTTCAAGGTCTCGCCTTTCACATGCAGTGAAATCAATCCACCCAGGGTCGCCAGCGGCACTACGGCGAGAATCAAAAACGCCTGCCGCAAACTGCCGAACTCGGCGAACAGCAACACCGCCATCACCGCCAGCACCAAACCCATCACCAAGATCAACCGTGCTTGCGCGCGCTGCTGATTCTCGAACTGACCCGCCCATTCCAGCCGGTATTTCTTGCTGTCGAAATGCACGTTGGAGCCGATCTTTTGCTGCGCCTCGACCAGATAATCAGACAACGCGCGATCGGCATTGTCGATGCGGATGGTCAACTGGCGATGGCCGCCTTGATGGGCGATCGTGCTTTCGCCGGTCTGCAAAGTGATCTTGGTCAGCATCGCCAGCGGCACTTTCGCACCCGAGGGCGCGGTGAGCGTCAGCTTACCGAGTGCCTCCGGGCTGGCCGCCACCTGTGGCGAGACCTTGGCGGTAACGCCATACACGCGATCTTCGACATAGGCCTGGGTGATCGGCGAGCCACCCACACCGTTCTGAATCACACTGTCGATATCGGCGATATTGATGCCATAGCGCGCGGCGGCACCGCGATCCACCTTGATGGTCAACTGCGGTACCGGCGGCTCCTGAAACACCGAGGCATCGGCGGTACCGCGTATGCCATGCAGCACATCGACGATCTCGCCGCCGATGCGTCGCAGTTCCACGAAATCATCGCCATAGATACGCAATACCAGCGGACTATGCGCGCCGCCGACCATATCGTTCACACCATCGATGATCGGCTGACTGATGCCGACGCTGATGCCGGGAATCTGCTGCAGCCGGGCGTTGAGGCGACGCACGAAACTCTTCTTGTCCTCGCCCGCCGGCCAACTGTCGTAAGGCTTCAAGCCAACGCCCGATTCAATATGCGAAGGCGTCCACGGATCGCTGCCGGTGTCGTTACGGCCCATCTGGGTGACCACATAGGACACCTCGGGAAACTCGCTGACCACATGGCGATATTCGCTGGCCATCTCGCTGGCTTTCTCCAACGACAGGCCACTGGGCAACTGCACTTGCACCCACAGCGAACCTTCGTCCAGATCCGGCAGAAATTCACGGCCGATACTCATGCCCAAAACCAGTACCGCAACCAAGGCGGCACCGGCAATGCCATAGGCGATGCGCGGACGCCCCAGCAGTTTCTCCAGCGTGTTGCGATAACCGGCCTGCAAACGCTCCAGCGGGCGGTTGTGGAAAATCTTGCGCGGCTTACGCAAAGCCATATAAGCCATGCCAGGCACCAGGGCGATGGTGCACAACAACGCGCCCAGCAAGGCGTAACCGACGGTGTGCGCCATCGGCGAAAACAAGCGGCCCTCGGCGCGCTCGAACGCCAACAACGGCGCATAAGCGGTAATGATGATTAGCGTGGCGAAGAAGATCGGCCGCGCCACCTGGCCGGTGGCGCTGAGTACATCGGCCGGTTGCAGTAATGCATTGGGACGACTCTCGCGCTTGCGCAGAATCGCCTCGGTGACCACGATCGCACCATCCACGATCACACCGAAGTCGATCGCGCCCAGCGAGAAAAGGTTCGCCGGCATCTTGGTGAAATGCATGACGATAAATACCGCGACCAGCGCAAACGGAATCGTCACCGCCGCCACCATCGCGCTGCGCGGGCTGCCCAAGAACAGAATCAGCACGATGCAGACCAGGCCGACACCCTCCATCACCGTATGCGAAACCTTGCCGACGGTGGCCTGCACCAGTTCATCGCGATCGATATACGGCACGATGCGCACACCCATCGGCTCAAGCCGCTGGTGCAGTTCATCGACCTTGGCGTGAATGCCATCCAATACCTTGGATGGATTCTCGTACTTCAACAAATCGACAATGCCTTCGATGGTGTCCGGGTTGTTGTTCTTGCCGAGAATGCCTTCGCGTACCTGATGCCCATACTGCAACTTGCCCAGATCGCTGACTCGCACCGGACTGCCGCCGTGCTGGGTCACCACGATGTCGCCCATATCCTTGAGCGTGCGGATCAGGCCGACCCCACGAATGACATACGACTGATCGCCACGCGAGACGCGGCCGCCGCCGGCATTGGCATTGTTGGCGTTGATCGCGCTCACCACATCGTTGATGCCCAAGCCGTAGCGCAGCAATTGTTGCGGGTCGACCTCCAACTGGAATTGCTTGGTGAAGCCACCGAAGTTGTCCACGTTGGCCACGCCCGGCACCTGCTGCAGCCCCGGTATGACGATCCAGCGCTGAATCTCCGACAGCTCCATCAAGTTCTTGGTATCGGACTCAAGGGTGTAGCGATAAATCTCGCCCGCCGGACTGGATACCGGATCGAGTCCCGGCGTGATGCCGGGCGGCAAGGTCACCTGGCTGATGCGCTCCATCACGCGCTGACGCGACCAGTAGTCCTCCGCGCCATCGCGAAAAACCAGGGTAATCAGCGATAGTCCAAAGGTGCTGCTGGAGCGCATCGATACCAGCCCCGGCGTACCCGCCAGCCCGCGCTCTAGTGGCGTGGTGATCTGCTGCTCGATCTCCTCCGCGGCCAGGCCCGGCACCTGCGTGGTGACCTGGGCGGTGACGTCGCTCAGTTCGGGATATGCCTCTATCGCCAACTGAGTCCAGGAGTAGTAACCGAAAATCATCACCAGCACGGCAATCCCGATCACCAGCATGCGCTTGTGAAAGCACCACTCAATGATCCGGTTAATCATTGATAAGCACTCCGCCTGCCACGACCACGCGATCGCCTGCCATCAGGCCTTTGACGATGCGCGCATTGGCGCCCTCGTCGCTGCCGAGCACGACCGTGCGGCGCGCAAACGCCCACGGCGATACTTCGACGAACACGGTGACGCTGTCGTTGTTCATCAGCAGCGCCGATTGCGGCACAAAGGCCGCTTTAGGCTGCGGTACCTGGAAATTCGCCGTGGCGAACATGTTGGGCTTCAGCGCGCCGTCGGCATTGGCCAACGCAATACGCGCCTTCAAGCGACGCGAATCGGGATCGAGCACGGTACTGACAAATTGCACGGTGCCGTGAAAACTGCGCTCCGGCCACGCCGGCAGCGTCACATCGACCGGCTGTCCCGCGGCGATCTGCGCCGCCTCGTTCTCGGCGACATTGGCGGTGATCCACACATGATCGAGGTTGGTTACCGTCATCAACACGGCATTGGGATCATTGGCGTAGGCACCCGCCGCCGTCGCCAGCGTGGTCACCGTGCCGGACTGCGGCGCGGTGATCTCGATACGCCGCGAACCGCCTTTGTCGTGCGTGGATGCCCCCAGCACGGCAAGCCGAGTCTGCGCGCGAGTCGCTTCGGCCTGCGCCTGGACATAGGCGCTTTGCGCGGCCTCCAGATCTTTCTGCGCCGAGCCACCCGCGTCTTTCACGCCCTGTGCCCGCTCCAGCGATTTCTTGGCCAGCCCGAGCACGTCGGCTGCTTTTGTTGCATCGGACTGGGCTTGGGCAAAGTCGCCCGAGGCGATCACCGCGAGCAATTGTCCCCGCGTAACTTGCGCACCCAACCCCACCTTCAGTTCGACGACCCGCCCAGTCAGCGGCGCCAGGATATTCACCGTGCGCGCCGGGTCGGCTTCAACGACAGCCGGCGCTATCAGGACATGCGGTGTCTCGCGCCATTCGACCGGCGCCACCTTGATGCGCGAACGCAACGGCGATTTCTCCGGTATCCGCAGCACACCATGATCGGCGACTACCGCCGGTGCATCCGCCGCGCCACCCGGCGTATTTGTACAGGCGGCCATAAGCAAGGTAAGCGCCACGGCGAGGGATACACGCGGCAGGCTATCAATCAGACGAAACGACATAAAACTTCCCCCAAGCGGGATAAAAACGCATGTTCATCAACGATCTCTGGGCCTCGCGCAGGCGCGAACACCCTCACTGCAATCAAGAGACCACAGAACTTAGATACAGGTAGAGATCATCGGCGTCGCTTTGACATAAGCGACGATGCGTTCTCTGCCCACGGTCAGATCAGCACTGGCGTGCACGACCGGGCAGGTATGCGCGGCGGTGCGGCTAATGTGTCTGGCTTACTCTCAATCGAGCTTGCTGTAATGAATGTGATCTAGGGCAACTGTCCAATGACAGGGATCCTCCTATGGCCTTGCCGCATAACGGCTATGAGTGAGTGGATCAGTGAGAAGAAACTACCGTCGGCGTACTCTCGCGCACTAATCGATTCTGTAATAGGCCGGCACGCTCCAGCGGCAGATAAGCCAACGCCGCCAGATGTGAGTGGATGCGCTTGAGATCACGCAGAATGCGCAGATAAACGTCGCCGCCACCGCCGCCGTCGCGTTGTTCGCGCAGTGCGCGGATATGCCGCTCGGAGGCTTCGTTTTCCATCCGCCACAAGATCTCTTTGTTGGCGATCAATTGCTGTGCCGCGCGCAAGTCGCCGCGCATAAACACCATCAAGCCGAGCCGCAGACTCTCCATCACCTGATGCTGCATGGCGGCCAGGTCTTGAATGTCCTCTGCACTGAAATCCTGTCCGCGCTGGGCTTTTTTCGCGGCGAACTCCATCAAGTTATTCGCCGTGATATCGCCGATATGCTCGATATTGATGACGAAGGCGAGGATCTCCTGACTGCGCTCGCCGTCTTCTTCGTTGAGCGCTTCGTTGCTGAGTTCGGCCAGGTATTCGCGTATCGCCATACCGAGGCGGTCCGTGGACGAATCCATCCGGCCGATCGCAGTCGCCCGCACACGATCGTCTTTGCCAAACACCTCGACCAAACCTTTCAACATGCTCTCGACCATGTCGGCCATGCGCATGGATTCGCGCGCGGCATTGGCCAACGCCACATTGGCGGTATCCAGTGCCGCCTCATCGAGGTATTGCGGTACGCCGGGATCGGACGGCTGCGGCGGCTCCGGCAGCAAACGCACCAGTAGTTGCGCCAAGCGCTCCACCGGCAGAATGAACAACAGCGCCAGCGCCAGGTTAAAAGCGGTGTGGAAGTTCACCACGATGCGTGCCGGCGACGCGCCCAGCGGCGCCAGCAGAGCGGCGAGCTGCGGCAGGAAAGGCAGACACACGATGCAGCCGGTCAAGCGCACCAGCAGATTGCCCAACGGCAAGCGACGGGCAACCGGGCTATGCGCATCGAACAGCGCCGGTAGCGTGGCGCCGAGATTGGCGCCCAAGACCAAGGCCAGCGCACCGGGGGCATTAATCACCCCGGCATTGGCCAGCGACACGATCAACAACACCATCGCCACACTGGAGTGACAGGCCCAGGCAAGCAGCGCCGCCACCAGCATCGCCAGCACCGGCTCGCCGGACAGGCTCTGCAATACCGCATGCAAGGCCTGCGCACTCTCCACCGGCGCCAGTGACAGCACCAGCAAGTGCAGCGCCAGCAACATCAAGCCAAGCCCGATCGCCACCCGGCCAAGATTTTCATAGCGCGCATCGTCGCTGCGTCGGTGCACCACAAAGCCAAGCAAGATCAACACCGGCGCGATCACCGCGATGTCGAACGACATCACCTGCACGATCAAGGTCGTGCCGACATTCGCGCCCAGCATCACCGCCAGCCCCGGCGCCAGACCGAGAAACCCGCTGGCAGCGAACGAAGCCGCCATCAAGCCGGTGGCGGTACTGCTCTGCAGCACGGCGGTAATGCAGACACCGAAGGCAAACGCAGCCGGCCGCCGGCCGAGATAACGACCCAGCCAACGGCGCAGCGCGCTGCCATAGCCACGCAGCACACCGCTGGTGACCATGTGCGTACCCCACAACAGCAGGGCGACGTAGCCGGCAATGTCGAGTAAGGCGAAGGTGCCTTTCATACCCAACTCCAAATAAATAATGGCTCTGCATTCCAGCCTTCCCCTCTATTAAGGGAGAAAGCTGGAATGAGCAGCGGTTGCTTGCGGGAGCGCTGATCGTTGCAGGCTCCTATGCAGCAAAACCGCAGGATAGCCCCTCACCTACTCTCTCCCCCATGGGAGGAGAGAACTGACGTCAGAGCCAGCGTCCGTACCGGCGAATGTAGACCAGCTTCACCAACTGGGTCAGCACGCAGTACGTAAACACGGTCAAGGCGACCCAGGCGAAATACACCGTCGGCAGCGGGACCATGCCGAACTTCGCGCCCAGGCCCGTGAACGGCAGTACCACGCCGATAAGGATGGCGGCGGCGGTCAATGCCAGCACCGGTGCTGCCGCGATGCTCTGCACGAACGGGATCTTGCGCGTGCGGATCATGTGCACGATCAAGGTCTGCGTCAGCAGGCTTTCGACGAACCAGCCGGTCTGGAAGAACGCCTGGTGATCGGGCGAATTCGCACCGAAGACATGCCACAGCAACAGATAGGTAGTGATATCGAAAATCGAGCTGACCGGACCTATCCACACCATGAAGCGGCCGATGTCGCTGGCGTCCCACTTGCGCGGCTTGCGCAGGTATTCCTCGTCCATGCGATCGAACGGAATCGACAGTTGCGAGATGTGATACAGCAGATCGAGCACCAGCAGTTGCAGCGGCAGCATCGGCAGGAAGGGCAGGAACGCGCTCGCCACCAGCACCGAGAACATGTTGCCGAAGTTCGAGCTGGCGGTCATCTTGATGTATTTGATGATGTTGCCAAAGGTGATGCGCCCTTCGATCACACCCTCTTCGAGCACCATCAGATTCTTTTCAAGCAAGATGATGTCGGCCGACTCCTTGGCGATATCGGTGGCGGTATCCACCGAAATGCCCACGTCCGCCTCGCGCAACGCCGGCGCGTCATTGATGCCATCGCCGAGGAAGCCTACGGTGTGACCCTGGCGCTGCAGCGACTTCACCACGCGCGCCTTCTGCAGCGGCGACATCTTGGCAAACACCGTGGTGCGCTTGACCAGTTCGTCCAGCTCATCGTCGTTCAGCGGCTCGATGTGCTTGCCCTGCGCCGAATGTTCGACATTCAGACCGACTTCGCGGCAGATCTTGCGGGTGACCGCCTCGTTATCGCCGGTAATGACCTTCACTTCCACGCCGTGGTGATGCAGCGCGGCGATAGCGGTGCCGGCGGTGTCCTTCGGCGGATCGAGGAAAGCCAGGCAGCCGACCGCGATCAGGTCGCTCTCGTCAGCCACGCCGTAAGCACGATCAGCCGGGGCTTGGCGCTTGATCGCCACCACCAGTACGCGCAAGCCGTCCTCGTTGAGATGACGGGTCATCGCCTTGATGTCGGCGCGCTGCGCCTCGTCCATCGGCAGAATTTCATCGCCTGCCTTGGCATAGGCGCAGATCGACAGCATCTCCTCGACGGCGCCCTTGCACACCAGCAACTCGTGACCATCGCCATTGGCCACCACCACCGACATGCGGCGGCGCTGGAAGTCGAACGGGATCTCGTCAACGATGCGGTAGTGCGCGGCAGTAGGTTCAAGGTCACGATGCGACAGCACCGCCTTGTCCATCAGATTTTTCAGGCCGGTCTGGAAACGGCTGTTGATGTAGCCGTACTCCAACGCCTCGTCGGACTCTTCGCCGTACAGGTCGAGATGCCGCTCCAGTACGATCTTGTCCAGCGTCAGCGTGCCGGTCTTGTCGGTACACAGCACGTCCATCGCTCCGAAGTTCTGGATCGCGTTGAGGCGCTTCACCACCACCTTGCGGCGCGACATCGCCATGGCGCCCTTGGCCAGGTTCGCGGTGACGATCAGCGGCAGCATTTCCGGCGTCAGGCCGACCGCCACCGATAACGCAAACAGAAACGCCTGCACCCAGTCGTGCTTGTCCAGGCCGTTGATGACGAAAACGATCGGCACCATCACCGCCATAAAGCGGATCAACAACCAGCTCACGCTCTTGACGCCGCGATCGAAGCTGGTCTGCACGCGCTGGCCAACAACCGTGCGTGCCAGCGAGCCCAGATAGCTGCGCGAACCGGTAGCCACGATCACCGCCGTGGCGGTGCCGCTGACGGCGTTGGTGCCCATATAGCAAACGGTAGCCAGATCGAGCGGACTATCGACCGCGCTTTGCTCCGCCGCCTCGTCGAAAGCCGGCCCACGCAGCGGCGCCGATTTCTCCACCGGCAGCGATTCGCCGGTAAGAATGGCCTGGCTGATAAACAAGTCTTTGGCACTGAGCAGGCGCAAATCGGCTGGCACCATGTCGCCCGCCGCCAGATGCACGATGTCGCCGGCGACCAGCTCGGCCACCGGCACTTCGATGCGCTCGCTATGGCCGTCCGAGGCCCGGCGCGTCACCGTAGCGGTGTTGCGCACCATCGCCTTCAGCTTCTCGGCGGCCTTCGAGGAACGGTATTCCTGGCTGAAACTGAGCAGCACGCTAATCAGCACCATCACCGAGATGATGGTCGGGCCGGTCAGGTTGGTGTGATCCGTAGCCAACTGCACGCCAGCCAGCACCAGCAGCACGACGATGAACGGGTTCTTGAATGCGTGCAGCAACTGCAGCGTCCAGTGCGGCGGCTTCTCGTGCGATACCTCATTCAACCCGTCGCGATCCAACCGCTCGGCGATCTGCTCTTCATTAAGGCCAGCCACGCTGGTATCGAGCGCAGCCAGCAGCGCCTCGTTGTGGCGGAACGCCTCCATGGCCACGGCAATACGAACCGGGGTGCCGGCCGCTTTGCTTGCAACGGTCTGGGTGGAATGCTTATTCATGACTCGCTTCCGTGGATTTCGATAACACTTGCGGGGCGGACCAGCGAGCCGGCAGGATCAACCCACGCGCTCAGAGTGATCTTGAGTAAGCGCCGCGGAGTTGGCACAGGCCAACCCCGGCGGGCGCACGCTGCTTCATCTAGCGACTAGATACCAGCTGCAGATGACCGTGCGTTTGCGATAAAGCATGTTGCGACGGCGAGTGGTCATGCCAATGCGCTACCGGACGACCGCCGGCCGAGTCGGCATCCCAATGCATGTCGATGGCGTGCGCGCCCTCTGGCTTAAGCAGCGGCTCGGGCACGGTAATGGTGAAAGAGCGACGCACAGCGTCACGGCGACCGAACAGCGGCAAGCGAGCCGCGGTACGCAGACGAATAAAATCGCGAAGGAGCTTCATAGCCCATCTCCTCGTAACGACGCCGACGGCGTCGTCAGGGGTGGGCCGGACTTCCCTAGTCTAGGAAAGCGCCAGCCGACCGCAGGCGGTCGCCGCAGACAATCAGCTTGTTATGCAATGCCGGCACCCGATGCTCGCGGATGTCGACGTTGCGACTAGGGTAAACGTCCATATGCCTTGGTTTGGTAAGACAGGAAGCCAACGGACGCGGGACGCGACCGGCAGCCGGCGTATTGTCGTGCTGCAATGCGGGAGTGTCAACCCTTGTAAAGCCCTTATTTGGCGGGCGGGAGTGACGCATCGGATGGGCCTTTTGGGCTTATCCACGGCGGCTACTCCAACCTCGCGCCGGCGCCCGGCGGTGGCGACATAGGACTATGCTCTTGCCGCCAGCTACTGATCTACCGCAACCCACTCGCCAGACCTGCCCGTTTTCAACCGACGTCATTGCAGCGCAGAGGAGAAGGGCCATGCAGCAGGCTATCGATAGACGCGAACCGCTCGATTTCATTTGGCTGGAGCTGACCGGGCGCTGCAACCTGGAGTGCGTCCACTGCTACGCAGACTCCGGCCCGCAGCGGCCGCTTTCCGAAGGCATGAAACTCGACGACTGGATCGACGCGCTCGACCAGGCCGCGGCGCTCGGCTGCAAGAAGGTGCAGTTTATCGGCGGCGAGCCCACGCTCTACCCTGGCCTGGCGCAACTGATCGCGCATGCGCGCAAGACCGGTTACGAGCATGTTTGCGTTTATACCAACGGCACTCATTTCACCGACCACCTGAAAGCGGTTTTTCTTGAGCATCAGGTCAACCTGGCGTTCTCCGTCTACGGCTCAAGCGAAGCGGTGCACGATCGAATCACCCAGCGCAAAGGCAGCTTTGTCAAAACCGACCGCGCCGTGCGCTGGGCCAGCGAAGCCGGCCTGCCGGTACGCGCCAGCATCATCGAAATGCACGCCAATGCCCACGATGTGGGTGAAACAGAACGCATGCTGCGCGAAGCCGGCGTTACCTCAGTTTATGTCGATCGAGTGCGCGGACTCGGACGCGGCTCCCAAGAGCGTCCGGCGCAACCCGCATTGAAAGAACTCTGCGGGCGCTGCGGCGACGGCAAGGTGTGCGTCAGTTCGAACGGCGAGATCTATCCGTGCGTGTTCGCGCGGTTCGCCGCGCTCGGAGAGATCAAGAACAACGGTTTGGCAGAAGTCTTTTATGGACGGCCATTACACGGTTTTCGCAACGCATTGATCGACGCGCATGGCCAGGCGACATCACTTACAACCCATGCATCGGCATGCGGCCCCGAGCCTGGTGAACCCTCGACAGGGTGCTCACCCGAACAGCCAGCACCTCCATGTACGCCGGAGCGTGACCCAGGGCGATGCGGACCCGAGATCCCGCCGCCGGACTGCGCGCCGGAAAAACCCAGCATTTGCACGCCGGAGAAGGCGGCCTTCCATCCAATGTCATCTACCGCCAAACCGTTCTGACTTGAGATGAAAAACGGCTACCGCATCTTCGATGCCGACCTGCATACCATCGAGCCGGATGATCTGTGGTCGCGTTATCTCGATGCGCCGTTCAAGACGCTTGCGCCTCGCCCCAGGCCCATTCCGGCCGCGGCCACCTACTCATCGCCGATACCGCGGCATGAGCACTATCGCGTGGCCGCAGCCGCTGGCTACAACGCACCCTCGCACTTGCGGGCGATGGCGATAGAGGGAATCGACATTGCGGTGCTGTTCGGCACACGCGGCCGGCATGTGCAAATGCATGACGACCTCGATCCTCCCTTTGCCGATGCGCTGGCGCGTGCACATAACAATTGGACCTACGACTTCTGCGCCCATGATCCGCAGCGACTCAAGTTCGCCGCGCAAATCGCTTATCACGATGTGACGCTTGCCGTGCGGGAGGTTGAACGCGCGGTCGAAAAACTCGGCGCGGTTGCGGTGATCGGCAACCCCAACCCAGTAAACGGCCGGCATATTCACGACCCTTATTTCGAACCGCTATGGCAGACCATTGAGGGCCTTGGCGTACCCGTGTGCTTTCATCCGACCGGCGTTTGGACGCTGCACGATGACATCGGACGTCGCTTTATCGATCATGTCGGAGCACGCATGATTACTAATGCCGCGCGCAATCCATTGGAACTGATGCTCGCATTCGCAAGCCTGGTCACCGGCGGCGTGCTTGAGCGGCACCCGCAACTGGTATGCGCCTTTCTTGAAGGCGGTTGCGGCTGGGTGCCCTGGTGGCTGTGGCGCCTGGACGATACCTGGGAGAAATTTCCCGAGGATATCGAGATCCCATTGTCGCTACGGCCAAGCGAATACTTCAGCAGGCAATGCTATGTATCCGTCGATGCCGGCGAAAAGTATCTGGCCGATGTTGTCGCCGCCATCGGCGATACCAACATCGTGATCGCCACCGACTATCCGCATCGCGACAGCATGTTTCCCGATGCGATCGGCAGCTTTATTGCGCGTGAGGATATTTCCGCGCAAACCAAGACGCGAGTCTTGTGGGACAACGTTGCACGCCTATATGCCTATACCGTGGAATGCGCGTGACTTGTTCTTGCGTATGCTCGTACAACGCATCGATTACTATCCGAGCATCACCCAGGAAACTCGATGCTCAGCTCACGGCTCGATCACTGGCTCACTCGTCGAGCCACACAAAACCATCCCGGCGGCAGCTCCACGACCCGCATGCTGAGCACCAGCGCCGGCTTACTGCGAGTGCTCGATACCACCACACCAGGCCCTAGCGTGGTCCTGGTACCCGATGGCCCCAATACCATCGAGCACTACAGCACTCTGATCGCACGACTCTCGCCACATCGACGCGTGATCTGTTTCGACATGCCCGGCTTCGGCTTTTCCCGCCCCGCAGCCAATTACGGTCACTCGCTCGACCAAGGCGCGCGTGCCGTGCTCGATGTACTCGACCATCTCGGTATCGAGCGCACCACACTCGCATTCAGTTGCGCGAATGGCTTCTATGCCATGCAGGCAGCGCAACTGGCACCATCGCGCATAGCCAGCCTGTTTCTGGCACAAACCCCATCGCTGGCGGCGATGCACGCCTGGACCGATCACGTCATACCTCGGCCGCTGCATATCCCCGTGCTCGGCCAAACCATCGCGCGAGCTTTTCGACGCAAGATGGTCGCAAGCTGGTATCGCTACGCTCTGCCTGAATCCACCGATCCAAAACCATTTCAACAAACAGCCATGCATGCACTCTCGGCCGGCGGTTGCTTCTGCCTGGCCGGCGTGGTGCAAGGTTTATCGAGAGAACCCATCACCGCACTTGCCGAACTAAGCGTGCCCTGCACCATGCTATGGGGCACCCGCGACCGCTCCCATCGGCACACCGCACCGGAATCCTTGCTCGCCTGCGCACCCCGCGCCGAGATCATCCGCGTCGACGACTGCGGCCACTTTCCCGATATCGAACAACCCGAGCGCTATGTAGAACTGTTGCTGGCGCATTTGCGGAAATATGCGTGACCGCGCGCCACCATCGCTCAATCAAGTCGCCGGCTGAAATACCCAACCCTGCTGCACCATCGGTGCCACCAGCCAGTGGTCCGCCAGGAGGAAGGCGAACAGCGCCATCAGGTAGACGATGGAGTAGTTGAATACCTTCATCGCGAACAACTCATCGGGCGGATTCAGCAAGCGCACGGCGTAGTAGAGAAAACCCGCGCCAAGCACGACGGCGCCGCCGAGATAGACCAGGCCGCTATAACCGGTGAGCGTCGGCAGCAGGGTCACCAGCACCAACAGGATGGTGTAGAACAGCACGTGCCAGCGGGTGTACACCACGCCGTGAGTCACCGGCAACATCGGCACCTGCGCCCGCGAGTAATCGTCACGGCGGAAGATCGCCAGGGCCCAGAAATGCGGCGGCGTCCACACGAAAATAATCAGGCATAGCTGCAGCGCAAAGGGGTGCAGCGAACCGGTAACGGCAGTCCAGCCGAGCACGGGCGGAATCGCGCCGGCCAGGCCCCCAATCACAATATTTTGCGGCGTCGCGCGCTTGAGGTAGGCGGTATAGACCACGGCGTATCCGATCAAACCGCCGAAGGTGAGCAACGCAGTCAGTGCGTTCACCAACAACACCAGCACCAACATCGAGACCACGCCCAGGCTCAGCGCGAACAACAACACCTGGCGCGGCGTGAGATGACCTGTAGCGAGCGGCCGGTGCGCGGTGCGCGCCATCAGCTTGTCGATGCGCTGGTCGATCAAGTGATTGAAAGCCGCCGCCGAAGCCGAGGCCATCCAGATGCCTATCGTGCCGAACACCAACGCACGCCAGGGCGGTATGCCGGGTACGGCGAGGAACATGCCGATGATGGCGCAGAACACCAGCAGCGCGACGACACGCGGCTTGGTCAGCTCAAGATACTCACGAAACATATTCAATGGCATCGGCTGTGATTTAGTTTGCTTCGCCATCTCAGCGTGATCCCAGGTAGCGAAAACTCGATTCATCGGCACGGCGCTGCGTACGCGCCAACAACGTCAACAACGTAAGCAAAAGCAGTGCGGCAACGCCATTGTGCAAGGTTGCCACCGGCAGTGGCAGGCCGTAATGCACGTTACTTACACCTAGCAGCACCTGGACCAGCAGCACCGTGATAACGGCTAAACCGTAGCCGCGCAGGCCACGCCGCGAGACCGTGAAGGCAAGCCAGGCGAGATAGCAGAACACCACCAGCGCACCGATGCGGTGCGCGATCTGGATCGCGCTGCGCGCGGCCATATCGAGCACACCGCCTTCATAGTTGACGCCAATGCCGCGCCACAGCACGAAGCCTTCCTTGAAGTCGGTAGGCGGCGCCCATTGACCAAGGCATAGCGGAAAATCCGTACCGCAGGCCAGCGCCGCATAGTTGGCAGACGTCCAGCCGCCCAAAGCGATCTGCGCCAGCAACAGCACGATGCCGACAACCACAAGCTTGCGCATATCGGCATAGCCGTCGTCGCGCGCGCCCACTCCGGCGAAACGCAGCGCGGCATAAGCCAGCAGACCAAAGGTTGCGATACCGCCAAGCAAATGCCCCATCACCACAATGGGCTTGAGCAGTAAGGTCACCGTCCACATGCCGAGCATGGCCTGGAAAATAATCACCGCCAGGGCCAGCACGCTGATTTTCCATGCCCCCGACTGCTTCAGACCTATGGCTGCGCACAACGGCAAGCCAATCGCGAAGACCGACAACAGGGAGGACCAGGCGTGCTCTCCATGCATGTACAGCCACACGCCGAGTGCGGCAAAGACCGCGCCCATCATCACGGCATTGCGCACCCACGGCTTGCGCCAACTGGCGATCAAAGCGAGGGCCAGTACCAGGACGCCAAGCGTGCCGGCGAGAAAACGGTGTACTTGTTCGCGCCAGGCCTTATGCGTTTCATAGGGGCGATCGGGGAATGCCTGGTTCGCCTGCGCGATCTCGTGCGCATGCCCCGGCCAGCTCGCCTTGCCGTAGCAGGTCGGCCAATCCGGGCATGACAAACCCGCGTTGGAGAGACGCACGAAGGCGCCGAACATCACCACGCCAAAGGCGAATACGGCGGCAAGCAAGGCAAGGCCGCGCAGAATTTTTATCGTGCGGGCGGACATCAGCGAATGACCTTCTGCAGATCTTTGCGCAGACCGGTGGGGTCGAAGCCGGCGGAGTACAGCGACAATGCCGTGCCGTTGGATTCCACCAGTAAAGCGGCAACGCTATCGGGTTCGCTCGGCCGATAGCCGGCAAGCTTGCCATCGGTATCCGTACCCAGCGCCCAGTAATTCTTCATGCCGTCCTGCCCGGCGTCCACCGGCGGCGTGCCCAGATAGAGCAGGCGCAGACGCGGTGCGTTGCGATTCAAGGTAATCCGCGCCGCGGCCATCTTGGTCAACGTGTCGATGCAACGCGCCGCGCAATCGGGGCCGGCCAAGGCGATCAAGGTCAGTTGCGGCTCGGTTGCACGCCATGCCCACCACTGCCCATCGCTCACCTGCACGCGCAGATGCTCGTCGGCGAAATTGCGCTGCGGGAATATGGGTTGACCGTTGGCCTTGCCGATAGGCTGCCAACCGCTGAAGGTAAGCAAGGCGGCAGCGATGATCGGCGCAGCGAACACCGCCATGATGAGAAGCAATTTTAGACGGCTATGGCGCAGCGTCGGGTTGGCGGGCTTGTTCATGGACTATCCGTACTTTTGGGTCGGCTCGGTTTACGGCGGCGATGCAGGATCAAAAAGATCACCACGGCTGCCACGGCAAAAGTGAACCACTGAAAGGCATAGGCACGATGCCGCGCCGGCGGCATCGCAGAGAAATCGAGCGTGTGTTCGCGCACGTAGATCGAGGCCGGATCGGCATCCAGCGCGAGCACCAGCGGATACAGCGGGCTGCCAAGATCGGCCGCCACTTGCTTCACATCCAGGTAAATCGTGGTCTTGGGCCAGCGCGTCTGTTTCGCCAAGGCATTGCCGCCCATCTGGTAGCCCACGCCGGGTGGCGGCAAGTAGAGACCTTGCAGGGTGCGTTCATCGCCAGGCAATGGCGGCAGTTGCGGCGTCTGGTCGGTGCCGTTGCCGGGCAGAAAGCCGAGGTCGATCAGCACGAGATGCTCGCCGCCGTGGATTCGAAATGGCGCGTATACCTCGACCCCGCCGCGCTGATCGTGTTTGGGGTTGTCCAGCAGATAGATGCGATCGACCAGATATTCGCCCCGCACTTGTACACGCGCGAAGGCATCTTTCGGCGGTGCCTCGGCTACTGCGGCAAAATCGCGCACAGGCGCGGTTGCCGCTGTGGCATACCGTCGCAGAATTTCCTCTTTCTCGTCCGCGCGATGCAACTGCCACATGCCCAAACGCAGGAACAGCAACGTTCCGGCGAGGGTCAGCAGCACGGACCACCAGGCAGGACGGCGCAGTCCGTTCACGCGGAGGCACCGCGTACGGCCGTTATACTGCCGATGTCATCATCGTTTGGATCAATCACGTGGAAACCGTCTACAAATATGCGCTGGTGATCCTGCTGCTGGTCGTGCTGTTCAATCTCGGTCAAGCGCTGTACTTCATGATGATCGACAAAGACGGCAGCAAGCGCACGGTATGGGCGCTGACTCGTCGCATCGGTCTATCGATCCTGCTGATCCTGATGGTCGTGCTTGGCATCTGGATGGGCTGGCTGCACCCACACGACGTGGGTCAGTGATTGTAGCGGCCTGCCGGGCTTTGCGCCCCCACCCGCGACAACCCGTCGAGACACCGTCAGTAAGCTCTGGCAAAAGCAGATCAACAAAAAGCCCGCCATTGGCGGGCTTTTTGTTGGCAGCAACCAGGTTGCTCAGAGAATGTAGACGAACATGAACAGGCCCAGCCAGACCACATCGACGAAGTGCCAGTACCAGGCCACGGCCTCGAAACCGAAGTGGTGGTCCTTGCTGAAGTGGCCCTTGGCGCAGCGCAGCCAGATCACCGCCAGCATGATCGTGCCCAGGGTCACGTGCATGCCGTGGAAGCCGGTGAGCATGAAGAAGGTCGAACCGTAGACGCCGCTCTGCAAGGTCAGATTGAGCTGGTGGTAAGCCTCGATGTACTCGTGCGCCTGGAAATACAGGAAGGTCGCACCAAGCAGCACGGTAAGCCCCAGGAACACCAGAATCTTGCCGCGATGGCCCACCTTCAGCGCATGGTGCGCGATGGTGATGGTCACGCTGGAGCTCAGCAGAATCAGCGTATTGAGCAGGGGCAGGCCCCAGGCCGCCACGGTCTGGAAGTTGCCGCCGATGCGATCGGGACCGCCACCGCCATTGGCGCCCCACGAAGCGGCGTAATCGCTCCACAGGAACTGATGGGTCAGCACGCCATGGCCTTCGCCGCCAAGCCACGGCACCGAATACATGCGGGCGTAGAACAAGGCACCGAAGAACGCACCGAAGAACATCACTTCGGAGAAGATGAACCACATCATGCCCATGCGGAACGAGCGATCCACCTGGCTGTTGTAGCTGCCGGCCAGCGATTCGCGAATCACCGAGCGGAACCAGCCGAAAAACATCAGCAGGATGCCGGCCACGCCGATTTTCAGCGTCGTGCTGCCGAAAAACTCCTCGCCCGGCTGTGCATTCAGCCAGTGTGCGGCACCGAATACGGTGACGAACATGACCACAGCGGCCACGAACGGCCAATAACTCTTGGTCGGTACGAAATAAGCGTCTTGCTGGTGACCCATGGTGAGACCCCGTGGATATTCTTGTTTCCATCCGCCCCGCCGGACTGCGCGAGGCACTTCAACCCGAATCGCCATACCCGGCGACTCGGAGGGATACCGCTTTACGTAACCGCCTTACGACAACTTCAACATCTGCAGAATCGAGAGCAGGAAGATCGCCACCGCGACCACGGTTACCACCAGTGCGGTACGCCGGGCATTCTTCAATTGCGCCTGCTGTGTCGGATCTTTCACTTGCTGCGTCATCGCTTGCGGTTCCGCATGCCCAGACCGCAAACGGCCTGGGCACTCAATCAATCGTCAATATGACCGTGGGCCAATTCATCGTCATTGATGACCGGCGGCACGTCGAAGGTATGGAACGGCGCCGGCGACGGCACTGTCCACTCCAAGCCCTTGGCGCCTTCCCACACGCGGTCGGTGGCTTTCTTCTTGGAGAACCACACCGCATGAATGATGACGCCGAGGAAAATCAACTGCGAGGCGCCGAACCAGAAACCGCCGATCGAGCTGATCATGTTGAAGTTGGCGAACGCCACGTTGTAATCCGGGATGCGGCGCGGCATGCCGGCCAGACCCAGGAAGTGCTGCGGGAAGAACAGCACGTTGACCGAGATCACGCTGGACCAGAAATGGATCTTGCCCCAGGTCTCGCTGTACATGCGGCCAGTCCACTTCGGCAGCCAGTAATAGCTGCCCGCGATGATCGCGAAGATGGCGCCGGTCACCAGCACGTAGTGGAAGTGCGCCACCACGAAATAGGAGTCGTGGTACTGGAAGTCGGCCGGAGCCAGCGCCAGCATCAGGCCGGAGAAACCACCGATGGTGAACAGGATCACGAACGCGATCGCCCACAGCATCGGCGTCTCGAAGGTCATCGAGCCGCCCCACATGGTGCTGACCCAGTTGAACACCTTCACGCCGGTCGGCACCGCGATCAGCATCGTCGCGTACATGAAGAAGATCTCGCCGCCCAGCGGCAGACCCACCGCGAACATGTGATGCGCCCACACGATGAACGAGAGGAAGGCGATCGAGGCAATCGCGAACACCATTGCCTTGTAGCCGAAGATCGGCTTGCGGGCGAAGGTCGGGATGATCTCCGAGACCAAGCCGAACGCCGGCAAGATCATGATGTAGACCTCGGGATGCCCGAAGAACCAGAAGATGTGCTGGAACAACACCGGGTCGCCGCCGCCAGCGGCATTGAAGAAGCTGGTGCCGAAATATTTGTCGGTGAGCAGCATGGTCACCGCACCGGCCAACACCGGCATCACGGCGATCAGCAGGAAGGCGGTAATCAGCCAGCTCCACACGAACACCGGCATCTTCAACAGATCCATGCCCGGCGCACGCATGTTGAGAATGGTCGCGATGATGTTGATCGCGCCCATGATCGAGCTGATACCCATCAAGTGGACCGCGAACACCACATAGGCAACCGAATCACCCTGCAGCGACAGCGGCGGGTACATGGTCCAGCCACCGGCCGGGCCGCCACCTGGCATGAACAAGGTGGACAGCAGCAGCGTGAAGGCGAACGGCAGGATCCAGAACGACAAGTTGTTCATGCGCGGCAACGCCATATCCGGCGCACCGACCATCAACGGAATCATCCAGTTGCCCAGGCCGACGAAGGCCGGCATGACCGCGCCGAAAATCATCACCAGCGCATGCATGGTGGTCATTTCGTTGAAGAAATACGGCTGTACTAGCTGCAATCCCGGCTTGAACAGCTCGGCGCGGATGACCATGGCGAAACTGCCGCCAATGAAGAACATCGCCAACGAGAAGATCAGATACAGCGTGCCGATGTCCTTGTGATTCGTGGACATGCACCAGCGCGTGAAGAAATTCTTCGGCGCGCCGTGATGATCGTCGTGGTGATCGTGGGTGGCTGCGTGGGCCATGGCCTTGCACCTCTACCTAAATGCGAATTACGTGAACATGAGTGAGCGGAATTCCGCTCAACCCTTGTGATTGTCCGTTGCCGGGGTTGCTTCTGCCGAGGTTGCTTGCGCAGTCGCCGGCGCGGCGACGGTGGAAGCAGCCGCTGGCGCGGCAGCCGGAGCGGGCTGCGACGCCTGTGCCTGCTTCTCAGCCAGCCACTTATTGAACTCGTCTTTCGTTACCGCCTTCACCACGATCGGCATGAAGCCGTGATCCTGGCCGCACAGCTCGGCGCACTGGCCACGGTAAACGCCAGGCTCGTTGATATTGGTCCAGGCCGCGTTGACGATGCCCGGAATGGCATCCATCTTCCAGCCCAGCGCCGGCACCCACCAGGAGTGGATCACGTCACCGGCGGTAATCACGAAACGCACCTTGGTGTTGATCGGCAGCACCAGCGGCTCGTCGACATTGATGAGATAGGTGTTGTAGCCATCCACTTTGACGGCATTCGGGTCCATGCCCGATTTGAGCTGGCGCGTCTCGTCGCTCTCGCGATCGAGCTTGGACATGAAGCCGACCTTGTCGATCGGCTTGCCCTGGTAATCGACGTAGTCGTAGCGCCATTTCCACTGGTAGCCGGTGACCTTGATGGTCATTTCCGAGCCGGTGGTATCGGCGAACAGCTTCAGGCCATTGGTGGCCAGATAGGCCAGCACGACCAGGATGATGACCGGAATCGTGGTCCACACGATTTCCAGCGTGGTGTTGTGCGACCACTTCTCCGCCACGGCGCCACGCGACTTGCGGAAGCGGAACATGGCGATGAACATCGCGCCGAACACCAGGATGCCGATGACAACGCAGACGCCGAGGGCGACGTTGTTCAGGAAATACGGCACGTGGGAATACGTAGTCACGCCGCGCGGCATGTTTAGCTGTCCGGGTTCGGGGTTCGCCTGAACCACGCTGCCGAACAACGCAAAGGCGGCCACCGCCAACGCTGTAACTGCTCGTTTGATGCCGCCAGGCCTGATGCCGCCAGATGTCATGTCTTGCACCTTTGTTGAACCTACCTGCGCGACTGGCCGTTTAAATCCGCCAGCAGCACCATGAGTTTCCTCGAAAGCTCGGCACGCTCCTCGTCAGCGAGGAAGGCCCCGATCTCCAACACACGCCCATGCGACCTCAGCAGCAAACGACGGCGTGGATGATCGAGCCGCCCGTTATCTAGCCCGAACTGCACGCGTACCCAATAGGGCTGGAAACGCATACAGCGCCGGCCTGGCAGAAATCGCACCTCCAGCGACGATTCGTCGAGGGTGATGCGCTCGCTGCGGTCGCCGGCTCGCCAAGCTATGCCTAGCGCGAAAGCTACTGCGGAGGACTCGACCAAGGCGAACAGCGGGGCAAATACATTCCCCTGCCACGCGCCCAGCCCGGCCGTTGTCAGCGCCAATGCCGCCAGCCCCCCGATCAAACAACGCAGCCCGCGCCGACTGAGTGCGCGATTGGGCTTGAGCCACAACGTCACGCACGGCAAGCCGGCAGAAGCTGGTCGAAGCACGATCATGGGGATCCGGCGTGCCTGGAACGCGCGAATGATAGGCCGCAGCGGCCAAACGGGCAAGAATGACGCACCCACTTGACGTGATTCATTCGCTCACAGCGCGGTTATCTGGCCGCTATCGGGGTAAAAATGGCCGGGACGACGGAAGCTGGCGCCCGATCCAAGGATGCCGGCCCAAGCTGGCGGGTGCGACACTTTGTCCAAAACGCGAAGGGCGCACATTCGTGCGCCCTTTTGTTTCGACTTACCGGCGGGGCACGCCCCGGCCGTGATTAATGCCGCATGCCATGCAGTGAATTACCCGCTTCGACCAGACCGTTGTAGGCCTTGGTCGCGCTGCCGGGGCTACCCTCGACCATCCAGTCGGAGCCTGGCTTGAGCATCATTTTGTCGCCCTCGGTATAAGCGACGTTGTCGCGAATACGGCGAATCCGCTCCTTGGTCGCCTTGCGGTAGGTCTCCGTCGCCGAGACATAGCCACTCCAGAACATCGGGGCTTCATCTTTGTGTGCCGTGGCATAAGCCAATAGCTCGTCGGCGCTTTTTTCGTAGGCATCCTGCCGCTCGGCTGCCTTGGCGGCATCGAAGGTGTCGGCCTGGACCACACCGATTAGCTGTTTGGCCCGGAACATGCTGGCCATTTGCAGATAGGGCAAGGTCCGACCCTGCTCCTTCTCCAGCTTCTGCATGCGGGCCTCAAGCATGTGATCGTTTTGCACATCGAGCTCATCGGAGAACTTCTCGCTGGCCGCCTCGAATGCCTGCTTGCGCTCCATCAACTGCGGATGCAGTTGCTTGCCCTTGGCAAAGGCATCGTCCTTGTAGTTGCCACGGTCGTAATAGGTAAACGCATCTTGCACCACGGTATTCAGCGCATCGAGCGTCTGGAAATAGACCTTGCCATCGGCATCGAGCGCGGCCATGGCCGGCGCCTGGCTGGCTGCCTGCGCAAAATCCTTTTTGCACGACACCATGGCGGCAGGGTCGATCTGACTGGGACCGTAGACGATGGGCTCATTGCCGACCGGGCCGACCTTCATGTCTTTCACCCAGACGTCATAGCGGGTGAAGCTTTCGTGGGCGGAGCTGTCCAGGCGATTAAAGCATTCGATGTACAGCCCCAGTTTTTGCGATGTGGCCTGATCCGCATCCGACTCGGCGGCCGGCGCCTTGGCCGAAGCGGCGGCTGTCGTGCCGGCTGCAGTCGCGGCCGGCGCGGGCGCTTCCTTATTCGAGCAAGCCGCGAGCAAGGCGGTCAGGGCCAGTGCCAGTGTCGCGGCCGACAACGGCTTTATATGGGTAATACGCATAAGAGTAGAAGTCCTATTCCATTGGAGAGAGAAAGATCCGGGGCACCAACCCACACCCCCTGCTATGGCTTGGCGCGCCGGCGACATTACACTAGGCAGCTTCGCTTCACCTCCCACTTCACCCCACGCCTGCGCAGGATGACTCCCCCGCTGTGAGCCAGATCATCTTCTCCGAACTCCCCACCGGCACCGAGCCGGCCCGTGCGCGCATTACGGCGGCCTGGCTGCGCGACGAAACCGAAGCGGTCAACGACCTGCTCACGCAGGCCACGCTGGCGCCTGCCGAACGCGAAAAAGTGATCGACCTCGCGGCCGACCTAGTCAGCCGGGTACGCACCCGCGCCAAGGATCAAAGCGCGGTCGAATCGTTCATGCGCCAGTACGACCTTTCTTCCGAGGAAGGCGTGCTGCTGATGTGCGTGGCCGAAGCGCTGCTGCGCATCCCCGATTCGGCCACCGCCGATAAGCTGATTCGCGACAAGCTCGGCGACGCCGACTGGAAAAAGCACCTCGGCCAAAGCGAGTCGCTGTTCGTCAACGCCTCCACCTGGGGCCTGATGCTGACCGGCAAGCTGGTCAACCTGGCCGAAGACACCCGCCACGACTTTGCCAGCGCCTTGCGCCGGCTGGTCGGCCGGGCCGGTGAGCCGGCTATCCGTCTAGCCGTGCGTCAGGCCATGCGCATCATGGGGCATCAATTCGTGATGGGTCGCACCATCAACGAGGCGCTGGACCGCTGTGCAAAGAAGGAATACGCGATGTATCGCTATTCCTACGACATGCTGGGCGAGTCGGCGCTGACCAGCGAAACGGCTGAGCGCTATCAGCAGGACTACCGCAACGCGATTGCCGCCATCGGCGCGCGCGGGCCGTTCGCCAATCACACCGACGCGCCGTCGATCTCGGTCAAGCTGTCCGCGCTGCATCCGCGCTACGAAGTGGCCAACCGCGCCCGTGCACGCCGCGAGCTCACCGAAAAGTTGCTGGAGCTGTCGCAACTGGCGATGAAGTACGGCATCGCGCTGTCGGTAGACGCCGAGGAGGCCGATCGCCTGGAGCTGTCGCTGGACATCCTCGGCGATGTGTTCGCGCATCCTTCGCTGGAGGGCTGGAACGGCCTGGGCATCGTGGTGCAGGCCTACGCCAAGCGCACGCCGTTCGTGATCGACTGGCTGGTCGAAACCGCCCGCGCCAGTGGCCGCCGCTGGTATGTGCGCCTGGTGAAGGGCGCGTATTGGGACGCCGAGATCAAGCGCGCGCAAGAAAACGGCCTGCCCGGTTACCCGGTGTATACCCGCAAGCCGAACACCGACGTGTCTTATCTGGCCTGCGCCAACCGCCTGTTCAACGCCGGTAGCGCATTGATCTATCCGCAGTTCGCTACGCATAACGCGCACACCATCGCCGCGGTACATCACCTGGCGCAGGGACGTCCATATGAGTATCAGCGCCTGCACGGCATGGGTACGGATCTCTATGCCGAAGTGATCGGTGCGAAGAATTTGAACGTGCCTTGCCGCGTGTACGCTCCGGTCGGCAGCCACGAAGATCTACTGCCCTATCTGGTGCGCCGCCTGCTCGAAAACGGCGCCAACACCAGCTTCGTCAATCGGGTGGTGGACGAGAGCGTGCCGGTGCGCGAACTCGTTGCCGACCCCTGCGAAACCGTTCGTGCTTTTGCCTCTATCCCGCACCCGCGCATCCCGCTGCCGGTGAATCTCTACGGTGAACTTCGGAAAAATTCCATGGGCGTCAACTTTGCCAACGATAACGAACTGAAAGCCCTCGCCGAGGCGGTTGCCGCGAAGTCCGGGCCATGGAGCGCCAGCCCGCTGGTGCCGGGCGCCAACAGCACCGGCGCCTCTGTGCAGGTGACCAACCCGGCCGACCGTCGCCAGGTCGTCGGCAGCTACGTCACCGCCGACAGCGGCACCGTGGATAAAGCGCTGGCCAATGCCGTCGCCGCTCACCACAACTGGGATCGCCTGCCCGCCGCCAGTCGTGCGGCGATCCTCGAACACGCCGCCGAACAGCTCGAAGCCCGTCGCGGCGAATTCATCGCGCTGTGCGTACGCGAAGCCGGCAAGAGCGTGCCCGACGCGATCGCCGAGATCCGCGAGGCCGCCGACTTTCTGCGCTACTACGCCACCATGGCGCGCCGCCTGTTTGGCCATCCAGAACAGTTGCCCGGCCCCACCGGCGAAAGCAACCAGCTATTTCTCAACGGTCGCGGCGTGTTCGTCTGCATCAGCCCGTGGAATTTCCCGCTGGCGATCTTTCTTGGCCAGGTCAGTGCCGCGCTCGCCGCCGGCAATGCCGTCATCGCCAAGCCGGCCGAGCAGACCTCGCTGATCGGCTATGCCGCGGTGAAGCTGCTGCACGACGCCGGGGTGCCGGCCGACGTGCTGCAATACCTGCCCGGCGACGGCGCCACCGTCGGTGCCGCACTGACCCGCGACCCGCGCATCGCCGGCGTGGCCTTCACCGGCTCTACCGACACCGCCTGGGCCATCAACCGCTCGCTGGCCGCGCGTAATGCGCCGATTGCCGCGCTGATCGCCGAAACCGGTGGCCAGAACGCGATGATCGCCGACTCCTCGGCGCTGCCCGAGCAAATCGTCAAAGACGTGATCGCTTCGGCCTTCCAGTCCGCCGGCCAGCGTTGCTCCGCCGCACGCGTGCTGTTCGTGCAGGAAGACATCGCCGACAAGGTAGCCGCCATGCTGACCGGCGCCATGGCCGAGCTGAAGGTCGGCGACCCCGGCCTGCTCTCGACCGATGTCGGCCCGGTGATCGACGAAGATGCCAAGAAACTCCTGGTCGACCATGCCGCGCGCATGGACAAAGAAGCCAAGAAGATCGGCGAAGTGGCGCTTGATCCGGCGCTCACCGGTCACGGCACCTTCTTCGCTCCGCGCGCCTACGAGATCGCCTCGCTCGGTGTGCTGCAACGCGAAGTGTTCGGCCCGGTACTGCACCTGATCCGCTGGAAAGCCAGCGAGTTGGCCAAGGTGGTCGACGAGATCAACGCCACGGGTTACGGCCTTACGCTGGGCATCCATAGCCGCATCGACGACACGGTGGAGTTCATCCAGAGCCGTGCCCGCGTCGGCAACTGCTACGTCAACCGCAATCAGATCGGCGCGGTGGTCGGCGTGCAGCCGTTCGGCGGTGAAGGCCTGTCCGGCACCGGCCCGAAAGCCGGCGGCCCGCACTACCTGCTGCGTTTCGCCGGCGAGCGCACACTCACCATCAACACCACGGCCGCCGGCGGCAACGCTTCGTTGCTGACCATCGGCGAGTAATTCTGCCCAGCTTTGCCACCCCTCCCCCCTGCGCACGGGGGAGGGGTGGGGAGGGGTAAGCGGGGTGGTGCACCGCGCCAACCACCTCGGCATCACACGTGCTAGAACATGCGCAACTGGCGGGGGCCGGTATCGGGGGGTGACATGTCCATGGCACAGGCAGCCAGCAGAACGGCTCGACATCTGCCGCATCCCTATGAGCACGATCCGCGCTATCTGGCGGCCGACATCTCGCCGAATATCCCCGTTCACCTGATCGAACGAGCGCGTGCGCGCGGCATCTGTTGCGACTCGTGGTTCAGCGGACTTTCGCTGAGTCACGCCCAACTCAACGACCCCACCTTGCGCGTCTCTTATCGGCAAGCACGCACCTTGGTCCTGCGCGCGCTCGATGCTTTGCGCGAACCTGCCCTGGGGTTGGCGATCGGCCGCAACGAAACCATCGGCAGTTTTGGCCTGCTGGGCCTGGCAATGATGACCTCGCGCACCTTCGGCGACGCCATGCGCGTAGGCATTGAGAACCACCGCGTCTGCGGCAGCCTGCTTGATGTGGATTTCGCCGTCATCGACGAACACAGCGTAGCGGTGCAAACCTGGCCGCGCTTTGGCGAAGTCGAGCTGCTGCCGTTTCTATGCGAGGAGCTGTTTTCCAGCTCGCTGGCGATCGCCCGTGAATTGATCGGCCAGTCATTGACGCCGATCCGCATGGAGCTGACCTATCCCGCACCGCCTTATGCCGAGCAATACAGTGCGCTGTTCCAATGCGAGGTACGCTTCGGCGCGCCGTACAACCGCATCCTCGTCGATGCGAGCTGGCTGGCCCATCCACTACCCAGTTACAACCCCCTGACCTCGCGCCAAGCCTCGGCGTTGTGTACTCAGCAGCTAAGCGCACGCAGCCATGACGGTGAAATCGTCGGCTCGGTCGAACGACTATTGCGCAGCCGCCTGCGCGAGCATCCACGACTGATCGAAGTAGCCCGCACGCTCCATCTCAGCGAACGCTCCTTACGCCGCAAACTCGCCGAAAGCGGGCGCGTATTCCGTGAGATCCATGACCGCGTGCGCGCAGAACGAGCTTTTGAACTGCTACGCGCCCAGCAACTCAGTGTTGCCGATATCGGTAGCGAACTCGGCTTCAGCGATCCGCGCGAATTCCGCCGGGCATTTAAACGCTGGACCGGCATCTCGCCGCAAAGCGCACGCCGAGAAGCCAGGCCCGTGCGAGACCACGTTCTACCAAGGTAATCGGACCCAGGTTGGCCGCTTTGCCCCCCTCTTGCGCTACTGCCGCCCTCCCGCTGCCCACATAAGTTAAGCCAGAGTGATGGCTTGGCCGCCGACGCGCGGCATTCGCAAGGCCTGGGGAGGCTCAATCACATGCGCAAGAAATTACTATGCGTTGCGTTGGGGACGATTGCTGTGGGGGCGACGCTAACCGGTTGCGGTAAAGGCCAGCCTGTCGCGCAAAACCAAAGCGACCTGACCTTCCAGGCCAAACTGCAACAGCAACTGCTGGATGCCAAGCCAGGCAGCGTGATCGAGATTCCCGCCGGCCACTACGCCCTCAACCGTGGTTTAAGCCTGCGCACCGATGGCGTCACGATCCGTGGCGCCGGCATGGACAAGACCGTGTTGTCGTTCAAGGGACAGGTGTCCGGCCCCGAGGGGCTGCTCGTCAATGCCAATGACTTCACTATCGAAAACCTTGCCCTGGAAGACACCAAGGGCGATTCGCTGAAGATCAATCAAGGCAAGAACATCACCATTCGCGGCGTGCGAGTGGAGTGGACCGGCGGCCCGCAGACCAGCAACGGCGCCTACGGCCTGTACCCGGTGAAAACGCAGAATGTGCTGATCGAAGACTCGGTCGTCATCGGCGCTTCCGACGCCGGCATTTATGTCGGTCAATCGCACAACATCGTGGTGCGCCGCAATCGCGCCGAATTCAACGTCGCCGGCATCGAGATCGAGAACTCGATCAATGCCGACGTCTACGAAAACACCGCGACCAAGAACACCGGCGGCATTCTGGTGTTCAACATGCCCAATCTGTCGCAGGCCGGTTATGCCACGCGCGTATTCAAGAACAAGGTGTTCGACAACAACACTGACAATTTCGCCGCCAAGGGCGCAGCGGTAGCCAGCGTGCCGCGCGGCTCGGGCGTGGTGGTGAACTCCAACGACAAAGTGGAGATCTTCGACAACGACATTGCCAACCATCAAACCACCAACGTCATTATTTCCAGTTACTTCTCGACCAATTACTACAACGCCAAGGGTGTTGCAGCCGACTACAACCCGTACCCGAAGGGCATTTACGTCTACGGCAACCGCTTCAGCGGTGGCGGCGATGTGCCTGACGGCATGAAGTTCAAAGTGCTGAAAACCGCGGTGTACGGCCTCAATGGCCACTTCCCCGATGTGTTGTGGGACGGCTATGCAGACGCCAAGTCGCTAGTGAACGGACTGCCGCCGGCGAATGACCGCATTTGTATCGAAGGCGCCAGCGGCGTGCTCAATGCCGATGGTCCCAACGATTACAAAAACCCCAGCACCGACACCAAGCCCTATCAATGCACGCTGCCGAAGCTGCCGGCGGTGGTGCTGGACCCGGCACCGAAAACCTGATGCTGACGAAAGTGGATTCGATGGCCTTGTTTTCGAAAAACCGGTGGCTACGCATACTCATCATGTTCGCCTTGGCGGTGCCGGCTTTATTACTGACGGCATGCAGCAATCAGATGCAGCCGGTGGCGTTCCAAGCCGATGGGCGACCACTCAAGCTCAGCGACTGGCATGTGGTGGAAGCACGCGACGGCAAACTGGTGTTGAACCAGGGCGTGGTGCCGTATGACCTCAACACGCCCTTGTTCACCGACTACGCGCATAAGCTGCGCACGATCTGGATGCCCAAGGGCGTGTCGGCGACATACGACCCCGTCGATACCTTCGATTTTCCAGTCGGCACCATCATCAGCAAGACTTTCTACTACCCAAAAGTTGGCGGCAAGGACGGCAACCCAAGCGATGTCGCACGCAGCTACGACAGCTCGCACGACTTCGCCGGCGAAGGCCTGGATCTGGCGCAAGTGCACCTGGTCGAGACACGCATCCTGGTGCGCCGTAGCGATGGCTGGGCCGCCATGCCCTATGTGTGGAACGATGCGCAAACCGAGGCCAGCCTGGCGCGCACCGGCGCGGTGCTGCCGCTGACCCTGGTTGGCGCAGGCAGCACACGTGAGGATTTCAACTACGTCGTGCCGGATGAAAGCCAGTGCGCCAGTTGCCATGCGCAAGATTGGATCAGCCGCAAAATCCACCCCATCGGCCCGAAAGCACGTCATCTCAACCGAGATTACCGCTATGCCCAAGATAGCGAGAATCAGCTCGAACATCTGATGAAGGTGGGCTATCTCAGCGGCGCGCCAGCACCGGCTTCGGCACCGCGCAATGCCAACTGGATGGACACCCACGCCTCGCTCGACGCACGTGCACGCGCTTACCTGGACATCAATTGCGGCCACTGCCACAACCCGAAAGGTGCGGCAAACACAACCGCGCTGACGCTCGACATAAGCGCAGCAGCGGATCGCCATCTAGGCGTCTGCAAACCACCCGTCGCCGCCGGTCGCGGCACCGGCGATCACTTTTTCGACATCGTGCCGGGCAAGCCTGACGACTCGATCCTGCC
Organism: Dyella tabacisoli; assembly: GCF_003350925.1. Lineage (GTDB taxonomy): Bacteria > Pseudomonadota > Gammaproteobacteria > Xanthomonadales > Rhodanobacteraceae > Dyella_C > Dyella_C tabacisoli. The sequence goes on along the minus strand of NZ_KZ857175.1, from coordinate 248,838 downwards.
CTATCGCATGGCATCGGCCGATCCCGGCGAAATGATGCCGGAGATCGGCCGCAGCACGGTGCATCGTGAAGGGGTGGCACTTATCAAAGCCTGGATCGCGGAGCAGTCGGGGAGCTGCATCACGATCCATTAAAAGCGAGCCGCTTCCCTGCAGACAGGGGAGACAGTTCATCGCATTGCGTCACGACAACGATTGAGGGGAGATACCGGAATGAGCATTCGTCAACGTCCGCTGACCACCTGTTTGCGCAGGCTGCTACTGGGAAGCACGGTATTGCTGTGCGGTACGCATGCCGCATGGGCCGCCGACCCGCAGAGCAGTACGGACACTGACAAGCCCCAGGCCGCCGACCCGGCCAAGGCCAAACTGCTCGGCAATATCACCGTTACCGCGCAAAGCCGCAGTCAGGAAATGCAGGCCGTACCGATTCCGCTGCAAATCCTCACTGCCCAGCAAATGGACACCCATACGGCCACCGATCTGAGCAAGATCGACATCTTCATTCCTGGCCTGGTGGTGAGTGCCACGCAGCCGACCCAGCCCAACTATCAACTGCGCGGCATCTCCACCAGCGATTTCGGCATCGGCACCGAATCGGCGGTGGGCGTGTATGTGAACGGTGTTTATGCCGCGCGCTCCGGTGGCGCCTTGCTCGCCTTCAACGATATTCAGCGCATCGAAGTATTGAAGGGTCCGCAAGGCACCTTGTTCGGCCGCAACGCCGCCGCCGGCGCGATCTCCATCATTACCAATGAGCCCAGCGACCGCTTCGAAGGTAAGGCCCGCGTGCGCCTTGGCAACTATGGCAAGCGCTATGCCGATGCCTTGTTGAACATCCCGATCAACCAGGACATGGCCTTCCGTTTCAGCGTGCTGGACAACCAGAGCAACGGCTGGATCAAAGACGCCGCCACTGGCAAGCATTACGGCAAGGACGACGATTGGGGCACCCGCGCCGTGTTGCGCTGGAACATCACCCCCGATACCCGCGTGCTGCTGTCGTGGGATCACGAAAAACTCAAGCAACCGCCACACCCGGCGATCGGCCTGATCCCGATGCCTGGCGATCCCAGCCAGCGCCCGCCGTTTCCGCCTGACCCGTCAACGTATCTCAACCCGCTGCATGCGCCACTCTTCAACGATGCCGTCGGTGCCGCCGAAACACGCCGATTCGACGGCGTCACGCTGTCACTCGACCACTCGTTCAGTTGGGGCAGCCTGGTTTCCACCACGGCCTGGCGCGGTTTCAACACCTTCAATCGCGGTGACTACGACGGCACCAATCGCATCACCTCGTATCTCGATACCACCAATGTCGAGCACAACAACAGTTGGTATCAGGAGTTCAAACTTTCCGGCAACACAGGCATCGCCGACTGGGTCGGCGGCATCAGCTATTACCAAGAGCAAGCGCGGCAAACCAGCCAGACCAATACCTATACCGACAGCATCGACACCATCGCGCAAAACGTGATGGGCGCAGGCACTCCGCTGACCGATATCAGCAACGGCCTGGCCGCGATGGGCCTGCCCTATAGCTTGCTCGGCGATCCATGGCATGAAGCGATCAGCAATATCGGTCACTTCAAGGCCTATGCGGCGTTTGGCGATGTGATCTGGCATATCAACGATCGCTTCAACATCACCACCGGCATCCGTTACACGCGCGACCAGAAGACCTTCTCCTGGTACAACATGCCGCGTCGCGCCGACCAGTTCGACGCTACCGTGCAGGCACTCAATCAAGCGGGCGTCATCGGCATGCTGCCGCCCGATGCCCAGGCCGCCTTGGCCGCCTTCGGCAACAACGTTATTTTCACCGACGCCATAGGCACGCCGGTGCAATACAAGAACACCTGGAACAACCTCAGCCCGCGTGTAGTCGTGGACTATAAGTTCACCCCCGACGTAATGGGCTACGCCTCGGTCACCAAGGGTTATAAGGCCGGCGGCTTCAACAGCGTGCAGGTCGGTTCGCGCTTTGCGCCCGAGAAAGTCATTAACTACGAGGCTGGCGTGAAAACGCTGTTCCCCGAACAAAACCTGCTGCTCAATGCCTCGGTCTACTACTACCGTTACGACAACAAGCAATCCTTGGTGCTGGACCCCAACAGTGCCGGCTCGGGCGTGCCGCGCTACCTGGTCAATAGTGCAAACCAGGAAGCCAAGGGCCTGGAATTCGAGGCCCTCTGGCAGCCGGTAGATGCGCTCAAGCTCAATCTGGTCGGCAGTTATATCGATGCCACTTATCGCAAAGCACATGCCGATTCCGGCGCCGACCTGAGCGGACAACCTACCGGCGAACCACGATTCTCCTTTGCCGGCGGACTGACCTATAGCTGGCACAACGTGCTCAACGGCAACCTCGACTTCAACCTGTCGCAGGCCTATCGCGGTCGCGCACGCTGCAATACCGATTCGCAACTGCAAGGCCAGTGCTCGGCCAGCCCGAACTTTCGGATCGGCACGGCAACCCAGCGCACCGATGCACGGCTGGACTGGAGCTCGGCAGGCAATCGCTGGGGTGCTGCCTTGTTCGTCAACAACCTGTTCAATCGTCGCTATGTGACCGGCATCGATAACATCAGCGCCACGGTCTTTGGTACACCGTATGCTTCGATCACACCGCCACGTATGTGGGGGGTCGAGTTACGCGCCAAGTTTTAAGAGCCCGTTCGCCATGAGGTCGAGATCAAGATGAGTAACAGCACACCCACCCAATGCCTGCAACGGATGCGCGAGGCACATGCGCGCGCGCCGTTGCCGGCATGGCCGGCACGCGCCGCACGGCTGCGTGCGCTACAGACACTCATCATCGAGCATCGCGCCGATATCGCCGCCGCTATCCATACGGATTTTGGCTGCCGGCCCAGCGAAGAAACCGAGCTGCTCGAAATATTTCCCAGCCTCTCCGCGATCCGCCATACGTTGCGTCATGGCCGCCGCTGGATGAAGCCCCGGCGACGGTTCGCCGGCATGGCCTTTCTACCGGCGCGCATCGAGCAGCGGCCACAGCCGTTAGGGGTGGTCGGCATTGTCGTGCCATGGAACTACCCGCTTTATCTGGCCACCGGCCCGATGATCGACGCACTGGCCGCCGGCAATCGCGTCATGGTCAAGATGAGCGAATACACGCCGGCTTTCTCGACCTTGTTCGCGCAACTCATCGCGCGCTATTTCAACGCCGACGAAGTCCACGTAGTGAACGGCGATGCCGAGGTGGCGCAAGCTTTCGTCGCCCTGCCATTCGATCATTTGTTGTTCACCGGCTCCACCGCCGTAGGCCGCCACGTGATGCGCGCCGCCGCCGCCAACTTGACCCCGGTGACGCTAGAGTTGGGCGGCAAATCGCCCGCCATCATCGGCCCCGGCGCACGCATGGATCACGCGGTGGAGCGCATCCTCATCGGCAAGATGTTCAACGCCGGTCAAACCTGCATCGCCCCCGACTATGTCTTGCTACCGCGCGAACACATCGGAGATTTCACGGCCACCGCGCGCAGCACCCTCGCGCGCCTGTATCCGGCGCTGAAGAGCAACGCACAATACGCCAGCATCGCCTCAGATCGGCAATATCAACGATTGCTCGCGCTGCGCGATGGCGCGGTCGCAGCCGGCGCCCGCCTGGAATCGCTCAGTGAAGCCATCGACGAGCCGGCACGTCGGCTACTTCCGCCGGCCTTGCTGACCGGTGTGCGCGACGACATGGCCGTGATGCAAGAAGAAATCTTCGGCCCGTTGCTCCCGCTGGTGCCCTACGACACCGTGGACGAAGCCATCGCCTACATCAACGCTCATCCACATCCGTTGGCGCTGTATCTGTTCGAGCACGATCGGGCGACGGTCGAACGCGTGCTGTCGCACACCCAGGCCGGCGGTGTCACCGTCAACGACACGCTGTATCACATCGCCCAGCATGGCCTGGCTTTTGGCGGCGTCGGCCCATCGGGTATCGGCGGCTATCATGGCGAAGCCGGTTTTCGCACCTTCTCGCATATCAAGCCGGTATTTCACCAGGCCCGACTCAACGGCGCCGGCCTGCTCAATCCGCCTTATGGCGCGCGCTTTCGGCGCATGCTGAAGTTGCTGCTGCGGCACGGCTGAAACACAACCGGACCATAAAAAAACCTCCCCGCTTGCACGGGGAGGTTTTGTTTTCTGCAGCGTCGCGTGACGACGTTATTGCTTAGAACTTGTACTGCGCCGAGATGCTCAGCAGGTTGCCGTAATCATCCGATTCGCCAGTCAGCACATCGCCGGTCGAGCTAACGGCGCCATTCATATGCGCGCTGTTGACGAAGACATGCACGTAGGACGCATTCAACTCAAAGTTCTTGCTGGCCTTGTAACCCACACCGAAGGCAAGCCACTTGCGAGTCGAATCGGGCACGCGCGGGCTGCGGGTGGAGGCATGGGTCGGCGTGGTGTCGATGGCGATACCGCTACGCAGGGTGATCTTGTCGTCGAGGTAGTAATCGCCACCGATCGACGCGAACCAGGAGTTTTTCCACTGGTAGTTTTCTGCGCTCGGCGGCTGCGCCGAGTTGGCAAAATTCACCTGGAGCTTCTTGAACTCGCTCCACTGGGTCCAGGACAGATCCATACCGAGGCCGAATTTCTCGTCCTGGTGCCAGAAGCTCAAACCTGCCGTGGCCGGCGTCGCGAAGGCAGCCGTGCCGGTCGTGTGCTGGAACGGCACACCGCCGCCAAGCAAGGCACCAACGGTCGGATTGCTCAGCAAGGCCTGCACATTGGTCGGCACGGTGAAGTTGCCGGTGCCTTCGATCGTGTGCGAGATCTTGCCGCGGTAGTTGAAGGCGAACTTGTCGTTGGGGGTCAGCTTCCAGAAGGCACCGACCTGATAGCCGTAGGCCCAGTCGTCGCCCTTGATGCGGGCGGTGCCATCCGAACCCTGCGGCACGATCGCGCTGACCTGCTGTGCCAGCGCCCCGGCTTGCGCCGGACTGATCTTGCCGGCCGCGGCAGCTTGCTGGATCACGCCCAGGCCGACCATGTTGTAGTTGATCGCGCTGGTCAGTTCGGCCGCAGTCTTCTGCGCAATACCGCTGACGCCCACGGCGAAGGTGTCAGTAATGTCATACGACAGCGACAGTGTGGCGTCGTAGGACTCGAACTTGGACTTGATGCCGTTGTAGCGACCGACCCAGTTATTGTCGTATTCGGTCTGGAAACCGAACGGCACCGAGAGGCCGCCACCGATATGCCAACGGTCGCCAAGCTGAGTGACGACAAACAACGCCGGCACCGGCAGCGTGGTGCCGGCATCGCCGCCGTTACCGCCGCTGATCGGACGACCCAAAGCGTCATGGGCCGAACCGCTGAACTTGGTGCTGAAGTTGATGGCGGTGACATCGGCCTGGAAATAAGTGCCTTTGAGCTCGGTCATCGCGGCCGGGTTGTTGACCGCGACCGAGGCGTCGCCACCGGCGGTGGCGGAGCCGGCAAAGGCGCGGCCCATGCTCTTGGCACTGTTTTCTTTGAGCTGGAAGGCACTGGCTTGTGCATTGCGCGGCGCAGCCAGGGCGCCAACGATAGCCAGGCTCAGTGCGGCAACCGCGAACGGGTGCGCAACACGCGATATGTTTGGGAAAGACATCTGCATCGATTTGCTCCTGCTTATCGTTGATCCGGCTCGAATATCTTGCGAGGGGCTGGGGCTTGACCGCAGGCTGGATTCATACGCGCGTTTGATACCCCTGGCCGGCACTGTGCCGCCTCGGATAAAGGCATGCAAGTGCAGTTGCAGCAATTTCGTGGTGGATAGGGTTCGTTGCCTGCCGTTGCCTCATCAATGTCGGAAGATCGCGGGAGTGGGCCGTGGCGGCGCCACCCACCGTTTTTGCCACTTGTATTTTCAACGTTAAAAGTCCGCGCAACGACTTAATGCTGGCTTCACTTCCTCGTACTGCACGCATGTTTACCCCGCCCCGCTTAGGGCCGCAGGCTGTTACGCTTTACTGCCTGCGCCGACGCTTGTGCGTCCAGCGCTTTTCGTCGCTGTCGGGTACTCACCTATGCATTGTTTCGTCTATGCCAGCCTGCGCAAGGCCGACACGTATCTATGGTTAGCCAAGCGTGATGACTTCAACGTGATGTCGGAGTCATTGGCGCAGTTGCTCGGCGGTTTGCGCTTCGTGATGGAAATGGAACTGAGCGAACAGCGTCGCCTGCCGCAGGAGGATGCCCGGCAAGTGCTGACGCACCTGCGCAACCAAGGCTGGCATCTGCAGCTACCGCCGAAAGAAACCCTCGCGAGTGCCAATCACCTCGCCTATAAAAGCGCTCCGCAGAGCGACCGCAGTCACTAAACCGCTCTACTCGCCGATCGCCTAGCTGATCTCTGTTAACAAAGGATTACCGTCTGATCGTCGGACGATTCCTATACTGCCGCCCATGTCCGAACCCAAATCGCGCCGCCGCCCGCCAACCCTCCTCAAAGCCCTTGCCTGGTTCGTGCCCGGTTTGATCGCCGTGGCGCTCGCCGCGCTCGGCGCGCATCCACTGGCCCTGATCCCGCTACTGGCTGCCAACGCACTGACCATGGCAGCGGTTTGCCATGCGATCGGCTTTGATCCCGAGCCGCGTTTTGGCCGCACCGTGTTACGTCGAGGCGCAGCGCATCTGGTGATGTTTACCGGTTATGTCGCCCTGGTGTTTCTGTTGATCGCCTGGCCCATGTTGAAACTCAACCAGGAGCACGGCCTCGGCGCTACCTTGATGCTGGCTGCGGCCCTGGTGCTTGCGCTCACCGCCTTGTGGCGCATATGGCCGGCATTCGGCCTGGTCTTCGTATGGGACGACGCTTATCCCGCAAAAAGCGATGGCTCGTGGATCTTCACCGCCACGGCACGCAGCATGGCCTTCGGCCGGCACCTGTCGCGCGAAGAGCGTTTTTTCACCCATTTCTTGCCGGCCGCGCTGGCGCTGCTGGTGCTGGCGTTTGGCGCCATCACGCTGACCGGCCTTTACGGCGCATTGCCGAACGAGCTGCGCATCAGCGCACTGGTGCTGTACGGCGTGGTGCTGCTGCCGCTGGGTTGCCTGGTGATCGCCAATCGCACCTTGCGCGCCCTGCTCTGCGAAAACCGCACACCCTTGCGCCGTCGGGCTGACAGCACTGACCAGCCTCGCCCACCGGCAACGGCCACCCTGCCGCCGCAATTAAGCGAAGAAGAACGCACCGCCGGCACCCCGGAGCAGGCGCAGGCACTGCTCCGAGCTACTCGCGAAAGCGACATCGAGCGCGCTATCGCGCTGGTCGAAGCCGGTGCCGATCCGAATACCGCGCCAGCCACCGGCGACCGCGATCAGCGTCCGGTACTCATGCTCGCCGCGCTCTTGCCCGATACGCGCCTGCTACGCGCGCTGATCGCCAAAGGCGCCGATGTGAACCGAGCCAGCGGCGGCCTCACGCCCTTGCTGGCCGCCACCCGCGACAGCCGGCATGGACGCGCCGAAGCGGTGATGACCCTGCTGGCCAACGGCGCCAACCCACTCGCCACCGACACGCAAGGCAACAGCTCATTGCACGGTGCGGCGCTTAGCGCCGAGCCGATTGTCGCGGCCATGCTGCTGGACGCCGCGGCACCCACCAACGTACTGAACCGTGCCGGCATCAGTCCGCTGGCGGCGGCTTGCCACGCCGCCAATTGGCCGCTGGTGAAATTTCTGCTGGAACACGGCGCCAAGCCGACCCCGCCCGATGGCGAACCCGCCCTGGTCGCCGCGGCAGGCATCGCCGACGACGATGTCGAAGGCGTGAAACTGCTGCTCAAGCATCGTGCCGCCGTGAATGCGGTAGACGCGCGCCATCGCAGCGCACTGATGACCGCCGCCGCCGAAGGCCACGAACAAATCGCCCGCGTGCTGCGCAACGCCGGCGCCGATGTCACGCTGACCGACCGTCACGGCAGCACCGCCTTGATGGAAGCCGCGCGTGCCGGCGCGGTCGGCATCGTGCAGTTGCTGGCTGAAGCGCAACCCGATGCGCGCGCGCGCGACAGCCACGGCCGCGACGCCCTGACCCTGGCCTGCCAATCGCCGCATGCCCACGCCGAAACCGTGCGCGCGCTGATCGCACTCGGCGCCGAACCCAAAGCCACCGGCAGCAATGGCCGCAGCGCGCTCGACCACGCCGCCGCCGCCGGCCGCTGGGATCTTGTCGCCCTGCTCGATCCAGAAACCCCGTTGCCGGCCAACCTCAGTTTGGACGCACTACCCGAAGGCGCCGACACGCCGGCGCATCTGCTCGACGCCTTGCGCTTCGGTCATTGGGCCATCGTCTCCACCTTCGTCCATCGCGTCCGCGACTGGCCGCAAGCCCAGTTGGCACAGCTCTATCTCGAACTGTCCGCCGCCGGGCAAAGCATGGCCCGTCGCTGGCTGCTCGATCACGCGTTGAGTCCCGAGGCACGCCTGCAGGCGCAGCTCATCGATGATGCGGAAACCGTCCATGCCACCGAACCGTCGCCCGCACCGCTGGGCCGGCGCCTGTTCGACGCCTTGTTGCAGCAACTGCCGGCGTCGACCGAGGCGATCGACGATCTGCTCCAGGCCGGCGCCAGCCCGGCCGGTGCCGGCTTGCTGGCGCAAGCACTGCTGCGGCTGAACGAGGGCGCCCAAGACGCCGCACTGCCGCTGGCTCTGCTCGAACGCGGCGCCGATCCTTTCGGCCCCGACGCACGTGAACGCACGCCGCTGCATCTGGCCGTCATCAATGGCCAGCTACCGCTACTGCAGGCCTTGCTCAATCGCGGCTGCAATCCCAATACCCGCGACCCCAACGGCCACACGCCGCTGTTCGCCGCGCTTGAGCATGGTGAAAAAGCGCTGCCGTTCGTGCGTGCATTGATCGCGCACGGCGCCGACCCCGAAGCTGTCGATGCCAATGGAGTCACCCCGCTGGGCCTGTCGCTGGAGCACAGCGAGATCGAGCGCTGGCTCAACTGGGGCGAATGGCCGCGGCCGCGTCGCCCGCTGCGCGCCGACGACCTGCCCGCTGCCGCGACCACCGGTGCACTGGTCGCGGTGGAACGCTTGCTAGAGCTAGGTTTTCCGGTAGACACCCGCGACCACAAAGGGGTCAGCGCGTTGTTGCATGCCTGCGGTGCAGGCCATCGCGAGGTCGCCGCGCGTCTGCTTGACGCCGGCGCCGATCCTGCCTTGACGGCCACCAATGGCATGACGCCGCTGGCCGCCGCCGTCGCGGCGCGGCGCGAGGCACTGGTCACGCTACTGCTGGAACGCGGCGTCAACGCCGACCAGCGCCTGCCCAGCGAAGCCACCGCATTGATGGTGGCCGCCAGCATGGGGTATCCAGAGATCGTCGAGAAACTGCTCGATGCCGGCGCCGACATCAACGCCGTCGACGCACGCGGCCATAGCGCACTGCACGCCGCCGCGCAGTTTGGCTTTGAGCACAACGATAGCCTGCGCGCGCATCGCTTATTCGACACCCTGCTCAAGCGCGAGGCCGGCATCAACCGCGCCGACAACGAAGGCACCACGCCACTGTTGCTCTTGCTTGGCGCGCAAGAGCGCCCTGGCAGCGCCTGCGATGCCACGCATATCGGCGCCCTGCTGCCGGTGCTGCTGGATGCCGGCGCGCAACTGGAACATGCCGACAAACGCGGTGTTACCGCCCTGCACGCCTGCGCCATGCATGCGTTGCTGCCACCTGCACGGGTATTGCTGGCACGGGGCGCCGATCGCAACGCCGTCGATGCGTTCGGCCGCACCGCCGCCGATGTAGCGCGCCAACTCGGCTATATCGATATCGCGCATGAATTGACCGCACGCAGCGGCGCCATTCCCAGCGTGCGGCAAATGCTGCGGCAGCCGGCGCAACCGGCGGATTGAGCGGCGGGTTGGCGTTAAGGGCCTTCACCCCCTCCCAGCCTCCCCCTGCACGCAGGGGGAGGAGCGAAAGCAAAAGCTCGCCTCAGCCAGCCAACTCATGGCAATCGGCCCACACCACGCCACTATCGCGCGTCTGCTGCAACAACCACGGCACCGCCTGCTGCGCCTTGTTGTGCACGTCGTGAAACAGAATCACGCCACGCCGCCACAGCAGCATCAACGTCAGCACGCGTTGACTGACTTGATCGGCGTCGACCTTGCTGCTCCAGTCTTGCGAGTCGATATTCCATAGCGCTACGCGCAGGCCCTGGGCATCGAAGAATGCGCCGCTGTCGGCACGGCGCTGGCCATAAGGCGGACGAAATAAAGGCGTCTGCACCTCCGGCAACTGTGTGCGTATCAGCGCCGTGCTGCGGCTTACCGAATCCTGCCACTGCGGCCAACTGCTGTGCGATTTATGTTCCCAACCGTGCGAACCCACGCACATGCCCTTATAAGCTTGGGCCATCGCATCGCGGCCGCCCGCCTCCAAGCGCGGCTGCAAGCGCTCACCCAGGACAAAAAACACCGCGTGCAGTTGATGCTCGCGCAGCATATCCAGCAGCCGATCCGTTCCGCCACCGATCGCCGTGGGGCCGTCATCGAAGCTCAACTGAAAGTGACGATCAGGCCAGTCGCTGCCGGTGATCTCCCGCGGCGAGAAAACATCGACCTCACTATTGGTACGCGGAAACAAGGCGGCCAGGCGCAGCAGCTCATCGAGATAGGTGCGATGAAATTTCAGCGCGTTGTCATACCAGGGCGCATAACGCGCATCCCCAGCTCCGGCAAACGCCGTTGCCGCCTTGCGAAAACCACCCAAGTCATGCACCGGCAAACAGAACGGCTCCTTGGCTGCGCACCCTGCCGCCGCGGCCTGGTAGTTCACCGCCAAACGTTGCCACCATTGGTTGCGTAGACGCGCTACCGAAGCCTCATCGACCTGCTTGATCTTCAAACGGGTCGCCAGCGTCGCCGCATCGATGCTTTCGCTTTCAGCCAATACGTGACCGAAAACGAGCAACTCGGCGCGCGAGGCTCGGTCGAAACCCGCATTAGAACCCAATGAATCAGGCCAAAGGTCACGCTCCGGTGCTGCCACCGCCTGTGGTCCGGCAGCATGCGCGGCGAAACTCAACAACAAAGACGACATGATTAACCAGCATGAGCGCATCGCGAATTCCTTGGATATGCGAACGGGGCCGCATGGCGGCCCCGTGAAAAACGATCATTCGATTCAATGCGCCTGCTTGGTGCGAACGCGTTCGATCGCCTTGTCATAGACCGGGTTGGCCTTCGACTGCTTGGCCGACTGGTAGTTGTCCAATGCCTGCTGCAGGTCACCGGCGTCTTCATAGAGACGTCCAATGTTGTAGAAGGAACTCGCACGTACCGTAGCGGCAGTGGCGCCACTGGCCAGCGCAATAGCCTTGCGCGCGGCCCAGATCGCCTCGGCACTGCGACCGGCCTTCTGATAGAACAGACCAAGATTGCTATAAGCCTGGCCGTAGTTCGGGTCGGCATCGACCGCACGACGCACGGCATCGATGGCACCGTTCAAATCACCCGCGTGATACGCCCGCTCGCCTTGTGCATTGAGCGTGCGGGCACTGGCTTCGTCAATGACTTGATTGGCCGCAACCACCATCGTGTGTTCATCGCTGTAATGATCGATCTGGCCCAGCACGTCAGCCGGGTCATCGACCGTCACACCGCTAAGCGTGTTGATGTCTTGAAACTCACCCTCGCCGGTAATGCGGAACACCGTCCACAAATTGCCCTGCTTACCGGTCGGCACGTAATAGGTGCGTACCAGCGATTCGCCGACATAGACATGGATCTTGGCCTGACTGTTGGACAGCGCCGTAGTGAATTGACGACCGCGATCGCTGTAGTCGTGCACCGCATAAACATAGGTCTGACCGGCGTGCTTGCGCTCGACGGTAATCGTCTCGGGACCGTAGCTCTGGGTGTTGTCGACATCGAGGTTGGCATCTGGGCCGACCTTTTTACCGAAATAGATGTTGCCGCCGGGGTACACCAGGTGCGAGTCCAGATCGCTCGGCTTGGCGCCCCAGGTGAGCACGATGCGCATGCCGTCGAGGCTTTGCATCACCGGACTGAGCGCATAGGTCATACCCGCGCAAGGACATTTGGCGACCAGATCGGAGTAGCCCGGCTTTTTCACGATGATTAGCGCGTTGGCGTCATCGGCAAACTCGCTGACCAAGCCTGCATGACCTTGCACATCGGTCGTCGTCTGCACCGAACGAGCGCCGTTTTTCTGCACGATCACGTTAGCGCTTTCGATCTTCTGGTCTTTGACTGTCGCGCTGAGAACCTGCACCGACAACTGCTCGGCATACACCGCAGGAGTACCGAACGCGCACAGCAGAGCAACCACGGGCAAGACGGGAGAGCGGAACATAAAGCGCTTCCTTGCGTTAGAGGAGGGATGTTGCCGCGCATATTGGCTATATGAACGGGCGTTTACCTTACCGGATTGTGTCCGATTGCGGGCAAGTCGCCACGGCTACCGACGCAACGGCAACCGATGCCAGGCATCCACCACTTGGGCCGTTTCGATTTCATCCACGCGATGGATCGATGGCAGCCCGCCCAGCACAGAGACCGCACTGTCGCGCGCGCTGCGCGGCGCCCATTGCGAGGGCGATCGCGCACCAAACAGCACCACCAGGGGACATCCCATCGCAGCGGCCAGATGAGCCGGCCCGGTATCTACCGACACCATGCTGTGCGCGACTTCGAGCAAGGCGCGCAAACGGCCCAGCGGCAAATCGGCCGCAGCGACCGAAACCGCGGCATGAGCGGCAGCCTGCTGGATCGAATCGAGATAGCGAGCCTCGGCCGGCGCACCGCAAAGCAGTACCCGCACGCCGGGTAGCCGATCGATGATGGCGCGTGCCAGCGCAGCCCAACGGGAAACCGGCCACGATTTGTCGTCGTCCGCGCCTTTGCGCACGCCGTTCCAGCGCATGGTGCGTTTGTTGGCTGGCTGCAGTAGCACCAACGGGCTGTCATTCAAGCCGCGCGCATACAACCAGGCGTCGCAATGATTACGCTCGTCCGCACTGGCCTGTAACTGTGGCGCTGCGCGCACGGACGCGATGGTCTGTCCATGCGTTTGGCGAAAAGCCGCCGGCGTCGTTTCAGCAAAGCGCACCAGCCAATCGGCCCAATGCTCGTCTTGCTGCAACGGCGTATTTTCAATAAAGACGCAGTGCTCGGCCGGGATGCCGGCGAGCGCCAGCATCGGGCGCACTTTGGTTTGCGTACGCAGCTCCGGCTCGCAGATGTAGAACGGCGCCTCACGCATGCTCCGCAACGCGAGAGCCGCGCGCAATCGCAGCGGACTCATCCATAAGGGTCGGTGCTGGGTACGGAAGGTAATCACCCTGGACACATCGCGTTGCCCTGCATAGAGCGCCGGCGGCCAGCCCCCCAGCGCCAGCAATCGGCACGGCCGGCCGTAACGCAGATGCAATTTATGTAGCAGCGGCTGCAGCAGCACCGTGTCGCCCAGACGACCGAAGCGAATCACCACAGGGCTGAGAGCAGGTTGTACGGCGCGGCTGGACGGAACTTGGGCGAGTGCCATGTCTTGCATGTGATCTATGCTGCATCAGCCGAACTAGCCGGCGGAGTGATCCATAACGCCCGTGCCTGCAGATTGGTATACAGCCTCCGCGATATTTAATGCACGCGGCGGTAACTGCTGCCACGCCACGATGACTTGCGCCAAGGTAATGGCATCCACACGCCGACTGAGCGGCGGCCCACCAAGCGCGCTCACCGCACTTTGGCATGCGCTGCGCGGCATCCATTGCAAAGGCGAGCCGGAGCCGAACAGCACGACCAGCGGGCAACCCACCGCAGCGGCGATATGGGCCGGCCCGGTATCCACCGAAATCATGCTGTGGGCTATCGATAGCAACGCTTTGAGTCGACCAAGCGGCAATTCTCCCGCGACGGTTATGACCGCTGGATCGCCGCAGGCGATGCGTATCGTTTCCAGATAGGCCGCCTCGGCCGGTGAACCGCACAGCAGCACGCGGGCATCCGGCCGCCGCGCTAGAACAGCCTGCGTCAGCGCCGCCCAGCGCTCGACCGGCCAGGATTTATCGTCGTCGGCGGCGTGACGTACACCGCTCCAGCGTATGGTGCGTTTGTTCGCCGGTTGCAGCAGCACTAACGGATGGCCGCGCAAGCCATGGGTATCCAGCCAATGATCGAGGTCCGCACACTCGGCAGCACATACCTGTAATCGAGGCGCCGCTACGGTCGCGGCGGCGGGCTTGGCCACCGCGGTGAACGCCTTCGGCGTATGCATGCCAAAGGCCAGCATTCGATCGACCCAGTGCACCTCGCTCATCGCCGAGGTCTCGGTGATAAACACGCAGTGATCTTGGGCAACACCGGCCAAGGCCAGCATGCGGCGTATTTTGGCCAACGCACGCGGCTCGGGTTCGCAGATGTAAAACGGCGCATCGCGCATCCGCCGCAGCGCCAGCACGGCGCGACAACGCTGCACGCTCAATAACAAGGGCCGATGCGCCGCCTCCAAGGCAATGACTTCGCCGACCTCTGGCTGCTTCGCATAGAGCGGCGCCGGCCATGTGCCTACCGCCAGCAGGCGGCACGGCATGCCATAGCGCCGATGCAGCTCTTGCAGCAAAGGCTGCAGCAACAAGATGTCGCCGAGGCGACCGAAACGGATCACCACCGGGCTATGCGATATGGACATGGTCACCCATGGATAAAAAGCATGTAGTCAACTCCCTGTATGACTGATTTCACTTATCGCCCGCTTTGCTACGCCAACCTGCGTAGAAATGCGATGACTCACGAACTCACACGCAAATTTTTGCGACACACGGCGCCATCCCGGCACACCGCCCCTGCAGTCAGAGCCTACAACCTGCGCACTACGGGGGTTGTTACAGAAGCATCTAATTACGGCCGCATCTAACTTTGCCGCATCTAACCTTGATCGGACAGCGGCTCAGGCGTGGTCTTTTCGCGCTCGCGCTCCGCACTGGGTTCGTCATCGGCATCAAACAAATGCAGCAAATCGTTGAGCGCTTCCTGCGAGGTTTGCACCAAACGTGTCTCGTCGTCGAACACCAGGTACTGCGCCTTGAGCACTTTGATGTCGTGCTGGCGGAACCGCTCTACCCGATCGGCGGCCAGTTCGCTCGATAGACCCAGCGCCTCCAGTGTTTTTCGCGTCATCTTGAGGCTGGAGTAAAAGGTCTCGCGCACCGGCTCATCCACACCCAGGTCCATCAGCTTGAAGCTGTGCTGGCGATTGCGTGCGCGCGCAATCAGCTTCAAATGCGGGTACTGCCGCCGCACCAGCCGGGCAATCCGCAGATTCGCCTCAGGGTCATCCGTGGCCAGCACAAACACCTCGGCCTTGTCCGCTTGCGCGGCGCGCAGCATGTCCGGGCGTGCCGGATCGCCGAAGAACAGCGAGGTGTTATTGAAATTACGCTTGGTATCGAAACGACGTAGCGTATCCATCTGTTCCACCGACGATTCCAGCGCGACAAAAGGAATGCGCTGCGCACGCAGCACGCGGCCGACAATCTGTCCGACCCGGCCGAAGCCGGCAATGATGACGCGCGGCGCCTCGGTATTGATTTCGTCGTACTCGCGCGTCGATTTCTTCGCGCTGACATCGAACAACTTCGCCACCAGCATCACCAGCAGCGGCGTCAAGGCCATCGACAAGGTAATCGCCAGCACCAACAAGCCGTGTTGCGGCAAGCTTATCAAATGCTGTTCGTCGGCCTGCTTGAGAACCACGAAAGCAAACTCGCCGCCACAAGCCAGCAGCACCGCCAGTCGTAGCGCATCGGCACGATTGAGCATGCCAACCACCCGCCCCAGCGGCCATAGCAATACGCCCTTCACCAGCAATACCGCCAGCACCAGCGCCAACACTTGCAAGGGTTGATGCAAGAGCAGCGACACATCCATCGACATGCCTACGCTGATAAAGAACAAGCCCAGCAGCAAACCTTTAAACGGTTCGAGGTGCGATTCCAGCTCGTGTCGATATTCCGAATCGGCCAGCAGCACGCCGGCAAGAAAGGCGCCCAGGGTCGAGGACACGCCGACCAGTTCCATCAACCAGGCCGTGCCCATCACTACCAGCAGCGCCGTTGCCGTGGAAACCTCGACCGCCTTGGCTCGCGCGACAAAACGAAAGACCGGCCGCAATAGATAACGGCCACCGACCACCACCGCCACGATGGCTCCCAGCGTGCGCAGACTTTGCTGTAGATCGAAACCATGCGGCGAATCGGAACTGGCCAGCAAGGGCACCGCGGCGATCAGGGGAATCGCCGCCAGGTCTTGAAACAGCAAGATCGCGAAGGCCTGCCGTCCATAAGCCGAACCGGCTTCTTTACGCTCGGCCAGAATCTGCAAACCGAACGCGGTGGACGACAACGCCAGGCTGCCGCCGATGATCGCCGCGGCATGAATAGCGAGACCAAACAGGTAATAGCTCGCCAGGCCGATGACCAGACTGCAACTGAGTACCTGCAACAGGCCGGTGCCGAACACCGCGCGCCGCATCACCCACAAGCGCTGCGGCGATAGCTCCAGGCCGATGACGAACAGCATCAGTACGACGCCGAACTCGGAGATGGTGGCAATACCCGCGGTATCGCCGACCAAACTCAGCAACTGCGGACCGATCACCACGCCGGCGATCAAATAACCCAGCACCGCGCCCAGTCGAAAGCGCTTGGTCAACGGCACCGCAATCACGGTCGCCAGCAAGAACACCAGCGCAGTCTGTAGAAAATGATGATTGTCCATGTGCGCACGGCTCCGCTCGGAAGAATGGGATTATTCCATGCGTGCGCGACTCCACGAAGGTCGGATCACGCGCCGCTCGCCATCCATGGCGCCATCATGCGCGGCCAAACTCGGAAAGCTGCTGCAGACTCTGCAGCATGATGTCAGCCAAACGCGCAACGGCGGGGGTCGGCTCGGCTTCGGCGCGGTGCAGGGCCAAGCCAAGCATCGGCAGCGGTGGAAGCTCGAGGTCGGCATGCGCCAGTGCATGCACGCTGCCCGGCAGGCCGACGGTCGTGCGCAAGGCCACACCCAAACCGGCCGCTACCGCTGCCCAGATACCCGCCAGGCTCGCGCTGGTAAATGACATTCGCCAGGGAATCCCTGCGCGATCGAGCGCCGCCGTCGCGGCGGTTCGCAGCAGACACGGCGCCTCCAGCGCCACCAGGGGCAACGGCTCGCCGCTGTCGCGATGCCAGCCGACCGGCTCGTCAGCCGGTCCGATCCAGCACATCGGCACCTCCCCGATACGTTCGAGATGCGCCGAGCCCGCCCCGGCATCCCAGGCAAGCGCAAGATCCAGGCGACCCGAGCTGATGCGCTCCAGCAACTCGGCATTACGTGCGATTCGCGCTTCGATCCGTACCTTTGGATGAGCCCGCGCGAAACGCCCCAGCACCTGGGGCAACAGGGCCTCGCCAAAATCCTCCTGCAGGCCAAGACGGATCCAACCTTCCAGCTCGCCGCCGTGAATCGCCACGGCGGCCTCATCGTTGAGGTCGAGCAGGCGATGCGCGTAGGCCAGCATGGTTTCGCCGGCCTCGGTCAGCGCCATGCCACGACCAAGCCGCCGCAGTATCGGGGTACCGGCCTGATCTTCCAGTTTCTTGAGCTGCGCGCTCACCGCCGAGGTGGAGCGTCCCAGCCGGTCGGCTGCCTTGGCGAAACTGCCCAGTTCCATACCCAACGCGAAGCTACGCAATACATCGAGGTCAAAGGTTACACGGCGCATGGCAATCATCCCGTTTTTATGGATGGTCAATTCCATATTTACCAATTTTCAGGATTGAATTGTCGCGCTACCTTTAGCGCCTGTTCAAGACCCGGAGGCATTCCCATGGATAAAACAACGAATCTCGCCCAGCAGGCGATGGGCGACATAGCCCCCAAGCTGGCGGAACTGACCGACCAGGTTCTATTTGGCGATATCTGGGAACGCCCTGGCTTATCTCCACGTGATCGCAGCCTGGCAACCGTGGCGACGCTTATCGCCCTGAACCGCACCGAGCAGTTGCCGTTTCACTTGCGCCGCGCGTTGGACAACGGCATCGGCCATGACGAGCTGGTCGAATTGATTACCCATCTCGCCTTCTACGCCGGCTGGCCGGCCGCGGTATCGGCGGTGAACGTGCTGCGCACGCTGAGCGCAGGAGCGAGTAGGCCATGATCGCGATGCAGTACAGCTTCGTACTGCCGGCCGACTACGACATGGCCATCATCCGGCAGCGCATCGCCAGCAAAGGTCATTTGCTGGATAACTTCCCCAACCTGCTGTTCAAGGCCTATCTCAGTGCCGACCGCAGCAAGCCGGGGCTACCCAGCCAAGACAACCTGTATGCGCCGTTCTATCTATGGCAGAACAGCGATGGCATGAATGATTTTCTCGGCAGCGATGGTTTCGCCGCGCTCACTCAATCGTTCGGCTGGCCATCGGTGCAGACCTGGTCGGTGTGGCAGGCCAGCTTGTCGCCGGATCTACCCAAAGCGGTATGCGCAACGCGCGAAATCGTCGCCATACCCGCTTATGCCGCGCTCGACGAATGGCAGCACCAAGAACGCGATGTCGCACAGCGAGACCTTGCCGACGGGGCACTCGGCACGGTCACCGCGTACGAGCCGGCCCATTGGACGCTAGTACGCTTTCGTCTATGGGGCGAACCACGTGCCGATCTCGCCAGCGAAGGCCGGCAGATGTATGACGTCGGCCATATATCGATGCCGAACGCAAAGAACTGATCGATTCTTTCTCCACCAACATCACTGCAACAGGAATCCCCATGCCTCTCGTCCGCATTGCTCTGCGCCGTGGCAAATCGCCACAACAGCTTGCCGCCCTGCGCAACGGCGTCTATCGCGCCATGCGCGAAACCTTCAACGTGCCCGAGAACGACCGCTTTATCTTGGTCGACCAGTACGACGCCGACGCATTCGACTACGACAAGAATTATCTGGATATCGAACGTAGCGACGATCTGGTGATCGTGCAAATCACTTGCAATAACACGCGCACGGTGGAGCAGAAGCAGGCGCTGTATCGGCGCATGGCCGAATTGCTCGCAGCCGATCCGGGACTGCGGCCGCAAGACCTTTTCATCAACTTGCTGGAGACGGCAAAAGAGAATTGGTCATTCGGCAATGGCATTGCACAGTACGCTTGATGAAGTGCGATGGACTTAGTCGATCGCGGCACACGCTGCTCCGGGTCAGTGCCGTCAACAGAAGACGGCATTGCTTGAACAAGCGAATCCGATTCAGAACGTGCGCGTCAGCGTGACGAAAAACGTACCGGCGATGCTGTTGCGATAGTGAATACGCCCGGATGAATCGGGCACGCCGGTCGTGTAGTTAGTCAGCACACCATGTTTGCTCCATGCCTTCATATAGGTACCGCGCAATTGCCAGTTCTCCCCGAACCTGCGCGTGACTTCGACTTTGGCATTGAACAGATTATTGCGCTGGAAGCCGCGCACGTAGCGATAGCCAACGCGTGCCGCGAGGGCATAATCACTGCCGATGTCCACCGTGGCGCCGATGTCCGCCAGGCTCGACCCGCGGCTATGCCGATTCACTCCACGCCCCATGACCACGCTGTTGTATCCGAAATAGTCGCGCGTGTATGTCCACAGATAGCGTACGGTCAACCATCGATAGCTCGCCGTGGCGGTAATGTCGCCATAGTCGTAACTTGCACCGCCGGCATAAGCCATGCTGGCTCCCGGATACATGTAGTACTGGATCGATCCGCCCAGGCGAAAATCGCCCAGCGTGCGGGCATAGCCGAGCTGCACGTCCCATTCGCTGCCGGCGCCTTCAATCGCATAAGGGCTTACCGTGCTGGCCCATAGGCCGGCATACCAGCCGGAAGGATGCGAATAATCGATACCGCCCTGCAGAGCCGGCTGACCCCAGCTCATATGAAAACCGCCGGCAACGTATTGGCTGGCCAGGGACAACGTGCCGCCCCAGCGCTTATCCGACTCGGCCGGAGATGTTCTGTGGCGCTCCACTGGCCCGTCTTCGTCGATACCGTGATCCTGTGCCGCCACATCGCCGAATATGGCGAGTAATGCGCAACCCAAGAAATGTCTACTTGCTTTGAGGCGGTGTGTCCCTGACATGGGCTATGTCTCCTCTTGCGGTTTTGGAAATTTGCCCTGCGATGCCTCTCGCACCGAAGTGGGCAGACTCAACGAGGTTGCTGAAATCCGGCTGCCGAAATCCTCACGCGCCCAGCGCACCAGGGCCAACGCGAGACAAATCAAGACGGGAATCATCGGCACAGCGACGATGACCGTGGAAATTTGCGCAGCCTTGAGTCCGCCCACCGACAGCAGCCCCACCCCGACCACGCCAAGCAGAGCAACCCAAAGCACGCGATGTCCGCGCGAGGGTTGTTGATAGCCGTCGATCTCTCGTGTGGCGAGCGATGCCAACGTGTAGGAAGCGGAATCCACGGTGGTCGCCAGAAATACAAAGCACAGCACTGTAAACAGCAGCAATACCAGCTTGGGCATCGGCAACGTACTCAACACCAGGATCACCGTGGCCGAAATGCCCTCCTTGTCCAGGGTGGCAGTCACCGGCGCAATACCATTGGCTTCCAGATAAAGCGCGTAGCCACCCCAGATGGCAAAAAACACTATGCAGCCGAGACTGCCCCAGGCCGTGCCATGCACGACAACTTGACGGATCGTGCGGCCACGCGAAATACGCGCGACAAACAAACCCATCATCGGGCAGTAAGCGATCCACCAGGCCCAGTAGAAGATCGTCCAGTTGCGCGGGAAGCTCCCATCTCCCAGTGGATCGGTCCATAAATTGATGCGGAAAAAATTATCGGCCAGCAAACCCATGCTGTTCGATGCCAGATTCATCAGAAACGTGAACGGGCCCACCAGCAACACCAGCAACAGCATGGCGATGGCCAGCACGGCGTTGATATTGGACAAATAGCGGATGCCCTTATTGAGCCCGCTGTAGACGCTGTAACCGATCAAGCACAGCCATATCGTCAACACGGTGCCCTGCAGCACTATGCCGTCGCCGGCGCCAAGTTGATGTGCGATCAAGCTGGACACTAGCGGCACTGACAAGCCCAGCGAAGTCCCCACGCCACCGACGATCGAAAGAATCACCACGATATCGATCACGCGCCCCAACCAGCCGCGGTGGCGCGCCGGCAGCACGCCGGTACAAATTTCGCCGAAGCGCATGGATTTACCACGACGCACGTACAGCAGATAACCGATCGGTAGCGACGGCAGCAGATACAGTGCCCACGGTACCAGCCCCCAATGCTGCATCGGATACATGGCAGCCCACTCCATCGCCGTCGGTGTCTTGGCATCCATGCCAAGCGGCGGGCTCATATAGATATAAAGCGGCTCGACAAACGCCCAGTTGACGATGGAGATGCCGATACCGCCGCAGAACAGCATCGCGAACCACGACAAATTTCCGAACTCGGGCGCCTCGTCGGCGCTGCCGAACTTGATGCGGCCCAACGGGCCAAACGCGAACCAGGCCATCAATGGAAGACTGCCCAGGCCGGTCCACAGAAAAAGCCAGCCGAATCGCTGAGTGATCCAGGCCAATACGCTATCGACGATGCGCTTGCCGTCCTCTGGGTACAGCGCAAGCGGAATGCAGGCGACGAGCACAATTAGCATCGCTGGCACGAGCAACGCATAGTAGATGCCTGAAGTACGGTGGTCGCGGCTGGATGCGGCAAGCAAACTGTCGTTGCTCATTGCCGGCCCTCGCTAGCCGGCTCGCAAAGGTCAACCTTTGCCATTGAATGATAGTGAGCGGGAAAGAAACGTTTCAGGTCGAGCATCATGCTGGCCACCTCGTGACGGATACATCGCATACGCCCATGGCGCACTTGCGTTGTCAGGCATTAACGCAGGTAGCCACGGCGATAACTTGACGATATGCGACACAAAGCGCGCGGAAACGGACCTATCTCGCCTGCCATGCGCGTACCGACATGCTTCAGAAGGATATGCGTCCATACCGTCGTGCTCGCTCGCTACCTCGCGGTAACGCCGCATGTTCAACCTGTCGCATTCATGACACTTTGCGTCGCCCCTGGTGCGTACCGCGATGACGCGGCTGCCGAATAATGCAATACCTATTCGTCGATCGCCGCACTCGCGGATCGGCACTCAGCACCGGAGAACCCGCATGGATTTCGCTCTTTCCCGAGAACATCTCGCCCTGCAAGCAAAGGCAAGACGGTTCGCCGACGAAGTGCTGATGCCTTATGAGATGGAATGCGAAGACAACGATGGTTTGTCGGCGGCGAGTCTGGCGGCGATCAACCAGCAAGTACTGAGCTGGGAATTCAACGCAATCAACCAGGCTCGCGAAGACGGCGGCCAAGGCATGAGCATCTTTGAACAAATGCTGGTGGACGAACAGCTCGGCCGCATCACCGGCGCGATCTGGGACACCGTATTTCGCCCAGCCTATCCCTTGCGATTCGCCAGCCAAGCACAAAAACACGAGTACCTGATTCCCACCTGCCTGGGCACTCGCCGCGATGCCTACGCCATCACCGAAGCCGATGCCGGCTCCGACCCTCGCCAATGCGTTACCCGAGCCGACCGTACCGGTAACGGCTTTCGCATCAGCGGCGAGAAATGGTTCGTGACGGTAGGCGATGTCGCCGACTACATTCTGGTGCACGCACATGTTGATGGCGACGCAGATCGTGCGGCGGTCTTCTTCGTCGATAAAAACCTGCCTGGGGTCGTCGTCAAGCGCACCCCGAAGTACACGCATCATTTCGCCTACAAACACCCGGAATTCATTTTCGATCAAGTGGAGGTCGGCGAAGACAAGTTGCTCGGCCGCATCGGCGATGGTTTTGAACTCACCAAAGACTGGTTTGTCGAGGCCCGGCTCGGCATCGCCGCACGCTGCGTCGGCGGCGCCACCCGCGTCCTTGAAGAAGCCAATGCGTTTGCCGCACAACGCACGCAGTTCGGCAAATCCATCCGCGACTTTCAAGCCATTGAATTCATGCTGGCTGACATGGCGGTGGAAATCATGGCCGCCAAAAGCATGCTGTACCGCCTGAGCTGGGACATCAGCCAGGAGAGCGACCGCAAACGCAACCATGGCCGCGCCGCGGCGCTGAAATTGTATTGCTCGGAAATGGTCGGCCGCGTCTGCGACCGCGGCGTGCAAATCCTTGGTGGCCGCGGCTATATGCGCGAACAGGCGGTGGAACGCCTATGGCGCGATACCCGCGTGGACCGCATCTGGGAAGGCACTTCAGAAATTCAGCGCATCATTGTCGGCGGCCAGATCAAGAAACGCGGCACCGGCACCTTCACGGAATGGTGAGATGCTGACTCACGATTCCACGGCGCAGCAAACCCGTCGGCAACATCTTCGGCGCATGCTCTGGGCGCGGCACATCGCCTTCATCGGTGGCGACACGCTGATACCGGCCATCAAAATATGCCGTGAGCTTGGCTTCGTCGGGACGATTTCCGTCGTCAATCCAAACAGGGCGGAAATCGCAGGGCTGCCGTGTTATCCCTCGGTTGAAGCGCTTGAACATGTCCCCGATGCCGCCTTTGTCGCCGTGCGCAGCACACAGTGCGTAGCGATAGTCCGCGCCCTGGCCGCACGCGGCACCGCCGGTTGTGTCTGCTATGCGGCCGGCTTCGCCGAGGCCGGCCATCCGCAACTTCAAGCCGAACTGGTCGATGCGGCCGCCGACATGGCCTTGATCGGGCCTAACTGCTACGGCTTCATCAACTACTTGAACGGCGTAAGCCTGTGGCCGGACCGCCACGGAGGGCATCGCGTCGAACACGGCGCGGCGCTTATCAGTCAAAGCGGCAACATTACGCTTAACCTGACCATGCCACCGCGCTCGCTGCCCCTGGCCTACGCGATCAGCGTAGGCAACCAAGCCATGCTTGGCATCGAGGACTACATCGATGTACTTGCCGACGACCCACGCGTCAGCGCGATCGGCCTGTATATCGAAGGGATCAAGGACATCAGCGCTTTCTGCCGCGCCATTGCCCGCGCGCAAGCCAACGGCATCCCTATTGTCGCGCTCAAGGCCGGACGCTCTGCCCTGGGTGCCCAGGTGACCTTGAGTCATACAAGCTCGCTCGCCGGCGCGGACCGCCTGTATGACGCATTGTTCGAGCGCCTGGGCATTGCGCGCGCCGACTCGCAGCCCGAGTTACTGGAAATACTCAAATGCATGACCATCGCCAGCCCCATTCACGGACGGGCACTGGGCGTGCTGACCTGCTCCGGTGGCGACTCCGCGCTCGCGGCCGATTTCGCGCATGCCACCCAAGTCACCTTGCCGCATCTACCGGAGTCCATCGCAGCCGAATTGAAGTTGCTGCTACCGGCGCATGCCAGCGTCGGCAATCCACTCGACTACAACATCGGGCTTTGGGGCGACCGCCTCGCCCTCGAACATTGCATTTCTACATTCATGCGCAAGCGTACTTTCGATGCGGTGATGCTCGTGCTCGATTACCCACGGCAAGACGGTAGCGATAGCTCGGCCTGGGATGCCGCCGTCGACGCGATGATCGATGTGCGCCGCAAGACGGATATACCCATGATGGTGGCGTCGAATTTCCCCGAGGGCTTGCCGGTGAACGTGCGCGAGCGGCTCTGCGCCGCAGGCATCGCACCATTACAAGGATTAGATACCGCCATTCGCGCTGTCTCCGCCACTTACCTCGCTCGAAGCATTCGCGCCGAACCCGTCTCCGCACCCTCGCTAAGTGAAGGGACACCCATCGTGCTGGACGAATGGGAAAGCAAACAATATCTGCACGATGCCGGCATACCGTCGCCGGGTGGTGCGCTATACGAATTGCACGAGGCGTTGACCGCATTACCTGACTTGTCCTACCCCGTAGTCGTCAAGGCAGTAGACCGGCAGTTCAGCCATAAGACCGAATGTGGCCTGGTGCAAGTGAACCTGCAAACGCAAGAGGCCGCGGAGCAGGCACTGCGCGATATCGCGTTCGCGGGTAGCCGGCAGCTTGGCTATACGCCACGCTTACTGATTGAGCCGATGATCCGGGGTGCGGTAGCCGAGCTTATCGTCGGCGTTAGCCGTGATCCGGTATTCGGGCCGGTGCTGATCGTCGGCGCGGGTGGCGTGCTGGTCAATCTTTTCGATGACAGTCGGCCACTGCTTCTACCCACCGATGCGGACAAAGTGGAAAGCGCATTGCGCGCATTGCGTTGCTTCCCTTTATTGGATGGCTATCGTGGTGGCCCCAAGGGCGACATCCAAGCCGTGGTGGATGCCGTACTAACCGTCGCCAGCTTCGCTCAACAGTTTGCAGATTGCTTGCTCGAACTGGATATCAACCCACTGTTCGTCATGCCCGAAGGGCGCGGCGTAGTCATGGCAGACGCGTTGATCCGCATGCAGGTGGAAACATCCAACCCATGAAACCGCAACGTTTGCCCTACACCTTCATCGTTCCGCAGGCCTGGTGCGACTACAACAATCATTTCAGCGACGGCTACTACATGGTGGCATTCGGGCATGCCACGGATGCGTTCTTCGAGCATGTAGGTCTTGGTCATGCTTACCGCAAGAGTTCACGCGACTATTCGACATACACCGTCGAGGCGCATGTGCACTACATCAAGGAGGCGCGAGTCGGCGACACCTTGCAGGTGCATTACCACGTACTGGATGTCGCGCCAAAGCGCTTGCGCCTTCGGCATCAGATGTACCTGGGCGAAAACTTGATTGCGACGGTTGATTTCATCTTTCTTCACGTGGACGTGCGCATACCCAAGTCCGCCGCCTTTCCGCCGCAGATTCTGCAGCAGTTGCAGCAACTGTGCGCGGAAGACAAAGCCCACACCGCATCGCTCTGACGGCTGCTGCGCCACGGTACGAAAACCATCCGCCGCCCTTCACTACGAACTCACTCACTTCGGACCCACTGTCATGCCCACCTCGATATTTCGACCGCAGCTTTTCTCCGGGCGAACGGTGCTTATCAGCGGCGGCGGCAGCGGCATCGGCTTTGCCATCGCCAGCCTGTTCGGCGAACTTGGCGCACGCGTGGTGCTGACCGCCCGCAACCGCGCCCGGCTGGATCAAGCCACCGGCACGCTCACCGAACGCGGCATCGAAGCATTCGCGTACGACATCAATATCCGTAACGAGGGCGAGGTTGAAGCACTATTCGAGCAGCTCGATGCCGATGCGTTGCAGCCGGATGTACTAATCAACAATGCCGGTGGGCAATTCGCTGCGCCTGCGCTGGATATTTCACCCAATGGCTTCCGCGCGGTGGTCGACCTGAACCTTACGGGTACATGGCTGATGTGCGGCGCTTTTGCCCGCTCCGCGCAACGCCGCGAACATGGCGGCCGCATCGTCAACATCGTGCTTGCCCTGGATAGTGGCATACCCGGTATGGCGCACGCGGCGGCCGCACGCGCCGGCGTAGTCAATCTGACCAAGACCCTCGCCTGGGAGTGGGCGCCACTCGGCTTGACCGTGAACGCGGTCGCGCCTGGCATCGTGCGCACCGACGCGTTATCGCAATACGACGATGCACAACTGCGCGCGGATGTTGCCGCCCTGCCCTTACCGCGCATGGCCGAACCCGAGGAAGTGGCGCAAGCCGTTGCCTATTTGGCCTCGCCCGCAGCGAGCTACATCACCGGCGTCACCCTGGCGCTGGATGGCGGCGAACACCTGACTGGTGCGACCCCGCAGCACGCGGCGCCGTGAAACCTGAGCGGTCGCTGCGTGGGCATACGCCAAATTGCACGCGATACGCACGCGAAAAGTGCGATGAAGACGAAAAGCCGCAGGTCATGCCAACCTCCAGCACGTTCATGTCGGTGTGCCTCAGCAATTGACGCGCGCGTTGCAGACGCATGCGCATGTAGAACTCCCCTGGGGTGATCCGCATATGCTCGCGAAACAAGCGCTGCAATTGGCGACACGTGACCGCCACGCGCGCCGCCAAGGTCTCCGCGCCGAGCGGCACTTCGAGGTTGTCTTCCATGATGCCGATGGCTTGCACCAGCTTCTTGTTGTGCACCTCGTAGCGCGCCGAGACCTGCATACGCTGGTGATCGCCATGATCGCGGATACGTTCGCGCACAAACTGCT
Source organism: Dyella tabacisoli (assembly GCF_003350925.1). GTDB lineage: Bacteria > Pseudomonadota > Gammaproteobacteria > Xanthomonadales > Rhodanobacteraceae > Dyella_C > Dyella_C tabacisoli. Next base: position 221,659 of record NZ_KZ857175.1, on the reverse strand, counting down.
CCGATACCGCTGTCGCCAACCCCGCACCATGCCGCTCACCGATAACCTGCAGCATCATGTCAATCGACGTCGTACCGCCTGCCGAGGTGAGACGCCGGCGACCGATCTCGAACAATGCCCCGCTTACGCTGACATCCGGGTATCGCTCTTCGAAGGCCGACATGGCCTCCCAGTGCAAGGTCACTCTCACCTGTCGGAGCAAACCCGCTTCGGCGAGGCAGAAACAACCTGTATCGATGGCGCCAAGGGTCGCGCCATGGCGATCGGCATGGCGCAGCCAATTGGCCAGGGCCGGCGTGTAGTGCCGCAATGGCTCGAAACCAGCAACCACGATGATGCAGCCCTCGCTCGGCGCTGCGTCGATGGCGCAGTCCGCCGGCAAGGACAAGCCATTGCTGGCACGCACAGCCGCCCCGTCCGCAGAAAGAAAACGCCAGCGATAGACCTCACCGGCAAAGCGATTGGCGACACGCAGCGGCTCCAATGTCGCCATCAGCCCGATCATCGAAAACCCTGGAAGCATCACGAATTGGAAAAGTTCGGCCACCAACACTCCCTTGTTTGAGCACCGCATGCAGGCGATGCATGGACATGACTCTATGTGCCACGAAACGCCCTCTATGCACCATGAGAAAAATCTGATTCCACCGGAACCCAATCCTATGAGTACTGCCGTACGTACAACCATCGAAGGTCATATTCTGCTGATCGAATTAAACCGCCCCAAAGCCAATGCCATTGATGCCCGCACCAGTTGCGAGCTATATGAAGCATTCGCGCATTTGCAGGAAAACGCCGCATTGCGGGTGGCGATCATTACCGGCCATGGCGAGAAATTTTTCAGCGCCGGCTGGGATCTCAAGGCCGCAGCGGCCGGCGAGGCCGTGGATGCCGATCATGGCCCCGGCGGGTTCGCCGGACTGACCGAGTTCTTCGCCCTGCACAAGCCGGTGATCGCCGCCGTCAACGGCCTGGCTTTCGGTGGTGGCTTCGAACTCGCCCTGGCCGCCGACCTGATCGTCGCCGCCGAACATGCGCAATTCGCCTTGCCCGAGGTGGGGCTGGGGATCATTCCCGATGCCGGTGGCGTGCTGCGGCTGCCACAGCGGCTGCCGCGCGCGATTGCTGTCGACATGCTACTGACCGGCCGCCGTATGAGCAGTACCGAAGCCGCCCAATGGGGGCTGGTCAATACCGTCGTCCCACCGGCGCAGCTACTGCGCACCGCGTTGGATCTCGCCCACCGTATCGCCGAGGGCGCACCGATGGCGGTCGCTTCCATTAAAGAGACCCTGCAGCACACCGCGCATCTGCCTGCAGAAGACGGCTACCGCCTGATGCGCGGCGGTACCTTGCCTCGCTACCGCAGCATGCTCGCTTCGCAAGACGCGGCCGAGGGCATCCGTGCCTTTGCCGAGAAACGCAAACCACAATGGCGCGGCCGCTGATCGAATAGAGCTCGCCCGATACCCCGCGCACAGCCTTGGCGAACAAAACCGACACTTGAGGCCGGCGCGGCTAAGCGCAAGTCAGGCACGGGTCATCGCAGCGGCCGATATAAGCCATAAATTCTCTCACTGCTTCCCGCTATAGTCCGGCCAGCTCGGCGGCATCGCTCACGCCGCCGATGGGTTCATCCCATCTCTGTCGATCCCAATTCAAGGAACACGATGCGCCGCTTGCCTGGGCTCGACTTATTGCGCGCCATCGCCATCGTATGGGTCATGCTGTTTCATTCGTATATCGTCGGCGGACTCGGCGAACGCTTTGCCATGCTGGAGCATTACGGCTGGATGGGCGTCGATCTGTTCTTCGTGCTCAGCGGTTACCTGATCGGCTCGCAGTTGCTCATGCCGCTCAGCCGTGGCGAGCCCTTGTCTTTTACGGACTTCTATCTGCGCCGGGCCTTTCGGGTACTGCCGGTCTTATGGGTGATGTTGGCCTTGTATTTCGCCTGGCCGGCCTTTCGCGAGGCGCCGGGCATCCAGCCGCTATGGCAGTTCCTCACGTTCACGCTCAACTTTCTGATCGACTACCAACATAACAAAGCGTTCTCGCACCTGTGGTCGCTGTGCGTCGAAGAACATTTCTATGTGTTGTTTCCATGGCTGGCCTGGTGGCTGACGCGGCGTCCGTCGGCGACCAAGTTCATCGCCGTTTGCGCGGGCCTGGTCGTTGCGGGCATGGCTATCCGCGGCTATGTCTGGCTGTATGAGATGGCGCCGGTACGCGAGCTGGACGATGGCCGTTTTGGCCTGCGTTTTATCGAAGGTATCTACTACCCTACTTACGCTCGTCTGGACGGCCTGTTGGCGGGCGTGCTGCTGGCGACCATCAAGGCTTATCGGCCGTCGATTTGGACGCGGCTGCAAACAAGCGCTAACGGGCTGATGCTGGCCGGATTGACGGTAGTGGGCGCGGCCATCTGGCTTTTTCAGGACCGCACGGGTTTCTGGCCCTGTGTTATCGGCTACCCCTTGCTCTCGGCCGGCCTGGCCCTGCTCGTCGCAGCGGCAACCAGTGCAAGTGGCCTGCTCGGCAAGATACGCGTGCCGGGAGCAAGCTGGATCGCGCTTGTCTCCTATAGCTTGTATCTGAGCCACAAGGCCGTATTCCATCTGGTCGAAAGCGCATTTGGCGCATCGTTTGAGGGACACGGCGCACTGGCCTTCGCCACGTATGCCATCGCCACGATACTTGGCGGAGCCTTGCTGTATTACGGCGTAGAGCGACCGTTTCTGCGGCTGCGTGAGCGGCTTGGCGCAAGCAAGGCTAAACGTCCACGCGAACCAAGCCCTCTTGGCTCGCGCCTCTCTCCAGCAGGGGAGACGGAGTAGCCGCTACTCCCCGCGCAGCCAACGCGCCGCGTCGATCGCGAAATAGGTGAGGATGGCGTCCGCGCCGGCGCGCTTCATCGCGGTAAGCGACTCCAGCACCACCCCGCGCTCGTCCAGCCAGCCGTTTTGCGCAGCGGCCTTAATCATCGCGTATTCGCCGCTGACCTGATAAACGAAGGTCGGCACGCCGAAGCTGTCTTTCACGCGCCGCACGATGTCCAGATAGGGCAGGCCCGGCTTCACCATGACCGCATCGGCGCCCTCGCTGATATCCAGCTCGATTTCACGCAACGCCTCGTCGCTATTGCCGATATCCATCTGATAAGTGTGCTTGTTGCCCTTGCCGAGATTCGCCGCCGAGCCCACCGCATCGCGAAACGGTCCGTAGAACGCCGAGGCGTACTTGGCCGAATAAGCGAGGATGCGCGTGTGGATATAACCGGCTTCTTCCAATGCATCGCGAATCGCGCCGATGCGTCCGTCCATCATGTCCGACGGCGCGACGAAATCCATGCCGGCTTCGGCTTGGGCCAGCGACATTTTAATCAGCGCCTCGACAGTCGGCTCGTTCACCACATAGCCGTGTTCGTCGATTAAACCGTCCTGGCCGTGCGTGGTGTAAGGGTCGAGCGCGACGTCGCCGATCAGGCCCAGCTCGGGGTACTTCGCCTTCAGCTCACGAGTCGCACGCTGCATCAGCCCCTGTGGGTTCCATGCCTCGCGGGCGTCCTCCGTCTTCACCGACGCGTCGGGCGATGGGAACAACGCCAGCGCCGGAATACCCAGCCGCACACATTCGCCGGCAAGCTTCAGCAACTCGTCGATCGAGACCCGATCCACTCCCGGCATTGACGGTACCGGCTGCCGTTGGCCGGCACCCTCGATCACGAAGGCGACCATGATGAGGTCACTTGCCAGCAGGGTGTGCTCACGCATCAACGCGCGGGAGAAAGCATCGCGGCGCATACGGCGCATACGGACGGCGGGGAAGCTCATGGCGGATTCTCTTGGATCGGTATCGGCGCAGTTTAACGCTGTGCCGAGCCCCTGCTGACAGGTTGGGCACTTTGTCGCGGCCAGGCGAACCGGGGCCGGCACCCCTCCCCTACAGGCAGGGAAGGGAAGCGTTTGCTCCTCCCCCTGCTTGCAGGGGGGCTGGGAGGGGGTTCGCTCTGGCGACAACAGTCCGCAGAAACAGCCCATCCTTCTATCGCGCTTGCATCAAACCGGACCCAGCATCCAGCCACCGTCGTCCAGCGGCACGCGGCGCAACGGCAGGCCGTATACCGCCGACAATACCTGCGGGTCCAGCGCGTGACTGGGACTGCCATGACGCAACAATCGTCCCTGCGCCAGCAGGGCCACCTCATCGGCATAGCGCGCAGCCAGGTTCAAATCATGCAGCACGGCGATCACGCCATAACCCTGTTGCGCCATCTTGCGTGCCTGTTGCAGCACGAAATGCTGATGCGCGATATCCAGCCCAGCCTCGGGTTCATCGAGCAGCAGCCAGGCGGGGCCATCGCTACGCTCCCACACTTGCGCCAGCACGCGCGCCAATTGCACGCGCTGGCGCTCGCCGCCGGAGAGCTCCAGATAGTTGCGCTCGCGCAGATGCCAGGCCTGTGCGGCACGCAATGCGGCGTCGACCACCGAACCGTCTTTAGCGCTCGCACCTCCCGTGGCATGCGGGCTGCGGCCCAGCATCACCACTTCGTCCACGCGAAACGCAAAGCCAAGCTGCACGTGTTGCGACAGCATCGCGCGGCGACGCGCCAAGGCCGGCAATGACCATTGCGATAACGGCAGATCATCCAAGCTGGCACGGCCCAGCGATGGGGCGAGTAAACCGGCGAGCACGCCGAGCAAACTGCTTTTGCCGGCGCCGTTGGGACCAACCAAGACGAGTAATCGCCCAGGCCGCGCGGTGAGGCTGACTTCTTGCAGCACACGCCGGCCGCCACGGCTTAGATGCACATCGTCGGCAATCAGTAATCCCGTCGGCTGGTTTTGTACGCGCCAGTCGAGCGCCACATTCATGATTGCACCTCGCCGATGCGGGCCCGCAGCAACAGCCATAAAAAGAACGGCCCGCCAAGCAAGGCCGTAAGCACTCCAATCGGTAGCTCGGCCGGCGCCACGACGGTTCGCGAGAATGTGTCGGCTGCGGTGAGCAATACCGCGCCGCCAAGAATCGAGCCGGGTAGCAACATACGGTGATCCGATCCCCACAGCATGCGCAGCAAGTGCGGCACGACCAGGCCGACAAAACCGATCACACCGGTGGTCGCCACGGCAGCGCTGACCGATAACGCGACCAGAGTGACCAGCAACGGCTTTAGCCGCTCCGGGCGAAAGCCGAGCAAGCACGCCTCTTGCTCACCCAGCAACAGAGCATTCAACGCAGCCGCCGAACGCGGCAGCAACAGCAAGGCCAGCAACATGGGCAGTGAAATCACCGCCAGCCGTTGCCAACTGGCCCCGCCGAGACTACCCAGCGACCAGAACGTCAGATCGCGCAACTGGTTTTCGCTGGCGAGAAACGTAAGCAGTCCGACACCCGCCATCGCTATCGCACTGATCGCCACGCCGGCAAGCAACAGGGCGCCGATGCCAGGCCGTCGCCGTCCCAGCATATAAACCAGGGCGGTGGCCGCCAGACCACCGGCAAAGGCAGCGCCAGCGATACCGAATGAGCCCGCCAGTTCGGACATGACGCCAGTAAACGCGCCGCCAAGCACAATCATGGTCACTGCGCCCAGCGCCGCGCCGGCGGATACACCGATCAATCCGGGATCGGCCAGTGGATTACGGAACAAGCCCTGCATCGCGGCACCCGAGCATGCCAGCGCCGCTCCCACCAGCATCGCCAGCAACACCCGTGGCAGGCGCAGCATTAAAACCACGTGGTCATCGCCGCTCAGTTCACTACCGCTTAGCCAGCGGCCCAGCGCGCCAAGTACCTCGCTTAGCGGAATGTTCATGGCGCCGCAGCTCAAGCTCCATAACGCTACTGCCGCCAGCAATACAGCCAGGCCACCGAATGCCAGCGGCTTCCCTGGCCGCGCACGGCTGCGAGGCAAGGCCATGCTATTCACGGTGCCAGCCCCGCCAATGTTCGCTGCAGTGCCTGAGCCTGCTCAGCGCTGCGTGGACCAAAGCCGAGCAACGCCTGACCATCGACAAAGATCACTTGCTTCGCCTTGCCTGCGGGGGTCTGCAATACCCCCGGCAGTTTCAGCACGCCGTCGACACCGCCCACTTGCTCACTCCGCTCGCACATCAGCACGATGACCTCCGGCGCCAGGCCCACCAGGGCTTCGGCGGAAATGGGCTTATAGCCGCTGTAGCCATCCACCACGTTGTGACCGCCGGCCAGCGCGATCGCGTGCTCGGCGGCGGTATCGCGCCCAGCAGCCATCGGGCTGCCCACGCCGGTAGACATCAAGAACAGTACCCGCGGATGTTTCGCCATCGTCTTGGCGCTGACTGCCAGGGCGGCGTACTGCTGCTCGATTTTCGCTGCGAGCACATCAGCCTGCGCGGCACGTCCGAGCAAGCGGCCGATGTCGCGTACTTTGCTTACGACGTCAGCCGGGGTATGCGACACCGGCAATATTTCCATCCGTACACCGGCACTGCGCAGTTGCGTAATGACCGATGGCGGACCGGCATCGTGAGTCGCCACGATCAGTTGCGGCCGCAGTGCCAGCACGCCCTCGGCACTGAGCTGGCGTACATAACCTACGTCCGGCAGCTTGCGTGCCGCGACCGGCCATTGACTGGTGCTGTCCACGCCGACCAGCGATGCGGCGGCATCCAGCGCGTAAATCGTTTCGGTGATGTCGCCGCCGAGGGCAACGATGCGTTGTGGGGGAGCTGGCGTATTGGCGAAAGCGAGTGCGGGGAGTAGCAACATCACGATGCTTGCTAACGCCAACCCCCATCGCCGTCGAAGAACCCCCTCCCGGCCTCCCCCTGCTAGCAGGGGGAGGAGAAAATCTCGCTTAGCCATGAGTCGTCTCCATCGGCGGCAGGCTCTCAGCCAGTGCACGCCATGCTTCAAGCTCGGGAATTCCCGGCTTGCGCTTGCCGAACAACTGCACGATCTGCCCGCCGCGCGCGTCGTACAGCTCCAACGAAGTCACCGGGCCTTCCGGTGTTGGCTTACGCACTACCCAGCTTTCGACAATGTGATCCACGCGCAGATGCAGATTGAAATCTTCATCGAGTACGTTCAGCCACGGCCCCATCGGCTTGATGTTATGCACGGGACCGGTATGGATCTGCACCACGCCGGGCGAGCCGACGAATACCATGATCGGCAAACCGCTCGCGGCAGCGGACTCCAAGGCGAGATGAATCGCATCGTTGCGCACCTGCCTGGCGAATTCGCTGCCGACCAGATGCAAAGCTTGCACGCGTGTGACTTGTCGCTTCTTCAGCAGCGCGAAAAAATCGTGCGGATCACGCATGGCGCGCCAGCCGGCGCGTAGCGATTCGATATCGACGGCTTCATCGCACAACATATGCGGCAATGGCTCGGCCACGGTACGCAATTCCAGCAAGGGCGATTGCACACCGGCGGCGAAACGGCTGGTCAAGCTGCGCCACGCATCGCGGTTGCTATCGTCGGTGAGGTAGATTTTGTGCACCGCGCGGCCATCGCCGTCGAAGAACTGCATGCTTTGCAACATGCGGCCACGCGATGTTTCGCGCACGGCGAAGCCATGTTTCCAATGCGTCAGAAACAGACGCAAGTCGATGGCTTCGTCCAAGACCACACCCATCGCGCCGCCGATCTCGATATGGGCGAAGGTGCCTTTCTTTTCGTGCACGCAACTGTCGTTACGCGTCAGCACCATGACTCGGCCCAACTCGGGTAAGGCATGAATCAGCTCAGGCCATGGTGCTTGCAAGCGCGTGACGCCATCGCCGCAACGGCTGGCGACCAGCTCGCCTTCGCTCACCCCAAGGCGCTCGGCCAGATCGCGTGCGCGCAGATTGGGTTCGCTTTCACGCAGTTGTCGCCACGCCGCCAGCAAATGTGGAATGGGCATGCCTGGCTCGTTCAAGCGCTCGGTTTCATTAAACATGAAGATTTCTCCGTATCAGAAAGTAAAGCGCGCCGAAAAATTGAAGCTGCGGCCGGGCATGCTTAAGCGGTCGATTTGAGCCGAGCGCATTTGCGCGTCGTCGATGCCGCTGCCATTCATGCTGCCGACGTTGGCGAGTACGCCACCGTGCAAACCGCCCCAGTCCCAGTAGCGGCGATCGGTGATGTTGCTGATGCCAGCCGATAGCTCCAGCATCGATAGCGGCTTCCAGTGCGCATACATATCCAGCGTGGCGTAGCCCGGCGCGCGAAATAGCTCGGGGGCATCCAGGCGGTTTTTGCGGCGCACGCCCTTGCCGATCAACTCCGCGCCCCACCGCTCGGTGTCGTAGGCGATGCCGAGCACGGCAGTGCCCGGATCCACGCTATTGAGTGGCGTACTGACGCCACTGCCGTAAACCGTCTTGTCGCCACGCTCGGTACTGAGGCTGCCCTGCAGCCGCCAGCCGTGCAGGCTTTCGGTAAGAGCCCCCAACTCCAATCCAGCGGAGGCTTCAATGCCTTTTACCGTGGCCTTGGGGAAATTTACCGACTGCATCACGATCAGCAGGTTTTGATCGCGCGCCCATTGCGGCCATTGCTCGGGTCGCAATGCGTAACCGCCAAAGATGAAATCGCGATAGCGGTTGTAGTAGACACTGGCCGAGTAGTAACCGAAATCACCACGGCCACGCACACCAAGCTCCAAGCCCTTGCTGGTTTCCGGTTTCAGTTGCGGATTGGGCACGATGCCGTATAGCCGCGGTGTACCCCAGGCCACCGCCAGCTCGCTATACAGCGGCGGGCGGAAGCCCTGCGCGTAATTGGCATACACATTGACGCTGTCGGTGGCCGCGTAGTCGATGCCCAGCTTGGGCGAGAAGCGATTGTGGGTGACTTGATTCAAGCCGCCTTGCACGAAGCTGCCGGCGAAATAGCGGTCGCCGCTATCGGGCTTGAACGAATAGCGATCGAAACGCATGCCCGGCACGATCTTCAAGCGATCATCCAGCAAGCCGATTTCATCTTGCACAAACACCGCATAGCGGTCTGTGTTGTTTTTGGGGAAGAAGCTCAGCGGATAATTCTCCGGCATATACGGCGTCTTGCTGGAGGTGATGCCGGTGGCTATGTCAGTGCCCGTGCCGCCTAACTGTCCCGTCGGTGTGGTGCGCGAGACTTCGACACCGTAAGCGAAGCGATGCTCGGCTGCGCCGATGGCGGCATCTTTGCGCAGCGTGAGTTTGCCGCCGAATAGCCGCTCGCTGAGCGAGCTGAGATACAAACGGTCATACACCTTGCCACGCAGCGGCACGGAAGCCAGCGTGCGGGTGTCGGATTCAGTCTCGGTTTTTTGCCAGTAGACGTTCCAATCCAGTCGGTCGGCCAAAGCACTGTCGATCTTGCTATAGCGTTGCTCGAAAGAAACGCGCATGCGTTTGGAGGTGTCTTCCGCGTGATCGTCCAACAATTGCACCTGCGGAGCTTTCGGATTGAGCGCGCTGTACACCTTCGTGTTCACGCGATTATTGAAGATGTCTGCGGTGAACCGATCTTCGCGACCGGAGGTGGCGGTGTGCACGTACTTAGCCAGCACGCTGTCGGTGCGTGCGTCGAGTGGATCGGGGCGCGTGCGGGTGTAATCGGTGCTGCGAATATCGCCCTGGTTAGCCAGCTCGTGCGACTGGCGATGCGTGGCGACGATCATGATGCCGTTGGCGCGGTCACCGCCAGCCACAGTCAGGCTGGTGGTGAGGCCACGATCTGCGCTGCCGTATTGCTCTTTCAGCGAGACATAGTTGCGGCTGTCGCGCAGATAATCGGCCGGGTCCTTAGTGACATATCGCACCGTGCCGCCCAGCGCATCGGAGCTATCCAACGCCGAGGCCGGGCCGCGCACAATCTCCACGCTCTTGATGGTGTCCAGATCCACATAGTTGCGCCCGGCACGCATGCCGGTGGTGGAGAAGCCAAACGAATTGGCCGCGGTCACGCCATCGGTCTGGATGCTTACGCGATTACCGTCCAGGCCGCGAATGCTGAAACTATCCAACCCCCAACGGCCGGCGGTGCCGATGGCCGACACACCCGGCTCGTAATTCACCAGGTCGCGAATATTGAGTACCAGGCGACGATCCATCTGCTGGCGATCGATCACCGAGACGGTGCCCGGCACATCTATCTTGATCGCGGAACTGAGCGCGGTGACTTTCACTCGGGGCAGTTCGGTGGTGTTGTCCACGCCAGGCGCCGCGTCATCATTGGCCCATACGGGTGCCGCCAAGGCCACGGAAATCACCGCGGCCAACGGCGTAAATCGCAGAATCGACATCATGTATTCCTTCGCCATGCTTGAGGTTTCAAGCGGCTGGCTGGCGAAGGAGGCGGGAAGAAACGCCTGCGGCTGGCGGCCGGTTATCTAGAACTAGGTGCGAACGTTCTGCGCCAGCGAAGACTTGCGCAAGGCAGCAGTGGCTCACATCGATAAATGAGAATGTATCTCATTTGTAAATTTCTGCGCAAGCCGCCTCCCCGCCTCATCTCCCTGGCGACGATTCGTTGATCTCTTAGTGCGCGCGTCAGCCCAACCTGTTTCAGTCCAGCCCGTTTCAGTCCAGCCCGTTATTGAATGCGCAGCCCCCGCTCCGCATCGAAAAAATGCAGCCGCTCGGGATCGAAACCGAAATGCATGATGCTCCCCGGTGTCGGCAGAACTCGCGGCGGTATGCGCGAAACAAGGGCGAGGTCGCCGTAACGCAGGTTGAGGAAAATCTCATTGCCGACGGGTTCGAGTACTTCGAGCTGCGCGCTCAGCAGCGCATCGTCGGCATGGGCGCGTGGCTGCATATCTTCCGGGCGCAGACCGAGCACGATCTCGCGGCCATGCCAGGCTTGCAGCGCCTTTGCCTGTAGGGGCTCACCGAGCGACAGCTCGCCTTGCGCGGCAACCAGCCGAAAACCGTTATCGATCTGCAATGTGCCGCGCAGCAGATTCATCGCCGGGCTACCGAGAAAGCCGGCGACAAACAGATTCGCCGGCCTGTCGTAGAGATTCATCGGCGTATCGATTTGCTGGATGACACCGCCATTGAGCACGACGATACGTTGCCCCAGCGTCATCGCCTCGATCTGGTCGTGGGTGACGTAAATCATGGTGGCCTTGAGCTGGCGATGTAGCCGTGCAATCTCCACCCGCATCGACAGGCGCAGCTTGGCATCGAGATTCGACAACGGCTCATCAAGCAAAAAAACCTTGGGATCGCGCACCAGCGCGCGGCCTAACGCAACCCGCTGGCGCTGGCCGCCAGACAGTGCCGCGGGGCGGGAATCCAGGCGCTGCTCCAGCTCCAGGGTCTGCGCGGCCTCGCGTACGCGGCGTTCGATCTCGGCCTTGGGCTGGCCGCGCAGGCGCAGACCGAAGCCGAGGTTTTCCGCCACCGTCATATGCGGATACAAGGCGTAGTTCTGAAACACCATGGCGATGTCGCGATCCTTGGGTGCGACGTCGTTGACCACGCGACCGTCAATGCTCAGGCTGCCGCTGCTGATCGACTCCAGCCCGGCGATCATCCGCAGCAAAGTGGTCTTGCCGCAGCCGGAGGGCCCGACCAGCACCAGCAGCTCGCCATCGGCGATCTCGAAACTGGCCTCGGCCACGCCGACATGTCCATTCGGGTAGACCTTGCGCAGCTTGTCGAGGCGGACACTGGCCATGCATGCATCTCCTGCGGCCTGGCCCTGGGCTCAGCCATAGTGTTGGGGATAGCGATCGCCAGCCTGACGGCCCACGCGCATGATCCATGCTTGTACGAAACCGGCTGCACAAGTAGGGAACATTCGGATATTCTCGCAATGTAATCGTTTACATCAAGCCGCAATGCGGCACGGGAACCCAGTCGATGAGCCGTAGCTACCGTTTTCCTGAAGGTTTTCTCTGGGGTGCCGCCACCTCGGCTTATCAAATCGAGGGCTCGCCGCTGGCCGATGGCGCCGGCCCGAGCATCTGGCAACGCTTCGCCCATACCCCCGGCATGATGATTAACGGTGACACCGGCGATATCGCCTGCGACCACTATCGCCGCTACAAAGACGACGTGCAGTTGATGAAGGCGCTGGGGCTGCAGGGCTATCGCTTAAGCATCAACTGGGCACGCGTGCTGCCCGAAGGCACCGGCCGGATCAATCAAAAGGGCCTGGACTTCTATTCGCGACTGGTCGACGAGCTGCTGGAAAACGGCATCGCACCTAACGTCACCCTGTTTCATTGGGATCTGCCGGCGGCGCTGGATGATCGCGGCGGCTGGCTCAACCGCGACGTCGCCAACTGGTTCGCCGATTACGCCAGCGTGATGTACAAGGCGCTGGATGGCCGCGTGCAGCACTGGTCCACGCTCAACGAGCCCTGGGTTGTTACCGATGGCGGCTACCTGCATGGCGCGCTGGCGCCGGGACATCGCAGCAAATACGAAGCGCCGATCGCCGCGCATAACCTGATGCGCGCCAGTGGCGCCGGCATCCTGGCGTATCGCACCTTCGGCAAGCATGAGATCGGCGTGGTGTTCAATATCGAGCCGAAATATCCGCACTCCGATAGCCCGGAAGATCTGGCCGCCACCCGCCGTGCTCATGCCTATATGAATGAGCAGTTCGCCGACCCGGCGCTGCTGGGTAGTTATCCGCCGGAGTTGAAGGAAATCTTCGGCGACGCGTGGCCGGATTTTCCCGACGACGACTTCAATCTGACCAAGCAAAAAGTCGATTTTGTCGGCATCAACTACTACACCCGCGCGGTGGTGAAAAACGATCCGCTGCAATACCCGCTCAAAGCCTCGCCGGTGCGCCAGCCAAACAAGACCTACACGGAGACCGGCTGGGAGGTCTTCGAGCAAGGGCTGACCGACACCCTCACCTGGTTCAAGAGCCGCTACGGCGACATTCCGCTATACATCACCGAGAACGGTTCGGCCTTCTACGACGCACCGGTGGCCGAGGGCGGCGTACTGGACGATCCGCTGCGCACCGACTATCTGCGCAAGCATTTGCGGGCACTGCACCGGGCGATCGACGCCGGGGTGAACCTCAAGGGTTATTACGCCTGGTCGCTGATGGATAATTTGGAGTGGTCCCTAGGTTTCTCCAAGCGCTTTGGCCTGTACCATGTGGACTTTGCCACGCAGAAGCGCACGCCCAAAGCGACGGCGAAACTTTACGCCAAGGTGATCGAAAGCAACGGCACGGCGCTGGACGATGACGGCCTATCCGCATAGGCATCATGTCCGCCCATGGCAGGCTTGCGTGACCAGGCTTGCGTGACCCGTTGCCAGGATTGTTCATGAGCTTTTCCGCTAGTGCCGCCCCGACCCTGCTCGCCGATCTCGGTGGCACCAATGTCCGCTTCGCCCTGACCCACCCCGACCGTACCGCACCGCTGCTTGAAGGCAGCGTGCGGCGTTATCGGGTGAAGGATTTCACCTCGTTGGCCGAGGCGATCCGCCAATATTTCACCGATACGGGTCTGACCGCCAAGCGCGCGGTGATCGCCGCCGCCGGCCGCATCAGCGATGGCGAAACGGTAAAGATCACTAACAATCCCTGGTCCATCGCCGCGCACAAACTGCAAGCCGAACTGGGCATGGACTCGGTGCATCTGGCTAACGACTTTGCCGCGCAAAGCATGGCGGTGACCCTGCTGCAGCCGGGAGATCTCGTGTCGGTCGGCAGCCTGCCGATACCGGTCATCAGTGCCCGCGAAGAGCAGACCTTCGCTATCGTCGGGCCCGGCACCGGCCTGGGTGTCGGCGGCCTGTTGATGCGCCAAGGCAAAGCCAGTGTGCTGCAGAGCGAAGGCGGCCACGCCGGCTTCGCCGCGCACAACCCGGAGGACATCGAGATACTCAACTATCTCAACCACCGCTTCGGCCGCGTTTCCAACGAGCGCCTGATCTGCGGTCAGGGCCTGGTGAACCTCTACGATGCGGTCTGCAATATCGCCGGGCAAACCCCCGAAGCACTGCAACCCGAAGACATCACCCAGCGTGCCGAGAACGGCAGCGATGCGATTTGCATTCGCACGGTGGAAACCTTTGCCGGCATCTTCGGCAGCGTCGCCGGCGACCTGGTACTTACACTCGGTGCGTGGGATGGCGTCTACCTCACCGGTGGCCTGATCCCGATCCTGCTGCCATGGCTGGAACGCCGCGGGCATTTCCGCGAACGCTTTGAGGCGAAAGGCCGCTTCCGCGACACCATGGAACACATCCCCACCCAGGCGATCATGAACCCCGAACCAGGCCTGGTCGGCGCCGCCGCGCTGGCGATGATGGAATCGGACAAGTCCTTTCCGTTGAAGTGATATCCATTGAAGTGATGAATAATCAGCGGTAGATCATACGACTGCCGCGATACTGCTAAACCGTCCAACGCTGGCATTGGAGATTCCCCTCATGTCCCGCAGCGATACCGCGTTTCTGTTCGATCTCGACGGCACCCTGGTCGATAGCGTCTACCAGCACGTGCTTGCCTGGAAGGAGGCGCTGGACAAGGAGGGCGTCGAGTTATCGGTGTGGCGCATTCATCGCAAGATCGGCATGAGCGGCGGACTGTTCGCCAACATCTTGTTGCGCGAGACCGGCCTGGAAATCACCGAAGAGCGACTGGCGCGCCTGCGTCAGTGGCATGCCGAGGCCTACAACCGTCAAGCCAGTCAAGGCTCAGTGCGGCCACTGCCCGGCGCGCGCGAACTGCTGGCCTTTCTCACCGAGCAGAAAATTCCCTGGGCGATCGCCACCAGTGGCCGCATGCAAACGGCCGCGCACAATCTCGAAGCGCTTGGCGTCGATCCATCGAAGGTACCCGTGGTAACCCGCGATCAAGTGCGCCACGCCAAGCCCGACCCCGATCTGTTTATCACCGCGGCCCATCGACTCGACTGCGATATCCATAAAGCATTGGTTATCGGCGACAGCATCTGGGACATGCTTGCGGCGCAACGCGCGCGCTCACTCGGCATCGGCTTGCTTTCGGGCGGCTACGGCCAGGAAGAACTCGAACGCTCGGGCGCGTTTCGGGTGTATGAAGATCCCGCCGATTTGTTGTGGCATATCGACGAAGTCGTTGCGCGCAGTTGATGCCCGGATGTCAGGCGCGATTCATCCCCGCGCCAGTTCCAGCGGTTAGGCTCGGCAGTCTCTCGTTCGGAGCCGCCTTATGCGCCGACTCGCCAGCAGCCTCTCACTTACCCTGCTACTCGCAGCCTGTTCGCCTTCTGCACCCGCACCCACGCAGCAGGCTGCGCAACCCAGCCCCGCCCATGTCACGCTTGGCTCGGCCCAGTGGTATGCCTGGGTCGATCAAACCCTCGGCATCAGCGATGACAGCGGCCATGGCCCGGATCCTGGCTCCGACGAATGGAATCAAGCTGTGCAGCACAAGCTCGACCAAGAAGCACCGCAGTCGAAACCGGGTTCGCCAGAGTGGCAGCAAGCGGTGGATGCTCTACTGCGCACGCGTGCCACGGCCGAACGCTAACTACATCGAAACATCTACGAAGCCGGCGCCAGCAACGCGTCCAAATCGTCTTGCTCGAAGCTGAGCCGCTCGCGGCTACCGCCACCTTCCAGCACCGCCTCGGCCAACTCGGCCTTGCGCGCTTTCTGCTCTTCGATCCGCTCCTCTACCGTGCCTGAGGTAATCAAGCGGAAGACGAAGACGGGTTTGTCCTGACCGATGCGATGCGCACGGTCGCTGGCCTGTGCCTCAGCGGCGGGGTTCCACCAGGGGTCGTAATGGATCACGGTATCGGCGGCGGTGAGGTTGAGGCCGACGCCGCCGGCTTTCAGCGAGAGCAGAAACAGCGGCACTTCGCCCTCCTGGAACTGGCGCACTGGTTCGGCGCGGTCGCGCGTTTCGCCAGTGAGCGTGACGTAGCGGATACGCCGACGATCCAGCTCGTGCGCGATCAGCTTGAGCATCTCGGTGAACTGCGAGAACAGCAGCACCTTGCGGCCCTCGGCGAGCAGCGCGGGCAACATGTCCATCAGCAATTCGAACTTGGCCGAATCGCGCACGCCGCGCGCGGCTTCCAATTTCACCAGCCGCGGATCGCAACAGACCTGGCGTAGCTTCAGCAGTGCATCGAGCACGATGATGCCGCTGTGGGCGATGCCGCGCTGGGCGATCACTTCGCGCAATTCGTCGGCCAGCGACAAGCGCAGGCTTTCGTATAGCTCGCGCTGACGGCCTTCCAGCACCACGCGACGCGTGATCTCGGTTTTCGGCGGCAGTTCAGTGGCGACCTGTGCCTTGGTACGACGCAGAATAAAAGGCGCAAGGCGGCGGTTAAGACGCTCTTGGCACTCGGCATCGCGCTGCTTTTCGATCGGCACCCGGTAATGGCGACGGAACGCGCCTTCGTCGCCCAGCAAGCCGGGTACGGCGAGGTCGACCTGCGACCACAATTCGCCGAGATGATTTTCCAGCGGCGTGCCGGTGAGGCAGATGCAGCGCGGGGCACGCAAACTGAGTACCGCACGCCGTGCTTGCGTGCGGGGGTTTTTCACTTGCTGTGCTTCGTCTAATGCGATCAAGGCGAAGGCTTGCTTGCGCAGCGTGACGACATCGCGCGGCAACAAGGCGTAGCTGGTCAGCACGATATCTTGACCGCCGAGCTGGGCGAATTCACCGCCGCGCTGCGGGCCGTGCAGGGTGAGCACGCGCAGCGACGGTGCGAAGCGCGCAACCTCGGACAGCCAGTTGGGAATCAAACTGGTCGGCACCACGATCAATGCCGGCTGAGTCAGTTCGCCGCGTTCTTTCAATGCAAGCAAATGGGTAATCAATTGCAGCGTTTTGCCCAAGCCCATGTCGTCGGCAAGTACGCCGCCCACACCGGCCTCGGCAAGCGCATTCAACCAGCGCAGACCCTCGCGCTGATAAGGCCGCAGCTCCACCGTGAGGCCCTGCGGAATCGCATCGCTGGCGCGCTCGGCGGCATCGCGCAGACGCGCGGTGAATCCGCGCAGTTGCTCCGGCGCCTCCAAGGCGCCGCCGCTGGGCAGCGCATCGATGATTTCTTCCAGACGGCCGGCCTGCACGCGTGGCAGGTGCAGTTTTTTCTTTGGTTTTTCCAGGTACTCGGCCAAGGGCGCCAGCAGGCCGCGCAACTCTTTCAGCCGCACCGGCACCCGGCGACGCTCATCGACCGGCGCGTACCACACGGCGTCTTCCGGTTCGTTCGGTGCCGGACTCAGATTGAGCTGATGCTCGGCCAGTGCCTGCGCCACGGCGGGCAGCAAGTTGTGTCGCTTGCCCTCGACTTCGATGCCGATCTCCAGATCGAAGGCGTGGTCGTCGGCGTCTTCAACGGCGTTGCCGTACCAGCGCACCGGACCTTCCAGCACCTCGAACGGAAAACTGGGCGCGTAATCGAGCTGAAAACCTTCGGCCTCCAGTTTTGGCCGCAGCGCCAGCCAACGCGCCGGCGTGTTTACCTCCAGCGCACCCGCATAACCCTTACCGGGGAACAGCCAGGCGTCTTCGGGCAAGGTATCGGCTACATCCCAAGGCAGGCCTTCGGTATCGACGCCTGGGGTCAGGCCGGCGTGTTCAAGCTGCTCCATCGTCGACAGCTCTTCGGCACGACGCCGGATGATCTCGATCAGTTGACCATTGCGCACGCGCCGCACCAGCGGCTCGCCGCCGCGGCCGGGCAAGCGCTCGCCAGCGTAATCGAAGGCCAGCCGCGCATAGGCCAGCGGCGGTGTGCCGGCGCCCAGGCGCGCATGGCGCGTCAATGCATGCAAGGTCAGCACCGGCTTGGGCGCCAGTTCGGCGCGGCGCAGCTCACTGAACACTTGCGGCAACGGCACACGTTGAGCCAGGCGACTATGAGGCAAGGCGTCGCGCAGACGGCGGCTGTGCTCGTGCTTCAGTGCAGGCAGATCGAGCCAATGGGCTTCTTCGGCACTGGCTTCCAGATGCCCCAATTCGGCGCGCTCAGGATCGAGAAACCACAAGCCGTCGATCCGCAGCAAACGCTGATTGTGCGGCAGCAAGGGCAGCAAGCGCTGACTGCCATCGACCTCCAACTGCCATTGCCAGCGCAGCGGATGCGATTTGCCGCGCGATAGCCGCAACCCGGCCAGGCCACCGAGGAAGCACGGCGAGGTATCCAGAATCTCGGCCAGCAATGCATCGCCGACATGACCGGCCAGCCGGGCGTAACTGCGGCTTTTGCGCAGGCTTTGCGACAAACCGAGCACGGTGGCGGCAAGACGCTGCTCGTGGGGCTCCAACGGCTGATGCGACAGGTGTTTGCTATCCAGCGGTGTCGGCCGTGTGAAACGGCCATGCTCGCCGCTGGCCAGCAGCACCGGCGCCACATCGAGCCGCGCGTTCGGGGAGCCTTCCTCCGGCATCACCTCAAGAAAAAAGCCGAGTACGCCGCGTTCATGCGTGGCCCCTGAGGTGGGGGCATCAAGCAAGCGCCGCCACACGCCGGGTAGCGGCTCGTCACGGCCGCCGCTACTGCGCGAAATCAGATCGCCTTGCTGCTTCTCATCGGGTTGCTGCATGCGCATGCGGTCCGCGGTGGCGACCAAAACGCCGAGCTTAGCAAGGCCAGCGTATTAGTGTTCGTCGGCTTTGCGCGGAGATGCAAAAAAGAGCTGAAGAGCCCCCCCCTCCCCAGCCCTCAGTTCACGGACTCGACCCAAACAAACCCTGCGGATACTCCGGCTTCTGCTCACGCGACATCAGGGCTTTCAGCCCCTCCGCGGGAGTCACCTCGCCATGTAGCACCGCACGCACTCCGGCGCTGATCGGCAGATCCAGCCCGTGCTTGATCGCCAAACGGGTCACTTCATCGGCGGTAACGACACTTTCGACCACCTGGCCGATCTCCCGCACCGCCTCGTCGATCGCCTGGCCACGGCCCAGCGCCAGACCCAATCGACGATTGCGCGAGAGGTCACCGGTGCAGGTAAGCACCAGGTCGCCCAGGCCAGATAAGCCCATCAAGGTCTCAGGCCGCGCGCCCAGCGCTACGCCCAGGCGCAACATCTCGTTCATGCCGCGGGTAATCAGACCGGCGCGGGCGTTTAGCCCCAACTCCATGCCATCGGCAACCCCGGTGGCCACCGCCAGCACATTCTTCATCGCACCGCCCAATTCGGCACCGAGTACATCGCTGCCGGAATACGCACGAAAATTCGGCGCATGCAGTAGCGAAGCCACCTGATGGGCAAAGGCGTCATCGTCGGAATGCACGGTAACGGCACTGGGTAAGCCAGCGGCAACCTCACGGGCAAACGAAGGCCCGGTGACGACCGCCGCGGCACGCCCCGGCAAACGCTGCTGCACCAGTTCATGCAGAAAGCGCCCGGTACCGGGTTCGAAACCCTTGGTCGCCCAGGCAATGGTCGCCGCAGGTTCGAGCAGGGGCGCGATTTCGTCCAGCATCGCGGCAAACGCGTGGCTTGGCACCACGATCAAGACAATCTCGGCGCCACGCAGGGCGGCGGCGAGGTCGCTTTCATAACGTAGCTCTGCCGGCAGTTCGAGATCCGGCAGATAGCGCTGGTTGCGATGGCTTTCAGCCATGGCCGCCAGCGCCCTGGGATCGCGACCCCATAACCGGGTCGGCACTCCATTGCGCGCGGTTAAGGCCGCCAGTGCGGTGCCCCAGGAACCGGCACCGAGGACGGCCAGGGTCGGATTTTCAACCATGACGTGCGCTCAGCTATTGAGCGTCGGGGCCTCGTCACCACCGATCGTGCGGCGCTGCTGTTCGGCGAACAATGCGTCGAAATTGATCGGCTGCAGCAAGAACGGCGGGAAACCACCCTCCAACACCAGACTCGAAATCACCTGACGGGCATACGGGAACAGCAGATTCGGGCAGTAGCTGCCGATGATGCCGGCATGATCGGCCTCGCTGAACCCGGCTACGCCGAACAAACCAGCCTGCTGCACCTCGGCCAGGTAGGCCGTGCGCTCACCCACCGTGCAAGTCAGGGTCAGGCTCAGGATGACTTCGTACAAATCGCCACCCAGCGCCGTAGCCTTGTGACCAAGATTGAGCTGAACCTGGGGCTGCTGATCGGTCTCGGCGATCTCCTGGAAGATCTGCGGCGCATTGGGCGCCTCGAACGACACATCCTTGACGTAGATCTTCTGCAACATTAGCTGTGGCTGACCGGCCTGGCCATTGGCCTGACCGTTGGCGGTGACTTCTGCCATGGGATTCCCTCGCTCTTGCGCGTAAGTGGTTAGAACCAAAGGGGTCGATTGTTCCACAAATGAAGACAGCCCCGCCATGCCCAAACATCATCAAAAACCACTTAGTTTGCGCACAGCCCTGTTTTTCTGGGAGAATACGCGGCTCAACTGTGCCGGCCCGATGTTTCGGGTACGTCCGCGACGCGATGCGGGCCTCACGATGCACACTGAAAGCACCACCCTCCAGCATTGCGTGGCGCCAAGCGCCGCTGGGCCGATGTCGCCCTGGCTAACGGGCGTACACAACTAATTACGGAGGTCCTCATGGCCCGTAGATGCCAAGTCACCGGAAAGGGTGTGCAGACAGGCAACAACGTCTCGCACGCCAACAATCGTACCCGTCGCCGCTGGTTGCCCAACCTGCACGAGCGCCGCTTCTGGGTCGCCAGCGAAAACCGCTGGATCAAACTGCGCGTTTCCAATCAAGCGTTGCGCACCATCGACAAGAATGGCATCGAGGCTGTGATTGCCGACCTGCGTGCTCGCGGCGAAAAGGTCTGAGGAATCAATCATGGCTTCTAAAAACGACAAGATCCGCTTGATCTCCTCGGCCGGCACCGGCCACTTCTACACCACGCAGAAGAACAAGAAGAACACGCCGGAAAAGTTCGAGTTCAAGAAATACGACCCGGTTGTCCGCAAGCACGTGATCTACAAGGAAGGCAAGATCAAGTGATCTGCAGCTAGCAGATCATCCCCGCGAAAGCCGGGATCTGACCTTCACAAGAAACCCGCCGCAAGGCGGGTTTTTTGTTGCCGGCCATTCGGCCGAAGGCTCTGCTGAGACGACTCGCTAAAAAGAAAGGCCCGCGATCAGCGGGCCTTTCTTTTACTCATGGCAAAGCACGATCAGGTAGCGCTGACGGCATAGCCCTTCAACCGCTGCGCAAACTCCTGCAGTGCGCGGATACCGCTCTGCTCGGCCTCGTGGATCCACTGCTGCAGGCCCTTCAAGGCCTGGTCGGCACCACGCTGCTCCATCAATGCCGCCAGACGCGCACGGAACTCGCATACGACGCTCAGGGTGGGGCGCTTGGCCAATACGGCCTGGAGACGATCGCGACCTTCGTTATCGAGCCAGCGGCCGCCATCGGCCATGGCCCGGCGCAAACGGCGCGGCATCGACTTGATGTTCTCGCCGGCGTGCTGAGCCTCGTCGCGCATGGTCGGCACGATCACGCCCTGGTAGTAGTCGGTCATCGCCTGGAAGCGATGGGTAAGTACGGCTTTCAGCGTCTCGGCATCGGGCAGATGCACGTTCGGGCGAACGTCCAGGCTTGGCGCCACGCGCAGCACCTTGGCCAGGCCAACCGCGCGCAGCATGCAAATCGCCGCCCAGCCGATGTCGAACTCCCACTTGCGCAGGGCGAACTTGGCCGAACTCGGGAAGGCATGGTGGTTGTTGTGCAGCTCTTCGCCGCCGATCCAGAAGCCCCAGGGAATTAGGTTGCGCGCGGTGTCGGCGCTTTCGAAGTTGCGATAACCCCACCAGTGGCCGACGCCGTTGACGAAACCGGCAGCCCAGAACGGGATCCAGATCATTTGCACGGCCCACAAGGCTGCGCCGATCACGCCGAATAAGGCCAGGCTGATGATGAGCATCAAGGTCGGGCCCCAGTACGGGTGCGCGCTGTACAGCTTGCGCTCGATCCAGTCGTCCGGCGTGCCGCGACCGTATTTTTCGAGGTCTTCTTTCACTTCGCTGGCATCGCGATACAGCGACACGCCATCCCAGAAAACCTTCTTGATGCCGTAGATCTGCGGGCTATGCGGATCTTCTTCGGTCTCGACCTTGGCGTGATGCTTGCGATGTACCGCCACCCATTCCTTGGTCACCATGCCGGTGGTCAACCAGCCCCAGAAGCGAAAGAAGTTCGCAATCAGCGGATGCAGGTCGACGCCGCGATGCGTCTGGCAGCGGTGCAGATACAGCGTCACCGTGAAAATGGTGATCTGCGTCATCACCAGCACATAGATCAGCATGGTCAGCCAACTGGCGCTGGTCAGGCCGTTGGAAAGGAAATTCAGTACTGCATCAAGCATGGAAGCACCCAGAGGATTGATTACTTTGATTCGCAAAGCAGTCTATGCCGTCGGTTTCCGTACCCGCCAGCATGGTCGTTCGTTATTACATCTAAACGTGTCGATGATCGCACGACTCGTGTATAGCAGTTGTTACCCCGTTGTGCTGGATATGTGGACACCCCGACAATCGCGCAATGACCATGCCTAACGCCGTTTTGCCGCAAGACATCTTGGAGCCGGATTTATTACGGTTAGATCGACTCAGCCGCCACCGGGCCGGACGTCCAGCCGTTCAGGATCTGAGCCTGACCCTGAAACGCGGCCAGGTGCTGGGCCTGCTGGGGGTGAACGGGGCCGGTAAATCAACGACGTTATCGATGATTGCCGGCGCGTTGCGCCCCGATAGCGGCACGATCGCGCTTAATGGCGAGGATTTCCTGGAACACCCTGAACGCGCGCGCCGGCTGATCGGCTGGCTGCCAGAGCGGGCACCGCAATGGCCTGAACTGACCGTTGGCGAGCATCTGGACACGCACGGGCGCCTGCGCGGCCTGAACGGCGTCGCGCTGAAGCAAGCCCGTGAGGCCATTGTCGAACGGCTGGAACTAGGCCCTTTGCAGCGGCGACTCGCCGGCGTGCTGTCGCAAGGCCAGCGCCAGCGGCTTGGCCTGGCCTGTGCCCTGGTGCATAAACCGGCGCTATTGGTGCTGGATGAACCAGCCAACGCACTCGACCCGATCCAGGTGGCCGCCCTGCGCACCTTGATCCGCGAACAGGTCAGTGCCGGCACGACGGTCATCCTGTCGACTCATTTGCTGGCCGAGGTGACCGCCGTCTGCGATCGTGTCGCGATCTTGCATGAAGGCCGACTGCATCACGACGGCCCGATTACCGATGGCGACCACAAGGCACTGGAACAGACCTTTTTCGATATTGCGATGCGTGGCGGCGACAGCACACCCTCCGCCGACAGGAGCCGCGCCGCATGAGCGTCATCGCCGTTGCAAGGCTGGAGCTTCGCCGCCTGTTCGTACGCCCGCTGACCTGGGTACTCGCCGCATTCACCTTGGGCGAATTGGCGTGGCGCTTTATTTTGCTGCTGGGCCAATTCCTGGCCAATCAGATCAAGTTGGCCGCACTGCCCGGCGGCCCCGGCTATACCGACCTGGTCGCCGTGCCCATGCTTAGCAGCCTGCTTACCGGCGGCCTGCTGCCCTTTGGCCTGGCCGAACTGGCCTTGGTCATAGTGCCGCTACTGACCATGTCGACACTTGCCGGCGAACGCAGCAACGGCACCCTGCCCCTGCTGTTTGCCAGCGGCTTGTCCGGTTCGCAAATCGTGCTCGGCAAGTATCTGGCCCTGCTGTTGTGGCTGGCCTTATGGCTGTTGCTGGTTCTGGCGATGCCCTTGAGCCTGGCTCATGGCACGCATCTGGACTGGGGCAAGTTCGCTGCCGCATCGCTAGGCCTGCTGCTGATGCTGGCTGCATTGGCCGCGCTAGGCATCGCCTGCTCCGCCTTCGCCTCGCATCCGGCGATCGCCGCCACCGCCAGCCTGATGCTGGGCCTGGGCCTGACCATCGTCAATCTGGGCGCGCAGATGGCCGGCGTCGGCAACGGCGCGGTCAACTGGCTGGCGCTGAGCACACATCTTGAGCCGCTGCTGCGCGGCCTGGTCTCCAGCGTGGACCTCGTATGGTTCGCGCTGTTGATCGCATTCTCGCTGATGCTGGCGATACGTCGACTATCGGCAGAAAAGGAGCGCGGCTGATGACGACGCTATTCAAGCAAGGCCTGTTTAGACGTCTGGACGGCTGGCTGTTCGCGCTGGGACTGTTACTCGGCGCGGGCGCTATCGGTTATCTATCGACGCGCCATGAATTTATCGCCGACTGGACCCACGGGCGGCGCGCCAGCCTTTCTCATGAAACCGCCGCGGTGCTGGCCACGTTGCCCGGCGCAGTGGAGATTGTCAGTTACGCCAGTCCGCAGGGCGATCTACGCCAAACCATTGCCGGCTTTGTACAACGCTATCAGCGGATCAAACCGGATCTCGCCCTGCGTTTCGTCGACCCGCAGCTAGATCCGGCAGCGATGCGCGAACTCGGTGTCACCGTCGATGGCGCGCTTATCGTCCATTACCAGAACCGCGAGCAGCGCCTGGAAGAGTTGTCCGAACGCGGCCTCACCAATGCATTGGAACGGCTCGCGCGCGGCGACGAGCGCATCGTCGCCTTTGTCACCGGTGACGGCGAACGCCGCGCCGACGGCAAGGCGAATGCCGACCTGGGCACTTTCATCTCGCAGTTGGAAGGCCGTGGCATGCGCGCGGTACCGCTGAGTTTCACCCAGGTCACGGCGGTGCCCGAGCACACCGACCTGGTGGTGCTGGCCAGCCCCGAGCTGACGCTGCCCGCCGGCGCGGTGAAGGCACTGACTGACTATGTAGCCAATGGCGGCAATGTGCTGTGGCTAACCGAACCGGCAAACGAGGACCTGGGCCTGGCGCCGTTGGCGAATGCACTCGGTGTGCGCGTACTGCCTGGTGTCTTGGTGGACGGCCAAGGCGCCGCGCTGGGCCTTAAGGACCCGCGCCTGATCGCGCTGGGCGACTACCCGCCGCAGGCGATCACTCACGGCTTCACGCTCACCACGCTGTTTCCGCAAGTCTCCGCATTGGCTCAGCTAGCGCAGAGCGGCTGGGACGTACAGGCGTTTCTCCGTTCGGGACCGCAGAGTTGGACCGCGTTTCACCCCATCGATAACGAGCATCCCACCGATGTCCGCTTCGACGCCGCCGCGGGTGAACTCAAAGGCCCGTTGGATTTCGGCTTCGCACTGAGCCGGCTTTCGCCCAGTCCCACCAAGCGTGAACAACGCGCCGTGGTGATCGGCGACGGCGACTTTCTCTCCAATACTTTTCTCGGCAACGCCGGCAACCGCGCCTTGGGCGAACGCGTATTCGACTGGCTGCTCGGCGACGACGCACTGGTCAACCTGCCGCCACGCGGCGCACCCGATCGCATTCTGCAACTCTCGCAAAGCCAGCTCAACGCGGTCAGCATGGGCTTCATGATTGGCCTACCACTACTGCTGCTGACGATCGGCGGATGCATCGTATGGCGGCGCCGCCGCGCATGAAGCGAGCCACCCGCACACGCCTGAGCTTGCTGCTCGGTGTCAGCGCCTTGCTCGCGCTGACCGGATGGCAACTACAGCGCGACCAGCAACACGCGAAAGAAACCCTGCTTAGCATCGCCCCTGAGGCCATCACCCAGATCGAACTAAGCCTGCAAGGCACCCCCACCGAGCATTACGCCAAGCGCGACGGTCACTGGTGGCGTACCGACGGCACCCCAACACGTGCCGATGAAGGCCGCCTCGGCGAATTGACCGAAATCGCGGCAGCGTCGGTGTTGAGTTGGCGCCCGCTAAGCGATTTCGATCCGGCGAAAATCGGCCTGACCAAGCCATTGGCCGTGCTGAGCCTGGATGGTCAACGACTGGAATTCGGCGAAGTTTCAGTCACCGGACCACAGCGTTACGTGCGCGTGGGCACACGGGTAGCGCTGGTTTCCATGCGTTATACGCCACGCCCCGCGACTGGGCTGAGAAAAAAACCTGACGCTTAGTTGTCTCCGCTGTTTGCAGGAGCTGGGGCAAGTACTCACCCCCTCCCAGCCCCCCCCCCTACACGTAGGGGGAGGAGCAAAAGCGCAGCGCTCGCTGCTTTTGACGTTGCTTTTGACCTTGCTCTTGCTCTTGACCTTGGGGCCCCTGTGCGTCGGTGAGGGTCGGACGACAAGGCCCGCAGGGGCATCGACAGGGATGTCGATGCCTTTTCGCCAGTGCATGGATGCACTGTCGAAAAGCCCGGCCGACCCTCACAAGCCCGAAGGGCGACGCGCGGGGTGGCCTTCTCTTTGGTTACTTTCTCTTGGCCACTCAAGAGAAAGTGACTCGGCCTCCGGCAGGAGGTCGAAAGCCCGCCGCAGGCGACCAACCCAGCCCAAACCCCCGCTTGCACAAACTCCACCCCCTCCCCATATCCTTCACCACCCATACACCCCAGGAATCCCCCCATGACCCAACAAGCGATCGGCGTAATCGGCATGGCCGTCATGGGCCGAAACCTCGCCCTCAACATCGAAAGCCGCGGCCACGCGGTATCCATCTACAACCGCAGCCGCGAAAAAACCGATGAAGTAGTCGCCGCCCATCCAGGCCGCAAGCTGATCCCCGCCTACACACTCAAAGACTTCGTCGACTCATTGGAAAAACCACGCCGCATCCTGCTCATGGTCAAGGCCGGCGAAGCTACCGACGCCACCATCGCCGAACTAAAGCCGCTGCTGGACCAGGGCGACATCTTGATCGACGGCGGCAATACCTTGTTCAAAGACACGATACGGCGCGAGCGCGAACTCAGCGCGGCCGGCCTGCACTTCATCGGCACGGGCGTCTCCGGCGGTGAAGAGGGCGCTCTGCACGGTCCCTCGATCATGCCGGGCGGGCCACGCGATGCTTACGACTTGGTCGCGCCCATCCTTACTGAAATCGCCGCCCGCGCCCCCGACGGCGAACCCTGCGTGGCCTATATGGGCACGGATGGAGCGGGGCATTACGTCAAGATGGTGCATAACGGTATCGAATACGGCGATATGCAATTGATCGCCGAAAGCTATGCCGTGCTCAAGCAAGTGCTTGGTCTGTCCAATGCCGAGTTGGCCAAGGTCTATACCGATTGGAACGAGGGCGAGCTGGACAGTTATCTGATCGCGATCACCGCCGATATCTTCGGTAAAAAAGATCCACAAAGCGGCAAGGATCTGGTCGATGTGATTCTCGATCGGGCCGCGCAAAAAGGCACCGGCAAGTGGACCAGCCAGAGCGCACTCGATCTCGGCGTGCCGCTGCCGCTGATTACCGAGTCGGTATTCGCGCGACTGCTATCGGCACTGAAAGACGAGCGCGTCATCGCCAGCAAACTGCTGACCGGGCCGGCGCCCTCGGCATTCAACGGCGATCGCGGCGCCTTTATCGAGGCCGTGCGCCGTGCGCTGTATCTCAGCAAAATCGTTTCCTATGCCCAGGGCTTCGCGCAATTGCGTGCCGCCTCCGACGAGTACCACTGGCAGCTACCTTACGGCACCATTGCGAAGATCTTCCGCGCCGGCTGCATCATCCGCGCCCGCTTTCTGCAAAAGATCACCGACGCCTACTCGCACGAAGCGCAACTGGCTAATCTGCTGCTCGATCCGTATTTTCGCGACATCGCCACGCAATACCAGCAAGCCCTGCGCGATGTCGTAGCCGGCGCGGTTCAAGCCGGGGTGCCGGTACCGTGCTTCGCCTCCGCCATCGCTTACTACGACAGCTACCGCGCCGAACATCTGCCCGCCAACCTGCTGCAAGCGCAGCGCGACTACTTCGGTGCGCATACGTTCGAACGTATCGATCAGCCCGGCAGCTTTCACGCGGATTGGTCGTGACCACGCCGCTCCTTTGCCGATCATCTCACCGTGCCTGAACTCCCCGAAGTCGAAACCACCCGCCGCGGCATTGCTCCGTATCTCGTCGGCCGACGTGTCACGGCGGTGGTTTTGCGGCGCCACGATCTGCGCTGGCCGATCCCGCGCGAAATCAGCGAGCTGCTGCCCGGCCAACGCATCGAAGCCGTAGAGCGGCGCGCAAAATATCTGTTGCTGCAAACCGAAATCGGCAGTGCGCTGCTGCACTTAGGCATGTCCGGCATGTTGCGTGTGCTGCCGCCGGATGTGCTGCCCGGCAAACACGATCACGTCGATATCGCAGTAGAACCAGGACCGAGCGGGGGACCGCGCATATTGCGTTTTACCGACCCGCGCCGTTTCGGCTGTCTGCTATGGCAATGGCCCGGCGAAACCCACTCCCTGCTTGCCGCACTTGGCCCCGAACCACTGACCGACGCCTTCGACGGTGATTTGCTATGGCATCTCTCGCGCGGTCGCAAAGCGGCGGTGAAATTATTCTTGATGGATAACGCCATCGTGGTCGGCGTGGGCAATATCTACGCCAGCGAAGCCTTGTTTGCCGCCGGCATCGACCCGCGCCGGCCCGCCGGCACGGTTTCGCGCGCCCGTTATGCGCAACTTGCCGCCGAGGTGAAGCGCATCCTGGCCTGGGCGATCGAGCGCGGCGGCACAACCTTGCGCGACTTTCTCAACCCCGACGGCGCACCGGGCTACTTCTTTCGCGAGCTCAATGTTTATGGCCGCGAAGGCCAGTCGTGCAACACCTGCGGCACGGCGATCCGGCAAGTCACGCTAGGGCAGCGCTCGACCTTTTTCTGCCCGCGCTGCCAACGCTGAACCCGCTCAAGATCGTTCAAACCGGCCAACGGAACTCGACATAGGTGTTGTTGAACTCGGGGTCTTCGATGCTGCCGCCCAGTTTCGCCACCAAGCCGCTGGGCACGCCTTCGGCCTCAAGCGCCTGCCCATCCTTGAAATGCGCACCCAGCGCCTGCAGCTCGACCAGACGCTCGCACAATGCGCCAGCCCGATCGCCTTCGCGCTCAGGCACATTGCGCAGGCTGATGTCGGGGCGGCCGAATTTACGCAGGCCGCGGGTGTGGACCCATAGGCGATCCTTCCCTTCGTCTCCGTCGCGCAGAATCAGCACGTGGCTGCGAATCGGTGCGCCATCGCGTACCAGGTACTGCCGGCGCCAGGTAGCGGCATCGAACAAGGTCAGCACCTGCGGGTCGAGTATCGCCACGCCGCCGATATCGAGTAGCGCAGCGAGCACGCCAAGCGTGTCGCGCAGATAACCCGTCTCGCCGCTGTCCTTGATGCGGCCACGCACGACCAGCACTTCAGGCGCGTCGAGGGCAACCTTGTATGCCTCCGGCGCGTCTTCTTTCAGCATGCGGCCCAGGCGGCCTTTGAGCGGATAACCCTCCCACTGCCGCAACGTGCTGTGGTGATGGCTCGTCAGCTCGATGCCTGTGGGCAGGCCGTCACTGCCGTAATCGGCAGAGGGCGCACGCACGGCCTCAAACTTGCCGAACACGTAAAACTGCAGAACGATCTCTTCGTCGCTCGGCTGCCAATGCGGACGCTGCCAGGCAGGGATGGTGATCGGCTCGTTCATGCGCATTTCCTTGAGTAAAACACTGACCTGGGGTTGCCAAGCGTGGGTAATCGCGGGCTGGGCTTAATGCCCTTTGCCCAGCGGCAGCATCGGTTGCTGCAGTTCAATACGTCCGTGGCCTTCGGTGATGTTCTTGAACTCGGCCCGGCTGACCGAGACATAGCGGTCGTTGCCGCCAATCTCAACCTGCGGCCCTTCGGTCACCGCACGTCCATGTTCATCTACGCGCACCACCATGGTGGCCTTGCGGCCGGTATGGCAGATGGTCTTGATCTCTTCGAGATTATCGGCCCAGGCCAGCAAATAGCGGCTGCCCTCGAACAGCTCGCCACGAAAATCGGTGCGTAAACCATAGGCCAGCACCGGAATGTTCAGCCGATCGACCACATCGCTGATCTGCCACACCTGTGCCTTAGTCAAAAATTGCGCCTCATCGACAAAAACGCAATGCAGCGCGCCACGCACGGCGATGTCGGCCTCGACCTTGGCGAGCAGATTTTCGTCGCCGCTGAAGCGATGCGCATCCGCCTTTAGCCCGATCCGCGAGGCCACCACACCTTCGCCATAACGGTTATCCAGCGCCGGGGTCAGAATCAGCGTGCGCATGCCGCGCTCGTGATAGTTGTAGGCGCTTTGCAGCAGCGTGGTGGTCTTGCCGGCGTTCATTGCCGAGTAATAGAAATAGAGCTTGGCCATGACTAAGAGCCTGTTTACGATCTCAGATCGAACGAATGCGGTCGCGCATGGTATCGCGGGCACGGCCAACCCGCGTAACCGGTCCGTTTGCTACCATCGCCCACCGCGCCTGCGCATCCCAACCCATCTGCACGCCCCCATGCTGAACCCGCAACAATTGGCCGCCGTCGAACATTGCGATGGCCCGCTCCTCGTGCTGGCCGGCGCCGGCTCCGGCAAGACCTCGGTCATTACGCAAAAGATCGCGTATTTGATCGCGCGTAAGAAACTGGCGCCGGCGAAGATCGCCGCGATCACCTTTACCAATAAGGCGGCGCGCGAAATGCGCGAGCGCGTCGGCAAGCTCATCAGCTCCGAAGATGCGGCAGCGCTTACCGTGTGCACGTTCCACGCGCTGGGGCTGAAGTTTTTGCAGATCGAGCATGCGCGCGCCGGCTTGCGCCGCGGCTTTTCGGTGTTGGATGCGGACGACAGCGAAAGCATCGTCAAAGAGCTGGCGCCCAAAGGCATCAAATCGGACGCGCTGTTCGGCATTCGCAACCTGCTCAGCCGCGCGAAAAACGCAGGGTTATCGCCGGAGCAGGCGCAAGCCGCCGCACGCAGCCCGAAAGAGCTGGACGCGGCGATGATCTACCAGCTCTATCAAGCGCGCCTGGCCGCATTCAACGCCGTCGATTTCGACGATTTGATCCGCCTGCCGCTGCAAATCCTCGAAACCGACGAAGAGGCCCGCACGGCGTGGCAAGAGCGTCTGCGCTACCTGCTGGTAGACGAATACCAAGACACCAACGACGCGCAATATCGCCTGCTCAAGCTACTGACCGGCGAGCGCGGCCGCATTACCTGCGTGGGCGATGACGATCAGTCGATTTATGCATGGCGCGGCGCCAATCCCGAGAACATCGACCAGCTCGGTAAAGACTGGCCGAACCTGCGCGTCATCAAGCTGGAGCAAAACTATCGTTGCGGCAAACGCATTTTGCGCGCCGCCAATATGTTGATTGCCAACAACCCCCATCTGCACGAAAAAAAGCTGTGGAGCGACCACCCGGAAGGTCCGCCGATCCGCGTTCTGGAGTGCAAGGAAAACGAACACGAGGCCGAACGCGTCGCCGCCATCGCTACCACCCTGGCCGAGAAACACAAGGCGCGCTGGCACGACATCGCGATTCTCTATCGCGGCAATTTCCAGGCCCGCCCGCTCGAAAAAGCGCTGCGGCTGGCACGCATCCCCTACCACCTCACCGGCGCGCTGAGCTTTCTCGACCGCGCCGAGGTGAAGGATCTGCTCTGCTATCTGCGCCTGCTGACCAACCCCAGCGACGACGCTGCGTTTCTGCGGGTGGTGAACGTACCCAAGCGGGAAATCGGCGCGACCACCCTGGAAAAACTCGGCCAGATCGCGCAGACCAAACACGCCTCCTTGCTCGATGCCGCCCGCAGCGACGCCGTGCTACGCCAGCTCACCCCGCGCCCGGCCGCCGCGCTGTCATCGTTCACCAACTTGCTCGACGAACTGCGCAGCGCTTCGCTGCATCAAAACGCCGCCGACCTGGTGGATACCGTACTCACCCGCACCCGCTACGCCGAACAAATCGCCGCCAGCACCACTGATGCCGCACTGCGCGATCGCCGACTCGGCAACTTGCGCGAACTGGCCGACTGGTTCCGCGCCATGCAGAAAGGCGGCAACAGCGTCGGCGACCTCGCCAGCCAGTTGGCCCTGCTCAGCCATGCCGACCGCGACGAGCCCGGCAACGCCGTGCGCATGATGACCCTGCATTCGGCCAAGGGGCTGGAATTTCGCTTCGTTTTTATCGTCGGCTGCGAAGACGGTACCTTGCCGCACGAAGGCGCCCTGGACGAAGGCCGCATCGACGAAGAACGCCGCCTGATGTACGTCGGCATTACCCGCGCCAAAGAAATGCTCACCTTGTCGTGGTCGGCCAAAACCAAGCGTTACGGCGAGGTCCACAGCAACCAACCCAGCCGCTTCCTGCATGAACTGCCCCAGGTCGACTTGCATTGGCAAGGCAAAGACCCCGAGGCCGATAAAGAAGTCGTGCGTGAAACCGCCGAGTCGCATATGGCGAAAATCGCGGCGATGCTGGCCGGTAAGTAAGCGTTGACATTTCGTGGGTGCCAGCAGTGCTAGTGTTCGCAACGCGCTGGGATCGGGGGGCGCTTTAGAGGCTCTTAGGGGGAGCGAACGCATGAACATGCAAAGCATGACGGTCAGTGCCACCGGTATCGCGCTGATACAGCGCTTCGAGGGATGTCGCCTGGTCGCCTACCGCGACAGCGTAGGGGTATGGACCATCGGTTACGGCCATACCGGACCCGATGTACAGCCAGGCATGAGTATCGACGCGGCACAGGCCGATTCATTACTGCAAGCCGATCTCGCCCACGCCACGGCAGCTATCTTGTCCTTGGTGACGGTGCCATTGCGGCAACCGCAACTGGATGCGCTGGCCAGTTTCGTGTTCAACCTGGGCGCGAAAGCATTTGCGGGGTCCACCTTGCTGCGCAAACTCAACGCTGGCGACTACGCTGGCGCCGCCGCTGAGTTTCCACGTTGGAGCAACGCCGGCGGACAGCCCGTGGCCGGCTTGCTGCGACGGCGTATCGCCGAACGCACGCTGTTCTTGACGCCCGATACCGCAGCGCCGGCAGTCAATACTTCAGCGGGAAATACTTCGGCGGGATAGGAGCGGCGCGCCTTAAATCAAGCGCTCCGCTTCCAGCTCGCTCTTCAAATAGGCGTAGTAAATCGGTGCGGCCACCAGGCCCGGCAGGCCGAACGCGGCCTCCATCGCCAGCATCGCCACTAACAACTCCCACGCGCGAGCGCGTATCTGGGTGCCGACGATGCGGGCATTGAGAAAGTATTCGAGCTTGTGAATAAGGATCAGAAAACCGAGTGCCGCAACGCCGACCCAAAGCGATACCGATAAACCGGCAATGGTGATGGCGGTGTTGGATACGAGGTTACCGATGACCGGCAGCAGACCGACGATAAAGGTGATGACTACCAGGGTCTTGGTCAGCGGAATATGGATATCCAACAGCGGCAGCACGCCAAGCAGAAAGATCGCGGTGAATACCGTGTTGATAAGCGAAATCTTGATTTGCGCGAACACGATGTTGTGAAAGGCTTCGGCCAATCGCTGGCAACGCTGTCCCAGCATTGCCGCCAGTGGGCCGACCTGATGCGCGGGGCGTGCGCGACTGAGTGCCACGATGGCGCCGAGCACCATACCGATAATGATGTGTACGAAAACCCGCGCGGCTTCTTTTCCAAGCAACTGCAAACTCAGCGAATGCTTGCTCACCAGTTGCATCGCCATGATGCGCAGGTCGTCCACGCTGTCAGGCAGCCACTCCACTACCGTCGGAGGTAATTGCTGGCGCGCTTTTTCCACTAGCGGCATCAACTGTTGCTGCCACAGTAGTTCGGGATTACCTATTTCGGTACGAAAGAAACTGACGGCACCGAGAATCAACAGCGTCAACAAGCCCACCACGATGACGCCGAGCAGCGCGACCACCAACACCCTTGCCCGATCGCTTGGAATGCGCTTACCCAGCAGCGGCGCGGTGGCTTGCACCAGTTCATAGACCAGCAGACCCGCCAGCAGGGCGGGTAGCAGACGCAGCCACATCACCATCAGCAAGGCCAAACCCGCGAGCGCATAGCTGACGATGCGGACGACGGGCGAGGGTTCGCGTGGGGCCGGTTGGGTGGAGTCCATTCGATTCAGTTGAGTGGGTGGGGTGGGGTGCAGTCTGTCAGTAGGTTGCTTGGGCCGCCAGCCTATGGGGTGGGGGTTGTTCATGATCTTGCGGATGATCTCGCGGGTTGGGTCGCCTGCGGCGGGCTTTCGACCTCCTGCCGGAGGCCGAGTCACTTTTCTTTGAGTGGCCAAAGAAAAGTAACCCAAAGAAAGGCCACCCCGGTGCGTCGCCCTTCGGGTGCGTGAGGGTCGGCCGGGCTTTTCGCCAGTGCATCCTTGCACTGGCGAAAAGGACTCGGCATCCATGCCGAGTCCCCTGCGGGCCTTGTCGTCCGACCCTCACCGACGCACAGGGGCCCCGAGGTCAAGAGCCAAGAGCAACGTCAAAAGCAGCCGCTTCGTTGCTTTTACCCCTCCCCCGCGACCGAAGGGAGTCCCCTTTTCGGGACCTGCAGGGGGAGGTTGGGAGGGGGTAACCCCATCACCCCTCTGTCGTAAACTTTCCCGTTTCAACTCCTCCGCCATCTCTAGGGGAATCTGCATGTCCATCCGTCTGCCGGCGACACTCGCCGCTCTTGCCCTGCTCAGCGCATGCTCCACTGCGCCGACTCAATCCAAGAAGCTGACTGTCCCGGAGGCTGTAGCGGTCGCCACTGCAAACGATAACCTCAATGCCGTCGCCTGGAGTCAGACGGCGATTGAGCATGATCTGATTTATCTGCAGACCTATCGGGACGCTCAATCGCGCTTGCTGGCCGCGCTCAAAGATCCGCGCTGGGATGCACTGCCCAAAGACGATCGCGTCGCGCCGCTCAAGGGGCTCAAGCCAGCGGTGGTGCTGGATATCGACGAGACCGTATTGGATAACTCGCCTTATCAGGCGCGACTCATCCAGAGTGGCAGCGGCTTCGACGAGGCTGCTTGGGCCGCCTGGTGCAAGGAAGAGAACGCACATGCTTTGCCGGGTGCGGTGGAGTTCACTCAATTCGCGGCCAAGCACGGCGTCGCCGTGATTTATATCTCCAACCGCGCCAAGGATCTGGATACCGCCACGCTGGCGAATCTACGCAAAGCCGGTCTACCGGTATCCGGTGCCGAGGCTTTTCTGGGCCTGGGCACGGTAGTTCCCGGCTGCGAGCAGGTCGGCAGCGAAAAGGGCTGCCGTCGGCAACGGGTCGGTCGCAGCTACCGTGTCTTGATGCAATTCGGCGACCAGATCGGCGACTTTGTCGACGTGCCGGCCAATACCGCCAAGGGTCGTCAGCAGGTGATCGCACCCTACCTGCCATGGATCGGCAGCCGCTGGTTTGTCTTGCCGAACCCCACTTACGGCTCCTGGGAGCCAGCGTTGTTCAACAACGACTGGTCTGCTCCACGCGAGCAACAGCGACGCCAGAAGATCGACTCATTGCGCTTGCAGTAGATATATAAGCAAATAAAAATCAATTACTTACACTATTAAACATAAAGCATTGCCTTAACTTTGGCGAGCCGCTAACATGACCCACGCCAACACCTGCTGACCTCAATATTCTGCGGGCAAGGCCATTTCCCTTCCGGCTCTGCCGGATTACCCCGCGAGGCTCAACGCCAGCGGGGTTTTCTTTTTGTGCAGCCGCACATGATTGGGACTAACGGCCCTTGTTTCGCCGCCATCGCCGCCCTTACCCTCGGCATCCCGCTTGGCGCACCGCCACCTACCGCGAGATACCGATGCGTTTCCACTCTTTGCGCCATCTCTTGCTTGCGTTTGTCGCCGTGTTGGCGCTCGCCGCCTGCCATAACAAAGACAAAGACCAGCAAGAAGCTGCCAAGCCAGGCGGCGATACCCCCGAAGCGGCGATACAGCAATCCATCGATCTCATCAAAGCGAATGACTTCGCCGGTTTCTGGAAGCACGCGCTGCCGCCGGCCGAGTACGCCACCTTGCGCGCCGACTGGACCCGCCCAAAACCAGAGCAACAGCCGATCACCGATGAAGATCGCGCCAAGTTCGCCGAGAATCTACGGCAATTCACCGAGGTCGACGCGGAAACCAAGCTCTACGCTCAGTTCAAGCCCAAGCTCGCCCAGATGCAACTGCAGTACAAAGACCAGTTGCCGATCATGATCGGCATCGTGCAGCAGATCGCCAAGACCGGCATCGACCAAGACAAGCAGATGGGCGATACGCAGAAACAGCAGGCGCGCGATGTGCTCGGCGTGCTGGCGCCCTGGGCGCAACAAGTGCCGTGGTTCGATCAGGACAAGGCCAAGCAAGCGGTCGGCACGGTCGTAACCACCGCGCGCAAACTCGGCCTCAAAAGTGCCGACGACACGCGCAAGCTGGATTTCGACAGCGCCATGCAGAAATACGCCATCGGCTTTACCGGCGTAAAGCAACTGCTCGGTATCTATGGCTTGTCGGTGGATGACAGCCTGAATTCGGCCAAGGTCACTCCCATGGAAAGCAAAGATGGCCACGCCCGCGTAAAGATCGACTACACCCTGCTCGGCAAGCCGCTATCGACCGAGTACGCACTCGTGCAGCAGGACGGTCGCTGGTACAGCGAAGACATGCTGCGCCATGTGCACGAGGCGCATGCGCGATTGCTGGCGCCAGCCCCCAGCGCCAGTACACCCGCCCCGGCAGCCAGTGCGGCAATCGCCACAAAAATGTAGTAGCTCGGCCAACAGGCTGGGCAGCTCACGGACTTATCTCATCGCGTGCAGGGTGATTTCCAACAAAAGCCTAACCGACGCAGCGGTTACAATTGGCCGATGCAGAACACGCCGACTTTAGATTCCCCCGCACGCAGCCGCTCGCCCTGGTGGTTCCATCTAGCCGGGCAGTTGCTGCAGCCCTGGGTACGCCTGCGGCGCGATCCGGCCGAACCGGCGACCTTGCTGCAACCCGGCACGCCGGTTTGCTATGTGATCGAGCGCGACGGCTTTTCCGACGCGCTGATTCTGGAGCGCGCCTGCCGCGAAGCAGGCCTGCCCAGCCCGATGCAACTGTTATCGGGCACTCGCCGCAAGCGCTCGATGTTCGCATTGACGCGCCGCGACGGCGGCTTGTTTGGACGCAACCGTCATCGCGTGCCGAACGAATCGCTCAATCAACTGCTGCGTTCGCTCGAAGGCCAGCCTGAGCGCGATATTCAAATCGTGCCGGTGTCGATCTATGTCGGCCGCGCGCCCAATCGCGAATCTGGCTGGTTCAGCGTGCTGTTCTCGGAAAACTGGGTCATGGTCGGCCGCTTCCGCCGCCTGCTGGCACTGCTGCTCAACGGCCGCGATACCGTGGTGCATTTCTCAGCCCCGGTATCGCTGCGCACGGCCTTGCAAGAGGCCGGCGACATTCGCCCGGAACGCTTTACCCGCAAGCTGGCCCGCGTGCTGCGCACGCACTTTCACCGCATCCGTGCGGCGGTGATTGGCCCCGATCTGTCGCATCGCCGCACCGTGGTCGATGCGGTACTCAATGCCGAGCCCGTGCGCGCGGCCATTGCCTCGACCATGGCCAAGGAAAACATCAGCCATGCCAAGGCATGGCATAAGGCAAAGAAATTGGCGATGGAAATCGCCGCCGATTATTCGCATCCGGTCGT
This sequence comes from Dyella tabacisoli, assembly GCF_003350925.1. Classification (GTDB taxonomy): domain Bacteria; phylum Pseudomonadota; class Gammaproteobacteria; order Xanthomonadales; family Rhodanobacteraceae; genus Dyella_C; species Dyella_C tabacisoli. Next base: position 184,269 of record NZ_KZ857175.1, on the reverse strand, counting down.
GCGCTCGGTGTCGTTCCTGCTGTCCAATTTCTGGAACAAGCTGTATGACGGCATCGCCATGCACCATTTCGACAAAGCCCGTGCCGCCGCACCGGGCCACGAGGTGGTTTACGTACCCTGCCACCGCAGCCATACCGACTATCTGCTGCTCAGCTACCAGCTGCATAAGGCCGGCGTGGTGGTGCCGCATATCGCCGCCGGCGTAAACCTCAACCTGCCGGGCATCGGACCCATTCTGCGGCGTGGCGGCGCGTTCTTCCTGCGGCGCAGCTTCAAGGGCAATGCCTTGTATTCGGTGGTGTTCAACGAATATCTGGCGCAATTGATCGATCGCGGCGTGCCGATCGAATACTTCATCGAAGGCGGTCGCTCGCGCACCGGTCGCTTGCTGGCGCCGCGTGCCGGCATGCTGATGATGACGGTGCGCGCGTTCCTGCGTGCGCCGCGTCGTCCAGTGCTGTTCCAGCCGGTATATATCGGCTACGAGAAACTGATGGAGGGCAAGTCCTACATCGGCGAACTCAGCGGCAAACCGAAAGAGAAGGAATCCCTGTTCGGCCTGTTGCGCGGCTTGAAGGTATTGCGCCAACGCTACGGCCATGTCGCATTGAATTTCGGCGAACCGATCGAGCTGAACCCGTTGCTCGACGCAGCCAGCCACGACTGGCGCAGCGCCGATACCGACCCGGATGCCAAGCCCGAATGGCTCAACGGTGTGGTCGACCAGCTATGCGAACGCATCCAGGTCAATATCAACCGCGCCGCCGACGTCAACCCGATCAACCTGCTGGCGCTGGCTTTGCTAGCCACCCCCAAGCACGCGATGGCGGAAAACGACCTGCTCGCCCAACTGGAGCTGATGAAGACCCTGTTGGTCGAACTGCCGTATTCCGATCGCGTCACTATGACTCCGATGGACCCGGCCGGCATCATCGCCTATGGCGAACAAATGGGCTGGATACGCCGCGTACGCCACCCGCTTGGCGACGTACTGGTCACGGAGGACGAGCAAGCCGTATTGCTCAGCTACTTCCGCAACAATGTGCTGCACCTCACCGCGACAGCCGCGTGGGTGGCCTGTTGTTTCCTCAATAACCGCCGCATGTCGCGCGCCTCCGTGTTGCGCCTGGGCAAGATCATCTATCCATTTATCCAGGGCGAGCTGTTCTTGCCCTGGGATACGGACGGCTTCGCTACCCAGTTGCAGGCAACCATCGACTTGTTCGTCCGTCGCGGCCTGCTCGAATCGGCCGGCGAGGGCCGCCTGCTTGAGCGCGGCCCCGGCCAGGACGATGCGGCCTATCAACTGAAAGTGATCGCGCGCAGCCTGATCCAGGCGTTCGAGCGCTACTACATCACGATTGCCGCCTTGGTAAAAAACGGCCCGCACACGCTCACCGGCGCCGAGCTGGAAAACGCCTGCACGCTCACCGCGCAGCGCTTGAGTCTGCTCAACGAATTGTCTGCGCCGGAGTTCTTCGACAAAGCCCTGTTCCGTGGCTTCATCCACAAACTGCGCGAGAGCCGCGTGGTCTGGACCGACCCCGACGGCAAGCTCGGCTACGACCAGGTGCTGGAAGGCATGGTGCGCGATGCGCGAGTGATCCTGTCACGCGAAGTACGCCATTCGATTCTGAAAATCACGCCGGGCGGCGATACCGAGGCGGCCAAGCCGCAGCCCGTCGAAGAGGTCACCGCTGTTGCCACCGAATCTTCGACCAGCGATGAACTGCATCGTCGCCATGTCGAGACTGAGCATCGGCAGCATCACGGTAAGGATTGAATGCCCTTGCCTTGCAGAGTTTTGAACGACGGCTTCATTGCATAAGGCAAGAACGCACCCCCTCCCAACCTCCCCCTGCTCGCAGGGGGAGGAGCTAAAAGCCTGCCTCAGTCGGCCAACGCGCCGACGTCATCGCCGCTCCAGGCAACCCGCTCGACGACATCACCGCGATGCGGCGGGTCAGCCTCGTGATGAAGGATGGCGTGGTTTAAAAGAAGGCGGCAAGCCTGCCGCACTGTGAGAGACCGGAGCACATCTGGATGTACTCCGGTCAATCAGGACACTCCATACGGCCGAAGCGATGCCTTTCTCCAAGCGTCGCAAGGCAGCTCTACCGCTGTTGTGGTGCGCGCGTCGGAGCTTGCTCCTGCTGTGCTTGTACGGGCTGCCCTGCTTGTGCCTCGTTGGCTTGCCGCTGCCAGGCCCTGCTGCTCTGCTCGATGGTCGTCTTGACCGCTTGATCGGTGTTGACCTTGGCGAGTTTATTGAGCGCCGAATTCAGCTCGCCTTGCACGGCGAATGCGTAGGAGCCAGGACGGTTATTGTCGCTCAGCACTACGTGATCGATCTGCGTCAAACCTTTCTTTTGTGCGGACACGGTCAGGGATGCGGCCAACCTGTCGCTGCGCTCATCAGGCTTGTGGCCGAGTTGCGTATCCAGTCGATGCACGGCAGCGCGCGCTTGCTGATACAACGCGTGATCGGGATGCTCCGAGTGACTCAAAAGAGTGGTTGCCGGCGGCACCGGCTGGATCCCTACAGCCTGCCGTCGAAACTGCCTATTCAACTCATCGTCGCGCGGTTCGGCGAGCATGGGGCGATCGATATCCTTCGCCTGGCTTTTCGGCACCAGCAGGTCGTGCTGGCCCTCTGGCTTGGAGCGATCGACCTTACTCAGCAATTTGAATAGCGCGCTCTCTTCCGAGCGGTGTATGACATTCAAACTCGGATTGTCCGGCTCGACGCTTTTGGCAAGAAACGGCCGGTTGCTCAATCCATTGAGATAGTCAGTCATCAGGTTGTGGCTGCGTGCAGCAAGACCGTCGCGATGGTAGCTGCCACCAATATCCGAATGCGCACCGGCCACGGTCAGCCCCAGGAAACGCCCGTCGGGCGACAGGCCGGGGCGGATAATGCGATCGGACGGAAACGTGCCGCGACGCTCGTCCGCGGCAATGATGTGGATGCCCGAGATTACCGAGGGTGGTGGGCGCCGGTCGCGTTTATACGGTGTGCCGGTACCGACCGCGTCGAACAGACCCTCAACCTGGGCCACCTGTTTAGGCTCCACCAACGCAGGATTGTTGTATTTAGCATCGGTAATAAGTCCGTCGAACCCGAACGTATACCTGGCACCGGTCGGGTCTTGGATACCACGCTCATGCACTAAGCGCGCAAACCCGGCAGCTTGTTCCGCGCCGCGGCTGAAACCAATACAGGCGACACGAATCTCGGCATCGGGGTTGTCCCTTTTCCACTCCCAAGCTTGATCCGTGAACTGCTTGTACATCTGTTCGAGACGCTTGTCATAGGTATGCCCTCTCGCACTATCAAAGAGGCGCGTGGCACCGTTGTCCTGCGTACCGGGACCAGCGAAATAACCGACCTGAATGTGGCCATTGTTTCCGGTTGAGGCTGCGATCTGGTCTGCGATCTTGGCAACGTTGGTCGCATGCAGAGGGTCTTTATCTTTATCGTTACTGGTGCCGTCGAACGCAGCTACATACAGCCGGTCGCAGGGTCTATTGTTTGCGCCTAGCCTGGTGTCGTCAAACAACACCGGCACCTGAAAATGCGACAGTGCCTGGCTGGCATCCTGATAGGTTTGTAGTTTCTCGGGGCTTGCTACGTAATGCGGCACGCCGTCTTGCAGAACGCCGTCCTCGCCGAGCTTGTGTGTTTCTTTGGAATCCTTACCACTCATCTCATTCACTCCCTGAATTAGTAGGTATGGCTCCAGGCCAGGAAAAGATCGTCTCGGCCATAGCTATATTTATTTCCCGGAATTTGCTCGGTCCTGGTCGGAATGAGCATCTTCATATAGGCATTAATGGTGCGATCATTCACTTCAAGGAAAATGTTGGGAATGCCGGCGACCGGCCCTTCGTAAAAATCCTTCATGTCCGCTTTCGGCACGTTATGCCAGATAAGCTCGTTCTTGAAGATATCGCCGATATCCACTTCGGCCTCATGCTCGACACCGTCGCTGGACGTCCAGCGCACCTCGGCCGGAGGCGGAAAGTTACCAATGCCCAGGTATGAAGCGGTTCCCCAACGACGCTTGTAGTCTGGGGCGTCCGGCGCGCCAGATGGCTCGTCTTCATAGGTCCGGGTGAAGTTGTGGTCGTCGTAGATAACGCTGCAACTTTGCGTGTTGTAGCAGTGCGCCGCAAAATTATGTGCCTTGAACCGCAGCGGAACAGCGCTGGTCTGGGCGGGCGGCTCGATTCTGGTATCGACTTGAGTAGACATAGCGTGACGGCATCCTGTCATCAGAAAGATGGATACAGTAATCGATAGGACAGTGCGACGATGTGAAACCATGTCGTCAGCGGGCCACCCAGCCCAAAACTGTAATGGCGTCGAATATAGCTCTCGATATTACGGCCGGGCAATGCTCTCGCGGTCAACCCACCGCGCGAGCTGCCATTACTATGGCGAACCTGTGACGGCATCCTCATAAACACGGAAATAAAACAACTTCGGCCTGGTCAATACCTTGATGCATCGTCGATTATTGAATGGCACGCTCTATTTTCACCGCTTTTGGCCGCCCCTTACCCACACTTGATTAGCGTCGAATCTCTGATGGCGTGGGTCGTTCACTCCCTCCCCCGCGACCGAAGGGGAGGAGAAAAAGCATCAGCCGAGATTCGAGGCTAGCCAGGTTACCCACAGCCGTTACCCACAGCCCCCTGGCGGCAGGCGATAGCTGAGTTCAGGCACCGCCTCCTGTAGCATGTCGCCCATGAACGAGCAGCCCAAAACCACCGAGATCCCGACCACCCATTTCGGTTTCCGCGACGTCCCCCTCGCCGACAAGCAGAAGCTGGTCGGCCAGGTGTTTACCTCGGTCGCGCGCAACTACGATTTGATGAACGACTTGATGTCGTTCGGCATCCATCGCTTGTGGAAACGCCACTTTGTCGCCGTCAGCGGTGTACGCCGTGGCGACCGCGTGCTGGACCTGGCCGGCGGTACCGGCGACATCGCCGCCTTGCTCAAGCCCGTCGTCGGCGATGAGGGCGAGGTGGTGGTCGGCGATATCAATGCGGCCATGCTAGGCGTCGGCCGCGATCGCATGACGGATCGCGGCCTGGTTTCGGGCCTGCGCTGGGCTCAGCTCAATGCCGAAGTGCTGCCGTTCCCCGATAACAGCTTCGATGCGGTCACCATGGCGTTCGGCCTGCGCAATGTGACCGATAAAGACAAGGCACTGGCCGATATCTGCCGCGTACTCAAGCCCGGTGGCCGCGCGCTGGTGCTGGAGTTCTCCAAAGTACAGAGCGAATTCTTCGGCAAGCTCTACGACTTTCATTCGTTCAAGCTGCTGCCCAGGCTGGGCCAATTGTTTGCCGGCGACGCCGACAGCTATCAATACCTGGCCGAGTCGATCCGCAAACACCCGGATCAGCAAACGCTCAAAGGCATGATGGAGCGTGCCGGGTTCGGCCGCGTCGAGGTGCGCAACCTCAGCAACGGCATCGTCGCCATCCATCGGGCATACAAGCTGTAATGCTTCGCGGGCCATGATGCCGTCAGGCAACCATCGCCTCTTTGCGGCCGCCGCAGCCCTGCTCGGATGGTTTGCGCTGGTCGTGCAGCTTTATCTGTCGATTCAACTGACCCGCTCGAACGGTGACGGCGCATGGGCCGGCGTGTGGATTTATTTCGGTTTTTTCACCATCCTGACTAACCTCCTGGTGGCCTGCGCACTGACGGCCGCCGCGCTTGGTCCGCGCGGACCGATCAGCCGGACCTTTGGCCGTCCCGGCGTACATACCTGTATCGCGATGAGCATTGTCGTCGTCAGCGCGCTCTACAACGTATTGCTGCGCCAGCTATGGCACCCCGAGGGCTGGCAGTTGGTCGCCGACGTGATCCTGCACGACGTGATGCCCGTGCTGTTCCTGCTGCATTGGTGGCTCGCCGTGCCCAAGACCAGCTTGCGCTGGCGGCAGATCGGTTTCTGGCAGCTCTATCCGGCCGCCTACTTTGTCTACGTGCTGGCGCGGGGCGCGGTGAACGACTGGTATCCCTATCCTTTCCTCGATGTATCCAAACTTGGCTATGCACAGGTCTGCATAGATGCCTGCGCCGTGTTGCTGGCCTTTATCGCGGTGGCCTGTGCCCTGCTTGCGCTCGGTCGCCGGCAAACCCGCATAACGCATAGATAAACCCCTATCCCGAGGTACACCCCATGTACACGCTGTACTACTCCCCCGGCACCGCAAGCATGGCGGTACATCTGGCGCTGCTGGAAATCGGCGCGCCGTACCAGCTAGTGACGGTCGATATCGATACCGGCGCACAGCACGACCCGGCCTACCTCAAGCTCAATCCGCTGGGCAAGGTACCGACCCTGATAATCGATGGACGGCCACGCACCGAGTCGGCGGCCTTGTTGATGATGCTGGCCGAGCGGCATCCCGAGGCCGGGCTGGCGCCGCCACCGGGCAGTGCCGAGCGTGAAGCCTGGCTGCAATGGATCGTCTATCTCAGCAACGCGCTGGCATCGACGTATCGATTCTGGTTCTACCCCGCCGACCTCGGCGCAGCGGAGCACTCCCCGCTGCAGCGCAGCGCCTTGCAGCACAAGATCGAAGCGGTCTGGGATCATCTGCAATCCCATCTCGCCGCACATGGCCCGTATCTGCTGGGCCGGGATATTTCCGCTGCCGACCTGCTGCTCGCCATGCTGATGCGCTGGTCGCGCAATATGCCGCGACCAGCCACCGAATGGCCTGCACTCAAGCTGCTGGCGGATTTACTTCGCGCACGCCCGAGCTGGAAAAAACTCTACGAGCTGGAAGGCTTGAGCGGTTGGTAGTGCGAGCGATTGGGCCCGAACTACCGGGCCCAAATTAGCCGTGACGCAGATCCTCCAGCCACGTGCCCGCATGCCTGGCCTCCTCTTCATGGGCCAGGTCGCGCCAGGTTTCGCCAAGCGCAGCCGTCAGCCAATCGCGCATGGAAGGCAGGCCGAGTAAACGCGTCACATAAGCCGCGGCCTGCGGGCTCATCGCCAACCCATAGGTCTGAATGCGAAACGCCACTGGCGCATAGAACGCATCGACTGCGGTAAACGCATTGCCGGCAAGAAAGGGGCCGCCAAAACGCGCCAGCCCCTCGCTCCACAGTTCGTCGATGCGCGCGATGTCGGCCTGCAACGCCGCCGGCATGTCGTGCAAACGAACGCGGATACCGCAATTCATCGAGCAATGCTGGCGCAAGGCTGCAAAGCCGCAATGCATCTCCGCTGTTGCGCAGCGAGCCCAGGCACGCGCTGCTGCATCGGCTGGCCAGACTCCCGGATGTCGCTCAGCCAGATATTCGGCAATCGCCATCGAATCCCACACCACCGTATCGCCATCGCGCAGGCACGGCACCCGCCCGGTCGGGGAAAACGCACGAAACGCAGCCCAGTTGGACCCCTCCCCGAAAGGCAGCAACTGCTCTTGAAACGGGATGGCAAGCTCACTCAACAGCACCCATGGCCGCAGCGACCAGGACGAGTAGTTCTTGTTGGCGATATGCAGCACGTACATAAAAATCCCCTGGCCGTTGAATTGACGATGACTGAAAAGTGATGCTCGTTACAAAGAGTGTATGGACGTCTATTCGATGTTTACGCGCCGATGACGTCGCAGCGCGGCCATGCATTTTAGGAAGAATCTCAGTCATATATAAGACGAATCTTATTTATCACTCGGTGCATACATCGCAGACTCAGCCCAACAGCCTTAGGTCGACATCCAAATCGCACCCACGCGATTGAAGCCGGTTGAATGCGCAGACAAGGTGTTGCTGGCGCAGGGCTATGGATAGCCGGGTCATGGATGGCCCACCGCAAATCAGGCGGGGCTAGTGCCTGGTTTGACGTAACCGAGTTCGAGCATGGGCCGGACTCAATGCAGCAATCAGTACGGGAACCTTTGAACATATTCATTAAACCCATTCATTGAGCATGTTCAGAGGGAAGCGCGCCGAGGTGGTACGCATGCGGATCAAGCACTTAGTGTCTGATGCTATTGGAGCAAGTTTGAGCGTTCGCTGGGCTTGCAGGGCCTGAACAATCCCATGGACTGGCTTGTTTAGACCTCCTCTATGGAGGGAGAAAGTAGAGAGAGAGGAGGAAAACCGGGCGCCAGCAGGCGCCCGGTTTTTTTTAATTCTAGACATCGAAAATAAGCAGCACGCCATGGCTTCCCGCCTCCACACGATGCGGAACGCCCGCCGGTACCAGATACATTTCGCCACTGCCGACAGGTATCAGCCGTCCATCGACGTTAAGCATCATCTGCCCGTCAAGCACAAGCAGACCTTCCGTAGTGTCATGAGACTCCTCGGGATAAGCCGTGCCGTCCATCCGCACAAGCTTGAGCTTTGCCGCTCCCACCGTGCCGATAAGTTTTGAGGTCCATGTTTGCGACAGCTCTTGCGCCGCTTCGATCAATTTAATGTGGGCCACGACTTAATCACTTACACGCATCGGCAACGACCCCTTGCCCTGCCACTGCCGGCACCGCCCGCCGGCGCGCGTTCACCAGCACTACGCCAGCCACCGTGAGCGCACCGCCAGCCAAGGTCAGCAACGTGGGCTGCTCGTGCAGCCAGAACCAACCGATCAACACCGCAATCGGCGGCGACAGGTAGATAAAACTACTGACCTGAGAAGCCGGCGCACGTTTGAGCGCGAGGTTCCAGGCGATATAGCCGATAAAAGTCGGTGCTACGCCGAGCCAGACCAAGCCTGCGATATGCGACGCGGGAGCGGCCGCGAAGGCTGTCCATAAACCACTCATGCCGAAGGGTGCCGCCCCCACCGTACCGACGAAGAACGTGAACGCGGTGACGCTCATGGTGCTGCTACGGGCGAACAACGGCTTTTGACCGACGAAGTAAATCGCCGAAGCGAGCACGCTAATCAGCACCAGTGCGGCCATCGGCTCAAAACTGACCTGCTTGCCGCTGGTCAATACCACCAGCACCACGCCCGCCAATGCGACGCCCAGGCCAAGCAGCTTGCGTCCGCTCAAACGCTCGCGCAGCCAGATCGCCGACACGGCCGCCGTTGCGCCAGGCACCAACGAGATCAAGATCGCCGCGGTACCGCTGGGGATACGTGTTTCGGCATAGCAAAGACATACGTGATACACGGTCAGGCCAATCAAGCCGAGCAGAATCAGTTGCGGCCAATCGCGCCGGCTCGGCATCGGCATGCGCTTGAACAACATCAGCACCGCGAAGCACAACGAGCCAATCAGCAAGCGCGCAAACGCGACCTGCCCTGGTGTGAACGAAGCCAGGCTAAAGGCGATCGCGGCGTAAGCCGACGACCAGGTCAGCAAGGCTACAGCGATGGCTCCTAGCGCTCGTCCGTCCAAACGTTCGGTGGGTTCCATGGGGGGAATTCCTACTGCGGGGAAGCGCTCATCGTAGTCGTGACCTCCATTTCGGTGAATAATGATTCATAGGCTTCCTGGCCCTTTGGCTATGGATCAAATGAAGATGAGGCCATATCACCATGGAATCGAAAGTCGAACTGGACAACAAGGACTGGCAGCTAATCGAGGCGCTGCAGCAGGATGCGCGCCTGGGCTACGCCGAACTGGGCCGCAAAGTGCGGCTGTCCGCGCCGGCCGTGGCTGAACGAGTAAAGCGGCTGGAAGAGGTCGGGGTGATTCGCGGCTATCGCGCCGTTATCAACCCCAAACAGCTTGGCTTCGCCCTTGATGCGATGGTGCGACTACGCTGCGATGGCGGTGTTTGCGCACGCATCGGTGCCTTGGTGGCGGATATCCCCGAGGTACTCGAATGCCGCCGCCTCGCCGGTGAGGACTCGGCCCTGCTGCATGTCGTGGCGATGTCCATTTCGCATCTGGAAGCCGTGCTCGATCGCTTGCTGAAGATCCATCCCAGCATCAGCACCACGACCCTGGTGGTGCTGCAGACTCCGCATGAGAACCGTCCGGTGACTCGCGCCATGTGGAATGCCGCAAGCACACTGTCACTTTGAACTAGAACATTTCAGTCATCGCGACACGACATGGCTCAATACATGAAAACGCTCGACCTCGACGCCGTCAAAGCTTTTGTACTGATCGCGGAGCTGCAAAGTTTCACACGCGCGGCGGAAGCACTCGACAGCACGCAGTCCGCCATCAGCCTCAAGTTGCGCCGACTGGAGGACCGCCTGGGCCGCCGCCTGCTGGAGCGCACGCCGCGCCAGGTACGTTTGTCCGCCGAGGGCACCGCCTTTCTCGATGCCGCCCGCGAACTGGTCGGTGCGCACGAGCGTGCCGTCGCCTCATTCGATATTGAACAACGCCGTATGGTCATCGGCATCAGCCATCAAATCGTCGGCGGCGAGTTACCGGCTTTGCTGCGCCGGATGAGCGAACACGATCCGCATCTGCTGATCGAGCTGCGGGTAGCCGGCTCGCGCGAAGTCATGCAGGCCTACGAAGAAGGCAGCCTGGATGCCGCCCTGGTACTGCAAGCGGAAGAAAACCGCCGCAACGGCGAGGCGCTGTTTGCCGAAACCTTCGGCTGGATCGCCGCCGCCGATTGGCTGCATCGCTCCGGCCAGCCTCTGCCGCTGGCGACCCAAGGGGAGTCGTGCAGTATCCGCATGGCGGCTGTACGCGCACTCGATCAAGCCGGCATCCCCTGGACCGAAGTTTTTATCGGCAAAGGTGCGGCAGTGGTCGGCTCAGCCGCGGCAGCCGGCCTGGCGGTAGCCGTCATCGCGCGGCGCACCGCACCGGCCGGCACGATCGATATCAGCGAGGCACTGTCCTTGCCTGCGCTGCCCACGCACGAAGTCGTGTTGTATTCCGCCTTGCATGACCCACGCTCGCGCCATGCGCTACGCACCCTTGCCGTGGCATTCAAAAGCCTCTCGCTAGCTTAGAGCTTGCGTAGGTTGGGCTGAACAAAGTGATGCCCAACGTTGCGCAACATGGAAGTTCGCCGCGATACCCAACGGGCACACGTTGATGTTCGCAGTAATACCCAACATTGCTTAATGTTGGAACTCGCGGTGATACCCAACGTTGCCTAATGTTGGGATTCGCGGTGATGCCCAACGTTACGCAACGTTGGGGTTCGCTTGTGCTCACCCCAACCTACGCGCTCAGTTCGCATTACGGCCATGTCTCGCTCGATCCTGTCACGCACGTCGTCACATTCGCGATCGAGGCGGCGTACTCGCCGAACTGGAAACCGACCGGAGCAAACCGATGACAGGGGCGTAAGTCCATTGATGATTGATATGCTCGCGCAAGTTCATAAGGGCCTTACCCATGCGCGAGCTTTACCCCGAGATCGAGCCGTACCGCACGCACCACCTCGCCGTCGATGCCATCCACACCCTGCGCGTGGAGGAATGCGGTAACCCGAACGGCCTGCCGGTGATCTTCCTGCATGGCGGCCCCGGCGCCGGGCTGGCTACGTATCACCGCCGCTTCTTCGATCCCGCGCGCTACCGCATCGTGCTGTTCGATCAGCGCGGTGCCGGCCAATCCACCCCGCATGCCGAACTACGCGACAACACCACCTGGCACCTGGTCGCCGACATCGAAGCGATCCGCGAAAAACTGGGTATCGAACGCTGGGTGGTCTTCGGCGGCTCCTGGGGTTCGACCCTGGCGTTGGCTTATGCGCAAAAGCATCCGCAACGTGTACTCGGCCTGGTCATCCGCGGCATCTTTCTATGCCGGCCGGAAGAAATCCGCTGGTTCTACGAAGAAGGTGGCGCGTCGTGGATCTTGCCGGAGAAATGGCAACGCTACGCCGCGGCGATTCCGGTCGAAGAACAGGCCCATATGCTGGAAGCCTATTGGCGCCGGCTCACCTCCGACAACGAACAGGTAAGGCTGGCCGCCGCCCAAGCCTGGGGCGCATGGGAGGGCGGTAGCATCACCCTCGCCGAAAGCCCCGAAACGGTCGCCGCCTTCGAAGCGCCCGAAGTCGCCCTGAGCCTGGCGCGGATCGAAGCGCAATACTTCCGCAACAACGCTTATCTCGAACCGAACCAGCTACTGCGCGACGTCGACAAGATTCGCCATATCCCCACCACCATCGTGCATGGCCGCTACGACATCATCTGCCCGGTGAAAAACGCCTACGATCTGGCTGCCGTATGGCCCGAAGCCGACTTTCACATCGTGCTTGCCGGCCATGCCGCGTCGGAGCCGGCGATTGCCGATGTATTGGTGCAGGCGACGGACAAGCTGGCCGATCGCTTTAGCTGAGGAACGGGGAACGGGGAACGGGGAACGGGGAACGGGGAACGGGGAACGGGGGGGAAGCCTAGAGAGCAAAGGCAAAAGAGCAAGAACCAAAGACAAAGAGCATCAGAACAGAACGTGGCGTCTCAATCGCTACTCAAACTTCACGTTCCCCGTTCCCTATTCCCCGTTCCCAGCCCGCCATTTGGCATACTCGAATCTTTCCCGCCGGAGCATCATCTATGCGCCCTGTCTATCTTCTTGCTATCGGCACGCTCGCGCTGCCGCTGGCCGCCCAAGCCGCCGACCCGCACTCGTACGCGCAGCCCGATCAGGTGCGTGTTACGCATCTCGATCTCGACCTGAAGCTCGACTTCGCGCACAAGGTGCTCGATGGCGAGGCCACGCTGACACTGGACTGGAAAAACCCCAAGGCGCCGTCACTGGTACTCGATACCCGTGACCTGAAGATCGCCAAAGTAGAAGCGCTCGATGCCAGCGGAAAGGCCACCGCGCTGAAATACGCCCTGGCGCCACGCGACAAAGAGCTTGGCAGCAAGCTGACCATCGAAACTCCGCAACACCCGACCTCGCTGCGCATCGGCTACGTCACCTCGCCCCAAGCCAGCGGCCTGCAATGGCTGACACCGGCGCAGACGGCCGACAAGAAGCTGCCCTTCATGTTTTCGCAGTCCGAAGCCATCCACGCACGCTCCTGGGTGCCGCTGCAGGATTCACCGGCGATCCGCTTCACCTATAACGCCCACGTCAGCGCGCCTAAAGATGTGCTCGTCGCGATGAGCGCGATCAACGACACCAAGCATCCGCTCAATGGCGATTTCAAGTTCGAGCAGCCGCATCCGATTCCGTCCTACTTGTTGGCGATTGCCGCGGGCGATCTCGCCGTGCGCGAAACTGGTGCGCGTTCGGCCGTCTATGCCGAACCCAGCGTCGTCGACAAGGCCGCGCACGAATTCGAGGACACGGAAAAGCTGATCGCCGCCACCGAGAAGCTATACGGCCCCTATGCCTGGGACCGTTACGATCTGCTTGTGCTGCCGCCTTCGTTTCCTTATGGCGGCATGGAAAATCCGAACATGACCTTCGCCACCCCGACGGTGCTGGTCGGCGACAAGAGCCTGGTCTCGCTGGTTTCGCATGAGCTGGCGCATTCGTGGTCGGGCAACCTGGTCACCAGTGCCGCCTGGCGCGATATCTGGCTCAACGAAGGCTTCACCACTTACGTGCAGGGCCGCATCACTGAGGCCGTCTACGGCAAGGCGCTTGCCGACGAAGAAGCGCTGCTGTCCGCCCGTTCGCTGCAAAAAGATATCGGCGAGCTGCCGACCAACGCACAGAAGCTGGCCCCCGATCCCGAGGGCATCGGCGCCGACGACTCCTTGTCCGATCTGCCCTACAGCAAAGGTTCGTGGTTTCTGCGCACGCTAGAGCAACGCTTCGGCCGCGAAAACTTCGATGCCTATCTGAAGGGCTACTTCGCTCACTTCGCCTTTCAAAGCATCACCACCGAGCAGATGCTCGATTACCTCAAGCCCAATCTGCTGGACAAATATCCGGGCAAGATGAGCATGGATGAGGTGAAAGTCTGGGTCTACGATGCCGGCCTGCCGAAAGACGCACCGCTGCCGGACTCGCCGCGCTTCAACGCGATCGACAAGCAACGCAGCGACTTCCTCGCCGGCACACTGGCCGCCGACAAGCTCGATACCAAGGGTTGGAACACGCAGGAGTGGATGTACTTCCTCGACCGCCTGCCCGACGTCACCCCACTCGACAAGATCAAGCAAATCGACGCCGCCTGGCACCTCACCGGCACGCCAAACGCCGAAATCGGCATGCGCTGGTATAGCCATGCGATTGCCGCCGGCGACAAAGACGTATGGCCGGCCGCCGCCGAACATATGACGCGTATTGGCCGTCTGTATCTCACCACGCCGCTATACAAAGCCTTCGTCAAGACACCGGCAGGCCTCGCCTATGCCGAGCAGGTCTACGCCAAGGCCAAGCCCGGCTACCACCCGATGACCCAGGCTGCGGTCGAAGGGATCATCGCCAAGGCCAAGCCCAAGGCAAAGAAAAGCAAATAAGGCGGGTTGGGGTGAGCGCATGCAAGCCCCATCTCCTGCACACCTTTTGCCCCTCCCCCCTGTTTGTCCCGAAAAGGGGACTTCCTTCGGTCGCAGGGGAGGCTGGGAGGGGGTGAACACTTGCGAACACCTCTCCTGAGGCGCTTTCTCATGTACTCACCCCTCCCCAATCCCAACCCTCCCCTGCGACCAGGGGAGGGAGCAAGTTGTCGCTAACGTATTGAGCACTGCATCATGACCCAACCCAGCAACACCCCGACCCGTCCGCTGTGGCAGCGTCTTTTCATACGCCGGCTGAAATTTCTGCTGATCGTCGCGGTCATCCTCGGCGTGGGGCTTGGCGGTAGCTATCTGTTCGCGCCGCAATGGCTCATGCGCGCCAACACCATGCGCGAAGCCATGGCCGCACATGTGGAAAAACACGCTGTGCAAGCCGGCGATACGCGCTGGAGCTACTACGAAGGCGGCGAGGGCCCCACCTTGGTGCTGCTGCATGGTTTCGCGGCAAATAAAGAAGTGTGGATGGATGTGGCCAAGCAGTTGACGCCGCATTTCCACGTCATCATTCCTGACCTTCCCGGCTGGGGCGAGTCTTCGCGTAACGATGGCGCCAGCTACAGCGTCGATGCACAAGCATCGCGCCTGCAGAGTTTCGTCGACGCCTTGCGGCTGCAACGCTTTGTCTTGGTGGGCCATTCGCTGGGTGGCGCCATCGCCGGCGTTTACTCTGCGGATCATCCCGAGCATGTGGCCGAGCTTGCCCTGGTCGATTCGTTTGGCCTGAAAGTGGACGAGAACGATTTTTCCCGTACGGTCATGGCCGGCAAAAATCCATTTCTGTTCGACGATCGCGCGGGATTCGACCGCGCCGCCGCGCTGGCCTTTGCGAAAGCGCCATCGCCCCCCAGCCGTTTTGTCGATGTGCTTATCAAAGAAAACCAGCGCGACCGCAGCTTTATCGAGCGTAACCTGAGCGAGTTGCGCGAGCCGTCGCAATACCTTGCCGTGCAGAGCCGCCTCGACCGGCTCACCATGCCCGTCATGGGTTTGTGGTGCCATGCCGACAAGATCACCGACATCTCAGCACTCGACAGCCTGCGTAACGGCCTCAGCCATTCCAGCGCCATCAGCTCCAGCATCCTCAATGGCTGCAATCACATGCCTATGCTGGAAAAAACCGACGAAACCGCACGCATTTTGACCGGGTTCGCGCTGTCGCATTAACTACGTCATCAGCCAGGCGCGGCACTCTGTCGCGGCCCGGCCCAAAGCAGTTAGTGGGATGATGCCGCCGTCTTCTCGGGGAGAGCCCACGTGATAAGCCCAACTATCTATCGGCCATGGATCGCCGGGCCCGCCCTGATGGCGCTCGCCCTGCTGCCCACATTCGCCAACGCCTGCTCCACCTGCGGCTGCTCGCTTAATTCGGACTGGTCCAGCCAGGGTTATGCCACCAGCACAGGCCTGCATCTGAGTCTGCGCGAGGATTACTTCGACCAGTCCCAATTGATCCGCGGCACCAGCACGGTCAGCCGCTCCGCGTTTCAGTACCCGACCGACAGCGAAGTGCAGCGCAAAACGCTTAACCGCAACACCTTGCTCGGCGCGGACTACAACTTTTCGCGTTACTGGGGCCTGTCGCTGCAATTGCCGTATACCAACCGCCATCACGAAACCATCGCCGGCGGCGATACGGACGTCTCGACGTCTAATGCGCATGGCATCGGCGACTTGCGCGTACTCGCACGCTACCAAGGCTTGAGTGACGATGCCGGCATCGGCTTGCAGTTCGGGTTGAAACTGCCCAGCGGTCGCTTCAAACAAGATTTCGACGCCGGCCCGCAGGCAGGCCAACTGCTGGATCGCGGCCTGCAGCTAGGCACCGGTACCACCGATGCCTTAGTCGGCATCTACAAGTTCGGTTACCTCAGCCCATCCGTCGGCTACTTCGGACAGGCCATGGCACAGATCGCGTTGGATGCCCGCGACCATTTCAGGCCCGGCAATTCACTCAATATCAATTTTGGCCTGCGTTATCTCGATGCCGGGCGCTTCACGCCGCAACTGCAACTGAACCTGCACAGCGAGCAACGCGAAAGCGGCAATCTGGCCGACCGCCCCAACAGCGGCGCCACGCTGGCCTATCTCAGTCCGGGTATCGGCGTAAAAATCACCAAGCGCCTGGATGCCTTCGCCTTCGTTCAACTGCCGGTTTATCAGCGGGTCAATGGCCTGCAGCTAGAGCCGCGCCGCCTATGGTCGGTCGGCGCGCAGTATCGGCTCTAAGAGCCTGTCAAAGGCAGGTACTGCGCTCAATCGGCGACGTCGGCAATCAACCGATCCAACTCGGCCTTCAGCATGGCGCCGTTCTGACGCAGCCAATCGCGTTGCTCGCGCCAATGCGGAAAGATCGTTTCGACTTGGGCCCAGAAGCGCGGCGAGTGGCTACGCACCTTGAGATGGCAAAGCTCGTGTGCCAGCACGTAGCGCAAGGCGGCTGGCGGCGCCAGCGCCAGCGCCAGATCGAGGTTGATGCGATCGCGTGTATCCAGGCTGCCCCATAGGCTTTTCAGCGGGCGAATCCGCAGTGCCGTAGGCGCCAACCCTAGCTGTGGCACGTAGGCTGCCAACCAGCGCGACACGTCACGTCGAATTTGCGACTCAAAATACGAAGCAAGCAAGCCGCGCGCTACCGGGAGCGCGCGCGTATGCGGCCGGGGTATCACCAAGGTCAGGCCATCGTCGTGGGGCTCGACGCGTGGATACGGGCCCTCGGCCCAATCGAGCATGCGCACCTCGCCGCGCAAAGGGAATTCAGCGGGATGCCCCACACGCAGGGGCGGCAACGGTTTGACGATGAGATTGAGCTCATCGAGCTTTTTCTCCAGCCAGTCCGCATGGCTGCGTAGAAACGCACTGACCTGAGCCGGGTGGGTGCCGTGAGGGTAGGACACCCGCGCGCCCTTGGGAGTCACCGTGAGACGCAAGCGGCGCGCTCGTGGATGGGAGGCTTTTTGCACGCGTATCGTGCTGCCGCCCGTCGTCGACAATTCCAGCCAATCGCCTTCCAAATGCTGCGTCATGGTTCTGCCCGCTTACGAGCTTGTCTACGATCCCTTCCGTCACACCGGGATCGTAGACAGGTTCTTAGTCGTGGGCCGTGCCGGCCCGCCGCGAAAGTCCATCATGCCCGACGACGGCATCGAGTAGCTAAAGCCTGATGTCGTCGTTTACTGCCAAGCGGGGTTATTCAGCCAGCCTGTTCAGCGAAAAGCTTGAGGTGCCACTGCGATATGGGGAAGCATGCCCGGATCGCAAGACTGTTGGGTTACCGTGGCCGGTACTGTGGACGGGTTATCGCGGCCGGGGTCAACTGTCGGCCGGGCGCGGCAGGCCAAACCACTCCTCCAGCTTGCCCAGCAGCCGCTCCAGCTCCAGGGTAAGCAGGGCAAAGCTAGCGTCCATCTCGGCTGCCGCGTCTTGCTGGCTATCGCCCAGCTCGTCCATGACCACGTCGAGAAACTTCAGCTTGCGCAGGATCAAATCCTCGCCCAGCACGAAACTCATCCGCTCATCGAAGATGAGACCAAGCTGAAACACCTGTTTGCCGTTACGCAGATGTTCTTTGACCTCCTCACTGTCCAGATCTTGCCGGCGGCAGCGGGCGATCGCGCCGGTGGCCGTGGCGGGGTCCTTCAGCTCGCACTCGTCGCCGAAAGTCAGGCCGGCAGGCAGATTGTTATTGGCCAGCCAATCGGTCATCAGCACGCGTGGGCCTTCCTCGGGCGCAAGCGGCACGGCCGGAAAACTGCCCAATGCCTCGCGTATCTGGGTCAGCGCGTTCTCGGCCGATTTGCGACTGGAGGTATCGAGCACCAGCCAGCCGTGCTTTTTATCGACATAGGCCGACATGCGCGAGGTGCGCACAAAGGCGCGCGGCAGCAGCTCGGTGAGCAAATCCTCTTTGATTCGCTTGCGCTCGCGGCCACCGACCTTGCGGCCTTCCTCGTCGGCGATCTTCTGCACTTTGCGATATAGCTCGTCGTTGATAACGGCCGCCGGCAACAGCTTGTCCTCGCTGCCCACAGTCACCAGCGTGCAGGCCTTGACCGCATGGGTTAGTGCGGCCTCTTCGCCGCGCCCCACCGGCGGTACAAAGCCCTTGGTACCCATTTCCAACGGGCCGCAGGGCCGCAGACGGTGTTCGGCCAGGGCCTCATCGAGGCGGTTGAGATCATCGGCGACAGCGGGGGAAAAACGAAACAACGTGAGATTGCGAAAAAACATAGGTCGATCGTATCCGGGTCAACAGCGGTGTACGGCCACTCAGGCGAGCGCGCCAAAACGAACATCATACCGGATGCGCTCCGCCCCCCTCGTCGCCAGGTCATCGGGCCAGCCCCCAACTCAATGCGCAGCAGCGAGCCTCATCCGTGGACCACATCGCTGAATCCACAAGTGCCATTGGCGGCGGAATTTTTCCTATAAAAAAATATTTTGGACATCTATACATCCAAATAAATTTTCTATATAAAAGACCCGCATGCCGCATTGCAGCACTCGCTGCTATCGGAGCGGCGGCATGCCTCTTCCGAGTATTACCGGCCGCTAAATCGCTGCCGGGCGGATTCGGCCGCCCAGGAAACGTGTCACCGAAACAAAAACAAACCTGTGCCAGCATGCGCGGTTCCACATGGCCATGGGGCCGGCTGGCCGTGCGCGGCAATCGACTTGGGGGCATAAATCGCTATGAAGAACGGCAAGCCATTGAGCAAGCGCATGTTGACCTGGGCCATCGGCCTTGGTTTGAGTTGCAGCGTGCTGGCGCAGTCCACTACCGGCAGCATCTTTGGCCAGGCGCCCTCCGAATCCGGCGATAGCGTACTAATCAAAAGCAGTAGTGGCCTTACCCGCGAAATCGCCGTCGACAATCGCGGCCGCTATGCGGCAACCCAGCTTCCTCTTGGCAGCTATACGGTCACCCTGCAGCACAACGGCCAGACGGTGGAAACACGCGAGAACATCGCCATCAAGGTGGGCGCAGGCACCGAGGTGTCGTTTACCGTGGACAAGGCGAAAAATCTCAGCGGGATAAATGTCACCGCCAACGCGCTGCCGGCCATCGACGTATCCAGCGTGGACTCGCGCACCGTGATAACCGCCGATCAGCTAGCCAAAATTCCACTCGGCCGCAGCTCCGAAGCCATCGCCCTGCTCGCGCCCGGCGTGGTCAACAACGGCGGCAGCTTCACCGGCCCCACCGGCAATTCGCTGGTCAGTTTTGGCGGTTCGGCGGCGAACGAAAACGCTTATTACATCAATGGCTTCAACACCACCGACCCATTACGCGGTTTCGGCGGCCTGTCGGTGCCCTACGGCGCGATCGACCAGCAAGAGGTCTATACCGGCGGCTATAGCGCCCAATACGGCCGCTCCGACGGCGGCGTCATCAACGTGGTCGGCAAGCGCGGCACCAACGACTGGCACTTCGGCGCGCAACTGCTATGGGAGCCTTCGTTCGCCCGCGCCAGCACACGCGACCGCTATTACGCCAACGGCCTGCCCGCCACCCCCAAGGCCGGCAATCTCTACTCGCCGGACAGCGAGAACAAATCCTGGGCCACCACCGTCAGCGCCTATGCCGGCGGCCCGCTCATCAAAGACAAATTATTCTTTTTCCTGGCCGGCGAATATGAGCGCCAGCAAGGCAACCAGGTCAACCCGGTCAGTGGCTACGCCAGTACCAAGCCTTATGTGGACTACCGCAACAGTGATCCTCGCTGGTACGGCAAGCTGGACTGGAACATCACCGACAGCCACATCCTTGAACTCACCGGCGCTTCGGACAAACAAAAAACCTCCGGCTCGGTCTACCGCTACGACTTCATCAACCGCAAGCGCGGCAGCTTCATCAACTACAACGACAACACCAAGACCGGTGGCGACATCTATACGGCCAAATACACCGGCTATCTCACCGACAACCTGACCGTGACCGCGCTATACGGCCAGCTCAAGACCACCAACTACGACGTACCCGGCGGCTACAACAGCAGCCTTACTTATATCGATGGCCTGACCAACCAGAACCCGGCCTTGAATCGCGGCATCGCACGGGGCAACGGCCAGACCGTGCTGTCGCTGTTCAATCCTGGCCGTGGCAACAAGACCACCAATACGCGCATCGATATCAGCTACAAGCTGGGCGAGCATACGCTTAGCGCAGGCATCGATAACCAGGGCTCGCGAGCGATCAAGCAGGGGTCCGCCACGTCGGGGCCGGCGTATTCGTGGAGTTACGGTCAGGGCGATCCGAACACGCCGATCTCCACCGGCCTGGGCGTTCCGGCAACCATCGGCTTTCCCAACGGCGCGGGCGGCTATTACGTCATCAGAGACGTCGCCAGCAGCCTGGCTACCGTGCGCTCCAGTCAGCGCGCGCAATACATCGAAGACAAATGGCAGCTCAATGATCGCTGGCTGCTCTCGCTAGGCCTGCGCAACGATCAGTTCAAGAACTTCAACAGCCATAGCGAGGCCTTCATCACCCAGCACAAGCCGCAATGGGCACCGCGCCTGGGCGCCGGCTGGGACGTCTATGGCGATTCGAGCTTCAAGATCTACGCCAACGCGGGCCGCTATTATCTGGGCCTGCCGCTCAACCCCGCGCTCAACGCCGCCGGCGGCGCACTGAGCACCTCGCAGTACTTCACCTATAGCGGCATCGCCGCGGACGGCACCCCGACCGGTCTCACCGCCCTCTCGGCACCTGTCTCGGCGAACAATTATTTCGGCCAACTGCCCGATCCAAAAACCGTCGCCGCGCAGCATCTGAAGTCCGAATACCAAGACGAATTCATCGTGGGCTTCAGCAAAACCCTCGACACGAATTGGGTCTATGGCGCCAAACTGACCCAGCGCATTCTGCGTAATGCGATCGACGACTACTGCGATATCGACCGCGTGCTGGCCAAGGCCGGATCACTCGGCTATCAGGTCACGACCCACAGCAATCCAGTCAGTTGCTGGCTGATTAATCCGGGCCGGGCCAATACCTTCACCCTGGTCGATACCTCCGGCCATCACGTCAGCGTGCCGCTCACCCATACCGAGTTCGGCTTTCAACAACTGAAACGCCGCTACTACGGACTGGAGAGCTTTCTCGAACACCCCTTCGACGGCCATTGGTACGGCAAGCTCACGTACGTGTTCTCACGCAGCTACGGCAACACCGAAGGCCAGGTCCGCTCGGATCTTTACAGCGAATCGCGCGGCACCGGCCAGACCGCCGCCTCCACCACGGAAGACTGGGACAACGCCTATGTCATGGAGTACACCAATGGCGTGCAGAACAACGATCACAAACATCAGATCAAGCTCTTCGGCTACTACCAGATCGCGCCGGAATGGCTGGTCTCCGGCAATCTGAGTGTGATCTCCGGCGCACCCAAAGCCTGCCTCGGCTATTACGGCGCCAGCCATGCCGACCCTGCCGGCTACGGCAACACCTATCACTACTGCAACGGCCAACCCTCGCCACCGGGCAGCCATGGCAGCCTGCCGTGGATTCATCAGCTCGATCTTGGCGTCACCTATCGCCCCGCCTTTGCAGCGAGCCGGCTGGCCTTTAGCGCCAATGTCTTCAACCTGCTCAACGAGCAACGGGTGACCGGCATTTTCCCCAACGCCGAATCGTCACCCAACAAAGCCAACCCCTTGTACGGAACGCCGACCTCGCGCCAGTTGCCGCGCTACGCCCGACTCAGCGTGAGCTACGACTACTGAGCTTGCTGCCCCCTCCCCTTGCAGGGGGTGGAGGAGAAAACATCAGAGCCTGCTGACCGCGCCCACCGCCGCCACCACCGTTTCCAGGTTGCCGCGGTTAAGCGCGGCCACACAGATACGGCCGGTGCCGATCGCATAGATCGCGTATTCCTCACGCAGGCGATCCACCTGGGCCTTGCTCAAGCCCGAGTAAGAGAACATGCCGGCCTGACGCTGGATAAAGTCGAACTGCGGTGCGCCGTTGGCGGCCAGTTTTTCCACCATGCCGGCGCGCATCGCGTGAATGCGCTCGCGCATCTCGCCCAGCTCGGCCTCCCACATCGCACGCAGCTCGACACTGTTGAGTACGCCGGCGACCAAGGCGGCACCATGTGTGGACGGGCTGGAGTAGTTGGAGCGAATCGTGCGCTTCACCAGCGACTGCACGCGCAGCGTCTCTTCGCGATTGGCGCCGACGATAGACAACGCACCCACGCGTTCGCCGTATAGCGAGAACGATTTGGAATACGAATTGGCGACCACGAACGATTCGATCCCCGATTCGGCAAACAGGCGCACCGCCACCGCATCGGCATCGATGCCCTTGTCGAAACCCTGATACGCCATGTCGATAAAAGGCAGCAGCCCGCGGTCTTTCACCAGCGCCACGACCTGCTTCCACTGCTCTACGGTGAGATCGACACCGGTCGGGTTATGGCAGCAGGCGTGCAGCAACACCACGGTACCCGGCTCAAGCTTGCCGAGATCGGCCTGCATGCCGGCGAAATCCAGCCCATGCGTGGACGGATCGTAATAAGCGTAATCGACCACCTCGAACCCGGCCGCCGTAAACACCACGCGGTGGTTTTCCCAGCTCGGGCTGCTGATGGCGACCTTGGCCTCGGGCAGGGCTTTCCTCAATAAATCGGCACCCACGCGCAAAGCACCGCTGCCACCTACCGTTTGCGACGTCGCCACACGCCCCGCCGCCAACAACGGCGACTCGGCACCAAACACCAGCCGCTGAGTGGCCTGGTCGTAGGCCGGCATGCCGTCGATCGGCAAGTAGCCGCGCGACTTCGCTTCCAGTGCCAGCGCCTGCTCCACTTCACGCACCGCGCGCATCAACGGAATACGGCCCTGTTCGTCGTAGTAAATGCCTACGCCGAGATTGACCTTGCCCGCACGGGTATCGGCCAGATAAGCCTCGGTAAGTCCCAGGATCGGATCGCCCGGGGTCATTTCAACGGATGCAAAAAGAGACACGGCGTTATTCCCTGGATTAAAGAGTGGGGTGGAAAGATAAAAGCGGCTTATGGCTCGTCGGGTGCGCCGGCCAGCCAGCCATGCACATCGACGGGTACGGCATCTTCGCGCGCGCCGAGCGCAACGAAGTCGAACAACTTGCGATCGGCCAATTGCGATGGCGACACCGAACCAAGCGCGCGAAAAATATTTTCGCTACGCCCCGGCTGCTGTTTTTCCCAATCGTCCAGCATGCGCTTGACGGCCTTGCGCTGCAGGTTCTCCTGCGAGCCGCACAGATTGCACGGGATGATCGGAAAAGCACGTTGCGTCGCGTATTCGGCGATATCGCTTTCTTTGCAATAAGCCAAGGGACGGATCACCACATGGCGACCATCGTCCGAGCGCAGTTTCGGCGGCATCGCCTTTAACTGCGCCTGATAAAACAGGTTGAGAAAAAACGTGCCCAGAATATCGTCGCGGTGATGGCCAAGCGCTATCTTGGTCACCCCGTTCGCCGCCGCCCACTGATACAGCGCGCCACGGCGCAGGCGCGAACATAGGCTGCACATGGTTTTGCCGGCGGGAATCACCCGTGTCACCGTGCTGTAAGTGTCTTGCTCGATGATGTGAAACGGCACCCCGCGCTCAGTTAAATACTGCGGCAACACGTGCTCGGGGAAATCCGGCTGCTTCTGATCCAGATTCACCGCAATCAGCTCAAAACGTACCGGCGCCTTCGCCTGCAATGACAGCAACATGTCGAGCAAGGTGTAGGAGTCCTTGCCGCCGGACAGGCACACCATCACCTTGTCGCCGTTTTCGATCATGTTGAAATCGGCAATCGCCTGGCCGACCTGATGGCGCAGGCGCTTGGCGAGCTTGCCAGCCTCGTAGACTTGTTTGCGATGGGGTTCGATCTGGGCGGACATGCAGCGGCATCGGGCGAACGGGCGCCCATTGTAGCCGCCTGTCCGGGCCGCGGCTGGCGGCGTTACACTGATGCTCTTTCGCCCGCCTCCGCCGCCCCCAGCAGGCCACCCCATGCAGGTTCAGGATCCCATCGAAATTGCTCACATACTGACCGAGTTACGCATCGAACACCGCGACCTGGACCTGGCCATCGAGCGCCTGGTCGAGACCATCGGCATCGACGAACTGGCACTGAGCCGGCTTAAAAAACGCAAGCTGCTGCTGAAAGACACCATCGCACGACTCGAAAGCAAGCTGATCCCCGACCTCGACGCCTAAGAGCCTCTTCAATGCCGCTTACCCCGACTCGCCTGGAAGACGACCACGTCATCCTTGAACCCCTGCGCCCGGAACACGCCCCAGCACTGGAAGCCGCCGCCGCCGACGGCGAACTATGGAAACTATGGTTCACCAGCGCGCCGCCCCCCGGCCAGGCTGCCAGCTATATCGCCAAAGCACTGCAAAGCCAGGCCGACGGCCAGCATCTGCCGTTCGCCGTGCGCGAGAAATCCACCAACGAGATCGTCGGCAGCACCCGCTACTACGACTTCGCCGCCGAGCTGCCGCGCATCGCCATCGGCTACACCTGGTACGCCAAGCGCTGGCAGCGCAGCCATCTCAACAGCGCCTGCAAGCGCCTGCTGCTCAAGCATGCCTTTGAAGCACTGGACTGCGTTGCGGTGGAGTTTCACACCGACCACCGCAACCTCGATTCGCAACGCGCCATCGAGCGCCTGGGCGCCTGCAAGGACGGTATCCTGCGCGCCCACAAACGCCGCCCTGACGGCACCCTGCGGGACACCGTCTGTTACAGCATCCTTGCCGGCGAATGGCCGGATGTGAATCGTTGGCTAGGTATGCGGCTGGAGCGGCTGACAAAGGCCCTACCCCTCCCCAACCCTCCCCTACAAGCAGGGGAGGGAGCCGACTGAGGCGAGCTTTTAGCTCCTCCCCCTACTTGTAGGGGGAGGCTGGGAGGGGGGCACACGCCCGCATCACGCCACACTACAAGCGCAAACTCACTAGCCCCACCACCACACCTTCCCGCATGCCCCGCCCACACCGCCTCCCATCCTTGATTCAGCGCCACGCCGGATGGCGCCACCTACGACAAGGCGTTCTTGCCGCAACCAGCCTATGGCTGCTCGGCGCATGCATCATTGCCGCGACCGGCATTGCCACCCGGCCACAACCGGCCGAGCTGGCGCTGGTCCTGGGCAACACCGTCGATCGCGTCAATCGCCCGCTGCCGCGACTCGAAGCACGGTTACAGGCTGCCCAGGCGTTATACCAACGCGGCGGATGCGGCACCGTCATGGTCAGCGGAGGTGTCGATTCGAGCGACGGCCGCGACGAAGCCATCGGTATGCGCGACTGGCTGGTGGCGCATGGCGTGCCGGCGCAGCACATCGTCGTCGATTCATCAGGCGACAACACCCGCGCATCGGCCCTGCACGCGCAAGCCTGGCTGGCCGCGCACGGCCAGCACCGCGTGGTCGTGGTATCGCAATATTTTCATCTGCCGCGCGCGCGTCTTGCGCTGCGTCAGGCCGGCGCCGAAGACGCCGGTGGCGATTACCCCCGGCGCTGGTTCATACGAGATGTCTATTCGAGCCTGCGCGAAGTGCCTGGCTACCTGGCGTACTGGGTCGGCTGGAGCTAGGGGCACTTATTTGCGCGGCCGCACTTCTATCGTGGCCGTCATACCTGCCGCCAACACCGTATCAGGCGGCAATGACGATGTATCGATCGCAATGCGCACCGGCACGCGCTGCGCCAGACGCACCCAGTTAAACGTAGGATTCACATCGGCCAGCAGATCGCTGCCGGTGGGATTGTCGCGATCGGTGATACCGCGTGCGACACCTGTGATGCTGCCTTTCAAATACACGCCGCCGCTCATCAGGCGAATTTGCACCGGATCACCGACATGCAGATGCGGCAATTTGGTTTCCTCGAAATAGCCGTAGATGTAATAGCTATGGCTATCGATAAGCGCCAGCCGTGGGCTGCCGGTGGCCGCGTAGTCGCCGGCGCGGA
This sequence comes from Dyella tabacisoli, assembly GCF_003350925.1. Taxonomy (GTDB): domain Bacteria; phylum Pseudomonadota; class Gammaproteobacteria; order Xanthomonadales; family Rhodanobacteraceae; genus Dyella_C; species Dyella_C tabacisoli. Next base: position 157,903 of record NZ_KZ857175.1, on the reverse strand, counting down.
TGTCGAGGTTGGTGACATAGCCGTCCACCGGCGCACGTATCTCGGTGCGCTCAAGATCGAGCTTGGCGCGATCAAGCGCTACTTGCGCCTGCTCCACCGCGGCCTGGGCCTGTTCGCGCGCGGCGCCGGCCTGATTGCCGCTGGCCTGGGCCTGCTGCCAGGTGGCCCGAGCTGAATTGGCGGTGGAAACCGCGTCCGTGCGGGCCTCCTGCGCAATCACGTCGCCCAGGCGCTGACGGCGCAGCGACTGCTCGGCGCGCATGTCGTACTCCGCCTTGCGCGCCGCCGCACTGGCTAGCGCCGCATTGATATTGGCGCCGGCGGCGCGCGCACTTGCCTCACTGGCGGCGAGATTGGCCTCGGCCTGCGCCACGGCATTGCGGAAGCGCTCGGGGTCGATCGAAAACAGCAGGTCGCCTTTGCGCACCAACTGGTTATCGATCACCGCCACGCGAGTCACCAGGCCGGCGACATCCGGCGCTATACGCACGACTTCGGCGCGCACCCGGCCGTCGCGGGTCCATGGCGCATACATGTAGTGTCGCCATAACGCATGCCCGAGCAGAGCAGCGATCACGACAACCGCGGCGGTAATCAAAAAGCGCAATACAGATTGGATTTTCATGTCATGGACTTCAGCGCAAGAGCCACAGTCCGGCGACACCGAACATGCAGGCGAATAAAGCGAGACGGAACAGCGACGGATGCCATACGTAGCGATACAAACCAAAACGGCCGACCACCGCATCCACCGCCCATAGCAACGCCAGGCAACCTAGAAAAACCAGCAGCAGGCCAGGCACCAGCGCGTCGAAGAGCGCGATCTCGTGTGGAATGATTTCATGTGGCATGAACAGGCTCCACCGCTGGGGTGATGTATACGGCCAAAGCCGACTCGTCGTCGCGCAGCGCACTGCGCAGCAAATGCAGTTGCAGCAGCACGGGCCGGCAACTGGCATGCGAGCTGTCTTGCACCGTCGCCACGATAGCCTGCTCCACGGCTTGCTCGGCCCGCAGCCAGCGCGCGGCATCGGGCGCGTCATATAGCTGCGCCATCGCCGCCACGGCAGCTTGCACCTCCCGGTGCACGGACGGTGGCAGCTCGCTATGCAGTAAATCCTGGCGCAACTCGATCACTGCACGACCGCACTCGTGCACCGACAGCGCCCAGGCCAGCAGACTGCGCGACTCATCGCTACCCGGCCGGGTGTGTGCCACCACTTGCTGAAACAAATCGCGATTGATGCTCTCGAACCGATACAGCAAACCTTCCAACGGATCGGTAGCCGCCAGCACCACTTGCCGACGCAACTGCTGCAATTGACGACGACGCTGCCAACCGGTGCCGGTCACCGCCGGCACAAACACAAAAGCCACGCCCGTCATGCCCAGACCCACGAGCTGCGAGATCGCATCGTTAAAGAAATGCTCCGGGTCATAGACCATCGGATTCTTCAGCGCCAGGATGTAAACAAAACCCAGCGTGTAACCCACACCCACGCCAGGCAACGTATTGCGGGTTATCAGGTACGGGCCGATCAACAGCAATGGCATGCTGGCCGCGATCAACATCACAAAGCCATCGCTGCCCGGCAGCAAGAAAAACGTCGTCACGAAGGCGGCCAGGATACCCAGCGCATAACCGCACCAGGTTTTCACCGTGGCCGTCACCGGATGGGCCGCGGCGGCATAGAGTCCACTGAAAATCGTCGCCAGCAACATCGCGCCGGCACCGAACGACCAGCCGCTCAAGATCCACAGCGTACTCAACGTCGTCATGGTGAGAAAGGTACGCAGCACCGCAATCGCGGTGCCCGCGTAGTCATTGCCACGGCGAAAATGCACGCGCTCCACGCTGCCACGCACACGCTGACCACGCAACGAGGCTTCCAGCGAGGTAAAATCACGCAATTCGGCGGCAAAACGGCGCAGCAAGGTCGTACCCGTATCGAACTCAAGCCACGCGGCCGCATCGGGCAATGTGGCGCGTAGTTGCTCGGCCAGCAGCGGCAGTTCGACCTCGCAGGCTTCCAGGCGAGCGGTCAGCACCTCGGGCTGATGGCGCCAATGCATCTCGGGCGACAACGCCGCGCCAATAGGCGCATACAACGCAATCAAGGCATCGGCCACGGTGTGGCGGCCGCTACGCTGCAAGCGGTTAATCAGATGATGCACCGACTGAAAGCTCGTCGATGCCGCCATATGCCGCTGATTCAGCAGACGCATACGGCTACTGCGCGCACGCGCTTCGGGATCTTCGAAAATCACCGACGCGCGCAAATCCTCCAGCTCCACCGCCGCGCGAACAAAGCGCAAATGCGCCTGCTCCATATCGCGACGCGCCATGCTGCCGCCGGTGCTGTCACGCGCAAAGTCGATAAAGTGCGCGAAATGCTCTCGCAAACGGCGCCGCAACACCTCGCGCAGACGACCGGGCAACACCACGTCACTAACCACCCCTGCCACCACGATACCGAGCATCACCTCGCTGACGCGCATCACCGCCGAGTCAAACACATTCAAGGGATTGCCGATCGTCGGCAAGGCGACAATGGCCGCGGTGTAACCGGCCAGCACAAAGCCGTAAGACATAAAATTGCGGTACAGCGTGGCGCCACCGGCGCACAAGGCCACCCATAGCGACAGGCTGAATAGAAACAACTCGCGCTGCTGCGGAAACACACTCATCAGCGCCAGCCCAAACAGGCTGCCGCAAAGTGTGCCAATCGCGCGATAAAAACTCTTTGCCAAGACCATGCCGCTATGCGGATGCATGACCAGCGTCACCGTAATCATCGCGGTTGCCGGCTGCTCCAACTGCAGCCACATCGCCAGCCACGCGGCGACATACATCGCCAGCAATGACTTGCCCACGAACACCCACGCCTCGCGTTCGCCCGCCAGAAACTCGGCCAGCCAGGGCCAGCGACGCAGCGGCGCAACGGATTCGTTTTTGAGCACCGTAGACACGTTTCAGCCTTGATCGGTCTGGTTATCAAGCTGAGTCAGAAACTTCTTCAACAGCCGTTCCAACTGCACCATTTCACGCGACTGCAAACTGGCCGTCTCCTGTTCAAGCAAGGCGCAAACGTCGGGCAGAAATTTCTCGATCAGCGCCACCCCCTTGGCCGTAAGGGTAAGCGTCACCTTACGCCGATCCTCGGCGTCGGCGGTACGCTCGATCAGCGCCTTATCGCACAGCTCATTGGTAAGCCGGGTGATATTGGCCGACTTCTCCCCCGCCGCATCAGCAAGCTGCGAAGGGTTCAAGGTGAAGCCTTCGGTGCCGTACATCATCATCAAGATGTTGTACTCAGGATGGTTGATACCCCATGGCTTGAGCATCGCATTGGCGTCATCGTGCACACGCTTGTAGATGTGCTTGATAAGCCGCACCAACACCGCCGGCTCACGCGGAAACGCGGGATACAGCCGGCAAGTGATGGCCAGACGCTGCTCAGTGGGAAGAAAACTGTTCATAGCGAAGCCCGGAAAGTGACTCATTTAGTACATTTATGTACTATCGATTTGTGAATCATATGCCGATGCCGGGCAGCACGCAAGCTGCCGAGTGCAAGCAGGCATCTCCGCTCAGTCGCCACAGCATTGATTTAAAAGCGCTGAGTCTTATGTCCGCATAGCTAAGCCATGGACTCCCATATAGAGTGCGGCCACGCATTAGCGTTATCAGTCCGAAGGGGGGACCGAATGTTCCGATGGATATTGGAAATCTGGGCAGGTTCTAGCCCCGTCGAATTTGAAAGCTCATTCGGATTGACCGAATCTGTTCAACGCCTGAAGGCTGCCACGCGTCGCTGGGCACTTTTTAACGTGTCGCAAGAAGCGGCCGCAGGCACCGTGACCCAGTCTCGTGTCTCGCTTCAACGGGTCATCCCCATGGTGGGCAACTCGTTCAAACCATTCTTTACTGGTCGATTCCAGGAGAGCCACGGCAAGATCATTCTAAGCGGGCGTTTCACGCTGCACTGGCTGGTAAAAATTTTTCTGGGCTTCTGGTTCGGCTTTTGTGTGCTATTTACCGCCCTGGCCGCATTTGCCGCCATTCGTTCACAACAAGTCGCCGCCATGCCCCTGGCCGGAATAGTCATGCTCGCGCTCGGCCTGGGTATCGTGCGAATTGGCGGATGGTTTTCTCGTAACGACCCTGCCTGGCTATCCGATGTCATCCGCCATGCTTTAAGCACGCCGATGGTGGCTCCGCCCGTGGGATCGGGCATGGGATCGAACGTGGCTCAGCTTGGCAAACCCTCGACGAGTGGGCCACCCAAGGTCATTTTAGTCGTCACGGCCGTGCTTGCCCTGCTCGGCGTCATGAGCTTCGCTTCCGCAATCACGGGTATCCAATCCTATCAAGGGTCGGCCACGGGATCCGTCGTGACGCACTATGCGAATGATGGACTGCGCTATGGCGTTGCAGCCTATGGCCTCCTGATGCTGGCATTGTCCTATGGCATCTACCGAAGGCGATTGCTCGCCTGGCGCATGGGCTTCGCCATCCTGATTGTTGGCGTGGCCATCCAGGCGCTCACTCTGGCAACCAGCAATGATCTCGGCCAAGCGCGTGCGTCAGCCCTTTTCTTCTGCGTCGCGTCCGCCTTTTTCACGATAATCTGGGGACGCTGGTGGTACGCACAGCGCATCCATTTTCATGATTGATCGAGAATGTAGTATGCGACGGGCTCGCCGTTCCCGATCCGTCACGTCGCAACGTCCACTTTCATCCGAAGCGCACATTCGATGACGATGCGGCAGTCGTAGGTTGGGGTGAGCGCAAGCGAACCCCAACATGTGCTACCAACATCCGCCACGTTGGGTATCACTTCGTTCAACCCAACCTACTTGCTATACAGCAAGTTCCGATAGCGCCATGCCGGACTTACATCTGCGCGAATATTTCGTCCGCGTGAAGTAGATTTCCACAGACTGAAGTATCCAGCACGGGCCAATCAGCGATTGAAACAGGAATCGCTAGGCCGTGGGAGAAGGGCGGCGTCTGGCCTGCAGGCAGCAGAATAGATAAAGCGAGCCCAGGGCGGCTCCGCGCCAGGGACCCGCAAAACCGCCAGCGTCCATCGCATCACGATGGCCGGCTGCCGGTGCACTGATTCGTTGGTCGGTTGATCCGCTGGGTGGCTGTGCCAGATGCAGGACGGATGTCGTGAACAGCAAGCCTGTCGCGATCAAGCCGACGTGTCGTATTCGATCGTTCATGGGATAACCCGAAGCGATGGATTTTTCATGGAGGAACTCTTCGACCGTACTGCCTGAAGTGCGCTATCGAAAGGCTCGCGTCGCCGTATAAACCCCGTAAAAACTTATCGGGTCGAGCTGGCGAAATCATTACCGCGCAAGACTTCGTATGGTTCAGAAGGTTTGCAGCCGGGGCCGTTCAGCACAAGGTAGCTGCCCGCTCACCAAGCGTGGCGGCCTCCCGGCTGCAAGCCTTCTGAACATCGGCAAGCCGCACGCCTGCCGCCGATGCAGAATGAATTTTGGCGGCAGCGACATAAAGAATCGAGTAAGCAATCGGGTCGATCGCGTACAAAATTCGTAATTTTTTCGTGGCTTGCTTATGGCGCTTGCGCACCGCTTAACTGGCGAGCAAGCGCATACAACACCCGCAAGTCTTGCGCATCGAGTGTGTCGCCCTCGATGCCGCGAAAGTGGTGATGGAAGGAACGCACCGCCGCGTTGCGGTCGTCCAGCGGATAACCCACCAGCCCCAATGCCATCCATGGATCGAACCCCGGCGGCGGATCGACCAGCGCCCCCTGCGGCCACAGCCCGAAGCCGGCATCAGCCAGTTGATTCCATGGAAACCTGGGGCCGGGGTCGTCTTTGCGGCCGGGGGCGAGATCTTCGTGGCCGATGATTTGCGTGCGAGGAATGCGCCAACGCGCAGTGAGATCGTCAAGCAGGCGTAGCAAGCTGCTGATCTGTGCTGGCGCGAACGGCTCCTGGCCGGTGTTATCCAGCTCGATGCCGAGCGAGGCGGAGTTAACGTCGGTGATGGTGCCCCAACGCCCCACCCCGGCATGCCAGGCGCGCTGCTCATCAGCCACCAATTGGTAAATATCGCCATCGCTGCCAATCAGATAATGCGCGCTAACCGGCCCGCCACTGTTGCCCGTGCGCAGCGTCTCCAGGCTTTTCTGCACCGCATGCTGGTTGGTGAAATGCAGCACGATCAGCACCGGCCGGCGAACATCGACATTAGGCGATGGCACCCAATGCGCCAGCGGATTGCGGGCGGGCACCGGCGCACAGGCGGCAAGCCAGGTCACTGACAGCAGCCATAGCAGACAGCGGCAGGCGCATTGCCCACGGGGGTACCTTGGCGGGGAAGTAGGCAAGGCCATTGCTTGGCAGTGAGGATGCCGCGAACGTGCCGCATCGCCGCGGGTACGTCAAGGATGTATAACCTGCGTGCGGAATCGTTCCATAAGCTGCTGGATGCTTTGGAGGTATGTCATGGCCGTGCATGAGATCAAAGACATTCTGCTGTGGTGTGTCGGCATTAACTACGCAGTTCTACTCATCTGGTTCGGCGTTTTTGTGTTTGCTCACGACCGGATGTACCGCACGCATAACCGCTGGTTCAAGCTCTCGCTCGAAACTTTTGACGCCATTCACTACTCGGGCCTTGCCGTTTACAAGATCGGCATTCTTTTGCTCTACCTGGTGCCGTTGATTGCACTCTGCCTGGCTATGTGAGCTGGCCTACGAGTTCACACCTTGGGCAAGCCGCCGTCACCCGCTTGATGCGCCACCGTGCCGTCATCGAGAAAATCCAGCACGATGCACGATGCCAAACCCATCTGTACCGCCGTTGCCTGTTGTACATGCAGGGCTCGCGCCATCGTCGCGCGATCGACGACGTGTCTTCCCGTACGGCGTTTCATCCTGCCGTAGCGCAGCCGGTTGTAATTGGACCAGGCCAGCGCAAGGGCGGCGCTTATCAGGCTTATCAACACCATGGTCAGCATGTCGTGCGCACCCTGGCCATGCTTGCGTACCACCATCTCCACATAACTGCTGTGTGCGCCGAGGCTCCACGCTATCAGCGTAAGCAACGGCAACCACAGCGAACTCCAAGCCAGCCATGCCAGCAAGGTAATGACGGTAAACAGCCAACGCTGTACCGGCCGCTGACGATGGGGACGTTGGATAACAATCGCTTCAGCTCTCATCGCACACCTCGGTCCGGGCTGACCCATACCGCTCGCGTGCCCTTGCGCTTCAGCAGCGCTTTGGGCAAGGCGACCACGGTGGTGGTCGTACTCAATAGCCAGTACACCAATGGATACCAGATCATCCAGTAGTAGTTGCGACCCATGCGCGTTTCATAACGCCGGTCGATCAAGGTGCTGATACCGAACTGAATCAGGCAGACCAGCCCAAGCACCACACCGTGCCACTGCGGCAGCAAAGTCGGGATAGACAGCCATGCCGGCATCGACAAAAACAGGCCCAGAAACCAGAGCGCGATAATGCCTAGCATCGTATAAGCCCATACCAGGCTGCAGATGTATTCCAGCGCGACCAGCCACTTGCGTCGGGCGCGCCAGTGGAACAGATCGGTGGTGTAGCGCAGGATCACCTCTACCCCACCCTGCGCCCAACGCAGCCGCTGCTTCCACAGGCCGCGCAAGGTCTCCGGCATCAGAATCCAGCACAGCGCATTGGGCTCGTAGCGAATGTCCCAATGGCGCATCTGCAGACGCCAACTAATATCGATGTCCTCGGTGACCATGTCGGTACTCCAGTAGCCGACATCGTGGATCGCGCTCTTGCGAAAGCAGGCGATCACCCCGGACACGGTGAAGATGCGCCCATAGACGCGCTGCGCCCGCTTGATGAGGCCGACGATCGAAGAGAACTCGCCCACCTGCAACTTGCCCAGCAAGGTCGAGCGATTGCGGATGCGCGGGTTGCCGGTGACCGAGCCCACCCGTGGCCCGTCGACCATGTGGCTCATCATCCAATGCGTGGCGTATTCGTCCAGCAACGCATCGCCATCGACGCACACCAGAAACTCGCCGCGCGCCGCCATGGCCGCCATCCGCAGCCCCATGGCCTTGCCCTGATTGCTGCTGAAATGGATCACCCGCAGCCGTGGATACTCAGCCTGCAAGGCTTCAAGCTGGGCGCCGGTGTCGTCGGTGGAGCCGTCGTTGACCGCGATGATTTCAAAATCGGGGTAGCACTGCGCGTCGAGATGCGCGATGGTCTCGCGCACCTGCTCGCCCTCATTGTGACAAGGCACGATCAAGGTCACCAGCGGGTAACTTTCCAGCGGCGGCGGGTTGGTACGAGTGGGCCGTTTGCGCTCCCACTGCAGGTAATAGATAAGGCTGCCGCTCATCCAGGTGAACGACATCACCAAGGGATAGTAAAAGGCGTAGTCCAGCAGCAAGGCGACGATGTTGTGCATGCGTGCCTCCTCAGCGTTCCCGGTACGGATATTCAGCGGCCGAGATATACGGCCGAATCGCTTCCAGCGCCGGGTGCCCGGTAATGAAGTTGTCCGGGTAGTAGCCGATATGCCTGGCGCCTTGCATCTGCAGCAGGCGAATACGCGCACCGAGTACTTGGGCCGATACCGGCTTATTACCGTTGCGCCAATCCACCGTCGCCAACTCGAACAGAGTGCGATCCAGGCCCTGCGGCTGGGCGGCGACTACCGCGACGAGGCGGCGGAACCAGGCAGCCGTCGCCGGCTGTTTATCCAACTGCGGCATCGCCATCAACGCGGTGTAGTCGTAGGCGGCATTAAACGCCGGCAGGCTCTGCGCGAACCAGGCTTCGGCCTGCGGCTCCAATACCGGCCGCGCATAAATATTGCGCGCGGTCTTGATCTGCGTGCGCCACTCGCGCGTGCGCGCCGTCAGCTCGTTGGTGAAATCGATCAGATACTGCGTGCGCTGCGCCGGCGTGCTGCCCGCCAGCGGCCCCAGGTTATCCGTATCGCGTATATAGGCGTCGTCGGAAAACAGCAGCCCGTGCATCGACGCGTGCATGGCGAGGTCTTCGTAGACCTCGCCGATCATGCGGCGCACGGCAGGGTCCCACGGGGCCAGGCGATAGTGATCCCCATCCTTGCGCTGATCGGAGCGGCCCAAGCTGGGCAATGCCGTCGCCTGTGGAAAACGGAAGGCCAGCACCGGCATCCACGCATATACCTGCACACCGGCGCGCGTGCGCAATTGCCACGCCACGCGCGAGAACAAATCGGCGCGCATCGGCAGATGACGGTTCGGGAAATACACCGCGTTAACCACGCCATTGCCGTCCGGGTCGGCATAAGCCTGCAACCACACCTGGGTGGGTTTCATGCGTTTGATGCGGTCGAGCAGCGCCGAAAGGTTTTTCTCCTGCTGCGCCGGATCGGCGTCGTAGACGTAATCCAGATCCACTTGCACGACCCGCTGCGGCTCCACCACGCGCTGCCGGTAAATCAAGGTGGCGAGTCCATCGACGCCGATGTTGTCGGAAATCAGCAAACGCGGAATGCTCGCGCCCACGGTTAGCTGGGCGGGGTTGTCGTCCAGGCTGAGCGACACGGTGAGGCCCACCGCGGCAGCCTCCTTTTCGGCCGCGCGATTGAAGCTGCCGTAAGGCCAGACCACCGCACGCGGGCGACGGCCGGTTTCGTGCTCGATCTCGTCGGCGCTCCGCTTGAGATCGGCGTGCACGCGGGCGCGATAAGCGGCCGCGGTCTCGTAGCCCTGCTTGGCGTCGTAGGCCAGGCTGACCGCCGCCGGCATCATATTGCCTTGTGGATTAGCCACGATGCCTTGGTGCAAGTCATACGTATGCGAGGCCAACTCGATCAGGCCCGAAACCTGCATCTCACGCGCCTGTTGCCAGCTCACAAAACACTCGTGACCGCATTTTTCACCGTTGTAGTCAAAAGTCTTCCCCGCCGGCAAATCCATCCACGAGCCTTCCAGCGCGAACAACGCGGGGTAGCCATAAGCGCGCAGCAACGGAAACACCCGCGTATAGGCACTGAGCAAACCATCGTCGAAGGTCAACAGCACCGCCTTGTCCGGCAAGACGCGCTGCCCACGCTCGGCGGCCAGCACGTCGTCCAGGCTGACCATATGAAAGCCATTCGCGCGCAGCCAGTCGAAATGCGCGATCAAGTGATCGGTACTGATCGCGGTGCTGTCCAGGCGACCGGCATCGCGGATGTCATCGCGCACATCGTGATAATTGAGCACGATCAGCGGCGGCAACGGCAACCGCGCCGGCAACGGCTGGCTCAACATGCTCAGGCGATCCAGCGCCGAGGCGGTGCCCGCGGCGAACAGCAGCAGAAGCAGCAAGGACAAAAGCCGTAGGGAAATAAGCCATGGGGAAATAAACCGCGGGGAAATAAGCCGACGCATGGTCACTCCCCCCAATGCGCGGTGAGGTCAAGCATCACCCGCGCCTCTCGCCTGCCGGCATAAGGCTGGCTGTTCCAGCTCAGCCCCCAGCCGAACGCCAGCCCACCGCGTGGCTGAAACACTTGCCCGTAACGCGCACTGGCCGCCCAGCTCGAACCGAAATAGCGCTCTTGATACGAACCGATCGCCACGTCGAGGCGCTGACGCCAGGCGCGCTCGTAGCGCTGGTACAGCATGTTCTCCAAGCGGCCGGTAAGCATGCCCCAATGCGCTGAACTCGGGCTGTAATACGGCACCGAAGCAAGCCGGTTGCGCGAGGTGCCCAGTTGCACGCCACCATCGAGCGTGAGATACGGCGCCGTGTACAACCGCTGTACCACTTCGCCCTGCCAACCCGTGCGGCGATTGCCGTCGCTGAAGCGATCATGCGACGCGGTGAGCTTGGCCGAGGTCATTTCACTCGCACGCCATTCCACCCGCACATCGAGTGTCTTCGCCACCACACGGTAAAAGCTTGCACGCAGCGGGACATCGGCATCGCCCTTGCTGCTCCAATCGGCGCCGAAGGTCCAGTGATCGCTCGGAAACCACTTCACCCCGGCCTCTAGCGCCGTGCCATAGGTATGCTCGCCCAAGCCCGGCAAGGCCTGCACATAGGCTTCCAGACCGCGCGCGTAGGCACGCACACCCACGCCAAGACGCTCTCGCTCGGCATGGCCTTCCTGCAGCGAAGCGCCGGCGAGCCGGGTGATTGCATACACCCGCCAGTAGTCGGCCAGCAACGGACTCAGCAAAGTCGCCTGGGTTTCATGATCGTAATCGCCGAATGTGGCGGTGCCACCCTTGCCGCGATCATGTTCGAAATCGAACTGCCAGCCGCGCTGCCGCTCCCATTCGGTGCGGGTCAATTGCACATGCGGATCACGCGGCGTCACCGCTTCTACCTCGCGCAGCGCCGGCTCGACCCGAGCGAAATCGTTCAACTCGCGCCATGCGTCAATCGCATCCAGACGCATGCCCATATCGCTGGGGTCGAGCCCCGCCGCACTCACCAAGCTGTTTTCCGAGCGACGCGGCCAGCCGCGTGTGCGCTCCGCATGCGCCAGTGCGCCCCATAGCTCCTGATTCGATGGCGCCTGTGCGTGCAGTGCATCGATACGTTGCCAGGCATCCCGGTATAGCCATACGTTTTCACGCGCCTGTGCCGCGCTGAGATCGTCCTCGACCTTATGCACATTCGAACGAGGCACCGTGGAACCCGGTGCCGGTAGCCACGCCGGTTCGTTCGCCGCCGTCTTATCGATCAGCGCCAGCGCCTCGCGATGACGCCCCGCTTCGAGATAGGCATGCATCAATGACACGTGCGGATCGGATTCGTTATCGGCATAGGGCCCAGGCAGACGCTTGACGCTGTCCTCGTAAAGCGGAATCGCCTGCTCCGGCAAGCGTTGCTGTAGCAACGCGTTGGCCACTGCCGCTTCGGCATAGAGCGGCGGCTGTTTGCCGGCTTGCCGCATGACCTGATAGTCGCTTACGGCCAGAGCGCTGCGCGACGCCTCATCGTAGGAGACCAGACGATCCGCACCAACGCGCGTGGCGACATCCGGCAGGCTGCCGTAGTGCGCAAGCGCGTCATCCTGGGTCGCAACGGCGCGATCCGCTTCGGCATAGGGCTGGCGAGCATCGGCCGGCATGGCCTTGGCCCAGCGCGCTTGATGCGCCGCCAGATCGGCTTGCAGCTTTGCCATCTCCGTGGCCGCCAAAGGCGGATCAAGCTGACGCGCCAACTGCAAGGCCTGGTTGGCGGCGCCCAGTTCCGACAGCAACCGAACCCGCAGCCACAAGGCATCGGGGTCGTTCGGCCAACGCTGCAGCACGTCTTCACACAACGCCAGGGCCTGGATGCGGTTTCCGCTATCGCGCTGCTTTATGGCGCTGGCCAGCAACGGCCCGCGCCCCGTGCTCTGCATCGCCGGCGTGGCCGCATGCGCCAGCAAAACGCCCGATGCCAGCGTCCAGGCAATAGCCAGCCTCAGGCGACGACGCCCGCTATACGAGGCGAAAGACGGCACTCCAGATATCGGCATAGCACCGCTCCACGTTCGAGAGTCGTTCCTTATCGGTAAGGCAACGAAAGCCCACTGGGCTCGTTAATTAACCCGCATCCCTAACGACGCTTTCCCTGCGACAAGAACCTGACGCACCGCTTCTAACCATCCCCCGTCGGGACGTTGTTGAGACCTCAAGCAAGCCCCCGCTCGCGGGCGGCGCGTAGCCAGTCCAACTCAGGGCGTCGACGCCGACCCATCCCTGGTATGACGTCATTCGCCGCGAAGTGTGGCGAGCCAACGCCATGCCAGGAATCAGACAATTCCTAGATATGTATACGCCAAACCAGGTCGACTCGGCGTGTATGGCGTCAATGTCATGGGGAAAGGGGCACTTGAAGCCGCCTGGCGGCTCGGCGGCTGCGACAGGCAATCAAGGCCTCGCCCTTATCCCGCGCGCTATGCCGCGCGTGGATGGAGGCGCTGTAGCGCGTCGCCCGGCTTGCGGCGCGGTGTCTCCAATTCGAACCGCTTCTGTAAGTTGATCCATACCCCCGCCGTCGTGCCAAAGTAACGGCCGAATCGCAAGGCAGTATCAGCGGTGATGCCACGCTTCTCGTTCGCGATATCGTTAACGCGCGCTGGCGTTACGCCGATAGCACGGGCGAGCGCATGGCTCGAAAGCTTCATCGGAACCATGAATTCCTCGCGGAGAATTTCGTGACGTTCGTCCGCCGCGCGTCTTACGATCCATTGAATATCCGAGCAAGCGTAAGTTGACCTGATGACAGCAACGTCTTGAGTGACTGATCAGTCACGGCATCTCACGATGTACACCATGCGATGGCGATGGGCACATTTGGACAGACTTTTGGTGCAAGCTCGCGGCAGACTCAGGCTGTCTCTATCTGGCTTCATCAGATCCACTACACAGATAGCGACAGCGCCATAGGTTGGGGTAAGCACACCCGAACCCCAACGCTGAGTAAGCAAGAGAAACAAGCAAGCTAAGCCGGTAACGTACGCTCCCCCGCCACAGACGGGGTGCGTTTGGAAACCCTATGCCAAAGTGCCCGAGAAATCGAGGGCAATCCTATTATCAGAGGTGGTCCAGGCTGTTTACTCTATGCCGTGCGCATGGCCTAGCCGGTACCAAAGCGTCCACGATAAACGCGTGCCCACTCGGCACCCAACTCCGGGATACGGTCTAACACTTCTCGCCCAAAAATGACCTCGGTCGCACACCCCATATTGAGCATGTCGATTAAGCGACACAGGTAAGAACGACCACATTTCCACCATGTAAAGCGACTATCGACAAACAGATAGTGCATGGCGGAAATACCTTCGTTCCGCTCCATTTCTTGGAGCTCTAACCCATCGAGTAGCGTTTCGTAAACACCATCCGCAACGCGGCTTCCAAATGTGGTGGTGTAGTAATACTCCTTGATCTCCCACAGAGCGATAGGGTTGACCGCAGACGGAAAAGCGCCGTCAACGCGGCGTGCCAGGGTACGCACTGGCACGCCATCCCTTGTGAAAGTCGTAAGTTCGCGAGGGTCGTAGTTGCAAGGAAGATCGCCGGTTGCTTCCTGAACGAGCATGTTCACAAGACCAGTCAAGAACGCTGGCGCGCGCTTGTCGTTCTTCTGCTTGTTCATTGGGATGGGACAGGTTGGATTTAGCCGCGCGAAATGTTTCTCAAAAAGTGGCCGCACATCTTCTTTGTCCATTAGCAACGGCTGAACATACCCATTCAATACTTCGGCGCGATAACGGAAATAGGCTTCAAGTTTGAGCCCTTCCGCCGTCGGTCCAAGCTTTGTCAGAACAGCCTCTGGGTTGAGCCCTAGTTCAAAAAGAGCACGGGCCTGGGCGGCAACGCTATGAATGGCAACCTGGCCTTCTTCGCCACGCCGCCCGCGTTCCGTATAGCCAAGATGTTGCGAAAGAGTGCGCACCAACGCCCAGAAACTCTTGGGGCTCGATAAGAAACGAGGGTCTGCTTTCAACGCGATTTCCTCTCGAACTCATTGACGAGTTCGGAAAGCGATATGCGCAGTACGGAGCAAAGTTCGGCCAACTCCACTAAGTCAAGGCGACGTTCGCCACTCTCATACTTGCTCACATAGGATTGCGGCTTACCTAATGCTGCCGCGACCTCCGTCTGTGTAAGTTCGGCGTGAGTGCGTATATCACGCAGCAGGCGCGCCAAGTGTTCATGTCGATCGATATCGCTATTCATCGACCAAGGTTACGAGGGAGTTGAGAGCTATCCCAAAACAGGATACTGTTGCGCCATGAACGCAATGCTTTCCCCGTCGCTCTTCCCAGACACCGACCAGCCAAAGATCGCGCCTTTTCGTGGGCAGTTATTGAAGTGGATCGGAAACAAGCAGCGTTTCGCCGCGGAAATCATCGAGCATTTCCCCGCTCGCTTCGGCACCTATTACGAGCCTTTCATCGGTAGCGGGGCAGTGCTTGGCACGCTGGCGCCCAAGCGCGCAGTGGCGGGCGACGCATACGCCCCATTGATCGAAATCTGGCAGGCGTTGAAACAGTCACCCGAGACTGTCGTTGACTGGTATGCAGAAAGGCATGCCCTTGTCGGTGAACTTGGAAAGAAGGCTGCGTATGCCTCCGTTCGCGACGCCTTCAACCGTTCGCCCAATGGTGCGGACCTGCTATTTCTTTCGCGGACCTGCTATGGCGGCGTGGTGCGTTTCCGCAAGAAGGATGGCTTCATGTCAACCCCTGCGGGCGCGCATAGTCCAATGCCCCCCCATCGGTTCGCCGAGCGCGCTCGCGCATGGCATGACCGTATCCGCAAAGTCGAGTTCGTCAATGCGGACTACCGCCTTCTGTTCGATCGTGCGCAGTCTGGCGACCTCATCTATTGCGACCCTCCGTATCAGGACAGCCAAGCGATCCTCTATGGAGCCCAAGCATTTCGCCTCTCGGAGTTGTTTGACGCGATCGGACTGGCAAAACGCCGTGGCGTCATTGTTGCTTTGAGCATAGACGGCACTAAAAAATCCGGCGGGAATGTCGTTGCAATTAAACCCCCTTCGAAGTTGTTCGCTCGGGAAGTATCAGTTCATTGCGGGCGGTCGATGCTGCGCAGATTTCAGATGGGTGGGCAGTCTCTCGAAAGCGAAGAAGTGTCGGATCGACTCTACCTGACGGTATAGCGGTTATATTGCCATGTACGCAAAACATAAAGGGTCAGTGACTGAGGTATCTTTTACACTTTGGACGGGACATCTTGCCACTTTCTACTTTCGATCATTTATTTTCCAATTGGAAATGAAATTCCCACTAAGTCGACTTCGGATATATATCCTTCCGACGGTGCATCATGCGGTGTTTCTGATGCAAACCAATAAACTAATGATGGAATCTCCTTAGAGATACTATTCTTAACCTGATCAGTCAAAGGCAAATGCATGCGAACAACCTGCCTAACCTTGGTCCAACCATCACTAATATCATCAACAGAATTTCCATCGGCCATAGCCAAATTAACAGCTTGCCGCACCGCATCTGAAATAATATTCATATTAATGACCAAGTGGCACCTTGCCTTTGGGTCAGCAACATTATCCCTTAGAAATAAATGTCACTGACCCTTTATTTTACCGGCCCTCCCCCGGCCAAGCCCATTACATCCTTCGCTTGGTAGGCGGCATACAGTGCTTTCAAGCGACCATCTTTGACTTCACTGCCGCGCTTCACCGAAGCGATAAGGCGGAAAACATCCGGGATATGGCATACATTTGCGACAGGACTATCCACGGACAGACTGTACCCTGTACCGAAAACCATCGAAAAACACCTGGAAAATCGTTACTTCACAGACAACCGAAGCCAACCTCAGCCAAAAAACAACTTAGCAATCTTCATTAGCTCGAAAATCGCCGTGTTCAATCATGGGAATTGGCCTTGGACACCCTGGAAGGGATGCTCATGTCATTTCATTTCATTTCATCATTAAAATGAGGCTATTAGTTTACTCTCACTATATTCAGCAAAATGACTGAAATAAGTAATCAATTCATCATTCACAAACGAACATCCGAAAATATATCTACGCCCTGGAGCACGCCAAAATGCCGTATCCATATTGGCCATAGCAAAGTTAAATTCGCAAACAATGCATGGCTCATCAGGCGAATACAGGAATCCAATATATGGATCAGCACCTATTTTACCACCCTTTATCCATTGACCTATATCATCCCAATGAATTTCCGATAAATTAACGCTTATACCGCTCAATAAACTCCAGTCAAGTCCACTCCCTGCAGCGCTTCAAGGCAATGACTCAAGGTAATCACCAAACCTTCGCGAAACATCAGCGGGAATAATTCTTGCGACACCACTTTCAACCCACTCATTAATTTGCGGCTGTGAAATATACATTTCAGTTCTTTCCAGGAAAATGCTGCATCAAATTGTAATAATCATCCATCGCCCCATTAATTTTATCAAACAAAGGTGTCAGTGACATTTTCCTTAGAAATAAAATGTCACTGACACCTTATTTTACCAACTCGTATCCTATAACCAAGGATTGCTCATCAAAAATTGTCTAATCAAATCACCACCATCTTCACTCTTAATAAGATCCAAAGGGGAGTTCATATTTAAATCTCTATTCGACTCGGTCAAAAAACTTACCGACCCCGCACCGAAAAGAGAGTAAACAACTCTCGCAATATCTTCCTGCGCGACTAAGCGAGCAATTTCCTTGGTCGCCTCATTATCAACCCACGGACGATCTGTAGTTATAGAAAGAACAAATTTCATCCAATCATCTGACTTAATCATTACTCACCTTTAGACTTTTCCGACAAAGATCGAAATGATATTAGATTTACACCGCTAGAATTCTGAGAGGATGGCGCAAGAATTGCTTGATAACCTTGATCTCTTGCCCATGCGCTGATTCTTTGTGAGGAATTGTATGCATCACCCCCATGAGTCGGATTGGTAATATCCTCCAACGTTACGCCCAATGCCTTCCGTGCAGCTGGATCTGTGAGGTCAAGGACGTTGTTTATGATTACATTCTTAGACACGAGAACCTTACCCTCAAGTGCCGATTTGTAGCTCGCAACTTCCGCAGCAGCAGTCTCCGGCGTCGTTCCCGCGTAAACAGCCCCCACTCCTGGTGGAGAATACCTGTGATCAGCAGCCACATTGCCCGGATATATATCCCATGTTCCGCTTGCATACTCCGGTAATGTATAGCGATGAATACTGCCATTGAAAGTTGATAAGCTCTCACTCGTATAAGTACCTCGAGCCCACGCGCTGGCCGCAATCTCAGCATTTACCGCCTTGTTTATCAGCACCCCCTTAATTGCACCCGGCGAAAGCCCGGCTATGCCATAAAAAAGTTCTGCGGCTGCAGGCGACAGTCCCGTTTTCTGCAGAAGAAATCCACCTAAGGTCTCTGTAGGTGCGCCATATAAGGCAGTGTTGAAACCTGCTTGGTAGTTATCTGCTCCGTATACGCCCAAGCCCCCCCCGACCAAGCAACCGAAGCCGGTAGTACACATGGCACCGCCCGCAGCAATGTCTGCCGCGCCACCAATTGCCTGCAAGGCACCCAAACCACGATTACCCAACTGATATGTATTGTTCAACAAAGATGTCTTGTCCCCCAACCAGTCCGTCGCCCCATAGGCGAACATTGACTCTCTTGCCACACCGCCGTAACTGGTCGCCACCGGAGATGCAGCTCTCGTTTGCTGGGCAAGCATGGTGCGCTCGCCAACGAAAGCATCCGTACCACCCATGTCCGCCAATGCCTTGAGCACTTTGTACTGCTCACTATCTGCAGGATATTCCACGTAGCACTTCACCATGGAGCACGCAGCCGCCGTTAAACGCGCCTCTTTCTCTTTATCTCCATTAGCCAGCCACTTAATTCGAGCTTTCTCGTCTTCATGCAGCTCACGATTAAACTGCTCACCCTGTAACGCCGTCGCTCCGCCCGCACCACCACCTACTGCCCCGCCAATAGCCGTACTGGCGAGCTGCATTAGTGTCTTGCCCTCAGGGCCATTCGGATTGATGCCCTGCTTGACGAGATAATCCTGCATCGCTCCACTGGCTTTTTCACTGGCCGCCGCACCCAAGGCACCGCCTAGTGCATCACCACCACCCAATGCTGCCGTCGCAGCGCCCACCAACCCGTGCAGGATAGTTTTGTTGGTGCCGCCATCGCTCCACTTGGCACGCTCGGCATCGCTGCTGGCATGGTCAGCCATGTAGTTGGAAAGAGTGCCAACCGAACGCATGCCGACATACCCACCCACCTGCCCCAACTCCGTGCGCTCTTGCACCTTCTGCTCATCGAAGATGGTTTTGAGTCCCTTGGCATCGATATCGGGGTTGCGATTCAATCCGCTGAGGTCTTGGCTTGGGTTATTGCGCACACTGATCGCGCCTTGCGCGATACCGGCTTTGGTGTCGCTGCTGCTGTTCTCATGTTGCGGGATGCTCATGCTCGGCATGGCGTTGAAGCCGCCGCCACCGTAGCTGGCGCTGACACCCACACTGCTTGCGCTGTACTTCGCCTCGTTGTGAATGTCACTAAAGGTAAGCGAGCCGGTGCTCAAGATATTCTTGGCGGCATCCGCCGTACTGGCAATCACCGCGCCCTTGAGATCGGTATTGCCGCCAACGCGGATGTCATAGCCACCACTACCTGCACTGATGCCGCTGACGTCAGTCACGCTTTTATAGTTGCTGGTGACCTTGCTTTGGTTGTAGCTGGCACTGGCGCTGCCACCATAGCCAATAACCACCTTGGCACCAGCTTGCCACTGCTGGCTGGCATAGTCGTTGGTGTCTTGTTCGCTAGCGAGGTTGAGGTTGCCGCCGATGTTGGCCAGTACCGTATTGCCCTTGGCTTGTGCGCCCTGGATGGTGGTGTCGTTGCCACTGATGATGCTTAAGGTGTCTTTGGCATCGATCACTGTCTCGGCATGCGTTGCGCCGTTACCGTGAGCCTTGCCTTTGCCCATGGATGCCTGCGCATAGAAGCCGACACCATCGGTGCCGATTTGCAAACCAATACCGCCACTCGCATTTTTATTGCTGCTTTGTAGGGTATGGTTTTCGGCCTGGCTGAGCAGGTTGATATCGTTCTTAGCCGCAAGCGCCACGTTGTTGCCGGTGACTTGGCTGCCAATG
The DNA here is from genome assembly GCF_003350925.1 of Dyella tabacisoli. Classification (GTDB taxonomy): domain Bacteria; phylum Pseudomonadota; class Gammaproteobacteria; order Xanthomonadales; family Rhodanobacteraceae; genus Dyella_C; species Dyella_C tabacisoli. The sequence continues at coordinate 138,234 of NZ_KZ857175.1, read as the reverse complement.
ATGTTGAGGTCGCCGCCGGTCGCGGCGATAACGACATTGCCTTGGCTGCGGATGTGACTGCCGTAGGCTGTTTCATCATGCGTGGTGCTTTGACTGCTGGCGCTGCTGCCGCCAATGCCTACTTGCAGATTAATACCGCCATCGCCACCGTTTTTGCTCGCGCTGGCACCGCCACCGTTGTACGCCTTCATCCCATCGCTCACCTGATAAGCAGCCTGCGCCGCATACAAGGCTTTCAAGCGATCGTCTTTGACTTCACTGCCGCGCCTGACCGAGCTGTACACACCTTGCGCCGCCTCCGCCAGCGCACCACCAATACCCACATTGATACCGCCCTGACTCATCTTCTGGGTCTGGCGGGTATCGGTGGTACCTACGGCCGCATCGATGGTGACGTTCTTACCGACAATAGCCGTGCCGGTTTGGCTGATGACATCGCTGCCGGTGATATGCACGTTGTTGCCGGCACTCAGCGTGACCTTGCCGTCGGTGCTGCCGACCATGCTGCCGGTGTAGCTGGTGTCGTTGACGCTGCTGGTGGTTTGCAGGGTGCGGTTGCCGATCAGCACGCTGAGGCCGCCGTTGTTCATCAGGCCGGTGTGGCTGCTCTTGCTACCTTGAGTTTCGGTGTAGGTGTTCTCGCCAGCCTTGATATTGAGGGTGTTGCCGGCGGCCAGGGTCACGTCGTGGGTGCCGGCGATTTGGGCGGCGGTGGCGCTGAGGTCGTGGCCGGCGGCCACGGTAACGGTGTCGCCGCTGAGCAGGGTGCCGACGCTGGTGGTTTGGGTAAGGCTGCGGCTGTCCTCGCGGCTGCGCTTTTGCGGATCGACCGAGCCGAAGCGCTTGGAGCTGGTGCTGAAAAAGCTGGTGCTGGTGGTTTGCTTGTCGTGCTCTTCGCTGTGGACGTCATGCGCATCGGTGAGGTTCACATCGTTTCCGGCGGACAACGCAACCGCCCGCGTCGCCGTCACCTGCGCCGCCTGTGCGGTGAGGTCATGCCCGGCGCTCAGCACCACGTTGTTGCCGCTGAGCTTGCTGCCGATGACGTACTCGTCGTGGCTGACGTCGTGGGTGGTGGTTTTGCTGCTGCTGAGGAAACCACTCTTTTTGGTGACGGTGTCGCGGCTGCTGTCGTGGTTTTCCTGGCCGGCGTTGAGGATGAGGTCGCGGCCGGCGCCGAGAACGACATTGCCTTTGTCGCTGTTGATCGCCACGGCCGTAGCAGCAAGATCGCGACCCGCCGTCACGCTGACGCCGTTAGTACCGCTTAGCGTGCTGCCGCGCAGGCTTTCGTCGCGCTGCGTGGTCTGCACGACGGTGTGGCGTCCCTGAGCACTCTCGGTCTGCTTGAATTGCACATCCGTGACGGCGTTGAGGGTCGTGTCGCGGCCGGCGCTGAGGGCGAGTTGATCGCCGGCTTTGAACTGGGCGCCCTGGCTGGTTAGATCCCGACCCGCTGCCACCAGCAGGTTGCCACCCGTGTTGATACTGCTCACGGTGTGGGTGGTGCTTTCAGTACGGGTGTTTTGGGCGCCCTGCGCCTGCATGTTGGCGATGGTGCGGCCCGCAGCATTGAGGCTTAAGTCACGACCCGCCAAGAGCTGGGCATCTTTACCGGCGCTGATGGCAGTGGCGGTGGCGGTTAAATCGCGACCTGCCGCCAGGCTGAGGTTGCTGCCGGCAGAGACCGGGGCGGCGTTGAGGCTGAGATCGCGGCCGGCGCTGATGGCGAGGTTACCGCCGGCGCTCATGCTGCCAGGCTGCGCCATGCTCAATGCCACGGTACTTACCGGTGCGCCGAGATTGGTGAGGTTTACCGCACCGAGTGCCATCGCGGCATCGAGACCGCTGCGCACATCGTTGCCGGCGACCAGGCTGACGTTGCCGCCGGCCTTGAGCGTGCCGCCGTTGAGAATGTTTTGTGCGGCGGTGACGCTGAGGTTGTTGCCGGCGTTGATGGTGCCGCTGTTGAGCAAGTTGGCGGCGGTGAGTTGCGCGCTGTCGCTGGCCTTGATGGTGCCTTGGTTGGTGAGGTCACCGGTGGCGGTGAGGATGACGTTTTTGCCGGCGATGGTGGCGCCGTTGGCGGCCAGCTCTTTGGCATGCGCCTCGGACAGATACACCACTGGCACCAGCACGGTTTGGCCGTCTACATTGGCGTTGACCATCCACACGATGTCTTGAGTCAGGCTGGCCATTTGCGCGGAGGTCAGCGCCACGCCCACGCTGAGCTGGAAGGCGCCGGCCGCTTGTGCGCCGGCATCCATCAGGTCGCGGTATTGCGCCATGGCGTTGCTGTTGTCGGTGAGAAAGCGACGGCCGGTCAAGGCGGTGATCTGGTCGAGTACGCTGCGCTGTTCGTAGAAACCATCGCCCAGCCGCTTGCGAATACTGCTGGGGTCGAAGCCCAGCTTGCTCATCATGTAGTCGCTGCTGGTAAACGCGGTGTATTGCGCGAAACGCGGGTCGGTTTCGATCAGATACTTGCTGCCGGGCTGGCTATGCACGGTGTACAAGCCCGATTGCGGCAGGTTCACCGTGGGGTTGGGGCCGGCCAGGGTGGCGACGACTTGTGGTGCGGCGGGGTTGGCGCCGGTGGGGGCGTTGGGGTTGGCAGTGCTGCCACCGTTGGTGCTGTGTGCTGCTGGCGCGGTACCGGCATCGACACCGGTGCGCCCGGTCGCCACGCTCAAGGCGCCGCCACTGCTGGCGGTAGGCGCCGCGCCTAACGCGGTGCCGGCCACACTGCCAGTGTTACCGGCAACACTACCCACCGAGCCGACGCCGTTGCCGCTGACCGATTGACCGCCGCCGTTGGCGCCCAGGGCAATCGCGTTGCGCACGGGCTGACCATCGGCACCGACTACGCTGTTATCAATGGTATGCGCGGTGATGTTGACGGTTTGGCCGGCGCTGATGGTGGCATTGAGGCCAACGCCAGGATCCAGCGTGACCCACGCGGGCACCTGGCCCGCGCCCAATCCCAGCACGACCGACGTATCCCCGGTGTTCCAGGTTTCATAACGCCACCACGCCCAATGGCGACCGCCATCGTAGGCCAGGTGCGAGATACCCACTTGATAGTCGGTATGGCGTTGCACGGTGCCGGTCGGTGCCCATGCGATGTTTTGCACGGCGGTGTTGCCCGCGCTGCCGGCGCCGTTGATGGTGAGGTTTTGACCGGCGGCAATGGTCGACTTGTCGTTTAACACCGAACCGTTGAGGGTAATGTTGCCGCCTGCTACCAGCTTGCCTTCGGCGCTGGCGCGATTGAGTTTCTCCACCGATACCAAGGTGTCGGTGTTGATCGCCTGAAAATCGTAGTGGTAGAGATCGTGCGGGTCGTGTCCCGGCTGCTGATTGCCGTTGCACCACGCGCCATTGCTACCCGGCTCGCCCCGGCTGGCGCACCAGCTTTCGGAGAGTGCCAACTCCTGCGCACCGATCACCTGGCTGGCATCGACGTAGGGTGGATGGTGCAGCGGATTGGGATCGTCGTAGCGATAGCGCACCACCGGCGCGCCGATGGTGGTGTTTTGCAGCCTCTCGGCAGCGCTAAGCTGGTAGGTGCTGGTCTCGAACACTCGCCGCTGATTGGTGAAATTAGTTGCCGCCAAGGTGATGCTGCCATCGGCTTCGATGTCGCCAGAGCGGTTGATGACCGCCGCGCTGCGGTTACCGCTGGCGTCGGCGCCGATGCGCATATCGCCCAAGGTAAAGATCGTGGCGTCTTGATTGAGCAGGGTGCCGCTGACGAACAGGTCGATGCTGCGGGTGGCGGCGATCAGCGCACCTTGGTAGGCGGCGTTATCGACCGCCGTGCCCAGATCGGCGCCGTTGGTGAGATTGCTCGCGGTCACGGAAACCGCACCGCCGATGATGGTGCCGGTATTGCTGAGGCTGGCGGCATTGAGCGTGATCGCATCGCCTTCGATGCGGCCTTCGTTGCTGAGATTACCGCGCGCGTTGAGCGTGGTGCCGGTGCTGTTGATAGTCGCGTTGGCGGCGTTGTCGATAGTGCCAGCGTTAACCGTCAGATTGCGCACCGCTTGCAAGGTGGCGCCACCGGGGTTGCTGAGGTTGCCGCCCACATTGAAGGTGAGATCGCGGTTGGCCTTGAGCGTGTTGCCGGCTGCATTGGTGTAGTCACCACCCACGCTGAGGCTGAGGTCTTGTCCGGCCACGGCACGGCCGATGCCGTTGAAACTGGCGAGATTGAGGTTGAGGTTGCCACCGGCGGCGAGGTCGCCGCCGTTGTTGTCGATGGTTTGCAAACTGAGGCCAAGCTGGCCGCCAGCGCTCAAGGCGCCGCTGGCATTGGCCAGCCATGCACCCGCGTTGCTCCAACCGAGGTTGTTGGCCGCATAGGTGGTGCCGCCGGCATTGTTCATGCCGTTGAGGGTGAAGTTGAGGTTTTGCCCGGCGACGACGTTGCCGCCCTGACTGTTGTCGAGGCTGGCAGCGTTGAGGTTGAGATCGCCCTGCCCGCCCAGCGTACCGCCTTGGTTAGTGGCGCTACTGCCGGCGTTGATCGTGCTGATGCCACGGCCTGCGTTGGCGAGACGGCCGCTGCTGTTGTCGAGGCTGGCGGCGTTGATGGTAAGCGTCGCGTTGCCATCGCCCGCACCCGCTTCGATGCGTCCACTGCGATTGCTCAGCCCCCCCGCGCTATACGCGTTCAACCACGACAGCGCTTGCAGCGCACCGCCGTTGTTGATGAGCGCGCCTTGCGAGCTGACGTTGAGCGTGCTGCCGGCATAAATCTGCCCGGCATTCGTAAGGCCACCGGCTTGCACCACGACGGCACCGTTGCCGCCGATAAAGCCGCCGCTGCCGTTGGTCAGCGTGCCGGTGGTGGTTACAGCGACTGCCTGAGTACTGGCTGGGCCGCCTTGGGCGGTGTTCTTGAGGAAGCCGCCGGTGTTATCCAGCGTGTTGGCACCCACGGTAAGCGCACCGCTGGCTTGCACGGTGCCGCCGTTATTGCTTAGTGCCTGGCTGACGGTAAGGCCGACATGGCCCGCCGCTACCGTGCCGCTGTTGTTGGCCATGGCCAGGGCGCGAATCGAAGCATCGCTCGCCGCGCCGATGCTGCCGGCGGCATTACTTAGCGTGCCGCCAGACTGCATGGTCAGTGCGCCATTACCGACGATCTGGCCGCTGTTGTTGCCGAGGTCGCCGCTGGTGGTGAGGCTGAGATTGCCGTTGCCTGCGTGTTGAATGGCGCCGCCGGTGTTGTCTAGCGAGGCCGCGTTGATGGTGATGTTGCCGGCGTTGCCGGCAAAGCGGCCGTAGGCGTTATCGAATGCTCCGGCCAGGGTCAGGGCAATGTCTTGGCCGCCGCTTTGGCTGATGCTGCCGTAGCGATTGAGCACACTGGCGGCATGCAGGTTCAGCAGCTTGGCGCTGAGTTTGCCGCCGCCGTTAATCAAGGCGGCTGGCGTGGCAAGCGTGAGAGCGCCATTGGCGGCAAGATCGCCGCCCTGGTTCGATAGATTGCCTTGCGTGGCGGTGAGTGTGGCGTTGCCACCGGCGCGGGTCTGGCTGTTGGATAAATCGATGCCGCTGCCGCTGAAGACCAGATCGCCACCGGCCAGCGCACGACCGTTGGAGGCGAGGTTGTTGCTGGTGGTGATGTTGAGCGCACCGGTGGTGCCAAGACTGCCATCGCCCTGCAAGCCGGCAGCGAGGGTGCCGGCGCCACTAAGACTATAAGCGGTGAGGGTGTTGTTGCCGGCTGCGGCAAGCACGCCGGCGTTGGCGAGTGCGCCGATTACGTTCCATATCGTGTCGCCGACGGCATAGGCGCTGCCGTTATTGCTGGCGTCGCCTTGCACGCTCACTTGCAGCGCCATGCCGCTGCGCAAGCTACCGGTGTTGCTCAAGCCGCTGGCGCTGAGGGTAACGCCCTGACCGCCATAAACGGTGCCGGCATTGTTCAGCGCTGCGCCGAGTTGCAACTGGGTTTGTCCGCTGCCGTACAGGGTGCCGCCGGCCTGATTGTCGATGGCGCCCGTGCCGTGGACGACCAAGGCAGCGCCCGCCTGGATCACGCCTGCATTGGTGAGTTGGTCGGCGGTGTCGCTGCTGAGATCGCCGGCGGCCAGCAGTTGGCCGTCCGCTTGATTGGTTAGTGTGCGGTTGCCGCTCAGGGTGAGCGCGCTGCCGGCTTGCACACGGCCACGGTTATCGACATGGGCCGCTTGCAACAGCGTGGCGGTGCCGCTTTGGGTCTGCCCGCTGTTGTTGAAGCTGGCACTGGCAAGCGTGAGCGCCTGACCCGTCACTACACGGCCACTGTTGCTCAGGCTGGTGGCGCCACTGAGCAGGGTGTTGCCTGTGGCGCTGAGCGCGCCTTGGTTGGTGAGTGTGCTGCCGCTGAGGTGGAGGTCGCCGCTGTCGGCCTGGATGCTGCCGCTGTTGCTGGCATCGCCCTGGGCGCTGAGGCTGATGGCTTGCTTGGCTTCGAGCAGGCCCGCGTTGGCAAAGCTGCCGCCGTTGAAGGTGATGTTTTGACCGCTGTAGATATCGCCACTGGCGTTGGATGCCAATGCACCGGCAACCTGTGCGGTCAGTGCGCCAGCGACTGCATACAGTTTGCCGCTGTTGGTAAAACCACCGCCGCTGACCAGACTTAGATTTTGTTGCGCCTGGATAGCGCCACTGCTGCTGACATCGCCTGCGCTGTTCAAGCTCAAGATGCCGCCACTGCGCATCGTGCCGCTGTTGCCGACACGGCCCGCAGCCAGGGTGGCCGCCTGCGCGGCGTAGAGCGTGCCGGCGTTGGTCAGTGCCTGGGTAAGTGCGAGGTTCAGATCGTGTCCGGCATAGACCGTGGCGCCTTGCGCATTGCTGAGCGAGGCTGCCTGGGTCAACGTGAAATCGCTGCCGGCTTGCAGCACGCCGGCATTACTGACGGCGCCACTGTGACCGAGCGTAAGCGCACCATCGGCGAGCAACTGCGCGCCCGTGGCGTTACTGAGATCGACGCCACTGATGTTGGCGTTGCCCTTGGCATGCAGGCTGCCGGCGTTGTCGAGCGTCACGGCGGACAGCGTGAGATCGCCGCCGCTTTGCAGTTGGCCGCTGGTGCTGTTGCCAAATCGGTTGGCCGCTAGCGTGGCCGCCTGACCGCTGATGACGGTGCCGCTGTTGCTGGCCGCATGAGCAATCCGCCACTGCAGGTTGCGTTGCGCGCTGATTACGCCGCTGTTGTCGAGCGCGTCGGCGACGAGCGTGACATCGCTTTGATCGGCTTGGATATGGCCGCTGTTGCTCAGCGCACCGCCCAGCGTGATGTTGGCCGCCTGCTTGGCCTCGATGCTGCCGGCATTGACGAGCGAGCCCGCATTCAAGGTGATGCTGTCGCTGGCGTAGATATCGCCGCCAGGGGCATTGCTGAAGGCGCCACTGAGTTTGGCCGTCCAAACGCCAGCCGCCCCGCCTTGACCCAGGGCATAGAGCTTGCCGCTATTGCTTAAATCGCCACCACTCAGGCTCAGCGCCTGACCTGCTTGCACGATGCCGGCAGTGACCAGGCTGCCGCCATGGAGGCTGACGTTGCCATTGGCAACGGCCTGGCCGGTGCTGGTGAGTAGGTTGCCGGCGTTGAGCGTGAGGTTGACCGCTGCGCTCGCCACGCCGCTGTTGAGCAGGCTGCCGCCGCCGACCAGGGTGAGATCGCCGCCATCCGCTTGCAGGGTGCCGCTACTGCTGAGATCGCCGGCACTGTTGAGGGTCAACGATTTTTTGGCTTCGATCGCACCCGCATTGACCGCGGAGGCCACACCCAGGCTCAGCACGCCGACGCTGTAGATGTCGCCGCCGACGGCGTTGTTGAAAGCGCTACTGAGCGTGATCGCGCCGTCACCGCCCAGCGCATACAGCTTGCCGCTGTTGCTGAGACTGCCGCCGTTGATGGTCAACGCCTGGCCGGCTTGCACGGTGCCGGCGGTGGTCAGCGCCGGCGCGCTGAGAGTGACCGCACCGGCGGCGAGCAGGTTGCCGCGAGTGTTCAACGCGGTGCTGGCCGTCAATGCGGCGTTGCCGCCTGTGCTGAGCGTGCCGGCGTTGTCGAGGGTGTCGGCGGTGAGGGTGAGGTCGCCGTGGTCGGCAAGCACGGTGCCGCTGTTGCCGGCATGGCCACGCAATTGCAGGTTGACGCCTTGCGCGGATTCGATCGTACCCGCGTTATCCAGCGATGCCGCGCTGAGGTTGATGGGGCCATTGGCGAGTGTGGTGCCGGTGGATGCCTGCGTGAGCGCGCCGTTCGCTTGCAGGGTAAGGGCGCCTTGCGCTTGTAGCTGTCCGCTATGGCTCAGCGCGCCGCTGGTGGCGACGAGACTCATTGGACCGCCGCCGTACAGCGTGCCACTGAGGCTGATGTCGCTACCAGCCAGCGTAACCGCACCGCCGCCGGCCAACGTGCCGCTGTTGGATAGCGATTGCGCCGCGTTGATCGCCAGGTTGCCGCTAGCGGTGGTTTTGCCGCCGAGCACCACTTGGCCGGCGTTGGTCAGCGTGAGGTCGCCACGCTGCGCGGCGATCTGGCCTTGATTGTTGACGCCCAGGCCGGCCTCGGTGCCGATCAATCGGATCACCCCGGCATACATGCCGCCGAGTGCCGAGACATCGAGCGCGACCGCCGGCGAGGCACCGCTGTTGCTGAGTTTTTGTGTCGCCAGGCTGGCGTAGTCCACCTGATTGGCGCCGGTGACGACGTTAAGCTGATTGGCCCAGACGCCGGCATTGACCGCAACGGCGCGGGCGATCAAATCGACCCGATCGATCGCACTGGCATCGAGCTGCCCATTGATCGCAATGCGCCCGCCGCTAACGCGAAAACCGTTGAGCGCGCCGTCGGCGCCGAGCATCGGCGTGCCGGTGGTGAGTACGCTGTGCGGCGCGTTGATAAAACCGCCGCCATTGACGGTGATGCCATTGGGGTTGGCGACGATGACGTCAGCCGCGCGCCCGGCCACCTCGATCATGCCGTTGAGTTGGCTGGGTAGGGTCGAGGTGACTTCGTTGAGGATGAGTTTTGCCGCGGTGTCGTTCGGTAAGTTGGTATTGCCGTAGATAAAACCCGCCAGCTTGGTGCTGGTAATGGCGCCACTGTTGTTGAGGATCAGGCCCTGGCTGTTGACGTCGAACTGCTGGTAGCGGTTATGCGACAAGCCGGCTTGATTGGGCGTCGCGATGTTGACCACCGGCACGCCGTTGGCGGCCTGGATAACCGTGGTGGTCGTGCTGCCATCGGGGTGCTGCGGCGGCGCACTTTGCGCGTAGACGCTAGGCAGACCGCAGGCGACGGTAAGTGCGGCCCAGAGGGCTTGGCGGCGCAGTAGCTGCGACCGGCTCGGCCGTGATGTGCGATGTGTGATGGTGGTGCGCAGAGTGAGATCCGACATGATGAAAGTCCTTGGTGTCCGTTCCACAAACTGTTGAGTGATGCCTGAAGCTCCCTCCCTTTTTGGGGGAGGGCTGGGGTGGGGTCGGACTTTGCGGCCAGGCCTGCCCCCCTCCCAACCTCCCCCTACAAGCAGGGGGAGGAGCGTGTTGCGTAATGCTTGTGCTCCCTCCCCTTGCAGGGGGAGGGGCAGATGTCTAAAACATGTAGATCCACTGCATGCCGGCAGCCGGTCGGCGTGTCTTGAAACCCTCTGGCGCATGCCAGGCCCAACCGGCGAACAGATCCCAGCTCAAGCCCCAGCGGCTGCCGCGCACACCCAGCACGCTGCCGGTCAGGCTGTGACTGCTCAGGCCCGGTGTGGGCGCGCCGCCGGCGCGGCCGGTATCTACGCCGCCGTACAACGCGATACCGCTGTCGCCTATGGGCCAGCTCACGGTGTTGCGCCAGTAGTAGCCATGGCGCCCGCCGATGCTGGTTTCGCCATCGAAGCCACGCACGGTGTAACGGCCGGCTACGGTGAGGTAATCCTCGGCGTAGACCTGGCCACTGGTGGCTTGTGCGCGCAATTCGGACGTCCATAACCAACGCTGACCGATCGCCTGGAACGGCAAGCTGAGGCTGGCATCAAATGTGGTGATGCCGACGCGGAAACCGGGACCGCCATGCGCGCTCGCGCGCCAGTCACCATCGAACCACGGCACATTGCGGCGATGGGCCAGACGCAGATCCAGTTGCGCGTTGCCGAGATAGCGGCGATGGATCAACGCCAGCTCGGCGGAGCGCGTCTGCCGCCGCTGATTTTCGATCTCGACACCATTGACGTAGCTGTGTGCCTGGCGACCGCTGACGATCAGTTGCAGCGAGGTCTTGCTGTTGGCATCGCGCTGCATCAGTCGCGTGGCGCTGACACTGGTGGTGCGCGAGCGACCGGTGAAACTGAAGGTTTGCTGCGCGCCGGTGACCGGCTGGCGGTAACCGTAGCCGTTGGTGGAAGCGCTGAAGGTCCAGTTGTCCCACGGCAGGCTGTAATTGAAATTGGCGCCGGTGGTGCCGCGGATACCGTGATAACGGCCGACCGAATGGGTGGCGCCGGCGACAAACAAATCGTTGAGACCCAGCGGTTGATCCCACGCCAGGTTCACGCCGCCCTGCTCGCGCCCGGTGGAGCGAGCGCCGCTGTCGTCCTGATTGAGGGTGACGCGCCAGGGTCTGCTGCGCGTCACCGCGAGTACCAGATCGGAGCTGCCCGGCTCGGTGCCGGGTGCGATATCGATCTTCACGTCTTGTGAAGGGACCCGCTTCATCTGCTCAAGGCCCTGCTCGATATCGCGCAGATTAAGCAGATCGCCCGGACGCAAGGGCAGCGCATTGAGCCAGTTCGCGTTGACTGAGCCGGGCGCGAAACGCACCGCGCCGACGGTGCCGGGAATGAGCAATAAGCGCAACTGCCCTTGGGCGAGGTTTTGCTCGGGTGTGACCAGGCGCGTGGTGACGTAGCCGTGCGCCAGGATCAGATCGGAGGCGCGATGGGCGATCAGCTCCAGCCCCTGTTGCCCGACGCATTGGCCGGCGTAGCGATCGAGATAGCTCTGCACGAAGCCGAATGCGTCGCCATGCGAGCCCCCAGGCGACCCTGGGTGGTCCAATTTCAGCGAAATCAGCTCAAAGCACGGTGTTTCCTGCGGCAGGCTGGTTTGCCGGTAGTCCGTCGCTTGCGCAGGCTGCAGGCGCACATCCGGCGCTGTGCGCAATTGCTCACGCTGTTGTGCTTCGCGCTGCGCGCGTTCGCGTTGCTCTTGCTCGCTCGATGCGGTCTGTGCAAACGCCGTACTCGATGCCAACAACAACGCGCCGGCCCAGACAGATAGCCACAGCCGTTCGCCGCTCACGGCATGGCGACCGGAGGTCCGATATATCACTAGATTGTCCCTGTTCCTGATTCGCTGGCGGCGGCTGGCCGATGCGACTGTGTATCGGCCGACGCAATATTTTCTCGAATGCATTCTACTGGCGCCCTCCTGGCTATAGCTGTCGCGGCACTGACAAAATGCCTCAGCCGAATCCGTTATCGGCTGTAGGCATGCGCCTACAGCCCTGCACCCACAACCGCCCGTACAGCGTGACCACCCTACCCCGCCGGGCAAAATGACTCAACAAATTTGCCCCAACCTGTCTCTTTTCCGCATAAAAAACCATTCGGCAGTTGGTGTGATCGCAAACTTGCCCTACATTGCGCATGCCGAGAGGCATATCAGCCAAATTCATCCAACAAGCACGGGGATACCCATGGCGAAGACGCAGAAAGCAGCAAGCAAAAAGACAGCGGCCCCCAAGACCGCAGCTAAGCCGGTCGCTCACAAGCCGATCAAAGAGGCGTTGAGCAAGTCCGGGCTGGTCGCCCACCTCGCTGAGGTGAGCAATGTGGTGGCCAAGGACGTACGTGCGGTTCTGGCAGCACTGGAAGGTGCCGTGGCAGGTTCCGTCCATAAGAAAGGCGCCGGCTCGTTCACCCTGCCGGGCCTGTTGAAGATCTCTGCCATCAGCGTGCCGGCTAAGCCCAAGCGCAAAGGCATCAACCCGTTCACCAAGGAAGAGCAGTGGTTCGCCGCCAAGCCTGCCTCGGTGAAGGTCAAGGTGCGCCCGTTGAAGAAGCTGAAAGACGCGGCAGCCTGATAGGCTCACCGCAAGTCTGCTGTAAAGACTGCAAAAACGCTGGCCTTGCGCCAGCGTTTTTGCGTTATGCGCCACCTGCTTGCCCTTCACTGGCCGGCATACCGCCAGAAAGCGCGAGCATCATCCACGACATCGACATCGGCGTAACCGAGCCCGGCTGGCTGTTATGCTCGCCGCCCTGCCATGGCCGCCAACTTCGTCATGAATAATCCCGCTCTTCACGTCATCGTTCTCGCCGCCGGCGAGGGCAAACGGATGAAGTCGAAACTGGCCAAAGTGCTGGTGCCACTAGCTGGCCGCCCTTTGCTTGCACACGTATTGGATGCCGCCCGCGCACTGCAGCCGCAGGCGATCCATGTGGTGTACGGCCATAACGGCGAGCAAGTGCAAGCAGCCTTTGCCGAGCAGGCCGACCTGCGCTGGGTGCAGCAGGCTCAGCAGCTCGGAACCGGCCACGCGGTCGATCAAGCCTTGCGCGAGGTACCCGATGGCGCGCAGGTTCTGGTGCTGTACGGCGATGTGCCACTGACCCGAGCCGACACCCTGTGCCAACTGGTGCAGGCGGCGAGCGGATTGAGCCTGCTGACCACACGGCCGGCCGATCCCCACGGCTATGGCCGCGTGCTGTGCGACGACCACGGTCTGGTGCAGGCGGTGGTCGAAGAGAAGGACGCCAACGATAGCCAGCGTGCGATCAACCTTATCAACACCGGCATTGTTGCCGGCGAAGCGGCCGCGCTAAAGCGCTGGATCGCCCGGCTCGATCGCAACAACGCCCAAGGCGAGTACTACCTCACCGACATCTTCGCGATGGCGGCGGCAGAAAAGCGCGCCGCGCTGAGTGTCGAATGTGATGACCCGGTTGAAACGGCCGGCGTCAACAACCCATTGCAACTGGCTGGGTTGGAAGCACAGCACCGGCAACGCGCCGCATACGAGCTGATGCTGGCCGGGGTGCGCCTGGCCGACCCGATGCGCCTGGACGTGCGCGGCCATGTGGAAGTGGCGCGTGATGTCGAGATCGACATCGACGTGATCCTGGAGGGCCAGGTGCAACTTGGCGAGGATGTGCGAATCGGCCCGTTCACGCGGCTGAAAAACGTGCGCCTCGCTGCCGGTACCATTGTGCAGGCGCACTGCGACCTGGAGGGCGTGATTACCCATGGCCCTTGCACCATCGGACCGTTTGCGCGGCTGCGCCCAGGCACCGAACTGGATGCCGGCGTGCATGTGGGCAACTTCGTCGAGACCAAAAAAGCCAAGCTGGGCGCGGGTAGCAAAGCCAACCACCTGAGTTATCTGGGGGACACCGAAATCGGGCGTGATGTAAACATTGGCGCCGGCACCATCACCTGTAACTACGATGGCGTGCACAAACACCTCACGCAGATTGGCGATGGCGCTTTTATCGGCTCCAACAGTGCGCTGGTGGCACCGGTAAGCATCGGCGCACAGGCCACCATCGGCGCCGGCTCGGTGATTACCCGCGACGCCCCCGACGGCGAACTGACCGTGGCGCGTGCGCGGCAAGCGACCCTGCATGGCTGGCAACGGCCGCAAAAGAAATAATCCGCGCCAACCTTGCCCACCACTCGCGTCTAAGGATTTGCCATGCATGGAACAAAGCACGGGATGGCGCGCAGCCTCGGTTTCGCCGCTGCCGGGTTGCTACTCGCCATCGGCCTGAATAGCGCATCGGCATCGGCCGCGGAAAATATCCATCAACTGGCCGGCGCGCCAAGCCGCTTCAGCTCGGTCGAAGGGCGCGACTATCGGCTGGTGGCGGCTCACCCCAAAGATGCCTCGGGACAGGTCTTGACCGATATCCCGGCCTGGCGCATCGACGTACGCGATAGCGAAGGCGAGTGGGAGGAAAATTCAGACGCGAAGCTGCCTGCATGGCAGCCCTCGATTCCAGCAGCGCTGCGTCCACACATTACCTTGATGCATGCCAATGCCGTCGGCTGGATCATCGTGCCGCGCGGTTGGCGCGTGCAGCGCGCCGTCGTTGGCGACGACGGCAATGCGATTTTCAATTTTATAGCGCCCGCCGGCGCGGCGACGGGCTGGCTGACCCTGGAGGAGATACCCGCCTGCATGGGCTGCATGTACAGCGCGGCCGATGGCATTCTCCCCGATGCGCACAAGCTGCACGACGCGTTGATGGAAACCTCTACGCCCAAGCCGACGTTATCGCCCAAGCCCGACTCGTTGAGCTATCCCAATCGCTGCACCGCACGCCTGGCTTACCGGCCAGCGCAGTCGCCGGCCGTGCAGGCGGTGCTGATGCTTGACCAGCGCAGCGACCCCAACTTCAGCGCTATCTATGCGGCATTGCCTGGCGACCAGGTGGCATTGACGAATTTTATTCTGGCGACGCATCGCACCGCGCACACGGACTGCGCGCTTTAGGGATGCTCACGGTCTCAGGCATAACGCCAGCCATCAAACTCCACCAGCAATTCGCTGCGGCAGACGTCGCCATGCAACATCAGCACCGGCACACCGGGGAGACGCTGGCGGAGAAATTCGCGTACGCGCGGCGCATCGGCCGGATCGCGCACATAAACCTTTAGCGGCGAATGGGTATCGAAACCCGCTGCCATATCGGCATGGCGCAGCAGCGCCTCCAGATTGGCCAAGGTTTCTTCGAGCTGCGCATCGAGATCGTCCCGGTGCGCCGAGGCATGACCGACCACCGCCGCCGTACCGGAGATAGCCAAGACATCTTGCGCGGGCAAGGTCATCGCACGCGCAAACCCCGGTGGAGTACGACCGTATTGCCGCGGGTAATGCCAGGAGCTGACCTGGCGCGGATTTTCGACCCGCATGCCGGGTTGGTCGCAGGCCAGCAGATAAACCTGCAAACGATGTTCGTCGGCGTGATGGCCGATCGCCGTGGCGGCCGGAAAACCATCGGCGAAAAAATCACCGGCACCGGCGGCACGGCCATCGCAAAACTGTTTATAACGCTCGGCATCGCCTTCGCCACGGTTGATCGCGCCAAGGTAATTCCAGATGCGCAATACATGCCGTTCGGTGCGCTGGCCGACAAACTCGCGGAGCCGCCGATAGGCCAACGCCGCGGTTTCGCGGATGCCACCGTGTTCGCGCTCATCCAGCGGGACGGCGACGAACAACCAACCGCCGCCAGCAGCCCACTGCAGGGCACCTTCGGTACCGTGGCGCACAACCCCATCCACCTGCCAGAGCTCCAGCGGCGCGGGTGCGTCGAAACACTCCAGATCGACCCGCAAATAACGTGGATCGCCGCTAAGCGCAGCGCCTGCGCCGAAACTGAATACGGCCAGCGCGCCTGCTTCACTCAGTGCAGCGTCAACATCGACATGACGATAGGACACGCGCGGCGCCGGGTGAAATGCAGGGGCGTTCAGCATGTCTTCACAACTTTGGACCATATGAAATGCTCTGATCTATTGGCATAGCCAACCAGGAATAACAGGGGGGCATGTTACACTCCGCGCCCTGCGCCGCCGGGGGGAGGCCAAGTAAACGCATATCGAAGTACGGGATCGCGCATGGCCGAACAGACTGCCGCACAACACGAATTGGCCATTCTCATGGTGAGCGCCCTGAAGCTGGAAACGGTCAGGCCCGAACAAATCGACGTGGATATGCCGCTATTCGGTAGCGAACTGGGCCTGGATTCCATCGACGCGCTGGAGATCGCGCTAGCCATCACCAAGCGTTATGGCTTTCAGTTGCGTTCGGATCATGCCGACAATCGCCAGATATTCAGCAGCCTGCGCGCACTATCCGAATACATTGAATTGCACCGCACCACCTGAGCGGTATCGCCACAGCATGAACACATCCCAATACAACGCGCCGCTTTGTATCGCGGCCGATCACCCGAGCCTGCCCGGACACTTTCCCGGTCATCCGCTGGTGCCCGGCGTGGTGATGCTGGAACAAGTGGCCCAGGCCTTGCGCGCATGGCGCGGCCTGCGTTTGACCGGTGTGCTTGAGGCCAAATTCATGGCGCCGCTATGGCCTGCGCAACAAGCCGAATTGACGCTGACCGAAATAACGCTGAATAACACCACTGATGCAAGCACCGGCGAGCGCATCCGTTTTGAAATTCTCCGCGATGGCAAACGACTGGCGCGCGGCATCGTCAGCGCCTGTTCCAGCGTGTCGAGTCCTTCGCGTTGAGCGGGCATTGGCAAAGCCGTCCTGAAGGTGGCGGACGTTTCGCGCTATGGCTTATCCGAACCATCGCGCTGCGTGGCGGGCGCGGTATGGGGCGACTGCTGCTGTATCCGATCACGCTGTATTTTTATCTGCGCCGCCGGCCCGAGCGGCTAGCCTCGCAACAGTATCTGCAACGCGTATTTGGCCGACCGGCCACACCGTGGCAGGTGATGAAGCATATCCACTGCTATGCAGCGACCACGTTGGATCGAATTTTTCTGCTGGCACACGGCGAGCAGGCCTTTGAGATCGAGACAGAAGGGCTGGCGCTGCTTGAGCAACGCATCGATTTAGGCCGCGGCGTATTGCTGCTCGGCTCGCATCAAGGCAGTTTTGAAGCCTTGCGCGCGCTGAGTGCACGCTGCCCGGATCGACTGCTGCGGGTGCTGCTGGACAAACAAAAAACCCCGGCCATGACCGAGTTGCTGGAGGCATTGGCGCCTGACGTGGGCGCGCAAGTCATCGACGCCTCGCGCGATGGTGCCTCGGTCACCCTCGCCATCGCCGAAGCCTGTGAGCAGGGGGCGATGGTAGCCATGCTGGCCGATCGCGGCCGCGAACACGAAGTACTGCGCCGCACCGATCTGCTCGGTACGCCGGCACCTTTTCCGGTAAGCCCGTGGTTGCTGGCGCATGCGTTGCAGGTGCCGGTGGTGCTGTGTTTTGGCATCTATCTCGGCGGCAACCGTTACAAGCTGGTATTTGAGCCTTTCGCCGACCGCGTGGAGGTGCCGCGCCATTGCCGGGCGCCAGCGCTGGACTTGCTGCTCGCCCGTTATGCGCAGCGCATCGAGCACTACATCCATGCCGCACCCTACAACTGGTTCAACTTCTACGATTTCTGGCAAGACAACGACGATTCGCGGGAGCCTCATCTGTCGAAAGCCGAGCCGCTGAGCATGATGCTTTCGCGCGAACGTTCCTCCTGAGAATCCCATGCTCGACAAGACCGATTGGGCACATTTGATTCCGCATGCCGGCACCATGTGCCTGCTCGATGCCGTCGTGAGCTGGGATAAAACGACGATCCACGCAATCAGCGCCAACCACATGCATGCCGATCATCCATTGCGTGGCGAACACGGTTTGCATGCGCTGCATCTGGCCGAGTACGGCGCACAGGCCATGGCCGTGCACGGCGCGCTGCTGGCACGGTCGCAAGGGATAGAAACCGTGCGTCATGGCCAATTGGTCAGCTTGCGCGACGTTACCCTGACCGAAGAATACATAGATGCGCTTGGCGGTCATTTAGACATCTATACCGAATGTCTCTACAGCGACGACAGCGGTTCGCAATACGCATTCCGGGTCGAACATGACGGCCGCCTGCTGGCTCATGGGCGGACCGCGGCGATGCATTCACGCATCGACAGCACTCTCTGATTCGTCGCCGGTTTACGGCATACTCGCCTCCGCGAGTCGCAAGGACTCCGTCATTCCATCAAGGAAAGGGAAGGGGAAAACATGCATAAGTTGTTGTTTGCATCCATCATGATGCTTGGTTTTTGGCAGTCGGCCCATGCCGATAACGTGGTGCTGATCCAGCGCCCAGTGCCTTTCAATGAAGATGCCGATATTCCAGGCGCCGTCAAACGCGAATGCAAGCTGGAAGAGAAGCTGCCTGATTCCATTGCCAAGTACGGCCGTGACACAGGCATCAAGACCGAATTCGCCGCCGAGGTCGCCAGCGACCATGCCGGCCGGGTGCTGGTCATGGAAATCACCAGTGCGGTGGCCGATGGCAATTCGTTCACCGGGCATCACAAAGCCATGTCGGTGAAGGGCAAGCTGTACCAAGACGGTCAACTGGTAGGCAACTTCAAGGGCCGCCGCACGTCGATGGGTGGCGTCTTTGGTGAATTCAAAGGTAACTGCGGGGTGCTTGAGCGTACGTCCAATGAACTGGGCGAAGACATCGCCAAGTGGCTGGCGGCACCGAAAATGGACGCCAAATTGGGCGACCTCGAATAATTCAACAAACAAGACGAGCCTTTGACTCCTCCCCCTACTTGTAGGGGGAGGTTGAGAGGAGGTGAACTATTCAGACTCAACGCTAATCAGGCTGCTCGCAAGGCAAGGCTCACGAACTTGTCGCGTCATCTCCAAAAATCAGCGGCGCCGTGCGAGAGCGCCGATAACTAGCCCAGAAATTGCCGTAGTGAATGGCTCGACCAACGGTATATATCGTGATGCGACTGACATCACGCACCGGGCTGAAGTGGCTATGGCGAAATTCGCCCTCATAGCGCGAGGCAATCGGTACCGAGACCACGCCAAGACCTTTTTCGCGCGACGCTGCGATCAGGATCGCCGCCTCGAACACGAAGTTCTCCGCCGGCAGCTCCACCAGATCCAATGCGGCACGCGGATACCAGCGCTGGCCGCTCTGGGTGTCTGCTACGGGCTGGGCGCAGGCCACGGAAATACCCCAGTCGGCCACCGCATTGGCGCGGCGGCGGCCTTTCGGCTGCTGCGTACGGTCAAGCAAGCGCGCACCGATGACGATGTGACCGGGATAACACCGAGCCGCCTCGACGATGCGCGGCACATCGGCCGCCAGATGCTGGCCGTCGCCGTCCATCGTTAGCACCGCATCGAAGCCTTGCCGCAGCGCTTCGCGGAAACCGTTGCGCAGAGCCTCGCCCTTGCCGCAGCGTTGCGGGTGACGCAGCAAGGTCACCGGCAATGCGCCGACGATCTCCGGCGTGCGGTCATCTGAACCGTCGTCAATCACGATGATCGACGCACCCAGCGCCAGCACCGATTCCACCACACCCTGGATAGCTGCCTCCTCATTGAGGCAGGGAATTAATACGCACCAACGTGCTTGGGGAGCATTCAAGTCGAATTCTCGGTAGGTACGGTGGGGTTTAAGCGAATAAGCGATAGTGACCATTTAGTGACAGCCATAGTGCGAGCCTAGCGAGCGGCTGCTGGCTTGCCTAGTCGGGCCTGTCAAACCTGCGCGACGCCTCGCCGCACCGGCGCCGCCCCAAGGCTTGCTAAGCTCACCGCGTTAAGTAGCGCGTCAACAACATGCCAAGCGTCAGCAATAAGTATTAAATCGAGGATGAATTGCCATGAGTGAGCAGGCCGATCGAGCCGAAACCTTTCTGCGCGAACTGCAGGACCGTATTTGCTCGGCTATTGAAGCGATCGATGGCTCAGCACGCTTTGAAGAGGACGCGTGGGTGCGCGCCGCCGGCGGTGGCGGGCGCACTCGCGTACTACGCGGCGGCACGGTGTTCGAACAGGCGGGCGTCAATTTCTCCCGTGTTCATGGCAGTCAGTTGCCGCCAAGCGCCACCGCTCATCGCCCTGAACTGGCGGGCGGTAGCTTTATCGCCACTGGCGTTTCGTTGGTGCTGCATCCGCATAACCCGTATGTACCGACCACCCATGCCAATGTGCGCTATTTCGAGGCGAGCAAGCCCGGTATGGAGCCAGCCTGGTGGTTTGGTGGCGGCTTTGACTTGACGCCGTTCTACCCCTACGACGAGGACGTGGCGCACTGGCACAAGACCGCGCATGACCTGTGCGCACCGTTCGGTGCGGACGTCTATTCGCGTTACAAGAAATGGTGCGACGAGTATTTCTATCTCAAGCACCGCGGCGAAACGCGCGGCGTGGGCGGCTTGTTCTACGACGACCTCAGCGAAGGCGGTTTCGAGGCATGCTTTGCGTTCACCCGCGCCGTTGGTCAGGGGTTTCTCGACGCCTACCTGCCCATCGTCGATCGCCGCAGAAACATGCCTTTTGGCGAACGCGAGCGTGAGTTCCAGTTGTATCGGCGCGGCCGCTACGTGGAATTCAACCTCGTCTATGACCGCGGCACCCTGTTTGGCCTGCAATCGGGCGGCCGTACCGAATCGATCCTGATGAGCCTGCCGCCGCGCGTACGTTTTGAATACGCCTACCAGCCCGAGCCAGGCTCCGCGGAAGCGCGATTGGGCGAATACCTGCAACCGCGCGACTGGGTATAACGCCAGGCTCTTTGCCCCCTGACCCGCTCACGCGAGTCGGGGGCTTTGCCAACTCAGGGCTGATCGCCGCTGAACGGCACCGGCGTAGCGCCCTTTACCGGGCCGATCTGCGCCGTGCTGCTGACGTCGAGCACCACGTCGCGACGAAACTCCAGCGGTCCCTGCACCACCGCATGCGGGCCAATCACCACGTGTGGCTTGCGGCTATTGGAATTGAACCAGCCACCGGGCTTATCGACCAGGATGCCCCCTTCGACCCGCGAGTTGGCGCCCACCATGATGTCGCCGCTGACGGTCTCGATACCGCCGCCGATATGCGCGCCATCCAGGCTGATGATGCCATTGACGTTGCTGGTCTTGCCGGTGACATCGGCATTCTTGCCCAAGCGGATGCTGCCGTTGACGGCTTCGACCGTACCGCTGACATGACTGCTCGAACCTATGGTGATCGCGCCATTGACGGTGCCGATCTCACGGGCCTGCACCTTGTCGCCCAGCTCCACCGAACCGTTCACGGTGCTGGCCTTTTGCACGCCGGCACCATCGGCGATGTGCACGCCGCCGTTGACGGTGCTGACATCGCCGGCCTGCTGACCGGCCTCGACGCGTACCGCGCCGTTGACTTTGTCGATGTCGTTATCGCTATGGGCGGCTGCCGTCAGGGATAGTGCCAGAACCGGAATGAGGGCAAGAACAAGCAGGGTGCGACGCATAACGAACTCCATACCGATGTTGTGTGGTCAGTAGGATGCCTCCAATCAACAGCGGGTTTAGCATGACCTTCGGCAGGGTCGATTTGACGGGCTCTCATCAGCGCTTCACCATCCCAGGTTTTAGCGCACCTAGACCACCGCCATGCATAAGCTCGTACTGATCCGTCACGGCCAATCCCAATGGAACCTGGACAACCGCTTTAGCGGCTGGGCCGACGTCGACCTCACCGCCCAGGGCATCGCCGAAGCGCAGGAAGCCGGGCGTCTGCTGCAAGAGGCGGGCTACAGCTTTGATGTCGCGCATACGTCCCTGCTCAAGCGCGCCGTGCGCACCTTGTGGCATGTGCAGGACACGATGGATCTGATGTGGATTCCCGTGCTCACCGACTGGCGCCTCAACGAGCGCCATTACGGCGCGCTTACCGGCCTCAATAAAGCCGAGACCGCCGCCAAGTACGGCGACGACCAGGTCAAGGTATGGCGCCGCAGCTACGACATTCCGCCGCCGCCGCTCGATCGCGCCACCAACGAATCGGTGCATGACCCGCGCTATGCCACGCTGGACCCCAAAGACATCCCCGACACCGAGTGCCTGAAAGACACCGTAGCCCGCGTCATGACGTATTGGCACGAGCTGCTGGCGCCGGCGATACGCACGGGTCAGCGCGTGGTGGTGGCTGCTCACGGCAATTCGCTGCGCGCGCTGGTGAAGTATCTGGACGGCATTTCCGATGACGACATCGTTGAGCTAAATATCCCCAACGGCGTGCCCTTGGTTTATGAGTTTGACGCCGAACTCAAGCCGCTGCGCCGCTACTACCTGGGCGATGCCGCCGCGATCGAGGCCAAGATGGCCGCCGTGGCCAACCAGGGCAAGGCGAAGTAAGCCCTTTGTTGCGCTGTTGCGGATGACGATTGTCAACCGCAACGGCTTTACTGCGTCAATCGTTATGTCCCCGGCGTGCAGCTAGCCTGCACCTACCTTCACCGATGCGAGTTAGCTCATGACACCCCATCTGCTTGTGCCTGCCATGATGATTCCGCTGATGGCTTTCGCTATCTGGCGCCGCGTGCGCAGCCATTTCGGTCCACAGCCGATTCGGCGCAAGCGGATGATCGCGCGCATCGTCATTCTGAGCGTACTCGGCGGCTTGAGCGGCCTGGCCGGCTTACAGGACATACGCCTGCTGGAGGGGTTGCTCGGCGGCGTGCTGGCCGGCTCGGTCTTGGGATTCGCCGGCGTGCGCCTGACCCGCTTCGAGCGCGATGCCAACGGTGCCGATGCGTATATTCCCAACCCGTGGATTGGCGGTGCACTGACGGTATTACTGGTCAGCCGCCTGGCCTGGCGCTTCCTGGTGACCTTGCCGCAAATGCAGGACTCTGCCGCCGCGTCATCGGCGCCGCCGTTCGGCAATAGCCCGCTGACCCTGCTCGTATTCGGCTTGATGATTGGCTATTACGTCGTCTACTACGCCGGCCTGATGATTCATCACCGCCGTTTCGAGCGCGCACAGCTACTGCCGGACGCGACCTGAGGCTGGGCGGCGCAAACCTGGGACGGCAGCTCGGAACTACAGCGCGTCGTTATCCAATTCGCCGGTGCGGATGCGGATCACCTGCTCCAGCGTGCTGACAAAGATCTTGCCGTCGCCGATCTTGCCGGTACGAGCGGCGTTCTGGATGGCATCCACCACCCGCTCAAGCTGATCGTCAGCCACAGCCACCTCCAGCTTGATCTTGGGCAGAAAGTCGACCACGTACTCGGCACCGCGATACAACTCGGTATGCCCCTTCTGGCGACCAAACCCCTTGACCTCGGTCACCGTGATGCCCTGCACGCCGACCTCGGCTAGTGCCTCACGTACATCGTCCAGCTTGAAAGGCTTGATGACCGCTACCACTAGCTTCATGGGTATTCCTCGTTGCGTAGGCGGGCATTTTGCCCTTGCGGGGCTCACGCTGTCGCCTGATCTTTCTATAAGGCTGCCAGGGATGTCCGTAACCTCTTCAACGGTAAGGCTTTGGCGCCAAAGTGTGACGCTCGCCTCGTTTTCAGTCTTGTAGGAAAATCCCTACAACTTTTAGCGGAGAAACCTGATGGCGGTGTGTTTTGACACTCACCTAAACTTCTATTCGACAAGCTCGAGGTGCTATCCATGATGGATAGACAGAATATCGATCAACTTGCCCAACGGCTGGTTTCGTTGGTTCCGCCAGGGCTGGCTCAAGCACAACAGGATTTGCGAACCAACTTTCACGATGTACTGGCACAAGGATTGCGCCGCCTTGACCTAGTCACGCGCGAAGAATTCGACGTTCAAAGTCAACTACTTGCACGCACCCGCGCCAAAGTAGAAGAACTAGAACGACGTATCGCAGAACTTGAGGCTGGTGCTACCCCTGGCAGGGCTTAGCACTAGCCCGCGACCCGGGAGCCGCCCCCTGATTTGTCACCCTCACACCCCGAGAACAATCGGGGGGCGGCTGTTTTTTTGCGTGCCACTGACTGTGCCACTGACATGGAGTCGCCAGATGCTTAAGCAGGCCCGCGACCAGATCCACGACTCGCGCAGCCCGTTATGAGCCTGGCTGTCACCCTAAGCCGCGCGCAAGAAGGAGTGGCCGCCCCGCAAGTGATGGTCGAGGTGCATCTTTCCGGCGGCTTGCCGGGCACCCATATCGTTGGCTTACCCGAGGCGGCCGTCCGCGAAGCGCGTGATCGAGTGCGGGTGGCGATTCAAAACAGCGCCTTCGAATATCCCAATCGCCGAGTTACGGTGAACCTGGCGCCGGCGGAGCTACCCAAGGACGGCGGTCGTTTCGATCTGGCGATTGCGCTGGGCATACTCGCGGCAGGCGGCCAGGTGCCCCGCAACAAGCTCGATGATTGTGAATTTCTCGGCGAACTGGCTCTTTCCGGCGCATTGCGCGGGGTGTCCGGCGTACTTCCGGCGCTGTTGCGCGCTCGCGCGCGTGGACGGCGGGTGGTGGTGCCACGCGCCAACGCCGCCGAAGCCGCCTTGATCTCGGATGTCGATGTACGTGTGGCCGACACGCTTGCCGAGGTTTGCGGCTGGCTACGCGGCGCGCAAGAGTTATCGTCGCCGGCTAGTTCCAAGTCGCTCCCAGAGGCCTACCACGGGCCGGATTTGATCGATGTGCGCGGCCAGTTGCAGGCACGGCGCGCATTGGAGATCACCGCAACCGGTGGTCACCATCTGCTGCTGGTGGGGCCGCCGGGTACCGGCAAGACCATGCTGGCCGAACGCCTGCCCGGCATCCTGCCGCCGTTGACCGAATCAGAGGCGCTGGAAACCTGCGCGGTTTTGTCGGTGACAGGCCAGCCGGTTGATCTGCAGCATTGGCGGCGACGGCCCTTTCGCGCGCCTCATCACACGGCCTCGGCAATGGCCCTGGTCGGCGGTGGCTCGGACCCGCGCCCCGGCGAGATATCGCTGGCGCATAACGGGGTGCTGTTTCTGGACGAGCTACCCGAGCACAGCCGGCATGTACTGGATGTGTTGCGCGAGCCGTTGGAGTCGGGCCGTATCGTCATTTCGCGAGCGGCGCGGCAAGCCACCTTTCCGGCGCAATTCCAGCTTATTGCTGCCATGAATCCTTGCCCTTGCGGCTATGCCGGCGATCCGCGCGAACGTTGTCAGTGCACGCCCGACCAACGTCAACGCTACCGCTCGCGCATCTCGGGCCCGCTGTTGGATCGCATCGACCTGAGCGTGGAGGTGCCGCGCGTGCCGCTATCGGAGCTAGGTGCGCCGCGTAGTGCTCACGACGAGGATTCCGCCACCGTCCGCGCGCGCGTTATCAAGGCACGGCAGCATGCCTTGATGCGGGCAGGTCGGCCAAACGCGGAAATCAGCACACGCGAACTGGAGCGTGATTGTGCCCTGGGGCCGGCCGAACGGCATTGGTACGACACCGCACTGGAGCGGCTTGGCCTTTCGGCGCGGGCTTATCACCGGACACTGCGCGTGGCGCGCACCATCGCCGATCTGGATGGCGGCGCGGCTATTCTGGATCGCACCCATTTAGCCGAGGCGCTGCAGTATCGCCGGGTTTAACCCGGCTGAGCTTAATGGGGCTGACCTAATGTGGCTGATCGTTATTTTTGTACTGGTCAGTATTGACTTCCCTTAACGGAGGTCTATTATCTGCACCGGCTAGTTCTCTATTGAGCTCAGCCCTCGCCACCCCGGTATCGGCTCCCCTCCCTCTCCCATCCGATACCGGGGCCTGGCACCTTATTTCAAGCTGCGGTGGCGTGGCGTGTCTGCTGAAACTGGGCTTCTTCGGTCGAGCCGGTCAACGCGGTCGTCGAGGATTGACCCTGCTGGATCGCCTGAGTCACCTGGTCGAAGTAACCGGTGCCCACCTCGCGCTGATGCTTCACTGCGGTGAAGCCACGGTCGGCGGCGGCAAATTCCTTTTCCTGTAACTCAACGAAGGCGCTCATCTGGCGGCGCGCATAGCCATGCGCCAGATCGAACATGCCGTAGTTGAGGCTGTGGAAGCCAGCCAGGGTGATGAACTGGAATTTGTAGCCCATCGCACCGAGTTCTTTCTGGAAGGTAGCGATGGTGGCGTCGTCGAGGTTCTTCTTCCAGTTGAAGCTCGGCGAGCAGTTATAGGCGAGCAGCTTGCCGGGGAATCGGGCATGAATCGCCTCGGCGAATCGGCGCGCCTCCTCCAGGTTCGGTTTGCTGGTTTCGCACCAGATCAAGTCGGCGAATGGGGCATAGGCCAGACCACGGCTGATGGCTTGATCCAGGCCGGGACGCACGCGGAAGAAGCCTTCAACGGTGCGCTCACCGGTAAGAAAGGGCTTGTCGTTGTCGTCAATATCCGAGGTGATAAGGTCGGCCGCATCGGCATCGGTGCGTGCGACCAGCAAGGTCGGTACGCCGGCGACATCGGCCGCCAGCCGTGCCGCGTTCAATTTGTCCACCGCTTCGCGCGTCGGTACCAGCACCTTGCCGCCCATGTGGCCGCACTTCTTCACCGAGGCCAGTTGATCTTCGAAATGCACGCCGGCCGCGCCGGCTTCGATCATCGCCTTCATCAGCTCGAACGCATTCAATACACCGCCAAAACCGGCCTCGGCATCGGCCACGATCGGCACCAGCCAATCGATATCGTTCTTGCCTTCCGCATGATTCAGTTGATCGGCGCGCAGCAAGGTATTGTTGATGCGCTTGACCACCAGCGGCACCGAGTTGGCCGGATACAGAGACTGGTCGGGATACATCTCGCCGGCCACATTGGCATCGGCCGCCACCTGCCAGCCACTGAGATAGATCGCCTGCAAGCCGGCCTTGACCTGCTGCATCGCCTGGTTGCCGGTGAGCGCGCCCAATGCGTTGACGAAGTCTTCGCTGTGCAGCGATTTCCACAGCCGCTCGGCACCACGCCGGGCGAGTGAGTGCTCTACGGCAACGGTGCCGCGCAAGCGCACCACATCGGTGGCGGTGTAGTTGCGCTGGATGCCGGTCCAACGGGGGTTGTTGCTCCAATCGAGCGTGAGCTGTTCAGCGGTTTTCATGGGGTGGCTCCGTGAGATGTTGGTTGGAAGCGACGTCTGGAATCGCTTCCACGAGGCAAAGGGTCAGGCAAGCTTTTCGTAGGCTGGCAAGGTGAGGAAATCACCGAGCCTTTCGGCGTGAGTCAGAGTGGCTAGCAGCGCAGCAGCCTCGTCGGCCCGCTTGGCGCCGGGCAGATCGCTGTCGCGCAGGCGATGGGTATGCGTGGCCAAGGCGTGGTCGAACAAGGCGAAATCGATCGGTGCGTGGTCGGTGAACTCCACCTCGCCGTGATGCAGCCACTGCCACAACTGCGAGCGCGCGATTTCGGCGGTGGCGGCGTCTTCCATCAGGTGATGGATGGGCACGCAGCCCTGACCGTCGAGCCAGGCGGCGGTATAGCGCAGCGCTACTTCGACGTTGTTGTCGAAACCAGCGCGGCTGATAGTGCCGGCGCATGGCGCGATCAATTGATTGCGCGTTACCGCAACATCGGTGCGCTTGACGCTGAGTTGATTGGGCGACGGCATATAACGGTCGAAGATCTCCTGCGCCACCGGCACCAACGCCGGGTGCGCCACCCAGGTTCCGTCGTGGCCGGCCTGCACTTCGCGCAGCTTGTCGGCCCGTACCTTGGTCATTGCCGCCTCATTAGCCGCTTCGTCGCCGCGAATCGGAATCTGCGCCGCCATACCGCCCATGGCGAAGGCGCCGCGCCGGTGACAGGTCTGGATAAGCAGCTCCGAATAAGCCTTTAGAAACGGCACAGTCATCAGCACCTGGCCACGCTCAGGCAGCAGGCGATCGCGATGACCGCGCAAGGTTTTCAGGTACGAGAAGATGTAGTCCCAGCGGCCGCAGTTGAGACCCACCACGCGATTGCGCAGGGCATGCAGAATCTCATGCATCTGAAACACCGCCGGCAGCGTCTCGATCAATACGGTGGCCTTCATCGTGCCGAGGGGCAGATTGAGCTCACCCTCGGTAACGGACATCACTTCGTCCCATAGCTGCGCCTCTTCCATGGCTTCCAACTTGGGCAAGTAGAAGTACGGCCCCTGGTCGCGGGCGTGCAGCGCATGGGCGTTGTGGAAGGCGAACAGGCCAAAATCGACCAGCGCGCCGGCCATCACCTCACCGTCCACCGTAAGGTGCCGCTCCGGCAGATGCCAGCCGCGCGGACGCACCACCAACACGGCAGGGTTTGCACCGACTCGATATTGCTTACCCTCAGGCGAGCGGTAGGCGATGCTGCCGTTCACCGCGTCGCGCAGGTTGATCTGGCCGTCGAGCTGATTGGCCAGACTCGGCGCGGACGAATCCTCGAAATCGGCCATGAACACTTTTGCGCCGGAGTTCAGCGCGTTGATGATCATCTTGCGCTCGACCGGGCCGGTGATCTCCACGCGGCGGTCCTGCAAGGCAGCCGGAATAGGCGCAACTTGCCAATCGGATTCGCGGATGCTGCCGGTGTCGGCGCGAAAGTCAGGCAAAGCCCCGGCGTCATAGCGTGCCTGACGTTCTTGCCGCTGCTTCAGCAACTGCCGGCGGCGGGCATCGAAACGCCGGTGCAACTGGCCCAGGAAAGCCAATGCCTCGGGGGTGAGGATGGCGTCGTGGTCGGGCGCTATCGAACCGTGAATCTGCGTCTGGTGAATGACAACGCGTTCCTTGGGGACGGCCATGGTGATCTCCGAGCTGTGATGGAGTGAAGCTAGGGCACGGAGTCAGACTTTGACAAAGCAAATGTTTTAATCTTTAGTATTAGCATTGCCAATAAATACGCTAACGTATTGAGATTAAAGCCATGAAAGACGCTGACAAGAAGCTGACTAAGCCAAAAAAAGTGCGTCGTGGCCCCTCCAAAGTGCGCGACAAAGGCGAGCCCGGCCCGCGTTACTACTACAAAGGCAATCGTCAGAAGCAGCTTCGCGCCTTCGTCTACACCGTAAAGCTGGGCACGCTGACCCGCGCCTCGGAGGCGCTGTATCTGTCTCAGCCCAGCGTGAGCCTGCAATTGCAGGCGCTGGAGCGTGAGCTGGGCATGCCGCTGCTGGAGCGCAACCGGCGCCGCATCAATCTCACCGATGCCGGCGAAATCCTTTATGAGATGGCGCGCCCACTGGTCGAGGGCTGGGAAAACCTCGACCGCGATTTCCAGGCCAAGGTGAAAGGCCTGCAATCGGGCCGGCTGACCATCGCCGCAGGCAGCTCCACCATTCAATACCTATTGCCCGAACTGGTGCGCCGGTACCGCGAACGTTTTCCCGCCGTGCAATTGCAACTGGCCAATGTCACCGGCAAGGACGGCATGGCCCTGCTGCGCGCGGATGAAGCCGACTTTGCTGTCGGCTCGATGCTGGACGTACCCAATGACATTGCCTGGGCACCGGTTTATCACTACGACCCGATGCTGATTACGCCGCTCGATCACCCCTTGGCGAGCAAACCCTCGGTGACCCTGCAGGATCTCTCGCCCTACGGCCTGATCCTGCCACCGCAGCGGTTATCCACGTATCGGCTGGTGGATCTGGTGTTCCAGCAACGCCAAGTGCCTTATCAGGTAGCCATCGAAGTCGGCGGCTGGGAGGTCATCAAGGAGTACGTGGCGATGGGCCTGGGCATTTCCATTGTCACCGGCATCTGTATCACCGAAGCGGATAGAAGCCGTCTAGCCGTCCGAAACCTCAAGCAGTACTTCCCGCAGCGAAGCTACGGCGTGGTGATCCGCAAGGGCAAATTCCTCAGTGCGGAGGCATTGGCTTTTATCGATTTGATCCGGCCGGGCCTGCTGAATCGCGAATATGACGAGTCGGGGCATTCGCAGCGCTAGCGCGCGTTTGCACAGCCCCCCCCTCCCAGCCTCCCCCTGCGTGCAGGGGGAGGAGCTAAAAGCTCGCCTCATGGGGAGGGGGCGCTCTCAGCTCTGCCGCTGCAGCGCCAACTTCACGCCAAAGCCCAACAGCACACCGCCGCAAACCCGATCCATCCAAAGACCCACACGCGGGCGGCGCTGCAACAGGCTATGGATATGGGAGCCTGCCAAGGCCAATACCGTCGACCAGGTCATTCCGGTACCGATAAAGCTCAGCCCGAGCACCAGCAAGCCAAGCTGCGGATGGGTCGCGTGCCGATCGACAAACTGCGGCAGAAACGCCAGATAAAACAGCGCTACCTTGGGATTGAGCACATTGGTAAGCATGCCCTGACGGAACGCAGCAGCGGCGCCACGGCCACGCGTTTCGGTTGGCTGGCGTGCCGTCTGCCGAGTCATCAGCATGCGCAGACCCACCCAGATCAGATAGGCCGCACCAAGGTATTTCAGCACCGAGAACGCCCATACCGACGTCATCAGGATGGCCGAAATACCCAACACCGCAGCCAATGTGTGCACTACGCAACCCGCATTGATGCCGAGTACCGCCCCCATGCCCACTGCCCGCCCTTCGCGGCCGCTGCGCGCGAGGATATAGAACGTATCCAACCCCGGCGTCAGGTTGAGCGCGATGCAAGCAAGCAGAAAAGCGTCAAAGTGCTGTATGCCGAGCAGATCCACAAAAGGCTCCAGGCTGATGCGACGGGCTAATGGGTATTGCGATGCTTGCCGCGATACGGTTCGAACATCGCGCGGATAGTGACCATATCGGCATCATGATCGGCGCTGGCATGCACTAACGGACCCAGCGTGAAGCTCTTGCTTGGGTAATCGATGAACAAGGGCAGGATCGGAATACTCCCGGCATGCGCGATGCGCAGAAAGCCGGATTTCCAATGCGTGACTTTCTTGCGTGTGCCTTCAGGCGTGATGCCCAGCCACATGCGGTCATGACTATTGAAGCGCTCGACCATTTGATCGACCACATTGAGCGCGGCGCCGCGGTTGATCGGGATCATGCCGAGCGGGCGCAGGATGACGCCGAGCGGGCCATCGAGCACCTCGCGCTTAATCATCACGCTAATATTCACGCCCAGGCCGATTTTCATCAGCAGCCCCCACACCCCGTCCCAATAAGACGAATGCGGCGCACCGATCAGAATTAGTTTGGGCACGTCGGGAAAATCCCCGATCAGACGCCAGCCGGAAAGCCGCAGCGCGCAGCGTGCCAACCATGGCCAAAAGCGGCTATTGAGTTTGGGCGCCTGCGCGGGGGCGGGCGGCAACATCGGCCGATTCATTCGTGGCTCCAATCGCGTGAGCGGGTCTGCTTGATCTTGCCACGTTGCTGCTTGCCAACGAGACGACGCTCTTTCGAGGCACGGCTGGGTTTGGTGGCGACGCGTTTTTTCGGAGCGACCAGCGCCCCGCGAATCACCTCGACCAGCCGTTCTCGTACATCGTCACGGTTGCGGGCCTGGTCGCGAAAACGGCGCGCCTGAATCACCAGCACGCCTTCGCTGGTAAGCCGGCGATCGCTTCGCGCGAGCAAACGCGCACGCACTTCATCGGGCAGCGACGGCGAATTCAACACATCGAAGCGCAGCTCCACCGCGCTCTCTGTGCGATTGACATGCTGCCCGCCGGGGCCGTCGGCGCGCAAAAAGCGCTCGACCAGCTCGGTTTCGGCGATAGCGATGGAAGGGCTGACGATCAACATGCGGTGTAGTTTAGCTGGCGAACGCACCGCGCTGGGGGTTACCGATTTCACCTCGCTCGGCAAGAAGGTGCAACGGCGCTAGCCGGGCAAGACCCACTTGAATCGTTCCAGCAGCGCGCTATAAGTCGCATCCAACGACGCTTCGATGCTTATCGGCGCTCCGCTGACCGGGTGCGCGAAATGCAGACGCCAGGCGTGCAGCAGCATGCGATGACAACTGAAATACTGTTTGTACAAGCGATTGTGATCGCTGCGTCCGTGTTGGCAGTCGCCGATCACCGGATGATGCAGATGTGCCAGATGCTTACGAATCTGCCGAAAACGACCGGTCTCGGGTTCGGCCAACACCAGCGCGTAGCGTTGCTGTGGATAGCGGCCAAGTTCGATCGGCACTTCGATGCTGGCAAGACTGCGATAGCGTGTGCGCGCATCGCGACGCGGGCCGTTGTCGCGTGAACCGGGCAAAGGGTAGTCGATCACGCCTTCGGCCGGCTCCGGCCAACCACGCACTACCGCCAGATATTGCTTGTGTACATCGCGCCCCATGAACTGCTCGCCCAGGGCAGCGGCTACTTCCGCGCTGCGCGCGATCAGCAGTACGCCACTGGTCGCGCGATCCAATCGATGGGCCAAATTGACCGTGCCGCCGACTTGCTCGCGTAACAGGTCAATCAGAAACTCGTCGGCGTTGCCCACCATCTTGGAACGGTGCACGGCCAGACCAGCAGGCTTGTTCACCGCAATCAGTGCGTCGTCTTGGTACAAAATCTGCAAATGCGTACGCGGTGAACGAGAGGCCGGAGCAGCGCTGTTGTCGTTATCGCGTATCGCGGCATCGCGTTCATCAACCATGTCGTCGCGGCCAGGCAAACGCAAAGGCAAGCAAACCGGCGACAGCCGCACTCAGCGGTGGCCAGATGCCATGCTGCGGGGCCAGCGTCCACAACAAGGTAGCGCCAAGCAGCAGACTGCCGCCAAGTAGGCAGCCGGCGAGTAATCGCTCACTGCGCCGAGCATCTTCGCGTTGCTGCAGCAACACCAGCGGGTCGCTCAAGGATCGCTGCTCGCCACGGGCGACCTGCTGCAATGCATCGCGCACCAACTCGGGAAACAACGGCGCGGCGCGAAACCACTCCGGCAGGCGCTTGCGCATTTCACGCAACGTGCGCCGCGGACTATAGCGCTCGCGCAGAATGCGTTTCAGCACCGGATGCGCCACCGCCCAGATGTCGATCTGCGGGTCGAGCATACGGCCCACGCCCTCGATATTGAGCAAGGTCTTTTGCAGCAGAATCAGTTGCGGCTGCAATACCAGCTCAAAGCGACGGGCGGTTTGAAACAGCTTGACGACCAGCTCGGCCAACGAGATCTGCGATAGCGGGCGAGTGAAATAGGGTTCGCATACTGTGCGTACCGCGGCCTCCAGCTCATCCAGGCGCACGGTGCCTGGCATCCAGCCTGCATCCACATGCAGTTGCGCGATGCGTGCGTAGTCACGCTCGAACAATGCGATGAAGTTCTGCGCCAGCCAATACTGATCGGCTTCGGGCAGCGAACCCATGATGCCGAAATCCAGCGCAATGAAACGCGGTTCGGCCGGACGAGCAAGATCGACCCAGATGTTGCCGGGATGTGCATCGGCATGGAAAAAATTATCGCGAAACACCTGCTCGTAGAACACCCGCACGCCTTTGACCGCCAGCGCCTTGCGGTTGACCCCGGCGGCATCGATCGCGGCGATGTCATCGCAACTCACACCGTGTACGCGCTCCAGGGTCAGCACACGCTCGCCGGTCAACTCCCAATGTACTTCGGGCACGTAGAGATCGACGCCGCTGTCGAAATTGCGCCGAAGCAGGCTGGCGCTGGCGCCTTCGCGCTGCAGATCCAGCTCGTTTTCGAGCATTTTTTCGACTTCGGCGACGACATCGAGCGGACGGATCTTGTCGGCATTCGGATGCCAGCGTTGCGCCAGCTCACCGAGCGAGCGCAGCAAACGCACATCGCGCGCGATTTGCCCATCGATGCCGGGGCGCAACACTTTCACCACGACGCTACGGCCATCATGCAGGGTCGCCGCATGCACCTGAGCAATCGAAGCGGAGGCCAACGGCGTTTCGTCAAAATACGCAAACAACTGCGCAACAGGCGCCTTCAATTGCTGCTCGACGATGGCCCGTGCCTGGCTACCGGCGAAGGGGGCTACTTGATCTTGCAGCAGGGCCAGCTCATCGGCGATGTCGGCCGGCACCAGGTCGCGGCGAGTCGACAATACCTGACCCGCCTTGACGAAAATCGGGCCAAGCTCGGTCATCGCCAGACGCAGCCGCTCGCCGCGCGGCAAATGCTTTACCTCGTTGCGCGGCCGCGCCAATAAAGGACGCAACAACTTCAGCGGACGAAACAGATGCGTCGCGTCAACGAACTCGTCGAGTCGGTAAGCGAGCAACACGGATGCGACGCGCATCAGCCGTGGCACAACTTTCAGCGGCGTCACGCGGACGGCCTTTTGAGCTGCTGTTCGAGCCTGGCCAGGCGTGACTCCAGACGTTCGCTGCGTTCGCGCAAGCTATCCACGCCGTCGAGAAAGTTTTCTACTTCACCGGGGGCGATCGCGATGCGTGCCTCCTCGCGCAACCAATCGGCCGTGTCTTGCGTGAGGTGATCGGCCGTTTCACGGGCATGCGCCAAACCATGGCGCACGGCCTTGGCCAAGGGCACGCCAAGCACATCGCCGAAGGTACGCGCAAAAGCCTCCTCGAAATCAGGCGCGAAATGGCTGGCAAGCTTTTCCAGCCGCCGTGCCAGCTCGGCATCGCCGGCAATCTCTACCTTGCCCGGTGCAATGCCGTCATCGCCACGGCGCAACAACATGGCCAGCAGACTGCCTGGCGTGGCAGCGACGCGTAGATGGCTGTCATCTTGCGCCGGGCCGACCTTGAGCCGGCTGTTTTCCACCGTAACCGCCAGTGCCAGCTCGGGGCCGCGCAGATGCAACTGCACGCTACGGCCGTTCAATGCGGCCAGTCGTTGCACCGTATCGGGATCGAGCGACAGCGCATGATTGAGCGCGCTTTCAAGTGCGCGACCGGCCAAAGCACGCAGCGGCTGCGGTAAAACAGAACGGGAGACAGAGTCAGTCATGCAGGCATTGTAGCGGCCCGTCCAGCGCGCGGCTCAACCATGACGACGATTAGCCGGCCCCGACAAAATCGAGCTGCCGCCACGCTTCGTATACCGCCACCGCAACGGTGTTGGAGAGATTGAGGCTGCGGCTGTCAGGCCGCATCGGCAAACGCAATCGCTGCGCCTCTGGAAGTGCCTCCAATACATCGGCCGGCAAACCAGCGGTTTCGCAACCGAACAACAAAGCATCGCCTGGCGCATAGCGCGCATCGACATGGGCGACCCGGCCGCGAGTGGAGTACGCAAACACGCGCGGTGCACCCAGGGCTTGCAGGCAACTGGCGAGATCGTCATGCACGACCAACTGCGCATACTCGTGGTAATCCAGACCAGCGCGGCGCAACCGGGCATCGTCCAGTTCAAAGCCCAGCGGTCGGATCAAATGAAGCGAGGCGCCGGTATTGGCGCAGAGTCGAATGACGTTGCCAGTGTTCGGCGGAATCTCGGGGCGATAAAGGATGACATGCAGCATGCGGCCATTATCGTTGAAATTGGGGAACGGGGAACGGGGAACGGGGAACGGGGAACGGGGAACGGGGAACGGGGAACGGGGAACGGGGAAAAGCCTAAAAAGCAGGAGCAGAAAAGCAAGAGCAAAAACAAACAAAGATCAAAAAAGAACGCGGCGCCGAATTAGCCACTCAGACGGCATGTTCCCCGTCCCCTATTCCCCGTTCCCCGCCTTACGCCCCCCATCAGTTGTAATTCCGTGGGCAGACCACGCCATCGGGCGGCAACATGCAACTGTTCGGTGCGGCGATCAGCAACTGGCCGGCGCTACCCTTGGCGGCCAGTCGTATCGCTTCTGGCGAGGCGCTCATCATCGCGACGAGAATCAGTCCGCTGACCAGCAGACAGGCAGCGAACAAACCGCGCAACATCAAAGTTTCAAATTTCATGGTGTATCTCCAATCACCTGGGAAAGCACTTGCTTGCATGGCTCGGGACGAATGCGACGTGATACTCAACGACTGGCCGGCAGCGCCTGGGTAGCAAGCCACGCGGCTTCGGGCTAGGCACTCAACATCGCAACGAGGGTCAATCCACAAACGAACATGCAAGCGACGAACAGGCTGTGCAGCATCAGGACTTCGAATTTCATGGTGTGTCTCCGCTTGGATTGAGGGTGGTTCACCTATTACTAGGCAAGCGCCGTGCCAAGTCGAAATTGATCTTCAACACACTGATATCAAAGAAATTATCTCAGACGCCTTAAGCAGCAGACACTGTCCGCGGACAGTGCTTGCGCATGCCCGGACAACGCGGCGGACAGCGGCAGCACATCGCGGACAACCCTGACGATGGTCATTTGCGATCCTCACGCCGCGCCGTTAGCCTCGGGGAGTAATTTCGCGAAATGGAGATTCACCATGGCAAGATCCCTTACCCTGTTCGCTACCGCGCTCATGACGCTTAGCGGTGGTGCGCTGCCGGCTTTGGCGGCGCCTGCGACACGGGCCGTCCCCGAGATCGCCTACAGCCGCTTTACCCTGCCCAATGGCCTCACCGTGGTCGTGCATGAGGATCACAAAGCGCCTGTCGTCGCCGTAAGCATCTGGTATCACGTCGGCTCCGGCGATGAGCCAAAGACCAAAACCGGCTTTGCGCATTTGTTCGAGCACCTGATGTTCTCCGGCTCGGAAAATCACAAGGGCACCTATTTCCAGCCGTTCGAGCTGGCCGGCGCCACGGACATGAATGGCACCACCTGGTTCGACCGCACCAATTATTTCGAGACCGTACCGACCACCGCACTGGATATGGCGTTGTGGATGGAATCGGATCGCATGGGCCATTTGCTCGGCGCCATCGGCCAGAAAGAGCTAGACACTCAACGCGGCGTGGTGCAGAACGAAAAGCGCCAGGGCGAGAATCGCCCCTATGGCCGTGTGGATCAGAACATTCTGTCCAATACCTATCCGGCTAATCACCCTTATCAGCACGACACCATCGGCTCGATGGCTGACCTCAACGCCGCATCCCTGGCCGATGTGAAGCAGTGGTTCCACGATTACTACGGTGCCGCCAACACCACGCTGGTCATGGCTGGCGACATCACCGTTGCGCAGGCCAAAGAGAAAGCCGCGAAGTATTTCGGCGACATTCCGGCCGGGCCGCCGGTGCCGCGCCAGCAGGCATGGATCACCCCGCTAGAGAAATCCAGCCGCGGTGTGCAGCACGATCATGTATCGCAGCCACGTATTTATCGCACCTGGGTCGTGCCGCAGCTTGGCACCGAAGACGCCGTACTGCTCGATATCGCCTCGAGCGTGCTTGGCGGCGGCAAAACCTCGCGGCTATATCAGCGCCTGGTTTATCAAGACAAACTGGTCGATGACGTCTCTGCGAGCATCTCGCCGTTCGCGTTGGCCGGCCAATTCCAGATCCAGGCCGACGTGAAGCAAGGTGTGGATCAGGCCAAAGTCGAGGCGGTGATTGCGCAAGAGCTGCATCAGTTCCTCGCCGAAGGCCCCACCCAGGACGAGCTGGACCGCGTCAAAGTGGGCAGTCGCGCCAGCTATGTGCGCGGCTTGGAAAAAGTCGGCGGCTTTAGCGGCAAGGCTGCGATTCTCGCCGAAGGCCAGGTCTATCGCGGTGATCCAGGGGCTTACAAGAAAGACCTTGAACTGGCCGATGCTGCCACCGTGGGCAGTGTTAAAGCCATGGCCAACAAGTGGTTGAGCAAGGGCGACTACTTGCTCACCGTGCTGCCGGCCGGTAAAGACTTCAACCCCGATACCGAAGATGCCAAGGTAGTGGCGCTCGGTACGGCCAACGGCCGTCCAGATGTAAAGCTGCCGGCGGCGGGTGATTACAGCGTAGCCAAGAGCGAACTCGATCGTTCCACGGGCGTGCCGCAGGTCAACCAGTTCCCCGATCTGAGCTTTCCCAAACTGGAGCGCGGCAAGCTGAAGAACGGCATTGAAGTCGTATTGGCCCAGCGTCACACGATACCGGTGACCCATATCCAACTGCTGTTCGATGCCGGCTACGCGGCTGACCAGGGGCGCAAGCTCGGCACGGCCAGCTTCACCACCTCCTTGATGAACGAGAGCACCCAACAACTCGATTCGGTCGATATTGCCAAGCGTAAACAGCGCCTGGGTGCGATCACCGGCGTCGGTTGCGGCCTGGATAGCTGCTCGGCTTCGCTCAATGCGTTGAACGATCAGTTGCAACCGTCGCTGTCCTTGTTCGCCGACATCGTGCGTAACCCGGCCTTCAAAACGGAAGACATCGAGCGCGTGCGTGGCCAGTGGCTGGCCGGTATCGCGCAAGAAAAAACCCAGCCGACCGGCCTTGCCCTGCGCACACTGCCGCCGCTGTTGTACGGCGCCGGCCATGCTTACGGCATCCCGTTTACGGGCAGCGGCACCGAGTCGGCGATCATGTCGATGAATGCCACCGATTTGGCAGCCTTTCAGCGTGATTGGCTGCGCCCGGACAACGTGAAGATCATGGTCGCCGGTGACACCACGCTGGCGCAAATCATCCCGCAGTTGGATGCCGCCTTCGGCGATTGGAAAGCGCCGGATACCGCCGTACCGAAGAAGAACGTCGGCAAAGTAGCGGCGCAGACCAAGCCGCGCGTGTTTCTTATCGATCGCCCCGATGCACCGCAGTCGCTGATTCTTGCCGGCTTGTTGGCACCATCGACCAAAGCCGCAAATAACCTGGTGCTCGATGTCGCCAACGGTGCTTTCGGCGGTAGCTTCACTTCGCGCCTCAACATGAACCTGCGTGAAGACAAGCGCTGGGCCTACGGTGCCTTCAGTTTTACGCGCGATGCGATCGGGCAGCGTCCGTTCCTGATGTACGCACCGGTGCAAACCGATAAAACCGCTGAATCGGCGAGCGAAATACTCAAAGAGTCGGTTGCCCTGGTAGGTAACAAACCGCTTACCGAGCAAGAGATCGACAAGATCAAAGTGTCCAACATCCGCGGTCTGCCGGGTAGTTTCGAGAGCACGGCGTCAGTGCTCAGCGCTATGTCCGAAATTGTTCAGTACGGCCGTCCAGACGACTATGTGCAAACGCTCAAGCAACATACCGAAGCGATCAAGCAGCCTGCCGCCGAAGCTGCGATCAAAGAGGTGGTGAAACCCGATGCACTGACCTGGGTGATCGTTGGTGACCTCAAGAAGATCGAGCAGCCGGTGCGTGCACTCAAGCTTGGCGAAGTGCAGGTGATCGATGCCGATGGCAACCCGGTCAAGGGTGGTGCACCGCGTGGCAAGTAAGTGACGCCCCGCACTCGGGACGTATTCACGTCCCCGCGTTAGGATAAAGGCCGGGCGGGCAACGGCCCGGCCTTTTTTTATCAGCCTTTCCATGTATCCATAGCGGAGCTATTCATGCGCAAGACCCTGCTGCTGCTCGTTCCCACCCTATTGCTCGGCGCGTGCACCTGGGGCATCACTCTCGACGATGCGGCCAAGGGCGTGCGTACGGCCTGGAATGGCGACGTGTCGTCTTGCCAGGACCTTGGCAAGGTCACGGTATCGGTGGCCAGTCGCGTCGGCCCAGTCAATCGCAACGACATCACGGTACGCGACGAGCTTGAAGTCATGGCCCGCAATGAAGCGGCCAAGATGAACGCCGATACCATCAAACCACTGAGCGAACCCGCGGAAGGCTCGCAACCGTGGGGCGTTTACAAGTGCGGCGCCAAGCTACCCGCATCGAGCCGTACGCCGGCAAACCAGCCGGTGAAACCAGCCTCACAACCCGCTGGCAATGCCGAGACCTTTCCGGTCAAGGGCAATTGAGCCTGTTGCGACCTAAGCGCCTGTCTATACCGTTGTAACGCAAAAACGCCGGCATAAGCCGGCGTTTTTGTTGAAACAAGATCGATGCAATATCAGTGCTTGAGGTTCTTGCGCAGACGTTCCAGCGCCTGTAGCTGAGTCAATGCCTGGGCCAGCTTGGCTTGTGCCTCGGCGATCTCAACCACATCGGTGCGATTGGTCAAGGCGTCTTCGGCCTCTTGCTTGGCACGCTGCGCGGCGGCTTCGTCCAGATCGGAAGCACGGGCAGCAGTGTCGGCCAGTACCGTGACGACCTGCGGCTGCACTTCCAGAATGCCGCCGGAAACCCAGAACTGCTGACGCTCGCCGTTAGCCAGCACGACATCGACGTGACCGGGCTTGAGGCGGGTAATTAACGGCGCGTGGCGCGGCGCAATGCCCAGCTCACCCACTTCGCCGGTGGCGACGACCAAGGTCGCTTCGCCGTGAAAAATCTCGGCTTCGGCACTAACGATGTCGACACGGAGGGTATGGGTCATAACTTTGTCTCGCTTGGCTCGACAGGAATGGGGAGCGGAAAACCGGGAATCAAATGCACGATTTCAGTGCGATTCCCGATGTTCTCCTAAGCTCGATCAGGCCGCCTTCTTGGCGCTCATCTCTTCGGCTTTCTTCATCGCCTCGTCGATGCCGCCGACCATGTAGAACGCCTGCTCCGGCAGGTGGTCCACGTCGCCGTCGACAATCATCTTGAAGCCGCGGATGGTTTCTTTCAGCGGCACGTACTTGCCCGGCGAACCGGTAAACACTTCGGCCACGTGGAACGGCTGCGAGAAGAAGCGCTCGATCTTGCGCGCACGCGACACGGCCTGCTTGTCTTCTTCGGACAGCTCGTCCATGCCGAGAATCGCGATGATGTCTTTCAGCTCTTTGTAGCGCTGCAAGGTGCCCTGCACGCGACGAGCGACGTCGTAATGCTCGGCGCCGATCACGTTCGGATCGAGCTGGCGGCTGGATGAATCCAGCGGATCCACAGCCGGGTAGATACCCAAGGATGCGATGTTACGCGAAAGCACCACGGTCGCATCCAAGTGGGCGAAGGTGGTTGCCGGCGACGGATCGGTCAAGTCATCGGCGGGCACGTAGACGGCCTGGATCGAGGTGATCGAGCCGGTCTTGGTCGAGGTGATGCGCTCTTGCAGCACGCCCATTTCTTCGGCCAGCGTCGGCTGGTAACCCACCGCCGACGGCATACGGCCGAGCAGCGCGGACACTTCGGTACCGGCCAGCGTGTAGCGGTAAATGTTGTCGACGAACAGCAGCACGTCACGACCCTTGCCGGAAGCGTCCTTGTCGTCGCGGAAGTACTCGGCCATGGTGAGGCCGGTCAGCGCCACGCGCAGACGGTTGCCCGGCGGCTCGTTCATCTGGCCGTAGACCATCGCCACTTTGTCGAGCACGTTGGAGTCTTTCATCTCGTGGTAGAAGTCGTTGCCCTCACGGGTACGCTCACCCACGCCGGCGAACACGGACAAGCCCGAGTGCGCCTTGGCGATGTTGTTGATCAGCTCCATCATGTTCACGGTCTTGCCGACGCCGGCGCCGCCGAACAGGCCGACCTTGCCGCCTTTGGCGAACGGG
The DNA here is from genome assembly GCF_003350925.1 of Dyella tabacisoli. Lineage (GTDB taxonomy): Bacteria > Pseudomonadota > Gammaproteobacteria > Xanthomonadales > Rhodanobacteraceae > Dyella_C > Dyella_C tabacisoli. Next base: position 97,531 of record NZ_KZ857175.1, on the reverse strand, counting down.
CACATCAGGTCGATGACCTTGATGCCGGTTTCCAGCAAGTCGTTAGCCGCTGCCTGGTCGTCATAGCTCGGCGCTTCGCGATGGATCACCCAACGATCTTTCTCGCCGATCGGGCCGGCCTCGTCGATGGGATTGCCAAGTACGTCCATGATGCGGCCGAGGGTGCACTGGCCGACCGGCACCTTGATGCCTTCGCCGGTGTTGCGCGCAAGCAGGCCGCGCTTGAGGCCGTCGGTGGAGCCGAGCGCAATCGTGCGCACGATGCCGTCGCCGAGCACCTGCTGGACTTCCAGCGTGATCTCGGTGCCGTCGATTTTCAGTGCGTCGTAAACCTGCGGCACCTGATCGCGCGGAAACTCCACGTCGATAACCGCGCCGATGATCTGTACAACTTTGCCCTGACTCATGAATATGCTCCGATGGATCTTTTAGGTTCGTTTCAGCGCCGCTTTAGCGTCGCTCTGCAATTAAAAAGTGCAACCACGGATGGTTGCTTCTTGATTTTCGCGATCACGGACGATCGCACTCATACCGCTGCCGCACCGCCGACGATTTCGGAAATTTCCTGGGTGATCGCCGCCTGACGCGCCTTGTTGTAAACCAGCGTCAATTCGCCAATCACCTTGTTCGCGTTATCGGACGCGCTCTTCATCGCCACCATGCGTGCGGCATGCTCGCTGGCGAGATTTTCCAGCACAGCCTGATACACGACCGATTCGATGTAACGACCCAGCACGTACTCCAATACGGTCGCGGCATCCGGCTCGTAGATGTAGTCCCAATCGTGGGTCTGCTCAAGCTTGAGACCGGCCACCGGCCAGTTCGGCGTGCTTTCGCTCTTGTCGCTGGCGGCGGCCATCTCGGAGGCCACCAGCGGCAGCGGCAGCAACGCCTCGACCGTCGGCTTCTGCGTCATCGTGTTGACGAAGTCGTTATAGGCCAGGAACACGCGGTCGAGCTTGTTCGCCGTATAGGCGTCCAATACGACTTTAATCACGCCGATCAACTGCTCCAGCTTCGGCTTTTCGCCCAAGTGGGTCACGCTGCCGATCAGATTGACGCCCTTGATGCGGCGAAAAAACTGCACTGCTTTCTGACCGACGGCCAGCACATCGACTTCAACGCCCTTGTCCTGCCATTCGCGGATCGCCGGCAACAGGCGACGCAGCAGATTGGAGTTAAGGCCGCCGCAGAGACCGCGATCGGTGGTCACCACCACATAGCCCACGCGCGCGACCTTCTCGCGCTCCTGCAGGAACGGATGGCTGAAATCGGTACTGGCCTGCGCCACGTGCGCAATCACTTTGCGCATCTGCCGCGCATACGGGCGCGAGGCCTTCATCAGATCCTGCGCTTTGCGGATCTTCGAGGCCGAGACCATTTCGAGCGCGCGCGTGACTTTGCGCATGTTCTGCGTGCTCTTGATCTTGGTTTTGATTTCGCGTCCGCTTGCCACGTCTGCCTCACCCTTTGGGGTTTTTGCGATCCAGGCTCATGGCCCGGAGTGCTGTACGACCGCCCGACAGGACGGCCGCACACCTTGTGCTATTACCAGCTACCGGTTTTCTTGTACTCGTCGAGCGACGACTTGAAGGTCGCTTCGATGTCGTTGTTCCAATCACCGGTGGCGACGATCTTCTTCATCAGTTCGCCGTGGTTCTGCTGCATGAACGCGTGCAGACCCTTCTCGAACGCCAGCACTTTGTTCACCGGCAGGTCGTCGAGGTAGCCCTTCTCAGCGGCATAGACCGACAGCGCAAGATCGGCGATCGACAGCGGCGCGTACTGCTGCTGCTTCATCAACTCGGTGACGCGCTGACCACGGTCGAGCTGGGCGCGGGTGGCCGGGTCCAGGTCCGAGGCGAACTGCGCGAACGCAGCCAATTCACGGAACTGAGCCAGCGCCAGCTTCACGCCGCCGGACAGCTTCTTGACGATCTTGGTCTGCGCGGCACCGCCAACGCGGGATACCGAGATACCGGCGTTCACGGCCGGACGGATGCCGGCGTTGAACAGGTCGGTCTCAAGGAAGATCTGACCGTCGGTAATCGAAATCACGTTGGTCGGCACGAAGGCGGAAACGTCGCCGGCCTGGGTCTCGATGATCGGCAGCGCGGTCAGCGAACCGGTCTTGCCCTTCACTTCGCCATTGGTGAACTTCTCGACGTATTCCTCGGACACGCGCGAAGCGCGCTCAAGCAAACGGGAGTGGAGATAGAACACGTCGCCAGGATAAGCCTCGCGGCCCGGCGGACGCTTCAGCAACAGCGAGATCTGACGGTAAGCCACGGCCTGCTTGGACAAATCGTCATACACGATCAAGGCGTCTTGGCCGCGATCGCGGAAGTACTCGCCCATCGCGCAACCGGAGTACGGCGCGATGTACTGCAGCGCGGCCGATTCGGAAGCCGAGGCCACCACGATGATGGTGTTGGCGAGTGCGCCGTTCTCTTCAAGCTTGCGCACGACGTTGGCAATCGACGAGCGCTTCTGGCCGATGGCCACGTAAACGCACTTAATGCCGGAATCTTTCTGGTTGATGATGGCGTCGATGGCCAGCGCGGTCTTGCCGGTCTGACGGTCACCGATGATGAGCTCGCGCTGACCGCGGCCAATCGGAATCATCGAGTCGACCGACTTGTAGCCGGTCTGCACCGGCTCATCGACCGACTTACGCCAGATCACGCCCGGCGCGACTTTTTCGATCGCGGAGCTGTGCGGCGTGTTGATCGGGCCTTTGCCGTCGATCGGGTTACCGAGCGAATCGAGCACGCGGCCGAGCAAGGCTTCGCCCACCGGCACTTCGAGGATGCGGCCAGTGGTCTTGGCGATGTCGCCTTCGCGCAGATGCTGGTATTCACCCAGCACCACGGCACCGACCGAGTCGCGCTCAAGGTTCAGCGCCAAGGCATAGGAATTGCCCGGCAGTTCGATCATTTCGCCCTGCATCACGTCGGCCAGACCGTGAATGCGCACGATGCCGTCGGAGACACTGATGATCGTGCCCTCGTTGCGGGCCTCTGCGCCGAGCTTGAACTGCTCGATGCGGCTCTTAATCAGTTCACTGATCTCAGAGGGGTTCAGGGTGGTGCTGGACATAGGTCGTTATCCTTGGGTTCGCGCCGTATTCAACGGCACCCGATGATTTTTAAATCTTGTGTCAGTGGGTCAGCGCGCTGGCAAGCCGCGTCAGACGTCCGCGTGCGGAGCCATCGATCACTTCGCTGCCGGTATCGATCACCACGCCGCCCAGCAGCGAGGCATCGACCTGGGTTTCCAGCTCGATCTCGCGCTTGAAGCGACGCTTCAACGAGGTTTTCAACAGTTCGGTTTGCGCTGTGTCCAACGCCATCGCACTGGTCACCTTGACCAACAACTGCGATTCCGACTCGCGCTTATAGGTTTCGTACAGGGCAGCCACTTCCGGCAGCAAAGCCATGCGGCGATGCTCGGCTACTTCGCCGAGAAACTTGGCAAACGGTGCGTCGCTGGCCATGCCCTGCGGCAAATGCAGCGCGACCAACTGTGCCGGCAGCACGCGTGGATCGTTGCCGAGACCGGCAACGCGCGAATCCTTTGCCACCTCGGCGGCAAAGACCAGCGCCTGCGACCAGGCACTGAGTGCGCCGGCCGCATGAGCCAGCTCGAACGCGGCACGCGCATACGGACGGGCGAGAGTGATTGCCTGGGCCATGGCTTAGATCTCGGCGGCGAGCTGGTCGAGCATGGCCTTGTGGGCCGACACGTCGATTTCACGCTGCACGATTTTCTCGGCGCCCTGCACCGCCAAACGCCCCACCCAGCCACGCAGCTCTTCGCGAGCGCGCTGCTGCATGCTGACGATGTCATCGGCGGCGGCGGCCTTCAGGCGAACCGCCTCGGCGACGGCATCGGCACGAGCCTTGTCGACAATCTGGTTGGCCTGCTGCTGCGCTTTATCGATGATCTCGGTTGCCTGCTGGCGAGCCTGCTTGATCTCGACCGCCACTTTGGCATCGGCATCTTTCAGTTCGGCGCGCGCGCGCTCGGCAGCCGCCAGACCTTCGGCGACTTTCTTCTGCCGCTCTTCAATCGCGTGATTGAGCTGCGGCCAAATGAACTTGGTGGTGAACCAGACCAAGATGGCGAATGACACCATCTGGCCCAGGAAAGTCAGATTAATATTCATGAGCTTTCCAATAACTCCCGAACGCGGTGAACCTGCTTGTCATCGCAACGTTTGACGGCTGCGATGACACGAATCTGCTTCGATTGGCCTTTACAGACCATCGATACCGATTAGTGCTGCAGGGCGCTGATCAGCGGATTCGAGAAGGCAAACAGCAATGCCACGGCCAGACCGATAATGAATGCAGCGTCGATCAGACCGGCGAGCAGGAACATACGGCCCTGCAGCAGCGGCACCAACTCCGGCTGGCGAGCAGCCGACTCAAGGAACTTGGAGCCCATGATGGCAATACCCAAGCAAGCGCCCAGGGCGCCCAAGCCGATGATGATGCCGATGGCGATGGCGGTCAGGCCCTGTACGTGTGCGATGAGTTCCATGGTGTTCTCCTGTAAATCAATAAAGGGTTGTTGGCTAGAACGAAACGAGATGAAGCGAAATCTGGATGAAGCTTTAGTGGTGCTCGCGCGCCGTCGCGATGTAGACAATCGTCAGCATCATGAAGATGAACGCCTGCAGCAGAATGATCAGAATATGGAAGATCGCCCATGCGGTGTTGAACAACACACCCGGCAGGAAGCTCAACCAACTGGCGAACAAGCCCGCAATCAGCATGAAGACCAATTCGCCGCCGTACATATTGCCGAACAGTCGCATGGCGAGCGACACCGGCTTAGACAGGTATTCCACCAGGTTCAACAAGAAGTTGAACGGCACCAGGATGATCTTGACCACCAGGTTGTCCGCGTGGAACGGCGCCGTCATCAGCTCTTTGCCGAATCCGAGCGCACCCTTGGCCTTCATGCCATGAGCAATGATGATGAAGAATACAGATAAGGCGAGGCCTACCGTCGTATTGATGTCGGCTGTCGGCACCCAACGGAAGAAAGTGTGATGAGCTGCCTCATCGCCGGCGAGCGTCTTGACGCCCCAGCCCGGAGCATCGAGCGGCAGCAAGTCCATCGTGTTGAGGAAGGTCACCCACATGAAGATCGACAACGCCAGCGGGGTGATCGTGCGGCGGTCACCATGGAACGTGTCTTTTACCTGGGTATCGACGAACTCGACGATGATCTCGACAAAAGCCTGGCCTTTGGACGGCACACCGGAGGTAGCTTTACGGGCCTTCAGCCAGAACCACAGGCAGAACACTGCGCCGAGCACAAAGGACACCAATAGCGAATCCACATGAATCTTCATGAATGCGCTATCACCCAAACTCACGACGTCGTGATTCAGGTGATGCTGGATGTATCCGGTTAGACCGCCCTGCGGCTCACTTGCCATGTCTCAACCCTTGAATCTAAATGCCAGCAGATTTATTGCGTAAGCAGCCACCAGCCCCGTTATGGCAGCTAGCGGCGGCAATTTGAATTGACCCAGGATAGCGACCAGTCCCCCGAGGATCGCCATCCATTTCAAGACCATACCCGACATCAAGCGACCCATCGTCAAGCCAGCACCGCCCAATCCGGAGAACGTACGCGCAGCCAGCAGCGCGGTACCCAGCGCCACAATTGCGGCGCCCGCAAAGGCCGCTAGTGCTTCGCGGCGTCCTTGCGTCAGGAAGACGAGGCCCAGCAGAGCCGCCATGGACAATTGCAGCAAGATAATGCGCAATGCAAGACGACGCCCAGAGGCAAGACTATTGAGCACGTGAAGCTCCCGCGCGGTTTCGCACTAGGCGGCACCATTCAAGCAACGGGCCACGGTCCAATCCCAAAAAGTATATCAGTGGGGCCGCTGGAGCGACAAGCCGAAGCAACTGCGACATCTTGTCCCGTTAAGCCACAAAATCACTGAAGACGAGACACCCGGCCGCAAGAGCGGCCAAAGAAAAGGGCCGGACGTAAGTCCGGCCCTGCTCGCAACCGTTGAAGTCGCGATATAGCTCGATGATTTGAGCGATTACTTAGCGGCAGCAGCCTTCTTTGCTGCAGCAGCCGGCGCAGCAACGGCATCGTTGGCAGCCTGCTGCTGTTCCTGGGCGAGCGCATTGAGCGACTCGGCCGTCTTCTGGGTCACCGCGATGATTTCCTGGGTCACGGCGACAGCGCGCTCAGCGTTCTCGCGGTTCAGGCTGGCGCCCTTTTCCCACAAGCTGCGCAGACCGTCAGCGTCACGGGTTTCCAGCGCTTCGGTGATGAAATGAGTGGTGGCCTGGCCCTGCTTCTCCAGCGCGCTGAGCTGCAGCTCGGCGAACTTCTCCAGGCTCTTCAGAACCAGGGACTGCGCCTTGAAAGCGCTGTCGGTCAACTGCTTGGTGTAGGCAAAAACTTGGGAGTTGATTTGCTGCGTCATGGCTTTAGTCCCTCGAACGGGAGTGGGTTTGGTGGAGTAAAGCCTAGCAGTTTTTTTGTGCAATGCAATATATTTTTTTCTGACGTGGGAAACATTCAAGAAAAATTCATACAAGACAATTGATTAAACAAATTTGTCATGATTCTGCAATGCGTCAAAAGCTATCCCGGCTGCAGCTCGCGCCCGACGTGCAGGTCTCATGCACGACCACTTTGTCCAGACCCGGCAAGCCCGGCTCCAGGCGCCGCCAGATCCAGCGCGCCAGCATTTCGCTGGTGGGATTGTCCAACCCGTCGATGTCATTGAGGTAATGATGATCGAGCTGATCGTAGAGCGGCGCAAAGGCTGTCTTGACGTCCGCAAAGTCCATCACCCAGCCGAGTTTGGGATCCGGCTCGCCGCGAACATGGATTTCGATGCGAAACGAGTGCCCATGCAATCGCGCGCACTTATGCCCCGCCGGCACGTTAGGCAGCCGATGGGCAGCCTCGATCTGGAAAACCTTGAAGATATGCATACCGTCACCCCGGTTAAGCGCGGATCGGCCATCGGCCGGCTCGACAACGTCACTAGCCGGCCAGCGTAGCGGCACATGCCGAAACGCTTGGGACAGAATCTAAAGAGAAATGGTGGCTAGAGGCGGGATCGAACCGCCGACCTCAGCATTATGAGTGCCGCGCTCTGACCAGCTGAGCTACCTAGCCACGGAAACCTGCATCGAACCAAATCGCATCTGATTCGGTCGAGGGCCGCGCAGTTTAGTCGTCCCGCCATTTCGGTTCAAGTCCACCGGCTTGCCGCCACTTCGGGCGCTGTGGTTGAATCAGCAACGGGTAGTGGCGCACTCACCGCATGATGCCGCGCCGACGTACCCGAGGAGGCGACATGATCGACGTTGATGGCTACCGTCCGAATGTGGGGATCGTACTGCTGAACGCAGACGGTCAACTATTCTGGGCGCGCCGTGTCAATCGTGACGGCTGGCAGTTTCCTCAGGGCGGCATGCGTAGTGACGAAACACCGCTGGAAGCCATGTATCGCGAGCTGGAAGAAGAAACCGGGCTAGGCGCGCAGCATGTCGAAGTGCTTGCCAGCACACGAGGCTGGCTGCGCTACAAGCTGCCCCATCGTTATGTCCGCCATCATCAGCGCCCCATGTGCATTGGCCAGAAACAGGTGTGGTTTCTGCTGCGGCTGGTCAGCACCGAAGACGCCTTGCGGCTCGATGCCTGCGAGAAGCCGGAGTTCGACATCTGGCGCTGGGTGGATTTCTGGTACCCGGCGGCACATGTGGTCAACTTCAAACGCCAGGTTTACGAACGCGCACTGCGCCAATTCGCACCGCTGGTGGAAACCCTGTTGTGCGTCGAATTGGGCGGCCTGCCCCATCCATGCAGTGCCGATACCGAGCTTGCAACGGGTCCGGGCAAGGATTGCGCCGCCGCCTGAACGCGTGTATCACCCTTGACCCTCGATTGTTGACAATCATTCGCATTCGCGTTCTTATACGCGCCATGTATATCTGCCTATGTAATGCCGTCACCGACCATGACATCCGCCGCGTTGCGGCCGATGGGGTGCACAGCTTTGCCGAATTGCAGGCGCGCACCGGTTGCTCCGATTGCTGCGGCTGCTGTGAACAAGAGGCCCGCGCCACGCTCGATAAAGCGGTGGCCCAAGTGCTTCACCAGCTACCGATCTTCACCGCCTGATCCTTCGCCAGGGCAGCTCGACGTCAATGGCTCGGTGCTTATGCACGAACGTCTTGGCGCAGCGGAAAACCACTCCTATTCGCGTTTCGCCATAGCTCTTTAAGAGTACGTATAGTCACGGCTTAATAATTTGCAGCCGGAGACAGCCATGAAAGGCGACGCCAAGGTCATCGAGTTCCTCAACAAGGTGCTCTACAACGAACTGACCGCGATCAACCAGTATTTCTTGCATTACCGCATGTTCAAGGACTGGGGTTACGGCGAACTGGCTGCGCACGAATACAAAGAGTCGATCGAAGAAATGAAGCACGCCGATCATCTGATCGAGCGCATTTTGTTCCTCGATGGCCTGCCCAACCTGCAGCACCTCGGCAAATTGCGCATCGGCGAAAACGTGCTTGAGTGCATCCAGGGCGATCTGGATCTGGAAATGGCAGCGGTGAAAGATCTGCGCGATGCGATCGCTTACAGCGAAGGCGTGGCCGACTACGTCAGCCGCGACATGTTCAAGACCATCCTGCACGACGAAGAAGAGCACATCGACTGGCTGGAAACGCAATTCAGCCTGGTCAAAGACATCGGTGCCGAACGATATCTTCTGAGCAAGATCGAAAGCTGATGGCACAAGAGCCGCCCGCATCCTGCGCGGCGGCTTAAAGTTGCGGCACGGTTCCTTGACGCTCCCGCTGCAGCGGGGCTATACCTTGGCTTTTCCCTGGAACAGCCAGCATGGCTTCACGCCCGCCGCCGCGCTTTGTGGTGCGCCAGCACGACGACGCAGACCTGCGTCGTCGTTTGCTGTGGCTAGCTCTCGGGTGGCTGGTAAGCCTGCTGCTTTGCGGCCTCATCGTCAGCAGCATGGTCCGGCGCGCCACGCCGGCGGCCATCGACAAGCGGCAAACCCGCGAACTGACAGAGCAAAACGAGGCGCTGAAACAGCAAGTCGCCAACCTGCAACGCTCCCAGCAAGTCACCGACGTCGCCACCCGTGCCTTACAAGGCACCATGACCGAGCGCGAAGAAGAGATCAACGGCCTGCGTGCGGACCTGGGGTTCTATTCGCGACTGGTCGGCAGCGACGCTCAGCGGCAAGGCCTTAAAGTGCAGGAGATCCGGCTAAAACCGGTACCCGACGCTCATGCCTGGGATATCAACCTCAGCCTGACTCAAAACGCCAAGCGCGGCGAGGAAATCAGCGGCAAGGTCACCATCAGCATCGAGGGTCTGCACGGCGACAAAGTGCAACGGCTGGATTGGCCCGCGCTTGGCGACGTCGCGCAAAAAGACGGCTTGCCGTTCCGTTTCAAATATTTTCAATCGCTGCATGCCACTTTCGTGCTGCCGGCGGATTTCCACCCAACCCGCCTGCTCATCAAAGCTCAACCCAACGGCGATGAGGCCACCAACCGCGCCGCCACGTGGACCGATGCCTTGTCCGGCGACACTACTACTCAAGGGAACCCGTAATGTTCAACCGTAAGCGTGCCGAGCACGGCAACAACGCCAGTCATGACACCAGCCTGATTGCACATGGCACCGTCATTCGCGGTGATTTGCGCTTCAGCGGTGCGCTGCACCTGGACGGTCGTATCGAAGGCGCCGTTTTGGCTGAAGGCGACGATGCGGTGTTCACACTCAGCGAACATGGCCAGGTGCAGGGTGAAATTCGGGTCCCGCATGCCATCATCAACGGCCAGGTGCAGGGTGACATTCATGTCAACCAGCGGCTGGAGCTGGCGCCGCAGGCGCGGATTGCCGGCGATGTCCACTACCGCACCCTGGAAATGGCTGCCGGCGCCCAGGTGAACGGCCGTATCACTCATCGCATCGCCGAAGCCCAGCACGAACTGCCCGCCCCCGATATCGGCGAGGCGATGCCTGCCTGAACGCGCTATGCTTGCACTTGCCTCGCTGCAACCCCATATCCGCGCCATGGAAACCATCGTCCCTCTTCCCGCCGCTTTTGCCCCGGATTACCGCAACGTCGGCGCTCCGTTGGTGTTTACCGTGGCTGCCGCGCATAAAGTGCGCGAGCTGATCGTCGAAGAAGGCAACCCGGCACTGAAGCTGCGCGTGTATATCAGCGGCGGCGGTTGCTCGGGTTTCCAATACGGCTTCACCTTCGACGAAGCGCAGGCGGAAGACGATTTTGCGCTGGATCGCGAGGGCGTGACCCTGCTGGTCGATCCGCTCTCGCTGCAGTACCTCACTGGCGCGGAGATCGATTACTCCGAAAGCCTGAGCGGTTCGCAGTTCGTCATTCGCAACCCCAACGCCAAGACCACCTGCGGCTGCGGCTCTTCGTTTTCCGCTTGAGCCACCTTCAGCAGGCCTGCATGACCTCGCCGCGTACCAACACTTTCGCCGGCCTCAGCCTGATTCTCGACCGCGTCGCCGAACGACGCGACGAAGCGGCGTGGGTGAGTGCACAGGCCGCTTCGGCCGATGCGCGATTTCTGCTGCTCGATGCCTTGGGCGAAACGTATCTGTTGCCCGATCACGAAACGCTGCGCTGGCTCAATGCGGGCGAGCGCGAACAAATACTTGGCGACCTGCGTGTCAGCCTGCTCGGCTTCGCTGAGCAACGGCCGCATTTCTTGTTGGCGCTGGATGACAACGATCGCGCCAGCGAACTTGAATCGCGGCTCGGCGCACGCCGCATGGGCTTGCGCGAGGCCGGCTTACTGCTGCCTGCCGATGAGGCAGGCTTGTTTGCCTACGCCAAAGGCCTGGCGCATTGGCAACGCGAGACACGCTTTTGCGCGCGCTGCGGCGCGCCGTTGATCCTGGTGGCCGCCGGCCATCGCGCCCAATGCACCAACGACGACTGCGGCCGCCTGCATTTTCCGCGTACCGACGCGGCCATCATCGCCATCGTCGAGTACGACGGTGCCTGTCTGCTCGGTCGCCAAAGCGGCTGGCCCAAGGGGCGCTATTCCACCTTGGCGGGCTTCGTCGAACCGGGCGAATCACTGGAAGACGCGGTGCGCCGCGAGATCGCCGAAGAGTCGGGGGTGATTGTCGGCGAGGTTCACTATCACTCTTCGCAGCCATGGCCGCTGCCGGCATCGCTGATGGTCGGCTTCACCGCCAAAGCCATCTCGCCCGACATTCACCTGCGCGACCGCGAACTGGAAGAAGCGCGCTGGTTTACCCCGCAACAAATCGTCGACGGCCTTGCCGACGGCAGCTTCCTTGCATCCACGCGATTGTCGGTCTCCTATCAGTTGCTTTCGCACTGGTTGCAACAACGCGCAGGGCTGGATCTCGACGCACTGGTCAGAACCGCTTAAGTCTGCGACCGCCCGGCTACAATGCGTGCAACGACCGGGAGTCCCCATCCATGGCAATCAGCCTGCTTACCGCCCTTATCGCCCTGGGCCTGCTGCACTTTATGCCGCAACTCGCGCATTGGCGCGGGGATGGCGGCTTTCGCCGCTGGGTGGCGCAGCTAGGGGACACCAGCGGCCCCGGCCGGGTCGTACTGACCTTGCTGTTGCCTTTAGCCGCCTGCCTGGTCGTGCAATGGCTACTAGGCATGTTGCCCATGGCCAACCTGCTGCGGCTGGCCTTTTCACTGGTGGTCTTGCTGTACTGCTTTGGCCCGCATGCCTATGAAGCCGATCTTGAAGCCATCCTGAAAGCACCCGATGCCGTCAGCCGTGAAGCGGCAGCGCAGGCGTTAGGCGAAGACGGCGAGGCGGTGATCTGGCGTGCGCCCGAGCTTGGCGAGGCGGTGGTTTACGCCGCACTGCGCCGGCGCTTTGGCGTACTGCTGTGGTTCTTCTTGCTCGGTCCGTTCGGCGCTTTGCTCTATCGGCTGGCGCAGACCCTCGGCCGTGACAGCTCGTTGACCCTGGATACCCACGCACGCACGCTGGCCCGCGCCATAGCCAATGCACTGGACTGGGTACCCGCTCAACTGATGGTGTTCACCCTCGCGCTGGTCGGCCATTGGGATGCCGTCATCGGTGCATGGCGCCGCTGGCATCAACATCCCGTACCCAACGGCTGGTATCGCGACGGCCCTGGCTTTCTGGGCGCTGCCGCACGTGCCGATATCTTGATCGATATCGTCGCTGGCGATGGCTACGCGGAAGAGCGCAGCGATCCGCTGGTTGAATTGATGCGCCTGCGCAGCGCCCTGCTACGTGCGCTGCTGGCCTGGCTGAGCGTGGTCGCGTTGATCGTATTGGCGGGTTGGCTTAGCTAGATCGGGGCACCCTGAATCAGGGCACGCCTGAATCAGCGCAGCCCTTAAGCAAAATCGCCACGCAGTTCGCGCACCCGCGCTTCTAACAATTGCGCATCCGACTGTCCGGGCAGACGCGGCGCATCGACGACCAATTCCACTCGCGCACGGAAGCGCCGCGGCAAACGCGCGCGATGCATCATCGAATCGCGGCGACTCCAAATGCTGCCCCACAGACCGCGCAATGCCATGGCCACCACCGGCACCTGGCGGCGCGCGAGAATCCTTTCGATACCCGGCCGAAACGGCGCAACCGCACCGTCACGAGTCAACCCGCCCTCTGGAAAAATACAAACCAGTTCGCCATCGGCCAGCGCGGCATCGACCGCGTCATAAGCTTGCTGCAACACCGCCGGATCTTCCTTTTGCCCGGCGATAGGAATCGCCTTGGCGGTACGAAAAACAAACTTGAGCAGCGGGATATTGAAAATCTTGTAATACATCACGAAGCGCGCCGGCCGGCGCAGATTGGCCATCAGGATCAGCGGATCCATAAAGCTGACGTGGTTGCAGACCAGCAGCGCCGGGCCTTCTTCGGGGATCTGCTGCATGCCGTCCACCCGAATGCGGTACAGCGTATTGACCAGCACCCAGGTGATGAAACGCATCAGGAACTCGGGCACGAGGGTGAAGATATACACCGCCACCAATACGTTGAGCAGCGCCGCGGCGAGGAAGATCTGCGGCGCACTGAAGCCGATCAGGCTAAGCCCGAGCCCAAATGCCGAGGCCAACACGATCAGCAGCGCATTGAGGATGTTATTGCCGGCGATCACCCGCGACAGCCGCTCGCGCGGTGTGCGCGCCTGCACAAAGGCGAACAGCGGCACGACGTAGAAACCGGCGAACACGCCGATCAGGGTGAGATCCAGCACAATGCGCCAGCTACCGGCAGCCTGCAGAAACGACCACCATGTCAGCCCCTGCAGCGGTGCAGCGCCATGTCGGGCGAAAAACAAATCGACACCGAACGCCGTCAAACCAAACGCACCCAGCGGCACCAGGCCGATCTCGACGCGCTTGCCGGACATCTTTTCGCATAGCAGCGAACCGATGCCGGTGCCCAGCGAGAACAACGTCAGCACCAGCGTTTGCACAGAGGCGTCGCCCCCGAGATTTAGCTTCGTGTAGTTCGGTAGCTGCGCCACCAGCACGGTACCGAAGAACCAAAACCAGGAAATGCCGAGTACGGCGTTGAACACCGCGCGGTCGCTGCGTGTAATGCCGAGTACGCGCACCGTTTCGCTTACCGGATTCCAATTGAACTTCAGCTCGGGCGCGGTGGCCGGAGCGGGCGGAATCGAGCGGCTGGCGAAATAACCCACTACCGCCACGCCGATCGTCAACGCTGCCGACAGATACGGCCCGATGCCGACCATCTGCATCAGCATATTGCCGATCACCATGCCGATCAGGATCGCCAGTTGCGTGCCCATTTCCACCAGACCGTTGCCGCCGACAAGCTCGGTCGACTTCAATGCCTGCGGCAAGATGGCGTACTTGATCGGCCCGAAAACCGTCGAATGCACCCCCATCAGGAACAACACCAGCAGCAGCAATGGCAGGTTATGCGCGTGAAAGCCGTAGGCCGCCAGCACCATCGCAGCGATTTCGAACAGCTTTACGTAACGGATAATTCGCGTCTTCTCGAACTTCTCAGCCAACTGACCGGCCGTGGCCGAGAACAGAAAGTAGGGCAGGATGAACAACGCCGGCGCGAGATTCGTGTACAGCGACACTTGGCTCGTCGGCAGCCCCATCTGAAACGCGGCCAACATGACCATGGCATTACGGAATGCGCTGTCATTGAACGCACCCAGCGCCTGCGTCCAGAAAAACGGCGCGAAGCGGCGACGGCCTAGCAAGACGAATTGGCTCATGCGATGTCCCTTCCGATGGATCGGCACAGCCTAGCCGAATGCGTCTTGCGCATGCACGTAAATCGCGTGGCTGGGCGATCAGCACCCTAGTTGCAGCGGGTAACCAGCCCGCCCAGACTGTCTGCCTGAATCATCTGCCTGAATCAGTCGAGAGAGACCATCATGGGCGATCGTCCAACCAATGAAACGACTTCTTTACGCCGTAGTGGCGGATGCCTCTGCGGCGCTGTGCGATATACGGTGACGGGTGAGCCGATCAACGTGCGTATCTGCCACTGCCACCGTTGCCAGAAAGCCACCGGATCGGCCTTCTTCGCCAGAGCGTTGTTTGCCAAAGGAGCCGTGACGATCGAGGGCAGCCCCGCCGAAATCCGCTCCTCCGCTGATCTGATGCGGCGATTCTGCCCACAATGCGGCAGCCATCTGTTCTCCGAACGTATCAGTAATCCGCACGCCCTGGCTGTCACACTCGGCTCGCTGGACGATCCCGATAGCTTCGCCCCCACCGAACACATCTGGACATCGCGAAAAGTGGCATGGCTGGTACTCGCCGACAACCTGCCGCAGCATCCCGAGATGCCCAGCTAATCAGCGATCAACGCCGCAAGGCGCGATGCGCAATATCACGGCGGCAGAAAACGCCTTCGTAATGGATTTTGCCGACCGCGGCATAGGCATGCTCGCGTGCGGCGGCAATATCTTTGCCTAGCGCGCAAACCGTCAGCACACGGCCGCCCGCACTGACGGCATGGCCTTGCGCATCGAGCTGGGTGCCGGCGTGAAACACTTTCACGTCCGCGCCGAAATCGCTGTTAAGGCCTTCAATGACGTCACCGCTGCGCACCTTGCCTGGATAGCCGCCCGCTGCCAGCACCACGCCTAGCGATGGGCGCGAATCCCAGCGCGCCTCGATGTCATGTAGACGTCCATCGAGAGCTGCCTCGATCAGCTCGACCAAGTCGGATTTCAAACGCATCATGATCGGCTGGGTTTCCGGGTCGCCGAAACGCACATTGAATTCGATCACTTTCGGTGCGCCGTGCTTATCGATCATCAGGCCGGCATACAGAAACCCGATAAACGGCGCGCCTTCGGCAGCCATGCCATGCAAGGTCGGCTCGATGACCTCCTTCAGGATGCGCTTCTCGACCTCGGCGGTGACCACCGGCGCCGGCGAATACGCGCCCATGCCGCCGGTATTGGGGCCTAGATCGCCCTCGTCGCGACGCTTGTGGTCTTGGCTGCTCGCCATGGGCAACGCGTTGCTGCCATCGCTCATCACGATATAGCTGGCTTCCTCGCCATCGAGAAATTCTTCGATCACGACGCGCGCGGAGGCGTCGCCGAAGGCGTGGGCGCCAAGCATGTCGTGCAGCGCCAGCTCCGCATCGGCAAGGGTCAGCGCCACCACCACGCCTTTGCCGGCGGCAAGACCATCGGCCTTGATGACGATCGGCGCGCCATGCTCACGCACATAGGCCAAGGCCGGATTGAGTTCGGTGAACACCGCATAGCGTGCGGTAGGTATGTTGTGGCGTAGCAGGAAATCCTTGGCGAAGGCTTTGGAGCCCTCCAACTGCGCGGCAATCGCACGCGGCCCGAAAATACGCAGACCGGCGGTACGGAAGCGATCGACGACACCAGCCACCAGCGGCACTTCAGGGCCAACGACGGTCAGCCCGACTTTCTCTTCGCGCGCTAGCCGCAACAGGCCGTCCAGATCGGTCACCGCCACATCCGCATTACGCACGCCGCGCTCATGTGCGGTGCCGGCGTTACCGGGGGCAACAATCACTTCGCTCACCCGTGGCGACTGCTTGAGCTTCCACGCCAGTGCGTGTTCGCGACCGCCACTGCCGATAACGAGAACTTTCATACCTGCTCCGAATACGTAGAGATAGCGCTGACCGACTTGAGCGCAGGGGCATATTGTAGAGCCTGTTCAAAGTCTCCCCGTAGCCCGCGTTGAGCTGCTGTGGCCGTCAGGTGGTAGTGCGTGGCGCAGCGCCTGACTGGCCGTCAGGTCAAGCCGCGCGCTGGCGCATGGCGGCCACAGCGGCTCAACCCTTCGGGCCGGGGCTGTTTGCACCCATGACCGCGTCATCACTCAGTCGTGTACCGACGTACACTCTTTCATTCTTCCTTGTCCTGCGCGCAAACAGCTCCCGGCGCGGGCCACGGGGAGACTTTGAACAGGCTCTAAGGGTGTCCTGCCCGAGGTTTGCCATGGATCGAGCCGCACCGTGCCCACAGGGATGGCTATGCTCGTCTCCCCCACCCCGGAAACCGCCATGAAACCGCACTGGCTCGCCGCTTTACCGCTTTTGCTGATCCTTCCGTTACGGATACACGCCGCGGCATGGCAAGAGCATCCCGAATGGGCCAAAGCCTTCGCCGAAGCCAATACTCACGGCACCTTGCTGGTCTACGACGAGCGGGCCGATACCTGGCACGTGCTGGATACGGAGCGCGCCAAGCACCCTTATCTGCCCGCATCCACCTTCAAATTGTTCAACGCGCTGGTGGCTTTGGATACCGCTGCGGTGAAAGACGAGTACGAGGTGATTCGCTGGGACGGCAAGGTGCGCAGCATCGACGGCAAACCGTTTGCCGAATGGAACCGCGATCAGAGTCTGGCTAGTGGGATGCGCTATTCCACCGTGTGGCTCTATCAGGAGGTCGCACGCCGCGCGGGCCAGGAGCGCATGCAGCAATGGATCGACAAGGCGGGCTACGGCAATCGCGACATCGGCGGCGGCATCGACATGTTCTGGCTTAGCGGCAAGCTGCGCATCTCGGCCGAGCAGCAGATCGATTTCTTGCGCCGGCTGGCCGACGACAAACTGCCATTCTCGCCCCGCGCACAGGAAACCGTACGACGTATAAGCATCACCGAATCGATGCCCGCTTATGTACTGCACGCCAAGACCGGCTGGGGTACGCATGCCGCGCAGAACGCCGCGAATGATGACATCGGCTGGTATGTGGGCTGGGTGGAACGCGACGGCCGTCGCTGGTTTTTCGCGATGAATCTCGACCTGTCGGCTACGAGCGATGGCGCCAAACGGGTACCGTTGACGAAAGAGTTGCTGAGGCAATTGGGCGCTTTGCCGCGAGAAATTTGATCCGCAACCGCGTCGTCGGCGAAGGTAGGCTGGAGTGAGCGCATGCGAACCCCAACGTGGCGCTCAACACTACGTCCAACATGGCATCCAACTTGGCGTCCCACACGGCGCTCAACGTTAACCCTGCCGTGGCTTGTTGGGGTTCGCTTTGCTCACCCCAACCTACGGTTCGTGGTGTTGGTCGAGCAGGGCTAGCATCGCGGCGCGGGGCAGCTTGCCGGTTTCGTTGCGGGGCAGGGTATCGACCCGTCGCAAGGGCCGTGGCAGAAACAGCGGATCGATCGATCGGCGCAGCGCATCGAGAATGCCGTGTTCGTCCAGCCCTGGCGCGACCACCAGGGCAGCAATGCGGCGCACGCCTATCGCGTCGGCGGTGTCGAGCTGAAACACCACGCCGTCCTGCACGCCGGGTATCGCCAACAGCCGGCGGGTGAGATCGCTAAGCGAAGCGCGCTTGCCGGCAATCTCCAGCATATCGGCGTGTCGGCCACGCAACTGAAAGCATCGGCCACCCTCTTGCAAAGTAACTATATCGGCGAGCGTCAGCGGCTGCTCCAACTGCGGCGCTTCGATCAAGGTGCCGTCGGGTTGCGGATGCAGGCTGACCCCATCGTATAGCGACCATGCTTCGTTCTGGGCAGTACGCCGAGTAGCGAAAGCGCAGGTTTCGGTCGAACCGAATATTTCTCGAAGCGGCGCGCCAAAACGCTGCTCGGCGGCACATGCCAGCTCGGGCGGCATCGGCGCAGTGGCCGATACCATCGCGGCGACAGGTGGCAGCTCAACGCCAGATTCAACCAAGGCGCGCAGATGTACGGGCGTAATGACCAACACGCGCGGCTCGGGTACTTCGGCCAGGGCAACGGCAACATCGGCGGGGAAAAAAGGGCGTCCGGCGTGAACACTGATCTCGCCCAGCAATGGCAGCAGCACCGACATTTCCAGGCCGTAGATATGCTGTGACGGCACTGTGGCCACGACATGGAAACGCTCGCCCACCGTGGCTTGCAGCATGGCCAGATTACCCGCGTTACTGGCATGAAAGCTGCGCCAGGTCTTGGGGTTGGCCTGGGGTGTACCGGTGGAGCCGGAGGTGTAGCCGATCGCGACGATCTGGCTTGCCGGAATCAGCGGTAGTGCGAAATCCTCTGGCGTCAGCGACGCCATATTCAGCAGCGGTAGCTGCCAATAATGAAGCAGCGCGGGGTCCGCCACCTGTTCGCCCACGGCATAGCAACCCGGATGCGCGGCCATCACCTCGTTCACCGCTTGCGGTGCGCGCGATGGCGGCAACAGGTTGGCCTGCCCACGCAAGGCGATGGCGCAAAACGCAACGAGAAAGCTGTAACGGTCCTCACACAGATTGACGGCGGCGATACCCGTTGGCAGCCGCGCCGCCACCTGTCGCACATGGGCGTGAAAACGCACCGCGCTGATCGCTTCGCCGTCGCGCCATGCCAGCACGCGCTGCGGATCGCGGGCGATCAGCAGCGGTAACTCCGGGGCCAGGCGGGCGCGTCGATAGGCGTCAGTAGTCAATCCATTCTCCACAAGCAGTCCAGGCGTCTGTTGAACCGGTGCCGGCCGATTGCAAAGCAGCCCTGGCCCGACAGACCCCTGGCGTGCGTTGCCGCACAAGTCAGCCGCGAATGATAACGCCGGTCAGCGCATCGCGAATGGTGCTTGGCTGAGCCTGTCCGCCCAACGGTGCGTCAAGCAGGCCATCGAGTGCATCGCCGAAGTACGCGGCCACGGTTTCAGCCGATCGAGCCGGTGGTTCGCCATGCGGGTTCGCGCTAGTCGATACCAGGGCACCACCGAACGCGCGGCACAAAGCCATCGTGGGAGCGTGCGCGGTAACGCGTAGCGCGATACCGGCATGTGCGCCGGCCACCCAATCGGGCACTTCGGCAGTCCGTGGAAAGATCCAGGTCGCCGGACCGGGCCAGCTTGAACGCGCTTGCGCCAGGATGGCCTCCGGCACGGCGGCAAGATCGATATAGCGGGCGACTTGCTCGAAGTCCGCGGCGATCAGTAGCACCCCCTGCGTCGATGCCCGTTGCTTTAACCCGAACAGGCGCTCAAGGGCCTTTTGCTGATGTGGATCGCAGCCAAGGCCGTATACCGCCTCGGTGGGGTAGGCCAGCACGCCGCCGCTACGCAGTAGCGTGGCGGCGGCATCGACTTCAGCAAGGGTGTAGTGCTTGGGCACAGGGAGCCTGTCAATGGTTTGCGTCCCTCCCCCGATAAAGGGGAGGGCAACACTTAGGCATCGGTGGCGGCGACTTTCTTGCTTGCCGCCTTCTTGGTGGCCACTTTTTTGGTGGCGGTCTTTTTAGCTGCGCTGCCCTTGGTCGCGGCTTTCTTGGTCGCCGTCTTCTTGGTGGCGGTTTTTTTAGTCGCCGCCTTCTTCGCTGCCGGCGCAGCTTTCTTGGCCGCTGCCTTTTTCGTTGCAGTTTTCTTCGCGCCAAAACGGCCTTTCTTTTTTGCCGGTGCGGCGGCGAGCAGTTCGAGGCATTGTGCTTCGGTCAGCTCTTTCGGCTCTTGATCCTTCGGGATACGCGCGTTCTTTTCGCCATCGGTGATGTAAGGACCGTAGCGGCCATTGAGTACCTGCACGCCATTGCCGAAATCCAGGATCAGCCGATTGGCCAGCATCTCCAGCTTTTCTTGCACGATTTGCAGCGCGCGCGGCAATTCGATGGTGTACGGATCGTCCTCGGCCTTCAGCGAAGCGTAGGTGCTGCCTTGCTTCACAAAGGGGCCGAAGCGGCCAACACCCACGCTGACCTCATCCCCATTCTCGGCCTGGCCCAGGTTACGCGGCAGCTTGAACAGCTCCAGCGACTCCTCCAGGGTGATGGTATGCATGCTCTGGCCGGGACGCAGACTGGCGAACTGCGGCTTGTCCTCGTCGTCCTTGGTGCCGATCGCGGCGTAAGGTCCAAAGCGGCCCAGGCGCACGGATACCGGCTTGCCGGTTTTCGGATCGGTACCCAGCTCGCGCGCACCGGTGGCTTCGTTGCGATCGACCGATTCGGTTTTTTCGTCCACCTGCTGTTTGAACGGCACCCAGAAGCGCTCCATCAGCGGCACCCAGGCTTCTTCGCCACGACTGACCGCATCGAGTTCGTCTTCGAGCTTGGCGGTGAAGTCGTAGTCGACGTATTGGGTGAAATGCTGGGTCAGAAACTTGCTCACGGCACGGCCGACGTCGGTCGGCTTGAAGCGCCGGCTATCGAGCAGGACATATTCGCGATTGAGCAAGACCTGGATGATGCTGGCGTAGGTCGAGGGACGGCCAATGCCATGCTCTTCCAACGCCTTCACCAGACTAGCCTCGGAATAACGCGGCGGCGGCTCGGTAAAATGCTGATCGGCGGCGATATCGTGCAAGGCCACGTGCTCGCCAACGGTCAACTTGGGCAGGCGCCGGCCTTCGTCGTCGTCATCGGCGCTCTTCTGGTCGCGGCCCTCTTCGTACACGGCGAGAAAGCCCGGATCGACAATGGTGGTACCGGTGGAGCGAAACGCGGCAGCGCCGCCGGCAACCTGATTGAGCGCGAAATCCACCGAAACGGTGTTCATCGTGGCGTGGATCATCTGGCAGGCTACGGTGCGCTTCCAGATCAGCTCATACAGCTTGCGCTGGTCGTCATTGAGGAAGCTGGCCACGTCGCGCGGCGTGTGCAGGGCCGACGTCGGGCGCACGGCCTCATGCGCTTCTTGCGCATTCTTGGACTTGGTGCGGTACACCTGCGGGCCGTCCGGCAACGCCTTGCGGCCATAGTCGCGCTCGATAAGCTGGCGCAACTCGGTCACCGCATCATCGGACAGCGCGGTGGAGTCGGTACGCATGTAGGTGATAAGACCGACATTGCCCTCGCTACCAAGAGCCACGCCCTCGTACAGGCCTTGCGCGACTTTCATCGTACGGCTGGTGGAGAAACCCAGCTTGCGCGCGGCCTCCTGCTGCAAGGTAGAGGTGGTGAACGGCGGTGCCGGGCGACGCTTGCGCTCCTTGCTGCCGACTTCGCTGACGGTGAGCCGGCCATGCGCGGCCTCTTTCAACGCTTCGCGCGCGGCCAGCGCATCGCTTTCGTTGGTAAGGTCGAATTGTTCGAATTTCTTGCCGTTGAGCTTGGTCAGCCTGGCGGTGAAATCATTCTCCGGGTGACGCAGCGACGCTTCGATGGTCCAGTATTCGCGGGCGTTGAAGGCTTCGATTTCTTCTTCGCGCTCGGCGATCATGCGCAGTGCCGGGCTTTGCACGCGTCCGGCCGATAAGCCGCGCTGTACCTTGCGCCACAGCACCGGCGACAGATTGAAACCGACCAGGTAATCCAACGCACGGCGTGCCTGCTGCGCATCCACCATGTCGTGCGAGAGCTGACGCGGGTTAGCCACCGCCGCCTTGATCGCTTTCGGGGTGATTTCAGAGAACACCACCCGATGCAGGTTCTTTCCTTTGGTGAGGCCGCGTTCTTTGAGAATCTCGCTGATATGCCAGGAGATAGCCTCGCCTTCGCGATCCAAGTCGGTCGCCAGATAGATGTCGTCGGCGAGCTTGGCGGCCTTGGCGATGGCGTCGACATGCCTCTCGTTGCGCTCGATCACTTCATAGGCCATGGCAAAGTCATGCTCGGTATCTACCGCGCCCTCCTTCGGCTTCAGGTCACGCACGTGACCGTAGGAGGCCAGGACCTGAAAGTCCTTGCCGAGGTATTTGTTGATCGTCTTGGCCTTAGCCGGCGACTCAACGATGAGCAGGTTTTTTGCCATGAAACTGGGCTTCCACAAACGGACCACCGCCGCCAGGGGCAACGGACATATATATATAGTGAGACCACGCCAGCTCGACGGCTGTCAAGCTGGATCGTGTAAAAATGTGGTGAAACACGACTTTCGCTCAGTGCGCAAGACGTTGGTAACGGTTGCCGGGCAAGCCTTCGACCATACCCTCCAGCTCCAGCATCAGCAGCATGGAAGACAGCGCCGCCGCCGATTGACCGGTGCGCGCCACCAACTCATCCAAGGCTGCCGGATCGTGGCCCAGGGCCTCCAGCAACCGTTGGTAGTCCGAATCGCCGCGCCAACCGCTCGCGCCAGCCATGGGAACCGCATCCTTACGGCCCTCACGCCCACTCAAACGACTCGCCAGTTCAACGCCCAGCGCGACCGCCGCCGGTGCAAGCGCCTCGACCACCTCGCTGGCGCTTTCCACCAGCCGCGCGCCGTCGCGGATCAGCCGATGGCAACCGCGAGCCAGCGGATTATGTATGGAACCGGGCAGCGCGAACACCTCTCGCCCTTGTTCGCCGGCCAAACGCGCGGTAATCAACGAGCCCGATTGCAGCCCGGCCTCGATCACCAGCGTGCCCAGCGCGAGCCCGGCAATGATCCGGTTACGCCGGGGAAAGTGGTCGGCACGGGCCGCCGTGCCCGGCGGAAACTCGGTAACCAGCACGCCCTGGGCCGCGATCCGCCGCGCCAATGCATGATGTTTGCGTGGATAGACCCGGTCCGGCCCGGTGCCCATCACTGCCACCGTGGCCAGCCCTGCATCCAATACCCCGGCATGCGCCGCGCCGTCGATACCGTCGGCCATGCCACTGGTCACCGTAAAACCCGCCAAGCCCAGCTCGCGAGCGAAGCCGCGGGCATGGGCCAAACCCGCCGCGCTGGCGCTGCGGGCGCCAACGATGGCGACCTGCGGATGCAGCAACAAACTGGCATCGCCAGCCAGGAACAGCGCCGCCGGGGGCTGCGGAATGGTTTCCAATTGCGGCGGAAAATCGGCCTCCGTGCAGCACAGCAGCCGGTGGCCTGGCTCGGCCAGCCAGGCCAGATCGGCAGCCAATCGCGCTTCGTCGGGCTGATCCAGCCAGGCCGCTGCCTCATCGCCGAGCTGCGCCGGGTGACGCCGCAACTGCGCCAGCACGATGTCGATATCGCCGTTTGCCGCCAGCAGCCGCTCGCGCAACCCGCCCGGCCCCAGTCCGGGTGTGCGCAGCACCGTCAGCCAGGTTCGCCATGTGTCGACTTCGCTCATGCGCGCAGTCTACGGGCAGGACAGATACGACAACGGCGCGGGGATGCCGCGCCGTTGTGTCAGGGATCGCTGAAAATCGACCGTCGGAGCGGTTTCTTACTCCGGCGTCCTGAGGTGATCGCGTACATGCACCGGCTTCAAGCCGTCCATCACCAGGCCATAGCTGACCTTGTCGAAGGTGCGGAATACCATCACATGGCCGACGAATTCCTCCGGCAAAGTGACTTCTTTACCGGTGCCGCGACGCCAACTGTTGCTGGCGACGTCGTCGTTAATGGTTTGACCCGGCTGATAGATCGCATAGGTCTGGCCATTGTCCACGCCGTCCCTTGAGCCGATCGACATCGCGATCACCTGGCGAGAGCCGGCCGCATCCATCGCATCGGTGAATGCGATCACATGCGCATCGCTCGGCGCACTCTTGGGTGCGTGCGGATAGAAATACGGGTCGTAAGGCTTGTCGTCGACCGGCAAGATGCGATCGCCCGCGCGAATTTCCATGTTGGAATCGAGCAGCAACAAGGTCGAGGGATCACCGGTGCGCAACGTCTCGGCCGTACCGATCACCGCTACTTCGACGCCCAGATCCTTGCCGCGTCCGTAATGGCCATCGTCGCGGAAGTTCTCGTTCCACGGCGTGCTGACCATGCTGACATTGCTGTCCAGCTCGTGCGCAACCAGGTCATCGGTCTGGTCGTGACCCTTTTGCGCACCGAAGCCACGGAATACATGGGTCGGCCGCACGATCGCCCAGCGCTGACCCGGCTCGGTCTTCAGATTGCGCACGTAGAGGTTCTGGCCGCTGGTGCCGCGCAGTTGACCCTCTTCGATGCCGACCACGTAAGGAGCCTCACGGATCTGGTTGGAATCGACCACTCGCATGTCTTTGAGGAACATGCGCAGTTGCGCCAGCGGGATCGCCGGAATCGCCTCACCCTCGGTGCGCACCCGCGGCTGCAGGCTAAGCCGCGGCCCGTTGACGAAGGAGAGGTTGAGCACGTCACCCGGATAAATCAGATGCGGATTCTGTACCTGCGGATTGGCCTGCCAGATCTCCGGCCACAACCAGGGCTTGGACAGGAACCGCGCAGAAATACCCCACAAGGTGTCGCCACGGCGCACCGTATAGGTATCTGGATGATCGGTGCGAAGTTGCGCACCCGCAGCGTAAACAGCGACGGTGACCAGCATGCCGGCCAACAGTCCGACGGACTTTCTTATCATGAACGAGAATCCCCACCCCCTGAAGCTCGGGCGAGTTTAGCCGAACAGTCCATGCCCGCAACTGGAGCCAGTTGGCAAAACCGTCTGCCGGACATCAGTTGGGCGGCGTACAATGACGGCCTTTCCAAAAGATCGCGTCCGCGCCTGGTTTTCACCAGCAGCCTTAAGTGACGCCGTTTAAGTGAACTCCATGTCGACCCTGCCTATCATTGAATTTCCCGATCCCCGCCTGCGCACCAAGGCTGAGCCCGTGCGCGTGTTCGATGCCGAACTGAAACAGTTCGTCGCCGACATGTTCGAGACCATGTACGCCGCCAATGGCGTCGGCCTCGCCTCGACCCAGGTCAACGTACATAAGCAAGTGCTGGTCGCCGATATGAGCGATGAGCGCAACGAGCCGCTGGCGCTGATAAACCCCGAAATCCTCGAAAAGGACGGCTCTCAGGTGTACCAGGAGGGCTGCCTGTCCTTTCCCGGCATCTATGCCGATGTCACCCGCGCATTAAAGGTGAAAGTGAAAGCGCAGGACGTCGACGGCAAGGACATCGTGGTCGAGGCCGAAGGGCCGCTGGCAGTGTGTATTCAACATGAGATGGATCACCTTGCCGGCAAAGTGTTCGTCGACTACCTGTCGCCGCTGCGACGCACGATGTTGCTTAAGCGATTGGACAAGCAGCGCAAGCAGGCGGCGAACGGTTGAGCGCCCCGCCGTTGCGCCTCGTCTTTGCCGGCACCCCGGAATTCTCCGTTCCCTGCCTTGAAGCCTGCCTCGCCAGCGGCGCCGAGGTAGTCGCCGTCTATACCCAGCCGGATCGCCCGGCCGGCCGTGGCCGCAAACTCACGCCCAGCCCGGTAAAGCAGGCCGCGCTCGCCGCCGGCATCGTGGTGGAGCAGCCGGAGTCGCTGAAGTCCGCCGAAGCACAGCGGCTGCTTGCCGCTTACCGGCCAGATTTAATGGTGGTGGTGGCCTATGGCCTGATCCTGCCGCGCAAGGTGCTTGCCATCCCGCGTCTCGGCTGCTGGAACGTACACGCCAGCTTATTGCCGCGCTGGCGCGGCGCGGCGCCGATTCAGCGCGCGATCCTCGCCGGTGATGCCCACAGCGGCGTCGACCTGATGCAGATGGAAGCGGGCCTGGATACCGGCCCGGTCTTGTTGGAGCGACGCACGCCGATCAGCCGCGACGATACCGGTGGCTCCTTGCACGACCGTCTCAGCGCACTCGGTGCCGATGTGCTGGTTGAGGGACTGCGTCGTACCCTAGCGGGGGAGATCCTGGCAGCGACGGCACAGCCCGACGATGGCGTCGTTTACGCGCACAAATTGGACAAGGCTGAAGCCAAGCTCGATTTCAACCGGCCGGCGATTGAACTGGAACGCCAAGTGCGGGCCTTCGATCCATGGCCGGTGGCCGAAGGCGATATCGCCGGCGAGCCCTTACGCCTATGGGCCGCACACGCGCTCGACCAATCGCACGGCGCAACCCCCGGCAGCGTACTTGCCGCCAGCCGCGACGGCATCGACCTGGCCTGCGGCGAAGGCGTGCTGCGGGTTACAGCGTTGCAACGGGCCGGGGGCAAGCGCATCAGCGTCACCGACTATCTCAACGCACGGCCCGAATTGCGCGCACTCTGCGCGAAAGCGCTATGACGGCTACCGACACTCGCGCCCTCGCCGCCCAAGCACTCGCCGAAATCGCCCTGCGCGGCGCCTCGTTGCGCGAGGTGATGGAGCGCCAGGCGCCCAAGCTCGCCGACTCGCGTGACCGTGCCCTGTTGATGGCCTTGCTCAGCGATGGTTCGCGCTGGTGGTTGCGCTTCGATGCGGCGCTGGACCGTTTGCTGGAAAAATCGTTGCGCCAAAAAGAACCCGCCGTGCACGCGCTATTGGTGCTCGGCCTGGTGCAGTTGGAAATTCTGCAGTTGCCGGACTACGCCGCCGTCGCCGCGACCGTGCAGGCCACCCGCGCCTTGCAGCGCCCGCGCATGGCCGGGCTGGTCAATGCGGTGTTGCGCCGTTGGCAACGCGAGCGCGTCGAGCTGCTGGCTGCGCTCGATGCCAAACCGCAAACCCGCCATGCCCACCCGGCTTGGCTGGCACAGGCGATCGCACAGGATTGGCCAGACCAGGCCGATGCCGTCATGGCCGCCGACAATCGCGAACCGCCGCTGATGTTGCGCGTAAACCGCCGCCGCAGCGAACGCCACGAGCTGATCGAACGCCTGCAAGCCGCCGGCCATGCCCCACAGGCGCATGCCTGGCTCGTCGACGGTATCGTGCTGCCGCACAGCAGCGACGTCACTCGCATGCCGGGCTTTAACGAAGGCCACTTCGCAGTGCAAGACGGCGCCGCGCAGGTCGCGGCGGACCTGGCCGACCTACGCGATGGTCAACGCGTGCTGGATGCCTGCGCCGCGCCGGGCGGCAAAGCCTGCCATCTGCTGGAGCGCGCCGAGATCGCGCTGACCGCCCTGGAATTCGACCCGACGCGCGCCAAACGTATCCAGCAGAATCTGGACCGCCTCAGCCTCAGCGCCGAGGTCATCATCGGCGATGCCGGCGCCCCCGCCGAGTGGTGGGATGGCACATCTTATGATCGCATCTTGATCGACGCGCCCTGCTCGGCCACGGGCGTCTTGCGCCGCCGTCCCGATGTACGCCTGCATCGTCGGCAGAGCGACACCGCCACGCTGGCAGCGCAGCAGCAACGCATCCTGCACGCGCTGTGGCCCACGCTGGCGGTCGGTGGCCGACTCGTCTACATCACTTGTTCGCTGCTGCGCGCAGAGAATGAGGCCATCGTAGGTGAGTGGCTGGCGGCACAAACCGACGCGCAAGCCGTACCGTTCACGCTGCCCGCCGGTCAGCCAGCGACCGTGGGCTGGCAAATACTGCCCGGCGATGATGACCTCGACGGCATGTACTATGCGGTGATCGAAAAGCACGGCCGCTCATAAAGATCGGCAGGTCCGTGCGAAAGGCTTTCGGGGAAACGACGGCAGCCGCATAAGCCAACCCAAAGAGCATCGCGACTAAAGTGGTTCTCTCGCACTCCGCCACAAGATCTCTTACATGCCCTCATTCGCTCAAGCCACCGCACAGGAACGCCGCTACTTTTGGCTGTTGCTGATTTTCGCCATCGTGGTGATCGGTGCCGGCATGGGGTTACGCGATCCATGGCCCTCGGACGAACCGCGCTTCACCCTGGCCGCCAAGCAAATGGTGGAGAGTGGCGATTGGTTGTTTCCGCATCGTGGCAGCGAGCTGTACTCGGACAAGCCACCGATGCTGATGTGGACCGAGGCGGCCAGCTATACGCTCACGCGCAACTGGCGCGTCGCGTTCTTGCTGCCTTCGCTGCTGGCCGCGCTGGGCACACTGTTTTTCATCTATGACCTCGGCCGGCGCCTGTGGAATCGGCAGACGGGGCTATATGCCGCCGCCGCCTTGCTGCTCTGTTTCCAATTCGTCTATCAGGTCAAACGCGCGCAGATCGATCCGCTGGTGGTGTTCTTTATTACCGCCGCCAACTGGGGCCTGCTGCGACATATGCTGCTGGGACCGAACTGGCGTGCGTACTGGTTCGGCTGCTTTTGTGCGGGCCTTGGGGTCATTACCAAGGGCGTCGGCATCATCGCGCTGCTGATGTTGATTCCCTATGCCGCCGCCGCACGCTGGCGTTGGGATGGTGTCGCTCGTATGGAGCACGGCGCCTGGTGGCGCTGGTTGCTCGGCCTGCCCGCGGTACTGCTGGCGATTGCACTGTGGCTGGTGCCGATGCTGCTCACGGCGCACGCCCGCGCCCAAAACCCGGCCTATCTGGCTTACGTCAACGACATTCTGTTTCGCCAGACAGCCGGACGCTACGCGAATGCCTGGCACCACCTGCATTCGCCGGTGTATTACATCCCGATCCTGTTATTTAGCTGGTTGCCGCTGTCGTTGACCTATCCGGGCACGCTGTCGCGGTGGTGGCAGCGATTAAAGGCCAAGGACGCGCGCATTCTGTTGCCGCTGGGCTGGATTGCGCTGATGCTGCTGTTCTTCAGCGCGTCGCCGGGCAAGCGCGATGTATACATATTGCCGGCAGCGCCGATGCTCGCGCTGGTGACGGCCCCCTTCCTCGACGAGCTATTGCAGAAACGCTGGCTGCGGATCCTCGGCCTGCTCTTCATCACGGTACTGGGCACGGCAATGCTGCTGCTCGGCGCCTATGCTTTGGCGGCACACCCGAAGTTCGCCGCCAACCTCGCCGCCTCACGCGGTTTCGATGAAGGCGAGCAAGCGTTGTGGTGGATGCTGATCGTGATCGGCGCGGCTCAACTCACACTGGTCGCCGTGCTGCGCGTGCGCCGCGCCGCCTGGGCCGTCGGCGGCGGCATGACCGTGTTGTGGCTGGTATGGAGCTTGTGGGCGTATCCGCTGCTCAACGACTCCAGCTCATCGGCCGGATTGATGCGCGAGGTACGCGAGAAGCTGGGCCCACAGGACGAGATCGGCCTGATCGATTGGACCGAACAAAACTTGCTGATGCTGGATCGTCCGGCCAAGGATTTTGGTTTCAAGCAGCCAGCATCGACGCAGTACGCCAAAGCCATGCAATGGCAGGCCGAATCGCCAAGTCATCGCTGGCTGTTCGCACAGGACACCGCGCTCGGCGCCTGTGTCCTGCGCGACAAGGCCGTGAGCCTGGGCCATGCCAATCGCCGCGCATGGTGGTTGTTCAAAGTCGATGCCGTGGTGCCGGGCTGTGTCCCGACAGCCGATGGCGACGTACCGGACGCCAGCGACACTGGCGATTAAGAGCATGAGCAAACTCAATCTAATCGCCCGCGATAACGGTGCCGGACTCAGTCGCGACATGCGGCTGCTTGCCGACGCCTTGCGGGCCTGCGATCAAAGCGTTACCGAAAGCGGCCTGCCGCATCGCGGGCGTTTCGCCGAATGGATGACTCGCCTGCGCCACGCGCGCAGCGCTCCAGCGTATGACTTCAACCTCATGCTGGAACGGATTCGCCCGGAGTTTCTGCCTGCGGCGCACCGTAACGTGCTGATCCCCAATCCCGAGTATTTCCGGCCGGAAGATCGCGCCGCGCTGAAACGGATGGATGCCGTATGGGTGAAGACCCGGCATGCCGAACCATTGTTCGGCGCATTGGGCGCAAGCACGCGCTATATCGGCTTTACCAGCCCAGACCGCCGCGACCTAAGCGTCGCGCGACAGGCCACGTTTTTTCATGGCCCTGGCCGCAGCGGCAACAAGGGTACCGAAGCGCTGCTTAAGTTATGGGCAGCGCACCCAGACTGGCCGATGCTCACCGTGGTGTGGCGTCGCAAACGTGTCGAGGTCGGCTCGCTGCCGGCCAATGTCACGCTGATTCGTTCTCATCTCGATGACGCCAGCTATCGGCGCCTGCAAAACCAGCATCGTTTCCATCTCTGCCCCTCGCAAACCGAGGGCTATGGCCACTACCTGGTCGAGGCCATGAGTTGTGAGGCCGTGGTGGTGACGCTGGATGCGCCACCGATGAACGAACTGGTCAACAGCGAACGCGGCGTACTGGTCCAGGCGCAAGTGATCGGCCAGCAAGATTTAGCCACCACCTACGGCTTTACCGGGGCAGCAATGACCGTGGCGATCGAGCATTGTCTGGCGATGACTGAAGACACCGCGCGCGACCTGGGTCTTGCTGCCCGTCGTTGGTATGAGAGCGAACAGCAGGCTTTTCCGCTGCGCTTGCAGGCCGCCCTGGCCTCTGCGGTTTAGCGGAGGTCCACCGGACTGCCGGGCTCCGCTTCATGCTCGGCGATACCCAGTGCGCAACGCACGATGCCTTCCTGCCGGGTTCGCCGCAGAATAATGTTGTTTGGCATGGTCGGATCGTCGGGGTCGCCCGGCGCACGCGAACGATGCTCCAGATGAATCGCCAGGCCGGCGAACTTCAACTGACGCCGACGCAGCCCTGCGTTCTGCAGCCGCGCGGCCAATTCCAGATCCTCGCTGCCGTAGCCTTCCATCGCCTCGTTAAAGCCGTTGACGCGCAGTAGATCGTCGCGCCAGATCGCCATATTGCAGCTCATCACATGCCCGCCCTTGCGCGAGCGCGCCTTCAGTCGCGCCAGCCAGGGCAGGCGCAGGGCATGGATACGCTTGCCATAGTTCAACTGGCTAGCCACCGCGTCTGCGGGGCGGTAATAGGCATCGATCCAGGGATGAAAATGCGGCTTGCCGCCAGCCAGCAACCGGGCGGTCTCCGCATCGGTGACGCGCAGCCGGGTGCCTTGGATAAAGCTGCCGCGTTGCGCCAGCATCAAATGGTCGGCGATAAACCGGGGGTGGGTGACCATGTCGCCATCGAGCAGGATCACATAGTCGCCCTGTGCCGCAAGAATGCCGCTATTACGTGCCCGCGAGGCACGAAAACCACTGTCCTCCTGCCAGACATACCGCAGCGGCACTGGATAGTCGCGCGCCAGCCGCAGCAGCAATTCACGGGTATCCGGGCGCGAGCCGTCGTCGGCAACAATCACTTCGAACGGCAACACTGTTTGCCGCATCAACGCGCGCAGCACCAACTCCAGCGCCTCGGGCCAGTTGTAGGTGAGGACAATCAGCGAGACTTTCATGTGAGGCTGGTAGCTGGTGCCGTAGTCCGGCGATCAAGCGACATGCTCAGCGCCAAAGGCAGCCAGGTTATCAACCAGCCCGGCCGCGGACTACTCAGCAGATGCGGCAGATCGAATTGCACCATGACGGTGGCGAATACCCAAAGCGCCAGCACGATCCTGCCCAGGGTCTCGTGACGATGACACCAGCCACGCCACCCCAGGGCCAGCCAGATCCCCGTCCACAAGAGCAACCCCGGCAAGCCCAACTCGATCGCTAGCTGACTGAACATATTGTGCGCATGGGTGAGCACTTCGCCACCCGCCTCGAACCGAAACACGCCACCCTGGCCGAGCCCACCCCATGGGTGCTGCAAGAACAACGCCTTGGCTTGCATGAAAATCTCTGGCCGCAGCGACCAGCCGCGCTCGGCCAGCATCGGCATCACCAGAATGACGCCGACACAGCCAAACACAAAAATAATGCCTGCATACAGCAAGGCACGACGTCCACCGCGGCATAGCACCATCACGATCAAGGCGGCGAATAGCGCCGCCCAGGCACTGCGAGTAAACGTCAGCAGCACGAACAGCCCGAGCACAAGCAGCCCGAGCCATTGCGCGATACGGTACTTGAGCTGATGAAACTTCCATGGATAAAGCCACAGCAAGGCCGCACTCATGGCGGCTGCCGCCAGATTGGCATTGGCCATGGCACCGAAACCGACGAGTCGTTCGTTGAGCGGTGGATGCACAAAAAATTTCAGGATGGCTAACAGCGCAACCGGCACCATGACCAGGCCACAGCCAATCAGCAGTTGCCTGATGCGATGGACATCACGGCCTATGCCACCGTGCCAGGCGATCAGAAAAAGCAGAATGCTGATATTGCGCGCGGCTTCATCCGCTGGCCGCGACACATTGCTCCACAGCAACGTCACGCAGCCCCACGCCAACAGCAAGATAACCCACGGCATGAGCGGCTTGCGCCATAACTCGACCGCGCTCCTGGGCTGCGTCGCAAGCAGTGCAAGGGCAGGGAGATACAGCGTGAAGCCCAGGATGTACTGATAGAGCTTCCCCGGATTGAAGGAAGCACCCGCTGGAGCAATCGCCATGCCGATAATGAGCCAGGCGACACCGGCGCCAAGCAGATGGTTCAGCCATCGGTGGCTAGGATTTTTACCTGGTTCAATACCGTGCCCGTGCATCGTGACGCCGTTTTGATGAGCACTCATTCGTGTGGCACCCCGATCTCGCGGAGATCGGCCGGCGCCTGCGCAAATTCGTGCAAATGGCCATCCACGCCGCATTCACTTCGAATCCGCCGCTCGTCGCGGCTCGCAAACAGCAGTTGGTTGTTCGGCAAGTCGACAGCGCTTGGATCCGGCGGCGCCACGCTGCGATGCTCCAAGTGCAGGGCAAGCGCGGCGAATTTGATCTGACAACGCCGCAAGCCGGCATTGAGCAGACGAAGATCCAGCTCCAGGTCCTCACTGCCGTAACCATGCATACGCTCGTCATAGCCATTGACGCGTAGCAAATCATCGCGCCAGAAGCTCACATTGCAACCCATCGGGTGGCCGGTGGAACGCGATTTCAGCGCGGCCAACCACGGCAGCCTAAGGGTGTGATGGCGACGGCCGAAGTGATACGTACTGCGATCGTCGTCGTCACGAAAATAAGCATCGACGAACCAACCGAAGCGCGGCGTACCGCCGCCCAGCAATCGGGCCGTCTCTGCTTCGGTGGTGCGGGCTCGGGTGCCCTGCAGGAATCGGCCCGGCCGCGCCAAACGCAAATGGTCGGCGACGAAATGGCGATGCACGACCATATCGCCATCGAGCTGGATCAGATACTCGCCACGGGCAGCCGCAATACCGCGATTGAGAATGCGCGCCTTGCGAAACCCTTCATCGGGCTGCCACACGTGGCGCAACGGCACGGGGAAACTCCGCGCCACATCGCGCAGGAGTTCGGCGGTGTCCTCGCGCGAACCGTCGTCGGCAACAATCACTTCGTCGGGCAGGCGGCTTTGCTGCGCAATGCTACGCAGCACCAGCGCCAAAGCCTCCTTCCAGTTATAGGTGGAGACCATCAGGGAAACACTGGCCTCAGCAGGCTTGGGCATATCTCTCAATTTCTTAGGTATGACCCGCACTATGGCGGGCAGATGAATTCAAAGGCTAACCGCTTGCGCAATAACCTTACCTAAAGACCGCAGTCATCCAGCCTAAGCAAGAACCCACGCAGTGAAGGCGCTCTCCAGTGCGGGATGCCGATCGTATTGATGGACGATTGGCACGGCTTGCCCGTCTTCGTTCAACAGCCGGCCATCGGCTGACATGACGAAATCCGATGTCTGCATACAGCCCACGGTAGCGATCCGGGACCGAAACGGCTGACATGGATGGGCGTCGGGCAACTCCCCGCAATGAAGCAATTTATTGTGGAACGCCTGGTCATAGATGCGCGTTTTCATCTTGTTGAACGGCAAGCTCATGATTTCATGCAACATCTTGGCTATATAGCCCTGCACCGAAGCAACCGCCCCCATGGTCACGCCCGAACAGGAAACCTGTCTATCCCCCAATCTTTGCAACATCGCCTCGCCATAGGCGTCGAGGATCCAGTCACGATCAAAGTGTTCGGTAGCGATCGTCAACCGGTCCGTTTCCATGCCAACGGACAACCCTGCGTCCAGGCCTACAAAAGGATCGGCCTGAAACACCACATCCCGCACATCGGTAAGCAATACGTTGGAAAACCCCGGATGCCCACTGAGATATTCGTCGTAATGGAAGTAACGCGTGACATGCGGCATACCCTGAAACTTCAAGAGTGACTTTTTCAGCTTCGGAAAAGTCTCGGCCGGAGCCAAGGCATAGAGTCGCTTGATACACGAGCGCATGAATTTGGCATGCTCACGAATCCCTTTGATACGCACCAATTGAACGTCGACTGACGGCGCATCGTCGTCAATAGCCGTCCGAATCGACGCCATCTGCCCCTGATAGACAAAGAGCACCAGGCGACCGTTGAATCCAACGAGGGCGAGGCTTCGTAAAAATAAGCGGATGTCCTTTGCCGCATACCCTGCTGCCGCACCCAGAATCAGATTACGCGACTCAACCATGTCGACCGATCATCAATACACCTACATTTACCGTTATCTGTTTCACTGAAATCTTCCAAAGGTCTACGGCAACTGAGTTTCAACGCCACTGGATAACGCCCTCTGCGGCGCAGGGCATCTTACAAAGCTCAACCGGTCATTTTGCCTTTTATCCGCAACTTATTGTTGTGACGACCAAGGCAGCCTTATCGCCCGCTTCGTCTCCTCTGATCCGCGCGGGCTAGAATACGCCGATGCAGAAACTCCCCCTCACCCTTGTCGTCATCACCCACAACGAGGCCGACAACATCGCCCGCTGCCTGGACAGCGTGCCGTTTGCGGCCGAGAAGCTGGTCATCGACAGCGGCAGCGACGACGACACCGTCGCCGTCGCGCAGGCGCATGGCGGCCGGGTGGTTCATCAGGATTGGCTGGGTTTCGGGCCGCAACGCAACTTCGCCTCGACGCAATGCAGCCACGACTGGATTCTTGCGCTGGATGCCGACGAATACTTGTCGCCCGAACTGGCCACCGAGCTGGAGCAGCGTTTGCCAGAGTTAATGGCCGGCCCCGGCCCCGCCGCCATCCTGCGCCGCAGCACCGTCTATATGGGTCGGCCGATGCGTTGGTACCGGCCGGCGGTGGGTGAAAAAATGGCCCGGCTCTACCACCGCGACCGCGCTCGCTGGACCGATGCGCGGGTACACGAATCGCTGCGCTTCGAGGGCTCGGCGCCGACGCTAGACGCGCCATTCAACCATGCCAACAATCCGACCCTGGTGCATAAGCAGCTCAAAGTGCTGCGCTACGCGGAGCTGAAATGCCGCGACTGGCTGGACAAAGGTAAGCCGGTACGCATGTGGCAGGCGCCGTTCGTGTTTCTGCTGGCCTTTGTCAAAGACTATGTGTTTCGGCTGGCATTTCTGGATGGCTGGCGCGGCTTCATGATCGCGCAGACCGCCGCCAGCTACGCCCTCTACAAGCGCATGCGCTACTACGAAATGTGCAACAACCCGGATTCAGTGCGGCTGGCCAGCGCCGCGTTGACTCGCCACGGAATCGATCGCTAAACCATGTCGGCGTCTGCCATGCCCAAGAAGCACTATCTCCTCTACGGCTCTGAGCGCTATGCGCTGGCTATCTTGCGCCCCATCCAAGAGGCCATCCGCGCCCGTGGCGACGAAGCGGCCTGGTTCTTCGATGGCCCCGGCGCGGAAGATCTGCTCGCAGGCGAACGCCTGCTCAGCGTGCGCGAGGTACGCGCGTGGAAGCCCATCGCCGTCATTACCTCCAGTAATGCAGTGCCGCACTTTTTCCCCGGCGTCAAAGTGGAAACCTTTCACGGCTTTGACGCCGGCAAGCCACGGCATATCTATATCCGCGGATTCTTTGACCTGTATTGCACCACCGGCCCGCGCGACACCAAGGCCTTTGGCGAGGTCGCCGCCAAGCTCGGCCATTTTGCGGTGATGGAAACCGGCTGGCCCAAGCTCGACCCCTTTATGAAAGAGATCGCCGGCCCGCTGCCGCCGGTACGCCAGCCGCCGGTCATTCTGTATCACTCCACCTTCTCGCCGTCCTGGAGTGCCGCCGAAACCCTGTATGACGAAGTGAAGCGGCTTTCACGCGATGGCCGCTGGCGCTGGATCATCACCTTTCACCCCAAGATGAACCCGGAGACCATCGCGCGCTATAAAGCGCTGCAAAACGAGTATCTGAGCTTTGCCGAGAACGACAACATTCTCGAACTGTTCCCGCAGGTGGATCTGATGTGCTCCGATACCTCCTCGGCGCTCAACGAATTTCTGCTCACCGGCAAGCCGGTGGTGACCTTCAAGAATCGTCGCCCCGGCCCGCAGTTGATCGACATCGACGAGCCCGCGCAATTTGAGCCCGCCATCGAGCAGGCGCTGGCCCGCCGGCCAGAACGGATGCAGGCCATCCGCGACTACGCCGATGCCATCCACCCCTATCGTGACGGCCGCTCCAGCGAGCGCGTGCTGGATGCGGTGGATGCGTTCATTGCCGCCGGTGCACGTAATCCGCGCCGTAAACCGCTAAACCTTTGGCGCAAGCTGAAGCTACGGCGCCGCATCGGTTATTGGGGACCGGCCTGAGCAGCCCTATGGGCTCACGGCGCCCTCACTGCACAACAAGCAGACACTGCCAGTGACCGGCTCCGGCTAGAATCGCCCCAACTCACCAAGAAATCAGCCTGTGACGTCACGCGCCTACAGCCGAACCGAACACCTACGCTCCCTCTGGCCCTGGTTGCCGCTGTGGCTGCTCGTCGCGTTGTTGGCGGTGTTCTCTCATGGACCGATGCCGCTGTACTCCACCCGCACCTTGGCGGTGGCGTGGGAAATGTGGAACCACGGCCATTGGCTGGTGCCGCACATCAACGGCGCTCCCTATAGCGAAAAAGTACCGCTGCTGTTCTGGATGATTCACGCCGGCTGGTTCGTGTTTGGCGTCAATGACATCTGGCCGCGCGCGCTGGAGGTGATCTTCGGCGGCATCGAGCTGATGCTGCTTGCGACCCTTGCGCGCCGACTGTTTCCCAACCGTCCCTGGGTCGCCAAGGCAGCGCCATGGATGCTGCTGTCGCTGAGCTATGCCTTCTTGTTCGGCCAGCAGATCATGTACGACGTGCTGCTGGCCATGTGGGCGCTGGCGGCCTTGCTGTGCCTGACGCCAACCGCGCGCAGGGCCGAGCCCCGCTGGCTGCTGTTCGGCCTGTGCCTTGGCGCCGGCCTGCTCACCAAGGGACCGGTGATGCTGTTGCATGTCGCGTTTCCATGGCTGCTCGGCCCGCTATGGAGCGACTGGGCGCAACAGCACCGCGCACGCTGGTACGGTCGCGGCCTGTTTTCGATCCTCCTGGGTGGCGCGATCCTGCTGGCCTGGGCGCTGCCGGCTGGTTTCAGCGGAGGCGACGCCTATCGCGAACGTCTGTTCTTCACCCAGACCGCGGCCCGTGTCGTCAACAACGTCGATACCGCCGAATCTCTGCAAAGCCATGCCCGCAAGGTCTGGTGGTATCTGTTGTATCTGCCGCTGTTGATGTTCCCGCTCAGCGCCTGGCCACGCGCCAGCGCCGCGCTGGTGATGCTGCGCCGACCGCTTGAGCCGGGCCTGCGTTTCGCCCTGTGCTGGCTGCTGCCCACGTTTGTGGCGTTCTCGCTCATCAGCGGCAAGCAACTGTATTACCCCCTACCGGAACTCGCCGGTGGCGCCCTGCTGCTGGCCGGCGCCATCGCCTTGCTGCGCGAGCGTCACCCGACGCTGGCCGCCAACGGCTGGCTCGGCACCTGGCCGCTCGGTGTCGGCGGCATTTTGTTCGGTGTTTTTTTGTTTGTGCTGCCGCTGCTAGTCACTGACAACCAACTGCACGGCGAATGGGTGGATGCGGCCGCCGACCACAGCCGCTTCTTCAGCATCGTGTTCGTGCTGCTCGGCGCCTTATTGCTGCTGCGCGGTCGGGGCGAAATGCGTCGATTGGCGTTCGCCGGCCTGATCGGCACACTCGCCCTCAACACCTTGTTCACGCTCACCCTGTGGCACAAATACGACCTCGATCCATCGGCACACCTGCTGGGCGCTGCCGATGCCGAGAATCGAACCATCGGCTATCTCGGCAACTACGAGGGCCAGTTCCATTTCGAGGGAAGGCTGCGCCATCCCATCGAGGAAATTAAGGAAGGCCAGTCGCTGCAGAACTTCGCCCAGGCCCACCCCAACGGACTAATCGTGGCCCGTCCGGAGAAACTCAGCGCCAACGATTTGCGCTATGCGCTGCTGGTGCAGCCGTTCCGCTCATCGTGGGTCGTGATCTGGCCAGCGGCGTCGCTCGCCGACCTGCGCGCCGGGCACACCCCGCCCGAGCCCGAACAACCCACCCAGATCTACCCGATCAACGAGTGGCGTCACCGCTCATTGCTATGAATGCAACACTGATCGATAACCTGCGCGCGCAATGCCATGGCCCCCGTGACGGCGCCCTACTGCGCTTCGCGCTCGGCCAGGCGCTGCTCAGCGCGGGCGATGTCGGCGCGGCCGCCACCGAGCTGCAACGCGCACTGGACTTCGACCCCCACTACTCCGCCGCCTGGAAGCTATTGGGCAAGGCACGCTTGGCCTCTGACGACACAGCCGGTGCAAAAACCGCTTGGCAACATGGCATCGAGGCCGCCCAGCGGCATGGCGACAAGCAGGCGGAAAAGGAAATGGCGGTATTTCTGCGCCGGCTTCCGTAAGCCTTCAAGAATCGTAGGATGAGCTACTCGTACGGGCTGGGCCGATCACTGCGCGTATAACGCTTGTAATGCCATTGATACTGCGTAAACGCCTGCGCCACGCAGGCCTCTACCCCGCGATTGAGCGCCGTGCAGGCCACCTGTAAATCGGCGTCGACCAGCCCATCCGAAGCCGGCAGCAGATGGATGCGGAAACCTTCGCCGCGCGGTAGCCGCTCGGCAAAAGCAAACAACACCGTGGCGCCGGTGCGCGAGGCCAGCCTGGGCAGCAAGACCATGGTCTCGGCATCACGCCCGAAGAACGGCGCCAACTGGCCCTCGCCCGAGCGCGGCTTCTGATCCGGCAAGATGCCGACCGTACCGCCGCTGGCCAATCGCTTATACAAAGTGCGCACACCGGCGCCCTCGGCACGCACCTGCTCGGGCGCCAAGGCTCCACGCGCCTTGCGCAACAGCCCTTCCACGGCAACGATCCGCGGCGGCCGATACAGAATCGCCATCGGTGTCTTGCGACATAGCCAATAGTTGAGCAGCTCCCAGCAGCCAAGGTGCGGGGCCGCAACAATCACGCCCTTGCCGGCGCTCAACGCCGCATCGAATAACGCTTCGCCGCGCACTTCGCGAATCAGATCCAGCGCTCGCTCGGCACCGCCGCCCCAGATCTTGGCGATCTCAGTCATCGACTTGCCGCTCTC
Source organism: Dyella tabacisoli (assembly GCF_003350925.1). Lineage (GTDB taxonomy): Bacteria > Pseudomonadota > Gammaproteobacteria > Xanthomonadales > Rhodanobacteraceae > Dyella_C > Dyella_C tabacisoli. The sequence goes on along the minus strand of NZ_KZ857175.1, from coordinate 58,148 downwards.
GATCATCACCTCACGTAGCAACACCTGTTGTGCTGCGGCGTCCAGCTCGGGCCGCGCAATCCCAAGGTTTACGGCGGTATGGCCGACCACGCGTGCGCGGCGCCATAGCGAGAGCCGGCCGAGCAAGCCACCCAGGTTGTGCAGCACGCGCAAAGGCAGCAAGCCAAACAAACGCAGCAGGAGATAGAGCAGGTAGATATCGAAACGCATAGGCGCCGAAGTGTAACGGCAACGCGGCAAACCGCTGCCGTTAAACTTGCGGCTCCGTTTTATTGTGAACAGGCTCTTTTATGATCGCCCTGATCCAACGCGCCCTTTCCGCCCGAGTCGATGTTGAAAACGAGACGGTCGGATCGATCGGCCCCGGCCTGCTGGCCCTGGTCGCGGTGCAGCCGCAGGACGGCGAGGCACAGACTCGGCGCATGCTCGAACGCCTGCTCGGCTATCGCGTATTCAGCGACGAGCAAGGCCGCATGAACCGCTCGCTCAGCGACACCGGTGGCGACCTGCTGCTGGTCAGTCAATTCACCCTCGCGGCCGATACGCGCTCGGGCATGCGCCCAAGCTTCACCACTGCGGCAACGCCCGAGCACGGCCGCTATTGGTTCGAGTGCCTGGTAGAATTGGCCCGTAGCTCCCACCCAAGGGTGGAAATCGGCCGCTTTGGCGCCCATATGCAGGTGCACCTGGTAAATGATGGCCCGGTTACGTTCTGGCTCGATGCCTCCTGAACATCGCCTCCGGCAGCTCGCTTCAAACACAAAAAATCGTCAGAAAATGCCTGCTTGGCGCGATTTTTGCGTGTACATCTCTTTAGAAAAATCACTTGAAAACTGGTCAAAAAAGCAGCACATCGCTATACTGATCGGTTCCTGCATATGCGGCGGTAGGTATGAACAACAAAGCTCCCGAGCAACAGTCGGAAATTAAAGCCCTTATCTCCAAAGGTTTGGAGCAGGGTTATCTGACTTACGCCGAAATCAACGATCACCTGCCTGACGATATCGTCGATCCGGAGCAGATCGAAGACATCATGGCTGTGCTCAAGGGCGTGGGCATCGAAGTACACGATGCCGCCCCTGACGCCGACCCGCTGGCCGACAACGCCCCCGGCAGCGGCACCGACGACGAAGCCGCCGCCGAAGAGGCGGTCGCCCTGCTGTCGGCGGTAGATGCCGAAGTCGGCCGCACCACCGACCCCGTGCGCATGTATATGCGCGAGATGGGTACGGTCGAGCTGCTGACCCGCGAGGGCGAAATCGCCATCGCCAAGCGCATTGAGGAAGGCCTGAACCAAGTGCAGACCGCGCTGGCCAGCTTTCCGCAGACCATCGAGCTGTTGCTCGAAGAGTACGACCAGCATCTAGACGGCAAGCGCCGCCTCAGCGAGATCCTCGCCGGCTTTGCCGACCTTGAAGAAGCCGCCGACGCCGCCCGCGCCGCCGCCGCCGAGGCTGCCGAAGCCGCGGCCGCCAATGGCGTCGAGGAAGAGGTCGAAGACGAAGACGAAGAGGCTGCCGGCGAAGACGAAGAAGCCGGCCCCACCGGCCCGGACCCGGAAGAGGTCAAGCGCCGCATGGAGCTGCTGCGCGACTACTACACCAAGTTCCAAAAGGCCGCCCCCAAGGCCGCCGACATCACCGACAAGAAAATCGTCAAACTGCGCGACCAGATGGCCGAGGAGTTCCTCAAGCTCAAGCTGCCGTCCGCGCTGATCGACGGCTTCGTGCGCAAGCTGCGTGAAGTGGTCAACGACATCCGTCATCACGAACGCGCGCTGATGGACATCTTCGTGCGCCACGTGAAGATGCCGAAATCCGAGTTCCTCAAGACCTTCCCGAACAACGAAGGCAATCTTGAGTGGGCTGCCGAACTGAGCCGCAAGCGCCAGAAATGGTCGCCGAACATCAAGAACCACCGCGAAAACATCGATGCCGAGCAAGAAAAGCTCGCCGCCATCGAGCGCCAGTTGTTCCTGCCGCTGACCGACATCAAAGAAATCAACCGCACGATGTCGACCGGTGAGGCCAAAGCCCGCCGCGCCAAGAAAGAAATGGTCGAGGCCAACCTGCGCCTGGTGATCTCGATCGCCAAGAAGTACACCAACCGCGGCCTGCAATTCCTCGACCTCATCCAGGAAGGCAACATCGGCCTGATGAAGGCGGTGGACAAGTTCGAATACCGTCGCGGCTACAAGTTCTCGACCTATGCGACATGGTGGATCCGCCAGGCCATCACGCGCTCGATCGCCGATCAGGCCCGCACCATCCGTATTCCGGTGCACATGATCGAAACGATCAACAAGCTCAACCGCATTTCCCGCCAGATGCTGCAGCAGTTCGGCCGCGAGCCGACGCCCGAAGAGCTGGCCAAGGAAATGGAGATGCCCGAGGACAAGATCCGCAAGGTGCTCAAGATCGCCAAAGAGCCGATCTCGATGGAAACCCCGATCGGCGACGACGAAGATTCGCATCTGGGCGACTTCATCGAAGACACCAACGCCAGCTCGCCGGTCGAGTCGGCGACGGAAACCGGCTTGATGGAAACCGTGCGCGACGTACTCGCCGGCCTCACTCCGCGTGAAGCCAAGGTGCTGCGCATGCGCTTCGGCATCGATATGAACACCGATCACACGCTGGAAGAAGTCGGCAAGCAGTTCGACGTCACCCGCGAGCGGATCCGTCAGATCGAAGCCAAGGCACTGCGCAAGCTACGTCACCCGAGCCGTTCGGAGCAGTTACGCTCGTTCCTCGACATCGACTGATAAACCCTCCATCCGCATCAGCAAAAAGCCCCGCTCAAGCGGGGCTTTTTGCATTCATACCGCGCGTAAATCAGCCGATATCGTAAAAAAACCGCTCCGACACAATCTTGCCGTCATGCACGCGATACAAACAGATTTCGCTCATATCCATACGAGGACGTCCCTTCATAGTTACGTCCATGCTCATCGATACACTGAACCAGTTACTGGCGATGACCGGATCGCTGACACTGCCGCCATGCATCGTCTCGATCGACTCTGCGAACTGACGACCCTTTTCATAGATCGCTTCCAGCCCCTGCACATTGCCCGGCATCCCCGGCGGCAACCCGTCCGGCTCGATACTCACCGCGTCCTTGGCATACAGCTCACGCTGCGCCTCTTCGTACTTACCCTCACGGCATAACTCAACTAAACGCTTGGCAATCGCTTCGGTATTCATACGGCGGACCTCGCTAGCAATGGAATACGAAGCCTAGCCCTATCCGAGTGACAAGAGGATGTGAATAACGACAACACTCATCACACTCGACGCTCGACACCCACCCCCGCTACCATGGCAGACTTTGCTGCAGCGACCATGTCGCCCAGCGGGCCTATAGCTCAACGGTTAGAGCAGAGGACTCATAATCCTTTGGTTCGAGGTTCGAATCCTCGTGGGCCCACCATCATCCGCAGCACGCACAGTCGGATAGCTACGAACCCATAAGTTGCCCGAATGGACAGCTTATGGGTCACACGGCGCGGACAACTTATGGTGCAACTTTCCACGGCACCTAGTAATTGCCACTCCGAAGCATGGCCTGCTGAGTGCCCCTTGAACCCAAAGGCTGTGCCGGGCTATACCCAGCGCTGGCAAAGCAACACTAATGCGAGCCTCCACCTCCAGGCTTCTCTTGCAGCGAGCCCACGCGAGCAAGCGCGTCGGAGCGAGGCGAGTAAAAGCGTCGGGTCATTCTCAGGTCTTTGAGACTCGGCACTGGTTGCGGATAACGCGTTACCTCAAGGAGAGAAGCTATGGCCAATCACTCTGGTCGCAGAGATCACGCAAATGATCTACAGAAGCGGGAAGAGGATGTGCGTCAGCAATCAGAGAGGCATTGGGCCGACTTTCTCAATGCCACGCTAGGGGTTATCGGTTTCCCATTGGGCTTGGCCTGCCTATCGACGAAGACGCCTTCTATCAATGGTGCGTTGTGTTTCGTTTTTGTCCTCAGCATATGGGTCAACAATAGACGTCTAATGCCGAAGCATTTCAGAGAAGCGTCGAAAAATACGTCGTGGCGCGGTTTTTGGAACAATGTGAAGTTCTGGCTTAGAACGGCTCCTGCGGTGATGGGCTACGTGTATTTGCTTCTTGTGGCATTGAGCCACCCCATCTATGTTTCTTGCACCACTAAGTACCAGTGCCCGGTGATCGCCGACTGGATCAAGTACTACGTGGGCGCCCCTTAATCCTTGACTCTTGGGCAGACAAACGGCTTGGTGGCTAGAGGCATTTAACGCAGATCACCGTCTATACCGGTTCGCTAGCGCGATCACCCGCAGAAGCCCCGCAAGCCGAACGTAACGACCTGTCATTGGTCATGAGCTTGACGTGCATACACTCCGCGTGGCGTCCAAGCACCAAACATATGCAAACGGTCGCCGGGTCACGGTGACCGTTGTGCGCAGTCATTTCAGTGCGCTGCGCTACCTTGCCCCAGCACCTGCCCGTTGACCTCCACGCCGTACAGCGATTGCGGCGTGTCGTGGAATTTCGCTCGCGTCTGCACCACATTGCCGGCGTAGCGCGGGTCTTGCGGACGTTCGTGGGCATCCATGAAGTACGCCGCGTCCCAGGCATCTTGCTCAGTCAAGGTATTGCCCCGGCCCAGCGGCATGTTGGCCTTGATGAAGGAAGCGGCCTTATCCACTTCGTGCATGCCCGCGCCCCAGTTGAACGACTGCGGCCCCCACAGCGGCGGGAACACCATCTTTCCCGCGGCCATCTGGCCTTGGCCGTCGGAGCCATGGCACAGCGCGCAGTCGCGCTTGAACACCTGCTCGCCACGCGCGAAGTCGGGCGCCTGCATCGGCTTGGCCAGCTTAGGGTAGCCGCGTCCTGACAGCTCCTTGCCCACCGGCTCGCCCTGCGACATCCAATAGGCATACGTTTCCAGCGCGACCATCTCCGCACTGTCAGCCGGCGGGGCCTTGCCGTTCATGCTGTACATGAAGCAGCCCTGCAACCGCTCGGTGAAGGTGTTCACGTGATGGTTCTTGGCGCGGTAGGCCGGGTACATGCTGTAGGCACCCCACAACGGCCCGGAGCCAGCGAGGCGACCGGCGTCGAGATGGCAATTCTCGCAGTTGAGCTGGTTGCCGACATAGCCGGGCGCGTACTTTGCCGTCTCGGTAAAGATCTTCCGGCCCAGCTCGATCTGCTTGCCGAACTCGTCGTTAGGTATCGCCGACTCGGGCGGCGGTATGAAAACAGCAGCCTGCTGCTTGGCCGAGCTTGTAGCGGGCGCCGGTGCAGCGGCGACGGTCTTTGCGGGATGATCGCCAACGCCGCCGCACGCGACCAGGCACAGCGTGGAAGCGAGCGCCGCGATACGCAGAAGGTTCATGGTTTGGCTCCCTGCGCCGCGACGGATTGCGCTGCATACCAGGCGGTAATAGTGTCGATATCGGCAACGCTCAGCTTGGCGGCGACGCCGCGCATCAACTCCAGCGGGTCGTTTTTACGCGTGCCCTGCTGCCAAGCGCGCAACTGGTTCGCGAGATAGCTCGCCGGTTGCGCGGCCAACGGCGGAAAGCTGTTGCCAACGCCGACACCTCCGGGCCCATGGCACTGATCGCATGCGGGCAGACCTTGCGACCAGCGGCCGCGACCAGCCAGCACCGACCCGGCCGACGATGACGCCGTTGTGGGTACCGCCGAAGGCGGTTGCAGCGACGCGTAATAGGCGGTCAGTGTCTCGCGCTCGTCGGCGTTCAACGCGGTGGCTACCGGCTGCATGACGGCATTACCGCGGATGCCGGAAGCGAAGTCGTTCAACTGCTTGCTCAGGTACTCGGCCGGAAGGCCAGCGAGCCTCGGATATCCGTTCGCCGCTTGCCCGCCGCCATCGGCGCCATGGCAAGCCGCGCAGGGCGCGGCCCCGCGCCCGTTGCCCTGCGTAGCTAACGTGGCGCCATCCGGCGACCCCGCGCATGCGCTGCCGGCCATCGACAAACCGGCCAGGGTGAAAAGAAAAGACCATCTCGCGCTCATGGCTTCGGCTCCTGGAATCCGTACTTGCGATAGATCGCCTGTGCCTGCGGTGTGCGCATGAAGGCGAGGAAATCCCCTGCCGCCTGCGTGTGCGGCGCATCCTTCATACGTGCGGCGGAGTAGGTAGCGGTGACGTTCTGTTCGGCCGGAATCGCTACTGTCTCGACGGGATGATGCAAAATTTCCTGCTGGAAGTACGCCTCGGTCAACCAGACCGGCGCTGCATCCGAATCGCCTTGCAACACACGCAACGGCGATTGCCGATGGTGAATGCTGGTGAGGAAGGTGCTGCCATCGTTCACCTTCGTATCCATGATGGCGTGATCCAGCGCATCGCCGCCGGCCTTTCGATAGCCGGCCTCGATCTGCTTCGCGACGCCTTCCCACTGCGGATTCGGCATGCTCACCCGCACGTCAGCGCGGCCGAGATCAGCCAGGCCCTTGATACCTTTCGGATTGCCCTTGGCGACCAGGATCGCCAAGGGATTGCGCGCGTAGTCGTAAACATCGTTGAACCAGCCGTGCTGCTTCTGCAACTCGGCCACGTCGTTCTTGCCGGCCGTATAGATGTCCGGCTTCAGCTCGATCTTCAGATTGCCCATGACCAGCGATCCGCGCTCGATCTGCTTCGCCAGAATGCCTGGCGGCAAGGTCTCGACAAAGATCCGCTGGTATTGCGGATGCGCCTGTTTGAACGCCACCAGCAGATCGTGCACCACCATGAACTGGTTGCCAGCGAAAAACACCACCAACTGTGGATCGACGATGTCGCCATGCAGATCGGCGATGGCATCCACCGGCGGCACCGAGAACGCCACGCCGCCCGTCGGCGGCGGGTTCCATGGCGGCAGATAGTCGGACTTCGCCTGGCCTTCCGCACTCACTCCGAAAGACATGCTCAAACCTGCCACTAGCAGGCAACGCGCAAGACGCAATCGCATGTCAGCCTCCGTTACAGCGGCATCAGGGAATAACCCTGCCGCTCGAGATCGCCGATCGTGGTCAGCGCCGAGAGTGCGAGGGTGACATCCTTCGAAGCCCAGCTATTGTCGTATTTGTGCTCAGCCATGGCCTGACCGCACACCGCCACATCCACCCCCGCCTTGTGCAACTGCGCAATCACCGGCAGGTTGGGATTGGCCACGCCGAACTGCGCGCGATAGTGCTCGTCGTCAAGCACCAGCGCCGTGGCCGGCCCGTAGGCAATGGCGACAAACTTCAAGTGGCTCAACGGCACGCCGGCACTCGTATAGAGATTGACCGCGCGCGCCACGCGCTCCAGCGCCGGGTTGACGTCGCCGGGCTTCTCCGAGGGCTTGGTCAGCGCGAACACCACCTTGTGGGTGGCCTTGGCGTCCGGCTGGTAGGCCGCCTGCGGCAGCGGGTGGATAGCGCCGGCCGCAGTAATCACCGGCGCAGGTGCATCGGCGGCCAACGCGGCAGCAGCGCCGCCCAGGCTAAGTGCGAAAGAAAGAGACAAGACTTTGCGGAACATCGCACACACCCCCTATGAAGACGCCAGCCGGCGCCGCGCAGAACAGTACGTCGCCACACGCTATCGAGCAACGTTATATTTTCTATGACGAAGATAAGTCCGGCTTATACATTGACCATCGATGCATACGGGTCGCGCGTGCTCCATGGTCGTCTATTCGAATTCACGCATCGGGCTTACCTGAGGAGCTATGCGATCACCGGAAGTTCGAGGATTTCTTTAACGCGAACAATTCGGAACCGCGATACGCCGCAGCCGGGACGTCATTCAAAACGCCATCGAGAGCTTGTAGATTTATGGCATCAAGCAAGCTTGAGTCTTCCGCATCGACCTAGCGGACGACCTAGACTAGGCATTACCCATTCCGTTTCGACCCGGAGCGGACCTGACACAAACGTATTCATGGAGACATAGATGCGCCAGCGTCTAGGACTTTTGATGGCGGATGAACCTGAAACTCATTACCAGTGGGTGCGCGAGGGCTGCCCCGAAACCGATGTCGGCTGTTTTGTGGAGGGCACAGTGGTATGGACGGACCACGGCCTAGTACCCATTGAGCAGCTCAAGCCAGGGGACATGGTGTTGTCGCAACCCGAAGGAACGGGCGCCCAACAGTACAAGCGCGTGCTCAATACCTTTGAGCATGCGGACAAAGAAATCTGGCATCTGTCGTATTACGACCCGCGTAGAGAGGACATGGGGTACCTCTACGCAACCGCTAATCATCCATTCTGGGTGCAGGATGTCGGCTGGGTAGCACTGGAAGATCTGGAGCCGGGTCAAAACATGGAGCTCAGTGATGGCACCGTCGCTGTAGCCTACAAATGTGACGTGTTGTATCGGACCGCCGAGCCAAACATCGGATTCGTCACCACTTCATTTGCCGACAAATATTTTGGCTTCCTCGTAGATCTTGAGCATGGCTTCAACTGCCTCAGTTCTGATGGAGATGATCTGTTGCATCACCTTCAACACGACGCCCCCGAGATGCACCGACGGGTGTTCAACATCGAGGTGGAAGATTTCCATACCTATTACGTGGGCGAAGGCGGTCTTTGGGTTCACAACAGCAATTACAGTGGCGCACGCCTGCCATTTTGAGGCGCATGCGGATGAGGGGTCTGCTGCTGCCATAGGGTTGAATACGGAGCTTGGCGGTCCCGGTGGTGGCGGCCAAACGATGCGAGATAGCGCAAGCACCCATTCATGCTGCCATCGTTACGCATGAGGTCCGCCACATATCCTGCGACCCTGGCTTCTGCACCGTAGAAACCAAGTCGAGCCTTGAAGGGGGGACGCGTCGTAGCGGCGCCGCCATGGGCTTGCGACCCCGGCATACGTTAGAGATCCATGCCGGCGGTGTCACGCTGATGATCTCGACGAGGTCAAATACGATACCGGCGCGCGTCCGCAGGCTCGCTATTTCAAGTAGTCACTCGGCTCGCGCCATCATGCACTTACGCCGCCGCAGAATTAACAGTATACAGCGCGCACAAGACCGCTCGCACGGGGCGACGGTCACTACCACCCTGCCCGAACGGGCACGCGCTGAGCCGGCGAATTCTTCGTCCAGCCAGATCACACATGCGCGCAGCGGGAACCTATATGGGCCAACCCTCTAAAGCTAGCGAACGCCATCTGCTGCATTTCGATGCCACCTCTTCGCTCCAGCGCGACCACACACTCACCTACTACGCAGGCCTCACTCCGCACCGCATCCACGCCCACACCAAGGCCACGCGCTCCGATGCCCGCGTCGGCAATCCACTGCTGCAACGGATGCCTGATACTCGCCTGAGCCACTATCTCGAAGTGGATCTGCCGACCGACTCGGTCATGGTCACCTATCTGGCGCGCGCCACAGAGGTCGAAGGCGCACCCACCGAAGACTTTCTCTCACTGGCCGTGCACGTGCCGCGCGAAGGCCGGCAGCGCCTGTACGAAAACCGCCTGTTGCGCGGCGTGTCGCAGGAACAGCACCCCAAGCTCGCCTGGCTGCTGGAAGACGACGAAGTGAGGCAAGAGCTGAGCCCCCTGCTGCATAGCGACGCGGCGCTGCTCGAAACCGAACTGCTGCACGATCTGATCGACCCGTTTGAAACTGCCTCCACGTTGCTGTTTCAGCACCCGTCGCTGATTAACCTCAACACGGAACACGGCGGTGCCATTCCCGCCCTGATCCTGCGCGACTGCGTCGGCCGCGCGTTGCGCAAGCGCAGCCGCCTGCTCGACGAAATCCGCCGCCTCGGCGAGCAATGGTCGCGCCGCGTGCCCATGCTCGACGCGGACGGCAAGGTAGTGACGGATGCCGAGGGCACGATATTCACCATCGAAGTGCACGAGGGCGTGCGCCGTCACATGGGCGCCCCGATGGGCCTGGCGCTGAAGTACTCGCAGCAGATGGAGGAACTGCAGGGCCAGACCTGGCGCATGCAGTACGGCCAGACCGTGGAGGAACATCGCCCCGCGCGCGCGAAGCAGCAGGGCAAGCGCCCACTGCTGCAGGCCGACCAGACGCGCTGGACCCTGAAGGCGCTGAGTACCATGAACGGCGTGAGTACCGGCGCCGTCAGTTTCGATCCACCGCGCGAAGGCGGCCTGGAGATCAACGAGGGCTGGTCGTCGAGCGATCCCACGCCCATGTCCAAAGACATCGTCGACGCGCTGATCGAAGGCCGCATGTTCGTCCGCGTGGAGACGGCGGACGATGCCAATGCCTGGAAAGGGGGCTTCGCCGCGCAGCCGCCCAAGCAGGAAAGGGAAACCGTGTTCGAGGCCGCCTACCGCAGCGGCAGCGCGGGCGCGGACGCCTTCACGGTGGACTTGCGACTCGACGATCTCCAGGTGGACTTGTACCTCCACGTGCGCATGCATTCGACCTCCAACAAGGTGCTCAGAACCGCCCATCTGTACGTGCGCGAGCCCAATGGCGTGGAACGGAGCGTGTGGAGCGCCGCGCCGACGACCAAGGGCAAGTACGGCCAGCTACGCGTCGACATGAAAAACGAATGGCTGCGCCACCTGGTCGCCTACGCCGAGTTCTTCGACGCCTCCGGCCGCGTGATAAAACCCGAAAACTTCCCTGGGAACATGCCGTCCTCGCTATCGCCGTATTTCGACCATCACGACACCAAGCGTTACATCGATCTAATCGACCCCGTAACCACTATTTTCGGCGTGCCGATCCCGGCCGATACGCAGACGCTGAAGATCGACGTCCCCGAATCGGCTTCGTCGGTCAAGCTCTATTGGGGCGGATTGGGTACCGGCGAGTTCGATGCAACGGTATGCCTGCTGGGAATCCTCTGCACGGCGGTGATCGAGATGGCCCTGCCCATCTACCTGCTGGTCAAGGGCGCGTCGGAGAAGAACACCGGCATCATCCACAACTTGATGAAGGATCCGAAGGTCCGCATGGGGATCTACTCTCTCGGCATCGGCGTCACCACCGGCTATGCGTTCGGTGCTTCGCAAGACCCCGGCAAGACCATCGGCAGGGTGGCCACGGTGGTGCTGCCCAAGCTGGCGAAGCTGGAGGCCAAGAAATTCTCCCTCTACCTTGCGCAGAAGGCCGGCGAAGCCGTGGCCAAGCGCGCCGTGCCGCTAATCAACCTGGCTTTCCTCGCGCTGGATACCACCATCACGCTGATGCAGCTAGCGCAGACCACGGCCGCCGTACTGCAGTCGCCCTTCTACTACACCACCGAACTCACCCGCACCTTCGACCTGCGCGGCCGCGTGCTGCCGGATCCGGCGTTCAACAAGTTTCCCGACCACCACGACCGCATGGTCGTGCGCGTACTCTACGACTCAGGCAATACCTTGCCGGTGCAGGAGATTCGCCTGCCGGGCGAAACGCTGTCCAAGCCACTGCCGTTCGAGTTCAACGGCATCGCCGCCGGCGGTCGCGTGAAAGTGATGGTGTTCTTCTACGCCGCCAACGGCTGGCAGTCGGCAATGGGCGCCTCGGGCTGGGTGGATGCCAAGGGTGCGCAAGGCAGCTCAGTGCTGGCGCTGGACGTGGTGGTGAAGAACGCACTCATTCCGCTATCGCGCCAGTCGGTCTACGAGCACCGGCAATCGATCGTGTTCGAAGGCGGGCGCCATCGCTGGAAGCAGCGCCCCGCACCCACCACCACCATCACCACGGCACCGACAGACGACGGCCACCGCCTGCTGTCGATGGGCGGCATCACCGTGGCGCAGCGCCCGGGCATGCTTGGCTACTCCTGGCAGGCCAACGGCTTGAACAGGCCGCGCGACCGCCCGGGACCGCCCACCGACGGCGCGATGCATACGATGCAGAACCTCTCGCTGCTGGAAGATCCCGAGGCCTCCTACGCCAGCTCTCCGCTGGGCTTTTCCCTGCCCTGCGGCGTGGCCTACGACCTCGGCTCGGCGGAGGACGGCAGCGGCGCCAGCTTCTATCTCGATCCCAGCGGCGGCGACTACGACGACATCCGCAATCCCGCCGGCGGCTATCACCTGCGCCGCATCGCGCTGTCGCTACATGAGAAGCCGCTCTTCGAGCCAGGCAAACGGGAGAGCTGGGGCCGATTCTCCGCACCGGTGGACCGTTTCGTAGTGCATCCGCAGGGCTACGCCGCCGGCGTCAGCGCCGACACGTCCAAGCTCTACTTGCTGAAGCTGGCCGCGCCGAAGAAAAACGAGGAAGCCACCGTCGCCAGTCCCTACAGCGGCGAAGGCGAACGTGTCGGCCTGCTGCTGCAGCCATGCGCAATCGCGGTGGCGCTGGATGGGCGACTGCTGGTACTGGAGCAAGGCAACAACCGCATCCAGAGCTTCGACATTTCCGGCAACCCCGTGCCGTACTTCAAGCCCAAGGGCCAGACGGAGAAGTCCGCGGTACTCCCGCTGCGTCAGGTGGGTGCGATGGGCACTACTTATCTGGACCTGTCGGTGGAGGCCAAAGGCTATCTGTTCGTACTGGCCTACGATGGTAACGGCAGCCAGCCGGAGCACTACCGCATCGATATCTACGAACCGGACGGCAGCTTCCTGGTCAGCACGCCGCGCGTGGCCGCGGCGCGCATCGCGGTGGACCTGGCGCGCAGCCTCTATACGCTCAACTGGGAAACCCTGAGCGGCCCGGATCGCCGCACCGAACCTTCGCTCAGCATGTGGCTACCTCCACCGCCACCGCCGATGTCCAGCAAAAGGAAAAAGTAATGTTTATTTTCGAAGGCAAGCTCAGCCTGTTCATCGGCGACGCGCACCTACGCTTCATGTTCCATGTAGACAAAGACGCCAAGCGGATGCGGATTCAGCTCGATGAGCGCGAACCGGACACTCGATCCTTCGAAGAATGGGCCGCGTTCTTCCAGGGCTTCATCCCCATCCCTTTCCCGGCCCCGCGTGGACTGCTGTCGGCGCTGACCGGGGCACAGAACGAGCCAGAGCCGGAGCGGGTCGCGCTGCTGGCGCGGCTGGCGGGCATCGATACACAGCAGCGCAACAAGTTTGAGATGCGCACGGATGCGCACGGCGTGTCGAGCATCCGCGAGTCCAAGCGCTGCGAGAAGGCCGACTTTGGTCCACAGGGCAAGACGGTAATCGATCTCAACGACACCGATTTCACTGGCGTGCATTTCATCGACACCGATTTCTCCAAGGCCCTCCTGGTCGGCGTCAACTTCACCGATTGCACCTTCGAGCGCTGCACCTTCGGCTCCTGGCAGCTATACGCCGGACGCATGATAAGAGCCAATCTCAGCAAGCAAAGCCTGGTTAACATGAACCTCAGTGATATCAAGCTGGACGGCGCCAAGCTCGACGGTGCCACCATCCGGGACTGCAATCTGGCGGGTGCCTCGCTTAAGCAAGCCAGCCTCAACCGGACCTGGCTCTCCGGCTCGAACCTGATATATGCGCAGCTCGACGGCGTGGAAGGCACCGCAACTATTTTCCATGACTGCAGCTTCACCTATGCCTCATTGAAGAATGCGAGGCTGACCCGGCCGGCATTCGGCGGCTCGAAGTTCGTCGTCTCCAATGCCCAGAACGCCAGCCTCGTCAACGCGCGCTTCGGAGCGCTGACCATGGAAGAAGTACTCCAGGTCATCGGCCTGCAGTCGAGCGCGAACGCTGGACTCGACCAGCCGGCAAGCATTCACCAGGTCGATTTCAGCGGGGCCACGCTCACGGATGCGCGTTTCGACGGCGTGCGCATCTCGGATAGCACGTTTGACGCCGCGAAAATGGACAAAGCCATCTTCGGAGGAACCACGCTGAAACTCGTGTCGTTCAAAGACACCGAACTGGCCGGCGCGGATTTCAGCGCCAGGGAAGCCGAATACGAGGGAGGGCAGCGAATGCGCGCACCGGTGCCGGTGGCCAGCTTCGACGAAGTAAACTTCGACAACGCCGACCTGCAGGGCACCAACTTCCGCAACGCGGTGCTGGCCGGCAAGGTGAAGCATGCGCGCACACCCCGCCGTGACACCTCCCGGAAAGAGCGCATGCACCTGGCCGGCGCCAAGTTCGCCTCCAGCCTGTTGGGCACCGACTGGTCCTATGTCGATGCCAGCGGTGCGACCATTACGCTGGACCGGCCAAGCAGTGGAGCCTTCGAGAACTTCAAGGCCAAGGAAGCGATCCTGCCCATCGTGGATTTCGCGGGCCTGAAGCTAATCAACGCCGATTTCGAATCTGCGGACCTACGCAGCATGCGCTTCGGCAGTTGCAATCTGGAAAACGCTAAGTTCAGCAAAGCAATCCTCGAAGCCGCGGATTTCACCGGCGCCCATCTGCCAAGCGCGAATTTCGCCAATGCCACCCTGATGAACGCGAACTTCTCCGACGCGTGGATGTGGGAGGCCATATTCAATGGCGCCGTGCTCACGGAGGCCAATTTTTCGTCCGCCATGTTGGCCGAGGTGGATTTCAAGGGCATCAGCGACGGCAGGCTGAGCAACGTGAACTTCTCGGGCGCATGCCTGGTGTCGGCAACGTTCACCAATATCAAGGCGCCGCGCTCCGGCAATAAACAGACGAACTTCTCCTCGGCCTGTCTGGCCGGCGCCGATTTCGTCGGGGCCTCCTTGATGGACGTCGTACTGACTAGAGCGCAGCTTTCCGCCAAGAGAGGAAGCATCAACGTCGTGCACCGCCTGTACCCCGATGGCAAAACGTTCGACTATGACCCGACCAAACTCGACGCCCGCAGCACGGGGCCTCAAACCACCTGCCCTGATGGCAGGGGCGGCACGTGCACTACAGAACAACTGCACGCCTTTCCAGTGTCGGCGCGATGGCCGTCCAGCTCTATTTGAAGGTTTGTTGGTGGACCCGTCTTCCGAAGGAGACGAATTTCGTTTTATATGCGTCGAGGACCATCAAGCAATGCGCACCTCGACGTAACCCCTCTCCACCGGGAGAGGGGTTGGGGCGGTCTCCACGCGGAGCGCGAGGTAAGAGGTCCGAGGTAAGGGATCAGATTCATTAAAAAATGTCTTTGCGCCCTTGGGTCCCCGGTACGGCCTAAACAGCGCGCTGGCGTTGGGCACACGACTCCTGCTGGAAGTGAGCGCGGCCGGACTGCAAGATCAGTCCGCGTATAGGTTCAACTTTCCGAAATTGTTGCAGCAGCGAGCGGCGCGAGCACCGTCCAACCAAGGTTCGCATAAAGGTTGCGGCCGTCTTCTGTCGCGACCAGAAGCTGCGGACTTACGAGGGATTTTCTCGCCGCTCCAAGAGCGATCATCACCGCGACACCCAATCCTTTCCGCCTGTGATCCTGCGCAGTTTCGATTCGATCATAAATGAAGACATCTGCAGTTTCTGCCGCGCATCCGCTTGCGGCCAGATCGCCATCCGGCGCGATGATGCAAGCTCGGGCGACCGGCCCGGCTTGATGAAACTCCATCCTGTACCCATTCGGCAAAGGTTTTGTATCGAGGGTTGCCGCTGCCGCCGTCATAAAATAGTTCGCTGGTTGAACCTCCCAGCGAGCTGGCAGTGCACTTCGCAACTCCTCGTCAGAGCCGCACAGCTTTATGTAATGCCGTGGAGCCGTAATGTCATGTGCGATTGCGCGCAACCCATCACATAGCTGTGGAAATACCCAGCGTCTCACTTCCTTTTCCGAGTGGGTATCGACTCGGAAGCCCCCGCGGTCGTGAACAGGGGGCGGGGAGCCCCGTGCGATGGAATGCGCTGCTTGCCATGCGAGAACGAGCTTTGGGTCGACGTAGGGTGTGGTCATAGCTGATCGTATGTCGTGCTCAGATGGGGGCGCATTCTCCGGCGACTACACGTGCTGTGCCATCTTGACTCTCAGCCGCGACGTCTCCGTGACTTTTGACTAAAGCATTACCCTGTCTCAGCAACTAAGACGGCAACTATGGGGCAGGACGAAAGGAAGGCTTAAGCAACCCACGTAAATTTGTCCTCAATGGTCGGCCAAATTATGGGTCAACGAAGCGGACGATAGTGGGTAAATGCACACCACTCTCGGCCAATAACGACAGCTCAGACTTCGAAAATATCTGCACCAGTGCATAGCCTAGACCGCGAAAGCACCTCTTTCAGCGCGGCCAGGCCGCGCTCGATCTCGGGCAGATCAACCGCACCGTAGCCGAACACAAGTCCCGAGCGCGGCGACTGCATCAAGTGATAGCGTTCGAGCGTGTGAATCTTCACCGCGCGAGCCGCAAGTGCATCAACAGCGGCGTCCAGATCAACTCCGGGCCGAGCCCAGGCAGCGATGTGCATGCCGTAAAGTGAGGGAATCGGCTCTAGCCAGTCGCTGAAATCCCGCTTGAGCAAGTCGAGCAGCAACTGGCGTCGCCGCCTATAGATCTGACGCATCTTGCGGACGTGATGCGCGAGATGGCCCTCCGCGATGAATGCACAGACGCCGGTCTGAAGCGGCGTCGAGCAATGCCAATCGAGGCAGTTTTTCGCCGCGACCAAGGTGCGCCGCGCCCAGTCCGGCACCACCATAAAGCCGAGACGCAAAGACGGAAGCATGCATTTCGAGAAGGTGCCCACATAGAAAACCACATCGGCCGGATCGGCGGCACGAAGCGATTGCAGCGGATTGCCTTCATAGCGGAACTCGCCGTCATAGTCGTCCTCGACGATGACGGCCCCATGCTGGCGGGCGAAATTGACCAAGGCGGTGCGGCGGCACTTCGACATGGTGACGCCTAACGGAAACTGATGCGATGGGCAGACGCAGATCACGCTGACACCTGGCGGCAGGCTATCCACCACCAGCCCCTCCTCGTCTACCGGCACTGGCACGATCCGGGCGCCGGCGGCGGCAAATGCGACGCGCATCGGCGGATAGCCGGGATCCTCGACCGCTACCACTGTCTCGCCTGGCGTCACCAGGATGCGGGCCAAAAGGTCGAAGGCCTGCTGCGCCCCCGCGGTCACCACTACATCCTCAGGACGACATGCAACGGCGCGGGTCAGCGCGATATGGTTGGTGATGGCCGCGCGCAAATGAAAATTACCCTGATTGCCTTGCGGACTTTTGTATGCGGCGGGCTTTTTCTCAAGACCTCGCAACTGCTTGGCGCTGACGCGGCGATAGACGTCGAACGGGAACAGGCGCGAATCGATCAAGGCGGGACGGAAATCGATCGGCGCTTCGGCGCGAGAGACGGTCGGCGAGTCGTCGCGCCAGAACCCCATCGCTGCTGTCACATCCTCCTGGAGCCAGAAGGTATTTAGCCGGTACGTGCTGGCTGGCGAAGGTAACGATGCGGGTTCCGGGGGCAGATCGGCGACATAGGTGCCCGAGCCGTGGCGGGCGACGACGAGGCCCTCATTCGACAATCGGTCATAGACCTCGGCCACGGAGTTGCGCGAAAGGCCGAAGAACGCAGCCGATTTGCGGCTCGCGGGCAGTTGGGTACCGGCAGTGAGGCGGCCGTCTTGAATGGCGTCCTTCAATTGACGATAGAGAAAGCGGCCGGCATCCCGCGATCCTGCGACAGGGCGTTCAATCTCGATCTCAAACAACGGATCCATCAAGTGACCCACCCATATTTTCGCAGAGTGGCCCTTTTTGTCTGGGCCACTTCCAGCATAGCTTAGGAGAGTGCGCTGACAGAACTGCGGTAGATCCGATGAGATCGATGCTTTCTGCCGGCCTTGGCGCGCGGCTATTCGCCGGCGCCAGCCTCATCCGCAGGCATGTGTGAGCCGTTAGCCGATTAATGTTTTGGAGAAACAAATGAAACATCGAGTGAAGCATTGGGCGCAGATGGCGTTAGTTCTCGGGGCCGTCGCCGGCATCGCTCTTTCCTATCCCCGCGTCGGAGCATCCCAGTCGACGGCTCCTCCCAGCGCGATGCGCGATGGACAGCACGATTTTGATTTCAACATTGGCGTGTGGCACACCCACATCAAGCGAATTCTTGATCCGTTTGCGAGCAGTTCGGCATCCGTTGAACTGAATGGAACGGTGACCGTGCGCAAGGTATGGGATGGCAAGGCCGAACTGGAGGAGATCGAAGCGGACGGACCGAAAGGCCACTGGGAGGGCCTTACGCTCTTCCTGTACAACCCGAGCGCGCACCAGTGGACTCAGTCGTTCGCCAACAGCAAGGTCGGAACACTGTCGTCCAATATCGGTGAATTCAAGGATGGCCGAGTCGTGCTGATTGGCCAGGACAATAGCGTGTATGACAAGACGATCCT
The DNA here is from genome assembly GCF_003350925.1 of Dyella tabacisoli. Lineage (GTDB taxonomy): Bacteria > Pseudomonadota > Gammaproteobacteria > Xanthomonadales > Rhodanobacteraceae > Dyella_C > Dyella_C tabacisoli. The sequence continues at coordinate 39,956 of NZ_KZ857175.1, read as the reverse complement.
GGTGAAGGCCATGTGGTCCAACATCAAGCCGGATTCGCACCAATACGAGGAGTCGTATTCGAATGATGGCGGGACGACATGGGTACGATCGTTTACCGCCAACTTGACCCGATTGAAACAGTAAGCATCGACCTTCGCCTCTTGAGGACGATCACCGCAGGGTCGCCTTCAAGAATCCGATCGTGGGGAATCTCGCAAAACTTCGGTAAGTGCCCTCTCTCGGGCTAAACCGCATGGACTCTCTCGGTCGCACAAAACAATCGCCCGACGCTCAGCGCGCGATTCGTCCGATTTTTGGACGTAGCGCGCTTGACCGATCAGGGTGTCGCCTCTTTCCAGATCAGCGTCTGCGCCGGAGCCAATGGCACTTGGCCGTGCACTATCGTCGCCGTTGGTGGCAGCACGGGTGAAAATGGCTGGGTGTTGTAGTTCACCATGAAATTTAATCCACCTCGCCACTCGGTGAATACAGCTTTCGGTAGATCTTCAATCGCCACGCCCGCGCGTCGATAAACACCGCGTACGACTTCGCGCTCCAGTTCGCCGTCGTCGGTCGACACGCCGATCATGGTGACCGTGCCGCGGCCCAGCGTGCGGGTGATCGCGGCCGCCTTGCCGGTGTAGTAATGATCGGCATACGTGGCGAGCACCTCGGTACCTTGCCGGGGCGTAAGAATGTCGGCCCAGCGATGCCAGGCATGCGTCTTGCCGCCTGCACTCACCTGCCCGTTTGCACTCTCCGGCAACATGTCGAAACCATCGACGTCGGCGCCGATCAGGTCGAGGATCGGCGTCGACCATGGCCCTTCGTGGAAATGCCCCAACGCGTTCTTCTGGCCGGTGCGGCTCGTCAAGATCAAATGGCCGCCCTGCTCGACATAACGCCGCCATTTCTTCGCCAACGCATCGCCTACCATTTGATAAGCCGGCGCGATCAAGAACGGATAGCGGCTGAAGTCATCGCCTTCGGCGACGAAATCCATGGGCGCACCGGTGCTCTTCACTATCTGCGTGTACGTGTTTCGATAGGCCCAGCTTTTCCATAGGGAGGTTTGCGGCTGGATCTCCAGATCCCAGAACACATCCTGGCTCCACAGATAGCCCGTGTACCGCGCGGCTAGCCGTGCGGGCAGCCGCGCGTGCGGGTCGAGTTTCGCCGCGAGCGCCTTGATGTCGCGCAAGGTATCGACAAATTCGCGTCCGCTGCGAGAAAGCGTCACGCCATCGGTGCCGACGATGCCTTCGTGGTACATCTCGCTGCCGCGCAGTGGGTGGCGATAGCGGTAGGTGCTGAGCAATGAGGCGCCCGAGGCGAAGCTGTGCCACATCCACATGCTGATCGCGCCGGGCATCGGTTGCGGGTTGATCTCGCCCCAATTCACCTGGCCCGGTTGCAGCTCCATCACGCCAAACGTACCGGTGAGGGAACGGAAATAGGCGGCGGCCTCCATCAAGTTGGCTGGTTTGCCGATCGCATAGCTATCGCCGCCGAGTACATTCGCACCGGCGACGGGGTAGAGCGTGAAGGTCGGGAAATCCAGACCATGACTGCGTCGGGGATCGGTGGCGGTGCTGACGTTGGTGTAGTTGGTCGTCACCCATTGCGCGGGGCCTGCGAGTTTCTTGATGATCGCCGCCTGCGCATCGAGAAAGTGTGCCGTGGTGTCTGCCTGGAACCGGGCGAAGTCGAGCAGCGCATGCGGGCTCAGTTTGTCTTCGGCAGCGAGTGTCGCATTGGGTAGCCGCACTTCTTTGAGGCTCGTGTAGCGGCTGCTCCAGAACGAGCCGCCCCATGCCGTGTTCATGGCGTCGATGCTGCCGTATTTATCCTGCAACCAGTGCTGGAATGCATCGCGAGCGCTATCGCTATAGTCGGAAAACGAGCCGGGCTCATTGTCCACCTGCCAACCCCATACGCGACGGTCATGGCCATAATGCTCGGCCATGGCTGTTACCAGCCGCGTGACGAAAGCCTGGTATTTCGGATTGGCCAGTGATACTTCCGCACGGATGCCGTGTTCGTGGCGTTGGCCGTGTTCATCCACTCGATAAACTTCTGGATAGTGTTCGTCCATCCAGCTCGGCGGAGCCGCCGAAGGCGTGCCGAGAACGACGCGCAGCCCCGCCTTGTCGGCCAGATCGATGGCGTGGTCGAGCCATTCGAAATCGAAGCGGCCTTCTTCCGGCTCCAGATAGGTCCAACTGAATTCAGCCATATGGGTGAAGTCGAAGCCGAGCCGGGCTATGCCATTGAAGTCGCGCTGCCACTGGTTGCGCGGCCATTGCTCCGGGTAATAGAACACGCCGAAGCTCATCGGCTCGCGCTGCCGCAGCAACGTTGCGCCCTGAACCGGTAGCCGATGTTGATCGCCGGTATCGCCTGCACTTGCGGCAGCGGCAGTGGTCATCACGGCGACGGCGATCAACGCCATGAATAAGGGCCGAAACATGTGCTGCGCCTTTCGCTGAATTTAAATGTCAACTTATACTACTATTTAGAACTCCTGCCATCTTGGTACGCGACCCAATCAATGAGCGCATTGACTCCAGATGCAGCGCTAGTGCTGGCTCAAACGCACTGGCGCATCCATGGCGACATCAGCGCGCTGCCATCCTACGCCGATCAGAATTTCCGCATTCGCACCGATCATGGCGAGTATGTTCTAAAGGTGGCGCACCCGTCATGGACGCGCATGGATCTGGAGCTTGAAAACCAGGCCATGATGACGCTTGCCGAGCGCGAGCCGGCACTGCAATGGCCCCGTGTGCAGCTTGCGGTGAACGGTGAACATTTGTTGACGTTGCCGATGGCCGGCCAGGCATGCCAAGTACGCATGCTGAGCTTTGTACCGGGCGCAACCTATGCGGATGCTATCGGGGCATTGTCGTCAGTGCAGCGCAAGGCATTGCAAGAGAGTCTCGGCGGCGCTGTCGGCACGCTGACGCGCGGGCTGCGGAACTTTCACCATCCCGCCGCCGAGCGCCGGCACGATTGGAATCTCATGCGGTTGCCGGCCCTGCTGGGCGAAATATCCCATATCGGCGATGCCGACCTTCGCGCCACCGTGCAGGCGCAGGTAACCGCGTTTTGCGCACAATTGCCGCAATGGCGGGCGCAGCTCCCGATCACGGTGCTGCATAACGATGCCAACGATTTGAATGTGATCGTGGCCGCTGACGGCCATGGCGAGCAGCGGGTTCGCGCAGTGATCGATTTCGGCGATATGTGCACCAGCTTCCGTCTCGCCGACCTGGCTATCGCATGCACCTACGCCATGCAGCACGAGGCCGATCCCGTGGCTTGCGCGCGCGCCATCATTCGCGGTTATCTGGCGCACTGCCCGTTGCTGCGTATCGAACTTGAGCAGTTGCCCACATTCATCCTCGCGCGCCTTTGTCATAGCGTACTGATGGCGACGCGCGCACATCGAGAGCAGCCGGATAACCCGTTTGTTCTGGTATCGCAGCAAGGTGTGCGGGTGTTATTACGCCAGCTTGCCGAGATCGATCGCGATGCCATCGTTGGCCCCTTTCTGGAACCGCGCCATGACTGACCCCACCGACTCCCGCTCTGCTTTCGGCGCCACCTCGGACGCCATACCGCAGCGGAGCAATGATGAGATTCTGCGACTGCGCAAACAGCTCTTGAATCCGACCCTCAGCGTGGCCTACCAGCAGCCGCTCAAAATGGTTCGCGGTGAAGGCGTCTGGCTGTATGACCAGCACGGTCAAGCTTATATGGACATGGTCAACAACGTTTGCCATGTCGGACATTGCCATCCGCGCGTGGTCCGGTCCGGGCAGGCGCAAATGGCGCAGCTCAACACCAACACCCGCTATCTTCACGACAACATCGTTGAGTACGCGTTGCGCTTGACCGCGACATTGCCAGAACCGCTGTCGGTGGTGTTTCTCACCAACTCGGGCACCGAAGCGAACGATCTCGCCCTTCGCCTGGCGCATGCACACACCCAGGCACAAGGCGTGATCGTTGTGGACCACGCTTATCATGGCCACTCGCCGTCGATGATCGAGCTGAGCCCCTACAAATTCAACGGCAAAGGCGGAGCGGGGCAGCGCCCACATATTGGCGTGGTGGCCATGCCCGACACTTATCGAGGGATTTTTCCCGATACTCCCGACGCCGGCCGCCTATATGGCCAATTGTTGCCATCGGCGATGGCGAGCTTGCGTCAGCGCCACATCGCGACAGCAGCGTTCTATTGCGAATCGCTATTGGGCTGCGGGGGCCAGATCGTGTTGCCCGAAGGCTATCTTGCCGAGGCCTACGCAGCAGTGCGCGCAGCCGGAGGCGTGTGTCTGGCCGATGAAGTACAAGTCGGTTTCGGCCGAGCCGGCGAACACTTCTGGGCGTTTGAGTGCCAGGGCGTCGTGCCCGATATCGTTACCATGGGAAAGCCCATCGGCAATGGCCACCCCATGGGGGCGGTAGTGACCACGCCGGAAATCGCAGCCAGCTTTGTCAGCGGCATGGAATACTTCAATACCTTTGCCGGCAATCCGGTGTCATGCGCCATCGCGCTGGCCGTACTGGACGTGATCGCCGACGAGCAGTTGCAGGAAAACGCCCGTCGCGTCGGCGACTTTTTGATCGCCGGGCTACGCCAGTTACAGCAACAATACGACGGTATCGGCGACGTGCGGGGGCGCGGACTATTCATCGGCGTCGAGCTGATGCAAGGCCGCACCCCCGACCCACAGAAAGCAAAGGCCGTGGTGGAAGCCATGAAGGCGCGGCATGTTCTGCTCTCCACGGAAGGGCCTGACGACAACGTCCTCAAGATCAAGCCGCCCATGGTATTCAGCCGCGCCAACGCCGAAGAATTTCTGGACAAGCTCGATCAGGTGCTGCACGGATCCTGACCGCGACGCTGATTCACTTAGAGCGAAGTGTGGGGAGTTTTTTGGCGCTTCCCTTGCGCTTCTTGTGCAGATTGGCCTGCGAGTCGGCAATCATCCCTTGCATCGCCTTGCGCGCGACTTCCGGCTGCTGGCGACGAATCGCTTCAAGCACCTTTAGATGGTGCGGCAGCGAATATTTGAAATCGCCGGCTGTTTGCGCCGACAGCACGAAAAACATGCCAAGCGCACTCTCGATCACGGAAAAAAGCGAGATAACCAACTCGTTGCCGGTAGCTTGAAGCACGGCATTGTGAAAGCTGAGATCGGCCACAGCCCATTCGTCGGAATTTTGCGCGGCCTCCATTTGACGGTAAGCGTGATCGATCTTCGATAGCTGAGCCGCCGTGCGTCGGCGCGACGCCGCTGCAGCCGCTGCCGGCTCGATGATTTCCCGCATCTCCACCAGCTTTTCGATGAAGTCATCCGTCGGCATCGACGCGCAACGCCATGAAAGGACATCCGCATCTAGTTGGTTCCAGGATTCCTTGGGACGAACGCGAGTGCCGGTTTTCGGGCGCGCTTCAATCAGGCCCTTGGCGGACAGTACCTTCAACGCTTCGCGCAGCGCCGTGCGACTTACTTCCATGCTTTCGGCCAAGACCTCCTCGCGCGGCAACACGTCCCCTGGACGCAAATCACCGACAACAATTCGCCTGCCCAACTCGCGGACTACATGGCCGTGCAAACTGCGCGCATCCGTAGCTTTCATGATTGACCCTTCTCTCCGCGGTAGGTGCGCTCACCGCATTGTGCTGCCGTTTTAGTTTGAGTGCTGCCGCATGCTGCAGCGCAGCGATTTTAGAATTTATCATACAAACCTATCAGGTAAAGTTTGTACGGCTCTGCGGACACTGCCAGGCCTTTGGCGAATCTCGATGCGCTGTACTGCCGCGCATGCTCCAAGGGCTTCCTTGAGCACTATCGACGCGCGCCACGGATGCGCCTGGCACGCTCAGGCGAATGCACCCGAATCGAGACTGGACAGGCCGCGCGCAAGTACCGCCTGAATCGCCACCTTGTGAAAGGTTACCGACGCCGCGCGATCGGGTGCGTTATTCCGTCCTCTCAAACGTATATTAATATTGTAGGACAAATATAAATTCTGGGCTACGATGCAGCCCCGCCGACGCGATATCCGCGGTCAGTGCGATGGGGATGAATAAGAGGCGGGGCAACGTCGGAGATCGAACGGAATTCGCCGCCATGCAGGCGCCGCGACAGCGGCCAGTACAAAGAAGAAAACAGCATTTATTGGATCATTTATTTGTCTTGGGGAGGAGATTTCAAAATGAGCAATTGCAGGCAATTCAAGCGCCGGATCCTGGCTATGGCTATCGGTGCCATGCTGACGTCCGGTGTCATCCACGCGCAGGATACGGCGGCCCAAACCACGCCAGCCGCTGACCAAGGCAAGCAGAAGCCATCCGCGACACAACCCGTACAGACGCTCAACCAGGTCGTCGTCACCGGCAACTCGACAGCCGGCGGTATCCGGCGGATCGATGCCAGTTACTCGATCACCACAGCCACACGCGATCAGATCAAAGAACTCAATCCCGTCAGCGTGTCGGATCTTCTCAAAGTATCGCCGGGTGTCTATCCGGAATCGTCCGGCGGGCAGACCGGCGCCAACATCGAGGTCGCCGGCTTTCCTTCGGACAGTGGCGCGCCGTTCGTCACCTTGCAGATGAACGGCTCGCCGCTGTTCCCGAAGTGGGATTACTTCACTGACGCCATGTTTCGCCTCGACGACACCATCGACCGCGTCGAAGCCTTGCAAGGCGGCCCTTCGGTTCTGTACGGCAACGGCCAGCCGGGACTGATCGCGAACTTCATCCTCAGAGAAGGCAGCAGTGTGCCCTCGGGCGACGTCGGCCTGACCTATGGCTCAGAGGGCATGGTGCGCCTGGATGGCTTCTACGGTTTCCCCATCGGCGGCAAGAATAGCGGCTGGTATGGCAGCATCGGCGGCTTCTGGCGCAAGTCGGACGGCGTGCGCGATCCGCAGTTCGCCGCCGACAAGGGTGGCCAGCTCACCGCCACCTTGAGCCATGATCTTGAGCACGGCTCGATCATGTTCTATGCGCGTGACTTGAAGGACAAAAACCAGTTCGTCACCGACACGCCCATCCTCAATCCTGCGCCCGGCAAATTCTCGCCCTATCCTGGCTTCAGCCCCTTGACCGGCACTTTCGGCAGCAACGCGGATCGCCGTCAGTTCTTCGAAACTACGCCCTGCTTTACTGCCGGCTGCAGCCCAGGCGGCATCAATGTCGACATGGCCAATGGTCAGGGCGGCGACGTGCATATACTCGGCGCCAACCTGGACCTGAGCTTCGACAACGGCTGGGCGCTCTCGGACAAGTTCATCTTCGTCGCCGGCAACATGGACACCAGCGCCTTCTTCAGTACCGGCGCGAACCCGTCCACGCTGGGCGGCTTCATCTCCGATTCGGCGACTGCGTTCGGCCTGCCGTCGAATCTGCAGGCCACTGCGACCTATACCAATGGCAAGGCGGCGAATCTCAACGAGAACGTCACCATCCAGAACCCCGAGTACATCCACAAGCGAATCCAGTCGGTCAGCAACGAGTTCCACCTCAGCAAGGAATTGTTCGAGGGCAACACGTTGACCTTCGGCAATTACACGGCGGTGTTCTCCGAGCATCATTCCGAGAACGACGGCGCCAACCAGTTGCTGCAGGCCAAGAGCAACCCGAACCCGATCGTGGTCAATCTCAGCGACGGCACCAACAACTACGCGCTCACCGACAAGCAAGGCCTGTACTGGAACTCGCAGCCGCAGTCGTGGATGGCATTCAACGAAAGTTGGCACGCCACCACCACGGCATTCTTCCTGGCCGACGAGTGGAACGTCGGCAACTGGCGCTTCGACGGCGGCGCACGCATCCAGCACGACGACATCGGCGGGCGTTTCCAGAACACCACCTCGGGCGACCTCGACAACAACCCGTACACCGTCTACAACAACAACGCCGAGTACCTGAGCAACAGCTTCCGCCACGTGTCGGGTTCGCGCAATGCGCCGTCCTGGACACTGGGCGCGAACTACGCGCTGAGCAAGAACATGAGCCTCTATGCACGCATCAACGACGGCGTGTTTCTGCCCAGTTTCGACGATATGGTGAACCTGCAGAGTCCGCCGGTGGAGAAGATCCACAATATGGAGCTCGGCTTCAAATACCAGTCTCCGTGGATCTTCGCCGACATCAGCGCCTACCGCCGGCTGTTCCACGGCGTGCCGTATTCGATCCAGCTCGCCAGCGGACAGGTCAACCTCGTCTACGGCTCGGTCACCAAGGGCCTCAATGCGCAGGTGACGGTGACCCCGTTCGAGCACTTCTCGGTCGCGCTCAGCGGCAACTATATGGACGGCCACTACTCCGGCTACGCTAGCTGCGTGCCCTACGTCGGCCAGGACGGCAGCAACCTGTGCAGCAGCATTAACGGCATGCGCCTGGATCGCCAGCCGAAGCTGCAGTACCGCCTGACCCCGTCCTATGTGATCCCGACCGCCTGGGGCAACATGAAGCTCTGGGTCACCTATGAGCATATGGGCGACCGCTATGGCGACCAGTTGCAACAGCAGCCGCTGGGTAGCTACTACGCCTTGAGCTTCGGTGCCGCCGCCAACATCGGCGAGCATTGGGCGCTGACCCTGCGCGGCACCAATATGACCAACCAGATCGGCATTACCGAAGGCAACGCCCGATTGTTCGGCTTTGCCAGCGGCGGCGGCGTGATTCTCGCCCGCTCGATCGAGGGGCGTGAGGTCAACTTCCAGGCCAAGTACAAGTTCTAAAGATCGTGCTCGCGCAGATCGCCTGCATTCGTTGATGTGCGTCGCGCCAGCCGACACTGTCGGCGCGACGCACATCGCAGGCGGTTCCGTGACCTGAACTTACCGCCTCATCTACATTGGGCCAAAGGCATCATCAACAGCGGCCTGCAGCAAGGAACGTCATCTCATGCGCCGATCCAGCAAAACTCCATTCATCGCCGCGGCCGCCCTCGCACTGGCCCTTGCCGGAGGGAGTGTCGGCGCTGAGCCGGCGACTGATCCGGGCGACGGTGACGCGCTGTATTTCGACTTACTCGACCTGCACGGCGCAGCGCAGACGCCAACGGATCGAAGCTTCAACATCTTTTTCGATGCCGGCTCGTGGCACGGCTACAGCCTGCCGCCCGTTGCCGACGCTTCCACGGGTTTTTCCGGTCCGTTCGTACACAGCCTGGCCGACGGCCAATGGGTCGGCTCACGCTTTGCGCAATTGATATTGAAGGACAGCGCGCACCACCAAGACATCGCCCTGACCGCAGCCGAGGGCCATGCCGCGCCGGGTTATCTGATGCGTCGTTTTGCCGGACCGGGCCTGACGGTGCGCGAGACTTTGTTTTTTGCCGACTCGTGGCACGCGCTGGTGCGCATCGAGCTGACGGCAACAGAGCCCAAGGACGTGAACCTGTCCGTGGCGGGGCGCGTCATGCAATCTCAGCAGAACGGACTCGCCAAGGACGGGGATGCGGTGACGCAAACCTTCGCCCATTCGTATTCGAAGTTGACCACACGACTTCATGTCGACGGCGCGCCCGACTATCGAATCGCTCTGACGGGAACCGACTACCGCATCGAGCTGGGCCAGCCCCTGCACCTGGAACCGCAGCAAACCACCACGGTTTTCGTCGAGCAGACCCTGGTCTATGACAGCCGTAGCGAAACACCGGCGCCGGTCGATGACGCCATCGCGTGGCCGCAGAACCGAGCGCGCTGGTCCGGTTACCTGACGTCCGTCGCATCGAGCCACCTGCCGGGCTTGCCCGATGAAACCGCTCGGCGCGTTTCCGTAAAAGCCATGATGACCTTGCTGGGCAACTGGCGCGCAGCGCGCGGCGACATGCATTACGACGGTGTGATTCCCTCTTACTCCAACCCGGACTTCAACGGCTTCTGGGCCTGGGATTCCTGGAAGCACGCAGCAGCGCTGGCCCATTTTGCTCCCGAGCTGGCACGCGACCAGATGCGCGCCATGTTCGACTACCAGGGCGCTGACGGCATGGTGCCCGACTGCATCTACCTGGACAAAGCGAACAATAACGAGCGCGACAGCAAACCTCCGCTGGCCGTGTGGGCGGCGCTGAAGATCTACCAGGCAACCGGCGATCAGGCCTTTCTTGCCGAGATGTACGACAAGCTGGTGCGCTATCACCGCTGGTGGTTCAAGGCACGCGATCACGATCGCAACGGCCTGGCCGAGTACGGTTCGACCGACGGAACCAAGGTCGCCGCAGCATGGGAAAGCGGCATGGACAACGCCGTTCGCTTCGACCACGTCACGATGCTCGACAATGGCGATGGCGCCTGGTCCATGGATCAGGAGTCTGTCGATCTCAACGCCTATCTCTATAAGGAGAAACTCGACCTGGCAGAGATCGCCGGCGTTCTTGGCAAGACCCAAGCGCAAGCCCAATGGCGGCAAGAAGCGGCGACGATGAAGGCGCCTATTCAAGCGCGGATGTTCGACAAGACGCTGGGTTACTTCTTCGACGCCAAGCTGGGCCAAGACGATCGCGTGCGTATTTTCGGCTCGGAAGGCTGGGCGCCGCTGTGGGCCGGCGTGGCGAGTCCGGCTCAGGCCAAGTCGGTGGTTCGGGTGATGCTGGACCCGAAGAAGTTCGCCACTGTCATGCCCTTCCCGACGCTTGCGGCCGACGATCCGCGGCTCTCACCGATCAAGGGCTACTGGCGCGGTCCGGTATGGCTCGATCAGGCTTATTTCGGCGTCGAGGCGCTAAGGCGTTACGGCTATGAGCACCAGGCCGACGACATGGCTCGCCGCCTGGTGCTCCATGCCGAGGGCCTGACGCAGCAGGCCCCGTTCTATGAAAACTACGATCCGTTGACGGGCCGGGGTTATCAGTCGCGCAATTTCAGTTGGTCGGCCGCCAGCTACTTACTGTTATTGCAGAAAAGAACCCGTGAGATACGCATGCACTGAAACCTGTTCGACCAAGGCGGCAAGGTGATGGATCAATCCAGACGAACCATCACCACGCCATGCGACGGTACCTCGGCGGAGAAACTGCCTTTTGCTCCGGGCAAGTCCTTATGAGCCCACAAGTCGCGCACCTTCAGACTCAACGATGAGGGAAGGTGCAAGTCATTCCATGTCGCCGTGATCGTGTGACTGGCACTGCTGCGATTCAACAGAACGATAGCGCGACCACCACCTTTCAGTGGCCGGGCCCAGACCTCGTAGTCGCCCTGCTTGGCCACCCGACTTGCCTCCACGCCTAGCGGGTCTTGATCGATGGCGATCACTTCCTTGTTGGTCAGGATGGCTTTGATATCCGGCGTCATGGCGGCGAGATCGTTGCCGGCCATCAAGGGCGCCGCTAGTACCGCCCACAGGCTGAAGTGCGACTTGTATTCCTCCAGCGTCATCTTGCCGTTGCCGACCTCCAGCATGTCCGGGTCGTTCCAATGACCGGGGCCGGCGCGGCCTTCCAGACCGACCTGCAGATCAAGGATGTCCATCACGCCATGCTCGAAGCCGTGCTTGCCCTGCCAGTGGTCGTAGATGTCGTCGGTGGTGCGCCACAGATTGCCGATCGTCTCGCCCCATAGCCAAGGTTTGTTCAGACCCCATTCGCAGATGCTGAAGACAATCGGCCGCCCGGAGGCGCGCAACGCGTCGCTCATGGTTTCGTAGGTCGATTTGGCGTCTTGGGTATACGTCGAGCACCAGTCGTATTTCAGATAATCGACACCCCAGGACGCGTAGGTGCGTGCATCCTGATACTCATGCCCCAAGCTGCCCGGACGCTTGCCGCAGGTCAGCTTGCCCGCATCCGAGTAGATGCCGAACTTCAAACCCTGGGAGTGGATGTAGTCGCCAAGCGCGCTCATGCCGGAGGGGAAGCGTTTGGGATCGGCGACGATTTGCCCTTTGGCGTCACGCCCGCTCTGCCAGCAATCGTCGATAACGATGTACTCGTAGCCGGCGTCCTTCATGCCGGAGCTGACCATGGCATCGACGGCCTGGCGAATCACCGTCTCGTTGATCTGGCAGCCGAATTTGTTCCAGGTGTTCCAGCCCATCGGCGGCGTCAGGGCGAGGCCGTTGGCGTGCCTGGGCGGCTGCGGCGGAGCGCTATCGGCGATAGCCGGAGCGGCATACATGCATCCAAGAACCAGAAGGCCGATCAGACAACCAAAGATCCGCTTCACGGAGAGTCCTTCCAATGAGTGAGTAGGGTGAGGCCGCCCGGCGGTGTGTAGCAGGCGACCGCAAAGAAAAGATCAAGCCTCGACGCGGATCATCACCACACCGTGCGGCGGCACATCGGCGGCGAAACTTCCCTTCGCCTTGGACAGATTCTTGTGGCTCCACAGGTCGCGCACGCTCAGCCCCAGCGCTGCCGGATAGCCCAGCGTCTCCCAAGTCACGCCGATCTTGTGGGTTTCCTTGCCGCGATTGAACAGTACGATCGCGCGGCCACCGCCCTGCAGCGGCTTGGCCCAGACTTCATCGTCGCCGTTCTTGGCGATGCGGTGGCCCTGAACGCCCAGGGCATCCTGGTCAACAGCGATAATTTCCTTGTTGGTGAGGATCGACTTGGTTTCCTCGCTCATGCGCGCCAGGTCATTGCCGGCCATCAGCGGCGCGGCCAGCACCGCCCACAGGCTGAAGTGCGATTTGTATTCCTCGAAGGTCATGCCGCCGTTACCGACCTCCAGCATGTCAGGATCGTTCCAGTGGCCCGGACCGGCATAGCCCTCCAGCCCTTGCTGCATGTCCAAGATATTGGTCATGCCATTTTCGCGGCCTTCGCGGCTCTCCCATCCGTCGTAGATGTCGCCCGACATGCGCCACAAGTTACCGATCGTCTCGCCCCATAACCAAGGCTTGTTCTGCCCCCATTCGCAGAGACTGAAAACGATCGGCCGCCCGGAAGCGCGCAGGGCATCGCTCATGGTCTCGTAAGTCGATTTGGCGTCCTGACTGTAGGTCGAACACCAGTCGTATTTCAGATAGTCGACCCCCCAGGCGGCGTATTGGCGGGCGTCCTGGTACTCATAGCCGCGGCTGCCTGGACGGCCCGCGCAGGTCTTCTTGCCGGCGTCGGAATAGATACCGAACTTCAGGCCCTTGCCGTGGATGTAATCGGCCAATGCCTTGATGCCCGAGGGAAAGCGTTTCGGATCGGCCTGAATGTCGCCGTTGAGATCGCGTTCGCCGTGCCAGCAATCGTCGATGACCACATATTGATAGCCGGCGCCCTTCATCCCCGAGCTGACCATCGCGTCCGCAGCCGCGCGGATGACGCTCTCGTTGATATCGCAGCCGAATTTATTCCACGAGTTCCAGCCCATCGGTGGCGTCAGAGCCAGACCATTGGATTGCCGGGGCGGCCGTGGGGGCGCGGCTTCCGCGCTTGCAAACGAGGCCATGAATAGCAGGCCGAACACCAACATCAACAAAACCAAGGCGAACCGTTTCATCGAGTTCCTCAATCGTCTGGTCTGTACTGGCCCGGCCAAACTACTGCCTGGCGTCGCGATAGCTTCCCGCAGCCTACGTTATTTGTATGATAATAGCATTATACCTGGCGGGTCGCCGCAAGACCGGACCTATGTCGCCTTCGTAAGTTGCCAGCACACGGACAACCTGACCCTGCTGCTTGAGGCTGGTGTAACAGGCATCGACACCGCAGAACGGTATCATCCGGCCGACGTCACCTGACGACGACACCGCATCACGAACCTCGGCGACTTCCATCCATGACTCTTCTGGCCTCGGCGCAGCGCACATCTGGTGCGGCAACCGGCAGCACCGCCATCTTCCGCGCATTTCGCGAAGCCGTGGTGACCATGCTCGCCGCCATCGCCACCATGCTATGCGCCCTGGCGATCGACCCCGAGCCAGGTCCGGCGATACTGGCGGTGGTGCTGTGTATCTCGCTTTCGCGCAGTCAGCTCGATCGCCACCGCCAAGGCAGGATCGAGGCAGCCATCGTACTTCCAGTCGTCGGCCTCATCGCAGTCGGTGTCGGCACCCTGTTGCAATTCGCTCCCTGGATCGGCGCACTCGTCTTCACCACGGGCATGTTCGTCTCGATCTGGCTGCGTCGGTTCGGGCCCATGGCAAGCCGCGCCGGTTCGCTTATCGCACTACCCTTCGTTGTGCTGCTCAGCACACCGTATATCCCGACGACGCGAGTCACCCCTATTCCAGCAGCATTGATGCCTGTGGTCGTCGCCTTGCTTGCCTTGCTGTGGGTAGGCGCATTGCATGCGCTCGCCCGCCGGGCGCGCTTTCTCGCACCGGCACCGGTACCGAAGCACTCAGCGCCCGCGCCAGCACGTAGTAGCTCGTTGCAGCCGACGGCCTCCACTCGGATGGCCATTCAGATGGCCACCGCGCTCGCGGCATCTTTCGTGATCGGCTACACCTTCTTCGCCGAACACTGGGCATGGATCGTCCTTACCGCTTTCATCGTCAACAGCGGCAATCGTGGCCGGCTCGACGTCGCCTACAAGAGCGTGCTGCGCGTGCTGGGCGCGGCGGCCGGAACCCTCGCCGCCTTGTCGCTCAGCATGTACGTCGGGTCTCACGACATGACGACCGCCGTACTGATCCTCGTCATGATTTTTCTCGGGATATGGCTGCGGCCGCTGAGTTACGCGTGGTGGGCGCTGTTCGTCACCATCGCGCTTGCCATGTTGCAGGGCTTCGCCGGCTCGCCGGCATTGCACATGCTGTGGCCTCGCCTCGGTGAAATCGTCATCGGCGCGATCATCGGCGTTGCCTCCGCCTGGTTTGTGCTGCCGGTGCGATCGACCTCGGCGCTGCGACGACGCCTGGCGGATGCATTGGCCGCCCTCTCCGAAGCTCTCGACCCCGCGACTCCCATGCGAACATCCGATGACTTCGTCGCAGCAATCGCCAGCGTGGAACAAATGCATCCCGCATTTCGCGCAAGCCGCCTCGTCACCCGGCGCTTCCAGAGCATGCAGCCGGCCGATTGGGTGGATGCGCTGATAGCGTGCAGGGATCCCGCGATCGCACTGATCGGCAAAGACGAAATGCCAGGCAACGTGCGCCGAGCGGTCGGAGCCGCACGCAAGTCGATGCGTGAGCCCCAGGAGATCTTGCCAGCCTTACAAAACTTGCATCGTTCGATGGCCGAATAACCTGGCGACCATGGAGTCACGCTTGATCTATCGCGGCGACTCATCGGCGCCCCATCGGCATCTTCATTTTGTTTCTTGAGGCCAACGACTCGATGTCACTGGCGTAGTAGCCCAAGGTCGCAGAAGGTGGGAGCTGGCGGCATTGCTTTGTTAGCGGCTATCAGTTCACCAATGGCTCGGTCAGCGTAGGCCGCCGTATGCTCAGTGCGGTACCGGCAGCCGCCACGATGATCGCCACGATAGCCAGCCACTGCAGCAGGCTGAGCCGTTCGTCCAGCAACGCCATACCGGCCACCGCCGCGATGGCCGGCTCCAGGCTCAATAGCGTGCCGAACGTGCGCGCCGGCAGCAGAGTCAGCGCGACCATCTCCAACGAATACGGCAGAGCCGAGCTGAGCACCGCCACGCCCAGCGCATAAGGCAGCAGCGCCGGCGACAACAGCGCGCCGCCGGCATGAGCGACACCGAACGGGATCACCAACAAGGCACCGATCGAAGTACCCAGCGTCACCGCGTCGGCGCCGTAGGCCGCTCCCGCCTTCTTCCCCAGCACGATGTACAACGCCCAGCCCACGCCGGCGGCCAGCGCATACATCACACCCACCGGGTCCAGCGCCTGCATCTGCCCGCGTAGCGGCAGCAGCAAGGCCAGCCCGGCAACCACCAGCGCAATCCAGACGAAGTCGAGAAGCCGGCGTGAACCAAACAGCGCTAGCACCAGCGGCCCGGTGAATTCCAACGCGACCGCGATGCCCAGAGGAATCGTGCGCAGCGACATATAGAACACCAGGTTCATCGCACCTATCGAGAGGCCATAGCCCCATAGCGCGCGCCAGTCGCGCTGAGCGCCCGACCTGCGCCACGGCCGCCGCCACAACAACAAGATCAACGCGCTGAGCCCCAGCCGATAGGCGGTAGCACCCTGGGCGCCGACCTGCGGAAACAGGTGTTTGGCCAGCGATGCGCCACATTGGTACGAGACCATGCTGATTAACAGCACGCCGATCGCGAACGCGACCGGAGCGGCGGTGGAGCGTGGTGACATGAGTACAGCCATGAGGGAAAACAGTTCACCCATGATGCCCGCAGCCCCAAAGGAAACCCACTATGCAAACCGCCTCGCCGCCGCCACTGCTGACAGCGGCTGACAGCAGTGATTGGCTCGACCCGCGGAATGATGAATGGATGTCTGGACTCCACCTCTTTGGGCAACCCTAACGGTGCCTTCACCTAGGGCATTATCAAGCAAGGCTATGATCGGGTTAAGCCGATCGGTGGCGTTGCCGGGAGATCAGTGGAGATGGAAACGAAGGATGCCGTCTGGAGTCCTGACGTGCCCAGGTCCATGGACCGCGCGAAATGAAAGCGCGCGACTCGACACGCCCCGATTTACTCGATCGCCCTATTCCAGTGGCGCTGGACCCACAAGCCATCAGTGCCGAGCCGATGGCTTATCTGCAAACGTGGCGGCAACGACTCGGCGATATCTATGCGCTGGATACCCCTGGACCCCTGCTTTCACAATCGCCCGACTGTACCGGCGTGATTGCCGTGTTCGGAGCGACCTATCAGCAAGCGGTTCTGGCCGATATCGAGCGCTTTGTATTACCGGTCTCCGCAGCCATCAGGCTGGAGCTGCCGCCGGCCTTGAGAAACCTCAATGCCGGGCTGCACAGCATGCGTGGCGAAGAACACAGGCGCCATAAGCAACTGCTGTCGCGGGTGCTGTCGAGCGCTCCTGTCAGTGCGACACGGGACGCTGCCGAGCGAGCGGCCAGCCGTGTCTACCGACAACTGCGAAATCAAGGCAACGGCGGCCTGCTGGCCCATATGCGCGAATTGACCTTGCAAGCATCATCGCAACTGCTGTTTGGTGATGCGATGGCAGCCACGCTGGCGCCAGGCCGCTTGATGACTTATTTCCAGCAGCGCCGCGCGGCAGCGGCCCCAGGCATGACCATCGATTCGGCTGCGCGCGCCATGCTGATTCGCATCGGCCTGGAAGTCGATGCCGATCTGCGCGCGTATCGACGCGCCGTGCGCGCAGGCGGGAGCTGCGATGGCTTTGGCGCGCTGGCACCCTTGGCGACCGACGACGCGCTGGATGAAGACGCCTTCGTCGCACACGCCAATATCCTGTTCATTTCCTGCAACGAGCCCATTGCCATCGCCTTGTTCTGGACCTTGCTCGCGCTTAGCCAGCTACCTGATTTGCGCATGCGACTACGTGCCGAGTCGCATGCATTGGACAGCACGGGCCATGGTGGAAATGAACTTGAACCTGCGGCAGCGCCGTTGCTCGACGCCGTACTCAAAGAATCACTGCGTGTGCTTACGCCCAATGCGCTCATGGTTCGCGTCACCCATCAGCCCGTGAAACTGGGGACCCATCGGTTGCCGGCAGGCTGCGAGGTGCTCCTTTCTCCGTTTCTGTCGCATCGCGATCCGCTGCGCTTTTCACACCCGGATCGATTCAGTCCGTCGCGCTGGCACGGCCTCAGCCCATCGCCGTATGAGTACTTTCCTTTCGGCGCCGGCGGCCACGGCTGCATTGGCCGCGTGTTGGCGTGGCGTTTGATACACAGCACATTGGCAGCGCTGATTCGCCAGGGCGATATGGTGCTCGACGGCGATGCGGAAGTAGATTGGTGCGTCCGCATCATGCTGACCCCGACACAAGACCCGCTGGTGCGAGTTAATGACACCGACACTACCCGTCTTGATGATTATGTCGTGGGCGGTCGATTATCCGGGGGCATTGCGGAAATCATCGCACTATCGAATGAATGGATTTGACATCCATAAACTATTATGTAATGTTCAGTTAGGTATAAGCCTCCACTCGTAATTCGACGAGCACGTCTACAGTGTATTTGCCGGGCCACATAATGGCCCCCACATGCAGCACTGAGGAGATGGGATATGGCAACGACTCGCAAATCGAGTACCAAGAAGACTGCTGTTAAGAAGGCCGCTGTCCGGAAAGCCGCCGTCAAGAAGGTTCCGGTTAAAGCCGCAAAGATCAACATCTCTGGACCCATCCCAAAATTGACCTTGTCCATGCCTTTGGACGAGAAGAAAATCGCAGCCATTCATCGCTGTATTCAGAAGGGCTCGCTAAAGGTCACCCTGAACAGGGTCGACCTGGTCAGTGGCAAGCTTGGCAGCGGCTGGCTGTACGACTGAAACAGACTCGCCCTGGCACTCGGCCGGGCCATGACCTGGCCGAGTGCCCGATAACGCGAATAAATCGTACTCGGACGCGAAAAGGCGTCCCGCTGCTGATTAGCCAAGGCTATTGCATACCTCATCGCGATTATCGCGATGAGTACCGACTAATCAACGAGCGTTTCACTGCATTGCCTGCTCTGGTTTCAGCAGGTAATTGTCGTGTCTTGCTTTTCAGGCACAAGGCGACCCCGATGTCACTACCGATGGGTACTTGAGTGAAATACTTCGAGCCCGATAGCGCGAAAACCCAATTGGGCCTGGCCTATGGGCCGAGTGCCTTGACCTATTTGGAAAATCACCCCGAAGGTCTCGACTATATCGAAGTACCTTTCGAGCAGTTGCGGCATACCCCCGAAGTGGCGTCGATGCAAAAGCTCATCCCGATGATTCTGCATTGCGCCAGCGTCTCGGTGGCGGGCACGGTATCACCTACACCTGCGACATTGCAGGCTATCGCGCAGGCCGCCGAGCATATGCGCACACCTTGGATAGGTGAGCACCTGGCTTTTGTTTCCGCCGAGCCGCTTGATCGCGGCGACAAAGATGCCGCGCCTACATCGCTGACTTACACCATGTGTCCCCAGCTTAGCGAGGCTGCCGTGGATCAAGTCGTGCGTAACCTGGCGGTGGCTAGAACTTACCTGGGCAGCACTCCGCTGCTACTGGAAAATTCGCCGCAGTACTTTGCTATTCCAGGCAGCACGATGCCGATGTCCGAGTTCATTGCCGCGGTGATGGCCCAATGCGATGCCAACTTGCTGCTGGACCTCAGTCATTTCCTGATTACGTGCATCAATACCGGCGTCAATCCTCGCGACGAAATCCACAAGATCCCGCTACATCGCGTCGTCGAGATCCACATGTCCGGGGTCAGCCAGCAGTCCGGTATCGCCTGGGACGATCATGCCGCGCCCGCGCCACCGATCGTGTTTGAGCTGCTGGAACAAGTCTTGGCAAAGGTTCGCCCGCAGGCACTGACCGTCGAGTACAACTGGTCGGCTACGTTTCCGCAGCCGATACTGCACCAGCATCTTCAACGCGTTCGCACGCTGCTTGAGGCAGCATGAACCTGCACCGTTTGCACGCCGTGCTTGCTGCCGGGGTCGAACAACCGCAGTTGCTGGAGCAATGGGACCGGCAGCCGGGACTGCTAAGTCAGCTCGGCGTCGATCCTTCTGGACTTGATCTGGCGGCGCTTCGAAAATTTGCCGGATTAACCGTCAAGGTGAGGCATAACCCACTGCGGGAGCAAATGCCGCTGAGCTTCCGCCTGATGAGCATCGCGTCGATCGAGATCGACATGTTTGCTGACTACGCGATGTTCCGCTCAAAACGACAATTGCGGTATGCCACTTCCGCAGCGGCCAGGGCCGGTGATCTTCTGGACTTTCTCGCAGACTGGATCGATCCGGCTAAACGCGAGCAACTACTTCTATGGGACGTGATTCGCTACGAAGATGCCATCGCCCGGCTGGGACCATGGCTTGAACAAACGCCTGAAGCGGTCGATAACTCGGTGACGGCCTGTCCACGGCTGCGCGGCACCGTGCTGCTGCACGAACTGCAATCGGACCCTCGCGCGCTCGCCGATATGTTGTATACGAGCGCCCCCGACCTGAGCCGCGTACCACTGCAACCGCAACACCTATGTTTCTGGCGCGCGCCCGAGAGTGACCAGGCAGCCGTGTTGACGCTGGATGAGCTTGGTTTCTACCTGCTGTCTATGCTGGATGGTCAACGCTCGGTATCCGCGCTGACGCAATGCCTTGGTGGCGGGCGCGACGCACGCAACGCGGTCTCCCGCGGATTACGCGCATTTTCAAAACTCGGCATCGTTATCCTACCCGATCGAATCAGGCGGCATTGATTATGCAGCTCACCCTGGTTGATAACCTCGTCATGCCGGAAGAGGGCGACCTTAGCCTGCTGGACGTGCATCCGCATTTGGGCCTGCTGGCCCTGGCGGCGGCAGCCGAGGCGCATGGCCATTCGGTGCGCATTTACGATCCCAAATGGCTACTGCGTTGCGGCACGCTGCGCTACGACGACACGCTTTACGAACGGGCCGCAGCGGCGATTCTGAGCCAGCGCCCAGAGGCAGTGGGATTTACGTCACTGGGCTGCAGCTTTCTTTTCGCGATCAACGTGGCGGCACTGCTGCGCCAGCAAGAGCCGGAGTTGCCGATCATGCTGGGAGGGCCGCATGCGACGATGCTCGATCGGCTTATTTTGGAGCGCTTTCCCCAGTTCGATCTGATTGTGCGGCACGAAGCCGACGAGATCTTCCCAGCGGTGCTTCGCGCTTTGCCCGAGCGGCATTTCATCTCGGTGCCCGGCCTGAGTTGGCGCGACCGTCGTGGCGAGTTCCAGATGACGCCCGGAAAGCCGAAGGTGGAAGATCTCGATCGCCTGCCGTTGCTGTCCTACGATCATTATCCGATTGCCGAGCTGGGGCTGGACTTGCTCAGGATCGAGGCGGGTCGCGGCTGCCCATTCATGTGCACGTTCTGCTCTACCGCCGGTTTTTTTCAACGCAGCTTTCGGCTGAAATCCGCCGAGCGGCTTGTCTTTGAGCTGGAGCAACTGCGCGAGCGCTACGGATACAGCGAATTCAAGCTCGACCACGATATGTTCACGGTCAACAAGCGCAAGGTGATGGAGTTCTGCGAGGCGGTAAAAGGGCGAGGCTTTCGTTGGCGGGTGTCGGCAAGAGTCGATTGCGTTAACCCGATGCTTCTTGAAAAGATGGCCGAGGCCGGCTGCATCGGCCTGTATTTCGGGATCGAAACCGGCTCCAAGCGTATGCAGCAGATCACCATGAAGAAGCTCGACCTCGATCTCGTTGAGCCCACGCTGGCGATTGCCGCGCAACTCGGCATTGAAACCACCGCCTCATTCATTACCGGCTATCCCGAAGAGCATCGTGCCGATCAGGACGACACCCTGGACATGATCGGACGCTGCTTCACACCCAACTGCCTCACTCAGCTACACATTCTTCAACCGGAGCCCGGCACGCCCATGTACGCCGAGCACTCCGCGGAAATTCGCTATGACGGGTATTCCAGTCCATACAACACCTATCTGTTGACTGCGCAAGATCGCGACCTGGTCACCGGAACGCCTGATATCTTCCAGACATATTTCCACTATCCCGCCGTGCTGCCACGCGAAGATCATACGTTCGCTGTGCTAACCGTCGAGCTTCTACGCCGGGTGGGCGCAACGGTGGTCGGCTATACCCTGCGCCGGTTCGAGGGACGGCTGAGTTCGTTCGTCGCTGCGTTCCGCGCATTCGCGGCGCGCAAAACCCCTCGCCTGAGCCCGGCGAGGCGGCCCGATGGAACGCTATTGGCCGACTTCATCGCCGAACGATTCGGGCCCCACCACTATCTCACTTCGGTGTTCCGCCTTGGCCTTGCCTTGCATGACATGAGCACGGTGCCCGGTCACGATACGCCGGCGGTGTCCGCACCGACGTTCAGCCCGCAACAAACCTTCGTGCTTAGTGAGCGGGTAAGAATCCTGCCCGATCTGCATGACTGCGAAAACTGGCTTTCCCGCATTCGAAACTGCACTGACAGCGCCGACATACTTGAAGGCGACGATGACGAAGAACGCTTCACCTATGTGCTGCACTTTGGCCAGGCCAAGCCAGCCAGCTATCGCGTCGACAATGGCATCGGGGTCATCCTCGGTTTGTTCAATCAACCGCAACGCTGCGACAGTGTGTCGGAGATGATCCGCGCCATCGCCGGCGGTACCCCCATGGATCCGAACTTCTTCCGCGAGCTGGTGGAGACGGGGATCTTGGTCGAGCCACCACACCCGCTGAGCATCTTGGCTTGAGTGCAGCATCGGCGCCACCCTGGACGGCTTTTGATCTTGTCGAAGGCCTTCAGCTAAGCCATGCGCTGACGACTCTGCACGATCTTGGCGTTCTCGCAGCACTGGCCAAGCCGCGCAGCACCGAAGACCTCGCGACCGAATTTGGCCTGGACTCGACCTTGCTCGGTAACGTGCTCGAATTCGCCGTCGCCCGCACCGACCTGCTTGCCAAGCGCGGACGACGCTATATCGTCACCGCGTCCTACGATGCATCCGCACGATTCGTATTGGACCTCTATGCGGGTGCTTTCCTGGGTAACGCCATCGCCTTGCCGTCGCTACTGCGTCAACCACGCCGCTCAGGCGACGCGGTCGATCGCATCCGGCATGCTCGCGCCTTCCTGCATCCGCCCTCGGGTCCTGAATTGGCCCCCGCAGCCTTGCTCCACCAGCTCGGCATACATGCCGTGCTTGACCTTGGCTGTGGTCCCGCCACGCTGCTGCGGCATATGGCACTGAACGACCCGGAGTTTCGCGGCTGGGGCATCGACGCAAACCCAGCCATGTGCCGGATGGCTCGCGCCAGACTGCGCGAGACCGGCGTTTTACCACGCGTACGCATTATGCGTGGCGATGGCCGAGACCCGTTGCGCACGCTATCGGTGCAGGCATCGTCGCAGGTCGAGGCCATCGTTGCCGGCGATCTCGTGAATGAGCTGTTTGCGAAGGGCAGCTCCGCAGCGGAAGCGTGGCTGAGCCATATGCGCCGGCAATTTCCGCAGCGCCTTCTGCTAATCATCGATTACTACGGGCGCCTTGGCCATGGCTACCGCGATGCCGGCCGCGAAACCCTATTGCACGATTACGTACAGGCCATTTCAGGACAAGGCGTACCGCCGCCCAATCAACGCGCCTGGCGTGCCATGTATCGCGCCGCCGGAGCAAAGCTGATTCATTGCATCGAAGACAAACGCACGACGCGATTCCTCCATTTGCTGTTGCTGAAGGCGCCTGCGTAGCGTCACGAAAAAGCAACAAAGCCCGCACCCGCTAACGGCATTCGACCACCACGCCGTCCGCCCGTTCGAACTGAATGCTGGACCATGCCGTTGGGGTGAGCGGTAGGTTGGGGTGAGCGTGAGCGAACCCCAACGTAGCACCCAATACGATGCCCGACCGTGGCATGTTGGGGTTCGCTTTGCTCACCCCAACCCACCCCAAGCGCCGAGGTGGATACCTGCCGCCGCGACAGGCACAACAAAGGTCGATCCGATACGCCTTGAATTCACATAAGACATAAAGCGGTGTACCACGCCATTGAGGCCTTGCATGATTGAGCGTAGCCTCGAAAAACATGTCTTGGCGAGGCGGTCGCGATGATGTCGTTGCAATGTCAGATAGCAAAATTGCTTACATGGCTGCTGCTCTTTGCCTGCACTGGCAGTTTCGCCGCCACATCAAAGCAGACGTTGCCGGCAGGGGTCTGGCGAACGCAAGGTTACGGTTCGGTTTTTCAGGTCGAGCCCGGACGCATAACGCTTTATGACGTGCTCGGCGCGCAATGCCTGCCACAGTCACGCATGACGCCGGCTCAATTCAGCGGCGGCTATGGCGACTGGGCCCGCAACTCGCCGGACGCAGGCTCACCCTGGCATTTGATGGTTTCCGGCATGACGGTGGAGCCGCTTTCTCAGCTTCCGCCTGCCTGTGCCAACGCATCGCAGAAACCCGACCGCGACCCGCTGAGAAACTTCGACTACCTATGGCAGACCTTCGATACGCATTACGCGTTTTTCGCTGCTCACGGCGTGAATTGGGACGCGGTGCGGGAAAAGTATCGCCCCAGAGTCGCCGCGCTGCCCAAGGACGGCGATCCGTTTCCGATTTTTGCGGACATGCTTGCCCTCCTGGCCGATACCCACGTGCGCCTGTCCGACGGCAAGCGCATCGCGCACGTCAAAAAATTCCCCGTCGCCACGCAGGTGGGGCCCCATGGCCCGGTGCTGCTGGATGACCATTATTTGCAACCGGCCCTGGTCGCCTATCTCAAGGGGCCTGGCTCGCCGCTGGCAAATCCCGCCAAGGGCACCGGCAACGGCGTGGTGTGGTATGGCCGTCTAAAACCTAAAGACGCATCGAGGCAAGCCGACGCGTCATATGGCTACGTCGCGATCTTCAGCATGGATCGGTTCGGCAAAGGGGAAAACGAGGCTATCCCGCTCGACACCAGAGTTCAGTCGGCCAATGCCGCGCTGGACGAAGTGGTCGGCGCACTCGCCGGCGTCAAGGGTATCGTTGTCGATCTGCGCTACAACGGTGGCGGCGAAGACGCCATCGCACTGGCGATTGCCGGACATTTCACCAAGGTGCCGCGACCTGCCTGGAGCAAACGCGCCTACGAAAAAAACCAGACGCATCCAGCGTTCTATATGAAGGTGCAGCCCAATTCAGGACGGACATTGCCCGTACCCATTGCGGTACTGACCAGTGACTTCACCGTCAGTGCCGCCGAGACAGCCACCATGGCACTGCGCGCATTGCCATCGACGATACAGATCGGGCAGCCCACACGTGGTGTGTTGTCCGACCGCCTGGAAAAGATACTTCCCAATGGATGGACGCTGTCCCTGTCCAACGAGATCTACATGAACCCGCGCGGCACCGTCTTCGAAGTCAACGGCGTGCCGCCCGATATCGTCACCAAGTTTCCCGCGTCGACCGCCCCTGACGAGCAGCGCTTTGGCCGCGATATTTTTATCGCAATCGACAAGCTGGATCAGTTGCCGCCCGCGCAATGAACTTCGCGGTTCGACCCATACCTGTTTTCGTCACGATCGCCGAGAGCATCGCCCCCCATCACTGCCATAGCAGTGATGGGTGACGTGGTCGGTCAGCCCGCTTCCACGATGGCGCCGTCGGCCGTAGCCAAGGCATCTTCACCGTCTTTCGAGCTGCGTCCGATATCGCGCAGGCGACGCCCTTGCATCAGCCTTTGCTCGATCTTCTCCAGGGTGATGCCACGGGTCTCCGGCACCAGCCAGAAGGTAAAGCCGATAAACACCAGGTTCAGCGCTGCGTAAAGCCAGAACGTGGCGGCATTGCCGATGCCGTTGAGCAGGGTGAGAAAGGTGGCGCCCACGATCATGTTGGCGACCCAGTTGGTCACCGTGGAGCATCCGATGCCGAAGTCGCGCCCCTTCAACGGCTGCACTTCCGAGCACAGCGTCCATACCAACGGGCCGGCAGACATCGCGAAGCCGACGATAAACAGCAACAGCATCGCTACGGTGAACATCTGCTGGGTGTGACCGCTGATGCCGGTGTGCATCATCGTGCCCACGATGCCCAGGCCAAGCGCCATCACCACAAAGCCGACGTAGAGAATCGGCTTGCGGCCCAGCCGATCGACCAGGCCGATGGCGATAAAGGTG
This sequence comes from Dyella tabacisoli, assembly GCF_003350925.1. Lineage (GTDB taxonomy): Bacteria > Pseudomonadota > Gammaproteobacteria > Xanthomonadales > Rhodanobacteraceae > Dyella_C > Dyella_C tabacisoli. The sequence goes on along the minus strand of NZ_KZ857175.1, from coordinate 14,327 downwards.
GCCAGTACATTGGTAAGCCCGACGATGGCGGTAAACCACATCTGCGCATGCGTGTCGTAGCCCATGTTCTCGAAGATGCGCGGCGCGTAGTACATCACCACGTTCATGCCGGTGAACTGCTGCATCAACTGCAGCAATACACCCAGGCCCACCGAGCGACGGAAGTTCGAGTTCTCAAGAAACAGGTGCCAGCCAAGCTGCGGTGTCTTGAGCTGTTCGGCAATATCGGCAATCTCTCGATGCACCACGGCCTCGTCGCCGCGCAAACGCGTAAGCACAGATACCGCCTCGCTGGTGCGGCCGCGCATCATCAACCAGCGCGGGCTATCGGGCAGAAAGAACACGCCGATAAGAAACAGCGCGCCGGGAATGGCGATCACGCCGAGCATCCAGCGCCAGTTGCCGCTGTAGCTGAAAGCGGTATCGGACAGGAACGCCACCAGAATGCCGATGGTAATCATTAGCTGATACAGCGAAATCATCGCACCGCGAATATGCTCTGGCGCCACCTCGGCCAGATATAGCGGCGCGGTAAAGGTGGCGATGCCGATAGCCAGGCCCAATACGAAACGCGCGGCGATCAATGCCTCCGGCGACCACGCCGCACCGCACAGCACCGAGCCGGCGACAAACAGAACGGCACCGAGAATCAGCGAACGCTTGCGACCGAGCGCGGCCGACATCCAGCTCGCGGCCAAGGCGCCGATGGCGGCGCCAAGCATCATGCTGCTGACGATCCACTCGATCATATGATCGGAGACCTGGAAGTCTTTCTGGATGAACTGGCTCGCCCCCGAAATCACGCCGATGTCGAGGCCGAACATCAGGCCCGCGAGCGCGGCGAGAATGCAGGTAAAGATGGCGGTGGTTCGAGAGGCCGGTGCGGGTAGGGCAGATGATGCGGCGGGAGCCGGAGCAACAGTATTCATGGGTGGATTCCTGCGGTCACGGGAGACGGATCGACAGCACTGCGTCCAATCGGCTATCCATCATGGGTCGGTACGCCGGCAAAGCGCGGCTCGCGCAACCCGGTAACCTCGACATCGAAAGCGAACAGCGCCCCAGCCAGCGGATCATCCGCAAGCTGGGACTCGGTAAGGCCGTCACATGCACTGGTGACGTAAAGCGTTTGCAAATTCGTGCCGCCCAAGGCCGGCCGTGTGGGTTGGCGCGCAGGCATCGCAACGATGCGGTTTTCGCGACCGTCGGGGAGATAGCGCACCACTCGATGCATGCCCCATTGCGCATTCCATAGCGCACCTTGCGCATCGACCGTGGAGCCGTCGGGCTCGCCTTCGATATCGCCAAGATCGACGAACACCCGCGGCGCGCCAAGCAAGTTGCCGTAATCGCAGCAAAGGATCTGGCGCGTGGGCGAATCGCAGAAATACATGCGGTCGCCGGCCGGGCTGAACGCGATGCTATTGCTGATGGCCATGCCCGGCAGCGGCAATGGTTCCAGCGATAAATCGTGATGCAGCCGATATAAACCGCCAATCGGCCGCTTCGGACCATGGACCGGCTCGTGCAAAGTGCCGAAGACGAAACGCCCCTGGCGATCGCAGGCGCCGTCGTTGGCGCGGGTTGGCAAGCCCGGCTCGATCGCATGCAGCGGCTGCAATCGCTGGTCTTGAAGATGGAAAAACGCCAACTGCGACGCCAGTGCCAGCAACAGCCATCCGTCCGTCTCGCACAAGGCGAACGACGCCAGCCGCTCAGGCATATCCCAATGGGTCACGCTGCCATCGGCCGGGTGCAGCCGCCACAGCCGGGAGCCGGCAATGTCAGTCCAGAACACACACTGCGTGCGGTCGTCCCACAGCACCCCCTCGCCGAGCGTGTGCGGCCCTGCATGAGCCACCCGGATCGCTGCGGTCATACCCAGCCACCGTCCACGATGAAGTCCTGGCCCGTGCACATGCGGCTGTCATCGGCGGCCAGGAACAGCGCGGCGCGTGCCAGATCGGCCGCGTCGAGATGTCCCGGCATGCACTGCATGCGCTTGATCGCCGCCTCGCCTTCCGCGTCGAGCCAAAGTTTGCGTTGCTTCTCGGTGATGACCCAGCCGGGCACCAGGCAGTTGATGCGGATGTGATGCGCGCCAAGCTCGCGCGCCATGCCGTTGACGAAGCCATGCACGGCCGCCTTGGCCATCGCGTAGAGCGGGTAACCGGCATTCTTCTGAATCCAGCCGGTCGAGCCCAAGCAGATGATCGAGCCGCCGCCGAGTTGCTGCATATCGGGAATCACCGCCTTGGTCGCAAAGACCTGATGGCGAAGATTCACCGCCACACTGCGTTCGAAGGCCAGCGCGTCGACGTCACTCAGTGCGTGACGCACATCGTTGGCCGCACTGTTGATGAGTACCGAAAACGGGCCATTCGCTTCACGCAGCGCCTCGATGGCGATCTGCAAGGCGTCGAGACTGGTGATGTCGCAATGCCGATACACCGGCGCGTACGGCACATCGGTTAGCTGGGTCAGCAGCTCGACGGCGGCCGCGTCGTCCAGGTCCACAAAGCCCACGCGCGCGCCTTGACGCGCGAAGTGCTCGACGAATGAAGCGCCGATCCCACTGGCGCCTCCGGTAATCAGCACACTGCGGCCGGCGAGGCTTGGGTAATGGGCAAAGGTCGGCGTCATCGGCATGCTCACCATTCGGCCACGCTGCCGTCGGCATGGCGCCAGAGCGGATTGCGCCAGCGATGCCCCACCGCGGCGCGCTCGATCACATAGGCTTCATTGACCTCGATGCCGAGGCCGGGGCCGCCGGGAATCGTCACGTAGCCTTGCTCGTAGGCGAACACGCTGCGATCGGCGACATAGTCGAGCAGATCATTGGCCGCGTTGTAGTGAATGCCCAGGCTTTGTTCCTGGATAAAGGCGTTGTGGCATACGGCATCGAGCTGCAGATTCGCCGCCAAGGCAATCGGCCCCAGCGGACAATGCAAGGCCAGCGCCACGTCGTAGGCCTCGGCCATGGCCGCGATCTTGCGTGTTTCGGTGATGCCGCCGGCATGGGAAGGATCGGGCTGGATGATGTCCACGCCACCCATCTGCAATACGCGCTTGAAGTCGTAGCGGGAATACAGACGCTCGCCGAGTGCGATCGGTGCAGAGGCCATCGCCGCAAGTTCGGGGATGGCCTCCAGATGCTCGGACAGCACCGGCTCTTCGATAAACATCAATTGGTATGGCGCCAGTTCGCGCATCAGCACCTTGGCCATCGGCTTGTGTACGCGTCCGTGAAAATCGACCCCGAGTCCGATATGCGGACCAACGGCATCGCGCACGGCCTGCACGTTTTCAAGCACGCGCTCGACCTTGTCGTAGGTATCGACGAAGTGCATTTCCTCGGTGCCGTTCATCTTGACCGCGGTAAAGCCGCGCGCCACCGCCTCTTGCGCGGCGCGCGCGGTATCGGCCGGACGGTCGCCGCCGATCCATGAATAAACCCGAATGCGTTCGCGCACCGGGCCGCCGAGCAGCACGTGAACAGGCACGCCCAGATGTTTGCCCTTGATGTCCCACAGCGCCTGGTCGATGCCGGCGATCGCGCTCATCAAGATCGGGCCGCCGCGATAAAAGCCGCCGCGGTACATCACACTCCAGAGATCTTCGATAGGTCCGGGGTCTTTGCCGACCAGATAATCGGACAATTCGTCGACCGCTGCCGCAACCGTGTGCGCGCGGCCTTCGACCACCGGCTCACCCCAGCCGACGATGCCCGCATCGGTTTCGATGCGAACAAAAAGCCAACGCGGCGGCACCAGGAAAGTCTTGACGCTGGTGATCTTCATACCGTCGTTCCATGACGTGCGTGTTCATGCCAGTGCGCAACAAACGACGTCGCGCGAGCCGAGATATCGGCGATGCTGCGGCCGGGGGCGTATAGCGCCGAGCCCAGACCAAAGCCACTCGCACCGGCGTCGAGATAAGCACCCATGCTCTCGGGCGTGATGCCGCCTACCGGCAGCAAGGCGAGGTCTGCCGGCAACACCGCGCGCCAGGCTTTGACGACGGCGGGGGTAATCAACTCGGCCGGAAAAATCTTCAGCGCATCCGCTCCCGCATGCAGTGCGGCGAAGGCTTCGGTGGGGGTCGAAACACCGGGCAGGCAGAGCAAGCCCGCACGCTTGGCTTCGGCAATCACCTGGGTATCGGCATGCGGCATCACGATCAAGCGTCCGCCTGCCTGATCCACGTCATCGACCATCGAGGTGGTCAACACGGTACCGGCGCCAATCAGGCAACGATGGCCGAAAGCCTCGGCCAGACGCGCGATGCTCTCCAACGCCTGTGGCGAATTCATCGGCACTTCGAGCACGTGAAAACCGGCATCGACAATGGCTTCACCCACCGCTATCGCTTCATCGGGGGCGAGCCCACGCAAGATAGCTACCAGCGGCAGCGGTTCGAGCCAGGACGCGGTCATGGGCGGACTCCAGAAACAGAAAAGGCATTGAGAAGAGGGGAACCGAGCAAGCCGGCTGCATTGGCCAGATGCCAAAGGCCGGCGGCGGCGGTGTCATGAATCGCCGGTGCGGCGATGATGGAGAATTCACTCGCCGCGAGGCGATAGCGTGCACAAAGCGCCTCATCGCCGATCAGCCATATCGGCGCATCGGTCGTCAGCAGCTCGGCGGCTCGCATCGCGCGAAACTCCTCGCCGATCAGCAGGCCGGATAAGTAATCAGGCACTGATGCCGGCGCCAGCGCGCCATCGAGCATGCGCGCGCGCGTCGCAAAGAGACGGCTGAGCGCACCCGCAGCGCCGCTGTCACGTGCACTGCGTACGCCATCCACGAAAGCCGGTTGATCGAACGCGGTGGTATCGGTGGCGATGCCTGCGCCGAGAATCGAATATTGACGCAGCAAGCCATACAACTCGCCGGTCATCATCGTGCGGAAGTCCACCATGTTGCCGTCGCGAACCGACACCCATTTGCTGTGCGTGCCGGGCAAGACCACGGTGGCGGTCAACGCCTGATGCGTGGCGATCAGGCCGATCACCTGGGTCTCTTCGCCGCGCATGACGTCCGGTCCGCGTGGATTGCGCAGGCCCGGAACGATAGCCAGGCTTGCTCCATCGATACCTCGATGTAGCGCCAAGGCCACATCGCCGACTGTGGCCGGCAAGTTGAGATAGGGCACTTCGCGCCAACCATTGCGACTGCCGACCATGCCTGCGGCCAAGCGTGGCAGATCCGGCCAACCCGCCGTGATCGCCGCCAATGCACCGGCGTAGCCGCCATCGGGAAGCTGTCGGATGCCCCAAGGCCGGCTGCGGCTTTCGAGTACCTTGCCGCTGCCGTCCATCAGCATCGCGCGCAGGTTCGAGGTGCCCCAATCCAATCCAATCAGCGCGCTCATGCGGCGGTCACCCGGCGCGTTTTGCGGGCCTGCATCAGGCTTCCCGAATCAGTGACCATGTGCCGCATGGCTTCGCGAGCCGCATCGGGGCGGCGCAGACGGATAGCGTCAGACACCTCGAAATGAAGTGGCAGGGAGTACTTGAAGTCTTTCGCCTTGCGCGCCGACAGTTGAAAAAAGGTCTGCAAGGCCGTGGCGATCACATGGAACAACGACTGCAACAGCTCGTTATTGGTGGCCGTCAACACCGCCTCGTGAAATTCGAAATCGGCAGCGACCCAGGCATCGAGGTCGGCTGCCGCCGCCATCGCCTTGTAGGCGGCGTTGATCCGTGCAAGTTGCGACCGATCCCGGTTGCGCGCCGCGGACGCCGCTGCCGCAGGCTCGACGATCTCGCGCATCTCCACCAACTGGGCGATGAAGTCGTCGGTTGGCATGGCCGCGCAGCGCCAATTCAGTACATCGGCGTCGAGCTGGTTCCAGTGCTGTTTGTCGCGCACGCGCGACCCGGTTTTCTGGCGCGTTTCAATCAAGCCCTTGGCGCCAAGCACTTTCATCGCCTCGCGCAGCGCCGTGCGGCTGACGACCATGCTTTCGGCAAGCGCTTCCTCGCGCGGCAGCGAAGCGCCGGGGGCGAACAGGCCACCGACGATGCGCTGGCCTAGCTCATCGACGACATGCTTGTGCAGATTGCGGACAGGCTGGCCCTTGGACACGCGATGGAACCCCCGGCGATTGACGGATCATTTGTAGTACAAATGACTTTTAGCATGATACTTACCGTCTCGTCACGCAACCGGGAAACGTCATAAGCCCATCAGAGCTTTTTCACAATCTCTTCGCAGCCCAGGCCGGGCGATTTTGAACAGGCTCTCGGGGGATGCCGTTATGTGCGGCGGCCGTCAGTCGCGCTGGGTACCGGAGAGTACGTCCACCCATACCGCAAGCACCAGAATCGTGCCCTTGACGATTAGCTGCCAGTAGCTGTCGACGTCCATCATCGACATGCCGTTATCCAGGCTGGCCATGACCAGCGCGCCAATCAAGGCGCCGTGCACGGTGCCCGAGCCGCCGCGCATCGAGGCGCCGCCGATAAAGCACGCGGCAATCGCATCCAGCTCGCCGTTGGTGCCGGCCGAGGGCGAGCCGGCGGCCAGGCGCGCGGTATTGATAAGACCGGCGAACGCGCACATCAGGCCCATCAGCCCAAACACCACCAACTTCACGCGGGTGACATTCACGCCCGAGAGCCGGGTCGCCTCAAGATTGCCGCCCACCGCGTAGATATGCCGGCCGATCACGGTCTGCGAACCCAGATAAGTGAACACGGCAAGCAGGCCGATAAGAATGATGACCGGCAGCGGCACGCCGCCGTAGCCGTTAAGCGTGACAAGAAAGCCGGCAATCACCCCTGCGATAGCCACGACCTTCAATGCATCCGCCCACGCCGGCAATAGCTGAATCGCCAACTGCTTGCGCCGACGCCGGCGCAACACCGTCAATACCGCCACGGCCACCACGATAAGCACACCGAGCAGCGTCGATAGCGTGGCCGGCACATAACCCTGCCCCAGATAGACCAGGTCATCGGACACCGGGGCAATCGTCTTGCTGTGAGTGATGCCCTGCAAGACACCCCGGAAGGCGAGCATGCCGCCCAGGCCGACGATAAACGAAGGTATGCGCAGGCGTGTAACGAGAAAGCCATTGAACAGGCCGATCGCCATGCCAAGCGCCATCACCGCGGCAATCGCCGGCCAGGTATGCCAGCCCATATTGACCGTCAGCACCGCGGCGACGCCGCCCAGCAGGCCGAGCAATGACCCCACCGACAAATCGATTTCACCCGAGATAATCACGAACACCATGCCGCAGGCGAGCATGCCGGTGATAGCCATCTGCCGCAGCAAGTTGGATAAATTGCGCGGCGTCATGAAGGCGCCGTCGGTGAACTTGTTGAAGAAGATCCAGATCACCGCAACCGCCAGCAGCAGCGCGAGAATCTTGTAGCGGACAAAGAGTTGCTGGATGTACTGGGTCTGCATGCGTGATCCTGGTCGAGCCGCACAAGTTGCGGCGCGGCTGATGCCTAGGCGGCTTGGCTTGAGTCGATGGCGGCGGCGAGCACACGCTCCTGGGTAAGGCCTTCGTTGACGAAATCGCCGCGCAGGCGACCTTCGCCGATGACCAGTACGCGGTCGCTTACGCCAAGCACTTCGTTGAGATCGGACGACACCATGATGATGGCGACACCTTGCGAGGCCAGCTCGAAAATAAGCTCGTAGATATCGACCTTGGCGCCTACGTCGACGCCGCGCGTGGGCTCGTCCAGGATCAACACCTGCGGCCGCGCCAGCAGCATCTTGGTGAATACGGCTTTTTGCTGATTGCCGCCGGAAAGGCTGGCGATCGGCAGCGCGGTGCTGGCCGTTTTAACGCGCAGGCGTGCGATCTGCGCCTGCACGGCCTGCACTTCGCGGTGCTTGTCGATCTGGCCCAGGCGCGCGTAATGCTGCAATGTCGCCAAGGTGATATTGTCGCCCACCCCCAGCAACGGCACGATGCCGTGGCGTTTGCGATCCTCCGGCACCATGCCCAATCCGACGCGGATCGCGTCCTGCGGCGAACGGATCTTCAGCGGTTTGCCGGCGAGGAAAAGTTCGCCGTGATGCTTGCCTGTATACGCGCCGAAAATCGCCGAGACCAGCTCGGTGCGCCCGGCGCCGACCAGGCCGGCGATGCCGAGAATCTCGCCGCGATGCAGCTTGAACGAGACATCATCGACACGCTTGCGCTGCGGGTTGGCGATGTCATGGCAGGTGATGTGGCGCGCCTCGAAGATCACCCCGCCGATGTCATGCGGCACGCGCGGAAACAGGCTCTCGATCTTGCGCCCGACCATCAACGCGATGATGCTGTTGGTATCGAGCGTGGACATCGGCTGGGTCGCGATGTGGCGGCCATCGCGAATCACCGTGACGGTGTCGCAGACGCGCGCCACTTCTTCGAGCTTGTGCGAGATGTAAATGCACGCCACGCCGCGTTGCTTGAGTTGCTCCACGATGCCCAGCAATACCTCGATCTCGTTGCTGGTCAGCGACGAGGTCGGCTCATCCAGAATCAGCAGGCGCGCGCGCTTGGCCAAGGCCTTGGCAATTTCAAACAACTGCTGATGACCACCACCGTAATTCATCACCGGCATGGCGACGTGCACATCGGTCAGCTTGAGTTCGCGCAAAAGCTCGTCGGCACGGCGATACATGGCGTCGAAATCCATGCGCCCGCCGGGGCGGGTGATCTCGTTGCCGAGAAAAATGTTCTCCGCCACCGACAGCTTGGGGATCAGCATCAGCTCCTGATGGATGATGACGATGCCGGCCTTTTCGCTGTCGCGCACCGAATGTGCGCGCAAGGGCTGGCCCTCCCACAGGATCTCGCCCTGCCAGGTGCCGTGCGGATAAACGCCGGACAGCACTTTCATCAAGGTGGACTTGCCTGCGCCGTTTTCGCCGCACAGGCCCACGCACTCACCGGGCCGCACACTGAGGTCGATGCCGTCGAGCGCGCGTACGCCGCCGAAGGACTTCACGATGCCGCGCATTTCGAACAAGGGCACGCCAGTGGCTGGCGCGCTGTGCTGCACAGCCGTCATCTTATTTGCCGTAAAGCTGAGCGTGTGTGTAGAAACCATCCTGAATCACGCTGTCCACATTCTGCCTGGTCAGCATGGTCGGCTTGAGCAGTACGGTATCGACGTCTTTCTTACCATTGTTCAACTTGCCGGTGTACTTCGGCGGCACGGCCTTGACCAGATCGACCGACAACTCGGCCGCTTGCGTGGCCAGCAGCTTGATGGGTTTATAGACAGTCATGGCCTGGGTGCCGGCAATCACCCGCTTGACCCCGGCCAGATCGGCATCCTGACCCGACACCGGAACCTTGCCCGCCAGCTTCTGCGCGGTGAGGGCCTGAATAGCGCCGCCGGCGATGCCGTCGTTGGAGGCGACAATGCCCTGGATATTGTTGTTGTTGGCGGTCAGCGCGTCTTCGACGATGCGCAATGCCTTCGATGCGTCCCACTCGGGGGTCCATTGCTGGCCGACGATTTTCACATCGCCCTTGTCGATGACCGGCTGCAGTACCTTCATCTGGCCTTCGCGCAACATCTTGGCATTGTTGTCGGTCGGTGCGCCGCCGAGTAGAAAATAGTTGCCTTTGGGTGCGGCATTGAGCACGCCCTGGGCTTGCAGCTCGCCGACTTTCTCATTGTCGAACGAGATGTAGGCATCGACGTCGGCGCCCAGGATCAGACGGTCATAGGACAACACCTTGATGCCATTGCGATGCGCTTCGGCGATGACATTGGTCAGCACTTTCGAATTGAACGGCACGATGACCAGTACGTCGACACCGCGCGAAATCAGATTCTCGATCTGCGCGACCTGGCGCTCCTCATTGGCGTCGGCCGACTGCACATACACTTTCGCGCCAAGCTTTTCGGCGGCGGCCACGAAGTAGTCGCGGTCGCGCGACCAGCGCTCGACACGCAGATCGTCGATCGAGAATCCGATAACCGGCTTGTCTTTGCTGGCATGCGCCATGGGCGCCATGGCCGTGGTCGCCAGCATGGCAGCGGCCAGCAACAAAGATCGTGTGACGTGTGGTTTCATTCCCCTATTCCTCTAATCAAACCGTACGGCAGCTATCGCTGCAGCAGCCGAATATACGGGTTTCAGTTGCCGGTAAAGTTGACGGAACAACGGCTGGCGCGATTCCCGATAATAAAGGTGGCGTGCCTGCCGCGGTTCACGCACTGCAATAACCGCCGGGCGCGGACACACCTGATCCAAGGTGGCGCCGGGCTCGATCGCCAGATGGGCCAGCCGTGCCGCGCCAAGGGCGGGGCCGACCTCGCCACCGGCGCGCAAGGTCAGCGGCCGGCCGAGGATATCGGCAAGCATCTGGGTCCAGTAGGCACTGCGCGAGCCGCCGCCAATCACCTCGATGGCGTCGGACTCCAAGCCGGTGCGCGCTACCGCCTCCATACCATCGAGCAAGCCCAGGCCCACCCCTTCCAGGGTGGCATTGGCAAGATCGGCGCGGCTGCTGCCCGCATGCAAGCCGACAAAGGCACCGCGTGCGTGGACGTCATTGTGCGGCGTACGTTCGCCGGTCAGATACGGCAGAAAACACGGACCATCCGGCTGCATGCCGACGCTTTCGGCTTCGGCCAGCAAGCTGGCCACATCGGGCAGGCCGGTAAGACGCGCGGTGAAATCCAGGCAACTCGCCGCATTCAGCATCACCGACATGACATGCCAGGTATCGGGCAAGGCATGGCAGAAGCTGTGCACGGCCTGTTCGGGCAGGGCGAGAAAACCGTCGGAGACAGCGAAGTACACCCCCGATGTGCCCAGCGAAAGCATGGCCTGACCGTGCTTGACGATGCCGACGCCGATCGCGCCGGCCGCATTGTCGCCGCCGCCGGCAGCCACGGGAACGCGCCCCATGCCCCAACGCATGGCCAACTCCGGCAACAAATAACCGGTGACCGCATTGCCTTCGTATACCTGCGGCATGTGCTTTGGCAGCAAGCCGGTGGCATCGAGCATCGCTGCGCTCCACGCACGCTTGCCGACATCCAGCCACAACGTACCGGCGGCATCGGAGGCGTCAGTGGCGTACTCGCCGGTGAGCTTCAGTCGCAGGTAGTCCTTGGGCAGCAGCACCTTGTCGATGCGCTCGAACAGGGCCGGCTCATGGCGACGGACCCATGCCAGCTTCGGCGCCGTGAAACCGGGCATGGCGAGGTTGCCGGTGATCTGCCGAAAGCCGGGCGTGTGTTCCAGCTCCAGGCACTGCTCGTCACTGCGACCGTCGTTCCACAGTATGGCCGGACGCAACACCTGGCCCCGACGATCAAGCAACGTGGCGCCGTGCATCTGCCCGCTCAGCCCGATCGCCCGGATCTGTCGCGCGGCGATGCCCTCACGCGCAGCGGTGGTGAGCAAGGTTTCGATAGCTTGTTCGGCCGCCGTCCACCAATCCGCGGGATCCTGCTCGGACCAGCGCGGCAACGGGTGCGCCACCTGCAAGGCGTGCGAAGCAACCGCGCGCACGCTGCCGGCGGCATCCATCAAGACGGCTTTGACACCTGAGGTACCTAGATCGACACCGAGAAACATCGCGGCTCTCAGCGGTAGATATAACGATTGACCAGGTTTTCCAGCCATTCCTGCTGGCCCGAGACATGGTTGGGACGCAGATCGCCGCGGATGGCTTCGTCGGCCAGCGTGTCCAGCGTGTATTCACCGCCGAGAATACGGCGGCCGAAGTCGGCCTCCCAACCGATGTAGCGATCGGCTTTGAAGGCGGCCAGGGCGTCGTGCTTAATCATCTCGGCGGCGCGATCCAGCGCGAGGGCGAGCGCATCAATGGCGCCGATATGACCATGAAACAAATCGGCGGCCGTGTTGCTTTGCCGACGCACCTTGGTATCGAAATTGAAACCACCGGTAGTGAAGCCGCCGGCTTTCAAGATGTCGTACATGACCAGGGTGAGTTCTTCGACACTGTTCGGAAACTGGTCGGTATCCCAACCGTTTTGCGGGTCGCCGCGGTTGGCATCGATGCTACCGAAGATGCCCAGTGAAATCGCCGTGGCCACCTCATGCTGAAAGGAGTGCCCGGCCAAGGTGGCGTGGTTGGCTTCGAGGTTCACCTTGACCTCGTTCTCCAGGCCGAAATCTTTAAGAAAACCGTAGACCGTGGCGCTGTCGTAATCGTATTGATGCTTGGTCGGCTCCTGCGGCTTGGGCTCGATCAGCAGCGTGCCGGCGAAGCCGATGCGATGTTTGTGCTCCACCACCATCTGGAAGAAACGGCCTAGCTGTGTGCGTTCGCGCCGCAGATCGGTATTAAGCAAAGTGTCGTAGCCCTCGCGACCGCCCCACAGCACATAATTGGCGCCGCCCAGGCGCTTGGTGGCATTCATCGCCTGGCGCACCTGCGCCGCCGCATAGGCAAACACCTCCGGCTGCGGACTGCTGGCCGCGCCCGCCGCGTAGCGCGGATGACTGAACAGGTTCGCCGTACCCCACAACAATTTCATACCGGTCTCGGCCTGCTTGGCTTCGAGCACATCCACCATCGCGCCGACATGACTGGAATACTCGGCGAGGTTCGCCCCTTCCGGCGCGACATCGGTGTCGTGAAAGGTATAAAACGGCACGCCCAATCGCACAAAAAAATCGAAGGCGGCATCGGCCTTGGCCCGCGCCTGCGCCATCGGATCGCCCGACTGCTGCCACGGCCGCTCGAAGGTGCCGGCGCCGAACATGTCCGCACCCGGCCAAACGAAGCTGTGCCAGTAGCACGCCGCCAGACGCAGATGCTCGGCCATGCTCTTGCCCAGCACGACACGCTTTGCGTCGTAGTGGCGAAAAGCCAGCGGTGTTTGCGAATCTGCGCCTTCGAAACGAATCGGGGAAATGTGGTGGAAGTAAGTCATCGCGGGTCCTTGTTTACCCCCGAGATGCTGACTAGCGGCTCCCTGTCGGCGCAATTGCGAAATCCCCCAGCCACTCAACCTTTTTTGCTGCCGCGGCGCGTCATGTGCGCCTATGACAGAGCTGTTAGCGTGCATCACCCGGAAGCGGTCTGCCCGGTAACGTACGTGGCTCATCTCCTATGTCGCCTCATCGCATCGCCCTGCTGTTCAACGCGAACAAGGTCTACGACCGGCAAGTCATCGCCGGTATCGGCCATTACCTGAAGTCGACCCGCGTGGAATGGGATCTCTTCATGGAAGAGGATTTCCGCTCCCGCACACTGGGCATTCATCGCTGGCGCGGCGACGGCATCATTGCCGACTTCGACGACCCGGTCGTGGCCGAAACGCTGACTTCGCTATCGATGCCGACCGTTGCCGTCGGCGGCTCCTATGCCGATGAACGCCAATACCCGGTCAACATGCCTTATGTCGCCACCGACAATGTCATGTTGGTGCGGATGGCCTACGACCATTTGATCGAGCAAGGGCTGCAGCGCTTCGCCTTTTACGGCCTGCCGCCGGTACCGGGCAATCGTTGGGCGCAGGAACGTGAATCGGCGTTTGCCCAGATGATCGCCGCCGACGGCATGGAGGGCACGATTTATCGCGGCTCGCCGACCAGCGCAGGCGGCTGGGGCCGCGCGCAGGAAGACATGGTGGAGTGGGTGCGTTCGCTACCCAAACCGATCGGCATCGTCGCGGTGACCGACGCTCGCGCGCGTCAGCTACTGCAAGCCTGTGTAGTCGCCGACATGCCGGTACCCGGACAGATCGCCGTCGTCGGCATCGACAACGATCCGATGGCGCAACTGCTCAGCCGCATCTCGCTGACCTCGGTAATTCAAGGCGCCGAGGAAATGGGCCGCACCGCCGCGCAGATCCTGCACCAGATGCTGCACGGCGGTGATTGCTCGACCACCCGCGTGTTGGTGCCACCGGTAGGCATCAATGTGCAGGCATCGAGCCAGCACCAACCGAGCAAGAGTCCGCACGTCATGCGTGCGCGCCATTACATCCGCCAGTACGCCTGCCTCGGTATCAAGACCGAGCAGGTGGCTGACTATGTCGGTATCTCGCGCACCCTGCTCGAAGAGCATTTCAAGCGCGAGCTGCGGCAGACCGTGCACCAGACCATCCTGGATCACAAACTGGAAATGGCCAGGGGGATGTTGGTTGATCCAAGTATTCCGCTGGCGGATGTGGCGGTGCGGTGCGGGTTTACTTCGCTGCAGTATATGTATGCGGTTTTTCGGCGTGAGTATGACTGTACGCCGAGGCAGTTTATTGAGTCTGCGCGGGTGGGGTGATGGTTTTATTGGGTGGTGGTATCGCTAGGTTGTTCGCCTGCGGCGGGCTTTCGGCCACCTGCCGGTGGTCGAGTCACTTTTCTTTGCTTGCTCAA
>NZ_KZ857174.1:382279-646076 GCF_003350925.1 Dyella tabacisoli | reverse complement strand
ACTCGCAGCTTTTGACCTTGCTCTTGCTCTTGCTCTTGCTCTTGCTCTTGGCTCTTGACCTTGGGGCCCCTGTGCGTCGGTGAGGGTCGGACGACAAGGCCCGCAGGGGCATCGACATGGATGTCGATGCCTTTTCGCCAGGGCAGGAAGCCCTGTCGAAAAGCCCGGCCGACCCTCACGTACCCGTAGGGCGACTCACCGGGGTGCTCTTTCTTTTGGTTACTTTTCTTTGAGCAAGCAAAGAAAAGTGACTCGGGCCCCGGCAGGGGTTCGAAAGCCCGCCGCAGGCGATCAACCTCGCGAAAGCGCATCCTCCCCAACATCAATACGGCATCCACTTAGAATTAAAAAACCGCGACAACCACCCCCGCGTATTCGCATCCGCCAGCGTCCCCCGCCCCGTATAACCAATCCGCGCATCCGCCACCCGCGTCGACGGCACAATGTTGTCCTGGCCGATGTCTTGCGGCCGCACGATGCCTGACACCCGTACCAGCTCCTGGCCCTGATTGATCGTCAGCCACTTCTCGCCGCGCACCAGCAAATTGCCGTTGGATAAGCGCTGCGCCACGGTGACGGTGATTTGTCCGGTGAGTTGATTGCTTTGGCTGCTGCTGCCGTTGCCGTCGAAGTTGTTGCCGCTTTGCGTGCTGATGTCGGCGTTTCTGCCGTCGAGGGTGAGTGCACGTCCTAGCAAGGTGGGTGCGGTGATATTGGTCTTGTCTTTCTTGCTGGTGCTGGTTGCGCTCTTTTTGCTGGCCTGGGTGCTTTCCACTAATGAAATGGTCAGGATGTCGCCGACGCGATGTGCTCGCGGGTCGGCGAATAACTCCATGCTTTGTGCTTCGTGATAGATCGCGCCGTCGGCTTGTGCCGCTGCCACCGGCGGCTCCAGCGGCGCAGTCGCTGCCCACGCGGTGTCGTCGCGCGGCATCGGCATGGCGCAACCGGCCAGCAGAGCGAATGACATGAGCAATAGCGCAAAGCGAAGCATCGGCATGGCTCAGGTCTTGTTGGTGAGAAATTGCAGCATCGAATCGGCGGCGGAGATGGCTTTGGAATTCATCTCGTAAGTGCGCTGGGTCTGGATCATGTCGACCATCTGTTCGACCACGTTGACGTTGGAGCTTTCCAGCGAACCCTGCGCCAAGGTGCCCATGCCATTGAGGCCGGGCTGGCCGATCTGCGGCGCGCCGCTGGAGGCGGTTTCCAGATAAAGGTTGTCGCCGTTGGGTTGCAGTCCTGCGGGGTTGATGAAATCGGCGAGCTGTACGGTGCCGACCTGCTGCGTTGCCGCTTGTCCGGGCAAGCTGACGCTGACGGTGCCGTCGGTGCCGATGGTGACCTTCTGCGCGTTGGCCGGCAGGGTGATCGCCGGGTCGATGGCATAGCCGTTGGCGGTCACAAGCTGGCCGTTCTGATCCAGGTGCAGGGAGCCGTCGCGGGTGTAGGCGACGCTGCCATCGGGCTGGGTGACTTGCAAAAAGCCGCGGCCCTGGATGGCTACATCCATCGAATTGCCGGTGGCTTCGACATTGCCTTGAGTGAACAATTTTTCGTTGCCGACCACCCGCACACCGGTGCCGAGCATCAGGCCCGACGGCGCCTGGGTCTGCTCGGTGGTCTGCCCGCCGGGCTGGCGCAGGTTCTGGTAGATCAGATCCTGAAATGCGGCGCGCGAGCTTTTGAAACCGGTGGTATTGGCGTTGGCGAGGTTGTGGGAGATCACATCCATGCGCGTTTGCTGCGCATCGAGACCGGTCTTGGCGACCCATAGCGAAGAGAACATATCAAAGACTCCAGTGTATTCGGGCGGCGTGATCGAAAGATCGATTCGGAAGGTCAGCCCACCTGCAGCAGGCGCGAGGCCGACTGCTCGTTGTCGTCGGCGCTGCGAATCGAGCGCACCTGCATTTCGTATTGGCGTGACAGTTGAATCATCTGCACCAGGGTTTGCGCCGGATTGACGTTGCTCGATTCCAGCACGCCGGATTTCAACGTCACCGCGGGATCGGCGCTGGCACTGCCGCCGCCACTCATGCGCATCAACCCGTTTTCGTCCTGCGTCAGTTGTCCGGCAGGCGGGTTGACCAGCTTGATGCGGCCCACCGCGGATACGGTATTTGGCGTTTGCCCCAGCGGCACCGCTGAAATCGTGCCGTCGGCACCGATGTCGAGCTGCGAACTCTGCGGCACGCTGATCGGGCCGCCATCGCCGAGTACCGGGTTACCGCGTGCATCGGTCAGCAAACCATCGGAGGTCAGCCGCAATTCGCCATCGCGGGTATAAGCCTCGCTGCCGTCGGGTGCCTGCACGGCGATCCAGCCATCGCCTTGCACGGCGACGTCGAGCGGACGGCTGGTGTCGATCTGTCCACCCGCGCGCAAGTCTTTGCCCAAGCCGTGCGACACGCCGTTGATACGCGTAGCCAGCCCCGGCCCTTGCACCGGCAGTGGCTGGAATGCCGACAGTTGCGCCTTGAAGCCCACCGTATCGGCGTTGGCCAGGTTGTGCGCCACCTCGGTCTGCGCGCGCATGGTTTGCGTGGCGCCGGTCATGGCTACGTAGAGTGAACGATCCATGGCTTACCTCATTGCAGTGAACTCTCTCCCCTGCATGCAGGAGAGAGACGCCGCCTTAGTTACGAATATTGATGATCGTCTGGGTGAGCTTGTCGTCGGTGGAGATCACCTGCGCGTTGGCCTGATAGTTGCGCTGCGCCTTGATTAGATTCACCAGTTGTCCGGTGAGGTCGGCCGTGTTGGAAGCTTCCAGTGCACCGGACTGCACGCTGCCGTAAGTGCCGCTGCCGGCCGCGCCCATCACCGGCGTACCGGAATCGAACGAAGCCGCCCAATTGGTATTGTCGATTTTGCGCAGCCCCTGCAAGTTGGCGAAATTGGCCATGGCTAGCTGGCCCAGCGCCTGCGATTGGCCGTTGGAGAATTTCGCCTGCACGATGCCGCTGCTGGAAACATCAATGCTCGACAAGGTGCCGGTGGGATAGCCATCGGCGGTAATCGAACCGGCCGCATAGCTGTTGCCGAACTGGGTCGCCTTGGACATATCCAGGCTGAGCTTCAGTGGATCGGCGCCAGGGCTGGGCGAGATTGCCGGAAACGCGAGCATGCCGCCTACCGGCGTCGCCAATGCGCCGCTGCTGGTAAAGGTCATCGGCTGGGTCGCACCAGTGTCGACGCCATCGACGTACAGGCGGGCGGTCCAACTGTTGGCCGCCGCATTTTTGACGAAGTAGACGGTGCCGCTATGTGTTGCGCCCAGTGAGTCGTAAGCGGTGAACGGCGTGGCCTGATTAAAGCTGGTGGCGTCGGTGGCGCTGAACGGGTTCACCGGTGCGGTGGCGTTGGATGGCAAGTTCAACGCCATCTGTACGTTGGAGGTCGCCTTGGCCGCGTTCTGCGAGGTAATCAGGCGCAGGTTGCTTAGCGTGCTGTTATCGAAGCCGCCGTTGGCATTGGCCGGAAACACCTGCAGATTCTGTCCGCTCGCG
The DNA here is from genome assembly GCF_003350925.1 of Dyella tabacisoli. Classification (GTDB taxonomy): domain Bacteria; phylum Pseudomonadota; class Gammaproteobacteria; order Xanthomonadales; family Rhodanobacteraceae; genus Dyella_C; species Dyella_C tabacisoli. Next base: position 642,564 of record NZ_KZ857174.1, on the reverse strand, counting down.
TTCACCACGAAGCCATTGGCATCCTGGCGAAAGGCGCCGGCGCGGGTATAGGAAAGACCCTGGCCGTCGCGCAAGGTGAAAAAGCCATCGCCGCTGATCGCAAAATCCAGGCTGTTGCCGGTGGTCTCGACGTTGCCCGCCTTGAATTGCTGCGCCACGTTGGTGAGGCGCACGCCGCTGCCGATCTGGGTGGAACTCAGGTTGCGGCCGGCGGCGCTGTACAGCTCGGCGAATTCGGCGCGCGAACCCTTGAAGCCGGTGGTCGCGGTGTTGGCGATATTGTTGGCGGTGACCTCCAGGTCGGAAGACGCCGCGTTGAGGCCGCTCAGTGCGATATTGAATGCCATTGCTGTTTCCTCTGTTGTTTCGTTGATTCGCTCAATTGACTCGCGCGACCTGTCCCAGCAGGACACCGCCGAAACCATCCACCTGCAAATAGGTGCCTAAATCGCTGCCGGCCATGCCTACGCTGCTGACTTTGCCGCTGACATAGGTTTGTGCCGCCGCGGTGCCGGCTTGCGCTTTCAGCCCATAGGCACCGGCCGGCAGTTTTTCGCCGCTATCGCTCAAGCCATCCCAATGAAAATCGACCAACCCGGCATCGGGCGTGCCCAACTCGATATGGCGCACCACGGTGCCGCTGGCATCGGTGACCTGCAGCAGCACGCGTGCGCCGGACGTGGGCACATTGACCGCCCCATCGATGACACCGCCGGCACTGAGCTTGCCGGCGCTGGAAGGCACCGTGACGCTGCGGCCGACCATGCCGCTCGCCTGCAACAACTGATTGCTTTGCAGCGACTTGCTGAGACTGTCGAACGACGTCTGCAAACCCTGGGTGGCCGAGACCTGGCTGATCTGCGCCAGTTGGCTCACCATCTGCGAGGCGTCCATCGGCTGGGTCGGGTCCTGGTTGCGCATCTGCTGCACCAGCAAGCTGAGAAAATTCGCCTGGGTCAGCGTTTGACCTTTGCCCGCCGACGCCGATTGGATGCCGCTACCGCTGCCGCTGCCATTGACGGATATGTCGCTCATTGCATCAACCTCGTGTGTGCTTGCTGCGCATGGGCAGGCATTACTTTCCAAGATCCAACGTCTTTTGCATCAACTGACGCGTGCTGTTCATCACCTCGACGTTGTTCTGATACGAACGCGAGGCGGAAATCATGTTGACCAGTTCGTCCACCGGGTTGACGTTGCTGCCGTAGACATAGCCATTGGAATCAGCCATGGGGTTGCCTGGCTCGTAACGACTCGGTGCGGCGGCTTCGCTTTCACTGATGCCGAGCACTTGCACACCGGTGCCATCGTCATCGGCGGCGCCCCGTCCGGCCAGCATCTCGCGCTGCACGGCGGCGAATAGAGGTTGCCGTGCGCGATAAGCCGCCTCGGGCGTGGATGCCACGCTATCGGCATTGGCCATATTGCTGGCTACCGTATTGAGCCGCAGCGACTGCGCGCTCATGCCCGAACCGGCCACATCGAAAATCTTGAATAACGACATCAGCCCTGGCCTCCGGTGATGGCGGTGCGCAGCATGCGGATCTGCGCCGTGATAAAGGCCAGGCTGGCTTGGTAGTGCACGCCGTTGGCGGCGAAGTTAGCCTGCTCTACCTGTGTCTCGACGGTATTGCCGTCCATGCTCGGCTGCGTCGGCATGCGATAGGCGAGCTGCTCGCTGGCCTGGGCCGCGGTATCGATATGTCCCGGTGCATCGGCACGCATCGATAAGCTCGGCTGCGCATCGCTGGCATCGGCAAGCGCCTTGCGAAAATCGACATCGCGCGCGAGATACTCCGGTGTGTCGGCATTGGCCAGATTGCTGGCCAACACTTCAGCACGACGCTGCCACAGTCCCAGCGCCTTGGTATGCACACCGAACAAGTTGTCGTTGATTGAACTCATCGCAAACTCCGCGCGGCGAGGGCCGCACGAAGCACGTGGCAAATTGCATGCCATGCCGGCGAAAGCCGCTTCCACGCTGGATTCGCATGTCGTGATCCAGGTTTTCGACGGTTCTACGGCGCGGGTGGAGACGAAATACTGACGCGAGTGCTGGACGGGGGTAGACCTAGCGACGACATCTCCTACCCCACTCCCACTGGCACCGCTCTTGCATCCTCAAGTTTTACCGCAGACGGTCGATCTACCAAAGACCATCTATCCAAGGATCGCCCCGTTCATGAGCCTGGTCACATGCAACTAATCCAGAGCAAACACCTCGACGCACTGGTACAAGCCGCCGTTACCGGCGACACCGCGCAGGTGGCTTTGCTCTCGCGGCAACATCCGCGCCTGGCGCGCGCGCTGGCGCCGTTGTTCGCGGCTACGCCACGCGAGCCATCGACCACCGCGATGCAGGCGGTGGAACAGCAAGGCCTGATGTTGAACACGGCGCAAGCGCTGTTGCGCGAACATCAGGCGTTGGAACAAGCGACCGGCGAAAGTCGCGAAAGCGCCGGGCGTTTGACGGATAACGGCGCCGGGATCTCGACGAGTCTGCAACAAACGGCCGGCGGCATCGAGCGAGCGCGTGAAACCACGCGCCACGGCGCCGCTACCGTCAACGAACTGGATGGCCAATTGCGCTTGCTGCGTAGCGCGCTGTCCGCGATGAGCCGCAATCAAAGCAAACTCGCCGAACAGGTAGCGCAGATTCGCAAACTCACTGCGACCGTGCAGGAGATCGCCCATCAGACCAACCTGGTTGCGCTCAATGCGGCCATCGAAGCGGCCCGCGCCGGCGAAGCGGGACGCGGCTTCGCCGTGGTGGCCGACGAGGTGAAACAGCTCGCGGAAAAAACCAGCCAGGCCACCGGAGAGATTGAAGCGGTCACCGGTTCGATCGGTGATTTTTCGCAACAACTCGATGGCGATGTACAACACGGCATGCTGCGGCTGGAAGGCGCGCAAGAACGCATTGGCCGCACCAGCGACGCCTTGCAAGACGGCGCCGAGGCGTTGCATGTCGCCAGCAACCGCTTGCAAACCCTGCAACAGAGTTGCGACGCACAGAACGTGCGCGTCAGCGCTACCCAGGCAGCGCTCGGCGCTTTGCAACGCCGCGCTACCGAAGCGCGCCGCCAGACCGAAGCACTCGATCGCGCGGCGGTGTTGTCGCATCGGCTATGTCTCAACTGGTTGGATCTGAGCTGGCTGGACCGCACGACTGGCCACTCCATCGCCGGCCTCAGCTTGAGTCTGCGCGAATCCGTTCAAGGCCTGCGTCAGGCGATGGAGCTGGCCTTGCACGAACCGGCCGCGCTCGATCGCCGCTGGTTCGATATGGCCGTACTCAAGCAAGTGCTGCAGCGATTCGCCACTCATCACACCGCACACCCGGCCGCGACGCCGTTACTGGAAGCCGGGCAACGCCTGAGCAACCATGCCGAAACCTTTGTCAGCCTGCTCAGCCAGGGCGAACTGGGACAAGCCGCCCAATTGCCGGGCCGCCTTGAAACCGAGCGCGAAACCATCCATCAGCAGCTCGGCATGCTGCTTGCCGACAGTCACGCATGAATAGACTCGCGCTCGCATTGCTCTCGCTGTTGATCTGGGTGCAGACAGCCAGCGCGACGCAATCGCCCGACAGCCTGCGCCATGCCGCCGAGAACGCTGTGCGTGAGCGTTACGATCAACCGGGCAACCGCCTCGTAGTGCAAACCGACAGCCTCGATACACGCCTGCAACTACCCGACTGCGCACTGCCGCCACAAGCCATCCCACCCAAGCAGCCTGCGTCGCGACTCAGTGTGGAAGTACATTGCCCGGTCGCCGGCGGCTGGCGCGTGCGCGTGCCGGTGCGCCTGGAGCTGTATCGCCAAGTACTGGTTACCACTCGGCCGTTGCAACGCGGCGACGGTATCGTCATGGCCGATCTGCACAGCGAAGAACGCGATGTCGCGCGCCTCGGCTACGGCTATATCGAGCAGCCCGACCAAGCCACCGGGCGCGTATTGGCACGACCGTTGACTGCCGGTAGCGTGCTGACCCCCGGCGCATTGGGCGGCCGGCAAAGCGTGCGCGCCGGCGACCGCGTGCAACTGATCGCCCGGCTGGACGGCATTGAAGTGCGTGCCAGCGGCCTCGCCCTGGGCAGCGGCGATGCCGGCGCTCGGTTACGCGTGCGCAACGACAGCTCGGGGAAGGCGGTTGATGCTGTAGTGCGTGATGCCGGGGTGGTCGAGGCATTACCGTGAGCCGGGAACGGGGAACGGGGAACGGGGAACGGGGAACGGGGAACGGGGAACGGGGAAGAGCCTAAAAAGCAGAGAAACAGAAGCAAGAGCAAGAACGAACTAAAGATCAAAAAGAACGCGGCACCACAGTAACCACTCGAACGCCATGTTCCCCGTTCCCCATCCCCCGTTCCCTGCTCTAAAGTTCCCCCCGTCACCGCCGATATATTGCCCAGGCAGGACACGAAACTCATCGAGTCAAGCTGCAAAGAGATGACAACCATGAATACCACCATCACATCGAACGGCTTACCGGTACTGCCGCAGGCCAAAAGCGGCCAGCACGGCACCGCCACGCAAGGCAGCGTCAACGCCAATGCCACGGAAGCGACACCCGTGGCAGCAGCCGATGACAGCGTGAAGCTGACCGCGTCGGCGCGTGCCCTGCATCAGGCTGTGCAAGGCGACAAAGGCAATGCGATCGATACACACCGCGTGGAGCAGGTGCGCAAGGCGCTGGCCGACGGCAGCTACCGCATCGACGCCACGCGTATCGCCGACCGCATGATCTCGCTGGAAAACCAGCTCAACGGCAAGGCGTGAGCACTTAAGGCATGGACACTGGGCTGCAAGTCGAGTTGAGCGATACCTTGTCTGCCGTGATCGGCGACATGCGCCAGGCCGTCGCACAGTTGAACGATGCGTTGGGCGCCGAGCGCGCGGCACTGAACCGAGCCGACGCCGAAGCGCTCGACCGGGCCGGCGAAGCCAAACAGGCGCTGATGCGCCGACTGGAACAGCTCGATGTCGAACGCGTGCAACTGACGCAAAACTTGCAGACACCTTCATCGCAGCAACAAGAAGCCTGGGCCGATGTGCTACAAACGCTTGCCGCCTGCCAACATGCGAACCAACGTAACGGCAGCATCGTCGGGCAGCAACTGAGTCAGATCCGACACGCCTTGTCCGTGCTTACCGGCGGCAAAGACGAAGCGAATCTATACGGCCCAGCAGGCATACTGAGCGGCGGCTACCGCTCATTGCCGTTGGCCGAGGCTTGATCGAGCCGGGCATGGGGAATCGAGAATAAAGAGTAGGGACAAGCGACGGCACTACGGCGCTCTGGCCATTCCACATTCCCCATTCCCGATGTTCGGCCCCACCCATCCCGCATCCAGGTATGGAAGCGGGCGACGATTCGCGCAGGGCTCGCCAGCGATGGCGTCCCGCGCCGGCATTGACGGTCCACTCATGAGCGACACTGTTGCCCAAGCCGTAACCGACACCCACCTCGCGCCGCCTTTTCACGAGGCTCCGCTGCCGGTGGTTCGCGTGCCGATGCTCGATCGCGAGCATCAACTGGTGGCCTACGAGCTTCTGTTGCAGCCCGACGATGACGAAACCACGCTGATGCATCGTGTGCTGTCGACCATCATCGACGGCTCGGTCACACGGCTGGCCCGCGATAACCGGGTGTTTCTGCATCTGTCGCGCAAATCGCTGCTGGAGCAATCGGAGTTACTGCTGCGCTATCCGCGCATCGGCCTGGTGATCGAGCCCGATTACGCCGACGACGAAGCCTTGCTGGAGCATCTGCAATCGCTGTCGCAGCGCGGCTGTACCTTACTGCTCGATCAAGGCGCCCGACCGATCCCGCAAGCCAGCAGCGATCGCGCGGCATCCGCCTTGCTGGCGCTGGCCCGTTTCGTACGGCTGGACGCCCGCCGGCTGGACCCCGCCACATTGCGCGAACAATGCGAGCATCTACACGCGCGCGGCTTGCAAGTCATCGCCGGCCATGTCGACGACCATGAAACCTGCCACCGCTGCATGGCGCTGCCGTTCGTTGCGATTCAGGGTGGCTACCTGCTGTTGCCGGAGAAAGTCGAGGTACCCGTACTCAGCCCCAACCGTCTGAGCGTGCTGCGCCTGTTGCGCGCGCTCGAAGAAGAAAACGCCGGCCCGGTGGAGCTGGGGCAAGTGATTCGCAACGATGCGATCCTCAGTTACAAATTGCTCGGCTGCGTCAACTCGGCCTACTTCGCACTGCCACGCCAACTCAAATCAGTAGAGCAGGCGGCGATCTTTTTCGGCCTCAAGCGCATCCGCAACTGGATCGGCACCATGGCCTTGAGCGGCATGCACGACCGCCCGCCGGAGCTGCTGCGCGCCGCGCTGATCCGCGCGCATATGTGCGAACAACTGGCCCAGAGCATGCCGCGCGAGCAACGCGAAATGGCGTTCACCGCCGGTCTGTTCTCTCTGCTGGACAGCCTGATGTGCGCGCCGATGGATTTCGTGCTCGAACACATTCCACTGGCAGCGGACATCCGCAACGCACTATTGCAACGCGAAGGGCCATTCGCACCGTTGCTTGAACAGGTGATCCAGTGGGAGGCCGGCGAAATGCGCAGCGGCGATACCCAACCGCAACAGATCCGCCGCATGGCTACCGTTTACCTCGAAGCAACGCGCTGGGCCGACCATGTGTATGCGTTTGCCGAGCAGCGGCCCAACTGATGCCCCGGTAGCCCCGCCCCGGTAGCCCAAGTTCAGGCACGCCGGCCTTTCATCAACAGCCATGCACCGGCCGCTGCGAGCAGCAGTACCAGCAGGCGCCGCGCCCACACACCATCGGGCGGCAACGGCACGTCGGGAAATACATCGACCAGCGCCCGATCACCCACCTGGATGTCGTAGCCCTTGCCGTCGGCGGCATCGTTCGCCGGCACCAGTCGATCGCCATCGAGACGCCCAAACACCGTCAGCGTCTGCACGGGTACGATCTCCCAGCTCACGCGTAGATCGCCCAGGCGTGGGTTGGCCGGGGTCGCGCTGGTCACCAGGTGGTCTTGATAGAGGCTGAAGCTGGCCGCCAGATTGCTCGGCAATAACTTCATGTCGGGCGTAACCCGCTCGCTGCCCGGCAAGGCATGCAGCAACGGTGGCGACAATGCGAGCTCGTTGACCCGCACCTGGCCGGCATCGAACTGCTTACCCTCGATGGGAAAGCTGCCGGGGTTGGCATGCCCCGACGGTTGCGCAAAACGGCTGCTGTCGAGCGGACGATCGACCCAGTCCATTTCGTAATGCAACTGATCGCCGACGTGCACTTCACGCCACTGGAACATTTCCACATGGCGAACCAGCACCGGCGTATCGAAGCGTTGATTGAACTGGGTGTCGTAAGGCGCTTCCACCACCTTGGGCGCACCCACCACCCGCACCATGTAGCCATATTGCTCGGCTTGTGCCCGCTCGGTGCTGCCTAGATCGAGTACTTGCCCGCCATGGCGCGCGGTGGCGGCGCGAAAATCGGCCAACCCACTCTCGGTAATCGCCATCAACGCCACCGCGGCGAGCAACAGCACGACGCCCGCCCCAAGCAAAATCGGCTTGCGCTTGTCTCGGATCATCGTAACGACACCCCATGCAGCTCAGGTTGCTCATCGGCCGTACCGTAACGACCGCGCTCATCGCGCACTACACGAGCCATGGCGCAGTCGTGATCGTGCGTAAAAAACAAGCGCACATCGCGCGAAAGCTTATCGTCGAGAAAAGTGCGCTTCTCTTCGATGAGTTTTTCCGGGTAGCGGTCATAGCCCATGGTAATCGGCAGATGCACCCAGAAGCGGCCGGGAATCAAATCGGCGCAGAACACCACACCGCCCACCTCGGCCAACATCAAGCCAGGCGTATGGCCGTCCGAATAACTAAAGCGCACGGCATCACCGAGTACCTTCGAGTGCTCGCCGTCGACCAGTTCCAGCCGGCCGCTGTCGGTAAGCAATTGCTGCAACTCGGGGATAAACGAGGCGCGATCACGCGGATGCGGGTTCATCGCGCGCTGCCAATGCTCGGCCCCGACGACATAGGTGGCGTTGGGAAACAGCAACTGTGGCGGCTGCCCTTCTTGCCACGCGGCGAGCAAGCCACCGGCATGATCGAAGTGCAGATGCGATAGCACCACGACATCGATGTCTTCGTGGGTGAGCCCGGCGGCAGCGAGCGAATCGAGCAGCACGTGCTGGTTCTCGACCACGCCATAGCGCTCGCGCAACGCCGGCTCGAAAAACGCACCAATGCCGGTCTCGAACAGCACGTTGCGGCCATTCAGATCCTTGGCCAGCAGACAACGGCAGGCCAATGGGATGCGGTTTTGTTCGTCTGGCGCGATCCAGCGCGACCATAGCGCTTTAGGAGCATTGCCGAACATGGCACCGCCATCGAGCTGCTGAGAATTACCCATCAATGACCAAAGTTTCATGGCGAATCAGTACTCCGTTGCCACGGATTCGTCTGGAACGAATCCGGACGCCATCGGCGGCCCTGAGCGCAGCGAGGGGTGAGGCCCATGGATGGGCCGAACAAACATGGCGCCGCCATCGAGCTGCTGAGAATTACCCATCAGTGACCAGAGTTTCATGGCGAATCAGTACTCCTTCGCGTCAGCGGTTTTACCCCCTCCCAGCCTCCCCCTTTTCGGGACTCGTAGGGGAGGGCTGGAGGCGTGCGGGCTTGCGACGCATCTAACCGCTACTGCACCTTACCCAAGCCCGACGGCCGCCGCGGATCGCTGGCCGCATCGAGCTTGTGCGCTTTCAAATCCCAAGTCACCACATTCATAAAGCCCCATGACTGGCGCTGCTTCAATGTGTGACCCATGCCGGTCAATGCATCGGCGGTGGTCTGGTCGAACGCACCTTCTTCCATGTCCACGCGGTCAGGCATGAACTGGTGATGGAAGCGCTTTTGCGCGGCGATCTCGGTGGCGCTTTTGCCGTCGACAAAGGCGAGGATGCCTTCCAGCACCTGGGTGATGATGGTGGAACCGCCCGGCGAGCCGATCACCCCCACGCGGTCGGCGCCGAACACGATGCTTGGCGTCATCGAAGACAGCATGCGCTTGCCCGGCGCAGGGGCGTTCGCCGCACTGCCGAGCAGGCCGTAGACATTGGGCTTGTTGGGCACCAGGGCGAAATCGTCCATCTCGTCGTTGAGCAATACGCCGGTGCCTTCGGCGACGAAAGCCGAACCCATGGTGTAGTTCACCGTCGAGGTGATCGAGGCCATATTGCCGTCGGCGTCGATGATCGAGAAATGCGTGGTGTGCATGCCCGGCTCAGCGCCGGCACTGGATGGCAACATCGACGAAGGTGTCGCCTTATCGGTGCGAATGGTTTGCCGCAGGCCGTCGGCGTAATACGGCGACAACAGCATATCCAGCGGCATTTTTACGAAATCGGGATCGCCCAGATAGTCGTTGTGATCGCGAAAGGCGCGACGCATCGCCTCGATCACCAAGTGTGTGCGCTCTGCCTGGTCGAGCTTGCTCAAATCGAAGCCGGACAAGATATTGAGTATCTCGGCGATAGCCACACCGCCGGACGACGGCGGCGGCGCGGTAACGATGCGGAAGCCGCGATAGTTCACGGTGATCGGCGCGCGCTCCTTCACCTGATAGCTTTCGAGGTCTTTAGCCGTCCAATTGCCACCGGCGGCATGCACGGCCGCCAGCAGTTTCTTTGCTGTCTCGCCCCGATAAAAACCATCGAAGCCGTGCTCGCCCAGCCGCTCCAGAGTGCGCGCCTGATCGGGATCGCGCCATATCTCACCCGCCAGCGGCGGCTTGCCGTCAGGCAGGTACTTGGCGGCCGAAGCAGGCCAACGCTTGATATCTTGTTGCCGCTCGGTAATCGCATGGATCAAACGGCTATCGGGCTTGAAACCATCGCGTGCGAGCCGGATCGCCGGCGCCAGCGATGTCTTCAACGGCAGTTTGCCGTAATGCTCGGCTATCCACGCCATGCCTGCCGGCGCACCGGGAATACCAGCCGAAAGCGGGCCATTCAAGGCGGTATCGCGATTGGGAGTACCGTCTTTGTCGAGATAATCCTTGGCGTTTACTGCCGCCGGGGCCGTCTCGCGCGCATCGATAAACACTTCGTGTCCATCGGACGCCCGATGCAATACCGCCATGAAACCACCGCCGGTACCCGAACTCTCCGGCTCCACGATCGACAAGGCCGAAACCACCGCCACGGCAGCATCAAATGCGTTGCCGCCTTTGGCCAATACCTCAAAGCCGGCCTCGGTCGCGTGAAAGTTCGCGCTGGCGATAGCCGCATGACCAGGACGCTGATTGAATGTCTGCGGCGCGATGGCGGCAGACGTCGATGGTTTGATGTCATCGGCAGCGTAGGCAACGGCACTGGTCAGCAACAGTCCCAACAACAACGCACGAGCGTTCAAGCGTAGTGTCATGCAGCGCCCTTCTTGGCCATCAATGCCTGGTATTTGAGTTGGAGTTGTTCGCGCGACTCGGGATGGTCGGGATCCAGCGGGATGCAATCGACCGGACACACCTCGACGCATTGCGGCTCATCGTAGTGACCGACGCATTCGGTACACAGCGCCGGATCGATTACGTAGTACTCCTCGCCCAGCGAGATGGCCTTGTTCGGACAAACCGGTTCGCAGACGTCGCAATTGACGCAGGTATCGAGGATTTTCAGAGACATGGATAGCGATACTACATGCTGGCCGCAAAACCTCCTCCCTTGCTGGCCCCGAAGAGTGACGGCCTTCGGTCGCAAGGGAGGATTCGGGAGGGGTGAGAGCTTGCGGCAGAAGTTCACCCCCGGCCTCCTCCTGCAAGCAAGAGGAGGAGTGAAGTACTTACATCGCGACGAAACGGATGTTTGCGCTGGTCGGCTTGAGCGCGTCGGTCACGCGCTGCTGGTCGGCCTGGTCGCCGATGAACAACACGATCACGTCCTTGAACGAACCCGGCTTGGCGTCTTTGAAGGCTTCAAGCATGAACTCGGCGGTTTTGGCCGAGTCGGGACCGGCGAATACCAGCATATTGCCCGGCAATACGCCACGAGCCACTACGTCCTGCACGTTCTGCAACTGGCGCTCGCGCCCTGCCTTGATCTCGTCGGTATCGCCGGCCGGCACCAGGTACGGGAAGGGGCGATCGGAAGTCATGCCCTGCATGTTCTGCTGCACGATCTGGCCGAGGTAGGAGTTCCATGCCTTGGCGTCGTTCGGATCGGTGGGCTTGGTGACTTTCTGAACCTGTTGCTGCGCAGCTTGCTGATCGCCAGCGTCCTTGTTGCAAGCGGTCAGGGCAAAAGCGCTGATTAGCGCGACAGTGGCAACGAGAGCGAACTTACGCATGATGATCACCTTTTGTTTCGGTTGACTAATTATGAATGACTGAGCTTGCCCAGGCCCGCGCTACAGCCAGCGCTGCCGCATGGCCTGTTGTACTGCCGGATGCACGAAACCGGAAATATCACCGCCAAGGCGGCCGATCTCGCGTACCAGTGACGAAGAAATAAAGCTGTACTGCTCTGCCGGTGTAAGGAACAACGTTTCGGTCTGCGGTATTAGATGGCGATTCATGCTGGCGAGCTGAAATTCGTATTCAAAATCGGACACTGCGCGCAAACCGCGAATAATCACCCCGGCGCCGATCTGCTTGACGAAATTGGCCAGCAGACAGTCGAAGCCGCGCACCTCGACATTGGGCAGGTCGGCCAGGGCCAGACGCGCCAGCGCAATGCGCTCTTGCAGGCTGAAGCCCGGCCCGCCGGCCTTGTTCGGGCTCTCTGCCACCGCCACCACTACCCGCTCGAACAAGGGCGCGGCACGCGCGACCAGATCGGAGTGACCATTGGTAATGGGGTCGAAAGTGCCTGGATAAACGGCAAGGCGACGGTTGATCGACGGTTTGTCCACGGAAAGATCGAGGCTGCGAGAAGGCGGTTAGCTTAACAACGTATGAGCCTGCCCGATATCTCCCCCCATTTCACCGCACCGGGGCCGGCGAAAAACTACCCTGTCACGCCTGAGCCGGTGGCAACCGGCGATAGAGCGCATAGCTCGCCTCGCCCGCCGCGCCCTCACGGTGCGGTTGCCAGTTCACCGGCAGTGCCGGCGCGCTGCCGCGCTGCGACTCCACATAGATCCACGCTCGCGGCGCCAGCCAGCCCGCTTGCTCCAGCCGCTGCGCCAACGGCGTCCACAGGGCCAGGGTGAACGGGGGGTCAAGAAAGACCAGATCGAAAGGCTGTGCTGCGCCCTGCAGGAACAGGCCGGCGTCGATGGCGACGACCTGCCCACCCACGGTCTTGAGCCGGCTCAGGTTGTCGCGCAAGGCCTGCGCGACACGCGCATCGCGCTCCACGAACTGAACGCTGACGGCTCCACGCGACAGCGCCTCGATACCGAGCGCACCGGTGCCTGCGCACAGATCCAGACAACGCGCACCGGCGATGGTCGGCGCCAGCCAATTGAACAGCGTCTCACGGACCCGCTCGGCGGTCGGGCGCAAACCGGGCAGATCGGGCACATTCAGGCGCGAATTGCGCAGGCTGCCGCCAATGATGCGGATGCGCCCAGGGGCGGTGTGGGTGTTCATGCCGACGCTCGCGGTTCGGCAGTCAGTAGGAGTGGCAGTGGTAGCATGCCGCTCATTGTCTTTGAATCGCTGCCGCAATGTTCAAGTTCTGGAAAAAGAAACCCGCCGAATCGACGCCGCAGCCACCGCTTGACGCCCCGGCGCCGGAGGTCTCGGCAGATATGGCATCGCCCGATGCCGATATCGGCACTACCGCGCCAGACCGCCCAACGGAAAGGGCCGTGGAATGGGCCGAGGCATTGCCGGCTGACGTTGTCAGTGTGCCTGCTGTCAGTGCCTCGATCGTCGACGTACCACCTACTGAACCGGCTCCGGCCAAGCTAAGCTGGCGCGAGCGCCTCTCCGGCAGCACCTTCGCGCGCGGCCTTTCATCGCTGTTTTCGCGCAACCCCAAACTCGACGACGCCTTGCTGGACGAGTTGGAAACGACGCTGATTACCGCCGATGTCGGCGTCGAGGCCAGCACCACCCTGGTCGAGGATCTGCGCAGGCGCATGCACAAACGCGAGTTTGCCGATGCCAGCGCACTATTGACCACACTGCGGCAAGAATTGATCGCCCTGCTCAAACCCGTGCAGCGGCCACTCGACATATCCACCCACCAACCGTTCGTGGTGCTCACCGTCGGCATCAACGGTGCGGGCAAGACCACCACCATCGGCAAGCTCGCGCGGCGTTATCGCGACGAAGGCCACTCGGTGCTGCTGGCCGCCGGCGATACTTTTCGCGCCGCCGCGGTGGAGCAGCTCAAGACCTGGGGCGAGCGCAACCAGGTGCAAGTGATTTCACAAGGTCAGGATGCCGACGCGGCCAGCGTGATTTTCGATGCGCTGCAGGCCGCGCGTTCACGCGGCACGGGCGTCTTGATCGCCGACACCGCCGGCCGCCTGCACACCCAGGGCGGCCTGATGGACGAACTGGGCAAAATTGCCCGTGTGATGAAAAAACTCGACATCGATGCGCCGCACGAAGTGCTGATGGTGATCGACGGCACCACCGGTCAAAACGCCGTGAACCAGGTGCGCCAGTTCCGCCAGATCGTCGGCGTCACCGGCTTGGTGGTCACCAAACTGGACGGCACTGCCAAAGGCGGCGTGGTGTTTGCGCTGGCACGCGAATTCGGTCTGCCGATTCGCTACGTCGGACTGGGCGAAACGGCTACCGATCTGCGCGTATTCGATGCGCAAGCCTATGTCGACGGCCTGCTGCCGGCGAGCCTCGGCCATGCATAAGCGGGCAGTTTCATCGCTGCCGATATCACTCCTGCAACGGTGGTGTGACTAGCCATGTCGCGCCCGCTGCGCATCGCCTTGCTGATACTTACCAGTGTCGTGACGGCAGCGGCACTCGCGGCCGTAGTGGCTATTCATCTGTTACTGCAGCCCGAACGCTTCACCAAGATGCTGCAAGCACAAGCGCACAGCGCCGGCCTGGAGCTGAACCTGTCCAGCCCAGCCAGCCCTACGCTGTTCCCACGGCCGGCGCTTGAGCTGCAAGGTCTTACCTTGAATGCACGAGGCGCGAGCATGCCGATCTTGCTCGCCGAACGTGGCCGGCTGACCTTGCCCTGGCGTACCCTGCTCGGCGGCGAAACGGTGATCTCGCAAATGGAGATCGACTCGCCACGAATGGATCTCGATGCGCTGCAAGCCTGGCTATCCAGCCTCCCGCCGCGCCCCAGCGGCCAACCATTCGATATACCAAGCATCGATACCGGTGTGCGGATCGCGCGCGGCAGCCTGGTGCGCGGCAATCGCCTGCTCTATGGCGACGTGGCGCTGGAAGCCGGCTGCCTGGCATCTGGACGTCCGTTTCCACTGACCATCGCGGCGAAAGATGCCAATGGCATCCCGCTGCAGCTACGGCTTACCGCTACACCGCGAATCGATGGCGATGCCCTGCAACTGGACAACATCGCGCTGCATCTATCGCAAGGCAGCTCGCTGGTACTGCAACTGGCCGGTGAGGCGCGCTGGCACGGCGCGGCCGATGCCACTGTGAATCTCGGCGGCAAGCTCGATCATGCCGATGCCGGCTCTTACAACATCGCGCTGACACTGACACCAGCCAATCAAAACGAGCCCTTACTGCTCGCCCTGAAACTCGATGGCCCCGACAACCGCGCCGACCTGCGCCTGCCGCCGCTGGCGCTGGCCGATTGGTGGTCGCAACTGAGCAGCCAGGAAGGCCCGAAGCTATCGGTGCCGCCGGGTAGCGGGCATATCGAAATCGGCAAGATCGAAACCGGCGGCATCAGTATCGAAGGGCTTAGCGTGGATGCCGGCGTCACCGCACCGGCAAGCGCCGCCAGCACCGCAACGCCGAATAAGCCACTCGCGGCACCCAAAAAATCATGAACCCTTTCGCTTCCGCCCTGCTGGCCTGGTTCGATCACCACGGCCGCAAGGATCTGCCTTGGCAACACCCCCGCGACGCCTATCGGGTGTGGCTGTCCGAAGTGATGCTGCAACAGACTCAAGTCACTACGGTCATCCCCTACTTTTTGCGCTTTATCGAAGCCTTGCCGACTCTGCGCGATCTTGCCGCCGCCGATGAAGACCGCGTGCTCGCACTGTGGTCCGGGCTTGGCTACTACCGCCGCGCGCGCTTTCTGCATCGCGCCGCGCAGCAATGCGTGCAGCAACATGGTGGCGAGCTGCCACGCGATTTCGACGCGCTTGCCGCCCTGCCCGGCATCGGCCGCTCCACGGCGGGCGCGATTCTGGCGCAGGCCCATGGCCTGCGCTTTCCGATTCTCGACGGCAACGTCAAACGCGTGCTTACCCGTTTTCACGGCATCCACGGCCACCCCGGCCAGAGTGCCGTGGAAAAAGTGCTGTGGCAGCACGCCGATGCACACACACCGAGCAAGCGCGCAGCCGACTACACCCAGGCCATCATGGACCTGGGCGCCAGCCTTTGCGCGCGCTCACGCCCGCAATGCGAGGCTTGCCCGCTCGCCGCCGACTGCATCGCCTATCGCGACGATCTCACCGCTCAGTTGCCCACACCCAAGGCAAGCAAGGCTATTCCCACGCGCGCCACGGTGATGCTGATACTGCGCGACGCACACGGCCGCATCCTGCTCGAACGACGCGGCCCGCAAGGGGTGTGGTCCGGCTTGTGGAGCTTGCCCGAAGCCGCCGACCACGACGACGCCTGGCGCACCGCGCAACGATTGGCGCAAATCGACGACGCGCAAGCACTCGCGCCCTTCATGCACGTTTTCAGCCACTATCGCCTGCATGTCGAGCCGCTACTGTTCGACGAGGCGGCCGCCCATCGCGCCATCGCCGATAATCCCAGCCTGCGTTGGTGCGATAGCGTCGAAATCGCCGCACTCGGCCTACCCGCCCCCGTACGCAGCTTGCTGCTTGCACCCTTCTCAAGGGAATCAACAAGGAAATCAACATGAGTCGCACGGTCCATTGCGCCAAACTCGGCATCGACGCCGACGGCCTCGATTTCGCCCCCTGGCCCGGCCCCCTCGGGCAGCGCATCTACGCCGAGATCTCCAAACCGGCCTGGCAGCAGTGGCTGACCCACCAGACCATGCTGCTCAACGAATACCGCCTCAATCCACTCGACCCCAAGGCACGCCAGTTCCTGACTACCGAGATGGAGAAATTCCTCTTCGGCGGCGAGGTAAAGCAACCCGAAGGCTACGTCGCCCCCACCACCGAGTCTTGACTCCGGGCCGTACATCAGCTTAAATGCGCGGCTCTAAGCAACACCGACCGCCCACATGGCAGTCAGCTTGGCTGAGTAGCTCAGTTGGTAGAGCAGGGGATTGAAAATCCCCGTGTCGGCGGTTCGATTCCGTCCTCAGCCACCATATTGAAAGGCCCGCAGCGATGCGGGCCTTTTCTTTTTGGCTCGCGCCAAATTTGCGCCAATTGCATCTCCAGTGGAGACCGCGCAGATCTATCCTCCCGTCATGCCGGGCGCCCACCCCGCAACCTCCTCCGCCAGACATTCGGGATGCTCGCCGAGGCCCATACGGCAAACAGCCCCATATCGTCAGATGAACTTTGCAATGAAGGATCGGCTTTGCGAATGGTGCTCGGCAACGGAGTGGATGATTGGCGAATACGGGGTTTGGCAGGAGAAGGACGACCAGACCGAAAGGATCATCATGTCAAGCAATATCACGCAACAGTGATCGTCCGCATAGATTGAGGATAGGTCTGGGTTAGCATGATAAAAATGGCTCTATTGATAAATCCAGAGTCTGCAAGATCAAAATTCGTAGAGGATCATTCATGCTGAACCCCTTTCTCACTGAATACATGGAAGAAGGCGAATTACGTTCTCTTGGCTTCAAGGCTGTCGGCAAGAACGTCAGGATTGCTCGTAACAATACGATTGCCGGCCTGGAAAATATAGAGATCGGCGATAACGTTCGTATTGATCCCTATTGCAGCATTATTGCAACTGGCACCGGGTGGCTAAAGATTGGCTCTTATGTCCATATTGCCGGCTACTGCCTGCTATCCGCTGGCGATGGCATTCAGATGGATGACTTCAGCGGGATATCACAAGGCGTCCACGTTTATAGTCGTACCGATGACTACACCGGAGAGGCGCTGACCAACCCTACTGTTCCCAGCAAATACACAAAGGTCAGGGGTGGCACGGTTCATCTGAGCCGCCATGTCATTATTGGCTCTGGCTCAGTCATTCTTCCTCAAGTGACTATTGGTGAGGGATCGTCGGTGGGCGCACTATCGCTGGTGACTAGAAGCCTGGAACCATGGGGCATTTATACCGGCACGCCAGCCAGAAAATTGAAAGCCAGATCGCAAAAGATGTTGACCATTGAGAAAGCACTTTTTGATGACTTAGCCACTTCACATTAACGACCGATCACAGTCCCATTACTGCACCCATAAGATGGAGTGGAAGGCTGGACAGCTACGCCGAGAAATTCTGGCGATATGGATTGCTGCTCACTCCTACTTGAACCGCTACGCGAACAATCAAACATACGGAACAAATGATGGCGTCTTTCGATCTGGTGGCTCAGGCACTCGCGCGTTATCGCAATTCATCGGTCGATGAGACCGTTTCCCCAAATGACTCCATGTTCGACCCAGGTTACAAAAGAGTCGGCATAAGCGCGATGAACGCCATATTGCTTGCATGGCAATCCAGCGATGTTGATGAAATCACCCGGGTGCTCGACATCCCATGCGGTCACGGACGCGTGCTTCGCCACTTGGTGAAGCTTTTCCCTGAGGCAATGTTCGATGCCTGTGATCTCGATCAAGACGGCATAGCATTTTGCGCCAAAACCTTTGGTGCCCGACCGCTTCTTTCGCGTGAAGCTCTGACCACCATGCAGTTCGACACGACGTATGATCTGATCTGGGTTGGGTCACTATTCACTCATGTGTCTCGGGATATCGCGCGCGCATGGCTAGAGCACCTGGCTAAATTCCTAAGCCCCAAAGGGGTGCTGGTCGGCACCACTCATGGACGTTGGAGCGAACACGTCTATCAACACTATCCCTACATTTCGCCCGAAGGGTGGAATACCGTGATGGAGGGTTATCGCAAGTCAGGCTACGGATATTGCGACTATCAGGCGAAGGAAAATCACGCCTATATCGAAGGGACTTATGGGATCTCAATGGCCCGGCCGCACGTCACAATCGGAGACATCGAACAAATCCCTGACACGCGCTTACTTCACTACAGCGAACGTGGCTGGGCCGATCATCAGGACGTCTTCGCTATCGGCAAGCCTGCTCTAACAGAATCGTGGCCCTGGTGGGCAAATCCACAATAGCCTTTCGCACACACGTTATACGCCACGCTTGAGGATTACTGGGTGATGTACGCACGCAGGCAGCGAGAAGCCCATCCATGGGCCATATCGTCCACTCGTCCAGCGTGCGTGGGCCGCTTGGTCACTGGACCTGCCAAGCATAGGCAGCGAAAGGGGCCGTGCCATTCAGACGATTCCGAAAAAGCGCAAACGCTAGACCCAAGGCACATCAGCTATCTACTATCGGCAGAGATTCCCCCACAGGTAGCTGCCCGTGAAACGACTGGTTCTGTCCACCCTCGCCTTATCCATCGCCACCGCCGTATCGGCGGTCGATGCGCCGACGTTCGATCCGCAGCGTTTGTCTGCTGATGTAAAGACACTTTCCTCCGATGCCTTTGAAGGTCGCGGCCCGGCTACGGCTGGCGAGACCAAGACGGTCGACTATGTGATCGGGCAGATGAAGGCGGCGGGCTTGCAGCCCGGTGGCGATTTGAAGAATGGCAAGCGGACGTGGACGCAGGCAGTGCCGCTGCTGCGCGCCGAGATCGTCGGTACGCCAACGCTGACGCTGAAGCTCGACGGTAAAAATCGTGCATTGACCCAGGGCAACGAGATTGCCGTGCGCGCACCGCTGGATGGCTCCAAGTCGGTGTCGATCGCCGACGCGCCGCTGGTTTTCGTGGGCTACGGCGTAACCGCGCCGGAACGCCAATGGGACGACTTCAAGGGGCTCGACCTGCACGGCAAGATCGCTGTGGTGCTGATTAACGACCCGGATTTTGAAACCGGCGTTGGCGATTTCGGCGGCAAGGCGATGACTTATTACGGCCGCTGGACTTACAAATACGAGGAAGCCGCACGACGCGGTGCGGCCGGTGTGTTGATCGTACACGAGACCGCGCCGGCTTCTTACGGTTGGGCGACAGTGAAGAACTCGAACGCCAACACCATGTTCGATATCGTCCGCGATCACCCCGCCTCGGTACATCCGCAGTTGGAAGGCTGGATTCAGCGCGATCTCGCGGTCGAGCTGTTCAAGCAGGCGGGCCTGGATTTCGAAGTACTGAAAAAGCAGGCGCAGACGCGCGAGTTCAAGCCGGTAGTACTGAAGGGCGAGAGCTTCTCGGCGAATTACAAAGTGGATGCGAAGGTGATTACTTCGCACAACATCGTGGGTCGCCTGGATGGCAGCAAACGGCCGGACGAAACGGTCATTTATAGCGCGCATTGGGATCACCTCGGCATCGGTGAGCCCGACGCCAAGGGCGACCGGATCTATAACGGTGCAGTGGACAACGCCACCGGCACGGCGGCCTTGATCGAACTGGCGCGTGCATTCGCCAAGGCGCCGCGACCGCAGCGATCGATCGTGTTTCTCAATGTCACCGCCGAAGAAAAAGGTTTGCTCGGCTCGGAGTACTACGCCTCCAAGCCGCTCTATTCGCTGGGCAAAACGGTCGGCGTACTCAATATGGACGCACTCGATCCGCACGGCCCGGCGCGCAACTTCACGATCTCCGGCAGCGCCAAGCTCGATCTGCTCGACGAGCTGACCGCTACGGCAAAGAAGTGGGATCTAACCTATGCGCCTGATCCGAAGCCGGAAGCAGGCCACTTCTTCCGCTCGGATCACTTCTCCTTCGCCAAGCGCGGTGTGCCGGCGGTTTCGTTCAGCTCAGGCGACGACTGGGTGGACGGCGGCCTCGCCGCTGGCAAGGCCGCCGAAGACGAATACAACGCCAATCATTACCACCAGCCGGCCGACGAATGGCAGGCGAGCTGGTCGTTTACCGGCATGGCGCGCGACCTGCAGATTCTCTACACGCTGGGTAGTGATCTGGCCAATTCGAATACCTGGCCGAACTGGAGCAAAGACTCCGAGTTCCGCGCGGCACGCGACGCCAGTTCGGCTGAGCGCAAATAGACGCCCTGGTATCGATTATAGGGATGCAATCTTGCCGCAAGCCCCTCTTCCAATTCGGGACACGCAGGGGGAGGAATGACAAACAAACTCACCTTATTCGGCCCCCTCCCCTGCATGCAGGGGAGGGTTGGGGAGGGGTCGGGTGCTTGCGATAACAGCTAAAAACGCTCCAACACGCCCAAGTACCCACCTAGACATCGCCACAGCACTGTAACCTGCGGCCGCCACGCTGCCAGGCACTCCCCTGAGGATTGCCTGCGTGCGCGTGGTTTCTTGGTTATCTGGCCCTAACCGACATCCGGTTATCGCCCACTTGTTGGCCGGTGGCGCGGCCTTTCTGGCCTACGCGTCGATGTATGCGTTCCGCAAGCCGTTCACGGCCGCCTCGTTCGAGGGCATGCATTTCGCCGGCGTGGATTACAAAGTGTGGCTGGTGATCGCACAGGTGCTGGGCTACATGCTGAGCAAGTTTCGCGGCATTACCTGGATCGCCGAAATGCAGCGGCACAGTCGGGCCCGTGCCCTGGCCGGGCTGATCGGCTTCGCCTGGGTGGCTTTGCTGGGCTTCGCGTTAACGCCGGCACCGTGGAACATCGCTTTTCTGTTTCTCAACGGCCTGCCGCTGGGCATGGTGTGGGGCGTGATCTTTGGCTATCTGGAAGGCCGTCGCGGTACCGAGCTGATGGCCGCCTGCATGTGCGCCAGCTTTATCGTCGCCTCCGGCGTGGTGAAGTCGATCGGCATGTGGCTGATGGTGAGCCATGGCGTCAGCGAATTCTGGATGCCGTTCGCCACGGCACTGCTGTTTGTGCCATCGCTGTGTTTGTCGGTATGGATGCTGGAGCGCCTACCGCCGCCGAGTGCCGCCGATATCGCCGCGCGCAGTGCACGGGTGCCGATGGACGCCCGCAGTCGGCGTGCTTTTCTACTGCGCTTTCTGCCTGGTGTGGCGATGATCGTGGTGGCTTATGTGGCGTTGACGATTGCTCGCGATTTTCGCGACAACTTCGCGGCGGAGATCTGGGCCGACCTGGGCCGTGGCGGCGATGCTTCGGTATTTACCGCCACCGAAGTACCCATCGCCATCGCCGTACTGTTGATTACCGCCTGCACCATGGCCGTGCGCGACAACTTGAAAGCGTTGATGCTCAATCACCTGCTGATCTTTATCGGCTTCGCTACCGCGGTGCTGGCTACCTGGTTGCATAGCATCGGCAAGCTCGATTCCCTGGGTTGGATCGGCGGCAGCGGCTTTGGCCTGTACCTCGCCTACGTGCCTTACAACTCCACCTTTTTCGAACGCATGCTGGCGACCTTTCGCGTCGCCGGCAATGTGGGCTTTGTGATGTATATCGCCGACTCCAGCGGCTATCTGGGCAGTGTCGCCATCATCCTGTTCAAGGAATTCGGCGGCATGCATTTGTCCTGGGCGACGTTCTACGCCGATACGGTAGTTACGCTATCGAGCATCGGCATGCTGATTACCTTGAGCTCGGCGATCTATTTCAAGACCAAGGCGCGGCAAGCCAGCGTGCCGGCAGGGCTGCCGACACCGGCCTAAGAGCCTGTTCAAAGTCTCCCCGTAGCCCGCGTTGAGCTGCTGTGGCCGCCAGGTGGTAGTGCGTGGCGCAGCGCCTGACTGGCCGTCAGGTCAAGCCGCGCGCTGGCGCATGGCGGCCACAGCGGCTCAACCCTTCGGGCCGGGGCTGTTTGCACCCATGACCGCGTCATCACTCAGTCGTGTACCGACGTACACTCTTTCGTTCTTCCTTGTCCTGCGTGCAAACAGCTCCCGGCGCGGGCCACGGGGAGACTTTGAACAGGCTCTAAGACCTATGGCCATGGCGACCGGCACAGTCGCGGCATTATTGCCGATGGCATGATGCGCGCTGGCAGCCGCGCCAGCTCAGGGAATACCCGTGTCGATATCTGCTCATACCACACGCCGATGGTTTATCTGCGCTGCGATGGCGCTGCTTACGATGGTTGGCACGGCCTCTGCGGATACACCCGCCAAGCCGGCCGCCAATCCGCCTCCCGATGCCGCGACCATTCTGCGCAACGTTCGCAAGATCGTTACCCCCGATGGCATCGAGAATATGACCACGGTGGAGATTGGCGGTATTCGGCAGTGGATCTCGGTGCGCGGCCGGCATCGGGACAATCCCATTTTGTTGTTTCTCCACGGCGGCCCTTCGCTGACCTCGATGCCCGCGAGTTACAGCTATGCCGGCCCATGGGAAGAGTATTTCACCGTCGTGCAATGGGATCAGCGCGGCGCCGGCAAAACCTATCGGGAAAATGATCCGGCGAAGATCGCGCCGACCATGAGCGGCGAGCGCATGCTGGCCGATGCCGAGGAGCTGATCGCCTGGCTGCGCAAGACCTATAACAAGCCGAAAATCGTATTGGTCGGCCACTCGTGGGGCAGTGTACTCGGCGTCAAGCTGGCGCAACGTCACCCGGACTGGTTCTATGCCTATGTCGGCGTGGGCCAGGTAGTGAATATGCAGCAGAGCGAGGCGATGGGTTATCAGACGACCTTGGATGCAGCGCGACGCGACGGCAATACCGAGGCGATCAAGGCATTGGAAAGTATCGCGCCCTACCCCGACCCCGACCTCACCAATGCGGAAGCTGTCAAAAAAGCCATCGGCAAGCTCGGTGTCGACCGCCAATGGATGTCACGCTATGGCGGTTATTTTCATGGCGAGAAAACCGGTCACGATCCGCAGTTGATGTCGATCAGCCCCGATTACGACGCCAAGGATCTCGAAGCCCGTAATGCCGGCATTGCGTTCAGCATCCCATTGCTATGGACGGAGTTGATGAAAGTCGATTTCACCGACACCACGCAATTCGGCTGCCCGGTCATACTTTTTCATGGCCGTCACGACCTCACGGTATCGGCCACGCTGGCCAGCCAGTGGTTTGCCAATGTGAAAGCACCACAGAAGAAAATGGTCTGGTTCGAAGACTCTTCGCACATCTTGTTTGAAGAGGAATCCGGGAAATTTCTGCTAAGCCTGGTACAGGATGTGTTGCCGCTGACCCACGATTCAAAGCCTTGACGCCCCCTCCTCCCCGAACGAAGAGAGGATAGAAAAGGTCGCCTGAAAACATACGGAAGCACTGTGAGAAATATCTTCGCCACGATCAGTTTTTTGCTGTCCATACTTCTCGCCGCTGGTGCGCACGCAGACTGCTTAAAGCTGAGATCGTCGGCGGGCAGCTACGAATTATGCAAAGCGCACGACAAGGTGCTGGCAAAGGACGAGCATGGCGCGCTTAAGCTGGACCCGAGAATCAGCGCGCCAATCGATCAGTCCGATGATTTCTTCGCCGTGGATGCCGCATTGCCCAAGGCCGAAAATAGCGAGGCCGAAAATAGCGCCGTCATCTACGTGAGAATACCGTCGGCCCCGAATGCAGGGGGGCGTGGCTACTGTGGTGCAGGCGATGAGGACTACATGCTTCTAGTGGAGAGAAAGGAACGATCCCTGCGCTTACTCGACCGCCTGCTTATTCAAAGTTGCCTGAAGAACATTTCACTGGCGTCGGATCAGGGCTATGACCCGCGGCACGCCTTGAAAACAGGCGTTTCGCCCGTTATTGCAAGCTTCGACCTGTTGCTGCCCGGTGACTCGCCTGTCAAGAAAAAACAGGTGATATTGAAGGACAACAAGCTTTTGATGCTGGACTCAACACGGCCTTGAGCCACTCTTATTTTTAGCATTGCCGTCTCGCTCGGCCACCGCGCCCGACTTATAGATCGCTTCCAGCAAGGTGGCCCCGGCCTCAGCCACGCTGCCGTTGTTATGAATCACCCATGCGCCCAACGGTGCTTGATAAGCATCGCATCGCGCTAATCGGGCAGCGATGTCGGCCGTCGTCTCACGCCCGCGTGCCGTCAGGCGCGCGGCGATGACATCGCGATTGGCGGTAATCAACACAGGCTGCATGGCAGGGAAGCGCTCGCAAGCCAGAGTGTAGGCATCGCGCGAACCGTTGACCAATACATCGGCGCCGCGACCCATCCAGTGCTCGATCTCGCGGCCGATACCGTAGTGCAATCCATGCGCCTGCCAGGTCAGCGCGAACAGGCCACGATGTGTGCGCGATTGAAATTCCGCATCGCTCAGCGCGACGTGGTTTTCGCCTCCGGCATGCGCGGGCCGGGTGATATAGCGATGTGCGCAAAGCACACCATGAGGAATGCCATGCTCGCGCACCCAGCCCAGCACGCTGTCTTTACCTGCGCCGGACGGACCCATTACGTAGTACAGACGCCCTTCGTTCACGCCCTCTTCTCCATGCGCAATGGCATCCGTTCAATCAGTTCGAAATCCGCGCCCGGCGAGGCTTCGCGGCAGATGGATAAAGTATCGATCAGCGCCGATGAAAGCTTTGTCACTAGCGGCTCCAGCGCCTGGTGCAGGATTTGCTCTTCAAGCGGCGTAGCCGGCGCCGACAAGGTCATATGAAAGCGATAGCGATCGAGTACGTAGGGGTAACCGTAGCGATTCAGCAAGGCGAGTTCGGTGGCATCCAGACCCATGGCACGGCGCTGTTTCGCCAGCTCGTCGATCAGCGCCCGCATCGGCTCAAGTGCCTGCACGCACGCCGCCGCCAACGCATCTATCGCAACATGCTCACTCGACGGGCGCAGAGCTAGAAAACCGGCCAACCGATCGAGCTTCAGGGGCAGCGCAAAGGGAGTAAAGCTCTGCGCGACGGCCGCAACGGCCTGGCGCAGATCTTGGTAACTCATGCCAGCAGTCAGTACGAACGGCGCATGGATAGTCGCATGCCAGCCGTAGCGTCGCGCATCGCGTAATAGCTCGCCTATTCGCGCTGAAGTAATGCCAGGCAATTCACTGGTCGCCAACCAGTCCTGACCAAAACGATCCAGTTCGCTACCCGCTGCGGGGCAGTAGTAAATCGCGTAGCGCATCAATCGTCCGCCATTAAGATAAGTTGCACCCAATCGCCGGAGAAGCGCGTGATGCCGTATTGCACAGGCATGCCGCGTGGATCGGCATTGATCGATTGCACATGCAGCACGGGTCGATTCGGTAATTGCTTCATCAGCTTGGCGGTGGCCGCTTCGGGCAATCGCGCGGAAACACGCGTGTGCTTGCGCACATAATCGTTGACGCCGAACTCGCTCAACGTGCGGGTAACCGACTGTAGACGCCGATACACCTCGGGCAGGCCAGGAAAGCGCATTGCGGGAAAATAAGCCGTGCTGTGATCGACGATATGCCCATCGGCATGACTCAAGGTGTCGATGCGATAAACATATTCGCTGCGCCCCAGCCCCAGGGCTTCGGCAACCTGGGTCGGCGGGATCTCGCGAGCATCCTCAAGAATCTCGATATCGGCCTCGACATTGAGATTGCGCATATTTTGGGTGAAGCGGGTGCGCTTGCTGATCGCGTAATCCAGCGTCTGTTCCTGCACAAAGGTGCCGCGCCCTTGCTCGGTGCGCACCAGGTTGCGCTGCTCCAATGCCGCCATGGCCCGGCGTACCGTGTGCCGGTTGACGTCGAAGCGAGCTGCCAGCTCCTGTGCCGATGGTAGCTGGTCGCCCTGGCGCAAGCGCCCTTTGAGGATGTCCTCGGCGAGGATCTCGCCGATCTGACTCCATAGCGCGATACCGCGCCCCCGTTCGATTTCACTCATGCCACTGCCCTCATACCAGTTCACCCGCCTGTCTATTCACCGTCACGGCAGCGGCACGCTGGCCTGCTGAAATGTGTCTTGCAAGGGGTCCCCACGCCCCGGCCTGTATAGATAACTAGACAAATGTGACAAACCAAGGAACCCACATGGACTCCTCCCCCCACTTGGCACGCGCGCAATGGATGTCATTGCTGGCGCAGGCCGAGCCAGCCGAGCTGGCCGCAGCGATGGAAGCATTCGCTCTGCCCGCCGATATCACCTGGCTGCGACCGCCACAGACTGGCTTGTATATGTTGCGCGGCCGTGTCGGTGGCACTGGCCCGCAATTCAATCTCGGCGAAATCACCGTAACCCGCTGCAGCGTGCAGGTCGGCACTCGTATCGGCCACGCCTGGGTGCGCGGCGGCCATACCCGCCACGCCGAACTGGCCGCCTATGCCGATGCGCTATTGCAGGACAACGAGCAGCGCCCGCGTCTTAGCGAGCGCGTACTGGAACCGCTGCGGCTGGCCCTGCAGGCGCGGCGCGAAGCGGCCAGCCGCAAGGCCGCCGCCAGCAAGGTGGAGTTCTTTACTGTCGTGAGGGGTGAATAATGCTTGCCGCTTTTGCTGATCCCGTTTTCGACAGCCAGCGCAATTTCCGCGAGCTATTGCAAGCGATGGCCCGCCCGATGCAGCCACGCGAGCTGCCGCTGCTGCCGCCTTCGCCCGCACCGATCGCGCCGGCCGCCATGGCCGTGCTGCTGACGCTATGCGACACCACCACCGCGGTATGGCTGCAGCAGCCGAACGAGGAGGCGGCGCAACACTTGCGTTTCCATACCGGCACTCGGCTGGTCGAAAAGCCTGCCGAAGCGGATTTCGCGTTGATTTCGGAACCTGCATCCATGCCGCCGCTGGAAGCCTTTGCGCACGGCGACATGCGCTATCCCGATCGCTCGGCCAGCCTGATCGTACAAGTGGCGGGGTTTCGTACCGATGCCGGCGCACGCTTTACCGGCCCCGGCATTCGCGATAGCGCACAGCTTTCGATTGATGGCCTGCCCCAGCGCTTCTGGCAACAACGCGCCGCCATGGCCGCGCTGCTGCCGCTGGGCATCGATGTGTATTTCGTTAGCGCCAACCACGTGGCCGCACTGCCGCGTACGACCCGCACGCTGGAGAGTTGAATGTACGTTGCCGTGAAAGGCGGCGAGCAGGCGATCGCCCGTTCGCTGGAATTACTCGCCGAAGCGCGACGCGGCGATACCGCCGTGCCGGAACTGGAGCTGGCGCAGATCCGTCAACAGCTACGCCTGGGCGTTGCGCGGGTGATGCAAGAGGGCTCGCTGTACGACGAAGAGCTGGCCGCACTGGCGATACGCCAGGCCGCCGGCGACATGTTGGAAGCGATCTTTTTGCTGCGCGCTTATCGCACCACCCTGCCCCGCTTTGGCTACACCGAAGCGCTCGATACCACGGCAATGCGCGTGCGTCGGCGTGTCTCAGGTACGTTCAAGGATGTCCCTGGCGGACAGGTGCTCGGCCCCACTTATGACTACACCCAGCGTTTGCTGGAATTCGGGCCGACCATCCCGGCTACTGTCGTTGAAGCGGAAGAGCCACTCGCCGCATCGATGCCGCGCGTACTCGATTTGCTCGATGCCGAGGCGTTGATTGAACGCATCGATGCCGGCAGTGATCCAGAGCCGATCGACCTGACCCGCGAACCGCTGATGTTCCCTGCCGACCGGGCTACCCGCATGCAGAACCTGGCGCGCGGCGATGAAGGTTTTCTACTGGGCATGGCTTATTCCACCCAACGCGGTTACGCCGAGAGCCATCCCTTTGCCGGCGAAATCCGCATGGGCGAAGTCGATGTGCTGGTGTGCCCGGAAGAGCTGGGCTTTGCCATCGAAATCGGCTCGATCACCCTTACCGAGTGCCAGATGATTAATCAGTTTCACGGCGGTAACGGTTTGCCGCCGCAGTTCACGCGCGGCTATGGCCTGAGCATGGGCGAAAGCGAGCGCAAGGCCATGTCGATGGCGCTGGTCGATCGTTCGTTGCGCTGCGACGAGCTGGGTGAAACCTCGTATGCGCCGGCACAAAACCAGGAGTTTGTGTTGTCGCATTCGGACAGCGTCGAAGCCTCCGGCTTTGTGCAGCATCTGAAGCTGCCGCACTACGTGGATTTCCAAGCCGAGCTGTCACTGCTGCGCACCTTGAGCGCACAACATGCGCGCACGGCGAATACCCCGATAGCCGAGCCCGTGGTTAAAGAGCATGCCGTCGCTACAGAGCAGGCATTCGATCAACGCCTGTCGGTGGAGGCGCAGTCATGACGCCGAGCTACAACTTCGCCTTTCTCGACGAAAACACCAAGCGCATGCTGCGCCGCGCGCTGCTCAAGGCGGTGGCGATCCCCGGCTATCAGGTACCGTTCGGCAGCCGCGAAATGCCGCTGCCTTATGGCTGGGGTACCGGCGGCATCCAGGTCACCGCTGCCCTGCTGGGGCCGGATGATGTACTGAAAGTGATCGACCAGGGCGCCGACGACACCACCAACGCGGTCAATATCCGCCGCTTCTTTTCCCGCGTGGCGGGCGTGGCTACGACCGAGCGGACCAGCGAAGCGAGCGTTATTCAGACCCGCCATCGCATTCCCGAAACATCGCTGCGCGAAGATCAGATTCTGGTGTTTCAGGTACCGGAACCCGAGCCGCTGCGCACGCTGGAGCCGCGCGAGGCCGAAACCCGCACTCTGCATGCACTGGCCGACTATGGATTGATGCACGTGAAGCTGTACGAAGACATCGCTCAATACGGGCATATCGCAACAAGTTACGACTACCCGGTGCTGGTGGATGGCCGCTTCCTCACCTCGCCTTCACCGATCCCGAAGTTCGATAACCCCAAGCTGGACCACTCGCCGGCCTTGATGCTGTTTGGTGCCGGACGCGAGAAACGTCTTTACGCGATTCCGCCCTATACCAAGGTGGAAAGCCTGGCCTTTGACGATCACCCGTTCGAGATCCAGCAATGGGAGGAAACCTGTGCCCTGTGCGGTTCCGGCAAAAGTTACCTGGACGAAGTCGTCGTCGATGACCAGGGCACGCGCATGTTCGTCTGCTCCGACACCGATTACTGCGGCCAACGTCAGGCGGAGATGCCGTCATGAATGCTCTGCTGCAAGTACGCAACTTGAGCCGCCATTACGGGCAGCGTATCGGCTGTCAGGATGTGGACTTTGATCTGCGTCCCGGCGAACTGCTATGCATCGTCGGCGAATCGGGCTCGGGCAAGTCGACCCTGCTCAACACCGTGGCCGCGCAATTGGAGCCCACTGCCGGCACGGTTCGCTATCGCCAGCGCGATGGTCGCTGGCTGGACATCGGCGCCTTGAGCGAAGCCGATCGCCGCCGCCTGGCCCGTGAGGAATGGGGCTTCGTCACGCAAAATCCCCGCGACGGCCTGCGCCTTAATGTCAGCGCCGGCGCCAACGTGGCCGAGCGACTGATGGCGCTGGGCATGCGTGACTATGGCCGTCTGCGTGACATCGCCAAGGGCTGGCTGGAGCGGGTGGAGATTGACCCTTCGCGTATCGACGACGCGCCTACGGGGTTCTCCGGCGGTATGCAGCAACGCTTGCAGATTGCCCGCACGCTAGTGACACAGCCGCGCCTGGTCTTTATGGACGAACCCACCGCCGGCCTGGATGTCTCGGTGCAGGCGCGCATTCTCGACTTGTTGCGGCGGCTGGTGAACGAACTTGGACTGGCCGCGGTCATGGTCACTCATGATCTGGCGGTAGCGCGTTTGCTCGCTGCGCGCACGATGGTGATGCAAGGCGGCCGCGTCGTCGAAACCGGGCTGACCGATCAGATCCTCGACGACCCGCAGCACCCCTATACCCAACTACTCGTTTCCTCGGTGCTGACCACATGACCGCCCCCCTCATGCTTCAACTTCGTGGCCTCGCCAAGTTCTTCGAGCTGCATCACCAGCACGGCGCTCGCTTGAACGTACTCGACGCGCTCGATCTCGATGTGCACGCCGGCGAATGCGTAGTACTTTCCGGCCCTTCCGGCGCCGGCAAAAGTACGTTGCTGCGGGTAATTTATGCCAACTACCGTACCAGCCACGGCGCGGTGCGCGTGCGCCATGACAGCGACTGGCTCGATCTGGCCCAGGCCACGCCGCATCAAGTACTCGATGTACGCCGGCGCACACTGGGTTACGTCAGCCAGTTTCTGCGGGTGATTCCACGCGTGCCGACACTGGATATCGTGGCCGAGCCATTGATCGAAAGCGGCGCCTCGGCCGTGGAAGCACAGCAACGGGCCGGCGCCCTGCTGCATCGACTCAACGTCCCCGAGCGACTGTGGCGATTGCCGCCCGGCACCTTCTCAGGTGGCGAGCAGCAGCGTGTAAACATTGCCCGTGGTTTGATCGTGCGACGCCCGATACTGCTGCTGGACGAGCCCACTGCCTCGCTCGATGCCGATAACCGCGCCGTGGTGGCGCAATTGCTGGAAGAGGCGCGCAGCGCCGGCTCCGCTGTGCTTGGCATCTTTCACGACGAAGATATGCGCGATCGCGTGGCTACTCGGCTTTTTTCTATGCAAGCACTTGCCGATGCGCCAGCTTGAAGCCGCCTGAATAACTAGAGATACCGAATCTTAGCGACGCCGACTTTAGAGAAAATGAAGCCATGACCGACCTCGTTCTGACCAACGCCCGCATCGTGCTCGACAACACGGTGTTGCACGGCACCTTGATCGCCCGCAATGGCGTTATCCGATTGATTGACGAAGGCCCGACCCAGGCCCCCGGCGCCATCGACTGCGAAGGCGACTACGTCGTCCCCGGACTGATCGAACTGCATACCGACAACCTCGAAAAACACCTGATGCCTCGCGCCGGCGTGATCTGGCCCGCCCTGCCCGCCGTGCTCACCCATGACGCGCAAGTCGTCGCCGCCGGCATCACCACCGTCTTCGATGCTTTGTCGGTGGGCGACCTCGAAGAGGAAAGCGTGCGCATCGAAACCCTGCGCGGCACTTACGATGCGATTCTCGCCGGCCAGGCCAGCGGTGCGTTGCGTGCCGATCACTGGATTCACTTGCGCTGTGAGCTGGCCTATCCACGCCTGCTCGAAGCACTCGAACCACTGATGGATCACAGCAGCGTGCGCCTGATGTCGCTGATGGATCACACCCCCGGCCAGCGCCAATATCGCGACATCCAGCAATACCGCAAGTACTACAGCAAAAACCGCACGAGCTGGACCGAAGACGAATTCACCGACATGGTAAGCCGTCGCGTGGATCAACAAGCCACCTTTAGCTCACGCCACGAAAGCGCGGTGTTGGCGATGGCCAAAGGCAAGGACATCGTGCTGGCCAGCCACGACGATACCGATGTGCAACAGGTTGAACACGCGCACCGTATCGGCGTGAGCATTTCCGAATTCCCCACCACCCACGAAGCCGCCGAAGCCGCCCGCAAACTCGGCCTGACCACCGTAATGGGCGCCCCCAATGTCGTCCGCGGCGGCTCGCACTCCGGCAACGTCGCCGCGATGGAGCTGGCCCACACCGACCGCCTCGACATGCTGTCGTCCGACTACGTACCAGCCAGCCTGCTACACGGCGCCTTGATGCTGCACACCCAGGCGGGCTGGTCGATGCCGCGCGCCATCGCCACTGTCGCCGGCAACCCGGCGCAAGCCCTGGGCTTTCAGGATCGCGGACAGATCAGGCTGGGTTATCGCGCCGACCTGGTGCGCATGCGTGCGGTGGGCGATATGCCGGTGGTGCGCAATGTGTGGGTCCGCGGCGAACGGAGCTTTTAATAAGGTAAAGGCCGGGGCACACGTTTCTGCGCTAACTTCGCCGCCCCTGACGCGCTATCGTGCTCTCCTGGCCCCGGCACACCGGGGCTATCGCCGGAGTGACTGATCGCATGACCACCACGCCACGCCACGTCCTGCTTGCCGGTGCCACGGGTTTGACCGGCGGCCATCTATTGCAGCGGCTGCTCGACGATCCTGCCGCGCCGCAGGTGCTTGCGCCGACGCGACGGGCCTTGCAGGCGCATCCGCGGCTGCAGAACCCGGTGGGCGTGCTGAGTCGTCTGGTGCCGCAACTGCGTGGAACGGTCGATGCGGTTTTCTGCTGTCTTGGTACCACCATTCGTCAGGCGGGTTCACGTGAAGCCTTTCGCATGATCGATTACGAGCTGCCGTTGGCCTTAGGCAGGCAGGCATTGACGCTGGGGGCACGACACTATTTGCTGATTAGCTCATTGGGCGCCGACCCCACGTCGCGAGTCTTCTACAACCGCGTCAAAGGCGAATTGGAGCAAGCGCTGCAGGAGCAAGGCTGGCCGCAGTTGACCATCGTGCGCCCCTCGTTGTTGCTCGGCCGCGCCAAGCCACGGCTAGGCGATCGATTGGCCCCGCTCTCACGCATCCTGCCCAAGCGCTGGAGCGGTATCGAGGCAAGCACGCTGGCCAGCGCGTTATGGCGGCTCGCACAAGACGATGAACCCGGCTTGCGCATCATCGAGTCGGATGCGCTGCAGCGCCTGGGGGCCTAAAAGCTCTTGGAGCCTGTTCACGATCTCCCGGCGGCTCGCGCCGAAACCGTTTGCGCGCAGAACAGCTAAACCAGCGGGTAGTCGTAGCGGATAAATCCGTTGAAACTGGCCAGGTTGTCGTAGAGCGCACGCGCCGTTTTATTGTCTTGCTTGGTCGTCCAATAGAGCCGCGCTGCGCCGCGCTTCCTGGCGATGGCAGCCACATGGTCGATCAACGCACGGGCAGCACCTT
Organism: Dyella tabacisoli; assembly: GCF_003350925.1. Lineage (GTDB taxonomy): Bacteria > Pseudomonadota > Gammaproteobacteria > Xanthomonadales > Rhodanobacteraceae > Dyella_C > Dyella_C tabacisoli. The sequence continues at coordinate 609,763 of NZ_KZ857174.1, read as the reverse complement.
GCCCACGCGCACGCTCATCGACGAACAGGTCCTGTAGATAGCAATACTCACCCACCCAGACCGTGGTGTGAAACAAGATGTGCGCGATGCCGACCAGCTTGCCGTCCAGATAGGCGCCGAAGCCGTGCAGCTCCCGGTTCTGCATCAGCCGCTGCCAGGTGTCCTGGTAGCCCGAGTCAGGCACAAACGTCTGGTAGAAATCCTTATAGCCGCGAGCCAAGACCTCCCAACCCGATTGATCCGGCGGACTAAGCGGTGCGATCTCGATCATAAGAGCCTCTGATGTCCGGTAGCGCACACTATCGCACTCTCTGCGCCGCATAAAAAAAGCCGCCCGGAGGGCGGCCTTGAACTGCGGAAACCTGTGCGCTCAGCCGCGCTGTGCGACGGCCATGCCTTCTGGACGCTTGGCACCGGCGAAACGCTTGGCCCAATAGCTTTCATCCAGGTTGTCCACGCGCACGGCCTTGCCGCGCGACGGCGAATGAATGAACTGACCGTGGTCGATATAGATGCCGACATGCGAAATGCGGCCTTTACCACGACGCCCGGCGGTGCGGAAAAACACCAAGTCGCCCGGCTGCATCTCGGCGCGGTTGACCTTGAGGCCGGCGAGGAACTGCGAAGCGGAGTTGGTCGGCAACTCAAGTCCGATCGCATGGGCGAACACATAGCGAACGAAGCCGCTGCAATCGAAACCGGTGGAAGGATCGCGGCCGCCGCGCACGTAACGGATGTCACGCAGCTTCATGGCCAGGCCGATCAGCGTCTTGTGCAGATCGGCGGAATTGTTGATGGCGCCTTCTTGCTCGTCATCGGCGAGGTGGGCAGCCGGCGTCAACTCGCCAGCCATGCTCAACGCCGACTCGCTTTGCGGCATAGGTGCCTGCAAGGTCAACGGCGTCGGCAACACAGACTGCGCCAGCATGGACGCCGGCGCAAAGATCGGGAGCTGGGTAAGCAAATGCGGGGGAGTGATTGTGCCGACAGCCGACGAGGGGGTAACCGTACTGGTCTGGGCGAAAATGGAGCCGGAACTGAGCGCTGCAACGGCGAGCACAGAGAGTACGGTCAAACGCTTCATTGGCATGCAGGAAACCCCATCGCGGTTCACAGGATGAGTCGCCCGCATTGCCGACGACCGTGATGAAGGAGTGAACTTATCAAAGCGAGCCGGGAGGTATGTTCGATTGAGGTTAACTAAACCCCAGCGTTTCGAAATTTGGCACGCCTGATGCTTGCGGGTAACCCCATGACAGGAAAAGAAATGTCCTTTTAACAGCCATATCCATGAATGTTTAATGAACTATTTAGGTAATTCAGGCCAGTAATAGCTATCCGCGTGAGGCCGGCTTCCAAAAATCGCCGTACCGATCCGCACCTCAGTCGCTCCTTCGGCAATCGCCAGCGGAAAATCCCCACTCATGCCCATCGAAAGGCGCGTCAAATCATGGCCTTGTGCCACAGCCTGAGTACGCAGCTCGCGCAATAGCCGGAAACAGGCGCGCACCTCTTGCGGCTCGGTGGAGTGGATCGCCAGGGTCATCAGGCCACGCACACGCATCGTGTCGTAGCCACGCAAGCTGTCTAGAAAGGCGGGCAGCTCCTCGGGCGGCAGGCCGTACTTGCTCTCCTCGCGCGAGGTTTTCACCTGTACCAGCACATCGATCACACGGCCTTCGGTCTGTAGTCGGCGATGCAGCGCCTCGGCCAACTCAGGGCGGTCCAGCGACTGCACCTCGCTGGCCAACCGCGCTACGTCCTTGACCTTATTGGTCTGCAGATGGCCGATCATCACCCAATCGATAGCGCAGTCGGCCAGCGGGCCGGATTTGTCGCGGATCTCCTGCACCTTGTTCTCGCCGAAACGATGCAGCCCCAGCGCTACTGCCGCGCGGATCACTTCCGGCCCGAAGGTTTTGCTGACCGGCAGAATGTTTACCTCGGCCGGATCGCGCCCCGCCTCGCGGCAGGCCGCGTCCACGCGCTGGCGGATCGCTGCCCACTGAGTGGCTAGATAAGAGTAGTCGTCAGGGGCAGGAGTCATGGCTTGGCAGTGATGATGAGAAAAACGCCTTCTCCCCGTGGGGAGAAGGACAAAGAACGCATTGCCTCAGCTCTTGACGCTCTGCTGGTAATGCCGCGCCACCACTTCGGCCACCACCATGCTTACTTTCTTGCCGGTGGGGATGTGCAAGAACTCATTCGGGCCGTGCGCGTTGGAGTGCGGGCCGAGTACACCGGTAATGAGGAACTGCGCCTGCGGGAATTTCTCGCCCAGCATGCCCATGAACGGAATGCTGCCGCCCTCGCCCATGTAAGCGGCCGGCGCGCCGAAATGATTCTTCGAGGCCTCGGCTACGGCCTCTTCCAGCCACGCCGACAACTGCGGCGCATTCCAACCGCTGCCGTCCTTCTCCAGCTTGAAGCTGACCTTGGCGCCATACGGCGGATCTTTCTCCAGCAACTCCTTCACCAACTGGCCGGCCTTGGCGCCGGAAAGTGTCGGCGGCACACGCAGACTGAGCTTTACCGAGGTCTTCGGGCGCAGCACGTTACCGGCGCTTTCCAGCGGCGGCATACCGTCCACGCCGGTGACTGCCAGTTGTGGCCGCCATGTGCGGTTGAGTACCAGCTCAGTAAGGTTTTCGGTGGTCGGATGCATGCCTTCGACAAAGGGAAACTTGTCGTATACCGCCGTACCCAGCACCTCGGCCGAACGCTTGGCTTGCTCGATGCGCTGCGGCGGAATCTCCACATATAGTTCTTTCGGCTGGATCACGCCGGTGGCGGGATCTTCCAGGCGCGAAAGCAGATCGCGCAGGATGCGGAAGCTGGACGGCACCACCCCGGAGGCATCGCCGGAATGCACGCCCTCTTCCAGTACCTGCACGGTCAATTCGCCGCCGGTCATGCCGCGTAGCGACGTGGTCAACCAGAGCTGGTCATAGTTGCCGCAACCTGAGTCGAGGCACACCACCAGCGACGGGTTACCGATGCGCGCGGCCAAATGGTCCACGTAGTACGGCAAGTCATAGCTGCCGGATTCTTCGCAAGCCTCGATCAGGATCACGCAGCGGGCGTGCGCCACGCCTTGCTCACGCAGCGCCAGCAAAGCGGCGAGCGAACCGAAAATGGCGTAACCGTCGTCGGCGCCGCCGCGGCCGTACAACTTGTCGCCCTTGATTACCGGCGTCCACGGGCCGAGGCCCTCGGCCCAGCCGGTCATCTCCGGCTGTTTGTCGAGATGGCCGTAAAGCACCACGGTATCGTCACCGCTGCCGGGAACCTCGATATAAATAAGTGGCGTGCGCCCTTCCAGCCGTACCACCTCGAGCGTCGCGCCCGGCAAAGCGGAGAGTTTGGAGCGCGCCCAGGTCTCCATCAGTTTTACCGCGGCATCCATATAGCCGTGCTCGACCCACTTAGCGTCGAACATCGGCGACTTGTTGGGAATGCGGATGTACTCGACCAATTGCGGCACGATCTCGTCGTCCCAAAGGCCGCTGACAAAACTGGAAAGACGGACGGTATCCAAGGCGTGACTCCTGCAAATCGGGAAAACACGCATTGTATCAGTGACTCCCGAATGGCTTGCCTGCACTGACAAGGTGTAGGGCCCCTCCGACAAACCCATAGGTCATATACGCACTGCGTATAGGCCTGCAGGCCGACTGCATCATCTGGACCGAATCGGCATATTCACCCCACGGCCCAAGGAAAGCCGTGCTCACATCCGAAAAAGGAGAGTCACTATGCTTCGCAAACTTACCGCACTGGCCATCGCCTTAGCGCTCGCCCTGCCGGCATTCGCCGCCACCCCCGTCAACGTCAATAAAGCCGATGCCGAAACCCTGGCCAAATCGCTCGACGGCATTGGCTTGTCTAAAGCCAGTGCGATCGTTGCCTGGCGCGACGAACATGGCTCATTCAAAAACATTGATGAGCTGACCCAGGTCAAGGGCGTGAGCGCCGCCACGCTGGAACGCAACCGCAGCGCGATCCTGCTTAGCGATGACGGCGTCGCCAAAACCGACAAATCGAGCAAAAACAAAATCAAGGCCAAGAAAGCTGCGGAGGAATAACACCCAGGGGTCGCCCAAACAGTAGGAATGAGGACAAGAAGCAACCGGCAGGGCCATGGCAGGCCTCGCCGGTTGCGCTACACTCCGCGCCTCTCAAACCGCCCGCGCCGCCATGATTCTTCCGCGTTACCGCATTGCCCCCTCCTCCATCGAGGGCGCCGGCAAGGGTTTGTTTCTAGAAGAAGATATCGCCACCGGGCGAATCATTACGGCGCCCGATGCCATCGACAAGACCTGGCGTTATGACGAACTCACCAGTTCGCCGGAGCTGAAAACCCAGCTCTATGCCAGCGCCCGCTGGTTTGAAGACCGCTATACGGTTTCGCCGGACTGGCCGGACGAATGCTTTATCAATCATAGCTTTGCGCCGACCGGCCTGTGGCATCTGGGCTTTGTGTTCGCCCTGAGCGATCTGCCCGCAGGCACCGAAATCACCGTGGATTACCGCCACCTGCTGCCTCCGGGCCAGCAGGAGGATTTTGTCGATACGGCGACAGGTGAGAGAATTGTCGGCTTGCCCTGGCCCGAAAGTCTGGCCATGAGTACCCGTACGCTCTCCAAATTGTTAGGCAGCCTGTAACTCAGGCCGCCCATATCAGCCGATGCCGTGATGTCCGATATCCCTATCCTCGAAACGAAACGCCTGCGTTTAACCGCGCTGACCGACCGACATTTCGACGACTACGCCGCGATGCTCGCCGACCCTGCCAGCACCCGTTGGATCGGCGACGGCCAACCGCTGGACCGCAGCAATGCCTGGCGCTCGCTGGCGATGCTGCTGGGCCATTGGCAACTACGCGGCTACGGCATGTGGGCACTGGAATTGAAATCCACGGGCGAGTTCATCGGCCGCGCCGGCCTGATGTATCCAGAGGGTTGGCCCGAACTGGAACTGGGCTGGATGCTCAAGCCCGAATACCGCCACCACGGTTACGCCACCGAAGCCGGTTGTGCCGTACTCGAATTCGCCTGGCGCAAGCTACGCGCGCGGCGGATCATCAGCATGGTGCGTATCGGCAATGAAGCTTCCGACCGCGTCGCCGAACGTCTCGGCGGCGAGCATATCGAAGACATGGATTTCTACGGTTGCCACAACCATGTATTCGCCTATTACCCGCCGACTATCGAGAGCCGTTGCGCTTACGCCTGACGGGGAACGGGGAACGGGGAACGGGGAACGGGGAACGGGGAACGGAATAAAGCGTGGCCGCTCGCCGCTTCCATGCAAGCGGCTTTAGTCGTGACGACCCCGGCAGAAGCCAGCCCGAAGCGTCACGACTAAGGCCATTACGTTAAAGCCGCGACGACGTCAGCGAGCGCGATACCTCAGCCAATGCGAACAGCCGCGCGGTGCGAGTCCAGCCCAGCGCCACCACGATCAATTGGCTGAGCAGGAACGCTGCGACAAAACCGCCCAGGCCGATCGCCGGCACCTGGATACGCGCCATACCCAAGGCCAACACCGCCAGATAACCGATCGCGCTGACCAGCAGATAGGCAAACAAGGTGCTGAACGGACGCCGCAGCAACTGCATAAAGCCACGCCAAAGCGCGCGTGTCGCCGAACGCAAGCCGGTATCGGCGATAAAGGCAGCGCGTGCCGATTCCACCACCGCATGCAGCAGCACAAACAACACCCCGGCGGCCAACAACGCAGCTTGCTGACTCGCGTCGGCTTGTGATTTGAGCACCGCAGCCTCGATACGTTCGTCCGCCATATTGAAGCCGAGAGTCGACAGGCCGATAGCGATGGCAAAGGGCAGCAGCGACCACAGCATCAAGCGAAACATGCGCCCATATTCAACCAGGCCACCCTGCAGAAGCTGGCCGAAGCCAAGCGTGCGCCCTGCCCGACCGCTGGCGATCACCATGCCGTTAAGCCAGGGCGCGAGCGCCAGAGTCAACACCAGGCCAAGCATCACATTGGCCCCGAACATCGACGACAGATCACCCCATGTCCGCATGGTGTCGCCAAACATGTTGGTATCGAACTTTTGCGCCCAGGCATCGGCATGCACCGAGGAATCGAGCAACCCGCTCAAGGCTTTCCATATGGGCAAGGCGACTACTGCTGCCGGCAATAGCAGCAACACCAGCCACAGCAGCAACAGGCGCCACTGCAAAGCAGTGAACAATGCACGCGCCACGGCACCGAGATTCACACGACGAGACATCTTGTTGTAGGCCATCAGAGGGTCACCAGAAATGCGTAGAAAGCCTGCACCAAGGCCCCGACATCGGCCCCCCAGCGACGCGACGCCGCGCCATTGGGCTTGGTCGTCAGGCTGTCATTGAGTTTGTTCGCGTCCAGATAGATCTTCTGTTCGGGATCCAGTTCGGCCGAGACGATCTTCGTCGGCTTGGTGAAAACGAAACGCGCCCAACGACGGTCGTCATTCCAATGCACATCCTCGCTACTGCCGTCGGCGAACTTCACCCGCAGTAGCTGCGGCACCTGCGCTCCATCACGCACCACGGTGACCGTGCCGCGCCAAGGAAAGGGGCCGCCACTGTCGGGCTTGGCATCGGGATGGGCCTTTTTCCAATCACTGCGCTGCTTGGCAATCTGCTTATCCAGCGCATCCGCATCGACCTCGCTGCGCTTGCCGTCTTTCGATTCGGAACCGGCCAGCGGCAGCACCTCTTTGTTGTCGATCGCACTTATACGGTCGTCGATTTTCGCGGTACCGAACACGTACTGATCGAAAACTTCATTGACGGTTTTCGCATCGCCTGACACATCGATCAACGCAGCACGCAAATCGGCGACGGATGGATGACGGAAATGCCAGCGCTTGTAGTACTCGCGGAAAGCGCGCTCGGTGACCTCCTTGCCTAGGCGCTCTTCGAGATCATGCATCGCCGTGGCCGTGCGCGAATACACCGTGCCGTAACTGCTGCTGGACAGGCGATTCCAACTGTTCTGGCCGAGCGGATCCACCGGCCGGCCGAGCCCGGCGGACATGCGCTCCATCGCGAATACGTCCATGGTCGGGGTCATACCCAGCCGACGCATCCACGTTGTCGGAACCAAGATGCGCTGGTTGCGCTCACGCAGCATGCGCTGGTCCCAGTATTCGTTGAGCCCCTCGTCCAGCATGGGCTCTTCGAATTCATTGGAGGCGAGCAAGCCATAAAAATAGCCGTGACCGAATTCGTGGATGGTGACAAAGTCGATCTCCCACTGATCCGCCGTCTGCGAATCGATCTTGGCGTAGCCCTCAGCGGTGAAAAAGGTCGGGTACTCCATGCCACCGGCTTCGTCGGCGTTGTATGGCGGCACCACCGCAGTCACTGTGCGATAGGGATACGCGCCCAACGTGTTCGAAAAATAGGCCAGCGAATCCAGCGTCGCCTTCAACACCGGCTGCGCACTGGCCAGATATTCCGGCGGATAGATAACCCGCACCGCCACCTTCGGACTACCCGGCCCGACATAGCTGGCATCCAGCGTCTGATAGCCCTTGGCCGCGACCCAGGCAAAATCGTGCACGTCGCCCTGCACGAAGCGATAGGTCGTCTTGCCGTCCTTCTTGACCGGCTCGCCTTGCTGCTCGCCTACCGCGCCAACGGTGTAGTCCGACGGCACCGTCATGCTCACGTCGTAACTGCCGAAATCGGCGTAAAACTCGCTATTGAAATGGAACTCGTGCACGTTCCAGCGTGGTGCAGTGGCGCCACGCTCACCCGGCAACTCCAGCACACCGATTTTCGGAAACCATTGCCCGACCATATTGAAATCGCCGAAGTAACCGGTGCGTTCGATCACGCGCGGCAACTGGCTGAGGAAGTCGATGTCCAGCGTCAACGTGCCGCCGGCCGGCACCGGCTCGGCCAGATCAATGCGCACCACGGTCTGATCCGCTTCCGGTCCGCCGTCGGGGTGCACAAAAGTCCATTTCAGCGGCGCGGCGCTTTGCCGCACCTGCTTGAGTTCAATCCAGCCCCACTGTCCTTTCTTCACCGCCCCCCGGCCACGAGAATCGCCATGCGCGGTAAGTACGCTGCGCTCGGTAAAAAAAGTGCTGCGCTCATTTTGGAAAGCGTTGAGATAAAGATGCATATAAACGCTGTGAACGGCACGGTCACTGCGGTTGCGCCAGGTCATCTGCTGCTTGCCGTTGATCGCATGCTTAGCCGCATCCAGCTCTGCATCGATGCGGTAACTGACCACCCGGTCAGACAAAGTCGCTTCATTGCCCGTGCGCTCGCCACCCCAGGCATTGGCCGCACTGGGCACGCTCACCGCGGCAGCATCGGCACCGACGAGTGGAATCTCGGGCGGCACCGCCACGGCCGTCGAACTGGCTGCCGCGGGCTGTGCTGCGGCTGCCACGCCTTGAGCCATTGATATCGACGACTGCGCAAGGCAACTCGCCAGTGCCAGCCAAAAAATACCGATCTTGCCTACCCGTATCCCCATCTCGCCCATCTCCCCGAGTGATAGCGCAGCGTGCGTTATCCGCGTGCCGGCGTCATAGGCCAGAGGTCACATCAGCCTGATCCCCGACAAACTAAGGCATGGCGACCGCGGTCGTCCACACAAGAACTTGCTAGTACACATCGCGCCGATAGCGCCCTTCGCTACGCAACTGCTCAACCTGTGCCGCCCCCAGCACCTCGCGCAACACGGCGTCCACCCCCGGAGCCATCCCGGCAAGACTGCCGCAGACATAGATCGCTGCGCCGTCGGCCACCCATTGCCGCAGCGCATCGGCAGCCTCATGCAAACGCTGCTGCACATGGATACGCGCGGCCTGTTCGCGTGACCAGACCAAGTCCATGCGCTCGATATAGCCGTCCAATTGCCAGCGCTCGATATCGTCTCGATAGTAATGGTCATGAGCCGACTGGCGTTCGCCAAACAGCAGCCAATGACGCCGCTGGCCGTTGGAAATGCGCGCTTTCAACAAAGCACGCAGGCCCGCCAGACCGGTACCGTTGCCGATCAGAATCAGCGGCTGTGCATCTGTCGGCGGATGAAATTGAGGATTGCTGCGAATGCGCAGCGAAATATCATCACCGAGTTCGGCATGCATGGTCAGCCAGCCGGAGCCACATCCCAGACGGCCATCTTCGCGACGCATCTGCCGCACCAGCAAATGCAGTGCGCCATCGACCGGCAACGATGCAATCGAGTATTCGCGATGCGGTAATGGTTGCAGGCTGGCAAGCAAACGCGCCATGGGCCAGCCGCGCACCTCATCGGCGGCCGGCAGATGACTGCATGCGAGCAGTTCGGCCAAACGCCGTGGCGTGTCCTCCACATGCACCATCGCATCGCCATCAAGCGATAGTTGCGCCAGCCATTCCGACACGTGTTCTGCGGCATGTCGCGGCCCCACCTCGACCAGATCGCCGGCCTGCCAATCGGCTACGCCATCGAACGGCCGTAAAGCCAGATGAAAACATGGCCCGCCCAGGCTGCCGGGATTGAGCAAGCGTCGCTCACATAGTTGCCAACGCTGATACTGCGGGCGCTGCCAATCCGGCATCTCACTAGCGCCGCTGAGCAAGGTCAGATGATGCTGCCAATGCCGCAACGCGGCGGGGTCGCCGTTATCGACCTCGACCGGATCGAACAGCGACTGCGCCGCACTGCTCTGCAACCAGTGTTGCAGTTGACGTCCGAAGCCACAGAAGTCTTGGTAATCGCTATCGCCCAACGCCAGCAAGCCATATTGCAACCCGGCCAGATCGACCGGCTCGCGCATCCAGCGCTGCAAGAAATGTGCAGCACTGTCTGGCGCATCACCCTCGCCGGTGGTGCTGACGACAAACAACACACGGCCTGCCGCACGCATCGCATCGGGGTCGAGCCGCTCCAACTCGATCAAACGCGCCGGCAGCGACGCCACCTGCAGACTTTGCGCGGTTTGCCTCGCCCATTGTTCGGCGGTGCCTGTTTGACTGGCATAGGCAATCACGATCGACGCTTCGTACGCGGACAGCGGCAGCGCATCCGCCCTCGCTGCACGCCACCGCCATACAGTAAAGCCGAACCAGAGCAGTATCGCCGTCGCAGCGCCCGACCACCGAAGCAACCCCGGATCGCTCCAGTACAACTCGTCGGCGTGCAACGAGAACAATCCGCACGCGAGCAGTATCAGTAACGCAAGCAAGATCGCATTGCCGAAAGTCGCGCGTTTCATAGACACGCTGTCGCATGGCGTCATGCCCGCAATGCCGCCGCAAATGCCGCCGACATGCGTTCGTACAGACCATGCTCGCCACGCAGGATAAACAACACCGCCAAACCGCGCGCCTCCGCATACGCCAACCCTTGTTCCGGGCCGAGTATGGTCATCGTGGTACCCAGCGGGTCCGCCTGCAGCGCATCCCTGGCCAGCACGCTCACCGAGGCGACGGCATGCGGCACCGGCCGCCCATCGCGGGGGTCGATATGGTGTGAATAAACCTGACCGCCGTCCTCGTAGTGATGCCGATAATCGCCTGAGGTGGCAATCGCACGACCGCTCAGGGCAAGTGTGCACTCCAACTGGTCAACCCGCTCGACCGCACCGGCGGCGGCATCGGGGCGCTCAATGCCGATACGCCATGGCATGCCGTCCGGCTTGATGCCATAGCCTTTCAACTCTCCACCCACTTCGACCAGCCAAGCTGTCGCGCCCATGCGGTCCAGCCAGCGACCGACCTGATCGACGCTGTAGCCCTTGGCCACCGAGGACAAATCGAGCTGGATGCCGCCTGGCTGAAACGCTTGCCGGGTCGTCGGATCAAGCTTGATCTTCCACCAGCCGATGCGCCCATGCGCCTCGGCGATAGCGTCGGCCGAGGGTCGTTCACGCGCGCGCTGACCGGGCCCAAAACCCCATAAATTCACCAACGGCCCCACCGTGGGGTCGTAAGCGCCGCCACTGTCGCTGGCCAGCCATATGGCGTGGCTCACTACCTCGAAAAACTCCGCACGAAGCTCATACCAGCCAGTCGATGCAGCGTTGAAACACGACAACGCCGATGCTGGCTTATAGGTGCTCATCTGCTCGTCGACTCGGTCGAGCTGGTCTTGTATCCCGTATTGCAAGGCATCCAACGGAATGCTTTGCGGCACGACCACGCGCACCGACCAGGTGGTGCCCATGGTCAGGCCGTGCAGATTGTGTAGCGCGGGAGCGCGAGTCATCGACGGGGGATGCGTGCTTTCATCGCATCACTGCGGCAGCACTTCCAAGGTGGCCGTGTATGACAAGCGACGTTGCTTGGCTTGCTTCACTTCGGTCTTGTCGTCTTGGGTGCTGGCATTGATCCAATACATGCCGGCATGCGGCCAGGTAAGACTGAACTTGCCGCTCTTGTCGGTGCTGCTGCTGATCTCTTCGGCCGCATTGCGATAACGCGTGGCGCCGGGGATGGCGGTGATCTTCAGATCCGCCGCCGGTTTACCATCGAGCAGCAATTGAAAGGTCGCCGGTTCGCCAGCCACCAGATCGGTGACATGGGTAACCGGCACCAGCTCCAAACCCTTGCCGCCGGGCTTCAGCGCAGCCTCATTGGGCTTGCCGTTGCTGACGAATGTCTCGACACGATTGATCGATTCGCTAACTTCGATCTGTTTCGCATCCGCGGGAATCTCCTTGCGCAAATTCACCGCATCACCACGCCAACGTTTCTTTTCGCCGTTGATCTCGTAATTGGCGAACACGCCCTGGCTGATGAGGGCCAGTTTGTAAGTCCCTTGCTGGGTGAGATGCAGGTCGAACACGCTACGGTATTTACCGGTGACCGCGTTGTCCGCTTTAGCCGTCTGGCCGTCCGGTGCAGTGATGATTAATTTATCCAACGCTGCCGGCACGTGATCGGGATAGAACAGATCGTTGGATACGGCGGCATCCACTGTCACCCATGGATCGACACCCGACACATTGGTGGCTGATGGCAACAGCCACATCTTGTGTGCTTGCGCAGCCAACGGCAGGCTGAGTGCCAGGGCGATAGCGGCCCATTTCAACGAACGCTTGAACATGTCGGACTCCCAAAGAATGTCATTGATGACCAGCAAAAAGATCAAGGCGCCAGGTCGAGCTTGACCGCACCCAATTCGGTCTGGCCTTGCGCAGCAAGGCTTTGCATCGACTTAACCGGCCACACGAAGGGCACCCGCACCACTTCGCGCCCGCCGACCTCGCGCGCCGCTTCGACGACCAGTTCGTATTTGCCGGCGGGTAAATCGTTCAACGGCGCCTTGCCGCTTTGGAACTTCAGTTGTTGCTGTCCGGCAGGCCGTGTCGCACCGGAAACGCCATCGACAGGCAAAGCGAGATCGCGCCCTCCGCGCCGCCACCATTGGCGCAGGTCGGGCAACCATTTCGTACCGGCACCCTCCTTGCTCTCTTTCTGCGCGTACCAAACGGCTAATTGCGTAGCGACGCTGTGATCCTCGCGCTCAATCCACACCGCGGCATAGGGGCGGTGATATTCGGCCACATTGAGTTGCGGAATCTGCACGGTGACATTGAGATCGGCCGCTGCGACGGGCGCTGCGAGCAACAGTGCAGGCGCCGAGAGCAACAGATTGGAAAACTTCAGACGACGCATGGGCGCTCCTCATTCAGTGAATAAAAATCAAAGCCAGCACCAACGGCAGCAGCAGGCCCAGTGCGACCAACGGCCAGGTAGCACCGCGCTTGGCGGCATGCATTTTCAGCAGCAGCAACCCGGTAACCGAAAAGATCACGCAGGCCAGTGCAAAGATGTCGATAAACCAGGCCCACACCGGGCCGGCGTTGCGGCCTTTGTGCAAATCATTGAGATAAGAGACCCAGCCGCGCTCGGTGCGCTCGTATTCGACCTGCCCGGTTTCGCGGTCGATGCTGAGCCAGGCATCGCCACCTGGTCGCGGCAGCGACAGATAGATTTCATCCACCGCCCAATCACCTTTGCGACCGTTGATGGATACACCCAGCGCATCACCAAGCCAATCAGCCACAACAGGCGGCAGCGGCTCGCCCTTGCGCTCATCGCCGCCGGCCAGCGCTCGCTGCAGCGGCGCCGGCAACTGCACCTGGCGATGTTGCGTCTGCGGCTTCGCCTCGATCCGCCCCGCATGGTTGAGGGTGATCCCGGTGACGGCGAACAGCAGCATGCCGATCAGGCACAACGCCGAACTGATCCAATGCCATTGATGTAGCTGCTTGAGCCAGAACGAGCGATGGGGGGACGGATTTTGCTGGTGCGCCTGCAACTTCTGCCTCTGCGGTGATGCCCGTATATGGTCCATTGAAAAGCAGCGCGCCAGCACTGATCTTCTGATTCTTGTAGCCAACACCCAGGCCGATTCCCGGCTGCGGGTGCCGGGCAGTAAGCTGCTCACCATGCATCCCCTGGGTAAGCGCCGCATGCTGTCACAAATGAGAATCACTCGCAATATTGACGCAATATATTGCGCCCCGCTCACTCCCCTACCTCCCCGGAAACCATCGTGCGCATCCTGATCGCCGAAGATGATCCCGCCATCGCCGCTGGCGTCAGCGCCTCGTTACGCCAAGGCGGACACGCGGTAGATCATGTCGCCGACGGCGCTCGCGCCGACGCGGCATTGCGCGACACGCCTTATGACCTGCTCATCCTCGATTTAGGCCTGCCGGCGCTCGACGGCAGCGATGTACTGCAGCGTTTACGCAAACGCGGCAGCGGCCTGCCCGTGCTGGTAGTTACCGCCCGCGAAGGTCTGCGCGAACGCGTGCGTGTGCTCGACCTCGGCGCCGACGATTACCTGGTCAAGCCATTCGCGCTAGCCGAATTCGAAGCACGTGTACGCGCGTTGCTACGCCGCTACACCGCGCAAGGTGCGCCGGAGCTGCTGATCGGCAAGCTTCGACTCGATTTGCCCGGCCATCGCGCCTGGCTCGGTGAAACACCGCTTGAACTCACCGCACGCGAATTCGGCTTGCTCGAAGCCCTGGCCGCGCGACCCGATCGGGTCACCAGCCGTGCGCAATTGATCGAGGCACTGTGCAGTTGGGACGAGGAGCTTACCGACAACGGCCTGGATATCGCGATCTACCGCCTGCGCCGCAAGCTCGCCGATTCCGGCACTCAGGTTCGCACCATCCGCGGCCTTGGCTATCTGTTGGAAGAGCTCAAGAACGGTGACGCCAAAATCAATGAAACCCGCGCCGATGAAACCAAGGATAGCCAGGCATGAGCGACACTGATGCCGCTCCGGTGACATCAGCCCCGCCACAGCCCTGGCTGTACCGCATCTTGACGCCTGATGGCCGGCAAAGCCTGCGGCGGCGCCTGCTGGCGTTCTTGCTGATCCCGCTGATGCTGATGCTGATGATCGAAAGCCTCATCACTTACGCGGGTGCGCTGATCTATTCCAACCATGTGCACGACCGCGACCTCGCCGACAACGTGTCCACGATGGCGCAGATGCTCAGCAAGGAGAATGTAAACGGCGAGATCTCGGCACAGGCGCGCTTTCTGCTCGACTACGATTCAGAAGGACACAACTATTTCAGTGTCAGCAGCCAGAAGCACGGCCTATTGGCCGGCAACCCGCAGTTGCAGCCGCCGAGCGCCGCCACCGGCGACCCGACGCTATTCAATACGACCCAAGAACACCGCAAACTGCGCGCCGCCAGCATAAGCATTCCAGCCGCGCATGACCCCAGCGACAAGCTCACCTTGACCATGGCCGAGACGTTGCGCGACCGTCATCAGCGTGCGCGCGAAATTCTGTTTCTAAGCATTCCGGCCCAAGCCTTATTGATCGCCGCGGTCTTCGCCCTGGTCTGGTACGGCGTGCGCATCGGCCTGCGCGCACTCGATCCGCTCACTAAGCGGCTGGCCGCGCGCGAACATGATTTGGCGCCGATCAGCGACGTCGATGTTCCGGTGGAAATTCTGCCGCTGACACGCACCATCGATGGCCTGTTTGCACGACTGCGCGGCATGCTTGCCCTGCAAGAGCGCTTTATCGCCGACGCGGCGCATCAACTACGCACGCCACTCGCCGGCCTGCGCGTACATGTCGAACGTGCCCAGGCCGACCCCAGCCCGGCTACTGTCAACGATGCACTGGAACATATTCAGCGACTGACCAACCGCGCCAGCCGCACATCCACCCAATTGCTGGCACTGACCCGTGCGCAGTCGCCTGAGCATGAAACCGGCGTACACGCTCTGATCGACCTGGGCCGATTCATTCCCGAGTTGCTCAGCCTGCGCGTACACGAAGCCCTCGCCGCCGGCGTCGACCTCGGCTACGACGGCCCATCTGCCCCCGTATGGATCGACGGCGACCGCACGACCTTGCAAGAACTGCTCGACAACCTGATCGACAACAGCCTGCGCTACGCCGGCCGCGACAGCATCGTGACGGTGGCGATAACCATCGAAGACGACCGCCAAGTCTGCCTCAGCATCGAAGACAACGGCCCCGGCGTCCCTGCCGAATTCCTGGCCCGCCTCGGCGAGCGCTTCTTCCGCGTGCCTGGCTGCCACGAAGAAGGCACAGGCCTGGGCCTGGCTATCGTGCAACGGATTGCCGAACGACACCGCGCACGAGTGCATTACTTGTCGAGCAACGAAGGCGGCTTACGCGTGGAGATATTGTTTCCGCCGGCACAGACTGGGAAGGGCTGAAGAACGGGGAACGGGGAACGGGGAACGGGGAACGGGGAACGGGGAACGGGGAACGGGGAAAAGCCTAAAAAGCAGGAGCAAAAAAGCAAGCGCAAAAACAAAGAAAGATCAAAAAGAGAACGCGGCACCGCAAGCACCACTCAAGCTGCATGTTCCCCGTTCCCCGTTCCCTGTTCCCCGCTCACCAAACACCACTGCTGCATCTCCGGCCAGCTCAAGCAACCTTGCGGATCCAGAAGCTTGAGCCGACGCCCACTTGCGCGGCTGACGCTCCAAGAGCCTGGTCCAGCACCGGGCGCAGGAAGTGATGCAGATACATCCCGGCCAGCTCGACCTGGTACATCGTGGATCCGGTAAGCAATGCGCGCAGAAGATACTGCTCGGTCCAGCTCCTGCCCTCGGCCAGCACCCAATCTTGCGGGTAATCGAGCGGCAGCCAAATATCATGGACGTGAATAAGCACGCCAGCACGCAGGAACGGCAGCACCTCAAAGAACAGATGATTGACGTCCGATCCCGTCTTGCTCACATGAGATGAGTCGATAAACAACACGTCGCCACTCTCCAGTGCGGCGAACACCTGCGGATCGACGTCTTGTACCTTGCTTTGAATCAGCTTCACGTGGGGCAGCGCGCCAAGGAAGGGGCGCGGAAACGGCTCGATCGCGGTGACCTGCATTTGACCGGCAAACTTCTCGCCTGCGACCTGGTTCATCACCATGGTGGAGAAACCCGAGCCCACTTCGATGACTCGCTTGGGCCGGAACGCCTGCAGCATCCCGACCAGCATCCGTGCGTCCAAGTCACCGAACTGGCCGTTTTCGATAAAGAAGCGCGGCGGTGTACCCGCCGGCTGCGGGTGCCGGTCGAATTGGCAGGCCGCCATTGCACGGCCTACTTCGCCGGCCAGCAATTGGGTCTGATACTCGGGCCGGAAGTCCAGGCCGGGCATATGCTCCGGCGACTGGCTTTGGGCTGACCAGATGGCCGCAGCGCGCTGCTTCACTTCGACCCGGTCAACGATCGGCGAGTAGAAGCCTGTGCGCGTCAGGTCAAATCCAAAACGCTCCTGCAGGCGGTCCTGCGTCCAGCGCCGAAGTCGCATAAATCGTGTAAGCACAGATCGCTCGCTGCTGTGAGGGCCGCAAATGGTAAAGCACATCACCCCTGCAGGTGGCACCAGTCGCTCTTTGAACCTGCCGCGCGCGCCGGGTCAGCTCCCATCGAGCTGCACATCGAGTGCAATCCATCACCATCAGACTTGGTCTCGGGGTGCGGCAACTGCCGTTTAGTCTCCACGCTGCAAAAAAAACGGCGACGCATACGCGCCGCCGTGGTCAGTCCCCTGCATGGGAAACGTTGACACTAAAGTGAGCGTCGTCGTGAGCACCCGAGGTGTTCACGACGACGTGATGCTTACATCGCTTTCTTGGCCTTGGTCAGCAGTTGGTCGAGCAGCGCGATGGCCAGATCGATCTCTTCGTGGCTGATGTCCAGCGACGGCGCAAAGGTGATGACGTTCTTGTACCAGCCGCCGACATCGAGCACGAGGCCGATCGGCTTGCCGTTGTGAACCAGGTCGCCGGCCAGGCCGATGTCGACCATCTTGTCCAGCAAAGCCTTGTTCGGAGTAAAGCCGTCATCGGTGCAGATCTCAGCGCGCAGGGCCAGACCCAGACCGTCGACGTCGCCGATTTCCTTGTGGCGCTTCTGCAAGTCTTTCAGGGCATCAAGGAAGTGCGCGCCCTTCTCGGCCACGGTCTTCTCGTAGTTCAGCTCGTAACCCATCTTGATAACTTCCAGACCCAGCGAAGTACCCAGCGGGTTGGAGTTGAAGGTGGAGTGAGTGGAGCCCGGCGGGAAAATCGTCGGATTGATGAGCTCTTCGCGCGCCCACAGACCGGACAGCGGGTTCAGGCCATTGGTTAACGCCTTGCCGAACACGACGACATCCGGGGTCACGCCGAAATGCTCGATCGACCACAGCTTGCCGGTGCGCCAGAAACCCATCTGAATTTCGTCGACCACCATCAAGATGCCGTACTTGTCGAGCACCTTCTTCAGATCTTTGAAGAAGTTGCGCGGCGGGATCACATAGCCGCCGGTGCCCTGGATCGGCTCGACATAGAACGCGGCGTATTCGGCCTGATTGACCTTGGGGTCCCACACGCCGTTGTATTCGGTCTCGAACAAGCGCTCGAACTGACGCACGCAGGCGTCGGAATACTCTTCCGGCGTCATGCCCTTCGGGCGACGGAACGGGTACGGGAACGGGATGAACATCGCACGCTCGCCGAAATGGCCGAAGCGACGGCGGTAGCGGTAGCTGGACGTGATCGACGAGGCACCGAGCGTACGGCCGTGATAGCCGCCCTCGAAGGCAAACATCAGGCTCTTGCCATTGCTGTAGTTGCGCACGATTTTCAGCGAGTCTTCGACCGCTTGCGCGCCGCCGACGTTGAAGTGCACACGGCCCTTCAAGCCGAACTTCTGCTGTGCGTCGACCGCGATGGTCTTGGCCAGCTCAATGCGGGTCTGATGCAGGTACTGGCTTGCCACCTGCGGCAGCAGATCGATCTGACGCTTCAGCGTGTCGTTGAGGCGCTTGTTGCCGTAACCGAAGTTGACCGCCGAGTACCACATCTGCAGGTCGAGAAACGGCACGCCGGCCGTGTCGTACATGTAGCTGCCTTCGCCATGGCGGAAGATTTTCGGCGGATCCACGTAATGCACGGTATCGCCGAACGAGCTGTACTGGGCTTCGTCGGCCAGCAATTGCGCATCAGGAATCACGCCAGCGGCGTTCTTGTCGTAAGCATTCATCAGGATGATGTCCGGATTCGGTCGGGGATGAGGATGATAGAACCGTTCGGGTTACCCGTCCGAACGGTTCGAAATACGGTGTTAGAGCGCGGCAACCATCGGTTCGGCACGCGCATGCTCGGCCAGCAGGCTACCGTCGAGCAATCGTGGCAGTAACTCCAAGGCATCCTCGAAGCCGGTAATCGGCACATAAGGAATGCCGGCGGCGCGGCAATGCTCGATCAAGCGGTGCTTGGCGAAGACAAAGTCGACGCGGTCAGCCGCGCAGAAATCCGAGGCGCCATCGCCGATGAGTACGGTCTTGGCACCGGTCTGGCGAGCCTGCGCCACGCAAGCGCATTTGCAGGTACCGCTGCGGCAGCCTTCGGCCTGGAAAGGCGAAGTGAGCTGCCACTGGCGCGGCGGCTGCGCCGGCGCCAGATGATTGGCGGCCAGCGGCAGGTCATCCAGGCCGTAGCGACCGAGAATTTTATGAATGGCGTAATCCAGGCCGTCGCTGACGACGCGGATAGGCGTGTTCAGTTCACGTGCTTTAGCCACGAAAGCCGGAAATGCGTGGTCGATCCACAGCCCGGAGAGATGCTTGTCGAGCGCTTCGCGCGTCATGTCGAGCAGGTCAACCTGACCGGTCATGCACTCGCGCGAACCAATGCGGCCGGCGCGCCAATCCTGCTCCAACGCTTCCCAGCCGGGGCGGCCGAAACGGTCGAGCAATGAGTCGATGACGTCCTCAACGGAGATAGTGCCGTCAAAGTCGCAAAGGATTTTCCATGCAGTCACGCATGCCACTCCGATCTAGGGATGACGCATCTTGCGAGCCAGCGCCTTTCGAGTTCCTTTCTTAACCGCCATGAATGACTCTCGTGTTCACCTTCGCCGCGCCGCAGACGGCAGGCCCGGTCCCGCCGCTGGCGAGTAAGTTGTTGCCAAAAAGGCCAAAGTAAGCCGCCTCAAGGTATGATTTACGCCTTCAAACTGCTGATCGTCGCGACCCACCGACACCATCCGCTGCGTTCCACCCTTTCGGCATGTGCGCCTGCAATGGCTGCCGGCCGGCTGGGAGTGAACCCTTACGATAAGGTGTGGTCCGACGACCGGCATCAGGCATGCACAGGAGTTTCGTGTCCCAGCTTCCCATCCCACTGTCTTCGGCCATCGCCAGCCTATCGCGATGCTCGAACACCCACCGCGCCCTGTTATTGGCGCTGAGCCTTAGCGTGCTCGCAGGCTGTGCCGTGGCACCACTGCCCGAATTGAAGCCACCTGTCCCCGGCGAATGGCGCAATGCGCCGGCAGGCGGTGTCGCCGCAGCGCCGGCGGACCTGCGCGGCTGGTGGCAGGCACTGGGCGATCCTGAGCTGGATGCACTGATCGCACGCGCACTGAAAGACAATCTCGATGTGGCCCAGGCCACCGAGCGGCTGATGATGGCTCGCGGGCTGAACCGGCATGCCCGCGACGGCTACCTGCCAAACCTGCATGCAAAAACCAACGATGTCATCAACCCCGATACGAGTGCTTCGTATTTCGTGGTCGGCTTCGATGCGCAATGGGAGCTCCCCCTGTTTGGCGCCTGGCAAAGCGCGCAAAGGGTCGCGCAAGGGCAGCTCAATGGCGCGCAGGCCGCGCTGCATGGCGCACAGGTCTCACTGGTAGCCGAGGTCAGTCGCCGCTGGATCGAACTGCGCTCAGCACAGCGGCAGGCTCAAGCGTTTACCGCCATTCGCGATGCTCAGCGCGAGAAATTGCGATTATTGCAGGTGCGCCAGCAGTTGCAGCTAGCCCCCTCCATTGAAATCGCCAAGGCACAAGCTGAGCTGGCACGCGCCGAAGCTGCGCTGGCCGAACCCACGCAAACAATTAACGCCAGCGTTCAACAGCTAGCCGTGCTGGTCGGCCAAAGCGAACCCGACCCGCAATGGCTACAACCGGGTCCACAGCCGCAACTTGGTCAGTGGCAGCTCGCCAGCGCACCGGCCGATCTGCTGCGCACGCGACCGGAGATTGCCAGCGCCGAGGCCGAGGTCTTGCGGGCCGCGGGTCAACTCGGCCTGAGCCGGGCCGACATGTATCCGCATATTGGCATCGGCACTTCACTGCAATGGTCCGTCAATACAGCAAGCAACCATCGCGCCCGGACTGGCGAGGGCATCTATTCGATCGGCCCGATCATCGACATACCGCTGTTCGACTGGGGCCAGCGCGTGGCCAATGCTCACGCTAAAGATCACGAACTGCGCGCAGCCGTGTTCGCTTACCGGCAAGCGGTGCTGCAAGGCGTGGCCGAAGCGGAAACCGCCCTCGGTAATCTGGAGCAGTTGCGCCTGCGTGAGCTGGCCTCGCAGCAGGTGACCCAGGCCACCGAGCAGGGCATGGTCGCGATGCGCAAGCGCAATGAATTGGGGCTGGCCAGCACCCTGGATATGCAGGACAACCTGATCGAAGGCCAGCGCACCGAGCTTGAGCTGGTCAACGTGCGCGCTGCGCGCAGCCTGGCCTATGTGGCGCTTTACAAAGCGCTCGGCGGCGCTCCGCTACCGCAAAAAACGGACGCGAACTAATGGTCGCGCTCGCCCGCAAAACCCTGGTTTACGAATGGCGCCGTTTTCTGCCGGCAGTGCTGGCGGTCGGCTTCGCCGGCCTGCTGCAACTGTTGCAGGCTGCGCTGGTGCTGGGCATTTTCGGTAGTGCCAGTGTCTATATCACCGGCTCCTCGGCCGACCTCTGGACCGGCTACCCCGGTACCCAAAGCGTCAACCTCGGCCGGCCGATCAGCTCCGGCGTAGAAATGCGCCTGCGCATGGATCCCGAAGTAACGCGGGTGGAGCCCTTTCAATGGGTCGATGCGGACTGGCGTGGCCCCAGCGATACCGGCGGCGTCTCGGTATTCGTCTCCGGCATCGACCCGCAGCCGGACGGCATGATGTTTTCGCTCGCCCTGCCCGCCGCCCTGCGCGCCCGCTTGAATGAGCCCGATGCGGTCATCGTTGACGTTGCCGATTTGAATAGTTTGGGGGTCGCGGTGGGCGATACCGCCGCGATCAACGGTCATCGCGTACGCGTGGTCGGCGTAAGCCGCGGCTTGCGTGCGCTGGGCGGGGTGAACGTGGTCGCTTCGCTGGCCACTGCCCGCCGCCTCGACACTGACCCGGCCAATGTCGACCGCACAACCTATTTCGTCGCCAAGGTGCGCAATCCAGACCTGGCCGGCGCCATCGCCGAACGCCTGCGTGGCGCCAGCGACTTCGGCAGCTATGACGTCTGGACCGCTAAGGATTTCGCCCGCCGTTCAAAGATGTATTGGATGTTCGATACCGGCGCCGGCGCCGGCGTACTGTTTCTGGCGGGCATCGTATTTCTGGTTGGTGCGGTCATCACCAGCCAGACCTTGGTTGCCGCCGTGATCGGCTCGATCCGCGAGTACGCCACCCTCAACGCCCTCGGCGTGGGTGTCGGCGCGCTACGCAAAGTAGTGATGGAGCAAGCGTTCTGGGTGGGCGCACTCGGCTTGATCTGTAGTGCGGTGATCGGCGGTCTATTACTGATACTCGGGCATAGCTATAGCGTGCCGGTAGCGCTAAGCCCTGCCACCACCATTGCTTGCCTCAGCCTGGTCATGGCCTTGGCCGTGGTTTCCGGTCTGGCCGCGATGCGCAGTTTGCGCCGTGCCGATCCGGCGAGCTTGTTGAGATAATCCATGTCGAGCCAGCCCCTGCCCATGACCGCCCTCGACGCAACGACTCAAGTGTCGCTGCAAGCTATAAGCGTCAGCAAATCCTTCGTATCGGGCCACGTGCAAAGTACGGTATTGCACGACCTCACGCTGAATATGTGCGCCAGCGAACTCACCCTGATCTCCGGCCCCTCGGGCTGCGGCAAGAGTACTTTGCTAGCCATCCTCAGCGGCCTGCAAGGAGCCGATCAGGGCAAAGTCATCGCCCTGGGTCAAGACCTGAGCCTGCTCAATCTGCGTGCACTGGAGCGCTTCCGCCTGCTGCATACCGGCTTCGTGTTTCAGGGGTTCAATCTGTTTCCTGCCTTGAACGCACTGGAGCAGGTCGAACTGCCGCTGAGTTATCTGGGCCTGTCCAAAACCGAAGCACGCCGGCGCGCCACCGAATCGCTGGAAGAGGTCGGCCTGGGGCCGCGCATGCGTCTGCGTCCGTCGGAGCTATCGGGCGGCGAGAAGCAGCGCGTAGCCATCGCCCGCGCCCTGGCCAAACGGCCCGAATTGCTGTTTGCCGATGAGCCCACCAGCGCACTGGATGCGGCCAACGGCCAAATCATTATCGATATCCTGCACCGTATTGCGCGTACCCATGGCACCACCGTGTTGTGTGTCAGCCATGATCCGCGTCTGGTCGGCCATGCCGATCGCGTACTGTCGATGGAAGACGGTCGTATTTTGAGCGACCATCGCCCCACATCCCTGCCAACCGGCTCCGGTTACGGCACTGAGGAACCCTCTGCATGAGTTTGCGTCTGCTTCATTCGTCGATTGTTTTGGCCGCCGCCACCTTGCTGCTGACCGGCTGCTCGCACGACAAGGCGCCACAGCCATCCGCGCAAGCGCCGGCACCCGCTTATGCGGCGATTGCGCGTGGCCGAATCGATATCGAGGGCGGCCTGCTCAAGCTCAATATGCCGCGTGACGGCGTGGTGGCCGAGATCAAGGCTCATGAAGGCGACTTGGTGCGCAAAGGGCAGTTGCTGGCCGTGCTGGATACCGAATCCGCGCAACTGACCGTCAGTTCCGCCGAGGCCGAGCAGAAACAGGCGCAAGCCCAAGCCACCCTGCTCGAAGCACGGGTGAAGGCCATGCAGCAACGTGCTCAGCGCATTACCGCCGCCGCCGCCGCCGGCGCCGCCGACGGCCAGAGTGCCGACGACGCCCGTTCGAGTGCACAGCAACTGCAAGGCGAGCTCGACAGCACCCGCGCGGCAGCGGCCATGGCCGCGCGGAAACTCACCGGCGCCCGCTACGAACTGGCTCAACGCAGCCTCAATGCCCCGGTCGATGCGGAAATCATCCGGCGCTCGATCCAACCCGGCGCGACGGTGTCGCCGCAATCCGGGCCGGCCTTCGTGCTGCTTCCCAACCAGCCGCGCATCGTGCGCGCCGAACTCAACGAATCCTTCGTCGGCGCCGTGCACGACGGCATGAGTGCCGAAGTCATCGACGACAGCGGCAGCGGCGCGCCTTCGTTGAGCGCACGCGTGTTGCGCATCGGTACCGTGTTCGGCACCAGCAGCCTGGAAGAAGACCCGCTGGTGCGCGCCAACTTGCGCACGGTCGAATGTGTGCTGGTGTTCGACCAACCACCGCCGGCCACGCTGCGCATCGGTCAACGCGTGATCGTTCGCTTCAATGGCAAAGATGTCAGCAAGGACAGCAAGGCACAGCCTTAATGAACTTGCTGTCCTGGTTTCGCCGAGGCGCTGATGTCTGCGCCGCTCCAACCGCCCTACTCGCTTGCTTGCTACTCGTGGCAGCGCCGGTCGCCCGTGCCGGCGAGAGCGACTCCGACGGCAAGAACCCGGATGGCCAGAGCCGTACGGGCAAAGACAGCATCACCGTCATGGTCGGTGCGGGCTATGAACACATACCGACCTGGATCGGCTCGCGCGCGTATCGCTATCAGGCCGTGCCTTATGTGTACGTTGAATGGCCCGATCATTTCACCCTATCCACCGTGGATGGCCTCAGGGTCGATCTGATTCGTGGCGAACAATGGCATGGCGGGCCCTATGCCAACTATATATGGGGCCGTAATCGCTCCGAATTAAGCAAGCGACTGCAACGCGTGATACTTCCGATTTCACCGCACGTGCAGGCAGGCGGCTACGTGGAATATCAGGCGACCTCGCATCTGAGCGTAGGCAGCACGCTAAGCCACGACACCAAAGACAGCGGGGCCTACTTCGACGTTTACGCCGATTACGAATTACCGGCGATCGGCTATCTGCAGCACTCGTTCGAGTGGCAATGGCAGGCGATGAACGGCCAGGCCATGCGCCGTTTCTTCGGCCTTACGGCAAAACAGGCGCGCAGGTTACGCGTAAAGAGCTGGCAACCCGGTACCGGCAGCCAGCAGATGTCGTTGGAGTACGACGCCTTCATGCCGACCAGCCTGCACACCGGCATCGTGCTGGGGCTCAACTATTCCGAACTGCTGGGTGCCGCATCGGAAAGCCCGATCGTACGCCGCTATGGCTCGTCCCATCAGTTCACGACGTCGCTGGCGTTCGTCTACCGGTTTTAGAGCCTGCTCGACAGGCTCTAAACAGGCTTTTAGCGGTCGTCGCGCGTCCAGATCACGCCATCCTCTTCGCGCACCGGAAAACTGGCGATCGGCTCATACGCCGGTGGGCAAGTGACCGCCCCACTGCGTAAATCGAAGCGCGCACCGTGGCGCGCGCATTCCAGTTCATAACCGTGCAACTCGCCGCCGGCCAGCTCACCGCCATCGTGAGTGCAGACGTCTTCCACGGCATACAGATCGCCGTCGATGTTGTAGACGGCAATCGCGGTATCGCCATCCCACACCACCTTGAATTCGCCTGGCAGCAATTCACTGCGGGTGCCGACCTTGATCCAGTCGTTCACGCATTGACTCCGGCCAGCGATTTAATCAACAACTCGAAGCGCAAATCGTCGCGTTTGGGTATGCCGAAGCGCGCTTCACCATAGGGAAAGGGGCGAAACTCGCCGGTGCGCCGGTAACCGCGACGCTCATACCAGGCGATCAATTCATCGCGCTGCACGATCACGGTCATATGCATGGCGCCGCATTGCCAGTGGTCACGGGCAATGCGCTCCGCTTCCATCAACGTGGCGCGGCCGGTACCGCCACCCTGCAGGACAGGGTCGACCGCGAACATACCGAAATAACCGGCCTCACCCTGTTTTTCGATATGACAGCAAGCTCGCAGCGAGCTGCCGTCCTCTGCCAGCAACACCATACTGTCGGTTTGCACGATCAGCGCGGCGACACCCTGCGCGTCTGTACGTTGACCGTCAAGAAGATCGGACTCGGTGGTCCAGCCACGGCGCCCGGAATCGCCGCGATAGGCGGACTCGACCAGGGCGACGACGGCGTCGATATCAGCGGGCGTGGCCGCTCGGAAGGTAAGCATTTTGGTATTTGGCATCTGCGCATGATAAAGCAGACGGCACCTTCGTCATGCCTGCCGGCAAAGGTCGTGCGGGGAGGGGCCGCCCCTCCCCGCCGTTGCCGACCTCCCCGATCAGCACGGGAGGTACCCAAAGGTCGCTACCGCTTAGTGCGGCGCGACGACCAGCACACCAAAACCATCTACCGGCTTGCCCTTGTCCGCCGAACGCGCCGCGGCGAGAAAGACCTCGTGCGTCGTCGGGTCCAGCGCCAGCGTGCGTGCCGTCTTTTGCGTGGATACGTTGGCAAGCACGGTGTATTTATCGGCGCTGTCCTGGCGAACCACGGTCAGCGTGCCGTCGCCGTTGGGGCTGAGCACCACGTGGCGCTCGGCATCGAAAGCCACGGCATCCGGCCCCTTGCCGATCGGCAGTTTGGCGACCTGATGGCCGTTGCTCGCATCGGTAACGATCATCATGTTGTTATCGCACACCGAAAACAGGCGCTGATTGGCTACGTCCAATGCCAGGCCGGTCGGCCCCTCACACGGCGCCAATGTCCACACGTCGAGCACCTTGCGCGCTTTCAGATCGATGCGAACCAGCTCGCCCTTGTCTTCAAGGTTCAAGAACAAATGGCCCTTGCCGTCGGTGACCGCAAACTCGGGGCGACCCGGCACCGTAATCGACGCGATTTCTTTACCCGCCTGCGGATCGATCACGCTGATGTTATTGCTGTGACCATTCATCGTCAGTAGCTGCTGGCCGGCCGCGTCGTAAATGATCGCATCGGGATCCTTGCCGCTCAGCGCGATGTGGCCGGTGACTTTCAGCGTATCCAGATCGATGGCGGTGACATTGTCGCCGTGACCGTTGCTGACAAAACCGCGATGCATGGCCGGTACCAAGGCCACGCCGTGCGCATGCTGCATACCGGGAATTTCCCCAATCAGCTTGCCGCTGTTGGCGTCGGCCACCATCACGCGATCATCGCGGGCGATAAAAAGATGGCGCGAAGCGGGGTCGATGCTGAGGTAATCCCAGCCGCCCGCGCCACCGAGAACATAGTGCTGCTTGACCACATAAGGCGCGGCTGCCGGCTGGTCGGCCATGACCGGCGCGATGGCGCCTGTCGCAAGCAGCAAAGCTAAAGCAAGAGTTTTCATGGATACATCCTTGATAGGGAAAAGATCAGCCCCTCCCTCAAGAAGTGAGGGGCTCGGTGATTGAACTTCAACGCCTATGAGTCGAGATCAAAGTTTGAAGCGCGCACCCACCGTGATGGTCTGCTCGTAAAACTCGCGCTGAATCGGGCGGGAATTCGAAGGACCCTCGGTGAACTTCAGGCGCGTATTGGTCAGGTTCTTGGCATTGAGGAACAACGACCACTGCTGATCTATCGCGTAGCTGGCGCCAAGATCCAGGGAGAAGCGCGCCTGCGACCAGATATCGGTGGCCGCCGAGCCGCCGACACCGAAGATATTCTTGCTCACGTAATAAGCGCCAAGATTCACGTTCAAGCCGCCCTTGTCGTAAAACAACATCAGGTTGCCGGTGTTGCGCGACGTCGACGGCAACTGCAGATGTTCACCCGGACGAATCTCGCCACTCGAATTGACATAGGTGTAGTTGGCGCCCACGCCGAAGCCACCGAGCCAACCGGGCAGCCTGGTGAACTTCTGCTGGTAGTTCAGCTCAATGCCGCGTGCATGGGCACTGCTGAGATTATCGAAGGTGAATACCTTCGCCGCGCCGGTGAACCCGGCAAACAAGCCGTTGTTCGGAAAAATAACGCCTACTTCTTCTTTGTTGACGATGTAGTTGCTCAGTTCTTTATCGAACACGCCGACCGAGGCAACGCCGCCGTCATTGAGGTAGTACTCCAGTGACAGATCGAAGTTATCGCTGGTAGTCGGCTTGAGGTTGGGGTTGCCCTGCGTCACATTGTCGGCCGCCGGATCAATCAAGATAGCCGCCGTGACCTGATTGAAGCCCGGACGCGCGATGGTCTTGGAGTAGTTGGCGCGGGCGACAAGATCCTCCGCCAGCTCGTAACGCAATTGCACCGTCGGGAAGAAATTACCGTAACTATGCGAACGCGAGTTGGGTATCGCTCCGACAAAGTTACCGTTCGTATCGCGCAAAATCTGATTACCCACGTAGGTCGCCAACGTGCGCTCCCAACGCACGCCCGTAAGCACGCTCAATTTCTCAGTCGGAGCGAATTGGTACTGGCCATAAAGCGCGTAGACGTCTTCCTTGGCGCTCGACGTACCCTGCGCATCGCTCTGCTGATCTCCCTGCGGATTGGCCAGCGGGAACAGGCCCGGATTGCTGGAAAGGAAGTTGCGCAGCGCGGTACCGTTGATGTTGTTGCCGTTCTGATAATGGTTGTCGTAGAAGGTGACCGCATTATTGGTCGCGAACTGAGTCAGCGGCAGTGCCGGCACGCCATACGTAAAACGCTCGATGCTGCCGTGGCGATCACGCTTGCGTGCACTGGCGCCGAACTTGATGTTCTCGTCGGCACCATGATCGTCGCCGCCCTGGAAAAAGCTGGTCGGTATGGTGACGTTGAAGGCGCCGGTGTATTCCTGATTGTGATCGTGCTCGGTACTGTTCTGAAGACTCGACAATGCGTAGTTCGCCGGATCCAGCGGATTGGGGCCATTGAGGTTGCGGAAGCGCGGAAAGCGTGGATCGCTGATGTTGTCGTAAGCCACGTTCACTGCGCCGGGGCTGGCAAAGTCGCTGTTGTAATCGAATGGCTTGTTATATGAGCCGTACGTCGCTGCCGCCAGATAATCGATCTTGAAACTCTGGAAGTGATTCTCACCGCCCAAAGTGAGCACTCGCGTATCGATAGTCTCCTTCTCGTCGCGCAGTGACTTATCGTAGGTAACGTTGGGATCGATAAAGCCTTTCGGATTGCTCGGGTCGACCATCACCGAACCCGTACCACCCTGAAACATGTTGTAGGTCAGGCGCTGACGACTCACCGATTCGGTATAGCCGGCGTCGAAGTAGCGCACGTACCAGCGGTTGTCGGCATCGGGCTGATAATTGAACTCGCCGCCATAGCCAAGACGACGGCGGTGATAGCGGTAGTAGCGCTGCTCGAAGTCATTCATCACTTTGTCGGGCGTGCCGTTGGATTGATCGTCGGCATAGGAGCCTTCGATGTCGTCCACGCCGCGCTTGTCTTCGTAATAGGCAATGGTGCCGATAAAGCTGAACGCGTTGTCGGCGCCAAAACGGCCGCCGCCGCTGAGCGAATAGTCCTTGATCGGGGTATTGCGCAGGGTCTCGATGCCGGTGCCGACCTCGGCCTCAAAGAAGCGATCCTTGCCAGGCGGCACCTGTTTCGGCGTGATCTCGATAGTGCCGCCCAGGGCCTCGGCGTCCTGATCGGGCGTATTGGTCTTGGTCACCGTGATGGCGCCGATCAGGCCGGTCGGGATCGAATCGAAAGCCACCGCACGGCCACCGCCCATCGGTGAGGCAAGATTGGTTGGCGGTAGGCGTACACCACCAAAGGTGGTGCCGTTGAGATCCGCATCCAGGCCACGAATATTGACGAAACGACCCTCGCCGGTATCGCTTTCCAGCGAAATGCCCGGTACCCGGCGCACGGCTTCGGCCGCATTGACGTCGGGCAGTTTCTGAATCTCGGTCGCCGGCAGTACGTTGATGATATTGGGCGCACCCTGCTGAATCGCCCGTGCCATTTCCGCCGGAGTGGTTTGCGCGGTGACCTTCAGCGCCTGCAGCGTGACCGCTTTACCGTCGGCCGCCTTGTCTTTGTCGACCGACGGCTGCTCAGCTCCTGCCGCCGTATTCGATACAGCGGGCTTCGCTGCAACAACCTCATCCGCCATTGCATGCGGTGCCATAACAGACGTCACTCCCGTGAGGGCGACAAAACCCACCACGAAACGGCCAGCGCGCGTTCGAGCCATAAGTAAATCCTTGCGATGAATGAATGCGATCGACAAGCCGGCAGCGGCGACTACCAACTGACACACCGGCTGTCATCTGATCGACATTAGAGAGGTGGTATGACCGTACCGATGCGAAGGACTTACCGATCGGTAAGGAACCCGATCGCGCCAGTGCAACATGCCTCTATGAAGATCCCGACCCCATGCGCATCCTGATCGTCGAAGACGACCACGCCACCGCCACACACATCGCCGCCGGCCTGCACCGGAGCGACACTCATATCGACAACGTGGCCGATGGCTACCAAGGCCTGTCGATGGCATCCCAGGGGCAATACGACTTGCTGGTCGTCGATCGCATGCTGCCGCGTATGGATGGCCTGACCATGGTGCGCGAGCTTCGCTCCGCTGGATGCGAAATGCCGGTATTGATGGTTTCCGCGCTGGGCGAGGTCGATGCACGTGTCGAAGGCCTGGAGGCCGGTGCCGACGACTATCTGGCCAAGCCATTTGCGATGATCGAATTACGCGCTCGCCTGGCCGCGCTCTCGCGCCGGCCACGCATGAGTGAAACGCCGACCCGTCTTCGCGTGGCGGACCTGGAGCTGGACCTAATCAGCCGCGAGGTGCATCGCGCAGGCCGAAGCATTGAATTGCAGCCGCGCGAGTTCCGTTTGCTCGAATATCTGATGTCGCACAGCGGGCGCGTGGTTACGCGGGCCATGCTGCTCGAACATGTATGGGAGTTTCACTTCGATCCGCAAACGAGCGTGATCGAAACGCATATCAGCCGCCTGCGCAGCAAGATCGATCGCGGCTTCGATGGTGAATTGCTGCACACCGTGCGCAGCGTTGGGTATTGTCTACGTGCTGCGCAATAGTCTGTTTCGCACAGCGGCCTTCCGCATGGCAGTGCTGCAAGCGCTGTTGTTCGCCGCGCTGATTGCCGCCCTGCTGGGCATCGTCTGGTGGAGTGTCGGCGTCTACGCCGAACGGCAACTCCGTGCCGAGGTGAAAACCGAGATGGCAAGCCTGCTGCAAGCTGCCAGCGACGGCACTGTAGACATGCAGATAAACCAGCGTGCGGCGGTGATGCCGCTCGGCCCGGACTACTACATGCTCGCCGACGCCGCCGGCCGGCGCATCGCCGGAAACCTCAGCTATCACCCAAGTACACCGGGGTGGCATACCGTGCCGCTGAACGGCGCACAAGGCGAAGACGGCGGCGACGCGGACCAAATGCACCTCTACGCTGTCCGGCTGGCCGATGGCCGCTGGCTGGTTGCCGGCAGCGACAACCGTAGTGTGGTCGAGCTTGGCGAAGTACTCAGCGAGCGCTTTATCGACGTCGGCATCGTGGCGATCTTGTTGGTACTGCTTATCGGCGGCCTGACCAGTTGGTTTTATCTGCGCCGGGTCGACGCGCTCGGCGAACTGGCCGAGCGCGTGCTCGAAGGCGAGCAGACCCTGGTCATTGCAGGTTCCGGGCGCGGCGATGAATTCGATCGCCTCGCGGCACGGCTCAACCATATGCTCGAACGCATGCGCGTGCTGATGGAAGGCATGCGGCAAGTGTCCAATGACATCGCTCACGACCTGCGCACACCGTTGACCCATATCCGGCAACGACTGGAAGCCAACCTCGAAAAAAATGCCAGTGAAGCCGTACTGCGCGAAAGCATCGAGCAAACCCTGGTCGATATGGATGGCCTACTGGCCACCTTCCGCGCCCTGCTGCGCATCGCAAGCGTGGAATCGCGCCAACGCCATGGCGGCTTTGAAGAATTCGATCTCTCGGCCACCTTCGACAGCATCGTGGAAACCTATCTACCGGTTGCCGAGGATCGCGGACAGCAACTTGAGGCCTGCATCCAACCCGGCCAGCGACTGCGCGGCGATCGCGCGCTGCTCACCCAGATGCTGGCCAACCTGATCGAAAATGCGCTGCACCACACCCCGCCAGGCTCACGCATCGACTTGGCCTTGCAGGCCACCCCGCATGCGCTTACCGCACGCATCAGCGACACGGGCCCAGGTATTCCAGCCGATGCCCGCGAACGCGTGCTGCGCCGTTTCGTGCGACTGGATAGCAGCCGCAGCACGCCTGGCTGTGGTCTTGGACTGGCCTTGGTCGCAGCGGTAGCCAATCTTCATGGCATTCGCTTAAAGCTCGACGATGCACGGCCTGGGCTGTTGATCGAGCTGGGCTTTCCCAAGCTGTCTTAGAGCCGGCTGTCTTAGAGCTAGCTGTCTTAGAGCCGGCTTTCTTCTTGCGAACTAGCTCCTCCCCTGCGACCGAAGGGAGTCCCCTTTTCGGGACTCGCAGGGGGAGCTTGGGAGGGGGTAAACCCTTGCGACACAACGCATGGCACCTGGGCTTCACCCCACCCCGGCCCTCCCCTGCTACACGCAGGGGAGGGAGCAAGTGGCGCTATGGCGACCACCGGTTACTGATCGAAGACCCATACCCTATTGCTCTGCCGCAGCAACGGCACGCCCCTACCATTGAAAACATGGCATCCGGCGATGACCTTCGACACTTTGACGCACGTACCATATCTGTCTAAGTTGCGTGTGCAGCCGAGCGTTCGGATGCGCTACGCATTTCGTTTAAAAGGGAGCACCCATGAAAAACCGTCTTTTGAAACCGCTGGCCCTGGCCATCGGCATCGCTTTCAGCATCGGTACGGCGACTGCATCGTCCGGTGATTTCAATATCAACGAGCTCGATCACAAGATCGACGCTTGCAACGACTTCAACGGCTTCGTCAATGCCAAGTGGGTCGCCGCGCATCCGATTCCCGCCGACCGCACGCGCTGGGGCTCATTCGACGCATTGCGCGAAGACAGCCTCAATGTGCAGCGCAAGATCGTCGAGAGCGCCGCGAAAAACGCCGCTCAAGCAGCGCCAGGCTCGATCGAGCAGAAAATCGGTTATTTGTACGCCTCCGGCATGGACGAAGCGGCGATCGAGAAAGCCGGCTTTGATCCGATCAAGCCGCAGCTCGCACGCATTGCTGCGCTCAAGGGCAGTGCCGACATCGCGTCCTACATCCGTGACAGCTATGCCAGCGGTAACGGCGTGGCATTCCGCTTCGGCGGCAACGCCGACTTCAAAGATTCCAATCAGCAGATCGCTTATGCCAGCCAAGGCGGCCTGGGCCTGCCGACCGCCGAGTACTACAGCAAACCGGACTTTGCAAAGATTCGCACCGCCTACGTCGCGCATATCGCCAAGCTGCTGGAACTGACCGGCATCAGCGCGACCGATGCGCAGGCACAGGCAAAAGCCGTGATGGCGTTCGAAACACGCCTGGCCGCCGTCTCGATGATTCCCACTGAACTGCGCAAGCCGGAAAACCGCTATCACTTCGTCAGCATCGCCGAGGCCGACAAAGTCACCCCGCATTTTGACTGGACGGCATTCTTCAAAGCGCAAAACGCCGACGTGAAAAGCGGCTTCTCGCTATCACAGCCGAAGTTCTTTGCCGAATTCGACAATATGCTGACCGATGTATCGGCCGCCGATTGGCAGGCCTACCTGCGCTTCCACGCCATCGAGAACGCTGCGCCCTACCTGTCCACGCCGTTCCAGCAGGAAGACTTCGCCTTCAATTCGCAAACATTGAACGGCCAGAAAGAAATCAAGGCACGCTGGAAACGCACGCTCGACACGGTCAACTCAAGCATGGGCATGGCCCTGGGCCAGCTCTACGTTACCGACAACTTCTCGGCGACCTCCAAACAGCGCGCGCAAGAGCTGGTCGACAACCTGCGCGCCTCCTACAAGTCGCGCATCGAACAACTGCCGTGGATGAGTGCCGCCACTAAACAAAAGGCGCTGGAAAAATGGGCCAGCTTTACCCCGAAGATCGGCTACCCGGACAAATGGCGTGACTGGAGCGGGTTGCAGATCAAGCAAGGCACCTACTTCGATAACGTGCAGATGGCCGACAAATTCAACTACGACTACACGGTCGCCAAGATCGGCAAGCCGGTGGATCGCAGCGAATGGGGCATGACGCCACAGACGGTGAATGCCTACTACAACCCGCAGAAAAACGAGATCGTGTTTCCGGCAGCCATCCTGCAATCCCCGTTCTTCGATGCGAATGCCGATGATGCACTCAACTATGGCGGCATCGGTGCCGTGATCGGCCACGAAATGGGCCACGGTTATGACGATCAGGGCAGCAAATTCGATGCCCACGGCAACAATGTGAATTGGTGGACCGACGACGACCGCAAGGCTTTCGAAGCACGCACCGCCAAACTTGCCGAGCAATTCAACAGCTATGAAGCGCTACCCGGCAAGTTCGTCAACGGCCAGCTCACCATGGGCGAGAACATCGGCGATCTCGGCGGCATCAATGCGGCCTACGACGCCTTGCAAATGGCTTTGAGCAAGAACCCCGCCGAAGCCGACAAGAAAATCGACGGCTATACCCAGAACCAACGCTTCTTTCTTAACTGGGCTCGTGTATGGCGCGGCAACATTCGTGATGAAGCACTGCTGACGCAGATCAATACCGATCCGCACGCACCGGCGCAATTCCGTGCCATCGGCGCACCGTCGAACATGCCTGCTTTCGCTCAGGCCTTCTCGTGCAAAGCCGACGCCAAGATGGTTCGTTCGGGCGATAAGCAGGTGAAGATCTGGTAAGGCACGGCTATCCGGCCTGATCGGGACCGCAGCGTTGCGGAGCAAACTCCGCAACGCTTACCATGCCAGGGCCATCGCGTAGAACCTGTGTCCCTCCATAGATAGGCAGGAACCACCATGAAACGCTTTCTCGGCACGTCCTTGCTCATCACCCTGCTGGCCGGTTGTTCTACCCCGCCACCGGCAGCTCCCAGCCAACCGGCAACCGCCGCTTCATCGCATGCACCCATCGGCATGGCGAATCCGGCGTCCGTGTCCTGCATCAAAAAAGGCGGCAAGCTCGATATCCGCAAAGATGCCGCAGGTAACGAGGACGGTGTTTGTGTATTCCCCGACGGCAAGGAATGCCAGGAGTGGCCGCTGTTTCGCGATAACCAGTGCATCGCTCCGCCCAAGCCATAGTGCTATGAAGAAGGAGCGCACCAAGTGCGCTCCCTGCCGTCACCAGCTATCCGATGCACCGCCGCCGCCCGAATCTCCACCGTCGCCGGAATAGTCCGAGCTGGAGCTGCTCGAACTGGAGTCGGAGCTAGAACTCTCGGAGCTGTACGAGGAAGAACCACCACGCGATTTTCTGCCGGCGCTAACCGCAGCAGCCGGCCCGGTCCATGTCAGCACCTGCCATAGCGATGGTGGCCATTCGGATACGCTGGCATGCCGCGTGCGTTGCTGACCACTGCCGTATTCCTTGCTCATCCTGCGGCGGCGCAGCCACCACGCTACAACGAGATACAACGCGAATACGCCGCCCACTACCGACCACGGAAACACGAAACGCAGCAGTGGAATACATAGCGGCCCGAGCAGCAGATAACTCCACAAACCGCCAAGACTCGTCGTCATCCAGGTAAACATGGCAACGAAAAGCAAGGTGAAAAGAACGAACAACCACGCGCCCGAAGCAAAGAAACCTTCTCGCTCAATCATTGCTTGCGGGCTTTCACCCACAGGAGACGGAGCCTCGGCCGCGGCACTGCCATTCAACACCGCCAACACGCCTTGGACGCCGGCCTCAACGCCACCGACATAATCGCCGCTGGCAAAACGCGGGTGCATGGCATTGCGTAGAATCTGCGAACTGGCCAGGTCAGTCAGCCTGCCCTCCAGGCCATAACCCACTTCGATACGCGCACGATGATTGTTGACGGCAACGACGATCAACACGCCGTTATCGACACCTTTGTGGCCAAGCTTCCACTGGGTGAAAACCTCATTGGCAAAACTTTCGATGTCTTGCCCATCGAGGTCGGCAACGGTCAACACGACCACCTGATCGCCGCTGCTTTGCTCGTGCGCGCTTAACAGCGCGTCGATCTCAGCCGCGCGATCGCCGAGTACCTTGGCATAGTCGTTGACATGTCCGTGCAGCTCCGGCGGGGCCGCTGCATATGCCACCGCTACCGACAAGCACAGCGCCAGCAGGCACATCCAGCGCATGACGCGAAAGGCTGTCTTCATGGTTCTGCTAATCGTGGTTTGAATCATGACAGCCGCTGCAGCGCTGCAAAGGTGAGATCCATATCCGCCAGGGTAGTACGCCAGTTACAGATCGCCACGCGCAAAATCGGTTGACCATTCAACATGGAAGGCGACAGATAAGCGGTGCCGTCGTGCTGCAGGCTCTGATGCAACCGGGCTAGTGCCGCCTTATCCGCATTGGCAAGCGTGAAGCAAACCACATTGAGCCGCACCGGCGCGGCTAGGCGAAAGCGCGGATCAGATTCGATCAAGCGCCCCAGATACTGTGCCGCTGCGCAATGGCGTTCGACCAGTTCGGCATAACCCTCGCGGCCATAGGCGAGCAGGCTCATCCACAAGGGCAGCGCACGAAAGCGGCGGGAGTTTTCAGGCGCCAAATGCAGAAAATTGTCCGCCAGCGCGACCGGTGCCGACAGATAAGCCGAGTGGTTTTGAAACACTTCGATCTGCAACGGCAAGTGCGCGGTGTACAACAACGCGCAGTCGTAAGGCACGTTAAGCCATTTATGCGCATCGACCGTCACCGAATCGGCTAGCTCGATACCAGTCATCAGCGCCCTGCGCGGTTCGGATGCGGCGGCAATACCGCCAAAGGCAGCGTCTACATGCAGCCAGAAGCGGTAGCGTTGCTTGAGTGCGGCGATTGCCGCGAGATCGTCGAAGTCCACCGTGTTCACGGTGCCGGCACTGGCGACTACGATGCTCGGCGCATCGCCATGCTTGCTCAGCGCATCTTCCAAAGCAGCGACATCCAGCGCCTCGCGGCCGGGCAATAGCGGCAACGACTGCACGGCACTGCGGCCGAGACCGGCCATGCTCAGCGCCTTGAGCGTGCTCGAATGCGCGCTGCCGGCGAATACCGGTATCTGCGGCAAGCCCATCACCCCATCGGCAGCGACATCGCGCCCATAGGCATGCCCTGCCCACTGCCGCGCCAATGCCATACCGACATAGTTGGCCATGGTGGCACCGGTAACGCAGACACCGGTCCATTCGGCTGGCCAGCCCAGCAATTGGCCGAGTAAATCAACCGCCTGCTGCTCGATGGCAGCGGCACAGGTATCGCCATTGCGTTGCGTGTTCTGGTCATAAGTACTGACCAGCCAATCGGCGGCCAGCGCAGCCGGGGTGGCGCCACCGGTGACAAAACCGAAATAACGAGGCCCTGGGCTGCCCGACAGCAGCGCTTCGTAATCATGCTCGAAGCGCTTCAGCGCTGCGGCGGCACCGATGCCCTGCTCCGGTAATTCCGCTGAGCCGGATAGCCCGGCGGCCGGCAATGTGGCTGCCGCCGCTCGTTGCGGCAAGCCATGCAGATACGAACCGGCCATGGCATGGGCTCGATCCAGGATGGCATCCAGCGAAGACAAATCGTGAGCGAGCCAGTGCTGCATAGATGCCTTTGGAATTGGGTGGTTGGGGGCTTGTAGAGACATCCAACGTTATTGCGTCATCGTGTTGGGGTTCGCATTCGCTCACCCCAACCTACGCACCTCATCATGCCCCCTCCCCTGCGTGCAGGGGAGGGTTGGGGAGGGGTAAAAACGCGTGCCGCCCTATAGCAGCAGTTTGCGCACTTTCAGCAATGCGGTAACGAAAGCATCGATTTCTTCGCGCGTGTTGTAGAACGCCAGCGAAGCGCGCAACGTGGCTGGCACACCATAGAACTGCATCAATGGATGCGCGCAATGATGGCCTGAGCGCACAGCTACACCTTCCAGATCCAATAGCGTGGCCAGGTCGGTCGCTTGCGCGCCTTCCAGAAGGAAGGAAATCACCGGCTCTTTTTCCGCCGCTTCGCCGATGATGCGCAAGCCTGGAATATCACGCAGGCGCTCGGTCGCATAGCTCAGCAACTGTTGCTCCCAGGCGTGAATCGCCTCGAAGCCGATCGATTGGTAGTAGTCGATTGCCGCACCAAGGCCGACGAAACCGGCGATATTGGGCGTGCCTGCCTCGAACTTATGCGGGGCCTCGGCAAATGTGGTGCCATCGAAACGCACTTCGCGAATCATCTCGCCACCGCCAAAGAACGGCGGCATCGCTTGCAAATGTTCGCGCCGCGCCCACAACGCTCCGGTGCCGGTCGGCCCAAGCATCTTGTGGCCGGTCATCGCGTAGAAATCGCAGCCCAGCGCTTGCACGTCCACCGGACGGTGCGGCACGGCCTGCGAACCATCGACCATGAGCGGAATACCGCGCTTGCGGCATTCGCGAGCCAACTCGCGTATCGGGTTTACTGTGCCCAGCACATTGGAAACGTGGGTAACGCAGGCAAGTTTCACCTCCGGCGTCAGCATCTCGATGAATTTCTCAACGATCAGCTCGCCGCGCTCATTGATCGGCGCCGCCTTTACGGTGGCGCCGGCACGCTGCGCGACCAACTGCCACGGCACGATATTGGCGTGATGCTCCATCACCGTCGTAAGTACGGCATCGCCCGGCTGCAAGCGCGGCAAGACATAGCTATAGGCCACCATATTGGTCGCCTGCGTGGTGCCCGAGGTCAGAATCAGCTCATTGCGAGAGGTGGCATTGATGAAGCGTGCCAACTTGTCGCGCGCGCCTTCGTAGGCCGCGGTAGCTTCATCGCCCAACTGATGAACGGCGCGTGCGACATTCGCATTGTGCTGACGGTAGTGCTCACTCACCGTCTCGATCACGCTGGCCGGCTTCTGGCTGGTATTGGCATTATCCAGATACACCAGCGGCTTGCCGTATACGGTGCGCGCAAGCAGCGGAAAATCCGCCCGGATGCGCTGTACGTCGAATACGGTGGGGATAACGGGTGCGCTGTTCATCGTTGGGTATCCGGCTGACACTTCTCTTAGCCTGTGGGCGGAGAGGTGCTTAAGGCAAATGGGCAAGCAGTGCCTGAGACAGGTGTTCGCGTAATGCTTCGTTCGGCACTGACTCGAATACCGAACGACAGAAGGCAGCCGTAAGCATCCCACGAGCTTCCGCTTGTGGAATGCCGCGCGAGCGCAGGTAGAACATGGAGCGCTCGTCCAACTGGCCGATGGTGGCGCCATGTGCGGCCTTCACCTCGTCGGCGTAGATCTCCAGCTCCGGCTTGGTATCGATCTCGGCCTGCGTGGAGAGCAGCAGATTCTTGTTGCTGAGATTGGCATCGCTACCGTCGGCGCCTTCGGCCACCACGATGGCACCGCGGAATACACCCCGCGCACGTTGATCGGCCACACCGCGCCAGGTCGATTCAGAAGCCGTATTGCGGGCCTGATGACGGATCGCCAATTGCGTGTCGACATGTTGCCGACCACGCAGCACGAACACGCCGCGCGTATCCAGCCGCGCCTCGTCGCCGATCAGCTCCGCATGCAGGTCGTGGCGCACCAGCGCGCCGCCCAACTCCAGCACATGCAACATGACCTGCGCTCGCGCGCCCAAGTGCAAACTGCCGCGACGAATCAAGCTGCTGCCTTCGGCGGCGTTCTGCAGGATGCTGTGCTGCAGGCGTGCGTCGTCGTGCAACACCGTGTCGGCCACCAGGGTGCCTAGATGCTGCTGCTCGCCGCTACCCGCATGCTGCTCGACTACGCTCAGCTCAGCGCCTTCGCCCAGCTCGATCACATTGCGCGCATGCCAACTGAGATCGGTGTCTGCCGCAGCCCCGATGAATGACAACTGCACCGGCTGGGCGATCTTGGCGCCGGCAGCCACGCGCAGCACCACGCCATCACCGGCGAACGCCGCATTGAGCCTGGCGAATACATCGCCGGCTTCGCGGTAACGCCGCGCCAGTGCGAAGCGCAACGACTCGGCATCTTGGGCGAGCACTTGCGATAGCGGTTGCAGACTCAAGCCTTCGGGCAAGTCCTCGATGCGCGACAGATCGGCGCGAAACATGCCATTGACGAAAACCAGGCGCGGGCCATCCACGCCAGGCAAGGCAAGTAATGCCGGATCGACTTGACGCGTTGCCGCTTGCGTATCGCCGAAGGTAAAACGGCGCTGTCCCAAGGCACGCAAAGCGGTGTACTTCCATGCTTCCATTCGGGTGTCGGGCAGCCCGGCCGCAATGAAAGCATCG
This sequence comes from Dyella tabacisoli, assembly GCF_003350925.1. Classification (GTDB taxonomy): domain Bacteria; phylum Pseudomonadota; class Gammaproteobacteria; order Xanthomonadales; family Rhodanobacteraceae; genus Dyella_C; species Dyella_C tabacisoli. The sequence goes on along the minus strand of NZ_KZ857174.1, from coordinate 569,997 downwards.
AAATTCTCGCGCCGCGACGCATCGAGCCAGGCAATACCCTGCCCCGCCAGCGGCGCAGCAGCGGTCAGCAGTGATTCGACAAACGGCGTATGGGCCGGCTGGCTCATGTACGCGCTCCGGCCAAGCTCTCATCGCGTTCGGCGACCCAGGCGTAGCCGTGCTCTTCAAGCTTGTGCGCCAAGGTCTTGTCGCCGCTTTCGACAATACGGCCATCGGCCAGCACGTGCACAAAGTCCGGCTCGATATAGTCGAGCAAGCGTTGGTAATGGGTAATCACCAAGAAGGCGCGATCGGCCGAACGCAAAGCGTTAACACCTTGCGCCACCTGCTTGAGTGCATCGATGTCGAGGCCGGAATCGGTCTCATCGAGAATCGCGAGTTTCGGCTCCAGCACAGCCATCTGGAAAATTTCGTTGCGCTTCTTCTCGCCGCCAGAGAAGCCTTCATTCACCGCACGATGCAGCAGTTCGTCGGAGATCTGCATGATCTTCAGTTTCTCGCGTACCAGCTTGAGAAACTGCATTGAATCCAGCTCTGCCTCACCACGTTGCTTGCGCTGCGCGTTCAGTGCGGCTCGCAGAAAATAGGTGTTGTTGACACCTGGAATTTCGACCGGGTACTGAAATGCCAGAAACACCCCGGCAGCAGCACGCTCTTCCGGCTCCAACGCCAGCAGATCGCGGCCCTCGAAGATGACCGAGCCTTCGGTTACCTCGTAACCGTCACGCCCCGACAGCACATTACCCAAGGTGGACTTGCCCGCGCCGTTCGGCCCCATGATGGCGTGCACCTCGCCCGGATTTACCGTCAGCGAGAGACCCTTGAGAATGTCCTTGCCCTCGACTCGGGCATGCAGGTTTTCGATCTTCAACATGATTAGTACTCGGTAAATTCAGGTGCTTGCGCCGTCATCGCGACGACGCAATACGACATAGGTGAAAGCTTGCTGGTTGCCGGCAGGCGTGTGGTGCACGTCGCGACTGCTACTGATTTTTTCAAATGCCGGCGCAAAAAGCGCAGCCAGGGCTTCGGCGGTGTAGCGAGCGATCGGTAAGCCGCTGCATTGCGTTGGCCCATCCTCGGCAAACGTACCGATCACGGCATAACCGCCCGACTTTACGGCTCGCGTCGCCGTAGCGACATAAGCCGCCTGCTCAACCCGCTCGGTCAAAAAGTGGAATACGGCACGGTCGTGCCACAGCGCGTACCGCGCTGCAGGCAACTCAAGCTTTGTCACATCGCCAACGATCCAGTGCACCCCAGCACCATGCGCACCCAAACGTTGACGCACTTCGGCCAGCGCCGTATCCGACAAATCAAGCACGCTCACATCGTCGAAGGCGCGCGCCAGCAAATCATCGACCAGGGTCGCACGTCCGCCACCGACATCCAGCAACGACGCCGACGGCGGCAAAGCCAGGCTATCGATCAGACGCAATGACTCATCGAGATGCGGACGAAACCAGCTAGTTTGCGTCTCGCCTTTCTCGCTGTACACGGCATTCCAATGAGCGGAGCCGGCGCTCATCCCACCGCGCCTTCCAGCGATACCTCAAGCAGTTTTTTCGCCTCTACCGCGAACTCCATCGGCAACTCGCGGAAGACCTGCTTGCAGAAGCCGTCGACAATCATCGATACGGCATCTTCTTCGCCGATGCCGCGCGAACGGCAATAAAACATCTGGTCATCGGAGATCTTCGAGGTGGTGGCCTCGTGCTCGACGATCGCGCTGGGATTTTTCACTTCCATATAAGGGAAGGTATGCGCGCCGCAACGCTTGCCGATCAGCAGGCTGTCGCATTGGGTGTGGTTACGCGCACCCTCAGCGCCCTTTTCGATCTTTACCAGGCCGCGATAGCTGTTGGAGCTGCGACCTGCGCTGATGCCCTTGGAGACGATCTTCGACTTGGTGCCTTTGCCGATATGGATCATCTTGGTGCCGGTGTCGGCCTGCTGACGATGATGGGTAAGCGCCACCGAATAGAACTCGCCGACCGAGCGGTCGCCGCGTAGCACGCAACTGGGGTATTTCCACGTGATCGCCGAACCGGTTTCCACCTGGGTCCAGGAAATCTTCGAGTCATTGCCGCGGCAATCGCCACGCTTGGTGACGAAGTTGTAGATACCGCCCACGCCGTTTTCGTCGCCGGGGTACCAGTTCTGCACCGTGGAATATTTAATCTGCGCGCGCTCCAGCGCGACCAGTTCGACCACGGCGGCATGCAACTGGTTTTCATCGCGCATCGGCGCGGTGCAGCCTTCGAGATAGGACACGTAAGCGTCGTCTTCGCAGACGATAAGCGTGCGCTCGAACTGACCGGTGTTGATCGCGTTGATACGGAAATACGTGCTCAACTCCATCGGGCAGCGCACGCCCTTGGGTATGAATACGAACGAGCCGTCTGAGAACACCGCCGAATTGAGTGCGGCGAAATAATTGTCGCCGGTGGGCACTACGCTGCCCAGATACTGCTGCACCAGCTCGCCATGCTCGCGGATGGCCTCGCTCATCGAGCAGAAGATCACCCCGGCTTCGGCCAGCTCCTTGCGAAACGTCGTGCCGACCGATACCGAATCGAACACCGCATCGACCGCGACACCGGCGAGCTTGGCCCGCTCGTGCAGCGGCACGCCAAGCTTTTCATAGGTTTCCAACAGTTTCGGATCGACTTCGGCCAGCGACTTCGGACCCGCCTTGGGCGCGGCGTAGTAGCTGATCGACTGGTAGTCGATCGGGGTGAGCTTGAGCTTGGCCCAATCGGGCGTTGGCATGGTCAACCAATGGCGATATGCCTTAAGCCGCCACTCGGTCATCCACTCCGGCTCCAGCTTGATCGCCGAGAGCTGGCGAATGGTGTCTTCGCTAAGGCCCGGCGGCAGGCTGGTCATCTCGATGTCGGTGACGAAGCCGGCTTCGTAGCGACGACCCAGCGCTTCGGCAACTTCGGCGTTGTCGCGAAGCGTTATGGCCGAATTGTCGCTGCGCTCGCTGATCCCGATCGGACTGGTCATGAGGTGGTTCTGCCTTTCAATTCACTGATGCTGACGGTGGCGTGGGGCTGCTGCGGCTTGAGCATGTCGGTCAGGCTTACCGCACGCAGCGCGCCATCGACCACACTGCTGACCTGTTGCCAGCTACCGCGCACACTGCATTGCGATTCACGATCGCACTGCCCTTCGGCGATGCTGCATTCGGTCATGCCGATCGGCCCTTCCAACGCTTCGATAATTTGCGCCAGCGAGATTTCGCTCGCCGGCCGCGCCAACCTATAGCCGCCGTTGACGCCACGGAACGACTCGACCAACCCGGCATGACCCAGCGACTTAAGCAATTTGCTCACGGTGGGCAACTCCAACCGCGCCTCATCGGCGATTTGCGCCGTGCTGAGCACGTCATCGGGATGCCCGGCGATGCAGGTCATCACCACCGTGGCGTAATCAGTTAGGCGGCTGACGCGGAGCATGGCTGCCAGGATCGTCTTGAATCGGGACCAAAATGGTACTGATTCGACTGTAGGCGGTCAATGCATGATTTTGCACCAAGTCGACGCAAGATGCCGGCGAAATGATCCATTTTCGCGCAAATCAGTCTGCGCACATGAAATAACTCATTGAAAAACAAAGCAACATACTTGATTGCCCCAGTGGCATACATCCTGCTGCACTGCGATAGACCCAGACTGCAGGAATACGAGATGAAGTGGATCACTGCCATCATCAAACCCTTCACGCTGGACGATGTGCGCCAGGCACTGACCGAAATAGGCGTGACGGGGATGACGGTTACCGAGGTCAAAGGCTTCGGCCGCCAGCACGGTCACACCGAGCTGTATCGCGGCGCCGAATACGTAGTGGATTTCCTGCCCAAGTTGAAAGTTGAAATAGCCGTTAGCGACGAGCAGGTCGACCACGCCATCGAGGCCATCAGCGGCGCGGCCCGCACCGGCAAGATCGGCGACGGCAAGATCTTTGTCAGCGAACTGGAACAAGCCATTCGAATCCGCACGTCGGAGGTCGATGCCGATGCGCTTTAGGACAAAGGCGGGAACGGGGAATGGGGAACGGGGAATTGGCAGGCTTGGCAAGGCTGCATTACTTGCTTCGCTTTTGGGTATGGCCCCGACGGTGTTTGCGCAGACGGCGGCACCGCCTGCGGTGCTCAATAGCGGGGATACGGCTTGGATGCTTACCGCAACCATGCTGGTGCTGATGATGACGATTCCCGGAGCCGCACTGTTTTATGGCGGCATGGTGCGGGCGAAGAACTTGCTGTCGGTGTTGATGCAGTGCTTTGCGATCACCGCCCTGGTAACCGTGTTGTGGGTGTTCTACGGCTATTCGCTTGCCTTCAGCACTGCAGGCATGAAGGCCGGCGCGCTGAATCTGCACGCCATCATCGGCGGCCTTGATCGAGCCTTTCTTATCGGGCTGAAGCCGGACTCGCTGTACAACACGGTGCCGGAAAGCGTGTTCGTGATGTTTCAGCTCACCTTCGCCATCATCACGCCGGCGTTAATCATCGGCGCCTTTGCCGAACGCATGAAGTTCAGTGCCCTGCTCTGGTTCAGCGGCCTGTGGCTGACCATCGTCTATCTGCCGATGGCGCATATGGTGTGGAGCGGGCCAGGCTCGCTGCTTGGCGATCTGGGCGTACTGGACTTTGCCGGCGGTACCGTAGTGCATATCAATGCGGGCATTGCCGGTCTGGTGGCTTGTCTGGTGATCGGCAAACGGCGCGGTTATCCCACCACGCCAATGCCGCCGCATAACCTTGGCTACACGGTGATCGGCGCGAGCCTGCTTTGGCTTGGCTGGTTCGGTTTCAACGCCGGCTCAGCCGCGGCAGCCAACGGCAGTGCCGGCATGGCGATGCTGGTAACGCAGATTGCTACCGCCGCTGCGGCCATCGGCTGGCTCGGCGTCGAGTGGATAATGCATGGACGCCCCAGCGTACTGGGCATTGTTTCGGGCGCCGTCGCCGGTCTGGTCGCGGTGACGCCGGCCGCCGGTACCGCCGGGCCGGGCGGCTCGCTCGTGCTTGGGCTGATCGCCGGCATCGTATGCTTCTTCACCGCCACCAAGCTCAAACATCGATTCGGCTACGACGACTCGCTCGATGTGTTCGGCGTGCACGCCGTAGCCGGCATCGTCGGCGGCCTGCTCACCGGCCCGCTGGCCTCGGTCAAGCTTGGCGGCTTTGGCAATGTCGCCTCACTGGGTGCGCAACTGTGGATTCAAACCAAGGGCGTGGCTTTTACCATCGTATGGAGCGCGGTACTGAGCCTGGTCATTCTCAAGCTGCTGGATTGGACCATCGGCTTGCGCGTGGATGAGGAGCAGGAGCAGATTGGCCTGGATCTGGCCCTGCATGAAGAGAAGGCTTACAACCTTTCCTGAGCAAGCTCCTACAATACGGGCACTACATCAGAGCAAAGTCGCCCTAACCGGCGACTTTAGCTTTTCAGGAAAGACTGGAATCCCATGTTGCGAATTACCGAATTGCGCCTGCCGCTGGATCACAGCCCAGAGGACCTCACCGCCGCCGCGCTGCATAAACTGCGCATTCCGGCGAGCGAGCTGGTGACCTATACGGTGTTCAAGCGCAGTTACGATGCGCGCAAAAGCACGCTGATGTTGCTGATCTACACGTTGGATCTGGAGGTCAAGAACGAAGCGGCGCTGCTGAAGAAATTCGCCGATGACCGCAATGTAACGATTACCCCCGATACCAGCTATCACTTTGTCGGGCAGGCGCCGGCCAAGCTTGCGCATCGACCAGTCGTGATCGGTTTCGGCCCTTGCGGCATTTTCGCCGCGCTGATTCTGGCGCAAATGGGTTTCAAGCCCATCGTGCTGGAGCGCGGCAAAGAAGTGCGCGAGCGCACCAAGGACACCTGGGGCCTGTGGCGCAAGCACATTCTCAACCCGGAATCGAATGTGCAGTTCGGCGAAGGCGGTGCGGGCACCTTCTCCGACGGCAAGCTGTACAGCCAGATCAAAGACCCCAAGCATCTTGGCCGCAAAGTGCTGGTCGAGTTTGTGAAGGCCGGCGCGCCGGAAGAAATTCTCTACGTAAGCAAGCCGCATATCGGCACCTTCCGCCTGGTGACCATGGTGGAAAATATGCGCGCCGAGATCGAATCACTTGGTGGCGAGATCCGCTTTCAACAGCGTGTGACCGACCTGCTATTGGAAAACAGCGCCGATAACCATGGTCATGACAAACAGATTCGCGGTGTCAGGTTGGCGAGCGGCGAAGAAATCCGCACCGATCACGTAGTGCTCGCACTTGGCCACAGTGCGCGCGACACTTTTGAAATGCTGCACGAACGCGGGGTGTTCGTCGAAGCCAAGCCGTTCTCCATCGGCTTCCGTATCGAGCACCCGCAATCCCTGATCGACCAGGCAAGGCTGGGCAAGTACGCCGGTCATCCACTGCTGGGCGCGGCTGATTACAAACTCGTGCACCACGCCGCCAATGGCCGCGCGGCTTACAGCTTCTGCATGTGTCCCGGCGGCACGGTGGTTGCGGCAACATCGGAAGAAAACCGCGTGGTCACCAATGGCATGAGCCAGTACTCGCGCAACGAGCGCAATGCCAACGCCGGTATTGTCGTCGGCATTACGCCGGCTGATTATCCCGGCGGCGCCTTGGCCGGCATCGCCTTTCAACGCGCGCTGGAATCGAAGGCATTCGAGCTGGGCGGCGGCAATTACGAGGCCCCGGCCCAATTGGTGGGCGATTTCATCGCCGGCAAACCCTCGACTCAACTCGGCTCAGTGGAGCCGTCTTACAAACCGGGCGTGAAGCTGGGCGATCTCTCCCCCAGCCTGCCCGACTACGCCATCGCCGCCATACGCGAAGCGCTACCGGCCTTCGATAAACAGATCAAAGGCTTCGCCATGCACGATGCCGTGCTGACAGGCGTGGAAACACGTACCTCGTCGCCGCTGCGTATTACACGTGGCAACGACTGCCAAAGCTTGAACGTGCGCGGTCTCTACCCGGCGGGCGAAGGCGCGGGTTATGCGGGCGGCATCCTTTCGGCAGGGGTGGATGGCATCAAGGTGGCCGAGGCTCTAGCGCAGCAGATGCTCGGCGTGACCTGAGAGCCTGTTCGCCTGGATTCGTGCTTCCGTAGGTTGGTGGTGAGCGCAAGCGAACCCCAACGGTCCGCCATGTTGGGCATCACTTCGTTCAGCCCAACCTACAACACGTACCTCGTCGCCGGCGCGGGTTATGCGGGCGGCATCCTTTCGGCAGGGGTGGATGGCATCAAGGTGGCCGAGGCTTTGGCGCAGCAGATGCTCGGCGTGACCTGAGAGCCTGTTCGCCTGGATTCGTGCTTGCGTAGGTTGGTGGTGAGCGCAAGCGAACCCCAACGATCCGCCATGTTGGGCATCACTTCGTTCAGCCCAACCTACAACACGTACCTCGTCGCCGGCGCGAGTTATGCGGGCGGCATTCTTTCGGCCGGGATGGATGGCATCAAGGTGGCCGAAGCTTTGGCGCAGCAGATGCTCGGCGTGACCTGAGAGCCTGTTCGCCTGGATTCGTGCTTGTGTAGGTTGGTGGTGAGCGCAAGCGAACCCCAACGGTTCGCCATGCTGGCATCACTTCGTTCAGCCCAACCTACGCCCCCTCCCCTACATGTAGGGAGGGGGCCGTGCGTTATGGACGTTATAGCGTCGCGGCCTTGCCGGCCTTTCGCCCCTCAATCCAGTCATACAACACCGGCAACAGCACCAAGGTGAGCAAGGTGGAGGTTATCAAGCCGCCCACCACCACCGTCGCCAAAGGCCGTTGCGTCTCGGCACCCACACCACTCGATAACAACATGGGCACAAGACCGAGGATCGCCACGCTGGCAGTCATCAACACTGGCCGCAAACGCAACGCCGTACCCTGCACTACGGCATCACGCACGCTACTGCCTTGCTCGCGCCGCTCATTGAGGAAACTCACCAGCACGATGCCGTTGAGCATGGCCACGCCAAACACTGCAATAAAACCGATAGCCGAAGGCACCGATAGGTATTGGCCGGTGATCGCCAAGGCCACCAGACCACCAATCGTCGCAAACGGTACGTTGGCGAGAATCAGCGCGGCGTATTTGACCGAATTGAATGCGGTATACAACAGCATGAAGATAAAGAAGATCGTCGCCGGCACGATCAAGGCCAGGCGGCCGAGCGCACGCTGCTGATTTTCGAAAGCTCCACCCCACTCGGTCCAATAGCCTGCCGGCAGCTTCAGCTCCCGTGCGATCGCGGCGTTGGCATCTTTGACGAAGCTGTCGATATCACGACCGCGCACGTCCATCTGGATCACCGCATAGCGTTGCAGTTGCTCACGCCGTACGAAGGAATAGCCTTCGGCAGTGGTTACTTCGGCGACCTTGTCCAATGGCACCATGCTGCCATTCGCCGCACGCAATGGGATCGTGCGTATCGCCGCTATCGAGCGTTTTGAATCTTCATCCAGCCGCGCCGTGATATCGAAGCGCCGCACCCCATCTAGCAAACTGGTGACCGCCTCGCCGCCGATACCGTTTTTTACTACGGTCAACACATCGTCGGCATTGAGCCCATAGCGGGCCAGCGCTTCGCGATCTACCTGCACGCGGATCTGTGGCTTGCCGAGGTTTGCTTCCAAGGCGAGATCCGCCACGCCGGGCACGCCGGACAGTGCATTTTTCAACTGCGCACTCAGGCGATCGAGCTGGCCCAGATCGGGGCCGTAGATTTTCAGCGCCAGGGTCGCCCGCACGCCGGAGATCAACTCCTCCACCCGCATCTGAATCGGCTGAGTGAAGCCGACCACCGATGTCGGCAGTTCTTTTTCCAAGGCCTCCTGCATCTCGCTTTCCAGGCTTTCCAGGCTGACGCCTTTACGCCAGGTTTGTTTGGGCTTGAGCGGCGTGTAGATCTCCATGTAGTTCACGTCGGCGGTCTCGCCTTTTTCCGCACGACCGATCATCGCCAGCGTCGTTTCCACTTCTGGAAATTTTTGCTTGAACAAGCGAGCGATCTTCGCCGAGATATCGATCGACTCATCCAGCGACGCCGATGGAATCGAGGTGACCCGCCACATGATCGCGCCTTCACGCAGGTTGGGCATGAACTCTTTACCCAGGAACGGAAACAGCGCCAGGCTGCCGATCAAAGCGAGACATGCCGCCGCCAATACCGTTCGGCGCCGACGCAACGCCCACGCCAGCAAGGGCGCGTAGCCGCGTTTGATCTTCGCTACCAGCCAGGTATCTTTCTCTTGTTTGGGCTTGAGTAACAAAGCGGCCAGCACAGGGATCAGGGTCAGCGACAACAGCAGCGAACCGATCATCGCGAAGCTGATGTTGAAGGCCATCGGCTTGAACATTTTGCCTTCGAGCCCTTGCAGGCTGAACAACGGCAAGAACACCACCACGATAATGATGATGGCGAAGGCGATCGGATTGGCCACCTCACGCGCGGCCTTCAGCACAGCGGCCGTGCGATCGACTTTTTCGCCGTGAGCATGTTGTTCGGCCATGATGCGGAACGCGTTCTCCACCATCACCACCGCACCGTCCACCATCATGCCGATGCCGATCGCCAGGCCAGCCAGCGACATCAGGTTGGCCGAGAGACCGGCCTGCCCCATGCCGATAAAAGCCATCAGCATCGCCAATGGCAAAGTCACGATCACCACCAGGGCCGAACGTAGTTCGCCGAGAAACAAAAACAACACCAGGGCAACCAGCAGCGAGCCTTCGACCAAGGCACGCACCGCCGTACCGACAGCCTGATTGACCAACTCGGTGCGGTCATAAACCGGTTTGACCTCGACACCGGCCGGTAACGCCTGGCGCACGGTATCGAGCCGAGCCTTAACTGCATCGACCACGCTCTTGGCGTTTTCGCCGATGCGTGCGAGCGCCTGGCCCATCACCACTTCTTTGCCATCGCGGGTAACCGCGCCGAAACGCGGTGCCGGCGCCTCGACCACGCTGGCCACATCGCGTACGTAGACCGGCGTACCACCGGCGCTCTTGAGCACAATGTTGCCGATGTCTTTGGCGTCCTTGAGCAAGCCCAGCCCGCGCACGAGGTATTGCTCGCGGCCAACGTCGACATAGTTACCGCCGACCTGTGCGTTGTTCGCTTCTAGCGCAGCCATCACCTCGCGAAAACCGATACCTTGGGCGATCAGCTTGTTCGGATCGATGCGTACTTGATACTGCCGCTCGCCACCGCCCCATGAGGTGACATCGTCTACACCTGGCGCGGTACGCAAGATCAACCGCACGGTCCAATCCTGCAGGGTGCGCAGATCCATATCGTCGATGGCTTTTCCACCGATGTCAGCCGCCTCTTTCAATTGTCGATCGGCACGTTCCACGGTGTACCAGAACACCTGCCCGAGGCCCGAGGCATTCGGCCCCATTTCGGGCTTGCCGTAGCCCGCCGGCAATCGATCGCCCACTTGCTGCAGGCGCTCGTTGACCAGTTGCCGCGCGAAATAGATGTCCATATCGTCATCGAAATACACGGATACATAGGACAAGCCAAACAGACTGACCGAGCGAATCTCCTGCACCTTCGGCAGGCCGGCCAGGGCAGACTCCACCGGAAAAGTGAGCAACTGCTCGACATCCTCCGCGGCCAGGCCGGCCGACTCGGTATAGACGTTGACCTGTACCGGAGTGACATCGGGAAAGGCATCGATCGGTACATTGCGCACCGCCTTCCAGCCTAGAAAAGCGATCACCGCAAATAGGACGATCACCAGCACTTTGTAGCGCAATGAGAATTCGACGAGACGATTCAGCATGTCAATGCCCGTCCCCGCCGATTTGCGATTTCAGCAAGCGCGCCTTCAAGGCAAAGGCCCCCTTGGTCACCACCTGCGAGCCTGGTTTCAGGCCTTCGGCAATCACGGTCCAGCCGCCCTGAGTGATTCCGGCTACCACCGGAATCGGCTCGAAACGGCCCTGCCCATGGGCGATGAATACGCTGGCCTGGTTCTGCAGCAGCAGCACCGCGTCCACCGGTACCGCCAATGCTTCGCGCGCATAGCCAGTAGCGAGATAGGTGTCGACAAACTCGCCGTTGTGCAGCAGATCGTCGCGATTGGCGACTTCAATGCGCACCGGCACGGTGCGGGTTTGTTCACTAGCCTGATGGGGAAGCTGCACAATCTTCCCACTCAATGTTTGACCATGCGCAACCACCCGTGCCACGCCACCTCGCCGCACACGCGCCGCATCGGCCGGGGTCAACTGCGCTTGTATCCACACACTGTCTTCATCGACCAAGGTGAACAACGCGCGGCCCGGCTCAATCCGCTCACCCAGCACGAATTCATCGCTGGTGATCCGCCCTGCCGCCGGTGAAAGCAGCTCGAAGTTACCGTCTGCGCGCGCTGAGCCGGCACGCAACATAGCGGTGACCTGAGCATCGCTCAAACCATAAGCACGCAGGCGTGCACGCGCCTGATCGCGCTGCACTCTCACTTCCGTGTAACGCCGCTCGGACACAGCCTGCGGACCCAGCGCACTGACACGCTGCCATTCGCGCTCACCCACGATCAAAGCACCTTGTGCCTCGGCCACCTCGACGCTGGATAAAGTGACCAGCGGCGCGCCGGCTTTCACGCTATCGCCCAGGCGCGCATGTCTGCGCACGATCTGCGCTGGTACGCGCGGCGTGACTTGCACGGTGGCATAGCCATTGGCACGCACTTCGCCGGGCGCCTTGATCTCACCTTCGAGTCGGCGTACCGAGGCCGGTGCCGTGACGATGCCGGCATCGCGGATAGCCGCCGCATCCAGCGTGAGCGGGCTCGCGGACTCCGTGTGGTCTTGCTTGGTCTGTGCACTGGCATTGACCGTCATGGACAAACCGAGCACGAGCAGCAGCGGCAGGCCATAGGCTTTAATTTTGAAGATCTTCATCGATTTGAATCCCTAAGTGATGGCTTGTTATCGCCCTCGTCGTCCCGCCCCTCACCCCATGCCGTCAATTGACCGTGAGCACCGAGGTAATCGATCCACGCTTGCCAGGTCTCGTTTTCCAGTTGCATGCCCGACAGCGCGGTATCGAGGCTTTGCTTGAGCTGCACCAGGTAATCGGACGTGCCGATTTCGCCAGCGCCCCACAATCGCTCCAGCAAGCCGGTACGTTCATCAAATGCAGCGGCACGGCCCCCGCGAAACGCAGCACTTGCTTCACGCAGGGCCCGATAGCGGGCGCTGGTTTCGTTGGCTCGCGCACGTAGCGTCAATCGCTGGCCGCTGAATCCCGCGGCGGCGGCATCGGATTCGGCACGCGCCGCATCCACCTCCGCTCGATAGTTATTGCGGATCGGCAACGGCACACTGAGGCTCACGCCCACCACGTTCTGACTCATCCCGGCAGCGGAGCCGGTGCGCACGCGTCCACCGGTGAGTGCGATGGTGGGGTCGGGAATACGATCGCGCTGCGCGGCGCGAACGCTGGCATCGGCGCTGCTCGTGCGCGCCTGCGCCAGCCGCCATTCCGGCAACCGCTCCATGGCCACCGCCGCATCGTCGCGCGGCATGGGCGGCAATTCGCGTGGCGGCGTCGGCAGCGATGCATCGGCCGGGCCACCCAACGCAGCCAGGCTGGCCTGTACGCCAGGGGCCTTGCCAAGTAGCGCTGCCTGCTGGGCCTGCGCCTCGGTCAAGGCCAGCGCGGCCAGATCGCGCTCGGTACTGCTGATGTCACCTACCTTGAGCCGACGCTCGGCCAATTCGGCGAAGCGTGCCATCAATTCGACACGACGCTGACCAAGGCGACTTTCCTGCACCACTAGCGTTGTCTCGAACCAGACTTTCAGCCAACGCGCAGCGACATCTCGGCGAACCACCTCATACGCAGCCTGCGCCACATCCAGCTCGGCATCACCCACCGCGCCGCGCGCGCGACGTTTGCCGGATAGATCGAGTGCGAGGCTGACGCCGATGGTGCGTCGATCGACATCGGCGTTCTCGGCAGCCAGTTCAAGACTGGGGTTGTATAGCGGCTGATGGGCGGCGCGGGCGCGGGCGCGCGCCGCTTCCAGCTCGGCACGGGCCACTTGAACCTCTGGGTTGCCCGTCCACAATGCGCGCACAGCACGCGTGAGGTCCGCTGAAGGTCCTGCTTGCGCAGTCACCCGTGATGGCTCTGCGGGAGCAGCGATAACGCCGCTACCAGCAAGTGCGCACAAGACGCCGAGGAATGCCCATGATCGGGGCATCCTTATTTTGAATCGCATGACTGAAACTCCTGAAACCGATCGGGACGCCATGCCGAAAACGGCAGGCGTGACTGAAGCGATGGCAGGAGCGCCGCTTGTACGGGAAAACCGAAGTAGGAGCCGGCTCGGCGTGCGATCACCTGATGGCGATAGGCCACGGGGTGATGGGTATTACAGCGTTACGACTCCATAGGTTTCGCGCACAAAGTGCGCTCCTACAAGAGCGATCGGAGGACGTAGCGGATTCCGTGCCGCGGGCCGCTGGGTGGCCGGCCGCATGGCGGCGAATACATGCAGCGGTGTCAATCGCGGCAAGGACGCCAATGTGGCGCCGGCCAAGGGGGTGGCATGCATGCAATTGCAATGGCAGCCGCCCGCACCGTCATGCCAGCAAAGGGCTGCATCGTCATCCGTTGTGACTGAGGCTGCACTCAACTGCGTGGTCTGTGCCGCCGTAGCCTGCACGGAGTCAGACAGCAACGCATCATTGGCAAGGCAAAACGTGCCCACTGCCAGCTTTAACAAGATCAGCAACGCGAACAGCCAGCGCGCGCCGTGGGCACGGCGGTGGATACGGCTGAGCGAGGCTGGCTGCGCAAACATGGCGGGCACTTTAGGTGACGCGCCGTCTGTTAGACAATTGCACTCATGTCCTCGTCCTCCCTGTGCACGCCCCCCATCGACCGCGCCGCGGCCCGCCTTGCCTGGGCCAGATCGGTATTGCATGCCCCCGCGCTGACGCTTGAACCCGCATCCGCCGATGCCAGCTTCCGCAGCTACTGGCGCGCATCGCATGCCGGCCAGAGCTGGATCGTGATGGATTCGCCGCCGGCACAGGAAGATCCGCACCCCTGGCTGGATATCGGCGCGCGACTCGCTGCGGCAGGGCTGCATGTCCCTGTCGTACACGCGCATGATCTCGAACAAGGACTGCTGCTTATCGAGGATCTCGGCGCCAAGCTATATCTGCCGGCACTGAACGATCAAAGTGTCGATGCCTTGTACAGCGACGCTATGAATGCGCTGCTGCGCATGCAAACCTCGGTGGATGCCAGCGATCTGCAGCCTTACGACTACGCCTTTCTCAGCCGTGAGCTGGAGATCATGCCGGAGTGGTTTCTCGGCCGTCATCTTGGCTACACGCCGGAGTGCGAGGAATGGGATGTGCTTGAGTCCGCCTTTGGCGTCTTGTTGCACAACGCGCTGGCGCAACCGCGCTGCTTCGTACACCGCGATTTTCATAGCCGTAATTTGTTGATAACCGAACAACGTAGCCCTGGCGTGATTGATTTCCAGGGCGCACTTATCGGCCCAATCACTTATGACCTCGCCTCGCTATTGCGCGACTGTTACATCGTGTGGGATCGCGAACGCGTCGAAGGCTGGGTTGAAAACTACCGCATGCGCCTGCAAGCGGCGCATTTAATCGCCGACGGTATAGACCGCGAGCGCTTTCTGCGTTGGTTCGATTTGATCGGCCTACAAAGGCACATCAAGGTGCTCGGCCTGTTTTGCCGGCTGTGTTATCGCGACGGCAAACCCGGTTATCTGAATGATCTGCCGCGCGTCTACGACTACGTGATCGGCGTGGCTAGCCGTTACCCCGAGCTAACCGAGTTCGTAGCCTTGCTTGAGCGCTGCGTGGGCAAACGCGACCTGACTATCAAGGTATGAGACACGCGCTGATCTTCGCCGCCGGCCTGGGCGAACGCATGCGCCCGCTCACTGATCGCATACCCAAGCCCTTGCTTGAGGTGGGCGGCCAACCACTGATCGCATGGCATCTGGAAAAGCTCGCCGCGATCGGCGTGAACTACGTCGTCATCAATACCTCGCATCTAGCCGAACAATTTCCCGAAACCCTTGGCGATGGTTCGCGCTGGGGTTTGCGTATTCGCTATGCCTATGAAGGTGCGACATCCCTGGAAACCGGCGGCGGCATGCTGAATGCGCTGCCGTTGCTCGGCCCGGAACCCTTTATCGCGGTAAACGGCGATATCTGGACGGATGCCGATTTCGCCGCCCTTCCCGCCGAGCCACAAGGTCTCGCGCACTTATGCATGGTCGACAACCCGGCGCATCATCCGCAAGGCGATTTCGCCCTGGATGCCCATGGCGTACTGCATGAAGACGGCGATGCCAAACTCACGTTCAGCGGTCTTGGCGTCTATCGCCGCGACATATTGACGCCTTGGCGTGAAGTGATCGGCGACGCACCGGGTGCCACCGATAAGCCGCCACGCTTTCGGTTAGCGCCATTGTTGCGCGCCGCAATATCCCGAGGCCAAGTCCATGGCACCAGGCACAGCGGCGCCTGGATCGATGTCGGCACCGCCGAGCGACTGACTCAACTCGACGCCCAATTACGCTGAAACTTGCGTCCACATACTCCGGGGCGAAGCCCCGACTGAACGGCGCCATGCCCAGCGCCAGCCCAACGTTGGCCTCGCGCCGCACCAGCAGTATCCTAAACCGCTCAGTTTTGTAGCCCCTCCCCCACGCTGATGGCGATGCACAGCCAACCAGCCCGATACGTATGGTGTAACGATGTCCGAACTGTGGTCCCACCTGATCGCCTGGCTAAGCAGCCACGGAGTGATCCCGGTTCTGAATTTCCTGCATCTCAATGGCCTGGCCGGGAATCCGAGCGAGATCTCCGAAGCGCTGCTGATTGCCGCACTGCAGATCGGCATCATCGCCTTGATTTTCCGTCCGTTGGAAAGCCTGCTGCCCGCCGAGCAATGGGCCGATCGACGCCTGACTCGGGTCGACTGGCAGTACACGGTGCTGATGCTGGGCGGCATCTTTCCGCTGTTCGCCTATCTCGTACTCACCCCGATCAGCAATTATTTCGGCGGCGGCGCCGACCCCGCCGGCGCCAGTGTTGACGACTCGCTACTGAGCATCACGCGCTGGATCCCCGCGCTCAACGGCCATCCGTTGCTGCTGTTCGTGATTTATTACCTCATCTACGATCTGGTCTATTACTGGATGCATCGCCTGCAGCACGCACTGCCGTGGTGGTGGGCGCTGCACAGCATGCATCACAGCCAGCGTCAGATGAGTTGCTGGACCAACGACCGCGGCAGCCTTATAGACGGCTTTTTGCAGTCGATGGTACTGGCTGTGGTCGGCCTGCTGATTGGCGTGGCGCCGGCTGAATTCGCCTGGCTGATGCTGCTCGGCGAGCTGGTGCAAAACTTCTCGCATGCCAATGTGCGCATCGGCTTCGGCAGTGTGCTCGGCCGCGTTTTCGTCGCGCCGAAATTCCATCGCCTGCATCACATGCTGGTCGACCCCACCCGACCGAAACTGCATAACTGCAACTTCGGCCAAGTCTTCTCGATCTGGGACGTCGTATTCGGCACCGCGCTTTACGGCGAACCACCGCGTCCGACCGGCGTGGGCGATCCGGTGGTCGACTCAGACAACGAGTTTGGCCTGGTCGGCCTGCACTGGAATGCGTTCAAGCGTTTCTGGGGCGCCGTAAGACGGCCGGCAGGCTGGAAACTGGGCGAGGTTGCGTTCGGACCAAACTATGAGCCGATTCCCGTGGATCAGTTGGATCTGCATGCCCTGGCTCATCACCAATCCATACCGGCGCATACCAGCGAAACCCCGGCTGCGAGTAATACGCCAGTGAGCGAAGGTGCTTCGTCGGCTTGATGGGCCGGCTTTGATCCGCTATCGGGGACATAAAAAAAGCCGCCGGGGAAATCCCCGGCGGCTAGTGTTTCATCGACGAAGACGACTTGGCTTCGTCGATGAGGCAGTACGGTAAAGCTAGCTACTTAGAAGTCGTAGGTAACGCCCACACGAACGTAGCGCGGCGTCTGCGAGGTGAATGGACGCAGATAGTTGATGTTCGAACGCGCGTAGATCTGGGTGGTCTCCTGCTTATTGAGCACGTTGTAAACCATCATGTTGAAACCAAGCTTCTTGTCAGCCCACTCCGGGCGGTACTCGGCGCTCAGACTCAGCAAGTAGGTCCACGGATTACGCGCCGAACCAGGAGGTGACGGCTGGCCTTTGCAGAAGTGGTAGTAGGCACCGTAACCGGCCGGATCGGTCTGGTTGGCACCGTACAGACCCATGCAATCCTTGGGTGAGCCGGACATGATCTGCACGTTGCCTGACACCATCCACTCCGGCGCGATCTGATACGAGCCATAGGCCTTGATCTGATGGCGACGGTCATTGGCCAACACACCGTTGGAGCTGACCATGAGCGAGGCGAAGTCCCAATCGGACGTAGCCGAAACGTCGGTCTGACCGACATCGGACTTGACCTGACCTTCACTGTTGCCGTAGCTGCGCGACCACACGTAGTCGACCCGGCCGAACCACTTGCCATCAAACGGATGCTCAAGGAAGAGGTTCAAGGCATAGTACTTGCGCTTCATGCCCTGATCGAAGCCAAAGTCCTTGGTCCAATCCATAGTGACGTTGTAGTAACCGCCACCAATCTTCGGAATATTGAAGTTGGACGTATTGCCTGGATTGATCAGCAGGCTACCCGGAATCTTGGAAGGATCGAAGGTGTTCGGATCGATGCCCATCTTGCTCATCTTCGCCATGATCGAGGCGCTGTCGGCGATATCGTCAATCGCATTACGCAGATTGCGATAAGTCGCCTTGGCACCATAGACCCACGAGTCGCCAAGCTTTTTGTCGAAACCAAGGATGTACTCATCCTGGTACTCCGACTTCAGATTGGTCGATGAAGTGACCTTCGGATCACGCGGCTGACCGTACTCGCCATTGGCCGAGAAAGGCGCACCCAAGCCCTGGCTGGTATTGATCGGGGTCAGGCCAGTCGGCACGCCGTTCGAGTCGATACCGGTATAGGTGTAGTACTCGCGGGTATACATCGACTGACCCGCGGAGCGCAGGGCAACGCTAGTCGGCATCGCGAGGTAGTAACGACCGGCGTTACCGTAGACCTTGAAGCTGGAATCACCGTTCACGTCCCAGCTAAAGCCGAGGCGCGGCGCCCACTGCGGCTTGGTCAAACGCAGAAATGCCGCGCCCGAGGAGCCATAGTTGGTGAACTGGTCGTTGCGCAGACCCAGCTTGACCAACCAACGATCGTTGATCTGCCAGTCGTCCTGGATGTACTGCGCGCGCTGCGATACACGCACCGAAGCACTGTCGTTATAACGGTACTTATCGACGTAGAAACCCGTGGCGCCACCCGGCGTAGCGTTCGGATTAGCTACCCAAGGAGAGTTGTGCCAATCGGCACCGGGCTGAGCCGAACCCGGACCGCCGACGATATACGAGCCAGGGTCGCCACCGGCGGAAACGAAATCGTTGTATTCCCAGGCATAACCCAAACCATTGTCCGGGAACTTGGTGCCGGCCATGGAATTCTTCACGTCCTGGTTGTCGATACCAGCCGTCAGCGTATGCGAGCCCAGCTTGTAGCTGACGTCGATGCGCAGGTTGGTATTGGTCGACTTATGCCCCGGCAGGCCGAGTGTCGAGATCGGCTGGTTATTGGTGACGACCTTGCCGTTGGTCACATCCGGGTTCTGCTGGTTAGCCTGGAAGATGTAAGGGGTATTCGTGTCGTAACCAGGCGCTTCGGTGTAGAACGTACCCTTCATCTTGCCGTACATCGCCGTGACGGTCAGGTCATCGGTGATATAGCTGGTGAACTTGGTCGAATAAAGATCGGCACCGTCTTTGGTCGACGGATCGTAGCTGGTGAACGGGCCATCTTTGAGCGTGGCGTAGCTGAACGAGTGGTTCGTGCCACGGTAGGACTGCTTGCTGGACGCCGTGGTCAGCTCAAGGATATTGCTGTCGGTGATGTTCCAATCCAGCTTGCCGTACCACTTCGGATTGCTATAGGACGTATGCGTGTCCTGCGGAACGCTGACCGGACCGACGCCCCTGGTGGAACCAGAGTCGCCTTTACCGCCAACCTTCTCGGCTTCCACCGCCGCGAAGAAGAACAATTTGTCCTTGATCAACGGACCGCCGATGTAAGCGTCATAAGTCGACGTCGTCGACTTGTTGTCATTCTTGTAGCGATACATCTTGCCCTGCGAACCATCTTTCTTGACGTAGAAATAGTTCTTCGGGTCGCCCTGCAGATCGCTCGGGGTCCACTGCACCTGACCGCCGAAATGCCATTCGTTGGTACCGCGCTTGCCGACCTGGTTGATCACGCCGCCATCGGAACGACCGTAAGCCGCAACGTAGCCGCCGCTGATGATTTCCTGCTGGTCGATCGCGCCATACGGCAGGCTCAAACCACCAAAGCCGCTGAGCGGATCGGTCGTGTTGAAACCGTTGATGTAGTAAGCATTCTCGGTTACCGACGAACCGCCGAACGAAACCGCGTTACCGCCTGTCGGGCCAAGGCCGCTGAACAGGCCGCTACCTTCAACCACGCCCGGTGCGAGCAAGGCGATCGCTTCGGCACTGCGGCCCAACGGCAAACGCGCCAACTGCTGCGAGGTGATGACGGTGCGCGAATCCACGCCGCTGACGTCGATCGACGGCAACGAGTTCGCAGTGACCGTTACGGCCGACAGCGACGAAGCATTCGCGGCGGTGGCAAAGGAAACCTCGGTGTTCGAGTTCACCGTAAGGTTCACTTCCTTACGCGTATCGACCGTGGCGCCACCCTTCTGCAAGGAGACGGTGTACGTACCCAAGGGCAGATTGGCGACCCGGTAACGGCCGCTGCTATCGACCTGGACCTGACGCGTCAGGCCGGTGGTATTGCTGATGGTGACGGTTTCGCCGGCTTCGGCCTGGCCAAAAATACCGCCGGTGGTGGACTGGCCGAAAGCCACGCCCGCCATCCCGAGGGTCAAGGCCATCGCCAATGCCGAGCGCCGCAGCAAATAGCTGCGATTCATCGAACTAAAACTCATGTGTATCTCCCCATAGCAGCTCACAAATTGAGCAAAAGTAATCAAGGCAACCAATCAATGAATCGGCTGACCAAAATGACCTGCAAGAGGCGGACTGAAACCCATCCCGACTTGCGGAAGGCTCCCTTTCAATCCATCTCTTGCACCGCCTGCCACATGTCGAGCGATTAGCCTCAATGCCAACCAGCAAGAACATGGGGCAAGAACGTGACGGAACATAGTTGGATTTTTTGCGGCAAGTCAACAATATTTTAATGTTACTTTGTGCACTTGAGCCGCAATATTTTACGAAAATCGACTGGTAAAAATAATATGTTTTTATAACTCAATAACTTAAATATGAACAGATTCTCAAGTTTGCCCAATGAACAAACCTCAAATCCCTACGACGTTGGCTTCTATGAACAGTCGGCTCGTAATTATTCACAGGCTGGTCAGGGCTGGATGGAGACTTCACCGGCCCCAATCCCTCGGCCACAAAAAAAGCCGCCAGGGAAATCCCTGGCGGCTAGAGTTTCATCAACGAAGACAACTAGCTTCGTTGATGAGGCATCACAGCAACTAACTACTAGAAGTCGTAGTTGACACCGAAACGCACATACCGCGGCGTCTGTGAGGTGTACGGACGCTGATAGCTGGAGGTGTAATGAGCATAGGTCTGCGTGATGGCCTGCTTATTGAACACGTTGTAAACCATCACGTTGAAGCCAAGCTTCTTGTCAGCCCATTCTGGACGGTACTCGGCACTCAGGCTGAGCAAATATGTCCAGGGGTTGTGCTTGAAGCCAGGAATGACCGGCTGACCGTTGCAGAAGTGGTAGTTCGTACCGTAGCCCGCCGGGTCGGTTCCAAGCGGACCGTACAGACCCAGGCATTCCTTCGGTGAGCCGGACAAGATGGCCAGGTTGCCGGATACCATCCACTCAGGCGCGACCTGATACGAACCGTAGGCCTTGATCTGGTGCGTACGGTCGTTGGAGAGCTGGCCGTTGGACGAGACCATCAACTGCGAGTAATCCCAGTCAGACGTGGCCGAAACGTCGGTCTGGCCGATATCGGACTTGACCTGACCTTCGCTGTTGCCGTAGCTGCGCGACCACACGTAGTCGACCCGGCCGAACCACTTGCCATCAAACGGATGCTCAAGGAAGAGGTTCAAGGCGTAGTACTTGCGCTTCAGGCCCTGGTCGAAGCCAAAATCCTTCTTCCAATCCATCGGCACGTTGTAGTAACCGCCAGCCAGCTTGGCAATGCTGAAGGTCGCATTCTTGCCCGGATTTATCAGGATGCTGCCCGGAATCGCCGACGGATCATAGGTATTTGGATCAATACCCATGTTGTTCATCTTGTTGATGATCGAGCTGACGTCCGAAATATCGTCGATCGCATTGCGCAGATTGCGGTAGGTTGCCTTGGCACCGTAAACCCACGAATCACCCAGCTTCTTGTCGAAACCGAGGATGTACTCATCCTGGTACTCCGACTTGAGGCCCTGGGCGGCGCCCACTTTCGGATCGCGCGGCTGACCATATTCGCCGTTGGCCGAGAAGGGCGCACCCAAGCCCTGGCTGGTTGCGATCGGAGTCAGGCCAGTCGGGACACCGTTCGAATCGATACCCGTATAGGTGTAGTACTCGCGGGTGTACAGCGACGAACCGGCGGAACGCAATGCCACGCTGGTCGGCAAGGCGAGGTAGTAGCGACCGGCATTGCCGTAGACCTTGAAGCTGGAGTCGCCGTTCACGTCCCAGCTAAAGCCGACACGAGGAGCCCACTGCGGCTTGGTCAGACGCAGATACGGCTGGCCTGCGGCGTTGTAGTTGGTGAACTGGTCATTGCGCAGACCCAGCTTGACCAACCAGCGATCGTTGATCTGCCAGTCGTCCTGGATGTACTGCGCGCGCTGTGCCACGCGGACCGAGGCATTGTCGTGGTAACGGTATCTGTCGACGTAGTAGCCGGTCGCACCGCCCGGTGTCGCGCCAGTGTTGGCGACCCACGGGAAATTGTGCCAATCGGCAGTGCCTGGGGCGGTACCTGGGCCACCGACGATATAGCCATTCGGATCGCCGAAATTGGTGTATTCCCAGGCGTAGCCCGCACCGGATGCTGGGAACTGGGTACCACCGTCGATATTTTTCACGTCCTGGTTATCGAGACCGGCCGTGAGCGTATGGCTGCCCAGCTTGTAGCTCAGATCGATGCGCAGATTGGTGTTGGTCGACTTGTGGCTCGGCAGGTTGACCGTCGAGATGTTCTGACTGTTGGTGATCGGGTTGCCGCCGTTCAGCGCGGGATTCTGCTGATCCGGTGTGAACAGATGGATCAAGGTCGGATCGAAACCGGGCGTATTGCTGTAGTACGTACCCTTCATCTTGCCGTACAGGGCCGTCAGGGTCAGATCATCGGTGATGTAGCTGGTGAACTTGCCCGAGTAGACATCCGCGCCCGTCTTGGTCGACGTGTCATAGCCTGTGAACGCGCCATCCGTTTTCGTGGCGTAGCTAAAGTTATGCAGCGAGCCGCGATAAGACGATTTGTTGGAGGCCGTGGTCAGCTCGAAAATATTGCTGTCGGTGATGTTCCAATCCAGCTTGCCGTACCATTTCGGATTGCTGAACGTCGTGTGGGTGTCCTGCGGTGCGGCGATTGAACCGACACTCTTGCCCGCCACACGCTCGGCTTCCACCGCGGCGAAGAAGAACAGCTTGTCCTTGATCAACGGGCCGCCGACGTAGGCGTCGTAGGTCGTTGTCGACGTCTTGCTGTCGTTGTTGTAGCGGTACATCTTGCCTTGCGAATTGTCTTTCTTGTTGACTAAGAAATAGTTGACCGGATCGCTCTTCAGATCGGTCGGAGTCCACTGCACCTGACCGCCGAAATGCCATTCGTTGGTACCGCGCTTGCCGACCTGGTTGATCACGCCGCCGTCAGAACGACCGTAAGCCGCACCGTAGCCGCCGCTGATGATTTCCTGCTGGTCGATCGCGCCGTATGGCAGGGTGATGCCGCCGAAGCCGCTGAGCGGATCGGTCGTGTTAAAGCCGTTGATGTAGTAAGCGTTCTCGGTCACCGACGAACCGCTGAACGAAACGACGTTACCGCCTGACGGGCCAAGGCCGTTGAACAGGCCGCTACCGGCAACCACGCCCGGTGCGAGCAAGGCGATGGCTTCGGCACTGCGTGCCAACGGCAGGCGCGCCAACTGCTGCGAGGTGATGACGGTGCGCGAGTCCACGCCGCTCACGTCGATCGACGGCAACGAGTTCGCAGTGACCGTTACGGCCGACAACGACGCTGCATGCGCGGCGCTGGCGAAGGAAACCTCGGTGTTCGAGTTCACGGTAAGGTTCACGTCCTTACGCGTATCGACCGTGGTGCCGCCCTTCTGCAGGGAGACGGTGTATGTACCCAACGGCAGATTGCCGATGCGGTAACGGCCGCTATCGTCGACCTGAACCTGACGCGTCAAACCGGTGGTATTGCTGACGCTGACGGTCTCGCCGGCTTCGGCCTGGCCGAAAATACCGCCGGTGGTGGACTGGCCAAACGCTACGCCCGCCATCCCCATGGTCAAGGCTACTGCTAACGCCGAGCGTCGCAGCAAATAACCGCGATTCATCGAACCAAAACTCATTATGTATCTCCCCATTGCAGCTCATGAATGAGCAAAAATAATCCAGGCAATCGATTTATGAATCGATTGGCCAGGTGATCCGCCAGTAATCGACTGAAACCCGTTCCGCTGCGCGGAAGGCTCCCTTTCAGCCGATCTCTCGCCCTCCCCGACGCAGTCCTAATGACCGGCTTTTAGTCCCAGTCAGCAGTATGTTTGCGCAGGAATGTGATGAAACATAATGGTATTTTTTACGTCAAGTCAACAACATTTTAATGTGCGTTCGCACGAGATATGCGCATTTATTTGCGTTCATCAAAAGAAAATACGAATAACTTTTGCCATTAGTTATTACGATTTATAAGCGTATTAACTTGCATATAAGCAACCATCTACGGTGCCGGGACCACAAGGGCCGATCGTCCTTGGGTCGATTCGTGTGAAAACACGTTCAGGTTTATCGACGCGCATAAAAAAGGCCCGGAAACCGGGCCTCTAGTGTTAAGACTTCGTAATATGTTTCGCCTTACGGACGCCGTTCCAGCTCAGGATTTCCTTTGACTTGCGGCATCAGATCCTTCTTCGATACCCCCAGCCACAGCAGGATCGGGCTAGCGACAAAGATCGAGGACAAGGTGCCGACCAGGATGCCGATCAGCATGGTGATGGCAAAGCCGTGCACTACCGGACCGCCGAAGAAGTACAGCGCCGCCATGGTGATGGCCGTGAAGGTGGAGGTGATGATGGTTCGCGACAGGGTGTTGTTGATCGAGCGATTGAGAATCTCCTCCGGCTCGGCCTTGCGGGCCAGGCGGAACAGCTCGCGGATGCGGTCGAACACCACCACTTTGTCGTTGATCGAGTAACCGACCACCGCCAGTACCGAGGCCAGCACGGTGAGGTCGAACTCGCGCTGGGTCAGCGCAAAGATGCCTACGGTAACCAACGCATCGTGCACCTCGGTGACCACCGCCGCGATCGCGAAGCGGCGTTCGAAGCGGATCCACAGATAGCCCATGATGCCGATGATTACCACGATCACAGCCACCACACCGTCGCTGCGCAGCTCCTCGCCGACCTGCGAGCCGACATAGTCGCGACTGGTCAGCGCGGCATCCGGGCGGATCGCCCGCAGGGCCTTGGTGACATCGTCAGCGGCCTTGTCCAGGCTTACCTTGCCCTTCTCGTCGAGCATGGCTGCCGTTGGCTGCAAACGGATCGAGACCTCTTTGGTACCGCCGAGGCTCTGCACCACCGCGTTCTCGATGCCGCCCTTCTCCAGCGCGGCGCGCACGTCGGCGATGGCTACCGGCTGCTGGTAGTCCGCCACGATGGACACGCCACCGGTGAAGTCCAGGCCATAGTTGAGACCCTTGGTCGCGATCAGTGCGATCGAGGCGATCATCAGCAGGGCGGCGATGCCGATACTGAATTTGCGCATGCCAAGAAAGTTGACATTACTGTTGTGGTTGAAGATTTCCATGTGTTTCCGTTCCTCTTCAGACCGACAGCGTCTTGAGCTTGCGATGGCCGTGGATCAATGCGGTGATGGCATGAGTCACGGTGACCGAGGTGAACATCGAGGTCAGAATACCGATCAGCAGAGTGACGCCGAAGCCTTTGATCGGGCCTGAGCCCATCGTGGTCAGCGCCAGCGCGGCGATCAGGTGGGTTACGTTGGCATCCAGAATGGTCGCCCAGGCTTTTTCGTAGCCGGCGCGGATCGAGGCATGCGGTGTCGAGCCATTGCGCAGTTCTTCGCGGATACGTTCGCAAACCAGCACGTTCGCATCGATCGCCATACCCAGGGTAAGCACGATACCGGCGATGCCCGGCATGGTCAGGGTGACCCCGATCATCGACATGATCGCCACCAGCACCACCAGGTTGAAGAACAACGCGATGTCGGCCACCAGGCCGAACAGCTTGTAGTAGATCGCCGCCGCCAACAGCACCAGCCCCAGACCGATCATGACCGCCTTGAAACCCTTGGCGATATTGTCCTGACCCAGGCTGGGGCCGATAACACGCTCCTGGACGATATCGACCGGCGCCGCCAGTGCGCCGCCCTTGAGCAGCAAGGCCAGCTCGGAGGCTTCTTTGGGACTACGCAGGCCGGTGGTCTGGAACTGCTTGCCGAAAGGGCTGCTGATACGCGCGTCGTTAATCACCGAATAGGTGATGGTAGGCGTGCGAACCTGCTTGCCGTCGACGATCTTGGTATCGACCACACGCTCGATATACACCACGGCCATCGGCTTGCCGACGTTGCCGTTGGTGAAATCCTGCATCTTTCGAGCGCCGCTGGAGTTCAGCGAAACCGACACCGCGGGCGAGCCGCTGGTCTGGTCGAAGGTCGAGGAGGCGTCGATCAGCTCGTCGCCGGTGGCGATGATTTTCTTGTCCACCAGCACCGGCTGACGGGTATCGCGCATGTAATACAAATTGGCATTCGGCGGAATATTGCCGGTACGCGCAGCCTCGACGGCCTGCGGGTCGCCGGCAAAGCCGATGCCTGCGCGATATTGCAGCGTCGCGGTAGCGCCAATCAGCTTCTTCGCCTCGGTGGTGTCTTGCACGCCGGCCAACTCGACCACGATGCGGCTATCGCCTTGCTGCTGGATGATCGGCTCCGATACGCCCAGCGCATTGATACGGTTACGCAAGGTGCCAAGGTTCTGGCGAATGGTATTGAGCGACAGTTCGCGCAGTTTTTCCGGTTTTACCGCGGCATTGAGCAAAAAGCGGTCGCCGGTGGTGGCGCCGTCTTGCACGCTGAGGTCGGGGTATTCGACCGCAATCGCGTTGGCCGCCGCCGTGCGGTCCTCGGCCGAACGCAGCACCACGGCCACGCCTTGGCCGCGAGTGGCATTGCGGTTGACCGAATCGTAGCGGATGTTTTTCTGGCGCAGCAGAGTACGGATATCGTCCGCGTAGCCGGCCTCTTTCTTGTCGAGCACATCGTTCTGGTCCACCTCCATCAGGAAGTGCACGCCGCCCTGCAAGTCCAGACCCAATGGCATGGAGCGGGCGCCGATGGCACGCAGCCAGCCCGGCACGGTCGACTGAAGGTTGAATGCAACGGTGTAGTCATCGCCTAGCGCGGCCTTGATGGCATCAGCACCGCTCTTCTGCGCATCGCCATTGGCGAAGCTAGTCAGCAGGTGATCGCCATTGATGGCCATGTTGCTATAGGCCACGTTTTGCTGCTTCAACGCGCCGGCCACCTTCTGCTGTAGCGCAGCATCGACCACACCATTGTGGTTGGCGATGATCTGCACAGCAGGTACGGGCTGGAACACATTGGGCAACGCATAGAACGTGGCAAGCACCAGTACGATCGCGACTAGCACATACTTCCAGCGTGGAAAATCACTCATGCCTAAAATCCGTCAAAGCCGCAGTTTATAAGCCGCAGCGGTAGCGTCATTGCGTAGATCCTAGAGTGTTGAAAGGCGGCACCAGGCCGCCTTTCGCCCCATCAGGACGACTTCAGCGAACCCTTGGGCAACACTTGCGACACCGCGCCCTTCTGCAATTTGATCGACACGTTCGGTGCGATCTCGACGGTGATGAACGACTCGCCGACTTCTTCCACGCGCCCGGCGATGCCGCCGTTGGTCACTACCTCGTCACCCTTAGACAGGGCCGAGACCATAGTGCGGTGCTCCTTCTGCCGCTTCATCTGCGGGCGGATCATCAGGAAATAGAACACCGCGAACAACAGAATGAGCGGCAGAAAGGTCATCAGCGGGTTCCCCGCCTGAGCGCCGGCGGCTGCCGGAGCGGCCTGAGCGATCACAAAGGAGATTGGAAGATTCATCGTTTTGTCTCGCAAGTTGCGGCGCCAACAGGAATTTCTTCCCTGCGCCTGAAAAAAGATCGTGGATTATGCCATGCGCCCCAAGGCCCTGCATGCACCGCAAGGCCAGCCCGCACAATGCTTTGGCGACGATAGTGCCGCTTTCCAAGCCCCCGGAGGCTACCGACATACGGAAAACGTGACTGTCAGCCGACTACCCCACCCTGCCGGAGCGCGTAAAACTCAGCCACAAAGTCTTCCAACCGTCCTGCCGCAATAGCCTCGCGCAAGCCGGCCATCAGCCGCTGGTAGTAGCGCAAGTTATGTATGGTGGCGAGCTGGCTGCCGAGGATTTCGTTGCAGCGATCCAGATGACGCAGGTAGGCACGGGAAAAGCCATTGGCGCAGGCATAGCAGTCGCAGCCTTCCTCGATCACCCGAGTATCCAGAGAAAATTTCGCGTTACGGATGCGCAAAGTACCTTCGGCGGTGAATAAGAAGCCGTTGCGCGCATTGCGGGTCGGCATAACGCAATCGAACATGTCGATGCCGCGGCGAACGGCCTCGACGATGTCCTCCGGCCGCCCCACCCCCATCAGGTAACGCGGCTTGTCTTTGGGCAACAACGGCACGGTGAAATCCAGCGCGTGATTGCGCTCCGCCTCGGGCTCGCCCACCGCCAGGCCGCCGACGGCGTAACCGTCAAAGCCGATGTGTATCAGCCCCTCGGCCGAACGGCGGCGTAGGTTTTCATACACGCTGCCTTGCACGATGCCGAACAAGGCATTGGGGTTGTTACGATCGTTGAAGCTTTGCCGTGAACGCTCGGCCCAACGCAAGCTCAGCTCCATCGACGTCGCCGCGACCTTTTCGGTAGCCGGATACGGCGTGCATTCGTCAAAAATCATGGCGATGTCCGAATCCAGCGTCGTCTGGATGCGCATCGACTCTTCCGGCGACAAGAACACTTTGGAGCCGTCCACCGGCGAGGCAAAGGTCACCCCCTCCTCGGTGATCTTGCGCTTATGCGCCAGGGAGAACACCTGGAAGCCGCCTGAGTCGGTCAGGATCGGCCCGTTCCAGCCAATGAAGCGATGCAGCCCGCCGAACTGCTCGACGACCTCCAGCCCCGGCCGCAGAAACAAGTGGAAAGTATTGCCCAGGATGATTTCGGCACCGATGTCACGGACATCGCGCGGGGTCATTGCCTTGACTGAGCCATAAGTGCCCACCGGCATAAACGCCGGTGTTTCCACCGTGCCACGGGGGAAGCTGAGGCGGCCACGACGGGCGGCGCCGTCAGTGGCGTAGAGATCGAATTGAAGAGAAGTCATCGGCCTAGTTTAGCTGCACGGGTCAGTCGCCTGTCGGCAAGATCAGCATCGCGTCGCCATAGGAAAAGAAGCGGTAATGCTGATCTACCGCGTACCGGTAGGAGTCGAGCATGAATTCGCGGCCGGCCAGTGCCGAAACCAGCATCAATAAGGTCGATTGCGGCAAATGGAAATTGGTAATCAAACCGTCAATGCTGCTGAAGCGATAGCCGGGGAAAATGAAAATTTGCGTCTCGCCGGCAAACGGATGCAGCTCGCCCTCGTAACTGGCGCTTTCCAGCGCACGCACCACGGTGGTGCCCACAGCGATCACGCGGCCGCCAGCAGCGCGGGTACGCTGAATTTTCTCGACCAGGCTGGCGCCCACGTTTAACCACTCGCGGTGCATTTGATGGTCTTTAATGTCGTCCACGCGGATAGGCTGAAAGGTACCGGCCCCCACATGCAGGGTCACATAGCCGAAATCCACGCCGCGCTCGCGCAATTTCGCCAGCAGCGACTCGTCAAAATGCAGACCTGCGGTAGGCGCGGCAACCGCCCCCGGTTCACGCGCATAGATAGTTTGATAGCGCTCAAGGTCGCTGGCATCGGCCTGCCGGTCGATATACGGCGGCAATGGCATCTCGCCGAGCTTCAGCAGTAATTGCGCCAAGGGCTCAGGAGATTCAAAACGCAGCTTAAAGAACGAGCCCTCACGCCCAAGCACCGTAGCGTAGCTACCATCAGCCAACTCGATACGCCCGCCCTCTTTCGGCTTTTTGCTCACGCCCAGTTGCACGGTGGCTTCATGCTCGCCGGTGACGCGTTCGATCAAGATCTCGGTCGCGCCGCCGGTGTCTTTGCGTCCATGCAATCGCGCCGGCAAGACACGCGTGTCGTTGAATACCAATAGATCGCCGGCCCGTAGAAAATCGGGCAATTCGCGAAAGTAGTGATCCTGCCGCCGCTGCGCCACCACATCGAGAAGCAGCAAGCGGCTGGCTGAGCGCTCAGCCAAAGGTGCCTGCGCAATCAACTCAGGCGGTAATTCAAAATTGAAATCAGACTTTTTCACAACGTGAACTTCTCAATAAAAACGGCCTGCGAATACACAAGCCATCATGGCGCGATGATTTCCAGCTTCGGGTAGTACGTCTGGTAGCGTTTGGCATCACGCGTCAGCAAGCGCATACCACGTAGCAAAGCATGTGCGCCGATATAGAAATCGGGTAGCGGCGAACGAGCCCGGCCTGCAACCGCGCCCTTGGCGCCACGGTACAGCTTGAACGCCTGGCCGGCGAGAAATGCCGCGTCCCATGGCAGCGCCTCACGCTTGAGCGGCAATCCGGAAAGCGCATCCTCAAGCTCGCTGGCACGCTCGTAGCGCGGACTAAGCTCGGCCAGGATCAGCGGATTGATGACCAGGGGGGCCTGTTGTCCGAGACGATCCAACTGATCGAGCGACCAGTCGGCCCAGCGGGGATCATCGCCCAGCACGTCGATCAACACATTGCTGTCAACCAGCGTTGGCACCATGGCATATCGCTGCGGGGCCTCGCGAACGGCGCGTTTCGTTGCCATATCAGCCACGCAAAAAACGCATGAATTCGTCCGTGCCCATACCCTTGAACTCCTGCGCGGTCGCGCTGCCACGCACCTTTTGGAAGGCCGCTCGAATAGGTGATACCGGCGTACTCATACGGCGGATGACAACCTCGCCATTGGACCGCACATCGAATTCGACCTCGCTATGGGGAAGCAAACCCGCCTGCTCGCGTACAGCCTGCGGGATCGTAACCTGTCCTTTGCTGGTAATTTTCATCACGACGATTCTTACTTTTGTGAAGTAAGAATCGTACTGCGCATCCGCCTTACAGACAAGGCACAGGGCCATTTCGCAAAAGCACAGCCCCAGCTTGTTGGCTTTTCCGCACGCAGAAGAGCGGATTTACTGCACGGCACGCTGTCTGCGTCGACGAATAAACCAAGCCGCGATAGCACCCAGCACAACGACAAAGCCACCCAGGGCATAGAGCTTGTTTCTGCGCACATAGTGCTTGATCGCGACCATCTGCTGCGCGCGCTTGAGCTTTCTCGCCGCGTCGAAATTAGGCTCTTCGCAACTGCGCCCAAAGTCATCCGCCCACGGTACATACGCACCTTGCTTTACATAGCGTGTGTAAAGCTCCTTGACACGTTTGCTGCGCTCATCGACGGGCTCCGTCGCAGGACTGCCGTCTGCAGTGGCACCGGGACCGTCATAAAAGCCGCCACCAGGACCGTCCAACATCCACCCAGTGGCCTTACACAGCACCGCAGCAAATGCCTGTGAGCGTGGCGGCAATAAATCGGCGGCGCTGGAAGCGCGATTGACTGCCAGATAACGGTAGTGGAAACGCAACTCGGGCATCGCGCCGCTGCCAGCGAAACGTTGGCGCTCGCCTTCGGTCACATAACTGCCTTTCAGATCATTGGCGGTATGCCCTGAGCCGCCAGGGTAGCCGCCGCCGTTGTCTTGATAATCGGGACCCTGCTGGTAACCCAGTAGCTCCATGCCTTGTTCACGCGCAATCACAGCGGCGGCATAGCGCGCCTCCGCCCGGCCGATATCGGTCCAGGCGTGATCGCTGTCGTGTACCGCTTTTGCATACTCGCGCGCCTTGGCGCGTAGATCGACAACCGGCTGATCCGAAGTAGCGAAACGGCGATCCCCTCTGGCCGGAAAATAGTTCTGCGCTTCATCGTAACGAGCCGCACGCATTAAACGGCGGGCAAGCAGCCAGCGCAGCTCATCGGCCAGCGGGGTCTGCCCGTAAGCCCATGCCTCTTGCGTGCTTTTCGCCGAGGCCGGACTAGGCGCGGGCGATGCGGGCGCACGGGCATCGATAAAGCTCTTCAGCTCATCGACCGTCAGTACACGCTCGGCGACATAAGCGGCATCGTTGCCATAACCGATGCCGCTGCCGGAGCTCTCGTCATAGGTATTGCCGCTACCGCCCACCGCATTCGCAGCATCGTAGAGATGCCCCATCGCTTCGACATACTCGCCGCGGGCGAGCGCCAACACCCCACTCTCTGCAATCAGCAAGTGCATGCTGTCCACTTCCAGCGACGCCTTGGGATCATCGGCTTTCGGAAACGCCTTGGCCGCCTCCGCATAAGCGGCGCCCGCTGCCGCAAGGTCGCCCTTGCGCAGGGCCAACTTGGCACGCACCCAGCTCGCTAGCGGGCCGGGTGCTTTATCGACGAGTTTCGCGGCCAGGTCATATCGGCCGATTTGATAGCTCAACGCGGCAAGTCGATCGGCACCGCTGACGCGATCCAGACCCTGCCGCTCGATCGCATCGACCAGTGCCAGTAAGGCTGGATTGGCCTTGGCCGTCTGTTTGGCGGCAGCGCCGGTATCCGCCGTGATATCGGCAGCGATATCGGCATCCGTCGTATCCATGCGTGCCAGTGCGTAGGTCACCAGTAATCGCTGCGAAACCGGCCCATCGACGATGGCCGCCGTACGCTCGCTGCTCTTCAACACATCGCCGGCGATCGCGGCAAGCGACAAGACGGCGCTATCCGAGCCATGCCCGGCCTGCGCGGCGTAGAGAGCAATGGCATGCTTGATATCGGCCGCCGCAATGCCATCGCCGCAATCATTGCCGTTGTACAGATCAGCCCAACTGCACTGCCGCGCTCCGTTGTAAAGATAGAGCCGCGCCTGCTCACCGAAGCTGGCCACCGCCAGACCTTGCGTATCCGACGCACCGGCAACCGCGCGGGCGCGCGCCAGCTCGAAAAACTTCACCGCGGCATCGCGCTCGCGATTGAATACGGCAGCGTCGCCCGCCTGGGCTTCCGCTTGTTTCGCATGAATACTGCCCAACATATAAGCAGCCCATACCGAACGCAGCTTCGCCTGCTCTGGCGGCAATGCAAGTACATGCTCGAAACTGGCTGCGGCATGCGCCCAGGCTTCGGCATCCGGCTGAGCGCATGCCTGGCGCTCGGCGTCGCTCATCTCCGATTCGTCGCTGCCTTCACAAGCCATCGCCCCGTTGCTGTAGTCCACGGCGCCGGCGGTGTACCAACGCAAATCGGCCGGCAGATCCTTGCCATCCTCATAGGCAGCGCTACCGGTATCTGCATCGCGCAGCGTGGCAACACGCTCCGCCTGCTCCGGCGTGAGCCCCAGCATTTTTGCCTGGCGCTGCTTATCGTCTTTATCGGTTGAATAAATATTCGTCTCTTGCGGCTGCAGCGCATCGGTGGCTACCAGCAAGTGTTTCGCCTCGAACGCAAAGCTGTTCTGCGGTGTCGACTTGAGTGCGCCCTCCCGATGATCCAGCAGTTGATTCGGGAAATCCGGCCCGCAGGCCCAGACCACGGCTCCGGCCAACCCGGCCACGACAGTGAGAACGATCAAGCTACGTTTTAACATCGCATATTCCTTGTTGCTGTACGCGCCATCGACGCGAATCAACTTGCTCGACTTACCCGGCGGTTACCTTGCGGCGACGACGCCACAGCATGATGCCCCATAGCCCGATCAACACCGTCACACCGGCAAGATACGGTAACGCCCTGCGCGCCCAGTGCTTCGCATGAGCGATATATTGCGCGCGCACCATGCTTTCGGCAGCCGTGAAGTCAGGGTCTTCGCATTGCCGGCCAAAGTCTTCGGCCCAATCGACATAGGGGCCTTCTTTGACGTAGCGGCGGTAGATCTTATGGATCCGCGCCGCGCGATCTTTTTCCGCGTCATAGACATAGTAGTTGGCGTAAATCATCCAACCGCTGGCCGTACATAGAGTGGCCGCAAACGCTTGCGAGCGCGGCGGCAAGGCATCGGCCGCACGCCATGCCAGATCGGTCGCGGTGTACATGTATTGCTCATGGGGAATACGCACACCGCCGCTGGCCTCCAAGCGCTTGCTTTCGTCCGCGCCAAAATACGTCTGCGCACCGTCAGCTTGATTCAAAGACTGATTGTGCAATTGATTGTGCCAGTCGTCGTAGCCGAGAATGTTTGCGCCTTGATCGTGAGCGATTTGCGCGGCAGCAAATAACTGACGTGCCTTTTCGGTGCTGCTCCACGCATGATCGGCGGCTTTCATCGCCTTGGCGAAATCCTGAGCGGCTTGCCGGGTCAACGCATCTTGCGCGGATGAAGAAAACGGTGGCTTCAGCAAAACAGCCGGCGTGACCTCGGCAAAATACGGCATGGCCTCGTCATAGCGGCCCTCGCGCATCAAGCGCCGCGCCAGCATGTTTCGCAGCGTCACACGCAACGACGCGGCTCGCTCATCGGCCGAGGCTGGAACATTGGCCGGCGCATTTTTATCGACAAATGATTTCAGTTCGTCAGCGGTCAGTACACGCTCGGCCAAATAAGTCACATCACCTTCGTAATCGCGGTCGCCAAAGTCCTCGTCGCGCCTGTCGGACGCACGCCCTTGTGCCGCGCCATAGATATAGCCCATCGCCTCGACATACTCACCGCGCGCCACCGCCAGCACGCCGCGCTCCCCACGGATCAGGCTGACGTTGTCGCTCTCCAGCGAGGCCAGATCGACCGCCTGCACCGGGAAAGCTTTAACGGCGTCGGCATAGGCCGCACCGGCGGCGGCCAGATCGCCCTTTTGCAGGGCCAGCTTGGCGCGCACCCAGCTCGCCAGCGGCGTGGTTTGCTTGTCCGCCATCTTGGCGGCAAGGTCATAACGTCCGGTGCGATAGGCCAACGCCGCTAGACGGTCGGCGCCCTCGCTATGGCCCAGACCATGCGCATCGATGGCATCAATCAAAGTCACCAACTGCGGATTGACTTTGACGTTCTTTGCGCCGACGGCTGCGTCCAGAGGCAAGTAGTCACTATCGCCACTTTTATCGTCTGCATAGGTATCGCCGACACGAGCAAGCGCATAGGCAACTAAGAGACGCTGTGCGACGGGATCGTCGATCAGCGCATCGACCCGCACACGATCCTTCAATGCCCAGCCCGCGATGAAGCGCAGCGATTGCACGCCGTTGGCCGAACCATGCGCTGTCTGTTGTGCATATAAGGCAATGGCTTGCTTCAGATCCGCCGGAACGATGGCTGCGGCGCACTCGGTGCTGTTGAAAAAGCTTCGCCAGTCGCATTGCATCCGCGAATCTTCAGCCTGGGCAGTGTCTTGCTCGGCTGCATCCGCGGCAACACCCGTTGCCGCCTCCGGCGGCGCGGACGATTTATCGCCGTCGGCTCCGACGTTCGCCTTCAGCAACGCCAGGGCCTTATCACCGTAGGCATTGATGTCCGCATCGCTCAATGTGCCCGAACGATCGGGCGTGACCAGATGCTCGGCCTCATAAGCAAAGGTGTTGGCGGGCGTGCCGCGCAATGCACCGACACGATCGCTAAACATCGCATTGGGGAAAAACCCGCCGCAGGCCATGGCCACCGCGACGGCCAGCATCGACAAACCCGCGCCAGCCATCACCCGACTCAGACCCTGTTTAATTCGCAACATGAATATCCACTTTTGAGGAAGTGCAACGCATCCAGCCTACTTGGCGCTGGCGATGCGAGCGCAGCCAGCCATCCTGACTGCGTTTGAGATAAAGGCCATCGCTGCGACGATCGAGCTGATAGCCATTGATGCCATCGGCGATGGCGCAATCGTGTGGCAAGCTCAGCGCGATGGGTAGCGACGCATCGACGTCGCCATCATTGCGCAACAGAATATCCAGGGCACCCGCCACCGCACCGGGTTGGGCGATAGCCGCCACCTGGGCAGTCAACGGCCGCCCCTGGATAACCGCCCGCCAGGTAGGCAGGCTCCAACTACGAACGTCATCGGCTGTCGGCAAGCGAAACCACACCACACCGGCAAAATGGGCTGGCGGATCGTCGTGCAGCATCTTCAGCAAGCGCGCGACATCGCGCGGTGCGGCTGCCAGCTCTCGCGACTCGGCACCCGCCGACAAAGCCGGCGCCTCGCTTTCAATGGCAATCATCCGGCCATCGCCATCCCAACTCACCTTTGAGCCATAGTTGGGCAAGGCCACACGAAACGGTTTCTTGCTGCGTTTGGCGAAAGTCCCGACCCACTGCTGCGCCAGCGCTACATCGAACAAGCCAGCCCGAGGCGATTGCACGGCATGAACTTGCAGCACAGCTTCGTCCACCGCACCAAGCACAGTATCGAGATCCCTTGACGACAACCACGCCGGCAGCGCGGTAATAGAAAGCGGTAACGTACCCAGCGACAGCTTCAAGCGACCGAGAAAATGCGCATATGCCGGCAGCCGTGCCGTACCGCAATCGTGATCGATCTCGATGCCGGCAACACCTGCCCCATCGTTACGAAGCGCGACGATCTGGGCAATCAGGGCGTCCTCGTCCCATTGCACCAACTGCCCATCGATACGCACGACCAGGATCACCGGACGGCCCGTAGCGGCAAGTGCAGCACGGTCTATGGCGACGTTGCGCAATTGCCCCTTCGCATCCGTCTGCGCCGCCAGTACACGCCAGTCACGAATCAGATCGGCGGACTGATTGAGCGCAAAAGTCAGCGATGGACTCCATTGGCGCTGCCAGACGTAGGCATCATGCGTCAGAGGCACGGGCGTTCGGCCGCAGGCGACCAGCGCGAGCAGCAACACCGACAGCACCATGAGCCCCCGCGGATGCGGCATATCCCTTTCCCCATCGCCCGTACCAACCTTCTGGCTGGCAGGCGCGGATTGTATCGCGGCTGGAGAGATGAGGGGCGGGTGTTTGCTCCCCGCCCCCTACCCCGCCCCCTATCAAAGATTGCAGTGGATACCTCAACCCTTCACGCAAACCACCTGACGCAAGGTATGCAGCACTTCGACCAAATCGGTCTGCGCCGCCATCACTGCATCGATCGACTTATAGGCTGCCGGAGACTCGTCGATCACCGAGGCGTCCTTGCGGCACTCGACATGAGCCGTTGCCTCGCGATGCTGCTTCAGGGTGATGTTCTGCCTGGCTGCCGTACGGCTCATCACCCGGCCGGCGCCGTGACTGCAGCTATGGAAGCTATCCGGGTTGCCCTTACCACGCACGATGTAGCTGCACGTGCCCATGCTGCCCGGAATAATGCCCAATTCACCCTCGCGCGCACTGACCGCACCCTTGCGGGTGACCAGTAGCGACTCGCCGTAATGGGTCTCGCGCTGCACGTAGTTGTGATGGCAATTGACCGCCATCTTCTCTAGCTGAAACGACGGCAGGCGATGACGCATCTCGTGCAATACCCGCGACATCATCGCCTCACGGTTGTGCCTGGCGTAATCCTGAGCCCAACTCACCGCCTCGACGTAATCATCAAACAGCGGCTCACCTTCCATGAAAAACGCCAGATCTTTGTCAGGCAGATGAAACCCCAGCACCCGACGCGCCAACTCCTCGCGCGCCCGCTCGATAAAGTAAGTGCCGATCATATTGCCCGTGCCACGCGAGCCGGAGTGCAACATTACCCACACTGCATCCGACTCGTCGAGGCAGATTTCGATGAAGTGATTGCCCCCGCCCAGCGTGCCGATCTGCCGGTCGACCTTGTCAGTACGGATCTTGCGGTGCCTGGCCTTGATCGCCTCCAACTGCTGCACCAGGCCCGATTGCGTCAGCCGTGTCTCGATGCTGTCGGGCATCCGGCGATGATCGCCACCGGGGCCATTGCCTACCGGCACGCCACGCTCGATCGACGAACGCAACTGCGCCAGATTGTCCGGCAAATCTTTCGCCCGCAGCGTGGTACGCACCGCAGCCATGCCGCAGCCGATATCGACACCGACGGCCGCCGGGATAATCGCCCCGCGTGTAGGCACGACCGAACCCACCGTCGCGCCCTTGCCCAGATGCACGTCCGGCATCACCGCAATCCACGGGCCGACGAATGGCAGTGCGGCCATATTCTGCAACTGCCGATGTGCTTGTTCTTCCAGCGGCACGCCGTGCACCCAGCCCTTGATCGGCGTAGTGGTGC
Organism: Dyella tabacisoli; assembly: GCF_003350925.1. Lineage (GTDB taxonomy): Bacteria > Pseudomonadota > Gammaproteobacteria > Xanthomonadales > Rhodanobacteraceae > Dyella_C > Dyella_C tabacisoli. Next base: position 532,146 of record NZ_KZ857174.1, on the reverse strand, counting down.
CTTCGGCGTGCAACAACTCGTAATGCTCTGTACTCATGATGTTCTTCCTTGGTGGTGCGCGATGCGGCTAACTCCATCCAGCCGCATCGCATATTACGTCTTCAAGCTCACCAACTGCTTCAGTACGCCATCCAGGCCCCCGAACACCGTCAGCTTGCCAATCTTCTCGGTGACCTTCTCCAAGGCCTCCAGCTCCTTCAGGCGCATCAGCACCGGGCTACCCTCGATCAACTTGGCGGTGTTGAGCAGGGAGCGGGTCGCGTTCGCCTCTTCGCGACGGCGAATCACCTGGGCCTGCGCCGACTTTTCCGCCTGCACCACGCTGTTGAGAATGTCCCTCATCTCGCCGGGCAGGATCACGTCCTTGACACCCACGCCGAGCACCTCCAGACCCAACTCGCCGACACGACCACGCACATAAGCGAAAATGTCCGCATCCAGCGAGACCTTGTCACCCAGCAGCTCGTCCAGCGTCTTGGCCGAGACGGCCTTACGCAGGCCATATTGCAGCTCGCGGTACAGATAGTCGGCGTACTTGACCACGCGCGTTCGTGCGGCGACCGGATCGGTCACGCGCAAGCTGGCGGCCAGGTTTACCCGCAAACTCACCTTGTCGCGCGTCAACAACTCCTGACCTGAGACCTCCAGCGACTGCACGCGCAAGTCGATCACCTCGATGGTCACGTTCTTCTGAAAATTCCAGAACGCATAAGCACCCGGTGTCAGCGTGCGCCGCAACTGACCATCGACAAACAACAGCCCAGCGGACTCCACCGGCACGTCGACCGTCACGGCGATCTTGCTCAGCACCCCTAGCTGACGCAGACGGCTAGCCACTGCAGCCTCGACCTCAGGCGTTTCAGCCAGCGGCACGGCCTGCACCTCCACCGATACCAGCGCCTTCCAGTACAGCTTGCGGGTACCCGGCATGAGTACGTCTTCCAGCTTGCCGTTCTTCAGCACCAGGCCCACCTGGCGCGTACCGATATCGGCGACGACAAAGTTCCCCATCAATGACGGATGGACCTTCGCGCCGCCCATCTGCGCCATCAACACATCGGCGTCGCCGCCGCTGTACTCGGGCCGCGCGATGTCGTGCACGTTCAGCATCAACTGGTTACCCGGATCAAAATAGCGGTACACGCCCGCGACCAGGACGCGCTCGAAGCGACGGTTGCGATACAGCAAACCGCGCTCGCCGTCGCCAATCACGATTTGCTTGCTCCAGAACATGGCGATACTCCTTGGTTATTCTGGGTGGTCGACCCGTAAGGTATTTCATTACATGGCCGGATCGTTTCCACGCAATGAATTAAATCCATAAATAAGGCAATACTTCGCCTTACGAATAAACCGATCTCACGGTGTTATTCGCAAAGATAAATAAGGTGGAAACGCCTCTTGACGATAAAGTCGCGAAACCCATGTGGTTTTCGCGGGGAGGCTCATATTTCCCGTCAGGCATCGCACTATTACGCTATGCCTCACATTCGATACTCACCCGCCCGTATCTACAACAAAAATCCGGCGACAATAGCGCTGCTTTGCAGGGCACGCGCTTCCTTTATGTACGCGCCCTGCAACGCACGAGGCGTTTCCTGGTGTGGAACTTTCGTTCCTGGTCATGACGTGACAGGTCATGTTTGGAGCGGGGGTCGAACCCGCGACAGTCGGATTAACAGTCCGATGCTCTACCCACTGAGCTATCCAATGTTTGACGTACCGGAGTCGAACCGGCGACTGCAACCGTAAGATTGCCGCTCTACCGCTGAGCTAACGTCATCGCGAAACACCGTCTCGCAGGCCTCGGCATACGCCACGGCACAGCCGCGCGCACCGGACAGGCCAAGAGCCTGTACCGCTGAGTCTGTTCAAACTGATGCTCCGTATTACCGGCTGTCGCCAACCGGCAATCCCTATGAGCGCGAGCGCCCAAATACCTTGTAAACCCTGTTCCCGCACCACTCGCACCGAAGCACCCTGATGCCCCTGCCTTGGCTGTGCGGACAGCCGGATACTTCAGGGCGGAGTGGTTACTCCCAGAACCGGATTCGTAAACGTTCTTCGATCCATGCCATCCCCTGCGAACGCGTGCCTTTATCGAAGACAAAACAAAACGCCCCCGGGTATGGCGACCCGAGGGCGTTCGCGTTGCCTCGGGAGATCGGGGTGACCGATCTCCGCGAGAGGATCAGTCGAGTAATGAAACGTCGCTAACTAAATCATGCCGTTCGCTTGGCGCAAACAGACCCGCATCGCACGCCTGGCGCGACATATTGGGTTTAGCTGCAATGGCGAAAACGAACGACATGGGGTTTCATCTCTTGGTTATTCGCTCAGGTGAGCGAGGACGCGAACATTACTTCGACCCAGCATTGCTTGCAAGCATTATTTAAAATTATTTTTCGCGTCTTAATCTATGGTGATAACCACGACACTCATCCATGGCAGATCGACCTCTAAACCACCCTGTGCAAAAGGTATGCTCGAAACGATATTCAGCGGCGGCTGAAACTGTGGTCCCGCCATGAAAGCGCCTGGGTCCATGCCGCGCACATATTGCCAGGCTGAGTAAGTGCCGCTGTCACTGCCCGTCAATGCCAATACCGCGTGGCGATCCGTATCGACGGACTTATTTATCAGAACGATCTTTTTGGCGTTATCAGTGGCGAACACCTCGACATCCGGCAGCGTCGTCGAGGCTGCCACCATGACTTGACCGAATCGACGCGTCCAGGCCCCGCCACTCCAAACCGACACTCCCCAATAAGCCGGCAGGCGAATGTTCTGGCCCTGCGGCTGGTCATTGCGCGAAGTGCCGTCGGTAATCAAGCCCAGCGGGCCGTTGTTATCGGCGTATTGATAGGCCCTGCCGCCCGCACGCAACACGTGGCCGATCACCGATGCGGTATGCACCAGATTGCGTGAGGTGTAGAACGCGTTGCGCCACTGCGAGCCGTAGTAAGAGTTGTAGTTGAACTCGCCGACTTGAAAACCTATCTGGCTGGCGCGGCCGGCAAAATTCAGTGTCACCTGATTGCGCAACCAGTTGATGCCGTCTTCATACTGCCCGGTGCGCTGCAAATTGGCGTCCGGCTGCCCGTCGCCATACTTGTGGAAATCCACGATGTCGACGTCTGTGTTGTCGGCAGCGAAAAACGTCTGGAAATCGGCGTATTTGTAGGACGCCCACGTGGTGAATGCCGGGCCCGCAATGGAGAGCTGACGCGTCGTAGCCTGACGCAGTCCCGCCACAATGGCATGGAACCCGGAGCTGCCGTTGCCGCCTGCAATGTAATTGCCGAGACCGAAACCGTTATCCGGCTCGTTGCCAACGATGTAGGCATCCACCGGGCCGCCATGCTGGCCATCGCCATCGTTGAAATAGTGAACAAGATCGAAGGCATCGGACGCTTGAATGTCGTTGTCGCTGGTCGTGCCGCCGATAGCGATCATCGGCGCACCGCCTATCGCCTTGATCGCTCGAATATAAGCCTCACCCTCGTTGCCCCCGTGAATGCCACCGGCAGAAGAGCCCACCTGCCCTGCGTGGTAGTACAGCGGAATACGCCAGACCAGGGGACCGAGATCTTGCAGGTATTGCTGCCACAGCGGCTGGGCAGCCCCCTTGATGAGATTGCTGCCGCCGTCGGCATAGGTGGAAATGGTGGCGCCGAGCGACCACGACGAGGTCGACATGCCCGGCTGAGTAAAGTCGACAGTAACGTTGGCCGTGCTGCTTTGTGCATGCGCCTGAGCTGCGAAACATGCCAGCAGGCAAACGCGGAGAAATCCACTGCGTAGCCGAGCTTTGAGCTGCGATCGTGATGACAAGTAGCGATTCATGATGCCCCTTTAACGTAACGAAAATGCAAAGAGGCCTCGCTGATGTGTCGCTATAGCCAGCCTTTCTGCCGCGCCAATCGATAGGCTTCGATGCGATTGGCCACACCGAGTTTGCCGATCGCCTCCGACAGATAATTACGCACGGTGCCATGCGAAAGATTGAAATGGGTCGCGATATCGCTGGCCGACATACCTTCACCGGCCAGACGCAATACCTGGCGCTCTCGATCATTCAACGGGTCGGCTTCTGACCACGCCTCCAAGGCTAGCTGCGGATCAATCGCTCGACCGCCACGCTGCACGGTGCGCAAGGCTTCCGCAAGGTTCTCGGCCGGGGCATCCTTCAATAGATAGCCCGATACCCCGCTATCCAAAGCGCGCCTTAGAAACCCCGGCCGTGCGAACGTAGTCACGATAATGACTTTGATCGGCAACTCTTGTCGTTGAATGCGCTGCGCCAACTCCAGCCCGGTCAAGCCCGGCATCTCGATATCGGTAACCAGTACATCGGGCTTCAATCGCTGTATTTCGCGCCAGGCCGCTTCGCCATCGGCGGCGGTACCGAGTACCTCGATATCCGACTCCAGGTTGAGCAATGCCGACAAGGCGCCACGCACCATCGCCTGGTCTTCGGCCAGCAACACTCGGATCATGCGATGCTCCTTGCATCATCGGCCGGGGAGATCGGAAAATTTTCTGGACGGCTATTCATGGATACGTTCAGGCTTCGCATTTCGGGAAGCGGTAGCTGGACTTGCAGGGTCGTGCCCTGACCGCGAGGCGATTCGATGGTCAGCGTGCCGCCCAAGGCGCGTACTCGCTCACGCATGCCGACCAGGCCGTTGCCATCCTCGCTGACACCGCCGCGACCGTTGTCGGTGACTTGCAATTGCACCCGACCATTGTCGACATCCACGCTCATGCTGGCCTGACTTGCCTCTGCATGACGAGCGATGTTGGTTGCCGCCTCGCGCATAATCAACGACAGCCCGCGCTCGATCTCCACCGGCAAACTCAATGTCGGCAGCCGATAATCCAAATGTACGCTTGAGGATTCCAGCAACAAACGCACGGAAGCCAACTCAGCGGCCAGGTCGGTAGCGCGAATGCCAGTGACGGCGGAGCGCACTTCGGCAAGCGCGTGACGGGCCACTTTTTCGGCCTCCTCCACCTCGCGCCGCGCCGCCTCGGTATCACGGTCGAACAGCTTGCGCGACAGCTCCAGCTTGAGGGTAATCAACGACAGCGTATGGCCCAGCAGATCGTGCAAGTCACGACCAATGCGCTCGCGCTCGGCAGTCGCGGCAAGTCGGCGTACCTCGTCATGAGAAAGCTTGAGCGCGGCGTCCTTCTCCTCATTCACCCGCTCCACGGTGATGATCGTGCCGATGACGAAGGTCATGAACGGCATCATCACCAGCACTTGCCATGGGTAACCGACTGATGCCGCCACTACCAGAAAACAGCCATTGAGCAGTGATAGCTGCAACAGGTATCGACGAAGACTTACCCTGCAGTCGCGCAGCAGTACACAGCCGTAAATGAAATAACTGACTGCGCTGGAGTACCACGGCAGCAACAGCAAGCCCAGGGCCGCCAGAGCCAGTGCGTAATACTTCGAGGTACGCCGCGATACGAGAAAAACCTTCGCATACAACAACAAAAACAGCGGATAAGAAACCAGGGTCAATGTGACCCATCCCCAACTGTAGTGCTCACCGAAAGCCGGCGTGATGAACACCCATGCCGACCAAAGCAAGTGCACTGCATCGACCCACGGCGATTTGCCGCGCCGTATGTTGGTAAGCGCTTCGGAATCTGGCGCCGGGGTAAACCATGCGCGGAACAGTCTGGATGCAGTATTCATGGTCCGCATGCTACCCCTCAGCCGTATCGACGCAAGCGGCGCGCAGCCAGCCACACCAGGACCACGGTATAACCGCTTAGCGCCAGCACATGTGGCCATACCGGGCCCTGCCCCAAACCTACCGCGCTAAGCGCAAGCTGATTGAGGTGGTAGCTAGGCCATATCGGTGCCAACTGCTGCAGTAAGGCGGGCATCATCGAAAGCGGAAACCACAACCCCGACAGGAAGGCCATCGGCAGGTAAATCATGTTGACCAGTCCCGGCGCACCTTGCCCTTTGATTAAGGTGCCCAGCAGCAAGCCCAGCGCACAGAATGGCAGCACACCCAACAGATCGGTCACGAACAGTGACAACATCTGCGACAGTGTCAACGAAGCATGCGCCAGAAAGGTCGCCATGCTCAGCAGCAAGATCGACACAGTAGCAGCCACCACCATGGCCATCGCCATTTTGCCCAGCAGATAGGCGCCAGGCGGCATCGGCAGGGCGCGCTTAAGTGTCAGCAAACCGCTATCGCGCTCTAACGCCAGCGACACACCAAAACCGAACAGCCCTGGCGCCATCACGCCGAAGGTTCCATAAGAAGCCAGCAAATAGCGCGGTGCATCGGGTCCGTTGGCATGGCCCAGAAAGATGCCGAACATCAGATAAAACACTGAAGGAAACAACAGCGTCGGCAGTAGAAAACCCGGACTGCGCAGATAGCGCAGGCATTCACTGCGTGCCTCCTCCAGGTAGGCGCCCCATACACGGCGCGATGACATGTCGGCCACGGCGTGACTCGAATCGAAGGTGGAAACGATGGTGTTCATCAGGCAGCCTCGCGTTGATCGCTGACCGAACTGTCGGCTTCGCGGGTGAGTTCAGTGAAAGCTTCGGCCAAACCGGCACGCTGCACCTCCAGTTCGCTGAGTTGCGCATCTGCCAACAACAGCCGGCGTACGAGTACTTCAGCGGCATCGGTGGACATCCACAGGCGTGAACCTTCTTGCCGCGCCTCGACCACTTCTGGCCACGCTGCCACGGCTTGCACATCCAGGCGCGTGACGCAGCGCACTCGCTTGAGCGATACCCGCGCGCGCAACTCATCCACACTGCCCTCGCTAATGACTTTGCCGCGCGCCATCACACAAACGCGATCCGCCAGGGCTTCGGCCTCTTCCAGATAGTGCGTAGTAAGTACCACCGCGCAGCCTTCGGCTACCAGTTGACGGATCGTTGTCCATAGTTTTTGCCTTGCCTCGATATCCATGCCCACGGTCGGCTCGTCGAGAAACAGCAACTCAGGCCGTCCACATAAAGCCATGGCGAACTGCACGCGCCGCTGTTGCCCGCCGGAAAGTTTTGCGTAGGGCCGTTTGAGCAGATCACCGATCCCGGCCAATTCGGCGCTTTCAAGCAGCGCGCGCGGTGCCGGGTAATAGCTGGCGGTCAGCCGCAATAACTCCTCGACACGCAGGGTCGGCGGCAAGCTGGCCGCCTGCAGCATCACGCCAATGCGGCGGCGCGCCACGAGTTGCTGCGGATCGAGCCCGAATAACTCGACCGTGCCTGCATCGGCACGAATCAAGCCAAGCAACAAACTGATCGCGGTACTTTTCCCGGCGCCGTTTGGTCCCAACAAAGCGAGCAATTCGCCGCGATGCAACATGAGATCCAGCCCATCCAGCGCGGTGAGTGAACCGTAGTGCTTGATTGCTCCGGCAAGCCGGGCGATTGGTGCGACATGGTTTGACATGGTGTTTCCTCCTTGTTCATCAGGCTAGGCCTGGCAAGGCTTTGCGCGTAGTCGCCAGCGTCAGTCGACGGGGGTGACAAGCGTCACCTGGGGTACCGGCGGCGGCGCGGGCGAGTTATCCTCAGTGCCATCGTCGCCGCATCCTTAGCCCCCACAGGTCTGATGCACGACCCGCCTGAACGAACAGGCCCGAGAAACGCCGTCGGGGCGCGTTTCCCGCATGTATCGCTAAAACATAACGTGTTCGCACCGGCCTGCCGGGCGACAGGCATGCAGACTTTTAGGAGGAGCCATCATGGGTGTCATCGAACAGTTGCGCGAACTGCGCGAATTCGGCGGTACGCCGCGTACTACAGGTATGGATGACGTATCCATCGAACGCTTTGCCGCCAGCTATCCCCAACTGGCGCAAGCGATTAGTGAAGCCGTAGCACGGCATCGCGCCTTGCGCGCCGACTTGAGTGACTTTCTCAAGCTGGACGAAGTCGAGCAGATGGCGCAGGCGCAAGCCGGCTTCGTCAACTTTTATCCCGACGATGCAGTAAATCATTATTTGCCGGCCGCTGCGCGCGGCCCCTGGGTCATCACGCTAAAGGGCGCGGTCATTCACGACAACGGCGGCTACGGCATGCTTGGCTTCGGCCATAACAATGAAGCCATTCAAACGGCGATGAGCCAGCCGCAGGTAATGGCGAACGTGATGACGCCGAGTGTTTCGCAACTGCGTTTCGCGCAAGCGTTGAATAAAGAGCTTGGCCGCAACCGCGAAGGCGATCTGCGCAGTCGCAATCCGTATGCGCGCTACCTGTGCCTTAACTCCGGCTCAGAGTCGGTATCGCTGGCCTGCCGCATCGCCGATGTCAACGCGAAGATCATGACCGACGCCGGTGGCCGCTATGCCGGACGCAGCATCAAGCGGCTCGCTGTGAAGGGCGCCTTCCACGGCCGCACCGACAAGCCCGCGCTGTATTCGGACTCCACCCGCAAAACCTATCAGCAGCATCTGGCCAGCTATCGCCACGAAGACACCTTGCTCACCGTGACGCCGTATGACATCGGCCAACTCGAAGCGGTGTTCGCCGATGCCGACAAGCACGGCTGGTTTATCGAAGCGATGTTCCTTGAGCCGGTGATGGGCGAAGGCGATCCGGGCCGAGCCGTCACGCCGGAGTTCTACAAAGCCGCGCGTACGCTCACCGAAGCACACGGCACCTTGCTGCTGATCGATTCGATCCAGGCTGGCTTGCGCGCACATGGTGTGCTTTCGCTGACCGACTATCCAGGCTTCGAGAAATTGCCGGCGCCGGACATGGAGACCTTCTCCAAAGCACTTAACGCCGGGCAATACCCGATGTCGGTGCTGGCTGTGAGCGAACGTACCGCCGCGCTTTATCGCAAGGGCATCTACGGCAACACCATGACCGCCAACCCGCGCGCGCTCGACGTGGCGCTGGCCACCCTGGATCAGCTCACCGACGCCGTGCGCAGCAATATCCGTGAGCGTGGCAAAGAGTTCGTCGACAAGCTCAACGCACTAAAGAATGAATTGGGCGGACTCATCACCAAGGTGCAAGGCACCGGCCTGCTGTTCTCCTGCGAGTTATCGCCGGAGTTCAAGTGCTACGGCGCCAACTCCACCGAGGAATACATGCGCGAGCGCGGCATCGGGGTGATCCATGGCGGCACTAACTCGCTGCGCTTCACTCCGCACTTCAACGTGACCAGCGCCGAAGTGGACCTGGTGGTGGAACACCTGCGCAAGGCGCTGTTGCAAGGGCCGCGCAAGCTCAAGGCCGAAGCAGCCTGAAGGCATCGGCCGCGGAGGCGCCGATCAGGCGTCTCCGCGGCCTCCCCCTACCCTTCCCCAATCTGAATACGGCATACGTCAAAGACACACATGTCGGGCCTCAGCCGGCATAGACTTAGCGCCACCGGCAGTCGCCGGCTATCTCAGGAGGGTATCCGTCATGTCTATGCGTTTGAGCTTGATTGCCGTCAGCGCCGTGCTGGCCTTAGCTGCCACTACCGCTTTTGCTGCACCGCAAGCCGCGAGCACTGCCGCACCCACGGCCACGAAAGTACTCACCCCGGCACAGCAGCATATGGCCGACTGCAACAAGCAGTCCGCAGGCCACAAGGGCGCCGATCACAAAGCCTTTATGAGCGCCTGCATGAAGGGTGAAAGCCCCACCGCAACGGCGGCCGCGCCAGCGACCAAGCAGACGCCACAAGAAAGAATGAAGAGCTGTAACGTCGATGCCAAAACCAAGGCATTGAAGGGCGCTGCACGCAAGAGCTTTATGAGCGACTGCCTCAAAGCAGCCCCGGCTACGCCGTAAATCGGCACGCGTAGCTTGGCGGGGTGCCGCGCCTTGGCTTGTCCTCGGCACCCCCTTTCTCTACTTCGACTTGCCTGCCTTATCTCATTGCCCGCATCGATTCGCTCGCCCGGAACATCGATGCTGAGTCACAATCTGACCTGCCTTGTTGACAGGTCCAGCCATGAAAATCGTCGAAGTCCGCCACCCGCTGATTCAACACAAGCTCGGCTTGATGCGTCGCGCCGGTATCAGCACTAAAGATTTTCGCGAATTGGCCTCCGAGGTCGCCGCTCTGCTTACCTATGAGGCCACCAAGGATCTGGAAACCATCGAGCAGCGTATCGAGGGCTGGGCCGGACCACTGGATGTCCAGCAGATCAAGGGCAAAAAAATCACCATCGTGCCGATTCTGCGCGCCGGCCTTGGCATGTTGCCTGGCGTACTCGATATGATTCCCGCCGCCAAGGTCAGCGTGGTGGGCGTGCAGCGCGACGAGGTAACGCTCAAGCCGGTCGCTTATTACGAAAAGCTCAGTGGGCGCATGGATGAGCGCATCGCCTTGATCGTCGACCCGATGCTGGCCACGGCCGGTACCTTGATCGCCACCGTGGACATGCTCAAAGCCGCCGGCTGCAAACGCATCAAGGGGCTATTTCTGGTTGCCGCGCCCGAAGGTATCGAACGGGTCATCGCCACTCACCCGGATATCGAAATCTACACGGCATCGATCGATCAGCGGCTCAATGAACACGGCTACATCTTGCCGGGCCTTGGCGATGCCGGCGACAAGATTTTCGGGACCAAGCAGCTACCGAGCACCGAGTAAATCGGCGCTCGCCCGCCGTAGCTCACTATCGTCGACTCAGCGACGAAAGCGATCCGTCGCCTCGATCAGCTCATGGATAATGCCCGGCTCGAACGCCGAATGGCCGGCATCCTGCACCACGCGCAGATCGGCCTGCGGCCAGGCGCGGTGCAAATCCCAGGCACTGCGCATCGGACAGACCACGTCGTAACGCCCTTGCACGATCACTGCGGGAATTTGCCGAATACGCTCGACATGACGCAGTAGCTGGTCGTCATGCTCGAAGAAGCCGCCATGCACGAAGTAATGGCATTCGATGCGCGCAAAGGCCAAGGCAAATTCGTCTTCGCCACTGGAAACAATGTGCGCGGTGTCTTGATACAAATAACTGGTGGCACCCTCCCACACCGACCATGCGCGAGCCGCATCGACACGGGTTTTCGCATCGCTGCTGGTGAGGCGTCGATGGTAGGCACTCATCAGGTCGCCGCGCTCCGCTTCAGGAATCACGCTGAGATAGGTTTCCCACGCGTCGGGATAAAGCGCGTCGCAGCCCTTTTGATAAAACCATTCCAATTCCCAGCGACGCAGCATGAAAATGCCGCGCAGAACCAGTTCGGTGACTTTGTCTGGATGAGTCTGCGCATATGCAAGCGCCAGGGTCGAACCCCACGAACCGCCAAACACCTGCCAGCGCTGGATGCTCAGATGCTCGCGCAGGCGCTCAATATCCGCCACCAGATCCCAAGTGGTGTTGTCGGTGAGTTCCGCGTGCGGAGTGGATTTACCGCAGCCGCGCTGATCGAACAGCACAATACGGTAGACCGCCGGATCAAAGAAACGCCGGCATTTGGGGTTGGTCCCACCACCGGGGCCGCCATGCAGAAACACCACCGGCTTGCCATGAGGGTTGCCGCTCTGCTCGTAGTACAACGTATGCAACGGCGAAACCGCGAGCATGCCGCTGTCGAACGGCTCGATCTCGGGGTATAGCGAACGACGGTCCTCGGCCATGCCTGGCGCTCCTCAAGTGGCGATAAGGGCCGCAAAGGCTAGCATGGACGTCATGTCACCCTGCTTGTCGGCGATTAAAACAACTTGCCCGGATTCAGCACGCCATTAGGATCGAAGACCTGGCGCACACCACGCATCAGCGCAATTTCCGCCGCGCTGCGGGTGCTTTCCAGATAGGCGCGCTTGACCAGCCCGATACCGTGCTCGGCCGAGATACTGCCGCCGTGACGATGCAGCGTCTCTGCGAGCAGCTTGGTCACGTGTTCGCATTGACTGATGAACTCGGCATCGGCCAACGCATCCGGCTTGAGCACATTGATGTGCAGGTTGCCATCGCCGATATGACCAAACCAGACCACGTCGAAATGCGGGTACTCGCGCGCCAGCAACTCCTGCATTTCCTGCAGAAAAGCCGGCACGGCAGCGATCCGCACCGAAATATCGTTCTTGTACGGACGATGCGGCGCGAGGCTTTCGGTAATGCCTTCACGCAACCGCCACAAAGCCGCTGCCTGCGCTTCGCTCTGTGCAATCACACCGTCGCTGGCCCAGCCTTGTTCGACGCAGTGTTCAAACGCGGCCAGCGCCGCCTCCATCGCCTGCTCGTCGATGGCATCGAATTCGGTCACCACGTAGTACGGGTAGTCGCCGTCGATGGCACGCTGCGCACCATGTGCCAGTACATGACGCTGGGCGACATCAGTGAAAAATTCAAAAGCCTGTAAGGACAATTTCTCGCGAAACACCGCAAAAACCTGCATCAAGGCGTCCATATCCGGCAGCGCCAACAACATCACCTGGGATGGCGGCGGCGGATCGGTAAGCCGGAGCGTTGCCTCCACCACCACACCCAAGGTGCCTTCCGAACCGATCATCAACTGGCGCAAGTCATAGCCGCTGGAATTCTTGATAAGGCCGCGATTGAGCTCCAGCAGTTCGCCATTGCCGGCGATCACTTTGAGTCCGGCGATCCATTCGCGCGTATTGCCATAGCGAATGACGCGGATACCGCCGGCATTGGTGGCGATATTGCCGCCGATGGAACACGAGCCACGCGCCGCGAAATCCACTGGGTAGATCAAGCCATGGGCGTGTGACGCATCGTGTACTGCCTGCAAGGTGATACCTGATTGCACGGTCAGTGTGCGATCCACTGCATCGAAAGCCATTACGCGATTCATCCGCTCCAGGCTGAGTACCAGCTCACCTTGCGCTGCCACCGCCCCGCCGGAAAGCCCAGTGCGACCACCGGAAGGCACGATGGCGACGTGGTGCGCATTGGCCCAGCGAATGATCGCCTGCACTTCGTCGATGCTTGCCGGCAAGGCAATAGCCAACGGCGCCGGCGTCCAGCGCCGGGTCCAGTCCCGACCGTAGTGTTCGAGATCCCCCGGCTCGGTAAGCAGGCGCAAGTTGGGCAACCGGCCGATAAGTTCGGCGAGACGGGCATCGGTCATGACAGCTCCACAAGACATGAGCGCAGCCTGCCAGTCGCAGGCGTTGCGGTCTAGTGGTGCGCCGCCGCAAAAGGCAAAACATCTGGCATAGTGATGGCCCTCCAATCAGCGGCGGCCGGCATGAAAACCTCCTTTCCCAAACAAGACATCAAAGTCCTGCTGCTGGAGGGGGTCAGTCAAAACGCCGTGGAAAATTTCCGGCGCGCCGGTTACAGCCAAATCGAATTCCACGAAAAATCCCTGCCCGAGGCGGAGCTCAAAGCACGCATCGCCGATGCTCACCTCGTCGGCATCCGCTCGCGCACGCACCTGACCGGCGAGGTATTGGCGCAGGCAAAGCGGCTGATCGCGGTAGGTTGCTTTTGCATCGGCACCAACCAGGTGGACCTGGAAGCGGCCCGGCGGCTCGGCATCCCGGTGTTCAACGCGCCCTACTCCAATACCCGCAGCGTGGCCGAGCTGGTGATTGCCGAGGCGATCATGTTATTGCGCGGCATTCCGCAGAAAAACGCCCTTTGCCACCGTGGCGGCTGGACCAAATCAGCCGCCGGCAGCTTTGAGACTCGCGACAAAGTGCTTGGCATCGTCGGCTACGGCCATATCGGCACCCAGGTCGGTGTGCTGGCCGAAGGCCTCGGCATGCGGGTGATCTTCCACGACATCGAATCGAAGCTGTCGCTAGGCAACGCACGTGCGTCCGCAGGGCTTAACGATCTGCTCGAACGTGCCGACGTGGTAACTCTGCATGTCCCCGAAACGCCCGCCACGCAGATGATGATCGGCGCAAGCGAGATTGCGCGTATGCGCTCTGGAGCCATGCTGATTAACGCCTCGCGCGGCAGCGTGGTGGATATCGATGCACTTGCCGCCGCGCTGCGCAGCGGCCATTTGGCTGGCGCGGCCGTGGACGTGTTCCCGATCGAGCCGAAGGGCAACGACGACGCCTTCGTTTCGCCACTGGTCGGCATGGACAACGTGATTCTCACCCCGCACATCGGCGGCAGCACGCTGGAAGCGCAGGACAATATCGGTATCGAGGTGGCTAACAAACTGGTGCGCTATAGCGATAACGGCTCGACGCTGTCGGCAGTGAACTTCCCTGAGGTGTCGCTACCAGAGCATCCGAACAGTCGCCGCCTGTTGCATATCCACAAGAACGTGCCGGGCATGCTGTCGCGCATTAACGAGCTGTTTTCCGCCGGCAATATCAATATCGATGCGCAGTTCCTGCAAACCGATCCGCAAGTCGGCTACGTCGTCATCGATGTGTCGACGACCGAAGCACAGGCCGTCTTGCTCAAAGACCAACTCGCTGCGATCCCCGGCACGTTGCGGAGCCGGGTGCTGTATTGAGGAACGGGGAACGGGGAACGGCCTAAAAAGCAGAAGCGAAAAAGCAAGAGCAAAAACACGTCAAGATCAAAATGAACGCGGCGCCCAGTAGCCACTCAAACTTCACGTTCCCCGTTCCCTATTCCCATTCCCCGCCCTTCCTTATTTCCCAATCTGCTTGCTGGCCTGGTTTTCCTGCTGATTCAACGTGCGCTGTTCCTGTTTGGTGATATGGCCGTGGTTCTGGCTGGCCATATCGCGCTCTTCCTGGCGGATCTGCCGATCGTCCTTGTGCAAGCTGGCCGCTTGTGCCTTGGTCAGATCGCCTTCCTTCACCTCTTGGTGAATACGCTTATTCTGGTTCTGCAGCCGGTTATTGACCTGTTCGCGACGCGGGTGATTTTTTTGCCATTTGGTATCGGCAGCCTGCGCGGCACCAACCGTCAAACTTGCAGCAAGCAGCACGGCGGCGACTAGCGTGGATTTCAGCTTCATCATGGATTCCCCTCGGATCAGATTAAGTCAGGTTGGATTGCATCATCGGAGAGCGCCCCTCGCTGTCCGTGATGCGCATCCTACTCACGCTCGGCCGCGGCGCCAGTGGGGCGCTGCTCGCCTGATGGCTCTGAGTTCATCTAGCCATGGGCGGCTTAAACGAAGGAAATAACGGGGTGACAAAAGGGTCAACCGATCCGGGAGCCAACCGTCTATGTGCCATTGCCTGGCCCCGAAATGCAAAACGGCGCCATCGGCGCCGTTTCTTATTTATGCCCCGAGTTGCTCGGGTTCCGAATTGGTCGGGGCGGCGGGATTCGAACCCACGACCCTCTGCCCCCCAGGCAGATGCGCTACCAGGCTGCGCTACGCCCCGACGATACGGCAAGTCGGCGAGTTTAACAGCTCGCGCGACAACTTCGGAAGCTATCTTTTAAAGCGAGCCGTATTCAGCGCCGCAATAGCCCTAAAACTTCTTCCAACTCCATGCGCACCTGGCGCACGATTTGATGCGAGATGCTTGCTTCCATCCGCGCCTGCGGGCCTTCCAGCCGGGCACGGGCACCGGTGATGGTGAAACCCTCGTCATACAGCAACGAGCGGATCTGCCGAATCATCAGCACGTCGTGGCGCTGGTAATAACGGCGGTTACCGCGCCGCTTGACCGGATTGAGCGCCGGGAACTCTTGCTCCCAGTAGCGCAGCACGTGCGGCTTCACCCCACACAAGTCGCTGACTTCACCAATGGTGAAATAGCGCTTGGCCGGGATAGCGGGTAGTTCGGTGTTATTCCCTTGATCCAGCATAGCCCTCGACTCTCACCTTGAGTTTCTGACCTGGTCGGAACGTCACTACTCGCCGGGCGGAGATCGGAATCTCCTCACCGGTTTTGGGGTTGCGCCCCGGCCGCTGGTTCTTCTCGCGCAGGTCGAAATTGCCGAAACCGGACAACTTCACCTGCTCGCCTTTTTCCAACGCTTCGCGGATCACCTCAAAATAAGCATCCACGAATTCCTTCGCTTCACGCTTGTTGAGACCCACCTCGAGGAAAAGGCGCTCTGCCATCTCCGCCTTGGTCAGCGCCATGTCATCCTCGCAATCTTGCCTTGCATGCTTTCTCCAACGCAGCGACCGCTTCCCCTACGCATTGGTCGGCGTCAACGTCGGTAAGGGTGCGTGAAGCGTCCTGTAAAATCAAGCCCATAGCGAGACTTTTTCGGCCCGCCTCGACCCCTTTGCCGCTGTAGCGGTCAAACAGCCGCAGCTCCTTGAGCAAACCGCCAAGGCTGCCACGCACGGCATGCTCGACCTGGACCCAGCTCACCTCTTCCGGTAAATCCATGGCGATATCGCGACGCACCGAAGGGTAGCGCGGTACGGGTAGCGCCCTGGGCAGACGGCGGGCCAACAGCGGCTCCAAAGCCAGCTCAAGCACGTGCACATCGGGACCCAGATCGAGCGCCCTGGCCAGTTGCGGATGTAAGGCGCCGAGATAACCGACCGTGCCGCCATCCCGCGCCACACGTGCCGCACGCCCTGGGTGCAACCAGCTCGGCAAGCCGTCGGCGTGCACCGACCAGCGTTGCGGCTCACCGCCCCAGGCGATCAACGCATCAAGGTCGCCCTTGAGATCATGAAAGTCCAGCATGCGGGCCGGCTCGCCCCATTGCTCCGCACGCGCAGCACCGCTGGCGACGATGGCCAGACTGGGCGTTTCGGTTTCACCAAACACGCGAGCCAACTCGAACAAGCGCACGCGCTCTTGCTGACGTGCGCTGTTGTGGCGCAAGGCCTCGATCAAACCCGGCAGCAGCGAGGGACGCATGACCGCCAAGTCCGCTGAAAGCGGATTGAGCAGCGGCACCAAGTGCTCGCTGAAACCCCACTGCGTAAGCAGCTCCATCGAGACAAAGGAAAGATTCACCGCCTCGTAATAGCCGCGTGCCGCCAGTTGTTCGCGCACCGCCAACTCATTGAGGCGACCTTCCGGCTCAATCGCCAGGGTCAGCGCCCCGGCAGGGGTATACGTTGGAATGTTGTCGTAACCGAAGATGCGTGCAACCTCTTCGATCAGGTCCTCTTCGCGCTCGATGTCGAAACGGCTGCTTGGCGCTGTGATACGCCAGCCATCCGCCAACGACTCAACCTTCATACCCAGCGCCGTGAAAATGCGCACTACTTCTACGTCGGCCACATCCACGCCTAGTACGCGCTTAAGACGTGCGCGACGCAGGATGACCGCGGCTGGTGGTGGCAGGTCAGCCAGATTCTCGGCGATCAGTACCGGTCCGGCCTTGCCACCGGCAATAGACAGCAGCAATTCTGTGGCGCGCTCTAGCGCACGGCGTGGCAGCTCCGGGTCCACGCCGCGCTCAAAGCGATGCGAAGCATCGGTGTGCATGCCTAGCTTGCGCGCGCGCCCCATGATCGCCGCCGGCGCAAAGTGTGCGGACTCCAAGAAAATATGCTGCGTGGCGTCGGTAACGCGGGAATCAAAGCCGCCCATCACGCCCGCTACGGCTAGCGGATGGTGCTCATCGGCGATCAAGACGAAGCCGGCATCCAACTTGGCTTCGCTGCCGTCCAGCAGTTTCAAGGTCTCGCCAGCGCGGGCATGCCGCACCACGATGTCGCCCTGCAACTTATCGTTGTCGAAGGCATGCATCGGCTGGCCAAGCTCCAGCATCACGTAATTGGTGATATCGACCACCGCACTGATCGGACGCAAACCTGCACGACGCAGCCGCTCGGCAAGCCACAACGGCGTGCGCGCGGCCGGGTCGATACCCTCGACGATACGGCCGAGGTAGCGTGGGGCATCGGCACCCGCCTCAAGCCGGATACCACGGCGCGCCTCACTGGTGACAGTGATGTCCGCCTGTGCCGGCACCTTCACCGTGCTGCCGAACAGCGCCGCGACGTCATGGGCCAGACCCACCAGGCCAAGGCAGTCGGGGCGATTGGGCGTGAGTTTCAGTTCGATGCTGGCATCGGGCAAACCAAGATAGTCGGCCAGCGACTGGCCGACCGTGGCCTCTGCCGGCAACTCCAGCAAGCCGGAAGCATCGTTATCGATACCCAGCTCTTTCGCCGAACACAGCATGCCGAACGATTCCACTCCACGCAGCTTGGCCGCCTTGATGGCCATGCCGCCCGGAAGGTTCGCACCTACGGTGGCCAACGGTACCTTGATGCCGACGCGTGCATTCGGCGCACCGCACACAATCTGCAACAACTCGCCCCGCCCCGTATCGACCTTGCACACCTGCAAGCGATCCGCTTCGGGATGTTTTTCGGCGGCAATGATTTCAGCCACCACCACACCGGCCAGGCCTTCACCCAGCACAGTCAACTCTTCTACTTCCAGCCCTGCCATGGTCAGCGCATGCGCCAGCGCGGCGCGATCGGCCTTGACCTCGACTAACTCACGTAACCAGTTCTCAGAGAATTTCATGTTGGGAAGCCGGGAATAGGGAATGGAAACAAGGGGTGAGAAAACCGCAAGCCGCGATGCACTGGCGTTGCCGGCTTGCCACTCCCGATTGACGATTCACCGCCATCAAGCAAACTGCTTCAAGAAACGCAGGTCATTCTCGAAGAACGCGCGCAGATCGGAAACACCGTAGCGCAGCATCGCGAATCGCTCGACACCAAGACCAAAGGCAAAGCCGGTGTAACGCTCCGGGTCGATGCCGCAGTTCTTCAGCACGTTCGGATGCACCATGCCGCAGCCAAGCACCTCCAACCAACGAGTAGAGCCGTCTTCTGCGTCCCAGCGAATATCCACTTCGGCCGATGGCTCGGTGAAAGGGAAGTAGCTGGGGCGAAAACGCATCTCGAAATCACGCTCGAAAAAGGCGCGAATGAACTCGGCCAGCGTGCCTTTCAAATCGGCGAAGCTGGAGGTCTCGTCAACCAGTAGCCCCTCGATCTGATGGAACATCGGCGAATGGGTTTGATCTGAATCGCTGCGATAAACCTTGCCCGGCGCAATGACGCGAATCGGCGGCTGCCGCCCCTGCATCGAACGAATCTGCACCGGTGAGGTATGCGTGCGCAGCAAGCGTCCATCGCCAAAATAGAAGGTGTCGTGCATGGCCCGCGCCGGGTGATGCGGCGGAAAATTCAGCGCCTCGAAGTTATGCCAATCGTCTTCGATCTCCGGGCCATCGGCGCGCTGGTAGCCCAGCCGCGCGAAGATCGCGGCGATGCGCTCCAAGGTGCGCGTGATCGGGTGGATACCGCCGCGCTCGCCATCACGACCAGGCAAGCTGATATCGAGCTTCTCCGAAGCCAGGCGGCGATCCAGCTCGGCTTGTTCGAGCGTGTGCTTGCGCGCGGTTAGCGCATCGGCAAGGTGATCCTTGACCCGATTCACCTCGGCGCCGCGTGCCTTACGCTCATCTGGAGCCAAGGCACCGAGCGCCTTCAATGCGGCGGTAACGATGCCGCTCTTGCCAAGCAGACTCACGCGCAGCGCATCGAGCGCAACCAGCGTGTCTGCTTTTTCGATCTCGGCCAACGCTTGGGTAACGCGGCTTTCCAGGTCGTCCATCAGTGCGATTCCGGCTGAGGTCCACAAACAAAAACGGGGAGGAGGCTGTGGCCTCCTCCCCGCTTGCTTTACATCTTTAATCTGGCGCGGCGCTTAACTAAACGCGACGCACCGGACGGTCAAGCGGCCAGACTGGCCTTGGCCTTCTCTGCAATCGCGCCAAACGCCTTGATGTCGTGCACGGCGATGTCCGCCAGCACTTTGCGGTCGACCGTGATGCCGGCCTTGGCCAAACCGTTGATGAGACGGCTGTAGGACAGACCGAACTGACGGGCGGCAGCATTGATACGCACGATCCACAACGCGCGGAACTGACGCTTGCGCTGCTTACGACCGATATAAGCGTACTGACCAGCCTTGATGACGGCCTGGTTAGCAACGCGGAAGACCTTGCGGCGGGCATTGTAATAGCCCTTTGCACGACCGATGATTTTCTTGTGACGACGACGAGCGGTAACACCGCGCTTTACA
This sequence comes from Dyella tabacisoli, assembly GCF_003350925.1. GTDB lineage: Bacteria > Pseudomonadota > Gammaproteobacteria > Xanthomonadales > Rhodanobacteraceae > Dyella_C > Dyella_C tabacisoli. The sequence goes on along the minus strand of NZ_KZ857174.1, from coordinate 512,245 downwards.
CGAGCCATGGTTTATCTCCCCGCCTTACAAGTACGGCAACATGCGAGCTACACCCTTGGTGTCGCAAGCTTTGAGATGATTCGTAGCACGCAGGCCGCGCTTACGCTTGGTCGACTTCTTGGTCAGGATGTGTGACTTGAAGGCGTGACCGCATTTGATTTTGCCGGATGCGGTTTTGCGAAAACGCTTCGCCGCCGCCCGGTTGGTCTTGATCTTGGGCATGGAAATGCTCCATAGGTGGGGAATAACCCCCGGTTTCTGACTGATCTGGCGGTGGCTCCTTAAAGCCACACTTTCCGTCCTGCCGGGATCGGTTCACGACCCGTCCATAGGGGTCGAACCGGCGATTGTACGGGGGAACCCACGTAAACGCCAGCAATTAATGCAGCAAGGCCCTCCCCTGGCGGGGAGACATCACCCTGGATAAGCGGGTTGGCAGCCCAAAACCAAACGGCAGCCCGAAGGCTGCCATTAGCTTTACTGCTTTTTCTTCGGTCCGATCATCATGACCATCTGACGGCCTTCGAGACGCGGGAACGACTCGACTTGACCGCTCTCGCCAATGTCTTCCTGGATCTTTCTAGCCAGATTCTGGCCCAGATCCTGATGCGACATCTCGCGACCGCGGAAGCGAATGGTGACTTTGACCTTGTCACCCTCCTCAAGGAAGCGAAGCATATTGCGCAGCTTGATCTGGTAGTCGCCCACATCCGTTACCGGACGGAACTTCACTTCCTTGATTTCGACCTGCTTTTGCTTCTTCTTGGCCGCCTGGGCCTTCTTCTGGGTTTCGAACTTGAACTTGCCGTAGTCCATGATGCGGCAGACCGGCGGATCGCCGTTGGGCTGGATCTCAACCAGATCCATGCCGACCTCTTCGGCCAGGCGCAAGGCCTCGTCACGGGTGAGAATGCCTAGCTGCTCTGCATCAGCGCCAATCACGCGTACGCGCGGGACGCGGATTTCGAGATTACGGCGATTGCCCTTGTTGTCGGTGGTTGCGATACCACTATCCTCCAGAAGAAATTGATGACGACCGTTCGGCGATTAGCGCCGGCTTTCGGTCTCCAGACGCTCCATGAAGGCGGCCAGCGGCATGCTGCCCAGATCTTCACCGGAACGGGTACGCACTGAAACGGCCCCCGCCTCCTTCTCGCGGTCACCGACCACAAGCAGGTAAGGCACTTTTTGTAACGTGTGCTCGCGGATTTTATAGCCGACCTTTTCGTTGCGCAAATCGGCCTTTACGCGGAAGCCTTTATCGACAAGGGCTTGCGCCACTTCGCCAGCATAACCGGCCTGCGCGTCCGTAATACTGAACACCATCGCCTGCACTGGCGCCAGCCAAGCTGGCAGCAGGCCTGCGTGATGCTCGATCAGGATACCAATGAAACGCTCCATCGAGCCCACAATGGCCCGATGCAGCATCACCGGGTGCTGGCGCTGGCTGTGTTCGTCGACGTACTCGGCGCCAAGGCGCTCGGGCATCATCGGGTCCACCTGCATGGTGCCGACCTGCCAGGCACGGCCGATCGAATCTTTCATGTGGTACTCGATCTTGGGGCCGTAGAAGGCACCCTCGCCCGGCAGTTCCTCCCAAGCCACGCCGACACTCTGCAATGCGGCGCGCAAGGCATTCTCGGTGCGATCCCACACCTCATCGCTGCCGATACGCTTGTCCGGGCGCAGCGCGATCTTCAGTGCGATATCGGCAAAACCGAAATCGCTGTACACCTTCATCGCCTGAGCATGGAAGGCAGTCACCTCGGACTCGATCTGCTGCTCGGTGCAGAAGATATGGCCGTCGTCCTGGGTGAACGCGCGCACTCGCATGATGCCGTGCAGCGCACCGGATGGCTCATTGCGGTGGCAGCCACCGAACTCGCCGTAGCGCACCGGCAAATCGCGATAGCTATGCAGGCTGGTGTTGTAAATCTGGATATGACCCGGGCAATTCATCGGCTTCAGCGCATAGGTGCGCTTCTCCGACTCAGTGAAGAACATGTTCTCCTGGTAGTTATCCCAGTGCCCCGATTTCTTCCACAGACTCACGTCCATGATCTGCGGGCCGCGCACCTCCTGGTAGCCACTGGTGCGGTACACGTTACGCACGTACTGCTCCACAACCTGCCAGATCGCCCAGCCGTTCGGGTGCCAGAACACCATGCCTGGCGCTTCTTCCTGCTGATGAAACAGATCCAGAGCCTTGCCGATCTTGCGGTGATCGCGCTTTTCGGCCTCTTCCAACTGAAGCAGGTAAGCCTTGAGGTCTTTGTCGTTAAGCCAGGCAGTACCGTAGATGCGGGTCAACATCGCGTTATTGGAGTCGCCACGCCAATAGGCGCCAGCCACCTTCATCAGCTTGAACGCGCGCAGCTTGCCGGTGTTGGGCACATGCGGGCCACGACACAAGTCGGTGAACTCGCCCTGCGTATACAGCGACAGCGCCTCGTTAGCCGGAATGCTTTCGATGATCTCGGCCTTGTAAGCCTCACCGAGCCCGCGGAAGAACGCCACCGCCTCATCGCGCGACTTCACGCTGCGCGACACCGGCAACTGCTCTCTGACGATCTTTTCCATCTCCGCTTCGATCTTCAGCAGATCGTCGGGGGTAAACGGGCGCTCGTAAGCAAAGTCGTAGAAGAAGCCGTTGTCGATCACCGGACCGATGGTGACCTGCGCACCCGGATACAGACGCTGCACCGCTTGCGCCAGCAAATGCGCGGTGGAGTGGCGCAGAATTTCCAGCGCCTCGGGGCTTTTCTCGGTAACGATCTCAAGACTGGCGTTGTGATCGATGGAGTAACTGGCATCGACCAGTGCGCCATCCACCTTGCCAGCCAAGGTCGCCTTGGCCAGACCGGCGCCAATGGAGGCAGCCACGTCTTGCACGGTAACGGGATGATCGAACGGGCGTTTGCTGCCGTCGGGTAGCGTGATTTCAATCATGGAAACGTTTCTCTAAAAAACACAAAGGGCGCTACGCGCCCCTCAAATAGCCTGAGGCACGACAGAATCAGTGGTGAGAGTACGTAGTTGCCATGTCACACACTCGACCGGCGCAAAGCGCGGGCCACCTTGCCTCTGATGGACGGTATAGCGACGCAGTCTAACCCAAACTGTGCTTGTGCAACTCTTAGAATGGCTTGGCCAGCACCAGGTAAATCACCGCCAGCAACAACAGGATCGGCAGCTCGTTGAGCAAGCGCAGTGTATTCGATGAGGGCAAGGTCCCGCCCTGCGCGCTCCGCCTTACCAGGCGACCGGCCCAAATAAAGTAAGCCAATAGCAGCAGCACCAGGCCAAACTTGGCGTGCAACCAGCCCGGCTCGCCGAAGTTCGGCAAGACACCCGGAAACAGCCGCCAGCCTTGCCACAGCGTGAGGCCAAACAAAAATGCCAGGCCAAACATGATGCGTCCAAAGCGGAATAACCGCAGCCCCATCAACTCCAACCGTGCTTGCACGGCCGGTTCGTCACGAGTTTCGGCGATATTCACCAAAATTCGCGGCAGATAGAACACCGTGGCCACCCAGGCCATCACGAAAAGCAAATGAAAACTCTTGATCCACAGGTAGGCCATGACTCTCCCCGCCGAAAGCAACAGATTCAATAAAAAAAGAAACGGCGCGAACCCGAGGGCCGCGCCGTTTCGTCGGTATTGGTGGGCGGTACAAGGATCGAACTTGTGACCCCTACCATGTCAAGGTAGTGCTCTACCGCTGAGCTAACCGCCCGAGAGCCGCGAAGAATAGCAAAGCTCCCGCCACGGACACAAGCCTGTTTTGCCAATGTCGTGCAAGAAAGCTGGCTGACGGGGCCACTCATCGCAAGGCTTGTTCCCGCAGCTTGTGGATTTGGTCACGTAGCTTCGCCGCATCCTCGAACTCTAGATTCTCGGCATGCTTGTACATTTGCGCCTCCAGCTTTTTCATCATGCTGGCGGCCTGATCGCCGCTTAGCGCCAGGTATTCCGCGCCCTGCTCCGCCACCGCCTTGGTTCGCGAACCCTTGCCGCGACCGCGCGAGCTGCCTTCACTGCGCGCCCCTTCCATGATGTCGGCGATACGCCGCACCACCGACTGCGGCGTGATGCCATGCTCAGTGTTGTAGGCCACCTGCTTTTCGCGGCGGCGTGCGGTCTCGTCCATCGCCGCCTGCATCGAACGGGTCACCACGTCAGCGTAGAGAATCGCCTTGCCACGCAGGTTGCGCGCCGCACGGCCCATGGTCTGGATAAGCGAACCGGTCGAGCGCAGAAAGCCCTCCTTGTCCGCATCGAGGATCGCCACCAGCGACACCTCCGGCATATCCAGACCCTCGCGCAGCAGATTGATGCCGACCAGCACGTCGAACTCACCCAGGCGCAAGTCGCGAATGATCTCCACGCGCTCGACTGTTTCGATATCCGAGTGCAGGTAACGCACGCGCACGTTGTGCTCGCCAAGATACTCGGTGAGGTTCTCGGCCATCCGCTTGGTCAATGTCGTGACCAAGACACGATCGCCCATTGCCACGCGCTTGTGCACCTCGCTCAACAAATCGTCGACCTGAGTACGTACCGGACGCACCTCGACTTCGGGATCGATCAGGCCCGTCGGGCGCACGACCAGCTCGACCACCGCATCGCCGGACTTCTCCAGCTCGTACGGCCGTGGCGTCGCGGAGACATAGATCGAACGCGGCGCGCGCTGCTCCCATTCCTCGAAGCGCAGCGGCCGATTATCCATCGCCGAAGGCAGCCGGAAACCGAACTCCACCAGCGTCTCTTTGCGCGAGCGGTCGCCTTTGTACATCGCGCCAAGCTGCGGAATGGTGACATGCGACTCATCGACCACCAGCAAGGCATCCGCGGGTAGATAGTCGAACAAGGTAGGCGGCGGCTCGCCGGCTCCACGCCGAGTGAGGTGGCGCGAATAGTTTTCGATGCCTTGGCAGTAACCCACCTCGGCCATCATCTCGACATCGAAGCGTGTGCGCTGATCCAGCCGCTGCGCCTCGACCAGCTTGTTGTCCTTGTACAACTGCTCCAGCCGCTCCTTCAGCTCGACCTTGATCGTTTCGATAGCATTCAACACGCTCTCGCGCGTGCTCGCATAGTGGGTACGGGGATATACCGTATAGCGCGGCACCTTGCGGATGGTCTCGCCGGTAAGCGGATCGAATAGCGACAGGTTCTCCACTTCGCCATCGAATAGCTCGATACGCAACGCCTCGGTTTCCGATTCGGCCGGAAACACGTCGATCACCTCGCCACGCACACGATATGTGCCGCGCCGCAACTCCAGCTCATTGCGTGAATATTGCAGCTCGGTCAATTGGTGAATCAGCGCACGCTGCTCGATGCGCTCGCCGCGCGCCAGAATCAAACGCAGCGAAAGGTAATCCTCGGGGTCGCCCAGACCGTAGATCGCCGACACCGTCGCGACAATCAGCGAATCTTTGCGCGACAACAACGCCTTGGTCGCCGCCAGACGCATCTGCTCGATATGCTCATTGATCGAAGCATCCTTCTCGATGAAGGTGTCCGATGACACTACATAAGCCTCTGGCTGGTAGTAGTCGTAATAGCTGACGAAGTACTCCACCGCGTTATGCGGGAAAAACTCCTTGAATTCGCCGTATAGCTGCGCCGCCAATGTCTTGTTTGGCGCCAGCACGATAGTCGGCCGCTGTATCTGCTCGATGACCTTGGCGATAGTGAAGGTTTTGCCCGAACCCGTGACACCCAGCAAGGTCTGTCCGGCAAGGCCGGCCTCGAACCCCTCGCTAAGACGCTGAATGGCCTGGGGCTGGTCGCCGGCGGGCTGATAGGGGGATACGAGTTGGAAGCGATCGGTCATGGCACACATATGTGGGCGTGGAACCTCATTCTAAATCGCCCATGCTGACAACGCTTGTCAGCAGTATCTGACGCTACGCCAGCCTGATGGCTGCTGCCGCGGCGGCCAGGGCTACGCCTAGCATGATCCTCCAGCCACTTAGGGAGGCGATGCAATGGACATGCTCACCGGACCAAGCAGATTCCGCAGAAATCGTGGCGCCACGCTGATCGAGCAGATCATGGTGCTGACGATACTGGCGACACTGACCTGCGTAGCCCTGCCATCCCTAGGCTCTGTGCTCACACGCAATCAACTGCGAACCGCACAAGCAGATTTCATCGCCGCCTTGCAACATGCACGCGGACTAGCCGTGCATACCGGCAGCCGCACCATCTTCTGCCCTACTCGCGACAGCCATAGCTGCAGCGATGAAATACAGTGGGGCGGCGGCTGGTTGCTCGGCCATAACCGGCAATACAAAGACCAGCCGGACGGCGCCCCATCACGGGCCGGGCACAGCCATGGCGAACAAATCAACATTCTCGGTACCGCCGGCCGGCGCCGCATCCAATTCCAGGCCGACGGCAGCGCCGGCGGCAGCAATATCACCCTGCTTCTTTGTGTCCGCGGTAAGTCCGACCAGGCCCTGAGCGTAGTCGTATCCAACGCCGGCCGGATTCGTGGCGCCCGTGCAACGGCCGATCAGGCAGTGCGCTGCGCGGCCACCTCCTGATGACAGGACAAAAAAAGGCCTCGCATCACTGCAAGGCCTTCTCAAATATGGCGCCCTAAGTTGCAACCAACTTAGTCAGGCAAGTGCATCGCTCTCGGAAATCGGCATGGCATGCCGTGTTTCGTGGTTGAACACGACGGATGTTTCAACGCGTATCACTACAGCGTGCCGATTGAAATGTTGCGAAATGATTTCCTTCAAGTGCTCCATATCGCGAACAGCTACGTGGACAATCAGATCAAACCGGCCGGACACCAGAAATACGCCACGAACTTCTGGAACTGCGGCCGTTGAACTCAGAAACGCGTCAACGACTCGGCCTTCGAGCTTGCCCAGCTGCACGAACAGAACAGCTCCCAGAGCGAAGCCGATCGCCTGAAGGTTCACCTCAGCGTGCGCCCCCATAAGGACGCCGCGTGCCCTGAGTGATTTGATGCGCTCATGACAACTTGATGGTGCGAGGCCCACAGCTGCCGCGACCTCTTTATTTGATAGCCACGCGTTCTTCATCAAAAGCCGAAGAATGGCGAAGTCTATTCGGTCAACATCCGCCTCTATAGCCATATTTACGAAATATATTCGATTGACAGTAGTGACACTCTAATATCATTCTATCTATATGACAAATAAACGAATTTTTACTCAAAAGAACGCTCCCCTGTGCGTGCAACGGGGCAACGCATTCCTTGCCTCGATGGCGTTTGCGTTGGTGCTCAATGTCTCGGTCCCGGCCGCCTGTTATGCCGCGCCGCAAAGCCAAACCCAGCCACCAGTCACATCGAGGGATGTGATTGGGCAGCACTTGATGGCCAAAGAGAGATTGAGCTGGGAGTTAGCAATAAAGCGAGATGCAGCTTCCTACAAAGCTTTCCACGCGCCAGATTTCTTTACGGTCTCAGGAACAGGCGCCGCGGACAGAGTACTCAGCGAGGCTTCTGCCATGGATGCGAATATTCAGTTTGAGCAATGCGATCTTTCAGGATTCGACATTCACTACGTTGCAGAGAACGCAGTGCTTATTACTTACCTTGTGAAGGCATCGGGGCTCGATCATGGCAAGGCATTCCAACTCGACAGTCACGCTTCGTCCTTGTGGATAAAACGCGACGGAAAATGGCTCAACGTGTTTTATCAGGCAACTCCCGCAACCCAGTGAGTAAGGTTCGTCAGATCAAACCCACCGGTGCTCAGACGCGCTCTACCAGACGCTACCGACACGCCGCGGCTATGCAACAAAGTCCACCGCCCGAAGCGGACTTACAAGCAAGGTTAGGTACAGCGAAAGCATCCTCATCTAGGAGATGAAGACCAAATCGGCTGGCGCAGATAGGTCAGGTAACGCCACAGCCATTCCATCGGACCGTAGCGATGGCTGCTCAGCCACCAGCGGCTGAGCAGCAGCTGCAAGATATAGAACACCAGTACATAGACCACCTGCCATGCACGCGAAAAGTATCCGGCGAGACCGAGACCGTAGCCATAGAACAGCCAGGTGCCGAGCAGCGACTGCAGCAGGTAATTAGTCAACGCCATGCGCCCAGCCGGTGCCAGCCAGGCCAGCACCCGCGCGCCGCGCGGGTGCTGCAACCACAGCACGATGACGCTGAGGTAGCCCAGGCACATCAGCATACTGGCGATGTCCATCAGGCTTGTGCCGATGCCGACTCGCAGCGTGCTTGCGCCGGGAATGGTGGTGACGCCGCACCAGGCGCTGCACAGTGCGAGCAGGCTGCCGAGCGGCAACGTCAAAATCAACATGCCGCGGAAAAACGGTAGATGGGCTTGCGGTTTAACCATGCGACCGGAACGGATCAACCACGCGCCGAACAGAAACACGCCGAGAATCTGCATGCCACCTATAGCCATCCATGGCAGGCTTTTAATCATGTCCTGGGCGCGCTGGCGCGACATCGCCGCATAGCTGCCGTGCCGCTGCAGTTGCTCCGCTGCCCCCACTTCGGTCAGCCACTTCTGATGGGTTTGCTCGCGCTCGTGCATTTTCTCGGTGTATGCCGCAGGGCTGCTGTGCAGAGCGTGGTACGTCGTCGCCAGGCCGACCGCGGACATCAGCACCGGCACCAGAAACAGCAGCAGCGCAAAACGCCATAGCCAGTTCAGTCGCATGCGCCGAAAACCGAGCAACAGTACAAAGGCGACCAGGGCGTAATTCATCAGCACGTCGCCGCCCCAGATCAGGCAGGCATGGATCAGGCCGAATCCCAGCAAGGCCAGGCTGCGTCGCAGATAAGGCCGCACGAAGTCGCGTCCGGCGCGCTCAGCGCGGGTCATCATCACCGCGAAGCCCATGCCGAACAACAGGCTGAACAGAGTCCAGAACTTGCCCTGCACGAAGGTATAGATCAGCCAGCCGGCGGCGTAGTCCAGTCCGCGCAGGTTCGCCGGCACGCTGCCGTCGAGTGCTGCCAGCGGGCGCACCATGTAGTCCACATTCATCAAAAAGATGCCAAGCAAGGCGAACCCGCGCAGCACGTCCAATGCCTGGATACGTTCGTCCAACGGCACCGACGGCAAGGCATCCGCGCCAGCGATCTCCCCAGAAGCTTGCATGCCCTCCCTCCCTCGCACACCGGCGACTATCGCCGAGATGGCCGTGCGCATACTGGAGCCTCGCCACAGGTGCGACCAGCAAGCCAAATGGCTTAGATCGTCAGTACTGGTATTCGCTGGTCAGATACTTCGTACGAATCGTAGCCGTTAGCTTCGGTGGTGATCGGCGCGTCATGATCGCGGGTCAAATGTCAGCCCGGCTCGGTCGCTCCGTTCGAGTCGGGTCGTACTGATGTGCGCAAACAGGTATTGGCATGTCTGCTCTCCCATGCAGGCGAGTCATCACGCATGCGCCTTCTTGCGTGCGCGACTGCGATTGCGCTGCAGGTTCGACTGGGAGTCCGCGATCATGGCCAACATAGCTTTGCGCGCGACGTCTGGCTGCTTGCGGCGAATAGCTTCCAGCACCTTCTGGTGATGTGGCAACGAATACTTGAAGTTACTCGCGGTGCGCGCGGACAGTACGAAGAACGTGCCAAGCGCGCTCTCGACCACCGAGAACAGCGATGACATCAGTTCGTTGCCGGCGGCCTGCAATACGGCATCGTGGAATTGCAGATCCGCTTCGGCCCACGCGTCTAGCGTCTGTGCCGCATCCATCGCTTTATAGGCCGTTTCGATATCCGCCAGTTGTTCCGCCGTGCGGCGGCGCGCAGCGGCGGCGGCGGCAGCCGGCTCGATGATCTCGCGCATCTCCACCAGCTTGTCGACGAAATCGTCGGTGGGCATGGAGGCGCAACGCCAGGTCAGCACATCAGCGTCGAGCTGATTCCAGAAACGTTCTTCCAGTACGCGCGCGCCTACGCCGGCGCGCGACTCGATCAGCCCCTTGGCGGAAAGTACCTTCATGGCTTCGCGCAAAGCGGTGCGGCTGACTTGCAGGTTTTCTGCGAGTGTTTCTTCACGTGGAAGCACCTCGCCCGGCCGTACTTTCCCGCTCACGATGCGCTGACCAATCTCTTGCATCACGTGTCCATACAGATTGCGAACGGCGTTCGGCTTCCTCATGAAATGGGCTTCCTCGTGATGCTGCTTGCCGCGAGCGACACGTCCAGGATGTGCTTTCATCGACACCGGACATTTATCATACAAATAAACTATAAGTACTTCATTGTGAACTTGCCAGATGCCGTAGACCTGTACCGAACCAGCCAGAGTTCGACTTTGCACGGCTTGCTTCGGAACAGACTTATCGCCATCTGATCGTTTACAAGTTCACCACGCAGTTGCCCAACTGAATGCTTACCGCTCGTTGGACGAAAGCTTCAAACGCAAGGGACATCCATGCTCCCTTGCGTCTTTATGCATCGACCTTACGGTGCAGAAATCCGATACATGACGGTCGCATGAGGCTCCAGGCGCAGCTTGACGGAGCCGTCGCCCTGCGTGTCTCGGTGCTGCCAAAGATCGCGCATGCGGTACTTGGCCGATGCCGGCAAGCCAAGCTCTTTGACGCTCACGGCAACATCCTGCGCGGCGTCCGCTTCGTTGAACACTGCAACAGCGCGGCTACCATCCTTGAGCGGCTTGACTATCACGTGGATGCCTGAAGCATCGCGTACGCGCTTGCCCTGCACGCCTAACGAATCCTGATCCACCGCAATCACTTCTTTGTTGAGCAAAATCTCCAAGGCGTCGGGCTTGATCTTGCGTATATCGGTACCGATCAGTAGCGGCGCGGCCATGATCGCCCACAGACTGAAATGGGATCGGTACTCTACGTCCGTCATGCCGCCGTTGCCGACTTCGAGCATGTCGGGATCGTTCCAATGGCCGGGGCCGGCATACGCATCCAGCACCACATTCTCTTTGAAGATCTTCAGCATCGAGGCGTATTTGTCACTGATGTCGCCGGTGGTACGCCATGAGGATGCACCGATGGCGGGATCTTTCGCCCACAACCATGGCTTGTTCTCGCCCCATTCGCAGAGGCTGTAGAAGATGGGCTTGCCGGTCGCGCGAAGAGCCTCACCCATCGCTTGATAACGCTGCTTGGCCGGTACCTTCTGGTTGTTGCAATTGTCGTATTTCAGATAGTCAGCGCCCACCGAGGCAAAGAACGCCGCATCCTGTTTTTCGTGACCGAGGCCACCGGGGAAGCCACGATTGCGCTCGTTCGGTTCGCAGGTATTGGTGCCGGCACTGGAGTAGAGACCAAAGGCAAAGCCGCGTGCATGGATATAGTCGGCAAGGGCTTTGATGCCGTGCGGAAAACGCGTGGCATTGGCGGTGAGGTTGCCGTCCTTATCGCGCTTCCAGCTAGCCCAGCAATCGTCGATATTGATGTGCCGGTAACCCGCGTCGCGCAGGCCGAGGCTGACAAACTTGTCAGCGACTTCGCGAATCATCGTTTCATTGAATTCGTCGCGACAGTGCGTGGAGTTCCAATTATTGAATCCCATCTGCGGCAGGTCGGCGTTGAACTCGATCTTCTTGCCTTCTTCTGCGCCGGCGGCGGTGACGAATACACAAGCGGACAACATCGCCATACAGGCCATCGTTGAGGTGGTGCCTTTCATCGAGTTTCTCCAAGTAGCTGCAATTCAAAGAGGAAGCATGCGTATATGCCGGTACCTGGCGTCACGGCATGACAGGTTGTGGACGAAAGTCGCTTCAAGGCGCTGCTGACGCTGGCGCATCCAGAACAGGTTGTTTCAATGTCCGCAGGGTGGTGTGGTCGGTGCCGAACATATCGAACACGATGAGCTGGTTGCCTTCGTTCTTGAGCCAGGCGCCGGGGACGTACAAGGTGCGTTGCGGGCCGATTTTCCAGGTGCGCCCTAATGCCCGGCTGTTCAACCAGACAAAACCTTTGTTGAGTCCGGCGGTGTCGAGGAACGTATCCGCTGACGCACGCCCCGCCGCAGGTGCGCGGAAGCTTCCGCGATAGAAGCAAGGGCCATGCAGGCACGGCCTGCTGCTGTAAGTGAATCCATCGACGTGCGTCAGCGGCAATGAGTAGATCTTCCAGTCGTGCAATGCCTCACCGCGCAGGGCGACCTCGCCAGTAATGCCTTTGCGCTCCTTGAGCATCTCCGTGCTGAAATTGATGCGGCCGGCATTCTCGACCAGGATGTCCAGGGTATCGCCCTTGGCGAGCTTGACCGCCAATGTGTCCTGCTTCAGCCGGCGATCCAGCGTGCCGATCAGTACCTGGTTCACGTAGATCGCGGCGTAGTCGTGTAACCCGTGGATCACCAGATCGCCAGGCCGGTCGGCAGCGATAACTTTCCGATACAAGATGTAACCGTAAGCCTGATCGAGATCTTCCATGGTGCGCGGTTCGGATGCGCTGACCGGTGCCGGCAAATTGTTCCAGAGCGAGGCCGACTCGCCGAGCTTGATGTCATCGATCGCCTGAGTCGCAGGTGTCGCCGGCACGGCCGGTGGCGTAACTCCTGCGGCGTCGGCAATCGCTTTGCGCATGGCGAAGTATTTCGGCGTCGGCCGGCCACTCTCATTCAACGGTGCGTCGTAGTCGTAACTGGTAACGTCAGGCTGATAGCTCTCGTTGTCCCAATTAGCACCGTTCATCCAACCAAACGAGGTGCCGCCATGAAACATATACAGGTTGACGGAGTAGCCGCGCTTGAGCATCCAGGACAGCTCTTCCGCCTCGCGCCCGGCATCGGCGGTTTGATGGGGCGCGCCCCAGTGATCGAACCAACCGGCCCAGTACTCTCCCGCCATGTATGGCCCTTGCGGCCTGCGCTTCTCGAACTCGGCGAACTTTTTCTCCGCGTGGCCCGTACCGAAATTAATCACCTGGAGTTGGTCGGCCAGCCCGCCCTTGCCTGGATCGGTATTGTCCGAGGTAAACAGCAGCGACTTGTCGAAACCGCTCTGTATCAATAGCTGACGAATCCCATCGAGATAGGCATGATCGTCGCCGAAACTCGCGTACTCGTTCTCCACCTGGACCGCGATGATGTTGCCGCCGTTGGCGAGCTGCAACGGCGCGAGCTGCTGCCCGAGACGATGCAGCCAGCGCTCTGCCGGTTGCATGAAAGCCGGATCGAGCGAGCGGAGGTTGGCGGGCTTGTCCTTCAGCAGCCATGCGGGCAATCCGCCGAGCTCCCATTCCGAGCACACATAGGGACCCGGACGGAGAATGACGTACAAGCCTTCCTTCTGTGCCTCGCGGATGAATTCGGCGACGTCGTTCTGGCCGGAGAAATCATAGGTGCCGGGTGTGGCTTCGTGCGCGTTCCAAAACACATACGTGGTGATCGTGTTGAGGCCCATGGCCTTCGCCATCTTCAGGCGGGCCGGCCAGTATTCGCGTGGAATGCGCGGGTAATGCATTTCTCCAGAGATGATACGGAACGGTTTGCCATCGAGCAGAAAGGTGCCGTGATCCATGCGCATGGCGTGGGCTTCTGCGCGCACCGCTGGTGTACCGGCAAAGCTTGCGGCACACATCAGCGCAAGACAGAGACCGGCCGATGCGCGCAGCAGTCTTCGCGTCATCGAACGAAGTAGCAAAGAGTTTGTTGTAATCATGAATGTATGTCGTCCCATCAGTGGCCATTGGCCGCAGGTGCTTTACCAAGAGGCCCGGATACCGGACGAAATCGTCCTGCCGTTGATTTCCGCATATGACGGCCGGTTCGAATAGACCTGGTACTTAGAGACCTTTTCGCGCGTCAGATTAGTGGCGTCGAAGAACAGCGACACGTTATCCATCAGCTTATAGCTCGCGCTCATATCCAACTGTCCGTAAGCCTTGACCGTGGTCGGCTGGCTCTCGTCGCCGGAGATGGTTTCCAGATAGGCATCGCGCCAGTTGTAGGCCAGGCGTACCTGGAATGGACCCTTCTCGTAATAGCCGCTGACGTTGGCGGAGTCGCCGATACCTGGAACCGCGAATTTGTGGCCGCCTGCGATATCGCTAGCGCTGGCGGACGCACTGCTGGAAACGTGGGTGTAATTCGCGGAAACGCCCAGACCATCGAACGGTGCAGGCAGCCAGGTCAACTGATAGGTGGCGGCAGCTTCGACGCCCTTGATAGTCGCCGAGTTCAGATTGATCGGCCGGGTCAGGTCGAAGGGAAAGCCGAGAATCGTGGTCTTGGTGGTGACCAGGGTGGTGAAGTTGCTCACCTTCTTTTCGAAACCGCCGATCGCCAGATAGCTGGTGTCCGAGAGATACCACTCCAGCCCGAGGTCGTAGTTCTTCGACGTATAGGGTTTCAGCTCCGTGTTGCCCGCGGTCACACCCTGCGTCGCCGGCCGGAAGTTGTAACTGGTGGCGGCAGAGAGATTGCTGAGATCCGGGCGGGTGACGGTCTTGGAGACAGCCGCGCGAAAGATGATGTCGTCGCGCAGGCTCAACTTGAAATTGGCCGAGGGCAACCAGTTGGAGTAACTCCCCGTCGCCGACACGGGGGCGAGTGAGCCATAGGTCGGGATCGCATTGCTGGTGTCGTTCGGGTTCACCGTAATGGCGGTCAATGGCACCGAATAGGCGCGCGAGGTGGTGTCGGTCTGGCTGTAGCGCAGGCCGACTTCCAACGTCCATGGCTTGGTCATCAAGCTGCCCTGGAGATTGGCTTTGGCATACGCGGACTTGGTGCGTTCTTCGACCTGGCTGTAGCTGGTCGCATCCGGCCTGGCCGTGAAGCCGCCGCCGTTCGCGGCCAACGCCGCGGCGAAGGCGGCGGGATTAGGCAACTGGTTATAAGCGGCCGGGCTCGCCAGATAAGCCAGCAGCTTGGGAACGTCGTAGGTCAGCCATTGGGTGGGGTAACCCGGCGAGATGCCGTTGACCATCGTGCCCGCGTTATAGATGCGCGCGTTGATGCTGCTGCCGGGAATGGCCGCGACGTAACCACAGTACTCGCCGCATAGCAGGCTGTTCGGCGTGCGCCAGTTCACCTCTGTCTTGGTTCGCTTCAAGCCTTCCGCACCAAAGTCGAGCTGGGCCAGCATGCCTTCGGAGAAGCTTTTGCCGAGATGGAGCTTGCTCTGCAAAATGCGGTCACTGGTATTGGGCGACTCGCCACCGAGCGTGCAGCAATGCGCGCGCAGGCTCGACGTATCGGTGGTCGAAATGAGGTTGCTGTAGCTCGGCATCTGCGACGAGCCGTTGTTGGTCCACACCGGATTGACTCCGATGTTGCGGGTGCCGACCACAAAGAAGTAGCTGTCGGCCGATGCCTTGTTCCAGGCGCGCGACACCGCCGTATCCCAGTCGATGACAGTGGAGTTGTTGATCTGGTAAGCGATGTTGAGCCCGGTCTGCTCGTTGTAGGCGTTACGGGGGTTGCTTTCCTCGATGTAGTCGTTTGCCAACACGCCGGTATGGCCGCGTGTGTAGCTCAGTGCGGTGCCATTGGCATCGGCGGTAAGCGCCTGTACATCGCTGGTATTCATGTACGAGCCAAACGCGTGATACTTCGAATCGATCTTGTAGTTCGAAATCATCGTGTCGAGCTTGACGGTCAGGTTCTCGATGGGCTTCCAGTCGATGGCGCCGCTAATGCCGCGCCGAGTACGGGTTTGTACGTAATCCGAGCCGGTCAGCGTCTGCGGCAAGGCTATATTCGTATAGGCTGGATTGATCTGACTGTAGTTGAGACCAGTGATCCAGCCCTGGGTATTCATGGACTGCTCGCGGTGATCGCGCCGGTCGTACATGCCCGCAATTAACCAGCCGAAGGTGCCGTCCGCATTGGTATTGCCCAACAGCATCGACGCACGCGGCGTGATGCCGCCGCTGGGGCTCGCCTTGAGGCTGTCGTTGACGCCGGCAAGGCTGGCCGATGCATGAAATCCTTTCATGTCCAGCGGACGTGCCGTGATGATATTGACGGTGCCGCCGATGCCGCCCTCGGCCACGTCCGCCGATGCGGTTTTCCTCACCTCTGCGGTGCTTATCAACTGCGAAGGCAGTACGTCGAAATTGAATGCGCGGTCCGTGGCGTCGGTGGCCATCGTGCGGCCATTAAGCAATACGTTGACGAAATCGGGACCAAAGCCGCGCACGGTGATCCGGCTGGACTCACCGCCGCCGCGATCCACGGCCACGCCCGGTACACGCTGTAGGGCATCGGCTACGTTAGGGTCGGGAAATTTGCCGGCCTCTTCAGCCGAGACAGCATCTACCACGCCGGTCGCGTCTTGCTTGATCGCCTGCGCCCGGCGAATGGAGGCGAGTTGCCCGGTGACGCTGACACCGTTCAACTGCACCACGTCCTTGGCGTTCTTCTTCTCCTTGGCCGAGTCGGCTGGCGGAGTTCCCTGAGTTGCCGCTGCGGTGGTGCCGGATGATGCGGCCGCATCTTGTGCAAATACGTTGTTACAAGTCGCTGCGCCAGCGATAACCGTTACTACAAACAACGCCTGCTGGATCGAGCCCGCGAGAATATATCGTTGCATTCCACTCCCCTTTGGTCAGTCGGCTGCACGAATTGGTCGTTTGAATGTTTCAGTGGTATCGCTGCACGGTAAACATCACCGCAGCCCCTTCGGCGCAGCGAGGTAAATCAGCACCCATGGTGCCTTCCCTTCATCGGATGCTTGCTAGTCGAATCCAGACCGGATCCAACGATCCATTTTTCAATAGTCTATTAATCATACAAATGCGATGTACGGACGGATCATTGGATGAGCGAACCCGCAGATCAAGCTGCGCCGCAACATCGCAACGTTCTGTTCGCGAGGGCATAGCGGCACGGCGGGGACATTTGTGATGAGTGACCGTCGAGCAGCCCAGCGAGCCTGTGCGTTGGTTCTATGAACGGACGAAGCCCGCGTTTGATGCGCGGCGCCAAGCGATGCGATGGGAGTGAGGTCATGCCGGGCTCTGAGGTCCACCGCTACTGAAGATGGGCGAGCGACCCAGCAACGGCGCGGTTCTGTGAGATAAACACGCAGTCGCCGTTGAAAAACAAAAAGGGCCTACCCGAAGGTAAGCCCTTGAATTTTGGCGCCCGAAGTTAGCGCCAACTTGGCAGCGAACAGCCGATGCCTATTTCGGCTCAAATCGCATGCTCGCTGGGTTGCTAAATCGCCACCCTCTCAGCAATGACCTGCTTACCGAACGCTTTACTGCAAGCGATTGACCCATTGGGGATCGGTGACAGCGGCCACCGCCTGAGGCCACATCTGCAATGCCTTGGCTTGATTCGACTGCGAGCGATTATCCCGTTCTCCATCACCATTAGCGGTGGCTGTTAGGGCAGTGGTATCCATCGTCCGGGCTTGCAGCGTAGCCGCGGATGCCGGATGGCTCGCATAGAGCTTCAAGCTCGAACTCTGATAGACCAGCACAGCATTGGACGACATCGACGCTTGGTCATGCGGCTTCGCTACGCGCCCCGCATCGGAGCCGATAGGCAGGACGATGACGTCAGTGCCGGCGGTGGCTTCAATGAGTCGTACCTGGCCGATCAGGTCGTTGACCTGAATATAGGTCAAGCCCTGATCGTTGTAGACGTAAACGTGCCAATTCGGATTAAGACTGACATCCAACAGGTTCGGCTTACTGCTGCCTAACGGGCCGGCGTCGGTCGCTTCGACAGCGAACGAGGCCACGATTCCAGTGAGCAAAGCAACCTTGAGAAATTTCGGCAACAGCATGTATTTCTCCCTGATTAGTAAGAGCTGAATGCAGCCCTTAGCAGGACAACATAACGACTCCTATGTTCCCTGGGGCCGACGGACGTTGGCTGGACGAATGGCTATGCCTGCGCCAACCGCCGTGATCGCCAGGCCTATCCCGCGTCATCTCGCGCACCCCAATTCTTGTCACGAGAGTCGTAGCGCGTTCACTAGCGCAGACAGCGCAGAAGGCTGATGCTGGCGACTGGGATAGTACAAAAAGAAGCCGGGAATCGGCGGCGTCCAATCTTCCAGGACACGGATAAGCCGTCGCTTAGCGATGTCCTCTGCCACCTGCTCTTCATAAACGAAACCGAGGCCTGCTCCAGCGAGCGCCGCCTGAATCACTAAGTGGGTATCGTCGATTATGAGCGGGCCGTTTACGCTGATCGTGACCGACTGTCGTCTGCGCTCGAACTCCCATCGATATGGGCCGCCCGGAAGGCGTAGTGTTATGCATCGATGATCACTGAGATCCTTCGGCTTTTGCGGAAGGCTTCGTGACGAAAAATAGCTAGGCGATCCCACTACAGCCAGTCGCAACTCCGGCGTGACGCGCACTGCGATCATGTCCTTCTGAATGTACTCGCCGAGCTGAATACCGGCATCGAACTCGCCCGCAACGAGATCTACAGGACCCGTCACGGTGACAACGTCAAGAACGATGTCGGGATAGGCCTCAGCGAATGCCGTGAGCCGCGGCAGCAATACCATTACGGCGGCCGAGCGTGACATCACAATTCGAAGACGGCCCGCAGGGCGGCGCCGGACGCTACGCGCCCTGTCTAGGGCCAGAGCTATTTGCTCAAGCGCCGGAGACAGATCTTTCAAGAGAGCGGCCCCTGCAGCGGTTGGCGCGACGCTCTTCGTTGTCCGAGCGAGAAGATGCAACTCGAGCCGCTCTTCGAGCCCACGAATCGTGTGGCTCAACGCAGACTGCGAGACACCTAGCTTTGCCGCAGCTCGAGTAAAGCTTCGTTCTCGGGCAACCATCGCAAAAGTAGCGAGTTCGTTCAGTTCGTTTCTCATGATTTATGAATATTGCTCATGACACCATCCTTCGCAATAGGGCTAGTCTCATAAGAGGCTCTGCCCTAGGCTTTCAGTTACGTAACGCCAAGACTTTGGGCCGATGCACAAGCGCTTGACGCTTGGCATGGAATTGCCGGGCCGCATGAATCGGCTCGGCGCAACAACTTTCGAGGGCAACTATGTATTCGGATGATCTCGCTTTGCGATCGGTCGCTCAGACCTATTTCGACGCCGCCTATGAAATGGATGCCGAGAAATTTGCATCCCTATTTCATCCATCGAGTTCCGTGACAAAGATCGGCGAAGACGGCAGCGTGAGCGTCACGCCGATTGCGACGTGGCTAGCAGCCGTACGCAACACGAGAGCTCCAAAACAACAGGGCTTTGAGCGCGATGACCAGATCCTATCCATAGATGTCGAGAAGGAGCTCGCGGTCTTGAAGGTGAAATTGCAAGTCCCGCCGCGTGTCTTCACGGACATGCTGTCATGCTTGAAAGTTGATGGAACGTGGAAGATCGTCCAGAAGGTGATGACTTCGAACACGTAACAATGGCGCAAGTGAACGATATATCTACGACCGACCCGCTCTAGAAGACAGTCGTTGTCGTGACTATGCCGCACCACGGATCGACCGGCCTTCGCGACGCGCACGCGAGCCGGATACCGGATCAATCGCTTAGTTCATTGGAATCGGTCCGTCCATGGCAGTCTCCGAGCTGCGGCCTCATCTTTGGAAGCATGAGGTCCGCATTGGGAATGCGGACGCTCCGAAAGTATCGCCACAGCTCAGTTGGTCGTCTTTGCTGCCAAACAGATATCTCGGGCCCTCGCATAACAAGCCGCGCAGATTAAGGTCACTCCGAGCTCATTCTCAACCTCTTCGGACCACTCCCCTCCACATTCGACCCTGGCACCCTCGCATTGGGCGCACCACGCGTCAGGGTGCGCCGATTCGGGATCATCCGCATGGTAGAAGCCAACGGGATCGCCCGAAGACAAAGACTCAACGACGTGCCGACACACAAACGTCGCATCTTGACGACCGTGATTGCTGCATTCGACAGAATATTTCTCACGCATGGGCTCGAAAGCTGTCCAGCCAAAGGCGAGAAGATGCTATCAGAGATGTCCGCTTCGGGTGAGCGCGGACATTCGGAGCCACTAGCTACCGCGATAAATGAACGACATTGGCGGCAATAGACACCAATAGCTGCACTACCAACTCGCAAGCGGCCATAAGTCGGATGCGATGGTTCATTTGTATGACCATGAGGCGCCGACCGTGGAACCCACCGGGAAACCCTGACGTCTTACACATCGGTTTTACACAAACCCAAAAAACAAGGCCCTGCATCGCTGCAAGGCCTTGATATATCTGGCGCCCGAAGTTGGACTCGAACCAACGACCCCCTGATTAACAGTCAAGTGCTCTAACCAGCTGAGCTATTCGGGCGGGGTGAGCTGCGTAGTTTGAATATCGAGCGCCGGGCTGTCAAGCCGCCCAGCGCCTCAATGTTGCTCCAATTAGCTCGAACGGACCCGATAGCAGGGCTCATACGCTGTGGCACCGGGCAATTTCATCCGATGCTGAACCACGAAAGCCTGCAATAGTTCGTCGAGCGACCGCATGATGTCGGCTTCGCCATCAATGTCGAACGGGCCGTACTGCTCGATGGCTCGCACGCCCTCCTCCTTCACATTGCCGGCAACGATGCCCGAGAAGGCCCGGCGCAGATCAGCCGCCAACTCATGACGCGGACGGTCGCGATGGATCGCCAACGCGCGCATCGCCTCGTGAGTGGGGCGGAATGGCAACTGGAACGCATACGGGATACTGAGCGCCCAGTTGAAGAAGAACGCGTCCTTGTTATCCAGCCGGTGATTGCGCACCTTGTCGATGCCACGCACCATCGCCCTGGCCACTGCCGCGGGATCATCCACAACGATCTGATAGTGCTGGGCCACGCTGTCGCCCAGGGTCAGCCGCAAAAAGCGGTCGATCTGCTCGAAATACGCCGCCGACTGCTTCGGGCCGGTGAAAATCAGCGGGAACGGGATACCGGCGTTGTCGGGATGCAGCAGGATGCCAAGCAGGTAGAGAATCTCCTCGGCCGTACCGACGCCGCCCGGAAACACGATGATGCCGTGACCGAGGCGCACGAAGGCTTCGAGGCGCTTTTCGATGTCCGGCAAAATAACCAGATGGTTGACGATCGGGTTCGGCGACTCGGCCGCGATGATGCCCGGCTCGGTGATACCGATGTAGCGGTTGTTGCGCCGACGCTGTTTGGCATGCGCGATCGTCGCGCCCTTCATCGGGCCCTTCATCGCACCCGGGCCGCAGCCAGTGCAGATATCCATACCGCGCAAGCCGAGCTGGTAGCCCACCTGCTTGGTGTACTCGTACTCATCGCGCGAGATCGAGTGACCGCCCCAGCACACCACCAGGTTCGGGTCGATCTGGGCCTTCAAGATGCGCGCGTTGCGCAATATCTCGAACACGGCATGGGTAAGACCCACCGAATCATCGAGATCGAAACCGCCCTGCTCTAACTGAGTCGACACATAAACAATGTCGCGAACCACTGCGACCAGCAACTCGTTGATACCGCGGATAATCTGGCCATCCACAAACGCCTGTGCCGGCGCGTTGGACAACTCGATCTTGATACCGCGATCCTGCTGCAGCACTTGAATATCGAAATCAGGGAACTGTTCGAGCATGGTGAGCGGGTCGTCGCTCATGCTGCCCGAGGTCAGCACCGCCAGCGCGCAGCGGCGCAGCAAGGCGTGCAGACCCGAGCCACTGGCGTCGCGCAGACGCGCAACCTCGTTACGGGACAGAATGTCCAGGCCGCCTGCCGGCGAAATACGCGCGCTGACCCTGCCTGCGCGGCCCGCTTGACCGCCGTGAATATCGTTCATCGAATAAATCTCCTCGCCGCGCCCTCGCGGCATTGCGCCCACGCAACGACGCAGCGGACCGCTTAGCTTCCCGCGCCGGGCTCGGCGAGGTCAAGGCCAATCGTTGCATGACATTAAAAAGCCGGCGCCTTCGTGAGAAAGCGCCGGCCCGGTTCAGCCCTTCTTAAACGATATGCTTAGAAGGTGTATTTCAACGTCAACAGCACTGACCAACGCTGAGCGAGGTCGTCGTTGTTGTTGATATAGGTCGGCACGGCTTGTGGGCCGTAGCTGCCGCCCTGGTTGTAGTTGGTGCAGCTTGCAGTCTTGGCACCGCCGCCGCAATCGATGTTGTAGATGTACTTGCCGGTTGCCTTATCGATACCGTAGTAATCGGCCAAGGCACGGCCACCGGGGAAGTTCACGCGCTTCTCAATGCCCCACTTCTTGTTGAGCAAGTTGGTGAAGTTGTAAACATCCAGGCGAACGATGCCTTTATTGCCCTTGAAGATACCCGGCACTTCCTGGCTGAAGCTCAAGTCGATCTGGTTGATCCAGCCGGCTCGATCGTCGTTGCGCTTGGCCACTTGACCCTGATGTTCACGCAGGTAGTTGTTCTTCTGGATGTAGTCGTAGAACTGCTGGATCAGCTTCGGATCGGTGCCTGGACGGAACAGCACATCGCCTTGGCGCGGGATATAGACCAGGTCGTTGCTGTAGCCGTCGCCATTGGCATCGTTGCCGAAGGTCCAGCTATACGGGGATGCCGAGTGGCCGTCGTAGAAGATGCTGGCACTGGTGTTGTAGTCGCCGAAGAAGCGATGCTGCCAGTTCAACGATGCAATCACGCGACGCGGGATCGAGTAGTTCGAGGTGCTGGCAACGTTCTCGTTCGAGTTGTAAACGTAGTTGTTGCCGTAGTTCGAGTTAGCCACGCTGGACGTGCCCGGATTCACCTCGGTCGAACGGCTCCAGGTGAAACCGACCATGCCGGACCAATCATCCGAGAACGGCTTCTTCAACGACAACGCGATGCTGTCGGAGCTGCCCTTGCTGGTATTGGCAAGGTTAATCATCTGACCGGAGAACGCCTTGTTTGCGTTAGCGCGCACCGACTGGCCCTTATCGGTCGGGGCGGCATTCTGCAAGGCGTAATACGAGTTGCGGCCATCGGGTGTCACAAACTGCGGGGCACCCAGGTTTACGTTCTGGAACCAGATCGCATCGCGGCTCTGGATGTGCTGCCAGTCCGCCGTTGCGACCATGCCCCACCACGGCAGCTCGCGATCAAAGCCGAGGCTGATCTTCCACGAAGTCGGGATCTTCCAATCCGGCGAAATCGTATTGACCGTCATCTGGCCCGCGCCAAGAGCGCCATTGTTCTGATGTAACGGATCTGCACTGAAGGCTGGCAGATTCACATTGCACGGCTTCGCCTGAGTTGGACCGCAGTTGTACTGGGTCTGAGTCATACCCGAGTTGGAGAAGATATTCCCCATCCACACGGCCGGGCCGTTGGTCACGAACAGGCCAGCACCACCACGCAACTGAGTCATGCGCTCAGTGTCGAAGGTGTAGTTGAACGATAGGCGCGGCTGCACGACGCGGTGGCCGTTGATCGTCTCCTGATTGCTACGACCATAGGCGGCAGCGTACGTCGGGTTATAGATCGGCTTATCGCTCATCAACGGAATGTCGATACGGAAACCGTACTGCACCGACAGGTTGTTGTTGACCTGCCAGGTATCTTGCAAGAACAGACCCCATTGATTGAGGTTGAACTTGGCAGCCACATCGCTCAGCGAACGGCCGTCTGCCGGGCGGTTATAGCGATACTGATAGTAGTTGCCGGCCTGGAAGTTCTGCAGGCCGGTGATCGCTCCGTTATTGCTGTCCTGGAAGCTGTAGCTGCCGAAATAATTCTGCAGGAACAGGTTGTAGTACTCGCCGCGTTCGAAGTCGAAGCCGCCTTTAACGGTGTGCTCGCCGAGATACAACGTGCCAGCCCAGGCTGCGTTATAGGTCTTCGTCTTGAGCACGTTGGCCTGGCTTGAATACTCCGTACCGAACTCCACCGAAGGACCACCAAATGTGGTCGGATAAACGGTCACATCCGGCATTGCCACGCCGTTATACGGGCCGCGATTCTGGGTGAAGCTGGCATACGACAGCGTGGTGTCGGTGGAGAAAACATCCGACCAGTCGTCGTAGAAATGCAGCGCGTAGCTCTTGTTGTCGACCTTGGTTTTATACCAACCGCTGGACAGCACCAGTTTAGTGGTGCTGCCGCTGATGATCGGCTTGGTTTCCTTGGTCTCACTGAAAGTGAAGCTGGCGCGATGATTGTTGCTGATGTTCCAGTCGATCTTGCCGAGATAGCGCTTGTCTTCCAGATTGGAATTGCCGCCGCCGACAGAACCGAGATCGGAAAGACCCTTGGCCGCGGCGATGCTGCGAATCTGCTGCACCTGGGCACTGGTCAAGCCATTGATTGGCGTAGCCGCACCTGAATCCTGCGGACCATAGGGGCTACCGGAACCGATCTGCGTGCTCTTTTCCACCAAACCAAAGAAGAACAACTTGTCTTTGATGATCGGGCCGCCGAAGGTGGCGCCGCCAGTCCACTGGCGATCAAAGCCGGCGTACTCTTTGCCGGCCACGTTGTCGCCGATCATGTTCTTGTTCTGGAACGAGTAGTACACCGAACCGTGGAAATCGTTGGTGCCGCTCTTGGTAACCGCGTTGACGTTCGCACCCAGGCCGCGGCGGGTAGCGACGTCATAGTTTGCGGTCGAGATGTTGTATTCCTCGATCGCATCCTGCGAGATCGGCGTACCCAAGGTGGGCAAGCCGTTGGCGTTCAAGCCGAACGGGTCGTTCGCACTGACCGAGTCGACAGTGATGTTGTTGTAACGGCTGTTCTGGCCAACGGCCGAGATCTCGCCGCGGGCGCGATCGGTGATGGTGATGCGCGGGTCGAGACGGACAATATTCTGGATCGAGCGACCCGGAGTCGGTGTAGCTTCCAACTCGCGACGCGAGATATTAGTGCTGATGCCTTTGTTATCCGGCGTGAAGGTCTGCGACAGAGCATTGGCCGACACGGTAACGCTGGCGAGATTCTTGGCAGCCTGTGCTTGCGCACCGCCCATCGTCAGATTGACAGCGGTGTCTTGTGCTAGCTGCAGGTAAACATTGTCTTGTTCGGACTGGGTGCCATCTTTGGACACTTTGACATCGAACGGACCACCCACGCGCAAACCTTGTGCCGCGTAGCGGCCATTGGCGTCAGTGGTGGTGGTTTTAGTGGTGCCCGTTGGCCCGTGCACGATCTGCACAGATGCACCAACAATCGGCTGACCACTGGCATCTAGCACGCGACCGCTAATCGAGGACGAGGTGTCCTGGGCGATGGCGGGTACCGCAACGGCTAATAGCGATGCGATGGCAAACGGCAGGACTTTGGCTCGAATTCGATTATTCATTCTTGATGGATCCCTAAAAGACGCAACGGAATTTTTTGCGGTTCTGAAATCAGACATGGCAATGCCCGGCCTAGGCCAGGCATACATCGCATATGAATTGATTTCCCCGGATGACGCTTGCTATGTACGAGACATGCAACGGCGAGTCCGCCTCGCCTGCCAACTAAGTGTTAAGCGAATTTAACGACATTCTATGACACTTTTATAACAACTTCACTTCGTTTCGACGGCATTAACTGCAGGACGCCGGGTACTCAAGCGTCAAGTTTTACCAAGATAACGAGCACGTTTAGCTGGCTTGAGGCTGGCTAGATCCAGCATGACCAGGCCATCGACACAACCGGAGAAGCTCGGGTCTTCGCCAAAATCGAAGAACTGCACACCTTCTGGCTCGACCAGATCGACGTACTGGCGGTATAGCACCGGCAAGGTGACGCCCAGGGCGTCCAGATGGTGCTTGAGCTTGCCCAGTCCCGCAGCCGGATCCAGCCCGTCCAGGGCAAGCCGCACCACATCGATCACAGCTTGCGACACCACGAAAGGCTGTCGCGCCGAAGCCAGGCCAGAAACGCCGAAGTAATGCTGATGAGCGGCGGCAATCCATTCACGCGCCTCGCGTGGCAGGCTCACCGACATGCTCACCGGGCCAAACACGTAACACAGCTCAGGATGCCGCTGCAGGTACAAGCCAATGCCCTGCCAGAGCTGATCCAACGCACGCGAGCGCCAGTAAGCCGGTGCAATAAAGCTGCGGCCTAATTCAAGCCCTTGCGCCAGGCGCGATTCCAATGCCTTGGAATAATTGAATAGGCTGGCCGTGTACAAACCAGCCATGCCACGCTCGGCAATCAGCCGACCGCCATGACCCAGGCGGTAGGACGCAACAATGCGCAGCACCTTTGGATCCCACAGCACCAAATGTTCGTAATGCGGATCGTAGATATCGAGATCACGCCGCGCGCCGGTACCTTCGCCCACTTTGCGGAAAGTCAGCTCGCGCAGACGGCCGATCTCGCGCATCACCACGCTGTCGGTGGCGCCTTTGAACAGCAGCACTTGCTTGCCGTCGCTGAGATCGGCCAGCTTTTCGGCCTGGGCCAATAATTCGGCGGCCACCCGCTCGATCGGCTCGGGATGCGCCAACGGCGCCTGACCACCGAAGATCAGGCCACGGCGACGGCCCACGCGATATACATGCCGGCGCATCAATTTGGCCGCACGCTCGGGCGAATCGCCGCTGCGTTGCGCCAACTCTTCGGGGCTAACCAGCGCACCGACACTGAAACCGATCCGCTGCTTCACCGGCGCCACCGCCTCACGCGGCAGCATGGCAGTGCTAAGCGGCTTGGCCAGCATCGACAGGCCATAGAACATGGCCGAGTTGCGGGCGGCCACATGGATGGGCAGCACGGCTGTTTTGCTGCGTAGCGCGAGGCGAGCGAAACCGTCCGACCAGCGTCCGTCGCGTACGCCACCGGCCCTTACGCGTGAGACTTCGCCAGCGGGAAACACAATCAGCGCCTCGCCGCGACCCAAGGCACGGTAGATTTCGCGTAGGCGCGAGGCCGAGCCTTTGCCGAACACGTCTACCGGCAACAGCAGCTTGGCCAAACCTGGAATCAGCGCCAGCCAGTCGTTGCCGAGAATGCGCACGTCGCCACGCACCGAGCCGACCAGTTGCAGCAGCGCCAGCGCATCGACCATGCCCAGCGGATGGTTGGCCACCACCAAGACGCCGCCCTCGACCGGAATGTTCTCCCGTTCGCGCGGATTAATTTGATAACTCGCACCTAAAACGTCGAGCGCGCGCTCGACGAAATCGAAACCTTCTACGTCTGCGCACTGTTCAAGCACGCGGTTGAATCCGGCCTCATCGGCCAAACGGCCAAGCATACCTGCCACCGGACGCCGGATCTTGGGGTGCTGTGCCAACCATGGCAGACGTTCAGTGAGGGTATGTTCAACGCTAAGCATGACCGCCTCCTCGGGACACAAGCTTCATCCTGGTGAAGGATTATGACAGCAAGGTGATCGCGCCGGGACGTAATCTCGACACGTTCTTTCGCCGACTGTTTTAAACGACCCGCCTAAATCGCTCGGCTCGACCACTTTATAGACGACCGATTCAGCCAGCCATATGCATTCCGGCCATATGCAGGTAGGCGACGATGCCGCCAAGAAACATCTGCACCGACAGCGCGATCAACAACATGCCCATCACACGCTCAAGCGCGGTGAGCACGCTTTCGCCCAGCCAACGAAACAAATAGGTGGAGCACAACAGGATGACTGCGGTAGCAAACCAGGCCCCCAGCAACGCGATCGCCCAATCCGCGGTACGGCCGGGCTGGGAGCCGGTCAACAGCAGCAAGGCAGCCATCGCCGAAGGACCGGCCACACCGGGAATCGCCATGGGCACGATAAACGGCTCGCCTTCACCCGGCTTACCGAAAATGCCACCGCCATCGGCCGGCGGAAACACCATGCGGATACCAATCAGAAACAACACGATGCCACCGGCAATGCTGATCGACTCCTGCTTGAGCTGCAGCACTTTAAGAATGTGCTGACCGCCGACCAGGAAGGCCAGCAATACGCCAAGAGCGATCAAGAGTTCGCGGATCAGCACCTTGCGCCGCCGCTTAGGCGCTACATCTTTGAGCAGGCTCAGAAAAATCGGGATATTGCCGAGCGGGTCCATAATCAAGAACAGCAGGATCGCCGCAGACAAGGTGGTCATTTGCGCTTCCACATCAGCCCCCTGATCCAAGCCCAACCACGATCAACATCAACACCATCAAGATGTTGATTCCTCTTGTCGCAGATCAAGCACGGCGCCACGCGCCGGTAAGGCCTGTGCGCTGAGCAGATACACGATGGCAGCCGCGCTGGCATCGGGCAACGGTTGCAGGCTGGTGTCTTCGCCGAAATACGCCTGCCGCCGCAATGCGGTCCGCATCGGCGCCGGCAGCAAGGCATGCGTGCGCAGCGAACCGCTGTCCGTTTCCTGATGGAGTATCTCGACGAAGCGTTCCAACGCCGCCTTGGACACTCCGTAACCACCCCAATGCGCACGTGATAGCAAGCCCGGATCGTCCAGGACGAAAACAGCCGCACTGTCGGCCGCCTGCCGTAGCAGCGGCATGCAAGCCTGGGTCAGCGCAAACGGTGCCGATACATTTACATGCAGTGCGCGCAGCCAGTCGTCCGGCTTGTGCATATCCATCGGGGTGAGGCCATTGAAGCTGGCCGCGGCATGGACGATGCCATCGAGGCGACCAAAATCACGCTCCAACCCCTCGGCCAGCGCGGCGTAATCGCGTGGCGTGGCAACCTCCATATCGAGCGGGTGGATGATCGGCTCGGGCAGCGACTCGGCAAGCATCGCGTCATAGAGCTGCTCCAATTGCCGCTTGCGCTTGCCGGTAATCACCACGGTGGCGCCCGCACGCGCCGCAGCACGTGCGACAGCGCTACCCAGGCCGCCGTAAGCACCGGTGACCAGGATCACTCGACCTGCCAGGGTATCGGCCGCGGGCATCCAGTCCGCCGGCAAATGCGCTATCGGCAACGCCATCAGTGCGTTGCTCCGCTGACGTCGCTCACCATCCGGGCCAGCTCGCCAGAGGATTTCAGATCTTCGATGATGTCGCAGCCGCCCATCAGCTCACCCTGAATAAACAGTTGCGGAAAAGTGGGCCAATTCGCGTAGTGCGGCAGTGCCGCGCGCACTTCGGGGTCGGCGAGCACGTTGATAGCATAGAAGTCCGCACCGGACTCCTTAAGCGCTTGCACGCCGCGACTGGAAAAGCCGCACATTGGAAATTGCGGCGTGCCTTTCATGAAAAGCACGATGGCGTGATCGGCCAGCGTTGCCTTGATTCGTTCGTTAACGTCCATAGCTTTAGGTTTCATCATTACAATGCTTGCAGATAGGTAGTGTATCAGTCGTACATCGGCCACCGCCGACCCGACCTCCCCTCAGCCAACGCCAAGGAGCCACCGCATGGCCATCGAACTCCCCGCTCTGCCTTATGAAAAAAACGCGCTTGAGCCGCACATCTCCGCCGAAACGCTGGAGTTTCACTACGGCAAGCATCACCAGGCCTACGTTACCAACCTCAACAACCTCATCAAGGGCACCGAGTTCGAGAACGCGGCACTTGAGGACATCATCAAGAAGTCCTCTGGCGGTGTATTCAACAACGCCGCACAGATCTGGAACCACACCTTCTACTGGCACTCGCTAAGCCCCAAGGGCGGCAGCGCGCCGACCGGCAAGCTGGCCGACGCGATCACCAAAGCCTTCGGCTCGTTCGAGCAGTTCAAGGAAGAGTTCACCAAGGCGGCCATCGGCAATTTCGGCTCCGGCTGGACCTGGCTGGTGCAGCGCCCAGACGGCTCTCTCGGCATCGCCAGCACCTCCAACGCCGCCACGCCGATCACCGGTAGCGACAAGCCGCTGCTCACCGTGGATGTGTGGGAGCACGCTTACTACATCGACTACCGCAACGCCCGTCCGAAATACCTGGAAGCGTTCTGGAATCTGGTCAACTGGGACTTCGCGAGCAAGAACCTGGTTTGATTAAAGGCACCTCCCCCTCCAATTGCCGGGGGAGGTTTGGAGAGGGCGAGGTCCGCAAGGACTTCCCCACTCTCAAACCCCACGAGTCAGCGGAGGAAACCTCGCTATTCCAACTCGCGCACGGCCGGGTCGGCCTGCTGATCGCGATTGAGCGCGTGAGCAATACCGCCAAGCCGCTCGACCATACGCAATGAATCTGGCGCACATACCGTGGCATGCCCCACTTTGCGGCCAGCACGCGGCAGCTTGCCGTAGTCGTGCCAATGGGCATCGACGGCGTGAAGCACGGGTGCCGCATCCGGCAGCTCGCCAATCCAGTTGAACATGGCCGACAGCCCGCGCGCCGAGGTATCGCCCAGCGGCAAGCCAAGCACGGCACGCACGTGATTCTCGAACTGGCTGGTCAACGCGCCTTCGATCGTCCAATGGCCGGAGTTATGTACGCGCGGCGCCATTTCGTTGCCGAGCAGTTCGCCGTCTTTGACGAATAGCTCCAACGCAAACACGCCGACATAGTCCAGGCGCTCGGCCAGAGTACGGGCCAATTGGGTAGCACGCTCCTGCAATGCATCGATGTCCGGCGCCGGCGCCAGACTCAGTGAAAGCACGCCATCGGTATGCCAGTTCTGTGTCAGCGGCCAAGTGCGGAATTCACCATCCCGGCCGCGTACGGCAATCACCGAAAGCTCGCGCTCAAAGGGCACGAACGCCTCCAGGATCAGCCCATGCGCCGCCGCTTGCGAACCCAGGGTCGCCCAGGCGGCATCCGCGTCGTCGAGTGCACGAAGGCGGAACTGCCCCTTGCCGTCATAACCCAGACGGCGGGTCTTGAGAATCGCTGGCGCGCCAACCGTAGCCAGGGCTTGATCGAGATCGGCCCGCGTGTCCACCGCCATGAACTCTGGCGTACGCAGCCCGCACTCGCGGAACAAGGTTTTCTCGGCTAACCGGTCTTGCGCCACCGCTAGCGCACGCGGCGCGGGAAACACCGCTACCTTTTGCGCCAGGCGCTGAGCCGTCTCGGCAGGTACGTTCTCGAAGTCAAAGGTGACCACGTCAACCTGAGCGGCAAACTGCTCCAGCGCGGCATAGTCGGTCCAATCGGCCACCACCAACGGCGCGACCTGCCCGGCACAGGCATCGGCGGCGTTATCTACCACTAGAGCTTTAACACCCAGCGGGGCAGCAGCGAGCGCCAGCATGCGTGCTAGCTGACCACCGCCGAGAATGCCCAGCACGGGTTGACGACGAATTTGATTCACGAGCGTGGATCCGAATGGTCGAGCACGCTTTGCGTCTGCCGCGCTCGATAGCTATCCACTGCCGCCGCCAGCACGGGGTCGTGCAAAGCCAATACCGCAGCAGCGAGCAGGCCGGCATTGACGGCGCCGGCACGGCCGATGGCCAGGGTGCCTACCGGAATACCGGCCGGCATCTGCGCAATCGACAGCAGCGAATCCATGCCGTTGAGCGCCTTGGACTGCACCGGCACGCCGAACACCGGCAGCCGCGTCTTGGCCGCCAACATGCCTGGCAAGTGGGCCGCCCCACCGGCCCCAGCGATAATGATCTGGATGCCGCGCCCCACGGACTCTTCCGCATAGCGAAACAACAGATCGGGCGTACGATGGGCCGACACCACCTGCACCTCGTGCGGCACACCCAGCTCGGTCAGCACACTGGCGGCGTGCTCCATGGTTTCCCAGTCAGAACGGGAGCCCATCACTACGCCGACAAGCGGCGTCCTGGCTGTCGAAGTCATGGTTCGGCCATCCAAAAACCGCTATTGTACGAACTTTCCGGGCCTCGACACGACCTGTACTTCCTATGGATAAGCGCCTGCTCGACATCTTGTGCTGCCCCGTCAGCAAAACCCCGGTACGACTGCTCGGCAAAACCGAACTCGATGCGCTCAATACCGCCATCGCCAACGGCCAAATCGACAATGTGACCGGCACGGCGATCCACGAGAAGCTGTCCGAGGGGCTCATCACGATCGATCGCAAGGTGATCTACCGCATCGACGATGGCATCCCGGTGATGCTGCCCGAAGAAGGCATCGGCACCACCCAGATGCAGAATTTCCCCGCATCCGCATGAACTTACGCCGGGCGGCACGACCAACGCGCCATGCCGTCTATCTCAGCCATGCCAACTAGGGCATGACAATCGCCACAAATTTCGCTTATCGTGCGGTGGGTCTGCGGCAGGGACGACTCGCCCAGAATCAAGCATCATCGCGTAGCGAAACACTTCAGGGGTGTGGCGATGAAAGACGCCAGTGAATCATCCAACATCGTAAGCCTCAGCCAGCGCCTGGACCCTTCCAGCGAGCGCGGCGGTGCGCTGTTGAATACCGTGCGCGATATTGCGGGGAGGCGCCTGCAGCTATTGATAAACGGTATGTTCGAGCATGTCGACGACGCCTTGTTCGACCTGGCCGAAAAAGCCGAGAACAATGCCGCGCAGATGCATTACTTCGACGGCATGCGCGAAGTTCGCAAGCGCCGTCCGGTCGTCGAGCGCGGCTTTCTGAGCCTGGTCGCACGCGGCCTGGCCGACTTCGCCAGTAACCATCGGCACACGGCCGACAATGTCATGGGCAGCCCCCTGCCGATCGGCAGCGTGGAGCTGTCCCTGGTTGCCGACAACGAGCTGGAGGAGTCGCTGGCGATCACCAGCATGATCGGCAAGAACGAAACACGCCTCACGCGTGACTTGTTCGCCGTCAATCAACGCTTATCGGTGATCTACGGCGGCATCAAGATCGACGATGCCAATAATCCGGTCGGTCCGGCAGCTCTTGCCCAGGCATTTCGCCAGGCGATGCGCGAGCTGAACGCCGAGATGCGCGTCAAGCTCATTATCTACAAGCTGTTTGATCGCTATGTGTTCGCCACCCTGGACGAGCTTTATCAGGAGGTCAACGCCGAGCTGATCCGCGCTGGCGTACTGCCACAGCTACGCCATGAACTGCCGCGCAACGCCGGCCAGTCACCGGCCGCCGGCGCAGGCCAAGAGCAGCAGCATGCTATTGGCGAACAAGCCGACACCTTCCTTGCTGAGGACGGTGGTGCCGAATTGCTGCAAACCCTGCGTACCTTGTTCAGCGTACGACGTGGTCCGTCCGATGGCCGTTCGATCGCCGGCCCGTTACATGCCCCCAGCGTCAACGAGTTGGTCGGCGCGCTAAGCGTGCTGCAAAGCCAAGCGGCCGAAAGCATCCAGCCATCATCGCTGCAGACAACCGACACCGTCGACCTTGCGCGCGAAGTATTGCTGCTGAAAGAGCAGTTGCTGATGCAGCTAGGCTCCTTGCGCGGCGAAAAACCGGGGCATGTGGCCACCGTCGACGAAGACACCATCGACCTGGTCGGCATGCTGTTCGAGTTCATTCTCGAAGATCGCAACCTGCCGACCGAGATGCAGGTGCTGCTGGCGCGACTGCAGATCCCCTATCTCAAAGCGGCGATTATCGATCGCAAACTGTTTGCCCATCGCCAACACCCCGCCCGGCGCCTGCTGGATGGCTTGGCCGATGCGGCGACAGCATGGTCGACGGAATCGGATCGCGATCACCGGCTGCACGAGAAAGTGAAGTCCATCGTCGACCGCCTTTTGCAGGATTTCGACGACGACCTCAGCATCTTTGAGCGCCTGAACACCGAACTGCATGAATTCCAGGACGGCAATCGCCGCCGCGCGGAATTGTCCGAGCAGCGCGTCGCCGAATCCACTCGCGGACGCGAAAAACTGGAGCAGGCTCGCCGCACCGCCGCCCGTGAAATTCTCGGGCGCGTTGGCGATCATTCGCTGCCACCGCTGATCCACGGCATTCTCAGCCGCGCCTGGGCCAACTACCTGGTTCTTACCCTGCTGCGCCAAGGCGAAGAATCGAGCGAGTACCGCGACGCGCTACGTTTCATCAACGACTTCATCGCCAGTACCCGCCCAGCGCGCGAACCCGAAGAGCGCCGTGCATTGCGGCAAATGCTGCCCGGCATCGAACGCGCATTGCGTCGCGGCCTCGCTAACGTGGCCTTTCAAGAAAACGATATCGAGCGTCTGCTGGCCCAACTGCACACCTACTACCGGCATCAGCTCGGCGAAGCGGTATCTGAAGCCGAAGTACGGGCTATCGAAGAAGCCGCCACGCTGCCGATACCCGAAAATATTCAACCAGTGGTCGACACTGCGCCCGAATCCGTCGAGCCGGAGCCAGGCACCGAAGATCCGCTTGAGAACAGCCCGGCGCTCGAGCAAGTGCGCGAACTCAAACCCGGCCATTGGCTCGAGTTCAGCGCCGATAACGCCTCCGTCGAACGCGCCAAGTTGTCGTGGATCAGCCCGATGAGCGGCCGCTATTTATTCGTCAATCGACGCGGGCTGAAAGTCGCCGACTACTCGCCTTACGAATTGGCTGCCGCCCTTACCGACGGCACCGCCCGCATTCTCGAATCCACCGCCTTGTTCGATCGGGCGCTGGATGCCATTGTCGGCCGCCTCAGCCAGACTGCCGCTGTCGCTGCCACACCATCACGCCCCACATGACGCCAACACAAACGCTGACCCCGCCCTCCTTCGAACACATTCAAGCCGACGTCGAACGTGCCTTTGCCGAGGATATCGGCAGCGGTGACGCTACCGCTCAATTGCTGCCTGCCGGCTCACGGGCGCACGCCGCCCTGACCTGCCGCGAAGCAGCCGTCATCGCCGGCACGCCGTGGTTCGACGCATGCTTTCGCCGGCTTGATCCCAGCGTTCGGATTGACTGGCAAGTTAAAGACGGCGAGCGAGTCGAGCCCGGCGCGATCATTTGCCGGCTGGAAGGCGACGCCCGTGCGATGGTTAGCGCCGAGCGCTCGGCGCTGAATTTTCTGCAGTTACTATCGGGTACCGCAACGATCACCGCGACCCACGTCGCCGCAGTGGCCGGCAGCAAGACCCGCGTACTCGATACACGCAAAACCGTACCCGGCCTGCGCCTGGCGCAGAAATACGCCGTGCGTTGCGGCGGTGGCCATAATCACCGCATCGGCCTGTACGACGCGATCCTGGTCAAGGAAAACCACATCATCGCGGCCGGCGGTATCCAGGCCGCTGTCGAAGCAGCACGCCGACTGCATCCATCGTTGCTGCTCGAAGTCGAGGTCGAGAATCTCGACGAGCTGCGGCAAGCGCTCGCCATCGGTGTCGATCGCATCATGCTCGACAACTTCAGCCTGCCGGACATGCGCGAAGCGGTACGTGTCACCGCCGGCCGCGTGCCGCTTGAGGTTTCTGGCGATGTCGACCTGACCACCATCGGCGATATAGCTCATACCGGTGTGGATTTCGTCTCGATTGGCTCACTGACTAAGCACGTACGTGCGGTGAATCTCTCATTGCGGCTGCAATTGGACTAAACCGAGCTTGCACCGGCCTAGGTGCGCCCACACACTGCGGGCATGAGCAAGCTATCCGACCTGATTCTGCTACTCGCGCTGATGACCCTGGTCGGCCTTTGGCTCAAGCTAAATCGCAGCCGCGAGCTGGCTGTCGGCGAGGCACGCGCACAGTGTCATCGGCACGGCCTGCAATTACTGGATGAAACAGTGGGGCTACGTGGACTGCGTCTGCGTCGTATCGACGGACAGCGCATGCTGGAACGCTGCTACGCCTTCGAGGTGAGTATCGACGGCGACGACCGTGAGCCTGGCCGGCTATGGATGGTCGGCAATGTGCTTACCGGACTGAGCTTGCCGACCATCGAGTTACAGCTCAAGGAGCCCGGCAAGCAGCCCTCATCTACCCCGGCCAACAACGTCGTGCCGCTGCGGCCACGATTGGGTAATGACAAGGATATTCACTGACTCCCCCTTGTTTACACAGGGAGGAGTCGGTTCTCACGAGAAGCCAGGGCTACTTCACCACCCGCAGATGCGAGCCGCTGCGCTTGGGCTTGTCGCCGGCGGCATCGCCAGTGGATGCGGGGGTGGGTTCCGGGCTCGATGGAGATGGCGGCGTATCGCCCCCCTCTTCGGCTGGAAACATCATGCCCTGACCGTTTTCTTGCGCGTATAAGGCCAGCACGGCGTGCACCGGAATATAGATCTGCTGGCTGGTACCGGAGAAACGGGCCTGGAAGCTGATCCACTCGTTACTCAGATCGAGATGAGCCACCGCGCGCATAGCGAGGTTAAGCACCACCTGGCCGTTTTTCACCACCTGCGGCGGCACCTGCACACCTTCGCGAGTGGCATCCACCAGCACGTACGGCGTGAGATTGTTATCGGTGATCCAGTCGTAGATCGCCCGTAACAGATACGGGCGATTGGAGGTCATCGAGGAAGGTTCTTCGGTCATGCTTGGGCCTGCTTATGATCTCCAGGCGGCCCACGCCAGGAGTGGTTTACGCGCGCTACGCAGTGGGAGCTGGCGACAACATACGGCTAAGTCATGCATTGCACTGAGGCAAGCAACACACCTAGCCCTTCGGATTAATGGCGGGTACCAGCAACTTACGATCGCATGGCTTTCTCTTCGGCCGTCATGCTGCGCGCAAAACCCTGGCTATGGAAGATACGCTCGCCGTAATCGAGGATCGGCTTGCCTTCACGGCCCAAGTCAACACCCAGCCAGGGAAGACGCCATATCACCGGCGCCACCAGGCAATCCGTCAAACTCATTTCTGGATTGAGAAAAAACTTGGATGCCTTGAACAGCGGTAGCGAGGACAACAAGTGTTGACGCAAACGCTTACGGGCAGCATCAGCCGGGCGGCCACCCTCGACAATCGCATCGATCTCGGCCAGCCAGTCCAGCTCGATACGCACAGCCGCCAAGCGTAATCGTGCGCGGGACAACGGGTCGATCGGCATCAACGGCGGGTGTGGGTAGCGCTCGTCAAGGTATTCGCAAACCACCGCGGTGTCGTACAAGGTAAGGTCACGATCCACCAGGGTTGGCGTAGTGCCGTAGGGATTGAGGTCTACCAAGTCTTCCGGCGGCTTGTTCGGGTCGATCACCAACCGCTCGTAACTGACGCCTTTAGCGGCCAGCACCAATCGAACACGATGACATTGAATGTCCTCGGCGGCGGTGTACAGGGTGAGTACGGTACGCGAACGAGCGCTTTGGACCATGCGCGGTCTCCCCATCGACTAAACGTGCATGGCAGCCATAGGCCGCCATGCACTGACTATGGAGTGACGCCTCAGTGGACGTCCTTCCAATATTCCTTTTTCAACATATAGGCCAATAAGGTGAATCCGGCAAGGAACAACAGCACCCAAATACCATAACGCTGACGCTGCAGCGCGGCCGGCTCGGCGACATATTCCAGGAACGTGGCGAGGTCGCGAGTAGCCTGCTGGAACTGCACCGGGGTCAATTTGCCCGGCTGAGTCAATTCCAGCTTTTCCACGGCCTCTTTGTCATCGGCCTTCATCACCGCTGTCTGCAGGCCTTGCAGCTCCCACAACGGATTCGGCATGGACGCATTGGGGAATACGGTGTTATTCCAACCTACCGGACGGCTCGGGTCCAGATAGAAAGCGTTGAGATAACCGTAGACCCAGTCGGCACCCTTGGCGCGCACTTCCAGCGACAGGTCCGGCGGTGCCTTGCCGAAGAACTGCTGGCCCGAGGCCTCCGGCATGTGCGATATCACCGGCTCACCGAACTTGGCACCGGTGAAGTTGAGGTTCTCCATCACCTCTTTCTCGGACAGCCCCAGGTCTTCGGAGATACGCGCATAACGGGCGTATTTCAGCGAATGACAGCCCACGCAATAGTTGAAGAACAGCTTGGCGCCACGCTGCAACGACGCCTGGTCGTTCACATTGGTGCCAGCCGACGGCAGGCCGCCCTCTTCCGAGGCCATCGCCGAAGTGCCGCCGACGAGCAGGCCAAACACCAGAGCGATCGAGGAAACGTATTTTTTCATCAAGAGCTGCCGCTTAGTCATGGTCATACACCACCCGATCCGGGACTGGCTTGGTCTTTTCCATCCCAAGATGCGTGTATACCCACAGAAACACGAAGTATCCGAAGTAGATCAGCGTCATGACGCGACCAAACGTATTCTCCAGGAAGGTGGCGTCGGCACTGGCGCCAAACCACTCTGGAATCAACTCAGCAACCACACCGGCACCCACCGCGCCCAAGGACAAGAAGGACACCACGAACAGGCCTAGCGCCACCTTGTAGCCGGTGCCGCGATAGCGGATCGAGCGTACCTTGCCGGCGTCGATCCACGGCAGCACGAACAGCACGGCGATCGCACCGAACATACCCAGCACGCCCCACAGCGCGGTGCCGAAGAACGACGGAATCATGCGCAAGATCGCGTAGAACGGGGTGAAGTACCACACCGGCTTGATGTGAGTGGGCGTGACCAGGTTATTGGCTGGAATGAAGTTATCGTGCTCCAGGAACCAGCCGCCAAAGGTCGGCGCAAAGAAAATGATGAAAGCGGCAATGGTCAAGAAGAAGCCAACACCGAACAGATCCTTCACCGAGTAATACGGGTGGAACGGAATACCGTCAGCAGGCTTGTTGGCATCCCAACGATTACCCTTCGGACCTTTCTTGATCTCGACGCCGTCCGGGTTGTTCGAGCCCACCTCGTGCAACGCGGCGATATGCAACACGACCAGCAGCAACAGCACCAGCGGCAACGCGATCACATGCAATGCAAAGAAGCGGTTGAGCGTGGCATCGGCCGGCAGGAAGTCGCCCATGATCCATTCGACCAGGGTATTGCCGATGACCGGCACCGTGCCGAATAGCGAGATGATGACCTTGGCGCCCCAGAACGACATGTTGCCCCATGGCAAAACGTAGCCCATGAAGGCCTCGGCCATCAGCACCAGGAAGATCAGCATGCCGAGCAGCCACACCAGCTCGCGCGGCTTGTGATACGAGCCGTACAGCAGGCCGCGGAACATGTGCAAAAGCACCACCACGAAGAACAGCGAGGCACCGGTGGAGTGCATGTAGCGGATCAGCCAGCCCCACTCCACGTCGCGCATGATGTACTCGACCGACGCGAACGCTTCCGCCGCGCTGGGTTTGTAATTCATGGTGAGAAAGATGCCGGTGACGATCTGATTGACCAGCACCACGATCGCCAGCGAACCGAAGTAGTACCAAAGATTGAAGTTCTTCGGTGCGTAGTACTCGGTCATGTGCTTGCGGTACGCCGGCATCATATTCGGCGCACGCTCATTGACCCAGTCGCCAATGCGACTAAATACGTTAGCCATCAGCCGGCCTCCTTCGGATCCACGCCAATCTGGATATGCGTGTCATCCACGAAGTGGTGCGGCGGTACCAGTAGATTCTTAGGCGCCGGAACGCCCTGGTAAACGCGACCAGCCATGTCGTAACGCGACTTGTGGCAAGGACAATAGAAGCCGCCCTTCCATTGGGGGTCGAACGGCTCGGGCTTCATCACCGGCACAAAGTCGGGCACGCAACCGAGATGGGTGCACAGCCCCACCAACACCAGCCACTCGGGCTTGATCGAGCGCGCTTCGTTCTGCGCGTATTTCGGCTGCTGCTCGGCAGAGCCGGAATCCGACTTTGGATCGACCAGACGGGCGTCCTGGCTCGGCAAAGCGTCGAGCTGGACCTTGGTGCGATTGACGACGAAAACCGGAAGGCTGCGCCAGGCAAATGTCACCATCTGGCCTGCCTCAATCTTGCTGATGTCGGCTGTATACGGGGCACCGGCGGCTTTTGCGCGCGCACTAGGTTCCCACGATTTGATGAAGGGCACGACCGCCGCAACGACGCCTACACCACCAACCACGGCTGTGGTTGCTGTAAGGAATCGGCGGCGGCCATGATCGACGACTTCGTTCGCCATCAGGCTCTCCGGTACTTGCATGCCATTGAGATGCGTGCTTGAAAACCGTAGGCGTTTGCGAAGTGGGTCGCTTCGTAAACACCAGCGGAATCTAGACCCGCAAAAATTGCGTTAGTGTAGCGTCAGGGCCTGACTCGTACAATCAAACCCAGCCCGGCTGTTCCCGCCCCTCACGTACCGCAAAGAAACATCCCACGACATGAAACATGCCGCCGGCACGCTTGCCTTCATTGCCCGCTTCGTCGTCCTCGGGCTGGCGGTCGCTTTCGTCATCAGCTTGATCTGGCCCGGCGTCGGCGATCGCCTGCGCAGCCGCTTCGGCCTGGCGGCCCCGACAACCACGGCGGCGACGTCGATCAGCCGTACCAGCGACCCGGTTTCCTATGCCGATGCGGTAGCCCGAGCAGCCCCCTCAGTGGTCAATATCTATGCCAACAAGCTGGTCACCGAGCAGGCCCTGCGCATGTATTCCGACCCGGTGCTGCAACGGCTCTTTGGCGGCCAGCCCGCCGGCCCGGCCTATAAGCGGCGTGAGCAAAGCCTGGGCTCTGGCGTCATTGTCAGCAGCCAGGGCTATGTACTGACCAATAATCATGTCATCGCCAATGCCGACGACATCCAGGTACTGCTGTACGACGGTCGTGTAGCCAAGGCCAAACTGATCGGTGCGGATATGGAAACCGACCTGGCCGTGCTGAAAATCGAGGCCAATAACCTGCCAGTGATCTCGATCGCCGACCAGCGGGCTATCCGCACCGGTGACGTCGTACTGGCCATCGGCAACCCGCTAGGCCTCAATCAAACGGTCACCATGGGCATCGTCAGCGCCATCGGCCGCCAGCTCAGCAGCTCCAGCCCGGAGGATTTCATTCAAACCGACGCGG
Source organism: Dyella tabacisoli (assembly GCF_003350925.1). Classification (GTDB taxonomy): domain Bacteria; phylum Pseudomonadota; class Gammaproteobacteria; order Xanthomonadales; family Rhodanobacteraceae; genus Dyella_C; species Dyella_C tabacisoli. The sequence goes on along the minus strand of NZ_KZ857174.1, from coordinate 471,771 downwards.
CGATCAACCCCGGCAACTCGGGTGGGGCGCTGGTGAATGCCGCAGGCGAGCTGATCGGCATTAATACCTCACTCATCGGCAAAGCCGCCAACGCTGAAGGCATCGGCTTTGCCATCCCGGTAGGCAACGCCAAGAAAGTCCTGGACCAGCTCATCGAAAGCGGCCACGTGGTGCGCGGATGGATGGGGGCCGACTACACCTTTGTACCCATCGCTGCCGATAGCGGCTTGCCGGCAGCCGCGCGCGGCGCCCAGGTCACCGACGTCTACCCCGGCGGCCCCGCCGCTCAAGCCGGCATCCAGATACACGACATCTTGCTCCGCATCGGCCCTGACGACATCGTTGCGCCGGCCGACCTGCGCCGCCACGAGGCCGCCCTCAAACCGGGCAGCAAGATCGAGATTTCGGGCCTGCGCAATGGCAGCCCGTTCCGCACCCAGGTGACCTTGACCGAACGTCCGCCACAGACTCCCACGGCGCTGGTGGACTAGCGGGGAACGGGGAACGGGGAACGGGGAAGCCTAAGTCAGGCTCAGTTTGCCGCTACTACCCATTTTTCCCTGGTGATGGTGTTAATGCACTGGCCAGGGGCGGCTTGGCTACCGCGCCATAGCGTTTGCGCAAAGCGCCGACGCGCTCTACGTAAACCTGCGTTTCGGCATAGGGCGGCACGCCGTTGTAGCGAAGTACCGCGTTGGCTCCCGCATTATAAGCGGCAGCGGCCAGCCGCTCGTCGCCGTTGAAGTTCTTCAGCAATAGCGCCAGATAGCGGGCGCCGCCGAGAATGTTCTGGTCGGCATCGAAGGCATCGTGCACCCCCATGTCCCCGGCCGTGGCAGGCATTAGCTGCATCAGCCCTTGCGCGCCCTTGATCGACAGGGCACGCGGATTGAAGGCGCTTTCGGCATGAATGATGGCGCGCAAGAATGCCTCGTCGACACCGAACTGCACACTCGCAGCGCGGATAGTATCGGCATAGGCGGTGAGGTTGAGCGACACGCTATCCCAATGGATCGGCGAGTGGAGATTGCAGGCCATGCAAGTCGAGATATAGCTGAACAACATCGTTACCGCACGCCCCGGCTGTCCGGCGGGACGCAGGTTGGTGTACTCCACGCTGCCGTCGGCACGCACCACACGGTACACCGCGCCACGCAATACCCGATCACCTGCCGGCACCGGCGCCGAAGCCGCCGCCGAGGCATCATCCAACGCCTTTCTCGACTCGCTGTAACTCCACTGCCCTGGTTTGGCCGAAGGGACCGGAGCAGCATCCACAATACGAGCCGTCGTCTCGACCGATCCGACTACCGCACCCAAAGCAATAGCCAGCGGCAGCTCCGGCGGTAGCGCACGCGCGGTCGTCTCTGCCGAGCCACGTACGCCGAGTACGGATGCGATGGCGGGCACCGCGATTTTTGACTGGCGTGATGGCGCGGCCTCTGCCGTCTCACTGAGCTTGTGGCAATCCTTATAACCGGCCGTGTTGTTACTGAACACGGTTTCGCCATCGCCACCGGTACAACGGTACAAACCACGGGCATGCGCCGGCGAGTAGCCGAGCAAACCAGCCAACAGCGCGCAGCCGGCGATAGCCCAGTACAGGCGCTGCCCCCTCTGATGGTTTACGGCCTGCTGGCTTATGGCAACTGACATGGCGCGCAGTGTGCAGCGGCCTGTCTGTCAAGCCAAGCGCGCAACTATCGTTTCGTGCGCCAACGCAAGCTTGCTCCTCACGGATCGCCGCAAGTGCTTGATTCGCCATACCCACCCGACTGGCAGCCGCCACCTCAGGCGCGTAAACTACGCGGTTCGGCGCCAACCGCCGTTTCTGTCTTTAATCGGTACCGATGCCATGAGCGGCAAGCTTTTCATCAAGACCCACGGCTGCCAGATGAACGAGTACGACTCGGCCAAAATGGCTGACGTGCTTAAGGCTTCGCACGGCCTGGAGTTGACCCAGGACGAGTCCGAGGCGGACGTGATCCTCATCAATACCTGCTCCATTCGCGAAAAAGCGCAGGAGAAGGTATTTAGCCAACTCGGCCGCTGGAGAGAGCACAAGCAAGGCGGCAAGCCGGTCTTGATCGGCGTGGGTGGTTGCGTGGCCTCGCAAGAAGGCGAGGCCATCCTCAAGCGCGCGCCTTATGTGGATCTGGTCTTCGGCCCACAGACCCTGCACCGCCTGCCGGCGCTGATCGAAGCGCAACGCAGCAGCGGCAAGTCACAAGTAGATATCAGCTTCCCCGAGATCGAGAAATTCGACCGCTTGCCCGAGCCACGCGCCGAAGGCCCGACCGCCTTCGTCTCGATCATGGAAGGTTGCTCCAAGTACTGCTCGTACTGCGTGGTGCCGTATACCCGTGGCGAGGAAATCAGCCGCCCCTTCGACGACGTTATCGTCGAGGTCGCCCAGCTCGCCGCACAAGGCGTGCGCGAAGTGAATCTGTTGGGCCAAAACGTCAACGCGTATCGTGGCCCGATGCACGATGGCAGCATCGCCGATCTCGCCGTACTGATTCATGCGATTGCCCAGATCGAAGGCATCGGCCGCATCCGCTTCACCACCTCGCATCCGCTGGAGTTCTCCGACTCGCTGGTCGAGGCCTACGTCAACGTGCCGCAACTGGCCAACTATCTGCATCTGCCGGTGCAAGCAGGCTCCGACCGCATTCTTAGCGCAATGAAGCGCGGCTACACCGCCCTGGAATTCAAGCAGAAGATCCGCAAGCTACGTGCGGTGCGTCCCGATATCTGCGTTTCTTCGGATTTCATCGTCGGCTTTCCCGGCGAGACCGATGAAGATTTCGACAAGACCATGAAGCTGATCGACGACGTCGGCTTCGACCAAAGCTTCTCCTTTATCTTCTCCTCGCGTCCCGGTACGCCCGCGGCAAACCTTGCCGACGACACGCCGATGGCCGTCAAGCAAGAGCGCCTGTCGCGCTTGCAAGCCGTACTGAATGCCAATGCGAAAAAGATCAACGAAGCGATGCTCGGCACCGTGCAGCGTGTGCTGGTGGAAAAACCCAGCCGGCGCGATCCCAACGAACTCTCCGGCCGTACCGAAAACATGCGCTACGTGAACTTCACCGGTCACCGCCGCCTGATCGGGCAATTCGCCGATGTACTCATTACCGACGCCATGAGCAACTCGCTGCGTGGTCGCCTGCTGTCAGTCGACGACCTTCACACCGACGAATCGGTCACCCTCGCTTCGTGAGTGTCGAACTCATCCTCCGCGAAATCGGTGCGGATGAATTCGAGCGCGTCTGGCCCGTGTTCCGTAGCGTGATCGCCGGTGGAGACACATACAGTTACCCACCCGAGTTGAGCTTTGAACAAGCGCGCGAATGGTGGACCACCCCGCCCAGCCGCTGCTTTGTCGCCGAACGCAATACCGAAGTGTTGGGCTGCTACATGCTAAAGCCCAACCAGCCCGGCCTCGGCGGCCATGTCGCCAATGCCGGCTATATGGTCGCGCCGAACGCACGCGGCCAAGGCATTGCTTCCAAGATGTGCGCGCACTCGCTGGACGAGGCACGCCGCGCCGGCTTCACCGCGATGCAATTCAATTTCGTGGTGTCGACCAATACCACCGCCGTGCGGCTATGGCAGCGCCATGGCTTTCAGATCGTCGGCCAGGTTCCAGGCGCATTCCGTCATGCCGAACACGGGCCGACCGACGTTTACGTGATGCACCGGCAGCTATAAGCCGCCTGAAGTTCAATCCAGCCGTTTGCGAAAACGCAGGATCGCAGCAGTCATCATCACCACGATAAAGGCCAGCAGCGCCAGCACATCGACCCACAGCTCCCACAGACTGGCGCCGCGCAGCATCACCCCGCGAATCAGCCGCAGAAAATGCGTCAGTGGCAAGATCTCGGCCAACCACTGCGCCACCTTCGGCATCCCCGCAAACGGGAACATAAAGCCCGATAGCAATATGGACGGCAGAAAGATGAAGAACGCCATCTGCATCGCCTGAAACTGTGATTGCGCACGCGTGGAAATCAACAGGCCCAACGTGAGGTTGGCCATTATCAACAGAACCGCCGCCACATATACGTCTAACAGACTGCCGTTGATAGGCACCACAAACAGCCAGCGACCCAATGCGAGAATCACGCTGGTCTGCACCAAGCCTATCGCGATGTATGGCAGCACCTTGCCGATCATCAGCTCCGCACTGATCAATGGCGTGGCGATCAGCAGCTCCATATTGCCGCGCTCGCGTTCGCGCACGATGGCGATGCCGGTGAACAACACCATCGTCATGGTCAGAATCACCCCGACCAGCCCCGGTACGATATTGACTGCCGAGCGTCGCTGCGGGTTGTAGAAACCGACGATACTGATCCGCCCCTCGTTCGGCGTACTCCGCATCGGCGCGCGCGCATCCGGCACCCAGTTATCGACCGGCACCTGCGCAAGCTGCACGGCGGCGCCCTGCACAGTGTTGTCGCTACCATCAACCAGGATCTGCGCCACCGCGCGGCCATCCAATCGGCGGCGCTCGAAATCCGGCGGCACCACTATGCCCACGCTGATCCGGCCGCGCCGCAGCATCGTCATCAGCTCTTCCGGTGTATCCGCCCGGGCAACCGGCGCAATCACCCCGGTCGCCAACATATCCATCACCAGCGCGCGCGAACCAGCCGTATTGGATTGATCTGAAATACCCGCTTCGAGCCCACGCAAATTGGTGTTGATCGCGTAGCCGAATAACACCAACTGCATCACCGGAATGCCCACGATCATCGCCAACGTGATGCGATCGCGGCGCATCTGGCGCAGCTCTTTGATGACGATGGCCCAGAGACGACGCCAGCTCATGCCATGCGCTCCTCTTGTCGACTCTTACGAGTCACCGCGACAAACACATCCTCCAGATTAGGTTGTGCCGCATGCACTTTGACCACCTGCCCGGCGCGTCCAAGTAGATCCCGCAGATATTGCCCTGCTCCGCCCGTATCGACGCCGCCGGCATGGGTCAGCACGCGCAAGGTATTGCCTACCTGCGCGACACCAAGCACCTCGGGCGCATCCACCAGCGCACGCTGCGCACGCCGCGGATCATCGGCCTCCACGATGAAAGTGTGTCCGTATAGCTTGGCGGTAAGCTCGCTCGGCGTGCCATCGGCCACCAAAACGCCTTGATCGAGAATCGCCAGGCGATGGCAGCGTTCCGCTTCATCCATAAGGTGAGTGGAAACCAGCAGCGTGGTGCCGGCGTCCGCCAACTCGAAGAGTTTCTCCCAGAAGTCGCGGCGCGACTCGGGATCGACCGCACTGGTCGGTTCGTCGAGAAACAACAGCTCCGGCCCATGGATCACCGCACAGGCAAGTGCAAGACGCTGCTTCTGGCCGCCACTCATGGTGCCAGCGAGCTGTTTTTGACGATCGCTGAAGTGGTACTGCTCGATAAGCTCATCGACACGACGGGCCGTGCGCGTTTTCGGCACCCCTTGTATCGCGGCCATAAACTCCAGGTTCTCGCGCACGGTGAGGTCATCGAACAACGAGAACTTTTGTGTCATGTAGCCGATGCGACTACGCAATGCTTCGGCTTGTGCGGGGATGCGCAGCCCAAGTACATCGATCTCGCCTTCGCTGGGTGTCAGCAGGCCACAAAGCATGCGGATGGTGGTGGATTTACCCGAACCATTCGGGCCGAGAAAACCGTAAACATGCTGGCCCGGTACCGTTAGATCGACATGATCGACGGCAACAAGGGAGCCGAAGCGCTTGGTCAAACCATGCACGCGAATCGCAATGCCATCATCGCCCGCACTCACTTGCCCGGCCCGACGTAGTCCGCATGCACCGGCAAGCCCGCAGGGAGGTTGGCCGCATCAGGGCCGAGCGCAACCTCGGCGATGTAACTCAGGCGCGCAGCGTCTTCACCGATCAACGCGTAGTACGGCGTGAATTCAGGCTCGCTGCGAATCATCCGCACCTTGCCGAGATACGACGCGTCGCGGCCGTCCACATGCACGCGCATTACATCGCCGACGTGCACGTTTGCACGCATAGGCTCCTGCACATAAATGCGCGCATACGGTGCATCGCCGGCCAGCAAGACCGCCAACGGCGATCCGACAGGGGCCTGATCCCCAAGCTTGTACGGAATACTGTCGACTCGCCCCGCACGCGGAGCGACGACATTCAATTTACTTAGTAAAACCTTCTGCGCCTCGGCCTGCGCCACCGCCGCAGCCAGTGCGGCCTCGCCCTGTGCGATCTGCTCAGGACGCGTGCCGTGCAGCAGCGCATCGAGTACCGCACGTGCTGCAGCCACCTGGCCATCGGCATTGCCGGCGGCGGCATGTGCGTGATCGAGATCCGAGGCGGCCACGTTATTGCCCTTGGCAAGTGGCAGCAGGCGCTCGTAATACGCTCGCGCATCGCGCGCCTGAGCCTGGCTGGCGGCTAGATCAGCGCGCGCCTTGGCAATGTCTTCGCTGCGCGGCCCTATCCTCAGTTCAATAAGCGCTTCGCGTTGCTGTTGTGCCAGCGCCTGTGCTGCGGCCAGCTCGGACTCGGTATGTGTCGGGTCCAACTTCAGCAATGGACGCCCGGCTTCGATTTGCTCGCCCTCACGCACCGTCACCGCAACCACCCGTTCGGCGGCGGGTGCGGGCAACGTGATGCGGTCGTATTCCAGCGTGCCTAACGCACGTGGCGGCTCTTTCGTACAGGCGGCAAGGCATGCCACGCAGACCAAAGTCAAAAACGAAACACGAAGGGCAAAGGGTGCCAAGTCGGTCATGCTCATCCTCTCGAAATGATTCGTCTCACTCAATTCGCGCTTACGCCGCCGCCAAGCAAGGCCAAGGTATGCCTCAGCAAAGCGTCCGAGCCGAGGTCGTCGGCGTCAAAAACACGTCGCCAGATCGGCGCGCCAGCCGCTGGAAACAGGGTCAATCCAACCAGCGAAACCACCAGTAATCGCGGATCGAGCCCTGGGTTAAGACGACCGGCCTTCTGCGCTGCCGCGAAACGTTGCGCAAGCATCTGCGGCAGACCGGGGATGACCTGGCCAAAGATCAGCTCGCGTAATTCGCCGCCATCGCACAAGACCTCACGCACCCATAGCGACGGCAACCACGGATTTTGCGCAACGATCCCGCTGATACCGCGAACAAAGTGGGTCACCAGCACCGCCGGGTCGTCACCGGCTTGCGCGAGATGCTCGCGCATCGGCACCAGCGCCGGAAGCAAACGCTCCTCAACCAACGCCTGCTTTAGCTGCGCCTTGTCGCCAAAGTAGTAATGCAGCATGGCCGGCGTGACGCCCGCATCCGTGGCAATAGCACGCAACGATGTTGCGCCGATGCCCTCGCGGGCAAACCGGGCGATCGCCATATCCAGCAGATGCCCGCGCAAATCGCGATCGTCGGCGCTGGGGCGACCCGCACTTCGGTTACGCGATGCCTTTGCCGGAGCCTTGGCTGTTGTCGGGCGCTTGGATGTCGTTGCCATGCGACAAAATTAATTAATCAATTAATTATTTGCAAGTGCCGCCCATTCTGAAATAGCCGAAAAGCCTATGGTCATCATCTCCACGTAGTGGCCCTTACGCGCGCCACGCGCTACTCTCGCGCGCCTATGACCGACCTCAATCAGCGCAACTTTGCGCTCGACCCCCAAGATAACGCCCGCCTCGCTAGCCTGTGCGGACCCTTCGATGAGCACCTGCGCCAGATCGAATTGCGCCTGGGCGTAGAAATCGACCATCGCGGTCACGTATTCCAGGTGATCGGCGAGGAACTGGCCGCCCGTGCGACCGAGAAAGTACTGCGCGCGCTCTATACCGTCACCGAGAAAGAGGCACTGACCGGCGCCAAGATCAACTTGTACCTGGCCGAATCGGGCATCGACGCCATCACCGCCGAAGCCGCGGAGGACGCACAAGAGGTAACCATCAAGGTCAAGCGCGGCGTGATTAAGGGCCGTGGCCCTAATCAGGCGCGCTATCTGCACGCCATCACCACCCATGACATCAGCTTCGGCGTCGGCCCCGCCGGCACCGGCAAGACCTATCTTGCGGTGGCCAGTGCTGTCGAGGCGCTGGAAGCAAACCGTGTGCAGCGCCTGCTCTTGGTGCGCCCAGCCGTCGAAGCCGGTGAAAAGCTCGGCTTCCTGCCCGGCGACCTGTCGCAGAAGGTCGACCCATACCTGCGCCCTCTATACGACGCGTTATACGAAATGCTCGGCTTTGAAAAAGTCGCCAAGCTGATCGAGCGCAACGTGATTGAAATCGCGCCGCTGGCCTATATGCGCGGGCGCACCCTCAACGACTCTTACGTCATCCTCGACGAGGCGCAAAACACCACCGTCGAACAGATGAAGATGTTTCTGACCCGTATCGGTTTCGGCTCGGTCGCCGTCATCACCGGCGACGTCAGTCAGATCGACCTGCCCCGCCATGTGCGCTCCGGCCTGCGTCACGCTGTGGAAGTATTGCGCGGCGTCGATGGCATCAGCTTCACCTTCTTCACCTCACGCGACGTGGTGCGCCACCCGCTGGTCGCGAAGATCGTGCGCGCTTATGAGGCATTCGAGGATGCGGCCGAGGGCCGGGACTCGGGCAACGGAAACAGTGATAAATCCGGCCGGGCGAACTGATCGAATGCCACGCCAACCTCCCGCTGCAACGTCAGTACCGCCCCCTATCGTTCATATCGGCTACGCGGTTTCACGCGCCGGCCTGCCTGCCCCCCTCAGCTTTCGTCACTGGGTGGAAGCGGCGCTTCGCGGCGCGAAGCGGCGCAAGCCTGCGGAACTTGCGATCCGCATCGTCGATACCATTGAGGGGCGCGCACTCAATCGCGACTACCGCGGCAAAGACTACGCCACCAACGTGCTGTCCTTTCCCGCCGAACTGCCCCCTGGCGTGAACCTGCCCTTGCTCGGCGACCTGGCCATTTGCGCCCCCGTCGTGACCCGCGAAGCCGCCGAGCAAGGCAAAGCGGCACGCGATCACTGGGCACATCTGACCGTGCATGGGGTATTGCATCTCTTGGGCTACGACCATCTCGAAGAGGCTGAGGCCGAAGCCATGGAAGCCCTGGAAACACGGATTTTGGCCGGCTTGGGCATTGCCGACCCCTACGCCTGAACCTGACTCCCTCCCCTGCCAGCAAGGGAGGGCTGAATCCGTGCGGCAAGCCCTCTACCCCCTCGCAACCGCCCCTGGGCACAGGGGGAGGAGCAAAAAACTGAGGCTCGCCGCAGTCAACGCCCTCCTGCGCAAGCAGGCGGGGTAATCAGAATCGTCACGAATTTTCCGCTAGACTCCCCATTCCGCCCATACTGGGCAGCATTCAAAAGAGTAATGAACGAGGACCCTGGCAGTACCAGCGGCCCGGCCCACCGCTCATGGTGGGATCGACTGGGCCATATGTTTTCCGGTGAACCGCGCAACCGCCAAGAGCTTCTTGAGGAGCTGCGCGCCGCGCAGGCCAAAGGCCTGTTGTCCAATGACACCTTGACCATGGTCGAGGGCGCCATCAAGGTCACCGAACTGAGCGTGGACGATGTCATGGTTCCGCGCGCGCAAATCGTGATGTTCTCGACCGAGGCGCCACTGGCCGACATTCTCGCCACCGTGATCGAATCCGGCCATTCGCGATTCCCCATCCATGGCGAAGACAAAGACGAGATCGTCGGCATCCTGCTGGCCAAAGATCTGCTGAAGTACATCGGTGACGGCCACGTCTTCGATATTCACTCGATCCTGCGCCCGGCCGTGCTGATTCCCGAATCCATGCGCTTGAACGTGCTGCTGGCGGAATTCCGCCACACCCGCAATCACATGGCACTGGTGGTTGACGAATACGGCGGCGTCGCCGGCCTCATCACCATTGAAGACGTGCTGGAGGAAATCGTCGGCGAGATCGACGACGAGCACGACGACGAGGAAGAGCCCGAGCTGATGCACGAGCAGGCCGATGGCGGCTGGCTGCTCAGCGCACTGACACCGATCGACGACTTCAACGAACAGACCGGTGCCGATTTCTCCGATGAAGAATTCGACACCGTGGGCGGCATGGCCACCTCCGAGTTCGGTCACCTGCCCGAAGTGGGCGAGGAGATCGCCATCGGCAACTATCTGTTCCATGTCACCGAAGCCGACGATCGTCGCGTGCAGCAATTTCGCGTCACCCGGCGCAGTCGATAAGCCCCGCCCAGGCGGCATCATGTTGCAAACGAACACCCTCCCTTCAAACAAGGGAGGGTGTTCCTTCCGACCGAGATACGTTGATTGAATATGACCGGCCTAACCAGTTATCTCGGTGCTCTCCTGCTCGTCTTCTTGTTGATGTGTGCGTCGCCCGCCCATGCCGACATAGCCAACGCCCCCGGTGCAAATCTCGAAGTCGCGTTGGTCAGCTACGGTCCCGGCGAAACCTACTGGGAACGCTTCGGCCACGACGCGATCGAACTGCGCGACACCGCCAGCGGCGAAGCCGTCAATTTCAACTACGGCGTGTTCGATTTCGACGAAAGCGGCTTTTTGCTCAACTTCGCTCGCGGCCATATGCACTATCTGATGGATGCCGCCCCAACCTCCATCGACGAGCGCGGCTATATGGAGTCAGGCCGCTCAGTAACTCGCCAGCGGCTCACTATGGCACCGGAGCAAGCCGCCGCATTACGCGACTACTTGCTATGGAATCTACGCCCGGAAAATGTCCGCTACGACTACGACTACTACGTCAGCAATTGCAGCACCCGTGTACGTGACGCTTTGAATCAAGCACTCGGCGGCGTGCTGAAACAACAATTGGAAGCACGCACCGGCGGCATGACTTACCGCCAACAAACCGCGCGATTAATGAGTGCACAGCCATGGCTCATGTTGATTCTCGACCTGGGGCTGGGCCCCTACGCCGATCAACCGCTGAATGCATGGCAGGAGAGCTTTCTGCCCATGGTGCTGCAAACCGAGGCGCGTCATGTTCGCGTCGCCGACGGCCAGGGCGGACTGCAGCCGCTAGTACAAGACGAGCAAATCCTCTCGGCAAATCGCTTGAATACACCGCCGGAAAGCGCGCCTGATTTCCGCATATCGCTGGCACTCGCCGGCCTGCTGCTCGCTGCGATCTTTATCGCGGCATGGCGTTATTGGCCCATCGGCTATACCTTGCTCGCCACGCTGTATCTGTTGCTGGCAGGCCTGATCGGTACCGTGCTGCTGATCCTGTGGACGCTCACCGCACACCACTCCGCCTGGGCCAACGCCAACCTGCTGCTGTTCAACCCGCTTGCTCTTGGCCTATTGCCGACGCTGTGGCGTGCACGCCGTGGCGTGGCGCCGTCGTACTTCGCGCAACGATTGATAATGCTGCAACTGGTAGCGGCAATCATTGCCGTGTTGCTGCACGCGCTCCCTGGCACAGTGCAACAAAATCAACCCTGGTTGTTGTTCGCCCTGCCTTGCTGGCTAGCTCTGGCATGGACCCTGCGGCAAAAACCGCGTTAATCATTGCCCTACTTTCCACCCGGCGGCATCATGCACACATGCTGCACGCCAAATCTCTACAACCGGCCGAAACCAAACCAGACACCTCCATGGTGGTCAACTGCGTGGCCTACGGGCTCAACGGTCATCGCATCGGCGACATCAGCCTGGATGCGATCAGCGATGTCCTACGTGAACCGGATACCTTCGTCTGGGTAGGTCTGCATGAGCCCGACGAATCACTACTGCTGAAATTGCAGGAAGAGTTCGACCTGCATGACCTCGCCATCGAAGATGCCCAGTCCGCGCACCAACGCACCAAGATCGAAGCCTACGGCGATTCGTTGTTTATCGTGGTGCAGACGGCACAGTTAGTCAGCGGTCACCTCGCGTTCGGCGAAACCCATATTTTTCTCGGCCCGCGCTATCTGGTCACCGTGCGGCACGGTGCTTCGCTATCGTACGCACCCGCGCGGCGTTACTGCGAAAACTCACCCGAACTGCTCGCACTCGGCCCCAGCTACGGTCTTTACGGCGTACTCGATTTCGTCGTCGACAATCTCCTGCCCATCGTGCGCGATTTCCGCGAAGAGCTGCAGGAGCTCGAACAAGACATCTTCGCCGACACCTTCAAGCGCAGCACCGTACGCAGGCTGTACGACATGCAGCGCGACCTGATGACCCTGCGCCTCGCGGTAGCGCCATTGCAAGACATCATCAGCCAACTCGTGCGCATGCATCCGCATTTGATCCAGGACGAACTACGCGCCTACTTCCGCGACGTTTACGACCATGTGTTCCGCGTCAACGAATCCATCAGTGCCATGCGCGAAATGCTTGCCGCCGCGATCAGCGTCAACCTGTCGCTGGTGACTTTCGGCCAGAACGAAGTAATGAAAAAGCTGGCCGGCTGGGCCGCCATGCTCGCCGCCCCCACCCTGGTCACCAGTTGGTACGGCATGAACTTTGTCCACATGCCCGAACTGGCCCAACCCTGGGCCTACCCCGTCATCATTGGCATCGTGGCCTGCCTGGTCGGCGGCATTTTTCTCGGGCTGAAACGGGCCAAGTGGTTTTAACCCCCTCCCCTGCTTGCAGGGGAGGGCTGGGGTGGGATCAAGGATCTTGCCCCAAGCCCTAACTCATTACTTCGCAGACTTCTTCCCTGCGTCCTTAGCCGTCCACTGCTTCAACCACGCATTCACCGTCTCATGCCACTGCACGCTGTTCTGCGGCTTAAGCACCCAGTGATTCTCATCGGGGAAATGCAGGAACTGGCTCGGAATACCGCGCCGCTGCAAGGCGGTGAACGCACCCAACCCCTGCGTATCGGGAATACGGAAGTCTTTACCGCCATGCACCACCAGCATCGGCACGCGCCAATCTTTGACGTGATTTACTGGATTGAATTTCTCGTAATTCTGCGGAGAGTCGTACTCGGTGCCGCCGTTCTCTTTCTCTTCAAACCAGAGTTCTTCGGTGCTGTAGTACATCGCACGCGCATCGAACACACCGTCATGATCGACCAGGCACTTCCACGGCTCGTTCCACACGCCGGCAATCCAATACACCATGTAACCGCCGTAGCTGGCGCCCAGCGCGCAGGCACGATCTCCATCAAGGTAGCTGTACTTGCCTAGCGCGGCCTTCCAGCCCAGCTTGAGATCGTCCAGCGGCTTGCCGCCCCAGTCACCGGAAATCGAATCGGTGAACGCCTGGCCATAGCCGGTCGAGCCGTGGAAGTTGATAGTGACCACAGCGAAACCCTGGCCGGCATACGTCTGCGGATTCCAGCGATAGCTCCAGCCGTTATTCATCGCACCCTGCGGGCCACCATGAATGATGAAGGCCACCGGGTATTTCTTGCCGGACTTGTAACCGACCGGCTTGACCACATAGCCCTGCACCGTCTCATTGTTCCACCCCTTGAAGGTAAAGAGCTCGGCATCGCCGGTTTGCGCATTTTTAAGACGCGAGGCGTTGTAATGCGTGACCTGTTTGAGTCCCTTGCCACGCAGATCGGCGACATAAAGATCGGCCGGACGTTTCAGATCGTCTCGCTCCAACAACAGCCGTGACTTGCCCAATGTGAAGGCACTGATCGAACCGTTGCCAACCACCATACTGACCTTGCCGCTGGCGGCATCGATGGCGAACAACGCATGCTGGCCGTTATCGTCAGCCGTTGCGTAAAGCGTTTTGCCGTCATCGGAGATTTTCAGGCCACTGGGCGAGCGATCCCAGTTTGCCGCCACCTCGCGCTTCTGCCCGCTGGCAAGATCCAACGCCTTGATCGCAAAACGGTCCGCCTCCGAGCCCGGCTCCTTCATCGCCAGGTAGTAAAGCGTCTTGCCATCCGGGGAGGACACCGGAAATGCATCCCATGCCAGATTCTCAGCCGTCAGATTCTGTGGCGCCGCGGAGCCATCGGCCGGCACGCTATAGACATCGAAATTGGTCGACCACGGCTCGCTTTTACCGGCAATGCGCGCGCCGAAATAAACCGTTTTACCATCCGGCGAAAAGCTGAATTCATCATCGCCACCGAAAGGCTTGCTCGGCACATCACCATCGATGCCACGACTAAGCAGCAACGGATGAGCACCCTCATCGCCATTCAAGTCCGTGATAAAAAGCTGTGCACGCCTGCCATCGGCCCAAGTGTCCCAGTGCCGCACAAACAGTTTGTCGTACACCGTGCCGGTAGCCTTGTTTGCCTCGTGTCCGTCCAGGCGCTCTTTGGTACACGCCAGATCAGCGCAATCGGTGAACACCGCAAAGCTCAGCAACGCTTTCGTACCGTCCGGCGAAAGCTCGTAGGCGTCGACATCGAGTGGCGCATGCGTGACCTGCACCGATGACGATGACTTACCTAGCTCGCGCCGCCACAGTTGCGCCACGCCATCCTTCGCCGCCACGTAATAAATCGCGCTGCCATCCGGCGCCCAACGTGGCGAGCCTCCCTTGTCGACCAACTTGACGGGTTGCGTGCCTTTGTCGATATCCAACAAATAAATCGAGGTCACACCCTTGTTAGCGGCGTAATCGGTAGCCCGCACGGTGTACAGCGCCTGGCGACCATCCGGCGATAGTTGCGGGTCACCCACGCGATCCATCATCACCAGATCGCGAATATTGAACGGGTGCGGCGTGTGATTTTCGACCTCGGCCGATACGGCAGTAGTGGTCGCCAACGCAAGCGCCAGCGCGAAAAACAGAGGTTTCATGGACAGGACTTCCTTGCTGCGGCGAAGGTTGTGACGGTAAGTGCAGCCGCCGGCGGACGCAAGCGCGGGGCCCAGAAGCTAGCTGAGCGCTTGTAAAGCCTGTCGCAAGTGCTTACCCCAACCCTCCCCTGCTCGCACGGGAGGGAGCCAACTGAGGCGAGCTTTGTGCGCCTCCCCCTGGGGAGGCTGGGAGGGGGTGCAACCTTGCCATAGCCCCCTATACTCGACACTTTTGTGCCCAGCTAAACCACGATGACAGACACCGCCACGCTCGCCACGCATCCCCCAACCGTCGCCCATCACGACGAATTATTCGGCCATCCAAAAGGCCTGTACGTGTGCTTCTTTACCGAGATGTGGGAGCGCTTTTCGTTTTACGGCATGAAGGCACTGCTGGCGCTTTACCTCATCAAGCACCATGGCTTCAGCGATGCAGAAAGCCTGTCTGTACTCGGCGCTTACGGCGGCCTGGTCTATGCCACACCCGTACTGGGCGGCTTGCTGGCCGATCGCTACCTAGGCATGCGCAAAGCCGCGGTGCTGGGCGGCATCCTGCTATGCCTTGGCCATCTAGGCATGGCCGTAGAAGGACATGCCGCGACCGTCGGCGCCGACGGCATCGTGCATCGCGACCTGTTCGCACTAAGCATTTTCTATCTCTCGCTGTCGTTGATTATCAGCGGCGTGGGTTTTCTCAAACCCAATATCTCCACCGTGGTCGGCAAGCTGTATCCCGAGGGCGACCCGCGCCTCGATTCCGGCTTCACGCTGTTCTACGCCGGCATCAATATCGGCGCGCTCTTCTCCAGCCTGATCTGCGGCTATCTCGGCGATACCTATGGTTGGGGCTACGGCTTTGGTGCTGCGGGCATCGGTATGCTGGCCGGCCTGGCGGTGTTCATCACCGGCCAAAAATACCTGCAAGGCCACGCCGAGCCGCCGAATCCGCTTGCACTGCGACGCCGCTTGTTCGGGCCACTGAACGTGGAGTGGGCGATCTATCTCGGCGCTGCTATGGCCTTACCGATCTTTTGGGCCTTGATGCAATTGGGTCACGCCGTGCTGTGGTTACAGGTGTTGACCATGGCTGCATGGCTGAGCTGGCTGGGTTGGTATGTCACCACACGCTGCACACCGACGCAGCGTCAGCAAATGCTGGCGTGCGTATTCTTCGTCGGCATCTGCCTGCTGTTTTTCACGCTGTACGAGCAGACCTACGGCTCATGGCTGCTGTTCAACGACCGCATGCTGACCAAAGATCTGTTTCCGTCGCTGGTGATTCGCGAGGGTCATCCGGTGCCATGGTCGATCCTGCCCTTGCTTCTTTGCCCGATCATCGTCGCACTCGCGCTGCGTTTGCGCAGCCAACGCGTCGCGCGGCTCTTGCTAGGTACACTCACCGTGGCCGGCATCGCCTTGATCGTGCGCGACTGCATCGTGCTGCCGCAATCGGCAAGCTCTCTCACTTATCTCGGCGCCATGTTTATCGTGCTGCTATCGCCGTTGATGGCATGGCTATGGCCCTTCCTCGATCGCTACGGAATGAATCCGTCCAAGCCAATGAAGAGCGCGATCGGCCTCGCCTTCGCCGGCCTCGCCTTCGTGCCACTTCTGATCGGCAACCACATGGTCGGCCCCGATGCGCTGGCCAGTGTGTGGTGGCTGGTACTCGCTTACTTGCTGATCGAAATCGGCGAAGTCACCCTGTCCCCCATCGGCCTCGCCGCCGTCACCCAACTCTCCGTACCCCAAGCCTGCGGCTTGATGATGGGCGCCTGGTGGCTAGGCACCTCGTTCTCCGAACAGCTCGCCGCCATCCTCGGCAAGCTCGCCGCCCTGGATATCCCTGCCGACGGCAAAATCGATATGACCCTCGCCAGCGCCAAATACGGCGAGCTGTTTCAACACATGATCTGGCTGGGCCTAGCCTCAGCCCTCGCCGCCATGTTGCTTACACCGCTAATTAAGCGCTGGATGCATGGAGTGAAGTGAGACCTGGTCGACTTTGCGCCATTCCGCGGCCCTTTACGGTGACGTCTAACGTCACTCACTGACCCCCAACGGCACGCCACAGCGGCACTCCGCGAACCGATCCACACTATGGACAACTCGCAGCCCTCACCGGCTTGTCGCACTACGTGACCCTATGCACAATCTGAAAACCCACAGCACAGTGGGTACCTGAAAGCGGCATAGGTGGCACACAACATGCTGCTTAAGCCGGGAGCTTCCTGGTCGTTCCAGGCTTGCTGTATGGGGACCGATCCTACCTAGGGGGACGGGACCGGGGCTCAGGGGGCACAAACGGTTAGCTAACCAAAACACAGAGGAACCACCATGAAGAAGAGCATCCAGAAAGGCTTTACCCTGATCGAATTGATGATCGTCGTTGCGATCATTGCGATCTTGGCTGCAATCGCATTGCCGGCGTATCAGGATTACGTGGTCAAGTCGCGCGTATCTGAAGCGATGGTGCTGGCTGACGGCCTGAAGGCTGTTGTGGCTGAGAACGCTGCCACCGGCGCCACTGGTGCGGGTGCATTCAGCAAGGGTGCCACGCTGACTACCGCTGCTGATAAATCACCTAATGTACAGACCACGTCGATTAGCGACACCACCGGCGCGATTTCTGTACTCACGCAAGCTAGGGCCGGCAACGGCACAGTTGTCTTTACTCCAACTGCAAACAATGCGGCACTGGTAGCTGGCACTCCGCCGCAGAACATTATTGTCTGGACTTGCGCCTCGGCCGACATCAAGCAAAAGTACCTGCCTGCTAGCTGCAAGGGTCAATGATCTATCGCCTGACGCCATGGCTGAATTGATGAAGCGTGCCTGGCCTCAAAGTGGTAATCAAACAACCCCCGCCCGCAAGGTCGGGGGTTTTCTTTAAGGCTTGTATGCATTGCTGTTAGACAATCAGACCTCACCCACTGGCACGAATTTTTCTTAAGAAACAAACATCAATATTTAGACGTCACCACCATCCACAGGGGGATGATATGACACGCCTAACCACGCGAGGTTTTACGCTGATCGAGCTGATGATCGTGGTCGCGATCATTGCTATCTTGGCCGCCATCGCGCTACCTGCGTATCAAGACTATGTGGTCAAAGCTCGGGTATCTGAGGCATTGGTACTCGGTAGCGGGCTCAAGGCCAGCATCGTCGCGAACGCATCTCAAGGAAGTCCCGATCTTGCTACCGGCGCCACATTGACCACCTCAGCGGATAATTCGGTGAACGTCACA
Organism: Dyella tabacisoli; assembly: GCF_003350925.1. Taxonomy (GTDB): domain Bacteria; phylum Pseudomonadota; class Gammaproteobacteria; order Xanthomonadales; family Rhodanobacteraceae; genus Dyella_C; species Dyella_C tabacisoli. Next base: position 453,823 of record NZ_KZ857174.1, on the reverse strand, counting down.
TCTACCGCCATAAATAGCACCACAGGCGCAATTACCGTCACTACCACTGCTCGCGCCGGCAGCGGCACCATCACTCTCACCCCGCTCGGCGCTAGCGGTACCGCCCTCGTAGCAGGCAATGTCCCCAGCGGCAATATTTTCTGGTTTTGCAGCTCAACGCTGCCGCAAAAATACTTGCCCAGCAGCTGCGCCGGTACAAACTGACGTCAACTTTCGCGTACGCATAGCTACGCGAAAGCAATCTTGTCATCCCGGCTCAAGCACGATTCTCGCACTTGAATAATCCCGTGACTTACCGCAGCCGCTAGAATGCGGGTATGACGCGGCCTGATCCGCCATACGCGGGCATCTATTCACCTGCGTCAACATTGACTCGGATAGGCTGGTGGTGATGAAACTGCTACACACGAAATATGCCACCACATTCTGGCTGGTTGCAGCACTGTTGCTGACCTTCGCACTCTACTGGCCTGGCCTGTCCGGCGGCTGGTTGTTCGACGACTACCCCAACATCGTCGATAACAAGGGTGTCCAACCCGTGGACACACGTCTTCCCACGCTGATAACGGCCGCCCTTTCATCCCCTTCCAGCGATTTCAAACGCCCCTTAGCTTCGCTGAGTTTTGCGCTGAATTACCGTGCGGCAGGCCTCGATCCGTACTGGATGAAGCTCACCAATCTGCTTATCCATCTGCTCAATGGACTCTTGGTATTTTTCCTCGCGCGAGGCTTGCTGTTGTCACTACCTATCATAGGTGACGCAGCAAACGAAACATCCACCTCAGAGTCGTTGGCGCGCAGGGTTACCGTGATTGCCATATTGATAGCGACCGCATGGATGTTGCTGCCGATTAATCTCACTGCCGTGCTTTACGTCGTGCAACGAATGGAAAGCATGGCGAATTTATTCGTACTACTTGGCTTGGTTGGCTACGTTGCAGGCAGACGCCGCATGCTTGCCGCAGGTACAGGTGCTGCAATTTCCAGCACTCGTGGATTTGTTCTATGCGTAATCAGCATCACCGTACCCACGGCACTAGGTCTGTTGGCCAAAGAAACAGCGGTAATGTTGCCTTTGTATGCGTTTCTAATCGAGTGGGCATTATACCGAAGTGCACGACCGCAAGAGGTAGCCGCAACGGTTACAACCTCACGTCGCGATTGGCGCATCTGGATACTTTTCCTGGTCGTGCTTTTATTGCCGATGCTTGTTGGCTTAGCCTGGATAGTACCTAGAGTCCTTCACCCAGACAGCTGGGTCACTCGCGAATTCACTCTAGGGACACGGCTACTGAGCGAGACCCGTATTGTTCTCGATTACATCGTCTGGACCTTGCTACCGACAACACATGCCTTGTCGTTTTATCACGATGACTTTGTGATCTCGACCGGCCTGCTGACTCCATGGGCCACATTGGCAAGCTTGTTGGGGCTCATTGCACTGGCTGTCCTTACGGTGTGGTTGCGCCGTCGTGCTCCGCTGGCTGCATTGGGACTCGCAATGTTTTTAGGTAGCCAGCTACTCACCGCAACGATTTTGCCACTGGACCTAATTTACGAACATCGCAATTATTTCGCCAGCTTCGGACTTGTGTTAGCACTGATATCGCTATTGCTTGGATCGGCTCATGCCGTCAAGGATCCCGCTTTTGCAGCAGCCCCCCTGCCTTATGCACTGCCTCGCTACGCGTTGCTTGCAGCCTTACTCTTCGCATGGGCCATGCAAACAGCCCTTGCCGCTTTTATCTGGGGCGTCCCATTGCGGTTAGCACGTGACTTGGCGGCGCGCGCGCCTGAATCTCCGCGTGCCCAGTATGATCTCGGCCGGAGCTATCTCGTGTACTCGCAGTACGACCCTAACTCTTCATTTACTCCGTTGGCCTATGAAGCCCTGGAGAAAGCTGCAAGCCTGCCTCGATCATCGATCTTGCCGCAACAAGCACTGATCTTCATGAATGCCCGCATGCACTTGCCAGCAAAAGATGCTTGGTGGGACAGCCTGATCGCCAAACTCAAAGCGCGCCCGTCTGGCGTACAAGATGACAGTTCAATGGCGGTATTGACGAAATGCGTTATCAGCGACCATTGCGACCTGCCAAAAGAACGGATGTTGGCCGCGTTTCAAGCAGCTCTTGCACACCCCAATCCCAGTTCACGTCTACAAGCCATGTATGGTCAGTACGCGTGGGATGTACTGAAAGATAAGGCATTAGGTGAACGCATGCTGGCAGGTGCCGTGGCCACCGAGCCCAGTGAACCCACCTATCACATTACATTGATACAGATGCTGGCGGAGAGTGGACATAAAGCAGATGCTCTCACCGCATTGCAAAAACTCAAGAGAATGAATCTCGGTGGCCGCCTTGACGATGCCATTCGTGAGCTAAGCGCGCTGCCCCAATTGCAGTGATTTGGAGTCAGCCCCATGGGCGAGTGGAGTGCAGCCGATCGCACTACACTAACCTGATCAACATTGAATGCATTCCTTAGCCGCTTATTCAGGCTACGCATAAAGCATTTATAGTCGATGCAAAGGTTAGCCAGTACCACCTCCAACGGCAGGAAAATTTTGGCAAAGGGCTACTATGCCTTGAAGGTTTGAAGGAACAAATAGTCTCGCAATAGCCCTAGCCTCTACCACACAACCATATACTTGCATGGATACGGAGTATCCCCGTCTCCCCTATATGAGGCGCCTATGAAAGCAGTCATTCTCGCAGGAGGGCTTGGCACCCGAATCAGCGAAGAAACCACCGTACGGCCCAAGCCCATGATCGATATCGGCGGCAAGCCGGTGTTGTGGCATATCCTGAAGATCTATTCGCATCATGGCATCAACGACTTCATCATCTGCCTGGGCTACAAGGGCTATATGGTGAAGGAGTATTTTGCCAACTACTTCCTGCATATGTCAGACGTCACCTTCGACCTGGCCCATAACCGCATGGAGGTACACCACCAGCACGCCGAACCTTGGCGGGTCACCCTGGTGGATACCGGCGATCAGACCCAGACGGGCGGACGGCTAAAGCGCGTGGCGCGCTATCTAGAGAACGGCCCCTTCTGCTTCACCTATGGCGACGGACTCTCCAACGTAGATATCTCTGCCCAGCTCGACTTTCACAAAGCGCGCGGCACTCTCGCCACCGTGTGTGCGGTGCAACCTCCGGGCCGCTTTGGTGCACTGGACATCAGGGACCATCGCATCACCCGTTTCCAAGAAAAGCCGCAGGGGGATGGCTCATGGATCAACGGCGGTTTCTTTGTACTCGAGCCCGACGTCATGCGTTACATAGAAAACGACAGCACCATTTGGGAGCGCGAGCCACTGGAGGCACTGGCACATGATGGCCAGCTTTCCGCGTACCTGCATCAAGATTTCTGGCAGCCTATGGATACACTGCGCGATCGCATCAAGCTTGAGGATCTATGGCAAAGCGGCCAGGCACCGTGGAAGGTATGGCCTTGAACCAGCTCTTTGGCAACGCCTATTTCGGCCGAAAAGTTCTGGTTACCGGCCACACCGGATTTAAAGGTTCGTGGTTGTGCCTTTGGCTGACCTCGCTCGGTGCACACGTCACCGGCTTGGCGCTTGCACCCAATACGGAACCTGCGCATTGGTCTTTGCTAGGCCTGGACGAAGTCCACGATTTACGAGTGGACTTACGCGACGGTCAAGCGATGAGGCAAGCACTCCAGGAGGTTCAGCCAGAACTCGTTTTTCATCTGGCTGCTCAACCATTGGTACGGCGCAGCTATCGTGAATCGTTGCTCACCTTCGATACCAATGTACTCGGCTTAGTGCATCTGCTTGAAGCTATCCGTGAGACACCTTCAGTGCATGCGGTAGTCAACGCAACCACCGATAAAGTCTACGCCGAGCAGGTCATCAAAAACGGCTATCCCGAAGACCACCCCCTGGGTGGCCATGATCCCTATAGCACCTCTAAAGCTTGTGCAGAACTCGTTTCCGATTGCTACCGCAAAAGCTTTTTCTTCGATGGCGGACCACGCACAGCCACGGCACGTGCCGGCAATGTAATCGGCGGCGGCGACTGGTCCGAGGATCGCCTAGTGCCAGATCTGGTACGCGCAGCAAGCACCGGCAGCATTTTGCAACTTCGCAACCCTGCTGCCATTCGCCCTTGGCAGCATGTGCTCGAACCCCTGTCTGGATACCTCCGGCTAGGTCAAGCCTTGCTTGCAGGCGAGCCCGTCGAAGGCGCATGGAATTTTGGGCCTGCCTCCGATGCAACCCTGCCGGTTCACGCCCTGGTATCGCAAATACAAGCGCAATGGCCGGGACTACGCAGTGAATACCTTCCCGGCCCACATCCACATGAGGCTGGTGTACTGCAACTGAATTGCGCGAAAGCTGCACGAGAGCTCGCCTGGCGGCCTGTATGGAGTGCAGAAGACACGATTAGACACACCATCGATTGGTATCGCGCCTATTACGCGTCAAGCCGGTTACTAAGTAGCGAGGATCTACAAGACTACGTTGCGGCTGCCCATAATGCTGGACTGGAGTGGGCGGCATGAAGTTTCATCAAACCCCATTGGCAGACTTGATGTTGGTTGAAACCACGCTGATCCAGGACGAGCGCGGTCAATTTGCCCGCGCCTTCTGTGAGACGGAGTTTGCTGCATTACGGCCTGACCTGCACTGGACTCAGATCAATATCTCCCGCACCTATCGCCAGGGAAGCGTACGTGGGATGCATTTTCAGTATCCGCCCGCTGCAGAAGCCAAGTTGATCCGTTGTCTGCGCGGAAAGATTTTTGATGTCGCAGTCGATTTGCGTGCCGGCTCGCCAACCTTTCTACAATGGCACGGTGTGGAGCTGAGTGAAGACAGTCCCATGCAGTTTTTGATACCTGAGGGCTTTGCCCATGGGTTTCAGGCTCTCACAGATGATGTGCAGTTGCTTTATATGCATACCACTGCATGGAGCCGTGAGCATGAAGGCGGACTTCGGCACGATGACCCTTCGCTGGCTATCGCATGGCCGCTGCCGGTAACCCAGGTGTCCGAAAAAGATCGGCACGCACCACTACTAGACGAGACGTTTGTCGGGGTCCATTTATGAAGTGTCGCTTCTGCGCCAGTGAGCTGCGGAATGTTTTCCTCGACCTCGGTAGCGCACCGCCCTCGAATGCATTTCTGACAGCAGAGGCACTCTGCGCACCGGAAACTTATTTTCCGTTGAAATTGTTCACCTGCGGAACCTGTCGTTTGGTCCAGGTCGACGAGGTGCAGTCGCATGACGCGCTGTTTGCGCCCGACTACGCCTACTACTCCTCGTTCTCACGCTCCTGGCTGGCGCATTCCGAACGTTATGTCAGCGAAGCTGTCACCAAACTTCGTCTGGGGCAAGATAGCCTGGTTATGGAAATCGCCTCTAACGATGGCTATCTCCTGCAGTATGTCACCGCTCGCGGCATCCCTTGCGTCGGCATCGAGCCTACCAGCGGCACGGCCAAGGTTGCACAGCAAAAAGGCATCGAAACCCTGATTCAGTTCTTCAGTCGTAAATTTGCAGTGGAATTCGTGCAACAAAGACGAACGGCTGATCTGATCGTAGCTAATAATGTGCTGGCACATGTACCCGATCTCAACGATTTCATTGCCGGACTAGCAGTCGCGCTGGCCAACGAGGGCACGATCAGCGTTGAGTTCCCGCATCTGCTGGAACTGGTGGCACATCGACAGTTCGATACGGTTTACCATGAGCATTTCTCGTACTTTTCCCTACACACCGTACAGGCCGCATTTGCCGCTTATGGCCTTCGTATATGGGATGTCGAACAGCTACCGACGCACGGCGGCTCATTGCGCATCTGGGCGGCACACCAGCACAGCACCCACACCGAGACCCCGGCCGTCGCAGCACTGCTTGCCGTGGAAGCTCAAGCCGGCATGCTTGACGACGCTTTTTACGAGGGTTTCCAGATACAGGCCGATGCCGTTAAAAACGCCTGTCTGGCCTTTCTGCTGGAGCAGCGGCGCACAGGCCGTAAGGTCGCAGGTTACGGCGCCGCCGCCAAAGGCAACACGCTGCTGAATTATGCCGGGGTAAGACCCGACCTGCTTCCGTATGTAGTCGACGCATCACCATACAAGCAAGGGCAGTGGCTCCCCGGATCGCGAATTCCCGTCGTCGACGAATCGCGGCTACGCGAAGATCGACCCGACTTCGTGCTGATCCTGCCCTGGAATCTGCGTGAAGAAATCGTCAACCAGTTGCACTACATTCGCGAATGGAGCGGACAGTTCGTAGTCGCGGTCCCGCACTTGGCCATCCTATGAACAACAGCCATCCGAAATCACGCGTGTACTACACCAAGCCCTCTATCACCGAGCTGGAGATTCGCTACGCCACCGACGCGGCAGCCCATGGCTGGGGCGAGCATTGCTACGATTACATCTTGCGCTTTGAGGCCATGTTTCGTGAGCATCTCGGCGTTAAGCATGCCATCGCCACCTCCAGTGCCACCGGGGCGCTACACATGGGTATGGCAGCACTGGGCATTGGCGAAGGTGATGAGGTTGTGCTCGGTGACATCAACTGGATCGCGTCTGCCGCGCCGATTGTCCACTTGGGGGCAAAACCGGTATTAGTCGATGTACTTCCCGATACCTGGTGTCTTGACCCCGCCGCAGTAGAGGCGGCAATTACACCACGCACCAAGGCGATCCTCGCCGTGCATTTGTACGGCAACCTCTGTGATCTTGACGCATTGCTGGAAATAGGTCGACGCCATGGCATTCCGGTCATCGAGGACGCAGCAGAGGCCATCGGCTCGGTCTGGCACGGGCACCGTGCTGGCTCCATCGGTGCATTCGGCGCCTTTTCGTTCCACGGCACGAAGACGATCACTACCGGGGAAGGCGGCATCTTCGTGACCAATGACGATGCACTCTACGAGCGTGTACTAACGCTTTCCAATCATGGCCGCGCGCGTGGGGAAACCCGCCAGTTCTGGGCCGAGAGGATCGGCTTCAAGTACAAAATGTCGAACCTGCAAGCTGCCATCGGATGCGCACAGTTGGAGCGCATCGACGAATTAGTCGATGCCAAACGACGAATCTTTGGAGCGTATCGGGAAGCGCTATACCAGCTGCCCCTAAGCATGAATCCCGAGCCAGCCGGAACAACCAATGGGTACTGGATGCCGACCATAGTTGTCGATACCGGCATACCATTTGATCGCGAAGTGCTGTTGGCTGCATTCAAGACTGACAATATCGATGGCCGGGTATTTTTTTGGCCGCTGTCATCGCTGCCATCGTTCGAACCACAGCATGAGCATATCGTTAGCTACTCGCTGCACATGCGCGCATTGAATTTGCCTAGCTATCACGACATCTCTGCCGCAGATATCGCGCGCGTTGCAGATATGGTGGTCGCCCATGTCAAAGGAATTCTGCCATGACCCCGCACGGCCTGTTATCCAGCTCACAAATAGCCGAGTTCAGACAGGATGGCGTGTTGATCGTACGCAATTTTTACGATTTGGCATCGGATGTCATTCCGATTCAGCGTGCTATCCATCAGATCATTGGCCAGGTTATGAAACGCCATGGAGTAGTTGACACACGTGCTCCGTTTTCTGCCAAGCAATTCGACGAAGGCTATCAATCTCTAATCGCGCATGATCGCGCTTATGGGGGAGAGGTCTACGATGCGGTCAAACAAATTCCTGCATTCATACGTCTTCTCGCCGACCCCAGGCACGAGATGCTATTCCAGCTACTTCGCCCGCACTCCATCCCAGGTGTCGCGGCCGGAGGTTACGGCATCCGTATTGACAACCCGAGTGAAGACCGCTTTCGGGCCGAGTGGCATCAAGATTATCCCGCGCAGCTACGTAGCTTGGATGGCCTCGTGTTCTGGAGCCCGCTAGTGCAAATAACGGCTGAACTCGGACCGGTCCAGTTCTGTCGCGGATCCCATGCCGATGGCGCAGTACCGGTATTGACCAAGGGCAAGCACGGCAGCGATAGGCATGGCGCCTACGCATTGCATCTCAAAGACGAGGCAAGCTTGCTCGACCGCTACGAGAAACTGGCCCCTCTTACGTCCCCGGGAGATCTGATCGTAGTCGACTTCCTCACGCTTCACGCATCCGGATTCAATCGCAGTAATAGGTCGCGCTGGTCGTTACAGTTCCGATACTTCAACTTCGACGAGCCGACAGGCTTGGCACACGGCTGGAAAGGGTCGTTTGCAGCAGGTGTCGACTTCAAACTTATTCATCCCGAACTCTGTGCCGACTTGGATTATTGATGGATCATCTACTGTGCTCAGTATGCGGTAGCAGACTCGGCGAAGCCCTCTACAGGTCGCCAGGCGACAAGTCCCTGACTTCACTATGCAGAATCCATCCTGCAGCTACTGCCGTGTTCGTTTGTCAGAATTGCGGCCACCTGCAAACCCAGGCCATGACCAACGTCGAGATCTACTACGACACGCAATACGACATCTTGGTTGGCAGCGAAGAAGAAGACCAGATCTACGAAGTCCGCGACGGCAAACCCATCTACCGAACCGACCATCAGGTTAATACCCTGCTTGAAAAGCTCGGCTTCGAGCAAGACGTAGATCTGCTCGATTACGGCTGCGCCAAGAGCTCTACAATTCAAGCGCTATGCGCCACGCCCGCGAAAGTAAGGCCGCACCTGTTTGATGTCAGCAAACGCTACATCCCGTTCTGGGAGAAATTCGTAGACTCAAATAACTGGGCAGTGAACCAAACAAAACCAGAATGGGCTGCGCAATTTGATGTCGTGACCTCGTTCTTTTCCTTAGAACACATCCCGACCGTCCTGGAAACCATGTGCGACATTGCCGGCCTGCTCAAACCAGGCGGCGTGTTCTATGGCATCGTCCCTAACGTACTGAGCAATATCGCCGACTTTATTGTGGTTGACCATTGCAATCATTTCACGCCTACGTCACTCAAACAGCTATTGGCCAATGCTGGACTAGAACTGCAAGAGATCGACGAGCGAACACATCGCGGCGCCTTTGTGATCGTGGCAAGAAAGCCCTTCAGTATTACAGCCATAACACCAAACATATCTCGTTCGGATATCGAGCATACGTGTACCGAACTCTCATTACTCGCCGATTTCTGGCGCGGTGCCGCGGCTAGGGTACGTGCATACGAAACCGATCTGACCGACGATGACAAGGTTGTCATCTACGGGGCCGGATTCTATGGTGCGTTCATCTCGGCCAGCTTGGCCCACCCGGATCGCGTTATCTGCCATCTCGACCAGAATCCATACCTTCAAGGTAAGGAATTCAACGCACGCCCCATACTTGCGCCCGACAAACTGCCTGCCGATATAAACACCGTACTTGTAGGCCTCAACCCAGCACATGCCAAAGCCATTATTTCCGACATCCCCGCACTAGCGCATCGAAAGCTGGATTATTTCTACCTATGAGGAATACCCATGCTACAAGGTGACCAACTGGTACTCCGTGAGTGGCGCGAGTCCGACCTCGAGGCAATAGCCGTACTCCGCAACAATGTCGAGCTACAAGCGTTGCTGATGAGCCAAGCGAAACCGAACTCCATTGAGAGAGTCCGCCGATGGCTGATCGAACGATCATCGCGTGACGACATGGTTTTCTTCGTAGCTGCGGCACGCGCCGATGACACTGTGCTTGGCTATCTTCAAGTGGCAAACATCGACAGCTTCCATGGTGTAGGCGAGATAGGCATCTGCTTCTCCCCGGCAGCACATGGAAACCATTCGGCCCTCGAAGCCTGCCAACTTCTAGACTCGTATCTCCATCGGACACTAGGCGTACGCAAGCTCACGTTGAAGGTGCTCGCGGACAATGCACGAGCCATAGCGTTCTACCGAAAGAGCGGTTATCGCGAAGTCGGCACTATGACCCAGCATTTCCGCGTCGGCGATCAACACCAAAGCGTGCTTATCATGGAACGGTTTTTAGGCGAATGATTGTCGTCATCTCCCAACCGATGTTGTTTCCCTGGATCGGAATGCTTGAACAGGTTCGTGCGGCCGATGTTTTTGTCCACTACCCGGATGTCCAATTCTCTAAGGGAAGCTTCGTCAACCGCGTGCAGGTCAAGACGGCACGGGAAATAAAATGGCTTAGTGTGCCCCTGCTAGGTTTACGGCTAGGGCAACGCATCAACGAAGTGAGAATCAACAATCAGCGCAACTGGCGCCAGGAGCATATGCAGCTCCTGACCGAGGCGTACGCCAAGGCCCCCTACTGCAACGAGATGTTGAGCCTGGTCGAATCAGTTTATGAAAACGACTACGAAACCATAGGGGGTCTCAGTGAAGCGTCCCTGATGGCATTGTGCCGTTACTATGGGCTTGATCTCAGTCGTACCTTCAATAGCTCAGAATCACTTGAAATTGGCGGTTCAAGCAGCCGCCGTGTCCTGGATATCGTGCTCGCGCTTCGCGGTGATGTGTATCTCACAGGACATGGAGCAAGCCGTTATCTTGACCATGAGGCGTTCGAACAAGCTGGCGTGCGTGTCAGATATATGGACTACACAAAAGCCCCTTATCCACAACTCCACGGCGAGTTCACACCATACGTTTCGGCACTCGACCTGGTAGCCAATGTCGGCCCTAAAGGCATCGACTGTATTTGCCCAAGGTCAATCTACTGGAAGGACTTCCTAAGTAATGAACGAGATCGAAAAATTTCAAGCTGAAGTCGCCGAAAACATCGCAAGCCTTCGGCAAGATACCGATGTGCAGGCGCTCTCGCGGATCTGGCTTCGAGAGATCACGCGGCACAAATATGCATACAACTTCAACTGGATGGGGAGACCACTCATTCAGTTTCCACAAGACATGGCTGCCATACAGGAATTGGTCTGGCAGGTCCGCCCCGACCTCATTATCGAAGCCGGAATTGCACACGGCGGCTCGTTGATCATGAGCGCATCGTTGCTAGCACTACTCGACTACTGTGACGCGGTCGAGGCTGGAACGCCTCTGGACCCACGTACATCACGTCGCCGAGTGCTCGGCATCGACATCGATATCCGCCCGCACAACCGTGCAGCGATCGAGGCACACCCTATGGCACATCGCATTAGCATGATAGAAGGCTCATCGATCGCTCCGGAAATCATTGCCAAAGTTCATCAAGCAGCATCGGGATACTCACGCGTCATGGTTATTCTCGATTCCAACCATACGCACGACCATGTGCTTGCCGAGCTCGAAGCTTATGCACCACTGACCACAAAAGGCAGTTATTGCGTTGTATTCGATACTTTAATAGAGGATCTACCCGACCCCGTTGTTCCGGACCGGCCCTGGTCTAAGGGCAACAACCCGAAAACCGCAGTGCATGAGTATTTGCATCGCCTCAAAGCAGAGAAGCGCACAGCGCTCGATGGCGCGCCTCTCGCATTGGAAATCGATACCACCATTGTGAGCAAATTGTTGATTACCGTCGCCCCCGACGGGTACTTACGGCGCGTGTAGTTCACTGCCGATGCCAGCCCTACGCACAAATATTCTCGCCAATTACGCTGGGCAGATCTGGATGGCACTGATGTCGGTGGCATTCGTGCCGCTCTACGTACGTGCACTTGGCATGGAAGCCTTCGGCTTGGTTGGCTTAATGCTCAGTCTGCAGTCGATTTCTCTCTTGCTCGACCTTGGCATGGGTAATGTGCTCAATCGGGAGCTGGCACGCCGGTCACACAATGCCAACACGTTCCACACCGCAAGTAATTTGGTACGAACCCTTGAATGGTTAGTCTGGCCTGCTGCAGCGACCATAGCCGTCACTATCTGGCTAGCCAGCGGTCCGCTAGCACATCACTGGCTGCGCCCACAGAATCTGACACCTGCCGAAACCGCTCACGCGATCATTGTTATGGGATTGGCTGTTGCCCTGCAATGGCCGAGCAGTTTTTATTCCAACGGCCTGTCCGGACTTGAACGCCAGCCCGTACTGAATCTGATCAATGCAGGTTTCGCTACGCTGCGCGGCGTTGGTGTACTGCCTGTGCTTTACTGGATATCCCCGACCATCAGTGCATTTATGTGGTGGTATGCCGCGATGGGAGCTTGCCAATCACTGACTTCCGCTTTCGTTCTGTGGCGCTTAATGCCCACCAGCAAATCTCGGGCACAGTTTCAAATGGAAGAGCTACGAAACGTAGGTCGATTCGCAGGTGGCCTCATTGTCATCACCGCACTATCCGTTGCACTAACACAACTCGACCGTATCGTATTGTCGACAATGCGCCCGTTGATTGAGCTGGGCTACTTCACACTGGCACTCAGCGTCGCCGCAGGACTTGGCCGCATGATTCAACCAATGTTCAATGCGCTATACCCGCGTTACAGTCGATTGGTAGCAACGAGTAATTACAAGGCATTGACTGAGCTCTATCACTTGAGCAATCAGTACTTAGCCGTCGTAATTGCCGCTGTATCAACCATGCTGATAGTCTTTTCCAAAGACGTAATCTATTTGTGGACAGGAGATGCAGCTATGGCCACAAAGGTGGCTACGCCCCTGTCCATACTTGTCGCGGGAACAGCACTCAATGGCATGATGAACCTGCCCTATGCTTTACAACTTGCACATGGCTGGACACGTCTCACGGTCGGAATAAACCTGACCGCACTGATCCTTGGCATTCCCTTCTGCATATGGGCCGTTGGTCACCATGGCATAGTTGGTGCCGCATGCCTCTTACTAGCAATCAACCTTGGGCTTGTAGTCATAGGCATACCGTTAATGCATCGTCGACTTATGCGTGGCGAAATGCTCAGGTGGTATCTACGAGACACCATGCCGCCCATCGCTGTAGCAGCGACAGGCGCGCTGTGTGCAGGATGGTTGATACCTACACTATCGCGAAACCTAGCGAGTTTTTTTCTACTGGCGCTCGCGAGTGCAACAACATTGCTGATAACAATATTGGCCGCGCCGATGGCGCGAGAACATATAAAACAGCAACTAATGCATTCCATATGGCCGAGAAAATGCAACTGACAACCCGATATACAACAAATCAAGATCGCCTGATCAAATGACCAAAGCGTGGCTTCAGATCTGTACGAGATTTCACTAAAAGATGCTCAACAGTGCGATATGCCTTGGCATATACACGTTGCAGCCATGGGAGTCGCGCGCAAGCGATTGCTAAAGTCCTCAGCATCCATGCGCGGCCACGCTGATCGTAGTACGTATGCAGGGCTGCCGCAGCGCCAAGCGTAAAATCATAGCGCCCTGCCGATAAAGCATTTGCGCCACGTCGGAACAGCATGCGCCGCGCATCCTGATGAAGCGCAGCCAGAGCCTCAGTTTTGACACGCCCATCCAAGCTGGTGTTGGTTTCGAGATTGAGTAACATCTTTTGCCAGCCCGGCCAGAATGACGACAACGGTTGCGTTGCGCTGTATGACGCAGAGTTGAGCGTGAATACAGCTGCCGGATACTTGCGCAGAACAAATGGATAAGACGCGGCGGCCCTTAGGATGAAGTCCAGATCCGATGGACCAAGCGCCTCTCGATCTGGGAGCCCAATGAGATCAAGTATCTCACGCCTAAATACGATACCAGTCCAAATTGGTGCTTTACCATGCATCATGACCATCAAGCCTTCCGGCGGCAGAAACATGCCATCGATCGGCCATTGATCGGTCCGTACATCCCAAATATCGCCCTTTTCGTCGACCTGCAGCGTCATGCCAGCCCAAAATATCGCTTCAGGATGCTTGGCAAAATCATCTAGTGCGTGCTGATAAAAGCCGGGAAGCAGATAGTCATCATCGGAAAGAACCGAAAAAAATGGTGTCTCCACACTCTTGAACCCAAACTCAAAGTTATCAGTTGCTCCGATATTTCGCTCATGCTCTTGATAACGCAGTCGAGGATCATCTGCAGCCAGTTCCGAGACTAAGCTGCGCGTCTCATCGCCTGACGCGTTATCGAAAACATGCACAGTGAGACTGACGCCGTCTTGCGCCAGAGCACTAGTAATGGCTCGCCGGAGCAATGCCGGCCGCCGAAAAGTTGGAATAATGGTCGTGATGATTGAAGGCAATGTAGACACCATTAAAAATTACGAGTTGACGCTGATAATTTTTCGATATAGCTCAACATAAGCATTAGCCGCGGTGCTTTCGTCAAAAACACTCAACGCCCGCTCTCTTCCAGCCTGCCCCATGTGCTCCAGCATCGAGGGATGCTCTGCCAACTGCACACAGCGCGCGGCCAAGGCACTTATGTCGTTGATTGGCAGCAAAAACCCTGTCACCTCATCCACAACTACGTCTGTCAGCCCGCTTGTGTGGAACCCAATAAATGGTTTGCCGCATGCCATCCCTTCCAAAGCGGTGTAGCCAAAACCTTCGTAACGAGACAGTGAGACCACCGCATCGCAGTGCTGGTATTCACTAATCAACTCTTCTTCGGACAGCTTTCCAAGAGTGCTTACGTTGGGCAATTCAGAACCGCCGCGCTCATCACGTAATCCTGCGGTGCAACGCAAGTCAAAGTTCGCACCCAGCGCCTTGGAGAACGCCGGCAGCAAATCATAGCCCTTGCGCCGACTCTGATTACCGACCATCAATAATCTAAACTTACCGCTTTGAATTGGCCTGTAATTAAGAGACGACGTATATAGGTCGTTATTGACCCAGTTGCCGATCACATTTACGGACTCGCGGCCAAACACGTCTTTCACTGTCTGCGCTACGTAACTCGATACAGCCGTCACAGCAGCACTATGCCTGATGGCGAGCGCCTCTCTCCATCGAATATTCAAACGGTGATGAAGCGCCTGCAATGATGAGCGATAAGGTGCGTAGGCGGGGTCATGAACCAGATGATGTACCGTGGCTACGACCGGAGCGTCACGCCCCAGAAATGCCCAAGCGTTAGAGCTGTCGGCGTGAATGACATCGATCGCGGGTGGCTTACGGTATCGCCGAAGTAGTTCCGGCAAGAATTCATACCGTCGATCAAACCACTGCAACAGCGGCTCATGTCCCGCTCGTCTTAGCGCCTGCGAAAGCCGCAGGGCGAATACGTCCGCACCGCTCCCCGCTCGGATGGTGGGGATCCATATTTTCAACGAACGGCTCACGATGACTCGCTTTCAACTCAAATGGTGGTTTGCCAATCCGGCGTTCTAGTCGTCATCGACTCTTGCTGTCTATCACTATCGCGTTAAATAAGTCAGCGTACCCGTTGGCTACCGCCGTCCATGAAATTTTTCTCTCGATCTGAGTGCGGGCGTGTGCAACACGACTTTGCGCTGCGTCAGGGTGGTCGAGTACATCGACAATGGCCGCTGCAAGGGCATCCGTGTCACGTGGCGACACAATATGCGCGCAATCGGCATCGAGTAGGTCATAAACAGCTTGCACATCACCTGCTACTACGGGACATAAGCACCCAACGGCTTCAGCCACGACCAGACCAAGCCCTTCTTGATCGCCATCAGCTGCCTCCACGAAGGGTGCCACGCATACTGCAGCTCGCTGATAGTGGGATGGCAATAACGCTTGCGCGACGGCGCCAAGGAAATGAACTCTATCTTCGATACCAAGCTCTGCAATACGCTCGCCAAGGCGCTTTCGCTCTGGACCATAACCGATGATATCCAATTGTATTCGTGGATGCCTTGCCAGGATCGTCGGCATGGCTTCAATCAAATGGAGAAGCCCTTTCTTTTCGACCAATCGTCCGACAAATAAGATTACAGTTCGTGATCGTTGTTGCCGGTGATCCGGCACGAAGCGAACGGCGAAATCAACTCCCATTGGCATGACTAGCGGATCGGCGGCAGGTATCTCCTGCCTCAGGCGCTGACGCATAGCCTGGCTAACCACGGTAATCCGCGATGCCCGGCCAACGACGTAAGCACGAAGCCATGCGTAAGCACGCCCAGAAATTGCAAATAAATCCGCCCCATGCGAAGTGACTATAAGCGGCACATCTTTTCGTGCGATAGCCGCTACCACGCCTTGCGGCACCAACCAATGCGCATGAATCACGTCCGGCCGCCACTCTCTGCGTGCACGTAAGAATGCCCACCACAATCCAATGAAAAAACCGGGGACTAACAACCACTTCCAAAATGCGTGGCGTAAATTAGCCACCATGCCGCCATCATTGACCAGCGTCTCCAAAAAACCGGGAGCATATCGATAGCGGATTACGCGAACGCCATCGAGACGCTCATCAACGACAGCTCCTGCGGCGTGAGGACCAAGCACCATTACCTCAAATCGATCAGTCAGACGTTTCGCCAGCTCATGTACAAAGCCAGGCTCATGATCCCCTGACCAGCGCGGGTAGGTCGACGTGAGTACAAGAAGTCGTGGCTTTTGATGTGCACTCATGGAATGCCGCGTCTATGGGCTACTACATAGTAGGCAGCGGGCATCATGTTCCGTGCAGGCAGCAGCTTAGAAAGTAGCCAGCCTAGGAGATTGACTATCGGAATTAGAGCGATTGCGATCGGAACCATCACCATCCGCCACCCCCGGGATGAAATCGCATCAATTGCACCTTGAGCCAAAGTCATCGACAGGCAGCCCGCAGTGGCATCAATGCCATCGGTCGCCTCCACTATAACTGCTGTTTCAAAACCCGCCTCACGCAACCGATACTCGAGGCCATGCACGGTGAATCTCTGAAAGTCGTGTGGTTGATCGTGCAAGGGATAGGCAAAAGGAATAGTCAACAACAAGCGACCACTAAACTTGAGTACTCGGCAAGCTTCCCGCAGCGCGGCCTCTGGCTGAGAAAGATGCTCAACCACATCAAGAAGAAGCACTGTATCAAATGAATTTTCTGCAAAAGCCAGTGCCTTGGCATCACCGAAAATATTGGGACGGGTGCCATATAGCTTTGTTGTTATTGGATAATCGAGACCAATATAGCCTTCAATATTTCTTAGGCCCTGTCGGATCTGGCCATCAGCACAGCCGATATCCAGCACCAAACCGAAAGCCCTTTCTTCAATCCACGCATTTCTTCGACGCCCACATCTGGCAGCCTGCCATTGCGGATGCAGTGGAGTAGCGCTTATAGGAGCTAGCCATTGCCTTAATTGACGACGCAATCCACTGGAACCATCAGTCATGACGGCGATATGTCAATGCTGTGATCTGCTCGGAAACCAGCCCTATCAGAAAGACGATAACCGCCGCGCTCCACATTAATGTGCTCATATTTGTCAAACGACCACCGTGCATGAAAGTCCACGCATAGTTAAGGCAACCGAGCAAAAAGAATAACGCGCTTGCCGGAACGAACAATTTCAACGGCGAATACAACGTCGCGATCTTGAATATAATCAACAAAAAACGCACACCGTCCTTAAACGGCTTGATATGACTCTTGCCAACCCGTTTCGCGGCCTTGATCGGCACATAAGCCACCGGATAAGCGCTACGGAAAAACGCCATCGTACTGGTCGTCGGGTAGCTGAAGCCATTGGGCAAGAGGTGCAGAAACTCGCGAAACTTGTCCGCACGCACCGCACGAAAACCCGACGTGAGATCAGCGATGACATGACCTGTCATACGGGTGGCAAGCCAGTTGTAAATCGTATTGGCCACACCACGGCCTACGCCCGCCTGACTACCCCAGTCGCGCGCGCCGACCACCATGTCGTAGCCCTGCTCCAAACGTTCCAGCAAACGCGCGACATCGGCGGGATCATGCTGACCGTCGCCATCCATAAAAATCAGTATCTCGCCCACCGCCGCCCGCGCACCGCGCTTGATCGCAGCGCCATTCCCCATCGAATACGGCGAAGACAGGCAGGTCACCCCGCTGCTCTCGCAAATGGCCCGCGTATCGTCGGTGGAGCCATCGTCTACCACGATGATTTCCGCCCCTGGTTGGGCCGCACGCAGGCGTGGCAGCAGGCTGGCGAGAGCCCCCGCCTCGTTCTTGGCAGGCAAGATGATGCTTAAGCGATTCAAGGTAATTCCCCGATAAGACGAAGAATCATAACGCGCTCAAGCCGGAGTCGCCGCCTCTGCTGCGACGCACTACTTACAGCCACAAACACTGTGCGCTAGGTCACTCCAGGAAGATCTGTGACCGAGTATGGATGACCGGTCGCTCCAACTGGGGTAAATTCTATGCCTGTCGGGGGGCTGGACAACAATAACTATGTCATCGCAACTGCAAGTGTCGCTGGCCGGCCTATCGGGCATGGCGCGTAGGCTGGTGTCCGAGGGGATACTGCCGGAAGCCGATGTGCGCCGTGCCGTTACGGAATCCACCCAACAAAAGACATCATTGGCCGCCTGGCTGCTGGACCACAATCTGGTCGACAGTTCACGACTGACCCAGATCGCTTCAGCCGAGTTCGGCATGCCGATGATGGACGTGTCGGCGCTCAACACCGCTAGCATGCCGTTAGGCCTGATTAGTGAGGCACTGATCAACAAACACAAGGCCCTGCCGCTGTTCAAGCGCGGCAAGCGGCTGTTTGTCGCCATCGCCGACCCTATGCAGTCGCATGCGCTGGACGAGATCAAGTTCAATTCCAACTGCATGGTCGAGCCGATCCTGGTTGAACGCGGGCAGCTGATTCGGGTGATCGAGAGCGTACTCAACACCATGAGTAACGCCATGCCTGAGATGGGCAGCGGCGACCTGGATGAGCTGGTGCTTGAAGGAGGGGATGACGAGGCAGAATCAAGCGGTATCGACGCCACCGCGGGCGACGAAGCCCCGGTGGTCAAGTTCGTCAACAAAATCCTGGTAGATGCAATTCGCCGTGGCGCCTCGGATATCCACTTCGAGCCGTTCGAGAGCCAATACCGCGTCCGTCTACGCATGGACGGTATGCTGCGTGCCGTCGCCAGCCCGCCGATGAAGCTGGCACCGCGAATTTCGTCTCGCCTGAAGGTGATGGCGGGGCTGGATATCGCCGAGCGTCGTGTCCCGCAGGATGGCCGCATCAAGCTCAACCTGTCTAAGAGTCGCGCAGTGGATTTTCGTGTCAGCACGCTGCCAACGTTGTTCGGTGAGAAGATCGTACTGCGCATCCTCGATGGCTCCTCGGCCAAAATGGGTATCGACAAGCTGGGCTACGAGGAAATACAGAAGAATCTTTACCTCGATGCCATCCACAAGCCCTACGGCATGGTGCTGGTCACCGGCCCTACCGGCTCGGGTAAAACCGTATCGCTGTATACCGCGCTGAATATCCTCAACACCGCCGAACGCAATATCTCGACGGTGGAGGATCCGGTGGAAATCCGCATGGAAGGCGTTAACCAGGTGCAGCAGAACGTCAAGCGCGGCATGACCTTCTCTGCCGCGCTGCGTTCGTTTCTGCGCCAGGATCCGGACATCATCATGGTCGGCGAAATCCGCGACCTGGAAACCGCCGAAATTGCCATCAAGGCCGCGCAGACCGGTCATATGGTGTTGTCTACCCTGCATACCAACGATGCGCCACAGACCATCGCGCGACTGATGAACATGGGTATCGCGCCCTACAACATCACCTCATCGGTGACCTTGGTGATCGCGCAGCGACTGGCGCGCCGCCTGCACGACTGCAAGAAGCCAATGGACCTGCCGCCGCAGGTATTGCTCGCCGCTGGCTTCACTCAGGAAGATATCGACGCGGGGCTGACGCTGTACGAGGCAGTCGGCTGCGATAGCTGTAATGAGGGCTACAAAGGGCGCGTGGGTATTTATCAAGTCATGCCCATGCTGGAGGATATTCAGAAGATCGTGCTGCAAGGAGGCAATGCGCTGCAGATCGCCGAGGTGGCCCGCAAAGCCGGCGTCAACGATCTACGCGCGTCCGCTCTGCTTAAGGCCAAAAACGGCGTAACCAGCCTTGCTGAAATCGATCGTGTAACCAAGGATTAAGACCCCTCTCCTAAGCTTGCCAGGGGAGAGGGTAATCACAGATCTGGGACGGCCGTAGCATCGAACCTGCGTTCGAGGCCACGGATTGACCCGGTGTAATGACATAAGCTGCGAGAAATCATGCCGGCGGGGCCTTACAACCAAGCCGGATAGAACCACCGGGGGAAAACTCACGTATGGCCACGGCTACCGCAATCGCAAAAAACACGCGCACGTTGGGCGCTCAACGCGCCGAAGTCA
This sequence comes from Dyella tabacisoli, assembly GCF_003350925.1. Lineage (GTDB taxonomy): Bacteria > Pseudomonadota > Gammaproteobacteria > Xanthomonadales > Rhodanobacteraceae > Dyella_C > Dyella_C tabacisoli. The sequence goes on along the minus strand of NZ_KZ857174.1, from coordinate 433,685 downwards.
GTGCGCTGACTACTTACGACTGGGTGGCGCTGGACAAGCGCGGCAAGCGTATGAAGGGCGAGATGGCGGCGAAGAATGCCTCGCTGGTCAAAGCTGAGCTACGCCGCCAAGGCATGAACCCGCAGACAGTGCGCGAGCGTGGCAAACCCTTGTTTGGCGCCACTGGCAGCTCGGTCAAACCGCGTGATGTAGCCATCTTCAGCCGCCAAATCGCCACCATGATGGCTTCTGGCGTACCAATGGTGCAGGCCTTCGACATCATCGCCAGTGGTCAAAAGAACATTCGCTTCAAGAACATCCTTATTGATGTGAAACAGGGCATTGAGGGTGGCGCATCCATGCATGAAGCACTGGCAAAGTATCCAGTGCAGTTCGACGAGCTATATCGAAACCTGGTTCACGCCGGCGAGTCAGCAGGCGTACTCGATACCGTGCTGGATACGGTAGCGACCTATAAGGAGCGCATGGAGGCCATCAAAAGCAAGATCAAGAAGGCGCTGTTCTACCCCATTATGGTTCTAGTCGTCGCGTTGTTGGTCAGCATGATCTTGTTGCTGTTTGTAGTGCCGGTGTTTGAGAAGACATTTAAGGATGCAGGCGCTGAATTACCACTGCCGACCCAAATTGTCGTTAGCGCATCTCAATTCATGCAACATTGGTGGCTCTTAGTCATCGCAGTGATCATTGGCAGCGTTGTTGCCCTGGTTATGGCAAAAAAGCGCTCCGTGAAGTTCGCTCATTTTCTTGATCGCGTCATGCTGAAGTTGCCGGTGATCGGCAATATCTTGCATCAGTCGGCCATCGCCCGATTCGCCCGAACACTGGGCGTCACCTTCCACGCAGGCGTACCACTGGTCGAGGCGCTGGATGCCGTCGCGGGTGCTACCGGCAGCATTGTTTACGGTGACGCAGTACGACAAATGCGGGAAGACGTATCCGTTGGTCATCAATTGCAACTGGCGATGCGCCAGACCGCACTATTCCCGAACATGGTCGTGCAGATGACCGCTATCGGTGAGGAATCTGGTGCCTTAGATAAGATGCTGTTCAAGGTCGCAGAGTTCTATGAAGAAGAAGTCAGCAACGCAGTCGACACGCTGTCTACCCTGCTCGAGCCGATTATCATGGTCATCCTTGGCGTTCTAGTCGGTGGCATGGTGATTTCTCTGTACCTGCCCATCTTCAAGCTTGCTGGCACGATGTAAGCTCTTGGCCCCAAGCCCTCACTCAGAGGGCTTATGTTTTACGCCCGTGGACCGCGCATGCTCGAACTTTCCCCCTGGGTCTGCACCGCCATAGCTGGCGTGCTCGGCTTACTTGTAGGCAGCTTTCTCAACGTGGTGATCCTGCGCCTGCCTGAGCGCATGGCGGCGAGCTGGCGCAGCGAAGCACGCGACGTGCTCGAGCTTGAGGCCGATGATGAATCGCCGCTGCCGCCGGGCATTGTGCGCGAGCCTTCGCATTGTCCGTATTGCAAGCATCGGCTGTCGGCGCTGGACAATATCCCGCTGTTTGGCTGGCTGCTGTTGTGCGGGCGCTGCCGCTATTGCCAAACAGCCATTTCAATCCAATACCCCTTGGTCGAATTGCTGACTGGCTTGCTCAGTGCGGCGATTGTCTGGAAGTTCGGCATCGGCTGGCCGGCCCTGGCCGGGCTGACCTTCACCTGGACGCTGGTTGCCCTGGCCGGCATTGATTTCCGCACGCAGCTACTGCCTGACCAACTGACCTTTCCCTTGCTATGGCTGGGCTTGCTGCTCAGCCTGCTACCGCTATTCGCTGGTTCAACCGCAGCCATTATCGGCGCCGCGATCGGCTATCTAAGCCTGTGGAGCGTGTACTGGCTGTTCAAACTGCTCACCGGCAAGGAGGGCATGGGGTATGGCGACTTCAAATTGCTGGCCGCCTTGGGCGCCTGGATGGGGCCAACGGCACTGCTGCCGATCATCTTGCTGTCTTCACTGATCGGCGCCCTGGTCGGCGGCGGTTTGATTGCCCTGCGTAAACATGGCCGTGACGTGCCCATGCCGTTCGGCCCCTTTATTGCCGCCGCGGGCTGGGTCTGGTTTATCGCTGGCGACAGCCTGCTGCAAACCTATATGCAATGGACCGGATTGCGTTGACTGCAGAACACCCTAGCTACGTCATCGCACTGACTGGGGGCATTGCCTCGGGCAAGAGTGCGGTAGCGCACTGTTTCGAGGCGCATGGTATTGCCGTCTACGACGCCGACATCGCCGCTCGCGCGGTGGTCGCGCCCGGTAGCGGTGGCTTGCGGGCTATCGTGGAGGCCTTCGGCGCTGAAGCACTCGATGCCGAAGGCCAACTGGATCGCGCATCGATGCGTCGACGTATCTTCGCGGATGACCATGCCAGGCTCACGCTGGAGGCCATCATCCATCCACGGGTACGGCAGTGGTTGCAAGACCATGCCCGGACAGACCGCGGCCCTTATTGCCTGTTGGCGATTCCGCTGTTGACGGAAAACATCGAGCACTATCGCTGGGTCAATCGCATCCTGCTGGTAGATGCACCTGATAGCACCCGGCTCGATCGTCTTATCCACCGCGACCAAATCGACACGACGCTGGCGCAACGCATGCTCGATCGACAAGCCAGCCGCGAACGGCGCATGGCCTTGGCCGATGACATCATCGACAACAGCGGCGACAGGGCAGCGCTAGAGGCGGCGGTTGCCAGTTTGCATGCGAGCTATTTGGCATTGGCGCGGCACGCCTAAGAGCCAACTCAAAGTCTCCGAGCCCATCTACCTGCCCCCTCCCCTGCCTGCAGGGGAGGGTTGGGGAGGGGTACGGACTAGCGACAAAACCTCACCTCTCTGACGCTCTCGGCTCAAATCACCAGAACCCACGAATCCCCGCCACACCCTGCCCACCTGCATCACGCGCCCTGTCACCATCCACCGGCATCATGCCGCCCAGCGCATAAACCGGTAAGGCAGCGCGCTCTACCAACTGCCCAAATCGCGACCAACCCAAGGGCGGCACGTCAGGATGACTGGCCGTCACCGCTACCGGCGACAGCATCGCGAAATCGGCCTGTAGGCGTGAGGCCTGCACCAATTCCGCTTCGTTATGACAGCTAACGCCCACGAGCTGTGTCAGGGGCAGAGGGCGTTCGGATAGCTCGCGGCATTGACGCGTCTGCAGTTGCACGCCGACACCTAAGCCAAGTTGACGCGCGCCTTCAATATCGCCATTGAGCAGCAGCGATGCCCCGCAGCGTCGCGCCAATGGCAGCAATGCGCTCGCCAACTCGCGCACACTTTCAACCGGCCATAGCGGCAGCCGCAGTTGTAGCAGCCGCTCGCCCCGCTCTATCGCCTGACTCAAACGAGCCAGCCATAGCGGATAAGCCGAAAGCTCAACATCAGCCGGTGTAATGGGATAGCGCGACGGTAATCGCAGAGCCTGCAGAATAGGTCGATCGGCCGGCGCGAGGATGGCGGGGTCGACGTGATCCGGGGCGATCCATTGCCACGCCTGACCTTCCAGCGACAACGGCTGCCCCTGCCAGCGATCAATCTGCCAGGCGTCGAGCAGCAAATCGCGATCGCCATAGCGCCAGGGTATGCGGATCAACGGCACGGCTGTCGCGGCGTCGACATCGACACCCAACTCCTCGCGCAGTTCGCGTACCAACGCAGCCAGAGGCACCTCGCCCGGATCGATTTTGCCGCCCGGAAATTCCCATAACCCGGCGAGATGCTTGCCGGGTGGACGTTGCGCCAACAGCACACGGCCGCTGGCGTCGAGCATGACGCCAGCCATCACATGCATCAGTGCCGGCATCAGTTGCCGCGGATGTATTCGACCATGTCGAAGTCGTAGACGTGCTCTTTGTCTTTCTTGTGGTGCACACGCGACACTTCGGTCCAGTCGCTGAAATGCACGCCAGGGAAAAAGGTATCGGCACCCTCGGTAGCCGCATTCACCCAGGTTAAGTAAAGCCGCCGAGCCAATGGCAACGCCTCGGCATAAACCTGTCCACCGCCGATCACCATCAACCCGGTGCCGTCGCTAAGCGCCTGCGCCTCCAGCACTGAGCGCACAGTGCGCTGGCCTGGAAACGGCGCTTCGTGCTTGCGCGACAGCACCAGATTCTGGCGCTCCGGCAGCGCGCGACCGATCGCCACAGCGGTGTTGTAGCCCATCAAGATGTATTTACCGACCGTCAGTTGTTTGAACCAGCGCAAGTCGTCCGGCAAATGCCACGGCAGTTGGCCCTTACGGCCAATAGCGAGGTTTTCGTCCAGCGCGGCAATCAGCGAAATAGCCATGAAAATCCTAGATTCATCATTAACAAAAGAGCAGCAGGCAAGACCGAGCGGCCTTCCCCATAGCATCGAATTTTACGCGCTTAAACGGCCACCGGCGCTTTAATGGCCGGCTGTGGCGTGTAATCGGTTATAGCGATGTCTTCGTAGCGAAAATCGAATATCGAGCCCACCTTGGGGTTGAGCTGCAACTTCGGCAGTGGCGATGGTTGGCGCGTAAGTTGCAGCCGCGCCTGCTCGACGTGATTGTTATAGAGGTGTGCGTCGCCCAGCGTGTGCACAAAGTCACCCGGCTGCAATCCGCAAACCTGGGCGATCATCTGGGTCAGTAGCGCATAGCTGGCGATATTGAAGGGCACGCCGAGAAAAATGTCGCCGGAGCGCTGGTAAAGCTGGCAGCTCAGGCGGCCGTCGGCCACGTAAAATTGAAACAACGTATGGCATGGCATCAGCGCCATCTTCGGTAACTCGCCGACATTCCACGCGCTGACAATCAGCCGACGCGAATCGGGATTGCGCTTAATCTCTTCAACCAGCCAGCTTATTTGATCGACTGTACCGCCATCGGCCTTGGGCCAGGCGCGCCACTGCTTGCCGTATACCGGCCCAAGCTCACCGTGAGCATCGGCCCACTCGTCCCAAATGCTGACGCCGTGCTCTTTGAGATAGGCGGTGTTGGTATCGCCGCGCAGAAACCAGATCAGCTCGTGGATGATCGATTTCAGATGCAATTTCTTGGTGGTGACGAGCGGAAAACCTTGCGCCAGATCGAAGCGCATCTGCCAGCCGAATACGCTACGCGTACCGGTACCTGTGCGATCGGCTTTTTCGGTGCCGTGATCGAGCACATGCTGTAACAAATCGAGATAGGCGCGCATCGCTTAAACCTTGCCCTGTTCCGTCGTAGCCGCTTCGACCGGCACTACCAGCGGCAACGTGGGGGCGCGCCGCGACATAGCCAATAGCAACAAGCCGACCGCGATCAACGGCAGCGAGAGAATCTGCCCCATCGTCAGCCAGCCGAAGGCGAGATAGCCCAGTTGCACGTCAGGCAGCCGAACGAACTCGACCGCGAAGCGGAAACAGCCATACATAAGCGCGAACAGACCGGAGATCATGTAGCGCGGTCGTGGCTTCATCGAAACCAGCCACAACACCAGGAACATCACTATGCCCTCTAGCGCCATCTCGTAAAGCTGGGAAGGATGCCGCGGCAAGCCGTGAAATTGCTGCATCCATTGCGCCAACAGCGGATCACCGTTCGCCAACTGTAAATCTTGTTCGCGCGCGTTGGGGAAAATCATCGCCCACGGCAACTCGCTCGGCTTGCCCCACAGTTCGCCATTGATAAAGTTGCCCAGCCGGCCAAGCCCCAGCCCGATCGGGACCAGTGGCGCGACGAAATCCACCGTATCGAAGAAATGGAGCTGATGCCGACGCGACCACCATAACCCGGCCGCCAGCACACCGAGCAGGCCGCCATGGAAACTCATGCCGCCGTCCCACAGGCGAAACAGCGCCAGCGGATCAGTCCAGATCCAATGGATGTCGGTGTAGAACAGCATGTAGCCCACCCGGCCACCGATAATCACACCCATCATGGCGTAGAACGCCAAGTCGCCAAACGCATCGCGACTTACCGGCAACCGCCCCTGCCGTCGACGGTGCTCGCCGAACATCCACGAACCGAGAAAGCCGAGCAGATACATCAACCCATACCAGTGAATCTGGATAGGCCCCAGCCCAAAGGCAACGGGGTTGATGGCGACGGTAAAAGGCTGCGTCATGGGTACCTGGGGCCGCGGCAAAAGCCAAGTGTACCGGGCAGCCCGGCAACATGCGCGCAACCCCCTCGACGCCTTGCCTGCGATAGCTATACTCGCCCACGGATCGCCGTCGCACTGCTCGGGGGAGCAGATGCCATGGTGACTGGCCAGCGCAAGAGCGGCCATCCAACCGGACCGCAGCGCTCTCGCCGGTCAACGGATTTGTACACAGGGAGCATCTCAAGGGGGAGAGTTACATGTCATACCGAGTCGCGCGGGCCTTGCTGCCTGTGCTCAGTTTGCTTTTGCCGACGGCCGCCATCGCGGCGGCTGATCTGATTCCAGTCGAGGATTTTGCCCGCCACGCCCAGCTATCCATGCCGCGGCTGTCGCCAAGCGGCGAATACCTCGCCGTGCGCATGGATGACAATGCCAACGGCGACCATGCACTAGCGGTCTATCGCGTCAGCGATATGCTCGCCAGTAACATGGAGCGTCCGTTGATGATGCTACGCCTGCCAAAGTACGAACTTCCAGTGAATACCATCTGGGTCAGCCCGACCCGCCTGATTGTAGAAAAAGGTAAGCAATTCGGTTCGATCGACATACCCATGTACACCGGCGAAATTGTCGCCACCGATATAGATGGCAAGAATCAGGATTATCTCTACGGCTACGACGGCACAGCCGGCAAACGCGCTGGCACGCGTGCACGCGACCGTGGCTTTGGTTCAGTTGCCGGCTTGCCAGAACCCACCAACGACCACTTCTATCTTGGCGTGCACCTTTGGGGCAACGACCAGAGCAGCTCGCTATACGACGTCGATGCGACAAAAAACACCCGCCACCTCATCGGCGATATCGGTGTAGCCCGAATGCGTTTCATGGTGGGTGCCGATGGTCAAGCACATTACGCCTACGGTGAAAATAACGACTACGACTATGTGGTTTATCACCGCGAAGGCAACGCTTGGGCCAAGCTGGACACCCGCCACACTGGCAAAACCTTCGCTCCCATCAGCTTTACCCCCGATCATCAGCGCATCTATGCCCTGCAAAGCGACGCCGGCGGCCCCAGTACGCTGATCGAGCAAGACGAACAAGGCGGTCAGCGCCGCACCCTTGCCAAAGACGACTTTGGCAGCATCAGTCACCTTCAGTGGACGCCACTACCACTACAGCCGTTTGCGGCAACCACCGCCACTGGGCTGCCCAAGCTGATCTACTTCGATACGAATCAGCCTGCAGCAAAATTGCATATGGCATTGAGCCAAAAATTTCCTGGCTTAGTCAGCTTTATCAATTACAGCGAAGATGGCAAACAACTGCTGTTCTCGGTCAGCAGCGACCGTGAACCGGGCACGTACTATCTGATCGACACCACCCACTTCAAGGTGAGCAAGCTGTTTGCCGGCGCACCTTGGATAGACCCTGCAAAAATGGCAGAGCGCCGACCACTGCGCTTCAAGGCCAGCGACGGCCTTGAGCTGGAGGCGATTCTCACCCTGCCGCCTGGCCGCAACGAGAGCAACCTGCCCATGGTGTTGCTGCCACACGGCGGCCCACACGGGATAGAAGACAATTGGTTCTACGACAACGATGCACAATTTCTCGCTAATCGCGGCTATTTGGTGCTGCAGGTGAATTATCGCGGCTCCGGCGGACGTGGCGGCAACTTCAAAGAAGCCGGCTATCTGAAATGGGGCACGCGCGTTCAGCAGGATTTGATTGACGGGGTGAAATGGGCGATCAGCGAAAATTACGCTGACCCCAAGCGCATCTGTGTGTTCGGCGCCAGCTTCGGTGGCTACTCGGCAATGATGACGACCATTCGGGCACCGGAGCTGTTCAAGTGCGCCGTCGGTTACGCCGGTATCTACGATCTGGCGATGATGTACAAAAAAGGCGATATCGGCGACAACAAATTCGGGCGCAGTTACTTGAATACCGTCATCGGCAAGGATGATGCCGATCTCGCTGCCAACTCGCCGGTCAAATTGGCCGACAAGATCAACATCCCGGTCCTGCTTATCCACGGCGAGGACGACCAGCGCGCACCCTTTGCCCAAGCCAAGGCGATGCGTGCCGCACTGGAAGCCGCGCACAAGCCCTACGAGTGGTTGTCAAAGCCTGGCGAAGGTCACGGCTTTTACGACGAGAAGAACAATGTTGAATTCTTCAACACGCTGCAAACTTTTCTCGCCAAGCACATCGGCGAAGGCGCCAGCCGCTGACATTAGCGAACTGAAGCGTATTGATATTACCTAAGCCCCTGCTGGGCATGGCGTTAAGGCGCCATGTCCAGCTCAGTGGAGGCCGACTCCGGCGACAACCCTAGCCGCTGTTTGTTGCAGTCAAGGTATATTTTTGGTTTAGTCCGGGTTGCATTTTCGTAATCATTTGATTTAACTTCGGGCTCACATCGTCTACCCCCATGGCTCGGCGATGCCGAGGCACGCAGGCTCAACCCCGAGCATGGCGTGCCATCCCAGATATCCAGGCGCCCAGCCTCAACCGCTGGTGGCTGGATATTTCTTTGTTCGGAGTTGTTTAAACAATGAAGCAAAAGACACTGCTGGCTACGGCCATCGGCGCGGCACTCATGTTGCCGATCTGGGCCGCCTCGGCTCAGGACGCCACCCAGACCAACGCACCGGCCGAGCAGGCCAAGGCCAAGAGCCTTGAAACCGTTACCGTCACTGGCTCGCGCATTCGCAGCGTAGACCTTGAAACCGCACAGCCGGTTTTCAGCCTGAGCCGCCAGGAAATCCAGAAGCAGGGTTACACCAGCACTGGCGATATCCTCTCGCACATCACCGCATCGGGTTCGCCAAGCTATAGCAAGTCCGCTGTGCTGACCTCCAACACCTACGCCGGCAGCTCCACGGTCGAACTGCGCGGCCTGGGTGCCGCCCGTACGCTGGTGCTGGTCGACGGTCGCCGCTGGGGCACCAATGCCGACGGCTTCACCGATTTGGACACGATCCCCTCCTCGATCATCGAGCGCATCGATGTACTGAAGGACGGCGCTTCGGCCATCTACGGTTCGGACGCCATCGCCGGCGTCATCAACATCATCACCCGCTCTGATTTCAAGGGTGCCGAGGCCAATGCCTATTACGGCCAGTACGGCAAGGGTGACGGCGCCCACCAGCAGTACGATTTCAGCTGGGGCAACAAGATCGGCAAGCTGTCGTATGTCCTCAGCGGCACCTACGCCAAGGATGACCCGGTATGGGCTCGCGATCGTGACTTCTCGGCCACGCCGAATGGTCCGTTCCGTCCGAACAGCGGCCTTTCCCCATACGGCCCAGGCGGCCAGATCTCCAACGGCCCCGGCGGCAAGTACAAGCTCAACGATGGCGCCGATCCGACCAATTTCGCCAACTACCACCCTTACAACGCTGCCACTGACAATTACAACGCCGACGAGCAGATGATGCTGATTAGCGGCGCGAAGCGTAAATCGCTGTTTGGCAAAGCTACCTATGCCATCACCGACAACGTCAACTTCCGTGCCGACGCTGCCTACACCGAGCGCACTGCAAACATCCAGACCGCCGGCTACCCGATCGGTACCGGCAACACCGGTTTGCAGTTGGACAAAGACAGCTACTACAACCCGCTGGGTAGCCAGCAGGGCTATGCCAAGCCGCAAAACGTCAGCTTCCTGCGTCGTGCCGTCGAACAGCCGCGCGAAAACAAGAACACCCTGAAAACCTACCGCGTCGGCGCCGGTTTTGATGGCGTGTTCCAACTGGGCGAGCGTAACTTCAACTGGGATGCGAGCGCGTTCTTCAACAAGAACAAGGGCGAAGTCTTCGGCGTCGGCAACTACAACTTGCTGAACCTCGCACAGGGCCTCGGCCCGTCCTTCAAGGACACCGACGGCACGATCAAGTGCGGCCGCCCGGGCGCCGTCATCACGGGCTGCACGCCGGTGAATATGCTGTCGGGCGCAGGTGGCCTGACCCCCGCCATGCTCAACTACATCGGTCGCCCGACCGATGCCACCTACGGCACCCAGACCACGGGCTTTGCCGCCAATATCGGTGGCGACGTGGTGCAGTTGCCGGCCGGCATGATGCAGTTTGCCGCTGGTGTGGAATACCGCCGTGAGTCGGGTTATTTCCATCCGGATTCGTTCTCGCAGGCAGGCAATTCCACCAACCCGTCGTCGACCCCGTCCTCGGGCAAGTACAACACCAAGGAAGCCTACGCGGAGTTGAACATCCCGGTGCTGGCCGACCTGCCGTTTGCAAAACTGCTCTCGGTCGACCTGGCTAGCCGTTACTCCAAGTACAGCACCTTCGGCAACACCACCAACAGCAAGTTCGGCCTCCAGTGGAAGCCGATCGACGACTTGCTGGTGCGCGGCAGCATCTCCGAAGGCTTCCGCTCGCCGACGATCAACAACCTGTTCGGCGGCACCAACCAGACCTTTGACGTCTACACCGATCCTTGCGACAGCAAGTTCGGCGCGGTTGCCAACGGCAATGCCAATGCCGTCGCCGCCTGCCAGGCCGCCGGTCTGAAGCCGAACTTCCGTCAGACCGATGCTTCGGGCACACCGACCTCCTCGGCAACCGCGTCGTCGAGCACCCCGTTCCTCTCCGGCTCCAATCCCAAGCTGCAGCCCGAAACCTCGCTCAGCAAAACGCTGGGCCTGGTCTACAGCCCGAGCTATGTCGACGGCCTCAATGTGTCGCTGGACTGGTACAACATCCGCATCAAGAACGAGATCAGCTCGATCACCTCCAACGACGTGCTGGAAGATTGCTACCTGCGCAACCTGCAGGCGTCCTGCGGCAAGTTCTCGCGTAACGCCCAGGGCCAGGTCGTCAACCTGACTCACACGCTGGCCAATCGCGGCAGCCTGGAAACCGAAGGCTACGACTTCAACCTGGTCTACCGTCTGCCGAAGTTCTCGTTTGGCCAGTTCAAGGTCAGCCTGGATACCAACTACGTCAGCAAGAACAACGAGACGCTCGGTTCCGGCGTCATCAAGTATGACGTTGGCCAGTACTCCACCTGGCGCATCCGCAGCAATGCCAATCTGGATTGGAGCTATGGCGACTTCGGTGCGACCTGGGGCGTGCGTTACTACTCCGGCCTGAAAGAGAACTGCACCATCAACTTCGCCGGTGGCCCAGAGTGTGATCTGCCGAACTACGTCTCCCCAGGTGTGGGTATTACGCCGAAGCGTCAGGTCGGCGGTATCGCTTTCAACGACCTGCAGGTCCGTTGGAGCGCGCCGTGGAACGCGACTATCTCGATCGGTGCCAACAACGTGTTCAATCGCCAGGGCCCGATCTTCTACACCGCATCGAGCAACACCCTTGGCAACAGCGGTTTCGTCGGCAACCCGTCGTACGACATCGGTCGTTTCTGGTACGTGCGTTACAACCAGAAATTCTAAGAGCTAAGCTCAAAGAATCTTCTGCTAAAAAGGCGAGCCTTCGGGCTCGCCTTTTTTATGCGCGATACCATCAACTGTCCTGCGCGCGCTTCCCCGCCGCCATGACGGCCCAACCCAGGCACAGTGCAATAACGACGTTCAGAATCAGCGGAACGGCAAAGAAAAACTTCCAACTGAGCGCAGCGTTGATAATGGACGCCATCAGAAAAGTAACCACGATGGGGCGAACTCTGAGCGCATCGGTTTTAGCCAGGGCGGCAAGCTGCCACAGCACAACCGCCTGCAGCAGTTGATAAAGGTCGATGATTACCCCAAACCCCACGTAGAAATCCCAATAGGTTCTTGAGGGCCCAACAGCATCGAAGTGATGGGATTTCATGGCGTCGATCACCGCCATTTCACCTGGGCCTTGTGCCGGTGTCCAAGGCGCCCCGGACATATGCAGGGCGCAAAAAAGCAAGCTGATAACCGCAGCGACTCGCAATAAGGTCGATGATTTCATCACGTATCTCCGTTGGCGAAGACAGCAGCAGCGACTTCAACAGCAACAGACCGAGAACCCGTCAGCGCAAACGATCACGACCGAATGGATGCGCTTATAGCAAGACCGGCCGATCCGACAATTCGTCAGGCTCAACTTTGTCATTGCCCGGAAAATGTTGAGTGAGCAGGGCGTGCACCGCGGCGATACCTTCGAGACAACCTTCGCGCCAGGCACCACTGACGAAACGTTCGCGCATTCGCGCGCAAATCGTGTCCCACTCGCCCTGCGCCACGTAACGCGCAATGCCACGGTCAGCGACGATTTCAATACGATGCTCGGCCATCAAAATGTAGAGCAGCACGCCGTTGTTATGTTCGGTATTCCACACGTGTAGCTGACCGAATACCTGCGCAGCGCGAATGGGTGCATCCAACCCCTCCAGCACCGCCAGTGGCGCCAGCCTCGATTCAACGGCGATACAAACTTCGCCCTTGTGGCTGCGCTCGCCAGTAGCGACGGCTTGGGTCATTTCATCGAGCAGGCTGGCCGGAAACCGGCGGCGCACTTGAAACCATTCGCCGAACAGATTCATCAACAGCCGTTGCAGTCGTGTCATCTCACCAACTCCCCGACGAACCACCGCCACCGAAACTGCCGCCGCCACCGCTGAAGCCACCACCACTGGAACCACCGCCGAAACCACCGCCGCCAAAGCCACCACCAAGGCCGCCCCAACCGCCGCCACCGATCGAGCGACCGCCGCCAGCGGGTAGCAGCATGAAAACGCCGCCGATCAATGCACCGATCAGACCGGCGCCGAGCGATATCAGCAACCACAGTGCGCCACCGGTTAACGCCGCACCCAATAGCGCACGTACCACAGCATTCGTACGGCCCAAAATGCGACGCAAAATAAACGCGATAAACAAACCTGCAAAAAGGCTACTTTGCAGATCGAGTCCATGCCGCTTTTCGTAGACGTGCCCTTCCACCGGCGGCGGCAACGACTCGCCATCAATCAATTGGGTCAACGCGCCCACCGCGTCATTGATACCGCCGTTGTAATCGCCGGCACGAAATTTCGGCGCAACATATTCGCGGATGATGCGTGCGGTGGCCGCATCGGGAATCGCCCCCTCCAAGCCATAACCAACCTCGATACGCACGAGTCGGTCATCCTTGGCGACCAGCAGAAACACGCCGTCGTCGACACCTTTGCGGCCGATCTTGTTCGCCTCGGCAACGGCCAGCGAATAGCCTTCCAGATCCTGCGGTTTTGTCGTGCCGACCATCAGCACGACCAGTTGCGCACCCTTGCGTTTCTCCAACGCGGTTAGCTGCGTATCGAGCTGATCGACCTGTTGTGTACTAAGGGTGCCGGTAAGGTCGGTAACATGGCGTGCCAGCTTCGGCACGTCATCGGCATGTGCGGAAGACAGCCCTGCTGCGACCAGCAGCAGGATCGCGAAGAGAAACGGCAGCCGCAGCAGGCGCCCGGTCATCTCAATGCAGCATCATGTCAATGGGTCCCGGCAGGTGCAGGTGCCTGGGCAGGTGCCGGTGTCGCACCGAAATCCACGGTCGGCGCGGTTGAAATCGCCTTCTCGTTTTCAACCGTGAAGTTCGGTTTGACGTGATAACCGAAGATCTTCGCAGTGAGGTTGTTCGGGAAGCTGCGAATCAAAACGTTGTATTCCTCTACCGCCTTCACATAGCGATTACGCGCCACAGTGATGCGGTTTTCGGTACCTTCCAACTGCGCCTGCAGATTCTGGAACAGGCCATCGGCCTTCAACTGCGGATAGTTCTCGCTGACCACCATCAGGCGCGATAGCGCACTGGACAACTGACCCTGTGCCGCCTGGAACTCCTGCAATTTCTGCGGATCATTCAGCGCATCCGGCGACAACTGCATCGTGCCCACCTTGGCGCGCGCCTGAGTGACCTCGATCAGCACCTTCTCTTCGTGCTGGGCGTAGCCTTTGACGGTATTGACCAGGTTAGGCACCAGATCCGAGCGGCGCTGGTATTGGTTAATCACTTCCGACCAGGCGGCCTTCACCCCTTCGTCCTGCCGCTGAATCGCGTTGTAGCCACAGCCCGACAAACCGGTGACGACCAGCAACAGCGCAAGTGCGCGAAAGAGTTTCATGGCAAGACTCCGATCCGGTTCATTGAGGCGCCATTGCAGCACCTCCACCGGCTCGAACGCAATTAAGAGCCTGTTTACGACCTCTGAGCAGCCCGGAGGTCGTAAAGGTTCTTACAACCAGCGTGGACCGATAATCAGCGCCCAGCTCAAAACCACCAGCACCAACAGCAAAAACACTGCCGCCGAGCCCATGTCTTTGGCACGCCCGGCCAGTTCGTGGAACTCAGGGCTGACTTTGTCCACCACCGCCTCAATCGCCGAATTGAGCAGTTCAGCCGACAGCACCAGGATCGCCGGCAGCACCAGCGCGAGCTTTTCCAAAGCACCATGGCCTAGCCATAGACCCAGCGGCACCAGCACCACCGCCAGGCAAGCTTCCAGTCGAAACGAGGCTTCGTGCCGCCAACCGGCGCGCAACCCCTTCATGGACCACTGGAAGGCGCTCCAAAGCTCTTTGGGTCCACGAATGCCACTGGCAGCCATCAGTAATGCGTCCAGTCGAGGCGTGATGGCGAAAGTACGAAAATCTGCATAGCTAGGCGTGTCTCGGTCAAAAAGGCAAACAACAAGCGGCCGATGATGCCATAAATGCCACGTGCCAAAGGCCTCTATTGTCGCAGCGCAGCTACACCCAAATGACGGCTGGGTTACCCTCTCCGCCTGTGGCCCACTGCGCATCATCCTCCCTACGTGCCACGGGCCGCAGCGCGGTCGTTTCCCGACACCAAGAGCACCCGGCAGACTCCCTTATGAAACACCGCACCCGCCGTCCGCTGCACAGCCGTATCGGGCCTTTTGCACTAGCCCGTACCTTGGCGTGGTTGCGCATATGTGCCATCGCCGGGCAAAGCGTCGCGGTGTTGGTCTGTGCGCTGTGGATGCAGTTGGCCATCCCCCTGTTACCGCTGATGGTCGGCATCGGTTTGCTGGCGGTGTTTTCCGTCTTCGCTGCCTGGCGGCTCAGCCAGCCGTGGCCGATGCGCGAATGGGAAACCATCGTGCATGTGGCTGCCGATACCTTAGTCCTTGGCTATCTGTTGTATTTCACCGGCGGCGCCAGCAACCCCTTCATCACCCTGCTGCTGGTACCCATCGCACTAAGTGCGGCGGCGCTGTCGGTACGAGCGATTCTCGCGGTGGCGGCCCTTGCCGGCATTGCCTACCTGCTACTGCTGCGCTGGTACGTACCGCTGCCGATGCCCATGCATACGCAGTCATCCGGCGGCTTTTCACTGCACGTGGCTGGCATGGGCGTGAACTTTGTCATCACCGCGCTGCTACTGGGCTTCTTCATCAATCGGCTGGCCCGTGCCGTGCGCCTGCAACAAATCGAAGTGCAGCGCGTGCGCGAGCGCGCTTTACGCGACGAAGGCATCCTCGCCATCGCCACCCAGGCCGCCGGTGCCGCACACGAACTCAATACACCGTTGTCGACCATGCGCACCCTGCTGCCCGAGCTGCGCCGCGAACATGCCGGCGACGCGGTGTTGGATGAAGACCTTGAACTTCTGCAAGGCCAGGTAGAGCGCTGTCGCACGATTCTTCGCGAGATGGTCGCGTTTGGGCAGGCCCAGCTATCGCAAGAGCCCGAACAAATCAGCCTGGCTCGTTTTATCCACGGCTGCCTTGAGCGCTTTCAATTGCTGCGTCCCGAAGCCGAGCTGGCATTGAACCTGGACGAAGACGCCGCCCCCACCATGCTGCGCACGCCGCCTGGCCTGCGTCATGCCGTGCTCAACCTGCTCAACAACGCGGTCGATGCCTCCGCCCTCAATCATTCGCAAGCGGTCGCACTTACTGTGCACTGCGAGGATGGCTGGCTGGAGCTGATCGTGCGCGACCATGGCCCTGGCTTCAACGCGACCGGCGAGCTGGCGATACTGGGGCGCTCGCTGAAGCAATCCGGGCTGGGCATTGGCCTCGCACTTGCCGAAGCCACTGCTGAACGCCTCGAAGGTGAGTTAATCGCCATCAACACCGATGATGGTGCGCAGATGCGCCTGCGTTTACCACTGGCAGTCGTTGCTGCGAAGCCCAGTATCGGAGCCCACCCTGTCGGTAATTGAGTGGCTTGCCGCTGCTTGGACACTTAGGGCGCGCTTCTACAAAACATTCTTTACTAAGCGACAATGTGCATCCTCATTCGTCGCTCACACCAGAGAGTCTCCATGACCGATCTGCCGCGCACCGCGACCACCCAACCCTTACTAATCGTCGACGACGATGCCACCTTCGCGCGCGTGTTGGCCCGTGCCATGAGCTCACGCGGTTTCGAGGTCATCACCGCAAGCAACGCCGACGAAGCCCGCGCATTAACCCGCCGGCACCATCCGCGCTATTGCGTGCTGGATCTGAAACTAGGCGATGAGAACGGCCTGCGTCTGATCCCTGAACTGAAGATGCTGGTGCCCGATATTCGCGTGCTGCTGCTTACCGGTTATGCGTCCATCGCCACTGCCGTGGAAGCTATCAAGCGTGGCGCTCATGATTACCTGGCCAAGCCGGTAGATGCTGACGCGGTACTACGCGCACTGCTCGACGGCGACAGCTCCACCGGCGAAGACGATGTCATCGATGCACCCGAGGCACCGTTGGCACTACGTCGCTTGGAGTGGGAACACATTCAGCGTGTGCTGACTGAATGCGACGGCAATATTTCCGAGACCGCACGCCGGCTGGGCATGCATCGCCGTACTTTGCAGCGCAAGCTGAGTAAGCATCCGGTGCGCGAGCGGCCTGATAGCGAGGATTGATTTAGGACAGGTTGCGGCGACCTGGATCACCTACGCCAGGCTTTCGAACCCCTGCTGGGGTCCGAGTTATTTTCTCTTGATGGTGCAACCAACGGAGAATGCCACCCTCGATGCGGCGCGCGGCCTGCGCGCACTCGGAGCGACTGCAAGCAGTCGTCGATATATGAAACGCACGCCACACAGCCCCCTCCCTGCTTGCAGGGGAGGGTTGGGGAGGGGTTCAATCTTGCGGCGAGGTTGAACCCCCTCCCAGCCTCCCTCTACAAGTAGGGGGAGGGGCAAAAGCACAGCACGCTCTGCTTTTTGACGTTGCTCTTGACCTCGGGGCCCCTGTGCGTCGGTGAGGGTCGGACGATCAGACCCGCAGGAGCATCGACATGGATATCGATGCCTTTTCGCCAGCGCAGGAGCCCTGTCGCCCATACTGTTTAAGATCAGCCCGGCCGACCCGCACATGCCCGTAGGGCGACGCACCGGGATGGCCTTCTCCGTTGCTTACACCATCAAGAGAAAGTAACTCGACCACCGACAGGTAGCCGAAACCCGCCGTAGGCGAACAACCTAGCCACAACCTCACTGCGACAACGCGCCACCTTCCTCCGCAAATTAGTACGACTATCCTGCAAACCCTTGACCATGGTCCAGGGTAATTCCATTGAAAACCGCCACGCTCGGCTTTAGCGCACTTGCGCTCGCCATCCTCAGCTATAGCGCTCAGGCGGCTGATCCGCAGCAATCGACCACACTCGCACCCATCGCTGTGCATGCCAGCGACATGGGCGTCATGGACGCACAAAGCGTGCAAGTACATGTCACGCGCGAAACCTTGCAGAAGCACAACATCACCGACAGCTCGGACGCACTCAAATACGCACCGAATGTGCAGGTGCGCAAGCGCTATATCGGCGACCCCAATGCCGTCATCAGTGGTCGCAACGCCGGCACGCTGCAAAGCGCGCGTAGCCTGGTCTATGCCGATGGCCTGCTGCTGTCCAACCTGATGACCAATGGCTGGGATGGCGCACCACGCTGGGGCATGGTGGCGCCGGAGGAAATCGGTGCGGTCGATGTGCTGTATGGGCCGTATTCGGCGCTGTACCCCGGTAACTCTTTGGGCACGACGGTGCTGATCCACACGCGCCTGCCCGATCGACTCATGGCCAGTGCCAGCATGAGCTTCATGAGCCAGGATTTCGGCGACCGTTATGGCAGCAGCGGCCACTACAACGGCCACAACCTGTCGGCGGCCCTGGGCAACAAGCAGGGGCGTTGGAGTTGGCTGTTGTCGGTGAACAAGCTGGACAACCATGGTCAACCCATGCAGTACGCCACGGCGAAGGCCGGCGGCAATGCCGCAAAAGCGACCCCGGTCGACGGTGCCACCCTCGACCGAAATCCAAATGGCAGTCCGCGCCTGATCTACGGCGCCAACACTATCGAGCACACCGAGCAGACCCAGGCCAAGCTAAAGGTCGGTGTGGATCTGAGCGATAACGTATCCGCGCAGTTCACCCTGGGCTGGTGGCGCAACCATGCAGAAGATCGCACCCGCAGCCTGATCCGCAATGCCAACGGGCAGCCGGTCTACAGCGGCGTCATCTCAGCGAATGGCCAGACCTGGACACTCCCGGCCAGCGGCCTGGCACCGACCTCATCGTTTGACACGCACGTGCTCTACGGCGCTGAGCTCAACGGCCACTTCGATAACGGCTGGCGTTGGACAGCGGTCGCCAGCAAGTACGATTTTCAACGCTCGCAACAACACACCGCGAACCTGCCCCCACCGAACGGCCCGCTCGGTGGTCCTGGTACGGTCGGCGACATGGGCGACTCGGGCTGGCAGACGTTGGATTTGCGTAGCTCCGGCCCATTGGGCGAGCAGCAGCAACTCTATGTCGGCGCGCATGGTGACCGTTACGTCTTGGACTCCCAGGTCCGTACAGCCAGTGACTGGCGCAGCCAAGGCGATGGCGTACCGCTGAGTGCGTTTGGTGGTCGTACGCAAACCCGTGCGATTTATCTGCAAGATGTGTGGAGCTTCGCCCCGGCCTGGGCATTCACTGCCGGTGGCCGCTGGGAGCAATGGCGTGCTTATCGTGGTTTACGCGCCAACGGCAACGCGTTGGTGAGCTATCCCAGCCGCAAGCGCAACGATTTCTCACCCAAGGCAGCGCTGAACTGGGATTTCGCCGAAGATTGGCAACTGCGCCTGGCCAGCGGCAAAGCCGTGCGCTACCCCACCGTGAATGAATTGTTCCAGGGTTCGATCTCCGGCAACGCCATTATCAACAGCGACCCGAACCTGCGCCCGGAACGCGACTGGTCTACCGACCTTACCCTTATCCGGCATCTAGCCAATGGTCATTGGCGTGTCTCGCTGTTTCAGGATCGCATCGCCGATTCGCTGTATTCGCAAACCGACATCACGGTTACCCCCACCGTCACCAGCGTGCAGAATGTAGGCCTTGTGCGCTTGCGCGGCATTGAGGCCGAGATCGCGCTGAAAGACGTCTGGACGGCCGGTCTTGATCTAAGTGCCAGTGTTGCCGTGAATGACGCCAAGACACTGCAAGATCGCCAGTACCCTAATGCGAACGGCAAAGTGTTCCCGCGTATTCCACGCTATCGCGCCACGGCGGTTGCCGATTACCGCTTTAACCCGGCATGGGACGCCTCCCTCGCTGTGCGCAGCTCGGGTCGCCAATACAACAGCCTCGACAATAGCGACTACATAAACACCTACGGTGCCGTCAGCCGCTACACCGTGGCCGACGCCAAGCTGCGCTGGAAATTTGCATCGCAATGGACAGCCTCATTGGGCGTGGACAACCTCACCAACACACACTACTGGGTCTACCATCCCTACGCCGGACGCACCTGGTTCGGTGAAGTGCGCTGGGATCTATAAGCACTTACAAAGGCCATCGCCATGCGTATCTTCATTGCTGCCCTGCTCTGCCTTATTGCTCCCATGCTGCTTGCGCATGAAGGAATGAGCATGACCAAGGGAGCCGAACTGGGCGCCAGCGCCGCGATCGATGCCAAAGGCCGCGTGTGGCTGGTGGATGCAGCGGATGGCCATGTCCGGTTGCGCCATTCCGACGATTTCGGCCGCACGCTGAGCGCACCGATCCAGGTCAATGCACAGGCCGAGCCGATCTACGCCGAGGGCGAGAACCGGCCGAAAATCGTGCTCGGCAAGCAGGGCGAACTCTATGTGAGTTGGTCGCAGCCACGCACCAAACCGTGGACCGGCTTTGTTCGCTTTGCCCGCTCGCTGGACGGCGGCGAACATTTCTCCGCGCCATTGACCGTGCATCACGATCGCGCCGAAATCACCCATCGCTTCGATGCCATTGCGGTAGATCGCCAGGGCCGCATCGTGGTCGCATGGATCGATAAACGCGACCTCGAAACAGCCACGGCGCAAGGCAAGCCCTATCTCGGCGCCGCGATCTACTACAGCGTATCCACCGACAACGGCGCCAGCTTCGCCACCGAGCGCAAGTTGGTCGATCAAAGTTGCGAATGCTGCCGCATTGCCCTGGCACGCACGCCACAAGGCGAGATCGGTGCATTCTTCCGTGGCATTTACGGCGACAACATCCGCGACCATGCCTATGCCGTATTGTCGACGGACTCAGGCGCCAGCAACGTGCAACGCGCAACCTTCAGCCAATGGCAGATCGCCGGATGCCCTCATCACGGCCCTGCGCTTGCTATCGATACCCAAGGCGTGCGGCATGCTGTGTGGTACGAATCCAAAGACACGCCGACCATCTGGTACGGCCAACTCCAGCCAGGGCAAGCACCGCAACACAGCCTGGCAATAGCCGGTACCGGCGCCAGCCACGCCGACGTCGCCGTGCATGAGCACGAGGTGTGGGTGGTGTGGAACCAGGTGAACGCCCATGGCTACGAATTGATGCTGCGCAGCTCGCAAGATGGCGGCCTGCACTTTGGCGAAGCACGGCAGATCGCCAATACCTCCGGTGCCGTCGCTTCACCGCAATTGCTATTGTGGCAAGGCCGTGCTTTTGTCGCGTGGAATACCGCAGCCGGCTTTCGCCTGATTCCTACCGAGGCCTTGTGATGTGCGCCAAGCTGCTACTGCTGCTCGTCCTGGCCCTACCCACGCTGACCCACGCCGCCACCCCAACGGCGCTGACCACAGACGACATAGCCGGTCTACTCAAACCACCCGTCCATGGCGCACGCATCATCGCGCTGTGGTCGCTGGACTGCGCCTATTGCGAATCCCATCTGCAAGCCCTGGCCAAGCTGCAACAGGCGCATCCGCGGCAGATTGAATTGGTGACTGTCGCTACCGACAGCATCCAGCAACAGGCAGCCATCGAAGCACGGCTAAAGGCCGCAAACATGCTGACCTGGCCCGCGCGGGCTTACGCCGATGACACGCCCGAGCGCATCAATTACCTACTTGATCCCCAATGGGGCGGCGAGACACCACGAACCCTCATCATCCATGCCGATGGCCGTCGCCAGCACTTCAGCGGTGCATTGACTCCCGCTCAGCTGCACATCATCGAGGCTTTATAAATCATCTCGAAAGGCCGTCTTGCGGTAGCGGCTCGTAAGGCCGTTATGTAGACAAACTATTGATCCGTACCCGGCATCGGATCGTCCGTACCATCACTCTCGTCGCCATAAATCGCTACATGCGCGACACCGTCAGCGCCAATCCAGCCGCGGAACATCCCATCGGTATTGAATGGCATCGCGACATTGCCGCTCGCATCCAGTGCAATTGCGCCACCGTTACCGCCCATGGAGGGAATTTCCTGGTTAATCACTTCAGCGGCCGCGCGCTTCAACGGTACGCGCATCTGGGTGACCCGCATGCATATCTCATGTGCCGCCACAGTACGAATGTAATACTCGCCCCAGCCTGTGCCCGACACGGCGCAACCTGAATTGGCATAAGTACCGGCGCCGATGATCGGGGAGTCGCCAATACGGCCCCAGCGTTTGTCGGTCATGCCGCCGGTCGACGTGCCGGCGGCCAAGCGACCATCGGCATCCAGCGCTACCGCACCGACCGTGCCGAAATGCTTGGCTGTTTCGACATCGCTATGTTGCTGGCCTAGCTTGTCTTCCTTCAGCGCTTTTTGCAGTTGCTGCCAACGCTCTTCGGTACGGAAATAGGAAGGGTCGACTAACTCGATACCCGCCTCTTTCGCGAATGTCTCGGCGCCATCCCCGGACAACATGACGTGCTCGGTCTTATCCATCACGGCACGCGCCAGCAGAATGGGATTTTTTACCCGATGCACCCCGGCAATCGCACCGGCCTTCAAATTGGAGCCATCCATGATCGCGGCATCCAGCTCGTTCTTGCCGTCATGGGTAAATACCGCGCCCTTGCCGGCGTTGAAATTGGGGTCGTCCTCCAGCACGGTGATCGCCGCCGTTACGGCATCCAGCGCCGGCTTGCCTTCCTTGAGCTTGGCATAGCCCTTTTGCAAGGCCAAGGTCAGCGCCGCGCGCACCATCTTCTCCTTGGCCGGGCTCATTTCGCGCTTGATGACGCCCGCACCACCGTGAATCACCAAAACCGGCGTCGTGGCGTAGCTCATCGTGGTGATTCCTATGTTGGCGACGATGAGAGCGGTTAGGGCTATGAATAGACGATACGGCTTCACAATGAGCTCTCCCTGAGAGTGACCGAGGGAGTATAGCTATCCACCGCTCATTGCACTGATTCAACGGATAAAAAGAGCAAAAAGAAGCCCGCCGGAGTGACTCGGCGGGCTTGATTTATCGATGGCTGTGAACCACCGCGATTGCTATTGAACTGCGATGGTGCCGTTGGGCGCACCCGGCGTGGTATTGCCGATCTTGCGGTTGTTGCCGGCGGAATTCACCGTTCCGCCACCTGAGCCGATACCGACCGTGTTATTGAACATATCCACGTTCGAAATACGCAGCGATGACCCGGTCTGAGCCTGCACGGCAGTCCCATTGGCGGAAAAGAAGCTGCTCTCCAAGTCAACCGTGCCGCCCTCGGCCAACGCACCAAAGCCCGAACTTCCCTGGACCGTCGAGTTGGTTGCTTCCAGGATGCCTGTTTTGGCGTCGAGAGCATTCGCTACGCCCTGAATAACGACGTTGTTGAGGGTAACAATGGTCGAAGCACTGGCACCGCTCTCGATCACCACACCGCCCGAACCGCCGACGATGGTGGAATCGCGCACGATCACTTTGCCGGGGGTAGTCGAGGCGACATCGATGGCGATGCCGTTACCTGCGCCGGTGGCAGTGAAACCTTGGATCGTGCAGTGATCCACGATCAAGGTGCCGCCGCCAATAAACGAAATGGCCTTGAGCCCACTACCGTTTCCGTTGAGTTCCAGGTTACGCAAAATCACGGTCTCGGTCGGACCTGCATTGACGGTGATGGCGTTGGTGCCGGAGACGAGAATGCTCGCAAGTTCGCCGCCGCCGCTAATCATGAGGCCCTTGGTAATAGTCACCGCACCGAATCCACCTGGATCGAGCACTGAAATCTCACCACCGACCGCCGTCTTGGAGATCGCCCCTGCAAAAGTTTTGCAGGGTGCGGTACGGCTGCACGGGTTGGCATCATCGCCAACGCCCGAGGTCCAGGTTCGGGCGGCCTGTGCATGCGCCGTGGTAATAAAGGCAAAAGTAAGCACGCTGGTGGTCAAAAACAATTTTATAAAACGTTTCATAGGACTTCCCCTTACTGGTCGAGAAACGCCCAGTCCATCAAAAACAGACTAGGAGGCCTGTCGTAAAATCCATACCTGGATAATGACCCGCCGGATGAGAGGCGGCTCCAGCCGCCTTACCTAAAGGTTTTCTGCCGATAAAACGCAGGCAGGACATGCAAGCCGACCTCGGCAGTGCCGACGCATGAGCTTGCAAAATCCCGATAACTTTCCGTAGCCCCCTGGCCCTGGTACCGAGTAGTCTATGCCTAGCACCGTGTAACTGCGACGAGCAGAAAGGGGGCACGTGTGTGTATCGATCTAAATATCGGGCATGGCATTAGGAATGCTATAGGGAGGGGGACTTGCCAAAGCGAGCCTGGATCCACGCAACCGAACCGCCGTGTTGGCAGTGGCGAAATCAAGTCTTTACGAAGGGGCACCGGCCGTGGATGGGTTCGGTACCAGCTACGGCGATTATGGATATCTTGATAATCGCCGTTGCAGTTCATGCCAGACGATTTGCACTCGCTACAACAAAACCACGATCTGCGGTGCCCTCATTTGATCTCGTCTAGCGGCAATGCGACTCAAGGTAAATCCGGCTAATGCCATTGCCTAGTACGCGTGCCTGACCAGACAACCGCATTGTTATACGGCTCAGCCAGGACGAGATGATTTGCTGGGAATAGCTTTCTACATACGGGCACGCATGTATCATCCCCGTATAGCGCTATCCCACGACTCAGATCGAAGTTAGAGTCAATGAGGTCAGCTATGAAGCTCGCTACCGAAAACGCGGCAATCGTCGGACCCTCTTACAGCCCATTGCCGCGCATGGGAACTGCCGTGGTGGGGGTCGGCTATTTTGGCAGCCTGCATGCGCAATGCTATTCCCGCTTGCCAGGATGCAAGTTGATTGCCGTGGTCGATCCTGATCCGGCCGCACAGTCGGTCGCACAACGACTGGGCGTTTCATGGCTGCGCGATATCGATGAACTGCCCCATTCCGTCCAGACCGTTTCGGTCGCCACCCCTGTTGGCACTCACTATGCGTTGACCAAAAGCCTGCTAAAGCGTGGCTTCGATGTACTTCTGGAAAAACCGATCGCCGAGACACCGGAGCAAGCCAAAGAGCTCTGTATGCTTGCCGCAACCAACCGTCGTATCTTGCAAATCGGTCATATCGAACGCTTCAATCCCGCTTTTTCTCTCGGGCCAAGCTTGCTGTCTCGTGCCCAGGCCATCGATATGGCTCGTACCACCCAGCGCCCACCTCGTGGCGATCAACTCAATGTTGTAATGGATCTGATGATCCACGATCTCGACTTGATCCTGTATGGCGTTGCCTCGGTTATCACCGGATTCCACGCCGAAGGACACAGCCGGGGCATAACTGCTATCGACGATGCCTGTGTTGAACTGCGCTTCGGCAACGGATGCGTGGTGCGGCTGAACTCGCACTGGGGGGGCGCTGCATCTGGCAATGACCGTTGCATGCTCGTCAGGTTGGAAGGCGGCGAAACATGGGCGCTCGATTTCCTCCGGCGCACGGCGTATCGCACAACGCCTACCCAACCGCATGACCAAGACTTACCCACGCAAATATCCAGCCCTCCCCACGATTCGCTGAGTTTGCAGCTCGCCTCGTTCATCCATGCCTCCAGACATCGCACGGCGCCGCAGGTAACTCCGGAGCACGGTCATGCAGCGCTTGATCTGGCACAAAAAATCCAGGCCCAGATACTTGGCGGGGTGTCGTGATCGTTCCGTTGCTTGATTTGCGCGCACAGTACCGGCAACTGCAAAATGAAGTCGACGCCGCCGTCCATCGTGTCCTCGAAAGCAGCGAATTTATAGGCGGTCGCGAATCCGAATGCCTGGAACGCGAATTGGCGGGGTACCTTGGTGTAACTGATGTCGTTACCGTCAATTCCGGTACCGATGCCTTGGTTTTGTCCCTGAAAGCACTCGGCGTCGGCTCGGGTGACGAGGTGATTGTTCCAAGCTTCACTTTCTTCGCGACAGCCGCAGCCGTCAGCCTGGCGGGCGCCACGCCCAAGTTCGCCGACTGCGCACCGGATAGCTACAACGTCGACATCAGCGCTCTGCAGAAAGCCAAGGGCCAACACACCAAGGCAGTAATCGTCGTACATTTGTTCGGCGAACCGGTCGACTTGTCCCCGATACAAAAATGGTGCACTGAACATGGTTTGTGGTTGATCGAGGACGCCGCTCAAGCGATCGGCGCTCGATATGCCGATCAATCCGTTGGATCGGTGGGAGATATCGGCGCCTTCAGTTTTTACCCGACTAAAAATCTGGGCGCTTTTGGCGACGGTGGCGCCATCGCCTGCCGAGATCCTGCGATAGCCCGGTGTCTGCGCCAGCTTCGAAATCATGGCCGGGCAGGACGTTACGAGCATCAAGTGATCGGCTGCAATAGCCGACTCGACGAGATCCAGGCGGCTATCCTGCGCGCCAAACTGCCTTTTCTGGACACCTGGAACGAGCGTCGCCGGCGGCTCGCGGCGAGGTATCAACGCGGACTGCAGGGCACCGTCTGCCGCTGGCAGACAGCAAATGTGCAAGCGACCCCGGTATATCACCAGTTTGTCATCCGGCACCCGCAACGCGATGCGCTACAAGCGTTTCTGACGACACATGGCATCGCTACGGCAGTGTTCTACTCTATTCCCTGCCACCTGCAGCCGGCGTTGGCTGAGTCCCACGGCGAGGTGTCATTGCAACACGCAGAACGGTTATCGGAAGAGGTACTGGCTCTTCCGATCTATCCAGAACTGACCGAAGAGGCGGTCGATCATGTCACCGGACTTGTACACCTGTTCGAACAACAGCGGTAAGGGAATGCAGTGCCATGTCCAGTGAATCTCAATATATCCCCGACGACACCGGCGTTGCCATCAGCGTGTCGAACCTGTCGAAAAAATACCAGATCTACCATCGCCCGCAAGATCGCCTTCTGCAGAGCTTCTGGGGCACACGCAAGCAACTGTATAGAGACTTCAATGCGCTGGACAACCTCTCTTTCGACATCTATCGAGGCGAAACCGTAGGTATCGTCGGCCTCAACGGCTCGGGGAAAAGCACCCTGCTGCAAATCATCGCCGGCACGCTATCCCCTACTGCAGGGGCTGTGTATGCACGAGGAAAGATATCGGCCCTGCTTGAGCTTGGCGCCGGCTTCAACCCTGAGTTCAGCGGCCGCGAAAACATCCATATCGCCGCCTCGATCATGGGCTATTCGAAGGCAGACATCGAGCGCAAGTACGCCAGCATCGCGTCCTTTGCCGATATCGGTGACTTTCTTGAACAGCCAGTCAAGACGTATTCCTCCGGCATGTATGTACGGCTTGCTTTCGCCGTCGCCATATCGGTTGAGCCTGAAATATTGATCGTCGACGAAGCACTGGCGGTTGGCGACGTCGGATTCCAGACCAAGTGCATGGTTACGCTAAGACAGATGCAGCAACGTGGCACGACCATTCTGTTCGTCAGCCACGACACCGCAGCGGTCAGTTCGCTATGTCAACGCGCCATCTACTTAAGGCAGGGAAAAATACTTGCCATGGGCCTCGCGTCGGAGATCACCGCCCAATACATTCGCGATGTGCAAGAGGCGAGCAACCGCACGATCCAGAATGCCACCGCGGGCACGGGTGCATCGGATAGTCAAAACAGCGAAGCAACTACGCTCATGCCAGCGCCTGCCAGCGCCCAATTTACCCATTTTGCAAAGATGGCTGAGCACTGCCGCTCCGGCACCGGCGATGCGAGAGTGATGTATGCAGAAATGCTCGATGGCGAAGGTATTCCGGTCAATTCGGCCACCTTCGACCAGAGCGTAACCATACGAATCATCGTCGAGGCTGTCCGTCCAAGTACTTTTTCCGTCAATTACAAAATATGCGATAAAAATCGAGTCGCGGTTATCGGCGCCGATTTTCTCATGCAGGATCAAGAGTTGTTGTCCCTGTTACCAGGCCAGCAGGCGGAAGTCGTTTACAAAACGCGGTTGCCGCTCACGGATGGTAAATACAGCCTGCGCATTTCGCTTACACAACCGATCGACGCTCATCAGCACGCTATCTTTTTCGACATCGTGGAAATCGCCCACGTGTTCGAAATGATGCGTAGCACCAAGGCTAAATTCTGGACACAGATCTACATGCCAAACAGTTTGGATGTAAACATCTCATGACCCACAAAAATGGTGAGCCCCATCGACGCGCACTATTGGTGATCGGCCATCCAGGCCACGAATTGCGCGTTTTTGGCTGGCTCGCACAAACCAGACCCCTGGTTTGCGCACTAACCGACGGCTCCGGTAGCGATGAAACCCCACGGACGGATAAGACGCGCGCAATCCTGGGCGCTGCCGGCGCAACCATCGGCCCTATCTTCGGCGAACTGAGCGATCGTCAGATCTACAAGCACATGCTCGAACAAGATAGCGGCCCCTTTGAGGATCTCTGCGAGCGGCTGGTGCAACTGATTGTCGAGGAGAAAATCGAAATCGTCGTCAGTGATGCCATCGAGGGCTACAACCCCACACATGATCTGTGCGAAGTATTGGTGCACGCGGCAGTGGAAATCGCCAACATCAGGCAACAGCGCGAAACCCGTCATTACATCATTCCGTTGATGGGCGATCCGTGCTCATTGGGCGATGGCAGTGAGTCCGAGCACATTGAAGTCATACTCACACAGGCGCAATTCCAGCAAAAACTGGCTACCGTGCGCGACTACGCGTCAAGTGCCGGAATCACTTTGCAGCAGGAGGCCGAAGACACCTTTCGCACCTTTGGCGAAGAGGCCTTTTCGCGTGAGTATTTGTTTGCCTCGACCCTCTCTGGCCTGGACTGGGAGCGGCGCTTTGATGGTGGTCGACCGTTTTACGAAACCTACGGCGAGAAACAAGTCGCAGCGGGGCGCTATCAGTTTGTCATCCGTTTTCGGGAGCATGTTTTACCCTTGGCCAATCGACTCGAAAAACACGTTGCAGAAATCTCGGCGAGCATCTCCGGTGGTCGTTCATGAGAATCTTGATTACCAACAACACCCTGGGCTCGCGAGCAGGCTCAGAGCTTTATGTACGTGATATTGCGTTGGCATTGCTGAAACGCGGCCATCAGCCAATTGCCTATAGCAGCATGCTTGGCGCTGTCGCCGAAGAACTGCGTATGGCAACCATACCCGTGATCGACGATCTCGCGTCGCTTGCTTTAGCTCCCGATATCATTCATGGGCAGCATCACCTTGATGCAATGGCAGCGATGCTGCATTTCCCGGATACGCCCGCCATCTATTTCTGCCACGGATGGATTCCATGGGAGGAAATGGCGCCGGAATTTCCGACCATACGACGCTATATCGCGGTTGACGATCTTTGTGTCGAGCGGCTGCACAGTACACAAGGCATCGCACCTGAGCGCATCCGCGTAATTCGCAACTTTGTCGATCTGGAGCGCTTCAAGCTTCACGCCCCGCTGCCTGTCAAACCCCGGCGAGCCCTGGTGTTCAGTAATTACGTAGGCGAAGGAGACATCCTTTCCAACTTGCGCCAAGCCTGTACCGCACGAGGGATCGAGCTCGACCTGATAGGCCTCGCCTCAGGACACAGCGAGAATCAGCCTGAGCGCATCCTGGGCCAATACGACATCGTGTTTGCAAAGGCCCGCTGTGCACTGGAGGCACTTGCCAGTGGCACCGCCGTCATCGTGTGCGATGCCGCTGGCCTTGGCGAAATGGTTACACCGGATAATTACGAGACCCTGCGTCGACTCAATTTTGGCATCCGTTGCTTACGTAACCCGCTTAGCCCGGATTTGATCGGCAAAGAGCTGGATCGCTACGATGCGGCGCAGTCGCGCGAAGTGTCGCTGCGTGTAAGAGCTGAAGCAGGTATCGAAGACGCCATTGACCTGCTTTTGAATACGTATCAGGAAGCTATAGCGGAGCCCTGCGAAAGACTTTTATCCAAAGAGTCGTTCCTGATGCCGGCAAGCCGCTACTTATGGCGAGTAGCAAACGCCATCAAGGTTCGTTCTCCGACAACCGCTCGTGCGCTAACGGAGGCTGAGGCCGTATCGGCGGCAGCACGCGCTCGTGCCGAACAGGCTGAGCATCATCTGGCAGAGCAAAAGCTGCAACTCGTTCAACTCGATGCTGCTCTTTCCGAGCAACGGCAAAAGGTCACCGAGGTCAACTCGGCCTTATCCGAGCAGCAACAAAACGTCGCGCTGATCGGCGCAGCCTTGTTTGAACAACGGCAGCGCTCGGATCTGCTGGAGCAGGAACGTTGGCAGCATGAGTCATTGAAGCATGCGATATCGCAGCGTGACGATGAAATCACGGCGATGAAACAAGCCGCATCGCAACGTGACGATGAAATTTCGGCGATGAAGCAGGCTCTATCGCGTTACGAGAGTGAAATCACCGCCATCCGCCGCTCAACCCTGTGGCCGCTGGTCAATGGGCTTTATCGATTGAAAGAACGGCTTTGGAACACCCCCATGGCCGCACTTAAAGCCCGCAAGGCGCGATAAACGCGACGCAATGCCTGCCCGATGCAGCCCCCGCATTCAGGGGGCTGACACCTGCGACCTTCGTACAGTCATGAGTCGCCGCCAAACCATCGTATCCTTGGCAACTGACTCCCCCTGCAAGAAGGCATCGCAATGGATAAGGTTTACGCAAGCGCGGCGCAGGCTCTAGACGGCCTATTGTTCGACGATATGACACTGGCCGCGGGCGGTTTCGGCTTGTGCGGCATCCCGGAGAACCTGATTGGCGCCCTGCTCGCCGCAGGTACAAAAGGCTTGACCATCGTCGGCAATAACGCCGGCGTGGACGATTTCGGCATGGGACCGTTGCTGAAGACCCGCCAGGTGAAACGCGTGTATGCCTCTTACGTGGGTGAGAACAAAGAATTCGAGCGGCAGGTGCTGGCTGGAGAGCTTGAATTGCATCTGGTGCCGCAGGGCACCCTGGCGGAAAAACTGCGCGCCGGCGGCGCCGGCATTCCGGGCTTTTACACCCGCACGGGCTTCGGCACCAAGCTGACCGAGGGTAAGGAAACCAAGCTATTCAACGGCAAAGAATATGTACTGGAAGACGCCATCCATGCCGACGTTTCCATCGTCAAAGCATGGAAGGGCGATCGCCTTGGCAACCTGGTGTTCAACAAAACCGCGCGCAACTTCAACCCGATGATCGCCACCTGCGGCAAGGTCTGCGTGGCCGAAGTGGAAGAACTGGTCGAGGTAGGCACCCTGGCGCCCGATGAAATCCACGTGCCGGGTATCTATATCGATCGCATCATCCAAGGTGAAAAGTACGAAAAACGGATCGAGTTCCGTACCGTGGCCGGTGCCAATACCGGCAAGGAAAGTCCGATCCGTACCGCCATGGCCCAGCGTGCCGCCAAAGAGCTGCGCGACGGCTTCTACGTCAACCTCGGCATCGGCATCCCTACCTTGGTCGCCAACTTCATCCCCGCCGGTATCGATGTCACCTTGCAGTCGGAGAATGGCTTGCTTGGCATCGGCCCGTTCCCGGATGAGGCGCATGTCGATCCCGATCTTATCAACGCCGGCAAGCAGACCATCACCAGCCTGCCCGGATCGAGCTATTTCTCCAGCGCCGAATCGTTTGCGATGATTCGCGGCGGCCATATCGATCTCTCCATTCTCGGCGGCCTGGAGGTTTCCGCCCACGGCGACCTCGCGAACTGGATGGTGCCGGGCAAGATGGTCAAGGGTCCGGGCGGCGCGATGGATCTGGTCAGCGGCGTACAGCGCGTCGTCGTGCTGATGGAGCACAACGCAAAGGACGGCTCACCGAAGATCAAAACCGATTGCGACCTGCCGCTGACCGGCAAGCAGGTGGTCGATCTCATCATCACCGACCTATGCGTGTTCGAAGTGGCAAAGGGTAAGGGCCTCACCCTGATCGAGCTGCAAGAGGGTGTGACGCTGGACGAGGTCAAGGCGAAAACCGGGTGTGATTTTGTCGTGTCTCCTGCGCTTCAAGCTGGCTGATACAAGCCCGCCAACCCTCCCCTTCGAACAGGGGAGGGAGTCGAATCTAGCAAGTTTTTAGCCCCTCCCCCTGCAAGCAGGGGGAGGTTGGGAAGGGGTGCTCTTGCTGCCCAAAACGTTAACCAGCCCCCTACATCGACAGCGGCTGCGGAAAGCGAATGCGCGCGACGTGCCAATGATCCTCGCGGGTCTGCAACTCCAACGGCCAGGCGAACCGCTCACTGATGCGCTGGGCAATCGCCAGCTCAAAACCATGCCGGTCGACCCCACCGTCGACCGGCGAGCGATTGGCCACGGTGACCATGCCGGGCATCACCGTAATCACGATCGTGCCCTGCTCGGCTTGCTGACAGGCATTGCGGATCAATTGCCAGCACAGCACGGCGAACACTCGGGGGGAGCCATGCAGGGCAAAGCGCACCGGCTCCTCCAATTGCAAGACGATCGGCTGCCCCTCCAGCAGGTCGCGCGCGGCGTCCAGCTCGCGCTTGAGTACGTCGTTGACGACGAAGTCCTCTTCGCTTAAACCGTTGTCGGACTCGCGCGCGAGAATCAGCAAGGCTTCAACCAGAGCCTCCATTTCACGGCTGGCACGCTTGATCCGCTGCACTGAACGCTGCCCCGGCTCGCCCAGCAGCGGTTCGTCGGCCAATAAGTCGGCCGACATTTTGATCACCGTGAGCGGGCTGCGCAGCTCATGGCTAGCATCACGCGTAAAGTCGCGTTCACGCTGGTTGTATTCGGCGATGCGATGGGCGAACGCATCCAGGCGGCGCGACAGTACCGCAACATCGACATCGGTATGCGGGGGTAATTGGCCCAGCAGCCATACATCGGAGCCCGCCTGTTGTTCGTCCCAAGCCTCGACCGCACCCGCCAACCGGCTCACTTGCAACCATTGCCGCCGGGTCGCCAGCCACGCCGATACGCTAAAGATCGCGATCAGTATCAACATCGCTTCTACGGGCACCACCTGGGTAGCGCCCATCACACTGGCTATCGCCACCGCTATCAGTTGCGAGCCGAAGATCACGCCGATACGTCGATAAAACGTCCCCCGACGAAACGTCATGCTCGATGCTGAGGGCCTGTTCATGATCTCCATGGCAATAAATTGCAGACGGTAACGAACCGACTACGTAGCAGTAGCGACCTCCGATTCAATATCGGCGAGGCGGTAACCGGAGGAATGCACGGTATGCAGCAAGGGCTGCTTATAAGGCTTGTCGATGATCCGCCGCAGGTTGTACAGGTGCGAGCGCAAGGTGTCGGAGTCGGGCAAGGTATCGCCCCAGATCTCGCGTTCGATATCGCGCCGGCTCACCACCCGCGGCGATTCGCGCATCAGGATGCCCAGCAGCTTCAGACCGATCGGCGAAACCGCCAGCTCCTGACCGGCGCGGGTCAAACGCAAGGTGGCGGTGTCCAGGGTCATATCGCCCACCGTAAGTATCTCGGTGGAAACCTGTCGGCGATCCCGGCGAATCAGCGCACGCAAGCGCGCTTCGAGCTCGCGTACTTCAAACGGCTTGACCAGATAGTCGTCGGCGCCGGCTTCCAGACCCACCAGCTTGTCATCCAAGGTGTCGTGTGCGGTCAGCATCAGCACCGGGGTTGATTTCTTGGCCTCTTTCCGCAGCTTGCGACAGACATCCAGGCCTTCCAGGCCCGGCAGCATCAGATCCAGCACCACCACATCGTAGCTATTGGATACCGCCAGATGCAGGCCGCTGACGCCATCGGCGGCGTAATCCACCGAATAGCCACGGCGCTCAAGATGCTCGCCGACCATTTCGGCGATCTGGCGGTTGTCTTCGACTAACAGAATCAATCCGGATTGTTCATCACGCGCGTTCATCACTTACGTCCCCAGCAGAGTCTTCACATAAGTGAACAGCTAACGATGTAGCGCGTTACAGGTACGTGAAGATTGCATCGATGATGCCAACAATTCACCGCAGCAAAGGCTGCAGCTTGCTCCACACCGTATCCAGAACCATAGGCTCGCCGGCGGCCACCGGGTGAAGGCCATCGTTTTGCATCATGGCCGGATCCAGTGCCACGCCTTGCAGCAAAAACGGCACCAAGGCAGCATGCTTTTCTTTGGCCAGATCCGCGTACACCGCGCGCAGACCGTCGCGATACTGCGGACCGTAATTCACCGGCAGCTCGATGCCCAGCAACAGCACCTTGGCCTTGGCCGGACCGGCAGCATCGATCATCGCGGCGAGGTTATCGCGCAACGACGCCAGCGGCAGGCCGCGCAAGCCATCATTGGCACCCAATTCGATCACCAGCACCGCCGGCCGATGCTTGGTCAGCAAGGCCGACAGGCGGTTGCGCCCACCTAGCGACGTCTCGCCGCTGATGCTGGCATTGATTACCGTCCAACCCGGTTCCATTTCATCCAGGCGTACTTTCAGCAGATGCACCCAACCTTGTTCCACCGCAATGTTGTGCGCAGCCGACAGTGAATCCCCCAAAACCAGCAAGGTCTTAGTCGATGCTGCCTTCGGTGTCGCCGCATCAGCGGCCCGGACCCCGAACAGCCCGACATTAAGCAGCACTAGCAGTAGCCAAAGGAAACGACGCATGAGCGGTACAACTCCGGGTGTTCTTCTCGATGTCCGCGATGTTAGCAAGTCGGTGCAAGGCCCCGAGGGCCGACTGGACATCCTGAACAAAGTCAGTTTGCAGGTTTACGACGGCGAAAGCTTCGCCATCGTCGGTGCATCCGGCTCGGGCAAGACCACCCTGCTCGGCCTGTTGGCCGGGCTCGATACCCCCAGCGCCGGCAGCATCGCGCTCCATGGCCACGCCTTAGAGCAACTGGACGAAGAGGCCCGCGCAGACTTGCGCCGACGCCTGGTCGGCTTCGTCTTCCAGTCATTTCATCTGCTGCCGGCACTTACCGCCGAAGAGAATGTGATGTTGCCGCTGGAGCTGGAAGGCAGCGACGACGCGCGTAGCCGTGCCCGTGAAGCACTGGAGGCGGTGGGCCTGACCCCGCGCCGGCGCCATTACCCGGCGCAGCTTTCCGGTGGCGAGCAGCAACGCGTAGCGATCGCCCGCGCTTTTGTGCATGGCCCACGCCTGCTGTTTGCCGATGAGCCGACCGGCAACCTCGATCAGCGCACCGGCCACCACATCAGCGACCTGTTGTTTGCCCTCAATCACGACCACCGCACTACGCTCGTCCTGGTCACCCACGATATAAAACTGGCGGCCCGTTGCACTCGGCAAGTGGAGCTGGATAACGGCCGATTGGTCGCACGTGCCGCCCCTGCTGCGATGGTCATGCCATGACGATGACCTGCCCCCTCCCAGCCCCAGTCAACTCCCTCCCCTGCATGTCCCGAAAAAGGGACTCCCTTCGATCGCAGGGGAGGGTTGGGAAGGGGTACGCACTGGCCATAAAAGCGAGGGCGCACGCATGAAGTTATTCACCCTCTCCCTGCGTACCCTGCGCCGCGAATGGCATCTGCCCGAATTGCGCACGCTGGCGGCATCCTTGGTACTGGCGGTCGTCGCACTTGGCGTGGTCGCCACACTGACGACGCGAATCGAACGCGGCATGCTGGCCAGCGCCGCTGAATTGATCGGCGGCGACATCGGGATAACCGCGCCACAGGCACTGCCCGACACCTACGCCAGCCAGGCCAACCAACGCGGGCTGACCATCAGCCGCGGGGCCGGCTTTCCCAGCGTAGCGTTCGCCAACGGCCAGAGTCAGTTACTCGACGTACAAGCCAGCGACAGCGCTTATCCGCTGCGCGGCACGCTGGAACTGCGCGATGCCCAGGGCCATGACCACACCGGCGCTCATGCGCCCGCCGCAGGCGCGGTCTATCTCGATCACCGTGCACTGGTGGCGCTAAATCTCAAGGTCGGCGATGCCGTGCAGCTCGGCGGGCGCGACCTGCGTATCGCTGCCGAACTAGTGCGCCAACCCGATGGCGGTCAACTGTTTGCGCTGGCGCCACGCGCGCTGATGAGTTTGAGCGACGCCGAACAAGCCGGCCTGCTTGGCACTGGCAGCCGCGCGCGCCAGCGCCTGCTACTAGCGGGCGAACCTGCCGCGGTGCAAGGCTGGCGCGAGTGGACCCAATTGCAGACGCTGCCCCAAGGCGCCGAACTCATCACGCCAGAACAAACGCAAGAGCGCATGCGCAGTGCTTTCGATCGCGCCGGCGCGTTCCTTCGACTTACTGCCTTGCTCTCGGCTTTGCTCGCCGGTGTGGCGATTGCCTTGGCGGCCCAGCGCTATGCTCGACGAAAGACCAACGAAGTCGCTTTGCTACGCGCACTGGGCACACCGCGTCGACGTGTACTCGGCTTGTTGATCGGCACCCTGGGTGCGCTCGCGCTTCCTGCGGTCTCGCTAGGCATCTTGTTGGCGCTAGGACTGGCTCAAGGTGCTTGGCTCTTCGCCAGCCAGCTTTTCAGCAGTGCACCGACCACCCTGCCCTGGACGCCTGCCCTGATCGCCGCCGTCATGGGTATCGCGGTACTGATCGGCTTTGCCTTGCCGCCGCTGGCGCGACTGGCCGAGGTGCCTCCCGTCGCCGTCTTCCGCGAAAGCGTGGCTCGACGTGTGCGCCGCTTCGATGCGCTTTATCTGTTTCCCGCCCTGGCCGCGTTGATGCTGATCTGGAGCCAGAGCGGCTCAGCCAAACTGGCCGGCATCCTTGCCGCCAGCCTGCTCGGCGTGGCCTTTGTCGCAGCCCTGCTTGCCGGCCTGATGCTATGGCTGGCCCGCCGGCTGGCGCCAGGCGCGCACCCCGCATTACGGCTTGGCCTGGCCGCCCTGGCGCGGCGACGCGGTATGAGCCTGGTGCAAGCCACCGCATTGAGCCTGGGGCTGGTTGCCCTGTTGCTGCTTGCCGTGGTCGCACCGGCCTTGCTTGAAGGCTGGCGCCGCGAGCTACCCGCAGATACACCGAACTGGTTCGTACTTAACCTGCAAGACGATCAACGCGCCGGTTTCGAGCAGACCCTGGCCGGCATCGGCGGGCAAAAGCTCAATATGCTGCCCTTGGCGG
The DNA here is from genome assembly GCF_003350925.1 of Dyella tabacisoli. GTDB lineage: Bacteria > Pseudomonadota > Gammaproteobacteria > Xanthomonadales > Rhodanobacteraceae > Dyella_C > Dyella_C tabacisoli. The sequence continues at coordinate 397,017 of NZ_KZ857174.1, read as the reverse complement.
TCGGCAAACTCACCGCAATCAACGGCCAGCCGATCGATCAGCTTCGCTTTAAAGACGAGCGCGCCAAAGATTGGGCCGACCGCCAACTGCGCCTGTCCTGGGCCAATGAGTTGCCGCCGAGCAACCAGGTGGTCGCTGGCCAATGGCACAGCGCACAGCCGGCGCAAGCCGAGGTTTCCATCGACACGATGTGGCGTGACATGTTTGCGCTGAAAGTCGGCGACCGCATGCGTTTCAACATCGGCGACAGCGACATGGAGGCACGTGTGGGCAGCATTCGCCAGGTCGACTGGAGTTCGTTCCGGGTCAATTTTTTTCTGCTGCTCGACCCGGCACATGCCAACGAGTTGCCGCATAGTTGGATCGCCAGCTTCTATCTACCGCGCGGCCATGCCGAGCCATTGGCACAGCTATCGCGTGACTACAGCAACCTCAGCCTGATCGACGTCGACTCACTGCTCGACCGCGTCCGCGAAATCGTCGATCGGGTCGGTAATGCGGTGCGCTGGATCTTAGGCTTCAGCCTGCTCGCCGGCGCACTGGTTTTGGCCGCCGCCTTGGCCGCCAGCGCCGCCGAGCGTCGCCACGAAGCCGCGCTGTTGCGCACGCTCGGTGCCCGCCGTAACCAACTGCGCGCCGCAGCGGCCTGCGAATTCGCCCTGCTTGGCTTGGTCGCCGGCCTCACCGCGGCATTCGGCGCCGCCGGTACCGGCTGGTGGCTGGGGCGGGCGGTGTTTCATATCGATGGCTTCATGCCGCCCCTGTGGCCACTGGCGTTGGCTGCCCTGGGTGCGGCCTTGGTGGTGATGTTGCTGGGGCTTGCCGGCACGCGGAAGGTTACGCGTACTTCGCCTATGCGGTTGCTGCGGGAGGGTTGAGTGTTATGGCGCTCTGGTAAGGACCGGCGGGCCTTGCGGGCCTGATCGTCCAGCCCCTCACCGGCGCACAGGGCTCCAGGGTCAAGAGCAAGATCAAAAGCTGCGGGTGTTGTTCTTACCCCTCCCCCTGCCTACAGGGGGAGGCTGGGAGGGGGTCCAACCTTGCCGCAAGATTGAACCCCTCCCCAACCCTCCCTGCGACCGAAGGGAGTCCCCTTTTCGGGACTAGCAGGGGAGGGAGTCACGCTGCCTCACCCGACGCGCTACCCCTATGCAGCAGGGAGGCTGGGAAGGGCTCAATCGTTATCGCGCGGTACTTTGACCTTGCCGGTGATGCTACTGTAATTGACGTCGCCACTGCCTTTCGCAGCAAGGCTCAGGTCACCGCGCACATCGCGCACGGTAAGGTCGCCCGAACCCAGCGTATCGGCGTGCACACTGCCGCCCACATGACTCAATGCGACTTCGCCCGAGCCAATACTGCCGATCTTGGCGTCGCCCTTGATGCCATCTGCCTTGAGTGCGCCCGAACCCAGCGAGCCGAGTTCCAGCGCACCGATGTCATTTGCATCCACATCGCCGGAACCCACGCTGGTAATCAGCGCACCGGCAATCTTGCTCACGTGCAATTCACCTGAACCGACATGGCCTTCCAACTGTTTCACGCCAGTGGCCCAGGCATCGCCCGAACCTACGTTAAGCACGATCGGCAGTTGTGAAGGCACTTGCAGGTTGAGTTCGAGATTGGTGTAAGAGCGAGCGAATAGGCTGATGTTGGAATGGCTGGTACCACCAGCCTCCACCACCAATCGATCTCCCTCACGGTGCTGGGTCACTACCAGTTCGTCCAACAACTTGGGATCCGAAGCGCAGGCGCGCCCGGTCAGTTCGGCGCCTTTCGTGCCATCGCTGCCGGTGAGATGCAGATCATGGCTATGCAGCTCCACTTGCAAGACTCGCACGCCAGACAAGTCGAGCTTGAGATTACGAGGCGCCTGGTACTTGCAATCATCCGCTGCGTGAACGGCGAATGGGGCCAGAAACAGGGCAATAAAGAGGGCACGATGCATTGAATGACTCCAGTGGAAACAGATTCAGGCATGTGATGCGGGCTATGCGCAAAGGGTTGCACATGACTTGAGACCTAGAAGTGCGTTACAGGTCCACCGTCGATTCGTCTTGAACACCCATCTGCTTCACCCGTTGCCACAGTGCCTCTTGCGCCTGCAGATCGCGCTCAACCATGGGCTGCCCTTCAGTCGCGGCCAGTTTCTCCATCTGCCGGAAACGTCGTTCAAACTTCGCATTGGCGTGACGCAACGCTTGCGAAAAATCGACGCCGGCATGGCGGGCCAGGTTCACGGTGACAAACAACACGTCGCCAATCTCGTCCTGCAAACGCGCATGGTCGCGGCCGTTGGCAAATTCGGCGCGCACCTCGTCCACCTCTTCGACCAGCTTGTCCAGCACCGGCTGTGCGTCTGGCCAATCGAAGCCTACCGTGGCGGCGCGCTGCTGCAGCTTCAGTGCGCGCTTCCACTCCGGCAACCCGTGCGAGACGCCGGCCAAGGCACTGCCATCGGTCTGCGCGCCTTTAGCCGCGCGCTCGGCCGTCTTGATGTCTTCCCATGCCTGCATCTGCGCATCCAGATCGGCATAGCTCACATCGCCAAAAACATGCGGATGCCGCCGCAGCATTTTTTCGCTGATGGCATGGGCTACATCGGCAAAATCGAACAGGCCGGCCTCTTTCGCCATCTGCGCATGAAACACCACCTGCAACAGCAGATCGCCCAGCTCATCGCGCAGATCGTGCCAATCCTTGCGATCGATCGCATCGGCCACTTCGTAGGCTTCTTCGATCGTATACGGCGCGATCGAGGCGAAATTCTGCTGCACATCCCAGGGACAACCCCGCTCGGGATCGCGCAGGCGGGTCATGATGGCAAGCAAGTCATCCAGGCTGTGCTTGGTCATCAGCCCACCACGACATCACGCAAACGTCCCGACCAATCGATCATCCGATCACCCACCGCGATAAATTCTGGATTGAGCAGGGACTCGCCACGGTTGTAGCGCAATGGCTGGCCTTGCAGATCGAGCACCGCGCCCCCGGCCTCTTCAAGCACGCATTGCGCGGCGGCGGTATCCCATTCGCTAGTCGGGCCACGACGCAGATAGATGTCGGCCTCACCGCGCGCGATCAGGCAAAACTTCAGCGACGAGCCAAGCGGCTTCGATTGATAATCATCGCCGAGCAATGCCTGCAGCAAAGGCATGCCACTGGCGCCATGCGAGCGGCTGCCCGCCACCATCGGCGGCTTGGCCAGACTACGCGTCACGATGCCCAGCCACGGTGCGTCAGCTTGCATCTGCAACCACGCGCCCTGCCCCTCGGCGGCGACATACAACTCGCCGCTCACCGGTGCCAACACTACGCCTAGCACCGTCCGGTGCTGTTCGATCAGCGCGATATTGACGCTGAACTCGCCATTGCGCTTGACGAACTCGCGCGTGCCGTCGAGCGGATCGACCAGCCAATAACGCTGCCACTGCTGGCGGTCACTCCACGCCGCCGCATGCGCCTCTTCGGACAATACCGGCAACACGGGATCAAGCTGTGCCAAGCCCGCGGCGATCACGCGCTGCGCGGCAAGATCGGCGGCAGTGACAGGCGAACTGTCCGCCTTGTGCAGCACCTCGAAATCTTCACGATAAATCGTCAGGATCGCTTCACCGGCGGCACGCGCAATAGCGCCGATCTGGCGCAGCAATTCAGATACGGGTTGCGTATTCATGTGGTTCTAAATCGCCCGGCAAGATACTCGCGAGCCATAAATAGCGCGGCGATGGACCGCCCTTCGGTCACGTCGTCACGGGCGATCAGCGTATGCAGCTCGGCCAATTTCCATGGCACCACCTCCAACTCCTCAGGCTCGTCGCCCAGCAGCCGCTCGGGATAAAGGTCTTGCGCCAACACCACGTGGGCCATGTGGGTCATGTACGAGGGCGACAACGAAAGGTTATGCAGAATTTTCAGCTTGCGCGCGCCGTAGCCGACCTCCTCCTTCAGCTCGCGGTCGGCCCCCTGCTCGGCGGTTTCGTCTTGATCCAGGCGCCCTTTGGGCAGCGTCAATTCATAGCGCCCTACGCCGGCGCCGTACTCACGCACCAGCAATACGGTCTCGTCGTCCAGCATGGGCACGATAATCACCGCACCGAGGCCGCCGCCCTTCAACCGCTCGTAAGTGCGGCGCTCGCCGTTGGAAAACTCAAGGTCGAGCTGCTCGACACGCAGAAAGCTGCTGTCATGAACATCTCGGATGGCGTGGACGATGGGTGGCTTGCGCATTCGTGCATTGTAGCCATGTGCAGCGCTTGTTCGTCATCGCTCAGGGCAGCGGTGGTGGCCGCATGCCCGCATTCGGCCTGGGCCGGCCCGTAAACACCGCCCAAATCAGCAATGCAAAGCCAAACACACGCAGCAAGCCGCTGAGTACACCCCACACCGTGATGAAACCCCGCACGGCGGTATAACTTTCGTCATGCGTCGTGCGAGGCACGTACCAGCCATAGACCCATGTGTTGGCCAGCGAAATCATCAACTCGATCAAACAAGCAATGAGCAACAACATGGCCGCACGCGGCGCACGTTGCCATAGGACCATGGCCATGATCGCACCGACGATAGCAGTGAGCAGCATCGGGCTATTGTTGAGTAGCATGACTAAAAGAATTTTCAGTTCACTCACGTCGTACACCGATCAGGACTCCTTCACATTTGAGGATGAGAGGCGCTGCAACGCCTGCGCGTGAATCGCCGGCGTACCGGCCAATGCACTGCGCGTATCCAGATTCAACGCATGGCCGTCCAAATCAGTGAACACGCCGCCGGCCTCACGCACAATCACCGCCAGCGCGGCAATGTCCAGAATATTGAGATCCGACTCCAGCACCAAGTCCAGACTGCCGCGTGCCAGTAAGTGGTAATGGCAGAAATCGCCATAGCCACGACTACGATTGCAATCGCGGATCAAGCCACCCAATGCCTGCCAGCGCGCATCGTTGGTGAGCGACTTGATATTGCCGGTGGAAATCACCGCCTGCGCCATCTCGCTGGTGGCCGCCACTTGCACCCGCTCACCGTCATACCAGGCACCGGCGCCGCTGCTGGCCCACATGGTTTCACCGTAGACAGGCGCGCTCGATACGCCCAGCACCAGTTCGCCGCGATGCATCAGGGCAATCTGGGTGGAAAAAAATGGCGTGCGCCGCACGAAACTCTTAGTGCCATCGAGCGGATCGACCAACCACAACAGTCCCTGATCGCCGCCACTATCATGACCAAACTCCTCACCATAAATCGCCGCCTGCGGCAGCGCCGCCTGCAACACCTTGCGTATCGCCAACTCCGCTTCACGATCGGCCACGGTTACCGGCGTGGCATCACTTTTCAACTCCACCACGACACCGCGTCGCCAGTAGTGCAGCAAGACCTCGGCGGCGACTGCGGCCGCTTCACGTGCGGCGTTTAAGGCATGGGGTAGATCCAGTGTGCTCATAGCTATCTCGTAGATGTCGTATTGATGCTGGTTGGGGCAAAAGCCTGACCCCTCCCCTGCACACAGGGGAGGGAGCTGACTGAGGCGGCTTTAGCCCCTCCCCCTACGTGCAGAGGGGGCTGGCAGGGGGTGCTTTTATGCCTTTTTGTCACCCGCCGCCTTGGCCAAACCACCACTCCCCTTAATCTGCACCGCACCATCGGCTCCGGCCCGCCCCAAGCCAAGCAACCAACGCTGCAACGCAGGGTTCGCCCCGCGCGGCTTGGCATTCACGCTATAGCGCCAGCCCAGCGGGCTCAGCCCTAGCTGGCCATTGAGCTGCAAAGGCCCGTTGCCACCATCTTGCAGCTCGCCTTGAATAACACCAGCCCGCCCTTGTGCCTGCAATTGGATCTCGCCCAAGGCCAGCGCACCGGCTGCCGCATCGCTCCAACGCGCGCTGCCGTCGAGCTCCAGCGGCCAACGGCCCTGTAGCAGCACATGCGCAATCTCAATATTCAACTGCCCGTGCAAGCCGCCGCCAAGCCACTCGGTGTGAAGGCCGAGCGAGGCGATATCGCCCCGCAAATGCACCTGGCTCCACTCCGCCCGCTGTTTGTCGAGTTGATGCATATCGCCGTGAAAACTGAGCTGCGGCCCTTCCAGACCCGCGCTAAAACGGGTGTCGCCCCATAAGGCCCGTCGCGACAACTGCCACTCCAGCCGGCCCAGGTTGCGGCCATCGGTGGTCAGCACCTGGCCGGCATGCCCCTCCCACAGCGTGCCGCCGACCTGATCCAGACGCAGGCCATGCAGCCGCGCCTCCAGCCGGGATTGCATCCATTGAGCGGGCAGATACCAAACCAGCAAAGCCAGCAACAGCAAAGCACCCAGCACTATCAACACCGTACCCAACCGCTTCAAGCCATGATCTCCTGATGTTGACGTGTTCGAGCCCCTTATGCCGGGCTTGAGTGCCTACGTATGCAGCGTCGATGATAGCCGGATGAATCCACTCGCTAGCAACAACCGCAGCCTCGCCGAACGCGACCTGCGCCACCTATGGCACCCCTGCACCCAGATGCACGACCACCTCAGCGTGCCGATGGTGCCCATCGTGCGCGGTGAAGGCGCCTGGCTGATCGACGCCGACGGCCGTCGCTACCTGGACGGCATCAGCTCGTGGTGGACCAACCTGTTCGGCCACGCCAACCCACGCATCGGCGCCGCCTTGAAAGCGCAGCTCGATACGCTTGAGCACGTGATTTTCGCCGGCTTCACGCACGAGCCGGCGATTGAGCTGGCCGAAGAACTGGTACGCATCACTCCACCAGGGTTAGACCGCGTGTTTCTCGCCGATAACGGTTCGGCCGCCATCGAAGTGGCGCTTAAAATGAGCTTCCACTACTGGCTCAATCAGGGGCGTGGCGAAAAAAACCGCTTCATCGCGCTCAGCGGCAGCTACCACGGCGAAACGCTAGGTGCGCTGTCGGTAAGCGATGTGGCGCTATATCGCAAAACCTACGCCCCGCTGCTGCTGACCCCCATCCTCGCCCCATCGCCCGATGCCTACGAAGGCGAAGACGGCGAAAGCGCCGCGTCGGTCGCCGCACGCAGATTAGGCGAATTACGCACCCTGCTGGAGCGCCATGCGCACGAGACCAGCGCCGTTATCGTCGAACCGCTGGTGCAATGCGCCGGCGGCATGCGCATGTATCACCCCAGCTACCTGACCGGCCTGCGTGCACTGTGCAACGAATTCAACGTGCACCTCATCGCCGACGAAATCGCCGTAGGCTTCGGTCGCACCGGCACCCTGTTCGCCTGCGAGCAAGCCGATATCGCGCCTGACTTTATGTGCCTGTCCAAAGGGCTTACCGGCGGCTTTCTGCCGTTATCTGCGGTGCTCACCACCCAGCAGGTATACGAGGCGTTTTATGCCGAATACAGCGCCGGCAAAGCTTTCCTCCACTCACACAGCTATACCGGCAACCCACTCGCCTGCCGTGCGGCGCTGGCTACTTTGCAGATCTTTCGCGACGAACCCGTGCTGGAGCGTAACCGCGGTTTAGCTGCCCATCTGGCTACCCGTCTCGCGCCCCTGCGCGATCACCCCAACGTCGCGGAGATACGCCAGACCGGCATGATCGCTGCCATCGAGCTGGTACAAAACAAAGCCCGCCGGCAAGCCTTTCCCGCTGGCGAACGCCGCGGCCTGCGCGTCTACCTGCATGGCCTTGAACATAGCGCGCTGCTACGCCCACTCGGTAACGTGGTGTACTTCATGCCGCCTTACGTCATCACCGAGCAAGAGATCGATCACTTGGTCGATGTGGCTATTGCCGGTATCCACCACGCCGTACGGGACTAGCGACAACCGACCCCCTCCCCTGCTCGCAGGGGAGGGTTGGGGAGGGGTCAATGACCGTGCGTAGTCACACTAGGGTCAAGCTTTTGCAGCGCCGGCCCCAGATCCCGCTCGCCGGTACGCTGAATATCGTCCTGGGTATAGACACGCCCCGTGCCAGGCATGCATTTACCCTTTTGGGGTGGAATATGACTACCAGTCTCGCGCAGGCAATTGCGATCAGATAGCGGCTTCTGGTCGTTGCTGGTCGCACTCGCCTGAACCTGGGCATCCGCCGTAGCGGTCTGCGCATAAACCGCCGTGGCACCCAGGCTAGCAACCAGGGCCAGCGAGCAAATAGATAACGAAGATCTAATGTTGATAGACATGACAACGTACCTCTAGTCGCGCCCGTCAACGGGCCGATCAACATGCTGCGCCGCCACTGGCTGGCAGGCAATGAGGGGCGGCATCACCGTCTCGGCCTTATTCAGCTTTCGGCCCACATGCGGCAACACCCGGCCATGAAGCCCATCAACCCCGTTATGCTCACCCTTTTTGAACACGCAACATCATGCGCACCATCCGTATCCATATCGACCAGCCGCTCAGCGTCGGCGCCGAACTCCCGCTCCCCACGCAGGCCAGCGAACACGTCGCACGCGTGCTACGACTCAACGCCGGCGACGCCATCACCCTGTTTAACGGCGATGGCAGCGACTACCCCGCCACCATCAGCAGCGTCGGCAAGCGCGAGGTCGTTGTGCAGGTGAGCGCGGCGCAGCCGCTCGACAACGAATCCCCGCTATCGCTCACTCTGGCCCAGGGCGTCGCGCGCGGCGAGAAAATGGACCTGATCGTGCAAAAGGCGACCGAGCTGGGTGTGGCGCGTATCGTGCCCCTGCTTACCGAACGCTCCGAAGTAAAACTCGACCCCGCCCGCGCCGAAAAACGCCTGGCCCACTGGCGCGCCGTAGCCGCCAGCGCCTGCGAACAAAGCGGCCGCGCCCGTCTACCCGAGATCACCCCGGCACAGCCCCTGGAAGCTTGGCTGCGCGCACTTACCGACGATGGCGCCCTACGCCTGGCGCTATTGCCCGAAGGCTCCCTGCAAGCCCGCACACTGAGCTTCCAAAGCACCGGCGGCATCCTCGTCGTAGGGCCAGAGGGCGGGCTAGGCGATCGCGATGTCGCCGCACTTACCCAACACCGCTTTCTAGGCCTGCGCCTAGGCCCGCGCATCCTACGTACCGAGACCGCCGGCCTGGCCGCACTAGCGGCACTGCAGGCACTGCACGGGGACGTCTAAACCCCCAAGCAACCTACCCCCTCCCCTGCTTGCAGGGGAGGGTTGGGGAGGGGTCGGCCGAGCGACAAGCCTTCACCACACCCACAAGATCCAAACCGCAAGCCAGATTATCCGGCAGCGCCACCAGTGCAACAGCCCCGTAGCGCGCAACCCAAGAGCAACCGGCTTACTTGGCGTTCTTCTTCTTTTCGTCCTTAGCCGCCTTCTTTTCCTTCATGGTCTTGGCGGGCTTTTTCTTCTCGCTCTTTTTTGAATCCATACCCTTACTCATGGCGCTCTCCTCATCATGGTCATCGTGCGTAGTCGTCTTACGTCGACAGCACCCATCAGCCAACAGGGCCGGCATGTCAACGTGCGAAGCATGGCATGAACGGTGGGGTGGAGTAAGCCCAGTTAGCCGCCCTTTGACCCAAGTTTGCTAAAAGCAACCTCGCCCACATACGTAAGGATGGGTGCCACCTCCGTCAAGGTGTAGGACACAACATTATCCTTGTCGAGCAGCACCCCTTCTACAAAATCCAGGTCGTCGAATAAGTCACCCACGACAAGATCCGGCGTACCGCTCATAGCGTATTTCTCGTCGTCGTGAATCTTCCAATAAAACGACTGCTCAAGAGGAAGGCTATCGACACCCATGTCAATCACGTGATCGAGAAGAATATTGATGACCTCTTTCAGCTTTCGTATATCGATATCACGCACGCAATGATTCCTCTCCGTAGGTTGGGGTGAGCGCAGCGAACCCCAACGTTGCGCGATGCTGGGTATCACGGCGAGTCCCAAAAGCATGCCATGTTGGACATCGCGGCGAACCTCAACATGACGCAACGTTGGGCATCACTTTGTTCAGCCCAACCTACGCGCATTGGTGCGCGAGGACCACAGACTTTTGGTGCGGGCCCGTGGCAGACTCGGGCTGTTGCCACCTGGTTCATCGCAGTTAGCACGACCCAGGTGGCGACTCTGTAGAAAGGCAAGAAGCGCGAGCCGCATGAGCGCCAACTCATACGACCCGCTAACCACAACAAACTGAAGTGGAGTTGTCATGGCTAAGACGAATAGTACGGTAGAGCAGCACCCGTCTGCTGAATTTAACCCGCTAAGCCGCTATTTTCTGACCGAAGGCACCTTGGTCGGCCCCCACGAGGAATCCCTCACCACCCTCACCGGCATGCTTACAGGCGTGCTGACCCTGGTGCGCATCCTCGCCACCAGTGAATCGTTTCGCGAGCTACGCGACACCAACCAATACCAAGAGCCCGAAGAGATGCCCTTCAATCCGATGACCACGGAAGGTTTGTTTATGGCCCTGCATTTTTTGACGGAACGGGCAGAATCGGTGTCCCTGGGCTTGCTGGAGAAGCAGCAGAAGCAAAAGAGCTAAGCCCGTAACGCACGAAGCCCGCCTACGCGGGCTTCGTTTGCGTAGGTCCGTCGCTTGAGTGGTAGGTTGGGGTGAGCGCAGGCGAACCCCAATAATCAACGAGCAATGTTGTCGGATATCACTTCGCTCAGCCCGATCTACTTAATGACTCCGACCCTGGGGCATCTCCACGTTTTAATGCCGCCATGCCCATCTGATCGAAGATGATCGCACTCGGACATCGTAAGCGATGCATGAGGTCGCGTAGGTCGGGTATAGGCCATCGTCGAGCGAGCGCTTCGCACCCCACTCTTATCAGGGAGCAGAGGCGTCGCACGCTACGACGCGGCGATAGCCATTGATCCCGACCTGTCGCCTCGCAGGCCACACCCACGATCCAGCAGGCAAAGGCGGCCATCGCGCTTAGCAGCAGGAACAAGTCGATGCGCTTTCCTTTACGCGTAAGACTGTCTTCAAACACTTGTCCGTAGCGATGAGATTTGAGGTCGCGGAACGACAGTTCGATCTGCATGCGTCGCGCGTAGATGGTCACGATATGCCGCGCACTGAGTTCAAGTTCGGGCGAAGCCATCAACAGCCTCGGCTCGCTTTCACGCGTGGCGTGTTTTCGACTGTAGCTATTGCGCGCAACCTCACCTTGGCAGGTCCAATGCTTGCGCCCCTTGGCCGACTTCGCGTGCAACACCAGACGGCAATCAAGCGGTGCATTGCGCACAGCCTGCATCAGGCCCAGGTCGCAAGGATGCGCTGTGGCCAGTGCATAGACGCCCTTACAAGGAACCCATTGATCGTGCTCGTTGGGGGCATCGGCAGGCTTAACGTGGGTGCGGTGACGCAGCCGTCCGATCCAATACCAGCCCATGGAGGCCACCGCACGAAACCAAGGTGCGCGGAACCCCGCATTGGTCACGAGGATGGGCTGTACATCGGCTCGCAGTAGCTGAGCTAGCCGCTGTAGAAACTGTCGCTCGGCCTGAGGGGTACCCTGCTTACCCTGAGGTCCAGTATCGTCAATGTACGACCACCGACGGGTATCGAGGCACGAAGCAGATGCCAGCTTCGGTCCGCTTTCAAATCCGACCAGTCGATCAAGATCAATGGCCGCTTGCTACGCACCAGTCAGCGGGCATTCCTGCGTAGATGCCTTCACGCTCTGCATGAAGATGGTTATTGCTGAGCAAACGGTCCAAAGCTTTCAACGGCGCACTGCATCGGGCCATGATCGCGCCAGGTCCATCAGCGTTAATCGCCGGCCTTGGATCAATGCATCGGTGGCACGCATGAGCACGAGTGATCGCAACGAGTGCATCGCGTAGGCAGCTTTGCAATACTTCGGCCGTACGCATGGGGCGGTCGCCTCTGGCTTCGTAACCCGTGAGGAGGGACCGCATCATGCGTACACCGTTCGATGTGACTAGGTGCAAACGACTGAGCACGCTGAGAATTTCGTGGAGATACCTCAGTCACTAACCCCTTATTTTATAATCCCGGTTAACGTTGAACAGCAACCGGGACTCCGCATCATAGTATTGCCCCGGATACCGGAAGCCCCAGTCACCTGCAAGCGCTGGCATTACTGTCGCTGGTGGACGGCGCATGCGACAGCGGCACCATGCCACCGAACTTTCCCGCAGAGGGAATCCCGGTCATTTTTGCGTCGTAGACCCAAAACACTACAAGATCGTCGAGGTGCTTGGCCTTCCTTAGTGCTGGAAAAGTCTCTTCAAGATTCAACGCGCCGGTTGCGAACTCTCCGGATCCAATGGTCACGTCGCGAGGGGGTAGATCGTCTACGAGATAGATCGGCTCCAACTCCTTACCAACCCCTGCCCCTTTGTAAACGATTAGACCTGTCGCCCTCTGTCCCCACGGCAGAAAGCTATGATCGAGCGTAATGGCTTTATCCGTGCAGTTCCAAAATCTAATATTCAGTGCAACGTGTCCGTTTCCGATAGTCACGCCGGCCGCCTCCGCAACGACCGGATTTTGTTCTCTCGAAAAGGCGTCAGCCGAGTACACCGTCAGCAATACCAGCGCGAAAAGAAGTTTAGATCCTAGGAAGAGTTTCATACTCGTGCTCGTAGCCCCTTAGATAGTCTTTCTCTTTCTTCAAGCTCGTTCTGGAGCATTGCCTTACACTTGTCACAATCATTGATCGCGCGAAGCTTGGCCTCCAGACACTCCATCTGAACCTTGTATGCGGCAATCTCGTCCGCATCAGCTTGAATTTTATTTCTCTCTCCCATCCTCATGAATGCAGGTTGGTTAGCACAAATCGTGGGATTAGCCTTCAAGAATTGCTGCCTATGCACCATTTCGTGGGCTCGCGTGCAATCCCCCCAGCATGCCATCTCGTCAAACGTGATCTGAGGTGACATGTATACAGAGATTCCACCAAGGCCGTCGCAAACAATAGTCGAGCTACCTCCTACTGGCGTATCCGGATCCAGCACTTTGGCCTTTCCATCCGGATCAAAAGCCACAAGAGGATTGTCGTCCACATAGGCATACGTACTCATGGAGTGGCGTAGTCCCAGCGGATTCGCATAGCCATAGGTATACGTGTTTAGCCCACCACCGAGACCGACAGGATCAGACTGCGAGTATCCGCCTCTTGCCGATTCAAAGTATCGATAGCGATTGCTTTTTAGCCCTGACTCGGCATCGTGATATTGACCGGGAAAGCGCAAATTAAAGACGTAACCACTGACAGAGGTCGGCTGCTGCTCACCAAATGGGTTGCCTGCATACGACCACTGCCACAGTGTGCTGCCAGCACTATCAGTCACCGCACGTGGAGTACCCAGATCATCAGCATGCACGTAATTTATCGTGCTCGTGGTGCCAGCCATATCGACCACCGCCACCGGCAAATCATTTAGCCAGATATAGTCACGATTGGTGTTGTCGTATTAGCCGATAAAATGGCTACAACTGTGGGGCTTCCAATTATGAGCCATGAAATAAGGCTGCGGTGCGGCGAGCTCGTTCTACGGAGTTAGCTGTGATCGTAAATTTGTTGCGACTGAGCGGAGCATTCAAAAATCCAGAGTAGATTGCTTGATTGTCTACCGACAAGATAATTCTCTGCTCATGAACATCAGCCGTTAACTTTCTCAAATTATCGGCATCCTCTTTTGAAAAATGAATCTCCACGAGGTAGACGCCAATATTTTCGTTTTCCCCTATCGCTATTGATGTGGGCTTTATATTTGTTACTTGCTTTTTATAATTAATGCATTCCGTGGAATGAATGATCTCCATGGCATCACTTGATCTATCAATCGTTTTTTTATCTTCCGCAGGCGTCTTTTCATCACAGGAAAAAGAAAGCGTAAATGGTGCAAAATGAACATCAACAATGTTCGTGGGGCTCGCATGAATTGCATTACTCCATTGAGCCGCATAAGTAAGCGCAAGCATTGTAAAAAGGCGAAGGTAACTCATAAATACTCCGAATTCCTGTTAGTCGAATCGATGCTTAAGGTATTATTGGTGAGCTTATTCTACGCCACCTTCAACATTCTTCGCATCGCGCTGTAGATCAATCATTCTAGTTATCAGTTCGTTCGCATCATCTAGATCTGCGTTTTTAGGCCCCCTGGGTACCCACTGCAATATTTGCTCATCCGACGCCCACTGGGTGCAGGTACACGTTGGATAAATCTGCTTGAACTCTGATGCGGTAGGAAATGCACCAATGCCATCGCCAATGAAGCCTAACTCGTACCAACTCGGCTGGTCCTTATGACAAGCCGACGGATCGTAGAGGCATCTTGCACTTACACATCGAGCCGTATCTACGATCATCGGCCTATCGAGTGACCATGCGCCTGGCGTTTGCTCTGGACCCACAGGAACTTCAGGCAACGGTAAGCTCGGAACACCGCGCCCATAGTTTCCACCTGGCCCAGGGGGCGGGCTATGTGCTGATGGCACTCTGGCACCACCTATTGGCGATAACCCTGACGGATCGATATTCCCAAGCGGATTCGCATAGCCATAGGTATAAGTGTTTAACCCACCACCGAGACCGGCAGGATCAGACTGCGAGTATCCGCCCCTTGCCGATTCAAAGTATCGATAGCGATTGTTTTTAAGCCCTGACTCGGCATCAGTGATACTGACCGGGAAAGCGCAAATTAAAGACGTAACCACTGACAGAGGTCGGATGCTGCTCACCAAATCCGCATCGCGACCAACTCACCTTCAATCGCTCAGGTCGCCTTATCTGTGCGGTTTCCGTGACGTGCGTCAACTGCATCAAAAGCGAGGGGGG
>NZ_KZ857174.1:335275-382258 GCF_003350925.1 Dyella tabacisoli | reverse complement strand
TGCGCAGGCGAGGAGGGGGGATGACCGCGCGCGCCGGGGACTGACCGAAAAAAGCCCCGGATCTCTCCAGGGCGGCAATGAATTGGCGCACGACTCGCCACCACACAGGGAGCGCTCAGGTCATAGGCTCTGTCATCTACAACCCGCCTCGCTCACTGAACACGCTTACAGTGTGACGCGCATCCTCAAGAGAATCTGCGCTAATGTAGAATTTATCCCCATGGAACGGAGAATATAGCCTACTAGACAAAATCGCTCTGTCGCCTCCATAAATAATCATTTTTTGATTCGTCACAGATGCAGTGAGCTGCGCAATAGCTGCCGCATCTTGTGCATTCATCCGAATGATGACCATATACAAATCGGCGGCCTTATTATGCACCCATGAAACTGCTACCGGCCTTACATTGGAGGCTAGCTTTCTTTTATCTACACACTCCGTAGGATGAACATCCCCTAACGCCTGCGCAGAACGCGCAACCTCATAACGATCTACAGCAGAGGTTTTATCATTGCAAACAAACGCAAATGTCAAAGGAAAGAACCTCTCTTCCCCAGCATCAGAAGCATCAGCTAATGAGCTATGACTAAAAATGCATGAACACACAAATATAAGTACTGTAGTTAAGCGCAGTATAATCATGAAAAATCTCCAAATTTAAATAAGCTTTGAGCTTGAACTATAAATGATTTAAGTCGTAAAACCCTCATAATACAGGCTCAGCCTCAGCAGCCCTCGCCCTGTTCTCCCACATTCTAGCGGCCAGCTCCGCAGCATCCAACGGGCTCGCGTCAGGCCCCGCATCTGAATCAGACGTTACGAATGCCATGATTTGCGCGTCAGTTTTCCATTGATTGCATTTGCAAAATGGATTATCTCGCTTGAAATTAGCTGCAGTCGGAAACATCCCAGGAGGAAGCCCAATAAATTTTAGTTTTACCATCGTAAGCTGATTTTCACGACATGCCATTGGATCAGTTAAGCACATCGCCTTCACGCATCGAACAGTATCTAAACTTGGACGAACGAGGTTTGGCCAAGCGCCCGGCGTTTGCTCTGGACCCACAGGAACTTCAGGCAACGGCAAGCTCGGAACACCACGTCCGTAATTTCCACCTGGCCCAGGGGGTGGGCTATGTGCCGATGGCACTCTGGCGCCACCTATTGGCCATAACCCTGACGGATCGATATTCCCCAGCGGATTTGCATAGCCATAGGTATAAGTATTTAACCCACCACCGAGACCGACAGGATCAGATTGCGAGTATCCGCCTCTTGCCGATTCAAAGTATCGATAGCGATTGTTTTTTAGCCCTGACTCGGCATCGTGATACTGACCGGGAAAGCGCAAATTAAAGACGTAGCCACTGACAGAGGTCGGCTGCTGCTCACCAAACGGGTTGCCTGCATACGACCACTGCCACAGCGTGGTGCCGGCGCTATCAGTCACCGCACGTGGCGTACCCATATCATCAGCATGCACGTAATTTATCGCGCTCGTGGTGCCAGCCATATCGACTACCGCTACCGGCAAATCATTTAGCCAGATGTAGTCACGATTGGTGTTGCCGTATTCGCCAATCAAATGGCTATTTTCGTCGTAGACGTACCGCTGTACGACGGCTTGCGGCAAGGTAGCGATCTTACTGATGCGTTGACCAAAAGCGTTGTAAGCATAGGTACCAACGGTTTGACCGTTGCGCTGAACCACACTCATGCGATTACGACCGTTATAGCCGAAACCAAAGGTTTCGCCACCGATGGCGCTACCTGTGGTATTGCCGTTGGCATCATAGGCGCGTGCTGCACTGCCCGTACTCGAAAGCCGATGAGTACCGCTCACATAGCTATACACGCCGGTAGCCTGGCCGCTACCGATCTTACTCAAGCGATCGCCCGTCTTACTGTAGGTATAAGCCTCAATGGCCGCGCCGCTCGGGCCATTTACTGCAGTGACTCGATACAGAGGATCGTACTGGTAGGTCTCGGTGGAGGGGTTCGCACCCGCAACATTACCTAGGGCGGTGATATTGCCCATCGCATCACGGGCAAAATGCAGACTAAGCACCGGACTGGTGAGGTCGGTGAGTTGGTAATTGGCGTCGTAATTGCGGGTAATCGCTTGACCGTTGCCCAGGGTGTAACCAGCGATGGGACCGAATGGCAGGTAGCTGATAGCGCTCACCGCACTACCGACTTGCGCACCGGTGACACCAGGTGGCAGCACGGTCACGGCGTTGATGCGCCCGACGGCATCGCGGGTGTACTGCGTCGCCGTGTGGCTGGGGCTAGTAACGCTGCTCAGGCGATTTCCTAAAGTGTAGGTATAAAGCGTGGCATCCGTTTGCCCGGACTGGATTTGGCTCTTTTGAGTGAGGTTGCCGCGAGCGTCGTAACAAAACACGGTGCTGACAGCGCCCTCTACAACACGGGTCAAATGACCGACCGAACGAGAACCGCTGCAGCCGGTGGCGGTGTCTGGCTCGTCATAGCTATAGCTAATGTTAAGCGTAGTATCTGCGTAACTAACCGCGATGAGACGACTGAGCGCATCGTAGGCGAAGGCTCCTGTAACCCCTTTGGCATCAGTTTGGCTGATACGGTTACCGGCTGCATCGTAGGTGTAACTGGTGTTGCCGGTGTCAGGACTTTGCAGTGCTGTTGCATTGCTTAGACCGTCATAGTTATACGTCGTATTGAGACCATCCGGGTCGCTGATACCTTGGAGGTTGTCACGCGCGTCGTACGCGAACACGCTGGAGGTATTCTGCGTCGCCGTATCGGTGCCATTGTAGTTGTCGAGGGTGCTGACCAGACGACTCAGCCCGTCATAGCCTTGCTTGCGCTGCACACCTAAAGCATCAGCGGTATGGACAAGGTTACCGTTGGCGTCGTAGCTATCGCTGTAGCCCGCATTGAAGACGGTGCGATTGAGCGCATCGACGACGGCGGTGAGTTGACCCAAGGTGTTATAGCTACGCGACAGCGTGTGGCGCACGGTGCCGGTGCTGTCGTAGGTGTCTTCTTTGGTTTTATTGCCGGCGGCATCCAGGGTGTAATGGATGCGGTTGCCCAAGGCGTCGGTGATGTCGGTGAGGCGATGGGCGGGGTCGTAGGTGTAGCTGGTGAAAACGCCATCGGGGTCGGTGACCTTGGTGACGTTGCCCACCCCGTCGTAGGCCATCTGCGTCATCGCGTCCTGCGCCGAAGCGGAACCGTCAGCATTAGCACGCACCGTGCGGGTGAGCAGCCAGCCACGCGGGTGATATGTGAGGTCGGTGATGACACCGTTGGTATCGCGCTGACGAAGTATGCGACCGTTCTTGTCGTAAGCCACCGTGGTGGTGACTTGACCGAGGGCTTCGGTAACTTGGTAGAGGTCGCCAGCGCGATGGCAGGCACCGCCAGCCGTGCCGCAGCCGGATTCGTCGGTGCTGAGGTAATAGCGGTAGTTCGTGACGTCGCTGACGTCGGTGCGCGGACCCGCCGTACTTAGTACCAAACCAACGATGGGGCATTGGGTGCTGTCGATGGTGTCGCAATAGGTGGTCGTCCAGCGGCGCACGCCGGTGGGTGGGGTGCCGCTGGTGGCGCAGGTGTATGCCCCCGCCATGGCCGGATCGACCTCGCAGCGCGCCAGGACCTGACCCCGCGCGTTGTAAACCCAATCCATCTTAGTGATAAGCGTATTGCTGGCATTAAAGGTGCGGCGCTCGCTTGGCAGGCGGAATTGCGGATGCCAAGCGGTTTGAATCGTGCGCTTCGCCGACGGGGTGGCGGTATCGTTTGAGGCTTCAACGCGCTGCGTTTCCAAGCCGCGCGTATCGTCGTAGGTATAGAGGGTGGTGCTGCCGTTGAAGTCCGTCGCATTGGCCGGATAGCCCGCGCTGTCGTAGTTCTTGGACTGCATCGTGGCACCGCAGCTAACGCACGGTGCGGACACCGCAGTGAGATTTTGAACCCCATTGATGGTCGAGAACGAGAATGTTCGAGTCTTTCCGAGCGGATCAGTGACATCCATCGACCAATCGTAGTAATAGCCGAAACGGTTTAACTCGATCGTTCCATTGGCGATATCAGGTGCCAGAAAAGAGCTGGTGGCATGCCCCGCCCCATCGTAGGTCACCGTTTCATAACGGGAGCCATTCTCATCAAACACGCCAGTGATCGCGTTAATGAGATTTGCATTCTCGTAAACGTAACGCCGCGTCTTGCCGCCGGGATAATCCACACTCAGCAGATTGCTGAGTCGATCCAGCGTATAGACATATGACTCCCCGGCTGGGGTAGTCATCAGTACGACCTGAGTCAGGTCGTCGGCGATCTGGTATGTAAAGTTCAGGGATCGCCCGCGTGCATCAGTCACGCTCTGTAGCCGGTTGTTACTGTCGTAGCTCAACGTACGTAGCGCACCCGCCTTATCCCACAATGAGGTTAGACGCCCTTGAGCGTCATAAGTCTCGACCAGATCGGTGCCCGAGGTGAAGGTCCAGGAACCGTCCGCCTGAGGGACAAGGGTCTCGACGGGCGTGCCGGCAAAATGCGGAAATTCGCTACCGTCGGGGCGGAAATATTTGGTGCTGCCGTCGGCCCTCACCATGCTATGCGTCACATAGGTCGAGCCCGCGATGGCATACAGGTGGCTATCGTACGGTGTGCGCCATAGCCGCCCCAGGATGCCGTTTGTCGCAGCGATACTTACCGCGCCCACGGGCGCTTCATAACCGTGACTGTTGTAGTTGCGCGAGAAGGTCAGCGGCCCGATACCCGGCGTGTAGTCGGTTTCCACAAAGAGTTTGGCGCCACCGCCGGGTTGAATGGGGTGGCCCACGGTCAGGCAAGGGCACGGCTGCGGCGCGTCTTTTTTACAGACGCCAGTAGCACCATCGACCCGAGAGTAGCCTACGGGACAAACAATGGGCTCCTCTTTACCCATGCGGTAATCAACCGTGTTGACTTGTGATTGGCAAACGCCCGAGGTGTCGGTGTAGTGCTGCACATAGGCATAGCCATTGCACTCGAAATTGCTCAGCCCCCCTGATCCTCGACACGCATATTGAGGGTTGTACCCTGGTATGGCGCTATAAGTGGTCGGAATGAACGGCTTCATCGGATAGACCGAACCCGGTGCGCAAGGGCTCGATGCGCACTCTAACGAGTGCAGCATGAATTGGGCCGCAGCGGCCTCGCTGGTGAACGTGTAGGACGTGTCGTAAGGAGCGGGGGCGGCGTCACGATTCCCCTGGCAAGACGATAGGGTACCCGGCGTCGTATATCGAGGCGGCAACTGCTTGGCCATCGTACAAACCGCCGTGCCACCGTCTTGCACGCAAGCCTGTGCTTCAGCTCGTGTAGACCAGACATTGAGGCATAAGAAGATCAGCAGCAGTGCGGCCATAGGGCGCCACAGGGGGCGATAGTCCCTCGGGCTTTGCCATGAATGCTCGTGCATCGTTCGCGCAGCTGAAACGGACCTAAGTGGCGTGAAAGCCGCCACCATCGAATGCATCAAGCTCAAGCCCTACTCCCCTGTCGTGTAGCTACGTACACATGCCTTGCAACGCGATAAGCCGTGCCATGCAAGACATGGCACGGCTTATCAAAAAGTGGTTTTAAAACGAATCGTCCGTTGAGTCGATGCCAATAAGAGATATCGCGATATCGGCAGCACACGTCGGTGTGATCGATAGAGGTCATCCCTGTTCCTGGCACGCATCATAGGTCAACCGGGAGCCCGATCAAGGGCTGCATCACAGGTTGCACAGCATGGCTCACGCTCATTGGTTACTACCGGCGCAAATCCTGCCGAAGATGAATTCGCGAAGATGATCGTAGGTTGAGGTGAGCGCATGCGAACCCCAACAATTCGCAAGCCATGTTGTTGGGCATCACTTCGTTCAGCCCAACCTACCGCAAACAGTTGCCGAAGAATGAAGTGGGTTTTTTGATTGCAGTGCGCGTAGCTATGCTCCCTCCCCTGCGGGGTTGGGGAGGGTGAATGCTTACTACAAGATTGCCCCCCTCCCAACCTCCGCCTGCTAGCAGAATGAGGAATAAAAGAGCAAAAGCGAGTTAGCTCGCCAACTCCAACATCTCGGTCAACTGCTCTTCAATACCTTCCAGATCCGGAATCACCGCAACGTCATCACGCACCAACACTTCGGCGCGTACACCAGCCGGCATCGGCGTACCGTCATGCGTCGGGATGATGAGCTCGGCATTGAGCGTGGTCAGGCGTGGAAAGCCCTGTGTGATAACCGCGATAAACGGCAGCTTGGGATTGCCGCCGAGTGCTTTGAGTACGGCCACGCGCATGCTCAACCCAGTGTCGTCTTCAGTCGCACCCGCAAGCTTGGTGAATGAGAGCAGCGGCACACGCCAGCCGCGCCACGCAATGCGGCCTAGCAGCCACTCGGGTGCGCCCTCTACCGGCTCGGGAGTGGGCAGGGTGATGACTTCGGCAACGGTGGCATTGGGTAGCAGTAGACGCAGGTTGCCGACGGGTACCAATACGCAACGGATTTCACGCGGCAGCGGTTGCTCGCTCATCGGCGGCTCTCCAGATCAATGAGGCGTGCGGCCAGCTCGTGGGGTGTGCCGCTGAAATGAACCAGACGCTCGGCTTGCACGCCGTGCACCATATCGGCGAAATGTTCGTCGGGGGTGGATTCAACCCATACCTGGCCACCGCGATCGTGGATGGCCTGGGCGCCGGCGACGGCGTCGTTGGCGTTACCGGCGAAGACGATGGCGATGGCATCGCGGCCAAAGACGTTGGCGGCCATAGTGAAGCTGGCATCGATGGAGGGTGCTTGTGCCGAGCTCGGCTCGATTGTTTGCGATTCGATGCGGCCGTCGCGCAGCAGGCGGATCTGCTGATTGGCAGGTACCACCAGTACTTCGCCGACTTTGGCGCGCTGGCCTTTCGAGGCGACCCGGATGGGCAGCGAAGAGTGCGGGGTCAGTTTCGCGGTTAGCGCTTCGGGCGTCTGGCCGCCTAAATGCTGGGTATGCAGAATGGTCAGGCGCAGGTTTGCCGGCAAGGCCGCCAGAAAGGTACGCACGGAATCCACACTATCTACCGCAGCACCCATGACCAATACGCGGCCGAGGGCTGCGTCGAGTACGTTGAGCACCATTTCGTGATCGTAGTGCTGGGGGGCGATGGCATCTTCCAGCGAGACCAGCTCCAGGCTCAGACCAGGTTTGATGTCCATGCCATCGGCATCGCCGCCTTCAGGCGCGAGATAATCGGCGGCACTGAGTTTCTCGATGCCGAATTCGGTGGCGTGCGGTTTACCTGGGGCGGGTTTGCTCGGGGCATAGTCGCTCAGCGGCGCATCGTCATCGAGCAATGACCAACTGGCGGTTTGCTCCATCTCGATATCCGTAATGTCGATATCGGTCATGTCGAGATCGATCAGTCCATGGACAGACTCATGCTTGGCCATGGGGATCGAAGTAGCGGCGATCGGAAATACGTCGTCCAGCGGCGCCAGGCTGAGGTGATCGAGCTGGAAGGCCGGGCGCGCCGCCACGGTAGCGGCGGGTGCGGCGCGAGCCACGTCGGCATGCGCAGCTTCCATCGAGCCTGGCTTGATGTCTTCAGGCTCGGCCGCATGGGTTACGCCGAAATGACCATCGTGCAGTAGCTGATCGTCACCGGCGTTGTAGTTGAGGCCGCTGCCGAAATCGTCCTCATGCCCTTCGCCGGCGTGCTGCTGGTCGGCGGCGAGCAGGGCTTCGAGCTCGGCGGCAAGGCTTTCAGATTCATCCGTGCTGTGCTGAACCTCTGGCGCCGCGTGAACAGATAGCGGCTCGTCGGCGACATGTACATGCGCGACCGGCTCGGCTGGAGCGGGCTCATTGGCAGCGGGCTCGGCTACGAAGAGCTCGGCTACAGCAGCGACTTGCACTGCACCACTTGGCATAAGCGGCGCTTGCGCCGGCTCGGCCACAGGCACGCTGGACGGAGATACGAAGCCGGGCGCATCGTGCGGGCGTGGCGGGTCGAGGTCGCCGCCTTGCTTGAGCACCTTGGCCGCCAAGTGACGCGCCCAGCGGGCGCGATCCCAACCTTTCAGGCTACGGGTGGCTTGCGCGTCGTTGAAAACCACGCGCGGGTGGTCGCCGTCGATAAGGTCGTAGAGATGATTGAGTTCGTCGGCGGCATCGTCATCCAAATTGACCACGACGACTTCGACGCTGCGCAACATGTCTCGGCTCAATGCGGATAACGCACCTTCGTGGACAATATGCGCACCGCGCTCGCGCAAGGCCTCGCGCAGGTGGCCGCCTAGTTCGACGTCGTCAAACAGCAAGGCGACGGTGGTGGCTTGCTGGCTCGATACCCCATCGCTCATTCAGCACCCCCGTCGAGCTTGCTTTCATCAAACGCAGGCTCCATCGCGCGCTGCTCCAGCACTTCGGTAATCTGCATGAGCAACTCGGCCTCTTGGTAGGGCTTGCCGAGGTAGCGATCGACGCCGATATCGAAGGCGCGCTGGCGATGTTTGTCGCCACTGCGCGAGGTAATCATGATGATCGGCACGTTGCGCAGACGCTGATCGGCCTTCATATGGGTGGCTAACTCGTAGCCGTCCATACGCGGCATCTCGATATCGAGCAGCATGAGGTCGGGGACGCGGTCGTGCAGTTTCTCAACCGCATCGACGCCGTCTTTGGCGGTGCTGACCTCGTACTCGTGACGCTCCAGGATGCGGCCGGTGACTTTGCGCATGGTGATGGAATCGTCGACCACCATGATGAGCGGGCGCACGCGTACTTCGTCGACCACCGGCGTCTGCACCGCGCTGAGGCCTTCGCCCAGGCGCTGCTGACGACGCACGATGCCGTGACGCACCAGCGGGGCCAAATCGAGAATGACCAGCACCGAGCCGTCACCCATGATGGTGGCGCCGAGAATGCCGGGCACCGAGCTGATCTGCGGGCCGACGGACTTCACCACGATTTCGCGTGAGCCGATCACCGCGTCGATGCGAATCGCAGCGCGCAGATCGCCGGCACGGGTCAGCAGCAAGGGCAATTGAGTTTCTTCGCCCGGATGGCCGGGGACGACGCCCAACAATTCGGCCAGGTCGTGAATACCGTAGTGCTCGCCGCCATAGGGGAACGTGGGTTCGGCATCGGTCAAACGGGCGGCGAGCTCGTCCGGGCTGATGCGTGCCACACCTTGCACCGAGGTCATCGGAATGGCGAACGTCGCATCACCGATGCGTACCAGGATGGCCTGGGTCACCGCGAGGGTGAACGGCAAGCGCAGTACGAAACTGGTGCCCTGCCCTGCCTGTGATTCGATAGCCAGCGAGCCGCCGAGTTGCTTGATCTCGTTGGCGACCACGTCCATGCCGACGCCGCGGCCGGCTAGCTGGGTGACTTCGCTGGCGGTAGAGAAGCCGGGCTGGGTAATCAGCGCGAGCAACTGGTCGTCGCTGGGCTTGGCATCGGCACGCAGCAGGCCGCGAGCGATACCGCGCTTGCGCACAGCGTCGCGATCGAGGCCGCGGCCGTCGTCGGTGACGCGCACGACCACCTCGGTGGCTTCGCGCGCTACGCGGATGCGTACTGCGCCTTCAGCGGGTTTGCCGGCTTTGCGGCGTTCGGCCGGCGACTCGATACCGTGGGCAACGGCGTTGCGCAGCATGTGCTCGAACGGCGCCTTGATACGGTCGAGCAGGTTGCGATCCATTTCGCCGTGAGCACCTTCGACGAAGAGCTGGGCGCTTTTGCCCTGCTCTTGCGCGGCCTGGCGCAGGGTACGGCGCAGGTTGGGCACCATGGTGTCGAACGGCAGCATGCGCGTACGCAGCAAACCATCTTGCAGCTCGGAACTCACACGCGACTGCTGAATCAGCAGGGTTTCGGCCTGACGGGTCAGTTCGTCGAGCATGTTCTGGATTGACACCAAGTCGGAGACCGACTCGGCCAGCGCACGCGAGTACTGCTGCAACTGTGAGTAACGATCCAGCTCAAGCGGATCGAACACGGACAAGCCCGCTTCGCGATGCTCGCGCTGGAAGCGCGCGATGATCTGCGCTTCGGTTTCGATTTCCAGCATGCGTAGCTGACTGCGCAGACGGGCGACGGTTTGCTCCAGCTCGACCAGGTTGAAGCGGTAGCCGGCCACTTGCTGCTCTAGGCGCGAACGGTAGATCGCGACTTCACCGGCGTGGTTGACCAGGGTGTCGAGCAGGTCGGCGCGAACACGGATCTGTTCTTGCGAGGTACGCGCTTCGTCGTGCGTGTCAGGCAACAGCTCGGGCAGATCGAGCAAGGCCATGTGACGTGTGGGCTCGGCAACCACCACAGGTGCCGCGACAGGCTCGATCGTATCGGCGGCAACGGTGGTTTCGCCGGACATCGCCAGGAAGCGATCGATCATCGCCTGCGGGTAGTCCAGGCTGCGTCCTTGCGATACGCGCTGCACCAATTGATGAAGCTGATCGAAACCTGCTTCAAGCGCCGGAATCAAGTCGCCGATGTAGATCGAGCCAAGCTGAGCCGCATCGTGGCTGATCGGTTTTTCCAGCAGGGTTTCGATGGCATGGGTGAGATCGCCCATGGCGACCATGCCGGCAATGCGTGCGCCGCCCTTGAGGGTATGCAGATCGCGCTGCAAGCCACCGGCATGCTCCATCTGCGTCGGTTCGGCGCGCCATTGCGCGAGGACACCGTCGGCGTGATCGAGAATTTCACGGGCTTCCTCGATGAAAATTTCGAGCAAGTCGTGGTCGATCAACTCGTGCGGCTGCAACTCGTGCGGCTGCGAGCTGGCAACTTCGGCCAGCGGCTGGTGCGGCGCTTCTTCGACGGCGGCATGCGCCGGCTCAACAAAGGCGCTCTCGTCGTGCACGTTGTAATCGATTGCCGCGAAGGTGACGGCTTCGTGCAACACCGGCTCTTCAACATGCTCTATGGCAGCAGCCTCGACCACCGGGACCTCCACCGGCTCGATCGCATGATCGATGTGCGGGGTCGCCTCGATGATGCTTAAAGGATCGAGGCTGATGTGATCGAGATGGGTGTGGTCGAGATCGATGTGGTCGAGATCGATGCGATCTGGGCTGATGTGGTCTGGGCTGATGTGATCGACGCTGCCCTGCACGGCCACCGGCTCGTCGGCATGCACATGCTCGACAAGATGCATCGGCTCGACATGCTCCGGCGCTACATGCTCGATCACGGCAGGTTCGACCACAGCAGGTTCAATCACCGTGGGTTCGACAAATGCAGGCTCGATGAGCGCAGATTCGATAGCTTCCGGTTCGATAGCTTTCGGCGCCTCAACTGCGGGCGCCTCAACCTGGGCGACCGGCTCGTCGAGCAGGTCGGCGAAGATCTTCTCGAAGTCGTCGGCGTCGGTGGTATGCGTGTCGGTGGACGTTGGCTCGAAGGCCATCGCGTCGCGCACTCCATCGTGGCTCGCCAGCGGCGTAACCGACTCTTGTTCGAACGCATCGAGTGCCGCCAACAGCTCGGCCGTGTATTTATCGGCGGTGTGGTCGGCTGCATGGTCGTCGTGACCGCTCTCAACATGCAGTGCGGGCGTGACTTCGGCGTGTGGCTCCGCATCGTGTACCTGCGCGGGCGCCTCTACAGGCGCTACCGCCGCCGCGACATGCGCTTCGTGCAGCTCATGCTCGTGCGGCTCGAACACGACGTGGGCGATTTTCGGCTCGGGCTGGCCATCGCGCAGTTCGGTGATACGCGCGACCAAGCCGTCAATATTCGGCAGGTGCGGCACGGCGACATCGAACTGGCTCATCACATGTTCGGTGGCATCCGCGCTCTGATTGAGCAGGCTCACACCTTCGGCAGTCAGTGGCTCGCCGACGGCGCGCAGGCGTTTGAGCAGGCTTTCCAGCGGCGACAGCAATTGGGTTAGCTGCGGAATTTCGACCATGGCGATGGCACCGTGCAAGGTATGCACGGCACGCAGCAAACCGTCGTCTACAGGCAGCGCACCATCGGCGCGATGGATGGAGTCGCGGCTGGTCGATGTGCGAATGGTTTGCAGATATTGCGCCACTTCACTGCGCAAGATTTCCAGCAGCACCGGGTCGACCGGCGGCAGCTCGGGCACCGGCAAGGCGTCCGGATTGGCTGCAAAAGCATCCGCTTCGTGCGCAGCGACCGGTGTGTTCTCGATAGCGGCAAGGCTGGCCGATGGAACCGCATCGGCGGCGGCATCGAACCGCGGCACACGGCGACGGATGGTACGGCGCACGGTTTCCATCGCCACCGGGGCGATGTCTTCCAAACGGGCGCCTTCCTGACCGGCGGCAATCCGATCGGCGGTTTCCATGATCGCGCTCAGCGGCACGCTCGGCGTGGGGCCGCCCTTCAATGCGGTCAATAGCTGCGGCAACGCTTCGATGGCGTGATGTACCAGGGCTTGCACCCCCTCGTGCGGCTGGATCGACGCATCCAGCACACGGTTAAGCACATTCTCGATTTTCCACGCGTACTCGCCGAGCAAGCCGGCACCGACCAGGCGGCCAGAACCTTTCAGCGTATGGAAAGAGCGGCGGATCGACAGCAGCGAATCCTGCCGGGTGGGATCGACCAGCCAGGTTTGTTCGGCACTGCGCAGGCTGTCGATCTCTTCCTGCATTTCTTCGAGGAAAATCTCGCGGATGTCGTCGTCGATGCCTTCGGCCGTCAGCTCGAAGCTGGCGTTGTTGCTGCCCGCTACGTGGCCCACGGGCACTTGCTCGACGATCTCTTCCTCGATCTCGATCCACTCGTTCTCCCCGCCTTGCGCCATGGCGCTATGCGGAATGCCGTGCTCGGTATCGACCAGGCGCAGCCCGGTAAGCTCATGCGCCTCAGCCGTCGGCGCCTCGTGCTCGCCGAGAAACAGGTGCGTTGGATCTTGCCCGTCGACCAGGCTGACCGACTCGGACAGCTCGGGATGGGTGGCCATATCGGTGGCCATGCCCGAAGCGGGAGCCCCCGCGATGTCAGCGAAGGTCAACGCGCGCGCGGCCGGTGGCGGCCAGTAGCCGAGTCGGCCCAGGCTGTGTTCGGCGACGTCGAGAATGTGCTCCAGCCCGCCGCGATGTTCGCGCGCGGCTTCGAGGTAGTACTCCAACGCGGCCAGCGCGTCGGCCAGGTGATCCATTTGCGTGCTGGTGGGCACGCGGCGATCGCCGAGCAATTCGTTGCCGACAAAGCGGCCGATGCCATCGGCGAGTTCGGCCGGCCGCGGCGCGGATAGCATGCGCATGGCGCCGGCGACTTCGTCCATCAGCACGCCGACGTCGCGCAGTTGCTCGTGATGCCAGCCCGACTCGATATAGGCGACGATGGCCTCTTTCACCTTGCCGGTGTTGGCCGTGGCCTCGTGCATCAGGGTGGCGAGAATGTGCCGCGCTTCGCTGCGCGGCAAAGCTGCCGGGCCGGCATCGCCGGAACTGGTGTCGTCGGCGCCAAGGCTTTCGATGTGATCGTCGAGCGAGGCTTCGACGTAAAGCAGCGCGCCAGCCACGTCGAGCAATACTTCTTCGTCGGCGGCGCGCAGGCGCTGGGCGATTTCTTCCAGCACGCGGCGTTGTTCGTTGACCACGCGACGCGGCACGCCCAAGGCCAGCATGCCCAGGGTGTCGCCGACGCGTTCGAGAATTTCGCCCTGGCTGGACAGCTGGGCGGGATCAGCATCGGTTTGGCGCAAGAACAGGTCGAGCGCTTCTTTGACGCGCAGCAAATCGTCTTTCAGTGCACGCGATACCGAGTCGAGCAAGGCACGGTTGTGACCGGACATCGAGCCGCGCGCGTGTTCTACCTCGTTGGCATCGGGCAGCAATGCGTCGAGATTGTAGGTTTTTGCCAGCACAGCCATATGCGGCGTGCGCTGCTTGGCCTGGGCCACCGCGTAGAGCAGCTTGCGCGCCAACTCGTCGGAGTCGCCGCGAACCAGGCTGTCTTCACCGTGTTCGATCAATTGGCGGATATTGCGATCGACCTTGCCGATTAGCTGACGCACTTCGGCAGCATGGTTTTTCAGCGCCCCCTGCTGCAGGCCTTCGAGCACGCCGGCGGCGATCCACCACAAACGACGACCCGGCACGCTGTAGCAGCGCGCGGCAATGCCGTTGAGGGTATTGCGCATACCGGCCAATTGTTGCTCGGCGCCCTGGCCGCGGAACCAGGCCAACAACTGTTGCTGGAAACGCAGGCGCAGTTCGGCGATTTCGCCGCGCATGCGCTCGGCCTCGCCTTCGTTCATGGCGGCCGGAGCATCGTCGGGCAACGGCATGTCGAGATTCGGACTGAACAGCGCCGACTCGTGCAGCGGCTCTTGGCCACGGCTGGCGCGCAGCTCGTTCAACAACGGCAGCAGCACCACCGGCACGTCGCGATGGCCGCTGGACAGGCGTTCGAGATAGTCGGGTAGCTGCATCAAGCCGCGCATCAAGGCGGCATAGGCATCTTCACGCTGGGTAACGTGGCCCTCGAACAAGGCGATAGCCAGCGTCTCCATCTCTTCGGCAACCATGGCGGTGCCGTAGAGCTCGACCATGCGCAAGGTGCCACGCACCTGGTGCAGGCTTTCCGCGCACGAGCGCATGACATCGCGGTTGCCCGGATTGTCGACGTAGGATTCCAGCGCCTCGCGGGCTATCGCCAGAGTCTCGTCGAGCTCTGGCTTGACCCATTGCAGGGTGGTGAAATCGATGTGGTCTTGAAGTCTCATGCGTCCATCTCAACGGCCGCGTTACTGCGTGACGCAACCATCGAGGTTGCCCCCTGAAAAGTACGTTTAATCGTCAACCCGGCAACTTAAAGTGCGCCACCGAACGCCGCAGATCGCTTGCCAACTGCGCTAGATAACCGATGGAGTCGGCGGTCTGGCTGGCACCTTGCGAGGTCTGCGAGGTAATTTCTTGAATCGCGTTCATCGACTGTGAAATGTCGGTGGCCGCTGCGGACTGCTCACGCGCCGCGGTAGAGATGTTCTGAATCAGTGCGGACAAATCGTGCGACACGCGCTCGATGTCACCCAGCGCACTGCCGGCGTCTTCGGCCAGACGTGCACCGGCGACCACCTCGGCGGTGGTCTGCTCCATCGAGTTCACTGCCTCGTTGGTGTCCGACTGAATGGTTTGCACCAGGGTTTCGATACGTTTCGTGGCGCTGGCGGAGCGTTCGGCCAGTCGCTGCACTTCGTCCGCCACCACCGCGAAACCACGGCCCGCCTCACCGGCCGAGGCCGCCTGGATGGCCGCATTGAGCGCGAGGATGTTGGTCTGCTCGGCAATGTCGTTAATCAGTTCCACGATGGAGCCGATTTCCTGCGAGGACTCGCCCAGCCGCTTAATGCGCTTGGAGGTCTCTTGGATCTGGTCGCGGATCGAGTCCATGCCGGAAATCGTTTCGCGCACCACTTCGGCGCCGTGCGAAGCGATTTTCACCGAGCGCTCGGCCACGTCGGCGGATTCGGCCGAGTTTTTCGACACGTTATCCATCGAGCTGGCGATCTGGTTGATCGCCGTGGTCGCGGTGCTGATGCGCTGCGCCTGATGCTCGGCCGATTCGGCCAGATGACGCGCGGTGGTCTGCGTTTCCTGCGCCGACGACGACACCTGCTCTGAGGTCTCGTTGATGGTGGTTACCAGGGTGCGCAGCTCGTCGATGGCGTAGTTCACCGAGTCGGCGATAGCGCCGGTGATGTCCTCGGTGACTGTCGTTTTTACGGTGAGGTCACCTTCGGCCAGCGAGCCCATTTCGTCCAGCAGGCGCATGATCGCCTCCTGGTTACGTTGGTTGAGCTCGGTACTGTCGCGGAAGCGGCGGCGCTGATCGCCGACCTGCTGCACGACCAGCAACAGTGCGAAAGCCACCGCGCCGAGCGCGCCCAGCACGCCCCACCACACATTGGGGAACAGCCGGCGCAAGGGCAATTTGCCGATCTGGTCGGCCAGCTCGTTGGCGCGCAGCAGCACGTTTTGCGAGTTCAACGAACCCTGGTTGCCGGCGCGTTTGACGTCGTTGAGGGTACCGGCCGCACCGATCAGTTTGTTGACCGGATCTTGCACGCCCTCCCACTTGCCCTGCATGTCAGTGAGAATCTTGCGCGAGTTGGCGTCGCCCATGGCCTTGACGCCGACTTCGGCGTTACCGGCCAGCAGGCCTTTGAGCACGCTGCCGTAGAGCTGGCCGTCACGGGCCAGGCCATCGGCGGCGGGCTGCGAGGCGTCGCCGCCCTGCAACACCTCTTGCACGCGGCGGATCATACGGTCGGCCAGCAACATCTGACGTGCGGAGGTGTAGGTCTGCTCGGCGCTGCCGCCGTGCTGCTGCAGAATGTTCACCACCTGCTCCATGCTCGAATTGAGCAAGGGCAGTTCGCGCGAAAGGGTCGAGGCGCGTTGGGCGGAGTCGAGCACCAGTGCCTTATTGGAGAGGATCTTGCCGATGTCGCCATCGAGCTGCCCCCAGGCATTGGTCAAGGCCGATACCGCACGGCCGGCCGGCGAAGCATTGCTGTCCGCGTAGGCCTGCATACCGCCTTTGGTATCGCCCTTGTTGAGCCGCTGCACCGCCGAATCGATGGCGTTGCGGTTGCTCTCCAATTCTTTGAACGAATCGACGTTGCCGTCGGCCGCTTCGAGGGCGTATTTCGCCGTCTGCTGCGACAACACCTGGATTTGCGTGGTTAGCGCAATCGCCTGGCGGTCCTCGCCGTTCTTGAAAGTGAGTAGAACAAAATCCAATACCGCAAAGCCGATTGCGACCAGCAGCAAGACGATGAGGCCAGATTGGCCTCTTTCCTTGCCGACGCCCCCTGTAGTGCTCATGTGCTTTACCTCGCCCGTCTACACCTCGCCAGCGAAGCCGCTGACGATGACTGGGACATTGCCCCTGTAACCCACTATTCCCGGCCTCGATCCGGCGCCGGCCCTACCAAGCAGCTTGCAGCTCAACCACTCACTCAAATGCAGCATTTCAATTCGTAACTCGTGACATTTCAACGTCAGGCCGCGGCCTGACGAAAATCCGGTGCGCGTACCAGCCGGTTCATACTGAACAAGGCCAGCCGCTGCTCTCCCACACGATCTTCGACAAAACGCGAAAGCCGTGCGTCGTCTTCAGGCTCGGCGTCGCGACGTTGCTCCGCGTCCACCGTGCGCTGACCAAATACCTCGTCGACCAGCAGCGCCACGCTGCCGCCGCCCTGGCGTACCACCAGCAGGCGGCTGCGCTCGGTTTGCAGGGTGCGTTCGCCAAACAGAAAGCGCGCCAGGTCGATCACCGGCACCAAGTTACCGCGCACGTTCGCGATGCCCAGCAGCCAGGGCTGGGTGCCCGGTACCGAGGTCAATGGCGGCGGCGCCAGCAATTCGTTGATTTCTTCGATGCCGCTGACAAACAAGCGGCTACCGGCGCGATAGCCAATACCGCGCCACAAGCCGGGCGCCTCAAGCTTTTCAGGCGTTTCCGAAGCATGCACCAGCGAAAGCCGCTCGTAGCGAGCGAGTATTTCGAAGGGGGTGAGCGTGGTCGCTTGACTCATCGTTACCTCACACCTTGCTCGGCAGGAGTTCGTTGATACAGGCCAGCAGTTCTTTTTCGTTGACCGGCTTGGTGATGAAGGCTTTGGCGCCCTGACGCATGCCCCACACCCGGTCGGTTTCCATCGACTTGGTAGTAATCATCACGATCGGCACGTGTTTGGTTGCCTCATCGCGAGTGAGCGTGCGGGTCGCCTGAAAGCCGTTCATGCCCGGCATGACCACGTCCATGATGACTAAATCGGGCTGATCGGCGCGCACACGCTCGATGCCTTCCTCGGCATTGCTGACAGAACCGACTTCATGCCCCGCGCGCTCGAGCAAAGTGACAAGCACATGCACGTCCGTCGGCGAATCGTCGATGATGAAAATATGGGCCACAGCTCCCCCTTAAGATGCTGCAGTCGCAGGTTTAAACCGTGCTGACATGTCGATGAATGGCGCCAAGCAGTTCGTCTCGCGTGAACGGCTTGGTTAAGTACTGCTCCGCGCCGACGATGCGGCCGCGAGCTTTGTCAAACAGACCATCCTTCGAGCTGAGCATGATTACCGGCGTGGCGCGGAACTGTGGATTGTTTTTAATTAACGCACACGTCTGATAACCATCCAGGCGCGGCATCATGATGTCGACGAAGATGATCGCAGGTCGCTGATCGGAGATCTTGGCCAAGGCCTCGAACCCGTCGACGGCGGTAAGCACGTCGCAACCTTCCTTGCT
This sequence comes from Dyella tabacisoli, assembly GCF_003350925.1. Classification (GTDB taxonomy): domain Bacteria; phylum Pseudomonadota; class Gammaproteobacteria; order Xanthomonadales; family Rhodanobacteraceae; genus Dyella_C; species Dyella_C tabacisoli. Next base: position 364,005 of record NZ_KZ857174.1, on the reverse strand, counting down.
CAGCAATGTCTCCGCCGTACGGCGGATGGTCTTTGAGTCGTCGATTACCATGACCTTGAGACCAACAAGGTCACTGCCATTCACGTTCAAGTTCACTCAACCCCCCTGTGGCCCGCCCCGGCTCAGGTAAAACACAAAGCCGTCAGCCTATGGCCGCCGGCTCAAGATGGACGAAAAAGAATTCTGCAAGAATTTTTACGACCGGACCACTCTTCATGAGACGGGCCGCTTGTGCGTTGCTGTTTACCGCCTGGCTGGCAGGACGTCAAGCTGAATTCGTTAATGACTAGATACATACGGTGGATTCTGCAAGTTTCTGATGACAGATGTCGTGCGCCAAGTTGGCGATTTGCGCCTTGCCCCATACAGACCGCCTCGGCGAACATCACGGTTCTGTGAAGCACAGTAACCACCCCTTCCCCCTTTCCATACCCCCAGGAGTAATGACCATGGCCCTCTCGGTCGCCGTGCTGATGGACCCCATCGGCGCCATCAAGGTCGCCAAGGACACCAGTTTCGCCATGTTGCTGGAGGCCCAGCGGCGCGGCCATCGGCTGTATTACTTCGAGCAAGGCGACCTGGCGGTACGCGACGGCACCCCCTGGGCGCGGCTGGCGCCGCTGCGGGTCAAGGACGACCCGTCGGGCTGGTTCACCCTGGGCGAGGCACAATGGCGCGATCTGCGCGAGCTGGACGTGGTCTTGATGCGCAAAGACCCACCGGTCGACCCGCAATTCGTCTACGACACCATGGTGCTGGAGCTGGCCCAGCGCAGTGGAGTGAAGGTCATTAACGACCCGCAGGCGCTACGCGATTGCAACGAAAAACTTTATGCCCTGAATTTCCCCCAGTGCATCGTACCGACCCTGGTCTCGCGCGACGCCGGCGAGCTGCGCCGCTTTGCCGCCGAACATGGCGAGGTAGTGCTGAAGCCGCTCGACGGCATGGGCGGACGCGGCATTTTTCGAGTCAAGGCGGGCGACAGCAACTTGAATTCGATGCTGGAAACGCTGCTTGCCGGGGGGCCGCACGGCGAGGGCCGGCAGTTCACGATTGCGCAGAAGTACATTCCCGAGATCACGTCGGGCGACAAGCGCATTCTGCTGATCGACGGCGAACCGGTGCCGTATGCGCTGGCGCGCATTCCGCAGGGCAACGAGTTTCGCGGCAATCTCGCCGCCGGCGGCCGTGGCGTGGGGGTACCGCTGTCTGAACGCGATCGCTGGATCGCGGCCCAGATTGCCCCGGAGCTGCGGCGGCGCGGGCTGTTATTCGTCGGATTGGACGTCATCGGCGACTACCTCACCGAGATCAACGTCACATCGCCGACATGTGTCCGCGAACTGGATGCACAGTTCGGGCTTAATATCGCCGGCCAGCTGTTCGACGTCATCGAAAGCGTCACCACCGGAACCTGCACTGCGTGAATGCTCCATCCCGCACCACCAGCGCCGACCTGATCGGCGCCACCTTGCTGTTTTCACTGCTATTGCACGGCGTGCTGGTGCTGGGCATCACCTTCGACTACATCAAGGCCAAACCCAGCCTGCCGACGCTGGACGTCACCCTGGTCGATGTAGCGAACCGCGAAGTGCCGGCCAAGGCCGATTTTCTGGCCCAGGCGAATAACCAGGGCGGCGGCGAAAGCGATCACGCGGCGCGGCCGTCGCAGCAGTTCTCCGGCCTGCTGCCCACACCCAGCACCGGAGTAGCGCCACAGCCGACCGAGGCCAGCGCGCCACGGCCCGAGCAAGCCACCGACGCCAAATTGCTGACCACCACGGGTAACAGCCACTACAGCGTCGACACCGACACTGCCAAGCACGAGCAGTTGCCGCAAAACCTGCCCGAGGCCAGCGAAGATGTGCAGCGGCAGCAGGAAATGGCCCAGCTCGCCGCCGAACTGCGCGACCGCAACGAGGCCTATGCCAAGCGCCCGAAGAAAAAATTCATCTCCGCCAACACCAAAGAGTTCGCCTACGCGGCCTATATGCGTAGCTGGGTCGACCGGGTGGAGCGCACCGGCAACCTGAATTACCCCGACGAGGCACGCCGCCGCGAGCTGTATGGCGAGCTGGTACTGACCGTGGGGCTTAACCACGACGGCAGCATCAAGAGCATCGACGTCATCAAGAGCTCAGGCCACGACCTGCTGGACGCTGCGGCGCAGCGTATCGTGCGACTGGCTGCCCCCTTCCCCGTCCTGCCCTCGGACAAGGAGCGGGTCGACGAGCTGTATATCACCCGTACCTGGCAGTTTTTGCCGGGTAATGTGCTGCGCAATCGCTGACAGAGTCCTCCTCCCCCTGCGCGTAGGGGGAGGCCGGGAGGGGGGCAACCTTGCCACCGAGCTTAACCCCTCCCCTACCCTCCCCTACTAGCAGGGGAGGAAGCCTATCTGAGGCGCGTTGCAAACCAGCCGCAAGGGCGGTCAAGCGCATACAATGCGGGCATGACAGCCCCGCAACTGCAAACCCTCGCCGGTTACTTTCTGATCGCCATGCCGAGCTTGGCCGAGCCGCCTTTTTCGCGAGGGGTGGCTTTTGTTTGTCAGCACGACGAAGACGGCGCGATGGGGCTCTTGGTCACGCAGCTATCCGAGTATCGGTTTGGCGATGTGCTGGCGCAGATGAAACTTAGCTGCCACGACCCCGAACTGGCCGACGCGCCGGTATTGATCGGCGGCCCGGTGCAACAGGAACGAGGCTTTGTGCTGCATCGCGAACACGGTCATTGGGAGTCGAGTTACCGCATCAATGAGCATTGGACGGTAACCACCTCGCGCGACATTCTGGTTGCGATGGCCGCCGGCGAAGGTCCACGGCAAGCCATGATGGCGCTGGGCTATGCCGGCTGGAGCGCCGGACAATTAGAGCAAGAGTTGATGGACAACGCCTGGCTCACCGTAGAGGCCAACGAGCGGGTGGTTTTCGATACGCCTCTGGATGAGCGCTGGAGCGCTGCTGCCGGACTGGTCGGGGTGGATCCGCTGCAACTGACCAATTACGTGGGACACGCATGAGCTGTGCCCTCGGTTTCGACTACGGCAGCCGACTTATCGGCGTCGCCGTCGGCAACCGTTTGACCGCCAGTGCCCGAGCGCTCGCCACCATCGCGGTACGCGATGGCGAACCGGACTGGCAGCAATTGGACAAACTACGCCAAGAATGGCTGCCCGACACCCTGGTCGTCGGCCTGCCGCTGACCTTGGACGGCGCCGAGCAACCGACCAGTGTCGCCGCCCGCCGCTTTGCCGAGCGGCTGCGCCAGCGCTATGCCACCGCGGTGGTTCTCGTCGACGAGCGACACAGCTCGCAAGAGGCCGCGCGCCGCTTTGCCGACGCCCGCGCCGCCGGACTCAAGCGTCGGCGCGATGCCGCGCACATCGATGCCGAGGCCGCCGCGGTAATCCTTGAACACTGGCTTAGTAGCGCTGCCGATCCGCCGCCTCTTGCAACGACTTAGCACCCAGCCGCCTTACTTCTCTGCTTTCACCAAGAAGACTCCGCCATGAGCCCACGCCTGCGCCACCTGACCTCCTTGGAACACTTGCCGCGCGCCACCATCGAGCGCCTGCTCGACCGCGCCGAAGCCATGCGCGACGCTTGCGCCCACGGCACCCGCAAACTCGATTTGCTGACCGGCCGCACCGTGCTGAATTTGTTCTTCGAGCCATCCACGCGCACGCGCACTTCGTTTGAATTGGCGGCGCGCCGACTCGGTGCCGACGTCATTAATTTCGACCTTGGCTTGTCCTCTACCAGTAAGGGCGAGGCGATGTTCGACACCTTGCACACGCTGGAGGCCATGCACCTGGACGCCATCATCGTGCGCCATAAAGTGTCAGGCACACCCGATGAATTAGTACGCCATGCGATGAGCGGCGTATCGGTGATTAACGCCGGCGACGGCAATCGCGCACACCCCACGCAAGGCTTGCTCGATGCACTGACGATTCGCCAGCATCGGCCCGATTTTCATCAACTCGTCGTCACCATTTGCGGCGACGTGAAGCACTCACGCGTGGCACGTTCGGACGTCCATGCGCTAAGCGCGCTAGGCGCCAAAGAGATCCGCCTGTGCGCCCCTTCGGGGCTGATGCCGGCGCAAACCGATTTTCCGCATTGCCGCTTGTTCGACAACTTCGACAGCGCCATCGAAGGTGCCGACGCCGTCATCATGCTGCGCCTGCAGAAAGAGCGCATGACCGCCACCGACCTGCCCGACGAAGCCGCCTATTTCCAGCACTACGGCCTGGACAAACGCCGCCTCGCTCTCGCCGCCAAGGGCTGCCTGGTGATGCACCCAGGGCCGATCAATCGCGGTATCGAGATTGCCTCGGATGTTGCCGACGGCGCGCAGTCGCGCATTCTTGAGCAGGTCGGAAATGGGGTGTTTGTGCGGATGGCGGTGCTTAATGAGGTGCTGGGGCGTTAAATCACTAAAGCCTCGGTTCTATGATCGCGAACTGGATCGCCTGCGGCGGGCTTTCGGCCACCTGCCGGTGGTCGAGTCACTTTCTCTTGATGGTGTAACCAACGGAGAAGGCCACCCCGATGCGTCGCCCTTCGGGTGCGTGAGGGTCGGCCGGGCTTTTCGACAGTGCATCCGTGCACTGGCGAAAAGGACTCGGCATCCATGCCGAGTCCCCTGCGGGCCTGATCGTCCGACCCTCACCGACGCACAGGGGCCCCAAGGTCAAGAGCAACAGCAACGTCAAAAGCAGCGAACGCTGCGCTTTTGCCCCTGCGCGCAGGAGGAGGCTGGGAGGGGGTGGGGTTTGAACCTCGAACAGGCCCTACACCCGCTCAATCGCAATCGCCGTAGCCTCACCCCCACCGTTACAAAGCGCCGCCACACCACGACGCAAATCGTAACGAACCAACGCATGCAACAAAGTCACCACAATGCGCGCACCAGTCGCGCCAATCGGGTGACCGAGTGCACAAGCGCCGCCGTGTATGTTCAATCGCTCATGATCTATCGATAAATCACGCATGGCAGCCATCGCCACCACCGCGAAGGCTTCATTGATCTCGAACAAATCAACCTCAGCCATGCTCCAACCCACCTTGTCCAATAGCTTGCGGATCGCGGGCGCCGGTGCGGTCGTGAACCAGGCCGGGTCCTGGCTGTGCGTGGCCAGGCCACGGATCTGCGCCAGCATGGGCAAGCCTTCGCGCTCGGCGATCGAACGGCGGGTGAGCAGCAAGGCCGCTGCGCCATCGGCATTGGCCGAGGAGCTGGCCGCGGTAATGCTGCCGTCCTGGCGAAATGCCGCGCGTAGCGCAGGCACTTTATGGGGGCTGACTTTGCGTGGGTGTTCGTCCGTATCGATGGTCATCGAGCCACCTTTGACCGGAACATCGAGCGGCTCGATTTCGGTGGCGAAAGCACCACTCGCTTGAGCGGCGCGTGCACGGCGCAGTGTTTCCATCGCGTAGGCATCCTGGGCCTGGCGATCAAAGCCATAGGCGGTGGCAGTGGCTTCACCGAAATCGCCCATTGAACGGCCGCCTTCGTAGGCGTCCTCCAAGCCATCGAGCAGCATGTGGTCGAGCACACGCTGATGACCACTGCGATAACCCTCGCGCGCACCGGCCAGCAAATAGGGCGCACGCGACATGCTCTCCATGCCGCCGGCGAGTACGCGCTGCGCCGAACCGGCAACGATCGCGTCATGGGCCAACATGATCGCTTTCAAACCCGAGCTGCAGACTTTGTTCACGGTCGTCGCACCCACCGCATCGGGAATGACGGCCGCCCGTTGCGCCTGCCGCGCTGGCGCCTGCCCTTGCCCCGCGCTCAAGACACAGCCTAGCAACAGCTCGTCTAACCGCTCTGCCGCCAGCCCGGCGCGGGTCAGCGCCGCACGCAACACACTCGCGCCTAGAGCCGGCGCAGCTAATGGCGCCAATTCGCCGCCAAAGCGCCCTAACGGGGTGCGCACTGCCGCCGCGATAACAACCGGATCGTGTACTTGCATAGTGAAGCCTCGTTGTCAGTGTCGCCAAGCCGATGGCCGGGCAATGAAATGACGATCATCATATTAGATGATCGTCATCATGCAACAAGCTAGGATTCACCTACTTCCGCCAGACCCATCACGCCATGCGCTACGCCAAAGGCCATAAAGAAAGCACCCGCGAACGGATCGTGCAGGCCGCCTCGCGCCGATTCCGCCAGGATGGCGCCGAAGGGGTCGGGGTCGCCGCACTCATGGCCGAAGCCGGCCTGACCCATGGCGGCTTCTACAGCCACTTCGACTCGAAAGAGGCCTTGCTGCGGGCCGCCGTCGAAGACTCGATGACCCAGACCCTGGACGAATTGACCCGGCTCGCCAAACGCTACGGTGACGATGTAACGGCCCTGGCCCGCGGCTATCTGCACCACCAGCACCGCGATCACCCGGAAAGCGGCTGTGCCGCCGCCGCATTGGCGCCCGAGCTGGCTCGTCATGCACCAGACACCCGCGCGGTCTTTACCGTGCGCCTGCAGGCGCTGTTCAAACTGATCGAGGCGCGCCTGCCGCCGACCCTGCCGGCAGCCCAACGGCGCGAGCGCTCGATGGCGATCTTTGCCGCACTGATGGGCTCATTGCAGCTAGCTCGGGCGGTAGACGATGCCGCCCTGTCGGAGCGCATTCTGCAAGGCGGCATTCACGCAGCGACGATCCTGGCCCTCAAATGAGGCTATAAGCACACAATTGTTCAGTGCTGCAAGCGCAAAAGCGGGCATAATGCGCCGCGCTACATCATCTTCATACAGGGAATAAAAAAGATGCGATTGACGACGCGATACCTCGCTTTAGGCATCGCCGGCGTACTGCTGGCAGCCTGCGGACATAAAGATAAGGACGCCCCGTTGGCATTCGTACCGGCGGATACGCCGTACGTGCTGGCCAACCTCGATGTACTGGATGACAGCACCCGCTCGGCCATGCTTGCTCAAGCCAACGCGCAGTTGCCTGCCCAAGTGGCGCAGCTCAAAGCCGCCGCTGACAACATGACGACCAAAGATGCCGACAGCGCCCGTTTGCTGCACGCCTTTGTCGCCGAGCTGGATGGCAAAACCGTTGAAGCTTTCGCGCAAAACGCCGGTCTCAATATCAAGGGCCGTTCAGCCATTTATGGCCTGGGCCTGGCACCGGTGGCACGTTTCGAGCTGACCGACGACAAAGCGTTCGACGCTTTTGTCACCCGTATGGAAACCGCTTACGGCAAGAAATTCGACACCGCCACGGTGGACGGCCAGAACTACCGCAAGCACGTCTCGACCCAGTCGGGCACGCAGGTCATTCTCGCAGTCGTCGGCAAACAGGCCGTCGCCGCGTTGCTGCCGGCCGATGCGCCGCAGCCGATGCTGCGTGAGGCACTGGGCCTCGATCGCCCGGCCAAGAACCTTCAAGACGACGGTCGCCTCGAAAAGCTGGCCAAGGACAAGGGCTACCAGCCCTGGGCCGTCGGCCAGTTCGATCTCGCGCGCGCGTTGCCGTTGGCCGCCAGCGGCAAAGATCCGTTCTTCAATGCCATGCACAAGGCGCATGCCGAAGCCGAATCGTCCAAGACTGGCGAGCCGGTGGCCAACCAGTTGCAGATTCCGCCCAGTTGCGAAGCCGATGCCACCCGCATCGCCGCCCGCGTCCCGAACGTAAGCTTTGGCTATACCAAGCTCGACGCCAAGCACCAGGACATCCGCATGGATGTGGCACTGGCGCAAGACATCACCAAGGCTTTCTCGGGCATCAAAGTCGAGCTTCCGGGCCTGGGCGATGCCGGTACGGCCCCATTCGACGTAAGCCTGGCGCTACCGATGACACAGCTACGCGCGTTCTGGGAAGCACAGGCAAGCGCCGTCGCCGCTCAGCCGTTTAGCTGTCCAGCCGTGGTCGACCTCAACGAAGGCTTTACCAAGCTGGGCGATCTGGCGCAGAAAGCGGCGATCCCGCCGTTCGGCGACCTCAGTGGCCTGCGCATCGCGCTCGACAGCTTCGAAGCCGGCGGTGAAGCCAGCATGCCGAAGTTCAGCGGTCGCGTGATGATCGGCACCGCCAACCCCGACGCGCTGCTGGCCATGGGCTCGATGGTTTCGCCGGCCATGGCTCAGCTCAAGCTCACCAAAGACGGTAAGCCGGTAGCGTTGCCGGCCGAGCTGTCCGCCCCGCTCGGCGGCCAGCCCGCATGGCTCGCCATGGGTGAAAAGGCCCTGGCCATTGCCATCGGCCAAGGTGAAGACGGCAAGCTCAGCGAGATGCTGAAGTCACCCGGCGGTGACGCCGGCCGCATGGCACGGATGCGCCTCGATGGCCCGATGTACCAGGCCTGGGTGAAGGCGATGGGCGACAAGGCCGAGCAGTACGCCGCCATTTCCGCCAGCACCGACCATGATGCCGCCGACGAAGATGCCGCCAAGGACGAAGCCGAGGTCGCCAAGACCAAGGCCGCCGCGGTGGCCCGCTCGAAGGCTCAGTTTGAATCCATGCGTGCTCAAGCCGAACGCGTCAAGCAAGTCAGCTCCGAAGCGCACGTGGAAGACAGTGGCCTGGTCATCAGCAGCCAGACCGAACTGAAGTAATCGCTTGAAGTAAGCGAACACTCGCTTACCGCACAGCATCGACGGGGCGCTTCGGCGCCCCGTTTTTTTGGCTGCGACTTGACGCTCCGGCGAAGGTTTATCGAAAGCCGCCCTTCGTATACACGTGTCCATCTATAGCGACGAGAACCGTTCATGCATATGTCTGGCATTCCGTTCGGCATCACCGACTGGTCACAGATCGAGAGAACCGAACACCAAGGCGAAACCGGCCTTGCCTATTGGCACACGCAGCACTTCGGCGACCTCCGCGTGCGCATGATCGAGTACACGCCCGGCTATCGCGCCGATCATTGGTGCAGCAAGGGTCATATCCTGCTGTGCACCGAAGGAGAACTTCATACGGAGCTTGAAGACGGCCGCATATTTACGCTCAAACCCGGCATGAGTTATCAAGTTGCAGATCGCGCCGAACCACACCGCTCGTATACGGAAACCGGGGCCAAACTGTTCGTCGTCGACTAACGACTCGTCTCCATAAAAAAAGCCGCTGGCAGACCAGCGGCTAAAGGGGAGACCCAGCACCTCAGCGCCATCAGAGCGCCGGAAGCTGGCTGTTGTTTCGCGCTTAGTAAAACAAGTTCTTAGAAGTCGTAACGTGCGGTAAGCCGCACGTAGCGTGGATCGGTGTAGTTCAACTCACGCAGGTACAACGGGTTAGGCGTATTGCGGCTGCCCGTCTCGTAGCGATAGTTGTACCCGGTCGCCACCTGACGATTAAGTACATTGATGATGTCCATCTGGAAGGTCAGCTTGCGCTCCATCCAGCCCGGTGTGTAGGCCACATTGAGATTCAGTTGATAGCTCCACGGTGCGCTGCCGTGCGAACCGCGCGGCGAGAATGCGTAGTCAGCCGCAGGCGCCGCGTAACCGGCCGTACCCGGCGCCGTACCCGAACCGGACAGGCCGCAGAACCAGTACGTCGAACCGCTGTACAAGCCTTTGTCGGCGGTGGGGTAATGGCTGGTGCAGTTTTTCGGCCGGCCTGATGCGAGCAACAGGCTGGCGCCGAAACGCCAATCGTCATTCATCTGGAAATAACCGAAGGCCTTGATCTGGTGCTTGCGATGGTTGGGCAGCAGGCCATTGGAGCCCACCATCAACTGCGGCAGATCCCAATCCTGCGTGGTGGAGACATCCGCCTGGCCGCCGGCGCCGGTATCGAGATCCGAAGCGAGCTGCCCCTCGGTATTGCCGTAGTTGCGCGAGAAGGTGTAGTCCACGCGGCCGTACCACTTGTCGCCAAACGGATGCTCCACGAACAGATCCACCGCGTAGTACTTACGCTTCAACTGCGGCATGCCGAGCTGGGCATTGCTGTAGGTCACCGGCTTATAGCTACCGTCGGCCTGCTGTTCGAGGAACGTGTTGGCCTGGCCCGGATTGAACAGGAAGCAACGTCCGCCCAGCACCTGGGTGCAGGTGTCGTCGATCGCGCTGCGCAGGCTACGGTAGGTCAGCTTGGCGCCCCAATTGAAATGGGAGTTGATCCGCTGCTCCATACCGGCGATGTATTCGTCCTGGAAATGCGACTTCAGCCCTTGCGCCGCCACCGTACGCGGGTCGGGCGCCGTACCGCACTCCAGGTTGCTGGAGATCGCATGGGTGCCGTTGCAGGTATAGCCCTTGCTGGCATCCACCGCGACCGGCTTGAGGCCGGTCGGCGCGCCGGTTGTCGCATCGACGCCGGTATAGGTGAAGTACTCATTGGTTATCAGCGAACCGGATGCGCCGCGCACCGCAACATTGTTGGGCATGGCCAGGTGATAACGGCCGGCATTGGCGAACACTTTCAGCGAGGCATCGCCAAACACGTCCCAGGCTGCGCCGATGCGTGGCGCAAGCTGGTTGCGTTGCCGCGCATACGGCTGGCCCGCGCCGTTGTAGTTGGTGAACTGCTCATTGCGCAGACCCAGCGAGAGCAACCAGCGATCGCTGATCTGCCAGCGATCCTCGATGAACTGTGCCGATTGCTCAGTCTTCACCTGAGCGCGCTGCGTGTTATAGGCACGCGAAACAAAGTAACCCTTACTGCCCAGGCCGCCTGCCGAGGCCGGCGAACCCACGCCATGACTGGCGTCAATGCCGACATTGGCATTTTTCTGCCACCCATAGGCCCAGGAAAACTCACCGGGGAATTGCGAGCCGGTCAGTGATTCGGCCGTCTGATTGTCCATGCCGAGGCGAATGTCGTGATCGCCCAGACGGTATTCGATATCGAGCCGCCAGCCGTGGGTTTTGTCCTTGGAGCCCGGCAATAGCAACGAGTTGCTGGTGGACGTCTGGCAGCCGCCGTAGACGAGGCCCGGCGCCTGGCTCTGTGCGGTTGACGTGATGTAGGGACATTTGGGGTCGTAGCCCCATGGTGTCTGTATGTGTTCGAGCTTCTGCGTGCCGTAAAGCGCCGATACGGTCAGGCTGTCGGTGACGTAGCCGGTGTATTTGGCGATGTACAGGTCGCCACCGTTCTTGGTGTACGAGCCGCCGTTCTGCGCATTGCCATGCGTGGAGTCGCTGTAGTTGAAGTTGTAGCTGGACGCGTCGTATTGAACCTTGTCCGAGACACCGGTGAATTCAAGGATATTGTTATCGGTGATATTCCAGTCGACCTTCGCCGTCCAGCGCGGAATCTTGTAGGTGTAGTCGTTCCAGCCGATCTTGCCCACCGAAGAGGACGAATTGGAAAACGAGCTCACACTTTTGCCGTCTTGCTTGTTCATCTCGCCTTCGAGATAGAAGAACAAGCGATCCTTGATTAGCGGCCCGCTGACATAGGCACCGTAGGTCGTATACGTGTATTGGTTTTTGTTGCGGTACTGATACAGCGTGCCGTCGGTCGGTGCTTTGCCGTCGGGGGTGGTCTGCGAATAGAAGCCCGTGTTCGGGAAATAACCATTGCGTGGATTGGCGCGCAATGCCTCCGGCCGCCAGATGGCGTAAACGCCGCCCTTCCACTGATTGCTGCCGCGCTTGGTGACGATATTAATCACGCCGCCGGTAGAGCGACCGAACTCAGCGCCGTAGCCCCCGGTGAGTACCTGCTCCTGGTCGATCGCGTTGAACGGCAAGGTGCTGGCGCCAAGCGACGTCAGCGGATTGGTCACCGCAAAACCGTTGATGTAATACGCGTTCTCCGATGAGGCCGCGCCACCGAAGCTGGGAATATTGCCAAAACCATTGGTGCTGTAGCTGGTGTTTTCCACCACACCCGGCGCCAGCAATGCCGCCGCACCGACACCGCGAGCGATCGGCAGTTTGTTGAGCTGCTCGGAGGTAAGCACGGTACGTGTATCGACTGACGAAACGTCGATCGACGGCAACACCGAAGCGACCACCGACAAGCCTTCGAGATTCTTGGCGCTGGTTGCATTGCCGCCGGCGAAGGAAACCTCGGTACCGCTGGCGATAGTCACCTCGACGTTGTCGCGCGAGCTGACTTCCTTGCCATCGCTTTGCAAGCTCACTTTGTAGCGACCTGGCTGCAGCGTGGTGAAGCGGTAGCGTCCCGAGCTATCGACTGGAAGCGAGCGGGAAAACCCCGTGTCCACGCTCTGAATGACCACCGTCGTAGTACCGGGCTGACTGGCCACCTGGCCAAAAATGCTGCCGGTGACATTGGACTGCGCCATAACTCCCGTACTGGCCAAGCCCAACCCCAAGGCGAGCGCAAGCACCGAGTGACGCAACGGCCGCATGGCCGTCGTTGTAGTAGATACACGCATTGAAAAACTCTCCCCAAAATAAGTATTCAGGCGGAAATAGCTCTCAACTCCACGCAGCAGCCCCGCTCTCAGCCCTGCTCTCAGTCATGGCTAAGCCAAATGCGGACAAGCCTCTCCCCTCCGAGCTAAAACCTCGGAATTAACTGCTACGCGTGATTTCCCCTCAGGCCAGACCCCTCTGACCTGCCCTTTGTTTTATCGAAATATCTTTCGCCGTTCTATAGGAAAAATTCGCAAGATATCGCCAGGGCGATATGCGAAAAGAGCGGACACAGGCGCGCGCCTCCCTCGCTGGTCAGCGAGGGAGGCGCGGGATTCTTTCAGAGGTATCCAGGCTACTGGGAGCCTTTGGATAGGCCTTTAGCGTTGCAGTAGGCCGCCGCCGAAGCCTTGGGTGTCGCGGGTCTCTTCCAGCTCGACCCCATCCAACCCCTGCGACAGGGTGTGCGCATCGCCACCCAGGGCCAGCTTGATGCGCAGGCGTACTTCGTTGGAGCTGTCGGCGTGGCGCAGGGCGTCTTCGTAAGAAATCTCACCGGCATGGTAAAGCTCGACCAGGCTCTGATCGAAAGTTTTCATGCCGAGGTTGGTCGATTCCTTCATCACTTCCTTGATCTTGTGGATCTCGCCCTGGCGGATGTAATCCTGCACCAGCGGCGTGCCGAGCAAGATCTCCACCGCGACGCGGCGTGCCTTGCCGTCAGGCGTCGGGATCAACTGCTGCGCAACGACACCTTTGAGGTTCAGCGACAAATCCATAAACAATTGCTGGCGACGATCCTCGGGGAAGAAATGCAGGATGCGGTCAATCGCCTGATTGGCGTTATTGGCGTGCAGCGTGCACAGGCACAAGTGGCCTGTTTCGGAGAAGTTGATCGCGTATTCCATGGTTTCGCGCGTGCGCACCTCGCCGATCATGATGACGTCGGGCGCCTGGCGCAGGGTGTTCTTCAGCGCGTTCTCCCAGCTATCGGTATCGATGCCGAGTTCGCGCTGGGTGATGATGCAGCCCTCGTGCTTGTGCACGTATTCGATCGGATCTTCGATGCTGATGATATGGCCGGTCGAATTCTGGTTGCGATAGCCGATCATCGCCGCCATCGAGGTCGACTTACCGGTACCGGTGCCGCCGACAAAAATGATGATGCCGCGCTTGGTCATCGCCAATTGCTTGACCACCGGCGGCAAATTCAGCTCTTCGAAGGTAGGGATCGACGATTCGATGCGGCGCAAGACCATGCCCACGCAGTTGCGCTGGTAGAAGCACGACACACGGAAACGGCCGACGCCTTGGGCGGCAATCGCGAACTGACACTCGTGGGTCTTTTCAAACTCTTCGCGCTGCGAAGGCGTCATCACGTTGAGCACCATGTCGCGCGCCTGCTGCGCCGAAAGCGGGCTCTGCGTGATTGGCACAATGCGCCCCTGCACCTTCATCGAAGGCGCCACACCGGCCGTAATAAACAGGTCCGATGCCTTCTTGTGCACCATCAGTTTCAGAAACGAGGTGAAATCGAATTCGCTCATGGGGTGGCTCCTTTAGAGCCGGGGAACGGGGAAAGGGGAACAGGGAACGGGGGTTAGCCGTGAGGGGATGACAACGGTCATCCACCCTCTTGCCAGTCGCTCTATAAAATCAAAATCGCGCATAACTTGCCTCCTCTAGAGGCGATGGTCGGGCAGGAGGCGGGAACTACAGCAACCATCAAGTTCCCCGTTCCCCGTTCCCCGTTCCCCGCCTTACTTGAATATGTCTTTGTTCTTGGCGTAGCCAGCCGCTTGCTGACGGGTTACCAGGCCGCGCTTGACCAGATCCTGCATATTCTGATCGAGCGTTTGCATGCCGTACTGCTGGCCGGTCTGGATCGACGAGTACATCTGCGCCACTTTGTCTTCGCGAATCAGGTTACGGATCGCCGGGATGCCGACCATGATTTCGTGCGCCGCCATACGCCCGCCGCCGACCTTTTTCAGCAATGACTGCGAAATCACCGCGCGCAGGCTTTCGGACAGCATTGAACGCACCATCGGCTTTTCGCCGGCCGGGAACACGTCAATGATGCGGTCGACGGTCTTGGCCGCCGAACTGGTATGCAAGGTGCCGAACACCAAGTGACCGGTTTCCGCGGCGGTCAGCGCCAAACGAATGGTTTCCAGATCGCGCAACTCGCCGACCAGGATGTAGTCGGGATCCTCGCGCAGCGCCGAGCGCAAGGCTTCGTTGAAGCCATGCGTATCGCGATGCACTTCGCGCTGGTTGACCAGGCATTTTTGCGAGGTGTGCACGAATTCGATCGGGTCCTCGATGGTGAGAAGGTGACCGTATTCGTTCTTGTTGATGTGATCGACCATCGCCGCCAGCGTAGTCGATTTACCGGAGCCGGTTGGCCCGGTGACCAGGATCAAACCCTGCGGCTGTTCGATCAACTCGCGGAAAATCGGCGGGCAGCCAAGATCTTCCAGCGTAAGCACTTCGGACGGAATGGTACGGAAGACCGCGCCCGCGCCACGATTCTGGTTGAACGCATTGACACGAAAGCGCGCCAGACCGGGGATCTCGAACGAGAAGTCAGTCTCGAAGAATTCTTCGTAATCGCGGCGTTGCTTATCCGACATGATGTCGTAGATCAGCGAATGCACTTGTTTGTGTTCCAGCGCCGGGATGTTGATGCGGCGCACGTCACCGTCTACGCGGATCATCGGCGGCAGGCCGGCGGACAGGTGCAAGTCCGAAGCCTTGTTCTTCACCGAGAAAGCGAGCAGTTCGGCAATATCCATCAGGTTCCCCTCAACCAATCGTGTATGCAATAGCTTGGGCAGTAGCCACTTTAGGCAGAGGCGATCTACGGACGCATAGCGACCGCTCATCCGATGAACCGATCCCCCTTTCTTCTACAGCGCGTGCAGCGCGCCGATACTACTCGCCGCAAGGCCCACGCGACCAGAGCATCTATGAAACCCAAGGCGAAAGTGCGGACGCAGTTTGCAGAAGCGAGGTTTGGAGCGGGCGGACTGGCCGCGCACGTGGAGTCATCCTTGAACAGGCTCTTACCCACTCGCATCTGTGATAAGCATCGCAAACGCTCATCGCCTGGGTCACCTCCGGTAAGGTATGCGACCTGGCCTGGCTTGGCTTGGTAAAGGAACCCGCATGACACGTATCGCTTTCATCGGCGGCGGCAACATGGCCCGCAGCCTGATTGGCGGCCTGCTGAAAACTGGCCTGTCCGCCTCGGCCATCACGGTGGCCGAACCGCGTGCCGACGCCCGCCAAGAGCTGGGCCGTGAATTCGGTGTCGCCTGCTACGCCGAAAACCGCCTGGCTGCGGCCGAGGCCGAGGTGCTGCTGCTGGCGGTGAAGCCGCAAATCATGCCGGCTATCCATATGGAGCTGCGCGACACCTTGCAGCGCAACCGGCCGATGCTGATCTCGATTGCCGCCGGCGTGCGCATCGATCAGCTCGAGCGCTGGTTTGGCGCCATGGCCATCGTACGCTGCATGCCGAATACCCCGGCACTGATCGGCGCCGGGGCCACTGGCCTATGCGCAAACCACCGGGTCAGCCCGCCGCAACGCGCGCAGGCGCAGCGCATCATGGACGCGGTGGGCCTGACCCGTTGGATCGACGACGAGCGGCTGATGGATACCGTCACCGCGCTGTCCGGTTCCGGTCCGGCGTATTTCTTTGCCTTGGTCGAAGCCCTTGAAGACGCCGCCGTGGCACAAGGGATGTCGCGCGAGAGCGCCCGTGCGCTGGCCGCACAAACCTGCCTGGGTGCCGGCCGCATGCTGGTCGAAAGCGGCGAGGACCCAGGCGAATTGCGCAAACGCGTGACCTCGCCCAACGGCACCACCCAAGCCGCACTGGAAAGTTTCCAGGCCGATGGCTTGCAGCGTACCGTCGCCCGCGCCGTGGCCGCCGCTACCCGTCGCGGTGAAGAGCTGGCCGCCAGCCTGGATCAGGCAACATGAGTTATTTGCTTAGCGCCCTCTCCTTTCTGCTTGAGCTGGCATTCAGCGCACTCGCCACACTGTTCGTGCTGCGCCTGCTGGCCGAGGCGTGCCGGGCCGATTTCAACAATCCACTAAGCCAGTTCGTCTATCGCTATACCAACCCGGTATTGGCTCCGGCGAGGCGGGTGCTGCCGAACTGGCGGCGGATCAACCTGGCGGCGCTGCTGGTGGCATGGCTATTGATGCTGCTCAAGCGCGCCATGCTGTTCGCCCTGCTCGGCATTCTTCCCGGCGTGGCCGGCTTGCTGCTGTTGTCGCTGGCCGACCTGCTCGATTTCGTGCTGGTGTTCTACCTGGTGCTGATCTTCGCCTGGTCGCTGATGAGCATGTTCCAGGTCGATCGCCGCCAACCGGTACTGCGACTGATGGGCAGCCTGGTTGAACCCCTGCTGCGCCCGCTGCGCGGCAAGCTGGTCATCGGCGGCCTGGATTTCTCGCCCTGGGCGGTAATGATTGTGCTGATGCTGCTGCGCCTGCTGGTGGTAGCGCCCTTGACCCATGTTGGTACGGCGCTGGCGCTCGGAATGTAGGAGTGCGCCTTGTGCGCGATGGCGCCATGCCGTCAACGCTGCTCTAGCTTTTCGCCCGCGTGGTGGCCGCCGACAAGAACCATCAGGGTTGCCGTGCCGCCCATGCGGTAATCACTGCGTGAATCGCATCGAGCCCATCGAACAACGCCGCCGGCCCCGGCTGCAGGATCAGCGGCGACTTGATCTCATAGAGATCGCCGTTGCGCACCGCCGGAATCGTCTCCCAACCGGGTCGCGCGGCCACCCGCTCGGGACGAAAGCGCTTGCCGCACCACGAGCCGAAGATAATGTCCGGCGCCTGGCGTATCACTTCGTCGCCGTTGGGCAGAATGCGATGTTTCGCCAGCGGCTCCAGTGCCTGCGCGGGGAAAATATCATCGCCACCGGCGATGCCGACTAGCTCGGCGACCCAGCGAATGCCAGTGATGAATGGATCGTCCCATTCTTCGAAATACACCTTGGGCCGACGCGGCAAACGCGCGGCGGCGGCACGCACCTCGGCAATATGCCGCTCGGCTTGCTGCGCATAAGCATCGGCCTTGTCGGCAGCACCGACCATGGCGCCGAGACGGCGCATATAGGCAAGAATGCCGTCGACGCTGCGGTGATTGCTGATCCACACCTCGACACCGGCCTTGATAAGGTCACGTGCGATGTCGGCCTGGATGTCGGAAAAACCAATCGCCAGGTCGGGCTGCAGCTTGAGGATCTCGGCGATCTTCGCACTGGTAAACGCAGAGACCTTGGGCTTTTCCTTACGCGCCCGCGCCGGCCGCACAGTGAAGCCCGAAATGCCGACGATGCGATCTTCCTCGCCGAGTGCGTATAGCGTCTCGGTCGGCTCTTCGGTCATACAGACAATGCGTTGCGGGTAGTGGTCGCTCATACGGCACCGACAAGATTAATCACGGGTAGAGCAGCCGATGGGTCCAGGTCTGCCCGTGCCGACTCCAGCGCACGCGCTCGTGCAAGCGATGTTCGGCGCCGTACCAGAACTCCAGGGTATCGGGCTCCACGACATAACCACCCCAATGCGGCGGCCGCGCCACGTCGCGGCCGGCAAATTCCTTTTCGTAATGCGCGACGCGCTGCTCGAAGGTCTCGCGATCGGGCAAGGTCTGCGACTGCAACGAAGCCCAGGCGCCGATCCGGGCTTGCCGGGGGCGGCTGGCGAAATAAGTGTCCGACTCCTCGGCCAGCAGCTTGCGTGCCACGCCCTCCACCCGTACCTGTACGCCATCCCGTAGCGGCTTCCAGTGGAAGCACAAGGCCACTTGCGGGTGCGCGTCGAGCTGGGCGCCCTTGTCGCTCTCGTAATTGGTGAAAAAACGAAAGCCGCGCTCATCGACCCCCTTCAGCAGTACGATGCGCGAACTCACGCGGCCGTCGCTACCCACGGTAGACAGGTTCATCGCGGTAGGTTCAAGGTCGCCGCCTGCGCGGGCCTCGTCAAGCAATTGCAAAAAGGTCTGGAGGATCTCGTGGTTCAACATAAACTCTTGAATCGTGGTCGTCGCGCGCCATCATGGCGAGCATGAACAACGATGCTAGCACGCAGCATTCGGCTCTGGCCGAACACCTGCTCGACCAGTACGCCGGACGCATTGCCCGTACCAAACGCCCCTATGTCCTGGGCCTGTCCGGGCTGCAAGGCAGCGGCAAGAGCACGCTGGCACGGGAGATGAAGGCTCAGGCCGAGGCCCGCGGCTGGCCCACCGAAGTGCTTTCACTGGATGACTTCTACTACGCCCGCAGCGAACGCGAGACCCTGGCCCAGCAGATCCACCCTTTGCTGCGCACCCGTGGCGTGCCGGGCACGCATGAAATCGAGCTGTTGCTATCGGTGCTGGCGGCATTGCCGCACGCATCGGACAAGCTGCCCGTGAGCTATCCGCGCTTCGATAAAGGTCGCGATACACGCATCCCGCCTTCGCGCTGGCCACGAATCACCCGGCCGCCGCAACTGGTGATTCTGGAAGGCTGGGCGTTAGGCATCCGGCCGCAATTGCAGGCGGCACTACTGGCGCCCGTCAACGAACTAGAACGTATCGAAGACCCTGACGGCAGTTGGCGTCATTGGGTCAATAAGCAATTGCGCGGTTATCAACCACTATGGCGCAAGCTGGACGCACTGATCGTGCTGCAAGCGCCCAACTGGGGCATCGTGCGGCAATGGCGCAGCCAGCAAGAGGAAGAATTGCTCGCCCGGCACGCGCCACTGGCAATGGATGCCGCCAGCATGCTGCGCTTTCTCGCTCATTTCGAACGCCTGAGCAAGCATGCTTTGGCCACCCTGCCCGCCCTGGCCGATAGCTGCGTGGAGTACGACACCCAGCGCCATGTAACCGGGATCAGCCACGCTTAAGAGCCTGTTCAAAGCCTCCCCCCGCAAGCGGGGGGAGGGGCAAGAACCCATCTACTTCACTACAAAGCTGATGCGCATCCCCACGCGCCATTCCGTGATCGTGCCATCGTCGTTCGTGGCGACTTTGATGTCGCGGACCCAGGCACCCTTGATGTTCTTGACGGACTCGGCGGTCTTGCTGAGGCCTTTCTTGACGGCATCGTCGATGCTCTTGCTAGACGATGCGGTGATCTCAATAACCTTGGCTACCGACATGACGCAACCCTCTGCAATGACCGCGCGAGCGGCGCGGCGCGCTTCCCTCTGAAGCGCGCAGTCTGAGCCTGCTTTCCCCCCACATACAAGCCGCGTTGCGGCATGCCGGGGCTCGATCAGGGGCGTGCCTGGCGAAAGTCGCCAATGGGTCAGCGGATGGGCTCGACCTGCACGGCAGTACCGTAAGCGAGCACCTCGGTGACACCTTCGGCCACGTCGTTGGCGTCGTAGCGCATCGCCACTACCGCATTGGCGCCGTGTTCGGCAGCGTGTTGCAGCATCAGCTCGAAGGCCTCTTCGCGAGCCTTCTCGCACAGCTCGGTATAAATCGAAATATTGCCGCCTACCAGGGTCTGTAGCGCCGCACCGATATTGCCGATGACACTGCGCGAACGCACCGTGATGCCACGCACGATGCCCATCGGCCGCACGATGCGATAGCCGGGGATCTCATTGCTGGTGCTGACCAAGTGAGCTTGAATACCCATAGCCATGATGCAACTCCACGCGATCGTAAAGGGATGAAGATCCTCCCACAGTGACTGCGCCCGGACATCTGCCATGCGTCGTGGTCGAGACGGCTTGAGTTAAACCCGGCAATCCCCAGAGGAGTACTACGCCGGCTCATCCTCGGCCAAGGCAAAATCGCCCCGCTGAAATGTCTGGAGAATCTCTCTGGCCCGAACCAGATCGACCTCGTGTATGAGCACCCGAACGCCCCCTATAGCCTGGGTCCAGAGCCAATTCGCCTGCAGTAGATTCGCATCCCCCGCGACGGTCGCAATACCCTCCGCAGCCAGCCTTGCACAAAGAATATGCGCCTCGGTCGGCGTCGAGAACCGGGTCAGGCAAATCACTCTGCCCCGGCTTTGTGCCGGCGTGGTATCGGCCACCGGGGTTTCCACAAGCGAGGGTACTGGCACATCGCGCGAGATCAACTCATCGCGTGCGATCTGCATGGCTATTTCGGTCATGTCGCCGGATGCATACCGTCGAAGCAACTCGCCATCGGCCATCTGATGAAATCTCTGTTGCAACCTCGCTCGCTCAGTCGTCATGGCATCCCCGCCTTTGGTCGTCTGCGCGGAGTATGCAGACAAGCACGGCAAACAACGATCCATGCTCGTGGGTATCGCTGCTTTCAGATACTCGATGCAAGCAACGCGGCGTAGCCTTCACGCGCGTCCGGCCAGCGCGATACGAATCCACTAGCGCGCAGGCGCTCGTTGCTCAATCGTTTGCTGCCCACCCCGGCAGGCGCTGGCCCCTCCATCGGAGCAGGTGCGCCTAACAAACCGGCTAGATAGTCGTACAGCACATCCAGGGGCAACGGTGTGTCATCGACACCCAGGTACAGCGGCAACGGTGCGGCTATATCGAGCAGATGCACGATGGCTGCCGCGGCATCGTCGATGTGTATCCGATTGGCCCAATGCGGGGTACCTCGCGGTACGCCGGCCCGACCGGCACGCAAGCGTTCGATCAACTGCAGCCGTCCAGGGCCGTAAAGTCCAGCCAGACGCAAGGCCACCGACGCTACCGGCTGCTCCGCCAACCAACGCTCGGCCTCAAGCAATACGGCGCCATTGAACCCCGGTGGGTCCGGCGGCGTGCTCTCATCGACCCAATCACCGCCGTGTTCGCCATAGACCGCACTGGAAGAAACAAACAGCACCCGCTGCAAGGTTGCTTGATCGAGTGCGCTTAGCAAGTGGCGTAAGCCGTCGATAAAGACCGCGCGATAGGCCGCCTCATCGCGCGCATCCGGCGTCGGCAAATACACCAGTGATGTGAAACCGACGCGAAGATCGCGCAAGGTTTCCGGCCGGGTCAGATCTCCTTGCAACCAGCGGATGCCGCTATCGTCCGCAGCGGGCGGATGCCGGCGCAAAGCCCACACGGCATCGCCGCGCGCCAGCAATTGCCGCGCTACCCGCTGCCCCAGATCACCGCAGCCTGCCAGCAGCACTGACTCGGTGCGATTTTTTACGGATTGATTTTTTACGGCCTGATCCTTTTGAGTCCGATCTTTTTTAGCCTGATCTTTTCTGCTGCTAAAGTTCACCTATGAATCCCTCGTGCAACCTGTTCATCGTCGGCTCGACCGGTGCCGGCAAGACGTCGATAGGTCGACGGCTCGCCGCGCATTATGGTCTGTGCTTTGTCGATCTCGACCAGGAAATCGAACAACACTGCGGCGTCAGTGTGACCACGGTATTCGAGATCGAAGGTGAAGCCGGCTTTCGCCAACGCGAGAGCGCCTTGTTAGACGAGTGCAGCCGGCGCCAGGGCGTCGTGCTCGCTACCGGCGCCGGCGCTGTGCTCGATCCACGCAACCGTCAATGCCTGACCGAGCGCGGCTACGTCATCTGGCTGCAAGCGAGTATCGAGCAGCAACTCGAACGCCTGGCCCACGATACCCGCCGACCGTTGCTGGCCGGAGAGGATAGACGCGCCAAACTCGAGGCCATGGCTCAAGCCCGCGCACCGCTTTATCGCGAACTCGCCGACCTGGCCATTCCCGGCGAACATGAAGGCGTCAGCACCGCCAGCACCCGCAGCATCGCCCTGATCGATCAACACTGGCAGCGCCAGCACGTCGCCGCCTCGGAACTGACGCATGACCATCGTGACTGATACCCGCCCCTGCAGCATCGACGTCGTACTTGGCGCGCGCAGCTATCCGGTTTCCATCGGCCAGGGCCTGCTCAGTGATTCGCGGCATTGGCGTCATGCATTGCGCGGACGACACGTGCTGGTCATCAGCAACCACACGGTTGCACCGCTGTATTTGGACCGGGTACTGGCCGGGCTGGAAGGTCTGCAGGCATCCTCGTTTTTGCTCGACGACGGCGAGGCCCACAAGACCTTCGCCAATGTCGGTAACGCGCTCAATGCGCTGGCGCAACTGGGCGCCACTCGCGATGCCTGCATCATCGCGCTTGGCGGCGGCGTGGTCGGCGACCTGGCCGGTTTTACCGCGGCATGCTGGATGCGCGGCATCGACTTCATCCAGATGCCGACGACCTTGCTCGCCATGGTCGACTCTTCTGTCGGCGGCAAAACCGGGGTCAACCTGCCGGCCGGCAAAAACCTGGTCGGCGCATTTCATCAACCGCGCGCCGTCATCGCCGACATTGACACCCTCGCCACCCTGCCCCAACGCGAATACTGCGCCGGCCTGGCCGAAGTGGTGAAAGGCGCGGCGATCGGCGATGTCGAATTCTTTAGCTGGCTGGAGCAACACGCCGATGCGCTGGCCGCGCGCGACACCGCGCTGCTGATTGAAGCGATCGCCCGCAAGGTGCGCTACAAGGCCGGCGTCGTCGCGCGCGACGAAACCGAACAAGGCGAGCGTGCCCTGCTCAACCTTGGCCATAGCTTTGGCCATGCATTGGAAACCGCCGGCAAATACACCGCCTTGTTGCATGGCGAAGGTGTCGCCATTGGCATGCTGCTGGCCGCCCGATTGTCCGAGCGTTTAGGCATGAGTGCCGCTGCCGATACCGCGCGTCTGCAACGGCTGCTGGAACGACTCGCCCTGCCCACGGCGATCCCGCCGGGTATGCAACCGCAAGCCTTGCTGGCATTGATGCGCCTGGATAAGAAAAACCTGGCCGGCACGCTGCGATTGATTCTTTGGCGTGGCATTGGCCGCGCCGAGATTGTCAGCGGCGTGAACGAGGCCGATGTATTGGCTGTCTTGGAGCCTGCCTGAAAGGCGCTGATTTTCGCCCCTGCGGCGCCAACGACAGCCACTAACCCTCGCTAGCACGCCGCCAGCCTTCTAGAATGGCGTGTTCGCAGCACCTTGTGCCGCCCCAAAACCCGAGTTCATGCGCATCTACTTGCAAACCGTGCCTGGCGCTGCCGAAGCGCCGCGTTATGTCCAGATCGTGCTTGAGCAGGATCTGCTCGGCGGCTGGACGCTTTACCGTGAATCAGGTGTCCAAGGGGGCCGCGCCACGCTCAAGCGCGACCAATACCTGGAGCGCGACGACGCCATCGCCGCGTTCGAGAAAGCACGCGACGCACAAATCAAGCGCGGCTTTCGCGTGATGTTTAGCCAGGGCATGGATAGCCCTTACGGACGTTGATATGACTGATTCAAGCAAACCCGACGCACTGAAAAACGATCGTTTTCTACGCGCCCTGCGCCGCGAGCCCACCGACACCACGCCGATCTGGGTGATGCGCCAGGCCGGCCGTTACCTACCGGAATATCGCGCCACCCGCGAACGCGCCGGTAACTTCATGGCGTTGGCGCAAAACCCGCAGTTGGCTTGCGAGGTCACCTTGCAGCCGCTGGAGCGCTTCGATCTCGATGCGGCGATTTTGTTCTCCGACATTCTCACTATCCCCGATGCCATGGGTCTGGGGCTGTCTTTCGCCCAGGGCGAAGGCCCACAGTTCGCCAGGCCCGTGCGCAGCAAGGCGGATATCGACCGCCTCGGCGTACCCGATATGGAAGGCGAGTTGCGCTATGTGATGGATGCCGTGCGCCTGATTCGCCAAGAACTACACGGCCGGGTACCGCTGATCGGTTTCTCCGGCAGCCCATGGACGCTGGCCTGCTACATGGTCGAGGGCCAGGGTTCACGCGACTTCGCCACCCTCAAGGCGATGTGCTGGAACGAGCCGGCGCTCGCCCACACATTGCTGGACACTCTGGCGCGCTCGGTGGCGACTTATCTCATTGCCCAGGCCTCGGCGGGTGCCCAAACCTTGATGGTGTTCGACACCTGGGGCGGCTTGCTCGGCCCGGCCTCGTTCCGCGAATTCTCCCTGCGTTATATGGCGCAAGTCGTCGACTTGCTCAAAGCCGACGCGCATAGCCGCGAACTGCCGATCATCCTGTTCTCCAAGGGCGCCCACCGTCAGCTCGCCGCGCTTGCCGACACCGGCTGCACCGGCCTGGGCGTGGATTGGACCATTGACCTCCAGGATGCCCGCGAAGCGGTCGGTGGCCGCGTTGCCTTGCAGGGCAACCTCGACCCCTCCGTGCTGCGCGCCAACCCCGAGGTCATCCGCCGCGAAGCCCGCGCCGTACTCGACAGCTATGGCAACCACCCCGGTCACGTATTCAACCTCGGTCACGGCATTACGCCGGAAGTCGATCCCGAGCATGTAAAAGTGCTGGTGGATGAAGTGCATGCGTATGGGCGACAACTGCGAGCCGCTTCCCGCTAGCGATACGGTGCTTCTCTAGACCCGGTTCTTTAGAGCCTGCTCAAAGTCTCCCAGTGGCCCGGGGAGACTTTGAGCAGGCTCTTACCGCATGATGCACCGGCCCGGCACTCGCGCCGGACGATATCGGACAGGGGGCTATCCGTGGCAAATCAGGAAAATCCATACAGCGCGCCGGCCAGCGCCTTGAGCGGCAATGGCGTCTTGGAACGAGAGCGCGCATACAGTTATCAATCGCTTGATTCGCTTACCCGCCCTCTACGCGGTTTGATTATCGCCACCATCGCGATGATTGGCGTCACCCTGGTCACACTGGCCTACCAATGGTGGACCTTGCAGCGCACTGCCGACCATCAGTTCGCGTCGGACCAGACCATGATGAATGCCGCCCACCTCAGCGACCAGCTATTTGCCGCGGCATCCGGGTTTCTCGCCCTGGTTCACTTCGCCACCTACATCTTTGGCGGCATGTGGATTTATCGGGCGGCATGCAACGTGCGTGCACTTGGCGCCCAAGGTCTGGACGACTCGCCCGGCTGGGCGGTGGGCTGGTATTTCATTCCATTCGCGAGTTTGGCCATGCCCTTCCGCGCCATGCAGCAAATCTGGCAAAGCAGCCTGGCGCCCCGGCAATGGAAAAAGCTGTCCACGCCGGGGTTACTGCGCTGGTGGTGGGGCATGTGGCTCTGTATCAATGTCTTCGGCATGGTCGTGGGTATTGTCGTAGCTCGCTCGAAACTGCAAAGCTCGAACATTCCGGGCCTGATCCAGGCCGTGCAGATCACCATGCTGAATTATCTAGTGAGCATTACTGCCTGCACGCTGTTTCTCATGGTCGTGATGCGCATTGCCCAGATGCAGGCCAAGCAGCATCTTTCCATGACACCGCCAGCCCTGCCGCCTGTGACCCTCTGAAGCAGCCCCGCAGCGCGAAGCAAGCCAAACGGGCCATAACGGGCCAAACCTGCCCCAAGCCCTCTCCGTTCACGGAGAGGGCTTGGCTTTAGCGATAACCGCCCTTTTGGCAGCCCGCGCCTCGCCCCCGTACAATTGCTCCCTTTACGCCGCTTTCAGCGCGCAACCGCGAGCCCCCTGATGGATAAGAGTTTCGAGCCCCGCCAAATCGAGTCGAAGTGGTATGCGCGCTGGGAAGCCAGCGGCGACTTCCGGCCGACGGGGCATGGCGTGCCTTACAGCATCCTGTTGCCGCCGCCAAACGTCACCGGCACCTTGCATATGGGGCATGCGTTCCAGCAGACCGTAATGGACATGCTGATCCGCTATCACCGCATGCGTGGGTTCAACACGCTATGGCAGGTGGGCACCGATCACGCCGGCATCGCCACCCAGAAAATCGTCGAGAACCAGCTCGCGCTCGAAGACAAGACGCGCCATGACCTTGGCCGCGAACCGTTTGTCGAGCGTGTCTGGCAGTGGAAAGAAGAGTCCGGCTCCACCATCACCAACCAGATGCGCCGCCTCGGCGTCGCAGCCGACTGGTCGCGCGAGCGCTTCACGATGGACGAAGGGCTCTCGTCTGCGGTGCGCAAAGTGTTTATCGACTGGTATCGCGCCGGTCTGATCTACCGCGGCAACCGCCTGGTGAACTGGGACCCGGTGCTGGGTACGGCAGTGTCGGACCTGGAAGTGAACAACGTCGAGCGCGATGGCCATATGTGGTCGATCCGTTATTTGACCGCCGATGGCAGCGACAGCGTGGTGGTCGCCACCACCCGCCCGGAAACCATGCTCGGCGACGTCGCCGTGGCGGTGCATCCCGAGGACGAACGCTACCGGCACCTGATCGGCAAACAGTTGCACCTGCCGCTGACCGGACGGGAAATCCCCGTGATTGCCGACGATTACGTCGACAAGGATTTCGGCACCGGCTGCGTCAAGATCACCCCGGCGCACGATTTCAACGACTACGCTATCGGCCAACGCCATGGCCTGACGCCGATCGAGATCTTCACCCTCGCCGCCAAGGTCAACGACAATGCGCCGGAGAAATATCGCGGCCTTGACCGCTACGAGGCCCGCAAGGTCGTACTGGCCGACCTGGAAGCCTCCGGCCTGCTGGTCGAAACCAAGCCGCATAAATTGCAGGTGCCGGTGAGTCAGCGCTCCGATGCGGTGATCGAGCCGATGCTTACCGACCAGTGGTTCGTCGACCTCACCTCCGACACCCAGAAAGATGGACGTCCAGGCGGCCGCAAAGCCATCACCGAACCGGCGCTGGATGCCGTGCGCTCGGGCGACATCAAATTCGTGCCGGAAAACTGGAGTACGACTTACACGCAGTGGCTGGACAATATCCAGGACTGGTGCATCAGCCGCCAGTTGTGGTGGGGCCATCGCATCCCGGCGTGGTACGACGAGGCCGGCAACATCTTCGTCGGCGAAGACGAAGCCGATGCGCGCACACACGCCACCACCACGCCGGTCGGCGCCTTGCGCCAAGACGATGACGTGCTCGACACCTGGTTCAGCTCGGCGCTGTGGCCGTTCTCCACCATGGGTTGGCCGGCGAACGGCCCGGTGAAAAACGAGCGTGGCGAGATCGTCGCCAACTGGGAAAACGACAAGATTTTTCTACCCAGTGCGGTGCTGGTCACCGGTTTCGACATCATCTTCTTCTGGGTCGCCCGCATGGTGATGGCGACCAAATACTTCACCGGCCAGGTGCCGTTTCGCGAGGTGTACATCAATGCCATCGTGCGCGACGCCGAAGGCCAGAAGATGTCCAAATCCAAGGGCAATACGCTCGACCCGCTGGATTTGATCGACGGCATCGAACGCGAGCCGCTGGTGGAGAAATCCACCAAGTCCCTGTTGATTCCGCAAGTGCGCGAGAAAGTCGAAAAGCGTATCCGCAAAGACTATCCCGATGGCATCCCAGCCATCGGCACCGACGCACTACGCTTCACTTTTGCGGCACTCGCCAGCTATAGCCGCACGATCAACTTCGATATCAAACGCGCCGAAGGCTACAAGGCGTTCTGCAACAAACTATGGAACGCAGCGCGCTTTGTGCTGATGAATCTGCCTGAAGGCGAAATCCCGGCACCGGCCGGCGCACCCGTCACCGAGGCCGAACGCTGGATTCTCACCCGCCTCAAACAGACACTGGCCGAGGTTGAACAGCACTTCGTCAGCTACCGCTTCGACCTGCTTGCACAGACGCTTTACGAGTTCACCTGGAACGAATACTGCGACTGGTTCCTGGAGCTATCCAAGCCGGCGCTAAGCAGCGATGACGCCGCCGCCGTGGCCTCTACCCGACACACTCTGCTGGTTGTGCTGGAGACCGTGCTGCGCGCGCTGCATCCGCTGATTCCCTTCATCACCGAAGAAATCTGGCAAGCGGTGGGGCCGAAGCTCGGCATGTCCAGCGAGAGCAACTTACTGCAACGCCCATGGCCGGATGCGGCAGCCATCCCCACCGATGACGCCGCCAGCGCCGAAGTCGAATGGTTCAAAAACGTGCTGAGCGGCATCCGCCGCATCCGCGCCGAAATGAATATCGCCCCCGGCAAGACGATTCCCCTGCTATTGGCCGACGGCGACGCCAACGATCGCCTGCGCACCGCCAAGTTCGCTACGCAGATCAGCTTCCTCGCTCGTGTCGAAGCACCGCAATGGATCGAGTCCAGCGCGAATGAGCCCGCCGCTGCCGCCGCTGTCGTCGGCTCGCTGCGTGTGCTGATTCCGCTGGCTGGGTTGATCGATCTGGGGGCCGAGAAGGCGCGCCTGGGGAAGGAAATTGGTCGGATTGAAACGGAGATCAAGAAGTGCGAAGGCAAGCTTGGCAACGCCAATTTTGTCGCTAATGCTCCGGCGGAAGTGGTGATGCAGGAGCGTCAGCGTATTGCTGATTGGAATGTGCAGTTGGGGGCGCTACGCGAGCAGGCGCAGAAGTTGGGTTGATTGGGTTGGTGTTGTCGCTAGGTTGTTCGCCTGCGGCGGGCTTTCGACCTCCTGCCGGAGGCCGAGTCACTTTCTCTTGAGTGGCCAAGAGAAAGTAACCAAAGAGAAGGCCACCCCGCGCGTCGCCCTTCGGGTGC
>NZ_KZ857174.1:0-335228 GCF_003350925.1 Dyella tabacisoli | reverse complement strand
GCACTGTCGAAAAGCCCGGCCGACCCTCACGCACTCGCAGGGCAGGATGCCCGTAGAGCGCTGCATGGGGGTGCTCTTTCTTTTGGTTACTTTTCTTTACTCCGGGCATCCATGCCCTTCGCCCTTCGGGCCAGCTTCGCTGTTCGCACCCGCTCCTGCGGGTGCGTGAGCAAGCAAAGAAAAGTGACTCGACCACCGGCAGGTGGCCGAAAACGCCGCAGGCGAACCAGCTCGCCAAGCCTCCCAACTACGACGCCAACAACTCCAACGCCATCACAATAGCGTCCTCGCGCCCCTGCTTCGCCGGATAATAATTCGGCCGCCGCCCAATCTCATTAAACCCCACCGACTCATACAACACCTTCGCCACCGGATTAGACGGCCGCACTTCCAAAAACACCCGCTCGGCGCCATTCCAGCGTGCGATATCGAGCAAACGGCGCAGCAAATGCCGCCCCAACCCCTGCCCACGGTACGCCTGGCCGATGCATAGATTCAGTACATGAGCCTCATCGGCGGCGGCCGAGAGAATGCCGTAGCCGGCGATGACATCGTCCACACACAGCACCCAACACGGATGGCCCGCTTTCAGGCAATCGCTGAAAATGCCGGGCGTCCAAGGGAAATCGTATGAATCGGCTTCCATGGCGCAAACCGCGGGTAGATCCTCGCGGCGCATGGCGCGTACCTGGGTTTGCGGGCGGGCAACGGCGACCACGCGGTTAGCTTCCCGTCACCGCCAGCGCACGGCGCAAACTGCGCAGCGCGCTCCACAAACGTCGCTTGCCCGCCGCTGTGGTCAATACCTCGGCCGGCTCATCGGCAAGCACAATATGCGCACGATTAAGCACCTCGGCCGATAATTCGCGGCCCAACGCATGCGCTTGCGATTGACCGAATACGAGATAAGCCCGCGCCTCGGGCACCGTCGCCAGACGTCCCTCGGCAACCTCGATCCGCGCAGCCCTGGCCAGTGACGGTCCATAGGCGCATAGCGCGCGACCCAGCAAATCGAGCGATCGCGGCGACCCGCCGGCCGGCAGCAACACCACACAATCACCCGGTGACACCGTCATTGCCGAAACTACCGCAGCCGCAGGCTGCTCGGTGGCGACATGGCGACGGACCCAAGGCGTGACACCCAGGGCGCGAAGCAAGCGCGCTCTATGCGTCGTGCCGGCGACCGCCTGCTGCATCATCCATTACCTCGACGGCGGCGACGCGTGGCCAGACCCCATAAGGTCATCACCGGCCCGGACAGCATGTACAGCACCGATACCGCGAGCAACACCCACGGCGGGGCGACAAAGAACGGCACCAGCACCAATACCGCCACAATCATCCACAGAAACGGCACCCGATCGCGCTCGCCCATCGGCAGCGATTTGAAGCTGTAATAGCGAAAACGGCTGACCATCAGCAAACCGACGATCACCGCGACCACCGGCATGACGAAACAGAATTCCTCACCGGTGGCGCCGGCCTTGTCCCAACTCCAGACGAAGGACATGCACACTGCAGCGGCGGCGGGACTGGCCAAACCCTGGAAATAGCGCTTGTCGATCACCGCGACCTGGGTATTGAAGCGAGCCAGGCGCAATGCGGCACAGGCCGCGTAGATAAAAGCCGCCGCCCAGCCGATCTTGCCCCAGGTAGGGCCGTAGTCCTTCAGGCTGGATAGCGACCAGGTGTACATCACCAGCGAAGGCGCCAGGCCAAAGCTAATCAGGTCGGACAAAGAGTCGTATTGCACTCCGAATTCGGTCTGCGTCCCGGTAAGCCGGGCCACACGGCCATCCATGCCGTCGAGCACGGCAGCAATGAATACGGCAATCGCCGCCTCGCTATAGCTGCCGCCTATGCTGGCGACAATGGCGTAAAAGCCGGCAAACATGGCGCCGGTGGTAAACAGGTTGGGCAGCAGGTAAATCCCCCGGTGCCGCGGCGTGCGAACTGGCGTGCTATCGCTCATGAATCAATCCGTGACGGGATGCGCGAAGTGTAAACCATTAGGCGCTTGAGTCCGGTTACCCAGCAGGTGTTAACTACTCCACCGCCTTTTCGCTTATCGGAGAAACCCCATGCGTCGTCCGCTGATCGCCGTCGCGCTGCTTCTGCTGGCGCCCCTGGCCAACGCCCAGTTCTACAAATGGACCGATAGCAGCGGCACCGTGCATTACTCGCAAGAGGCCCCTCCGGCCGGCACCCGCCACCAGCAAGTGAAAATTACCGGCAGCACCACTGCATTAGCGACACCGGCCGAGCCCGCCGAGCAGCCCTCCGCAGCCAGTACGGCGCCTGCCACCCACCCGATGGCCGACACGCCCGAAAACCGCAATAAGCTTTGCGCCACGCTGCAAGCCAACCTGGACATGCTCAAGGGCAACGACCCATTGGTAACCCAGGACGGCAAGCAGCAGAAGCTGATGGACACTGCCGGGCGCAAACAACAAAAAGCCACCGCCGAAGCGCAATACCAGCAGTTTTGTGCGAGATAAGCACTGATTGACCACCCCCCTGATGCGGCCCGCTCAAGTGAATGGGCCGCAGCGGGCGGGAAAAGCGACGCACGCAAAAAAGCTCGCTCTGTCTATTGGCTATAATCGGCGTCTTTACACGCCGGATTCAGCCACATGCGCCTCAGCCAATTCCACTTGGCCACCGTCAAGGAAGTTCCTGCCGACGCCGAAATCACCAGCCACCGGCTGATGTTGCGTGCGGGTATGGTCCGCAAGCTCGCCTCCGGCCTCTATACCTGGAGCCCGCTTGGTTTGCGGGTGTTGCGCAAGGTCGAAGCCGTGGTGCGCGAAGAAATGAACCGCGCCGGCGCCATCGAAATGCTGATGCCATCGATCCAGCCCAAAGAACTGTGGGAAGAAACCGGACGCTGGGAGAAATTCGGCAACCAGTTGCTAAAGATCAAAGACCGTAAAGAGCAAGAGTTCTGCTACGGCCCTACCCATGAAGAAGTCATTACCGATTTCGCGCGCAACGAGCTGAAAAGCTATAAGCAGTTGCCGATCAATTTCTATCAGATCCAGACCAAATTCCGCGATGAAATACGCCCGCGCTTCGGCGTGATGCGCGCACGCGAGTTTCTGATGAAGGATGCCTACTCCTTCCACCTCACACCGGAATCGCTAAACGAAACCTACGAGGTCATGTACCAGGCGTACTCCCGCATCTTTACCCGGCTTGGCTTGAAATTTCGTGCCGTGCAAGCCGACACCGGCGCCATCGGCGGTAACGCCAGCCACGAATTTCAGGTATTGGCCGATTCGGGCGAAGACGCCATCGCCTTTTCGGACGGTTCCGATTACGCCGCGAATATCGAAAAGGCCGAAGCGCTCGCGCCCGCCACCGCACGGCCTGCCCCGGCAGCGGCTTTGCAGCGCATCGACACGCCACGGGTGCGCACCGTCGAGGACACGACCGCACACTTCGGCACCACCCCCGATCGCATACTCAAGACCGTAATGGTTCGCGGCGTAAACGGCCTGGTGGCGCTGTGCCTGCGTGGCGATCACGAGATCAACGAAATCAAAGCCGGCAAACTGGCCGAACTTCCAGGCGATTCAGTGCTTGCCAGCGAAGAGGAAATTCTCGCCGCTACCGGCACGCGTCCGGGCTTTATCGGCCCGGTCGGCCTGCCCGACTCCATTCCGGTCATCGTCGATCGCAGCGCGGCCGTACTGGCCGATTTCATCTGCGGCGGCAATGCCAACGACACCCATTACAGCGGCGCCAACTGGGAGCGCGACGCGCGCATCACCCGCGTCGAAGATCTGCGCAAAGTGGTTGCGGGCGACCTCTCACCGGACGGCCAGGGCGTTTTGCATATCGCGCGCGGTATCGAAGTGGGCCATGTATTCCAGCTCGGCCAGAAATACGCCGAGGCATTGAAAGCCACCGTGCCGGACGACCAGGGCAAACCTCAGGTGATGTACATGGGCTGCTACGGTATCGGCGTAAGCCGCATCGTCGCCGCTGCCATTGAGCAGCGTCACGACGAAGCCGGCATGATCTGGCCCGAACCGATGGCACCA
Source organism: Dyella tabacisoli (assembly GCF_003350925.1). GTDB lineage: Bacteria > Pseudomonadota > Gammaproteobacteria > Xanthomonadales > Rhodanobacteraceae > Dyella_C > Dyella_C tabacisoli. Next base: position 331,182 of record NZ_KZ857174.1, on the reverse strand, counting down.
TGGCGTATCGCGGTTTGTATTATCAACCAGAGAAACATACCGGCCGTTACCGAAGCCGCCGAAGCCTTATATCAGCAACTATCCGAACGCGGTATCGAAACCGTACTCGACGATCGCGGCCTGCGTCCCGGCTCCATGTTCGCCGATATGGAATTGATCGGCATTCCGCATCGTGTCGTGGTGAGTGAACGCGGCCTGGCTGCAGGCACTTTGGAATATCGCGCGCGCGATCAGGCTGAAAATCGCACTATCACCATCGATGAGCTCTGGGCCTTACTCGGTTAACCAGAGCCGTTAAACCATCGATATTCAGCAAAAGAAAATGGCCGCGCAATGCGGCCATTGCCTCCCGTAATCGCCCGATGAATATGCCATCGCCGGCCCCGGATTCATCGAATAACGATACCCCTGCCGACCCGATCCGGGCACACGGGAACTATTACTATCGATCCGTTGTATATCAAGGACTTTGCATTCAAGGAAAAGATCGGTAAGAATAACTTCCGCAATACAGCGGTATTCACCCACAATAATTACATTGCAACGCAGCAGTGGAAGAACATTTTGTTGAACTCACCCGGGAGTCCACACATGGCAGTCGATATCAAAAACCTAAATCACAAGCAGCTCAATGAGCTCATCAGCAAGGCACAGCTCCGTCAAGAAGACATCCGCAAGGAGAGCGTCGGCAAGCTGCGCGAGAAGATCCACGCGCTGGTCAAAGCCGAAGGCTTTACCCTTGAAGACATTTTCGGTCGCGGCAAAGCCACCCGTAAGTCCGGTGGCACGGTTCCGCCGAAATACCGCAATCCAGCCGATCCGGCGCAGACCTGGTCCGGTCGCGGCAAGCGTCCGCACTGGTTCAACAATGCATTGAAGGCTGGTAAGAAAGAGAAAGATCTGCTGATCTGATCTTTTCAGGCCAGGTCTCGCGGGCTTACTCCTGCGGACAATGTGGCTGAGTAAAGCGCCGGCTATATGCCGGCGTTTTCATGTCCCGCCTCATATCCGAATGTCATGTTACAGACCACTGCGACCGCAGCGGCTCAAACAGGATCGGTCACGGAACATGTTACTTATCTGTTACAACGAGCGGCGTGGCGCAATCAGCAAATCACCAAACATTAGCCCGGCCACCAGCGAAACCAGCAAGGTAATCAATAGCAACCCGGTATCCATTCCCAGTGTGGTATCGCGATCCAATAAATAAGACACACTGCGAAAGCCGACACTGCCCGGCACCAGCAAAATGATGCCGGGTTCGCGTATTACCGCACCCGGACGATGCGCGAAACGCGCGTAGCCATTGGCCAATGCACTTAACAGCAAACCGCCGAGAAATACGCCAAATGGCGCTTTTGGCAATGAGCCGGAAATAGCGCCGCCCCAGCGCGTTGCCAGATAGCCGAGTACTACGGCCGCCATCACGATTAACCAGTCGCGGCGGGCTGCTCGAAATAAGATCGCGAAAGCAAAAGCGCCCAGCAATAATGCCACGTTATCCATCCACGCCGGCAATGGCGCCATGGCTAAATCACGCGCTTGAATACCGGCCGCCTCGCATAATTGAGTTGCAGCCACAGTACCAAACGTTAGTTTAAGTAACGTCGATACCGCTCCTCCCATACGCGCCATGCCGGCGACCAGATGCTGGCTGGTGATCTCACGCACCGCTGTCGTCAATGCCATGCCGGGCAGCAAGACGATCAGGCCGGCCAATATCACCGACTTAATCGCCAATGGCACTACAAAAGCACTGACCATAATCGCCACGGTGGTGGCGACCATGGCGCTGATAGCCTCGCTGGCCACTGCCAAGCGCGGGCGTGTCGCGGATAGCACGGTAAAACTGCCAATGATTAAGCCGATGACACTCGCCGTAATCAGATCGGCCCAGCCGCTATGCAGCAACAAAGCCACCACGCTGGCGGCGGCCAGACCGTAGCTGGCTATCGCGGCGGCCTGGGCTCGCCATGTGTCGGGCCGGCCTAAAGCACGCAGCAGGCGAAACCCTTCGCGTAGATCCAGCTCACCGCTAATGACCCGATCGGCGATGGTATCCGCCTCGCACAGCCGCGCCAGATTGATCTCGCCCGGTGGCAACCGCATCACCTGGGTTACCTGCGCGATGCCATCTTCGCCCTGGGCCTGATCGGTGAACGAAATGATGACCGCGGTGGGGCTGGACCAGACATCGGCCGAGAGTCCGATGCGTTGCGCCGCTCCAGCCACCGCCATTTCCAGGCGCGGTGCCGCCGTGCCGTATTGATGCAGGCGGCGCGTCAGTTCAAGCAGAAATGCCAGGCGGGTATTGAGCGCGGCGGTAGCGAACCGATTACTCATGCTGTTCCCGCATCAAGGCACACGGAGGCAACCGGCAGTGGTACAGGGCAGAAACACGGTCTGGAAGAGGATGCATTCATGCGGCCATTCTTACCCACAAAATACGCACAGCCCAGATGCCCGTTCACTCTCATATGAAACTCATATGGCAACTCCCGCGCTCGCCACTAAGCCACGACACGAGGGCGCACAGCAGCAAGACCAAGAGTACCGATGACACGCACCAACGCCACAAACGCGATCGGTGCCGCGCAAACCAGGCAGGCATCGAGGCCAACACGGCAGCAACCGCCAGGCCAAGCAGTGGCAACTGCCAGATATAGAGGCTGCCGATGACCAGCAGAAACAAACTCCAACTCAGAGGATCATCGCCGTAGGATCCTGGGCAAATCGGCACATACCAGCCGACCAGCGCCCCATACACCAGCACCAGCAGCCACACCGATACCAACAAGAATCGCCCAAACCAACGCAGTAAGCGCGCCCCTCCCGATGGCTGCGTCATGCGGCGCGCACTTTCAGCGTCGTGCCTTCGACCGCAATCACCTCGACCGTGCTGCCCAGCGGCAAGTCCGGCCCGCTGACCAGCCATTGACCATCGCCTACTCGCGCCCTGCCACGACCGTTGACGATCGCCTCGATCAGCACATAACGCTGACCGATCAATTGCTCTCCACGACGATTGAGCCGCGCGTCACCCGGCTCACTGCGTTGCAGCTTGGGCCGCAGCCAGTACCAATAAGCCACGCAAGACAGAAACGCCAGCACGACAAAAAGCATCGCCTGCGCCAACATCGACAGCCCAGGCGCAAGCAGCAGAAACAGCCCGGTCAAGGCCGCGCCAATGGCGATCCACAACATGAAATAACCCGGCAGGACCACCTCGGCGGCGATCAACAACAGCGCCACAATCCACCACAGGTAATGCGTTGCAACGGTTGAAAACATGGATGACTCCAGGAGCTAGCGAGTAGATAGAACGCCAGCCCCTGCGTGCAAGGGCTGGCAAAGCATCACCTCACCCCACCGATGGCGGTGTACGACGCACGGCGGTGGCCTTATCCAATTGCTGTTGGCTCAACGAGTCTTTTGCCAGCTCGGCAATACCTGCCAGCGAGCCGAGAATACCGGTGGTTTCCATCGGCAATAGCAGCATTTTCTGGTTCGGCGAATGCGCCATTTCTTTCAGTGCCTCGACATACTTATTGGCAACGAAATAATTGAGCGCATTGACGTTGCCGTTGGCAATCGCGTCGGAAACCAGTTGGGTGGCCTTTGCCTCGGCCTCGGCCAGACGAATACGCGCCTCGGCTTCGCGAAAAGCCGCTTCCTTCTTGCCCTCCGCGGCGAGAATCGCCGATTGTTTCTCACCCTCGGCCTTCAGCACCGCCGACTGACGGAAGCCCTCGGCTTCAAGAATGTTCGCGCGCTTTTCGCGCTCGGCCTTCATCTGCCGTGCCATCGAATCGATCAGATCGCGCGGCGGCGCAATGTCCTTGATCTCGATGCGATTGACCTTGACGCCCCACGGGTGCGTCGCCTCATCCACCACATTCAGCAGCTTGGCATTGATCGCATCGCGCTGACTGAGCGACTCATCGAGATCCATCGAGCCGAGCACCGTGCGGATATTGGTCATCACCAAGGCCAGCGAGGCCTGCTCCAGATTGGAGACCTCATACGCCGCCTTGGAGGCATCCAGAATCTGATAAAACACCACGCCATCCACGCGCACCACGGCGTTGTCTTTGGTGATGACATCCTGGCTGGGCACATCCAGCACCAGCTCCATCATGTTCATCTTGCGACCGATGTTGTAGATGATGGGGATCAGAAAATGCAGCCCCGGCGACAACGTGCGTGTGTATTTACCAAAACGCTCCACCGTCCATTCATAGCCCTGCGGCACGATACGTACCCATTTGGCGCAGACAATGACGGCAACAATAATGAAGACCAACGCGAGAACTTGACCCATACCCATAACACCCTTCCCTTTGTGTAGACCTCTGGGAGTATAGGTGCTGCTTGCGGCAAGGGTGCACCCCCTCCCAGCCTCCCCCTACAAGTAGGGGGAGGGGCAAAAGCGGCGCAGCGGCTGCTTTTGACGTTGCTGTTGCTGTTGCTGTTGCTCTTGACCTTGGGGCCCCTGTGCGTCGGTGAGGGTTGGACGATCAGGCCCGCAGGGGCATCGACATGGATGTCGATGCCTTTTCGCCAGTGCATGGATGCACTGTCGAAAAGCCCGGCCGACCCTCACGTACCCGAAGGGCGACTCACCGGGGTGCTCTTTCTTTTGGTTACTTTTCTTTGAGCAAGCAAAGAAAAGTGACTCGACCACCGGCAGGTGGCCGAAAGCCCGCCGCAGGCGAACAACCTCGCGGAAGAGCAAAAGCCCCCCTCACCCCACCCCAGTCACCCGCGCAAACAAAACCCCAAACCCAGGCAACTGCAAACGCCCCCCCACCAACGTGCCCTGGGCCAACCCATGCCCATTCAAATGCTCCGCCCGCCCCACCAGCGGCAAACTCAAATCAACCGCCTGCCCACTGAGATTGAACGCCGCCAACACCGTGTCGCCCGCCACGCTGCGAGTAAACGCCAGCACCGGCTCCGGCGTATCGATAAAATCGATATCGCCCCAACGCAAGGCCGGTTGATCCTTACGCCAGTGCATAAATGCGCGAAAAAGGCTTAAAGCAGAATGCGGATCGCGCTCTTGCTGCGCCACTGCCAATACACGGTGTTCGTCGGCAATAGGCAGCCATGGCGCCGCGTGACTGAAGCCCGCGTGATCGCTGTCGTCCCAAGGCATCGGCGTGCGACAACCATCGCGCCCTTTGAAGCTGGGCCAAAAAGCGATGCCGTAAGGATCTTGCAATGCCTCGTAAGGCAGGTCGGCTTCGGTCAGGGCCAATTCTTCGCCTTGATAAATACAGGCCGAGCCGCGCAATGAGCAAAGCATCGCGGTAAGCATGCCGGCCCATGCCGCCGACTGCGGCCCATCGTTCGCATGCCCATGATTCCAGCGCGTCACCACGCGTTTCACGTCGTGGTTTGAGATTGCCCAGCATGGCCAGCCTTCGGTCATCTGCGCCTCCAGATTTTGCACGGTGCTGCGGATATAGCCGGCGCTGAAATCGTCGGTCAGCAACTCAAAGCTATAGCCCATGTGCAGACGTTGCCCACGGGTGTATTCGGCCATGGTGGCGAGTGAATCCTCCGATGAGATCTCGCCCAGCGCGGCGACATCCGGGTAGCGATCCAGCAACGCGCGCAAGTCACCCAGAAAGGCCAGATTCTCTGGCTGAGTGTTGTTGTACCAGTGGTATTGGAACGCATACGGATTATCCGCACTGAAGCCGCGCCCCACCCGCGCCTCTTTCGGCTTGGCCGGGTTATCGCGCAATTGGCGATCATGAAAGCAGAAGTTGATCGCATCCAGGCGTAAGCCGTCCACGCCACGGTCCAGCCAGAACTTCACATTATCCAGCACAGCGCTGCGCACATCGGGGTTATGAAAATTCAGATCCGGCTGCGAGGATAAAAAGTTGTGCAAGTAGTACTGCCCGCGCCGCGGCTCCCAGCGCCAGGCCGTACCGCCGAACAGTGAAAGCCAGTTGTTGGGCGGTGTGCCGTCCTCGCGCGCGTCCACCCATACATACCAATCGGCCTTGGGGTTATCGCGGCTTTGGCGGCTTTCGCGAAACCAGGCGTGTTCGTTCGAGGTGTGGCTGAGCACCTGGTCGATCATTACTTTCAAACCCAGGCCATGCGCCTTGGCCAGCAGCCGATCGAAATCATCCAGGCTGCCGAACAGCGGATCGACGTCGCGGTAATCGGCAATGTCATAGCCAAAATCGGCCATCGGCGAGCGGAAAAACGGCGCCACCCAGATCGCGTCCACGCCCAGGCTGGCAACATAATCGAGCCGCTGAATGATGCCCGGCAGGTCGCCCACGCCATCGCCATTGGTATCGAGAAAACTACGGGGATAGATCTGATAGATGACGGCGCTACGCCACCAAGGGGCGTCACTCATAGGCTTTCGTCCAGGGCTCTTGTATCGCGGCCACGCATCCGCAAGATGCTCAGCCGCCGCGTGCCGGGCAGCTTAATCGGAGCATGCGGCCGTGCCGGCGCAACTGCATACGTATTCATTTCGGCAGTCATTGCAGTGCAGCACTTCGCAAGATCGATGCGGAGCGACAAAACAACCCGAATTCATGCGCTTGATAAGCATCGGCGCCGGCCTTTTAGCTGCATGACAGCAGCAATGAATACGTATGCATAAAACGATACGCACGCCACTGGCCGCACCTACCATGACCGCCACCTTGGTGGTTACCGTCAACCATCAACGCTGCGGTGCCTTAGCCGCCATAAGACAGTTCTGAAAAAAGATGGGCTGGCGACGGCTGCTTCAGCCACATAAAAAACTAGCCACATAAAAAGCTGTAACCCGGGGAGGGGAAAACGGTGACGCTTAAACTCAATATGTTCGCTCTGGCCATGGCTTCGGCCGGCTTGTGCTTCACTGCCGGCATTCAGGCAGCGCCTGTCACCGACGGCGCAGCTACCGCGCCTGCAGGGCAGACGTCTACACCGCAGGACGACACCAGCAAGACCCAGAAGCCCGAGGAAAAAAACACCCTGGCCAAGAGCCTCTCCGGGATTACCGTTACCGGCTATAGCAATAGCGTCGAGAAGTCGATCGACTACCAACGCTATGCCGACACCATCCAGAACGTGATTACCGCAGCCGACATCGGCGGCCTGCCCGACCAGTCGATCGCCGACTCGCTCACCCACCTGCCCGGCGTCTCTGCCGAGCGCATTGCCGGCCAGGCGTCGCAGATCAACATCCGCGGTCTCTCGGGCAACTTCATCCAGACCACCCTGGACGGCCGCGAGCAACCCTCGACCAGCGGCAGCAATTACATTCAGTTCGACCAGTACCCGTCCGAGCTAATCAATATGGCCACGGTGTACAAGTCATCGCAGGCCTCGCTGATTACCGGCGGCGTCGGCGGCACCATCGGCCTGCAGACGGCCAATCCGCTGGAGAACAGCAAGGATCAGTCGCTGAACGTCGACGCACGCGGCAGCTACAACGGCCAGGCGCATGACGTTACCGGCGCCCGCGCACTCGGCTACCGCCTCAGTGCCGCCTATCAGGGCAAGTTTCTCGACAACACGCTGGGCGTGGGCCTTGGTATGGCGCAGATGTACCAGCCGCATGTGTCCGAGCAGTTCGTCGGCGAGGCGTCCGACGGTCAGAAATACACCCTCGCCAACGGCCAGTCGGCCTATCTGCCGCAGGGCATCCAGCTACAGCAGAACGGCGGCGAAGAGCGCCGCACCGGCTATATGGGCACCGTGGTGTGGAAGCCCACCGACGAACTGCAACTGACCGGCGACGGCTTCTTCTCGAAGTTCAAGAACGAGTCGTTCGGCTATGGCCTGCGCTCGCAGAACTTCTATGGCAACAACGCGCAGATCACCAACCCGGTGTTCAGCTCGCTGGGCACGATGATCGGCGGCACCGTCAGCAGCAATCCGGCCGGCGTCGGCGGCAATCAGTTCTCTAACGAGACTACCGCCGACAACTACACCACGGTCTCCAATGTGTTTTCCGGTGGCCTGAACCTGAAGTGGAACCATGGCCCCTGGCATCTCGATAGCGACGTATCGCTGTCGCGCGCGGCCAGCCACCAGATCAACGTCGATACTACGGCCGACCCCTACACCGGCCTGGGCAGCGCCAATCCGCAACTGATGCCGCAGTCGTTGACCTACATGCTGCACGGGCGCGGCATCGGCACGGCCTCGTTCGCCAACCCTGGGGCTTATACCAATCTCAGCGATATGGCCTTGTCGCGCTATGGCGTGTATCCGTACGTCTACCACGACAAAATGAAAGCGTTCCGCACCAGCGTGAAGTACGACCTGCCGAATAACTCCTGGCTGTCGGCGCTCGAAGCGGGCGTCTATATGAATAACCACAACTATCGAGCCGACCGCTCCGTCTACGTTTACGGCTCGGAGTGGAACACCTCGCCAGTAGCCGGCCAGCCGCCACTGACCCTCAACGGTAGCGACGCCCAGACTACCTGCTGGAAAGGTACGTTCGGCTCCTTCCCCTGCTTCCTGAAGCTCAACGGCCCGGCCATCCTGGCGGCGCACGGCATCACCGCCACGCCGGTAAAGGACTGGAAAAATAGCTGGTCGGAGATCCAAAGCGGCAGCGTCAACGAGAAAACTCGCGACCTGTTTGTGATGGCCGATATCGATGCCCAGTTGTTCGGCCACCAACTGACCGGCAATGTCGGCATGCGCATGTCGCGCCAGTCCCAGTACAGCTATGGCCTGCAGCAAGTAGGCAATGGCGCCGGCGTGCCGATCGCCGACGGCTACGGCGTCATCAGCACTGACTATGCGCCGATCAAGGTCGGCAAGACCTATACCGACTACCTGCCCTCGTTGAACCTGATCTACCACCTGACCGACAACGACCAGGCCCGCTTCTCGGCCGCGAAGGTACTGTCTCGTCCGCCGATCGACTTGATGCTGGCCGGCGCCGGCTCCTGGATCTCCAATGGCCAGTACAACGTATGGGGCGGCACCAGCCCGCTGCTGAACCCGCTGCGCGCCCAGCAATACGACTTGGGCTATGAGCACTACTTCGACGATTCGTCGGGTGCGCTGACCGCCGGTGTGTTCTTCAAGCACATCGACTCGTTCATCCAGAACGTCACCTACAACAACTACAACTTTGCCGCAGCCGGCATCACGGTGCCGACCGATCCAACCACCGGCAAGCCGTATTTGAACGGTCAGTACCAAACCGCCTACAACGCCAAGGGCGGCAATCTGCGCGGCCTGGAATTGGGCTTCTCCAAGACCCACTTTCTACCCGGCATCTGGTCCGGCCTGGGCGTGCAGGCGAACTACTCGCTGACCTCCAGCTCGGTACGCAACCCGACCAACTTGGGCGGCCCGACGACCTACATCGGCCTGCCGGGCCTGTCGCGTCGCGTGGCCAGCGGCGCGGTGTTCTACGACAACGGTCCGTTCTCGGCCCGCGTGTCGGCGAACTACCGCTCCTCGTTTGTCTCCGACACGCAGATCGCCGTCAACAACCAACTGGTTACATTCGCATCCGAAACGGTCTATGACTTTCAGACCTCATATGCGATCACCGACCAGTTGAGCGTGGTCTACCAGATGCTCAACATCGGCAACCAGCCGACCCGCACCTACTTCGGCGGCAACACCTCGCAAACCGGCACGATCCAGTACTTCGGCCGTACCAGCTACCTCGGCCTCAATTTCAAGATGTAAACCGTCCGGGCGCCGGCTTTTCGCAAGGAAAGCCGGCGCGATGTATGTAGGCACAGGCCCGGCGTAACGGTCACCGGCCCCGGCCATCCACTGCCCGGTCAACCGCTCCGTCGAAGGTAGACCATCGTATGGAGCAAGGCATGTCGCGGTTTCGTTCGTTTCACTGGCTTGCCGTTCTGCTGGCGCTTGGCCTGGGTTGCGGCCCTCTGTGTGCCGCCCGCGCGACCGAGGCGCCTGGTGCAATCTCCAGCCAGGCATCGGGCGTCTGGTACGAAATCTTCGTGCGCTCCTGGTACGACAGCAACGGTGATGGCATCGGCGATCTCAACGGTGTGACGGCCAAGCTCGATTATCTGCAGCAGCTTGGCGTCAGCGGTATTTGGTTGATGCCGATCAATCCCTCGCCCAGCGTGCACGGTTACGACGTCACCGACTACAACGCGATCAACCCGCAGTACGGCAGCATGCAAGACTTCGACCGCCTGCTGAGCGAGGCGCATAAGCGCGGCATCCAGGTCATCATCGACTTGGTCATCAATCACACCAGCGATCGACATCCCTGGTTCCAGGCGGCGTTGCATCCCGACGACCCACATCACGACTGGTATACCTGGGCCGGAGCAAAGACCGACTTGCACGCCATCAGCGCCGCTGGCGGCCCCGCCTGGCATGCGGTCAAAGCGCAGTCCGCTTCAATAGAGCCCGCTCCGATAAGCCCCGCTTTAATAGAGCATTACCTGGGCGATTTCACCGGGGCGATGCCCGACCTCAATTACGACCATCCGGCCGTGCGCCAGGAAATGATCCAGGTGGGTCAGTTCTGGCTACGCCGAGGGGTCGATGGCTTCCGTCTTGATGCGGCCCGACATATCTATGACGACCTGCGCACCGACTCCGACAAACCTGAAACCGTGCGCAAAAACGTGGTGTGGTGGACTGAATTCCGCCAAGGGATGGCGGCGGTAAAACCGGATACCTACCTGGTCGGCGAAGTGGCCGGGCTTTCCACCGCTCAACTCGCGCCGTATCTGCAGCCACTCGGCTCAGTATTCGATTTCCCCCTGGCCGAACAGTTGATCCAGAGTGCGCGGCAAGAACGCGGCGATACGCTCGGCGCCATGCTGGAGCGTACCGATACGGCTTATCGCCAAACCGCCGAACACCATGTAATAGACGGCTATAGCGGAGATGCGCCCTTTCTCTCCAATCACGACCAAGAGCGGGTTATGAGCCAGCTCGGCGGCAACCCGCAGCACATGCGGATGGCCGCGGCGATGCTGCTCACCTTGCCCGGCCGGCCGTTTATCTACTACGGCGAAGAGCTGGGCATGCAGGGGCGCAAGCCCGACCCCAACCTGCGCGAACCCATGCGCTGGCAGCGCGCAGCGGATGCGACCGGTGAGACCCGCTGGAAGGCATCGACCGCACGACAAGGCGGCGACGTATCGGTCGAGGCCGAACAGGCCGACCCCGATTCTCTATGGAACTTCTACGCTCGCCTGATCCACTGGCGCATGCAGATAAGTGCGCTTCGTGATGGTGATCTACGCAGCTACCCCGTCGACAATCCATGCATCGCCGCTTACGAACGGGCGGATGCCGACAGTCGCGTACTGGTCGTACATAACTTGTCGAACAAACCACAAGCGATACCCGCCAAGGCTGCCAAGGTGCTAGTCACCAGCAAGCCCGGCGTCGCCTTGCAAGATGGGCAGTTGACCATGCCGCCCTACAGCTCCGCGGTGCTGCAATGACGAGGCTGCACCGAACCTGTTCAAAACGATTTCAATCGGGCCTGACTAGAGCAGGCTTGATCGGCCTGTTGCTGCTGGCCGGCTTATCCGCACCTCTCACGCTTGCAGCGACGGGCAGTGACATGAATATCACGGCGCAATCGACTCGGGACGGCATCGATCTGGTCACCGAACAAGGCAGGCTGACCGCACGCTTGCTTGCTCCTGACATCGTCCACCTTCGTTACACGCCATCGCATGCGGCGCCATCACCCAGCACCATGGTGATCGATCCGCAAGCCACCTACCCGGCCTTTGCCGCCCCGCAGATTCAACAACAGGCCGAGGCGCTGACGCTTGCTTCAACGCAGCTCCGCCTGCGCTGGAATCCGCAAAGCAGGCAACTCATGCTGGAAGACGCGCAACATAAGTCGCTGCTGCAAATCGATCCCTTGGCGCTTACCCACGGTCAACTGCAGCTACAGCACGACAAGAACGATGCGCTATACGGCATTCACGGTTACGACGCCATCGAACAGGCCGACGGCCTGCTCCGCGAGGGCTCGCATGTAGCCAGCGCTGGCAAACAAGGTTTCGCCGGCGCGCCTTTCGTATGGAGTACCACCGGCTACGGTGTACTGGCCGATGCCCAAGCAGCGCAGTTCGTACTCGCATCGGAACGTATTGACGTACACGGCAAGCAACAACCGATCACCGACGTCTATCTCTTCGTCGGCCGGCCGCGCGATATTTTCGCCGCCCTGGCCCAAGTCAGCGGCCATACGCCCATGTTTCCGAAATGGGCGATGGGTTTTACCAACAGTCAGTGGGGTATTGATGAAAGGGAATTGCTGGATAGCGTCGACACCTATCGGGCCAAGGCCATCCCCATCGACAATTTCACCCTCGACTTCGACTGGAAAGCCTGGGGCGAGGACCACTACGGCGAGTTCCGCTGGAACGCCAGCAAGTTTCCCGATGGCCCCAGCGGCAAGCTGAAAAGCGAGCTCGATCATCGCGGCATCCACCTGACCGGCATCATGAAGCCGCGCATCCATGTCGATACCGAGCAAGGCCGCTACGCCAGCGCGCATGGTTTCTGGCTGGCGAACAGCCAAACCTCGCCGGACTACTTTTCGCACCAGCCGATACGCGAACTGGATTTCGGCCGGCCGGCGGTACGCGCATGGTTTTTCAACGACGCCCTGAAGCAGTCGTTCACTACCGGCATCGTCGGCTGGTGGAATGACGAAGCCGACGAAAGCGGCGTGGACAGCCAGCATATGAACATGCAGCGCGCGCTCTACGACGGCCAGCGTGCCAGCTCCAATCAACGCGTCTGGTCGATCAACCGTAACTTCTATCTCGGCGCGCAGCGTTACGCCTATGGCTTATGGTCCGGCGATATTCCTACCAGCTTCGACAGCATGGCCGGGCAGCGCCAACGCATGTTGAGCGCGATCAATCTCGGCGCGATGCAATGGGGCATGGATGGCGGTGGCTTCAAGTCACACCCCAGCCCGGAAAACTACACGCGCTGGATTCAGTTCGGCGCCTTCACCCCGATCTTTCGCGTACATGGCACCTTCAACGAGAAGCGCCAGCCGTGGATGTATGGAGCCGTTGCCGAGCAAGCCGCCACGGCAGCCATTCGCCTTCGCTACGCCTTGATTCCCTACATTTATAGCTATGAATACCAGCGCCATGTCAGCGGCATCGGGCTGGTGCGTCCGCTGCTGTTCGATTGGCCGAACGACCCTAGCGTGCGCGACGACAGCGATGCCTGGATGTTCGGCGACTACTTGCTGGTCGCGCCCGTGGTGCAACAGGGGCAGACGCGCAAGCCGATCTACTTGCCGGCCGGAGACTGGATCGATTGGTTCAGCGGCAAGCACTACAGCGGCGGCCAGACCATCGAGTACAGCGTGGATGCCAAGCAATGGCGCGACATACCGCTGTTTATCCGCGCGGGCGCGATCATCCCCACGCAATCGGCGATGGACTATGTTGGCCAGCACCCATCTACCGAGGTCGAGGTCGAGGTTTTCCCCAGCGCTGAGCGCCGCGCCTTCGATTATTACGACGATGACGGCAACAGTTACGCCTACGAGCACGGCGCGTATTTTCGGCAAACGCTCGCCGCACAAAAGCACGACCAGGCCATCGTGTTCGAGACCACTTTGCCGTCGGGCGATTTCAAGCCGGCACTCGCGTTCTACCTGGTCAAGATCCATGGCCCCGTTGCAACAGCCGTGGCTAACGAAGGCGATCCGCTGACCGCATTCGCCAGCCTCGATGCGTTGCGGCAGAGCAGCGGTGAAGGCTGGGCGAACGGTAACGATCGGTTCGGCACGGTGACCTACCTGCGCATAGCGAGCGGTCATCAGCGCCGCATCGCGCTGGCCCTGAAGTAATCAAACGACGAAGCAGTCAGTGCAGACCCATCCATTCACCGCAGGAGAAGGCTCGATGCATATCCAAGCTTATCTACCGCGCCGTAAGGCGCCCGCGTTGCAAATCGCCTTGGCGGCGGTACTGGCGCTCGCCCTGGCGACTCAGGCGCAAGCGGCAAGTCATGACAACAATGTCGAATGGGATGGCCTGTTTCACGATCAAGGTCCGCTGTACAACAGTGCGCCGGAACCGACGGCGACGCAGACGATCACGCTGACGTTTCGGACCTACAAGAACGACCTCACCAGCGCCAACATCAAGTACTACGACAGTGCCGACAGCAGCTTCCATTGGGTGCCGATGTCCTGGGTTTCCAACGATGCCACCGGCAATTTCGACTACTGGCAAGGTACCGTTCCGGCCAGCGCATCGACAAAGTACTACCGCTTTCAGCTCAACGACGGCAGCGCTACCGCCTGGTACAACGCGGCAGGCATCACCTCGGCGGAGCCATCATCGGGCGACTTCTTCATCATCCCCGGCTTCAAGACGCCGGACTGGATGAAGAACGGCGTGATGTACCAGATCTTTCCCGACCGCTTTTATAACGGCGACACCAGCAACGACGTGCAAACCGGCCAATACAGCTACGCCGGCCAAAGTACGCAGAAACACGCCTGGGGCGGCAGTGTCTATGCCGACAACGGCGGCTCCAACAATCTGGTGTTCTTCGGTGGCGACCTCAGTGGCATCGATCAAAAGCTCGGCTATCTGAAGAACACAGTCGGCGCGAATATTCTCTACCTCACGCCGATCTTCCATGCGCCCAGCGTGCATAAGTACGACACCGAGGACTACAGCACGGTCGATCCCGCTTTCGGCAGCAACGCTCTGCTGCAGCAACTGATCGCCGACGTGCATAGCAGCAGCAACGGACCGCGTGGCTATGTGATTCTCGACGGCGTGTTCAATCACACTGGCGATACCCATCAGTGGTTCGACAAATATCATTGGTGGAGCACGGTGGGCGCGTATCAATCGACCTCCAGCCCCTGGTACGCCTATTACACGTTCCAGCAATGGCCCGGCACTTATTCCTCGTTCTACGGCTTCACCAGCCTGCCCAAGCTGGACTACGGCACCAGCGGCTCGGCGTTGCGCCAGCAGATCTACAGCAGCGGCACATCGGTGGTGCAGACCTATTTGAAGGCGCCCTATGGCATCGACGGCTGGCGCCTCGATGCGGCGCAATACATCGACGCCGGCGGCAACAACGGCAGCGATGCCGTCAATCATCAAATCATGACCGAGCTACGCCAGGCGGTGAAATCGATCAACGCCCAGGCGGAGATTCTCGGTGAGTTCTGGGGCAATGCCAACCCCTGGGCCAGCGACGGCAGCCAGTGGGACGGCGCCATGAACTACGACGGCTTCACCCAACCGGTCTCCGAATGGATCACCGGCCTGGACTACAGCGGCAATACGGCAACCATCCCGGTCAGCCAATTCGATAGCTGGTTGCATGGCACGCGGGCCAACTACCCGACTAACGTGCAGCAGACGATGAGTAACTTCCTCAGCAGTCATGACATCCAGCGCTTCGGCACCCGCGCTGGCGGCGATATCTGGAAGACTTATATCGCGCTGATCTTCCAGATGACCTACGTCGGCACGCCGACTATTTACTACGGCGACGAGTACGGCATGCAGGGCGGCAGCGATCCCGATAATCGCCGCACCTTCGATTGGAGCACCGGCAGCAGCACCAACAGCGCGGTAGCACTCACGCAAAAGCTCACCGGCATCCGCCAGCAATACGCCGCACTGCGCACCGGCTCATTCATGACCTTGCTCACCGACGACAATAACCGGATCTATAGCTACGGCCGCCTCGATCAGAATCACCGAATCGCTGTGGCCTTGAACAACGACAGCACCTCGCACACGGTTACCGTGCCGGTATGGAAAATGAGCATGAGCAACGGCAGCAGCGTGACCGATTTGCTCAGCGGCAACCAGTACACGGTAAGCAATGGCAACGTTACGTTGACGGTCAACGGCCACTACGGTGCGATCCTTGCCCAATAAGGGTTGCGCAATAACACCCAAACCCCGTGTTTACCCCTCCCCCTGCGCAGGGGGAGGCCCGGAGGGGGTAAGGACTTGCGATATGTCTCCAACCGATGATGCCCGCGCATGACAGATGTGAACAAGAAACGATCACGCGCAGGCGCAGAGCACGTCATGCTGCTTGGCACGCTTATGACTGCCTTACTCGCCGTAACCCCTTCCTACGTGGCAGCTAACGAGCCCAATGGCATCACCTGGCGTGAGCAGCACGCGCACATCACCGTCGACAGCAACCACAACTACACACTCGAAGGCCCGTTCGGTCGTCGCAACATCAGCGTGGCAGCGTGGCAAACACAAACCGCCAGCCCGCTGTTCGACGGCCTGTTCGCGCTAGCGCAGGACGATCTCCAACGCGACTCGGTTAACGCCATTGCCGACGACGCTTTCGATCGCGGCCAAGCCATCCCCTGTCACTGCTTTGAAACCGGTGAGAAGTGGCACTACGTATGGACACGGGATCTCTCTTACGCGGTGGATCTCGGCTTATGGCGATTCGACCCCGCGCGAGCTAAAGCGTCGCTGCGTTTCAAGCTATCGGACGTGCGCGAGCCAGGTGCGGCACAAGGCCTGTATGTGCTGCAAGACACCGGTTCGGGTGGTAGCTGGCCGATCAGTACGGATCGCATGGTGTGGTTTCTCGGCGCGCGCCATCTGCTGGGCGACCAGGCCTTTGCCGAGCAGGTTCGCCAGGCGCTTACCGACACCCTGGCACAAGACCGGCAATACGTATTCGATACCGACTACGGCCTCTATCGCGGCGAAACCTCGTTTCTCGACTGGCGCGAACAAAGCTATCCGGGCTGGACGGCCAAGGATGTGAGCTTTATCGCCCAGTCTTTCGCGCTATCGACCAATGTGCTGCATTACGAGGCGCTGCGCCTAGCCGCCACGCTGGCCGCGCAACATGGCGATAGCAAGGCCGCCGACTATCGCGCGCAGGCACAGGCGTTGAAGCTGGCCATCAATACGCATTTCTGGCGTAGCAATCGCGGCCTGTATATGAGTTACATCGGCAGTGACGGCGCCCCGTTCGAGGCCTATGACTTGCTCGGCACGGCGCTAGCCATCACCAGCGGTGTCGCCGAGGGTGATCGCGCGCGCGCCGCACTGGCAAACTATCCTAGCTGGCCGGCCGGCAGCCCGGTGATCTGGCCCGAACGCGCCGACCAGCCGATTTATCACAACCGCGCGATCTGGCCGTTCGTCAGCGCCTATGCCTTGCGCGCCGCGCGCACGGTGAACGACCCGGCGCGTATTGCACACGAGCTTCTATCGCTCATGCGCGGCAGCGCGCTGGCCGGTTCGAACATGGAAAACTTCGAGCTAACCACGCAAGCCATTCATGTCGATGACGGCCTGCTCAGCGGCCCGGTAGTCGATTCGCCGCGTCAGCTATGGTCGGTAGCCGGCTATCTCGATATGGTCATCCAAGGTGTTTTTGGTCTTACCGACGATGGCCGGATCGAACCGAAATTGCCGGTATCGCTGGTACCGATGTTGTTTGGCGATAAGCAACGCATCAGCCTGCAATTGCCCGAACAACAGATCACCCTGGTGCGCCCGCGCTCACTCGACGGCGACCTGCTGATTGCCGGCAACACACGCCACGATGGCACGCAGACCGTGGTGGAGCTGAAAGCCGTATCCGCACCGTCATTGCCCCTGCGCACCGATGCAGCGCTGTTCGCACCACCGACACCGGCGGCACCGACCGCGACACGCGATGGCACTTATTGGCGTATCGGCGTCAGCGGCAAGGCATCGCCTTTCAAAAACATGCTCTATATCGACGGCAAGCCTCACGGCATGATCGATGGCGCGACCCGCATCGCGCAGCAACCCACGCGACAGTGCCTGAGCGTGACCCGGCTGGCTGACGATGGGCTGGAATCGCTGCCCGGCCCCAGCCTGTGCCTAGGCGATATGACACGTATCGGCGGTGCATGGCCACGGCACTGGACTGCCCCGACCGACAGCCGATTCGAAGTCGCCTTGAACTACACCAACGACCACGGGCCGATCAATACCGGTATTACAGCGGCAGTGAAGTGGCTCGACGTACAGTGTGACGGCAGCGCTGCGCAGAGCCTGCCATTGGTTATGCCGCACAGCAGTGGCGAGCAACGCTCCACCACCGCCCGCTCCACCAGGGCCATATTCACTGCACATGCCGGCGCGCGATGTGTGTTTTCACTAAGCGAAGGTTTCAATATGAGCTTGCTGCGTCACAACGCGCATTACACCGGCGGCCAGGGCGGCATCGACGGAGCCCTGAATACCGCCGCGATGGGCGATCTGCTGATTGTGCCGACACCATGAGCACGAAACCTGCACTGTCGTTCTGGCAAATCTGGAATATGTGTTTCGGCTTTCTCGGCATTCAATTCGGTTTTGCCCTGCAGAACGCCAATGTCAGCCGGATCTTTCAAACGCTTGGCGCCGATGTCGCCGACATCCCGATACTGTGGATTGCCGCGCCGCTGACCGGCCTGATCGTGCAACCGATCGTCGGCCATTACTCCGACCGTACCTGGAACCGCCTGGGCCGGCGTCGCCCGTATTTTCTTGTCGGCGCCGTGCTGACCACCCTGGCGTTGCTATACATGCCCAACGCACCGGCGCTGTGGATCGCCGCCGGCTTGTTGTGGATCATGGATGCCTCGATCAATGTATCGATGGAGCCATTCCGCGCCTTTGTCGGCGACCAGTTGCCGCCCCGGCAACGGCCGCTTGGCTATGCCATGCAAAGCTTTTTTATCGGCATGGGCGCCGTGGTGGCCTCCTTGCTGCCCTGGCTGCTGACCCAACTCGGCTTCAGCAATACGCCCGGCCCGAGCGGCATCCCCGATACCGTGAAGTACGCGTTCTATGCAGGTGCCGCGGTGCTGCTCGGCGCGGTCCTATGGACCGTGCTTTCCACGCGCGAATACCCACCTGAGGCGCTACTGGCCTTCGATGAAAGCGCACCCTCAGCGACACCATCCATCGACGCCAAGGCAGCGCAACGCCACGGTCTGTGGTGGACGCTGGCAGGTGTTATCGGCGCGCTGCTGCTCGGCAGCCGGCATGGCGATCATGAGCTGTACCTGCTCGCCGGCGGGATGATTGTTTACGGCCTATCGCTGTTGTGGCTGAGTCGCTCGCAGCGCGGCGACTCGCCCGTGCACAGTCCGTCCAAAGCCAACATGCTCAGCCAGGTCATGAGCGACCTCTACACCATGCCCGACGCCATGCGCCGGCTGGCCTGGGTGCAATTCTTCTCGTGGTTCGCGCTGTTCGCGATGTGGATCTACACCACTGCGGCGGTAACCGCCGTGCACTACGGCAGCACCGACACGCATTCGGCGGCCTATAACGAAGGCGCCAACTGGGTCGGTGTGCTGTTTGCCGCCTACAACGGCTTTGCCGCCGTGGCCGCCGTGGTGATACCGCTGATGGTACGGCGCCTGGGTCTACGCATAAGCCATCTCATCAACGTCTGGCTGGGTGGCGCCGCACTGCTGTCGTTTCTGTTTATCCGCGATCCGCATTGGCTGTTGCTGTCGATGGTTGGGGTGGGCTTTGCATGGGCATCGATCTTGTCGCTGCCCTATGCGCTGCTGTCGGACAACCTTCCCGCGCAAAAAATGGGCGTCTATATGGGCATCTTCAATTTCTTCATTGTAATCCCGCAATTGCTCGCCGCCAGCGTGCTGGGCGTGCTGCTGAAAGTTTTTTTCCACGGCCAGCCGATCTATGCGCTGGTATTGGGCGGCGCCAGCCTGATCGTTGCCGGGCTTTGCGTGCTGCGCGTGCGCGAACCGGCGAATCCAACGATGCAGACCGCGATGACAACGGAAGCCTCATCATGACCAGCAAGACGACACTGCTCGGCATCGCCCTGGCGCTGGCGGCGGGGCAAACTCAGGCCGCCACGGCATCGCCGCAGTTCTACGGCACCGACCACCCCTTCGCGGCCCATGCGATCTACTTCGTCATGACCGACCGCTTCGTCAACGGCGACCCCGGCAACGATCATCGCGACCAGGGCGGCGCTCACCGCACGTTCGATATTCCAGTGCCCGGCCCGAATGGAGAGAGCGACAACATCGGCTACCTCGGCGGCGATTTCAAAGGCATTCTCGACAACGCCCGCTATATCCGCGACATGGGCTTTGGCGCGGTGTGGATTACCCCTATCGTCGACAACCCCGACGAAGCCTTCACTGGTGGTGACCCAGTGAGCTGGGGCGCATCGCTGGCCGATCGCGGCAAGACCGGGTACCACGGTTATTGGGGGGTGAACTTCTACAAGCTCGACGAGCATCTCCCGAGCAAAGACCTCGATTTCGCGCAATTCACGCAGAGAATGCGCGCGCAAGGCCTCAAGACCGTACTCGACATCGTGCTCAATCACGGCTCGCCGGCCTTCAGCATGCCCAAAGCACAGCCGCAGTTCGGGCAGATTTTCGACCGGGACGGCAAACTGATCGCCGATCACCAGAACCTGCCGCCGTCAGAGCTCGATCCGGTGCGCAACCCTTTGCACCGCTTCTATCACGCCTACGAAGACCTGGCTCAGCTCTCCAATAACGACGACGAAAACCCCGCCGTACTCGACTACTTCGTCGGTGCCTACCAGCAGTGGATCGATCAGGGCGCCGATGCGTTTCGCATCGACACCATCAGCCATATGCCCACGGCATTCTGGAAGCAGTTCTCTGCCCGCATCCGCGCCGGACATCCGGGCTTTTTCATGTTTGGCGAGGCATTCGATTACAACCCCGACAATATCGGCCAATACACCTGGGCCAAAAACGGCGGCATCAGCGTACTCGACTTCCCCTTGCGCGGACGCATGGCCGAAGTGTTCGAACACCCGCATAGCGACTTTCGCCAGCTCGGCGAACATCTCTATCTGCGCAATGGTCCCTACGCCAACCCCTACGAGCTGGTGACCTTTTACGACAACCACGATATGAAGCGGCTCAATGCCAGCGACAGCGGCTTTATCGATGCCAATAACTGGCTATTCACCGCGCGCGGCATACCGGCGATTTACTACGGTTCGGAGATCGGCTTCATGCGCGGTCGCGGCGAGCACGAAGGCAACCGCAACTACTTCGGCCAGCAACGCATCGATGCCGCGCCAAAAAACCCGATCTACCGACAGCTCAAGCGCATCGCACAACTGCGTCAACGCACTCCCGCGTTGCAAAAGGGCCTGATGCTGCTGGTACGGATGCAGGGCGATCAGGCGGCGTTCTATCGCGTGTATCAAAAAGACGGCGTGCATCAGATCGCGCTGGTGCTGCTCAACAAGGGCGATACCGCGGCCAGTTTCGAGGTCAGCGACTACCTGCAAGCCGGGCACTGGCTGGCAGCTTTCGGCGGCGGCCATACGGATGTAGCCCAAAGCGGCACACTGCGCGCCACCGTGGCCGCCCACGACGCACAGATCTATCTGCTTGACGCCACTGCCAGCCGGCCCGACCTCGTGGCTGAGCTGACCCGCTTGATGCAGGAGAAGGGACATCCCGCTTCGGAGAAATAGATCAGAGGCTTATCGCTTCGACACATTGACGTTGCCTGGGACATACCAGCGCCACAGGTGCTCCATGCCGCGACTGATACCGATGCGTGCCGTGCCGACGAGGTTTTCCGGTGGTGCGATGCCATCGTCAAGCACGCTGAAACCCTGCTGCGCCGAGACTAGATCAATACCGTTCTGAGCACCGGCAATCCCCATCGCCTGGGTGAGGCGCGCCGGGCCACTGCATAACTCTTGGTCGCGCTTGACGCGCGCGCGTGCGCTGCGCATTTGCTCAATGCCCGCGATGGGCTCCAATGCGCGCAGCAATACCCCCGAGCCCTGCCCCTCAGCTTCGCAAACGGTGTTGCAACACCAATGCATCCCATAAGTGAAATAGACATACATAAAGCCGGGTGGCCCGAACATCGTCGCGTTACGCGCCGTCTTGCCCCTATAGGTATGCGCGGCAGGGTCGATATCTCCACGATAGGCCTCGACCTCGACGATGCGGCCGGCACGTCCACTAGAAGATGCCAGCACTTTATTGAGCAGCTCTGGCGCTACGACGAGCGGATCGCGATCGTAAAAGGATCGTGGCAAAGGCACGCCAGGCCAGGCCGGCAGGGGAGATAAATGCACGTTAACGCTCACAGGATGGGTCGCCGATAGGTGCTCGCTCTGTGCGCTATTGTCCGGCAGTCCGTAGCACAAAGTCTCAGAAGTTCACCTCAGTCAGCCTCCTCCCTGCTCCCGAAGGGAGTCCCTTTTTCGGGACAAGCAGGGGATGGTTGAGGAGGAGTGCGGACTAGCCGCAAGATTTCACCCCCTCCCAGCCTCCCCCTTCAAGCAGGGGGAGGGGCCGGAGCAGCCGTGCAAATTCAATCTCACGCTTAAACGCTTTGTCTCGCTGTGACATCTCACTCGCCAATCGTCCAAATCTCCACTAACCCTGCCCAGGCCCTTGTGATGAAACCGATACTCCATGCATGGCTGCTTGCTGGACTGCTGTTGACCCCGAGCGCCCACGCGCAACTTGTACCCGGTTCGATGGAAGTGCAGTGGAACCCCGGTGCGGAAGACTGTGCCGCCCACCCGCAAGCGCCGTTGCAGGTGCATCGATATAACGCTCAGACATTTATTCTGCGCGAGAACCCGTGCAGTACCGAAGAAGCACCCTTTATGTATTTGCTGGTGGGGTCGAACAAGGCGCTATTGATCGACACCGGCGACATCGCCGATCCCAAGCAGATGCCGTTGGCCTCAACGGTGATGTCGCTATTGCCCGGAGAAGGTGCGGCGAAACTGCCGCTGGTCGTGGTGCATACCCATGGCCATCTCGATCACCGTTCGGCGGACCCTCAATTCCAGGCATTGCCGCATGTCGATGTGGCCGGTACCGACCTTGCTCACGTGCAACAGTATTTCGGCTTTAAGGATTGGCCGAACGGCGTTGCCCAGGTGGATTTGGGCGACCGCGTGGTCGACGTGCTGCCGACCCCCGGACACTACCCGTCCCATGTGACGTACTACGACCGCGCGACCGGGCTAGTGTTCTCCGGCGACTTCTTCATGCCCGGACGACTCATCATCGACGACAGCAAAGCAGACCTCGCCAGTGCGCAGCGCATCGTCGACTTCGTCAGTACCCGGCCAGTCAGCTATGTACTGGGCGGCCATATCGAACTCGATGCCAACGGCCAGAACCTGCCGATGGGCGGCACCTACCATCCGCACGAACACGCCCTGCCCATGACCAAGCAGGACTTACTCGGCCTGCCGGCAACCCTCGCCCACTTCAATGGCATCTACAGCACCGACGGCATCTTCGTGATGTACAACCAGACCCGCATGCTGTGGCTGTTCGGCTCAGCCGTTGTCGTGGTGATGGTGCTTATCGGATGGGGACTGCGCGGACTACTGCGTCGCCGCAAGAATCGGCGATTGCAGCGGGCCATGCAGACTGGTATTTAACATACCTATCCTTGGAAATAACAACCCATTCGACACCTTAGTCAATCAGTGACCACCACGTAAATCACAAATACAAGCATAAGTAAAGCCGCAACCGGATTTAGAACATTTATCCATCTGACATATAAATAATCCGATGGAAGCATTTCTTTTGAATATCCAATTCTTAATTTATTAACAAATCCAGTCGTATTAGTCATATAACCTGGACGACCAACGTTGTCGTATATACCTGGATATCTCAATCGTAATATGTAAATGACTTTAGCGCGCAAAAATGATATGGCGATAACTACAGCCGCAAATAAAGACCACAAGATCATAAACATCAGGTTGGACACCCGCACTGAATATATCCAGATGATGTCACAAATGATCTTCCAATAGCAGCCGTAGACCCTACCGCTATGCCACCCGCAGGGCTCCCATGATGGAGCACCCGAATACCCTCGCCCAGCCACGTACTTCCATAAGATGGGCCTGCATCCACTAGATACTGTGGCACCCTCACTGGAATAAATGCCGTTCCATCCGAACCATGTCTGTACTGTACGCGACATGAGGAATCACACTGCCACCCGAGACCTCTGTCCCGCATTCAAAAATCATAAGTACCGGTCAACATATAAGTTCGCCGGTTGTGCAGCGAGACGAATCGCTCGTCAAACAGATCGCTGTACAGGTTTCTGCCGAACAGATTCTTGATGCCTAGCGTCACCCCCCAATGCTTCGCGCGGTAGGACACATTGGCATCGACCCTGGCCTGTCCGGGGATATTGAAATAAGCGCTGTCGTCCGAGATTTGCCCCAGGCTGTGGCTGCGTGCAAGCACACCGGCGGCGACGCCCCAGCCATGCAGCGCCTCGCCCTGAAACCAATAGCTGGCCCACAGATTGAAGCGCTGGCGGGACGCGCCGGTCGGCAAGCTGCCGTCGTGATTGCGAATATGCGCGTTGGTGTAGCTTGCGCTGATATCCATGCCGGGGGCCACGCGGCCGGTGAACTCGACCTCCAGGCCCTCGTTGGTTTGACCCGGACCCGGCATGGCGAAAAACGGCGGCTGCACCGAGAGCACATCCACACTGCGGTCGAGCATGATGCGATAGGCCGAGGCGGTCAGCCGGGCCTGATGCTGGAATAGATCGAACTTCGCGCCGGCTTCGAGCTGTCGCGAAAATGCCGGCATCAAGGGCTGGCCGTTCTGCCCTAGCAGGGTGTCGGGCTGAAAGCCGCTGGCGGTGCTGGCAAAGAGCGAGATCTCGGGCGTGGCCTTATAGACCACACCGACGTTAGGCACCCATTGCGTCTTGTGCAAGGTCCAGGCGTTGCCGTTGATGTCGTCAGTCGAAAGCTCATAGGACCAGCGACGCAACGCCAGCAGCACATCCCAATACTCGCCGATCGCGATCTGGTCTTGCAGAAACAGACCGCTATTGGTCGACCAAGGGCTTCCCGGCGTATGAAAGTCGTTGCTCGGCTGAATCACCGACTTCGCGGACGGCAGCGGTTCGGAAGTAAAGACGTTATGCGCGAAGCCAGCGCTGGTATCGAGAAAATCGTCGCTGCTGCCGACATGCGAACGCGCATAGTCGAAGCCGAGTACCACACGGTGCGTCAGCATGCCGTGCTGGAAGATGCCGACGATGTCGTTCTGCAAGGTGTAATACGCATCGGAATAGCGGTAGACCTCCGCCATCGCATTGACATCGCCGCTGGGCATGGCATTGCTCAGCGTCCAGTTCTGCTGACTTATGGTCTGGCTGACGTATTGACCATGACTGCGGAACGTCCAGTCATTATTGAACCGGTGCTCGAACAGGTAATAAAAGCGGCTGGTCTGATACGTCGCGTGATCGCTCGGATTGCCCAGCAAAAGACCCGCAGGCGTAGCGGAATCGACACTGCTGTCGAGCAGTATCGTGTGATCGGGAATAGGCAACCGGTTGATGATGCGCGCGCCGCCGACAACGATCTTGGTCTTCTCGTCTTGCCAGCCGATAGACGGCGCGAAATAGCTGTTGCGCTGACCGTAATAGCCCTGTGTCGTGCGGTCCGCATATTCGCCCGATAGCACCAACCGATAGGTCAGGCTTTTGCTGCCGGTCAGTGGCCCGGCCAGATCGACACCGATCTGGGTGTCGCCGCGTTCGCCCACCGCGTAGCTAAGCTGGCGAACCGGCTCGCTCTGTGGCTGCTTCATCACCACGTTGATAAGGCCGCCGAAATTATTATTGACCGAGTAATCGCCCAGGACTGACTGCGGCCCTTTCAACACCTCCACCCGCTCCACGCCGATCAACGGGGGGAAGTCGCTCGAACCGGTAAAGCTGTTGGGCATGCCGTCGGTCATGCCGCTGCCGGTGTAAAAGCCGCGTATCTGGAATAACGGCACGCCGGCTGAGCCATCAATCGCCTGCACACCTGCGACATTGCGCACGGCGTCGGCCACGGTGAGGATCTGCTGCGAATCCATCAGGTCACGTGTGACGATGCTGATCGACTGCGGCACATCGATCAGCGCGGAGTCGGTGCGCGTGGCACTGCTGCTGACGTCGGCCATATAACCGATATCCCGCCCAACCAATCCTTGAGAGTGCACCGGCGCAAGCAGCTTGGCATCGGCGATGGCCGCGCCGGCTGGGGCCGCCAGCGCCGTATGGGACGAGCCGGCCGGTATCGGCGCCAACGGCCTGACCACTACGGTTCCCGCGTCGACAAATTCGTAACTCAGCCCGCTACCTTGCAGCAAGCTGACGAGTGCCGCGTCTGCGCTGAGCGAACCGTTCACACCGCCCGAGTGAAAGGCTTCGATGGTGCCACCGGCGGTGAGCACCTGCACATTGGCCTGTTTGCCGAAAGCGATCAACGCCGTGGAAAGCGCTTGCGGCGGGATCGCAAAATGGATCGGCAACGCCGCCGATGCGGTACGCACCGGCATCTCCGCCGCACCGAATGCGGCAAAGGGCACCGCCAGGCAGGCGCAGGCGAACAGCAGGACAACTCGGCTCATGACATCCGCTTTCCCCAAAGCGAAAGCGGGCAGTTTGACACGCGTCCGGCATGAATAGCAGTACGGCAACGCAGCTACTAAATCAGCGTTTAGGAACGGCCCATGCCGCCATCAGCATGCCGGCGAGCCGTCCATTGCCCACGCTAGTGGCGTCCCGCCCTGGAGAGCACCACTTGGTGAGTCCCCTTGCTCACATGCAAGGGGAAAACCTCCGGCAAGGCATTTAGCCAACTGTCGATGGCGTCTGTCTTGACGGTGCCGGTAAAGGTCAGCGGCCCCAGATCGGCATCGGCGATATGCAGCGGGCGCGCGCTGTAGCGGTTGATATTGGCAACCACCACATCAAGTGGCTCGTTGACGAATTCCAGCCGATCGTTGCGCCATGCCGTGGCCTGCTCGGAGGTGATACTGCTGACGCTCATGGTGGACTTCAGTGGATCGTAAGAGACCAGTTGACCGGCAACCGCCTCAAGCATCTTCTCGCCGCGCGCACTGCCTTTGTTGAAAATCTGCACGCGCCCTTCGGTGACCGCGATAGTTACGTGCTGGCCGGTGCGGCGCACGTCGAAAGCCGTGCCTACATCGCGAATGGATAGGTTACCGGCAGTGACGACAAAGGGTCGCTGCGCATTGTGTACCACCTCGAAAAACGCTTCGCCGGCACCTAACTCAACCTGGCGCTCGCTCTTGTTGAAGCGCGTGGTCAAGGTAGTGGCACCGCCCAGCGCCACCGTCGAGCCATCCGATAGCGTGATATCCCGGTTATTGGCTACCTCGCTGACATAGACCTGTGGCGCCGTACGGGCCTCGAACTGGCTCCAGGCCAGATAGCCGCCAAGCAACGCCATCAGTGCCGAAGCCGCTGCCGCCAGCGGAATCCAGCGACGCAGCGATACGGTCGGCCGCGCGAATTCAGCGATCAGTTGGCGACGAGCCATATCATCGAGTTCGCCAAACCGGTTCGCCAGTTCGGTCACCCGTTCGAAAGCCATTAAATGCTGCTCACTCGCATGGGTCCATTCCAGCCATTGCTCCACTGTCTCGATCGCGCTATTGGGATCGCGCAGCCGCGTCCACCAATCGGCGGCCGTGTGCAGCGTGCGCTCATCGAGCCGCATACCCGCAAGCAAAATCTTCTCTTCCTTGGTCTTTACCATCATGGCATCTCCGGTTCGTCGACCCGCGCGCGGCAGTGCGCCAGCGCGTTGGAGACGTGATAGCGCACCATGCGCTCGCTGATTTTCATGGCTTGCGCAACGACGCTGAAATCGCGTCCTTCGATCACATGCATCACGAAAGCCCGACTGGTCTTGGTCGGCAACTCGCGCAGCGCCTTGCGCAGATCGCGCATTTGTTCGATGGCCGATACGTGCCGCTCGGGAACCGGGGCAACGTGCAAGTCTTCGGCAGGTTGTTCAATAGACATATCGTTTCGCACCTTGCGCATGCGTAGTCGATCGACGGCCAGGTTCGCCGCGATCCGAAACAGGTAGGCACGTAAAGAGCCGACCTGTTCGGGATGCTCCAGCGTGAATATGCGCATATAGGCTTCCTGCGCCAGCTCCTGTGCATCGGACAGGGAGTTAAGCCGGCACTGCAGAAAGGCGATCAATGCGCGATTGTGTTCGCGGAACAGCTCCGACACCTGCGCCGCGTGTTCTGGCGGC
This sequence comes from Dyella tabacisoli, assembly GCF_003350925.1. Lineage (GTDB taxonomy): Bacteria > Pseudomonadota > Gammaproteobacteria > Xanthomonadales > Rhodanobacteraceae > Dyella_C > Dyella_C tabacisoli. The sequence continues at coordinate 303,075 of NZ_KZ857174.1, read as the reverse complement.
GCCATGGCGTCAAGGCCTGCCTCGCTGGCTTTACCTAACTTATCCACGACGCTTTCCGGCGATCATCTTGATATGACTTAGCCGATTCTAACCCTTGCTTCAACGGAGTTCTGGCCGACCATGCGGGAGCCGCTTCAAGCGCATGGCCGAGCAGCCGCTCGATCTCGATACGCAATGCCTCGCGCCGGCGGAATGCCGAGCGATGGTTGCTGGGAACCTCCGATTCCGATTTCCGGCTGAGCTGCTCGGGAAGAATGAACCAGCCATTGCCGACTTGCCTGCCCCCCTGCTCCTGCCAGAACGCATCGTAGTCGGCCTGGAATGTACGGCGAACCTGACGCAGAGGGTGCGCCGCATTGCTCACCGTCCAAATACGCTTGATACCGTATTGCCGTGCAAACGCATAAGCCAACGAAAGCATTAGCTGCTTGGGCCGCATGCCATGCATGTTTCGGGTCAGATCGCGTACGACATCCCTGCTGCTCTCCCCGGCGGGCCCCTGAATGCAGCCGATCGCGATCGTTGGCCGATAGTCGATGACGCTAAGAACAATGCGGTAAAGCAGATGATCGTTCGCATCACGCAGCTCGATGCTCAACTCACCCTCGCAACCCATCAGGATCGGCGGTCGCAGGCAAAGTTTCAGCGGGCTGCCGTCTTTCAAAGTGACGGTTCCCAAGGTGGCGTTGCCATCGGTGTAAATCGCCTCGAACAATGCTTTGGGCAACCGGGTAAGCACAAACCGGTAGTGACTCTGAATACTCAGCAGGCGTGCCGACCGATTCCAATGCGCATTGATATAGCGATGAAAATGACGCTCCAGCACACGTGGATCCCGACGCCGGTACGTACACATCGCCTGATTGCGATAGACGAAATCCAGATACCGCCCATGCCGCAATGGCATGCAAAGCACCCGCGCAAGGTATTTGGCCGCCTTTATGTAGCGCTTTAACCGACTGCCGCTCCAATCGGTACGTTCACGCAATGAGCTTACGAAGTTCATCAAGGCGAGCGGGGGCGCCAGACCACGCGCACGCGCCAGCCGTTCAGTGACGAACAGGCGCAGCCTGTCGAACATGCCCGGACCGGCATCCGCGCATTCGCTGACCGCAAAAATGGCCCCGGCATCCATGGTGTCGGCCCCGGATTGGTTGTTCAGCTTGTTCAAAACGCGAGACCCGTGTGATGGCTATGTCTTGTCTAAGACGTTTACGGGTCCAGAAATTGAAATGGCCGGCGAATCTTTTTTGCTATTGGACGCAGGCGGGTGCGTCCATGAACGGACTCGACGTTAAGACACCCCAGAGCAGACCCGGCGCTACGGCTTGCGCAGACTCGACCGCCGCACCACCAGCTTCACCGGCAAGATCGCGCTTTGTGCCGGCTCATTGCGGATCAATCGCAGCAGATTGGTCACCAGCATCTCGCCGGCTTGCTTAGTGTCCTGCACCACCGTGGTCAAGGGCGGATTGACGAAGCTGGCCATGGGGATGTCGTCGAAACCGACCAACGCGACATCTTGCGGCACCCGTAAGCCATGCTCGTTCAACGCGTGCAGCGCACCGATCGCGATCAAGTCGCTGGCGGCGAACACCGCATCGAATTCGATATGCCGCCGCAGCAAGGTTTGCATCGCCTCATAGCCGGAACGCTCCGTGCTTTCGGCATTGACCTGCAACGAGCTTTCCAATGCCAGGCCCGCTTGTTCCAGCGCAGCGGCATAGCCGCGATAGCGTTCGAAAAATTCCGGGTAATGACTGGAGGCATCGCCGAGAAACGCGATCTGCCGGCAACCTTGGTCGAGCAAATGTTCGGCCACTACACGACCGCCATGGAAGTTATCGCAACCAATGGAAATATCGAGTTGATCGGGCAGCACCGCACCCCAGCGGACAAAGCGCGTCTCCTGCGCCAGCAACTTGCCCAGCTTGTCGCAATAGGCCAGATAGTCGCCATAGCCAAGCAAGATGATGCCATCGGCCTTTTTGCTGTCGGCGAAATCGGCGTGCCAGTCGCGTGAAAACTGCTGAAACGAAATCAGCAAATCGTAGCCATGCTTGGCACAGGCACGAGTAATCGAACCGAGCATCGAAAGAAAAAACGGATTGATATGCGATTCGTCAGCGGTCGGATCTTCGAAAAACAGCAAGGCCAACGTACCCGAATGCCGCTTGCGTAAGTTGGAAGCGTTCTTGTCGACCTTGTAATTAAGCTCATCCGCCGCCGCCTGTACCCGCCGCCGCGTTTCTTCACTGACTTGCAGGCTGCCACGCAAAGCACGCGACACCGTGGCTTGGGAGACCCCGGCCCGGTCGGCTATATCGAACGAGGTCGCTTTACTCTTGATCCGCATCTTGAACCGCACCTTGTTTCAAGCACCCCTGTTATGGCCGCGGCTTCGTAGCCATGACGGGGGGAATGCTAGCGCGTTGTGGGGGGTTGTGGTTTTGGCGTAGTTTCTTGTGTTTTCGCTGGGTTGTTCGCCTGCGGCGGGGTTTCGGCCACCTGCCGGTGGTCGAGTCACTTTTCTTTGCTTGCTCAAAGAAAAGTAACTAAAAGAAAGAGCACCCCGATGCAGCGCTCTCCGGGCATCCTGCCCTGCGAGTGCGTGAGGCTTGGCCGGGCTTTTCGACAGGGCTTCCTGCCCTGGCGAAAAGGCATCGACATCCATGTCGATGCCCCTGCGGGCCTTGTCGTCCAAGCCTCACCGCTGCATAGGGGCCCCAAAAGCAGCGCGCGTCCTGCGCGCACTCGGGTGCGACTGCAGTCGCCGATGAATGAGATGGTGAGGCAGCGTGACTCCCTCCCCTGCTAGCAGGGGGAGGGGCAAAAGCGGCGCAGCGGCTGCTTTTGACGTTGCTTTTGATCTTGCTCTTGACCTTGGGGCCCCTGTGCGTCGGTGAGGGTCGGACGACAAGGCCCGTAGGGGGCTCGACATGGATGTCGAGCCCTTTTCGCCAGGGCAGGAGCCCTGTCGAAAAGCCCGGCCGACCCTCACAAGCCCGAAGGGCGACGCGCGGGGTGGCCTTCTCTTTGGTTACTTTCTCTTGGCCATTCAAGAGAAAGTGACTCGACCACCGGCAGGTGGCCGAAAACCGCCGCAGGCGACAACCTAGCGAAGCCCCTTCACCCGCCCCCAGGCCCCAACGGCAACAACAAACTAACCCGCATCCCCCCATCCTCGCGATTAGCCAACGCAATACGCCCCCCATGCGCCTCCGCAATCTCCCGCGCCAACGCCAACCCCAACCCCGTCCCCGAACGTTTGGTCGAGTAAAACGGCAGCAGTGCCTGCGCCAGAACGATCTCGCTCATACCTGGGCCGCGATCGGCGACTTCGATGCGCAAGTCGTGGCCGATCACCGCCAATGCCAGGGTTACTCCGTCCTCCGGGCTGCCTGATTCGTGCGCGTTCTTAATCAGGTTTATCAGCACTTGCTCGACCTGCGCGGCATCGAACCAGCCGGGTTGTTCGGGCACTGTGCCTTGCACGCGGAAGTGGCAATGCAGGGCCAACCCCTGCAGGAAAGACGTCCATTGGATGGCTACCGGCTGCGGCGTCGGCAGCTTGGCGAAGCTGGCATATCCGGCGATAAAGCCATGCAGATGACGGGCGCGTTCGCCGATGGTGGCGAACACGCCGGGCAGGCGCTCGGTATCGCCGCGACGTGCCAGCTCGGCGCCGGAATGTGCCAGTGAAGAGATCGGTGCCAGCGAGTTGTTGAGTTCGTGGCTTATCACGCGGATAACCCGCTTCCAGGTGGCTACTTCCTGCCGTGACAACTCGCGCGTCATGCGTCGAAACAACTGCAGACGGTGTGGCCGGCCTTGTAAGCGAAAACTGCGCTGAGAGAGATGGAAGGTTTCTTCGCCGCCATCCATTTCCACGCTGAGCAGCGCATCTTCGCCACTGCTTGCGGCACGGCGCAAGGCCTCGGGCGCGTTCTTGAGCACACTCGAAAAATCCAGGCCATGCAGGCTGCGCCCCTCGTTGAAGAGGTGACGCGCGGCGATATTGGCGTAAGCCACCCGGTCGCCGGCATCTGTCAGCACCAAGGCCACCGGCGTATTTTGCACCACCGTATCCAACAATAATTCGCGTTGTGCCAGGTGCTGCCGCTGCTCGCGCAGGGTATGGCCCAAGGCATTGTGCATGCGGATCAGCTCGCCCAATTCGTCGCGACGATCCGCCGCGATGGAGAAGCTGAAGTCGCCATCGCGATAGCTCGCCACGGCACCTTCCAAGGCCCGCAGCAGACGGCTCAGCGGACTCATCACCTGGTACGCCAGCCAGAATGACAAGGGCAATAGCAGCAGCACGCTTGCCAGCAAGCCGCCGTAAACACCCCAAGGTGCCGAGGCCGGCACCGCCAGCGCCAGATCCTTGCGCAGCCATTGCAGCACCTGCGGCAACGGCCATTGGGTGATGGCGACAAAGATCAACGCCCCGGACAAGCCCGCAACGCCGAGCAAGGCGGTCAACCGCATTTGCAGGGTGTTCAAACCGCGCGCCATGAAATCTGGTCTTGTGAGGCCCGATCGCGGGAGTCGTGCACTTGGGCCAGCGACAGATGGTGCACGGAACGACTCCTCAAGGCTTTTGGTAGCCGGCATCTTCATACGCCGGCCGGCAGTACAGCAACTTCAGGGATGCTCTGATTCAGAGGATGTCCAGAAGGCCCAATGGATCAGAGTATCCCTAGCCCTGCACCACCAGCCCATACCGCTCCATCCGCCGGTACAGCGCCTGGCGCGACAAGCCCAGGGCCTGTGCCGCACGGCTGACAACGCCATCGGCCTTGCCCAACGCCGCCTCTACCGTTTCACGACTCGGTTCGTCGAGGTTGCGTATCGCCGGCATGGCCTGCTGCGGCAGATTGAGCAGGTCGGGCATGATGCGGCCGTCGCCGGCCAGCAAAGCCGCCCGCTCGATGGCGTTCTTCAGTTCGCGCACATTGCCCGGCCAGGAATAGCTCAGCAATGCTTCGCGGGCAGCGTCGCTCAATACCGCGCGGCCGTTGAGGAAGTGCTCGGCCAGCGGCAGGATGTCGTCGGTGCGATCGGCCAGCGAAGGCAGGTTCACCTCGATCACGTTGAGGCGGTAATACAGATCTTCGCGGAAGGTGCCGGCACGAATCATCGCCTTGAGATCGGCGTTGGTGGCGCTGAGCACACGTACCTTGGCATGACGGGTACGGCCTGAGCCCAATCGCTCGAACTGACCGGTTTCCAGCACGCGCAACAATTTCATCTGGCCGGACAACGGCAAGTTGCCGATTTCGTCGAGAAACAGCGTGCCGCCATCGGCCAGCTCAAACCGGCCTTCGCGCGCTTTGTTTGCGCCGGTATAAGCGCCAGCCTCGGCGCCGAACAGCTCCGCCTCGATCAGCTCGCCTGGCAGCGCACCGCAGTTCACCGCAATAAAGGCGCCGCGCTTGACCGGCGAATTGGCGTGGACGATGGCGGCGATGCGCTCTTTGCCTGCCCCGTTCGGCCCGGTAATAAGTACCGGCACTTCGGAACGGGCGACCTGGCAAGCCAGATCCAGCGTCCGCGCCATCGCCTCGGAGGCAAATACCAGGCCATCTAGCTCATAGCGGCGCTGCAAGTCTTCGCGGCGCTTGCGGCGCTCGTTGCGTGCCCGGCTTACTTCGCGCGTAGATTCCGATAGCTCCAGCAGGTTCTCTACCGTGGTCAATAATTTGCTGTCGTCCCAAGGCTTGGCCAGATAATCGGCCGCGCCCGCCTTGACCAACTCCACCGCCGTTTCCAGATGGGTCCAGGCGGTCAGCAAGATCATCGGCAAATCGGTATGGCGCTGGCGGATCGCACGAAACAGCGCGATACCCTCTTCACCGGAGGTGGTATCGGCGGTGAAGTTCATGTCCTGAATCACCACGTCGATACGTTCGCGCTCCAGCAGCTCCATACCCTGCTCCGGCGTCAACGCGACCAACGCGCGAATGTCGCGCAGCGACAGCGCCAGCGACAACGCCTCACCCACGGCCGGGTTGTCATCAATGATTAGAACGGTACGCATTTTTCTTCTACACATGTCGACATGGATGCAGCTCCACGCGAGAAGGTTGCCATGAACGGGATGATTCGTCGCCGGTAAGTTTTATGGGGTGCTAACAGCGCCCCCTCCCAGCCTCCCCCTGCGACCGAAGGAAGTCCCTTTTCGGGACAAGCAGGGGGAGGAGCAAGAGCGTGCCTCGTTTGACCCCCTCCCCTGCTTGCTGGGGAGGGCTGGGGAGGGGTGCAGACTTGCGCGCCCCTCCATCTCAAGTCAATGAGCGACAGCCATCGGCGACACCGCCGCACCCGCCTTCGCCGCGGCAATCCACTGATTCACGCGCGTTTCCAGCACGTCCAGCGGCAATGCACCGCCACCGAGAATCTCATCGTGGAAGGTGCGGATATCGAAGCGGTCGCCCAACTCTTTTTTCGCGCGTTCACGCAGTTCGAGGATCTTCAACTGACCCATTTTGTAAGCCAGTGCCTGACCGGGCCAGGAGACATAGCGATCGGTCTCGGCCTGAAGATCCGGCTCGTCCTGGCTGGAATGGGTGTGGAAGAAATCCACCATCTGCTGCCGTGTCCAATGCTTGTAGTGCACGCCCGTATCGAGCACGAGGCGATCAGCGCGCAGCAATTCATCGGACAAACGGCCGTAGTCGGACAGCGGATCTTTATAAAAACCGATGTCCTTGCCCAGACGTTCGGCATACAACGCCCAGCCTTCGATATAAGCGGTGTAACCGGCCTGCTGGCGGAACGGCGGCAGCGCCGGCAAGGTTTGCGCGATCGAGATCTGCATGTGGTGACCTGGAATCGCCTCGTGATACGCGGTCGATTCGATCGTCAAGGTGGTGCGGTTGGCGTAATCGCCGGTGTTGATGAATACCTGTCCCGCACGCGCACCGTCCGGCGTGCCTTGGTGATACTCCGCCGCCGAGGCTTCTTTTTCGCGGTACGCCTCGTCCTGTACTACCTCGACCTTGGTCTTGGGCAGCAAGCCGAACAATTTGGGCAACTCCGGCTGCATCTGCGCGATAAAGCCGCGATAGCGATTGAGCAGATCCTCGCGCGAACTCGGGCGCACTTTAGGATCGTTTTTCAACGCGGCGCGGAAGCTCGCCAGATCGGCATAACCCTGCGCCTTGGCAATCTCGGCCATCTCGGCCTCGATGCGCTTGACCTCGGCCAGGCCCAGTGCATGGATGTGCGCTGGGCTCTCGGTGGTCGTGGTCATCTGCTCGACGTCGTAGCGATAGATCGCATCGCCGTTCGGCAACTGCCATATGCCGGGCTGAGTGCGCCCGTGCGGTGCGTAGTCTTTTGCCACGAACTGACCGAGCTTGCGATAAGCCGGCCGCACCTCGTGGTCGATCGCCGCGATGATCGCCTCGCGCAAGCGTTGGCGATCGGCCTCCGGCACGCTATCGGGGAAATGCTTCAGCGGTTCGGCAAATGCATTGTCGGCACCGGCCGGCTTGGCGATGTTGTCGATCTGCACCACGACTTTTTCCAGCAGATACTTCGGCGGCATCAGGCCATCGCGCAGCCCCTGCCGCGCCATCGCGGTCGTCTGCTCCAACACCTTGGAAACATCGTGCAGACGCTGCAGATAATCCTCGTACTGCTTCGTGTTGTTGAATGGAAGCGAGCTGATAAAGCCCGGCAGTTGCAAGTGCGCGCCACTCATCTGATCCAGCGGCATCTCATAAAGCTTCAGATCGGTGCCGCGCAGATTGTCTTTGAGCTGGCGCACCATCAACTGCTGATTGAGTTTGTCCTCACTGGGAAAACCGCTGGTGTCGATAGCCTCGAAACGCTTGAGAAAATCAGCGGTAGCCTTGTACTCGCTCTGCACATGCGCCAGCGAAGCATCGCTCCAACGGTCGTTGTAGCGCAGGTCGCCAAGTACGCTGGCGAACTCCGGGGAGTTCTCCAGCGTGTGCTGCCATTGCTCGGCGAGCAATGCGTTGAGCGTTTTGACCCGCGTGGCTACATCGGCCGATGCAGCGGGTGCCGCCTGGGCACCAGCCGCCAAACTCACCGAGCCCAGCAGGCCTGCGCAAATCAGCATCGATAAAACTTTCATGTTGTCCCCTTCGGTTCGAGGCGTCGCGCCCATGCGAGCCATTGGCCAGCGCCAAATCATGCCAGTACACAACCGAACAAGGCTGCTGTCCTGTGCCAGACAGCATGCATCGCAAGATCTCGCTTCCCATACGGAAGGACGCGCTACACCGAACGCGTCGCCACCACCGGCGGCACCGCCGCCGCTCGCAAGGCCGGGCCCAGCACCGCCAATTGCCCCAGCGCCCATAGCACCAGGGCACCGATAGGCAGGTAATACAACGGCAGGCGTGGTAGCTCGTAGAACTTCATCAGCATGAGGTTCAGCGCGAAAGCCAACAACATGCCAAGCCCGATGCCGCCGCTGACGATAAGGAAATTCTCGGTCTGGAAATAGCTGAGGATGTCTCGACGCGTGGCGCCGATGGCACGGCGTATGCCGATCTGCTTGCGGCGCTGCTGTACCCAGAAGCTGGCCAGGCCGACGATGCCCAGTGCCGTCACCAGCAACAGCGCCAGCACCACCCCGACCAGCATGCCGGCCATGGCACGGTCCTGGCGGAAACGGCTCTCGCGTAGATCACTCACGCTGCGGCTGTCTTCTTGCTCCAACACCGCATCCGGGGCGATCTTGGCGATGGCCGTACGCGCATCGCGCACGACACGCGGCAACTCTGCGGGATCGGCCCGCAATAGATAGGTACCGGCAAACTTCGGCCCCGGTTGCGCCGCCACGAATACCGCCCACTCCGCCGTGTCCGCACCGCGCCCGCCTGGATCGGCCCGCACCAGATGCTCGATCAGGCCAACCACACGAAAATGCAATTTGTCGCACCAGAATTCTTTGCCCAACGGATCGACGCCAGGCCACAAGTGTTCGGCTAACGCGCGAGTCACCAGCACCGTTGAATTGCTCGGCACAAAACTGGTGATTGGCGCATATTCGTCCGGCAGTGGATGCCGCCCCGCGACCACGCGCAAACCAAGTGCGTCAAGCGCACCGGGGCCGCCGAGAAAGAAATCGACCACGCCACCGAAATGTTGTCCGGCGGGATCGAGCGAGATACCTGCAGTGCCCTTGCGCCGACCGAGCGGCACCGTGTTAATGACACTGACCGATTGCACGCCCGGCATGGCGCCCAATCCCGCCGACACACGTGCGTTGAGGTCGACGGCCTGGGCATCTTCAAAACCGGTCAAGCTGATGACTGCCAGGGAAGCCTCGTCCACACCGCTCTGGATATGCATCAATTGCAGGCGATTGGCGATAAGAAAACACGCATTGCACAGCACCGCACAGGCCAGCGCGATCTCCAAGGCGATCAGCAGGGTGGCGAGGCGGTGACGCCGCAGTGCGGAGAAAATGGGTTTGATCTGCATAAAACCTTCCCCTTAGAGTGTTTTCAATTGCAGGCCAGGCGCTACCCGGCTGGCGCGCAACGCCGGCAACACGCCGGCAAGCAAGCTCACCGCAATCGCCAGTACGAAGGTAATCAGGAACATCGCCATATCCAGATGGGCAAGATCGGCATAGACAGCAGGCTGCTGGCGCACCAGCCAGAGTCCCATCAGCGTCAGCAGCCATCCACCCAGGCCGCCAAGCAAACCGATCAGCCCCGCCTCGACCAGGCATTGTGCGAAGAGCGCGCCGCGGGTGGCGCCCAGCGCGCGGCGCACCCCCATTTCGCCCGCGCGGCGCAGAAACTTCGCCAGCAACAGGCCGATCGTGTTGAACAGGCAAATACCGAGGAAACCAAACGCCAGCCAGGTTTGCAGGCGCACGTCGCTGGGCACGACCCGGTTGTAATCCAGCCATTGCATCAGACTGCGCAAGCGGGTGTTCTCGGCATGCGTGTAGCGCCCCAGCGCCTTTTGCTGGGCGGCGTAGTCGGCCACGAAACGAGCGTAATCGCTGACTTTCGCCGAGCTGCCGAGCTGCACCCATAGCGAGATCCAGCTACATGGTGCGTTTTCCAGATGCGCGTAGTCGTCGGGCACACGCCAGCAGTTGAAGACGCCGAAGCTGCCGGCATTGATTTCGAGCCCGCTGAAGAACGGCAGATAGACGTCCTCCGGCTTGCTGTAATAGTCGGCCGTATTGCCGTGCGCGAACCGCCCGCCGGCCACGCTGTAGAACTGCGGCGACGGCCGCCACGGCTTGAGTACGCCGACGATGCGCACGTCAGTGTCCCTGAGTCGCAAGGTACGCCCTACGCTATTGGCCCCACCGAACAGTTTGTCGTTCAACTGCGCGGAAATCACCGCCACCCGTGCACGATGCTCGTCGTCCTGCGCCTGCCAGGCACTGCCATATTGGAACGGCACGTCGAACATCGGGAAAAAATCCGCCGTTGTCGCCAGCATCGGCATCATCAGCGGCGGCAGATTGACGTCAGGCGCACGCAGCTTGATCGTGCTGCTGGCAATCATGGCCTGGCGCTCGGCGCGTTGCGCGTGCCATAGATCCACCGCCGAGTGGTAGTCCATCACGTCGAGCGGCTCCGCATGGTTACCATCCACCGTGACCGGATCGATCTGTGGATAGAACAACGTGCCGCTGCGTGTCGGCACCGGGTCGCCCGACAGCAAGTGCATTACGGTCAGCGTAGTCATGCTCGCGCCGATGCCGACCGCGATCGCCAACACCATCAATGCAGTAAGCACCTTGTTGCGATTGAGGCTGCGCAAAGCAAGATTCAAGTAATAGCCGAACATGGAAATCTCCAAGGATTCTGTCATTCCCTTGCCTGCACAAGAGAGCTTGGAAGCGGGTGAAGCTGTGCACTGCGTCGAAGTACTAGACCGAACGCGTCGCCACCACCGGCGGCACCATTGAAGCGCGCCTGGCCGGCACAAATACCGCAAGCTGCCCCAACACCAGTACCGCAACCACACCGGTCAACACGTAGATCAGCGGCATACGGCTCATCTCGTAGTGACGGATCAACCAAAGATTCAGGATAAATGCGAGCACCAGACCAACCATCGCGCCACCACTGGCGATAAGAAGATTTTCGGTTTGGAAGTAACGCAGAATGTCGATGCGCCGCGCGCCCAACGCACGTCGGATGCCGATCTGATGTTGACGCTGGCCCACCCAGAAGCTGGTAAGGCCGACAATGCCCGCAGCGGTAACGCCAAGCAGGATTAAACACACCGCGCCCATCAAGATCGCCATGCCGATATCGTCGCGATAGGCGCGGGCGCGAATGGCGGCGAACGATTGCGCAGGCGTCTTGATGTCCGCAAACACCCGTAGCGGATTGACCTTATACAGTGCGGCGGGCGCTGCCTGCATCGCTGCCTGCAGGCGCCCCGGCTTGGCACGCACCGCATAAAACGCGAAGAATCCCTCGCGCTGAATCGGCAGCACCACTGAGTTATAGGCAAAGCTCGCCGTCCAGCGATTGAGTCCCGGCACCTGCAGACGCTCCACCACACCGATGATGGTGATGGGTTTGTGAGTCCCGGCCAGATAAACCACTTTGCCCACCGCATCGCCATGCGGAAACAACAAGTCGGCAATCGCCTTGGTCACGATCACGACCGGTGGTTGGCGGATATCGCGCAGCCCCTGATGCAGAATATCCGCGCTGGTAAACGTACGCCCCGCCACCAAGCGCAAGCCCAGCGTCGGCAGCAATTGTTCATCACCCAGATAAAAGCTCACTCGTGCCGTCTGTTGCTGTTGCTCGGGATCCAGGCGGATACCTTCGTTCCAGCTACTGTCGAGCAAGGGCATGCTGGTCGTCGGCGCCACCGATTCGACGTCGGCCAACTGGCGCAGCGCAAGCAGATCCTCCTGCTGCATGGCGCCCAGTTTTTGCGAACTGCCCTCTATCTCTTCGCTCGGTGCGTTGACCCAGGCCTGCTGGATCAGAAACAAATCGCGCTCGACAATGCCGGTGGGCCGGTTCATCCGCTCAATGCGTTCGCCGATGATGAATATCGCGTTGCAGACAATCGCCAGGGTCAACGCTATCTGTAGACCGATCAGCACCACGCCGGCTTTATGTCGGCGCAAGGCGCTGAGAATGGGAGATACGCTCATAATCAGGCCTCGGGTCAGTTTGACTTGAGCTGCCAGGCGGGTTGCACCCGCGCAGCTCGAAAGGTCGGATAAAGGCCCGCCAGCAGCGTTGCGCCTACCGCCAGCACCATGGTGATCCCCAGCAGCGACCAATCCAGCCGGGCCAGCGCGGCGATTTCAGGGCGAAACACCAGACCCACGCTCATCACTCCTGCTCCCGTGAGCAGAAGACCGAGCGCGCCACCAGCCGCGCCGATCAATCCCGCTTCGATCAGAAACTGTGCGTACAGGGCACGACGTGGCGCCCCCAGTGCGCGACGCACACCGATCTCACTGCTGCGACGCAGAAACTTGGCCAGCATCAAGCCCACGGTGTTGACCAGGCAAACCACCAGCAACCCCAGTGCGACCAGCAGCGAGATGCGTGTGTCGCTGGGCACGACACCTTGATGATCGAGCACCGCTGGCACGTCGCGCAGAAGATTGTTCGGCGCCCAGTGAAAGCGACCGGCCTGCTGCTGCTCGCGCGCATAACTATCGAGGTATTGCCGGTACTGGCTTGCCGCCGCAGAGCTATCCAATAACGCCATATAGGAAACCCAGGTACAGCTCGATTGCTGTAGCCCGATAAAGCCAGCACCCTTTGTCGGCTCGTAGCAATTGGTATTGCCGCTGTTATAGATCCCCGCCGCGATGCCGCGTTCGAACGGAATGAAAACACCCTCGCCGATGGCATTGAAGTTGGCACTGGAGGCCAGGTCATAGAAGCGCGGCTGCGGATTCCAGTCACCCATGACGCCGACCACGCGATAGTCTTTGCCGTCCATACTCAAGCTTCTGCCCACGCTGTTCGCACCACCGAAAAATTTTCGATTGAGTTCGCCGCTGATGACCACCACAGGCGCCTGATGCGCATCGTCGTCGGCGCTCCAGCCCGCGCCGTAGAGAAAGGGCACGTCCAACATAGGAAAGAACTCGCCATACACGGCGTGACCCGAAACATTGATCGGGTGCTGTCCCGTCTGTTCGGGCACCAGCGAGGGCGATATGCGGTACATCGCCGACTGCAGCTTGGCGCGATGCGCATGCATCAAGGCCATCGCATCGGTATAGGTCAACGCGTCGGGTGGCTCGCCATCGCTAGCGCGGCCCGATGGCCCCCACGGATCGATCTGCGGCACGAATAGCTTGGACGATTTCCATGGAATCGGATCACCCGATACCGCGCGAAATACCGAATAAGTCGTCATCGATGCAGCCACGCCGAAACCGATGGCAAGCACCATCAGCACGGTAAGCCCTGGGCTGCGTCGCAAGCTGCGCCAGGCGAGGTCGAGGTAGTAGTCGAACATTCGTTTCCCCAGGTTTGCTCCTCGCTCTGTTGGCAGAGCGAGAGGCTGGAAGGGGTGTATGCACACCGCGAGGTTTTACCCCTCCCCAACCCTCCCCTGCTTGCAGAGGAGGGAGCCATAGTCGTTACACCGATCGTGTAGCCACCACCGGTGGCACCGCTGCCGCGCGCATGGCAGGCCCGAGCACGGCGACCTGGCCGATCAGCCACAACACCACCGCGCCCAGCGGCAAATACATCACCGGCAGACGCGGCAGCTCGTAGTGCACCATCAGAAACAGATTGACCCCGTACGCCAGCGCCATACCGAGCACGATGCCGATGGTGGCCAGCAGAAAGTTCTCGGTCTGGAAGTAATGCAGAATGTTGCCGCGCGTCGCACCCAATGCACGACGCACGCCGATCTGACGACGACGCTGAGCTACCCAGAAGCTGCCAAGGCCGACGATGCCCAGCGCAGTAACCACCAGTAGCGCCACGCATACGCCAACCAGCAAGCCGGTCATGGCGCGGTCGTTCTGGAAAAACTTCTCGCGGATCTCATCCCAGGTTCGCTTTTGCAGCACCACCCGATGCGGATTGGCTTGTTTGAGCTTTTCCAGAGCGGCCTTGAGTACCCTATCTCGCTCCTGCGGTGCCGTACGAATCGCGTACACACCATCGCTGACCTGTATCGGCACCAACATGCTGTACTGCGCGGTAGCGTCATCCCAGATCGATGGGCGCACCAGATTCTTTATCACGCCAACCACCGTCAACGGCAGGTCGTTGCCCATGTAGATCTGCTTGCCCAACGCTTGCTGCCCCGGCCACAAGCGCTCGGCCATGGCAAGGGTAATCACGGTATTTTTAGGCAATCCCTTGGCATCGCCAGCAACGAAAGCCTTCTTCGCCGTGTCGATATCCACGTAATCGTCAGCCTTCAAGAAACGGCCCGCGACAAGCTGCAGGCCGAACGTATCGGCGATATTTTCGCCGTAATAGGTCGTGGCATTGAGCGACGACTTATTTTGTTTTCGATCGATTTTGATACCGCTGTTGTTCGACGAATTGGCGAAAGGAAGCTGGTTCACCGAAGCCACCGACGTTACGCCGGGGATCTGCCGAAGCGCGGCGAGATCCTCCGCGGTACGCGCACTGTCATCGGCTTTTGGACCGATATTGGCGAGTTCCACTTCCAGCAGCTCGTGCTCGGCGACACCGCTGACCATGTGGATGCGCTCCAGCCGCTGGCTGACCAGAAACACCGCGTTGCAGACAATGGCGCAGGTCAACGCAATCTCCAAGATCACCAGCAAGGCGGTGATCTTGTGCCGACGCAGCGTGGAAAGAATCGGAAGGATATCCATGGCGGCCCTCATTGGCTCTTCAACTGCAGCGCAGGAGTGATCTGGCATGCGCGCCAGGCGGGCAGCAGGCCCGACAGCAGACTGGCGGTAATGGCGAGAACAAAAGTAATCAGCAACATCGGCAGGTCCAGATGCGCCAGCGAGGCATAGTCCGCCGGCTGCAACCGCACCAGCCAAAGACCGAGATAGGCCAGCAGCACGCCGCCCACACCGCCGGCCAGGCCAATCACACCGGCCTCCACCAGCAACTGCATAAACACCTCGCGCCTGGAAGCACCCAGCGCGCGCCGAACGCCGAGTTCACCGGAACGGCGCAAGAATTTGGCCAGCATCAGCCCGACCGTGTTGACCAGGCAAACCATCAGGAAACCCAGCGCCAGCCAGCTTTGCAGGCGCACATCGCTAGGAACCACTTTATTGACGTCCAACCACTCCATCAGGTTCGACAGGCGGACGTTGGACGGCCGTTCAAAGCGCCCCAGCGCCTTCTGCTCCTTCGAATAGTTATCCAGGAAGGTGCGGTAATCGGCGGCCTTGTCTGCGCTTTGCAGTTGTACCCAGAACTGCAGCCATACGCAGGTGGCGACTTCGAGGTGTTCATCGTCGTTGCCGCCGCCCTTGCCCCAACAATTCCTGCTGCCGTTTCGCGCAAGGTTCAGGTCGCGCGATGTGGCAAGCGGCAGAAATACGTCCTCGGCAACGGAGTATTGGCCCATATTGAGGTCGTAGAAATGCGGATTGGGGCGCCAGTTATCGAGCACGCCGATCACTCGGAACGCCGTGTCCTTCATGCGCAGTATCTGATTGGTACTGTCCTTGCCGTCGAATAGCTTGTCGTTGAGCGACCTTGAAATCACTGCCACACGAGCCTTGCCATCGTCTTCTGCCTCGCTCCAGCCGTGACCATAGAGAAACGGTGTCTCGAACATCGGAAAGAAATCGGCCGTGGTATAGCGCGCATCGCTGAAGAACGGGTCCATGCTCGATTGCGTCGGCTGTACCGGCACTGCGCCACCCGTCATCAGCGCCTGCCGTTCGCCGCGCTTGGCCTTGAGCAGGTTCATGCCGTCGATCCAGGTGACCTGCCGCTCTGGCTCCTTGCCGGCCTCATAGCCGTCCATATCCAGCGGGTCGACCTGCGGATAGAACAGTCGCGCGCTCTTGTCCGGCAGCGGATCGCCAGACAGCACATGCAACACGGTGAACGTGGTCATGCAGGCGCCGATGCCGAGCGCGATCGCCAGCACCATCAATGCGGTGAGCATCTTGTTGCGCCTGAGGCTGCGCAGCGCCAGGTCCAAGTAATAGCCGAACATTTACATCTCCCAGGACGCCCCCTCCGCTTATTAAGAAGAGGGCCAATAGTCTTTACACCGTTCGCGTAGCTTCCACTGGCGACACCTGTGCAGCACGCATGGCCGGCGCCAACACCGCGCACTGGCCGAGCAAGAGCAAGATCGCCACCCCTATAAAGACGTACAGAAGAGACAGATGCTGCATTTCAAAGCGAATGACCAGCCAAAGATTCATGGTGACGGCGAGCAGTACGCCCAGTAACGCGCCGCCACTGCTTATCAGCAGGTTCTCAGTCATGAAGTAACTGAGAATGTCCCGGCGTGTCGCGCCCAGCGCACGGCGCACACCGATTTGCCGCCGGCGCTGGCCGACCCAGAAACTGGTCAAGCCGACGATGCCTGCTGCGGTGATCGCCAATAGCACGACGCAAACAATGCCCATCAACACGGCCATGCCATAGTCGCTGTCATAGGCGTGGGCACGAACCTCGGCGAAGCTCAGCAGGCCATCCTTATCGCTGATGACCCGCTTGCGACTTTGCGCAAGCAACGTCGGCTCGGCGGCATGCATGGCAGCGTCAAGCTGTCCTGGCTTCGCCTGAATCAGATAATAGGTGCCTTGCGGCGACACCAGGCGCAGCGGCACTAACACCGACCGATGCGCGAAATCGGCCGCCCAGCGCGCCACACTCTGCGATTGCAGTTGATCGACGATGCCGATGATGGTGGTCCGATTGCTCATCAGGTAAACGGTTTTACCCAGGGCCGCATTCGCATGACCATCCACTGATGGGAAAAGCTTTTCCGCCAGTGCCTTGGTGATGACGATGACCGGTGGCGCCAATGCATCGCGGATGCCCATATGGCCGATTTCGTCAGCACGAAAATTGCGCCCGGCGATCAGCTTCAGGCCCAGGGTCGCCAGCATGTGCTCATCGGCGAAATAGATGGCCGCTTCAGTGGTGGCGTTAGCCTGGTCGGGCTTGAGCTTGAGGCCATCGTCCCAGCCACCGCCGTGTAGCGGATAAGAGTTACTGACCGATGCATCCTGCACGCTGGATAGTTGCCGCAGCGCACTCAGGTCGGCGCGTATCTGCGCATCGAGCTGGTCAGGCGATGGTTTGCCTACCCACTGATTTTCGACCACGAAAAGATGCGTTTCGTCGATGCCGCTGGGCTCGGACAAATGCGCGAGGCGCTGCTGGATAATAAACAGCGCATTGCAGACGATGGCCAGGGTCAGGGCGATCTGCATGGCGATCAACACTGTGCCGGCCTTGTGCTGGCGCAATGCGGAAAGAATAGGTTTGATCTGCATGATCGATCCCTCAGTTGGACTTGAGCTGCCAGGCCGGCTGCACTTGCGCCGCCCGCCAGGTGGGATAGAACGCCGCCAATACAGTGGCCCCTATGGCGACCAGCAAAGTCAGCGCGACCAGCGACATATCCAGATGCGCCAGCCGAGCGATCTGAGGCTCGAACACCATGCCCGCTCCCGCCATGCCAAGGCCCGTCAAGAACAGCCCCAAGACACCGCCCGCCAGGCCGACCATGCCCGCCTCAGCCAGAAACTGCCGATAGATGTCCGCGCGCGATGCACCCAGCGCGCGGCGAATGCCGATCTCCGGCGCGCGGCGCATGAACTTGGCCAACAACAAGCCGATGGTGTTGACCAGGCAGATCACGAAAAAGCCCAATGCAACCGTCAATGAAAGGCGGCTCTCCGGCGGTACTGCATGCTGGAATTCGAGCCATGCGTTGACGTCGCGCAAGCGCACATTGGGTGCCCAGCTAAAGCGGCCGGCACGTTGCTGCTCCTGCGCATAGGCATGCAAGAACTGCAGGTATTCATCGGCATCGGCCTTGCTGTCCAACTCCACCCAGGGGCTGATCCACACGCACTCGCCGCGAATCCAGCCATCCCAGCCGACACCGCGATTGCCGACACCGCTGCAACTGTTATTGCCGCCGGTATCCATCTTCAAATCGATGGCGTGAGTGAACGGGATGTAGACCTCCGATGCATCGGTATACGCATTGCCGTTGAACATGTCGAAGAAGCGCGGCTTGGGATCCCAGTGCTCGGTAACGCCGACAATGCGATAGGTTTGCTCTTCCAGCTCGATCTCCCGCCCTACGCTGTTGGCGCCGCCGAACAGCTTCTGGTTGAGATCGCGACTGATGACCGCCACCGCGGCGCGGTTATCGTCGTCTTGCGCATTCCAACCCTGGCCGTATTGAAACGGCACGTCGAACATCGAAAAGAAATCGCCGTAGGTGGCGTAGCCCGCCGACTTGAATGGAAGGCCGGAACCCTGTGTCGGCATGACCGACATCAGCACCTGGAACAACACCGTTTGCCGCTTCGCCTTATGTGCATGCATCAAGGCCATCGCGTCGGTATAAGTCATGGCCGAAGCCGGCTCGCCCTTGCGGTTGTACTGCGGCCCCCAGTTATCCACTTGCGGAGCGAACAAGTGCGCCGATTTTTGTGGAATTGGATCACCCGACACCGCCCGAAACACCGCATAAGTGACCATCGATGCCGCCACGCCGAAAGCAATCGACATAATCATCAAGGCAGTCAGCAGCGGGTTGCGACGCAGGCTGAGTAATCCGAGCTGGGCATAGTGCACAAACATTCATTGCTCCGTGATGCCCCCCTTGCAAGCAAGGGAGGAGGGAAAACTAAACCGACCGGGTGGCTTCTACGGGGGATACGCGCGCGGCACGCATCGCCGGCGCCAGCACCGCGCCCTGACCCAGCAACAACAGCACGATCACGCCGGCGATCACATACACCGGCGACAGGCGGGCCATTTCAAACTGCTGCATCAGCCAGAGATTCATCCCTACCGCCAACATGGCGCCCACGACCACGCCGCCGATGCCGATCAGCAGATTCTCGGTAAGGAAATAACTGAGGATGTCGTGCTTGGTTGCGCCCAGGGCACGGCGCACGCCGATCTGCTTACGCCGTTGCCCGACCCAGAAACTGGTCAAGCCGACGATGCCCGCGGCGGTGATCGCCAGCAGCACCACGCAGATGATGCCCATCAATATCGCCATGCCGCGATCGCTCTTATAAGCCTGCTCGCGCACATCTGCGTAAGTACGCACGCCACGTTCGCTCGGAATCACCCGCATGCGATTGGCTTTGAATAACGCCGCCGGTGCTGCCTTGAGAACACTGGCGAGCTGGCCTGGTTTGCTGCGGATCAAATAGGCGCTGAAGTTGCCGCTGAGCTGTATGGGCAACAGTGTGGAGTTGCCTTCGAATTTGTTGGCGAAATTGCCATTCCACGGCACCTGCAGACGCTCGACGATGCCGATCACGGTGCTTGAGGGTGCGCCCTCGGTGATATAGATCTGCTTACCCAGCGCCGAACCATCAGGAAAAACTTTGTCGGCCAGCGCCTTAGTGATAATGACGACCGGCGATGACTCGAACACCTTGGGATCTATCGTGACTACTTCGTCGGCACGGAAATTACGTCCGGCGATCAACTTGGCGCCCATCGTGGGCAAGGCATGATCGTCGACGAAGTAAAGCGTGGTCTGCGTTATCGGCTTCTTCGCCGTGGGATTAAGGCGAACACCCATCGACCAACCGCCGCCGCGCAGCGGAAACGAATTGGTCGACACCGCATCTTCCACACCAGGTAATGAGCGCAGTATCTGTATATCGGCCTTGACTAACGGCGCGGTCGCCTCATCGTCGATGCCCACCCAGCGGTTCTGAATCGCCATCAGATCGGTCTCGATCATGCCGGTGGGCCGCGACAGTCGATCCACGCGCTGTTGAATGATGAACAGCGCATTGCAGACGATCGCCAAGGTCAGGGCGATTTGCAGGGCGATAAGAATGGTGCCGGCCTTATGACGTTTGAGCGCGGCGAGAATCGGTTTGATCTGCATCATGGTCGTTTCGCGCTCAGTTGGATTTCAGTTGCCAGGCGGGCTGCACTTGCGCCGCACGCCAGGTCGGATAGAACGCCGCCAATACCGTGGCCAATACCGCCACCAGCATGGTCAGCGCCACCAGCGAAGCATCGAGCGTGGCCAGTCGCGCGATCTTCGGGTCGAACACCAAGGACACACCAAACACACCCAGGCCGGTGAGCAATAAGCCGAGCAGGCCGCCGGCCAAACCGACCGTGCCGGCCTCGATCAAAAATTGCCCGTAAATTTCACGGCGCGATGCGCCGAGCGCACGGCGTACACCGATCTCCGGCGCGCGCCGCATGAATTTAGCCAGCAACAAACCGACCGTGTTGACCAGGCAGATCAGCAAGAAACCCATCGCCACCAGCAATGAAATCTTCGATTCGGCCGGCACTACATTTTGATGATCGAGCCAATCCATGACATCGCGGGTACGCACGTTGGGCGCCCAATGAAAACGCCCCGCGCGCTGCTGCTCGGCGGCATAGCCCTGCAAGAACTGTCGATAGGTATCGACGTCGGCCTTGCTTGGCGCCTCGACCCAGAACTGTGCCCAGATGCACTCCGAATGCAGCCAGGCATCCCAACCATCGCCCGGATTTTTGTTGCAGTTGTTGTTGCCGTTGGTGCTCATCTTCAATTCGATGGCACGCGTGAACGGAATGAATAAGTCCACCGGATCGTCAAAACCCGAGGTGTTGACCGGATCAAAGAACAAGGGCTTTGGGTCCCAGCTATCGAGCACGCCGGTGACACGATAGTTGTGTCCATCGAGATTGATCTCGCGCCCTACGCTGTTGGCGCCGTTGAACAATTTGTCGTTGATGGAGCGGGCGATAACCACGACAGCCGCATGACCGTCGTCCTCGGCCGAGCTCCAGCCGCCACCGTAGAGAAACGGCATATCGAACATCGGAAAAGCATCGCCGTAAACGGCGTAGCCGTTGGTACGAAACGGCAACAGATTGGCGTCGGCAGGTACTGCCGCCAGGCCCACCGGATACAGCGCGGTTTGCCGTTTGGCCTTATGCGCCTTCATCAACGCTATGGAATCGGTGTAGTTCAGCGAACTCGCCGGCTCGCCCTTGTCGTTGTCTTCCGGCCCCCAGTTATCGATTTGCACAGCGAATAGCTGCGACGATTTCTGCGGAATCGGATTATTCGACGTAGCTCGAAAGACCGAGTACGTGGTCATCGACGCCGCTACGCCGAAACCGATCGCCATCACCATCAGCGCGGTCAAGATCGGGTTGCGGCGCAAGCTGCGCAGGCCAAGCTGAAAGTAGTAAGCGAACATGGATGATTTCCGAATAGCTGTTGCTGCTTCCCCCAACCTCTTCCCCGACACCGCCGGGGAAGAGGCCCTTCTCGATCAACGGCCGTGCGTGGCTTCCGCCACTTGCGCCACATGCGCGTGGAAGCGCGGGTCTTCCGCCAGGTCGACCACTTGACCATCGATGACATGCACGTTGCGCTGGGCGCGTGCGGCCAGCTCGGGATCGTGGGTCACCATGACGATGGTGGCGCCTTCGCGATGGATCTCTTCGAGCAGCTCCAGCACGCTGCGCGCCATCTGCGTATCCAGGTTGCCGGTCGGTTCGTCGGCGAGCAGCAGGCGCGGCGAACCGGCCAATGCGCGCGCGATAGCTACACGCTGCTGCTGACCGCCGGAGAGTTCGGCCGGATAGTGCTTGGCTCGCGAGGCCAGGCCCACGCGCTCCAGCGATTCCATGATGCGCTTCTTGCGTTCGGCCGATTTCATGCCGCGATAGCGCAGCGGCACTTCGACGTTATCGAACACATTGAGGTCGGGAATCAGGTTGAATGCCTGAAAGATGAAGCCGATTTTTTCGTTGCGGATCTTCGAACGCGCGTTGTCGTTCAAATGACTTACTTCGACGCCATCGAGGTGGTACTCGCCACCGGTGAAGGTTTCCAACAATCCGGCGATGGTGAGAAACGTCGTTTTGCCCGAGCCCGATGGCCCGGTCACGGCGACGAACTCGCCTTCTTTCACATCGATATTGAAATCGCGCAGCGCATAGGTCTCCACTACTTCGGTGCGGTAGACCTTGGACAGGTGAGTCATCTTGAGCATGGCTGAATCCTTCGTGGTGGTTTTAACTCCTCCCCTTGTGCACAGAGGGAGGCTGGGAGGGGGTGAAGGCTTGCCGCAAGGCTCACCCCACCCCAGCCCTCCCCCGCATGTCCCGAAGAGGGGCTCTCTTCGGTCGCAGGGAGGGAGAAATCATTAGCGGCTGATGGCTACGCGGGCCGCGTTTTTGAAACTGTCGGTGCCGGAGGTCACGATGCGGTCGCCTTCTTTGAGGCCATCGAGAATTTCCACTTTGTCGATGCTGTTGGCGCCGACGCGGATCGGGTGTTTCTCGGCGATGCCGTCGCGCACCAGGTAGGCATAGCTGCCACCGGATTCGTCGACAAAGGAACCGCGCTGCACCATCAGTACGTTGTCGCGCTTATCGAGCAAGATGCGCACCGACAGACGTTGATTCTGCCGCAGTTGCTTCGGCGTCTCGCCGTCGAAGCGCAGCCGCGCCGCCACTTCGCCATTGACCACTTCAGGCGAGATCGCACTGACCAGGCCCTTCCAGGTATTGCCGTTGCCGGTGATCTCGCCGCCCATGCCGATGCCCAGATCGCGAGCGAAACTTTCCGGCACTTTCATTTCCACTACCAGCGCGGAAAGGTCGATGACGCTGAGCAACTGCGCATCTTTGGCCACGGTGGCGCGCTCGGCGATAAATAGCTGGCCGACCTGGCCGTCGACCGGCGAACGCACATTGAGGTCGTCGACCTGGCGCAGCAGGTCTTTCACCAGCAGCACCTGGCGATCGTGCGCAAGCTTCTTCGATTCGATATCGAAATTCTGGCTGTCGCCGTCCATGCCCAGATCGGTCGTGGCATGGCGTGTGGTGATCTGCGCTTTTTGCAGCGTGTCTTTGGCCTTGTCTACATCGCGGCTGGGCACGGCGCCTTGCGCGAAGGCCTTCTGGTAGCGCACCAGGTCGCTCTCGGCCGACTTCTGATCGATCTGTGCGTTATCCAGTGCTTTCTGCAACTCGCCGCGCTTCTTGCGCGCGTCGATCTGCGCCCGCTTGTAATCGACTTCCATCGCGTCGGCGGCACTCTGCTCTTGCGCCAGCTTGTTGGTCAGCTCGGGGCTGACGATCGTGGCAAGCACCTGGTCTTTCTTGACTGAATCGCCGGCGTGCACCTTCAAGGTCACCGCACCACCCGAGGTGGCATAAAGCGTGGGGCTTACCGCCGCCACCACTTTGCCCTCGGCGGCGATGTCGCGCACAAATAAGCCGCGCTCGACCACGCCGAACGCCAGCCGCGACGTACTGACCGACGCATCGGCGGAAAACAGGCGACTGGCCTGCGGTAGCACCAGCGCCAGCACGGCAAGCACGGCCACGCCGCCACCGATCATGATTAGACGCTTACGATTTGGCTTGACCTCGACCAGGCGGTCTTGAGCGGAAGTATCGCGAATCATTGAATAGTCCCTAGCCGCGAACGGTGCGGCCCCTGACCAGTATCAGCAAGCTGCGTGCCAACCCGACTCGCTTGCGATAAGTACATTAATTCAATGATTTACAAATGACTCGCACAATGCGGTCACTGTCCGCGGACAGTCTCACGGACAGACGGACATTGTCCGCCGAGGCCAAGCGTCTGCTAGAGCCCGGCTTCCGCGCGAGCCACATCGCGGGCGATGCCCTGGCCCAGGGTAGATAGCCGTGAGGGCGCGATGCTGCTCAAGATGCTTAGACCCGCCAACCGGCGATGCTGAAAAACCATCACCGACGCACTGGCCAGACGCAAAGGTTGTTGTACGCGCCGATGCGGCGGCAACGCCAGCGGTTTGCCCTGGGCAAGCAAGGCATCCCAGGCGAGGTAGTCGGTATCGGGCAACAAATGCAATCGTGCCCGCAGGCATCCCTGCGCATCGATACATTCCAGCCATTCGCGCGGGCCATCCACATTGATCGCACTGGCGGCGATCAACCAGCAGGTATGCAACAGCGGCTCCAGCTCCGCGCGTTCGACCAGCCAACCGTTCGGTAACATTCCGGTCGTCGGGTGTTTTGCGCGCGATGGTAGATACAGCACACTGCCGAGCAAGGGTAGATACGCCAGCAATGACTCCGGCGTGATCCGCAACCAACGCCGACTGGCCGAACCCGCACCAGCATGTGGACAGACCGCAGTAAGCGCATGTGCAAACCAGCCGAACATCGTTGTGCTCCTCTCGAAGGAGACCCGGCTGGCCATGCCTCGGCAACAACCGAAGCACATGGCACTGGCGATAGGCCAAACATGGAGCGTCGGCCATGGCCGGCGACG
The DNA here is from genome assembly GCF_003350925.1 of Dyella tabacisoli. GTDB lineage: Bacteria > Pseudomonadota > Gammaproteobacteria > Xanthomonadales > Rhodanobacteraceae > Dyella_C > Dyella_C tabacisoli. The sequence goes on along the minus strand of NZ_KZ857174.1, from coordinate 278,646 downwards.
CGGGGTGCCTCGACTTGAATGAGCGAGGCTCGGGGGCATCCATGCCCCGAGGTATTACTTGGTAAGAATGAGTTTGTCGTTACGGGTCAGACGCAGGTGGTACTCGCTACCCTGGTGTTGGATCACCAGCTCACGCGCGCCTTCCAACAGCACCTGACTGGAAATGCGCCGTGCCAGCGTTACACCGGCAGGGGCTGGTTTAAGGCTGAGCAAGCGCATAAGACGAGCCGGCGCTTCAACGTGTGCAGACGACAAAGACAAAGTAGACATCGACATGAGAGGTTCCGCTATCAGCCAAGGGCGGAGTTGATGATAATGATTCTCATTTGATAGTCAACACCTATAGGCCCCATCGCTTCCGCCCATCGATTACGGCACCCCGCCGGGACCTAGGCCGTGGCTTGCTCGATTCGTTTCAGCACAGTGGCATCGAGCTTCGGCAACAGATCCAGCGCCGCAAAATTGTGCTCCAACTGCTCCAGCCGGCTGGCGCCGAGCATCACCGTGGACACATGCGGATTGACCAGACACCAGGCGATGGCCAACTGGGCCAAGCTGACCCCCAGCTCATCGGCGACCGGCTGCAGCCGGCGCACCTTGGCGATGCTTTCATCGCCCAGCCCCAGCACACCTTGGCGCAGCCATTCGTAACCGGGTTGCGCCAGCCGCGCGTCGCTCGGCACACCGTTGTTGTATTTGCCGGTCAACACGCCCGAGGCCAACGGCGACCAGATCGTGGTGCCCATGCCATAAGCGTCGTACAGCGGCGCGTATTCTTGCTCGACCCGCTCACGATGCAGCACGTTGTATTGCGGCTGCTCCATCACCGGTGCGACCAGGTGATTCTCCCGCGCGACACGATGCGCTTCGTGGATAGCCTCAGCCGGCCATTCGCTGGTGCCCCAGTACAGCACCTTGCCTTGGCGCACCAAGGTATCCATCGCGGCGACAGTTTCTTCGATCGGTGTATCGGGATCGGCGCGATGGCAGAAATACAGATCCAGATAGTCCACGCGCAAGCGATGCAGCGCCTGATGACAGGCTTCGATCACATGTTTGCGCGACAAGCCGCGCTGGGTCGGCAGCGGATTTTTCACCGCACCGAAATACACCTTGCTCGACACGCAATAGCTATCGCGCGGAAAGCGTAGATCGGCCAGCACATCGCCCATCAAGGTTTCGGCAATGCCGTTGTTATAGGTTTCGGCGTTGTCGAAAAAATTCACCCCGCGCTCGTGCGCCAAGGCAAGTAAATCGCGGGCGAGCGAGCGCCCCACCTGTTGGCCGAAGGTCACCCAGGCACCGAAAGACAATGCGGAAAGTTGCAGACCAGACTTGCCGAGGCGACGGTATTGCATGGGAGCGCTCCTGAAGGGGGATGGGACAGCATGCCAACACCGGCGTGTTGTCGTCCATGCATTCCCTACTCTGCCAACATGAAGTGCCTGCATGCGTACGCGGCAAGACCCGGCTCAGCACACCTCGACCGGGCCTGGATGCATACCAGGCCCGGCAAGCGAAGCTCAAATCATCACGGCTGTTGATAGGCACCGATGTCGATGCGGCCATTGCTCATGCGCGGCTGACCATCGTAGTCCACGCTACCCACCACCGTCGCCGGCAACACCAGCCCTGCACCGCGTACCAGTGAAGCCGTACTCACATGCAGATCGAGTGTCGTCGTATTGACGAACTGCGGGTCGGCAACAAGCGTAGCGGCATCGTTTTGGCTCGCATTGCGGTAAGAGCCCACATCGGTATAGGACGTGCCCAGCCAGGTCCAGTTGGCGTTGTCCAAACTAGCCGCCGCGTTATACAGGTTATGGTCGATGGTGCCGGGGTTGCCATAGCCGGGATTCTGCGCCGAACTGGGCCAGAAGTTGACCAGCAATCCATTGCTGTTGGCATAGATCACATTGTTCTCGAAAACGGTGCCGCTGGCGTGGTACTGAATCTGAAACTCGCCGCTGCCGGTGCCTTGGCTATCGTTCTGGAACAGCGTGTTGTTGACGATGGTGGCATTCAACGTGCCACCGTTTTTGCTGCCGGCACCGCCGATCGAAATACCTGCCGAGTTCGAGAGATATACCAGGTTATTGCGCGCGATTACCTCGCTGGTGAGCTTGCCGAGGGTTTCGCTAGCCAGCTCGATGCCGATATCGACGTGATGCACCAGGTTGCGTTCTACGGTGACTCGCGTGCCGCCCTCGACATAGATGCCGTCGCTGGAGAAATCCCCAGGGTGGTATGCGCCGTTGGTCTGCGAGCTGATGTTGTAGACGGTATTGCCTGCGATGACGCCGTCGCGTGCCTGATCGTAGATGACGCTGCCGATATTCGGCGCGGCCTTTTCGAAACCCAGTGCGGCAATGCCGATATTGTCGTTGTCATGCACCACGTTGTTGGAAATCGTCCAATGCTCGACGTTACCGGTGAGCGATAGCGATTCACTGCAGCCGGTGCGCAAATGATCGACTTCATTGCCGCTGATGGTCAGGTTATTGATCGAAGCTGGTGCGCGGCTGCCATACACTTCGATGCCGAATGCGTTGCCGTTAGGGCAGCTCTCGACCGTGTTTACGATGTCGTGGACGCGATTATTGAGCAGGCTGATATTGCTGCCGGCGCCGGAAATATAAATGCCGATCGGCGTCTCGGTGGTACTTGATGCGGTGTAGTAACCCACATCGAAACCCTGGATGGTGATGTAACTGCGGTCGCTGAGATTCCACACCCCGCGCGTGGTACCGGCAGGTACTAGCAGACCCTTGCCGCTGAGCGTGGCCGTTTCGCCGGGATAGCTCGAAAAAGTGATCGGGCCGATCGCCGCGGAACCCGACGTGGGCACATCCACGGTCTCGTTATAAACGCCGCCACGCACATACACCGTATCGCCCGGCACGACGCTGTTGGCCGCGCGCTGCACGGTGAGCCATGGCGCATCCTGGGTACCGGGATTGCTGTTGAGACCGTTGGTGGCCACGTAGTACACATGGCCCGTCAGCGGCACCGCGGACGCCTGACTCAATGACGGATACAGCGCTGCTGCGAGTGCCAAACTCAAAGCTTGCATACCTGCCAAAACGCTTACGTTCTTCATGCAATCTCCATGTCACGTTTGCCTGGGGAGGGGAACCGCGGCAGTCGCCGTCGGCACGCCAGGGTGCGCGTCTTTGGATGGCTATACCGTGACAACGTCAACGAAATGAATGGAGGACCATGCAAGCTTTGAGCAAGCTTTGCCGCGCAGCGGAAAGATTTCCGATGCCGGATAAAGGAGTTATCGAAAGCTGTCGGTCATTAAGCCAGCAAGCGCATCAGCACGCCGAGCACGATGGCGGCAAAGATGCCGGCCACCACATCGTCCACCATCACGCCCAGGCCACCTTTCAGGTGCCGGTCAAGCCAACGGATCGGCCACGGCTTCCACACGTCGAAAAGACGAAACAGCGCAAAGCCTGCTACGACGATCCACCACGGTGCCAACAGTGCCGGTATCAGCGCAATCCATTGACCGATAAATTCGTCCCACACGATGCTGCGATGATCGTCCACGCCGATCGCCCGGCCGGCGACGTTGCAAGCCCATACACCGATAACGAAACCCAACACCAGGACCACACCGTACCAGGGCAGGCTCAGCTCACGCAGCCATAACCATGGCAGCAGCGCGGCCAATGAACCGAAGGTGCCTTGCGCGACCGGCGTCAGGCCCGAACCGAAACCGCACGCCAACCAGCCCGCAGGCGTGGCAAGCAGCGCGCGACGTTGTTCGACGGTGAGAATTTTCTTGGCGCTCATGCGGCGAAATGATCCCAGCCTTGGCGGGTGGATTCCAGCCACTGGCCGTCGACATCGCGCACGCGCACGCCGCTACCCTCGACGATGCGGCCGATGCGCGTGGCGCCGCAGCCGAGCCGGGCCAGGTCGGCTTGCACTTCGGCCACGCGCGCCATGGGCACGGTGAAGCAAAGTTCGTAATCGTCACCGCCGCTTAGCGCGAAATCGCGCGCAGTGGTCTCGTCGAACAAACTCAGCAAGGCCGGCGAACGCGGCAACAGCACTGACTCAATCTCGGCAGCTACATCGCTAGCCGCGCAAATATGACCTAGATCGGCAAGCAGGCCATCGGATACATCAATGCAGGATGTCGCCCGCTCACGCAACGCCATACCGCTAGCTAGCCGTGGCGTGGGGCGATTTAAGCGTTCGGCAAGAAACCGGTATCGCGCATCGCTTTCATCGACGGGTCCGCCCCGCTGGAGCAACTGCAATCCGGCGGCGGCATCGCCCAGCGTTCCCGTCACCAATACCGCATCGCCAACGCAGGCGCCTGCACGTAACAACGCTTTACCGGGCGCCACGAAACCATGCACCGCCATGCTGATGGTCATGGGGCCGCGTGTGGTGTCGCCGCCGATCAAGGCAAGACGATACGGTTGCGCCAACTGCGCAAAGCCCTCGGCAAAACCTTCGATGAAAACCGGGTCGGGGCTGGGCAAGGTCAATGCCAGCAAAGCCCATGCCGGGCTGGCACCCATCGCGGCGAGATCCGACAGATTTACCGCCAAGGCCTTCCAGCCGATATCGGCCGGCGCGGTACCCGGTGGAAAATGCACGCCCTCGACCAGGGTATCAATCGCCACCGCCAACTCCTGCCCCGGCGGCACCGCGAGCACCGCGGCGTCGTCACCGATACCCATACGCACATCATCGCGGCTTTGCGCGGTATGACGGCGGATCAGGTCGATCAGGTCGAATTCCATTTAAGAGCCGCCCTAAAAAGTTCTTGATTGCCTCGAACTACCCCCTCCCCTCCTGGGACGAGCAGGGGGAGGGGCTTAAATCATTGAGGCTTGAATCATTAGCGAGTGAAAACGAGGGTCGGGTTACCGTGATAAATCGTTTCCTGCCAGCGCCGAAACCCGGCTTTCTCGGCTACGCGAATCGAGGCGAGGTTATTGGGCGAGATGATGCATACGGCACGATGGTCGCCAACATGGGCCTGCCCCCAGGCGGTAACGGCGGTGACGACTTCGCTCGCATAACCTTTGCCATGCGCGTGCGGCGCCAACACCCAGCCGAACTCCAGCATGCCGTGCAGGCTCGGCTCGATGTCGCGTTTGAGATCGGCAAAGCCGACATCGCCGATATAACGACCGCTGTCTTTTTCCTCGACCGCCCAATAGCCATAACCGAGCAGACTCCAGGATCCAGCGTAGCGCAGCAGGCGGTCCCAGACTTCCTCGCCGGTGAATGGCCGGCCGCCTATATAACGAGTGACCTCGGGATCGGACCAGGTCGCCAGGCAGGCATCGAAATCATCGGCCCTATGCGCCCGCAACCGCAGCCGCTCGGTTTCGAGCGTCGGCACCTGCCGGGCAGGCAGCGGTGCGGCCGAACCTTGCATCAGCCGCGCTTCTCGGTCGCGCGCCAACTGCTGGCCAACTTATCCAGCACGCCGTTGACGTAGCTGTGACCATGATCGGCACCGAAGCGCTTGGTGACCTCAATGGCCTCATTGAGGATCACGCGATACGGCACATCAGGGCGAAACTTCAGCTCGTAAGCGGCCAGCCGCAGCACCGCGCGTTCGATCGGGTCGATTTGCGCGACCTCGCGATCGACAAACGGCTTAAGCCCCTCGTCCAGCTCGTTGAGATGCTTGGCAACGCCTTGCAGCAGATCTTCGAAATAACCGAGGTCGGCCACTTCCATATCTTGCTCGTGACGAAACTGCTCGATCACCGCAGTCATGTGGCTACCGCTCAACTGCCAGGCATATAGCGCCTGCAAAGCGCGGCGACGGGCGCGTGAACGCGCGGCAAGATCGATACCTTCGGGACGCTGGTTCATCACTTCAGCCGCGCATAGAGGTTGACCATTTCCAGCGCGGCAATGGCGGCATCGGCACCCTTATTGCCCGCCTTGGTGCCCGAGCGCTCGATCGCCTGCTCGATGCTGTCGGTGGTCAGCACCCCGAACGCCACCGGCACGCCGGAGCTATAAGCGGCCTGGGCCAAGCCCTTGGCGCATTCGCCGGCGACATAATCGAAATGGGGGGTGGAGCCACGGATGACCGCGCCCAACGCGATCACCGCCGCGTATTTGCCGGAGTTGGCCAGCTTATGCGCCGCCAATGCGATCTCCCACGCACCGGGCACGCGAATCAGCTCGATCGCCTCGTCCTTGACGCCATGGCGCACCAGCACATCGTGTGCGCCAGCCACCAGCGGCTCAACGACAAAACCGTTGAAACGGCCCGCGACAATGGCAAAACGGCCTTTCGGCGTGGCGAAATCGCCTTCGATGATCTTCATTGCAGAATTCCTTGAGGGCCACAAACCCATACAGGGTCGGGCATTTTACGGGTTTTACCGCCGCGGTGCCGGATCACTCCCGCCCTGGCGGTTTAGCTAAGAAAAGTGAGGGTAATCGTGAAAGCTCAACGCCGCCTGCCCGCCAGTCACCCGCAATCGTGCCGGCGCGCCGAACGGCAGGGTGAATTTGTTCGGCGCATGGCCGAACGGCATGCCATCGAGCACCGGGATACCAGCCACCCGACGCAACTGCGCGAACCCTTCCGTCAACCCATAGCCGTTGTCGTAAGTGCTGGGCCGGCAGTCGGTGAAGTCACCCAGTATCAGGGCGCGCTGCCGCCCCAGCACGCCGGAAAGGTGCAATTGGTACAGCAAGCGTTCGATGCGGAACGGCGGCTCGCCTACGTCTTCGACAAACAGGATGCCGCCGTCGATACGGGGGAAATACGGGGTACCCAGCAGGCTGCATAACACCGCAAGATTGCCGCCCCACAGCGGGCCCTGCACATCGAGATCCGACTCGCCGCTGCTCTGCCAAAGCGCTTGCGATTGGGCCGAACGTACCGTGCTCCAGAAATGCGGCAGGGTCAGCCCGCTCGGCGCTTCGGCGCCGAAATCCGGCCCCAGCATCGGCCCACCGAAGGTACACAAACCGCTCTTGGCATATAACGCCAATTGCAACGCGGTGAAATCGCTATGCCCCACCAGCACGCTGGACGCACCGCTGAGACGCTCGCGTAGCGCGTCGTAATGCAGGTGTTCAAGCAGTCGCGTGGCGCCATAACCGCCGCGAATCGCCAGCGCGATATCGGGCAGGACATCGCAGGTCGCCAAGGCGTTGATGTCCGCAGCGCGCTCGGCATCACTGCCGGCATAGCGCAGCTCGGTGCGATCAAGAACTTCCAGGCCTTCCAACGTGCAGCCGGCGTCACGCAGTCGCGCGACGCCGCGCGCCATCGCGTCGCGATCATGGGGGTAACCCGAAGGAGCGATCAGACGGACTTTAGTCATGGGTGTCGACTTTGCAGTGATGGGGCTGAAGTATGGCCGGCAGCGTATGGCATCGAGAGGGCGAAAATGTGCCTAAACGTACTCGACCACCTCCAGGCCAAACCCGCCCAGGCCGACCAGCTTGCGCGGCGTGCCGAGCACGCGCAGGCGATGTACGCCCAGGTCGGTGAGAATCTGCGCGCCGAGGCCGTGCTGACGCCACTCCTGCTGCTGCAACTCCTCCGGCGCCTGCGTCTGCGGCTGGCGGCTGAGCCGGCGTAGCAGTGCGTCAGGGGTATCTTCGCCCGACAGCACCAGCAGCACCCCGCGATTCTCGTCGGCGATGCGGCGCAATGCAGCGGTGACGGTCAAACCGAGATCGTCGCGCTGCAGATGCAATACATCCGACAGCGTGTTGCGCACATGCACTCGCGACAATACCGGCAAACCGTCGTCCACCGTGCCGCGCACCAAGGCAAAGTGCAGGCCGTGCCGGATCACATCGCGATAGGCGATCAAACGGAAGGGGCCAAACTCGGTCTGCACTTGCTCTTCGTGCACACGCTGCACGGTCTTCTCGGTTTCCAGCCGATAGCGGATCAGATCGGCGATGGAGCCGATCTTCAGGCCATGCTTTTTCGCGAATACTTCCAGCTCGGGCCGGCGTGCCATGGAGCCGTCTTCGTGCAGCACTTCGATCAACACCGCCGCAGGCTCAAGGCCCGCCAATGCGGCCAGGTCGCAACCGGCCTCGGTATGTCCGGCACGAGTCAACACCCCGCCGGGCTGCGCGGTGAGCGGAAAGATGTGGCCCGGCTGGGCCAGATCCTGCGGCTTGGCATCCGCCTTCACCGCTACTTGAATCGTGCGTGCGCGATCATGCGCCGAGATACCGGTGGTGACCCCTTCGGCCGCCTCGATCGAGACGGTGAAATTGGTGTGGTACGACGAGGTGTTGTCGCTGACCATCGGACGCAGGCCGAGCTGGCGGGTGCGCTGCTCGGTCAGCGTAAGGCAGACCAGGCCACGCGCCTCGCGCACCATGAAGTTGATGTCCTCGGGCCGCACCATTTGCGCGGCCATAATCAAATCACCTTCGTTCTCGCGGTCCTCGTCGTCAAGAATCACTACCATGCGACCGGCGCGAATATCGTCGAGGATTTCGGGAATCGTGTTGAAAGACATGCGTTGTTCCTTGAATGATGTTTCCCCTCCCCTGCGCGCGCCGTAGAGAGGCTTCCTTCGGTCGCAGGAGAGGGTTAGGGAGAGCTGAGCCGGCGGGTAAAGTCAGGCGAAGCCGTGCTGCCTCAAGAACGCCTCGTCCAACCTCGGCGCCTCGCCACTGCTGAGCAGGCGCTCGATATAACGCGCCACCACATCCACCTCGATATTCACCGCATCGCCGGGCCGGCGTGCATGAAACGCGGTGTGTTCGACCGTGTGTGGAATCAGGTTGACGCCAAAACGATTACCGGCCACTTCGTTGACGGTAAGGCTGGTGCCGTCGATGCACACCGAGCCTTTCGCGGCGATGTAACGCGACAGCGTTGCCGGCACTTCAAAGGTCCAGCGCTGCGAACGGCCGTCCGGCGTCACCGAGACCACTTTGCCGAGCCCATCGACATGGCCCGATACGAGATGACCGCCCAGGCGATCAGCCAGGCGCAGCGCCTTCTCCAGATTCACCGGATCGCCGGCCTTGAGCTTGCCCAGCGTAGTCAACGAGAGGGTTTCGTTGGAGACATCGGCGCTGAAGCCACGCGTATCCAGCGTCACGGCGGTCAGGCATACGCCGGACACGGCGATGCTGTCGCCAAGCTGCACGTCGGTGAGATCGAGATCGGCCGTATCGACGGCTAAACGCACATCACCGCCGCGGGGCTCGATACGAGCGATACGGCCGACGGATTGAATGATGCCGGTAAACATCAGCACTCTCCCGGCAGGGAGGCGCGACGACTAGCGAACTGCTTGGTAGACATGAAACGTACTCCGCATGAAATGAAAGCGAGTACGCCCCAAGGCGTATGGCAGGCGCACACCGGCAAAGGCGAACGCCATACCGTCTTCTCTCATCCGGACTATGAGCCGGCCCCGTACAGCGAACCTGGCTTTACCGTCGGCCCCGGCATCAAACCGGATCTGCTGACCCTCCAGCATGTTGCTGGAAGCGCTCGCGGGCTCGTGCTTGCGCACCTACCGCCGGTGGGGAATTCCACCCCGCCCTGAAGACGTCGTATTGTGTTTGCCAGCGAACTGGCCGCCGGAGTTTAGCACCATCGCCAGGCCCGCCCGAACCCCATCGCGGGCATTAAACCGGACAGCGTGTTCCACCCAGCGTGCACAAACCACGGCCTGGCTCACTCCGTAGCCAGCTTCTCGATCAGATAATCGATCAATCGCCGCAAGGCCGGCGCACGGTCGGCGCCGGGCAGCCAAAGCAGGTGAATCGGCGAACGGGCCAGTTGCCATGCCGGCAACACTTCGACCAGGCGGCCGCTCGCGATCAGCGTATCGGCCATATAGTCGCCCTGCAGCGCAATGCCGACGCCGGCCAGCGCGGCATCACGCGCAGCCTGTGAATCATTGCTCGACAGCACCGGATCGATACGCACCGAACGGCGGCGCCGCTGCTGGGTGAACTGCCACAAGGTGCCGGTGCGCAACCCGCTGAACGCGATACAGCGATGAGCCTTCAGGTCGGCGGGATCGGCCAATACCGGCGCCGCGGCAAGATATTCCGGCGAGGCGCACAGATAGCGCCGCATAGTGCCGACCCGGCGCGCCACCAGTTGCGTATCGGCCAACCGCCCCACCCGCACCACCAGATCGATCTTCGCCGCGACCAGATCGACATATGCATCGTCGTAAACCGCTTCCACCCGAATTTGCGGATGCCGCCGCATGAAAGACGCCAGCACCGGCGCGATGCATTGACGCCCGTAGGCACCGGGCAAGTGCAGGCAAAGACGCCCGGACGGCTCTTCGCTACGCGGACGCAGCTCGGTCGCCAGCTCGGCGAGCACCGTCTCCAATTGCTGGCAATGCGCCAGCAACTGCTCGCCGCGTGCGGTCAGGCTCATGCGCCGCGTGGTACGCAAAAACAACTTGCTGCCCAGCGCATGCTCCAGCGCGGCAATACGCCTGCTCAGCACCGATGGCGTGCAACCGGCCTCACGCGCTGCCTGCGAAAAATTCAGTAGCCGGGCCGCAACGGTAAAGCCGCGAAGCTCGCGCAAGCGAGTCGGCGTCAGCTCGAATGATTTGTTCATAGATTGAATAAAAGATATGCCATTTCGATGGATTATCACCTCAAGCGGCCAGGCGGACCATGCCTCCATTCCCACTCAACAAGGACTACCGCCCATGCGCAGCATCCAATTAACCGCGTTCGGCCTGGAGAACCTGCACGCCGTCGACCTCCCCGCCCCACAACCCGGTCCGAACGAAGTACGGGTACGGATGGAAGCCGCATCGCTGAACTATCGCGACTACCTGCTGGTGAGCGGAAAGCTCTATCGCGGCGTGCATTTGCCGATCGTGCCGGTCTCCGACGGTGCCGGCATCGTGGTCGATGTCGGCAGCGCGGTCACACGCTTCAAGCCAGGCGATCGCGTCACCACGTTCTATAAATCACGTTGGCTCGCCGGGGCGATGCGGCCAGAGTGGGAAGGCGCCGAGATCGGCGGCCCTTACGACGGCGTGATGCGCGAGCTGGCCTGTTTCGATGCCTACTCGCTGGCACGAGCACCCGCGCATCTTTCCAGCGCGCAGTCCGCCACCTTGCCGATCGCCGCACTGACCGCCTGGCAAACCCTGGAGCAGGCCCGCGTGACCACCGGCCACACCGTATTAGTCCTCGGCACCGGTGGTGTTTCGTTGTTTGCTTTGCAGTTCGCCAAACTACGCGGCGCCAGGGTCATCGTGCTGTCGTCCAGCGACGAAAAACTTGCCCGCGCCAAGGCGCTGGGTGCCGATATCGGCATCAATTATGCGAACAACCCGCTATGGGGCGCCGCCGTGCGCGAGGCTAGCGGCGGCCTTGGCGTGGATGCCGTGGTCGAAACGGTAGGTCCATCCACACTCGCGCAATCACTGGAGGCCGTACGCATGCACGGCTTCATCGGCCTGGTCGGCTTTATGAGTGGTACCGAGGCCACATTTTCGCTGACCCAAGCCATACTCAAGCGCGTGCAGATCCAAGGCATTTCGGTGGCGTCGCTGGAAACACACGAGCAGATGATCCAGGCCATCGAAGCAACCCGCCTGGAGCCGGTGCTGGACACCGTGTTCGGCTTCGGCCAGTTGCGCGAGGCCTTCGATCATCTGGTCGCCGCCAAACACTTCGGCAAGATCGGTATCGACTTCAACGCGTAAGCGCGAAAACAGCCGGCGCGGCATGGCCGGCTGTCCCTCTGCCCTTCACGTTGCCGCTCCTCATCCACGAGGTAAGAGCCACGGCCCATTCGTCGACCTGACGGGCGTTGTGCTTCGTCGTCGATACAATTAATATTGCGAATCATTATCATTCAATGATTCCGATTGCAGGCACGCCAACTCCCCGGCCGACCTGGCACGCGCGGAACCCATCTTAAGGACTACCCATGCGATACCACGTCGGCCTAGCGGCCCTTGGTCTGGTCGCGGTGTGCGCGCACGCCCAGGCCGGCCCGATCGAAGCCCCCGTCTCCACGCTGCAATCGGTCGACGTGCATGGCAATAAGGACAAGGGTTACATCGGCCACACGGTGGGTGTGGGTGCGTTTCGCGATCAATCGATCATGGATGTGCCGGCCACCATTAACGTAGCGACCCGCGACCTGCTCGATGCCCAGGCCGACGTCAGCCTCTACGATGTATTGCGCAATACCGCCGGGGTGACCAAGCAACAGCTCAGCGGCGAAGTGTTCGACAACCTGGCCATGCGCGGCATCACGCTCGATAACCGCAGCAATTACCGACTCAACGGTTCGCTGCCGCTGCTCAACCTCACCGAGCTGCCACTGGAAGACAAAGAGCGCGTGGAGGTACTCAAGGGCGTATCGGCGCTTTACTACGGCTATACCGCACCCGGTGGCGTGGTGAACATGGTGACCAAGCGCGCCGGCAACCAACCGATCACCGCACTCGGCCTGAGCGTCGACAACAACGGCGGCACCATCGGCCAGCTCGACGTCGGCCGCCGTTTTGGCGATCGCCAGCAATACGGGGCACGCATCAACGTAGCCGGCGGCAGTTTGCCATCGCCGGTTGACGGTATCGATGGCGACAAGCGCATGGCCAGCGCGGCGCTGGACTGGCGGGTCAATGAACGCCTGAATCTGCGCGCCGATCTGGAGTATTTCCACAAGAAGATCGGCGAGCAAAGTGTGATTACCCAGCCTGCCGCGAAGAACGGAAGTATCACGCTGCCGCGCATGCCCGACCCCAGCAAGCGGTTGTCGCCCGAGTGGGCCGACTTTGCCGCGCACGGCCATAACGTGTTGCTGCATGCCGATTACGCTTTGAGCGAACGCTGGCTGGCCACACTCGAAGCCGGTCGCGCCGACGTCACTCGCGATCGCCGCGCCTTCACCGAGATCAAAAACTACAACCCGCTCACTGGCCAGGGCACGCTTAGCGGTAACCGCCAGAGTGACGCCAGTTGGAACAATCAGAATCTGCGTGCCGAGCTGTTCGGCAGCTTCGCCACCGGATCGGTCGGGCACGAGTTGACCCTGGGCGCGGCACAGACCAAGTCGAACCAGGACCAGACCGTGACAGGTCAATTCACCGGCACGCAAAATCTCTATGCCCCGATGACCGTGCCATGGCTACCGATCAGCAAGACCACGGTTACGCCTGCGCTGAACGCGGTGGATCGCGGCATCTATGTAACCGACCGGCTGAGTTTTTCAGAGCACTGGCAGTCGATACTCGGCGCGCGCTACACCCGCTATACCAGCGACCAGGGCAGCAATCACTACAAGGCGAGCAAGACCACGCCGCTGGCCGCGCTGATCTACAAATTCAATCCGCGGCTGATGGCCTACGCCTCGTATGCCACCGGCATCGAGCAGGGAGACCGCGCGCCGAATACCGCGAGCAACGTCAACGAAGCGCTACCACCCACGATCAGTAAACAAAAAGAGCTTGGTATGCGCTGGCAGCCCAGCGACCGACTGCTGCTCTCCGGCGCGGTATTCGATATCGACCGCGCGGCAAGCTACGTCAATGACAACAACCTGTTTGTGCAAAGTGGTCGGCTACGTTATCGCGGCATCGAACTGAGCGCGCAGGGCCAGTTGTCTCAGGCATGGTCGCTGCAACTCTCCACGCAGTACCTGCAAGCACGCTTCCACGACATCAATGCCGCGCTGGAAGACAAAACCTCGGAAAACACCCCCGCCGTTACCGCCAGCTTGTTCGCCGAATACGCCGTGCCGGCCATCCCCGGCCTCGCGCTCAATGGCGGCCTCTATTTCACCGGCCGGCGCCCGCTGAACAACGCCAATCAGGGATACATCGACCACTACACCTTGACCGGACTGGGCGCTCGCTACGCCACGAATATGTTCGGCAAGCGCGTGCTGTGGCAGCTCAATGTCGAGAACGCGACTGACAAACGCTACTGGGCAGCGACCGGCAACAACCGGCTGGCGATGGGGTTGCCGCGTACGACCAAGCTGACCATGAAGATCGACCTGTGAGGCATAGCGTGATGACTGCAAGAAAATCTCTCGTGCGCCACCTGATCGCCGTGACTTTGTGCTGCCTATGGTTCGCTTCGGCACAAGCCGCTACCAGCTCCGGTAAAAACGTCTTACTGGTCGTGCGCAAGGACGGTAAGAGCCTGGCCTATGACCAGAAGATCGAACAGCATCTGACGGCGCGTGGTTTTACCGTCACCTTGTATGACCAGTACCTGCCCGCCGCCAAGGCCAAGGATTTCGATCTCGTCGTACTCTCGTCCACCGTGCGCTCACGCGACTTGCTGGGCGCGTATCGCGATACGCCCACACCCATGGTGACCTGGGAAAGCGATCTGCTTGACGATATGGGCATGAGCGGCAAGCGCCCGGATACCGATTTCGGCAAGGCCGACAAGCAACACGCGCTCTGGCTGGTAAACGCACCGCATGCGCTGGCCGCCGGATTGCCGGCGGGCATCGTCAATGTGTACGTCAAGAACGCGCCGATGAACTGGGGCAAGCCGGGGCTCGGCGCGAGCATCATCGCCACGCTGGCAGGCGAGCCCGAAAAGGTCGCCATCTTCGGTTATGAAAAAGGCGCCACCATGGATTACGAGTCGCTGGCGCCGGCCCGGCGGGTGATGTTTTTCCTCGACAACGAAACGTTCGACAATCTCACGCCCGAAGGCTACCGGCTGTTTGACGCGGCGGTGGATTGGGCTATCCGATAATCCCGCATTACCTGATCCATCACCCAACTGGTGCGCATGCCGCTCTCGGCCGTCGAAGGGCAGGCACCCGCCTGTCCGGTCAGTTCGGCCACGATGGTTTCGATCAACGGCTGCTGGATATGCAGCGGGTTGTCGATTTTGAACTCGCTCACACCTGCCGCATTCTCCACACGGATCGGTCCATTGCCGAAGGTGGCGAACGATATGCGCCCGCGCGTGCCGATGACATCAATGCTGTCGTGGTGCGTAGCGCTGTCGAAATTCCACAACCCGGTGCCAAGCATGCCGTTGCCGAAAGCGAACGACATCGCCACGGTGTCCTCGACCGGATACGCCTTGAGCTGGTTGCTGGCGTGACCGCTGGCGGAAACGATCGGGCCGAATAGCCAGTCGAGGATGTCCAGGGTGTGGCAACCGATATCCATAAAGATGCCGCCACCGGAGATCTCCGGCTGCACATGCCAGGGCAGATTTTTTGGATCGTGATAGCGCGGATGGTGAGGCTCATACAGCACCGTGTTAACGATGCGCGGCGTGCCGATCGCATGCTCATCGAACAACAGCTCACGCACCTTGCGAAAACGCGGCAACATGCGCCGGTAATAGGCGACAAACACCGGCACGCCAGCCGCGCGCCCCGCCTGCACGATCTGCGCGCATTCGGCGGCATCCATCGCCATCGGCTTTTCCACATACACCGGTTTGCCGGCCGCGATACACATCAACGCATACTGTTTGTGCGTGGAGGGCGGCGTGGCAACGTAAACAGCATTCACCTGCGGATCGGCGATCAGCGCGGCGGCATCGTCATACCAGTTCGGCACCCCGTGGCGCTGTGCGTAGTCGCGCGCCTTGGCGCCATCGCGACGCATCACCGCAACCAGGGACGAATGCGGCGCCTTGCTGAAGCCCGGCCCGCTCTTGACCTCGGTCACTGCGCCACAGCCGATAATGCCCCAGCGAATGGCTTGCACTGATTCCATCGGAGTTGCGGTCATGTGGTCTTGAACTCCTGGCGAATGAATTGCTGATGGTAGGCGTGATAGACGTCTACTTCGGGATGACGCGCACGTTCGGCCAGGTGCGCCTGTAACGCGGCACGCACCTTGGCATCGAGAGTGTCCAGATAATCGCTGGTGAATTGTGTGTGATCGAGCACACCGAAGTGGCAGGTCGGTGGGTGCAGGGTCGAGTGGAAACCCAAATGGATGGTGATGCGACGTTCGCCCAGCACGCCGGCGTAGCCACGATGCACGGTGTAGTTGTTGTAGAACACCGCCTCGCCCGGTTGCAGCACGATTTGCCGCCCCTCGTTCAACTCGCCGGCATCGACCGGCGCCATCTTTTCGGTATCGCCGAAGATCGCCCGCTCTTGCGCATTCAAGGGCCGGCGATGGCTGCCCGGCACAATCCATAGACATGGATCGCGCGTCAGCGGCACGTTCACTTGCACGTAGTTGAAATGGTAGCTGTCGCTAAACCAGGCTTGGTCGATCTGCTCGTCCGGCACCTGCATCACATCGCGATGCCAGCCTTGACGATAATCGATGCCGGCCTCGCCGTAGAACAGCGAGGCGCCGTCGATCACCAGCCCTTCGCCAAGCAGGTCGCTGCCGATAGCGAGAATGGCTTCGTTGCAGATGATGTCTTGCAACCCCCGCACGTCTTTACCTGGCTGCAGAAATTGCAGATTGCTCATTCGCTGGGCATCGGCGCGTTCGCGGCGCGAAGCGTCTACGGCCGCTATGTAACGAGCAACGCTGGCAGCGTCGAGTACTTTGCGAATCAGATAGCCCTGTTCGCGGAAAGCCGCGCGTTCGGCAGGCGTCAGCGCGGTTGTCACCATCTCGTTGGCATGCGTCATGGTAAAGCCATCCCCTGCGGATCCTGTGGGCGCAGCAATAGACGCGTATCGTCGCCAAGCTGACGTCGATCGAGCGTATGCAACTGCCAGCGTGCCGCCATATCCGCCAATGGCGGCAAGCACAGCAGCGGCCGTGCACCATCGCCTAACAGCAGCGGCGCTATATAGAGCAATAGTTCATCGACCAGCCCCGCCGCGAACAGCGCGCCGCAAAGCGTGGGGCCGGCTTCCACATGCACCTCATTGCAACCGCGCTCGGCCAGCATGGCAAGTACCGCATGCAGATCGAGTGCACCATCCTGCTCTGCCACGGCCACACATTCGACCGCGGCGAAGCGTGAGTCATCCCGATTTGCTGTCGGCGCGTGCAGCAGCAAGGTCGGAGCGGCGCCGTCCAGGACATGGCTACCTGACGGCGTCCGTAGCTGACGATCGAGCACCACCCGCAGTGGAGCGACAAAGCCATCGCCAACAAGACGCACGGTCAAGCGCGGGTTATCCGCCAGCACCGTGCCGCTGCCGCTCAAAATCGCCGAACTACGCGCCCGCCAGCGCTGCACATCTTCACGCGCTGCCTCGCCGGTGATCCACTTCGATTCGCCATTCGCCAAAGCGGTACGGCCATCCAAACTCATCGCCAGCTTTACCCGCAGCCAGGGCCGGCCACGCTCGATTCGGCTGAAGAAACCGATATTGAGTTCGCGCGCCGCCTCGCGCATCAGGCCGGTGTCTACGCTGATGCCGGCGGCACGCAGCTTTTCAATGCCACGCCCGGCCACTTGCGGAAAAGGGTCTTCGGCGGCGATCACCACGCGGGCCACACCTGCTGCGACCAGTGCATCGGCGCATGGCGGCGTGCGACCGTGGTGCGCGCAAGGCTCAAGCGTCACATACGCGGTGGCGCCCTGCGCACGGGTACCGGCCTCGCGCAAGGCAAACACTTCGGCATGCGGCTCACCGGCGCGCTGATGCCAGCCGATACCGACAACATCACTACCGTGAGCAATGACGCAACCGACTCGCGGATTGGGCTGGGTGGTGTAGCGACCATGCTCAGCCAGGCGCAAAGCGTGCGCCATATGGGCGTGATCGAGCGAGGTGAAGGGCGATGAGGGCATAGGCATGCGAGTTATTGTCGCACTACAGGGCTAAGAGCCTGTTCAAAACCTTTAGCTTTTCTTGCCGCGCCGGCCGCCGCCCTCGCCCAGCAAGGACAACTGCAGATGCTCCAGCCCCGGCAGATCGCGTTCCAGCTTCTCGATCTCTTCGCGGAATGCCTGCACATCCTCGAACTTGCGATAAACCGAGGCAAAGCGCACATAGGCCACTTGATCGAGCTTTTTCAATTCACGCATCACCAGCTCGCCGACCTGCCGCGAAGGCACTTCACGCTCACCGCTCTTGCGCAGGTCGTTGATGATGGTGCGTACCGCCGCATCCACCGCATCGGAGGTAACCGGCCGCTTCTGCAGCGCGCGCTCGAAACTCACCCGCAGCTTGCGCTCGTCGAAGGTTTCGCGCCGCTCGCCGCTCTTGACCAGCGTCGGCAACTTCAGCTCGGCGGTCTCGAACGTATTGAAGCGCTCGCTGCACTGCGGACACTCGCGACGACGGCGCACGGTGGCGCCGTCTTCGGCAAGCCGCGAGTCGATCACGCGAGTGTCTTCGTGCTGGCAGAAGGGGCAGTGCATCTATAGCGGGGAACGGGGAACAGGGAACAGGGAACTGTTTGTCGCAAGCTTGTTACTCAGCGCTTTTCTCAGTGTCTGTAGTTGACGAGCCAGAGAGTGCATGGCGTTCAGTAGCGCCGCTGCGTCGCTGCTGGAGACATAGCCGAGACGCTCTGCAAGCAGAGTCTGTGTTTCTACTTCGGCCAACGATCCAGCAGACATGGACAAAAACCTCAAATAGTCGCGGGTGGAGCTACGCGCATTGCCTTCTGCGATGCAAGAGGCGATAGAAACCACCGCGCGCCGTAACTGTGCAGTCAAACCAAAACGCTCATCTACGGGCAATTGCCGAGTCATCGCATATATCGACTCCGCCAATGCCATGGCATCCTGCCACACCCGCAATTCCCGATAGTCTGAAATCACCGGAACCTCCATGTTCCCCGTTCCCCGTTCCCCGTTCCCGAATCAACCGTAGACCGGAAACTTCCTGCACTGCGCCGTGACGCTCTCGCGGACCTTGGCGATAACCGCATCGTCGCCCGGTGCGTCAAGCACATCGCAGATCCAGTGGGTCAGTTCGATCACATCGGCTTCTTTATAGCCGCGAGTGGTAACCGCCGGGGTACCGACGCGCAGGCCGGAAGTCACAAAAGGCGAGCGCGGGTCGTTCGGCACGGCGTTCTTGTTGACGGTGATGTGCGCCTTGCCGAGTGCGGCTTCGGCGTCTTTACCGGTGACATCGCGACCGATCATGTCGACCAGCATCAGATGATTCTCCGTACCGCCGGAGACGACCTTGTAGCCTCGTTCGATCAAGGTCTTGGCCATGGCCTTGGCGTTTTTCACGACCTGCTGCTGATAGGTCTTGAACTCGGGCTCCAACGCTTCTTTGAACGCGACTGCCTTGGCCGCGATCACGTGCATCAACGGACCACCCTGGATCCCCGGAAAGACGATCGATTGCAGTTTCTTCTCGTGCTCTTCGCTCAGGCCGGCAGCGACAATGAAGCCGCCACGCGGGCCGCGCAGCGTCTTGTGCGTGGTGGAGGTGACGACATGGGCGTGCGGTACCGGATTCGGGTACACGCCAGCGGCGATCAAGCCGGCAACGTGGGCCATATCGACAAACAGATAGGCACCGATCTTGTCGGCAATGGCACGGAAGCGCGCCCAGTCCATCACCTGCGAATAGGCGCTGAAACCGGCGACGATCATCTTCGGCTTATGCTCGACGGCGAGGCGCTCTACCTCGTCGTAATCGACCAGGCCTTGCTCGTTGACGCCGTACTGCACCGCTTGAAACAGCTTGCCGGAAATATTGACCTTGGCGCCGTGAGTCAGGTGGCCGCCATGGGCCAGGCTCATGCCCAGAATTGTGTCGCCCGGATTGAGCAAGGCGAAATACACCGCCTGGTTGGCCTGCGAGCCGGAATGCGGCTGCACGTTGGCATACGTTGCGCCAAACAACTGCTTGAGGCGCTCGATCGCCAGCTTCTCGGCGACGTCCACATACTCGCAACCGCCGTAGTAGCGCTTGCCCGGATAACCTTCGGCGTATTTGTTGGTCAGCACCGAGCCCTGGGCTTCCATCACGCGGGGGCTGGTGTAGTTCTCCGAGGCGATCAACTCGACATGGTCTTCTTGGCGACGGGCTTCGTCGGCAATGGCCTTGGCCAGTTCGTCGTCGTAGCCGGCGATCGTATCGTTCTTCGGGAACATCCTGACCTCTGTGAGTGGCAAGCGGGGAAGACCCGAAAGTGTAGCTCCCATGGGCATTTGCGGCCACTATCGCGCCGCCGGGCCTGGCCCCGGCCGATAAACCATACGAAGCAGCCTGAACAGCCCTCATGGCGCAAACCGAGCCCGGCACACGGCTGACCGGACACCTGGGCAGCGGCGCGCCTGCCTGAGCGTCACCGGCAGGTACCAACAAGCCGCTATAATGACGGGTTTTATACCCACGCCCTGTGCATGGCCTGCCCTTTTGAGACAGCGCTGTGCACGTCTTCGGAGGCTGCATGAGCTCGCAATACATTTACACCATGAACGGGGTGAGCAAGATCGTCCCCCCGAAGCGTCAAATCATCAAAGATATCTCGCTCAGCTTCTTTCCCGGCGCCAAGATCGGCCTGTTGGGCGTAAACGGCGCGGGTAAATCCACCGTGCTGAAGATCATGGCTGGCGTGGACACCGATTTTCAGGGTGAAGCCCGCGCCCAGCCCGGCATCAAAATCGGCTACCTCGCGCAGGAGCCGCAGCTCGATCCCGAAAAGACCGTGCGTGAAGCGGTCGAAGAAGGCGTCGCCAACGTGCTCGATGCGCAAAAGCGTCTCGAAGAGGTCTATGCGGCCTATGCCGAAGAAGGCGCCGACTTCGACAAGCTGGCGAAAGAGCAGGAGCAGCTCGAAGGCATCCTGGCGGTGAACGACGCGCATGCGCTGGAGCGCCAGTTGGAAGTCGCCGCCGACGCGCTGCGCCTGCCGCCGTGGGAGGCCAAGATCGGACCGTTGTCCGGTGGCGAGAAGCGCCGCGTGGCGCTGTGCCGCCTGCTGCTATCCAAGCCCGACATGCTGCTGCTCGACGAACCGACCAACCATTTGGACGCCGAGTCGGTCGATTGGCTGGAGCAGTTCCTGCAGAGCTACCCCGGCACCGTCGTGGCCGTGACCCATGACCGCTACTTCCTCGACAACGCCGCCGAATGGATTCTCGAACTCGACCGCGGCCGTGGCATTCCTTGGAAGGGCAACTACACCGAATGGCTGGAACAGAAAGGCGAGCGCCTGGCCCGCGAAGAAGCCGCCGAAAAGGGGCGTCAAAAAGCCCTCGCACGCGAGCTGGAGTGGGTGCGCTCGGCGGCCAAGGGTCGTCAGTCGAAAGGCAAGGCGCGTATCAACCGCTTTGAAGAACTGAACTCGGTCGAATACCAGAAGCGCAACGAGACCAACGAACTCTATATTCCGCCGGGCGAGCGCCTGGGCCAGGAAGTGATCGAGTTCGTCAACGTCAGCAAATCATTTGGTGACCGCCTGCTGATCGACGATTTGTCGTTCAAGGTGCCGCCGGGCGCCATCGTCGGCGTGATCGGCCCGAACGGTGCGGGTAAATCCACCCTGTTCAAGCTCATCATCGGCCAGGAAACGCCGGACAAGGGCGAGGTCAAGCGCGGCCATACCGTGCAGTTGGCCTATGTCGATCAGTCGCGCGACGCCCTCGATCCGAAAAAGAACGTGTGGCAGGAGGTCTCCGACGGCGCCGACATCATCACCATCGGCCGCTACGAGTTGCAGTCGCGTGCCTATATCGGCCGCTTCAACTTCAAGGGCACCGACCAGCAGAAGCTCGTCGGCAGCCTGTCCGGTGGTGAGCGCGGCCGCCTGCACTTGGCCAAGACCCTGATGCAGGGCGGCAACGTGCTGCTGCTCGACGAACCGTCCAACGATCTGGACGTGGAAACCTTGCGCGCCCTGGAAGACGCCATGCTGGAATTCCCCGGCTGCGCCATGGTGATCTCGCATGACCGCTGGTTCCTCGACCGCATCGCCACCCACATCCTGGCGTTCGAAGGCGACTCGCACGTCGAGTTCTTCCCCGGTAACTACAACGAATACGAAGCCGACAAAAAGCGCCGTCTCGGTGATGAAGGTGCGCGTCCGCATCGCGTGAAGTACAAGAAGTTGGTGTAAGGCTCGGGCCCCTTTGGCTTGGGGCAAAACGCACGACCCCCTCCCCTGCTCGCAGGGGAGGGTTGGGGAGGGGTCAACCCGCCTCACCCCGCACGACTGAAACTCAAGGAGCCCCCGATGCACTTCATGCAAGCACTACAACAAGCATGGACCCGCAACCACTCGCTGGTCTGCGTCGGCCTCGATCCCGAACCCACGAAATTTCCCGCCGAATTCCACGACAGGCCCGATGCCGTCTTTGAATTCTGCCGCGCCATCATCGACGCCACCGCCGACCTGGCCTGCGCCTTCAAACCGCAAATCGCCCACTTCGCCGCGCTGCGTGCCGAAGACACGCTCGAGCGCCTGATCGCGCATATCCATGCCAAACATCCCGGCATCCCGGTGATCCTCGACTCCAAGCGCGGCGACATCGGCAGCACCGCGCAGCACTACGTGAGCGAAGCATTCGATCGTTACGGCGCCGATGCAGTCACCATCAACCCTTATATGGGCCGCGATTCGGCGCAGCCGTTCCTGGACCGTGCCGACAAAGGCGTGATCCTGCTCTGCCACACCTCCAACCCAGGTGCGGCCGATCTGCAGGATCTCGACGTCGGCGGCAAGCCGCTTTATCAACACGTCGCGCAAATCATCGCGCGCGACTGGAACACCCATGGCAACTGCGCCCTGGTCACTGGCGCCACCTGGCCAGAGCAACTTGCCGAAGTGCGTGCCTTGATTGGCGATATGCCCCTGCTGGTTCCGGGCGTCGGTGCGCAAGGCGGCGATGTCGAAGCCGTGCTGCGCCACGGCCGCAGCGCCAACGGCACCGGCTTGATGATTAATTCCTCACGCGCGATTCTCTACGCCAGCAACGGCGAAGACTTCGCCCAAGCGGCACGAACCGCCACGCAAGCATTGCGCGACACGATTAATCGCTACCGCTGAACAAAGGCCGGGCAGGCGTGAGTCTGTCGTCGATCCCGCCCTGCAAAAAATGCAGCCGCGACTCGTGCGATAGTCGCAAGCATGGTTACCTCTAGCAAAAACGACGATGCGTTCAGCCCCGTACGCCGCCGGCTGTTGCAAGCCGCCGGCCTGACCCTCGCCGCTGCCGCCTGCCCGCTGCGGTTAGCCGCAAGCGAAACCACGCCCGCGCCGCGCTCCCGCCTGATCCTGCTCGGCACCGCTGGTGGACCGACGCCGAAGCCTAATCGCGCCGCCCCTGCGCAAGCGATCGTCGTCGATGGCGTGATCTATGTGATCGACTGCGGCAATGGCGTGGCCCGGCAGATGGTGCTTGCCGGGCTCAAGCTCGATGCCATCCGCAATGTCTTCATCACCCATCAGCACTCCGACCACAATGCCGACTACGGCAATCTGCTGTGGCTGGCCTGGGCCGCCACTTTGAAAACCCGCGTGGACACCTGGGGGCCGCCGCCGTTGAAAGAAATGACACGGCTTTTCCTGGCGATGAACGACAGCGATATCCAAACGCGCATGGCCGACGAAGGCCGCCCGCCGCTGGCGCCGCTGATCGTGCCGCATGAACTGACCACGGCCGGCGTTGTAATGCATGACGAGCGCGTGAAAGTCACAGCGGCCCTCGTACAGCATCCACCGGTCGTGCCGTCTTTTGCTTATCGCTTTGATTGCCCCGACCGCAGCATCGTTATCTCCGGCGACACCCGCCCGTCCGACAACTTGATCGAGCTGGCGCGCAACGCCGATGTACTGGTACACGAAGTGATGTACATGCCCGCGCTGGATCGATTGATCGCCAGCGAGCCTGATGCCAAGCGCCTGCGCGAACACCTGTTGGCCAGCCATACCACCGCCGAACAGGTGGGCCGCATCGCTACGGCGGCAGGCGTGAAAACGCTGGTGTTATCGCATTTTGTGCCTGGCGGTGTGCCGGCGGTTAGTGATGAGGCGTGGCGTGAAGCGGTCAGCCCACACTTCAAGGGCAGGTTGGTTATTGGGCGTGATTTGTTGGAGTTGTGAGTGACTGTGGCAATCGTATTGGCCCGGCGTTGGGCATCGCTGCGCTCAGCCCAACCTACGCCCAACCTACCCGGCGAACGCCTTGACGATGTAGTCGGTGTCGCGCCGTAGCAGGGTTTCGTTGAAACCCAGTTCCAGCTTTCCTGCTTCGATATCCTGGGTGAGGATATTCGCTTTATGCAGACGTTCTTTCAGGCCGGCCTGCTTATCGGCGGCGATCTGCAAAAAGTGAATATTGGTGCCGTGTTCCACGCGCTGAATCGTGAATCCTTCGACTGCCGATAATTTTTCAAGCAGTCGATCGCCTGCTGCGCGAACACGCGCGAAGCGCTGTTCAAAACCGTCGAGCGCACCCAGCGCCAATAGCGCAGGCTCCCAACCGTGATAGATCGTGCCGCCGAAAAGGTGACGGGTCTCGCGCGCCTTGGCAATCGTCGCCTTGGTACCAGCGAGAATCGCGCCATAGGGTGCGCCCAGATATTTGTACAGCGACACGTAGACGGTATCGAACAAGGCGCTGTATTTGCTGATGGAAAAACCCTCTGCCCCACTATTGAGCAGGAGACGGGCGCCATCCAGATGCATACCGATGCCTTTGGACCGCGCCAGCGCGGAGATCTTCGATACCAGCTCGTAAGGCACCATGGCGCCATCGGCACGACGCACCGGACTCTCCAGCGAAATAGCCCCCACCGACAGTGGATAGGCCCCCTTTTCGGTAAGCGTGACGGCCGCTTCGACTTCCTCGAAACTCGGTGAAGCCCGGCCCGGCGCCAACGGCAACAGATTGATATTGCTAAGCGTCGTTATCGCGTCGCTCTCATCTCGATAAACATGGCTTTCCTGTTGCACCAGCGCCCGTCGATGCTCGCCGCACAACAAGCGCAAGGCCACTTGATTGGCCAAGGTGCCGGTCGGCATAAATGCAGCATCTTCTTTACCCAACAAGGTGGCAAAGCGCTGTTCGAGGTCACCGACCGCACCACCCTTCAAATACGCATCGCTGGTTTTATCGCGCTGATCTAAAAGCTGATCGACTCTGGCGATGATGTCCCGGTTGTAGCGCGGCATGTAATCGCCGGCCAGCACCACCGCATCGTTGATGTGATCGGGATCCTGCGGGCTCTTGGGTGCGGCGTAGGCAACCGGTGCAAACAAGGTCGCCCCCGACAACAGACCCGTGGCAGCACCGGCCGAGAGAGATGAGCGAAGAAAGTCGCGACGATCCATGGTTATCGGTCCGTGCATGACAAAGCGGCGGTGGGCCGATCATAGCGACGTGCGACCTATCGGCTATCGGTCAAAGGTCACGGTAGGCCGGCACGGGAAAAGAACCTCCGCGCAACCACCGCTCGGCCGGCGTAGACAGCCAACGCTCCATCGCCGCACCGAGCAACCAACACAACGGCAACACCGGCAAGTACCAGAGAAACCCGTAAGCGACATCGCCGCCGGCGGCTTTGTAAGCACGCACTACCGCGAACACGACAAACATATGGATGAGGTAGATCTCGTAGCTCAAGCGGCCCCATGCACGCAGCCAGCCGAAGCCCGGCAGTAGCTTGGTCATGCCCAGCAGTGAACGTTGGTCGCACGCGATAAGCAGGCATAGCGCCGAGAAGGTCAGCACCAGCATGCAGCCCTCGCCCAGCCATGGCCATAGCAGACCTTCGAAAAGAAATACGGCGATAAGGCCGCAGACACCGACCCACTGGAATGCGTGGATCGCCCAGCGCGGCGCACGCCAATGCGCCACCAGCAAGGCGCCAAGTACGCCGGTGGCAATGGCGGCCATGCCGGGGAGATAAGCCTTTTCTTGCCAGATCTCATTGGCTTCCAAGGCGGCGCGCGTCCATGGCAAGGTCAGCGCAAAGGCCAACAGCAAGGGCGCCAGCACCCAACTGCGCCGAGTCAACAAGCACACCAGAGGAAAGCCGAGGTAGAACACTTCTTCGATCGACAACGACCACAGCACATCCCAACCACCGGGCAGATAACCGGTCATGCCTTCGTACCAATTCAAATGCAGGCCGAGCGCGGCGAAGATGGCACGCGGCAGGCTTTGACCATCTCGATTGATGACATAGTCGCCGACGCCGAGCAGGTGCATCACGCTGAGCGTCGCGACGATGGCCAGCAGGCACGGCACGATGCGGGCGAAACGGCGTGCGTAGAACGCGCGCATATCGATTTGGTCGAGACTGCCCCAGCGGCGCAATGCGTTGCCCGTGATAAGAAAGCCAGAGATCACGAAGAATATGAAAACGGCTTCGTAGCCGTTGTAGTTCAACGCACCGAGTAAACGTGCAGGCAAGAATTCAGCAAGCACGCTTTTTTTCAGCGGGATGCGTAAGCCCGTGTGGTGCAGCACCACCAGCAGAATGGACAGGCCGCGCAGCAGATCGATACCTGGATTGCGGGCAATGGCTCTCGTGTGCGTCGTCTGCATGGCGGACTTACTTTTGTACGAAGCGGCGATCATCGACGTAGCGTTGTGGGGTGACAAGCGCCATGAGGCATGCCGGCTGCAAAATGATTCAGCGGAGAAGAAGGGCTTGCCATCAGCCAAGTCGATCCACCACGAAGTCGACAAAGCTGCGCAGCTTCGCCGTCGGCCGCACCTCGCTACGCCGCACCAGATGGATAAGGCGTGTGGACAGATGCCAATCCGACAGCAACTGCACCAGTTGGCCGGCGGCGATAGCCGGCGCCAGCAGCACATCGGCCTGCACGACCACGCCGATATGGCTCAAGGCCGCCGTAAGCAAAGCCTGGCCGTTGTTACATACGAAGGCACCACCTACCAATACAGACACCTGCTGTTCGTCGCGGGTGAAACGCCAATGGTGGTCGCGTCCCCATGGCATAAAGCCCAGGCAGTTGTGGCGTTCCAGATCGGTCGGATACGTGGGCAGGCCATGAACCTGTAGATAGGCCGGGCTGGCGACCGCAAACATCTGTGACGAACGCAGTGGCCGGGCGATCAGTTGATCGTCGCGCAGCGGGCCGGAACGGATAGCCACATCAAAGCCTTCTTCATGCAGATCCACCACGCGATCATTGAGGCTCAACTCGATCTGCACAGCCGGGTACATGGACATATATTCGCCGATGACCGGTACCAGCCGATGCGCACCCCAGCTCACCGGCGCCGTCACGCGCAGGGTGCCCTGGGGTACCGCGCGCAGCGCTTCGGCGACCTGTTCGGCAGCCTGCACGCTGCTCAGCACATCGCGGCAGCGCTCCAGGTAAGCAGCACCGATTTCAGTAAGGCTATGCCGCCGAGTGGTGCGGTCGAGCAGGCGTGCGCCTAGCCGTTGCTCCAACGCCCGCACATGGTTAGCCACCATCGTCGCGGAAAGTCCGAACTCGTCGGCCACGGCGGTAAAGCTGCCTTTTTCGACCACACGGGTGAAGACAGCCATGCTGGTCAACCGATCCATTACAAAGTCCTGGTGTGGAGTGAAGAAATTTTAGCCATATTTATTAGCCCTACGGCGGAATGGACCATAGCGTCATCGCAACCGCCGGGAAGAAGAACGATGAAGATGAAGAGCTTTGGGTATCGCGCTGCGCTGTTTGCCGTGCTGGCGTGTAGCCAAGGGATGGCCGCCGCTGCGGCCATAGGGCCAGCTACGCGCGCGCTGCCGTCCGACTGGTATCCAGAAAGTCTTGCCGCAGGGCCTGACGGTTCGCTCTATATCGGCAGTTGGCGGCAAGGTGCCGTGGCCCGTCTGCGGCCGCAGGCGGAGCAGCCAGAGATCTTGGTTACCCCAGGGTCTAATGGCCTGGCCAATGGTCAGGGCGTATTGGTCGATGCGAAGCGCAAGCTGCTATGGGTTTGCTCAGGCACGATCGGCTTCACCACGGTGCCGATGACCCCTAGCGCGCTGAAGAGTTACGACCTTGCCAGTGGCGCACCGCGCGGCAGCTATCCCATGCCGGACAAGGGCTATTGCAATGATCTTGCCCAGGACAGCCACGGTAATTTGTACGTCACTGATTCACTGAACCCGCGCGTGCTGCGCCTCGCACCCGACGACAAGGCGCTACATATCTGGAAACAAGACCCGGCCTTCAACGCCGGCAAGGAGGGCTATAACCTCAATGGCATCGCGATCGATCGCGATCAACATGTTTACGTAAGCCTGGTAACGGCGGCGGCGCAACTGTTGCGCATCGACGTGCAAGCCAATGGCGATGCCGCCGCCGTGACGCAAATCGATATGCCACGGATGTTGAAAAATGCCGATGCCATTCGCATGGGCGAGCCCGATCGGCAAGGGCGTGCGCGGCTGGTGATTTTCGAGAGCAATGCGTTCGGCCATGACGGGCCGTATGGCGGACAAATTTCAGTAGCCAGCCTGGATGGCAACCGCGCCGCCACGTTGCAGACGATCGTCAGCGGCCTCAATGACCCTTCGTCGGGAGTGATCGTCGGCCGTCGGGTGTACTACATCGAATCGAAGTACAGCCTGCTGTTCAAATCCAAAGACGACGCCCATATTCCGCGCGGTGTGCCGTTCGATGTGCAGTCGGCAGAGTTGCCGGAGTGAAGGCTACCCCCCTCCCAGCCTCCCCCTGCCAGCAGGGGGATGAGTTCAAGCCTGCCTCATTCGGCCCCTCCGTGCGACCGAAGGGAGTCCCCTTTTCGGGACTTGCAGGAGAGGGTTGGGGAGGGGTGCAGCCCAACGCAGCAAACAAAACCACCGCTTTACTGTCTAGCAGCAGCCGGCAAGTCGGCGATCATATGTTTCGCCAGCGCCTCGTAATCACCGTCGAAATGGTGATCGCCTTCTTTCGCAACGACCTGTATCCACGCCGGCAGTGACTTCTCCGCGCATACGGTGTCATCGCCCTCGTCTTTGCCGTAATAGCAAACCACCGGCGGGTGACCTTGCAGGGCAAGCAGCGGCGGCAGGGCGTCGGAGTGCTTCACCGGGTTGAGCCACTGGAACAGCATCTGCGTGTTGGTTTTCCACCAGCCCTCACGCATATAGCCTTCCATTTCAATCTCGAAGTTCACGTCTTTGGTCGGCGACAGCAGCACGACTTGAGCGAGATGGGCGCGATTGTCGGGGCTTAGTTTGTTGATGATCGAGGGCAGCACATCGGCACCGAACGAGAAACCGATCAGCCATACGCGCTGCTTGCCCCACTGAGCCCGATACTGGGTCATCAGCGCATCGAGGTCGGCGGCAGATTCGTCGGCGGACCGGTCACGCCAGAAGTACGCCAGGGCGCTCACGCCAAGCACGGGAATGCCATGGTTGGTCAACGCGCCGCCAAGCTGCTGATCCAGATCGCGCCAACCGCCATCGCCGGAGTAGACGATGGCAAGCACATCGTCTTGCCCGACAGGCGGGGCCACGCCGGTTTTTGCCGGTATGACGGTAAGGGATTCCTGCATGCTGGCGTGGTGCCATGGTCGCCATATCGCCAGGCCGACCACGATGACAACGACGAGCAGCAACAAAATTTTCTTCATGACTCGTTTCATCGACGCACCATGCCTGATAAACCGCCCGAGATCAGGCTGGCTACGTTAGCCAGCGCCATCGGCAAAGCGATGTTGGTGGGCACCGCCAGATAGCGCGATTCCCATTCGGGATCGAACTTATCTTTGTAGCGATACAGCCCACGGAAATTGTAGAAACGCTCGCCGCGACCAAACACCATCGCGCCGAAACGACTCCATAGTGTGGCCGTGCGCCGACTGTGCAAACCCGACAAAGGCGCCATGCCGAGATTGAACCAGCGATAGCCTTCTTGCCTGGCCCACAGCATCAACTGCACGAACAGATAATCCATGATGCCCGCATTGCCGTCCGGCATATGTCGCATCAGGTCGAGCGAGGCTTCTTCTTTGCTGTCGGTGAGAAACAGGTTGGCGAAGGCCACCGGCTCGTCGCCCTGCCACACCACGGCCATCGGCGTGCGGCATAGATAGTGCGGGTCGAAGGTGCCTAGGGAGAAGCCTTTTTCACGCACTTTCTTGTCGCGCATCCACGCATCCGAAATCGGCTTGAGTCGCGGCAGCAAATCCGCCACGGCTTCGACCGGTACGATCTCCAGCCGCAGACCATCGCGAGTGAGTTTGTTGACCGTGTTGCGCAGTACCTTTTTCGACTTGCCGTCGAGATTGAAGCCATCCAGGCGCACCCGCGCCTCTTCGCCGAGCTTGAGCAAATTCATGCCTACTTCGAGATACAGATCGAGATCTTCCGGACGCACTTGATAGAACAACGGCCAACCACCGGCGCGCTCGCATTGTTCGCGGAAGGTCCATACCAGTTCGCGACGTGCCTCATCGGATTCACCGACCGGGTCACCCATCGCCACCCAGCTACGGCCTTCGATGTCGTACATGATGAAGGCTCGTTCCTCGGGGTCGAACAGCAAGGTCTTGTCACCGGTCAAGGCAAGATGTGCTTGTGCGGAGGAGTAGTGCTTGATAAGCGGCAAAGCCTTGACCAACTCGGCCTCGGTCGGCAGGTGTATCCGCGGCCGCGCCGGACGCATCAAGTGCGCCAGCGCGAACAGCAAGCCGGCAGCCGTCGCGCCTACCAGGGCACGTAGCGCACGCGGCGCACCGCCATGGTAGAAGCTGAACTCCCACCACAGGTTGCGGCTGTACTCGACGTGCTTGTAACTGAACATCACCAGCCAGCCGGCGCATCCCAGCACCGCGAGAATGGCAACGACCCAACGCACCGAGAAACTGGTGTCGAACAGCGAGGCACGGCGATAAAACAACTGATGCGCCGGCGCCAAACCCAGCGCCAGGATCGATAGCAGCATCGCTTCTTCGTAGTCGATGCCTTTAAGCAGCGACAACACCGCGCCGACCACCAGCAGCACCAGGGTCAGCACATAGGCGGCATCCAGCCGACGCAACAGGCCACGCGCAAGAATCAGCAACAGCATGCCGACCACGCTGCTCAAGAAATGCGAGACCTCCACCACCGACAGCGGCAATACGCCACGCAGAATATCCATGCGGCTGTGCAATGCCGAGGTGGCGCCGGAAAACAGCAACACGGCGCCGGAAACCAGGGTGAGCACGGCGAAAAACGGCGGCAACAAATTGGTGAACCAGGGCGCGAGCAGGGCCTTGCTGCGCAAGCCGCGCACTTCACGCACCACTACCAGCAACGTGGCGGCCAGCAGCGGCAAGAAGTAATAGATCAGACGATACGCGGCCAGCGCGCCGAGGATGGGCGCTTCCAGGCCTTCGTTGCCGGTGGCGCCGAAGCCAGCCAGCATCACCGCTTCGAATACACCCAGGCCGCCCGGCACGTGGCTGATTAAACCGGCGATTTGCGCCAGCGCGAAAATCGCCAGGAAGTGGCCGAAGCCGGTATCCACTTCGTTGGGCATCAACAGATACAGCACGGTGGCGGCCAAGCCCCAATCCACCGCACCGGTCACGACCTGACGTGCCGCGCTGGCCGTGCTCGGCATGCTTAAGCGCCAGCGCCACACCCGCAGCGGACGCGGCATCAGGCGATTGCCGAAAAGCCATAGCAACGGAATCAGCGTAAGCAGCACCGCCACCGGCAAGCGCAGTTGCGCCAGCGGCAAGGTCAATGGCACCGGCACCAGCAAGAGGGTGACGCCGGTCAACGCGGACAGGCCCAGCCAGAAACTGACCGTGCAATGCAGCACCACCTTGGCCACCTCGGCGGTGGACAGGCCAGCCTGAATATAAAAGCGATAGCGGATAGAGCCAGAGATCAGCAGCGCCATGCCCAGCGCGTTGCTGAAGGCGTAGCTGATAAATGAGATCAGGCTGACTTGAGCCCGCGGCAAGCGCCGGCCGATGGCCGCCAGGCCGAACCAGTCATAGAGGGTCATCACGCCGTAGCTCAACGCCGTAAGCAATACGGCCAGGGCGATGCGCCAATCTTCCAGGCCATGCACGTAGCGAGCGACCTGGCGATAACTCACATCGCTGCCCAGATTGCGCAGCGCCCACAGCGCCAGGCACAGCATGACCAGCGACAACATGGGCCCGGCGAGTCGGCGTAACCAAACCGCGCCCCGACTTGGAGCGATCAAGGTATCTATCGGCCCGGCATCTACTGGATCCGGATTCGGGGCCCCTGTCCCTGTTTGTTCCACCACGCGCCAACAACCTCCATGATATGAATCAGTGCGTTGCGCGTCGCCAGCTCATCACCGGCAGCGCCTTCGCTATCAAACACCGCCCGCCTGAAAACGGCATCCACAACATAAGGGGTCAGGTCGCGGATGCGCGGCAGTCGGTAAGCATAGCCGGTCGTAACGGTATTAGGCCTCTTTCCCCCACCGGCAGTCAGCTCCCTCCCCTGCTCGTCCCGGCAAAGGGACTCCCTCCGGGTCACGGGCAGTAATGGGAAAGGGTTCAGCCTCATCGCAAGGCGTCCCCCTCCCGACTTCCCCCTGTTAACAGGGGGAGGAGCAACGAAGCTCGTCCGGTTAACGCGCCGGGACAACATCCCCCGCCCGCCCCAGGCGAGTGATCCAAGCATAGAGAACGATCATGACAGCCGCGAATGCGATGCCACCGATCCAGATGGCTGCCGTGGCAAAGCCATCGCCGACCAGGCCCAGCGGCGCCGCCTTGCCGGAGAACACCACCAGCGCCGCCAACAGCACGCCGATGATGCTCTCGCCGACGATCATGCCAGAGGCCAGCAATACGCCCAGTTGCTTGACGGCCTCGGGCTTGGCGGTGCGATCCGCGCGCTTGTCGAAATACCAGCCGACGAAGGCGCCCACGACGATCATCAAGGTGGTCGAGGTCGGCAGGTAGATACCCAGGCCCACCGCCAAGGGCGGCAGGCGCACCGACTTGCTGGTACGCGAAAACACTTCGTCCAGCGCGATGATTACCGCCCCGACCAACGCGCCGATGCCGATCAGGTTCCAATCGAGATTGCCCTGGATCACGCCCTGGGCCAATGCGGAAATCAATGCCGCCTGAGGGGCCGGCAACGCGCGTGCCGGGTCTGCACCGGCCACACCGGCAAAGCCATAAGCGTGATTGAGCAGATCGAGCGTGGGCGGAATGATTGCCGCACCCACCACCACACCGACGATCAAGGCGACCTGCTGCCGCCACGGTGTCGCATCGACCAACTGGCCGGTTTTCAGATCCTGCAGATTGTTATTGGCGATGGTCGCGACAGCGAACACCACGGCAGTGGCGAACAGTGCGAACGCCACCAGCGCCTTGCCGGCATCGGCAGGCAGCAGGGGCTTCACCCCGACCACCAGCAACAGGGCCGCGCCGATCACCACCAGGATGCCCACGCCGGAGAGCGGGCTGTTCGACGAGCCGATCAGGCCCGCCATATAGCCGCACACGGCAGAGACGAAAAAGCTCATCAACACGATATAGATCAAGCCACCGGCGACCAACAGCACCACGTGATCGCCCAAGTGAGCGGTGATACTGAAGTCAGCGAGCAGCCAGGCGATCGGCACCAGGCAAACCAGCGTGATGATGCCGACCAGGCCGATCGGAATATCGCGTT
This sequence comes from Dyella tabacisoli, assembly GCF_003350925.1. Classification (GTDB taxonomy): domain Bacteria; phylum Pseudomonadota; class Gammaproteobacteria; order Xanthomonadales; family Rhodanobacteraceae; genus Dyella_C; species Dyella_C tabacisoli. The sequence goes on along the minus strand of NZ_KZ857174.1, from coordinate 245,204 downwards.
CGGTGCGCGGCAAGGTATGCGCCGCACCGGCAGCACGCACACGCGACGCGGCCATGGCCGAGGTCAGGCCGCTGACCACTGGCTTGACCAGTTTCGCCAAGGTCCAGATGGCTGCGATGCCGATGGTGCCGGCACCGAGAAAACGCACCTTATGGCTCCACGTGGCCTGCGCCACATCGGCCGCCACACCGGCCAATGGATTGAGCCAGGAGTAATACGGCACCGCACCGCCCCAGGCGATGAAGAAACCGACCAGCAGCGCCACACCGACCCACAGGCCCACCAGGTGACCGACGGCGAACAGGGCAAACGAGAGATTGAAGTCGTAGCCGCTGACGCTGCCTTTGCTGCCCACACGGAAATACTGCGCCACATCGCTGGCGAATACCTGGGTGGCAACTACCACGGCGAACAAGGCCGAGGTGATCGAACCCCAGACGACGGCAAGCAGTCCGGCGCGACTGCTTTCCACGCCAGCGGCCAGCTCCTCGGCGGTGCAGTTGGGGTCGACTTCGCCGCCACCGACCTTGAGCACCTCGGCACAGGCGACGCCTTCGGGGTACGGCAGATCGGAGTTGGTCACCAGCGCACGGCGCAGGGGGATCGAATACATCACGCCGAGAATGCCGCCGAGCGCGCAGATACCGAACGAAACCCAATACGGAAACCCGTTCCACCAGCCGATCATGATGAGGCCGGGCAACACGAAGATGATCGAAGACAAGGTGCCTGCCGCCGAGGCGACGGTCTGCACGATATTGTTTTCTTGAACCGTGACGCCCTTGAACTGCCGCAGGATCGCCATCGAGATCACCGCCGCCGGAATCGACGTGGCGAACGTGAGGCCCGCCTTGAGCCCAAAAAACACATTGGCGGCGGTGAACACCAAGGTGATGACAACGCCCAGAATCAGGCCACGGAGGGTTAGCTCTTTGCGCGACTCGGCGCTGGTCGAAAGGTTCGCACTCACAAAAGCACATCCTGCATGGCTGGTTCCTGGCGGCTAAGACAAGCGCCTAGGATAGCGTGCCGATAGGCGTACCGAGTCTGGCGGTGCAGCACGAACGCCCTCGGCCGGGGACAGGCCCCGAACTGGATCGTGTAAGAGCCCGTTCAAAGCCACGCCAGACTCAATGCCTGCAACCCGGCCTATAACCCCGGATACTCATCCCTGGCGCAACTCTCGCCCAGCCAATGACGAGCATGTTCGCGTGCCAGCTCCGGGTTTAGCAGGTAAGTCGCCGCGCGCTCGGCCAGCAGTCGCCAGCGCAAACTCTCTTCGCGTAACTGGTTTTGGTGATCGAACAGCACGCGCGCCGACTGAGTGCCGGTCCAGGCATCGGTCCCTTGCATGACATCGCGCAACGCCTGTTCGGCTAGCCAGGCCGCCGCCGATTGCGCCAGGGCATTGGTGCGAATAGCGCGTAAGCGCGATTCGCCAAAACGAGCCAAGCCGTCGTCGCCTGCCGCCACCGCGGCATTGCCTTGCAGGTCGTTGAGCAATTGATCGAGCTGAGTGATCGGATAATCGATATCGCCCAGCTCGGCAGTTTCTTCGGCGTATTCGCCGTTAAGCTGGGGTGTCGACGGTTGCAGCCCTGTCTTGTTACCTTCCATGTGCCTCTCCATGTGTCACCACGTGTATCGTCGTAAACGAATGCACTGCCCGGAAATACAATCACAAATTGTCGGAACATACAATCCGTGATTGCATATCCAGGCAGACGAATACATAACAATACCGACTCTTGTTTCCAGCACCGCCGACTAAAGGAATGTCGCGCGCGGCGTACGAACGGAGTCGCTCTTGGCATCATCCCAACACGAGTTTTCACAGCGTCTGCACATCTCGCTTGATCTGGCGGGCGTGGGAAAACGCGGCCGCACTGGGCATGTCGCCGCACGCTTCGATGTTTCTGACGAAACCGCACGCAAATGGCTCGGCGGCCTGTGCCTGCCGACCCTGAGCCGCATGCTGGATTTAGCCCACCGCCTCGGCGTGAGTTTCGAGTGGCTGGCTACTGGACGCGGCACACCTACTGAGTACGGCAAAGTGCAAGATGTCGCGGCGCTCTACCATATCGAGAGTCGCGAGCAGTCCCGTTTGATCGGCTTGATCGGCAACCTGCCGCGAGAGCAGCGTAAAGCCATGCTGCTCTTGCTCGAACATCTGGCTGAAAGAGACTAACTCTAAGAGCCTGTTCAAAGGCTCCCCGTGGCCCGCGCCGGGAAGCCGTTGAACAGGCTCTTACAACGAGTGCAAGCAGCCGGCTGCCGCCCTCACTTGTCAACTCATCCATCCGGTAGCCTATCCGCTCCCAGAGAACCTGTTTACGATCGCTGAGCAGCTCGCGTCGAGTTGCTTGAGAAGTCTTGAACAGGCTCTAACACCACAACGGATACGCCACATGCATGCGAACGAACAAGCGCTGAAACGCGGCCTTGGGGAACGTCATATCCGCTTGATGGCCTTAGGCTCGGCCATTGGCGTAGGCCTTTTCCTGGGCTCGGCCAATGCGATCAAATTGGCCGGCCCGGCGATCCTGCTGTCGTACATCTTGGGCGGCGCGGCGATCTTCATCATCATGCGCGCGCTCGGGGAAATGGCGGTACACAACCCGGTCGCCGGCTCTTTCAGCCGCTACGCACAGGATTATCTCGGCCCGCTGGCAGGCTATCTCACCGGCTGGAACTACTGGTTCATGTGGCTGGTGACATGTGTTGCCGAAATTACCGCGGTCGGTATTTATATGAGCGTCTGGTTTCCAGACGTGCCGCAGTGGATCTGGGCATTGGCGGCGATGGCCGCGATGGGCGCGGTCAACCTGGCAGCGGTGCGCGCCTATGGCGAATTCGAGTTCTGGTTCGCGATGATAAAGGTCGTCACCATCGTGCTGATGATTGTCGGCGGCGCCGGCATGATCGTGTTCGGCCTGGGCAATCATGGAACCCCAACCGGCATCAGCAACCTGTGGACGCACGGCGGCCTTTTCCCCAACGGTGCGCGCGGCATGCTGATGGCGCTGCAGATGGTGATGTTCGCCTACCTCGGGGTGGAGATGGTCGGCCTGACCGCGGGCGAAGCGGCCAATCCAAACAAATCGATTCCCCAGGCGATCAACTCCGTGTTCTGGCGCATTCTGATTTTCTATGTCGGCGCCTTGTTCGTAATCATGTCGATTTACCCATGGAACGAACTGGGAACGCATGGCAGTCCGTTTGTCATGACCTTCGAAAGGCTAGGCATCAAATCGGCAGCCGGCATCATCAACTTCGTCGTGCTGACGGCGGCGCTGTCTTCTTGCAACGGCGGCATCTACAGCACGGGCCGCATGCTCTACAACCTCGCCCAGCAAGACCAGGCGCCGCGCGCCTTCGCCACGACATCGAAAGGCGGCGTACCCAGCCGCGCCGTGCTGGTATCGATCGTCGCCCTGCTACTTGGGGTACTGCTCAACTACCTGGTGCCGGAAAAAGTATTCGTCTGGGTAACGGCTATCTCGACCTTCGCGGCGATCTGGACCTGGGGAGTGATCCTGATCTCGCAGATGAAATTCCGCCGCAACCTGACGGCTGCCGAGCGCGATGGGCTGGTGTTCCGCATGCCGTTCTATCCCTACGGCTCATGGATTGCGCTGGCATTTCTGGTTTTGGTGATCGGCCTGATGGCCTACTTTCCCGATACGCGCGTTGCGTTGATCGTCGGCCCGCTGTGGCTGGTGCTGTTGACTGTGTTGTACCGCGTGTTAGGACTTGCTGCGCGCCCACAACCGGAAGCCAGCGCCTAGCCAACACCACCTCCCTTAGAACTTGTTCAAGGGAGGTGGTGCAGTTTTCACTCGTCCATGCCCGGATCCATGCCGGGAAACAGCACTTCAGTGTAGCCGAACTTGCTGAAATCGGTGATACGCGATGGATATAAGCGGCCGATCAGGTGATCGCATTCGTGCTGCACGACCCGCGCATGAAAGCCTTCGGCGGTGCGCTCGATACGCTCGCCCTTGGGGTCAATACCTTCGTAGCGAATCAGCGTGTAGCGATTCACCGCACCGCGCAAACCCGGCACCGACAGGCAGCCCTCCCAGCCTTCTTCCATGTCTTGCGACAAAGGCGTAATTACCGGATTGAGCAGAATCGTCTGCGGCACCGGCGGCGCGTCGGGATAGCGCTCGGAGCTATCGAAACCGAAAATCACCAATTGCAGGTCCACCCCGATCTGCGGCGCAGCCAGGCCCACGCCGCCGGCATCGTGCATGGTCTCGAACATGTCGGCGATCAGCGTATCCAGCTCCGCGCTACCGACCATGTTCGGCGGCACTAAGGGTGCGATGCGCAGCAAACGCGGATCGCCCATTTTCAAAATCTCGCGAATCATTGCGGTCTCGCTATCAGGAAACGTTGTGAAGTGGACTGTGGTCGATACGTACCAAATACAAGCCCTTCCAGACCGCGGACGACTAGCCGCCGAAGACCTTCTTCAACAGGTCCGTGCTGCGCGCCGCCGGGTTATCGCGAATCGACTTCTCTTGCGAGCCGATCGTGGTGAATAAGCCGTCAATCGTCTTCGAGGTGACGTAATCATCCAGATTCAGCGAGTTGCCGCCCTTGCCCGCCTTGCCGCCAGTGAGCGCGCCCAGCGAACCCAATGCACCGCCAAGCCCGCCGCCGCCTTCGCCCGCACTTGAAGTGAGCGCTTTGTACTTCTGGGTCACGCCGACGCTGTCGGTGGCCTGAGCCACGATGGGATGAATGCGTTGGGTCAACGCATCACCGGCGACCCGACGGAAATAATCGGTGGCCGCATGATCGCCACCGGTAAGGATGCCGCGCGCGTCGTCAAGCGTCATCTTGCGAATCGCATCACCGAACAGATCCGCCACCTGCGGCACCGCTTTCTCGGCGGCGCGGTTAAGACTCAGCTCAAAATCGTCCACCCGCTGCCCCTGCCCGAGCTTGCGCGCCAGATCGCCCACTTGCTTGAGCTTGCCAGGCAGTGGAATGCGCACCGCCGCGTTCTTCCAGAAACCATCGTTGCGGCCAAGGCTATTGATGGCACTGGTAGTACCTTTGGCCAGCGTTTCCTTGAGGCCGGCGGCGATATCGCTAGTGGGCAGATTGGCCCCCAGATTCGACGAGGCATTCGGAGATTGCGTGGCCTGCGTTGCCTGCTTGAGCAGATCCTTGAGCTGATAGGCGCCGGCGGCAACTGGGATGGCGGCAAAAGCGATGGTGAGTCCAAGCAAGCTATAACGATGGGAAGCACGCATGACGTATGCACTCCGACGGGCCGAAGGAGGAGGCAGTGTACGCCGAGCCGGTGTTGCCAGTGTGACTATGGGAAAGCCTCGCAAAGAGCCTGTTCAAAAAGGGACCGGCTGCCGTAACCGCTCCTATTCGACCAAAGGCTAATGCCCGCAGAACCGACATGGCATTGACCACTGCGGCCATGGGGGCGACTCTTGCAAGGTCTGTTCAGGGAGAGGCCATCATGCAAACCGTCGCTACCCCTTCTGGGAATACTCCAGCGGTAGTTACCCCCATGAGCCCAGCAAGCAAATTGCTTTGGGCTGTTATCGCCGTTATCGGTGCGTGCTGCCTGGGCGTGGTGGCGCTACGCCGCGACGAGCCGATCAATGCGATCTGGCTGGTCGCCGCCGCGATCTCGGTATTCGTTATCAGCTATCGCTTCTATAGCAAGTTCATCGCCTACAAAGTGCTGCGGATGGATCCCAGCCGGGCCACGCCGGCGGTGCTGCGCAACGATGGCCTGGACTACGTGCCGACCGACCGCTGGGTGGTGTTCGGCCATCATTTCGCCGCCATTGCCGGCGCCGGTCCACTGGTCGGCCCGGTGCTTGCGGCGCAAATGGGTTATCTGCCCGGCACGCTGTGGATTCTGTTCGGCGTGGTGTTCGCCGGCGCGGTGCAGGATTTCATGATTCTCGGCCTGTCGCTGCGCCGCGATGGCCGGTCGCTCGGCAACATGCTGCGTGACGAACTAGGCGCGCTACCGGGTATCGTCGCCATGTTCGGCGTACTGGTGTTGATGATGATCGTGCTGGCGGTGCTGGCGCTGGTGGTAGTGAAAACACTCACGCATAGCCCCTGGGGCACCTTTACCGTGGCCTGCACGATTCCGATCGCTTTGCTGATGGGTGTCTATTTGCGCTGGCTGCGCCCTGGTCGAATTCTGGAGGTATCGATCATCGGCCTGGTGCTGTTGCTTACCTCGATCTGGTCGGGGGCTTACGTAGCCGCTTCGCCAACATGGGCGGCGGCGTTTAATTTCGATGCCAAGACCATGGCCTGGCTACTGATCGGCTATGGCTTTTGCGCGTCGGTGCTGCCGGTATGGCTGTTGCTGGCGCCGCGCGATTACCTCAGCACTTTTCTCAAGATCGGCACCGTACTGGTGTTGGCGCTGGCAATCTTCATCGCCGCACCGAACCTGCAGATGCCGGCAGTGACCAAGTTCATCGACGGCACCGGCCCGGTGTTCCAAGGCAATCTGTTTCCGTTCCTGTTCATCACCATCGCTTGCGGCGCGGTATCAGGCTGGCATTCGATCATCGCCTCCGGCACCACACCTAAGCTGCTCAGTAACGAGGGCGAGGCCCGCATGGTCGGCTACGGCGGCATGTTGATGGAGGCCTTTGTCGCCATCATGGCGTTGATCGCTGCCGCCTCGCTGCATCCGGGTGTGTACTTCGCGATGAACTCCCCCGGCGCATTGATCGGCACCACCGTGCAAGACGCCGCCGCCACGATCAGCCAATGGGGCTTTGTGGTGACGCCCACCGAGCTGCTCGATACCGCCAAGAATATTGGTGAAGCGACCGTCCTCAGTCGTACCGGCGGTGCGCCGACCTTGGCGGTCGGCATGGCGCAGTTGCTGCACAATATTCTTCCCGGCCAGGGGGTCATGGCGTTCTGGTACCACTACGCCATTCTGTTCGAGGCGCTGTTTATCCTCACCACCGTGGATGCCGGCACGCGCGTGGGCCGCTTCATGATTCAAGAGATCGCCGGTCTGATCTACGCGCCGCTCAAGCACACCGAATCATGGATCGGCAACTTGCTCGCCACCATGATCTGCGTCGGTCTGTGGGGTTACTTTCTGTATCAGGGCGCCGTCGATCCGCTGGGCGGCATCAATACCTTGTGGCCCTTGTTCGGCATTGCCAACCAGATGCTGGCAGCGATCGCGTTGATGCTCGCCAGCGTGGTCATGGTGAAACTCAAACGCGAGCGCTATCTGTGGGTACCGGGCATCCCGGCGATCTGGCTGGTCACATGCACCCTCACTGCCGGCTGGCAGAAACTCAGTGGCCCGATCAGCTTTACCGCCGCCGCGCAGAAATATTCGCAGGCACTGCAAGACGGCAAGCTGCTGGCGCCCGCCAAGAGTGTGGCCGAGATGAATCAAATCATCACTAACAACACAGTCGACATGGTGCTCACCGGCTTATTCATGCTGCTGGTGCTGAGCATGGCCGGCTTCGCCCTGCGTGCGCTTGTCAAAGCCTGGCGCGCCAACCACCCCACCGCGCAGGAAGAACCCTACGTGGCGCTATCCAGCGTCAGCTCTTGAGGCCATGTCGATGAAGATCGCGCCGATCAAGCGGACCCTGCAGGCGGCATGGAAGCGAGCGGTGCAAACCGCCCGCCTCTGCTGCGGGGTTCCCGACTATGACGTTTATGTGAAACATCTGCGCGAGCATCATCCCGAGCGAACCGTACCGAGCTACGCGGAGTTTTTCCGCGAAAGGCAGGTGGCCCGGTACAAGGGGACGGGTGGGCGCTGCTGCTAGGAGCCGGCTCCGGCTTCTGGATAGTCCGCCCCCCTCCCAGCCTCCTGGGATGAGAAAAGCTCGCCTCATTCGTGCCCCCTCCCTTGCTCGCTGGGGAGGGGTGCTGGCTCGCCACAAGACTTCACTCACTCCCAAAAGATTTTTAGAGGCTCTAAGCTTCGTCCCCATGCCCGACTCCCCTAGCAGCAAACCCGTGAAGCACACCCCATTCGCCGAATCGCAGCACAATGTCGGCTTACGCGTCATCGCGATCTACAAAGCCATCAAAACGGTTGGCCTGATTTTGATCGCCATCGCGGCTTTTCGCCTGGATCAACAACAAAATTTCGAGCGACTGGTGCATTGGCTGGAGCACTTGTCATTGACCGACAGCAGCAGCCTGCGCTGGAAGCTGGTCTCGATTCTGCAGGCACTTGGCCCCAGCAAATTCGTCGCCATCGGCATCGTGGCCCTGGTTTATGCGGCGATCTTCGCTACCGAAGGCATCGGCTTGTGGCTGCGCAAGCACTGGGCGGAGTGGTTCACCGTGATCGCCACCGGCTCGCTGATTCCCTTGGAGCTCTACGAAGTGCTGGAGCGCTTTAACTGGATCAAGCTGGCCGTGCTGGTGGCCAATATCGCCATCGTGATTTATCTGGTGCGCATTGCCATGCAGCCGCGCGCACCCAAGGTCAGCGCCGAAGTCAGCCACTGACCACCGGTAACGGCTCACTTCGACGGCGGAAACCACACATTGAGAATCTTGCCGTCACGCACTTCATAGACGGCAATGGGGTCCGGCTTGCTCTTGTCTTCGGGCACGCCGATCACGTGCTCGCGGTCGATCACGATCGGTCCGTTCACCATGCGCGTGACGACTTTCGCGGCAAAGGTCTTTGGCACCTTGGCTAGAAAGGCATAGGTCTCTTTCAAGGCCGGGATACCCTTGATCGGAGGACGTTTACCACTGAGGTCGACAATCGTCACGTCGTCCGCGTAGCAGGCCGCCATAGCTTCGACATCATGCTTGTTATAGGCATCCAACTGGGCCTGAACTACTTGCTCGGGATCGCTCGATTTGCCGCAGGCCAAGGCGGACAAGGGCAGCAGCGTACATACAGCGAACACAACGATGATTCGATTGAACTGCAGCATGATGCCGACCCGTGGCGACGTTGAGAGACGGCCATTCCAGCAGACGCATCGTTGCCCACACCAGTGCTGAAGGTCCGCTGCCTTAGAGCTCGTGATGCAACGCCTCTGCCGAAGGGTCCTGTGCAGCGACAACCTTGCGGCGCGGCGCCAACTCCACCAGATACATCGCCGCCAAGACCAGGGCGCCGCCAACAAGCATGCGCCAAGTCAAGGTGTCGTTCCCCAGGCTCACCGCAAAAGCAGCGGCAAACACCGGCTCCAGCGTCATGACAATGGCTGCTCGGGTCGCCGAGAGATGGGCCTGTGCCCAGGTCTGCATCAGCATCGCGCCGGCACCGGCGGCGAGGGCCATATAAACCACCGCAATCCAGGCGCCGCGATCGGGCGGCCATGTAGGCCCATGCGGCAAGGTCGCCAACAGGCAAACCACCGCGACCGCGATCATCTGCACCGTGGTCAACGCAAACGCACTGCCAGGTCGTGACCACTGCCCCAGGCCCACGATATGCAGGCCGTACAGCAGCGCCGAGGCCAGGGTGATCCAGACGCCGTAGCCGATGCTGAGCCCATGCAAGGCCAGCAAAGCAAGCCCGCCCAGCGCCAGCAGCACGGCGATCCAGGTTATCGGCGGCAAGCGTTGGCGCAACAGCACCGTGCCGAGCAGCGGCGTAAACACCACATACATGCCGGTGACAAAACCACTGACGCTGGCCGAGGTATGTTCCAACCCGGCGGTCTGCAACAACTGACCCACGCCGTACACCACACCCAGCGCCAGCCCCTGCCACCACTGGCGGCGGCCAAGCTGCAGCAGCGGCTTCAGAAACAACAGCAGCATCGCCAGCGCGGCGATCACAAAGCGCACGGCCAGAAAATCCGCCACCGGCATGCGCTCCACCAGATCCTTGATAAGGAAAAAAGTGGAGCCCCAGATTGCAGTGACCGAGATCAGTCCCGCTGTGGCAAGCGCCGGTGTGCGCGCATGACTCATGGCTTACTGGCGGCAGCGCGTTTACGCAGCGCCAAACGTGTCAACTGCGCAGGTATCTGCAGTAAAAAATGCAGCCAGATACCCGACCAGACCATAACTGCCAGCAACGGATTACGCGCCGCCGGATCGAACTTGCGAAACCATCGCCACATGCCACGATGCTTGTGCCGGCTGACAAACACCGGCCGGTGCCGGCTGGAACTGCCCTTGCCGTGCAACACCCGCACGTCGCCGGCGAGCAGCACCTGATAACCGGCATCGCGCACACGGCGGCACAGATCCAGATCTTCGCAATGCAGAAAATACGCTTCGTCGAACCCACCCAATTGCGCAAACACCGGGCGCGGCATCAGCATCAACGCTCCCGATACCGCCTCGGCCTCCACCAACTGCTGTGGCATCGGCCCCGCGATATTGATGCCATCGCCGCTGCGACCAAGCAAGGTATTCAACGAACGGCGCAGCAATGGATCACGTCGATAAGAAGCCGGATCGGCCACCCCCTGCTCATCGCAGACCACGGCACCGATCACGCCTGCTTTGTGGTGCGCAGCCAACGTATCGAGTAAGCGGCGCAAGCTATCGCTCTCTAACAAGCAATCGGGATTGAGCACCAAGAGCGCATCACCACGCGCTTGTGCGGCACCACGATTCATGGCCGGCCCAAAACCGAGATTGGCGCGGTTGTAGATCACCCGCAGCCGTGCATCGGCTTGATGCCGCTGCTCGATCAACTGCGGCACACCATCGCCAGAACCGTTATCCACCAGAATCAATTCAAGCGGAACATCGCAGGCCAAAACCCGCCGTGCGCAATCGAGCAGCGAAGGACCGCTATCTGCGGCCACCACGATCACACTGACTGCGAACGGTCCGACCAGAGGCGAAGCATGAGAGGCAACTGTATTCACCGCGCAAGTATAGATGGGGACGCTCCGATCTATTCGATGCAGGCGTCACTGAGGCCGAATGCTGCAGGCGCTTTTGAGAGAACTTGGGTTGCGCTTATTGATTTATTTGTAGCCGCAGAAAGCTCACCCCCTCCCAGCCTCCCCCTGCAAGTAGGGGGAGGGGCAAAAGCAACGCTCGCAGCTTTTGACGTTGCTTTTGCTTTTGCTTTTGCTTTTGCTCTTGACCTTGGGGCCCCTGTGCGTCGGTGAGGGTCGGCCGGGCTTTTCGCCAGGGCAGGAAGCCCTGTCGAAAAGCCCGGCCGACCCTCACAAGCCCGAAGGGCGGCGCGCGGGGTGGCCTTCTCTTTGGTTACTTTCTCTTGGCCACTCAAGAGAAAGTGACTCGGACCCCGGCAGGGGTTCGAAAGCCCGCCGCAGGCGATCCAGGTCGCCCAACCCCAGCGAACCCACCAAACCAAATCACTCCCCCAAAACCTCCCCCAACCCAACCGGCACCCCATCCTCCCCCCGCACCAGCCAAGGCAACTCCCCCTCCCACCCACACAACTGCCACCCACCCAGCCGATGCAACCGATCGCCATCGCGATCCCACAAAACATCCCCCAGCCCATCACGCATGCTGGCCACGAACCAGCGCCCGCCCGGACTAAAACAACAACGCGGGCTCAGCCCATCGATAAGACGCCCCGCAGCAAATCGATATTGCCCAGCCTGGTAATGAACCAGGCCACCCAGCGGATCGGTAAGCACGCTTTCGATTTCCCGCCAACTGACCCGCTGAAGTTCAATGATGCTGGCGCGCGGCCCGAGCGGCGCCATCGCCAACTCGCTCCATTCCGGCGAGGGCTTCGCCTGCGGCGTGTGGTTGACCTGGTGGTCAAGCAAAGATTCCAGCAACGCCAGCAACGAAAAGCCGACCAAGGCACCGAGCAGGGCCATGCCCCAGGCGAGTAGATCGCCACCCAGCGAGCGTTGTACGGCAAACAGCAGACCGGGCAGACCCCACCTCAGTCCACGGCGACACCAGTTGGCATAGCCGACAGCACTATGGGCAAACGCGATCGCACTGATCGTCAAGGCCACCAATAAGGTCAGGCCCAGCCACCATGGCAACATCGCCAGCAGGGCAATCCACACAGCCAGTAGCAGCCAGGTGGACCACCGCGCGACGAGCGGGTTCATGTCAGTCCCGCGCGTTAGCCGCGGGACCGTTCATCAGCCGCACCACACCCGCGCATTGCGGAACATACGCATCCACGGCGAATCCTCGCCCCACTGCTCTGGATGCCAGCTCATCTGCACGCTGCGGAATACGCGCTCGGGGTGCGGCATCATGATGGTCACGCGACCATCGGCGGCGGTGAAACCGGCCAGGCCGCCGGGCGAGCCGTTCGGATTGAGCGGATAGTCTTCGGTGGGGCGGCCGCGATTGTCGACAAAGCGCAGTGCAGCGCTGGACTTCGACGGGCTGCACGCTTGCGGAAAGCTCACGCGACCTTCGCCATGCGCTACCGCCACCGGGATGCGCGAACCGGCCATGCCCTTGAAGAAGATGCTCGGCGTATCGAGCACTTCCAGCGTCGCCAGGCGCGCCTCGTATTGCTCGGAGGCATTGCGCAGGAACTTCGGCCAATGCTGCGCACCGGGGATGATCTCCTTGAGCTGGCTCATCATCTGGCAGCCGTTGCAAACGCCCAGCGCAAATTTCTCGGGGTCGGCGAAGAAGGCGGAGAACTCGGCACGCAGGTAGTCGTTGTACAGAATCGATGTCGCCCAGCCGCGGCCGGCGCCGAGTACATCGCCGTAGGAGAAACCGCCGCAAGCGGCCAGTCCACGGAAATCCGCCAGCTTGATCCGGCCGCTGGCTAGATCGGACATATGGACGTCTACCGCTTCGAAGCCCGCGCGGGTGAACGCGGCGGCCATTTCGACTTGCCCGTTGACACCTTGCTCGCGGAATATCGCCACGCGCGGTCGCGAGTTCATGCTGGCGCCTGCACTGATAACGTCATGGACGTTCAATGGCGCAGCGATATCTTCGGCGGGATTAAACGTGAGCTTGGGGCTGATACCTGGATCGGCATCGTCCAGCCGCCATTTTTGTTCGGCATCGGCGCTGAGCGGGTTATCGCGCAATCGCTGCATCGCGTAGCTGGTTTCGTTCCAGGCTTCGAACAAGGTGGTCCAATTCCATTTGAATAACGTGTCGCCGGCCAGGAAAAGCTTGATGCCGAGTTTTTCTTTCGGGCGCCCGATGCGCGTGCACAGACCGGCCAGGCCGTACTTGACCAACAGCGCCTCGAAGGCCTCGCGATTGGCGCTGGCCACCTGCATAACCGCACCGAGTTCTTCGTTGAACAAAGCGCGCAAGGTCGCCTCGCCCCAACCGTCCAGATGAATCTCCAGACCGCAATGACCGGCAAAGGCCATTTCCAGCAAGGTGACGATGACACCGCCATCGGAGCGGTCGTGATAAGCCAGCAGCAGACCACCGCGATTCGCCTCTTGCACCAGATCGAACAGCGCCTTGAGCTGCTTGGCATCGTCCAGATCCGGCGGCACACCGCCACTGCGGTTGAACACTTGCGTCAGCGCGGAGCTACCGAGACGATCGTGACCCGCACCAAGGTCGAGCAACCATAGATCGGAATCGCCACGATCAAGGCGAAGCTGCGGCGTAAGCGTGCGACGCACATCGTCGACGCGTGCAAAACCGGTGATAACCAGCGACACCGGCGACACCGTGCGCTGCGGCGTATCGCCGTCCTGCCACACGGTTTGCATCGACAAAGAGTCTTTGCCGACGGGAATCGAGATATCGAGTTCGGGGCATAGCTCCATGCCGATCGCTTTGACCGCATCGAACAAGGCAGCGTCTTCGCCCGGATGATTCACCGCGGCCATCCAGTTGGCCGACAGGCGCACTTCGCCTAGCGAGGCAATCGAGGCCGCCGCCAGATTGGTGATCGCCTCGCCTACCGCCAAGCGCGCCGCATCGGCACTGCTGAGCAAGGCCACCGGAGCGCGCTCGGCAATCGCCATCGCTTCACCGGCATAGCCGTCGAAATCCGAAATGGTGACGGCACAATCGGCCACCGGCACTTGCCACGGACCGACCATCGGATCGCGATGATTGAGGCCGCCGACCGTGCGGTCGCCAATGGTGATGAGAAAACTCTTGCTGCCTACGGTGGGCAGGCGCAGCACGCGCAACAACGCCCCGTCCATGCCGATGCCGGTCAGATCGGGCACCACATCGACACGTGGTTTTACCCGCTTGGCATCGCGATGCATGCGCGGCGGCTTACCGAACAGCACATCCATCGGCAAATCGATGACGGTGAGGTCACGGCGCGGATCGCGCACGCGCAGATGACGCGCCGCCGTGGCATCGCCGACAACGGCATACGGGCAGCGTTCGCGCACGCAGTACGCTTCGAATTCGGCCAGCTCGCCGACACCGATCGCCAGCACATAGCGCTCTTGCGATTCGTTGCTCCATACCTGCATCGGCGACAACTGCGGGTCATCGCAAGGGATCGCGGACAAATCGATATCGCCACCGACGCCGGCATCGTTGAGCAGTTCGGGAATCGCGTTGGACAAACCGCCTGCGCCGACGTCGTGGATGCTGACGATAGGGTTGTGCTCGCCACGTGCCCAACAGGCGTCGATCACTTGCTGGCAGCGTCGCTCCATCTCGGCGTTATCGCGCTGCACCGAGGCGAAATCGAGCTCGGCGCTGGACGCGCCCGATGCTACCGACGAGGCGGCACCGCCACCCAGGCCGATCAGCATCGCCGGGCCGCCCAGCACGATCACCTTATTGCCCGGCTGCACGTCGCGCTTTTGCACATGATCGGCGCGCATATTCGCCAGACCGCCGGCAATCATGATCGGCTTGTCATAGCCGCGGCGCAGGCCGGCTTCACTGGTCTCGTGCTCGTAGGTACGGAAATAGCCACCCAAACAAGGGCGGCCGAATTCGTTATTGAAGGCGGCGGCACCGAGCGGGCCATCGCGCATGATTTCGAACGCCGTAGCCATGCGCGGCGGCAGTGGGCGATTCACCTCCCACGGCTGCGGGTGGCCGGGGATGCGCAAATCGGACACCGAGAAACCGGTGAGCCCGGCCTTGGGCTTGGCGCCACGGCCGGTAGCGCCCTCGTCGCGAATCTCGCCGCCGGCACCGGTGGCCGCGCCGGGCCATGGTGCGATAGCGGTCGGATGGTTATGTGTCTCTACCTTGATTGCGTAGTCGATACGCTCCGCGTGCGAACGCCATACGCCGTCTTGGTCGGCAAAAAAACGCTTGCCTTCGTTGCCCTCGATCACCGCCGCATTGTCCTTGTAGGCGGACAACGTGTGCGCAGGCGAATGCTGGTGGGTGTTCTTAATCATGCCGAACAGGGTTTTATCCTGCGCTTCGCCGTCCAGCGTCCAGCTCGCATTGAACACCTTGTGCCGGCAATGCTCGGAGTTCGCCTGGGCGAACATGAAAAGCTCGGCATCGGTGGGGTCGCGGCCCAGTTCGGCGTAACGCTCGGCGAGGTAGTCGATCTCGTCCTCAGCCAGGGCCAGCCCCAGTTCGGCATTCGCCTTGGCCAGGGCGGCACGGGCATGGCTGCCCAGTGCGATATGCACCAGATCGCCCGGCTTACCGACAAGAAACAGCTTCTGCGCATCCTCGATGCGGGTCAACACCGACTGCGTCATGGCGTCGCATAGCACGGCCATCACCGCCTCGTAGCCGGGTGCATCGGCGGCCGGCAAACTGGCGATCTGCCAGGCCAGGCCACGCTCTACCCGGTGCACCGCGAAACCGGCGTCATGCAGGATGTCGGTGGCCTTGCTCGACCACGGCGAGATGGTGCCGAAACGCGGCACTACCCACAGCGAGGCGGGCTCGGGCGCGGCGTCCTTGGCCTCCAATACCTCTAGCAGGCGCTGGCGCAGCTCGCCTTCCGGCGCGGTATCGGCGTCGATGAAATAGACATGCCAGGCGGCTTGCACACGTGTGCCGCGATGCAAGGCATCCAGGCGGGCGTTCAAACGTTCGAGGCGAAACGGCGAAAGGGCGCTTTGCCCGTCGAGTGCGATCATGCGGGGACCGGCGCTAACGCGCTATGCGGCGAAGAAGTCGCACATTGTACCCCAAGCCGGCCGCCGCTCTCCTTCCCCCCTGCGCAAATAGCAACGAGGGAAGAAAAGCGCCGGTTTCAATCAGCCGCTCTTGCGCTTATCCAACGCCTTAAGCAATTGATCTGCCGTGACATAACCGCCCACGATGCTGCCATCGGCGGCAATGATGGTCGGGGTACCGGTAATGCCTAGCTTGAGGCCAAGATTGAATTGGTCTTTGACCGGATTCGCGCAGCTCTCCGGCTTGGGCTGCGCGCCCTTGATGGCGGCGCTGAAGGCTGCATTGCGGTCGGCCGCGCACCATACCGACGACATCTCGGTATACGTCGGCGTTTCTTTGCCGGAGGTGCTGGTGACGCCTTCGCGTGGCCAGGCAATGTACTCCACCGCAATACCCGCCTTGTTGAAATCGCCGATGTGCTCGTGCAGCGAGCGGCAATAGCCGCAGTTGACGTCGGTAAACACGATCACCGTGTGCTTGGGGTTGGCCGGCGCGAACACGATGCGCTGGGCGACCGGCAACTTGGCCAGCTCGGCCTTGCGAAAATCGGCCCAGGCCGCATCGCTGACGTCTTTTTTGCTGCTCAGATCAACCACATTGCCATTCACCATGTATTTGCCGTCGTTGCTGACAAAGACCAACTGGCCGGAGGCAATCACCTGATAAAAGCCCGGCAGCGGTGACGGCTTGATCGAGTCGATCTGCGCTTTGGGAGCAAGCCCGAACAACGCCTGGCGCACGACGCCCTCGGGGCTCGTCGCGGTAGCGCCATCGTCGGCCGCGCAGGCACCGAGCGCGAAACCACCGGCACACAGGGCCAGCATCCATTTCTTCAACATCGCAAACCTCGCTTGCATCGGTTCCGCACACAGGATTGCCGGCGGAAGGGTTCGATTCTCGCACAAATGGCCGTAACCGCTTGTCAAAACGGCGTGTTCACCCCCTGGGATGATGCTGCGCATGCAGCCGCTTCAAGCCTTCTTTCGCTACCAGAGTGTAGATCTGCGTAGTGCTGAGCGAGCTGTGGCCGAGCAGCATTTGCAATGCGCGCAGATCGGCGCCGTGATTGAGCAGATGGGTAGCGAAGGAGTGCCGCAGCACATGCGGCGAGATGCGCTTGGGGTTGATTCCGATCTTGATCGCGTAACGCTTTACCAGGGTCCAGAACATCTGCCGCGTCATACCCTCGCCGCGCTGGCTCAAGAACAGCGCCGGCGGTTGCTTGCCCTTGGCCAACACCGGCCGTGCGCCGGCGAGATAAGCCTCGATATGCTCCAGCGCCACCTCACCTACCGGCACCAGCCGGTCTTTGCCGCCCTTGCCGGTAACGCGCAGCACGCCCTGGCGCGTATTGAGCCCGGCCAATGGCAAGTCGACCAGCTCGGACACACGCAGGCCCGAGGCATACATCAACTCCAGCATCGCGCGATCGCGCAAACCCAGGGTGCCGGCAAGATCCGGCGCATTCAACAGGCCTTCGATCTCGCGCTCGGCCAAGGCCTTGGGTAAGCCGCGCGGCATGCGCGGGCGCTCGATCAGCAAGGTGGGGTCTTCGTATCCCGCCTGGTTGCGCACCAGCCAGCCGTAGTAACGGCGAAACGACGACTGCCGCCGCGCCATCGAACGCACCGCCACCGGCTGGCTGCCGTGATAGGCCGATAAATCCTCGCGCCGGGCGGCTTGCAAACCACGTCCACGCCCGGCCAGCCACCGAGCCAAGCCTTCCAGATCGCGCCGATAGGCTTCGAGTGTCTGATCGGCCAAACCGTCTTCGGACCATATGCGCTCGATAAAGGCAGCGATGCTCTGTTGATCGGCTTCGGTAATACTTGCGGCTTCTTCTTTCATCTGCGCGATGCTGGCCATTGCGCGCGCCCGACGCAAGCGAACTCATGAATACAGCGACTCAATCCTTGCCCTGCCCGCTTTGGCGCCGTTTGCTCGCGCTGGTTTATGACTTGCTTGCGGTGATTGCGATAGCCGCCTGCACGGGTCTGTTCTGCCAATTGCTTACCGGCGGCCAGTTATTCGACGCGCACGGCAAACCGTTGACCTGGTGGTTTCAGCCGGTGGAGTACCTGACGATTTCGGCTTATTTCATCGCCTCGTGGCTGCGCGGCGGGCAGACCCTGGGCATGCGGCCCTGGCGCATCCGCGTCACTGCAAACGATGGCGGCAAACCCTCGCTGCGACAGGCGCTGATTCGGCTGATCGTCGCCGCGCTGCCCATATTGTTGCTGGAGCTGCACCCGTGGCTCGGCTTGCGCGGTGCGCTATGGGCGGTGCTGATGGCCTGGGGCCTATGGTTCGCATTCGGCTTGGTCGACCGCCGCCGCCGCGCCTTGCACGATGTCGCGGCCGGTACTGAGATTCGACTGATCTGACCGGCTGATCTGAAAGCTGGTCTAAGCACTTGATTTGAGCTGACGCCTCACTCATGCGGCAGCGCAGCACGACAGAACCAAACCAGCTAAGATCATGTCTTTCGAACACCCCGGCCCTCCCCGATGCTCTATCAGATCCACGAGTGGCAGCGCTCCTTTCTTGGTCCGCTGAGTTACTACGCCCAAGCCAGTGCCCGCATGTTGACCGACCAAGGCAGCCTGATGGCGCAATTCCCCGGCGCACAGCGCATGGCGGCGGGCTACGAACTGATCCATCGGCTGGGCAAGGAATACGAAAAGCCGGAGTTCGGCATCCATAACGTCGTCGCCCACGGCCACACTATCGCCGTCGTCGAACAGACCGCCCTCGATACCCCGTTTTGCCAGCTCAAGCGATTCAAGCGTTTCAGCGATCATCCCGACAGCATCGAAAAGATGAAGAGCGACCCGGTGGTACTGGTCGTCGCACCACTGTCCGGCCATCACTCCACCTTGCTGCGCGACACCGTGCGCTCGCTGCTGGCCGACCACAAGGTCTACATCACCGACTGGGTCGACGCGCGCATGGTGCCGACGTCGCATGGCGGCTTTCATCTCGACGACTACATCGCCTGCATCGAGCAGTTCATTCGCCATATCGGCGCAAAGAACGTACATGTGATCTCGGTTTGTCAGCCTACCGTACCCGTGCTGGCTGCCGTATCGCTGATGGCCGCACGCGGCGAAGACACCCCGCTCAGCCTGACCATGATGGGTGGTCCGATCGAGCCGCGCAGCAACCCCACCGGCGTCAACAACCTCGCCACCACGCAGCCGCTGAGTTGGTTCAAGGGCAACGTGATTCACACCGTGCCGACCAACTATCCCGGTCACGGTCGCGAGGTTTATCCCGGTTTTCTGCAGCACGCCGGCTTTATCGCGATGAACCCCAGCCGCCATTTCAACTCGCACTGGGATTTCTACCAAGACCTGTTGCGTGGCGATCTGGACGACGCCCAGGCGCATCGCAAGTTCTACGACGAATACAACGCCGTGCTCGATATGCCGGCCGAGTTTTATCTCGACACCATCAGCACGGTGTTCCAGCAATTCCTGCTGCCGCGCGGCCTGTGGGACGTTGCAGGCGAGCGGGTCAAGCCAAGTGCAATCAAGACCAGCGCCCTGCTCACTATCGAAGGCGAACTGGACGATATCTCCGGTCGTGGACAGACCGAAGCAGCGCATGATCTATGCAGCGGCATCCCCGCCAAACGACGTGCGCACAAGATGATCGAAGGTGCGGGCCACTACGGTATTTTCAGCGGCCGCCGCTGGCGCGAGGTGGTTTATCCGCAGGTGCGCGACTTTATTCGGCAGTTCGATCGCGCTGAAGCTTGAGGCGAAGCGCCTTGCACCTCCCCCTGCTGGCAGGGGGAGGTGGCACACGCGCTAGACGGTGAAAAACGCGCGGAACGCTTCCACGGTCCTGGCGATACCCTCATCGTCAATATCCAGGTGCGTCACCAGCCGCAGCGTCGGCAAATACCCGATGCTGATGCGCACACTGGCAGCGCGCAGATGGACGTCCAATTCGCGCAGGCGGTCAGCCGGCACATCGATAAACACCATGTTCGTGTGCTGGCCAAGCAACTTGATACCTGGAACATCGCCTAGCTGCCTCGATAGCGTGACAGCGCGCCGGTGGTCATCGGCAAGTCGCGCAACGTGATGATCGAGCGCATAGCCGGCCGCCGCCGCGAGCATGCCGGCCTGGCGCCAGCCGCCACCAGCGACCTTGCGCCAGCGCCGCGCTTTCTCGACCACGACAGCCGAACCAAGCAACACCGAGCCCACCGGTGCGCCCAGCCCCTTGGACAAACACACCGACACGCTATCGAAATGCTGCGCAATCTCGCGCGCCGGAACGCCGCCGGCCACCGCCGCGTTGAATATCCGTGCGCCATCGAGATGTATAGCCAGCCCACGCTCGCGCGCAAAGTCATGTGCCGCACGCAAATAGTCCAGCGGCAACACGCGGCCATGCCAGGTGTTTTCCAGCGCCAGCAATCGGGTGCGCGCGAAATGCGGGTCGATCGGCTTGATCGCCGCGGCAAGCTTGTCCAACGGCAGCGTGCCGTCGATGTCATGCGGAATCGGCTGCGGCTGGATCGAACCGAGCACGGCCGCGCCGCCGCCTTCGAATTTGTAAGTATGCGCATCGGTGCCGACCAGGTATTCGTCGCCCCGCTCACAGTGCGCCATCAAGGCCAGCAGGTTCGACTGCGTGCCGGTAGGTACGAATAGCGCCGCCTCGAAACCCAGGTCAGCGGCCATGCGTTGCTGTAAGGCGTTGACCGTGGGGTCTTCGCCATATACGTCATCGCCTACTTCGGCCGTCAGCATCGCCGCGCGCATGGCGGGGGTGGGGTGGGTCACGGTGTCGCTGCGCAGGTCTACCCATGCCACGGTTGCACCTCTCAAGCTTTGGTGAAGTGCTGGAGCTTGGCGCGATTGGGGAGGTTGAGGCAAGCAGACAAGCGCCTTGAAGAGCGCCTATGGGGTTAGTGGTGTGTTCGCGTGGATATAGGTTTTTGCTCGCTGGTTCGCCTGCGGCGGGCTTTCGACCTCCTGCCGGAGGCCGAGTCACTTTCTCTTGAGTGGCCAAGAGAAAGTAACCAAAGAGAAGGCCACCCCGCGCGTCGCCCTTCGGGCTTGTGAGGGCCGGCCGGGCTTTTCGACAGTGCATCCATGCACTGGCGAAAAGGACTCGGCATCCATGCCGAGTCCCCTACGGGCCTTGTCGTCCGACCCTCACCGACGCACAGGGGCCCCAAGGTCAAGAGCAAGATCAAGAGCAACGTCAAAAGCTGCGAGCGCTGCTTTTGCCCCTCCCCTGCGACCGAAGGGAGTCCCCTTTTCGGGACTTGCAGGGGGAGGCTGGGAGGGGGTGCAGCCTTGCGACCAACTCACCCCATCTCCCAAGCATTCAAACCAAGAAGTCGCGCACTTAGAAGCTATAACGCAACGTCGCCTGCACTGACCAACGCGACTGCGCGCGGTCGTCTTCCAGCGTATAGCCGCCGCCATTGAAGTTACCGGCCTTGTCGGTGGGCAGCGCGTAGACGTATTTGCCGGTGGCGGGATCGACGCCGGCAAAATTGGCGAGGGTACGCATATAGGGATAACCCACGTCACGCACTTGACCCCAACGCTTGTTGAGCAGGTTCATGACATTGAACAGGTCCAGCCGCAACTCACCCTTGTTGCCTTTGAACAAGCCGGGGATTTCCTGGCGGAAGGCCAGATCGACTTCGTTGACCCACGGTGAGCGCGCACCGTTGCGCTGAGCTACCGCGCCTTGGTGATCCTTCAAGTAATTTTCGCGCTGGATAAAGGCGTAGAACTGATCGATGGCTTGCTGCGGCGTGCCTTTCTGGAACTGCACCTCGCCGGGGCGCGGGATATACATAAGCCCAGGCGGCGCCGACAAACCTGCCGAACGGATGCCGTCGACGTCGTTGCCGAATACCCAGCTATACGGCTGGCCGGTGTGGCCGTCGTAGAACGCGCTCACGCTGGTGGCATAGTCGCCAAAGAAACGATGCTGCCAGGTCAGCGAAGCGACCACGCGGCGAGCGATTTCAAAATTGCTGTGCCCGGCCGTATCGGCATTCGGGTTGTACACCGCATCGTTGGCCCAGGTGCTGGCGGCCACTTTCTCATTGCCGGAGCTGACATCGGTGGAGCGGCCGAAAACTATACCGAGCGACCCGGACCAATCGGAGTCAGGCGTAAACGGACGGCTGAGTTTCAGCGTCAGATACGTAGCCTGTCCCTGCTTGGTGTTGCTCAGATAGATCACATTGCCGAACTGCGGATTGCGGTTGGCGCGGGCCGCGGCACAGCTACGGTCAGCGGTGGCGCACAGGGTTTTGCCGGTCGGGTCCTTGCCGGTGGCCAGGTAGGCATTGGGGTCGAGCGTAGTCCAGTAGCTGGACCGCCCATCCGGCAGCGCGCCCGTCGCAGCGCCGAGGTTGAGGTCTTGAAAATAGATGCCGTCGCGGGTGGACAGATGCTCCACCTCAGCGGTGAATACCGTGTTCCACCACGGTAGCTGGCGATCGAAACCAAGGCTCATCTTCCATACCGACGGCATGCGGAAACGGCCGTCGGTGACATCCACTTCAGGCGAGCCGCCCTTGCGCACATTCGCCGGAATCAACGGGTTGTTCGGATCGGCCGAGAAACCGCTGCCATTGGCCGCGGAGTAACTGGTCAGCGACATGCCGTTATTGGTGTACGGATTGGATAGCCAGACACCTGGCGGTGCACCTTCGGACAGGCCAATGCCGCCACGCAATTGCATGGCCCGCTCGCCGTCGAAGCTGTAATTGAACGACACGCGCGGCTCGAACAAGCCGTTGCCGTCGATCGTGGCGTTGTTCGGCACGCCGGGGAATGCGTGATTGAAGGCGGGGTTCGCCAACGGCGCGCTGCCGACCTTGGGCAAGTCGTAGCGGAAGCCGTATTGCAGCGACAGGTTGCCGATCTGCCAGGTGTCCTGCACAAACGCGCCCCACTGGTTCAGCGTCCAGCGCGCCGCAATGCTTTGCAGATTGCCGTCGGTCGGGCGGAACACGCTGTACTGAAACCAGCGGCTGTTGGCGAACGCATCGATGCTCGGGAATACATACGAACCGAATTCGGTGCGACCGAACAGGTTGTAGAACTTGTCGCGCTGGAAATCGAAACCCGCCTTGATGCTGTGATCGCCCATACGCCAGGTGCCGGCAAAGAACGTATTGAGGCTTTTGACCCCAAGCACGTTGTAATGGCGAAACTCTTCCTCGCCCAGGTTCACGCTGGGCCCGGTGATGGTGCTGCCGCTGATATTGCCATTGGTGTACACACGCACCTGCGGCTGCTGTGCGAACGGCACCGGCGTAGCGTCGTACTTGGCATACGACACCGCCGCCTCGGTGGAGAAATCGTCAGTCCAGGCGTCGTATGCATTCAGCGCGTACTGCGTGCTTTCGCGATGCTTGGTGAACCAATAGCTGGACAGGCTCAGGCTTGGCGCCGTGGACGAGATGCTATAGCCATTGAGATTGGGCTGCGTGCTCTTTACCCGGTCGTAGCGCAGGCTGACGCGATGGCCATCGGCAATGTTCCAGTCCAGTTTGAACAAGCCGCGCTTTTCGTCCTGATTGGCACCGGCGGCATTCACCACGCCCGGCTTCATGCCCAGACCATTGGCGATCTGCACGATGCGATCGATATCGCTCTGCGCGATCGGCACGATATTGCCCTTGCCGGAACCCAGCGGACCAAAGTTCGGCGCCGCGGCGATCGTCTTCGACTGCTCCACGCTGGCGAAAAAGAACAATTTGTCCTTGATGATCGGCCCGCCAAAAGTGGCGCCGCCGGTCCACTGCCGCTTGAAGCCGGCAAAGGTAGTGCCGGCGCGATCTTCGCCCACCATGTTGTTGGCATTGCGATAAACGTAGTACGCCGAACCATGAAAATCGTTGGTGCCGCTCTTGGTGACGATATTGATATTGGCGCCGACCGCGCGCTTATTGCTGACGTCGTAATTCGCCGTCGAGATGTTGTATTCCTCGATGGCATCCAGCGCGACCGGCTGGTTCAACGCCGGCAGACCGTTGTCCTCCAGGCCGAACGCATCGTTGGTCGGTACCGCGTCGATAGTGATGTTGTTGTAGCGGCTGTTCTGGCCAAGTGCCGAAATCTCGCCCTTGCTCTTATTGGTCACCGTAATCATCGGGTCCAGGCGCGCGATGTCCTGAATCGAACGATTCGGATTGGGCAACACCTTCAACTCACGCTGCGACACGTTGGTGCTGATGCCTTTTGCATCCGGCTGAAAGATCTGCGCCATCGCCACGCTGGAGCTATCCGCACTCACCTGCACGCCCTGCAGATTGGTCGCGTTCGCCGCGCCCGCCCCCAGGTTGAGATCAATGCTGCTCTCCTGCGCCAGTTGCAGGTAAACGCCATCCTTTTCGGCCGCTGCCTGGCCGTCCTTGTTCACCGTGAGGTTGAACGGGCCGCCCACACGCAAGCCTTGCGACTTGTAGCGCCCATCCGCGTCGGTAGTCACCACCTGGGTGGTGCCCGAGGGCACGTGCACAATCTGCACCGCGGCACCTGCCACCGGTTTGCCGCCAGCGTCGAGCACGCGCCCGCTCAATGACGAAGAAGTATTTTGTGCCAGCGCCGTACCAGCCATCAGCAACGATGCGATGGCGAACGGCAGAATCCGTTCCCGCAGATTCCGATTCATGAGTTGATGCTCCGCAATCAAAAAACGAGGCGCTTGCGCGCCTCGTATGCAGTCATATTGACCAAAGACTTACCCCTTGCCGCTGCGCGAGTCGCACGGACGGCACAGCGGACTTTAGAGCATTTTTGTTGCGTAGCAGTGAAGCAAGCTTGCGTGAAACTGGCGCGACCTCACTTTTGCTCGGTCACGCGATCAGCGTCACAGAATCATCGCGCATCCAAAGCTTCTCAGAACGTGTAAACCTCACTCGACACCGGCGACGGATTGCCAGCGGCATAAGCACTGCCGAAGAACGCCAGCCCGCTCGGATTCTGCTTGTAGCTCTGGGAGATGCTGGCATAGGGGTCGGCATACAGCAGGCCCGCACCCTCAACCACCCCTGCTGCAAAACCGGTAGCGGCCATGCTGGCCAGGGATACCTGCGCCACCGAAGCCGAGTTCGTCGTCACTGCCTGTGCTGTTGCGGTGGCACTCGGGCTCTCATCGCGAAAACCACGGGCATGCCCATCGGCGGCGGTAAATACACCTGCAATCGCACCGTTATGGCTCATCCCGCGCACGGCACTGGCTACCGCCGACACCGGGCTCGCAACCACGCCGGCACCCGACGCCGCACGGAAACTGGCGATGCGCGGGCTGGTTGCGGTATCGCAATCGGCAGCGACATCGCCATTGTCATCTAGGCCCTGCGCGACGCAGTTGTGCCCACCAGCCAGCGTACCGATATCCGTTACCGGCGCCACGCGCGGGTTGCCGACAAACGCATGCGCATAGCTGTCCGCGGTCAAATAGCTTCCGGTGATGACACCGGCGTTATTGATCTTCACGGCCACGCTCTGCGTGGCGCGCAGGACCACCGTCGGCAAAACACCGTTGGCCGCCCACAACACGGCATTGCTGTTGCCGGAGATGGTCTCGCAAGCGCCGACGACATCGCCAACGATATTGACATCACGCGCGATGCAATGCCCGGCACGAAGATCGTCCAAAACCGTTGCGAAGTACTTGCCATCCTGCGCGGTCCAGCTCACGGCGATGTCGGTTGTAGCACCCGCCGTGGTGACCTTGCAGTGACCTACCACGGTGAGCGAAACCGCGTCGTTGATCGCCAACGGCTCGCAGCTCTGCACCGCGCCCTGGCCGGCCGCGAGCTGCGGCTTGCGCAAACGCACCGGCGCCGTGGCGCCCGGATTCCAAAGTACGGCATGACGCGTACCGTTGTGGCTCTCACTGATACCCACGATGACACCGGCGCTGTTCACCGGGCCGGCCAGCGCATTCACATCGGCGCCCCAGCCACCTTCAGCAACGATAACGTCGTAGTTCGGGCGCTGATAGGGCAACAATGCGGTCGGCAAAGCCGTGTAGCTACCGCTGCCGTCCACCGTCCAACGCACCGGCTGACGCGTACCGGCGGCATCCTCGCATTGCCCGCTCACCGTGCCATCGTCACCGATCGCGGCGACATTGCACGGCTTGCCCGCCACCAGCGCCGGCAAGCGGCTCGGAATGGCATCACCCGATTTCTGAAACACCGCCACGGTGCGGCCCTGGCTCAGATGACTGCTGATGCACTGGCCAATTACCGTGTGCGCGCTATTGATGCCGGTGGTCTCACAGGTCGCACCACCCGGCAAGGTACCGATATCTATCGCCGCAGCCTGCACGGGGCCGGCTACCCACACGCCGCCGATCAGGGCAAGCGTCGTCAAGCTCGTTCGCAACAGCATTTGCATAACACGATCCTCACTGGGGAGGGGAAAGGGATATCCGGCAGCAGCGCCCTCCTCCGCTGCTGCACGATGTGATCTGGCATTCAAAAAACACGCACGACTAAACGGCACACTGCCGAAACGGCAGCGCCAAGTTGATTCACCCTTAAAAACGAAAACCCCTTCGCGTCGGCAACGCGGCAATAAGCGAACTCTGCGGTGGTTTCGACACACCCTTAAGTCGCCGCAAAACATCTCATGGCCCTGCTACGCGGCGATGACGTCTGTGTTCTAACTATTGCTACATAAAGATGACGGCGACGGTTTAAGACAGGTACGTTCCGCGCAAGCGCACACGCTTAATCGCCATTCCATCGACCGTAGCCGCGCGGTCCCGGCTGTGCATCCAGAGCAGGTATCTTGCCAACCAAGGCATTCGTGGCACGCCATCACACACCCCAAGAGGGCTTTCGCTGTGTCGATCCTACGTCTCTATCTACGCGTTCTAGGCCTGCTGGGCCCGGAGCGTAAACTGGCGATGACCCTGGCCGTGGCGAATCTGGCGTTGGCCGGCGTGTTCTTTCTCGAACCGCTGCTATTCGGCAAGGTCGTCGATGCGCTGACCTCGCAACCCGGCCACGCACCCAGCCTGATCGGCCTATGGGCACTGGTGGGTTTCGCCGGCGTACTCGCTAGTGTGTGGGTGTCGCTGCATGCCGACCGCCTGGCCCATCGGCGGCGGTTGGCCGCGATCAGCGCGTTCTTCGAGCATGCCGCTGCACTGCCCTTGGCGTTTCACGGCGAGCACCATACCGGCCGCCTCGCCCGCATCATGAATAACGGCGTGTCCAATCTGTTCGGGCTCTGGCTCAGCTTCTTCCGCGAACACCTGGCCACCTTGCTTTCGATTTTGGTGATGGTGCCGATCGCTTTATGGATCAACTGGAAACTGGCCCTGCTGATGATCGCGCTGATGGCCAGCTTTGCGATATTCAATGCCATCGCCATACACCGCACCCAACAAGCACAAGGCGAAGTAGAAGAGCTGCATCACGAGATCGCCACCCGTGCCGGTGACGTGTTCGGCAATGTCACCGTCGTGCAAAGCTTTACTCGCCTTGCCGCCGAATCCATCGCGCTGAAGAACATGATGAAGCGCGTACTCGACGCCCAATATCCTGTGCTGAAGGGCTGGGCGATATTGTCCGTACTCAATCGCGCATCCAGCACATTGACCATCGTGGCAATCTTCGCGCTGGGTACCTCGCTGCATGGGCGCGGCGAGGTGACCGTGGGCGGCATTGTCAGTTTCGTCGGCTTCTCGATGATGCTGATCGGCCGTCTCGAACAATTTGCCAGTTTCATTTCCAGCCTGTTTTTCCAGACCCAATCGCTACGCGATTATTTCGCTGTACTCGATCACCACCCCAGCATCACCGAGCAAGCCGGCGCCACCGTACTGCCCCGCGTACGCGGCGAAGTCGTGTTCGATCACATCAGCTTCGGCTACGACAACGTGCAACCGGCCCTGCACGATCTGAGCTTCCGCGCCGCACCCGGCAGCACCATCGCCCTGGTCGGCCCCACCGGCGCCGGTAAAACCACCGCACTAAGCCTGCTGTATCGCGCCTACGACCCCTCCGCCGGGCAAGTCACCATCGACGGCCACGACATCCGCACCGTCAGCCTTGAATCGCTACGGCAAAACATCGGCGTGGTATTTCAAGACCCAGGCATGTTCTACCGCTCCATCCTCGACAACCTTCGTGTCGGCAAGCCCGACGCCGATCTCGCCGAAATCGAAACCGCCGTCGCCGCCGCCGAAGCGGCCAGCTTTATCGCACGCAAACCCGAAGGCTTCGAAACCCTGGTCGCCGAACGCGGCCGCTCACTCTCCGGCGGCGAACGCCAACGCCTGGCCATCGCCCGCGCCATGCTCAAAGATGCCCCGATCCTGGTGCTCGACGAAGCCACCAGCGCCCTCGACAACGCCACCGAAGCACGTATTCAACGCGCGTTGGTCGCACTCACCAAAGGGCGTACCACCTTTGTGATCGCCCATCGTCTTTCCACCGTGCGCAATGCAGATTTGATCCTCGTGCTGGATCAGGGACGCTTGGTTGAACAAGGGCGCTTTGATGAATTGATACAGCTTGGCGGCTTATTTGCACGACTGGCGCAGGACGGAAAGTTTGCACCGGATGCGCAGGAAGATGATGAGGCCATAAGTGCTTAATTAACGTGTTGGAAAAAACCGGGCTACCTCACCTATTCCAACTTTTTGGGGGCACCACTCCACCATTGCTTGACGTTGAGCAGTGTGAGTTTTAGTTTGACCACGTCGCTGCCAAATCAGCGACCGGGTGTGAGATCCCGAGTTCTAAGGCGCAAGGCGCCGATCGGCGCTTTTTCTTTGCGCTAGCATCCCCGCATTTCTGGCGGGCGTGCAAAGGAGCGTTAGGATAATGAGCCCGGCTCTTTATTTCTCTTATATTTCTACTTAATCGTTCCTGATCCTAACAAGCTCTGGCTTTGGATATTGCTTTAATGGTGAGAAATCAGCTTTCCAGAGATCAATTTCATAAAGCTCACCACGAGTATCAGCGTTGATTGCAATGAAAACTGGCACACCATCTGCATCTTCACATTCAGCTTCGACCAAGGTGTCCCCAAGTAATCTTTCATCGACGGTCAAGAATTTCACACTGCCCATACCACCGTCGGACATATCATAAACAGAGCAAGTAGAAATTTGCCGACTGAGTACAGTGAAATCCGCTCTTGAGGCTAACAATGCCGTCAATAGAAATTTCTCGTCATCCCGTAAAGGGCGCGACTTCTCAAGGTCTTGGTGGAGTGATTCGACCGACATTGATTGTTCCATCCGGTAGTTTAAAGGCACTGTAATCTAGCTTTACGCCATTCACAATGACGCTGCCGTTATGTTGCCCCGCTGACAAGGAGCTAGCTACTTTTGACAGATCCTCCTTAATCGCATTTTGAACAAGTTGACTATCAAGCCCTATTTTTCCAACATGCCGGAAGGTATGGGCAATTTGATTCGCCACCTTGCCAAACTGAACCCCGCCCTCCTCCACCCCCTTTATAGCTATATTCTCGCCAAGTCCTTCGCCAGGAATTCCCGCCACAACAGCCATCGACCATTCGAAGTTACTACACCCATCCGTAGCACATATAGCTACGGCTCCACCCGGAATGGCTTTGATAGCAGGATCAGTTGCCTCCGAGACTTCTTGCATTCCGTCGGCAGCAGCAAAATTGGCTATGGCATTAGCCGCCTTAAGCTGCCCCCTAGGCCCGCCCCCTCCTATCTTCTGCATTATTTCACGACCAATACCGGAAAAACTGTCCGATACTTTGCGCATCCACCTACAGGCAAAACTGCAATCCTCTGACTTCCTGCCATCAGGATCGATACGCATTACAGGATTATTCTCTGCATATGCGAAACGGCTGAATCCAAATACGTCTCCGGAGCCGAATCCCACTGGATCGAGACTCACAAATCGTCCCACCATCGGGTCGTAATACCGCGCCTGCATATACACGAGCCCGGTATCCGGATCATTCACATGACTCGTATACCCCGGCCCATTCGGCGCATTCCCCAGCGCCTGCGTACCATACGGCCGGTAGTCAAACGTCGCCGTGATATTGCCACTGGCATCTGCTTCCGCCAGCGGCGTCCCCTGCGGATCGGTATAGATATAGGTCACTGTCGTCCCGGCATACGCCGCCACATTCGCCGCGAGCCACAACACCGTCAGCACCAGTAGATTCTTCAAAATCTTCATCGTCATCTCCCTGGTTAACCGCCGGATGCCAGCGAGGTGCCGACCCAGGGGCCGAAGTCGGAACAGCCGCTTGCGTTGCACGCTTGGACGCGGAAGCTGACCATACCGTTGACCAACATGAGCAACTGATAGGAAGTATTCGGTCCGCTATAGAAGGTCGATAAGGTGTTTTGCGGATCCTTGTATTGCACCGTGTAAGTCGTGGCGGTGGCCGATGCGCTCCAGCTCAAATGGACGATGGGCTTGTCGTATGGTCCGCTGGTTGTCAGCGTCATTCCTGTCGGCGTCGTGGGAATAAGCGCGACGGAAATGCTGGCTGCGGGGCTCCACGGCCCGCAACCGCCGGCGTTACACGCCACCACCCCATACGAATAGGTGCCATTACCACGGCCACTGGTACTCCAACTCGTCGCGTTACTGCTTTGTATGCTTGTCCAGGTTCCGCCGTTGGCTTGTTCAGCCAGTCCGTAGGAGGTTGCACCGGGCACGGTCGTCCAACTTACGGTATAGCTGCCAGTGCTACTGCTACTCGGCACAGTCAGGCTCGGCGCACTGGCCGGTGGGATCGTGACCACTACGGTACTACTGGACGCAAGCTGCCCACTCCAGCCATTCGCGTTACCTGCCGACACATAGTAGATGTAGTTACCCGAGACGGTGACCGTTAGCGCTGCGCTGGTGGCAGGACCGCTATAAACATTAGTCCAACCACCGCCGTTGATGCTTTGATAGAGGTTGTAGTAAGTCGCTGTGTTGCTGGCCGCCCAACTGACGGCCATCGGCCCATTACTCGTCGCCGGCACGGTGATACTCGCTGGCGTCGGTGGAATATGCGCCACGCTGACCGTATTACTGGCTGTCCACACGCTGCAGCCATTGGCGTTGCAGGCCTGGGCCTGATAGCTGTAGCTGCCATCGGCCGGGTTGCTCAGCGAGTAGCTGGTGCCTGAGCCATTGGCCACCTGTGTCCATACTCCGCCACTGACCTTCTGCTGCAGCACATAGCTGGTGGCTCCGGTCGAAGCCGGCCAACTCACGCTGATACTGGAAAGATCATTCGCCACGCTGGCGCTAGCCGAAGCGGGCGCAGCGGGTGCAGCAGGTACTGCAGGAACAACGAGGTTGCCGGAATTGCTAACCAACAGGTTGTCATTGCCTACGGGGGAGACGCCGTAGATATAAATGCCCTTGCCTGCGTACTGACTCCGCGTCGTCGTAGCGAGCGGAATGGCATAGCGATAGCTGCCTGTCGTCACACTGCAAGCAGTCGCCACGGCAGGTTCGCTGCTTTGATTGGCGCTATAGCGCCCAATCATTGTCCCCGTCCCGTAAGGACCGCCTACGTACAGGTCGACATTGATCGATTGTGCGATACCCGTGGAGCAGGCCCAGCCCGACAGGACAGCATTGCCGGAAGCATCGATGTTGACACTGTCGATGCCACCTCGAATGCTTGTCGCATACCCCTCGCTGCGCGCAATCATCTTCTTACCGAGGTAGATGTAGTCGGTCGTCTTGGTAGTGGCGCCGTCCACCTGATACAGCAACTGCCCAGCCTGGGTATAGAAGTAATACGTCGGGCTGCTACCGCTCGCAGGCGTCTTGAGCACGCGCCGTCCCGCGGCGTCATAGGCGTAGTTGTCAAACCCCAGCATCTGGGTGAGCTGGTTTTTCGCATCGAAGACCAGCGTATTGCCGTTCCGTGTAATGACATTGCCGCGATTGTCGTAAGCGAAGCTGCTGGTCGTGCTGGCACCGTTGGTGATCGAGGCCAATCGGTTGGTGGCGTCGTAGTTGTAGGCGTAGGTTTGCCCGCCACTGACGCGGCTGCGCAAGTTATTGAGTGGGTCGTAGCTATAGGTCTCCACCCCCCACATACCATTGGCTTGCGCCTGGGTCAGGCGATTGAGGGTGTCGTAGCTCAGCACCTTGCTGCGCGGACCACCGGCCAGATCGTTGATGGTGGTGATATTGCCGTTGGGGTCGTAGGCAAAATCTTCGCTGAGATTGAGCGTGCTGCCTTTGGCATAGGTGAAGTTGCTTAGCAACTGACGGGCATTCTTCTGCACCAGGTAGTCCGCGCCGTTGCCATAACTGAAGTGCTGCACGTCGCCATCGGGGAAGTAGCTGATACCGCTGGCGTAGCTGCCGACCTGGGTCGGCCGGCCCAGCGCATCGGGGGCGTAGTTGATGACCGTACCGTCGGGGTAGCTCAGCGTAGCGAGGTTGCCGTTGCTGTCGTGGGCATAGCGCAGCACGTTGGCGCCGTTGCCGTTGACGCTTAGGGTTTCCGATGTGAGCTGGCCGAGCTTGTTACGTATGACGGTCGAGGCACTGATACCGGAGTTGCTAGTGGCGAGGTTGCCCAACGCATCGTAGGTGTAGGTCGTGCTCTGGGTGCCGGCCGGTGGCAGCAGTGTCAGCACGCGGTTCATCGTGTCGTAGGTACGGGTGGTCTGCGCGGCGACGACGACTTGCTCCTGGCCGCAACCGGTGCCGGTGATGGCCAGGCCCGCGGCGGTCCAGGCCACGTTGTTGGCGGCGTCGTAAGCGGTGACTTCGCTGCCGCTCTCCGGCTCGGTGGTGCGGCACAGGCGGTGGTAGCTGTCGTAGGTCAGCGACTTGGTGACGTTATCGCTCTCGGCGCCGTAGAGGCCCGATTGGGTGATGGTCAGCGGATTGCCGTAGAGATCGCGGGCGATACTCTGGGTGATGCCCTCGGGTGCCTGCACCTGGATCACCGCGTTATAGGACGGCTGATCGAACACCTGGTAGCTGGTAGTGGTGACGTTGCCCTTGGGGTCGGTCACCTGTTGGCGCGCACCGGAGAGGTAGGCGGTGATCGCGGTTAGCGTGCCCAGCTCGGACGCCTGTTGGGTTTGGGTGAGCCGACCCAAGGCATCGTAAACGCTGGTGCTGCCGCTGGTAATCGAGCCTAGGTCTGGTGCGCCGCTGACTGGATAGGTCACGAAGATCTTTTGGCCTTTCCAGTCGTAGTCGGTGCGTGTACTGATGTCTGACCCTGACGTACCAGCGATAGCGGTATCACTCAGCACGGGACGCAGCATGGCGTCGAAATAAGTGGTGGTGACCGCATTGCCCTTGGTGGTCGTGCGACGCCAATGATTAGCGGCCACACCGCGCTCGGCGCCGGTTATATAGGCATAACTGAAGTTTTTGGGAGACCACGCCACCTCATCGCCGGCAGGGTAGGTGATACCGGCAATACGACCAATGGCATCGTAGTTGTAGCTGGTGGTGTTACCGGCCTGATCGGTGAGGCTGCTGATCTGACCGAAGTCATCCACGACCAGGCTTTGCGTATACGTGTCGGGGTAAGCGATCGACTGCGGGATGCCGCGTTTGTAGTTGCTCAGCGTGGTGGTGTGGCTCTTGCCATCGGTGAAGCTGGCCAACTGGCCTTGCCCATCGAAGGTGTAGCTCATCAACGTCTGGCCAAAGCGGGCGCGCGATTGCAGCGTGACGTTGCTGAGGTTGTAGGTGTTGAGGCTTTCGACTTCGCCGGTACTGAGGTTGTCGGTTTCCTGCGGCAAGCCCAGCACCCAGTGCGGCAGATCGTTGAGATAGCTGGTCTGTTCCTCGATCGCGCTTTGGCCGGCAATGCTGTTGTAGCGTTTCAACTTGGTGGGATGAGCATAGGCATCGAATGCTTCGACGAGCCAGGTATAGGTATCACCGTCTTGCTGCAGCGTGCGCTGGCTGACGGGAATCAACTGACCGGCCTGCGCCTGATTCACCGCGATCTGCGGAGAATTGCCCTGAGTCGTCGGCCATGGACCGCCTGTGGGATTGGCGTAACTGTTGACCTCGGACCGCATCGTCGCAGTGCCGGCACCACCGGCGTAATAGTCCGTTTCCAGCAGCATGCTTTCGCTGGCATCGAACTTGTTGCTGAAGGTGTATTTGACGTCATGGCCCGATGGGTCCACGACATCTGTTGCCACCGTGGATGCGCACCCTGAAGAACAATCGGTCGTCCAACTGTAGTTGAAGCCTGAGTAGTTGTAAGCCCAGGTGTAGGTGGGTAACCCTGCACCGGAGAACTGCTTTTGGGTAATGGAATTCTGTTTGTAGATATTGGGAAAGCGCAGGTCGTTACCGTTACCCGCCGTAGGGCAGTAATACGGCACATAAGAGCGCCCGCGCACGGTGCTTTGCACCGTGAACGTACCGATCAACCCGGAAGGATGGGTCATGCTTCCCGAGGATGTGACGGCATCCTGAAGCTTCGGCACCATCGCGCATACATTGCTGTCGTCGATCAGGTAGCCGTCGCTCGGCGGTGGCGCAAAACCGCCCAGATTGAACGACCAGGCGCTACCGTCGGGTTGCTGCACACTGCTCAAGCGGGGCAAGTAGGGATCACTGCTATAGCTGTAAGTCCACGTTCTCGGCGCGCTGCTACCCGGCTGTAACGTGATCGAGTGCACGCGATAGGCGACGGGGTTGATGTAACTGCCGAAGGTGTCCTTGGACTGGTTCTGCCAGCTCTCCCAGGTCAGCGACACCTGGCGGCCATCGCTGGACTGGATACCGGTGAGGTTGCCGTTGCCGTCATAAGAGAAAGTCAGCGTATTACCGAACCGGTCAACCACCTTCGAGACCAGCATCATGGCGACACGGCGATACAGCGCGCCGCCACCGCCAAAGATCACCGGATCTGCTTTTTTATAGATCAGCGCGTCGAGCCAGTAACTGGTGCCATCGGGAGATACCGCAAGGAAGCCTTCGCCCGGCTTGCCATTGGAGGTCTGCGACAAGCAGCCGATCGACCAATGCTGTTTAGTGACCAAGGGGAACGATTCGGTCGCCCCATTGACGGTCATTTGCGGCGACTGCGTATTGGACGCATCGCGCAGCAATACTTCCTGGCTGCCTGCCCCTGGGATAATTAGCTGATAGCCATGCCACCACTGCTGCGGCATGTAGTCGATCACCGTGCTCTTGAAGGTGACATACATGTCAGGGCCGCTGGCAAACGAACTGCAGCGTTGCGCATTGCTAGTGAAGAACCACGGCGCGGTGTCGGCTGGCTCAAGATTGGCGGTGCCGTTTGCCGCAGACATGGTCTCCAAGCGCGGCACTTCCAGCGACCAATCAACGAAGCCGTTGTTGAGAAAGGTGTGATAAACCGTGGTCGGCAGTACATCCGGCAAATGAAACTCACGACTGATCTGCAACAACGGTCCAATACCCGTTGCACTCACGTCGGTTTGCTCGAAGGACAACGCACCGTTGTAAAGACTGATGTTCTCGCCGAAAGGGTTTTCGCCCAGCGGCTGGATGTCTTCGCTGACCTTGATGCGTTTTTGGAATTCGCTTTCTGGAGAGACCGGCGCCGACTGCGACCACGCTGGCGATGAGACGACTAAAGAAACCATGGCCCATGAAAAAAAGACAGCCGCACCTAACGCCCAACGCAATTCGCGCCGACACCTAGTCATCCGGTTTTCCCCATTTGATGCTGATGGCACTCCCTCGGCGCCATCAGCATGATCGTGTAATCGTGCTCGACGATTTACGGCATTCGCAAGATTTCGTCTAGCGACACAATGCCGATCATTTGTGTAGGGGATTTCTTACAAAGCTTGGCGCCCAAGACGGGCGCCCATTGCGAAAGAATTTACGAGAGCAAATTCAGCCGTATTTGCGGAAATACAGCCACGCGACAACCGCCAGAATCGTCGCCGGCAACAAATTGGCCAGCGCAGGCGGCACGCCATAGACGGTGCCGAAATTGACCATGGCCTTTTGCAAAAAGTACCAGCCGATGGCGAGCAGCATGCCGATGAACATGCGCTTGCCGAGGCCACCGGAGCGCAGTGCGCCGAAGGCGAAGGGCATCGCGCACAGCACCAGTACCAATACGTTCAAGGGGTAAAGTGCGCGGGTCCAGAAGGCCACGGCGTATTCGCCGGGGGCTTCGCCGAGGCTTTGCTTGTAGTGGATGTTGCGGTAGAGGTCGCGCATGGACAGGTATTGCGGCTGGATCAGCGATTGCTCCAGCACCTGCGGATTGAGGCGCGAATCCCAGTGCATGCTGGCCGCCTCTTTAGTATGCGTGCCCTGCTCGTCGAGAGTGGTCGTGCGCACACCGTCCATCACCCACTGCTTGCCGTCGTGCTCGGCGGTCTTGGCCCAATCGAAGCGAGTCAACTGACCGTCGGCAGTCATCGTGAATACGCGCACATCCACCAATTGCACGCTGCTGTGCGTGCTATCGGTTTTGGCCAGCGCGGTTTTCGCGTTGATGATGTGGTCGCCATCGCGTGCCCATAGACCGCTGCTGGTGGTCATGCCGATGGTGTTGGTCTTCATGCGCAGTTGCATGGCCTGCGCTTGCTGGTCGCCCCAGGGTGCGGCGGTTTCGCCGAGAATCACTACGCCGACGATCAATACCCCGACCACGCCCACGGCAGAGGCTGCGATGCGCAGCTTGGACATGCCCGCCGCGCGCAGAGCGGTCAGCTCGCCGCTGCCGGCCAAGCCGCCAAGGCCGAGCAACCCACCGATCAAGGCCGCATTGCCGAACATCTCGTACATGCGGCGCGGCGTGGTTACCAGCACATAGACGATGGCATTGGTGAGGGTGTAGCCGTTTCTGCCGATGTGTCCGATCTGCGCCATCAACTGCCAGACCACGTTGAGGCCGGTAATCACCAGCCACACCATCAGCAGCGAACTCAGCACCGTGATGCCGATCAGCCAATCGACCCGCTTGACGCGCAAAGCCCTCATGCGGTCACCGCTTTGCGCGATTTGCGCGACTGGTATTGGGCGCGGAACATCCAGCCGGCAATAGCGAGTACCAACAAGCTGATGACCCACATCGGCGTCGCATGATGCCACTGTCCCTTGATAAGCCGACTACGGCATAGCGCCAGCAGCAAGTAGTAAAGATAGAAAGCGAGCACGGCCAGCAACAGGCGGCCAAAGCGCGGTTCGCGCGGGGTCTGCTTGGATAGCGGCAAGGCCAGCATCAGCAACACCACCATCATCGCCGGGGCAATGGTGCGCCAGGCGAATTCAGCGCGCGCCTCGGGCGAATCCACCTGTGCCAGCGCAATGGTGTCCAGGATATGCGCCGGATCATCCTCGCTGTTGTCCGATTGCACGTTGGACAACGAGGTGTCGTTACGCTCGTACTGCATCTTGCGCCAATTGTCGGCGCCTAGCGGTATCTCGTACTGCCAACCGTCGTTCAAGGAAAGGAAGCGGCCATTGCCGTCGCTCTCCTGATACAACTGCCCGTTTTTGCCGGTAATCAGCTTGAGATGGTGCACGCCATCCTTGCCGGCTCGATCGGTGGCGATAAAGGTATTGCCCAGCACGGTGCCGTCGCGGCTCAGGCTGTTGACGAAGATGATGCCGCCCTTGCCCGGCAGCTCGGTAAAGCGCCCGGCATCCAGGCCGGCGGCGATCACTGAGCGGTTCGCCGTTGCCACCAGGGCTTCGGAGGTGCGTGCGGACCAGGGGCCCAGCCACATCGATACCGTGCCCACCAGCAAGGCCAGCGCAGCGGCCAGTATCGCCATGGGCCGCAGCAAGCCGCCCGGCCCCATGCCCGACGAAGCCAGCACATGCATTTCGCTCTCGCGATACATGCGTCCAAGCGAAAGCAACACGCCCAGAAAGCCGCCGAGCAGCACCACCGTGGACAGGCCGTCGAGCATGTTCAGGCCAAGCACCTGGAACATGACACTGGCAGGAAAGCTGCCGTTGGCCACTTGTTTGAGTACCTGGGCGAACGTGGTACCGGCAGAGATAGCCACCAACACAATGACCGTGGCAGCCACGGTTTGAGCCAGTTCACGCAGGAAATAGCGGTCGAGAATGCTCAGCATGCGATAGGATACTTGGCTCCGTGCCTGGCCAACGCCGGCCGGCAAACACCAAGTCTAGCCTGTCCGACCTGCTTCGGACCCCTGCAGGATGTTACCGATGACGCTTCAGTTCAGCCTTGGCTCCGCCCCCCCCGAAACCGTTGATACCTCGTGCGTAGTGGTTGGCGTCTATGAGAATGGCCTGCTCACCAGCGCGGCAGCGCGGGTAGACACCGCCGCCGAGGGCGCAATCAAGCGCCTGACCGAAAGCGGCGACATCACCGGCAAGGCCGGCACCACCACCTTGCTGTTCGCCCCTGCCGGCGTGGTCGCCAAGCGCGTACTGGTCGTAGGCCTGGGCGCACAGAAAACCCTCGACAGTGCGCGCTATCAGAAAATCCATATGGAAGCGGCCCGCGCACTCGGCCGGCTGCCGATCAATAGCGCCACCTCGTACCTGACCGAGGTGGACGTACCCGGCCGCGACGCCGCCTGGCGCATGCGCACCGCCGTGCTTGCCGCCGACCACACGGCTTATCGCTACACCGCCACCTTCAAACCGCGCGAGAAATCCAGCCAGCCCGAGTTGAGCGCCATCAGCTTTATCGCGCCGGCCGATGCACAGACGGGCCTGGATCAAGCCATCGCCATCGCCGAAGGCGTGCGCTTTGCGCGCGAGCTGGGCAACCTGCCGCCGAACATCTGCAACCCGGCCTACATCGCCGAACAGGCACAGCAATTCGCCGCCCAGCACGACAGCGTCAACTGCAATGTGCTCGATCACCTTGAAATGGAAAAGCTCGGCTTCGGCTCGCTGCTTGCGGTGGGTCGCGGCTCAGTCAACAAGCCCAAGCTGGTGGTGCTGGAATACAAAGGCGGCAACGCCGGCGACAAACCTTATGCCTTCGTCGGCAAGGGCATTACCTTCGACACCGGCGGTATCAGCCTCAAGCCCGGTCCAGGCATGGAAGAGATGAAGTTCGACATGGGCGGCGCTGCCGGCGTGCTCGGTGGCTTCGTGGCCGCGGTGAAAATGGGCCTCAAGCTCAACCTGGTCTGCGTCGTACCGGCCGTGGAAAACATGCCCGATGGCGATAGCTATCGCCCCAGCGATGTACTGACCAGCCTGTCGGGCCTGACCATCGAAGTACTCAATACCGACGCCGAAGGCCGCCTGATTCTGTGCGACGCGCTCACCTACACCGCGCAGACCTTCCAGCCGCAGGCGATGATCGACGCCGCCACCCTCACTGGCGCCTGCGTCATTGCACTGGGCAAACACGCCACCGGCCTGATGAGTAAACATGACGATCTCGCCGCCGAACTGCTGGCCGCCGGCGAAGAAACCCTCGACCGCGCCTGGCGCCTGCCGTTGTGGGACGACTACCAAGTGCAGTTGGAGTCGGGCTTTGCCGACGTCGCCAATATCGGCGGCAAGAACGCTGGCGCCATCACCGCAGGCTGCTTTCTCGCACGCTTCACCGAAGGCCAGCGCTGGGCGCATCTGGATATTGCCGGTACCGCCTGGGACGAAGGCCGTAAGGGCTTGGCAACCGGTCGCCCGGTACCGCTGCTGGCACAGTGGCTGATCGATCGCTGCTGATTGAAAGCGGGGAACGGGGAATAGGGAACGGGGAACACCAAGCGGCGCTGTGAATTGCGCCCTTGCCTCAAGCTCAATATTTCCCGTTCCCCGTTCCCCGTTCCCTGCCTTTGACTTAAGCCCTTATGCCCCGCGCCGACTTCTACTTGATCGACAAACCGCGCTTTCGCGAGCAACCGCTGCTGCTGGTATGCGAGCTGGCGAAGAAAGCGTTTGCGACGCAGCAGCCGGTGCTGGTGTTGACGCGCGACTTTGCTCAAGCCGAAGCGCTGGATGAGTTGCTATGGGCGTTTGACGAAGATGCATTTATTCCGCATCAACTCGCCGGCGATGACGATGATGCGGATACCGCGGTGTTGATTGCGCCACCGGGTATTGATACGGCGGATCGCCCGCTGCTGATTAACCTGCGCGAAACCTGCCCGCCGGGTCGTTATGAACGGGTGCTGGAAGTGGTGGCGGCGGACCCGGCGGAGCGCGATGGCTCGCGGGTGCGTTGGCGGGAGTATCAGAGGTTGGGGGTTGCGGTGAGTAAGTTCGATATGTAGGGCATGTCGTTGCTCTGCGTTTTATTTGTGGTTTTGGGTTTCGTCTGGTTGTGGTGTGTTGTCGCGATCCGGTTCGCCTGCGGCGTTTTCGGCCACCTGCCGGTGGTCGAGTCACTTTTCTTTGAAGTGGCCAAAGAAAAGTAACCCAAAGAAAGGCCACCCCCATGCAGCGCTCTACGGGCATCCTGCCCTGCGAGTGCGTGAGGCTTGGCCGGGCTTTTCGACAGGGCTTCCTGCCCTGGCGAAAAGGCATCGACATCCGTGTCGATGCCCCTACGGGCCTTGTCGTCCAAGCCTCACCGCTGCAAAGGGGCCCCGAAGAGCAGCGCGCGTCCTGCGCGCACTCGGGAGCGACTGCAGGCAGTCGCCGATATATGAAACGCACGCCCACGGCCCCCTCCCCTGCTTGTAGGGGAGGGTTGGGGAGGGGTTCAATCTTGCGGCAAGGTTGCACCCCCTCCCAGCCTCCCCCTGCAAGCAGGGGGAGGGGGAAAAGCAACGCTCGCAGCTTTTGACGTTGCTTTTGATCTTGCTCTGGCTTCTGCTCTTGACCTTGGGGCCCCTGTGCGTCGGTGAGGGTCGGACGACAAGGCCCGCAGGGGACTCGGCATGGATGCCGAGTCCTTTTCGCCAGTGCATGGATGCACTGTCGAAAAGCCCGGCCGACCCTCACGCACCCGAAGGGCGACTCACCGGGGTGCTCTTTCTTTTGGTTACTTTTCTTTGAGCAAGCAAAGAAAAGTGACTCGGACCCCGGCAGGGGTTCGAAAGCCCGCCGCAGGCGAACAACCTAGCGACAACCTCAACAAACAAAAAAACTCACCCCGCCACCCGACTCAACACATCCACCAACTGCTCCCCCGTCAGCGGCTTACGCAAAAACCCATCCATCCCCGCCTCCCGCGAACGCGGCTCCTCGTCACCACCCGAGCGCGCAGTAACCGCAATAATCGGCATTCGCTTACCGCCGTCCTCACCTTGGCGAATAAGCTGCGCAATCTGGAAGCCATCCACACCAGGCAAATCCAGATCCAGAAAAACAGCATCGCAAGGCGTCTGCTCCAGCTCAGCCAAGGCACTGAGGCCGTTGCCGACATGCAGCACCACGTGACCCTGCCGCTCAAGCAGGCCACGGATAACCGCCGCCACCGTCGCATCATCTTCAACCAGCAGCAGCCGCAGGCTTTGCGAGATGGCCGTATCCACTGGTCGCACCACGCTCACCGCTGGATGTGCTGGGATCGACAGCGGCAGTCGAACGTGGAACGTACTGCCGTGCGCCACGCGTGATTGAAGCTCGATGCTGCCGCCCATCAGCCCAACCAGCTCGCGGCAAATCGCCAGACCTAAACCGCTGCCGGAATTACGCTGCGGCCCGTCTTCTTGTTCAAAGCGTTGAAACAATCGCGCCTGACTGGCTTCTGGGATGCCGGGGCCGGTATCGCTGATGCTCAGATGCAGCTCTTCGTCACTCCACTTCGCACGTAAGGTCACGCTGCCGTGTTCGGTGAACTTCAGTGCGTTGTTGGCCAGGTTCAGCAGAATCTGTTTGATCCGCACCGCATCGCCAAGCAGCCACGCCGGCAAAGGCGTGCTGATGTCGACATGGAAGCGCAGGCCTTTGGCTTGGGCCAGGCCACGCTCCAATCGGGCCACGTCATAGATCAAGGCATGCGGATCGAATGCGCTTGGCTCCAACTCCAGGCGGCCTGCTTCGATGCGGGCGAG
This sequence comes from Dyella tabacisoli, assembly GCF_003350925.1. Lineage (GTDB taxonomy): Bacteria > Pseudomonadota > Gammaproteobacteria > Xanthomonadales > Rhodanobacteraceae > Dyella_C > Dyella_C tabacisoli. The sequence continues at coordinate 203,297 of NZ_KZ857174.1, read as the reverse complement.
ATCCAAGGCATCGTTGAGCAGTTTCAACAACATGCCGCCAGAGCGCCGCATGGTTTCGGTGTACTCGTGCTGGGTCGGGCTGAGCTGCGTGCTAAGCAGCAACTCGGCCATGCCGAGTACACCGGTCATCGGGGTACGGATTTCGTGGCTGAGGTTGGCAAGAAACCGGGTCTTGGCCGCACTTGCCTGTTCGGCCAGGGTGCTGCGCTGCTCGGCCAATTGCATCTGATGACGCTGGGCCAAACGTCGACGCCATACGCGCAGGACCAGCCAGGTCAGCAGCGCGACCAATAAGGCATAGGCGCACCACGCCCACCAGCGCGCCCACGGCGGGGCTTGTACATGGATCGTCAGCGGTGCGCTCAGTTGACCCCATGCACCGTCGGCACCGGCGGCCATCACGTCGAGGGTGTAGTCGCCCGCGCTCAGGCCGGCGAATTCGCGTGCGCCGAGGTTGCCGGTATCCACCCAATCGGCATCGAAACCATTGAGACGAAAGCGATAGCGGTTGGCCGCAGGATTCACATAGGAGGAAACGCGTGCCTCTATCATCAAACCGCGGTCCTGCCAGCTCACCGACACGCTGGCGTCGCCGCGCAGCGGCCGCGCCACCAATACACCTTTGCGGCGCACGCTGACACCGGTAATCGCCACCAGCGGCGTGCCCGCCGATTCGTCGATGCTATTGGGATCAAACGCGATAACGCCGCCGAGTGTCGGCGCATAGATATGGCTGTCGCTCAAACGGGCAAAGCCACGAAAAAACTCGCTATTGCTCAGGCCGTCCTGCAGATCCAATTGACGAAAGCGGCCGCTGCTCGGGTCGTAGCGCCATAGACCGTCGCGGCCGAACAGCCATAACCGTTGATGCTCGTCGACGGCCAGGTCGAGCACGTTGACTGAAGGCCAGCCTTGCGCCGCCCCGATTTTGTGATCGAACGCGAGGCCATCGTTTTCGTAACGGTAATATTCCAAACCATCGGGGCGTGCCAGCCACATGCCGTATGGCCCGAAGTCGAAAGCATTGACCGCACTGTCCCTGCTGACTCCCGGCACCGGCTCCAGATGATCGAGCCCGGCAGCGAGCCGCCACAATCCGCCATCGCTGGCGTACCAAAAAATACCGCGCTTCAGTGTGAGCTGATTGCACCAGCGCGCTTTCTCTTCGGCGGGTCGAATGGGCACCGGGGTCGATGCCAGCGTGTCCTGATCGACGCGAAACAGACCTTCGCCGAAGGTGCGCGCATACAGCTTGTCGTCCGGGCCAAGCTCGACCTCTAGTGGACGCAGCATCGTCCGGCCGGCGGTGTCGACCATGTCGAGCTTGCCGCCGGCATAGCGATAGAGCGCGCCCTGCATGATGATCCACAGGCGGCGATCGGCATCCTCGGTCATGGCAAGCACATCGCCGCGCGGAATCGACAGAATGTGCTCGACCATGCCGGTCGTCGGGTCCAGCTTGTCCACGCGGCCGGAGCGCTGCCCTACCCACAAGCGCCCATCGCGCCCGTGTGCCATCGCGGTAGCCATCGAGTCGCGCAAGCTGGTGTCGTCATCTGGAATATGGGTAAAGCGGCTGAATTTGTTCCAGCCCGGCGCGAGATACGCCACACCGCCGTCGAACAAAGTGATCCATAACCCTCCCTCGCGATCAGGGAAAATCTTCCAGACCCAGGTGCCGGGAAGGTTGCCGGTCAGCATCGGCTGATTGAGCACGGCCACTACCGGTTCAGCCGGGCTATTTTGCAAAAACAGGCCGCGCTGCGTGCCTATCCACAAACGCCCCGCCTGATCGCGCGCACTGCTGATGACGTTGGTATCGGGGATTTTTTCCGGTGCGAACAAACGCGCCACATCGTCCTTACCGACCAGCAACAAACCATGCCCTGTAGCGATGCGAATTTCTTCGCCATCGCCCTCGATGCGCCAGGCATCGATCGGCCGATCTGTTCCCTCTTGCACGACGTGATGCAGCCGGCCATCCGGGTCGCGGCGAAAGATGCCGCGATCGCAACTGAACCACAAACGCTGCTGTGCATCGACATACAACGCGACCACCGAGCCGAAACCAGCCGGCGAGCCATCGCTGATATGTTCAAAGCCGTGGCCATCCGCACGCATGCGATCGAGGCCTTTGTCATGGCCAACCCAGAAGCTGCCGTCGGCGCTCTGTGCTATCGACCAGACCTTGTCGCCAGCCATGCTGGAAGGGTCGGCCGCATCGTGGCCCCAATGCTCGAACTTGCCACTAACCGCGTCATAACGATTCAAGCCCGCTTCGAGACCGCCAGCCCACAAACGTCCCGCGCGATCGATCAACAGCGAGCCGATGCCGTTGTCATAGAGCGAACCCGAATCGCCCGCAACGTGGCGGAATACCTTGAAGTCCACGCCGTCGTAACGAGCGATACCGCCCTTGGTGGCGAACCACATCACCCCATCGTGACCTTGCACCACCGTGTAGACACTGCTGCTAGGCAAGCCGTTGCTGGTGCCATAACGCCGAAATTGCGGCGTCGGCAACACCGCCATCTGCACCGCGGCAGGTGAGGCAGTCGTGATGGCCGCAACCGGCTTATTCGCCCCAAGCAGGGCGACGCTCAACAGCAAGGACGACAGCATGATTACCCCCAATCGTGTGAATCATGCCAAATCCAACAGCAACGTGCCTTTATTTACTCCCTCCCCTGCGCAGAGCCTGATTAGCGTCGAATCTCAGCCGATGGGGGTAGTTCGCCCCCTCCCCTGCTCGCAGGGGAGGGCTGGGGAGGGGTACAAACTTGCGGCAACACTTCAAACTCAAGCCGCCACGGCAATACCCCTCAACACGTTGGCCAGTTGCTCGCCGGTAAGCGGCTTGCGCAAAAGGCCGTCCATACCTGCTTCGCGCGCGCGTACGTCCTCGTCGCCACCCGAGCGCGCCGTGACGGCGATGATCGGTATATGTTCGTTGTCGGTTTCGCGTTGACGAACCAGTCGCGCCACCTGAAAGCCATCCACGCCGGGCAAGTCCAGATCCAGCAACATCGCATCAAAGGGGTCTTGCGCCAGCTCGGCCAGCGCGCTTAACCCGTTGACCACGTGACGCACCTCATGGCCTTGCTGTTTCAGCAGGCCACAGATCACCGCGGCCACGGTCATGTCGTCCTCCACCAGCAGCAGCCGCAGCGTGTATGCCGTGGCGGTATGGGTGGGCCGCCCGGTCCGGGCGGGCGATATGGATGGCTTGGTCAACGGCAATCGCACATGGAAGGTGCTGCCGTGGCCTATACGCGACTCCAGTTCAATGGAGCCGCCCATCAAACCCACCAGTTCGCGACATATAGCCAGACCCAGGCCACTGCCGGCCTGACGCTGCGGACCATCCTCCTGCTCGAAGCGCTGAAACAGCCGCGCCTGGCTCGCTTCGGGAATGCCCAGACCGGTGTCGCAGACACTCACCAACAGGCTTTCGCTATCGTCATACCAGCGCGCGCGCACGATCACCCCGCCACGCTCGGTGAACTTCAAGGCGTTGCTGGCAAGGTTCAGCAAAATCTGTTTGATGCGTACCACATCGCCAAGCAACCACAACGGCAGTTCGCCGACGATATCCACGTCGAAACGCAAGCCTTTCGTCTGCGCCACGCCACGCTCCAACTGCGCGACGTCGTGAATCAGTGTTCGCGGATCGAATGGCCCCGGCTCCAGTTCAAATCGACCGGCTTCGATCCGCGCCAGGTCCAACGCATCGTTGAGCAGCTTCAGCAGCAAGCCGCCGGAGCGCTGCATGGTTTCGGTGTATTCCTGTTGTGTAGGGCTGAGCGGCGTCGTCAGCAGCAGCTCGGCCATACCCAGCACACCAGTCATGGGGGTGCGGATTTCATGACTGAGTGTGGCGAGAAATTGGGTTTTCGCCGCGCTGGCTTGCTCGGCCAACGTGCTACGTTGTTCGGCCAGTTGCACCAGATGGCGCTGTGCCAGGCGTCGGCGCCAGGCGCGCAGGGTCAGCCAGGTCAACAAGCTGGCCAACAGCGCGTAAGTGCACCACGCCCACCAACGCGCCCACGGCGGCGCTTGCACATGAATCTTCAGTGGCGTGCTCAGTTGACCCCATACGCCATCGGCACCGGCCGCCATGACGTCCAAGGTGTAATCGCCATGGTCCAGGCCAGTAAGCTCGCGCACGCCCAGGTTGCCGCTGTCCACCCAATCGGCATCGAAACCATTCAGACGAAAACGGTAGCGATTCGCCGCGGGATTCACATACGAGAAAACGCGCGCCTCAATCATCAGATTGCGATCTTGCCAGCCCATCTGGATGATCGGCTCATGCAGCGATTGCGTCCGCAATACGCCCTTTCGCCGCAGACTGACGCCCACGATGGCCAGCGATGGCATGGCGCCATGCGCTTGGATGCGGTCTGGATTGAAACCAAAGACGCCGCCTACCGTCGCTCCGTAGATATCGCCGTTGGCCATGCGGCTGAGGCCGGCGACAAACTCCGCACTGGTCAGGCCGTCTTTCAGACCCAGTGAATTAAAACGGCCACTCTCGGTATCGAAACGCCACAGACTATTGCGGACAAAAATCCATACCTGGCCTTGTGAATCGACCGCCAGATTGCTGGCGACTACAGAAGGCCAGCCCTGCGCCGCATCGACTCGGCGATCGAGCACGACACCATCGCCCTGGTAGCGGTAATGCTCCAGGCCATCGGAGCGCGCTATCCATAGGCCGTCATCGTTGAAGTCAAAGGCATCAACGGCGCGGCCGCCAGGCATGCCCCGCACCGGCTCGAAACGATCGAGCCGGGCATTCAAACGCAGCATGCCGTTATTGCTGGCATACCAGAGCAAGCCGTTGTTCAAGCCAAGCTGGCTACCGGTTTTGGCTTTTTCGTTGGCCGGTTCGATCGGCACCGGCGTAACGGCGAGCGTGTCTGGATCGACGCGAAAGATGCCCTCGCCGTTGGTGCGTACATAAAGCTTGCCGCCCGGCCCCGCTTTTACCTCCAACGGATATTGCATGTGTGAAAGATCAGGGTCGGCTTTATCGAGTTTGCCGCCGGCATAACGATACAGTTGCCCCTGCATGTTGATCCATAAGCGCTGCGGAATATCCTCAAGCAGAGATGCCACATCGGTGCGCGGCAGGGTCAATACATGCTCGACCTTGCCTGTGGCCGGGTCGAGCTTGTCGACGCGACCCGCACGCGCACCCACCCACAACTTGCCGTCGCTGCTCGGTGCCGTCGCGGTGGCAACGGAATCGCGCAGACTGTCGGCATCATCGGGAATATGCGTGAAACGGCTGAAGTTGTTCCAGTCAGGCGCCAGATAGGCCAGGCCGCCATCGAGCAAGGCGATCCATAGGCCGCCCTCGCGATCGCTGAAGATTTTCCAGATGGCCACACCGGGCAGGTTGCCATTCAACACCGGCTGATTGACCACGGCAATGACCGGCTCAGTGGGGCTTTTCTGCAGAAACAATCCGCGACGAGTGCCTATCCACAGGCGACCGGCATGATCGCGAATACTGCTCAATACATTGGTATCGGGAATCCGATCTGGAGCGACCGGCCGCGCGACACCATCCTTGCCTACCGACAGCAATCCGCGCGCCGCACCGATGCGTACCTCGTCGCCATCGCCGTCGATACTCCAGAAGTCGATCGGCAACGCGAAACCTTCTTGCGGCACGCGATGCATTTGACCATCGGTATCGCGCCGAAATACGCCGTTGTCGCTGGCGATCCACAACCGCTGTTGTGGATCCACGTACAACGACGTCACCGTGCCGTAGGCGGCAGGGTCGTCACCGAGCAATGTGTTGCTCATATGCTCGAAGCCATGGCCATCCGCACGCATGCGATCGAGGCCCTTGCTCGTACCCACCCAAAGATAGCCATCGGCGGTCGACGCCAACGCCCAGACGGCATCACTGGTCAAGCTCGATGGATCGGCCGGGTCATGCCCCCAGTGATCGAAGGTGCCGCGCATGGCGTCGTAACGATTCAGGCCGGCCTCGACACCGCCGGCCCATAGCTGCCCGTGCCGATCGACCAGAAGCGAGGAAATGTCATTGCCATATAGCGAGCCGGGATCGTCCGCGACGTGCGCAAACACCTTGAACTCCACACCGTCGAAACGGGCGATGCCACTATCGGTACCGAACCACATCGCGCCATCGAGCGCCTGTACGGCGGCCTGAACGTTGCTGCTAGGCAAGCCATTGACCGTACCGTAGCGACGAAACTGCGGCGTCGGCAGCGGCTTGGCCGATACGGCAACGGGCACTATCGCCGATGCCGGCGCCACGACCGATGGAGCGGCCAGCGCCAGCGCCAGCGTCAAGCAATATCCAAGCAACATATTCCCCCTCCCTGTCCTCCACGCAGCCCTGATCCATGCGTGGCCTGACTCCTGATGATGCCATGCCCACCGCGAGCACGCCCGGTTGACTAGAATGCCGCTCATGTCCAGACGTCTACGCCTGTTGCTCGCCGCGATCGCCATTGCCGCCCTGCTGTGGCTGTTGTTCGCTGCCGCCGAGCGCGCGCTGGCCCTGGCACAGCGCTTTCTCACCTTGCCGGCCTGGTTGCAATGGACCTTGGGTGGCGCGCTAAGCGTATTCGCGGTGCTGGGCATGACGGTGTTGTGGTGGTTGCTGCGGCCACGCCGCAAGCGGCCATTTAAACCGGCACCTGATCGTCACGATCTGGAGCAACGCCTGAGTCAATTGCATCAACGCGGCACCGACACGCACGTACTCGGCGATGAACTGGCCAACCTCGATCGTCGCCGTAGCGAACAGCGTATCTATGTGGCTCTGTTCGGCGAAATATCCACCGGCAAATCCACCTTGATTCGCGCACTGACGCCCGCCGTCACGCTTAGCGATGCACGCGGCGGCACTACCCGCGAAGTGCGTCATTACGACAGCGAGCTGCCCGATGGTCGCCCCCTGGTATTGGCCGATGTCCCCGGCAGCCGCGAAGCCGGTGGCGAATCACACGAAACCCTCGCTCGCGAGGAGGCCTTGCGCGCGCATGCCGTGGTGTATCTATGCGCGGGCGATCTCACTCGCAGCCAGGTCGACGAGCTGCGCTGGCTTGCTGCTTTCGGCAAGCCACTGTTGTTAGTGCTGAACAAAGCCGACCAATGGGCCGGCGACGAACTGGATGTATTGCAGCAGCGGCTGCGCCAGCAGACGCGCGACATCGCCGCCGCCGTGGTAGCCGTCAGCGCGGGTGGCAGCGAACGTTTTCAGCGGCGGCTCGCCAATGGCGATATCGAGCAAGTGGAGCGACAACGCAAACCGCTTATCGAGCCTTTGCTCAAGGCGCTTGCCCGACTTACCGCGCCAGGTACCGAAGGCCTGGAGCCGTTACGCGAACAAGCCGTGCTGGCCAGTTTGCATGAGCGTACCGGCGCACTCGAGGTACAGGCGCGCGCTGCCGAGGCCGAGCGTATCGTGCGCAAATATTCCCGCCGCGCTGTCGTCGGCGCGCTGGCTGCGGTCGCACCTGGCAGCGATTTGGTCATTCAAGGCGCGCTGGCTACCGCACTCACTCGCGAACTGGCCAAGCTCTATGACGTGCCGGTGGGCGAAGTACAAATCGAAGATTTCGTACGCCAGGCAAAACTCACTTTGCGCACCGGCAGTTCGATTGTGCTGGCGATTGCCGGCAACGCGATGAAAGCCTTTCCCGGCCTCGGCACGCTGGGCGGCGGTGTACTGCACGCCTTCGCTTATGCGCTGATTTTCGACAGTCTGGGTCATGCCCTCGCCGCTTCGCTGGCCGAGCGACAAGCATTGGATCAGGACGACGCCGCCGAGCGACTGAAGGCCTTGCTTGCCGATACCGGTGCGGCTCGTTTGCGGCAGCTAGCGACGCTGACGATGGATGCGTGGCGAGAGCGCGGCGCCTGAGCCGACATCTGATAGCGGCCGTTTCACACGATCTACACACGACATGCCTTCGACTAGCTCGGCGACATAGCCTATGGGCCTGCTATGAGCCTGGTCCATTGGCTTGTTCGCAAGCAATTGCTTTTCGTAAGTTTTCAGCAAGAGATCATGCCCCACGCCGCTGCTCAAGGAAGTGCCTGGGTCATGGGATGGAAACGGTTCGCGCCTCCGGGGGGAGGTTGCACTGGTGCGCAACGCACGATTCATGGAGTCGTGAAAGCAGGAGCTGGACAAGACCGCGCGACGCTGCAACGGCGTCGCTTCTTTACATACGATGTGGAGACGAACAGTGAACCAATTGTTGCTTAGCTCTAAGAAGAATCGCGCATCCGGTTTCAAGAAAACCGTACCAGCCTTTATCTTTGCTTGCGCCACCTTGTTCGCTATCGATGCGAGCGCGGTAAGCATCATGAGGACGCATGTGCCCGAAGCCGTGGCATCGGGACTCGCCCCGCGCGTCAGCACCATGGCGACAGCCCAGCATTTGAAGCTCGCGCTCAACCTGCCGCTGCGCAACGAAGCCGACCTGGACAGCCTGCTGCAACAGCTACAGGACCCGCAGAGCCCGAACTACCAGCACTATTTGAGCGTGCAGGAATTCACCGACCGTTTTGGCCCGACCCAGCAAGACTATGACGCCGTGGTCGCCTGGGCGCAGGTGAATGGCTTGAAGGTCACCGGAACCCCCGCCAATCGCCGACTGGTCGATGTGGAAGGTTCGGTGGATGCGATCAATCGCGCCCTGCATGTGCAAATCGGCAACTATCGCCACACCACCGAAAACCGCACCTTCTTCGCACCCGATCGCGAGCCCACCGTGGACCTCGGCGTGCCGCTGCTGAAGATCACCGGCCTCACCAACGTCACGCTGCCGCATAACCACTTGCTGCATAAGCCTGCTGCGCAGGAACAAGCACTCGCCACGGTGCATCTCACTGGCTCCGGCCCATCGGGCGAATACCTGCCCAGCGACATGCGCGCAGCCTATTACGGCTCGGGCAGTCTCACCGGCGCCGGCCAAACGGTAGGTATCTTCTCCTACGACGGCTATATCTCCAGCGACGTCACCCTGTTCTATAGCAAGACCGGCATGAAGTCCTCGGTGCCGATCCAAAACGTGCTGGTGAATGGTTATAGCGGCGTATGCGATGCCGGTGACGGCAGCGGCACCTCGCCATGCGACGACGGCGAGCAAATACTGGACATCGTCAACGTGATCGGCATGGCGCCGGGCCTGAGCAAGGTAGTGTTCTACGAAGGCTCAAGCGCCACCGATATCCTTAATCAGATGGCTACCGACAACACCGCCAAAGTGCTTAGCTGCTCGTGGGGCGGTGGCGACTTCGGCAGTGCGGATGACCCGATCTACAAGCAGTTCGCCGCTCAGGGTCAGACCTTCCTCAACGCCACCGGCGACAGCGGTGCCTACACCACCTCGAACTGGTCGGCGCCATCGCTGGATCCGAACATTCTCGATGTCGGCGCTACCGATCTGGTCACCACCGGCCCCGGTGGCGGCTGGAGTTCCGAAACCGCCTGGGTCGACAGCAGCGGCGGGTTTCTGTCGCAGGCTGGCTATTCGATCCCGGCGTATCAGAAACTCGCAGGCGTAGTTACCACCTCGAACAAAGCTTCGAAGACGCTGCGCAACGATCCCGACGTGGCCGCCGAAGGCAACTTCGATAACCCCACCGTCAGCAATGGCAGCTTCCTCACCGGTTACGGAGGCACCAGCTTTGCCGCTCCGCGCTGGGCCGGCTTCCTCGCCCTGGTCAACCAACAGGCAGCGGCCAAGGGCAAGCCCACGGTGGGCTTTGTGAATACCAAGATCTACAACCTGGGCCTGGGTACGACGTATCACAGCCTGTTCCACGACATCACCCGCGGCAACAACGGCAAGTTTAATGCGGTGTCAGGTTTTGACCTGGTCACCGGCTGGGGCAGCCCCAGCGGTGCGGCGCTGATTAACGCGTTGACGCAATAACTCTGTAGTACCTAGGGCTTGATCTCCCCCGGCTTCGTCCGGGGGAGATCAACTCGGGGAGATAAAAGTAACAGGCGTTGAGGATCACCCGACACAGCGATACCCTCCCTCCTCTCGCATGAGGGTGGCGCATGTCTGTATCGCTCGTTTCGCTTGCTTCGTTGATGGACCCCATTCGCGGTTTTGTAGCGGTGGGCCGCCGCATGAGCATCACGCTTGCCGCCGGCGATCTGTGCCTGACGCAATCGGCAGTAAGCCGGCAAATCCAGACACTGGAAGAACGACTCGGCATCAAGCTGTTGCAGCGCGGACATCGTTCGCTCGCCTTCACCGCCGAAGGCGAACGGCTGTTTCGTAGCGCGGATCTCGCCGTGCAGCAGTTGCAGGACGTACTCGGCGCGATCAGCGATAAAGTCGGACAGCGCCCGGTCACGCTCACCGCCAGTATCGGGGTGACCGGCTTATGGCTGCTGCCGCGTCTTGGCCGCTTTCAACAGCGACACCCCGGCGTCGACGTACGCGTCGCCGCGAATAACCGTCTGGTGGATCTGCGCAGCGAAGGGATCGATCTGGCGATTCGCTATTGCGCCGACAGCGCCGCGCCCGAGGGCGCCCTGCGCCTGTTCGGCGAAACCATCGCGCCAGTAGCGCATCCCTCGCTGGGCCTGCGCTCGCTGCGTTCCGCCGAACAACTCGCCAAACACGTGCTGCTTGAATTCGACGACCCGCAACGGCCCTGGCTGCATTGGCATGAATGGCTGAGCCAGATGGGTTGGAGCCATATCAAACCCAAGGGCATCTTGCGCTTCAATCAATATGACCAGGTCGTGCAGTCTGCGATGGCCGGACAAGGTATCGCGCTGGGCCGGCTGGCCTTGATCGGGCCGATGCTGGCCGATCGCCGGCTGCTCACGCTATCGCCTCAACGCGCCCATTCCATCACCGACCATGGTTACTGGCTGCTGCAAGCCGATGCCACTTCGCGCAAAAACGTAAGCGCCCTGGTGGACTGGCTGATCGCCGAGAGCACTCCCGCATAGCCCACCCCGCTCGCATGCGCCCGACGCATGCCAGGCCATCGACAAATTCGTTTGAAGCAACCGCGCTTAGCGCGCTCAATACCACCGGTGGCGCAACCCATGCGCCGGCGGAGGTATTCGTGATGAAGCCCGATTTCATAAAACCCGACCTCATGGCGTGCCAACCAGGGCGCTATGCACCATCGAGGCAAAGCCTGCCCTGCGTCCTCGCCAAACTCAGTTATCTGCAGCCGACGCTTGAGCGTCCCGTGCACTATGCGTATGAGCCACCCGCCGGTACACCGTGGGAAAGCCACCCATTCGATGATCGCGAAATCCATATTGCCGATGCCCGCCAACTGACAACGCGAACCACCGTGCATCGTGAAGGCTTCGAGCTTTGGGACGCCCCGACCGCGCTGAACGATTTCTCCGATAAGGACCTCATCATCGAGCGCTATTACCCCGAAGTCGTCGAGCTCGCCTGCGCGGCTACCGGCGCCAAACGCGGCTATGTCTTCGATCACCTGGTACGCAAGCGCGAAGCCGACCGTCGTGCACTCAGCTTCGGCCGCTCTGCCAAAGGCGAGCCGGCCGCAGCCAATGGCCGCATCCATAACGACTACACCGAGGAATCCGGGCGCAAACGACTGGGCCTGGTACTGGCAGGCAAGAACGAGCACGCAGCCATCGGCCGTTACAGCATCGTCAACGTCTGGCGCTCCATCAACGTACCGGTTCTGGATACGCCGCTGGCCGTCTGTGATGCGCGCACGCTGGCGGCCACCGACCTCATCAGCGCCGAAGTACGCTACCCGAAGCGTAGCGGCGATATTTATCTAGCCATCCATTCGCCATGGCATCGCTGGTGGTATTTCTCTGCCATGCATCGTAACGAGGCCCTGGTATTCAAGCAGTACGATTCACAACTCAGCGGCGTCGCGCGCTTCACCCCGCACGCGGCCTTCGAGCACCCCGATGCACCGCCCGATTGGCCGTTGCGTGAAAGCATCGAAACCCGCTGCCTGGTCGTCTATGAATGACATCGGCAACACCCTCCACTTATTCGCGAGTCATCCCCATGATTGAGTTCTGGTTCGAGTTAGGCAGCAACTACAGCTATTTAAGCGTGATGCGTATCGAGGCACTTGCCGCACGCCATGGCATAACCATCACGTGGCGGCCTTTTTTGCTTGGGCCGATTTTCAAGTCGTTCGGCTGGGATAGCTCGCCCTTCGTGCTGCAAAAGGCCAAAGGCAGTTATGTGTGGCGCGATATGGCGCGTCAATGCGAAAAGTACGGCCTGCCCTGGACCAGGCCAACCCAGTTTCCACGCCGTGCTTTACTGCCCATGCGGGTAGCCACGCTGGGTGCCGAACAACCATGGATGGGGGCTTACTGCAAAAAAATCATGCAGATGAATTTTGTCGAAGACCGCGACATCGACACGCTCGAAGCCGTCAGCAACGCGCTCGAACAGCTTGGCCTGCCGGCGGCTCAAATCATCGCCGACGCACAGTCAGACGAGCAAAAACATCGCCTGCGCCTACAAACGGAAACCGCCCAGGCTCGCGGCATCTTCGGCGCCCCGACATTTTTTGTCCGCGACGAGATGTTCTGGGGCGATGATCGCCTCGAAGACGCGCTTGCCTTCGCGGCTAGCGCTGGCTGACTTCGCCGCCCTTTTACGGCACGCGCCTAGGCTTAACACGTGAAACTGAACCTCACAATCGCAGTGCTAGGCTCGTGCCGCGCTCCGAAACAGCAGCCCTGACCCCCGCTTTTCTGCAGCTTACTTCGCCGCGCCCTGCTTACTCATCCTATAAAAGGCACTGACATGAAGGACGTCCTTTTTGGCCTTGGGTTGCAATACGACGACGGCGTACAAAGCAAGGTCGCACTCAATGCCGGCCATATCGCGATCGAAGTGCACAAATCCAAACATGCCGACACGTTGCATTGCCGCGTGGGCCATTGCGAACGTCTTAGTGTGCGATGGCACGCCAGCGAGCAGTACGACAGTGGCGTCACCCCGGCAGTCGCGCTGAACACACGGGGCCTGCTGGTCGAGGTGCACAAAGCCGAGAACGCCGATCATCTCTATAGCCGCGTGGGCAACATCAAAGGCCACACAATCGAATGGGGCGATAGCAGTAAATACGATTTAGGGGTGACCCCTGATGTGGCGATCAACGATCAAGGCTATATCGCGGAAGTGCATCAGTCTGGTGGAAATAGCGGCCTATGGTGCCGGGTAGCGCGGATCGAAAACCAGACGCTACGCTGGAGCGCCAGCCAAAACTACGACACCGGCCACAAGCCAGTCGTCGCCATGCAGCAAGACGGCACGATTGTCGCCGCGCATCAGTCCGCCGCAGACGATGGCAAACTGCTATATCGCGTAGGCCGGATCAACGGAACCCGTATCGACTGGGGTTACCCGGTGCACTACGACAACGGTCTGAGTCCTGGCGTGGCGATCACTGATGATGGCTTCGTCATCGTCGTGCACCAGGCAGACAACACACCGGGCAAAACTACCCTGCAACGCTGCGGGCGTATCCATGGCACCAGCATCGAGTGGCTGGGGCCATCGCGGTATTGCAGCGACGGCGCCGCACCGTCCGTAGCGACCAATGGCGCGATCGCCATACAAACTCATGCATCGGCGACCCATGCGCTGCGGTATTCCACCGCATGGGTCACCGACCGCATCGGCTAAGAATGCTGTGTTGAAACCAGCGCTCAGAGACGCCGGAATACACCTGCCAATGCGAGCAAGTTATCCAGCGGCGCGTCATCGGCCAGCCTTATACCGAAATACTCCAGCAATAGCTGTTTTAACTCCGGCGCGTGCTCAATGGTTCGCTCACTGCGAACGCCGCGTACGGTCTGAATGAAGCGGTTGCTGGATATGCTGTTGCGGCCATCATCGGTGGCAATGGTGCAAATGGAGCGCTGCGTGAACGGCGAGTCAGGGGAGCTTTGCTGGAAATGGCATCGATCCTTGAATGCATCGATGTCATACGTCGCTAAAGTGAAGCGATATTGCGCCTTATATCCTTCAGCGCCCTTGTCTTGCATGAGCGTGAAAGTCTCGCCCTGCCGCTCGACCTTATGCCAGGTGCCCAGGCGCTCCATCGGCGTGCCATCCAGAGGCAGCCCTTCGGTAAAGGAATCGCCGTAACCGACATCGGCAATGAGCTGCTGTCCGGCGATGTCCAGCAGCAACAGCAGGTGGCTGAACGGCGCACTGTATGTCTCGCCATTGAACACCTGCCCGGACAGGATCTTGACCTTGAACCCCAACGTACATAGCAAGGCATGAAACAGGCTGTTCAATTCATAACAAAAACCGCCGCGGCGCTGCACCACCAATTTATGGAATACATCGTCGAGGTCCAGCGAAATGGCTTCGCCTATATGAATACTCAGGTTCTCGAACGGCACATGATGCATATGCGCCTTATGCAGCGCGCGCAGTGTGTCGAGGTTAGCGACCACGCTTCCATCAAAACCGATACGGGCGAGGTACTGCGAGACCTGTGTTTCAGTGAGCATGTTGTTTCCTGACGAGTGCTTTGCCGGTCGAGGCCGATATGTTCAGCGCGCAAGCCGTAGATTGGCTTTCCGCGATGCGCCAGATTTTCGATCCGCACTCGCCATCACCCCGCCAAGACAGCGGACGAGGTGATGGAACACCCGATCGGTGCTACGAAACCGCTTGGGCAGCCTCTTCGATCAACGCCACGATCTCCGCTGGATGCGACGCCATCGAGGCATGGCCGGCCGGCAGCGTGATGGCCTTTCTTGGCTTCATGCGCTCAACAAACCACTGCTCGGTTTCCGGTGGAATCATGCGATCTTCGCTCGACACCTGGTACCAGCTCGGCTTGACCTTCCACGCGGGCGCACCGCTCTTGTCCGCAAAGCAACGTCCCGCGATGGGCTTCTGCGTGACCGCCATAACCAATCCTTCCGTCGCATCGAGATCCTGGCAAAAGTTCTGGTGAAATTGAGCCTGGTCGATCCACAGAAAACCGTTATCGTCCGGGCGTATCGCCGCGGCACCCGGCGGCGCCGCGCGCAGACCGAAAATACCGCCGGGCGTTTCGCCCTCTTCAGGCGCAAAGGCGGCGATGTAGACCAGCCCCACCACATTGGGCACGTGACCGGCCCCAGTAATCACCATGCCACCGTAAGAATGACCCACCAGCAAGGTAGGGGCGCCCTGCGCGGCGGCCAATTTGCTGGTGCGCTCGATGTCATCGGGTAACGAGGTCAGCGGGTTCTGTACCGCGCTGATCTTGTATCCCTTGGCATGCAGCGAAGGAATCACGTGACGCCAGTGCGAGGCATCGCCCCATGCGCCATGTACCAACACAATATTCGGCTTGCTGCTCATCGATCTTCTCCTCGACTGCGGTGGTGACTACCGGTATTGCTGTGCTGTAGCGCAGGTAACGATACGCCGTATTCAGTCAAGCCGATCAGCCAGTGCATCCGTCGCATTCACCAGGGCATCGACAATGGCCGGATCAGCCGCGCTGTGGCCGGCCAGCACGACATGAAAGTCCGCTTCAGGCCAGGCTTGCGCCAAGTCGTATGCGCTTCTCATCGGGCAGATGATGTCGTAGCGGCCTTGCACGATAGTCGCCGGAATATGACGGATGCGTTCGACGCCGCGCAGCAACTGGTCGGGCTCCAGAAAAACGCCATGGCGAAAGTAATGCGCCTCGGCGCGCGCCAGATTGAGCGACAACTGCGGATCTTCAAAATTGCCTGGTTCATTCGGATCATGCAGCAGCGTGGTGCTGCCGCCCTCCCAATAGCCCCAGGCCTGCGCGGCAGCCAGGCGCACCGCCTCGTCCTCGCTATCGAGTCTGCGCCAGTACGCCTCGATCAAGTTGTCGCGTTCTTCCGACGGAATATGCGCCAGATAATGAGCCCAACGCTCGGGGAAGATCCACGAGGCACCACCGCTCATCTCATTGAACCAGCGCAGTTCATCTGGCCGGCCAAGAAAGATGCCGCGCAGCACCAGCGCCATCGTTCGCTCGGGATGCGTCTGGGCGTATGCGAGGGCCAGCGTCGAGCCCCAGGAGCCGCCGAAAACCACCCATTGCTCAATACCCAAGTGCTGACGAATCGCCTCGATGTCCGCGACCAAGTGCCACGTCGTGTTGTTGCGCAATTCGGCATTCGGGGTGGATTTTCCAGCACCGCGCTGGTCGAACAGCACGATGCGGTAGCGCTTGGGATCAAAGAAGCGGCGATGGTAGGCGGAGATACCCGCGCCAGGCCCGCCATGCAAAAAAACCACCGGCAAGCCATCGGGATTGCCACACTCTTCGATGTAGAGATTGTGAATATCGTCGACGCTAAGCCGTTGCGTGCGATAAGGCTCGATCTCGGGGTATTGCTCGCGCATGGATGGGTTCCGTTGGGCTTATGCAGTCTTGGGCTTATGTAATCTTGGCTTTACATCAGCATAACTTTGCCATGGGCGAGTGGCAGCTGAGCCTCTGCGCCGCATCACCGCCACCAAGGGACTGCCAGCAGCATTCGTGCCTACACAAGTAAGCGAGAACTGAGCTGGCCCCGGAATGACCGAAGACGGTCGGCTTTGGACACCCAGCGTAGTTCATGGGAAACGTCCGGGCCGACCAGCCACTGGCATGTCGCAATCCTCTCAGGTAGGCAAAGGCGAGAATGGCCTCGCCCCCTGTGGCCTGCTTCAAATCACTTGTCGTCACTGCTCAGCAGGGAACCCACGATCCCTCCGATTAGCCCGCCCCCGACAGTCGCTCGACCGCCACCGCCCTCGTTGCTGGGCAGGTATTCGGCAATCTGGTGCGCCAGACGCGAGATGGGCAGCGTCTGCAGCCACACTGTCCCAGGACCGGTAAGCGCCGCCAGAAAGATGCCGTCGCCACCGAAGATCGCGTTCTTAATGCCAGGGACCGTAGTGATCTGAAAACCAACCGAAGCCTGGAACGCACCGACGTGTCCGGGGTGAACCCGCAAGGTCTCACCGGGTGCCAGATCTTTCCGGATAAGTTCGCCAGAGAGTTCGAGCCACGCCGTACCCGTGCCACCAACTTTTTGCAGCACGAAACCATTGCCGCCGAAGATGCCGGCACCCAGTGACTGTTGAAAACCCACACCGATGGTGACTTGCGGCGTGGCACAAAGAAAACCATGCCGATGCACCAGGTATTCATTGCCAGGACTCACGGACACCGGCACGATGTGGCCCGGCACCTTGGTGGCGAAAGCAACTTCCCCAGCCGCCTGCACGGCTCGGTACTCGGTCATGAACAGACTGCCGCCGCTGACAACCCGCTTGAACATCCCAAGCAGACCTCCGCCGCCGCCCATCTGGGTGTGCGTAGTCATATGGATAGATGCGGTCATCCATGAAAGCTCTCCGCTCTCGGCGAAGACGCTGTCGTTAGGATCAAGCTGTACTTCCAACACGGGCATCACCGTGCCCTGGATGCGTGTCTGCATATGGGTATCCCCTTGATGGTTGTTAGGGAGTTGCCGAAAAAACGTGCCGTTTCGAGTGGCGGACGTCACTACTCGCTCGGCTACGTTCAAACTAACTCGGAGCGATGACAAATCCTTGGGTTCTGTATTTAAGGCGCATGCTGCAACCTCCAGGCTGACCATTGAATGCGTCACGTCTCAAGGTGCAGCTTAGGCGAATTATCGGCGCAAGAAACGGCGAAGAAACGTCCAGTCTGGAAAAACAAAAAACCCCCGATCGCTCGGGGGTTTCCAGGTCAAAAGGCGACCATTTCGATCTAACGGTGTGGGTTAGAACGGAATATCGTCGTCGTCAAAGTTGTTATCGGCCGGCGGTGGCGGGGATGGGCGCGCTGCGCTGCCCTGATCGTTGCCGCCACGCGACTGACCGCCGCCGTAATTGCCGCCGCCCTGGCTTTGACGTTGACCGCCGCCACCACCGCCCTGCTGGCGCTCGCGGTATCCGCCGCCGCTGCCACCGCCTGCACCACCACCGCCGCCGCCTTCATTGCCGCCAAGCATTTGCATCTCGGCTGCGATGATGTCGGTGCTGTAGCGCTCGACACCGTCTTTGTCGGTGTATTTGTCGGTGCGCAGCGAACCTTCGATATAGACCTGACGGCCCTTCTTCAGGTATTCGCCGGAGATCTCGGCGAGGCGGCCGAACAGCTTCACGCGGTGCCACTCGGTGCGCTCTTGCTTTTCGCCGCTCTGTTTGTCGGTCCACTGTTCGGAAGTGGCAATGCGCAGACTGGTGATCGCGGTGCCGCTGCTGGTGTAGCGGGTTTCGGGGTCGGCGCCCAGATTGCCGACCACAATGACTTTATTGATGCCACGTGCCATGGGTGTATGTCCTCTTAGAGCCGGCGGTACGTTTCGCGCTTGTTACGGCCGGGATGGGTTTGTGAAGGCTGCATATCATAACCGTCACGTCCGCCGAAAACAGCGGCGAAGGGTGGTCTTGGTGTCGGCCGATGGTGACACGCTGTGTGCGGTTTTGCCGGCTGAACCCTCCTGCGGGCTTGTGGGGCGCGGTCTGACGGGGGTTGATGAGTGTGGAAATGAGGCGGGGCTTACTCCCTCCCAGCCTCCCCCTGCCTGCAGGGAGAGGAGCTAATCAGGCCAGGAATCGGTAGCCGACGCCGGGTTCGGTGCGTAGCCAGCGCGGGGTGGCGGGGTCGTCACCCAGTTTTTGGCGCAGCTTGCCGATGACGATGCGCAGGTAGTGGGTGTCTTCGACATGGGTCGCCCCCCACAGCTCGCGCAGCAATTGCTGTTGGGTGACGACACGGCCGGCATGGCGCAGCAGCATGGCCAATACGGCGTATTCCTTGCGGGTCAGCGACAGCGCGGCGCCATCGAGGCTGACTTCGCGCTGGGCCAGGTCGATGCACAGGCGGCCGTCGTCGTAGCGCGGCGGGGCGTCGACCTCACCGGTGTGGTTACGCAGCATGGCGCGCAATCGCGCCATCAGCTCCTGGATGCCGAAGGGCTTGGTCACGTAGTCGTTGGCACCGGCGTCGAGCGCGCGCACCTTCTCTTGCTCGGTATCGCGCACCGACAGCACCAGCACCGGAATTTGGCTCCACTGCCGCAATTCGGCCAGCACTTCATGGCCCTCGCGGTCGGGCAGGCCGAGGTCAAGTATCACCAGGTCGGGCGCGCGGGTTGCCGCCAGCGCGAGGCCATCGGCGGCATTGGCCGCCAGCAGCACCTCGTAACCTTCGGCGCGCAGACCGATGTCGAGGAATTTGCGGATCTGCGCCTCGTCGTCGATGACCAGTACGCGAGGGATAGCGGCAGTCATTGGCTATTTTCCGGCGGCGCCGGCAGCGGCAAAGTGATGCGAATGGTGGTGCCAATGCCATCGCCGGGCAAGGCCTCCACGCTGCCGCCGTGCGCGCCGATCATGCCGCGGCAGATCGCCAGGCCCAGACCGGTGCCTTGCGGCGCGCGGTCGCCACGGGAGACTGAGTAAAACATGTCGAAGATTCGCGCTCGTTCGTCTTCAGGGATACCGGGGCCACGATCGCTGACGTCGATCTGCAATTTATCGTTGACGGTGCGCACCACGACCCGCACCGGCTGATCGTGCGGCGAGAAGCGGGCTGCGTTTTCCAGAATGTTGAACAGCGCCTGCTCGATCAAGGCCGGATGCACGAACAGCAGCACGGTGTCTTGCGGCAAGGTGGTTTCAACGCGCAAATCAGGGAACATCTTGCGCAGCCGGCCGACTGAGGCCGCAACGATTTCGTCGGCGTCGGTCCAGTCGCGATTGAGCTTGAGCGTGCCATGGCCCAGCCGGGTCATATCGAGCAGGTTTTGAATATAGCGATCCAGCCGCTGACCTTCGCCGAGGATGGCTTCCAGCAGTTCGCGCCGTTCTTCCGGCGGCAGTTTGTCGCCGTAGCTGGTGAGGGTGCCGGCCGCGCCGATCATCGAGGCCAGCGGCGAGCGCAGATCGTGCGATACCGAAGACAGCAGCGCATTGCGCAGGCGCTCGGTCTCGCCTTGTACCCGAGCTCCTTCCAGCTCGTCGCCCAGGCGCGCGCGCTCCAAGGCTTGGCCGATGTCCTGTGCCATCGCCAGCGCCAGGCTGCGCTGATCGGGGTTGGGCTCGCCGATCTCCGCAGGAAAACGCAGGGCCACGACCCCGAGATGACGCCCCTCGGCACCTAGCGGCAGCATCCAACACGGCGCGGCATTCAAGGTGTCGGTGTAGCGGCCGGCCTGCTCGATGTGTTGTTCGCACCACTCCGCGGCGGCCAGATCTTGTGGCGTCAATTTCAAATCGCGCGGCGCAGTAGCGGCCGCGTGCAGCAGTTGGCTGGCGTCGCGCGCCAACAGCGCGGCCTCGCAACGCAGTGCCTGCGCCAGCGCCGTGGCGCCTACGGCGCGCATGCCATCGGCGTCGGTGCTGGTGGCTAGCCGCTGGCCTAACGCAAGCAAAGAGCGCGCATGCGCATGGGCTGCCCGCATCGATTCAACTTGGCTGGCCAGTCGCGTAGCCAGGCGACTGCAAACCAGCGCCGCCACAAAGAACAAACACACCGCCAGCACATCGTCGAAGTTGGCGATTGCCAGGGTGTAACGCGGCGGTGCAAAAAAGAAGTTGTAGCCAAGAAAACACATGGTGGCCGTATAGACGGCTACTGCCATGCGCGTACGCACCGCCACGACCAGCACGGCGGTAAGAAAGATCAGCGATAGATTGGCCACCGACAGATAGCGGTCGGCGATAAAGGACAGGCCAAAGGCGACCAGCACCGCCAACGTGGCGTAGACGTATTCGTCACGCCGGCCGCGGCCGCCGGGCATGCGCAACAGGCGGCGTGCCTGCGCGCGCTCTGCCGGCGTGGCGATGATGGTCAACTCCAGATGCGCGCCACGGCGCAGCAGCCGCTGGATCAGCGAGCGGCCGAAAAAGCTCGCCACCGGCCGTTCGCGGGTACGGCCCACGATGATCTGGCCCACGCCATCGCGATCGGCATGTGCGATCAGCTCATCGGCAATCACATGGCCGCGCAGCACCACGGTATCGCCACCGAGCCGGCGCGCCAGCCGCATCGCCGCATCGACTCGCTCGCGCCGGGTTTTATCCAGTGTCGCGCCGGTATCGACGAAGGCTACGCTCCAAGGCGAGCCGCGTCGTTCAGCGATACGCCGTGCGACGCGCACCAGATATTCGCTCTGACTATGCCCGTCGATCGCCGCCAACACGCGCCGACGCACCGGCATGACCCCGCCACGCGCCAACATATGCTCGCGCAGATCGCTGTCGACATGGCCGGCGACGGTATCCACCGCCAGCTCGCGCAACGCGCCGAGGTTGGTCGGTGAAAAGAATGCATCGAGTGCCGCCGCCGCGGTTTCCGGTACATAGACTTTGCCTTGCTTGAGCCGCTGAATCAGTTCGCGCGGCGGCAGATCGACCAGCACGATATCGCGGGCGCGGTCGAGAAAAGCATCGGGTACCGTCTCGCGCACGGTGACGTTGGTGATGCGCCGAACCTGGTCGTTAAGGCTTTCCAGGTGCTGCACATTGAGCGCGGTGTAAACCTCGACCCCGGCGTCGAGCAGTTCGGCGATGTCTTGCCAACGACGCTCATGGCGGCCACCCGGCAAATTGCGATGGGCCAGCTCGTCGACCAGCAACACCGCCGGACGCCGCATGAGCGCGGCATCCAGATCGAACTCGGTAAAGTCCTTGCCGCGATAGTTAACCTTGCGGCGCGGCAACACCTCCAGACCCTCGACCAATGCCTGCGTCTCGGCCCTGCCGTGTGTCTCGACCAGGCCGACGACCACGTCTACGCCCTGCCTCTTCAGCTCGCGTGCCGCCGAAAGCATGGCAAAGGTTTTACCGACACCGGGCGCGGCGCCGAGAAAGATTTTCAGCTTGTGGTTTTGGTCTTCATGCACGGTGCCTAGCAAGGCATCGGCACGGGCTTCGCGGGAGGGTTCGGTCATAAGAGCCTGCGCCTGCTCCATCCATGGAGAGAGCGGGTAAATCAACCCACTCCCTCAAGCCGAGGCTCGGTGGAGTGGGAACTTGAGCACCCGGCAAGATTAGCGCTTTTGCAATGCATCCAACGCAAGGTTGATCTGCAGCACATTGACGCGCGGCTCGCCCAATACGCCCAATTGGCGCCCTGCCGTGGCCTCCGTCACCAACTTCTGCACGTCCGCCTCCTTCAAACCGCGTACCCGAGCGACACGAGCCACCTGGTATTGCGCCGCCGCCGGGGTGATCTCCGGATCGAGCCCGCTACCAGAGGCGGTGACCAGATCGACCGGTACCGGCGCGGTATTGCCTGGATCAGCGGTGTGCAGTGCATCGATGCGCTGCTTTACCGCATCGACCAGCGCCGGGTTGGTCGGGCCGGTATTGGAGGGGGTGGACGAGGCGCCGTTATTGGCCATCGGCGTGGTTGCCGACGGCCGTCCCCAGAAATACTTCGGCTCGGTGAACGACTGCCCGATCAAACTCGAACCGACCGCCTTGCCATCTTTCTCGACCAGGCTGCCATTGGCCTGTTTTGGAAACAGCAGTTGTGCGACGCCGGTAACAGCCAGCGGATAAAGAACACCGGTGATTACCGTCAGCAACAACAGCATGACCAAAATATTGCGTAGGAGCTTGCTCATTTTATGTATCTCGGCGTGACTTGATTAGATCGGACTTGGTCGAATCGAACGTGATTAGTAATGCAGGATCGCGTCCATCAACGCGGTCACCTGGTAGTTCTTGCGGCCACCGTCGTAGATCGCCATGTCGTAGGAGTGCTCGTAGCGAATCTCCGGGCGAATCTCCAGATCTTGCGAGACCCAATGGGTCAAACCAAGCGTATGGCTGGAGTAACGCGTGGCAAAACCGGTGCGCTGGCCCTTCTCGTCTTTATAGAACTCGTTGCGGAACGAGATCATGTTTTTCGGATTCAATTCGACGTTGAAGTAGTTGACGACACCGAACGCACCTGCCGTACCCGCCGTCGCCGACGAACCTGCCACGCCGGGAATGCCATCGGGGCCATAACCGGGAATATTGCGGCCAAAGATGCGATAGGCCTCGGTCAGCATGTGCACGTCATGGCTGAAACGATGACCCCAGGTCATCACGTACATCTGGATATTGTTGTAGTTGTAGTCGGAGTTATTGAGGCTATTGATGCAGGGGTAAAGCATGTCGTTGTTGCTCGCCGACACCCAGCGCACGCACGCTTGCAGCGTCGGCCGCGCGGCGTGATTCCACACCGCCGTGTCGTTGCTGCCATTCACACCGACCTGCACTGTCCATTGGTCGCTGAGCTTGGTGGTCGTCATGATGCCCATCTGCGTATACGGGTCGACCGTGTACAGAATGGAGTGCGTCAACAAGTAATTGTTCGGCGAGAACTGCGCCTCGATGTCAGGCAGCGACAGATAACGGCCGATGCGCACGTTCATGCCCTGTGCCACCGACGGAAAATAAATGTCGGCGTAGAACAACATCGGGTCGTAACCCATGGTCTTGCCAGGCAAAGCTTTGCTGCCCGGATTGTTCAATAGCTGATTGCTGAAGACACCCTTCATGGTGGTGTAGTGGTAGTCGTAGCCGTACAGCAGATCCAGATGCACGCCCCAGTCGATGTGGTCGGTCTGTACCGTATCGGGCACGCGCTCGATACGAAACAGGAACTGGTCGAACTCCACCCGGTTCGGCCGCGTCGCGTAGGAAAGCGGGAAGTTGGTATGGTTCGACGAGCTCATGTTGATCGATGGATTGATCCAGCCGTAGACCTCGATGCGGTTGTCCTGCATCCACTTGCCAATGCGCGTGCAGGCCATGGCTTTTTCCAGCGGATATTGCGAGTTCTCGTTCGGCACGCCGATCGGGTAAGCCACACCGCCGAGCTGCCATTCGGCCGAGGGGAACGGCGCGGAGTCGAATGGCGATTCCATGGCGCGGCGCTTAGGCGCCACCGCATTCGGATCGGCTGGCTGCGCATTTTCGCGATAAGCCGCGGCAAGACGCGAGGCGAACCCATGGGAACAATCGCTGCTGGCTACCGGGGCCGCTGCGGGCGCCGCATCGTCGGCCATAACCTTGGTGGCCGGCGCGATGGCCAGCAAGCAAGCGATGACAAGTGTTTTTTTGAGTTGCATAACTTAAGCCTTTAAACCGCAAGCCTCATGGGCTTATTGAGTATTGAATAAAATCGGGTCAAATAGGATTGGTTTGGACGACGAAAATCAGAATGCACTCTGCAACATCACGAAGCCTCGGGTTCCACCGGCGCGGCGAAACTCATTGGCCTGGATAAAGCTGGACGTATTCCGATAGAAATCGGCGTTGGTGGCATGAGTCACCCCGACGCTGGCCGTCCAGTGGCCGGCAAATTTGTATTTAAGCGTAGCGCCGTAGTCGCTGTAGTCCGGGTTGACCGCGCCGCTGGGCAGCGGCTGCGCCAAGGTGGTGTTGTAATGCGTATGGCCTGCATGCAGATCCACACTCCAGTCGTCGGCCAGCGGCACGGAGGCATCGAGCTGAAAATAGCCCAGGCCGCGCGAGTCGCTGCGATAACCCTGCTCCGTATCCACGCCGAAGTAATCGGTAAGCGAGCGGTTGTACTTTAAGGTGAACCACTTCCAGCTCACCGCCACATTGGCCTCGGCGGTGTTGAACGAACGCTTGGACAAGCCCGCCTTGCTGAGGTTGGCGCCCGGATAGATATAGCCGTAGACACCGGCGCGCCAGGACCAATCGTCATTAACCGCGCGACCGTAGCTGGCGTACAGATCCAGCTCCATCGAACCGCCGGGATAGCTGTGCTCGCTGACTCCCGAGACCGATCCGCCGGCCACTAAGCCGCTGGGCGCCGCCCACTCGGCGCCGCCTTGAATCACCGGGCGCCCCCAGCTCTGGGTAAGTCCACGAAACATGTAATCGGAGCTAATACCGACACTGCCGGTCAGGCTGCTTTTCGGCTCTTCTTCGACACGGATGTCTTCGGCGCGCGCATCGTCGAAGCAAAACGGTGCGATAAGGGTGGCAGCTACTGCGAAAATGTGACGTTTCATGCATAAACTCCCGCACCGCTCCGCTGAAGCCGGCGCGATGCGCAATGGTAGAGATAATTCTTAAATCGATGCCGCGGCTACAGCAGACCGCGCTCGATTAAATTCCGGCGTAACCGCCGAGTTCGTAGTCATCGTTACCCTCGCTTGGCGCCTCGGTGCTGCGTGGCACCTGGGCGGCCTTGGCTCCCCGATTTGGCTGCATCGGCAGGGCGATCACTACATCGCAGGCCGAGTCGTTCGCTGACAACCGCAATTCCATATCTGGATGAGTATCGTCAGGCAGCGAAACCGAGAGCTTTAGCGTTTGCATGGTTGAAACCTTTTGAGAGTGGTTGACCCCGCCGAGCGGGGCGTACGTCATGCCAGCCCGAACAACACCAACAGCATGTCGATCACTTTGATGCCGATAAAAGGCACTACGATGCCGCCCAAGCCGTATACCAACAGGTTGCGACGCAGTAGCGAACCTGCGCCAAGCGCCCGGTACTTCACCCCTTTGAGCGCCAATGGAATCAGGAAAATGATGATAAGCGCGTTAAAGATCACCGCCGACAGAATGGCGCTCTGCGGCGTCGCCAAACGCATCACGTTAAGCGTATTCAACGCCGGATAGGTGGTGGCGAACGCAGCCGGAATGATCGCGAAGTACTTGGCCACGTCGTTGGCGATCGAGAAGGTGGTCAGCGAGCCGCGAGTAATCAGCATCTGTTTGCCGATTTCCACCACTTCGATCAACTTGGTCGGGTTGGAATCCAGATCGACCATGTTGCCGGCTTCTTTGGCCGCCTGGGTACCGGTATTCATCGCCACGGCGACGTCGGCCTGGGCCAGCGCCGGCGCATCGTTGGTACCGTCGCCGCACATCGCCACCAGGCGGTTTTCGGCCTGAATCGAGCGGATCAACTTGAGCTTGGCTTCCGGTGTCGCCTCGGCGAGGAAGTCGTCGACACCAGCCTCAGCGGCGATCGCTGCCGCGGTCAGCGGGTTGTCGCCGGTAATCATGATGGTCTTGATACCCATCCGGCGCATTTCGGCAAAGCGCTCGCGGATACCGCCCTTGACGATGTCCTTCAGCTCGATCACACCCAATGCGGTGGAGCCTTCGGTGACGATCAGCGGGGTAGCGCCACGGCGGGCGATGTCCTCTGCCATGCGCTTGACCAACGGCGGCAGATGGCTGCCACCAGCTTCCAACGCACGCTCGACGGCATCAAGCGCACCCTTGCGGATCGAACGGGTGCCGATGTCCACGCCACTCATGCGGGTCTGTGCGGTGAACGGCACGAATACGGCGTGGCCTTCTTCGAGCTGGCGCTCACGCAGGCCGAAGCGCTCTTTGGCCAGCACCACCACACTACGGCCTTCAGGCGTTTCGTCGGCCAGCGAAGCAAGCTGCGCGGCATCGGCCAGGATGCTTTCTTCGATACCCGGCGCCGGCAGGAAAGCCACCGCCTGGCGGTTACCCAGGGTGATCGTGCCGGTTTTGTCGAGCAGCAATACGTCGACGTCGCCAGCGGCTTCAACGGCACGGCCCGAGGTGGCGATGACGTTGGCGCGAATCATCCGATCCATGCCGGCAATACCGATCGCCGAAAGCAAGGCACCGATCGTGGTCGGAATCAAACACACCAGCAGTGCGATCAACACAGTCAGGGTGATCGGATTGCCTTTACCGGCCGCCTGCACGCTGTAGATCGAATACGGCAGCAAGGTGGCGCAAGCGAGCAGAAAGATCAGGGTGAACTTGGCCAGCAGAATAGTCAGCGCGATCTCGTTCGGCGTCTTGCGCCGCGAGGCGCCTTCCACCATCGCGATCATGCGGTCGAGAAAGCTCTCGCCCGGATTGCTGGTAATGCGCACGACCAGCCAGTCCGATAGCACTCGCGTACCACCAGTCACAGCACTGCGATCACCACCGGACTCGCGAATCACCGGCGCGGATTCGCCGGTAATCGCACTCTCGTCCACGCTGGCGGCACCCACCACGACTTCGCCGTCACCGGGCATCTGTTCGGTGGCATCGACCAACACGTAGTCACCGGTGCGCAGATCGCTGGATTTGACCAGCATGACCTTGGCGTCGCGCTGTGGACCGGCCAGCTTTTTCGCGATCACATCTTTGCGCGAGCTACGCAGCGTAGCGGCTTGCGCCTTGCCACGACCTTCGGCCAGGGCCTCGGCAAAGTTGGCGAACAACAAGGTGAACCACAGCCAGATACTGACCCAGAAAATAAAGCCCGTAGGCGCTTCGCCATGGCCGGCTATCGCCTGTGCCCACAGCAGCGTGGTCAGCACGCTGCATACGAACACCACGAACATCACAGGGTTACGAAACTGCTGCCGCGGCGACAGTTTGCGGAACGAATCGGCGACCGCTGTGAGAATCAACTCACGATTGAAGCTGCTGACAGCTTGGGTATGAGAACTCATGGAATCAGTGTCCCGACATCAAATATTCAGCAATGGGGCCAAGCGCCAAGGCCGGAAGGAAAGTCAGCGCGCCCACCACGATCACGACGCAGGCAAGCAAGGTCACGAACAGCGGCGTATGCGTCGGCAAGGTGCCGCCCGACGGTGGCACGTGGCGTTTGGCGGCCAGCGAACCGGCCATCGCCAACATCGCGATCGCCAACAGAAACCGTGCGAAGAACATGCACACGCCGAGCAATACGTTCCAGAACGGGGTGTTTGCCGATAGACCGCCAAACGCACTGCCGTTGTTATTGGAAGCAGAGGTCACGGCGTAAAGCATTTCGCTGAAGCCATGCGCGCCGGGATTGGCCACCCCCGCGATACCCGCTGGCGACATCACCGCGATCGCCGTACAAATCACCACCAGCGCACACGGAATCAGCACCGCCAGGCTAGCCATTTTCATCTCATGCGCTTCGATCTTTTTGCCGAGATATTCCGGCGTACGTCCGACCATCAGCCCGGCGATGAATACCGCCACCACCGCAAACGCCAGCATGCCGTACAGACCCGAGCCGACACCGCCAAAGACCACCTCGCCGAGCTGCATCAGCCACATCGGCACCAGGCCGCCAAGCGGGGTGAGCGAATCGTGTGCGTTGTTGACGGCGCCGCAGGAAGCGGCTGTGGTAATGGCTGTGAACAGGCCACTGGCGGCGATGCCAAAGCGGGTTTCCTTGCCTTCCATATTGCCGCCGGACTGCAGCGTGGAAGCTTGCTGGTCGACCAGACTGTGCAGTGCCGGATTACCCGCCTGCTCCGCACCGACTGCGGCAAAAGCCAGCGGTACAAAGATCAGCAACATGGTGGCGAGGATCGCCCAGCCTTGCCGCCGGTCCCCCACCATGTTGCCAAAAGTGATGCAAAGACCACCGGGAATCAAAAAGATCGCCAACATCTCGATGAAGTTGCTCAGCGGTGTCGGGTTCTCATAGGGATGCGCCGAGTTGGCGTTGAAGAAACCACCACCGTTGGTACCCAACTGCTTGATCGCGATCTGCGAAGCCGCCGGCCCCATCGGCAAAGTCTGTGTCGTTGCCGGCGATTCTTTCGTCACGTCGTGACCGGCAGCATCTTTGAGCACGTTGCCGGCAGCGTCTTTGACTTGCTCGACCTGAATGATGTGCTGAGTCAGCGGCACATCGACATACGACTTCAGGTTCTGCACCACACCTTGCGATACCAGCAGCAAGGCCATCACGAACGACAGCGGCATCAGGATGTACAGGGTGCTGCGGGTCATATCGACCCAGAAGTTACCGATGCTGGCCGAGCTGCGGCGAGTGAATCCACGGATCACCGCGATCAACACGGCGATGCCGGTGGCGGCGGACAAGAAGTTCTGCACGGCCAGGCCGAGCATCTGGGTCAGGTAGCTCATGGCGCTTTCGCCGCCGTAGCCCTGCCAGTTGGTATTGGAGGCAAAACTGATGGCGGTGTTCATTGCCGAATCCGGCGAGATCGCCGGGAAATTCTGCGGATTGAACGGTAGCCACTGCTGCACGCGCTGCAGCAGATACACCACCAGCAAGCCGGCGATATTGAACAGCAGCATAGTCAGCGCGTAACGGCGCCAGCCCATGTCATCTTCACTGCGAACGCCGGCGAGCCGGTACAAAACGTTCTCGACGCCGCGGCCGACGCGATTGACTTTATTCGGCGTATCGGCAAACACCAGCGCCATGTATTGGCCGACCGGTTTCACCAGCAATAGAAGTACAGCCAGGAAGATCAATACCTGGACGATATCGTTCGTGGTCATTCGAACCACTCCGGTTTAAGCAAGGCTACGCACAGGTAGACGGCCAAGGCCACCGCGATGACGGTAGCCACGACGTAGATGAAGCTCATAAGGGGACCCCCTGCAGGGAAAACGTAATGACTAGGCGTGATGACTAGGAAAGAGACGTGCAGATGCCGTGATAGGCCGCTACAACGATCAGGGACGTCGACCCAAACGGTCACAGACCATCAGAAAACCGATGCTGGCCGCGCTGAGGACAAAACAGAACAACAGGTAGATGACATCCATAGGTGCCGACTCAATGTGGTGTACCGACAGCGCGCACTATAGAAATCGCCGCATAAGAAAGGGGTAGCGAATTCCTGCGGGGGCGTATAGAACGCGTAAAAATTCTGTGTACGGCCAAGTACAGCAATGCGGTTCGGCGGCGTGGCAAGGCGCTTAGAGCCTGTTCAAAGTCTCCCCGTAGCCCGCGTTGAGCTGCTGTGGCCGCCAGGTGGTAGTGCGTGGCGCAGCGCCTGACTGGCCGTCAGGTCAAGCCGCGCGCTGGCGCATGGCGGCCACAGCGGCTCAACCCTTCGGGCCGGGGCTGTTTGCGCGCAGGACCGCGTCATCACTCAGTCGTGTACCGACGTACACTCCTTCGTTCTTCCTTATCCTGCGCGCAAACAGTTCCCGGCGCGGGCCACGGGGAGACTTTGAACAGGCTCTTAGGACCGCCACCTTAATTTCTTTTTTGTTTCATCCTGCTCGCGTACCTTCGGCCACATACACATCAAAATCACTGATGGACATGTAATGAGCCCTCACAAGACGTACCGCCTGATGGCGCTATTTGCAGCCATCGGCATCCTGTCCGGCTGCGTGCACCCACGCCCCCATGCTCAACAAGCCCAGGATGCCGCCAGCGCTGCGGCAAATATCCAGGCCGCATGGGTGGAGATCGGCGCTAACGGCCAGGCCATCGCTCGCGTCGTCACTCAATGGGACACTGCACAAGGTGGCGATGCGGCATGCCCGCTGTTACATGTCGACGGCAGCTCGGCGCGCATGTCCTTGCGAGTAGCGGCCGGCACCATGCCGTTGCGGCCCACCGCCAGCGCGGCGGTCGATTCCAAGCCATCGGCTTTCCCGGTGTCGGTCTGTGAGGCCAGCTTGCCGACGAACGCGCATCAGGCCGACGTGGCCGGGCGGCCGCTGCCGCTACCCAAGGCCGAGCCGCAGCGCATCCTGGTGCTGGCCGATACCGGCTGTCGCATGAAAAAAGCCGACAATGTCTATCAAGCCTGCAACGACCTCGCCGCCTGGCCATTCGCCACCATCGTCGCCACCGCGGCCGGTTTCGAGCCGGACCTGGTCTTGCACGTCGGCGACTATCACTACCGCGAAAATCCCTGCCCATCAGACATCGCCGGTTGCCGGAACAGTCCGTGGGGTTACGGCTGGGATACCTGGCAAGCTGACTTTTTCACGCCCGCCGCACGCCTGCTGTCCAAGGCACCTTGGATCGTCGTGCGCGGTAACCACGAAGAATGCAAGCGTGCCGGTCAGGGCTGGTTCCGCTTGCTCGATCCGCACCCCTACGCTGAAACGCGCTCGTGCAACAACCCGGTCAACGATGAGCAGGCCAATTATTCCGAGCCTTATGCGGTCGCGCTTGGCGGTGGTTCGCAGCTAATCGTGTTCGACTCGGCCAAGGCTCATAAAACCGCACTGGAACCTGGCGACGCGCAGTTTCAGATCTATCAGAAGCAGTTCCAGAGCGTCGCCGCACTCGCCGCCAAGCCGGGCATCAGCACCACCATCTTTACCAATCATCATCAGATCCTGGCGTTCTCTCCGATCGCCGGCACCCAGATGGTGCCTGGCACCCAATCGCTGCAATCGGTGATGCGCAGCTTGAACGGACAGGCTTACTACCCGCAGGGCATCCAAGTCGCCTTGCATGCTCATGTGCATTCGTTTCAAGCGATCAACTTTGCTTCTGACCACCCGGCCACCATCGTCTCCGGCAATGGCGGCGACAATATCGAGGTGGCCCTGCCCGACCCGCTGCCTACGGACGCGGCACCCGCCCCAGGCACGGTCATCGACAAGGTCGCGCACCACAATAGTTTCGGTTTTATGTTGATGGAGCGCCGCGCCGCGCCGGCCAGCGGCTGGACGTTCAAGGCCTATACGGCGGCAGGCAAGTTGTTGACGACCTGCGTGCAAAACGACCGCACGCTGAGCTGCGACAAGACGGGTTTTATCGCGCCGTGAGTGGCTGGCGCCTGCTGATTGCCACGAGCCTATGCATGGGCGGCGTAGCCTTGGCTACCGACGCGCCCCTCGTCGGCATGATCGGGGCCACCCCGCAGGTGGCCGCCAAAGTGGATTCGAGCAGCGCCGTGTTCCAACCCGACCCCGCGCTGGTGGCGTTGGGTCGCCGCTTGTTTGTCGATACGCGTTTATCGGAACCACGCGGCACGGCCTGCAGCAGTTGCCACGATCCGGCGCACGCTTTCTCGCCCGCCCTCTCAGCAACCGGCCCCGGCGTACCGCAAGGCAGCAGGCCGGGGCATTTCAGTCGGCGCAATGCGCCATCGCTGCTGTACGTACGTTACGTACCGCAGCGTTATTTTTATCAAGACGACGATGCACCCTACTCGGCACCTTTTGGCGGCCTGTTTGCCGATGGCCGCGCCGATACGCTGACCGAACAGATACGCGGCCCGTTGTTCGACCCTGACGAGATGAACAACGCTTCGCCCGCCAGCCTGCTGCGCAAAATCAATGACACCGAGTGGTCGCCCGAGTTGGCCTCACGCTTTGGTCCAACGGTACAAAGCGACCCCGAACAACTCGTGCGCGCGCTTGGCGAAATCATGCAGGCCTATCTGCAAAGTAACGAGATGGCGCCCTTCAGCTCGCGCTTCGACGACTACCTGCGCCATCGCAGCACGCTGTCACCGCAAGAGATGCACGGACTGGCACTGTTCAAAGATCCCGACAAGGGAAACTGCGCGAACTGCCACACACTGTCCGATACGGCCAGTCGGCCCGAGCGTTCGCTATTTACCGATTTTGGTTACGACGCTATCGCGGTACCGCGCAACCTGGCGCTAGCCGCCAATCGCGACCCACGTTATTTCGACAACGGCCTATGCGATACCGCACAGCACTTGCACTGGCCGGAGCCCGAGCAATGGTGCGGCTATATGCGCACGCCGGGCTTACGCAACGTGGCCGTGCGGCAAAGCTTTATGCATAACAGCGTATTCCGCACGCTGCGCGACGCCGTGGCGTTCTACAACACTCGCTCGACCAAGCCGCAGCAGTGGTATCACGGCCGTTCAAGCTTTGACGATGTGCCGCCGATCTATCGCGCGCATATCAACGTCAATTCCACGCCGATGAACCGTCGACCGGGCATGTCGCCGGCGCTTTCCGAGATGGAAATCGACGACATCGTGGCCTTTTTGCGCACACTGACCGATGCGGCCTATATCCCGGCCATGCCGGCGGATTCGCGATAACTCAAGGCCGGTTTATTCCTGTGCCAAAACCGCATCCGTCGGCTCCGGTTGCTCGATTGGATACCCGGCGGCCTCCCAGGCATCGAGCCCACCCAGCAACGGACGCACACGACGATAGCCCAGGGCAACCAGCGCCTTCGCCGCTATCGCCGCCGATACTTCGTTCGGGCAATTGCAGTAGGTGACCAATTCACGCTCGAAGGAAATGCCGTACATCGTCCCACCCACGCCGGCGACATCGACCAGCAGCGCGCCGGAAATGACCCTGCCGTCGATCAAGCGACTGGCCGGCGGACGCACATCCACCACAATCGGTGCCTGCCCCATTTCCATCGCCCGATAAAGCTCTTCCACGGTAATCCGCGCCATACGAATCGAACGCAACAGGCGCTGCCGCTGCCACCAGCGGGCAGCGATATATAAAACAAGCAACACCGCCAGCAGCTCGATCGCCAGCGTACCGGCACTCGCGAGTATCGCCAGCAACTGATCGATCTGCGCCGCGAAGGCATAACCCAAGCCCACCGCCAAACCCGCCCACATCAGCGAGCCCAACCCATCGAGCCAGACAAAAGCCACCGCCGACAGACCCATCGCGCCCACCAACGGCGGCGCGACCGTGGAAAGCCCAGGCACGAATTTCGCGAACAACAACACCTGCCCGCGCCAGCGCTGAAAACGTAGCTCCGATTGCTTGACGCACGAATCGGGCGACAGCGAGATACGGCAAAGCGTACGCATCACCCCACCGCCAAAACGCCGACCCGCCAGATACCAGGCGAGATCGCCAAGCAGACAGGCCACGAGTGCGGTGATGAGAATGCCGACCACCGACAACTGTCCGTTCGCAGCCAGCGCCCCAGCCACGATCAGGGTAGGCACGGCCGGCATCGGCAACCCGGCCTGTTCCAGCAGCACGTTGAAAAAGACCAGCACCAATCCGTACTGAGCAATCAGAGCGATGATTTCGTGGGCCATCGGAAAACCTTGACGCGGCCTGGCAGACCGCCGTTACGCATGATTGTGAAGCTCGGCCGGCATTGCAATGCGCGAAGCACCACCAGCCGCAAAAATATGACCCCCTCCCCTACTTGTAAGGGAGGGTTGGGGAGGGGTTCAACCTTGCGACAAGAGCTCACCCCCTCCCAGCCTCCCCCTACGACCGAAGGAAGTCCCTTTTTCGGGACAAGTAGGGGAAGGGGCAAAAGCCACGCTCGCAGCTTTTGACGTGGCTCTTGGTTCTTGGCTCTTGACCTCGGGGCCCTGTGCGTCGGTGAGGGTCGGACGACAAGGCCCGTAGGGGACTCGGCATGGGTTCGAAAGCCCGCCGCAGGCGAGCCAGATCGCGAAAACACTTCTTTCATGCGAGTACATAGACCCCCACTCAGGGCGCAGCAACCACCACCACGTCCCCCGTCATCCGCCGCCCCCCAACCCAAACCAGCGGCAACCACAGCAACGTCAACGCCGCCGCACAAACAAACACCCCACTGGCACCAAGCCGGCCCAACGCCACACCACCCATCGCGCCGCCGACAAAAGCCCCCAGAAACTGACTGGTCGAATACGCCCCCATCGCCGCACCACGCAAAGCCGTCGGCGCCAGGCGGGAGACCAGGCTAGGCAACGCCGCCTCCAACAAATTGAACGCCGAGAAAAACACCGCCGCGGCCACCCCAAGCACAGCCAAATGTTCACCCGACAACGCGAAACCAAGCAGCGCCAGCCCAATCGCCACCACGCACACCATGACCATGTGCAGGCTTTGCCGCACTTCGCGCATGCGATGCAAACAAGCACCCATGACAAAGGCGGCAATGACCATCACCGGCAGATACAGCTCCCAATGTCGGTTGACCGGTAGCTGCAAACGCTCGGTCAACAACAGCGGCAAGCCGACGAAGCTCGCCGTCAACAACGCGTGCAAAAAGAACACCGAACCGTTGAGCACCACCATGTGGCCATCGCGCATCATCGCCAGCACGGCGCTGAAGGTTGCTGTCGCCGGCGCCCTGGCTTGCTCGGGCGTGGGTACGATCAACCACAGCAACACCAGTGAAACCAGTGCGAGCAGCGAAGTGGCGGCGAATAAGCCGGAGAGTCCGCCGATCGCCTCCAGCGGCGGGCCAAGAATCAAGGCCAGCAAAAAGGCCACGCCAATCGACACGCCGATAATGCCCATCACCTTATTGCGGTTTTGCTCTTGGGTGAGATCGGCCGCCAGCGCGATGCCCGCGCCCGCCACCGCCCCCATGCCCTGCAGCGCGCGACCGATCACGATGCCGAGCAAGCTGTCCGAACAGGCCGCGACCAGGCCACCGACGGCAAAGACCAGCAAGCCCAGAGTGATCGCCGGCTTGCGGCCGATGCGATCGGACAGCAGACCCAGCGGAATCTGCAGCAACACCTGACCCAGCCCGTAAATACCCAGCGCCATGCCGATCAACAGCGGCGTGGCATCGGGCAATGTCTGTGCGTACAACGAAAACACCGGCATGATGAGAAACAGGCCAAACAGCCGCAGGCTGATGACGCAGGCCAGGGTCAGCGCACTGCGCCTTTCGGGACGGGAGAGCTGGCTCACCGGGAAAATCGCATCAGAGACATCGTGAGGGCTTTGGACATCCGACCGATTATACGGATGCCGGTTACGGCGGGCCTTGTGGCGGCATGTCGCGGCATATTTCGGGCAATCAAGCGCCATACATACCCGACGGACCACCACTGCCCCCTATAATCGCGCTGACTCAAGGATCCGACCGTT
Organism: Dyella tabacisoli; assembly: GCF_003350925.1. GTDB lineage: Bacteria > Pseudomonadota > Gammaproteobacteria > Xanthomonadales > Rhodanobacteraceae > Dyella_C > Dyella_C tabacisoli. The sequence continues at coordinate 167,751 of NZ_KZ857174.1, read as the reverse complement.
CATGAATTCGATGCCTGCCGACCCCGTGTCTCCACCCACCGACTTTGCCGCCGTGCGCGAACTTGCCGCCGCCGACATGCAGCGCGTCGATGCGTTGATCCGGCATCGGCTGTCCTCGGACGTGGTGCTGATAAACCAGATCGCCGACCACATCATCGCCAGCGGCGGCAAACGCCTGCGTCCGATGCTGCACGTGCTGGCAGCCGGTGCGGCCGGTTACCACGGCGACCAGCACATCAAGCTCGCCGCGGTGATCGAGTTCATCCACACCTCGACCCTGCTGCATGACGACGTGGTCGATGAGTCGGACCTGCGGCGTGGCCGCAAAACCGCCAACGCACTGTGGGGCAACGCCGCCAGCGTGCTGGTGGGCGACTTTCTCTACTCGCGCTCGTTCCAATTGATGGTGGAGCTGGATGACATGCGCATCATGCGCATCCTCGCCGATACCACCAACATCATCGCCCAGGGCGAGGTATTGCAGTTGCTCAACATCGGCAATGCCGACGTGGACGAAGCAGCCTACCTGGCGGTGATCGAGCGCAAGACGGCGGTGTTGTTCGCTGCAGCCACCGAGCTTGGCGGCATTCTCGGCGGCCTGCCCGAGGCGCAGATCAAAGCACTGCGCCGCTACGGCATGGAGTTGGGCTACGCGTTTCAGATCGCCGATGACCTGCTCGACTATGTCTCCGACGCCGACACGCTGGGTAAGAACATCGGCGACGACCTGGCCGAAGGCAAGCCCACCCTGCCGCTGATTTACGCATTGCAGCAGACGCAGGCCGATCCGGCCAAAGCCGAACAAGCGCAATCGCTACGCCATGCGATCGAACACGGCGGCCTGGATTCTCTTGAGCGCATCATCGCCGCCATTCGCGACTCCGGCGCACTGGAACGCACGCACGCATGCGCCGTTGCTCATGCCGATGCCGCGTGCGACGCACTGGCCGCCTTGCCTGCCTCGAATTATCGCGATGCGCTGGCGGCACTGGCGGATTATTCGGTGCAGCGGACGTTCTAAAAAGCGGGGAACGGGGAACGGGGAGAGCATCGCAAGCTCGTAGCGCGCTTGTTAGCCGCTCCCTATTCCCGCGCTTGAATTACGGTGTGCCGGCGAATGCCGCACGCAACCAATCGTGCATTAGGCGATAGCTGCGTTGTGCCGCGCGCTCGTCATAGCGGCAGCCTTGTTTGTTCTGACCTTTCTCGGTGAAGCAATGCACCGCATTGCCGAGTACCACGAACTGCCAATCGGCGGGGCTGGCGCGCATTTCATCCATGAATTTATCGGCGTCGGGCATGGTGCCGCGGTCGTCGGCGCCATTCATTACCAGCACGCGTGCCTTGATCTGCTTGGCCAGCTCGGGCTTGTCGGTGTCGAGCCCGCCGTGGAAGGACGCGACGGCGGCGATATCCGCACCGCTGCGGGCAAGGTCGAGTACCGCCGAGCCACCAAAGCAAAACCCGATGGCCGCCAGATGCGCGAGGTCGATCGGCGCGTCTTTGGCTTGTGCCTTCAATTGATCCAGCGCGGTGTTTACGCGTTGACGCATCAGGGGGCGGTCACCGTAGAGCGATTTCACCGCCGCCATCGCCTGATCGTCGGTAGTCGGGCGGATTTTCTTGCCGTACATATCGGTGACCAGAATGACGTAGTCCTTGCCGGCGATACCTTCGGCCTTCGTCAGGGCGTCATCGTTCACACCGTACCAATTAGGCACCATGACCAGGCCGGGACGCTTTGCACTGACGGCATCGTCGTAAACCAACACGCTGTGGAACGTCGTGCCATCCAGTATCCATTCCACCGGTTTATGCACCATCTTCGCCTGTGCGGCGAAGGAACAAGTAGCGAGCAAGAGCAGACAGCCAAGTCGGGCAATACGCATTGCGATGTCCTCGTGGTGGTTGAGTAGGTATCGGGCGAAACTTACCTGGGGATGCTCTGATCTATTGGGCGCAGCACGCTTCTACAATCCTGCCGCGTGCTCGGCCATGCGCCGTTTCAGTGGCGCCAATCGATCCAGCAAACGCACGCCAAGCCCGCGTGCGGCGACCCATGGCGGTGCCTGCCATGCATAGATGCGCGCCAGCGCATCGAAGCCGAGCGCATCCAAGGTGTCGGCGCTACGCCGTCGGCGTGCGTAGCGGCGCAGCACATGCGTCGCGGCGATATCGCGGCCAGCCTCACGCGCGGCCACCAGGGTGTCGCGCAGTTCGGTCACGTCGCGTAAGCCAAGATTCACGCCCTGGCCGGCCAACGGATGCACCGCGTGCGCCGCGTCGCCGAGCAGTACAAAGCGCTCGGCTTGATAGCGCTCGGCCAGTTGCAGTTTGAGCGGAAACGCCGCGCGTGGCGTAGTGGCCGTGATGCGCCCCAATCGGAAGTCGCTGGCGATGCCCAGCTCATCGAGAAAGCCTGCATCATCCAGCGCCAAGACACGCTGGGCTTCGGCTTCAGGCAATGACCAGACCACCGAACTACGCCCATCGGCCAGCGGCAACAGCGCCAACGGCCCACTGGATAGAAAGCGCTGCCACGCGGTGTTCTGGTGCGGACGCTCGGTCGTGACATGGGCCACCACGGCGCGCTGCGTGTAGTCGCGTCCTCGCGTATCGATGCCGGCTAACTGACGCAGGGGCGAACCGGCACCGTCGGCGGCCACCAGCAAGCGTGCCGACAGGGGCTCGCCATTGACCAGGTCCAACTGGATGCGATCTTCGCGCGCTTCAAAGCCACGTACCTCGGCCGGGCACATGCGACGTACACCGGCAGCTTCCAAAGCCTGCCACAGCGTCCACTGCACCAGGTTGTTCTCGACGATATAACCGAGCAGCTCGCGATTTTCAGCGGCGGCGTCAAAGTGGATCGCCGCGCCATTTTCGGCATCCCATACATGCATATGCGCATAGGGGCCGCTGCGTGATTCACGAATAGACGTCCAAACGCCAAGATCATCCAGCAGGGCCATCGAGGACGGCGCCAGGCCGACCACGCGCAAATCCACCTCATCGGAGACCTGCCACGGTGCCGGGGCACGAGCTTCCAATAAAGCGGTGGCGAATCCGGCACGCGCCAGGGCGAGCGCCGCGGCAGCCCCCACCATGCCGCCGCCGACCACGGCGACATCCAGTGCGGGGCCACGTCGGCGAGTCGTGTCGCCACGTGTCGATAAGCTGATCGCACTCATGGCAAAGACTCCAGCACCGCGCGCGGCGGCTCGTCACGAAAGCCCATGCCACGGCGGGCAAGCGCTTGTTGCAAGGGTGGCAGACGATCGCAGGCCAGCAGTGCAAGCGAGCGCAACGGCCCGAGCAAGGGCTGCTGCAGGCAGGCCAGGCGAACCAGGCCATGGCTCATCGTCATCGTGCCTTCGCGATCCGGCGCGCGTCGTGCCGCGTAGTTTTCCAGCAAAGCCGAGGCACCGGGTTCAGCGGCACCGGCAACCAACTCCGCCAATGTCAGCGCATCGCGCAAACCGAGGTTGAAGCCTTGGGCGCCAATGGGATGCACGGTCTGCGCCGCATTGCCGACCAAGACGGCGCGTGGCCCGATCAGGCGTTCGGCAGCCACGCGGTGAATCGCGTAGGGATGACGTTTGCCGGGTCGGCTCAAACGCCCCAAGCGCCAGCCGAAACGTTGCTGAGCAAAGTCGATAAACGCGGCATCGTCCATGGCTGCCACCGTCTCGGCCTCGTCAGTCGATACGGTCAAGATCAAACCGCAGCGACGCTCGGCCAGCGGCAGCAAGGCGATCGGGCCGTCATCGGCGAAGCGCTCATACGCGCGATTAGCGTGATCGCGCTCCGGCGTTACCGTGCAGACAAATAAGGTTTGCGCGTAGTCGTATCGCTCTACGCCGATGCCGAGTTGCTGGCGCACAAACGATGCGGTGCCATCGGCACCGACCAGCAACGAGGTGTCGATAGCTTGCACACCCGCCGGAGTGCGGATACGCGCATGCCAGCCTGCGGCTGATGACTCCAACGCCTCCAGCGTGGCAGGCGCCAGCCGGGTCAGGTGGGTACATTCGTCGAGCCGACGTAGCAGTGCGCCACCCAATTCGCGTGCCGGCAACGTCCAGCCCAAGGCATCGACACCATGCTTATCGGCATCCAGCCGCGCGCTACCGAACTCGCCACGGCGGCTGATATGGATATGCCGGATCGGCGTGGCTTGCGCACCAGCATGCCGCCATACGCCAATTGCCTTCAGCCCGTTCACGGTGGCGCGGGACAGGGCCAGATTGCGTTCGTCGTAACTGGGTTGGGAGTCGATACGCGGCGCCGCCGCTTCAACCAGGGTAACCGCACAGCCGGCAGCATCCAGGGCAATCGCCAGACTGGCGCCGACCAGACCACCACCAACGATCAATACAGGGGATGAGGGACTCATGGGTGCGCATGATACGCGGGGACTAGTCGTTTTGACGGGGAACGGGGAACGGGGAACGGGGAACGGGGAACGGGGAACGGGGAACGGGGAACGGGGAACGGGGAACGGGGAACGGGGAAAAGCCTAAAAAGCAGAAGCAAAAAAGCAAGAGAAAAAACAAAGAAAAATCAAAAAAGAACGCGGACCTGCAATACCCCCTCGAACTTCACGTTCCCCGTTCCCCATCCCCCGTTCCCTGCTTTCAACTCCGTTCCCTACCTTCAATCGGCTAAACTAGCCGCCCTTGCAACACACCGCCCGACCACGGAGCAACTCATGGCTACGACGCTAACCCGACGCCTCGGCATTTTCCTGGCGCTTGCCCTGGTGATGGCGGCTACCCGCTCGCATCATTTCCTGCATCATTTCGACAACCTGCCCGACGCCTCCTGGGCCGTGTTCTTCCTCGCCGGCTTCTGGCTGCGCGGCTCGGTTCGCTGGGCATTCCCACTGCTGATGGCGCTCGCCGTACTGATCGACTATGTGGTGATAAGTGGCCAGGGTATCGATTTCTGGAGCCATTACTGCGTTTCTGCAGCCTACTGGTTCCTGCTGCCGTCTTATTTCAGCCTATGGTTGGGTGGTAGCTGGCTGGCCGGTCATTACAAGGGCCTGCGTTTGCCGACCCTGGCGCTGGCGGCAGCCGCGCTGCTGGTCAGCGAAGGCGTGTGCTACCTGATTTCCAACGGCAGCTTTTACTGGATCAGCGCCAGCGTGCCGTTGCCGCGCAGCTTCAGCGCCTGGTTCGCCAACCTGGGCGACTGGTACCTGATCTTTCTCACCACCACCGCGATCTATGTGGGCGCAGGTGCTGTGTTGCATGTCGCCGTGAGCCAGTTGGCGCGCGTACTGAAGCAGACCGACCAGACCGGCGTGCGCCACTGACCATCAAGCTGGAGTAATCAGCACCGTGGGTAATCGACTTTCCAAGATTTACACCCGCACCGGCGACGATGGCAGCACCGGCCTCGGCGACGGTTCACGGGTAGCCAAGGATTCACTGCGTGTTGCCGCCTACGGCACGGTGGACGAACTCAACAGCACCATCGGCATGGTGCTGGCCGCCGATGGCGTCGATGACGCCGTACGAGAAGTGTTGACCCAGGTGCAGCACGACCTGTTCGACCTCGGCGGCGAGCTGTGCATCCCCGGCATGACAATGATCGAAGACAGCGATATCGACCGCCTCGAACAGGTGCTGGATAGCTTCAACGAGCCGCTGCCGCCACTGAAAGATTTCATCTTGCCGGGTGGCGGCATGGCCGCCTCTTGTTGTCACCTGGCCCGTACGGTTTGCCGTCGGGCCGAACGCGAAGTGATTGCGCTGGCCCGCGTCGAAGAGGTGCGACCACAGGCGCAGCGCTACCTCAATCGACTCTCCGATCTGCTGTTCGTGCTTTGTCGTGTGCTGGCCCGTGCCAGTGGCCATGGTGAAGTGTTGTGGCAACACGAACGCCGCCGCAAACCAAAGACCAGTTAGGCGGCATGTTGCGCCTCTATACCCACCCGGCCTGCCTGCAGCACGATCCCGGTGCGGGTCAGGCTGAATCGCCGGCGCGGCTGCGTGCGGTGCTGCAAGCGCTGGATCACGACCGCTTCGTCATGATCGACCGTATCGAGGCCCCACGCGCCAGCCGCGAAGAGCTGCTGCGGGTACACGATGCCGCTTATGTCGACCGTATTCTGTCCAGCGCCCCGGCCAGCGGTACATTTCGCCTCGACGAAGACACCTTGATGTCGCCGGCATCCGCCGAGGCCGCTCTGCGCGCGGCTGGTGCCGCCGTAGCCGCGGTAGACGCCGTGATGACCGGTCATACCGGTCATGCATTCTGCGCCGTGCGCCCACCCGGCCACCACGCCACTGCCGACAAGGCGATGGGCTTTTGCCTGTTCAACAACATCGCCGTGGCCGCCGCTCACGCGGTCGCCGCGCATGGCCTGAAACGCGTCGCCATTGCCGATTTCGACGTCCACCACGGCAATGGCACGCAAGACATCTTTGCCGCCGAGCCGCGCGTGCTGTTTGTCTCCAGCCATGAATCACCGCTGTATCCGGGGACCGGCCACGAAGACGAACAAGGCGTCGGCAATATCGTCAACGCACCGCTGTCGCCAGGCGATGGTTCTTACGAATTCCGCGAACTATGGGATGGCTTGCTGCTACCGCGCCTGCATGCATTCAAACCGCAACTGGTGCTGGTCTCGGCCGGCTTCGATGCGCATCGCGACGACCCGCTGGCGAACCTGCGCCTGAGCTGCGAAGACTTTGCCTGGATCACCGAGCGGCTGGTGGCACTGGCGCACGCCCACGCGGGCGGGCGGCTGGTTTCCAGCCTGGAGGGTGGCTACAACCTTAGCGCCCTGGCGGCCAGTGCGAGCGCGCATGTTGCCGCACTTTTAGACTGAGCCCCTTCATAAGAAGGGGCAAAGAACCAGTCGCTCACTTCCCCGGCACAAAATCCAGCGCTACCGAATTGATGCAATAGCGCAACCCGGTCGGCTTAGGGCCATCGGGGAAAACATGCCCCAAATGGGAACCACACTCCGCACAACGCACCTCGGTGCGGCGCATGCCGTGGCTCTCGTCCTGATGCGCGCTCACCGACTCACGCAGCAGCGGCTGGTAGAAGCTTGGCCAGCCAGAGCCCGAATCGTATTTGGCCTGCGATGTGAACAATCGTGCACGGCAGGCGGTGCAGACATAGGTGCCCGCCTCTTTATGCTCATACCACTTACCGCTGAACGGGGCTTCGGTCGCCGAGCATCGGCATACGGCGTATTGCTCGGGGCTCAACTCGGCACGCCATTCGGCGTCGCTCTTGTTCAGTTTGTTCTCGCTCATGCTGAATTCTCATCGGCAACAGGGGGAGGGGGTTATCTGCCTTAAATGGGGGCTTTCTGCTAGTTTAACGATCCTTCAAACCCAACAGACTGCCATCGTGACGCCTACGCTACGCCACATGCCCGCGCGCCGCCTGCTTGCGGTTGCCGCAGCCCTTGCCCTGGCCGGTGGCCAGGCCGAAGCGAAAAACAGCCCACACCGCAAAGTGTCTCTCGATGGCGACATTCCGGCCTGTCCGCTGGGATCTTTCCATTGCCCGCCACGGCCGGATAACTACGCCATGTGCCGGCCCAATGCACTGCTGGATTTTTACGATCCGACCATGAGCAAGGACGCCTCGGTACGTGACACGTCCAACACGTTGGTGTGGGCCGAAAGCGTGGACAGCTCGGACCAGACCGTCTATCACCTCAGTGGCAAGGTCCGCCTGCAACGCGCCGACCAACTGCTGCAGGCCGATACTACCGACTATAACAACGACACCACCGACTACGATGCGCGCGGCAATGTGCGCTACCAGGAGGCGGGGCAGCTCGTGGCGGCTGAACGGGTGAGCGGCAACACCGAGGCCAGCCGGGGTATCGCCAAGGACAACGTGCGTTATCAGATGCTGACCTCGCGGGGCAACGGTATCGCCACGCAGGGTGAAATGCTCGATGCGGACCATAGCCGCTATACCCAGGCCACCTATTCCACCTGCGACGTAGGCCATCACGTCTGGGAAGTGCGCGGCAAGTCGATTTTCATCGACAAGGACACCGGCCGGGGCGTGGCGCGCGGCGCCACGATGCGGGTAGGCAATGTGCCGCTGCTGTATATGCCCTACTTCAGCTTTCCGGTCGACAATCGGCGCCAATCCGGCTTTCTCATGCCGATCATCGGCAATACCAGCCGCGCCGGTTTTCGCGTCACGACACCGTACTATCTGAATCTGGCGCCCAATTACGACGCGACGCTGGAACCAAGCATCTACACCAGCCGCGGCCTGATGCTGGGCGGTGAATTTCGTTATTTGTTCCCGGGCGGCTACGCCGGCCAACTGAATTTCGAATACGTGCCCAGGGACAACGGCAGCAAGAACGGTACCGTTACCGAGACCAAGGGCGACGAGCGCTATCTGGTCAAATTCGTCAGCAGCTCGCATCTGTGGGATAGCTGGTCTCTGGGCACCAATATCAACCGTGCCTCAGACCGCAACTATTTGTATGACTACGGCAACGATCTCTACAACACCTCGATCGGCACCCTGACCTCCAGCGCCTATGCCAACGGCGGAGGTACCTGGTGGAACGCCTCGATCGGCGGCGACATCTATCAGAACGTGAATCCGTTTTATCCAGACAGCGTGGAGCCCTACAAGCGGCTGCCGCGCGCCACCCTGAATCTGAATATCCCGTTGACGCACTGGCTTGAGTTCGGGATGAACAACGAAGCGGTCGCGTTTCATAAAAGCCAGTCCGTGAACGGCAAGCGGGTCGACCTGAGCCCCTATCTCGCTGCCTATTTCCAAGGTGCGTCATGGTTCGTTCGACCCAAGCTGGCTTATCGGTATACCGCTTACCAGCTCGACGCCGGCTATCAGCGCTTTGGCTACTACACTGGCGTACTTGCCAGCGCCCCCTTCACGCCGTTTAACGAGCGCTCGCCCAGCCGCGCCTTGCCGATCGCCAGCGTCGACAGCGGACTGATCTTCGATCGCACTACCTCGCTGTTCGGCAGCAACTACACACAGACGCTGGAACCGCGCCTGTACTACCTGTATGTGCCTTATCGCAACCAGAATAACCTGCCGCTGTTTGATACCAACGTCATGTCGTTCGATTACTGGCAGTTGTTCTCGCCCAACCAGTATTCCGGCGCGGACCGGCAGATGAACGCCAACAACCTCACCGGCGCGATCACCACCCGCCTGCTCGACGACAGTGGCGTGGAGCGGCTGTCAGCCAGTTTTGGCCAGATTCGCTATCTCTCACAGCAAAAAGTGCAACTCCCCTATGGGGGCAGCAACGTGGTTCCTGCAGCCACGGACTGGTCCGGTTCCGACTACGTGGCCCAACTGAACATGCAGCTTAACGACCAATGGCGCCTGGGCACGCAGTACCAGTGGAGCCCGAACAGCCGTCGAACCGATCTGGGCGTATTGGAGCTGCAGCGTCGCTTGAGCAACAACGGCATCCTCAACTTTTCTTACCGTTATCGGCGCGACCTGTTGGAACAATACAGTGCTTCGGCGGTCTACCCGATCTCGGATCGTTGGCGGCTGCTGGGGAGCTGGACGTGGTCGGCGAAGGATCGCACCACCATCGAGGCCCTGGCTGGCGTGGAATACGACAGTTGCTGCGTCGCTTTACGAGTGGTCAATCGCAACTACGTGAATCTGGGCTACTCCGGCTTCGGTCAACGACCGCCGGGCAGCATCCCGAAGCGCAACAATGCGGTGATGTTCGAAGTCGAATTCAAGGGTCTCGGCTCGTCCAGCACTCAGATCGAACCGATGCTGCGACGTGATATTCTTGGCTATCAATAAATTACACATGCCCCTGCTGGGCCGGGTTCCATACTGATGAAGCAATCCTTTGCTACTTTCCTGTTCGCGATCGCTGCCGCGACAGTCCTGCCCGCTCATGCCCAACTGTTGCCACAGGCAGCCGCCGCGGACAAACAGCCGCTGGACCGCATCGTCGCCGTCGTGGATGAAAGCGTTATCCTGCAGAGTGAGCTGAACGAGGCCGTGCGCTCGGTGCAGCAGCAGTACGCCAGCGACCCCAGCCAGCTACCGCCCATCGATGTCCTGCGCCGGCAGGTGCTGGACCGCCTGGTCCTGATGAAACTGCAGATTGCCCGCGCGAACGAGCAAGGCGTCCGTGTCTCCGATGCCGATATCGACAAGGCGGTTGCCGGCGTCGCGCAGCAGAACAAGATGACGCCCGAGCAATTGCGTGCGGCGGTGGAACAGGAAGGCTCCAGTTTCGCCGCCTTCCGCAAGCAGTTGGGCGATCAGTTGATTGTTCAGCGCCTGCATGAAAGCGTTGTGCGCGACTCGGTAAACATCACCGACAGCGAGATCAACAACCTGCTCGCCAGCCCGACCTATAAGGCCGGCGAAGTGCATCTGGCGCATATTCAGATCAGTGTGCCCAGCGGCGGTACCGCTGCCGACATCCAGGCAGCGCAGACCAAGGCCGACCAAGCCATCGGCGCGATCAAGGGCGGCATGGATTTCAATGCCGCGGCGATCCGCTACTCCGACGCGCAAGACGCCTTGGACGGCGGCGATCTCGGCTGGCGCCGCATGGACGAAGTGCCGCCGGCCTTCGTCGACGCCATCACCACGATGAAGCCGGGCGATGTCACGCCGGCTCAGCGTGGCCCCACCGGTTTTCATATTCTCAAGCTGGTCGCACAGCGCGCTCCGGGCCGTCAGGTCATTACCGAGTACAAAGCGCGGCAGATCCTAATCAAGCCCAGCGAACTGCTGACGCCCGAGCAGGCCCAGCAAAAGGCGCAAGATCTTTACAACCGCATCGTTAACAAGCACGAAGATTTCGCCAAGCTGGCGAAGGAAAACTCCAAAGACGACACCACGGCCAATGCCGGTGGCGACATGGGCTGGTTTCCGCAGCAAGCCTGGGGCACCGCTGTTGCCCAGCAGCTTGGCCAGTTGAAGGACGAGCAAGTGTCGCAGCCGTTCCAGACCGAGGCCGGCTGGCACATCTTGCAGCGCGAGGGCGAGCGCCAGAGCGATCGCACCAATGAGATCGAGCGCGATCAGGCGCGTCAGGCCATCGGCAACCGCAAGGCCGAACAGGCTTTTGACGATTTCTTGCGCGAAATGCGCTCCGGTGCCTACGTCAACATCGTGGCGCCCGAGCTGCGCGCGCCGGACAATACGCCCAAGCAGGACAAGTCCTCCTGAGTAAAGCAACGCCTCAGACAACGGCGTTGGGCGCCAGCGCCCTACCCCGGCTCGCCGTTACTGCAGGCGAGCCGGCTGGCATCGGCCCCGAACTGTTGATCCGATTGGCCGCCACTCCGCTGGCGGCCAATTTCGTTGCGATAACCGATCGCACACTGTTACAGCGCGCCGCGACACGTTGCGGATTGTCGATCGAGCTGATCGATGACGATGGCGGCGCTTTGTACGAGCGCCGGCCAGGCACCCTGCGCCTACGACATGTGCCGTTGGCGATGGAAGAGATTCCCGGCCAACCCGATCCACGCAATGCGCACCATGTTCTCGCGACCCTGGCCGAAGCCGCCGATGGCTGCATGGGTGGCCGCTATGACGCCATCGTCACCGCGCCGCTGCAGAAATCCTCGATCAACGAGGCAGGTATCCGTTTCAGCGGCCATACCGAATTTTTCGCCGAACGTGCCCACGCCGACGTGGTGATGATGCTGGCCAGCCCGCAGCTACGGGTTGCTCTGGCCACTACGCATTTGCCTTTGGCGGCCGTTCCCGCCGCGATCACCCACGAGTCGCTGACCCGCACGCTGCGTATCGTGCACGCCGAATTGCGGGCCAAGTTCAGCCTGCTGCAGCCACGCATCGCCGTACTGGGCCTTAACCCGCATGCCGGTGAAGGCGGGCATCTCGGCCGTGAGGAGATCGATACTGTCATTCCGGTGCTCGACGCCTTGCGCAGCGAAGGCATGCAACTGATCGGCCCGCTGCCCGCAGATACCGCTTTTGTACCCGCACAGCGCGAACGTTACGACGCCGTGCTTGCGATGTATCACGATCAAGCCTTGCCTGTGCTGAAAAGCGAAGCCTTCGACCGCACGGTAAACCTCACCCTCGGCCTGCCCTTTATCCGCACCTCGGTCGATCACGGCACCGCGCTGGACCTGGCCGGCAGCGGACGCGGCGACCCGGCCAGCCTGATTGCCGCAGCAACCATGGCCATGGAACTGGTGGCGCACCTATAACTTGTGGCGCACAGCGCCGCCCATCCCCTTTCCCTTCGGGGAAAAGGGCCGGGGCCTACCTCACCGGAACACATTCGAATGAACGCCCGTCCCAAAAAAAGCTTCGGCCAACATTTTCTGCACGATAAGCGCTACATCGAGCGCATCGTCAGCGCGATCTCGCCACGCCCGAATGATTTCGTCGTGGAGATCGGCCCCGGCGAGGGCGCATTGACCTGGCCGCTACTCACAGCGGCCGGCAAACTCACCGCCATCGAATTGGATACCGATCTGATTCCCGGCCTGACGGCGCACGCCGCCGAAGTAGGTGAACTGAACATCATTCAGGCCGACGTGCTCAAGGTCGATTTCACCGCGCTGGCTCATCGTCACGGCGTGGCGCGGCTACGCATCGCCGGCAACCTGCCTTATTACATCTCCAGCCCGATCCTGTTTCATTGTGTCGAGCATGCGGCTGCGATTGAAGACATGCACTTTATGTTGCAGAAAGAAGTCGTCGACCGCATGGCCGCGGAACCCGGCAGCAAAGTGTATGGACGTCTATCGGTGATGCTGCAGCTAGCTTGCCGGGTAGAGCCGCTGTTCTACGTGCCGCCGGGTGCATTCCGGCCGCCGCCGAAAGTGGATTCGGCCGTGGTGCGGTTGATACCGCTACCGCCCGAGCAGTTGCCCGATGCCGACCCGGAGCGCCTGTATGCGATCGTCAAAGCGGCGTTCGCGCAACGACGCAAAACGCTCAGCAATGCGCTGAAACAATTGCTGGACAGCGACGCGATCCGCAGCGCCGACGTCGACCCCAAAGCCCGCGCGGAAACCTTGGCGCCAGCCGACTTCGTACGCCTGGCAAAACTGCCGGTTTAAGCGCGCAGCCGTTGGGCCATACGGCTTTTCGCTCCATTCGCTACCTTCTATAAACACGGGTTTGCCCCTTGCATCGCGGCAACCCGTACAATCGCGCCATGACCGAAAAATCTTCCTACACGATCGGCGTGCAGGTCGAAACTCGTTTCGTCTCCGACCAGTCCAAGCCTGCCGACGATCGTTACGTGTTCGCCTACACCATCACCTTGCGCAACAACGGTGACGTACCTGCGCGTCTGATTACCCGCCACTGGGTCATCACCGACGCCAACGGCAAGGTCGAGGAGGTCCGCGGCGAAGGTGTCGTCGGCGAGCAACCGTGGATGCGTCCGGGCGACGACTATCAGTACACCTCCGGCGCGGTGCTGGAAACCGCCGTGGGCACCATGTACGGCAGCTATCACATGCTGGCTGACGACGGCACCCATTTCGACGCGCCGATTCCACCATTCACCCTTTCCATTCCGCGTACCTTGCACTGATGGTACGGCGCTGATGGCTACGTATGCGATCGGCGATCTGCAGGGCTGCTATCCCGAACTGCAACGCTTACTCGACAAAATCCGTTTCGATCCTGCTCAGGATCGTTTGTGGTTTTGCGGCGATCTGGTCAACCGCGGCGGCCAGTCGCTGGACACCTTGCGCCTGATCCACAGCCTGCGCGAGCAAGCGGTGGTGACCCTGGGCAACCACGACCTCAGCCTGCTGGCTATTGCCCAGCGCCGGCCCGAGGCGCAGTCCAAGGTAAACCCCGAATTGCGCGAGGTGCTGTTTGCCGAAGATGCACCGGTGTTGTTCGAATGGTTGCGCAATCAAAAGCTGCTGCATCATGACGAACGGCTCAACTGGACCATGGTGCACGCAGGCCTGGCGCCATCGTGGACTTTGCGCCAAGCGCAGCGCGCCGCTCAAGAGGTGGAGCGCGAACTATCCAGCCCGCGCCATCCGCGCATTCTGAAAAATTTGTTCGGTAATCGGCCCACCGCATGGTCGAGCCGGCTGCAAGGCATCGACCGCATGCGCGCCTCGATCAACACGCTGACCCGGATGCGCTTTTGCGATATTCACGGCCATATCGACTTTGAGGCAAAGGGTGTGCCCGGCACGCAGAAACCAGGCATGTATCCCTGGTTCGAGGTACCCGGAATGCGCCGGCGCGATACGCGCATCGTCTGCGGTCACTGGTCTGCGCTGGATCGTTTTGCCGGCCTGGGCACTTATGCGATCGATACGGGCTGTGTCTGGGGCGGCAAGCTGACCGCCCTGCAACTGGATAGCGAAGAGCCGCGCTACATCACCGTGGATGCCGAGCCACATCGCAAGCGCCCACCGGGCGGCGGTGATTGAGACCATCGCCTTGTAGGAGCGCACAGACTGCGCTCCTACAAGAACGACGGTGTCAGCTAAACGCGATTAGCTGAGCTGCCCGTGGCAGTATTTGTACTTCTTGCCTGAGCCACATGGGCATGGATCGTTACGGCCCACCTTGGGGCCGTCAGCGTGTTCGGTATGCTGCTTAACCATGCTGCCGACAGCCAATGTCTCGGCATCCGCGCCAAGCGCGCCGATCGGCGCACCGCCGCCGCTGGTCTGCATCTGTTTCTGCAGGCGCTCGGCAACACGCTGCTGCTCAACCTCCATCGCCGCAACTTCTTCTTCGCTGCGAACGCGGACGCGCGCAAGCATTTGCACCACTTCGATCTTGATGCGGTCGAGCATGCTGGAGAACAGTTCGAACGACTCGCGCTTGAACTCCTGCTTGGGCTGCTTCTGCGCATAGCCGCGCAGATAAATGCCCTGGCGCAGATAGTCCATGCTCGCCAGATGCTCTTTCCAGGCATTGTCGACCACGCTCAGCATGATGTGCTTTTCAAGCTGGCGCATGGTGTCGCTGCCGATCCGCTCCTCTTTGCTCTTGAAGAGGTCATCGGAGGCTTCGCGCACATGCGCAAGCAGTATCGCGGCATCCATCTCGTGCTGCTGTTCGATCCAATGCTTGAGGTTCAGCGTGAGGCCGAACTCGCTCTCCAGTTCGCGATCGAGGCCGGCGATATCCCACTGCTCGTCAATGCTTTCAGGCGCCACATGGCGATAGACCAGCTTGGTCACCACATCGTCGCGAATATCGGTAATGGTCTCGGAGACGTCGTCGACTTCGAGCAATTCGTCACGCTGGCGATAAATCACCTTGCGCTGATCGTTGGCGACGTCATCGAACTCAAGCAGGTGTTTACGGATATCGAAGTTATGCTGCTCGACCTTGCGCTGCGCCTTTTCGATCTGCCGGCTTATCATGCGATCTTCCAGCGCATCGTCTTCTTTCATGCCGAAGCGCTTCATCCAGCGCACCAGGCCTTCGCCGCCGAAAATGCGCAGCAGATTGTCTTGCAGCGACAGGTAGAAACGCGACGAGCCCGGATCGCCCTGGCGACCGGAGCGGCCACGCAACTGGTTGTCGATACGGCGAGATTCGTGCCGCTCGGTACCGATGATGTGCAAGCCGCCCGCGGCCAACACCTGATTGTGCCGCTTTTGCCAATCGTCGCGCACGCGCTTGCGATCGGACTCGCTGGCGCCTTCGGGGAGTGCATGCAGGGCCGCTTCCAGACTGCCGCCAAGCACGATGTCGGTACCGCGGCCGGCCATGTTGGTAGCGATCGTCACCGAGCCAGGCGCGCCGGCCTGAGCCACGATGTGCGCTTCGCGCTCGTGCTGTTTCGCATTAAGCACTTCGTGCTTGATCTTGGCCTTGTCCAGCAGGGTGGACAGCAGCTCGGACACCTCGATCGAGGTAGTACCGACCAGCACCGGCTGACCGCGCTTGTGGCAGTCCTTGATGTCCTCGACCACCGCCTTGTACTTAACCTCCTGCGCGAGGAAGACCATGTCGGAGTTGTCTTTGCGGATCATCGGCTTGTGCGTGGGGATGACCACCACTTCAAGGCCATAGATCTGCTGAAACTCGTAGGCTTCGGTGTCGGCCGTACCGGTCATGCCGGCCAGTTTCTTGTACATGCGGAACAGGTTCTGGAACGTTACCGTTGCCAGAGTCTGGTTCTCGCGCTGAATCGGCACACCTTCTTTGGCCTCGACCGCCTGATGCAGGCCGTCAGACCAGCGGCGACCCGGCAGGGTGCGGCCGGTAAATTCGTCGACGATGATGACCTCGCCGTCGCGCACGATGTAATCCACATCGCGCTGATAGATCGCATTGGCGCGCAAGGCCGCGTTGAGGTGATGCACCACCGCCAGATTCTTGGAATCGTACAGGCCGCTGTCCTGCTCGATCACGCCGGCCTGACGCAGCAATTCGTCGGCGTGCGACATGCCCTCTTCGGACAAATGCACCTGCTTTTGCTTTTCATCGACCCAGTAATCGCCGCCGCCGTCTTCTTTCTCTTGCCGGATCATTTTCGGCACGATCTTGTTTACCGCGATGTATAGCTGCGGCGAATCCTCGGCGGGACCGGAGATAATCAGCGGAGTGCGCGCTTCATCGATCAGGATCGAGTCCACCTCGTCGACGATGGCGTAATGCAGGCCGCGCTGGCAGCGCTGATCCTTGGACAAAGCCATGTTGTCGCGTAGATAGTCGAAACCGAATTCGTTGTTGGTGCCGTAGGTAATGTCCGAAGCATAGGCCCCGTGTTTATCGGCATGGTCCATACCTGGCCACACCACACCTACCGACAGGCCGAGAAAGTTGTAGAGCTGCCCCATTTGCGCGGAATCGCGGCGCGCCAGGTAGTCGTTCACGGTAACCACGTGTACGCCCTTGCCTTCGAGGGCGTTGAGGTACACCGACAGCGTGCCGACCAGGGTCTTGCCTTCACCCGTGCGCATTTCAGCGATACGGCCAGAATGCAGCACCATGCCGCCGATCATCTGCACGTCGTAGGGGCGCATGCCAAGCACGCGCTTGGCGCCCTCGCGTACCACGGCAAAAGCCTCTGGCAGCAACTTGTCGAGCGACTCGCCGGCGGCGACACGCTGCTTGAACTCGTCGGTTTTGCCTCGTAATGCCGCATCACTCAGCGCTTCAAACTCCGGCTCAAGTGCGTTGATACGCGTAACCGATTTGGAAAGCTGGCGCAGCACGCGTTCGTTGCGGCTACCAAAGAGGCTTGTCATGACGCGATTGAACATCGATCTTCCGGATCTGGAGACAAAAACGACCCTCCAGGTAAGCCTGGGCGGGGCGAAAGGGATGATGATACTAGGGTCAGCCGGCTATCCCAAACGCTGATGGATCCCCTTCAGGCGATCCATACGTTATCGGCCATGCCTACTCGATACGCCTGACTCACCATACCGACGGGTCAGGAGTGGCGACAGACGGCGAATCTTTCAAGGGCAACGCCACCGCCCCTGTCGACTAGCAAGACTGACTCAACGGTGATTGCGCACGTATACCAGCGGATTCACCACCCGGCCGTTGTACCAGACCTCGAAATGCACATGCGAACCGGTGGAGCGGCCAGTGGAGCCCGCCTTGGCGATGACATCGCCGACGCGAACGCGCTGGCCCGGCTTCACGATCAGGGCACTGTTATGGGCATAGCGCGTCATATAGCCGTTGCCATGATCGATCTCGATCACATCGCCGTAACCGTTGCGGATGCCGGAGTAGGTCACCATGCCTTCGGCCACCGCACTGACCGGAGTACCGGTCGGCACAGAGATATCGATACCAGTGTGGGTCGCGCTGTGACCGCTGAACGGGTCCGGACGACCACCAAAATAGGAAGATATATAGCCCTGTACGGGCATGCCGGTCGGCTTGAGATTGGATTCGATCTTGGCATCCAGCAACAGGCTTTGCAGCGCGGAGAGCTGCGCCTGCTGGCTATCGAACTGGGCGGCGAGCTGGTCGATGCCGGTATCTAACGTCTGTGGCAGGGCATAGGGCTCGTCAGAACTATCTTCTACGCCACCGACCGCCGGCTGCTCGCCGAAATTGAACTCGCCATCGTCGAGTTTGCCGACCTGGGCCAGTCGCTCACCCAGCGCATTGAGGCGGGTCGACTGCGCTTGTAATTGCCCCAGCTTGATCGCCAACGCATCGATATCGCGCTGGGCATCTTTACGCATGGCGCCGAGCTGACCGCTCTGCTGGCCCACTTGTTTATTCAACTGCTCGATCTCGGCCAGGGCCCGGTCACGCGGACTGGCCAAAGCCATGGCAACGGTCGCACCCAAGCCAGCACAGCTCAGAACCGCTGCCGCCGCTATGCCGATCAAGCGGTAGCGCAAGCGCCGATCCGCTAGATCCAGAGTTTTCGGCACCTTTTTGGTGCGTGATACCAGTATGATTTGCATGTTTTTCCACGTCGAAGATGTCGGCATCCATGCAGCGCGACATACCCCGCCCCCCTCGCCGCACCGGCACTGGATTGAAATCCATTACCGAATGTGGCCCTGTCGCCGCACTGGCCAAAAAGGCCGGCGAGCTAGAGGCGCTGGATCGCGCACTGCGTCAGACATTGCCGTCACCGCTCCGTGAGCAGGTCAGATTTGCCAACCTGCGCAACGGCCGTCTCATTTTTCTGGCTTCCTCGCCGGCGTGGGCGTCGCGGTTGCGCCTTATGCAGACGCAGATCCTCTCCGCCGCGCACGCCATTGACGTACGCGCCAGTTTTGTCACCGTGAAAGTGGCCCCCCCTCCGCCGACTGCTACCGAGCCGGATCGGTCAAAACCGCTTTCTATCGCCGCAGCCCATCACCTGAAGGCTGCCGCGGCGTCCATCACAGACCCTGAATTACAGAAACTGTTCCTTGAACTGGCAGCGGTTGCGGGTGCCCCTGACGCCGGCTCCAACGACTCCACCTGATACTTTTCCGGCCCTCCAGCCGGCTCGCCTTACCTTGCCGATAGAGCTTGCCCGGAAAGACGAAGCCGGTTTTATACCACGCTCACACCGGCTGGGTAGACCGAAAAATGATTATTACATGAGCAGTAGTCGACAGAATCTAAGAAAGGTCTGATAAAACAAAAGGCTGCGCCTCTCGACGCAACCCCTTGTTAGTTTTATGTAATTTGCCGAGTGCTCAATGTGGCGTTTTGAGCTGATCCAGATAGTCGGTGAGAAAATGCTCGGGACTCCCCTGCTCGGACAGCTCCGTTTGATAGGAGACATGACGCGCTCTGGCCTCGCCCGGAAGATAAAGCTCACCGCCGCCTTCACCATCAAGAATCAAGGCGACGAATTTCTCACCCTTGATGGTGAGTGAGTAGCGCGGCTGCTCGCGCACCGTCTCCATGACCATCTTCTGGATCTTCATATTCCAGTCGTGATCGACGCCACCGACCTGCACAAGGGCCTCGTTGGCCGCACGCGGCCCAACACGCAATACCCAAACCTTTAAGCCCTCGCTGCCGCTGTAGGCCCTTACTTGCGGTCCGACCTCAGGACGGGTGGCCTGGGCATGTAGAACGCCGGCTGCGGCAACCAGCAGACATAACGACAAAACGCGCAACATCGCTTTCATAGGTGTCTCCTTATCCTTGGAAAACCAAAGCCCCGATTTCTCGGGGCTTTAGGAGTAGACCGTTCCCGCAATCGTGCTTAGATCGCTTGAGCCGGATGTGCGTAGGAGATCGGCGAAGTGGCCGGATCATCCTGGTAGCTGACTTCTTCCCAGGCGCTGGCATCGGCCATCAGGGTTCGCAGCAGCTTGTTGTTCAACTCATGGCCTGACTTGTGCGCGTAATAGGCACCGATCAGGCTGTGACCGAGCAGGTAAAGATCACCGATCGCGTCGAGGATCTTGTGCTTGACGAACTCGTCTTCGTAGCGAAGACCGTCTTCGTTGAGCACACGGTAATCGTCCAGCACCACGGCGTTGTCCATCGATCCGCCGAGCGCGAGGTTATGTTCGCGCAGCATTTCGATGTCGCGCATGAAACCAAAGGTACGCGCGCGGCTCACTTCCTTGACGAAGGAGGTGGTGGAGAAGTCGATCTCGGCACGCGAAGTGCGCTTGCTGATGATCGGGTGATTGAATTCGATCGAGAAGCCAACCTTGAAGCCTTCAAACGGCTCAAAACTGGCCCACTTGTCGCCTTCCTGCACCTTGATCGGCTTTTTGATGCGGATAAAGCGTTTGGCAACCGTCTGCTCTTCGATGCCGGCCGACTGCAGCAGGAATACGAAGGGACCGGCGCTGCCGTCCATGATCGGCACTTCGGGTGCCGACAGGTCTACATAAGCGTTATCGATGCCGAGTCCGGCCATCGCCGAGAGCAAATGCTCCACGGTCGATACGCGTACATCGCCGTTGACCAAGGTCGTCGACAGGCGAGTGTCACCCACATTGTGGGGACGCGCGGGGATATCCACGGGCGGATTGAGATCGGTACGGCGGAACACGATGCCGGTGTTCGGTGCAGCCGGGCGTAACGTCATGTACACCTTATCGCCGGTATGCAGACCGACTCCGGTGGCACGAATGATGTTCTTGAGCGTACGCTGCTTAATCATTTTTTTGGTACCTACTAAACAGGGGCAGCAGCCAACAGGGGTCGAATGCTAACACAGTCTTAACCTGTGACAAAAGCAAACCGTACCGTACAGTCTGTTCGCGCTTTCATGCTCTCTTTATCCATGAATGAGATTCACTACCTGCACCAACAGGGGAAATCCTCAATTCCATCAATGGATTATCGGAGTCGACTCGACGTCCCGCACCGTGACGGGAGTCCGGCACGGGACATCGGAATAGTCAGGTATCCGCCCCCGACCTATCGTGCGCCATCTCCAAGCGCACAGTCTTATGACATTCAAACCTACAACGAACGCCCGAAACTGTGTCAGCGATGCCTTACCCAAACCGCAGTTAGCGGCATGGTCACGGGCGGGGTCGCGAGACCCCATTCCCGGCACGATTTGTTACTGACAAGTCAATCTGACGTTTTGTTCACTTTTTTCTACGTTTTTTTTCTCAATCGGCCTGACGACGCAAAAAGGCCGGGATATCCAGGTAGTCGAAACTTGGATCGGCGCTCTTGGCCGGGGCGGTGTTTTCGACACGGGTGGTGTGGCTGACAACGTCCGGCTGGGCGTAATCGACCACTTCGTTGCCGGTGCCAGTACGCAGCACGACCGGACGCGGGCGCTGACGCATCTCGACCTGCTGAGTTGCCGTGGAACGAACCGGCTGACGCGTAGCCACGGCGCGGTTGAGGCCGGTGGCCACCACGGTAACGCGCACGTCGTCCTGCATTTCCGGGTCGAGCGAGGTACCGATCACCACCGTGGCGTCTTCGCTGGCGAAGTCGTGAATCACCCGACCGATCTCGTCGAATTCACGCATGGTCAGGTTGGGACCGGCAGTGACGTTGACCAGGATGCCGCAAGCACCATTGAGGTTGACGTCTTCCAACAGCGGGTTCTTGATTGCCGCCTCGGCCGCAGCCTGGGCACGATCATCGCCACGGGCGGTACCCGAGCCCATCATAGCCAGGCCCATTTCGGACATCACGGTGCGCACGTCGGCAAAGTCGACGTTGATAAGGCCCGGCGCGGTAATCAGGTCCGCGATACCCTGCACGGCGCCTTGCAGCACGTCGTTGGCGGCCTTGAACGCATTCAACAAAGTCACTTCGCGGCCGAGTACCGAGAGCAGCTTTTCGTTCGGCACGGTAATCAGCGAGTCGACATGCTGGGAAAGGTCCTCAATACCCTTCAGCGCGACCTGCATGCGACGACGACCCTCGAACGGGAACGGCTTGGTAACCACCGCTACCGTGAGGATGCCCTTTTCTTTGGCCAACTGCGCCACCACCGGTGCCGCACCGGTGCCGGTACCGCCGCCCATGCCGGCGGTGATGAACACCATGTCGGCGCCCTCGAGCATTTCCTCGATACGCTCGCGATCCTCCAGCGCGGCCTGACGGCCGACCTCTGGATTGGCGCCTGCGCCGAGACCCTTGGTGACATTGCCACCCAATTGCAGATGGGTGCGCGAGCCACAGCTTTTCATCGCCTGCGAATCAGTATTGGCCACGATGAACTCAACGCCTTCGATATTGGCATTGAGCATGTGCGCCACGGCATTACCGCCGCCGCCGCCCACACCGATGACCTTGATGACTGCATTCGGTGCCAGTTTTTCGATCAGTTCAAACATTTCCCGTCCTCCGTAGAGTTTTCATTGTCGTTGTAACTGCGGAGCCGACTCCTGTCGGTCCGTAGTGGTGGGCTGGGTCCTTGTGCCCGTGACGACGCGTCATGCGCCGCCAAAAACCGTATCTATGTCTAAAGCTCTTGCTCAAAAATTCTTGGTAAACCAGCCGCGTAGTTTTTCCAGCATGCCGCCCACGCTGCCGCCCACCGGCCCGCTCGACCGCATGCCGCCGGCGCGCGCGCCATGCAACAGCAGGCCTACGCCGGTGGAATGCAGGGGACTGGAAACCACCTCGCCGAGACCGCTGACGTGCTGCGGCACGCCGATGCGCACCATCTTGTGGAAGATCTCTTCGGCCAATTCCAGGGTGCCCTCCATACGCGAGGCACCACCGGTCAGCACGATGCCGGCCGCCACCAGGCTTTCGTAGCCGGAGCGGCGCAGTTCGTCCTGCACCATTTCGAAAATTTCCTCGTACCGTGCCTGCACGCTCTGGGCGAGCGACTGCCGCGCCAGGCGGCGTGGCGGTCGATCGCCCACGCTGGGTACCTGGATGGTTTCTTCGGCGTGCGCCAATTGGGCCAGCGCGCAGGCGTACTTGATCTTGATTTCCTCGGCATGCGCGGTCGGCGTATGCACGCCATAGGCGATATCGTTGGTCACCTGATCGCCGCCCACTGGCAGCGACTTGGTGTAACGGATCGAGCCCTGGGTATAGATCGCGATATCGGTGGTGCCGGCGCCGATGTCGACCAGGCACACACCCAGCTCGCGCTCATCGTCGGTGAGTACCGACTTGGCGCTGGCCAGGGCCGATGGCACCAGCTCATCCACCGTAAGACCACAACGCTGGATGCATTTGCTGATGTTCTGCACCGCGGCAGCCGCGCCGGTCACCAGATGCACGCTGGCCTCCAGCCGCACACCGCTCATGCCGACCGGTGAACGGATACCGTCTTGGCCATCGATGCGATACTCCTGCGACTCCTTATAGAGGACCTTGCGATCGGCCGGGATCGCCACCGCGCTGGCAGCCTCCAGCACCTGATCCAAATCGCCCGGCGTGACTTCGCGATCACGGATAGCCGCGGTGCCGTGCGAGTTTTTGGTTTCCAGGTGACTGCCGGAGATGGACGCGTAGACCGAGCGGATATCGCAACCGGCCATCAGTTCGGCCTCTTCCACCGCGCGCTGGATCGAGTGCACGGTCGATTCAATGTCCACCACCGAACCGCGCTTCATGCCGCGCGACACGTGAGTGCCGATGCCGATCACCTCGATCGGTTCGCCGGGCTCGTACTCGCCCACGATCGCCACCACTTTGGAGGTGCCGATGTCGAGTCCGACCACTAGCTGTTTATCGTTCTTGGGTCTCATGTGCGGGGCGAGCCTCCAGCGTTGACTGCGGCTGGCGCTTGCGGCGGCCATCGCACGGCGAATCCATTGGTATAGCGAAGATCGGCGTAGGCAAAGCCAGCGCTGTGGCCGGCCATCAGTTGCGGATAAACATCCAGAAACCGGCGCAGACGACGGCCGGCCTGCTCGCGATCGCCAATAGCGATCTGCGCACCGGTATCGGTGGTCAGGCTCCAGCTACCACGCTCGGTGAGGGTGGCGCCGGCGATCTTGATACGTGTATTGGCGAAGGCCTTTTGGGTCTCGGCGTAAAAACTGACCACTTCAGCCAAGCGTGCGTCCGGGCCGCGCAGATCTGGCAAGCCCAACGAGACATCGGCGCCGGGCGCATCGAACACCATGCCCTGGCGGCTAATCAGCTTGTTGCCGTTCCATTGTGCAAACGGCTGCCGTTCGCGAATGCGCAACAGCAAGGTATCGGGCCAGCGCTTACGCGCCTCCACCGATTCCACCCATGGCAGCGCGGCCACGGCTTTTTGCACGCCGTCCAGATCCAGCGCAAAGAAACCCTTGCCGAGGCGCGGCACTACGGCGGCGCGAACCTGCTCCGCATCGACGTGCTTGAACTCGGCCTGCACCGTCAACTGAGTCACCGGCCAGCGATCGGCCGCAAACCAACCGCTCAGCACACCGGCGATCGGCAGCACCACCAGAGCGATGGCCAGACACCAGGCAACGAGGCGGATGGCTCCTTTCACTCAGCACCCCCGGCGGAATCACGCGCATGGGAAAGCGGAAAGTGCGCGTCGGTGACACGTTCGAAGCTCGTCTCAAGCACCCGCCAGCACAGGGTTTCGTAGTCGATACCCGAGGCGGCGGCAGCTTTTGGCACCAACGAGTGCGAGGTCATGCCCGGCGCCGTGTTCACTTCCAGCAGCCAGTTGCGGCCTTGGCGATCGCGCATGACGTCGACGCGACCCCAGCCGGAGCAGGCCAGCGCGTCGAAAGCCGTCAAAGCCAGCTCGCGCATCTCCTGCTCGGCAGCACCACTGAGACCCGGGCAGATGTACTGCGTGTCTTCGGCAATGTACTTGGCGTTGTAGTCGTAGTACTCGCCCTTGGGCACGATCTTGATGGTGGGCAGTACCTCGCGGTCGAGAATACCGACGGTGTACTCGCCGCCCTCGGTCGCGCTGCCCTCGATCAGGGTTTCCATCAGCAAGTCGCCGGGATACTTGTGCGCCAATGCCACCGCGGCATCCAGATCCTTCTCGTCGAATACCCGAGTGATGCCGACGCTGGAACCCTCCCAAGCCGGCTTCACAATCAGCGGAAAGCCTATTTCGCGCGCGGCGGCATGCACGTCCGCACCTCGCGGCAACGCCTTGAAGCGTGGCGTCGGCAGACCCAGCGACAACCACACCTGTTTCGCGCGGATCTTGTCCAGCGACAGCGCCGAACCGAGCACGCCCGATCCGGTGAACGGCACGCGCAACGACTGCAGCGCGCCCTGCAGCTCGCCGTTCTCGCCGCCGCCGCCGTGCAAAATATTGAACACGCGAGCGAAGTGGCCCGCACGCACCGCATCGAGCAGGGCCGGGATACCGTCGATCGCATGGGCATCGACGCCACGCGCCTTCAGCGCAGCCAGCACATTGCGACCGGAATCCAGCGACACCTCGCGCTCGGCCGAGCTACCGCCCATCACCACGGCGACACGGCCGAACAGGGCGGGATCGCCAATCTTGCTCGCAACGGTCTTGCTGATACTCATTTACTCGTCCTCAAATGACCGGCCTGGGCCAGCTCAACCGCTATCGCGCCGATGTCGCCGGCGCCCAGCAGCAGCAACAGATCGCCGTCGCGCATAAGCGCCGGCAAGGTGTCGGCGAATTCGCGCGGATGATCGACCAGCACCGGATCGACCTTGCCGCGCGCACGCACCGCGCGCGCCAGCGCACGACCGTCGGCGCCGGCAATCGGCGTCTCGCCGGCCGCATAGACTTCGGCCAGCACCAGTACATCGGCTTCGGCGAGCACGTTGGCAAAGTCATCCAGCAGATCGCGGGTGCGGCTATAGCGATGCGGCTGGAAGGCGACCACCAGGCGACGCTCGGGCCAGCCGCCACGCGCTGCAGCGAATACCGCGGCGAGTTCGCGCGGGTGATGACCGTAGTCGTCAACCAGCAGTGCCGTGCCGTGATCGAGCGCGATCTCGCCACGCCGATGGAAACGGCGGCCGACACCCTGGAAATGCTCAAGCGCACGCGCAATCGCTTCGGCTTCCACACCCAACTGCCAACCAATGCTGGCGGCAGCCAAGGCGTTGAGCACGTTATGCCGGCCTGGCAAGTTCAGCTTGACCGGCAGCGCTTCAGCGCGACCGGGCAAGTGCAGGTCGAAGTGCATCTCAAAGCCATGCTGTACCAGGTTCACGGCGCGCACATCGGCATCGACGGTGTCGATGCCATAAGTCATTACGCGGCGTGTCGTGGTCTTCGCCAGCTCGACCACTTCCGGGTCGTCCACGCACAGCACCGCCAGACCGTAGAACGGCAGGCGATGCAAGAAATCGGCGAAGGCTTTCTTTACCTGAGCGAAATCGCCACCGTAATTTTCCAGGTGATCGGCGTCGATATTGGTGATGACTGCCAACACCGGCGACAGCAGCAAGAAGGAGCCATCGGACTCGTCCGCTTCGGCGACCAGATACTGGCCGGTGCCAAGACGCGCATTGGCGCCAGCCGCATTGAGCTGACCGCCAATCACGAATGTCGGATCGTAGTTCGCTTCGGCCAGCACGCTGGCGGCCAAGCTGGTGGTCGTGGTCTTGCCATGCGTACCGGCGATGGCGATGCCGCGGCGGAAGCGCATCAGTTCGCCCAGCATCTCCGCGCGCGGCACTACCGGGATACGCGCGGCGCGTGCGGCAACCAGCTCAGGATTGTCCTGATGGATCGCGCTGGAGGTAACCACCACATCCGCGTCGCCGATATGTTCAGCCGCATGCCCCACGTGCACCACGATGCCCAACTGCTGCAAACGCTGCGCCGTCGGCGAGTTGGCGCGATCCGAACCGGACACGGCATAACCCAGGTTATGCAGCACCTCGGCGATACCGCTCATGCCCACGCCGCCGATGCCGATGAAATGCACGCGGCGGAACGTGGTCATCAGATCTTCGTGCGCATGCAGGCGACGCGGCGTCATGCGACCACCTCCATACAGGCGCGGGCGATCACCTCGGTCGCATCGGGTTTAGCCAGCGTACGCGCGGCCCCGGCCATCGCGATCAGCTTGCTGCGGTTTCCTAGCAGGGCTTGAAGCCGCTGCGCTAAAACCTGTATGTCCAGTCCATCCCCGTTCACTTTTGATTCCTGCATCAG
This sequence comes from Dyella tabacisoli, assembly GCF_003350925.1. Classification (GTDB taxonomy): domain Bacteria; phylum Pseudomonadota; class Gammaproteobacteria; order Xanthomonadales; family Rhodanobacteraceae; genus Dyella_C; species Dyella_C tabacisoli. Next base: position 140,816 of record NZ_KZ857174.1, on the reverse strand, counting down.
TTCAGCCGCGCCGGCAGCCACGACGGCCTCGGCATTGCGGGTTTGGTGGTCATCCACCGCTTGCGGAAACGGCACCAGCACCGCACCCAGGCCCGCCGCGGTAAGTTCCGCCACAGTCAGCGCACCCGCCCGGCACACGGCCAGATCGGCCCAGGCATAGCTGCCGGCCATGTCATCGATAAAGGGCACAATCTGCGCCTCGACACCGGCTTTGGCGTACGCCTCACGAGCCTCGTCGACGCCACGGCTACCGCATTGATGCAGTACTTCGGGACGTTGCGCGATCGGCAACTGCGCCAGCGCTTGCGGCAACGCGAGATTCAAGGCGCGCGCGCCCAAGCTGCCACCCAACACCAGCAAACGCGCCGAGCCGGTGCGCTCGGCCATGCGCTGTGCCGGTGGCGATATGGCTGCAATCGTGGCGCGCACGGGGTTACCGACCCACTGCGCACCCGGCAAAGTATTGTCGAAACCTTCCAGCACACGGCGTGCGAAGCCGGCGAGTTTGCGATTGGTATAGCCGGCCACGCGGTTCTGCTCATGCACCAGCAGCGGGCAGCCGATGAACCGCGCAGCGACACCGCCCGGCCCGGCCACATAGCCGCCCATCGATAGCACGCTACGCGGTTTGACCCGGCGCAAAACCGCCCACGATGCAAACAGCGCACGCACCAGCATCAGCGGTGCCAGCAAGCGCGTCTTCAAACCTTTACCGCGCAAACCACCGACCGGCACGGTAAACAGCTCGATGCCATGCGCCGGTACCACGCGTGTCTCCATACCGCCGACCGCGCCCAGCCACACCACCGGCACACCTTGTGCGCGCAGCGCGTCGGCCACGGCAAGGCCGGGGAAAATATGGCCGCCGGTGCCACCAGCCATGATGAGTACGGGTGCCTGTCTGGTCATCGAAGCACTCATGCCGGCACCGCCTCGCGCGGAGGCTCCGCGACGGCAGTATTCGTGGCAGCCACCGCGGCGGCAGGCATGCGTGTCGCCATCTGCCGTGCGTCCAGCGCCCGATTGATTTCGTAAGTAGCGCGCAACAGCACCCCGGCCATGGCGCAGGTCAGCACGATCGACGAGCCGCCGTAACTAATCAGCGGCAAGGTAAGGCCCTTGGTCGGCAACGCGCCGAGATTGACGCCGATCGAAACCATCGTCTGCATGCCCAGCATCAGCGAGACGCCAAAAGCGACATAGCCGGTGAAACGCTGGCCCAGTTCGACGCCCTTGAGCCCGACGTAGAGACCGCGGCCGACAGCGAGCGCGAACAGCCCGATCACAAACACGATGCCGGCCAGCCCCAACTCTTCAGAGATCACCGCGAAGATGAAATCGGTATGCGCCTCGGGCAAGTAAGACAGCTTCAACACACTCGAACCCAGGCCCACGCCGGTCCATTCGCCACGACCGATCGCCATCAGTGACTGCGTCAACTGAAAACCGTCATTGAATGGATCGGCCCAGGGGTCGACGAACGAGGTCAGTCGGCGCATGCGGTATGGCTCGAACTTGGCCACCAGCCCCAGCAGCCCAACCACCGGCAGCCCCATCAGCACGAGGAAGACCGGACGCGCGCCACCCAGCCAGATCATGCCGATGGTCACGGCAATCATCAGCGTCGCCGAACCAAAGTCCGGCTGCACCAGCAGCAACACCACGAAAGCACCGGCGATCATGATCGGCCGGAACAAACCCCAGAACGTGGTCTCCACGCTCTCGCGATGGCGCACCAGATAGCTGGCGATATACACCACCAGGATCAGCTTCACCGCCTCTACCGGCTGGAAGCTGGTAATCAAGAAGTTGAGCCAACGACGCGCACCATTGATGCGCATGCCGATGCCTGGAATAAACACCAGCAGCAACAGCACCACGGCCAACATCAAAAGGTGGAACGCATACTTTTCCAGCAATTTCATCTCGGTGCGCATGGCCATGCCGGCCAGCACCAGGCCCAAGCTCAGATACAGAATGTGCCGCTTGAGAAAATAGAACGCACTACCGTGACTGGCCGCCACGGCGATCGAACTCGATGCCACCATCACCAACCCGACGCTGGCCAAACCGACGAGCGCGACCAGCAGCGGCAGATCAAAGCTGCCGCGCGGTCCCTGCCGTCGTTTTGCCTGGGTGGTGTCAAAGAGCATGCTCATGATCTCGTCAGCGCACCTTCAACGTGGCAAGGCCGACCAACACCAGCACGACGCTGATGATCCAGAAACGCACAATCACCCGCGGCTCTGGCCAGCCTTTGAGCTCGAAGTGGTGATGGATCGGCGCCATTCGGAAAATGCGTTTGCCGGTGAGCTTGAAGCTCGCCACCTGCAGCATCACCGAGGCGGTTTCCATTACGAACACGCCGCCCATGATGAGCAGCACGATTTCCTGCCGCACGATGACCGCGACGCAGCCGAGTGCGGCACCGATCGCCAACGCGCCGACGTCGCCCATAAAGACTTGGGCCGGGTAAGTGTTGAACCACAAAAAGCCCAGCCCTGCGCCGGACAACGCCGCGCAGAACACCGCCATCTCGCCTGCGCCGGGAATCGCCGGTATCAGCAAGTGTTTGGAGAACTCGGCATGACCGGCCAGATAAGCAAATACGCCCAAGGCACCGGCGACCAGAATCGAAGGCATGATCGCCAAACCATCCAGACCGTCGGTGAGGTTCACCGCGTTGGAAAAACCCACCACGATGAAATAGGCCAGCACCACGAAGAACACACCCATCGGCAACGCGACTTGCTTGAATAGCGGCACGTACAGCGCGGTTTCGACCACCGGCTGCAGATTCACCGCCTGCGGCGCCGTGTAATAAAGAAACAACGCGGCGCCCAGGCCGAACACCGACTGCCAGAAATACTTCCAGCGACTGGCCAGACCGCGACTGTCTTTCAGCACCAGCTTTTTGTAGTCGTCATAGAAGCCGACCGCGCCGAAGCTCAGCAATACCGCCAGCACCACCCATACGTAACGATTGTGCAGGTCGGTCCACAGCAAGGTGGAGATCGTCACCGAAAGCAAAATCATCACGCCGCCCATGGTCGGCGTACCGGCCTTGGCCAGATGCGTCTGCGGGCCGTCTTTACGCACGACCTGGCCCGCCTTCAAATCGGCCAGCTTGCGAATCAGCCACGGGCCGAACAGTAGCGACATCGACAGCGCGGTCAGCGCCGCCATGATGGTGCGGAAGGTGATGTACTGAAATAGATGCAGCGCGGTGAAGTGCCGAGCCATCCAGTCCGCCAGTTCAAGCAGCATCGGATGCACCTCCCGTCTGTTTATGGTTCTCGTCTGACCCGGAAGCAGGCCCGCGTAATGCCGCGACGACCCGCTCCATACCCGCCGAGCGCGAGCCCTTGACCAGGCAGGTGACACCGCCGTGTAGCTGTTTTTGCAGCGAAACGATCAAGGCCGCCTGATCGGCGTAATGCTCAGCCTGCGTACCAAAGGCTTCGACCGTTGCCGCGCTCAGCGGCCCAACCGCAAACAGCCGATCGATTCCGCGCTGATGCGCGCGCGCGCCGATCTGCGCATGCAAGGCACGCGCGCCAGCACCAAGCTCGGCCATATCGCCAAGCACCAGCCAGCGCTCACCCGTCGCCAACGCCAATGTGTCGATCGCGGCGCCGACCGAACCAGGGTTGGCGTTGTAACTGTCGTCGATCAAGGTCCAGCCGCCCGCCATCGACTCGCATTGCAAGCGACCCGTGACCCCTGGCGCCTGCTCAAGGCCGGCGACGATGGTATCCAGCGGCACGTCGAGCGCGAGCGCGATCGCCGTGGCGGCCAATGCGTTGGCGATGTTGTGGCGGCCGGCCAACGGCAAGGCCACTTCGGCATCGCCTTGCGGCGTACTCAGCACGAAGCGCGAACCGTCCACGCGCTGTTCCAAAATATCTGCACCAATATCTGCCTTGTGATCCAAGCCAAAGCGCAGTTGGGTGCGGGTACTGGCAAGTCCGCTGAAAAAGCTGGCGAAGGCATCGTCGGCGTTGATGATCGCCACGCCATCGACCGGCAGTGCCTGATACAGCGCGCCCTTGGTCTCGGCAACGCCTTCAACGCTACCCATCCGCTCAAGATGCGCCGGCGCAATGGTGTTGACGAGACCGACATCGGGCCGCGCGATGGCAGCGAGGTAGGCGATGTCGCCGGGCTTGCCTGCCCCCATCTCAAGCACCGCGTACTGCGTGCCCTCCGGCATTGCCAGCAGCGTCAGCGGCAATCCCAGCTCGTTGTTGTAGTTGCCGGCGTTGACGTGCGTGCGGCCGTGGCGCGACAGAATCGCGGCCGTCAGCGTTTTCACCGTGGTCTTGCCGTTGGAGCCGGTAATGCCGACCACCCGCACATTGCTCTGCGCACGCACGGCGCTGGCCAGATCGCCCAATGCGAGCTGAGTGTCTTCCACCTTGATCTGTGCGATCGGCGCGTCGACTTTGCGCGTTACCAACGCGGCTATCGCACCGTTCGCTGCCGCCTGCGCGACATAGTCATGGCCATCGACGCGTTCACCCTTGATCGCGACAAACAAGTCGCCGGGTTTGAGTTTGCGAGTGTCAATGCACACGCCGCCCACTTCGGCATCGGCACCGTACAACTGGCCGCGTGTCCATAGGGCGATCATCGCCAGGCGCATCATGCGTGCTGCTCCCATATGCGCTCTTCTAATGCTGTATTTGCGACTGCAAGATCGTCGAAGGGCCGCTTACCGGCAGCCCCTTCCTGATAGGTTTCGTGGCCCTTGCCGGCAATCAGCACGACGTCGCCACTACGCGCGAACTGCAAGGCGAGACGGATCGCCGCTTCACGATCGCGCTCGATGGATGCTGCCTCAGGCCGTGTGAACCCAGCCATGATTTGCGCCACGATCACATCGCCATCTTCGCCGCGCGGATTGTCGTCGGTAACAATGGCGACATCGGCCAAGCGCTCGGCGATAGCGCCCATCTGCGGCCGCTTGCCGGCATCGCGTTCGCCGCCACAGCCGAATACGCAGATCAAGCGACCGGCGCAATGCGCGCGCAACGCCGTCAGCGCTTGCTCCAAGGCATCGGGTGTATGTGCGTAATCGACGACGACCAAGGGCGAGCCCTGCAAGCCACCGAGACGATTCATTCGGCCGTTGATCGGCTGCAACACTTCCACCGCGGCCACGATGCGGGAGAAAGATTCGCCCAGCGCACCAAGGCAGGCCACTACGGTGAGCAGGTTATCCACATTGAAGCGACCGAGCAGGCGGCTTTGCAGCGCCTGCGTGCCCCAGGGTGTGCGCAGGGTGAAAGACAGCCCCTCCGCCGAGGTGGTAATGGCCGTGGCAGCGATATCCGCCTCTGCCCTGCCTGCCGCACTCACCCGCAGCGCCGTCGGCCAGCGATGAACCAGCTCGCGACCGAAGGCATCGTCCATATTGACAACCGCAGCACGCAGACCCGGCCAGGCAAACAGCTTGGCCTTGGCGGCGCCGTAGGCTTCCATGCTGCCGTGGTAGTCGAGATGATCGCGGGTCAGATTGGTGAACGCCGCCACGTCGAACGCCACCGCGCCGACACGGCCTTGCTCCAAGGCATGCGAGGACACTTCCATGGCAACGTGGCTGGCGCCTTGCTGGCGGAATGTCCCTAACGACGCTTGCACCTGGATCGCATCGGGCGTGGTGCGCTCGCCTTCGTGGAGCTGGCCGTGCAGGCCCGCGCCCAGCGTGCCGATAGTGGCTGCGCGATGGCCGAGGTGTTCCAGCGCCTGCGCCAGCAATTGCACCGTTGAGGTTTTGCCATTGGTGCCGGTGACACCGATCACCTGCATCGCCTCGGACGGACGGCCAAAGAAGCGCGACGCGATCTCGCCCACCTGGGCATGCAGGCCATCGATCCACAGCACTGGAACATTTAGCTCTGATCCATCCGCGGCATCGGCCGGTGCTTCGGCCAGCACCACGCGCGCACCGCGCTGCACTGCGCCCGCAGCGAATTCGATGCCGTGGCCACGCGTACCGCGCAATGCGAAGAAAGCGTCGCCGGGCCGCACTTGGCGCGAGTCCAGCGACAGGCCCGAAACGACCATATCGCCGGCGCTGGATGCGTCGGCGATACCGTGCAATAGCTGATCGAGACGTTGCCCGCTCATGGTGTCGGGTCCCCGATCGGTGCATCGTCGATGGGCTGATCGGTGGGTGGCTTGCTGCCAGCCAGGCCATTCTCGCCTTGCATAGGCCCACCGGCGTACCAGCGGCCAATGTTGTCCGGCGGCACATCGAGCAGACGCAGTGCGCCCTCCATGACCCGTGCGAACACCGGGCCAGAAACCATGCCGCCGTAGTAACTGCCCTTTTTCGGGTTGTCGACGATCACCACCGCGACCAGACGCGGATTAGAGGCAGGCACCATGCCGGCGAAGGCCGCGGTGTAGCTGTTCTTGGAATAGCCGCCGATCGACGCCTTGTGCGCCGTACCGGTCTTGCCCGCAACGATGTAGTTGGCAATGCGCGCCGTCGTGGCGGTACCGCCCGGTGCGGTCACCGTTTCCATCATCTTGACCACATCGTTGGCGACTTGCGTCGCCACGATGGCTTTCGGCTCGCCGTCCGCACCCTTGATAAAGGTCGGCGTATGCATCACACCGTTGTTGGCCAGCGTGGCATAGGCATTGGCTAGCTGCAGCGCCGTCACGTTAAGGCCGTAGCCATAACCCATGATCGCTTTTTCCAGCGGGCGCCAGTCGCGCCCCACCTTGAGCAGGCCAGACGACTCGCCGGGAAAGCCGCTGCTGGTGCTATTGCCGAAGCCGAACGCGCGGTAGGTGTCGTACATCAACGCCGTGTCGAGCTGCATCGCGATATGTGCCGCGCCGACGTTGCTGGACTTGGTAATCACGCCCGTCGGCGTCAGCACGCCCCAGTTGTGCGTGTCGTGAATATCATGCCCCTGGAAAAACCAGTGACCGCCGCCGGTATCGATCATCGGCGAGGTCGGCGTGTACTTGCCGCTGGAGAGCGCCGCCGTCATCAAGATCGGCTTGATCGTCGAACCCGGCTCCAGCACGTCGGTCATCGCGCGGTTGCGCCGTTGCGAGGCATTGCTGGCGCGCAGCGCATTCGGGTTGTAGGTCGGCAGGTTGACCATCGCCAACACTTCGCCGGTGGGCGCATCGAGGATCACCATCGAGCCGGAATCGGACTGCGACTGCTCCAGTGCGTTCTTCAATTCGTTATAAGCCAGAAACTGGATGCGCCGATCGATACTGAGCGTGAGGTTGCGGCCCGGTTGCGGCTCGCGCACCAGTTCGACGTCCTCCACCACATGCCCCATGCGATCGCGGATGACCCGCTTGGCGCCCGGCTTGCCAGCCAGCCAATCGTCAAAAGCCAGCTCCAGGCCTTCCTGGCCGTGATCGTCAATATTGGTGAAGCCCAGGATGTGCGAAGTCACCTCGCCCGACGGGTAATACCGGCGATATTCGCGCTGGCCGTTGACGCCGGGGATACCTAGATCAAGCACGACCTGGGCCGCATCGGGATTCATCTGCCGACGCAGATACACAAATTCGCGCTCAGAGCGCTGCATCAAGTATTGCTTGATCTCGTCCGGATTGGCGCCCAACGCCCTGGCCAACTGCGGGATGCGATCCTCGCTCTCCAGCACTTCGGACGGGTTGGCCCAAATCGACACCACCGGTGTGGATACCGCCAGCGGCTCGCCATTACGATCAAAAACGGTGCCGCGCGATACCGCGATCGGCATCTCGCGCAGGAAACGCGCATCGCCCTGGTTCTGATAGAACTGCTTGCGCACTACTTGCAGATCAAAGGCACGCGCCACCAGGCCCAACGAGGCCAGACCAAGCACACCGATCACCAGCACCATACGCTTGCGCGTGCTGGCGCCATTGCCGCGGCGGCGGCCCTGGCTCGGTCCGCTCTGCATAGGCGTTGTGCGGTCGCGCCAGCTCATCGGCCCACCAACTGAACATCTTGCGGCTTTGGATTGACCATGCCGATTTTCTGCCGTGCCTCGCTATCGACACGGCGGGGCTCGGCCCAGGTGGCCTGCTCAAGTTCGAGCCTGCCGTATTCGATGTTCAACTCGTCGCGCTGGTTTTGCAGCCGGGTCAACTCGACAAACAGCACACGGCTCTCATGACGCGTCCACACCACCCCGATTGCACTGGCCAGAACGACCCCGAGCAAGAGCAGCAAGAAGATGGCGCCGAGTACCTTCACGATAATTTCTCTGCGACGCGCAACACCGCCGAGCGCGAACGCGGATTGACCGCAAGCTCGGCATCAGAAGGAAACTGTGCTTTACCGACCGCGACCAGCCGTGCCGGCGGCGCCACCTGCGGCGGACCACGGCGGCTGCCTTGCACGCGGCCGGAGTGGTCGCGTATGAACAACTTCACCGCGCGGTCTTCCAGCGAATGAAAGCTGATGATCGACAACCGACCACCAACCTTGAGTTGATTCAACGCGGCGTTGAGCCCTTGCTGCAACGCGTCCAGCTCACCGTTCACCCGGATACGCAACGCTTGAAAGCTGCGTGTGGCGGGATGCTTGCCGGGCTCGCGCCGACCCACCGCGCGTTCGATCAACGCCGCCAACTCACCCGTACGAGTGATCGGGCTTTCGGCACGGCGTTCGACGATAAAGCGGGCGATCTTGCGGCTGAAGCGCTCTTCGCCATAGGTCCACAGCACATCGGCAATCTCACGCTCATCGGCATGCGCCAGGAAATCAGCCACGCTTTCGTCTTGACTGGTATCCATGCGCATATCCAGCGGCGCATCGGCCATGAAGCTGAAGCCGCGCGCGGCCTCGTCCAACTGTGGGGAAGACACGCCGAGATCCAGCAGCACGCCGTCCAGGCCGCCAGCGGTTTCATCCCATTCGGCGAGCGAGGAAAAATTGCCATGCCGAATGGACACGCGCGGATCGGCGGCAAACTCGGCCTGCGCAGCAGCGATGGCCTGCGGGTCGCGATCCATCAAAAGCAGGCGGCCATCCGGGCCAAGACGCGAGAGCACCGCGCGAGCGTGACCGCCGCGTCCAAAAGTGCCATCGAGATAACGCCCGCCTACCTGCACGGCGAGTCCCTCCACTGCTTCACCCAGCATTACCGGGATATGCCGCAACTGCTGCTCGGCCATGCCGCACTCCCGCTCCATTGTTCTTGTTATGCGTCCCACCTGCCGCTCAAGCGTTCCCTGCACCGCTCCATCCGTTGTTACAGATGCAGGTCCGCCATGTCGTCGCTGATTTCGTCCTCGCCGATGGTCTGGCGAATCTTGGCTAAGTGGGCTTGCTCGCTCCAAAGCTCGAACTTGTTGCCCATGCCCAGCAGCACCGCTTTCTTCTCGATGCCGGCCGCGGCACGCTGGCTCGCCGACAACAAGATTCGTGCCGCGCTATCGGGCTCAACCATCGAGGCCGCACCGACCAGCTTCATCTGCAGCGCGCGATGCACGGCTTTGACGCTGGGCAGAGCATTCACTTGGTCGCGTACCCGCTCCCACTCCGCTTGCGGAAACAGCCAAAGGCAGCCCGACTCGAAGGGGTTGTAGGTAATCACCAGACGATTGGCGCAAGCGCCCGCCACCTGCTCCCGATATGCAGTCGGGATAGCCAGGCGCCCTTTATCGTCAACAGTGATGGCGGTTTCGCCTTGAAACACGACCCTATGACTCCACGAAATCCCACGATTTCACACCGGAGCCCACGATAGTCTCGCCCCCTGAGACTGTCAAGGGAATTTTGCTTGTGAATCAATGAGAAAGGCGAAGGTGTGGCAGTATTTCCAGGGGTTTCTTAGAAAGCTACTCAAGGTGTTTGAATGGTGAGGATTTTTTGTGAAAACACATGCCCTCAAAAGCACTCAACCACTCGGCGGCTGGCGGCATTCCAGTAGCGCCTTATATGTACCGATCCATACTCAGACGCACCTCTTGAGCAGACCTCCACAAAACCCCCACAAACCTCCACCGACGCGGCAAGCGCCGTGCCGGTGGAGGCTTCATGAAAAGGGCGGAGTCGGCCTATAAGCCGGGTTCTGTACGCCTTGCGACGCGACAGTCATTCTTCTCGGCCTGGCGTCACCACCAGGCTCCAGCAACCTACCCGGGAACAACGCGGGCCGCGTTATCGTTCCCCTATTTGGTCTTGCTCCGAGTGGGGTTTACCGTGCCACGCGACGTTATCCCCGCGCGCGGTGCGCTCTTACCGCACCGTTTCACCCTTACCACGCACATCCGAAGATGCCGTTCGGCGGTTTGCTTTCTGTTGCACTGGCCGTCAGCTCACACTGCCCAGGCGTTACCTGGCACTCTGCCCTATGGAGCCCGGACTTTCCTCGATACGCTTACGCGCGACGCGACTGTCCGGCCGACTCCGCCAGACATTGTAAGGGATGGGAACGGGGAACGGGGAACGGGGAACGGGGAACGGGGAACGGGGAACGGGGAACGGGGAACGGGGAACGGGGAACGGGGAACGGGGAACGGGGAACGGGGAACGGGGAAAAGCCTAAAAAGCAGAAGCAAAAAAGCAAGAGAAAAAACAAACAAAGATCAAAAAAGAACGCGGATCCGCAATATCCCCTCGAACTTCATGTTCCCCACTCCCTGTTCCCCGTTCCCCGCCTAAAAAAGAACACCGCACCACAACCACCACTCAAGCCGCATGTTCCCCGTTCCCCATTCCCTATTCCCCGCTTCCATATAGCGCCTTACGTGGAGCCCCGCTAATCGCCGCCGCCAACTTGGCCGCCTTTGCCGGCGGCAGCTCCTCGCGCAAGATGGCGAAGACGCGCTGACCTTCAGCCAAACGCTCATCGACCTCCTCGCCACGGCCAGCGACCAGAATCACATGCTCGCCACGCTGCTGATCGGGATCGACAACCACTCGCGCCGCCAGCTCTGCCAACGGCTCGCTAAGCACGGTCTCGAACAACTTGGTCAGCTCGCGCGCCAACACCGCCTCGCGCTCACCGCCAAAGACGTCGCGCATATCGGCCAGACTTTCGGCCACCCGATGCGATGACTCGTAAAAGATCAAGGTCCGCGCATCACCGGCAAGCTCTTGCAGGCGGCTACGCCGCGCCGCGGCTTTCGGCGGCAGAAAACCTTCAAACACGAAACGATCGCTAGGCAGGCCGGCGACGGAAAGCCCGGCAATGGCGGCACAGGCGCCCGGCACCGGCACACAGCGAATGCCCGCGGCGCGCGCGGCGCGCACCAGTCGAAATCCGGGGTCACTAATCAGTGGCGTGCCCGCATCGGAGATCAAGGCCACCGACTCGCCACCTTGCAAACGCCGCACGATGGCGTCGACCGCATCGCGCTCATTGTGTTCATGCAACGCGATCAACGGCGTGGCGATATTGTAATGAAGCAACAATGGCCGGCTGTGACGAGTGTCCTCGGCGGCAATCACCGCCACCTTTCGCAAAGTTTCGATAGCCCGCGCGGAAAAGTCGTCGCGATGGCCGATCGGGGTGGCGACGACCCACAAGCAACCGGGCTGAATAGATGGCATTTTAAGAACCTGTTCGCCACAGAGGTGACGATGCGATCGGCTATGATCGCGCAATTGCCGGCTTAGCCGGTAACGATCATGTCGGTAACGACCAAGGGACCCCGTCATGCGCTTATACCGCGCCGCAGCTATCGGTTTGTTGATTTCGTCTGGATTGACCGGCTGCATACCGCCCACTGTAGAGCGCTCGCCGACTGAGATCGCCACCGCACTCAACGCCGAGGCCATGGCCCGACAGGGTCAGTTCGATCAAGCCGCGCAAGCGTATCTGACGCTGGCGCAACAAGCGCCGGGCCATCGCGACCGCTATTACCTGCTCGCCGCCGAGGCTTATCGTCATGAGGGTGCGCTTGATCGCGCCATGCCCTTGCTGGGCGGGATCAAGCGCAAACAGCTCGATGGCGACGAGCCAGTACGGTTCGACTTGCTACAGGCGGAAGTCGCACTGAACCAGCACGACGCCACGCGCGCGCTTCAACTCACCACCCAACCCACCGTGCCCGTACCGGCTCCGTTGCAATTGCGCCTGCTCGAACTACGCGCTCGCGCCATGGAAGGCAGTGGCGACGCCTGGGGCGCAGCGCGCAGCCGCGTAGAGATGGACGCTCAACTGAGTGGCCTCGATCACGCACAAAATCGCAAGCAGATCCTCGCCCTGCTCAACAAACTCGGCGTAGCTCCACTCAAACAGCGCGCCGCCGCCATGCAGCCAAGCGATCGCATGCTGCCGTGGATCAACGAGGCACTCACTCAGCTCGGTGTGACCGTGGCACGGCCGCAACCCACGCTGGAGCAGCAGGTCGGCACCTTGTTGCCGGGTTCTGACGCGAACGTGCGCGAGGGCTACAAGATGCCCGGCAAAATCGCCCTGCTATTGCCCAGCACCGGCAACTATGCGGCGGCAGGCTCGGCAATCAGCGAAGGCTTCTTTGCGGCTTACGCCGATGCATCGCGCAACCACGCACCACGCCCAGCGGTGCGCGTATACGATAGCGGCGGCACCCCCGCCGGTGCGATCAAGGCTTATCAGCAAGCCGTCGACGAAGGCGCGCAACTCGTAGTCGGCCCACTGACTCGCGGCGAGGTCTCGGCCTTGTTTGGTGTCAATCCCTTGCCAGTGCCGCTGCTTGCACTGAACCACCCCGACGACAAGAGCTTGCCGACCAGCGGCGTCAGTGAGTTTGGCCTGTTGCCGGAAACCGAGGGCGCGCAATCTGCCGATCACATGATCGAACGAGGCATTCGCAACGCCTACGTCATTGTCTCCAGCGAGGACTACGCCCAGCGTGCCGCAAATGCATTCAAGGCAGAACTGGAAGCACGTGGCGGCGCCATCGCCGGCATGGGCAGCCTCGGCGGCAGCGGCGTCAATTACGCCAGCACCATCAATGGCCTCAACGCCGCCAATGCCGGCAGCGATGCCGGCGTGTTCATCAGCATGCGTCCGCAACAAGCGCGCCTGCTATTGCCGCAGTTGAAACTTGCCCGCGTGAATCTGCCGGTGTTTGCCACCTCGCACATCTACGCCGGCGCCGATGACGCCGGTACCAATCGCGATCTTGATGGGGTGGAGTTCTGCGACTCTCCCTGGCTGTTTGACGCCCAGCCCGGCTTGCCCAATCACGACGACATTGCCAATCAACTGCCTGCGGCGCGCGGCATGTCGGCACGTTTGTTCGCCTTCGGCATGGATGCATGGAACCTGGTGCCCTATATCGACTGGCTGCATGAGCATCCGGGCAGCTACTTGCCTGGGGCCACTGGTCAGCTCACTGCCGACCAGTTCGGCCGCGTGCGCCGCGTCATGGTGTGGGCCAAATTTCAGGACGGCCTGGCCCGCCCACTCAACGGCAGCCTACAAATGGATAGCGCCCCCATCATTACCCCACCCGATGGCGCTGCGCCGGCAACCTCGACGCCCACAACGTCCACGCCAACCACGTCCGGCGATGTGCCACCGATCGCCAACGGTACCCATGGCTAATGCGTCTGGCCGGTGCAGTTTTCGAGCAACGCGCCTGTGTAGAGCTCGAACGCGCCGGCCTCAAGCTGCTCGCCCGCAACTACACGACCCGGCATGGTGAGCTGGACCTGGTGATGTGCGAGGGCAATACGGTGGTGTTTGTCGAAGTGCGCTATCGACAACGTGCCAGTCACGGCGATGCCGCCGCTTCAGTCACCCGTACCAAGCAAGACAAACTTATCCGCGCGGCGCAATGGTGGCTCGCCGCCCATGCGCGCTATGCGCAACATGCCTGTCGCTTTGATGTCGTCAGTTATGACGGCCCCGCCGACCATGCGCGAATGGTCTGGTGGCGCAATGCGTTCGAAGCGTTTTAAACACCTCGCTACAAGTTCATATCGCGCATAAAAAACCAACGAAACAATAATGTCATAAAGCTCATCGTCGACCGACAAAGCCATATGGCATAAGGCTCTTTATCGTCTAACGCCCCGCCGAAAATGCTATGCGCGATTTAGCGAATACTTACCCACGACACTCCAATGCAAGTGCCCGATAACATCGATACACAATGCATTTTGTGACTCAGTTATCAATAAAAAGTACAAAAATATCAGTGTTCTACACTGGCAGAATTTATCGCACTGCGGCAGAATCCGCCGCAAGGGACCGGTACCGTCCCTAGGGGCCATGCGAACTTCATTAGGTTACGAATAGGACAGGCGCGTCTTTATGCGCTTGAATATCGTACGTGCATGTAACCGTTTAACAGGGTGTTAGGGCAGCAGTAAAAGGCAGTCTAGACAGGGAGTGGGAATGGAATCGAAATCTAGTACCTTGCGGGCGTTATTACGGCCCGCCATCGCCGCGACGAGACAGGGAGCCATAAGCGGACATCCCGCTGGGTTCGTGCCCGAACTCCTCAAGCAATCACCACCACGCCGAAAAGCGACATTTTTCTAGCTGTGTTGACCTAACGCCTCCGATAACGGAAGGCGTGCTTTTGTGTGCCCAAGGCATTCGCGTGCGCCTCGAAAACTCAGCTTTTCTACGCGAATTAAGCATTCCAATTTCATTTTGTGAGTATGACGTGAAGAAGGTTCTTCTAAATCGAGCCCTTATGGGCGCTTCAATGCTTGTAGCTCTCGCTTTGACGGGATGTGGAACGCCTGCGGCCAAAGACTTTCGCGGCACCTGGAAACCGGTCAACCGATTCCAGGAATCGTCCACGGAAATACCTTTAGCCCAGCCGTATACGTTTTATGCATCGCCGATGGACGGAACGCTAAAAACGATGCTGACGCGGTGGTCGAAAGACACCGGCATGGTGCTTTCGTACCAGCTTCACTCAGATTTCACGCTGTATAAGCCAGTAACCCAGATCCATACGCCGAACATCAAGGCGGCCGCGGCAGAGCTGAGCGCCATCTACGCGGCACAAGGCGTTTCCATCGTGACCAACGAGCGGCAAATTCTGGTGGATCAAGCTAGCGCGTCCAGCTCAGATACGACGCCGGATACAACGCCAGATACAGCGACAAACAAGGAAGCAGCGGGCGCACCGAAGCCCGCCGCGGCAGCGAGTACCCCATGATGAAAACAAGGACCAACGTTGTGATAGCCGATCTGGGTTTTCGCTAATGCTAAAGAAAAAATCCACACAGAAAATTGACGATGCGGTTGCCAAATCGGCCAATTTCGAACTGACCATTGCTGACGTTGCCCGGCGTAGCGAGCGCCGCGCATGGTGGGTAGCCTTTGCCGCTATCGTCGTCGCGCTGATTCTTGCCGGCGGTTACTTCTATATGTTGCCGCTGAAAGAAAAAGTGCCTTACATCGTCATGGCCGATGCGTATACCGGCACCAGCTCGGTCGCCAGGCTCACCGAGGATTTCACCAACCGCCGCATCACCACCAGCGAAGCACTCAATCGCAGCAACATCGCCCACTTTGTACTGGCACGCGAGTCCTATGACGTGGCGATGATTAATTTGCGCGACTGGACCACGGTGCTGACCATGTCCTCGCCCAACGTCGCCGCCGGCTACACCGGCCTGCATTCGCAGGCCAATCCGAACAGCCCGTTCAAGACCTACGGCCGGGAGCAAGCGATACGCGTGAAGATTCTCAGCATCGTGCTGATCGGCGGCGGCCCGAACCTGACGCCGAAGGGGGCTACCGTACGTTTCCAGCGCAGCCTGTACAACAAGCAATCGGGCCTCAGCCGTCCGATGGACAGCAAGCTGGCGACGCTGGAGTTCACCTACAAGCCGAATCTGAAGATGGACGATCAATACCGCATCGAGAATCCGCTCGGCTTCCAGGTCACCAATTATCGAGTGGACAGCGATTACGCGACCTCGCCGCCTGACGAGACTCAAGGTACACCGCTAGACCCATCCGATGCGCAGGACGCGCAGGGAGCACCTCAGCCGAAACCGGTAACGGCGGCAGTTGCGCCCGCGCCAAGCGCAAGTGCCAACGAAGCGCTGCAGCCCGGCGTCGTCGTTCCGCAATCACCCATCCCCGAGCGTGCTGGCGCCGAGGCCGTGCGCCCGGCAGCAGCAGCGCCCTTGCCCGTATCGGGAAGTGCCGCTAAAGGAGCGCGCCGCTGATGAACCGACTAAGCAAACTCACCGTAGCCGGCGTCATATGTCTTACCGCAGCGGGCGTCACGCATAACGCCAATGCGCAAGCCGTGCAGCCGTACGAGTACCAGCCCGATCACATCTATCAAGTGCGCACCGGCCTGGGCATCACCACACAGATCGAACTGAGTCCGAACGAAAAGATTCTTGATTACAGCACCGGCTTCAGCAGCGGCTGGGATCTGACTCGACGCGACAACGTGTTCTATCTCAAGCCGAAGAACGTCGATGTAGATACCAACATGATGATCCGCACGGCGACGCACTCGTACATCTTCGAGCTGAAGGTGGTCGCCACTGACTGGAGGACGCTGGAGCAGGCCCGGCGTGCCGGCGTGCAATACAAGATCGCGTTCACCTACCCCGCCGATACCAGCTTCATGAACGAAGCGAACAAGGCGGCCAAGGTGCCCGAACTCAACACCTCGCTGGTCAAGGATCGCAGCTACAACTTCGACTACGACTATGCGATGCGCCGCAAGACCGCGCCGTGGCTGGTGCCCGTCAATGTCTACGACGACGGGCAATTCACCTACATCAAGATGAGCGACATGAAGCAGTTCCCTACCGGGAACTTCCCCACTGTCTATATGCGCGAACGCGAGCATGGCGAGGACTCGGTGGTCAACACCACGGTCGAGGGCAACACGATCGTTATCCATGGCACGTATCCGTACCTGGTTATTCGTCACGATGACAATGTTGTGGGTCTGCGAAGGAACACCAAAAAGTGAGCTCGAATATCCCAAATCAGCCTGGTGACGGCCCCGCAAACGGGAATCTGCCTCCGCAAGATGCCCATGATCCGCTGGCCGGCAACCCCTATTCCGCGCAGTACCAACAGGCCCCCGCACCCGATCTGGACGCCGCCGCGCCGCAACTGAGGTCGAGCGACTTGCGGCGCATGAATCGCCGCGCGCTGGGCTTCCTGGCCGGCATCATCGCCCTGCTCCTGCTGGCCGCGTTCTGGATGTTCAGGAGCGCGACCGGCGGCCATAACGAGGCCGCGCAGAAACCGCGCGAGGAGACGGTGAACATACCGGAGGCGCCCAAGCCGCAAAATCTGGCGCAGGCAACACCGCGCCTGCCCCAGCCGATACCGCTTGCGCCACCGCCGCCATTACCGACCGTCGAACAGAGAACGCCCGCAAGCATGCCGCAGGGGCCACAGGGGCCGACCCTGGTGCAGCGGCGCATGATGACCGGGGAATCGGCGGCACAGTCTGGTGGACAATATCCCTCCGGCGGCGCGGCGCCCACGGGGCAGCAGAACCCGTATGGGCAGATGCTCGCCGGCATGCCCGGCATGCCTGGCGCAACCAACCCACTGGACGCGCCCCTCCCCGCCAATAGCGCCTATTCGGGCAAGCCCTTGTCGGAGACTTCCAAAGCGGAGCCGCTTATCAGCCCCGACACGCTGATGTTGCGCGGCACGTTTATCCGCTGCGTGCTGGAGACCCGGATCATCACGGATATTCCAGGCTTCACCTCTTGCGTCGTCACGGAGCCGGTCTACTCATTCAACGGCAAACGACTGCTGTTGCCCAAGGGCTCGAAGGTACTCGGCAGCTATGCGATGGAGCCGAACGGCCCGCGCGTCGCCGTGGTCTGGGACCGTGTCGTCACGCCGACCGGCATCGACGTGAATATGTCCAGCCCCGGTGTCGACAACCTCGGCGGCGCCGGTCATCCGGGCTACTACAACGCACATTGGGGCAGTCGTATCGGCTCAGCGCTGTTAATCAGCATGCTTAGCGATGCCTTCAAGTACGAGGCCGCCGAGCACGGACCCAAGAGCACCAACATCAGCAACGGCGGCGTGGTCACGCAGACCCCGTTCGAAAGTAATACGGCCCAGACCATGCAGAACCTGGCCAACCAGGCTGTCCGACGCGCCGCCAGTCGTCCGGCGACGGTAACGATCAATCAAGGCACCGTCTTGAATGTCTATGTCGCCAAAGACGTGGATTTCAGTGGCGTGGTCGCCCGCTTTTAATTGTGACGTCTTAACTGCGATGTCTTAACCGTAATGTCTTAACTGTAATGGCCTGATAAAAAGATGGATGACGAAGTCGTAGCCAAAGTCTCGAATGAATTCCTGGACTACCAGTACGAAGTGCTGGGCGTGCGGGAGTTCATGGCGTCACCGGACGTGACCGAGATCTGTATCAACCGTCCGGGCGAGCTGTACCTGGAAAGCCGCGGTGGTTGGCGTCGGGTCGAAGTCCCGACGCTGACCTTCGAGCGTGCCCGCCAGTTCTGCACGGCTGTCGTCAATGAAAGCAATACCGGTCAGCGCATCACGGATACGGACCCCGTCGTGTCGCTGACCTTTCCCACCGGCCAGCGCGCTCAGTTTGTGCTTCCTCCCGCGTGCGAAGCCGGCAAAATGTCGATCACGATTCGTCTGCCCTCCAAGCAGACCAAAACGCTGGCGCAATACCAGGAAGACGGTTTTTTTGACCAGATCCTGGAAGACGCCCACAGCATCAGCGATCACGATCGTGAATTGCTGGAGCTGCGTGCGGAACGCCGTTACGCCGACTTCTTCAAGAAGGCGGTGCTGAACAAGAAAAACATCGTGGTTTCCGGCGCCACCGGCAGCGGCAAGACCACATTCATGAAGTCGCTGGTTCACCATATTCCCGACGAAGAGCGGCTGGTGACCATCGAAGATGCGCGCGAGCTGTTCATCGACCAGCCCAACGTAGTGCATCTGCTTTATTCCAAAGGCGGCCAGAGCACCAGCAACGTCTCGGCGAAGAGTTGCATGGAAGCCTGCCTGCGCATGAAGCCCGACCGCATCATCCTGGCCGAGCTGCGCGGCGACGAATCGTTCTACTTCATCCGCAACTGTGCCTCGGGACATCCTGGCTCGATCACTAGCTGTCACGCAGGCAACACCGAACAAACCTGGGACCAGTTGGCATTGATGGTGAAGGCCTCCGCCGAAGGTGCGGGGCTGGAGTTCTCCACCATCAAGCGTCTGCTGATGATGACGATCGATGTCCTCGTACATATCAAATCGCATGCCGGGCGCCGCTATATCACCGGCATCGATTTCAATCCTGGCCGCAGCTTTCCGTCGGATGCCCGGTAGTAGTCATGCCGAGTCCGTATAGATCCTGGGGGTTACTCAAGTGCTAACTGGAATGGAAATGATGGCATGCCCGAACCTGGCCGTTCCGGCCGAGGTCATGCATCACATCGTCAATGTCGAGTCCAGCCAGAACCCCTATGCGATCGGCGTAGTCGGTGGTCAATTGGTACGCCAGCCGCAAAATCTGGGCGAAGCCATCGCAACCGTGCACATGCTCGAAACCAAGGGCTACAACTTTTCGCTCGGCCTGGCCCAGGTCAATCGGTCCAATCTAGGCAAGTACGGCCTGGACTCCTACGAAAAGGCATTCGAGACATGCCCCAACCTTTCGGCAGGGTCGCGCATCCTCGCCGAGTGCTACGCCAATTCGGGAGGCGACTGGGGCAAATCGTTCAGTTGCTACTACTCGGGCAACTTCGTCACCGGCTACCGGGACGGCTATGTGCAGAAGATCTACGATTCGATGAACCGGAGCGTGAGTAACACGGCCGCCGCCATACCTCTTCAATTGATCGGCGCGCAAACCGCCTCGCGCGGCAGCACCAAACCGCCCGCTCCCATCACAAGCGACAGCGGCGCTTATCGGGTCGCGATACGCAGCGTGCTGCTGGACACGGCAACCTCCATGGCTGTCGTGCCGCCACTAGCCGCCGCATCGGCACCGGCCACAACAACGGCAACCGTACCGGCGGTACAAGCGCCCCCGGCACAGACAACCGCCTTGGCAGCAACCAGCGCCCAGCCTGCGCCGACTGCGGCAACGGCGAACGCAGCGGCAGAGGTGTTCGTACCCAAGGTGCGCGGACCAAACGACCCGGTGCCATCGGCAGCTCCGGCGGACACCGCTCCATCGCAAGTTGCGGCATCGCCCACAGTTTCGGCATCTGCCTCCGATCAGGCCGATCTTCGCCAGGGGAATCGCGATGCCGCGTTCGTATTCTGAAAACCGAAACCATCCATCGACGGCACGGCGTTTGAACGAAAGCGCACGCGCCCTGGTGGCCTGGTTGCCCACCTCGCTTGGTAAGCATGTCGTTGCTTGTCGCGATGGCCTTATGGCCGCAATACCACCTCGAATGGTTTTGAGGTGTTCTGTAGTGAACCCGGCTGCGCACCGCGTAGCTTCCCCTGGTAGCGGTCATCGCCAGATAACCGCTTCTATTTTTCAAATCTTTCATAAGGAAATCTGAGATGGCACCGAACCCGTACACCAACAACGCTAACTTTCAATCCAAGAACATGCTCGCTGTAGTCATCATGGGCTTTGTCGTCATGGCCTTGCTCATGCCGAGCCTCGGCCTGGCACAGGACGTCACCGCGACCGAAACCAAAGTCTGCGGCTTCTTCCAGAACATCAACAGCCTGCTGAACGCGGCGTCGATCGTCGTGGTCACCATTGCGGTGATTTTTTCCGGCTACCAGATCGCTTTCGCACACAAGCGCATTGCTGACGTAGCCCCCGCCCTGGTCGGCGGCGTGTTGATCGGTGCGGCTGCCCAGGTTGCCAAGATGGTCGTCGGCGGCAGTGGCTCGGCCACCGCGTGCCAATCCAATAGCGGCGCCACCAGCATGATTATTCACTTCCTGCAGCACTATGCATAAGGATCCGCTGTTCCGCGGCTGCACCCGCCCGGCGATGTTCATGGGCGTGCCTTACCTGCCCTTCTTCATGGGCGCGGGCGGGGGCTTGCTGATGGCGATGTATTTCAACATGTGGTTTCTGTTGCTGATACCGATGGTGATTTTCGTCATGCGGCAAATGGCGCGGCGCGACGAAATGATCTTTCAATTGCTCGGCCTTCGCTTTCAGTTCCGCACGAGGGTTCGCAATCTGCAACAGCACGACGGCATGTGGGTATTTACACCCAACCATTACCGCGGACAGCACAAAGACCCACGGTAAATCCTGACGCCCCGGCGACGTGCGCCGGGGCGCCCCTTTCGGTGAAAACGGTCAGAACCAAGACGGTATAGAGAATCATGTTTACCCCAGACACAGGTATCAGCGATTTCATCCCATTGTCCACTCATGTCTCGCCGACGGTGCTCAAGACCACCGGCGGAGATTTCCTGATGATGTGGCGCCTGGCCGGCCTGCCCTTCGTGGGGCGCGAGGAGTGGGATCTCGAGCACCGTCACAACACCTTCAATCGCATGCTGCAGACGTTGCGCGCACCCGATTTCGTCAATGTGGCGTTCTGGGTGCACGACGTGCGCCGCCGTCGCCGCATCAACGAAAAGAATCGTTTCGAGCAAGCGTTCAACCAGACCATGTCGGACGCGTATTACGACGCGCTGTCGACGCAAAAGCTCATGCAGAACGAGCTTTACTTGACCATGATCTACCGCCCGGTGGTGGGTGGAAAACGCTTTGCCGAAAAGTCGAACGACTTGAGACAGCTCGAATCCGAACAGGCTCAGGCGATCACGACGATCCAGGAGCTGGCCGGCAACGTCGAAGCGGTCTTGAAAGACTATGCCCCCAACCGCCTGGGCATGTACGAAGCTCGCAATGGCGTGGTGTTTTCCGAGGTGCTGGAGTTCTACGGCTACGTGCTCAATCGCATCGATGAGCCGGTACCCGTACTGCAAGCGCCGGTTTACGGCTATCTGCCGGTAAGTCGGCAGCGCTTCTCCAGCAAGACCGGCGACTTTGTGATTACCACCCCTACCGGGGTCAATCATTTCGGCGCCATCCTCAACATCAAGGAATACACCGACGGTACGTATCCGGGCATCCTCAATGGGCTCAAGTATCTGGATTTCGAGTACGTCATCACCCACTCGTTCAGCCCGATGGGGCGGCAAGACGCGCTCAAGGCACTCGATCGCACCAAGGGCGCGATGATTTCCTCAGGCGACAAAGCGGTCAGCCAGATCGGTGAACTTGACCAGGCCATGGACCAGCTCGCCTCGGGCAACTTCGTACTCGGCCAGTATCACTTCTCCATGGCCATCTATGCGTCGAGCCAGGAGTTGCTCTCCCAGCACATCGCCGCCACGCGCGCGGAGCTGTCCAACGCCGGCTTTATCTCGGTCAAGGAAGATCTCGCCGTGACGGCCGCGTATTACGCGCAGTTTCCCGGCAACTGGAAATATCGCACCCGCCTGGCGAATGTCAGCTCGCTGAACTTCCTGGGCCTCTCGCCACTGCACAACTTCGCCACTGGCAAGAGGGACAACAACCCCTGGGGCGAATGCGTCACCACCTTGCAGACTACCAACGGCCAGCCTTACTACTTCAATTTCCACGCCACTCACCCGGCCGAAAATTCACTGGGCGAAAAAGCCATTGCCAATACTATGGTGATCGGCAAATCGGGTACCGGTAAAACCGCGCTGATCAACTTCCTGCTCAGCCAGGTGCAAAAACTGAAACCCTCGCCGACGATCTTCTTCTTCGATAAAGACCGTGGTGCCGAGATCTTCGTGCGCGCCTGCGGTGGCAACTATCTGGCGCTGGCGAACGGGCACCCCACCGGCTTCAATCCGTTCCAGTGCGAGCGCAACAAGGCCAATATCCAGTTCCTCGCCGATCTGGTTAAAGTGCTGGCCGGCAAAAGCGTCTATAGCTCGCGCGAAGAGGAGGACATCTTCCGCGCCGTCGAGAACATGCTCGACACGCCGATGCATCTGCGCAACATGACCAACTTCCAGAAGAGCCTGCCCAATATGGGCGACGACGGCTTGTTCATCCGCATGCGCAAATGGACCGCCGGCAATTCGCTGGGCTGGGTCTTCGACAACCCCAACGACACCATTGACCTGACCCGGGCCAACATCATCGGTTTCGATTACACCGACATTATCGATAATGCCGAAGTGCGCGTGCCGATCATCAATTATCTGTTGCACCGTCTGGAAGCCTTGATCGACGGCCGCCCCCTGATCTACGTGATGGACGAGTTCTGGAAGATTCTCGACGGCAAGGGCGGCCTGAAAGAGTTCGCCAAGAACAAACAGAAAACTATTCGTAAGCAGAACGGCCTGGGCATTTTCGCCACACAAAGCCCGGAAGATGCACTGGCCAGCGATATCGCCGCGGCGCTGATCGAGCAGACCGCCACCATGATCCTGCTGCCCAATCCGAATGCCAGCCGCGAGGACTACATCAACGGCCTCAAGCTGACCGACGCCGAGTACCAGGTCGTCGTCAGCCTGGATGAGCGTTCACGCTGCTTCCTGGTCAAGCAAGGCCATGCATCCTCGGTCTGTCAGTTGAATCTGCGTGGCATGGACGATGCCCTGGCGGTGATCTCGGCCTCCACCGACAACATCGAAATCATGCACGAGGTGTTGCAAGAGCGCTCTGCGGTCGAAGGTATCGCCGTGGACGATCTGCGGCCCGAACATTGGCTGCAAATGTTCTATGAAAGCCGCAAAGGCAGCGGCAAGCCCAGGCCCCCTCAGCCGTCCCAATCCACCCAGTCGACCCGCTCGGCAGCAATCTGACTATGAGCCCCTTCAGGAAGGAGAACCCCATGGCTATCCCCTCTTATGCTCGCACTTCGGCACAAGCCGTCATGCGGCGCTTGCTCAGCGCAATGGCGCTGGTAGTGCTGCTATGCGTAGCCGCTCCGGCGGCGCATGCGCAATGGCAGGTGAAAGATGATGCAGCCGAGCAGTCTCTCGACAATATCAATAGCGGCACCAAGGATATCAATTCGGTGCTCGGTACCACCGCAGACGGCAATAACAACACCATCAACAAAAACCTCGATAACATCAATAACAAGCTGGTGATCGGCGCTTACAACAAGGATGTACCCGGCGCACGCGTGGCCGATCCACAGAAAGCGCTGCCGGCCACGACCGCGGCCACGACCCTGAACGATGGCTCTTACTGCAAGACGATTCCAGATGCGCAACAGCAAAACTGCCAGGACATCGTCGCCATCGAGAACGCGCAGTACCACTTCATGGTCAGCATGTACAACACCAGCAAGACCCGCGACGACATGTTGCGCACGCTACTGGCTGAGCGACAAGGTATTGCCAGCAACGACCCCAACCAGTTCGGCAAGCTCGAAGACAACACCAATAAGCTCACCGCGCTTTACAACCTCATCGCCCTCGACCACCAGCAGATGCTGTCGGTCAACTACGCCTACGATGCGAATTTGCGTTACCTGCGCAACCAGCAAACCCAACTGGCCAATGCCGCCGCCTCTGGAATTTCACCGCCAGGCTCCGGCCTCGGCAGCATCGACATTCCGGGTATCGGCAGTATCGACATTGGCTCGGCCATCTCCGGCATGACGACCGGCCTTGTTCTCTACGGCGCGCTGCAAGGGCAGCAATCCACACCTGACTCGGGCATGCCGATGCAGAAGCTCAGCATCGAATCGACCAATGGCTGGTGACAACCGTTTGTCGACATACACCATCGTAGTAAACGCGCCGCCGCACGTGATAAGGCATGCGCCTACATTGTTCCACCTGATAAGGAAAGTTGAGTCATGATCGCCATGATGGGAAGTTGGCTGGGAATCAACTCGCTGGGGTTGCTAGCAGGTCCAGGGGATCCGCTCGGTGGCGCAACTCAGTTCGTCTTCTTCAAGACGATTAATGACTTTCTGCGCACCGAGATCGATATCCTGCAATGGAATCTGCTCTCGCGATCGGCCACGATCATTGGCTTTATCGCCATCGTCGTGCTCACCATCTGGATCATGATGCAGGGCTATCGCATCGTCAGTGGCCAATCGCGCCAGCCGATGATGGCGCTGGTGGGCGATTCGCTGCGCGCGGTGCTGGTGATTTTCGTAGCTACCAGTGCGGCCTACTCGTCATCGCCACTGTACTGGACGCTGACCGATGGCGTATCCACAGTTATTGCTAGCTATGTCACCGGCAGCTCCACCAGCCCGTTCCAGGCGATCGATAACAATCTGGCCGGCATGGAGGCGGCCATGGCCACCATCGATGCCATCGACACCGGCGGCAATGATGCCGCTCAAGCGGCCAAAGACCGCGACCGCTGGTTCACCGGCATCGGCATCGCCGGCCCTAGCGTCATCGCCGGCTCCATGCTGCTGCTCAATCGAATCGCCCTGGCCTTGTTCGTCGGCTTCGGACCGATCTTCATCTTGTGCCTGTTGTTCGACCAGACCAAATCGCTATTCAGCAAATGGCTGTTCTACGGTATAGGCACGGTGTTCTCGTTGTCCTTATTAAGCGTGATGGTCAGCATCGCCATGAAAATGATGGCGGCCGTCACCGTGGCCTTCGCCGCGAAATATTTTATGGCGATGAAGGCACACATGGGCTCAATGGATGGCATCAGCAGCATGGCCCTGCAGCAAGGCGGTCTCGGACTGCTGCTATCCACCCTGATCGTCATGGCGCCACCGATGGCTGCCGCCTTCTTCCAGGGCACGTTAGGTCAGTTTGCTTCGTACTCTTCGTTCGGCAGTATTGGTTCGCAGGGCTCTGCACGGCGAGAGCAGGCGTTGGCGCAGGGTCGATTGCCTACGGGCGGTGGCGGCGGTGGCGGGTCTCACTCCAACCCCCAAGGTCAGATGATTGCGGGCGATGGAGCATATGGTCAGACATCTCGCCCAAGAGCCTCGCAAGGCATGATCCAATCGACAAATTCGCTTGATGTAGTTAAACCAAGCGATAGCTCTTTAGCTTAGAAAACTGGTTTGCATACCCTTAAAACGCCGCTGGGCAACACGTAGAAATCCTAGGATTCACAAGGCATCAACGATGAAAGCATTAGTCGCGCTGGCATTGATTAGCTGTATGTATGCGCCATTGGCATGGTCGCAATGTGCTCCCGGCGTGCCATCGGCCGGTAATCCCGGATGTATTCCACCCGATCAACCAAACTCGCCGTATTACCAAGGAAGTCCAGCGCAGCAATCCGCCCAGCAGCCCGCCCAACCGGAGCCCGTGTGGGCGGATCGCTGGGGGTCCATTGCGGTAGACGGTGCTCCGAATGGCATTGGCATTGGCATATCCGTCGGTAAGAGGAATAAGCAAGAAGCCGAAAATATTGCGCTCGCCGAATGCCAAAGAAAGGGCGGGCAGGCATGCAAAGTCGGAATTACCTATGCGAACCAATGCGCGGCTATCGCATGGGGGGATACGGGATACGACACAGCGACTGCTTCGACATTGGACCATGCCAAAAAGGCAGCCGTTGAGTCCTGCTCCTCCAGAGGATATGGCAACTGCGATGTCTACTACGCAGAGTGCAACTTTGCAGAGCGGGTCAGGTAGCGCCAAAGGAGTAATACATGCTTCGCGGAAAAATTCTGCTGCCGATACTGATGGCATTCCTCGCAGGTGCGTGCGATAGATCACCCGCGCCCTCAGCATCGATGGCAACTCCCGAAGCGCGGAATAAGCTCACCCCAGCTCGACCAAACGAACAAACAACTTCGGCGGCACTTTCCTGTCCAGCGCAGGAGTTCGATAAGTTCCTGGTGGCGTTTGCCAATGATGTCGAAATTCAGAAGGCATTCGTCACTCAACCTCTGCAAAGTGAATCCGTGGATGCCTCTGCTGAACCAGAGCCGAAACCCGTAACGAAAATGCTGAGTACGGCGGAATTGCACTTTCCTTTAATGCCAAGCTCGCAGCAGCAAGCCAGTGATGGAGTCAAGCTTAGTCAAACGTCGCTGGATTCCAAGGACATGGAAGTGAAGCTCGTCAAAGAGGATACGGATTATCAGATGCTGTTTTTCTTCAAGAACGATGGTTGCTGGAAGCTATATCGCATAAGAGATGATTCTCTCTAAAGACTTAAGGACGATTCGCCATGCCATACGAAGACGTTATGAACATCGTATTGCCGCATCAAGGAAATCGCTCGGCACACCTCACCGCTCACTACGGCGAGCAACGAGCGAAGGGCCCTCATGGTGGCTCCGACTTTAACTATGAAGGTGGTCAGACCGGGATCAATTTGACGCATCCGACGGTGCACTCGTCTGTATCGGGGGAAGTGACCTTTGTCGGCGGTCAGTACGGCACCATCAAGATCAAGGACGCAGAAGGCAACAGCCACGAGATTCTGCATACCCAGACCCAATCGGTTACCGTCGGCCAAAAACTGACGGTAGGTGAAGAAATTGGCACGATGGGCGGGCGCGGCCCCAATGGGGGAGCGCAGTACGCACAGCACGTGCACTATCAGATGAAAGACAGCCAGGGACGACCTGTAAATCCTGAGGAGTTCTGGAGTCAGCGCCCAGTACAAACCTCAACAGGACCACACACTGCCACTGTCGAAAGAACACCGCATGCGCACCTCGATGCAAAGGCGAATGGTTTACTCAAGCATGGAGAGCGCGGCACCGAGGTTCAGGCGCTGCAAACAGCCTTGAACAAACTGGGCTACACCGATGTTCAGGGCAAAACATTGCAGGCTGATGGCGACTTCGGCGCGAACACAAAACATGCGGTAGAAGCATTCCAGCACGATCACGGCTTGAAGGTGGACGGGATAGCCGGCCCGAAGACGCTAGAAGCTATCCATCACCAAAGCCAACGCCAGGAACCCAGGAGTATGCAGACGCCTTCAGCGCCTCTGTCTCGCCTGGATGATGCCAAGCATCCCGACCATGCAATGTATCGACAAGCGCTTAGCGCCGTACATCAAATGGATGCGGAGCAACGACGTACACCCGATCAACACAGCAACAACCTAGCCGCTGCCTTGGTCGTAGCCGCGCGCCGCGATGGCTTGAGCCAGATTCACCACGCCGCGCTGAGTGACGATGCCACCCGCACGTTTGCCGTGCAGGGCGAGCTACGTTCACCACTCAAGCAAATCACCCACGTACAAACCGCCGAAGCGATCAACACACCCGTCGAAAAGAGCAGTGCGGCGTGGGATCAAACCATCCAGCAAAAGCACAAAGAACAGGCGCAACTCACGCAGCAGCAAGAGCAGCATCCGCAGACATCCTCTCGTACGAATACCTCGCCGGGCATGTAACTCAAATGACCATGGAGACACATCGAGCGATCTCGTTTTATGGTTATGGCCATGCCTGCAATGTCGTCTACAGCAAATGTAGTTACGCAGAACGAGTTCGGTGACCTACATCTCAAAATTGCATAACCGCCCCATAGGTAGCGGCAACCTACGCCATAAAATTCGTGACCACCGTGAAATAGGCCCAATGGCCGTTATTCACAAGGAACCAGCTAGAGCATGAGACGTCTCTCCACCATCTGCATGTTCTCGCTGTGCTTTCTGGCATCGGCTGCGTCGGCATTTTCCAGCGAAGCTACGACGCCCGTCGGAGGCAAGTTGCGTGACTCGTATATCCAATGCACGGCGGCCGCCCATGATGTAGCGCCGGCAATGCAGGATTGTGTCGAGAAAGAATTCAAATACCAGGATGGCAGGCTGAATACCGTTTATCGGAAGCTCCAGTCCACTTTGCCGGAAGCTGGAAAAACCAGCCTGCGTCATGAGGAAAGAAGCTGGCTGGCCGACAAGGACAAAGCCTGCTCATTGGACGCAGCAACCGCTGGGCAAGCTCAACGCATTGTGCCGAATGTCTGCTCACTGAAGCAGACGGCTCGCAGAGCGGACGAGCTTGAAGAAATGCTACGCAACGCCGGCACCACATCGGATAGCAGAGGACTGGGGGCAACCCTTGGAGTCGGTTCGCAGGACAAGGAAAGCAAGATGGATGACTTGAAAGCATTCGCCACCGGCGGGGCCAGAATTCTCGACGCTCAGACCGGTGACCTCAATGGCGACGGCCGGCCGGATGCGCTATTGGTCCTGGACCCGCCCAACAAGGGCAACGAGAAGCTCGGCGAAGGCCCCTCACGCGAGGTGTTGCTGCTGGTGCGCGACATGGCCGGGCAGTTGCAGAAATTTGCCCACAACGACCGTATCGTGCCCTGCGCCAGTTGCGGCGGCATCGCCGGCGATCCGTTCGGCTATGTGCGATTGGAGCCGGGCCAGTTCACCATCGTCAATGGCGGCGGTAGCCGCGAGCATTGGGCCGACGAATACACCTTCAAGTATGTCCCCGAACAAAAAGACTGGTTGATCGCCAAGGTCGTTCGCCGCGTGGAAGATCGCGAGACGGGCGAGAAAAAAGTGATCGATTTATCCGCCAAAGATTTGGGCAGCATCAAGTTCAAGGATTTCGACCCCTCCAGTCTCCCGGAGGCCGAACTGCCCTGAATGGGATTTCCGCCACGGCCGGCGGAAACATGGCAGGCAGGGAATAAAGCCGACACGTAAGGGAAGTTAATCAGGAGTTGCACATGACTACGGATCGAGAAACACAGGTGTTGCTGGATGCCACGGCGGCAGGAATCAAGTCGCCCAGGGAATTGGCCAATTACATGGCCCAGGTCACGCATGAATCGAATGGCCTGAACCGGCTAGAGGAAAGTTTTCGGTATACCAAGGGGATTTCGCAGATACCGGTGCAGTCCGCATGGCGCCATGGCGAGGCCGCCCTGGAATCCGCGCGGCTTCAGGCCATGCAGGGAAAACCGGAGCAACTGGCAGAGCTGATGTATGGCGGGCGCAATGGCAACGACCAGCCCGGCGATGGCTATACCTATCGCGGGCGCGGCTATATGCAGCTCACGGGCAAGGACAATTATCGGGCGGCGGGCGAAGCGCTTGGACTCGATCTGGTCAAGCACCCGGAACTCGCCGCCGAACCTAAGAACGCCTCCAAAATTGCGCTCTGGTATTGGGAAACCAACGTGCCGGAAGCCGCGCGTGAAGATGTCAAAGAAGCTACTAAAGCGATCAATGGGAAATACAACGGCCTGGAGGATCGCCGCGAACGATTCGCTAGCTGGGAGAAAAAGCTAACGCCCGAAGTCATGGGGCGCCTGTCGGGCGAAGTCGGACCCGTAGTGCCATCAGCTACCCAGCGGACCCATGACACCTCTACGCATACTCCGGCCGGTGGCGCTGCCCTGCACCTGGACGGGCATGCCGATAGCATACGGAAACTGCAGCAAGGCCTTAGCGAGCTTGGCTATACCGATGCACAACACCAAGCCCTGCGCGCGGACGGCCACTTCGGCCCTGCCACCCGATCCGCCGTGCAAGCTTTCCAGCACGATCATGGCTTGAAAGCCGACGGCATCGCCGGCCCGAAGACCCTGGAAGCCATCCATCGCCAGAGTCAGTTACACGAAACCAAGGCCGCAACGACGCCCTCGGCTCCCCTGCCCCGCCTGGATCATGCGACGCATCCCGATCATGCGCTGTACCAGCAGGCCCGTGGCGCCGTGCAACGGCTCGATACCGAGCGGCAACGCACACCCGACCAGCACAGCGACCACCTGGCCGCCGCACTCGTGGTGGCAGCGCGACGCGACGGCATGAATCAAATCCACCATGTGATGCTGAGCGACGACGCCTCACGCACCTTCGCGGTGCAGGGCGAGCTGAAATCGCCGGTCAAGCAAGTCACGCATGTGGAAACCGCCGAAGCGGTCAAGACACCGATCGAGCAAAGCAGCGTCGCCTGGAAACAGCTCATGCAGCAAAAGCAGCCGCAGGAGCAATCCAGCCCTCAGCTTGGCTCCGGCGATATGACTCGGAGAGCGCCATGAGACACGTCAGCGACTCCACAACGTCAGGCCGCAGTGATGGCGGCTTTACCCCAACGAATCGAATAGCCCAGCCATGTCCATTCGCCTGACCTCTTCGCTCATCCTATCTCTGGCCTTGACCACCTCGGCGTGCAGCTCACCTATGAAAACTCCAGACATCAAACAGAATCCGCATCCGAAGACTCGCTACGAAATTACGGTCACCATCAACGATGCACCCGGACCGTTCGATTCGGTGGCCGGCGTGGTGCATTACATGGTGGAAAACGATCGCTGCGTGCCGTTGACTCCGATTAGCGGCGCCACGCTGGCGCCGGAAAAAAACTTTCCGATTACCTTCACCCGTGTCAGCGACAACGTCTACAAGGGCACGATTTACGCCGATCTCTTGCAGGATGAGGACTATTACGGCCTCGGCGTCTGCCATTGGGCCGTAAATACGATGTGGGCGACTTTGAAGGTCAAGGGTGTCGACTTCAGTCCGGCCATGGATCTGAAGGAGATTGTCTCGCAGAAGCCCACTCCGACTTATTTTGTAAAAGCCGATTACTTCAATACCGATAAGGAACGGAGCGCCTTCGGCACCACTAACCGCTCGCTTTTCCAGACGGAATCCAGCACTGACATTTTCTCGATGACGTTATCTGCCAAAGAGGATTTCCAATGAGCATCAGCACCGCCGATAACGCGTTACTGTCGCAGGATTCCTACAAAGATCACCGATTGAATGAAGTCATCGAGCTCGGTGGCGTCAAATACAAAATCCTCGATCACGCCGACAACCCTTCCACAGGCTATCAGGCCACCGCCTATCAGCGCAGTGATACCGGCGAGGTCGTCATCGCCCATCGCGGTACCGAGTTCAATAGAGAGCCTGTGCATGATGGCGGCGTGGACGCAGGCATGGTTCTCATCGGGCTGAACGCACAAACGCCCGATGCCATGGCCTTCACCAAGAAAGTCATGGACGAGGCGAAAAAAGACGCGGCAGAGCACCATTATCCGCTCAACGTCACCGTCACCGGCCACTCGCTCGGCGGCACACTGGCGGAGATCACCGCTTACAAATACGGCCTGCACGGCGAAACGTTCAATGCCTACGGTGCCGCCGGCCTGATGGAAGGTGTACCCAAGGGCGGCCACCAGGTCATCGACCATGTCCGTGCCACCGATGTAGTCAGCGCGGCCAGCACGCATTTCGGTGAAGTGCGTATCTATGCCGCCAAGCAGGATATCGACATTCTCAGCAAAGCCGGCTACCGCGACGACAGCGGAGCATTGAGTCCGCGCAATCCGATCAAGGCGGTCGACTTTAGCGCTCACGCCATCGACAACTTCGTGCCTAACGGCAAGACCCTCGGCGGATCGATCATCTCCCCGGAAAGCCAAGCGCGCTACAACGAGCATCACGGCATGATCGACCGCTATCGCAGCGATGTGATGGATCTGCGCACCGGGTTATCGGCCTCCTGGGAAGTACCCAGAGCCATCGTCGGTGGCGCGGAAGAACTCGGCCACGCCGCAGGCAAGAGAATCACGCAAGGAGTCCATGTCGCCGAGCATGCGGCGCACTATGTCGCCCACGAAGCTTCGCAGGCTTACGACGCAACGCGCCACACAGTGACCGAAAAAGTTACTCAAGGCGTCCACGCCGCCGAGCACGCGGCTCACTATGTCGCCCATGAGGCCACCCAGGCCTACGATACGGCACGCAAAGAGGTATCGCACGGCGTCCATGCGGTTGAACAGGTAGCGAGCAAGGCCGTCAACGAAACCTCGCATGCGCTTCACGCCGCTGGTCATGCCGTGAGTGAAGCCAGTCATGCCGTGAGCGAAAAGGTGTCGGGCGCGTTCGATACCTTGAGCCATCCCGGTTCGTGGTTCGACAACAAGCCATCCACGCCAGCGGCTGCAGCACCGGCTCGCCTGGACCATAGCTCGCACCCCGATCACGCGCTTTATCAGCAGTCGCTTGGTGCCGTGCATCGGCTGGATGCGGAGAATCACCATGCATCCGATCAGCGCAGCAATAACCTGGCCGCAGCCCTGGTCGTAGCGGCACGGCGCGACGGCTTGAGCCAGATCCACCATGCCGTACTCAGCGACGACGCCAGTCGCACCTATGCCGTGCAAGGTGATCTGCGCTCGTCGTTCAAACAGGTCAGCCATGTGAACACTGCCGAAGCAGTCGCCACGCCCATCGACAAGAGCAGTGCCGCGTGGGAGCAGGCCGCGCAGTCCAAGCACGCGAACCAGGCGCAGCTCGCACAGCAGCAGGTGCATCAGCAAGCACCCACCCAGCCCAATCCCACGCGAACCATGTAATAGGGAATCAAGACCCATGAAATCGACCAACATTATGACGATGCTGTGCGCGTGTTTCTTGGCGGTATGTTCGTCGCCGTCTCAATCGGCGCCGACGAATGTCACGCAAGTCTCCGCCAGAGCGTCGATGTGCGAAAAAGCCGACAAGATCGTTTTTTCATGCCCGCTGGATAACGGCAAGAAAGTCGTATCCATGTGCGCGGCCGGCGATGTCGGCCAGGGCCAGGGGCATTTTTACTACGCCTACGGCCGCCCTTCCGCGCCGGAACTGGTATTTCCCGGCAAAGATCAACCCGCCGACGGGGCGTTCACTCGCACCCATCTCGGCTTTGCCGGCAATACGGGAGGATACGCATACGCGTTTCTTAAAGATGGTTACAAGTACATCGTTTATTCGGTATCCGGTGAAAGCAACCTGCGGGACGGCGGCGTGATCGTGCAGCGCCCTGGGGAAACCACGGCTGCAAAGAAGTCGCCATGTCAGGCCGCCAAAATCATCGAATCCCAGGATGACAACGTGATCGATGCGACGCTGAAATGGAAAAGCGATTCGGACATCCA
The DNA here is from genome assembly GCF_003350925.1 of Dyella tabacisoli. Lineage (GTDB taxonomy): Bacteria > Pseudomonadota > Gammaproteobacteria > Xanthomonadales > Rhodanobacteraceae > Dyella_C > Dyella_C tabacisoli. Next base: position 107,127 of record NZ_KZ857174.1, on the reverse strand, counting down.
ATCGCATGGCCTTCCCAGCCTGCACTAACCGCCCGCCACCCTGAATTTTGCCGGAGAACGCAATCATGTCATCCAAAGACAACGCGGATTACCTGATGGAAATGGCCACCCGCGAGGGGATTCAAGGCCACAAGGAATTATCCAATTTCATGGGCCAGATGCAGGTCGAGTCGGGCGGGTATTCGCATATGAGCGAAAATCTGAACTACTCCGGCAAGCGTCTGCTCGAAGTGTTCCCGGGACGCAACGGGATGAACGATATCGCGGCTGCCAACAAGGTTGCCGCCGGCGGTCCCGAAGCGGTCGCCAATGAGATCTACGGCGGCCAATGGGGCAAGGTCAATCTCGGCAACACCGAGCCTGGCGACGGCTGGAAATACCATGGCCGCGGTTACGTGCAACTCACCGGCCGCGCCAATTACGAAAGCACCGGCAAAGAGCTGGGGCTGGATCTGGTCAATCACCCGGAGCTGGCGGAAAACCGCGAAGTCGCCGCCAAGATCGCCATCCATTATTGGAAAGACCGAGTCGTCCCCAATCACCATCAAGATGACGTCAAAGCCGCCTGTCACGATATCAACGGCGGCTATAAAGGCTTGTCGGACAGAAGAACCGCCGCTGCCGCCTGGGAATCCAAACTTGAGCACGGCTATGTGCCCGGCGCCCCGGCTCCTGCATCTCCCGCCGCTCCTGGCAACCATGGCTCCACCGACAACAACCGTCATCTTCAACAGATGCTCAATCAGCACGGCTATCACGATGCAGCGGGGCATCCCCTGAAAGCAGACGGCGACTACGGCGCGCGCACCAAGCAGGCGGTGGAAGCCTTCCAGCGCGAGCAACATCTGAAAGTGGATGGTGTTGCCGGTCCTGCCACCATGCACCGACTGGAAGCATTAACCCAACACGCGGGCACCAAACCCGAACAGTCAGCGCCGCGCCTGGACCAGGCATCGCACCCTGACAACGCCATGTATAAGCAGGCCCTCACCGCCGTACACCAACTGGACGCGCAACATCAACGCACACCCGATCAGCACAGCAACAACCTGGCCGCGGCCCTGGTGGTGGCTGCACGCCGTGATGGGATGACGCAGATCAATCACGTCGTACTCAATGACGATGCTTCGCGTGCCTATGCGGTGCAGGGCGATCTCAATTCACCGCATAAGCGCATCGCCGATGTAGCGACCCGGCAAGCCACGGCAACATCGGTGGAGCAAAGCAGTCAAGCGTTGCAACAGGCAGCGGCGCCGAAGCAGCCCGATCAGGCGCAGGCCCCGGTACTTCTGCAGCCGACACAACAGACCGCGAGCCCTGCGCCGAGCCGATAAAGCAAATGCATACATGCCAAGGATTCACAGCGGGGATAACGATCCGGCTCCACTGTGCTTCAAACCGTCTCTTCAGGGTCACAGTATCTTGACTTACCTTGTAATCACCCTGGTCGGCAGTAGCATTTCCGACCGGCCCAAAACCACATAATGGTTTCACCTTAGTACGGAAACAAAGGAGTTTGCATGAAAGGTTGGATTTTTACGGCCGCGATGCTTGTATCAATGCAAGCCAGCGCGCAGTTTTATGAGTACATCAATTATCGAAGCAATGATCCCTTTGTGTTTTGTACTAAAGGGCAAGGCATTCCGACTCAATGCTGGTGGCCGCTGCCTCCATATACCGGCGCCTTCATGGTAAATCCTGCTTGCCGACCGCCTAATCCATATGGGAAGCAATGGACGTCGGATGACTGGGGATCGTATTACCAATACCTATCGGTTTGTCCTATGGCCATAACATCCGGCTCCTGGTCAGGCGGTGGATCGCCCGAATTAACACCGTTCAAGCATTAATCACCGAGTAGCTGTCGCGCCATGCATACCGCAGGCAGCGCAATGCGGTGATCTATTTTGCCCTGCAAAGGCCAAGATAGGTTTTAACGACCCCCCAAGCTTTTCCAGAATAAACGTCCCCGCAAGGGGAAACCGGCACCAGGGTAGAATTTCATGAGCAAGGCTAAATGGTATTGGGCGGCCGGACTGATCTTGGTCGCCCTGGTTGCAGGGGAATATTTTTCCGGTCTTCTGATACTTCTTTTTCTTAAGCTGGGTTCCGGTCAGCTCCAATGGGATACCTATTGGAGTTATCTGCGTGCGCTGAATTTGCCGCAGGTGCAACCCTATCTCAGTCACATCAAGTTGGCGGGCTATATAGGGTTTGGCTTGCCGGTCCTGCTCTGGCTGATCGCGCTGTATTTCCTGGCCAGAAAGAAAAAGCAGTCGATGCACGGCGATGCTCGCTTTGCCAGGGCGCATGACTTGAGCAAGCACGGCATGTTCAAGCCGTCGGACAACGGCATCCTGGTCGGAAAATTCAAGGGCGACCTGGTTCGACTCAGCGGCCAGCAGTTCGTCATCCTGGCTGCGCCGACGCGTTCGGGCAAAGGTGTCGGTGTGGTTATTCCGAACTTGCTCGAATACCAGGAATCGACGGTGGTCCTGGATATCAAGCAGGAGAACTTCGAACTGACCAGCGGCTGGCGCGCCAGCCAGGGCCAGGAGGTCTACCTGTTCAATCCCTTTGCCGAAGATCGCCGCAGCCATCGCTGGAATCCGCTCAGCTATGTGTCGAAAGATCCGGCCTTCCGCGTTTCGGACTTGATGAGCATTGCGGCGATGCTTTATCCCGATGGTTCTGACGATCAGAAATTCTGGGTCAGCCAGGCGCGCAATGCGTTTATGGCCTTCACGCTGTATCTGTTTGAGAAATGGGAGGAGGACGAGAAGAACGACATACCGCAGAAACTCAGAATCAGGCCCACCCTCGGCGCCGTCTATCGGCTGTCTTCCGGCGACGGCTCAGAATTGAGAACGCTCTATCAGTGGCTGGCTCAGCAAGCTTTCCTCAGCGGCAATGCGCATTCCGCTTTCGCCAATCTGCTGTCGCAGGCGAACGAAACTTTCGCCTCGATTCTCGGCACCTTCAAAGAGCCGCTCAATGCCTGGATCAATCCGGTGCTGGACGCCGCCACCAGCGAAGACGATTTCTTGCTGACCGATGTCCGCCGCAAAAAGATGACCATCTATATCGGCATTCAGCCGAACAAGCTGGCCGAAAGCCGTTTGATCGTGAATCTTTTCTTCAGCCAGCTAATCAATCTCAATACCAAGGAACTGCCGCAGAACAACCCGGCATTGAAGTACCAATGCCTGCTGTTGATGGACGAGTTCACCTCAATCGGCAAGGTGGAAATTATCGCCACGGCAGTTTCGTACATGGCCGGCTACAACATTCGCTTGTTGCCGATCATCCAGAGCATGGCCCAGCTCGACGCCACCTACGGCAAAGACGTCTCACGCACCTTGATGACCAATCACGCGCTGCAAATCGTCTACGCGCCGCGCGAGCAGCAAGACGCGAACGATTACTCCGACATGCTGGGTTACACCACGGTGCGCAAGGAAAACATCACGCGCGGTGGCGGTGGCCGGGGCGATGTCTCCCGCAGCCAGTCCGAAGAGCGGCGCGCCTTGATGCTGCCACAGGAGCTGAAAGCGATGGGGCATGAGAAAGAAGTTTTCCTGTATGAAGGCATCGCCTTTCCGGTGATGTGCGAGAAAATCCGTTATTACCAGGACAAGTACTTCACCGCCCGCTTGCTGCCGAAAGTGGAGATAGCCACGCTGGCGATCTAAGAAGCGTTTCCGAAGCTGCGGGCACCTCACTCGCAGCTTCGGAGCTAGACTTAAGCGCATGACGCTCCCCCCGGCCCTGCTCAACCTTCTCCGCCAGACCTTCGCGGCCGACGCCTGCTCATTCGATGAGGCCGAGCGGCTCGCTTACGCCTACGACAACTCGCGCCGCCATGCCATGCCCGATGCGGTGGTATTCCCTACCGAACACGCGCAAGTCGAGGCCCTGGTACAAGCCTGCCGCGCTCATCGCATCCCGGTGATCGCACGCGGACGCGGCACCAACACCACCGGCGCCACCGTACCCGTCGATGGCGGCGTAGTGGTGAGTTTCGAGCGGATGAACCGGATCTTGCGCATCGACCCCGACAATCGCCTGGCCATCGTCGAGCCCGGCGTATTGAATGGCGACCTGCAACAGGCATTGAAACCTCTCGGTTTCTTTTGGCCGCCCGACCCCACCTCTTCGCCCTGGTGCAGCATCGGCGGCAATCTGGCCTGTAACTCGGCCGGCCCGCGCACGGTGAAATACGGCAGCCCGCGCGAGAACACACTAGGCCTGCGCGCCGTGGCTGGCACCGGTGCCGGTTTTCGCTGCGGCACCTATACCAGCAAGGGCTCCACTGGTTACGACCTGACCCGGCTGCTGATCGGCTCCGAAGGCACCTTGGCGCTAATCACCGAAGCCACCCTGAAACTGACCCCCAAGCCCTCGGGCATACGCACGCTGCGCGCTACTTATCGCGATGTCGGCGCCGCGGCGCGTGCGGTGGCGCGGATCATGGCGCAGCCGGTGACGCCTTGCGCGCTGGAGTTCATCGACGATGTGGCGCTGAAACTGGCCCGCGACTACGGTGGTGAAGGCGTACCGCTTGCCGGCGCCATGCTGATGATCGAAGTGGACGGCGAACCGGATACCCTGGCCGGCGCCGCCGAAGCGGTATCACGCGCAGCGCAGGGCGATGGCCTTGAAGAGTTAAAGGTTGCCCAGACCGCCGAAGAAACCCAGGCTTTGTGGTCGGCGCGCAAGGCACTGTCGCCGGCACAGCGAACGATTTCGCCGAACAAGATCAACGAAGACGTCGTGGTACCGGTTAGCCACTTGCCCGAGCTGGTCGACGGCATCAAGCGACTCTCCGCCAAACACGACGTGTTGATCGTGACCTTTGGCCATGCCGGCAACGGCAACCTGCACGTCAATCTGCTGCCGCGCGACGACGCCGAACGCGAACGTGCCCACGCTTGCCTGGCCGAAGTCTTCGCGCTGGTGATATCGCTCGACGGCACCCTGTCCGGCGAGCACGGCATCGGCCTAATCAAACGCGAGTTCATGCCACTGGCGCTGTCGCCTGAAACACTGGGGCTGATGCGCAATGTCAAAGCGGCTTTCGATCCCGATGGCATTCTCAATCCCGGCAAATTGCTGCCCTAAGCCAATCTGAGGAAATTGTATGAAGCTCATTGCATTTGCACTGCTTGTGCTCGCCAGTTTCTGCACAACCTCCTGTAGTCAGCAAGCTTTGATCGACAAGGTCACGCCGCACCCTGAATCCGAATATGCACAGGATGTGATTGCAGAACTACGCGCCGGGCAAATCGATAACGTGATGGCAAAGCTGGATCCGAAGCGACAGACTCCCGAGATTGCGACGAAGCTTCGCGAAATCCAGGCTTACTTTCCAAGCGGCAAGCCAAAATCAATCAAAGTAGTAGGAGCCCACTCCGGTTTTCATGCCATCGTAAGTACGACTACGAAGAGTTCGTCCGATCAACGTTACGGCCTGGTCTATGAATACGAATTCGAGGACAGCTGGGCCATCGTCTACGTCATGCTGATAAAGGTCGACGGCAAACTCATGGTCGATAGCATCAACCTGGATCGAATGACGCAATCACTCGAGCAATCAAATGCTTTTACCTTCCAAGGCAAAGGGGCATTGCATTGGATCTTTGCCGCGCTTGTCTGCGTCATACCGTTGTTTTGCCTTTACGCGTTCATCACGTGTCTGCGCACACCGATGGTCAAACGCAAATGGCTATGGGCGATCTTCACCTTGATCGGCGTCGTTATGGTTAAGCTCAACTGGACCACCGGCGATTTCGATTTCCATATCGTTAATTTCCAACTGTTCTCTGCCTCGGCGTTCGCTGCCCCCTACAGCCCATGGATCTTGGCCGTCTCATTCCCACTAGGTGCGGTTTGGTTCTTGATTCGTCGCAAAAGCCTGATGCCGCAACTCGCCCCGGTGCCGTTAACGGCACCTCCGCAACTGCCAAAAGCGGAATCCTAGGAAATCATCTTGAAGTGCTTGCTGGTCATGGCTCACCCGCTGCCCGACAGCCTTGCCGCTTCGCTTGCCAGTCACGTCCATGACTCGCTCAAAGCGAGTGGCCACGAGGTCGAGATTGAAGATCTTTATAAAAACGCCTTCGCCCCGGCGTTGAGCGCCAGCGAGCGCTCGAGCTACTACACCGCGGCCTATGCAGGTGCCGGGGTAGCCGCGGAAATCGAACGCCTACGCGATGCCGAAGCCATCGTGCTGGTTTTTCCAACGTGGTGGTTCGGCTTTCCGGCCATGCTCAAAGGCTGGTTCGATCGGGTATGGGCACCCGGCATTGCCTACGACCACGCGCAAGACCTGGGCGCGATCACACCGCGCCTAACCGGGCTACGCCGGGTGCTGGTGGTGACCACGCTAGGTTCGCCGTCGTGGGTCGATCGCTGGATCATGCGGCGACCGGTGAGAAGAATCCTCAAGACTGCGATTCTCGGCACCTGTGCCGCACAGTGCAAAATGCAGATGCTCTCTCTTTACCAAAGCGAACGAGTAACGCCAAAACGAGTAGCGCGGTTTCGTCAAAGCATTACGCGAGCGCTCGCATCGTGGTGACTGCGGTCACTTGATATAAGACCGCAGCACCTTAAGCACATCTTCCATTTCCTGCTGATGCTCGGCATCGGCGTTGGGGTCGGCGACATGGGTGCGTAAATGCCCCTCCAGTACCTCGCCCATCAAGCCATTGATCGCACCACGCACGGCGGCGATCTGCTGCAAGGTTTCGGCGCAGCCGCGCTCTTCGGACAGGCCGCGCTCCAGCGCATCCACTTGGCCCTTGATGCGCCGCACGCGGGCGATCAACTTGCTCTTATTTGCAACGGTATGGCCCATAGCTGCTCGAATCCGTATACTAGGGGGCAGTATATGCCCAGGTGGTGAAACGCATGTTGCCCGATCTTGTTCAACTCTTGAGCCAAGGCAGCAGCCATCTATGGCTGTTCATCCCCACCGCGATCCTGCTCGGCGCCCTGCATGGGCTGGAGCCGGGGCATTCGAAGACCATGATGGCGGCCTTCATCATCGCGATCCGGGGCACTGCCACACAGGCCGCACTGCTTGGTCTGTCCGCCGCATTTTCACACACGTTGATCGTATGGCTGGTTGCGCTGCTCGGCCTGTACCTGGGCTCGCGTTTCGATATGAATGCCAGCGAGCCGTACTTTCAGCTCGCCTCGGGCGTTTTGATCGTGTGCATCGCGCTGTGGATCTTGCACCGTACCTGGCGCGAGCATCAGCACGAACTGGCTCATGCACGCGAGCATCACCACGGTCATACACACGATCATCATGCACATGCGCCCTCCCCGGTGCGCAGCTATGCACATGCCTTTACCGCGTCTTCGCCGTTACCCACCGAAGGCCTCGTGTTCACCCAGCCGACCTCTCAGCCGGCCGACTATGAAGATGCTCACGAGCGAGAGCATGCGCGTGACATTCAACGCCGCTTTGCCGACCGCAACGTCAGCACGGCGCAAATCGTCATGTTCGGCCTCACCGGCGGCTTGATCCCCTGCCCGGCGGCTATCACCGTGCTGTTGCTTTGTTTGCAGCTCAAGCGAATTTCGCTGGGCGCGACCCTGGTGATCTCGTTCAGTATCGGCCTGGCCTTGACCATGGTGCTGGTCGGGGTGGCCGCCGCGATGGGCATGAATCAGGCGATGCGTCGCTGGCCGTCGCTCGGCCAATGGGTGCGACGTGCCCCATATGCATCAAGTGTATTGATCGTGCTGATCGGGTTTTATGTGGCGTGGCAGGGCTGGGTCGCACTGCACTGATAGGTCTCTTTGCGGGCATCAAGCTCCGCGACGGGTAAAGATCAGATGCAGGCCGAACAGCACAAATACCGTGCCGGCAAAACCGTCGATCCAGCGCGACAAACGCAGATAACCGCGACGCATCGCCGGCAGGGCAAACAGTGCCGCCACCAGCGCGAACCAGATAAAGGTTTCCACCAGGACCAGGGTCCACAGCCCCCAGCGCACGCCGGTACTGACCTGATCGCCGATAAAGGCAGAGAACACGCTGCCGAAGTAGATCACCGCCTTCGGATTAGCCAGGTTGGTGAGCAAACCGGCCCGCAAGGTCGCCAGATCGCCCTGCTGCAACACCGGTTGCGGGGTCGCGCTCGTGCTGGGTACGCGCCATGCGCCGCGCAACATCTTTACCCCCATCCAGGCCAGATACAGGCCGCCGGCAACGGCAATCAAGCGCTCCAGCCACAACAATCGCTGCAATAACAACTGCAGGCCAAGCAAGGCCAGCGTCGACCACACGACGACCCCAAGGGTAATCCCCATCACGCCGAACAAGGCCTGTCGGCGCGAGCGACTTACCGCCGTCTGCGAAACGAAGAAAAAATCCGGCCCGGGGCTGAGCAAGGCGATCAGGTGCACGATGGCAATGGTCAGAAACAAACTCATGCAAAGCTCCCGTAGCCGCAGTGATGGCGAGGAAGCATAGAGCCTGCGTAACATCTCAGAGTAGCCCGCTCGGAGATGTTAGGCAGGCTCTTAAGACTTCAGCGGCAAAGTCACCCCGCCCCGCATTGCAGCTTGCCGCAACAAGGCCGGCTCATCTACGCTGCCAGCGTCTTGCCGTTGGTACCCGCAACTGTGCTCACGCCACTTGGCCCTGAGTAGACCGGGTATCCCGAGGGGGAGTCACTTGATCGCCGCTGGCAGTGTTTTCCTGGTCGCCGGGAAATGCTCTGTGCTCGTGATCGCCTGGGTACGACCCCCACTCACTTACGCTACGTAGAGTCCATGAGCATCAAATTTCGACTGATACTGATGAATTTCCTGCAGTTCTTTATCTGGGGGTCGTGGCTCATCACCATCGGTGCCTACTGGTTTCAGAACAAGCATTGGTCGGGCTCTCAGTTCGGCGCGATTTTCTCCACCATGGGCCTGGCTTCGCTATGCATGCCGTCCATTCTTGGCATGATCGCCGACCGCTGGATCAACGCGGAAAAGCTCTACGGCATGTTGCATATCGGCGGCGCCGCAGTGCTGTTCATGGTGCCGATGGTCGACAACCCGCACACCATGTTCTGGGTCATGCTGCTGAACATGGCGTGCTACATGCCGACCATCGCCCTGGCCATTACGGTCGCTTACAACGCGCTCAAGGGCAGCGGCAAAGACATCATCAAGGTTTACCCGCCGATCCGCGTGTGGGGAACGGTCGGCTTTATCGCCGCCCTGTGGGTGGTCAGCCTGCTGCATCTGGAAACCACCTCGGGGCAGTTCTATGTCGCTTCGGGCGCATCGCTGCTGCTTGGCCTGTACGCCTTCACCTTGCCCAAGTGCCCGCCCAAAATGGAGCGCAAGAGCAGCGACTCGCTAGGCGAGACTCTGGGGTTTACCTCGTTTGCGCTGTTCAAGAACAGCAAGATGGCAGTCTTTTTCATTTTCGCGATGCTGCTGGGCGCGTCGCTGCAATTGACCAATGCCTACGGCGATACCTTCCTGCATGACTTCGCCAAGGTCGATGCCTACAAAGACCTGATACCGGTGAAATACCCCGCCATCATCATGTCGATTTCGCAGATCTCCGAGACGTTGTTCATCCTGGCGATTCCGTTCTTTCTGAAGAATTTCGGCATCAAGACAGTGATGTTCACCAGCATGATGGCCTGGGCATTGCGCTTTGGGCTGTTTGCCTACGGCGATCCGGGCAGCGGCCTGTGGATGATCGTGCTGTCGTGCATCGTCTACGGCATGGCGTTCGACTTCTTCAATATCTCCGGCTCGCTTTTCGTGGAGACGCAGAGCGATCCGAAGATTCGCGCCAGCGCGCAAGGGCTTTTCATGATGATGACCAACGGGGTCGGCGCCGTACTCGGCAGTTCCATCAGCGGCATCGTGATCGAAAAGTTCTACACCTCCCCCATCGATCACAGCAAGAACTGGCACGGCATCTGGCTCGCCTTTGCGCTGTACTCGTTGATTGTCGCGGTGCTGTTTTTCTTCCTGTTCAAGCACAAGCACCAGCCGGCCTCGGAGCAAGGACCACCCCCTCTTCCGATCTGAGCCCCGGCCACGGCCAGCAGCCAAAGACTTTCACGCCGTGGCGACCCGCTCAAGCATGCGCTGAGCCTGCCCGCACCGCCACACCCGCTACAATGCGCGAATGCTGATCGGCCCCTACCGCATCGATCCGCCGGTCGTGCTTGCACCGATGGCCGGCGTCACCGACAAACCTTTTCGCCTGCTGTGCAAACGGCTGGGCGCGGGTTTGGCCGTGTCGGAGATGACCAACGCCGATCCGCGTCTATGGCAGACGCGCAAATCACTCAAGCGCATGGATCACCTGGGCGAACCCGAGCCGGTCAGTGTGCAGATCGCTGGCTACGACCCAGCCATGCTGGCCGATGCGGCGCGCTACAACGCCGACCACGGCGCGCAAATCATCGACATCAACATGGGTTGCCCGGCCAAGAAAGTTTGCAACGTGTGGTCCGGCTCAGCCTTGCTGCAAGACGAGCCGCTGGTAGCGCGCATTCTCAGCGCCGTGGCGCAAGCCGTCTCGATACCCGTCACGTTGAAAATTCGCACGGGTTGGGATCGCGAACATAAAAACGCCCTGACCATCGCGCGGATCGCCGAAGACTCCGGCATCGCCGCATTGGCCGTACACGGCCGTACCCGCGCCGACAAATACGAAGGCGAGGCCGAATACGAAACCATCGCAGCCGTGAAAGCGGCTGTGCGCATTCCCGTACTGGCCAATGGCGATGTGCTGACACCGCAGCAAGCCAAGCACGTACTGCATGTCACCGGCGCAGATGCGGTGATGATTGGCCGAGGCGCGCAAGGCCGGCCGTGGATTTTTCGCGAAATTGCTCATTACCTCGCCACCGGCGAACAACTCCCCGAACCCACACCAGCTGAAGTCGCCACGATTCTGCTCGATCATCTCGAACAGCTCTACGCGTTCTACGGTGAGCTGCAAGGCCTGCGCATCGCCCGCAAGCACCTGGGCTGGTACGCCAAAGATCGCGCCGAGAATGCGGCTTTCCGCCACGTGGTCAATCGTGCGGAAACTGCCAGCGACCAGCTACGGCTGACTCGGGATTACTTTGCGGCGCTGGAAGATGGGGCGCAGTTGGCGGCCTAGCGCGACAGGCTTGCCTGCGCACCGGGAGAAGAGTGAAGGCTGCTGCAAGAACGCACCCCCTCCCAGCCTCCCCCTGCACGCAGGGGGAGGGGCAAAAGCGCAGCGCGCTCTGCTTTTGACGTTGCTCTTGACCTCGGGGCCCCTGTGCGTCGGTGAGGGTCGGACGACAAGGCCCGCAGGGGCATCGACATGGATGTCGATGCCTTTTCGCCAGGGCAGGAAGCCCTGTCGAAAAGCCCGGCCGGCCCTCACGTACCCGAAGGGCGACTCACCGGGGTGCTCTTTCTTTTGGTTACTTTTCTTTGAGCAAGCAAAGAAAAGTGACTCGACCACCGGCAGGTGGCCGAAAGCCCGCCGCAGGCGAGCCAGATCACGACACCCCCTCCATTGACTTCAGCCATCCATGCATCTAACGTCCCCCTTGCTGAAGGTTTCCATCTCTCCATCCGAATAGAGAGATGAAATTAAAAGGGAAGCCGGTGAGAATCCGGCGCTGCCCCGCAGCGGTATGTGGAAACGACCCCCGTCATTGGCACTGAGCGCGATGCGCCTGGGAAGCGACGGACAGTAGGCGACGCCTCGCGGCGTCGGGTCCATGAGCCCGAAGACCTGCCCCAGCCGAGTACCGGCCGCGAAAGCGGTCACGGGCTCGACCGACCTGGAATCCCGCGGGGGAATCCGGCGCGCTACCGCAGCGATGCGTCGGTGTGCCTTGCCCGTGGTGAAACCGGCTCGCCCGCGGGGGCGAAGGTCATCGGTTCACGCGTCCGGCAACGGCTGCGTGCCGCCCTTCGTTCCTCTTTGCCATCGATCCGCAAGAGGAATACGACATGTCATCGCAAGCCAACACCACCACCCACCCACACATCACCTATCTCGGCTTTCCGCGCATGGGCCGACGCCGCGAACTCAAGCGCGCGCTGGAAACCTATTGGCGCGGCGAAACCGACGCCGCCGCCCTGCTCGCCACCGCCCGCGAACTGCGCCAGCGGCATTGGCAGCAGGCCCGTACAGCGGGCGCCTGTAGCGTGCCGGTGAATGATTTTTCGTTGTACGACCACGTGCTCGACACCGCCGTGCTGTTCGACGCCGTGCCTGAGCGCTACCGCGCCCTGCGCCAGGCCGACCCTTTGGCCGGCTATTTCGCCATGGCACGCGGCGGCCACGGCTTGCACGCACTGGAGATGACCAAATGGTTCGATACCAACTACCACTACCTGGTACCGGAGCTACACGCAGGCCAGCGCTTTCAACTGACCGGAGATAAACCGCTGGCGGAATGGCGCGAAGCACAGGCATTCGGGCTGGATGCGCGCCCGGTGCTGTTAGGGCCGGTGTCGTTCCTGCGCCTGGCCAAGACCACCGATGGCAGCGACCCGCTCGCCCTGCTCGATGCCCTGCTGCCGGCCTACGCACAACTGCTGCAGCAATGGGCAGACGCCGGCGTGCCCTGGGTGCAACTCGATGAACCCTGTCTGGCACTCGACTTAGACCCAGCCAGCCGCGAAGCCTATGCCCATGCTTACGCCGTACTCGCGCGTGGCCGCACGCCGCGGCGGCTATTGGCTACGTATTTCGGCGCCCTGGATGACAACCTCGCGCTCGCCGCCTCATTGCCGGTAGATGGCCTGCATATCGATCTCGCCCGCGCACCCGAACAGCTCGATGCCGTGTTGGCCGCGCTACCGCCCGGACGCGTACTCAGCGCCGGGGTGATCGACGGCCGTAACATCTGGCGCAGCCAGCCCACCCGCGTGTTGCCCTTGCTGGAAAAAGCCATCGCGAAACTCGGCACCGAACATCTGTGGCTGGCGCCCTCGTGTTCGCTGCTGCACGTGCCGATCGATGCCGCACAAGAAACCACTCTTGCACCTGAATTACGCGCCTGGCTGGCCTTCGCGCTGCAAAAGCTCGAAGAGCTGAAACAGTACGCGCAAACGCTGGCCGGCGACGAAGCCGCACGCGCCGCACTAAGCGGCCAAAGCGCCCTGCTTGCCGCACGCGCCAAGGCCCCCGGCGTGCAACGCAGCGACGTACGCGCGCGACTGAACGCGCTCAGTCCGCAGGCCGCGCAACGGCGTTCCGCGCTTACCCATCGACGCGTCGTACAAGCGCAAGCATTGGCACTACCGCTGTTGCCGACTACTACCATCGGCTCTTTTCCGCAGACCGATGCCTTGCGCCACGCGCGCGCCGAACACCGAGCCGGCCGTCTAAACAACGACGCTTACGAGACCTTTCTGGCCGAGGAAATCGCCCAGGCGCTACGCCATCAAGAAGCCATTGGCCTGGATGTGCTGGTACACGGCGAGCCCGAGCGCAATGACATGGTGGAGTACTTTGGCGAACAACTCGAAGGCTTCGCCTTCACCCGCCAGGGCTGGGTGCAAAGCTACGGCTCGCGCTGCGTCAAACCGCCACTGATCTGGGGCGATGTAGCGCGCACCGCGCCGATGACGGTGCGCTGGTCGGCCTACGCACAATCGCTCACCGAGAAACCGGTGAAAGGCATGCTGACCGGGCCGGTAACCGTGCTGCAATGGTCCTTCGTGCGTGATGACTTGCCGCGCGAAACCGTCTGCCGCCAGCTCGCCCTGGCCTTGCGCGACGAGGTACATGACCTGGAACACGCGGGTATTCAAGTTATCCAGATCGATGAACCGGCGTTACGCGAAGGCCTGCCGCTACGCCAGGCCCAGCAGGCGAGCTACCTGGCATGGGCGGTGCAATGTTTCCGTATTGCCGCCGGTGGCGTGCGCGATACCACGCAGATCCACACTCACATGTGCTACGCCGAATTCAACGACATCCTGGAGGCCGTGGCGGCCCTGGATGCGGACGTGATCTCGATCGAAAGCAGCCGCTCACGGATGGAGCTGCTGACCGCGTTCGAGCAATTTCGCTACCCCGGCGATATCGGCCCCGGCGTTTACGACATCCATTCGCCACGGATTCCCGGCCATGAGGAAATCACCGAACTGCTGCGCAAAGCCCTGGTCGTGCTCGATCCACGTCAACTATGGGTCAACCCCGATTGCGGCCTGAAAACCCGCCATTGGGCGGAGGTGATCCCGGCGCTGGAGGCGATGGTGAATGCCGCGCGGGCGCTGCGTGGCGAGTTGGCCTTGCAAGACTGAACTAGCGCGCTGCAGCCCCTGCCCTGCGCGCAGGGCAGGGGCTGACTGAGGCGGGCCAGTCCCTGCGCAGAGAGGGCGTTCTACCGAGTTAGACGGCTGAACACCCCCTCACTGCCATTTTCTTGCGCTACCCTTCCCGGTGAAATCCGTCCCCGCCGCGTGTATCATGCGCGACTTCCTCCATTCATCTCTCTATCCGTAGAGAAGGATATATGCCGCGATGAGCAGCCATCTCTTCACCTCCGAGTCGGTCTCCGAAGGCCATCCGGACAAAGTTGCCGACCAAATTTCTGACGCCGTGCTTGACGCGATCATCGCGCAAGACCCGCGCGCCCGCGTTGCCTGCGAAACCATGGTGAAGACCGGTGTGGCGATTGTCGCTGGCGAAGTCACCACCAGCGCCTGGATCGACCTGGAAGCGCTGACCCGCAAGGTCATCATCGACATCGGCTACGACTCTTCGGACGTCGGCTTTGATGGCGAGACCTGCGGCGTGCTGAACCTGATCGGCAAGCAGTCGCCCGACATCAACCAGGGCGTGGACCGCAAGAAGCCCGAAGAACAGGGCGCTGGCGACCAGGGCCTGATGTTCGGCTACGCCACCAACGAAACCAAAGATTACATGCCGGCGGCGATCTACTACTCGCACCGCCTGGTCGAGCAGCAGGCCAAGGTCCGCAAGAAGAAAAACTCGCCGCTGCCGTGGCTGCGCCCGGACGCCAAGAGCCAGGTCACCCTGCGTTACGAGAACGACGTAGCCGTCGCTATCGACGCCGTGGTGCTGTCGACCCAGCACGACCCGAGCGTCAAGCAGAAAGACCTGATCGAAGCCGTGCGCGAATACATCTTGAAGCCGGTACTGCCGTCCAAGCTGCTGCACAAAGGCACCAAGTTCCACATCAACCCGACCGGCAAGTTCGTCATCGGTGGCCCGGTGGGCGATTGCGGCCTGACCGGCCGCAAGATCATCGTCGACACCTACGGCGGCTGGGCTCGTCACGGTGGCGGTGCGTTCTCGGGTAAAGATCCGTCCAAGGTCGATCGCTCGGCGGCTTATGCCGCGCGCTATGTGGCGAAAAACATCGTCGCCGCCGGCATCGCCGACCGTTGCGAAGTGCAGGTCAGCTACGCCATTGGCGTGGCCGAGCCGACCTCGATCTCGGTGACCACCTTCGGCACCGGCAAGATCAGCGACGACAAGATCGAAAAACTGATCCGCAAGCATTTCGATCTGCGTCCGTACGGCATCATCAAGATGCTCGACCTGATCCACCCGATGTACCAGCAGACCGCCAGCTACGGCCACTTCGGCCGTACCCCGTACGAAGTGAAGGGTGCCGACGGCAAGACCTACACCGCGTTCTCGTGGGAAAAAACCGACAAGGCCGACGCCCTGCGCGCCGATGCCAAGCTGAAGTAAGCATTACTACAGCAGTAAGACAAACGGGCCGCCTTGTGCGGCCCGTTTTTTATGGTCCCGACAGGCATGCGAGACGGCGATAGCCGGCTTTCCACGCGTATACGGCTACAATAGCGCCATGTCCCTTATCCAACTCCAGCGCGTCGATTTCAGCATCGGCGGCCCCCTCTTGCTCCAAAGTGTCGATCTTTCGGTCGAAGCGAATGAGCGCGTGTGCATCGTCGGTCGTAACGGCGAAGGCAAATCCACCCTGATGAAGCTGATCGCCGGCGAGTTGCATGCCGACGACGGTGAAATTCGTCTGCAAAGCGGCGTTGTCGTCGCACGCATGGCGCAGGAGGTGCCGCAGGACACCGCCGGTACGGTCTTCGACGTGGTGTCCGACGGTCTTGGCGATCTCGGCCATTTGCTGGCGCGTTACCACCACCTGTTGGCCGAAGGCGACTTTGATGCGCTGGGCGACGTGCAGACGCAGATCGAAGCGCAACACGGCTGGGATCTCGACCGCCGCGTCACCGAAGTGCTGACCAAGCTGGAGCTGCCGGCCGACACCGACTTCGCCGCCTTGTCCGGTGGCATGAAGCGCCGCGTGCTGCTGGCGCAGGCGCTGGTGCGCAAGCCCGACGTACTGTTGCTGGACGAGCCGACCAACCATCTCGATATCGAAGCCATCGGCTGGCTGGAAAATTTTCTCAAGCAGTTCGCCGGCAGCATCATCTTCATCACCCATGACCGCAGCTTTCTGCGCGCCTTGGCTACTCGCATCGTCGAGATCGATCGTGGTCAGCTAACCAGTTGGCCGGGCGATTACGACAACTACCTGCGCCGCCGCGAAGAGCGTCTGCACGCCGAGGCCCAGGCCAATGCGTTGTTCGACAAAAAGCTGGCGCAAGAAGAGGTCTGGATTCGCCAAGGCATCAAGGCGCGCCGCACCCGCAACGAAGGCCGCGTGCGCGCACTGAAGGCGCTGCGCAATGAGCGCGCCGAGCGGCGTAATCTGGTCGGCAACGTCAAGATGGCCTTGGCCAATGCGCAGGCCTCGGGCAAGAAGGTGATCGACCTGGAGCACGTGCACCAGGCCTACGGCGGTCGTGTGCTGATCGACGATCTCACCACCACGCTGATGCGCGGCGACCGTGTCGGCATCATCGGCCCGAACGGCGCCGGCAAGAGCACCTTGCTCAAGATCATGCTGGGCGAGCTGGCCCCGCAGCGCGGCGAAGCCACCATCGGCACCGGTATCCAGATCGCCTACTTCGACCAGCACCGCGTGCAGCTCAACGACAAGCTCAACGCGCTGGACAACGTAGCCGAGGGCCGCGAATTCATCGAATTGAACGGTCAGCGCAAGCACATCATCGGCTACCTGCAAGACTTTTTATTCTCGCCTGAGCGCGCACGCGCGCCGATCACCCGACTCTCGGGCGGCGAGCGCAATCGCCTGCTGCTGGCTAAGTTGTTCGCCCAGCCATCCAACCTGTTGGTGATGGATGAACCGACCAACGATCTCGACGTCGAGACGCTGGAGCTGCTGGAAGAACTGCTTACCGAATACCAGGGCACCTTGCTGCTGGTCTCGCACGATCGCGAATTTCTCGACAACGTGGTCAGCAGCACCCTGGTGCTGGAAGGCAACGGCCGCGTCGGCGAATACATCGGCGGTTATAGCGACTGGCTGCGGCAACGTCCGGCCGCCGCACAAGCGGTGGCCGCGGCGGCAGCCAAGCCCGGCCTGACGCGACAAGATTCGGCACCGGCACCGAAGCGCAAGCTGAGCTTTAAGGAACAACGCGAGCTTGAGCAATTGCCGGCGCGGCTGGAGCAGCTTGAGGCTGATATCGCCAAGCGCAGCGAAGCCATGAACGACCCGGCGTTTTTTCAGCAGGATAGCGCTGCGATCGTCAAAGCCAACGAGGCGCTTGCCGCCTTGCAAGCTGAGCACGACAAGGTCTTTGCGCGCTGGGCTGAATTAGACGGCTAAACGCCTTACCCCCTACATAGAGCCAAAAGCTCGCCTCAGTCAGCCCCCTCCTTGCGACCGAAGGGAGTCCCTTTTTCGGGACTCACAGGGGAGGGCTGGGGAGGGGTCTGCGTTCTGCGTTCAACCCGTATTCTGCAACCCCTGCGACACCCCATTCACACAAGCCACCAGCGCAGCAAGCAAAGCCTCGTCCTGCTCGCCGCTAGCGCGCCAACGCCGCAACAAATCCACTTGCAGCAGGCTCATCGGGTCGATGTAGGGGTTGCGCAGTTGAATCGACACGGCGAGTCGCCGGTTGTCGTGCAGCAGTTCGTCACCGCCTTTCAAGCGCAGCAACCAGTGTCGGGTGCGTTCAAATTCGGCGTGGATCAAGCTGAAGAACGATTCGTGCAACGGCCCGGCCAGGCGAGAGAAGGCTTCGGCAATATCCAGATCGCACTTGGCCAGCACCATCTCGACGTCATCGAGCATATTGGCGAAGAACGGCCAGTCGCGAGCCATCTCGATCAAGGCCGCCTCGCCATAATCGGCCACACCGCGCTCCAGCGCCGCGCCCAAACCGTACCAGCCAGTGATGATCGAGCGGCACTGGGTCCAGGCGAATACCCATGGAATCGCGCGCAGGTCTTCTACGCCGCGCATGCTGCGTCGGCGCGAGGGGCGTGAGCCCAGGGTCATGCGCTCGATCACATCGATCGGCGTCGCCGCGCGAAAGTAGTCGATAAACCCCTCACGCTCGACCAGTGCACGGTAGGCCTGCCGACTGTTGGCCGCCAGGGCGTTCATTCGCTCGCGCCAACTGTCCTCGCGCGGGTCGGGCGTGCGCGGCCGCAGGCTGGCGCGCAGCACCGCGCCCACGGTCTGTTCGAGATTGCGCAACGCCAGCGCGCGAATACCGTACTTGCGATGAATCACTTCGCCTTGCTCGGTCACCCGCAATACGCCGGCGACCGAGCCACGCGGCGACGACATCAGCGCCGGCGTAATACGCGCGCCACCACGGCTGGCCGAGCCGCCGCGGCCGTGGAAAAACGACAAACGAATATCGGCTTCGCCCGCCACCGCCAGCAACTCGACTTGCGCGCGTTGCAGACCCCAGCGCGACGCCAGCGTGCCGCCGTCTTTGCCGCTGTCGGAATAACCCAGCATGACCCATTGGCGATTGCCGCGCGCCGCGAGATGGCGGCGATAAACCGGGTCGTCGAACAAGGCGCGCAAGGTGGCCGGCGCATTGCTTAAATCATCGACCGTTTCAAATAGCGGGGCGATATCCAGCGGCACACCGGTCTGCCCGAGCAGGCCGCCGTATCTGGCCAATGCCAGCACCGCCAGCACATCGGCGGCCGAACGCGCCATGCTGATGATGTACAGACCCACCGCTTCGGCACCGTAGCGATGACGCGAATCATGCAAGGTGGCGAAAACGGCGTGCAGCGCAACGGCATTCGCCTCGGCGCTTGGCGCAAACGATTGCTCGCCGCTGGCATACGGCCGCAACCGCTCGATGCGCGCCACCGGATCGCGCTCAAGCCAGCCGGCCTCATTCAGCAGCGCCGCCAGCGCCTCGTCGTGTACGCGCGAATCCTGCCGCACGTCGAGCCGCGCCATATGAAAACCAAAACTGCGCACGCGCCAGATCAAGCGCTGTATCGCGTAAGCGCCGGCATACAAGCCACGGTGGTCGATCAGGCTGGCTGCGATCAGTTTCAGGTCATCGAGCAATTCATCGGCGGACGTATAGCCTTCCAGATGCGTATCGTCGTCGGTGGCCTGCAGCCGTGCGCCGATCATCGTCAGCAGGCTGCGATAAGGCATGTCGGCGTGGCGTGGCCGCACTTGCGCCGCCGCGCCGGGGAAACGGGCTCGATAGTCGGCCAAGCGCTCGACCAGGCTTGTGTCCAGCGCGACACGCCCTTCGGTCTGGCTGAGCAGCCGCGCCAATCCGGCGACATCGGCCTGGTAATGCTCCAGCACATGAGTGCGCTGGGTGGCGAGGCTGGCGGCGATGGTGTCGGCACCGACATTCGGGTTGCCGTCCATATCGCCGCCGACCCAGGTGGCGAAACTCAGCAAGCGCGGCAATGGCACGGCCACGCCATACACCTGCTGCAAGGCATCGGCGAGCGACTCGTACAGCGCCGGCACGATGCGGTAGATCGGGTTGGCGAGGTAAAAGCCGACGTGGTGGTGTTCGTCCTGCACACTGGGCCGCACCGGTGACGCCTCGGCGGTTTGCCAGGTGGCGTTGAGCGCCATAAAGATGCGGTCGTCGTCTTCTTTGCGCTCTTGCGGCGTGCGGGTGGGGTCGAAGTTATCCACCAGCGCGCGCACGATGGCCTGCTCTTTTTCCAGCAACGAGCGGCGCACCGCCTCAGTGGGGTGGGCCGTGAATACCGGCTCGACCTGCAGCCGCATAAGCCAATCGAGCAACTCGTCGGCCTGCACCCCTTGCACCTTCAATTGCGTCAGCACGTCGAGCAATGATTCGGGCTGCGGCGCACGGCCCTCACGCTGATAGTCGCGGCGGCGGCGAATGCGATGCACCCGCTCGGCAATATTCACCGCCTGGAAATAACTGGCGAAAGCGCGCGCCAGCGCTTCGGCATGAGTCGGTGTCAATTCGGTCAACAGACTCGCCAGCGACGGCGACAAGGGCTGCGTTTGCTCGGCATGCTGGCGGCGCGCGATGGCGGCAATGCGCACACGTTCGACTTCGGCAAGAAAGTCTGGCGAGACTTGCTCGGCCAGCATGTCGCCGACCATGGCGCCCAATCGGCGCACGTCATCGCGTAGCGGGGCTTCGGAAAGGGCGAACTCGGGGCTGCGTAGCTGGTTCATCGAGGCGATGCGGTCCGCAGGGAGTGGAAACTGAAGAGACTACCCCAAGCCGCCGGCTTTTGCTGCACTGCCACAAGTCGCTCTCGACTTGACGCTTATCTGCACGCGGCGTAGTTTCCTTCGGGTCGCCGCATATCGGCGACCGGGCGTGACAACCCGACTACAAAGGCGCAGAAAAAGCGCCTCCAGGCGCTTTTTTGTTTGCGCGGCACACCGGCTTATGGCGGGCGTGTCGGGCAGGCTTAGGCCTGGCCGGGATCCTTTGTACTCGGTTGTCACCCCGGCACGTCCGCCACCCTGTGTTCGACAGGGTGGCGGCTCCATCTAAAAAGGAGCTTCAAGATGGCCGCAACCGAAACCACACCATCCACTGAGCGCACTCGCTTCAGCGACAGCTACCAGATCGATCCGAACGCTACGCCCGAGAGCCTGCACGACGATGTGAACGAAATGCTGGATCACGCTCGCGCCATTTCTCTGGCGTTGTGCCACTCGCTTACGCCACATGCCGAGGTGGATTTCAACCACCTCTCCAGCGTGTTCGCTGCCATCGCCAATATGATCGATATGGCGCAAAGCGCCTCGGACCATGCGCACATGCAGTTGCAGCGTGAGCGGGTCAAACCCAAATCCAAACCACTTTAAAAACCCGGTAGGTTGGGGTGAGCGCAAGCGAACCCCAACGTTGCGCAACGTTGGGGTTCACGGCGAATCTCGACTACGCCATGTTGGGTGTCACGGCGAATCTCAACGTGCGCCTGTTGGGTATCAGGGCGAGCCTCAATGGTGCGCAACGTTGGGCATCACTTCGTTCAGCCCAACCTACCGAGCTATGCCACTCGCTTACGCCGAACGCCGAGGTGGATTTCAGCCA
Organism: Dyella tabacisoli; assembly: GCF_003350925.1. Lineage (GTDB taxonomy): Bacteria > Pseudomonadota > Gammaproteobacteria > Xanthomonadales > Rhodanobacteraceae > Dyella_C > Dyella_C tabacisoli. The sequence goes on along the minus strand of NZ_KZ857174.1, from coordinate 85,731 downwards.
TCTCTCCAGCGTGTTCGCCGCCATCGCCAATATGATCGATATGGCGCAAAGCGCATCGGACCATGCGCACATGCAATTGCAGCGTGAGCGGGTCAAACCCAAATCCAAACCACTTTAAAAACCCGTAGGTTGGGGTGAGCGCACGCGAACCCCAACGTTGCGCAACGTTGGGGTTCACGGCGAATCTCGACTACGCCATGTTGGGTGTCACGGCGAATCTCAACATGCGCCTGTTGGGTATCAGGGCGAATCTCAATGGTGCGCAACGTTGGCATCACTTCGTTCAGCCCAACCTACGAGGTGGTGCGTTTAGTGCTTGCCTGCCACTTTGCCTGGGCCGATATATCGCTCTAGCCAACGGTTAGTTTCAGCCAACATCTGCATCACCGATTCGCGTGCCCGATAGGCATGCGCCTCGTTCGGTAGCAGCACCAGGCGCGCCGTGCCGCCCAGGCCCTTGACCGCGGCGTACATGCGCTCGCTTTGAATCGGGAAGGTGCCGGAGTTGTTGTCTTGCTCGCCGTGAATCATCAGCAAGGCGTCTTTGATCTGGTCGGCATAGTTGAACGGTGACATGGACTGATAGACGTCTTTGGCCTGCCAGTAGTTACGCTCCTCGGCCTGAAAGCCGAACGGTGTCAACGTGCGGTTATAGGCGCCGCTGCGTGCGATGCCGGCTTTGAACAAGCGCGTATGCGCAAGCAGGTTGGCAGTCATGAAGGCGCCGTAGGAGTGGCCGCCTACCGCGATGCGGTTGCGGTCGGCGACACCACGGCGTACCACTTCGTCCACCGCTGCCTCGGCGCTGGCGACTAGCTGCGGCACATAGCTGTCGTTGGGCTCTTTATTGCCCTCGCCGACGATCGGCACCGAGAAGTTATCCAGCACCGCATAGCCCATGGCCAAGAAAGCCTGCGGCCCCCAATAACTGATGCGGTTGAAGCGATACGGCGAGTCGGTGACCTGGCCGGCGGCATCGGCCGATTTGAACTCGGCCGGGTAAGCCCACATCAGCATCGGCAGCGGGCCGTCGCGCTTGGCATCGTAGTGCGGCGGTAGATACAGCGTGCCGGTCAGCTCCACACCGTCTTTGCGCTTGTAGCGAATCTGCTGCTTGTTCACGCCGCTGAGTTGCGGCGTGGGGTTGGCGAAGCGGGTGAGCGCGCGTGGTGCCGCGGCGGGTTGAGCGCCGAGACTGCGTACAAAGTAATTGGTGGGCTCGCTAGGCGACTCGCGTGCGGTCAATACCGATTGACCATCCTTGTCGAGCATGGCCTTGGGCGCTTCGTAATACGGCGCTTGGGAGCGAAATAGCTCGGTGGTTTGTCCGTCGCGCAGGCTGACTTTATGCAGAAATGGTCGATCGCCCTCGGGTGAAGCACCTTCGCCGATGCGATAAATGCTTTCGCCATCCGCCGCGATCAGCAAGTGCGCCTGCCCGTGCTCGTCATGCACCATCACCGGCTCGCCGGGATCTTTGTAGCGGTCTTCGGACGATGCTTCGCGGATCAATTGCGGCGCGCGCTCCGGGTGATCCGGTGCGATTCGCCATTGTTTGATTTTTCGCGTCTTCCACCAGGACTCACTCAGCAGCGCCAGCTCGCCATGGCCCCAATAGGTGCCGACGTAACGCATGCTTAAGCGGGCCAGTGTCACGGGCGACTGATTGAATGGCGCCGCCTGCATAAACACGACATCGCGAATATCGGCCTTGCTGGCCGGGTCGCCGCCGTCTTGCGCCTCGGCCCAGACCAGGCTGGCCGTAGCATCGTTGCGCCACTCGATCTCACGCACGCCGGTAGCTACCGCATCGTTGCCGGTGGGCAGGCCTTCGATCAACGGCAGCTCGGCTATTTGTTTAACCAGCTCGCCGTGCAGGTCGAGCACTTCGATGCGACGCGGAAAACTATCGACCGGCACCAGATACGAGAACGGCCGCTCGATGCGCTGACGCAACAGGTAATGCCCATCGGGCGATGGCGCCAGCGACAGTGTGAGTGACGGCGCGCCGATGTTGGCGACCTTGCCTTGCAGGTCGATCAACGCGGCCTGGGTCAGCATGTAGTGCTCGAAACGGCGCGCATCGTCGTCGTTCTTCAATAAATCCTGATAAGTGCGAATGGCTTTGACGCCGGCACCGGCCTGAGTCACCTGCACATTCGGGCCGGTGGGAATGCCATCGGATACCGGCACCGCGCCCTGCCCTTCGGGCCGCAACTGCACCAATAGTTGCTGACTGTCCGGCATCCAGCGATAGCCGGTGCCGGCGACGGTGTTCAGCGGCAAAGCCGTAAGCCGGCGCGCTGTGCGCGCGGCGACATCGACCAGCCACAGCTCGTTGCTGCCGGCCTTCGCGTCGACCTGATTGAAAGCCAGATAGCGTTGATCCGGCGACCATTGCGAACTGGCCACAGCGAGCGGCTTGGGCAAGCCTTGCAGACGGATCTCTTTGCCGCTGGCGATATCCAGCAGCCATAAGTCGCTGCCAAACACGAACCGACTCTGCGCATAGGTGCGCGGATTGATGCGCAGGCCGGCCAGCTTCAGCTCCGGCTGCGCCACCACGTCCATACCCGGCAACGCCGGCGTCTGCGTGAGCGCCAATAGGTCGCGATGCGGGCTGATGGATAACTGCGGCGGCCGCGGGGCATCGACCACGGCCTGCAAGGCGGCCGGTGGCAGCTCGTAGCCACCGACAGGCGCCGTTTGCGCCATCAGCGCCAGCGGCGATAGGGCCAAGAGAACAGCGAGAAGAGCGAAACGCCTGATGGGTTTGTGCATAAGAGCCACGTCGTCGAATGAATTTGCGACCTTACCCGCAGCGGGCGCGCAGGGTCTAGGCCATCAGTCATGCTCATCAGGCGCTTTGTGAGCCGCTACCTACTGCCTCTGGGCCTGCCTGGCGGTATACTCCCCGGTCTTCGCTGAGGGGCGCTGCGACCGTTGCTATGAACGGCCAGGCTCGGTGGAATGACTTTGTAACGGCGCCCGGTTAACCATGCGATATCCCATCGCAAGCTTCCGGAGCCTTATCTATGAACGCTGTTACCAAAGATTCCGCCAACCAGGACTTCAACGTCCGCGATATGTCCCAGGCCGAACTCGGCCGTCGCCGCATCCGCATGGCCGAAGAAGAAATGCCGGGCCTGATGCAGATCCGCGCCCGCTACGCCAAAGAAAAACCGCTGAAGGGCGTGCGCTTGTCCGGCTCGCTGCATGTCACCAAGGAAACCGCCGTGCTTGCCGAAACCCTGCGTGAGCTGGGTGCTTCGGTGCGCTGGGCTTCGTGCAACATCTTCTCGACCCAGGACGACGTCGCTGCCGCCATGGCTGCCGGCGGCCTGCCGGTGTTCGCCTGGAAGGGCGAGACCCTGGAGGAATACTGGGATTGCACGCTCGACATGCTGACCCATCCGGGCGAGCTGGGCCCGGAGCTGATCGTCGACGACGGCGGCGACGCCACCTTGCTGATCCACAAAGGCCTTGAGCTGGAAAACGGCAGCGACTGGGTCAACACCGCCAGCGGCAACCACGAAGAGCAAGTCATCAAGGATCTGCTCAAGCGCGTGTTGAAAGAGCGTCCGGGCTTCTGGAAAAAGGTCGCGGCCGATTGGCGCGGCGTCTCCGAAGAGACCACCACCGGCGTGCACCGCCTGTATCAGCTCGCCGAAGCCGGCCAGCTACTGGTGCCGGCGATCAACGTCAACGACTCGGTGACCAAGAGCAAGTTCGACAACCTCTACGGCTGCCGCGAATCGCTGGCCGACGGCATCAAGCGCGCCACCGATTTGATGGTGGCCGGCAAGGTCGCCGTGGTCTGCGGTTATGGCGATGTGGGCAAGGGCTGCGCGCATTCGCTGAAGGGCTTCGGCGCTCGCGTGATCGTGACCGAGATCGACCCGATCAACGCCCTGCAGGCCGCGATGGAAGGCTTCCAGGTCACCACCATCGAAGAAAGCCTGGGCGTGGCGGACATCTACGTCACCACCACCGGCAACAAGGACATCATCACGCTCGAACACATGGCGGCGATGAAAAACAATGCCCTGGTCTGCAACATCGGCCACTTCGATAACGAGATCCAGATCGACCGCCTGAACACCGCCAAGGGCGTCACCCGCGAAACCATCAAGCCGCAGGTCGACCGCTACACCTTCGCCAGCGGCAACAGCATTTACATGCTGGCCGAAGGTCGCCTGGTGAACCTGGGTTGCGCACATGGCCACCCGAGCTTCGTGATGTCCAACAGCTTCAGCAACCAGACCCTGGCACAGCTTGACCTGTGGGCGAACAAAGACACCTACGAAAAGACCGTTTATCGCTTGCCGAAAAAGCTCGACGAAGAAGTCGCCCGCCTGCACCTGGAGCAGATCGGCGTGAAACTGACCAAGCTCACCCCGGAACAGGCCGCTTACATCGGCGTGCCGGTGGATGGCCCGTACAAGCCGGATCATTACCGTTATTGATCTGTGTTGTTGATGCAAAGGTAAGTGATTGATGAGAGCGGCCTTTGGGCCGCTCTTTTTTTATGTCTGGGCGAGATGCACCCCCTCCCAGCCTCCCCCTTTTTGGGACTTGCAGGGGAGGGCTGGGGAGGGGGGCGCACTCGCGACAAGCCCCCGCTTTTCGCCCATATATCTTTCCATCCCGAGAAAGAGATATATACTCCACGACACCGCCGCCCCGAGACCTGCCGCGATGCCGCCGATCAGCTTTGAATTCTTTCCGCCCAAGACCGACGAACAACGTACCCAGCTCGATCGCACGGCCAAGGCGCTCAAGCCACTGGCCCCGGATTACGTGTCGGTAACCTTTGGCGCGGGTGGCTCCACACTTAGTTACACCAGCGAAACGGTGCAGCATTTGCACCGGGAGCACGGCCTGGATGTCGCTCCGCATCTGTCCTGTGTCGGCGGCACGCGGGCGGAGCTGGCCGCACTGCTGGACACCTATCGTAGCGCCGGCTATCGCCGCATCGTCGCGCTGCGTGGCGACCTGCCTTCGGGCATGGCTACGCCGGGCGATTTTCGCTACGCCGTCGAGCTGGTGCGCTTTATCCGCGAGCACAGCGGCGATCACTTTCATATCGAAGTGGCGGCCTATCCTGAAATGCACCCGCAAGCGGACGACGCGCTGGTGGATCTGCGCCATTTCAAGGCCAAGGTTGATGCCGGCGCCAATGGTGCGATCACGCAATATTTCTACAATGCCGATGCGTATTTCCGCTTTGTCGAAGACGTGCAGCGGCTGGGCGTGAATGTGCCGATCGTGCCGGGGATCATGCCGATCTCCAACTACACCCAGTTGCGGCGCTTCTCCGAAGGCTGCGGCGCGGAAATTCCGCGCTGGATCGCCAAGCGCATGCAGGCACATGGCGATGATGCCGAGTCGGTGCGCTCGCTCGGTGCCGAAGTGGTCGCGCAGCTATGCCGTCGCCTGCTCGATGGCGGCGCGCCAGGCTTGCACTTTTATACGCTTAATCGCGCAAAAACGACGCAGGCGGTGCTGGAGCAGTTGTAGCGCGGCAGCTCCTGCAGATGCCGCATAGTCGAGATTTTCGTTGCCTCCCAGGCGGGTATGCTGTGCGGATGCGCTTGCACTATCTACCTTTGCTGCTGCTCGTATTCGTCACGCCGGCCACTGCGCAAAGCGTGATTCATCGCTGTATCGGCGCCAATGGCAGCCCGGTATTCACTGACCAACCCTGCTCTGCCCAGCAAGCTACGTCCGTGCAGCCTTCAGGCCATTCGGCGGCTCCGGCCAGTACGCTTGAGCCGCCACCGATTCTATGCGCGGCCAACATGGCAGAGCTGCGGCAAAGCGTGCTCGATGCCTTTGCCAACCGCGACCCGAATCGACTCGCCGGCCTGATGCTGTGGAACGGCTACGGCAGCAGCGCCACCGTTGCCAACATCCGCTCGCTCACTGCGCTGATGAAGCAGCCATTGCTTGGTTTCGACCCGGATGACGCGCCGTTGGATGCCGATACCGCCACCGATACCTCAAGCCTTTCTATCGACGGCACTAAGGCGCCGAGCGACGAACCGCCCCCACCCCCGAAAACCAACCGGCTGGTGCTGCGCACCGGCACCGGTGAGGCTGACGGCAATATGCACAAGCAACATTTCACTGTCGTGCGCCAATATGGCTGCCTATGGCTGCGTAACGCGGGGTAAGCGCAAGCGGCTGGAGAGACGTAAAACCTTTGCCAGCGCTTAAGCAGTTATCATGTCGCGCATTTCTTGGAGAATCGACATGGCGCAGCAGTACCCGGAATGGATTTGGCAAAACGGCAATATCAAGCCATGGCAAGAAGCCACCACGCATGTGATGTCCCATGCCCTGCACTACGGCTCATCGGTATTTGAGGGCATCCGCAGCTATGCGACCCCGGATGGCGCGGCGATTTTCCGCCTTACCGACCATCTCAAACGGTTGTATCAGTCGGCAAAGATTTACGACATGGTGCTGCCGTACACGCAAGACGAGCTGGCTGCTGCCTGCCGCAATGTCATCAAAAAGAACGATCTTGGCGCGGCCTATCTGCGCCCGGTGGCCTATCGCGGCCTGGGCGGCTTTGGCCTCTCGGCTGAAACGCCGATCGACGTCGCTGTCGCGGCGTGGCCGATGGGCCCTTATCTCGGCCCAGAGGCGTTGGAGAACGGCATCGACGCCTGCGTATCGAGCTGGCAGCGCTTTGCGCCTAACACCATCCCCGCCGGTGCCAAGGCCGGCGGCAATTACCTTTCAGGCCAGTTGATCGCACGCGAGGCGCGTCGCCTGGGCTTTGGCGAAGGCATTGCACTGGCCTCCAGCGGCCTGCTCAGCGAAGGCGCGGGCGAGAACCTGTTCCTGGTCTTCGACGGCGTATTGCACACCACCCCGGCCAGTGCCTCGATTCTCGCCGGCATTACCCGCGACACGCTGAAAACGCTGGCTCGCGAAGACGGCATCGAAGTGGTCGAACGGGATATTCCGCGCGAGTACCTGTACCTGGCCGACGAGTTGCTCATGTGCGGCACCGCCGCCGAGATCACCCCGATCCGCTCGGTCGATGGCAAGCAAGTCGGCGCTGGCAAAGCGGGCCGGGTAACCCGCCGCCTGCAAGAGTTGTTCTTTGGCCTGTTCAACGGCAAGACCAACGACCAGTGGGGCTGGCTGGAGCCGCTCTAACCCGACGACATGCCGGATTACTCTGCCACCGCGCTGAGTATTCCGGCAAGCTCCGGCACCGCTGCGTCCTGCGCTACATGTTTTTCAAGCAACGCCATGAAGTGATGCTGCACGGCATCGACTTCATCGCGTGTCAGGCATTTCTCGTCGCCCAAATAGATAAACCGCAGGCGACCTTGAAACGAGTGAGTGCCGATGCTCATGAATCTCACGCTGAACGAATGCACGTAGCAGTGAAAATCCGTTACCTGGAACGGTGCCTTATCGTCGATCAGGATCAAGTTGCCCAGATTAGAGAATGAAAACATGCCTCGCCTGGCATAGCGGCTCAATAGATTCTGCAGCCGCGCGATCGTGCGCATCTTGCCCACCGAAGGGATCTTGAGCATTTCCAAAAACTGGTACTTGCCTGGGGTATTGGCTAGCTCCTCGGCGATTTTCTGATTGCTCTCCTGATGAATATCACGCGCCCTGGCCCAGAAATCCACGCCGGCGCTTTGACCGGTCTTGATCTTGAAGCTGCCACCGCCGAAGAACAACATATCGCGCTTGAGCACCGACAGCCGCCCGCGCCGTCCATCGAAAGGAACATCCAGCCATGCCGGCGCGTTTCTGCCCAGCGCCGTCTGGAACGCCAGATCCAGCGCCGTCAGAAACACCGCATTGATAGGCGCCCTCTCAACCTTGCAGCGCCGCCTTAGTGCAGTCGCAAGCTCGGGGCTGAGCGTCCACTCATGGAAGATTTCCTTATTCTGCAAAGGCCGCTTGGAGCTGGGGATAAGTGACAACACGGCGTTGGCGATGCGCGCCGCCCGTTTTCGCTTATGCAGGCTCTCATCATCAGGCAGGTCGCCGATGATGTCCTTGATGGTGATCGGCTCGTAAGCAACCAGCTCGTCTTCGCTATACAGCGACTTCAGCAGCTCTCTGCCGAGCGTAAGCATGCTCATGCCGTCACACACGCGATGGGGTGACGAAACGAACAAGTCACCGCCCTGTGCAGACTTCAGCCAGGCAACGCGCAACTGTGGCTGATCGTGTGGAAACGGCGTCATCAACTCGGCATCACGCACGTTGACGAAATCATCCTCGGCAGTTCGCTCGATCACGCGCAATGGAACGCTTTTGGCGGTATCGGGCACGTAATAGTAAAGCTCACCACGCTCTTCGCTAAGCAGCACTCTCAATGCAGGATGCTTGCGCTGCACCTTATCGATCGCGACACGAAGTTGCTCGGTAGAAATGCTGCCGGCGATGCTGATAACGATGGTGCCATTGACGTCGACCAGATGCTCTACGGTGGAAAGCCTCCGTTTCATGCGTGCCCCCTATTTGGCAGTTACCGACGAATTGGCGCCAACGGCGATTTTTTCTCGCGTGGATTTTTTGCAGAATGAGGCAATCGTCGGATGCCTGCTTTCAAAGGTACCCAGCTTGCCGAGTCGGCCGTCCAGATAGCCGCAGGCAATCGCCACGATCTTGCGCAGCTTCTGCGGCTCAAACAGCAATACGCACAGCCCCTGATGGAACGCCAGCACACCGCTCCACCAATGCAGCGACCAGTGCGACCGGTATAGCCGGAAGGCATGGACGATATTGCGCGCGCCGTAATAGCGCCGCCACGCGGCGTGGTTAGTAGTAAACAGCTTGCCATGCCGCTCGATGTGGCCGGTGGTCTGGCGCATGGTCACCGCCGCATTCATATAAACCGGAATGCCCTGACTCGATGCACGCAGACCATATTCGACGTCGACAGCCTCGATGAAATAGTCCTCTCTGAAGGCACCGAGCGTGCGACAGGCCGCGGCAGATATCGCCGAGCCCGAGGAAATAACGAACAACGTCGGAAACAGACCCTCGGTTTCTTTGTCGATGCGAAAGGGCTTGGGCATTCTTCGCCCCGGTGGCACGACAGGCATGCAACGCTGCAGGTTGATCTCGTAAATCTTCGGCCCCACGATGAAAGCATCCGTGCCCAGCTCGGCACATGCCTGCATCATCTTGCTGAAAAAGGATTCGTCGATATCCGAATCCTGATCGAGCAAAAAGATGATCTCGCAACCCTGGGTGAGCAGAGCCTCGGCGCCTTTATTGTAGGCACCGGCGAGCCCGCCCTGGTTGTGATTGAAGATCACGCGGGTACCGTCTTGCCGCAACGCCTCGTGCAGATGCAGATCCGGCACCGGTGAATTATCCACGGCGATAACGTGCGGGCACATCGCACGGGCCTTGCCGAGATTGCGCAAAAACTCCGCCGTGGGATGGTAGAGGACAAAGATCACGCCAAAGGTTTTCATATCGCCTCCGCACGCATCGGCTCTGGCTCGCTGGCGGGTGCCGGCTCATCGAGTATTTCCGACGCAATGCATGCGAGCAGCATCGCCATGGCCTTCTCCTTGATGATTAACGCTTGCTCGTAAGGCAGCGAAAGCTGGTCCGAAATAAACGAGAAATTCATTCGATCCGCAAAGCTGGACATGGCGATCAGATGGGCTGGCGTCGGCGCCAACATCGCCGAAAGGCAATGAACCGCCTCCAGTTGGAAGCTGCGGTAATCCTGGGCCAGCTCTAGACGGCCCAGGTAGCTCAGCCGCACATCGCGTCCACCATGCCCGGATCGCGAAGAGGCAATGATCTTGTCGAACCATCCATGCAGATGCTCCATACCGAAGAAAGTCTCATAGACTTTGCGGCCCATGCCGGCAACCTTCGCGGCCAGATCCTGTTTGAAGGCACGCGCCAGGCCCCAGAAATCGGTACCGGATGATTTCTTGAAGCAGGCTTTGTCCAACGACAAGGTGACGGTCGGCGCGATGGCGAACAGCGAGTCGGCGCGCAACTTCGGCAGAAATTTTCGTGCATCTACGGGCGCGACGAATTTGTCGACGCCGCGCGGCCCAAGCACGGCGTGAAACGCCAACATAAAGGCCACGCTGGCCGCTGCGAAAAAACTGACGCCTTCGGTTTTACAGCGCTCGATCAGACGCTGCGCGATGGCTGCATCGACGACCCAATGTAGCTGATAGACCTCACCATAGATGCGTGCCGGGCCACTACGGCGGGTCAGAATAAACAGCTTGAATAAAGCGGCTTTCAAGCGTGCGCGCCATTGCAGGCCCCGGTTGCGTATGGCCTCGGCTGGAAAGAGATCGTCGAATGCGTGAAGCGACTCCTCGGTACCCATCTCTTTCTCGGGCTGATCGCATAGCTGCAGAATCTCGTTCAACAGCGTAACCATAGAACGGCCATCGCAAATGCAGTGATGGCATACCAAGAGCAATTCGCTTACGTCGTCGCCACGCAGCCAGGTCAGCCTGACCATGGGATGCCGGCCGGCATCGAACAACTGATTGACCTCGGCCTTGGAGTACTCCTGCCAATCGTTGTCGCTCTTGCGCTCGATGATGTTCAACGGAATCGGCGGCGCATGCTCTTGCAGCACAAACCAGGGGCGGCCGGCTTCTTCGGCAACCAGACAACGCAAGATGGGATGCTTGGCCTGCACGCGCCCCAATGCGTGCCGCAACGATGCTTCGGCGATAGGCCCGCGGATTTTTACCGGTATGACGCTGCTGACAGGCATGAGCCCATCCAGATATAACCCCCGTTCGAACAGCGTCATGGGCCGCTTCATGCCTTGCACTCCCGTCGTTGTTGCTGCCTTTGACAGAGCATCTTCAAGCCCTTGCTCAGTGACCCGGCGAGGGCTCTGGCGAAGATGCCGGCGTCAGCACGGTCACGTGTGCAAAAGCGCTCTGCACACTCTTCAGGCGCAGGGGCACGCGAATGTATTCACCGCGCTGCCACAGCTTTATCTGGTCGAGATAGTTGGCGCTGCCGGCCCAGCCGTCCTGGCCACCCAGCAGTACGAAATCATTGGCATCCAGATCGGATAGATCGGAGATATGCCGCGCGCACGAACCAAAGCTCGCCTCGTGGCGCCCGGTATGCAGCAGGTGGCCGGTCTTGTGTACCGTGTTGTTGCCCCCGCCACTGGCAAAAGCTGGCGCATTGAAGAAACGTGCGAAACCAGGCAGATAACCCAGCGGATGTTTGAGCCGGATGCGATGCGCATCGCCCCAGCGCACGTGCTTTTTCAACTGTTTGACTGCCAGCGGCAAAGCCTGCTCGATCGCCTTGCGCAGCGTTTCTTCAGGCAGGGCGGCGAAATCTTCAAGTAACAGGCTTTGCGTCATCCATACCGTTTGGTAGGCGCGCAATAGACGCTTGTCGTTCAAGCGACCGGCGACACCGGCCAGCAATAATTCAAAGGCCAGCGCGCCGATCGAATCCTCGCTGTAATCGCCATTCCAATAATTAAGCGCATCCTGCAATCGCTGTTGCCCGGCGTGGCGCGGTGAGCGCGGCCAGGCAGCCAGCAAGGCGTCGCGAAGGCGCAGGCTTCCCGGCCCAATCACGTCGCGCTGCACCAGACGCAGGTCATCCATATCCAATGGCTGGGGTCCACTAAGTAACGCTGCCAGACGTTCGCCACGGGCCGGCGGCGCAAAGAAATACCCCACCGGAAAATCGCCGCAGCGTGGACGCTCGTTGGCTGAGGCGACAAAACCTTCCGGCGGATCGAGACGAACCGGCATGCCCATCGTGTCGGCGACCTGATGCCAGTGCTTGGCAGCCGACGGCTGCAGTACCAGATCGTCTGGCGCTTCGTGCGTGCGCTTAGGCAAATGGGCCGCCAGCACGTGCGCGACACGACCGTCGTTACCGGCGAAAACCACATTGATGCCGGACACCCCATAGCCGCGCAATGCCTGCTGAAAGGATCCCCAGTCACGCGCACGCGCAACGCCCAGCATGGCGCCGATTTCGTGGCTGGGCTGATGTCCCATCCAGCGCAATGCCAACGGTTGTTTTGATGACAGCAAGGGACCGTCGGAAACGATCGGACCGAACTCGCTCTCGCGCAGTCGCAAGCGTCGACTGCGCGCACCACGCGCACGCACGGTCACGGTACGTGTGCGGATCGCCTCGACAGACTGCGCGCTGACGTCGTACAAATCGCTGGCTTGCGCATGCAAGCTAGTGGCGCCCCAGGCAATCCATCGATTGCGGCCAAGCAGCATGAAGGGCAACGCGGGCATCATCACCCCCACGCAGTGAAAGCCTGGCGAGTGCATGCCGACGATCAACCAGGGGTTAGGCAGACCCAGCGGCAGATGGGGATCGCTGGCAATCATCGCCGCGCCGCTGCGCGTGCGGCGCGCTGCTACCGCTGCGCTATTGCTGCCGCTGCGCAACATCGCTGCCAAGGCCCGCTCGCCCAGATTGCGCTCCTGCGCCGCCAGCGATGAGGGCATGCCGCCAGTGAGCAGGCGCGACCACAAGGCGCTCCATACCGCCGGCGCCAGACGCTCGCGCTGCGGCAACAGGCGCATCCAGACCAACCAGCTAATGTCCGCTGCGGCCAACCGGCCCACGGTGAGCAAGTCGCTCAACGTCCAGGGTTCCACGTTGAAACCCAATAGCTTGAACTCGGCCGGCTTCTCGCCACCGTCCAGCAGCACATGATTGATGCCGGCAACAAAACCCTCGGCCAGTTGCCGGTCTTCTTGGCCCATGCTGTCGAGCATCGCCGGCACCGCACGGCCGAAATCGAACAAACGCAGCGAGCGATCCACCTCGACGCCTAGCGGACCGATCATCTCGGCCACGCGGCCATATGCGATACGCCGCATCACTTCGATCTGACCCAAGCGCAGATGCGCGTGCACGACACCTAATGCCACCATCAGATCAACGTCATGGGCCGCCTCGATAAAAGGCACTTGACGATCATTCCAACGAATAGTCACCGCCGCTGTGGTGGGCGCGTTCTTGAGCGGCAACATAGCCAGGCGTTGCTGCAGATCGAGCGCCACCGGCTTGCGCGCAAACGCGGCTTTGCCGAGCAAGGCCACCGCCACGCCGATACCGCCAAGCACGTTGGACCAGCCCAGTTTCATGCAGCGCTCCGTGCTGACGCCATCGATGCAGGTTGCGGCGCGAGTACTGGCAGCAGCTTCCACGCCTGCAACTGGCGCACGGCGACGTCCACGCCGTCCTCGGCACGTACTAATTGCCCCAGGCGCTGCGCGGCCTGCTGCATCGCCGGCTGTTGCGCGGCCAGCAGCGCCTCGACCAACGGCTCGGGACGCGACTCCAGGCGATCCAATGCCGGTGGAGCAACACCCTCGCGCTGCAGGCAGCGCGCCCAGAACGGCTGATCGCCGAAGAACGGCACGATCACCGATGGAATCCCCGCACGGACGGCGGCAGCGGTGGTGCCGGCGCCACCGTGGTGTACAGCGCACGACATACGCGGCAGCAACCAATCGTGCGGGGCATGGCGGATAAAAAATATCTGCCCGTCCTGGGTACCGTCCATGCCGTCCAACCCGCCCCAGCCGGTAGCCAGCACAGCACGCTGGCCGCTCTTGCGCACGGCGTCGAGCACCGTCGCGGTGAACGCCTTGGTGTTGCTGGCCAACATGCTGCCGAAACCGATATAAATCGGTTTCGGGCCGGCATCGAGAAAGGCGCTCAGAGCCTCCGGCGGTTGCCACTGCGGCTGATCGAGAAACCAATAGCCGGCCACTTGCACGGTATCGGGCCAATCGGCCGGTGGCGGCATCACGTGGCGGCTGAAACCGTAGAGGACACGGGTACTCAACAGGCTTTTACTGAAATAAGGGCCGTACCAGGGATATTTGCGCAGACCCAGGCGCGGACGCACGATGCCGTTGATGCATGGTTTCATCACCGACCACACCAGCAACCGCAGCAATTGATAGGCCCCCATATTCAAGGCCGGCGACAGCTTGCGCTTGGATCCCACGAACACCGTCGGCGGCAAAATTTTCGATGGCGTCAGCGGCTGCAACTGAACCCTGATAAACGGCAAGTTACGCGCCTCCGCCAGCGATTCGGCCAGCAACGTGACATTGCCTACCCCGGCCAGCAGGTCGGCCCCTTCGCAGGCCGCCAACCCCTCGGTGACCCAATGCGGCGCCCACGCGGTGAAGCTCTCGCGAAACGAGCGGGCAATGGCCCGCATATCCAGCCCTTCGTCGACCAGGCCGCGATCATTCTCCAGCAGGGTTTGAAAATTGCTGGTGAGTGGAAAGAAATCCAGCCCGGCGGCACGAATCATCTCGACGAAGTTATCGCTGGTGACGATGCGTACCGAATAACCCGCCTTCTTCAGGCCGATACCGAGGGCCACGCAAGGGCGGATATCGCCCTGCGTACCGATGGTGAAGATCGCGATCGTCGGGCCACTCATGCGGTCGCGCTCCGAGCAAGAGTGGCCGAGGCCACGTGTCGGTTATCCAGACGCTGTTGCAGTACACGCGCAATCTGCCCCGCCGGCAGCGGATCGAGCATCGCCTGGTGATGGCAATCGATGTCGTGCACTTCGAGGCGGCCGTTGACCCATGGCTGCCAGGCACGCGGCTGGTAATGCAGTACCCCGGCGAGATCGGACTGCCCTTTTTGCGTGGCATGGAAGAACAGCACGTCGGCATCGATCCGCACCGGCTGGTAGCGACGCGCCAGCGTAAGGTGATGCCGACTCAACGCGGCAACCCGCTGCACCAATTGCGGATCGTGTTTGAGTAGCTCTTGTATCAGCGGCAGTTCGAACACGTTGTACTCGCGGCACAGCAGCTCGATCAGCGCATCCATATGCGGCGGCGGATTCTCCCGCGCTTGTCGGTGGAAACCGAGAAAATGCAGTACCGACTGCACCTCGGCCGCCTCGTCCATGTGGGTCTCGCCCATGACAAACGGAAAGGCATCCAGCATCGCCAGGCACTCCACCCGCTCGCCCTGCTGCTGCAGCAATGCCGCCATGGCGTGCCCAATCAGCCCGCCCAACGACCAGCCGAGCAAGCGATAAGGGCCATGCGGCTGTATCCGGCGGATTTGCGCCACATAGTCGGCGGCGATATGTTCGATGCTGTCTGGCAGCACCGGATCGCGCAGCGCGCGCGACTGCAAGCCATACACCGGCTGGCGGTCATCGAGATGACGCAACAGACCGCTATACGCCCAACTCAAACCGGCCACCGGATGAATGCAGAACAGCGGCCGGTCACCTGCGGCCGCACGCAAAGGCAGGATCGCGCCGAGCAAGTCGCCTTCATGCTCGGAATGCTGCAGATAGCGCGCCAGTCCGGCAATCGTCGATGCCTCGAACAAACTGGCGAGCGGCAACTCCATTGCGAAATGCGCCGGGAACCGCGTAATCATTTCGGCCGCACTCAGCGAATCGCCGCCCAGGGCGAAGAAATTGTCGTGGATGCCGACACGCTCCAAACCCAGCGTCTCGCACCATAGCGCCGCCAGCTTCTGTTCCAACGGTGTACGCGGCGCCTCGTAGGCGGCATGACGAACGCGCTGCGGCGCCGGCAGCGCCGCCCGATTGAGTTTGCCGCTGGCGCTCAGCGGCAGGCTTTCCAGCGCCAGCAGGTGCGGTGGAATCATATGCTCGGGCAAATGCAACGCCAGCTCGCCGCGTAGCTGGTCCGAATCGATCACCGCACCTGTCGCCGGCACTACATAGGCGACCAGCATCGGCTCCCCTTCGTCGCCGCTATGCGCCACAACGGCGGCGGCCGCCACGGTACGAAGCTGCAATAGCTCGTGCTCGATCTCGCCCAACTCGATCCGATGACCGCGAATTTTCACTTGCTGGTCGCGGCGGCCGACGAATTCCAGGCAGCCGTCATCGCGCCAGCGCACGCTATCGCCGGTGCGATACATGCGACTGCCATCCGCAGCGAAGGGATCATCGACAAAGCGCTCGGCCGTCAGTTGCGAGCGATGCAGATAACCTTTAGCAACCCCGGCACCGGCGATATACAGCTCGCCCACCGCACCGGTAATCACCGGCTGCTGCCGTTCGTCCAAAACGTAGACACGGGTATTGCGAATCGGCCGGCCGATGGACGGCGGATCCAGCGCATCTGCGCTCAGCCGCATGGCCGTGGACCACACGGTGGTCTCGGTCGGACCATACAACTGCGTGACCCGAGCCGCGCGCTGCAATAAGCGGGCGGCCAGTTCACTACCCAGGGCCTCGCCACCGACCAAGGCATGCACGCCATCCAGACGCAATTCGGCGCTGGTCAACAATACTCGCCATAGCGACGGCGTAGCCTGTACTACATTGACTCCGGCGCGCTGAATCAGGCGGGCCAGCGCCGGTGGTTGCCGCACCGTCTCGCCATCGGCGATCACCACTTCGGCACCTACCGTCAAGGGCAAAAAGAGTTCCAGGCCGGCGATATCGAAGGTCACCGTCGTCAATGCCAGGAAACGATCCTCGGCACGGGGAGCAAGCTCATGCTGCATCGCTTGCAAGAAGCTGCCGAGATTACGGTGCGTCACCTCGACGCCTTTCGGACGTCCGGTAGAGCCCGAGGTGTAGAGCACATAAGCCACGCCCTCCGGGGTGGAGTGATCGGGTTCGGCGGCTACTGTCGCAGGCAACTCGTGCTTGTCTTCGGGGTGCACCACCATCAAACCGCCGCGGGCAAAACGCTCGCGCAGCTCGGGTGTGGTCACCAGAACGACCGGCTTGGCATCGTCGAGCATGCTGCCCAAGCGCCCGACGGGCCCTTCTGCATCCAGCGGCAAATAGGCAGCGCCGCTACGCATGATCGCCAGCAACACGATCAAGAGCTGCTCGCTGCGTGGCAGTGCGACCGCTACGATGTCGCCCGGCTCCACGCCGTCGCCGATCAACAAGCGCGCTTGTTGCACGCTGCGCGCATGCAATTGGCGATAGCTCAGTTGACGACCATTGCACTGCACCGCCGGCGCATCGGGTGTGCGCATCGCTTGTGCTGCCAGCCAAGCCGGCAAGCTGCGTGAATCGAGCGGCGCGGCGGTGTCGTTGCAAGCCACCAACAGGCGTTGGCGTTCGTTGTCACCGAGCAGGTCGATCTGGCTCAACGGCTGGGTCGGATCGGCCAGCACTTGCTCGATCAAGTGGACCAGGCGACGCCGGTGCTCGTCGAGTTCGGCCATGCTGTACAGCGCGGGATTGCCATCGAAGTCGAAACGCAGATCGGCTGCCGTGCCGCGGTCATAAACGAATACGGTGAGGTCCTGGATCGAACCGTTGGAGATGTTGTGCGGAATGGCGCTGGCGCCGGCGAAATCCAGCGTGTAGTCGAACGGTTCGATGTTCACGCCAAGCCAGGCAATCTGCTGGGTCTGACCGATAAGGCCCAACTCACGGCGTAGATCTTCAAAACGATACTGTTGATGACGAAGCGCCTGGCGTATTACTCGCGCAACCTGGGCGAACAGTTCGACGGCGCTCAACGATGGAGTAAAGCTCAGGCACAGCGTCACTACGTTGGCGAGCATGCCAGGAGCGGCGCGCAGCGCAGCGTTGACACGCCCGGACACCGGCATGCCGATGACCAGATCTTTGGCCCCGGTAACACGGTGGTAGTACGCGGTGATAAGCGCGATCAGTACTTGCGGCAGACTCGCCGCATGTTGCTTGCCCAATTCACGCAGACGCTCGACCGTCGCACTGGGCAGATGTCCGATACTGCGTTGCAGGCCGCCCATGCCTTGCCGGCGACTACCACGCGCCAGGGTCACCGCTTCGGGCAATGCCGCTAGCTGCTCGCTCCAGAAACGGCGGTCGCGTTGAAATCGTTCGGAATCACGGTAGGCCGCTTCCGCTTCGACCAGATCGGACAGCGCACCGAACTCGCAAGGAGCCGGCTCGCGCCCTTGCACATAGGCGGTATACAGCTCGGCCAGGCGCTGCGCGACCATCGCGACACTGTGACCATCGTAGACCGCATGGTGCGCGCGCTGATACCAGAAATAGCGATCATCGGCGGCCTTGAACAGGGCGCTCACCCAAAGCGGATCGTTAGCCATATCCACCGGCCCACTCAGCTCGGCCAGCATCCATGCCTCGGCGGCAGCGCGTGGATCGACTTCGTGACTAACGTCGATAAAAGGAAATTCGCCGTTGTATTCGGGTCGCA
Source organism: Dyella tabacisoli (assembly GCF_003350925.1). Lineage (GTDB taxonomy): Bacteria > Pseudomonadota > Gammaproteobacteria > Xanthomonadales > Rhodanobacteraceae > Dyella_C > Dyella_C tabacisoli. The sequence goes on along the minus strand of NZ_KZ857174.1, from coordinate 67,540 downwards.
CGATCTGCCGTGGCCGGCCGTCTTGCTCGACGATGCGCACTCGCAAGGTCTCTGCTTCACAGGACACCTGGCGCAGCGCGCGCAGAAACAATTCAGGCTGCACGGGACCGCAGATTTCCACCGCTTCGGCGATGTTCATCGTCGCGTCGGCGGCACCGATCTTCTGGCTGACCCACAGGCCACGCTGGGCGGTGGTCAGCGGTAGCGAAACACTGCGCTCGTCGTTCATCGCACTCCTTCCTTACGAGTACGTCAGGCGTCGCTGCGGTCCGACGTTACAGCCGTCCCGCCGCGACGGCGGACTTCTCGTCGCTCGTGGCCAATGATGTTGTCGTTCGCATGGGCACTTGCCGATGCGGCGCTGCGTTTTATTGCGGCAATACAAAGCCGTCACGGTCCATGATGACCATGCCTTAAAAAGCTTTCCTTGCCTTGTTTTTTAACGCGAATGACGGCGCGGCCTAACCGCTGTCAATCATCGCTATTAACACCATCGATTATTGAATACGTATATTCTGAATAACCGAGATGAAAGTTCCGTGATGCTTATGACAAGCCCAGCCAAACATAGAAGCCTGTCGAACAGTGCGTCTGGACTTGAGTATCGGCAGCCATTTATGGCTTGTCTACATGACATTATGTGTTTCGCATCACACTTTGTGCGTCGCAGCAAAACACTGCCAGGCGCAGCCGTCGCCGGTTATCGCCTAGCAGATTGATAATGAATTATTTGTCAATGCGATAAATCGTTGATGTCGTATTGACTTAATAATGAAATTAAATCGACAAAGTCGACTTAATTATCATTCGGAACGGTAGGCATCCATCAACCGAATTTGATGCTCGCAATCGCCCCATTCGCATCACTGCGCGGACGCATCGATACATGCCAGCCGTATAGCTCGCATAGCCTGCGCACGATCGCCAGACCGAGGCCAGCGCCGCTGCCGCCTGCGCCTTCGCCACGCACACCGCGTTGGAACAAGCGCTCGGCATCCTCGGGCTTGATGCCGGGGCCGGTATCGATGACCTCGATACTGCCCTGTCCGATCACCACGGTGACCATGCCCGCCAAGGTGTATTTGATCGCGTTACCGATCAGGTTGGTCAATGCCACCGACAGCACTGAAGCCGGCGCATTCACGCTTATGCCTTCATGCACCACCAGCTCGACTTCCAGCGGTTTGTCACGCATCTGCGGGCGCTGGCTTTCGATCACGTCGGCCGCCACTTTGCTCACGTCTGTCGTTTCGCCGCGCGTAGGGCCGCGTCGCTCGGCTCGCGACAACAGCAGCAAGGCCTCGATCATTTCATTGGCTTGGCGCGAGGCGCGCTCGATGCGCTTGAGGCGTTCGCGCAATTTGTCGGTGAGATCGGGCGAGCCTTGCAGCAACTCAGTCGTGCTGGAAATCACCGCCAATGGCGTGCGTAGTTCGTGGCTGACGTCGGAGTTGAACTCGCGGTCACGCTCGACCATCGCGGTAAGCCGGCCGGAGTACTCGTCCAGCGCCAACGCCAACTCGCCTACTTCGTCATCGGCGAAATGCGGCGCCAACGGCTCGGCCTTGCCGCTCTTGCGAAAGTCGCGCAAACGACGGGCGAGATCGCTCACCGGCTTCAACACTTTGCGCGAAAGCCACAAACCCAGCGCCAGCGAAAGCAGGCCGAACAAAAAGACCGCACCGATCACACTGATAAGCAACTGCCGCTTACCCAATTCTTCGCGGGAGGCGTCATAGCGAACAAAGCTGATGATGCCGTTCTCGCGATAGACGGCCAGCTTGTAGTGTCGAATCTGCGCAGTATCGGGATCGGGCTCGTTGATGTTGTGCACGCCCGTCGGCAGGTTTTGCCAGGACAGGGGCGCCTTGTAAATGGTGCGGTCACTCAGTACCGAACCGGTGAGCAGGCGCGATCCGCTGGGTTTTCCGGCGTACGCCTGCTGATTCGCCCACTTGGCATCGTCAAGCAAGCTGGAGTTGACCAACTGATCTTCGACCCGTGAGCGAATATTCAACGCCGCAAACGCGAACAACGCGCTGAGGCCGAAGCCGAACAGCGCGAATGAGACGACGAGGCGAAACCGCAGCTTACGCCTAGACTGCATCCTGCTCGACCATGCGATAACCAATGCCATGCCGCGTATGGATCAACGGCTTGTCGAACGGTTTGTCGATCGACGCACGCAGGCCATGGATATGCACGCGCAGCGAATCGCTGTCGGGCAGACCCTCGCCCCACACGCGCTGCTCCAACTGTTGCCGGGTGACCACCGATGGGCTTGCCTCCATCAAGGCTTGCAGCAGCTTCAAGCCGATCGGGTTGAGCTGGATGGATTTGCCCGCGCGGGTCACCGTAAGGGTGTCGAGGTTGTAGGTAAGGTCGTCCACTTTAAGCACGCGGCTTTGCGGGCCCTTGCCACGACGCGCCAACACTTCCAGTCGCGCCACCAACTCTTGCAGCGCAAAGGGTTTGGTCATGTAGTCGTCGGCGCCGGAATCGAAACCGGTGAGCTTGTGCTCCAAGGAGTCGCGTGCGGTCAGCATCAGCACCGGGGTCTGCTTGTGTGCCTCGTGGCGCAGCTTGCGCGCCACATCCAGGCCGTCCATGCCCGGCAGGGTCAAATCGAGCACGATCACGTCGAAATCGTGGACTACCGCCAGATGCAGGCCGGTTACGCCGTCTCCGGCAAAATCGACCACGTGGCCACGATCTTCGAGATAGTCGCCGATGTTGGTCGCGATATCGCTATTGTCTTCGATTACCAGTACGCGCATGCGTCACTCCGCTACGCAGCCGACGCACAGGCCGGCCGGGCTGCAAGCTTAACAATTAACAAGTTGGATGGGGTGGGAAGGTGACAGATCGCTGGCGCGAAACTGAACAAAGCCTCGTCCCATCCTCATGGCAGAAAGAAAAAGGCCCAGGTACGTCGACAATGGCCGACGCGCCTGGGCTCAAGCTACTGCCCCGATACCGTCATCTGACGTCACTGACCTTTCGGTTGAAGTGTCGAACAGCTAACAGCGATCCCTTTATAGGGCGGCATGAGTTACGGCGCAGTTAACCCTTGCTCATTGGGCCGTTAACTCTCACTTTTTCGGCTTCGCGTGCTTCTCTAGATGCTGAATGATCTGCGCCGACACATTCACCCCGGTGGCCGCCTCGATACCTTCCAGGCCCGGTGAAGCATTCACTTCGAGCAGCAGCGGACCACGCTTGGAGCGAAGCAAATCCACGCCGGCGATGCCCAGGCCCAGTGCGGCGGCGGCACGCACGGCAATGCGCTTTTCCTCCGCACTCAAAATGGCGGCACTGGCGCTGCCGCCACGGTGCAGGTTGGCGCGAAACTCACCGGGGCTGGCATCGCGCTGCATCGCCGCGACGACTTTTTTGCCGACCACGAAGCAACGCAGGTCGCTGCCGTTGGCCTCGCCGATAAACTCTTGCACCAGGAAATTGGCGTACAGACCGCGAAACGCCTCGACCACGCTCTGCGAAGCACTGCGCTTCTCTGCCAATACCACGCCGGTGCCCTGGCTACCCTCGTTGAGCTTGATGACATGCGGCGGATCGCCCAGCATGGCCAGCACGTCGTTGGTGTCGTCGGGGTTGTCGCCGAATACCGTTACCGGCATGTCCAGGCCCTGCGCGGCCAAAATCTGCAGGCAGCGCAGTTTGTCGCGGGCACGCAGCACGGCATCCGATGGATTGGGGGTATACACACCCATCATTTCCAATTGACGCAGCACGGCGGTGCCATAGAAGGTGCTGGAGGTGCCGATGCGCGGAATCACCGCATCGATGTCGCGCAAAGCCTTGCCTTTGTAACGAATGGCGACGTCGCCGGGGGCAATTCGCACATAACAGCGCAACGGATCGAGTACACGCACGACGTGGCCGCGCTCGCGCGCCGCCTCGACCAGTCGCGCGGTCGAATACAGGCGGGCATTGCGGGACAAAATAGCAATCTTCATGGGGTGTCCGTAACCACGGCCAATGACCGCGGCTGGGTGTAAGAAAGCGCTGGATCGACCGCAAACCGCCCAAGCAGCGCGGTACGCCCCAGCAACATGGGAAACAGCATATGGCGACGATCGGTCAGATTGATGTCGGCATGAAAGGTGCGCCCGGCCAACGTGACCTCGCTGCGGATAAACCAGCGTTCGGTGCGGCGCCCGCCGGTATCGGTGACCACCCGACGATCCAGCGCCGGCGCTTCACAGTGCACCTGGGTGTGCTGGCGGCGGTCGGTGTCGACGGTGAAGCGCAGCCAGGTCACGCCATCGCGCTCAAAGCTCTCCAGCGTGTCCACGTGCAGCGAGCTGCTGCGGGCGCCGGTATCGAGCTTGACCTTGAGTGTGGCAATGCCAAGCTGCGGCAACGCCAGCCGCTCCCGCCAACCGAGAGTGATTAGTTCTGCCATATCGGTGCAGGGTCTAGGTAAGCTCGTGGAGCAAGGGGGGATGGAGCGGGTGAAGGGAATCGAACCCTCGTCAGTAGCTTGGGAAGCTACAGCTCTACCATTGAGCTACACCCGCGTCGTCGGCGGATGGTAACCGGGAGCGGCAAGCATTGGAACTGCCATGGATACGGTCATGGCGCTGGTATCTGGTGCGCTCGCCGTCAATGCCTGCTCGCCAGGCCGCTATCGCTACAATAGCCCGATGCACATCACGCTCAACGGCAGTCCGCGAGACTGCGCCACCGCTATCACCATTGCCCAATTACTGCAGGAAGCCGGTTATGGCGACCGCCGCGTGGCGGTGGAACTGAATCACGAGATCGTCCCGCGCAGCCTGCATGTCAGTCAGATACTGCATGAAGGCGATCAGGTCGAGATCGTTCACGCTATCGGCGGCGGTTAGTCCGCGCCCCTTCGCCATGCCGCGCCGGCATTACCGCAATCTTTAGAGCCTGTCCAAGACCCCCTCCGATGAATATCCAACTTCACGATTCCGCCGACCCGCTCATCATCGCCGGCACCAGCTACGGCTCGCGCCTGCTCACCGGCACCGGTAAGTACAAGGATTTCGACGAAACCCGCCGCGCCACCCAGGCTGCCGGCGCGCAAATCGTCACGCTGGCGATTCGCCGCGTAAATATCGGCCAGGACAGCAGCCAGCCCAACTTGCTCGACGCACTGCCGCCGGAAGAATTCACCCTGCTGCCGAACACTGCGGGCTGCTACAACGCGGTCGATGCCGTGCGCACCTGCAAACTGGCGCGTGAGCTGCTGGATGGTCACAAACTGGTCAAGCTGGAAGTGCTGGCCGATCAGCGCACCTTGTTCCCGGACGTGGTGGAGACGCTCAAGGCGGCTGAAATCCTGGTCGCCGATGGTTTCGACGTAATGGTCTATACCAGCGACGACCCGATTCTGGCCAAACGCCTGGAGAACATCGGCTGCGCGGCGGTGATGCCGCTGGCTTCGCCCATCGGCTCCGGCCTGGGCATCCAGAACCGCTACAACCTGCTGGAAATCATCGAGAACGCCAATGTGCCGATCATCATCGACGCCGGCGTAGGCACGGCCTCTGACGCGGCCATCGCGATGGAGCTGGGTTGCGATGGCGTGTTGATGAATTCGGCCATTGCCGGCGCCAAAAACCCCGTCTTGATGGCGCATGCGATGAAATTGGCGATTCAGGCCGGGCGTGCCGCCTTTCACGCCGGGCGCATTCCGCGCAAACGCTTCGCTTCGGCCTCCAGCCCGATCGACGGCACGATTGGTTGATGACCATGACCGATACCCCCGACCACAGCAGCGGCAACGTCCCGGAATATATGCGCCGCATCCGCAGCTTCGTACTGCGCGAAGGCCGCATGACGCCAGCGCAGCAACGCGCATTCGATGAGCACTGGTCGCGTTACGGCATCGACTACAGCGGTGCCGCGCAGGATTATTCCAGCCGTTTCGGCCGCTCCGCTCCGCTGGTGCTGGAAATCGGCTTTGGCAACGGCGAGGCACTGGCTTGGGCCAGCGAGCACGACCGGGCGCGGGATTTCATCGGCATCGAAGTGCACGGCCCCGGTGTCGGCCGACTGATGAATGCGCTGGCTGCCCGCGATGCGAGCAATGTGCGGCTATACAAGCACGATGCCGTTGAGGTGCTTGAAAACGAGATCGCCCCCAGCACGCTGGCTGAGGCGCGCATCTGGTTTCCCGACCCATGGCATAAGAAACGCCATAACAAGCGCCGCATCATCCAGCCCGACTTCGTCGCCATGCTTGCCTCGCGCATGGCGCCAGATGGCCTGCTGCATCTGGCGACTGATTGGCAACCCTATGCCGAACACATGCTGGAAGTGATGGAAGCCGCACCGGACTGGCGCAATCAACTTGGCCCAGGCGAGTATGCGGAGAAGCCGGAGTGGCGCATCGAAACCCATTTCGAGCGGCGTGGCTTGAAGCTCGGCCATGGCGTATGGGATTTGTTGTACCGAAAGATCTAGGGATGCTGGCGCGCGGTTCACCAGCAACCGTGCCGCCACGCTTATACTCGCGCATCAAACAGGGATGAGTCGCCGCAGCGTGAGAGCCTGTCTACTGCACAATCGCATCTACCTCTGCCCGTCGTCGCAGCAGGACGATCGCTAGTGGGACTCTCGCTCAGCCCCGAAATGATCCTGGTGCTCTGCCTGGTCGGCTTCACCATGCTGATGCTGGTGCTGGAATGGATCCGCGCCGACATGGTGGCCTTGCTGGTGGTGGTGGTCATCGGCCTCACCGGGCTGATCCCTTCCGAACGCGTATTCAACGGCTTTGCCGGTAATGCCGTCATCGCGATCATCGCGATCATGATTATGGGCGCCGGGCTCGACCGCGCCGGCGTACTCTCGCTTACCGCCAGCTTCGTGATGCGCATGGCGCGCGGGGTGGAATCGCGTCTTGGCCTGGTCATCAACCTGGTCACCAGCTTGTTCAGTGCGGTGATTCCAAGCCAGGCGCTGGCGGCGTTGATGATCCCGGTGACCAGCCGCCTGGCGGCGCGTACCGGCGTGCCGATCTCGCGCCTGCTTTTGCCGATGGCGTTCTGCATTCTTACCGCGACCAACACTACCCTGATCGCGAACTCGCCGCTGATCGTGCTGAACGATTTGATCGCCAGCGCCAACGCCAATCTACCGGCGGGTGCCCACACGATTCCGAAATTCGGCTTGTTCAGCGTCACTCCGGTGGGCCTGGTGCTGGCGCTGACTGGCGTGCTGTTCTTTTATCTGTTCACCCGAAAACTGCTGCCGGAACGCGAAGACCAACGCCTTAAAGTGACGCCCGGCCGTACCGAGAGCTACTTCGCCGAGACCTACGGCATCGTCGGTGAAACCGCCGAACTCACCGTCACCGCCGAAAGCCCCTTGGTCGGCATGAGCATCGGCGAGGTCGAACAGCTATATGGCGCGCCGCTGATCCTGGCGATCAAAAGCGGCACCGAAGCACGCATGGCGCCGCCGGTCGACCTGGTGATCTGGGTCGGCTCGGTGCTTGGCGTACTCGGGCCACGCGATCAGCTCAATCAGTTCGCCAATAACCAACTCTGCCGGCTATCGCCGCGCATGCGCCAGTTGGGCGAGTTGTTCAACCCAAGCCGCGCAGGTATTTCCGAGGCGGTGATTCCGCCCAGCTCGCGCTTTATCAAGCAGACCGTCGGCGATCTGCGCTTGCGCAAGCGCTATGGCGTATCGGTACTGGCGGTGAATCGCGGCGATCAGGTCTTTCGCGACGATGTGCGCTCGGTCAGCCTGCGCGCCGGCGATAGCCTGGTGCTGCACTCAAGTTGGCGCGATCTGGTGCTGGCATCGGAAGACAAAGACCTGGTCGTGGTGACCGACATTCCCAAGGAAGAACAACGTCCAGGCAAGATCTGGCAGGCGGTGGGCTTCTTTGTACTTGCCAAATGCCTGGCTTTGTTCACTCACCTCGATCTGTCCGTGGCGATGATGACCGGCGCCATCGGCATGCTGCTCACCGGCGTGCTGAACATGGACGAGGCTTACAAAGCGATCAACTGGAAAACCATCTTTGTTACCGCCTGCCTGATTCCATTGGGCTGGTCGATGGATGCCACCGGCACGGCCGCCTGGGTCGCGCAAGAAGTGCTGCAACACCTGGGCAGCGCCTCGCCATGGGTGCTGCAGTTGTCATTGGCCGTGCTGACCTTGCTGTTTTCGCAAGTGATGTCGAACGTCGGCGCAACGGTGATGATGGTGCCGATCGCCATCAGCGTCGCGGTGGCTACCGGTGGCAATCCATCGGCTTATGCGTTGATTGTCGCGGTGTCCTCGTCCAACACCTTTTTGCTCAGCTCGGGTCATCCCGCGCTGATGATGATCGCCGGCCCCGGCGGCTACCGCGGCAAGGATTTTCTGCGTGTGGGCTTGCCGCTGACCGCGCTGGTGCTGGTAATCACTTTGGTCGTGATTAATTTGATGTTTCGGTGAGGGCTGGGGCGAAAAAGCTTAACTCCCTCCCCTGCCTGCAGGGGAGGGTTGGGGAGGGGGCCGCCTTGCGATAACGCCAAACCCCTAAACCAACTTAACGTCACCGCCATCCACCCGCACCGGCACATGGTGCAAATGCTCGCCACGACATGGCCCGGCAATACAGCGACCATCGTCGCTGCGAAAACTGGCGCCATGAGCGGCGCAAACCAGGATGTCGTTCTTCAATAGAAATTTACCCGGCGCCCAATCCAGCCGACGGCCAGCGTGCGGGCAGATATTGAGATAGGCATGTACCGCCTCGCCCCGGCGCAGCAAGATCAAGCTCTCTTCACCATCGGCCAGCATGGCATCGACGGCAATCGCCTCGCCATCGGGAATATCCTCAAGCTGGCAAAGAACGGCTTGAGCGGGTGTCACTGTATCCATCGGCACTTGTCTCTCGGGCCATCAGGCCCCATCGTTGCACGCGTAAGTCGTTGATTTTACCACACGGATTTTTAACACATGCGCTTCGTCCTGCTCTCTCCGCGTCGTTCCCGCCATCCTCTGGTCCGTGCATTGTCGCTGCTGATCGGCCTTGCGTTGGTTGGCGTGTTGCTGGTGTTCGGGCTGATTGTGGCCGGTGTGCTGCTGGTCGGCGGCGCCGTGCTGTTCGCCTTGCGCCAATGGACCCAAAACCGCAACGCCCAGCGCCCAGCGACGGCCAAGGCGCATGAGCCGGAAGTTCTCGAAGGCGAGTTCGTCGTTTTGCAGCAAACCAACCGCACTGCGCATTAAGCGCAACATTCGGATAGTTGCCGTTACCGACCCGGACTAATCTGACGGCATTCATCTACGGATGCCGCCATGAATATGCGTAATGCCACCACCGACACTGCCCTCGAACGCGTTCGCGGCTTGATCGAACACGCCGACGAGGCGCCCAGCCTGGCTACGCTGGCCGAGGCCGCCGGGTTAAGCCCCAGCCATTTGCAGCGCGTCTTTCGCCGCCGCTACGGCATGAGCCCGGCCGAATACCACCGTGCCCGCCGCTTCGGCCAGTTGAAAGCTGCGCTGCGCGACGGCGCGCGCGTAACCGATGCGGTATACGACGCCGGTTTCGGCTCCGGCAGCCGGGTGTATGAGCATAGCGATCGCCTGTTCGGCATGACCCCGGCCAGCTACCGTGCCGGCGGCGCCGGCGCCAGCATTCGCTACACCACCACGGATACACCGCTGGGCCGGCTGCTGGTCGCCACCACCACGCGCGGCATCTGCTCGGTCACCCTGGGCGATGACGACGCCGAACTGAAGGCGCGCCTGATCGCCGAATTTCCGCAGGCAACACATGAGCGCGTCGATGCCGGGCGCGAGGAATGGCTGGACGCGGTGATCGCCCGTATCGCCAGCGAACTAGGCTGGAGCAACACCGCCGCACCGGCGATGCCGCCACTGGATGTCGCCGCCACGGCGTTTCAATGGCGCGTGTGGGAAGCATTGACGCGCATCCCCGAAGGCGTCACCAAGAGCTATGGCGAGCTGGCCAGCGAACTGGGCATGCCGCGTGCGGCACGTGCGATCGGTAACGCCTGCGGCAATAACCGACTGGCGCTGCTGGTGCCCTGCCATCGCATCGTGCGCGAGGACGGCAGCCTCGGTGGCTGGCGTTGGGGTGTGGAGCGCAAACGCGAGCTGTTGGCGCGTGAACATCGGCGCACGGCAGCACGGGAGACGGTGGCGTACGCCTGACCCGCCTGCGCAGCCCCTTGAGCGCACTTCAAGTCTGACTTGCAAAAGCCTCGCTACGGCTTATCCATTTATTGCATAAGCCGCAGTTAGAATAGTCAGGCATCCACCCCGCGATGCCCTGCCTGCGTCCCCGCTCATGACCGATTCCACCACCGACTCCGCGACTCGCGGGGCGCCTCTCGTTTTCGCCAACACGCGCGTCCTGGTGCCGCTGTCGCTGTTAGCGCTGTACATCATCTGGGGTTCGACTTACCTGGGTATCCGCTATGCGCTGGAGAGCTATCCGCCGTTTCTGCTCGCCGGGTTGCGCTTTCTCGGTGCAGGCGTTGCGATGTTTGGTTTTCTGCGTGTCCGCGGCATGGCGATGCCAACACCGCGGCAGTGGCGCAACGCGGCCATCACCGGCATCTTGCTGCTTGGGTTCGGCAATGGCCTGGTGTGCTTCGCCGAGCAGCGGGTGAGCTCGGGCATTGCCGCCGTGGCGGTGGCCAGCATGCCGCTGTTCGCGGCACTGTTCTCCACCCTTTATGGCGAGCGGCCCACGCGGCGCGAAAGCTTTGGCCTGATGATCGGCTTTGTCGGCGTGATCGTGCTGAACCTCGGCGCTGGCTTGTCGGGCTCGCGGATCGGGGCACTCGCGTTGATCGTCGCATCCATGAGCTGGGCTTTCGGCTCCATCTGGAGCCGTCGCCAAGAGATGCCGCCGGGCCCCATGAACACCGCCGCGCAAATGCTTTGCGCCAGCGTGGCGTTGTTGCTGGTCAGCTTTATGAGCGGCGAGCACATGCCTGCACACCCAACGCTACGGGCTACGCTCGCCGTCGTTTACCTGGCGGTATTCGGCTCGATCATCGCGTTCAGCGCCTTTCTCTACGTGCTCAAGCATGCGCGGCCGGCGCTGGCCACGACCTACGCCTATGTCAACCCGCCGGTCGCCGTGCTGTTCGGCATCGTGATGGTCGGCGAGCAGATCGGGCCCTATGACTTGCTCGGCATGGCGATCATTCTGGTCGGCGTGGGCGTGATTACGCTGGCTCGGGTGCGGCGGGCGCGGTAAGCCCCGATTCTCGGCGCAGCTCGCTCATTGGCTCGCGCCGACCTTCCCCGAGCGAATATAGACGTCCAGATAGAAATAGCCCGGCCCTCGCAGGGGCGGGCCGGCTTTATCGATTAGTTTCAAAAAAACCTTTTGCATTCGCTCGGAAGAGAAGTCCAGACTGGCCTCGCACCGAGCGATTCCCCAACGACTCTGTGTCGTTCGCCACGGTGCCATACACGCTTCCCTTCCCCACGAGCAGGAGGTGGCTTCATGGTGTCCGCAAATCTTCCCGTTGCTCACCGCACGCATCCCGACAGCGTGCGCATCGCCGCCTATAGCGCGGCCATCGTCATCAATATCGCCGTACTGTTGATCGCCTTGCGGCCTCTCGCACCGCAAATCATGCAGCGCATCGAAGAAGCTTTACCCACGCAGGTGCGCATTATTCAGAAGGAGATTCCGCCGCCGCCGCCACCGGCGATTGAGATAGAAAAGGTGCAACCCAAGGCCACGCCGCATGCTCGTCAGCAACAAGTCGTGACCCCACCCGCGACCGTCCCGACCAGCGAAGGCAGGGTCGAGACACCACCGGTCACCCCTGTATCCATCGCGCCTTCTGATGCCACACCTGTTGCAGCGGTGAGCGTTACACCCATCGAAGCCACTCTGGCTTATCGATCGGCACCGCTCAGTTTCCCCACGCAGGCACTACGTCAACGTCTGCACGGCACTGTGCTGCTACGTGTGTTGGTCAACGAGGATGGCAAACCTGTCGATGTCGCAATCGAACAAAGCTGCGGATCTCCCCTGCTCGATCGCAGCGCTCGCGAACAGGTGCTGGCGAAATGGACGTTCCAGCCAGCGATGGTTCAAGGGCAGCATGTGCGCGCCTGGGCACGTGTGCCAGTTACCTTCGATCTGCGCGATCTGTAAAAAAACAAGGCCCGGCCCGCCACCACAGCGGAGCCGGGCCTTTCCACGGCAATCGCAGCAGGTTACTTAGCGCGCTGCCGTATTTGGCGTGACAGTGGCGGCGGCTGCCGGTTGCCGCGCTGCGCGAGCGATAGCCCAGATCACGGCTACCAGCAGCAAGACAGGCAAACAAAGCGGCAACAAGGCCAATGCCACGATCGGCGCGACGATCATCAGCGCGACGCCGCCAAAAACCAGACCCAATACCGCACCAACGATACTGAACAGGCCGCCGATCAAGGCAAAGGTCAGCTTGAAAATCACGCCGATCAACGAACCGATCAGCCATAACATCGTGAACAGCATCACCACAACGAATATCGCAATCATGTCGCTCTCCTCGGCTCTCCATGCATCAGGCAACTGCCTGTACCGCATGAAGCCATGGCTGCAGATTAGGCCGCTTGAGCGGGCTTTTCATGGATCAGAAGTCATGCTGTTCATATAAAGGGCTGACAGGCTTTGGGTGGATTCTAACCATCTGTCACCGTTGGGGTTACATGACTTTAACGATAGCCATGCTCCACTGCGCGCCGTCCCCTGCAGAGTGTTGTTCATGGGCAAGCATTCGCGAACCATCAAAACATTACGTGAGATCGCACTCGAATACGGCGTTGGCGAGCAACCCGATCTGGCCGCCATGGCTCGCGCGCTAGGCAGCGCTATTCATAAAGACACCCCCGTACCAGGCGATGGCCCGAGCAAGTTGCACCATCCTCAGCGCGGCTTTCAGCGCTGGCTGATTGGCGAACGCAACAGGCCGGCGATCAGCGTACTCATCATGTCGTGGCCGCCCAATTACTACACGCCCGTGCACGATCACGGCGGGTTATGGGGGGTCGAGGTCGCGCTGTACGGCGCTCTTGAAGTGGAGTCCTACGAGCGCGAGGCTGCATCGAACGCCTTGCGCTTTCGCCAACGCGATTGGCTGGGACCGGGCGATGCCACCTGGTTCGAAGCAGGCGACACCCACGCGCATCGTTGCCGCAACCTGTCGCGCCACGATACGGCGCTCACGCTACATGTCTATGGTGGACAGCTAGCGCAATACACCGCCTACGAACAGGCGACCGAGCATGCCGCTGAATGGCATGCGCAGACACAATACGCCGCTATCGCGGGCCAGTTACGCGGCTGAGTGGAGTCGTCACTATCGCAACATCCAATCAAAGGGACTTTATGAAACGACGGATCGCCATCATCGGCGGCGGCGCATCGGCGGCGACGCTGCTAAGTGAATTGCTGGATCGCCAACCTACCCGCCCCCTGCATCTGGATTGGTATACCGGGGGCGGCGCGCAAGCACGCGGCGTTGCTTATGGCACGCGCTCAGAGCGCCATCTGCTCAATGTACGCGCCGCTTCGATGAGCCTGCTGGCCGGTAAACCGAAGGGTTTTCTCGATTTCGCCCAACGCGGCGACCGCTCCATCGCCGGCACTGATTTTCTACCGCGCCGGCTATATGGCGACTATCTCGAAACTGAAGTAGCGCATGCCCTGGAACGCGCGCAAGCAGTCGGTCATGACGTTCGCACGGTGCCGTTCGCCGTCGATTCGCTAGTACCCGAACATGACGGCATCACCGTGATTCAAGGTGAAAACAGCCATCGCGTCGATGCTGCCGTACTGGCACTGGGTGCACTGCCGGCACAGCCATTGAACGGCGTCAGCGATGAGGCTTTGGCCAGCGGCAAATACATTATCGATCCATGGCGATTCTTGGCCGAAACACGGCCCGACCCACGGCCGCTCAACGTCGCCGTGATCGGCCTGGGCCTCACCGCCGTCGATGTACTGATCGAATTGGCCGTGCAATGGCCCAATGCACGATTCACCGCGATCTCGCGCCATGGCCTGCTACCCGAAGCGCATCTCGTGACAGCGTCGGCTCCCGCTGACGATGGCGGCGGGTTGGTCGAAGCGATGCGCGATGCGCCGGAGATCCGCGCCTGGATGCATTTGCTGCGCGAGGCGATTGCGCACAGTCGCGATTGGCGCACCGTTATCGATGCGTTGCGCCTGCATACCCCAACGCTATGGCTGGCCCTGCCAGACGCCGAGCGCGCACGTTTTCTTCGCCACGCACGCTGGGCCTGGGAGCGCGCGCGGCATCGCATGCCACCACAGCTTAACGACACCCTCAGCGCGCTTGAATGCAGCGGCCGGCTGCAGCGCCATAAGGGCCGGCTGCAAACGGTGGCATGGGCTGACGGTTGCTTGCAATTGCAAATCCAGCCGCGCGGTGACCATACGCCGATGGCCATGCACGCGGACGTGCTGATCCAGACGGTGGGCTTAGATACCGATGTACGCCGCACGCAGCACCCATTGGTACGTCAGTTGGCGACCAACGGCCACATCACAGCCGATCCTCTGGGCCTCGGCTGCCATGCCACACCCGAGGGTCGCTTGCATCACCAGGGCGATATTCAACCGCGGCTGTTCGCCATCGGCAGCCTGTTGCGCGGCACGCTGTGGGAGTCCACCGCGATGCCGGAGATCCGCCAACAGGCGCGCGCGCTGGCCGACCAGCTATTAGCCGCCTGAACTGATTTCACGTCATTCATCGCCACCGGCGTTAAAGCCTGTGGCGATACATCAAAAACCGCTGAGCACCCATTTTCCGATGGTGCTTCCGCTTTCCAGCAAAGCATGTGCTCGACGCAGATTCGCTGCATCGATACGCCCCAGGTTTTCACGCAGGGTGGTGCGCAGCACACCGGCATCGACCAGGTCGGCCACTTCGTCGAGCAAACGATGCTGGTCGAGCATGTCGTCCGTGCGAAACAACGAGCGGGTGAACATGGACTCCCAATGCAGCGACAGACTTTTCGGCTTGAGCGCACGAATATCCAGCAGCGTGGCCGGATCGTCGATCAAGGCCAACCGCCCTTGCGGCTTCAGCAAATCGACGATGGCGGCGTAATGTTGCTCGGTGTGGGTGAGACTGAGTACATAGTTGACGCCCAGCGGTGACACCGCACGCACTTGGGCGGCCAGATCGCCGTGATGATCGACCACATGATGAGCGCCCATGGCCAGCACCCAATCACGACTCACCTCGCGTGACGCAGTGCCGATAACGGTAAGACTGGTCAGTCGACGTGCCAGTTGCACCGCCATCGAACCCACCCCGCCTGCCGCGCCGGTAATCAATACGCTGCCGGCAGCGCGATCGCGTGGCACGCCAAGGCGGTCGAACAATAATTCCCATGCGGTAATCGAGGTCAACGGCAGCGCGGCGGCCTGGGCGAAATCAAGCGTGTTGGGTTTGCGCCCGACAATGCGCTCATCGACCAACTGCAGTTGCGCATTGCTGCCGGTGCGATCAATCGCGCCGGCGTAATAAACCGTATCGCCCGGCTTGAACAAACTCACCTCGCCACCCACCGCGACCACCGTACCGGCGGCATCCCAGCCGAGCACTTTGTCAGCGCCTTGCGGGTCATTGCGCTGGCGCACCTTGGTGTCCACCGGATTCACCGAAATCGCTTCGACCCTCACCAGCAGGTCACGGCCTTGTGCAAGCGGATCGGGCAGTTCAACGTCGATCAAGCTCTGCGTATCGGCAATCGGCAACGAGTGGCGGTAGGCAACGGCCTTCATAGGGTGGCTCCCAGAGCGTGGTTACCGCCTCAGAGTAGCCCACGTTGAGCCGCTATGGCGGCCACAGCGGCATCCCCCTCAGGCCGGGTCTGCTTGCGCGCATGACCGCGTCATCACTCAGCGGCGTACCGACGTACACTCTTTCATTCTTCCTTGTCCCGCGCGCAAACAGCTTCCGGCGCGGGCTATCCTGAGATCGTAAACAGGCTCTAATAACTCATGCTGCTTAGCCTGATTGGAATTATCGCCCTCCTGCTGCATGTCATCGGCATGTTGGCGGCGATGCATGCCGTGATGAATACGCGCACGCCGCAGGGTGCTTTCGCCTGGGTGCTGGGCTTGGCGCTACTGCCCTATTTCACCTTGCTGCCTTATCTGTTTCTAGGGCGCAGCCGGTTCCATGGCTATGTGGACCTGCACCAGGCCAGGCGTCGGCAACTACGCAGCATCATCGCCAAAGAACATGCCGCCACCGACCCGCTGCTGCCCGCGCTCGCACGCTATACCGCCATCGCCAGCATGGCCGATGCGCGCTTTCATCAAGGCCAGCGCCTGCGCCTGCTGATCGACGGCGAAGCCACTTTCGACGCGATTTTCGCGGCCATTGCCGAGGCCAGGCAATGCGTGCTGATGCAGTTCTTCATTTTTCACGACGATCAACTCGGCCGCCGGATGCAACAAGCGCTGCTGGAACGCGCGGCGGCCGGCGTGGAGGTCTATGTGCTGTACGACGGCATTGGCAGCCATGCCTTGCCCAAGCATTACGTGGAAACCTTGCGCGCCGGCGGCGTGGCGATTCATCCGTTTGCCACCCAACAGCGCAGCAATCGCTTTCAGCTAAATTTCCGCAATCACCGCAAGATCGTGGTGATAGATGGTTGGCGCGGCTTTGTCGGCGGCCTCAATGTCGGCGACGAATATCTCGGCCTGAAGCCACCCTTGGCGCCCTGGCGAGATACACACATGGAGCTGCAAGGCCCCGCCGTCGCCGACTTGCAGCGCAGCTTTGCCGAAGACTGGCATTGGGTCACCGACGCGTTGCCGCCACTGTTGCCGACCCGAACCGGCGATGGCGGCGCCAGCACTCTGATTGCCGCCACCGGCCCCGCCGACGCCCAGGAAAGCTGCTCATTGCTCTTCGTCAGCTTGATCCACGCCGCGCAGCAACGGCTATGGCTGACCACGCCGTACTTCGTCCCCGATCAGGCGGTGATGTCCGCCCTGCGGCTGGCCGTGTTTCGCGGCGTGGACGTACGCATACTGATTCCCTCCCGGCCAGATCATTACACGGTGTTTCTCGCCTCAGGTTTGTACGCCCATGACGCCGTCTGCGCAGGCATCCGCATGTTTCGCTATCGACCCGGTTTTGTGCATCAGAAGGTGCTGCTGGTCGATCACGACACCACCTCCATCGGCAGCATGAATCTCGACAGTCGGTCATTTCGGCTCAATTTTGAAATTACCGCGTTGAACGTGGACGAGGATTTCGCCACCGAAGTAGAGGCCATGCTTGAGCATGACTTTGCCCAAACCGATGAGTTGAACGAAGACAGCTACCGCAAGGCGTCTTACCTCAAGCGGCTGGCGATGCATGTGGCGCGGTTGTTTGATCCGGTGTTGTGAGTGGGGTTGTCGCAAGAATGCACCCCCTCCCACCCTCCCCCTACAAGTAGGGGGAGGGGCAAAAGCTGCGCGAGCGGCGGTTTTTGACGTTGGCTCTTGACCTTGGGGCCCCTGTGCGTCGGTGAGGGTTGGACGATCAGGCCCGCAGGGGCATCGACATGGATGTCGATGCCTTTTCGCCAGGGCAGGAAGCCCTGTCGAAAAGCCCGGCCGACCCTCACGCACCCGAAGGGCGACGCACCGGGGTGCTCTTTCTTTTGGTTACTTTTCTTTGAGCAAGCAAAGAAAAGTGACTCGGGCCCCGGCAGGGGTTCGAAAACCGCCGCAGGCGACCAGCCAGCGACAACGCTAAATCACCCCAACGTAGGCCTCCCATACCGAAAATACAGCCCCCCCGTCAGCACCGCCGCCCCCAACGACAAACAAGAAGCCACACCAAACATCGGCGCGTAATTACCCGAAGAAGCCATCAATCCGCCCAGCGGCCCAGTCAGCCCCAGCGCCACATCCACAAACACCGAATACGCAGACAACGCCGCGCCACGGTTGCTGATGCTTACCCGATTCACCGCCTCTACACCCAACGCCGGGAAAAGCAGCGAAAAACCGATGCCCGTAAGTGCGGCGCCAAACATCGCGGTGCCGGCATGCGCTGCCGTTGCCAATACGATCAAGCCACAGCACTCGACCGATAGCGAAACCATCGCCACTCGATAGCCGCCGAAACGCGAAATCGTGCTACCCAACAACAGACGCACGCTGACGAAACACACCCCGAAAACGCTTAACGTCAATGCGGCGTTATTCCAGCTCACGCTGGCGTAATACAGCGTGATAAAAGTAGCGATGACGCCGAAGCCGATCGACCCCATCGCCAGACCCATACCGTAGGGCATGACCCGGCCAAACACGTGCCGCATCGGCAAACGTTCGCCGGCCTGCACTTGCACGCCATGTTGAATGGTCGCGAGCAGTACCGCGCCAAGCATCAACAATGCTCCGGCAATACCGATCGCGATAAAGCCGGCCACCGCAACCAGCCACACGCCCAACGGCGCGCCCAGTGCGAGTGCGCCATAGGTGGCGATACCGTTCCATGAGATCACCTTGGCCGTATGCGCAGAACCCACCCGGCCGATGCCCCACATGATGCAACCCGTGCCCACGCAGCTCTCGCCAAAACCCAGGGCCAGGCGAGCGAGCAGCATCACGCCCAGCGATAGTGGCGGTATGCGGTGCAATAAAGCGGCGGCAACCAGCAACAACCCGCTGATGCCGCACGCCGTCATACCGATCAACGCCGCTCGCTTGGGCCCGGCGACATCAGTGGTGCGCCCGGCGAAACCACGGGTCAGAAAAGTGGCGATGTATTGCGTGCTGATCGCCAACCCGGCCAGGACCGCGCCGTAGCCAAGATCGTTGTGCACGAACGGCGGCAGCACAGCCAACTGCAAACCGACCACCAGATAGGCGAAAAAAGTGAAGCACACCACTTGCACGATATGCAGGGTCAATCGCTTACTGCTGCCGGCGATTACATCAACGGTGGTCATGGGTCGATCTTGTGATTGCCTGTGTGACTGCGCCCGCGAAGAAATCCAAGTTTGGCGATCAATAGCCAACCCAGATACACACCCACCGCCACCCCGGCAAACTCGAACAGCACCCGCGTACCCATGCCGTCCGGGTCATGTACCGCGGCCAGCTTGGCTTTGAGCAACTGCAGCGACTGCAGCCGCCCGTAGTTGAAATAAAACATGTCCCACATATCGCCGCTGCCGGCCAGCAGCAACGCAAGTAAGTACGACCAGCCGATCTGCGTACCCAAGTTCCAGTTGTGCCGTTGACCGTACCTGTGGAAAAAGCCGAACAACAATAATCCCACCACTGCTGCAATGGTCCCGGCCTGGAAGCCTCCGACCATGCCATAGCCCATCCACGATTGGTCGTAATGCATCTCCATCCCTTAGAACGATCTAGGCTCACGGCACATTATGCCTGCCTTGCTCGATGGCTTGCGCGTAGCTGAATCCGCGGCATCACGCACATAGTGTGAGCCCACCGCGTCACACTCTATTGGACGGTACTGGCCTTAGACTCATCAAAGCCAATCTCACTCCAGACCAGCCGCGACCATGACCCCATCCATCAGCGATCACGCCGCCCTGATCCTCGTCGATGTGCAATCCGACTTCATGCCCGGTGGTGCGCTGGCCTGCCACGAGGGCGATGCCATTGTGCCGGGCATCAATCACTTGCTGAAAGCAGGCCTGTTTCGTCATGTGGTCGCCACTCAAGACTGGCACCCGCGCGGACACGTCTCCTTCGCCAGCACGCATACAGGCAAGCACCCGTTTGAACGTATTCCGTTGTATGGCCACGCACAGACCCTATGGCCGGCCCATTGCGTGCAAGGTACGCCAGGCGCGGCACTGCATCAGGGGATCGACTGGTCTTCGCTGAATGCGGTGATTCGCAAAGGCAGCGACCCTCGCGTCGACTCCTACAGCGCCTTTCGCGAAAACCACGGCCCGCACGGCAATCGGCCCAGCACCGGTCTCGCCGGCTGGCTGCGGGAGCGAGACATCGTAGAGGTATATATCTGCGGTCTGGCTCGCGACATCTGTGTGTTGTGGACGGCGCAAGATGCGGTTGAACTGGGCTTCCAAACGCGCTTGCTGTGGGATTTGACCCGCCCGGTGACGCCGGACTCCGACATCGCTACGCGCACCCGCCTGGACCGACTCGAAGTAACCGTGCTCGATACGAACAGTTGGTTTGATACCTACCCCGCGGCATTAACCGCGTGGGCGCGTTAAGCCGGCTCAGGCTGGTCGAGCATGGACTGATCGGCTCGACGATGGCCGGGTTGACCGCCTAGCCATCGTCTTCAGACTGCACGCCAATCTGCCATTCACCGTCTTCATCGGCATTTATCGTCAAAGTAATCGGCTGGCAGCAGACGTGGCAGTCCTCGATATAGCGCTGATGCTCGATCGAGGTATCCACCAGGATATAGATCGTTTCGCCGCAATACGGGCAATGGATAGTCTGTGGCATCTGCATGGCATTGGGCCTGATAGTCGTGGGTCTGCTTACACCATCGCCGCAAGCTTGAGCACCGTATTCCAATTGCGTGCCGTACCGGTGACACCGAGTTTGCGCTCCAGCAAGGCCATGGTGAGACGTGAGCGGCCGATACCTTCGGGATAAACGAGATAAGCCTGCCGCCCCTCGACATGAATCGACTCCGGGCCGGCATAGCTCTCGTGTAAAGCCGCGATGCCTGCCGCGTCCGGCGCGGCTTTCAGGGCCATCACCAGTACCTGCGCGGGATTTTCGGCGGTTTCTCGGGCGAACGGATTACCCGCCACGATGGATGTCCATTCCGTGGCGCTGCGCATGATGCATGGGATGTCAAACCCGAAACGCCGGCGCAGCTCGACCTCCAGCGCGCGCTCGATGGTTGCGGCCTTGCCGGCCTTGGCCTCAAACACAAGATTGCCACTCTGCAACAATGTGCGCGGTTGGGCGTACCCCATGTCGGTCGCCATGGCGCGCAACTGCGCCATCGGTACCGCGCGGCCGCTGCCGACATTCACTGCACGCAGCAAGGCTATATAAGCGCTCACCATGCCTCCCTGGACGGCGTCTGCCAGCCCTGCGGCGTAACAATAGCGAACCATCCGGCGCGCAGCGTTCGCGGCCCCAGCTTTAACACTTCTTTATCTTTGCTGATAAGCCAGCGCGCCTGCGTTGCCAGCGCCAGCTCCAAGAATTTCTGATCGTCGGGATCGGCGCAGCGGGGCAAGCCCGCATCGATCGGCTGCCGCAATTCATCGGTCGACAGGTAGCTGGTATGTGCATCGAACGCGGCGCGCGCCTGCGCACGTGCCGCCTCATCCAGCGCCAGCTTCGGATAATGCAGTACCCGCCACCATTCCGCGCGGCAAGCCTCATCGGTCACCGCCTCGACCACGCCGCCTTGCAGCGCAGCCAGTAAAGGTGCGCAAGCCGCATCGCCGAAGACAAACAGGTCGAGGCAGACGTTGGTGTCCAGCACCAGACGCGGCGTGGAAGTATCGGGCTTGAACGTGGCAGGCATGGTCATGGGCGCATGGTGGCATAGCTTCGGCGCGTTACACTGGCGCCCTTCTATCTGGATAAGCAACGATGGCCGAACGTGAGTTTGAACACTATTGGGCCCGTTCAGGCGCCACGGCCGAGGGCTCGCGCTTTGGCGCGTACATCGCTATCACTCCGCGTCATCGAACGGGCTTTCCCAGCTATTTTGCGATCTGCGAAAACCGTAGTTTCCGGCAAAAAGATCTGGCGGAGGAAGCCGCCGCCGCCGCGTTGGCCGCCGTACTGACGCTCGAAGAAGACGGCACCCCGGTTTTCCCGGACGGCTACACCGGTTTCGCCGATGACGCGCCCGCCGACGAGATTTGACGATACGGGTATGACGCCGCTCAAATACCTCGGCGGCTATCCGCCTGCGCTGCAACAGAAAGTGCGCCAGTTGGTCGCCGAGGATCAGCTCGGTGACTATCTGCAGCGGCGTTATCCCGAGCGCCACGAGATCCAGAGCGACAAAGCGCTATACGTCTATACCCATGCGTTGAAGCAAACCTATTTGCGCAACGCGCCGGGCATCGACAAGGTCATGTACGACAACAAGCTCGATGTCATCCAGCGTGCGCTGGGCCTGCACACTGCGATCTCGCGCCTGCACGGCGGCAAGCTGAAGGCGAAGAAAGAGATCCGCATTGCCTCGGTGTTTCGCGAAGCCGCACCCGAGTTTTTGCGCATGATCGTGGTGCACGAGCTGGCTCACCTGAAAGAAACCGATCACAACAAAGCGTTCTATCAGCTATGCGAACACATGCAGCCGGACTATCACCAACTGGAGTTTGACCTGCGCATGTTTCTCACTTGGCGCGATCTTTCACACGCTTGAACCAGAGTGCCTGCCATGAATGCCAAGCCAACTCCACCTAAGCGCACCCGGTATTTCAAGCGCAAACCCCGCACGCTGACGCTCGGCGGCAATCAATTCATCAGCCTGGGGCTTACCCACCATGTCTGGGACGATATCTATCACTACACCCTGACCATCCGCTGGCCGGCATTTTTTGCGCTTGCCGCCCTGGGCTTTGTGCTGCTCAACACGGTTTTTGCGACGCTTTACCAATTGGGCGATCACGCCATCGCCAATCAGTTTCCGCAAGACTTCAGCGGCGCGTTCTTTTTCAGTGTGGAAACCCTGGCCACCGTCGGCTACGGCGATATGCACCCGCAGACGCTGTACGCGCATCTTGTATCCACCGTTGAAATCTTTACCGGCATGGGTTGCATCGCATTGGTCACTGGGCTGATCTTTTCGCGGTTCTCTCGTCCGCGCGCCAAGATGATGTTCTCCAATCACCCGGTAGTGCGCGCCATCAACGGTCAATCGACGCTGATGATTCGGGCGGCGAACGCTCGACAAAACGTCATCGCCGAGGCGTCGGCTTCGCTGAATCTGCTGATCCGCGAATCCAGCGCCGAGGGTTTCAAGATTCGCAAGATTTACGATCTGAAACTGATGCGTGACCGGCACCCGGTTTTCATACTTAGCTGGAGCCTGATGCATGTCATCGATGAAACCAGCCCGCTCTATGGCGCCACGGCCGAAACGCTCGAAAGCACCGAAGCGGTGATTATGCTGACCATTGAAGGCATCGACGAAACCACTTCGCAACCGATGCTGGCGCGGCATCAATGGAGTTACCAGGAGCTACGCTGGAATCACCGCTATATCGATCTTGTCCGCGATGGTGAGGATGGCCATAGCTATATCGATTACACCGTCTTTCACGAAGTGTTGCCGCTGCCGGAAAGTGAAGAAGAAGGCCTGGCTGGCTAAGAAACGTTGCCCTGCAAGAACCAAACGTTTGCTTATTCCATTGATGGAGAATTCGCCATGAAATATTGCTTGCTGTTGCTACCGCTCGCCCTCGCGGCCTGTACACCCACGCCACCGTCCCATCCGAACGCGCCCGGCAGTACCGCCACCTCATCACCGACGGACAGCTCAGCGGCAACACCCGATGCAACCCTGCTGAGTCAGTATCAGTGGCAGTTGAACCAGGCCACCGGCAGCGACGGCAAGCGCATCAATGCTTTGTTCTTCGACGAAAACACCTCCCCGCAAGTGGAATTTGGTCAAGCCCGGCTCAGCGTCAGCAAGGGCTGCAACCGGATGAACGGCGGCTTCCAGATTAAAAACGGACGGCTAGAAGTCTCGCCGCTGGCGCAAACGATGATGGCTTGCTCCAACCAGGCACTGATGGCCATGGATGTCGCTATCGGCGAGCGTTTGCGTGCGCATCCCAAGCTAAGCCTGCAAACCACCGGCGAAGCACCGCTACTACGGCTGGTCACCGATAACGGCGATACCTTGCAGTTCATCGGCAAGCCCACCGCCGAAACCCGCTATGGCGGTGAAGGCACCACCGTATTCATGGAAGTGGCCGCGCAGACCAAGCCCTGTAGCCACCCGCTCATTCCCAATATGGAGTGCCTGCAAGTACGTGAACGCAACTACGACGCTAATGGGCTTAGCGTGGGCACACCGGGCGAGTGGCAGCCGCTCTATCAAAGCATCGAGGGTTATACCCACCAGGCAGGTGTGCGCAACGTGCTGCGCCTGAAGCGCTACGCCATCAAGAACCCGCCGGCCGACGCACCCAATACGGCCTATGTGCTGAATATGGTGATCGAGTCGGAGATCGTTAAGCCCTGAGCCTACGCAAGGCCTAACCCCCTCCCAACCTCCCCCTAGGGCGCAGGGGGAGGAGCAAAAGCTTGCCTCTGGCTGCCGCTGGGGAGGGGTAAAACGGCGTGCCTAGACCGCACCTACCCTGCGCCGCGTATCCATCAAATCGAGTACGGGACGAATCTCGATACACCCGGTGCGCGTCCACGGGAAAGCCGACGCAATCCGCACCGCCTCATCCATGTTCTCAGCTTCGATCAGGTTGAAACCGCCCAGGCATTCTTTCGCCTCGGTAAACGGCCCATCGACAATGGTTACGCGCTCATTGCGTACACGCAGCGACTTGGCCTTGGCTGGTGTATCGAGCTGCTGCGAATCAAGCAGGCAACCTGCCGCGCGAAGTTCATCGGCATGGGCAAAACAGCCACGCATCATGCTGTCGAATTCGCCTGGGGGCAGCTCGTTCAACAGGGTGTCATCGGTGTAAATCATGATTAGAAATTTCATGGTGTCCTCGTTTGCTGCAATCACGCCAACCGCCCCTGCAAGCTAAAAACAAGGGCATATCATGCTTATTCTGCCTCGCTGCCCAGGCGTAGATGAATGCCCAGGTCGATAGCCAATTCGCGCAGTGCTTCACCGTCTCGCTTAAGCGTCATCCAACCGGCATAGCTGTCGCCACCGGTTTCCCACAGCCATAACGTGTAGCCAAACGCGGCAAGGCAGTCATAGGCGATGGCCAGCAGCGAGACAGCGTCATGGCCATCAAAAAACTCATCATCGTCCGGGTCGCCGTTCCAGTCGATCGACAGATTCCAACGCGCGGATAACTCGTCCAGCACCTGCACCAGCGAGGGGGTGTCCTTCCAGTCAACATAAAAACCGGACCGCCAGTCGACCACCTGGCCAATCACCTCAACCGGCTCGATTTCGCCTTCATCGGCGTTAGCCACCGCCTCTCGGTAAGCCAGAAACTGCTGCAAGGTCGTCTCGTCGTCACCTGGGTTAATTAACACCAGCAATTGCCATACCAAGGCTTCTACCGAGCCGTTATCACCGTCCTCGTCATCCGGGCTGTTCTCATATTCGTTGTCAAAAGGGTCGTCTGAATGGCTCATGCGGGGGAAATCACTTGGGGCAAGGCCGGCATGGTTGCGCGTACGGCGGCCAATGGAAAGCCTGGCCTGGCCGGGTACTTGGATGACGGCGCCGAGAGGGGGACAATGGCGCCTCAGTCGCGCGTTAGCCCGAACTTCTACGATGGCCTTCACGCCCAGTAGCCTTTATCGGTCTTATTATGCGTCTACCGCGCCAGGCTTAGGGGAGTTAAGCCGCTGGCATACGGAGGTGACTTCACGCCAAGTTCACTGCCGAAAAGGTCCGATTCATTAGGATGCCTGCGTGATGACTATCAGTCGGGGCGCGACGTCCAAGCCTAAGGGGTATGGGGATATGCAAAGAGCAAAGGGGGAGCATGTTTGGCTGCGCCATGTCGCCGTGGTCATCGCTTATGCGGTGAGCTATACGCTCTTGCGCGACATATCCAATGTGCAATGGCTGCTCCCAGCCGGGCTGCGACTTAGTTGCCTGCTTTTTGTCCCTTATCGCTATTGGCCTGCCTTGGCGCTGGGTGAATGTTTATCCCGAACCTATTCAAGCTATGAGTGCCTTGATGATTTCGGCCTCACCTGGGTTGTGCTGCAATCGTTGCCGGTGATCGTCTTGGCCATGCCTATCGTGTGGTGGTTCCGCCGCCATATGGCAGTCTTTCCATCTCAACAGCTTGTCAGTATCAGCTCACTGCTGCTTTGCACATTATTGGTTTCATTGGTCTGTGCGACCTATGGTTTTATCGCGCTGACTACGGCTCACCTCGCGCCCGGAAAACCTCCGTTCGTCGTGCTACCCATGCACGCCCTCGGCTACTTCTTTGGTAATTATCTAGGTGCGTTGACCATCGTGCCGCTGGTCGTGATGGCCACATTTGAATTACGTGCCGGATCTCTGCGCAATATGCTTTCTCGCGTCGGGGATAGTCACGTCATGCTCGACGGCATGGTGCTCTTACTGCCCACGCTGGCCTTGCTGACCTGGTTGAATACCAAAGCAACGGGCGACACTTCGCAGATCGCGCGGATGGCGATGTTCTTGCCCGTGGCATGGCTGACGTTGAAGCATGGCTGGCGCGGCGCCGCTCTAGGCGGCGGAGCTGCCTGCACCTGCATCTGCTTGTCGTTTCCAACGATGGCAACCCTCGAAGTGCTACAGCCGCAAGCATTTATGGCATTCGCTGCGACGTCGTTACTGATGCTTGGCGCACGCATCACCATACAAAACAAACAGGAGCAGCGCGGTCAGGTCGATGGCCAGCAAGCGCTGTATCTCGCCCAGCAAGGGCTGTACCTCGGTGAATTACGCATGCGCCAAACCGCGTATGCCCTGGAGCAGATCAGCGGCGCGATGCAGCAGATGCATGGCCGTCTGCTCAACAGGCTGCGCCACTTGCTACCTCCCGCCGAAGAGCACAGCTACTACCGGCAAGTCGCTGTAACCCAGCACCAAGTGCATCGTTTAGCCGACGGCCTGTATCCGCGCGCCTGGCGCGATCGCGGGCTGCTTGCGGGCCTGCGCGATGGCGCCATGGCACAGGCACTGGACGATGCTCGTGTCACTTATCAGTGCGAGATACAAGGACGCGGTCTAAGCCAGCTCTCGTCGAGCGTGCATACCGCGCTATATCGGCTGGCCTGCGAAGCTGTTGTGTATCTCTTCGCCCAGGGCTCATTTGAGCAAGTACGCCTATATCTGCGCGGCGGCGAGATCCAAGGTCGCCGCTGGGCGGTATTGCGGCTGGAGGGCACGGGCGTCAGCTCAATCCAGAACGTGGACCCCGAACAATTGGCGCCTCGGTTAGGCGCCAGCGGCCTCGGGTTAAACGCCATTCGCGATCACGCACGAATCTACGGCGGCGACCTGCACATGCTGTCTACGCCTAAAGGTATTCGGGTGACGATGCTGCTGCACGACGCGGCAGAGCTAGAGCGGACAGCAACCTTCGCTGCCACGCCCCGGCTCACCGTTCACTAAACCCGCTCGCTGCCCATCTCAGATTTGCTGAAGAAGCTGCGTGTGCGATCAATGCCCCAACAAATGCATCACATTGCCGCAGTTGTAAGGGTCGGTGCAGGTCGCGGTATCAAATACCCTCAACAGCACTCCGCCATTAGCTTGCGGCGTCAGCAGCACTTGCACTGAGGCATCCCGATAAACCGTCTCGCTCGGCGCCGGCTTAATCATGGTAAGCGGCCGTTGCGGCGTACCGATGAGCTGAGCATCCGTGCCAACCGGCAATACCAGATACTGGCCTTGGGCCGTGGCAAAAGCACCACGCACGGTGCCGTTGAGGTCATTGACCTGGACATAACGGACACCATCACGCTCGAACACATAAACATGCCAGTTTGGGCTGGCGCTAACGTCACGGGCGTTTGGCCAAGACTGGCCCAAACCACTGGCCTGCGGCGACTGCGCCGCGACTGCCGAAACCGACAAACCGATGGCCAACAAACCAGCCAGAGCTGCACGGCGCGAAATAAACCCTTGCGATAGATGGAACATGACGCAATCCCCTTGTTTAAGTCAGCGACACAAGCGCCGACTTGCTAAAGGTAGCATCAGCGGAGATGAATTCTGTGCGAAGTGAATCGAGCGAAACACCTACGTAAACCATTAAAAACAGGCATGAAATCGATTACGGAAAATGCTCCCTGAACAGCCAAGCCGGGGGGATTGAGGTGGATAAGACCCGTGTCCGGCGTCGCCCTTACTCGTTCCGCACCGATTAAGCCCATAAATGGCAAGGTTTCCACTGATTCACACTTCTCCGCTACTGCTTTGCCAACCCTTGCAAGCCATTGACCAACGGGGCCGTATTTAAGCGGGTAAAACGTATGATTTTGCGTTTTATCCGACCACCAAAGCTGTCAATTCGCTGAAGCGGCCCCTTCATTGATCTCCCCAGCGCCAACGCGGGGGCTCTCCCTTGAGCCAGCACACCGCGACAAGCACCGAACAAAGCACACCTGAATACGCCAGGAAGGCACCGGGATGGAGCGGCAACAAGAAAACACCCCCGCCCACCTGAAGAGCCCCGAAGAAGATAAAAACGATCCAGCCTTGCCACACCGAGGGTGGCCCCCACCCCCAGCCATAGCGCTTGGCTGGAAACCAGTACTTTGGTTCGGCTTGCATAGGCGCCCTCCTTCATTGCCTTCTTTGCCAGGAGATTTTACGCCGGGCGTTACAGAACCGAAGCCTAGGGCGTTACTGCAAAGCCCGAACCCTGGGAGTTAATGCAACGTAATGAAGACGAATGCGCGCACCCGGCGATACCTGCGAGTGATGGCTTGTCACTTTCTTAGATTGCAGCACCCTTAGGGTTAGCGATCCGTCAAAAACATGTCATTACGCTGATTTTTAGACGTCTAACCGGGCATGTGCACGGACAGGGAACGTCCCCATGGCGGCGATTTTTGGCGGTACCGCCGAGAAGCGAAACCCATCGACCGGCAGCGCGGCAAGGTTGGTCAGGTGTTCGACAATAGGGATACCGGCCGCGAGCAAGGTGGTATGAACCGGGCGCGCGCCGTCCGATGTATCGTCGATGTTCATCGAATCGATACCGACGAGCGAGGCGCCCTGATCGCGCAGATATTCCGCCGCCGCCTTGGTCAGAAACGGATGCCCTTCAAAATAGCCGTCCGTTCGCCAATGCGCATCCCACCCCGTATGAACAAACACGGCACGCCCGCGCACCTCGACCGCCGCAAAATTCGCCCAATCGATCGACCGTCCCTTCATGCCGACGACGCGCACGACCAGGCCAGGCACATCAGAAATCTGCTCAAGCGAAAGGCCGGTGAGATCATAACCATCGGCATAGCGATGATAAGGGGTGTCGATATAGGTACCGGTGTTACCGACCATCTCTATGCGGCCGATCTGGAACTCTGTGCCCGGCGCATACATATGGCGCGACTGGATACGCGACAGGTGATCGCACACCAGCGGCGCCGGCAAGCCTTTATAGGTCACCATGCCGCTTTCGATGACATGGCTGAGATCGACAAAACGCGTACCCGTGGTTTGCCGAACGACGGTGCCCTCAAGCTCGCCGCGTTTATGCTGCTCATCGACGATCCGTTTATTGAGAATGCGTACTTCACCGACCATCAATAACCGCAGATCGCGAACGATAGTCGCAGCGAGCGCTTGGTCAGCGATATCGCTACCGTCGATATCGAGCCTGAAACCCTGACCCTGAATCCCGCCGCCATTGGAGAACTCGATCTCGAAATCGAAACAGACGCGCTTTTCGGTCATGCAATGTCCTTTCAACAGGCGCTTAGATAGATGGCTCGAACCCGACCATAAGCCGGCTCAGCGAGACGCCCCCAACAAGCCCACCCGATAGCCAGCCGCGCGAAGCTTGTTTGTCCCCTTGGCATTCAAAACCAGTAAAACGATCAAGCTCACCAGCGGGACGAACATCAAGACGGTAAGAATGACCTTGGTTGCCATGGAATAACCCATGCCTGCGCTAAGACGAAATACCCCAACCAAACCCATGGCAAGCGCACACAGGGCAATTAACCAGCCGATCGCTCCCAGGTTTGCTTTTATGGCCGCGGCGGCGAAGTAGGTAAGAATGGCGTAGATAACCAGCTTCTGACCGCTGGCGGTCTGCTCAACACTGACGTCGTTTAGCACGGGCGCCAATACATCTGCCCTCGGCGCGTCATACGGGTTGTAACTCATAGCATCCCCCTGCCTGGTTTGAGATTACCGATCGAACACCACGCGACAAGCACGTGAATCATGCAATATTGCATCATCACGCACGGGGGAGCACACGGATGCACGGGAAGATTGCAACCTGCCTATGCGCCATGGCTTTGGCCATGCCGGTAAGGGCACAGTC
The DNA here is from genome assembly GCF_003350925.1 of Dyella tabacisoli. GTDB lineage: Bacteria > Pseudomonadota > Gammaproteobacteria > Xanthomonadales > Rhodanobacteraceae > Dyella_C > Dyella_C tabacisoli. The sequence goes on along the minus strand of NZ_KZ857174.1, from coordinate 37,387 downwards.
CGCCACCAGCCCAACCAGGCCGCTAGCCCCTGCGGACGCTATCAAACTGCAGACAGTCACGGTTACCGGCCCGCAACCCGGTCCGGGCTTATGGAAAGTGAGCAAGGGCGATCATGTGCTGTGGGTACTCGGCACGCTGACCCCCCTGCCCAGACATATCCAATGGCAATCGGCACAGGTTGAGCAGGTCATCTCGCAATCGCAGGAGTTGCTCGAACCGCCCACCGCCGAATTGAAAATGGATGAACGCCTTTTCAATCAGCTAGCCCTGCAACCCTCCGTGTACAGCGCGCGCAAAAACCCGGATGGCGCCAACCTGCAGCAAGTGCTCCCGCAGGAAATGTTTGCGCGCTGGCAGGCACTCAAACAGCAGTACATCGGCAACGACCGCGGCATAGAGTATTGGCGGCCGATGCTCGTCGCGATAAAGCTATACGACAAGGCGCTTGATTCAGCCGGCCTGACCCCTACCAGCGAGGTGAGCCAGACCGTGTTGAAACTGGCCAGGAAACACCACGTCAAGCGAACGCCGGTCATATACCAGATGGTGGTCGAGCGTTCTCACAGCACGGCGGATGCCCTCAAGCAAACCAACCTGGACGACATTAGCTGCTTCAACCAGACCATGGATACCATCGAGCACGACCTGGGCGCGTTCACAACACGCGCCGACGCATGGGCCAAGGGCGATATGGCGACATTGCGCAGCCTGTCGCTGGGCAGCCGGTACAAGTCCTGCATCGTCGCCGTGGTCAACGCCGACTTCTCACAACAACTGGGCCTGCACGATCTGCCCGAACGCATCGACGCTGCCTGGCTGTCCGCCGCCCAGTACGCACTTATGCGCAACGCGCAGACCTTCGCCTTGCTGCCGGTGGAGCAGGCACTCGCGCCCGATGGTCTATTGGCCAAGCTCAAGGCCGACGGCTATATCGTGCAGTCGCCGGATGAGCAGGGGCAATAGTGCAAAGCGGCCGCGCCATTCAAAAAGACTCAGAAGAGATCAGAGCCATATTCATTTGGCTCTGACTCTTATTTGCTTTGTCGATTGAAACCAACGCTTCGCTTGGTTAGAACGACATGCGGTACTGCGCGGACACCCCCCAGCTTGCGTCGCCACCGGACGACGCGCCGTTGGCGCCGAGCGTAATGACCGAGGCGTAAGTCACGCGATAGTCAATATCTACCAGCGCACGCGCCCAGTTACGCTTGAGCTTCTGGCCTGGCACACTGAAGCCGAACAGATCTATCACCTGCCCTTTGATCTCGTTCGTTTCACCCTTGAAACGATGCACTGCTTCGAGCGCCACCCGCAAGCCAGTGGAAGAGGACAACGCCAGCTTGCCCGCAGCGCCAACCCTCGCCTCGCTGGTGATCCAACTGGAGCCGTTAAACAGTGCCGGAAAACCACCGCCGGTTTCGGTGTAGGCATCGAGCTTAGTCTTGGTCCAGTTATAGACGGCATAGGGCGAAAAACTCACTTGACCCCATTGCGCAGCGTTGTTCCAGTCCAACCGTGCGCGCACGGCGGTGGCTGTAGCATCGGTATGGGCGCGCGATGAATCTACATTGGCTCCGTTCATGTAGTTGCGGCGCGTGTCGACATTAAAGTCACCGCGATAACCCAGCAGACTGCCTTCGATCGCCCCGCTGAGCTGACTTGCCACCTCCGCCACCAAGTAATGGCCGTCGTACTGGCCTTTACCACCCAGACTCCAATCTTGGCGGGCCTGAGCCTTGCCGAAGCCCAAGCCGATGCGGGTCGAACCGAAATCCTTGCACGCGCCGACCTCAGCCAATTCGGCGCGAGTATTCGATTCGTCGTAATGTGCCGCGTCCACAGCAGCCCAGGCGCAAGCGCCATTTTGCGCACGGACCTGTCCGCTATCCAGCAGCGAGCGATGATGCACACCGAATACGGCGAGGTTGGACAGATCCGTTACGCCGCGGATCGCCTGACTATTGGCTTCGACCAAACCAGCATTGAACGCCCCAATGTCAGTCAGCAGACCACTGCCCACAGGGCCTACGCGTGCCAGCCAGCCCTCGCCGTTGCTATTGACCACGGCGCTGTCCCCGACCAGTACAGTACCGTCCCGATTGGCGGCATTTGCAGAGGTCAAGGTCACGTTGCTAGGCACTGATACACTCGCGTTGGCAAGCCATGCTGCTACGGACTGCATCCCCGTCACAGCCGACCAGCGAAAAGCTTGTTCCGCGCTCAGCGATACACTTTGACCGACCACCACGGTTCCATCGGCCGAAATGCCCACAGGCCTGCTACTAAGAAAGCCTGCAGGGACGCCCAATGCGACTACGCCACCGGACTGCGTCCAACGAAAGGCTTGGCTGTTGGCACCGTTGGCAGGCATTGTTCCAACGATCACTGAACCGTCGGCAGATGCGGCCGCAACGTTGGTAATCGAACTCCCCAGGCTAACCATGCCGGTGGCTTGGGTCCATCGATATACATAGGATTTATCGAGCGAATTACTATACCTTCCGATCACTACCGAGCCATCAGACGACACCCATTGTGCATCGCTATAGTCATAGCCGCTCAGGAACCCCAAACCCACCATGCCAGTAGCCTGTGTCCAGCGGAAAGCCTGAGGGCCGCTTGATCCGACCACTACTGAGCCGTCGCCAGAGACGGCGATGGGAATAGTGGTCAACGTATTAGACAGATGCCCCAAGTCCATCATTCCGGTCGCAGCGGTCCAGCGCCAGGCTGAAAAGTTAAAATACTTAAACGCCACATGGGGTGCGGCGCCTATGACGGTTGAGCCGTCTGCTGAAACACCCGTTGCATAGGTGGATTGACTATCTGTGCTTAGGGTTTGCATGCCACTGGTGGCGGTCCAACGATAAGCTTTACGGCCCCACTGGCTTGTGCTTGCTCCTACAACTACCAAACCGTTCGCCGAAATGCCCACCGCTGTACTCATAGCGTTGCTCCCTTGTGATCCAGGGTCGCCGCCGGGTAGATAACCCAGTCCGATGAATGCACCACCGGTATTCGCAGTGTCGCTGGCCAGAGCCGGCCAACTTAGCGCAACCAGCAAAGCTGTTACCAATGGCTTGTGGATTTGTTTCATAGAGATCCCCTCCTTGGTTGTAGTGATAAGTAAGATGAAAGCGTCATATCATCGACGCGGCAAGCTTGTTATATCTATCGCACAGATGACAGGGTGCTGGAGTCATATCTGACTGACTCTGTTCCCAATTTTCTGGTCGGCAGCAAGATATGGGCCTGGCGTTGCATCCGATGAGATTCAGCTGCATGAGATGCGAAAAAATTTGAATTAGCTTCAACGACTATTTCCGCAAAGCCATTTATCCAGATGGTCCCTTTCAAGCCCTAAACGATGAAGGGCGACATCTCTGCCACCCTTCGGACCAGCTATCGCGGTACGGACCCGCTCAACCGCACTTGCTATACCCGCAGTTCAGACACGTCTGACACCCATCCATCAGCACCAGCGCCTTGGTGTTGCACTTATGGCAGAGGGTGGCGCCGGGTGGGAAGCCGTTGGACTCTGAGGTATCGGCCGCGGCCACCACGGCCGTGACCACTGCGACAGGTGCGCTTACTTCAGTGTTTTTTTTTGCTACTGCGCCAGCCTCGTAGGCGGCGCGCTTTTCGGCGATAAGGGCACGGGTGGAGTCGCTCATCTCCGGGTCGTGGATAAGGCCGATCATCTTCATGTGCTGCTCGATCACCCCGCCGATCTCGGCCACGATGCTGGGCATGTAGACGCCGCCGGCCTTGAAGTAGCCGCCGCGCGGGTCGAAGACGGCCTTGAGCTCTTCGACGATGAAGGTGACGTCGCCGCCCTTGCGAAATACCGCGGAGAGAATGCGGGTGAGCGCCACGATCCACTGGAAGTGGTCCATGTTTTTCGAGTTGATGAAGATCTCGAAGGGGCGGCGCTGTTCGTACTGGGTGCCGGCGTTGAGCACGATGTCGTTGACGGTGACGTACAACGCGTGTTCGAACAACGGCGACTTGATCTTGTAGGTGGAGCCGACCAGGGTCTCAGGGCGCTCCAGGCTTTCGTGCATCTGGATGACTTCCGCCTTGGGCGCCTCTTTGGGCTGGGCGGGAGCGGCGGCCGGCGCGGCCTTGTCTTCGGGCTTGACTACTTGGTAGCCCTTGATCTTGGTTTCGATCTTGATCGCCATGATGTTTGCTTCTTCTTGTGTGCTTTGGCGGCGCGCGGCGCGGACGAAAAATCCGGCCCGGCACGTGGCCGGGCCGGATCAGTAACGACTTACTTTCTACGGGCGGCCTTCTTGGCAACCGGCTTACGGGTTGCCTTGACGCTCACCTTCTTGCTGGCAGTGGACCTCTTAACCGCCTTGGCGGCGATTTTCTTGCTGGCGGACTTTTTGACTGCCGCCTTTTTTGGTGCGGCCTTGTGGGCCGTCTTTTTGCTGCTGACCTTCTTTGCGCCGACCTTCTTGGTCACCTTGGCCGCGGCTTTCTTTACCGCTTTCTTAGCAACCTTTACCTTGCCGGCTACTTTCTTGACGGCCTTTTTCACCACTTTCTTGGCGACGGCCTTCTTTACGCTGACCTTCTTGGCGACCTTCTTAGCCACCTTCTTGACGGCCTTCTTGGTTGCCACTTTCTTGGCTGCAACCTTCTTGACCGCCTTCTTCACGGCTTTCTTGGCAGCCTTTTTCACGGCGGCTTTCTTGACGGTTTTCTTGGCAGCGGCGGCTTTCTTGGCCGGAGCGGCTTTCTTGGCAGCGGCTTTCTTAGGGGCAGCTTTCTTGGCTGCAACCTTCGCGGGAGCTTCGACCTTGGGGGCCTCGGCCTTTTTCGCTACCGGCTTTTTACGGGCAGCGGCTTTTTTCTTGGGTGCGGCAACCGGTGCGGGCTCGCTTACAACCTGGACAACTGGCGGCGCTTCCGCCGGGGCCGGCGTCATTTCGTTTTCAACAACAAAGTCGAGATCAATGGACATACTGTGTTCCCCTCCGACATGGATTTGGTATTTGCCGTGAACCTTCTACGCAAGGCTTACGTGCTTACTGCTAGCTCTTTAATGTTAGCCACGCGCATTCTACGCATGCACCGGTCATTTAGAACTTGCCGTAATAGCCTTCCTTCAAAGCATCGAACAAATTAGCGGCGGTGTGCGTTTCGCCATCGTATTCCACTTCTTCGTTGCCTTTCAGTTCGATAACGCTACCGTCTTCGAGCTCGAACCGGTAGAGGGTGCTTTCAAGGTCGGAATCTTTTACCAGCACGCCCTGGAACGCGGCGGGGTTGAAGCGGAAGGTAGTGCAGCCTTTCAGACCCTGTTTATAGGCGTAAAAGTAGATGTCTTTGAAATCTTCGTAGGGGTAGTCGGTGGGTACGTTCGCCGTCTTGGAGATGGACGAATCGACCCACAACTGCGCCGCGGCCTGGATGTCGACATGCTCTTTCGGGCTGATGTCGTCGGCGGCAACAAAGTAATCCGGCAGTTTGGTCAGCGTATCGGTACTGAACGGCAAGGCGTCTGCATTGATAAGCGCACGGTAGGCCAGCAGCTCGTAGCTGAACACTTCGACCTTTTCTTTGGTCTTGCGGCCTTCGCGAATCACGTTGCGTGAGTAGTGATGGGCAAAGCTCGGCTCGATACCGTTGCTGGCGTTGTTAGCCAGCGACAGCGAGATGGTGCCGGTGGGCGCGATCGAGCTGTGATGGGTAAAGCGCGCGCCGGTTTCGGCCAGTTGGGCCACCAGGTTGGGCGCAATGCTGGCGATGCGCTGCATATAGCGGCTGTACTTGGCGTGCAGCACGCGGCCGGGAATGGTATCGCCGATGCTGTAGCCGTCGCTGACCATTTCGGGGCGCTTGCGCAGCATCTCGCCGGTGACGGTGAAGTCGCGACTGAGGATGGGCGCCGGGCCTTTTTCCTTGGCCAGGTCGAGGGCGACCTCCCAACCGGCAACGGCCATTTCACGCGATACGTCTTCGGTGAAAGCGACCGACTCGGCGGTGCCGTAGCGGTGCTTGAGCATGGTCAGGGTGGTGCCCAGGCCGAGAAAACCCATGCCGTGACGGCGCTTGGAGAGAATTTCGTCGCGCTGCTGCGGCAGCGGCAGGCCGTTGATCTCGACCACGTTGTCGAGCATGCGGGTGAAAATTTTCACCACGTCGCGGTACTCGTCCCAATCGAAACGCGCCTTGGGGCCGAACGGGTCGCGCACGAAGGTGGTGAGGTTGATCGAACCCAGCAGACAGGAGCCATACGGCGGCAGCGGCTGCTCGCCGCAGGGGTTGGTTGCGCGGATGTGTTCGCACCACCAGTTGTTGTTCATCTCGTTGACCTTGTCGATCAGGATGAACCCCGGCTCGGCATAGTCATACGTGGAGACCATAATCATGTCCCACAGATGCCTCGCGCGGATGTGGCCGTAGATCTTGCAGGCGACCAGGCCGTCGTCGCGGCCGACGTAGTTTTCGTGCGTGGGCCATTCGCGCCACACCACTTTGCTGGCGTCGGTAAGGTCGATCTCGTCCTCTTCTTTGACATGGACGGGAAACACCAGCGGCCAATCAAGATCGTGCTCCACCGCCTGCATGAAGCCGTCGGTGATAAGCAGGGACAGGTTGAATTGGCGCAGGCGGCCGTCTTCGCGCTTGGCGCGAATGAATTCCTTCACGTCGGGATGGCTGACGTCGAACGTACCCATCTGCGCGCCGCGGCGACCGCCGGCAGACGACACGGTGAAGCACATCTTGTCGTAGATATCCATGAACGACAGCGGCCCGCTGGTGTAGGCGCCGGCGCCGGACACGTAGGCGCCGCGCGGACGCAGCGTGCTGAACTCGTAGCCGATGCCGCAACCCGCTTTGAGCGTGAGGCCGGCCTCGTGCACCTTCTCCAGAATGTCGTCCATCGAATCGCGGATGGTGCCGGACACGGTGCAATTGATGGTGGAGGTGGCGGGCTTGTGCGCCAAGGCGCCAGCGTTGGAGGTGATGCGGCCGGCCGGAATCGCGCCACGGCGCAAGGCCCACAGAAAACGCTCGAACCAGTGCTCGCGCAACTCGGGTGTGGCTTCTACCTCGGACAGCGCGCGTGCGACGCGCTGATAGGTCTCGTCGATGCTGCCATCGACGGGCTCGCCCGACTTGGCTTTCAGGCGGTATTTTTTGTCCCAGATGTCGTACGACGCCGGCTGCAACGGAATCGCTGCGGCGGCCTCTCTACTGACGTCTGATCCCATCTGGTTTGATCCCACGGCTTGTGCTCGCACGATACTCATCGGCTTCCTGACCTCTCGGTATGACCTTTACGGTCCCGTTGTTTTTTTATTCTGATCGGCTTAGCCATTCGCTACGGGGCCCCCTGTACAGCCAGAGCTATCGAGGCCATCCGCCAAAAGGCGTCGTGCCTGGACTCCTTGCCTGGACTGCAACAATGCTCCCTGAAACCGTGGCGCCAACAACAACACTTGGGGTTTAACCCTGGCGCCAACACACAAGATATTGTGGTTGCGAACGGTATTGAAAGTTACCCTCGTGCCCGCTCGATGTAAAGTCTTTTGTCTACGGAACCGTCACGTATGTTGTGAGTCGAAGCTGCGTCTTGATACCACTGCCATCGAAGATAAGGAGCCCTCATGCACGCCCGTCCCGTCCGTCGGCTTGTAACGTGGTTTGCAGCCGCGCTACTGAGCTTGCTCGGCACAGCTTTGCCGATCACGGCGCAGGCCGCGCTGCCACCCGCGCTGGATGGTCAGCCGCTGCCATCGCTGGCGCCGATGCTGGAAAAAGTCACGCCGGCGGTGGTGAATATTTCCACCAAAACGCGGGTAAAGGTACGCGACCCGTTTTTCGACGACGCGATGATGCGCCAATTTTTTGGTCTGCGCGGCGAGCCGCGCGAGCGCATCGCGCAGAGCCTGGGCTCAGGGGTGATCGTAGATGCGGCCAAGGGTTATGTGTTGACCAATAACCATGTCGTGGGAGGCGCCGACGACATCACGGTGACCTTGCAAGACGGTCGCGATTTCAAGGGCAAGTTGATCGGCACCGACCCCGATACCGATGTTGCCGTGGTGCAGATTCAAGCCAGCCATTTAGAGGCGCTGCCGCTGGCCGACTCGGCCAAGTTGCGCGTGGGTGATTTTGTCGTGGCGGTGGGCGACCCCTTCGGCCTGGGGCAAACAGTGACCTCGGGCATTGTCTCGGCGTTGAGCCGCTCGGGCCTGGGCGGCTCGGGCTATCAAAACTTTATTCAAACCGACGCCTCGATCAATCCAGGCAACTCCGGCGGCGCGCTAGTGAATTTGCGTGGCGAGTTGGTGGGCATCAATACGATGATTTTTTCGCCCTCAGGCGGCAACGTCGGCATCGGCTTTGCGATTCCCAGCAACCTCAGCAGCGAGGTGATGCAGCAGCTTGTGGCGCACGGCAAAGTCAGTCGCGGCAGCCTGGGGCTGGAAACGCAGGACATTACGCCGCGTATCGCGCAGATGCTCGGCCTGAAAAACAGCAATGGCGTGGTGGTGACGCGGGTGCAAAACGGCTCGGTGGCCGATAGCGCGGCGGTACAGGTAGGTGACGTACTCACGGCCGTCGACGGCAAGCCGCTGCGTAGCCCGCAGGATTTGCGCAACGCCGAAGGGTTGCTGCCGATCGGCAGCACAGTAAAACTGAACGTGCTTCGCGGCGGTAACAGCCGTGAAGTGCGCGCCACATTGACGCCTGAAAAACTGGCCACGCTCGACGGCGGCAAGCTGGATCAGCGGCTGGCCGGGGTCACCTTTAGCGAATTGCCGCAAAACCAGCGCGGCCAGGGCATCACCGGTGTAGCGGTAAGCGACGTGCGCGCCGGTAGCCGCGCCGCACTGGCGGGCCTGCAGACCAACGATGTAGTGGTCGCCGTGGGCAATTTGCGCATCGCCAGCCTGCGTGTGCTACAACGCCTCGCGGGGGTCAATCCGCGGCAACTGGTGCTGATTGTGGCCGGCGACGATGGGGTGCGTTATGTGGATCTGCAGTGAACGAGATCCATGCGGACATGCCGACGCCAGAGTGCCTGCCTGTTCACACTCAATCGCTACTTAAACGTAAATATGCAGCCGTGCTTGATGTTTTGCCTCTAGGCGGCTGAAATACCGAATCTTCGTTACCTGCTTGCACGCTTTGGATGGCGGCACGCGACGCGATCGCCATCACTATCGTCCAGGATTTCCCATCATCATGTCCTTCCGCCTTGCCCGCTTACTTTCCGTTGCCCTGATCGGCACCTGCGTCACGACGGTCGCTATCGCCGCCGGACCCACCCTGGTGTGGCGTGGCGATGTCACCACCGCTCGCGGTGTGGTCACCGACGTGGCCAAGGCCTGGGAGAAGTCCGGCAAGGGCAAAATCGAGTTGCAGTCGTTCAACACCGCCTCTGGCCTGGAAGCGGTAGCCAGCGGCACTGCCGACCTCGCCGGCAGCGCACGCGGCAGTGCCGGCGGCGCGGAGAGCAACCTGGAGTTCACACCGGTGGCGTGGGATGCGCTGGTAGTGATTACCTACCCGTCCAACCCGGTCAACAGCCTGACCCTGAGCCAACTGCACGACATTTATTACGGCAAGATCACCAACTGGAAAGACGTCGGCGGCAAGGACGAGCTGATTAACGTATACGCCGTGGCCAGCCCTGGCGACGGTGTGGAGCACAGCCTGCGCCGCTTGCTGTTCGGTCGTGGCAATCAGCCGGTGGCCGCACCGCGTTTGTATGTGAATACAGCCAAGCTGGAAGAGGCCGTAACGCTCGATCCGAAGTCACTCGGCGCCACCACCCTGGCCGGCGTGCATAACAATCGCAAGGTGAAGATCCTCAAGATCGACGACGTGGCACCGAGCAGCGGCACCATCGCCAGCGGCGCTTACTCGCTGTTCACCCCGCTGTATCTGATTACCAACGCCAACAGCCCGAAGGCAGCCGAGATCAAAGCCTTCGTCGATTTCGTCAGCAGCGATGCGGCGAAGTCCGTATTGCGCTCGCACCAGCTCATTCCGTATGCCGACGGTGCGTCGCTGGTGGCGATGGATAGCTCGCGTCGCGCCAAGATTCTTGCCGAAGTGGGCGCACGCCCCAGCGCCGGCAACGAGACCCCGCTGTCTGCCCCAGGCGCCACGCTGGCGGCTCGCGCAGCGGTTGCACCGACCTCCGCGCTGACCCAACAGGCCAAGCAGGCGGTTGAAGCACGCAATGCAAAGAAGGAAGAACCCCAGCTCGCCGGCGTTACCGGCAGCGTGGAAGCCAACACGCCACCCAGCCTCAAGGGCGTGCATGGCGAAGCGATGACGGTAAGCAATGCATCCGCACACGGCGTCGATTTCGCCAAGGTCACCAGCGATGTCTTCGTCAGCTACGACAAACCGCTCAAGAACAAGCCAAGCCACTCGCCCAAAGAAAGCACCAGCAAGCCGGCCAAGGACAGCGGCAAGGTAACAGCCACCACCAGCAAGCCCAGCGCAGCCAGCAAGACTTATACGGTCGGCAGCGGCGAAACCTTGTATTCGATCGCCAAGAAGCATTCGGTAGACGTGGCCCAATTGCGCAACTGGAACCATATCAAGGACAACACGGTGCATCAGGGCCAGGTGCTACGCGTCAGCTCGCGCTAACGCGACGCTAAGTGCGCATTGACGCTTATGCGCATCCTCGCCCTGACGCTCGATCTCGACGACACGTTGTGGCCGGTTATGCCGGCCCTGGAACGCGCGGATCGCGAACTCGACGCCTACCTGCGCGAGCACTACCCCAGCGTCGCCCATGCATGGCCGATCCCGGCCATGCGCGAGCTGCGGGCCAAGGTCGCGCTTGAACGGCCTGACCTGGCGCACGACTTCACCGCCCAGCGTCACATCACCTTGCAACAGGCCTTCGCTGCCTGTGGTATCGACGATGCGCCGCTGGATACGCTGTGGGGTATTTATTTCACCGCACGCAACAGCGTGGAGCTTTATCCCGACAGCCTGCCCGCGCTGGAACGCATTACCACGCACTGGCCAGTGGCGAGCCTGACCAATGGCAATGCCGATCTTGAACAGATCGGTATCCGCGTGCATTTCGCTCATCACATCTGCGCCCGCGACACCGGCTCACTCAAACCCGATCGTCGAATCTTCCACCTCGCAGCGGAGCAGCTTGGCATCGCGCCGGGCAACATCCTGCATGTCGGCGACGATCCCGAACTGGACGTGGTCGGCGCACGCAACGCGGGCCTGCGCACCGCCTGGATCAACCGCACCGGCCGGCACTGGCCCAAGGCGCTCGGTGCCGCACCCGATCTCGATCTGCGCGACATGACCGCACTAGCCGACTGGCTCGACGCGCATCCCCCCGCCTAAAAGCTCATGCGAAGTAGGTTGGGCTGAGCATAGCGATGCCCAACGTTGCGTCATGTTGAGGTTCACCGCGATACCCAACATCGCATGCTTTTGGAATGCGCCGCGATGCCTAACATCACATGCTTTTGGGATGCGCCGTGATGCCTAGCGTTGCGCAACGTTGGGCATCGCTTTGCTCAGCCCAACCTACGCATCCCGCAACCAACGCCCCGAACCATTGCGCAGCAAAGATCCAATCCAGCATCCTGCGCTCATTATCGCTACGCTCCCTATCAACTTACGCTCCTCCGTTTGGACCTTGTATGCCTTCCCTGATCGAACGCAAATCCGGCGAACGCCAAAGCATCGCCATCGAAACCACCGACGCGGCGCATTACACCGCCAGCCGTCGTCGCCTTACCGCTGTACAACGCCGCTGGCTGGCCGAGAGCGGCTTTGAGGCGGCACCCGGCAGCTTTGCCCTGCTCGCCGACGCCAGCGGCAAGCTGGTGCGCGTGCTGGTGGGTGTGGAGGCGGGCGATTCGCTCGGCGCGCTGGCCGGATTACCGCGACAGCTTCCGGATGCGCTTTATCACCTCGCTGACGAAAGCGTACTCGGCGATGCGCAACAGGCCGCGCTCGGCTGGGCGCTCGGTGCCTATGAATTTACCCGCTACCGCAAAGCCAAGCGCGCACCGGCCAAACTGGCGATTCCGGCCGCTGATCTCAAAGCGCTTGAACCCTTGGTCGCAGCCACCGCGCAAGTGCGCGACCTGGTCAACACACCGACCGAGGACATGGGTCCCAAGCAACTGGCCGAAGCGGTCAAGCAGCTCGGCAAGACTCATAAAGCGAAAGTGCGCGAGTGGGTCGGCGACGAGTTGCTCAAGGCGAACTTCCCCACCATTCACGCGGTGGGCCGCGCCAGTCACCGCGCGCCGCGCCTGGTCGAACTCAACTGGGGTAAATCCGGCGATCCGAAACTGGTGGTGATCGGCAAGGGCGTGTGTTTCGACACCGGTGGCCTGGACCTGAAACCAGCCGATGGCATGCGCTGGATGAAGAAAGACATGGGCGGCGCGGCCCATGCCATCGCACTGGCCGGCCTCATCATGCAAGCCAAGCTGCCGGTGCGGTTGAGCTTGCTGATTCCGGCGGTGGAGAATGCGGTATCCGGCAATGCGATGCGTCCGGGCGAGGTCATCACCACCCGCGCAGGATTCACCGTGGAGATCGACAACACCGATGCAGAAGGCCGCCTGGTCTTGTGCGACGCGCTCGCCTACGGTGCCGAACAGCAGCCCGACCTGATGTTGGATTTCGCCACCCTCACCGGCGCCGCGCGCGTGGCGCTTGGCCCGGACTTGCCTGCGCTGTTTGCGAATCACGATGATCTGGCCGACGCCGCGCTCGCAGCAGGCCGCGCTGTGAACGACCCGCTATGGCGGCTGCCGTTGTGGCGGCCGTATCGCAAGATGCTCGAATCGTATCTGGCCGATTTCGCCAACGGCGGCCCCTCGCGCCATGCCGGTGCGATCACCGCGGCGCTGTATATGGAGCGCTTCGTACCCGACACCACGGCGTGGCTGCACCTGGATACCTATGCCTGGAACGATGCCGACCGCCCCGGCCGGCCGCGTGGCGGCGAGGCGATGGGCGTGCGTGCGTTCTTCGCCTTTTTGCAGAAACGCTATACACGCTGAGTGAGTTGCGCCAAGGCCGCCGCTGCCCCTTATCAGGAGGGCAGCGGTGGTCAGACCCAGGCTTAAGGAGTGTCGTCATGATGACCATACCCAAGTCCTTGAAGCATCTGCAGCACATCGCTCGCGCGGTCGGAACCACGGCAGCACTGGAAGCAACGGCGGTGTTCTTCGGCTACAGTCTGCTGCTTAGTTTGCTCACCTCCTGGTACGGCGTCGATTTCTGCAGCAAGCTGCCGAATGATCTTTACGGGCTAATTAACGCCCCGCTCTCGCTAAGCCTGTTTGGCTTACTTACCCTGGTCGGCTTACTTAACCTGGCCCTCTTCACCGGCCTGGGCACACGCGATCTACTGGGCTCGGCGACACCCGTCAGCAAGTTCGCCAGATACCTGTCGCTGCCCATTTGCCGCGCCGCTTTTTCCGTCGGCATGACCGTGGTGGGCGCCCTTGCCGGCATCGGCATCGGGCTTCATCTGGTCGGCGACAGCTACTGCCACCTCAACGACATCGGAAGGCGCTTTACCTTGCTAGCCTTTGTCACCTTCAGCATGGTCATACCGGCCTGGCTGCTTGCCCTGCTTCTGCTCGATGTGGCTAACCGCGCGCATTACTGGCTGGGCCTGCTGGTCATTTTGTACCTGATTAGCTTGATCGCTTTCGTTGCCAACACCGGCATCGACCATGCGGAGGCGGCGCAGCGTGGCTACGAAGCCGTCGGCTACCTGTTAGGTGCCGCCGGCTGCGCCGCCTTCATCATTGTCCGCAGAATCTCGGCGCTATCGACCTCTGACTGAGAGCCTGCCGAAGATCTCCGGGACCCGGACCAGCGCCAGGCCAGCAGGGCTGAAGCATGACTTTCGGCGATACCACTGCCGGGCATTCGCTGCCATCCTGCGAAGCTTCGCCCAATAGCCACCGCCCATGACCCTGCGCCCTCGCCTGCTCACCCTCGCACTCGCCACCCTGCTCGGTACCAGCGCCACGTGGGCGGCTGACAAGCCTGCGACGCAGGCAGCCGCGCCGGCCCAGCCGCCGCTTAGCGAGCAAACGATACGCTCGGGTGGCGTGATGCCGGCCGAGCAGGCGCGTGTGCACTTCGACCATGCCGAACTGCGCATTGCCATCGATCCCACGCAGGAACGTATCGACGCTACGGCCACGCTGAGCTTTACCGCGCGCGCAGCCACCGACGTGTTATTGCTGGATCTAGATCACAACCTGCCGATCAGCGGCATCAGACTCAATGGCAAGCCATTGCCGGTCACGGCATGGAGTAACCCCGATGGCCGCTTGCGGATTCAACTACCCGCCATGCTGGCCGTGGGTGGCAAGGTGCAGGTCGAAGTGCGCTACGGCGGTAAGCCGCATACTGCGCACCGCGCCCCCTGGGACGGTGGCTTTGTATGGAGCAAGACGCCGGATGGTCAGCCCTGGGTGGCCAGCGCGGTCGAAGGTGAGGGCTGCGATCTGTTCTGGCCTTGCATCGATCAACCGCAAGGCAAACCAGATCTGGTCGATCTCTACGTAACCGTGCCCAAACCGCTGGCGGCGCCGGGTAATGGCGTGCTGATCGACATCAAGGACGAGGGCGATAAGCGCACCTATCACTGGCGCGCAAAACACCCCACCACCTACGCCATTTCGATCAATGTCGGCCCCTTCGAGTTGCTGCAGGCGAACTACAGCAGCCGCTACGGCAACACGATCCCGATGCAATTCTGGTATTTGCATGGTAACGAACAGCAGGCCAAAGCCTTGTTCGAGGAATTCCCGCGCATGCTGGATTTCTTCGAGCAGGAGATTGGCCCCTACCCGTTCGGCGATGAAAAAATGGGCGTGGTGGAAACACCGCACCTGGGCATGGAGCACCAGACCATCAATGCCTACGGCAACGGTTATGCCAAAGGACCCTATGGTTTCGATTGGCTGCTGCAACACGAATTTTCCCATGAGTGGTTCGGCAACCAAGTGACCAATGCCGACTGGGACGATATGTGGATACACGAGGGCTTTGGCACGTATATGCAGCCGCTCTACGGCCAATACCTCTATGGCGACATGCCTTACTTCTCGATGCTGCACGATGAGCGCACCAAGCTGAAAAATGCTTACCCGGTGGTAGCCGGCCGCAGTCAGTTTGAGCATGAGGTGTACGACGCCGAGCACGGCCCCGGCAACGACATTTACTACAAAGGCTCGTTGATGCTGCACACGCTGCGCGAGCTGATCGGCGATAAAGCGTTCTTCGAAAGCACGCGCCGACTGGTCTATGGCCGCCCCGACCCCAAGCCGGGCAACTTCACCCCACGCTATGCGAACACGCGCGACTACATCGATATCGTCAATCAGGTTACCGGCCGTGACCTGCACTGGTTCTTCGACGTCTATCTATACGAAGCGGCACTGCCCAAGCTCGACATGCAGCGCCAGGGCGACACGCTAACCCTACGTTGGCAGGTGCCGCACGACAAGCCGTTCCCGTTGCCGGTGGAGGTACAAGTCGGTGACACCGTGCGCACGCTGCCGATGGAGCATGGCGAAGGCCGCATCGATGTCCC
This sequence comes from Dyella tabacisoli, assembly GCF_003350925.1. Classification (GTDB taxonomy): domain Bacteria; phylum Pseudomonadota; class Gammaproteobacteria; order Xanthomonadales; family Rhodanobacteraceae; genus Dyella_C; species Dyella_C tabacisoli. The sequence continues at coordinate 21,788 of NZ_KZ857174.1, read as the reverse complement.
TGCCGGCACGCTGGTGATTGTCGACCCGCGCTCGAAGCTGCTGCGCGAATTGCCGCATGTGCCGGAGTATCTGCGCTGGCTCCAGCAAAAAGCCGCCAAGTCGGCCAAGCCAGCCGCAGCCAAATAGTTTTGCGCCCTCTCCACCTGCGAAGAGGGCTAATCGGCGCTAGCCGGGCCCGGCTAGCGCCGACCTTACGCTTTGCAGGCGCCGCCACAATGCCCGCAAACCGCGCACGATCTTCGGCAACAACCAGATCAGCAGCAGTACGAAGAGCCCCAGCAACACCAACATCACCATGGGGTGTTGCCACATCAGATATAGCCCGCCAAGCAAAGAGATATCTTCGCCCGCGCTGGCCGTCCAGTTGCTAAAGGGCTCGGGCGACGTATTGATGAGTGCGCGTCCGCCGGTCTTGGCCAAGTGAGTGCCCGAGACCAGTGCCCCGCCCAATAACGCGGCAGCGAATTGAGCACCCGGCGCGGAGTCTTTGAACACCCCCCAAGCCAGCAAGGTACCGGCGGGAATGCGAATAAAGGTGTGGATCGCGTCCCACACGCTATCGAAACCGGGAATCTTGTCGGCAAGAAACTCACCCAGCATCAACACCCCGGATACACCGAGTACCCAAGCGTGCGTAAGCATCTCCAGGCCCGCCGGCAGATGCACGAAACCCAGTCGCCCCAGCAGGCCGGCGATGAATACCGTGGCGTATAAACGGATACCGCTGGCCCAGGCTAAGCCGCCAGCAAGTGCGACGTTCGGCAACATGTCCATAGCGGCACTCTCGTTGAGGGGCTGGCCTCTTATGTACGCGCCGTGCCGCTACAAGTCCACAGGCAGGATCTGCCCCCCTTTTGGGACAGGTAGGGGGAGGAGAAAAAACATCTGCCGAGATTCGACGCTAATCAGGTTGTTCGCAGGGGCACAGCAACGCGCCCGGCAGGCAAGATCGAGACCTTGACGGTAAACATAAAATAAAAAAGCGGCGCCGTAGCGCCGCTTTTCAGTAACCAGAAACTACAGACTCAACAAAAACTACAGGACTCAGTGCGTTGTCGGACCCGGCTGGGTCGTTGCCGTTGCTGCCGTCGCCGATTGCGAGAACTTGCCGCCATATGGCAACACCTCGGCGGCCAGCTTCGGGTCGGCCTTGATAAGGCCAACCGCGTCGAACATCACATGCGCGGCTTCTTGTACCTGCGGATCCTTAGCCTTCTTGGCGTCTTTCTCTTGCTGGATCTGCGCCTTCAGGCTGCGCTCGTTCGGGTTGAGGCCGTCGTCGAGGCTGTCTTGATTCTCGTCGGCAAGTGCACTGCTACCGTCGAGTGCTTTGTGGCGGGCGCGGAAATCAGCCTGCAGCGCGTCCATCTGCTTGCGCTCGGCTTCGCGCTGGGCAAAGTTCAGCGAGATCGAGGTTTTGTCGCGCATTTTGCGGTACTGCGCCAGCTCGTCGAGCATCAGTTTCCACGCCGGCGACTTCGCTGTACGTGCATCGTGGCTGCTCTGCAATTGCGGCAGATAAGCCTTCAGGTCGGCGACCGGCTTGTAACTGGCAGCCGCGATCTGCGTCCACGGCAACGCGTTGTCGTAGGTGGATTCGCCGAAATCTTTCTCGTCGCCATTTTTCGGAAACTGGATATCCGGGGTCACGCCTTTGAGCTGGGTGGAGCCGCCGTTGATGCGGAAAAACTCGGCGATGGTCATCTTCAGCTCGCCGAACTGCGGCTTTTCGTTGCTGCCGTTAGTGAAACGATCCAGATCGACCAGGTTTTGCACCGTGCCCTTACCAAAAGACGGCTGACCGATAATCAGGCCACGGCCCCAGTCTTGAATCGCCGCGGCGAAAATTTCCGACGCCGAAGCGGAGCCTCGGTTAATCAGCACAGCCAGCGGACCGCTCCAGGTCATGCCGGGGGTGTCGTCGCCTTGCACATCGACCTGACCGCGCGCGTCACGCACCTGCACAACCGGCCCCTTGTCAATGAACAAGCCGGTGAGCGAGTTGGCTTCGACCAGGGAGCCGCCGCCGTCATTGCGCAGATCCACCACGACGCCTTCCACACCGGCGACCTTCAGCTCTTCGAGTAGCTTGGCGACATCGCGGGTAGCGCTTCTGAAGTTTTTATCGCCTTCGCGACGCGCGCCGAAGTCGGAATAGAAGGCCGGCAACTCGATCACGCCGATCTTGCGGCTGACGTTGCCGTCCTTGATTTCGACAATACGCTTTTTGGCGGCCTGCTCTTCGATGCTCACCTTCTGGCGCACCATCGAAATCACCTCGTGCTTGCCATCCACACCCGCGTCGGCGGGCAAGACTTCCAAGCGTACGGTGGTGTCTTTCTTGCCGCGGATTTTCTTGACCACGTCATCGACGCGCCAGCCGATCACATCGATCATCGCGCCATCGGCGCCCTGACCGATCGCCACGATGCGATCGCCCACATGGATTTTGCCGGACTTGGCGGCCGGGCCGGCCGGTACGACTTCGCGCACGACGATGTATTCATCGCGCTGCTGCAGCACGGCGCCGATACCTTCCAGCGACAGCTTCATCGAGATATCGAAGTTCTCCGCGGCGCGCGGGCCGAGGTAATCGGTGTGCGGGTCGGTGGACTCGGCATACGAGTTCATGAAGGTCTGGAAGGCATCTTCGCTATCGAGCTGTTTCACCCGCTCGATATAACCGGCATAGCGCTTGTCCAGCGTCTTGCGGATGTCATCGTCGTTCTTGCCGGCGAGCTTCAGGCGCAGCCAATCGTTCTTGGTGCGCTTGCGCCACAAATCATCGAGCTCGGCGGCATCCTTGGGCCAATCGGCTTTTTTGCGATCGTAGACATAGCTTTCGTCGGTCGAAAAATCGAAGCCCTGCTTGAGCAGGCCACGAGCAAACGTCATGCGCTCGACCGCGCGCTGAACGTAGAGATTGAATACGGAGAACGGACCGGATAGATCTTTGTTCCAGATCGCGTTATCGAACTGCGTTTTCAGCGGCTCGAACTTAGCCATATCGACCTGGGTGAAGAACACCTTTTCGGCATCCAGCCCGTCGAAATAAGCCTTGTAGATTTTGGCCGACATCGCGTCGTCCAACGGCTGCGAGTCGTAGTGGAAGCGAGTCAGGAAGCGCGCCGATAACTGCGAGGCCTGTAGCTGGTTGGCGGATGGCTTCAACGGCAGGGTCGAGGCCTTGCGCGGCGCTTCATCGCCCGTCCCGGCATCGGCCGGCGATTGCGCGTACGCGCCGGCCATGGTGAGGGCGAGCAACAGGGCTAGCGTGGGACGGAGTTTCATGAGGCCTCTCAAGCTTGCTCAGTGACACCGGCTGCATGGGCTTGCAGATCGGCGTGGTAGGAGGAACGAACCAGCGGACCGGAGGCGACATGGTTAAAGCCCATGGCCTCGCCTGCCTCGCGCAGCGCGTCGAATTCTTCCGGCGTCCAATAGCGCACGACCGGGTGATGGTGCGGCGTGGGCTGCAGGTACTGGCCGATGGTAATCATGTCGACGTCATGGGCGCGTAAATCGCGCATGGTCTCAAGCACTTGCTCCATGGTCTCGCCCAGGCCCAGCATGATGCCGGACTTGGTCGGTACGTCCGGGTGCTGCGCCTTGAAGCGCTTCAAGAGATCCAGCGACCATTGGTAATCCGCACCGGGACGTACTTCGCGATACAGGTGCGGCACGGTTTCCAGGTTGTGATTGAACACATCCGGCGGGAAATCCTTGAGGACTTCCAAAGCGCGCTCCATACGGCCTTTACCACGGAAATCGGGGGTGAGAATCTCGATCTTGATGTTTGGGCTGGCATGACGCACCGCACGGATGCACGAAGCGAAATGCTCGGCGCCGCCGTCGCGCAGGTCATCGCGGTCGACCGAGGTAATCACCACATAGCGCAGGCGCATGTCGTGGATGGTCTCGGCCAGTCGCGCCGGCTCCAGCGCATCGGGCGGTGCGGGACGGCCATGGGCCACGTCGCAGAACGAGCAACGGCGAGTACATACCTCACCGAGGATCATGAACGTGGCGGTGCCCTTGCTGAAACACTCGTGAATGTTCGGGCACGAGGCCTCTTCGCACACCGTCACCAGCGCGTTCTCGCGCAGGCGCGCCTTCAACTGTTGCACGGCGTTGCCTTGCGGCAGGCGGACGCGGATCCAGCTAGGCTTGCGCAAGGTGGGTACGGCGGTGTCGAACCCGGCCCGGTTCAATGCAATTTTGTCGTTGCCGAGCTGTTTTTCGACAGCGGGCGTACCGGCAACGACGCTAATTGGAATGACCTTGGACGGAGATGCGGAGGTATCGCTCATGGACAAGCCTAGACCGCTGCGTGAGCGGGGAGTTCAGGGAGGACGGGAATCTCGGGTGCGGCCGACGTGGCATCAAAACCGAACTGGCGGCAAAACTCGGCCACGAGCACGTCTTCGACGTCCGCCAACTGCGACGGGCCACCCAAGTCTAACACCTGGGTGACCGCCAAACCCTTGTAACCGCAGGGATTGATGCGGTGATACGGCTCCAGGTCCATGTTCACGTTGAAGGCCAGGCCATGGAAGCTGCAACCACGCCGCACACGTAAGCCCAACGCACCCACTTTGGCGCCGCCGACATAGACACCGGGTGCGCCTTGCAGCCGCTCGGCACCGATATTCCAGTGCTCCAGGGTGTCGATCAGCACCTGCTCGATACGGTTGACCAGCTCGCGCACGCCCAGGCCGGCGCGGCGCAAGTCGATCAGCGGGTAAGCGACGATCTGGCCGGGGCCGTGATAGGTCACCTGGCCGCCGCGATCGACCGGCACGACCGGAATGTCGCCCGGCATCAGCACGTGCTCCATCTTGCCGGCCTGCCCCAGGGTGAACACCGGATCGTGCTCAAGCAGCCACAGCTCATCAGCGGTGTCTGCTTGGCGGCGATTGGTGAAATCGCTCATCGCTTTCCACGTCACCTCATAAGGCTGGCGGCCGAGGCGGCGAACTTTCAGAGGCAGGGAATGGATGGGCGAAAGTGAGGAATCGGGGGTCACGAGACCATCGTAGCGTTAGGCATGAACCTGCACCATTGGGGTGGCCGGAGGGCGTCGCAAGTGCGCAACGCCCGGCTTTTGACTATTTCCGACCAGGCCCGGCCTTACATCGTGTAGCGAATATCAGGATCGGCGCGCAATGCGACGTGCGCCGCGTCGTATTCCTCGCGGGTTTCGCAGTGGAAGCTCACCGTCACGGAGACAAAGTTGCCTTCTTTCGAGTGGCGGTGCTTCACCGTTTCGTGCAGCACTCGCACACCGATGCCGGTAAGGATCTTCGGCACCAGAACGGTGAGTTCCGCGCTGGCATTGCCCATCGCGGTAATTTCGAATTCGCCGGGAAACTGAAACCCCTGGCCTTCCTGCTTCTGCGCCTCGATAGAGTCAAGATCACGCATCACAACGTCTCCGTTACTTCGTTTCAGGCTTCTTGTCGCTATGGAACCACAGCATGATGCTGTCCCACAGGCGCGAGAAGAAACCACCCTGCGGCGCTTCGACCTGGGCGATCAGCGGCACGTTCTGCACCGGTTGACCGTTCAGCGTGATGCGCAGCGTACCGACCTGCTGGCCCTTGGTGAACGGCGCGATCAACGTCGCCGGAATGTCCATGGTCGCCTTGAGCTTGTCGTATTCACCGCGCTTGACCGTGACCAGTACGTCGTCGGCGACGCCAAGCGGCAACTGGTTGTCTTTGCCCTTCCATAGACGCGGCGTCGCCAGCGGCTTGCTGGCGTCGTACAGCTTGTGCGTCTCGTAGAAACGGAAACCGTAGTTCATCAGCGCCAGCGCGGCATCGGCGCGCGACTTCTCGCTGGTGGCACCCATCACGATCGCGATCATGCGGGAATCGCCCTGCTTGGCCGAAGCCGCCAGGCAGTAGCCGGCGGCAGCGGTGTGGCCGGTCTTGATACCGTCGACGGTCTGGTCGCGCCACAGCAACAGATTGCGATTGTGCTGCTTGATGCCGTTCCACTCGAAATCCTTGACCGCGGAAATCGCATAGTCCTCGGGGAAATCGTGGATCAGCGCACGCGACAGAATCGCGATATCGCGCGCCGTGGTGTAGTGGTTGGCGATCGGATAGCCGGACGCGTTCTGGAAGTTCGAATTGACCATGCCGAGCTGCTTGGCATAGGCGTTCATCAAGTTCGCAAAAGCCGGCTCGGAGCCCGCGGTGTGCTCGGCCAGCGCAATGGCGGCATCGTTGCCGGACTGGATAATCATGCCGAACAGCAGGTCTTTCAGCGGCACCTGGCTGTTGAGCTTGAGAAAGCTGGTGGAGCCATCGGTACCCGCACCACCGCCGCGCCAGGCGTTTTCGCTGATGGTGATCGGATCGGCCATATGGATTTTGCCGTTGGCGACCTCGGCAGAGACGACATAGTCGGTCATCACCTTGGTGATCGAGGCAGGCTCAAGCCGCACGTCAGGATCTTTCGAGGCGAGGATCTGGCCAGTGGCGTAATCCATCAACACCCAGCTTTTGCCATCCACATCCGGCGGCGGCGGCACCGGCGCCTCGGGCACCACCGGACGCGGCACCGCCACGGGCTTCGGCGGGGTCTGCTGGGCAAAGGCGACACCGGCGACCAAAGCGGCGACGGCGAATGAGGACAGGGTACGGCGGAGTAAGCTCATCGTTCGGTTCAATCCAATTCTTGTATGGCCGACACCCGATGCGCGGCCATGAAAATAGGCGAAATCTCGGCAAGTCATCCATGGCTTGCGGGAGATAGCGCGAGTTCAGCAGTGCATTAGTCTACCGCGACCTGTGGCCGCGGCAGTCCCATGCCCTCGATTTGCGTGGTTACTTGATCGGCTCGATCGACGTCACTAAGCGGCCCAACGCGCACGCGGCGGACACTGCGCCCGTTAATCTGAGCATCGACCACCTGTACCGGAGCAAACTTGGCATCGCGGAGCTGCTGGGCCACGCGTTCGGCGTTTGCATTGTCGGTAAAGGCGCCCACCTGCAGATAAATACCCGGAGCCACGCTGATGCCGGGGCCTGGCACGGCCGCCACGCTTGCCGCAGCCGCCGGCAGCGGCGGGGGTAATGGAGATGGCAATGGCGCCGTTGGCGGCACCGGGTCTTGCAAGAGCTGACCGGGGGTAATCGCGCGCACCTCGACCAGACCGGTGCCTTTGGGCCAGATACCGATCTTCACGGCCGCGGCGTAGGACAGGTCGATCAGGCGGTTTTCGTGGAATGGACCACGGTCGTTGATACGCACGGTGACACTCTTGCCGTTCTCCAGATTGGTTACGCGCGCATAGCTGGGCAGCGGCAATGTCTTATGTGCGGCGGAGAACTGGTACATGTCGTAGTCCTCCAGGCTGGAGGTCTTATAGCCGTGAAACTTGTTGCCATAGAACGAGGCGATACCACGCTCCACATAGCCATTCGCGTTGGGTAGCACCCGATAGCTCTGGCCAAGCACGGAATACGGCGATTTGTTGCCATACAAGGCGCGCGGCTCGACTTTTGGTGTCGGTTCGACCAGCTTGCTCAAGTCAGGCGGCGGCCCACCGGGCACGCTGTCGCTGTTGTCGCGGTAACGGCTGCTTTGCGATCTGCTGACATCGTCGTTGACACCGCCACGGCTGGTGCCCGAGCTACTGCCCCGCCATACACTACCGCCACTCTTGCCGGGCCGCGGCTTACTGCCACTGCAACCGGCAAGCAGGAGTAAGGCAAGCAGCAGCGGCAGTACGCAGCGCCATTTCATTGCTCTGCGTCCGCCCTGCGGACACCGCTGGCGATGGCTTGTGCCAATTGGTGCACGGCCAACGCGTACAGCGGGCTACGGTTGTAGCGCGTGATGACATAGAAATTCTGGAAAGTTATCCAATACTCCGAGCCGTCCTCGCCCTCTAGCGACTGCAGGCTGCTGGGCAAGCCCGGATCGAGAGGCTGCATGGGCGCGTAGCCCCATGCCTGGAGCTGTTCCACCGACCATTGCGGCTGAGAATCCTTGACCGTGATCGGCTTGGCCAGGTGATCCGGCTGCGCCCGCACGGCCACCGGGCCGCCGCTGACCCAACCGTTCTTGATGAAGTAATTAGCGACGCTGGCCAGGATGTCCGGCAGCGAGTTCAGCATGTCGATATGGCCATCGCCGTCTTCATCCACACCGAAATCACGGATGCTCGATGGCATGAACTGGCCCCAGCCCTGCGCGCCGGCATAGGAGCCGGTAAGCGTGTTCAGCGGCCCGGCCAGGTGGTTATCCGGCAGGCTCAGCAACACCTTGAGCTGATCGCGAAAAAAGGCCGCTCGCGGCGGGTAATACAAGCCCAGGGTGACCAGCGCATCGAGCACTTTGTACTTGCCCGGCATGCGGCCATAGGAGGTTTCCACGCCGATGATCGCCACCAGGTATTCCGGCGCCACCCCATACTGTTGCCCGATACGCTCGATCAGCGATCGATGGGCGCGATAAAACGCCACGCCATCGTCAATCCGCTTGTCGTTGAAAAAGATCGGGCGGTAGTCCTTCCACGCCTTGCCTTCGGCCGGCCGGCTGATCGCATCGAGAATGCTTTGCTGTTTCTTCGCGTGATCCAGCAAAGCATTCAGGGCGTCGGGGTCTTTACCGGTTTCCTGCGCCACCTCGCTTACTAACTGCGCCTGTCCCGGATGGCTTTGGGCCTGTACAGGTGACCACGCGACACTGAGCAGCAGGCCCAGCGTGACCAGCAAAGGTGAACTGCGCAGCGCGGACATCAAGGTCTTGGAATACTTCACTTCCAGCGGCTTCCATAGCAAGGGACGGGCGTCATCGAAAGCCTAGCATGCGAGTCCGGGCCATCTGCGGCGGCATGCTGACGAGCGATGCGCCATGTTCATGCGTATCTGGCTTATTCATGCCTGACCTATTCGTGCCTGATCTATTCGTGCCTGCTCTATTCATGCATTTTGCGGTTGGCATGGATCGACATCAACACGCCAAAGCCGGTCAGCAACGATACCGCCGAGGTGCCGCCATAACTGACCAGCGGCATCGGTACGCCGACAACCGGCAGCATGCCGGCGATCATGCCGCCGTTGACGAACACGTAAACGAAAAAGCTCATACCGATCGCGCCGGCCAACAGGCGCGAATAGGTATCGCGCGCATCCATGGCGATCCATAGGCAGCGGCCGATGATGAAGGCATAGAGCAGCATGATGCCGATCACGCCGGCCAGGCCGAATTCTTCGGAGAACACCGCAAAAATAAAATCGGTGGTGTGCTCAGGCAAAAAATCCAGGCGCGACTGCGTGCCGTGTTGCCAGCCTTTGCCGAAGGTGCCGCCGGAGCCCACGGCGATTTGCGATTGGATGATATGCCAGCCGTTGCCGAGCGGATCGGATTCGGGATCGAGCAAAGTACGCACGCGATTGCGTTGATATTCGTGCAGAAAATGCCAGGCGATGGGAATCATGCCGCCGACGGCACCGAGTAAAGCGCCGATCTTCCACCATCGCATGCCCGACAAAAACAGCGCGAATGCGCCAGCGGCGGCCACCAGCAGCGCCGTGCCAAGGTCGGGCTGTTCGGCGATCAAGCCGGCCGGAATCGCGATCAGCACACCGACCACGATGATGTCTTTCCAGCTCGGCGGTAGCTGGCGCGGATGCAGATACCAGGCCACCATCATCGGCATGGTCAACTTCAGCAATTCCGATGGCTGAAAGCGCATCACCCCCAAATCGAGCCAGCGATAGGCCCCGCGCCCCTCGCCCAGCAGCGCCACGACGACCAGCAGCGCGGTGCTTCCCGCATAAAGCCACGGCGACCAGTTGCGCAATACCGGCGGCGGGATGCGCGAAATAATCAGCATCAAGATGGCGCCGAGAACAAAACGCCCGGCCTGACCGCCGACCAGGGCGAGATGGCTGTCGCCGGCGCTGTAAAGCGTAAGCAAGCCGACTATCGCGAGCATGAACAGCCCGCCCGCCAACGGCAGATCGATCCGCGGCCGGGTCAGTACGCGCTTGAAAACGCGCTGCATGCGAGCGTATTGGGTGTCGATCATGGATTTGCCCCGCTCGAAGACGGTATCGCCGGGATATCGTCGCCGCCCGATTCCATGGGTGGCTCGATCGATGGCTCGATCACTTCCGACGGATCAGGAGCCGGGCTCGCCGGTGCAGCGGAAGGCGGTGGACCCACCGGTAATGTTCCGCCTTGCTGAACGACCCAGGCATTGAGAATCTTGCGCACGATCGGACCGGCATCCTGGGCGCCCCATGCACCGGATTCCAGCACCGCAGCTACCGCAATCTTTGGATCTTCCGCTGGGGTATAGGCCACGAACCAGGCACGATGGCGGCTGGCCAGATAGGCATTGTTGCGGCGCTCGTCATACGCATTGGTCGTGCGCGAGTAGCGCTCGGCAGTGCCGCTCTTGCCGGCGATCACATAGGGAAACCCCACGCCCACGGTCTTGCCGGTGCCCCCCGTCATCACCGCGATCATGCCTTGATTGACTGCCGCCCAATCACCCGGCTTTTGGATTAGCGAAGGTCCAGTAGGCGGATTGGCCAAGGGTGCCGGCCGGCTGTCCACGCCACCCTGGGTCGCCATCACCAATCGCGGTGCATATGGCGTACCGTGTCCGGCAAAAGTCGCATAGGCATGGGACAACTGCATCGGCGTCACCGCCCAATAGCCTTGTCCAATACCAGAAATCACCGTCTCACCAGGGAACCATGGCTGTTTGTAGCGCCCAGCCTTCCATTCGCGCGAAGGCAGCACGCCGGAAGCTTCGCCGATCAGATCAACGCCGGTTGGACGGCCAAACGAAAATTTGCCCATGAAAGTACTGAGCCGGTCGATACCTAGATCCAGTGCCAGCTTGTAGAAATAGGTATTGGTCGACAACTGGATTGCACGCACCATATTCACCGTACCGTTGCCGCCACGCTCGTCGTCGCGGTAGCAGCGCGATTGCCCCGGTATGCAGAATTCACCGGTGGACAGCACCGTGTCCTCTGGTCGTCGCACACCGTATTCCAGACCGCCAAGGGCCAGCAATGGCTTGACGGTGGAACCCGGCGGATACACCCCGCGCAAGGCGCGGTTGTATAGCGGCTTGTCTTCGGCGGTAGTCAGCATGGTGTAGTCGGTATGACTGATACCGTTGACAAACAGATTCGGATCAAAGCTCGGCACACTGACCATCGCCAGCACCTGACCGTTACGCGGATCGATTGCCACCGCCGCACCCGGACGGTTGTCGAATGCCTCTTCGGCGGCTTTTTGCACGCGTATATCGATGCTCAGGTACAGATTTTTGCCGGGTACCGGGGGATGCGTCTCCAGCACGCGTTGGGTCCGCCCATCGGCATTGACCTCCACCAGTTCGTAGCCCGGCGTACCGTGCAGCATGTCTTCGTATGAGCGCTCCAAGCCACTGCGACCGACATGACTGGTGCCCTTGTAGCGCACCGGATCGAGCCGCTCCAGATCATCGGCATCGAGCCGCCCGACATAGCCCACGACATGGGCGAAATGCGTACCGTACGGATAGCGCCGGGTCAGGTAGGGCACCACGTCAACGCCTGGAAAGCGCCAGCGATTCACCGCGAAACGATCGATCTCGTCCTCGGTAAGGCGCATTTTCAGCGGCACGCTTTCGAAACGACGACTCTGTTTGAGCTGTTTCTTGAAAGCCTCGACGTCATCGCTGCCGATCGGCACGACGGCGCCAATCTCCGCCAGCAGTGCAGGCATATCAGACACTTGCTCGGGGATGACCTCAAGCCGAAACGCCGGCACGTTATCCGCCAGCAGCACACCGCTGCGGTCGTAGATCAATCCACGCGCTGGCGGAATCGCTCGGGGCTTGACGCGATTGTTTTCCGAACGCACAACAAATTCATCGTGATGCAGTACCTGCAAATAGACGAATCGCGTGACCAGGGCGACCAACCCAAACAAAATCAATGCAAAGCCGACCAGCGCGCGCCGCCGGAACAGCGCGCTTTCGCCCCGGGAATCCTTGATCGATCGTCGCTTGAGCATGGTTGTCGGCTACTGGATGCGAAACCGCATACGCAGATCGTCGAGCAGCAGGAACAAGAACGGCCATAACGCCGCGCCTACAAAGGGTGAAATCCACCAGCTTGCAGGTGGCAACGCTTCGCCGGCAAAGGTCCGCACGATCAGTAGCAAGACGCGGTCATTCAACAGCAAGATCAGCACCGCCAGTGTCTGCTGCCACATCGGAAAAAAGCGCAGCCGCGAACGGAATCGCAACACGATGAACACCAGCGCGCAAAGACGCAAAGCCTGCTCGCCCAGCAACACCCCGTCGAGCAGATCCGCGCACAGGCCCACCATAAAGGCCACGCCCAAGGTGATGCGGTCGCCCGACTCGATCGACCAGTACAGCAGCACTAGCGCCGGCCAATACGGTTTGAATGACTGCAATACGCTAGGCAGCGGCACCAGCATCGACAACAGGCCAAAGGCCAGCGTGCCGCTGACCCACATCAGGCTCAATCGCTGCCGATTCATGGCTGCACCGCCGGCGCATTCGTGGATGGGTTCGCTACAGGCGGGCTGACCGGTGGCGGCGCACTTGAACTACCCGGCGCAGGCGCCAGGCCGGCCGGCGGCCCTGCGGGTGTCGACGGTATCGGCGGCCCGACCGGCTCGGCCTGATCGTGCAGCAACAAGACGTCCTCGCTGCGATCGATATCAGCGGTTGGACGTGCGCGTGCCTCAAGGAACATGCCTGACGCGGACTGTCCGACCGAACGAATCTCGCCCACCGGAAAACCCGATGGAAAACGCCCGCCAAGCCCAGAAGTAAGCAGCTTGTCGCCGGCCTTCACATCGGCAGCCATCGGCACATTCGGCAAGCTCAACTGGTCGCCCTCGCGCGATCCGTAAGCCACGGTGCGCAAACCGGTGCGCTCGATCACCACCGGCACCGCGTGATTCGGATCGGTCACCAGCATGACCACGGCCGTAGTCGGCAGCACGTCGACGATCTGACCGATGACACCATGCGCATCGATAACTACCTGCCCCTGCTTGACGCCATCGCGATCGCCGCGATTGAGCACCAGGCGATGGCGTGAAGTGCCCATGTCTACACCGATGACACGCGCCAACTGCACATTGAGCTCCAGGCTGCGCTGGGTATCGAGCAAGCCCTTCAGACGCTGGTTTTGTTCGGCCACCGCGGCCATGCGATTGAGCTTGGCATTGGCAAGCAGCAGATCCTCGCGCAGGCGCTGGTTCTGCTCGGTCAACGATTTACGATCGGAAAAGGCCACGCTGAGCGTGCGCATGCCGGCGGACGGCAGGCCCGCAAGGCGGTATATCGGCTCCACCACGATGGCTGCGTTATAGCGCAGCCGCCACAGCCAGCCGTTGCGATGGTCGAGCACCATCAACACCATCGCCAACGCGAGATAGAAGATCAGCCGCAGCGTACCCGCCACGGAGCCGGCGAACAGGGGCGAATTTTCCTCGCGCGCAAGCGCCATGAAGCAAGCCTTTCAACAGAACGAGCGCGCCGCGCCCATCGAATACCTCAGCGGCGAGCCGCGCGACACCATGTGAATGCGCTCTTTAAGGGGAGATGCAGTGGGTGCCGAATCCCCCGTCGCCGAGCTAGCAAGAATGATGGGCGAGCGCGGCCCTTAGCCTGATTCAGAAGCGAAGAAGTCGCCGCCGTGCAGGTCGATCAGCTCCAACGCCTTGCCGCCGCCACGTGCCACACAGGTCAGCGGCTCGTCCGCTACCTGCACGTGCAAGCCGGTTTCTTCGGAAATCAGGCGATCCAGGTCGCGCAGCAAGGCACCGCCACCGGTCAGCACGATGCCACGCTCGGCAACGTCGGAGCACAGCTCAGGCGGCGTCTGCTCCAGCGCTGCGCGAACCGCCGCAACGATGCCCGAGAGCGGCTCGTGCAGCGCCTCCAGCACTTCATTGGAGTTGATGGTGAACATGCGCGGCACACCCTCGGCCAGATTGCGGCCGGAGATTTCGATTTCGCGCACATCGGTTTGCGGGAATGCGCAACCGACTTCCATCTTGATGCGCTCGGCAGTGGATTCGCCGATCAAGGTGCCGTGATTGCGGCGCACATAATTGATGATCGCCTCGTCGAAACGGTCGCCGCCGATACGTACCGACTGCGAGTACACGATGCCGTTCAACGAGATCACCGCCACTTCGGAGGTGCCGCCGCCGATATCCAAAACCATCGAGCCGCGCGCCTCGTGAACCGGGATGCCGGCGCCGATCGCGGCGGCCATGGGCTCTTCGATCAGATACACATCGCGGGCGCCGGCGCCTTCGGCCGACTCTTTGATCGCGCGGCGCTCGACCTGGGTCGAGCCGCAGGGCACGCAAACCAGCACGCGCGGACTCGGCCGCAAGAAGCGCGAGCGATGCACTTGCTTGATGAAATGCTGCAGCATGGCCTCGGTCATCGAGAAGTTGGCGATCACGCCATCCTTCATCGGGCGCACCGTGGCGATATTGCCCGGCGTGCGTCCGAGCATGCGCTTGGCGTCGGTACCGACAGCAGCCACCGCGCGCGGACCGCCCGGGCCGCGATCCTGACGGATCGCCACCACGGAGGGCTCGTTAAGAACGATACCCTGCCCACGTACATAAATCAGCGTATTGGCCGTGCCAAGATCGATGGAAATGTCATTGGAAAAGTACCCACGAAACTTCTTGAACATTGAGTCCGCCGTGCATCGGCTTGGTTAAAAAGTAAGCGGATCAGTCTAGTCAGGCCAGCCCGTGCACGCAAGAATATTCTCGTTAAGAAAGCCTTGTACTACACGGTGATATACGCGTTTCTTCCCTGCCGATGCAAAGTTCACGTCACCTGAACAGTCGTCACCAACCACTTATAACGGTAAGATCAGCAGCTTTGGCCGAGATCGTTGATTCGGCCTTGGTCCAGCCGCCTGCGCGCTGCCTGTTCATTTGCCTGGGGACACCCACAAACCATGTCTGCCGTTATCTGCGGTTCGCTCGCCTACGACACCATCATGGTGTTCCAAGACCAGTTCAAGAATCACATCCTGCCCGATCAGGTGCATATCCTGAACGTGTCCTTCCTGGTTCCGCGGATGCGCCGTGAATTCGGTGGCTGCGCCGGCAATATCGCCTATAACTTGAGGCTGCTGGGCGCCGATCCGCTGCCGGTAGCCGCGGTAGGCCAAGACTTTGCGCCCTATCGGCAGCATCTGCAGGAATGCGGTATCCGCATGGATTACGTGCGTGTGTACGACGAGCAGTTCACCCCGCAGTGCTTCATCACGACCGACCTGGACAACAACCAGATCACCGCATTCCATCCCGGAGCGATGTCCAGCGCCCACGAAAACCACGTGCGCGACATCCCGGAGATCACCTTCGGCATCGTCGCACCCGATAGCCGTGACGCCATGCTGCAGCACGTGAACGAGTTCGCCGCACGCGGCGTGCCCTTCATTTTCGACCCGGGCCAGGCCATGCCGCTGTTCAGCGGTGACGAATTCCGCACGATGATCGAGAAATCGACCTACGTGATCGTCAACGACTATGAGTCTCAGCTACTGCAATCGCGCACCGAATGGAGCGCCGAGCAGATCGCCGAACGCGTCAAAGCCTATATCGTGACCCAAGGCCCCCGCGGCTCGATCATCTACACCGATGGCAAGACACTGCAGATTCCTGCGGCCCGCGAACGCCAGGTGGTCGATCCCACCGGTTGCGGCGACGCTTATCGCGCCGGCCTGATCCTGGGCATCATGCAGGGCAAAGAGTGGGCGACCGTCGGCCGCATGGCCTCGCTGATGGGCGCCTTGAAAGTCGAGCATCCGGGCACGCAAAACCAGCGTTTCACTTACGAGCAGTTCGCTGCCGAGTTCAAAGAACAGTTCGGCTACGCGCTGGACTGAGATTCGCGTTTATCCCCAGCCCCTTGAGAGTGGCTGGGGATGGCCCGCTTGTAGCGGACCATCCAAAGGTGAGCCATTCACCTGCTGATTAGGCGATCTTGAAGCCCATTGTCGCCTGCACAGCCTGCTGCCAGCCCGCGTACAGTGCTTCGCGAGTCGCCTCCGGCATGGCGGGCACGAAGCGTCGATCGACCGCCCACTGCCGCGAAATCTCGTCCCGGCTCGCCCAGAACCCGGTCGCCAGACCGGCCAGATAAGCCGCACCCAATGCGGTGGTTTCCGGCACCTGAGGGCGCAACACCGGCACATTCAGAATGTCGCTTTGGAACTGCGCCATGAAATCGTTGGCAATGGCGCCGCCATCGGCACGCAACTCCTTCAGCGGCAACCCCGCATCGGCCTCCATCGCCGCGAGTACGTCGCGGGTCTGGTAGGCCATGGACTCCAGCGCCGCGCGCACGAAATGCTCCTTGGTGGTTCCACGCGTGAGCCCGAAGACCGCCCCGCGCACATCGCTGCGCCAATAGGGTGCCCCCAGACCAACGAAAGCCGGCACGATATAGACGCCCTCGCTCGAACCGGCGCGCTCGGCGTAAGACTGAGAGTCACTGGCCTTGCCCAACATGCGCAAGCCATCGCGCAGCCATTGAATCACCGAACCGGCGACGAAGATGCTGCCCTCCAGGGCGTATTCGACTTTTCCGTCCAGGCCCCAGGCAATCGTAGTGAGCAGGCCATTCTTGGAATGGACGGCTTTCTCGCCCGTATTCATCAGCATGAAACAGCCTGTGCCATAGGTGTTCTTGGCCATGCCCGGCTCGAAACAGGCCTGGCCGAACAACGCCGCCTGCTGGTCACCGGCCACGCCGGCAATGGGCACCTCTTGACCAAAGAAATACTGCGGCAGCGTGTATCCGTAAACCTCACTGGATGAGCGCACCTCAGGCAACATCGCCGCCGGCACATCCAGCATTTTCAGCAGCTCGTCATCCCAGCGCTGCGCATGGATGTCGTACATCAGCGTGCGCGAAGCGTTGGTATAGTCGGTGATGTGCGCCTTGCCGCCGGTGAGATTCCAGATCAGCCAGGTATCGATGGTGCCGAACAGCAATTCACCGCGCCTGGCGCGCTCACGCGCACCTTCCACGTGATCGAGTATCCATTTCACCTTGGTGCCGGAAAAATAGGCATCGATCAGCAAGCCGGTTTTTTCGCGCACCATCGGCTCATAGCCGTCGGCCTTCAACTGATCGCAGATCTCGCGGGTCTGCCGCGACTGCCACACAATGGCGTTGTAGATCGGCTGGCCAGTGCTCTTGTCCCACACCACCGTCGTTTCGCGTTGATTGGTAATGCCGATGCCTGCAATCGCTTCGGCGTCGACTTGAGCATTGTTCATCACCTCGGTGACCGTGGTCAGCACGCTGGTGAGAATCTCGCGTGGATTGTGTTCGACCCAACCCGGCTGCGGAAATATCTGGCCGAACTCGCGTTGCGCCATACCGGCGATGCGCCCTTCGCGATCGAACAATATCGCCCTGGAACTGGTCGTGCCCTGATCGATGGCAAGAATGTATTGCTTATCCATGGAACATAGTCTCCTGCGTCAGCCATATACGGCGCGGTAGATAAAGGCACCAAGCAAGGCACCGACCACGGGCCCGACAATTGGAATCGCTGCGTAGCTCCAGTCTGAGTGCCCCTTGCCCGGAATCGGCAGCAACGCGTGTGCAATCCGCGGTCCTAAATCGCGCGCCGGATTGATGGCGTAGCCGGTGGGGCCGCCCAGCGACAAACCGATCGAGGTCACCAACAAGGCCACGGCAAACGGACCGAAACCGGCCACCATCGTGTTTGTACCAATGACCAGCACCCCAAACACCAGCATGAACGTGCCGATGACTTCCGCAATAAAATTGGATGGCGTCGAACGCACTGCCGGACTGGTGCAGAACACGCCGAGCTTGATCCCGGCATCTTCCGTACCGCGCCAATGCGGGAAGTAATGCAGATACACCAGCACCGCACCGCAGAACGCGCCCAGCATCTGCGCCAGGATGTAGCCCGGCACCAGGGCCCAACTGAACTTGCCGATCGCAGCCAGCGCAATAGTCAGCGCAGGGTTCATATGCGCACCGCTGGAGCTGGCCACATAGATGCCCATAAGTACGGCCAAACCCCAGGCCACAGTAATGACCAACCAGCCGGCGTCTTTCGATTTCGAACCTTTCAACAAAACGCCGGCGACAACGCCGTCGCCCAGCAAAATCAGCACCATGGTGCCGAGAAATTCACTCAGATATACCGACATGCCCGCTTTCTCCATCAATGCTGCATCGTTGGCCGGCTACATGGCCGCGCTTCTTGACCTCTCCGGCGGCTTCATCGGCCGCCGGACTCCCCTCACCACCGATCACTTTGCGCCCGGCAATGCGATGCGGACGTCTCCGGCAGCTCTTTGGCTACTCGAAGCATCCTCGATGGCTCTTACTTGTTCGCAGACAGGTAAGCCTGTAAGCGCGAAACGCCCGACGGATCGATCCGCAAGCCAAGTTTGGTACGCCGCCAAAGCACGTCTTCGGCGGTAGTCGCCCATTCACGCCTGCGTAGATAGTCCACTTCGATGCCATACAAGCCAGCACCGAAATGCTCGCCCAGGCCATCGAGATCGCCTGTATCGCCCAGTACTTCGGCGGTGCGGGTGCCGTAGGTATGAATCCATCGCCATGCCAGGTCACTCGGCAACCACGGCTGGCTTACCTGCAACTGCATCAGCAATTTAGGCAAATCGCCATCGTCGCCACCCGGCAACGGGTGCCCTTTGCCGGTCCAGTCCGGCTGATGGACGCCGAGCAGCGGCGCAAGTCGATCAACCGCCTCCTCGGCGAGTTTGCGATACGTGGTGAGTTTGCCGCCGAATACATTGAGCAGCGGCGCGCCGTGTTCATCCAGTTCGAGCAGGTAGTCACGAGTGACTTCGGATGCGTTGCCGTGTTCATCGTCCAGCAGTGGCCGTACACCGCTGTAACTCCAGGCCACATCGGCGGGCGCGATAGTGCGCTTGAAGTAGCGATTGGCCGCTTCGCACAGATACACGGTCTCGTCGGCGGCAATATGCGGCTTGGCCGGATCGGCGTGGTATTCCACATCGGTGGTGCCGATCAAGGTGAAGTCCCGCTCATAGGGAATAGCGAAGACGATCCGTCGATCCGGCTGCTGAAAAATGTAGGCATACGAGTGATCGAACAGTCGGGGAACCACGATATGGCTGCCTTTGACCAACCGCAGCGAATGATCGTGACCGATCTGTGCGACCTCATCGAGAAAGCTCACCGCCCAAGGCCCGGTCGCATTGACCAGGGCACGGGCATGCACTTCGATCTGCGAGCCGTCCTGCATCTGCAACTGGACTTGCCAGCCATCGGCGACGCGCAACGCATGCTGGCAACGTGTATGCGTCAGGATGCGCGCACCGCGCTGAGCGGCGTCCATCGCATTGAGTACCACCAGTCGCGCATCTTGCACCCAGGCATCGGAATAGACGAAGCCGGTGTTGAACTCCTCGCGTAAAGGCCTGCCCACCGCGTGTTGGCGGAACTTGATCCGGCGCGAACCCGGCAAGGTGCGCCGCCCGCGGCCAAGATGATCGTATAAAAACAGGCCCAGCCGGATCATCCAGGCCGGACGTAAATGCGGCTGATGCGGCAGGACAAAACGCAGTGGCCAGATGATATGCGGGGCGGCGCGTAGCAGTACTTCGCGCTCTGCCAGCGCCTTGCCGACCAGGGCGAATTCAAACTGCTCCAAATAACGCAGGCCGCCATGGATCAGCTTGGTGCTGGCACTGGAGGTGTGTGCCGCCAGGTCGTCCTGCTCGCACAACCACACCGATAGCCCCCGCCCCACCGCATCACGTGCGATACCGGCACCGTTGATGCCGCCTCCGACCACCAGTAGATCGATCCGCTCTGTCATTACCCGCTCCGGCGCGCAGACGTCGAATGCCAGGAGCAAGTGGCTACAGCTTCGTCCATGGCGCTAGAAGGTACTTGTGCTTGGTTTCATCCGTGTTGCGAAAGTGCGCACATGTGAAAATCAGTTCACTAATATCAACATTAATTGCGTGATATCGATCATATAAGAATAATTTCGAACATCACACGCTGCGTTGCAACGAAGCTCCATCTAACGCTCTGCGGCAACATAGACATGGGTGCCTGCCTCAGCCAGCACATCGCGTAATTCCCTGGACGGTTGACGATCTGTGAACCAGGCATTCACCCGCGAAATCGGCCCGAGTCTGACCAGTGCATTGCGACCGAGCTTGCTATGGTCCGCGGCCAGATAGACCTGCCGCGAATGCTCGATGATGGCCTGACTGACGCGTACTTCCTGATAGTCGAAATCCAGCAGGGTGCCGTCCATATCGATACCCGAGATGCCAATAATGCCGAAGTCCACCTTGAACTGACGAATCAGTTCGATCGTCGCCTCACCGGTCACCCCGTGATCGCGGCCACGCACGACACCCCCGGCGACGATGACTTCGAAGGACGGGTTATCGCTCATCATGATCGCGACGTTGAGATTATTGGTAATCACACGCAGTCCGGTGTGTCCCATCAGTGCTCGCGCGACATCCTCATTGGTGGTGCCCAGATTGATGAATAGCGAGGCCTGATCGGGAATATGCTCGGCCAGCAAACCGGCGATCCGCTGCTTCTCGACCTGCTGCAGACCTTGCCGCGCGGCATAGGCCAGGTTCTCCACACTGGAAGGCAAGCTGACGCCGCCGTGATAGCGGCGTAACAAACCTGCATCGCAAAGCATCCCCAAGTCGCGCCGGATAGTCTGTGGCGTGACCTCAAAGTGCCCTGCCAGAGATTCGACCGTCAGAAAGCCTTCTCGTCGCACCCAAGCAACAAGCTCCTCCTGTCGGCGATTGAGTGTCAAACCCGTCATCATCATTCCCACCCGGCAAGTACGCGCCGATGATGATGGCTACAGCCCCCCGCTGTCATGTGATGACATATCAGTGCGCGTCAGCGTGCCGTGGCGACGGTTGGGTCAACTTATCGATATAGGCCAGCGCGACGGCCGAGACCACAAAGGTCAAATGCAGCAGAATCTGCCACATGATGGTCTGGCTACCCAAGGTATCCGCCTTGATGAAGGTGGCCAACAAATGGATCGACGAAATGCCGATGATGGCCATTGCCAGCTTCACCTTCAGCACCGTCGCATTGACATGCGATAGCCACTCCGGCTGATCTGGATGTCCATCCAGGTTCAGGCGCGATACGAATGTCTCGTAACCGCCAACGATCACCATCACCAGCAGATTGGAGATCATCACTACATCTATCAGCCCGAGTACCGTCAGCATGATGGTGGTTTCGGCGCTCTCGCCTCCCGATGCGGCATCGATGCCGTTGTGAAATAACGTGGTCACCAGCAAATGCCACAACTCGCGCACAAATTGCACCACGTAAATTCCCTGCGCCACGATCAGCCCCAGATACAACGGGAGCTGCAGCCAGCGCGAAGAAAAAATCAGGTACGAAAGTGGGCTTAGGCGGCTCGTTACTGGAGTCGTCATAGGGATAAGTCTTGGGAGGGGCTGCAGATTTTAGCAGCGAACGCAATATTTTACGCTGAATGCACACAAAAAAACGCCTCCCTGAAGGAGAGGCGTTGTGTCTAAAGCGTGGGGCGGTGACCTGTTGCGGGCTGCGCAAGCGCGAAAGCCTAAAAAAGAACAACCCCCGTAACGTGAGTTACGGGGGTTGGGATAAAGCCCCTGGCGGTGACCTACTCTTGCATGGAATAAACCACACTACCATCGGCGCAGC
>NZ_KZ857173.1:886443-963311 GCF_003350925.1 Dyella tabacisoli | reverse complement strand
CTTTTCGCCAGTGCATGGATGCACTGTCGAAAAGCCCGGCCGACCCTCACGCACCCGAAGGGCGACGCACCGGGGTGCTCTTTCTTTTGGTTACTTTTCTTGACTCCGGGCATCCATGCCCTTCGCCCTTCGGGCCAGCTTCGCTGTTCGCACCCGCTCCTGCGGGTGCGTGAGCAAGCA
Organism: Dyella tabacisoli; assembly: GCF_003350925.1. GTDB lineage: Bacteria > Pseudomonadota > Gammaproteobacteria > Xanthomonadales > Rhodanobacteraceae > Dyella_C > Dyella_C tabacisoli. The sequence goes on along the minus strand of NZ_KZ857173.1, from coordinate 963,131 downwards.
AAGAAAAGTGACTCGGGCCCCGGCAGGGGTTCGAAAGCCCGCCGCAGGCGAACAACCTAGCCAACAACTACAAACAAGCAACCTCACCCCAACCGACCATGCTCAATAAACCACAACCCCGCAAACAACTTCGGATCAATCGAATAACCCTCCCTGGCCCGCGCAAATAACCACGCGCCGGCTTCAAGCCTGGGTACCTCGTGCACGATGATGTTTTCGCTCTCATCACCACCGCCTGGGCCGACTTTCTGCAGATCCCAGGCCCGCACAAAGGCGATGATTTCCGTGCTCATGCCCGACGACGACGGGCCTTCGTGAATAAACTCCACTCGACCGCTGCGATAGCCGGTTTCCTCTTCCAGTTCACGTTGAGCCGCAAGCAGCGCGCCTTCGTCGTCTTGCCCGGCCAGGTCGCCGACCAGGCCGGCCGGCATCTCGATGGTGTTCTTTAGAATCGCCACACGGTATTGCTCGACAAACAGCACTTTGTCATCGGGCGTCACCGCCAGGATGATGACCGCGCCGCCTGGGTTGTTGCGCTCGGCGTACTCCCAGCGGCCACGCTTGCGTAGGCTCAGCCAGCGGCCTTGGTAAAGGGTTTCCACCGGGGCATTGGCGTCGTTGGGGGTGCGATGGGCAAGCTGGTTCATGGGATGAGGTGTCGAAGTGGGGTTGGGATGTTGCCGTGTCGCCATGACCGCTACAACATGCGGGTCATTCGGGCATGCTCAATCGATCAGTGCTTTCAATCGCGTGCGCGTCAAGGGACCAAAGCGCAGGCGCTCGCATAGTGCTTCAAGCCGCGACCATTCACTGCGTTGACGACGCAATGCATCGGCGCTGTCTGGAACTGGCGCATCCAGGGCGATGCGAGTGAGTCTGCGGTACATGCGCGCGTCTTCGCCATGTTCGCGCAGTTTTTTCGCGGCGCTGGCGGCGCCGCGCAGGCGTAGAAAGGCGACTTCATCGGCGCGGTCGAGCAAGGCATCGAGATCGCCGAAGTGGGCGAGCAGGGCGGCGGCGGTTTTGGCGCCGATGCCGGGGACGCCGGGAATGTTGTCGACGGAGTCGCCGCAGAGCGCGAGGTAGTCGGCGACCTGGTGCGGGTGCACGCCCAGTTTTTCATATACGCCGGCGGGACCCCAGCGCAGGCCGCGGCCGTAGTCCCATTGTTCGTCGTGTTCGCCGAGCAACTGGCCGAAATCTTTGTCGGCGGAGACGATCACGCTACGAAAACCTTGGCTGCGCAGATTCCATAGCACGCTGCCGATCAAGTCGTCCGCTTCAAAGCTATGGTCGATCAGTACCACGATGCCGAGCGCTTCGGCCACTTCACGGCAGAGTACGAATTGGCGCTCCAGATCGGGCGGCGGTAGTTCGCGATTGGCTTTGTAGGCGGGATAGATCGCGTTGCGAAACGAGGTGGTCAACGAGGCGTCGAACGCTACCGCGATGTGTTCGGGTTTGGTTTTTTCGAGCAGTTCGCATAGAAACCGGGTGAAGCCATGTACCGCATTGGCAGGATGGCCTTCGGCGTCGGTGAATTCGTCCGGCATGGAATGCCAGGCGCGAAACACGTAGAGGCTGCCATCGACGAGATGGGCGGTTGGCAAGAGCCTGTTCATGGCGACCAATTGCTCAGCAGGTCGGTTAGCACCGGGCGATCGCGGTCGGGGATGTCGATCAGCGGGGTGCCCAGATGGACAAAACCGATCACATGTTCGTTTTCAGCCAGACCAAGCAGGGCGGCGACGTCGCGATCGTAGGCGGCCCAGCCGGTAAGCCATTGCGCGCCGTAGCCAAGCGCATAAGCGCCGAGCAACAGGTTGTGGGCGACGCAGCCGGCGCTGAGTTTTTGTTCGATTTCGGGGATTTTGCTGTTGCTGTCGACGCGCGCGATAACGGCAATGACCAATGGCGCAAAGGTATAGCGCATGCGCTCCTTTTCACGATTGGACTCGGGCAGGTCGGGGTCGCGGCGGATCGCCATGGCAGTCAGTTGCTCGCCGAAATGCAGCTTGGCCTTATCGCGCAGCAGGATCAGTCGAAACGGCACCAGCTTGCCGTGGTCCGGCACGCGGATCGCCGCTTCCAGCAACGCATGCAAGGTGGCTTCGTCCGGTGCCGGCTCGCTGAGTTGGCGCGAAGGGGCGGAATGGCGTTGCAACAGCAAGGCAAGGGGAGAAGACATGGGGAGGCTCAGAATCAAAGCCGTCATGCTAGCAGCAGGCGCAGTGTTAGCTCAGCACTCGAAACGCGCCTGGCAACAACTCGGCTACTGTGGTGGCCTGCACCGTGCCATGCATATTGGTCAGCAGCACCGGCATCGCCTGGTCGCATAGCTCGGCCATGACTTGACGGCAGGCGCCGCAGGGGCTGATCGGCGCGGCGGTGTCGCCGATGACTGCCAATCGGGCGAAGTCGCCCGGCTTGCAGCCGGCGGCGATGGCCGCGAATAGTGCAGTGCGCTCGGCGCAGTTGCACAAACCGTAGGCGGCGTTCTCTACGTTGCAGCCGAGAAAATGACGGCCGTCGCGCGTTTGCAGCGCCGCGCCGACGTGAAAATTCGAATACGGCGCATAGGCGTGCGCACGTGCTTCACGCGCTAAAGCCAAGAGTGGATCGGCTGACAATGGATCGATCAGCAATGGATCGAGGGACACTGAATCGACATCGGCATGCACAGGCATCGGGATCTCCAGAGCGGAACCCGCGATAACACGCTGTGAAACGGCCGTGAATATCGACGGCGGGCCAGTCTACTCCGCTCCCTGCCGATATGGATCCATGGCCATCATCACCAGGATTTTGGCTTGCTGGGTGTGTAGTTGCCGCTGCGAAAGCACAGGTCGCTCAGGGCTTGCCGCGCCTGCTCGTCGCTGATGGCGGCCAGCTTTCGCTGCAGATGAGGGTCGGAGCAGAAGCTCTTGATCTCTTCCGGGGTTTTCGGGTTGGGTGGGGTTTGGCCGCATGCGGCCAGTCCGAGGGTGAGGCATCCAAGCAAGGCCATCGCTGCATGATGTCGCATGAGGCATCCATTCCATGGTTATAGCGAACGCAAAACTTAACTTGGATCACGCGATGACTCAAGTCGGCCAGTTGCGACGGCGTAAGCAGCATAGGCTAGGATGCGCAGAACCTTCCGCTGAGGATGCACGATGCCGATCACCGTGGCCGCATTGCGTGAAACCGCTACCGCCGAGCGGCGTGTGGCGATTACGCCTGAAGTGGCGAAGAAACTGCACGGTAAAGGCGTGCGGGTGTTGCTGGAACGGGGTGCCGGTGCGTCAGCGGGGTTTCCTGACGCGCTTTATGCCGATGCCGAATTCGCCAATGCCGCCAGTGTATTGGCACAGGCCGATTTGCTCGCCTGTGTGTTGCCGCTGGATGACGCGGTGTATGGGCAGTTGCGCGAAGGCAGTGTGGTGGTCGGCCAACTGCGGCCCTACGGTGCTGCGGCACGCGTCGAGGCGTTGACACGGCATAGGCTCAGTGCGTTCGCGTTGGAGTTGTTGCCGCGTACTACACGTGCCCAGGCGATGGATGTGCTTAGCTCGCAAGCGGCCGTCGCCGGTTATCGCGCTATGTTGATCGCAGCCGAGGCGTCGCCGAAATTCTTTCCGATGTTGACCACGGCGGCCGGTACGATCCGGCCATCGCGGGTGCTGGTGATCGGTGCCGGTGTGGCTGGATTGCAAGCGATCGCCACGGCACGTCGTCTGGGTGCGCAGATCGAAGGCTACGACGTGCGCCCGGAAACACGCGAGCAAGTGGAGTCGCTGGGCGCGAAGTTTCTCGATCTTGGAGTCAGCGCGGCCGGTAGCGGTGGCTATGCACGCGAGTTATCGGTAGAAGAACGCGCCGCGCAGCAGCAAGCGTTGGCCGATCACCTCAAGGCGATTGACGTCATCGTCACTACGGCAGCGGTACCGGGCCGGCCATCGCCGAAGATTCTCAGCACGGCGATGGTCGAAGGCATGAAGCCCGGTGCGCTTATCGTGGATCTGGCGGCCGAGGGCGGCGGCAATTGCGAGCTGACTCGCGCGGGCGAGCGAGTGGATCATGGTGGCGTGACTATTCTCGGTCCGCTCAACCTGCCGGCAGGCGCACCGTTGCACGCATCGGAGATGTACGCGCGCAACGTGTACAACTTTGTCGAGTTGCTGATACGCGACGGTGGGTTACAACCTGATTTCAGCGACGAGCTGGTGGCCAAGAGCTGTGTCGCGCATGCCGGCGAGGTGCGTTTTCAAGCTTGAGCCTGCATGGCTACCTCGCTGACGCGTCAGCGAGGCGGTCACGATTGGGTTAGTTTGAAGCGGCCGCGTAATTGCCCGCCCAGTGGGCTTTGAGCTCCTGGTTGAACTCGTCCGAACGTTCCTCTGGAAAGAAGATGCGGGCGGATTTGAGTTCCACTCGTCGCCTGGTTCCGGGGATGGTCTGTTCCAGCCAGTGAGACCACTTCAGGTCGAAGTAGATATCGTCCGTGCCCCATGCAATAAGCGTCGGCGCTTGCACTTGCCCTAGCTGCGGCTCGATGTCGACCGTGTGACGGCAATCGAATGCGTTGACGAAGCGTTCGAGATCGCGTGTGCGCTGTGCCGAACGGGTGAGTGGCTGCAAGTAAGTCTCGATCGTATCGTCCGCGACGGCTTCTGGCTGTTCGTAGGCCAGACCCAGTGCCTGCGGCGAGCGGTAAATGGATTTGTCGGCCAGCATGGCATGGAGCGTCTGCGGCAAACCACCTGCGGCAACCATCGCGACAAAGGGTTTGAATGCCTCGGGCGGCCAGTTGTCGTGTGTGTCGCAATTGGTCAGGGCAAGACTGCGAATGCGCTGCGGATACAGTGCGGCGAATATCTGGCAGATGCCGCCACCGCTGTCGTTGCCGACCAGGTCCACTTGATCGATCTTCAGTGCATCAAGAAACTGGGCCAGCATGTGCGCATTAGCGGTAACCGAAACATCTTGAGTGGCCGATATTTCCGTGTTGCCGTGCGCCAGCAAATCCACGGCGATGCAACGCCTGAGCCCGCCGAGCTGCGCGAGCTGGTGCCGCCACAGATAGCCGTTGAGCAGCACGCCATGCACGAACAAAGCCACCGGACCGCTACCGTGTTCTACATAGCTGATGTTGCCCGACAGAGTTTCAACGTAGCGTTGGTCCGCGAAGAAATCTTTGCCGTTCATGATGGCTGCTTCGGGCTGGCTTCACACAGTTTCTCTGCGCATTCCTCGCAGCAGACTTCGACGACGCGGGTGCCGATTTTGACCTTGATGGCAGTCGCATCGAGCGTGCAATCGCAGGCCGCACAGGTTTTTTCATTCATGACCGCAACTCCTTGGGTAGCCCGCTTATCGGGGCACACGTAGGAGACCATCTCGTGTTTGCGGCCGCTGTCGAAATCTTTAGCGGTTTCTATGTTTCAGGCATGCCGGGTGGATTGCCTGAAGGCCGTTGGCGACCGGCCATAGGCCTGCCGGAACGCCGCCGCAAAATGGCTGTGGCTGGAGAATCCAAGCTCTGCGGCCAGCGCGGACATATCGTCGTATTGCGCAATCAGGTGCAGGGCTCGCGCGAGGCGTAGCCGCAGTTGATAGCGATAAAGCGGCATGCCTTCGACCTGTTGGAATACTTGCGTCAGATAGACCGGCGAGCCACCGATCTCCGTCGCGATGTCGGCCAGCGTCCAGCGCCGGGAAAGATCGCTGGCCAGCAAAACTTTGACGCGGTCGGCCAGCCGGCGGTGCGCATGCGTGGCGGCGGGCTCATGCGACGTGCGCGGTCCCAGGCTGCGGCACACCAGGGTCAGCAGCAGGCTCTCGGCCTCCAACGGTTCGATGGTCTGGTTTTCCAGGCTATGCCGCAGCAGGGCGACCAGGGCCTGTGCGCGAGGGTCGATGCGTTGATGTTGGCGACGGAAGCCGAGCGTTCCGCGCTGATTCAAAAGTGCACTTGGCGCCAGCTCACGCACCATGGGTTCGGACAGGCTAAGCGACAGGCTTGCATCGCCGCCAACGACCGGGTGGCTGATCTGATAGCCCTCGTCGGCGTTGAAGAACAGTACGTGGTTGGCATCGGCCACGGCCTGGTCGCTGCCGACATGGCGCATGTATACGCCGCGATACGGGAAGACCAGGTGCGTGGCCGAAGCGCATTCTTCGGCGCTGCGATGACGGCAGCTACCGCCGCAACGGACGTTGCGTAGCGCTACGGTATCGGTATCCAGCAAGCGGCTGACTTCGAACTCGGACATGGTGGGCAGACTGAGTTGACCGTGCTTTTTCGTGCAGGGTCGAGCCTACCATGCCAGCCGCGCCGGGTAGGCCTGGCCGGATAGACCAGGCCAGATAAGATCAAGGGAGCCGGCTAATGCCGACCGTGGCCGCCTGGCGAGGGAAAGCCAGACGCCGGGCGCCCACGAGGAGCAGGGCGACTTTGCTGGAATTGGCGCATTAACTGAGCGCGGCGATCCGGCGGTAGTTGCTGATAGTGCTGGTACGCGTTGTGCAATTGCTGGCGCTGTTCGGGCGGTAGCTGCTGAAACTTGCGCATGTTCGTACGCGCTTGCTCGCGCTGTTCCGGTGTCATCTGCTGCCACTGGCTGATGCGCTGACGGATTTCATCGCGCCGTTCGGGCGGAAGCTGATTCCATTGTTTGGCGCGCTCCAGCATCTGTGCCTGCCGAGCCGGCGGCAGCGTGTTCCAGTCGCGGCTCATCGGCGCCAGCATGTCGCGCTCGCTGGGCGACAGGCTTTCCCATGGCCGCGACGGCGGTGCCGGGCCTTGCGACGATGGTGGCGGCGAGGTGAGTTGTTGCGCCAGCAAAGGCGTGGCCGGGCTGCCGAGCAAGCCGACCCACAACAGTGCTAGAGCGAAACGAGAAAGGCGCATGATTTATTGATTCACCTGGTGGCTGCTATCGGTGGCCAGCCAGCCGTAAAACTCAAGATTCTGATACAGCGTCGGATCGGTCTTGTCGGCATCCAGCGGCAGGTCGCTGTCGGCATCGGCGATTTGACTGGCCATCATGCCGCCTGCCGGCAATGGCATGCCCGGACGATTCAGCAGTGGCGACCAGGCCATCAGCACGAGCAGCGCGAGTGCCGCGGCGCCGGTATGCAGCATGCGCATCACGCGAGACGCGGGTGTTACAGCGGCGGTGGCCAGGGCGGTACGCCGCGCGGCGCGCAGACGGCCGGCGGTGGTGGGGTCGATGCATTGAGCAGCCTCGCGATAAAGCATGCGGGCGCGGTGTTGTAGTGAGCTATCGGGCGCATTCATCGCCATATCTCCAATTGATCGCGCAAATGTTGCATGGCGCGCGACAGATGGGTTTTTACGCTGCCTTCGGAGCAGCCCATGGCCTGGGCGGTTTCCGCCACATCCAGGCCTTCCAGTACGCGCAGCATGAAAGCCTCGCGTTGACGTCGCGGCAGCTTTTTCACGGCTGCCGCCATATCGGCATACGACTGCGAATCCTGCAGCCGGTCGAGCGGGCCCGGTCCGTTGTCGGGCGGTTCCCAGCTCGGTAATTCGTCACCATCGTCGTCACGGCCGCCACCGAGCCAGCCGACCATGATCGAGCGCACCTTGCGCCGACGCTGCAGGTCGACGATGCGGCGGCGCAGAATGCCCCAGAACAGCGGCGGCCATTCCGCTGCCGGCTTGTCGCGATAGTGTTTGACCAGCCGCAGCATGGCATCTTGCACCGCGTCCATCGCGTCTTCGCGGTGGCCGAGATTCATTTCAGCCATGCGAAACGCGCGCCGCTCCACCTGCGCCAGAAAGGCGTCAAGCGTGGCTGGCGTAGAGCGGACGTCGTCGGCCAAAAGCTCGGCACTGACCAGATCCGCATCGAGCCTGGACACGACGCTGTTCATGCCATCGTCATCCGTGTTGTCGGATCGCGCATTGGGGGTTTCCATCGGTTCGACCCTTGCAATCAACGCGGCGGGCTCGCACAGGTTGACCCGCGTCCGTATGATGAGCCGATAACGGTAAATCGGCACGGAGAGGTCATGATCGACGGATTCCTAGCACTGTATATATTCATGCTTGCTGCATTTACCGGGTACGAGATCATTGCGCGGGTACCGGTGATCTTGCACACGCCGTTAATGTCCGGGTCGAACTTTATCCACGGTATTGTGCTGGTCGGCGCCATGATTGCGCTAGGGCATGCGGATACATCGTTTGAAATTGCGATCGGTTTCCTCGGCGTGCTGCTCGGTGCCGGCAATGCGGCGGGTGGCTATGTGGTGACCGAGCGCATGCTGGAGATGTTCAAATCCAGCAAGCTCGGCGTAAGCCAAAGGGAGAGCAAGTAATGGAGTGGTTGCCCGATCTGATTAAGGCTTGTTACTTCCTTGCGGCGCTGCTGTTTATCCTCGGTTTGAAACGCATGAGTTCGCCACGCACCGCGCGTGGCGGCATCACCTGGGCCGGTGTGGGCATGTTGCTGGCGGTGCTGGCGACACTGGCCTTGCCCGATATTCACAATCGCGGCTTGATTCTTGCCGCCGTGCTGATCGGCGTATCGGCGGCCTGGTGGTCCGGCCGGCGCGTGGCGATGACGGCGATGCCGCAGATGGTCGCCTTGTACAACGGCATGGGTGGCGGTGCGGCGGCGGCGATCGGCGCGGTCGAGTTGATCGGCTATGCCGGCCAAAGCATCACCCTGTTGGATGGCGGCCAGTTCACGGCCAATGGCGCGAGCGCTCCGAGCGGGGCGCAACTTGCTTTGGCGGTACTGGGTGCGTTGATCGGCGCGGTGAGTTTTTCCGGTTCATTGATCGCATTCGCGAAATTGCAGGGTTGGCTGGACAAGCGCTTCGTGTTTCCCGCGCAACGTGTCGTCAATATGCTGGTGTTGGCGGCAGCCGTGGGTCTGGGCGTGGCGATAGCCTGCGGCCAGTTGGGCCTGCCGTTGATCGCGGCATTTTTCGCGTTGTCGTTATTGTTTGGCTTGATGATGACGCTGCCGATCGGCGGCGCCGACATGCCGGTGGTGATCTCGCTGTACAACGCGTTCACCGGTCTGGCGGTAGCTTTGGAAGGTTTTGTGCTGCAGAACGAGGCGATGATTATCGCCGGTACGGTGGTCGGTGCTGCCGGTACGCTGCTGACTCAGTTGATGGCCAAGGCGATGAACCGTTCGATCGGCAATGTGCTGTTCGGCAGCTTTGGCGCCAGTGGCGCGGTCGCGCAAGAGATCGGCGGCGCGCAAAAGCCGATCGAGGCCGCCGATGCCGCGGTGATGATGGCTTATGCCGAGCGCGTGGTGATCGTGCCCGGCTATGGCATGGCCGTGGCGCAAGCGCAGCACAAGGTATGGGAGTTCGCCCAGGCGTTGATTGCGCGTGGCGTGAAAGTGAAGTTTGCCATCCATCCCGTGGCGGGCCGCATGCCAGGTCATATGAATGTGCTGCTGGCCGAGGCTGGCGTGCCTTACGACTTGATCGCCGATATGGATGATATCAATCCCGAATTTCCGGTGACGGATGTGGCCCTGGTGATCGGCGCCAACGATGTGGTCAACCCGCTGGCCAAGACCGATCCGGCTTCGCCGATCTACGGCATGCCGATTCTCGACGTGTCCAACGCCAAGCAGGTCATCGTCATCAAGCGCGGTAAGGGCACCGGTTTTGCCGGCATCGAAAATGCATTGTTCTATGCCGACAATGCCCGCCTGCTTTACGGCGATGGCCAGGCGGCGGCGGGTCAGTTGGTGACCGAGCTGAAGGCTCTGGATCACTGAAACGCAGACTTCGCAGGAGCGCAGCCTGCGCTCCTGCGATAGTGGGTTAGTTCATTTGGCCGGATGCGGTTTACTGATCCAGCCAGCGGCCCATGCAGCGACCATGCAGCCGGCGGCGAACCAGACCCAGTCCGTGGGCGACGTCGATTGCCTGGCAAGCTCAAACAGCATTGCGCCGCCCGCCGTGCGCAAGGTATCGATCAGATCCAGTCCCAAATTGCCGGCAATGCGTGCGCCGGCCGTGAGCATGCTGACGTAAATAGCCGCCAGCAGCGTTGCAATGACGGCGAGCAGGGCTGCGCCAGGGCCGGCTGGGCGAATCCACGAACGCATCACCCGACCCAGCAGCCATCCGGCCGGCAAGGCCAGCCAGGGCAGCGGACGGCCTTCATACATGGTGGGCAGCATCCATACCGCACCGGTCGCCAACCCCAGTGCGGCAACGCTGAATATGGCTAACAAAAGGCTCAACAGTACGCGCAAGGTATTGCGGGCAGGGCTTGGGGCTGATGCAGGCACGGCGGCTCCTTTAGCAAAAACGCATCATAGCGGGGCACCGCCGCCGCGAGTTGCGCCATGTCGCGGCGAGCCAATTCGGGTCGTGATGAACCGGTTCGCAATTTCTTCGCATAAATCGCACGTTTTCACGCTTTGCTGACTATTGACCAGTTAGCGTCGGGTCATCGTCGGGAGGGAGACTCGGCGATGACCCCAAACAAAATGTGATTGCGCCTAGACGCACCGTGGGTGCGGCGTAGATCTCTGGCCCATGCCTGGGCCAGGGAATGGGGTCGGCTTGGCCGCTATTTCATACGGCAAGCCATGTCTGTGCATGAGGGAGTCTTAGCGCTGTCTGGATGATCCGGCGGCGCGGCGTCGTTTTTCTCATCAACACTGGAGAACACCGCAATGACAACTCAGGTAATGACTATGCAAAAACGTGCGGCGGTATGGCTGGCCCTGCTGGGGCTGGCCGGCGTCACCACCGCCCATGCAGCCGATGTGCAGCAATTGCGCGCGCAAAGTTTAGGGGTGACGCCGAGCAACCAATTGGTTACTCGATTGGGTTTGAGTGCCGACAACAGCCTGGTGGCGCGCCAGGCGGCGAAGACCGGGCGCGGCACCCAGGTGGTGCGCATGCAGCAGTTCTATAAGAACGTGCCGGTTTATGGGCGTAGTATCGCGGTCGAACAGGACGCCAGCGGCAACGCGCTCAGTGCCAACGGCAGCTTGCTACAGAATGTGCAGGCCGATCTCGGTTCGGTGACGCCGCGATTGAATACGGTACAGGCGTTGGCCGCATCGCGGGCAAACGCAGGTCTTTTGTCAAAGGCCGGCCAGCCACCACGCAACGAACGCGCGGACCTATACGTGTACCCGGACCAGAGTGGTCGCGCGCGCCTGATTTATCTCACTTCGTATGTCGTCGATGGCGACAAGCCGTCACGGCCCACCGCGATCGTCGATGCCAACAGCGGTGAGGTCATCAAGCAGTGGGACGGGCTGGCCTATGCCGACTTCGACGCCAATGGCCCAGGCGGCAATCAAAAGACCGGGCAGTACAACTACGGCACCGACTACGGCGCCCTCAAAGTGACTCAATCGGGTAGCACCTGCACCGCGCAAAACGCGAGCGTGAAAACCTACAACCTGAAGCAGGGGACGGGCGCAGGCACCTTGTGGAGCTTCATCTGCCCGACCAGTCAGGGCGATGGAATCAACGGTGCCTTTTCGCCGATCAACGATGCCCATCATTTCGGCGGGGTCGTGCACGACATGTATCAGGCCTGGTTTGGCGCACCGCCGCTTAACCAAGTGCTGGTCATGAAAGTGCACTACGGCAGCAGTTATGAAAACGCCTTCTGGGACGGCACCGCGATGAACTTCGGCGATGGTGCGAGCACTTTTTATCCGCTGGTATCGCTGGACGTGACCGGTCACGAGATCAGTCATGGTTTCACGGAGCAACACTCCAATCTCGCTTACAGCGGGCAATCGGGCGGCATGAACGAGGCGTTCTCGGATATGGCCGGTGAGGCGGTGGAGTTCTACGACCGTGGCAAGAATGATTTCCTGGTCGGCAGCGAGATCGTCAAGACCAGTGCCGGTATCGGCGACGCTCTGCGCTATATGTGCAACCCGCCGCAGGACGGCGGCTCGATCGACAATGCGGCGAACTACACCGACGGCCTGGATGTGCATTATTCCAGCGGTGTATACAACAAGGCGTTCTGCCTGCTGGCCAAAACCAGTGGCTGGGGCACACGCAAGGCGTTCGAGGTGTTCGAGCGTGCCAATGCGATTTATTGGAACGCCGATGAAACCTTTAACTCGGGCGCGTGCGGTGTGCAGACGGCCGCCAGTGACCTGACCTACGCCGTGAGCGATGTCACCGCGGCGTTCGCCGGTGTTGGCGTGAGCTGCGCTGGTGGCGGCGGTGGCGCTACGGCGCTGCAGAATGGCGTGGCTTTGACCGGTCAGGTCGCTGCTGCTGGTGCCGTGCTGAACTACACGGTCGATATCCCGGCTGGCGCACGCAACCTGGTCATTGCCAGTTCGGGCGGCAGCGGCGATGCGGATCTGTACGTGAAATTCGGTTCCGCACCCAGCACATCGACCTATGACTGCCGTCCGTACAAGAACGGCAACAACGAAAGCTGCAGCTTCGCCACCACCAAAACGGGCAAGTATTACGTGCAACTGCGTGGTTATGCTGCGTTTTCGGGTGTAAGCATCAAGGCTAGCTGGACTCCCTGAAGAACCCGGCCTGGCGCCGTACTCCACCTGTGCCCGCCGGGCTCACGCCCGGCGGGCCTTGAGATGCGCGCCAATCAACCCGACTTACCCCTTCGATACGTCCATATGACCGGGTTGACCAAGCACCCGGTTATCATGGCCGGCTGGCGGCGGCGATCGGCCGCGCCCCGAATAGGTAAGAGCAGGTACAGGCATGAGCGGTTTCAGTCTAAGTAGCGAACCCTTCACTCTGGAACGTGATTGCAGCGCAGTCATGGTGCCGCAGGGTGAAACCGTGAGCCTTCCGGCCGGCCAGATCGGCTATATCACCCAGGCCCTGGGCGGCAGTTTTACCGTCTACGTAGAGGGCAACCTGTTTCGCATTGCCGGTGCCGATGCCGATGCGCTGGGCAAGGAGCCGCCGGTGCCGATCCAACTGGCGGCCGACGCCAGTGATGCCGATGTCGAGAAGCTGGTGTGGCAGCAACTGCGCACCGTGTTTGACCCGGAGATACCGATCAACGTGGTCGAGCTGGGGCTGGTCTACGACGTCAGCCTTGAACATGTGGAGCCGGATCAGCGCAAGGTCTACGTGAAAATGACGCTTACCGCACCCGGTTGCGGCATGGGCGACATCTTGATCGACGACGCGCGGACCAAGCTCGAATTGATTCCTACGGTGACCGAGGCCGATGTGGATCTGGTGTTCGATCCGCCGTGGAGTCATTCGATGATGTCCGACGCGGCCAAGCTTGAAACCGGCATGCTTTGAACTGCGGCATCCGCTACGTCCCAACGCCCGCCTTGCGGGCGTTTTTTATGTCGTGCCCCCAAGATTTTTAGCCCCTCCCCCTGCTTGCAGGGGGGGGGGACGGGGCTTGCGGCAAGGTTGGACCCCTCCCCAGCCCTCCCCTGCAAGCAGGGGAGGGGGTCATCAGTGCTTACCCGATGCATAGTGATGTTTATGTGATGAATATCTTGGTTTACGTGTTAATTATGGTTTTATCGTTTGAAACAAGTTAATGGGTTAACGTTTTATCTTGCCGATTAATCGAAAAATATTGCGGTAGGAAATATTCTTAGGCTTATTGCGAAAGAAATCACTTAAATGCCGTTAATTCCGATTGACGATTGCGAGTGTCTCGCATTAGCGTCTATGTATCTGCTCTCGGGAGGGCGGCAGATGATCCTTTAACGACGTCAGCGTGATTGGGGGGGGCCTCGTTCTGCTACACGTCCGCGTAGGGCTTATGTCATGGATGGCGCAGGGGGGAAGCCACACGCTGGGCGGTTATTGGATCGCTAGACAACTGTTGGGAAATCCGACGTCGCGCACCGCGCGGCACAACTAACTATGGGGTCTGACGGCCGCATTAGGTTCGTTCGTCCCTGAAAAGTCTAGGAGAGAAAGTAATGACTGGTAGTAATCGTTTTATTAGGGGTGAGAAAAACAATAAGGGCCAGAATAATTATCGTCGGGCCTTGCTGCCGTTGGCAGTTTCGCTGGCGATGTTCTCGGCGTCAGCATTCGCGGCCACTGATACCTGGGTGACCACCAAAACCGATGCGGCCTTGTTGAAGGCGTCGGCACCGGTCAGCACCTCGTCGGTCAGCACCATGGCGACCTCGTCGACGTGGACGATGAACGTGCATGGCAAGCCGAGTCTGGTCAACACGCTGGTATCGCCGCTGGAATTGAGCAAACCGGTGCAGGTGACCGTGAGCTTGAATCTGCGCAATGAAGCTCAGTTGAAGGCGTTCCTGCGTGACGTCAATCAGCCGGGCAGTGCCAACTTCCACAAATTTCTGACCCCGGCCCAGTTCAAGGCGCAATACGCCCCGACCGAAGCCCAGGTGCAGGCGGTGATCGCGCACTTGCAGCAAGCCGGTTTCAAGAATGTGGCTGCAGCGCCGAATAACTTGCTGGTGACGGCCGAAGGCAATGCCGGCTCGGTCAGCACGGCTTTCCGCACCAACATGAAGACCTTCAATTTCGATGGCAAGCAGCGCATCGCCAACGACTCGGCAGCCATGGTGCCGCAGGCACTCGGTGGCATTGTGGGCTCGGTACTGGGCCTGCAGAACATCAGCGTGCCGCACACCATGTACCACACCGCTCCGCAGGCGGTGGCCGGAAATGTGCATGCCAACGTGACCACGCAGGCCGCGGTATCGGTGTCGCATAGCCCGACCGAGTTCGCCACGATCTACAACGCCGGCACCACGCCGACCGCGTCGCAGACCAAGGTCGGCATCATCACCTGGGGCGACATGACCCAGACGATTACCGACCTGAACACCTTCACCACCAATGCCGGCATGACGGCGGTCAACACCCAGGTGGTGAAGACTGGCACCAGCGCCTATGCCGATGATTCGAACGGCGACGGCGAATGGAATCTGGATAGCCAGACCATCGTTGGTACCTCGGGCGGTGTGAACACGCTGTATTTCTATACGGCGCCCAACTGCGATTCGAGCGATAGCTGCCTCACTGATGCCGCCATCACCGCGTCGTACAACCGTGCCGTGACCGACAATGTCGTCAAGGTCATCAACGTATCGCTGGGTTCGGACGAGACGGCTTCGCACAACGCTGGTACGCAGGCGGCGGACGACACCATCTTCGCCCAGGCTGCCGCACAAGGTCAGACGTTTTCGATTTCTTCGGGCGACGAAGGTGCCTACGAGACCCAGCACGGCGACATCGCCGACAGCTCCGGCACGATCACCGCCGATCTGAGCAAGTACTCGGTAAGCGAGCCGGCAACCTCGCCCAACGTGGTCGCAGTAGGCGGCACCACGCTAAGCACCAACGGCACCGCCTGGGCGGGCGAAACCGTGTGGAACGAAGGGCTTTCGCCGGACCAGAACAACTCGGCTTACCAACGGCTGTGGGCCACCGGCGGCGGCGTCAGCGTGTTCGAGGCGGCACCGGCCTGGCAGACCACCGCCTTGGGCGCGTCGGTGACCAAGCGCGTGCTGCCTGACGTGGCGTTCGATGCGGCGCAATCGACGGGTGCCAAGATCTACATCAATGGCACGCTTTATCAGATTGGCGGCACCAGCCTGGCCTCGCCGATCTTCGTCGGTGTCTGGTCGCGTATTCAGTCGGCCAACAACAACACGCTGGGCCTGCCGACGGCGAATATGTACAAGTATTTCTCCACCGATAGCACCCCATTGCACGACGTGACCTCGGGCAACAACGGTTACAACGGCTATGGCTACGCCGCTGCGGCCGGTTGGGACTACAGCACCGGTTGGGGCAGCTTGGACATCAGCAAGTTCAACGCCTATGTCACCAAGTATTGGGGTGGCGTAACGCCGCCGCCCGGTACGCCGGTAGCCAACTTCAGCGATACCGTAAGCGGGTTGACGGTGAGCTTCACCGATAGCTCCACCGACACCGGTGGCACGATTACTTCGCGCGCATGGAACTTTGGCGACAGCAGCACCTCGACCGCCACCAGCCCCAGCCACACCTACACCACTGCCGGTACCTACAGCGTTTCGCTGAAAGTGACCGACAGCACCGGTGCCACCAACACCAAGACCCAGTCGGTAACGGTCAGCGGTGGCGGTGGTGGCTCGACGCAGTTGCTGGGCAACACCGGCTTCGAGACCGGTACGGCAGCGCCATGGACGACCACCTCGGGCGTACTCAATAACGCCAGTGGCGAGCCGCCGCATGCGGGTTCGTGGGATGCATGGCTTGACGGTTATGGCAGCTCGCACACCGATACGGTGGCGCAGACTGTGACGATCCCAGCCGGCAAGACCTCGGCAACGTTGCAGTACTACCTGCATATCGACACGGCCGAAACGACCACGACGACGGCGTACGATACCTTCAAGGTGCAGGTGTTCAACACCTCGGGTACCTTGCTGGGGACGTTGGCGACGTACTCCAACCTCAACAAGAACACCGGTTACACCGTGCACACCAACAGCCTGGCTCCGTACATCGGCCAGACCGTGGTAATCAAGTTCACCGGTACCGAGGATGCCTCGCTGCAGACTTCCTTCGTGCTCGATGACGTCACGCTGACCGTGCAGTAAGCACTCTCCTGCAAGAGGCTGACACGTTGTCAGTCTCTTGTTGCAGAGAACAGGGATGTATTAAAAAAACCGGCCCTCGCGGGCCGGTTTTTTTGTGGTTGCGCCATCTTGGCCGCGAACGTTTTCAGGCTTCTTCGAACCGATTCGCATCGCGGTTCTTGCGCACCTTGGACGGATCCCACACCCGGCCATTCATGGTGATGTAGACGCCATCGGGCAGAGTTTGCACCGCGGCCACCGCGCAGCCGACATTGAATACGGCATCCGAACCCTGGAAGCGTGCCGGGTTCAGCGCCCCGGTGAGTACGATCACCTTGCCCTTGATCTGCGCCAGTTCACGCGCGGTTTCGACCATGGTGTCCGTGCCGTGGGTCACCAGCACGTGGCGATGCGGCTGTGCCTCGATGGTGGAGCGCACCAGCGCGCGATCTTCGGCGCCCATGTGCAGGCTGTCTTTGCGCAGAATGGGGATCACATCGAACTGAAACGCCACCCCGAGTTGGCTGAGGATCTCGCCGATTTGCGGGGCGCCGATCTTGTAGTCCGACTTGTCGTCGAAGTAGATCTTGTCGATGGTGCCGCCGGTGGTGACGATGGTCAGATGCTGCATGGGTGCTGGGCCGTGGGTGGGAATGGGGCATTTTAGCTTGGTCGGTGGGGGGATTACTCTTTTGTGTGTTATCGCTGGGGTGTTCGCCTGCGGCGGGCTTTCGGCCACCTGCCGGTGGTCGAGTCACTCTCTCTTGAGTGGCCAAGAGAAAGTAACCAACGGAGAAGGCCACCCCGGTGAGTCGCCCTTCGGGTACGTGAGGGTCGGCCGGGCTTTTCGACAGGGCTTCCTGCCCTGGCGAAAAGGCATCGACATCCATGTCGATGCCCCTGCGGGCCTTGTCGTCCGACCCTCACCGACGCACAGGGGCCCCAAGAGCCGAGATCAAGTGCAAGGTCAAAGGCAACGTCAAAAGCTTGCCTCGGCGGGCTTCCTCCCCTGCGTGCAGGGGAGGATTGAGGAGGGGTGCGGTTAACCAAGTAAAAGCAGCGTATCGGCAGCATCGTGCGTGGTGAGGCGATCGAGGCCGTGCGCGACAAAGCGGCTCAGTGCGGCTGCCGGACGCTGGTCGTCGCGAGATGTCGACCACGCCGCCTGCCGCGCCAGCAGCGCCGCAGCGGCACAACGGGCCAGGGTGATGGCAAGGCCGCGTGCGCCGGCTTCGAGTGGATTGCGTTGTTGGGCATGGGTGTTGAGCCAGCGTGTCGCTGCATCCAGTACATGCTGGATGGCGCTGGCGGCATGCATGTCGTCGTTGCCGCTCAGCCAGGTGGTGACCGCCTGGCGCAGTGCGTCGGGGCCGTCGCCGCCTAGCGCGCGCAGGCTATCGAGCGACAGCACGTTGGTGGTGCCTTCCCAGATGGCGTACACCTGGGCATCGCGCAGTAACTGGGGCAGGCCGGTGTCTTCGATATACCCGGCGCCGCCGAAACACTCCAGGGCTTCGGAGCACAGCTTGACGGCGAGCTTGCCGGTCCACAGTTTGGCCAGTGGCGTGAGCAGGCGTAGCAGGGCGGCCTCGTGCGGTGCGGCGATGCCTTGTTCGACGCGGCCCAGCAAATGCGTTACTTCAAAGGCCAGCGCGAAGGCGCCTTCAAATTCGGCCTGCATGTCGGCCAGGGTTTGCGCATGCAAGGGTTGTTCGATCAATGGGCGTCCAAACGCCTGGCGCCGTGTCGCGTAGTCGCGGGCCAGGCTGATGGCGCGGGCCATGCTGGCTACGGCGCAGATCGCGTTCCAGCTACGCGTGATATTGAGCATCGGCGCTACTTGGCGCACGCCGTGAGCAAGTTCGCCCAGGGGCCAGGCGGGCAGGCCACGGAGATGAATTTCGGCGGTGGGCAATTCGTGCGTGCCTAGCTTGTCTTTCAGCCGGTCGATCTGCAGCTCCGGTTTACGGCGCTCGCCTTCCATCGTTTCGACATAGAACAGCGCCAGCGCAGCGGTTCCCGTGCCGGCGCCCTCGGGGCGGGCCAATGCCAATGCAGCCTCGCCCACCACCGCCGAGCTGAACCACTTGCGGCCGTAGAGCCGCCATTGACCATGGCTGTCTTGGCGCGCCACGGTTTCGGTGCGGCCGACATCGGAGCCGCCGGCGTTCTCGGTCATCCATTGCCCGCTAAGCCAGAACGTAGCGGGGTCGCGGCTGAGGAAATGCGGTAAGGCGCGTTCGATCAGCGCGTGGTTGCCGGAGGCTTTCAGCGCGGTTGCCGCACCATCGGTCATGGCCAGTGGGCAGGTATAGAACTCGCTGGCGAGGTGATACAGATACACCCGCGCGAATTGCTCCAGTCGTGCGTACTCGCTGGCCTCGTGGCCGGCAGCAAGCACGGCGTGACGCGTCGTGAGCTGCGGCCCTTCTTGCCATGCGGCGGTCAGTTCGATGCGATCGACGCGATGACCCCAGGCATCCCATTGGGTCAGTACCGGTTTGCGGCGCGTGCTGCTGGCGAGGCGTCGCCAGGCGAGTTGCGCATAGTCGCCAAGCGCATCGAGATCGATGTCCAGCGCCGCACGTCGCTCCATGGGCAGTGTGCGATCGAGCAGGCTGCAAAGCAGGCGGTCTCGGCGGTAAGGGTGGGCGAGTTGGGGTGCGTCTTGCAGGAATTCCATGGCCTGACTCTGACGGATAGACCGCCGAAGTATAGGTCGGTCCTGTCCGCGCTGTCCGCTTGCGCTGTCCGCGGACAGCGGGCATGCGCCGGTGCAAACTCATGCATCGTTGATACAGCGCCAGTGGCGGCGATTGACGGGTCTGGCACGCAGCTTGCTGTGCACGGTAATGGCCATCGTTCGCACCCGCGTCGAAGAGGTCCCGTCCCACAGGGGTTCACGCATGTTTGCTTATTACTTCCAGCTCGGCTTGCGCAGTCTGCATCGCAATCCGGTGCTGACGGCGTTGATGGTGATGGCGATCGGTTTCGGCGTTGCGGCGTCGATGACGATCTGGTCGGTTTTTCGCGCCACCTCGGGTAATCCGATTCCGCAAAAGTCGTCGACCTTGTTTATCGCGCAGGTCGACAACTACGGGAAGGACGGCAATGACGAGGGCGAGCCGCTGCCATGGATGACCTATACCGACGCCATGGCGCTGCAGCACGCGCATCAGGCGAAGCGGCAGACCGCACTTTATTCGCTGGCGTCCTCGGTGATTCCCGCCGACCCGCAACTGCTTCCATTTCCTGCCCGAGGTTATGGGGCGTTCGGCGATTTTTTTCCGATGTTCGATGTGCCCTTCCTCTTCGGCAGCGGTTGGTCGGCGGCAGAAGATGAGGCGCGCGCCAGCGTGGTGGTGATTGGCCGCGAGCTCAACGACAAGATTTTCGGCGGCGCCAACAGCGTGGGGCGCGAGATCAATCTTGATGGAGTCAGCTACCGGATCGTTGGCGTTACCGATCGGTGGGAGGTCAAGCCGCGTTTCTTCGATCTGGATATTAAAGGTGGCTTCGGCGTTGCCGGACAGATCTATCTACCCTTCAATCGCGCCATGGATCTGAAAAAGAAACCCGTTGGCGCCACGATCTGCAATCGCAACGTAGGCACCGACTGGGACAGTTTTCTTCATTCCGAATGCGTGTGGCTCTCTTTCTGGGCGGAGCTGCCTACTGCGGCACAAGCGGCCAACTATCGCCAGTATCTGCATGGCTATGCAGCGGAGCAGCAGCGCGCCGGACGCTTTGGCTGGGCGCCGAATGTGCGGCTGCGCGATGTGATGCAGTGGCTGAGTTATCGGCACGTGGTACCTAAGGAGGCGCGGATTTCGCTGTTGATCGCGATTAGCTTTCTGCTTATCTGTCTGGTCAATACGGCCGGCCTGCTGTTGGCCAAGTTTATGCGCCGGGCGCCGGAGATCGGCGTGCGCCGAGCCCTGGGCGCATCGAAGCAGACGATCTATGCCCAGTTCTTGATCGAGGCAGGCACGGTTGGTCTTGCCGGTGCCGCACTGGGTCTGTTGCTGACGGCGCTGGGGATGCTTTACGTCGATCGAGTATTCGATTCGTCGATCGCCAAACTGGCGCATATCGATGTCTCGCTGGTCGGGCTGACGATTGCCGTTTCGATACTCAGCACCTTGCTTGCGGCGTTCTATCCCACCTGGCGCGCGGCGCAAGTGCAGCCCGCCTGGCAGCTAAAATCCAACTGAGCCCGAGAGAAATCATGCAAATCAAACCGATTCTCTCCGCGCTGCGGCACCACAAAGCCGGCACCTTCCTCATTGCATTGCAAATGGCGCTGACGTTGGCGATTGTCTGCAATGCGCTATTCATCATCCACGAGCGTATTGAGCATTTGTCGCGCCCCACCGGTATCGAAGAAAGCAATCTGCTGATGATCGACAACCATTGGGTCGGCAAGAAAGACGACGACTACTCCCCGGCCAAGACCGACCTGGTCGCGTTGCGCCAGATCCCCGGTGTGGTCGATGCTTATTCGAGCAACGCCTACCCGTTGATCGGCGGCGGTTGGGCCAGTGGTGTGCGCAAAGATCCTGCCGCGGTCGAACAGGTCGGCGTGACCGCGGTTTATTTTGTCGACGAGCATGCGCTGTCCGTGCTGGGGGTAAAGCTGGTGGCGGGGCGGAATTTCCGTCCCGACGAAATCGGTGAGATGAGACAGAACGGCAATCCCGATGCGCCGATCATCATCATTACCAAGGCCCTGGCCGACAAAGCTTTCCCCAATGGCTCCGCCTTGGGCAAGCCGCTTTATCTGGGTACGCGCGGGGGCAGGCCGAGTACGGTGATCGGGGTGATCGAGCGTTTGCAAGCGCCCTCGCCGAGTCCCGGCGAGGATGCGCGATCGCAATACAGCACCCTGGTGCCGTGGTTGATCGGCGGCGACTCCAATAACTTCATTGTGCGCACTCGGCCGGGGCAACTCGATGCGGTGGTCAAGGCCGCACCTGCAGCGCTGAATACGATCAGCCGCTTGCGGGTTATCCCCGACGGCGGCGTGCGGACCTTTGCCGACGTGCGCAAGGAGGCTTACAAAAGCGACCGCGGCATGGTCGAGCTGATGAGTGTGGTTTGCGTGGTGCTGCTGGCGATCACTGCCGCGGGTATTGTCGGGTTGACCAGTTTTTGGGTCGGGCAGCGACGCAAACAGATCGGTGTGCGCCGTGCCCTTGGCGCAACCAAGAACGACATCCTCAGCTATTTTCTTACCGAGAACTTCTTGATTAGCTTCGGTGGCGTCGTTGTCGGCACGTTGTTGGCGGTGGGCCTCAATCTTTGGATGATGGCGCAGTTCGAGATGAATCGCTTGTCGACCGGCTATGTGCTGAGCGGTGTAGTCGCCTTGTTATTGCTGGGGCAGGCCGCGGTATTGGCGCCGGCGATGCGTGCTTCGCGAGTGCCGCCGGTGGAGGCGACGCGTACGGTTTAAATGTGGGGATGTGTCGGCGTGTTGGGCGTCATGGCCGTGTAGGTTGGCGGTGAGCGCAAGCGAACCCCAACATTGCATGCACGGGTTGTTGGGGTTCGCTTGCGCTCACCGCCAACCTACGTTCGGCTGGTTTTGGCCAGTGTTTGCAGGCGTGTTGAAAGGGTCTTGAGTTCGTTGCGCAGTTCGGGCGGGGAGTGCACGATAAAATCGAACGACAAGGCCGCGAGCTGCCGTGCGAACCAGTTGAGGTCGTCGGCGCTGCTGCGCAGAAGCACGCCATCGGCGGTGTGCTCGAACAGGCCGAAGGCGAGCGAGAAGGCTTTGCGTGCGGTTTTCAAATCGGTGCGCAGCAGTACTTCGATGGCGTGGCTGCGCGGCAGGCTGGCAATGCTGAAAGCCAGTTGCTCCAGTGGATCGAAGCCGGGCGGCCGTTGGAAACGTTGTTCGAGCAGTTTTATGTCCTCGATACGATCGAGCCGGAACGAGCGCAGATCTTTGCGCAAGTGACACATGCCGACGGTGTACCAGGCGCCCGTGCGAAAGGCCAGGCCGTAAGGGTCGAACTCGCGCTCGGTGTGTTGGTGCTGACCGGACTCATAGCGCATATATACGCGCTGCTGCGCCTGCGCCGCCGTGGTCAGCGTTATCAGGGCGGCGTTGCTGCTTGGTGTATTGGTTGCGCCGGCGAAATGGATCTTCACCGTTTCTTCAATGGCATGCACCTGACGCTGCAGTTTCTCGGGCATGACCCGAATGAGTTTGGCTTGTGCGCTTTCTACCGCGGGAGCGGCCTCGGCCAAGCCAAGGCTGCGTGCGGCAAGCAAGCCGACGGATAAGGCGAGTGCCTCGTCGTCGGTGAACATCATCGGCGGCAACTTGAAGCCGGCCACCAGCATATAGGCGCCATAGCGGCCGCGCTCGGTGGTGATGGGGATGCCAAGCTCTTCGAGAATCACGATGTAGCGGCGCAATGTGCGCACGTCCACATTGACCCGGCGTGCCAGTTCCGGGCCGCTGATGCGGCCATGGCTTTGCAGCAGTTCCAGCACTGCCAGCACGCGGGTGGTTGGGAGGGCCATGAGCCGAAGTGTAATGATTAATCAGGGCGAATACTGTCCTGATTGACGCGTAACGTGTCCAGCATCGACTAAGCACAGCTAGTGAGGGGGAGTCTATGAAGAAGGCGCGTCGTGGTAGTTACGAAAAGATGTGGGGAACGTTTGCCGCGATAGCCATCGGCCTGGCCGGTGCGGCGCAGGCCATGTCAGCCGACCATCCAAATCACAGCGAGAGTTTGCCGTCGATGGATACGATCAAGCATCTGCACGATTACCAAGTCATCGAGTTGCGCCGTTACACCACTACCGACGGTGCGGCCCCTCGTTTTGCGAAATACTTCGATAGCTATTTCCCCGAAGCCTTTGAGCAACTCGGTGCGATGGTGTTCGGCCAGTTTCTGGAGCGTGCCAATCCCAATCACTTCACCTGGCTGCGCGGCTACAAAGATTTGCCGGCGCGTCCGGTGGTGAACGCGAGTTTTTATTACGGACCGCTATGGCGCGAGCATCGCGAAAAAATCAATGCCATCTTGCCCGACAGCGATAACGTCATGCTGCTGCATCCGTTGCGGCCGGAGACCGGGGTTACCGTGCTGCCGGCGGTGGATCCGGTGCTTGAGGAAAAGGGTGCCCAGGGTGTTGGGGTCATGCAGGTCATCGCGATCAAGAAAGGCCATGAAGCCGACGTAGCGCAGCAGGCCGAGGCGCTGTTCGCCAGTTACCGCATGGCCGGTGTGCACCCGGCTGGCATTTTGGTAACGCTGGACGTGCCGAATAATTTTCCGCAATTGCCGATACGCACCGATGGACCATGGCTGGTCTGGTTGGGTATCGTGCAAGACAACAAGGTGCTGCAGAACCAGCTCAAGCCCGCGATGAAAACCGCCGCACAAACCTTGCTCGATACCGGCCTGTTGCGCGAGGCGCCGGAGTTGATCGAGTTGAACCCGACGCCGCGTTCGCGCCTGCGTTGGCTATCGGATGCGCAGGCCGGGCCATGACCCATTACGCGCATCTATGGCTGTTCTTCGCCGTGGTCTTCGGGGTGATCGCGCTGCCCGGCCTGGATATGGCCTTCGTACTCGGCAGCGCGCTCAGTGGCGGGCGTCGTAAAGGCATGGCGGCAGTGGGCGGCATCGTGGCCGGCGGTGTCTGCCATGTCACGATGACCGCGCTGGGTATCGGCATGCTGCTCAAACTGATTCCCGGTGTGTTCAATGCGGTGCTGTTGGCCGGTGCGCTCTACATCGCCTGGATCGGTCTCTCACTGCTGCGCAGCACGTCCGGGTTCGATGCCTCAGTAAGCCCCGTGGTGCGGCCGCAGCGCGCCACATTCTGGCAAGGCATGTTCACCGCCTTGCTCAATCCCAAGGCTTATCTATTCATGCTGGCGATCTTTCCGCAGTTTTTGCGCCCGGCCTATGGCGCGCTGTGGGTTCAGGCGCTGGTGCTATGGGGGATTATCGCGATCACCCAGTTCGTCGTTTACGGCGGTATCGCGTTGACCGCCGATGCAGTACGCGCATGGCTTAAGCAACGACCCAGCTCCAATATGTTGGCGACACGCTGGGTCGGTATTTTGCTGATCGCCGCCGCGTTGTTTACTGGTGTCGAAGGCTGGCGCGGTATATGAGCAAGTGTTGGAAACCAGGCTTTAAGGCTTCAGCGGTAAAAGACCAATCTGGCGTAGCCCCTGTTCCAGCTCGTGGCGACTGTCTTGCCCGGACCAGCCGCTGACCGTTTTTACGACCTTGCCGTTCTGCAGGAAATAAAACGTGGGTGTCGCCCAAATATCGATCATGGGCCAGTCGTCCTGCCGATAAGCAGGGCTCATCGGAAAGGCCGGGTTTTGGTTATTCCAGCGCGCCAGTACGTCAAAGTTCGCATTGCCGTCCTGCGGCGTGATCCAGCGCGCATGGGAAATAAAAGCCTTGCTCAAGGCCGGGTCGGACTGTATGTCATGCATGGCACGGCTGGATGGGCCGCATAGAGGGTGGGAAATGACAACGATCTGCGTCGTTGGGCTGGTTAAATCGACAGTCGTGCGATTCATTTCAAGACCGTGCTGTCCCTCGCTTAACGTCAGTACAGAGGGGCCGTTCTCGGTGGACTCGGTCAAGTCTTGATAGCTGGGTAACGGTTTGAAGGTTTGAGCCGGGTGTTGTTTGCCGAGCAGTCTGGCGTCGTCGAATTTTCTCTGCGAAACAAGCGTGGCGTACAAGTCGACGTAGTTATTGTCAGAGTCCAGACCTCTTCGTACCAGCTCAGCCAAATCAAGCTGCATATCGGCTAAATACTTTTGGTCGTGTGTATAGAAGGCGGCTAAATGAGCCGATTCGTAGAGCAATTTAAGATCGTGATCGCTGATGGACGCCAGTTTCTCCGCATGCTGATCGGCGGAAATACTTTCATCGTAAATGCGTCTGATGCTGCCTGCTTTTTCTCTGTATGAAAGGCCGATGTCGTCATAGCTGGCATCATTGAGTTGGCCGAAATATTGCTCGATCGGGCTAAGGCTGTCTTTGGCGCTGGTGTTGTTTGATTCAAGCGCTAGAAAAAGGCAGGCAGCGAGAGCCATGACGAGGCGGCTTGTTTTTAAGCACTTAAGCCACTTTTTTGTCCAGCTTGTTAGCGGCTTGCCGTGCAGGCCATACCTCGGCGCGATCACGGCGGTATGAGTCATGCAGTGAGTAATAGCTTGGCCTTCATCCATGAGTTAACTCCGGTGCACTCCTTGGCGATACGCGGATGCTGCTTAAGCATCCATGGCCACCTCGGAAACTAGTTGCTGTATCGAGGGGCGTGGTTTATATCCCATGATGCGGCAGGCAAATCAATGTCCATGACAGGTAATGGCTGAGGGCACACGCGTCTTATGAACGCGGTTGTTTGCGCCTCACGCCCGCACCCAGCGTGCCGATCAACAGCAAGGTAAGTGCGATTTCCAGCAGTGCCAGCCAGCGCTCGCTCGATGAGCTCCAGCATTCGGCCACGCCATGGCAGAAGTAGAACAGGCTGAGGATGCCGACCCACAGTAGCGCGCGGCGCACATCGCGAATCGCCAGCAGCGGCAGCAACAGCGGGATCACCGTGATGGCGAGTACCGCCATGGGCGACATCAATTGGGCCGGAAACAACCAGCCATGCCAGGCCAGTTGCAAGACGAGTAGTGCCGCCCAGGCGAGCAGGCCTATGCGATAGGTGGTGGCGATGGGCGCACTCATGCCGCGCTGCCCAGCTTGCGGGCGACTTCGGCCAGCCGGCGACCCAATGCGCGGGCCAGTTCGCGTTCGTGCTCGCTGATCGGGTTGTCGCCTTTGGCGCCGGCGACGTGGCTGACGCCGTAGGGCGTGCCACCGCTTTGGGTGCTGGTGAGTGCCGGTTCGGTAAAGGGCAGGCCGAGCAGCAGCATGCCGTGATGCAGTAGCGGCAGCGCCATGGTTAGCAAGGTGGATTCCTGACCGCCGTGCATGGTGCTGGTGGAGGTGAACAGTGCGGCGGGTTTGCCGACCAGTGTGCCGTTGGCCCACTCCGCACCGGTGCTGTCGAGAAAGTATTTCAGCGGCGCGGCCATATTGCCGAAGCGGGTCGGGCTGCCCATGGCCAGGCCGGCGCAGTCGAGCAGATCCTGCTTGCTGACATAGGGTGCGCCGTCTTCGGGTTCAGGCGGCTGTGCCACTTCGGTCACCGGCGCCACCGGCGGCACCTGGCGCAAACGGGCGTTCATGCCGGGTACTTCTTCGACGCCGCGGGCGATCAATCGGGCCAGTTGGGCGGTATGGCCGCTACGGCTGTAGTACAGGACCAGGATGGTTTGGTTCATGCGGTGGTTTGGGGCATCCGGTGGCAATGCGCTAGTGTACCGGCCGGATACCACTCAGGCTGCCGTCGTGCGGGCGGAGCCGCCGAAGGATAAGCCATGGCCCTGCGTTTTAACCGCAAGCACTACGATCGCGACCGCATTTTCAGTTTCAGCCGCTTTGCCTGGCAGCGCTTTATGGACGACAAGTGCTTCGAGACGGCGGGCGCGCTGTCGTACACCACCCTGGTGTCGCTGGTGCCGTTGATTGTGGCGGTGTTTGCCATGTTTGCGGCGTTTCCGGTCTTTGCCGGCGAGCGCGGCACCCTGATCGATTTCGTCTTCACCAATTTTGTGCCGGCGGCCGGCGAGAAGGTGCAAGAGGCGCTGGAGGCTTTCGCCAACCACGCCAGCCAGCTCACCGGCATCAGTATTCTGGTGATGTTGTTCAGTGCGGTGTCGATGATGGTCAGTATCGAGGACCGCCTGAACCGGATCTGGCGGGTACACCAACCGCGTGGCTGGGGCTCGCGCCTGCTGTTGTATTGGGCGGCGTTGACCTTGGGCCCGATTCTGATGGTCGGCGGCATCGCGGTGGCTTCTTATGTCACCGCGTTGCCGTTGCTGCATGAGGCGGTGGGGCAGTTGGGCCTGGGCCGCCGCTTGCTTGGCTTGCTGCCGTTCGCGGTGACCTTCATCACCTTGTGCCTGATGTACACGGTGATTCCCAATCGCCGCGTATCGCGGCGCGATGCGGCGATTGGTGCGTTGCTCGGCGCGTTGTTGTTCGAGATCGCGCGCTGGGGTTTTGCGCTGTTCGTGCGCAACGCGCAGACCTACCAGCAGATCTACGGCGCGCTGGCGGCGATTCCGATCTTTCTGCTGTGGATTTATCTGTCGTGGATCATCGTGATTCTTGGCGCCTCGATTGCCGCCTCGATATCCGCGTTCGACTATCAGTCGCCGCATGAAATCTTGCCCGAAGGTGCCGAGTTTCTCGGCCTGCTGGTGGTGCTGGGTCACTTTGTCGAGGCGCAGCGCACGGGGTGCAGTGTCGATCCGGCGACCGTGCGCATGCGCGAGCCCTATCTGCATAGCGCTTCGATTGCCGAATATTTCGACAACCTGCGCAATGCCGATCTGATTCAGCGTGGCGAGGCCGGCGGCTGGTTGCTTAGCCGCAGCCTGGACAGCACGGATCTGCTGCGCGTGTATCGCCACACCAACTATCGTCTGCCATTGCAGCCAGAGCAGGAGGCCGCTGCGCTGGGCATCCAGCTACCCGCCGAGCTGATGGGTCTGCTCGCTGGCGTGGGGGATGCGCTTAGCGTCAACTTCGGCACACAGCTCGATCACGCCTACCCGCCGGCTTTGTTATCACCCGATTCCGAGGAAGTCTGTAGATGAAACGGTTCAAATCTTTTGCCCCCATGATGATGGCGCTGGCTGCTGCGCTTGCGATAAGCGCACCCGCCCAGGCGGCCATGCCCGAGCAGCCCACGCTCAAGATCACCACGCTAGATGGCAAGCCCTACGATCTGGCCGCGCAGCGTGGTCATTGGGTCATCGTCAATTATTGGGCGACCTGGTGCGTGCCGTGCATCAAGGAGATGCCGGATATTTCCAGGTTCGTCACCGAACACAAAGACAAAGTCAGTGCGATCGGCCTTGCCTATGAAGATAGCGATAAGGCCGACGTGCAGGCTTTTATAAAGAAACACCCGGTGAACTATCCGATTGCTCAAGTCACCTTGGACATGAAGCTTGCCGATTTCGACGAGCCGCGTGGCTTGCCTACGACCTATGTGATCGCACCCGACGGCAAGGTTGCCAAGCGGGTGGTCGGTCCTGTCACAGAAGCTTCACTTAGTGAAGTCATCGGCGTTGGTAAGGTGGCTGCCGGCAAATAATGTCGGTGTTCGCTAGAGGTAAAAGTAGTGTCACGCAGGTATACACGGCGACGGAGTTTGCCATGAGCACAGTCAAATTCATTGTCAGCGGTAGAGTGCAAGGCGTGTTTTATCGCGCCAGTACCCGCGAGCAAGCGCTGGAGCTTGGCCTCACCGGCCACGCCAAAAATCTGGCCGATGGCAGTGTCGAAGTACTCGCCTGCGGCAGTGGGCAGGCCATCGAGGCTTTGGAGCGTTGGCTATGGCATGGGCCGCCGGCAGCCAAGGTCGAGGCGGTGTCGCAGGAGTATGTGCAGATGCCGCCGCCATCGGGCTTTGTAGTCGGTTGACGCGGTTATCCTCTCCTGCGCATGGCGCGCAGGAGAGGAGTAAGCGGCGTATCAGAACTTCAAATTGGCCTGCACATAGGCAAAACGACTCGGCAGGTCATAGGTCGAGGCGTCATAGCCGTTCAATGAGCAAGACAGGCAGATGGGCGGCTTTTTATCGAACAGATTGTTGATGCCGCCGACGATAGTCAGATCCAGATCGACCGGCAGTTTCCAGCTTGCGCGCACATCGTGATAGGTCACCGCACCCAGGTGATGAGTGCCATTGGGGCGATTGGGTGCGATTTCGTTCGGCATGGAACAGATCGGGAAACCAGCCGCGCTGGCGCAATCTTCGCGTAGTGCGCTGAAGTAGCGCAGTTTGTAATTCACCGTCCACGGCCCCTTGGCCCAGCCGTACCCAGCACCGACGTCAGTCGCGGGATGCCGCTGTCGGTCAGCTCCAGGCCTACGCTGCGTGGCTCCCTGGC
The DNA here is from genome assembly GCF_003350925.1 of Dyella tabacisoli. GTDB lineage: Bacteria > Pseudomonadota > Gammaproteobacteria > Xanthomonadales > Rhodanobacteraceae > Dyella_C > Dyella_C tabacisoli. The sequence goes on along the minus strand of NZ_KZ857173.1, from coordinate 933,572 downwards.
GCCTAGCTCGTTTTTCGCCTCGTACTTTTGCACATAGGTGTTTTGCCAGTTCACGTTGAACTGACCGATGCCGGTTTGCGGGCCGCGCCAGACCGCGCCGAAATCGAAGCCGCTAGTGTTGACGCTGCCGAGGTTTTGCAGGGTGTTGTTGAAGCTGTCGATATTGCCGGTGGCGTTGCGATGAATGCCGGTGCACGCCTGCGAAGTGATATCGCCGCTGGCGACGCAACGATCCAATTGTGCTTGCGCATTCACGGCTTGAATCGCCTGCTGGATTACCCGCGGCAACGGCTGGGTATCGACGACGTGGTTCTCGGTCGACGCAAGGTAGCTTCGGGGGTGTCCAATAAGCGAAGAGCCACGCCTGTTGCCAGGCGTGGCTCTTCGTGTCACCGATAAAACTTAGCGACTTACCAGATCTTCACCTGGGTGTCGGCCGGACGCACCATGGCATCGCCCGTTTTGCACTGGAACGCAGTGGCAAAGGCTTCCATATTCGACGGCGCACCGATGGCGCGCAGCGAAGCGGGTGCGTGCGGATCGGTATTGAGGTACACGACCGCCTGCTTTTCACGCACGCTGCCGCGCCACACGCGCGCCCAGTTCAGGAAGAACCGCTGGTCGACCGTATAGCCGTCCACTTTCTGCTCGGCGCTGCCCGGCTGTGTCTTGAGCGCAGTATGCAATGCGTCGTAAGCCACGTTGAGGCCGCCGAGGTCGGCGATGTTCTCGCCCAGCGTCAGCTTGCCGTTGACGTGCAGGTCCGGCTTGTCTTTGAGCGGGGTATAGGCGTTGAACTGATTGACCAATTTGTCGGTGCGGGCAACGAACTTGGCGCTGTCGTCCTTGGTCCACCAGTTCTTGTTGTTGCCGTCGCCATCGAACTGGCTGCCCTGGTCGTCAAAGCCATGGCTGGCTTCGTGGCCGATCACCGCGCCGATACCGCCGTAGTTGATTGCGTCGTCCGCATCGGCATCGAAGAACGGCGGCTGCAGAATCGCGGCCGGGAAGTTGATCGTGTTGTCGGTGGGGTTGTAGTACGCGTTGACCGTCTGCGGGGTCATGCCCCAATCCTTGCGGTCGGTCGGCTTGCCGATCTTGGCCAGGTCATACTGGTAGTTGAACTTGCCGGCCGCTTCCACGTTGGCGTAGTAGTTATCCGGCTTGATCTCCAGGCCGGACCAGTCGCGCCACTTCTCGGGATAACCGATCTTCGGCAGGAAGGTGTTCCACTTGGCGATGGCCTTGGTCTTGGTCTCGGCGCTCATCCAGTCGAGGTTTTCGATGCGCGTCTTGAGCGCGTTGCGCACGTTGTCCACCAGCACTTCGGCGCGCTGCTTGGCTTCGGGCTTGAACACCTTGGCGACATAGAGCTGGCCGAGTGCCTCGCCTACGCTGCCGTTGACGCTACCCAGCACGCGCTTCCAGCGTGGCTTCTGCTTGGGCTGGCCGGACAGGGTTTCACCGTAGAAGGCGAAGCGGGCGTCCTGGAAATCCTGCGACATATAGTTGGCGGCGCCGTCGATCGCATGGAAGCGCAGATACGCCTGCCACTGCGCGACCGGCGTCGATGCCAGCATCTTGTCGAACTGCGCAAAGAACTTCGGCTGCGACAGCGAGAAGCCCTTGTCGATGGTCACGCCCTGGGCGCTGAAGAACTTGGCCCAATCGAAATGCGGAGTGGCCTTGTTGGCCTCTTGCACGCTGACGAAGTGGTACTGGTTTTTCGGGTCGCGTGCATCCACCGGCGACAAGGAGGCGGCGGCGAGCTGGGTTTCGAACTTCAGTACGTCATCGGCCTGTTTCTTCGCATCGGCTTCGGCCACGCCGGTCAATTGCAGCGACTTGGCGATGTAGACGAGGTAGGCGTCGCGCAGGTTCTTGAAATCGGGCTTGGTGTAGTAATCCTTGGTCGGCAAGCCGAGACCGCCTTCGTTGGCGTAGCCGATCTGCATCTTGGCGTCTTGATAATCCGGCGACGAGCCGAAATCGAACACCTGCTTATCGCCCTGGCTGAAGCGCTGATTGATGTAGGCAACGATGTCGGCGCTGTTTTTCAGGCCGGCGATCTGCTCTAGCTGCGGCTTGAGCGGCTCGAAGCCGGCCTTGTTGATGGTGGCCTCGTCCATGCCCGAGCGGTACAGCCAGCCGATCTTCTGTTCGATCGTGCCGGCCTTGGCGCTGTCGGCGCCTTTGTTGGCCTCGTCGACGATGTCGTGCTGGGTGTTCAGGCTGTTTTCGGCCAATTGGTCGAATGCGCCCCAACGGGTGCGGTCATCGGGGATGGGGTTGGCGGCGACCCACTTGGCGCTGACAAAACCGTTGAAGTCCTGGCATGCGTTGATGTTCGGGTCCAGCTCACTTACATCGAACACGCTTTTCTTGGCGACCGGTGCAGCAGGCGTGGCGGCCACGGTAGCGGGCTTGGCCGGTGCGGCCTGCTCGTTATTGGCTTCGTGCTTGCCGCAGGCGGCGAGCGACAGGGCCAGGCTTACCCCAAGGGCAAGAGGCTTCAAATACGGCTTGGTCATGGAGATCCTCGTGGTGTACTGCCCTGTCGGGCGTGGTTTTAGGCCAATTACCCAACTTGCGCCGGGGTGGCGGACATGACTTTTAACCCTAGGCCAAGAGTCATAGGCCAGACAGTGTCAAAGGTCAGGGGGCAAGAGGCAAGCCGGGGCATGCCTCCGGCGAGGATGTGACAGTTTATGACCGCACCTCGGCGCCATGACACTTAGGTAAAAAATCCCGTGTCCGCTTTTAGGCCCTCCCCTGCCAGCAGGGGAGGGCAGCGTGGTTTAGTGCGATTGTTTGCCCAGCGCAGCGGTCTGCGCGGCATCCAGGCGCAGCACCGGGTAGGCGCCAACACCTTGCACGCTGTACCAGGGCGAACGCTGGAAGAAAAAGCTTAGCCGTGCGGCGCTGTCTTTGGCGAAGCTAGGGTCGTCTTGCAGTTTCTTGGTGAACTCCGCTTGCAGCGCCGGATCTTTGGCCAGCATGTCGCGCGCGAGTTTTTCCACCACGCGCGGTTCGCCGTATTCCTTCGGCTCGAAGATCGCATTGAGGAAACCCCAGTGCAGCAGCGAGTCGGGTGCTTGGGGTTCGAGCAGGTTGATTGCGACGTTGGCGCTGCGCTGGTTGAGCGGCACGATCACCGAGCCGACCGGCAATTCCACCTCGCGCGATACCGTGCTTTGCGCAAAGTCGCGCAGCATCAAGTGCCCCTCAAACGGCTGGCTCGCCCATTGCGGATGATCGAGCTGGTAGCTCTCGGCCTTGATCTTCTGCGGATGTGCAAGACGTGTATAGGCGACACCGTGAGCGTCGAGCTTATCGATGATGGACGTCCATTGCGCCGGGATCGCATAGGCCGCCGGTGGCGTGATCGAAAGGTCGGGCAGCAAGGCGTTCCAGTTTTCGATGGCATAGCTCTTGGGCTTGCTGGGGTCGTACTGGATCCAGCTACTGTTGGAGATATCGCTATGGGTCTGGCTGAACTCGAAGCTCTTGAACTCGAACGGCGTCGGTGTGGGATCGAGCTTGTAGCTCAGCGCGACCTGCGCCTTGGCATCGCGGGCGATGGCATGCGCATCGGCCTGGCTGGTTGCGGCAAGCAGCGCCTTTGGATCACCGCCGATTTTTTCCAGCAGGATCTCGACCAGATCATAGGTAGCGCGCACGCGGTTGTCGTAGGGCTTGAGCATATGCGTTTCGATCAGCAATGCCGGGCGGTTTTGCAAAGCCACGTAGCCGGTGGAAAAGCGCGGGCCAGAGCCGAAATTGGCGATGCCTTTGTGCGGGTCGCGGCCGTCTTTGAAGTCCAGATAGATCGAGGCGAGATGACCGCGCTTTTCGTAAGCGGGCATGGCCTGGTCCACGAGGGTGTGGTGCTGCCACGCCGCTACAGCCGGGTCGAGCTTGTGCGGATCTTCGCTGTACCAGGTGAGATCGTATTGGTAATCGGCGCCGTTGGTGGTGTGCACATCGACGAAGAAATCCGGCAGCCAGCGCTGCCATAGCTTTAGCCAGTCGCGTATTTCCGGCGCATCGGCTTTGACATAGTCGCGGTTGAGGTTGAGGTATTGCGCCTGGCCGCGAAAGCCCATGCTGTCCGGGCCATCTTGATTGATGCGGTGATACGGGCTGGAGTTCTCGTGGCCATCCACACTGAACACCGGGATATACACCAGCACCACATGATCGAGCAGTTGCGGCAGTTTGCCGGTAACGGCGAAATCGCGCAGCAGCATCAGCCCGGCGTCTTTGCCCTCGATCTCGCCCGGATGTATGCCGGCCTGCAGCAGCACGACGGGCTTGCCCGCCTTGCGTGCGGCTTCAGGCGTAAAGGTGCCGTCGCCGCTGGCGATCATCACCGTCATCGGCCGTCCTTGCGGGCTGGTGCCGAAGCTCTCCAGCTTGAGCTTGCCCGGCGCGGCGGCAACAAGGCGTTGTAGATAATCCAGGGTGGTGGCGTAGTCCGGCGTGGTGCGAAAGTGCGCGGCTTCGGCAGGGGTGGTCCAGTCGGTGGCATGCATGGTCATCGAGACAGATCCCAACAAGGTAAGTAAGGCGAGTCGGCGTAGCTTCACGCGTGATTCTCTGGTTGTTCGTCAGTGGGGGATGGTGCGCGGTGTGGCAGGGTAGGTGTACTGGGCAGCGTATCGGGGGCCACCGCACCGCCGGAAATAATGAAGGCCATGGCCTGATCCATGGTCCAGTCGGTAGGCGTCAATTCGTTGACCGGCACGATTTCCAGATAGCCGCCCGTCGGGTTGGGTGTGGTCGGTATATACACCGCGGCCATCTCCTGGCCGGTGCCTTCCTCAACCATCACGCGAGTGACAAAGCCGACCACCTTCATGCCGCGGCGTGGAAAATCCACCAGCACCACGCGCTGCATGCCCGAGGGTTTTTGCTGCAGCACCGCCATCAGTTTTTTGGTGCCGCCGTAGATGGTCTGCACGACCGGAATGCGCGCCAGCAACCCGTCGAACGCATCGAGCAGGCGCCGGCCGATGACTCGGTTGGTCAGCCAGCCGATCAAATACAGCGCGGCCAACGTAATCAGCAGGGCTACGATGGAGGTGAGCCAACCGTTACTGAGCGTGGCGGCGGCGTTGGGCGCAACGAATGACAGCGTACCGACCAGTGCGGCCACCAGGGGGGCGCCAATGCCGGCGAGCATGCCCAGCACAAATTTAAATACCAGCCACGTCACCCACAGTGGAATAAACGTAAGCAAACCGGTGATGAGATAGCGTTTGATGCGTAGCGGTGGCATGGCTTAGCCGGGTCGAAGCGGGGATCAAGCGATTGTAGGGGATCGACCCGGCAGTCCACGCATAAGGCAATACGCAGGCCCTACGCGATCATCACATCCCGGCGTCGGTATCGATCAGCGCCTCGGCCTGGATGCGCAGCACCACCGCCATGTTGAAACCGTAGGATTTACCCGTGTCCATGCCGAAGTCATCACGATTAAAGGTGGCCGTTGCATCGGCGCCGCACAATTCCCGCTTGAACATCGGATGCTGGATGCACTTGAACGAGTTGACCGTAAGGTCGAGCGGGCGCGTCACCCCATGCAGAGTCAAGGTGCCGATGACCTTGGTCGGCGATCCGTTGACGAAACTGGCTAATTTGCCCTTGTAGGTAGCCTGCGGGTATTTGGCGACGTCGAGCAGCTCTTTGCCGCGCGCCGCTTCATTCATCTTATCCAGGCCGAAGTCGGCGCTCGATGTATCGACCGTGATGTCCACGCTGCCGGTGCCGGCGGCTTTGTCCAGCGTTACCTTGCCGCTGGTCTTGTCGAATTTTCCGCGCCAGGTCGACAAGCCGCCGAAATGATCGGCCTCGAAGCTGGGGTAGGTGTGATTAGGGTCGATGGTGTAGGTAACCGGGCTTGCCTGCACCACCCCGCCGGTAATCAACAGCATGAAGAAAATCGGACCAAGCGCATGCAGCGCATTGTTGTTTCTTGTCGACATGTTCGAATCCTTAGAGAGGTAGGGTGAGGCGGACATTCACGGGTTTACCTGTTAATGACGAACAAGCGCGGCCGAAATCGACATGGCGGATCATGGAATCGGCATCACTAAGCAATTTATGTTAAATCAGCACGATGCATGTACCTGACTCTATTAGGTTACGGCGGCAGGGTTAGAAGGGTTAGAAGGGTTAGATAAGGGGGGTGTCGATTGTTCTTCTTTCTGTTTGTAGCCGTCGCATGGGCAACCCTGTTTATTCCGGGGCCCAAATGGCTTTCATTCATCGTCGGCTGCGTGGTGATTTGGATAGCGCTGATATTCGTCATATTCGGCTGGGCTGGCGTTGTCTGGGACAGCCATATGCAGCCGGGTGCAACCCACGCTAAGTGGGGGCTCATTGCAGGTATTTTGATGTTGCTGTCACGTGCCACCTACGTCATCAAAGCCGTGATCGCCATTCTTATCTCGCCGCCCGGTCCACCGTGATGCATCGGTGGTGCCGACCGTGGCATGTTGGGGTTCGCTTGTGCTCACCCCAACCTACGCGTGATCGAGTATTTCGTTCATATCGCCGTGCGGGCTCTCGGGTGTGTGGGTAAGCGTCAAGTTCGCGGCAAGACTGCACCCCCTCCCTGCTTGTAGGGGAGGGTTGGGGTGGGGTTCGCACTTGGTGCACGGTGTGATTTTTTTCATCGCTCAGCGAATCATGGGGTGAATAGCGGGGATACGAGCCACCATGGCGATGACCGAATTACAAAAATGCTTTGATGCACTGCTGCGCGAGCACCAGAAGATCGTATTCAAAGTGGCCGGCATCTATGCACGCCAGGCGGAGGACCGGCATGACCTGGCGCAAGAGATCTGCGCCCAGCTATGGCGTTCGTTCGGCAGTTATGACGCCCAGCGCGGCCGTTTTACCACCTGGATGTATCGCATCGCACTCAACGTCGGCATATCGCATGCGCGGCGCGAGCGCGGGCAGGGTGAGCGTTTTGAGCCCCTGGACGAATACCTGCTCGATACTTTGGGCGGCGGTACACCCATCACCGAACCCGATGAGCGGCTGCAATCACTGCATGCCTTTATCGCGCAGCTCGACGCACTGCATCGCGCGTTGATCCTGCTTTATCTGGAAGACCGCAGCTATACCGAGATCGCCGACATCATCGGCATCAGCGAAACCAACGTGGCAACCAAAATCCATCGCATCAAACAACGATTGCGCGGCCAGATGCGCGCGGATGAAACCCTTACGGCGGGAGCGTGATGATGGAACTCGATGATTTCAAACAAGCCTGGCAGGCACTGGATCGCCGGCTTGAGCAGCAAAATACGTTGAACCTGCAGTTGTATCGGGACGCGCGGCTGGACAAAGCGCGTCGCAGTCTGCGGCCGCTGGTGTGGGGACAGCGTTTGCAAATCATGGCCGGTGTCTGTGTGATGTTGCTGTTCGCGCCGTTCTGGGTAGAGCACCTGGATAAGCCGCATCTGATGTTGTCAGGACTGGCACTGCATATTTATGGATTGATGTTTGTGCTTTCCGCAGCGCGCAATTTGTATCTGGTCAATCGCATTGACTATGCAAACCAGGTGCTGGATATCCAGCGGCAATTGGCCACGCTGCAGGCATGGCGGGAGCGGGTGGAATGGCCGGTGTTTGCAGTTATCGGCTGTTTTATCTGGGTGCCGCTGATATTGGTGATATTTGCCTGGATGGGGGCTGATGTATGGGTTAACGCGCCGATCGTGGTGTGGAGTTGGATGGCTAGCGCTTTTGTGTGTTTGTTGATTCTCTGGGGCGTTGTGTATTGGATGCGTCGTAGTGGGCGCGGGCGTGTGCTTCAGCGTAGTCAGGCGGGTAAGTCGGTTTATCGCGCGGAGGGTGTGCTTGAGGAGTTGGCGCGGTTTGAGGGGGGGTGAGGTTTGGGTTGGTGTTTTGGCTGGGTTGTTCGCCTGCGGCGGGCTTTCGACCACCGGCAGGTGGCCGAAAACGCCGCAGGCGAACAACCTAGCCAAAACAAAAAACCTAAATCGAATAAACCATCCTCTCCACACTCAACAGCGGTCGCTTATTCGCATCCATCGCCGAATACAGCGTCAACGAAAACACCCACTCGGCACCGTTGGGGTTGGGCTGCATCTGGCTCTTCCAGGTCGTCAGCGCGGTGTTGATTTGCGCGGCGGTCTGGTCGGTTAAAAACTGATCGGCGTACAGGCCCACCGGCAATTCACTGACCAGCGAGAGCTCGGGATGCAACGGGTCTTGGATCAGTTGATAACCGTAGAACAGACCCATCGTGAGCTTGAGATTCGCCACGCGACTGGCCGGGGGAAATAACGTGCCGAAGGCCTGGTTTAGCGCGGCCGTGGTGTCGTTGCCTTGCAGGATGAAGGGTCTGCTCCAGGTGTTCAGCGGGGTGGCGATGTCGGTGGCGGTGACGGTGCCGGTCTTGAATACAAAGCTTGGGTTGGTCGCTGGACCACTGCGCGTGGTCAACCACTGGTTGCGTGTCACCGAGAGTTTGGCGCGTGCGTTTTGCACGCTGCTGACATTGAGTTGCGGCCAGGCGATGGTGAACATCGGCCAACTGCTGGCGGGAATGGATAGCTCGGGCGGCACGCTGTAGACGACGGTCTGATCCACCGGTGCCGATGGAATCAGCGCAACCGGTTGATCGGCGGCATCGCGGCACCACACTTGCGGCCACGTGGCACCGTTGGGGCCGGGCTGGGCCTGCTGGCTGTGCAGGCTCAGGCTGTCGATGCAGCGCACGCTTGCGCTGGTGCGATAACTGACGTTGGCGTCGAAGAGATAGTTGAGATCGGCGATCCAGGTGTCGTCTATCGCATCACCGCTTTGCATCGCCGCCTGGGTCAGGCGGATGTTCCAGTGATTGGCGATGTTCGTCGCCAGTGTCGTGAAGGTGGTGACGGCATGGGCGAGGGTGCTGGCGGGTATCGTGGTGGCGGGGTCGAGCAGGCCGGAGAGCAGTTTCCACAGCTCATCGGCGACAGCCATGTATTTTGCCAACTCGGTGAACAGGTCGGTCGGCGGCGGCACCGCGCGCGGCTGGATGGTGGGTTTGTGCAGATTGAATTGAGCTGTGATAAGCACGCTGTCTTGGGCGGCGTGTTCGTGCGAATAGCTCAGGCTATAAGTCCACAGCGGTGCGTTGGCCAGGGTGAGGTTGGGATCTTGCGCATCGACGCTGGCGTCGGCGGTCTGGCCGAGGATGATCGGCTCGCCTGGAAACGTGCGCAGTACGATCGGTACCTGTGCCGAACCCAGCGAGGTGTGCAAGGAGGCTGGTGCATCGGCGCCGCTCAACAAGGGCACGAAGCTCAGCCAGTCCGAAGCGACATAGCCTGGTGCCGCGTTGACTGCGGTGATGTTGAACTCAAGATTTGAAACGGCGTATTCGAGGTTTATCGGTACGCTGCTCTGCGCGGCGGGGGTAGTCACCGTCATCATCAGTGTGACGAAGGGCGCGCGCTCGTCCAGCGGGGTTTTCGCCGAGGTGAGGCGCCAAGGCAGTTCATGGTTGGCGGGCTGGTTGGTGATGAGTTCGCGCGCGGTGCCCTCCAGGTTGGCTGGCGGTAGTAGCGGCTTTTGCGGAGATGGAATCCACGGCGAGGTGATCTGGCCGTCGTACTGGATCACGGTGGTCGTGGCATAGGCATCCGATAGCGAGATGCCGAGCCGCTGCGTCAATGCTTCGCGCGCCTTGACCAGGCCGGCAGCGAGGTTCGGGTCGGTGACGGCTTGCGGATCGTTGGGCTGTTGCGCGACGTTGACCTTGAATACGCTGTCCAGGCCGGCTGGTATCGCTGTGGTCAGCGTAGCCTTGGCATCGAGTACCAGGGTGAGCTGCGCACGAGTGGCGCTGTTGGCATAGATCGCCGATGCGTACTCGGTCGAGAGCAGCCGGTCGGTATCGGCAAGAAAGCGGCGCGCCCATACCTCGGCGTCGATGCCTTGATAGTCATGATCGACTGGCAGGCCATCGAGATTGCCGTCCGATCCCAGCAGTTGAATCGGAATTTTCGCGCGGCTGACCAGGGCCGGATACAGCGGCTGCAAGGCCATGAAACGTGGCAAGGCGTTGTTGCCAAAACGGACGCCTTGGGTGAGCTGTACGTTGGTGATGCCGTTGCTACCGAAATTCACCGCCCACAGATCGTTGCTATCGCCAGCCACGCGACCGGTGGCGAGGCGCAGTGTCGGCAGGGCAAAACGCATCGCGGCAACGAAGGCGTTGAAGTTGAGAAAGCCGTCGCCGGCTACGCTGGGGTCGTGCGCCGGTGGTGGAATGATCGAGTCGGCGCGTGCCACCGGGCCGTCCTGGGCAAAGTCGGGGTGAATCAATGCCGGTGGACGTTGCAGGCGCAAATTGACCTGCAAGGCGAAGGCCGGTCCCGGATACGGGCCTTGCCCGCCTATCGGTACGTTGAGGGTTGCCGCCAACGGTGGCAGCAGCGCGATCGCGCCGGCCTTGAGAAAAGCCAGGTCGGCGTTTGCGCTGACGATCTCGGCGATGCCGACCGTCGGTTGCAGGCCGGCGTTTGCATATGCGGTGGCAAAACGCGCCATCAAGCTATTGAAGGTATCGCCGGCCAGGGTTTGCACCGAGGGCAAGGTGGTTTGTGGCGACTTCAAAGTAAGCCCGGCGACGAACAAGCCGGTGACGCCGGCATTGGCAAGGGCAAAGGAGGTGCTCGATACGTTGTAAAGCCCGGCTATCGCATTCGGCGCTGTCGCCGCCGCAAGCTGCACCGGTGGGCACAGCATCAGCGCGCCGCCTCGCAGCAAGCCCGGTGTGCTTTGCATCGCGGCGGCGATGTCGGCCAGCGTGGCGGTGGACACGACGTTTTGCACGCGAAGCAGAATCGAATCGAAGGTATCGCCCGCGACGGTGGTTACCGGCACGGGTGTGCTACCCACCTGTACGGTGAATGTTTGATTGGCGACGACGATGCCGGGCATCGCCTGGTTCAAGGTGACCAGGGTGGTAGCGGGGTTGCCGCTGGCGTAAAAGCGCGTGCCGATTTGCTGCAGTGTTTCGTTGGCCCGCAGCGTATACGGCAGTTTCAGTTCGCTTGATGCCGGCAGTTGCACCGCACCGGAAATCGTCAACGATGTATTCGACGGCAGCGCCAGGCTCGGGTTCGCCGCCAGTAGTTGTTCGGCCGGGCAGGCATAGCGGTTGGCAAAGTGGCCTAGCGTTTCGTTTGGCCCCGGTGCGATAGCACTGCTGCTATTGACCATGAAGGGGCCGAGATAGATCAGCGCGCCGTTGTCGAACAGATTGGGTGTGGCGAGATTGGCGGCGATCAAATCGTTGGCGCTGACACTGCTGTGATTGCTGCCGAGGGTGTCGCCGTGGCGGGCAATATAGTGCGCCGTATGCATGGTCGCGCCGGCTTTCAGCAAATCGGCCGTGTCGGCATACACCAGTGCAATATCGCTGACGGCGAGGTTGATGCCCTGGTCGGCAAAGGCGAGTACGACGTTAGCGAAGGTCTGCACGGTTTGCGTGCTGCCGGGTACCAGGGTGACGCCGATGGTGATGCTGACGCCTTCCATGGTCAGTACGCAGCCGTCGCGCAATGCGCTATCGGCGGCACTGTCGTTCGCCAACAACACGGCATTGGTACCGAGTGTGCCGGCCAACATCGCCAGGCTGGGTGCCACGGCAGGTATGCTGACGGCGCGCGACGGCACGGCCAGAACGGTGCCGATACGCAATAGCAACTGGTCGCGATTGGACGGCAGTTGCAGCATTGCGGTCGCGCTGGGTGCGGGCCAACCGTTGGGTAGATGGGCGGTGAGCGTATTGGCGGTAGCCTGATCGGTCATCGCGATAAAGGCCGGCACCGTAAACACCGCGCTGTCGCCGAAGAGCAGGGCCAGCGGCAGGTGCAGATTGGCTTGGGCCAGATCCGCCCAGGCGACGCCGTACAACGTGGGTACCTGGCCCAGCGTCGTGGCGCCCAGCGGCGGCAAAGCGCTGACCGACGCCGCCGCCTGTGCGTACAGATAGGCGCCGGCGGCGTAGCCGAGCAAGGGCGCGATATCGCTTACCGGCTGCCCTTTGCCGTCGCTGGTGACGGCGAGCGAGGTCAGTACCGATGCGCTGATGCCAGGCTGTGCCAGTTGGTAGTAGATCTGCGCGTAGGTTTGCCATTGGCGGATCGCGGCAGTGACCAGCGCGTCGCCGGACTGTGTCGGCGAAGGCATCAGCGCAGCGCCTTTGGGGGCTACGTTGATATTGAGTGCCACGTTGGCGCCGCTACCGGTAACCAGGTAACCGGTGACGACCGCCGGCCAGCCGGCGGGTCCAAGCAGGGGGTCGGTATAGCCGGCATCGATCGACAAGGGCGCTCCATTGGCATTCGCGCTGCGATTGCCGGCCACATCGCCGAAGCCAATCAAGAGGTTCATCTTTGGTGGGTTTCGGTCGGTATTGACCACCGGATAGGTGCCGGTGCCACGATACGGGTCGGCGGCGGGTGCCGGCAAGCCCGTTACGTTCGGGGTCGGCGAGGCGGGGCCGAAGCGAAATGCCGGGATCACCTGTTGATAGTCCCAGTAATTTTTTGCCGGCGTAGCGGCGGTTTTTTCGCGTGCGAGCAGGCCGTAGCGCTGTAGGCGATGCTGCTGCCACAGCGGCATCGCGCTGCCGTCCGACGCTTGTGGTGTCAGCGGCAAGCCCGAGGCCGCCATCGTGAATACAGCGCCTGCGACGGTCGCTGTGTTGAAGCTGAGCAAACTGTATTGGCGCGCCAGCCGCACCTTTTTTTGCACGATCGGATCGACGTTGTCGACCGGGCGCGGCAGCGACATGGTGAAGCCGATATTGCCCGCCGGCACCAAGGCCTGCTCCATCATGTCGCTGGCATCGGTGGCCTCGACGTACAGGGCCTGCGCGGATGGGTCGGCGCCGGATGCGATCAAGGCACAGTTGTTGAAGGCCAGCAGCTTGCGGCCCCTGGTGATGGCCGATTGCTGCTCACCGGCGATCACCAGCAGATTCAACGTGGCGATGCCTTGATCGTCGAAGGCGCTGCCGGGCACGTCTTGGCCCATGTCCAGAAAATAACCGATGCCGCCGACGGTGCTGCCTTCCCATAGCAGCAAGATGAAATTGGCAAGTTGGGCGAGCGTGGCGAAATACAGTGGCTGGGTGTTGCTGCGGGCGGCACGGGCTACCCGCGCGATAGCCGCTGGCTGCGGCACGCTTTCGGTCGACAGGTTGGTTTTCACCAGCGAGATGGCGCTGGCGGTCTGGTTGAAAACCGCCAGGCCGTTGTTGTCGTCCGCATTGGGCGATGGCGCCAGCAGCAGATAGCCGATGGAGCCGGCCGGCGTTTGCGCGTTCGCCAGATAGGTGCGCAGCAGCAACAGCACATCGCGTTGCTCAGTAGTGACGCCGATCAGGCTCAGTAATTGCGGATTGTGATCGACGCGGCGCGCCTGGAACGGCAATAGCGTGGCGAAGGTCGTGTTAATCAATGCGATCGATTGCGAACCATCGGCGTTGCCGTGGGCGGCGCCGAGAATTTCGTACGGCGTGGGCAAGCCGAGGCGCGCGCGTCCGATCAGCGCTTGTGGATAAGGCCACAAGCTGGCCGGCCCGCTGAGCGTCGACATGCCGGGAATCGGCAGCACCGAGGCGCTTTGCAGCACCAGCCGATGATCGAGTCCATATGTACGCGGGGCGATACCTTTGAGCGCCATCGCGGCCGGGCCGGCATGCGGTATCACGCTGAGCGAGGTGGCGGGTGCGGCGGCGATGACCTGGGTATTGGTCATGCTGAATGCCAGTGTGGCTGCGGTGTCGGTGTGGACCACCATGCCGGCTTGCAGCGACTGGCCCAGGGCGAGGCCGCGATTGATGCGCGCATCGAATGCCAGCGGCGCACGTGCGCGCAGCGATGCGTCGGTTTCGCCGGGGCGCACCGTGGTGCTGCTCATCCAGGTAATCCAATCGACGTTGGTGCTGACGGTCACACTGAGCGCGATGCCGCCCGGATTGCCTGGATCCACCGGCACGTCGAATTGTTGCAAGGTCAGATCGAGCATCGGCGCCATGCTGGCGGCTGCCCGGACGTGGCCGTCTAAAAGTTGCCGTTGCGGCAATTGCGCACCGGCCAGCAGCATGCGCGAGGCTTGCGCGATGATGCTGGTCAGGTGGGTGCCGCTGCTCACGCTATCGGCCAGGGTGCTGACCGCTTGTGCCGGCAGGTGCTGCACGGTCAATACCGTATCGACGGGGTAGAGGTCCGCTACGTTTTGCAAACGCAGGGCGGCGTCGGTGATGGTCAGGCCGTACTTCTGGGTCAAGCTGGTAAACGAGTAGTACGTTGTTGCGTCGGTGCTGGCGCCTGCCACGGTAATCAATGCCAGCGGCGCCAGCACGGCGCTATCGCCGATCCAGCTCAATAAGCCTGGCCAGTTGGCATGCCAGCCACTGTCGCCGTTGACCCAATTGACGATAGTGCGCCGGGCCAGCATGGCCGGTGTTTCGGCGGCAAGTATGCTCAGGCCGGTCCAGGCCGGCAGGCTTATGCTGCCATTGCCGTTGCGCACGGTACCGTCACGGAATAGCGGCCAGCCCTGGCTGCCTGTATCGCTGCCGTGGTTCTGCGCCAGATTCAGCGCGGCACCGATGCGCGCCAGCGTATCGCCCGGTACGGTGGTGTAATTGGGTTGCGCCGAAGGCGTCGCATTTTGCAAAGCGACCGGTACATACAGCGGCTGGCCCGGAGGCAACTCTTGATCGTTCGCCAGTTGTGCCGGCAGATTCAGCGCCGCGCGGTTCATATCGAAAATGGCTTGCGCATACCACGCAATATTTTTACCGTCGGCAGTGTTCGGATCTACCGCGCCGATATAGCGTGCGTAAAACGTGGCGGCGGTGCTTAGCGTGTTGAAGCCGATGGCCGGTGGCGTATACGTCAGCGCCGGTGCATTGAATGGCGCGCCGGTAGCCAGCAGCCTGGTGTCGTCCGCCAGCCCGATGACGCCGAACAGATTTACCGCCGGCACGGTGAACAGGGCGCCGATGCTGTTGAAGGTATCGTTGGCGACGATTTGATAGCTCAGCGTACCCAGCGACAGCGAACGCTTGGCGAAGACGATGCCTGGATTGTCTTGCGCGAGCATGTCCGGCGACACGCCAAGTTTGATCTGCAGGCTACTGCCGACAGCGGCCGCCTGTAGATGCAACGCAAAATCCAGGTTGAGAAATTCCAGTTCCGCCGTCGTCGCACCGAGCGCGTCGGCGACACTGTCTACGGTGTCGCCGGCGCGTACCGAGTAGGTCACTTTGACTTGCGGCTGCAAGCGAGCGATGTCACCGAGTGACTGCGTTGCCGTGGTCGGCTTGAGCACGAAATTGTTCAGGGCCGAGCTTGCTTCTTTGACCGCGGCCTTGGTCAACATCAGGCAGAAGTCGCGGAACACCGCCATCGCATACGACTGATAAGTGCTCGGATCATCCGGCGGCGGGGTGACTCTGGGCGGTGGGCCTTGTGTGGTGTAAGCGGCGAGGCGGGTGGCGACATCCCATTCGTAAAGCGGGCCGATCGGGTTGTCGGTATTGAAATTGACGGTGCCGCCTTGTGGCGATGCCCACGACAAAAACGGCGGCATCGCGATCACCATGCCGCTCTTCGAGGACGGTGGCAGATCGGTGTTGCCGGAGATGTCCAAATGGATATTGGTCGAAAAGAACTGCTTGAGGTAAGTCTCGTTAAAGCCGTCGTCGGTGGTGCCCGGCAGGTCGAGCTGCGCCGCCAGATAGGCGAGCTGGCCGGCACTGACATTGGTGATCGGTTCCTGCGGGTCGGTTTGCAAGGCGTTGATCGCATACAGCAGAAAACCGCGCACCCAGATATCGGTGGCGAGATAGTCGGTGGTGTTTGCGTCGGCTGACTGCGCGCTTAGCGCGGCGGAGCGCACACTCGCCGCTGCCGCCGTGCGCGCGCCAGGCAGCACGCCGCTGTCGGCAAACACCATAAAGGCGGCGCGATAGCGTGGGGTGGTGGTGTCGGCTGCTTGCGCCGGTGACCAGTTGACCGGCACATCGCCGATGCCGAAGCACGGCAGCATGGTCATCGTCGCGCGCCGTGGCGAATCGGCGAATACTTTTTGGGTCGGTTTCCATTGCAGTTGGCCGACCGTGTTTTGCGCGAGCAGGCTATGCAGGGCGATGCCGCGATGGCGTGCCAGCGCAAGCAAATGCTCATGGCGCAGTGCATTCGCTCGTCGCATGGGTTGGCGTTGCAGGGCCGGCAGAATATTGCCGCGCAGGCGCTGTTGATTAGGCGCGTTTTGATTGGCGGCAAGCAGCCATGGCGTGGCTTGTTCGGTGCCGATGGTAAAACTGACATCCAGATTGACATCGAATGAGAACGATACCGAGAAGAACAAAAACTCCACTTCGGCCTCGACACTGACACCGACGGCCAGGCGAAATACGGTGGGCCGATAGGCTTCGAACACCACGCTGGCCTGCGCATAGGCCTCCAGCGTTACCGAGACCTTGATGATTTTGAAATCGACCGAGCCATACAGCTTGCCGTGGATGGCGGCGATGCCCTGGCCCCAGTAGTACGTGGCGCTGGAGCTGCCGGCGGCGGATGGGTTGAACCAGCCGAGCACGCCTTGAAAAATTACCTCGACCTGCACATAGATGCCGCCCGACAAGGGGCCGATGCTGATTTCCTTGCCGACGCCCACGGCAAGTCCGATACCCAGCTCCAACACGGGTGCAAAGCTACCGTTGGTGATGCGTGGCACTCGACGCGAGGTATTGCCGTCGAGCACACCGAAGTAAATGCCGCCGCGCCCGATAAAGGGAAACACCTGCACGCTGAAAGAGCGCTCGTAATTGCGGTTGTAGGGAAAGCCGAGATCGATGAGGAAATTGCCGTTGGTATATATCTCCACCACGATCACGCCCAGCGTGATCGATACCTCGCCAAGCTCGATATGGCGGAACGCTTCGGGTACCCGCAATTCGATGCGGAACATGCCGACGTCGTCGGTAATTTTCTTGTACAGAATCTCAAAGCGCAGGCCGGCCAGTGAGCCAGCGCGCTCGCCACCGAGTTGAATCGACAACCCATACAAGCGCGGGTCGTTGAAAATGATGCCGATGTCCAGTGTGTCGAGTACACCCAGATCCAGGCCGATCAGCCATTGGCTGTTGGCGTTGAATTCCACCGCCTGGCCGTCGAGCGGATTGTGGTCGGGCTTTTGGTCCGGGCTCATGTCCGCACGCAGCTTGGCCAGGCTGGCGGCGACCGAGTCGGGTGGATCTTTCAGGGCCACGCGTTGACCGAGCCCGAGATAACGCAAGTCGATGACCTTTTCGTCCTGCTTCTGCCCAGGCAAGGGCGGTGGCGGATCGTTGACCACATCCCAGCTCAATGCATTGGGGCCGTCGAAACGCTTACCGAGAATGCTGCCGGTGAGAATCAGCGAGACGCCACCCTCGTTGCCGGCGCGGCTGTACCGCACGCCGATGGTGTCGAGCTTCATGAAGACCAGATCCGCATTCGCCGTGTAGACGAATTCGACCAGGTTGTCTTGCGGATCGAGGGTAAGCACGAAGCGCGATAGGTCAATGCGCTTGAGCACATCCCACGGTGGCTCCAACGTGTAGCCGATGGTGGGCTGGGCCAGATTGACCACGTATTCGAGGATGTCGCCGACCGTGACGCCGCCCAATTGCAACGAGATCACTTGATGGCGCGTACCCTTGCTCTGATCGCCGCGCCAGGAGGTCAGTGCCTGTAGCCACACTGAGCCGAACTGCACTTTGAATTGATAGGTCGGCTCGGTGACATTCGGGCCCACCGGCAGGCGCGCGCTGAGTGCGATGGAGTTGATCGCGAACAGGCCCTCGACATAGCCGCTGGCGGTTGTGGCGTTGCCGGGCTTGGTCAGGTCGACGCCCGCGGATGCGGAGATCTTCAACGGGGTATCGAAGATTTTCGGCTGCCAGCGCAACGAGACGGTGCCGGCAAATTCATACGTGCTTGGGGTGCCACTGTTAAAGCTGAAGTGCAGGCGATCGATGCTCAGCGTCGGCACCCAGCCGGGTATGGTCGTCATGCCCAGAAAGCGACCGGCCAGTTCGGTCAGGTTGATCGTATCGCCGGGGTACATATCGCCGGCAAAGGTCCAGCCTTCAGGATGGGCTGCGGCAGCGCCGGGATAACTGGCGGTGAGCAGGATGATCGGTGGCTTGGTTTGGTCGGTGAGGGCGAATTCGCCGGCCATGCTGCCCGACACTTCGCCGGCGGTGACGTCGATGGCGAATGACATCGTACGCACCGTTACCGTGGTCACGATGAGGTTGATGCTCCAGCCGCCGAGCGGGCCGAGCTCGCCCAGGCCAAAGGTGATTTCGGCATTGGCGCTATACGACTGATTCTGCGGGTCGGCCTCGAAGCTGAAACCGGTGATGTACATATCGCTTTGTGCCGGCGGGCCTGGGTCGCCGAAGAACCAGCGGAACGCCGTGCCGATCGGTATCACATCGCCATCGTGCAAATTGCCGCTGACCGCCCAGGAGGGAATCTGGGCGACGACGTCGATGGTGAACGGATCGACCAACACATCGGCCCTATCGGGCGATGCATCGGTCGGGACCAGTGCGCCGCCGGCAGGGCCCAGATCCGGGGGCGGCAAAGACGGCAAGCCGCCTGACCCGGAGGGACCGCTGCCGAATTCCAGCGAACCGTACACCGAGCCTGAGATATAGCCGAAGTTGTTGTCGTTGAGCGTCCCCCAGCCCCAGACCCAGCGAGTGCCGACGTTTTTGATCGTCACGAACGGCACCGGCGCTTTCCATGGCCGCTTCGATTCGATCGACAGCGCGATGTAGTCGAGTACCGGTGGGGCATTGCCCACTGGTGGGCGAAACCACAGTTCGACGATACGAAACTGGAATCCGCTCAGGATCGGGAAATTCGCCGGCAGCGGTAGCTCGGGCAAGCCGAACAAGGTGGTGAGCTGGCCGATGCTGGTGACGACGTCCAGCGTGTCGTCGGCGAACTCGGCGATTAAATGCCAGGTACGTCCGGTGGCCAGCACCGGTGTCGACAGGTGTGCCTGCACCAGGCCGATGGACAGCGTGCCGATGAGGTCGAGTACGGAAAAATCGGTGCGGCCCCAGGTGTCTGGATCAAGATCGGTATAGCAGGCAAGGCGAAAGCCGACATCGCGCAGGTTGAGGCCGGAGCCGCCATTGGCCAGCAAGGTGTCGAAGTTCAATAGCGATTGCGCGATGCCGAGCGTGGCGCTGGCAGAAACGGCACGCAGATCCAAGGTCGGTGCCGATGTACTCGATGCCGGCATCACCACGGTGCCGTTCAGTCGCAGCGGCCATGGAAAGACAATGTTGTCGTAGTCGCTGTAAGGCGGTTGGTCGGGCAGGTCGCCGGATAGATAAAGCTGTGGCGTGGGCAGCTCGTCGCTGCGTGCGCTCAATACGGCGCGATCGATACGCGTGGTGGCGAGGAATGACGGGGTGATCCAGCCGACCGTAAGCGAGGCCGGGTCGTACAGTTCGTAATCGGGCAGGCTTGGAAATAGACGGCCAAGCATCCATCCGGGCGTGGTGATCGCCAACGATAGCTGAAAGGTCACCGGTCCATCGCCGACGCCGGTGCACAGCACGGTGCAGGCAACCTCGCTGAGGTTGGCCGGCAGTGCGCCCGGCACGCCAAAGTGGCCATTGCCATCCAGCCGCACCGAGGTGGTGTTGGGATCGAGCGAGGCCTTGTGCAGAACGTAGCTTGCGGTGATACCGAACAACGCCAGCAAGGGTTTCAACGGTGCCAGATCGGCCGAGCCGTTGGCGGCGCCATAGAGATCGATCGTGTGTAGCGGGGTGATCGCAACAGCCAAAGCTGCGCTTACGGTTTGCAGACTCATGGCGATCTCGCATCAACGTAGGCACGTTTCATGTCGGCGTGCTCAAAAGATTTGTCGCAAGCGTTGCAGCGAGGGTGCTGCAACGCTGAGGGGGCGCGGCTCGATAAGCTGCGGTATCGATACTGGCGATGGAGCGGCGATGCTCGGCGCCGGTATCGTCGCGGGTACCGGTATCGCGCTGCCAGGCCTGGGTTGGGCAGGTCGCATGGCTGACGGCGTTGCATCGAGCAGCGCATTGTCGGGATGGCGGGTAAGGCCATACTCCGTTTTGGTCATATAGAAATTCCAGCGCACACCTCCCGCGGTGCCTACCGGCAGCGCCGTCGTCAAGGCCGTGGCGGGTGTCGGCGGATACACATAATTGGCGAGCGGGATCTCCCCAGGACGGCTATACAAGGTGGTGTAAAAATTCTGCACGGTTTCCAGTGAGGCGAACTTCCAGGGCGACGCATACACCGGAGTTACGCCGTCGGCGGTAATCGTTTTATCGACCCATGCGGTGTACAGATGACGGTCGCCGGCAAGCAGTGGATCTTTCCAGAAAATGAAAGTCTTGTCGGTGTATTGGACGAAGAGGTCGATGACGAACAACGAGGGGTGATGGTCTTTGGTTTTGTTGGCGCTGGCACAAACGGCCTTGGCCGAGATGGATTGCGCAAACGACCTGACCACTTCGACCGCCTCGTCGCTGGGGGCTTGGGTTGCAACGCGCAAGTTGAAAATGGTGTTTTTGCTACCGTGGTGCGGCAAGGTCAGCATGAAGGTCGGTCGAAACGGTTTGGGCGCAGCAGCAAGTACTTTGTTGCATTCCACCAAGGTGGTCGCGGTGGCGTCGCCGGCGGTGGCATACCAATAGTTGTCCCACTCGATGATGTTGACCATCGAGCGTGTATTGATTGAATAGGCGCTGGGTTCGCTGGAGCGTTTGCGCTTCTTGCTTCCTTCCACCGTGGTGCCGCCGGTTTCCGGTACGTTGGCGGCAAGCAAATAGATCTTGACGTCGGCCTGCTCCCAGAAATTGACCCACTTGCCGCCGGCGTTGACACCGCCCTCATCGGCGGCAGGCGGCTTGATGTCTTTGCAATATTCTTTCAGCCGCGTCAGCACGTTTTTTTTGGCCCTGCCTTTGGCGAACAGCTTGACGTCGCCGCCATAGCGCACCTGGCCGATGGTCAGCAACGGAGGGTCGGGCGGCCGCGGTGGATAGAGGTCGAGCAGTTTGCTGACCAGGCTGATGTGGTCGGCATCGCTGTGCGTCATGATGAGCAGGTCGATGTTCGGCGCGGGCTCGCCGTCCTTGGTCATCTTGTTGAGCTGAGCGGCGATATAAGCCACGGCGGCAGCGCCTTGCACACTGCCCGAGGTGGTGCCCAGGTCGATCAAGACCGTGTTGGTCAGCGTGGTGCCGTCGTAGATCTCGATAAAGTTGCCGGAGCCTTGACCGACATCGAGTACCTGAAAATTGACTTGCGTGGTTGCCATTTCAAGCGATCTGCCGCAGGCGGCGCAAGGTATGTTGCGCGCGGTGGATAGGGTGATGCCCCAGATGTGCCGGGCTGGTGTGGTGCAGTGCCATTGGCGCGATCTTGACCGGCGCTTGCTGGGCAGCTACGGAGCCGCCCGCCTTGGGCCGTGGTAAATGCATGGCTGCAGGGGTGGTGTCGGTCTGCAGATTGCCGGGATGACGAGTCAGGCCATACTCGGTTTTCGTCATGTAGAAATTCCAGCGCGCGCCGTTCGTCGTACCTGTCGGAGCCGCCGTGGCCAAGGCTACGGCGGGCGTCGGCGGGTAGACGAACTTTGCAAACTGGATTCGGCCTGGGCGCGTATACAAAGTGGTGTAGAAGTTTTGCGACGTTTGCAATGAGGCGTAGCGCGAAGGTGATGTATAGGCCGGCGTCACGCCGCTGGCCGTGATGATTTTGTCCACCCATGCCGTATACAGATGCCGCTGGCCGGTAAGCAGCGGATCGCTCCAGAAAACGTGGCTTTGCTCGGTGAACTCGCTGAATAGCTCACTGACAAGCAGCGATGGATGGTGATGACCGGTTTCGTTGGCGCTGGCGCACACCGTTTTTGCGGCGATGGATCGGGCGAAGTCTTTGACGACAATGACTGCCACTGGTTGGGGATCATCCGACGCCAGCTTCAAGTTGAAGATGGTTTTTCTGCTGCCATGATGCGGCAAGGTCGCCATGAACGTCGGCAGCAACGGTTTGGGCACGGCGGCCAGAACCTTGTTGCATTCGACTAACGTGGTGGCGGTGGCGTCACCGGTGGTGGTGTACCACATGCTGTCCCACTCGATGATATTGACCAGGGAGCGTGTATTGATGGCGTAGGCGCTGGGGGTGCTGACGCGCGGGCGCTTTCTGCTGGTAGTCGCGGTCGAGTCCGGCACGTTAGATGCCACGAGGTGGATCTTGATATCGGCCTGCTGCCAAAACGGTATCCACTTGCCGGTCTTGTCGACGCCGATTTCCCTGGCGGGCGGTGCTTTGATGTCATTGCAATAACTCTTCAAGCGCACCAGCACATTTTTTTTGCGCTTGCCCTTGGCGTACATACCGTAGTCGCCACCGTAGCGCACTCGGTCGATCTTTAGCGGATGCATCGCACCCGTTGGAAAACGATCGAGCAGTTGATTGATGAGGTTGATGTGATCGGTATCGCTATGCGTCAGCAGTAGCAGGCCGATGCGTGGCGCCGGATCGCCGTGCGCGTCAGTCATGGTATTGAGCTGGTTGTAGATGTAGGTGACGGCGGTGGCGCCCTGTCTACGGCCGGAGGTGGTGCCAAGGTCGATCAACACGGTGTCGGTCAGCGTGGTGCCGTCGTAGATCTCGATGAAGTTGCCTGCGCCTTGGCCGACATCGAGTACCTGAAAATTGACTTGCGTGGTCGCCATGCCGGCCCTCTATGGCTCGTTCGGCGGCTGCAGGCGGCGCCCGGCGCTCAGTCGGCGCACGCGGCGTGCCGATGGCGATGGGCGCGAGGTGGCCGTGTCGGCGAGATCGTTCTTTTTCTGCTTGCCTGGATCGTAGGCGGCCATCCAGCCGAGCTGCCCGGTCGAGCGGCCATCGGGACCGCCGAACAACATCACGTCCAGATTGCCCGGCGGGAAATGCCAGCCGAGTATCGACAAGGCGAAACGGCGCATGCGCAGCATGTAGGCGCGATGGCCGTTTTGCAGATAGGTATTGAATTGAAAACTGCGAAAGCCAAGTCGCAAGACACCTTGCAGCGGCAGACTGCCGCCGAGTACCGGTGAGCTGGGCAGGCGCAAGCCGAGGTACATCGGTAAATCATCGTTGGGCCGGCCCACGCACCAGGCGATCAACAATTGCGCCTGCATGCCGACGCTGCCGGAGAGTGCGCCCAGGGTGCCCAGATCCAGATTCAAGGCCAGGCCGTACCAGGGAGGCGTCAAGATGGCCTGCGGCATCGGCGCATAGATCGAGGTGAAGCCCATGTCCTCCGGGCTTTGGCCTTCCGGTGGTTTGCCCGGCAGGGCGAGATCGGGGCTGGCGACCATGGCGCTGACCGTGACCGGAAAGTTCGCCACCAGCGCATCGCCGCGCGACACGCTATTGGGCAGATCGAAACTCATGCCGGTTTCGTTGGCGACGAAAAGCTGGGTTGTCGGCGTGGCACGGGCGAAGCTCATGCTGACCGCGAAATTGGCGAAGCGCAGATAGCCGTCCGTAGCCGGGGTGCCCGGTGCCGGTCCATAGCCGAGCGCATCGAAACCCGGTGGCGCGTAAAAGCGCAGATTGCCTGCCAGTACGAAGCGAGTCGTCACGGTGACGGAGGTGGCTGCCGATTGCGACTGCAGGCGCACGCCCAGTACTTCGACACTGGTCAGTGCTGAGTTCAGCGTGTTGTAGAGATTTTCGCCGCGCAGTGCGAAGGCATAGGCGGGTAGGCCACCTACGTTCTGGTAGCTGCCGTCGAGAATCAGGTTGTTGCCGCGAGAGGGGTCTTGCTTGACCGCCTGGGCGCCGAACAGGCGGTTGACCGCCAACTCGGCCTGCGCGGAAAAATCGGCGACCTGCGCGTTGGCGAAGCGTGCGCGCAGGGCGAGTGTCTTGAACGCGAACGGATGCGTGGCTTCGGGCACCAGATCGACCGGATCTTGATAATCGATCAGGCCGAAGGCGGCGGTCTGGCCCAGGCTTACCGGTGTGGTGGTCGGGTTGAAGGGGGTGACCGAAAAGCCGATGTGATGAGCGTAGAAACGCGTGGTGTCGATGCCGGCCGCCAGGAATTGCAGCGGCTCGGGCATTTGGGTGAAGTCGACCGGCACATTGAAGAAAAGCACGCCGTTCCACATCGGATTGGCAACGGTTTCGCGGTAGAACAGGCCGTAGGGGTCGCCCTCGATATCTTTACGCGCCTTGGCCGCAGCGAAGATCGCCGCCAGATTCAATTGAGTCGGCAGAATCTTGCCGTTGGCATTCGTCGCCACAGGCTGCCAACCCCAGCAGGCGGTGTCGGCAACGAGATCTTCGAGCGAGCGGTTGCCGTACTTGAACAGCATCAAGGTCGGGTGATCGGTGGGGTCGGTACGCCAGTCGGTCGGCGCCAGTTTGAAATGCCAGCCTTCGATGTCCGCCGCAAACGGCGCGGCAATACCGGCGGAGTCGAGCAAGGTCGTTACGTTGGAGGCAACGAAAAACAATTGATTGGCTTGCAGCGCTGCCTGGAATGGCGGGTCGACACGATTGAAGGCAATCGTCGGAATACTCGATGCCGGCATATTGGCGATGACCACGCCGCTGAGCTTGCTCAGATCAGACGCGATGGTGACCACCAGGCCTTGCGGTGTAAGCGCCAGCAGGTCGGTCGCGGGCACGGCGGCCGGTGCGCTGTTTTGCGAGGGCAGCGCCATGCTTTGCCGGCGCGCCGGCGCCAATGCGGAGAGTTCGAGCGCGCGTGCTGCCGCGATCAGGCTCACGTCCACACCACTGTACAAGCCCACCGGGAATGTCGCCGGCGCGTTGCCGCTGCCGCTGGGATAGGCCGGCAAAGTCGCCGCCGGCACTTCTTGATAGGCCATCACGGTGTTGCCGCTGCCGATGAATAAAGGCGCCTGGCGCGGTTGGGCGAAATAAGTGAGCCCGTTCTGTCCGCTCGCCGCGGGCAGCACATTCATGTAAGCCGTGGTGGCGAGTGCGCTCAGCGGCTTGCTTTGTTCACCGGGCGGCACACCTTGCAAGGCCGCGGTGGGTGCGAAAGCAGGTTGGCCGGCTTCAAACAGTACGGTCATGCCGGTCTGCGCGGTCAGCCCGACGTATTCGAGCCCCGACTGGCCGAGCATCAAGCGGTCGTAGGTGGTTGTCAGTGCATTGGCATGCGATGGCGGTATCACGCTAAGCGTAAAGATGCCGTCGGGCGCCAGGTGTACGGTAGAGCTGCGCAGTTCGGCCCGGTTGCCGATGGCCAGCGGACTACTGCAAAACATAAAGCCCGCACTCCACAACGGTGCGCTGCCGATTTGCGGCGTCAGCTTGGTGGCATAGCCGCGTGTCGTGACCAAGGTGGCATCCAGCGGTGTTGCCGTACGGTCTGTGAAACGCAGGCCGCCGCGTCCGCGCAGTAGCGGGTTGAGCGGATCCCAGGTCAGATCCAGCGTCAGCGCCTGACTCGATTGCGCGAGCACTGGCATGTCGACGTTGACGACACGGATATCGCGGATATCTGCCGAGGCGCGAATCACGTAGCGCAAACGCACGCCCAGTGCGGCTAGCCGGTCGACCGCGTCGCCACCGGGCAGGCTTAAGCCTGCGGTAAACGCGCCGACCTGGGTACCGGCGAAAGCAAGGCCGCCACTGTTGGCTACCGGCGTCAGCATGATGGCTGGCGCCATAAACCGCATGCCGCTCGAGGCGATGGCGACACCGATAGCGTTGCCGCCGCTACTGCTCAGCGTGAGAGCCGTGCCGGGTGCAAGTTGCAGCGCGTATTCTTGCAGCGAAAAGTTGTTCTGCCCCCAACTGCTCCAGGTCAGCGCACCAGGCTGGCCGCTCGATCGGGCCGACAGCGTCTGGGTTTGCCAATACCCGTGAAGATCCAGCGGATTGCTGATCCATAAAAAGCGTGGCGAGGTAGCGGCGATAGCATGGAGATACCCATCCAGTGCCGTTAGAAACGCCGCCATGTCGGTCGGCGTAGCGTTGATGAAAACGTAGACGCCGCCGGCGTCGTTCCAGGTATCGGTAAGCGTGGCGGGGTTCGGCAACGAGCCTGCCGAGCCGGGTCGATAGCCCGCCCAATAACCGGGCACGGCCGCCTCGGTGGCGGTGCTGAGCGCATACAGATTCAGCGCATCGACGCGGGTAAAGGATGGCGTGCTCATCGAGGTTACCGTCAAGGCGCGGTAAAGCTCAGACGATCGCCATGCAATAGCGGCAAGGTCGTGGCATCTATCGGCGAGGCGTAAACGGGCAGGGTGTTCCAGTCCAGCCGGATGCGATAACGGCTCGCCAGATCGATGGCATTGGCCGCCGGCGCGCCGCTGCCGTAGACCACCAGCGCCGAACCCAGCGCGCGTTCCCACACCAGGCCATTGACCTGTAGGGCGGTTGCCGGTGGACGCGCCGCGTAGCGATCCAGCACATTGCCCAAGGTGGTGCCGATCGGTACGACGACGTCGTTGCCGTTGACCGTAATGCGAATGCACGCCGTAACCACCGCGCGACCACGGAAGAACGCAACCAATGAGGTAAGCGACGGTGTCGTGGTCGCTGTCGTCAGATCCGTATAGGTGGCGGCGCTGACCAAGGTGAAGTTGCTTGAGGTGGTGGTCGAGCCCACGCCGGATGGATCGAGCAGGTTCGCCGGGAAAAACAATCGATAAAACGGTTTGGGAAAACTGCTGTAGAACAAGTCGCCGGCATCCGCGACGCCCGCTTGCTGGGGCGTGCTGGGTGTGTACGGCGGTGCCGGTACGCTCATCACGCCGGCGCTGACCAGTTGCGCGATAAAGGCATCCACGCCCTGCGTCCAGTTGCCATCATGATTATAAAAATCACCTACTTCGAAATCGGTGCGGTTGCTGCCGACAAAACCGTTCAACCAGTTGTTCTGCACGCTGGTCCACACATAAGCGTAGTTGGCGAAATCGACGCGCAGAATCATGCCGGAGCGCAGATCGATGGTGCCGGTGCCGGGGCCAGCACCGAGATTGAGGCCGTAGGCGTAGTACAGCGTTTCGGCAAAGGTCTGCGGCATGAAGCGCGCAATCGCCTGTTGCAACATCCAGATGCCCCATGGCGAGGCTTTTGCTGTTTCGGCGGCTTTCAGAAAGGCGATGTAATGGGTTTGCAACGTCGGGCGGATCGACGGCAGGGGTTGACTGCCACTACTGAAAACCCAGGCTTCGCTGGTGGCCTCCAGCGTCAATGTATAGGGCAGGGCGGCCTTGGTCGCGCTGTCGGTATTGGGTGCAAGCATGAACGCACCCTGGGTAATCGCCGCGATGGTTTGCCCCGGCAGAGCAAGATTGGGCAGATAAAGAATGATCGATTGCGCGGTGCGTGCAATCGTCGCGGCGGGAAAAACATAAGGGGGCGCAACGCTGGGCGCTGTGTTGGAGATGCCGAACGCCGGTTGGTAGATCGGCAGGCCGGCGGCGGCAAGTCCTGCGCCGTTGTTGTCGATCGCTTGCACGGTGACGCTGTAGGTCTTGCTCAGGTCGCTCAAGCTCACCGGGAATACCGCGTGTGTTGCCGTTCCGGTTACCGTGTGTTGCGCCGTGATGGTGGTGGCGCCTGCGGCGATGACACTGATGATATAGCCACTGGCGTCGCCGACCGGCGACCAGGTCGCGCTGATCTGGCTGCCGTTGTAATCGGCGCCGATCACGGTCGGCAGACTTGCCGGTATAGCCGTCCATGGGCCGAAGGGGCCGTTGGTGGTCAGGGTGCTGGTGGTAAAGGTGGCGCGTACCGCCACCTGCAACGCGGTGTTGGCCGCAAGCGCCGCGCTCAAAGGGTAAGACGCTGTCGTCGTTGTCGCATTGGGGCGGCCATCGCTGAAACTCAACACATAACCGGTGGCGCCCGTGGTCGCCGGCCACGCTAGCGTTGCTTTGGCGCTGATCGGATCGGTCGCGGTGGTAATGGGATGGACACCGGCCAGCCAAGGGCTGACGGCGGTGCTGAAGGGACCCACCAGATTGCCGAAAGTCGCGCGGACGCGCACGCTGATATTGCTCTGCGCTGCATTCAGCGGAATGTCGAGGCTGCCGACGTTGGCACTCACCACGGCTTCGGCAATAACCACGGTACCGGCCAATACTTGCAGTACGCCGGATGTCGGTGCTGCGCCTGTCCATGCGGTCGGCATGCCCCAACTGACACGTAGCGTGGTCTTGTCGTAATCGATCAGGCCGATGACCGGAGCAAGCGCGGGCAAGGTCACGCCCGGCCCGATCGGCCCCATGGTGAAGGGCGGCTGGAAGGCGCCCAGCGGCGTACCGGCGACGGGGATCACCGGCTGCACGTAAAGCGTATAGGTGGAGGTGTTTACCGGCGTGAAGGCCAGGCTGCCGGTGTTGCCGTGTACGCGTACAAAGCCGGCTGAGATACCGTTCTGGTCGAACACCGTGACGTTGGCGCCGACGGGCGCCAACGAGGTCGTGCTGTAGTTCAACGCAAAGCTGAGTGTGCCTGGGGCGATAACCGCGCTCACCAGTTGCGCGTTGTCGGTGAGTATCGGTGTAGTGGCGATCGCGCTCGGATCGTTCCAGGTGATTGAATTGGGATCCGTGCCTTGAGTGACCCATTGCACGTCCACCGCATAGGCCAGCAAGGTCGACAAGGGGGCGGTGGGTGCGATCAGAATTTCGGTGGGCACCAGACCCACCACGACGATCAAGGTGACGGCGTCTTGGCGCAGTCGCCCCGCCAGCACGAGGTTTATGCCGCCGACGGGTTTATTGACCAGAACATCAATGCCGTTTTTGCCCCAGCCCGGCGGCAACGGTGCCCAGGGATTGAGGTAATAAGCCTGAGTGATAACAGGTTGGCCGTACTGAGACATGGCACGCCTCGACCGTAGATGGTTGCAAAGAGGTAGCTGCGATGCAGCGATTGGGAGATACCGCCACGCTCGATTCGCGGCGCGGCGATGCCGCGCCGCGAATCGACTTCACTCAGTACTGCACGTCAGCGAGCGCGCTGGCGTAGTCCTGATGCAGCGTGCTGGAGGTGCGGGTTTGCATGTAGGCGAGGTTGCGGCGCAGGCCGCTCTTATGCGCCTTCATCGCGGCATGGTCACCCACGACGATGCCGTTGGCGACGTAAGTGCCGACGGTCTCGTTGTAGCCGGCGGCACGATCTTGTTCGTTGCCGAGCTTGAGATCGTAGAAGCTGCCGGAGTAGTCGATGGCCTCGCAACTGGCGACGGTCGAGGTACCGTTTTCGACCAGGATGGTCTGGCCGATCTGCAAGTCGCCGATCGAAGCCGGGCCGGTAGGCGTCATGATGGGATGAGCGCCGGTGGCGATAAGTTCGCGGTTATCGGCCGTGCGCAGGCGATAGACCGCGCTGGGGCCGCTTTGGGTTTTTTTCGATTCGTGCGGGCCGCGCAACGTGGCTTCGACAGCCAGATTGCCGTTATGCACACCGGTGTTCACTCGCTGTGTATTGTTCAACGATTCGATCGCGGCAGTGCCGCCGCCGGCCAGGGCAACTTGCGTACCGGCCGCCAGGCAATGCCACCAGAACATCAGCTTGTTGATGTTGTAGCAATAGACCGAAGGCTCGTTGGGGGTGCCGGTACTGCACACGGCAAACGAGTAGTTGGCGTAAGGCGCATTGGTGACCGGGATCTGAAACTGAAACAGAAAGTACGACGCGGATTCGTTGACCAAGGACTGCGGGTTGAAAACCAGCGACTGGGTATTGCTATACGACTGTCCGTCAGCGGGGTAATCCCATTGCACGACATTGGGATTGAACGGGTCCACGGTGGTGCCATTCTGCAGGCGTGTGGAGGGGGTGTATTGCGAGTTCAGATTGATCGTAATGATCGGGCCGCTGGTCGTCGCGAAATAGATATAGGTCGATAGCACGGCGTTGGGAATGGGCTGCCCCGGCGTGCCGTTGATGGGGTAGGACAATAGCGCCTGACCGCTAAAGGGCACGATCAGGTAGGGCGTATCCAGATTCTGCGGTTCGGTATAGGTGTAGTCGGGGTCGGGGCCTGGATTGGCCGAGTCGCGGCCCAGCGCGATAACTACGGCAGT
Organism: Dyella tabacisoli; assembly: GCF_003350925.1. Taxonomy (GTDB): domain Bacteria; phylum Pseudomonadota; class Gammaproteobacteria; order Xanthomonadales; family Rhodanobacteraceae; genus Dyella_C; species Dyella_C tabacisoli. The sequence goes on along the minus strand of NZ_KZ857173.1, from coordinate 903,382 downwards.
GTGGCCTGTCTTGGTAATCACCGGTGCGGTGATCTGGATTTTGGGATCGCTGGCGTCTAAGGCTGCGCTTTTACCGGCAAGTGCGGTAAAGCGCACGCTGCCGTCGGTGCCGACGCTATGGTTCACGCTGAGCAGGTTCAGCGATTTCTTTACCGGCTTGGCGGTTGCCGTTTGCGTGGACACTTGCAAGAGACCGTCGCCGACATTGCTGTTGGCGCCGAAGCTGAGCAATTCGTTGTTGTCGCCGTCGAGGGCGAACAGGGACGCGCCGGCATACAAGATGTCGCGGTCGTTGGCGTGCCAGGTCAAGGCGCTGGCACGGCCGCTGCGATCGGGGCCGGCATCGACCAGTTTCACATGGTCCGCGGTGGTATCGGCCTTGCCGCCGTCGAGGCTGGCGTACAGGCCGGGATAGCGCTCCGGTGTACGGCCCGCTGCCTGCAGTGCGGCCTGGATGACGCCATTATGGATGGGGTCGGCGGGGTTCAGCGCAGTAGGCTGTCCGCTTGGAATGGAGGCGTGAAATGTCGATAGCGTGGACAGCGTGGCTGCCGACACATTGGGTGACGAAGACATGGTTTTCCCCTGTAGCCGGTTGACTTGATGGAAACGTACTGGCGAGTGGCCGAAGATTCCGGTCGAAAGACTAAACAGCGATAAAGCGGGTCTGTGCCCTTTAATGTCTATCTTGGTGAAGATTTTATTACGGTAGAGATTAAAGCCACTGCGATTTTATTCGCGCACAATGAAACCTTGATGACGATGAAACTTATGTGATGATCGACGTCGCGCTCATCGAAAATATTCACAGCCGAGCGTGATGAGTAAGCATGGCGACGTGGGCTCTGCGGGCAACATGGTGAAGCTCGGCGAGTCATGCTGTTTGTAACCGGCGGCTGGCGATTACGGCGAGGTGACGTCTTCGGTCCGATGACGCGGCTTGAGCCGCACGTAAAGTTGTTTACGCACCAGCGCGACGACGGCGCCATCGGTACCGATGATGTTTACCTCGAACCAGCGCAGTACCTTCTCGCCACCGGCCGCCGCTATACGCAACTCGTCGACTGTCGCCGGATCGAGCTTGAAATGTGCGTAGACATCGGTCTTGCCTGGCGACACAAAATCGATCGTGCCGGCTTTGTCCCATACGTAGTAGTCGTTACCCAGTTGATGCATCACCATCAGCATCCAGAATGGGTCGGTCATGGCAAACAGATTTCCGCCGAAGTGGGTGCCTACGTAATTTCTGTTCCATGGCCGCAGCTTCAACCGGACTGTGATGGCACCCCAGTCGTTGGAGAGGCTCGTTACCGCGATGCTGTTGAACAAAAACGGCGGCCACAGATTCATGAATCGGCGAAACAGGGAGGGGCGCATCAGCGGGGCGGCTCTAGTGATCGAAGCTTTAGTCTAGCAACAACATATGCATGCAGCGTTTTGTTGAAACTGTTCGAAGCTTATTTTGTAGCCTGACGGTATCCCTTCAATAGGTCAGGGCATTCTTGGGGCGAGGTTATTTTTCTATGGAGTCCGAAAGCTAAAGTTATAGCGTAGGATGCTTTGCAATCGGGGCCGCGTCCCGTGCGTCAATCGATGCGGTATGCATAACCGGATTGCCGAGTCGGCATCTTCGATGGTCCATATTTTGTCAGGTCCTTTAGTCAGCGTTCTTCTTCGTGTCAGGAGATGAAGATGATTTTCAGACCGCTCGATGCCGTAATCACCGGCTACGCCTATGAGAACGCGACGACTGCACTGGGGGTTCTCGAAGAGGGCCGCCAGACCAGGCGGTGGATTTCCACCGAAATGCTTTGCACGCTCGATACTTTTATCAAAGTGGTGCTTTTCAGCGACCGGATATTCTTCGGCGGATGTGCCGGCGAAAAGGATGGGTTTGCCACGCCGCGCAACGCCGAGTTCGGCGCTAGCGCTACGGCCAAGGCACTCTTTGAAAAAGAAGGTCTCTTTCAGCCGATAGATTTATTTAATGGCGATAAAGAGCGGGCGATGGCTGCCGTCGCCGCCACCTTGAAGCCGGTCGAGAGCTTCGGTGACGTGTCCTTTGTATTGACCGGCGACTGGAAAGCCAGACAGCTTCAGGTGCGCCAAGAGATGCTGACGATGGATGCGTTTTTTATCGAGTACTCCATCGAACATGGTGGCTTGTCGCGGTTTAAGCCGGTGTTCCCCGGCGAACATCTTTACCTGGGCCTCAGGCAGCAAAGAGTGCCGTCGCCGATGTCTACGCACTCCATCGCCGATCTCGCGGGTCGGCGCATCAGGATGCTGGTGCGGGACAAAATGCGCAGCCTCAATGAGCTGGCATCGGTAGGTGTGGTGCCGATACCCGCGCTGCCGCCCATCTTCGTGGCGCGTACCGTGTATGACGCGTCACGATCATCGTTCTTGTCGCGGATGTTTCACCGGCAGGCCGAAGGGGCGAATATCGTCAGCACGCTGTTGGAGATTCGCAACAGCAGCGGCATGGTCCATTTTCGCAAATGGATGTCCGATTGCATTGAGCTGGCGACGACGACAGATGTCGCCAAGCTGGAGCGCTTCGCGAAGACATACCACATGTTGAATAACTTCGCGCTGGAAAACGATATGACGAAAGAAGAGTTCGTCAAAGGGGCTCTTAATATCGTTGGATCCGTGCCGTCCGGTGACGTCTTGGCGATCCTGAAAGAAGTGGTGTCGCCGGTTACCAAGTACATCGCCGGATTCCCCACGGGAGTACTCCGTGGTTTCGGTGGCCGCAAGGGAGAGTCGGTCCACGTTGGGCAGTTTCTGCATAGAACCTTTTCGGACAAGTTCAGCGCCCTTGAAATGGACTACATCTCCACACTGCTTGAACTGCCCGATAACGTCGCTGACTGGAAGAACGAAGCGGTGATGTTTGATGTATGCGCCGGTCGAATCGACCCGAGCGCGCCGAATCTGGCGCGCCCTTGTTTTATTCAAAGTGCAAATGCTCTGCATCTTGCGAACGCCGAAAGCGATTTTGCCGAGCTTCTCGATAAAACCATATCGTTCGCCGAGGCCGGCGCACGAAAGAATCCACTGGGAGCTGCGAAATGAAGACCGACGTCTTGCTCGGCTATTTGAGGGGTATCGACCCGGCCGTGGCGCGGGTTGATTCCAAGAGCGTTTTGAATTCATCGGAGTCGCAACCCTTTTCGGATCAGCCGCCGCCCGATCCGTTTACCGACCAGCCACCACCGGACCCGTTTACCGACCAGCCACCGCCTGATCCGTTTACCGATCAACCGCCACCGGACCCATTTACCGACCAACCGCCGCCCGACCCGTTCACCGATCAGCCGCCGCTTGGCGGGTGAGCCCCATCGGATGAAACCGCGTCTGTTGATTCTCCAGGCATCGTCGCTTTGCAACCTCAATTGCACGTACTGCTATGTGCCCCATCGCCAGGACAAGGCGAGGATGTCGGAGGCGACTTTGCGAGCGGCGTTGCGCCTGCTGCTTTCCGGTTGCGATGCCAATGACTCCGTCAGGATTCTTTGGCATGCGGGTGAGCCGCTTGCCGCAGGGCTTGAGTTCTACAAGCGCGCGTCGGACATTCTGCGCGAGTGCAATCCCGGCGGCGTCAAGCTATCTCAAGCGATCCAAACCAATGGCACTCTCATCGACGAACCATGGTGCCGATTTTTCGTACGCGAAAAGATAGTCATCGGATTAAGTGTCGATGGGCCGGCGATGGTTCACGATCGTCATCGCAGGAGTCTCGGCAACGGACCAACCCATGCGCACGTGATGAGGGGGGCAGGGCTGCTGAGAAAAAACGGTATTCCCCTCCATGCGATCGCGGTCCTGTCGCCCTATAGTCTGGACTTTGCGGATGAGATTTTTGATTTCTTCGTTGAAGCCGAATTTCGCACGGTCGGTTTCAATCTGGAGGAGACCGATGGGGTGCATGCATCGACCTTTGCAGGCGAGGGTGTCGGCGGGCTACGTGAAAAATATCAGGCTTTCATGTCTCGTCTGTTCGACCGCTGGCAGAACGCCGGCAGGCTGCCGAAGATCCGCGAATTTGAGGGCATGAGTTCTGCGATCGCTGCATTTCTGCGTAATCACCGATTTACTCGAACGGCGGATGACCTGGTTCCGTTCCACAACATCGCGGTAACCCGCGAGGGTGAGATCTCGACCTTTTCTCCAGAGCTTGCCAGTGGAACGCTATCCGATCCGCTGCGCTTTTCGATCGGCAATGTGCATCGGATAGGTTCGTTGGATGAGCTGGTTGCCAATAAAAAATTTCAGGCGCTGCGGGACGACATCGGCAGGGGTATCGCCCGCTGCCGGTCCGAGTGTGAGTATTTCGCGGTCTGTGGGGGCGGCACAGCTTCCAATAAATTCTACGAACATGGGACCTTCGACTGCACCGAAACGACGACGTGCGCCTTGCACCGCAAGACACTGACGCACGTAGTTGCGGATGGACTGCGCAAGCTTTCGGTTGCGGATTGAGATCGAAAACAGGCCGCACCCATAATCGCGGCCCAGGATCAAAACAATAGCGAGGCCATCTTGCGGCGATAGCGACCGACCAGCTCGGCATCGTCGAGCATGCTGAAAGCAGCAAGCAGGCGCTTTTTGCCCCGGCCGTCATTCCAGTCGCGAGCACGTTCGAGGATGGCCAGGAATTGATCCAGCCCAGCGGCGGCATCGTCTTCCAGCAACAGGCGCACGCCGAGCAAGTCGCGCGCCTCCCAGTCGCCGTTGTCTGCTTGCACGCGTTGACGCAGTTCAGCCAGGGAAGGCGCGCCGTGCAAGGCGCGCGCGAGATCGAGCTGGTGGCGCAGGCGCACCGCGCGTGTGTCGGTGGCGAGATTGGCGGGCAGGGCGGTCAACCCGGCTTCGGCAGCGTCGGCTTGACCGGCGCGCATCTGCGCCAGTGCCAGGTCGAGTTTCAGTTCGCTGCGTTCGGGCTCGGCGGCGATTTCTTGTTGCAGGCGTTCGATCGCTTGTTCGGGGGTTTCGGCGACTTCTTCGGTGGCTTCGTCGACGGGGGCGGCCTCAAGCGGTTGCAGATGGCGCGATAAAAATTCGCGTAGCTGACCCTCGGGCAGCGCACCGGCAAAGCCGTCGAGCACCTGGCCGTCTTTGACCAGCATCACCGTGGGGATGCTGCGAATACCGAACATGGTGGCGAGCTGCTGACTCTTGTCCACGTCGACCTTGCCGAGTCGGAACGCGCCGTTGTATTCGGCGGTGAGCTTTTCCAGCATGGGCCCAAGGATTTTGCACGGCTCGCACCAGGTCGCCCAGAAATCGATCAGCACCGGTGTCTTCAAGGAGGCTTGTAGTACTTCGGTCTCGAAGTTGTCCTCGGCCACGTCGAATACATGGGCATTGGCAATCGTGGCACTCACTTGGGAACTCCTCCAGTTAACAGATCGCCCAAGGATCAGGGCGTTGTGCAGCATATCAAGGGTGGGGAACGGGGAACGGGGAACGTGAAGTATGAGTTGTTGCCGTGGCGCCGCGTTCTTCTTGATATTGGCGTGGTTTTGTTCTTGCTGTTCAGATCTTGCTCTTTAAGCTTTCCCCGTTCCCCGTTCCCCGTTCCCCGTTCCCCGTTCCCCGTTCCCCGTTCCCCGTTCCCCGTTCCCCGTTCCCCGTTCCCAGCCCATATTTGCGAGAATCGCCGTCATGACCGCACCGCTGATGATCTGCGAACACTGCGACACCGTCTATCGCCGGCGCGAACTGGCGTGTGGCGAGGTGGCGCGCTGTGTGCGTTGCGATGCCGTGCTGGAGCGCCATCACCGTTGGAGTGCGGGGGCGATGCTGGCCCTGGTGTTGACCGCGCTGGTGGTGTTCGTGCAGGCGAATATCTGGCCGATCGTCACCCTTGGGCTGAATGGGCAACTGGTCAGCGCCAGGCTGTGGGACACCATCTTGATGATGTGGAACGATCATTCGCAGATCGTTGCGGTGCTGGCGGCGGCGACTCTGTTTTTCATTCCGCTCGGCAAGATGCTGTTGCTGGGCTGGGTGTTGCTGTTTGCCCGTCGCGGCGAACGTGCGCCGGGGTTTCGGTTGGCGATGGTCATACTGCACCACATCAAGCCATGGACGATGAGCGAGGTGTTTGTACTCGGCGCCCTGGTCGCCATCGTCAAGGCGCATGTGTATTTCGATGTGATCCCTAATCCGGGCATCTTCGCTTATGCGGTGATGATGTTGTTGATTACGGTGTTTGCGGGTATCGACCTGCGCCGGCTCTGGGATATGACCGCGGAGCGCACGGCGTGAGCAGCTTGCCGCGCGCCAGCGAGCTGGGTTTGATCGGCTGCCATGTCTGCGGTCTGGTCTGCCGCGATAACGACATGAAGGATGCCGCCTGCCCGCGCTGCGAGTCGCCACTACATCGACGCAAGCACGCCAGCTATGTGCGTACCTGGGCGCTGCTGATCGCGGCGTTCATTCTGTATATCCCGGCTAATTTTCTGCCGATCATGCGCACGGTGAGCGTGGGCGATGTGGACGACAACACCATTCTCAGCGGGGTCATCGAGCTTTGGGTCAAAGGCTCGCCGGATCTGGCCGTGATCGTGTTTACCGCCAGCATCGTGGTGCCGATGTTGAAGTTTTTCGCCATGACGACGTTGCTGTTGAGCGCCCATCGCCGTTCAGGGTGGGCGCAACGCCAGCGTGCCAAGCTGTATCGCCTGGTGGAGCTGATCGGCTATTGGTCGATGTTGGATGTGTTTGTGGTGGCCTTGCTCACGGCACTGGTGCAATTTGGCTTGCTGAGTCTGGTAGAGCCCTTGCCCGGCGTGGTGTTTTTTGGCCTCACGGTGGTACTCACCATGCTGGCTTCGATGAGTTTTGATCCGCGATTGATTTGGGATAGTAGGGATACCGATGACTGACGAACTCAAGCCCCAGCCCGACGACGCGCTGCCGCAGCCGGTGATCCGGCGTCCGCGAGTCAATGTGTCGTTGATCTGGCTGGTGCCGATCCTGGCCGCCCTGGTGGGCTTGTCGCTGGTCATCCATTCATGGACACAGGCCGGGCCCACTATCAGCATCAGTTTTCAAAGTGCCGAGGGCCTGGATGCCGGCAAGACGGTCGTGAAATTCAAGAATGTGGTGATCGGCCGGGTGACCGCGATCCGGCTCAGTAAAGACCGCAGCCATGTAGCGGCCAAGGTCAATCTGGATAAGAGCGCCGAGGGTTTCGCCACGGCCGATACGCGATTCTGGGTCGTGCGGCCACGCATCGGCCTGGGTGGCGTGTCCGGTGTCGATACCTTGTTCTCCGGTGCTTTTATCGGCGCCGATGTGGGCGAATCCAAAGAGTCCGAGACCGAATTCACCGGGCTTGAATCGCCACCGGCGGTCAGCCATGGCGAGCCGGGCAAGAGTTTCACCCTGCATGCCGATGATCTCGGTTCGTTGGACATCGGCTCGCCGGTGTACTTCCGCCGGATCCAGGTGGGCCGGGTGGTGAGTTATCAATTGGATAAAGACGGCAAAGGCGTAACGCTGCAGATCTTTATCGATGGCCCGAACGATCAGTTCGTTACCCAGTCCACGCGTTTCTGGAACGCCAGCGGTGTCGACGTATCGCTGGGCGCCGACGGCTTGAAGTTCAATATGCAATCGCTGGCTACGGTGATGGCGGGCGGTGTGGCATTTCAGGAGCCGCTGGGCCCGCATGAGACCACGGCGGCGGCAGAGAATTCGGAATATCGCCTGTTCAGTGAACAGGTCTCCGCGATGGCGCCGCCGGATGGCGAGCCACGCTATATCCGCATGCGTTTCGACCATGCCTTGCGCGGTTTAGCGGTAGGCGCACCGGTGGAATTCCAAGGTGTCAATTTCGGCCGGGTGGTGTCGATCAATCTCGATTACGACGAGAAGTTACAGCGCTTCCCGTTGATTGTCGGCGCGGTGATTTATCCGCAGCGACTCGGTCGCGCTTATCAGAAACTCAGCACCCTGGCACTGGCCAAGGGTGACGATGCACAGTTGTCGCAGATGATGGGAACACTGATTGCACATGGTCTGCGTGCACAGGCGCGTACCGGCAACCTGCTTACCGGGCAGCTCTTTATCGCGCTGGATTTCATCCCCAACGCGCCCAAGGTCAATTACGACCCGACCGTCCGGCCGTTCGAGATGCCCACGGCGCCGGGCAGCTTCGACAAGCTGCAAGAGCAGATGGCGCAAATCGTGGACAAGATCCAGAAGATTCCTTTCGACACGATCGGCAAGCATCTGGATCAAACGCTGGCCGAGCTGAGCGGTACGCTCAAGCAGGTCAACAGCCAAGTGTTGCCTGAGTTCAAGACCACCTTGCAAGGAGCGCAACAGACGATGGGCAACGCCAACAATGCGTTGTCTGCCGACTCGCCGCTGCAGCAGAATCTTGGCAATACCATGCAAGAGCTGCAGCGCACGGCGCGTTCGCTGCGTGTGCTTACCGATTATCTGGGTGGCCAGCCCGATGCATTGATTCGCGGCAGAAAAGCCGATCCGGCTCCCGCCAAACTCATCGCGCCGGCCAATCCACCGCAGCAAGAGAGCAAGCCATGATTCGTGTCGCCTATCGTCCTTTGTTACTCGTCGCGGTAGTGGCGTTGGCGGCATGCTCTTCGGTGCCCTTGCATTACTACACGCTGGTGCCGCCTGCCGGCGATTACGTGCCCACGGCAACGCAGGCGGCCATGACGCTGCCGTCCGCCTCTTTTCAGTTCGAGTTGTTGCCGGTCAGCGTGCCGGCGCAGGTCGATCAGCCGCAATTGGTGGTGCGCCAGGGCGGGCAGGGTGTGGCGATGCTCAATGGCGAGCGCTGGATTGCCCCGTTGGGCGATGAAGTACGCAGTGCGCTTTCGGCTGACCTGACACGGCAGCTACGCACCCAGGATGTCAGTGGACTGCCTGCCGGAGCCAAGCCCGTGCTGCGGATCAAACTGGATCTGCGCCGCTTTGATTCGGAGCCGGGCCGCTATGCGTTGATTGACGCGGCCTGGAGCATCCGCTCGCTCAAGGGTGGCGCCACGCTGGCCTGCACCAGCCGGATCAGCGAAACCGTTGGCCCTGGATACGATGCCTTGGTGCAAGGGCATCAGCGCGCGATTGCCGAATTGGCCACGCAGATCGCCATAGTGGCCGGGCCATTGGCGGCGGGGCAGACGCCGGCGTGTCCCGACGGCGCCAAATAAGCTTGCTGTAGTGGTCGCCCGTTGCCTGATTCACAACGCCGGGCTTGGCGCTAGGCCGGCGCTCGGCTAGTCTGCTGTGTTCCCCCGCGGCCGTCGGCAATGCCGGCGCAAGGCCGCCAAAGCTCAATCGGCACCGGAATCATGCAGGATATTCAAGACCAAGCTACTAACCAGGATGCGGTCGGCGGTTACGACCCGCAGGCGGTGGAAACCGCTGCGCAGCATTATTGGAGCGCGCAGCGCGCTTATGAGGTGAGCGAAGACACCTCCAAACCCAAGTTCTATTGCCTCTCGATGCTGCCTTACCCCTCCGGTGCGCTGCATATGGGGCATGTGCGCAACTACACCATTGGCGATGTCATAAGCCGCTACCAGCGGATGAACGGCAAGAACGTGCTGCAGCCGATGGGCTGGGACGCGTTCGGCCTGCCGGCCGAGAACGCCGCGATCAAGAACAAGACCGCGCCGGCCAAGTGGACTTACCAGAATATCGAACACATGCGCGGCCAACTGCAGCGCATGGGCTTTGCCTACGACTGGACCCGTGAATTCGCCACCTGCCGCCCGGAGTACTACCGCTGGGAGCAGTTGATGTTCACCCGGCTGATGAAAAAGGGCATGGCCTACCGCAAGAATGCGGTGGTCAACTGGGATCCGGTCGACCACACCGTACTGGCTAACGAGCAAGTCATTGACGGCCGCGGCTGGCGCTCCGGCGCGCTGGTGGAAAAGCGCGAAATTCCGCAGTGGTTCCTGAAGATCACCGACTACGCGCAAGAGTTGCTCGATGGGCTGGACACGTTGCCCGGCTGGCCCGATGCAGTGAAGACCATGCAGCGCAACTGGATCGGCCGTTCGGAAGGCCTGGAAATCCAGTTCGCCGTAACGGGCGAGGCCGAGCCGCTGACGGTGTTCACCACCCGTCCCGACACCTTGATGGGCGTCACCTTTGTTTCTATTGCCGGCGAACATCCGTTGGCGATCAAGGCCGCTCAAGGCAACCCCGCGTTGGCCGCTTTTCTAGCCGAGTTGAAGCACGGCGGTGTTTCCGAGGCGGAGCTGGAAACCCAGGAAAAGCGCGGCATGGACACCGGCCTGCGCGCGGTGCACCCGGTCAGCGGCGACAGCGTGCCGGTGTATGTCGCCAACTTTGTGTTGATGGGTTATGGCACCGGTGCGGTGATGGCGGTACCAGGGCATGACCAGCGCGATTTCGAGTTCGCACATAAGTACACGCTGCCGATCAAGCAGGTGATTGCCGTCGGCGGCGAATCGTACGATTCGGCGAACTGGCAAGAGTGGTATTCCGACAAGACAAGCGCCGACATGCGCGTAGTCAATTCGGGCGATCTGGACGGCAAGAATTACCGTGAAGCGTTCGACTTCCTGGCGACCAAGCTGGAGGGCGACGGCAAAGGCCAGCGCCGGGTCAATTGGCGCCTGCGCGATTGGGGCGTCAGCCGTCAGCGCTACTGGGGCTGTCCGATCCCGGTGATCTACTGCCCGACTTGTCAGGCTGTGCCGGTGCCGGAAGATCAGCTACCGGTGGTATTGCCCGAAGATGTCGCTTTCTCCGGCATGCAGTCGCCGATCAAGGCCGACCCCGAGTGGCGCAAAACCACCTGCCCGCAATGCGGTGGCGCGGCCGAACGCGAAACCGATACCTTCGATACCTTTATGGAGTCGAGCTGGTACTACGCGCGTTACACCAGCCCCGGTGCGAATGCGCAGGTGGACGAGCGCGCCAATCACTGGCTGCCGGTAGACCAGTACATCGGCGGCATCGAACACGCGATTCTGCATCTGCTGTATTTCCGCTTTTATCACAAGCTGTTGCGTGACGCCGGGCTGGTGCGGTCCGATGAGCCGGCCACCAATCTGCTGTGCCAGGGCATGGTGATCGCCGATACGTTTTATCGCGACAACGCCAATGGCTCAAAGGACTGGATCAACCCCGCCGACGTCGAGATCCAGCGCGATGAACGCGGGCGCGTGACCGGCGCCAAGCTGATCGGTGACGGCAAGCCGGTGAACATCGGCGGCACCGAGAAAATGTCCAAGTCCAAGAACAACGGCGTCGATCCGCAGATCATGGTGGGCAAGTTCGGCGCCGATACGGTGCGCTTGTTCTCGATGTTTGCCGCGCCGCCGGAGCAGTCGCTGGAATGGAATGACGCCGGTGTCGAGGGCATGGCGCGCTTTCTGCGCCGGTTCTGGCGCGAAGTGACTACGCATGCGGCAGGGCCCGATCATGCGGTGGTCGATCCGGCCGCGTTGAATGCAGGCCAGAAAGCACTGCGCCGCCAGGTGCACGAAACCATTCAGAAGGTCAGCGACGATCTCGGCCGCCGCCACGCCTTCAACACCGCCATCGCCGCCTTGATGGAGCTGCTCAACGCGCTGCAGAAATTCAATGACCAGAGCGAGCAGGGCCGCGCGGTGCGTCATGAGGCGCTGGAGGTGATGGTGCTGCTGCTCAATCCGGTGGTGCCGCACGTCAGTCATGCCTTGTGGCAGACGCTAGGCCACCCCGAGAGCGTGCTGGAAGATCAGCCATGGCCGCAGGCCGATGGCTCGGCGCTGGTACGTGATTCGTTGACCCTGGCGGTTCAGGTCAATGGCAAATTGCGCGCTACCATTGAGGTCGCTGCCAGCGCCAGCAAAGAAGAAGCCGAGGCCCTGGCCCGCGCGCATCCGCATGTCATCGCTTTTCTGGAAGGCCAAACCGTGCGCAAGGTGATCGTGGTGCCCGGCAAGATCGTCAACATCGTCGCAGGATGAGAGTCATGAATCGTCTGGTTCAATTGGGTATGAAAGCTTCACTGCTGTTGCTGTCTGCCCTCGCGCTGACGGCGTGCGGCTTTCATTTGCGCCAGAGCGCGGCGTTGCCGGCAACGATGCAGCGAGTGCATCTGACGGTCAACGGCGGTGCTGATTTGCAACGCGATCTGGCTCGCGCGCTGCTGGCTTCAGGCGTCACGGTGGAGGAACAGGGCGGTCCGGGCATCGCCGAATTGCGCGTGCCGGTGGCGGCATTCAGCACCGAAACGCTTAGTGTGGGCAGCACGGCTCAGGTTACCGAATACGCCAGTCGCTACCACGTGCAGGTCAGTGTCAGTGACAGTAACGGCGTAACCCTGCTGCCCGAGCAGATCATCAATATGTCGCGCGAGTTCAGCTACGACGCTACGAACCCGATCGGCAACGCGTCGCAGATCGAGCAGATCCAGCGCAGCCTCAACGACGATATGGTGCAGTCGATCCTGTTCCGTCTGCAGGCCGCGGCCAAGCAGGCCGCTGCTCCCGCGGTCGCCCCGGCGGCGGCGTCCAGCACGCCTTAGAGCCTGTAGCCATGCCGCTTAACCCCGTCCAATGGCAGAAGGCGTTGGCCGCCGACAGCCTACGCCCGGTGTATTTGCTGGCCGGCGAGGAGTTGCTGGTACTTGAGGCCGCCGACGCATTGCGTGCACAGGCACGCAAGCTAGGCTATGCCGAGCGTGAAGTGCTGGAGGTCACCAGCCATTTTGACTGGAACGACCTGGCTAGGGCCGCTGCCGGTATGTCGCTGTTCGCGACGCGGCGCCTGCTTGACCTGCGTCTGCCTACCGGCCGTCCAGGCACCGAAGGCGCTAAGGCGATCAACGAGTTTTGCGCCAATCCACCACCGGATGTGACCCTGCTCATCACGGCCATGGACTGGAGCAACAAGCACGAGGGTGTCTGGACCAAGAACCTCGATGCGGCCGGTGCGCTGGTGGTGTTCAATGCGCCGCGGCCCAACGAGTGGGCCGGCTGGATCGGTGCGCGGCTGTCCTCGCGCGGGCTCTCCGCCACACCGGATGCTGCCGCGTTGCTGGCCGAACGGGTGGAAGGCAATCTGCTTGCCGCCGCGCAGGAGATCGACAAGCTGGTCGTGCTGCATGGCGAGGGGAAAATAAGCGCCGCCGAGATGGAAAACCTGGTCGCCGACAGCGCCCGCTATGACGCCTTCAAACTGACCGATGCGGCCTTCGCCGGCGAGGGCGGCCGTGCGCTGCACATTCTTGCCGGCTTGCGTGCCGAGGGCGATGAGCTGATCGCCTTGATGGGCTGGCTGGTCAATCAATTGCAGCTTGCGTTGCGTTTGGCCAATGCGCGCGATTTCGCGGCTCAGGCGCGTGCCGAGCGCTTATGGCCGGCGCGCGAGCAATTATTCCGCAAAGCGCTGCGCCGCGCGCCGCGCGAACATTGGTTGCAATGCCTGGCGCGCGCCGCGCGCATCGATCGCATGGCCAAGGGCCGCGAGCAAGGCGAGCCGTGGTTGGAAGCCGAGCGTTTGATCGCCATGATCGCCGAGCCGCGCGCTGCGCAGGTGCTAGGGTGACCGTCGATGCCCCCTTCCTTGCCTGCAGGGGAGCACGGGGCTAACTCAATGACGGTCAAACCACTGGCTATTTTTGGCGGCACCTTTGACCCGGTACATCTGGGGCACCTCAGTGTGGCCTGGGAGGCTTCCGAGCTGCTTGACGCCGAGGTGCGCCTGATGCCGGCCAGTGTGCCGCCGCATCGGCCGCCGCCCAGCGCTACGGCTTCACAGCGAGTGGCCATGTTGCGCGCTGCGCTGCAAGGGCAATCGCGGCTGACGCTGGACCTGCGCGAGCTGGTGCGTAGCGGCCCCTCCTACACGATTGATACTTTGCTTGAACTGCGGGCAGAGCAGGGCGATCGTCCACTCGTGTTGTTGATCGGTGCCGATGCTTTCGCCGGCTTGTATAGCTGGCATCGCTGGCTGGAGTTGTTCGATGTCGCGCATATCGGCGTATTGAATCGCCCTGGGATGTCGACCGAATTACAGGTGAAATTGGCCCTTCAAAAGGCAGCGAGGCATACCGACGATGCCGCGCTGTTGCGCTCCTTGCCGGCGGGGAAAATCATCGATCTCGCGGTGACGCCGCTAGAAATTTCCGCTACCCGCATCCGCGAGCTGCTCGCTGCCGGGCGCGACCCGCGTTATCTGCTGCCGGGTGGATTGTTCGACGATCCGGCCTTGCTGCAGCCTTATCGGGTTTGACCCTAGGGTCTGTTTGCCCGCAGGGCGGCGTCATCGCTCGGTCGTGTACGGACGTACACTCCCTTACTCTTCCTTGCCCTGCGCGCAAACAGATCCCGGCGCGGGCTACGCGAATAGCGTGAACAGGCCCTAGCTACGCGGAATAAACCGCAGCGCCGCCGAGTTCATGCAATAGCGCAGCCCGGTTGGCTTCGGACCATCGTCGAACACATGGCCAAGATGACTGTCGCAGCCAGCGCAGTTCACGGCGGTGCGCTGCATGCCCCAGGTGTTGTCGGAGTGCTCGATGACGTTGGCTTTCGCAATCGGCTGCCAAAAACTGGGCCAGCCGGTGCCGGAGTCGAACTTGGTGGACGAGTCGAACAAGGCTGTGTCGCAGCCGGGGCAGCGATACAGCCCCTTGGCGTGCTGGTTCCAGTACGCACCGCTGAAGGCGCGTTCAGTGCCTTCGCGGCGCATGACGTAGAACGCCTCGTCGGTGAGCCGCTGTTTCCATTGCGCTTCGCTCAGCACCAGCTTGTGGACCCGGCAGGGGCCAAGGTGCCGGCCATCGGCATCGGCGAAGCATTCCAGCAATAGATCGGCAGGTGCCGCGTCGCTGGCCAGCAGTTTGCGCGCCCAGGCGCCGCCGAGCACGGCTGCACCGCTGCCTAGCAAGGCGACGCGCAGGAAGTGACGGCGATTCATCATGAGGGGCGGTCGGTCGGAACGTGACATAAAGATTCTCCGTTCATTCTCAGCCAAAGGTGAAGGCAAAAGCCTGTACACCGGGATCGAGGAATTCGATGTCGAACAAGCGCTCACCGCTGCCTTGGGCCTGACGTATGAGCTGATACAGGCGCTGCCCGGTCACCGTGCCGTTACCGTCGGCATCGGTATCCATGCCGTGATCGATGCCTGGCGCTTTGCCGTCAAGGCGCACCCGAAAACGCACGGGCTTGCCGTCGCTGCCGGGGCCGAGCACCAGGTGCAGGTCGCGGCCGCGAAAGCGATAGACGATGCGGCCGCCGGCTTGTTCGAGTTGCGCGTTATCGGGATGCACGATCCAGCGGCCATCCAGGCCCCATTGATTGGACGTGAGCGAGTCCGGCAGGTGGTAGTTCCATGCATCGTCGTTGGCCATCTTGCCGCCGGCAAAATGTGCGGCGCGTTGATAGCCGACGTAAGTTTCCGGTGAGCGATCGGGGTCGCCCGAGCCGGCCACTTCGGCGCCCTTCGCACCCGGCTGCACGTAGCCTGTGGGCAGGTTGGCCTGGCCTGCTTCGGTCAATAGCTGGCGAATCACGTCTTCGCCTTGCTCGTATTCACCCTCGCCAAAATGGTGATGGCGGATCTGTCCCTTGGTGTCGATGAAATAGTGCGTGGGCCAATACTCGTTGTTGAAGCCTTTCCAGATCGCGTAGTCGTTATCGAGCGCCACCGGGTAGTTCACCCCCAGGTCGGCGATGGCTTTGGCGACATTGTCCGGTGACTTTTCGAAGGCGAACTCCGGCGCATGCACACCGATCACGACCAGGCCGTGATCTTTGTATTTGTCGGCCCAGGCGCGCACATAAGGCAGTGCGCGAATGCAGTTGATGCAGGAGTAAGTCCAGAAGTCGACCAGCACCACTTTGCCGCGCAGTGCCGGAGTGCTGAGTGGCGCGCTGTTGAGCCATTGCGTAGCGCCGGCCAGCGACGGCATGTTGCCTTCGACCGGCAGCGGCTCACCCGCCTTCAGTACGGCTTGTGGCGCCGGCGCGGGGCGTACGGCATTGACCAGTTGTTGCTCGATGCCGCCGGTGCTCGCTAGCGACAAGCGGGTGAGCAGGCCGGTATCGAGCCCCATGGCGATGGCTGCAACACCGACCAGCACCAGCACGCCAAGCGCTCGGCGTACCCATTCGCCTGCACCGAGCGAGCGCTTCATCAGCGCGAATACCTTGCCACCGATCACCAGCGCCAAGGCCAGTGAAGTCGCTGCGCCGGCGGAATAGGTGAGCAGCAGCAACGTGGTTTGTACGCTGGCGCCATTCAGCGCTGCACCGGTCAACAGCAGGCCAAGAATGGGGCCGGCGCAAGGCGCCCACAGCAGGCCGGTGGCTACGCCAAGGGCGGCAGCGGAAAACACCGAGTCGTTATCGGCGCCACTACGCTGGGTAAGCGTATTGCCTAGCGCCACGAAGGGGCGGCTGACCCATTCGGCGAAATGCGCCGAAAGCAAAGTCAGCCCAAGCACCGCCAGCACCACCATGGCGATGATGCGGCCGTATTGATTGGCGTGAATCGCCCAGCTACCGCCGACGGCAGCCAGCGTGGCGACCAGCGCAAAGGTGATGGCCATGCCCAGCAACATGGGCAGACCGTTGCGCATGAACGGGCGGTCCGAACGGGCGAACACGAACGGCAGCACCGGCAGGATGCAGGGGCTGAGAATCGTCAGCACGCCGCCGAGATAGGCAAGAATCAACACGAGCATGAGGGGGACTGTCCTTGGGTGGCTTCACTGGGTATTCGTTGGGAGTGGGGTGGCGGTTACGTGGGGTAAGAAAGCGGGGAACGGGGGATGGGGAACGGGGAACATGCCGTCTGAGTCGCTAATGCGGCGCCGCGTTCTTTTTTGATCTTTCTTTGTTTTTGCTCTTGCTTTTTTGCTTCTGCTTTTTAGGCTTTTCCCCGTTCCCCGTTCCCCGTTCCCCGTTCCCCGTTCCCC
>NZ_KZ857173.1:0-886380 GCF_003350925.1 Dyella tabacisoli | reverse complement strand
TTCCCCGTTCCCCGTTCCCCGTTCCCCGTTCCCCGTTCCCCGTTCCCCGTTCCCAAAGTAACCATTTACTCCCCCGCAGCGAATCCATCACTAGACGTCCCGATACGAGACTGACGATGAGGTTCGGCTTGACGGCTACCGGCACGATAGGTCTAGATGGCGGTTTCCCCGTGTGGGGCGAGCGTCGATTCAGCGTGTCCAGCGAACCTGTTACTGCCAAGGAGCAAGCCGAACAACGCCGCATGGCGTGGATGGCGGCTGCGCAGGCGGGCGATCGGCGGGCGTATGAGCGTCTTTTGGCCGATTCGGTGGCGTTGATCCGTGCCGTGGCGCGGCGACAAGGCGTGGCGGTGGATCTGTTGGACGACGTGGTGCAGGAAACACTGCTCACGGTACACCGGGTGCGCCATACCTATGACCCCATGCGCTCTTATGACGCCTGGCTGGCAGCGATTGCCGGGCGTCGGGCCATCGACGCGTTGCGCAGCCATGGCCGCCGTGATCGTCGCGAGATGTTTGATTCCGAGGCATTGGAAAGCTACCCGGACAGCGGCGACGCTTCGACCGAAACCGAGCGTATCGAGCAGGCCAGGTATTTGCGCGAGGCGATTGCCGAGCTGCCGCCGGGGCAACGCGAAGCGGTGGAGCAACTGGGCCTGAAAGAACGTTCATTGGCCGAGGCTGCCGAGCATACCGGCCGCAATACCGGCGCGCTGAAAGTGAATTTGCATCGCGCACTCAAGGCGTTGCGTAACCGTTTGTATAGAGAGCCTTAGTGGAATGTCCGACCTGAGTCGCCATGACAGTCTTATCAACACGCTCGGTGCCGAGTTGGTGCCGGTGCGGCGTCTGCCGCCGCCATGGCGGCGCACGTTGGGCTGGCTGCTCGTGGTGTCGGCGATCGCTGCTGTGCTGTTGGTGCGCTATGGCGTGGCCGGCATGCAGCAGCGTTGGGCCGCCACGCCCGATCTGGCATGGGCCGGCATCGGCGCGCTCATCACCATGATGAGTGCGGCCTGGGCGGCTTTTGCCCTGGGTGTGCCGGGGCGGTCTTCGGTGTGGGCGTGGCTGCCGTTGCCCGGAGCGCTATTGTGGCTGGGCGCCAGTGGCATGGGTTGCCTGCGTAAATGGATCGCCCCTGGTACCCATGCCGCCGACATGCATGGCGCTGGTGATTGCCTGTGGTTCATCATCGGTTTCTCCGTACCGCTGTCGGCGCTGCTGATTTGGCTGTTGCGGCGGGCATTTCCATTACGCCCGGTATTGACCGCGGTGCTGATCGGCCTGGCCAGCGCGGCCGCTTCCGCCAGTCTGTTGGAGATTTGCCATTCCTTCGATGCCACGGCCACCGATCTGTTGATGCACGCTGTTGCGGTGACACTGGTGATCGCTGCGAATGCGGTCATGGGCGGGCGGCTGCTGCAACGGCAATGAAACCCTCTACCGGGGCTGAACAGTGCCGGTTTTAAGGGCTGTCGCAAGATCGTATTGATCCTGAACGAGCGATCGGCAAGCCATTGCGAAGGTGGCTTTGAGGTATAACCTTGCGCCACTGACGGCACGAACCAGGGCTGCCGTCCAGGGTGTAAGGGGTTCAGGCGGCTAGGGATAAGCCGTAGCGCATCGGGTAGGCACGGGTCGGGAGGCTCACGCTAGGCCCGGAGGGCTGGGGCCGTTCAGGACGGGCGGCGTCGGCGGGTCCATGCAAGTGCGGTTGCTTCGCACGGTTTACTTCACACTGATTACACCACTCTGATTTATTTCAGCGCTTCAGGAGAAAGTACCCATGAAAGTTTCTCGCTACGCTCTGCTTGCCTCTTCGTCTGCCCTGGTTCTGGGCCTCGCATTAAGCCCGGTCATGGCGCAAACCACCGCTCCGGTTGCACAGGCCGCCGGACAGGCCGCGAAAGATGCCGCCGGCCAGGCTGCGAAAGACGCCGGCCAGGCAGCCAAAGACGCGGGCCAGGCTGCGATGAAGAGTGACTCAATGAAGAGTGACTCGATGAAGGCCAGCGATTCGATGAAGGCCGGTGATTCAATGAAGGCCAGTGATTCGATGAAATCCGGCGACTCGATGAAATCGAGTGATTCGATGAAGTCCGATGCTGCTGCCGGCACCGAACCCAAATCCCACACCAAGTCGCACAAAAAGAGTCATAAGCACCACAAAGCGGCCGCACCGGCTGCAGCCTCGTCGGCTGGTGGCGCTTAATCGCATTGCTGTAAATCACCTTGCTTAAGTTGGTCTCTCTCGCCTGTATGCAGGCGAGAGAGACGCTTGGTTTTCAGTCGTACACTCAATGGTGTAATACGCGGGTTCGCTGCGGAGCTACATCATGCCTTCTTCGTTTGCCGATCGACTCGGCATAGCCTATCCGTTGATTCAGGCGCCCATGGCGGGCTCCAACCCGCCGGCACTGGTCGCCGCCGTATCGCAGGCCGGGGGGCTGGGTTCGCTGGGGGCTGGTTACCTCACGCCACAGGCGATCTTGGATCAGTCCGCCCAGATCCGCGCTGCGACCGATCGCCCCTTCGCCATTAATCTGTTTGTACTGCCCGACGAATTCGAGGTGGACTTAGCTGCCGTGGCGCGTGTGCGTGCCCAGCTCGATGCGTTGATGGCGCGTGAAGGGCTGGCGGTACGCACGGTAATGCCCGAGCGCTGGGCACCCCGATTCTCCGATCAATTGGCGGCTTTGTACGAAACACGGCCGGCCGTGGCCAGCTTTGCCTTCGATCTGATTACATCGGCACAGCTACGCGAACTTAAACGGCGAGACATCATGGTGATCGGCACCGCTACGAGCGTGGCTGAGGCGTGTGCCTGGGCTGAGCTGGGTGCGGATGCGATCAGTATGCAAGGGGTCGAGGCCGGCGGTCATCGCGGCACGTTTCTGCATGATCCCGAGGAGGCCATGATCGGCTTGTTCGCCTTGCTGCCCCTGACTGTGCGGGCGGTGAAGATCCCGGTTATCGCCGCCGGCGGCATCATGGACGGCCGCGGCATGCTGGCGGCCGAGACGCTCGGGGCGGCCGCCAGTCAGCTAGGTACCGCTTTTCTGGCTTGCCCGGAAAGCTCCGCGGCGACGGCGTGGAAGCGCGACCTGCCGCAGGCTCAAGCGCACGATGTCACCACCATTCGCAGCTTTTCGGGACGCGCCGCGCGCGGCTTGCGCAATCGCTTTGTACAGGCGATGCCACAGGCGGCGGCCGAGCTGCCGCCGTATCCCATCCTGAACGCACTTACCGCGCCACTGCGCCGGGCGGCGGCCGAAGCCGGCCGCGGGGATCTGCTCTCGGAGTGGTGCGGACAGGCCGCCGGTATGGTGCGCGCCATGCCGGCCGGGGCGTTGGTCGCCGAGCTGATGCGCGAATACGCCGCCGCCAAGCGGGGTTTGGGGGCGGCCTGAGGTTTGGCCCAGGCGGAACCTCAGGCAGACTAATGACGTTGTAGGGAAGCGGGGGGCGTTATACTCCGCCCGCGCCATCTTGCGCATCGTTTCCGCCTTGAGGCCGATACTCTTGAGTCCTACCGCAAAACGCAATAAATCGATCCCTGCCATTCCGCTTCGTCAACTCGTGCTTGACGCACTGGACGAACTGAAAGCCAAGGACATCCGCGAAATCGACGTTCGCGGCAAAACCTCCATCGCCGACCTGCTGGTGATCGCCTCCGGCACCTCCGCACGCCATGTCAAATCCATTGCCGACGAAGTGGTGAAGTTCGCCAAGAAGGCGGGCGTGATGCCGCTGGGCGTGGAAGGCGAAGTCGAGGGTGAATGGGTGCTGGTGGACCTGGGCGACATCATTGTCCACGTCATGTTGCCGCGCATCCG
Source organism: Dyella tabacisoli (assembly GCF_003350925.1). Lineage (GTDB taxonomy): Bacteria > Pseudomonadota > Gammaproteobacteria > Xanthomonadales > Rhodanobacteraceae > Dyella_C > Dyella_C tabacisoli. The sequence continues at coordinate 882,544 of NZ_KZ857173.1, read as the reverse complement.
CGAGTTCTATGGTCTGGAGCGACTGTGGACGGTGGGCGACCATGGTGCCGCCGATGGTTTCGGCGACGAATTCACGAGCGAAGCTTGAGCTTCACGCCGCCTTATATCTTTTTAGTCTCTATTATTCATGCGCGCTCGCCTGATCGCCGTCGGTGACCGCATGCCCGCCTGGGTAGCGGAGGGTTTCGCCGAGTACCGCAAGCGGCTTTCCCACGAGCTGCCGCTGGAGCTGACCGAACTCAAACCAGGCATACGCGGCAAAGGCCGCGATGATGCACGGGCGATGGTGGACGAAGGGGCGGCGATACTTGCCGTACTGCCGCGCGATATCCATGTAATCGCACTTGATGGGCGCGGCAAGACCTGGTCCAGCGAAGAGCTGGCCGAGCAATTGGCGAAGTGGCGCATGGCCGGTCGCGACCTGGCTTTTCTGATCGGCGGCCCTGACGGCCACGCACCCGAGGTGCTGGCCCGTGCCGATCAGCGCTGGTCGCTTGGTCCGCTTACCTTGCCTCATATGCTGGTGCGGCTGGTGCTCGCCGAGCAGCTTTATCGGGCAACGACGCTGCTTGCGGGGCATCCCTACCATCGGGCGTGATGCAGGGAATGGGCATTGAGGACGGCGTATCGACGAGGTGGCACGGCGATGCTAGCGTGCCATTCTCTGAGCTTTACTCATGGCGGACCTACCCTATGCTTTTCCAGCTAAGACAAGCCACGATTCATGATCTCGATCGTGTGGCGCCGTTGTTCGATGCGTATCGACAGTTTTATGGCCAGACAGCCGATCTCGCACGCGCACGCGCCTATCTGGCCGAGCGCTTTGCGCATCATGAATCGGTGATCTTGCTGGCGTCGGACGAGCAGGGGCTGGGGGTGGGTTTCATCCAGCTCTATCCGGCGTTTTCATCGGTGCGCACCGTGCGCACCTATGTACTCAACGATTTGTTCGTGGCGCCGGAGGCGCGGCGGCAAGGTGTCGCCGAGGCGTTGATGCAGGCAGCGGTAGAGCATGGCCGCGCGATGGGGGTGGCAAGCCTTTCGTTGTCTACGGCACATAGCAATCTTGCCGCCCAGCAGCTCTACGAATCATTGGGCTGGAAGCGAGACGAGAACTTTCGCGAATACAGCTTCAGCCTGGTGAGCTAGATCCTGGCTGCAGTTAAGCTTGCCGTTTCGTCCCCGCCAAACGAGCCGCCGCATGCTTTACCTCGCCTCGCAATCACCACGTCGCCGACAGTTGTTGGAATTACTCGGTGTCGATAACACCGTGGTCGATGTCGATGTGCCGGAACAGCGCATGGCGGGCGAACCGCCGCAGCACTACGTGAGCCGTGTCGCGCTCGACAAGGCGCGCGCGGGCTTGGCGACGCTTGCCGATGCGGATGCGGTGGTGATCGGTGCGGATACCGAGGTCGTGCTGGACGACGAAGTCTTCGGCAAACCTGCCGATGCCGCTGATGCGAGCGCGATGCTGCGTCGACTGTCAGGCCGCACACACGAGGTTATTTCGGTGGTCTGGGCAGTGAGTGCGGCGGGCGAAAAACACGAGGTGTGCGTATCGCGGGTACGTTTTCCGGCCTTGGACGAAGCCACGATTGCTGCTTATGTGGCTACCGGCGAGGCCTTTGGCAAAGCCGGTGCGTATGCGATTCAGGGGCGCGGCGCGGCACTGGTCGAGCATTTGGAAGGCAGCCATTCCGGGGTGATGGGGCTGCCGCTGTTCGAGACGGCGCGCTTGCTGGCTGCGGTAGGGGTGCGCGCTTAGCTCGACGGGGGCGCCATAACAAACCAGGCAAGCACCGCCAGCATATTGTTGGCGCCATGGGCCAGCACCGCCGGCCAGATCGAGCCGGAGCGCAGCCGCAGCCATACCAGCGCGGCGCCGAGCAGGGCGAGGTTCGGCAACGCGTACCAAAGAAAGCCAAGGTCGGGCAGGTGAATCGCCGCGAACAGCAATGCGCAGAGCGCCGTAGCCCAGCCTGCATGCAGGCGTCGTAGCAGAGCCGATAGCAGCGCGCCACGAAACAACAGTTCTTCGACCAGCGGCCCTATGCTTATCACGATCAAGGCGAGCGGAATGCGCAGCCGCAGCGATGTGTCGGCACCGAGCTGCTTGATGTCCTGGGTGACGGCATGGCCGCCGGCCAGGAACTGGGTCAATAGGCCGCCGATGATCGGCATCGTCACGCCGATCAGCAGGGCGGCAACGTAGAAGCTCGGACTGCTTGGCGGGGCAAAGCCCAGCCCCGGCGGTGCCGACTGCGGCCACATAGCCGGCCACAGACGCCGTGCAAGATACAAGATGCATCCTGCCGCAGCGATCAGGGTGATGATGACCATCAGTGCATTGACATCGGCTTGCACGAGGATGGCGGGTACCGTGCTGGTGGCGGTGGCTATGTTCTGGCCATGGCGCGAGGTACCTGTCAGCAACCCTGCGAACAACCCGACCACCGCGCCGATGACCAACTGCAAGACGAAGTACAGCCCGATCAGCCCGAGTGCGCTGTATAGATTGGGCTGGGATGGTTGCGCCAACGGGTAGGGCGGCCACGAGGCGGGGGGTATCGGGTCGGCGCGTGGTACATCCAAATGAGTGGGCTCCCGGCTGATGGGTTGCAGGTGGTTCGATCAAAGGCAGAGCAGACTCAGTACTCCATGACTACACGCTAGCGGCAGCTTATAGCTGGGTGCAATCCCGTCCTTTGGCATAGTGGCTGGCAGCGAATCGATTCGAGCATCCCGATGCAGCCTGTATAGTGGACGTTCTTTACAGGAGGACCCTGGCGCCCTGGCGCTGACCCATGTTTGCTTTCGACTGGCTTGCCGACCCTACCGCCTGGGCCGGTCTTCTCACCCTGGTGGTGCTGGAGATCGTGCTTGGCATCGACAACCTCGTCTTTATCGCGATTCTCGCCGATAAACTGCCGGCATCGTTGCGCGATCGGGCACGTCTGCTGGGTTTGTCGCTGGCGCTGTTCATGCGCCTGGCGCTGCTGGGCGCGATGTCCTGGCTGGTGCGATTGACGACACCGATCGTCAGTTGGATGGGGGTGTCGCTGTCGTGGCGCGACATCATCCTGCTGCTCGGCGGTACATTTCTGCTGTTCAAGGCCACGCTGGAGCTGCACGAGCGCTTAGAAGCCGACGACGAGCAGGAGGGGCGGGACCGCGCTCGCGCGAAGTTCTGGCTGGTAGTCGTGCAAATCGTCGTACTCGATGCAGTGTTCTCGCTCGACTCGGTGATTACCGCGGTCGGCATGGTCGAGCATCTGTCGGTGATGATGGTTGCCGTGGTCATCGCGATGCTGCTGATGATTAGTGCCAGCAAGCCGCTGACGGCGTTCGTCAACGCACGGCCGACGGTGGTGATCCTGTGCCTGTCGTTCTTGTTGATGATCGGTTTCAGCCTGATCGCCGAGGGCTTTGGTTTCCATATTCCCAAGGGCTATCTCTACGCGGCGATCGGTTTCTCGATCATGATCGAGGCGTTCAACCAGGCCATGCGGCGCAATCGCCAGCGCAGCCTGTTCAGCGGTACGCGCAACCTGCGCGACCGCACCGCACTGGCGGTGCTGCGTTTGCTTGGCGCAGGCGGCGATGACGAGTCGGATGTAGCGAAGACGGCGGTGACCGTGCCGGCGAATCGCCCTGCGGTATTTGGCAAAGAAGAATTGTCGATGGTGCAAGGCGTACTCGACCTTGCGCATCGACCGGTGCGTTCGATCATGACGCCGCGGCCGGAGATCAACTGGATCGACCCGCGCGAAGAGGCCAAGGCGCTACGTGCCGAATTGATTGCCGCGGAGCATCACTGGCTGCCGGTAGCTGGCGATGATCTGGACCAATGGGTCGGCGTGGCCTCTTCGCGCGACTTGCTGGCGAACCTGTTGGAGCGTGGGCATATCGATGTCGCCAGCGTCGTGCGCAAGCCGATGACCGTGCTGGAATCGCTCAGCGTATTGCGTTTGATCGAGGAGTTTCGCCGTTCGCCGTTGCAAGTGGCGCTGGTGGTCGACGAATACGGTAGCGTGTTGGGCATGGTTACCCCCGCCGACGTGCTGGAGGTGATTGCCGGTGACTTCAACGAAGAAGAAGACGGTGACCCCGCCGCGGCGCAAGAGGCCGATGGCACCTGGTTGCTGGATGCCAGTCTGGACTTGCGCCGGGTCGAGTATTTGCTTGGTCACAAGCTTCGCAGCGACGGTAGTTTTTCTACGCTTGCCGGCTATGCGCTGATGCAGTTGGGGCGCTTGCCCGGTGTCGGCGACGGCTTTGTCAGCGATGGGCTGCAGTTTGAAGTGTTGGCCATGGATGGTGCGCGAATCGAGCGGCTGAAAGTACGGCCGGCGGTTTAGACAGGACATTAGACAGGCCATTGGGCAGGCTCTTAGGCATTCTCAGCGAGGCGTTCGATGGCGATCATCGATTTTGGCAAGACCGCAGACGACTACGCCAAGCACCGCGCGGGATTTCCCGCGGCTTTCTTCGATCGCTTGTTTGCCTACGGATTGGCCCGTAGCGGCGATGTCGGGCTGGATGTAGGCACCGGTACCGGCACCATCGCGCGTGGTTTGGCACGGCGTGGCTGTGTGATGACCGGGCTGGACCCCGCCGCCCCCTTGCTGGCGCAGGCCGCCGTACTGGATCAAACCGCCGGCGTACAAATACGCCAGGTGCATGCCCGAGTCGAGGATGCGGAGTTTCCGCCGGTCTCGTTCGACCTGGTGACGGCGGGTCAATGCTGGAACTGGTTCGACCAGCCGCGTGCAGCGGCTCTGGCGCACCGTTGGTTGCGGCCGGGAGGGCGGCTGGTGATTGCGCAATTCGACTGGCTGCCGCTGGCCGGCAATATGGTCGAAGACACCGAGCGGCTGATCCGGGCCTATAACCCGGATTGGCAGCTCGGCGGCGGTACCGGCCTGTATCCGTCCTGGCTGAGAGGCGTGCGCGAGGCGGGCTTTGGCGATCTGCGCACGTTTTCGTTTGATCTGGATATTTCCTACATCCATGAGGATTGGCGTGGGCGCATCCGCGCCAGTGCCGGCGTAGGCGCCGCGCTGGATGCCGCCAGCGTGGCACGTTTCGATGGCGAGTTATCGGAGCTGCTGGCCAGGGATCATCCGATCGAGCCGATGGAAGTGCCGCATCGAGTCTGGGTGCTGAGCGCAGTGGCCTCGGGTTAGCTCGACCAAGCGCATCCGCATAGGCTCAGCCCGCCAGCATGGCCCGCGTCAGGCCGATACCGCTCATTACCAGGAGTGCGGCCCAGCCAAGCAGGGCGACCATGAAACCCGGTCCACGTTTGCCCGCATCCTTGAGATAAGCCAGCGCATACCACACCCGGCCAACGATCCAGACCAGTCCGGCGATGCCGGCCCATTGCGGATCTTCGTAATTGGCGGCCAGCCACAGCAGTGGCAGAAACATCATCGTGCTCTCAAGCGTATTCATCTGCACCCGCAAGGCGCGCTCGAAACCGGGATGCCCGCTGGTAGCCGGTGCTTTCACTTCATAGCGGCCGCGCGCGCGGCCTACCGCCCACATGGTGGCGAACTGCAGCAGGACGGTAAGCAAGGTAACTAGGGCGGGCAAGTTCTGGGACATAGTCGACGCTCATGGAAAGACTGCCTACTGTAGCCGCGCCGGGCGTCTGGCGGGATCTCGTGGGAGGGGCTATTGTCCCCGCGCAGTGGCGTTAGCGTTGCGCCGCATCCATGGGGGGCGAGGGAATATATGGATTGGCAGAAAGGTCGTCCCAGTGACAACGTCGAAGAAGGCAGCTCCAACGATCAGGGTGGCGGCGGGGGTTTTCCCGGGGGAGGCAAGGGCCTGGGGCTGGGCGGCATTATTGTGCTGCTGGTACTCAGCCTGATTTTCAAGCGCGACCTGGTGACCCCGTTTATGTCAGACGGCGGCGGCACCGGGCAGGGGCAAACCAGCGTGGCAACGGCGCAGCCGGATCGAGCCATCGATTGCCATAACCCCGGCGACAAACAGGTGGATTTTGTCTGCCGTGTGTTCGGCGATACCGAAGACACCTGGGGACCGATCTTCAGCGGCGCCAACCGGTCGTATGCGCTACCCAAGCTGCATCTGTTTCGCGGGCAGGTGGGCACCGCTTGCGGCGCGGCTTCCACCGCTGTTGGGCCGTTCTATTGCCCAGGCGACCAGAAGGTGTATCTGGATCTGTCGTTTTTTCAGGAATTGCAGGATCGTTTCAATGCGGCCGGTGATTTCGCGCGGGCTTACGTCATCGCGCATGAAGTAGGGCATCACGTGCAGAAACTGCTTGGGGTGTTTGACCAGGTGGAGCAGGCTCGCCGCCGTGGCGCGCGGATGGAGGGCGCGGATGGCCTATCGGTGCGACAAGAGCTGCAAGCGGACTGTTTTGCCGGCGTATGGGCCAACCATAGTCAGCAACGTTTGCAATGGCTGCAGTCGGGCGACGTCGAGTCCGCCCTGAACGCGGCCAGCAAGATCGGCGACGACTCCCTGCAACAACAGGCTCAAGGGCGGGTAGTACCTGACTCTTTCACCCACGGTACCTCGGCGCAGCGAGTGAAATGGTTCCGCACGGGTTTTGACGGCGGCGATATCCAGCGCTGCGATACCTTCAGCGGCACGCCTTGAGTACAGCGTAAGAGAAGTCGGTTATCCGGCTATTGCAGGCCTGCTGGGACAGCAGGCCTGCTTGGTTCTAGAATCGACGCGCTGCGTGCCAGGGGGTGCGCTTTGCGAAGATGTCCATGGGCCATCCATGTCTACGGTGCGGCGCCTGCTGCGCCTATTTCCGCGTTGCCTTCCATTGGTCTGAGACAGATGCCTTTATCGGCGGCATGGTGCCGCCGGCATTGACCGAAAAGCTCGATCCGCACCGAGTGAGCATGCGCGTCACCGATGCGGCCAGATCGCGCTGTGTCGCGCTGCAGGGTACGGTGGGCAAGGCCGCCAGTTGCGGTATCTATGCGCAGCGGCCATCGGTATGCCGTGACGTGGTACCGGCGTGGGAGTTCGGCGCTGCCAGCGCACAGTGCGACAAGGCGCGGATCGGACATGGCATGAAGCCACTGACGGCGGCGGATTGGCTTGATCCCGGCGTCGTGCCACAGAGTGCCTGAGTGACTTCAGTGGGAGGAGCCTGCGGCGCTCATCGACCCGAAGCGATAGATGTCCATCGCCAGAAAGCCCAGATCGATGCCGGCATCGATACGTTGCGCGCTTGCGGGTACCCCGGCCGCCCCCAGCGCGACAAACAGCGGTAACAGATGCTCGTCTGTCGGGTGCGCGCGTTCGGCATAGGGCGCCTGGCGGCGGTAGTCGAGCAAGGCATCGATATCGCCTGCTGCCAGCTTCTGCTCGATCCAGCCGATAAAGGGCCGCACGTAAGGGGCTTCTCGCTCTTCGCTATAACCGCTACGCAGGTCGTGCAGGTTATGCGTGATGCTGCCCGAGCCGATCACCAGCACGCCCTGCTCGCGCAGTGATGCGAGCGCACGACCTATCGCCAGGTGATGGGCCGGGCCGCGCTCGGGTTGGATCGATAGCGGTATCACGGGAATATCGGCCTGCGGATAAAGCAGGCGCAGCGGCACCCAGACGCCATGGTCCAGCCCACGACCAGCGTCGATGCCGGCGGCAAGGCCGGCGGCCTCAAGTTGCCGATGGACGAGCGTAGCCAGCTCGGGCGCACCGGGAGCGGGGTAGCGAATTTGATAAAGCGGCGCGGGAAAACCGTGGAAGTCGTAGATGGTTTCCGGGTTCGAGGCAGCACCGACTTGGGGTTGCCGCGTCAGCCAGTGCGCCGTGGCGATCACGATGGCCCTGGGCCGCTCCAGCACACGGGCCAGCTCGCTCAGGCGCTCCCCGGTCTGGCCGGGTTGCAACGCCGTCATCGGCGAGCCGTGGGAGACGAACAAGCTGGGCAGGGTGGTCATGGCAATGCTCGGATATACGAGTGACCAAATATAGGGGCGAGCGTCGGTTGTTTAGAGGCTGCTGAGAGAAACGATGCGTTCCAACGAAAAGCCCCCCACTGCAAGCAGTGGGGGGCTTTAATCGGACTGGCTCAGGGCGTCACTCAGGGCTTGCGGCGCGGAGGTTTGCCGCCGCTGGGGGGGCTGTGCGGACGAGGCTTGCCTTTGAAGCCGCCGCCACCAGGCTTGAAGCCGCCCGGTTTGCGCGCTGGGGCCGAATCGGCGGCGCCGGTGTCTTTGCCGTCCCATTCATGAATGCGTAGCTGCTGCTGACTCACCCATACCTTCTGCAGATGCTGGAACACTTCCTTGGGCATGCCGTCGGGCAGGTCGATCAGGCTGTACTCGCCGCGAATGCTCAGGCGGCCGATGAACGAACTCTCCAACCCGGCTTCATTGGCGATGGCGCCGATGATGTTGCCCGGCTTCACGCCGTGCTCGTGGCCGACTTCGACGCGGTAGGTCCGCTTGCCTTCTTCGGTGACGTGCTCACGTACCGGGCGGGTGCCGAATTCGCGCGGTGCGCTGTCACGTTCACGCGGCATGCGATCGCGCGGCGGACGACTGTCGCTGCTGTCGCGCTCGAACGACGGGCGTCGTTCGTTGCGATCACGCGGTGCACGTTCGCGCGTCTCTTGCTCGCGCGGGGCATATTCGCGCTTTGGCGGCGGGGTCAGCAGCAATGGCTGATCGCCTTGCGCAATACGCGCCAACGCGGCGGCAATCTCGATCGCCGGAATGTTGTGCTCTTGCTCGAACTGTTCGATCAACTGCTGGAAAAAGCTGAGATCGCCGACCGCCAGCGTATCGCTGATGCGCTGCTTGAACTTGGCGATGCGCTGGTCGTTGACGGCTTCCACGGTGGGCAGCTTCATCTCTTCGATGGGCTGGCGGGTGGCACGCTCGATCGCGCGCAACATGCCTTTCTCACGCGGCGTAACGAACAGGATGGCGTCGCCGTTACGACCGGCACGACCGGTGCGGCCGATGCGGTGCACATAGCTTTCGGTGTCGTACGGGATGTCGTAATTCATCACGTGGCTGATGCGTTCCACGTCCAGACCACGAGCGGCGACATCGGTGGCCACGAGAATATCGAGCTTGCCGTCCTTGAGTTGCTGGATCACGCGCTCGCGTTGCGGCTGGGCGATGTCGCCGTTGATGGCGGCCGCGGCCAGGCCGCGCGCTTGCAGCTTGCCGGCCAGTTCTTCGGTGGCCTGCTTGGTGCGCGCGAAGATAATCATCGCGTCGAACGGCTCGGCCTCAAGAATGCGCGTCATCGCGTCGAGCTTGTGCAAGCCGCTGACAAACCAGTAACGCTGACGGATATTCGCCGCGGTCGTGGTGGAGGACTTGATCGTGACTTCGACCGGATCCTTCAAATGCTTCTGGGCAATCTTGCGGATCACCGAAGGCATGGTGGCCGAGAACAGCGCGACCTGGCGCTGCGGCGGGGTTGCCTGCAGCACTTTCTCGACGTCGTCGATAAAGCCCATGCGCAGCATTTCGTCGGCTTCGTCGAGCACCAGATAACGCAGTTCGGATAGATCGAGCGTGCCGCGATCGAGATGATCGATCACGCGGCCGGGCGTGCCGACCACGATATGCACGCCGCGCTTGAGCGAGTGCAATTGCGGGCCGTAGCTCTGGCCGCCGTAAATCGGCAGCACCTGAAAACCGGGGATATGGGCGGCGTAGCGCTGAAAGGCTTCAGCCACCTGGATGGCCAACTCGCGCGTAGGCGCAAGCACCAGCGCCTGTGGCTTGCCGGGCTTGACGTCGATGCGAGACAGGATCGGCAGCGCGAACGCAGCCGTTTTGCCGGTGCCGGTTTGTGCCTGGCCGAGCACGTCGCGACCTTCCAGCAGTGGTGGAATGGTGGCGGCCTGAATCGGCGAAGGCGATTCATAGCCCACATCGGCCAGTACGCGCAGTACCTCTGGATGAAGGCCAAGCGTAGCGAAGCCGGCGGCAGCCGGAGCGGAGTCGGAAGACGGGGAGGACATGTGAACCTCATGTGGCATGCAGAACGGCATGCGGGAGAATGGCGGCTATTGTAGCAGCCTGACCCGATTCAACCGATAACTTTATACGAAATCGAGGAAAAAACATGCAGAAGCGTCTTGCAGGCCGTGTTGCGCTGGTTACCGGGGCTTCCTCAGGCATTGGCGAAGCCACCGCTTTGGCCCTGGCGGAGGCCGGCGCGCGGGTCGCTATCGCGGCTCGCCGCCAGGATCGTCTGGAAGCTTTGGCGGCCAAACTGGCCCAGTTCGGTGCCGAACCGCTGATTCTGGTGGCTGACCTGCTGTCGATAGCTGAGGCCAAGCGCGTCGTCGCCGACACGCAGGCGCACTATGGGTGGCTCGATATCTTGGTGAACAATGCCGGCGTGATGTATCTGGAGCCGGTGGCCGAAGCTGATCTCGAACGCTGGCAGCAGATGCTGCAGCTCAATGTGATGAGTCTGATTGCCTCGACCCAGGCGGCCTTGGCTGGCATGCGCGACCGCCGCGAGGGACATATCGTCAATATCTCTTCAACGGCCGGGCGGGTGGCCAACCCCAACGCTGCTGCGTATGCGGCGACCAAGTTCGGTGTCGTGGGGTTCTCCGAGGCGCTGCGGCGCGAGGTGTACCAGCACAATATCCGGGTCAGCGTGATCGAGCCTGGCGCGGTCGCCACCGAGCTGCGCGAGCATATCGGTCACGCCGCTGTGCAGCAGGCGACCAATGCCTGGGCCGAAGGCATGCGCCAATTGCAGAGCGGCGATGTGGCCGAGACGATTCTGTTCTGTGTGACCCGGCCGTCGCACGTCAACATCAACGAGATCCTGATGCGGCCGACCGATCAAGAGCGTTAAGGATGAAGACCGCGTTATTGTTTTTACTCACCGCACTGGCCGAAATCGTTGGCTGCTATTTGCCTTATCTCTGGCTGCGCAAAGGGGCGTCAATGTGGGTGTTGCTGCCGGCAGCCGCTGCGTTGGCGTTGTTCGCCTGGCTGTTAAGCCTTCATCCCACGGCGGCGGGGCGCGTCTATGCCGCTTATGGCGGTATCTACGTAGCGGTCGCCCTGGGTTGGTTGTGGCTGGTCGATGGCGTGCGACCCAGTGCCTGGGATGTACTGGGCGTGGCGGTGATTCTGGTCGGGGCCACTATCATCATGTGTGCTCCGCGAGTGACTTGAGGGACAAGGATGAAGGTTGCGAATCATATGATTGAAACGCTCTCCGAACAGCGTTGCCATGGCGGTATTCAGGGTTTTTATCGGCATCAATCCGCTTATTGCGGCTCGATGCGTTTTGCCGTCTATCAGCCGCCACAGGCCGGACACGGGCCGTGCCCGGTGCTGTATTTCCTGGCGGGACTGACTTGCACGGAAGAGACCGCCACGATCAAGGCCGGTGCGCAGCGTCTGGCTGCCGAGCTTGGGTTGGTACTGGTCATGCCTGATACCAGCCCGAGGCAGACCGGTATCGATGGCGCTACAGGCGACTGGGAGTTTGGCGAGGGCGCGGGGTTTTATGTGGATGCGACGTTGGCGCCGTGGTCCGCGCGCTTTCAGATGCACAGTTACATCGCGCTGGAGTTGCCGGCGTTGATAGCGGCCCATTTTCCGGTGGACGCATCGCGCAGCGGCATCTTCGGCCACTCGATGGGCGGCCATGGTGCGTTGACCGTGGCACTGAAACATCCGCGGCAATATCGCTCCGTGTCTGCGTTCGCGCCGATTGTTGCGTCTAGTCAGGTGCCCTGGGGACGCAAGGCATTTCCGCGTTATCTCGGTACTGACGAAAACGCCTGGGCGGCTTATGACGCTTGCGAGCTGGTACGCCAGCAGACCCTTCCGGGAACGATTCTGATCGATCAGGGCGAAGCGGATCAGTTTCTGGAAGCCCAGCTCAAGCCTGAGCTTTTCGATCAGGCATGCGCCGAGGCTGGACAGTCGTTGCTACTGCGCAGGCACGTGGGTTATGACCACGGCTACTACTTCATCGCCAGCTTTATCGATGACCATCTTCGTCATCATGCGAAAGCCTTGGGTTGTGCATAAAGCTTGAGGTCTAACTTTGGGTCACTCCCCCACCGAATCGGTGATGGGGGAGTGGCCAGAGGCTTAGGCCTTGGCTGCCGGACGACCGCCGCGCCTGCTGCGCTGACGATTGGCGGCTGCGTGCTCGCCATTGGCGTTTGAATTGGAGTGACCGTGCGGGCGATGTCCCGGCGCGGCCTTGCTCTGGCCTGGACGGCCTTGCGGACGTGCCTGGCGCTGGCCTTGTGCCGGACGCGGTGCGCCGGGGTCCAGGCGCAGCGGCTGTGACGGCGCATAGCCCGGCACGTCGGTGATTTCGATTTCTTGCTTGAGCAGCTTGCGGATGTCGCGCAGCAGGCCCGATTCGTCATGGCTGACCAGCGACAAGGCCAGGCCTTCGCTGCCGGCACGGCCGGTGCGACCAATGCGGTGCACATAGTCTTCGGCGACCATCGGCAGGTCGAAGTTGATGACGATCGGCAATTGATCGATATCGATACCGCGCGCGGCGATGTCGGTGGCGACCAGTACAGTGACGCGGCCGGATTTGAAGTCGCTGAGCGCACGGGTACGCGCGTTCTGGCTCTTGTTGCCGTGGATGGCCGCGGCACGCAGGCCGGAGACTTCCAGGAAACGCACCAGCTTGTCGGCGCCGTGCTTGGTACGGCTGAACACCAGCGTCTGGCGGCGGCTGTCCTGCGACAGCACATGCAGCAACAGGTCGCGCTTGCGCGATGCATCGACCGGATGCACATGGTGGCTGACCGTGGTTGCCACGGTATTGGCCGGGCCTACCGACACTTCGCGCGGCTCATGCATGAACTGCATCGCCAGCGCCTTGATCGGTGGTGCAAAAGTAGCCGAGAACAACAGGGTCTGACGTTGGCGCGGCACCGCGACCAAAATGCGCTTGAGCGCCGGCAGAAAGCCCATGTCGAGCATGCGGTCGGCTTCGTCCAGGATCAGCACTTCGATACCCGACAAGTCCACCGAGCGCTGCTGCATATGGTCGATCAGTCGGCCCGGCGTGGCGATGACCACATCGACGCCGCGACGCAATGCCTGCATCTGCGGGCCCATGCCAACGCCACCGAAGATCGTGGTGGTGCTGATGTGCATGTGCTTGCCGTAGTCGCGCAGGTTTTCATTGACCTGGGCAGCGAGTTCGCGAGTCGGTGTGAGTACCAGCGCGCGTGGGCGGCGGGTCATGGTTTTGCCGCTGTTGGACAGGTGTTGCAGCAAAGGCAACGAGAACGCGGCCGTTTTGCCGGTACCGGTCTGAGCGGCGGCAAGCAGGTCCTTGCCTTCCAGTACAAGCGGGATAGCAGCGGCCTGGATCGGAGTGGGCTGGGTGTAGCCTTGATCGGCAAGCGCACGCAACAACGCGGGCGCAAGGCCCAACGATTCAAAAGACATTAGAAGCTCCAGAGCAACTCGGAGCGTTCTATCGAACCGCGTTGCAGTATTCAAAAAGGGGAGGGGCGGACAGTGCCGCGGCGCGGAGTATAGCGTATTTATTGACGGCTACGCTGGAACATTCTGAATGAATGGGTGAAAAGATGGCTCTTGCGCGCTTATTGAGCCGGTCAATCCGGCACGGCCGGTCGTCGCGCCACGATCAGATAACTGTTGTACGGCGTTCGACCGCGCAACGATTCGATATGTACGGCGAGCCCCAGTGCTTCCAGCGGCGCGCGTATTTCTTCGGCGCTGGGATAATGCTGCGCACCACCCGGAATCCAGCCCGAAGCGCGTAGAAAAAACTCCTCGACGCGGGTGGCATGAAAGCGCCAGCTCGGTTCGCGCAGCACGTTGCGAATGACCAGAACGCCGTCCGCTGCGAGATGTGCCGCCGCACTTTCCAGCAACGGCGCCTGGCGCGCGGCGGGCAGGTAATGCAATACGTCGAGCAGGGCGACATGGCCATGCAGCGATGGCAGCGCGGCGACGTCGGCGCTACGCAGTTGCATGCACGGGTCGAGTCCGCCGTTTCGTGCGGCTGCCTGGCCGGCCGCGATTTTGCGCGGGTCGTGATCCAGCCCGACATATTCCGTCAGCACGCCAAGCGCATGCAGATACTGGCCGAGCAGGCCGATGCCACAGCCGATGTCCAACAAAGGCAGCCTGGACGTGCCCAGTAGTGCCGCCGTGGCGGCGTAGGCGGGGTCGTAGGCGAGCTTCCATCGTGCATGGAGGCGCTGGCCGCGCGTGCCATACCGGTTGGCGATGCGTTGGCGTGTCGAATGATCGAGAGCTTGCATGCCACTCCATGACTGAGCGAGTTGTGCGGCGATAGTTGCGGTAATCGCAGTGCGAGCGCAATTGCCGCGATGCCTGCTCGGGCGGTGTGGCAAGTTTTCACCGCCTCGCGGCCTCCATCTACAGGCAAGAGGCTGTCCACATGCTAGCCTCGCGGCTCCTTGCCTCCGGGAGCTGTCGATGTCGTTCCTGTCACCCCTGCGCGAACTCAATCACGAGCAGCGCCACACCGTATTGGCGAGCTTTCTTGGCTGGACTCTGGATGCGTTTGACTACTTTCTGCTGGTCTTCGTCATTGTCGGGATCTCGCATGAGTTCGGGGTGCAGAAAACCGAGGTCACCTACGGCTTGTTTTTGACGCTTGCCGCGCGGCCGATTGGCGCCTTGCTGTTCGGTCGCCTGGCCGATCGCTTCGGACGGCGGCCGATATTGATGCTCGACGTCATTTTGTTTTCATTGTTTGAGCTGGCTACCGCATTCTCGCCTTCGCTGACGGTCTTGCTGGTGCTGCGCTTCTTGTTTGGCATTGCGATGGGCGGCGAGTGGGGGCTGGGTGCGTCGTTGGCGATGGAGTCGATTCCGGCGAAATCGCGCGGCATGGTCTCCGGCCTGCTGCAGAGCGGCTATCCCTGTGGGTTTTTCCTCGGCGCACTGGTGAACTGGCTGCTGGTCGATCACATCGGCTGGCGCGGGTTGTTCATGGTGGGTGTGTTGCCGGCGCTGCTGGTGCTGTATATCCGCCGCAAGGTGCCGGAGTCGCCGGTGTGGCAGGAGACTCAGCAGGCGCAAAAGCGCGGCTTGGTCGAAGCGATGCAGGGGCATTGGAAGTTGGCGATCTATTTGATGCTGTTGATGACGGCATTCAACATGTTTAGCCATGGCTCGCAGGACATGTACCCGACGTTCCTGCAGGAGAACCTGCATATACCAGCGGGCTCAGGCACGGCTTTCATACTTACCGCGCTGCTTAATCTGGGCGCGCTCACGGGCGGCTTGTTCTTCGGTTCGTTGTCTGAGCGCATCGGCCGACGCAAGGCCATCGTGATTGCCGCGTTGCTGGCGGTTCCGATGATTCCGCTGTGGATGTACGGCGGCTCGCTGGTCTTGCTGGGGCTGGGCGCGTTCTTAATCCAGGTGATGGTGCAGGGCGCCTGGGGTGTGGTGCCGACGCATCTCAACGAGCTGTCGCCTGACGCGGTGCGCGGCACGCTGCCGGGTTTTGCTTATCAAATGGGCAATTTGCTGGCGGCGATCACGGCCACCGCGCAATCCTGGGTGGCGGCGCACCATGGGGGTGGTCTCGCTTTCGCGATGTCGCTGTGGATAGCCGTGGTGGCCGTATTGCTGGCGCTGCTGGCCTGGCTGGGTCCCGAGGCGCGCGCGGTGCGTTTTGGCAAGGCGTAGAGGCAGGCATCGTTCCGCGACCCCCGTGCTGTAGAATCCGCCGTTTGCAAACATCACGAGAAAGGCAATGAAGGCTGGCAAGGACAAGGTCATCTCGCTCCATTACACCCTCACCGTGGACGGCGAGAAGGTCGAAAGCTCGCTCGACCGCAATGAGCCGCTATGGGTATTGCTAGGCCATGGCCAACTGATTCCAGGCTTGGAAAAGGCATTGGAAGAGCACGAGGCTGGTGAATCGCTGCAAGTGGATGTGGCGCCTGTGGATGGCTATGGCGAGCGTCAAGACGGCCAGATTCAGCGCGTGCCGAAAAAGTATTTCCAACAGGCGGCCAAGCTCAAGCCGGGCATGACCACCGTGCTTGCCTTGAAAGAGGGCGGTCATCGCGTCGTCGTCGTGCATAAGGTCGGCATGAGCACCGTCGATGTGGATCTGAACCACCCGATGGCGGGCAAATCCCTGCACTTCGATGTAAACATCATCGAAGTGCGCGATGGCTCCGAGGAAGAGATCAAGCATGGTCACGCCCATCCGCCGGGCGCCGAAGCGCACTAAGCGCTTCGCATAGGCTGGACCAAGCAACGGCGCCGGAAGGCGCCGTTGCTTTAACTGCACCCCTGCCGTCGCCGGCAGGGGCGATCATCAGGCCAGCGTGATCTGCACGTCGACATTACCGCGAGTGGCATGCGAGTAGGGGCAGATATCGCTATGGGCGGTGTCCACCAGCTCTTGCGCTACAGCACGGTCGATGCCCGGCAGGCTCACTTCCAGTTTTACCGCAATGCCGAAGCCGGTCGGCTCGCGCGGGCCGATACCTACTTGTGCGGTGACCGAGGCTTCCTTCAGGGCAACCTTGCGCTCGCGGGCCACAAAGCGCACGGCGCCTTCGAAGCAGGCCGCATAGCCGGCTGCGAACAACTGCTCTGGATTGCTGCCGGCACCGCCGGGGCCACCCAGCTCTTTGGGCACCTTCAGGTCGAAATCGAGCACGCCGTCGCTGCTGTGGATATGGCCTTCGCGACCGCCCTTGGCGGTAGCCGTGGCGGTATAAAGAATTTTGCTGATGCTCATGACTCAGTTTCCTTCGTGGGGGAGTGGTTGAGTTGCGCGGCCAGCCGGTTTAGCTCGTCGCGTAGGTGTTGTATGTCTTCCAGGGAAAGACATAGCCGGCTGGCCAGGCAGGCAGGGATCGAAGTGGCCTGCTCGCGCAGGGCACGGCCGTTTGGATGGAGGCGAATCTCGACTTCGCGCTCATCGCTGCTGCGGCGCTGGCGATCGATCAGACCCGCTAGCTGCAATCGTTTCAGCAGTGGCGTCAAGGTCCCGGAATCCAGGTGCAAGCGCTGGCCGAGCTCTCGTACGGTGAGGCCATCGCGCTCCCACAGCACCAGCATCACCAGATATTGCGGATAGGTGAGGTCCAGCGCGTCCAGCAATGGGCGATAAGCCGAGGTCATGGCGCGCGAGGCGGCGTACAGCGCAAAACAGAGCTGTTCGTCCAGCAGCAGGGAGGGAGGGGTGTTCTTCATGGGGAGCATAAGATCACAAAATTAAATTGTGTGCAATTTAATTTTGTGATCTTGCGGATCCGCTGAGTCGCCGGTGAGCTAATTGAGCAGACGCTTGCCGTAGGTGAAGTGATCGCGCCAGTACGGTCCGTCGATATCGTCCAGCCGTACCGTCCCGCCGCTGTTGGGCGCATGCACAAAACGCCCCTTGCCCACATACACGCCGACATGGCTGATATTGCCGCGACTGCCGAAAAACACCAGATCGCCGCTGACCAGGTCGGTCATGCTGCCGACGGTGCGGCCATCCATCAGGGCCATTTCATGGGAAGTGCGCGGTAGCAGGAGGTTGGCGGCGTTGCGGTAAATGTAGGTAACCAGGCCGCTGCAATCGAAGCCGCTGTCGGGAGTATTGCCACCCCAGCGATAAGGCGTGCCGACCAGGGCAATGGCGCGAAACAAGACATCGTTGGCGGTACCCGTATTGGCCTCGGAAGGGCCGCGGGCGGGTTGGTTGGCGAGGTTCGAGCGCGAGTCCTTAAAGGTGGGCTGCGGTTTGCGTGGCGCGCTGCTACAGGCGGCCAATAGCAGTATCGCCATAACCAGGACCCATGGACGCGCGACTCGGCATGGAGCTGGCCGGACAATCGATAGGGCAGCAAAGCTCAAGCGCATATGACAACCTCGGACGAGTCGTCGCGGAGGTTATCAAATCAATGGCTTGCGCGATAGTTCTCATAGTGCGGTTGAAGGTTGGTTGAGCGGACTCACCCAGGGCCGCCCACGATCAGGCTGGGGAGGCCTTGATATGAATGGTGCGCGTGTTCAAGGTGCGGCCGTCACTGCTCCAGGCACGCACCCGATAGTCACCCGCACGTAAATACAGCGAGTTCACGCCGTCCGGGGTCAGCAAGGTGCATCGGTCGGCGGGCGTAGCCTCGTCAGGCTCATTGGCGTAGTGCGCCTCGACGACGCAGGGCAGGTGGCCGCCGCATAGGTCGGCGGTGACTAAATGCGTCTGGCGCTGCCCGTCCAGGCTCAGCCAAGAGGGGCGTCGTCGATGACCCGCCGGTGGCAGTAATACGCTGATGTCGTGGGCGGCCGGATTGGTGCTCCAGGCATTGCCGGTGGTGCGGTTGAGCAGCACGGTAGGGTCTTTGGGCTCAAAGCTGGCGAGCAACGAACGATAGGTGGTGTCGCCTCTGACCGGCCCTACGTCACGTAGTTGGGTCTGGTCGATCGATAGTGGGTCGATGCCGCTGATCTGTATCAGATGCGCCGCCATCGGTTGGATGGTGCTGCCGAAACTGCCGACGACTTTGTCGATGTGCGCGTAGCCGGCATGGACCAGCAGGCGGGCCTTGGGATCGCGCATAAACACGCGCCGATAAAGGTTGTCGGCCTGATGGGTTTCGCGATCGGCGGTACTTATCGTGTCTGATTCGTAAGGCACGATGATAAAGCCGAGCTTGATCGCCTCGCGCACGATGTCGCCGTAAATCGGTTCGTGCAGGTATTCACTACCGCTGTCCGAGACCGGGTAGCCACGCTTCATCAGTGCGCTGTCTTTGTCGTCCAGCGCCTCTATGGCGAAATGGGTAAAACCCAATGCGCGCAGTCGCGGCAGCAACGCAAGCGTCAGTTGCCGTGTATGGGCGTCGTGATGGGCTTCGTTAATCATCACGAGGCGCCGGTTCGCCGCCAGCTTCTCGATGGCGTCGGCAGCATCGACAGCTTGCCATTGGGCTGATTGTGGCAACTCAGCGCCGTTGCGTACCCGATTGTCGAAGGGGAAGTCGCGGATAGCTTCGTTGTACATCCCTAGTTCGTTTTCCACCGTAGCCAGCAATTGCTGGGCGAGAATTCGATCTGTTTCGGAGAGCTGCGGAATCGACTCGGTAAGGTATTGATAGCGGGCAAGGTCGTTTTTAAGCAGCGGCAATTTGCGCAGCAACTCGCGTTGGAGCAGCGATGGTTGGCTGGGCGCCGCCTGGGCAGTCGTGGCAGCCGCTGCCGGCGCGGATTGCTGAGCGGCTAGCGCAGTGGGCGACATCGATAGCAGCAGCCCAAGGTTGACCAGGCAGATCGGTAAGGCTCGGATGGCGTCAGTCATTCGCATCGTGCAAGTCCTGGATCTTTGGAACATGGGCTTTGATGTCAGGGAGTAAGCGCACCGCGCCGCTACAATACTCGGATGGATGCTTCACGCAGCGATGTTCTGATTCTTGGCGGCGGTGTCATCGGCCTCGCTTGTGCTTTTTACCTGCTCAAGGCGGGCGCTTCCGTGCGGGTGCTCGAACAAGGTACGCCTGGTTGCGGCAGTTCGCATGGGAACTGCGGCACGATTACGCCTAGCCATGCCGCCCCGCTGGCCATGCCGGGTGTGCTTGGGGAGGCCTTGCGCTCAGTGTTTCGCGCCGATGCGCCGCTCTATCTGAATCCGCGGCCCGAATGGGATCGTCTGCGTTGGCTGCTCGGCTTTGCGCGCCGTTGTAACTGGCGTGATTTCCAGCATGCCGCCGAAGCGCGATCGGCGATTTTGCAGCGCTCGCGTCGCTTGATTGAAGCACTGGTGCACGAGGAGGGACTCGATTGCGAGTTCGTTTCGGGCGGCGGGCTGTATGTGTATCGCACACAATCCGCATTGGCGGCAGGCGAGCTGCATCACGCGGCGGTGCTGGATCGCCTGGGTATAGAGGTGCAGCGCTTGCGCGGCGATGAGGTAGAAGCGTTGGAGCCGGCGCTGAAACCTGGTGTCGCCGGCGGTCTGTTCCATCCCGGCGATGCGCAGTTGCGGCCCGACCGCTATGTGGCCGAACTGGCGCGGCGAGTGCGCGAACTCGGTGGCGTGATCGAGTGTGGCGCGCAGATCGACGATTTCGGTACGCAGGGTGGCCAGGTCGATGTTGTGCGAACGACGCGCGGCGTGTTTCGTGGCGAGCGTGTGGTGATGGCCCTGGGTGCGTGGTCGCCGCTGTTGGGTCGCATGCTCGATCTGCGTTTGCCGATGCAACCGGGCAAGGGGTATTCACTCACTTATACCCGGCCCACGCGCGTGCCCCGTCATGCGCTGGTGTTGTCCGAAGCGAAAGTTTGCGTGACGACATGGGGCAGCGGCTACCGCTTGGGTAGCACGATGGAATTTTCCGGTTACGCCGAAGGGCTTAATCGAACCCGATTGGATGCGTTGCGGCGTGGCGCCGCCGCCGGGTTGCGCGAACCCGAAGGGCCGCAATTATTGGAGGAGTGGTGGGGCTGGCGGCCGATGAGCATGGATGAAATACCGATCATCGGGCCGAGCAAACGGTGGTCGAACCTGACGCTGGCGACAGCGCACGGCATGCTGGGCGTAAGCATGTCGGCGGCGACCGGCGAGTTGGTCGCATCGCTGCTTGGCAGCGCCGCGACAAATATCGACCCCGCACCCTATGCGCCGACGCGATTCGGTCTTTGACGTTTGTTTCTACACGCGGGCACGCGCCGTGGTAGTTAAGCGACGGATGAACAGAATCCAGCAGCTTTACCGTCTCGCCGCATCGCATGAAGTTACGTATGGACGTTTTTAGCGCGGCCAGGCCGTTTTCATGCGGCAGCGGAATGTGGATAACGGCTTATTTTATGCGAGCGCGTAGACCGTCACGAAGCAGATGCCGTCATGCAGCATGATGCGCCGAGCTGGTGTGGCGCAAATAATTGCGCTTCAGAATTGCCATATTTGAAAGTCAAGAACCGCGCTTGAATCGATGGAAGAAATAGTGTGCTAGCTCCCATTTCGACGCATTGAACGCGATGCTATGGTGCGGTCGTCGCGCCGCTCGCGCTGCCGGGTTCCGGCCGGGTCCGCGTCCTTCTCTAACGTTCGAGGCATACGACTATGCGTAAACTTGCGATCGCTTCTCTGCTTGTGGCTGCCGTGGCTTTCTCTGGCTCCGTGTTGGCTACGACCCAGTCCACCACCGCTCAGCCGGGCTCCAGCAAGTCGATGTCGGGGCAGGTATTGGCCAAGAAAAAGGCTGCCGGCAAGACTGGCCATGGTCATAGCCACAAGCATAAGGCTGCGTCAAAGGCCGCTTAATGGCGGCGGCTCTTTAAGCCACGGTTCTTTAAGAATGAGCAACCCCGGTAGGCTGGCCACCGGGGTTTTTTTATGAGTCGGATGCAGGCGGTAGCGCCGCAATGCATTTCAACTCGATCGCGATCGGTGTCGGCAAGGCGCTGACGCCCAGCGTGGTACGGCAGGCATCGATACCGGCGAAGTGTTCGGCATAGAGGCTGTTGTAGATGGGGAAGTCGCGCGTCATATCGGTAAGAAAGACGGTCACGTCGACCAGATCCGTCCAGGCTGCGCCACTGGCTTCGAGTACCGCCCGTACATTGGCAAAGACTTGCTTGCACTGCGCCGCGATGTCGTAAGCGATCAGTTTGCCGTGCGCATCGTAGACATTGCCGGGAATCGCATTGCTGCCGGGCTGGCGCGGACCCACCCCAGATAAAAACAACAGATCGCCCACCCGCCGCGCATGCGGGTAGGCCCCAACGGGGGCCGGTGCTGACTCGGTGCGGATGATGTTGCTCATAGCGTCATCCCGATAGGGCCGTGTCGATGGAATCGGGGTTCATACGCCTGCACTCATCGCGGTCGTGCTCATCGCGGCTGGCCCGGCACGGCAAGTAGCTGATCCAGCGCGTGGCGATAGGCTGAGGGCAGCGCCAGGCGTGAATCGACATGCATGTCCAAGTCTTTGATATGGCCATCGAACAAGCTGTAGCACCAGGCATGCACCGAAAGTTTCTGGCCGCGCTCCCAGGCGTCTATCACGCTGGTGGTCTGGCAGACATTGGTTACTTGTTCGATCACATTGAGTTCGCACAAGCGGCTATTGCGCAGATGCGCCAGATCGAGCGAGGCCAGCATGTGGGCATGCTTTTGCGCGACGTCGCCGACGTGGCGCAGCCAGTTGTCGACGAGGCCAAGCCGGCGATCGTCGAGCACGGCCTGCACACCGCCGCAGCCGTAGTGGCCGACCACCAGAATGTGTTCAACCTTGAGTACGTCCACCGCAAATTGAATGGTGCTGAGGCAGTTCAGGTCGGTATGGGAAACCACGTTGGCGACATTGCGTTGCACGAAAATATCGCCGGGTGGCAGGTCGACGATCTGCGTCGCCGGTACACGAGAATCGGAGCAGCCGATCCATAGGTATTTGGGCGCCTGTTGCTGCGAGAGGCGCTCGAAGAAACGCGGGTCTTGTGCGCGCACGGCCGCCGACCAGCGGCGGTTGCTGTCAATCAGATCTTGCAGTGGATTGGTCAACACTGGATTGATTTCGGGTGGCTTGGTCAAGGGCTGGCTCTCAGTAGCGTATGCAAATGTTTTTAGGCTCGGTAAAGAAGCGTAGCGCTTCGGTGCCGCCCTCGCGGCCGACACCGGATTGCTTGCTGCCGCCGAAGGGCGTGCGCAGATCGCGCAACAGCCAGCAGTTGATCCACACGATGCCGAAGTCGAGCTGGGCGCCAAGCCGATGGGCGCGCGACAGGTCGCGAGTCCACAACGAGGCGGCCAGGCCGTAGATGCTGTCGTTGGCGATGGCCAGGGCTTGCGCCTCGTCATCGAACGGAATCAGGCTGACCACCGGGCCGAAAATTTCCAGTTGGTTGGTTGCCGCACCAGAGGGCAGGCCCTCGATGACTGTCGGCGCCACATACCAACCATTGGCGCAGCGGCCGGGCAAATGAATGGGTTCGCCACCGCACAGGATCTGACCGCCTTCGCGACGGGCGTGGGCGATGCAATCCATTACTTTGTCGAAATGAGCTTGCGAGACCAGTGCGCCCAGGTGGCTGTCATTGTCATTGGGGTCGCCCACACGCAGGGCTTGGACACGGGCCAGGTAGCGCTCGCGAAAGCTGTCGTAGATCGAGCGTTGCACCAGCAGGCGCGAGCCGCACAGGCAGATCTCGCCTTGATTGGCGAAGCCCGAGCGCACGATGGTATCGAGGTTGGCGTCGCTGAGGTCGGCATCGGCGAATACGATGGCCGGATTCTTGCCGCCTAGCTCAAGTGAGATTTTCTTGAAATGAGGGGCCGCTGCCGCGGCGATGCTGGCCCCGGTCTTGGTGCTGCCGGTGAACGAAATGGCCTTGACCGAGGGGTGTTCGACGATAGCCTGGCCGACATCGGGGCCGCGACCTTGCACGATGTTCAAGACACCCGGCGGCAGGCCCGCCTCAATGCTCAGTTCGCCGAGCAGGGCGGCCGTGCAAGGAGTGATCTCCGAGGGCTTGGCTACCACCGTATTTCCGGCAGCCAGTGCGGGCGCGATTTTCCAGGTGAACAGGTAAAGCGGCAGGTTCCATGGGCTGATGCAGCCGACCACGCCCAGCGGCTGGCGCAGGGTGTAGTTGATGGCATTGCTTTCCATCGCGTGCGACTCACTGCCCCAAGGCACGATGGCCGCTGCGAAATAACGCAGATTACTCACCGCACGTGGAATATCGAGACTGCGCGCCAGGGCGAGTGGCTTGCCGCTGTCACGCGATTCCAGCGCCGCGAATTCGTCCAGCCGAGCTTCGAGCAGATCGGCCAGCCGCTGCAGCAGATGACTGCGCTGCTCGATCGGGGTTGCTGCCCAGGCTGGCGCCGCACGCTGCGCTGCCGCTACCGCGGCGGCAACATCGGCCGCGTCCGAATCGGGGCAATGGGCGAATACTTCGCCGGTGGCAGGCTCGAATACATCCAGCCATCGATCGGCGCTTGGCGCCTGCAAGTGACCGTCGATCAAGTTGGCGAGGCGCAGGTTTGGCATCCTGGGAGCTTAAAGCTTGCCCCCGTCAATTGCACCGAGCGTTGGGGGACAGATAGAGCAGGGAACAGGGAATGGGGAACGTGAAGTTTGAGGGGTGTTGTGGCGCCGCGTTCTTTTTTGATCTTTGTTTGTTTTTGCTCTTGCTTTTTTGCTTGTGCTTTTTAGGCTTTTCCCCGTTCCCCGTTCCCCGTTCCCCGTTCCCCGTTCCCCGTTCCCCGTTCCCCGTTCCCCGTTCCTCAGCTCAACGCCCGCGTCCGGCCTCCATCCACGGCGATGCTTACGCCATTGACGTACGCCGCTGCCGGGGTACAGAGAAAGGCGATTACCGCGGCTACTTCGGCGGCTTCGCCAAAGCGTCGTGCGGGAACCGTGCTCAGCATGCTTTGGGCAATCTCCTCTTCACTGCGGCCGCTGGCGGCGGCCTGGGCGGTGAGCAGGCTGTCGAGTCGGGCGGTGCGGGTATATCCGGGCAGCACATTGTTGACGGTAATGCCGTCGGCGGCTAACTCGCCTGCCAGTGTTTTAGCCCAGCCGGCCACGGCGGCGCGCACCGTATTGGATACGCCAAGGCCGCTGATCGGTTCTTTTACCGAGGTGGAGATGACATTGACGATGCGGCCGTAGCCTTTCGCGCGCATGCCCGGCAGCAGGGTTTGCACCAGCGCCTGGCCGGCCAGTAAATGTTGGCGAAAGGCCGTTTCGAAGGCCGCCGCAGTAGCCATATGAGCGGGGCCGCCAGGCGGACCGCCACTGTTGTTGATAAGAATCTGCACCGGATCGCGGCTGACAACGTCAGCGACCGCACCCATCAAGCCAGCGGTATCGAGCATGTCCGCCGTGAGCCAATGGTGCTGCTGGTCGGCGTGTGTGCGCGGTAGCTGCGCCGTGAGCGTTTTCAGCGTATCGGCCGTGCGCGCCAATACGGTGACATGCGCACCCAGTGCGGCCAATTCCATGGCGGTGGCGCGGCCGATGCCCTGCGATGCGCCGCAGACCAGGGCGTGGCGCCCACTCAGATCCAATTGCATGACGAACTCCTTTTAACAGGCCCTGGAGGCAGGTGGCTTCAGCGTGCCGACCATTGCAAAGCCAGCGCGCCGAACCAGCAGATCCAGGCGAACCATGGAGCGTAGCGCCAGACATGTCGCCAGCGGGTGATCGCCTGGTCTTCCAGCGCGGGCAGCACGGGCGAGCGCAGCGCCAATTGAAGGCGCATCCAGGTGCGCAGCGGATTGGCCTTGCCGTTATCGGGCACGGCGATGATCTGCCATTGCTGCGGATGGCGCTGTCGCAGCAGGCGGGCGATGCACACCTGGGCAAAAAAATGCAGCAGGAAAAAGAACACGCCGGCGACCAACAGCGATAGATAGAACTCGATCATGGATGCCCTGCTGAAAAACGATGAGAGTGATGGAGCAGACTCTTAATGCCGGCTACTTTCGGGCCGGCTACTTTCGGATTGGCTATTTTCAGGCTGACTACTTTGGGTTTTGCCGGCGCCAGCCTTGCTGCCATTGCTGCTGCTTTGCCCTGACCACAAGGGTGCCGGTATGGCGCTGCGCAATGTATTGAGTACGCCTTCGCCCTGTGCCGGCTTGCCGCAAATGGCGTTATCTACCGCGCTGGCGTAGGTTTTGTTCATCATGCCGACCCATAGCGTGCCGTCAGGGCCATGGGGAATTTTGAAACTGCCCGCCGATGCCATCCGTACCGGCGCCTCGGCCGAAAAAGCTGCCGGTGACTGCTCCCAATAGGTCTGGTCGGCTTGCTGTTTGGCTGAGCTGTAGACCACCAGGTAGCGTGCCTGCGGATGGGCGATTTCGATACTGCCGAAGGCGCCGCTCGCCTCACTGCTCCAGCCCATGTGTTCGCACAGGTTTACGTCTTCGGAACCCAGCGGCTGGAACGCCTCGTCCAGCAGCACGACGGTCGGCGCAAACAGGTAGCTGGAACGCAGCCAGCGGCCGTTCAATTCCGATTTCAAAGCTACGCGGTAAGGCAGTTTCGCATCGTTCGGCAAGCGAAAGCTGAGGAAATAGCTGCGTTCGCCGTTGAGGTTGAGCACCATGCTGCCGCTGCCGAGCTCGAACTTTTTCGGCTGCCACGGCAGCAGGGTCTGGTAGGAGAAATCGGCGAAATTGCTGCAGCAAGGGGTGGCTTGCTGCAGCGCCGCCCTGGCCTGCTGCAACGGACTATCGGTATTTTCCGGTGGCCGAAAATTCGGTGGCACCAACACTTTCACGCTATGGCAGGCGCCAAGTAGCAGAGTAAGGACGAGCAGGGCGGCAGAGGCAGGCGGTCGATAGCGCATCAGATAGTCAGGCGATCAAAATTCAGCCGTCCCTGCGGCACGGGGGTAAGGAATGGCATCGCGGATATTAGCCAGGCCGCAAACGTAAACCAGTAGACGTTCGAAGCCCAGGCCAAAGCCCGCGTGCGGCACAGTGCCGTAACGGCGCAGGTCACGATACCAGCCGTATGTGGCGAGATCGAGGCCGAACTTGGTCATGCGGCGATCCAGATAGTCCAATCGCTCCTCACGCTGAGAGCCGCCGATGATCTCGCCGATGCCGGGCGCCAGAACATCCATCGCGGCGACGGTTTTTTCGTCGTCGTTGAGGCGCATGTAAAACGCTTTGATCTGCTCGGGATAGTTCATCACGACGACGGGGCGGCCGACATGCTTCTCGGCGAGATAGCGTTCGTGTTCGGTTTGCAGGTCGATACCCCAAGCCACCGGAAATTCGAACTTGTGCCCGGATTTTTTGAGGATCTCGACGGCATCGGTGTAGTCGATGCGCTCGAATGGCTGGGTGATAAAGGCTTCCAGCCGGCTGATGGCATCGGGCTGCACGCGCTCGGCGAAGAAGGCCATATCGTCCGCACGCTCATCCAGCACGGCTTTGAAGATCGCCTTGAGGAACGTCTCGGCGCAGTCGGCATTGGCAGTGAGGTCGGCAAAGGCGATCTCCGGTTCGACCATCCAGAACTCAGCCAGATGACGCGGGGTGTTGGAGTTCTCCGCGCGAAAGGTCGGGCCGAACGTGTAGACCTTGCTCATCGCCAGGGCATAGGCCTCGACATTGAGCTGGCCGGACACGGTGAGAAAAGCCTCGCGGCCGAAGAAATCCTTGCGGAAGTCGATCTTGCCCTGCTCATCGCGGGGCAAGTTGGCCAGGTCCAGGGTGGATAGGCGAAACATGTCACCGGCACCTTCGGCATCCGAGGTGGTGATGATCGGCGTGTTGATCCAGAAGAAGCCTTGCTCGGTCAGGTGGCGGTGAATCGCCATCATCATGGTGTGACGGACACGGGTCACGGCGCCGAACAGGTTGGTGCGCGGACGCAGGTGCGCCACTTCGCGCAGGAACTCCATCGTGTGCGGTTTGGGCTGGATGGGGTAGGTCAATGGGTCGTCGACCAAACCAGT
This sequence comes from Dyella tabacisoli, assembly GCF_003350925.1. Lineage (GTDB taxonomy): Bacteria > Pseudomonadota > Gammaproteobacteria > Xanthomonadales > Rhodanobacteraceae > Dyella_C > Dyella_C tabacisoli. The sequence continues at coordinate 855,128 of NZ_KZ857173.1, read as the reverse complement.
GACGATCACCTTGTCCGCCTGCAGCTCGAAGCTCTGGCCCTTGCCCTGCGAGGGCACCAGGGTGCCGCTGACGATGACGCCTGCACCGGTAGTGAGGTGTTTGACTTCGCTTTCGTAGTTGCCGATCGTCGCCGGCACCACTGCCTGGATCGGGTCAAAGCAAGAGCCGTCACTGATATTGACGAAGGACAGGCCCGCCTTGGAGTCGCGCTGAGTGCGCACCCAGCCGCGTACGGTCACCTTGCTGCCGGCTTCGAGTTTGCCGGAAAGAGCCTGTTTGACGCTGACCACCGTCATGGATTGAAACTCCTGCTAGGCACCGCATATCGGTGCGTGTGGGCAAACCGGCATGATAATGTAGCCGTCGCCTGCACCGCGATGTTTCCGTTCGCGCAGCCCTTCGCTCGATGAGCAACGCATCACTATGACGATCACCATTACACCCGCCGCCAACGAACGTATGCGCCATTTTTTGGCGAATACGCCTGATGCCAATGGCGTACGTTTTGGCGTGAAGCGCACTGGCTGTTCGGGTTTCGCCTATGTGGTGGACCTGGCCGACGAGATCGGTGCCGACGACCAGCAGGTTGAGATCGATGGCGTGCGCCTGATCGTGGACCGCAAGAGCCTGCCCCTGGTTGAGGGCACGGTGATCGATTTTCAGCGCCAGGGGCTCAATGCCAGCTTCGTCTTCCACAACCCCAATGCCACCGGCGAGTGTGGCTGCGGCGAGAGCTTTACGGTGGGCTGAGGCCGGTTGAGGTTCGCCGGTACTACGGCGGTTTGGCTCCAGGCCGACTATTCGCCCTCCATGGCTTGCTGGTAACCCGTTTTTTCAATGACTTGCGTGATTTGGGCCTGACAGCCTACAATTCCGCTTCTGTTCGCACTCGTTTTGTGCGGGCAGGTACTTGCCTCACCGCGCCGGCGGGAGGCTGCGAGGCCTAACGGCCGCATCCACAAGGAGCTACCCACAATGACCCTGCGTCATTATGAAGTCGTGTTTCTGGTCCACCCTGACCAGAGCGAGCAAGTCCCCGCCATGATCGATCGCTACAAAGCGCTGATCGAGACCGACGGTGGCAAGATTCATCGCCTGGAAGATTGGGGTCGCCGCCAGTTGGCCTACCCGATCGTGAACCTGGCCAAAGCTCACTACGTCATGTTGAACATCGAAGTGACCCAGGGCGCGCTGAACGAGTTGGAGTCGGGTTTCCGCTTCAATGACGCCGTGCTGCGTCACCTGGTGATTCGTCGTGACGAAGCCGACATCGAGCAGTCCTTCATCCTGAAGTCGAAAGAAAAGGATGATGCCAAGTCCTCGCGTCGCCGCGATGACGACAGCGAAGGTGAAGAGCGCGGCAGCCGCCGCGACCGCGACGACAATGATCGCGACAGCGACGACTGATAAGGAGCACTGACATGTCTAAGTTCTTCCGCCGCCGCAAGTTCTGCCGCTTCACTGCCGAAGACGTGAAAGAGATCGACTACAAGGATCTCAACACGCTGCGCCAGTACATCACCGAGAACGGCAAGATCGTGCCGAGCCGCATCACCGGTACCAAGTCGCGCTATCAGCGCCAGTTGGCCGTTGCGGTTAAGCGCGCGCGCTTCCTCGCGCTGCTGCCGTACACCGACAACCACGACGTTTAATCGTCGTTTCCGCCCTGTTCGGTTAACCGGGCAGGGCGGAAAACAATTTCGGACAACCGTCCACGGTTGCGTCGGCCACCCCGGCGCTAACGAAAAGGAACCACCATGGAACTGATTCTTCTCGAAAAAGTCCGCAACCTCGGCAACCTTGGCGACAAGGTCGATGTAAAGCCGGGTTACGGTCGTAACTACCTGATCCCGCAAGGCAAGGCCGTGCGCGTCAACGCCGCCAACCTCGAAGCTTTCGAGAAGCGCCGCGCTGAGTACGAGGCCAAGGCCAACACCCAGCTAGCCGATGCCGAGGCCCGTAAGGCCAAGTTGGCCGACGTGTCGGTGACGATCACCGCGCACGCCAGCCCGGAAGGCAAGCTGTATGGCTCGGTCGGTCCGCGCGAAATCTCCGAGGCGTTGGCCGCTGTCGGCCAGAGCGTCCACAAGGGTGAAGTGATCCAGGGCGAAGGCCCGATCCGCAACACCGGTGAATTCGACGTGGTCATCAGCCTGCACGCCGATGTGCAGACCTCGGTCAAGGTGATCGTGGTTGGCGAGAAGTAAGTCGCCGCGCCATCCTTGATGGAAACAACGGGCGCCGCAGGGCGCCCGTTTGTTTTAATGAGAAGCGGGGAATGGGGAATAGGGAACGGGGAACTTGAAGTTCGAGGGCCGCCAGGCGCCCCGTTCTTTTTGACCTTTGTTTTTCGTTGCTCTTGTTCTTTTGCTTTTGCTCTTTAAGCTTTTCCCCGTTCCCCGTTCCCCGTTCCCCGTTCCCCGTTCCCCGTTCCCCGTTCCCCGTTCCCCACTTATCCACACATAAACACAGCTTATCCACAGACTTATTGTCTCGGCGGGTGAGACATCGCCGCGTATGATGGCGCTCAGCGTTGCGGCCCGGCGATTGCCGGCACCGTGGTTCAGCCGCGAGGAAAATCGATGTCTTTTGTTCCCGAACGCCGAGTAGGTGCCCCCTCGATTGAGGCATTGCGCATACCGCCGCATTCCATCGACGCTGAGCAGGCCGTATTGGGTGGTTTGATGCTGGCCCCCGATGCGCTGGACAAGGTCGCCGACAAGCTCGGCGAACAGGATTTCTACCGTAAAGATCATCGGTTGATCTGGCGCGCGATTACCGAGCTGGCAAACAAAGGCATGCCGTGCGACGCGGTGACCCTGGGTGACTGGTTCGACGCCAACGGCCTGGCCGAGATGGTCGGCGGTGCGAGTTACTTGATCGAGCTGGCCAATGCCACGCCAAGTGCGGCCAATATCGTTGCCTATGCCGACATCGTGCGCGAGAAGTCGATCCTGCGGCAATTGATCGATGCCGGCACCGAAACGACCGAAGATGGCTACCGGCCCGAAGGCAAGAGCGTGCAAGAGGTGCTGGAAAGCGCCGAACAGCGCGTGTTCAAGATCGCCGAATCGGGTGCGCGCGGCAAGAAAGACTCCACCTCCATCCGAGACGCCGTCAAAGACGCGTTCCGCCTGTTGTCCGAGCGCTACGAGAATCGTGGTCAGCTCACCGGCATATCCACCGGTTTCAGCGATCTGGATGAATTGACCTCGGGTTTGCAGCCATCGGATCTCATCATCGTCGCGGCGCGTCCGTCGATGGGCAAGACCGCGTTCTCGGTCAATATCGCCGAATCGGCCGCGTTGCGCGGCAAGAAGGCGGTGGTGATTTTCTCCATGGAAATGTCGGCCTCGCAGTTGGCGTTTCGTATGATTTCCTCGATCGGTCGCATTCATCAGCAGCATCTGCGCAACGGCGATCTGGCCGAGGAGGACTGGCCGCGTGTCACCAATGCGATCGCGATTCTTTCCGATGCGAAAATTTTCATCGACGATACCCCGAGCCTGTCGCCGGTGGAGATGCGCTCGCGCGCGCGTCGCCTGCACCGCGAGCACGGCGGTTTGGGCCTGATCGTGATCGATTACCTGCAACTGATGCAGGTGCCCGGCAACAAAGAGAATCGCGCGACCGAAATTTCCGAAATTTCGCGCTCGCTCAAAGGCCTCGCCAAAGAATTGAACGTGCCGGTGATTGCGCTCTCGCAGTTGAATCGCTCGTTGGAGCAGCGCGCCGACAAGCGGCCGATGATGTCCGACCTGCGCGAATCAGGCGCTATCGAGCAGGATGCGGACGTCATCATGTTCATCTACCGCGACGAGTACTACAACAAAGAGTCGCCCGATAAAGGCCTGGCCGAAATCATTATCGGCAAACAACGTAACGGCCCCACCGATACCGTGAAGCTGACCTTCTTGGGGCACTACACCAAGTTTGAAAACTATGCGCCCGATTCTTTTGTGGGTTCGTTCGAGTAGGGTCGGACGTTGCCCGCAAATTTCCTCCGGCAGGCCTTGCCCGCAACATGCATGCAAGGCGCTTCGCTTCTAGGCTGGTGGACCTTTCCGGCTGGCATGGCGAGCGAATCATGACGGATAAGCTTCGGCGGGAAATCCGTTGTGCGATACCGCTGCATTTCGCCCAAGCCAGTTCTTCCCGATCCTTCCATGACGTTCGCGTCATGGTGAAGTTGGAACTATGAGCCGTACGACTGTTGCCACCATCCATCTTGGCGCCTTGCGCCACAATCTTGCGCGAATCAAGGCGATGGCGGCGCCAGCCAAGGTCATGGCGGTGGTCAAGGCCGACGCTTACGGCCACGGTTTGGAGCGCGTAGCGCGGGCGCTTGCTCAAGAGGCCGACGCTTTTGCCGTCGCCGCACTAGGCGACGGCTTACGACTGCGTGCGGCGGGGCATCGTCAGCGCATCGTGGTGTTGTCCGGTCCGGATCAGCCCGGCGATATCGCCGAAATGCAGCGACTCGGGCTGGATGCGGCCATCCATCATGAAGAGCAACTGCGCTGGCTGGCCGAGGCTACGCCAGCGCGGGGCCTGCTGCGAGTGTGGCTGAAGGTGGATAGCGGCATGCATCGGCTGGGTTTTGCGCCCGAGCGCACGGCCGATATTCATGCCAGGCTGGCGACGATGCCGGGTATCGATCGAGAGATCGGCTTGCTTACACATTTTGCGGAATCCGAAGTATTCGACGGCACCGAAACCTTGGCACAGATGGCGTGCTTCAACGACGCTACCCGCCAACTGCAAGGGCCGCGCTCGCTATCCAATTCAGCGGCTGTGCTCGGCTGGCCGGATGCGCGCGCTGACTGGGTGCGCAGTGGCGGCCTGCTATATGGCTTATCGGTGGTGGCGGATAAGACCGGTGCGGACTTTGGGTTTCGCCCGGCGATGACCTTGAGTACGCGCTTGATTGCGATCAACCACATCAAACGCGGTGAGCGCATCGGCTACAACGGTACCTGGACTTGCCCACAAGACATGCCGATCGGTGTGGCCGCGGTGGGTTATGGCGATGGTTACCCGCGTAGCGCAGTTGCCGGCACGCCGGTTCTGATCGGCGATCGCCAGGTGCCGCTGGTAGGGCGCGTTTCGATGGATCTGATTACCCTCGATTTGCGCGAGGCGCCGCTGGCGAAAGTCGGCGACCGGGTCGTTCTGTGGGGGCCACAGTTGCCGGTGGAGGAGATCGCCGCGCAAGCGGGGACGATTTCCTACGACCTCACCTGCGGCATGACGCGCCGCGTGCTGTTCGTCGAAGACGAGCACTAAGAGCCTGTTCAAAATCTTTTCAGCAGCAGGGTAAGAAAGGCCGGATGGGTGACTGCAAGCGGGTATTGAGCTGGCGTTCCCCGCTTTTTCCAGAGTCGCCGGCACTTCTCCAGCCAGGCAAAAGAGCGCTCGACCACCCAGCGTTGAGGCATCGCGGCAAAGATGTGCAGCGCACTGCGTTGTTTCGGTCGCTTGCTTCACCGGGTTTGTCTTCGCGTTCCCCCTCTGCCATCGTGCGTCCCTGCAAAGCACTAGGCATCTCCGGGACAAAGCATGGATAGCGAAGCAATGAATTCAAAACCGATGCATCCGCTGCTGGCCCTGTTGCTTACGGCTGGGGCGCTCTTCCTTTGGGGGCCGCTGCTGTTTCTTGGGTATCTTGCCAGCGGCCATGGCAGCGACGCGGGGCTCGCCTTCTTCGAGCTGGCCATGGTCGCCTGTCCCATCGGCGCGGTCATGCTTATCGTCCATGCCGCACTGGACAAACCATGGAAGCGCCCCTTCCGGCGCGCCTGGTTCTTCTGGTTGCAAATGCTGGCGATAGGGCTGATCGGCATCAGCTTCACCTCGTCCTTTTTCCACCAATGGCTGTACGGGCACCAGCAGGCTTCCTGGGATGAAGGAGTCGAACGTGCGCAAGAGCCTAAGGGCGTCATGCAGGCCGCACTGTTACATGACGACGACGCAAGCTTCGCCAAGGCATACAAAATCTGCGGGAGGTACTGTCTGCTGGGGGAGTGGTTGCCTAAGGCTATCGCCGCCCACGCACCGCGCATCGTCGGCGTGCTGCTGGAGGGTGTGACCAAGCGAACCTATAAGGACGACTTTCTGAACACAGCCGACCATATGGGCACCTGCAAGGACGGTGTTTATTACGAAGGCTATTTCGCCCTGCCTGGACGGGCCGGTGCCAGCGGCGACATGGCCATCATCGAGCAGTTTCTGCCGCAATGGGACCGGGATCAGGTGCAGGAAGCCTTCGTCGGCGCCGCCTTCGGCAATCACGTAGAGATCATGCGCGCTTTGATCGCGCATGGCGCAAACCCGCACCAGCCGATAGACCAGCACCCCCCTGCACAGGTTGCCACCGACAGTGCCAGCAGTGCGGCGATGCGCTCAGGCGCCGTCGAGGCTTTGCGCTGGCTTAGCGAGCAAGGCGTCCGGGTCGACAGCCACTATGAGCAGGACCTGGTCTGGGAATCCTTCGACGAGTGGATCCAGCACAGCCCGAGAGCCGTCTGGACCGGACAACTCGAAGCCATGCTGGATACGCTGGCGAGACTCGGTACGGTGCCTGCCCATAGGAGCCATGGCAGGTCGCTAGGGCGCGCCGCAGATGACGGCGATGCGCTGCTTGCGCATGCATTGTTGCGTCATGGCGCCGTGGTTGAGAGCGTTGATGAAGACTACTCGCGGGGCATGCTGCAGGCGTTGCTTAAGGGGCCAGCGGATCAATTGGGTCGCGACGACGGCACCCACATACTTTCGTGTCACGATGATTCGGGGGCTGACTGAAGGACATGGGCACTGCCGATGCCATAGCGACCGTTTGCCGATCAGGCGCTGAAGATTTTGAACCAGCTCTAAGAGCCGGTTCACCACTTCTAATCGACCGCGCTGTCTCGCGAGATGCGATGGTGACCGGCTAAGCTGGCTCCATTCTTTATCCAGAGCTGTATCGACCCATGGCCAAAGCCAAGACCGCCTACGTCTGCACCGATTGCGGTGCCGAGCATTCGAAATGGCAAGGCCAGTGCATCGAATGCGGTGTATGGAACACACTCAGCGAGGTGGTGCTGCAACCGGCGGTGAAATCGGTAGGGGCTGCCCGCAGTGGCGGCAGTTATGCCGGAGCTGCGGCGGGCACGCCCAAGGTGACTCCGTTGGCTACGGTGGCCTTGACCACCGAGGCGCGTACGTTGACTGGCATCGGCGAACTCGATCGCGTGTTGGGCGGCGGCCTGGTCGACGGTTCAGTCGTGCTGATCGGTGGCGATCCGGGGATCGGCAAATCGACGCTGCTACTGCAGATGCTCGGCAAGCTCGGCGAGACATTGCCGAGCGTCTATGTCACCGGTGAGGAGTCATTGGCGCAGGTCGCCTCTCGTGCGCAGCGTTTGGATCTGCCGCTGGCGCCACTGCATGCGTTGGCTGAGACCTGCATCGAGCGGATTCTCGAACAAGCCATGGCGACTCGGCCACGCGCACTGGTAATCGATTCAATCCAGACCATCTGGACCGAGCTGCTCACCGCGGCGCCAGGCTCGGTGAGCCAGGTGCGCGAGTCGGCGGCCAAGCTCACGCGTTTTGCCAAAGAAACCGGCACCTCGGTATTTTTGGTCGGCCATGTCACCAAAGATGGCGGCATTGCCGGTCCGCGCGTGCTCGAACATATGGTGGACGCCGTGCTTTATTTCGAGGGCGAGTCGGGTAGTCGCTTCCGCATATTGCGTGCCTTCAAGAACCGCTTTGGTGCGGTGAACGAGTTGGGGGTGTTCGCCATGAGCGAGAAAGGTTTGCGCGAGGTTCCCAATCCCTCGGCGATTTTTCTGTCGGCGCACAGCGGCCCTACCTCGGGCAGTGCGGTGATGGTGACCCGCGAAGGTACGCGGCCCTTATTGGTCGAAGTGCAGGCATTGGTCGATCAGTCTTCATTGGGCAATCCGCGTCGTGTCGCGCTGGGCCTGGAGCAAAATCGCCTGGCGATGCTGTTGGCGGTGCTGCACCGGCACGGTGGCGTGGCGGCCTATGACCAGGACGTGTTCGTCAACGTCGTCGGCGGTATCCGGGTGCAAGAGACCGCGGCCGATCTGCCGGTATTGCTGGCGGTATTGTCCAGCCTGCGCGATCGGCCTTTGCCGCAGAAAACCATCGCCTTTGGCGAAGTGGGTTTATCCGGCGAGATCCGTCCCGTACCCAACGGCGAGGAGCGCCTGAAAGAAGCGGCTACCCATGGTTTTTTGCGCGCCATCGTGCCCAAGGCGAATGCGCCGAAGAAGGCACGCATCGGCGACATGGAAGTGATTGGAGTAGAGCGTCTGTCGCAGGCGATCGATGCGGTCAACTAAGCATCGGCTACGGCGTGCTTTCCACCAGCGATGCATTGATAGAACGAGTTGATAGAACGCGCGATCATCCAAAGCGGTTTGCCGTTGCCGTGCGTGTTTTGAATCGCGGTATGTCACGGCAACAGCGATACATCGGCCAGCGGTGGCCGTCTATAACGCGTTTTAAAAACGGCTGCGAACAACGTCGTTGAGTGATGGTGGCTGGCCGATAAGAGACAAAATGTGCGGCTGATCATAGATTCTGCGCGCCGTTATCGCAGCGTGCTTTTGAGGAGGAAATTTACACGCGCTATACACATGCCGCGTACCTAGCATCGACTCCGCGCTCAATGGCGCGAACGGGGGGAGCGCATCATGCGAATACTTTTTCTGTCTACGCGTCACAATGGCCTGTCGCAGCGCGCACAAGTCGAGCTGGAAGATTTAGGTCATCACGTTGATGTTGCCGAAGTAAGCGATGGCGCTCAGATGGAGGCTGCCGCGAATAGATTTCGGCCGGATCTTATCTTGGCCCCCATGCTCAAGTCGGCTATCCCTGCCGAGGTATGGCAGCGCCATCTTTGTTTGATCGTCCACCCTGGCATCCCGGGTGATCGAGGTCCATCGTCATTGGACTGGGCGTTGCTGGAGGACGCGCCGCAATGGGGGGTAACCGTGCTGGAGGCGCGCGACGAACTGGACGGCGGCCCGATCTGGGCGCATCGGGAATTCCCCATGCGCGGAACCAGTAAAGGCGCGATCTATCGCCGGGAAACGACCGATGCGGCGATGCTGGCCATACGCGATGCGCTACAGCGTTTTTCCGTGGGTGCCACGCCGCCTTTTGTCAGCGATGCCGCCACGCCGATGGGGCGTGAACGCATGCCGTGTCGGCAAGATGATCGCCGCATCGGCTGGGACGCGCCACTCGATGATTTGTTGCGGCATATCCGCTCAGCCGACAGCGCGCCGGGCCTGCAACTGACCTTGGCCGGCGTCAAAGTGCGGGTATACGGAGCCTACCCGGAGGCTCGCCTGCGCGGGCGCCCCGGCGAACTGCTGGCGCAGCGCGATGGTGCGTTGTGCGTTGCTTGTGGCGATGCGGCGTTGTGGATCAGTCACCTGCGCAGGCGGCAGGGGCTGCATACCGACGATCCGCGTTACGACATTAAATTGCCGGCCGCACAGGTGCTGAGCGATCGCTTGCAGGATGTGGCGGAGCACTCGTTGCCGCCAGAAAGCCGACCGACCGCGTTGACCTGGCAACCGATTCGTTATCGTGAGCGCGGCTACAACGGATATCTGCATTTCGATCTGCTCAATGGCGCGATGAGTACGCCGGTGCTGGAACGTTTGCTGGCCGCTTACCGCTATGCGCGCAAACGCTCGACCCGCACGCTGGTGCTGTGTGGCGGCGAGGATGTCTGGTCCAACGGTATCGACCTTAATGCGATCGAGGCGGCGGCCGATCCCGCGCAAGAGTCCTGGCACAACATCTTGGCGATAAATGCCTTGGTTCGCGAAATCGTGCAAACCGATGACAAGCGAACCGTGTCGCTGATACAGGGCAATGCAGGAGCGGGCGGGGTGATTCTTGCGTTGGCGGCCGACCGGGTCTATGCCCGTGAAGGGGCTGTGCTCAATCCGCACTACCGCGGCATGGGCGGATTGTACGGCTCGGAATATTGGACCTATCTGCTGCCGCGGCGAGTGGGTGCGGTAGTCGCGCGACAGCTCACCGAGTCCTTGCAGCCGTTGGGCACTGCGCGAGCGCAACGTATCGGTTTGCTTGATGGACGGTTCGACAACGCGTTGTCAGGCGAAAGCTTGATCGAGTACATCGAAACCGAATTGGCAGCCGGAAACAAGCTGGGCCCATGGCGCACGGCGTTGGCCGAGAAGGCGCAACAGCGATTGAGCGATGAGCAGCAAAAGCCGTTCGAGGCCTATGCGGTAGAAGAGCTGGCTGAGATGCGACGAAATTTCTTCGGCCCCGATCCGGCTTATCACCTGGCGCGGCGGGCGTTTGTGCGTAAACAAGAGGTTGCGATCGAGGTGGCTGCGGCGATGCAGGCGTAGGCAACAGTTAGGTAACAATCAAGCGCTGCGATTGAGGACCAGCTCAAGTACAAACTTCGACCCAAAGAAGGCCAGCAACAGCACGCCCATGCCGATCAGCATGAGGTTGACTGCGCGCCGGCCACGCCAGCCATAACGCCAGCGGCCATAGAGCAGGGTGCCGAAGACCAGCCACGCGATGATCGACAACACGGTCTTGTGGATCAGATGCTGGCCGAACAGATCGCCGACAAACAAGGCGCCGGTGAGCAAGGTCAGCGTCAATAGCATGAAGCCGGCAGCGATAAGCCGGAACAGCAAGGTCTCGGTCAGGGTCAATGGCGGCAGTACGCGCATCCAGGAGCCGAATTGGCGATGGCGTAGCGCGCGCTCCTGCGCCGCCAGCAAAATCGCCAGTACCGCGGCGATCGACAACACGCTGAAGGACACCAGCGCCACCGTGACGTGCAGCTTGATATGCCAATCCAGCGCCAGCGGTTGCGTTGGCGGGGCAAGGAAGCTGTCGGCCGCGAGCAAGAGCGCGGTGAGCGGAAATACGATCACACCCAGCGCCGCGACCGGGCGCGACATGTTCACCAGCAAGGTCAGTGCGGAAACCACGCAGGCCACCAGCGAGAGGGCGGCGAAGAAGTGCAGGTCCAGCGCCCCCCGATGTATGCCAAGCAGGATGCCGGCATGGATCAGCACCGCCGCGCCGGCCAAGCCCAGGGCCGATTTATTCAACGGTTGACCGCCGCTCAGCAGCGGGCGGGCGAGGCCTCCCGCTGCGGCGAGATAAAGCGCGATGGCAAGCAGGGCGAGAACGGGAATGACCATAGTCGGGGAGTGTAGGTGTAGAGCGGGGAACGGGGAATGGGGAGCGGGGAACATGCGGCTTGAGTAGTGGCTGTGATGCCGCGTTCTTTTTTAGGCGGGGAACAGGGAACGGGGAATGGGGAACATGAAGTTCGAGGGGATATTGCAGATCTGCGTTCTTTTTTGATTTTTGTTTGTTTTTGCTCTTGCTTTTTTGCTTCTGCTTTTTAGGCTTTTCCCCGTTCCCCGTTCCCCGTTCCCCGTTCCCCGTTCCCCGTTCCCCGTTCCCCGTTCCCCACCGTCCCCCGGCTATACTGTGCAACTTTCCGCCCAACACTCACCGCCATGTTCGAGTCGCTCAGCCAACGCCTTTCCGCCACCGTTAACCGCCTGCGCGGCCGCGGCAGGCTGACCGAGGAAAACATTCGCGAATCGTTGCGCGAAGTGCGCATCGCACTGTTGGAGGCTGACGTAGCCTTGCCAGTGGTGCAGGCGCTGATCGAGCGGGTCAAGGTACGCGCGGTGGGCCAGGACGTACTCAAAAGCCTGTCGCCTGGCCAGGCCCTGGTCAAAGTGGTCAGCGACGAGCTGACTGCGGTCATGGGTACGGTCAATACCGAATTGAACCTGGCCCAGCAGCCTCCGGCCGTGGTGCTGATGGCGGGTCTGCAAGGTGCGGGTAAAACCACCACGGTGGCCAAGCTGGCGCGCTTTCTGACCGAGCGCAAGAAAAAGAAAGTGATGGTGGTCAGTTGCGACGTTTATCGTCCGGCCGCTATCGAGCAATTGCGCACGCTGGCCGAGCAGGTCGGGGTGAAGTTCTTCCCGTCCGAGGCAGGCCAGAACCCGGTCGACATCGCCAGGGCCGCGATGGCGGCGGCGCGGCGTGAAGTGGTCGATGTGCTGCTCGTCGATACCGCCGGCCGTCTCCATGTAGACGAAGCGATGATGGCCGAGATCAAGGCATTGCATGCCGCGATCACCCCGGTCGAGACCTTGTTCGTGGTCGACTCGATGACCGGCCAGGACGCCGCCAATACAGCGAAAGCCTTTGCCGATGCATTGCCGCTCACCGGCGTGGTGCTGACCAAGACCGATGGCGACGCCCGTGGCGGCGCGGCGTTGTCGGTGCGGTACGTCACCGGCCGGCCGATCAAGTTCCTGGGCGCCGGCGAGAAGACCGATGCGCTGGAGCCGTTTCACCCCGATCGAGTCGCGCAGCGCATTCTAGGCATGGGCGACGTGCTGTCGCTGGTCGAAGAGGTCGAGCGCAAGGTCGATCAGGAGAAGGCGCAGAAGCTGGCCGAGAAGGTCATCAAGGGCAAGCGCTTCGATCTGAACGATATGAAAGATCAGCTTGAGCAGATGAACAGCATGGGCGGCCTCGCTGGTTTGATGGATAAATTGCCCGGCGTGGCCAATCTGCCCGACAGCGTGAAGTCCAAGGTCAATAACAATGAAATTGGCCGCATGGTCGCGATCATCAATTCGATGACCAAGAAAGAGCGCCGTCATCCCGACTTGCTGAACGGCTCGCGCCGTGCCCGTGTGGCGCGTGGTTCGGGCAGTCAGCCGGCCGACGTCAATCGGTTGCTCAAGCAGTACATGCAAATGGAGAAAATGATGTCCAAGCTCTCCAAAGGCGGCAGCAAGGGTCTGCTGCGGCAGATGCGCGGCGCCATGAAGGGCATGGGCGGAATGGGCGGTGGAATGCCCCCGATGCGCTGATTACCCCCGGAATCGGGCCGGAAATCGGCCGGCGGCCTGGGCCGCATGGCCTCTATTCTCGATTCCCTATTCCCTTTTTCCTGTTTTTCGCTAAAATGCCATGTTTACCGCGCACGGTCTCGTGCGTGCTGCCGGCCTTTCCGGCAACTCTGGAGCTTTTACTATGGTCAAGATTCGTCTTTCGCGCGGCGGCGCCAAGGGCCGTCCGTTCTACCACGTCGTTGTTACCGACCAGCGCAACAAGCGCGACGGTCGCAACATCGAGAGCGTGGGTTATTACAACCCAGTCGCTTCGGGCAAGGACAAGCGCCTTGAGCTGAACGTCGAGCGCGTTAAAGAGTGGGTGGGCAAGGGTGCGCAGTTGACCGATAAGGTCGCCGCTCTGCTCAAGGAAGCCGGCAAGCAGCAGGCTGCCTGAAGTGACGGCAACCGGTCGGCGCGTCCTGGTTGGGCGCATCGTCGGACTGTATGGCGTGCAGGGCTGGCTCAAGATTGAATCCTGGACCGAGCCTCGCATGCGGATTTTCGATTACCAGCCCTGGCTGCTAAGTGCGGCGCCGGGCACGGAATCGGAGGTCAAGGGAGTCAAAGGTCGTCCGCAGGGCAAGGGGCTAGTCGCCTTCTTGCCTGATGTGGCAGACCGCGAACAGGCGGCTGCATTGATCGGTAGTGACATTTATGTCGCCCGTGAGCAACTGCCGCCTCCCGGCAAGGATGAGTATTACTGGGTCGATCTCGAAGGTCTTGAGGTCGTCACCACGGAAGGCGTTGCGCTGGGGCGGGTGGCTCACCTGTTCGCCACGGGCGCCAACGATGTCGTGGTAGTGAGGGACGGCGAGCGCGAGCGGCTGATTCCTTTCGTCCAGGGTTCTTATGTGCGTTCGGTGGATCTGTCCGGCGGGCGCATGGTGGTGGACTGGGATCCTGAATTCTGATGGTTTTGGATTGAGGATCTGATGCGCTTCGATGTCGTTACGCTGTTTCCCGACTTCGTGCGTCAGTGTGCCGCCGTAGGTGTCGTAGGACGTGCGCAGCAGCGTGAGCTGCTGCAGGTGGAAACCTGGAATCCGCGCGACTTCGCCACCGACAGTTACCGCACCGTGGACAGCCGCACTTACGGCGGTGGACCCGGAATGGTGATGCTGATTGAACCTCTGCGTGCTGCTCTAAAGGCAATACGCGAGGCGGCACCGGAGCCGGTGCATGTGATTTATCTCAGTCCGCAAGGAGCGCGGCTGACGCAGGGCAGGGTGGAGGCGCTGGCGAAGTTGCCGCGAATCGCCTTGCTCTGTGGGCGTTATGAAGGTGTGGACGAGCGTCTGCTGGCGCACGAGGTCGACGAAGAGCTCTCTATCGGCGATTATGTGCTGTCTGGCGGTGAGCTGGGCGCCGCGGTGGTTATCGACGCGGTAGGCCGCTTGCAAGACGGTGCGTTGAACGATGCACAGTCGGCCGAGCAGGACTCGTTCTCGAACGGACTGCTCGACTGTCCGCATTATGCGAAGCCGGTGCTCGATGCATTCGGTAACGTGCCGGAGGTACTGCTCTCTGGCGACCACGCGGCGATTCGCCGTTGGCGCTTGAAGCAGTCGCTAGGTAGAACCTGGCTGCGCCGTCCGGACTTATTGGCGCAACGCGCGTTGGATGCTGAATCCCGTGCGTTGTTGGATGAATTTCGCCGCGAGTATGCGCGGCAACACGATGCGACTTAAGTAAGGTCGCAGCAAATAATCGACGGGTGTGCCATGAACAAGATCATTGAACAGTTCGAATCCGAGCAGATCACCCGCCAGCTGCCTGATTTTGGCCCTGGCGACACCGTGGTGGTTAACGTGAAGGTGAAGGAAGGTAACCGCGAGCGCGTACAGGCGTTCGAAGGTATCGTTATCGCCAAGCGCAGCCGCGGCCTGAATTCGGCTTTCACCGTGCGCAAGATTTCGCATGGCACCGGCGTGGAGCGCGTGTTCCAGTCGCACAGCCAGGCCATCGACTCGGTGGAAGTCAAGCGCAAGGGTAAGGTGCGTGGCGCCAAGCTGTACTACCTGCGTGGCCTGGAAGGCAAAGCCGCCCGCATCAAAGAAGATATCGCCGCCGCTGCCGCCATCAAGGCTGCTTCGAAGGCCGCTGCTGCAGCCGCTGCCGCCAAGTAATAAGGCAGCGCTGTCTGGCACAACAAAAACCCGCGGAGCGATCCGCGGGTTTTTGTTGTCTGCGTTTTGCCCTGTGTTCTCCCCCGGCGGCGGGGGCGCGCCATCTAGCCGTGCAGCCGCTGAGGCTCCTGCAGAAAGTTGCCTTGGACGAAATCGACACCGCAGGCGAACAGCAGCGAGGTGCTGGCGGCATCTTCGACCCATTCGGCGATGGTTTGCCGTTTCATCTCATGGGTCTGGCGGCATAGCTCGGCGACCCGCTTCTGGTTTTCGGGATGCTGCGGCAGCTCGGCCATATAGCTGCGATCGATCTTCAGATAATCCGCATCGATATGGTTGAGCAACTGGAAGGAATTCAGGCCAGAGCCGAATTGCTCAAGTGCGAAGCGTCCGCCCCACTGTTTCCAGGTATTGACGAACTCTTGCGCCGGGCGCAGCGCGGTCACGACCTTGCTTTCGGTCATTTCCAGCACGATCTGGCCGTGACGCAGCGCGGCCTGTTTCAGGCGCTCGCCCAGCCAGGGCAATAGCGTGTTGTCATGTAGCGAGCCGGCGGTCAGCTTGACGAAGAAGGTGGTTGGACTGCTGTAGCGTTCGCGTGCGCGAAGCGTGTCGATGACCTGATTCAACACCCAGCGATCGATGGCGGGGGTCAGATTGTGCTTCTCGGCGATCGGCATGAAGAAGCCTGGCAGCACCTCGCCCTGCGGGCCGTTCAAGCGCAGCAGAATTTCGGAGAACTCGCCTTCGGCATCCTGCAGGCTGATGATTTGCTGGTGATAGAGCACGAAATCGTTTTGCAGCAATGCCTGTTGCAATAGATTGAGCCAATAGCGCTCGCGCTCTTCGTCGGCCTTGTCGCGTGCGGCGGGGTCGTGTAGCTCGCTACGGTTGCCGCCTTGGCTCTGCGCGTTGCGCAATGCCTGGCTGGCCTGGTCGAGCAATAGCTCGGTGTTGGCGTTTTTCTCGCCGAGCAGGCTGCCGCCGATGCTGGTCGTCACCGTGATCGAGCTGGTGCCGACATCGAAGATATCGCTGGCGATGCTTTGTTGCAGGCTGGCGATCCACGCCTTGACGCTTTCGTCGTTGCGCGAATGCAGCATGACACCGACCGTGTGTTCGGCCAGCAGGCCGGCGCTGTCATCGAGGCCTAGCAGGGCCTGCACGCGCGCAGCAAAGGTGGCGAGCAATTCGTCAGCCTTGCCCAGACCGATACCGGCGACGATGGTCTGCCAGTTGTCGGGCTCGATCAGCAGCAGCGATTGACCCTTGGTGCCCTTGGCCGCAGCCGCCACAGCCTGATCGATGCCTTCCAGTGTGCGTGCGCGGTTGAACAGGCCGGTGACCTGGTCGCGCTGCAATTGCTCGATCATGTTCGGGTCGATCTGCTGCCGTCGGAACACGACCTGCAGACAGGACTCGCCCTCGAAGGTGGCGTGGGCAAATTCCACGCTGGCCTTGAAGCTGCCGGCATCGGCGCGGCGAGCCTGCAGGTCGAGAATGTTCGGAGCCTTTTCACCGCGGGACAGCGTCTTGAGTGCCGCTTTGAATTCGTCGGCATGATTGGGGCCGATCATGTCGAGCACAGGCAGGCCGAGCAGATCGTCAAAGCTGTCGTAGCCGAAAGTATCCAGGTAAGCCTGGTTGGCGCGTACATGCATACCCTCATGCACATAAGCGATGGCGTCAGTGGATGAGTCGAGCAGGGCGTCGCAGCGCCGCTCGGAATCGCGTAGCGCGGCTTCGAGCCGGCGCAACTGGCGGCGCGTATTGAGAGAATCGAACTCGCGCTGTATCACAGCCAGCAATTGCCTGGGCTGAGGGCGCAGGCCGACGCTGCGTACGCCATTGGCGAACAGCTCGGTGACCTCGTTGTTATCCAGTTGCGTAACCAGGGCGATCAGCGACAAGTCGCGCCCATGGGCATCGAGCTGACGGGTCAGGTCGCGCAGCTCAAGCGTGCCGATGGATGGATCGAACAGCACCAGGTCCGGTGCCAGCTCGTCCAGCGCAGTCTGTACCTGCTCAGCCTGAGTGGCGCGGGCAGGGCGCACGGCGATGCCGTTGTTGCGTAACAGGCTGATGATCTGCTCAGCGTCTTCGATCGATTTTTCGATGAAAAGGATCTTGATAACCAGGTCTGTCTTCATGAGTACGTCGAGCTATCCGTGGGTTGCCGCCGGCTACATCTGAAGTGCCGACCCTTAATGGGTTGTAACGGATTCCGATCATTGCCGCCAGCAGAAATATCCCTAGAGTGACGGCGCGCGCATGTGTTGGCGAAGACGTACTCAGACTGGCCGCTTGGAGGCATCCCCGCCGACTTCGCGGACCAGCTTGGGTACCAGGTAGCCGGGCAGGCGGGTACGGATAGCGTCGAGCAGTGCCTGGGCATCGGTATCGGCCACTTCAAAGTGTGCGGTGCCTTGCACGCGGTCGAGCTGGTGCAGGTAGTACGGCAGCACACCGGCAGCGAAAAGCCGCTCGGAAAGCGCCGTCAGTGCATCGGCATCGTCGTTGACGCCGCGCAGCAGTACGGATTGATTGAGCAGGGTCGCCCCGGCTTCGCGCAATCGGGCGCAAGCGGCATCTACGCTGGCATCAAACTCGTTGGCGTGGTTGGCATGCAGTACCACCACTTTTTGCAGCGGCAGCGCCGCCAGCCACTGTTGGAAAGCATCGTCGATTCGTTCTGGCAGCACGACCGGCAGGCGGGTGTGGATGCGCAGCCGGGTTACATGCGGGATCTCGGCCAGGCCCTGGCTCAGCTCTTTAAGCTTGGCCGTGGTCAAGGCCAGCGGGTCGCCGCCGGACAGAATCAATTCGTTGATCGAATGATCTTGCCGCACATGCTCCAGCGCGTGCCGCCATTGGCCGGCCGCCGCCATCTCGTCGCCATACGGAAAATGGCGGCGAAAGCAGTAGCGGCAGTTGATGGCGCAGCTTCCGCTGGCGATCAGCAGGGCGCGGCCTTCATATTTATGCAGTACGCCTTGGGCCGCACGCGAGCCCATGTCGCCGACCGCATCGATGACAAAGCCCGGTGTCTGTTCCAGTTCGGCCACCGACGGCAATACCTGCAGCAGCAGCGGGTCGCGCGGATCGCCGTGGCGCATGCGGGCTATAAAGCCGCGCGGTACCCGCAGGGCGAAGCCGGCGTTGCCCTCCGGCAAGAGATTGTGAAGATGCTCCAGGCCCAGCAAGCCCAGCAATTGACCGACGTCGGTCACGGCGTCACGCCATAGCTGGCGCCAGTCGGCCAAGGCCGATGGGCCTGCCGTATCGGAACCTGTTATGCGGGCGTGGGGGCTTGCGGTTATCATGTGCGGCCTTGTGCCGGGCGTTGGCCCGTCAATCTGCATATTTTAGCCGCTGATGAGGGCGTGCAAAGGCCTGTTCGGGTCTTTGTCCATCGAAATCGGCATATCGGCATTTTCATTGGAGCGTATTGCATGGCCACTTACGGGCTCAACGACGTCAAAAACGGTGTAAAAATCATCGTCGACGGCGCCCCCTATACCGTCGTCGAAGCGGAGTTCATCAAACCGGGCAAGGGGCAGGCCTTTACCCGTATCCGTATTCTCAACCTGCTCAACGGCCGCACCACCGAAAAGACGCTCAAGTCGAGCGACTCCTTCGAGGGCGCCGACGTGGTCGACACGGACATGCAGTACCTCTATAGCGACGGCGAATTCTGGCACTTCATGCAGCAAGAGACGTTCGAGCAGCACCAGGCCGACAAGACCGCGATGGGTGAGACCGCCAAGTGGCTCAAAGGCGAGGAAGCCTGCGTGGTGACCTTGTGGAACGGCCGCCCGATCTCGGTACAGGCACCGAACTTCGTTGAATTGAAGATCGTCGAAACCGATCCGGGCGTGCGCGGCGATACCTCCGGTGGCGGCGGCAAGCCGGCCAAGCTGGAGACCGGTGCCGTGGTGCGCGTGCCGCTGTTCGTCAATCAAGACGAGATCATCAAGGTCGATACCCGCACCGGCGAATACTTCAGCCGAGTGAAGTAATGCCCCAGCCCGTGAGCCGTGCTCATGGGCTTTGGCGTTACTGCTGTAGCCGGCCCATCTTTCCGGCCTCCGTTGGAAAGACGATCAAAGCATGGGGCGGCCACCGCAAGGTGTACCGCCCCATGTCGTACCAGCCTATGCCAACGAAGTGAATGCTCATGAGCCTGACCGCCCCGCAACCCGTCGACCTGCTAATCGAAGCGCGCTGGGTCGTGCCGGTCGAACCGCATGCCGTCGTCCTGGAAAACCATGCCGTCGCCGTGAATGATGGCCGCATCGTCGCGCTGCTGCCGATCGCCCAGGCCCGTGCCGCCTATGCGCCCCGCGAAAGAGTGGAGTTGTCCGAGCATGCATTGATTCCGGGCCTGGTCAACGCACACACGCACAACCCGATGACCTTGTTGCGCGGCCTGGCCGACGACCTGCCTTTGATGGTGTGGCTGCAGCAGCACATCTGGCCGGCCGAGGCCAAGGTGATGGGCCCGGAATTCGTGCGCGACGGTGTCGAGCTGGCCGTGGCGGAGATGCTGCGCGGCGGCACCACTTGCACCAACGAGAACTATTTTTTCCCCGACGTGATCGGCGCGACGTATCGGCGCATGGGGTTCCGCGCGGTCGTCGGTTTGCCGGTGATCGATTTTCCGACCGCCTGGGCGAAATCCCAGGACGAATACTTCGCGCGCGCCGGTGAAGTGCACGACAGTTTTCTCGGCGACGCCTTGGTCAGCACGGCGTTCGCCCCGCATGCGCCGTACACGGTGTCCGACGAGAGCTTCGAGCGCATCCGCGTGCTGGCCGACCAGCTCGATATTCCGGTGCATCTGCATACGCACGAGACCGCGCACGAAGTCGAAGAAGAAAAGAAAAAGAGCGGCCTGCGGCCGTTTCAGCGCCTGCAGAAGCTTGGGCTAGTTAACGATCGCCTGATCGCCGTGCATATGACCCAGTTGACCGACGGCGAAATTGCCGCCTGTGCCGAGGCCGGTGTATCGGTGGTTCATTGTCCTGAATCCAATCTCAAGCTGGCCTCGGGTTTTTGTCCGGCAGAGAAACTGCGCCAGGCTGGCGTCAACGTGGCAATCGGCACCGACGGCTGCGCCTCCAACAACGATTTGGATATGTTTGGCGAGATGCGCACCGCCGCGTTGCTGGCAAAAGCGGTAGCCGGTGACGCAGCCGCATTCGATGCCGCCAGCGCGTTACGCGCCGCCACGTTGAATGGCGCCAAGGCGATCGGGCTGGAGGCAAAGATCGGCTCGATCGAGATCGGCAAGCAGGCAGATTTCGCTGCCGTGCGCCTGTCCGATCTAGAGACCCAGCCGCTGTTCCATGTAGCGTCGCAACTGGTCTATAGCACCGGCCGGCACCAGGTCAGTGATGTATGGATCGCCGGTGTGCGCAAACTCGCCGCGCGCGAATTGATCGGCGTGGATACCGCCGCGATCTTGACCAAGGCTCGTGCCTGGCGCGAACGCATTGCGGCAGGCTGATTTTCCAACTCTTGGTAACTTTGATGAATCGCTATTTGATCCTGGTCATGCGTCGCCCACAGTTCGATCCGGCGATGGTGCGGCCGCACCAAGACTTTCTCGAAGGGCTGCGCGCGGGTGGGCGAATCGAGCTATCCGGGCCATTCGGCGATAAAACCGGTGGCGCCTATCTGCTGCATGCCGACAGCTTCGAGGAGGCACTGGCTATCGTGCACACCGACCCGGCGTATATCAGCGGCGGCTGGGAGATGACGGTTTACGAATGGCATGCGCGTTAAGCTGTTCGTGACCCGCCGATCAAACTACCGACTTGCCGCGCGCAAGAGGAATCCATGATGCAAGCCGCCAACGTAAGTCCCGAAGAAATCGCCCGTTTCGACAAACTGGCTGCGCGCTGGTGGGATCCGAACGGCGAATCGCGCCCACTGCACGATCTCAATCCGGTACGCGCCGATTACATCGCCGCACGGACGAATCTGCGCGATGCGCGGATCGTCGATGTCGGTTGCGGCGGCGGACTGCTCAGCGAGACGCTGGCGCGTGCCGGCGCGCGTGTCACCGGCATCGACTTGGGTCAGAAGGTGATCGAGATCGCCAAGCTGCATCTGCACGAATCGAACCTGAGCGTCGATTACCGGGTGCAATCGTCGGCCGAACTCGCCGCCGCCGAACCGGCAGGCTTCGATGCCGTATGTTGCATGGAGCTGATCGAGCACGTTCCCGATCCGGCTGCCCTGGTGGCCGATTTAGCGGCCCTGGTCAAGCCGGGTGGGCGTGTTTTCATGTCCACCCTCAATCGCACTCCTGCGGCGTTTGGCGCGGCGATTCTCGGTGCCGAATACGTGATGCGCATGCTGCCGCGCGGTACCCACCACTATGCGCAATTCCTTAAGCCGTCAGAGCTGGGGCGGCTGCTTCGTCATGCCGGCCTTGAGCTGGAGGACGTCTCCGGCCTCGGTTATAACCCGCTGACTCGTAAAGCCTGGCTTAGCCGTTTCACAGCGGTTAATTACCTGCTAAGTGCGCGCAAGCCCCTATGAGGTCAGGCCCCATAAAATCAGACACGGTGAAGTCAGTCGCTGAAAAGCCGTTGCCGGAAAACATCCAAGGGGTGTTGTTCGATCTGGACGGCACCTTGATCGACAGCGCGCCCGATCTGTATGGCGCACTGCTACTGCAATGCAAGGAAGAAGGCGTTGCGGAACCGGCCTACGAGCCGGTGCGCGAAGTGGTGTCGCGCGGTTCTCGGGAGATCCTGCGTCGGGGTTTCCCCACTCGTGACGAGGCCGGCATACGGGCATTGGTGCCGCGTTATCTGCAGTTATACGAAGCGGTGATGGCACAGCAAACGCGGCCCTTCGACGGCATCGTCGAACTGCTTGCCTTGCTGGAAGCGCAAGGTTTGGCCTGGGGCATTGTGACCAACAAAAACGGCTTTCTCACCGACGAACTGGTGCGCCGCCTCGGTTGGGCCGGACGCGCCCGCGCAGTGGTTTCGGGCGACACCTTGGCGGTGAAAAAACCTGACCCCGCTCCGGTGCTGCTGGCCTGCGAGCAAGCAGGCCTTGACCCTGCGCGTTGCATCTTCGTCGGTGACGATCCGCGCGACGTGCTCGCCGGCGCCGCGGCCGGTCTTTATACCGTGGCGGTGAGCTGGGGTTATCTCGACGGGGGTAATCCGTGGCAATGGGGCGCCGATGCCGTGCTGGAGCATCCATCGCAGCTAGCCGAACTGTTGCAGCGAAAGGCGCTGGCATGAGTGGCGAGGCTGCCCCCAGCGGCGCGCTGCAAAGCTATATCGACAAATGGCTGGCGGTACAGCCGCAGCAGCGCATCGCGCTCACCTTTGTCGACCCCAGGCAGTATCCGGGGCATATCGCCTTGGCGGCGTTGGAGCAAGAGCTGCTCGCCGCGGCTTACGGTATTCGCGAGCCTCAGGTGGCCGCCGCCAAGCTCAACTGGTGGGCCGAAGAACTTGCCGGCGCCGCTGCCAGTGGCGGTCGACATCCGCTGACCCAGGTGCTGTTTGACGATGAGCGTGCACATAGTCTGCCCAGCGAGCGTTGGCTAGCGCCGGTGTTGGCGGCAATGGCTCAGCTAGAGCAGGGCACGGCGGCAGATTTCTCTGCTCAACTGGTCGCCGCCACGCCACTGCATGGTGCACTGGCTGCTTTAGAGACCAGTTGGTGGTACGGCGAGAAAGCGCCATTCGAGCAGGCAGCCCGTGTTGCCACGTTGTCGCATCTGTTGCATGCCTTGTTGCGACTGGAGGAGGACGCCGAGCGCGACCGTCTGCCATTGCCGATGGCGCGATTGGCACGCTATGGACTTAGTCGGGCGCAATTGCACAAAGCCAGTGCAGAGCGTGAGGACGCGATTCGCGCTCAACTTGGCGACCTGTGTAGTGCCTGGCGTGAATCGGTGCAGTTGCCTGGGCCGCTCAGCGTGTTTCGCCGACTGGAATCGCGCCATGGTGGCCGTATGGCTTTGCGTGCAGTTAAAGCCGCCGATCCGCTTGCCGCGCTACGCAAAGGGCAGGTGCGGCAAGGCCCGAGCATTGCCTGGCAGGCCTGGCAAGCTGCGCGCGCCTGGCATCGGGCCTTGTAGGGTGGGCGATCTGATTATGGTGCCATCGACTCCTTAAACGCACCGTTTCCCATTCCGCACTATTGCGCCGCAGGGTAGATGCCCCAAGATTGCGTGTCTCATGGCGGCGCACACCGCCTGCATTACAGGATTTACCCCATGTACACACCGGAAAATACCGCCCGCCTGCTCCCCGACGTCGCTATACATGCGCAGCCGCATTTTGCCGGCGCGCTGGATTGGGTGGGCATGGACGGCATCGAGGTGCCGGTACGTTTCGATGCCGGCGATGGCGATGTGCAGCGCGCGAGCGCTCGGGTTGGCGCTTTCGTCAATTTGCACCGCCCGGACAAACGCGGCATTCACATGTCGCGTCTTTACTTGCTGGTGGAGCAGGCGCTGAGCACGCAAACACTGAGCGCAGTCATGTTGCACCAGTTGCTGCGTGGCTTTCTCGATTCGCACAAAGATTTATCCGACCGTGCCTGCCTCAGCATCCGTTTCGAGCATCTGGTGCGGCGTCCGGCGTTGCGTAGCGGCAACAGCGGGTGGCGCGCGTATCCGGTGTGCATAGAAGCCAGCCTCACGGGCGACGATTTCCTGATCGAGTTCGGCACGGAAGTGGTTTACTCCTCCACCTGTCCGGCCTCGGCGGCCTTGTCGCGGCAGCTAATTCAAGATCAGTTCGCCAAGGATTTCGATGCGGCGGCATCACTCGATCACGCTGCCGTGCTGGCCTGGCTGGGTAGTGAGCGCGGCATCGTGGCTACGCCGCATGCTCAGCGCAGCATCGCCCGGTTGCGGATACGCCCGACGGCAGGCGCCGGCTTTGACCTGATCGGCTTGATCGACCGGGTAGAAGGCTCGCTTGGCACACCGGTGCAAACCGCAGTAAAGCGCGAAGACGAGCAGGCTTTTGCCCTCGCCAATGGCAGCAATTTGATGTTCTGCGAAGACGCCGCGCGGCGAATTCAGCGCGTACTCGATGCCGACGATCGCCTTGGCGATTTCCATATTCGGGTCGAGCACCAAGAAAGCCTGCATCCGCATGATGCGGTGGCTTACGCCAGCAAGGGCATCGTCGGCGGCTATAGCGGTGACCGTTGCTGATGATTGAGTAAGTGCGGCTGCTAGCATGGGCTGTTATTGCCGTCATCTGGCGGCAGCAGGAGTTGTCCATGCGTATCCGTTATGTTGTCTTGGTGGTTGCCCTCTTTTCGTTGACGGCTTGCATGAGCTGGTTCGGCGGTCATAAGAGCAATGCGCCTTCGCATCAGGCTTTGATGCGATCGCTTACCGGTCAAGTCGAATACAACCTGTCGCAGCCGGTGCCTGCGGATGCATGGTTGGAAGTCACCCTGGCCGATGTGAGCCGGATGGATGCGCCTTCGCGGGTTATCGCGCAAGAACGTATCGCGCCGGCGGGTACGTCCCCGGTCGAATTTCTATTGAGCTACGACCCAACCGATCTGAAGCAAGGAGTGGATTTCGCGGTATCCGCGCGTCTGCAGCAAGGCGACAAGCTGCTGGCTATCAACGATGAGCGCGTCAGCGTGCTTGGGCGCTCAGGACAGAGTGGTCCGCTGCGGGTGGTGCTTAAAGCGGTACCTTGAGATGTTGGGGCGCTCGCTGCGATCAATGCGGCGAGCGCCTGGTTTCGTTACGCCTTGGCCAACATGAGGGTGATGACGACGATGATGGCGATATAGGCCACCAGCGACGCCAGGCTGGTCACGAAGTAGTTCATCTTGCCGTCGAGACGACGCGCTCGCAGATAGAGATAGATGGGGGCGCCGACCGCGCCGAGCAGAATGGCCCACCAGAAACCGTTGGAGGGGGTGTGGCCGGTTTTCTTGATCGCATCGCGATCCCATATCGAGAGGCCGACATAGACACCTACGCCGATGAGGCTCGTTCCCGGAATCCACGTCAGCAGCGCCAGCCATAGCGGCGCTGTGGCGATGGCCCAGGCAGGGGCATCGCTGACCGGGCCAGTGATCGCGGCTGCTGGCGAAAAGACCGCTGTCGATGTCGCGGCATAGGGGTTGTTCAGCGCCGACTCCGTTTCGTTGCCGAAATGGGTGTTTTCCACGGCAGTCCAGTTCGCCATGCCATCGGTCCAGACCAGAGTGCCGCGCCGGATCGTGCCTTGTTTGATTTTCTCGACAACGACCTCGGCACTCACAGGGCCGATGGCTTGAGCCCCGTCTTGGTAATGCCACATGCTTTTGGGCGAGATAACCACGGACATTCGTTTCTTCCTTGAGGGTAGGGGCCAGGTCGGCCGGGTTGAGGGATGGATCAGGGCTGGACTATGCCCGGTAACAACAAGGGATCCAGGCGAGTGCCGAACCAGTTGAAGCCCCAATGCACATGTGGCCCGGTGGCGCGTCCGGTCATGCCGGCGAGCCCGATGACCTGGCCTTGCTGTACACGCTGGCCGAGCTTCACGTCGAGACGCGACAGATGCAGAAAGTTGGAACTGAGCCCAAAGCCATGATCGAGTAGCACGGTGCCGCCCGTAAGGTACAGGCTGGGTTTGGCGAAGGTAATGATGCCGGCGGCCGGCGCTTTCACCGGGGTGCCTTCGGGCACGGCGATATCCATGCCCGAATGCGGGGCCTTAGGGTCGCCGTTGTAGATCCGCTGATTGCCAAAACGGCCGCTGATACGGCCCTGCACCGGCCAGACAAAGCCGTCGAGAAAATCCTCGCGCTCGTCGTCGCGGTTGCGTGCGGCCGTCACCTCGGCCTGTTCGCGCTTGATACGCGCGGCGATTTCCGGCGGCGGGTTCACGGTTTGCGGCGGCACGCCATTGACCCGCTCAACCGGCCAATCGCGCGGCGTAACGTTGATGCGCACGGTTTCATGGTGCCCATCGCGATAGGCCAGGTTGACGTTCAACGGCCCTTTTTCATCACGGCCCGCGCCGAACACGACGGTGCCGTCGCGGCCCACATGCACGGCTTTGTCGCCGATCTTGATTTGCGTGCCTGCAGGGACCGTCGCGATGACCAGGCCACCTTGCGAGATGCTGTGCGGCAATACCGTTACGGCAGGTGCTGCTTGGGCGTCAGTGATAGATGCGGCGGTAAGAAGCAAAGCAAGTAACGACCACCTCATCGATCAAAGGCCAGCCGTTGGCCACGGACGGCGGCGTCGACCTTCGAGCCATCCCAGACCCGTTGACCATTGACGAAGGTGGCGGCGATCGAGCTGTTGAAGGTGACGCCTTCGAACGGCGACCAGCCGCAGAGGGAGAGCACTTCTTCGCGGCGTACGGTATGGGGACGATTCGGGTCGACCAGCACTAGGTCGGCGGCATAGCCCTCGCGCAGGTACCCGCGCTGGTGGACTTCGAAAAGTGTCGCCGGCGTGTGACAGACCGCTTCCACGACGCGCTCCAAGGTCAGCTTGCCCTCGAATACCCGCTGCAACGCAGCCTGCAGCGCGAACTGCACCAGCGGCAGGCCGGACGGCGCCTTGTCGTAAAGCTGGCCCTTCTCCTCCAGTAAATGCGGGGCATGGTCGGTCGCCAGTACGTCGATACGGCCATCGGCCAGCGCCCGAGTAATCGCCTCGCGATCGGCAGCGGTCTTGATCGCCGGATTGCATTTGATGAGAAAACCCAGCCGCTCGTAGTCGGCGTCATCGAAATGCAGGAAATGTACGCAGGTCTCGGCGGTGATCCGCTTGCCCTTGAGCGGGCCGGGCTGGAACAGCGCCAACTCGTCAGCGGTGGAGATATGCAGCACATGCAGGCGGCTGCCGTGCTTCTGTGCCAGCGCAATGGCCAGTCGGGTGGACTTGATGCACGCCTCGCGCGAGCGGATCAATGGATGCTCCCGCGCCGGGATATCGTCACCGTACTTTTCACGCGCTTTGGCATGCAGCGCGTCGATCATCGGGGTGTCTTCGCAATGGGTGATGATCGGCACCGGCGCCACGCGGAAAATACCATCCAGTACCTCCGGGTTGTCCACCAGCATGTTGCCGGTAGATGCGCCCATGAACACCTTCACTCCGGGGGCGGTTTTGGGATCGAGGGTGCGGATCGCCTCCAGGTTGTCGTTGCTGGCGCCGAGGTAGAAGGCGTAGTTGACCGCCGAGGTTTCCGCCGCCCGAGCGTACTTGGCCTCCAGTGAGTCGCGGTCCAGCGCCGGTGGCTTGGTATTGGGCATCTCCATAAAGCTGGTGATGCCACCAGCCGCGCAAGCGCGTGACTCATGGGCAATGTCGGCCTTATGAGTGAGGCCGGGCTCACGAAAATGCACCTGGTCGTCGATCATGCCGGGCAGCAGCCACAGGCCGCTGGCGTCGATCACCTGCTCGCCGGGATGGGCATCCAGGCCGGGGGCGATGGTCTCGATACGGCCATGCTTGATGCGCAGGTCGGCGTGGGTGCGTTGGCCTTCGTTGACCAGTTCCGCATTTTTGATAAGCCAGTCAATGGACATGAGGTTCTCCGCGGGGGCGACAGGTAAGAGCCTGCTCGAGATCTCCGAGTGGCCCGCGCCGGAAGCTGTTTGCGCGCAGGACAAGGAAGAATGAATGAAGTGTACGTCGGTACACGACTGAATGATGACGCGGTACTGCGGGCAAACAGACCCGGCCCGAAGGGTTGAGCCGCTATGGCCGCCATGCGCCAGCGCGTGGCTTGACCTGACGGCCAGTCAGGCGCTGCGCCACGCACCACCACCTGGCGGCCATAGCGGCTCAACGCGGGTCACTCGGAGGTCTCGAGCAGGCTCTGAAAACAAATTGCTCAGGGACCGGATCTTCACCGCCCGTACACAGCGGCTGGCAGCGTAGCAGCCGCCAGCCGGTCAGCAGACT
This sequence comes from Dyella tabacisoli, assembly GCF_003350925.1. Taxonomy (GTDB): domain Bacteria; phylum Pseudomonadota; class Gammaproteobacteria; order Xanthomonadales; family Rhodanobacteraceae; genus Dyella_C; species Dyella_C tabacisoli. Next base: position 827,111 of record NZ_KZ857173.1, on the reverse strand, counting down.
GCCACGAAGCGGACCGAAGCGCGCGACCGCAATCCGTGCATAATCCGAGCAACTGGGGTGGAAGCGGCAGCGCTGCCCCAGTAACGGGCTGAGCCAGCGCTTATAGAAACCAAGCAATAAAAGTATGAGTCGGGTCAAAACGTTTCACGCTGCCAAGACAGTTTGCGGCTTACCGGGATAAGCTCCATTAGTGCTGCAGTATTCCAGAAGCATGGTTGCTGGTGTAAGGCACATGAGCTATAACACCGGGCCGCCACGGCCAAAACGGTGAAGGGAAATGGCGAAAACGACGCGTAGTTCGGCAGCTGTCAAGGCGCAGAAAGGGAAACCTGCGAGCAAGGCGAATGATGTCAAAGCCCCGAAGTCAAAAACTGCCGCTAAAGGCGGTGCAGCCAACAGTGGGCAGGCGGTGAAGCGCGCTGTGGCGAAGTTGCCTGCCAAAGCGGCACCTGCCAAGGTGGTCAAGAAAGTTGCAGCCAAGAAGGCCGCCGCACCTGCCAAAAAGGCCGCAGAGAAGAAAGCAGTTGTTAAGCAGGTCGCAGCGAAAAAGGCCGTCAAGCCCGCAGTGACCCAAAAAGCGGCGGTTAAGCCTGTGTCAAAGCAATCGCAGCCAAAGAAGGCCGCGCCGAGCAAGAAGCCCGTCGCCAAGAAAACCGTTGCCAAGAAGGCGCCTGTGAAAAAAGTCCAAAAACCAGCGGTCAAGAAAGCCGCGGCCCCCGTTAAACCGGCGTCCACGCCGGTCGCCAAGACCGCCGCCGCCAAACCGGCGATCAAGCAAATAGTGCCAGTGGCCGCCAAACCAGCCACAATAGCCAAATCCATACCTCCGCAGCCCGCTGCCGTGCCCCTCAAGGGCAAGGTGGCGAGTGCAGTCGCCGTGGCGACTCCGCGGGTGGCCTCTGCCACCGCGCGCCACACCATCCACAAAAAGCAGAAGACCCCGCAGTCCTCGATGAATAGTTCCGCAGCGTTAGACAACGGCATTACCAAAGACGATGGGCGCTATGCCCTGCCATCCACCACCCAGATCACTCTGCCCAAGGGGTATCACCCCTCGAGCGACAAGAGTGAGGAGTACATGAGTCCTCGCCAGTTGGCTTATTTCCGCAACAAGCTGCGCGAATGGCGCAACCAGCTTGTGGAAGAGTCGCGGCAGACCATGGAGAACCTGCGCGACGAAGTGCGCGACGTCGGCGACGAGGCCGAGCGGGCCACTCGGGAAACCGAGAACTCGCTGGAGCTGCGTACCCGTGATCGCTATCGCAAGTTGATCTCCAAGATCGACAAGGCGCTACGCCGTATTGAAGAAGGTCGCTACGGCTATTGCGAAGAAACCGACGAGGAAATCGGTGTGGAGCGCTTAGATGCACGCCCCATCGCGACCTTGTCGCTCGATGCGCAGGAGCGCTACGAGCATAAGCGTAAACAGATGGGCGACTGATCTCGCCGGTCGCTCGTGTCATGCGAAACCCCGCCATGCGCGGGGTTTCCTTTTATGGGCATCTTGCGGTTATTGCGCTACTTGCGCGGCGTGCGCCTTCAGTTTCGCCAGCATCGCCACCAGTCCGTTGGAGCGGGTCGGTGAAAGATGCTTGGCCAGGCCGATCGCTTCGATGAAGCGCGGTTCGGTGGCGAGAATATCCAGCGCCGGTCGATCCGAATAAACGCGTAAAACCAGGGCAATCAGGCCTGAGACGATGGCTGAATCGCTGGCGGCGGCGAAATGCAGCTTCGCGGCATCCCCGCTCGGTACTAGCCACACCATCGATTGGCAGCCGTGTACACGATGCTCTTCGGTCTTGAGCGCGTCGGGAAAGGGCGGCAGCTTTTTGCCCAGGTCGATCAAGTATTGATAACGCTCGGTCCAATCGCCGAAGAAGGCGAATTCGTCGACGATGTCCTGCTGGGCCTGTTCGGCGCTGGGTGTGGCGGTAGCGTTCATGCGCGCATTATTGCGCTTTATTCGTAGTAGCTCACCTTGCGGGCGATCATTCTCGCCGCTTCGGAGGGGGGCGCAGACGTTATCCCTTCGCTACGCTCCAGCGAGTCCCCTGCGCGCCGTCTTCAATAATGACGCCAAGCGCAGTGAGTTCGTCGCGGATCTCGTCAGCCCGCTTGAAGTCTCGTGCGGCACGGGCGTTGCGGCGTTCATTCAGCAATGCCTCGACGCGCGTCTCGTCGATATCGATGGTGCCGACTTGCTTAAACCACGCTTCGGGATGCTCTTGCAGCAGGCCGAGCAGGGCGCCGGCGCCAAGCAGGGCGGCTTTAGCCTCGCGACGGGCCTCGGTGCTGCCAGCCTGGCGGGCGGCATCGGCCAGTTGCGATAGCTCGGCGAGCGCTTGTGGCGTATTGAGGTCGTCGCATAGCGCCGCTTCCACCCGCTCCGGTACGGGCACGGTGAGGTCTCCCATGTCGATTTCGGCCAGGTCGCGCAGTACGCGATACCAGCCATCCAACGTGCTGACTGCTTGCGTGATCGCGCTGTCCGACCAATCCAGCGGTTGGCGGTAGTGTCCACGCAGCAATACCAGGCGCAGTGCTTCGGCAGGGTGCTGTTTGAGCAGCTCCTGGATCAGCAGTACGTTGCCCAGTGATTTGGACATTTTGCGGCCGTCGAAGGTAAGCATGCCGTTGTGCATCCACCAACGGGCGAAGGTCTTGCCGCCATGGGCGCAGGTGGATTGGGCAATCTCGTTTTCGTGGTGCGGAAAGAGCAGGTCCACACCGCCTGCATGGATGTCGATGGTCTCGCCCAGTTGTGCCGAGCACATGGCCGAGCATTCGATATGCCAGCCCGGCCGGCCGCGACCCCAGGGGCTGTCCCAGCCGGGTAGATCCGGGGTGGATGGCTTCCACAGCACGAAGTCGCCGGGGTTGTTCTTGTAAGGCGCCACTTCTACCCGTGCGCCGGCGATCAATTCTTCGGTATCGCGGCCAGAGAGCGCGCCGTAGGCGGGGAAGGAGTCCACCCGGAACAACACGTGACCCTCGGCGGCATAGGCATGGCCGTTAGCGATCAAAGCCTCGTTCATTGCGATGATCTCGCCGATATGCGCGGTGGCATGCGGTTCGATATCCGGTGGAGCGACACCGAGGCCGGCCATATCGGCATGGTAGGCCTTGGTGTAGCGGTCGGTGATCGTGCTGATCGGCACGCCTTCCTGCTTGGCGGCGGCGTTGATTTTGTCTTCTACGTCAGTGATGTTGCGGGCGTAGATCACCTGTGGATAGTGCCGGCGCAACAGCCTGGCAAGCACGTCGAAGACCACCGGGCCGCGCGCGTTGCCGATATGCACGTAGTTGTAGACCGTCGGTCCACAGACATACATGGTCACCCGTTGCGGATCGAGTGGAGCAAAGATCTCGGAGCGGCGTGTCAGGCTGTTGTAGAGCGAAATCGGCATCGGTGGAAAATCCGCGGCAGTGAACGGCCCGAAAGTGGGCGCAGACCAGCCTGACATCTTAACAAGATGTAAGTGGCGTCACAGGCTTACGGGCATTCTAAGCCTCGATTCAGTGTCAGTTTGTTGCAATCACCAGTGACGCTGAAAAGCGTGATACATGCCCCCGATTGGAGGTCGTAATGACCAAGCTGTTTTCCCCCGCGTTGATATGGGCTCTGGCTACCCTGGGTTTGATGACAGGTACCAGTGCTTTTGCGCAGGATGCGCGCTATTCAAACGTCGACAACAATGCCCACTACGGTTGGGCCGACGTACTGCGCGTGGATCCCATCTATGGCGTCGCCCGCACCGAAGTACCGCGCCAGGAGTGCTACGACCAGCAAGTGGTGCAGCGCGATTCGGGCAGCGGCAGTACGGCGGGCACCATCCTGGGTGCCGTCGTGGGTGGCGTATTGGGCAGCACGGTGGGCAAGGGCAATGGCCGCACCGCCGCCACAGTGGCTGGCGCGGTGGTGGGTGGCGCGGTTGGCAATGGCGTCACGCGCACGGGGGGCGGTGAGTACGAGAGCACTGAAACCCGCTGCCGCCAGGTCAGTTCGATCAGCGAGCAGCGCCGGATCATGGGCTACGACGTGGAGTACCGTTATCACGGCGAAGTCTACGTGTCGCGGCTCAACTACGATCCAGGCGAACGCCTGCGGGTTCGGGTCAGCGTAGGCCCCGCCGATTGATAATCCCTCCGCCGCCTTCGGGCGGCGGTTTGCTATCAGGCGTCCGCATATTGCATGGCAGCGAAAATCCCGTCATGATGCGCGCTTACTTACCCGGAATTCCGATGTCCGCAGCCGTCTATACCGCTACCGTCCTTACCAGCGCCCGTATGGCCGCAGGTATGACGTCGCGTGCTCGCCGACCGCTGGTCCGACATCTGGCCGGGTAGGCTGTCGCGCACGTTTCATGTGATTCGACTAAAAACCCGGCCATGTGCCGGGTTTTTTTGTTTATGGGATTTGTTTATGGATTGGGGATTGGGAGCAGCTATGACTCTTCGACATTTTCTAAGCACGCAGGACTACAGCCGCGCTGAGATCGATGCGCTGCTGGAGCAGGCCGCCGCCTTCAAACGTTCGCCGCGTGGTCAGCAGCTAGCTGGCAAGTCGATCGCCCTGTTGTTCTTCAATCCTTCGATGCGTACCCGTACCAGCTTTGAGCTGGGTGCGTTTCATCTGGGTGGCCATGCGATCGTGCTGGCGCCGGGTAAGGATGCGTGGCCGATCGAGTTCGAGGTCGGCAGCGTGATGGATGGCGATACCGAGGAGCACATCGCCGAGGTGGCGCGCGTGTTGTCGCGTTATGTCGACCTGATCGCGGTACGCGCATTTCCAAAGTTTCAGGATTGGGCGGTTGACCGCCAGGACCATGTCATCAAGGCGTTCGCGCAATACGCCACGGTGCCGGTCATCAATATGGAAACGATCACTCACCCTTGCCAGGAGTTGGCCCACGCGATGGCCATGAAGGAGCACCTGGGCGATCTGCAGAACCGCAAATACGTGCTGACCTGGACCTATCACCCGAAGCCGCTGAACACGGCGGTGGCTAATTCTTCGCTGCTGATCGCGACCAAGCTCGGCATGGACGTGACCCTGCTATGCCCGACGCCGGACTACGTACTCGACGAACGCTACATGGCCTACGGCTATCAGAACGCCAAGGATAACGGCGGTTCGCTCAAGGTCAGCCACAACATCGAAGAGGCCTATAGCGGTGCTGAGGTGGTCTATGCCAAGAGCTGGGGCGCGCTGCCGTTCTTCGGTCGCTGGGAGCAGGAAAAACCGATCCGCGAAGCGCACAAGCACTTCATCGTCGACGAGGCCAAGATGGCCTTGACCAACAACGGCCTGTTCAGCCACTGCCTGCCGTTGCGCCGAAATATCAAGGCGACCGATGCGGTGATGGATTCGCCCGCCTGCATCGCCATTGATGAAGCAGAGAATCGCTTGCATGTGCAGAAGGCTGTCATGGCCTCGTTGATGGCTGGTCGCTGAGCGCTATCGCATGTATATGCCACGGCATTTCAAAGAATCGCGTAGCGAAGTTCTGCGTAGCCTGCTGCGCGACTACCCTTTCGCCACGATGGTGACGACTCGTCCCATGTCGGGTCTGGCGGTCAATCACCTGCCGTTCGAACTGATCGGCGACTCGTTGCTGCACGGCCATGTAGCTCGCGGCAACGAGCTTGCACAGGCGGATGGCGCCGAAGTGCTGCTGATCTTTCAGGGGCCGGACGGCTATATCAGCCCGAATTGGTATCCGAGCAAGCATGAGACCGGGCGCGAGGTTCCTACGTGGAACTATGCCGTGGCGCACGTCTATGGTCGTCTTCGCACGATCGAAGACAAGAGCTGGCTGCGTCATTTGCTGGAAACACTGAGCGATCGCCATGAGGCAAATCAGCCAACGCCGTGGCGAGTGGCCGATGCTCCCGCCGATCATATCGACAAGATGCTCGGCGCCATCGTCGGTCTGGAGATCGCCATCGAGCGTATCGAAGGCAAGTTCAAGCTAAGCCAGAACCATCCGGCGCCGAATCGCGACGGAGTCGTACAAGGGCTACGGCAGCGCGACGACCGTCGCGATGCCGAGTTAGCCGACATGATGACCACCATCGAAGGGTTGAGACATGACGACTGAACAACACAGCTATGCGGTCGACGTAGCGTGGACAGGCAATCGCGGTACCGGCACGCGCAGCTATCAAGGTTATGGCCGTGAGCACGAGATTCGGATCGCCGGCAAGCCGACGATTGCCGGTTCATCGGACGCGGCCTTTCGCGGCGATGCGTCCAAACACAATCCCGAAGATTTAATGGTGGCCGCGCTGTCGAGCTGCCATATGCTTTGGTACTTGCATCTGGCTGCTGTCGCAGGTGTCGTAGTGACGGCCTATGTGGATGCCGCCGTAGGCACCCTCGTTATCAACGACCAGGGTGGCCAACTCAGCGAAGTGGTATTGCGTCCCGTGGTAACGGTGACTGCCGCCAGTGATACGGCCAAGGCCGTCGCCGTGCATGAAGACGCGCACCATGCCTGCTTTCTCGCCAGATCAGTGAATTTTCCAGTGCGCTGTGAGCCGCGCATCGTCGTTGAATCCGTATGACCGCTACTTTATTTCAGGATCGTAAGCCCATGAGCAAAGATATTGTTCTCGCCTTCTCCGGTGGTCTCGACACCAGTTTTTGTGTGCCTTATCTGCAGGAGCGCGGCTGGGCCGTACATACCGTGTTTGCCGATACCGGTGGCGTCGACGCCGAAGAGCGTGCCTTTATCGAGCAGCGTGCTGCCGAACTGGGCGTAGCTTCGCATGTCACTGTCGATGGTGGTCCGGCCATATGGGCCGGCTTCGTCAAACCCTTCATCCAGGCTGGCGAGGGGTATCAGGGACAGTACCCGTTGCTGGTGTCCGACCGTTATCTGATTGTCGAGGCCGCCCTGGCTCGCGCCGCCGAAATCGGTACCAAGGCGATTGCGCATGGCTGCACCGGCATGGGCAATGACCAAGTGCGTTTCGACTTGGCGGTCAAGGCTTTGGGCGATTACGAAATCGTTGCACCGATTCGCGAAATCCAGAAAGAGCACACCGAAGTGCGCGCCTACGAGCAGAAGTATCTTGAAGACCGCGGCTTCGGTGTTCGCGCCAAGCAGAAGGCCTACACAATCAACGAAAACCTGCTTGGCGTAACCCTATCCGGCGGGGAGATCGATCGCTGGCAGGCACCGGGCGAGGGTTCGCGTGGCTGGTGCAAGCCGCGCGCCGAATGGCCGTCTGAAACGTTGCGCGTCACTTTGAAGTTCGAGCACGGCGAAGCGGTGGCTTTGGATGGCGAAAAGATCGCCGGCCACAAGCTGCTGGCAAAACTCAATGGCTTGTTTGCGCAGTACGGCGTGGGTCGCGGCATGTATACCGGCGACACCACTATCGGCCTGAAGGGACGCATTGTGTATGAGGCGCCGGGCCTGTTCGCCCTGCTAGCCGCGCACCGAGCGCTGGAAGAGGCTGTGCTGAGCAAGCAGCAGAATCGTTTCAAGCCCGAAGTGGCGCGGAAGTGGGTCGAGCTGGTGTACGAGGGCTTTTTTCATGATCCGCTGAAGACCGATCTGGAAGCTTTCCTGGCCGCCAGTCAGCGTTGTGTCAATGGCGAAGTCGTGCTGGAAACCAGCGGTGGCGTAGTCAATGCGGTGGAGATCCGTTCGCCGCACATACTCAACGCCAAGGGCGCGACTTACGCCCAGGCCGCTGATTGGGGTGTGGCCGAAGCCGAAGGCTTTATTCGTCTGTACGGCATGAGCAGCACGCTGTGGGCTGAAATCAATCGGTGAACAGGTAAACCTATGAGCGAAGATTTGCGCATCAGTACGGAACGGAGTGAGCTCGATCTCGCCCTGATTCATGATTTCCTGTCGACTCGTTCGAGTTGGGCACAGGGGATTTCGCTTGAGCGAGTGCGCAAGTCGATCGAACATTCGCTGTGCTTTGGCGGCTTCCGTGGCGTGGCGCAGGTAGCGTTTGCACGAGTAATTACCGATTACGCGACCTTCGCCAATCTGGTGGATGTGTTTGTGCTCCCCGAGTATCGCGGCTACGGATACGGCAAGCAGGTGGTGCGAGCGGTGATGGAGCATCCGTCGTTGCAAGGGATGCGACGTTTCACTCTGGCTACCGCCGATGCACACGAACTGTATGCGCAATATGGATTCACCACGCCGCAGCGGCCAGCCACGCTGATGGAAATTTATGTGCCGGACATCTATGCGGTCGCCGACCGACGATGAACGGAATAATCAAGAAACCATAAGACGGACTTCATGAGCTCTTTACTGGACGAAACCCTTAAGCATTTGCGCGCATTGGTCGGCTACGACACGCGCAATCCACCGCGCGAGATCAATACCGGTGGCATCTTCGATTACCTGCGCGCGAATCTGCCGGGTTTCACGGTGACGGTGACCGATTTTGGCGCCGGTGCGGTGAACTTGTACGCCGTGCGCGGCCAGCCCAAGTATCTGTTCAATGTGCATTTGGATACCGTGCCCGACTCACCGCACTGGTCGGCCGATCCGCACACTTTGCGGGTGACCGAGGATCGCGCGATTGGCCTGGGTTCCTGCGATATCAAGGGTGCGGCGGCGGCCTTGGTCGCGGTTGCCAACGCGACCACCGGTGACATGGCCTTGCTGCTGTCCACTGACGAGGAGGCCAACGACGCGCGCTGCATCGACGGTTTTTTGAAGGGCCATCCGGTTTACGAGGCCATCATTGTCGCTGAGCCGACCAGTGGCGAAGCCGTGCTGGCGCACCGTGGCATCCATTCGGTACAGATGCGCTTCAAGGGCCGCGCAGGTCACGCTTCGGGTGAACAGAAACCTGCCGACAATGCGTTGCATCAGGCCATGCGCTGGGGCACTGCCGCCATGGATTATGTGGCGAAGCAATCGCATGAACGCTTTGGTGGCCTTACCGGCCTGCGCTTCAATATCGGCAAGGTCGAGGGCGGTATCAAGGCCAACGTGATCGCGCCGACAGCCGATGTGCGCTTCGGCTTCCGTCCGTTGCCGTCGATGGATGCCGACCGCATGCTGGAAACCTTTCGTACTTTGGTCGAGCCGCAGCCGGTGGAGTTCGGTGAAACCTTCCGCGGCGATTCGCTGCCTGCGGGCGATACCGCCACCGCCGAAGCACGTCGCCTGGCCGCGCGCGACCTGGCCGACGAACTTGGCATACCGGTCGGCAACGCGGTGGATTTCTGGACCGAATCGGCACTGTTTTCCGCCGCTGGCTATACCTCCTTCGTCTACGGCCCTGGCGATATCGCGCAAGCGCATAGCGCCGACGAATGGGTGGCACTGAGTCAATTGCAGCATTACGCAGAAACCATTTACCGGATCATTGACCGTGGAAGCGCATAAGCACACCCGCAAGACCATCGTGCGCCTGCTTTCGAGCATGGGCAGCACGAAGGAAATCCAGCAGTACCTGAAACGCTTTTCGCAGCTCGACGCGAAGCGCTTCGCCGTGGTCAAGGTCGGTGGTGCCGTATTGCGCGACGACTTGCCAGCGTTGACCTCATCGCTAACGTTCCTGCAGCAGGTCGGGCTGACTCCGATCGTGTTGCATGGTGCGGGCCCGCAGTTGGATGAAGAGCTGGCTGCGGCTGGCATCGAAAAACAAACCATCAACGGCCTGCGTGTGACATCGCCCAAGGCGCTGGCGATCGTTCGCAAGGTGTTTCAAGAGCAGAACCTGCGTCTGGTCGAAGCGCTGCAGTCGATGGATACTCGTGCGACCTCGGTGCCGTCGGGCGTTTTTACCTCGGTCTATCTTGATCGCGATATCTACGGCCTGGTCGGCAAGGTTGCCAGCATCAATCTCGCGCCGATCGAGGCCAGCCTGCGCGCCGGCTCCATCCCGGTGATTGCCAGCCTTGGCGAAACCGAAGAAGGGCAGATCCTCAATATCAACGCCGATTTCGCGGCGAACGAATTGGTGCGGGTGTTGCAGCCGTACAAGATCGTGTTTCTCACCGGTACCGGCGGGTTGCTCGACGATAAAGGCAAGATCATCGACTCGATCAACCTCAGTACCGAGTTTGAGCACCTGATGTCCCAGCCGTGGATCAACGGTGGCATGCGTTTGAAGATCGAACAGATCGCCGACCTGTTGGCAGACCTGCCGTTGACCTCATCCGTGTCGATTACGCGGCCCGCCGAGCTTGCCAAAGAGCTGTTCACCCATAAAGGTTCGGGCACCATGGTGCGGCGTGGCGAGAAAGTGCTGCGCGTGATCTCGTGGGACGGTATCGATCGCGAGCGCATGCGCGGACTGATCGAGTCGAGCTTTGGTCGCACCTTGTTGCCGGACTATTTCGAACGCACCAAGCCCTATCGCATCTATGTCAGTGAAAACTATCGCGCGGCGATGATTCTCACCGAAGAAGACGGGCTGGCCTATCTGGACAAATTCGCCGTGCTCGACGATGCCCAGGGCGAGGGTCTGGGCCGCGCTGTGTGGCAGGTGATGCGCGATGAAAACTCGCAACTGTTTTGGCGTTCGCGTCACGGCAATCCGGTCAATCCGTTTTACTACGCCGAATCCGATGGTTGTTTCAAGCAGGAGCACTGGAAAGTGTTCTGGTATGGCTTGAGCGATTTCGACACCATCGCCCGCTGTGTCGCGCATTGCGCGACACGGCAACCGACGTTGCTGGATTGAAACTGCACTCCTTCCCTGCGTGAAGGCAGGGAAGGATAAAAACATTGCACAGAGTGAACTCATGGCAGACCAGAAAAAAACTATCGGTATCGTCGGCGCGCGGGGTCACACCGGCGCTGAGCTGATTCGCCTGATTGCAGCGCATCCGGCGCTTGAGTTGCTCTTTGTCTCGTCGCGCGAGCTGGACGGGCAGCGTGTGGCCGATCATATGGATGGCTATGTCAGCGAGCTTCGTTACGCCAGCCTGGACCCCGCCGGCGTCGCCTCGCAGAACGCCGATGTGGTGATTCTGGCCCTGCCCAACGGCAAGGCGACTGCTTATGTTGAGGCACTCGATAAGGCGGCCCCGGACACGCTGATCCTCGATTTGTCCGCCGATTACCGTTTCGATGAGCGCTGGTATTACGGCCTGCCGGAGCTGACCCGCGAACGGTGGCATGGACAGAAGCGCATCAGCAATCCCGGTTGCTACGCGACCGCCATGCAGTTGTCGATTGCACCGTTGAAAGACTTGCTGGCCGCGCCGCCGGTGTGTTTTGGCGTCTCCGGCTACTCCGGTGCCGGTACGACGCCATCGGACAAGAACGATCCAGAAAAGCTGCGCGACAATCTTATGCCGTATGCGCTTACCGGCCATATGCATGAGAAAGAGGCCAGTCGCCATCTCGGTTTGCCGGTGGAGTTTCTGCCTCATGTCGCGCCGCATTTTCGCGGACTTACCGTGACGACCAATCTTTATCTGGCCCGCCCGCTCAAGCGCGAAGAAGTCATCCAGCGTTTCCATGCGCGCTACGACGCCGAGCCGCTGGTACGCATATTGGACGAGGCGCCCTGGGTGAATCAGGTGGCTAACAAACATCATGTCGAGATCGGTGGCTTTGCGCTGTCGGCCGACGGTAAGCGGGTAGTCGTGGTGGCGACGCTGGATAATTTGCTTAAAGGCGCGGCGACCCAGGCTATTCAGAACATTAATCGCGCTATCGGTGTCGGCGAATACACCGCCATTCCGATGGCGTAGTCGGATACGTCTCCTTCTACTTGCAGAAGGGGGCCGCGCGCGAGTGAAGCCTTGCCGCAAGCGTTCACCGCTCTTAATACATCGCAGGATACGAAAATGACCCAGCCGCTGTGGCAGAAAGCCAACATCAAGATCGATGCACGCATCATGAAGTTCCTTGCCGGCGATGACGTGCTGCTGGATCGTGAATTCTTTCTGCATGACATCACCGCCAGCAAGGCGCATGTCGAGGGTTTGGCGAATATTGGCGTCGTCAGTGTTGATGAGGCGGCTGCGTTGAAGCGTGAGCTTGACGTACTGGCAGCAGATTTTCGCAGTGGCGAGTTCGTGCTTGACGAGCGCTACGAAGACGGTCATTCGGCGATCGAGGCACGACTTACCGAACGCCTTGGCGATGCTGGTCGTCGCGTGCATACCGGTCGTAGCCGCAACGATCAGATTCTGGTCGCCACACGTTTATGGCTGAAAGACCAGCTTGCCGCGCTGGAAACGCATTGCCGCGCTATCGCCAGGGCCTGTCTGGAGCGCGCCGCACAGCCGGCCTTGCCGTTGCCGGGATACACCCATCTTCAACGCGCCGTGGTGTCGTCCACCGCGATGTGGTTTGCCGGTTTTGCCGAAGGTTTTATCGACAACGCATTACGTGCGCGACAGACCACCACGCTGATCGATGCCAATCCGCTTGGCACCGCCGCCGGCTACGGCGTGAATCTGCCGTTGGATCGCGAACACACCACCGCTGCGCTGGGTTTTGCGCGTATGCAGATTTCGCCGATCTATGCCCAGCTATCGCGCGGTAAATTCGAGATGGCTGTGCTGGAAGCCATCGCCGGCGCCTTGCTCGACCTGCGTCGGCTGGCTTGGGATTTGTCGCTATTCACCACCGCTGAATTCAACTTCGTCAGCTTGCCGTCGGAGTACACCACGGGCAGTTCGATCATGCCGAACAAGCGCAACCCCGATGTGGTGGAGTTGCTGCGCGCCAGCTATGCGAGCGTGGCGGCTGCACGCACTGAGATCGAGCAATTGCTGTCGCTGCCTTCGGGTTACCAGCGCGATTTGCAGTTCTCCAAGGGGTCGCTGTTTCACGGTTGTCGTCATGGTTTGGCTGCGCTTGAGCTGGTCCCCGATCTGCTGGCGCGGATGCAGTGGAATGAGAGCGCCATGCGTGCCGCGATCGAGCCGGCGATGTACGCCACCGATGTCGCCATCGAACAAGCGGCGGCTGGGGTTCCATTCCGCGACGCTTATCGCGCGGCTGCCGAAACCGCCAGCACGGCGGGGCATGGGCGCACACCGGAGAGCAGCCTTGCCGCGCGCGTGTCGCCCGGCGCGGGCAATGATCTGCGCCTGGATGAACTCGCCGCGCGTTTGCGCCAACTCGACGGCTGACCGAGATGACAACGCCGCGCAGTGTCGATAACGAGCAGCGGTTACCCGTGTGCGCGCTGCCGCACTGGCGTCGCGCTGTACTCAAAGTGGGCAGTAACTTGCTTGCCGCCGACGGCCGCGGATTGACTGTGCGGTATGCCCAGGCACTGGCGGATTTTATAGCCAGCAGCCATGCGCAAGGCCGGCAAGTGGTGCTGGTGTCTTCGGGTGCGGTGGCTGCGGGGCGCGCGTTGATGCGTGAACATGCTCCCGCTGGCAGCGACATCGCTGCACGGCAGGCACTGGCGGCGCTGGGTCAGGCCCCGATGATCGCCTTGTGGCAAAGCCTGTCGGCGCGGCCGGTAGCGCAGGTATTGCTGACCCATGACGATTTACGCAATCGCCGCCGTTATCTCAATGCACGCGCCACGCTACGCGAGTTGCTGTTGCTCGACGTACTACCTGTCGTCAATGAAAACGACACGGTGGCGGTGGATGAGCTGAAACTGGGCGACAACGACAATCTCGCGGCTATCGTTGCCGCTTTGGTCGATGCCGATCTATTGCTGATCGCCTCGGATATCGATGCTTTGTACACGGCCGACCCCCGGCGTGAATCGACGGCGCAGCCGGTAGGTCACGTGTCGGCGTTGACGCCCAGGATTCTGGCGATGGCCGGCGGTAGTGGCAGTACTGCCGGTACCGGCGGCATGCGTACCAAGCTGGAGGCCGCTGGCAAAGCCGCCGCTGCAGGCATCCCTACCGCATTGTTCCATGGCGGCCATGCCGCTACCGTGCAGGCTTTAACCGACGGACAATTGCACGGCACCTTGATCGATGCGGCCAGTAGCCGCATGCAGGCGCGTAAATATTGGCTGCGGCATGCGCCGGCGGCGCCGGGTCGAATTCGTGTTGACGCCGGGGCGGCCTTGGCATTGGGCAACGGCCGCGCCTCGTTATTGCCGGGCGGCATTGTCGATGCCGAGGGCGAATTTCAACGCGGAGATATGGTTGAAATTATCGATAACGAACGCCGCTCAATAGCGCGTGGCTTATGCCAGTACGGTGTCGCCGAAGTGCGTCGACTGGCCGGTCGGCACAGTCGAGAGATTGAGGATCGGCTTGGCTATAGCTATGGCGTGGAGGTCGTACATCGCGACGACCTGGTCATCATCAAAGCGGAGCCGAATTCATGAGCACCGATCGAACGGACAGCATTCGCACGCAGGCACTGGCCTGTCGTGACGCTGCGCAAATCGTCGCCGAATTGGATACGGCAGCGAAACGACAACTGTTACTGGCGATGGCGGACGCCTTGCAGGCGCAATCGGCAACCGTGCTTGAAGCGAATGCCAAGGATATGCATCTGGCCGAGGCGAAAGGCATACAAGGGGCCTTGCTCGATCGTCTGCGCCTGGACCCGGAGCGCGTCACCGCGATTGCCGCATCCTTGCATGAGGTCGCTAACTTGCCTGATCCGGTAGGTGTGGTGACTCGTCGCGAGACGCGACCTAATGGCTTGTCGGTGGAGCGGGTGCGGGTGCCCCTGGGTGTGATTGCGATGATTTACGAGGCGCGCCCCAATGTCACCGCCGATGCCGCCGCGCTATGTCTGATGGCCGGCAATGGAGTGATCCTGCGCGGAGGCTCCGAAGCGCTGCACTCTAATACCGCGATTGCCGCAGCACTTCACACGGCCCTTCAAGCCCATGGTGTGCCGGCAGCGGCGTTGACCTTGGTTACCGATCCTAGTCGCGAGACGATGATCGAGCTGCTGCAACTTACCGATATTGTCGATTTGGCGATACCGCGCGGCGGCGAAGGCTTGATTCGTTTCGTCGCCGAGCATGCGCGCGTGCCGGTGATTAAACACTACAAGGGCGTTTGTCATCTGTACGTGGATCGCGCCGCCGACATCGCATTGGCGCTGAATCTGTTGGTGGATGGTAAGGCTTCGCGCCCAGGTGTCTGCAATGCACTGGAAACCTTGCTGGTACATCGGGACATCGCTACGGATTTTCTGCCGCGTGCCGCTGCGGCCCTGGGGCGGCGGCAGGTGGAGCTGCGCGGTTGCGAACGCACGCGCATGCTGTTGCCGACGCTAAAGCCCGCCGACGAGGCCGATTACGCCGCCGAGTATCTCGACCTGATTCTGGCGGTGCGTATCGTCGATGATTTGGAGTCGGCATTGGCGCATATACGTCGCTATGGTTCGGACCATACCGAGGTGATCGCCACCGAGGACGAAGATACAGCGCGACGTTTCGTGCGAGCGATCCGCTCAGCCGTGGTGATGGTCAACGCCTCGTCGCGCTTCTCTGATGGTGGTGAACTTGGCCTGGGCGCGGAAATCGGCATTTCCACCACTCGCCTGCATGCCTATGGGCCGATGGGGGCCGAAGCGCTGACGGTAGAACGCTTTGTCGTGCGCGGCGCAGGGCAGGTGCGGCATCCGCAGAGTGTGGTGGTTCAGGAGTAGTGCTGGGAGTCGTTCTGGGTTTGGGGAGTGCCGGGTTTCATGGCGTCGGCACTCATCACCGATGCCAGCTTGTCACCGCCTCGGCGAACGCAAGGCAATCGGCATAGCGGTTGTACAACGGTGCCGGTGAGATGCGAATCACATCGGGCTCACGCCAGTCGCCGGTGACACCGTGCCGCGTCAAGTACTCGAACAAGTCACGGCCACGCGCGCGGCCACCGATGACGCGAAGAGATAGTTGCGAGCCGCGGCGGGCAGGTTCCTGCGGGGTCACGATTTCCAGTACCTCGGCGAGTTGCGTGCGCACCAGCCAGTCCAGATAGCCCGTAAGCTTGAGCGACTTTTCGCGTAGACGTTGCATGCCGGCGCGGCGGAAGATTTCCAGCGACACGCGTAAGGGTGCCAATGCAAGAATCGGTGGATTGGAGAGTTGCCAGCCATCGGCACCATGCGTGGGTACAAACTGCGGCCCCATCTGGAAGCGGGTGGCTTTGTCGTGGCCCCACCAACCGGCGAAGCGGGGCAGGGTGCTCTGGGCGTGGCGCTCATGCACAAACGCACCGCCAACGGCGCCAGGGCCGGCGTTGAGGTATTTGTAGCTGCACCAAATGGCGAAGTCGGCACCGCTGTCGTGCAGTTGCAGTGGCAGGTTGCCGACAGCGTGAGCAAGGTCGAAACCGACCATACAGCCGTGGCTATGGGCGAGCTCGGTAATCGCTTTGAGATCGAACACCTGGCCGTTGCGATATTGCACGCCAGGTAGCATGACCAGCGCAATGCGCGAGCCATGTTGCGCGAGCGCGCGTTCGATGGCGGCC
Source organism: Dyella tabacisoli (assembly GCF_003350925.1). Taxonomy (GTDB): domain Bacteria; phylum Pseudomonadota; class Gammaproteobacteria; order Xanthomonadales; family Rhodanobacteraceae; genus Dyella_C; species Dyella_C tabacisoli. Next base: position 810,748 of record NZ_KZ857173.1, on the reverse strand, counting down.
ATGGAGATCGTGCCGTTGGCCTCGTCGCCTTCCAGTTCGATCAGCGAGGTGGCGGGGTCGAAGCCGTGAAAGCGAATTTGCGACTCGACCGCGTAGCGATCAGTGGGAAACGCACCGCCCTCGATCAGGATCGCGTGACGTTCGGCCGTAGGGCGGTAGAAGCTCACCATCATCAGGTGCAGATTTACGCCCAGCGTATTCATCGCTACGACTTCGCCGGACTTGGCACCGACCACGGCGGCAAGGTCGTCGCGCACGAACTCGTGATAGTCCAGCCACGGCAGCGTGCTCTTGAAGTGGCCTTCCACCGCCAGCTCAGCCCAGCTATCGAGCTCGGCACCGATCGCCGCGCGCACCGCACGCGGCTGCAGGCCGAGCGAGTTGCCGCAGAAGTAATAACTGTCGCGGCCTTCGTGCGGAGGGATCAAAAACTCGTCGCGGAAATCGCGTAGCGGATCGGCGGCATCCTGGGCTTGCGCCCAGGCGAGGGTGGCTTCGTAAGAGAGGGACATCAACAGATCTCGGTCGGGCTGCAATTACTGCAGGCGTGCAGCGATGGCATCGCAGCCTTTGTCGAACTTGGCTTTCCACTCGGGGCCGGCCTGGCTTTGCGCCGGGCGCACGCAGCGCAATTGGATCGCGTGGTTGTCTTTAAACCAGTAGCGTTCGCTGTAGCTGAACTGCGCACCGTTTTCTTGTGCGGTGTAAACGAAGCTGTTCGGGACCGAGCTGGCCGCTGCCTGATAGCCGCTAAGCCCTTTGGCTTTTGCGTTCGCGTTATTCATGTATTGCTGAAAGGCGCCGGCGCCATCCGCCTGCTTCACCGTGATGGTGATGCGGGCCAGGCTGGTGGTCGCGGTGGGCGACGGGTCAGGCACCTGAAATACCCGCACCTCCGGGTCACCCTGGGTATCCATGATGTCGATCCATTGATCGGGCGTACTGAAACTTATGCTGCCATTGGCCATGCTGACGTCGGTTGCGTGGGCGCTGCCTGCCAAGAGCAGGCTGGTCAGGACGATGTTGCGCAAGAAACTCATGCCTACTCCGGTGACAGTGTGATTGTTTAGGGTTGCGTCGGACCTGCCCATCTGGGTCAAGTCTGTGTGGATCGGGCCTATGTAGAGCGGGTCTATGTGGATCGGGTCCATATGGATCAGGGTGAGAAGCGTTGCAACGGCAGGCCCAGCCATTCCAGGGCCGTGCCATGGAATAGCCGGGCGCGGCAGGTGTCGTCCAGGCCTAAGGCTTCGATGCCGCTGCCGGGATGCTGCTCGCCCAACGGGAAAGGATAATCGGTGCCGAGCATGACGCGGTCGACGCCGGTCACATCCAGCAAGTAGCGCAGCGCTTGCGGGTCATGCACGCAGGAGTCGAAATACAGTCGCTTGAGATATTCGCGCGGATTGCGCGGATTGTCGGTGGCGACCAAGTCAGGGCGCATACGAAAGCCGTGTTCGATACGGCCGATGGTCCACGGAAAGCTGCCGCCGCCATGCGCCATCATCACCCGCAGTTTCGGCAGCCGTTCCAATACGCCACCGAACACTAGGCAGCAGGCTGCGCGCGACTGCTCGGCAGGCATGCCGACCAGCCATGGCAACCAGTACTTGGGCATGCTTGGCGTACCCATCATGTCCCAAGGGTGAACCAGTACGGCGGCGCCCAGATCGGCGGCGGCCTCGAAAAACGGGAATAGCTCGGGCGCGTCGAGGTTCCAGTCATTGCAATGTGAACCCACCTGGACGCCTTGCAGGCCCAGCTCGTCGATGCAGCGCTCCAGCTCGCGAATGGCCAGCTCTGGTGACTGCAATGGCACCGTACCGATCCCGGCATAGTGGCGTGGATAGTCGCGGCAAAGGCTGGCCGCGTGATCGTTCAAGTGCCGGTGTAGCTCCAGCGCCTGATAGCCCGGTGCCCAGTAGGAGAACAACACCGGCACGGTGGAAATCACCTGCACATTCACATCGAAGCGGGCGTAGTCGTGGATGCGGTGCTGCGGATCGAACGCGGAATCCCACACTTCACGGAAAAATTTGCCGTCCTTGTAGATACGGTGATGGCCATCGGTATGGGTCATCACGGGAAAGCGTTCGTCATTGAACTTGGCCGCGAGATTAGGCCAGTCGCGAGGCAAGATGTGCGCGTGGGTGTCGATTTTTAGCATGTGCGGAGTGTAGAACTTCCATCTATGTGGCGTCGCCCTGGACTGCTCTGCCGCCCTACCTCTTCGATAGCGGGCGGGAGCGCGGTCGCTGCGTTGCAGCAACCGTCTTGACCCGCGTGCGTGGGGGGAGGTGTCGCCACTATGCCGAGGCGAGTGCCTTCTGCTGGGCACGGTCCACGATATGCGCCAGCGTATTCACGTTATCGACCAGGCGGTCGCTGATCCGGCCAATAAGCTCGGCGGTCTGTTTGTTTTCGGTCATGGTCAACAAGGCGCCCAGGCTGCGCTGCAGTGCGCGCAGATCAGGTAAGGGCGGATCGTGCAGGGGATGATCGGGCACGGATTGGGTCGTGCGATTTTCGCGCAGTGCGTCAGCGATTGCGTGCAGTGCACTGGCGACATGTTCGACGAAGGTATTGATCTCGGCTTGTTCCGGGATGGCATCGTGGTCGTCGACCAGCGCTTCCAAGGTCATTGCGGTACGGGCGAGGCGATTGCCATTGGTGAACAGCGCGTTGGCGAGATCCAGCAAGGGTTTCGGCGTAGCCGGCTCGGTGCGCATACGGTCCAACGAGGCCTGTGCATTGCTACGTGCCGTGCGGGCCGCCGTGCGCGCTTCGCGGTGGGCGTCCGGTTGCTCGGGACGGCTCAAGGCACGCAAATAGTTGGCGTAGGCGGCCAGCATATTGGCCAGCGCGGCGCGCGCGCGGCCCCGTTCCCAAGTGGGCCACAGAATGTAAGCCAGCAAGGCCATGCCGCTGCCGAGTGCGGTGTTGATAACGCGATCCATCACCGCATCACTGGGATTGACGCCGACGAAAGAGAGAAAAATAACCACCGTACCGGTCAGCGCCGCCACGGCTATACCGTAATGGGCCGTAGCGAGATAGCGAAAAGCCATGCACAGCACCCCCATCAGTGCCAACTGCCCATAAGGTTCGTGCGGCATGAAGTGCAGTAAGGCCGTCGTCAGAATCAAGCCAAGCACCGTGCCGACTACACGCAGCAGGCCAAAGTTAAAGGTGGCGGCAAAATCCGGGCGCAGCACGATCGCTGCGGTCATCGGCAGCCAGTAGCCGTGTTCTAGCTTCAGCAGGCGCGCGATCAGCAGGGCGGCACTCAGGCAAACCGCGCTGCGTACTGCGTGCCGAAAGGCGACCGATTGCGGGGTTAGATTGGCACGTAGCGTGGCTCGGGCTGAATTGCTGCGTAGCGCCGTGGGCAAGGGGGTTTCGGCGGCATCGGCACGCAGCTCGCCGCGACTGCCGGCCCAGTTTGCGTTACGCACCGCCGCGGCGAGCTGGCCGGATAGGGCATGGATATGTATCGCCAGGCTGTCGGTGCCGCCGCCGTTGCCAAGCAAGGCATTCTCGCTGGCCTGCAAGGTTTGCAGCGCGCGCTCGGCTTGTAGCGGCGACTCACCGGTTTCCAGGGCATCGCCAATGGCCGCCAGCACGCGTGCGGCGTCGTTGCGAAACATAGTGTGGATGGTCGGATTGGCGCGCAACTCGGCCATTGCGGTGAGTTCCAGCCGGATCCGCTCAGCCAGCTCCAGCAATACGCCGAACGCCTCCATGGCGCGGCCGCGTGCATGGTGCCGGCCAAGTAGGGTGTGTTGCAGGCCGGTCATCGCGTCGGTCAACGCTGGTATGTCGGCATCGTCATGTGCTTGTTGCCGGGCCAGCGACGCCAGGCCGCGATAGACGCCGGCCAGTGCGTGTCGCTCCGGCCGGTAGCGTTGCAGCGGCCAGGCGGCGACTGAAAACAGCGTAAGCAGCAAGCCGCCACTGAAAATCAGCAAGGCTCCGCTTATCGCCCCGACCAGGGAGGTCGGCGAGGCCGCCGTAACCACCAGCAGGATCATGCTGGTCATGCCTACCCGCGCGATATCCACGCCAAACACTACGAGCAAGCCGCCAAAGAAGCCGAATGCCGCCGTCGCGATGAGCATGGGTACTAACTGGTCGCCGATCAAAAAGCCGCATAAAGAGGCCAGTCCGGCCGCCAACGAGGCCAGCACCAGTTGCCACATACGCTGGCGATAGGGGCCGGGCTGGTCGGAGAACATAGTGTCCAGCGCACCGGCGGCAACGCCCAGCCCGATCTCCGTATGTCCGGTTGCCAGGCCGATCCCCAGTGGCAGCACCACGGCGGCGGTATTGCGTAGCACGACGCGCAGCGGCACATCCGGGGGTTTGATCTTGGTGAGGCTTTCGACAACCGTGGCACGTAGCGAGTAGCCGCTGGCAGGCATGAATTTCGTGCGCTCCTAAACGTTCGTTCCTGAACAATCGAGCGATTCTGCCTGACGCAGGCTGAAGTTGTCGGGAAACCCGGTTGAGGTGCTTGGCGCGGGGAAGGGTGGCTCCCTTGGCAAGGCGGGTGCCACAGGCTGCGGGCCTTCTGGACATCACCCCGTCTTCAGATTTAATTCGCTGGGACCGTAGCTGTCCGCCTGCAGCTCTTCGGTGCGCTGGCTCGCCAACACCAAGTGATCTGCGAGCAGACAGCTACGGTGATGCCTGCGCTGATTAGATCAGAGCATCCCTGGAGTAAGCTGGGTTCCCCTGGATGGATAGTAGCCTTTACGGTTGACGAAGCTGATGCAGTTGGCATAGGCGGGAAGCCGTATGGAGATCTAAATCCGGGGCGCTGAAAATCCCGGTAGAGTACGGCCACCGTGCTGGTGGACGGCTAAGAGCCTGTTCATTGCGAGCTACTTGGAGACAAGGAACAGGCTTTACTCGTTCTGGATCTCAGCAGACCCACATGGAGAATGCCGCGCATGAAAACAGACTCATCTCATTTGATTAAAGTGTCACTGTCGTTGTTCCGTAACAAGGGATACAAACGTACTTCCATGGCCGATATAGGCCGTGCCAGCGGCTTGTTGAAAGGGAGCATCTATCATCATTTCGCGAACAAAGAGCACTTGCTGGTCGAGGTGATCGGTCATGTCATCGAACTGTTCGAAGATGAGGTTTTTGCGCCTGCGCTGCGCACCGACGTTGGGGCGAAAGAGCGGCTGGGTGCTATGGTCGATGCCGTAGAGAGTTACTACATCGAGCATCGTGTTTGCGCTTTGGTTCACCTTTGGCCCGATGCTTTGCAGGAGAGCAAGGAGGCGCGTGAGATCATTCAGCGTTTTTTCCTGCGTTGGCAGAGCGTGATGGCCGATTTGCTTGTCGCGCGGTATGGCAACGAGGAAGCTCAGCGGTTGAGTGCCGACGCGCTGGCAAAGATCGAGGGTGCGGTGATCTGGCTACAGATTGTTGGCGACGAAGAGACCTTGCGGCGGTGTTGTGATTCAGTTCGCAATCTTCTGTAGCTATTGATGTATCGCTTTACATCCGTAGATTTGTTTGATAAAAAACCAAACGTTTGGTTTATTGTTGGTAAGTGCAGTCAAACACTGGGGGAACATCCATGCCTTCTCTGATGGCTGATTTGGATCAACCTCGCAAAAAGGCGGTTACCGCCATGCGAGCAAGTCTTTCTGAGGACTTGTGGCAACGGAATGCTGCATTTATTGAGAATTTACGGCAATTGATTGCCGAGCATCCGGTTGCCAAGCATCCCGCTATCGCTGTGCTAAACGGCGGTGCGCTCGATCACGCCGCCATGCGGACAATCCATCTGGAATATCGCCACGCGATTGTGCAGATATTTACCGACGCGCTGTTAGCTGCGCAGCTACAGAGTCGCCAGCTAGAGCCGCGTCTGCATCCAGGTGCCAAACTGGCGCCTCGTTTCTTGCTCACACTCAATGACCTGGATGAATTCGGTTTTCGTCCCGGTCTCGACGTTGACGGTTACTACCGAGGTAATCCGGCCTACGCGCACTATCCACTCTTTGAGCGCGTACTCGATGAGTACAAGATCACGCAGCAGGCGCGTAAGACCTATGCACCAAGCAAGTCATCGCAAAGTGTGCGCGAGTATCTCGAACACAGTTACGGCAGTTATATCGATGTGGTCGTGCTCTTGGCTGCGGCGGAGGAGGAGGTCATCCTTTTCAGTCCCCCTTTGCGCGAAGCGACGCGAGCGCTGGGCATCGATGTAAACAATGGCTACTACTTTGTGCACGGCATCAGTGAGGACGCTAGTTCGGATGCTGCTGATGACGATCACGAAAATGATTTATGGCTGATTCTGACGCAGGCGCTCACGCCCGATCAGTATCCGCGGATACAGGCATTGTGCCTGCGCTATTGCGATCTCTGGGCGCAATTCTGGAGCTTTCAGCTAACGCAGGCGCAGATGGCAAAAGAAATGTTGAGCACGGTGGCTTTCAATGCACCCGTGCTGGCCAGGGCTGGTTAGCCTGGGTCAATTGAGTCCGGGTCGATTGAGTTTAGGAAGGGCGTTGCAAGGAGTTGTGACCCCTGCGGCGCAGGGATGGGCTGTGGCGCATGGAGGTACCGCATCTGGTCAATCACGCCAGTGTTTGATCAGGGGGAGGCGGGTTCGGCGTATGAAGCGCCGGACCCGCTGGCTTACGGATGGCCGACAGGATTCAGGGCAAGGCCTGCCATGAGGCTAAGCGTCGTTGCAGGTTTTACCAGGGCAAGTTTTTAGTGTCAGCAGTGCATGCATAGAAGCATTCGAGTTGCCGGCTGGACTGCGCTATATCGTCTTTGTGAGGTGACATGAACTTGGTCACCTACACGCTCCACTTCCTGGTGAGGTTCGCCCGCGTCATCGCGGGCTTTTTTTTTGCGCCGGCTGAATCCTGTCCGCCAAGTCGAAATTAACCGCCACCCGTGCCGAGTTTGCGAGGGGTAATGCTTATCAATGGCTTGCCGCTGGCCGGGTCTTTGAGCACGTGCATCTTGCTTGCATCCCAGCGTTCGTTGATCTGGACCGGCAGGCCGGTGGTCGAGTCGTAGCAATGCTCCTCGTCCCATACGCAATGTTCTGGATAAAGAGTGCGCTGGCTGTGGTACTTCGCTAGAAGCTTGGTCAGGCCTGCTGGCAGCTGCGTGCAGACGGTGCTGTTGCCATGCTGCTCGGCACAGGCGCCGCTTTGTGTTTCAAAGGCGCTCAAGTCTTCCGGGATCAGCGCTATGGGTGTGCCTTCGTTGTCGTACATGGCCAGACGCGTGCTGACCCGCACATCGTCACGAAAGCGCTGGCGAAGGTTGTGCAAATCCGCGGTCAGCGCATCTCCGCAGCGCAGCTTGTCCATCTTGAGCGTGGTTGCGCGGTCCTCGGTCGAGCCGTCGCCGCCGAACTCTCCGCCGAGAAATCCACATTGCTGCAGACGATCGATGACGGCGGCGACGTCTTTCGGCAAGGGTGCGATGGACTGGCCGGTCTTGCCGTCATAGGTGTTTAGCCGCTGCAGCGCAGCGACATCATGAGCGTTGGCTGCGCGAAGCTCGGCGAGACGTCGTGGCAAGGGATTGCATGTATCGCCGGTGACAGCGGCCGAGGCGGGCGTGGAGTGATCCTTGATGCTGTCGCGCCAAAGCGCGCAGGCTTCGCTGGACTTGATGAAGCTGTCGATGTCGTTGGCCGAAGCGGCCGTGACGTGTGAGTCAGCGGCCAATAACAGCAAGGTACTGAGTAGCGTGCTTATCATGTTGCTCTTTAGCTGGCGTTGAAGTCGCCCCCTACGTAGGGCTGTATCAGACCCAGCACTTTGGGGCAGGTCGTACGACTGCGACGCTGGCCCGAGGGAAGCGTCGCAGCCGCCACAAATCAAACGTGAATCAGGCGCGTCCGGCGAACTCGCCAGTGACGGTGTTGACCCACACTTTTTCATCGTTGCTGATGTACTCGGGCACCTGGATCTCGACGCCGGTGTTGAGCTTGGCCGGCTTGGTCCGCTTGGTGGCGCTGGAGCCTTTCATTTCGGGCGCAGTATCGATCACGGTAAGTACGACGCTGGTCGGTACTTGCATGCCCACCGGTGCGTCGTCGATCAATTGCACGTAATAACCTTCAACACCCTCGACGATATAGCCGCTGTTGTCGCCGACCAGCTCCGGCGTCAGCAGGTACTGGGTGTAGTCCTCGGCATCCATGAATACGAATGCCTCGCCATCCATATAGGAAAAATTAGCTGCGCGGCGGACCAGTTCCATTTCCTTCAGGTCGTCGTCGGCGCGCAGGCTCAGATCGTATTTGCGCCCGGCAGGAATCGAGTACAGCGTGAAGCGGAACGTAACGTTGCCGCCGCGCGCCGATGGCGAGCTGCGCTCAATATCGCGCACCTGGTATACGGTGCCGTCGTGTTCGACTACGTTGCCTTTCTTGACGTCGGAAGCTTTCATGGTTTTTGGCTTGGCATGGAGAGTGGGAATGGATATGGAGTACGGTGGCGCGTGGCCAGTCATGCTACTTGCAAGTAGGATTTGCGTCGGCGCAGGTAATGAAATTACCGCTGCCATCCAGTTTCAGATGGGTGACCTTGCTTATCTTGCTTTGGATGGTCCCTTTTCGCGCATAGGTGGTAATTAAGTAGTCTTTGCTGATATCAAAAGTCACCATGCTGTCGTCGTCCATGTTGCCGATCAATTCCTTTGATACCCGTTTATTGCCTTTAAAGACATAAAGCTCGTAGGCATTGACGTCGGTTTCCGTTCTGCCCGCAAGGATGATTTTTAAATCCCCCAGGGGTGGCAGGAAAAACACCGTATCGATACTTGAGTCGATCTGATTTCTCAACTCATTGCCTACGGCACTAACAGGATAGGCATGGAAGCGGGTGCTGCAGTCATTCGCTTTTTCTGCGCCTGTGGCGCATCGGAAATAGGTCTCGAATGCGAACGGCAAATGGGTATTCGCCAAGGCCTCATTGGCGCTCTTGTTCACAGGATGGAGGCAGGTGTCGATGAAGTTTTGGTACTTGCCTGCATCGACATGCAATGTCTCGGGATGCCGATCATCCTTGCTGATGTCGTAGGCGGTGCCCTTGTTGGTATCCAGCGTCACCCAGCCGATGGACACTTGCTTGCCAGGATTGTCCGCGGCTACGGACAATCGCACTTTATAGACGCCGTGGTCGTTCTCGTCGATATCGACAGAGATGTCACTCTTATTCATCGCTGTCTTGAAGTTTGGAACAACCAGGTTCTTCAAATCAGCCTGGCAGGCTGATTTGTTAGGGTTGCCTGCGGCATGGCCAGTCAGGGAAAAAAGAATGGCTATGGCAAAAAGGAGCGTGCGCATAACTGCATTCGTCATGCTCATTCCCCTTACTTGGGCTGCAACCGCACAGCGCCATCGAGACGAATGGTTTCGCCGTTGATGTAGCGATTGCCAAGGATAAAGGCGACGGTGGAGGCGAACTCATCAGGCTTGCCCAGGCGCGACGGGAACGGGATGGATGCGCTCAGCGACTCCTGTACTTGCGGCGGCATGCCATCGACCATCGGGGTCCAGAAAATGCCCGGTGCAATCGTCGCCACACGGATACCGAAGCGCGATAACTCACGCGCCATTGGCAAGGTCATGCCGACGACACCGCCTTTGGATGCCGAATAGGCGGCCTGGCCGATCTGGCCTTCATAGGCGGCTACGGATGCCGTGTTGATGATGACACCGCGCTCGCCATCTTCACCGGTTTCGTTGCCTTGCATGAGCGCGGCGCCGGCCTTGGCGACGTTAAAGCTACCGACCAGGTTCACCATGACCGTGCTGGCGAAGGTATTGAGCGGCATCGGGCCATCCTTGCCGAGCACGCGACCGGCGCCGAGAATGCCGGCACAGTTCATTACCACATTCAATCCGCCCAGCGCCTCACGCGCAGCGGCAACGTTCGCAGTGACGTCTTCCTCGGAGGTGACGTCGGTGCGGAAGAAGTGCGCATGACCGCCAAGCGACTTGGCGGCAGCCTGGCCTTTCTCCTCGTTCACGTCGAATAGCGCGACCTTGCCGCCATTCGCCACCAGATGTTGCGCCACGGCGTGGCCGAGACCGGAGGCGCCGCCGGTGATGATCGCCTTGACTTGATCGAGCTGCATATGAGGTTCCCGCAAAGCCGTGAAAAAACGCAATGGTAGCCGAGTGGGGCATTCCTAGGAGCCTGTACGGCTTGTGGCGGCGAGGCTGCTTGCTAACCGACAGGCTGGATGCCGGCACTTATGTCAGGCCTTGTTCAACGCCAGGTCGAGCTGCGGCGAGTGCGCCAGCGATGAGAATGCGATGACTGGCCCTGGCGGTATGTGCGGCTCGTTCAACTGCAGTTGCCACACCCCCACATCCCACCATTGCCCTAGCTTATAGCCCGCTTTGCGCCACACACCCGCAGGGTCGAAACCCATCGACTCATGCAGCGCCACGCTAACCTTACCGGGCAGGGTGATGACGCCGACGGCTTGGTTGATGCCTTGCAGGCGCATGCTGTCGAGCAAAGCTGCATAGAGGCGTCGCGCGATGCCGCGTCGACGCGCATCGGCATGGACATAGATCGAGGTTTCGGCGATCCAGTCATAGGCGGCGCGTTCACGAAACCGGGTTGCATAGGCATAGGCCAGTACCTGGCCTTGCTCCACCCAAACCAGCCAGGGGTAGTGCTGCAAACGCGTGCGGATGCGTTCGCACATGGCCTCGACACCGGGAAGCTCGTTCTCGAAAGTAATCGCGCTGTCGGTGATGGCTGGGGCGTAGATGGCATGGATGGCGGCGGCATCTTCGATGCGGGCGACGCGAATCATACAAGTACCTTTTCCATACAGACGCTGCGCGGGTTGGCGTGATGATCGCCAAAGGGCAGGCAGCGGCGGTAGCCTGCCCGCCCGTAGAGTTCCAGTGCTTCGGTTTGTGCGGTACCGGTTTCGAGTCGAATCAACTGCCCGCCGTTGCGGCGTATCTGCGCTTCCAGCGCTTCCAGCAATTGCTTGCCCAAACCCAGCCCGCGGCAAGCGGGCAGCACGTACATGCGTTTGACCTCGACGTAGTCGCCATGATCGATGCAGGCGCCACAGGCGACCGGTGCGCCATCCACGCGGGCAGTAATGAAGGTGACATTGGGCTCTTGCAGTGCCGCCACCGAGACCGGGTGAATGTTTCCGGTCGGATAGAGCTCGGACAGATAACCGTCCAGTTGCTCGATCAGCGGATAGACATCCGGGGCGCTCGGATCATCGATGCAAAAACTCAGTTCTGGACGGTTGGTCATGCTGGAGATGCTCTGATTTATCGTAATGCTGCCTAATCTTTGAACAGACCCTTAAAGATCAAACTATTAAAGATCAATCTCTTAAAGATCGCGGATAAAAAAACGGTCGCAGCTAAAGTGACCGGTGCCGCCCATGGGTGCGCTCAACGGGGTGAAGCCATGGCGCAGGTACAGCGCTTTGGCGGCATCCATCCCGGTGAGCGTTTCCAAGTAGCAGCGGCGGAAGCCACGGGCGCGGGCGGCCTCAAGACAGCGCTGCATCATCGCATTGCCGGCACCTAAGCCCCGCGCGGCCGGCATGAAGTACATCTTACGCAGCTCGCACACATCGGGCTCGCCGTTTTCCAGTGGTGCGATTCCGCCGCCGCCGAGTACGGTGCCGTCCTGCTCCATGACGAAATAGGCGCAGTGCGGCTGCGTATAGGTCTCAAACATCAGGTTCACCTCGGCATCGTGGATCGCAAAGCCGGGGCCATCGGCGCCAAATTCCGGCATCACCGCGCGAATGATGGCCGCAACGGCGGTGTTGTCGCGCTGTTCGATGGGGCGAATCTGAAAGAGTGGACTCATGGCGTGGTTTCAGGTTTGCGGTAAATCGTGCCGTCTTTCATCACGAAGACAGGATGCCGGAGTGCTTCGATCTGAACGCTGGGGTCGCCGCTGAAGGCGGCAAGATCGGCGCGCAGGCCGGGTGCGATCCGGCCAATGTGATCGTGCTGGCGCAGGATGCGTGCGGCCACCGTGGTTGTCGCATGCAAGGCCTGCGCAGGTGTCATGCCATAGCTCACCATCGCCACCGGTTCACGCCAGTTGCTGCCGTGTGCGAACACGCCGACATCGCTGCCGTTGCCGATGATGACACCGAGTTTCAGTGCGCTGCGAAACGCTTTTTCGGCTTCGCGCATACGCGGCGTCGGTTCGCTTTGACCAGGTCGGTAGTGGTCGAAATATTCGGCGGTCGACGCTACGGCGGTGAGTGTGGGTAGATAGGCTACGCCTCGTTGCTTGAGCAGTTTGAACGTGCTCTCGCTGGCGCCATAGCCGTGTTCGATGCTGTCCACGCCGGCTTCCACCGCCATGCGTGCGCCGGCATCGGTCGAGGCATGCGCGGCAACCGGGCGGCCGGACAGATGCGCGGTATCCACGATCGCTTTAAGTTCGGCGGCGGTGAAGGTGGGTGCACTGCTGCCATCGGCAGCGATTCGATAGTCGGCGTAAAGCTTGATCCAGTCGGCGCCGCGTGCCGCTTGCTCGCGTACCGCGCGGGCGGCGGCATCGATGCCGCTGACTTCTTCGGCGCCACCGGGTAGCTCGATATCGGGGCGAAAGCCACCTGGGCCAGGGCCATAGCTGGCGGTTGCAACGATGGCTCGGGTTGCGATGAATAATCGCGGTCCGGGGATCAGCCCTTCATTGATGGCGCGTTTTACCGAGACATCGGCATAACCCGCGCCCTCGGTGCCGAGATCGCGCAGGCTGGTAAAGCCTGCCTGCAAAGTGGCGCGCGCATGCTCGGCGGCTTCCAGAGTGCGGTAGTCCTGTGGTTCTTTCAGCACCTGATCGTTCCATAACGTTTCGTTATAGGGGTGCAGAAACAGATGCGAATGCAGGTCGATCAGGCCGGGCGTAAGTGTGGCGCCTGGCAGGGTGATGCGCTGTGTGTTTTCGGGCGCCTGAATGGATGCGGCGGGGCCTACGGCGGCAATGGCGCCATCGTGAATCAGTACCGCCCAGCCGGTATGAGTGCCGTCACCGTCGCCTGTCCATATCCGTTCGGGCAGCAGCAGCCAGTCTTCTACCGGCACGGCTGCATGAAGGGGGGCCACCCCGCTCAGAAGCAGGCAGAGCAGAAGCTGCCGCCATCGCATGGTTGAGTTGAGCCACATCACGCATCCCCAGTAGGACGAAATCTCTCGCCGCCATATCGGTTTGCGCCGGGATGACGGCCTGAGGCTTGATTCTAGCGATGCGATGCGCGACATCGCGAGTTGCAGGTCAGACTGCCGTGCGCGCCTTGGTGACCCGACTTGCCGTTTCCTTGTGCAATTGCGCGGCCAGCCAGGCGCCGGTGGCGATCAGCAGATCCAGATCAATGCCGGTATGTACACCCATGCCGTGCAACATATAGACCACGTCTTCGCTGGCGACGTTGCCGGTGGCGCCTTTGGCGTAGGGGCAGCCGCCAGTGCCCGAAACCGAACTGTCGACGACACGCACGCCTTCATCAAGGCAAGCGAGTATGTTGGCTAATGCTTGGCCATAGGTGTCGTGAAAATGCACGGCCAATGCGCTTATCGGCAACTCTTGCGCCACCGCGTGCAGCATCGCGCGTGCCTTGGCTGGCGTGCCGACGCCGATGGTGTCGCCCAGGGAAACTTCGTAGCAACCCAGTTCGTATAAGCGGCGGGCTACACGCACGACGTCGCCTACGGGCACGTCGCCTTGATACGGACAGCCCAGCACCGTGGAGACATAGCCGCGCACTTTGACGCCGTCAGCTTTGGCGCGCTCAAGCACCGGGATGAAACGTTCGATGGATTCGTCGATCGAGGCATGGATATTTTTCTGATTGAACGCTTCCGATGCGGCCGTGAATACGGCGATCTCGGTAGCGCCGACATCGCGCGCACGCTGATAGCCCTGTTCGTTGGGCACCAGCACGGGATAGCTCACGCCGGGCACCTTGCGGATGCCACGAAACACCTCGGCGGCATCGGCGAGTTGAGGTACCCACTTGGGGCTGACGAAGCTGGTGGCTTCGATGGTCTTCAGGCCGGTAGAAGAGAGTCGGTCGATCAGCGCGATTTTTACATCCGCGGGCAGCAGGGTTTTTTCGTTCTGCAAGCCGTCGCGGGCACCGACTTCGACGATGCGCACTTCAGTGGTGTTCATACAAAGCTCCACGTTTTGTAGCTAACCGGTAAAGCGATGACACCATGAGGCTGATGTCTCATCGGCCGCTCTACCTAAGATTACGACTCGAAACGTACCAGTACGGCATCGGCTTCGACGAAGTCGCCCTGGGCGGCATTGATACTTTCGATGGTGCCGGCGCGCGGTGCCTTCAAGGCCAGCTCCATCTTCATCGCCTCCATGACGAGCAGCTCCTGACCTTGTTCGACGCTGTCGCCGGGCTTGGCATTCACCAGCACGATGCGGCCGGGCATCGGCGCAATGATCTGGTTGCCGCCTTTGCCTTCCTTGGACTCCCAGGCGAATGCCGCAGCACGAAGAAAGCTGTGGCGCTGGCCGTTGGCCTCATGCAGCAGCACGTGCTGTGCATCGGCGCGCAAGGGCAGTCGCAGCGCTTCGCCATCGAAGCGGGCGCTGAGTGTTTCGCCATCATGGCGCGCGCCATGTACTTCGCAAGCAGCGCCGGCATATTGCAGGCGATAGTCGCCGTCATGACCATATGCTTCGATTTCGTAGCGAGCATCACGCGCAGAGAGCGCAACGATGCGTTTGCCTGCATGGCCGATACGCCACGCATCGGCGCGGGCCCACGGTGAATGCGGGTCGCCGGAGGCACCTTTCACGGCATGCTCGTCAAATAGCAGCGCAGCGGTGGCGGCGGCGAATAACACACCTGACGTGGGCTCGACGTCGCCGATCAAGAACTCTTCGAGATGGCGGTCAAGGTAACCGGTGTCGATGCGTCCCTCGACGACCACCGGGTGGCGGGCGAGTCGTTCGAGAAAAGCGATATTCGATTTCGGACCAATGATTTCGCACGCTTCAAGTGCTTCACGCAGCCGTTGCAAGGCTTGGGTGCGGTCGCGATCGTGCACGATCAATTTAGCGATCATCGGATCGTAGAAGATCGTTACGGTGTCGCCTTCGATCACGCCGCCATCGATGCGTACATGGCGCGATGGTTTCGGCAGGCGCAAGGTCAGCAGTTTGCCGGAGCCCGGCAGGAAATTCTGGTCCGGGTCTTCGGCGTATAGGCGCACTTCGATGGCGTGGCCGTGGGCGCGGATGTGTTCCTGTTTGAGCGGTAACGGTTCGCCGGCGGCGATGCGGAGCTGCCACTCGACCAGATCCAGCCCCAGCGTTTCTTCGGTAACCGGATGCTCGACTTGCAGGCGCGTATTCATCTCCATGAAAAAGAACTCGCCGTTCTGCGCGACGATGAACTCCACCGTACCGGCACCGATGTAGTCGACGGCCTTCGCCGCTGCTACGGCTGCGGCGCCCATGGCGCTGCGACGGGCGTCATCGAGAAAGGGCGAGGGCGTTTCTTCCAGCACTTTCTGGTAACGGCGCTGCGCTGAGCATTCGCGTTCGTTGAGATGGATCACGTTGCCGTGGCTATCACCGAACACTTGAAATTCGATATGGCGCGGATGCTCGACATAGCGCTCCAGAATCACCCGCGTGTCGCCAAAGGCATTGGCGGCCTCGCGTTGCGCGGAAGCGAGCGCATCGGCAAATTCCTGTTCGGTACGCACGATGCGCATACCTTTGCCACCACCGCCGGCCGCGGCCTTAATCATGAGAGGAAAGCCGGTCTTGCCTGCCTGCTCGGCGAGGTAGGCAGGGTCTTGATTTTCACCGTGATAACCGGGGACCAGCGGCACCGTATGTTTTTCCATCAGCGCTTTGGCGGCGGCCTTGGAGCCCATCGCGTCGATGCTTTCTGGTTTGGGGCCGATAAAGGCGATGCCAGCTTCTGCGCAGCCGCGAGCGAAGCCGGTGTTTTCCGATAGAAAGCCATAACATGGGTGGATGGCCTGCGCGCCGGATCGCTTGGCGACTTCGAGAATGGCTGCGCCGCGCAGGTAGGAATCGGCCGGTCGAGGCCCGCCGATCGGCCAGGCTTCGTCAGCCAGGCGTACGTGTTGCGCATCGGCATCGGCTTGTGAATACACCGCGATGGTGTGGATGCCGAGGCGTCGACAGGTGCGGATCACGCGGCAGGCGATCTCGCCACGGTTGGCAATAAGTACGCGCTCGAACATGCAGGATCCTTGACGCTTTGCAGGTGGGTGCAAAGTCGTTAAAACTAACAGATTGCAGCGCCGCCGCCGATGCGCGGCGCAGCATGGAGGGTCAGCGCCGAGGCACTGTGGCTTATTCGCCTTCCCAGTAGTCCACCGATTCACCGGCCCTGCCGACAACGCGAAAGCCAGGTGACTTGCCGTCGACGCTGGCAAGCGGGTCCGCCATGACGGCGTACTTGCCGGAGTCGGGATATTCGCAAACCTCCGGTGACTGTTTGGTGCTGACGGCGAGATAGCGCAGTTCCACCGTACCGGTATTGCTGATCTGATGCGCTGACTCCGAGCTGCCGGGCGGGCAGGCGATGATGTCGCCTGCACGGATCGGATGGCGCTCGTCGCCGATACGTACTTCGCCGTTACCTTCGAGAATGAAGAACATCTCTTCATTGATGCGATGGCAATGAAACGGAAAGGCGCGTTTGCCCGGCGCTAGCGCCGTGATGTTGTAGCCGAGCTTTTGCGCACCCAATTGCGGGCTAAGCCAGGCTATGCGCGGTGCGTAGCGTTCGGCGGCTGCGCCGGTGGCGCTATAGCTTGGCGGCAGCGGCTGCGGTTCGACGTCGGCGATATTGATGATCGGGTGGGGCATGGGTGTCTCTACGCATGGGGCGACGAGGGGCGCCCACCGGCTGCACGGCCAATGGGGCAGGGACGCAGTACTAAACAGGCAAGCGGCAGACCGCCTCGATGTTGTTGCCGTCTCGATCGAGTACGAAGGCGCCGTAGTAATCCGGGTGGTAATGTGGGCGCGGGCCGGGCGCACCGTTATCGCGGCCACCAGCGGCGAGGGCCGCTGCATAGAACGCATCCACGGTGGCCCGACTCTTGGCCGTCAAGGCGATATGCATGCCGTGCGCGGGGGTAAGCGTTTCGCTGATCCAGAAACTAGGCTTGCCGTCGATGCCAAAGCCCGCATGTGCACAATCGCCGGTCTGCTCAGCGGTAACCTCCATGACCAAGGCGACATCCAGCGGAGCCAAAGCTTGTAGGTAAAAAGTTTTGCTGTGTTCGTAGTTTGAAACTTGCAAGCCGAGATGATCGAACATGACGCAGGTCCTTTTGCTGGCAAGAAACAGGATGTTAGCTCGGATTTTGTTACGCGGATGCGTTCCAGTTTGCTGCGCGTTTGTCGAGAAATGCGCCAAGCCCTTCCTGGCCTTCCGCGGAAACGCGCAAACGAGCGATCAGGGCCGCGTTGTCATGGTCGATATGCTCGGCGGTCATGGCGGTAACGCCGGCGGTGCGGAACGCCAACTGTTTGGCTTCGGCTTGTGCAACCGGGCCCGCTTTGGCGAGCAGGCCGAGTGTGCTTTGCACGGCATGGTCCAGCCCGTCCGCCGGTGCGCTTTGATGCAGTAGACCGATGTTTTGCGCGGTGGCGGCGTCGAACAGCTCGCCGGTAAGAAACAGTCGGCGTGCCTGGCGTAGTCCGATCGCCTGGATCACATAGGGCGAGATCACTGCCGGCACCAGGCCGAGCTTCACTTCGGTCAAGCCGAATTTGGCGGTATCCACGCCAATGGCGATATCGCAGCAAGCCACCAGGCCTACGCCGCCGCCATAAGCGGCGCCATTGACGCGAGCAATGGTCGGTTTGGGCAGAAATTGCAGCGTACGCATCAAACGAGCCAATCGCAGCGAGTCTTCACGGTTCTGCGCTTCGCTGGCTTTGGCCATCCCGCGCATCCAGTTCAGATCCGCACCGGCTGAAAAGCTGGTGCCGGCGCCTGTCAGCACCACCGTTCGCACAGAAGCATCGCTAGCGGCGGCTTCCAGCGCCTGGGTCAGCTCGGCGATCAGGCGATCATCGAACGCGTTGTGCACTTCTGGCCGATTCAGAGTGATCTGGCGAGTAGCTTCGTGATGGGTTATCAAGACAGTGGACATGCGCGGCTCTATGACGAAGTAGGTGGATTGTAGAGAGCTTAAGAATCGAGAGTGGGGAATGGCGCATGGCATGGCCGCACGAACTTGCGCCATGACGCACAACTCCCCATTTTCCGCGCGTAATGTACAATGCGAACCATTCTTGTTTGAGTGGTTGCCGTGCGCCTGTCTGAACTGCCAAAGGGTTCTGCCGCCGTGGTAGACCGAGTAGACGATGCCCATGATGCCGACCTGATTGCGCAACGATTGCGCGACCTGGGTTTCGTTGAGGGCGAGCCGGTGCGCGTGGTCGCTTGCGGCCCGCTGGGTGCTGATCCGTTATTGGTACAAATTGGCTCGACCCGTTTCGCCCTGCGCCGTAGCGAAGCCGCCCGTGTCAGTGTCTGTATAGAGGTTCAAGCATGAGCGCGAGTACCTTGCGTATTGCGCTGGTGGGTAACCCCAATTGCGGTAAAACCGCGTTGTTCAACCTGCTCACCGGTGGTCGCCAAAAAGTAGCGAACTACGCCGGCGTCACCGTTGAACGCAAAGAAGGCCGTTTTACCGCACCATCGGGTCGCGTCTTGCATCTGCTCGATCTGCCGGGCACTTACAGTTTCGACGCCAACAGCCCAGACGAGCAAATCACCCGCGATGTTTGCGAAGGCAATTATCCGGGCGAGCCTGCACCGGATCTGATCGTTTGTGTCGCCGACGCCACCAACCTGCGTCTGCACCTGCGTTTCGTGCTGGAGGTGCAGCGTCTGGGTCGCCCGGTAGTATTGGCCTTGAACATGATGGATACCGCACGGCGTCGCGGCATTGCTATCGATGTTGCCGAACTGCAACGCCGGCTCGGCGCTCCGGTGGTTGAAACCGTAGCCGTAAAGCGCGGCGGAGCGAAAGCGCTGATCGAGCGTGTCGATGGGGTGATGCCCGTTGCTGTAGCTGCGCAGTCGGACGATGCCGTCAGTCGTGCCGATCTGCATGCGCAAGTGCGCGAACTGATGGCCGCGACGGTGGTGATGCCTCGTGCGACGGCGGCGATTGACGATGCGCTGGATCGCTGGGCGCTGCATCCCGTATTCGGCTTGGGCATTCTCGCCATTTTGATGTTCATGATTTTCCAGGCAGTGTTTTCCTGGGCCAAGCCATTGATGGAGGGCATCCAGGCTGGAGTCACTGACCTGGGTAACATGCTGACAGTGGCCCTACCCGCCGACAGCGCCCTGCATAGCCTGCTCAATAACGGCATCTTTGCCGGTCTTGGCGCAGTGCTGGTGTTTCTGCCGCAAATTCTCATCCTGTTTTTGTTCATTCTGATACTTGAGGAATCGGGCTATTTGCCGCGGGCGGCGTTTCTGCTCGATCGGCTGATGTTCAAAGCCGGCCTTACCGGGCGCGCCTTCATTCCATTGCTGTCGAGCTTTGCTTGCGCCATTCCCGGCATCATGGCTACGCGCAGCATTACCGATCCGCGCGATCGCCTCACCACCATCTTGGTAGCACCCTTGATGACGTGCTCGGCACGGCTGCCGGTCTACACGCTGCTGATCGCCGCATTTATTCCGCATCGCACGGTGTGGGGTATTTTCAACTTGCAGGGTGTCGTGCTGTTTACGTTGTATGTGGCGGGCATCGTCAGTGCGTTGACCGTAGCCTTCGTTATCAAACGCTTCCGCAAAGATAAAAGCGAACACGCTTTATTGATGGAGCTGCCGTCGTACCGCATGCCGAACCTGCGCGATGTGGCGCTTGGCCTGTGGGAGCGCGCCAAGATCTTTTTGAAGCGCGTTGGCGGCATCATCCTCGCGCTGACGGTATTGCTGTGGTTTCTATCCAGCTTTCCGGGGCCACCGGAGGGCGCCACGCAGCCGGCGATTGATTACAGCCTCGCTGGACGGCTTGGTCATGCCTTGCATTACGTATTCGCGCCGATCGGATTCAACTGGCAGATCTGCATTGCGCTGATCCCAGGCCTGGCGGCGCGCGAAGTGGCGGTATCCGCTTTGGGCACGGTATATGCGATGTCCGGTGGTACCGATGCCGTAGCCAGCCAGCTCGGTCCAGTGATCGCGCAGCAATGGTCGCTAGCCACCGCGCTGTCGTTGTTGGCCTGGTACGTATTCGCGCCGCAATGCATGTCCACGTTGGCGGTGATTCGCCGCGAGACCAACTCGTGGCGCAATGTGGCGATCACGGCGGGTTACCTTTTTGGCTTGGCCTATCTCGCCTCGCTTTTCACTTATCAAATCGCCAAGGCACTGACATGACCGCCTTTGGACTGGTGCAGGGATTGTTGATCGGCCTGTTGGTGTCAGGCAGCGCGCTTTATGCGTTTCGCAAGCTGCTACCCGGCATCAGCGTGCGCTGGCTGGCACAGGCTTCGGCTAGCTTGAACAAACCATGGCGTTCGTCTTGGCTGCGCCGTATGGGGCGCTGGCTGCAACCTAAGCAGGCAACGGGAAGTTGCGGTGACGGCTGCGGCACGTGCGGTACCTGTGGCCCGGCCCCGGCTGCACAGCATGATGTGCAGCCGCTGACCTTTCGTCCGCGCAATCGCTGACGCGGCGATCATCGCCACGTCGGCTACATGCGGAACACGCCGTAGCGCTGCGGCTCGATCGGTGCGTTGAGCGAAGCTGAAATCGCCAGGCCAAGCACACGGCGGGTGTCGGCGGGGTCGATGATGCCGTCGTCCCACAGCCGCGCGCTGGCGTAGTAGGGGTGGCCCTGGCGTTCGTATTGGTCGCGGATCGGAGCCTTGAAGGCTTCCTCGTCTTGCGCGCTCCAGGTCTTGCCCGCGGCTTCAATGCCGTCGCGACGCACGGTGGCGAGCACGGAGGCAGCTTGTTCGCCGCCCATGACGCTGATTCGCGCGTTCGGCCACATCCATAGAAAACGGGCGCCATAAGCACGGCCGCACATTGCGTAGTTGCCGGCACCGAAGCTGCCGCCGATCACCACGGTGAATTTGGGGACATGCGAGCAGGCCACCGCGGTGACCATTTTCGCACCGTCTTTTGCGATGCCGGCGTTTTCGTATTTCTTGCCGACCATGAAACCGGTGATGTTCTGCAGAAATACCAGCGGCACATTGCGCTGGTTGCATAGCTCGATGAAGTGCGCACCTTTGAGCGCGGACTCGGCGAACAGAATGCCGTTATTGGCGACAATACCCACGGGATAGCCGTGGATGTGGGCAAAGCCACAAACCAGGGTCTTGCCGTAGCGAGCCTTGAACTCATGAAACTCGGAGCCGTCGACGATGCGCGTTATCACCTCGCGGATGTCGAATGGGCGACGAGTATCGAGCGGAATTACGCCATACAGTTCGTCAGCCGGATAGCGCGGCTCGACGGGCGTGCGCAATGCCAGTGGCATGTCTTTTTTTCGGTTGAGACTGGCAACGATGTCGCGAGCGATGGACAGCGCGTGGGCGTCGTTTTCTGCGAAGTGATCGGCCACGCCGGAGATTGACGTATGGACGTCCGCACCGCCAAGCGCCTCGGCATCGACCACTTCGCCGGTGGCGGCCTTCACCAGCGGCGGGCCGCCAAGAAAAATGGTGCCTTGCTCGCGCACGATGATGGTTTCGTCACTCATCGCCGGCACATAGGCGCCGCCTGCGGTGCATGACCCCATGACGACCGCGATTTGCGGAATGCCCAGCCCGGACATGCGCGCCTGGTTGAAGAAGATGCGCCCGAAGTGCTCCTTGTCTGGAAATACTTCGTCCTGCAACGGCAGGAAGGCGCCGCCTGAATCGACCAGATAGATACAGGGCAGGCGGTTTTCCAACGCGACTTCTTGCGCGCGCAGATGTTTTTTCACGGTCATCGGGAAGTATGTGCCGCCCTTGACGGTCGCATCGTTGGCGACCACCACTACTTCGAGACCGTTGACGCGGCCAATGCCGGTAATGATGCCCGCGGCCGGTGCGGCGTCCTCGTACATGCCGTGAGCGGCCAATGGCGACAGTTCGAGAAACGGTGAGCCGGGATCGAGCAGGGCGCGAATGCGTTCGCGCGGCAGCAGCTTGCCGCGTGCCGTGTGCTTCTCGCGGGCCTTATCGCCACCGCCTTCGGCACTGCGCGTCAGCTCGCGATGCAACTCATCGACTAGCGCTCGCAGTTGGGTACTGCTGGCCTGGAATTCGGTCGAGCGGGGGTCGATCTGCGAGGCGATGACACTCATGACTCGTGGCTACCGTGAAAGTGAGTCCCCGATGATAGCGGTCGCCGCGCCACACCTGAACTGTCGCTGGGTCGAGTCATGAAAAAAACCGGCCGCCATCGCGGCCGCTGGGTCAAGTCACAATAAAAAACCGGCCGCAAAAGCGGCCGGTTTTCTGGAAACCAACAAAGGGTATTAGTTACCCTTCATGGCGTCCTTAGCTTTGTCAGCAGTTTCTTTGGCGGCATCTTTAGCAGCGCCGGCGGCATCCTTAGCAGCGCCAGCAGCGTCTTTGGCAGCGTCGGCAGCCTTGCCGGCGGCATCCTTAGCCTGGTCGAGAGCAGTTGCCGGAGCAGCAGCAGTCGAGGCCGGAGCAGCAGCCGGAGCAGCAGCGGTCGAAGCCGGGGCAGCAGCCGGAGCGGCAGCAGTCGAAGCCGGAGCAGCAGCAGCAGCAGCCTTCTGAGCCTGATCAGCAGACTGCTGAGCCTGGTCAGCCGACTTCTGAGCGTCCTGCGCGGAATCCTGCGCGCCGTTGCTGCAAGCCGCCAGCAGCGCGACGAGCGCGGAGGCGAGTAGGGTACGCGTGAACTTCATTGTGAATCTCCTTTATGCCGTGGAATGCCGTTTGGCGGGCGTATTAATAACGCTTTCGCCGACCTTGCGCCACTTTTTTGTGTGACGGCTTCAGGGCGTATTAAACACCCTGCTGGTGCCGGAGGTGTTGCCGGCACCCTTTTTGCGTGGTCGGAGAGGGCTTAGTCTACACAAGCTCAATGGCAATTGCGGTGGCTTCGCCGCCGCCGATGCACAGAGCGGCAACACCGCGCTTCAGGCCGCGGGTCTTCAGTGCGTTGAGCAGGGTGACGACGAGGCGGGTGCCGCTGGCGCCGATCGGGTGGCCAAGTGCACAGGCGCCACCGTTGACGTTGAGCTTTTCGTGAGCAATGCCTAGCTCGCGCATCGGCGCCATGGCGACCACGGCGAAGGCTTCGTTGACTTCAAACAGATCGACGTCAGCGACCTTCCAGCCGGCTTTGTCCAGCACCTGTTGGATGGCGCTGACCGGTGCCGTGGTGAACCACTCGGGTTCTTGCGAATGGGTGGCGTGCGCGACGACGCGCGCGAGCGGCTTCACGCCACGTGCCTGGGCATCGGCTGCCGATAGCAGCACTACTGCCGCTGCGCCATCGGAGATGCTGGAAGAACTGGCGGCGGTAATCGTGCCGTTTTCTTTGCGGAAGGCGGGTTTCAATGTTGGGATCTTGCCGATGTCCGAACGGCCCGGCTGCTCGTCAGTGTCGACCTGCACCTCGCCTTTGCGGCCGGCGACGGTCACCGGAACGATTTCATCGGCAAAGGCACCGGACTGCTGGGCAGCCTGCGCGCGCTTTACCGATTCGATCGCGAAGGCGTCTTGTTCTTCGCGGCTGAAATGGTACTTGTCGGCACACAGCTCGCCGAACACGCCCATCGCCTTGCCGTCGTAGGGGTTGGTCAAACCGTCCCATGCCATGTGATCGACCAATTGGCCGTCGCCATAACGGATGCCGGTACGTGCGTTGACCATATGCGGCGCGTTGGTCATCGACTCCATGCCACCGGCAACGACCACCGCGGCCGAACCGGCCTTGATAAGGTCGTGGCCCAGCATGATCGCCTTCATGCCCGAACCGCAGACTTTATTGACCGTGGTACAACCCGTGCTGACCGGTAGGCCGGCTTTAAGTGCGGCTTGGCGAGCCGGGGCCTGGCCAAGGTTGGCGGGCAGCACACAGCCCATGATGACTTCGCTGACGGCATCTGCCGTCAAGCCGGACTGCTCCAGCGCGGCGCGGATGGCGGTTGCGCCCAGAACCGGGGTGGCTACGCCAGTGAACTGGCCGAGGAAAGAGCCGATGGCGGTGCGCTTGGCACCGGCAATGACAACACTGACGTCCGACATGGGTATCTCCGTAAGGGGCAGGTGCCCGCTAAGCAATCCGCTGATTATCGCAGCCGGTTAGGAATCACGGCAAACACCCCCTCCTCGCACAAGCATGCGGGCTGCGGCGCACTTGGTTGTGTTTGCGTTGTGCAGCGTTATGCTCGGCGGGGGTAGCATGTATAGCGCCATGCGTCAGTAGATGGATGTGATCGCCAGGATTGGGGTCGTGCATATGGGGTAGTGCATATGAACACGAAGATGCGGGGGCTACGGCGGCGCGAAGCCGTTGCGTTGATTTTGATGGCATTGAGCCTGAGCGCTTGCGGAGGCGGCGGAGGCGGCAATGGCAATGTCAAAGTGACGCCAACCACGCCGCCACCGCCACCGGTTACGCCAAGCACGCAGCCGCCATTTGACGCCCAGCTTGGCTTGACCAACACCTATGCCGCGCACAGCCAGGGTTTTACCGGGCGGGGTGTGACCATTGGCGTGGTCGATAGCGGCATCATGCGCAATCACCCGGCATTGGCGGGGCGGGTGGTCAAAGAGCTGGTCTATGTCGACCCCAGCGCCAACAACCTCGGCATCGACGATGTGGTCGGCCACGGCACCTGGGTATCGGAAATCGCCGCCGGAACCGCATTCGCCCAATATCCGGGCGGTATTGCGCCGGGCGCCAACCTGGTTGCCGCGCGCATCATCAGCGATACCGCCCCCAAGGACGATGGCTCAGGCCAAGGCAACCGGGTCAGCACAGCCGATCCGCTCGGTGCGGTTAATAACGATCTCATTGCCAATGGCGTCAAGGTGAGCAACAACTCCTGGGGCGGGTTGTATTGGGACGCAACCGATACGGCCACGACGCAAAGTTTCCACGACGCCTACAACAAGTTCATCAACCAATGGGGTGGCTTGGTGGTGTTTGCCGCCGGCAATGACTCCAAGGCCGATCCTAGCGATGTCGCCGCGTTGCCCAATCGCGCCCCCGACCTGACCAGGGGCTGGCTGGTGGTGGTTGCGGTGGACAGCAATAACCCGACCCACCTGGCCAGTTATTCGAATGCCTGCGGCAAGGCGATGAGCTATTGCCTTGCCGCGGCCGGTGACGTGATTGTCAGCGGCAAAGATGACACGGTGGGAAATCCTACTTACTGGATCGTCAAAGGCACGTCGCTGGCTGCGCCGCAGGTAACCGGCGCAGCGGCACTGGTATGGCAGGCCTACCCGTATTTCAGTAACGACCTGGTGCGGCAGACCTTGCTCGGTACGGCGACCGACTTGGGCGCGCCGGGGCCCGACCCCGTATTTGGCTACGGCATGCTTAATGTCGGCAAGGCGGTAAACGGGCCGGCCAAGTTTGACTGGGGCGATGTCACGGTGAATTTCACCGGCGCGTCCAGTTGGAATAACGCGATCTCCGGGGCCGGCGGCCTTATCAAGCAAGGCAGCGGTACGCTCACGCTTACGCAGCCGGCCAGTTATGCCGGCTTGACGCAGGTGCAGGCCGGTGTGCTTGTCGCACGATCATTGGCTTCCAGCGTAAACATCAGTGCGGGCGGTCAGCTCGCTGATACGCCGTCGATAAGCGGCAGCATCAGCAATGCCGGCGTGCTTACCGTGCGAGGCGGCGATGTCACCGTGGGTGGCGATTACAACCAACAAGGTGCGGGCCGATTGGCGCTTGAACTAGGCTCGGCGCTACGCGTTACGGGGCATGCCAGCCTTACCGGTGGCGATCTGTTTGTGATCGGCGCCAAGCAAGGCTATGTCGTCAATTCGCATACCGATGTGCTTAGTGCGAGTGCCGGCCTTAGCGGCACCTTCTCGGCCCTCAATAGCGCCTCGAACGTATTGTTGAACGCCACTCTCAACTACGGTGCGACCAGCGCCTGGCTCAATGTGCAGCAAGTGCAAGTGAGTGCGGTGCAGGGCGTGAGCTACACGCCCGCGTCGTACGCTGCGGCACAACGAGTCGACAACGCATTCGGCCAGATCAATACCCAGCTAGGCCAAAGCGCGGTATCGGTCGGCGCCAAGCCGAGCGACATCCAGCAAATCAGCCCGGCCTTTATCGCCGGTGCGGCAAGCTTGCAACAGTCGCCCACGACGGCAGCAGTACAGCATTCGTTGGAAAGCCTGTCTGGCCAGTTGCATGCGGCCAGCGCGGCGATGACATTCGAAGCGATCGATGCCGGTACGCGTGCGCTTTCGGATCGTTTCGATCATTTGCTCGACGCTCCTGTAAGCGGGGGTTGGGCGCAGGATCTCGGTTATCACGGGAGCATGAGCCGCAACGGCTATGGCAATGTTGGCTATGACCTCAGCGGCTGGATGATCGGTCAGGATCGTCGCTTCGGCAGCAACGGTATCAGCGGTTTCGCGATCAGCCAGGCACAGGGATTAGGGCGGCTGGCGGAAAGCGCAGACCAAGGGCGCAGCCACGCCATGGAGGGCATGCTCTACGGCGGCCTGATTCAGAACGATTGGTACGCGATAGGTCGCATCGGTATCGGCAGCTATCGGGAAACCATGCGGCGCAGCTTGCAGTTGGGTACCCAGCTTGCAGGTGTCGCTAGCGACAGTCGCGGCAGCTACGACGTGGCTTATGGCGAAAGCGGCTATCGCTATGTTTGGGGTGGCACCCAGTTGACGCCCTATGTGAACCTGCAATACGCGCGTATTCAGCGTGATGGTTTCAATGAGTTCGGTGGCAGTGGCTTTGGCTTGAAATCCAATGCGCAAATCACTGAGCGCTGGCAAGCCGGTATCGGCCTGCGTGCCATGCATCGCTGGACCTTGGCTGGCGGTGGTCATCTGAGCTTGCAGATGCGGCTGCTATGGCAGCAGGCATTCGCGATGCGCGGCGAGGTTTTCCAAGCCAGTTTCAATGGTGTCGAGCAATGGGCGCCGCTGGCCGGTATCGGCTTGTCGCGCTACAGCGGCGTCGCCGGAACCACTTTGAATTGGGAAATCACACCGCGCTCCAGCCTGTTGCTGGGTTACGACCAGCATTTCAGTCAGCGCGGGCAGGCGAACATGGCCACGCTCAATTATCAATACGGCTTTTGAGATCGCGCTGTCTTTAGACAGACTCGAAGCCGACAGCATGACTGTCGGCTTCGATGCACTCATGCCTTGCCGTGAAACAACTCTCGGCCAATCAGCATGCGGCGGATTTCATTAGTGCCGGCACCGATTTCGTAGAGTTTCGCATCGCGCAGCAAACGGCCGGCGGGGAACTCGTTGATATAGCCGTTACCGCCCAGGGTCTGGATCGCTTCCAGTGCGACCTGCACGGCATTCTGCGAGGCGTTGAGCAGGCAGGCGGCGGGATCGATACGTGATTTCACGCCGTTGTCGAATTGCTGCGCCACCATGTAGGCAAAACCGCGTGCGCTCTGCAGCGCGGTGTACATGTCGGCGATCTTGGCCTGCATCACACCGAAGGTACCGATGGGCGCGTTGAACTGCTTGCGCTCACGGACATAGGGCAGCACCAGATCCAGCGCGGCTTGCATCAGGCCGATCGGGCCACCCGACAGCACCAGGCGCTCGGTGTCCAGGCCGCCCATCAACACGCGTACCCCTTCGTTGACTTCGCCGACAATATTTTCAGCAGGGATTTCGCAATTGTCGAACACCAGCTCGCAAGTGTTTGAGCCGCGCATGCCGAGTTTGTCCAGCTTCTGCGCCGTGCTGAAACCTTTCATGCCTTTTTCGACGATGAAGGCGGTCATGCAGCGGCTGCCGGCAACGCGCGGTGCCGTGCGCATATAAACCAGCAGCACGTCGGCATCGGGACCATTGGTGATCCACATCTTGGTGCCGTTGGCGACCCAGACATCGCCGCGCTGCTCGGCCTTGCAGATCATCGAGCCGACCACGTCGGAGCCGGCGCCGGGTTCGCTCATCGCCAGTGCGCCGACGTGCTCGCCGCTGCACAGCTTGGGCAGATATTTACGCCGTTGCGCTTCGTTGCCGTTATGGAAAATGTTTTGCACGCACAGATTGGAATGTGCGCCGTAAGACAGGCCGACCGAGCCCGACGCACGCGAGATTTCCTCCATCGCCACCATATGCGCGAGAAAACCCATGCCGCTGCCGCCGTATTCCTCGGGAATGGTCACGCCAAGCAAGCCCATTTCACCGAACTTGCGCCAGAGGTCGGCGGGAAAAAGGTTTTCGTGATCGATACGATCGGCGCGGGGCGCAATCTCTTTTTCCGCGAAGCCATGCACGCTCTCGCGCAGCAGGTCGATGTCTTCTCCGAGCGGAAACGGGCGCATGGTGTAACTCCTGATGAGTGGTGCAAACCCGAGAATGGTAGCGCTATTGCGGCAATAAACCTTGGCGCAGCGCACCAGTTAGGTCAGGGCATCCTTAACGACCCGCAGCGGCACCTTACCGATGGAAAAGCTCAATGCCGCGAATGATCCATCTCATGCCCGGACGGTGATTCGGCGCCGTCGATGGTGTTCGCTGGTCGGGCGATGAAATCTGTATTCAGCGTGCTGCCATCGGAAAATTGCAGGCTTAGCTTGACTGTGTCGCCGACGTTTACCGGCTTGCTCGCCTTCATCAACATCAGGTGATAGCCGCCCGGCGAAAGCTCGGCCTTGCCGTTGGCGGGTATGGTCAGGTTATCGACCATCTCCATGCGCCCCATGCCGCCGGTCGTGCTGCTTTTGTGCAGCATTACGTCGGCATAGATCGAACTGCTGGCGGCACGCAGTGAAGCGGGTTGGTCGCCATGGTTCTCCAACACCACAAAACCACCGGCGGGCAGGTTGCCGGGCAACAAGCGGATCCACGCCTTGCTGGCATGGATATGGTCGGCTTCGGTGGCATGGGTGCCGCCGGCGAGCCATAGGCCAGCCAGCAGCGACAGAGTACGGATCATCATGACTTGGTCTCCAGTAGCAGAGACAGATCGTGGACGAGATCGTCCTGTGGATTGGCTGGCGTAGACAAGAGTCGTGCCTTGCCGTTGCGGTCGAATAGATAAATCGCCGAGCTGTGGCTGACGTTGTAGTTGTTATCGCCCTTATCCGGCTCGCGCGTAAACGCGGAGCGGTAGCGTTTGGCCAGTGCTTCGATATCGCCCGATGTGCCGGTAAGGCCGACGGCGCGCGGATCGAAAGCATTGACGTAAGCGTGCATGATTTCCGGCGTGTCGCGGGCAGGGTCGACGGAAACAAACAGGATGCGGGCGTCATCCGCCAGTGGTCCTAATCGCTGCATGGCGACATGCAATTGCGCCAGAGTCAGCGGGCAGACGTCCGGGCAATGGGTATAGCCGAAAAACAGCAATACGGCCTTGCCGCGAAAATCTTTGCCGGTGACGGTTTTGCCTTGATCGTCGGTGAGTTTGAAATCGAGATCGGGCATGTGTCCGGTGACGTTGGTCAACCGCCATGCCATCGGCTCACCGCGATTGCAGGCGGTGAGTAATGCACCCGCAGCGAGCAAGACCAGCAACAAAAGGATGCGGGCGGAGCGATGAAACGGGGTGCGAGAATCGGCGCTGTTCATGCCGGCAGCATACGATACCGATGGTTTTGCTGGCTTTAACATAACGAAGGATTTTGCCCCGATGCGACAAACTGTCAGTCCTTTCACCGGCTTGCTGGTCGGCTTCGTCGGCGCCAGCGCGGTGATCCTGGGTGCTTTTGGAGCACATGCATTGCGCGATGTGCTCGATACCCGTGGTAGCGAGCTATGGCATACCGCCGTGCAGTATCACTTCTGGCATGCCCTGGCTTTGGTGCTGGCGGTGCTCGCCCCGCGCGCAGTGTCGCGTCGCTGGGCTATCGCGGCATTCGCGATCGGCATCGTATTGTTCAGCGGCAGTCTGTATGCATTGGCGCTGGGGGCGCCGCGCTGGTGCGGGGCGATTACGCCGCTGGGTGGCGTGGCCTTTATGGTCGGCTGGATAGCGCTGGGGATGGGCTTGTGCGGTAACAGCCGGCAGCCAGATTGAGGGCGGGCGAGGAGCCATGAATCCCGCCTTCAAGTCGCTCTTGGGACGAGCGCTGGCAGCTACTGCGTTCAGGCGCGCTCGACCCTTGCGGCGTAACAACCCGGTCTGGCGATATGGACTTGCAAGTAGTCGATGCTTGCGTTTTCGAACAGGCGCGCAATCAGCGGTTCAAGTGCTTTGCCTTCCACGACGTCGGCATCGCGCAACATGCCTTGCGCATCGAAGCCGCGCACGGAAAGCAGGCGGCGTTGCAGTTGCTCGGGCACCTGATCGATCTCGTCGTACTGTTGCTCGCCTTCGCGAATATAGATCGCATGGCTGGCACGAAACGGTGAATCAGCGGGTTGGTGTTCGTAGTTGAGCAGAATCAGCGATTGCCCTGGCTCGGCGTCAGTGAGACTGATCCGGCAGGGGAATGCATGCGGTTTATTGGCGATGACGCGCATGGCCTGGCGTTCGGCCAAGGCGGCGTCGCTAAGGGAAAACAGCTCGTTGAATGGTTCGGCCGGCAGCCCGGTAATGCGAAAGGACATGACTAATTCCCATGTTGAGATTAGCCATGAGTCTGGTGACACCGGGTTGCCCAAACTATCCGTTTCTTGTGCGGGGTCGATCTATCTTTGGCCGGCTCTCGACATCAGCGTCCGCCCCCGCTGGTCGCACCGGGCGGCGGCGCAGGTCCGGGAACGGATTGCTCCCAATAGGGAAAGACCTCTTCGATTCGCATCGCACTGAAAAGATCGGTGGCATTGAAGAAATGCCAAGGATCGCCGTCGCCGCTGTCCAGTGCGATGTGCGTGCTGTCGAAACGGCGCAGGGCAGAGTCGTAGCTTTGCCAGCGACCCTCCACCCAGGCTTGTACCCAGGCATGCGGCAGAAATACGCGCGAGGTATTGGCGTAGCGGTCGGCGTAGACCATGCCGGTAACCACCCGCGCCGGAATGCCTTGCGCGCGCGCCATGGCAGCCAATAGCACCGCGTATTCGGTGCAGTCGCCCTGGCGATTGCTAACCACTTCAAGTGCGGAGGCATAGCCGATGTCCAAGCCATGTTGGGTGATGTAGCGGCTGACGAAAATACGCAGCCGACGCATGCGTTGGCGATCGTTGCTGGCATCACCTACCGCTTGTGCGGCCAGATTGCGAACGGCCGGTGCATCCGATTGCAGCCAGGCATTGGGTAGTTTGTCTTCTTCGACGGGCGGCGGTTGACCACCGGATCTCGGGCCGCCGATGTCTACGAACCATTCGCCATTACCGATGTTGAATACGTGCTGTTCATCGGTGTCGATCAACGGCTGCGTGGCATTGCCTTTGATGTGAACGCGATAACGCAGAAAGGATTCGCGCAGGTTCGGCGTAAGCGGTCGTGGCGACTCGACCATGGCTGCGCGAAACATATCCAGATCTTGCACCGGCGCCATCGCACAGGTTTCATCGCAGGCCAGCATATCCAACTGCCGGCCGATCATGGAAAGCGTTCCCTTGCGCGCTTGTCCACGTTTATCGAGCCACAGATCCATGATCTGGTTGCCGTGCGCCTGCTGCAGTATCTGTCGTTGATGGTTGAGGGTTTCCGTGCCGCCAGGTAGGTCGACATGCTCATCGCCCAGCACGTCCATCTGCACCGGTACGACTTGCAAACCTGAGGGGTCGAACATCAGCAATTGATAATGCTGGCCGGTATGGCTGCTGGCCGCGAGCATGGTCAAGCGCTGGCCTTCGGTCAGCATGGCGCCTTGCGGCCATTCCATGATGGTTTCATGGCTGGCGCCGCCTACTGTGGTGGTGACTTTGTAGCGACCGTCCGGTTGGCGCTCGCCATTCACCGTGCTGTCGATGGCCGACATCGAGGTGCGCGCCGAAAACGACAGTGCTTCACCGGTGGTCGTTTCCACGGTACGGCTGACATTGGTGAAGGGGATGCTCTTGCCATTGCGGTTGAGCATGATCGATAGCGTTTGGGTGGTCATCACCGTGTTGTTTTCGAGGCGATGCTCGATCTGCAGATGGCCGATCTTGCGGCCGCCGAGCCGCACGCTCATCCAGGTGAGTTCAGTAGTGGCCGGTTCGGCCGTCGGCACAGCAGCCCGTAACGAGGGGGCAGGGCACAACGTAAGCACCAGCAAAAGCAGGGCGATCAGGCTGCGCATGGTCGTATCCGCGGGGACGGGACATGCACAGTGGATGCCTCGCCGGGCCTGCCGTCAATGCGCAGTGCAGCGTAGGAGGCCTTGAGCAGGCTCTATGGCTGCCGGCCGCTTACAATGCCGGCCTGTCCTTTCAGGAGAACTCCATGAAGCCGTTCGGCACCCCCCATTCCGATCATGCCCTACGGGTGCTGTTGCTTGGCTCTGGCGAGCTGGGCAAAGAGGTGGCGATTGAGCTGCAGCGCTATGCCGTGGAGGTGATCGCGGTCGATCGCTACGCGCATGCGCCGGCCATGCAGGTAGCTCACCGCAGCCATGTGATCGACATGCTCGACGGCGCCGCGTTGCGTGCCTTGATCGAGCAGGAGCGGCCTGATCTGGTGGTGCCGGAAATCGAGGCCATTCACACGCCGACGTTGATGGCATTGGAGAAAGAGGGCCTCAAGGTGATTCCGACCGCCCGCGCGGCCTGGCTCACCATGGACCGCGAAGGCATCCGCCGGCTGGCCGCCGAAGAGCTGGGCTTGCCGACCTCGCCCTATCGTTTTTGTGACGACGAGGCGCAGTATCGCCAGGCCGCCGCCGTGCTGGGCTTGCCGTTTGTCATCAAGCCGGTGATGAGCTCGTCGGGCAAAGGTCAGAGCGTGGTGCGCCGCGAAGATCAGCTAGCAGCCGCCTGGGATTATGCCCAGGCCGGCGGCCGTGCCGGCAAAGGCCGGGTTATTGTCGAAGGCTTTGTCGATTTCGATTACGAGATCACCCTGCTCACGGTGCGCCACCATGGCGGCGTGAGTTTTTGCGCGCCGATCGGTCATCGACAGGAGGATGGCGACTACCGCGAATCCTGGCAGCCGCAACCCATGAGCGATGCGGCACTGGCCGAGGCACAGCGACAGGCGGCGGCGATTACTGAGGCGTTGGGCGGCTGGGGTGTGTTTGGCGTGGAGTTCTTCGTCAAGGCCGATCCCATCAAAGGTGATGCGGTGATCTTTTCCGAAGTCAGCCCGCGTCCGCACGACACCGGCCTGGTGACCCTGGTTTCACAAGAATTGTCCGAATTCTCCCTGCATGCGCGGGCGATTCTCGGTCTGCCGATTCCGGTCATCCGGCAGCTCGGGCCATCCGCCTCGTGTGCCGTACTGGTGGAAGGCGATGGCGAGGCACCGCGTTACTTCAATGTCGCCGAGGCCTTGGCCGAGCCGGATACGCAGTTGCGTATCTTCGGCAAACCGGCGGTAAAAGGCCGCCGTCGCATGGCGGTGACGCTGGCACGCGACGAAAGCATCGAGGCGGCGAAGGCCAAGGCGATTCGCGCGGCGAAAAAATTACGTATCGAGTTGTAAGCGATCGGCGCCGGTTATGCGAGCATGCCGGCAATCGGATTAGAAACACCTACCCATGGTGCGGCACGCCGCACCGCAGGCACGGAGAAAAGAGCACATGTCAACGACGGGTTTTGCGCATTGGCTAGTCGTCATAGTGGAGACGTTCGCAGCGTTGTTCTTGGTGCTGCTGGCGGTGTTGGTGATGGTCGTGCTGACGGTATGGCTGGTAGACCGCAATCAGACCGCTAACTCGGTATTGCGCAACTTTCCGGTCATTGGCCACTTTCGCTACTGGTTTTTGCACCTGGGCGAATTCTTCCGGCAATACCTGTATTCCAGCGACCGCGAGGAAATGCCGTTCAACCGCGCACAGCGCACCTGGGTTTATCGCGCCGCGAAAAATGTGGACAACACCAATGCGTTCGGCTCCAGTCGCGATCTGCGTGGCGAGGGTGTGCCGTTTTTCGTCAACGCGCCGTTTCCCACACTGGATGAGCATCACGTCGAGCCACGTCCAGTAACTATCGGCCCATATGCGCGCGAGCCCTATAGTCATGCGGCCTTCTTCAATATCTCGGCGATGAGTTTCGGCGCCTTGTCGGCGCCGGCCGTGCGGGCGCTGTCTTCAGGCGCGGCCAAGGCCGGTATCTGGATGGATACCGGCGAAGGTGGTTTGGCGCCTTATCACCTGGAAGGCGGCTGCGATATCATCTTCGAGATCGGCACGGCCAAATACGGTGTACGCACCCCTGACGGCAAGCTCGACGATGAAAAGCTGCTGGCGATCTGTGCGCACAAGCAAGTGAAAATGGTCAGCATCAAGCTGGGGCAGGGTGCCAAGCCAGGCATGGGCGGTTTATTGCCGGCAGCCAAAGTGACGCCGGAGATCGCGGCGATTCGCGGTATCCCGGTAGGGAAAGATTCGCAAAGCCCTAACCGCCATCTGGACATCGGCAATATCCACGAGTTGCTCGACGCGGTGCGGCATATTCGCGAACTCACCGGCAAACCCACGGGTTTCAAGGCGGTGATGGGCGGCCTGGAATGGATCGGCGAGCTGTGCGATGAGGTACATAAGCGCGGCATCGAAAGCGCACCGGACTTCATCATCGTCGACGGTTCCGAGGGCGGCACCGGCGCGGCGCCGCAAACCTTGATGGAAGGCGTCGGCCTGCCGTTGCACGAATCGCTGCCGGCACTGGTCGACATGCTTATCAGCAAAGGCCTGCGCGAGCGCATCAAGGTGGTTTGCTCGGGCAAATGCATTACCGCTTACGACGTGGCCTGGGCGTTGTCGGTAGGTGCCGACTTCGTCAACTCGGCGCGCGGCTTTATGCTCGCGCTCGGTTGCATCCAATCCCTACAGTGCAATCGCAATACCTGTCCTACCGGCATCACCACGCAGAATCCAAAACTGCAGCGTGGCCTGGTCGTCACCGACAAGAGCGAACGCGTCTTCCATTACGCGAAAAATTTGATGCATGAAGTCGGCATCATCGCGCATAGCTGCGGTGTCGATGAGCCACGCGAACTCACCCGCAATCACTGTCGGGTGGTGGGCGACGACGGTATTTCGGTGCCGTTGGTGAAATTGTTCCCTTACCCCCAGGCACCGCAGGCTTCGGCGGACTGAAGCAGCCGGCGCTCTACGGCAAATCCGCCCAGCCCTCGCTGGTGCGGATTTGCAGCGGACGAAAGCGCCGCTTGTAGTCCATCTTTGGATGGCCTTTGATCCAAAAGCCGAGATAAATCCATGGCAGGCCACGTCGGCGGGCCAGCTCAACTTGCTGCAGGATGGCGTACGTGCCAAGGCTGCGCGCGTGTTCTTCGGGGTCGAAGAAGGTGTACACCGCCGATAGGCCGTTCAGACAGACATCGGTAACGGCCACGCCGAGCAGGCGGGGGCCGAGACGAAACTCCAGAAACAACGTGGGGCTCCAGGGCGCGGTGAGAAAGCGCCGAAAGTCGCTGGCATCGGCCTCGTCCATGCCGCCGCCAGGGTGGCGGTGGCGCAGATAACGCTCGTACAAGTCATAGCGCTCGGTGCTATAGCCGGCCATCGACTCGATCACTTGCAGATCGGCATTACGTTTCATGCAGCGCCGCTGCGAACGGTCGGGCGCAAACTGCGCTATGTCGATCCGGCAAGGTGTGCAGGCATGGCAGCTAGCGCAGTGCGGAAAGTACAAATGCCCGCCGGCCCGACGAAAACCGCGCTCCAGCGCCGCACCGTATAGCTGATCCAGTTGTGGCGAGGCCGGATCGATCACCAGATTCTGTGCTGTTCGCTCGGCAAAATAGCCGCAGGCGTGTGGCAAGGTTTGAAACAGTCGAACATGATCGGAGCGCATGCGCCGATTCTATGTCCGCTTTGATGCGTCGTGGGAGTACTAAGAGTTTGTTTCTGGCCGATCTATCGCTAGCCGGTCGTCCTTGGCCGATCTTTCCTCGCCGATCTTCCTTAGCTGATTTTCCTTAGATGTAGCCCATATAGCGCAGCATCAGCACGACCGATGCCCCGGCAAGGGCCAATAGCACGATGCGGCGTGCCCGTACCGCGGTGCTTTGCCTGCGCACCTCCGGTGACGTTGGATTGCGCGCCGCAGCCAGCTCCTCGGCATGGCGGATCACCGGCTCGATCCCGATCTCGCGCAGCAGGCTGCGGGCCTTGGTGTAGTCGTCCGCGTGGGTAACCCAAACCTGCGGCCAGTTATCGCGGTTTTCGCGCTTCTGCGTGTAGCTGAAGCGCTCGTAGCTAGGCTTGTTCCAGTTGGAACGATTGGTCACCGAACTCTCAATGTGGTGCTCGTTGAGCAAGGCGACCACGCGGTCGATGTTTTCCATACGGGGGGAGGTATAAAGCTGGCGCATCGCGAGAGTTTACTGTGAGTCCGGGCGCAAACGGATGAGCCCTTCCTGCACCGTTGAGGCGACCAGTCGACCGTCCCGGCTGAAGATTTGACCCCGCGCCAGACCGCGCGCGCCTTGAGCGGTCGGACTGTCGAACGAGTACAGCAGCCATTCGTCCACCCGAAACGGGCGGTGAAACCATAGCGCGTGATCCAGGCTGGCCATCTGCACGCGGTCGGTGTAGTACGAAATACCGTGCGGCAAGGTGGCGGTGCCAATCAGATTGAAATCCGAGGCGTAGGCCAGCATCGAACGGTGCAGGGCGGGCGAATCGCTGATCCGCGCGGTGACGCGAAACCAGACGTGCTGAATCGGCGGCCGCTTGGTCGGGTGTAAACGGTCTTGCGGCCAGACATGGCGAAATTCGATCGGAGTATCCACGCCAAGCCAGCGCTGGATCTTCGTCGGTAACTGAGCCAGTTGCTCGGGCGATAGCGGCGGCATCGGCTCAAGATCTTCCGGCATCGGTACTTCCGGCATCGACGATTGATGCTCGAAGCCTTGCTCCGGGACCTGAAAAGAGATCGAGCCATTGAGAATCGGCTGGCCATGCTGGATGGCCACCACCCGCCGCGAAGAGAACGTGCCGCCATCGCGAGTGCGTTCGACGTTGTAGACAATCGGTGCGTTGATATCGCCCGCACGCAGGAAATAAGCATGCAGCGAATGCGCTTCACGGGTTGAATCGACCGTCTGCTGCGCGGCTGACAAGGCCTGTCCCAATACCTGGCCGCCGAACACGAAGTGGGTGCCGATGTCGCGACTCTGGCCGCGGAACAGGTTGTCTTCCAGCCGCTCCAGGTCCAGCAGATCGACCAGTTCGCCGACGTGCGCTTCCTTCATGTGCCTAACCCTTGCGGCAATAACGAGGGCGCGAGTATAGCGGCGCGCAAGGGGGTGTTAGGGATGTGTCAATGCGCGGGGGCTATCGATCCGCTCCAGGCCGCTGCCTGCAAGTACCTCGGTCCATGGAAACAGCGGGCCCGGATCGAGCTTGCGCGCTACTTCGCGGGTCGGGTCGTCGCTGGCCGGCATCCGGACAGTGTCCAGATCCTCATGGCCGGCGATATAGCGCAGCTTGGGAAAGTCATGCCGCAATTGAGCCAGCAAGGCGCGCAAAGCGGCGATTTGTGCCGGCGTATACGGCTCGGTCATGGTCTGTTGGCCTGAATCCCACCAGTGCGGATAGCGGCCCAGATTGACCAGCTCGATACCGATCGAGTTCGCGTTATGGCCGCGCACGTGGTTGGCCACCCGAGTACCGGGAACATAGCGGTACACGGCGCCGTCGCGGTCGATGTAGTAATGCCCGCTATGGCCGACACCGCTGTCGTACCAGGCCTTTTCGCCATAAATGCGGGCGGTAGCCAGGTCAGGCAGCTCGGTGCAGTGAATTACCACCAGTTCCACCGCGCCGGCCGGGCGCTCCGGCAGTTGTGCGGCATAGGGCAGGGGCTGGTCGTGGATGGTTAATACGGGCATGTCGGTCGGTCTCGCATGGCGCCGGCTATCATACGCAGCTTGCTGTAATGCTTTGGAGATCGCGATGCACGGCCATGTCATTCTTTCACACGGATCAGATTCTGGTCCGGGTGCCACCAAAGTCAGTGCATTGGCCGAGCTGGCCGAGGCCATGGGCTGGTCGGCGACGCGACCCGACTATCGCGAGGACGACAAGCGCGGGCATGCCGGCTCGGTGGCGCCGCGAATCGCTCGCTTGCGGGCGCATATCGCGACCTTGAAGGCGCCTCCCGTCTTGGTGGGGTCGAGCATGGGGGCTTTCGTCTCCGGGCTTGCCTCGCTGCAGACACCGGTAGCCGGGCTATTTCTACTGGCTACTCCGGGGCATATTCCCGGCTACGCCGACGTCTTCGATTTGCGCGATGAGCTGCCGACCCTGTTGATCCACGGCCAGCACGACGAGATCTGCCCGGTCGACGAGATCCAGGCATTTGCCGACAAGCGGCTGCTGCCTCTGCTGGTGCTCGAAGACGACCATCGGCTTGGCGCGAGCATGGATGCGATCGCGCAACACTTCCGTTTGTTTATGGACATCGTGACCAACCACCCACAGGCAACCGTGCAGTGAATGCCTATTTCGCCACCTGCCCCAAGGGCATGGAATACCTGCTGCGTGACGAACTGGTCGCTATCGGTGCCACCGAAGTGCGTGAGTCGTTGGCCGGCGTGCATTTCTCCGGCACGCTGGAAACCGCTTATCGCGCTTGCCTGTGGTCGCGCCTGGCCAGCCGCATTCTGTTGCCGTTGGCCGAATTCGAGGCCGCTACCGACGATGCGCTATATGCCGGCGTGCAGGCGATCGATTGGTCGCAGCACCTCGCGTCGCACGCCACCCT
Organism: Dyella tabacisoli; assembly: GCF_003350925.1. Classification (GTDB taxonomy): domain Bacteria; phylum Pseudomonadota; class Gammaproteobacteria; order Xanthomonadales; family Rhodanobacteraceae; genus Dyella_C; species Dyella_C tabacisoli. The sequence goes on along the minus strand of NZ_KZ857173.1, from coordinate 771,764 downwards.
GGCGGTGGATGCCGGCACCGCACTAAGCAAGCTGACGCATAGCCAGTACATTGCGCAGCGGGTAAAGGATTCCATTGTCGACCAGTTCCGCCAGCGCGACGGCTCGCGGCCGGGTGTCGATACCGATGAGCCTGATGTACGCATCAACCTGCGCCTGCGTCGCGATCGCGCCACCTTGTCGCTGGATCTGGCCGGCACGCCGCTGCATCGCCGTGGCTGGCGTGAAGTGCAAGGCGAGGCGCCGCTAAAGGAAAACCTGGCCGCCGCCATGTTGTTGCGCGCCGGTTGGCCGGAAATCTATGCGCAAGGCGGTGCCTTGCTCGATCCGATGTGCGGCTCGGGTACCCTGCTGATCGAAGGCGCCTTGATGGTTGCCGACGTGGCGCCGGGCTTGCGTCGCGAATATTTCGGTTTTCTCGGCTGGCACCAGCACGATATTGCCGTATGGCGCAGCCTGTTGGATGAGGCGCGTCAGCGTGCGGAGACTGGCCTGCGTGCTTTGCGGAGCTGCTTCTTCGGCAGCGATGCCGACCCGCGCATGGTGCAGACGGCCAAGCGCAATGCGCAAGAAGCAGAGGTCTCCGGCTTCTTTACCCTGGACAAACACGATGCTTTGCACGTCGGGCCACCGCCTAGCGTCGAGCGCGGTCTGGTCATCACCAATCCGCCTTACGGTGAGCGCCTGGGCGAGCGGGTCGATATGCCAGGGCTGTATCGCGCCCTTGGTGAAGCGCTGCGCGCGCGCTTCAGCGGTTGGCGTGCGGCGGTATTGGCCGGTGACGCCGAGCTGGGGCGTGCGATGCCGCTGCGTGCCGAGAAGCGCTATGCGCTCTACAACGGTGCGTTGGAAACCGTGCTGCTTATCTTTGAGCTGCATCCGCGCGACGCCATGCCACGCGAATCAAAGCCGCTGTCAGACGGCGCGCAAATGCTGAAGAACCGGCTTGAGAAAAATCTCAAGCATCTGCGCAAACGGCTGGAGCGCGAGGGTATCCATTGCTGGCGCGCCTACGATCAGGATTTGCCGGAATACGCCGCGGCCATCGATGTTTACGCTAATGAAACCGGTGCAACCTGGCTACATGTGCAGGAATACCGCGCACCGGCTGAAATCCCCGTGGAGACCACCCGGCAGCGCTTGCGCGAGATCGTGCGGGTGGCCGGTGAAGTGTTCGACGTGTCGCGTGATCGCATTGCGTTGAAAACGCGCGAGCGCGGCAAAGGGGGCTCCAAATACGGCCAGTTCGACCAGCGCGGCGAGTTTGTCGAGGTGGCCGAGGGCAACCTGCAGTTCCTGGCCAATCTCACCGACTACCTGGACACCGGCCTGTTCCTCGATCACCGCCTGGTCCGCGCCAAGCTGCGCGAGCTGGCGGCAGGGCGGCGCTTCCTGAACATGTTTGCCTACACCGCCACCGCCAGCGTGTACGCCGCTGCTGGTGGCGCGAAAGACACCACCAGCGTGGATCTGTCGGCCACCTATCTGGATTGGGCCTCGCGCAATCTCGCCTTGAATGGATTCACGGGAACCAGACACCGGCTGATGCAGGCCGATGCGATGGAGTTTTTACAGCGCGATCGTGACCGCTACGGGCTGATCTATGTCGATCCGCCGACGTTCTCCAACTCCAAGCGTGCCGATGATTTCGACGTACAGCGCGATCATGCGAAATTGTTGAATGCCTGCGCGGACCGCTTGAGCAGTGACGGCATCATCGTGTTCTCCAATAATTTCCGCCGTTTCAAGCTCGACCAGGCGGCGCTGGATGAACGCTTCCTAATCGAAGACTGGAGCACCCCAAGCATCCCGTTCGACTTCGCCCGCCGCGACAATATCCACGGCTGTTGGCTGCTGCGCCTGCGGCCGCAAGAGTCGCCGTGGAGCGACACGGTTCAGCATGTGCGCAACAAGGTTAAACGCTGACCTAACAGTCCGCTTTCACTCAGTGCGGATTCAGCGCTCCAGGCCGAGCATGGACCCCGGCAAGAACGATAACCGGCCCGGATCGAACCGGCCGGCTATCGGCATCTAGCCGCCCCCTTGGAGATCTTGAGAATCATGAACATGTCGAAGCTTTCCACCGTCAAGCGTGTCGTTTTCGCTAGCGTGGTCTTGTTCGGCTGCGCTGTCGCCGCACCTGCCTTTGCGCGCACTCACATCAGCGTAGGCATCGGCATCGGTGGGCCGGCTTACTATGGCGGCGGCTGGGGCGGGTATGGTTACGCAAGACCGGTCTACTACCCAGGGCCGGTCTACTACCGTCCGGCACCGCGCGTGGTTTATTACGATGACCCCGTCGTGGTTGAACGTCCGGTCTATGTGCGCCGTGTATATGAAGATCGCGTTATCTATCGCGATGGTTACCGCCACCGTCGTTATCGCGGTGATGACGACGATTGATCGCTGCGTTTAACGGAGAGAATTTATGATGATTAAGCGCCTCAGTATTTTCGCGGTCGCTTTAGTGGCAACCCTTTCAATGGCCCTGCCCATGGCGGCATCGGCGCATGGCTGGGGTGATCGTGGTGGCTGGGGTGACCGCGGGTATCACGGCGGTGGCTACGGCCATGGTTATTACCGCGGCGGCTATGGTCATGGTGGCGGTCATTGGAGTGGCGGGCGTTGGATCGCCGGCGCGATCGTAACGGGTCTCGTCGCTGGCGTCGTTGTCGACGCGCTACGTCCGGCCCCGGTGTATTACGACCAACCCGCTGTGGTCTATAGCCAGCCAACGCGCGTTATCTATGAGAACGATCCGGTCGTGACGCGGCGTGTGGTTTACGAAGACACCTACCAGACTCGTTATATCCGCGACGATACGCGCTACGTCCGCGACGACGGTTACGGTGACTGATCTGACATTTCAGGAATGTCAGGAATGAAACAAAAAGCCCGGCATATCGCCGGGCTTTTTGTTTGTGGGGTGCATCCATCAGGCAGCACCTATCTGATCGAGCCAGCGTCAGGGTTTCATGGTGGTCGGCTGATCCGCGCCGCTGCCATGGCGCTTGGCTTTTTTGCTTAGTTCGTCAAAGGTGCTTTTGTCGATCTTGCTCACCGACTGGATAGCGCAAGGCGGTTGATTTCTTGAATGCACCGTTTCGCCGACCTCGCCGCAGATCTGGCTCTGAGCGACGGTGGCATTGGACTCGTTGGCACGGAAGATCAGGCCGGCAGGGCCGACACCCAAGCGCGGGCAGTCCGATTGCAAGGTGACTTTGTAGTACTGCGGACCTGTGCCCACGACGGCCGTGCGGTTATCCACGATATGCCAGGCGTTGATCCGGTCGGGGCGTATACATTCGCTGACGGGGCGTAGCGGCGTGTGTGCCGGCGTTGTGTCTACGGCAAGAGCCTGTCCGGCGCCGACGGCCAGTGCGAGAACCAGCAAAGTGGGGGTCATGGTTTTCATAAGCGCCTCATCGATCGGATGGAGTCCATAGGCAGGCTCAAAGCCGCGCTTGTTGACCTGAAGCCTTCGATGCTTAAGACAGGGCCGGTGGCGCTCAAGCGTGCTTGCCAGTGCTAAGCATCCGCCATTGACCCATCACGGAATATGAACGGAAGTCGGCCCTGACTCGATGCCCAACCGACATGGGAGCGCGCTTGCGGCAGCTCCCCGGTCAGGACCGATGTTTCGAGGTATGGCCAGTTATGCGGCCCAGTTATGCGGCGCGGCGTGCGCCCAACAACACCAGAACTTCCTGTGCGCTGCGAATGCGTTCGGTCGCGCCTGGAAGGTCCAGCGTGACCTTGAGCTTGTCTTGCCCATCGAGCTTGTATACACGCGGCAGGCTTTGAATCAGACGGATGATCGCCATCGGATCGACCTCGGGTTTGTCGCGGAACAGGATGCGGCCGCCGTTGGGGCCGAAGTCGAGTTTGCGGATGCCCAGTGGGGTCGCCATCAGTTTGATGCTGGCTACGGCGAACAACTGCTTGGCGGGGTCGGGCAACAGGCCGAAGCGGTCGATCATTTCCACTTGCAGTTCGCGTAGCGAATCTTCGCTGCGGGCGCTGGCGATACGTTTGTAGAGGGTCAGGCGGGCGTGCACGTCGGGCAGGTAATCGTCCGGGATCAGCGCAGGCAGGTGCAGCTCGACCTCGGTCTCGTGTTCGCTGCTCAGGTCGAAATCGGGCACCTTGCCTGATTTCAGTGCGCGCACGGCGCGTTCCAATAGTTCGGTGTACAGACCGAAGCCGATCTCTTGAATCTGGCCCGATTGTTCGTCGCCAAGCAGCTCGCCGGCGCCGCGAATTTCCAGATCGTGGGTGGCCAGGGTAAAGCCGGCGCCGAGTTCTTCCAGCGAGGCAATCGCCTCCAGGCGCTTCTCCGCATCGGCGGTGATGTTTTTGCGATCCGGCACGACCAGATAGGCGTAGGCGCGGTGATGCGAGCGGCCGACGCGGCCACGCAATTGATGTAGCTGGGCCAGGCCGAAGCGATCGGCGCGGTTGATGACGATGGTATTGGCGGTAGGGATGTCGATGCCGGTTTCAATGATGGTGGTGCACACCAGCACGTTGAAGCGCTGGCGATGGAAATCCGCCATGACTTGTTCCAGTTCGCGCTCGGGCATCTGGCCGTGGGCAATGCCGATGCGCGACTCGGGAATCAGCTCCTGCACCTCGCGTGCGGTACGTTCGATGCTTTCCACTTCGTTGTGCAGGAAATAGACCTGGCCGCCGCGTTGCAGCTCGCGCTGGAAAGCCTCACGAATCAGCGCCGGCTCCCACGCCGAAATGAAAGTACGCACGGCCATGCGATGGGCCGGCGGCGTGGCGATCAGCGACAGATCACGCAGGCCGCTCATTGCCATGTTCAAGGTGCGCGGAATCGGCGTTGCGGTCATGGTGAGCAGGTCGACTTCGGCACGCAGCTTTTTCAGTTGCTCCTTCTGGCGCACGCCAAAGCGCTGTTCTTCGTCGACGACGACCAAGCCCAGATTCTTGAACTTGATATCTGGCTGCAACAGTTTATGGGTGCCGATGATGACGTCGATCTGGCCATCTGCAAGGCGTTTCAATGCCTCGTTGACTTCCTTGCTCGATTTGAAGCGCGAGAGCACGTCGACGCGTACCGGCCAGTCGGCGAAGCGATCGGCGAAGTTGCGGTAGTGCTGCTGGGCCAGCAGGGTGGTCGGCACCAGTACGGCGACTTGTTTACCGGCCGTGGCGGCGGCGAAGGCGGCGCGCAGCGCTACCTCGGTCTTGCCAAAGCCGACGTCGCCGCAGATGACGCGATCCATGGCGCGCGGCGCGGCGAGATCGTTCAGTACGGCATCGATCGCCTGTTCCTGATCCGGGGTTTCTTCAAATGGAAAGCTTGCCCCGAATGCTTCTATCAGTTGGCGATCGATCGGTAATGATTCACCGCCGCGCGCTTCGCGCTGGGCGTAGATCGCCAGCAATTCGGCGGCGACGTCGCGCACTTTTTCGGCGGCGCGTTTACGCGCGCGTTCCCAGGCGTCGCCGCCCAGCGAGTGCAGTGGAGCGAGTTCGGGCGCGGTGCCGCTATAGCGGCTGACCAGGCCGAGTTGCGCCACCGGCACATAGAGCTTGTCGCCCTTGGCATATTCGATGGTGAGAAATTCGCCGGCCATGCCGCCGACATCCATCGATATCAGGCCTTGATAGCGGCCTACGCCATGGTCGACGTGAACGATCGGCGCGCCTATCGTCAGCTCGGTGAGGTCGCGGATAATCGTTTCGGGATCGCGCGTGGCCCCCCGCCTGCGCTTGCGTTCGGTGCGCACGCGCTCGCCATATAGCTCGCGCTCGGTAAGCACGGTAAGCGCCGGCTTGGTTAGCGCAAAGCCTTGCTCCAGCGCGGCAACGGTGATGGCGAAACGCGGCTCGGCCTTCGCAGATACAGGGTGGATAAAGGCAGGCCAGCTTTCCACCGTGTCGGGTTTGAGTCCGGCGCCGGCCAGTTGCTCGATCAAAGCCTCGCGGCGACCGGCCGAATCGGCGGCAATCAGCACCCGCCCCGGATAGCTGGCGAGAAAGTGTCGCAGCGAGGTGCCCGGTTCTTCGCCTTTGCGGTTGAGCGGCAGCTCCGGCGCCGGTTGGGTGCCGATGTTTTGTGCATGTTCGTGGCTACTGCCGACCAGCTCCACGCGCATGCGCTTATTGAGTTGCTCGCGCAGTTGTTCGGGCGGCAGATACAACTCTGCCGGCGGCAGCACCGGGCGCTCGATGTCGTGAGCGCGTTGGTCGTAGCGCTCGCCGGTTTGAGTCCAGAATTGTTCGGCGGCTTCCAGCGTACCTTCGCCGAGCAGGAACACCGCGCTGTCTGCGAGGTAGTCGAACAGCGTAGCCGTTTGCTGGAAGAACAGCGGCAGGTAGTACTCGATACCGCCGGGTGTGACGCCTTCTTTGATGTCTTGATAGAGCGGACAACGGCGGATGTCGATCGGAAAGCGCTCGCGCAGTTTGCCGCGGAAATCCTTGGTGGCTTCGTCGGTGAGCGGGAACTCGCGCGCAGGCAGCAGCTCAATCCGCTCCACCTGCTGTTGTGAGCGTTGCGTCTCCGGGTCGAAGCTGCGGATCGATTCCACTTCGTCGTCGAACAGCTCGATGCGATAAGGCTCGGCCGCGCCCATCGGGAAAATATCGATCAGCGCACCGCGCACGGCGAAGTCGCCAGGTTCGGCTACTTGCGGCACGTTGCGATAGCCCACCGCCTCCAAACGGCGCTGCTCGTTAGCCAGATCGAGCTTCTGGCCCTTCTTCAGCATCAGGCCCGCGCCAGTGATATGGCTGCGTGGCGAGATGCGCTGCATCAGTGTGGCGATCGGCACCACCAGGACGCCGCGTTGGGTGGCCGGCAGTTGATACAGCGTGGCGATGCGTTGCGAGACGATTTCCGGATGTGGACTGAAAACGTCGTAAGGCAGGGTTTCCCAGTCGGGGAAATGCAATACCGGCAAGCCGCCGGCGAAGATCCGCAGTTCTTCTTCTAGTGCATGCGCGCGTTGTGTGTCGCGAGTTACTGCGACCAGTAGGCCCTCGTGCGAACGTGCCGTTTCCGCTACCAGCAAGGCACGTGCGGAGCCGTGCGGTGGTGTCCAATAGCGTCGCTGCTTGGGGGTTGTGGGTAGCGGGGGATGCGGAATCACGCTTGATAAGCTCGGGCTAGACATGTGAACGCTGCGCTCGGGGGCGCAGTTTCAATGTGCGCCGGGGAAAGCGCGCAAGTGTAACGCGATGAGCCCGGCGAACCGGGCTCATCGCGTTACATGTAAGGGCACAGCAGCTTCGATCTACAACTGCAGCGAGATCAGCGCAGTACCGGGCTCATCCAGCGCCAGCCGGCGAGTGAAGCCCAGTTCTTTGCATAGCTCCAGCATCGGGCGGTTCTCCACCAGTACATAGCCCCAGATCTCCGTGAGGCCACGGTGACGGCAGTCATCCACCAACCGTTGCAGTAAAAGTGCGCCCAGGCCCAGGCGCGTCCAATCCTGTTCGATCAGCACGGAGAATTCGGCGCTGGCGGCCGATTCGTCGACGTAGATGCGGCCGACGCCGCACATTTCGGACGGCTTTGTCGACTCGTCCATCAGCACATAGGCGGTTTCGATGGTCGGATCGATGCGGCACAAGCGTTGCGCCATCGGCTCAGGCAGTTCGGCCATGGCGTGCATGAAACGACGACGGACGTCTTCGGGCGAAAGACGATTGAAACAGCGTTTGAGTGCCGGGACATCGCTGGGTTCGATACCGCGTAGACGCAGCTCACGTCCGTCCTGGATATGCAGCCGCTCACCCTCTGGAGGGCTGGCCAGGCACACGGGCGCAAAGCGCACACTGCTAGGCGGCGGCAGGCCGGTCTGCGGGGTACCCGCGTTGTACGAATAAGGGGAGGGGGTATGTGTCATCAGCATGGACCATACTTTACCGTACTGTGTGCGATGCAACATGAATATATTCATGCCGGAGAAGTGATGCTGGCGTGGATGGATGCCGGTTCGCCAAGCTCTGAGTTGAGCATCAATGGCTCGAAATGGCTCAGATAAATTCGCCTTTACTTCATTTAAATAATAGTTAAAACAAATACTTGAAGTTATTATTGGTTCTATGTCGGCTGTCTGCAGAGGGTGCTCTTAAGCTAGGCTAAGAGTCCGTCGCGAACTTGTTTGAGACAGCATCTGGGCAAAACCTATGAATGCTGCGAGGCAGCATCATCGTGCGACGACGAGCAGTCAGGTGATTTCAGTGAGAACCACGCAATGACAGCGAAACGGAAGCAAGGGATGACGGTGGCACAGTTGGATGCGCTCTGCGGCAACTGGCCGGGCGTGACACGCGACGTCAAATGGGGCTCGAACCTGGTCTTCAGTGTGGGCGAAAAGATGTTTGTGGTGACGCCAGAAGACGGCGGCGAAGGTGGGCGGTTGTCGTTCAAGGTCGAGGACGACCGCTTTCTCGAACTCACCGATCAGCCTGGCATCATTCCGGCGCCTTATTTGGCGCGGGCACGCTGGGTTTTGATCGCCGAGCCGCAGCGCTTCGACACCGCCGAGTTGGCGTCTTTCATTCGTGACTCGTACGTTTTGGTGCGCGCTAAGCTGACCAAGAAATTGCAGGCTTCGCTGGGTGAGTTGCCGGTTGAGCCGAGGAGCAAGCCGTGAAGCAGCACATTGGCAGCATCGCGTTAGTCGTGGCCGACTACGACGAGGCCATCGCCTGGTATACGCGTGCACTAGGTTTTGAATTGATCGATGACACCGATCTGGGCAGCGGCAAGCGTTGGGTATTGCTGGCGCCGCCAGGGTCGAGCGAAACGCGTTTGCTGTTGGCTAAAGCCAGCGGTGCCGAACAGCTTGCCCGCATCGGCGATCAAACAGGTGGCCGCGTATTTCTGTTTTTGCATACCGATGATTTCGAGCGCGATTGGCAGCGTATGCGCGCGCAAGGCGTGCATTTTCGCGAAGAGCCACGCCACGAGCCTTATGGCAGCGTGGCGGTATTCGAGGATCTCTATGGCAACGCCTGGGATTTGCTGCAGCTTAAACGATGAGCGGATTCAGACGGCAAATCAGCGAATGCCGACGCCCAGGCCTACGCCAAAGTTGATGTTCGGCTTGCCGCCGCGCATTTCATCGGCCGTCCAAACGTGCGATTGCGCAACACTGACCAGCGGAAACACATAGCTGGCATCGCCGACCTTGCCGGTACGGCTGCCGTCGAGTTTGCCGCTGAGGGTCATCAGTGCGCCGGCCGGATAATTGATGGATTCCACGTAACCTGGCATCACCGCGATAAAGCGGCCGCTGCCACTGTCGCCGGCCTTGGGCCGTTGCGAGTTATCGAGGGGATAAGCCAACACCTCGATTTCGCTGTGATCGGCAAGGTTTTTAACGCCGACTACGCGCCCGCCCCAGATCACCCCGCGTTGGGCGAATCGCTCAGGCGATTGAGCTACTTCCGTGGGCGACGCGAGGACCGCATCGGTAGATGGCTTATAGATCGGTGCCGGTGCACATGCTGCCAGGGCCAATAGTGCGGTCGGTGCGATCAGGCGGCGCAAGAAAGTGATGGCATGAGTGCGCATGGTCCGGCTCCTTAGTGAGTGCGGCTTGACGACATGAGACACGAGCTTAATCGGTGCGGATCGATCAGGGTAGGCGTCAAGGCGCTGGAGGATGGCTGTCTTGCAGCAGCCAATCCAGCCGCCATTCGGCCTGGCGCGTTTGTGACAGCAGGCGTGCCAGGGCGCGCAGCGATTCACGCAAGGCTTCATCTAGCTGCCACGGTGCATTCAATATCACCATGCCCGAGCCGTTGAGGCGCAGTGGCGAATCGTCGGGGTGAATCAACAGTTCGGCACGCAACACGCGCTTGGCGCCGCAGCGTTGCAACCAGCGATGGAAGGGCTGCACCTGGCTGCGCAATTTGATCGGATACCACACCGCATACATGCCGGTGGGCCAGCGCAGCAGTGCGGCTTTCAGCGCTTTTTCGATGGCTTTGTATTCGGCCTCTTGTGCCTCATAGGGCGGATCGATCAGCACCAATCCGCGTTTTTCTTTCGGCGGGGTTAGCGCTTTCAAGGCTTCATAGCCATCGCGTTGGTGTACGTGCACGCGATGATCGTGATGAAACACTGCGCGCAATCGCTCGGCCTCATCAGGATGCAGCTCGCATAGCTGGGCGCTGTCTTCGGCCCGCATGCTGCGTGCCGCCTGCAACGGCGAGCCGGGATAAAGCTTAAGGCCGTCTTCGTTGCCGGGCAGGGCGAGAATGGAATCGAGCCAGCGACGAAGCAGCGGCGGTAGCGCTTGCCCGGTCTGCGCCTGTTGCTGGCCGGGTCGCTGCAAATCGGGCCGCTGTAAATCGGGATACAGCAGACGCGTGATGCCGTCCTTGTACTCGCCGGTTTTGCCGGCTTCCTTGCTATCGAGCGCATAACAACCACTACCGGCATGGGTGTCGATGACGCAAAAGGGCGTCGGCTTGGCTCGCAGCGCCTCGATCAAGGCGAGCTGTACGGTGTGCTTGAGGACATCGGCGAAGTTGCCGGCATGGTAGGCGTGGCGATAATTCATGGCGGTTTCGCTGAAGTGGATGGCGATTATAGGCTTCTAAGCCGGTTGGAGCCTGCTCCAGAGTTGAGCTTGGCGCTTTGCGCTGGTTATGCTCGCGCCATGTCCGCTCATTTCCTGCCGTCATTGCGTCGCTGCCGCGCCTTGTTCGCGTTGGCGCTGTGTGCATGGCTGATGCTGATCGGTATGGCCTGGGCGCAGGGCGGTTGCTGCAGCACCTTGCATTCATCCACTGCCATGACGATGGATATGAATGGTCACGCGGACATGTCTAACCACGACATGCACGGCGATGGTCACGATATGGGGCATCCCATGGGCAGCCCGCAGGTCAGTTGCACCTGTGCCTGTGCCTCGGCGACGTTACCGCAGATAGCCATGGTCGCGCCGCAGACCGTCATGGCCAAGGTTGATGATTCACCTTATTTCGGCGGTGAAGCTCCTCAACCCATACAGCTACCTCCGCTACGGCCACCGGCCGCCTGATCCTTCTCTCACGATGACGGCCGATGCAATGGCCGATGAGCGTGCCTGCCTGGCAGGTTTGAGTGACGGAGTGATTCAATGAGTAAGCAAGATACGCGCGGCTTTCAGTTGCCGCGTCGGCGTTTCGTACAAGGGCTGGCGCTAGGGGGTGTGGCCGCCGGCTTAGGTCTATGGGGTGGCGATAACGCATGGGCCCGGCCTGTGGCGCCGCGCGCCGAGTTGAGCGGTACCGATTTCGAACTGGAGATCGGCGAGCTGCCGGTTGATTACACCGGACGCAAGCGCATAGCCACCGTGGTCAATGGTCAATTGCCGGCGCCGCTACTGCGTTGGCGCGAAGGCGACACCATCAATCTGCGCGTGCGCAACCGCCTGGCGGTCGCCAGTTCGATTCATTGGCATGGCATCGTGCTGCCGGCTGATATGGATGGCGTGCCGGGCCTGAGTTTCGACGGTATCCCGGCGGGCGGTGAATACCTTTATCGTTTCACGGTCAATCAGTCCGGCACGTACTGGTATCACAGTCATTCGCGCTTTCAGGAGCAGACCGGCCTGTACGGCCCGATTGTGATCGAGCCGCGCGATGGCGAGCGCCATGGCACGCAACGCGACTATGTCGTGCTGTTGAGCGACTGGACCGATAACGACCCTGAGCGCATCTACGCCAATCTCAAAAAGCAGAGCGATTACTACAACCACGGCAAACGCACCGTAAGCGACTTTTTGCGCGATGCGCGACGCCAGGGCATGAGCCAGGCGCTTGCCGAGCGGCGCATGTGGAACCAGATGCGGATGGACCCGACCGATGTGGCGGATGTTTCCGCCAGCGCTTATACCTATCTCATCAATGGTCACGCACCGGCCGGCAACTGGACCGGTTTGTTCGATGCCGGCGACAAGGTGCGGCTGCGTTTCATCAATGGCTCATCGATGACCTTTTTCGATGTGCGCATTCCTGGTTTGAAGATGACCGTAGTCGCCGCCGATGGACAGCCGATTGAGCCGGTAAGCGTGGATGAATTCCGCATTGCCACGGCGGAAACCTACGACGTCATCGTCGAGCCTGCTGCCGATCGCGCGTGGACCATTTTCGCGCAAAGCATGGATCGCTCCGGCTATGCCCGTGCCACGTTGACGCCACGGCCTGGCATGTCAGCCGAAGTGCCGCCACTCGATCCACGTCCCTTGCTCAGCATGGGCGACATGATGGGGCGGATGGGTCATGCCGACATGAGTCATGCCGACATGGGCCATGACATGAGCAGCATGGGCGATATGGCCGGTATGGATCACTCGGCAATGACACATGGCGATGCCATGCCTACGGCCCCGCTCAAGACAAGTCCCGAGGTCGATATGCGCGTGCCGCAGCCGCGCAGCAACCTTGACGATCCCGGCGTGGGTCTGCGCGACAACGGTCGCCGCGTACTGACCTATGCGGATCTGCATGCGGTCGATGCGCCGATTTCACCCACGGTGGATCGCGAGATCACCCTGCGCCTGACCGGCAATATGGAGCGTTATCTGTGGTCGTTCGACGGTACTCGCTTTTCCGATGCCGAACCCTTGCGCCTACAGCATGGCGAGCACGTGCGCGTGGTGATCGTCAATGACACCATGATGACCCACCCGATTCATCTGCACGGCATGTGGAGCGAGCTGGAGTCGCCGGACGGCAGCTTCCAGGTACGCAAGCACACGGTGGTGGTGCAACCGGCGCAGCGCATCAGCTATCGCGTAAGTGCCGATGCCGTGGGGCGTTGGGCTTATCACTGCCATCTGCTCTATCACATGGAGGCGGGCATGTTCCGCGAAGTGGTGGTGGCATGAGTGTGCGCAAGCTTTCGAGAACATGGCCGAAGACATGGCTTGGATTGGCGCTGTTGCCGCTGGCCGTCATGGCGAATGAAGCCACTGACCAGATGCCGGACATGCACGCACACGATATACATGGGAGTGCTGGCAAGCCCGCCAAGCCGGCCCAGGGGCAAAAGGTGCATGACCATGCCGCGATGGATATGCCGATATCCGATATGCAGCAGCCAGGCATGGATCAGATGGCACATCCAGAAACATCATCGCTGCCGCCGAACGGTCACGTAGCACCGCCCGCGCCGCACACACAGATGCCGGATATGTTGCCTGAGCACATGGCCGATGTGATGCAGATGGATGACACCGGGGAGCGCGGCATGTTGCTGCTGGATCGACTGGAGCGCAGCCGCAGCATTCGTGGCGACTACGCAAGCTCGTGGGAGGCCGAAGCGTGGTGGGGCAGTGACATCAACCGGCTTTGGTTGAAGACCGAAGGTGAACATGGGCGCGAAGGTACTCAAGATGCTCGTGCCGAGTTGCTATGGAGTCATGCCAAAACCACGTTCTGGGATTGGCAGTTAGGCGTGCGCCAGGATTTCGGTCAGGGGCCCAACCGGCAATGGGCGGCCTTCGGCGTGCAGGGATTAGCGCCTTACTGGTTTGAAACGCAAGCCACGCTTTACCTTGGCGCCAACGGACGCACGGCAGCGCGTTTCGAGGCCAGCTATGACCTGCTTTTCACGCAACGGCTGATATTGACGCCCAAGCTTGAGCTGAACCTCTACGGCAAGGACGATGCCCGTCGCGATATGCGATCCGGCTTGTCCGACGCAGGCGCCGGGCTTCGCCTGCGCTACGAATTCAGTCGCCGTCTTGCGCCTTACGTCGGTGTCAATTGGACTTATCGTCGTGGTGGTGGCGATAGCCTTGAAAACAAACATTCACGCGATACCACCTGGGTGGCTGGCGTGCGGATCTGGTTCTGAGGAACGACGATGAAGACATTCATTGCTTTGCTGACATTGCTAATGCTGATGGTCGTCGCGGCCGTCGTCTTTGTAACATCGGGTGTCTACGACATCGGTGCCGACCGCCCGCATTGGGCGATGACTGAAACGGCGATCGCGACCTTGCGCGACCGTTCAATAGCGCATCAATCGGCCGGCATCACCGTACCCGACCTGGACGACCCGGCGCGTATTCGCAGCGGTGCGCGCCGCTACGCCGAGATGTGCGCGGCTTGCCATCTCACGCCGGGAATGCGCGAGACGGAACTACGTGAAGGCTTATATCCACAGCCGCCGGATCTGGCTCAGCATGGTGTGCATGATCCAGCCGAGGCATTCTGGACGATCAAGCACGGCATCAAGTTAACCGCGATGCCTGCCTGGGGGCGTAGCCATGACGATGCGGCGATCTGGGAGATGGTCGCCTTTGTGCGCCAACTGCCCAAGCTCGATGAGGCGCATTTTGTGGAGCTTGCCGGCATGCCTGGCAATGACGGGCACGGTGGCGGTCACGGCATGGCGCATGATGACGATCACGAAGCCATGCCGATGCCTTCCGGTGAGACAAAGCCTGCATCGGCTTCAAGTACCGCTGCCCCACACGAACATTGAAGCTGCGGTAGTGATCGTTCGCCATCGCGTTGCGTGCGATGGCGAACGATCGGTTACGACTTAATGGTCAACAGGCGGCTTAATAAGCGACCGTGATGCGCTGACGCAGCGCGTCGTGCTTTTCGATGCGATCAAGCATGGCGATGGCGTAGTCGGCGATAGAGATGCGGCTGACGCCGTTGGCATCGAGCAGAACCTGATCGCCACCCACGCGGTAGGTGCCGCTGCGCTCACCTGGCTCGATCATTTTGGCGGGGCTGACATAGGTCCAGTCCACATTGCTCTTGCTTGCACGGAATACCTCCAGTGCTTTGCCTTGCGCCCCCGCTTCGGGTCTCCATGCTTCGGGAAAGTGCGCATCGTCGATCACTTTCACACCGGGCGCTGTTTCCAGGCTGCCGGCGCCACCCACCCAGAGCAGGCGCTTGACGCCGGCCTTGGGCAAGTTGTCGAGCAAGATGCCCGCATTGCCCGGCACGCTGGACAGGTCGCCGTCGCGGCGGGCGGACAGGCTCGCTACCACGGCGTCGGTGCCGCGCACGGCATCGAGCCAGCTATCGGGCTTGGCGACGTCACCGGTAACGACCTGAAGTTTGGCGTTGCTTTGAGCCAGGCGGCTTGGATCGCGTACGACAGCGACCACCTCGTAACCACGCGACAGTGCTTCGTCGAGAATGCCTTGGCCGATATGGCCGGTAGCGCCGAATAGTGCAATTTTCATAAGTACTCTCCAGAAGCGATTGGGAATAGTGGGGTGGCGTAGATTCGATTCAAGGCCGCGGCATCTCGCCTTTGCTGACTTTGTCGACCGCGTTGTACATGTCGAGTCTCAATGGCTGTTCTTTTGCTTGCGCGGTACTGGTCAATACGGTCAGTGCGAGCAGGGTGAGGGGAAAGGTCTCGGTAGTCACCAATGAGCGGTCAGTGGGGTATAGCTTGCGCTGTTCATTGGTTTAGATATACGCACCAATAGATAATTCACTGTAAAGTTACGATTGACAGTGAGGTGCGCATGGCAAACGAAGTCAATCTTAATCGGCTTGCGGTTTTTGTCGCCCTGGTAGGGGCGGGCTCGTTTACCGCGGCTGCCGAGCAATTGGGCATGACCAAGGCCATGGTCAGCCAACACCTTGCGCGACTGGAGCAGGAGCTCGGCGTGAGCCTGCTGATGCGCAGCACGCGGCGTATGTCGTTGACTGAGGCCGGTGTGATGTTTCACGCCGACTGCGTGCGGATACTGAATGAGACCGATGCGGCGATCGAGCGCATTGGCGAGAGTCGCGATACACCCGCCGGAACCCTGCGCATCACGACCTCGATGGACTACGGCGTGGCGGTTGTGGCGCCGGCCATCGCCAGCTTTCTTAAGCTGCACCCGGCCGTGCAGGTCGATCTCACCCTTGGCGACCAGGTCAGCGATCTGATTGCGGAACGCTTCGATCTGGCGATTCGCAGCGGCTGGTTGCGCGACTCCAACCTGCGCGCCGTGCGCTTGAATGGATTTCGCCAGTTGCTGGTCGCTGCACCCGCTTATCTCGCTGCCAACGGGGTGCCGCGCCGTCCGGCGGATCTGGCCGGGCATGTTCTGATTGCGTTGTCGGTGCTGGCATCGCCGTCGCGCTGGATCTTCACCAGTTCAAACGGTAAGCGGCACACGGTGCGCATTCCGCAGGTGGCTCAGGCCAACAGTGCCGCTGCAGTGCGCGCGGTGGCATTGGCTGGTGCGGGTGTGGCGGTGTTACCCGATTACCTCGCCGAGCCCGATATCCGTGCCGGTCGCATGGTCGCCTTGTTGGCGCAGTACCGGCTGCCCGAGGGCGGCATTCATGCCGTCTATCCCAGTCGACAGCCGCCGGCCAAGGTACGGGCCTTTATCGCGCATTTGCGAGATCGATTGGTTGAGGCCGCTGTCTAGTCGATCACGCTGTGACTTTCAGCGGTGCCGAGCAATTCCGACTGCGTCGCCGGGTTGCGTTGACGAGTAAGCCAGGGATGCACGAAAACCGCGGTGAGGATCACCGCCACACCCGCATAGAACCATCGATTCAATACGTGCTGGTCGCCGAGTAGCACGACGGCGAGCAAGATCGCGTAGACCGGCTCCAGGTTCGTCACCATTTGAGTGCCGAACGCGCTCATATGGCGTAGCGCAACCAGGGCGAGGGCGAATGGCAGCAAGGTGCAGCCGAATGCCAGCACCAGCAGCAACAATGCATCATGTCCGTTGGGCCATACGAAAGCGGCACCGGTATGCGGCAGCAACGGCGCCAGCAAGGTCAAGAAGATGGCGCCGGTGCCTAGTTCGATACAGGTCACGGTGAGCGGATCGCCGTGCTCGACGAAGCGTTTGTTGAGCGAGCCGAACACGGCCACGAGCAGGGCCGATACCGTACCTACGGCGATGCCGATACGCATATCCGTGGGTACCCCGCCGACCACCATGGCGACGCCGGGCACGACGGCGACGCCGATGAGTAACTCACGAGTGTCGAAACGGCGCCGTGCAATCCATGGCTCGACCAAGGCAAGAAACACCGGCGCCAGCGCGATACAAGTCGCCGCTACCGAAGCATTGGCCAGCTTGATGGCAGCGTAAAAACTGAGCCAGTGCAGCGCCACCAACACCCCGATGCCGGCGTAGGCCCAGCGCAATCGCCCCGGCATGGCTTTGAGTCCGCGCCACACCTTGGGCATCAGCAGCAACGCCACAGCCACCATCAGCATGCGCCACCACACCAGCGGCAAGGCGGGCAAAGTAATGAGCGCGCCGAGGATGGCGGTAAAGCCCCATAGCAAGACGCAGAAGTGGATCTGCAGACGGGCCTTGTTGACGGCTTGCATGGGGAGATTCGCTTGGACGCGGCAGCGCATTCTAACCGTGCCGGGAGGTTTTTCTTCCAGCGATATCCAGGAGTGCGCATCGCTCGTCAGTCGTTCTCGCTATCGTCGCCGCCGCGCTTCCCGTTGTCGAAGGGGTATCTCCGAGGCGGGGGAGCGCGGCCGGCTACGAGTCTTGCGCTGCAGATGCGACGAGGCGCTGGCGTTTATCGATTTTGCCGCCGTGGTTTCACTCGCGGCGTATCCCGCTGGCGATTTCAGTCGCAGCTCGTTCGATGATCGCCGCCACCCGCTGCCCCTCGGCCTTGTTCCAATCGGTGCCGCGCATCAGCACGGCATGCTTGAGTGCGTGCATGGCATGGCGTATGGCCGTGGGCAACGCCATCTTGGCGGCCATGCGGGCGCTGTGCTCGGTACGCGCAATAACGGCGTCGACCGCCTCGCGGTTCTCGTCGAGAAAGGCGCTGCCTTCGGCGGTGATCGCATACAACTTGCGGCCGCCCTGTTCGTTTTCGACCTTGGCGTAGCCTAGTTCCTCAAGCATCGTCAGTGTGGGGTAGATCGCACCGGGGCTGGGCGTGTAGTTGCCGTGGAACATTTCCTCGATGGTGCGGATCAATTCGTAGCCATGACGTGGCTGCTGCTCGATCAAGGCCAGCAACAGCAATTTGAGATCGCCATGACCGAACATGCGGCCGCCGCCACCGCGCCGACCGCCGCCGCGCAGGCCGTTCAGATCAGCGAAGAAATGTCCGCCCATGCGCTCGCCGAAGGGGCCGCGTCCGGCATGGCGTTCGTGCTGGTTTCCGTGCAGGTCGTCGCCGGAGTCATCGCACCAGAAAGGGCGGTGGGCGTGCTCATGCCAGCGATGCCGCATGGCCTGGAAGAACATAGGGTATTTATGCATACGTTGTTACTCCGATATATCGTAGCAAGTTGGGTTACGATATATCGCAATCATATCTTTAAGCAAGTGCGGGTTGCCGGAACGGCACCGCGTAGAATGCCGAACGGCCGCTGGACGGGGCTTTGGGCAGATATCGAGGAGTGTGCAGTGCGGATCAATGGGCGCGGGTGGATGTATGCAAGGCGTGTGTTGTTTATGGTGCTGCTGCTGGTTTTTGCCCTGTCGGGCTGCTCCAAAAAGATGGAGGTTGCACCACCGGCCACGTTGACCGGCGAGCAGGGCAAGGCGGGAGCCATGCTGGCCTACGAGCATCGATTGAGCCTGCAATTGCCTGCCGATGCCATCGCGCCCAGGCTCGCCGCCACGCGCAGTGCGTGCGAGTCAGCGCAATTCGGCGCCTGCAATGTGCTGCGCATCGAGCAAAGCAAGAATCGCGCTGAACTGGTGTTGCGTATCGTGCCAGCCGGGGTCGAGCCGCTGGTGGCCCTGGCCGCGCAAGGCGGCGAAATCGGCGAGCGCGAAACCTCGGCCGAAGATCTGGCCCAGGTGATTTCCGACAATCATCGCGAACGCGAGCAACTGCAGGCGCATACGCAGCATCTCAGCGAGCTTGCGGCGCGACGCGATATCGCGGTGGCCGATTTGATCGCGATCAGCCGTGAGCAGGCCAACATCGATAGCCGCATGCAGGAGTTGGAGCTTGGCGCTGCCGTCATGCAGCACCGGCTCGATACCAACAAGGTCACCCTGAGTTTTACGCCGGTCGGCGCGGATAACCGTTCGGCGCGGGTAAGCGGCTCTTTCAGTCGTTGGATGGATCGCCTCACTGACGGTATTGCCGATGCGCTAGACATGTTCGGTTATGGCCTGCCGTTCTTGTTATTGGCTTTTCCGCTACTGCTGCTATGGCGGTGGCTGTGGCGCAAAGTGGTTTCACGTCGCAGCTAACAGCAGGCTCGGGCTTTCCATACTTATTAAGGAACTGCATCGCGATGTCGCGCGAAAATCTCATGGGCGGCCGTCGTGGCCAGGGCCGCAGCGAGCCGCCGCCAAAGCAGAGTTTGCGCGAGCGGTTTGTCGCCTTGCGCAACTTGCCGCCGTTCTTGCGCGGCATTTGGCAAACCAGCCCGGCGATGAGTATCGCCAGCATCGTCTTGCGCTTGCTGCGCGCTTTGCTGCCGGTGGCGACACTTTATGTCGGCAAACTCATCATCGACGAGGTCACCCACCTCTTTCGTACCGGCGGGCTGCACGCTGATCTGTCCGCCTGGTTGAGCGACCCGCTGCTGCATCGATTGTGGTGGCTGTTGGCGTTGGAATTTGCGCTCGCGGTGGGGGCGGATTTGCTGGGGCGTATCGTTTCGCTGATCGATTCGCTGTTGTCCGAGCTTTATACCAATGCCACCAGTGTGCAACTGATGGAGCATGCCGCCTCGCTGGATCTGGAGGATTTCGAAGACGCCGATCTGCAAGACAAGCTCGATCGCGCACGCCGCCAGGTCGCCGGGCGTAGTTCGCTGTTGTCGCAGTTGCTGGGCCAGGCACAGGATATGGTCACCATCGTCAGTTTTGCGGTGGGGCTGATGATTTACGCGCCGTGGCTGATCGTGCTGTTGCTGGTGGCCTTAGTGCCGGTGTTTGTCGGCGAGCTGCATTTCAACGCGCAGAGCTACGCGGTCAACTACCAGTGGACGCCCGAGCGGCGCGAGCTGGATTATTTGCGCATGATCGGCGCCAGCGCGCAGAGCGCTAAAGAGGTGAAAAGTTTCGGCCTCAATCGTTTCCTGATCGATCGCTATCGCGTGCTGTCACAGTCGATTTATCGAGCCAACCGGCTTATTGCAGTGCGCAGAGCCGGCTGGGGTGGTTTGTTCACCACGATCGGCACGATCGGTTATTACGCCGCTTACGCGGTCATTGCGTTGCGTACGGTGCAAGGTCATTTCACGATTGGTGACCTGACCTTTCTCTCCGCCTCGTTCCGTCGCCTGCGTAGCCTGCTGGAAGGGCTGTTGGTGGGCTTTTCGCAAGTGGCAGGGCAGGCACTGTATCTGGACGATTTGTTCTCGTTCTTTCAGATCAAGCCGGAGATTTTTTCGCCGCAGAACCCGCGGCCTTTCCCACATCCCATTCGCGAAGGCTTCGTGTTCGACAATGTCGGCTTCCGCTATCCCGATGCCGAGCGCTGGGCGGTGCGGCATTTGAGTTTCAAGCTGCATGCGGGCGAGGTGTTGGCACTGGTAGGTGAGAACGGCGCCGGCAAAACCACCTTGGTGAAACTGTTGTCGCGCCTATACGACCCAAGCGAAGGGCGCATCCTGCTGGATGGTCATCCGCTGGCCGAATACGATCTGCAAGAACTGCGCGCGAATATCGGTGTGATCTTTCAGGATTTCATGCGCTATTTTCTCAGTGCGGCGAACAATATCGCCGTGGGGCGTATCGAGGCGCGCGAAGACCAGGCTCGTATCGTCGATGCGGCCCGTCGCAGCGTAGCCGACGAGGTGATTGCGAAACTGCCCAAAGGCTATGAGCAGATGCTGGGTAAGCTATTCAAGGGCGGGGTGGATTTATCCGGCGGCGAGTGGCAGAAAATCGCCATCGCCCGCGCCTATATGCGCGATGCGCAACTGCTGATTCTGGACGAGCCGACGGCCGCGCTGGATGCGCGCTCCGAGTTCGAGGTATTCCAGCGCTTCAAGGAGTTGTCGCACGATAAGAGCGCGGTGATTATTTCGCATCGCTTCTCCACGGTGCGTATGGCCGACCGCATCATTGTGTTGGATGACGGCTGCATCGTGGAGATAGGAAGTCACGATGCACTGGTCGCCGCTGGCGGGCACTACGCGGAGCTGTTCGAGCTGCAGGCGGCAGGGTATCGGTAAGTAGAAAACTAGGCGACAAACCGCGCCTGCGGCCGACGGCTAAAACGGTAAACCGAAGCCGGCGGCAAATTAAGCAAGGCGCTGCCGACGCGCACGGCTACCAGGTCGAGTTGTTGCAGGGTGCTGTCTGAAAGCGGACAACGCGGCCCATAGGTGAATTGATAAAACACGCCATCGGCATGCAGTTGCTGATCGAACGCACCTTGCAGAATCGCGATCACTTTCTCGGTCGGCATCGACAACAGCGGCAGGCCGCTGATGATGGCGCAGGCACGCTCCTCACCGAAGAGGGGGTGGGTTTGACCCAGTTGGGCCGCATCCATGCTTAGCACGCGAGCTTGCGGATAACGGCGGGCCAGTGCGTCGGCAAAGTGGGGGTCGGCTTCGATCAAGGCCAGCCGATCGATAGGCAAGCCGCCTTCAAGCAGGGCGCGGGTGAACACACCGGTGCCGGGGCCCAATTCGATCACCGGGCCGTCGAGCTGGCCGATATGAGCTGTCATCAATCGCGTCAATGCCGGCCCCGAGGGAGCCACTGCGCCGATGCTGCGCGGATCACGCAACCATGCGCGTAAAAAAGCCAGGGTATCGCTCAACGACATCGACAACTTCCGGTGAAAAGGGCGGCGTTGGCCAAAGGCTGACGTCGATATAGGTCTAGCAAGTACACGCTAACAACTGCGGGCTAACAATTGCAGGCTAACAACTGCAGATGAACAGGATGTTCTGATATGCGGGGCGGAAGCAAAACCATCAAGGTCTTACGGCCCGCGTACCGGGATATTGATGCTGCAAAGGTCGATCTTACCGGCTGGCAGCTTATAGAAGTCGTCACGGCGGTTGCGCTTGGCTTCGATCAGCGCGGCGAAGGTGGCGCTATCGGTGCGCAGTACTTCAAGCTTGCCGCGCTCGGCTGCGGGCAGGTCGGCGACAAGGCGGATGGATTGGATAGTCAGCCGTTGTGCCGGTTTCTCATAGAAACCCAGCGGTCCCGTGCCACGCGGCAGTCCAGAAAGGTATTCCATGCCTTGCAGTACCCGGCCGGCGATGGCGAGATTGCGATCCAGGCCGCGTGGCGCCTGGCCGATGACGGCGTACAGCGAGCTGCCGCTACCGGTCTCGGGGCCCACATCGCGCGCTACGCCGACCATGCCATAGCAATGAGTTAACCATTCCTGTCCGCTGGCTTTATCGCGGGCTGCCGGAAAGCCTTCCGAAAAACCGACCTCGGGGGCATAGACGTCGCCGTCCGGTAGCGCGGTCCACGGCAGCTTGCTGTCGATCGGACGGGTGTATTCCGAAGGCAAGGTGCGCTTGGCTTTGCCGAGTGAGCGCAGCTTGCTCTTATCACCCTTGTCGTCGTCCTCGGGATCACCCCATTGCGAGACAAAGTTGTCCTGTACCCGTATGACCGCCAGGCCATCGAAATAATGTTCACGCACCAAGGTGCGGATATTGGCCGCGTGCAGTGGGGTGAAGTCCGGCGCCAATTCAATCATGACCCGGCCCTGCGGCAGTTGCATCAACAGCAGGTTCTCGGGATCGGGCTTACGCCACTCTTCCGGCTTGGATCGCTCCAGTAGCTCTTTTGGCGTCGGTGTCTTGGCTGCGGCCGGACTATCGGCGCTGGCGCAAGGCAAGCTCACTGCGCAAAGCAAGGACAGGCCGAGTAGACGTAAGACGAATCGAGACATGGCGAACCTTGCGCTGAGAGGATGGCGGTGCTGCAAGGTAGCAGAGCTGGCATACGGTTAGTTAGGGGGCAGGCAACCGGCAGCGACAATGCCCCCGCGCTACCGGCAAACCCCAACCCAATCCGGTGGTTGTGGTGCCAGCTTTTGCGCCACGGACAGGTAACCGCTATCGAGTTTTGCGGCAAGCCAATACAACGTGCTGCTGGTCTTGGCATCCCATAAGCCGCTATAGCCGGGCTCACCGACTTCTCGTCGGGCCAGGTCGAACGGCACCTTGGTGTGCACAAACTCTTGATGGCTGCGCTGACC
This sequence comes from Dyella tabacisoli, assembly GCF_003350925.1. GTDB lineage: Bacteria > Pseudomonadota > Gammaproteobacteria > Xanthomonadales > Rhodanobacteraceae > Dyella_C > Dyella_C tabacisoli. The sequence continues at coordinate 748,663 of NZ_KZ857173.1, read as the reverse complement.
TTCGGCATAGGGGCGCAGCCAATCGAGCGCCAGACGCAGCGAAGCACCCTGCGAGGTCCGGTAGTTCAGCCAGTCGCCGCCGATACCATAAGGCTTTGCGGCGAGTGTGGCTTGCACCAGGGGCTGCAAGTCGTAGACCACGTAATGCAACGCATCGCGCTCGCCGAAATCGATCACCGAGCCATCAGGCCGAATGTTATCGGCGACTTGTTGTTTGAATATCGCAAAAGCGCTGCTCAGCATGGCGCGGTCGCCCAGCGCGGCCGCACTGAGCGCGATCAGCTTGACCCGATGGCTCTGCCAATTGTTGATCGTGGTGGCAGGCCCAGGCCGGCGCGCGTGCTGGATCCGATCGATATAGCCGGTGCCGAGCTTGCGTAGCAGCGCCTGTGCCATGGTTCGCGTGCTTGGACTTAAGGCGTCGGCCGTCAACATATAGGCGTCAATCAGTCCATCCAGATTTGTCTCGTCGATCGGATTGAAGTCCGGCTGGTAAGTGCCGGCCCAAGCCGCCAAGTAGGCATCGACTTGTTTCAGGTAGCGCGGATCGCCGTTGATCCTCCAGGCCTGCGCGGCGCGGCGCATGATCGGCCAGTCCTTCTCCGCCGCCATGCTTTGATCGCGTATGCCCTGATGCGGCAGGGTCCCCTCCGTATGTACGTGCGCTATGGCGCCTGGCCGGTCGTCGAGATGATGCAAGGCGACGTCGAGAATGGTTTTCGCTGGGCCCGTATTTTCAGAAGTGACAGAGCACCAGCCCAGGATGGGGGAGGGGGAGCTTGGTGCTTCATGGCCGACCGTGGCGCAGCCGGCGCCGGACAATGCCATCGCCATGCCAGCGAGTATCCCCAGGGTTTGCAAGGTCGCTATTCTCGGCATCGTTCTCTTCTCCTGTCCTTATTCATGTTGCCGTGAATGGCGGACGTTTACGCCAAACCGCGAAACCGGGCGGTAAATCCGATCATGGCGATCAGCAGTCGCGAAAGCAGGGTCAGGCCCCTGGGCATATTGCGCCTGCGTACATCGAGCAGTAGCGCTACCCGTGTCTCGTCGCTCCGGTTCCATACCTCGTGCGCGAAGGTGTCATCCCATAGCAGGTAGTCGCCATCGCCGATGCGATATTCCACATCTTCAATAGCGAGCACAGATGCCGGACGACCGTCCTCTGCCAGCGGTACCGATACCCCGAGCTGAAAGCGCAGTACCCCTTTGAACGGGCCGCTATGCCTGGGAATGTGCTTGTGCGGAGCCAGAAAGGATAGCGTCGCGGAAAGCACGTCGGGTTCGGACGAGATCAACTCGGCGAGGCGAGGGCAGGCCGCCATATTCTTTGCGATATCGACGCCGTAGACCTTCAATAGAAAGAGGCGCCAGTCGCGGCCGTCATTCGCCGAAATTTCCGACTGCTCTTTCATCAGCTCATGAAAGCGCGGCACCTTGTGCAGTTGGCGAGCAAGCAGTAGCGCCTCTTCGCGGATCTCTGGCCACGCGGCGGCAAAGCGCTGGGCTGCGGGGAATACTGTGTCGGCATCTAAAACTGGCGGTGTCGCGATGTGAGCGCTATAGACAGCCCGAATGGCGCGAACCGATAAATCGTAAATTCCCATGGCTTAATCTGTACGCATTTCTTTAGCTGCGTCAAGATTAAAGAAGTTGGGCTGCTTTTAGCCAATGCGTCAAGTTCTTGAGGCTCGTAAGACGGCGCCTTACAACCTCGTCAACGATTCGACCTATGCCATCCGACTGGCCGCCGGGCAGCGATTCGCGTGATCGCTCGGCCGGGCCATAACCGGCGACAGGCTAAGGCTCCTGCCTTTGGACCGAGTTCATCTCATGTCTTACCCGGCTGATCCGGTCGTATACCACCTTGCGTAAGCGATTCAATGCGCCGAGTGGGCGATGATCGGGGCAGGTGGGTGCATTATCCGCGCGCTCAAAGAAGCGGCTGTAGTTGTGAGGATGCATTTCAAGCAGCAACGAAATGGCATATTCCTGCAATCTTGTCGCTGTAACTGGCGGCAGCGAAGGCATGGCCGCCGATACGCAGCGAGTTGCCTGTTGCTGAAATAGGGACGATCACCCCCGGCGAACACGCTGCCGAAAGATCATCGCGACTGTAGACAGCGCTGCCACCCGTGCACGAGATAATCAGAAAGGACTCGCGCGTGCTTTCTGATAAAAAGCGAATTCGTGTTTTCACATACTTCTGCTTTCCACCGACCTGGAAGGCATTGTCGGCGTAAATTTTCCCTAGATACTCTTGTATCTCAGAGGGATCCTTGCTGTAGAAATCGACCTTCAGGTTGCTGTCGGCAGGCATGGCACATCCACCTAACAGAAGGGTTCAAGCACCCCTGAGATATCGATATTCCTTTGATCCGAGAAGGGACGACCGTTAATGATGCGGCTCATCTCATACGTGACGATGGCGTGAAAGAGGCTGTGCCGGTCAAGGTCGGGTATCGATCGCCAGCCGGTGAAGATCGATAGGCGGGGGCGGGGTCAGCCTGTGTGCGGCTAAGAAGCCCCAAGAGCGCATCAGATAGTGATAAGTGAGGCTGGCATTTCGCGTTGACAACCGTGCCCCATTGCGCTCAACGTATGGCGCGGTGTTTCCACAGAGGGCTTCGGCGCGCAACTGCGTCGGCTTGGAGAGGGGCTCCCGCATACGTCTTGAATATCAATGTTCGGGAATGGCTTCAATCCCGGAGAAGTGGGATTGGCTGCCATTCAAATCCAACTCGATAGCTTAGGAGTAACGCTATGCAACAGACTGACGATATCGTTTCGGGCTGGCTCAGCGGTTCGGACAGCATTGACGGCATGGAGAATCCGGCCGGTCCACTCTACATCGAAGGTGCGGCAGCGACCGAGGCGGCACTGACCAGCTCGACCGCGGGGATGAATATGTTTACCAGCGCGACCACCGTTTCGTGCGGCGGGTTCGGCGGGTGTGACTGCTGTTGAACTAAGCTTCAATCAACGCGCAGTCCGCTTTTGGCTGCGCGTTTATCATCGATAGTTTTGCGAACTGCCTCCTGAACTGGAAGGATTCCGAGCAAACGATGGTCGAGACAAGTACACCTGATGCCTTCACCCGCATCATTGAACACTTCACCGCCTCCACACGTGCAGCGTTCGCTGCCCGCCTCGCGGAACTATCCACAGGGCTCGATCTCGGCGAAGCGGCATTGATTCGCTCGGCGGTCGAAGAGGCCGTGCACCATACGGCGCGACTCAAGCTCAATCGCGTGCTGCTGTTGGAGCTGCACGCCGCCAAACGGGCCGGTGAATTGGTTGCCGAAGACGACGCCGGTCGTTTTGCCCAATTCGTCGAACGCTCGCTGCAAGCGGAATTTGCCGAGCATCTGGATCGTCGCTATCCGGCACTGCGCAAGCGCCTGCAGCGTGTACTCAGCCAGCAGCGAATATCCATCGAAACACTATTGATGCGGTTTATCACCGACCGTGCCGCGCTGGCGCGCCTGCTCGGCCGCCGGGCCGGGCGGCTGACCGCACTGGCCCTGGGTCAGGGCGATCTGCACGCGGGCGGCCAAGCCGTAGCGCGGCTGTCGCTGGAGGGCGGCGAGGTAATGTACAAGCCGCGTTCGCTACGCATCGACAGCGTGCTCGATGCATTTCTTGCCGGCGTTTTCGGCACCGCCGCCAACCGCATCCGCGTGCCCGAGGTGATCGACCGCGGCGACTATGGCTGGGCCGCCTTCGTTGTCCAGCGCTATTGTGAAAGCGAAGACGAGCTGCGGGTCTTTTATCGCGGCCTGGGTCATTGGTTGGCGGTGTTGCGCCTGCTCGGTGGCACAGACATCCATTTGGAAAATCTGATCGCCGCAGGTCCGGTACCCGTAGTCATCGACGTCGAGAGTTTGTTCGCCGTCATCGACAAGGGCCTGCCATCGCCATACGGCCACGCTTACGATGTTGCCCAAGTACTGATCCGCAGCTCGGTGCTGCGCACCGGTATCGTCCCCTACCGCGCGCCGGCGTTAGGCTTTGATGGCGTCGACATCTCCGCGGCCGGCGCATTACCGAACCAGCAGCCGCAAGTGCATGCGCCGGTTATCGTGGGCGAGGGCACGACGGAGGCGCGAGTAAAGGTCATCAATGTCGACGTGACTCCGGCCCGGAATCACCCCGGCCGGAATCCTGACGTGTCGTTGTATTGGGACCAGATCAGCGAAGGTTTTCTCGCTGCCACAACGCAGTTGCGCAAGCTCGATGCCGATGGCGAACTCATGCCGTTGCTGGCTGCATTCGAGCACTGCCAGGCTCGCGATATCCTCCGGCCGACCCAGGCCTATATGGAAATCGGGCGCATGCTATGGCACCCGGCTTCGCTGTACGACGAAGCCAAGGCGATCGAGCGTGCCCGCGACTTGCTCGCACGCAATGCTCTCGTGGTGCCGATCGCGCCATCGGCAGCGCAGGAGATAGCGGCCGAGATCGACGATCTGCGCTACGGCGATGTGCCGGTTTTCGCAGCGCCGCTGAATCGCGCGCGGATCGATGCAGCGCTGGCCGACTGGCGGGCGATGCGCATCGATCTGGAGGAGCTGACCATCCGCAGCGCGTTAGTCGCGACCAAGCTCAATCGCAGCGTTGACGAGCCCGTGGCAAGCGGGCGTCATTACTTCGCTCGCCATCCGCATACTGATCGTCTTGATGCACGCCGCCGCAAGCTTGCTGTGGAAGCGGTCGAGCGCCTGCTACGGCTTGCCGTGCGCGGCGACGATGGCTCGGTGACCTGGATTACCCCGGAAACGACCCAGAGCGGCTGGCTGGTCCAACCGCTGCAGGCCGATGTCTACTTTGGCCTCGGTGGGGTCGTGGTCGCGTTGGCTGGCTACGTATACGAGGTTGAGTGCGGCCGTGCAGACGTGGTGCCCGGTGTTGACGACGCACTCAACGGTGCCTTGAAAATCCTGCAGGCATTGGTCATAGCCGACAAGCCCCGGACGATTGGCGGCTTTAGCGGCTACGGTGCGCAGATATGGACCTGGCTGACCCTGCATGATCTGTTGCGGCGTCCCGAGTTGCTGGCTAACGCGGTGACTTGTGCCGAGGCTTTGGCGCTCGAAGGCTTCGGCAACGATACCTATTTCGACATCATCGATGGGGCCAGTGGTGCCATCGTGCCGTTATTGCAACTGGCCGAGGCCACCGGCGATGCACGCTGGCTCGCACTGGCTGCGCGGGCGGCACGGCACTTGGAGGCAGCGGCTATTGTCGATGCGCGCGGCGCGCGCTGGCAGACGCCGGTGTTCGCCGAGCCGATCGGCGGATTCGCGCACGGCGCCGTCGGCGTCGGTTGGTCATTGGCGCGACTGGCGCTGGCCGGTGCAGGCGACGAGGCCGATCGCGCGCGTTGGAGTGCGCTCGCCAACGCTGCGTTCGCGTTCCAGGATTCGTTGTACGACGAGACGCTGGGCAATTGGCTCGACATGCGCCAACTGGGCGTCACTGAGACCTTTCACACCTGGTGCAATGGCAGTGTCGGCATCGGTTTGGCCGCCGGCGATCTGTACGCGCGCACGCGTGATCCGCGTCATTTGCGCACCTTGCGTCGCGCCGTTACGGCTTCGCATGGACAGTGGGGTTCAAGTCACACCCTTTGCCACGGCGACCTGTCGTTGTGGGAGCTGTTCGTGCGCGCCGCGGCGCTGGATCCCGATGTCTCCAGCGCCGACCGGGATGAGCCGACCGCGCAGGTTATTTCGGCCATTGAGGAGCATCACGGGGTGATCGGCGGAATGACTCGTGCCGCCTTTACACCGGGTCTGATGACCGGTCTGGCTGGTGCGATCCATAGCCTCAACCGGATGCATCCAGACTGCAAGCTGGCCTCGCCGCTGCTGCTTGAGCGCCTGAATCAAGCCGCGTGATGGATGCGGTTAGCGGAGTAATCCGTTAGCCGTGCGAATCGGCGCCGACGATGCCAACTCGATGCATCGCGCCGATCTACCGCTTGGACGCATCGCTTACCAGGTCGGGTGGGCGCTTCTTATAATCGTCAGTCGATGAAGTAGTGCGAAAGAAGCGCAACACGCATACTCGTCCTCACCCATCCATGGAGCCTCTGATGCGTCACACTCTGTTTGCCGTTCTGATCGCGTTTGCCTTACCTGCCGCGGCACATGCTCAACCCGCAGCACCTGCGGCGCCGGGCACGCTCAGCACGGCCTTGAATGATCCGGCCCGAAAATCGGATGCGGCCAATGACGCTCGCCGAAAGGTGGTCGACGTGATCGCCTTCACCGAGATCAAGCCAGGCAGCCGGGTGCTCGAACTGATTCCCGGCGGTGGGTATTTCAGTCGCGTATTCAGCGCCGTGGTCGGGCCGCAAGGCCACGTCTACGCCGTTTTTCCCACCGCCTACGAGAAGGTGGAGCCGGGCTTTGCGGATAAGCTGCGCGAGGTCGCCAAGCAGCCGCATTACGGCAACATCGAAGTGATGCTGCAGCCCGCCGACAAGCTCACCGCTCCCGCGCCGGTAGACCTGGTGTTCACCTCGCAGAATTACCATGACTATCCAGATAAGTTCATGGGCAGCGTGGATCCGGCTGTACTCAATAAGCAGGTATTCGATGCATTGCGTCCAGGTGGTTTGTTCGTGATTATCGATCACGCGGCGCAGGCTGGCTCGGGCATGCGAGACACCGACACGCTTCATCGCATCGATCCGGCGATCGTCAAGCAACAGGTAGAAGCGGCGGGTTTCGTTTTCGATGGCGAGTTGAACGTGCTTCGCAATACGACCGATGCACATACCAAACAGGTCTTCGACAAATCCATCCGCGGCCAGACCGATCAGTTCATCTACCGGTTCCGCAAGCCTGCCGCCTGATTGGGCACGTTTGAAATCGACGTTGCGCAAGCCGATGGCTGCGCGACGTCATACCTTGCTGAGTCCCGTGCTGCATCCGGTTGTTAGCCGGATCTGGCACAGATAAGCTCCGATCGAATACGGCCCGGCACCAGCACCAGATGCAAGATTCGATGAAAATCCGCGATGTGCCGCAGTTGGGTATGGCACGCATGTCGATAGTAGGGCGCCTGCTGGCCTTGGCCGAGGCGGATGCTCAAGTTCTGCTTCACGAAGGTGTGTCGGCATGATTCCGGTGACCACGCTTGCACACCTGCGTGCGCAGACGCCGGGCCTGAGTGATGCCGTGCACCTCAATCATGCAGGCTTGTCGCTACCGCCGCTTGCGGCCATCGACGCGATACGCGAACACCTCGCATTGGAGTCGAAACTTGGCCCGATGGCGGCGGCAGCCCACGTCGCCGAACGACTGGATAAGGCTCGCAGCGACGCTGCAACGTTGCTCAATGCCGACGTCGATGAGATCGCGTTTACTAGCTCATGCTCCAACGGTTTCGACTGTTTTTTTGCCGCGTTTCCACCGCTCAAGCCGGGGGAGCGCATCCTCGTGGGGCGACAGGAATGGGGTGGTAGCCTGGCCGCATTCGAGCGTGCGGCTCAGCGCTTCGGGGCTAGCGTTGAGGTCATTCCTACTCAGGCGGATGGCAGTGTCGATGCGCAAGCGCTGGCCAAGGTCGTCGATGAGCGGGTGCGTCTGGTCTCGCTGACCTGGTTGCCTGCCAATGGTGGTTTGATTAACGACGCAGTCGCCGTTGGCAAGGTGACCAGGCAAGCCGGCATCCCTTATTTTATTGATGCTGCGCAGGCGGTCGGCCAGATTCCCGTCGACGTTAAGGAGCTGCAATGCGATGTGCTGGTATGCCCAGGACGAAAGCATCTGCGTGGGCCGTCCGATACGGGCATTCTCTATGTCCGTCGTGCGTTCTTGGAACATCTGGAACCATCGTCGCGCGATGCGCCCCTTACTAGCGGGAATTTCTCGTTGCGCGCCGACGTACGCCGCTTCGAGGCTGACGAGCAGCCGATAGCACTTCTGCTCGGCTTAGCCGAATCGATCGCCCTGGCGTTGACCTTAGGCGCACACCATATCGCCGCGGAGATCGCTGTTCGCGCACAAGCGCTGAGAACACGACTTTTGCGCGTGCCTGGCCTGACCGTCCATGACTTGGGCGAAGGTGTTCGTTCGGGCCTGGTATCGTTCAACCTGCGCGGACATCAAGCGCTCGATCTCAAATCCATTCTCGCGGCAGAACAGATCCAGATCGCGGCCAACGGCATTCCTTTTACTCCGCTGGACATGCGGGCACGGCGGCTCGATTGGATCGCCCGTGCTTCGGTTTCATATCTCAATACCGACGAGGATGTGGAGCGCTTGGCTACCGCATTGACGCGACTGGCGTAGCGTCAATAGCTGCTCGGCAGTCATGGCCGTGGCATAACCCACTTGCGTAGCACTCGTGGTTAACCACCGAGGCGCAGGGATCATCAGTCATCGACAGGGTAGGGACGTTGCGCTGAGTCTCAGTAGCCACGGCCCTAGGCTAGTCCAAATGACCCCTATGCGCTTTGATCCATTGCGCGCAGATGGACTTCTTTATGCGGATGAGGCTGATATGTAGTCGAGTCCCAATCCCAGAGAACTGTGCCATGATCTTCGCTGCTCTATCCGGCTTGTGGCCGGGAACATCCCGACAATCCGTTGAAACGTGTAGCCATCTTATTCACCAAATATGGAGGCGCTCATGGACATTCCGGAAGAACTCATACAGGCGAAGGCTCAGGTCGAGTTTGGCTTGCTTGCCCTTCCTGGCGTGGTTGGCATAGGGCTTGGTGCACGAGAGGAGAACGGCGAGTTTTCTGATGAGCTTGCCGTAAGGATCCTCGTGGAGGATGCCTCACGGGTGCCTGATGGATTACCCAGTGAAATCGCAGGTGTCGCGGTCTGCATCATCGAGCGTGTATATGAGCCGGTCGCGTTCCCGGACGTGGATCGTTACCCCGAGCTTCGTGGTGGAATCAGGATCGAGTCCCAAGCACGCGGTTTCGGCACAATGGGTGCTCTGGTGATGGATACCGCAACGGGGGAGATACTTGGGCTGAGTAACTTCCATGTCACCGGTCCAGTTGGAACGCAGATCTGGCAGTCAAAGACGCCGAATCTGATCGCAAGTGTCCCGCCGATACTAGATGACCTTGTCGGTGATGTTCTTCGTGTTGATTTTCCGGACACGCCACCGTTGCCGCTTTCGCCGATAAGGGTGAGCACGACCGATTCTGGTGTGTTTCGGACCAATGGGGCGGCAGCACAGGGGCGTGGTGTCTCGCGAGCAATTTCCGGCCAAGGCCTTGGTTTTCCTGATTTGATACCCGCAGTGACCGCGACGGCCGAGCCGGCGATATTCCAAACTGTGCGCAAGCGAGGCTTTATGACCGGACCGACGAATGGGAGCATCTTGGGTGCTCAGGTTGTCGGCAAATGGATGACTATCAATTGGTCGCCAGGGGGGGGCAATACTTACCTCGTTGAACAGGTGGAGATCTTCGGAAATGGCGGTGTCTTCGTGGATGGCGGCGACTCCGGATCGCTGGTTCTCGACGGTGTTGGGTCGACTGCGCTGGGCCTTCTGTACGGTGCAAGTCGTGGTGGAGCCTTCGCCCCTGCTGGGCACTTTGGCATGATGTCATTGATCGCTAACGTGGAGGCTCGCCTCGGTGTTTCGACGGTTTGGGCCTAAGCACGCGTGCTTTCCCATCGTACCGGGGGGAATAATGTTGATGTAGCTATGCGAACTCGAAGGCATCGGTCCTCAAACCTTTGAGCAGGCCCCCGCGAGGCAGATAAAGCGCCCTGCTTGCGGGGGCAATCCAGGGTTATCTTCTGGTTGGTCAATAACCCATAGAATGTCCTGTCGATCCAGCATGAGATAGAAAACGAGAAGCAAGCCGAAGCATTCTCCATGCGAGAGTTCGCTGAGGTCTTTCTGATCGATTTTCAGGTCGTACTTGGTAGCCAAGTAAATAAATTCGAAGAGATAGTCATAAGTCTCTTGAATCGACCGCTGTCCCTTCATCTGCTTGAGTACACCGTGGACTGCATTCGGCGGTGAGACATCTTTTTCGCTGCTATTCCAGGAGATTACCCTTCGTGTCGCATTATTCCGGCCCCCTGCTCACACGTCCCATCGCCGAGACACTGCTGGCTGCACACGCTGCCGCTGCGGGCGAATGGACCGGGTCACTGGATCTGGGGCGTTCAAACGGCAGCGCGTTGCTGCAGACGGATGCTTGGCAATGGGGCGGTCAGTACTACCCGTATCCGCACAAGCTGAAAGACCGCACGATTTATTACTGGGACGGCGATGAGTTCGCGCCGGTATCGCGCTTTTCCGGCTCGCTTATCAAACTGGTGCCTACGGAGTGGGGCGCTCCCACCTTCGAGATCGACGGTATCAAGATGCTACCCACGGCGAAGGAATCGCCGTTTGAGGATGCGCGCCGTAAAGTGGCATTGGTCGAGCCGCACGGCAAGGTGCTGCTCGATACTTGCGGTGGCCTTGGCTACTTCGCGGCCTGCTGTCTTGAGGCTGGCGTGGCGCGCATCCATTCGTTCGAGAAGAATCCCGACGTGCTGTGGCTGCGTACGCTTAACCCCTGGTCACCGGATCCGGATGCGCCCGCCAGCGGCGGCCGTCTGCAACTCAACCATGCCGACGTGTCACAGGCGATCATGCAGATCGCCGACGCCTCGGTGGATGCGCTGCTGCACGACCCGCCGCGTTTCGGTATCGCCGGTGAGCTCTACTCACAGGCGTTCTACGATCAACTTGCACGCGTGCTCCGTCGCGGCGGACGCCTGTTTCACTATACGGGGAGTCCGAACAAGCTCACCAGTGGCCGCGACGTCCCGCGCGAAGTGGAGAAACGTTTGGAGAAGGCGGGTTTCAAGGCGCAACTGGCGCTGGACGGTGTCCTGGCGACACGCCGCTAAACAGCTTGATGAAATCGCTATGTCATCTCGGCTACTTTTCTGACGGCAGCGGCGCATCCACCGCAAGCTGCCGGCCATCAGGGTCTGCGAGCAGCATTTGCAGTACCGGCCAATGCTGCTCCTCGAACGGCCGCAGGACCGTACCGCTGTGCGGTGGCGTGAACTGACTCGCATCGGCAACCGCTAAGCCGAGTACTACCTGAAGCACATGATGACTCGGCCGTTCCGCAATAAAAATGTAGGGCCCGCCATTGGGATGACGCAGGCGGCCTGAGTTGTGATCCGTCTCGAATTCCAGCTCGTATCCAAGCTCTTGCCAGAACGCAACCGTTTGGCCCCAGTTATGCGTTTCGATCAGGATGCCGTTGATGCCTTTAGTTTTCATGCTTCCTCCGCTTTCGTTGATGTGCGTCGAGATAGGCACGCAAGGCCGTAGCCACAATGGCCGACAGCGATTGCTCTGTCTCGACGGCATGGTGTTTGACCTCGCGAATCAGTTCGCTCGGCAAGTACACGTTGAATTGCTTAACGGGGTCCGTCATGGGCAGTGCCATACCGTTGGTGCTAGTTTGCTAGCATGCTAATACGACGAACGGGACAGTACAAGATGGGGGGCAACGCCAAATGTTGTCACTTCGCGTTAACCGACGCTCTGCTAACAAGCCCGTTTTGTTTTCGATGATGTCGTAACCGGCTGTAAAAGTTTTCAGTCCGCTCATAATCAACGCTCGGAGATTGCCATGACCACGCTACTGCTATGTCGTCTTACCCGTCGCATCGCCATCGCGCTGAGTCTGGTCGTGGCCTGCGCATCCCTGGCAGGGTGTGAAACCTATAACTGCTCGCAGTGCCACAATTTCGCATCCGCGCACATGAAACTGGTCTATCGCAACGTCAACAGCGTCGGCCATGTGCGAATCGTGCCGACATTATCCGGCGTGCTGTGATTAGGCTGACCTGACACCCCGATCAAGCCCTTGCATGTCGTAAACATTCTTGGGTTCAGTTGCCGTCCGGCGCGCGAGCATGACCACGAGCATATGACAAGAACCCAACCTGGTCGCAGACTGGGGCAGGGGAGAGAGACGGTCGGTGTGCTGTCTGACATGCCTTCGATACAACCGGCCAAAGCTGGATTTTGGCCGGGGTGAGGTCATGCGTCAGGCCAATGAAAGTGTCTCGGCTCCATAAACTGGACATGCATCTGAAGCGATGGAGTCCTCGCTATTTGAGATGCTTGGACGAAGGCGTTCTCTTTTTATATGGCGTGAGGTGAGGTTAGTGAGCGGACTTGGAGCACGTAGGAAGTTTCTGTCGCTTTCAGGCAAGGCATTGCTTGCGGCGGCCATGTCACCCGTGGCGATCTCGGGCGAAGCCGGTCGCCAACCCAGTCCGGCTAGCGTCCCGCCGCCAACACTCGGCGACCATCTTTATCGCGACGCATTGGTTCTCGATGGCAACAGCACGCCGTCGATCGGTCAGTTGTGCTGCAATGAGCAAACGAAAGCAGACTTGGCGGTCGTGCGCGATTGCGGAATTACTGCGCTGAAGACAACCCTTGGTGGATTTCAGGGGTCCTTTGAGGAGGCGGTGAACGACATCGCCGATGCGCAGAATCTGATCGAAAGATACCCTGATCTTTTTATCAAAGTTGCCCGGCACGACGATCTTGGCCGCGCGAAACGCGAGAAAAAAGTCGCCCTGATCTTTTCGTTTGAGGCGGCCACCATGTTGGGGGACAAGCTCGATCGCATTGAGCTATTCCGAAAGCTCGGCGTTCTAGTGATGCAGTTGTCCTATAACCACAAATCCCCATTGGGCTGCGGTTGTCTGGACGGCGATTCGGATGGCGTCACCAAGCTGGGGCGCGAGGCCATAGCCAAAATGAACGCCTTGGGCGTGGCGTTGGATCTTAGTCACGCCAATACGGCCACCACGGCCGACGGCATTGCCCTATCGACCAAGCCCGTGCTCATCTCTCATGCAGGCTGCCGCGCTGTTTTTTCGCATCCGCGAAATAAGGACGACCGCGAGATGAAGGCGCTTGCCGACAAGGGCGGTGTCATGGGCATCTATATGCTGCCGTTTCTAACGGAGGACACCAGGCAGCCCATGCTCGAAGACTACATGCGCCATATGACGCATGCGCTGAATGTCTGCGGCGAGGATCATGTCGGCATGGGTACCGATACAAACGTTTTTGAAGTCACGGAGAGTGACCTCAAGGCGATGGCGGCGTACACCCAGGAGCGAATCAAAAAGGGAGTTGCCGCGCCGGGTGAAAACCGTCCTCTTTACATCCCTGACCTCAATACCCCGCGCAAGCTGGAGCGAGTGGCCGATGCATTGCTGAGTCACGGCTACAGTGCGCGGGTGGCGGAAAAGGTGCTTGGACTCAATTTCAGTCGTGTCTTCAATGACATCTGGATGGCTTAAACAGAGGTGACAGCTCGGCGGATCTAAGAGGTCCACGCCCGAGAGCCTGCGCGACGATATCAACGAGATGCTGGATGATGCGTAGGTTGGGGTGAGCAAAGCGAACCCCAACGTTGCGCGGCATTAGGCATCACCGCGAACCCCAACGTTGCGCCACGTTGGGGTTCGCTCGCGCTCACCCCAACCTACCCCGAACGCCGAAGTGGATTTCAACCACCTCTCCAGCGTGTTCGCTGTCATCGCCAAATGATCGACATGGCGCAAAGCGCATCGGACCATGTGCACATGCAACTGCAACGTTGCGCGGTATTAGGCATCACCGCGAACCCCAACATCCGCCACGTTGGGTATCACTTCGCGCACGTCGACGCGCAGGGGGCGACCTGACCCATGTCATGCCATCGATGGCGCCAAACAATATCTTGGGGCGAAAGCGCCAATGATCGCTTTGGTGCGAAAAATCGCTTGGAGCCTTGTTGACAGGTGCTCATCAGTCATGTGTACTAGTACGCACAGTACACATGTATGGAGTCGCCCCATGGCGAGAACTAATCCCTTGATGATAAGTGTCGCCACCGGTGACTCTCGACCTATCAGCAAGCAGATCGTCGATGCGATACGCATGCAGGTTGCCCGCGGTGAACTCGAACCAGGCATGCAAGTACCTAGCGTGCGAGGCCTCGCCCAGCAGTTGTCGATCAACCCGAACACCGTTGCCAAAGCCTATGCCGAACTTACGGCAGAAGGATGGCTGCAACCCCGGCAGGGGCTGGGCCTGTATGTCACTGCGCCGAGAGCAAGATTCTCTTCGGCCGAACGCGAGCGTCGCCTTGCCGAGGCCATTGATCGATTCGTCAACGAGGTCGTCGCTTTGGGCGTGCCCGCCAGCGACGCTCTCGCCCGTCTAGATGACGCCCTGCGTGCTGTGTCACGCCTGTCTGCCTGAGCGAGGAGCCGCAATGAGCAACCACACTCCTGTCATCCGCACCGAAGGGTTGAGTTTGCGCTTCGGCGACAAGATGGCATTGGATAATCTGAATCTCATCATGGACCCAGGTGCCATACATGCCATCGTTGGTGCCAATGGTGCCGGTAAGTCCACGCTCTTTCGCATTCTGTTGGGTTTCTTGCAGCCGACAGCAGGGCGTGCGTGGGTACTGGGGCGCGCTAGTGATGCACTGACGCCAGCAGACCGCGGCCTCATCGGTTTCGTCAACGAGGAGCACACGTTGCCGTCATGGATGCGCGTCGAACAACTCATAGCGATGCAGCGACAGCATTACGCGAACTGGGACCAGGCTATCTACGATGAGGTCATCGGCCACTACGACGTCAGAGCCCGCCAACGCATCAGTGAGTTATCTCGTGGCGAGCGCGCCGGTGTGAACTTGGCGGTCAATCTGGCGCAGCAACCGAAGTTGCTCATTCTGGATGAGCCGACGCTGGGTCTTGACGTTGTCGCCAAACGCGCATTTCTTGAGGCGTTGCTTTACTCCAATACAACGCAGTCATGCACGGTGGTCTATTGCTCGCACCAGATGGACGAAATCGAGCGTGTTGCGGACAACCTGGTGATCCTTGAGCGTGGCGCGTTGCGTCATACGTCACCGCCGGATGATTTCCGCGCCCGCGTCCGATACTGGATCGCCGAGATGCCCTTCCGCGGACCTGACCCGAGCTCAATCCCTGGCCTGCTGGAAGTACAGCGCATTGACGGGCTGCACCACTATCTGGTGCTGGACCAAGACGATGCCTTCGCACTATTCCTGCAGCAACATGGAGCGCGCTCCACGCAAAGTATGCCGGTCAGCCTCGACCGCGCCGTCAACGGCTTCCTGGCGAAAGGGCATCGCATGCCCGTAGCTGCCTAAACACACATTCGAGGATCGCAACATGTGGCATCTATTTGCGGCCGAATTGCGCCGCTTTCGTATCTGGGCCGCCATCGCCGGTGTCGGCCACCTGCTGATGCTCGGCTTCATGTCCAAGACCAACGACTTGGCTCAACAGGCGCCGATCGGCTACATCGTCATTGGCGCCTGCTATGCCCTTGGAGGACTTCTGCTGGGCCTTTACCAGATCACCGGCTACACCAAGCCGGCCGCTTGGGCTCAGCTTATCCACCGGCCACTGCCCTCATGGCGCATCGGCGGCGCGATTTTCGCTGCTGGTGCGGTATGGCTAGCCGTGACCACGGCATTGCCGATCTTGCTGATCGCGCTGTGGCAAACGGAAGCCACGGCGCGAGTGGTCGACACTCGGCACTGGCTGATGGCGCTACCTGCGCTGTTGGTGGCATTGATTGGATACCTGACGGGTGGCTACCTTGCGTTGGCGAACCGAAGGTACGGCTTTGGCGCGCTGGTGTTCTTGCTGCTGATCTTGCAGGCACATGCACAGGCCTGGTGGTCGCTACTGCTACAGGTACTGGTTCTCGGCTGCATGGCCACGCTGGTATGGATAACCTTTCGGCCAGACCGCGTCAGCGCACCGGCCCGCCCGCTGCCACTGATCGCGGCATTCATCCCAACCAGCGTATGTATCTATGTCGTGCTGGTCGCGGCCCTTAGAATCGGCTTGCAAATGACTTGGATTGCGTTGGGGTCGGCACAAGCGACGGCATCCGCACCCGAGCATGGCACTGCGCAGGAGAGCCAGCGGGCTACGGACAAAGCCCTCTTGGTCATGGGCCTGCGCGCCAGCAAGGATTCGTCAGCGGGGCGCTGGTTGACTCAAGTTCAGTCGGGCAAAGTGGATCGCTACGGACCGATGCTGGACGCGTTGCCCGAGCGTCAGCAGTTCACCAACCTGGCGCCGCTCAGTTTCGCCGATGAGACCAACGACGCACGCTGGACTTTCAGCCACGATCGGATGCAGTTCGTGGGTCATGGACTGGCTGACGGCCTCAGTGATCGTGGTCGGTTGACGCCACCAGGCGCCGCTATGTTTCCCACCCCGACCATGGCGTTTCTGGACCCATCAGAGACGAACGATCGCGTGACCCTGCTGGGCCACAACATGGCTTGGCGTTATGACCAGCACTCGCGCGCCGTAGAGTCGTGGCAGACTCTTTCCGCCGGTGAAGTCTTCGCTGCGCCACCGATGATGATCGGCACGCATGTGCTGGCCTTAAGCGATCAGGCGCTCCACATCGACGCAGACGCCAATGCGCAACATGATGGAAGGGTCGGCGTGCGTGTCCCGCTGCAGGGACCGATCAACGTGTTGTCGCGCGTGAACATAGCCGATGTCGACGATGGCTACGTAGTGTCGATGGCGTATTACCGAGCGCTCCGTTACGAGTCGTTCCAGCGGGCGCAATATGTACTGCACGTGGATCGGCAAGGGCGCTGGCAAATGATCGCCACGCGTACCATCACGCAAGACTTTCCCGTGTGGTTTCGCTATATCGACATGTGGATCTCGCCTGTGATCGAGCACGTCACTCAATGGGCGACCACACTCTTCGCAGGTCACGAGCGTTTGAACCCAGCCGACCCCAACTTACCGCCGCCAGAAGTGCTGTGGCTGGCGACCATCATGACTTTGCTTAGCGCAGCGTTGTCCGCTGCCTATGCAAGCCGCCTCGGTAGTCGTGGCATGGGCATCCTGGCATGGGCCGTTACCGGATTAATTCTTGGCCTGCCTGCTTTGTTGGCTTTTTGGCTAGTTGCAGGCAACGCGCCCCAATACCGTCACAGGATGCTTCCCATGCCCGTGCGCCTGGCTCCGTTGAATTGATGGTATGGGTCTGCCTCGTGTGCCGCGCTCTGGCCGAGGGGCAAAAAAGGTGTCGCTAGATAATCCAGTTCCGCGTTATTGATCGCCTGATCTCACGGCTTCAGTGCGGGGGCGTGATTTGAGGCGGTCGGACTGAAGAACGGTGTCTTTATTCCTTGAGGTTATTCATGAAGATTTCGGCTGCAATCATGGCATCGATCATGATGGTTGGACTCGCTAGCGCTCAGCAAACGACTGCTCCCGTTGTCATCAGTCCAGCCAAGATAGTGCAGGACAATTTAGATAGTCACTTCGCCGTGTCTCAGTCAATTAAGAAAGAAGTGTCATTTACCTGCAACGGAGGCAAAGGTTCGTATTCAATAGATCAGGAGTTCGATAACGATTCGGGCTACTACACGCTTAAGGTCAGCCGAGTCACGCTGGACTCTGTTGAAGTAACTTCTGCCTCATTGGCTCGCATCAACGCGGAGCTAGTCGGTCGCACCCTGATTAAAGGTGATTTCACCAAGTGCAATCGTCTGGGGGTGCTTATCCAGCTAAACATTAATCGCCTTACATCCCATGGCGCGCCAACGACTTCGCAGAGCGCGACGGTCAATCTGGAGTTTGCCAAGGGGCAACTCGTCGGTGTGACTAGCGAGAATGAAAGTTGTTCAAAGAGGTAAAGGGTAGTGGACTATGTGGCGGGGCGATGCTCGTCGCATAGCATCTGCTCAAGGCTGGTGATCAAGTCTTGGCGCTTGAACCGCTTGGGTTCTTCTTCGCCATGGGGAGTTGCGCGCAAGTTATTCCCCAGGGAAATATCGCTGGCCGCATGCAGGGTTCCAGGACTAAGTCGCGGCCAGAGGTTTTTCAGCTTCCCCGGATCGATCGCCAGACTGCCGATCTTCTCTATCTCCATGCGTTTGAAATGACTCGCCGAGCAAGTTCCCGGCTGTTGGAGCCGCCAACGCACATTGCCGCGCAATGAGTCCAATGGCGGCTTCTCATTGCTGGCCTCCGCCATGGTCAGTGGCCTGTACCACGACAGAAATTCGAAGGCGCGTCCCCGGTCGATGATTACCGCTACTCCCCAGCCGTCCTGTATCCAGGGCCGGCCGTTCTCCATTCGGATGGTGGTGTAGTAAGGGTTGATTGGAGCCCCGCGTCGGATCGGGTAAGCGATCACGTCCCCGACATCCATCAATAGCGGTTGTGGCTTCTTTAGGACGGCGCGCGGCTTGGCAGCATTCGCCGCTGCTATTCGCGTGCGCACGTTTTGTAGCTGGTTACGCCGCTTGCGGAGACCAGGCTCATTCATGCCAAGCTCTTGAAGTCTGGCGATATCCGCACCGTTGTCGATAATCTGCAGCGCATTCTCCCGCACGCGGTCGCAAACGATGCCGCGTTTAGCGAACTGATCCGCAACGATCAGCCAGAAGGTGAGGTGGTCTTCATGGGTGGAATCGTTTGCTGCTCCTGGCTCCGTCTCGCACAGGATATCGACGAGCCGGTCGGCGTCGTAAGGCAGTCGTGCAACCGCACCAACGGTTGTACGCAGATCCATGGCGAAATCGCCCGAGTAGAGTCCACTTCCCCACGTACCCATTTCTCATCTCCACGCTGACATGTGCGTTGATAGGGTTTCGATCCCAAAGTTACGCGTGCACGCCCTGGCTAGGCAGCGGTAGGTTGCGGTTGTGGGGCGCCGCAGGGCGGATGTGGCTGGTTTCGATGCTCGGGGCGGCGCCACTCGGGATGGTCATACGGAATATCGCTTTCCCAGAACCACGGAAAGCAGCTAGGTCCAAGGGCGGCGTCGATCACGTACTTGTAGATGCTTTCGCCGTTTGAGCTGTTGCTCATGATCAGCACACAGTTGCGAGACTGTTGCAGACACAGTGCGAGATTGTTGGTGCCTTCCTCATGGCCGCTTTTGAACCAGGCCGGCCCCTGGGGCGATTGATATACCGCCACCCCCAGCGCATAGGAGAGCTTGATGCCGTCATTGTCCGTGGTGGTTGCCGTATCCAGCGTGGGAAATTGCTGGATGGAGCGGATGCGTTGCACGGGTTTGAGCCACTCGGCATGCGTCTTGGCGCTCAGTCCATCGCCACGCACCATGCCCGCCAACAACTTCGCATAGTCACTGATCGTGGTATCCATCGACCCGGCGGCACGCGCCGACTCGCGTTGCTTGTGACCAAGTGGCTTGCCCGATTCGTCATAACCGATGGCCAGATTGTCGGCGAAATCCTTGCGCCAGGTCATGCTGCTATGGGTCATGCCGAAAGGGGTGAACAGTTGCTTCTGCATCAAGGTCACAACATCGGTGTCCTGACCGTTCTCAAGCACGAATTGCATCAGATTGATGCCTTCGCCGGAGTAAGCGAAACGGCTGCCCGGTTCCGCGTAAATCTTCAGCTTGCTATTCGGGTCGTAGCCGTTGCCGTCAGGCGGATAGGAGCGAAAGTTGGGAAACCCGGTGCTATGGCTTAGCAGCATGCGCGGGGTGATCTTGCGCCAGCGCGGATCGTCGGTGAGGTCGGTGTATTTGGGGTAGTCGGGCAAGGGCTTGGGCAACAGATCGGCGATCGACGTGTCCAGGTTCAGGCGTTGTCGATCGACCAGGCTCATGACGCTGTAGCTAAAAGCAGCCTTGGTGATCGAGGCCGCGTACATCACCGTGTCGACGGTCAGCGGCAGTTTCTTTTGTGTATCGCGTTCACCGTAAGCACGCAGGTGTACGACCTTACCGTTCTCGATCACCGCCAGGGCGAAACCGGGTACGTGCCCTTCAGCCATCAGCCGTTGTACTTCTTTGTCTAATGCGGCGCCTCGCAATGGAGGCGTCGGCGTCGGCGTGGCCTGGGCCATGCAGGCCGCTGAAGTGCATAGTGCAACAAGCCCAAACAATGCAGTCGAGAGATGGTGCTGCATACGGCCCTCACAGGTAGGATCGGCGAATCGTCACATCGCAAGTACGCTATCACCACCGTAGATATTTACGCGCGTGTCGATGGGCATGACTTTGGCAGTCGTCGCGCATCCAGCCGGCACGCCTGACGCGCAAAAACAAAGGGGGCAGTGAGATTTTCTTTTGGGGTAAATGTCACTGTCGCCTTATTTTCTGACCCCTTATTTTGAGTTCGTTGGTTTTACTCAGGCCTTGATGGCTTGCAGCAGTTGCTGGCGTCCATCTTTCAGTATTTCATCGGCGAAGTCAGGATCAACCTCGGCCACTGCACGCGAAAGCATCAGCGAGCCAACCATCTGGCTGAATAGCGCGATGGCCTTTCTTCTTCTCTCTTGTGGGTTCTCGTCGTCGATTACGTTCGCTAGCTGATCGACATTCCACCTCAGTCCGCGCGCATAGGACTGACGCGCCTCCTTACCAAGTCGCCGGACATCGCCGGCGAACGCTGTCAATGGGCAACCCGCTTCGATGTTGGTCAGGTGATCCGGGGACAAGTACCACTCGATGTGCCGCTTCATCGGATCGGCCGCGCTGGTCTTCGACGCCTGGATACCGGCGATGAGCTGGGCTGCACCATCTTCCATCGCCTTCTCCATGACGGCAGCGACCAAGGCGTCCTTCGATTTGAAGTGGTTGTAGAAGCCGCCTTGGGTGAAGCCGGCAGCCTTGGTCAGCTCGGTCAAGCCCACTGCCGCTACGCCACGCTCGCGAAAGAGTTTTTCCGCGGCGGCGACAATAGATCTTTTGTTTTCAATGGCTTGTTGCTTTGAAACGCCCATATGACCACTCCTGTCTGGCAACCCGGCCATGGTTTGCATGGAATGACAATGGCGATCACCATTGACAATGGCCTGAAGGTGGCGCCATGATAACTCACATCAATGGTGGTCACCATTGTGATTTGAGGCTAATGCCAGCAGCTAACCCGAGTGCTTAGGGTGAGATCGACGAATCCGCACCAAGTACACCGTCACCTGAACTACCAACCATCGAAGAGGAAGCGACCATGTCAAAGACCTCATCCGAACAGAACAAAGCCCTTGTCCTCGAGGCATTCGACACACTGTTCAACAAGCGAGACTACGAAGCCGCCGTAGGCTATTGGTCTGGTAACTACATCCAGCACAGCGCACATATCGAACCGGGCCGCGAAGGCTTGTTCAACCTCGTTCGCAGCATCCCCGGCACCTTGCGTTACGAGCACGGCCTGATCCTGGCCGAGGGTGATTACGTCATCGTGCATGGACGGTTCTCCGGCATCGGACGTCCAGCGGCATGGATCGCCGCGGATGTCGTGCGCATCGAAGACGGCAAGCTCGCCGAGCACTGGGACGTACTGCAAGACGAAGCAACGCAAGCCGAATCCAAAAGTGGATTGCCGATGTTTGGCAATCGCTTCCCCGCCTGATCTTATCTAAGGAGAACTCTCATGAAACTCACAGGCAACACCATCTTTATTACTGGCGGCGGCTCGGGCATCGGCCGCGGGCTCGCCGAAGCGCTGCATAAGCTGGGTAACAAGGTCATTATCGCCGGCCGGCGGCGCAGTCATCTCAACGCCGTGATCGCAGCCAATCCCGGTATGGAAGCGGTCGAGCTCGATATCACCGATCCGATCAGCATCGATCGCGTGGCAGCGAAATTGATCGTCGATCATCCCGAACTCAATGTCCTCATCAACAACGCCGGCATCATGCAACCCGATGCCGTTGCCGGGAAGATCGACGACGCCCTGTTGACCTCGACCGTCTCGACCAATCTGCTGGGGCCGATTCGCACGACATCGGCGCTGATCGAGCACCTGAAGGGCAAGGACAACGCGGTCGTGGCGTACACGAGTTCCGTGCTTGCCTTCGTACCGCTGGCCGTTACCGGTATTTACTCATCGACCAAGGCGGCGCTTCATTCCTACATTCTGTCGCAGCGCTTCATGCTCCGGCATACGGGCGTTCGTGTGATTGAGATTGCGCCGCCCTGGGTACGCACCGAACTCATGAACAGCCAGGAGGCCGAACAAGCCATGCCGCTTGATCTGTTCATTGCCGAAGCGATGGCGATCCTTGGCACGGATGCGGACGAGATCGTGGTCGAGGCCGCCAAGATGTTCCGTGCCAATGTCGGCCCGAGCGAGCACGGTTTCGTCAATGGCTTCAACGAGCAGGCACTAGCGATCTTTGGCGGCGCTTGAGCCGATAACCGTGGATACCTGGATCCGCGCTGCGCCATGGATGGCGCTCTAGCTCCTAAACCAGGTCTTGATCGCAACTGTCATGTCCCTGCATACGGGGCAGCCATCTACGGTTTAGTGCCCACATTGGGCATGGCGCCAAGGATATGCGCGCTTTGGAAAACCAAAGTGTGTACCGCAGGGTGGCCACATCGCTTTGAATTTCAGAGGGGTCAAGTACTCAATAGTCGAATGCAAGCGCTCTGCGTTGTGGTGTCGGCTATCATCCAAGTTCTTGGGCGAGTCCGATGAGAATCCCTTCAGGGCCGCGGATGTAGCAAAGCCGATACGCGTTTTTATATTGAACAACTTCACCCACGAGCTGCGCGCCGCGCTTGCGGAGCCTTTCGAGCGTCTCGTCGATGTCGTCCACGGTGAACATGACGCGCAGGTAGCCTAAAGCGTTCACCGGAGCGTTCCGGTGATCCGCGATAGCAGGCGGTGCGAGAAACCGGGAGAGCTCAAGCCGGCCGTGGCCGTCCGGCGTGCACATCATGGCGATCTCAACGCGCTGATCGCCCAGTCCAGTGACACGTCCGGCCCATTCTTCTTCAATCGTGGCCCGCCCTTCGAGATCGAGGCCGAGCTCGCAAAAGAAAGCGATCGTCGCTTCGAGGTCATCGACGACGATGCCTACGTTGTCCATCCGTTTAAGCGCCATGTGCCCAACCTACAAGGTGGCCATTATTCTGACAACGGACCGTGGGATAACTATTCAGAAGCCGTGTCAGCGCGGGGCTCTATCCAGCTATTGCATCACTCATCTCTGACTTCACCGCGTGAGCGTACCAGTCCGCGCACTTTTGGAAACCAAAGTGTATGCCGTAGGGCGTGCGCCCGGATGTTCGGTGTCATGCCCGAGGGGCATGACACCGAGGCCCGCGCGATCAGTGATTGAACGATCCAGTGCACTGGTCGTTGTCGCAAGCAAAATCCACTTCGGATGCCCTGCCAGCAAAGAGCGGAACACCCTGCACCGTGGCGAGCGTCTTGCCGTCCCTTTCCAGCGACACCACGAAGGTTCCGGGTATCAGCGCGGGGAGGTTGTAGCGACCGGTGTCGTTAGGGGACCCGTGGCGGGTAATGCCCTTGTCGCTGTGCACCGTGATGGTGCTGCCGGTTGGGGCCTTGCCCAGAATGCTGGAGCTGGTTGACTGCGCGTATGCAGCGTTAACTGCGATGGTGCCGAATGCGCTCACGGCTATCGCCGTCATGAGCTTGAGCGCGTAGTGGCGATTTTGATGCTGGTGCCCAATGGCTGCGGATTTCTTGCTGGTTTTCATGTGGGGGCTCAAAAGTTGTGGCGCGACAAACCGCTCAACTGCTCGCGCAGTGGTCGGTTTGCAATCGATGTCAATGGATCACGGCAGTGGGGTGGCTGCCGAGGTACTTATCTTCCTTGTTGGAGAGGCGTCTCTTCTTGTGACGTCTTGGATCACACCTGATCGCCTGAATCGATCCGTTGGATGATCCATGACGAAGGCGGGTTTAAATTAACCGAGCAGGCCTAGGCGCGTCATGTGAAGGTCGTAATGCTTTTTCGCTACTAGCCCATGCTGAGCACGCAAGCGACCGCCTCCATCGAAATGGAAGGCCCATTAGTAGGGGCATGGCGAGTGGCTCTGGCACTGTATATGGGGAGTTAGCGCAGCTACTATATTGAACGTCCCCAGGCTTTCCCCAACGCAACGCTTTTCGCTTTTGCACCCGTCACGCGCGGGTGCGAGAAACCCTTATGTCCAAAAATCTCCGCCGCTTTGCGCCCGTGTTAGCTGGAAGCCTATGGCTGGTCTCATGGGCCGTTTGCAATGACGTGCACGCTGAACTTGTAGTCGCGGCGGATTCCGCCGATGCCAACATGGCTACTGAGATCCTTCCTTGCCATCGGTATGACGGCTTGCAGCCGCAAGGCACCACCAATCCGGCGATCAGCACCTGTGAAACCATGTCACCGGATTTGGGCAAGTTTCGCGAAAAGTCGGCCGAGCATGGCTGGCTGATTCAAGGTGGCATCACTCTGGGCGGAACCTTCGACCTGCTGCATCATGGTGCGCATCCTCAGCTTTACATCGGGCAAAATCCTACTTATCGGGCTAACGGGTATGTAACCACTACCTACGATCTATCCCGCGTGGGTTTTGCCGGCGCTTCGCAACTCGTGTTCAATGCGAACGTGCAACGGTTCTGGTACGCCGGGGAAAATCCAACCGGTTTCGCCATCAACAGCCTCTATGTCAGTCAGCGCTTCAACGAGGGGCGCGTGCAGTTGCAATATGGCTTTGAGGAGCTAGGCAACCAGTTCTATGGGTTTGCACTCGGCACCAGTTCGACGACGTCGCCGGCAGGTGTCGGAAGTTCCATCCCCTACGAAGTCGGCTTCATCTTCAACAAGACGGCACCCGAGATCAACCTGCGCCTGGCTTCGGCCAATAAGCATTTCTATGAGCGGATCGGCGTGACCCGCAGTGTGGATCCCGAGGGGGCGCAAGCGGATTGGGACCACAATAATTTCCTGGGGCTGAAGTGGCATATTCCCGGTGCCAAGGCGCTCTTCATCAATGAGTTGGGGTACCAGGTCGAAGCCGCTCCCAGCCAACGGATGATGTGGCTGCGGCAGGGCGTGATGTATAACGAAAGCCGTTTCTCAAGGTTCCGCGGAGGCTATGCGGGTGGCAACTATGCCTATTACTTGGTCGGCGACTATCAGTTTTTCCAGACCGATGCGGCAAAGCCGTATCGAGGATTTTACGTCAATGTAAAAGCCGACTATGCGCCACCCGATCGTAACGTCTATACCGGAGATATCGGCGCTACGTTGTACGTACTGGGTCCTTTCGGGCAGCCCGATGACGCGCTCGCTCTGGGCTATACCTTCAACCGATTGAGTCGCTCTTCCCAGCGCATGCAACAGGCAAGCGGGATCGCCGCTGTGGACTACAGTCGCAACTATGCGCTGTCCTATGTCTACCGTGTGGCGCGCGGCGTTTATCTCTCCAACCAACTGAGCTATACCGCCAACCCCATTCAGGCGCCGAAACAGCCGGAAGCTTTGACGTGGATGAGTTCGTTGTCGCTGTCTTACTGAATTTGGTATTCGATCAATCCAGATGGGATCTGGTACGAAGCGAAGCCTCAAAGCGCCGTGGTCTTATGCATAGGCGATCCCACAAGCGGCGCGTCGCTTTACAGTAAGGTCCGCCTTCAATGGTTCCGCGACCTGCTGGTCATCACCATCGCGATGCCGCCAAGAATCGCGGTAGAAGCGACGGTCAGCCGCGGAGTGATCGCTTCCGATAGGAACACCACTCCGCCAAATGCCGCGATCAGCGGCACCGACAACTGTACCGTGGCGGCGCGCATGGCAGAAAGCCTGCTCAGCGCTGTATACCAGATGACATACCCGATGCCGGAAGTGAGCGCGCCTGAGGCAATACCCAAGGCGACCCCGGTCGCATCCGCATAAGCGCGGGCATTGACGATGAAAAGCAAGCTAAGAAAGGGGGCAAGCAACGCTGCCCTCGCGAAATTTCCCGCTGTTGCGGCAAGCGGGTTGGTCAGGCGGCGGCCGCGCAATGAGTACACGCCCCACGCCACGCCAGCGATCGCCATCAACGCAGCGCCGAGGAGCGGCGGCGCTGCGATACCCGGCGACACCAGGTAGAAAAGCCCTGCTACGGCCAGCGCGAGACCGAGCCAAGCGAGGTATCCGAATTTCTCGCCGGAGCCCAAGCCGACGCTGAACATGGTCAATTGAACCGCGCCGAACAGAATCAATGCCCCCGTGCCTGCGGGCAAGGTGAGATACGCGAAGGAGAAGAAGGCGACATAGGCAAACAGCATGGTCGCAGCAAGCCAGTCGGCATGGCTGGGCGAGGACCGCCCCGGCCTGAGCCGAACGATGACGGCGAGCATAATGGCTCCGGAAACGAGCCTGATGGCGGCGAAGCTGACCGGGTCGATTTTCCATTGCTGCAACGCAAACCGGCACAACAGCGAATTGGCCGCGAAGGCGAGCATGGCCACCGTAGTGAGGACGGTCGTCTGCAAGATGAGCAGTCGATCGCGCGTTTCATGCATGGGTCGCCACCAGAACGACTGCCCACGATAGCAACGCCACGCCGAGGGGCGCACTGAGACGCTTGCCCCAGCGAACGTTCTTTTCGATCGCCATCACGGCTGCAAGCAAGAGCATCCACCCGAGGCTGCCGGTACCAAGTGCGAACATCAATAGCATCAACGCCCAGCAACACCCGACGCAGAATAAACCGTGCTGCGCGCCGAGCGCGAACGCCTGCCGCGCTTGCGCTTGCCCTCGCCAGTGCTCAATGACGAAGCTCAACGGCGTACGGCACTTTTCCAAGCACTGATATTTGAGCTTGCTGAACTGAAATGCGCCGGCCAACGCGATAATGGCGACACCAATCAGCCAGCCATTCCACGCCAGCATGGGTATGCTCGCGAGCACGGACAGCAGGGCACTGTGAAGTGCATGCGCCAGGAGTCCGAAGGCTCCCCACACTGTCATATAGCCCAGGCCGAGCAACATAAGGAGACGCCCATGGTCTGGTCGCTCGGCCGTCAATCGGTCGAAGGCGTTGAACAGCGGCAAGGTGGTAGGCAACATCATGGCCGCTGCCATGAGGATCCACGCGACGGCTTCAAGTAACACCGGCACGACCACATCGCCAGCCGGAACGACACGGCATAGAAACGCAACCGATCCTGAGGCTATCCAGTTACCGTGTTCGACATAGCGTCCATAAGGGCTGCGCGTCCACGCCCACAACGCAACCCACGCGAAAGCAGTCAGCGCGGCCAAGATCGGCAGGAACACGCGAACATGGCGCGAGGCGCCAGGCGGCGAAGGGCCTGCCGTTGTGTTCATGCGTCGAAGACGAACGTGCTCTGCAGGGCGTTGTGGTTCTTGATGTCGAGGTTGATGCCGAGGGCGGCGTTGCTGGATCGATAGGTCGGGGCCTTGCCGACAAACACCGGCGCCCCCGGCACGGTTGAGAACACGGTATCGGAGAGGGTGGTTTGACCGCCGGTCGCGCCGAGATACGGTTCGAGTTCGGCGTAGTAGTTCGTGCCGATCTCGAGTTCGCCCTTACCCGCAACCACAGTGAACCGGATAGGCGCTCGCTCCACCGATACGACCTGGCCGATGAGCTTGGCGAGATCGGCGACCGGTCCGCCGGCCTGGCCGGTGTAGACCTTTAGCAGTGCCTCTTCCTGCGCCTTGGAAGTTTGGTCGTCGATGTAGATCGCGGCAGTCCAGTTGCCTTGCAGGATATTGCCGGGCACATGGGCCACGGCCGCGATCGTACTACCGGCAACATCAACGCCGTCGACGGTTCCCTTGTCTATATGCCACGCGACAATGGTGTCGCAGGTGCCGTTGTCAGGATCCTCTCCGATCCAGCAAGGGCACAGGACCTTGCAGTTGCAAACTTCGAGCAGCCGACCTTCCAGGTGATAGCTCATACGAACCTCCATTGAAGGTACGCACACACCAACATGTCGCAGCGAGACCCGGCCGCGAAGGGGGTAACAATTTTCCCGCCGCGGGTTTGGCCAAGTCAAGTTCGATGGTGAGCAGCGACGGATTGATGGATTCTGTCCGTTTGGGAGCGTTGACATCGCCAAAGCCACTCTGGGGGGCGTGAGCCCCGAGGCCTTCGAGTCAGCGGATGGTTCGGGCCGGTGGCTGCGATTTTGAGTGGCCGATTGCGCAACGCGGTGCCTATGATCGGTTGGTGTCATGCCCACACATGGGCATGACAGCAAAGTCTGCGCAGTCTTGGAGATCAAAGTGTGTGCAGTGGAGGTGCCTCGTGTACGTACTTTGCTGACTGTTGAACAGCTAAGTAAGTATATGGCTAATTGAAACAGATGCTTAGCCGATCATGCCGGCTGGGTGCATTTTTGATTTGACAACCAAAGTATGTGTCAGACAGGCCGCTAGGACGCGTCATGCGGGGCGTGCCTCCGAGAAGGAAAAGTGGCGGTCAGCCGCTTCTGATGGCATCGATGATGTGCTGGATCTTCACCGTAGCACTCAAGAACGTAGGCAGGATGCCGACGAGCGCTTACGGCTATATTCTGGGAAGGTCCGACGACCCGGAGCGGACACTTCAAAGCGATGATGAGGAATGGAAATGGAGTTCGCTGTTCAATGCTCTGGCGTTCGAGATGAGGCCGGGTTCTGGCTGGCATATCTAGACGCTGTCAGGCCAGAGGGTGCCGCCAGTTTCGGCTGCAACATGGATGCCTTCCGTTGGAGGTGGACCGGGTTGGCCGGGCGAGTGTGTTCTTCGGCTGAAGAATTTTGACGGCTTACGGACCGTTGGCGGCGGCCAACTTTGCCAGTTCTTGCGTGGATTGGCGGCCGAGTCCAAGCATGTGACGATCAGATTCGACTGACCGCTTGCGACCCAAGGCCGACATCAAGCAAGGCGCGTTAGTGGGCAACTTACAGGAGGTATCGGTGCTCAGTCTGGACAGCCCTCGATGGGAAGAGTTGAGGCATGCTTTTGGGCCGGCCTCGGATATCCCGGATCTTCTTCGCCAGCTATATGGCGTGCCTCCGTGCGATTGTGAGGAGGAGCCGTGGGCGACTCTATGGAGCTCACTTGCCCATCAGGGAGGCGTGTATCCCGCCTCGTTTGCCGCAGTTCCGCACGTGATCGCGGCCCTCGCGATCGATCCTCTAAAAGCGGACTCCAACTACTTTCAATTTCCGGCGTGGGTCGAGTGCTGCCGTGCACGCAAGAACATCTCCATACCTGACGACCTGATACTGACCTACAAACGCGCCATGTCGCAGCTTCCCCAGCTGGTCGCGGATGCAAGTAAACGCCGTTGCGATGATGGCTTCATGCAATGCAGCTCTCGCTGCCATAGCTGCCGCGAAAGGTGAGGCCGCTATTGCAGAGGCCGTCTTGGAGCTCGATTCGGATGTTGCCGAACAATTTCTGGAATGGTTCCATGATCGCTAGTCGGGTGTCTGCTTCGGACCCGAAGCGGACACTATTCCTGAGCGAGGATCTAACAAAGGCACCTCTATGACGGCACCTGGACTTGAGCGGGTCGTACCCAATGAAACTTGGCAGTTGGTCATCGAGTTTGGCGGAGCCGAACACAGATTGTTCGACGCAGAGATTGCGCGAAAAGAGATGAGCTGGCCGGCGCTGGCCTATCCCAACAGGCTAAAGAACCTGTCCTATACGGTCAGTTCCATCACATGGCCCGAGATTGGTGAGCTATCCGCCGCCTACCTTTATCGGAACTCGACGCCTCTCACGAAAGAAGGCCTAGAGCACCAAGTACTTCGTTTAAGCTACAAGAATCAGGCCCCTACGGAGACCCATCCAACTCACCACGTCTATGGCGTCTATCTGTTTCCGTTCAGCGCCAACCTATTTGATGTAGGTGAATCCATTGGTGGCGGCCACGGTGAGATGGGTGGATCAAGGCGAATGAGGACCGATGAGCTATTGGCGTTGCCTGACTGGAAGCGGCACTTCCGCCTCTCTGGTTGTGACTGGGCGATTCCGATAGTTGAGGGCCATGGCGACGAGCCAATGAAGCTATCTGACGTTCTCGTTCGGGAAATTTGTCGACGCGAAGGCGAACTGTCGAAGCGTACTTAATGTCCGCTTTCGACCCGAAGCGGACATCGCAGCTCGGCCAGAAATCGGTCATCGAGGGACAACATGGAACTGCTTTTAGAAGTAAAGGACACCTTTGAGATCGCTGGCCGCGGATTGGCGTTGGCTCCCGATTTACTGCTCCACGATCGGACCAAAGATTCGATCCATGATGTTCTGGTCGAACGCCCGGACGGTTTGTCTATCCAGGCTCAGGCGCGCCTAACTGTCGAACACTTCCGACCCGGCGGCTACAAGCTGGTTGTCTATTTACCTGAGCTGCGGAAAGAGCAGGTTCCCATTGGGACCAGAGTCCTCTGGCAGCCTGGACAGTGATATTTCGACAGGAGCCAGTGTCTGCTTCCCATAGTGGACACTTCTGGCGCCTTATGGAGTGGGTGGATGCAACTTGTAAAAAGCGGGGACGTTTACAAGATCGCCAGAATCACGGGCGCGCAAGACAATCTTCTTGGCGTGACGTTTTCCGATCATCCAGGGGAAATTGAGCTTGTTGCGTTGGGGGCAGAGGATACCCGCAAGGTGCGCGCTGAACCTGGAGAAGTGCTTAGGCAAGTGACTGCCGGGCTGGCTGAAATCAATCGGGAGCTGGGTACCAGCTATTGCCTCTCAAAGATCTTCTATCTTCCGAGCGAGAGCGCGGCAAATTCGGTATACGAGTTGTTGATCGCTGCGCTCGTTAAGAAGCTTGAGGCTGGGGAGATTGTTGAGGGATCGTAGATGTCCGCTTCCGACCCGAAGCGGACTTGCATTAGGGTGCCTGGCGGGCGATTCCCTGGGAGGGGAGCATGAGGTATGTGGCCTCTGGTTTTAGAGCAGTTCTTCTATTGGCTTACACGGTATCTCCTACACACGCGGAGGAATACGTTGCTCAAGCAGGCGAGCGCACCATCTCGATTTGCGAGCTGGCCGAAAAGGCCAGGCCGGCCGACGCGATTCGTGCTCACGTCAGGGCACACTTCGTTACCGATCTTCGGCACGGCGCCTTTCTTGACGACCCCAAATGCAAGGGGCTGGTTATACAAAAGGGGCTGATGATGAGCGATCCGGTTCATGAGAGTGTTCAGCGCTTTGATGAAGCGACTGAAGAGCACGCGCTTTCGCACCAGTTGGTAGAGTTCGAGATAGACGTCTCAGGAACTTACACGCCAAGGCCTGCTGGCGAGTTCTGGGGCAACGAGGCCAAAGGTCGCTTAATCTTCGAGCGAGTTTGGTCGTTCCAACGATCCGTCTCCAAGTGATGGTGCCTCCGTCGCGTACAATCACCAGACTTCAATAGCGTCCGCTTCCGACCCGAAGCGGACGCTTTTTAAATTGCCCTTCAAAGCTCTAGATGGGGAAGTCCATGGATCGCGGTGTGGAGGATAGATGGCTAGAGGCGAGAGCCAACCTGCTCGCGCTAGTTGGCGGGCGTGAGCCGGTGACATGCCTTATCCCTGAATGGGAATCAGTGGATTTGGCTATGGGGCTTCGATGGCTCCAAGCATCAATATATGAGGGCTTCCTTGTTGGCTATCAGGGTGCCGACGACGGAGCAGGAGTTACCATCAGGTTCGAAATTTCGGAGCCCTAGCCATCATTGGTAAGGTCTGCTTCCGACCCATAGCGGACCTTACGTATCGAGACCACGATCTAGTGAACAGGTGGGGCTGAATGGACTTCGTTGAGTTCAAGGAACTGGTTTTCGAGGCTATCGCGCAAAACGATGGTCGTTGGACTTGGTACCAATTGGACCGGCGTCTTATGGGAGCCAACCCCGAGATGACCACGTCTCTCATGCCAGCAATAAACGAGTTGATCAGGGATCGTAGGATTCGAGTGATGCCTGACAGTCCGATACCCGGGCAACCGCGCTACGAGGTTGTGCCTACAAATAGCTGACAGGGAAATGTCCGCTTTCGACTCGAAGTGGACACTTTCAAGGAGACAGGGGACGGTCGATGAAGATCATTGATTCTGTACAGGATGCGGTGCAGCAGGTGGCTGCGTTTGAGGGCCAAGCGTCGGATTTTCGACTGACGATTTCTCAGCAGTTGCTGGACCCGGTAGGCATCAATATGGCGATCATCACGGATCACGTACTGAAGCGAGGTTGGGAGCCGGATAGCTTTTTGCAGGGCGACGGCTTTCGAACCTATCGCTACAAAAATATGGAGTAGCGGCAGCGGTTAGCAAGGTTCGAAGTGTCCGCTTCCCACCCAGAGCGGACCTTTTAGCTGCCGGACCTTTGCTTAGGGGAAGTCATGGATTCGATCATCGAAAACATTGAGCGAGAGGCTGATGAATTCGTCAGAGGTAAGTCACTCCCTGCGCATGCCAAGCCTTCGTACATAGCGATGTGCGAATACTCCAGAGGACTTCCGGTAGATCAGGTATGTCCATACTGTGGTGACGTCATATCGGTGGAGGCGCGTGGAACCGCGTGGCTTCTGGATTGTCCCTGCGGTCGCTGTAAGGACACCTGGAGAGGGTTCTAATGTCCGCTTTCGGCCCAAAGCGGACGCTTTTAATGGTGCTAATTAA
Organism: Dyella tabacisoli; assembly: GCF_003350925.1. GTDB lineage: Bacteria > Pseudomonadota > Gammaproteobacteria > Xanthomonadales > Rhodanobacteraceae > Dyella_C > Dyella_C tabacisoli. Next base: position 716,224 of record NZ_KZ857173.1, on the reverse strand, counting down.
AGGGGTGCGGGAGGGGCGAATGAAGATTCAAATTTTGGCTATCGCATCAGCGGCCTTGGCCGTAGCCGGCCTTCCTTGTCTTGGTGCAGCCAAAGCTAAAGGAGATCCGCTGTGCTCTCCTCTCAGGGCCTTCGTCGCGTCGGTCAAGAAGGGCGAGTCAAGGACATTGGAGTTTCATACTTCGTGGGGTAGTGATTTCAAGGACTCGTCTTCACAAGGCTACGTATTCGCTGCAAAAAGGTGCACGTTTTCAAGCTATGAACCTGCCCGGTCTGTCTGCGACTACCTGATGGACCATGGCGCCATCGAGTTTTCCGGCAATAACGCAAAAGACGTCATCGTCTGCCTGGCGCCGGCGACGCAGTTTTCATCCCGCGTGAGCCTGGATCGCGTAGACGTGAGCTTCTATTACGGGACTGAGTCGCGCGGAAGCAACATCGAGGTCAGTTTTGCCGAAGACAGCAAGATTGGGGGGCATGGTGCTGACGGTGATAGCTGACGGCTACTAACCCGCGATGTAAGACTCAACCGTCCGCTTTCGACCCAGAGCGGACACTCAGAACTGGTCGATTTTTCAATCAGACAAGGATTGATGAGCATGCGATGGAACCAGGAAATGAACAAGAATCAAACTTTGACGGTCTCTAGAAAGGTGGCCGCCTTCGTTACCAGAATTCTCTCCATCGTTTTGCTTGCCGCACCTGCATTTGTCTACGCCCGGCCCAACGTGCTATCTGCCGAGGTTGCGGCCGCGCTTCATTCGGGAGGTTCGGCTGTCCTCTATTCGCTTGAGCCTTGGGCTGATCCTGAGGAGAAAGTAGCGAGGCTTCAGAGCTTTGAGATTCTCGGGCAGTCGCCATTGAACCCTTCTCAGCGAGCGAACGCCGTTGCAGCTATTGATTCAGCCATCGCCGGGTTCGATAACATCGTTGCCGCATGCTTCGATCCACGCCATGCATTGCGGATACAAGCCAACGGTCACACCTACGACTTCCTGCTCTGCTATTCCTGTCATCAGCTTGAGATTTACCGCGATAGTCACCTTCTGGAATCTGTCGGTGCCGCGGGCTCGCCGGCGGCACTAAACGAACTGATGAATAGTCTTCACGTTCCGCTTTCCCACTCGCTGGAAGATTCGCTGGCGAGTCAGCGAGAACAGCAGAAGAAGTATGACGAGGGAATGAGGCGATGGCTTCCAGCGATGCCGACGTCAATCCGTCGCGTCTGGGATACTGATCCGCAGTTTCGCATGGGCATGAATCCCCATGGGAAAGCATTGGACGACCTGAAGAGCGCCCTTCAAGCCGAAGTCGCCGATCGCGATGAGCGGATTCGGAGGCTGTTGACCTTGAATGGGTCAGGGGTGGGCCCTTGGAGCGGCTATCCTGCTTACGAGGACATCGCAAATGCCCTATTGCTGGATTTTCCGACTGAGCGAATCGTGACAGTGGCGCAGAGTCCCGGCGCCGAAGACGCCTTGCTTGAGGGGGCTGCGCGGTATTTCGCCGGATGGGGTTTCAAGCGCTACCACCCGCAGGATGTCGACTTGATACCGGCGCATCTCAAGGGACTGCTGCTGGAGCACACCCTGCACTCTGGTGATCCCAAGGATGATGATCGACTTGATCGTGCCACCCAAGCGTTCGGCAGCTAGTGGTTGTACGGACGGCGGTCCATCAGCGCCTGGGGATGTCCGCTTCCGACCCGAGGCGGGCATACCAGGTAACACTAAGGAGGCGCATTTGGTTATCTTCGCACTTACGAAGCATGGCCTAAGCGAGATGTTCGATCTTGCCAGGGGAAGCAAGACAGCAATCTGGGTGAACCGGGGGCTGCTTGATGAGCTTGAAATGAAGGAGCTCCGCACCGAGGGCTTCGATCTAACAGACTTCGTGCACTGGATTGATCCTGTCGATGAGTCCGCCGTGGAAGAGGCTACGGCGACGATCAGGGAACATCATCCAGACCAAGTTCTATACATCGAACTGGTCTAACCTCAATGTCCGCTTTCGACCCATAGCGGACACTTTCTGACAGGGAGGTGTGAATGAGCAGCATTGGAATCATCGTGCGAGCGGACGCAAATGCGGGGTCGTTAAGCCAGGACTGGATGCCGGCTCCGCTTGGACAAAGGCAAGTCGTGGAAAGCATTGTCGCGGAGCTCATGTCAGGCACGGAACACCTGATGCTTACAGCCAATATCGAAGGCCCTGAGGAGAGCGCCGACCCACGCGCCATCACCGTTAGCGGCGTATGGGGAGACGAGGAGCGGGCCGTTCTGCGACAGCTGTGCAATCGGTTGAGCGCGCGCTTCTATGTCGCCGAAACGGGTGAATTTGAAGAGCTCTAAGCGTTGGTCTTGATGTCCACTTTCGACCCAGAGCGGACAGTTCGGTCGACGAAATAGGGGGGGGCGTTGATTTATGCAGTTCAAGGTTGAATACATATCCGGACCAACGCCATCGCCTTACGTGATCGTTCGGCGGTTGGAGCCCGGTGACTTTCAGCTTGGGGAGAAACCAACTTTCAATGACGTCCCAATCGCGAGAGGCGTTAACCAGCCTCGGTCCATGAAGCCGGATGGCACGCCGGACTTGTCCGTATTTGCCTTTCAGGTGCTTTCGCCAGCGGATTTGACCAAGCTGGCGGTCGGAGAAGTTGTAGAGCTCAAAGGCTAGTTAGGTCAGCTTCCGACCCAAAGCAGACATCGGGACTTTGGATTACAAGGAGAAATAAATGCTAAGGATGATGTATCCATATGGCGAGTTCGGGGCGGCCGCGACCGGTGAAGACATAGCGGCCGTCGAGACGGCGTTAGGCGTCCGTCTTCCGGAGCAGCTCCGGGCTCTGTACCTTGAATGTGATGGGTTCAGAGAAGACAGGGGGAATGCCAAGTACCTACTCTCATTAACCGATGAAGACCACATTGGTTCGTTGAAGAGCTTGACGATGTTCTGTTGGACGGAATTCAAAGGCACTTGGCCTGATCTTGATCTCAGCCCGTACGTGTTCTTTGGCTCCTCATCTGCGGACGAGCTGTGGGGTATCCGCTGCGATGGAACGGACGAGGTCATTGCGTTCCATCACAACATGGAACCCAAGTGCGAATCGGCTCTTCATAGCCCCGTGTCTGCGGACTTTTGGCCGAGACGTGGTCAAGGCAAAGCTCAATGAGCTTGCCGCCCAGTCAGGACGTCATGATGCTGATAGCCTCGCCCGGGCTATGTATTGGGCGGATGCGAAAAGGTAAGGTCCGCTTCCGACCCGAAGCGGACCCAAACCGATATAAGGAGTTTTCCTTGCTGAGCTACAAAGGGAGGTGCGCCAGATGACGAAAACCTTCGCCGCCAATCTGGCGCTGGTATTTGTGCTCTTAGGCGGTATCGGGATAGCGATGGCACTAGGCGCATCTCAGGTTGATCCGGGCCCGGGCCCAGTTCCCATGCCCAATCCTTACGTGATCGCTCGTTGGTTTGGCTTCGGTCAAATTTCTCTTCTGGTTGGTACATGGCTGGCGGGGTTCGCCTTCCAATCTGCAACCAGGCGTTCAATTCTTGCTCTAGTGGCGGGCGGGCTATTGTCAACGGTCCCTATTTGGCACCTGCTTTGATGCGCTATTGATGTCACTTCTTAAAACGTGAACAAAGGGGTGTGTCTTGGGAAGGATTCAACGGCGGATTTTGACTATCTCCATAGTCCTGATCGTGTTGGTCAATACCTGGTATGCCATTGGTATTCGCTTCCTGTCCCCCCGGCGTTCAACATGAGGTCGGACCGGCCGAGGTATCTGTTTACGTGCCCACCGGCGGCGGTGTCCTTACAGATGTCGTGGACAGTTCGCATGATTTCGCCAAGAAGGGCCAGCGGGTTGAGGTGTACCTCCGCAACGACTACTGCGGCAGGGAGTCCGAGTTTGGCCCTTCGCGCACAACGCTACTCATAGTTGTGATTGCCCGCTTGCTATGGCTCTTTGTAGGCAAGCTGGTCCCAAGCGAAGACTCACATCGGCGGCGACCCACCGAATGACTGCTGGACAGTACGGAGAATGTCCGCTTTCGACCTTATAGGTCGGTCCCCCATTTTGGCGTCCAAGCCAGGCCCCTTCTTGGGTAGGCGTTTAATGCCCTAAGGGATCGCTCGCCCCTCCTGTCTCAAGGGTAGCTGCGCCAACTGACACCATTGTTTGTACATCCCCCATGACACCAATGTTTGTACAACGCGTACATACATTGGTGTCATGCCCACACACCAAAGTCTCGTCCCCCATGACTTCCGGCTCATTCACTAGTGTTAACTAAACACTATGATTCAGTCATGGGTAAGTAGCCGTGCAGGTGAGTTAAGTGGACGACAACGCCAGCCAACTGAAGAAATTCCAGAAGGAGCTGGCCTCCGGCACCGTGTCGCTGGTGTTGCTGGCTGTGCTTAGTCAAAGTCGTCAGCCGATGTACGGCTACCAGATCGCCAAACGCTTGGAAGAAGTGGGGGAGGGCGTGCTGGCTGGTAAGCAGAGTGCGCTGTATCCGGTGTTGCGCAATCTGGAGGCGGCCGAGCTGCTGGCCAGCGAAGTGGAGCCTTCGGTGAGTGGGCCGCCACGACGTTATTACCGCATGACTAAGTTGGGGCGCGAGGTGTTGCGTGAGTGGGTCGCTGCCTGGACCGCCACCCGTGATTCTGTCGATACCGTTTTGCAAGGAGGGGTGTGATGAATACGCAGGACACCAATGCGCCGCGCACGATTGCGCAATACCTGGATCAACTACGTGCCGCGTTGCGCGGCGCCGATCCGGCCTTGATTCAAGATGCCTTGTACGACGCCGAGGAACACTTGCGCGCCGAACTGGCCGAACAACCCGGCCGTAGTGAGGCCGAGATGCTGGCTCATGTGGTCGGTAGCTATGGCGCACCTGAAGAGGTGGCCGAGCTTTATCGCGATCAGGAGATCAAAATCCAGCGTGCACTGCGTCCGCCGCCGGCGCCTAAGCGTCGCTCGCTGACTGGACGCTTCTTTGGTGTCGCCGCCGATCCACGCACCTACGGCGCGATGTTTTACATGTTGTTGTCGTTGGCGACCGGCATTTTTTACTTTACCTGGGCGGTCACCGGCATCGCGTTATCGGCTGGCTTTTCGGTATTGATTATCGGCGTTCCGTTCGTGGTGCTGTTCTTCGGAACCGTACGCGCGCTGTCATTGGTGGAGGGGCGCATCGTCGAGGCCATGCTTGGGGTGCGCATGCCGCGCCGGCCGCCGTATCCCGAACAGGCGGCCATGTCGTTGATGAAACGGATTGGCGCTATGTTCACTGATGCGCGCACATGGTCGACCTTGTTTTACATGCTGTTGATGCTTCCGCTAGGCGTCGTCTACTTCACACTCACCGTCACCTTGTTAAGTCTTTCGGTCGGCTTTATCGGTGCACCATTTGCCTGGCTTTTTAGCGATTTTGAAAGCCGTGTCACGGTCGATTTTGGTTTTGGCGCACATACCCCGGGTATCGGCGATGCCCTGGCCCTTAGCCTGATCGGTATCGGGTTACTGTTTACCACTTTGCACCTGGTTCGCGCGCTGGGGCTGATGCAAGGCGATATCGCCAAGCATCTGCTGGTGCGCGGCTCGGCCGATTGAGCGATATGCCCCTCTCCTGCAGCGGGAGAGGGGCGCATTGACTACACCAATTGCAGATCCCGCGGTTTCGATTGCGGGAACACCGCCTGCAATTGACTGGCGGACAAGCCCCAGGTGCGGCCAAGCAAACCACCCAGCACATCGCGGTAGTTGTTGAGCACGGGATAATCGCGGTCTTGCAGCAAGTTCTTTTGGTTCACCGCCACTTGCGAGCCGGCAATGCGGCCGCCGTTGATCTTGCCGCCGAGCACCCAGTACGCGGTGCCGTGACCATGGTCGGTGCCTTTGTTACCGTTCTCGCGGAAGGTGCGGCCAAATTCGGAGGCCACCACTACCACGGTGTTGTTCCACTCGTCGCCCATCGCTTCGGCATAAGCGGCCAGGCCTTGACCCAGGTTGGACAGGTTGTTGGCGAGTTGGCCGGTAGTGCTGCCTTGATTGACGTGGGTATCCCAGCCGCCGACATCGACAAAGCCCAGCCGATATTGCTGTCGCATCAAGGTGGCGATGCGCTGGGTTTCTTCGGCGAAGTTTTTCGCACTGGCCGCGCCGCGATTGGCCTTGGCCATTTCGTCTTGCAGATCTTTGGAAACTTTCTGGCGCAGGTCCAGGCCATCGGTGGCCGCCGCGGCCAGCGAGGTGCCTTTGTACATCTCGGAAAGGATCGCCGATTGGCGTTCGTCGAAGGCGGGCTTGGCTACGCCACGCAATGAGATATTGGGAATGTCTTTGCCGCCACCCTGAAAACTCAGCGGCAAAGCATCGGTAAAGGCGATGGCCGGCACGCTGGTCAGCGCGCCGGACAGCCGCGCCAGAAAGCCCGAGCGGTAGTTGTTGCGTTGCTCGGTCGGTTCGCCCGATTCGATATTGTCCTGCGTCTCGAAGTGGCTGCGGCTCATGTCGTCGGTGCCGGCAAACGGCACGAAGGCCACTTGCTTGCGTTGCCATAGCGGATAAATCGAATCGCGCAGTATCGGGTTCAGGCCCCAGTTCGCGTCGAGCGCGATGGCGCTGTTGGGGTTGGCGCCATCGGGTTTGGCAATCGCCAGACTCGGCCGCGACTGGTAGTAAAAATCGCTGCTATAAGGCACCAGCAAGTTGTTGCAGTCGTAGCCGCCGCGCAGAAATACCATCAGGAAGCGCGGCGTATTGGCCGGTGCAGCGAACAATTTGCCGGAGAAGCTGAGGGCGGGTGCCGCAACAGCGGCACTGGCGGCGGCGAGCAGAAATTCACGGCGGTTCATGGGATACCTCAGCCTGATCTCGATAAGGTGATGTCGATAAGCACATGCGCATCTCCCCGGTAAGCGGGGGAGATAAAAAATGTCAGCGGTAATTGAAGTCGGGCGACGACAATAAAAAGGTGTTCCATTCCTGCTGCGAGATAGCCTTGCTCAGGGCGCTATGAGTGGCCGGGGCCAGTTGCGGCTCCATCGCGTCGTAATAGAGCCGCGTGGTCAGCATCGGGAAGCCGGCGCCGACCTTGGGGCTGCCTTCGGGGGTGAATAGCTGGTTATTGCCGGTGCCGATAGCGCGAGCAATCTCGAAGCGTTTGGCCATCTGTCCTGAGCTGGCCCAGCCGCTGGCTTCCAGCGGCCAGCCATCGGGGGTGAGCCGGCCAAAGACTGGCTCACCCAACTGGTTCAACCAGTTAAGCATGGGCTTGGCATTGGCGACGGGCTTGCCGGCATAGGCCAGGCGCACCGATGACACCACGAACTGGGTGGGGTCTTTGAATTTCTTGCCGGCGCTGGCGAGTAGTTCTTTCGACTCGAACATCGTGCGCAGCACTTTGGTGATATCGCCATCGGTGCGCTGGAAGGTCTTCGCCATTTTCGCCACTAAAGCCGGCGGCGGTTCATCGGCGACGAAATACTCGGCGAGCTTGCGCGAGATGAACTGCGCGCAGGCCGGTTGGCGCGTAATCAGGTCCACCGCTTGCTCTACTTCAGTGAAGCCGCTGCCTTTGATGTGCTGGCCAAGCAGTACCTTGTCGCTGAAGTCGTGCCGCCCTGGGTTGAATTCAAACAGGCCGTTGTGAACGTAGAGCGGCATAAGTTTCGGGCCGAGCTTTAGCGGCTGCTCGCGTCGCGGCGTGATGCCGACACCGGTGAGAATAAGGGCAAGTTGTTGCACGTCTTGCTGGCTATAACCGGAGCCGACGCCCAGCGTATGCAACTCCATCAGCTCGCGCGCATAGTTTTCGTTGACCTTGCCTTTGGCATTTTGCGCGTTGTCCAGAAACTCCAGCATGGCTGGGCTCTCCAACGTGGCCATTACCAGGTCTTTGAACTTGCCCAAAGCACGCGGACGGATCGCACCTTCGGCATAGTCGCCGGCCACCCAGCGTAACCGGCCCTTAGTGCCGTAGATGCTGAAGTGGTTGAGCCAGAACCACACCATCTGTTCCTTCAACTGGTTCGAGCCGTATACCGCACGCAGCAATTCGGTTTGCTGCGCTTGCTGCAGCAAATCGTTGGCGTGTTGCTGTTCGGCCTTTCTCGCCGCGACCTGGGCGTCGCCATCGGGCATGCTCTTGATCCGCTTTTGTTCCTCTTCCTGCGCGGCCAGCAATTGCTCCGGCGGTGTGCGCACGGCTTCGTAGCTGCTGATGAGCGCGGCGATCTCCGGCGGCAGGTTGTCGGGGGTGTGGCTGTCGAGCTGTTCGTCGAGAAAGCGCGAGCGTCCCACCGCGCGGTAGTGCTCGACGCTGGCGCTATCGAGGTCGAAACCGTCGCGCCGCAACCAGGCGATGTCTTCACTGCTGAGCGGGTTGGCGTCTCGTGCGAGTGCGCACACGGGCGCCAACGATGACGTCAGCAGCAGGCTTAGAAGAAGTAGCGAGAATGACGCGCGGGGAACGGAACAGGAGATTCGCATACGTGGTGAACTTCCCTTGGCCATAAGGCGAGCATGTCGATCGAGTCATGTCGATCGGGTCTGGACAGCTTTAACGCGGCAATCGCGTATCGGCCGACGTAATGTTCGTACGAGAGTGTGTCGTATTCGATATCGGTTCACGTAGGAAATAAACGGGCGGTGCCGTTTCGCATGAATTTGCGCTCGGCCGCATTCAAATCCTCGTTCTGAAGCGGCACCACGGTTACCATGCGGCGTTATGAAGACTTACGACCGTGCCTATTTCGACAAGTGGTATCGCGACCCGCAGCACTCGGTGGGTTCTCAAGCCGAACTCAAGCGCAAGGTAGCGATGGTGGTGGCGCAGGCCGAGTATTACCTGGGCCGGCCGATTCGCAATGTCTTGGATATCGGCTGCGGTGAGGCGACATGGCGGGCGCCGTTGCGCGCGCTACGGCCGGATATTCATTACCGTGGCCTGGATGCTAGCGAATATGCGGTGATGCGCTACGGGCGTAGCCGCAATATCGGGCTGGCCCGTTTCGGTCAGTTGGCCGAGCTGCGTTTCGATCATCGCTTCGATCTGATCGTTTGCACTGACGTACTGCATTACCTGAAGCCTGCCGAGATTCGCGCTGGCCTGATAGGCGTTGGCGAGATGCTCGAAGGCATCGCATTTTTAGAGGTGTTCACCAATCGCGACGACGTGGCGGGTGACCATGACGGATTCAATTCGCGCGCGCCGAATTGGTATCTGCGCGAATTCAGCAAGGCCGGTTTGCTGCCGTGCGGCTCGCATTGTTATCTCGGGCCGCGACTGGAACGGCATATTGCGGCGCTGGAGCGGGCGCAGATGCCGACCTGAGATCAGGCGAGATCAGAAGATCAGACCAGGTCAGACCTGACCAAGTCAGACCAGGATCACCTCGACGCCCGCACCGCGTAGCGTTTCGACCATCTCCGGGTCGGCGCTGGTGTCGGTGATGACCCGATGCAGGTTCTGTAGCGGGGTTATCACCGACAAGCTGCGCTGGCCCAGCTTGCTGGCATCGAACACGCCAATGGTCTCGCGCGATACGCGGATCATCAGCGCATTGAGCGAAGCCTCCAGCGGGTCGGGGGTGGTTACCCCGACCACTGGGTCGAGACCATCGACACCGAGAAACAGGCGGTCGGCGGAAAGCTTGGCCAACGCTTGCTCGGCATCGGGGCCGACCAGCGAGTACGAGGTTTGACGCAGCAGGCCGCCAAGCATCATCACGCGGATTTGCGGCAGGCCGGAAAGCTCTAGCGCGATGTTCAGCGCATTAGTAATCACCGTCAGCGACTCGAATTTCATCTGGCGGATCTGTCGTGCGATCTCCACCGTGGTCGAGCCCGAGTCGAGGATGATCGTCTCGCCGTCGCCGATCAGCTTGGCCGCGGCCAGGCCGATGCGCAATTTTTGCGCATGCCAGCGCGTCTCTTTGATATTCAGCGGCGTGTCGTTGCTGGACGGCGGCATCACCGGCAGGGCGCCGCCGTGCGAACGGGCGATGGCAGCGCTGCGCGCCAGTACCTCCAGGTCGGCACGAATGGTGACGGTGGAGGTGTCGAACTTGGTCGCTAGCTCTTCAACGGTGGCGCGGCCGTGCTGCTCCACGAATTCGACGATCAGGCGTCGGCGCTCTTCGACCAGCAGGCGGCGTGAAGGCGTGGCGGCGAGGGGTTCATTCATGGCTTACAAGCTTCACTAGGGGCTGGTTCACTTGAGGCTAGTTCATTTGGAGCGCATTACTGAGGACATCTACTCAGGACAGAATCTGCAAAAGCCGGGCAGCGTTGTCATGGTATATCTTGCGAAGGATGTCGTCTGTCAGCCCCAGCCCATAGATCGACCATCGCCCCTGCGGGGGCGTCGCCGCAGGGGCGTAATCGAAGTATTCGTCTTCGGTTTCCAGAAAGCGGTAGTAGATCTCGTACAGCTCGTCTCCAAACAGTTGTTGCGGTACGTCGTCGCCATAGGGCGAGGGCACGGCATCGGTGCCGAACAGGATGCGGTCCTGGTAGCGGTCAAAGAAGCGCCGGGCGTTACGCGGCTGCCGGCCCAGCTCGCCGATGCGCGCGCTGATGTCGACCATGGTGTTGGGAAAGCGGTCCAGGCAGTCGGCCACGGCGGCCAGATTCTCGGCGCCGTTGCCCACGTGCATCAAGGCGAACGTGGTTTTCGGATGGCGCGCAATCATCCGGTTGCGCGCCGCGATCAACTCGTCGTTGCTGGGAAATTCAGGCCCATAGAACGACCAATCGGGATGTTGGCTTAGTTCTTCGTAGCGTTCGTTGTGAGCGTCGGCCGGCAAAAAGAACGCTTCCGGGTCGGAGACATGCAGGAATACCGGCATGTTGTAGGCCGCGCAGGCCTCCCACATCGGATCGAAACGGCGGTCATCCACCGCCACCAGCGGGCCTTCGTCGATCCGCTCGCGTAGATACAGCCCCAGGGTTTTCAGCAGCTTGAGGCCGCGTGCGCCCACACGCCGGGCATGGGCGATGGCATCGCCCTGCAACTGGGCGTAGTTCGGCTCGGGGAAGTAGGCGTAGGACGGTTCGGTAAGCGTCAAAAAGCGGCCGGGGGCGACGTGGTCGAAGCTGCGGATGCTTTGTTCCAGGCCGGCGCCGATACCGCCGGTGAGATTGACCAGGGTGCGGATGTGCTTGCGATCCATCACTGGCAGCAAGTCCTCCGGGCGGGCGAACAAAGTGATTTCCTCGCCGACCGAGACACCATTGCGGGTATGGCTGGACCACGTCAGATGCGTATGCACGTCGATCACCGGAAAACGCGGGTGCTCGATCGGTGTCCTGGGCACATGCAACATGCTGCGCGGCTGGAAATCTTTCAGCCGTACATCGCTGCCGCCCGCATGGGCGACAGTCTTGAGCGGGTTTTTGTCGCCCAGGCTTTTCTCGTCCTGGATGCGGACGGTGCCTGCGCCGGTGGGCGGCGCACAGCAAAGGCAGGAGGGTGAGCGGCTCATCGCATGGTTACTCGGTATAGAAGCCCACCCTGCAGGCATTGCCTTGAAGGTTTTTCGCGCACAGGGTGGTTCATCGTCAGCGTGGGTACTTGGCCATGATTTCGTGCACCGACTTGGTCAGCGCAATGGCTTGGTCCAGCGGCCGCAGCCACATATTGCGGCCGAACATCACGCCGCTGGCGCCCGAGGCCATATAAAACTCGACCTTGCGCAATACGGCCGCATCGTCGTCGTTCTTTTCACCACCGGAGAACAGCACCATGGTGCGGCCGGCCGAACGCACCACGCGTTGACTGCGCGCAGCGGCGTCTTCCACCAGGGTGTCGTAAGGCGCGGGTGCGTTAGTGCGCTCGTCGTTGGGCTCGTGCAATTTGACGATATCGGCACCCAGCTCCAGCGCAACGCGTGCTGCGTAGTCCTGCGCGTACAGGCTGTTCTTGCCGCCCTTGGCGTCGATCGCGGCACCGCGCGGATACGACCACAACACCAGCGGCATGCCGAAGCGCTCGCAGTCTTGGCGCACTTTTTCGAACTGGCGGATTTCGTCGTGCTGGCGTGGCGAGCCTACGTACATGGTGTAGCCGACCGCATCGGCGCCGAGCCGCACGGCGTCTTCGACCGAAGCGAATAGCGGCGACGTGGCCTCCGCATCGCTAGCAATATTGGTCTTGCCGTTGAGCTTGAGGATCAGCGGAATGCGCCCGCAGTACTCGGCCATGTACTTCTCGGCCAGGCCGATGCCCAGCGCGATCGCCGAGAAGTTGCCCTCGACCGCAAGCCGGAACTGGTAGTCCGGGTCCAGCGCCGGCGGGTTCGGGAAAAAGTCGGTGGGGCCATGTTCCAACCCTTGATCCAGCGGCAGCACCAGCAGGCTGCCGTTACGCGGACCGTGGCCGTACAGCAGCCGCCATAACCGGGTGCGTTTGCCGTGAGAGAGCGAAAGTTGCGAAAACTTTTCGGAAGCTTTCGAAAGGGCTTGTAAGCTTTGTTTCATTTCGAATACCCTGAAATCCGTAATCGGATGGTTTCACATTCGAGTGAATTGAGCCAAATGTCAATACTTGATAAGAAAACGAAAGAAATTGAAGGCCTCTTGGCTCGCTCGTTCGCACAGCAACAGGCGGCGGGTTATGCCGATACCTTGCGCGAGATCCTGCAGCAGCCGACGACCTGGCGCGCTACCGCCGATTTGCTGCGCAGCGCTGCCATCCGCGAGCGGCTCGCGCAGGCGCTGATGCCGCTGCCTAGCCATATCGTGCTGACCGGCTCAGGCAGCTCGATGTATATCGGCGAGGGTCTGGCGCCGAGCCTGCAGTCGGGTCTGGGCCTGCCGGTACAGGCGATTGCCGCCGGCACCTTGCTCACCCATTGGCGCAGCGTGTTGCCGCCGGGGCCGGGCCTGCTGATTTCGCTGGCACGCTCGGGCGACAGCCCGGAAAGCTGTGGCGTGGTGAGCCGCTTGCTGGTCGACGCGCCGGCTTATCGCCATCTGGTGATTACCTGCAACGCCAACGGCAAGCTCGCCACGTATTACCGCGACGATCCGCGCGTCACCGTACTGGTACTCGACGAACGTACCAACGACCGCAGCCTGGTGATGACCAGCAGCTTTACCAATCTGTTGCTGGCCGGCACGGGGCTGTTGCGCGAAGGGCTTGCACCAGCGGCTATCGATCGTCTGACGGCGGGCGTGCAAGATGTTTTCGACCGCCAGTCCGATGCGCTGGCGCAGATGGCGCGGCGTGAATTCACTTCGGCCGTCTATCTGGGCAATGGCGGGGCGATCGGCGCAGCGCACGAATGCGCGCTGAAGATGCTGGAGATGACCGGCGGCCGCGTCGTCACCATGGCGGAAACCTATCTCGGTTTGCGCCATGGGCCGATGTCCAGCATCAATGCATCGACCTTGATCGTGGCCTTGCTGTCGCCCGATCCTTCGGTACGCGCTTACGAGGCCGATTTGCTGCGCGAGTTGTCGCGCAAGCAGCTTGGCATGGCCAAGGTCTTGGTGGGCGAGGGCATTCCAGCCGATCTGCTGGGTCCACACGATCTCGCTATTGAAGCACCGGGACTAGCCGAGGACGGCGAAGTGCCGGCGTTGCTGGCGCACGTGGCGGTAGGGCAGTTGCTGGCCTTCTTCCGCTGCCTGCATCTGGACGGCAAGCCGGATGCGCCAGCCCAGGGCGTGCTGACGCGCGTGGTCGAGGACTTCGTGATTCATCAGGACACCACTCATCAGGGCAGCGGCCAGCAGGAGCGGGTGTGAAGCCCATGGCTCAAGTGAGGCCCGGCCCGATGAAACGTATTTTGGTGATCGGCGAGATCAATCTCGATCTGGTCTTCAAGGGCTGCCATGCCGCGCCGATGCTGGGCAAAGAAGTGCTGGCCGACGACTTCATCATGACGCCGGGCAGCTCATCGATGATTTGCGCGATGGGTCTGGCCCGGCTCGGCAATCAGGTGGCCTTCCACGGCAAACTCGGTGCCGACACCTGGGGCAGCTATTGCCTGGATGCCTTGCAGGGCGCCGGCATTGATGTGTCCTCGCTGCGGCCCGATGCCGCGCTGCGCACCGGGGTGACGGCTTCGCTATCCACCCCGCAAGACCGCGCCCTGGTGACTTTCGCCGGGGCCATTGCCGCGCTGCGAGCGGATGAGGTCAGCGACGAACTATTGGCGAACGCAGACCATCTGCATATCTCGTCGTACTTTTTGCAAAAAGCCCTGCGCCCCGGTTGTCGCCAATTGCTGGCGCGTGCGCATGCGGCGGGGCTGAGTACCTCGCTCGATCCCGGCTTTGACCCGGATCAGCAATGGGATGTCGGGCTGCTCGACACCTTGCATGAGGTCGATCTGTTTCTGCCCAACGAATTGGAACTGCAAGCGATCACCAGTCGCGACGATGTGCCGAGCGCGCTACGCGCCTTGGACAACGGTCGCACCCGCACCGTGGTCAAGCGGGGGCGTCAGGGTTGTGCCGTTTTCGATGGCGTGCAACTGCTCGAAGTGCCTGCCTATGCAGTCGATGCGGTGGACAGCACCGGTGCGGGCGATTCCTTCGATGCGGGGTTTTTGCATGCCTGGCTGCGTGGTATGTCGTTGCACGAATGCATGCGCTGGGGCAGTGCCTGCGGCAGCTTATCCACCCGCGCCATCGGCGGCACCACCGGGCAAGCGGATGCCAAAGAAGTGCAAGCCTTGCTGGCGCGGTCGCCATGATTACCGTCGCCGGATTCAATACGGCGATCGACCGTTTTATTCGGCTCGATGCGCTGCGTCCCGGTCAAGTCAGTCGTGCGCTGGACGAGCAGGTTTATCCCGGCGGTAAAGGCCTGCATGTCGCGCAGACCATTGCCGCGCTGGGTGAGCGAGTGCAATTGATCGGCTTGATCGACGCGGCGCATCGTAATTTGATCGGTCGCCGGATGAGCGAGCGCGGCGTGTTGTTTCACGGCATCGAGATCAGCGACAGCATCCGTCATTGCCTGGCCTTGCAAGAGGCCGGTGGACAGATGACTGAAATTCTCGGTCAGGGGCCGTTGCTTAGCGAGGCACAGCGGGCGTCGTTGTTGCTGGATTTTCGTCGCAGTGTCGATGAAAGCGAGCTGGTGGTTTTATCCGGCAGTCTGCCGCGCGGTTTTCCGCCGACCACCTACGCCGAGTTGGTGGCCCAGGTGCGCGATGTCGGCAAACGTTGTCTGGTCGATGCCAGCGGCATCGTGATGCGACATGCGCTGCAAGCGCAGCCCTTTTTGATTAAACCTAATCGCGACGAAATCGCTGAGTTGCTTGGCCGCCCGGTAGACGATTTAAGTGCAGCCATCGACGCGGCGGCACAGTTGCACGGACGTGGCGTGGCCATGCCGGTGGTGTCGATGGGGGCGTTGGGTGCGGTCGTCGCCGATGCCGCCGGCGTCTGGCATGCCGAACTTACCCTCGATCAAGTACGCAACAGCGTCGGCTCGGGCGATTGCCTGCTGGCCGGTATGGCAGTCGGCGTGAAACGCCGCATGCCGCTGGATCAGGTGCTGCGTCTGGGCGTGGCCTGCGGTGCGGCCAATGCATTGGCCGATGAAACCGGTTTTGTCGAACGACGGACTGTCGAGATGTTGTTGCCGCGGGTGCGCGTGCAGCGGTTGACCCTTTAGGAAGCGCTGGAACTGGCGGCGAGTTGTTTCGCTGCAGTAGGGATTTTTTAGTAACAAAAAAAGAAAGTCCACGTAGAAGGGGAGTTCTCCGTGGCAACCATCGTCGCCTGCAACAGGTGCGTCATCCGTACCGGTGCAGTGCGATAGCAAACCACGGGAGGAGCACGTTCATGTACACGCAGCAGGGTGGTTGTCGTACGGTCGATGGCAAGGTCATGGCCGAAAAAAGCACAGCCAAAAAAAATAAAACGAATAAAAGTGCGCGGGCACTGACGCTGGCTATTCGCGCATCGTTGATGATGTGCGCAATGAGCAGCCTGGCGCATACCGGCATCGCGATGGCGCAAGACAGCGCCAGCACCGATACCACGGTGAAAACACCGACCAAGAAGACAGCCGACCAGGCAGCAGACGGCAAGGCCGTGCGTTTGCAGCAAGTCACCGTGACCGGCTCCAATATTCGCAGCGTCGATGTGGCCGATGCCCAGCCAGTCATCACCATCAGCCGTGTCGATATCGAGCGACAAGGTTTTGCTACCGTCGGACAGCTTTTGCAGAACGTATCGTCTGCCAGCACACCCGATTTGAGCATGTCCGCACCCGGTGACCTCGGCCCCAACCAGGGTGGCCAGTTCATCAATCTGCGCGGTCTCGGCGCACCGCGCACGCTGATTCTGGTCGACGGTCAACGCATTGGCGCCGCGCACGGTGGCTACACCAATGTCAACGTGATTCCGGTGGCGATCATCGATCACATCGACGTGTTGGCCAACGGTGCTTCGGCCGTCTATGGTTCCGATGCGATTGCCGGCGTCATCAACATCATCACCCGCAAGAATTTCAATGGCGCCGAAATCAACACCTATAACGGCATTTACTCGCCGCACGGAGATGGCGCGCAGAGCCAGTACGACGTCACCTTCGGCAAGACCACGCCGAAATGGGGCCTGGTGCTCAGCGCCTCGTACCAGGATCAGCGGCCGGTATGGACCAGCTCGCGCGATTTCTCAAGCTACCCCTGGACCGACCGGCATCCGTACTACGGCCGTACCTATGTGGGCCTGCAGCCGATTATCAGCAACGCGGCCTTCCCCGATGGAAGCCATCATGGCGTGGTGCTCAACCCGGGTGGCAATCCGGCCAACCTCGGTGACTACCACCGGATCGTGCCGCGTACCTTCAATGCCGGCGGCGACGTAGGCAGTCTCGCCGATGCAGGCGACTACACCTACAACAACGACAGCGGTCATCAGAACATGCTGCGCACCGCCGATACGACGAAAAACCTGTATCTGGACGCGCACTACAACATCACCTCGAACATCACGGCCAAGTTCAACGCCGGTTACAACATCGACCATGAGAAAGCGACCGCCGGAACGGCCACGCTTTACAGCGGCATGGGCGGACATGACGATTTTCCGTCCCAGCTATCGGCCGACAGTTACTACAACCCGTATAACCAGCCGGGGTTGACGCCGCAGAATGTGAAGTTCTATCGCAAGCTGGCGGGCACCACGTTCAATAGCTACAACAACCCCAAGAACTATCGCTACAGCGTGGGCCTGGACGGCAACTTCGGTATCGGCAACCACTTGTTCAACTGGGACGTCAATTACTACGACAGCAAGATCACCGGCGTAAACACTCGCACCGGTTATTTCAACTTAATCAATACGAAGAACGCGCTGGGTCCGTCTTTTCTCGGCGCCGACGGCGTGGTCGCCTGCGGTACGCCGGGCAATGTCATCGCCGGTTGCGTGCCGTTGAATCCGCTGGGCAATATCACGCCGGCCATGCTCAATTACGTGCGGGTCAACAGCGTCGAGCATTACGGCAGCAATGAAAAAGCGGCGTCGGCGGATTTCGGCGGCGATCTGTTTACGCTACCCGGTGGTCAATTCAGTTTTGCTACGGGTATTCAGCACCGTGCCGTGTCCGGCTATGACAGCCCGGATGCTTTTGCGGCGGCGGGTAATTCCACTGACGGCGCGGTCGGACCCAACAGCGGCAGCTATTCGTTGAACGAAGCTTATGCCGAGGTCAACGCACCGTTGCTGAAAGACCTGCCTGCCATCAAGAGTCTCTCGCTGGATGCGGCGATACGTTATTCGGATTACAGCAACTTCGGCAGCACCACCAACACCTCGTTCAAGCTGACCTGGCAACCGATCGAAGATCTATTGGTTCGGGCCAGCTATGGCACCGGTTTCCGCGCACCCACCGTCAACGATCTTTATCAGGGTCGCTATAACGCGGGCGGCTTTACCGACCCGTGCGACGCGGTCTATGGCCCGGCCGGTTATGGCTACAGCGGGGTGGTGGCACAGCGTTGCCTGACCGGATTCGGTGGTTTGAAGGGGGTCGGTCCCAATTTCCGCCAGGTCGATCTGACCGGCCTGCCGGTGACCCAGGCCGATGCTGCCGGCATTACCGAGAGTTTCAACGGCGGCAATCCGCACCTGCGGCCGGAGACGTCGTACAACGGGCAATTGGGCCTGGTCTATAGTCCTTCATGGTTCCAGGGCTTCAACTTCAGCGTCGACTACTGGCGCTACAACATCCGCAACCTGATTACCGGTATCACCAACGATCAGGTGCTGGCCAATTGCTATCAGTACGGCCTCACCGATGCTTGCACCCAGTTTCAGCGTCAGCCCGGATCGAACCAGATCGTCAATCTGCTGAATCTCGAAACCAACGCGGGTTGGCAGAAGACCGCCGGCTACGACTTCTCGTTTGCCTACAGTTTGCCCAAGTATTCGTTCGGGCAATTCAAGCTCGGCTTGAACGGCACCTATGTCGACAGCTACAACATGCTGCCGACCATCGGTTCGGCGGTCAGCTATGGCGCCGGCGTGGCGTCGGCGCAGACGTCCATGTCGGTGTGGCGCCTGCGCGGCAATTTCACGGTGGACTGGTCCTGGCACGACGTCGGCGCGAGCTGGACCATGCGCTACTTCTCACCGCTGAAAGCGCCATGCGCATTTCCGCCGCCGGATACGAGATCGGCGTTCCCCTGCACCTTGCCCGACTACTATGCTCCGGGCGTGGGCCCGCAGCCGATGACGCAGATTGCCTCGGTGACCTTCAATGACGCGCAGGTGTATTGGAAAGCGCCATGGAATGCCACCTTCTCGCTGGGTGCGAACAACATCTTCAATCGCAAGGGGCCGTATACCTACGGAGGCTATGCCGGCAGCGATACGCCGTATAACTACAACGCCTCGTATGACATTGGCCGCTACATCTACGTGCGCTACCAGCAACGTTTCTGAGCATGCGCCTCCCCCTGCCTGGCGCAGGGGGAGGCTGCCGCAGTACGTAAAACACTGAAGGAAAATCATGTTTCGCACCTATTCCCGTATCGATAAGACTTTGTTGAGCGCGCTGCTGTTCGCTGCGCTGAGCTGCGTGGCCCATGCCGATGAACGCGTCATCGCCCAGGCAGGCAAGCCCGCCTACACCGCCAAAAGTGGCGCCGCGCGCTTTGGCAATGCCGCCATTGAGGCGAGCTGGAACGTGAGCGATCAGCGGCTCAACGACATGCTCATCGTCGATCACGCACACGACCGCACCTTGAAAGTACTGGCGCCGTTTGCCCTGATACTTGGCGACGGCACCACCCTGTATGCCGCGGATATGCGCCTGTTGAAGGCGCCGAGCGAACAAAGCCTGGCAGTCAACGCGACCGCCTCGCGCCTGGCCGAGCGTTTGCCGGGCAAGGCCGTACAGGCGAGTTTTACCGATGCCCATGGCCGTTTCCGCGTGGACTGGCAGTTGGTGCAGCGCAAAGATTCACCTTATCTGCGTGAGCAGGTGTCGATTACCGCACTTAAGCAGAACGAGAACATCACCAGCGTATCGCTGCTGGAAGTGCAGGCCGCGGGCGCGCAGGTCAGCGGCGAGGTCAAAGGTTCGCCGGTCGTCGCGGGCGACGTGTATGTGGGCTTTGAGCATCCCTTGTCCGAGAGCGCGGTCAGGCGAGATACCGCCAAATTCACCCTGGCGCGCGGACTGCCGTTGGAGCAGGGCAAGACCATCACTTATTCGGCGGTGGTGGGTGTTGCACGCGATGGTCAATTGCGCCGCGACTTCGCCGCTTATCTGGAGCGCGAGCGAGCGCATCCGTATCGGCCATTTCTGCACTACAACTCGTGGTACGACATCGGCTATTTCACGCCGTACACCGAGGCGCAGGCACTCGATCGCATCCATGCGTTCGGCAAGGCGCTGCATGACGAACGCGGCGTGCAGCTTGATTCGTATCTGTTCGATGACGGCTGGGACGATCTCAACGGCTGGCGCTTCAGCAAGGATTTTCCGCATGGCTTCCTGCCGCTGCGCGATGCTGCCGCCAAGTACGGTGCGGCGCCGGGTGTATGGCTATCGCCCTGGGGTGGCTATGGCCCGCCCAAGCAGACCCGTGTGGATCATGGCAAGGCGAACGGTTACGAGATTATCGATGGCGGCCTGGCCTTGTCCGGCCCCAAGTATTACCAGCGCTTCCATGATGCGGTGCTGGGCCTGGTCAAAGACAATGGCATCAACCAATTCAAGTTCGACGGCACGGGCAATGCCGACAAGGTATTTCCGGGCAGCCGCTTTACCAGTGACTTCGATGCGGCGATCGAGCTGATCGAGGATGTGCGCGAGGCCAAGCCGGATACCTTTATCAACCTCACCACGGGCACCTATCCATCGCCGTTCTGGCTGCGCTATGCCGATTCGATCTGGCGCGATGGCGAGGACGATGACCTGGCCGGTGTCGGCAGCAATCGCGAACGCTGGATTACTTATCGCGATGCGCAGACTTACCGTAACGTCGTACTCAAGGGGCCGCTGTTTCCGATCAATTCGCTGATGCTGCACGGCATTATCTACGCGCAGCAGAATCGCAAGCTCAATACCGATCCGGGACACGACTTCAGTAACGAGGTGCGCTCGTATTTCGCCACCGGCACGCAGTTGCAGGAGATGTACATCACCCCCTCGCTGCTGAGCACGAACGACTGGGACGTACTCGCCGAAGCCGCGCGCTGGTCGCGCGCAAACGCGGCCGTGTTGCGCGACACGCATTGGCTGGGCGGTGACCCGCAGCGGCTCGATGTTTACGGTTGGGCTGCATGGTCGCCACAGAAAGCCATCATTACCTTGCGCAACCCCGATGCGCGCGAGCAGACGGCGGTAATCGATTTGCAGCGTCAACTCGAACTGCCGGCAGGCACGGCACGCAAGTACAGCGCGCGCAGCCCATGGAAGTCCGATAGCGAACGTGCTGTCGTGCCGCTGGATGCCGATCATCCCAGCACGATCCAACTGAAGCCGTTCGAGGTGTTGACGCTGGAGCTGACACCAGCGAGTTAACGATACGAACACCTTCGTCCGCATGCGAGCGAAGGTGATTGAAGCCAGCAAGACTTCGTGGGGAGCGGGTATGCAGCGACGGGATTTTCTTCGACTCAGCGTATTGACGCCGTTGGTGGCGTTGAGTCTGCGCGGGCATGCCGGCGACGCACCGCCTGTGCCTGAGCTGCTACCCGATGGCCGTGTGCATCGCTTTGAACTCAGCGCACAGCAATTTCTGCTGGACGGCAAGCCGCTGCAGATCCGTAGCGGCGAAATGCATCCGGCGCGGATTCCCGCCGAGTATTGGCAGCACCGTATCCGCATGGCCAAGGCGATGGGTCTCAATACCATCGCCGTGTATGTGATGTGGAATGCACTGGAATCGGAGCCCGGTGTATTCGATCTGAAGACCGGCAGTCGCGACTTCGTTGGTTTTATCAAGCTATGCCAGCAAGAGGGCATGTGGGTTTATCTGCGCCCCGGCCCTTATGTCTGTGCCGAATGGGATTTCGGTGGTTTGCCACCCTATCTGCTGCGCCAGCCGGATATTCACGTACGCAGTAAAGACGATGCCCACTATATGCAGGCGGTGGAGCGTTATCTGGATGCGATAGCGCCGCTGGTGGCGCCGTTGATGGTGAATCGCGGCGGCCCGATTCTGATGTTGCAGATCGAGAACGAATACGCCTCGTTCGGCCACGATCTGGATTATCTGAAGCAATTGCAGGCGATGTGGCAGCAGCGCGGTATTGAGGGGCCGTTTTCGATTTCCGATGGCTTATCGCAAATCCAGAAGCAACAGACCTATTTGCCCGGCACCGCCCTGGGGCTCGATGGCGATACCGATTTTGCCGCCGCGCAAAAAATGGCCGGCGATGCGCCGGTATGGGTGGGCGAGGGCTATCCCGGTTGGCTGACCCATTGGGGCGATGCGGATTTTCAGCGCGGCGACTATGTGGACACGCTGCGCCAACTGCTTGAGCAAGGCCGTTCGTTCAATCTCTATGTGGTGCATGGCGGCAGCAATTTCGGATTTACCGCCGGTGCCAACGCCAATAACGATAACTCGAACTTCGAGCCGGCGATTACCAGTTACGACTACGGCGCGCCGATCAACGAACGCGGTGAAGCGACGCCGGACTACCATCGCTTCCGTGCCTTGCTGGCGGCGCATGCAGCGCATCGCCTGCCTGAGATTCCCTCGCCACCGCCGGCGATCCGTTTTCCTGCACTGACACTGCAGCCCTACGCTTCGCTATGGGACAACCTGCCACCGGCTAAACAGGCGACCAGGCCGCAGCCCAACGAGCTGTTGTTTGCGCAGGATCACGGCATGGTGGTGTATCGGAAAAAACTGCGCGCAGATGGCGCGTTGTCGATTGACGGCATGCGGGACTACGCCACTGTGTTCAGCGATGGCCGTTACCTCGACTACTTGTCGCGGGTACAGAAACCTGGTTTGCGACAGACACAGAAAATCGCCTTGCCGGCGATCCATGGCGATGCGGAGGCGACGCTCGATATTCTCGTCGACAGCTTCGGCCATGTCGGTTACGGCCAGGCCATGCAGGATCGCAAGGGCATCGTCGGCGCGATTCGCCTCGATGAGCGTGAGCTGCACGATTGGGAGGTTCATGGCCTGCCGCTGGACGATGCCTACATCGCTTCGCTGCGTCCGTTGACGGGCAAGGCATCGCGGCCTGGTCTGTTCTTCAAGGCCACGCTGAAACTCGATCGGCTCGGTGACAGTTATATCGATATGAGCGCGTGGGACAAAGGTTATCTATGGGTCAATCGGCGGCTGCTCGGCCGCTATTGGCGCATCGGCCCGCAACAAAGGTTGTACTGCCCCGCATCGTGGTTGCGAGAAGGGGACAACGAGGTGCTGGTGTTTGATCTACACCGTACCGAAGCCGCACCGGTTCACGGTGCCGTCACGCTACATGGATAGCGACGGCAGCTATCCAAGATCGATCGCGAACAGATGAATAGTGTTTTTGAATCGGCTTGCCACACGTGTTGTGCGTAAGCCATGAGCAATAACCCCCATCTATGGAGTCAGCGATGAAAGCGATAAAAGGCTTATGCGGTTTGTTGTTGCTGGCGGCGCTTCCCTTGGCCGCGCATGCCGGGGATACACCGGGCAGCTATACCAATTACAAGTTCGACCCCTCGGTAAGCACACTCAACGCCGTCGACTTCGGCATCACCGTGAAAACCGATCCGGGCTATCGCGCCAATGTCTATTGGAGCAACCAATTCAGCCTGGTCGGCACCAGTTCGGGCGGCTATACCGGAATGCAGAGCAACGGCGGCAGCAAGCGCATGTTTCTGTTTTCGATCTGGGATGCGACCCAATCCAAGCCGGGCAGTGCGGGCAGCTATTGCGTCAGCTTCGGCGGCGAAGGGGTAGGGCAGAGCTGCCGCATGGCACACGAATGGCAACAAGGGCATACCTACCGTTTCCATGTGGCCTACGAAGGCAATCAGTGGCTCGGCGTGACGGTGACCGACCTGACCACCAACGGCTCGTTCAAACTCGGCAGTATTCGCACCGCTGCAAACGGTATTTCGCCGAACGGCATGGTCAACTGGACCGAGTACTTCGAATGGAGTTCCGCCGATTCCAACTGCTTCAACCAGCCTTATTCAAGTGCGGAATTTCATCTGCCGGTTGGCAACGGCGGTAGCGCGGTGGCGAGTATTTCCGGTACCAGCCTCAGCAAGACCTGCACCAGCTATAGCGAGGTCAGCAAAACCGCCAGCGGCAGTTTGCAGCGCAATGCCATCGGCAATTCGTTGCGTGGTGCGGTGATCGGCGCCGGTGACCGCTGTATAGACGCACAAGGCGGCGCGACCAGTAATGTGCCGGCGATTACCTACAACTGTACCGGTGGCGCTAACCAGGCCTGGGTGCATGGGGTAGACCACACCCTGCGGCTGGAGAACAACCTGTGCCTGGATGTCGCCAACAGCAACAGCGCACCCGGTGCGCCGGTGATCGTCTATAGCTGCAGTGGAAACCCCAATCAGCAGTGGACCCAGGTCGGCACACAGCTCCGCAGCGATTTGTCGGGACTTTGCCTGACAGCGTCGGCGGCCGGAGTGCAGTTGACGACGCAGAAGTGCAGCGCCACGGCGACCAACCAGAGCTGGCGGTTGCCGCTGCCGCAGAACTGAGATTTTTGACGTTGAACAAAACAAAGGCCCCACAAGTGGGGCCTTTGTTTTAGGAGCTACCGCTTCAGCCCTAAGCCGAAGCGGTGTGATCTTCGCCGTGGGCTTAGCTGCGCGAAGCCTTCTTGCGATCGTTCTCGGTGAGATGCTTTTTACGCAGGCGGATTTCCTTCGGCGTGATCTCGACCAGTTCGTCGTCGTCGATGAAGTCCAGTGCCTGTTCCAGCGAGAACTTGATCGCCGGGGTTAGCTGGATCGCATCGTCCTTGCCCGAGGCACGCATATTGGTCAGCGGCTTGGGCTTGATTGCATTGACGGTGAGGTCGTTGTCCTTGGCGTGAATGCCGATGAGCTGGCCTTCATAAACCGAGTCGCCTTCGGCCGCAAACAGCTTGCCGCGCTCTTGCAGCGGGCCAAGCGAGTAGGCGGGCGTGGTGCCGGCAGCGTTGGCGATCAATACGCCGTTTTTGCGCTTGGCGATGGGGCCGTCTTCCTTCGGACCGTAATGATCGAAGACGTGGAACAGCAGGCCCGAGCCCTGGGTCAGCGTCTTGAACTCGTTCTGGAAACCGATCAGGCCGCGCGCCGGAATCTGATAGTCGAGGCGGACGCGCCCCTTGCCATCCGATTCCATATTCTTGAGCTGGCCCTTACGGGTGCCCAGCTTCTCCATGATGCTGCCCTGATGGATTTCTTCCACATCGACCACCAGTTGCTCGATCGGCTCCATCTTGGCGCCGTCGATTTCCTTGATGATGACTTCAGGACGCGACACGGCCAGCTCGTAGCCTTCGCGGCGCATGTTTTCGATCAGCACCGACAGATGCAGTTCACCGCGGCCGGAGACCAGGAACTTGTCCGCATCGGCGCCTTCTTCGACCTTCAGCGCGACGTTGTGCAGGGTTTCACGCTCCAGGCGCTCGCGCACCTGACGGCTGGTGATGAACTTGCCGCCGCTGTGATCCTTGTTGCCGGCGAAGGGCGAGTTATTGACCTGGAAGGTCATGCTGATCATCGGCTCGTCGACGGTGAGCGGGGTCAGCGCCTCCGGGGTATCCAGGGCGCAGACCGTGTCGGAGATGCTCAGATCCTGCACGCCTGAGATGGCGATGATGTCGCCGGCTTCGGCCTCTTCAACCTCGATGCGCTCCAGGCCCATGAAGCCAAGCACTTGCTGGACCTTGCCCTGGCGCTTCTTGCCTTCGCGGTCGATGACGCTGACCGGCATGTTTTTGCGCAGCTTGCCGCGCTGGACACGGCCGATGCCGATCAGGCCGACGAAGTTGTTGTAGTCGAGCTGGCTGATGCGCATCTGGAACGGGCCGTCGGGATCGACGTCCGGCTTGCTCACGTGCTGCATGATCGCTTCGTACAGCGGGGTCATGTCGCCTTCGCGGGTTTCGCTGTCCAGGCTGGCATAGCCGTGCAGGGCCGAGGCATAGACGATCGGGAAATCGAGCTGCTCATTGGTGGCGCCCAGACGGTCGAACAGGTCGAATACCTGGTCGACGACCCAGTCAGGACGGGCGCCCGGACGGTCTACCTTGTTCACCACCACGATCGGCTTGAAGCCCATCTGGAAGGCTTTCTGGGTGACGAAGCGGGTCTGCGGCATCGGGCCGTCCATCGCATCGACCAGCAGCAGCACGGAGTCGACCATCGACAACACGCGCTCCACTTCGCCGCCGAAGTCGGCATGGCCTGGGGTATCGACGATGTTGATGCGGTTGTCGCGCCAGGTAATGGCGGTGTTCTTGGCCAGGATCGTGATGCCACGCTCCTTTTCCTGGTCGTTGCTGTCCATCACGCGCTCAGCCAGCACGGTGCGCTCCGAGAGCGTTCCCGACTGCTTGAGCAGCTGATCGACGAGCGTGGTCTTGCCGTGATCGACGTGGGCGACGATGGCGATATTGCGCAGTTTTTCGATAGACATGGGATCGGCTCGGGCGGCGCAGGGGCCGTCTCGTAAGTTTCTGAAGGGCGAATCGGTCGATTATACGGACTTGTGTGACAAGTTGTCTGCGCTGGCTTAAGAGCCTGAATGGGACCTTCAGAAACGATCGACCCGGCACATGGCCGGGTCGATGAAAGGGCTAAAGGTGAAAGGACTTAAGGCTGGCGGCAGCTCTCGGGCAAGTATTTATCGGCAATATCGTCCGATTTGCACGACCAAGCCCAGCTCTCATCAGGGTTACGCTTGGGCACCAGGCTGAGTGTCTTCTCGCTGAGCTGGGCCTTCGCCTTATGCGGCGGGGCACTGCTGAAGTGCAGTTCGATCATGCCTTCCGGCTTCACGGTAATGCTGTCAACGGACTGGTCGCCGAGGTCGGTGGGCGAGTTGATCCCGGCCTGGGTATTGTCCTTGGGCCAGCGGCCTTTGCTCTGGTGATAGGCGCTCAAGGCGACTTTTGCACCTTCGGCCAGGGTCAGTCCTTCGTTGACCTGGGCGCGCACGGTGTAGTCCTCATAGGCAGGGATGGCTATCGCGGCGCCAACCCCCATCGCGGCCACCGCGACCAGCGAGCCGCCATTGCTAAACACTTCCAGCGGTTGTTGTTCGTAGGTGATGCTGAACGATAAGTCGTCTGTGCTGGTGCCCAAGCTGGCTCCGAGCACGCCCTGGCTGGGCAGCTTGAACGAGTAGGCGGCGGGCAGGGACATCATGTCGGTCGGCTGGCCGCTGAGGTCGCCGAGAATCTGCAGCACCTGCAGATAGGTGTAATACGCGTTGCGCTGTGCGTCGCGCGACACCGTAGTAAAGGCGAGCAGATTCTGCTGGCCTTGCCAGGCTTGCGACTTCAGCCAGGTGCCGATGTCGGTATCGAGCTTGGCTGCATGGCGATCGGCGAGCATCTGTGGCAACTGGGCAAAAATCAGGTAGTCGCCGTCTTCGATCCAATACAGATGCGTGCCGAGGCGCGCCATCAGTGTCTTGAGAACAGGCTGGCTCGACTTGTCGTCGGGCGCAGCGATATCCGGTGTCGTCAGGATCAGCGCATGGATGGTCAAGCCATCGAGTGACTGCGTGCGATAGCTGCCGTGCAGCCGTTCACTGAGCGTGGGCAAGGCGGCATAGAAGGCTTTGCGGTCATTCGCGCGGACGGCGGTATAGGTGCCGGCATCGTCTTGAAAGACGACCATCTCCGGGCCGATCCAGCTCGCCACATCGCCCATGCTGAAGCCGAACTTTTGCTTCATTTCGGCGGAACCCTTACGGATCTCGGCAGCTTTATCCGCGCCGAAATCGAGCGAGAGATTATGCTCGATCAGGTTGGCCTGCTCGGCGCTGGGCAACGCCAGATTCATCACCCAGCGGGGCTGCCCTGCGGTTTTGAAATCCGCCTTGAATTGTTTGGGTGCGAGATAGCTGAGCAAGCGCGCCTGTGGCGCATGCACGATGACTTGCAGGCGGCCATGGCCATCGACCGTGCCGGCGCCGAACGCGATGCTTTCGGTCTTGGCGGTAAGGTCGCCGGGCAAGGTGCCGGCTTTATCGGTGGGGATGGAGCCGGCGGCAATGCCGCCGATGCCATGCAGGCCGAACCAGCCGAATAAGCCCTGGCCGGACTGGTCGATCAACTGCTCTTGCGCGGCAATCGCCTTGGCCGCGGCGCTGTCGTTCTTCGCCCGCTGCAACTCCTCAAGCAGGTTGGCAAGCTGGGCTGCTTCGAGGTCGTCTTTGCCGGCAAGCACAAACAGGCGGCCACTGGCGGTGTCGAAATGCAGCGGCGGCCCGCCGGCGAGCTTGCCGTTGCCTTTGTCGTCCACGGGGGCCGCCAGCTTCAAGCCCGATGCTTCGAGCTGGCTGAAACGGGCATTCAGCTCGGCGACGTTTTTCTGCGCCACGCGCATGGAGACCAGCACGTGCGAGCCGGGCGACATCATGCCGATCGGATCGATCATCGCCACCTCGACCGGCGAACGCAGGTCGGCCAGCAGCGGCAGCAGATAAGGGGTGACGCCAGCTTCGGCGAGAACCTTGTCTTTGCTGATCGCCTCGCGCAATGCGGCGACCGCTTTCAGATGTTGCTCGCTGGACATCGCGCCATCCAGCGGGCGGCCATTGGGCACCGCACCGAGCATGCCCCAGGGCGATGGGATGCGCAGATAGGCGACGGTGCTATTGGGCAGATGATTGCGCAGCCACGCCGGCTGCGAGAGTTCGGTCTGCGCGCGCTGCAGGGCGGCCGCATCGGGTGTGTTGGACTGCTCGCGATGGCAGGCGGTCAGGGCCAGGCCCGCCGTTAGCGCGGTGACCAAGGCCAAACGACGTGAGGTAAAGCGTAGTGAGGTGCTCATTCCATGACTCTCCGAGAGTAAGCCCGCTGAGAGTCGTTCACACGGACGTCCTCCCTGACGCGGCAGCGCCGCAGCCTAGCATGTAAGGCGCTGCCGCTTAGAGGGTTTTCCTGATTTATTGCAGCAGATTTAATTGATCGCCGGCGGTGAGCCACAGTAGCTGATAGTGGCCATAGGGGTAGGTCAGGCTACTGTCTTCGCCGTCGATGCTGGAGGTATGCACGCCGCCTACGGTGCATACGCCGTAGTAGCAGTTGATCTCGTCGATCCAGGACTTGATCGAGACCATCCGTTTGCCGAAGCGATGACCGGCGATGCCGTTGAGAAAGGGGCTGTTGACTGACAGCCCCGAACTGCCGCAGGTGGCGGTGGGGACGTTGAATGGATAGGTGCCGCACGACCACAGGCCATGAAACGCCCCGGCGATGCCAACGAACACATCGACCTTGTCGGCCACGCCGAGTTTGTCGATCTCCCGTGCGGCGAGGGTGGCGCCCATGGAGTGGCCGATCACGTCGATATGCCCGCTGCAGGAGCTGGCGATGGCGCTGGTGATCGCGTCGCGTACCGGTGTTTCTTCGCTGCCGTTGTGATCGTTGCAGGCGGCGCAATAGGGATTGCCCCAGCTCGGCGCATAAATCTGTGCGTCGCTATATCCGTTCTGGCGCAGCAGGTCGTAGGTGTTCTGAAAATCGCTGGGGCTGCCGGTATTGCCGTGTACCAGCACTACGTTATCGATGCAGGCCGCGTGCAGGCCGACAAACGGTGCCAGCAGCAGGAGCAACAAACCGATCAGACGTTTACCGATCAGACACTTCTTGATAGACATCGCTCGCTTCCTCTTCGTGCGTTGGACTGTCGAGTTGCGTCGCGGCTACACCAGTCCAGTCACATAGAACGCGACGATCACCACGAACACCGCCAGCGTCTTGATGACGGTGATAGCAAAAATGTCCCGATACGATTGCCGATGGGTCAGCCCCGTCACCGCCAGCAAAGTAATCACCGCGCCGTTGTGCGGCAGCGTGTCCATGCCGCCCGAGGCCATCGCGGCGACGCGGTGCAGTACCTCCATCGGAATGCCGGCTGCTTGCCCGTTATGGATAAAGGTTTCGGCCATCGCGCCAAGCGCGATGCTCAAGCCGCCCGAGGCCGAGCCGGTGATGCCGGCCAAGGCGGTTACGGTGATCGCCTCGTTGGCCAACGGATTGGGAATGGCGTGCAGCGCATCGGCGACGAGCTTGAAGCCGGGCAGGGCGGCGATGACCGCGCCGAAACCATATTCCGAGGCGGTATTCATCGAGGCCAGCAGCGCACCGCTGACTGCGGCCTTGCTGCCTTCGGCGAGATGTCGCGCCACCGGACGCCAGGCAAAGGCCAGCACACAAACAATGCCAAGCAGCAGCGCGCCTTCCACTGCCCAGATCGCAGAGACTTTGGATACCTCTTGCACCACTGGTGGTGCGTTACCGACGACCGCTGGCACGAATGATTGCGTGCTGCCGTAGATTTTGGGAATCGCATCGGTAAGTAGTTTGTTGACGACGCCGACTACGATCAGCGGCAACAGCGCCAGCAGCGGATGCGCCAGTTTGCCGCCATCGAAGGGCGCCGGTTCGTTGACGAGGTTGTCGCCATAGCCCTCGCCATGGGCAGCCGCTTTGCGGCGGCGGGATTCCAGATAGAGCAAGCCGACGATAAAAATGAATACCGCACCTAGCGTGCCCAGCCATGGCGCCGCCCAGGTCGTGGTGCCGAAAAAGCCGGTGGGGATGAGGTTTTGAATTTGCGGCGTGCCGGGCAGCGAATCCATGGTGAAGGTAAACGCACCCAGCGCAATGGTGCCGGGAATCAGTCGCTTGGGGATATCCGCCTGGCGAAACAACTCGGCGGCAAACGGATACACCGCGAACACCACCACGAACAGCGACACGCCACCGTAGGTGAGTAGCGCGCATACCAGCACAATCGACAGAATCGCGCGGCTGCGCCCGACCAATCCGATGGTGGCGGCGACGATGGCCTTGGAAAAACCCGACAGCTCGATCAATTTGCCGAACACCGCGCCGAGCATGAACACCGGGAAATACAGCTTGAGAAAAACCACCATCTTGTCCATGAACAAGCCGGTGAACATCGGCGCTACCAACGCCGGCTCGGTCAGCAACACAGCACCCAATGCCGCGATGGGGGCGAACAGGATCACGCTGTAGCCGCGATAAGCCGCAAACATCAGAAAGCACAGCGCGGCCAGCACGATCAGGAATGCCATTGAAATAATTCCTCACGCGGTCATTCGTCCAATGACGATGGCGGCAAGTATCCGTGTGTGCCATCGGTCACGGCACTGTACGAAGGTACAAGTGCCGTCGTTGCCGCCGCAGCCTAATCTGCGGGACATCAGCATCCGGGGGAAGGGTGCGTTTACGGTGAGGGGCAACATGAAACGTACGCATTTGAGTCTGGCTTTGGGCTTGGTGTTCGGGGTGATCTGGGCCGTGCCGCTGCATGCACAACAGACACCGGCGCAACAGGCCGTCGCTAGCGACACCGCAGCCAGGCAGGCCGATGCCAAGCAACTGGGTGAAGTGAAAGTCACCGCACGCAAGCGCGAGGAAACTTTGCAAGACGTGCCGATCGCCGTCAGTGCCTTCACCGCAGCCTCGCTATTCAAACAAAACGTGCAGAACCTGGGCGACCTGCAGGGCAAGGTGCCGTCGTTGCAGGTTTATGCGGCACGTGGCTCCAATACCACACTCACCGCCTATATTCGCGGCATTGGTCAGGCCGACCCCACCTGGGGTTTCGACCCGGCGGTCGGCATTTATCTCGACGATGTTTATATGGCACGCCCGCAGGGCGCGTTGCTGAGTGTCTTCGACGTCAATCGCATCGAAGTGCTGCGCGGACCACAGGGCAGCCTGTACGGCAAAAACACCATTGGCGGTGCGATCAAATACGTTTCCAATCCGCTGCCGACCACCACCGGCGGTGCGGTGGAAGGCACGCTCGGTACGCATGGTGAAAAGGACATCAAGGTCAATCTCGGTGGTGCCAGCACGGATGGCATGTGGCGTGGGCGCGTGGCGGTGGCCAGCGAGCACAACGACGGTTTCGGCAAGGACGTAACGACCGGCAGTCGCAACGGCAACAAAAACACCAATGCCGGGCGCGCCACTCTTGGCTTCTTTCCGTCCAGCACCTTCAACGCCCAACTGACTATCGATGGCCTGCGCGACAACTCCAATCCGCGCGGCGCCAAGATGCTCAAGGTGAACAAGCTCGATCCGAGCTACCAGCCGCTGTCCGGCGATTTCGATACCCGCAGCGGTATGGCGCAGCTCAATCACACCGAATTGAAAGGCTCCGCGTTAACGCTTAACTGGGTCGTCAATCAGGATTGGACGCTGAAGTCGGTGACCGCGTATCGGGATTCCTCCACCAACACCAATATCGATTTCGACACCTTGCCCGAGAAGATCGCCGACGTGAGTGCGATCTATAAGGATCACCAGTTCAGCCAGGAGCTACAGGCCAATTACGATTCCGGCGGCTCGGTGCATGGCGTGTTCGGCCTGTACTACTTCAAGGGCGCGGCCAGCGGCCAGATCCACAATATTTTTCTAGGCTCGCCGCCCTATAGCACCTTGGGTTTGTCTCAGTACGGCAGCACCGGCGGGCGTATGGGTACTAAGAGTTATGCGGCTTATGGCGACTTCAGTTGGGATTTCGCCCCGCAGTGGAGTCTCGACGTCGGTGCGCGCCTCACCGAGGAAACCAAGAGCGCGCAGATCCAGAATTACGCATTCGCCGATGCAAGCTTTCAAACACCGACCGCCACGCTGGCGAACTTCACCGGGTCGCATACGTCGCGCAATGCATCGCCGAAGGTCTCGCTGTCGTGGAGCGTCAGCGACCAGATCAAGCTTTACGCCAGCTACAGCGAAGGCTTTCACTCGGGCGGCTATAACATCCGCGCCAATTGCGTGGCTATCCCCAGTTCGTGCCGGCCGATCAATGACGAGAAAGTGCAGGCCTACGAGCTGGGCAGCAAGATGACTTTCTTTGACGACCGCTTGATGATGAATACGGCGCTGTTCCGCAATGTGTACTCCAACATCCAGTTGTCGGTATTCACCTCCTACACCTTGCCCAACGGCAGCCAGGGTTTCTTCGGCGATTTCACCAATGCCGGCAAGGGCCATATCGACGGCCTGGAAGAAGAGTTCGCCTGGAAACCCTCTGAGAACTGGACGGTCAGCGGCAACTTCGCCTACCTGCATACCAAGTACACCCAGTACGTCAGCGGCGGCGTGAATATCGCGGACAAGCAGCGCTTCACCAATGCGCCGAAGTGGTCGGGCGGCCTGTCGGTGGAAAACACCTATCCATTGGCTGGTGGTGGCAGCATCAGCGGACGCATTAACTACAGCTATCAAAGCATGGTGTATCCAGAGACCACATTGTCGCCGCTGATCGCTCAGCCGTCCTACGGTTTGTGGAACGCCGGCTTGATCTGGCAAATCAACGACCCATGGACCCTGAGTCTGCAAGGCACCAATCTCGCCAACAAGTCTTATCGCACCACCGGTTACAACATCGCTGCGCTGGGTATCGTCACCGGCTTCTACGGTGCGCCGCGCACGGTGACGCTGACTGCACGCTATAAATTCTGATTAAGGGGCGAATGCCATGCGCTGGATAAGCATGTTGGGGTTGTTGGTGGTCGGCGTGGTGGCTCATGCCGAGCAGGCGGCACCCTTGCCGAAACTCACATTGGATCCGTCCAGGGTTGCCGTTGCCGGCCTGTCGTCGGGCGCGTATATGGCGACGCAGGCGCAACTGGCGTATCCCGAATTGTTTCCTTATGCCGCACTGGTGGCCGGCGGTCCGTACGGATGTGCCGGCGGCAAGCTCGACGTCGCTCTGAGTACGTGCATGAAGGGCGTGCCGGCGCCGGATGTGGATGCGTTGGTGGGCCGGGCCAAGCAGCGCTCTGCCGCGGGGGACATCGGTGCGTTGAAAGATCTCGCCCATGCTCGTGTCTACGTGCTGCACGGCAAGGACGATAAATTGGTGGCGCCCACGGTGGCTGAGGCCGCCACGCATTTCTATCAGCAACTGCGTGATGGCACGCCCGGCTTGAAAGCGATGCAAGTGCATGACGATGGCGAGCGGGCGTTCGCGCATAACTTGCCCATCTTGGCTAAACCCGGCGCATTTGACAGCGACGATTGCGATCGATCGGTAACACCGTTTCTCGGGCATTGCGGGTTCGATGCGGCCGGCGAGATTTTCAGCCAGCTTTATGGCAAGCCGGCGCATGCCGCGAGCGAGGCGAAAGGCGAGTTGCGGCGCTTCGATCAGAACGCGTTTCGCCCCGACGGAGCCGATGCTTTCCTCGCCGCCGAAGGCTATGTGTATTTGCCGCCGAGCTGCCTCGCCGGCAAGCCCTGCGGCTTGCTGGTGGCGTTTCATGGCTGCAAGCAGAATGCAGGTGCGGTAGGCGAGGCTTTCGTGAAAGACGCCGGCTTTAATCGCTGGGCCGACGTCTACGCCGTGGCCGTGTTATATCCTCAAACCCGCGCAAGCATGGCGCCTTTGAATCCGCAGGCATGTTGGGACTGGTGGGGATATTCGGGAACCGATTACGACAGCCGCCACGGCGTGCAATTGCGCTGGCTGACGGGTGTGGTCGGTGCGCTGGGGTTGCCTGCTCGACATTGATGACGTGGGCTTATCGCAAGCCCGCACCCCCTCCCGGCCTCCCCCTGAGTGCAGGGGGAGGGGCAGATGCTGTTAGCGGGTGGTGGCTGGCATGTTGAACGCCAGCATGATCGCCACTGCAGGCCTGGTCTGGCTTGGCCTGCTATTCGGTGTGGCGTTGATCGGCGAGCGCCGGCCGCAATGGTTCGAACGACGCTGGGCGGTGATCTATGCCTTGTCGCTGGCGATCCACTGCACCTCCTGGACTTTCTACGGCACGGTGACCCAGGCCAGCCGTTCGGGCTGGTGGCTGCCGCCGACGTTCGTCGGTGCGATCCTGATGTATCTGTTCGCCATCGGTGTTTTGCGCCGGCTGGTGCAGCTTGCGCGTGACTACAATGCCGGTTCGCTGGCCGATTTGATTGCCGTGAGATTGGGCCGTCACTCCGGTCTCGCTGCACTGGTGACGACGGTGGTGGTGATTGGCATCGTTCCGTATATCGCACTGCAACTGAAAGCAGTGGCGATGAGTTACGCCATGCTCAGTCACGGTCAGCTCAGCGAGAGCCCGCCTTGGCAGGACAGTGCGCTTTATGTGGCGTTGTTGATGGCGCTGTTCGCGATGTTGTTCGGCACGCGGCGCGCTTCGGCCATGGCGCATAACCGCGGGCTGGTGCTGGCGATGGCGTTCGAGTCGGTGTTCAAGCTAGTGGCGATGCTGGCCTTGGGTACGTTGTTGTTTACGCCGATGCCGGCGGGGGTGACGCCGGGTACGGCGCCGCCCCACGACAGCAGCGGTTTTCCCGCCTTGATTCTGCTCGGCGCGATGGCGATGTTCACCTTGCCGCATCAGTTTCACGCCGGTGTAGTGGAGTGCCGCGATAGCGGGCATCTGCGTACGGCGCGCTGGCTGTTTCCGCTGTACATGCTGTTAGTCGCGTTGCCCATCCTGCCATTGGCAAGGCTGGGCGATGCCTGGCTTGGCCCCAGCGGGGTGCCTTCCGATTTGTACGTACTGGCCTTGCCGATGGCGCGAGGGCAGCACGGCTTGGCCTTGCTCGCCTTTCTTGGCGGTTTGAGCGCGGCGACCAGCATGGTGGTGGTCGCGACGCTGGCCTTGAGCCTGATGATCGTCAATCACTTTATTGCGCCATTGCGAGTGCGCGCGGGCTGGGGACGCGACGAGCGCGGCGATTTGCGCGGCGAGGTACTTAACCAGCGTCGTCTGGCGATTATTGCGGTGATTCTGCTGGCCTGGGGATACAGCCGGGTGCTGGCGCGCAACGATGTCCTGGCCGATATCGGCGGGATTTCGTTTTCGGCATTGGCGGGCTTGGCGCCGGCCTTGCTGGTGGCGGTGTACCGGCCGCAATGGGGGCCGCGTGCGGTAGCCGCTGGTCTGGCTGTGGGCACGCTGGTGTGGTTGTACGTGCTGCTGCCGGCCCTGCTGCCGGCATTACTGCAGCATGGCGGGCCTGACTGGATGCGCGACGGCCCGTTCGGGCTGCATTGGCTGGCGCCCGATGGCTTGCTGGGGCTGGATGATTGGAGTCGGCTGGGTCGTGCGGTGGTGTTGAGTCTTGCGGTGAATATGACGGTCATGCTGATGCTGGTCAGTTC
Organism: Dyella tabacisoli; assembly: GCF_003350925.1. GTDB lineage: Bacteria > Pseudomonadota > Gammaproteobacteria > Xanthomonadales > Rhodanobacteraceae > Dyella_C > Dyella_C tabacisoli. Next base: position 680,423 of record NZ_KZ857173.1, on the reverse strand, counting down.
GCGTTATGGGCAAGCGTTGCGGCCGACCAGCGTGGGTGATATCGGGGTGGCCGAGTTGCGCGCATTGGCTGCGCGTTTTCTCCCTGCCGAACGCGTGGCGCATGTATTCGAGGGTGTTCCGCTGCAAGGTCTGGCCGGTGGCGCTCGGGTTGCTGCCGTAGAGCATGAGCTGGCGGCGGTGATCGGTGCGGCGTCCGCACGCTTATTGCTGGAGGTGGTGAGTCAGCAACGGCGCGGCGAGCTGGACACGGTGGCTGCGATTGTCGGTGAGGCGGCACAGGATCTTCGCTTCAATCAGCGCGTGCTGGAGGCTGCGCTGGAGAACATGAGTCAAGGCATTTGCGTAGTCGATGCACAGCTACGCCTGGTGGCGTGGAATCGCCGTTACGCCAGCCTGTTCGAATACCCGGCCGATTTGCTGCAAGTAGGGCGGCCGGTCGCCGATTTGACGCGCTTCAATATCGAGCGCGGCATGCTTGGGCCGGGCGAGTTGGATCATGGCGCCTTGGATCATGCGGGCCTATTGGATCAGCGCGTGCAACGGCGCCTCACGCATATGCGTGCCGGCACGCGGCATTTGTCGGAGCGGCGCTTTCCCGACGGCACCATGGTCGAGATACGCGGCAACCCGATGCCGGGCGGTGGTTTTGTCGCCACGTTTACCGATGTCACCGCGTTTCGGCAGGCCGAGGGGGCGCTCAAGCGCGCGAACGAAACGCTGGAGCTGCGGGTGGACGAACGCACGCGGGCGCTGGCCAGTGCCACTGCCGAAGCGCAGCACGCCAACGAGGCCAAGAGCCGTTTTCTCGCAGCCGTCAGTCATGACTTGATGCAGCCGCTGCACGCGGCAAAATTATTTGCTCATGCCTTGGCCGAGCATGTTCGAATGGATCGCAAGCAGGGCGATGAACTGGTCACTGCGGGTCATCTCAATGGCGCACTGGCGGCTACCGAATCGTTACTGGCGGGCCTGCTGGATATTGCCCGGCTGGAAGGCGGGCGCTTAGTGCCGAAACCGCGTGATTTCGCCTTGGCTGAAGTGTTCGATCCACTGGCGGCCGAGTTTCGCGCCTTGGCCGACGAGCGTGGCGTGCGCTTCGATGTGGTCCGTAGCCGAGCCTGGGTGCATTCCGATCCGCAATTGCTGCGGCGTGTGTTGCAGAACTTTCTCTCCAATGCGCTGCGTTATGCCGAGCACGGACGGGTATTGCTCGGCGCGCGCCGCTGCGGCGGGCAATGGCGATTGGAGGTTTGGGATACCGGTCCAGGCATCGCGCCGGATGAACAGTTGGCGATCTTTGATGAGTTCCGTCGCGGCAGTGCTACCGGTGGGCAGGGCCTGGGGCTGGGTTTGTCGATCGCGCAGCGCATGGCCGGACTGCTCGGCGCGCCGCTAGGGCTGCGATCCTGGCTTGGGCGCGGCAGTGTGTTTGATCTTACGGTGCCGAACGCACAGCCGATCGAACGCCCGTCGCCGATACTCGCCGCAGTGCAACCTCTGCCAGCCGGGCGTGCGCTGGTGCTGGACAACGAGCCTGCCGCACTCGCCGCGCTGTCGGCGCTGCTCACTAGCTGGGGCTGGCAAGTGCATGCGGCACGCACCACCGAGCAGGCACAGGCAGCGCCGTGGCAGGCCGATCTGCATATCTTCGACTACCACCTCGATGGCGGTCGCACGGGCCTTGAGGTGTGGCATGCCCTGGGCGCGTCCGCCGCTGCGGTACCCACCGTGATACTCACCGCCGACCGCGACGGCGAATTGCGTCAGCGTCTGCATGATCGCGGCATGGGCGTGCTGTATAAGCCGCTTAAGCCGCTGGCGCTGCGCCAGGTATTGCAGCGCGTGATGGCGGCGCGAGGGCAGTCTTAAGTTTCACACTCGCCCCGGTTCACCCAGCATCAGCGACTGCAGCAATACGCTTGCCTGGGTGCGATTGCGCACGCCGAGCTTTTCGAAGATCGCGGTGGCGTGAGCTTTGACCGTGCGCTCCTGGATCGACAGCCGGTCGGCAATCTGCTTGTTGAGCAAACCCTCACCGAGCAATACCAGTACTCGGTATTGCTGCTCGGTGAGCCGGGCCAGGCGAATGGCCAGATCGGTATCGGCGGCATCGGCGGGCAGGCTGGCGATGGTCTGCGCCAGGGCCGGCGGTAGCCAGCTACCGCAATCGAGTACGGTGCGAATCGCTTCGCCGATCTCTGCCGGGCTGGCGCTCTTTGGAATAAAGCCGGCGGCGCCGTGATCGAGCACGCGACGTATCGTGCGCGCCTCGTCATGTGCCGAAACCACCAGCACGGCCACGCTGGGATGTTGACCGCGCAGGGCGGCAAGACCGGACAAGCCTTGACTGCCGGGCATATGCAGATCGAGCAGCACCAAGTCGATGTCGGGCTCTGCCGTCAGTGCCGCCAGTACACCGGCGAGGTCGGCGGCCTCGTGTACCGTGCAATCGCGCACGCTTTCCCTGGCGGCTTGGCGTAGCGCGGCGCGAAACAGCGGGTGGTCGTCGGCAATCAGCAGTCGGGTCATACGACGGACGGTAGCCTGCCATGCGCTTGCCGTCGAGGTTATGTGAGCATCGCGGCGAATGAGCATGCCGTCGCCCCAATAAAGAAGCCCGGCGCAAGGCCGGGCTTCTGGTGTTGCGAATCGAACGAAGTTAGATCGGTTTGATCTTCGACGCCTGCAGGCCTTTGGGGCCCTTGACGGTGTCGAACTCAACCTTCTGGCCTTCTTTCAGAGATTTGAAGCCGGCGGCATCGATCTCTTTGAAGTGCGCGAACAGGTCGGCGCTGCCGTCATCGGGAGTGATGAACCCGAAACCCTTTGCATCGTTAAACCATTTGACTGTGCCAGTTGCCATTGCTTTATGTCCTCTATTGTTCAAGTGCAATCACGAGGACGTTTAAAGAACGGCCACGAATGCAATCGCCATCCTCGCTCTCTCCGGCAGGCTAGTGCAAGCTTTTTTTGAGTTGAGGGTTAATTACATGCTATGAGTTCACGCGTGGCACATCCGGTTGTCTTCGCAACCGTCAACGTTTGGTGAGCATGGAGGGCGTCATGGGGGCTGCGGATATTCGCGCTGAGTACTTGTTCGCAAATCGAAAGTATTTGCTATGAAGCGGCGTTTTTTACGAGCGATTCTGCTGATGGTGCCGACGCTGTCGGCCTGTACGTTGGGAACTGCACCTATAGGGCGGGCTACAGTGAGCGATGGCATGCAAGCGAGCGATTTTGTACGAGGCGAGGTTCGCGTTACCGAACATCGCGGCCGCGATGACTTGCTTAGTGCCGGCCTTGGGCTGACAGGCTTGGCCGGTGCACCGGTACCGCTGATTAATCCGTTGCAACCATCCGCGCTCGATCTGCGCCGGCGTGCCATCCAGTCCAGTTGGAAAGGTATTGCCGATTTAGGGCCGCTGGGTGGCTACGGTCGCGCTTATGGTGGCGTACCTGACGTACCTGGGCGTGAATACCAGGCCTTTGCCTGGATACCCGGCGCAAAATCCCCGCATCGCGTGTTGTTGCAGGTGCCCGATGCGTTTGACCTGGCGCGGCGTTGCCTGGTGGTGACGGCATCGTCCGGCTCGCGTGGCATTTATGGCGCGATCCCCCTGGCGGGGGCCTGGGGCTTACCGCATGGCTGCGCTGTGGCTTATACCGATAAAGGTGCCGGTACCGGCTATTTCGACTTCGCCGACGACAGCGGCGTGGCGCTGGACGGCCGTCGCGCGAAACGCGGTGAAGCCTGGTTGGAATTCGAGCCGCCGGTGGGGGCGCGGGACACCGGCATTGCCTTCAAGCATGCGCACTCGGGCGATAACCCCGAGGCCGATTGGGGTCGACACGTGCTGCAGGCCGCCAAGTTCGGGCTTGCCATGCTTAATCGTGCTTTCCCCGCACAGGCGCCATTTACCCCGCAAAACACTCGGATTATCGCCACCGGCTTGTCCAATGGCGGCGCTGCGGTGCTGCAGGCGGCGGGTTTGGATACGCAGCAACTGCTCGCCGGTGTCGTGGCGCTGGAGCCCAACGTACGCGTTGCAGGGCAGGGCCGCGCCTTGTACGACTACGCCACGGAGGCATCGTTATGGTTGCCGTGTGCGCTGACCGATACGCGGTTTGCCGCGGCACCGTTTGCGCGTGGACCCAACGGATTGCCGCCACCGGCATGGCTGGTGCGTTGCGCCAGTCTGCGCGCGGAGGGGCGCATCGGCGCTAACACCGCTGCTGCGCAAGCCGACGAGGCGTATCAAAAACTACGGGCAGCCGGTTGGACCGATGAGGCCATGACGGTAGCGGCGACCACCACCGCGTTCGATCTATGGCGCACGCTGACGGCAGGCTATGCCTCGGCCTATGCCCGTCGCGGCGCGGCCGATATGCCATGCGATTTTCGCTATGCGGCCATGGGGGCGGCCGGATTGCCCAGTGTGACCGATCCGATCACCCGCGCCAGTTGGTGGGCCGACAGCTCGGGTATACCGCCAGGCAACGGCATCGGCCTTTATGGCGGGGTCGATGTCTCGCCTGATCCATCGCTGCGGGGGGGTAATTGTTTGCGTGCCCTGTGGGACGGCAAAGGGGCTGCTTCATCCGAGCTGCATGCGTCCATTGAGGCCACGGCGGCACAGTTGCCGAGCACGGATCTGCCGATGTGGGTGATCCATGGCGCCGAAGACGGCTTGATCCCCACCGCCTTCAGCTCGGAGCCCTATGTGGCCTGGTTGCGTGCTCAAGGCCGCAAGCCGCTGTATTGGAAGGTGCCTTACGCGCAGCATTTCGATGCTTTTCTGGCCTTGCCCGGCTTTGGCGAACGGCACGTGCCTTTGCTTCCTTATGGTTATGCCGCACTGGATCGGCTGTGGGCGCATCTGTACGAAGGCAAGCCGTGGCCAAGCGAGGTGGCGACACCGGCGGCGCAACCGCGCGGGGCGGCTGCGCTGGACCGGGCGAGGCTCAATTTGCCTTAAGATCGCCGTCGCGGGCCGCTTTGAGACTTTAGGCAGGCCCCAAGGGAGGGCATAATGTACGGTCCCGGCCTGTCGCCACCGCGCGGGTGCCCCTTTCTACAGTCCCTCTTCAGGAAACTGCGCATGACCATCAACGTTACCTTCAACACCAACCGTGGCCCGATCCATCTGCGTTTGCACGATGACAAAACCCCGCTGACCGTGGCCAATTTCGTCAATCTGGCGCGTCGCGGCTATTACGACGGCTTGTCGTTTCATCGCGTCATTGCCGACTTCATGGTTCAGGGCGGTTGCCCCGAAGGTAGCGGTCGCGGTGGTCCGGGCTACAAGTTCGAGGACGAATTCAACCCCTCGCTGCGCCATGACAAGCCGGGCGTGTTGTCGATGGCCAATGCCGGTCCGCGCACCAATGGCAGTCAGTTCTTTATCACCCATGGTGCGACGCCGTGGCTGGACGGCAAGCACAGCGTGTTTGGCGAAGTCGTGGCGGCGGAAGATCAGGCCGTGGTGGATGCGATCGCTCAGGGTGACGTGATCGAGAAAGTTATTGTCGAGGGCGATGTGGACGCCTTGCTCGCGGCACAGGCCGAGCGCGTGAAAGAGTGGAACACGGTGCTCGATCAGCGCGGTTAAGCCATTCCAGGGCTGTATTTGAGACCAAGCCGCCGTCGTTCAGACGGCGGCTTTTTTCTTTGTGCCCTGTCATGGCTAAGTAGGAAGCGTGGGCCTAGAATCGGCTGGCTGTACAAGCCTTCCATCAATCGATTTTAGGAGAGTCGCAATGTCATTACTCGACAGTCTCGGCAGTCTGCTCGGTGGCAATCAGGAAGGGGGCGGCGGCTCGCTGGTTTCGGTGGCGGGCCAGTTGATCGAACGCGCCGGTGGCGTGCAAGGGTTGACCAATATGCTGCAGCAGCATGGCCTGGGCGATGCGGTGCAGTCATGGGTCGGTACCGGCGCCAACCAGCCGGTATCCGGTGAACAGTTGGGACAGGCGCTGCAAAATGGCGGCCTGGGCTCGGTAGTGCAGGAAGCGGCTGGCAAGATGGGCGTGGATCCGGGCCAGTTGCTGGGGCAGTTATCGCAGGTGCTGCCGCATGCGGTCGATCATCTGACGCCTGATGGCCAGGTGCCGCAGGCCGCTGCAGGTGGCGGCTTCGATATCGGTTCGCTGGCCGGGCTGGCCGGCAAGTTGTTCGGCAAGTAAGGCCGCCCGAGCATAGCCATAAACGCGTCGGCGGGGCGCAAGGCCCCGCCGACGTAGTCGATTATGTCGACGAAGAGTCCGTCGGTTATGACGACGAAGAGCGTGTAGCGAAGTGATAGATCGCTAGCAAAATAGCTGCACCGCCGATCGATCCGAGAAAATGCACCAGACCGCTCTCCCCCCACAAGTGCAGCTTTTCACCCACGAAGGTCGATAGCAGGGAGCCGGCAATACCCAAAATGGCTGTAATGATAAAGCCGCCTGGATCTTTGCCTGGCATGAACATCTTGGCGATGAGACCGACCACCAGACCAACAATAAATACCCAGAGCCAATGCATATCCGTGTGTCCTCTACGAGAGTGAGTGAGATTCCCCTGAGCACAATTGAGTCCGCATCCGGCTGACTCCCTGCCTTGCTAAAAGACAGTGTGTGCATCATGCATGTAAGGCCGGGAATATGCATCCGTTCTTGCTGGCGCAAGCTTTTGCGGCTGTGGCGGTCGGCAGCGCGATGCGGCAGCGCCACATGCTAAAATCCGGCGGGTTTGCTGTGCCACTCCCCCTCTGAGGAAACCATGCCCCAGCTCGCCCAGCGTATCGGCCGCGCCAAACCCAGCGCGATCATGCTCATTGCCGAAAAGGCCAAGCAGCTCAAGGCTGCCGGTCGCGACATCATCAGTTTTTCCATCGGCGTACCCAATTTCCTACCTGGCGAGCATGTTTATGCTGCGGCGCGCGAAGCGCTTTCGCATGACTCCGGCCAGTACGGTAGCAACCGCGGCGCAGAGCCGTTGCTGGATGCGTTTCTCAAACACATCGAGGCACTGGGTCTTACCGGTTATGGCCGTCTGAATCTTTCCATTGGCATCGGCGCCAAACAGGTGTTGTACAACCTGGCCGAGGCCTTGCTGGACGAGGGCGACGAGATTTGTTTTCCGGCGCCGTATTGGACGACGTATCACGATATCGCCGACATCGTAGGCGCCAAGGTCAACGTGTTGCCGTGCGGTGCCGAGCAGAACTACAAGCTCACCGCGGCGCAGTTGGATGCTGCCTTGGCGCGCAAGCCCAAGCTGTTTTTGTTCAACAACCCGAACAACCCGACCGGCATGGTCTATTCGCGCGAGGAGATCGCCGCGCTGGCCGAGGTATTGGTGAAATATCCCGATACCTGGATCGTTACCGACGATATCTACAATTCGATGGTGTTCGACGGCATCGGTTATCACAATTTTGTACAGGCCAGGCCGGAGCTGCGCGAGCGGTTGATCTTTGTCGACTCGGTATCGAAAACCTACGGCATGCCAGGCTGGCGCGTGGGCATGATTGCCGGCCCCGAATCGGTGGCTAAAGCGATCACCACGCTGAACTCCAATCACATCACCAGCGTGCCCGAGGTCATCACCGCCGCGGCCGTCGCCGCGTTCGCCGGTCCGCAGGATATGCCGCAGGCAAAGTGCGCTGAGTTCGCCGGCAAGCGCGACACCGTGGTCGCTGCCTTGCGTGCGATTCCCGGCGTTATCTGCCCGCGTCCGCAGGGTGCGTTCTATGCGTTCCCTGATATCTCGGTGGCGTTCGGCAAAAGCCACAACGGCAATAAGATCGAAAACGATGTGCAGTTTTGCGCCGCTTTGCTAGAAGCCAAGGGCGTAGCCTGCGTACCCGGCTCGGCCTTCGGCGAACCGCGTGCGCTGCGCATTTCTTACACCTGCCCCACGGCGCAGTTGGCGCCGGGACTTGCTCGCATGGCTGAATTCTTTGCCGAGCTGAGTTGATTAAGGCATCGGCCCGCATCGTCAGATGCCGGGCCGATGCTCTGCGTTACGCACCCCATTTATGCACCCCCAAGGAGTTGCCACGATGAAAGCCCCCGTTCGAGTTGCTGTGACCGGTGCTGCCGGCCAGATCGGTTACGCCCTGCTGTTTCGCATTGCTGCCGGCGACATGCTCGGTAAAGACCAGCCGGTGATCCTGCATCTGCTGGAAATCACCCCGGCACTGCCTGCCTTGCAGGGCGTGGTCATGGAGCTCAACGATTGCGCGTTCCCGACGCTGGCCGGCGTGGTCGCCACCGACGACGTCAATACCGCCTTCAAGGATGTCGACTACGCCTTGCTGGTTGGTGCGCGTCCGCGCGGCCCAGGCATGGAGCGCAAAGATCTGCTGGAAGCCAACGGTGCGATTTTCGCCCCACAGGGCAAAGCCTTGAACGACCACGCCAAGCGTGACGTCAAAGTGCTGGTCGTCGGCAACCCGGCCAACACCAATGCGCTGATCGCTCAGCAAAGCGCGCCGGATCTGGATCCGAACTGCTTCACCGCCATGGTTCGCCTCGACCACAACCGCGCACTGTCGCAGTTGGCCGAGAAAACCGGTTCGCACACCACCGATATCAAGAAAGTCACCATCTGGGGCAACCATAGCTCCACCCAGTACCCGGACCTGCATCAGGCTACGGTGAAGGGCCAGAGCGCGCTCGAACTGGTTGACCAGAATTGGTATGCCAACGATTTCATCCCGACCGTGCAGCAGCGCGGTGCAGCCATCATCAAGGCACGCGGCGCTTCTTCGGCGGCATCGGCAGCTTCGGCGGCCATCGACCATATGCGCACTTGGGCATTGGGCACCGCTGAAGGCGACTGGGCTTCGATGGGCATTCCGTCCGATGGCTCCTACGGCATCGCTCCGGGCGTGATCTACGGCTACCCGGTCACCGTGAAGAACGGCAAGTACGAAATCGTGCAGGGCCTGGCCATCAACGATTTCTCGCGCGCCCGCATGGATGCCACCGACAAGGAGCTGCGCGAAGAGCGCGCCGGCGTCGAGCACCTGTTCGCCAAGTAAGTCATTGCTAATCGCCTCGGCTGTCGTCACTGCGACGGCAGTCGAGAGTGGCGATATCCCGCTCTCGGCTAGAGAGGCAGGGCGTGGCTATTCCAGTTGATACGAGAAGCTGAGGTTGTAGCGCGGATGCCGGCCGCTGCTGTTCAGTGGCAGCGTACCCACCGGCTGAGCTGCTGAGAAATCGACCGTATAGTGCTTGCCGTCAGTCAGGCGCATGCCTAATGCAATCGTCTTCAACTCATCGAATGTGGGCTGGCCGCTATTTTGATACACCCTCGCAAATTGCGCGACGGTGTATGGCGTCAAGGTTTTTAGCCATTTTGCCGGATAGGTGAAGGGCCGATTGACCTCGAGCGCTGCGCCCCAGCCACTGTCGCCGGACACGCTGCCCGGATCGTAGGCCAGGCCAAAACGCGGGCCGCCGAAACTGATTTGCTCACTCGATGGCAGCCTATTGTTGCTGTATTGGCCGATAAGGCTGGCGACGGTGCCGATGTGCGCTCCCCATGTGTTGCCCTGCAGTGCGCTCACGTTGTAGCGCGTGAAGCGGGTGTCAGTTGCTGCGCTCAAATTGGTGCCGGGAATATTGCTGACGGTGTTGGTGCCGGCGCCCCATATATCAAAGCCGTGGCTGATGCCGAAGCTGAATTTTCGTACTTGCTTGGCACTGGCCTGGGTGTAGTCGAGCCCGGCTTGCAGCACGCGCAGCTTGGTTTTGAATTGCAGCGAGGCGCCGTTGATCTTGTTGAGATAGCTATCGTTCTGATTCGAGGCGTAAGCGCTGGCATTGACCAGTAAGCTGCGCGACGGGCTGAGCCATAGCGGATAGCTGACATTGAGCGCGAGCCGGTCTTGCGTGAGGCGATGGCGCAGGTAGGAGGGGAGTTGCGTACTGATGTCGGGGTTGCCGTAAAAATGCGAACCGTCCAATTTGCCGATCAAGCCGGATGATCCGAGCATCTGCGAATAACCGGCGGCGTAGAACTCCTGCGATACGTGGCCTTGCGGATAAATAACCGATGCGGTGATTTGCTCGCCTAGCGGAGTCAGCCCGTTCAGCATGCCATTGAGCAACCCTTGAATGCCGGGATGATTGAAGTCGATACCGGCGCTGGAATTGAAGCGCTTGCGAGTGACTTGCAGTTCCAGCCGGGTAGCGCCATCGGTAGTGGTCGGTACCGGCACATTGGCCGCTATCTTTGCACCCGGCAGCATGCCGAGTACTTGGATATAGCGCTCGAACGTGGCTTTGCGCAGCGGGCGGTCCGCCGTGATATGGCTTGCGATGGCGTTGATCTTCTTGCTTAGCGAGCCGGCGTCACCGCTGACCACGACTTCGGCGACATAGCCTTCGACGACGGTGACATTGACCACGCCGTTGTCAAAGGTTTGCGCTGGCACATAGCAGAAGGACAGCGCGTAGCCGTGCTGCTGATAGAGCTTGCTGCATGCGTCTGCGGCAGCGACCAGATCGGCGATTCGTACCGTTTTTCCAGTCAGTGGTTTAAACAGTGCGGAGACTTCATCGAAGGGAATGGAATGTGCGCCGACAATATTGATGTGCGATGGCGTGAGTGTGATGGCCAGCAGGGTGGCAAGCTGGGTGTTCTGCTGTTGCTGCTGCACGTTGAAGGTGATGTTTGGCGCTGCCTTGGGTGTTTCCACTTGAGGCAGGTTTTGCACCGGATTGGCTACTTGTTGCCGTGCTTGGCCCCAGGCGCTGGTGGCGGTGGTCGCGGCCAACACTAAACCCAACCATTTCCTCATATTTGCTTAGCTCCCGTACGTCCTTCGGTGCAGGTGCCTGGAGCTGCCGTGCCGTTATCGCTGCAAGCAGTCGCGACACCGATCGAGCTTCTCCATCGATAGCCAGCCCATAAAATGAGGCGGCCATTACGGCCGCCTCATGGGGTACTGCTCTTATTTCTTATGGTTGGGTAAGAGGCCGCCAAGTAAGCCGCCCGATTCCCCTGTACCGGTGCCGCCACCTGCGCTACCAGTGAGGCCACCAGTAAGGCCGCCGGTCAGGCCACCTACTAACCCACCCAGTCCTGCCGTCCCTGACCCTGTTGCTCCAGCCCCTGCTCCTGAGACAGCTCCAGTTAGGCTGTTAACCAGATTGCTGACAGGTTGCAAAACGTTCTTCAGCGGATCGGTGGAGCCACCTGCGGCGCCACCACCCGTAAGGCCGCCAGTAAGACCACCGGTGAGCCCGCCCGTCAGGCCACCCACGCCACTCGGTCCAGAGGTGGCATTGGCTACGGCGTTGACGAGATTGTTGGCCACTTGCGTGACGGGACTCAGCGCACCGCCGTTGACGGCGCCGTTTACGTTGCTCACTAAGCCGGTCACCGTACTGCCTGTTGTACTGACTACCGAGGTAAGCGTACTGGTGAGAGGGTTGAGCGGCGCCAATGGACCGCTGCCGAGCAGGCCGCCGACGGCGCCGTTGACCGTACTGGTCGTCTGATTCACCAAGCCATTCGCGCCACCGCTTACGCCAGCAACCGTGACTCCGACCGGGTTGCTGCTAGTGCCGGCTTGGCCCAGGCCGCTAGTGATGCCCGTGCCGACTGTGCTGACCGCTCCGCCGACGCCTTGCAAGGTTGTGCCGAGTAACTGACCGGCTGGTCCACCCGCGCCCGGCAACGAGGTGCCGGTCAATTGCGTACCGAGACCGCTCACCAAACCGCCGACGCCGGTGGTGGCCGCACCTGCCACCTGCGACGTGGTCGCCACCAGATTGGACGATGCGCCAGTGCCTCCAGGGCCGTTTTGGCCAAGTGTGGCAATCGGCGTTATGACATTGCTCAGCAGTTGAGTGACCGATGCCACCGGGCCTGTATTGACCAGATTTCCCAGCGTTCCCATGCTGGTCGTACTTACAGTTTGACCTACGTTGGATACGAGACCGCCCAGCGCTGAAGTGATCGGTGCAATCGGCGAGCCTTGGAACGCGCCTAGCGCAGTGACCGTCTGGCCTACCGCCGAAACGGTGCCGCCAACTTCGGTCACTGCCGGAACCAGTCCGGCTGCAGTGACGCCGACCGGATTGGAGATGTTGCCGACTTGCCCCAGACCGTTGGTAATGCCGCCGCCGGCGAAACTCACGGAATCGCCCACTTCTTGGAGAACGGTGTTCAAGCCCTGGGTGACACCATTATTGCCACCGAGCAGGGCTTGACCGGGGATCTGCGCACCAATGCCGATGACTGTGCCGCCCACGCTGGAGACGATGTCGCCGGCGCCTGTAGCGACGGCGCCGACAACACCGCTTGGCGGAGGCGTGCCACTGCCTGTGCCGCCGCCGGTGCCACCACCACCCGTACCACCGCCACCTGTGCCACCGCCACCTGTGCCACCTGTGCCACCACCGCCCGTACCGCCGCCGCCCGTACCGCCACCACCCGTGCCGCCGCCACCAGCGCCTGAGCCTGAGCCTGAGCCTGAGCCGCTACCGGAGCCCGAACCACTTGAGCCTGAGCCGCTACCGGAACCCGAGCCGCTTGAGCCTGAGCCGCTACCAGCGCCTGAGCCAGTCGAGCCTGAGCCGCTACCAGAGCCCGAGCCACTTGAGCCAGAGCCCGAGCCGCTGCCGGAGCCGGCTCCACTCGGGCCTACGGTGCTGCCTGAGCCGACTGGCGATTTGAATGAGCTAGATCCTGAGCATGCCGTAATAGATACCGCGGCAGTTACGATGCAGGTTGCGAGCAAGGTCTTTCTGAGAACTTCACCTAAACGATGTTCGTTCATGACTGCCCCTCCAGTACCCACTACGTGGCCCAGCGAGCGTCCCATGATCTAAATGAAACAGACGCTGGGGATTGGCCTGCCTTTCGGCATGGCCATTATGTGATGCAATTAGCTAATTGACGCTGCTAATGCGAGCACGATCTGCGGCCGTAATTAGTATCCTCCTGTGCATTTGAATTATCTATACGCAAAAGTATGCTTTGTGTGATGGTTTCGGTTGATACTTTATTCGCAGTAATTTCGTATGATTCCAAGACCGTCGAGTCGTTGATGCTTACGAAATGACCCTGGATCAAGTCATATGATCCAGTCATCTTGATAATCAAGATGAGGGCTTGATCGGTGTGATTTTGAGCCGAAATAGCCATCGGGCAGTGTGGAAAATAGCCTGCTCTCGTACGTCCAAGAAACGATGGTGACCCTCTCAGGAAATTTCGGCATGGACCTGCGCGGCTATGTTGGCAGGAGAGAGCTTGCCGTATTCATTCGTGCGGCTAATGCAGGCAGTCACCATGATTTAAATAGTGATCGTCGGTATAAATGCAGTGATGCATGCGTGCTGACGATATAGTTTCGTGCCAAGACTGCAAGTGGATTCAGGGTCGGCTGTGCCGCCGTGGATGAATTTTCCTGGGCCGCCACCGATTCGACTGCCTCGATCTATTTATCACGATCCATGCAGGATGTTCGCAGTCGCTAATAACAGTGATGCCTGTGGTGCCAAACAAGGGTGTCCCGGCGACAGCCGGCTAAATGCCGTGGCGACCACGCAGGTGCCGTGAAAGAAACCTGCATGTCGATTTCCCTCTCGCTTATTCGTCTAGATACTGCTGGATAGTGTTTTCTGGCTATCGCGGAATGTTGGCCAAGATTATTCGCGCCGATAGTTTCGACTGTATCTGTCACAGGAAGAAGAGGGCGCTCCAAAGGCGGCTAGCCCGCTAGAGGCGAAGTGGCGCGCCCAAACTCTTCGAGTCGAAGGGAAACCATCTCAGCCAAGGAGTCGCGCGCGAGCGCGGCGTTTCTTTTTTTACGGGGTGTGCGCAGTCTCGTTGGAGATGCCGCACTGTCGTTTTAGCTGAGGAGTCGGACATGTTGAATCGTCTTCGTACCAAGCTGCTGATTACCGCCATGAGTCTTGCCGCCGCCAGCGCATGGGCGGGGCCGGCGAACGATGCCGCGATGGTCAGTCTTCATCACGCTACTTTGCTGCGCCAAGGCGACACGATAACGGGGCCGCTGTCCTCGTCGCAGCCCATGCATGTCGTCGTCGCGCTGAAGCCACGCAATCAAGATCAATTGGACGCCTATATGGCTTCCCCTGGATTCAAGCCGCTGACACCGGAGCAGTACGACGCGCAATACGCACCCACACCAGCGCAGGCCGAGGCAGTGGCCGATCACCTGCGTCGTGCCGGCTTGGTCGACGTGCGGATCGGACCCAGCCGGCTGATGGTGGAAGCTTCTGGCCGCGCCGATTCGGTGCAAGCGGCGTTTGCCACTCGGCTGGTGCAGGTGCACACGCATGACGGCCGCGATGCCTACGCCAATGCCAGCGACGTGCGCGTTCCCGCGGCACTGCAGGGCTCAGTGGCCGCTGTGCTGGGGATGCAGAATGTGCACAGGCTGCATACGTATGTCCGTACTGGGGCGAGCAGCGGAGCCGGGGCGGTCTTTGCGCATAACCCGACCGATTTTCCCGCCATCTACGGCGCACGCAGTCTGCCTGCCGCGACCTCGGTGACGCCGGGCATCATTACCGCCGGCGATATGACGGCAGCGCAAAGTCATCTGAAAACCTTCACTGCGATAAATGGCTTGCACAGTGTCAATGTGAAACTGGTCGGTCCCGGTAGTAGCGATACCAGCGGTGCTCCCGAGTGGGATCTGGACACTCAGGCGATCGTTGCGATGGGCGGTGTGCGGTCGCTGGTTTTGTATGACGGTGTGTCATTGAACGATCCCGATATCTACAGCGCGCTCTATCTTGCGCTCACTGATCGTGCCAATGCGCCGCCGATCATCAATGTGTCGTTGGGCGAATGCGAGAACGATGCGAGGGCGAGTGGCCTAGTCGCCAGCGACGTGCTCTTTCAGGCCGCGCAGGTTCAGGGCAGGACCTTCTCCGTGTCTACCGGCGACTTCGGTGCCGACGAGTGTTTCAATGGCGGCACCACGCCTGACTACCCGGCGACCTCGCCCTATGTACTTGCGGTTGGCGGCACCACGCTTTCGGCCGTACCGGTGCTCAATTTCTGGACTGGCGAAACGGTATGGAACGGAACGGGCGGCAGCCCTAGCACGTTCGAGCCGATACCGTCGTGGCAGCGCGGTGTTGCCGGGATCACCAACCAGACGTATCGCGGCGTGCCGGATATCGCATACGACGCGGATACTCATTCCGGGGCCTTGATCGTCACTGATAGCAGTGTGTTGGGATGGCCGGCGGGCGTGCCGGTGCTCGCACCGCTCGCCGGTACCAGTCTCGCCTCGCCGCTATTCGTCGGCGGCTGGGCGCGCATCATCCAAGCCAAGGGCTATAACCCGGGCTTCGCGCCGCCGATGCTATATACGCTTGCGCAAAGCCGCTTCTACACGACAGCGTTCCACGACATTACCGTCGGCAACAACATCAGCACCCCCGGCGGCGGCAATGGTTATTTCGCCGCGCCGGGCTGGGACTACACCACGGGCTGGGGCAGTCTGATCGTCGATCAGGCGGTTAATCACATCCCGTAGCGCAGCCTGCCATCGCTCCGGCTCCTCCCCTGCATGCAGCGGGAGGGGCCGACTGCCGGGACATGCTCTGGATCGGTGCTGACGCATAGATCTAAGGTCTAGTGCACGCGTTATGCGATGCTGGCTTAGTCTTGCTCTCATTACAGTCACAGGGTGTGCACATGCGTTACGAGGATTTCTATCGGCGCTCCATCGACGAGCCTGAGTTGTTCTGGGCCGAACAGGCGCGGCGAATTCATTGGGATACGCCGCCGCAGAAAATTCTCGATCAACCGCAGCCGCCGTTTCGGCGCTGGTTTGTCGGCGGCACGACCAACCTTTGCTACAACGCGATCGATCGCCATCTTGCGGAGCGCGGAGAACAGCTTGCGCTGGTGGCTATATCCACCGAGACCGGCATTACCCGCGAGATCACTTATCGCCAGCTATTTCGCGAAGTGAATACCTTTGCGGCCGTGCTGGTTTCATTAGGCGTGGGCAAGGGTGACCGCGTAGTGATTTATCTGCCGAACATCGCCGAAGCCGTATTCGCGATGTTGGCCTGCGCACGCATCGGTGCGATTCACTCGGTGGTCTTCGGCGGTTTTGCAGCACACAACTTGGCTTTGCGTATCGACGATGCGAAGCCCAGGTTGTTGATCGCGGCCGACGCCGGTATGCGTGGCGGCAAGGTGCTTCCTTACAAGCCGATGATCGATGCCGCATTGTCTGAGTCGATCCACCCGCCGCAACATGTGTTGATCGTCGATCGTGGGCTGGATGCGCAAATGACCCGCATCGAAGGGCGCGATCTGGATTACGCCGTATTGCGCGCGCAGCACGAAGGCGCGGCCGTGCCGGTGACCTGGTTGGAGGCGAATGAACCCAGCTATTTGCTCTACACCTCCGGCACCACCGGTAAGCCTAAAGGCATTCAACGCGATGTCGGTGGCTATGCGGTGGCCATGGCGATGTCGATCAGTACGGTGTTCGACATCGCGCCGGGACAGGTGATGTTTTCCACGTCGGATGTCGGTTGGGCGGTGGGGCATTCCTATAACGTTTATGGCCCGCTGATCGGCGGTGCTACGTCATTGCTCTACGAGGGTTTGCCGACTCGCCCCGATCCGGGTATTTGGTGGCGGCTTTGCGAGCGCTATGGCGTGCGCACCATGTTCTCTTCGCCGACCGGCATGCGTGTGTTGAAGCGGCAGGACGCGGCGTGGCTGAAAGCATCCGATCTGTCCACGCTCAAATGGTTGTTTCTTGCCGGTGAGCCTTTGGATGAGCCGACCGCGCATTGGCTTACCGATGGCCTGGGGGTGCCGGTGATCGACAATTATTGGCAAACCGAAACGGGTTGGCCTGCGATCACCCTGATGCCGGGGCTGGATTTGAAACCGCTGAAGTTCGGTTCGCCGGGCCTGCCCAGCCCTGGCTATCGCATGAAGGTTATCGACGAATCCACCGGCATCGAGCAACCACCTCATCAAAAAGGCGTGCTGGTGTTTGAGCCGCCGCTGCCACCGGGCTGCCTGACCACCGTATGGGGCGATGACCAGCGTTATCTCAGCAGTTATTTCGGGCATTTCAAGGAGCTTCTGTATAGCTCGCTGGATTGGGCCATTCGTGACGAGGACGGCTACATCACTATTCTTGGCCGCACTGACGATGTCATCAATGTGGCGGGCCATCGCCTTGGCACGCGCGAGATCGAGGAGTCGGTAGCTACCTGTCCCGCGGTGGCTGAAGCTGCTGTGGTCGGTGTGTACGACGAATTGAAAGGGCAGGTGCCCGTGGTGTTCGCTACGCTCAAGCAAGGTGTGGCTGAATCGCCGCACATCGTGGCGCAGGCGATGCGGCAGCGGGTGGTCGATCAGCTCGGTGGCGTCGCCAAACCCGCGCAGGTCTATCTCGTCAATGCATTGCCCAAGACCCGCTCAGGCAAACTGCTGCGGCGTTCATTGCAGGCGTTGATCCAACATACCGATCCCGGTGATTTGTCCACCTTGGATGATCCCGCTGCGCTGGACGAAGTGCGGCGAGCACTCGATCGCGGCCCTGATTAAGATCGCTTGACTCCGTAGGTGGCCGCTCTTGTCTACGTGGCGCTTGTACGAGGCGTCTGCGCATCGACTACGGTGGCAGTGACGATGTCGCTGCCGACGTTCACCGTAGTACGCAGCATGTCGAGGATGCGATCCACCCCAAGGACCAGGCCGATACCCTCGGGCGGCACGCCAAAGGTCGCCAGCAAGCCGGCGATCAAGGGCAGCGAACCGCCAGGGATACCGGCGACGGCAACCGCGCTCAATACCGACAACAGCATCAAGACACACTGCTGACTCAACGACAGATCGACGCCAAATGCTTGCGCAACGAACAGCACTACGCAGCCTTCAAATAGAGCTGTGCCGCTCATATTCATCGTTGCGCCCAGCGGCAGAACGAAACCGGAGGTGCTGGGCGCGAGCTTTAATTCATCGCGCGCGATGGCCAGCGAGGCGGGCAGGGAGGCGCTGCTGGAGCTAGTGGAGAAGGCGGTAATCAGCAGCGGCCGGATTTGCCGGAAGTAAGCCAACGGTTTGCGCTTGGTAAACAAGACCAGCCATAGCGACATAGTGCCGAACAAATGCAGGGCGAGCGCGAGCGTGCAGCCGACCACGAACACCGACAGCGTGAGCAAGATGCCGGTGCCGATTTTCACGATCACGCTATAAATCATCGCCGGCACCGCGTAGGGCGCCAGCCTGAGCGCAAAGCCGACAATGCCGGTCATCACTTCGCTCATCATGTCCAGCCCGGCCTGGAATTTCTGCCGCTTGTCTTCGCTCAATTGCGTGGCTGCCGCGCCGACGAGTATCGCGAACAGGATCAACGGCAATACATCGCCAAGCCTGTCGGTGCTCTGGCCCACGAACGCACCAAACAAATTGCGTGGCATGAACATCTCCACCAGGGTGGCGAAGCTCATCGATGGCTGTGTATGTTGCCGTTCGACCGTCTGGCTCGCATCGACGCCGAACTGTTGCATCAGTTGGCTTTTGTCATCGATCGGCAAGTGATGGCCGGGCTGCAGCAGATTCATCATGGCCAGGCCGATAATTACGGCGATGCTCATATTGGCGACGAACAATGCAAAGGTTCGCCCGGCCAAAGGGCCGAGCTTGTCGAGTCGGCCAAGTTGGGTAATGCCTGAAGCGAGCGAGGCGAAGACCAGGGGGATCACCACGAAGAACAGCATGCGCAGAAAAATTTGCCCGAAAGGATCGAGCACTGCGCCGGAAAACGCTTGCATGGTTTGCAGCGTGGCCGGATGGAATCGGCCGATACCCAGCGTCATCACTGCGGCGGCGATGCCGATGACCAGGCCCCAGAGAATGCGCGTAGCGAGTGGCTTCGATGTACTCATCGGTTGAATGTACGTGGCGAGGCGCACGGCGTCACGTATGTTTTTGCGATTGCTGCCATGCAGCACGGGCGTAAACCGCCCGGTGCGCTAAAATGCGCGTTTTTCACGGAGGTGATATGGCACAGCAAGCATCCCCGGGCGCGCGTTTTCGCGCTGCCGTTGCTGAGGAGCAGCCGTTGCAGGTGGTTGGCGCGATCACGGCTTATGCCGCGCGCATGGCGCAACGCAGTGGTTTCCGCGCGATTTATCTGTCCGGCGGTGGCGTCGCCGCCAACTCGCTGGGCATGCCGGACCTCGGCATCAGCACGATGGAAGACGTACTGACCGATATCCGCCGTATCACCGATGTCTGCGATCTGCCGTTGCTGGTCGATGTGGATACCGGCTGGGGCGGTGCGTTCAATATCGCCCGCACCGTGCGTTCGTTGATTAAGGCCGGTGCCGGTGCGCTGCATATCGAAGACCAGGTAGCCGCCAAGCGCTGTGGCCATCGGCCCGGCAAGGCGATCGTGCCGAAGGATGAAATGGTCGATCGGGTGAAGGCAGCGGTGGATGCGCGTCACGATCCGGGTTTCGTCATCATGGCCCGCACTGATGCCGTGGCGGTAGAAGGTATCGACGCTGCGATCGAGCGCGCGCTGGCCTGTGTCGAAGCGGGCGCCGACATGATTTTCCCCGAGGCGATCAACACGCTGGAACAGTATCGCCAGTTCAAGGCGGCGGTGAAGGTGCCGATCCTCGCCAACATCACCGAGTTCGGCCAGACCCCGCTGTTCACCCGCGATGAGTTGGCCAGCGCCGATGTCGACATCATTCTGTATTGCTGCGGCGCCTACCGCGCCATGAACAAGGCCGCACTCAATTTTTACGAGACGGTGCGTCGCGACGGCACGCAGAAGGCGGCCGTGCCGACCATGCAGACCCGCGAGGAGCTGTACGACTATCTCGGCTACCACACCTATGAGCAAAAGCTCGACGAACTGTTTGCTGGCGGCAAGGAAGGCTAAGCGCAGGCAAGGCTGCCTGCCTATGGCGGCCGTACTTTTTTGACTGGCGGCGCACGCTGACCTGGGTGCGCTGTTTCGCGGGTTAGACGGAGAAATCGCATGACTGAACAAGTTCTTCCCAAGGCCAAGAAATCGGTCGCCCTGTCTGGCGTGGCCGCGGGCAACACCGCACTGTGCACGGTTGGCCGTAGCGGCAACGATCTGCACTATCGCGGTTATGACATCCACGATCTGGCCGCCAAGGGCTGCTTCGAGGAGGTCGCGCATCTATTGGTGCACGGCGCACTGCCGAACTGGGCCGAGTTGAACGCTTACCGCGCCAAGCTCAAGCGTCTACGCGGTTTGCCGGCGCCGGTGAAGAGCGCGTTGGAGCTGCTGCCGGCCGCCACGCATCCGATGGATGTGATGCGCACTGGTTGCTCCGTGCTGGGTACCGTGCTGCCGGAGAAGGATGACCACAACGTCACCGGCGCGCGCGACATCGCCGACCGCCTGATGGCCAGCTTCGGCTCGATCTTGTTGTATTGGTACCACTTCAGCCATAACGGCAAGCGCATCGAAACCGAGACGGAGGACGACTCCATCGCCGGGCACTTCCTGCACTTGTTGCACGGCAAGAAACCAAGCGAATTGCATGCGCATGCGCTGGACAAGTCGCTGGTGCTGTACGCCGAGCACGAGTTCAATGCATCCACCTTCACGGCGCGGGTCATCGCCGGCACCGGTTCGGATATGTATTCGGCGATCACCGGCGCCATCGGCGCACTGCGCGGCCCCAAGCATGGCGGTGCGAACGAAGTGGCGATGGAAATCATCGCGCGCTATCGCAATGCAGCCGATGCCGAAGCGGATATTCGCGCTCGCGTCGAGCGCAAGGAAATCATCATCGGTTTTGGTCATCCGGTGTATACCGTGTCCGATCCGCGCAACGAGATCATCAAAGAGGTCTCGCGCAAGCTGTGCACCGATGGCGGCAACCCGACCTTGTTCGACGTTTCCGAGCGCATCGAAAAATCGATGTGGGATCTGAAAAAGATGTTCCCCAACCTCGATTGGTTCTCGGCAAGCGCGTATCACATGATGGGCGTGCCGACGGCGATGTTTACACCGTTGTTCGTGATCGCCCGTACCTCCGGTTGGAGTGCGCATGTGATTGAGCAGCGCGAAGACGGCAAGATCATCCGCCCCAGTGCAAACTACATCGGGCCGGAAGATTTGGCTTACGTGCCGATCGAAAAACGCTAAGACGAAATAGCGTCGATGTTAAAAGCCCTCGCCATGCGAGGGCTTTTTTTGTTTGGCGGTAATAGGTGTAACAACCCTGATATACACGGCGCCGTTTTTCGGTGCTATCGCAACGCGGTGCGGTAAGCGCATGAAAAATCACGCGCAATTGAGCCGGTCTTGACCATGACACGCGGGATCGCCTGAGCCGGGTGTAACGCGTATGAGGCACTTTTCCTGATCGACCGCTGCCCTGGTGCGATAGAGCGTGTTCGCCTGGCGCTGCAAGTTGCTGATTTTTCTCGTGTCGAAAAAGCGCGGCGGCTATGCGTGGGTTATGGCACGTATGTTGCGACATACGAGAGCGTTTCAGAGCAAGGCAGGCAGGGGATCATCGTATCGTTACAGGAGCACCCTCATGCGCAAGACTTTTCTTGTAACAGCTATTTGTCTCGGCTTGGGCTTCACACTTCCAGCCTTGGCGGATAACAACCAGACCGGAGGCGCTGGACCCAGCGCGCAGAATCATTCAAAAGCAGTGATTGATAGTTCCTCACAGGCAAATCAACGTAATAACTCCAGTTCCGGCAACGATCGCGGCAACAATGGCGATGCGTATGCCAACGGCCAGGGCAGTGCGTCTGCCAATAACGGTGGTGCGGCCTCGTCATCCATCACCAGTTCGTTCGATACCAGCAAAGCGGTCGCGGTGAGTCGGCTCGACGGTACCGTGACCAATGTCTATGTCCACGACATCGGCAACGTGGCCAAGAACTGGGGCAATGCCAACGGAGGTAATGGCGGATACGGTGGCGAAGGCTACGGTGGCGATGGCAAGGGCGGCCGCGGCGGATCGGGTGGCGAAGGTGGCAATGCTCGTGCGCACAGTGGCAGTGCCGGTGATGGCTCTGGCACCAACGGCGATTCGTTGGCCGGTAGCAGCGCGGTTGGCGGAGCAAGCAATGGAGATACCGGCAACGTGCATTCGCGCGCTCATCACGACAATTCCAGTTCGGGTAGCAGTGGCGCCGGTAGCTGGTCGGGTGGCGCGGCAAGCACAGGCGCGTCAGCGGCAACGGGCGGCACCGGCATGGGCCTGGGTGGCAGCAGTGGCGCGGCCGACAGTATGGCCGGCGCCGGCGGTGCCGGCGGCGCGGGTGCTGCCGGATCGGGTGGCAATGGCTCCGGCGGAGCCGGCGGTGCGGGTGCCGCGGGCGGAAGCGCGATGGCGGATGCCGGAACCTTCGATATGTCCAATCACATGGACAACGCTGCCGCAGCGGCAGCCGGTGTGACCGTGATCGCACAGAACAGCGGTATGGCTTCGCTGATTCAGCAGAGCGTGAATGTTCAGGCAAATCTGAATGTCGGTCATTGATTAGCAATCTCACGTCGCGGAGCGCTTAACGCTCCGCGACGGCTTGCGGCTGAGCGACTTGCGCGGCCGCGAGCTTCTTGGGAGTAGCGCCATGCGACCTATCAGACTTGCATTGGGCCTGGTCGTAACGTGGTCGGTTATCGCACCGTTCGACATTTTTGCCGTCGAATTACCCACTGCGATGGCTTATCCCGACACGCGTTCGCAATCACCCTTGGTGGCGAGCGCCAAGACGGCTGAATTGAATCGGCCAGGCTATGTCGATGGCATGGGCCAGAGCATCGATAGCCGCGTGCTGGACAAGCTCAGCGGCGGCAGCGATGTCAGCGAGCAGATGACGCTTACTGGCACGGTGAGCAACGACAACGCCGATCATGTCGTGACCGGTTTCAATTCGATTGGCGCAGGCTCGTTTAACGGTGCGGCAGGCGTGCCGATGGTGATCCAGAACACCGGCAACAACGTGTTGATCCAGAACGCCACCATTATCAATGTGCAGTTCAAGCCATGACTTGGCATCTGCCGTTACTGCTGTTACTCGCGGTCTTGCCGTCGACTTTGCCTGCTGTCGAGTTGACGGGCGTGCAGGGCGAGACCTATCGCCTGCATGTCACCAGTCTCAAGGAAGCCCGCTTTAAAAACACGATACGGCAGAAATACGATTTCAGTTGCGGCTCGGCTGCCGTGGCCACCTTGTTGACCTATCAATACGGCTATCCGGTCAACGAACAATTGGCTTTCGAGCAGATGTATTCGCATGGCGATCGCAAGAAAATCAATGCGGAAGGCTTCTCTCTGCTCGATATCAAGATGTACTTGCAGGCGATCGGCTTCGAGGCCGATGGCTTCCAGGTGCCGTTGGAAAAGCTGCAGCAGGAGCATCTGCCGGCCATCGTCTTGATCGACGAGAAGGGCTATCACCATTTTGTAGTGGTCAAGGGCATACAGGACGACCGCGTGTTATTGGGCGACCCCGCGCGAGGTACGCGCTCGGTGCCGCGCGAACGCTTCAACGCGGTATGGAAGAACGGGTTGGTGTTTGTGATTCACAACCACCGCGAACAGGCGGTTTTCAATAGCCCGAACGACTGGCGCGTGATGCCGACGGCTCCGCTGAGTTCGGTTATCGATCACCGTGGCCTGGACGGCATCACGCTGCCCAAGCGCGGGCCGAACGACATCTGATGCCATGACGACTTCGCGGCCAGCGCTGAAATACATCGGTCTATGCATCGTGCTGAGCATGGTGAGTTTGCGTGCGGTGGCAGCGGACACCTCGAATTACGGCATAGCGAGCTGGCCGGCCGTCAGCGATGCACGCCTGGATCTGACGCGTGGCGGCTTCGATTTCGGCAACGGGCTTGAGGCATCGCTGGGCATCGACCGCGTGGTGTACATCAACGGCAATCTGGTCACCAGCACGCATTTGAATATTTCCAACATGGGCGCCAACACCGGCTCCGATATCGGCCAGCTCAGCAGCATGCAAACCAGTGCGCTGGCAGTGGCCACCGGCACGGTCAATCTGGTGCAGAACGGGCCCGGCAACAGTTTCGATCCGTCGGCACTCAGCCATGCGGCCGCGTCTACGGTGATCCAGAACACGCTGGACCACCAGAACATCCAAAGCCTGACGACGCTCAATGTCGCGGTGAATACGCTCAATGCATTCCGCAGTCTCGGCTTGCAGGACAGCCTGCAATCGGCGCAGATCCACTCACTAGGACATTGACGATGCCCGTACACACGAGGTCCTATCGATCACGGATGCGCCTTTGTTCGTTGGGCTGCGCCAGCCTGGTACTGGTCAGCGGCGCGATGAATGCTCAGCAGGCGCCAGCACCGGACAATTCGAGCGAAGTATCGGCGCAGATCAAGCAGAAGGTGGTCGAGCAGGGCCAGCGACTGGATGCGATGCGCAGTCGATTGGCGAATCAGCTCGAAGAGATCGACGCCATGAAGCGGACGTTGGCGCAGCAGGAGGCCGAGTATCAGACGCTGCGGCATGCCGTCGGCATGGATGTGCTCGATCAGCAGCGCGGCGGCAACGCCAATGCAGCCGGTGCGAGGGCGTCGGCTTTACCCATGCCTGGTTCCGATCTATTGGCCGCCGCGGATACGACAGTAAAGCCGCCTCAACCCGTCGGGCAGGCACCACAGCACGATGAGCGGCCACCGGAGGTTGCGCCGATTTTCGATCAGCCAGGCGTTCTGACACCTCGGGGCAAGCTGGTGGTGGAGCCTTCCTATCAGTTCGGTTACTCCTCGGCTGATCGCGTCGCCCTGATCGGCTACACCGTTATTCCGGCGATTTTGATCGGCTTGATCGATGCGCGGCAGGTCAAGACGACGACCCAGACCGCTGCGGTCGCTGCGCGTTATGGCATTACCAATCGGCTGGAGGTCGAGTTGCGCGTGCCGTATGTCTACGGCCATACCGACACGATCAGTCGTGAGATCTTTACCGGCAGTGCGCAAGACAAAGTGTTTGGCTCCAGCGGACACGGTATCGGCGATGTGGAGGCCACAGCGCGTTATCAACTCAACAACGGCGGTGCCGACAAGCCGTATTACATCGCCTGGCTGCGTTTTAAATCGCGCACCGGTCGCGACCCGTTTGAAGTGGTTACCGACTGCGTCAATCGCTGCGTGCAGAACGCGACGGGTACGGGCCTGCCGTTGCAACTCCCCACTGGCTCGGGCTTTTACTCGATACAGCCGGGTGTGACCTGGCTGTATCCGTCTGATCCGGTCGTGTTCTTCGGCAACCTGAGTTATCTGCATAATTTTGCCCGCAGCAATGTCAGTCGCAACCTGGTGCTGGCGGGCAAGGAGTTTTTAGGGAAAGTGCAGGTGGGCGATGTCGTCGATGTCAGCGTAGGCATGGGGCTGGCGCTGAACGACAAAGCGTCTTTCAGCATCGGTTATGACCAGAGCTTCGTCGGCCTGACCAAGCAGAACGGCAAGACCGTAGCCGGTTCGGCGAAAAGCGTGCTCGGCACATTGCTGATCGGAGGCTCCTACCGCTTCAACGAAAAGCGCACGGTGAATTTCACCTTGGGCGTCGGGGTAACCCGCGACACGCCCGATGCAACGGTGACCGTGCGGGTGCCGATGATGTACTAACGCCCGTGCCGGGCTGCCTCAAGGCGTGATCGCCTGCACCTGTCTGCGCCGCCGCTGCATCAGCCAGCCGCCGCCGCAGATGGCGATCACGAACACGGCATCCATGACATAGCTTGCCCAGCCATGTGCTTCGAACCATGCCGTAACCAGAGGGTCGTGAGCGATCATGCGTGCCGCGGTCCAGGCAATAGCGCCCGCGCCGATATAGACGATGACGGGAAAGCGCTCGATCAGTTTCAATATCAGGGTGGAGCCCCACACCACCAAGGGGACGCTGATGACCAGGCCGATGATGACCAGGCCCATATGGCCGCCCGATGCCCCGGCAATGGCCAATACATTGTCCATGCCCATCAGGGCGTCGGCGACGATGATCGTGCGCAGCGCCATCCAAAAACTGCCTGCCGCGCTGATTTCGTGGGCATCGTTGTCGGACTTGAGCAACTTCCAGGCAATCGGCAATAGCACTAACCCGCCAGCCAGCATCAAGCCGGGCAGCTTCAGCAAATAGACGACTACACCCGTCAAGGCGACGCGAACCGCGATCGCGCCGAAGGTGCCCCAGAACACGGCCTTCTTTTGCAGCGACTTGGGTAGATTGCGCGCGGCCATCGCGATGACGATGGCGTTATCGCCCGCCAACACCAGGTCGAGCAGGACGATAGCCAGAAGGCCAGAGAGAAAATCGGTGCCAAGCAGTTCCATGCGGGTTCCTAGTGCGCGCCGGACTCATGCAGAAACGACGGACGCGCGCGGCCCGTCGTTTCCACAAAAGTCTCGTTCGCAGCGCGTTGCCGCCGCGATGACCGGAGCGATACCTCGCTCGTGATGACGATCACCGCACAGATATGCAGGGCATATCCAGAACTACTCCCCTTTGGGATGGCGCCGATTGTGGGTGTCGCCATGGGCAGCGTCAAGGGAGCTGGGGATGCTGAAAGACATCGGCGCCAGTTAGAATGGCGGTTTTTCCTGCATCGAGACTCGCCATGAGCGCACACGACATCCGTTCCGCCAAACGTCCCGATCCCGACCAGCCGATGGTCGATATCGCCAACTACGTCGCCGATTACCAGATCGATTCGAACGAGGCCTACGATACGGCGCGCTACATGCTGCTTGATTCGCTGGGCACCTCGATGCTGGCGATGAAGTTTCCCGAATGCGTGAAGCATCTCGGTCCGGTCGTGCCCGGCGCCAACTTGCCGGGCGGCGCGCGCGTGCCGGGTACCAGTCACGAGTTGGATCCGGTGCAGGCAGCGTTTGCGATCGGTACGCAGATCCGCTGGCTGGATTTCAACGACACCTGGTTGGCGGCCGAATGGGGTCATCCGTCGGACAACCTCGGCAGCATTCTCGCGGTTGCCGATTACCTCAGCCGCAAGGCCGAGCGTGAGGGCGGCAAAGCACTGACGGTGCGCGACGTGCTGACCTATGCGATCAAGGCACACGAGATCCAGGGCTGCTATGCGCTGCTGAACAGCTACAACCGGGTCGGCCAGGATCACGTGATCCTTGTGCGTCTGGCCTCCACCGCCGTCGCCACCGCGATGCTTGGCGGTGACAAAGAGCAGATCACCACGGCCGTTTCGCATAGCTGGATCGATAACGGCGCGCTGCGTACCTATCGCCATGCACCCAATGCCGGCCCGCGTAAAAGCTGGGCTGCGGGCGATGCCTGCCGTCGCGCGGTTACGCACGCGATCAATGCGGTTTACCGTGGCGTAGTCGGCTACCCATCGGCGCTGTCGGCCAAGACCTGGGGCTATTACGACGTTGCTTTCAAGGGCAAGGCATTCGAGTTCGAGCGCCCGTTCGGCAGCTACGTGATGGAGAACGTGCTGTTCAAGATCAGCTTCCCGGCAGAATTTCATGCACAGACCGCGGTGGAATGCGCGATGACGCTGCATGACCAGGTCGCCGGCAAGCTCGACCAGATCGAGAAAGTAGTGATCGAGACCCAGGAGGCGGGTTGCCGCATCATCGACAAGACCGGTCCGCTGGATAACTACGCCGATCGCGACCACTGCATTCAGTACATGGTCGCCGTGCCGCTGATCTTCGGCCGCCTCACCGCCGACGATTACAACGACGACGTGGCTGCCGATCCGCGCATCGATGCGCTGCGCGACAAGATGGTCGTCGCCGAGAACCCGCAGTTCACCAAAGACTACTTCGATCCCGACAAGCGCTATATCGGCAACTCGGTGCAAGTGTTTTTCAAGGACGGCAGCAGCACGGACAATGTTTCGATCGACTTCCCGATCGGTCACCGCAAGCGCCGCGCCGAGGGCATTCCGGTGCTTCTGAAGAAGTTCGAGGCGGCCATGCGCGGCCACATGCCGGCGCACAAGGTAAAGGCCATTCTTGAGGCCACTCGCGACCCCGTGAAGCTCGATGCCATGCCGATACAGCAATTTATGGGGCTTTTCACCCTGTAACGAGAGATGAGCCAAAACTGAACGGATGCGTGCGGTAAATGCTTAATTGTTTATTTTTTGCTAAGCTGCAGCACGCCCGTTCTGGGGCTATCAAGTAGAAAGCGAAGCGCAGCCTGAATATCCCTGTACCAGGTCGCGCCGTTCTGCCTTGAAGCGAATACGAATAATCAATAACGAAACGAGGAGACACCCATGAATCGTAAGGGCTTGTATTTTCTGATTGCTCTGGCTTTGGGCGGCGCAGGCGCTGCTCATGCTCAGACCGCTACTAGCACCCCGAGCTATGACGGCCGCTGGTACATCGCGCCGACCGTTGGTGGCTACTACAACGATACCGATCGCAACACCAACAGCCGCCAGTTCTATTACGGCTTGGGCGTGGGCCGCTTCATCGCCCCGAACGTCTCGATCGACCTGTTCATCGACCGCACCAAGCGCGACCGTGACAACCCGAATGGCCCTGGCCATAGCGGCTTCGGTAGCTGGGCGAACAACAACTACGGCGTGGCCGCTCGTTACTACTTCGGCGCATGGGACTCCTACCGTCCGTACCTGCTGGCCGGCGTCATGGGCAGCTACCACCGCAACGCGAACAACAAGGGCTGGGCTCCGGCTGCCGAGTTGGGCGCAGGTATCTCCAAGACGATCACCGACAGCAGCGACATCCGTGTCGAGGCCGGTTACCGCTACGACTGGGACAACAAGAGCCAGACCAACTCGAACAGCCGCCAGGCAAAAGACGGTTACGGCGACTGGTTCCTGGGCCTGAGCCTGGTGTCGCGCTTCGGTGAGCCGGCTGCTGCTCCGGCGGCTGTGGTGCCGCCGCCGGCTGTGCCGGATTGCTCCAAGACGGTCGTCAACGGTGTGAACCTGTGCGACAACAAGTGCCCGAACACGCCGGAAGGCACCGTGGTTGGCCCGGATGGCTGCCCGATTGCCGTCGTGATCGATCTGCGTGGCGTGAACTTCAAGTTCGACCGTCCGAAGAAAGGCGAGACCAACATCGGTAAGGCTCTGGCTGAGCCGAGCGCCGACTCGTTGTCGATCCTGGATCAGGCCGTCGATACGCTGAAGCGCTACCCGAACGTGCAGGTGAATGTGGCCGGTTACACCGACGGCGTGGGCAAGGCCGATTACAACCAGGGTCTGTCCGAGCGTCGCGCGAAGATCGTGTACGACTACCTGACCTCGCACGGTGTGGACGCCAGCCGTCTGCAGGGCCCGGTCGGTCACGGTATGAATGACCCGGTCGACAGCAACAAGACGGATCAGGGCCGTGCGCGCAATCGCCGCACCGAGCTGCAGGTCCAGAAGTAAGAGCCAGACTTTCTGGGCCTGGCCCAGGGAGCTTGTCTTGAGCAGTAACGAAAAGCCCGGCTTATGCCGGGCTTTTCTTTTGCGTTGCAACAATGGCGGAATGCCGCTTGTTGACTGCGTTTGCTGACGAAAATCAGCCTGAACATCAGTTCACCAGTCGATTTGAATCGATACATTAGCCAATAATCGATGCGTGCGCAGTCCTTAACGGTTTTGCTACACTTCGCCCGCTTGTTGTAGGACGTCAAGCAGGGAGCAGCATAAGTTCCCGTAGTGTCGTGATTTCTGACGCGCGACTTCCGTCTGGGGTGGAACGGACGCGAAAACCAATAAACGAGGAGACACCTGATGAATCGTAAGGGCTTATATTTTCTGATTGCCCTAGCCCTGGGCGGCGTAGGTGCCGCTCATGCGCAGAATGCTACGAGTGCACCAAGCTACGACGGCCGTTGGTACATCGCGCCCACCGTAGGTGGCTACTACAACGATACCGATCGCAACACCAACAGCCGCCAGTTCTATTACGGCTTGGGCGTGGGCCGCTTCATCGCCCCGAACGTCTCGATCGACCTGTTCATCGACCGCACCAAGCGTGACCGTGACAACCCGAATGGCCCTGGCCATAGCGGCTTCGGTAGCTGGGCGAACAACAACTACGGCGTGGCCGCTCGTTACTACTTCGGCGCGTGGGACTCCTACCGTCCGTACCTGCTGGCCGGCGTGATGGGCAGCTACCACCGCAATGCGAATAACAAGGGCTGGGCACCGGCTGCCGAGTTGGGCGCAGGCGTTTCCAAGACGATTACCGATAGCAGCGACATCCGTGTCGAGGCCGGTTACCGCTACGACTGGGACAACAAGAGCCAGACCAACTCGAACAGCCGCCAGGCAAAAGACGGTTACGGCGACTGGTTCCTGGGCCTGAGCCTGGTATCGCGCTTCGGTGAGCCGGCTGCTGCTCCGGCGGCTGTGGTGCCGCCGCCGGCTGTGCCGGATTGCTCCAAGACGGTCGTCAACGGCGTGAACCTGTGCGACAACAAGTGCCCGAACACGCCGGAAGGCACCGTGGTTGGCCCGGACGGCTGCCCGATTGCCGTGGTGATCGATCTGCGTGGCGTGAACTTCAAGTTCGACCGTCCGAAGAAAGGCGAGACCAACATCGGTAAGGCTCTGGCTGAGCCGAGCGCCGACTCGTTGTCGATCCTGGATCAGGCCGTCGATACGCTGAAGCGTTACCCGAACGTGCAGGTGAATGTGGCCGGTTACACCGATGGCGTGGGCAAGGCCGATTACAACCAGGGTCTGTCCGAGCGTCGCGCGAAGATCGTGTACGACTACCTGACCTCGCACGGTGTGGACGCCAGCCGTCTGCAGGGCCCGGTCGGTCACGGCATGAATGACCCGGTCGACAGCAACAAGACGGATCAGGGCCGTGCGCGCAATCGCCGCACCGAGCTGCAGGTCCAGAAGTAAGAGCCAGACTTTCTGGGCCTGGCCCAGGGAGCTTGTCTTGAGCAGTAACGAAAAGCCCGGCTTATGCCGGGCTTTTCTTTTCTCATGAAGTGATCTTCCATGAAGTGATCTTTTGTGAAGTCATCCGGTGACTCATCAGTTAGGCTCACGTGCCATATGACCGCTCGTCGTCCCCCTCATTCACCTCATACCGCGGCTGTTCCTCGTCACGGTCTGGCGCGAGTGCTCAGCAAGCTCGGCGTGTGTTCGCGCAGCCAGGCAGAGCGAGCCGTGCGCGAGGGCAGGGTAAGCGTGGATGGCCGCATCGTGCTCGATCCAGAGCGCCCGGCCGATGCCGAACGCCAACATATTTGTCTGGACGGCCAGCTTGTCGCGGCGGTGACGCGGGTCTATCTCATGCTCAATAAACCGCGTGGCATCGTCGTGAGCGCGGCCGACGAACGCGGGCGCGACACGGTATACCACTTGCTCGCTAGCGCCGGATTGCCCTGGCTGGGGCCGGTAGGGCGCTTGGATAAGGCCAGCGAAGGTTTGCTGCTGCTGAGTAACGACAGTGTATGGGCGGCGCGGCTTACCGAGCCCAGACACCATGTGGACAAGACCTATCACGTGCAAGTCGATTGCATTCCCGATGCCGCCTTGCTGGAGCAATTGACGGCTGGCGTGGTGGATCAGGGAGAGCGCCTGATGGCCAGGCACGTCGTGTTGTTACGCAGCGGCGAGAAGCATGCCTGGCTCGAAATCGTGCTGGATGAAGGCCGCAACCGACATATTCGGCGTTTGCTGGCGGCACACCATATCAACGTGCTGCGGTTGATCCGCGTGGCGGTCGGCTCGCTTGCGCTGGGTGATCTAGCCAAGGGGCAATGGCGCCATTTGAGTGCCGAAGAGGTTTCCCGGCTTTCAAGTGGATAAAAATACTTTCAGCGACGCACCTTGCTGAGTTACTTGCCGTAGCGCGCGCCACAGGGCGCGCTACGGCAGAACGAATCAGCCGATGACGCCCAGCTTGCGTCCCACTTTGGTGAACGCCGCAATCGCTTGATCGAGGTGCTCGCGCGTATGCGCCGCGCTCATCTGCGTGCGGATACGTGCCTGGCCTTGCGGTACGACCGGATAAAAGAAGCCGGTGACGTAGATGCCTTCTTCCAGCAACTCGGTAGCCATTGCCTGCGCTTTCTTGGCGTCGTAGACCATCACCGGCACGATCGGATGCACGCCCGGCCGGATGTCGAAACCGGCTTGGGTCATCTGCTCGCGGAAGTAGCGGGTGTTTTCTTTCACTCGATCGCGCAAGTCGCCGGCGGCGGCCAGCATGTCGAATACTTTGATCGCGGCAGCGACGACATGCGGCGGCAGCGAGTTGGAGAACAGATAAGGGCGTGAGCGCTGGCGCAGCATTTCAATGACTTCGCCGCGGCCGGTGGTGAAGCCGCCCAGCGCGCCGCCAAGCGCTTTACCCAAGGTGCCGGTAAAGATGTCGATCTTGTCCATCACGCCATGCACTTCGGCCGAGCCGCGACCGCTGTCGCCAAGAAAGCCGGTGCAATGGCATTCGTCAATATGCACCAGGGCGTTGTACTTGCGGGCAAGCGCGGTGATCTGATCCAGCGGCGCGATAAAGCCGTCCATCGAGAAAGCGCCGTCGGAGGTGATGAGCTTGGTACGTGCGCCGGCGGCATCGGCGGCCTGGAGCTGTTTTTCCAGATCGGCCATGTCGCAGTTGCCGTAGCGAAAGCGTTTGGCCTTGCACAAGCGAATGCCATCGATGATCGAGGCGTGATTGAGCGCATCGGAAATAACCGCATCCTCTTCGCCCAGCAGCGGCTCGAACAGGCCGCCGTTGGCATCGAAGCAAGCGGCGTAAAGGATGGTGTCTTCGGTACCGAAGAACTCGGCGATTTTCTTTTCAAGCTGCTTATGCAGATCCTGGGTGCCGCAGATAAAACGCACCGAGGCCATGCCGAAGCCGTGGCTATCCAATGCGTCTTTGGCGGCCTGGATCACCTCGGGGTTATCGGCCAGGCCCAGATAGTTATTCGCGCAGAAGTTCAGCACTTCCTTGCCGCTGTCGAGGCGGATCTTGGCGGACTGCGGCGAGGTGATGATGCGCTCGGCCTTGAACAACCCTTGTTCGCGGATGGATTCAAGTTCGCTGGCGTAGCGCGTCTGGGCGGAGTAGGTCATGGAGAGAGGTTCCGGCCTGGGGAAAGCACTCATTGTGAGGCCTTCAGGGGCTGCCGTGAACCGGGGCACACAAAACCGTTCGCCCTCGCGTGATTCCCATCGGTGAGGTGCGAGTCAGTGCAGGCCGAAATCGTCCCGTGTCGTCTTGCCTTTGTCCTCGATCCCTTTTGCGTCCAGCTTGGGCGCCAGCATGGCCACGCGCTTGTCGTCGAGCTTGCCCTTAAACCAGGTCTGCACCGCCTCGGCGCGGCGTTCGGCGAGGTGCTGCAATGCTTCAGCGTTGACCGGCATATTGGTCTCCAGCAATTGGTGCATTTCCTCCGACGGCTGCGACTTGGTCAAACCGATCATGTTTTTCGGCTTGGGAAAGTCGGCGTGCTTGTAGACACGCTCCAGATAATGCTCGGACTCGTCGGGGGTCAGCGTCAGGGTGGCCGGATCTTCTTTCTTGCCGTTGTCGTCGGCCTTGGCCTTGCGCACCAGATCGTCGACCATCACTTTGCGCAGGCCGCTTTCGTCCACGCTGGGGTCGATCCGGCCGATGATGTCCAGCGTAAGTGAAGGCTTGCTCTGCAGTAGCTTCAGCAGTTGTTCCAGCCGCGATTGCGCCTCGGCGTCCAGCACCGCCGAGCCCGGCGCAAACTCCACATAGCCCAGGTCTGGATGACTGCCGCCACCGATCGAGGCGAGCAGGCGGAACGGCGAAGTCACCGCGCGAGTCAGCAGGTTGACGACGGCGTGCCAGACCAGGCTGCCCATGCTGAATTGCGGGTCATCCAGTGAACCCGATACCGGCACGTTCACGTCGATGTTGCCGTCGGAGTCTTTCAGCAGCGCTACGGCCAGCTTCACCGGCAGGTGGCTGACACCCGGTCCCTCAATGCGATCGCCGAAGGTCAACTGGGTAATGAAGATATGGTTGTTGGCGGTAAGCTTGCGCTGGTCCAGTTGGTAGTGCACATCGACCGTGAGCCGGCCGCTGGTGATCGGATAACCCGCATATTTGCCGGAATAAGGTGACAGGTGCGTCAGCTCGACACCGTCGGCCTTGGCCTTGATATCGAGGAAGGCCACCGGGGTCAGCGGGTTAATCGAGCCGCCGATGTCCACCGGTGAGTTGCCGTCGAGCTTGCCTTGCAATACCAGCTCGGCAGGCGCCGCGCCGCCGGTGGTGCCGAACGCGCCCACCTTACCGCCCAGGTCGGTGATGTTCGCGGTGTAGTTCGGCTTGATGAAATTGTCGGTGTAGTTGAGCTGGCCGCGGACCACGCTGATCTGGCCGATCTGGATTTCCGGCTTAGGGCCTTCCGGTGCGGCTGCCTTGGCCGCGGTGGCTGCGCTTGCTGCCGCGGTAGCTGCGGCAGCTTGCGGTGCGCTTTGCTCACGCGTTACCGAGACCGGCGCCGTCTCCGGGCTGGCCACGACGTCTTGCAGATTGATGCGGCCGGTGGGATTGACGATTACGCGCGCATAAAAGTCGCTGAGCGCGAGACCGCCGATGTCGGCGTGCGGCGCACCCTGGCCCAGGCGGATGACCATGCCGGTCGCCGTCAGCGAATGCCAGCGCAGGAAATCGTCGCCGGTCAGCTTGTCCTGCACCTTGACCCGGCCCAGGGTGGCCTGGCCGCGGTAGTCGATATGCGCAGGTTCGCTACCGTGATCGCTGTAGCGCAGGCGGCCGTCCAGACTGAGCAGAGCGCTGCCGATGCGCACGTTCAATGGCACGCGAATCATCGATTCCATCGGGGCGATATCCATGCCGCGAGTCTTCAGGCGCAAGTCGGCATCCAGCGGCTGTGGCTTGACGCTGCCGCTGACATCGTAGTCGCCGTTGCCCAGCTTGCCGGTCAGTGCCAGTTTCAGTGGTTGGCGCATGTCGTCGGACAGTCCATCGACACTGAACTTGCTCGCCTTCACGACCAGCGGGGTGGGCTTGCTGGCGTTGGCGTCCTTGAACGTAAGCGTGCTGCCTTCAACACTCAGGTCTGCCACACTCCAATGCCAGCCGCCGTTGGTTGCCGGCTTGCCTGCGGCGCGATTGGTGCGCGGCACAGGCGTCGATTTCGCAGGGGTCGCCATCAAACTGCTTAGATCCATGCTGCCGTTTTTCAAGCGTTGCAGGTTGATCGTGGAGCCGCGTAAAACCACATGAGTCAATCGTGCCTCGCTGCTGGCCAGATCGAACTTGGCGATCTCGGCATTCAGCGACTCCCAGGCGACCGGTGCGGTATGACTACCGCGCGGGCTCAGCGCAAAACGATTCAAGCTGGCCTGCGCCGGTTCGATATGCAGATTGAACGTCTGGCCCCATTCGGCTTGCAATTGACCGTTGGCATCGAGGTTGCCGCCGGTGATATCGGCATTCAACAACGGCGGTGCCAACGACATCAGCGGCGCCAGCGCGACATTTTTCAGATCCACTTTACCGTCGTAGCGACTTTTGTTCAGGTCGAGTTTGCCGCTGCTGTTGACGGTGCCGCCGGCAAGTTGTGCCGCCAACTCCATGCTGCCGGCCGGGCCGGCGGCGGTGGATAAACCGTGCAAGCTGCCATGCATATGGTCCAGCGTCAGCCGTGCCGGCGCTTGGCCACTGAGGTCGGCATATTCAAAGCCGGCATCCTGCAAGGTAAGCGCATCGATATGTACTGTCGTAGCCGGGGCTGTCGATTTTGCCGGGTTCGCCGCTGGTGTCGCCGGGCTGGTCAATGCATCGAAATTACTGTGACCACCGGCCATGCGGGTGTAATGCAGTGTGGTGCGATCGAGTGCGATCGCCGCGAAGTGGTAGCGCGAAAGCAGGGGCTCGACGTCATTAAGCGTGGCGGTGCCATGGCCCAGTTCAAGCAATGGGGTGTTGTCATGATTGACGAGCTTGAAATCATCGACCGCGAGCTGGCCGTCAAGGCGTAGCTGCGGGGTGGATTCGGCCGCCACGAAATGCAGCGCCAGCCCGCCCGACAACTGCCCGCGCGGGATCGCTATGGGTAACGCGACCGGGGCATAAGCGAGGTAGCGCGGCAGGTCCAGATGATCGAGCTTGAAATTGATCGCCGACTCGCGCGTGCTGGCAAAAGGTTTGGTTTCGCCTTCGATATGTATCGGGCTGCCGTCCACGCGCATGGCTAGCAGGGGTTTGACGAAGACGTCGGTTTTGCTGGGCAGATTGGCAATGAAAGGGATGCCCAGCTCGAACTGATCGACGTGGTGGCTGGCATTCAATACCCGATCGTCAAAACCGATATCGCCGTTATGCACGCTGATATTGGAGATCGCAAAGCGGGTGGGAGATGAGGGAGGGTCGGTCGGCTTGGCGGCTAAACGCTCAATCAAGTCTGAGAAATTGAACTGCTGCGGCGCGGTGCGTGTGATGTGCAACTGTGGGTGCTGCAGTACCAGCTCATCGAGTACCGGCGCAAACCGGAACAGCGAGCCCCATGAGGCGTTGACAGTGAGCCGGTCGATGTCGACGAAGGGTGATTTGCGATCGCGCTCGCCGATATGCAGTTGATCCAGATCGAGCTTGAGCGTGTAGGGGTTCAGATGCACCGCGCCCAGGGTCACCGGTCGGTCCAGCGTGGTGCTGAGGCGGCTTTCCAATTGCCCTTTCAAGATCGGTGGGGCGGCAAAGAAGCCGAGCAGGCCGAAGATCACCAGCAGCACAGCCAGGATCAACAACGTCTTGCGTACGCGGTGCGAGCGATAGATGGCAAGAGTGCCTTCGCGCAACGCGGCGGGGTCGGGTAGGCGTGGGAGCTTTCGAGTGGTCATGCAGGCCAGGCCCCATTGATCGCGATGTGCGAATGATAGCCCCGGCCGGGTCTCGATGGTGTCGGTTAACCGGCGATTTTGAATCGCCGGTTGGGTGACGTTGGGTCAAGGCTTAGGCAATGCCTGCTTTAGCCGCAACGCTTTCTTGCGCAGGCGTAGATCATCGGGTGCCGCAGCTACGGCAAGCTGTATCTCGGCAGCAGCCTTCGCAGTGTCGGTTTGCGCAAGCGCGATATCGGCACGTACTTCATGCATGGCCGCACTGCCTGTTGATACTGGAATCGCATCGATAAGCTTGCGAGCTGTCGCTGCATCTCCGTCTTCCAAAAGGCGCCGGGTGAGAGCCACACGTTCAGCAACTGTGGCATGGGTAGTCAGCGCATCGGCGTCGCGCAGGGTTTGTTGTTTCTGTGCTGTATCAATCCATGCGTGGAAATGCTCTAGCTGGCCCAGCTCGGCGTATACGCCCTGGTTGAGTTCGGTCGCTGCCCATGCAGGTTGGCGGACCAAGGCGGTGTCCAGGTCACGCATAGCCAATCCAGGCTCATCCATTTGCATGGCGATACGTGCCGCACGCAGCCATAGCCGTGGCCAATCAGGCGCCTTGGCCAGTGCCGCATCCAACTGTTCGCGGGCCTGATCGAATTGCCCGGCATCGACCAGCCGCTGCGCGGTAACGGTTTGGCGCCGGGCCATTTCCAAGTTGAGCAGATGGCGTAATTCGCCGACCGGGTCGGTAGCGTGGTCCACGCGCAAGTCGATATCTACCGGCCAGCCTTGCGGCGTTTTTACCAACAGGGCTGATGATTCGCGCCCACTACGCTGGCCACCGGCGGCATCGCCAGCACTTAGCGCCGCCAACAGCCGTTCGGCCAGAGACCCGGCTGCGTGTAGATAGGTTTGCTCCATCTGCTCGATCACTTGTGGACCGGCGAGCCCATTGCCTTGAATGCTGTAGCCGGGCCCACAACGGCTGCCGGCCCAATTTGCTTGCTGAGCCTCCGCGCCGGTATACACCGCGGTCAGGCCATCGATCCCGACCAGCGCTACTTGGCGTGCTTGTATTCCTTCGCCTTCGAAATTTCCGTCTTCCGCGAGCAATTGCTGCAAAGCTTGTTTAGGCGTCTTGCCAGCCTTCATAAGGGCAAGGCCTTTGGGGCCGTAAACCGGATTGGTTTCAAACTGCGATGCCACCGCACCGACACCTGCTTGGGCATAAGGCACGCTGGCACCTACGGCGAGATTATTGGTCTGCACGGCTACGCCGCATGTCTTGGTCGACATGTCGCAAGCGGCGATGGAATAAGTGGCCTGCACATTGCTCAATGCGATACCGCAGAGCATGCCTATCGACAGGCTGATCCAGTGGCGCCAGGCCGGTGGTGTGGAAATAGCTGTGCCCAAGGTAATCGATGGCATGAGCGGCATCCCAGAAAGAAGTCTCTGGGATGCCGCTATGCACAGAAGCGTTTAGTGCATACCTGGGCGAATCTGTTCTTTCGCTATATCCCGTGCGTGGCGCGGCACATCGCTGCGGTCGCTGGCTGGTTAGCCAAAACAATCGGCTCTATGGCTGGCATCGGTCGCGCTATAGAATCCCTCCCAATGCATAGTCCAGGGAAGGCGCATCATGGAAAAACAACCGCATATCCATTGCCCGCGATGTGCGTGGGAACCAAAGGCGGATAGCCGTTGGATGTGCGTTCGAGGCGAGCCTGGCTCTGGCTGTGGTACGTCATGGAACACATTCTGGACAGCAGGGTGCTGTCCAGGCTGCGGGCATTTCTGGACTTGGACGCAGTGCCTATCGTGTAAGCGGTCTTCGCTGCATCATGATTGGTATCACTACCCAGACGAAAGCCAAGACCGCGCAGTGCGCGATAAAACGAAAGAGCATGTGTTGAACGAACCTGCCTGAACGATAGGTTCGTGATGTCGGCTCAGCACAGGCTGACGGGTGGCATCGTGCAGACGCCACCCGCGTGATGCGCTTACCAGGAGCACACCACCTTGCCGCACTTGCCGGCATCCATCAGGTCAAAGCCTTTCTGGAAGTCGTCGATGGTGATCTGGTGGGTGAGTACTTTTTGCAGCGGAAAGCCGGTCAGCACCATCTGGGTCATCTTGTACCAGGTCTCGTACATACGGCGGCCGTAGATACCTTGCAGGGTGAGGCCTTTGAAAATCACCTTGTCCCAGTCAATGCCGGCACCACGGGGCATGATGCCAAGCATGGCGATCTTGCCGCCGTGATACATGCACTCAAGCATGTCATTGAAGGCGCGCGGGTTGCCGCTCATCTCAAGGCCCACGTCAAAGCCTTCGATATGCAAATCCTTCACGGTATCGCTCAATGACTGCTTGGACACATTCACCACGCGCGTAGCGCCCATGTCGGCAGCAAGCTTCAGGCGGTAGTCGTTGACGTCAGTGACCACCACGTTGCGCGCGCCCACATGCTTGGCGATACCGGCGGCAATGATGCCGATCGGGCCGGCGCCGGTGATGAGTACGTCTTCGCCGATCAGGTCGAACTCCAGCGCGCAATGCGCGGCGTTGCCATAAGGGTCGAAGAACGCCGCCAGCTCCGAAGGGATTTGATCGGGGATCGGCCACAGGTTCGATGCCGGCATGGTCATGTATTCGGCGAACGCGCCGTTGCGATTCACGCCGATGCCAATCGTGTTCGGGCACAGATGCTGGCGGCCGGCACGACAGTTGCGGCAATGGCCGCAGACGATATGACCTTCGGCGGAAACGCGGTCGCCGATCTGGTAGCCGGTCACGCCAGGGCCGATCTCGGCGATGCGGCCGACAAATTCGTGGCCGATAGTGAGGCCGGGCTTGATCGTGCGCTGGCTCCACTCGTCCCACTTATAAATATGCAGGTCGGTGCCGCAGATGGCGGTTTTTTCCATCTTGATAAGTACTTCGTTCGGGCCGACCTCAGGCACCGGCACTTCTTCCATCCAAATACCCTGCTCGGGCTTGCGCTTGACCAGGGCTTTCATCATCTGCTGCATGTAGAGATCCAGGTTGGCCCCGTGGTGTGGGCCGGGGCGGGGAGGGCGGTGACAAAGCGCGATTATAGGGCGGCAGGCCCATGCACCGCTTTCGTGCAGTGCAGCGTTGCCGTCAGCCGGGTAACAAACTAAGGTCGCAAGTTTGTGCGACAACCCTTAAAGGCAACGCGATGCGCTTGAAGACCCTGTTGATCCCGGCCGCCGTGGCCATGGCATGCCCAGCCACGGTACTGGCCGACGAAGGCATGTGGATGCCTTCGCAGCTTCCGACCATTGGCAAGCAGCTACGCGAGGCGGGATATCTGGGCGATCCGGCGGATCTGGCCGACCTCACCAAGCCGCCATTGAGTGCCGTGGTGAAAGTGGGTGGCGCCACCGGCGCTTTCGTCAGCAATGAAGGGCTGGTGCTGACCAATCATCACGTGGCTTTTGGCGTGATTCAGTACAACAGCAATGCGCAACGCGACTTGATCGAAAACGGTTATGTCGCTGCAGATCGCACGCAAGAGCTGCCGGCCAATCCCGATTTCCGGCTGCGCGTCACCACTGGTTTCGACAAGGTCACCGATCAAGTGCTGGCCGATACGCACGGCAAAACCGGGCGCGCGTTTTACGATGCCGTGGATGCCGCCGGCAAACAGTTGGTCGCCGATTGCGAACGCGAGCCCGGTATGCGCTGCAGCCTGGTCAACATGTTCTACGGCAGCGATTACTACCTGGTGAAGCAGTTGGAATTGCGCGATGTGCGTCTGGTCTATGCGCCGCCGCGTGCGATCGGCAACTACGGTGACGAGGTCGATAACTTTGTCTGGCCGCGCCATAGCGGCGACTTCACCGTATTGCGCGCCTATGTGGGGCCGGACGGTAAGCCAGCAGCTTATGCCAAAGAGAACAAACCCTACACACCACCCGCGCATCTGCAGGTCGCCAGCGAAGGCGTGAAGCAGGGTGATTTCGTGATGCTGGCGGGCTATCCGGGCGTCACTTATCGCCATCGCACAGCAGCGGAGTTCGCCGATCAGATCGAGTGGCGTTTGCCCACCACGGTGGCCGTACTCAAGCAGTTGCAGGGTGTGATCGAGGCAGGGGGTGAACGCGATCACGCGGCCAGCATCCGCTATGCCGCGCAACTACAGTCGCTGAAAAACAGCATTAAACGCTTTAGCGGCGAGTTGGAAGGGTTGCAGCGCAGCGATGCCGTTACCACGCGGCGTGAAGACGAGACGGCGGTGCTCGACTGGTTGCGCCATCAGCCCGATAGCCAGCACGAGCAGGCGGCGATCGAGCAAGCGGCGCTACTTATCGCCGCCGGCAAGGACGCGCGCGACCGCGATTTGCTGCTGGGCCTGCTCGGCCCGCAAAGCCAACTGATGCGCGCCGCGCTGATGATCGAGCGCCTCGACGTTGAGCGTGCCAAACCCGATGCCGCGCGCGAAACCGGCTATCAGCAACGCGATGAAGAACTGCTGGCAAGCCAGCTGCGCCAGATCAGCCGTCGTTATGACCCGACCATGGAAAAGGCCTTGCTGACGGCCTTGCTCCACCGCTATCAACAGCTACCCGCTGCGCAGCACGTACCCGAATTCGATGAGGTGTTTGGCCGTACGCCGGCGGCGTTATCCAGTGCGCTGGATAGCATCTATGCGGCTACCCGGATGGGTGACGAAGCTGAGCGCCTGCGCTTGTTCAAAGCCAGCCAAGAGGTGCTGCGTTCCAGTGACGACGCCTTGCTGCTTGCCGCACGCAAGCTGCAGCCGGCGCTATTGCGCATGGACGAGCAACGCAAGGCGCGCGAGGGCGATCTGCTGCGCTTGCGTCCGTCGTATATGAAGGCGCTGATGGCCTATCGCCAAACCCAGGGCGGTGCTGTTTATCCCGATGCCAATTCGACCCTGCGTGTCAGCTACGGCAAAGTCACGCCGCTGATCGCACGCGATGCGGTGACCTACGGGCCGCTGACCAGTGTCGTCGGCATTGTCGAAAAAAACACCGGCAAGCCACCGTTCGATGCGCCACAGCCCTTGCTCGCTGCGATACACAAAGGCGACTTTGGCCGTTATATCGACCCTGTATCGAAAACCATGCCAGTCAATTTTCTCAGTAACCTCGATACCACTGGCGGCAATTCCGGCTCGCCCGTACTCAATGCGAGGGGAGAGTTGGTTGGCCTCAATTTCGATAGCAATTGGGAGGCGGTAAGCGCGAGTTGGATGTACGACCCGCGCTATAAACGCGCCATCCATGTGGACATGCGCTATATGCGCTGGTTGATGGACAAGGTCTATCCCGCACCGCAGTTGTTGAAAGAGCTAGGGGTGCCCTGAGCTATCCCGGCCAGGCGGTTACGGCCCCGGGCTGGGACGCTTTATAGGGCGTCCCACCGACAAAAATGCCTACTCCCCCGATGTTTTTGGGGGCGGCACTGCCATTCGCCTGCAAACGTGAATAATTTCACGCGGAATTCATCTCGAAAAAGGTTCGATTCAGGTAATGCCCGCATTAAGCTAATAATGCTGAGGGCGCGGCATTCGGTCTAAACGGGGGCGGTGATATGCGCATCGGGAATCGAACAGGTGTCTGGCTATGTCACATCGCCATGGCAGCCGTTTACGCGTTCGCTTATATCGTTTTGCGTAATGTGTCGTTCTCGCATTGGTCACTCATTGCCGGATTGCGTCTCGGCTGTCTGTTGCTGCTCCCTCGACGCTACTGGGCTGCACTGGTCGTCGGGGAAATTATCCCGCTGGTCTATTTCAACCTTCAGTGTCTGCAACAGTTTGGCGCGGCATGGACACTGACTGCGTCCGTGCCTCCGATCCTGCTCGCGATGCCGTTCGTCGTATGGTTGCGTGACCACCTTCCTGGCCCTCGACGATCGACAGCCCAACATATGCTGGGCTTGTTGTTGTGCGTCCTGGGTACTTCGATACTGACGGCGGTCATCGATGCCGGTGTCTATAGCTTGGTGCCCTCGACTTCTGGCGAAGCGAAGGTTCCTCTGGAAGAGGCCGCCAGCCAATACTTTCTCGGCACGTACCTCGGAATCCTGGTGATAGTCCCTCTGGCGCTGATTGCGTTTGACGCGACGTTGCACGGCATAAAGGGTGGGCTAATCAAAGTTATTTCACCCAGCGCGCATGTTGTGGGTGAGTCGCTGCTGCTCTTGTTACTCATGGCGGCGACATCGGCGGGCGCCCTTGCTGCGAACAGCGAATTCTGGCGTGATCTCGCACAGATAGTGCTGTTCGTTCCAGTGGTCTTTTTCGCGCTGCGTCGAGGTTGGCGGGGCGCTGCCTTTGCGGGAGCAGTGGCAAGCTGCTGCATTGTCTGGCTCATGCCAGCGCATAGTGATCGCGCCACGTTATTGGCGCAGACAGCTATGGCGCTTGCCCTGACTACGTTGTTGATGCTGGGTGCGCGCACTACGGTGATGCGCCTGTCTTTGCATGAGGGTTGGCACAACCTTCGTATCGCCCGGCAAGAACTGTTTCTCAACGAGTTGCGTGTTCGCCGCAACGCCCAGGATGTGGAAGCCGCACGGGAAAAGTTGAACCTTACTCATGGGCAAATGTTGCATCGCCTGCGCGGCTACCTGCCTGGAAGTGAGGAGCTTGGCTACCGCGAGCAACTGCTCTCGGCGCAAAGAGATCTCCATACGGTGGCTGGACGTCTATCGCCGGTGGAGTGGGGGCGCGTCGGTCATCCGAACGCGCTGTGGGAAGGCCCCATTACGCAAACGCTTCGTGATTTCGGCGTGACTTACGAGGTTGAGCCGGGTGGTCAGATGAGCCTTCTTGCCCCCGATATTCGTGTGGCGCTCTATCGGCTTGCCTGCGAGATCGTGACTTATGTGCTGTGCGAGGCGCCCACTGAAAGGCTGGTGCTACGTACGTTTACACGATCGGAACGAGGCATCTGGTCGGTGGACCTGGACATCGAGGGTGCCGGTGATCCTGTCGAGCCGCTAGATCGGACGAATGTCCTCGCTCGCCTGGGCAGCGCGGGACTCAGCGAAGAAGAAATGCGTAATCGAGTTCGGCTGTATAAGGGAAGCCTGGCTATCGAGCGGCTACGTGCAGGCACCATCAGGGTACGCGCTCAACTGCAAGATACTTCGGACCCCTCTCTTGACTGGGTATTTGGAGAGGTCGTGTAAGTTTTCGATGGCCCCGCTCCGATTGCCTCGCTATATATCTCGCTATATATATGGCGATGACTTACTCAGTTAGTTAACTCGACCACCGCCACTGCAATCCAGCCCGGTGCAATCGAGCACAACGGCGTTCAATTGCACTTTGCCATTGATCTGCGGCGTCAGAAGCACCTTGATCGAGCTGTCTTTGTAGACCTCCTCCACGGGGCTTTGCGCGGAAACGTCGAGCTGATGCTGGGGCGTACTGATGTACTGGGAATCTTTGCCGATCGGTAATGCCAGAAACTCGCCTTGAACTGTGGCAAATGCTCCACGTACCGTACCGTTAAGGTCATTGACCTGGACGAACCTGATGCCGTCGCGCTCGAACACATAGACGTGCCAGCGCGGACTTGAGCTGACATCAGGGGCATTGGGCCACGCCTGGCCGAGACCAGTACTGACAGCCGTCGTTGGCTGTGCCCAAGCGTTACCGCAGATAACCGCTACGACAAGAGCCGCCGAAGGCAACAGCCGTTTCACTGTGGTACGCATCTCAGTTCCCCGAACATGTTTTATTTGGACGCAGCATAACGCGAAGTATTGTTAAGACCATGTCTTTCTGGCAGGCCGATCTCGGCCAATGATGCGAGCGGAAAAAGTCGCGACAAACACCTGCCCAGGGCGTCGCGCGCAGACGCTCTCTTGGCATGTATGCCACGTGTTATCCATGTCACGCATTGCCCTGGCGCAATGAATTTGCCCCATTAAAGCGGGCGGCGATGGGTGAAAAGCCTGGGTCGCGGCG
Source organism: Dyella tabacisoli (assembly GCF_003350925.1). Taxonomy (GTDB): domain Bacteria; phylum Pseudomonadota; class Gammaproteobacteria; order Xanthomonadales; family Rhodanobacteraceae; genus Dyella_C; species Dyella_C tabacisoli. Next base: position 635,626 of record NZ_KZ857173.1, on the reverse strand, counting down.
CGCGCGCGCCATGGTGCTTTTTGGCGACGGCGGCCGTTTCGAGTACGGTGTCAGGGTTGATCGGGCCGGGTTTCATGACTTACTGCTGATGCCCTCGATGCTGTTTGCGCGGTACCCGGCTGCTATCTTCTTGAGTTTCACCGCAGCCGGGCTCGCTCCCGGCGCCATTCGAAAAGGAGTTCTATATGCGTCGTTTATTGCGGGCCACAGCCATTTCCGCTGGTTTCATTTCTTCCGCCCATGCCGTCGAAGGCATGTGGCAGCCGGCCCTGCCGACACGCTGAAGCAACACGGTCTGCTGTTGGATCCCCATACGCTGACTGACCTCACCGCGCATCCGATGGGGCGAGCGATAGCGCAACTGACTACTACACCTACTACAGCATCGACTATCAAAACTTCGTCAACTCGGCTATCCCTGTCCCGCAAGGCTTAACTTAGCGAAATTCAGGTGCTTCGCTGTGGTCAACGGTGGCTACACGCCTAATGTGTTTGACAATGAGTGTGTCTGCTTACGGATTTGCTTAGGGCAATGAATATTGTTGGTCTGCCTGGGGGTATCTAATGAGGAAGGAATTCTGCCGGTTTGTCTTATTGTTACTGCTGTGCGGAGTTGCGCAGGCGCAACAGCACACTGTCACTTACATCTATACCGATCCACAGGGAACGCCGTTGGCAGAGGCGGATGCTAGTGGCAACATCACGGCGACGTTTGATTACAGACCATATGGGTCGCAAGCGCTAGGGGATGCGTCGAATGGGCCAGGATATGCGGGGCATGTGAGTGATCCAGATACGGGGCTCGTCTACATGCAGGCGCGCTATTATGACCCGGCGGTTGGTAGGTTACTTAGCGCTGATGCAATCACGCTTGGGCCGGGTAATATCTTTAGCTTTAATGACTATGGATATGCTAACAACAACCCGGTTATGTTGAGTGATCCAAGTGGCAACTACACTTGTAATGGATCGGATGGAGAGTGCAGAGTCATTCGGGATGCGGTCAGGCGAATACATGATGCCATTCGGAAATTACCTGCAGGATCGAAGCAACGGACATCCTTGCAGAGCATCGCAGCTGCATATGGCAAAGAAGGGGGGTATGGCACGATTGGTAACGATCGACACGTGGATGTCCAGGTTAACTTTAGCGACCTCGGTCGCGGTGTCTTTGCTGAGACGCAGAGCCAGGATAATGGACAGATTGATGTGACCTTAAATCTTGCATCTGCGACGTCGAGGTTTGTGGCGAATGGAAATGATGTAGGGATAGAGTTGGCTGCAGTCGTGGTTCATGAGGGACAACATGTGATCGATCAGCACAATGGTGTCTTTACGGCCAATACCTTCAATGACACACTCTATGGCGAGATGAATGCTTTTCGCTCTCAGTCCTACGTTAACGAGGCTTACAACGCTAAGTCGTATTCCGATTTATGGAATCCATCGTTGCCGAGCAATGATCGTGACCATTACCGCCAGGCGAATGTGGTAGAGGATGCGACAAGCGAGGCATTTCACAAATGTCCTGGACGCCGATGCCCATGAAATCACATCAGTTTATATTTTCTATGCTGGCAATGATGCCGCTATACATTGGTGCTCATGAGGTAGATTCGGTGTGCGAAGTTTCAAAGCACCCTTCACAATATATCGGTCGTGATATTCGCTTGGTCGGTCAGATAGTCGTTGGGATGCATGGCTCTTCAATGGTCGACTCGAGCTGTATAGAGAATCAAATTCCTCTCGACATCAAATCGAATGGTCCGGCAGCTTTGGAGTTCGATGACATCATGTCGGCAAAGGATCAAGGGAATAGAAGTCCGCCTGTATCAGTGGCTGGGAGGTTAGAAATGAGCGGGAACGCGTTTTCTTTCATACCTGTATCTATCAGTCGCTTAAATGCTTCAGTCCTTGAGCGACATTAGTCATGGGTAGCGTCTGACGCATTAGGTCACGAAGCTGGACTCTATCGGGACCCTGCGCGCAACCTTGGCGTCATCGCGAAATCACCGTGCTTTGGTCGGATTTGTCCTGTGCAGGATGTTTGTAGCCCTTTCAGTCACGCCGGCATCGCTGAGAAATGAGAAGAATTGGGACAGAGTGCGAGAGGCAGTTGGCGCTCTTGAGTAGGTAGTTCCAAAAGGCAAAGACTCCCCTTGGGTGGCCGATGAATGTTAAGAAAGACATGGTCTTAACAATGCTTCGCGTTATGCTGCGCCCTAAATAAGACACGTCCGGGGGACTGAAATGCACACCATAGTGAAGCGACTACTGCCGATGGCTGCTTTTGTCCTTGCGAGCGTTTGTGGTTCGGTCTGGGCACAGCAAACAGCCGCTGCTCATAGCGGCCTCGGTCAAGCCTGGCCCAACGTTCCCGATGTCAGCTCAAGCCCGCGTTGGCATGTCTATGTGTTCGAGCGTGACGGTATCCGGTTTATTCAGGTCAACGATCTCAATGGCACGGTGCGCGGTGCTTTTGCTGCCGCTAACGACCAGTTCCTGGTGTTGCCTATAGGCGCCGATTCACAGAACGTCAGCACTCCGCAACAGCCACGTACCGCAACGGCTACGGCGTCAGCACCCAGTGAGACGGTCTATCAAGACAACTCGGTGCAAATACAGTTGACGCCGCAGTTCAATGGACACGTGCTGCTTAAGGCAGCCAGTGCTACGTGTCAGGATCGGGACGATTGTGGCGTTCATGTTGAATGAAGGCAGGGCCGCCCGAATGGGGGCCGGTCCATGCTCAGGTTTCGAGCTTAGGTTCCCGGCTTAGTCCGCCGAGTCGGCATCTTGCAGAAAGAGGGAGATTTTCACCCGTTTCTCGGTGCTGCGTACGCGTAACGTTCCCGCATAGATGAGAGCGATATCCCGGATGGTGTCGAGCCCCAGGCCGCTTGCACCGAGTCTCGGCGCCAGCCATTCCCACTCAATGCTCGTTGCCGGGTTGGTGGCGGCGTAGTGAGCGTCGACACCGTCAACCTGCAGCACAACCCAGCGCCTGTTTTGTGACTCGCAGCCCCTGATGGTCATGCGTACTTTGTTTGGATGGGCTTGCGTAACCAGGTACACAACAGCCTCGCAAGCAGCGCGATAAAGCGCCGCATGCAACCTCGGCGACATGCTGCTAAGGCCGCGCCCGAGGATTTCGCACTGGTAGCTGATTCCAATTTCGTCCAGCGTTCGAGCGATGCTCCCCGCACGTAGAGCCGCTGGCAGGCCGCGATCTCGCCAGGCAAGTGGATACATGCTGTCAGCGAGGCGATATATCCGTTGTTGGTTGGCAGTGGCCTGTCGATAGTGATTGCGAGAGTCCACTGCTGGCAGCAGGTAACGCAGTTGTCCCAACAGTTGGTTGTGCGCCTCTTGGACGGATGCGCCGATATGATCGAGCGCAAACGATGCCTGCCGCAGCCGCATTTCACTCAGAAAGAAACCTTGTTGGGCGATCTCCAAGGCGCGCTTGCTATCGATTTGCGAGGCCTGTTCGCGCTTATTCTGCGCGGCGATGCGCGAGCCCAGTAACAGGAAAGACGTGATGGCCAGCGCCATGAGCGCTTGTGCTTGGATAACCGAAGGGTCGCGCTTCGCCACCATCGTAAGAATGATGCCGACGCTGGCGACAAAACCGCCGAGTGCGGCCCCATGCCAGCCGTGCCGTAACGCAAGCGCTGCGACGGGGATGAACATGGCAATACGCGCCACCTGTCGTGCGTCACCTGCCGCATCTGCACCCAGCCACGTCAATAGTGCAATCACCGGCACAGTGAGGAAGACGAATTCCATCGCCAGACGGCTCGTGGAGAGCTGCTGTAGCAACGTATGCGGTCGTGCCGTGCCTAGCGTTTCCCAAGCCATCAGCGCCAGCGGAGCGATTGCGAGAATGCCGAGGAAGTTACCTAGCAGGTAGCGGCTGGCTAAATTGCTGGTGACACTCGGTGTCTCTCCCGGTGGTGCATGCATGAGGCCCACAGACAACAGGAAAACGCCGCTCCAGATGATCGACACGATCAGCGAGCATTGAAGAAAAGCTCCGATATCCACCGACTGCTTTCCATCGATCTGCTTCCTGTCCAAAAAGGGCTGACGCTGGCGGAACCAGTGAACCACCGGCATCACGACCATGACAGGCGGAAGCATGTTGAAGGCAGCCCACGCGGTGCCGTACAACTCAAGGCATTGAATGCTCGTATAGGCCAGCGGAAGGACTTCGCCTAACACGACGGCGGGCCAGTAGCGGTAAGGCAGAAACATCAGCCAAACCAGACGCAACCCAGCCAAGGGAATCCAATGAGAAAAAGAAACGCTGCGAAAAAGTGAATAGCTCAGCGCATAGCCAGCAACGACAGCAAGAAAGCGCAGCAAGAATCCTCCGCCTGGTCCCTTTTGCATATCACTGCTACCCCTTAGAACTTGATTACCACGTCACTGCTTACTCCCCAGCGCCAACGTTACTAGATATCGGATCCCTACCACATGAAGGTGATGTGAAGGTGTCACCTGCTCTCTATCCATGTTTCAGGCGCGCAGGCGGCCCTTCTATGGCCACAAAGGCTGCGCATGCGTTTCGGCCTTTCTGGCTATTTGAAGTGTCCGATTGAGGTATTTGCTGCTTGTGTTTTGCGTGGGCATTGAGGCTGATTCAGCCGTCGCAAGCCGAGGCCGCTGATCTTTGATGGTGGCGGGCAAGGGAGTAACCTTGCCCGCCACCTTTTATGGAGAGATGCCGTGCGTTGGATGCTTGTCGTTATATCGTGCTCGCTGCTTATGGTTGGCATGGCTCACGCCGGTGCGATGGCTCCCGCCAAAGACGGTGTCGAGGTTGCGGCAGGCTCTGCGTTGCGTCAGCAGATCAACACCACGCTGCATGCATTGGATCCGCGCGACGTTGGCAAGTATGTGTACAGGTCCATGTGGGTATCGGACCGCTACGTCTATGCTTGTTACCTGATACAGGATAAGAACAGCCAGTACTTGCGCACCGACGAGGCGCTCGATCTGTCTCGCCGTATTCTGAAAAAGCAGGGCAATGCCTGGGTGCTTGCGGCACAGCTCGATGGATTCGCAGCTACCAAGGAAGCGACCGAGTGCAATCTCGTTTTCGACGGCTCGATCGATAACGAACTGCTAGAGCGTGTCATTCGCGCTTATCCGCCGCAGGCTTGAGCATGAGTGTCGACGTCCGCCCGCTAGCGGTCTTCTTGATGGGGCCGACGGCATCGGGCAAGACGGCGCTTGCGTGTGCTTTGGCCGATCGTTTTCCAATGGGTTTGATTAGTGTCGACTCGGCCCTGGTCTATCGCGGCATGGACATCGGCACGGCCAAGCCCGATGCGGCGACGCTGGCGCGTTATCCGCACGCGCTGATCGACATCCGCGATCCGGCCCAGCCGTACTCGGCGGCTGATTTTCGTGCCGACGCCCTTGCCGCCATGGAGCGCGTCCATAACGCAGGGCAGGTGCCTTTACTGGTTGGCGGCACCGGCCTGTACTTTCGTGCGCTGCAACGCGGTCTGTCGCGATTGCCTGAAGCCGACCCGGCACTGCGCGCCCGGCTAGCCGCTGAGGCGGGGCAGGTGGGATGGGGGGCGATGCACCAGCGATTGGCCGCCCTGGACCCTGTGGCAGCCGAACGTATCAAGCCAGGCGACGTACAGCGCTTACAACGCGCCTTAGAGGTGATCGAGCTGACGGGGCGCCCGCTGAGCGAGCAGCAGCAAGGGGGCAGTGGCGAGCGGTTTCCCTGGCGCGTGCTGAAACTGGCGTTGTTGCCCGGCGACCGTGCTCCCTTGCACGAGCGTATCGCCCAGCGATTCGACACCATGTTGGCGGATGGTTTTCTCGACGAGGTGCGTGCCTTGCGTGAGCGCGGGGATTTACATGCCGACTTGCCGGCGATCCGGGCAGTGGGCTATCGCCAGGCCTGGGAGCATCTGGAAGGGCAGATCGATGCCGCGACTTTTCGCGACAAAGGCGTGTTCGCCACGAGGCAGTTGGCCAAGCGGCAGATCACCTGGCTGCGTAGCGAACTCGACGCGCGGGTGTTCGATCCCGATCGAGTGAATTTGCGAGAGCAGGCCGAGGATGCCTTGCAAGGGTTCCTGCAGCCTGTTCGACAGCGTTGAGTCGCCGTTTCCGCTGCCAATGGATCGGGTGGGCCATTGAACCGGCTCGCAGGCACCCCCACCTGAAATAACGGCAAGCATCTCGTGTCTAGTTGAGGTGAAGGCGGTTGCGGAGTTTCGAAAGAGTGAAAGTGCTCTTTCATCAAGAATTTAAAAGCGGTTAATATTCCTTCGCCTTGGGTCGGGGCGCGTTGCGCGTCTTTTATCCGACCCGTTCGCTGCGAGGGGAGAAAAACAAATGTCCAAAGGGCAGACTTTGCAAGATCCATTTCTTAACGCATTGCGTCGCGAGCGCGTCCCAGTGGCCATTTACCTGGTCAACGGCATCAAGCTGCAGGGGACGATCGAGTCGTTCGACCAGTTTGTAGTGCTATTGCGCAACCAGGTAAGCCAGATGGTTTACAAGCACGCTATTTCCACCGTGGTACCCAGCCGCAACGTACGCGTCGGCAATGGCCATGATGGCCACACTGAAGCCACGGTCGCACCGGCCGAGGCAGAGGTCTGATTTTCTTGAGGTTGATCCACTCTGTTTGATAGACAAAAGAAAGGCGAACGTGCCGTACTCGTCCTCCCGCATTCGCGCGGAGAGGGCGATGCGGTGCGCCGAGCCGAAGAATTCGCCGAGCTAGCCAAGTCCGCTGGCGCCGAGATACTGGGCAGCATCGCCGCTCGCGTCGAAGACCCCAACCCCCGCTATTACATCGGCACCGGCAAGGCCGACGAGGTGGCCGAGGCCGCGCGGGCGCTAGAGGCTGACGTGGTGCTGGTCGACCACCTGCTCACGCCGGTGCAAGAGCGCAATCTCGAGAAGCTGCTCAACATCCGCGTGGTCGATCGCGCGGGGCTCATCCTGGATATCTTTGCCCAGCGTGCGCGTTCGCACGAGGGCAAGCTGGAGGTGGAGTTGGCCCAGCTCAAGCACATCGCCACACGGCTGGTGCGCGGCTGGACCCATCTCGATACCCAGCGCGGCGGTGCCATCGGCAACCGTGGCCCAGGTGAGACCCAGCTTGAATTGGACCGCCGCCTGCTCGCCGAGCGGGTCAAGATGCTGACCAAACGGCTGGAAAAAGTGCAGACCCAGCGCGGTCAGCAACGACGCTCGCGCATGCGCAATACGGTGCCGCGGGTGGCCTTGGTGGGCTACACCAACGCCGGTAAGTCGACCTTATTCAATGCGTTGACCACCGGCGACGTCTACGCCGCCGATCAATTGTTCGCCACGCTCGATCCCACCGTGCGCAAGCTGGAGGATCTCAGTTGCGGCCCGGCGGTGCTGGCCGATACCGTCGGTTTTATCCGCGAGCTGCCGCACGACCTGGTTGCCGCCTTCCGCGGCACCTTGATCGAGGCGCGCGATGCCGACTTGCTGCTGCATGTCTGCGACGCCGCCGATGACGAGCGCGAGCGCCTGCACCGCGTCGTCGACAAGGTGCTGGAGGAGATCGACGCCGGCGACCTGCCGCAGTTGCAAATCATGAACAAGATCGACCTGGCCGGTACCGAGCCGCGCATCGACCGCGATGCCGAGGGGCGGCCGCAGCGGGTGTGGCTATCGGCCGCACGTGGCCTCGGTATCGACCTGCTGCGGCAGGCGCTGGGCGAATTGCTCGGCGGTGACCGGGTGCAGTCCCCGTTGCACCTGCCGTTGTCGGCCGGTCGCCTGCATTCACGGCTTAAGGCGGCCGGTGCGATTGTCGGCGAAGCGGTAGACGAGCACGGTTGGCAACTGGATATCGACGCCCCGCGCAGCGTGCTTGCCCCACTGAGCGGCGGCAATGCGACCGAGGCCGAGCTGCTGCGCGAATTGCTCGGTCCTGTCGAATAGGCTGAATAGGCTCGGACGCTTTCGGCGAGCTCTGCTAGAATCCCCGATGTTTGTGCGGGCAATTGCGTCAGCGGGGCGCTCTTGCCAGATACGCGACATGACACCATGTGTTATCCCGTTCAACGCATCCCCGGCCGATGTTGCCGGCCTCCCTGCGGCCTCAAGGAGACTGACCATGGCCTGGAACGAACCCGGTAATAACGGGCAGCGCGACCCCTGGAACAAGCAGCGCCAGAATGGCAGCAAGCCGAACTTTGAGGATCTGCTCAAGCAGCTCAAGGCACGTTTGGGCAAGTTTGGCGGTGGTTCCGGCGGCATTTTCACCATCGTGCTGGCTTTGTTGCTGGCCTGGCTGCTGCTTAGCAGCTACACCATCGTCGATGCCCGCCAGTCGGGCGTGGTGCTGCGCTTTGGTCAATACGCGCGCACTTTGGGGCCTGGCTTCCACTTCAAGCTGCCCCGGCCCATCGAGACGGTGACCAAGATCGGCACCACCGAGATTCGCTCGGTCAACGACAAGGTGAGCATGCTGACCAGCGATGAAAACATCATTGCGGTCGATTTCAACGTGCAGTACCAGGTTTCCGACGCACGCAAATTTCTGTTCTCCACCCGTGACCCCGAGGACACCCTCAAGCAGGCCGCCGAAGCCGCCGTGCGCTCGGTGGTCGGCGCCAACGTGATGGATAACATCCTCACCAGCCCTGGCGAGCAGCCGGTTGTGGCGATGCCGGCCGTTGCGGCATCAGGCGGAGCCACCGCGCACGTGCCTGCCCCCGTGCCGGCACAGACGCGCGACACCTTGCAGCAGCAAACCCGCGAAATTCTGCAAACCACGCTGGACGGCTACGACTCGGGCTTGATGATTACCGACGTCAGCTTCCAGAACGTCGCGCCGCCGCAGGACGTCAAAGACGCCTTCGACGACGTCAACTCCGCGCGCGAAGACAAGCAGGGTACCGAGAACAAGGCTCGCGCCTATGCCAGCCAGGTCGTGCCAGTGGCACGGGGTGAGGCCGCACGCATCTCGGCCCAGGCACAAGGCTATAGCGCCGAGCGCGTGGCCCGCGCCACCGGCGACGCTTCACGCTTCAATCTCATCCTCAAGGAATACCGCGCCGCGCCGGAGGTTACCCGCCGCCGCCTGTGGCTGGAAACCGTCGAAGACGTGATGTCGAACAACCCCAAAGTGCTGGACGGCAGCGGTGGCCGCAACATGATCTACCTGCCGCTCGATCGCCAGGGGGCAGGTGCAGTGAAGGATCTGCCCGGCGTCACCATGCAGGGCGCGCCTGCCACGGATGCCTCGACCGGCAAGGATAAACAGCCATGAAATACATCTCCGGTATTCTCGTCGTGCTGGCCGTATTGCTCGGCTTCAACAGCATGTTCATCGTTCACGAAGGCGAAACTGCCTTGGTGATGCAGTTCGGCAAAATCGTGCGCACGGGTGACAAACCCGGCCTGCATTTCAAAGTACCGCTGATCCAGCAAAGCCAGTTGTTCGACAATCGCATCCTGACCCTCGAAGCCCAGCCGGAGCGTTACTTCAGCTCCGAGAAAAAGAGCGTCGACGTCGACTTCTACGTGAAATGGCGCATTGCCGACAACGCGGCCTACTACCGCGCCACGGCCGGCGCCGAGTTGCAAGCGGCGAATCGGCTGACCCCCATCGTCAAAGACGCCCTGCGTTTCGAATTCAATGCGCGCACGCTGCAAGAGCTGATCGCCGGTGGCCGCAAAGACATTACCGAGCGCGTGCGCAAACAAACCGATGCGGCTGCACGCAAGAGCCTGGGCATTACCGTGGTCGACGTGCGCATCAAGCGTATCGATCTACCCAAGGAGGTCAGCGAGTCGGTTTATAAGCGCATGCGCTCCGAGCGTTTGCAACTCGCTAACGAGTTGCGCTCCACCGGCCAGCAAGCCGCCGAGACGATCCAGGCCGATGCCGACCGTCAACGCACCGTGCTGATCGCCGATGCCGAGCGCGACGCCGCCTCCGTACGCGGTTCGGGCGATGCGCAGGCCGCAGCGATTTACGCGCAAGCTTACGGACAAGATCCCGAGTTCTTCGCCTTCTATCGCAGCCAGTCCGCTTACAAAAAATCGTTTGAAGACGGCAAGGGCGTACTCGTACTCAAGCCGGATTCCGAGTTCCTGCGCTACTTCAACGACAGCGCCGGCAAGCGATAAACCAGATTGACCCCTCTCCTGCGTGCGGGAGAGGTAAAACCGATGGGCTCCTCCCACTGCTTGCAGGGGAGGTTGGGAGGGGGAAATACCCTTGCCTCTGTCCAACCCTCCCGGCAAGCAGGGGAGGGTGTCCATCAAGACGAATTCAAAACACGAGACAACATCATGGGCAAGTCAGTCGTAATTCTCGGCGCGCAATGGGGCGACGAAGGCAAGGGCAAGATCGTCGATCTGCTGACCGAGCGCGTCGGCGCGGTAGCCCGCTTCCAGGGCGGCCATAACGCCGGCCACACCTTGGTCATCAAGGGCAAAAAGACCGTATTGCACCTGATTCCCTCGGGCATTCTGCGCGACGACGCGCTGTGCCTGATCGGCAACGGCGTGGTGCTGTCCCCCGCGGCGCTGATGCAGGAAATCGCCGAGCTGGAAGGCAACGGCGTCGACGTGCGTTCGCGTCTCAAAATCAGCCCGGCCACACCGCTTATCATGCCGTACCACATCGCTGTCGATAAGGCGCGCGAGATCGCCGCCGGCGGCAAGGCCATCGGCACCACCGGTCGCGGTATTGGCCCGGCCTACGAAGACAAAGTCGCTCGTCGCGGTATTCGCGTCGCCGACCTGATGTACCCGCACGAGCTGCCCGCCCAACTGAAAGAAGTGGTCGAGTACCACAACTTCGTACTCACCCAGTGGCTCAAGGCTGCGCCGGTCGACTACCAGCAGGTACTCGATGAAGCGCTGACCTGGGGCGAGTACCTGCGCCCGATGGTCGACGACGTCGCCACCATCCTGCACGACATCCGCAAAGAGGGCGGCAACATCCTGTTCGAAGGTGCGCAAGGCGCGCTGCTCGATATCGACCACGGCACCTATCCCTACGTCACCTCGTCCAACACGACCGTCGGTGGCGCACTGGCCGGCACCGGCGTAGGCGCAGGCGATATCGACTACGTGCTCGGCATCTGCAAAGCCTATGCAACCCGCGTCGGCGGCGGTCCGTTCCCCACCGAACTCAACGACGAGATGGGTGAGCTGCTACGCAAGAAAGGCAACGAGTACGGCGCCAGCACCGGCCGTCCGCGTCGTTGCGGCTGGATCGACCTGGTCGCGCTCAAGCGCGCCGTGCAAATCAACGGCATCAGCGGCCTGGCCATCACCAAGCTCGACGTACTCGACGGCCTGCCCACCATCAAGGTCTGCATCGCCTATGAATACCGCGGCAAACGTCGCGAACTGGCGCCGCTGGACGCTGACGGCTGGGCCGAGTGCAAGCCGGTTTATCTGGATTTCCCCGGCTGGGAAGAATCCACCGCCGGTATCCGCGACTGGAACAAGCTGCCGGCCGCTGCGCGCGCGTATCTGCGTGCGGTAGAGGAGTTGTCGGGTTGCCGTCTGGCGCTGGTGGCTACCGGTGCCGATCGTGAGGACACGATTGTGCTGGACGATCCATTCGCCTGATAGCGATCAATGGTCAAGCAAAAAGCCCCGCATCGCGGGGCTTTTTGTTTTCGGGTCAGAGGAAACACGAATACCCTGGTGTAATTTTCCCGATCGGGAAAATTTTATTTAAGCGAGCCTGATGTCGACCTCATTTCCCTTATCAGGATTGAGTCAGGCGATCCCTATCGAAATCGACATGATTGGGCATGCCATTCGCTAGGCGCGTCGCCACCACGGCTTGACGCAGCCCATACGCGATTACCGCAGCGGCAATCGTCTTTACTGTTCTTGCAGCGCTGCCACTTGAAGGCGTAGTGCTTCATTCTCCGCAGTCAGTTCGGCGACGCGCGCACGTAGCATGTGCAGCTCGTCGTCTTCGGCCATACCCTCGGATGCCGGTTCTTTGCGTGGCTTGCGCTTGGACTCGCGCACACGCTTGGCGGCTTGCTTGAGTTCGTCGCCGCCTGCCATCGCGGCAGCGCGCTGTTCTTCGGCAGGTAGCGTCGCCACGGCTGCGGCGGCATTGATCGATATGGTGCCGGACTTCACGGCCGCGACAACTTCGGGGGCTGCCTGCTTTTGAATCTTCTCGATCAACACAACCTGGTTGCTGCTTAAGCGTGCTTCGCGGGCGATCGCTTCGCGGTTTTTCAGTGGCGTGGGTGGCGGTGCATCAGCGGCCGTGCTTTCCACTTGATCGTCGGATGCTGTTGGTGCCATTTGCGCGGCGGCCTCTGGCTCCGGTGCGCGGGCTTGCCGTTCGGCGAGAATCTCGCGCTTGCGCAGCGCCAGCACGCCGCGTTGAAAATCGGACACGCTGCGCCGCCCCAGATGTTGGTTAATCATCCACAGATGCACGTCTTCGATAGAGCTGAAGTGGGTGTGCTGCACGGTCTGGAACGGCAGATCGTGCTTGCGGCAGATGCCGTAGCGGTTGTGGCCATCCACGAGGATGTTGTCCCATAGCACCAGGGCGTCGCGGCAGCCTTCGGTAAGGATGCTGCGCTCCAGCGCCTCATGCTCATCGGCGGTCAGCGGGTCGATATAGGCCTTGAGTTCTTCGTTGACGACAATATCCATAGTGCAATCCAGCGAGCTGCAAAAAGGGCAGCATTGTAGAGAACGCGCGCTTCGCGTGCGCTCTTGATGTGACCCGGCACCGACGCTGTTTCGCCCTGGCTCGATCTCCAAGACGTTTATGTGGACCGGGGTGATGCAATGGGTCGAGCAAGGCAAGCTGGACCTCGATCAAGACGTGACCATCCCGCCGTGCGAAGGCAAACCGATTACCCTGCACGAGTTGGTGACGCATACGGCAGACTTTGAAGAGACCGCCAAGAATCTGTGCGCCGCGAGCCCGAAGCAGCAGAGCCAACATCGGCAATCATTTCGACGGCAAGGTTCGCGTGGTGCCGTTTTTTGACATCCTGGCGGTTGTCGGTACTTTCGCGGTAGCGGCCAGTGCACGCCATGCGTGGCGCGAGCCTGGGCATCTATGGCGCAAGCTCAACAGCGCGGCATTGCTGCTTGCCTGCTTTGCGGCTATCTGGGTTGCCTTTTCATTGCATTTGCTGAGCCCGCACCTGAACTATTGATGCGCCAGCGCGTAAGCGATCTGCGCAAAGTACGGTCGCTCTATGGCTCTTTACCCAATGAAAGGGCGAAAACTTGCGGTGGTTCTATCTGACCCCGGTCGACCCCGAGGCCGGTGAGGTACATCAGTTGCCTCTGCCATGACTTTCGGCGGTGTTTCGGCAGTGCCGTTGGCAGTCACCATCCGCGGGTCAACGTTCGTTCTTTTGCTGTCCGCGCTTGCGCGTCAGTTTCTGGCCTGTTGGGCCGCTACTTGTTATGAGGGGATGTCATGCGTCGTTATCTGGTTACCGCAATTGCCTTGGCACTTGCCGGCGTGTCTATGGCGGCTGTGGCCGATGCGCCCAAAGCGTCCACCGCCGTGCTCACCACCACCCAGTTGCCGCGCAGCGTACGGCCTACGCATTACGACGTATCAGTGACGCCGCATGCCGAGTCGCTGAGCTTTGACGGCAAGGTGGGGGTCAATATCGAGGTATTGCAACCCACGACCAGCATCACCCTCAACGCCATCGACATGAAGTTTTCGGGGGTGAGCCTGATGCCCGTGGGCGGCAAGAAGGTCATGTACTCCGCGCCGAAAGTGACGGTGGATGCGGCCGCGCAGACGGCGACATTTACCTGGGCGCAGCCGATTGCCCCAGGCAGCTATCAGCTTTCGATGACTTACACCGGCAAGATCGGCACCCAGGCCAATGGCTTGTTTGTGATCGATTACGACACCAAGGCCGGCAACAAGCGCGCGCTGTATACGCAGTTTGAGAATTCCGATGCGCGCCGTTTCATTCCGTCATGGGACGAGCCTGCGTATAAGGCAACCTTCACGCTGGAGGCCACGGTACCGGCCGAGCAGATGGCTGTAAGCAATATGCCGGTGGCGCAGAAGACGGATCTGGGCGGCGGTTTGGCGCGGGTGCGCTTTGCGCCGTCGCCGAAGATGTCCACTTATCTGCTGTTCTTCGGGCTTGGCGAATTCGAGCGGGCCACCACGCAATCCGATGGCACCGAAATCGGCGTCATTACGCAGAAGGGGGCGGTGTCGCAGGCGACCTTTGCGCTGGATTCGGCCAAGGCGGTACTGCACGAATACAACGAATACTTTGGTACGCCATACCCGTTGCCCAAGCTCGACAATATCGCCTCGCCCGGACGCAGCCAGTTCTTCGGCGCGATGGAGAACTGGGGCGCCATCTACACTTTTGAATATGCCCTGCTGCTGGACCCCTCGATCTCGACCCAGGCCGACAAAGAGGAGGTGTTCTCCATTGCCGCACATGAGATGGCGCACCAGTGGTTTGGCGACTTGGTGACCATGCGTTGGTGGGATGATCTGTGGCTCAACGAAGGCTTTGCGTCGTGGATGGCTGCGCGCACCACCGAGAAGCTACACCCGGAATGGAACACCGCGTTGTCGGCGGTGGATGTGCGTGAAGGCGCCATGGAGCGCGATGCCATTGCCACCACGCATCCGGTGGTGCAGCACGTAGAGACAGTAGAGCAGGCCAGTCAGGCTTTTGATGCCATCACCTATTCCAAGGGTGAGGCGGTCATCCGCATGCTTGAGGGTTATGTAGGTGCCGATACATGGCGCGAGGGCGTGCGCCGTTATATGAAGGCGCACGCCTACAGCAATACGGTATCCGACGATTTGTGGCGCGAAGTGGAGGCTACTGCGGGCAAGCCGGTTACCGCCATTGCCCACGACTTCACTTTGCAGCCGGGCGTGCCGATGATTCGTGTCGAAGCGGCGGCTTGCACGGCCGGCAAGACGACGCTGACGCTGGCGCAGGGCGAGTTCACCAAAGATCGCCCGAACAAAAAGCCGTTGTCGTGGCGGGTGCCGGTGATTGCACAAGCTGTTGGCGCGACCTCACCGGTAAGCACGCTAGTGAGTGGCGGGCATGCCACGCTCGATGTGCCCGGCTGTGGTCCGGTCATCGTCAATGCCGGTCAAAGCGGTTATTACCGCACGCTGTATGCGCCGGCTCAGTTCGCGGCGATCAAGGACAGCTACGCCAAGATCGCACCGATCGACCAGCTTGGCTTGTCGGGCGATACCTGGGCGCTGGGCATGGCCGGATTGCAGCCGGTGTCGGATTACCTGGATCTGGTCAAGGCGACCTCGATCGATGCTGACCCGCAGATCTGGGGCGACATTGCCGGAAAACTGGCAAGCCTTGACAGTTACTACGATGGCGATGCCACGCGACAGACGGCATTTCGCAAGTTCG
Source organism: Dyella tabacisoli (assembly GCF_003350925.1). Lineage (GTDB taxonomy): Bacteria > Pseudomonadota > Gammaproteobacteria > Xanthomonadales > Rhodanobacteraceae > Dyella_C > Dyella_C tabacisoli. The sequence continues at coordinate 620,207 of NZ_KZ857173.1, read as the reverse complement.
CCATTGCGCGACTGGGGCCGGTGTTCATTCGCATTGGCTGGCAGGAGCGCCCGGATGAAGCTACGTCGGTAAAGATTCTGCGCATCGAGCTAATCGGGGCACTCAGCAAGCTGGGTGATCCGGCCGTAGTGCAGGAATCGTTGCGCCGCTATAAGGCTCAGGCTAGCGATCCCAAAGCGTTGCCTGCCGCGCTGCGTAAATCCATTCTTGCGGTGGTCGCGCGTCATGCGGATGCCGCGACCTGGGATCAGTTGCATGCTGAGGCGAAGGTCGAAAAGACTCCGCTGGTCAAGGACGAGCTGTATGGATTGCTCTCCATTGCCGAAGACAAGGCATTGGCTCAGCGGGCACTCGATCTGGCGCTGACCGATGAGCCAGGCGCCACCAACAGTTCAGGCATGATTTCCGGCGTTTCACGTTCGCATCCAGAGCTGGCTTTCGACTTTGCTACTGCGCACATCGATCAGGTCAACAAGAAAGTCGATTCGTCAGCAAGCAGTCGCTACTACCCGATGCTGGCCGCAACTTCGCTGGATCCGGCGATGATCGGCAAGGTCAAGGCTTACGCCGATGCCCATGTCGCGGCAGGTTCGCGGCGCGATGCCGAGACGGTCATGGCCAGCATTAAGTATCGTGTGCAGGTTCGCAACGAGCGCTTGCCGGTGGTCGACGCCTGGTTGAAGAAAAACGGCCACTGAGAAAGCGCTTCTCGAAGACTTCCGCCACGCCTCGTTCTATGTATCGGGGCTGGTGCGCAGGAGGTAAGACGCTCTCGGCATGAACAAAAAAGGCCCTGCATGTGCAGGGCCTTTTTGTTTGCTCGAATCGCCAGTAGAAGAGCGCACCTTGTAGCTGTCGACGTGACTTATGTGGATTGTGGGCGAGGTACTGCGAGCCGCTAGAGGTTCTTGGCGAATAGCGCTTTGGCCATTGCTATCGCTGCATCGTGTGTGCCGTCTTGCGGCAGCTTAAGTGCGCATAAAGGCTCTTCTTTCAAACCGGTCTCGGTGCAGTTGCCAAGAAAGTCATAGTGACCTACATCAGGCAGCGTCTTCAGCGTCGCATGCGGTAATAACCTGGCCGCGGTATCGCCGTTCGTACCCGGTAGTGCCACTTTGTCGGCATTGCCGAGAATAATGGCCACCGGCGTTTTCAATGCCTTCAGCGTGTCCGGTTCCAGCCCCTGGATCGGTCCCGGCGCCATGACGAATACGGCTTTGACCCCGGTGATGGAGTGATCGTCACCCGCGTGCGCAGTAAGTGCAGCCAGGGGCGCTGAATTCAGGGCCTGCTCTCGTGCGGCAAAAGTTACATCGGGCGCTTCTTTTTGCGGCAGGCAGGTCGGGTCGCTGGCATGCGTATGGCAAAACGTTTTGAATCGGTCGAGATTGAATCGTGCGCCAGCTGATACCAGTGCGGTGAATCCGCCCGCCGAAAAGCCGGCGACGCCCAAGCGATGCATATCAAGATGCGGCGCGATGAGCGGATCCTTCTGCACAGCGTTGATGGCGGCGCGCAAATCTTCCGGGCGCTCCCAGATCAAGGTGCCACCGGCCATCGTCATCGGGTCGCGACCGTTGTTGCCGGGATGATCGACGGCGACGACGACGTAACCTGCGCGGGCCATTGCAGTGCCGAACCAGCCCATCATGCGTGCGCTACCGCCGAAGCCATGCGACAGCAACACGACCGGGTGTTTTCCATCGGCGATGGCGGCATCGACCGCGGCACTGCCGGAGCGAAATGACGGGTGCCCTGGTGCGCCGATATCCAGCGGACTTTCGACCGCACCATCGACAGCGGGATACCAGACCGTGACGCGAAGCTGGTCGCGGTGTTCTGCATCGCGAATCGCTGCTGTTGGCGTGGTTGTCGTACGGTGCAGTTCGCCCACCGATGTAGCGTGCAACGAGCTGCATGCCAGTGCGAGTAACGCGACGCATGAAAAACCATTGCGCTTAAACATATTCACTCCCCCATCCTTTTCATCAAGGTTCTCATCAAGATTTCAGCGGTACCCAGATCTCGACCGTGCCAGTGCCGGTGTCGGCATTGAAGTCCGCGGCATAGCGCTCAAAGTCAGGTGCGTCGGCAACGTCCAGCCCGGATTCGGGTAGCCAGCTACCGGTGAATGTCTGCCAGGTGCGGCGGATCGCCGAGATATGGCCGCGATGTGTCGCCACGACGTAGTGGCGCGCAGGCAGCCGGATCGTGCTCCAGGCGGGATTCAAGCCAGAGAAGCTCGATACGTCGTAACCGGCGATGTATTCGTAACTGCCTTCGTCGTCGCTGTTGCAGAACACCCCGAAGGCGGTTTTTCCCGCGATCGAGAAGCCCTGTAGTGACAGCATGAGCCGTTGCCATTGCGCGGGAATGCCTTGCGTGGTGGCGTCGCTGTAGCGGCAACCCAGGCCGGCAACGAGCTGCGTAGGGCCGAGTTCGATCCGTGGCGTTTCTAGAGCGATGGTAGGCATGTCGGCGGCCCGCAGGGGATCTACCAGTACGAGGCCTGACACATGGCCCCGCTGCCGGAGTTCGTCGGGCGTGATGCCGAACTGGTCGCGAAACGCTCGGGTAAAGGCTTCGTGCGAGCCGTAGCCCGATGTCAGTGCCACATCGAGAATGTCCGAGGCGCCCGCGGCCAGCAGGTAAGCGGCTTCGGTAAGACGCCTGGCACGCATGTACCGCACGACTGACCACCCGGTCGTGGCCTGGAACAGGCGAGCGAGGTGGTAGGGCGACACGCAGGCAATGCGCGCGATATCGGCGAGCGACAAATCTTCGCGGAAGTGACTCTCGATGTACCAGAGCGCTTTTTCGGCAGCAGCCATAAGTGAAAGTGAGCGATTGGATTAGGCCGAATCAGCTTAATCGCGCCGGCACCGTGGCGCTTGATCGTTCTTGCTGTTGCCGAAGGATCACATCTGGATCTCGTCGATGGTTGGCGATTCACAAGCGATATGATGGCGCGCCAATGGTGCGAAGGGGTGGGTCATGGTTATCTCGCGCAAATTCAATCGAGTGCTGTGGGGTATAAGCCTGTGCTTATGGGGTGTTGCCGCCCAGGCTGCGGATATGGAGATCAAGGATCGGGCCGAGGTGACCGGTTATGGTTTCAACTGGCATGCCGATCCCGATACGGTGAAGTGCATCAAGATGACTCCTGCGCTCGTGGCGAGCTTCAAGTCTTGCATCCGTAGGGAGCAAGGCGACAGCCAAACCGGCACGATAAAATTTCAATGCGATGCCAGCGGCGACAAGTCGTATTTGATCGCCGCTACGCTCAAGCAGTGCCAGGATGCGAAAGACACCATGGCCGCCAATGCGCCTTAGCGATGGCGGTGTCTGCCATCAATCGCTTGGACTGGTGCAGGCCGCGTGCCGGCTGCCTTCGATGTGCAGCACTTCACCACGATCCTGCAGTGTGACGCTGGCGGTGTAATGCTCGGGGGAGTCGAAATCGACGCGGCCCTTGCCGTTGATCGGCGTGGCTCCGGGGCAAGTCACTATCCATGCGAGAGCGGTGCTGCTGCGATGCTGGTCGCTGCGTTGACATGACATATTCGGAACGGAGATATCTGCGAAGGCAATCCAGGGATCCATGTCTTCGGCCTCACAGTGCCAACGTATCGTTGGCTGCCCGGGTTGACCTTGCTTGACGATGTGGGTGACGGTTTTCCATAAGCCGGGCATGGCCTTGAAATCGCCGGGGTCGGCATGACCCGGCGAGCAGCTCAGGCCGAAGGCGATAAGCAGGGCAAGCGCAGCGCTGCTGATATTCACACGGTGATCCTGGGTAAGGCGATGCATGATTGGAGCGTTATCCGCGAGCCGTTGTAGGTGCGTAGCGTTGACACGAAAACCCTGCCCGCAGGAAGCGGGCAGGGCGCGGTCTTGTTGATGCTCAGTCTTGCGTTTCGTCGTTCGCTTCATTCGAAGCGTGGAAGTCGCCGAAATCGAACATGTTCATCAAATTGCCGATGGCCGGCGCATTGACTGGCACGTAGGGATTTTCGCGACGCGCGATCGGGTTGGGCAGGTTGTCGCGGCTGCGTGCCGAGATCGTTTCGTGCAGGCCCCAGTTGGCCTCGACGAATTTGTCGAAGGAGACATGGTCGTAGTAAGTGTGCACGACACGGCCGCCTTCGGAGTAACGCGAGACCACCAGCAACGGGATGCGTGAGCCGTCGCCGAAGAAGTCGATCGGTTGCACATAGCCCGAGTCCCAGTAACCGCCGCCCTCGTCGAAGGTCACCATAATGACGGTGTCGTTCCATACCTTCGGGTTGGCTTTAGCCATTTCGACGATCTTCTGCACATAGCCTTCGAACAATCCGAGCTTGGACGATGCCGGATGGCCGTCCAGAATGCCATCGGGCTTGGCGATGGATACCGCCGGCAGCGTATCGTTCTGGATGTCGTTGTAGAGGTCGTTGATGTCCTGGTTGTTCTTGCGCAGCTCTGGGTTGGTCATCACCTGCGTCGAATAAAGAAACGGATTGCAGATATTGCAGAAGGTGCCGGCCTCGCCATCTTCCTTGCCGTTGCCCCAGCCTTCGCCGTAGTACTTCCAGCTCACGTGATGGCGATGCAGCAGCAGCGCAAGGTTGTCTTGCCTGGAGGGCGGGATGGTGAACTGGTCCGCACCCAGCGGGGCCGGCGTGCCATCGCCGAGATAGCCAGGGTTGTAGTTATTGACCAGATAATAGGCGCTGGGTTTGCAATCGGTGCCGCGGAAGGTGCGGTACGGCAGCGAGCGCAGATAGCCCTTTACCGAGGCTACGCCCGGCTGCTTGTCATCGGCGCAGTTGACGTAGGAGCCGCCGCCGTAACCATCCTGCACATACCAATTATTGGTGCCTGGCTGGATGTCTGGATTTTCGATCTGATTGCTCGGTGGCGTAATCGGGTTGCCCTGCGCATCGGCGTAATAAATCAAATTACCGAAGCCGAGCATGATGTGATTGGCGCCGGTGCCGCCCATCACCGATTGGTGAAAGTTGTCGCTCAATGCGTAGGTACGGGCCAGCTCGGCGAAGTAGGGTGCATCGCCTTTGGCCATATTGAGAAACTGCATCGCGGTAGAGCCTTCGCCGGTGCTTTGCTCGGTGAAGTTGGCTGGTTGCTTTGCACCGTTGTTGCCGGCGCCGATGCTGGTTTCGACCCACGGGAAAAGATCGTTGCGGCAACCGCTGGGATTTTTCGGCGTCGCCGCCTCGATGCTGCAATCCAGTTGTTGCCACATCTGAAAGAAGCGGTGCACCGGACTGTTGGCGTAGTCGTTGTAGCTGATCGAGGCATGCATATCGACTGGCGCATTCGGCAAATTCGCCGGGAAACGCGTATCGATAACGTGGTTAGGCAGGCCGGTGCCACCCTCGGCCAGTTCGCTATAGGCAGCCGCGGGCAAGCCTGGTTCGATAGCCGCAGCCTGTGCGGCCGAGGCGAAATAAGGCTGAGTCGGCGCACCGCCGGTATTCATCTTTGGCAGTAGCGTGTACGGCGAAGTATGTGTGGGCGCGCTTGCATATGCACCGGTGTTGGATGCCTGCCACTGACGTGCGGCGGCAACATTCGGGCCCGGTGTGCCATCGGCGTTGACGATGCCCTGCGACAACAGGTTATGCACGTGTTGCCCCGATGGTGGTGTGTAGGTGGCAAAAACATGGTCGAAGGTGCGGTTCTCACCGATCAGCAGAATCACGTGTTTGATCGGAGTACGTGTGCGATTGCTGCGATCGTCGCCGTCATCGGGGCGATGCAATGTGACAACGCCACCGGGTAAAGCGATGCGATGGTTTTGGGTGGCCGCCGGTACGTTCTGGCGGAAGCTGGCGTCTTTATCGGGTGACGTGCTTTGCGCGCTCACCACACCAGCAAGGCTGGCTGCGAGTACGCCAATGGCGAAAGGTTTAAACCGAGTACCAACTGAAAACATGGGCATGACTGGATCTCCTGCAGGAATCCTGTGAAGACTGCAATCGAGTGTTCCCCCTGATTCTTGGTTTACAAGCGGTGTGGGCTTGCAAACCATCGGCAGTCTGGCCCGCGTAGATGACGGTGCGTTGGCAAGGACGCGACAGTGCGGGTAGGTGTGATGACAGTGTCGCGACAGCGTAAGAACCTGTGCACAGAGCGCAGTTGCTGTTGCTCCTCCCCTGCTCGCAGGGGGAGGCTGGGAGGGGGTGAGTTTTGCCGCAAGCCCGTACCCCTCCCCAACCCTCCCCTGCACGCAGGGGAGGGGGCTGGCTGAGGTTGACGTGATGGGCTTTGGCTTTTGCCCCTCCCCCTGCTTGCAGGGGGAGGTTGGGAGGGGGTGAGGGGGCCGACTGGTGCGGTCGCGTTACCCGGTCTGCTCCGGCAGCAATTGATAGGGCCGCATCATGTCGTTGTCTTCGTGTTCGAGAAAATGGCAGTGCCACACGTAGCGGCCGGGCTCGCCCTCGAAGTGCATCGCGATACGCGTGACCATGCCAGGGTCGGCGCGCACGGTGTCTTTCCAGCCTGCTTCATGGGGCGGTGGTAGCTGAGCGGGGCCGGTGAATTTGAGGGTGCGGTCGGCGTTCCAGGCGAACAGATCGAAGGGGCGTCGATCGATCACCTGAAAACGCACCAGGTGCAAATGGATCGGATGCGCATCGCCGGTGAGGTTGACGAAACTCCATGTCTCGATGCTGTTTTGCCGCGGGTCTTCAGTAACCGGGTCCGACCAGCGTTTGCCGCCGAGCAGCATCGCCATCGCATTGCCGTTGGCATCATCGAGCTCGCCAAGCGTCAGTACGCGATCGCGCACGGCGCTGGCCGGATCGATACGCTTTATGCTGCGCAGCGTTGCCGGTAGCGCGGAGGTATCGCGTCTCTCATGGTCGTGCACGCGAAATTCCATGATGGCTTCGGATCGATGATGCAATTGCACCGACTGCCCTGCCATATCGCTGAAATCCACCACCACGTCAGCGCGTTCGGCCGGATAGAGCTCGATACGTGATCGCGTCAACGGCACTGGCAACAGCCCTTGATCGCTACCGATCTGCTTGAACGGCACCTCATGCGATAACGACAGGTCGAAGAAGCTCGTATTTGCCACATTGATTAGGCGTAGCCGATAACGCCGTGGCTCGACGTCGAGATAGGGATATAGCTTGCCGTTGCATAGCACGGCATTCCCGTGGCACTCGGTGACCCACGGTGCCGATGGATCGTCCGATACCGGGTAGTAAAGCTGGCCGTCTTTCGCAATCAGCCGATCGCACAAGATCAGCGGCAGGTCGAAGTCGCCCGATGGCAGGCCGAGCGCCTGCTCCTCGGCATCGCGAACGATAAATGTACCGAACAACCCAGCGTAGATATTGAGCCGGGTTATGCCCATGGCGTGGTCGTGATACCAGAGCGTGGCCGCATCCTGCGCGCTGGGATAGTGATACAGCGCCGAGTGACCGGGTGCGTACCCGTCTTCGGGGTAACCATCGCTGGCTGCCGGCACTCGTGCGCCATGCACATGGGTCACTACACGCACTTCCGGCTGCGAGCGTTCGGCGCCATGGAGATTGTGATCGATCGGCAAAAAGTGCTGTGTCGGCAGTGCATTGACCCAATCGATCAACAGCGGCTCGCCGCGCATGGTGTCGATCGTCGGTCCCGGCGACAGGCCGCTATAGCCCCATAGGGGTGTGGCCGGCAGATCACGGTGCAGGCGTGCTTTGAAGGCGCGCATCTCCATGCGGTAGTAAGGCAGCATTCGATCGGGATAAGCAGGATGCGCACGTTTGCCGGCGGCGTGGGCGGTCGGCGGTATCGGCAACCGATCGACAAAGCGGGTCAGCGACGTCGGATTGAGCAGCGGCTCTTTGGGTGCCGCCAGCGTCGGTGCGGTCATGCGGGCGGGCATGGTCATCGACATGGTGTCAGCGCGCGCCAGACGCAGCGCATCGGCAAGGGTATATGCCGCAACAAGGCTGCCGGCGCCACGCAGGAAGCGACGACGCGAGAGCGTCATAAACGGTGGCAACGATATACGCATGTCATCGGGTCACCCTAGGCAACCCATATGACAGTCATGTGGCAGACTACCGTCGGGATTTCACGTTGGGATACGTTCAATCGGCCAGCAGATTTGTGATGATGGCCGCCATCGGAGCTTGGAAGCCTTACATGCATCACCAGGTGCGCTATCGCCAGACACAGTTGGATGGCCAAATGGCCATGCTGGCGAGCAGCGCGCGCGCATTTCCGCGCCACACGCACGATCAATACGGCATCGGCGTCGTCGATGCCGGCGGCCATGCGTCTGCGGGCGATGCGGGGCCGGTGGAGGCGGGGCCGGGCAGTCTTATCTTCGTCAATCCGGGTGAGGTCCATGACGGCTGGGCGGTGGGTGGCGCGCCGCGCACATGGCGCATGCTTTATTTCGATCCCGCGCTGCTGTTGGATGTGTTGGCTGATATAGGCGAGGGTCAATCACTGCCTTTCAGTTTCGCCGCGGCGGTGGCGACGGATCATCGCTTGCGTTCACTTTTCGACGCTGCATTTGCCGATGCCATCACGGGAGGCTCCACGCTGGCATCGGAGGCAGCGCTGTTTCAGCTTGCGGCTTATCTGCCTGGGATAAAGGCGCCGCATGCTTCCGCCCGTGTGCCAATACGGGAGAGTGGCGTAGTCCGTCGCGCAAAGGAGCGCATTCACGCCGATCTCGCCGCCTCGCTCTCGCTAGCTCAGCTAGCCAGCGATGCGGGCTTGAGCCGGTTTCAATTGCTGCGCCATTTCTCGCGTGAGCTTGGCCTGCCTCCGCACGCCTATTTACTACAGCAGCGTATTGCCATGGCAAGACGGATGATTCTGCGTGGCCTGCCGCTGGCCGAGGTGGCCGCCGCTGTCGGCTTTGTCGATCAAAGCCATTTGACGCGGCATTTCAGTCGTCAGATGGGTGTGTCGCCGGGGCGTTACGCTACCGGTTGAACGCCTGCAATTTCGTCCAAGACCAGCCGTGCCGGGCGGAGCACTGTGTGCGCCTGTCCATAACAGGCTCTGACGATGCACCCCAGACTTTTCGGATACCTATGCATGGCCGCGGCCATGGTTACCGTGGGAAGCACGGTGGTCGCGAGCAAGGCGATCGGGGCGGAACTTGCCCCATTCACTGCAACCGCGCTGCGCTTCGCGATCGCACTGTGTGCCTTTGTGCCGCTGATGATGTTGACCCGCACGCCCTGGCCGCGTCCCAGCCTTGGCGACGGCCTGCTGTTGCTCGCTCAGGCCGGCGCCGGCAGTGTGGGTTATACCGTCTTGCTGGTGACAGGCACACAACTAACCACCGGTGCCGATGCGGGCATTCTCCTCGGCACGCTTCCGGCCGTGGCTGCCTTGCTGATTGTCATACTGTTGCGCGAGCGGCCCACCCCAAGGTTGCTGCTGGCGATTGCGCTGGCGACCATCGGAGTGCTGGTGGTGACGATGGCGTCGCCGCAGGCCGGCGGTGGCGTGCAGCGATCGCTACTAGGCAACCTGCTTATCCTCCTGGCGGTGGTCTGCGAGAGCGTGTTTATTCTGCTCAACAAGCGCTTGCGCCAACCCCTGCCTCCGCTTGCCTTGGCGACCACGATGACCGGGCTGGGTCTTGCGGTATCGATAGTTCCTGCGCTGCTGGAGCAACATCCGACGCTGACGACGGTTCCGGCCTCAGCCTATGAGGCGGTGATTTATTACGCGCTGATTCCGACCGTAGGCGGCTTCTGGCTCTGGTATGCAGGCACGGCGCGGGCTGGTGCGATGGAGGCGTCCGCGTTCACAGCGATAGCTCCCATCGCGGCGGTGATCCTGTCCGCCGTGGTGCTGGGCGAGTCGATCAATCCACCGCAGATGGTGGGATTGGCGCTGGTCATCGTGGCTGTCGGCATCGTTGCCACGGCGCAATGGCGGCAACCGGCCGTAGGGTGAGCAAGAGCGTTACCTGTTGGTCCCTTAATCGCCTCCATTAGTCACAAATCGACGGCGGCTCGTCCCTGGGCGCTGGTGTCGTGAGTCCGCACGGCGGACAGTGGCGATAGGTGACTGAGGAGAGGGTTCCATGAACCGAAGAGATTTGCTGAAGGCCGCGCTGGCGATTCCGTTTTTGCCCGCTGTGCTCCCACGGATGCTGGCGCCGGCCTGGGCCGCGCAGATACCGACCATGCTTTGGCATTCTCGCGTGCGGCCCGGCGATCCGGCCTGGCCATCGGCGGCCCGCTGGGAGGAGTTGAGCCAACGTGTAGGCGGCCGCCTGATTAAGCTGGAGTCGCCGTTTACCCATTGCGGTGCGACGCCAGTCGATGCGGCGTGCAGCGAAGCGCTCAAGCATTTGCAGAATCCTTATTACATCGGTGACCAGCCGGCGCTGACTCAGACCAGCGGCTGGGTCGATGCCTGGACCTCGCAACCTAGCGTCTATGCCGTCGCGGCCAGTGATGCGGCGGATGTTGCTGCCGCGGTCAATTTTGCGCGCGAGCATCATCTGCGTCTGGTAGTAAAGGGCGGCGGCCACAGCTACCAAGGTACCTCCGACGCACCCGATTCCTTGCTGGTGTGGACACGCAAGATGAACGCGGTGACCGTGCACGATGCTTTTGTCGGTCACGGTTGTGCAGCCACGCAGGCACCGCAACCCGCAGTGACGGTGGGGGCAGGGGCGATGTGGATCGATGCCTACCATGCGGTGACGACGCAGGGCGGACGCTATGTGCAAGGCGGCGGCTGCACCACGGTGGGCGTCGCCGGCTTAGTGCAGAGCGGCGGTTTCGGCAGCTTCTCGAAAAATTACGGTACGGCGGCGGCCGGTTTGCTGGAGGCGGAGATCGTTACCGCCGACGGTGTCATACGCATCGCCAACGCCTGCACCAACCCGGAGCTGTTCTGGGCGATCAAGGGTGGCGGCGGTGGCAGTTTGGGCGTGATTACTCGGCTGACCTTGCGCACGCGTGAACTGCCCGACACGTTCGGCGCGGTGTTCGGTGCGATCAAGGCATCCTCGGACGCCACTTACCGCGAGTTGATCGCAAAGGCGATCAGTTTCTACCAGAGTGACTTGTTCAATCGTCACTGGGGCGAACAGATGGTGTTTAAGACCGGCAACGTCTTGCGCCTTTCGCTGGTGTTCCAAGGGCTGGACCAGTCGCAGGTGGAGAAAATCTGGGCACCGTTTCTAGACTGGGTGCGTTCGCGCAAGGAGTACAGCTTTGCGAGCGAAGTAAAAATACTAAGCCTGCCAGCCCGGCATTTCTGGGACGCCGAATTTCTCCAGCAGCACGCGCCGGGCGTGGTCGTCGCGGACGATCGGCCCGATGCTCCAGCGCATCACGTGCTATGGGCTGGGGATCAGGGGCAAGTAGGCTGGTTTCTGCACGGCTACCGCTCGGCCTGGCTACCGGCCTCGCTGCTGCACAAAGATGCACAGTCACGCCTCGTCGACGCCTTGTTTGCCAGCACGCGCCATTGGGAAATGTCGCTGCATTTCAATAAAGGCCTGGCCGGTGCGCCCGCCGCTGAAATAGCCGCCGCGCGCAACACTGCGACTAATCCGGCGGTACTCGATGCATTCGCACTGGCGATTTGCGCCGGCGAAGGGCCGCCGGCTTTTCCCGGCATGCCCGATCCTGACCTGCCCCATGCGCGTGAAGAAGCTGCCGGCATCGGCAGGGCGATGGATGCACTGTTGAAAGCAGCTCCCGGCGCGGGCTCGTATGTTTCGGAGAGCGATTATTTCGAGCCGGCCTGGCAGACGTCGTTCTGGGGATCGAATTATCCGCGGCTGGCGGCAGTGAAGCGGAAGTATGATCCATCGGGTCTGTTCTTCGTGCACCATGGCGTGGGCAGTGAGGCGTGGAGTACGGATGGGTTTACGCGGCTGCACAAGCAGTAGCGAATCGATGCGAGTGCTGCGCGGTTATACAAATGAGAAGGCCCTGCAATGCAGGGCCTTCGGGTTTCCATGTTAGTGAGACAAACGAAGCCGACTTACGCCTCGGCTTCTTCCTTATAAGCATCGATCGGAATGCACGCGCACATGATGTTCTTGTCGCCGTAGACGTTGTCCACGCGCGCTACCGGGGACCAGTACTTCTGCAGCCTCAGGCTGGGCAGCGGGAAGGCGGCGAGTTCGCGTGGGTAGGCGTGGGTCCACTCGCTGGCGGTGACCATGGTGGCGGTGTGCGGTGCGTGCTTGAGCGGGTTGTCTTCGCGGTCGAGGCGGCCGTCTTCGATGGCGCGGATTTCGTCGCGGATCTGGATCATCGCGTCGATAAAGCGATCCAGTTCGTGCTGCGATTCGCTCTCTGTCGGTTCCACCATCAGCGTACCGGGGACAGGGAAGCTCAGCGTCGGCGCATGGAAGCCGAAGTCGATCAGGCGCTTGGCCACGTCTTCGGCACTGATGCCGGTGCTGTCTTTGAGCGGACGCAGGTCGAGGATGCACTCGTGCGCGACCAGGCCGTTACGGCCGGTGTACAACGTCTCGTAATGCGGGGCGAGGCGCTTGGCGATGTAGTTGGCGTTGAGCAAGGCGACCTGGGTGGCTTTGCGCAGGCCGTTGGTGCCCATCAGGGTGATGTACATCCACGAGATCGGCAGGATCGACGCCGAGCCGAAGCTGGCGGCACTGACCATGCCGACCTTGCCGTCACCGCCCAACTGGCGTGGCAGGAACGGCGCGAGATGCGATTTCACCGCGCACGGGCCGACACCTGGGCCGCCGCCGCCGTGCGGAATGCAGAAGGTTTTATGCAAATTGAGGTGCGAGACGTCCGAGCCCCACTTGCCGGGCTTGGCTACGCCGACCAGCGCGTTCATGTTGGCGCCGTCGGTGTACACCTGGCCGCCATTGGCGTGGACGATGTCGCAGATGGCGACGATGTCTTCCTCGAACACGCCGTGCGTGGACGGGTAGGTAATCATCAGCGCGGCAAGGCGATCTTTGTACTGCTCGGCGCGAACGCGGATGTCTTCCACATCGACGTTGCCGTTGCTGTCGCACTTGGTCACCACCACGGTCATGCCGCACATTTGCGCGGATGCCGGGTTGGTGCCGTGGGCGGATTCGGGGATCAGGCAGATGTCGCGATGGCCTTCATTGCGCGAGCGGTGATACGCGCGGATCGCCAGCAGGCCGGCGTATTCGCCTTGCGCGCCGGAGTTGGGCTGCAGGCTTACGGCGTCGTAGCCGGTGCATTCCACCAGCATCGCTTCCAATTCGTCGATTAGCTGTTTGTAACCCTGGGCCTGATCGGCCGGGGCCAGCGGATGGATGTTGGCGAACTCCGGCCAGGTCACCGGGATCATCTCGGCGGTGGCGTTGAGCTTCATGGTGCAGGAGCCGAGCGGGATCATGGTGCGATCCATGGCTAGATCTTTGTCGGCCAGCGAGCGCATATAGCGCAGCAGCTCGTGTTCGCTGTGATGCGTGTTGAACACCGGATGCTGCAGGAACTCGCTGTGGCGAAGCAGGCCGGCGGGCAGGGCGTTGGCGGTAGTGGCGTCGAGCGCGTCGATGTCGGCGATCTTGGCGCCGAACAAGGCGGCGATCTGGATCACTTCATCGCGCGTGCTGGTTTCGTCCAGGCTGATGCCAAGCGTGCGAGCGTCGATCTCGCGCAGGTTGATGCGGGCCGCACGCGCCTTGGCGTGCAGGGCGGCAGCATCCACGTTGGTGACATGCAAGGTATCGAAGAAGTCGCTACCTACGGCAGCGCCAGCCTGGCGCAGCGCGCCGGCAAGAATCGCCGCAAGACGATGCACGCGGTGCGCAATGCGGGTAAGGCCTTCGGGGCCGTGGTAGACCACGTACATGCTGGCCATGACCGCCAGCAGCACCTGCGCGGTACAGATGTTGGAGGTGGCCTTTTCGCGGCGGATGTGTTGCTCGCGGGTTTGCAGGGTGAGGCGGTAGGCGGGTTTGCCTTCCTCGTCCACGGATACGCCGATCAGGCGGCCCGGCATGGAGCGCTTATAGGCATCGCGGCAGGCGAGGTAAGCCGCGTGGGGGCCACCGAAGCCAAACGGCACACCAAAGCGCTGGCTGTTGCCGATAACCATATCCGCACCCCATTCGCCGGGGGCGGCGATCAAGGTGAGCGCGAGCAGATCGGTTGCTACGGCAACCAGGCCGCCGCGTGCATGCACGGCCTCGGCCAATGCCTTGTAATCGTTGATCTGGCCGAAAGTGTTGGGGTATTGCAGCAGCACGCCAAAGCTGTCGACCTTGGCCGCTTCGCTGTCTTCGCCGATATGCAGCTCGATGCCTACGCCGTCGGCGCGGGTGTGCAGCACTTCCAGCGTTTGCGGGTGCACGCCGTTGGAGACGAAAAACACGTTGGACTTGGATTTGGCCGAGCGCTTGGCCAGCGTCATCGCTTCACCGGCGGCGGTGGCTTCGTCGAGCAGCGAGGCGTTGCAGATATCCATGCCAGTGAGGTCGGCGACCATGGTCTGGAAATTGATCAGCGCTTCCATGCGGCCTTGCGAAATCTCGGCCTGGTAAGGCGTATAGGCGGTGTACCAGGCTGGGTTTTCCAGGATGTTGCGCAGGATGACGTTTGGCGTGAGGGTGCCGTAATAGCCCTGGCCGATGAAATTCTTGAAGACTTGGTTTTTGTCGGCGATGGCACGGATCTTGGCCAGCGCGGCGACTTCGGTGATGGCCTCGGGCATGGCCAGCGGTGCGGCGGATTTGATCGAGCTTGGCACGATGGCGCCGGTCATCGCTTCCAGCGAATCGTGGCCGACCACGCGCAGCATCTGCGCGATCTCGGCATCGTTGGGGCCGATATGACGCTCGATAAAAGCGTTGTGATGTTCCAGCTCACGCAGGGAAGGTGTGGAGTTGTGGCTCATGACTGGGGCGTCCGAAAATAACGTGCCGTGCCGCACGCGGGGCGCCCCTCTGTCCTTTTGCCTGAGAGTTTGGAAGCGCTATGCGCTTCGTGCCCCTTCGGCGCCGGATTCAACCGGTCTCTCCAGAGTGTGTTGGCGCGCGGTGGTATGGGAGCCTGAGCGATTACGGGCGTTGCGTCTTCGGCAGCGGGTTACCCCCGCTTCTCCCACCGCGAGCTAATCGGCGGGGATTATACAGAGGTCGGCTGGGTGTTTTCCCGCTTTTTCTGTGCCCTTGTTCAGGTCCGTTGCGATGGGGCTGCGGGTTACCACGCGTAGGTTGGGGTGAGCAAAGCGAACCCCAACATTCGGTAGTCCGCCGATGAGGGAGGTGGGTCTTGCGGCGTTGGGGTTCGGGTTTTCATGCCCGGTCGCCGATGTGCGGCAAGTTATGCCGGGCGAGGGTGAAGTTCATGGCCAGGTTGGACCGCACCCCGGCCCTCCCCTACAAGCAGGGGAGGGAGCTAACTGAGGCGAGCTTTTTTGCCCATCCCTGCTTGCCGTGGAGGCAAAAGCAGAGGCTTGGGTGCGGGCTTGGGTTTATTATTTGGGGCCTATTTTTTATCAGAAGCGATCTATGAGCAAACCGCCGTTTCAACTGCAGCAACTCGATCACATTGTGCTGCGCGTCCTCGATATGGATGCCATGCAGCGTTTTTATTGCGAGGTGCTCGGTTGCAGTGAGGAGCGTCGTCAGGATGCGATTGGCTTGGTGCAATTGCGCGCCGGCACATCGTTGATCGATCTGGTCCCTGTCGACGGCAAGCTGGGGCGCATGGGCGGCGCGGCGCCGGGTGCGGAGGGGCATAACATGGATCATCTGTGCCTGAGTGTGGCGGGGTATGACGAGGCGGCCATCCTGGGCCATCTCAAGGCGCACGGCGTGCGCCTGGGCGAATTGGGCTCGCGCTACGGCGCGCAAGGCGAAGGGCCGTCGATCTACCTGTA
This sequence comes from Dyella tabacisoli, assembly GCF_003350925.1. Lineage (GTDB taxonomy): Bacteria > Pseudomonadota > Gammaproteobacteria > Xanthomonadales > Rhodanobacteraceae > Dyella_C > Dyella_C tabacisoli. Next base: position 604,364 of record NZ_KZ857173.1, on the reverse strand, counting down.
CGATCCGCAGGGCAACATGATCGAGTTGAAGGGGCCGCCGGCGATTTGAGTTTTTCTGCTCGGGGCGCCTTATGGTGTTTCTACTGTCAGGAGAGGACGCTCATGCCGTTGAATACCTGTCATCCAAACGCACCGCATAAGAAGCTGAAGGTTCCCGATTGGTACGTTTCCGCATTGATGCTGGATCGCGCCCTCGACGCGATTCTGCGCCGGGTAAAGAATTTCGATCGCGATCACGATATCCCCTATCTCGCCGGCTACAGCAAAGACGGCAAAACCATCTACATCGACCGGCATTTGCCGAAAAGCTTTACGTTTCGTGGTCGCACGGTCGAGGTGGATCGTTTTTTGATCTTGCACGAAGAGGTGGAGAAGACCCTGATCGATCAGCTAGGTCTGCACTATCTGCACGCCCACCAGATCGCGACCCGCGCCGAAGAGGCGGCGGTCAATGCCGAGCGGGTTACGTGGGCCGCCTATGACCGCTTTATGCAGAAGTATGTGAAGTCGATTGGGGATGAGCGCTTGAGCAAGGTGCCGGCGGATCTCGACCTCAAACCGTATCGCGACTATCACGACTATGAACTGATGCAGCGGATGATCGAGAGCATCGATAAGGATGTGACGCGCGGGCCGGGCGGGGCGAGCAAGCTCAAGGCCGAGTTGAAGGAGTACGCGGATGCTTTTCGCGAAGAGCATCGCCTGGATCGGCGACGCCTGGTTGGCAAAGGTGCCAAACCCGCTGCCAAGAAGACAGCGAAAAAGGCCGCACCGACGAAGCGGGCCGCCATCTGATGGCCGGGTTGCCGTCGGCATGAAAGGCGTTTGCGACAGGCACAAAAAAACGAAGCCCGCATCGCTGCGGGCTTCGTCTACAATTGGTGCCCAGAAGAGGACTCGAACCTCCACGGAGTTGCCCCCGCTAGCACCTGAAGCTAGTGCGTCTACCAATTCCGCCATCTGGGCAGGTGTCTCACACAACCTGTTTGGGCTGCGTGAGCCGCGTAGACTAGGTATCTGATGGGTGGTTGTCAACTATTCTTTCACGAGATGGCATCCAAGCTGGATTTCATGCCGTCCCATATATCGCATACGCGTCGTATTGACCGCGTTGCACATGCCAAGGCAACTAAGTGACTCAAAAAAACAAAGACAAGCGTTCAGGCACGCCGCCGCGTCAACCGGCCGCCCGGCCGCCGGCCGCGGAAGGCCGCGCACGCAATGCCGGCGCCGCCAAGCCCCCCCGTAAAGACTCGCGTGGCGGCCATGACCCCCATTCCGAGCGGGAGGCTCAGCGGTACGAGCGCCCCATTCCCAGTCGTGAAGCCATTCTTGCCCTGCTCGATGAGCGGGGCGAGCTGCTGACCGAGGCGCGTATCGCCGAAGCGCTGCAATTGGAAGACGAGCAAGATCTCAACGCCTTGCGCAAACGCCTTGCGGCGATGGTGCGCGATGGCCAATTGCTGCTGGGCCGGCGTGACGGCTATGCGCCGGCGCGCAAGCTTGATCTGATTCCCGGTGTGGTGCTGGCCAATGCGGAAGGCTATGGCTTTCTGCGGCCGGACGAGGGCGGCGACGATTTGTACCTGTCGCCGCAGCAGATGCGCACCGTGCTGCATGGCGATCGGGTCTTGGCCAGCGTGGTCGGTATCGATCGACGCGGCCGCAGGCAGGGCGCGATCGTCGAGGTATTGCAACGCCGTTCGCCGCGCCTGGTCGGCCGTGTAGTCATCGAAAACGGCGTGACTGTGGTGGCGCCGGATGACCGTCGCCTGCATCAAGACGTGATGATTCCGCCGGGGCAGGAGCAGGGTGCTCGCTCGGGGCAGATCGTGGTGGTCGAAATTACCGACCCGCCCACCCCGCATCGCGGCCCGTTGGGCGCGATCCGCGCGGTGCTTGGCGATCGCCTGCAGCCTTCCTTGCTGGTGGAGATGGCTATCGCCAGCCATGACCTGCCGCACGAGTGGCCGGCGGAAGTTCTCCGCGATGCCTCCGAGGTCGAGCCGCAAGTCACCGCTGCCGAGCGCGAAGGGCGCGTGGATATCCGGCACCTGCCGCTGGTGACCATTGACGGCTCCGATGCGCGCGATTTCGATGATGCCGTGTATGCCGAGCCCAAGCGTGGCGGCGGTTATCGCCTGATCGTGGCGATTGCCGATGTTTCGCATTATGTGCGCCTCGGCAATGCGCTGGATCGCGAAGCCTATGAGCGCAGTACCTCGACGTATTTCCCCGGCTTCGTCGTGCCGATGTTGCCAGAGGCCTTGTCCAACGGCATTTGCTCGCTGAATCCCAAAGTCGAGCGTTTGTGCATGGTTTGCGATATGCAGGTCAGTGCCGACGGCGAAGTGGTGAAGTCGAAGTTCTACGATGCGGTAATGCTTTCGCATGCGCGGCTTACTTACGACAAAGTGTGGGAGGCGGTGGGCCTGAAGCAGGCAGACGCACGCCATGAAATTGCCGATGTGTTGCCGCAGATAGAAAACCTGCATGCGCTGTACCAGAGCATGGCGGAGCAGCGCCGTCGCCGTGGCGCGATCGATTTCGAAACGCCGGAGGTGAAATTCCGTCTCGATCAAACCGGCAGCGTCGTCGCCATGGGCGCGACCGAGCGTAACGATGCGCACAAACTGATCGAAGAGTGCATGATCGCCGCGAATGTGCAGGCGGCTTTGTTTCTGGAAAAGAAGAAGATTCCGGCGTTGTTCCGCGCACACGAGCCACCGCCGGCGGAGAAGTACGAAGACCTGCAACAGTTTCTGCGCGAATTCAAATTGCGCATGCCTTCGGTGGAAGAGGTGACGCCGTGCGATTTCTCCGATGTGCTGCGCATGGTGAAGGATCGCCCCGAGCGCCAGTTGATCCAGTCGGTGTTGCTGCGTGCGCAAAGCATGGCCGCCTATCAGCCCGATAATCGCGGTCATTTCGGCCTGGCCTTGCAGGCGTACGCGCACTTCACCTCGCCGATTCGCCGATATCCCGACCTGCTGGTGCATCGCGCGATTCGCTATGCGCTGACGGGCGGCAAGCCAAGCGATTACAGCTATACCCCTGGCGAGATGGCTGCGATGGCGCTGCATTGCTCGCAGCGCGAGCGTCGTGCGGAAGAGGCCGAGCGTGATGTGGATGAACGATTCAAGTGCGCCTGGATGTCCAAGCACATCGGCAGCGAATTCGATGGCGTAGTGACCGGGGTTACTTCGTTCGGCCTGTTTGTGGAGCTGGACGAATCGAAGGTGTCGGGTCTGGTGCATATCAGCCAGCTATCCAATGATTACTACCATTTCGACCCGGCCCGCCACTTGTTGAAGGGTGAGCGCACGGGTGCGCAGTTCCGGCTTGGCGATCACGTGCGGGTGCAGGTGCTGCGGGCAAGTCTGGAAGATCGCAAGATCGACTTCCGTCTGGTGCCGTCGCGCATCGCCGCGCCGCCGCCGGCCAGTGCTGGGCGTGCGTATGACTACGCTGCCGCGGGTGAGCGTTATTCGTTGCCCGGCGCACGCAAGCCAGCGGCCAAGACCGGTGCGGTGGCCGCCATCGGTCGCGCCGCCAAGGCGATTGGCCGGGTGTTTGGGCGCCGCGACGAAGTTGCCGCACCGGTAGTGCCCCCGGCGAACGACAGAACAAGCGATAATCCGCCGCCCCGTTCGCGTCCTTCCTCGCGTAAACGTGATGACAGTGGCCCATCGAGCCGTACGCCCGCAGGCGGTCGCGTCGGCAAGAAAACGCCGGCGGCAGCTTCGCGTAAAGCCGATTCACGTAAATCAGGCTTACCTAAGCCCGATTCACATAGGCCCGATTCACATAAGCCTGGGAAGGGCGGCGGCACTCCAAAGAAACCTAAAGGCAAGTCATGAGTGAGAGTTGGATCGCCGGAATCAATCCCGTCGAAGGCGCATTGAGCAACGACGCCGAACGTGTACGTGAACTGTTGATCGAAAACGGCCAGCGCAACCCGCGTCTGCAGGAGCTGATCGAGCGTGCGCGTGAATTGAAGATTCCCGTGCAGCATCGGCCGCGCGAGCAATTGGACAAACTCGCCGGCGCGGCCAGGCATCAGGGCATCGTCGCGCGTTACGAAGCGCCGCCGCTGGCTACCGAAAACGACCTGGCTGAGCTGTTGGAGCAGGCAGGTAGCGATGCGCTGGTGCTGGTCTTGGATGGTGTCACCGATCCGCACAACCTTGGCGCCTGTCTGCGCAGTGCCGCAGCGGCCGGGGTCACGGCGGTGATCGTGCCCAAGGACAGGGCGGTAGGGCTTACGCCGGTGGCGCGGCGCGCCTCGGCCGGTGGCGCCGATCGCGTGCCGCTGATCGCGGCGACCAATCTGGCTCGTGCGTTGCGGCAGTTAAAAGATGCCGGCGTGTGGATCACTGGCCTGGCCGGCGATACGGACACCTCGATTTACGCCATCGACTTCAAGGGGCCGGTGGCGCTGGTACTCGGCAGCGAAGGCGAGGGCATGCGTCGATTGACGCGGGATACGTGCGACTTTGTCGCCAAAATTCCCATGCCCGGCACCATGGAAAGCCTCAATGTTTCCGTGGCCACGGGTATTGCGTTGTTCGAAGCCATACGTCAGCGAAGCGGTGGTCAACGAGGAGGTAAGTGATGACCTTTGAATGGCATGACTGGGCCGGCTATATCGGTGTTGTCCTGGTGCTGCTTGCCTTTCTGTTGTTGCAGGCACGCAAGCTGCACGGCAACGGTTTGATCTATCAGTTGATGAACGTGCTCGGCGCTCTTGGCGTCATGATTTCGTTGTTGGCCGGCACCTTCAATACGCCAGCCTTCGTGATGCAGGTGGCGTGGCTGTTGATCGGCATCTACGGCATCGTTCGCGGCGTGAAGGTGCGGCGCGAAGCGCGTGAGGCGGGACATAAGGTGGATCTTTTGTAGGTGCGCGGCTAGTGCGCTACCCCCTTCCGGCCTCCCCCTAAACGTAGGGGGAGGAGCAAGCGCTTACTCGGACTTGTCGCCCAGCGTGGGCATTTCGGGGCTGGAGGTGTAGTCGCGCTTGCTGCGTTGTGCGGTAAGCGGCTCGCCGTTGACCTGAAACCAGACATTCTCGGCGATGTTGGTTGCGTGGTCGCCGATGCGCTCGATGTTCTTCGCCATGAACAACAAGTGCGTGCACGGCGTAATGTTGCGCGGGTCTTCCATCATGTAGGTGAGTAGCTGGCGGAAGTAGCCGGTATAGGCTTCGTCCAGGTCGGCGTCGTCCTTCCATACCTGGTAGGCGCGCTCGGCGTCGCGGTCGCGGTAGGCGATCAATACGTCGCGGACTTCGGCGGCGGCCAGTTCGGCGAGGTGACCCAGGCCGTTGGTCGGGGCGATCGGCGCAACCATCGACAACGGAATCGAACGCTTGGCTACGTTGGCGGCGTAGTCGCCGATACGCTCGATATCGGCGGCGATGCGCAGGGCGGCGAATACGTTGCGCAGATCACCGGCGATCGGTGCGCGCAAGGCGAGCAGACGCACGACGTCGTGGCTGATTTCCTGCTCCAACTGGTCGATGGCGTCGTCGTTTATCACCACATGCTGGGCGGCGCGTTCGTCGCGACGTTCGACGACGTCGATGGCCGCCTCCAACTGGGTTATCGACAACTCGCCCATACGCACGATCTCGCCGGTGAGGCGAGCCAGCTCGTCGTCGTAACTCTTGATGATGTGTTCCTTGCCGCTGCCGCTCATGGTGTGGTCTCGCTTGAGTTCAGATAGGGCAGGGCATCTGTACTGCCTCGCCCTGCGCTCTCCTCGATGAATAAATAATCGTAGGAGATGGAACGTGCTGTTTAGCCGAAGCGACCGGTGATGTAGTCCTCGGTCTGTTTCTTACTCGGCTTGGTGAAAATCTTTTCCGTCTGATCGAACTCGATCAACTCGCCCAGGTACATGAAGGCCGTGAGGTCGGAACAGCGCGCGGCCTGCTGCATATTGTGGGTGACGATGACGATGGTGTACTCGTTCTTCAGCTCTTCCACCAGTTGTTCGATACGGCCGGTGGCAATCGGATCGAGAGCGGAGGTCGGTTCGTCGAGCAGCAGAACCTCCGGTCGCAGCGCAATGGCGCGCGCGATGCACAAACGTTGCTGCTGACCGCCGGAGAGCCCGAGTGCGTTTTGCTTGAGTTTGTCTTTCACCTCGTCCCATAACGCGGCGCTGCGCAGCGCTTGCTCGACACGGATTTCCATGTCGGCGCGAGACAATTTTTCGTGATGACGGATGCCGTAGGCGACGTTCTCGAAAATCGTCATCGGGAACGGTACGGGCTTCTGGAACACCATGCCGACCTTGCTGCGCAGGCGGTTCATCGAATAGCCGGGATCGAGAATATTCTCGCCGTCCAGCACGATTTCGCCCCTGGCTTCGAGCTTGGGATAGATCGCATAAATGCGATTGAAAATGCGCAGCAGGGTGGACTTGCCGCAGCCCGAAGGGCCGATGATCGCGGTGACCTTTTTCTCGGGAATATCCATGCTGATGCCTTTCAGCGCCTGGAATCCGCCGTAGTAGAACTGCAGGTCGCGCACTTGCAGTTTGGTCGGCGCCATGGCTGCCGTGGCCGTGGATTGCGGGTGAATGCCGGCGGCTGGCTCAATCATGGGACACCTTGTTACGAGAAAGAATAAGGCGGGAAAGCAGGCTCAGAATGAGTACAAACATGGTAATCACGAACGCACCGGCCCAGGCGATGGCATTGATGGCCGGGTCTGGATCCTTGGTGTATTCGTAAATGGCTTGCGGCAGGCTGGGCATTTTTTCCAGCGGGTTCAGCGTCATGAAATTGTTGCCGAAGGCGGTGAACAGCAAGGGCGCCGTTTCGCCGCTGATTCGTGCCAGCGCCAACAGTACGCCGGTAACAATGCCCGAACGCGCGGCGCGCATCAGGATCTGCGTGGTGAGTTTCCACTGCGGTACGCCCAGCGACAACGCCGCTTCGCGCAGCGTGGATGGCACCAGGCGAAGCATTTCGTCGGTAGTGCGCACGATCACCGGCAAGGCGATAAGCGCCAATGCAATGCCGCCGGCAAGGCCGGTAAACGAGGTCGTATGATCGCTCAACACCGTCGTTGGCAGCACCACGATGGTGTACACGAACAAGCCCAGCACGATCGACGGCGCCGATAGCAGGATATCGTTGAGAAAGCGGATCGATTCGCCGAGCTTGGTGCGATTGGCGTACTCGGCCAGCCAGGCACCGGCCAGCACACCGATCGGCGTGGCGATGGCGATGCCGATGAAATTGATAATCAAGCTGCCGACCATGGCGTTGGCCAGGCCACCTTCTTCGCGATACACCGAGATCTTGGTGAATAGATTCCAATTGATTGCGCTGATGCCCTGGCGCAGGGTCTCCCACAGAATCCAGGCTAGAAAGGCCAGGCCGATGAGCGTGGCGAACATACTCATGCCAAGCGCGGCCACGTTGGCGACGCGGCGGCGTAGATAGAGCGTGTTGCTCATCAGCGACCCTCCTTATGGGCCAGTCGGCGCAGCATCAGGCGCGCGATCAGCAGCACGATGAAGGTCACCACGAACAGTAAGAAGGCCAACGCCATCAGCGCGGATTTCTGCAGGCCGGCGGCCTCGCCGAACTGATTGGCGATGGTCGAGGCGATCGAGGCGCCCGGATCGAGCAGGGACGGCGACAGCTTCATCTTGTTGCCGATGATGAAAGTCACCGCCATGGTCTCGCCCAGCGCACGGCCCAGACCCAGGAAAATGCCGCCGATAACCGCTGAGCGCGTATAGGGCAGCACGATGTCCCAGGACACTTCCCAGGTGCTCGAACCCAGCGCGTAGGCCGACTCTTTCAGGCGGGTCGGCACGGTTTGAAACACTTCGCGCATCACCGAGGAGATGAACGGAATAATCATGATGGCCAGCACGATGCCGGCAGTGAGCACGCTGCCGCCGAACGAGTTTTCGTTGCAGAACATCTTGCCCATGAACGGTACGTGCTGGGCGACCCAGGACACGTTGCCGGCCTCGTGCACATCGCACGACTCCCGGCCAAGCGCGCTGATTAACCAGGGCTTGATATGGTCGGAAAAAAACGGCACGAAAATAAACAGGCCCCACATGCCGTAGATGATCGACGGGATGCCGGCCAGCAGCTCAATCGCCGAAGACACCGGCGTGCGCAGCCAGGGCGGGGCTACTTCGGATAGATAAAGCGCGATGCCAAAGCTCACCGGTACGGCGATCAGCAGGGCGATCAGCGAGGTGGAAATAGTGCCTGCGACGGGAACCAGGGCGCCGTAGACGTCGTCGGTGGGGTTCCATTCGGCGCTGGTGAGAAAGCCCCAGCCGAAGGTGCCGAAGGCTTCGCGCCCGCCCCACAGGGTGGAGCCGGCCGCGCCCAGCAAGCAGGCCAGTACCAGTAAGGCGCAACCTTTGAGCAGCCAGCCGAATAACCGGTCATGGCGGGCGTCGCGCGTGGAGCGCTGCTCTTGGGCGATGGTTGAGGCGATCACGCCCTGGTCCGCTTGCATGAGATGACGATCCCTCAAAACCTGGATAAATCCGACTGGCGTGCAAGCCAGCTTAATCGGTCGTGCCACGTGCCGGTGGCGTCTTTCCATGGCAGGCCTATCGACAACAGTCCTATTCAACAACAGGCCGCCCGATCCGAAGAAGGGGCGGCCAAGTTCGCTGCTATCAGGCTTCCATACTTGAAGCGGTGATTAGTGCTTGTATTCCGCAGTCCAGTAAGCCTGGATTTTCTGCACCAGCGGATCAGGCAGGGCGACGTAGTCAAGCGCCACGGCCTCTTTCTGACCGTTCTCAAGCGCCCACTTGAAGAACTCGAACGACACCTTGGTGTGCTCGGCGTTCTTCGGTTTCTTGTACATCACGACCCAGGTGGTGGCGGTAATCGGCCACGCCTTCGCGCCGGGGGCGTTGGTCATGATGAGGTTGAAGTCCTTGGCGCTGGCCCAGTCTGCGGTCGCAGCGGCGGCGGCAAAAGCATCGGCCGTGGGGGACACGAACTGACCGGCGGCGTTCTTCAGGTCAACCCAGGTGATTTTGTTTTTCACCGCATAGGCGTACTCGACATAGCCGATCGAGCCCTTGATCTGCTTGACGTACTGCGACACGCCTTCGTTGCCTTTGCCGCCCACGCCGGTCGGCCATTCCACGGCGGTACCGAACTTCACCTTATCGGCCCACTCGGGGCTGACTTTGGACAGGTAGTTGGTGAAGTTGAACGAGGTGCCCGAACCATCCGAGCGATGCACCACGGTGATCTTGCCGGCAGGCAGGGCCAGGCCGGCGTTCAGCGCGGCGATCTTCGGATCGTTCCAGGTGTTGATCTTGCCCAGGAAGATGTCGGCGAGGGTGGCGCCGTCGAGCTTGATCTTGCCCGCTTCAACGCCAGCGATATTGACGACCGGCACGATACCGCCGACGACGACCGGGAACTGGCCCAGGCCGAACTTCTGCAGGTCTTCGGCCTTGAGCGGCGCGTCGGTAGCGCCGAAGTCGATCGTGCCTTCCTTGATCTGCGCTACGCCAGCGCCCGAGCCGACCGACTGATAGTTGAGCTTGTTGCCGGTCTTCTCGGCATATGCTGCGGACCACTTCGAGAGCACAGGGTAGACAAAGCTGGAACCAGCACCCGTGATGTCAGTGGCGTGAGCCGTCATGCCGAACAGCGAGGCCGCGGTGATCGCGGCGGTTACGCCGATGCGGGACAGAGATGAAGTAGTGATCAACACGGTCGCTCCTTAAGTGGGAGGGTTACGGGGGATTCCCAGCCCTCTATTTCATGCGCGTCGTGTTGCAATGAAATGAGTTGAATGTTTCATCTGTATGACAGTGCTTGCGTGAAGGTGATCTTTTCTTGTGCAAACAAGCGTTTAGTAAAAACCGATGAGAGCGCTAAACGCGTGTTTTATTTCGGTTCCACGTTGCGAAGCCGGTTTCAGGCCTAGTCGTGCCCTAGCGCTCCAGCATTTCCAGCTTGCGCCAGCGATTGACGATGGTGCAGAACAGCTCGGCGGTGCGCTCGGCATCGTAGATGGCCGAGTGAGCCTCGCGGGTGTCAAAGCAGTGACCGGCGGCAAGCACCGTCTTGCTTAATACGGTTTGGCCATAGGCCAGCCCGCCCAGGGTTGCGGTATCGAAGCAACTGAAGGGATGGAATGGATTGCGTTTGTGCCCGCAGCGGCGCACTGCTTCATTGACGAAGCCCAGGTCGAAGGCGGCGTTATGGCCGACCAGGATGGCCCGTTGACAGTCGTTGTCGCGCATCGATTGACGCACGGCCTTAAATATATGCTCAAGCGCCATGCGCTCGTTCAAGGCACCGCGCAAAGGGTTGTCCGGGTCGATGCCGGTAATTTCCAGCGCGCGCGGATCGAGGTTGGCGCCGGGAAAAGGTTCGACATGGGCCGACACGGCCGGCTCGGGCGATAGATAGCCCTCGGCATCCATTTTTATGGTGACGACGGCGATCTCCAGCAGAGCGTCGCGCTCGGCATCGAAGCCACCTGTTTCGACATCTACGACAACGGGCAAAAAACCGCGAAAGCGTTCAGCCATGCGGGTTGCGGTGCTATTACTCGAGTTCTCCATCGGCAAAGCATATCAGCCGGACCAGCCAATCATGAACGATGTTTGCAGGGCGTGAAGCATGACTTGGCGCTGAGGTAGCCGCTTATCGATCGTGTTCTTTACCAGTGGCAGGTCTGAAAGGGGGAGGGTGGCTGATTTTTGGATCTTAATTTGTACAAATTTTGTGAGAACACGGCGCGGTGTCTTTTTTTTGTAACAAAAATGGCATCGAATCGTAAAGGCGCGGACGCATCCTGCCGCCGTTCCTGCTTGACCCGCCATATCGATTGTTAGGGGGCGGTCGAGATGATTCTTACCATCATGCGGAGAAACTCCATGCGTTCCACGATGCTCGCGGTAGCCATTGCTGCCGGATTGGGCGTAACCAGCTTTGCGGTTCAGGCCCAGGATGCGGCCCCGGTCCATAGCAAGTCGCACCAGAAAAAGGCCAGCACCCAGAAGGTCAGCACCCAGGCAACGTCGCGGGATGCGGAATTGGAAGAGTTGAAAGCCCAGCTTTCGGCCTTGCAGTCCAAGGTGGCCGAGTTGGAACAGCGCACTGACGCGCAGTCCGATATCAATGTGTCCACCGGCCAGGCCGTGGAGACCGTGCAGAAGGCACAGGTTGTCAGCGACAAGAAGATGGGCACGATCGACAAGTTCGTGAACAACACCAAGATCGGCGGCACCATGTTCTTCGACATGACCGACGTAAATCACAAGGAACAGGTCGGCACTGCCGGTTCCATCAAGAAAGACGGCCACGGCTCGACCAACGGTACCGGTTTCGACGTGAAGCGTTTCTACCTCACGATCGATCACCAGTTCGACGATGTCTGGTCGGCCAACCTCACCACCGATTTCAACTACCAGTCCACGCTGAGCCAAACCAGCCTGTTCGTGAAGAAAGCCTACGTGCAGGGCAAGTTCGATCCGCTCTTTGCCGTGCGCTTCGGTGCCGCCGATACACCGTGGATTCCGTATGCCGAGAAGTGGTACGGCTACCGCTTCCTCGAAAACACCATCACCGATCGCTCGATCGACGGTGGCCGCGGTACGGCCGGCACTGCGCCTACGGGCATGGGCTCGTTCGGCAACTCGTCCGACTGGGGTATTCACGCCTTGGGCGCCACCACCGGCGACAATTCGATCAACTACCAGTTGTCGGTTGTCACGGGTGGCGGTTACAAGAATCCGACGCGCTCGAAGGGCGTCGACGTAGAAGGCCGCTTCGGCTATCAGCCGATCGAAGAAATGGTCCTGGCGATTGGCGGCTATCAGGGTAAGCGCGCCAAAGACGTGCAGTTGGGCGCACCGACCCGCGATGCGACGCGTGGCGATGCCTTGGTGGCCTACCGCGACAAGACCTTTGGCGTCGGTGTCGAGTACTTCACCGCGAACAACTGGGACGACGTAATCAAGTACACGGGCGGTTTGCCGGTTCCGGCTGTCGTCAAAGACAAGGCCGACGGCTACTCGGTGTTCGGCGACTGGACCTTCATGCCGCAGTGGGCTTTGTTCGCTCGCTACGACCGGGTGGACTACAAGTATTGGAGCTTTGCCGGCGCGCAGAGCAAGCTGAAAGACACCTACTACAACGCCGGTGTGTCTTACGACATTCTCAAGAACCTGCGTCTCGCCTTGGCTTGGAAGTACGACAAATTGGAAGGCCCGAACAAGGCATTCCAGTACAAGACCAACGAAGTCGGCTTCTGGGGCGTGTTGAGCTACTGAGGCAACGGTTATCGGAAAGGAGTTCGACCCAGGGACGGAAAACGGCGGGCATTGCCCGCCGTTTGCTTTTCTCGGCAGCGCAGATCAGGCGGCAGCGGTCTTGTCTTTGTAACGGCACAGATCGCGAATGACACATTGCGGGCAATCGGGCTTGCGCGCCTTGCATACGTAGCGGCCATGCAGGATCAGCCAGTGATGGGCGTCCTGCTTGAACTCGGCCGGCACGATTTTCTCCAGCTTGTCTTCCACGGCGCGCACATCTTTACCGGGTGCCAGGCCGGTGCGATTGGATACGCGAAAAATATGCGTGTCGACCGCGATAGTCGGCACGCCGAAGGCCGTGTTGAGTACGACGTTCGCGGTCTTGCGGCCCACGCCGGGCAGCGCCTCCAGCGCTTCGCGCGTGCGCGGCACTTCACTGTCGTATTCATCGACCAGGATGCGGCATAGCGCGATCACGTTCTTGGCCTTGCCGTTGAACAAGCCGATGGTGCTGATATAGCGCTTCAACTCGTCTTCGCCCAGATCGAGGATCGCTTGCGGCGTGTTGGCAACCGGGTAGAGCTTGCGCGTCGCTTTGTTGACCCCGACGTCGGTGGCCTGGGCCGACAACACCACCGCGACCAGCAATTCGAACGGCGTGCGGTAGTCCAGCTCGGTGGTCGGGTGCGGGTCGATTTCGCGCAGACGGGTGAACAGCTCGACGACGTCGGCTTTCTTCACGGTTTGGGCTCCTGTTGTTTGGCTTTGGCGCGAGCCAGTGCGGCAAGCACGGGGTTGACCTGTACGCCCACCTCGGCTTTGCGCGCAGCTAACTCGGCATCGCGCAGCGCGCGCTCCTGCGCCAGGCGCGCCTCGCGGCGCTGAAAGTGCTGGCGCGCTGCGTCGGCATGGCTTTGATCTATCTGCGCTATCGGCATCGGTTGCAGCACGATGCAATCCACAGGGCAGGCTGGTACGCACAATTCGCAGCCGGTGCAGTCGTCAACGATCACCGTATGCATAAGCTTGGCGGCACCGACGATGGCATCGACCGGGCAAACCTGGATGCACTTGGTGCAGCCAATGCAATCGGCCTCCACGATGCGTGCCAGGGTGCGCGGCTTCTCGACCCCATGCTCGGGATTCAATGGCAGTGGCGTGCGCTGCAGTAGCTCAGCGAGTTTGGCGATGCCGGCAAGCCCGCCAGGTGGGCATTGATTGATCTCGGCCTCGCCACGCGCTATCGCCTCCGCATAAGGGCGGCAGCCGTGGTAACCGCATTGCTCGCATTGCGTTTGCGGCAGCAACGCGTCGATGCGATCGATAAGCGAAAGACCTGATTCAGGCATGAGGCGTGACGTGTGCCTTGCGAGTGGGGGCTGGTAGAAGGGCGTGCAGTGTCATCCATTCCTGTATGTGCCGCCAGCAATTGTCTGGCAGCGCCTGGAGCAAAAAATGCGGTCCGACGACTCGCCTAATCTGCGCTTGCGGCGCGGCCGCTTCAAGCTGGCGCTGAGCGTGTCGGGTGACCAGCCAATCGCCGGTTGCCTGCAACAGCAGGATCGGCGCGTGCAGCGCGCGCAATGATGCCGTCAGGTCGATGGATGTCAGCAGTCCCAATCGTTGCCGGATGGTGTGGCTTTCAAGCTGCCGCAGCGTTTTCGACAGACTCTCAACGGCGGCATCGGCAGTCTTGGTGCCAATGCAGGAGTGCCGCAACAGCCGGCGATTTTTCTTTAGCGGTGCCAGTACCGAGCTGGGTAGTCGGCTAGCTACGCCGGCCAGAGGGTGCGGCGGTGTCGCAAAGGACGCGCATAGGATCAAGCCGCTTAGCCGGTCGCCCAGTCGATGGGCCAGATGTATCGCGATAGGGCCGGAGAACGACTCTGCGAGAACGATATGCCGACCGTGCGCGGGGAGCTGGGCTTGTACATGCCCCACATAGGCATCGATCGTCGCAGGCAGTGATGCTGCATACGTAATGCGCTGTCGAGCGATGTCCTTTGGAAGCCGTGCTTCAAATGCTTCGAACAATCGCCCGCTACCGTCGAGCCCTGGCATCAGGACGAAGCTGGGCTCGACGGTATTCACGCGATCAGCGAACGGTGGCGCCCGGTGTGGCGCCCTGATCGGCATCGAGCAAGAACAAATCGCTACCACCGTTACCCGCGGAAAGAATCATGCCCTCGGACAAGCCGAAGCGCATTTTGCGCGGCGCCAGGTTGGCGATAAACACTACGTTGCGACCGATCAGTTTTTCAGGCTCGCCGTAGGCAGCGCGGATGCCGGAGAAAATCTGCCGCTTGCCCAGCGCGCCGGCGTCCAGTTCAAAGCGCAGCAGCTTGTCCGAGCCGTCGACGAATTCGCAGGCCAATACTTTGCCGATGCGCAGATCGAGCTTGGCAAAATCGTCGATGCCGATGACGGCGGTTTCATTGGGGGCGCTCGGGGTGCTGACTTCACTCATGGTCTTGCTGGATTCCTTGGCTTTCTTGACGGGGGTGGGTGGGGTGCCCAGTGATTCTTTGGAGGCCTCGACCATCGCCTCGATCAATTTCGGATCGATGCGGCCGAGCAAGGGCTCGAATGCATTGATGGTGTGGCTATGCAGCTCGGCGCGGGCATCGTCGAAGTTGACGATAGGGGCGGCGAGAAAGTGTTCGGCGGCAGCGACCGTGGCCGGCAGAATCGGCTTAAGCAAACCGGCGAGCAGGCGGAAGGCGGCCAGCGCGAACGAACAGACCTGATGCAGTTCGGCGAGACGAGTTTCGTCTTTGGCCAGCACCCATGGCGCCTTGGCGGCAATGTGACCATTCACCAGGTCGGCGATCAGTACGAAACGCCGCGTGACTTCGGCGAAGTCGCCATCGCGATACAGCACATCGACGTCGTCGTAGTGGGTCTGCAGGGTTTGCCATAACGCGGCTTCTTCGCGCTCGAAGTTCGGCGCGAGCCGGCCATCGAAAAACTTGTGCACGAAGCCGGCGGTGCGGCTGGCGATATTCACCCACTTGCCGATCAGGTGCGAGTTGACACGATCCTCGAAGGCCTTGAGGTCGAGATCGACGTCGGTCGGCGCATCGCCCAGCATGCTGGCGAAGTAGTAGCGCAGAAATTCGGGATGCAGCCCTACATCCAGATAAGTACGCGCCATGATGAAGGTGCCGCGCGATTTGGACATCTTCGCGCCGTTCACCATCAGATAGCCGTTGACGTGCAGTGCGGTCGGCGTGCGCAAGCCCGCGCCATGCAGCATCGCCGGCCAGAACAGGCCGTGGAAATTGATGATGTCCTTGCCGATAAAGTGATGCAGTTCGGCGCTGCTGTCAGCGGCGAGGAAGTCGTCGAACTTCAGCCCGGTGCGATCGCACAGTGCCTTGAAGCTGGCGAGGTAGCCGATCGGCGCATCCAGCCACACATAGAAAAACTTGCCCGGCGCATCGGGGATCGGAAAGCCGAAGTAAGGCGCGTCGCGCGAGATGTCCCAGTCTTTCAGGCCACCGTCGAGCCATTCCTTCAGTTTCGCCACGACGCCGCTGTTCGCCACCGGCGCGCCATCGGTGAGCTTGCCGGCGAACCAGTCGCGCAACAGCGACTCGAACTTGCTCAGCTCAAAGAAGTAGTGCTCCGAGTCGCGCAGCACCGGGGTAGCACCGGACATCACCGAGTACGGGTTGATGAGGTCGGTAGGCGCATAGGTGGCGCCGCAGTTTTCGCAGTTGTCGCCGTATTGATCCGGGGTGCCGCACTTGGGGCAGGTGCCCTTGATGTAGCGGTCCGGCAGAAACATCAGTTTTTCGGGATCGAACAACTGCTGGATATGGCGCTGAGCGATGTAGCCGCCATCGCGCAGACGGGTGTAAATCGTCGACGCCAACTCGCGGTTCTCGTTCGAGTGGGTCGTGTGATAGTGATCGAAGGCCACGCCGAAGGCGGCGAAGTCGGCTTCGTGGCCGATGCGAATGCCCTCGATAAACGCCTCCGGCGAGAGGCCGGCTTTTTCCGCGGCGAGCATGATCGGCGTGCCGTGCGCATCGTCGGCGCAGACGTAGACCACCTCGTTACCCTGCATCCGTTGCGCGCGCACCCAGATATCAGCCTGGATGTAACCCAGCATATGCCCCATGTGCAGGGGGCCATTGGCGTAGGGCAGGGCATTGGTAACGAGGAGTCGGCGGGACATGGTTTCGACGATGGTTGCGGGGGCGGGGATTATTGCATGCGCGGTACTGTCGAGCCGTGCCTATCGTGACGAAGCCTCCATCGCCATAGTGTTAGAGCGAGCAAGGCGGCCGGTAGCCAGACCCATAGCAGCTCGGATTGGATAACCACCCAACCGCGTGCGCTGAAGAAGCGGGCACCGATCGGCGAGACCTCAATCGGTCGGAACGGGAAAAAGTAGCGGTGCAGATCCCATGGCCACGCCAGCGCCACCCCGAGACCGCCATTGGTCAAGGCATCCAGTAACGGGTGCGATAGCGCAGCCAGGCCGACGAAGCCGAACGCGCACCATGCACTGCTGCGCAGGGGCCGATGCAAGGCTGCCGCAAGTAATCCCAGCAACAGCGCGAAGGCGATGGAGTGGCTGGCGCCGCGATGGCCGAACGCGGTGGCGTAGCCGATGCCGAATTTAAAGCCCAGTACATCCGCATCGGGCAACATCGCCGCGATGGCGCCGGCTGCCAGCAAGCGGTGACTGATTCGGCGGCTGCCTGCGGCGGCGCCGAGCAAAAGAGGGACGGCGGCGTGGGTGATGATCGTGGGCATGACGCAGCATGCGTGATCGGACGGCCGAATTCATGTCGGAGGTATGGCGCTGCGGTTAGGTGATGCGCTGGATAATGCATTGTGTTGCATGTTTGTACGTAATTGTTTACATTTGTGCACGTTCTATCCGTGAGACGTACTCGTGAATGCCGTCAACGAAGCCTGTTTTCCCGGGAGCCCGCCGCTGGCGGCGGCCACCCGCGCCACTCGTCTGATCTTCTTTATCTCCGGCATCGGCATGGCTGGCTGGGCGCCGATGGTGCCGTATGCCAAGGCTCGGCTCGGGCTGGATGATGCCGGGCTGGGCTTGGTGCTATTGGCTTTAGGCGGCGGCTCGATGGTGTCGATGCCATTGATGGGTTGGCTGAGCCATCGCTATGGCAATCGCCGGGTGATCGTTGTGGCCGGCTTGTTGCTCAGTCTGGCCTTGCCGATGTTGGCGATTGTGCCGAACACCCCGATGCTGGTCGCGGCGCTGCTGTACTTCGGCGTGGCGCTGGGCGCGCTGAATGTCTCGATGAATGCTCACGCGGTGGAAGTGGAGCGACGCGATGGCCGGGCATTGATGTCGGGCTTCCATGCATTGTTCAGCATCGGTGGTTTGGTCGGGGCGGCGAGCATGAGTGTGCTGCTGGCGCTGGGGCTGCCGCTGCTGGCCTGCGCCATGGCGATTTCGGTAGTGCAGGTGTTGGTAGTGATCTCACAGCGCGAGCGTTTCCTCAGTGAGGTCGTCGATGCTGGCGAACACGCGGCTGTCTTGCGTATGCCGCAAGGGCTGGTGCTGTTGCTGGGGCTGCTGTGCTTTATCAGTTTTCTGGCCGAAGGCTCGATGCTGGATTGGGGCGCCGTGCTGTTGCGCGAGGTGCATGGCTTTGCCGCGGCCTCGGCGGGCATGGGGTACGCCTGTTTTTCGGTGGCGATGGCGGCGGGGCGGTTCGTCGGTGATCGGGTGATCCAGCGGTTGGGTTCGGTATGGGCGGTGCGCGCAGGGGCGAGTACCGCGGCCGTAGGCTTTGTGTTGGCGACGATGGCACCGTGGCCGGTGTTATCGCTGCTCGGTTTCGTGCTGGTCGGTTTGGGCGCATCCAATATCGTGCCGGTGATGTTCAGTGCGGCGGGTCGTTTGCCTGGCACGTCGCCGGCGATCGCCATTGCCACCGTGACCACGCTGGGCTACGCCGGTTTGCTCAGTGGCCCGGCATTTATCGGCCTGCTGGCTCATGCCAGCAGTTTGCCGACGGCCTTGGTCGTGGTCGCCGGCTTGCTTTTGCTGGTGGCCATGGCAGCAAACATAGTGAGGCGCTAATGCAAGCTACCAATGGAGCAACGATCACCACGCCGGACACGGTCATCTTCGATCTCGGTGGCGTGTTGATTGACTGGAATCCGCGACATCTGTATCGCCAGTTGTTCGACGATGAAAACGCGATGGAGCGTTTTCTGCACGAGGTGTGCAATCAGCACTGGAACGAGCAGCAAGATGCCGGGCGTCCGTGGCGTGAGGCGATTGCGCAGCTCAGTGCGCAGTTTCCGCAGCATGCCGCGTTGATCGAGGCGTACCGGGCGCGTTGGGTCGAGATGCTGGGTGGCCCGATGCACGACAGCGTGGCGATCTTCGATGAGTTGCGCGCGCGAGGCGTGCGCTTGTATGCATTGACCAACTGGTCGCAGGAAACCTTTCCGGTGGCATGGGAGCTTTACCCGTTTCTGCATGCCTTTGAGGGCATTGTGGTCTCCGGGCAAGAGGGCATGGCGAAGCCGGACCCGGCGATTTTTCAGCGTTTGTTGACGCGCTATCGGGTCGACGCTACGCGTACGGTTTATATCGACGATGCGCCGCGTAATGTCGAGGCCGCTGCGCGGCTAGGTATGCACGCGTTATGGTTTCGCGATGCCACGAGCCTGCGGCGAGAGCTGGTCGGGCTGGGTTTGTTGGGTCTCAATGAGGATGTGCCCGAGGGAGTGCTGTGATGGCTAAACCGAGTCCTGCCAAGGTGAATGCCGCTGAAGCGTTGCCGCAGGAGCGTCAGCAGTGGATTCTCGATCGCCTGCGCAGCCATGGTCGCGTGGTGGCGGCCGAGCTCTCGGTCGAGTTCGAGGTATCGGAGGACTCGATTCGCCGCGATCTGCGTGAGCTGGCCGCACAGGGGTTATGCAAACGCGTTTACGGCGGCGCCTTGCCGCCGCCTGCGATAGCGACGCCGCTTAAACAACGCCGCCATGAGCATGCCGGCCGCAAGTTGGCCTTGGCGCGTAAGGCGGTGACGCTGGTGCGGCAAGGTCAGGTGCTGCTCATCGATGCGGGCTCGACCAATGCCGCGATTGCCTCGGCATTACCCGAGCATTTCGGTCTTACCGTGGTCACCAACGCACCGGAGATCGCGCAGATTCTATTGGAGCGCGAAGGCTTCGAGATTCTGCTGATCGGTGGCCGGATCAATCCGCGTATCGGCGCCGCGGTCGGCGCCCAGGCGTTGCAGGAAATTCAGCGCGTGCGTGCCGATCTGTGTTTTCCCGGCGCCTGTGCGATCGATGCCGGCAGTGGGCTATGGGGTTTCGATAGTGAAGAGGTGCTGCTCAAGCGCGCGATGATCGAGGCCAGCGGCGAGACGATTATCGCGGTCACCCATGACAAGCTTGGCGCAACGGCGACGCATCGGGTGGCCGGTATCGCCGATGTGCAGCATCTGGTCGTCGAGCATGATGTCGATCGCGCTGCTCGGGCTGCATTTACTGCGCGGAGTGTGACGGTGCATCGGGCCGATGCACCGGCGTGAATCATGCTTGCGCAGGCGCGCGTGTGGCGCGCGCCTGCAAGCGAATAGGAAAAATGCCGTGATTAATCCTGCCGTTCCCAGACCTGGCTGCGGCCGAGCAGCGAGAAGCCGATATAGCCGCGCACGTTGAGCTTGGCGCCGCCGTCGACGGTGCTCAGTTTTACCTTGTAGACCTTGCCGTTCTTCGGGTCGAGGATTTTGCCGCCGTCCCAGACGTCGTCGTCTTGGGTCACGCCCCACATGATGGTCATGCCCTCGATGGGCTGGTTCTTGCGTTCGCCGTCGCATTCTTTGCAGATCGGGTGCGGGCCTTCGTCCGATTGCAGCACTTGCAGCACCTTGGCTTGCAGTTCGCCATGGCTTTCGGTGATCTGCACGATCGACTTGGGCTTGTGCGTGGTGTCGTCGATGGTTTTCCAGGTGCCGACGGGCGTGTTGTTGGCGGCATACACCGCGCTTGCGCCCAGTAGCAGGCCGGTAGCGATAGCAAAGCGAAACAATGACTTCATGGTGCCCTCCCTCTGTACGGAACAGTATGGTTCGAGCCTGACGAGGCCTGGCGAGGGCGTCAAGCTGCAACGCGCAACCGGTGGTTATGCCATGGCGCTGGCATAATGTGCGCTCCCCCCTTTCATACCGACACAACATGACACAGGCGAGTGAAGCCCTGGTCCGGCGCCATCTGGGCGATTTGACCGACCCCCACACTGGCGCGCCACTGGCTGAGGCCGTGCGGGCGATCGGCGTGGATGGCGCCAGGGTTTCGGTAGATATCCAGCTAGGCTATCCAGCTAGCGGCGCCATCGATGCCTTGATGGCGCGTGCCCGGCAGGTGCTGGAGGCCGATCCGGCGATCGACTCGGCCGCGGTGTCGATCGGCAGTCGCATTTATGCGCACAAGGTGCAGGGTAGCTTGGCGCCGTTGCCCAACGTGAAAAACATCATCGTGGTCGCGTCGGGCAAGGGTGGCGTGGGCAAATCCACGGTATCGGTGAACTTGGCTCTGGCACTGGTCGCTGAGGGCGCCAAGGTGGGCGTGCTCGATGCGGACATCTACGGCCCCAGCCAGCCACGCATGCTCGGCATCAGCGGCAAACCGCATTCGCCGGACGGCAAGACCATTGTGCCGATGCAGGCGCACGGCCTGCAGGCCATGTCGATCGGTTTTCTGGTGGACGAGGAAACGCCGATGATCTGGCGCGGGCCCATGGTGACCCAGGCCATGATGCAAATGCTCACCGATTCGCGCTGGGAGCAGCTCGATTATCTGATTGTGGATCTGCCGCCGGGCACCGGCGATATTCAACTGACCTTGTCGCAGAAAGTGCCGGTAGCCGGCGCGGTGATCGTCACCACGCCGCAGGACATCGCCTTGCTCGATGCACGCAAGGCCTTGAAGATGTTTGAGAAGGTCGAGGTGCCGGTGCTTGGCGTAGTGGAGAACATGGCCACGCATGTGTGCTCCAACTGCGGCCATGAAGAACATATCTTCGGCGAAGGTGGCGGAGAACGGATGGCGGCGCAGTACGACGTGGCCTATCTGGGTTCGTTGCCGCTGGATATCCGCATTCGCGAGCAAGCCGATGGCGGCACGCCGACCGTGGTGGCGATGCCTGATTCCGATCTTGCCGCGCGCTACCGCGAGATCGCCCGCAACGCCGCCGGCCGGTTGTCGCGGCAGCCGCGCAACAAATCGCTGGGGCTGGGCAAGATCGTGGTGCAGGGCGCGCCTTGAGCGAACTGAGCGCAGTGCCTCGGCGCGTGTTGTGTTTGTCCGGCAGCCTGCGCCGCGCGTCTTCCAATACGGCCTTGCTGCAGGTCGCTCGGTCGTTAGCGCCGGCAACGCTGGAGCTGACGGTTTATGCCGATCTCGCCAGCTTGCCGTTATTCAATCCCGATGACGAGATCGAGCCGCTGCCTGCGCCGGTGCTTGCGTTGCGCCAGGCCGTGGACGGCAGCGATGCGCTGCTGATCGCCTGCCCGGAATATGCTCACGGTGTGCCGGGTGCGTTCAAGAATTTGCTGGATTGGCTGGTCGGTAGCACCGAGTTTCCCGGCAAGCCGGTGGTCCTCATCAATGCCTCCGGGCGGGCCACCATGGCGCATGCCGCATTGCGTGAAATTCTGACGACCATGTCGGCACAGATATGGCTGGATGTGGGCATCCCGTTGCCCGGTGGGCCTTGCGATATGGCACGGATCTCGGCGGAGGCCACGTTGACTGCGCCTTTGCGAAATATCCTGAATACCCTGGCCACCGAGCTGCAGGTGCTATCTCGATGACCATGACCCGGACGGATTGAGTGGACCCACGCTGGAGCGCGATGAAAATCTATGGATGGCTGATGGGAGTGGTCTGGGCTGTGGGTTGGGCCGCGCCGCTGGCGGCAAGCACCCCCGCTGCGGATACGGCACGCATACTGAAGGCGACGCATCATCAGGTCGGCCGTACGCTGATTTACGACTCCCGCTATCAACCACTGGCGTTTCCAGGCGGCGATTTGCCGTTATGGCGTGGCGTTTGCGCCGATGTGGTCGTGCGTGCCTTGCGCGGGGCTGGCATTGACCTGCAATTGCAGTTGAACCGCGATATGGGCGCCCATTTCGCCGCTTATCCGAATATGTGGGGCATGCGCGGCCCCGATTCCAATATCGACCATCGGCGCGTGCCCAACCTCGAAACCTACTTCCGCCGGCACGGCATGGCACTTAAAGCGAGCAAGCAAGCGGACGATTACCAGCCTGGCGACATCGTCTCCTGGCGGCTGGAGCAGGGGGCGCCGCATATTGGTATCGTGACCGAGCGACGCAGCCGCGATGGCCTGCGCCCGCTAGTGATTCACAACAAAGGCTGGGGTGCTCGCGAAGAAGATGTGCTGTTTAGCTGGCAGGTTATCGGCCATTTCCGCTATTTTTCCGCATCTTCTGCCACGCGCTTGCGCTGAGGCAGGCCTGACTATCCTTGTAAACGCCCCATTCTGGAGATCGTGTGAGCATCAAATCCGATAAGTGGATCCGCCGTATGGCCGAGCAGCACGGCATGATCGAGCCGTATGAGGCCGGCCAGGTGAAGCTGCGCGATGGCCAGAAACTGGTGTCCTATGGCACATCCAGCTACGGCTACGACGTGCGTTGCGCACGCGAGTTCAAGATCTTTACCAATATCAACTCGACCATCGTCGACCCCAAGGCCTTCGACCCGAACAGCTTCGTCGATGTCGAGGCGGACGTATGCATCATTCCGCCCAATTCCTTCGCCCTGGCCCGCACGGTCGAGTACTTTCGTATTCCGCGCAAAGTGCTGACGATTTGTCTGGGCAAGAGTACCTACGCGCGCTGCGGCATCATCGTCAACGTGACGCCGCTGGAGCCGGAGTGGGAGGGCCACGTGACGCTGGAGTTCTCCAATACCACGCCGCTGCCCGCAAAAATTTACGCCAACGAGGGTGTGGCGCAGATGCTGTTTCTGGAGTCGGACGAAGAGTGCGAAACCAGTTACAAGGACCGTGGCGGCAAGTATCAGGGGCAGCAGGGCGTGACCTTGCCGCGTACCTGAACCCTTGAGCTGAACGGTGGTTGTGCGGACCGCGTGCGATCCCCCGGCACGGCGCTACACTTCCATGGTTTATTCCGTTGCCTCGAATTTATTCGTACTGATTGATTGCAGGAGATCCGCATGATCCGTTTTTCCACGCTACTGACCCGCGCCGCTGCTGCGCTGCTGCTGGGCAGCATGCTGGTGCTTAGTGGTTGCCATGTCATCGGTTCCAAAAAGGATACCGTCAACACCGATCAGGTGAAGGGGCAGTTCGACACCACCATTCAGGCCTATAAGAGCGGCCAGTTCATGGTCGATGGCGCCGTGCTTTCAGCGCTCGATACCGGTAGCCATTTCGCCTACCTCAAAGACCAGCACAAGCTGCCCAAGACCGTGCTGCTGGTACGCAGCGACGAGTCGAAGATCCGCAAGCAGCATCTTGAGTTCATGGCACGCATGCAGCTCGACTACGGCTTTACCGTGTACTACGACGACGGCGGCACGCTGAAGAAGATCAACGCGGTAGATACCAAGGCACGCGATCTTGAGGATTACCACGCACCGGTCAAGACCAACGACGAAATGAAGGGTAAAGACGCCAGCAGTGGCGGTTACAGCCCTTCGCAGCGTTAAGAGCGATTTCGCCTATACGAGCCCGCGGATGATTCCGCGGGCTTTTTTGTGCATGTCAATTGAGAATGCGGGTGCGTAGTTGTTCGACGCGCTCGGCCAAGACGTCATCTGGATAAGGCGTAGCCGCACCGCTGCCCCATACCGGGGCCGGCCAGGCGGCATCGCCGTCGCGGCGAGCAACGACATGCACGTGCAACTGGCGCACGATATTGCCCAGCGCACCGATATTAAGCTTGTCGCAAGGCGCGATATTGCGCAGCGCGGCGGCGGCGCGATGAACTTCGTGCCATAGCAAGGCTTGTCCATCCGTGCCCAGGTCATCGACCTCGACCAGTCCGCCGCGGCGCGGCACCAGGATCAGCCAGGGAAAGCGCGTGTCGTTCATCAGCAAGATGTCGCACAGCGCCAGCGAGGTAATCAGCCGGGTATCCGCCTGCAATCGCGGGTCGAGGATAAAGTCAGCTCGTTTCATGGGTGAACAGCCCTGCGGGTCGAGACATGCTGCGATGACGGCGAATCGTTCAAAGGTGCGGTGCGCACAAGTTTGTCTCGAAGAACGCCAACGTACGTTGTAGCGCGAGTTTGGCGCTGGCTTCGTCGTAGTGGTGATCGATATTGCGATTGAACGCGTGATCGGCCGGGTAGGTGTAAAGCGGCATCTGCGGCAGTTGTTCGCGATGCCTGGCGACCATCTCGGCTGAAATGCTCTTATCGCGTTCGCCGAAATGGAACATCACCGGCGCTTTTGGCGTTTCGCCCAGAAAGGGCAGGTTGCGTGAGCCGTAATAGCTCACCGAAGGCAGGCCGAGTCGCAGCGCGCTAAGCAGGGCCACCGTGCCGCCCCAGCAATAACCGACGGTGCCGATCTTGCCGGCCGAGGCGATGGCTTCGGCTGCGCTGGCGACATCTTCCACTGCAAGCTCCAGGCCCAGTTCGGTGGCCAACAGCTTGCCGCTGGCGTAGCCGGCATCGCTGTAATCCAGCTCCACGCCGGTTTCCAGGTGATCGAAGAAGGCCGGCGCGATCGCGGTATAGCCGGCGGCGGCAAAACCATCGACAACCTCGCGGATATGCGCATTGACGCCAAAGATCTCCTGAATCACCACGATGCCGCCCTTGGGCTTGCCTGCCGGCTGGGCGAGATAGGCCCCGATGCACTGCATGCGGGTGGTATTGAGGTGGATCGTCTGGCTCATCGTGGGGTTGCTCCTGGCGGTGATAGGGGATTTTAGGAGTGGGGAACGGGGAATGGGGAACGGGGAACGTGAAATTTGAGGGGGCATTGCAGCTCCGTGTTCTTTTTTGATCTTTTTTGTTTTTGCTCTTGCTTTTCAGCCTCTGCTTTTTAGGCTTTTCCCCGTTCCCCGTTCCCCGTTCCCCGTTCCCCGTTCCCCGTTCCCCGTTCCCCGTTCCCCGTTCCCCGTTCCGGCCCCAATCCCCCCACTAACGTATAATCCCGGGTTTGCCCTAACACCCCCACGGTATCGCGCCATGTCGCAGGCTTCACCCAAGATCGGTTTCGTCAGCCTCGGCTGCCCCAAGGCGTTGGTCGATTCCGAGCGCATCCTGACCCAGTTGAAAGTCGAGGGTTACGAGATCGTGCCCCGTTATGACGCTGCCGATGCGGTGGTGGTGAACACCTGCGGTTTTATCGATGCGGCCGTGCAGGAGTCGTTGGATGCTATTGGCGAGGCATTGCACGAGAACGGCAAGGTGATCGTCACCGGTTGTCTGGGCAAGCGCGCGGAGCTGATTCGCGAGGCCTACCCGGATGTGCTGGCGATCAGCGGCCCGCAGGATTACGCCAGCGTGATGAGCGCTGTGCATACCGCGATACCGCCGCAGCGCAATCGATTGCTGGATCTGGTGCCTGATACCGGGGTCAAGCTCACCCCCAAGCACTACGCTTACTTGAAAATTTCTGAAGGCTGCAATCATCGCTGCAGCTTCTGCATCATTCCGTCGATGCGTGGCGACCTGGTATCGCGCCCGGTGGACGAGGTGCTGATCGAGGCGGAAAAGCTGGTGAAGGGTGGGGTCAAGGAGTTGCTGGTGATCTCGCAAGACACCAGCGCCTATGGCGTAGACATGAAGTATGCCGAGCGCACCTGGCGCGAGAAGAGCTATCGCACGCGCATGACCGAGCTATGCCAGGGCCTGTCTGAACTCGGCGCATGGACACGCTTGCATTACGTCTACCCGTATCCGCATGTGGACGAAGTGATGCCGTTGATGGCGGAGGGGAAAATTCTTCCCTACCTCGACATTCCGTTTCAGCATGCCAGCCCGCGCATCCTCAAGTTGATGAAGCGCCCAGGCAATATCGACAAGACGCTGGAGCGCATTCGCAACTGGCGCAAGGCCGTACCGGACCTGACCATCCGCAGCACCTTTATCGTCGGCTTTCCCGGCGAGACCGATGCGGAGTTCGAAGAACTGCTCGATTTCCTGCGCGAGGCTGAACTGGATCGCGTCGGTGCATTCACCTATTCGCCGGTGGATGGCGCCAAGGCCAACGAGCTGCCGAACCCGGTTTCCGAAGAACTGAAAGAAGACCGTCTCGAGCAGTTCATGGCGGTGCAGGCGGAAATCTCCGCGGCCAAATTGCAGCGCAAGATCGGTCGCACTATCAAAGTGCTGGTCGATCACGCCAGCGCCGATGGTGCGGTGGCGCGTTCGGCTGCCGATGCGCCGGAAATCGACGGCGTGGTGCACATTGCCAACGGCCAGTCACTGAAACCAGGTCAGTTCGTTGATGTCGTGGTCGATGATGCCGACGAGCACGATCTGCATGCGCGCCTGGTGAGCTAAAGGCACGGTGGCGCGATGCGTTATGTCGCACCATCGCGTGAAGACGTTGCGCCGGCGGTGTTCGAGCAACAGCCGCTGGCGGCATGGAGTGAATACGCTGGTTTGTTGAGCGGCTCCGATTGGCCATCTATCGAGGCGCTCAATGCCTTGTTGCCCGATGACGCACCTGAGCGTTTTGTCGTGCAGAGCCCGGCCTTGCTTGCCGACGGTTTGCATTACGAGCAGCGCATTGCCATGCGCGGCGAGATCGCCACGCGTGAAGCGAACTGGCATGACTTGTTCAATGCGCTGATCTGGCTGCGCTACCCGGCGCTCAAGCGTGCGTTGAACGCACGGCAAATCGCCGAAGTTGCGCGTATGGGGCCAAAGCTTCGTTCGCGTCCGCAATATGCCCAGACTCATTTCGACGAGGCCGGCGTGGTCGTTACCTTGCGCGATCCAACCTTGTTGCCCTTATGGGATGCGCATGATTGGTACGGCCTGTTTTGGCGTCGGCGCGAAGCATGGCGCAACGGTTCGATCGAACTGGCTTTGTTCGGCCATGCGCTGTTGGAGCATGCGTTGACCCCGAGCAAGCTGCTGGTAGGCAAGGCGCTGGTATTCGTGGCAATCGCCGGCGAAGACCCGCAGCGGGTGCTTGATCTATGCGCCGAGGCGATTACCGATTGGCGCATGCTGCGCGATCCGCTGGACCTACGGCCACTGCCCTTGGCCGGCATTCCCGGTTGGCATGCCAATAACGATGACGAAGCGTTTCATCGTGAGACGGCTTGTTATCAACCTTTGCGCGAGGGGCGGCGTTATCCGCCGCCTGGCTTGATCGACGCTTGACGGTGATTCATGCGGGCATGGCGCCCTGGGGCATACCGGGTTTATGAAAATGCGATTAAGCGCCTTCACAAAACTTTGTCATGGATGAACCGAATGTGGTGATATGTCGCTACTTTGCTGGCACGTCTCGATTCGCAAACTTCGGAGCCCATGATGCAATCCAATCCTTTACCTTCTTCGCGATTGACCACGGTACAGCGGTCGGTGTTGTTGCTGGCGCTGGCTTTGGCATCGCCGCTGGCCGCATATGCTCAGGCGCAGTCAGCGGCGCCATCTCAGGTTCGTAGTGGAATCCCGCCCGCAGAGGCGCCTCAACCGGCGCCGCGACCGGGTTCTGGCCCAGGTCTGCCGGACGCCGATATGCAGGCGATCAAGAGCTACAACCTCAACGACGATATTTTCAATCGGCTGATCGCCACCACCAAAGAAGCCCGTACTCTTGGCATCAAGCCGCAGGCAGGTCCAGGGCCGGGGCAGGTGAAGAACCTGGACGACTTAGCCGAACGGGCGGTTTCGGGCGATCCGCGCATCAAGCCGCTGATTAAGACCCATGGCTTTACCCCGCGCGAATTTATGCTGGCCAATTTGGCCTTGATGAATGCGGCGATTGCTTCGCAGGCGAAAAGCGATCCGCAAGCGGCGAGTCAGCTCGATCAGAGCAAGGTCAATCAGGCCAACGTCGCTTTCTTTGAGTCGCATCAGGCGCAGCTCAATGCGTTGATGCAGCAAGCGCCGCCGTCGCCGCAAGGTAAGTAGTTCGAGCAAGTAGTCCAGGCAGGCGCACCGACGGGAGTAAACCGCACTGGTTTACGCCCGTCTGGTTTAGTAATTCACTTCGACGATGGCGAAACGGCTGCGGCCGC
Organism: Dyella tabacisoli; assembly: GCF_003350925.1. Lineage (GTDB taxonomy): Bacteria > Pseudomonadota > Gammaproteobacteria > Xanthomonadales > Rhodanobacteraceae > Dyella_C > Dyella_C tabacisoli. The sequence continues at coordinate 575,859 of NZ_KZ857173.1, read as the reverse complement.
CGGGCAACTCGGCCTCGAACTCGTCGTCGATGCGTTTTTTCAGCATGGCTCGCGCCATCGGCGAGTCGATACTGATCCAGCCGAGCTTGGCGTCGGTCTCGTCCGGGCCGACGATGCGATAGTGCAGGGTCTCGCCGCTGTCGATGTTTTCCAGCGTTATGCGTGCGCCGAAAAAGACCGCGTCGCGGTTGGTCGGTGCGCCCTCGGCCACCTTCAGCGCGGGGATGCGCTTGCTCAGAAAGCGCGCGCGGCGATCGATTTCGCCGAGCTGCTTTTTGCGATAGATGTACTCGGCATTCTCCGAGCGATCACCTTCAGCCGCGGCGGCGGCCAGCGCCTTTACCACTTCCGGGCGCAAGGTATGCCATAGGTAATCCACTTCGGCTTTGAGCTTCTCAAAGCCTTCGCGCGTGATGATCGCGGTGGAGGTGGGAGAGGGCGGGCGCCAGCGGCTCATACGGTTATCGATTGCAGTTGCAGGTATGGCACGAAAGTCCGTGTCCGGCGAGTGAGGGGATGATCTTAATCCAGCCATGCACTCTGTGCGCTTCTGCTGGACCAACCCAGCGGAAATTGCCCAGGCCCATCTTCGATGCCTCGGCGTGCCAGGATTTTCGGAAGTCTTATATCAGTCATTTACCGATCCCCCCGGCATGGCGAGATGGTCATGCTGGCCTACGACCGATGGCATGGGTGTGCCGTCAATCGCCAAGGGGAGAGACGCATGGCTAATTTCGATATGTTTTTTCCGACCCTGCTCAAGTTCGAGGGTGGCTTTGTCAATGATCCCGATGATCCGGGTGGTGCGACCAATCTTGGCATCACGATGGAAACCTTCAACCGTTGTGCGAACTCATTGCTCAAGATTGCCCCGACCCTGGACAACCTGCGTGCACTGACCCCTGCGCAGGCGGGGGTCATCTATAAGGCGATGTACTGGGATCGCATCGGTGGCGATACGATCGCCTTGCAGCCGCTCGCCGAGATCGTTTTCGATTTCAATGTGAATGCCGGCGCCAATGCGGGCAGCCTGCTGCAGCGCGTACTCAATCAACTCAGCGATAAACCGCCGCTCGCCGTCGATGGCGGGATCGGGCCGGCCACGCTGGCGCGCTTGGCCGAGCTGGATCAAACCGAAGTGTATCGGCGTTACAAGCAAGGCCGCGTGGACTACTACAACCAGTTGGTCGAGCGTCGGCCTGTGATGGGCAAATTTCTCAAGGGCTGGCTGGCCCGCGTCAATGCCTTTCCCACCCTCTGACCGTAGCGCTATGCAAATCGTCGCCGTGCGGTAACGGTTTGCGATGGGTTTGTGCGGCTGAACAGGCTCTCAAGGATTTTCTATGGCTACCTCGCTCAACGATCTCATCAAAGCCCTGGCCGGTGCGGTGATCGAAGCGCAAGACCGCGTTACCCAGCATCAGACGGCGCTGCTGCGTGATTATTTCGATGCCGATAATCGGCCGCACAGCGTCACGATTCGCTTGCCCTCGGCGCATCCGCAGGCGGACGAGAACGATGAGGATCTGTATCGCGTGCCGTTGCTTTCCCTGGTCTCGACCAATGTGTTGCACATCAAGGATGTCGAAATCAGTTTCGATGCCGATCTTGGCGAGATGACGGAGCAGGCGCCGCCACCAGGCGATAACGGTGCGGCGCCTGCGGCGAATTGGACCGCGCATCCTTCGTCGCCGCGCACGATCGTCGGCATCGACACCCAGGCGGCAACCGCCGGACGCAGGCAGGGCTCGGTCCACGTGGTGATGCGCGTGGAGGGAGCCGAGCCGACGGATGGGGCGGCACGGCTTATCAATCACCTCGCGCAGAGCCAGGGCGTATTCAAGACGATCAAGGTCAGTTGAGTATCGTCAAAGGACATGGGCGAGATGCTTTTGGCATCTTTCCGGTGAGTCGAATGCGGTCTGCGCATTCGGCAAGCGCGGCCTCGGTGTTTGGCAAGCCGTAGGTCGTAGTGGGCCATGGTGGCTCGCGCCAGTGCGGTGGTTAGAGCCACGAGCACTGTTTGTAGTTCGACATTCACCGAAGGAGAAACATCATGGCTGACGAACTCGTCAACATGTCGAGCCAGTTCAAAGGGCTGCCGATGCAAGACTTGATCGGTGGTCCGTTGAGCGCGGCTTGCGAAGCGCAGATCAAGCTGGCCAATGCTACCGCCGACTTCATCAAGCTCATCGGCTTTTTGCCGCCGGCGGCCGGCGGTAAGGACCCGAACGCGGTCGGCGCCACCCGCACTGCATTGTTTCGTTTCAAGCGCCCGGTAGACAACCCGCAACCCGGTCCCAACGGCTCGCCCATCGCTGAGGAAGAGGTCGAGTTGGAGGTTCCGTTGCTGGCGATCGTAAAGGTGCCGAACTTGAGCATTACCAAGGTCGATGTGAATTTCGAGATGGAAGTGAAGTCGTCTTACACCGAAAAGTCGTCGTCGGATATGTCGGCCTCGGCCTCGCTGGACGCGTCCATCAATTGGGGTATTTTTTCGGCCAAGGTGCATGTGCAGGGCTCCGTGGCTACGCATAAAGAAAATGCGCGTACCTCGGATAATTCCGCCAAGTACACCGTGGCCGTGCATGCCGAAGACGGTGGCATGCCCGAGGGTCTGGCACGTGTGCTCGACATCCTGCAGACCGCTTGCGCACCGCGCAAGATCAGTGCGCCCGTAGCGGTAGCTGCAACGCCTGCACCGGCGCCGGCGCCCGCGCCCTCAGGCACCTGAGCGTGACGACGTCGATCAGCAGGGTTTGATGGGTTCGTTATCCGCTTGTTGTAAAGATTCAAATGTAGGGCCATCCCATACGCCGCCGTGGAGATCGTCGCGATGTTCGACCTGACCGAAGTCAAGTTCATCAAGCGCATCGTGGTAGGTAATGACAATCCCAATCAGTTGCGTTCGGAGGCTCAGATCGAAGAAGCCCGTGAATTGCTCAATCGCTGTCTGTCGGAAAGTCCGAAAGGCTCGATTGTCGGCATCGAGAAAGGTTTCACGATCCTGCAACTCGGCGAGCACCAGGTCGTATTGCAGTGGCTTTGCTATCACGTTGGCTTTCCGCGCAAGCCAGCGTGGTTGACCGGAACCTAGGGTCAATGTCTGCAAGATGCTCATGTACGCAAAAGCATCGCGGATACCAGGCTCACTGGCGCTCACGCTGATGCACCCCGTCGCCTTGAATGGGAGAACTTGGGTGGCCGAATATGGTTTCGATGAATGGCTGCAGACGGTTCAACGCGCCGTATGCGATGCGCAAGAAGCCATAAGACGCGGTCATGCGCGGGCGATGAGTGCGATGTTCGACAACGCTCCGCCATTTCGGGTCGAGCCGCTCGACACCAACGATGCGATGTCACCGCTGGTCATTCCTCTTGCTCAGTTTCGGCCGCACCGTATAGCGCAGATCGCAAGTCTGGAAATAAGTATGGATTGCCAGATGTATCGCCGGCGCACCCGAGCCGGTGATGAGCGTGTCGTTGTACGCGTCTGGCGAGGTCGCCGCCGCCGTGCACCACATCAGTTGTGTATTCGCTTTTCTGGAGTGGACGCTGTTGATGGAGAGGTGCGCGTGAATGGCCTGCTGTTACGAACCTTGCCGGTGAGCGAGGAGGCGTAATGGCTAGAAAGATCGAATTCGTGATGTCGCCGCAGGATTCGCAGCGCCTGGTGCAATTGATGGGCGACTCGCTGAGAAAGCCCTCGTGGCGGTATCGAACATGCGTGGCCGTCGTGCTGGCGATCGCGCTGCTGCTTGGCTTACTGATCGTTCTTAGGAGTGGAGCATGAAAATGATTCGGACCTGTACGAACCTCTATGCGGCACTGAGCATGGCGTTGGCATGGTTAGCTATACCGATGACATCGATAGCTGCCGACGCGGTGCTGCATAGCCGGTCGGGTGCTTGGGCCGGCCAGGCCTATACGGGGCAGCGGCCTGTCGCTGTGACGCTGCTCTTGACGGAAACGTCGAATAAGTTGGCCGGCAAATTGCATTTTGGTTCGCCGCGCAATTGCGAGCTGCGCATCAAGCAGATATCAAGAACCGAGGATCTCGCTCTGTTCAGCGCCGATGACAGCAACGGCGGCAGCTTTTGCAACGCTTTATTGACCAGGCAAATCGCTATGCAGGGGGCGGCGAGTGAGGCCACTGCCACGCTAAGTCTTGGCGATCAAGGGGATGTCTCACTGATGCGAGCGGAGCAATACGCCAAGCTCCCTATCGACGCGACCTGGGAGCGAACATCCACGGATGGCCCCGCCATCGCATTGACGGTGTCTCTGGATGCCTCGCGCCCAGGTGGCGATGCCGGCACATGGAGCTATGCCGGTGTACGTAGGTGCAACCTGGCCTTGGAGTATGCCGGGTCATACGGCGATAGCGAGTACCTCGCCTTTCGCCGGTCCAATGGCGGGCTATGCAATCAATTTCTGGATGGCTACGCCCGGCTGACGGTGGGCGACGATGGAACGCTTGGCTACAGCCTGTTTTCAGACGGCAACGGTCTTCTGGAGAGCGGGGTGTTGCGTCGCGCCGGGTATTGAAGCGACGGCGCATTGATGGCGACGAGGTGGCTATATGGACGACTTCAAATTAATCGATGTGTGGGTGCTTCTTGCGGGTGTGGGTGGGGCGGTGTTGCCGGTAGCGTTACGCCGGCAAACGCATTTCAGTGATGCGCTGGTACAGATTCTTTGCGGCGTTTTGACCGCTGCGTTTTTGGCGCCAGCCGTCATTACCTACTTCTTTCCGCAGGCGACACCGTCGGTGCAGTCGGCGCTTACTTTTCTTATCGGGTGCTTCGGCCCTAATTTTGCAGTGCTTACGCAGCGTTGGATGGATAGCAATGGAGAGGCGTTGATAGCTCGTCTGTTCGGTCGTTTCTTTGATCCTGGGAGAGGGCGTGATGATCGTGCTTGATTTCATTCTTGCCGGCCTGGCAAGTATCTTTTCCATGTGGGGCATTGCTGACCCATCGCTTTCACGTGCGATTCGCTTGAGTTGCAGTGTGATTGCCGCCGGTGCGCTGCTTGATACATTCGCCATGCTCAATGACCACTATCTATGGGTTGCCATCGGTGAAGAGGTCGTGTGGCCAAGCCGGCTTTTTCTGCATGCCGGACCGGCGCTGCTGATCTTCTGTTTTCTGCTGAACAAGCGACATTCCGGCGGTCGCGAGGCCGGGGTTTTGAGGCGTGAGCGCGGCGTGCCCTAGGCACGCGTGGCCTCAGGTCGGTGAATGCATGTTGTCGCCGGCCTTTTCTCCATATAGGCGTCGAAGCGGATTCCTTGAATCGAACCGTGCCTATGGCGGTAATCAGCAATCTGGCCACAGAGGCCGTCACGGCGATCAACAAACGCAGCAGTGCTATGGCATTGAGGCGGGTTTTGTCAGGGCCGCGAGTTCGATGCAAGGACTCATGAGGATGCATCGGTCGATTCTTGGCCGTTCACGATAAGCGCCGGGCGGCGGTCGTGAACAGGCTCTTAGGGAAGATTTCGGGGGGAATCCGTGATACGCATTGTCGTAGCCGATAGTCGCGGCCTTGCCCGCGAGGGTCTGACATCGCTGTTTGCGGGCCATGCAGAGATGCTGGTGATCGGGCAGGCCGACAATGGCCTAGATAGTGTCCGCTTGGCGGTTGAGCATGAGCCCGATGTGGTGCTGATGGACATTGCCTTGCCCTTGCTCAATGGCATCGAGGCGACCCGGCGCATTTTGGCGCGCAGTACGCGCACTCGAACTATCTGCATCGCGGCGGATCGTTCGATTGCACGCATTCGTGCCGCTTTCAATGCCGGGGTATCGGGCTATTTGTCCGATAGTTGCAGTTTCAGAGAGTTGCTCGATGCCATTCATGCGGTATGCCTGCAGCAGGTCTATCTCAGTCCAGGCATTGCGCATGTGCTGGTCAATGACTATCGCGCGGTTCAAACCGGTGGCGTGGGTCAGGCGACGGCCTTTGTCCTGCTGACGCCGCGCGAGCGTGAAATTACCCAGATGCTTTCCGAAGGCCATTCGACCAAGGATGTCGCGATACGTTTGCACGTCAGCGAAAAAACCGTCGGCACCCACCGCGAACACATCATGCAGAAGCTCAACCTGCGCGGTATCGCCGAGTTGACTCGCTACGCCTTGCGCGAGGGCCTGACTTCGCTGGAGATTCCCGATCACGCCACCGTGCAGCCGGCGCCTGTGAGTATGTTGAGGCGGGTTCGATGTGTTTGAGATGTGTCGTCGCGGGCCGCTCAGAGATTTTGAACCGGCTCTTATGAATGCTGCGCTTGCAGTTGCCGCGCCAGCGCATCGATCTCGCCACGTAGCGGATGATCGGGCCATGCCGTGCGCAACTTGCCGAGCAGCACGATAGCTTCGGTAGGTTGATCGAGGCGTTCGCCGAGCTGTTGTGCGGCGAGCAAGCCATAGTGCGGTGCCTTGCCGTCGCGGGGCCAGGTGGCGAGATAGCCCCGGCAAAGTTTCAGCGCCAGCCGGCTCATGCCCAGGCGTGCGGCGAGGTCGGCCAGCTCACCTGCGTTGCGGGGATCGTCGGGCAGAAAGGCCGGGTCGATCTCGCCGCACTCTTGTACCAAGCCCAGTGCGCGGCGCGATTCGCCGCTCACCATCAAGGCGGCAATCCAGATCTGGCCATGCACCAGCAGCCCGTCGCGCAGGCCTTGGCGTTGCAGCAGCTTGCGGTAAGCCAGGTGTATCGATGCGGGGGCACTGCGGTTTTGCAGCCTTGTCACCAGCAGACCGATCGCCTGTTGCGGATGCTGCGGAGCTAGTTCGTCCACTTCGGCGAGCAATTGCTGGTCGGCATCTTGTTTATTCTCTTCGACCAGGATCTGGGCCTCTGGGATAAGGCCGAATTGCTCGTGACGTTGATGAATCATCGCGCCCATCAAATGAAAGCCGAGCACGATGAGATAGGTATAGGCGAAGGCAAACAACGGTATGGCCAGCAGCTTGGGCAGCATCGCCGTGAGAACGGACGCGATCACGATCAAGACGACCAGCAGTAGATTGATGGCGACCGGAATCAGGTAAGCCATGCCGAAGCTGCTGATGATCCGCCACCAGTTCAGCGGGTTGAGCGCCAGCAGCACATTGCCGTCGAATGCCATCGACATGTCGATAGCAGGAAAGGTCAAGGCCAACAGAACCAGCAGCACCCATAGCAGGTGTAGATGAAACAGCGCGGTGAACGCACACAGCAGGACGGCCAGAATATGGATGAAGGTGAGTCCGCGGCCGCTGGAGTCGTTGCCGTGGATGCTGACGTCCGGCGGGTCGGCATAGCCGTGCGCGGTATGCAGCATGCAGTCGGCGGCGTAGCGCCAGGTGGCGGCCCATACCAGGATGCTGGCGAGTGAGCCGATGAAGCCCGGCAACAGCACGACGTAATGCGATATCGCCAGCGCAACGCAGGTGGCTAGTGCGGCGCCGCGCAACGGGTAACTGAAGCCGTTGCCCAGGCGCTCGGAGAACGGGGTGTCTGCCGCAACGGTTTCGACCCTTCGCATCACCGTTTTCCGCCGAAGATGCCGCCGAGCACGCCGCGCACGATCTGTTGACCTAGGCGCGTGCCGACAGTGCGGCTGGCGGATTTGGCCATGGCCTCGATCATGCCTTGGCGGCGGCTGGTACCGAGCAGAGCGTCTTTGATCGCACCACCCCAGCCTGATGTTGCGCTAGCGGCGGTGGCTTCTTTGTCGGCAGATAGATCGGCAGCTTTGTTTTCCGCGCGTTTAGCGAGAATTTCAGCCGCCGACTCGCGATTGATCGCCGTATCGTATTTACCGCCGACCGGAGAGCGTTGCCGCGCCGTGGCGCGTTCGGTTTCCGAGATGGCGCCGATACGTCCGGTGGGCGAACTCACCAGCACTTGCTCCACCGGCGTCGGTACGCCGCCATCGCGCAGCGTAGAGGCCAGCGCCTCGCCGACAGCCAGTTGGCCGATGACCTCGCCCACTTTGATTTTGGGATTGGCGACAAAGGTTTCTGCCGCTGCCTTTACGGCTTTTTGATCGCGTGGTGTAAAGGCGCGCAAGGCGTGTTGGATGCGGTTGCCGAGCTGGCCGAGGATATTGTCGGGTACGTCGTCCGGGTTTTGCGAGCAGAAGTACACGCCGACACCTTTGGAGCGGATCAGCCGAACCACCTGCTCCACCCGTTGCTGCAGGGCCGCGGGTGCGTCGTTGAATAGCAAGTGTGCCTCGTCGAAGAAAAACACCAGCTTGGGTTGTTCCAGATCGCCGACTTCCGGCAGTTGCTCGAACAACTCCGATAGCAGCCACAGCAGAAAGGTGGAATACAGACGTGGCTTCAAGATCAATTGATCGGCTGCCAGAATATTGATGACACCACGGCCGCTCATGTCCTGCCGCATCAAGTCGCTTAATTCCAGCGCCGGTTCGCCAAAGAACTGGTCGGCGCCGTCCTGTTCGAGCTTGAGCAGATTGCGCTGAATCGCCGCGATGCTTTGCGTGCTGATAAGGCCGTACTGGGTCGAGATGTCCTTGGCGTTTTCAGCGGCGAAGCTGAGCATCGCGCGCAGGTCGGGTAGATCCAGCAGTAGCCAGCCCTGGTCGTCGGCGACCTTGAAGATCACCTCCAGCACGCCTTCCTGAGTGTCGTTGAGTTCGAGAATGCGACCAAGCAGGGTGGGACCCATCTCGCTGATGGTGGCGCGCACCGGGTGGCCGAGCTTGCCGTAGATGTCCCAGAAGATCACCGGATTCGCTTGCGGCTTCCAATCGCTCAGGCCGAGGCTGGTCAGGCGCGCTTTCAGCTTGTCGCCCGGCTCGCCTGCGGCCATGGCCAAACCCGCCAGATCACCCTTGGCGTCGGCAAGAAAGCAAGGCACGCCAAGTTTCGAGAAGCCCTCGGCCAGCACCATCAGCGATACCGACTTACCGGTGCCGGTGGCGCCGGCGATCATGCCGTGGCGGTTGCCGTAGCGAGGATCAAGGCTGACACTCGTGCTTTGATTGCGGCCGATCAGGATGTCCGTCATCGCGTTTATCCGAGGGTGATTGAGCGATTGTAGCGAAGAGCCTGTTCTTAGACTCTGTTCGGTATTCTCGTTGAGTCGGCAGGGAACGCCGGGTATGGTGGTCGTTTTCTAGACAGGGATGCTTCCATGCCAGCTATACGTCTTCGCCTGCTTCCACTCGCCGCAGCGTTGGTCTTGCTCGGTGCTTGCGCCAGCACGGGCACCGGCGCGGGCAAAGTATCCCCTCCGGTGGATGCGCTCTATGGTCAGCTCGATCAGGCGAGCAAAGGTTATGAGACAGCCTTGCAGCAAGCCCGCGAGGGCGATAACCAAGCCTCGCAGCAAACCTTGACGGCAGCGCTGGATCAATTGAAAGGAGCCGCCGCGCATTGCGGCAATACGCCTGGCTGCGACCCGCAGCGATTTTTCTCCGTGTTCGATCGCTTATTGCGCTTGAAGAATGGTGGTTTCTTTGCCGATGACGATAGCGCCGTGCCGATCGAGCGGACAGCCGAAGGCAGCGCTGGCGGAAAGACCGGGGCGGCCAGTTTGTCCGAGGCGCAGCGCAGTGTGACCTTGCTGCGTGGGCAGCAGTTGTCGGAGCTGATCGCAATGAACGGCCCAGTCAAGGCGGCGCTGGAAATGTGGCTGACCCAGTGGCGTCCGAATTTGATGGAGGCCTACGTCAACTATCAATACATGCGTTACCAGATGTGGCCGGAATACCAAAAGCAGGATCTTCCCGAGGCGGTGCTGTTCGGCATCATGGCTAAGGAGTCCGGTGGCAAGGTGCATGCAGTGTCGCGTTCCGGCGCGGCCGGGCCGTTGCAGTTCATGTATGCCACCGGCATGCGCTTTGGCCTGGTCAATGACGATGGCTTTGATTTGCGCTACGACCCGGCCGCCGCCGCGCGCGCGAACGCGGAGTACCTGGACGAGCAGCTCAAGATCTTCAACAACAATCTCGAACTCACCCTGGCGGCCTATAACGGCGGCGAGGGCCGCATGCGCCGGATGGTCGGCGACAACACGGCGGTGAGCTTCTATGACCCGAAGATCTATAGCCAGCTTTCGCCGGAAACGCGGGCCTATGTACCGGCAGTGTTGGCGGCGGCGTGGCTGTTCTTGCATCCCGACAGCTATAACCTGCGTTTCCCCAAGCTCGATGTTTCGCCGGGCAATATCACTTTGAAGCGGCCGGCTTCGGTGTCCGAACTCACCGTATGCCTGGGTTCGGCTGGCGGCATGAGCAACGGCTGGTTTCGCATTTTGCGCAATCTCAATCCACGGCTCGATCCACAGATGGCGCAGCCGGCCGGTACACGGTTGGAAGTGCCCAAAATGCTGGAGAAGGTTTATGCCGTGCGTTGCACCGACGGCCCCTGGCCGATTCTTGCCAACGACTTGCATACGGCAGTGCTTCCGACGGTAGCCTCGGCACCCGTCATGCCGGCAACCGTGGTTAAAACGTCAGCGCCGGCCAAGCCCCGCAGCTATACCGTCAGGCGCGGCGACACCTTGACCAGCATCGTCAATAAGCTGGGCTGCTCGGATGTGGAGGAGGTGGCCAAGATGAATAGCTTGAGGCACCACAACATCAGCATCGGGCAGAGTCTGCGCGTACCGGCTTGCCGTTGAGACGCTGACGCGGTGGGGGTGATCCCCCATCGCGTTCAAGGCTGGGATTCAAGCCGCAGCGGGCGAGTTCATCCAGGCGTCGGTGCTGTCACTGCTGTCGTTGCTGTGTGCTTCTTTCAGCTCTCGCAGCACTCGCGTCAATTGGCGATAGTGCGGCTGCAGGCTGGTGTAAGGCGAGTCTTTGGTCTCGTGATAGGCCACGGCCAGCCATAAGGCGATGCCGCGCAAGGCAACTTCGGGGTTTTCCGAGCGGGCGCGAGCGAAGCCGATCGTGGTGCCTTGACCCCAGGCGCCGTAGCGTTCATCCGGGGGCGTGCCGTACATATGCGGGAAATCACTGCGCGAGGCTTGACCGATTTCGCGCAGCGCCAGTGCACCCAGCCGTGACCGGCCGCGCTTGGGTAATGCGTTGATAGTGCGCTCGATGTCGCGAAACTGTTTGCTGAGTTGACGTGCGCGATTCATCGCAATGAGTTGGCTGAGGAGGCCCATGTATTTTCTCGGCGTGACTTAAGGGGAGTCGAGCGCATTGCTAGCGAACAGCTTAGCCATGCTTTGCGCAAGAGAGCGCCAAGAAGGTCACAAAACGACAAAATGCGTCACATTGACTAGGCGATTGTGCGCAGACTCCCTAGTCGCTGCCCGACCTGCACCGGTTGCTGCGGTTGCAGGGCATCGAGTTCGCCCAGGCTTTCGGGCAACAGCAAGATCACGGTGGAGCCCATATTGAATCGGGCCATCTCGGCGAACCGCTCCAGGTTGATGTTCTGGCCTTCGAACGATTTGCGCCGAATGCCGCTGGCGTAGGGTGGGATCACCAGGCCGTCCCATACGGTGGCGACGCTGGAAACCAGGATCGCGCCGACCATCACCACGACGAAGGGGCCATGTTCGCCCTCGAAATGGCAGACCAGGCGTTCGTTGCGGGCAAACAGTCGTGGAATCGCCGCCACCGCGAACGGTGCCACGCTGAAAATGCGCCCCGGCACATGCACGGTTTCTTTCAAGCGACCGGCCAGCGGCATGTGGACCCGGTGGTAATCACGCGGCGACAGGTACACGGTGGCGAAGCGGCCGTTGCGATAAGGCGCGGCCGAAGCTTCATCGCCAAGCAATTCGGCGGCGGTGTAGTCCTGGCCCTTGGCCTGAAAAATGCGTCCCTCGACAATCGCGCCCGACTGGCTGATCCGGCCATCGGCCGGGCAGAGCAGGGTGTTCGGATCGGCATCGACCCGGCGCGCATCGGCCCGCAGCTTGCGGGTAAAGAACGCATTGAAGTGTTGATAGGTCAGCGGATCAGGTTGTGCGGCCTCGGCCATATTGACCTGATAGCTATGCACGATCTTGCCGATCAGAAAGTTTTTCCACGGCACGAAGGTCCAGCGGGTAGCCCAGTAAACGACACGGGACAAGGCGCGGTGCGGCAGGATGTATTGGAGGAATACGTTAAAAGTCATCTCCCCAGTATAGAGCGCGGCCGCGATTAATCCGATTCGCCATGCGGCATCGGCCGCTATACTTCGCAACCCCCTAGCCGAACTGTGCCGCCGTGACTGCCGAACTCGCCTCCATCATCGACTTCATCCGCTATGGCGCCAGCCGCTTCTCGGCTGCCGGGCTCACTTTTGGGCATAGCCACGACAACCCGATCGACGAGGCGACGCATCTGGTGCTGGCCAGCCTGCATCTGCCGCCGGACATCCCGCCGGCCTACGGTGCCGGCAAGCTGACCACGGCAGAGCGCGAGCGCGTGTTGGCGCTGATCGAGCGCCGCGTCAACGAACGCCTGCCGGTGGCTTATCTGGTGGGCGAGACCTGGTTCGCCGGTTTGAAATTCAAGAGCGACCGCCGCGCCCTGGTACCGCGCTCGCCGATTGCCGAGCTGATCGAGTCGGGCTTTGCGCCGTGGATGGACCATCGCCATGTAGAGCGCGCTTTGGATCTATGCACCGGTTCGGGCTGCATCGGTATCGCGATCGCCGAATACAACCCGGAATGGCAGGTCGATATCGTCGACATCAGCGACGAGGCCTTGTCGCTGGCGCGCGAAAACATCGTATTCCAGCACGTCGAGGGACGGGTCGAGGCGATCAAGTCCGACCTGTTCGACGGGCTTAAGGGGCGTCGCTACGATTTGATCGTCTCCAATCCGCCTTATGTCACCGAAGACGAATACGCCGCACTGCCGGGCGAGTACAGCCATGAGCCCAAGCTCGGCCTTACCTCGGGCACGGATGGCCTGGATATCTGCCTGCGCATGCTCGACGAGGCGGCTGAATACCTCACCGATGACGGCCTGCTTATCGTCGAGGTGGGCGAGAGCGAGCACGCGCTGGCGGCCTTGCTGCCGCGGGTGCCGTTCGTGTGGATCGAATTCAAGGTCGGCGCGATGGGTGTGTTCGCGCTGGAGCGGCGCGATCTGTTGGAGCATGCCGAGGTCATTCGGGCAGCGGCCCAGGCGCGCAGCGCTTGATCTGAATATCTCCAGCGAGGCTGATTGAGTTCACATGGAATTCACCACCTCGCGCCTGCTGCTCGATGCACTAAAAGAAAGCGATGCCGACGCGCTATTTAGTTATCGCGCCGATCCGGCGGTAGCTCGCTTTCAGGGTTGGCGACCGGCGTCGATCAACGACGCGCGCGACTTCATCGAGACTCAAGCCAGCATCGTGCCGAACACGCCCGATAGCTGGTTGCAGCGGGCGATTCGTTTGCGTGAAGGGAATGTATTGGTCGGCGATCTCGGCCTGCACTTTCCGGCGGATGCCGACGATTCGATTGAATTCGGGATCAGCCTCGCGCCGCTCCACCAAGGCAAAGGGTATGCGAGCGAAGCGTTGCGCGCGGTGCTCGCGTGGAGTTTTGGCGAGTTAGGCCGGCGGCGCGTGCATGCCTCGGTCGATCCGCGCAATCACGCGAGCATCACCTTGTTGCGGGCCATAGGTATGCGGCAGGAGGCCCACTATGTGAAAGCTTTTCAGTTGCACGGTGAATGGGTCGATGACGTCATCTTTGTCATGCTGGCGGACGAATGGCATTTGAAGCGCGATTGACGCAGACCGGCAGGGCATCATCGCGTTAATCTGTGCCCGATCTCCTCCAGGCGATGACTCCCCGTGTCCAGCAACTCCTTCGGCAAACTGTTCACTGTCACCACATTCGGCGAAAGCCATGGTCCGGCCATCGGCTGCGTCGTCGACGGTTGCCCGCCAGGGTTACCGATCAGTGAGGAGGAATTCCGCTCCGATCTCGATCGCCGCGCCACCGGTAAAAGCCGCCACACCTCGCAACGGCGCGAGGCCGACGAGGTGGAAATTCTCTCCGGTGTTTACGAAGGCAAGACCACCGGCACGCCGATCGCGCTGTTGATTCGCAATACCGATCAGCGCAGCAAGGACTACGGCGACATCGTCAACACTTTCCGTCCCGGTCACGCCGATTACAGCTATTGGCAAAAGTACGGTATCCGCGATCCGCGCGGTGGCGGGCGTTCGTCCGCGCGCGAAACGACGATGCGGGTGGCCGCCGCGGTGATTGCCAAGAAGTGGCTGGCCGCGCGTTATGGCGTGCGTGTGCGTGGCTACCTGGCGCAGCTCGGCGATATCGCGGCAAGCACCTTCGACTGGGCGGCGGTGGAGCAGAACCCATTCTTTTGGCCCGACGCGGCGCAAGTGCCGGTGCTTGAAAAAACGATGGACGCGCTGCGCAAGTCCGGCGACTCTGTAGGGGCGCGTGTCAACGTTGTCGCCGATGGCGTGCCGCCGGGTTGGGGCGAGCCTATTTACGGCAAGCTCGATGGCGATCTGGCCAGTGCGCTGATGTCGATCAACGCGGTCAAGGGCGTGGAGATTGGCGATGGTTTTGCCGCGGTCACCCAGCATGGCAGCGAGCATCGCGATGAAATGTCGATGGACGGCTTTGCTTCCAATCACGCCGGCGGCATCCTTGGTGGAATCAGCACGGGACAGGCGGTTACCGCCTCGATCGTACTCAAGCCGACATCGAGCATTTTGATTCCGGGCCATAGCGTGAACCTGGCCGGCGAGCCGGCCGAGGTGGTGACCAAGGGGCGCCATGATCCTTGCGTCGGCATTCGTGCCACGCCGATTGCCGAGGCGATGATGGCGCTGGTGCTGATGGATCATGCGCTGCGCCATCGCGCGCAATGTGGCGATGTCGGCCAGATCACCCCAAGAATCCCCGCAGAACGGCAATGAGTGTGAGGCAGAAAGTCTGGGTGTTGCGCTCTAAGAGCCTGTTTACGGTCTCCGAGTAGCCCACGGGGAGCCTTTGAACAGGCTCTTACGCGAAGGACGCCTGTGCGCGGCGGCCTTGGATGTCTTCGAGGGCGAGCCGGCGGTGCATCCCGATCTGCTGGGCTTGAGCAATGCCTTGCTTAGCCCGCATCTTGCCAGCGCCAGCGAAGACACTCGCCACGCGATGGCCCATCTGGCCGCCGATAATCTCATCGCCACGCTGGGGCATGGTCCCAGGCCGGACAGCCGCCAACGCCGTTGAATAGATCAGGCATCCCCGGACATACCGGCACCTGAGTTCATGCGGCATACTGCCTGGCCGTGTGCCACAAAGCGTGATGTGACTCACAGCAGCACGGATTACGTATTGTTTTGCCTGCTTTCCCGGCTAGATTTCCGCTGTTGCGGATATCGGTGCGGTGATAGCGGTTTCCTCTACTGAATATCTACTTACCGAAGCCGGATCATGAGCAAGAAGAGCAGTTACAAGGTGGCGATTGTTGGCGCGACAGGCGCCGTGGGCGAAACCCTGCTGGCGATTCTCGCCGAGCGCGAGTTTCCGATCAGCGAGCTGGTGCTGCTGGCCAGCGAGCGTTCGGCCGGCGAAAAGATCGATTTCGGCGATAAATCGATCACCGTGCAGAACTTGGCCGATTGCGATTTCAAAGGCGTGGACATCGCATTCTTCTCGGCCGGTGGTTCGGTCAGCCGCGAGCACGCGCCGCGCGCCGCCGCAGCCGGTGCGGTGGTGATCGATAACACCTCGGAGTTTCGCTACCAGGACGACATCCCGCTGGTCATCAGCGAGGTGAACCCGCATGCCATCGCGCAGTACACGGCACGCGGCATCATTGCCAACCCCAATTGCTCGACCATGCAGATGCTGGTGGCGCTGGCGCCGATTCATCGCGCCGTGGGCATCGAGCGAATCAATGTCGCCACTTATCAATCGGTGTCGGGCGCTGGCCGTTCAGGCATGGAAGAGCTAGGCAAACAGACCGCCGCGCTGCTCGGTTTCCAGGAAGTGGAAACCAAGAAATTCCCCAAACAGATCGCTTTCAACGTGATCCCGCACATCGACGACTTCCAGCCCAACGGCTACACCAAGGAAGAAATGAAGATGGTGTGGGAGACGCGCAAGATCTTGGAGGACGACTCCATCCAGGTGAACCCGACGGCGGTGCGCGTGCCGGTGTTCTACGGCCATGCCGAGGCCGTACACATCGAAACCCGCGACAAGATCACCGCCGAACAGGCGCGCGAGCTGTTGGAGCGCGCCGAGGGTGTCGTGGTACAGGACGAGCGCAAGGCCGGCGGCTACCCGACCCCGGTGGGCGACGCGGCCGGCCACGATCCGGTATTCGTCGGCCGTATCCGCGAGGATATTTCGCACGAACACGGCCTGAACCTATGGGTGGTTGCCGACAATATCCGCAAAGGCGCCGCGTTGAACGCCGTGCAGATCGCAGAGCACTTGATTGAAGCCTACCTTTAATGAGGATGATCTTTACATGAGATTCACCGTAATGAAGCTTGCCGGCTTGGTGTTTGGCTTGTGCGTGGTGGGTGCCGCCTGGGCGGATGGGGCATCCAAGCCCGTATCCAGCGCCAAGCAGGCGAAGATCGAACAGCAGTTGGCCCAGCGCAACGCCGAGATCGAGCAACTGCGCCAGGACGTGAAAGTACAAGAAGCGAAGAGTCGGGAGACCGACCAGCGGTTGCAGCAGCAGGACCGCACTATGGCCGATTTACGAAAACAGCTAAGTGCGTTGAACGCCGCCCCCGATGCAGGCCAAGGACGCCACTGAAGGGAGAATGCGCTGCAGCAATGTAGTGTAAACATCGGCCACGGCTATTGTTGATTGGCTTTTATCTAACTAAAGTGACGCCTCGTTCCGGGTCGCCGCCGCTATTGGCGGCGATCTACAAGAAACGTCATGGGGTCGTTCGGGGGAGCAAGCGATGAATCGTTCGTTGAAGCTGTCGGTGCTGCTGGCGCTTGCATTGGGTAGCAGTCAGGCAGTAGCGCTGGAATTGGGCCAGATCCAGATCAAATCCGCACTGGGTCAGCCTTTGCTGGCCGAGATTCCGCTCAATCCCGAGAATCCGGCTGAGCTGCAGAATCTCACGGCCAAGCTGGCTTCCAGTGACGCCTTTGCCCAGGCCAACATCGCCGCGCCCACGGTCCTGTTGCAATTCAGTGTGGTCGATGGCGCCAACGGCAAGAAAGTGATCCGGGTTACCAGTAGCGCACCGATCAACGACCCTTATCTGGATTTATTGGTTGAAGTGAATAGCGGCGCCAACAAGAGCGTGCGTGAATTCACCGTCTTGCTCGATCCGCCGTCTACGCCAGCACAGGCCCCGATCGCCCGTGCGCCCACAGCCGCCCCGACGCATACGCGTACACCGCGCCAGGCTGCGCCGGCAGCGGATGCCGACACGACCGTTACCCGCAGTCGCAAAGCACCTGCGGCAGCGAAATCCGCCACCGCACCCGCCGAGAGCGCTGGCGATGGCAAGCTGGGTCCGGTCGAGCGTGGCCAGACCTTGTCCGGCATCGCCCGCCGCGTCGCGCCGGCCGGGGTCGATGTCAATCAGATGCTGGTCGCGCTGAAGCAAGCCAACCCGGATGCCTTCTATCGCGACAATATCAATGCGCTGAAAACCGGCGCCGTACTACGCGTGCCCAGTAAAGAGGATGCCCAGGCGCTGGCCACTGCCGCAGCCATGGCCGAAGTAAGCCGTCAAAACAGCGACTGGCGTGCCGGTGCGGCCAAGGTGCCGACCACGGTGGCCGACGCCGGTACCCGTCCATCCGCTTCCTCGGCGCCGACCAAGAGCGCCAATACCTCCGATCGCCTGGCCCTGGTGCCGGCAAAAGACGGTGGCGCGACCGCCGCCGGCAAGGGTAGCAATGGCGGCAAAGCCGACTCGGCTGCGCTGCATCAAGATTTGCTGCGTAGCCAAGAGACGCTGACCGCGCTGCAACAGCAGGGCGACGAGCTGAAGTCGCGGCTTAAAGATTTGGAAGACATCAACGGCAAGAATGAGCGCCTGTTGTCGTTGAAAGACAACGAAATCGCCGAGTTGCAGCACAAGCTGGCCGAAGCGCGTAAATCGGCGGGTACACCGGCACATGTGGAAGACAAACCGGTAGTGGCCACCGCCTTGTCCGAAGCAAAGCCAGCCAGCGTCGCCGCTGCCGCGCAACCTGCGGTGGCCGCAAGCAGCCATGCCGCAGTGACTGCCCCGCTCGCCGACACCCCGGCACATGCAACCACCACAACGGCTGCCACCGCCGTAGCCAGTACCGCAGCCGCACCACCCAAGCCTGTGGCGGCAGCCGCGGCCAAGCCGGCGCCGAGCAAGCCAGCGCCAGCACCTGTCGCGGAAGAGCCCTGGTATATGCAGACCTGGGCCTGGGCTGCCGGTGCCGGTGCTGTCGTCGTACTGGCCTTGCTTGCCTTGCTGGGCCGCCGCCGCAAGCCTGCGGTCGTGGCTCCAGCGGCGAATGGCTCTTCTTTGGCCGACCGCTTTGGCGCGATGCCGGTGGGCGGCGCCGATCCCGATCAAGACGAGTTGCTCGACCAATTGGCCGAACATCCCGATGACATCGGTCTGCACCTGGAGCTGGTCAGTCTCTACTACGGCCGTCGCGACATTGAGCATTTCGAAGCCGCCGCCGAAGCCATGCACGCACATATCTCCAATCCACAACAGTTGGAATGGCAAGACGTCGTGAGCATGGGCGAGGACCTGGTGCCGGGGCACCCGCTGTTCACGAACACCGCCCCGCAGCCGCCGCAAAGTGCCGACGAGCACGCAGCGCTGCATCATTTCGATCTGGATAGTTACTCGACTGACCAGGGCCTGGGGATGCCGCCGGTCAAGCCGGCGCCGCTTCCTGCGCATGACGCCCCCGCGACGGTCAGCGAATATCACTTTGGTTTCAATCTCACGCCGACTCCACCGGAGTTGCCGGTCGCTACTAAGCCGGTTCAGCACGAACCTGTTGAGCCGATCGCTCCAGCGCCACAACACGAGCGCACAAGCTGGCAGTTCGCCGATGAGCCGGCGGATGCACCGCATGCGGCCAGCAGCGCGGCGAGCAAGGAGCCGCACGAGTTCGGTCATTTCAGCGATGACCCGGCCGATACCAAGCTCGATCTGGCACGTGCCTACCTCGATATGGGCGACCCCGATGGCGCCCGTTCGATGCTGGAAGAGGTGCTGCATGAAGGTAGCCAGATGCAGAAAGACACCGCGAAGCGCCTGCTGGCCGACCTGCACTAATCGCAGCCGATGCATGGTTATTCGTCGGGCCGGCTTTATGCCGGCCCGACGTCGTTTGGGGCGGCGACAGCCTTGCCGAGGCATACCAGGCGGCCGGAGATGTCGAACGGGCTATGTTCAACTACCGGCGTTCACTAGAACGCAATCCTGCCAACACGCATGCGCAAGGTCAGCTTCGCGAATGGGGGAGGTCGCGATCAAGCAGTGGCGGATAAGCGATCAACCGCGCTACTTGCTTGCCGGTATATCGACACGGCACGCCTTGCCATGGAGGGTCACGATAGGGCTGGGTACGCGCTTGCATGCCGGTCCGACATAAAGTGCCCACGACCAGGCGGTGGCAAGAATCAGTCCCAGACTCGTCCATAAGGTCAGGATGAATTTTTTGCTCACACGATGGCCTGCGCGGGCTGGCCTGCAGGTCGATGCCCATGCCGATTCCCTGGCTGCTCAACCCCAAGTTGATGGTTCAGCTCGTTCAAAACACTTGACCCGTGTGGATGCGACCTCTCTAAGACGTTTCCGGGTCCAAAAATTGAAATGAGCAGTGAATCTTCGTTAACAGGCCGATGCCCGCGCATCGGCGGGCATCGGCCTTGCTGATCGATGAGTGTTACTAAGCCGTTCTCAGCCTGGCCGAAGCGATGATGGTGCTTCGGCCAGGCGTCACCCAAAAATCCGTTACTTCAAAATCGATTACTTCAGAATCGATTATTTCAGCAGCCCTTCGGCGGTCATCGCCTCGATTACTTTCGGACGCTGGCCGATGCGCGCGGCATATTGCTCAATGACCGGCCATTTACTCAGGTCGAACCCGACCATTTTGGCCCAGCCCAGCACCGTGAACAGATAGCCGTCGGCAATGCTGAACTTCTCGTCCTGTAGGTGCGATTTGCCTTCGAGCTGCTTGGAAAGCCAGTCCAGACGCCTCGACAGCATGGCTTTGACCGCCTCCTTCCATTCCGGCGTCTGCGCTGGGTTGAACATCGAACCCATCGGCTTATGCAGCTCGGAGGTAATGAAGTTCAGCCACTCCTGCAGTCTGTAACGGTTCATCGTGCCGGCGGCGGGGGCGAGATCGGCAGCGGGGTTCTGGTCGGCGATGTATTGCACGATGGCCGGTCCTTCCGTCAGCACCTGGCCATTGTCGAGCTCTAGCGCCGGTACATAGCCTTTGCCATTGACGTCATAGAAGTCGTGGTCCGAGTCGAACTTCTTTTCTTTCAGATCCACTTTGTGCAGCGAGAACGGTAAGCCGGCTTCAAGCAAAGCGATGTGCGGTGAAAGCGAGCAGGCGCCAGGCGTGTAGAAGAGCTTCATGGGTGCGTCCTTGGGTTATGGGGCGTTGATGGCAGGCGATGTATCGGGGATGGCTCCCGCAAAGATCGCCGTGACCCGCAAAGCTTTGCATCATACTTTCCATTGAACAAGTACTTACCTTTTGGTAAGTTTTACCGATGAACAAAACCGCCGACCTATCCTGCCCCGATGCGGATGTCTTCAATCCAAGCTGCCCGGCGCGTGCCGTGCTGGAAATACTGGCCGAGAAATGGGCGTTGCTTGTGGTGCATCGACTGGTCGCAGGCCCGGCACGCACCTCGGAGCTGCGCCGGCAGATCGGCGGCATTTCCGAGAAGATGCTGATCCAGACATTGCGGCGACTTGAGCGTAGTGGCTTTGTGACCCGCCTGGCCTATGCAGAGGTGCCGCCGCGAGTCGAATATTCGTTGACGCCGCTCGGCGCCTCCTTAAGTGGCCCCATCACCATGCTCGATCACTGGGTAGAGGGGCATTTGCAGGACATCACCAAGGCGCAGCACGATTTCGACAACCGGGCCGGGTTGAGCAGTGGCCTTGTGCGCCGTGAGTAAATGGCTCTTCACGCTGCTTTGAATTGCGCGCATCTTGCTGTTTGTATCTCCCTTCAAGTGAGCGTGCCGCATGACCCGTCCCGTTTCTATCAAGCGCCGGCAAATCCTGATTGACACACTCGCGGGCGCTGCGGCGCTGAGCTTTTTACCTATCGCCAGCGCTACGGCCCCCGTCGGTGGCAAGACTCTCTCCGGTAATGACATTGCGCTGCCGACCGGCGACATCCACGACTTCGATTTCTTTGTCGGCAACTGGAACTTCGTCAACCGGCGGCTGAAAAAACGTTGGGTCGGCAGCGACGATTGGGACGTCTTTCCGGCCTCGCTGCGTTGCGAAAGCCGCCTTGGCGGCGTGGTCAACATCGATGATGGTGTTTTCCCGACCAAGGGCTGGTCCGGGATGACCGTGCGCGTTTTCAATCTCAAGAAGCGCCAATGGTCTCTCTACTGGATCAACAGCACCACCGGCGAGCTATTTCCGCCTGTGGTGGGCGGGTTTACCGGCGACCATGGCGAGTTTTTCGGCGACGATACCGACGACGGCCGGCCGATCAAGGTGCGGTTTCGCTGGGCCCGCCTCGGCCCCGATAAGGCGCACTGGGAGCAAGCGTTTTCTCTCGACGGCAAGCAGTGGGAGACGAACTGGACCATGGAGCACACCCGCTCGAAGAGTTAATCTGCATGGATGGTCAAGCATGCAGGTTCGGTATTTTCCGTTGATGTCGCCGGTCTTGATACGAGACCAGGCCAGCCTGCTTACGCGCGCATAGACGACCGGATACGCATGGCGATCACCAGCGGCGCGCTGGCGCCGAATGCGCGCCTGCCGTCGAGCCGAACACTGGCGAAAGATCTCGGCGTAGCCAGAAACACCGTCGACTGGGCGCTCGGCCAACTGGTGGCCGACGGATACATCGTCCGGCGCCGCGGCGCCGGCAGTTTCGTGGCCGCAAGCCTGCCCGAGCGCGATGCGCATCCGGTGACGCCCAAGCGCATCGCCTTATCCCAATCAGCCGATGCGCAACCGCGCTTGTCTGAGCGTGCGCAGGCATTGCGAAGCTACCCTGGTCACTACCAGGCCGCCACTGCGATTCCCTTTACGCCTTCACTGCCACCGGGTGATCTGTTTCCGCGCAAAGTCTGGAATCGCCTGCTGATCCGCGAGGCCGGCCGGCCTGGCAACGACTATTGGGAGTACGGCGCGAGCAACGGCTTGCCGGCTCTGCGCGAAGCCATCGCAGCGCACGCATCGGCCATGCGGGCGACCCATTGCTCGCCCGAGCAGGTCATCGTGGTGACAAGCACGCAGCAGGCCGTCGAGCTTGCCGGCAAAGTGCTCGCCGATCCGGGCGATCGCGCCTGGGTCGAGATGCCGGGGTACCAGCCGGTGCAGCACTGCTTGCGTGCGGCCGGGTTGCACGTGGTGCATGTGCCGGTCGATGAACAAGGCCTCGACGTAGGGGCTGGCCGATTGCTGGCGCCGCATGCGCGCCTCGCCTACGTCACTCCATCGCATCAATATCCGATGGGTTACGAGATGTCGCTTGAGCGCAGAAGGGCGCTGCTTGATTGGGCGCACGAAGCAGACGCCTACGTCGTCGAAGACGACTACGACGGCGACTATTGTTATGAGGGCCGTCCGATCGCCTCCCTGCAAGGGATGGATGGAAGAGGGCGCGTCATCTATGTCGGCAGCTTCAACAAGATTCTGTTTCCGGCGTTGCGGATCGCCTACGTCATCGTGCCGGAGCCGCTGGTGGCCGCCTTCGTCGATGCCAAGCACGTCGCGGACGGCCATACGGCCCTGCTCACGCAAGGCGTGCTTGCGGCATTCATTCACGAGGGGCAGTTGGCGCGTCACTTGCGCAAAACCCGTGCGATTTACGATGAGCGGCGGCTGGCCTTTCTGGAGGAGGCGAAAGTGCTTGCCGACGTGCTGGATTTCGGGCCGGCTACCGCCGGCATGCATGTCACTGGCATGTTCAAACACGGTCCGCCCCGCGTCGATGACCGGGCGGTGGCGGCGGCATGCGCCCGTGCCGGCATCGATGTTCATCCGCTGTCCAAATACGGCGCCACCGAGCGCAGCGGGCTCGTCTTCGGATTCGCGGGTGCGTCACGTGCCGCCGCACGATCCGGGCTGGAGATCGTGCGGCGGGCGATTGTCTCGGTTAGGGGTTAGTTGATCGGCAGTTTCCGCGCGGAACCGCCCATCGCAAACCAGGGCACCCCGCGATACGAGTCGGCCACAATCCAGGCGCCGCCGGCGATAGCCCAGGAGATGACGAATGCCGTCCATTGGGTTCGATCGGTCGGCGTGGTTATCAGTCCGGGCCCCCAGACGAGCAGCGTGATAATGCTCAACATCGCCGCCTCAAGGGTGGCGGCCAGGCGCGGATAGATGGCAAATAGCAGGCCGATGCTGGCGACGATGCTGCCGGCACCCGTTAGATACGCCCAGTACAGCGGGAGGGGAAGCCAGCTCGGCACAAAAGCGACTGTCTGTTCACTGTAGAAGAAATGCGAAAGCCCGATCATCGGCAGCGACAGCGCAAACAATATTCTGGCCTTGCGCACCCCGCTCGCACCGACGGCGAAATTCAAATAACGCCGCTCCAATGCACCGGCATGCAAGGCAAACACAATCCATCCCCCCGCCAGGACGACCGCAATCTCGCCGAAGCCCAGCCAGGTCGCTTCCATCTGCGGCATCGCCACGACGGCCGGGAGCTTGAGCAAGATCAGCCAAAGCACTAGATAGACGAACAGGATGTAGGCAGCGAGCCTGAGCGTGGGTCTCATCAGCAGGCCAATGCCGGTCGCCAACTCGATGGTTGCGCAGGCATAGGCGAAGAACTGCTGCCCCGGCAGATGCTCAATAGGAATACGTTGCCAGACCAGGGCGAAGTCACCGTAGATGAGGCCGATGATGCCGAGGCCGATCATCACAAGCGCAAACAGCACGTGCGCCGCACCTATGCGGGTGGTGTTTCGCGGAGCGGATGCGGGCAGGCTGTCCGTATAGGGCGCCGCCATTGCGAACTGCATGAGGCTTAGTCGAGTCGATCTATCCATACTTTGTCCCCCTGGATTTGTATGAGTGATACGCGGATATCAGTACTGCATGTGACGGAAATACCTTCTTATTGAACCGTATTGAAAAAGGGTTTCCCGCCAGGGGCGAAAGATCTCCTTTCAACCGAGGCGGGCTAAGCGCTGAAGTGTGGGCCGATCGTACCGTTATTAGTATCGACAAACCGAACCGTAAGGCGCCCAGCAGCTACCTTCAGCCGTTGTCCCGCACGCGCAGCGTCAACCCTTTGAGGAAGTTGCGCAGTAGTTGATCGCCGCAGAGACGGAAATTCTTGTGGTCGGGCTGGCGAAACAGCGCGGTCAACTCCGGCTTGGAGATCGGAAAGCCGGCGTCTTCGAAGACCTGGTGCATGTCCACGTCTTTGAGCTGAAACGCGACCCGCAATTTCTTCAGCACCACATTATTGGTGATGCGCTTTTCCAGTGGTCGCGGCGGCAGGCTTTCGTCCTTGCCGCGGTAATGGAATACCAGTCCGTTGAGGAAATGCGCGAGAACGAGGTTGCTGCACTCGGCGTAGCCTTCCTCTTCGTCCTTTTTCAGAAACGCCTGTACGTCGGTTTTCTCGATTGGAAAGGCCGCATCGGCCAGCTTGGTGATCTCGACCACCTTGATATCGCTGAGATCGAGCATGTAGCGGATGCTGCGCAGTACGTCGTTGTTAATCATTGCTTGTTCCGGCCAAACCAAACGGGAGGGCGCCATGCTACCGCGTAGCGGACTTGGGCGGCCCCTGCGGCGGCAGTTGTCGCCACAACTGCTAATCTGCGCGTCTTCCGCCAGATAACTCAGCTTTATCCCCATGCGCATCGCCCTAGGCATCGAATATGACGGCACCGATTTCTTCGGTTGGCAGCGGCTGACCCACGGCGCCAGCGTGCAGGGGGCGGTGGAGAAGGCGTTGTCGTTCGTGGCCGCGCATCCGGTGGAGATTAGCTGCGCCGGGCGCACCGATGCCGGGGTGCACGGCCGTTGCCAGGTAGTGCATTTCGATACCGAAGTGCAGCGCGAGCCGCGTAGCTGGATTCTGGGCGGCTGTTCCAACTTGCCAAACAGTGTGGCGGTACGGTGGGCGCAGCCCGTGGCGGATGGTTTTCACGCGCGCTTCTCGGCGCGTAGCCGACGATACCGTTATCGCATTCTCAATCGGCCAGTACGTGCGGCGTTGGATGCACGTTACGTGACCTGGGAGCGCCAGCCATTGGATGCCAAGCGCATGCACGAAGCCGCGCAAGCGTTGCTTGGCGAACATGATTTCAGCGCATTTCGGGCGATCTCCTGCGAGGCGGCACACGCACGGCGCGAAGTGCTGGCGATAAGCGTTCGGCGCGAGGACGAGCAGGTCGTCGTGGATATCGAGGCGAATGCTTTTTTGCATCACATGGTGCGCAATATCGTGGGCTCGCTGCTGCCTATCGGCCGCGGCGAGCAACCCGTGGCCTGGATGGCTGAGCTACTGGCCGGTCGTAACCGGGATGTCGCCGGTCCCACCGCGCCGGCCTTCGGGCTGACTTTTCTGGGGCCGCGCTACGAGGCGCATTGGGGTTTGCCCGCCGAGGTCAGTCAGTCAGGGGTTCTTGCAACATGACGCTGCGGATCAAATGCTGCGGTATGACCCGTGTCGAAGATGCCGTACTCGCCGCCACCCTGGGCGCCGATGCGATTGGTCTGATCTTTACCGCGCGCAGCAAACGCCAGGTGTCATTGGCGCAGGCGCAGGCGATTCGTCATGCATTGCCGCCGTTTGTCAGCACGGTGGCGTTGTTCATGGACGACGAAGCGGCCTTTGTCGATCAAGTGATTACGGGCTTGCAGCCGGATCTGTTGCAGTTTCATGGCCATGAGCGCGATACCTGGTGCGCGCAGTTCGGGCGCCGTTATCTGAAAGCCATTGCGATGGGCGAGGGTGCGGCGGCGTTGCCGCATTTGCGCGACTATCCCGGCGCTGCCGCTTTATTGCTCGATGGCCATGGCCTGGGCGAGGCTGGCGGAGCTGGGCGGGCGTTTGACTGGTCGCTGATGCCCAAGGATCTGACCCAGCCGCTGATCCTGGCCGGCGGATTGACACCGGACAATGTCGCCACGGCCATCCGTATCGCACGGCCGTGGGCGGTGGATGTGTCCAGCGGGATCGAGTCGGCGTTCGGAATCAAGGATCCGGCTAAGATGGCAAACTTCATTGCCGCAGCGCGGCAAGCTTCGGTAGGGGCGGCATAAGTCGCCCTGAGTGAAGCATCGCGGCGGTACCTCTCCCATAAACAACCTCAACGGTTTGGATTGAGATGAGCAAGATTGTGGATTTCAACGCTTACCCCGACGAGCACGGTCGTTTCGGCCATTACGGCGGCAGCTATGTCGCCGAGACATTGATGGCCCCGCTGGCTGAGTTGACTGAAGCCTATCTGCGCCTGCGCCAAGACCCTGAATTTATCGCCGAGCTGGATCGCGACCTGAAGTACTACGTCGGTCGTCCCAGCCCGATTTATCACGCCGAACGTCTGTCGCAACATGTCGGCGGCGCCAAGATTCTGCTCAAGCGCGAGGATCTGAACCACACTGGCGCGCACAAGATCAACAACACCATCGGCCAGGCCTTGGTCGCCAAGCGCATGGGCAAGCCGCGCATCATCGCGGAAACCGGCGCCGGCCAACACGGCGTGGCCAGCGCTACCGTCGCGGCGCGCTTCGGCTTGAAGTGCGTGGTCTATATGGGTGCGGTGGATATCGAGCGGCAGAAAATCAACGTTTACCGCATGAAGCTGCTGGGCGCCGAAGTGGTGCCGGTGACATCGGGATCGAAAACGCTCAAAGACGCGCTCAACGAAGCGATGCGCGATTGGGTGACCAACGTCGCCGATACCTTCTACATCATCGGCACCGTGGCCGGCCCGCATCCGTATCCGCTGATGGTGCGTGATTTCAACGCCATCGTCGGCCGCGAGGCGCGCGAGCAGATGCTTGAACAGTACGGCCGGCTGCCTGACGCGATAACCGCTTGCGTGGGTGGCGGCTCCAACGCGATTGGCCTGTTTCATGCGTTCTTGAACGATGCCAATGTGCGCATTGTTGGCGCAGAAGCGGCCGGCGAGGGCATCGCCACCGGGCATCACGCCGCTTCGCTGGCGGCCGGCCGCCCAGGCGTATTGCACGGCAATCGCACGTATGTGCTGTGCGACGACAACGGCCAGATCACCGAGACGCACTCGGTCTCGGCCGGCCTCGATTACCCCGGTGTCGGCCCAGAGCATGCTTTTCTTAAAGACGCCGGCCGTGCCGAGTATGTCGGCATCACTGACGACGAAGCCCTGGCGGCCTTTCATTTGCTGGCGCGTACCGAGGGCATCCTCGCCGCGCTGGAATCCAGCCATGCCGTGGCGCAGGCGATCAAATTGGCGCGAGAGATGCCTAAGGACCAGTTGGTGCTGTGCAATCTTTCCGGGCGCGGCGACAAAGACGTGCACACCATCGCCGCACGCGAAGGGGTAACGGTATGAGCCGCATCGATCGCCGCTTTGCCGCACTCAAGAGCGCTGGCCGCACCGGCCTGATTCCCTTTGTTACCGCAGGCGATCCGGCGCCAGAGCATACGGTGGCCTTGATGCATGCGCTGGTCGCTGCCGGTGCCGACGTGATCGAACTGGGCGTGCCGTTCTCCGATCCGATGGCCGATGGCCCGGTGATCCAGCACGCCAGCGAGCGGGCGATCGCCAAGGGCGTGGGTCTGACCGATGTATTGGGCTGGGTCGCCGAGTTTCGCCGGCGCGATGCCGATACACCGGTGGTGCTGATGGGGTATCTCAATCCAGTCGAGATCCGTGGCTATGCGCATTTCGCGCAAGAGGCCGTGGCCGCCGGGGTGGACGGCGTGCTGCTGGTCGATTGCCCGTTGGAGGAATCGGCCGTATTACAGCCGTTGCGCGATGCCGGGCTGCAGCAGATTTTGCTCGCCGCGCCAACCACCGCACCCTCGCGTATGGCGCAGCTATGCGGGTCGGCAGAGGGTTTCTTGTACTATGTATCGTTTGCCGGCATTACCGGGGCAGGGCATTTGAGTACCGCGGATATCGCCGCACGCGTGGCCGATATCCGTTCCCGCGCCAAGGCACCGGTGGCGGTCGGCTTTGGTGTCCGCGATGCGCAAAGCGCCAAGGCCATTGCCGGGTTCGCCGACGCCGTGGTTATCGGCAGTGCGTTGGTGGAGCGGTTGGCAGGCGCCACGGCGGCAAACGACATAGCGGCACGAGCGACGGATTTTCTGGCGCCCATACGTGCCGCATTAGATGCAGATTGAGTTAGATGTAGCTTTGAGGTGTTCAAATGAATTGGCTGCAAAAAATCATGACGCCGCGCGCTCGCGCGCAGAACAACATCGGCAAGGGCAAGGTGCCCGAAGGTGTCTGGGAAAAGTGCGGCGGCTGCGCGGCGGTGTTGTATCGGCCGGAGCTGGAGCGCAATTTGATGGTCTGCCCCAAGTGCGGGCATCACCATTACATCGAGGCGCGCATGCGCCTCAATACCTTTCTCGATGAAGGCTCGACGCAGGAGCAATGGGCCAGCCTTGAGCCGACCGATCCGCTGAAGTTCCGCGACTCCAAGAAATACCGTGACCGCATCACGGCGGCGCAGAAGTCCACTGGCGAAAAAGACGCGATGATCGCGATGAGCGGCAAGCTCAAAGGTCGCCCGCTGATGGCGGTGGCATTTGAATTTGCCTACATGGGCGGCTCGATGGGCTCGGTCGTCGGTGAAAAATTCACCCGTGCCGCCGAACGTGCCCTGGCCGAACGCAGTGGTCTGGTGTGCTTCTCCGCTACTGGCGGCGCGCGCATGCAAGAGGCGTTGTTCTCGTTGATGCAGATGGCCAAGACCTCGGCTGCATTGGCGCGCATGCGCGATGCCGGAGTGCCTTACATCAGCGTGCTCACGCATCCGACCACCGGCGGTGTTTCGGCCAGTCTGGGCATGCTGGGCGACATCAATGTGGCCGAGCCCAAAGCGCTGATCGGTTTTGCCGGCCCGCGCGTGATCGAGCAGACCGTGCGCGAGACCTTGCCGGAAGGCTTCCAGCGTTCCGAGTTTCTGCTTGAGCACGGCGCAGTCGACATGATCGTCGACCGTCGCGAGCTACGCGACAAGCTTGCCGATGTGCTCGGTCTGTTGAGCAAGGCGCAACGCGCGGCTTGATGCGGCATCCAGTAGGGGCGCAGCCGATGCGCTCCTACTGAAAAGTTTTCCACAGCGATTGTGGACGAGGCTTGGGTAAGCCTGTGGACAAGCCCGATTTGCACCTTTGCCAACAAGCACTTGCTACGGCGTGATGAATTTGTCACCACAGCGCGCGTGATGATGGCGTGAGTTTTCCACAGCGATTGTGGAAGGCTGTGGGTAAAGCCTGTGGATAGGTGGTCTATCTATCTGAGCGATAAGGCATCTACTACACCGTGAGCAGAGTTTGCGCAGCGGACTCAAAGCACCGGTTCAACCGCTCTCACAGCATCAACGAAGACAGCCACAGCGACAGCGCGCCGAGCCCACTGCCGATCATGATCGCCGCCAATACATCGCTCGGATAATGCAGCCCGAGAATCACGCGCGAAGCTGCCACCAGCGCGGTGAAGCTCGCCAACAGCGGCGTCAGTATCGGATACCACGCTAACGCGACGACCGTGAAGCTCACCGCCTGCAAGGTATGGCCGGAAGGGAAACTGAACTCATCCAGCGGCGGCACGTGCGCGATCACCCCAGGGCAGGTACGAAACGGCCGCGGCCGTCGTGTCCAGCGCTTGAGCAGGCGATAAAGCAGTAGCGCGGTGAGCCCGGTCGCGGCCATCTGCGCGGAGGCGAGCAGGCCGCGGCGGCCATCGAACAAGGCCAGCGCGGCCATCAGGGCGTACCAGAACACACCATCGCCGAGTCGGCTGACCAGGCCGAAGAACATCCCTACGGCGCGCCGTGCGCCCCAGTGATTGGCGGCGAGGCAGATACGGCGATCCATCCCAAAGCGCGGCCCGGTAGGCCCATGAAAATCAGGCGTGCGCAGTGGCGGTATGGCGCTCATGCGGGTTCTCCTCGCTCAGTTGTCGCAACAGAGTCTCGAATTCGCGAATCACGGCTTCGGGCGAAAGGCTGGCCACACCGGCGTGAGCGGTGCGGCCCATCTGATGGAGCGCATGCGGGTGCGTGGCAAGCTCGACAGCGGCGGCGATAAAAGCCGCTTCGTCATTCGGTTTGAGGCGATAGCCATTACTGCCGTGAAAAAGATGCTCGCGCGCTGCGCCTTCTTCATATGCGACGACAGGCAGGCCGGCGGCGAGTGCTTCGAGAATCACATTGCCAAAGGTTTCACTGAGGCTGGGAAACAGAAACAAATCGGCACTGGCGTAATACCGCGCCAGTGCTTCGCCGCGTTGCATGCCGGCAAAGATGAAATCGGGATTCGCTTCTTGCAGCGCCGCACGGGCCGGGCCGTCGCCTACCCATACATAGCGTGCATTCGGTATACGCTGCTGGATGGCGCGAAAACTGCGCACCGCCAGATCGAGATTCTTTTCCGCGGCGATACGCCCGACATAGAGCACCACCGGTGTGGACGCGTCCGCATGCCAGTGGTCGCGCAGCGCGTCGTCGCGGTAACCCGGATGAAACAATTTGGTATCCACCGCGCGGCGCAGCAGGCGCGCGGTGGATACGCCGAGTGCGCGCAATTCGTCGGCCAATGCCTCGGTGGGCACCAGGGTCGCCGCGGCACGGCAATGGAAGCGGCGCAGATAACTACGCACCCATGGGGTGACAAAGCCGACGCCATAGTGGTTGGCATAGGCGTCGAAACGAGTGTGAAAGCCGGTTGCTACGGGTATGCCCAGGTGCTTGGCCGCGCGTACCGCCGACCAGCCTAGCGGGCCCTCGGTGGCGACATAGACCGCATCCGGGCGTTGCTTGGTCCAGCGCTGCCGCAGCAGGCGGCCGGCGGGCAGGCCAAAGCGCAGGCCGGGGTAGCGCGGTAGCGCCATGCCGCGCACTTCGAGTGCCTCGATGCCGGTTTCGTCCTGGTGTGGCTGCGCCTGGCGCGGTCGTATCAGATCAATGCGGTGGCCGTGTGCGGCGAGGCCGGCGGCGAGGCTATGCACGGTAAGTGCGACGCCGTTGATTTCAGGGGAATACGTTTCGCTGACAATGCCGATGCGCATGACGATCTCTATGCTGGCCCGGCTTAGGATCGGCGCACGGCGTTGCGGATGCGTGGCGTCAGCGTGACGGCAACATGACGGTCATTGAGCTAGGATCTTACGCTTGCGATGTTATCGACCATGGAGATTGCTGATGAAACGCATGCTGCTTGCTCTGGCCCTGACCACGTTGACCCATGCGGCGGTGGCCGCCGATGCGCCGGTATTGCCGGTAACCAAGGCCCCTGCCGGTGCCGAGGTCTACATCATCTCGCCCAAGGACGGCGCCACGGTGAAGCAGGAGTTCACCGTCGAGTTTGGCCTCAAAGGCATGGGCGTGGCCCCGGCCGGCATTAAAAAAGACGGTACCGGCCATCACCATCTGCTGATCGACGTGCAAGATCAGCCGGTAGCGGGCCAACCCATTCCGAAAGACGATAACCACGTCCATTTCGGCAACGGTCAGACCGAGACCACGGTCAAGCTCAAGCCCGGCACCCACACCTTGCAATTGGAGCTGGCGGACGAGAACCATGTCCCGTTTGACCCGGCGCTGGTTTCCAAAAAGATCACGGTGCACGTGAAATAAGTTCGAGAACGAGCTTCACCGGCCCCGGCGATGCCGGGGCCGGTATTGAAGTCAGGGGCCGAAATACATCGCCACCCCTACGCCGGCCTCCCAATCGGGGGTGCGTCCGCTGATGCGGTGGCGGCACCAGGTATCCCATTGCAGTCGCTCATTGGGTAGCCAGGTCAGGCCGGCGCCGAGGCGGCTGCTATTGCCGCCCTGGGCATGTTGCACGACGGCTTCGCCGTATACCCCCCAGCGTCGAGTCAGGGCATAGCCGTAGTTGCCGGCTAACTGATAGCTGTTGCTATTGCCGCTGCGCTGCCATTGCGCGACATAGTTGACCGCATGCCGCTCATCCCATTGCTGTTCGATATCCAGGCCCAGCGTGTATTGCCGCTGCGGGTTGCGGATACCGCGCGCGCCGTCGGTGAATTCGACCGTGCCAAGCGCGCCCCAACTCCAGTCCTGGCTATGCGAGGGCAGTGCCAGCTTGAAGCCAAGCGTGCTGTCGCCACGACCCTCGCTGACCTGGTCGCCGCCGTCACCGCTTTGCCGCTGCCGCACATACGGTGCGCCGCCCAGTTGCAGCTCCAGCCCTGAGCCCAGGCCCAGGCGCAACAGGCTGTCGGTCATGTACTGGCTGCTGCGTACACCCGCATCGTGACTGAGGCTCCAACTGGGCAAACCCTGCTCATAGGCGAAGCCGCCGCGTTTCAATACGTTGGGCGCAAAGCCAAAACCTGGCCGATCGTAGCTGGGGGCATCGTCGGCCAAGCTGTCGGCGGGGTGGCAGCAAGCGGCCAGCGCCAGCGATATCGCACACAACGCACGAAATCTGCGGTGACGCCGGCCATATCCGTTAAAATCCATGTTTTCGCCCTGCGCCCCTCTTAAGAAAACCTGATGACCGTACGCACTCGCTTTGCCCCAAGTCCTACCGGCTTCCTGCACATCGGCGGCGCACGCACCGCGCTTTATTGCTGGCTGGAAGCACGCCGTCGCGGCGGCGAGTTTGTGTTGCGCATAGAGGATACCGATCGCGAGCGCTCCACGGACGAGGCGGTACAGGCCATTCTCGACGCGATGGAGTGGCTGGGCCTGAGCGCGGACGAGCCGCCGATCTATCAAACCCATCGGCTGGCACGTTACCAGCAAGTAGCTAATGAGCTACTGGCCGCCGGCAAAGCCTATTACGCCTATGAGAGCAAGGACGAGATCGAGGCGATGCGCGAGGCCGCGATGGCCAAGGGTGAAAAGCCGCGCTACAACGGTTATTACCGCGATCGCAACGAGCCCTATCGTGACGACCCGAACCGGGTGATCCGTTTCAAGAATCCGGCGGCAGGTTCGGTGGTGTTCGACGACAAGGTAAAAGGGCGGGTGGAGTGGGCTAATGCCGAGCTGGACGATCTGGTGATCTTCCGCTCCGACGGTTGGCCGACGTATAACTTCGCCGTCGTAGTGGACGACATCGATATGGGCATCACCGAGGTGATTCGCGGCGATGACCATGTCAACAACACGCCACGGCAAATCAATATCTATCTCGCACTCGGCGCCAAGGTGCCTGAGTTCGCGCACCTGCCGATGATTCTCGACAAAGAGGGCAAAAAGCTCTCCAAGCGCACCAACTCCGTCAGTGTCATGGAATACCGCGACGACGGTTTTCTGCCGCATGCACTGCTTAATTATCTGGTACGCCTGGGCTGGTCACACGGCGATCAAGAGATTTTCTCGCGCGAGGAAATGATCGCGCTGTTCGACATCGGCGACGTGAACAAGGCCGCCTCGCGTTTCGACACCGAGAAACTATCCTGGCTCAACCAGCATTACTTGAAGAGCAACGAGCCGCAGTCGATGGTGCCCGAGTTCACCTGGCACCTCGCTCGCGCCGGTATCGACACCAGCCATGGCCCGGCCCCGGCCGATGTCATCGTCGCCTTGCGCGATCGCGTGCACACGCTGAAGGAAATGGCCGAGCGCGCCAAGATCTGGTACGCACCGATCGCCGAATGGGACGACAAAGCCGTCGCCAAACATCTGCAAAACGACAGCGCCGTGCCGGTACTGCAAGCAGCCCGTGCCGGTCTTGAAGGCGCGACGGCATGGACACCCGATGCAGTGCATCAAGTGATCGAACACGTCGCTGCACAATTGGAGCTTGGCTTAGGCAAGATCGCCCAGCCACTGCGCGTGGCCATGACCGGCACCCAAGTGTCGCCATCGATCGAACACACCGTGTATCTCGCCGGCCGCACCGAAGCACTCAAGCGCATCGACGCCGCCATCCTCAAAGCGCAAGCCTGATTATTACCCCCTCCCCTGCGAGCAGGGGAGGGTTGGGGAGGGGTAAGCTCTCGCGGCGAGCTTCATCCTCCGTGTACAAGACCAATCCACTATCTCTAATCGGCACTGCTGACATCGCGTGTCCACTCGATGCGTGGCAGATAAAAAGCTGCGAGGCGATGAAGAAATTTGTGCCAATGGCCTACAGACTTTTTATGTAAGCCCGTGGCAGATACGGGCTGTCGCTATCTGGCTTGATGCATTCACGGCACGGCGTCGTAGGTTGGGGTGAGCGCAAGCGAACCCCAACGTCGCGCCATCCGTGCTGCTGGGCATCACTTCGTTCAGCCCAGCCTACTTGCTGCAAGTATGGCTACGAAGCCTTCAGGCTCAAACCCTTGTCATTTGTCGAAAATCCAACGGGAAACTTTGTTGAGTCATCGTAAAGT
Source organism: Dyella tabacisoli (assembly GCF_003350925.1). GTDB lineage: Bacteria > Pseudomonadota > Gammaproteobacteria > Xanthomonadales > Rhodanobacteraceae > Dyella_C > Dyella_C tabacisoli. Next base: position 541,235 of record NZ_KZ857173.1, on the reverse strand, counting down.
GCTGACTCAAAAACCACCCCATTAATTTTCGCATTTGAGAAATTCGCTCCACTCAAGTCAACGGCACCACCCATGTTGTCTTTGGAGAAAATGGCGCCACTCAAATCCGCATTGCTAAAGTCGACATCCTGATAATTGCCACCAAGAAATTTGACATTTTTTAATATTGCCCCGCAAAAAGAGGCCCCCATGGCAAGTACTAGGTAGAATTCGCTATCGGTCAAATCTGAATTCAAAAAGTCAGCACCAAACATAGCGACGCCTTCAAACAAAGCGTTGTGCAGGGTGGCCCCTTGAATTTCACAGTCCTGAAGGCTTCCGCCTTGAAACTTTGGTCCACGTACTTCGATATTCATTATTATTCCTACTAGACTGGTCGCGTGGTGGCGAGCCAAGAACATTTGGTCTCGGTGGATATGGGAGCGTCGGGTAGGAAACAGCGTGCCGAAAGATCCTGCCACTGCCCAACCATCGCCATCAAATACTGGAGCGAACGCAAAGGCCGGTTTCCGATCGTTGCTGGCGTCGCTAAAAGCCCATGCAACTGGGACAGCATTAACTGCATGTCGGCCAGGCGTCGCACGTCAGGTTGGCTGCGAGCTTCTTCTTGCCGCATCTCCGAGGAGACCGGACTCTAAGGATTCAACGTAGCTGATCACGTCGTCGGTGCGGCCTTCGGCGCTTCAGCTGAAGCGCAGTTTTTCCACCAAACGTGGCGAGTGGTTGGCTTAGCCACCAAACTGCTTTGGCCCGATCACCGGAGATCGATTGGATAAGAGCGATGACGCGATCAACATCCGGCATAGTCATTGGCATGCACGTTACCCCTCAAAAGGGCGCCAACGATACTTGATCGAAACTAGGCCATCCTGCCTAAACGTGATGTCAACATTCGAGTACGAATTTGGGACCTGGTAACGCCAAGTGTCATACCGATATATCTTTGATACGTAGTCTTTCTCATTGAGCCTGACCCAAAGTCCCTCTTGGGTATCCGCATCTTTCGACACGTTCGGCGCATTGTCTGGAATCGCCTCCAACTCGACGACCCCAATCTTTTTCAACTCGGCCATGGCATCCGCCCGAGACATTCCCTTCTTAAGCCCATCAAACTCCGTTCGGCTGAAGGTCATGCCATAGCCAATTATCGACGTTAGAGCCCACGCGATAGCTGTAACTAGCAAACAAACAGCTAGCCATCTAAAGGGCTTAGCATTTATTGCTTTCATAGCCATACCTATATTCAGTCCTCTTACGCTAGCCGGCTAGTTGCCGTCGTGATAGTGCTGCTGCCAAGCGCCGGGAACATCTGGCAATGTTCCTCCTGCGTTATGAATGATTGTATTTGCGGCGGTATTCGAGTTTGGACCATTTTTCGCATCGTAGTCCTGGCCCGAGTTATAAGAGTCTCCTGCCTGTGTTATTGCGGCATCAAATTGTGGGCTCGTCATGCCCGAGGGTGGTGGTATGTACCAGTTGGACACACCATCCCCACCACTAAAGAAAGCATTACGATCATCAACGGCAGTAGGGGCATTACTCCCCTGTGGGAAAGGAGTTCTATTGCCCGCCAAACTATATTGGCGATCGATGATACGGTTTCCGTTGCAGTCCATGTGCCACACAAAAACGCCGCAGTGAACAGGGCCGGCCCATTTCACGCGCCAGTCATTAATTGGCCTGCAAACGACCATAGTAGAGAGGCCCAGCGGATCGGTCGCGCTCAGTGGGACTCCACCCGTATAGGCGTACGTGCTTGGGCCCGCTACCAATCCCATCGGGTCACTCTGGATATAGCGCCCAGTGGCTGCCTCGTAGTCACGATTGACGTTGTAGTTCAGCGCGCTCTCGGCGTCGTAGTACTGGCCGGGGAAGCGCAGATTAAGCATGTAACCATTGGTCGATGTCGGTGCTAATTCTCCAAACGCATTACCCGCATACGGCCATGACCATATCGTCGTGCCAGCACCGCTGGTCACCGCACGCGGTGTACCCAATCCATCGGCGTGAATGTAGTTCACCGTGCTGGTGGTGCCTGCGGCATCCACCGTAGCGACGGGGATATCCCCCATCCAGATCGTGTCACGGCTACCGGCACCAGCGTATTCGCCAATCAGGTGACTGGCTTCGTCATAAGCGTAACGCTGGATGATCGACGTCGGCACCGCGGCAACTTTCTGCACACGCTGACCAAAGGCGTTGTAGGTATAAGTGCCGACCGTAGCACCGCTGGCCTGCACCACTGTCATGCGGTTGCGGTCGTTATAGCCAAACCCATAAACCTGCCCACCACTCACGCTGGCCGTGGTGTTGCCATTGGCGTCGTAGGTCCGCGCAGCATTGCCGATGCTGCTCAGTTGATGAGTGCCGGCGGCGTAGACATAGTTGCCCGTCGCCAGACTGCCGCCGGCTTTACTCAGGCGATCACCAGTGGGGTTATAGGTGAAGCTCTCGACCGGTGTGCCTGCCACATTAAGGCTGGTGAGGCGATACAGCGGATCGTAGCTGTAGGTCTCTGCCGCCGGGCTGGCACCCTGGGTATTGCCTTCGGCCGTGATGTTGCCCATCGCATCGCGAGCAAAATGCAGATTCAGTGCCGGGCTGGTGAGATCGGTCAACGCGTAGTTCGTATCGTAACTGCGCGTAACCATCTGACCGTTGCCCAGGGTGTAACTGTTGACCGGGCCAAACGGTAGATAAGTGATCGCACTGACTACCGCACTGGCGGTGCTGCTGCCATTGGGGATGACCTGAACATTGGTGAGCTGACCATTGGCGTTGTAGGTGTCACTGATGCCGGTGTTGCTCGGGGTGAGCAGGGTACTCAGACGACCCGCCAAGGTGTAGGTGTACTGGGTGGTGTCGGTGACGTTGCCGATGATTTGCTGTTTCTGGGTGACGTTGCCGCGTGTGTCGTAGCAGAACACGGTGGTGACGCTGCTCTCGACGACGCGGGTGAGTCGACCGAGCGGACGGGAGGCAGTACAGCCGGTGACGCTGTTGGCATCGTCATAGCTGTAGCTCACGTTGAGGGCTGGGGTACTGGCGTAGACGGTGCCGATCAAACGATTGATGGCGTCGTAGCTGGATGCGCTTACGATGCCGCGTGCATCGGTGTGCGTAAGGCGGTTTCCGGCAGCGTCGTAGGTGTCGCTGCTGCTGCCGGTATCCGGGCTTTGCAGCGCCGTGCGATTACCCAGGCCATCGTAGGTATAGGTCGTGGTGAGGCTGCTGGGATCGGTAACGCCGGTGAGTTGATCCCGTGCATCGTAAGCGAAGGTGCTGCTGGTGTTCTGTGTCGCTGTGTCGGTGCCGTTGTAGTTGTCGAGGGCGCTGACCAGACGACTCAGCCCATCGTAGCTTTGCTTGCGCTGCACACCTAAAGCATCGGCGGTATGCACGAGGTTGCCGTTGGCATCGTAGCTGTCGTTGTAGCCGGCGTTGAAGATGGTGCGGTTGAGGGCATCGGTGATCGTGGTGAGCTGACCCAGGGTGTTATAGCTACGCGACAGTGTGCGACGTACGGTGCCGGTGCTGTCGTAGGTGTCTTCCTTGGTTTTGTTGCCGGCGGCATCCAGCGTGTAGTGGATGCGGTTGCCCAAGGCATCGGTGATGTCGGTGAGGCGATGGGCGGGGTCGTAGGTGTAGCTGACGAAGACGCCATCGGGGTCGGTGACCTTGGTGACGTTGCCGGTGGCATCGTAATCAAGGGTGGTCGTCGCACCATCGGTACTACGGGTCTTGAGCCAGCCGCGTGGGGTGTAGGTGAGCACGGTGCTGACGCCATTGGCATCGGTCATGCCAGTGACACGACCGGCGCCGTCGTAGGCCGTATAGGTGGTGGTGTGCCCGAGGGCGTCGGTGACCGATTTCAGATCGCCGTGCTGCGCCGTGGCGCCGTCGGTCAAGTAATAGCTGTAGGTGGTGATGTCCGACACATCGGTGCGCGGACCGTCCACCGATAGCCGCAAGCCTACCACCGGACAGACGGTGGTATCGACGGTGTCGCAATAGGTATAGGTCCAGCGGCGCACACCGGTGGGCGGTGTGCTACTGCCGCAGATGTAGCTAAGTGCGCCAGTATTGGCTGCGTCGTAGTCGCACTTCGCCAGGATTTGGCCGCGTGCGTTGTACGTCCAGTCTGTTTTGCTGACGAGATCGTAGTTGTAGTTGAGAACACGGCGCTCTGTTGGGACATGAAACGTATCATTCCAGTCGGTATGCACCGCCCGTGGGGTAGCACCGCCGTAGCCATCAATACGACTGACCAGCATGCCATCCAAATCATATTCATAGCGGCTGACGTTGCCGTTGAAGTCGGTGGCCTGCGTTATCTGCCCCCTGAAATCCACGGTCCAGGCGCTTTCCTTGCCGCACGACTGACACGTGCCGCCCATCGAGGTGGCATGTGTGACTCCGGCCACGGTGGTGAACCCGTGATGGATCGAAGCACCGAGCGGGTCCACCACATCGGCCGAGCCGTCGCCGTTGTAGCTCAGCGTGTAAGCGGCCACACCTCCGGCCAACTGATTGCTGATGGCTTGCCCGGCAGCGTTATAGCGGTAGCTGACATAGCGTGTGCCGGTTTCGTCCAGCAGGCCGGTCAGCAACGCCGGCACGGTGGCGCCGCCGCTGTTGGCCGGTTCGTTATACAAATAAGTGCGCGCCTTACCGTCGGGGAAGGTCACGGTTTGCAGGTTGCCGAGCGTATCGTAGGCATAGCGATAAAGCTGTCCGTCCGGCGCCTGGACCTGGGTTATCCGGCCCGTGTTGTCGTAGGCGAACTGGAGAGTGCGGTTGAACGGGTCGCTGACGGTGAGCAGGTAGCCGGCGCCTGGCGCCTGGCTGCTGGACGTGGTGCTGTAGCTGAGGGTGAGGTTGAACCCATCCGGTCCCTGGATGCCCACCAGATGTCCGCTGCCGTCATAGAGTTCAGTGCTACGGGTGGCGACCCGCGAAAGGCTCCAACCGGTCGGTTGACCGTTGGCGTCGACCTGTTCGGTCAGCGCGTCGTGTACATCGATCTCACCCGCCCACACACCGTTCATCAAGGTATAGATATTGACACGGCCGTCTTCGCGGGTGACCGCCACCACGGCCGTCCCCGGCGAGCCGCCTGGGGCATAGGCCAAAGACCGGGCATACGTATGCAACCAATGCAGACCGAGCACGCCGTTGCCGGCGTAGGCGCTGGCGCTGCTGTTGTAATAGCGCGTAAAGGTCAGCAATTGACCGGCGGTGATGTCCTCCTCGCGACGAAACACATTGCCGTTGCCAGCATTGATGGGATCAGCGACGCCGCTATTGCAGCTGGGGCAACCGTTGCCCTTGGCCGGCGACGGTGTCGTGCCGCCCACACGGCAGGCGAACATGACTTCCCCATAGGGGTCCATCAGAGTGGTGCCGTTGAGCAGCGTCCAAGCAACATAACCCTGGACGTAAGGCACATGAATCCAAGTGCTGATACTCGTATCGTGGCAGCCTTGCACTACCTTGTAATTCTTCCTGTAGAACGCTTCGTTCACCGGATCGTGACACGCAGTCCAAGCCTCAGCGTAGGTAGGACTACCACTCTGACACCAACCGCTATCTGCCATCGCAAACGTGGCATGCAGCGCCGAACAGAGAAACAGCGCAAATAACAGTCCACATTGCATCCACTGACGTATGAGACTCGTCGTACTGCCTTTGGTCACGTACGCGCCACTACCACTCTGCCGAGCCGGCAGCGTGTGTCCAACGATTTCCATGCATATCCCCGAAGTGCGCAACCCGCGCATAGCGTCCATTGAATGCGCTCACCAAAACCGCGAGCCCCTGATGAGCCGCTTTATAGCAGAGACGCGTGTCCACCAGCCAAGTGATTCTTCATCACGCGGAAGTGCAAGCCCTGCTACTTACACCATGAAAGGTGTATCGGCCGTACTACGGGCTGGATGCCGCCGCATCACCCGCCTGCCACCCCCCACCCAGCGCCTGAATCAACGCCGCCGTATCGCTATAACGCGCGGCCTGCGCTTGAATGCGAGCTATCCGCGCCTGCTGGTAGGCCTGTTCGGCGGTCAACAGCGAGAGGCCGTTGACGAAACCGAGGTCGAGCTGTTGCCGAGTCAGCTCCCAGGTTTTCTTTGCCGATGTTTCTGCCTGCGTGGCGGCGGTCAGGGTGCGGGCGTCGGCGTCGAGGGCGTATAGCGTGTCGGCGACATTTTGAAATGCGGTCAGCACGACGCCTCGATATTGCGCAGCGGATTGTTCCAGTGCTGCCTCAGCGGCGCGTTGACGATGTTTGAGGGTGCCGAAGTCGAACAGGGTTTGTGTGAGGTTGCCGGTGAGGCCCCAGAACGTATTGCCTTCTTCGAACATTTTGCTGAAGCGGGTCGAGCTGCCGCCGTAGTTGCCGGAGATCGAGAATTGCGGCAATCGATTGGCCAGGGCGATGCCGACTTGCGCGCTTGCTGCGTGCACTTGTGCCTCGGCGGCGCGCACGTCGGGGCGTTGCTCTACCAGTTGCGAGGGCAGGCTTAGCGGCAAGGCTTGCGGCAAGGTGAAGCTGGTCAGATCGAAGTCGTCGTTGCTGCCTTGTGCGGGTGGATTGCCCGCGAGCACAGCGAGCAAGTTGCGGGTTTGTTCGAGTTGCTTCTGCAGTGCAGGCAGGTTTTGTTGTGCTTGTGCCAGTGCGGTCTCTTGCGCTGCTACGTCGAGCCCGGAGGCGCCGCCGAGCGCGGCTTGCTGATGCAGGATCACCAGTGAACGCGTATTGGTGGCGATGATGTCTTGCGTGGCGTCGATCTGCGCGCGTAGCGCCGACTCTTGAATAGCCGCCGCAACCACATTGGAGGCCAGCGTCAGATAAGCCGCTTCGAGTTGAAACCGCTGCGTGTCGGCCTGCGCTTGCAATGATTCGACAGTGCGTCGATTCAGCCCGAACACGTCAGGCGCGTAAGCGATATTGAGCTGGGCTGTGTGCAGCGTATACATCGCCGCGCCGGAGGTCAGCGTGGGTGAAATGGTGTCTACCGCATTCTTTTGCCGGCTTGGTGAATAACCGAGCTGTACGGACGGCAGATAGGCGCCATGTTGAGCGATGACGTTTTCCTGCGCTTGGCGCAGCGCGGCCTGCGCACTCTGAATATTCGGATTGTGTTCAAAGGCGCGTTGCACCAGGGCATTCAAGGCAGGTGAGCCGAAGACGCTCCACCAGGTGCGGCTGATCTTGGCGTTGGGGTCGAGGTGCTGCTCGTCATGCGTGCCAGTGGCATGGCCGATGGTGGTTGGCAGCGGCGCGCGGGTATAGCGATCGGGCTGCGCCAACTCGGGCCGGTGATAGTCCGGGCCTACCGCACAGCCGGTGCATAGCGCGGCGATCAGGGCTGCGCTGATAACGCGTAGGTTGGTCATTACAGGCCTCCCGTTTCGGCTGGCTTTTTCGCTCGCCGTTGCTTGCGGCCTTGCGACCACTCGACCACCAGCACCTGTAGAGCAGGAGCGACGACGAGCAGCATGATCGGACCAAGCAACATGCCGCCAACGACGACAGTCGCCAGCGGTCGTTGCACCTGACTGCCGATGCCGGTGGATAGCGCTGCCGGCAGCAGGCCGATGCAGGCCGATAGCGCGGTCATCAGCATCGGTCGCATGCGTTGCTCGGCGGCGTGATACATCGCCTCCAGCGGTGTCTTGCCTTCGAATACCAGGTGGTTGAAGTAAGTGATGACCAGGATGCCGTTCATTACCGAGACGCCGAATAGCGACACAAAGCCGATGGCCGCCGAGACGCTCATATTCAAGCCGGACAGGTACAGGGCGATGATGCCGCCGGCGATGGAGAACGGAATCGCCGCCAAGGTCAGCAAACTGTCGCGGAACGAGTTGAACAAGGTGAAGAGCAGGGCGAGGATCAAGCCGACCGCAATCGGCAGCACGACCATCAGGCGATGTTTGGCCTGTTCCAGATCCTCGAACTCGCCGGCCCAGACAATGTGGTAACCGGTGGGCAGGTTGACGTGTTCGGTAATGCGTTGCTGTGCTTCTGCTACCGTGCCGCCCAGGTCGCGGCCGCGCACGCTGAACTTCACCGGGATAAAGCGCTCGTTGCGCTCGTGATAAATATACGAGGCGCCGGTATCGAGCGAGATGGTTGCCAGTTCGCGCAGCGGGATATAAGCAGTGGCGCCGCTGGGTGTGGCGAAACCGACCTTGATGCGGCCGATCGACTCCAGGCTGGAGCGATATTCCGGCGCGAGTCGTACGACGAGTGAAAACTGTTTGTCGCCTTCGAGCACGGTGGTCGCGGTGGTACCGCCTGCCGCCGCTTGCACCACGCTGTTGATATCGCCGGTATTGAGCCCGTATCGCGCGGCCTTGGCGCGGTCGATGGTGATATTGAGATTGGGCTGGCCGAGCACGCGGAACACACCGAGGTCTTCCACGCCTTTTACTTGCCGCATCTCGTGCAGCACCTGGTCGGCCAGTTTTTCCAGCACCGGCAGTTCGGGGCCGATGATCTTGACCGAGTTGGCGCCTTTCACACCGGACAAGCCTTCTTCGATGTTGTCCTGAATGTATTGCGAAAAGTTGAATTCAACGCCGGGGAATTCGTTGGCGAATTCCTGTTGCAGGCCGCTGACCAGTTGCTCCTTGGTGTGCCCGCTAGGCCAGTCGCTTTGCGATTTCAGCGGCACAAACAGCTCGACGTTATAAAAGCCCGAGGCATCGCTGCCATCGTCGGGGCGGCCATGCTGGGATACCACGGTGATGACTTCCGGGTGCGCCTTGACGATCTGGCGCATGCGGTTGACCTTGTCCATGCCCGCTTCCAGCGAGATGGTGGTGGGCATGGTGGCGCGAATCCATAGATTGCCTTCCTCCAGCGCCGGCAGAAACTCGGTGCCGATGCGCGGTAGCAACAAGCCGGCCAGCAATAGAAAGCCCAGGCCCAGCATCACGGTGGTCTTGCGCCTGCTTAAAGCCCAATGCAGCACCGGCGAATAGACACGGCGAATCGCGCGCACGAATAGCGTTTCGGTTTCCTTGACGTGCTTGGGCAGCAGTAGCGAGGCCAGTACCGGGGTGACGGTGAAGGTGGCGATCAAGGCACCGGTCAGCGCATAGGCGTAGGTGCGCGCCATCGGATTGAAGATCTGCCCTTCGACGCCTTGCATGGTGAACAGCGGGATAAAGGCGGCGACGGTAATCGCCGATGAAAACAGCACCGCGCGATCGACCTGGATAGCGCTGATAAACAGCAAGCGCAACCGTTCGGTCCAGCCATGCCCGGCGTGTCCGCGCGTATACATGGCGAAATTGCTTTGCGCTTGTTCGTGTAGCAGCTCTTGTCGTTCGGCGGCGTTTTTCTGGAAATTGCGAAAGATGTTTTCGATCAGGATCACCGCCGAGTCGACGATGATGCCGAAGTCCACCGCGCCGACCGAAAGCAGGTTGGCCGAGTCGCCAAGCATGACCAGGATGATGATGCTGAAGAACAGCGCCACCGGAATATTCGCGCTGACGATGATCGCGCTGCGCAGGTCGCCTAGAAAAATCCACTGAATAAGAAACACCAGCAGACAACCGAAAATCAGGTTATGCAGCACGGTGTGCGTGGTGACTTCGACCAGGCTGGAGCGGTCGTAGATCGGCGCGACTTTTACGCCTGGGGGCAGGGTGCCGTCGGAGCTCAGTTTGTCGATTTCGGCCTTGACGCGGGTGACCACCTCGTTGGTCTGCATGGTGCGGTTCATCACCACGATGCCGGTCACGACATCGTCTTGATCGTCGCGGCCTGCCTTGCCCAAACGCGGCACCGAGCCGACCGATACTTTCGCGACATCGCTGACCAGCACCGGCGTGCCGTTGGATTGCGACAGCACGATATGGCCGATGTCATCGGTGCCTTTAATCAAGCCTATGCCGCGGATGTTGACTGACTGCTGGCCGATATTGATCGTGCGTCCGCCAACGTTGCTGTTGGCATTGCCCAGCGCATTAATCAGTTGGGGCAGGGTCACGTTATAGCCTTCCAGCTTATGCAGGTCGGCATCGACGTTGTACGCCTTGGTCGTGCCGCCCCAGGTCACGACCTGGCTGATGCCGGGCACCGACAACAAGCGACGTGTGACGACCCAGTCCTGCAGGGTGCGCAATCCAGTCAACCCATAGTGCGGTGGTCCGACTAATTGGTAGCGGTAGATTTCGCCGACCAGGCTGGACGCCTGAATCTGTGGCTGGACGCTGTTCGGCAGGCTGGCGTTCTGCTGCAGATTGAGCGCCGCCTGGGTGTAGGCGAAGTAGTAGTCGGTGCCGTACTTGAAGGTGACTCGGACAAACGACAAGCCATAGAACGAGGTCGAGCGAATGTTCTCGACGCCGGGCGTGGTCGCCAGCGCCAATTCCATCGGACGGGTATAGCTGCGTTCCATTTCCTCGGCGGAAAGGCCGGGCGCTTGTGCGGTGATTTCCAGAATCACCGGCGCCGGGTTGGGATACGCCTCGATATTGAGCTTGGCATAGGCCACCAGCCCGGCAACGACAAAGGCCGCCAAGGCCATGATGACGATGGCGCGCCGGGTCAGTGCGAACGCAATAATGCCTCGGAGCACGGTCTGGCCTTCTTTCTTATAAGGTGCGGAGCTGGTGGGGGCGAGCTGTGGAGCGCGGCGCTATTTCGACTGCAAGGCCAGTGCGTTGCTGAGAAACAGCGCACCGTCGCCGGCCACGCGCTCATTGGCCGATAGCCCCTCCAGAATCTGGTTGAGTCCGTCCTGCTGCTGACCCAGCTTGATCGGGCGGCGCATGAAATGGCGACCGTCCTGGGTGGTGAATACGGTCATCGTGCCATCGCCTTCGCGCACTACCGCATCGACCGGCACGGCGACCGAATGCGTGGGCTCGCCGGTGCGAATCTGAAAGCTGGCGAGCATCTGCGGGCGCAGTTCGTGGTGCGGGTCGCGGATCTCCGATCGCACGGCGATGTGATGGGTGCTGGGGTCGATCGCGCTGCCAATGGTGCCGACGACCCCTTGCAGTTTGCGCCCAGGTAGCGCATCGACCGTCACCGATACTTGCTGGCCGGTCTGTAATAAGGCGACATCCGTTTCGGCCACGTTCGCAATCATCCATAGCGTGGATACATCGGCCACGGTGAACGGTGCGGGTGCATTGCCCGGCTGCACGAGTACGCCTGGCGCCACATTGCGCGCGGTGACCAAGCCGGCATAGGGGCTGACGATGTGCAGCTCGCCGTCGATCTTGCGGCTGGCGGCGATGTGATCCATCTCGACATCGGACTTGCCAAAGATGCGCAAGGCATCGCGCGCGGCCTTATAGCCGGCCTCGGCGCTTTGCTGATCGGAGCTGGCCTGATCCACGTCCTTCTGCGCGCTGGCCTGGATCTCCAGCATTTTGCGGGCGCGGTCCAGCGTCTTGCTGGTCAATGCGCGGGTCGCGGCGGTGGCGATCAAAGTCGACTCGGCCTGGACCAGGTCCGGGCTATCGACCGTGAACAGCAATTGGCCTTTGGCGACGTTATCGCCTGTCTTGGCAAGTACCTGCCGCACGCGCCCCTGGTACGGCGAAAACACCTGGGTCAGTCGATCTTGATTGAAGTCGATATAGCCGACCGCGTCACGGCGTGAATCGAAGTCGTGCATGCGCGCGGGAACGACGCTGACGTGCTTGGCCTGCTGGTCGGTGATGGTTACCGTGTCTTGCGCGGGGCCTGTGTCTGCCTTGGCGTCAGTCGACGCATCGACATTATGGTGAGCGAGCGAGGTATAGCCGACGTAGCTACCTAGCGCGACGACCAGCACGATTGCGCCGATCTTCCATCGTTGGGTAGTCGATTTGCGTGAAGCTCGCATGCGCTTTCTCTGCTCGAACGGTGCGTCGCAGATCGATGGGCTATCGCTGCTGACCATACGCACACGCCTACGGCGGCCACCTTAACCAGCGTGGTGGCCGAGCCATAGTTACGGTTTGGAAAGGTAGTGTCTGCGCATAGCGCGTAACGCGTAGGTTGGGGTGAGCAAAGCGAACCCCAACGTTGCGCAACGTTGGGTATCACTGCGTTCAACCCAACCTACGTGAGCGTATGCGAACCCCAATATTCGCCGCGTTGGGGTTCGCTTTGCTCACCCCAACCTACATGCCGGTAATGCGATGGTGACGCGGAGTCCGGGGTGTGCGTTTTCCAGGGTCAGGCGGCCGCGATGCAACGCCACCGAGGCTGCCACGATCGATAGGCCCAGGCCGTTGCCGCGCAGGCTGCGGCTGGTATCGGCGCGAAAGAAGCGTTCGGTGGCGCGTTCGAGCGCATCGGCCGGTATGCCGGGGCCATAGTCGCGTACCACGATGCGGGCTTCAGGCGGTCTGCCTTGCGCCGGGTCGCACTCGATCCGCACCTGCACCTGTGCGCCATGGCCGGCATATTTCAAGGCGTTGTCGAGCAGGTTGGCCAGCACCCCGGCGATCAGGTCGCGATCGGCATTGACCACTGGCTCGCCCTCCACCAGCAGACTGAGTGCCACACCCTGGTTTTCGGCGGCGGGCTGGTAAAGCTCGACGAGGTCACTGGCCACCTCGCGCAGCGGCAATTGGTCGAAAGGCTGCCGGCGCACACCGGATTCGGCTTCGGCGATTTGCAGCAGTTTGTCGAACACCACGATCAGCGCGTCGATCTCGTCGATGGCGTATTGCGCGCTATACGGCAGTTTGTCCGCCGGATGATGCGGGCGCAGTGCGTCCTCCAGCGAGCCACGGATACGCCCCAACGGCGTGCGCAGGTCGTGCGCAATGGCATTGGAGACATCGCGCGCGGTATCCATCAGCCGCTCGATCTCTTCAAGCATGATGTTGACGTCGTGGGCGACGATGGCGAATTCGTCTTGCGACTTGCCTACTTCGATACGCCGGTCGAGGTGGCCGGCGGCGATTTCGGTAGTCGTGCGATGGATCGCCATGAGCTGCTTCTGCAATTGCGCACGAAACAGCCATGCGCCGGCGGCGGCCAGTACCAAGGCCATCACACCGCCCAGACTCAGCGCAACCAGCACCATGCGTTCCAGGTCGTGTTGGTCTTGCAAGTCGCGCCCGACGACCAGGGTGGTGCCATCTTGAAAGCGATAGCTGAGCAAGCGGCTGATCGAGTCGCGTCCCAATCGTTTGACTTGCTGCTTGACCAATTGGTCGTTGGCGGTGGGGAGCGTTGGCCAGGCGGTGAGGTTGCCGGCGATCTTGCGTCCGCTGGGGTCGATCAGCAGGTAAACCTCGGTATCGACATCCTGATTGTCGGTCAGCAAGGCATGGATATCGCGTTCAAGCGCTTGGGGCCCCTCCTGCTGACGAACCTGGATGAGGTGGCGCGATATCGAGGTTAGCTGTTTGTCGATATTGCGGGCCAGCAAGCCGGCGGTGCCGACATAAAAAACGGTGGAAATCAGCGCGACCGAAATCAACAGCAGCAGGCCGTAACCGGCGGTCATGCGAAATACGACGGAATGACGGAAGCTAGCCATGATCGGCCGGCGCCTGAATGGTGTAGCCAACGCCGCGCACGGTGTGGATCAGCGCGACCGAGAAATCTTTGTCGATCTTGTTGCGCAGGCGACTCATCTGCACGTCGATCACATTGGTTTCTGGATCGAAATGGTAGCCCCACACCGCCGACAGCAACATTTTGCGCGAGACCACTTCGCCTTGATGGCGAACCAGATATTCCAGCAACAGGTATTCCCGTGGCTGCAGCACGATCGGCTTGTTGTCGCGAAATACCCGGCGAGTGCGTGGATCGAGGCGCAAATCCGCCACCGACATCAGCGCAGGTTCGTCGCGCTGGCTGGCACGCCGGATCAGTGCTTCGATCCGAACCATCAATTCGTCGAAGGCAAAGGGCTTGGTCAGGTAATCATCGCCGCCGGCACGCAGGCCGCGGATGCGTTCGTCGAGGCTGCTCAGCGCACTCAAGATAAGTACCGGGGTGCGGTCATCGCGCGACCGCAAGGCCGCGAGAATATCGAGGCCGTCGATATCGCCCGGAAGCATGCGATCCAGCACGATGACATCCCACGAGCCTTCGCTCGCATGGCCCAAACCGGTTTTACCGTCATGACACATGGTTACCGCGCAGCCCGACTGTTGCAGGCCATCGTGGATGAGCTGCGCGGTGGGTTTGTCGTCTTCAATCAGCAGGCAGCGCACGGGTACTCCTGAAAAAAAAGATCCGGCAACGCTGAATAGGCTCTTGGGTGCATCATGGCCGCCATCGTAACGACAGTAGGGCTTGCGTGGACGAGTTGTTGAACAAGGCGATGAACGGTGTCGATCCCGACGCGCCGGGAGCTTTCTGGCAAGTGTTTCTCAATCTTATGGGCATCGTGCCTTGGGGCGCGCTGTTCTGGTGGAGCGTCGGCTTTGTGGTGGTAGGCGCCGCGCTGGGCTGGTGGCGCGGGCGTTTGCTCGAAGGTGTGGTTTGGGCCGCGCTGCTGGGGCCGATCGGCTGGTTTGTGGTGCTGGCGCGACCACGGACAAAGCCGGGGGCTGGCCCGCCGCCGTTACCTCCAAAGACTAGCTCCAAGCGACCGGTGTAGTATGTCGCGCGAGGTGAAAGCATTGAGCCAGAACGCAACCAGTAAACCGCATTCCCATCATCACCACCACGACGACGCCAAGGGCTTCGTGCAGGCGGTGGAGCATGCCAGCGAAGCGCGCGGCCTGCGTCTGACCCCGCTGCGCAAAGAAGTGCTAGAACTCGTCGCTGCGGCCGGCAAGCCGGTGAAGGCCTATGACTTGCTCGATCAGCTACGTGATCGACATGGCAATGCGGCCCCGCCGACGGTTTATCGCGCGCTCGACTTTCTGCTTGAGCATGGCTTTATCCACAAGCTCGAATCCATCAATGCCTTCGTCTCCTGCCATCACCCGGCCGAGGCGCATCAGGTGCCGTTTTTGATCTGCGATGTCTGCTCCAGCGCGCAAGAGGTTTGTGACGAGCGCGTGGCTGAGTTGATCGAGGCACAGGCCAAGGCGCTGGGTTTTCGCCCGCAGGCGCAGACGCTGGAAGTACACGGCATATGCAAGCAATGTCGTAAGGATTGAGGGGAGGGGTAGGGTAGGGAGCAGGGAACGGAGGTAGAGCAGGGAACGGGGAATAGGGAACGGGGAACATGCAGCTTGAGTGGTGGCTGTGATGTTGCGTTCTTTTTTGATTTTTCTTTGTTTTTGCTCTTGCTTTTTTGCTTCTGCTTTTTAGGCTCTTCCCCGTTCCCCGTTCCCCGTTCCCCGTTCCCCGTTCCCCGTTCCCCGTTCCCCGTTCCCCGTTCCCCGTTCTAACTCAAAAGAACGCCCGCACGCCGACCGAGACATTGCGGCCTGGCTGTAGCACCTGATCCTTGAATAGCGATGTAGCCAGCCGCGCTTTGCGGTTGGTCAGGTTGTTGCCGTCCAGAAATGCTTCCCATTGACTGTGTTGGCCGTTGTAGAAAGTCCATGCGGCATGCGCGTTGACGAGGGTGTAGCCGGCGGTGCGGGTTTCAAAGGCGGCGGTGTTGTTTTGCGCGAAGTACTGCACGGCTCCGATGCTGGCGCGAAGGTCGTTGCGGCTCCAGTTGAGTTGCGCGCCGAGACGGCCTGCCGGGATACGCGGCAGGTTGCCGCCGCCGCGAGCAAGCGTGGCGCGCACGGTATCGCCGTAAATACGCAGATTCCATGCTTTGGTCAGATGCACGGTGGCTTCGGCCTCCCAGCCACGGAAGGTGGCATTGCGTTGCGACCATTGGCGCACCGGCATGCCATCTTCTGCTTCACCGGTGTCGGCCAGATAGATGAAGTCGTGGTAGCGGTTGTAATAGGTGCCGACTTTGCCTTCGACGACATCGCCGTGATAGTGCAGGGCCAGTTCCGCCTGGTTGGCGCGCTCTTTCTTCAACTCGGGGTTGCCTATCTCGAACGAGTTGGAGGCCGCATGCGGGCCGTGCGAGAACAACTCTTCTTCGGCCGGCGCGCGTTCGGCATGATCCAGATTGATGCTTGCATGCCACGACTCGGCGAAGCGCCAGGCTAATCCACTGGAGAAGCTCGATGGGGTGAACGTGCGGCGCGGGCTGTTTTCCGGCGTAGCGGTTTGGCGATCGGTGCGCGCGCCGAGTTCCAGTTTGATCGGGCCGAACTCACGTTGCTCGGTGATAAATACTCCCCAGCCGCGTGTCGTGGTGGCCGGCACAAAGGTTTCCGCACCGACAGCGGCGAAGTTGCGTTGGACATACTGCGCGCCGAAGGCGCCTTCCCAGCCGGCGATGGGTTGATGGGTAAGCACCAAGCGGCCCTCATTGGCCTTGTTGGTGAAAGTGGTGCTGGGTGTGCTGCCTTCGAACTCCACGTGCTGATAGTCGGTATGGCCGAAGCTCACTTCCGCTTTGGCGATACCGGGTAGTGGCCGGTTGAATCCGCCTTTGATGTCATAGCGGGTCTGCGCCAGCTTGATGTGCACCGGCGCTTCGTCATGCTCATGCCCTGGGTGGGCCGCATGCCCCGGTTCGGCCGGGCTGCCGTATTGGTTTAGATAACGCGAGATCGACAGGCCGGCATAACCCCAGTCGCCCAGCAGCGACGCGCCAAGCGCGCCGGAGGTGGTTTTTACCTGGCTATTGGCCTGGCTGCCGCCGGGGATGTCGTAATTGCCGTCGTCGCGGCGCATGCCATCCACGTGCATTGCAAACTGCTGGTTGCCGGCATCGGCGCGGAACACGCCGGTCTTGCCCTGGGTGCCGCTGTCGTAGCGCCCTTCGGCGCGGCCACTGAATCCGTTCGCCGGCGCGGTCATCGGGATACGGCCATCGACAACGTTCACTACCCCGCCAATGGCGCCGGAGCCGTAGAGCAGGGTGGAGGGGCCTTTGAGTACTTCGATCTGGTCGGCCAGAAAGGGCTCGACCGCGGTGGCGTGGTCCTGGCTGATGCTGGAGACGTCTTGCGCGCCCAGGCCGTTTTCGAGCACGGCGATGCGTGGGCCGTCCAGGCCACGGATGACCGGGCGGCCGACGGCTTTGCCCAGGCCGGTGGTTTGTACGCCGGGAATGGTCGATACCGTCTCACCCAGCGTGCCGGCCTTGGCCTCGTCCAATGGCGCGCCGGCCAGTACGGCGATCGGCGCCACGATCTGGTCCGCCTGTTGGCCGAGCGGTACGGCCGTTACCGTGATGGTGCCAAGATCCTTGGCTTTGCGGCCTTGCTTGTCGGCGGGTATTTCAGTGTCGGCATCGTTATCCGCTGCGTATAGCGGTAAGGCGCCGCCGCTGAGGCCGGCGGTCAGGGCGAGGGCAATGACGGTTCTACGCACGGGTGAATCTCCTTGCTGACGTTCGTTACGTTATAATGTAACATCGCTTGCCTGTGATGAAGCAACCCGTCACGCTTAACGACTTAGGCCGACCGATGGACTCCGAGCAAGTGCAGAAATCCCGTGGGTGGTACATCGCCGATCGCATAGGTGCGATGGCTTCGTTCCTGTGTGCGGTGCACTGTGCCGCGCTGCCGTTCGTGTTGGCGTTGTTGCCGATTCTGGGCCTGGAGTTTCTTGCCGATCATCGCTTTGAACGCGGTTTTGTGTTCTTCGCCTGCGTGCTTGCCTTGGTCAGCCTCATCAGCGGCTATCGCCGCCACCATCGACCGCTGCCCTTGTTCTTTGCGTTGCCTGGGTTGACCCTGCTGGTGCTTGGCGTGACCTATGCCGAGCGCTACTCGATCGGCCTGCACAGCGTGTTGGTCACCTGTGGAGGCCTGCTGTTGGCATCGGCGCATTTCATCAATCTGCGTACCGATCGCCAGCACACTCACGTGCACGGCCCGCACTGCGCCCATTGATGGACATGCCGATGAATGGGCCGATGAATGGGCCACGGGCTGGTGATTGTGTAACGGCGCGCACGCTTTCTAGCATGTTCCGATGAACACACCGCATACCTCCGTGCCGCATAGCCACGGATCGCACTCACACTCGCACGACCATCACGATCACTCGCATGCGCACGCCGCGGGCGGCGGATTCGAGGGCCGCGAGCGCAAATTGTTATTCGCCTTTGTATTGACCACGGTCATGATGATCGCCGAAGTTTTCGGCGGCTTCTGGTCTGGCTCACTGGCCTTGCTGGCCGATGCGGGCCACATGATGGTCGATTCACTGGCCCTGTTATTGGCTGTGATCGGCGCGTGGTTTGCGAAGCGTCCCGCCGATGCGCGGCGCAGTTACGGTTATGGCCGCATGGAGGTATTGGCTGGCTTCGTCAATGCGCTGACCCAGTTTGCCCTGGTGGCTTTTATTGCCTACGAAGCGATCGCGCGATTGTTCAATCCCAGCCCGATTCTTTCCGGGGTGATGCTGATCGTGGCGGTGATCGGCTTGCTGGTGAATCTGGTGGTACTGCGAACCTTGCACGGCCACGCGCATGACGACGTCAATGTGGCCGGTGCGAGCCTGCATGTGCTGGGCGACCTGCTGGGTTCGGTGGCAGCCGTGCTGGCGGCGCTGGCGGTGCGCTGGATGGGCTGGCTATGGGCTGATCCGGTGCTTTCGTTGCTGGTTTCGTTGCTGATACTGAACAGCGCGTGGCGATTGCTGCGCCGCTCGGCGCATATCCTGCTGGAAGGGGTGCCCGAGGGCATGGATACCGCCGAGGTGACCATGGCATTGCGCACGGCCGATGCGTCGATTCGCGATGTACACCATTTGCACGTATGGCAGCTCGCCTCTGGCTTGCGCATGGCCACCCTGCATGCCGAGCTGCATGAGGAGGGCGATAGCGCGCGGGCTCTACAGGCGATCCAGCAGATGCTGAATGACCGTTTTGGCATCCAGCACGTTACCGTGCAGATCGACCCTGGCGCCTGTCCTGACCCCGTGCAGGGCTGTAAGGGCCATAGTCATTAAGTAGCCGGATTTGGCGCTTTAGGCCGGCGCTGCTACGATGATCGGCCGTTCATCTCACGAATCTAAGGAAACTCCCATGGGCAAGGGCGATCGCAAGACCCGTCGCGGCAAAACTTACCGTGGCAGCTATGGCAACAGCCGTGTGCATGGCGCGCAGCCTGCTGTCGTTGGCGCCAAGGAAACGGTGACCAAGCCAGCCGCCGCCAAGAAAGCCGCGCCGAAGAAAAAGTCGGCTTAACTGCCGGCTGGTTTTATGGCACGACAAAAACCCCGCCTGGCGGGGTTTTTTGTGGGTGGCTGCTTGCCGAACCCAGGCCGGATCGGCAGGGCCGGCAAATTTCAGTGGCCCGTTGCCGCCAGCCAATCAGCAGCGCGCTCGCCGATCATGATCGTTGGCGCGTTGGTATTGCCGCTGACAATGCTCGGCATGATCGAGGCGTCGGCGATGCGTAGACCCTCGACACCGCGCACGCGTAGCTCGGGGTCGACGACGCTGTTGGAATCGCTGCCCATCCGGCAGCTCCCGACGGGGTGATAAACGGTGTCGGCGCGTTGGCGAATTTCCGCACGCAGCTCGTCGTCCGTTGTCTTCATCGGATACATGTCTTCGGGCTTGGCCGCAGCCAGTGCCGGCGCGTGCATGATCTTGTGCATGAGGCGAGCGCCACGCACCAGCACGTCGAGATCTTCTGGCGCACTCAGAAAGCCGGGATCAATTAACGGCGCAACACGAGTATCTGAACTGACGAGCGCGACGCTGCCACGGCTCTTCGGTTGCAGCGGACAGATGTGGCCGGTGATGCCGGTACCCAGATGAAGCTTACGGGCATGGTCATCGACGATGGCGACAATGAAATGCAGTTGAAGGTCTGGACGTTGCAACGATGGGTCCGATTTGAAGAAACCACCGGCTTCGGCGAAATTGCTCGCGATCATGCCGCGGCGCTCGCGGCGATAGCGGATCATTTCACGAATCATGCGCAGCGGCTCGCTGGCGGAGAAGCCGATCAAGTCGGAGTTGCGTACACGGTGGCAGGTGGTGAAGTCGAGATGGTCGTGCAGATTCAAGCCGACTTCGGGTGCGTCGTGCAGCACGGGAATGCCGAGCGTCTTGAGCTCCTTGGCCGGCCCGACGCCAGAGCACATCAGCAATTGCGGCGTGCCGAATGCGCCGCCGGCCAATACCACCTCGGCGCGCGCCCGTAGATTGCTGCGTTGGCCGTCGCGCTCGATCTCGACGCCGACCGCACGCTTGCCCTCGAACAGGATGCGCAACGCCTGGGTGTTTTTCAGTACATCCAGATTCGGCAATGGCGCGCTATACAGATAAGCACGCGCTGCGTTCCAGCGTTCACCATCCTTGATCGTCCTTTGATAAAGGCCGGCGCCTTCCTGTGTTGCACCGTTGAAATCATCGTTCCGCGGGAATCCGGCTTGCTGTGCGGCCTCGACAAACCATGTGGAAAACGGGCTCGGATCGGGCGAGTCGCTTACATGCAGCGGACCGCCGCTACAGTGCCAGGCATCCGCGCCGCGCTGGTTGTCCTCGCTGCGCTTGAAGTAGGGAAGCACCTCATCCCAGCTCCAGCCGTTACAACCTTGCCGCACCCAGTCGTTATAGTCATCGTGCTGGCCGCGGATATAGATCATGGCGTTGATCGAGCTTGATCCACCGAGTCCGCGCCCGCGCGGCTGGTAACCTCGACGGCCGTTCAAGCCCGGCTGCGGCACCGTTTCGTAGCCGTAGTTGCGCGCATTGCGGCGTGGTCCAACGAGTGCGATTGCGCTGGGGATGCGAATCAGAAAGCTGTCGTCACCAGGTCCGGTTTCGAGCAAGGCGATACGGGCCTGTGGGCGTAGCCGCGCTAGTCGTCCAGCGACGGCGCAGCCACCCGAGCCGGCGCCGACGACGATGAAGTCATATTCCATGCCCATACCTCATAGTCGATTGCGGAGCGCGGCCCTGGCGTTATTCAAGCAGCTTGCTCATGAGTTGCCAGCAAGGTGTGTCGCAGCAGCGGCCCACCGATCCAGTAACACATTTCAGCCGGATGGCGGACTTGCCAGATCGCCAGGTCCGCGCGCTTGCCCACCTCCAGCGTGCCGCGATCGTCGAGGCCGAGCGCCCTGGCTGCATGCACGGTAGCGCCGCGCAGAGCTTCTTCCGGGGTCAGTCGAAATAGTGTGCAAGCCATGCCTACGGCCAGTCGCAGCGATAGCAAGGGCGAGGTGCCGGGATTGCAATCCGTGGCGACGGCCATGGCAACGCCGTGCTTGCGCAAAAGGTCGATCGGCGGCAGCTTGGTTTCGCGCAGCGCATAGAACGCGCCGGGCAGCAGTACGGCTACAGTGCCGGCAGCGGCCATGGCTTGTGCCCCCGATTCGCTCAGATACTCCAGGTGATCGGCGGACAGGCCATGGTATTGAGCCACCAGCGCGGCGCCGTCGAGATCAGACAATTGCTCGGCATGCAGCTTTACCGGTAAGCCCAGCGCCTTGGCACATTCGAACATGCGCTGGGTTTCTTCGCGACTGAAGCCGATGTTTTCGCAGAAAGCATCCACCGCATCGACCAAGCCCTCAGCGGCCAACGCAGGCAACATGTGGTCGCAGGCCAGGGCGACATAGTCCGCGCGGCGTTCCTTGTATTCGGGCGGCAAGGCATGCAGGCCGAGAAAGGTCGTACGCACCGTGATACCCAGCGAGGCGCCGATGCGTCGCGCCACGCGCAGCATGCGGCGTTCGCTGTCGAGATCGAGGCCGTAACCGGACTTGATCTCGATGGTGGTGACGCCATCGGCAAGCAGTGCTTGTGCACGCGGCAGCGATTGCGTGTATAGCGCATCCTCGTCGGCAGCGCGGGTGGCCTTGACGGTGGAGACGATGCCGCCGCCGGCGCGGGCGATCTCTTCGTAGCTGGCGCCGTTGAGGCGCAGGTCAAATTCGTGTGCACGATCGCCGCCGAACACCAGATGGGTATGGCAGTCGATCAGGCCGGGGGTTACCAGGGCGCCGTCCAGATGCTGGACATGGTGAGCCAGCGACGATGCGTCGGCGGGCAGTTCGTCGCGGCGGCCGACCCAGGCGATGTGTCCGTCCTGCAGCGCGATTGCGCCATCGGAAATCAAGCCATAGGGGGCATGGTTGGCGAAGGTGGCCAGGGTGGCGTCGAGCAGCAGGTAGTCCCAGCGTGCTGGTATTGAAGTCATGTGGGGTGCTGTCATTGGGGATGCAGTTATGTGGGCTTGCGATGGTTGTCGTCGTGATATTGCGGGTCATGCGCCGCTATCCGGTTTACGGGCCCAGCGTGTTTCGTACAGATCGAAGCGGCGATCTTTCAAGTTCTGCACGGCACCGGAGTTGCGCGCGCGAGCCAGGTTTTCCAGGCGTAAGTCGGCGAACAGTACGGTTTCGATATTGGGGGTGGAGTCGGCTGCAATACCGTCGCGCGCGAAAGGAAAATCACTTGGCGTGAGGATGCAGCTCTGACCGTACTGAATGTCGAAATTGTTTACCCCAGGCAAATTGCCGACATTGCCAGAGAGCACCACGTAGCACTGGTTTTCGATAGCGCGTGCCTGCGAGCAATAGCGCACGCGCAGATAACCCTCGCGGACATCGGTGCAGAACGGTACAAACAGAATCAGCGCGCCCTGGTCGGTGAGATGCCGCGCCACCTCGGGAAATTCCGCGTCGTAGCAAATCATCACACCGATCGGGCCGCAATCGGTTTGCACGGTAGCGGCACTGTTGCCGCCGATGATGTTCCACACGGTGCGCTCGCTCGGCGTCGGGTGAATTTTTGCGCGTTCGTGGATCGAGCCGTCGCGCAGACACACATAGCAGACATTGTGGATTTCGCCGGCATCCATCTCGGTGGGATGCGAGCCGGCGATGATGTTGATGTTGTAGTGCACCGCCAATCGGCTGAATAGCTCTTTCACCTGCGGCGTGTATTGGCTGAGCGTGCGGATCGAATCGACCGGCGACAGTTCTTCGTTCTCGATCGACAGCAACTGCAGCGTTATCAGTTCGGGAAAAGTGACGAAGTCGGCGCTGTAGTCGGCGGCGATATTGGTGAAGTACTCCACCTGGGTGGCGAACTCTTCGAACGAGCTGATGCGGCGTTGCAGGTATTGCACCGACGCGACGCGTACCGAGTCGGGCAGATGCTGCGGTGACGGGATCGACGGAATATCCGGTTGATTGAGCAGGCGCGGATTACGCCACACCAGATGCGCGGCATAGCCGAGCGACTCGTAATCCCCCTGCACATAGCCGCGCAACAAGCCGATCAGCTCAAATTCGTTGCCGAGCTGAAAGCTCAAGGTTTGGTCGCGGCGCTTGCCTTCCACCACCGCTTGCACATACGCCTCGGCACTGCCGTAGCGAGAGAAGTTTTTCGCCAGTCCGGGGATGCGCCCACCGAACACGATGCCGCGCAGCTTGAGATCGGTGCATAAGCGTTTACGCGCCTGATACAGGCGCTGGCCGATGCGCATGCCGCGAAAATCGGGGTGTACTACGACCTCCATGCCGTAGAGCCAGTTGCCATCGGGTTTATGCCGCGAGGCCATGCCGCCGCCGGTGATCTGCATCCAGGTATGCGGCGCCAACGCGGTGGCTTCGTCGATGCGAAAGGTGGCGCAATAGCCGGCCAATCGGCCTTCATACTCGACGACGAACTGCCCCTCGGGGAAATGCGTTTGCTGAGATCGCAGCATTTCCGCCGAATGGCCCCATTCCGGGGTATAGACGCGGCCGGTCAGTTCGACCAGGGCTGGCACGTCGGCGGGAGTCGCCTGGCGCACCAACAGCTTTGGGGTGTGCTCGTTCGTCTTCTTGGCCATGTGGGCATTATGCAGCAGCCATGGGCCAGGAAAGGTGTCGAGATAAATGCAGCCGGCTACACTGCGTGGCCTACGCACGGGAGCCTTATATGAGCGAGACCAGCCGCCTTTTTCACCACGCCATCACCTCAGTAAGCGGCCTGAACGTGCCGCAGCGCCCGGTGACCCTGTAATGGAGGGTTGGAGCGGGCGAGTCGATCCCTCCGTGAGCGGCGATGCGCGGCGCTGGCATCAGGTCGTGCGTGCTGTCGAAACGAGCGCGCCACCCGGTGTTGTCATGCTGGGCTTTGCCTGTGACGAGGGTATCCGCCGCAATGGCGGCAGAGTGGGGGCCGCTGCCGGGCCTGTCGCGTTGCGCTCGATGCTGTCCAATCTCCCCGTGCTGAACGAAAGTCCGCTGTATGACGCCGGTGATGTGGCCTGCGGCGACGGCGATCTGGAGGGGGCGCAATGGCGCTTTGCCGAGCGGATAGCGCAAGCACTGGATGCCGGTCACGTGCCGGTCGGTTTAGGTGGCGGGCATGAAATCGCGTTTGCCACCTATCAGGGTCTGGCCCGACATCTCCTGGTCAATGGCAAGCAGAGGTATTCCAAGCCGCGAGTGGCGATCATCAATCTGGATGCTCACTTCGACCTGCGCAAGCAGGAGCAGGGCAGTTCGGGGACGCCGTTTCTGCAGGCGATCGAACACGCCGCACAGCACGGTCTGGCGCTGGAGTATTTCTGCCTGGGTGTCAGTGCATCGGCCAATACGCGGCAACTGTTCAGCACCGCCGACGAGCATGCGGTGTACTACCGGCACGACGATGAACTGACCTTGCTCAGCCTGTCGCAACAGATCGAAGCGTTGCAGTCGCGGTTGAAATCGGTAGACGTTATTCATCTGAGCATCTGCCTGGATGTACTGCCCGCCGCGATGGCTCCCGGCGTCAGCGCACCTAGCGCACGTGGCATGCCGATGGAGGTCATCGAGCCGTTGTTGGCGGCGATCGCGGCCACCGGAAAAATTGCGGTGATGGACGTCGCCGAGCTTTCGCCGCCTTTTGATCGTGACAACAGCACGGCTCGCGTTGCCGCGCGTTTGATTCATCGAGTTACGCATGCCATTGAGCGTGCGAAGAGTGCCTAGATAGAAGGCGACGTTCTTCGATGTCCTATAGGTTCTCATCCATGATCGGGCTGGTTGTTACACCACGCTGCTTACGGTGTTTACCAAACATGACTGCAAGTACGACATTCACAAAGTAATCGTGCGGTGCCGAGTCAGCCTACGGCTGCAATGCGTTGACGCAGAAAATCGGCAAATACACGCAGCTTGGGCGGTACCTGAAGGCGGCTTGGGTAATACAGATAAAAGCCGTCGAAGGGCGGTAGCCAGTTATCCAGTACGGTTTCGAGCTGGCCGCTGGCGATCAGTTCATGCGCCATCGGTTCGGTGGCGTGCATCAAGGCCACGCCGTCGACTGCGGCGCGTAATGCCATGCCTGGCTCATTAGTGGTGAGCGGGCCGTCGACATCCATTTCAAACCATTGCCCCTTCGTGGGGCCGTTAGGGTGGGCAAACTCCCAGCGATAGATCGCACCGCTGCTGGCGTAGCGAAAACGCACGCAGGCGTGCTGCTGTAAATCATGCGGATGCTGCGGTCGGCCGTGCTCGGCAAAGTAGGCGGGCGAGCCGACGACCACTGAACGTTGCTGGCCGCCCAAGGGCACCGCGACCATATCGCGCGCCAACCGCTCGCCCAGGCGAATGCCGGCATCGAAGCCCTCGGCGATCAGATCGACGAGGCGATTGTCGGAGTGAATCTCCAGCTTCAAATCCGGCCAGGCGCGCAGAAACTCGGACAGTACCGGCGTTATCAGCCAATCGAGAATGCCTTGCGGCACCGTGATACGCAGCGTGCCGGTGGGGCGGCCGCCATGCTGGCGCAACTCGTCGATCGCCGCGTCGATCTCGCCCAGCGCCGGGGTGATTCGCTGCAAAAAGATTTGACCGGCTTCAGTCAGGCCCACTTTGCGTGTCGTTCGCTGTAGCAGGCGCACGCCTACGCGTTGTTCGAGCTGGCGCAAGGTCTGGCTCAGGGCCGAGGCGGTTACTTCCAGCTCGGCCGCGGCTCGGGTGAAGCTGCCATAGCGCGCTATCAGACGGAACGCGCGTAAGGCGGGGCTGAAATCATCGGACATGGCCGGGTTTGCCTATTAGTTAGTATTTCTTAATAAAGCATGCACAAGATCCATATTTTTCTTTGAAATGGCAAGTACCAAGCTACGCCCCATCAACCACATAGGGCAGGACTCATGACCATCTCGGGATTCAATTTAGGTAATAAAGTCGTCGTCGTTACTGGTGCATCGTCAGGTATCGGCGCAGCCACGGCACGGGCCTTTGCCCGTGAGGGCGCCAAGGTGGTGCTGGCGGCGCGCCGGGACGCCGAAGGGGAGGCGGTCGCCGCTTCGATCCGCGCAGCCGGCGGCACGGCGATTTTCGTGCAGGCCGATGTAACGCAAGAGCAAGACATGCAGCGGCTGATCGACACGGCGATCAGCACATACGGACGGCTCGACATCGCTTTCAACAATGCCGGCATCGAAGGGCAGATCGCTCCGCTGCTGGAGCAGAGCAACGACAACTTCGAGCAGGTCATGAACACCAATGTGCGCAGTGTGTTCTGGGGCCTCAAGCATCAGATCGCCGCGATGTTGAAAACCGGTGGCGGCGCGATCATCAACAATTCGTCGGTCGGCGCTTACATCGGATTTCAGAATGCCGCGGTCTATATCGCCAGCAAACATGCCGTGATGGGTCTGACCAGGACGGCGGCGTTGGAGTATTTCCCGCAAGGCATTCGGATCAATGCGGTGAACCCCGGCATCATCGACACGTCGCTACAGGATCGCCTGTGGGGTAACGATGACAGCAAATACGGTTTCGCCAACAACACCGTGGCGGGCCGCATCGGCACCAGTGAAGAAGTGGCTGAGGCCGTGCTGTTTCTCGCGTCGGACAAAGCCAGTTTCTTCAGTGGACAAGGTCTGGTGATGGACGGCGGATACCTCGCTCAGTAATTGGCACGCGCCGCATATCGACATTCGACAGGAGCCCAGCATGTCTTTGCATCAGTACTACACCCTTGGCCGTTCCGGCCTGCGCATCAGCCGCCTCGCCCTCGGTACCATGACTTTTGGTGACGATTGGGGCTGGGGCGCGGCGGAAGACACCGCCCGCAGCATGTTCGATCGCTATCTCGAAGCCGGCGGCAATTTCATCGACACTGCCGACCTGTACACCGAAGGCAGCAGCGAGAGCCTGCTGGGCAAGTTCATCGCCGACAGCGGTGTGCGCGATCGCGTGGTGGTATCGACCAAGTTCAGCTACAACGCCCAACCCGGCAACCCGAACGCGGGCGGCAATGGCCGCAAGAACATCATGCGTGCGGTAGAGGGGTCGTTACGCCGTTTGCGCACCGACTACATCGACCTTTATCTGTTGCATACCTGGGATCGCATCACCCCGGCCGAAGAAGTCGTGCGCACGCTGGATGACTTGGTGCGCGCCGGCAAAATCCGTTATGCCGGCTTGTCCGATGTGCCGGCATGGTATGCGGCGCGCGCACAGACCTGGGCCGAGGCGCATGCGTTGACGCCACTGGTCAACCTGCAGTTGGAATACTCGCTGATCGAGCGGCATATCGAGCATGAGTTCGTGCCGTTGGCGACCGAGCTGGGCATGGGTATTACCGCCTGGAGCCCTATGGGCATGGGGCTGCTGTCTGGTAAATATCGACCCAGCGAAGCGGGTGGCACGGGCGATGGGCGTCTCGCCAAAATAAGCGGCGCGCCCGGTTTTGATCGCTTTACCGAGCGCAACTGGCGGATCGTTGCCGCGCTGGACTCGGTCGCCATGGAGATCGGTCGGCCGATGGCGCAAGTGGCTTTGAATTGGGTGGCAACCCAGCCGGGTATTGGCTCGGTCATCATCGGTGCGACCAAGCTGGCCCAGTTGGATGACAACCTTGCCGCGCTGGATTTCGAGTTGCCGTATGAGCTGCGCGTCAAGCTCGATGCCGCCAGCGCACCTGCAACGCCGTTTCCGTATTACATGTACGCCGATAAGCAGCAGACACGTATCCACGGCGGTGTGGCGGTAGGCAGTAAGCCAAGCGGCTATGCGCCGAAAGTATGGGTGGATGCGGTGCCGACCCCAGAGCTTGCGCATAAAGCTTGAAGTCGAGGTAAAACCCCTCCCCCCGCATGAGCAGGGGGAGGGCTGCCGTATTACTGCGCCGGCTGGTTGGTCGAAGGCAGCGGGTTCTGCGTCTTGAATTGCTGCCACTGCTGCTTGCGTGCTTCATGCGCAGCCTTGAGTGTGGCCAACTGCGATTTCTGCGAGCTGTTCAGCACCGCGTAGATCTGCGCTTTCAGCGCCGCGCGCTGGGTCAGGCGAGCAACGGTCAGTTGCCCCTCGGCCTGCGCCAGGCTGGCTGCGGCCGATTGATAGTTCGGCGAATCCGGGGTCAATGCCTCGAACGCGCTGCGCTGCTGTCGCACGGCCTGCATTTGCGGCTTGAGTTGGGCGAAGCCCTGCTTGACGATGTCTTTGATGCTGGCGCGTTGAGCGTCGCTGAGGTTGAGTTTCTGCAACTCGCGGAAACCCTCGCCGCCATGGCCATGACCGTGCCCCTGGCCGCCGAAATGCTCGCCATCGGGTGCGGCGAACGCCAGCGCCGAGCAGGCAAGGGCGGTGGTCAGAAGAATGGAAAGCGGGATGATCTTGCGCATGTGAAGTGCTCCTGTGGGGTGGGATCAACTTGCACCACATTGGATGACATTAACGCGTATAAGATCATTGCGCGTAGGTAAAGATGCGTAAAGACGAGCCATGCATGGGCCTATGTGGCTTAGGTTTGCGCCAACTCGGCTCCCCTTGTTGTCCAAAACCCAGCTATGTCCCGAATCCTGATCGTCGACGATGACCGCGAGCTATGCGCCTTACTGGCCGAATACCTGCGTCGCGAAGGTATGCAGGTAGAGGCGGTACACGACAGCGCGGGGGCCTTGGAGCAATTACGCGACCCGGCCTTGCGCCCCGATCTGCTGATACTCGATGTGATGATGCCGGGCCGCAATGGGCTCGATACGCTGCGCGAACTGCGCCTGCAGTACCGCTTGCCGGTGATTATGCTGTCCGCGCGGGGCGAGCCGGTGGATCGTGTGGTCGGGCTGGAACTGGGTGCCGATGATTATCTATCCAAGCCCTGTTTGCCGCGTGAATTGCTGGCGCGCGTGCGCGCCCAGTTACGGCGGCATACGGTGGAAGGCGCGGCTGCGTTGAGCGTGGGCAATCTACGGCTATTGCCGGGCGAGCGCCGTGCCTATGTCAACGAGCAGGAGTTGATACTCACGGGTGCCGAATTTCTATTGCTGCTTACGCTTGCCCAACGCAGCGGTGAAGTGATCGACAAGGCCACGCTGACGCGTGCGGCGCTGGGGCGCGAGTTGGAGCGTTTCGATCGCAGCATCGACGTGCATGTGAGCCGGTTACGGCAGAAATTGACTCAGGCTTCGGCGCAAGCGCCGCGCATCGATTCGGTGCGTGGTTCCGGTTATGTGCTGGTAACCGGCGCGGGTTCGCGGCCATGAACTCCTTCAAGAGTCCGTTGTTTTGGCGTCTGCTGATCGGCTTCTGCACGGTCAATCTGTTGGTGCTGCTACTGGGCGGTTTCCTGACCCGTCGCTTTATTGAATATTCCACGATTCAGGAAGTGAACTGGACCGAGTTGGCGCAAGCGGCGAATCAAGCCTATGAAAGTGGTGGTGCAATCGCGCTTGATGACTGGGCGCGACAACAGCGCCAAGACGGCATCGAGGCGACCCTGTATGAGGATGGCCGGGCGCTGCGCGAGATTCGTCTATTGCCATCGATTCGGCGATCGCTGCCGGTATGGCTTGGCGAGCAGCGCGATATCGTACTTAAGCCCTGGCCGGGCTACGAAGTGGTCGTACAGCAAGTGAGCGGCAGCGATGGCCACCGTCAATTGGTCGCCTCAAGCAGTGCGCGTGCAAGACTGCCGCCGCATGCCCGGCAGCAGGTTCTGCTGGCCGTGCAATTGGGGCTCTCGTTGCTGTTGATCGGTGCCGCCGGTTGGTGGATCGCGCGCAGCGTGGCTCGCCCTGTCAAAGCCTTGCGCGATGCGACACAGCGAATGACCGCCGGTGAGTTCTCCGCGCGGGTCAGCCGGCGATGGAGCGCCAAGCACGACGAACTTGGTCAGCTTGCGCGCGACTTCAATGCGATGGCGGAACGTACCGAGACGCTGATTACCCACGACCGCGGTGTATTGCAGGATCTTTCGCACGAGCTGCGCTCGCCACTGGCACGGCTGCAGTTGATTCTTGATCTTGCCCAGCACAGCACGCATGCCAGCGAAGCGGCGGCGCATTTTCAACATGCCGAGCGTGAAATCGGCCGGCTGGATCGATTGACGGCGGAGATGCTCGCCTTATCGCGCCTTGAGGGCGGCTTGCCCGGTATCGAACGCGAGCGGCTTAACCTCGGCGAACTGGTGGCCGAGCGTTTGCACGCAGCCCAAGTCGAAGCCGGCGCACGAGGCATCCAAATGCAGATGTCCGACGTGGCCTCCGTGACCGTAACCGGCAATGCCATGTTGCTTGAGCGTGCGTTGGATAATCTGATTGCGAATGCGATCAAGTTCAGTCCCGAGCATGGTGTCGTCGAAGTCCGGTTGCAGGCGGCACACGGCCAGGCCACGGTGTCGATACGCGACCATGGTCCCGGTGTTCCGCCTGACGAGTTGACTCTGTTGTTTCGGCCATTCTTTCGCGGCAGCAATGCGGCGCGTGCCGATGGCCATGGTCTGGGTCTGGCGATCGCGCAACGCGTGGCGCAGGTCCATGGAGGCGACATGGGCGCGAAGAATGCCGAGGGCGGCGGGCTTGAGGTGCAATTTCGGATGCCGGTCTAGTCGGGTTATCGCCGCGCCGTACGCAAGGGCGCTTCGATTTGCCACACTGCACTTCTTCATCTTTGCCTGCCGGATGCCGATGCGCTCGAACGCTCTCGCCGCTGTGGGGTTGGCGCTTTGCGCTGCCTTGTTTTTTACCTTGACCTACGTGCTTAACCGCAGTCTGGTGGCAGGCGGCGGGCATTGGGCATGGGCGGTCATTCTGCGTTACTTGTTCACTTTGCCGATGTTGGCGCTGGTCTTGCCCTGGCAGGGCGGGCTCGGGCAACTGCCCAAGGAGCTGCGTCAGTACCCACGAACATGGTGGCTATGGAGCAGCGTAGGTTTTGTATTGTTTGGCGTGCCGTTGACCTGGGCGGCGAGCAGTGGGCCGTCATGGCTGGTCGCCGGCAGTTTCCAAACCACCGTGCTGGCTGGGCCGTTGCTGGCGCCGTTGATTTATCGCGATGAGCGTCGCCGGCTTGCCTGGCGCAGCCTGGCCATCGGCGTTTTGATTGTCGGGGGTGTATTTGCGATGCAGTTGGGGCATGCGCAAGGGCGGCTTGGTCTTGGCGACTGGCTGGCGATAGCGGCCGTGGTTTTGTCGGCGTTTGCTTATCCACTGGGCAATCGTATGTTGCTCTTGCATCTGGAGCATGGCGAAACACAGTTGAATGCGGTGCAGCGGGTCTTTGGCATGACTTTGTGTAGCTGGCCGCTGTGGCTGCTGTTCGCCGTGATCGCATGGTTTACCGTCGGGCCGCCGGGGCCGCGCGAAATGCTGCTGGCCGGTGGTGTGGCGCTGTCATCGGGGACGATTGCCACGGTGCTGTTTTTCCGCGCCACCGATATGGTGCGGCGCGAGCCCGGTGCATTGGCCGCCGTGGAAGCGATGCAGGCGGCCGAGCTGCTTTTCGCCACGATGCTCGGTGCGCTCTTTCTGCACGAGGCCTGGCCGCACGGCTACGCAGCACTGGGCGCGCTGGCGATCATCGTCGGCATCGCTGCCTTTGGATGGATCACCGGTCGCGATGCCGCTGGCGACACTGAAGCGGTTCGCGTCTTGCGCAGTGATCGCAGTGCATGACTTCTTGCTCTTGCTGATTGGCATATGCCGCGTTAAACCTTGAGATTCATAAGTTGCGAATGGCATCAAGGCAGAGGGGAATAGAGTGAGCAAACGGCGCCTTCAAGGCCATATGACGCGGTGCATGTTCGCGATGGCTGCACTGAGCGGTGCAACCATGGCCATGGCAACACAGGCCGAGCAACCTGTATTGCGCTGGGACGCGCAAAGCTATGGCAATCACCGCTATACAGCACGGGTGGAGAAGGCTGCCGACGCCGTGCACGTTATCTTGCCTTGGCGTCGTCGCGATGCTCATCCCGAACAAGTCGCGGTGATCGTGACCGGGCCGGACGGCAAGGTGATTGCTAATGTGCTGCGCGGCAGCATCGATCGCGCCAGCGGCGAACTGGTATTTCAGGCGGCGCAGGCTGGCGTCTATGCGATTTACTACCAATCGTATCTCAGCAACGGTCGCAGCAACTATCCCACCGTGACTTATCCGGCGCCCAAAGACAGTGCTGATTCCGCATGGGTGCGTAAGGTCGGCAAAGATGCCCAAGCGTGGAAACGGCTGCCGCAGGCGAGCGTACTTGGCTACGAAGCCGTCGATGATTTCGACGCCTATACCGCCATGGAGCGCACCGCGACACCGGTTGAGTTGCAGGCGCTACTGGCGTCGAACGCTGCCGCAACGTTGCTGCTGTTTCCAGAAACGCGCGCCAATCCCATACGCATGCTCGATACCATTCCCGAGCGTTGGGCGCAGCGGGGTGCGGGTGGTGAATTCAGCGACGAAGCACTACGCGGCGAGTACCTGAGCTTTCAGGTCGGTCTATGGGCGCCGCAGGCTATGGTGGCTAATGTGCAGGTCAGCTTTGCCGACTTGCAGGGCCCCGCTGACGCCATCATTCCGGCCAGGGCGCTGACCTGTTTCAACCTCGGTGGCATCGACTACGCAGGCCAGCCATTCAGCACCCGCGTGAATGTGGCGCAAGGGCGAGTGCAGCCATTGTGGATGGGCCTGGACATTCCCACCGATGCGAAGCCCGGTGTATATCGCGGCGAATTGACGATCAGCGCCGATGGCGTACCTGCGCAGCGTGTGCCACTGGCGATTACGGTGGGCGCGGCTGCCGCCGTCGCGCATGGCGACGATCAGCCCTTCAAGCTCAGCCGCCTGCGCTGGATGAACTCGACCCTGGCGCAAGACGATACGCTGGTGAAACCATTCACTGCGGTCAGCGTGAAAGGTTCGACGCTGGGCATTTTGGGCCGCGACGTAAAGCTGGATGCCAGCGGATTGCCGGCACAGATCGACAGCCATTTCGATCAGCGCATGACCGGCTTCGCCAAACAGCCACAGGCGATGCTGGCGGCACCGATGCGGTTATTGGTGCAGGACGCCGCCGGCGTGCATGCATTGAGCGCTGCGCATCGGCCTGCTGTGCAACAGGACGGGCCGGGCAGGGTGCATTGGCAGATCAACGGTAACGCAGGCCCCTTGCAGGGCGAGGTACAAGCCAGCCTGGAGGCGGATGGCACGTTGAGTTACGCGATTGCCTTGACCGCGGACAAGCCGATCACGTTGAGCGATATTCGGTTGGAGATTCCGCTACGCGGCGAGGTGGCGCAGTATCAACTTGGCCTCGGGCGGCAAGGCGATCGCGCACCGGTCGATTTCAGTTGGATCTGGAACGTCGAAAACAATCAGGACGGTGCCTGGATCGGTACGACCAATGCCGGCCTGGAGTTTCATCTGCGCGACGAGCATTACCAGCGTCCGCTCAATACCAATTTCTATCATCAGAAGCCCTTGTTGATGCCCACCTCGTGGGACAACGGCGGGCAGGGCGGAGTCAGGCTCAAGCGCGATGGCGCACGTTATATGGTCACTGCGTTCAGCGGCGGGCGCACGATGGCGGCCGGGCAGACTTTGCGCTACGACATCGTGATGCGGGTAACGCCATTCAAGACGATCAAGCCGGCGGAGCATTTCGCCGCTCGCTATTTCCACAAGTACAGTGATCTCGATGAGATCAAGCGCGATGGTGCGGATGTGGTGAATATTCATCACGCCACGCCGATCAATCCATGGATCAACTACCCGTTCCTGGAAGCCGACAAGATGCGCGCCTACATCGACGCGGCGCATCAACGCGGCATGAAGGTGAAGATCTACGACACGATTCGCGAAGTATCCGATCGCGCGCCCGAGCTGCCGATGCTTGAAAGCCTTGGTCATGAGGTTATCAGCGCAGGCAAGGGCGGTGGCTTCTCCTGGTTGCAAGAGCATCTCAACGGCGACTACATCGCAGCCTGGCACGTACCGGAAAATCGCGATGCGGCGATCATCAACGCCGGCCAGAGTCGTTGGCATAACTACTACATCGAAGGCTTGGATTGGCTTGCCCGCAACGTCGGCATCGATGGCCTGTATCTGGACGATGTGGCTTACGACCGCACCACCATGAAACGCGTGCGCAAAGTGTTGCAGCGACATCGCGAACAGCCGTTGATCGACCTGCATTCGGCCAGTCAATACAACCCGCGCGACGGCCATATCAACAGCGCCTTGTTGTATATGGAGTTGTTCCCTTATATCGACCGGCTGTGGTTTGGCGAGGAGTTCGATTACGAGAAAACTTCGCCTAGCTACTGGCTTACCGAAATGTCCGGTATCCCCTATGGCCTGATGGGCGAGATGCTGCAGCACGACGGCAATCCATGGCGCGGCATGTTGTTCGGCATGACCAGCCGGCTGGGTTGGTCCGCCGGTAGCGATCCTCGTCCGCTATGGAAGTTGTGGGACAGCTTCGGTATCGAGCAGGCGGACATGATCGGCTGGTGGGTACACGACGCACCCGTGCAGACCGGGCGCGACGACGTGCTCGCTACCAGCTATGTGCGCAAGGGCAAAACCATGATCGCCCTGGCCTCATGGGCGCCGCAGCAAACCACGGTGAGCTTGAAGATCGATTGGAAGGCACTGGGCTTGCAGCCAGGCAAGCTGAAGCTGACAGCGCCGGCGGTAGAAAATTTCCAACCGGCCGCGACGTTTCGACCCGGTGACGCGATTCCGCTCGAACCCGGTAAAGGCTGGTTGTTGATACTTGAGTAAGCGCTCCGAGTAGGTTGGGCTGAACGAAGTGATGCCCAACGTTGGGCGCAATGTTAGGCGCAAATGTTAGGCGCAAATGTTTGGGTTCGCTTTGCTCACCCCAACCTACGTGCTGCGAATGCCGCGTCACCCTCCGGGATTACGTCGGAAGTCTCTGCACCCAACGCATTCGCGCCGGCACGTAGGTTGGGCTGAACGAAGTGATGCCCAACGTTGGCGCAACGTTGTCATTGTCATCAGGCCGGTATGACCGCCGGCACACCACTCACAGGAATGACGTAATGTCACGACCGATTGCAGGCTGTCTGTTGGCTGTTCTGGCGCTTGCTGCGAATGCCGCGTCACCCTCCGGGATCACACCGGAGGTCTTTGCACCCGGAGTGATTTCGGCCGGCACCAACGTATTCGCGCCAGCCTTCAGCCCGGATGGCCGCGACGTGTATTTCACCAGTGCCACGGCGCAGGCGTCGACCATCATGGTCTCGCATCGCCAAGGCGAGGCCTGGTCCGCACCGCAGGTGGCATCGTTCTCTGGTCAATGGGGCGATCTTGAGCCGGCGATGGCACCGGATGGTTCGTTTCTGCTGTTCGCCTCAAGCCGTCCTGCAACCGCCGGGGGGCAGCCGTTGGATGGCGTATTCAACGGCAAGACCTGGCCGGGCGCTGGCGGCAATTTGTGGCGGGTGGATCGGCACGGCGATGGCTGGGGTGCGCCACAGCATCTGCCGGCGATCATCAATGGCAACACCGGCGTGTTTTCGCCCAGCGTCGCCGCAGACGGCAGTCTGTATTTCATGCAGCCGGATCCAGTCAGCGGCAATTTTCATATTTGGCATTCGACTTATGCGCATGGCCGTTATCTGGCCGCGCAAGCGCTATCGCCAGGTGATGCCGATAGTGAAGAGGTGGACCCGGCGATAGCACCGGATCAGTCCTTCATGGTGTTCAGCCAGCGTCATCCATTGAAGAAGGATCGCAACCGCCTACAGATCGTGTTTCGTCAAGGCGATGGCTGGAGCGCGCCGCTGGATCTGGGCGATGCGGTCAATGGCGCGGGCGGCAATATCGAGTCGCGCCTGGGTATCGATGGGCATACGCTCTATTTCAGCAGCTCGCGTAGCGCGCCGGTGAGCTATCCACGCAGTCCCGCGCAGGCCGATACCTTTGTGGCGAGCATGCAAAATTGGGACAACGGGACTCGGCATATATGGCGCATTTCATTGCTGCCTTGGCTTGAGGCGCGGCAAGCAACGCATGGAGCCACGAAATGATGTATCCCTCGCTTGGATTTCGCTTGCTGTGCCTGGTCACGATGCTGATCGGTTCATCCACGGCTTTTGCCGAGGTGGCGAATGAACCCGTACCGGAAATATTCGCGCCGGGTGTGATCTCAGGTCCGGCGCATGATTCGGCGCCTGCATTCATGCCTGATGGCAACACGGTTTACTTCAGCCGCAGCAGCGGCGCGCAGTCGATCATTCTGGTTTCACGGCGTAGCGGCGATACCTGGTCACAGCCGGTGGTAGCGGCGTTTTCAGGCGCGTGGAACGACCTTGAGCCGACCATGGCGCCTGATGGCTCTTATATGGTGTTTGTGTCGAATCGCCCGGCGCATGCAGGTGGTGTACCGATCGAAGGTACGTACCAGGGCGGCAAGCAAAACGGCGGCAACTTGTGGCTGGTACGCCGCCAGGGCACGGGGTGGAGTACGCCGGAGCGTTTGCCGGACACGGTCAACAGCAGTACGGCGACTTTTGCGCCAAGCATCGTCGCGGACGGCAGCGTGTATTACATGCATCCACAAGCGGAGACCGGCAAATTCCGCCTGTTCCGTTCGCAGTACCGAGAGGGCACCTGGGAGGCCGGACAACCGTTACCTTTCAGCGATGGGCGTATAGGCGATGTCGATCCAGCGGTGGCGCCGGATGAATCTTTTATCGTATTCAGCTCGGCTCGTATGCCCGAGCGCAGCATGGATCTGTTTATCGCTTTTCGCGATCACGGCCAGTGGCATGCGCCTATCTGGCTAGGTGCAACCGTCAACAGCATGGGGTCCGATGCCGAGGCCCGGCTAGGGCCGGATCACCGTACGCTTTATTTCAGCAGCGAGCGCACCATGCCGGTGCGGTTTCCGCGCGGCTTTGCGCAGGCGCAGGCCGATGCGGTGCGCCAGAACGCCTGGGATAACGGCAACTACAATATCTGGCATATATCCCTGGCGCCGTGGCTGGATGCACATCCATGAACAGGCGGCTATTTGAGCATGCCCTTCACGGCCTCGTAATCGCCATCGTTGCTGGCGGCCGGTAAGCCCAGCAGGTGGGTCATCAATGGATAGACGTCTACATTCGGAAACGCATCGACGTGGATGCCTTCGAGAAACGCCGGGCCGTGCGCTATGAACACGGCTTGCATCCTCGGGTCGGCATTGTCGTAACCATGTTCACCCAGGCTTAGCTTGCCTTTGTGCGTGGCCAGGTAGTCGGTGGTGCTGATACGCCAGCCGACGTCTGCAAGGCACAGCAACTGCGGCACGCGCGGGTTGCTGCCATAGACCAGCCGGGCCGGTACCCGTGATTTGTCCCAGCACTGCATGTGCTTTTGCGGCTTTTCCAGTTTCGCGGTGATCTTGGCGAAATGCTGCAGTGAAAGCGCATCGTTCGATTTCGGATTGAAGCCGGCGAGTACACCCATGCTGACGGATTCAACTTGGTTGAGCGGGACGAGTTTGTCGAGCCGGATGCTGTTCTTTGCCGGGACCGATGCCATGCCGTGGTCGGCCAGTACGATCATATTGATGCGGTCGAACAGTTGGCGTTGTTGGAGGCCTTGCACGAGCAGGGCGAGTGCGGCGTCGGTTTCGCGCAGCGCCTGATCGACCTGCGGTGTATCAGGGGCGAAATCGTGGCCGGCGTGATCGACGGCGTCGAAGTACAAAGTCAGAAAAGTAGGGCGCTCACCGGCCGGCAGGTCGAGCCAGGCCAACACTTGATCCACTCGTTGTGCCGCAGTCACCTTGCCGTCGTAGGGTTTCCAGTAATCGGGATGCATGCCGTGAATATCGGCTTCGGAACCCGGCCAGAACATGGTGGCGCTTTTCAGGCCGTGCCGGCTCACGGTTTCCCACAGCGGCGTGCCTTCGGACCACCAATGGCCATCGCTCACGGCCGCGCGGTTACTCAGTGAAAACTTGCCGAGCTCGGCGTCGATCATGGTGTTATTGACAATGCCATGATGGTCCGGGCGTAAGCCGGTAACGATGCTGTAGTGGTTCGGGAAGGTCAGCGACGGAAACGAGGGCTGCATCGAAGCTGCCTGCACGCCGTTTTTTGCCAGCATCGCCAGGGTGGGGCTGAGGCCGCGTTCGATGTAGTCCGCGCGGTAGCCATCGATGGAGATCAGCAGCAACGGCGTCGGCGCTGGGGCGATGACAGTGATTGGCGCCGGGGGGCTGCTGTGCTGGGTGGCGCAACCGGCGCTGAATGCCGCCAGCACGCAAAACAACAGGCGAAACGAGAATTTCATATGCAGGCTCGTACGATAACCAGACAATCGGCCATGATCGCCTAGTCACATGACTATTTCACGTTTGATTTCCATGAGATGGGTACGGATAAGTCCGGCATCTATAAAAGCAACCCGCTTTATCGTTTTGACGCTGGCAGGCGCGATGGCGCTCGGTAGTGTGGGTAGCGCCTGGGCCTGGCAGCAGAAGCCGGCCACCCAGCCGTCGCAGTCCACGGCGGCAAACACGGCGGCAAACGATGCCAGTGAGCGTTATAAGCAAGCCGTAAAGCAGCAGCAGTTGAACGACCAGCTACAGAAGAACCACCTGGAAAATCAGTTGCAGCAGCACTCGCAGAATACGGCGCTTGCGCCGAGCGCAAAAAACCCTTTGCTGAGGCAGCAGTTTGACGATGCCGACCGTGCGCGCGAGCAGCGTTATCGGGCGGGGCAGCAGGATTTGCTTGATCGCTACAAGAATGCGGTAGCCCCACGGGTTGCCCCACCCCTGCCGCAGCCAGCCAATCCGCCGCCGGTTCAAGAACAATAAGGCGTCTGCAATAAGGTGTCAGTTACTGCGCCGCAAATAGATCGCCACGCGCTATGCGGTCTTCCATCGACAGCAACCATTGTTTTGTCGGCAAGCCGCCGCCGAAACCGGTCAGGCTGCCATTGCTGCCGATAACCCGGTGGCAAGGCAGCACGATCGGCAGAGGGTTGCGCCCGTTCGCCGCACCCACCGCGCGCACGGCCAGTGGCTGACTGATGCGCCGGGCCAGTTCGGCGTAGCTGATGGTTACGCCGTAGGGGATGCGGCCTAACTCCTGCCATACCTGGGTTTGGAACGGGGTGCCCAGTGGGTGCAACGGCAGGTCGAAGACTTGCCGTTCACCGGCAAAGTATTCTTCAAGCTGGCGCCGCGCGAACTCCAGTGGTTCGCGCGCTTGTATCCAGGTACTCGAAGCTGCTTTGGGATAGCGGTTTTTTTCAAACCAGACCTCGCGCAGGCCATGCCGATCGGCAACCAGGCGCAGCCGACCGATCGGGGCCGGCATATCGCAGAAATAGATGCGGTCGTCATCGATCTCGACGCGATGGATCGCGCTTTTGTGAGCTGATGTATTCATGCCGATGTATTCATGTTGTCGTTTTCGTGGGGCGGCTGCGCGGCAGCGGGGCTGCATCACTGGCACTGCGCCACAGATGCATCACCGTGTAGGCCCGCCATGGACGCCAGGCCTCGGCTTTCGCGGTAAGCGCCTTGGTGCTCAGTTCCGGGCCGTCGCCCGCGGCGACGCGACGCAGAATCAGGTCGGCGGCGGGAAAGGCATCAGGGTGGCTGAGTGCGCGCATGGCCATGTAATGCGCAGTCCATTCGCCGATACCGGCCAAGCCTATCCAGCGCGCGACAAACTCGTCCAGTGGTTGTTCGCTGCGAAAATCGACGCGTCCATCAAGCAAAGCCTGGGCAACTCCGCGCACGGTATTGGCGCGAGCGGTGGTCAGGCCGAGTGCGCCCAGGTCGGCGTCGGCAAGCGCTTCAGGTCCGGGAAACAGGCGCTCTAATCCGGCAACGGCAGGTGTTGTCAGCGGGGTGCCATAGCGCTGCACGATACGCGTTGCCAGCGTACGCGCCGCTGCGACACTGATCTGCTGGCCGAGAATGGCGCGTACCGCGATTTCAAAGCCGTCCCAGCCGCCCGGCAGGCGCAGGCCCGGTCGGCGTTGCAGTAGAGGCTTCAACACGCGATCGTCGCGCAACGTGTCGCCGATCATCTGCGGATCGGCGTCCAGATCGAACATGCGCCGCAGCTTGCCGACGATGCCAAGCAACTGCTCCGGGCGTGGACAGTGCAATTGCAGTTGCAGCGCGTGTTCTGCGCCAGGCCAGGCGCTCAGGCGCAGCCAGCCTGGCGCATCGGCAGGGCCGAATACTCGCGCATAACTGTGTTCGTCAACTTGCTCTACGCCCGGTAAAGCGCGGGTACGCAAGAACGACAACAGCGCTTCAAAATCGTAGGGTGGGCGATAGCCCATGCGCAATACCAGCGCATCGTCCACGGTCGCGCGCGGATGACGACGCAACTCGCGCGGTGGAATTCGGTTGGCCTGCAAGAAGGCCGCATTGAAGCGCCGCAGGCTGCCAAAGCCCGACGCCAGCGCGACCTCGGTCACCGGCAACGCGGTCTCGGTCAACAGTTGCTTTGCAAACAGCAGCCGGTGCGTGGTGTGGACGCTGATCGGCGGTGCGCCGAGGCGCTCGACAAACAAGCGGCGAAGTTGACGGGCGCCAACGCCGACACGCTCGGCCAGTTGTTCCAACGACAGCTCGCCGAGCGAACCGTGTTCGATAAGCTTCAGCGCACGGCTCACCACGTGATCGCCATGGCGCCAGTTGTCGTTACCTGGCGACAACTCCGGCCGGCAGCGCAGGCAGGGTCTAAAGCCGGCGGTTTCGGCTGCCGCCGCGCTCGGGTAGTAGCGCACGTTTTGCGGTTTCGGACTGGGTGCGGGGCACACCGGTCGACAATAGATGCCGGTACTGGTGACCGCGGTGAAGAACAGACCGTCAAAGCGCGCATCGCGGCTTAGCCGGGCCTGTTCACAGACATGGACGGTTGGCAGGGCAGGGGCTGGCGAGATCGACATGGGCGCAGGCTAGCACTGTCGTCGGCAGCAAACTCGTCGTTTTCGGACATCAATACTTAAGCCGCCGCGTGGTCACAGACGTCTATAATCGGGGTTCGCCCTCCCTTGTTCAGGTTAGTCGCATGAACGCACCGACACGCATTGATACCACCCGTACCATCCGCGCCCCGCGCGGCAGTGAGTTGACCTGTAAGAGCTGGCTTAGCGAAGCGCCGTTTCGCATGTTGCAAAACAATCTCGATCCGGACGTGGCGGAAAATCCCGCTGAGTTGGTGGTATATGGCGGCATCGGTCGCGCGGCACGCAACTGGGAGTGCTTCGACGCGATCCTGCGTGCATTGCGTGAGTTGAATGATGACGAGACTTTGCTGGTGCAGTCGGGCAAGCCGGTCGGTGTGTTTCCTACGCATGCCGATGCGCCGCGTGTACTGATCGCCAATTCCAATCTGGTGCCGGCCTGGGCGAACTGGGAGCACTTCAACGAATTGGATAAGAAGGGTTTGATGATGTACGGCCAGATGACGGCCGGCTCATGGATCTATATCGGTTCGCAAGGCATCGTGCAGGGCACTTATGAGACCTTTGTCGAAATGGGCCGCCAGCATTTCGGTGGCAGCCTCAAGGGTAAATGGATTCTTACGTCGGGCCTGGGCGGCATGGGCGGTGCGCAGCCATTGGCCGCCAGCCTTGCCGGCGCTTGCTCGCTGAATATCGAATGCCAGCAGAGCAGCATCGATTTCCGCCTCAAGACCCGTTACGTCGATGAGCAAGCCACGGATCTGGACGACGCGCTCGCGCGCATCGCCAAGTACACCGCCGAAGGCCGCGCCGTATCGATCGCCTTGCTCGGCAATGCCGCCGACCTGCTGCCGGAGCTGGTGCGCCGTGGCGTGCGGCCCGATGCGGTGACCGACCAGACCAGTGCGCACGACCCGGTCAACGGTTATCTGCCGCAGGGCTGGACGGTGCCGCAGTGGTTCGAGCGTCGCAAGAGCGATCCGGTCGGTACCGCCAAAGCGGCCAAGCAATCCATGCGTATCCATGTGGAGGCCATGCTGGCGTTCCACAAACAAGGCGTTGTTACTTTCGATTACGGCAACAACATCCGTCAGATGGCCAAAGACGAAGGCTGCGCCGAAGCGTTCGCGTTTCCCGGCTTTGTGCCGGCGTTCGTCCGCCCGTTGTTTTGCCGTGGCGTGGGGCCGTTCCGCTGGGTCGCGCTATCGGGCGATCCCGAGGATATCTACAAGACCGATGCCAAGGTCAAAGAGCTGATTCCCGACGATGCGCATCTGCATAACTGGCTGGATATGGCGCGCGAGCGGATCAGCTTCCAGGGCCTGCCGGCACGCATTTGCTGGGTTGGCCTGGGGCAGCGTCACAAGCTGGGCCTGGCCTTTAACGAAATGGTGCGCAATGGCGAATTGAAAGCGCCGGTGGTGATCGGTCGCGACCATCTCGATTCGGGCTCGGTGGCCAGCCCCAACCGTGAAACCGAAGCGATGAAAGACGGCAGCGATGCGGTGAGCGACTGGCCGCTGTTGAACGCCATGCTCAACACCGCCGGTGGTGCGACCTGGGTCAGCCTGCACCACGGTGGCGGCGTGGGCATGGGCTACTCGCAACATTCGGGCGTGGTGATCGTTTGCGATGGCACCGAGGCCGCTGACAAGCGTCTTGCACGAGTGCTGTGGAACGATCCGGGCACCGGCGTCATGCGCCATGCCGATGCGGGCTATGAGCTTGCCGCACAGTGCGCTAAAGAACAGGGGCTCAAATTGCCTATGCTTTGATGGG
Organism: Dyella tabacisoli; assembly: GCF_003350925.1. Taxonomy (GTDB): domain Bacteria; phylum Pseudomonadota; class Gammaproteobacteria; order Xanthomonadales; family Rhodanobacteraceae; genus Dyella_C; species Dyella_C tabacisoli. Next base: position 498,370 of record NZ_KZ857173.1, on the reverse strand, counting down.
CAAATGGTAAGAGCCTGCCGGTGATCCTTAGATAGGTTACGGCAGGCTCGTGCGCGCGCTGTTCATATGGCGCGAAGATCGCTCAGCTTTCACCGTCGGGTACGAGTCAAGGTGTTTTCCGGTACCACTTGTGATACCGGAGTACGACCGGTCGTGGGATGTCCCCATGGCCGGGATACCGAAGCGGCACGCATTCTTGCGTGCTGAATATGACTCTGAAGGAGACTCGCATGAACGCTCGATTTGAACGCACTGGTGCACTCACTGAACTGACCAGCTACCCGCAATGGGCGCAGAACATGGTCGCCGAATGTGAGGACGCCAAGCAGGGGGTTGTAGGGCACGAACTGTGGTCAGTGATGAGTGAAGGCACACTCGATGCCACTTCAACGCGACATTTCATGGCCGGAGTGTGGCCTGTAATAGAGCGTTTCCCGGCCTATATGGCACACAATCTGCTGAAAACCCGCTATGGCCGCAGCCCTGGGGATAATATGGCCCGACGCTGGTTGGTACGTAATATCCGGGTCGAACAGAACCATGCCGATTATTGGCTGCATTGGGCGGAAGGCGCCGGGGTGACCCGCGACGAGGTATTGCACGGGCCCGCGCCGCTGGGAACCGGGACTTTGGCCAATTGGTGTGAGGAAGTTAGCGGTAACGCACCACTGGCCGCAGGCATTATCGCTACTAATTACGCCGTGGAAGGAGCCACCGGCGAATGGTCGCAATTGATCTACGACAGCGTTACCTACAAGGAAAGCTTTCCGGTATCGAACAGGACCGCCAGCCTGCGTTGGCTTCAACTTCACGCGGCCTACGACGATACTCACCCCTGGGAGGCATTGGAAATAGTCTGTACATTACTGGGAACGGCTCCAAGTACGGCTGAAGTGGCTTATCTGGGCGAGTGTGTGCGGCGTAGTTACATCAGCATGCAGATCACTCTCGATCGGTGTCTGGATGCTCGCCGTGCCTCGTGGGCATTGGGCGAAGAAGCTGCTGCCTGAAGGGCCTCACCGAAAGGGGGGCGATAGGCATCGGCTCATTCGGGCAGCAATGACGACGGAATGAGATCGCGATGCGTATTGTTCGTGCCGCCTTGCAACGACCGCTATCACGGCGCCTGATGCCGCTGGCTTACGCGCTTGCGGCAGTGATTGGATTAATCCTTGCCTTGACCTGGGGCGCCTTGCAGCTTCAGGTTGCTCTCGCCGGTTTTCTCAACGGCGAGAGCGTTTGGTCCAAAGCGCAAAAGCAGGCCGTGATTGATCTGGATGCGTATGCTTTTGACGGTGATGCCAGTCATCTGGCTAGTTTCAGACGCAACTACACCGTGCTTCAATCGGATCGCTGGGCGCGCGACGCCATCGCCGGCGGCCATTTCGACAAAGGTGAAGTGACCCAGGCGTTTCGTCGTGGCGATGTGATCCCATCGGCGATCCCCGGCATGATCTTCATGCTGCAGTACTTTCCCGATGCCCCTTATATGGGTGAAGCGATGAGTGCGTGGCGCTCGGTCGACGATGCGCTGGTCGAGTTGGATGCCATCGCTACCAAACTCCAATATGCCCATGCCCATGGCCAGGTCTCCACGCAGGAGAGTATCCATTGGCGAGAGCGCATTCAGGCGCTCAATAATTTTATCGAGCCACGAGCCAACAGTTTTTCGGTACAGATTGCCCAAGGTGCGGCGTGGCTTGGCCGCGTATTGTTCGGCGGTGTGCTGGCTACCGCGTGCCTGGCCTCTTTGCTGTGGCTTCGCATGGCCCGGCGCATTCTGACCAGCATTCGCGGCACGGAGGAGCGCTATCGTCTGTTGTTCGACAGCGCCGCCGATGCGATCGTGATGGTGGACGAGAACAGCGGGCGCATTCTCGATGCCAACCGAACCGCAGCCACGTGGACTGGTCGCGAATCCCATGAGCTGGTCGGCCAAAGTTTTGCCGACCTGTTTGCGCGCGGAAGTGCACGGCTGGTGGGTACCTCGGTGGTCAGTACCTTGCAGGGCCTGCATGGGCAGACCAAGCCGGTCGAGACGCATAGCAGCTTGGCGACCTGGGGCGCGCAATCGGTGCGGCAGGCGATTATCCGCGATATTTCCGAACGCATCGTCATAGAGCAGGAGCGCCGCATCGCGGCCGAAGCCCTGGCCAGCGTCGCCGAAGGCGTGGTTATCGCCGATGCCGAGCGCAAGGCGATTACGGTCAATGCGGCCTATACGCGGCTTACCGGCTACACCCTGCAGGCACTGCAGTATCAGCGTATTGACGATATGCGCCGATTGCCTGACGGCAGGCCCTTGCCGGAGTCGGTATGGAGCGCCATCGCGGAAGGCGGCAATTGGTTCGGCGAAGTGCAAAGCCGGCGCATCGATGGCAGTACCTATCCTGAGTGGCTGAGTATCAGCGCCATTCGTAACAGCGAAGGCGAAGTGCTGTATTACGTGGCGGTGTTTACCGACATCACTGCCACCAAGACGGACCGGCAGCGACTCGAATATCTGGCGACACACGATGCATTGACCGGGCTCAGCAATCGCGCAGAATTCCAGCGCCAATGCACTCGCGCGATCGAGGCTGCGGCCAAGGCGCATGGCGCGGTGGCCGTATTGTTTGTCGATCTGGATGCCTTCAAAGTCGTCAACGACAGCTATAGCCATGCGATCGGTGACCGCCTGCTGGTCGAAGTGGCCGAACGAATCAGCCGTGAGTTACGCGAAAACGACGTTGCCGGCCGCATTGGCGGCGACGAGTTCACCGTACTGCTCAGTGGGTTGCGTACGCGGGAGGAGGCCGGTTACTTCGCTAATCGCCTGCTCGCCAGCGTGGCCGAGCCGTTGCGCCTGAGTGATTACGAAATCACCCTCAGCGCAAGTATCGGTATTGCGGGCTATCCGTTGGATGGCAATGATCCGATTGCCCTGATCGCCAATGCCGATGCCGCGATGTATGCGGCAAAGACCGAGGAGCGCAATACATTTCGCTTCTATACGCCGATGATGCACGCCGATGCGCGCAAGCGCTTGCTGCTCGGCGCCGATCTGCGGCAGGCACTTGCCAGAGATGAGTTTTACCTTGTTTATCAACCGAGCATCGAGCTGCGCAGCGGGCGCGTCGTAGCGGTTGAAGCCTTGCTGCGCTGGCGCCACCCCACGCGTGGGGAGTTGCTGCCCGACGAGTTTATTCCGTTGGCGGAAAGCCTGGGGCTGATTCGCCGGATCGATAGCTGGACCATGCAGAACGTGCGTGAGCAGATCCGGCGCTGGGATCTGGCCAGGCTGCCACCGCTGCGCGTCGCGATGAATGTATCCGCCAGTACGTTTGGCCACCCATCCTTCGTGGATGATGTGAAGCAAGCCGTGCAAACGAACGGGCTTCCTGCGAAGCAACTGCTGATCGAGATCACCGAAAGCGCGATTCTTCGCCTGGGAGAAGACACCGAGCGCACCATGCATGCGTTGCATGCCTTGGGTATCGGCGTGGCCATCGACGATTTCGGTACGGGTTATTCCTCGCTGGCGTATCTGAAATTATCCGCGGTCGATTACTTCAAGATCGATCGCTCTTTCGTTTCTGGATTACCTGGGGAAGGCAACGACGTGGCGATTGTCGAAGCGATGCTGGCGATCGCCAAGAGCTTAGGCATCGGCACGATCGCCGAAGGTATCGAAACCAAGGCGCAGCATGACTTCTTGCTGCGCGCCGGCTGCGGTGAAGGGCAGGGCTATCTTTACGCCCGCCCGCTGGCCGCCAGCGAGATCGAGCGCATGCTGCTCACGCCGAATGCCCGGCCGGGCGCCACCAGACTGCGGCTGGTGCCACCGGAGTAAGCGCTTTGGTTAGCTCCTTAGTGCAACTGCACACTCACCACGGTTTCCGCTGAACGATAGAGCTCAGGAAATACCTGCTTGAGGTGGGCCACCTTCGGCGCATCGTTGATGATGATGTAAGGGTTGTTCGGGTTAAGCCGAAAGTAGTCCTGGTGATATGCCTCGGCGGTATAGAAGCCTTTGAGTGGCACGACTTGAGTAACGATCGGTGCATCAAAGGCTTTCGCGGCGGTCAGTTGGGCGATGTAGGCGGTAGCGATTCGTTGCTGCTCGTCGCTGCCATAGAAAATCGCCGAGCGATATTGCGTGCCCGTATCGGGCCCTTGCCGATTGAGCTGAGTCGGATCCGTCGCCACTGAAAAGAACACTCTCAGTAGCTGGCCGTAGCTGATCTGCGCGGGGTCGTACAAAATCTTCACCGATTCGGCATGGCCGGTATCGCCGTCGCTTACCTGGCTGTAGGTGGCGGTGCCGGCATTGCCGCCGGCATAGCCCGACCAGACCTGCTTCACCCCCTTGACGTGCTTGAACACCGCATCCACGCCCCAGAAACAGCCGCCGGCAAGCACCGCTACTTGATCGGTGTGGCTCGCGGGGGCCGCCGCATCGACTTTCGGATCAGGCAAGGCGACAACATCGCGGCCTATGGCCGGTGCGCTACAAGCGCTCAAGACCGCAAGCGCCAGCGTGACGGTTAGCGAGCTGAGCGAGAATAAAGTTCGACGCGACATAGTGAATACTCCGGTGCTGGCATGGTCACGAATAGGGATGGACCGCTACTCCTGCTTCGCCGGTGTATGCACTGGGGTTACATCGGCAGAGGGTGAGCCGGGGCCAGGCACTGCGACGCTGTTGCCGTTCCCCGTTCCCCGTTCCCCGTTCCCCGTTCCCCGCTCCCCGCTCCCCGCCTCTAAACCGCAACCACCCGAATAATCACATCGCCAAGGGTTACCGTTTGTCCCGCGTGAATCTTGCAGGTCTTGCGTAGCTCACGCTGCCCGTCCACCGACACCGCGCCGCTGGCGACAATCGCTTTGCCGGCGCCGCCGCTATCGCATAGGCCACTCAATTTCAGCAGTTGGTTGAGTTCGACATGGTCGCGATCGAGTTCAAAATCGAGTTCTTGCATAAATATCCGTGCTTATCCATTTTCGTTGTCTTCAAACGCACTTTCCGGCAGTGCGAAGAAGACGAAATAAGGTTGCTTGGCATCGAGCCAGCTCTCGGCGGCCTCGTCGAGAATGTCCAGCAAGGTATCGAAATCGTCCTCGCTGGCGTCGCGCAGATCTTCGGCATGCTCGAACAGCAGCAGATAGCCGGGGGCGTTGAGCCAGGCGAGGTCGCGCATGCAGTCGGCGAGCGCATCCCAGTTATGGCCGAAGTCGGCCGGTAGCGGCAGCTCTTTGGCCAGGCGCTTGAGTAGCTCGGTCTTATCGCGGCAACCCTGTAACTGGATGCGGCTGATATGCAGCCAGTGTTTTGATGCCGCCGCCGCGAGCGCGTCGAGGTCTTCGGCAGTGACAAAAAACACGCCGCCACGCGCCGGGTCGCCGAGGTCGATATGGAGATCGTTGGTACTCATCGTGGCACCTGAAAACTGTGGAAGCTGCGGTAGTGATCGTCCGTATAGTAGTAGACCGTCGGTGGCGTGCCGCCGGTGATGATGCGCCGCGCGCCGCGATAGTCGAGGCTTGGCGTTTCCACCGTGTATTCGTGGTAATAGCCGTTGGGCTGTTGCGGCAAGCGGCCTTCGCGGTTGCCGAATACGCCGCCATCCTGGCGATGAGCAAACGGACCGCCGCGAGCGATCAGCGCCAGCGTGTCGCGAGCCTCGGGCGGTAAAAAGCCGGGTAGGCTCTTGTCGGCGGCAGCGGCTGAAACCGGCTGGCTGAGCGATGCGGTTGAGGATGGACTGGAGCCGGCCGTGCGAGGCATCGGTTCGGTCCCGTGATGGCGCCATAGCCATCCGGCGCCGATCAACACAATAAGCAATAGGACGGGGCGGATGGCGCGCATACGGTATCCCTAGGCGGTTAAGGCGGAGAGCTTAGCCTGTCTCATTGCGAATGGATGCCAGGTTTGGGGTTTCCGTATCGCAAGAAATTACGCACACTGCGGGGTTCTTTACCGGAACTCTCGCAGGAGCGCGCATGAATACCGCCATGGATAAAACCGCCGGGCCCGATCCGCATACAGCGGGCCGATTACCGAGGCAGCTTCCTTACATCATTGGCAATGAAGGTTGCGAGCGCTTCTCGTTTTATGGGATGCGCAACATTCTGACGCCCTTCCTGATCTCCACCTTGCTGCTGAACATGCCTGAGGCAGAGCGGGTGCTGGAGGCGAAGGATGTATTTCATACCTTTGTGATCGGCGTGTATTTTTTCCCGCTGCTCGGCGGCTGGCTCGCGGATCGCTTTTTCGGCAAGTACAACACCGTGTTGTGGATGAGCCTGATTTACTGCCTTGGTCACGCCTGCCTGGCGCTGTTCGAACATCATCGCATCGGCTTTTTTATCGGCCTTGGCTTGATCGCGCTGGGGGCCGGTGGCATCAAGCCGCTGGTGGCTTCTTTTGTCGGCGACCAGTTCGACCAGAGTAACAAGCATCTGGCCAAGCTCGTCTTCGACGCGTTTTATTGGATCATCAATTTCGGTTCGTTCTTCGCCTCACTCTTAATGCCGATCTTGCTGCGCGATTTTGGTGCGGCGGTCGCATTCGGCATACCTGGTGTGTTGATGTTTATCGCTACCTTTGTGCTTTGGCTCGGACGTAAGCAATACGTGTTTATTGCGCCGGCGCCGGCCGATGCCCATGCGTTTTCACGGGTATTGCGAACCGCTTTAATGACCAGGCAAGCAGGGCAGATGCGACCCGGTTTGTGGCTGGCCGTTACCGGCGGGCTGTCGGCGTTGGCGGCGTTCGCCATGGCGCCCACGTTCGGTTTTGTGATCGCGGCGTGTCTGGCGCTGGTCGCTCTGGTCGGTGGTATCGGCGGCGGCGCCTGGCTGCAGATGGAGCGGGCGCGAGGCATACACCCCGATACGGCCGTCGATGGTGCGCGCAATGTACTGCGGGTGCTGGTGATCTTCGCCTTGACCACGCCTTTCTTCTCGCTGTTCGATCAGAAGACCTCGACCTGGATCTTGCAGGGCAACGAAATGATCGCGCCCGACTGGCTGCATCCCGCGCAAATGCAGGCGCTGAACCCGCTGCTGGTGATGTTGCTTATTCCGTTCAATAACCTGGTGCTTTATCCAGCCTTGCGCCGCTTCGGTTTTGAGCCCAGCGCATTGCGCCGGATGACGGCGGGCATTGCGTTCAGCGGTCTGGCGTGGATCGTGGTGGGCGGCTATCAAGTGGTAATGGACGGTGGCGATGCGCTGTCGATCGCATGGCAGATCTTGCCCTATGCCTTGCTGACTTTCGGTGAGGTCTTGGTGTCGGCAACGGGGTTGGAGTTTGCCTATAGCCAGGCACCGGCTTCGATGAAAGGCGTGGTGATGAGTTTCTGGAACCTCACTACGACGATCGGCAATCTATGGGTGTTATTGGCCAATGCGGCGGTACGCAACCCGGTAGTGACGGGTTCCATCGCTACGACCGGGCTCAGCGTCAACGCGTTTCAGATGTTCTTTTTTGCCGGGTTTGCCCTGCTGGCCGCGCTGGCCTTTGGCCTGTATGCGCGGCGTTATCGCGAGGTGGATTACTACCGGGTCGGCTAAGCCGCCGTATCAATCCGTGACTGCAGTGCCATCGCCGCCGCAGGATTGCGATGCTTGGCGCTGCTGATGAAAAACACAAAGACATCACGCGCCTGGCCGATGGCTGGCGCTGCGGTTACATGCGGCAACTCGGCGACATCCTTGCCAGCCGCCCAGCGCTGCGCGCGGGCGGCCCAATCGTCCAGCGCCGCGGCGCTGTAGCCGGTATCGACATTCGCTTCGCTGCGCATCAATCGGGCATAGGTGAAATCCCCGGTTTGATCGGCCAGCGAGGGATAGTCCGGCGAGTCGGTAAATACCGTCGGTATCGCATGGGCGCGCGCCAACGTTACATAGCGCTCGGTGAGAAAGCCCGGATGGCGAACCTCCAACACATGACGCAAGGTGGTGCCATTCAATTGACGTGGAAGCAGATCCATAAACGCGGCCAGATCATCGGCGTCGAACGGCCGTGACGGCGGCAACTGCCACAAAATGGGGCCGAGCCGGTCACCCATTTCGGCAAGCCCGCCATGCACAAAGCCATAAATACCTTTGCCGGTATCTCGCAGTGGCTTGCCCTCGCTGATATAGCGCGGGGCCTTTAGCGAGAACACGAAGCCTGCTGGCGTTTCACCAGCCCAGCGCGCATAGGTGTCCGGCTTTTGCGCGCCGTAATAGGTGCCGTTGATTTCAATCGCGCGCAATTGCCGGCTGGCGTATTCCAGTTCGCGCCGTTGCGGCAGGCCATCGGGATAAAAGTTTTTGCGCCATGGGGCGAAAGTCCAGCCACCGATGCCGGCGCGGATACGCGTCGTGGAGGGCGTTGCAGGGGCGAACAAGTCGCCGTTTGGTGTAGATGCAGACATGGGGCGATTCACTAGGAGCGATGGTCGTCATGCTACGCGCCGCAATGACTTCAGGCACGCGCTGCTTGGCTGGCATTAGCGTATCCATAAGAGACTTCAGACACGCTCTACAACCCTTTCGTTAAAGGCTGACTGCATGAAAGCTGTGACCTGTGCGTTATTGGTTGGGATGTTGCTGTGCGGCACAACGATTCATGCCGGCGAAACTTCGGAGTCACCCGCTGCACCGGAGATTTTTGCGCCGGGGGTTATCTCCGGTCAGGCCGGCGTGGATTCAGCAGCGTTCGCACCCGACGGCAACACCGTGTACTTCGACCGAAGCACCGGGCAGAACCAGATGATTCTGGTGTCGCATAAGGTCAACGGCGCTTGGTCTACGCCGCAGATCGCACCGTTCTCCGGTCAATGGCTGGACCATGATCCGGCCATGTCGCCCGATGGATCGTTTCTTGTCTTCACCTCCAATCGCCCTGATACGCCCGATGGCAAAGCCCTGGATGCCGTGCGGCCGGACGGTACGATTTCAGCCGGCTGGGGCGGTCACCTGTGGCGAGTCGATCGCAAGGGCGATGGCTGGGGCGTGCCGGTGCGGCTGCCCGATACGGTCAACAGCAGCACGCGCACCTACTCGCCTAGTATTGCCGCCGACGGCAGTGTGTATTTTCAGCGGCCTGACACGCGTCCCGGTGCTACCGCCGAGTTCCACTTGTATCGCTCGGCCTATCGCCACGGTAGCTATCTCGCGCCCGTGGCACTCAAGCTAGGTACGCCCGATTCGCACGAGCTGGATCCGGCGATTGCCCCGGACGAATCATTCATCGTGTTCGACGCGAACTATGCGGACAAACAAGGGCCGGATCATCTTTACATCGCGTTCCGCGAAGGCGATCACTGGAGCACCCCGATCGATCTGGGTAATCAGGTCAATCGAGGCGGCCCGTGGGGCGCGCATCTTGGGCCGGACCATCGCAGCCTGTACTTCAGCAGTGCGCGTACGGGCAAGGTGACGTATCCACGCACGCACGAGCAGGCCGAACTGGATCGTGCGCGCATGGAGAGCTGGGACAACGGTAACGACCACCTCTGGTCGATCTCACTGGCGCCATGGCTGGATGCGCACCGCTGAGTCTGGTTCTGGGAATGCGCTCAGCGGTGAATCGCTGAGCGCGAGCGGGCGTATTCGGAGCTGCCGACACACACCAGCAACCAGGTCAGGCCAATCGCATAGCCGGCCATCACGTCACTGAAGTAATGCACTTGCAGCATGATGCGGCTGATGCCGATGACGGTGATAAAGGCTATCGCCGCGGCGATGATGGCGCGATGCCAGCGTGCCGGAAGCAGGCACATCAGCACATAGGTGAGGGCACCGTAGAACACCATGGAGCCGGAAGCGTGGCCGCTGGGAAAGCTCCAGGTCGGTTCGCTGATAAAGCCGTGCCCATCCAATGGCCGCGGGCGCTGAAAGTAGCCTTTAAGGCTGCTGTAGATCGCGACATTGCCGAGCAGGGCGGCAGCCCAGGTGATGGCTAGCCGCCATTGGCGCCGGAACAACATCAGTACGCAGGTCACGCCGCCGGCGATCGCCAGCGGAATGAAATTACCTAGTTGAGTCAGTTCGGCGATGCCGCGAAGCAGCGGCACGGGCAAGTGCTGACGCAGTTGCTCGGCAAACGCGGTATCGAAGTGGGTCAGCGCGCTTTGCGTTTGCACGGCGTAGGCCACGCAAGCAAACGACAACAGCGGGATCAGCGCCAGCGCGAAGCAGGTCTTCGGCAGCAGGGCGATAGGCGTCTGTTGACCAGGCAAGGTTTGTTGGCGTTGTTGCCGGATGCAACGCCACAGCAAGTCACCGCAGAGCAGGGCGAAAACCAGCCAGCTTGCCCACAACATCAACGCGTGAGTGCTTGCCCATAAGGCCAGCGCATCCATGCTCGTCCATTCGGTGGTTAGTTCCATTCGCCCGCGCACTCCGAGGTGTTCTGTTTGAGGAGGCCGTATGGTCGGGGCTGGCAAGGGATAAGTCGAGCCTTTGAACAGGCACTAAGGGGTGACTTCCAGGGCTGGCTTCATGCGGGCTTTGCCGCGATAGTTGGCCGTCTTGACACTGATGGAGCCGACGATGTCCCAGCGAGCCCGGTCCCTGCGCTTAGCGGGTTATTGTGTTTTGTTCGTATTCGCGACGGGGGCCTGGGCGCAAGCGCCAGCCGTGCCGACAGCGGTCGCCGCGGCCCGCACGCAACCGGCGTTGCCGGAATCGTTGCAGGATTTTCCCGCCTATGTGGACAGCGCCCGGCATACCTTCGACGTACCCGGTATCGCCGTGGCCATCGTCAAAGACGGTCAGATCGTCATGGAGCAGGGTTTTGGCCTGCGTGAGCAAGGCAAGCCCGAGCCGGTAGATGCGCACACGCTGTTTGCGATCGCATCCAACACCAAGGCATTTACGGCCGCCGCCCTGCAAATGCTGGCCGAGCAGGGCAAGCTGAATATGGACGACCGGGTGATCGATCATCTGCCCTGGTTCCAGATGTCCGACCCCTATGTGACTAGCGAGATGCGTATCCGCGACTTGCTTGCGCATCGCAGCGGGCTGGGGTTGGGGGCGGGCGATCTGCTCTATTGGCCGCCGACGTCGTACACGACTAAACAAGTCGTGGAGCGTCTGCGCCATGTACCGCTGGCAACCAGTTTTCGCAGCGCCTACGCCTACGACAACATCTTGTTCGCCGTGGCGACCCTGGTGATTGAGCAGGTTTCGGGGCAGAGCTATGCGGACTTCATCCGCGAGCAGATCTTCAAGCCGGTCGGCATGGACCAGGCCTTGATCGACATGAGCTATCTCAAGCCGGGCATGGATACGGCAACCGGTCACGCAAAGTTCGACTTTAAAGATCTCAAGCCGGTGCCGCCGATGGCCTGGTCGAATAATCCGGGTGCCGGCGGCATCTATGCCAACGTGCACGATCTGGCCAAGTGGATGAATGTGCAACTGGCCGGTGGTGCCTTGCCGGCGGATGGCGATGGCAAGGAGCGTCGCTTATTCAAGCAGGACAGCCAAAAGCAGATGTGGTCGATGCTGACGCCGATGAAGATCGGCGAGCCACCGCTGCCCGAGCTGGCGGCGATCAAGCCGAACTTTGCCGGTTACGGTGAGGGTTGGTTCTTGACCGACTACCGTGGACAGCGGCTGGTTTGGCATACCGGCGGCTGGCCCGGCATGGTTTCGCGGGTGACGCTGGTGCCGGAGCTGAAGCTGGGCGTGGTGGTATTGACCAATCAGGAATCCGGTGCGGCTTTCAACGCGGTGACCTATCGCGTACTCGATGCCTATCTCGCCAAGGAGGTCGCCGCCAAGCAGATGACGGCCAAGGAAATGACAGCCAAGGAAATGACAGCCAAGGAAATGACAGCCAAGGAAATGACGGATTGGGTGGCGGTTTACGACCGGGCGGTAAAGAAGTCCGAGGCAAAGGCGGATGACAGTTGGAAGAAGCATGCCGACGCGCGCGATAAAAACAGCAAGCCATCGTTGCCGCTGAGCAAATATGCCGGCACCTATCGTGACCCGTGGTACGGCGATGTCATCGTCAGCAACGAGGCCGGCAAGCTGCGTTTGCGCTTCAGCAAAACCGCTCAACTGATCGGCACGATGGAGTCGTGGCAGCACGACACCTTCATCGTGCGCTGGGACGACCGCGCGCTCAATGCGGACGCCTTCGTCAGCTATGCCCTGGACGCCGATGGCGCGGTACGCGAAGTACGCATGCAGCCGATTTCGCCGTTGACCGACTTCAGTTTTGATTTCCAGGATCTGCGATTGACGCCGCTGACGAACGACAAGGCCGATTGAATCGTTTTCTGCGCACGCGGCAGGCGCCCGCATGGGTGAACTCCTGCCGCCAGGTTCAACCTCACCATCTAAGGATCATGTCATGCACTTGTTCCGCCGTAGTATCGTCATGCTGCTGTGTTGGAGCCTGGCTGCCGGTAGCGCTTACGCGCGTACCGATGCGCCGTTGGCGCATAGCGTGTTTCAAGTGGGTCTTGGCGCCGCCTCCACTCAACCGGTATCGGGCCGCTTATTGCTCTTCGCTATCGACGCGAAGACCGCCAAGGCCGTGGCAAAGAACGGCAAGGTCGAAGAGGTCGATGCCAATCCGTTCCAGGCAGTCCAGACGTCGATAGCCGCGCGTGAAGTGCACCATCTGGAGCCGGGGAAGGGTGTGGCTCTGGATGCTGACGACATGGCCTTTCCTGCCGGGTTCTCCCAGCTTCCGCCGGGCGACTATATGGTGCAGGCCGTGCTCGATGTCGGTCACAGTTACAACTACACCGGTCGTAGTGCGGGCGATCTAGTCAGCGAAGTGGTGACCGTACATTTGCCGGCGACCACGCCGCCAACGTTAGCGCTGACCCACGTTGTACCGGCACGCGATCCGTGGGTGTTGCCCGCATCGGCGTCCGAGCCGGAGCGCAAGGCCGTGCTGGAAATGCGTAAGCATGCCGAAGTGATCGATAGCGTCAGCCCTGCGTTGTCCACCTTCTGGGGGCGGCCTATCCATATGCACGGTCGTGTGTTGTTGCCGCCGGGCTACGATGCCAAGGCCGCCGCGCGTTATCCCACGGTGTATTTCACCCATGGTTTTGGCGGCAGCAATGACCATTTCATTGGGCGCATGGCAAACATTTACAGCGCGATGGCCAAGGGCGAGATGCCGCCGATGATCTGGGTGTTTCTCGATCAATCCAGCGCCACCGGTACGCATGAGTTCGCTGACTCGGTGAACAATGGCCCCTGGGGGCTGGCACTGACGGAAGAATTGATCCCGGCGCTCGAAGCGAAATACCGTATGGACGGCCAAACAGGCGGGCGTTTTCTTAACGGCCACTCATCGGGCGGTTGGGCCACGCTGTGGCTGCAGACGCGTTATCCCAAGTTGTTCGGCGGCACCTGGTCCACTTCGCCCGATCCCAGCGACTTTCACGACTTCACCGGCCCTGATCTGTATGCGGCGCAGGCCAACGTCTATCGCAAGGGCGATGGCTCGGCTTATCCGCTGGTGCGCGACAAAGGCAAGGTGCTGGCCACGTTTGAACAGTTCGCCAAACTTGAACGTGTAATCGGTGCGTATGGCGGACAGCTCAGTTCATTCGATTGGGTGTTTTCGCCGCGCGGCATGGATGGTCGGCCGCAGCCGATGTTCAATCGCGATACCGGTGCGGTCGATGCCGATGTCGTTGCCTATTGGCGCGATCACTACGACATCGCGCATCGGTTGCAGACCCATTGGCCGGAATTGAAACCGGACCTGGACGGCAAGATTCATCTCATCATCGGCACCGCCGATACCTTCTATCTCGACGGTGCCGCGCACAAACTGCAGGCCGTGTTGGATGGGTTGCATGCGAAGTCCGATTTCCGTTTCGTGCCAGGCAAGACGCATATGGATCTATACGAGAAAGGCGATGATCGTATTGCCTTGCTCAAGCAGATCGCCTGGGAGATGTATGCAGTAGCGCGGCCTGACGCAAAGCTGCGGCCTGCGGTGGTCGCCGAGTAAATCGATGCTGACGAGGGTCTGCCGCATGAATTTGCGACAGACCCCCTGAAAGATAAACGAGGCGCGAGGACCTACGTTGCGGCTTAACATTTTTGAGGCATAGTCCCGCCGCAGGCACAGCGGCTGTCGTGCTTGAGGGGATGCTGCAGTTGATTGCGGCGATGAGGCGGAGGTGGCGTCCCGTTGGGCGTCAGTTTCCATACGGCAAACGAATTCGCGCTGGAGGAAGTTGAGATGAAATCATTCGGTTTGATCGCAGTGATGGCTGCCTGTCTATTGGCAGGCCCTGCAGCATTCGCACAAGAGGCGGCCGCGCCGGCTGGTTCCACCGGCCAATGCAAAGACGGTAGTTACACCACGCACGACGGCAAGAAGGGCGCCTGCGCCGGGCATAAGGGCGTGAAAGAGTGGTACAGCGCCGCTACTGCAGCTCCGGCCGCAGCTCCGGCTGCGACACCGGCGGCAGCTACGCCGACTCCGGCGGCGCCGGCAGCAGCACCGGCAGCCATGGTGCCGAAAACGGCAGCGCCTGCTGCCACACCGGCAGCGGCAGCCAAGACGGGAGCCTACACACCAGGTGCGGTTGCACCGGGCGGCGGCGCGGGCAAAGTGTGGGTCAATGCCAGCAGCAAGGTTTATCACTGCCAGGGCGACAAGTGGTACGGCACCACCAAGAAAGGCGAGTACATGAGTGAGGCCGATGCCAAGGCCAAGGGCTATCACGGCGACCACGGCAAAACGTGCACGCCGTAATTCGCTTTAGGTGATCGGGTTACCTGATATGACAAAGAGCCGGCTTATGCCGGCTCTTTGTTTTGCGCTTTATTTGCGCGTTTCTGATGGGTGTTGTTTCAATCAGTCTTGCCGCCGACCACAGCCGTAAGCTCGTAATGGCGCATTTCTTCAATCTGCGGCACGTAGCTGCGAATGGCGGCGAGAAAAGGGCCGAATTCCGGGCTGCGGCGAAAGCCCTGCATATGATCTTCGGCCGAACTCCAGCGGATGCGCAGCACGTAGACGTCCGGCTCTTCGCTGCAGCGGCTCAGTTCATAGCCATGGCAATAGGGACTGGCCGCCAGACTTTGCGCGGCGCGCGCGTAGTCGCTTTCAAAGGTGGCACCAGCACCGGCCGGCAGTTTGTAACGGATATATTCCACGATCATCGCAGGCACTCCAGACGAAAACAGGCGTTTTGGTGAGGCGTTATGGTGAGGTGTCGCGACGAGCGCTGAATTTCATTCGACCTGCCATGGGTCGTAACTGCCGAAATACCACAAATGGCCTTCCAGATCGCGGCAGCTATACCCCGCACCGCCATATTCTTTTTCGGCATAGTCGTCGACGATGTTCGCGCCGTTGGCCTTGGCCTGCTCGTAGTGCGCCTTGCAGTCGCGCACGGTCACACAGGGGCATTGGGTCTCGCGCTGTTCGAGCTGGTCCGGTTGCACGATGTGCTTGCCGAAGTCGTTGTCACGCACTTGGCCGAGCATGAGCATGCCATTGCCGTAAGTCAGTTGGGCGTGCATTACCGCACCTTGCTCGTCGTTATAGACCGAATGTTTCTCAAAGCCGAAGGCCTTGCATAGCCATGCGATGGCGGCATGCGCATCGCGATAGCGCAGGCAGGGAATGATGGTGCTACCGGATACGTTGGATTTGCTCATGATCGAAACTCCTTAGGCGAACCAGGGTGGCGAGACATGGCAAGCCTAGCGGTTCCCAAGCTCCCGTCTTGTAGATTTCCGAAGTGCTTCAGATCCGCTGCGTCGGATTAATCAAGTGGTATGTGATTGGCGTAAGCCCCATGCGAGGCCACGAACACAGTAGGTGTCATTCCGGCAAAGGCGCGAAATTCGTGGGTCAAATGGGCTTGATCGCTGTAACCGCCGTCCGCGGCAACGCGGCTCCAGTCCACTTGCTGTTGTCGCTGTACCTGATCCACTACGGCGCGAAAGCGGGTCAGCCGTGCGAACTGCTTCGGCCCCATGCCAACCTGCTGGCGGAACAGTCGGCCGAAACGGTATTCGGATAGCCCGGTTTCCAGGACCAGGGGGGCAATGCGCATCCATTGCGGCTCTCGGCGCAGCACCGCGAGAGCATGGCTGACGATCGGATTCAGCGCAGGCATGTGCAGTTGGCGGTGCAGCCACTGCTCCAGCAAGTCGAGCCGCTGTGCCGGCTGCGGCGTATGCAACAGCCGCTGGCGCAAGGCATGTGCGCGGCTGCCGAACATATCGTCGAGGTTGATATCGCCGGCGACCAATACGCGATGATCTTCACCGCATAACGCATGGGCTCCGCCAGGGCGAAACACCACGCCCATCACGCGGATCTGCTCGGCGGTGTCGATGATCTGGCTATGTAGGCCGGGCCCGCCGATAACCGCGCCACTCATCTTGCTGCAGGTACGGGCGGCGTCGTCGCTATAAACGCGCGTCTCGTCCTCATGCAGATTGATGATTAAGCCGGCGCCCAAGGATGGCAGTACGCGCTCGTAATGATGCGCGAGCGGTGCCATGTCCCAATCCCAAATGGCTTCGATTAAGCCATCCAGCGGGGCGGCGGGCAGGCGGTGGCAAAAACCCATGGGGCGACTCCGGCAGGTCGGGGTCAGTGTACGGCGTGTGATGAGCCGCCGCGACCTTGCTCAACCATCGTCAGGTGTATCGCGCAGCGTACGCACCACCATGTTCTGCGGACTGCTCATGGGTATTTTCGCCGCGCGCAGCCGTTCGATCAGTTCGAATAACAAGTCGCTTTTGACGTTGCTGGAGTCGCGCGGGCTCTTCACGTAGGCCACGCAGTTGAAGGTCATCGCGGCAGCATCGATGTTTTCCAGTTGCACGTAGGCCGTTGGCGTATCGAGGGTGGCGGGGTGTTTGCTGAAAACGTCCAGAATGATCTGGCGTACCTTGCCGGCATCGGTGCTCAGCGGCATCGGCAGTTTGACCTGCACCCGGCCCTGCGCACTGGCCAGGGTCACGTTGCGCACGTTCTGGGTAATCAACTGCGAGTTCGGCACGATGACCGTGGAACGATCGCTCATCTGGATTTCGGTGGCGCGCACGTTGATGCGGCGAATATCGCCTTCGACACCGCTCAGACTGACCCAGTCGCCGACCTTCACCGGACGCTCGGCCAACAGAATCAGCCCGGAGACAAAGTTTTGCACGATGGCCTGCAAGCCAAAGCCGATACCTACCGATAGCGCACTGGCGATCCAGGCAATGCTTTGCACATTGACCTGCAACGCGACCAAGACCAGCACAAATACCAATACCCCGCCGACATAGCCGAGCAGGGTGACGATGGAGTTCTGCAAGCCATGGTCAAGCGAGGTCTTGGGCAATAGCTGATGGCTTAGCCAGTATTTGATGATATGTACGACTTGCAGCCCAATAAGGCAGACCAGGAGCGCGGTTAAGATGTCGCCCGGCACGATCTTCAGCGCGCCGAACGCCCGATCGGCGAATAACTGGCTGGTGCGATTGACCAACTCCTCGGGGCCGGCGTTGTAGGGCGTGGTTATGGCGAGTGCGACCGCCAGCAGAAACAAGATCGCGCGGCAGACGCCGGATAGCACGGTGGAGGTTTGCTCCAGTCGGTTCGCCGTAACGCCAAAGGTGTCCTGAATACGTTTTCCGGTATATCCGCGTGGCGAGAACAGGGTCTCGAACACGTCGTGAACCAGATTCATCAGCAGATATAGCGTGGCGACAATCAAGCCCACACGCATCATTTGTTTGGCGATATAGAACGCCAATGCGATGTAGCCGGTGGCTACACAAAGCCATGACAAGCCGACGCCGATAAAGGCCCCGGCAATCAGCAGGCCGACCCAAAGCGGCCGTTTGGCCGGCACTTCGCCTGCTGCCAGCAAAGCGCGCCGTGCGCGGCCGAGGCGAAACAGCATGGCGGCAATCAAGCCGCTTATCAGCAATGAGAGCAGGCCTGTAACGGCCATGATGGCGGTCAGGCTGGCGCCGATATTGTTGTTGATCTGCTCGACGATGCCGATCAACAGGACACAACCGGCCAGCAGCCACGGAAACGGACGCAGTCGTCGTGCCGCATCGTCGGATAACGGCGGCAGCCGCCATGAGGGCCTGGTCGCACAGAGCAAGGCACGTCCAAGACCCGCCATATAAGCAGCGAAGAAGGTTTGCCTTACCAGTGACCGTGCCATGGCATTCAGGTCGGCACCCAGCGTTTCGTTCCAGTCGAAGGCGAGGTACAGCATGTGTGCCGCAAAGCCGAAGACGAGCGCGGTAACCAGCGCTACCAGCATCGCCATGGCACTGCGGCGCAAGCGGCCGGCATGTACATGGCGGCTGGTCAGTTGCAATCCGCCGCGTTCAATCAACTTGCCGCCGGCTAATAACAAAAGGGTGACGATCAGGCAGACGATAAAGGGCGTGCGATTGGGCGGCTGCCAGGCCTGTTTGGCTGCGTTGCTGCTGTCTGTGCCGAGCAGGGTGAGTGCGGCTTTATCGTCGGAGAGGTCCTGGGTGAGCTGCGTCCAGAAGCTTTCACTGAGTGGCGAAGCGGTACGCTGGCTTAGTTGGGCTTCGAATAGATCGCGCCGCATGCCGGCGATCTGGTTGACTAATTGCGTGGCTTCCACGCTAAGGGTTTTCGTCTGCTTTACCTGCGCATCGAGGTCGGCGCTGGCCTTGTTGAGCTGTTTGCGCTGCGCGATGACCTCGGGTGCTTCGGGCGGTGCGGTTTTGTCTGGAGCCGGGCCGAGTACGGCGAGTTTCTCGTTGAGGCTTTCATTCTGTGGCGCAAGGTTGCTGCCAAGCTGATCGGCTTGCTGCTGGATGCTGAGTGCCTTGGTGCGTAGTGCGGCGAGTCCGCTGTCGTCTGGCGGGTTCTTGCTGGCAAGGGATTGCTTGATGCTTTCCAGCGCGCTGTTCAGTTGATCGATAGTGAGAGGCTGTTGAGCGGAAGCGGCCGGTAACAGCGGGCCCTGCACATCCTGGGCGGCAAGGGGGCGCGCAAGCAGCGAGGTGCTGCCCGTGGCCAATAGCAGAATCAGAGCGTAGCGCAGCAGAATAGTCATGCGGGAATGATCCGGGCACCCGTGTACGGGGTCAATCGAAAGTATGGCTGTATGCGGTCATTGGTTCAGCAGCAGGTATCGGGACTCTCAACCTCGCCTACAATGCGCCTCTTCATGTCGCTGGGCATAGCCGATGATCTTTCGCTGGTTCGAATCACTGATCGACGCCTTCAAAGAGCCTGTCGACGAGATGCCGCCGTCATCGGTATGGCGGTTCTATTGGTTCTACCTGCGCCAGGTCTGGCCAGTGTTTGCCGGCGCCATCGTGGTGGGTTTTGGCGTGGCCATGGTGGAGGTCTCGCTGTTTGGTTTTATCGGCAGCATTGTCGATATGGCGAAAGGGGTGCCGGGGGCGGATTTCTTCAAGCAACACGGCAATGAGCTGCTATGGATGGGCTTTGTCGCCTTGATCGCGCGGCCGGTGCTGATCGGTCTGCACGATTTGATCGTCAATCAAGCCATTGTGCCGAGCCTGACCAGCCGTATTCGTTGGCAGAACCATCGCTATGTGATTCGCCAGAGCCTGGGGTTTTTCCAGAACGATTATGCCGGGCGCATCGCCAACCGCATCATGCAGACCAGTGCCTCGCTGCGCGAGTCGGCAGTGCAGATTGTCGATGCCATCTGGTACGTCGCCATCTATACCGGCAGCGCCATCGTGATGTTCGCCAAAGCCGACTTCTGGCTGGCGCTGCCGCTGGTGTTATGGCTGTTTGCCTATATCGGCACCTTGAGCTACTTCGTGCCGCGTACCAAGGAGCGCTCGTGGCGCGCATCGGAGGCGCGTTCCAAGCTGATGGGCCGCATTGTCGATGGCTACAGCAACATCCTCACGCTGAAACTATTCGCGCATACACATCGCGAAGAAGCCTATGTTGCCGAGGCGATGGGTGAGCAGATGGAAAAGCTGCGCCGGATGACCCGGCTTACCACGCTGATGGATAGCAGCATTACCGTGCTGAATGGCTTTCTGATCGTTGGCACCTCGGCGCTGGCGATCTGGTTGTGGAGTCAGGGCAAGGTGACTGTGGGTGCGATTGCGCTCTCCACCGGCTTGGTGATTCGTATCAACAATATGTCTGGCTGGATCATGTGGGTGGTCAACGGCATTTTTGAAAATGTCGGCACGGTGCAAGATGGTTTACAGACCATTGCGCAACCGCGCGCAGTACAGGATCGTGCCGACGCCAAGCCGTTGGTGGTGAGCCGCGGTGCGGTGCATTTTGACGACATCCATTTCCACTACGGCAAAGAAACCGGGGTGATTAGCGGGCTGGAACTGAGTGTACGGCCGGGCGAGAAAATCGGCGTGGTCGGCCCCTCCGGCGCCGGCAAATCCACCCTGGTCAATGTACTGCTGCGGCTATACGACCTGGAAGACGGCCGCATTCTTATCGACGGCCAGGACATCGCCACGGTGACGCAGGAGAGCCTGCGTTCGCAGATTGGTGTGGTGACTCAAGACACGTCACTGCTGCATCGCTCGATTCGCGACAATTTGCTGTATGGCCGCCCTGACGCCACCGATGCGCAGATTCTCGACGCTGTGCGCAAAGCGCGCGCCGACGAATTCATTCCAGCGCTGGTCGATGGCGAAGGCCGTCACGGCTATGAGGCCCTTGTCGGCGAGCGTGGCGTGAAGTTGAGCGGCGGCCAGCGTCAGCGCGTGGCAATCGCCAGGGTGCTGCTGAAAGATGCGCCGATCCTGATTCTCGATGAGGCTACTTCGGCACTCGACTCGGAGGCTGAGGCGGCGATTCAAGAAAGTTTGGAAGTGTTGATGCGCGGCAAGACCGTAATCGCCATTGCCCATCGACTCTCCACCATCGCGCGGATGGATCGGCTCGTGGTGATGGATAAAGGTCTTATCGTCGAAAGCGGCACCCATGGCGAGCTGATTGCACATGGCGGTCTGTATGCGCGGCTTTGGCAGCATCAGACGGGCGGTTTCGTGGCAGCGGAGGATGCATTGGCTTAAAGCCATACTTAGCTTGCCGCATCTTCCATTTTGTCGAGTACGTTGCGATCAGATGTGTTCTTGGTTCACATCCGGCGCACGGTCACTTGACGAAGGCATGGCCTGGCGAGCTAGGTTACAAATCACTACAGGCTGTTTCGTGGCCGGCATAACTGTAGTCTGGAAAGCTACCGTTAGTGGAACAGGCCTAGGATGGCTTTTATAAGGAGATTTCCAATGATGGATGTCATGCTTCTTCGGAATCCTGATCTGGATTCGAATGCGGTCGAAAGGGCGTCACGCCTTGGCTGGAACAGTCGCGCATCAAATGCCAATGGCAGGTCCAGAGGCCAGTAGCGGAATAATCGGGAGTAAATAAAGGGATGAGTGCCAGTCACTCGTCCCTTACGTATTTCTGTGGCGCGTGACCGATCTAGCGTCCAAGGGTATCTGACACCATCGACTGCTGCGTTTCCTTAAGGAGCCCCTGATTTATTCGACTGGATATCGACAATCGCTGTAGTTCGATAGCGACAACACCTTAAGCCATCAATTCGCCACGTTCGGATTGCTTCGGTCGGCAGCCTTCTTCGCTGCAGCCTCCACTCTTTCCCAATAAGCCAGCGCCGTTTTTTGCACCACCGCCGGAAGCTCCTTGAAGGTCTCTCCCGGTGTACGGGTTATCTCGTCACCTTCCTGATTCGGCAAGTTGCCGCGGATCGCGTACTTACGATCCTTATAGACCATGATTAGCTTCACCTCAGTCGGATCTAATCCATCGCAATCGATCCAATACGGAACCATGACGAGTGATTGACCATCCCCTGCGTCGATAATGTCGACCAGCGGCGTCAACATCTTTAAGCCGCAGAGGGGGCCTCCATTGGCATCTTTGATCTCCCATCGGGCCAGATAACCCCCATGATCCTGTAGAAAGCCATAGGCATGTAGAGAGACATAACTTTCACTGTCACGCTTGGGTCCGTGAACGTTGCCACCGAAGGCCAGAATGCGGTAATTGCCGTATGCATCACGATATGCCAAGGCTTTCAGTAAATGGCCGCCGTTGTCGTAGTAGCTCGTTACGTTTTCCAGATCCTCACCTATCACAGGTGATACGTGCAGGTCGCGAGCGGCGAGGGCTCCAGTGAAGAGACAGGCGGCAAGGGTGATTAGTGGAAGCCTGAGATGCATGAAGCGGTGCTCTTGAAGTTGAGAAGACATCTAAGTTTTTCGTGACTTATCGCATCGTATTTTATGTCTGTATCGGCCTGGACCGGTCGCGGAAATATCAGGACACGTCCTAAGGATGAGCGCCATCTTCGTCGCGATATCGATTGACGGTTCGCCCACTCGCGAACGGTCTGCGTAAAGAGTCGAAGTGCGGTCGGAGGGGGCCGATTGGCCGGATAGTAGAGGTACGCGCCAGGCATGGACGGGCTGCCGGTGAACTAGACGGCCCGAGGCCAGATGTTCTGCGATGTGATAGTTCGGGACCCAGGCGATGCCGATGCCAGCCAGCGCCGCATCGACCATGAGATTCGTATTGCCAAGCGTCATCGGGCCATCGACATCGATGTCGATATTCGTATGGGTGTTACTGACAGGGTTAAGCAATCCCGACACCGATTCATTGCCCATAAGTGATCGTGGTACTTGACTCTAGATCAAGGTCTAAGGTTTATGCTTGCATGCATGAACACAGCCCAAGCTTCTCTGACCATCGGTGCCGTCGCCAAGCGCGTCGGTGTGGCGATTGACACTATCCGTTACTACGAGCGCGAGGGCTTGCTGCCCGAGCCATTGCGGCGTGCCTCGGGCTACCGTAGTTACGACGAGGGCGCGGTGCGCCAATTGCGGTTTATCCGCCGTGCCAAGGATCTCGGTTTCACCTTGGAGGAGATTCGCGATCTGCTCGCTTTGTCGGCTGATCGCCATCGTGGCGTGAAAGCGGTAAAGCAGCGAGCGCAGCAGCGGTTGGCGGTGATCGAGGAGCGCATTGCCGAGCTGACGCGTGTGCGTGATGGCTTGGCGCAAATGATCGAGTCTTGTCCGGGGCACGGTTCGCCCGAGCAGTGTCCGATCTTGCGTGCCTTGGTGGCCGACGAGTCAGCCGTATAAAGGCGCTGCTGCCGTATGACGGCGTAGTGTTACCGATTGACGCGCGCCATTAGACTGCACGGTTCATTCGCCAAGCCGTCGCCATGTCCCATTCTTCGAATTCGCAGCGCGGTGCCGTGCTTGCTCTGTTTGCGGTCATTCTGATCTGGGCTTATAGCTGGATCGTGATGAAGCAGGTGTTGCAGCATGCGGGGCCATTTGAGTTCGCCGCATATCGCTACATGCTTGGCGCGCTGTTGTTGTTCGTCGTTCTACTGGTGTCGGGGCAATCGCTGCGGCCACCGCCTTTGTTGCCGACTGTGCTGATTGGCCTGTGTCAGACCGCCGCTTTTCAGGGGCTGGGGCAATGGGCGCTGGTCGACGGTGGCGCTGGCCATGTCGCCTTGCTCGCTTACACGATGCCGTTCTGGGCAGTGCTGCTGGCCTGGGTGATCCTGCGCGAGAAACCCAGCTCCCGGCACTGGTTCGGGCTGGGGCTTGCAGCTATTGGCCTGCTTTGCATTATCGAGCCGTGGCGAGGTTTGGGCAGTGTGCGGAGTACGTTGTTGGCGATAGGCGCCGGTAGCGCCTGGGCCATGGGCACGGTGTTGAGCAAGCGGATGTTTCAGCGCCATGCACCGACACCGCTCAATCTCACGGCATGGCAGATGCTGTTTGGCGCGCTGGGGCTGTGCGCCGTCACTATGCTGGTGCCGCAACGTCCGATCGACTGGAGTCCGGCCTTCATCACGGGGCTGGTGTATAGCGTGGTGATGGCATCCAGCGTGGCCTGGGGTTTATGGCTGGTGGTGCTACGGCAACTGCCCACGGCCGTGGCGAGCTTGTCCAGCCTGGGGGTACCGATAGTGGGTGTGCTGTTGGCCTGGGCGATCCTGCACGAACAGCCCACGAGGATGGAGGCGCTTGGTATCGCCTTTGTGCTGCTGGGCTTGATCGCGGTGAGCGGAGTGCGATTGGACAAGCTCTTGCGCCGTAGCTAATTGTTTTTGCTTTTGAGGTCATCCGATGACGCGAACGCTTGCCGCATGGTTGGTTTATCAAGAACAGGTCAATGTACGTAGCATTGAATTGGGCCTCGATCGCGTGCGCGCGGTATGGCAGCGCATGGGAGCGCCCGCGCTGGCTCGGCGGGTGATTACCGTGGGAGGCACTAATGGCAAGGGCTCTACCGTGGCCTTGCTGGAGGCGATGCTGCAAGCCGCCGACTTGCGCGTTGGCTGCTACACCTCGCCTCACTTGCTGCGCTACAACGAGCGGGTGCGAATCGATGGACACGATGCCGACGATGCCGCATTGATCGCCAGTTTCGAGCGCATCGAAGTGGCGCGCGGCGAGATTCCGCTGACTTATTTTGAGTTTGGCACGCTGGCCGCGCTGGATCTTTTTGCTCGCGCCGAATTGGATGTGGCGGTGCTGGAAGTGGGCCTGGGCGGCCGATTGGACGCGGTGAATATCATTGACGCCGATGTGGCCGTCGTCACTACCGTCGATCTCGACCATATGGATTGGCTGGGGGCCGATCGCGACCAGATCGGCCGCGAAAAAGCGGGCATTGCGCGTGCCGGCCGGCCGGTGATCGTGGGTGAGCTGGATCCTCCACATGGATTGCTGGATGCGTTGACGGCGGCGAAGGCACGCATCCAGCGCGCCGGGGTGGATTTTCTGGTCGAGCGTCAATCGGATAGCTGGCATTGGCGGCATCGGGATGGCTTGCTGTTGAGCCTGCCAAACCCTGCGCTGGCCGCGCCGGTGCAGCACGCCAACGCGGCGGCGGCGATTGCTGCTTTGCATGCGTTATGCGGGATGGATGCGCTGATTCCGGCGCAGGACTTTTCCGCATCCGTCACGGCCGGACTGCTTGCGGCCCGCGTACCGGCCCGTCTGCAGTTACTGGGGGGCGATCCAGCCTTGATCGTCGATGTGGGACATAACCCCCAGGCTGCGCGTGCCCTGGCTGAATGGCTGGATGCGCAGCCCGCCGCTCGCGTCCACGCCGTCTATGGCGCCTTGGCGGATAAGGACGTGGGCGGAATAGTCGCTGCTCTGGGCGATCGGATCGGGCATTGGCATTTGGCCGGGCTGGAGCACGATACGCCGCGTGGGCTTACGGCGGCGGCGCTGGCCGAGCAGCTTGCGCAAGTGCTGCCGCAGGCTCGTTTTGATGTGTATCCCGATGTGGCTGCCGCCTTGCGTGCCGCGCGGACAATCGCCCGGCCGGGCGAGCGTGTACTTGCGTTCGGCTCGTTTTTCGTCGCGGCCGCCGTGCTGGCTGAACGTGCTGGTTGAACAGACACTAAGATCGGATCCATCAGTAAGGCTCGGCGACGGGGTATGTCCGGGTATAATCGCGCCGGTTCGTGCCGCGCTTGTCGCTATTGGAGTCAGTCTTGAAAACACGTCTGCTGGGAGCCGCCGTCCTGATTGCGCTGGCGGTCCTGTTTGTGCCGATGTTCTTCTCCAGCAAGCCACCGGCTACCGGTGGGGATCAAACGGTGAGTCTGGCGATACCGCCGGCGCCCGATAGCGACCTGCAAACCAAGACCATGAGCCTGACCCCTGGCGTCTCGCCGACACCTGCGGGTGCGCCAGCGCCGGCCGCCGCGGCCAGCGTCCGTCCTGCAGCCGGCGGCGATAAACTCGCCACCGTCAATATTGCGTCTAACCGTCCGCGCGATGTGGAGACTGACCCCGGCGCCAGTCAAAAACCGGCGCCGACCACGGTAACGCAGCCGGCTGCCGCCCAGCCGAGCGCGATGCAGCCGTTGATTCCGGCGCAGACCAAGCCCGCTGAGCGAGCGGTCAGGACCGAACGCCCCGGAGTGACACCGGTCGCCACTACGCCGCCAAGCACGCCGGCAAGCCCGCCCCCGGCTCCCGCGCTGCCAGCGGCCACGGCGGCGCGCGGCCATTTCAATCTCAATCTGAGCGCCTACGCCTCTACCACCAGTGCGCAGAACTTGATGCAGCGCGTGCAAGGTCTGGGCTATCCGGTAGCGAGCCGGTCGATCAATCAGGCGGGCAAGCAACTTACTCTGGTGACCGCCGGTCCGTTTGAATCACGCGCGGCCGCCGAGGCGGCACGCCTGAAGATCACCCAGGCGATCCCTGGCGCACCGGCCCGGCTGGAGGCCGGCGCGACGACACCGACGCAAGATGCCGCGCCGGTCGCGGCGGCGAAAGCGCCGGCGGCGGCCCGTGCCGGCGGCTGGGCCGTGCAAGTGGCGGCCATGGGTAGCCAGGCCGATGCCAATGCCTTGCGCGACAAGCTGCGCGCCAATGGTTTCGACGGTTATGTGGATACGGTTAACGCCAACGGCAAGCAGCTTTGGCGGGTGCGTGCCGGCCCACAGACGCAGCGCGACGACGCCGTGCGCATTCGTGAGCAGATCAAGACCAAGCTCAGTATTGATGGCAACGTTGTCGCTGCTCCTTGATCCGGCACACCTTGGATTTCAAACCGAGCCCAATGAGTCGATGAATACATGAACTGGGCCGATTACATCATCATCGGCATACTCGGCCTGTCGGTATTGATCGGGCTTTGGCGGGGGCTTATTTCCGAGCTGCTCGCGCTGGTGATCTGGTCGGCGTCGTTCTGGGTGGCCTGGACTTTCGGGCCGAGCGTCTCCATGTACTTCGCGCATAGCATCTCGCTGCCGTCGGCGCGGATCTTCGTCGGCTACGGCATTTGTTTTCTGACCGTCTTGCTGGCCGGTGCGATGTTGCGATTTCTGGTCAAGCGATTGATCGCAGGTACGGGTTTATCCGGTACCGATCGTTTGTTCGGCACGGTATTTGGTTTTGCGCGTGGCGTGTTGCTGGTCACGCTGGTGGTGTTTCTGGTTGGCCTTACCCCATTGACGCGCGACCCGTGGTGGCGCGAATCGGCGTTGTTGCCGCAGTTCAAAGGCGTGGTGGCGTGGTTGGGAGACAGCATGCCCGAGAGCGTGCGTCATTACCTGCAGTCGCCGCCGGCCTTGCTCGATCATATGCCCGATATGCCTGCGATGCCCGTTTTGCCTACGTTTCCGGCGGCCTTGCCGGCAACTTTGCCTGGAATGCTGCCGATGGCAGAGCCTGCACGGGCGCATAGCGCTCCGGCAGTGGACAGGGCCAATGTAGACGACCCGGCAAACCATCAAAAGCACAGCTAAACAGTTTCCTCTACGTCAGTTTTAATACCTCCGTTTTTAATACAGGCTATAACCATGTGCGGAATCATCGGCATTGTCGGTACCACTGAGGTGGCATCGGCGCTTTATGACGGCTTGACCGTGTTGCAGCATCGCGGCCAGGACGCTGCCGGCATCGCTACCGTCGAAGGCGCCCGGCTGCGCTTGCACAAAGGCAACGGCCTCGTGCGCGATGTGTTCGGGCAAAGCGCGATGAGCGGGTTGCGCGGACGTATCGGCATCGGTCATTGCCGTTATCCCACCGCCGGCTCGGAAGGCTCCGCCGAAGCGCAGCCGTTCTACGTGAACTCGCCTTATGGCATCGCGTTTGCGCATAACGGCAATCTGGTCAACACCGAGATGCTGCGCCGCGAGATGTTCGAGGACGATCGCCGCCACATCAATACCGATTCCGACTCCGAAGTGTTGCTCAACGTGCTGGCGCACGAGCTGCAGATTCAGGACCGGATGGCGCTGACCCCGGACCACATCTTCAAAGCCGTCGCCGGCGTGCATGCGCGCGCGCGTGGTGGTTATGCCTGCCTGTCTTTGCTGCTCGGCTATGGCCTGCTGGCCTTCCGCGACCCGAATGGCATCCGTCCGCTGGTGCTCGGCGAGCGCGTTTCCGCCGAGGGGCGCGAGTATGCGGTGGCGTCCGAGTCGGTGGCGTTGGATGTACTCGGCTTCAAGCGCCTGCGCGATGTCGCGCCGGGTGAGGCGGTATACATCACGATGGACGGCCAACTGCACACCCGGATGTGTGCCGAAAGTGCCGTGCATGCACCGTGCATTTTCGAATACGTGTACCTGGCCCGGCCCGACTCGATGATCGAAAACGTTTCGGTCTACAAGGCCCGTCTGCGCATGGGCTATAAGCTGGCCGAGAAAATTCTGCGCGAGCGGCCCGACCACGGCATCGATGCGGTGATGCCTATTCCCGACACTTCGCGTACCGCCGCAAGCGCGTTGGCCGAGGCATTGGGTGTACCGTTCCGCGAAGGCTTCGTCAAGAATCATTACATCGGCCGCACCTTCATCATGCCGGGGCAGGGCGAGCGGGTGAAATCGGTGCGTCGCAAACTCAACGCGATCGATCTGGAATTCCGCAACAAAAACGTATTGCTGGTCGACGACTCGATCGTGCGCGGCACCACTTCGCGGCAAATCATCCAGATGGCGCGCGATGCCGGTGCCAAAAACGTGTACTTCGCTTCTGCCGCGCCGCCGGTGCGCTATCCGAACGTCTACGGCATCGACATGCCTGCCGCCTCCGAGCTGGTCGCTTCTGGCCACAGCATTGCCGAAGTGGAAAAAATACTCGGCGCCGATTGGCTGATTTACCAGGATCTGCAGGATCTGATCTGGGCTGTGCAGGATGGCAACGACGAGCTTAAGCACTTCGATACCTCGTGCTTCTCCGGCGAGTACGTCACGGGCCTGGATCAAACCTATTTGCAGCAGATTGAAATGCTGCGCTCCGACGATGCCAAAGCAGCCCGGCGTACTGTTTGATCCGTTCCATCCCCTGTACGCAGGGGATGGTTGGGCGTCCTCCCTGCAAACAGGAGAGGACGTTTGAGCACGCAAGACCTTCACGCCGCGGCTAAACGCTGCCTGGATGCCACCGACCCGGCCGAAAAGCTGCGTTTGACGCATGCCACCTGGCAAGCCTTGCAAGCCGGTGAGCTTCAGCCCGACCCGAATTCACCGCCACCCGAACCCATCGGTTCGCCCGGTCGGCCGGAGCGCCCGCATCTGGTGCCACAGCGGCAGGTGCCGCATCGTGGTCTTGGCTCGGCAGAGGGCCGGGCGGGCTTGGTGCATGCGGTAGCGCATATCGAGTTCAACGCGATCAACCTGGCCTGGGATGCGGTTTATCGTTTCCGCGACAAGCCCGGCGCCTATTACCGCGACTGGGCCGGCTGTGCGCATGACGAGGCACGGCATTTCGCCTTGCTGACCGGGCGTCTCGCCGAATTGGGCCATGTCTACGGTGACTTCGACGCGCATAACGGTTTGTGGGAGATGGCCGAGAAAACCGCGCTCTACGACACTGCGCGCATGGCGCTGGTGCCGCGAGTGCTGGAGGCGCGAGGCCTGGATGTCACGCCGGGGATGATCGAGCGCCTGCGTTGCGTCGGCGACGAAGGCACCATCGCCATACTCGAAGTGATTCTGCGCGAAGAAGTGGCTCACGTAGCCGCCGGTACGCGATGGTTTCGCTGGTGCTGCGAGCGTGATGGTCTCGATCCGCGCGAAACCTTTCTCGACCTGCTGCGCGACTATATGGGGCGCACCCTGCGCGGTCCGTTCAATCGGCCTGCGCGTATCGAGGCGGGCTTCGACGAAGAAGAGCTTGACCGGCTGACCATGCTGGCGCTCTAGCGCGTCTCTGGCGCGTATTTCTAGCGGATACAAATCTGGCGGATACAAAAAAGCCGGCGCGTGGCCGGCTTTTTCATCGAATTTTGGTCGGGGAGACAGGATTCGAACCTGCGACTTCTACGTCCCGAACGTAGCGCTCTACCAGGCTGAGCTACACCCCGTGGGAGCCGCGTATCTTAATGGCGGTTGGCGGCCTTGGCAACTGCTGGCGATGAATTCTTGTTCTGTGAACGCTCCAAGGCCGGTCTGGCCTTCTGTTAACCTATGCGGCTGCTGTCCGCGGCTTGTCGCGCGACGCTCATCCCCATCCGTTTGAGAGGATTTCATGGCGCTCACCCCGGCCCGCACCATGCCCGGTGTACTCGAATTGCTACCCCTGGACCAGATCGCGTTTCAGCGCATGCTCGACGTGATTCGTCGTAATTACGAGCGCTTCGGGTTTCTGCCGGTGGAGACGCCGGTAATCGAATTTTCCGATGTGTTGCTGACCAAGACCGGCGGCGAGACCGAGCGGCAGGTGTATTTCGTGCAGTCCACCGGCTCGCTGGAGCAGGGTGAGAAGCCTGACCTGGCGCTGCGCTTCGATCTCACGGTGCCGCTGGCGCGCTATGTCGCCGAGCATGAGCATGATCTCTCGTTCCCGTTCCGCCGTTATCAGATGCAGCGTGTCTATCGCGGCGAGCGCGCCCAGCGCGGTCGTTTCCGCGAGTTCTACCAGTGCGATATCGACGTGATCGGCAAAGACAGCCTGTCGGTGCGCTACGACGCCGAAGTGCCGGCGGTGATCTATAGCGTGTTCCGCGAGCTGAATATCGGTGCCTTCACGATCCAGCTCAACAACCGCAAGCTGTTGCGCGGGTTCTTCGAAAGCCTCGGTGTGGTCGACGGCGAGCAGCAGACCCTGGTGCTGCGCGAAGTGGATAAGCTCGATAAGCGCGGCGCGGACAGTGTGCGCGAGGTGCTTACCGGCGCCGCCTTTGGCCTGAGTGTCGACGTGGTCGAGAAGATTCTCGGTTTCGTGCAGGTGCGCTCCACCTCGCTGCAAGACGCCTATGACAAGCTCGATGCGCTGGGCGCAGGCCCGGAGTCGATGGAGCAGGGTCGGGCCGAATTGAAAGAGGTCTTGGGCTTGATCCATGCCTTTGGTGTGCCGGAGGCGTATTACGCGCTGAACTTGTCGATCGCCCGCGGTCTCGACTACTACACGGGTACGGTCTACGAGACTACCCTCAACGATCACCCGCAGATCGGCTCGATCTGCTCGGGCGGTCGCTACGAAAATCTCGCGGGTCAGTACACCAAATCGCATTTGCCCGGCGTAGGTATTTCAATCGGTCTGACGCGCTTGTACTGGCAGCTCCGCGACGCGGGTTTGGTGAGCACGGCAAATAGCACGGTGGATGTGCTGGTGACGCAGATGGACTCGGCACATATCCCGGCCTATCTGGAGTTGGCCAATGAGTTGCGTGGCGCAGGTATTGCCACTGAGGTCGTGCTCGAAGGCAGCAAGCTGGGCAAGCAATTCAAGTACGCCGACCGCGCCGGCATCCGCTTTGTGATCGTGCTGGGCGAAAACGAAATCGCCAAGGGCATGGTCACAGTGAAGGATCTGCGCCGCGAAGATCAGTTTGAAGTCGCGCGTAGCGAGCTTATCAAGGCCTTGCGGGTGGAGCTTGAGCAGCAGCAGGCCATGGGTTGATCGGATAACTCATGCGTAGCGTGGGTTATGTCGTTGCAACCGCCGTGTTGGCACTGACCAGTGGCTGTGCTTCTTTCGTCCACGTGACGTCCAGCAAGCTTGATGGTGAGCGCTATCGCATCGACTTTTCCGCTTGTCGCAGTGGCGATCCTGATCGATTAGTAATGCATGAATTGACCCGCCGGGCTGAAAAGCTCTGTCCGGCGGGTTATCGCTTCGACACCCAGCCAGACACGCACCGTGAAGTCATCGGTGACTGCATGGGGACGGTTTCCAGCATTGAACTGACCTGCCAATCTTGAAGAGGTAATGTATGTCTAAGGTGCTTTTGGATGGCAATAGCCTTACGCGTGAGCAGCTCGTTGCCGTAGCTCGGTTGGGTGCTAGCGTGGAGCTGGATCAGGCGCAGCTAACGCACGTACAGCGCGCTGCCGATTTTCTGGCCGAGAAGGTGAGTTGCGGCGAGCCGACGTATGGCGTCACCACCGGCTTCGGCAGCAACGCCGACAAATTGCTGGGCGCGCACCGCCTGCGCGATGAGCTGCCGGGCGGCAACAACGTCAAGTCGGAAGGTTCGCTGCTGGAGGAGTTGCAGCACAATCTGATTACCACGCACGCGGTATGCGTAGGCAAGCCGTTCTCCGCCGAAGTGGTGCGAGCGATGTTGGTCATCCGCATCAATACCTTGATGCGCGGCCATTCCGGTATCCGGGTCGAGACTTTGCAGGCACTCACCGCCATGCTCAACAGCGGCGTGGTGCCGGTGGTGCCGGAGAAAGGCTCGGTCGGCGCCAGCGGCGATCTGGCGCCGCTCTCGCATCTGGCTATCGTGCTGCTCGGTGGCGGCGAAGCGTTTTATAAGGGCGAGCGTTTGCCCGGTGGCGAAGCGTTGCAGCGGGCGGGTCTTGCGCCGATCCGCTTGTCTTTCAAAGAAGGCCTTGCGCTCAACAACGGTACGGCGCAAATGCTGGCCACCGGTGTATTAGCGCTGGATATGCTTGAGCATTTGCTGGATACGGCCGATCTCGCCGCCTCGATGACACTCGATGCGTTCGCTGGCCGCAGTGGTGCATTACGCCCTGAAGTGCATGCGTTGCGTCCCCATCCTGGGCAGGTCGAAACAGCGGCGCATGTGCGCGAGTTACTCGTGGACAGCACTCTTGTCGACATTCCTTACCACCTGGTCCCGCGTTTCAAGTCATGGACGGCCGAAGCCTGGGCCACGCCGGAAGATCAGGCGCTGACCTTCGACATCGGCTGGGATTGGGTGCCGGCCAATCAGCGTCACGGCCGCGAAGCGTTTTATGCGCGTTTTCTGCCATTCCGTGGCGGCAAGAAGCATCAGCCGCAGGATGCGTATTGCCTGCGCTGCATGCCGCAAGTGCATGGCGCGGTACGTGATGCCTGGGCGCAAGCGTGCCGAGTGTTCGATATCGAGTTGAATGCAGTTACTGATAATCCGCTGATTTTCCCGAATGCCGAGGGCGCGCAATTTATTGAAGAGCAGGTGATTTCGGCGGGTCATTTCCATGGCATGCCGTTGGCCCTGGCGATGAGCTACGTCAAGGCTGCGATCCCGGTGCTGGCTTCGATCTCTGAGCGTCGTTTGAACAAGCTGGTCGATCCGGCGACCAATGACGGCTTGCCGGGTTTCCTCACCGGCAATGAGGATGGCACTGACTCCGGTTTCATGATTGTGCAGTACACCGCCGCGGCCCTGGTCAACGACCTCGCCACCCGTGCTCACCCGGCCAGCGTCTATTCGGTGCCGACCAGCGCGAATGCCGAAGACCATGTGTCGATGGGTGCGAACGAAGCGCGTCATGTGCTGGAAATGATGGAAGACCTGAGCCACGTGCTTGCGCTGGAGCTTTACACCGCGGCGCAGGCGCTGGATTTCCGCCAGGCCATGCTCAATACCGCACGCCGGCTTGCCGCACGTGGCGATTGGCGGGCGCTGGCCGGCAAGATCGCCAATGCACCGCGTGAGGATCACCCGCACTATGCGCAGTTTGCCGATGAGGTGAAGCAGCTTATGGCCGCGCTCGCACATGTGGGTGATTTCCATGCCGGTGCTTCGGTGCGGACGGCGCATGCGGTGTTGCGGGAGCATATTGGTTTTATGTCGCGTGATCGTGCGATGGACGGTGATGTGCGTAGGGTTTGTGAGTTGGTGCGGGATCGGGTTTTGTAAGAGGGGCTGGTTCGCCTGTAGCGCGCTTTCGAGCCCCTGCCGGGGTCCGAGTCACTTTCTCTTGATGCTGTAACCAACGGAGAAAGCCACCCCAGTGCGTCGCCCTGTCAAAAACAGCGAGCGCTGCACTTTTGCCCCTCCCCCTACTCGTAGGGGGAGGCTGGGAGGGGGTCTGTTCTTGCGACAAGCCTTCACGTTTTTCCGGCACACTGATGCCGGTCGCTAACGTGAAGTAGGTCTAGATCGATGCTGATGAATCACCCTGCTCAGACGGTTCGATCGATAGCGTGGCTGCAGGTATTGGCAGTTATCGCCTTCGCCTTGGTCTGTGGTGCCGCACAGTTCATACGATATGACCTCGATCCGATCGCGATCCCGTTGAGTGCTTATCTCGACGGGCCTGGCGGCGTATATGTCCGTTCGGTGTATTACCTGATGACCCCTGTATTGATCGGTTTTGCGTGGGCGGGGTATCAGGTCACTTCAATCGAAAAGCGCAGCGCGCTCGCCGCGGTGTTGTTCGTGGTGGCCGGGGTGTCGCTGTCGCCGGTGGCGGCAACCGTATCTTTTGCGGGGACCCCGCATGAGAATCTCGCCAGGTTGATTCATGGGCTGGCCGCGCAGACGACCTTCCTCTGCCTTAGCTTCGGTATGTTGCTGTTGTCGGCGCGTTGGCGGCGTGATCCGCGCTTGCATCAGGGAGGTCCCCTGGGTGTCGTGCTGGCCTGGCTGGCGACAGCGGCGTTGTGGCTACAGATACTGGACCACCGCCTGCCACGTGGGCTGGTGCAGAAGCTGCTGATTGTGCTGATCCTGCTATGGCTGGGTTGGGCTGCGTGCCAAATGCTGCGCGTTACCTCGACGGCTTCGCGAGCCAGCATCAAGTAGCCAACGCCTTTGATAGCCGCGTGGCGCGCATAACGACGTGAATCGAGCCTGTTCATCCGGGGCGATCCACGCGCGCGGCAAGCGGCCGGGCCGGTAGCCGGCCGCTAAACATGGCCTGAGAGGGCGCGGATTGCCGCTTGCTGCGGCGCGATGACCTGCGTATGATGCGATCCACTGTATTAATGCGTTAACACATTATGAAGCGTCGATCGCTAGACCCCGAGACCCCCACCGAGTCCGCCGAGCTAAGCCTTTGCGAGGCGTTGCTGTCGCTGAAAAATGCCGATGAGATGGCGGCCTTCTTGCACGATTTGTGCACTCCCGCTGAGCTAGAAGTGCTGATAGACCGCTGGCGGGTGGTGCCGTATCTGCTCGATGGTGTGTCTTATCGCGAGATTCACGAGCGCACGGCGGTGAGCATCACCACCATCGGCCGCGTCGCGCGTTATCTCAATCAGGGCAGTGGCGGCTATCTGGCTGCGGCTGCGCATGCCTCGCGCAGCAAGAAAACCAAAGCGAAGAAGGTGTTGGCATGAAGCCCCGCGATCGTTTGCGTATTGCCATGCAGAAGTCCGGCCGACTCACCGAGCCGGCGCTGGAATTGCTGAACCGTTGCGGCCTCAGTTTTCGGCAGAGTCGTGACAAGTTGTTTTGCTTCGGTGAGGGCGAGCCGGTCGATTTACTGCTGGTGCGCGATGACGACATTCCAGGGCTGATTGCTCAAGGCGTATGCGATCTGGGCATCGTCGGCCGCAATGTGCTGAACGAGTACCAGCTTACGGCGGGTCTGGACGCGGCGCCGCTGAGCGAATGGCGACCGCTTGGATTTGGCCGCTGCCGGTTGTCTATCGCCGTGCCGCAGGAGCTGGACTACCAGCAGCCGAAGCAATTGGCTGGAACCCGTATCGCTACGTCATATCCCGGCTTGCTCGGACAGTGGCTACGTGGACACGGTATCGAAGCCGGGGTGGTGACGCTGGCTGGTTCGGTCGAGATCGCGCCACGGCTGGGTACGGCCGATGCGATCTGCGACCTGGTCCAGAGCGGTGGCACCCTGGTGGCCAATCAGCTCCGCGAGGCTGAGGTGCTGTTGGAGAGCGAAGCGGTGCTGGCCGGTCCGCAGGTGCTGCCGACCGATGAACGCGGCGACATGATCGAGCTGCTGTTGAAGCGGCTGGACGGGGTGATTCAGGTGCGCGAGTCACGCCTGCTGCTGTTGCAAACCTCGCGTAGCACCTTGGAGGCGGTAACCCGCTTGTTGCCCGGCGGCCCGCAGCCGACCTTGCTATCGGTAGCGGGTCAGCCCGATCAACTCATGTTGCAGGCGCTGTGCGCAGGTGAAGTGAGCTGGCGGCAATTGGAAGAGATCAAGAAGGCCGGTGCGCGCGAAATGTTTGTGTTGCCGGTGGAGAAAATGCTGGCTTAGAGCGGGCTCGCGTAAAAGCAGGTCGGCTTAAGGCAGGCTGGTTTAAAGCAGATGGCATGAGATGAAAGGCGGGTTGGTATGAAGCGGCTGGATTGGAATGTATTGGATGAGCAGGCGCGACGCACGGCGCTGGCACGGCCCGCACAATTGCGTGCCGATGCGTTGCGTCAAAGCGTCGAGCAGATTATTGCCACCGTACGCGAGCGTGGTGATGAAGCCTTGTTCGAGTTCAGTGCGAAATATGATCGTTGCGTACTGGAAGCCATCGAGGTTACCGAGGCTGAATTTGCGGCTGCCGAGGCGGCGCTCGATCCGGCTCTGAAGGCCGCGATCCATGAAGCAGCCGCGCGTATCGAGATATTTCACCGCGCGACGGCGCCGCAGCCGGTCGCCGTCGAAACGGCCGGTGGCGTAAGAGTGGAGCGTGTACTGCGCGCTGTTGCGCGAGTCGGCTTATACGTGCCGGCAGGCAGTGCGCCGTTACCGTCGACTGCGCTGATGCTCGGCGTGCCGGCGCTTATCGCTGGTTGTCGTGAGGTGGTGTTGTGTTCGCCGGCGCGTGCCGATGGCCGCTGCGATGAAGCCGTGCTGTATGTCGCGCGCATCACCGGCGTGCATAAGGTGTTCAAGCTTGGTGGCGCGCAGGCGATCGCGGCGATGGCCTATGGCACGGCTTCGGTGCCCAAGTGCGACAAATTGTTCGGCCCCGGCAACGCCTGGGTCACCGAGGCCAAGCTACAAGTGTCGGCCGACCCCGAGGGCGCCGCGATTGATATGCCGGCAGGCCCATCCGAGGTATTGGTGATCGCCGATGAGGCGGCGAATCCGGTCTTCGTCGCCGCCGATCTGCTCTCCCAGGCCGAGCACGGGCCGGATTCGCAGGTGATCTTGCTCAGCCCTTCGTACGCCATGCTCGATCGGGTCGCCGGCGAAGTCGAACGCCAGTGCGCCGAATTGCCCCGTTGTGCGATCGCGTTGCAGGCGTTGGCGCAGAGCCGATTGATCGCGGTCGATTCGCTGGAACAGGCGGTCGAGGTGAGTAACCGCTATGCGCCCGAGCACTTGATTCTGCAGGTGGCCGAACCGCGCGCATTGCTTGACGGCATTGACAGTGCCGGCTCGATTTTTTTGGGTGCCTGGACGCCTGAGTCGGTGGGGGACTACTGCAGCGGCAGCAATCATGTGCTGCCGACTTACGGCTACGCCCGCAGCTATAGCGGTGTGTCGGTGGCCAGTTTTCAAAAGCAGATCACGGTGCAAGAGCTGAGCGCAGAAGGTTTGCGCGCGATTGGCCCATGCGCCGCTATCTTGGCTGCTGCGGAGCAGTTGGAGGCGCATCGCCGCGCGGTGACCTTGCGCTTGGAAGCATTGGATCAAATGGTATTGAATCAATCTGTATTAGATCGGACTGTATCGGAGCGGCTGACATGAGTGTGCTTGATCTTGCACGGCCGGAGATCCGCGCCATGCAGCCGTATTCCTCCGCACGGATGGAGGCCAGCGGTGGGCAGGTTTTTCTCAATGCGAATGAATCGGCCTGGGCACCGTCAGGCGAAGCAGGGCAGGGTTGTAATCGCTATCCCGAGCCGCAGCCGGCGGCCTTGGTCGAGGCATTGGCAAGTCTTTATGGCGTGCGTCACGAGCAGCTATTGATCGGTCGCGGCAGCGACGAAGCCATCGATCTTTTAGTCCGCGCGTTTTGCCGCGCCGGCGAGGACGCGATCCTGATTCAGCCGCCGACCTTTGGCATGTATGCGGTCTGTGCGCGGATCCAGAACGCCGCCGTGGTCGAAGTGGCGTTGACGGCCGATTTCACACTTGATGTGGATGCTGTGCTGGCGGCACTGACCCCGTCCGTCAAGCTGGTTTTCGTTTGCACACCGAACAATCCGAGTGGACGGCCGATACCACGGGCAAGCATCGAGCGATTGGCTGCAGCCCTGACCGGCAAGGCCCTGCTGGTAGTGGACGAGGCCTATATCGAATTTGTCGATGCGGGCGAGGACGGCAGCGTATCGGATCTGATCGAGCGTTATGAGCACCTCGCTGTGCTGCGTACCTTGTCCAAGGCGTGGGCCTTGGCCGGTGCACGCATTGGCTGCCTGCTGGCGAATGCCGAGGTGATCGCTTTGTTGCGGCGAATCATTCCACCGTATCCGCTGCCTCTGCCATGCGTGGCGGCGGCGCTAGAGGCGTTATCGCCTGTTGGTAAAGACCGTGCTCACGAACATGTGCGCATCGTGCGCGAGCAGCGCATGCGGATGACCGAGGCATTGCGCGACCTACCCGGTGTGCGCGAAGTATTGCCTTCGCAGGCGAATTTTCTCGCCGTTCGTTTTGAGCAGGCTGCGGCGGTGTACCAGCGTCTGCTTGCGGCCGGCATCGTCGTGCGCAATGTGCAGCGTTATCCCAATCTCGGCGATGCGTTGCGCATCACCATGGGCACGGCGGAGGAAAACGCGCGCGTATTGCAGGTATTGCAAGAGCCGGTTTTACACGAGCAGGCTCTACAAGGAGATGCGATATGAGTCGCAAGATACTTTTTGTCGATCGCGACGGTTGCCTGATCGAAGAGCCGGCGGACGAACAGATCGACAGCTATGAAAAGCTGGCGTTGCTACCCGATGTCGTCGCCGCATTGCAGCGCTTTGTCAGCAGCGGCTATGAACTGGTGATGGTGACCAATCAGGACGGTCTCGGTACGGACCGTTTTCCAGAGGCGCATTTCGCCGGTCCGCATGCCTTGCTCATGCGTATTTTTGCGTCGCAGGGTGTTCGTTTTCACGAGGTGTTGATCGACCGCAGTTTTCCGCAGGATGGCCTGGATACGCGCAAACCTGGCGTGGGCATGCTGCGCCACTATCTTGCCGACGATGGTTGGAGCCGCACGGCATCGGCGATGGTCGGCGACCGCGATACCGACTTGCAGTTTGCCGCCAATATGGGCGTGCGCGGCTTTCGCGTAGGTTTGCCGGGTGTAGGGCTGCCAGGCATCGGCTGGAGCGAGATCGCGCACCGTATGCTCGATGCGCCACGTACTGCGACCATCGTGCGCAACACCAAGGAAACCCGTATCACCGTCAACGTGGATCTGGATCGAATCGCCGAGCCCAAAGCGCATACCGGCATCGGTTTCTTCGACCATATGCTGGAACAGATCGGCAAGCACGGCGGTTTTGCCTTGGAGTTGAACTGCGACGGCGACACTCATATCGACGAGCACCACACGATCGAAGACTGCGCACTGGCTCTCGGTCAGGCATTGAAACAAGCGCTGGGCGACAAACGTGGCATTGGTCGCTATGGATTCACCTTGCCGATGGACGAGGCGCAAGCCAGTGCTGCATTGGATTTGTCCGGTCGGCCGTACTTCGTGTTCGAGGGCAGCTTTCCGCGCGAGCGCGTAGGTGAAGTACCCACCGAGCTGGTGCCGCATTTTTTCCGTTCGTTATGCGAGACCTTGGGCGCCAATCTGCATTTGGCCGTGCGCGGAGAGAATGCGCATCACATGGTGGAGGCCTGTTTCAAAGTGGTCGCGCGTACATTGCGCCAGGCGTTCCGTCGCGAAGGGAGCGAGCTTCCCAGTACGAAGGGCGCGCTGTAATGGCCGTGGTCTTAGTGGATGCCGGCGGCACCAATATCGGCTCGGTGCGCTATGCACTGCAACGGCTTGGGGTGGATGCCGAACTGACGGCGGATGCCGCACTGATTCGTGCGGCCGACAAAGTGATCTTGCCCGGTGTCGGTGCTGCCGGCCCCGGTATGGCGCGTTTGCACGAACTGGGTCTGGTCGAGCTGATGCGCTCGTTGACGCAGCCGGTACTCGGTGTCTGTCTGGGTATGCAGTTGCTATGCAGGCGTTCGGAAGAAGCTGAAGTCGATTGCCTCGGGCTGATTCCCGCCCATGTGCAACGCTTTGTCGAAGCGCCGGGCATGCGCGTGCCGCATATGGGCTGGAACCAACTGCGCGTGCGGAAACCTCATCCATTGCTGAGCGGGTTGAGCGAAAAGGATTGGGCCTACTTTGTGCACAGCTATGCGGTGCCTGTGGGTGACTACACCCTGGTCACGGCCGACTATGGTGGCGAGTTCTCTGCCGTGATCGCGCACGATAATTTTTATGGCATGCAGTTTCACCCCGAGCGTTCGGCCGAAGTCGGCGCCAAACTCCTCAAGAATTTTCTAGTGCTATGACATCTTCAGCGATGACATTTGTGGTGATCCCCGCGATTGACCTGCGCAATGGCCGCGTAGTGCGGTTGAAGCAAGGCGATTACGCGCAGCAAACGATTTATGCGACCGACCCGCGCGAGTTGGCGCAAAGCTATGCCGATGCCGGTGCGCGTTGGCTGCATCTGGTTGATCTGGATGGCGCTCGCTCGGGTAGTCTCGACAACCTTGCGGTGATCGAGTCGATCGCCTCAAGCGGCATGCAGATTCAGGCAGGTGGCGGTGTGCGTGGCGAGGATGATGTGCAGCGCTTGTTCAATGCCGGCGTAAGCCGAGTGGTGCTGGGTAGTGTGGCTATTCGTGAGCCTGAGCTGGTAGCGGGATGGCTGGCGACGTACGGAACAGAGCGTTTGACTATCGCACTCGATACTCGTCGTATCGATGGTCGCTGGGCTTTGCCCAGCGCCGGCTGGACCGAGCTGGAAGCGCGCACCCTGGACGAGCTGGCGCCTTGGTATGCCAGTCGAGGCGCAGGCCATTTGCTGTGCACCGACATCGACCGCGATGGCATGCTGGCCGGGTTCAATCTCGATCTTTATCGCCATTTGTCTGCCACGGTTCCGCACATGGCAGTGCAGGCGTCCGGTGGGGTGCGTTCGCTGGACGATATTCGTGCTGCGCGGGAGGCCGGCGCTCGAGCGGTGATTCTTGGGCGTGCGCTGCTGGAAGGTCGTTTCACCTTGCAGGATGCATTGATATGTTGAGCCGACGCATCATCCCTTGTTTAGACGTCCGTGACGGCAAGGTGGTCAAGGGCGTGCGTTTTCGCGATCACGTGGTGATGGGCGAAATCGTCGACCTGGCGATGCGCTATCGCGATGAAGGCGCCGATGAGCTGGTGTTCTACGACATCACCGCCAGTCCGCAGGAACGCAGCGTGGATCGTGCCTGGGTGGAACGCGTGGCGCGCGTTATCGATATCCCGTTTTGTGTTGCCGGTGGTATTCGCAATGTAGAGCAGGCGCGTAGCGTGTTACATGCCGGTGCCGACAAGATTTCAGTGAATTCGCCAGCGCTTGAGCGGCCCGGATTGATCGATGAACTGGCGGCCGCGTTTGGTGTGCAATGCGTGGTCGTCGGCATCGATAGCCTGCGTGACGACGATGGGATATGGCGGGTGCGTCAGTACACCGGTGACCCTTCGCGTACTCAGGCACTGGCGCGCAGCACGCTCGATTGGATGTGCGAAGTACAGCAGCGCGGCGCCGGCGAGATCGTGCTCAATTGCATGGGGAGCGATGGCGTGCGCCAAGGGTACGATCTGGAGCAGCTCGAAGTGGCCCGCGCGGTCTGTCAGGTTCCGTTGATCGCCTCTGGCGGCGCTGGATTACCGGAGCATTTTCGCGATGCCTTTGCCGACGCCGATGTGGACGGCGCGCTGGCCGCCAGCGTGTTCCATTCCGGCGCCATCGCGATTCCGGCGCTCAAGAGCTATCTACGCAAGCAAGGTATCGAGGTGCGTTTATGAGTGTGTACACAGCGGATAAGACCAGGTCAGGACTTCAGCGATGAGCGACGTACATACCCCCCCCCCACAGCTCGCCGAGTCTGATCTGACCAAATTAGACCAGACCAAATTAGATCTGGATTGGGCGAAAGGCGATGGCTTGTTGCCGGCGATCGTGCAGCATTGGCTAAGCGGCGAAGTGCTGATGCTTGGCTATATGAACGCCCAAGCGCTGACGCAAACGCAGAGCAGCGGTCATGTCACGTTTTACAGCCGCAGCAAACAGCGCTTGTGGACCAAGGGCGAAAGTTCAGGCCACACGCTCGTGCTGAAATCCGTTCGCATGGATTGCGATGCCGACACCTTGCTGATTCAAGCCGAGCCGCACGGACCGACCTGTCATCGAGGTACATCGAGTTGCTTTGGCGAGAGCGCAACGGTGCGTCCGCCGTTGGGTTTTCTGGCCGAGCTCGATGCCTTAGTTGCACACCGCTATAGCGAGCGACCCGCCGGCAGCTACACCACCAGCCTGTTCGACGGCGGTATCCGTCGCATGGCGCAAAAGGTGGGTGAGGAAGGTGTGGAAACAGCGCTGGCTGCGGTAACTCAAGAGGATGCGGAGCTGCTTGGCGAGGCTGCCGATCTGGTTTTTCACCTTACGGTGCTGCTGCGGGCTCGTGGTTTAGGACTGGCGGATGTTGCCGCAGTGCTGGCAGAACGGCACGCTGAGCGCCCCTGAAGGCGTGGGGCGTTTGCCTCTCTCCCCAGCAGCGTACGTCCGCTGCAAAAACCGTGCGCAAGGCGCTTAAGGGGTATTTGCGCCTGGATGTTGCATCGGCTTTGCCGGCGTAAACGGCACCGCTGGTCCGGGTGTGATGCTTTTGCGCCATTGCGCTAGCTGCTCGGCAATGCCGGTGCCGACGTCAATTTGTGGCTCGGAGGGGACGAGCTGATCTTTTTGTTCCCACTGTGCGATTTGACCGCTGGCTTGTTTGAAGGCCTCGATAAAGTCCGGGGTGCGGTTCAGCGCATAGGTCAGCCAGGCTTTGCCGAAATAGGTAATGTCCGAGTCACTGCCGCAACCAAATGAGCTGCGATCAGTGCGCGCGGCCGTCATCACCAAGGTGTTCGGGCCGCGCAATGTGGGTACAAAACCGCCGGAATAGCAGGCGTTGACCACCACGACTTTCCATCGGAAAGGGTGTTTCTTAAAAATCTCGGCAAGGTCCGCGGCACCTATCTGATCGAGGGGCAGGGGATCCATATCGATCAACAGGTTGTGTTCTTCGTCGCCGTGGGTGGTGAGATAAAGCATCAAGATGTCTTCATCCGGCTTCATCACGCTGCTCAGGCTGTCGAGTGCGTTTTCCAGGTTGCTCCAGGTCGCCAGCGGGCGCGTGCTGAGGGTGGTCGGGTGATTTTCCAGCACCAAGGTATGCGCAGTGGCACCGAAGCGGCCGGCAAACAACTTCGACGTGTATTCGGCTTCGTTGTGAAACACATCCTCGCCACCGTCGCCGGCGAAGGCCACCACATAGAGGTTGGGCTTATTGAGCACGCGCGGGCTAAGTTGCTCGATGGCATGGTGCAATAGCTGCGGTTGAGCGTAGATCACCTGCTCGGGTGACAGCCCTTGCAGTGGCCAGTCGCTGCCCATGGCATCGCCGTCGACATCGCCATGAGCCGCATCGGCCACGGATGCAGCGCTGGCCGGATTCGAGCGCGCGGTGATTTTCGTGCCGGTGGGACCTGTCCCGGCAAGCTCGCCAGGCGGCGCGTAGTGCGACAGCACCAGCATCAGCAAGATACCGGCGGCAAAGGCGAGTAGGGCGGTCAGTGCGGTACGCATGCGTGGGCTTGCCCGAGTCAGAGTTCGATGGCGTCGAAGTCGGCATAGGCCGGGTGCGTCGGTTGTGCCGGGATCGCCAATGGCGGGCGTAACAGCCAGCCGGTACGGAAGCCGGCCGCTCGTGCGGCATCGAGTTCTTCCACGATGTCGGACAGGAACAGGATATGCCCAGGCTGTTCGCCGATGGCCTCGGCAATCTGCTCATATGACCGGCGTTCGCGCTTGGGGCCAGTTTCGGTATCGAAATAGCCGGCAAACATGGGGCTCAGATCGCCCGCTTCGCTGTAATGGAAGAACAGCTTCTGCGCGGGCACCGAGCCGGAGGAGTACACATAAAGATGCAGGCCGTCCGCTCGCCAGGCGTGCAGGCGAGCGGCGACTTCGGGGTACATATGCGCGCGGTAGTCGCCGTTTTCATAGCCGACCTTCCAGATCATGCCCTGCAAGGCCTTGAGCGCGGTGGATTTGCGGTCTTCGTCGATCCAGCGCAGCAGTAGTTCAATGATTTCTTGCCGGCTGGCTTCGACAATACCCGCCTCTTTTGCCGCTTCGTGCAACCAATGCTGCATATCGGGTTGATCGGCATGGGTCTCGACATAGGCGGGCAAGCGCTTGCGCGCGTATGGAAACAGCACGTCTTTGACGAAACTGATCGAGCTGGTGGTGCCCTCGATATCGGTGACGATGGCGCGGATGACAGTCATGGGTTTTGCCGTGAGACGAATACGGCAAGCTTACCCGCCGCGCCAAATGGCGCAAGTCAGGCGTCGAGCGGCGCCGACAGCCGTGGCGTCATGCGCGGAAAATGCTGGGCGATGTCCTCGCCGGTGAATTGCGCCACCCAGCCTTCTTTGTTGGTAAACAGCCGAATCGCCACGAAATAGGGGGCCTCGCTCATGTCGAACCAGTGACGGGTGCCATCGGGTACGCCAATCAGGTCACCTTGCTCGCACAGCACTTCGTAGACCTTGCCTTCGATGTGCAGGGTGAACTGGCCGGCACCGGCCACGAAGAAGCGCACCTCGTCTTCGCTGTGAACGTGCTCATTGAGGAATTTCTGACGCAGCGTGGCGCGATCGGGATGATCGGGCTTCAGGCTGATGACGTCGACAGTCTGGTAGCCCTCCGCGGCCATCAGCCGGTCGATGTCAGCCCGATAGGCCGCGATGACTTCGTCCTGGCTGGCGCCTGGCGCCACCGGTTGGCTGGCTTCCCATTGCTCGAAACGGATGCCTGCCTTGCCCAGCTCGCTGGCGATGTCGGCATGCGCGGTATGTACCGATAATGGCGCTTCGGGGTGAGTGTCTTTGTAAATACGTAGACGGCTCATGCGGATAATCTCCTCAGGTCCAATTCGCAGCCCAGCAGAAATTCCAGGGCTTCCAGATGTCGGCGGGTTTCGGCCATGTCGCGGCCCCAGGTATAGATGCCGTGACCATCGATCAGATAAGCATGCAAGGGTTTGCCGGCATCCAGCCATGCATCCACCTGGGCGACCAGCTCGGGCATGTGCTGGGTGTTGGGAAATACCGGT
Organism: Dyella tabacisoli; assembly: GCF_003350925.1. GTDB lineage: Bacteria > Pseudomonadota > Gammaproteobacteria > Xanthomonadales > Rhodanobacteraceae > Dyella_C > Dyella_C tabacisoli. The sequence continues at coordinate 453,437 of NZ_KZ857173.1, read as the reverse complement.
ATCAGCAATTCGCTGTCATGGGTGGTTTGCCCGGCGATGGCTTTCTGCAGCTCCCAGCCTTGCAGCCGAACGGCGCCTTCTTTGGCGAACAGGCGAGAGGCGACGCTTTGTGTACGTGAGTGAGTGTGCAGCACCACATTCATTGCCGGCCAGCGGCGATAGATCTGCGTATGCAGCTCGGTCTCGGCACTAGGGCGGGCCGATGTGCCCACTGCATGGCCCTGCATGTCTACCAGCATGATGTCGTCGCGGCCCAGATGGCCTTTGTCGCGGCCGGAAATGGTAATCGCCGCATGCTCGGCATCCAGCCGCATCGAGAAATTGCTGCTGGTTGCCGGTGTCCAGCCGGACGCCGCCAGCTCAGCGGCGGCTTGTGCAATGGCATCGGCACGTTCGGCGAACAGCGCGGGGGGAATTGTTGGGGGAATAATCTGATTCATGATGGGTTGCACATGTGCAAATGGACGTCCAAATGATGGGCGACTATAACACGCCGTAAAATCCGGGCTGAACAGTATGTCTATGGAATGCGAGCCATTCTCGCCGGGGCTGGCGCAGCGGGCGTACCATGCGGCCAGGTTCGCCGCAGGGTGCGGTGAGCAGATCCATGACGGAGGTTTTGCCAATGTCGCATGACGAAAATATTGAATCGCGTCGCCGCTTTCTCAAGGTAGCGGTCGGCACGACGGCCGCGGTTGTCGCTATCGGTGGGCTGCCGCGTTTTGCGCGCGCCGCTGATCTGCCGCATGTGGCCGAATCCGACCCGACCGCCAAGGCGCTTGGTTATGTCGAGGATGCCGGCAGGGGCGGTGCCAAGCGTAAAGCCGGCGACGTCTGCAGCAATTGTCAGTTTTACACCGGCGGTCCAAGCGGCTATGGCCCTTGCCAGTTGTTTCCGGGTAAGTCGGTAAACGCGAAGGGCTGGTGTGTGTCGCACGCGGCAAAGAAAGCTTAAGTCGGCGCACTTATAACGTTATGCAGTGTTGCGAAGGTCGGCCTTGTGCCGGCCTTTTTTGTGGGCGTGGCCTGGTTGCTGATGGCGCGGAAAATTTTTTGCCGGAAGCCTTTGAGTCGCGGCGCATCTCCGATAGCAAGAGCAAAGCTGTCGCGATAAGAGGCACGCTTTCGTCGGCGATCCGATGCCGAGTGATGTCGATATGCGCGAGAGGAGGGAGTGCAAAGAAGAGGCGGGAAAAGATGCTGCCCAGGCGCGTCAGACTGAGGAACGGTGGTCTGACGCGCCGGGCGGCAATCCGGGGCCCACTGCCAAGTGATCTACCCACGGACTGAAGATCATACTCTGGTTGGGTCGGCGGGGACCATGACAGCGGCGAAATTTTAAAATAATTATTTGTTAAAATTGTTATAAATCATGTAGTTATAACAATATCATGAGTCTTCGACTTTGGTTTAAGGCGAAATGAAGCCAAAAGTCACATATCGATTTTCGACGAAGTTAGGCGCTGTTTCGTGCTTTTCGGCGAAGCTGATTAAGAGCGTGCCGTCGGGGGCGCCTGTCGGAGTCGTAACCGGCTATGCCGCCGACCGTAGCCGAAATAGATAAACAGGCCCACGACCGTCCAGCCGATCATCAGCGCCCAATTGAACCAGGCCATGGTCGATAGCAGGGCAAGACAACTGAGTACGCCTGCGCTGCAGACAAACCAGGCGGCCGGTACGCGAAACAGTCGCGGCAGCTCCGGCGCGGTGTAGCGCAGAATCAGCACGCCGGCGCAGACGGCTACGAAGGCGATCAGGGTGCCCATGGAAGTGAGGTCGGCGAGCAAGTCGAGCGGGAAAATCGCTGCGAGTACACCGATGCCGGCACCGGTAATTAAAGTATTGAGATGTGGCGTGCGGTAGCGCGGATGGATGCGATTGAACACGGGCGGCAGCAAGCCATCGCGCGACATAATCATAAAAATGCGTGGCTGAGCGATGATCATCACTAGGATCACCGAAGACAGGCCGATCAGCGCGCCGACCTCCACGACCAGTCGCAGCCAACCCAGTTCGGGATGCGCTCTTATCGCTGTCACGACAGGCTCGTTGGTGCCTAGCTCGGTATAGGGAATCAGGCCGGTCAATACGGCGGCCATAGCCAGGTACAGCACCGTGCAGATCACCAGTGAAACCAGCGTGCCGAATGGCAAGTCCTTCTGCGGGTTCTTGCATTCTTGTGCTGCGGTAGACGTGGCTTCAAAGCCGATATAGGCAAAGAACACCATGGCGGCACCGCGCATGACACCAGACCAGCCGTACTTGCCGGGGCCGTCCGACGGCGGCACGAAGGGGTGCCAGTTAGCCGGGTCTATATAACGATAGCCGGCAACCACTACCACCACGATCAGGCCGACTTTGAGTATCACCATCAATACGTTGATACCGGCCGACTCGCGGATACCGACGTAGCACAACCAGGTCAGTGCCATCACGATGGCGACCGCCGGCAGGTTCATCAAATGCCCGGTAGTTACAAGGTGACCATCGGTATAAGCCAGTGGCGCGGCAGTTAAGGAGGCCGGTAGGTGGATGCCTACGTGATCTAGCAGGCTGGTGAAGTAGCCGGTCCAGCTCGCCGCCACTGCCGAGGCGGAGATGCCGTATTCCAGCACCATGTTCCAGCCGATAAACCAGGCGACTACTTCGCCCAAAGTGGCATAAGCGTAGGAGTACGAGCTGCCGGAGATCGGTATCAAGGTAGCGAACTCGGCATAGCACAGTGCCGTGAAGCCGCTGCAGATGGCCGCCAGCATGAACGAGATAAGCACCGCGGGGCCGGCGTGTTCCGCCGCGGCCTGGCCGGTGACCACGAAGATGCCGGTGCCGATCACCGCGCCGATCCCCAGGGCAGTGACGCCCCATGGGCCGAGCGTGCGACGCAGGGCGGGGCCGTGGCTGTCGTCGGCGTCGCTGAAATCGGTCTTGCGGGCAAAGAGCTGCTTAAGCATGTTTAAACCTGGGTATTGCGTCGACAGGGCGATGGAGCGTCGCCGTACAACCGGAGCGTCAGGGCCGGCACAAGGCCGGCCCTGACAGCGACGATGGTTAGGTGGTTTGCTTGCGCAACTTGCTATGCGTATAGCCGTAGCCGAAATAGATCACCTGGCCGATCGCGATCCAGGCCAGCATCCAGCGCCAATGCTCGATGAAGGACATCAGGAACAGCGCCATGCAGGCCAGCGCACCCAGCGGGCAGACCAGCCACGGCAGGCGCACGCGGAATGCACGCGGCAACTCAGGGCGGGTATAGCGCAAGACCAGTACGCCGATGCAGACCGTGGCGAAGGCGAGCAGGGTACCCATAGCGACCATTTCGCCCAGCACGCCGATGTTGAACATGCCACCGAGCACGGCCGCCAGGACGCCGACGACGACGGTGCCGACGTGCGGGGTGCGGAACTTTTTGTGGATCCTGCCGAACACGGCAGGAATCAGACCGTCACGCGCCATCGAATAGAAGATGCGCGGCTGGCCCATCATCATCACCAGAATCACCGAACTCAAGCCGGTAACCGCACCGACCACCACGATGGCCTGCAGCCAGCGGAGTTGCGGGTAGCTGTCCAGTGCCGTCGCGACCGGCTCAGGGGTGTTGAGCAAACGGAAGTCGGCGATGCCGGTAAGAATAGCGGCCACGATGATGTACAGAATCGTGCAGAAGATCAGCGAGCCCATGATGCCGATAGGCATATCGCGCTGCGGATTCTTGGCCTCTGCCGCTGCAGTGGATACCGCATCGAAGCCGATATACGAGAAGAACACGATGGCCGCCGCGCGGCCTACGCCGCCCCAGCCGTATTTGGAGCCGCCTTCGTTGACCGGGATGAAGGGGTGCCAATTATCCGGGTTGACGTATTTCGCCGCGAATGCGATGAACAACAAAATCACCGTGACCTTGATCGCCACGATGATCGAGTTGACGAAGGCCGATTGCGTAATGCCGACATAGCACAAGCCGGTGATGGCCGCGATGATCGCCACCGCCGGTAGATTGATGAGCATGCCGGTAGCGCGGATGTGGCCTTCAACGACTTCGAAAGGCGCTGCCGCCAATGCCGCCGGTAGCGAGACATCGTGACCGATCCATCCGCTTATCAACAAAAGCAGTTTGTTGAAATAGCCGGACCAGCCAGCCGCCACGGTGGCTACGGTAAACAAATATTCCAGCACCAGACTCCAGCCGACGAACCAGGCGACGTATTCGCCCAGGGTCGCGTAGGAGTACGAGTACGCGCTGCCGGACACCGGAATCATCGCGGCGAATTCGGCGTAACACAGTGCGGCCAGTGCGCAGGCAATGCCGGCCAGCACGAAGCTGAGCACGATGGCCGGACCCGCATGCTGCGCGGCGGCTTGTCCGGTGATAACGAAAATGCCGGCGCCGATGATCGCGCCGACACCGAGCAATACCAGGTGGCGAGCGCTCAATGCGCGTTTGAGAGTCGCTTCGCCATGCGGACCCTGAGCCGGCTCCCCGCCGCCAGGTTGTGGCATGGCATCAATCGAATGTGTTGCAAACAAGTTCTTCAACATGTTGGTCCCTTACCCCCGAAATGTCGCACTTGCAAGTGAAGACAGTAACGCACGCCATGCCCGGTGTGGCCGGTGCTTCTAGACGTAACGACGCACCTTATCCCAGCGGAGCGCGGCCGTACAAGCTGCACTGCGGGTAATACGGGCTGCCGGCGCGGTCTGAAGGAAGTTTCGACGCACTCGTTCTGCGTGCATTTTTGGAAAATAACGCCTGCTGTGATTTGCGACATGGCAAATACAAAAAGATAATGACGCCGCCAGAGCTGTGCTCTATGTCTAATCCGATTCCAAGACCCATGACCTTGCATGCAGAGCTTCATCATTACGCGGTGCGCTGGCCGAACGAGGCTGATACTGCGGCGTTTTTTCGTTTTCTGGATGAGACGCCGCGCGCGTTCGAGCGCACGCATCTCGCCGCGCATTTCACCGGTTCGGCCTGGTTGGTCAGCGCCGATGGTGAGCGCGTGCTACTGACGCATCACCGTAAATTGCAGCGTTGGCTGCAATTGGGCGGACATGCCGATGGCGATGCCGATCTCGCGCAGGTCGCGTTGCGCGAGGCTGAGGAGGAATCGGGTCTTACGGATCTGCAGGTCGAGCAGAAGGTGTTCGATCTGGATCGGCACTGGATTCCCGAGCGTGGCAATGAGCCTGGTCACTGGCATTACGATGTGCGTTATGTGGTACGCGCTACCGGCAGTGAGGCGTTTGCGATCAGCGAAGAGTCGCTGGCTTTGGCATGGAAGCCGATTCGCCAGTTGGCCGACGACCCGCACACCGACGACTCATTGCGGCGAATGGCAGGCAAGTGGCTGATGCGTAGCGCGTAATTTAAAGAGGTTCTCAGGGTGTTTGCGTAAGCGCGGTATATCGCTCGGGCGCGGGATTCAAATGCCCGCAAGCGGTGCAGGTGCGCGCTTCGCGCGAGCGGTAAAAACGTTCGAACACGGGCGGAAAATCACGCTCGATGCTGTCGAGGATAAAGTATTCCTCGTACAGCTTATGGTTGCAGTGCTCGCAGAACCACAGCAGCCCATCCTTTTCATGCGGCAGGCGGCGGCGCTCGATCACCAGGCCGATCGACTCGGGCATGCGCTGCGGCGAGTGCGGTACGCGTGGCGGCAAGTAAAACATTTCGCCGGCGCGGATCGGAATATCGCGAGCCTGACCATCGTCTTGCACCTTCAGCACCATTTCGCCTTCGAGTTGGTAGAAATACTCGGGGCCTTCGTCGAAATGGTAGTCGGTGCGGGCGTTGGGGCCACCGACAATCATCACGATGAAATCGCCGTCGACGATGCATTTGTTGCCCACCGGGGGCTTGAGCAAATGACGGTGTTCGTCGATCCAGCGTTGCAGGTTAAGTGGTGCGGTCAGAGCCATGAGTACTCCGGGTACGTTTAGACCTCTAGCGTGGCCAGATCGCCTTTTTCTTCCAGCCAGGCTTTGCGATCGCTGGCGCGCTTCTTCGCCAACAGCATATCCATCAGCTTGGCGGTGCTGTCGCCATCGTCGACGGTGAGTTGAACCAGCCGGCGCGTATCGGGATGGATGGTCGATTCGCGTAGCTGCGGCGGGTTCATCTCGCCCAGGCCTTTAAAGCGAGTGGTGCTGATCTGGCCTTTCATTTTCTCGCGTTCGATCCGCTGCAGCATCGCTGCTTTTTCGTTTTCGTCGAGGCAGTAGAACACTTGCTTGCCTACATCGACGCGGAATAGCGGTGGCATGGCGACGAATACGTGGCCTTCGCGCACGAGAGAGGGAAAGTGGCGCAGGAACAGCGCGCAGAGCAAGGTGGCGATATGCAGGCCGTCGGAGTCGGCGTCGGCAAGGATAATCACCTTGCCGTAGCGCAGGCTGCTGAGGTCGTCCTTGCCTGGATCGCAGCCGATCGCGATGGCGAGGTTATGTACTTCTTCCGAAGCCAGCACCGAGGTCGATTCAACCTCCCAGGTGTTGAGGATCTTGCCGCGCAGCGGCAGGATCGCCTGAAACTCTTTGTCGCGCGCTTGCTTGGCGCTGCCACCGGCGGAGTCGCCCTCGACCAGGAACAGTTCGGTGCGGGTCAGGTCCGTGGCGGTGCAGTCGGCGAGCTTGCCGGGCAGGGCCGGGCCCTGGGTGATCTTTTTACGGATGACTTGCTTGGCGGCCTTGAGCCGCGCGCTGGCGCGCTCGATCGCCAGTTGGGCGATGCGCTCGCCAAGATCGACATGTTGATTCAGCCACAGGCTGAAAGCGTCATGGATAACGTTCTCGACCATGCCGGCGGCATTGCGCGAAGACAATCGCTCTTTGGTCTGGCCGGCGAACTGTGGATCTTGCAACTTGGCCGAGAGCACAAAGGCGAGCCGCTCCCAGACGTCTTCCGGCGCCAGCTTCACGCCGCGCGGCAGCAGATTGCGGATGTCGCAAAATTCGCGGATCGCGGTGGTCAGGCCGGTGCGTAAACCGTTGACATGGGTGCCGCCCTGCGCCGTAGGGATCAGGTTGACGTAGCTTTCTTGTACCAGGTCACCTTCAGGCAGCCAGGCCAGGGCGACTTCCAAGCCTTCGACGTCGCGTGCCATGTGATACACGAACAAGTCGTTCGGTAGCGCTTCGGCGCCATCCAGTTCGCCGCGCAAGTAGTCGCGCAGGCCGTCTTCGTAAAACCACTCGCAAACTTCGCCGCTGGCTTCATCGGTGAGCTTCACATTGAGGCCGGCGCAGAGTACGGCCTTGGCGCGCAACAGATGCTTCAGTTTGGATAGCGAGATTTTCGGTGAATCGAAGTATTTTGGGTCGGACCAGAAGTGCACGGTGGTGCCGGTGCGTTTCTTCGGCACGCTGCCGATCACTTCGAGTTCGCTGATGCGGTCGCCGTTGGCAAACACCATGCGGTATTCGTTGCCATCGCGGCGAATAGTGACTTCGACGCGGGTGGACAGCGCATTCACTACCGACACGCCGACGCCGTGCAAACCGCCGGAGAAGTTGTAGTTCTTGCCGTTGAACTTACCGCCGGCATGCAGCCGGGTCAGAATCAGTTCGACACCGGGGATGCCTTCCTCGGGGTGAATATCTACCGGCATGCCGCGGCCGTCGTCGCTGACTTCGACCGAGCCGTCGCTATGCACGATCACCTCGATGCTCTTGGCGTGGCCGGCCAGAGCTTCGTCTACCGAGTTGTCCACCACCTCTTGCGCCAGATGGTTCGGGCGGGTGGTGTCGGTATACATGCCTGGACGGCGTTTGACGGGGTCCAGGCCGGACAGGACTTCGATATCGGCGGCGTTGTAACGACTGCTCATGCTCTGGGGATATCAGTGGTACGAGGCGCCGCAGCATGGCGGTGCACGAGGGAAGGGTCAAGCGCATCGGCGGATAGTCGCCGCCACGACGCGAACAGGCCGAGGATGCCATAGCCGACGATAAGCAACAGCAGGCAGGCACTGGGCGGCCACCAGCGTGCAGGGCCGCGCAGCAGCAGCAAACTCAGCAGCAGCACGAGCCATCCGCAGATCAGCGCGGCCAGCCAGGGGCGTCGCAGCCCACGGACGCCATGCAGCAGCAGGGGCAGGGCCAGCATGAGGCCACCTAACAGCAGTTGGCTGGCAAAACTCAGTGGGGTGATGGCGAAGCCGCGCAGCAGCGATTCGAGGACGTTCGCCTGATACTCGACCCCCGGCATCAACGGCGTGTTGCGAGATGCCGGTGTGTTGATGGCGTCGCCGAGGCCTTCGGAGGTGGCGCCGATCAGCACCCAGCGCCCTTTCAACAGCGCTGCCGGCACGCGGTCGTTCAGCACATCGGTGTAGGAAACCCGGCCAAAACGGCCTCCGGGGCCGGCATAGCGCAGCAGCACATAGTTGTCGCGCATCCACAGATAGGGCGACTCGCTAGGTCTGTCGTTGCGCAACCCCGGCAATCTGTCCGATAGCTCCGGGGAGCCAAGCTGATACAGCGCCAGCGCAAATGAAGGCCAGTAGGGTCGGCCCAGGCCCGCTTTCAGATAAGCGCTGCGGACCAGGCCATCGGCATCCGCGGCTACATCGACATGACCCAATGCGGCAGCCGCTTGGGTGATGGCGGGCACCGGCATCATCTCTTCCAGCGGCCCGCCCAGTGCGGTGGGCTCGGCAAAGAGCGGCATCACGACATGACCGTTGCGCTTGATCGCCTGAGCCAGCGCCTGATCGTTCTCGGGATGCGTGGCGTCGGGTTCGGCGATGGTTACGTCCATACCCACGCCGCGCGCCCCGGCAGCGGTGAGGCGGTCGATCAAACGCGCGTGCAGCGAACGCGGCCATGGCCAGCGACCCAGCTCAGTCAGGCTCTTGGCGTCGATCGCTACGATCACTACGTCATCGCTAGGCAGGTATTGCCAATGGCGCAGATTGCGGTCGTACAGGGCATTGTCTACCGGCGTGCTGATACCACTGGCGAGCAGCATCGTGAGCATGCCGATGCCTACCAGCCAGATCAGGCAGCGCGTCAGTAGAGGAAAGACATCGAATGGCATCAGTTGATGTCAGCCGCTTCACGTCCTGTGCCGACGAGCAAGCATCGACGGCCATGTCGATGCTTTAGTGAATCGGGTCGTCGGCGCAAATACGTCATTGCACGATCACAGCAATAGCCAGAGCAGCACGGTACCGCCACCGGCCGCAGCTATGCGACAGGCGGCACATGGCAATTTGACGGTTTGAGTCGAACTCCACGGGCCGGCGTAGCCGTCGGTGTCGATGGTCTGCACGCGTACCAGCCATTTGCCTGAGCCGGGCCTGGGAATCTGCAGTTTGGGCTCGTCCACGGTTTGATCTACCGCAGGTTTGGCGAAATCGGCTGTGCGTGCCAACTGTACGCGGTAGTGCTGACCGGGAGCCCCCGGCTGCCAGCCGAGGCTGAGTTCGTGGCTCGAATGCTTGGGTGCATCAAGGGCCGGGGCGGGCGGTTCGGCGATCAGCTCGAATGGCAGCGGTGCGCTATACGGACCCAGCTTGCCGCTGTTATCCCGGCTGGCGATGCGCCAGTAGTAGTGGCCATAAGCCAGGTTTTGTGGCGCGCGTACGTTGCCGCTCTTGATCTGCGGCTGGTCGCTCAGCAGTTGAGAGAAATCTGCATCGGAGGCCAATTGCCAGGCGTACGAGGCGATCTCCTGGCTTTCGGTCCAGCGGAACGATGGCCGTGTATCGCGGACCTTGCTGTCTGATTGCGGCTCCAGCACCAGCGGTGGTTGCGGATGACCGTCGATGCGGATCGTGCAGACGGCATCCAGACCTTCAAGCTGATCTTCGTCGATACCGTGTATGCGCAAGGCGTAGTCACCGTCCGGCAGATCGGGCAAGAAGATCTTGGGCTCGTCGATTCGCCGGTCTTGGATGAGTACTTCAAAGCGCGCAGTGGGTGCCAACTGTGCGCGGTAGTGTTGCGCGCCTTGCTGCGCTGGCCATGCAAAAGCATAGGGTTGCTGGCGCAAGGGCTGCTCTGGGCAATGCAAGTTCGGCGCGGGTAGCAGCAGGTGATCCTTGCCGGGGCGGCTGCCGTCCGCAACTGCAACGCCATGGCCTTTATTCACCAACAGGTGTCCCTTGCCACCGGCCACATCGACCCGGCCCGTCAACACCTCGGCCTGTGATTGCTTGGTGCCGGCATCGGCGGCGATACGGAAATGGGTGCCGCGCACGCTGGAAATCGTACCGGGTGTCTCCACGCTGAAATGTGCGGCGGGGCCGCTGAGTGGAGTGACATCGTTGGATACGCGGCCATGTTGCAAACGCAGCCGGGTGTCGACCATGCCGGTCTGGCCGTAGGCGCTCATCTGGTCCAGATCGAGTTCGCTGTCACCGTGCATCAGCACGCGCGAACGATCGGCAAACTCCAGCGTAAGACTGGCATCCGGGCCTGTCGTCAAATGGGCGCCATAACCGAACGACATCGCCGGCTTCACGGCAATCGCTTGGGGCTGGCCCGGCAGCAGGGCATGCGCGTCGCCCATCACGGCCACGACACTGGCATGTGCCGGTTGCACGCGCAGCCAGTCGATCGGGATATGCAGGCTCATGCCAGGCGGCAGGTGGAGCGGGTCGGCAACCTGGTTGTATTCCTGCAGCTTTTGCCAGGGGATGCTGGGTTTCAGGTAACGACTGGAAAGATCCCAGATATTGTCGTTAGGCCGTACACGGTAGTTCCAATCGGTCGCTTGCGCCGCCAACGGCATCATGCCTGCGGCCCACAGCACGATGATCGACCACCGTGTGAGCATCGTGCTCCGTGACAGTTGCATCATCAACTCCTTCAGACTTGCGTCTTCTTTCTCTGAGATGAAACGCCCCTGGTCGCTTCATGGACAGCCGCAAGTCATTGACCTTGGTCCGGGGATCAACACATGTGGAGCTGTTGGATAGCTTGCCAATTTTGCTGCAGTGCGGCTGGCATTGCCAGCCGCGTATGAGTGAAACGGTGAAACAAGCACTTGTGAGCAGCCCTGTCAGGCCCTCTTGCTGGCTACTGTTGTAGCAAAACCGTGTGAACGTCTCGTCACGTGCTAGGGTTTGAGCGTGTCTAGCAGCCGATGCAAGGCCTCAATATAGGGCGGTAACTGTTGCAAATACGCTTTGCCCTGCTCGCCGTGCAATCGGCCCAGCCACTGCCGCCCCTCGTTGAGCATCGGGTCGTCACTGAACAACTGCAGTGCGCCCAGTATGCGGTGCAGTCGCTGTATGGCCTCGTGCGTGTCATCGGCAGACACGGCCTGCTGTAGATGATCCAGGTCGGTCTGTGTGCTCTCAATCAGTACCGGCAGCATGTCGTCACGCAGGCCGAGCAGGTCCGATTCGGGCGACCAGAAGTCCGTTGCGGCAGTATCGGCAAGGTCGGGCAGGGCGTCGCCGGCTGAGGGCCGGGGCATCCATAGCGCAAGCTTTTCCTCAAGCACTCGTAATTGCACGGGCTTGCTGATGTAGTCATCCATGCCTGCTTCGCGGCAGCGCTCCATCTCGCCGCTCAAGGCATTGGCCGTCATCGCGAGAATGGGCATACGTGTCTGTTTGCCGTCTTCGTCCTCGTATTGCCGCCAGGCGATAGCCAGCTCATAGCCGTTCATCACGGGCATCTGGCAATCGGTTATCAACATGGCGTAGTCGTCTTTCTGCAGTGCCTCGTAGGCCGCCTTGCCGGTACCGACGACGTCGCAGGACCAGCCGAGCAGCATCAATTGGCGACGTATCAGTTGCTGGCTGATGTGATGATCTTCGGCGATCAAAATGCGGCCATGGGTAGGCAGGTGCCGAAGGTGATCCCCTTCCAGTACGTCTGCGTCTGGATAATTGGGCATGACCTGGCGCACCGGTTGATGCAGCGGCTCCAGTGCGAGCATGCAGGTGCGCATCACTGCCTGCCACTTCAACGGATTGGCGTTAAGTATCAAACGACCGTTTCCACCGGCTGATTCGGTCGAGGTCGGCGTTCCCGCGCGCTCGCTTACTAGCACGGCCTGGGCCGCGACCTGGGACTGGCTGACATCGTCGTCCTCATCGAGAAACAAGATGTTGGCGGAGATGCCTGTGCGCAGGGTTTGCGATGGCGGGATCTGTTCGGTCGTCAGGCCCAGCGCGGTCAAGTAAGCGGTCAGCGCCATCGCGGTTTCGGTCGAACTCAGGCGCACGATGACATGGCGCCCGGCCAGGCCGGGCGGGGCGTCCACTTCGCGACGATCGACCGGCAGCCGCAACTCGACTGTAACGGTGGTACCCACGCCAAGCTGGCTGGTCAGCTCGATCGAGCCACCCATCAATTGAACCAGATGGCGGCAAATCGCCAAGCCCAGGCCGGTGCCGCCGTGGCGCCGGGTGGTCCAGGATTCCGCCTGGACGAAGGGAGTGAATAATCGCGCTTGCTTATCCTCGGCGATGCCGATGCCGGTGTCGGTCACGCTCAGCCGCAGTCGCTGATGGGTGCCGTTGTCTCCGAGTACGCGCAGTTTTACGGTGACGCCACCGTGTTCGGTGAACTTGCCCGCGTTGTTGAGCAGGTTCAGCAGAATCTGCCGAATCCTCACGCTATCGCCATTCAAACGGTCAGCAAGTGCGGCGTCGACGGCGACCTGAATGCGCAGCCCTTTCTTATGCATATGCGCCGCCATCATGCTGACGACGTTGTCGATCAGCGTACGGGCATTGAACGGCTCGTTGTCCAGGCGTAGATCGCCCGCTTCGATCTTGGAAAAATCCAGGACATCGTTGAGTACTTGCAACAGCACGCCGGCGGAATCTTCAACCGCATGCAGCAGTTCGTGCTGCTCATCGTTCAGCTCGGTGTGGCTCAACAATTCGAGCATGCCGATGACGCCATTCATCGGTGTGCGGATTTCGTGACTCATCGTGGCGAGGAAGTCAGCCTTCGCCTTGGACGCTCGTTCGGCGGCATCGCGGGCGGCGCGCAAGGCATCGTTATGTGTGTTGATGCGGGTGGTGTCGATGAAATAACCGGTCCATTGCACACTACCGTCGGCCAAGGCCTGCGGCGCCATGGCAAGGTGAATCCAGCGCAATCCCTCTTCACCGTAGGCGCGAAAATCCAGCGACTGGGCTTGCGGGCGCTGCCTGGCGCCACGAATCACTTGCTTGAGTTGATCCCTGTCTTCGGGATGGATCCGGTCCTGGAACGGCCAGTCATGCAAGACATTGTCGGTTTCTACAAGATCGCGCTGGTCCAGGCCGAACAGTGCGCGCAAGTCGCCGGCAAGAAAGGTCAGCCGGCGCAGCCGATCCAAGCCTCGATTAACAATAAAAATCACTACCGGAATGTGTTGCGTGACCTCGCGCAGGTTCTGTTCGCTGGCGCGGGCATGCTGGGCGATTTCGCGATAAGTGGTGATATCGAGCAGGCTGCTTATCGAACCGCTGACGCTGCCATCCGCGCGATGGACCGGGCGGTCAATCCAGAGCCCGAACTTCGGCTGACCCTCGTCATCCAGATAGGCCAGTTCGGTGCGGTACTCGCGATCGGCACGTACCGCTTCGAGGCTGAATTCGTGCAACTGCTGATGGGTGAGCGGCGCGCCATCGGGGCCGGACAGCCGATGGTCGGGTAGTTCCAGGCTGGTCTTGCCGATGGCTGTCGCGGCGCCTATGCCCAATTCGCGTTGACAGGCGTGGTTTACCCGTAGGTAGGCGCCATCCTGATCCTTGATGATGATCGGCATGGGCAAGGCATCGAGCCAAGCGCGAAGCGTGGCCTCCTGGGCGAGCAGATGCAGGCTGGCGCGGGTTGCTTTGCTCCGTTCCCGATAGGCCAGCCATAGCACCAGCAGCGCAAGCGAGGCCGTTACGGTAAGCAGGGCCGCCAGGGTAATCACGGCCAGCGAGGTCGGCAGCGCTCCAAGGTCGATTCGCGCCAGCAGGGTTCCGATCATCACATTAATGGCCATAGAGCCTGTTCAATAGCTTTTGGAGTGGTGCGGGGCTGGATCTGATCGCAGGCCAGACCATGAAGGGCGAGAGAGTGTATGTCGATATACGGCCGGTTGACGACGCAGGACTGTGGGCCGATTTGCAAAAGCCCGATTTGCCAAAGCCATCGGAAAGTAAGCTGGTCCAGTACGGCCGCGTTCAGCGGTTACGCCAGGCGTCAGCAACCCCAATGGTATGCTTGCGCCCGACCGATGGCTTCGGTGTAGGGTTGAGCCATCCAGGCAAATCACAAACTTATGTCATGGAGCAGGGCGATTCTGGACGTGAGTGCTGGATGCGCTAGCGATCAGATCAGTGAGACAACGGGGACACCTAAAACCGATGCGGATCATTGTTGCCGATGACCATCCGGTGATCTTGATGGGGATCAAAGCTCTATTTGCGAGTTTTGGTAACACCTATGAGTTTGTCGGCGAAGCGCACAACGGTCGCGACTTATTGGCGTTGCTCGCCGCGCAGCCCTGCGATTTGCTCATTACCGATTTCTCGATGCCGGACGAGCAAGGCTCCAGCGATGGCCTGCCACTGCTCAAGCGGCTGCGTCGCGACTATCCCGAGCTGCCGATCATCATTTTGACCATGGTGCATAACCCGAGCCTGATTAGCGGCATGCTTGCCGCGGGCGCACGCGGTGTCGTGGACAAGGCATCGATGACCAGGGAGCTGCTGCAGGCTATTCAAACCGTGCTCAGCGGCCGTACTCATTTGAGCGAGCAGATGCGCGCCGAAATAGCGGATCTACGCGCCTCTCATGGTGACGCCGACACGCATGTGGCCCTGGCCGATGGCGGTGGTTTGTCCAAACGCGAGGCCGAAGTGGTGCGTCTTTACGCCAGCGGCCACTCGGTCACCCAGATTGCCGAACAACTGCATCGCAGCGTCAAGACGGTCAGTCAGCAAAAAAACGACGCCATGCGCAAGCTGGGCCTCAAGAGCAACAGCCAGCTCTACGAATACGCGCGCAACTACGGCCTGGTTTCCTAGGTCTGGTTTCCTACGCCCGATTTGCCGGGCCCGATTTACCAGGCCTGATTTACCAGGCTTTATTTCCTGATTTGTAAGGGTTTCCCGACCCCGGCTCTGCTAAGAGCCGGGGCGATTCGCCTTGCGCGCTCAGATAACGGCGCGCTGATTTTTAGGAATCGTCTGATGCCCCTCGGCTGGGCGGTCGCACACAATTCACCCAACAAAACGTGATGTGCATCTCACTAATGCGGGCTTCTAGTCGCAGAACCACCGAGATGGCACACGTTGAAGTTTTTCCACACACCAAGGGAGTGGGGTGTGTTGGCGAATTGACGCCAACGGCAGGCGACGCCTCCCCCTGAGCTGTCGTCTGCTGGGGATTTAAATGTAAAGCACGGGCATAGAGACCGAGCAGGGACCACCTAGCTTGAAGCGTGTGGCGCACAGCCACTGCACCGGATGCATATCGCTACTGAGCAACGCCAGCCGCCCCCTTTTGGGGGCGGATCGGTAGGTGCGTGCCTGAATTTCTCTCCATCCCCTGCTCCATGTCCAGGTGATGAGAGGTAGCGAACATGAATAAGATCTTCAGTAAGGTGTGGAACAAGGCGCTAGGGCAACTGGTAGTGGCTTCAGAGCTTGCCAGCAACCAAGGTGACAGCACCCATCATGCAGCATCGTCACGTACGTTTCCGAAACTGACCGCATTGGCTTATGCCATCGCATTGATGGCGGCAGGTGTGCTCATTCCATCCGTCAGCACCGCCAATACCGTGGCCTGGAATCCCACAGGAAACTTCACCAGTTGCACGACGGGTGCGAGTTCGGCCGCATCCATGGCAGGCCTCGACGGCATTGCTCGGGCCGCTGAAACGGATGCGAAGGACGGCAGCGGTACCTATTCAATGGTGGGCGGCTGCTCGGCCAATGCCAACAATAATTTGGCTGCGACCATCTGGGGCGCATTTGCCACGGTAACGGGCTCGGGTGGCACCGCTACCGGTTTCGGTGCATCGGCAGGTCTGCGAGCCTCGGCTTATGGGACCGACTCGCTGGCGACTGGCGACTCCTCGTTTGCCGGTGGATTCAAAGCCAGCGCGTATGGCAATGGTTCGATCGCGCTAGGGGCCAGTGCGGTGGCGGGCGTCAACGGCACACCGGCCACGGCCAACGATATCGCGCTGGGCAATGGTGCGCAGGCGACTGGCGGCAACTCGATTGCCCAAGGTACGGGCGCGACCGCCAATGCGGCAGGCGCGGTGGCGATCGGTCAGACAGCCACTGCCACGGGCGGCAAAGCCGTGTCGATCGGCGTTGGCAATACCGCCAACGGTGACGGCGCAGTGGCTATCGGTGACCCCAACGTGGCGACTGGCGTCGGTGCGGTGGCCTTGGGTGCGAACAATACGGCCAATGGCCAGGGTGCTGCCGCGATCGGTAACACCAATGTAGCTACCGGGCAGGGTTCGGTGGCGATGGGCAATACCAGCCAGGCAAATGCAGCCGGCTCTCTGGCGTTTGGCGATACCGCCGTCGCTGGTTCCTCCAATAGCATCGCGTTGGGTACCAAGGCCACAACCGTAGGCGTCTCTTCCATCGCGATCGGTAACGGCGCGAGGACCGCCGGCGGCGCGGCGGATATCAACTCCATCGCGATCGGTACCGGAGCGACCAGCTACGGGCAGAGCTTCGCGCTCGGCACCGGGGCAAATGCAGATCAAAGTGGCTTTACCCAGCAAGGCAGCGGTGTGGCGATTGGCGCGTTGGCTAACACCACGAACAATACGACGCGCGCAATCGCGCTCGGTGTCGGGGCAACAGTCGATAACGCGACGGCGGTCATCGACGCCGGCATGGCCTTGGGTGCGAGTGCCAAGGCTTCGGCTACCAACGCCATGGCGCTGGGGACGACGGCAAATGCCTACGGCAATAATTCCATCGCACAAGGCTTGAATGCCGTGGCTGGCGTGAATGGCACTCCGGCCACGGCTAACGATATCGCGCTGGGCAATGGCGCCCAGGCGACTGGCGGCAATTCCATTGCGCAAGGTGCCGGCGCCACGGCCAGTAATGCCAATAGCGTGGCTTTGGGCGCCGGCAGCGTTACGGCGGCACCTCATGCGGGGACTACCGCGTTGTACGGAGCCACGGCGGCCGGACCTGCCAGCGCAGCGAACGGCGTGGTATCGATAGGTGCCGCCGGCAAGGAGCGTCAGTTGCAGAACGTGGCGGCGGGTGTGATCTCGGCCGCCAGCACCGATGCGATCAATGGTTCACAGTTGAACTCGGTGGTTACCGGCGTCAACAACCTCGGCGCCTCGACGGCCGGCACGCTGGGCGGCGGCGCCAGCTATAGCGCCGCGACCGGCAACATCACGGGCTTCAGCCAGCCGATCAACGGTGTTAGCACCACCGGTGCAGTAACTGCTCCGACGGCGCAGACCACCGTAGCCGGTGCGCTGGGCGCGCTCAATAACAACATCAATAACACCGCCAATATCGCAGTGAAATACGACGCGGCGGGCGGCAACACCATCACCCTGGGTGCCACGGGCGGTGCCGGCGCACCAGCGGGCGGCGTGAAAATCACCAATCTGACCGCCGGCACGTTGAGCGCAGCCAGCACGGATGCGGTCAATGGTTCGCAGCTATTCGCCACGAACACGAATGTCACCAACGTCACCAACACCGTCAACAACATCAATAACGGCGCGGGCATCAAGTATTTCCACACCAATTCGGCCAAGGCCGATAGCAACGCGGCCGGCACGGACAGCGTCGCGGTAGGTCCGGTCGCCAACGCCTATGGCAACAATTCGATCGCGCAAGGTCTGAATGCGGTAGCTGGTGTGAATGGCACGCCGGTGACGGCCAACGACATCGCCTTGGGCAATGGCGCCAAAGCCACCGGTGGTAACTCGATCGCCCAGGGCACCGGTGCGATCGCCAGCACCAACAGCAGCGTCGCCATCGGTAATGGTGCGAAATCCAGTGGCGCGAATGGCGGTTCGGTGGCGATCGGTAACATCGCCAATGCCAGCGGTATCGGTGCGATCTCGATCAGCAACGTCGGGTCATTCGCGGCCAGTTCGACGGTTTCCGGCACCGATGCGATCGGCATCGGCAACGGTACGTCTGCTCTTGGCACCTCGTCGATCGCGTTCGGTTCGGCCGCCAGCACCACTGCGGCCGGAGGCTATGGCCTGGCCTTCGGCGACGGCTCGGCGTCCTCCGCGGCGCAGGGCATTGCGCTTGGCCGCCAGGCCAATGCCAGCACGGCTGACAGCATCGCCTTGGGCAGCTATTCCGCCGCAACGCGCGGTGCGTTGAGCGGCTATACCGGTTATGCCGTCGGCAGCAGCAACTCGGGCGGCGAGTTGAATATCGCCAACAATGGCGTCGGTCGCCAGATCACCGGTGTCGCCGCAGGCCGTGACGCCACGGATGCGGTCAACGTCAGCCAACTCAACCAGGTCGGCCAGAATGCGGCGACTTCGCTAGGCGGTGGCGCTACGCTGAATGCAGTGACCGGCGTGTATACCGCGCCGTCTTATGCCATCAACACCATCAGCGCGACTGGTGCGAACACGGGCACGACCGCCAACAGCAATGTGGGCGCGGCGCTCACGGCATTGAATACCGATGCCGTGAATACGGCTGCGATCGCGGTGAAATACGATGCTGTCGGTGGCAACACCATCACCCTGGGTGCCACGGGTGGTGCCGGTGCGCCGGCAGGTGGCGTGAAGATCACCAACCTGACTGCGGGTACGTTGAGTGCAGCCAGCACCGATGCGGTGAACGGTTCGCAGTTGTATGCGACCAACCAGCAGGTCGCGACCAACACCACCAATATCGCCGGCAACACCACCGCGATTACCAACCTGGGCAACCAGGTGAATAATGTCTACGCGACCGGCACCAAGTACTTCCATGCCAACTCCACTGGCACGGACAGCTCGGCGACCGGTGCGAACAGCGTGGCGATCGGCCAGAGTGCGGTAGCGACGAACGCCAACGACGTAGCATTGGGCTCGAACAGCACCACGACGGCAACGACCGCGGTCAGCGGTGCAACGATTGGCGGCACCGCTTACACGTTCGCCGGTGCGACGCCGACGGCAGCGTTGAGCGTGGGCGGACGTCAGATCCAGAACGTGGCGGCGGGTCAATTGAGCGGAACCAGTACCGATGCGGTCAACGGCTCGCAGTTGTTTGCCACCAACCAGCAAGTAACGACCAACTCGACCAGCATCACCAACTTGAATAACCAGGTTGCTTCGATCGATGCGCTGAACTGGGACCCGGCCGCTAACGGCGGCGCGGGTGCGTGGAACGCGAACCACAAGGGCAGCGGCCCGAACAAGATCACCAATGTGGCAGCGGGCACCTTGAGTGCTACCAGCACGGACGCAGTGAACGGCTCGCAGCTCAACGCGACCAACACCAACGTCACCAACAATACGACCGCAATAGCCGGCAACACCACGGCAATCGCCGGTAACACGACGTCGATCAACAATCTCAATAACGGCACGGCAGGCCTGGTGCAGCAGGCGGGCGGGATCAGCTCGAGCAATACCAATCCGATCACGGTGGGTGCGAATACCGGTGGCACTGCGGTGAGTTTCGCCAATGCCGGCGGCGGCACGCGCACGCTGACTAACGTCACAGCCGGCGCGCTCACCGCAACCAGTACCGACGCGGTGAACGGCTCGCAGTTGTTTGCGACCAACACCAACGTGACCAACCTGGGCAACACCGTCAACAACATCAATAACGGCGGTGGCATCAAGTACTTCCACACCAACTCTGCGTTGGCCGATTCGTCGGCCGGCGGTACCGATAGCGTGGCAGTAGGTCCGGCGGCGAAAGCTTACGGCAACAACTCGATCGCACAGGGCGCCAATGCCGTAGCGGGTGTCAGCGGTACGCCGGCGACGGCAAACAGCATCGCCATCGGCAATGCGGCCCAGGCGACCGGTGCCAGCAGTATTTCCGTAGGCAGCGGCAACGTAGTCAGCGGCGCCAACTCCGGTGCCTTCGGCGATCCGAGCACGGTGACCGGAGCGGGTTCGTATTCGTTCGGCAATAACAACACCATCAAGGCGAACAACGCCTTCGTATTAGGCAGTGGCGTGACCATCGGTACCGGCCTGGACGGCTCGGTGGCGCTTGGTAATGCCAGCACCGTGGCGGCGGCCAATCCGACGGCCTCGGGCACCATCAATGGCACCACGTACAACTATGCCGGCACCGCGCCCAGTAGCGTGGTGAGTGTCGGTGCGGCGGGCAGCGAACGGCAGGTTACCAACGTGGCGGCGGGCCGGGTCAGCGGCACCAGCACAGACGCGATTAACGGCTCGCAGTTGTTCGCGACCAATCAGGCGATCAGCAACATCTCCGGTGGCGGTGGCGTGAAGTATTTTCATGCCAATTCGGCGGCGGCAGACAGCCAGGCAATAGGTGCCGAATCCGTGGCGGTGGGACCGAAATCGGTGGCCAACGGCGCATCGTCGATGGCCATGGGCAACAACAGCGTGAGCAACGATGCGAACAGCATCGCGCTCGGTATCAATACGCAAACCACCGGTACCAGCAGTGTCGCCATCGGCGATTCATCGAAGACCAACGGCGTCAACAGCGTGGCTATCGGCGCCAATACCCAAGCCACTGCGACCAGTTCGTTCGCGGCGGGCGATAGCGCGCAGGCCACCGCGGCCAATGCTACCGCGGTGGGCGCCAACACTCGTGCGCTGGGCGTAAGCAGCTTCGCCGCGGGCGATGGGGCTGCGGCCAATGGCGCCAACGGCATCGCCATTGGCGCGAGTGCGGTGACGGCGGCGGTCGACGACGCGGTCGCGATCGGCAAGAAGACGCTCGCAAGCGGCGCCGATGCGATCGCTATCGGCGGCAATATCAATACCGGCGCTCAAGCCACGGGGGCGAGTGCTATCGCCCTGGGTGCGATGAGCTCAGCCTCGCAGGCCAATGCGGTCGCACTCGGTCAGGGCGCCACCGCTGGCAACGCGAACGACGTAGCCTTGGGCGCAGGCTCGACTACGGCAACAGCGGTAGGCACGGCCAGCGCCAGCATTAATGGCGCGACGTACAACTTTGCCGGCACCGCACCGACGTCGACAGTGAGCGTGGGTAATGCGGGCAATGAGCGCACGATCACCAACGTAGCGGCAGGGCGCTTGAGCGCGATCAGCACCGACGCGGTGAACGGCAGCCAGTTGTTTGCGACCAACAGTGCGGTCACCAGCCTGGGTACCACAGTCAACAACATCAACAACGGTGCCGGCATCAAATATTTTCATGCCAATTCGACCGGTGCGGATTCAACCGCCACCGGTGCGAATAGCGTGGCGATCGGCCAGAGCGCGGTGGCGACGAACGCCAACGATGTTGCACTAGGTGCGAACAGCGCAACGACCGCCACGACCGCTGTCGGCGGCGCGACAATTGGCGGTACCGCTTACACGTTCGCCGGTGCGACTCCAACAGCAGCGTTGAGCGTGGGTGGGCGTCAGATCCAGAACGTGGCAGCCGGTCAGTTGAGCGGCACCAGCACCGATGCGGTGAACGGCTCGCAGTTGTATGCGACCAACCAGCAGGTCACGAGCAACACGACGGCGATTACCAACAACACAACTGCAATCGCGGGCAATACCACGTCGATCACCAACCTGGGCAACCAGGTGAACAATGTCTATGCGACTGGCACCAAATACTTCCATGCCAACTCCACTGGCACGGACAGCACGGCGACCGGTGCGAACAGCGTGGCGATCGGCCAGAGTGCGGTGGCGACGAACGCCAACGACGTAGCACTGGGTTCGAACAGCGCCACGACAGCAACGACCGCCGTCAGCGGCGCAACGATTGGCGGTACCGCTTACACGTTCGCCGGTGCGACGCCGACGGCAGCGTTGAGCGTGGGCGGCCGTCAGATCCAGAACGTGGCGGCGGGTCAGTTGAGTGGTACCAGCACCGATGCGGTCAACGGTTCGCAGTTGTTTGCCACCAATCAGCAAGTGACGGCCAACTCAACCAGCATCACCAACTTGAACAATCAGGTGGGCTCGATTGATGCGTTGAATTGGGATCCGGCAGCTAATAGCGGCGCGGGTGCGTGGAACGCGAACCACAAGGGCAGCGGCCCGAACAAGATCACCAATGTAGCGGCGGGTACCTTGAGCGCTACCAGCACGGATGCGGTGAACGGTTCGCAGCTCAATACCACCAACACCAACGTCACCAACAACACGGCGGCGATCGCTGGCAACACGACGTCGATCACTAACCTGGGCAACCAGGTAAACAACATCTATGCCACCGGCACCAAGTATTTCCATGCCAATTCGACTGGCGCGGATTCGACCGCGACCGGCGCAGACAGCGTGGCGATCGGCCAGAGTGCGGTAGCGACGAACGCGAACGACGTGGCATTGGGTTCAAACAGCACCACGACGGCAACGACCGTAGTCAGTGGCGCAACGATTGGCGGCACCGCTTACACGTTCGCCGGTGCGACGCCGACGGCAGCGTTGAGCGTGGGCGGCCGTCAGATCCAGAACGTGGCGGCGGGTCAGTTGAGTGGCACCAGCACCGATGCGGTCAATGGCTCGCAGTTGTTTGCCACCAACCAGCAAGTAACGGCCAACTCGACCAGCATCACCAACTTGAACAATCAGGTGGGCTCGATTGATGCGTTGAATTGGGATCCGGCGGCTAACGGCGGTGCGGGTGCGTGGAATGCCAACCACAAGGGGAGCGGCCCGAACAAGATCACCAATGTAGCGGCGGGTACCTTGAGCGCTACCAGCACGGATGCGGTGAACGGTTCGCAGCTCAATACCACCAACACCAACGTCACTAACGTGACCAACACCGTCAACAATATCGATGCCAAGGGCACCAAGTATTTTCACGCCAACAGCACCGGCACTGACAGCAGCCCGGTTGGCGTCGACAGCGTGGCGATCGGTACGGCGGCAACGGCCAGCAACGCCAACGATGTAGCTTTGGGTGCGGGTTCGATTACTGCGGCAGCCGTAGCTACCGCTGGCGATACCATCAACGGCACGAGCTACAGCTATGCCGGCAGCGCGCCGACTTCGACCGTCAGCGTGGGCAGTGCGGGCAACGAGCGCACCATTACCCATGTCGCAGCGGGCCGCGTCAGCGCCGCCAGCACCGATGCGGTGAATGGCAGTCAGTTGTTTGCAACCAATAGCGCAGTTAACAGCTTGGGTACGACGGTCAATAACATCAATAACGGCGCGGGTATCAAATACTTCCACGCCAATTCGAGCCTGGCCGATGCCTCGGCAACCGGCACGGATGCGACGGCCTCAGGGGCGCTGGCGGTGGCTTCGGCGACTAGCGCTTCGGCCTATGGCAAGAGTGCGACGGCTTCGGGAAATAGCTCGGTGGCTGTAGGTGATGCGGCTACCGCATCTACTGACGATGCCGTAGCTATCGGCCACAACGCGACAGCGAATGGCGGCAAGTCGGTTTCGATCGGCTCGGGCAACACGGCGACGGGCGATGGCGCGGTAGCGATCGGCGACCCGAATACGGCAATCGGTACCGGTGCCGTGGCGATGGGCGCCAACAACACCGCGAACGGGCAGGGTGCCGTGGCGCTGGGCAATACCAGTGTTGCGACGGGCCAGGGCTCGGTAGCGTTGGGCAATGCATCGCAGGCGAAGGCGGCCGGCGCGCTTGCCTTCGGTGACAGTGCTGTAGCCAGCAATGCAGGCGATGTGGCGTTGGGTTCCGGCTCGGTGACCGCCGCGGTGCATACCGGTAACTATGCGATCGCTGGCGGTACGGCGGCAGCGACCGCGGCAACGTCGGTCGTGTCGATCGGTGCGGCTGGTGCGGAACGTCAATTGCAGAATGTGGCATCGGGCGTGTTGAGCGCGACCAGCACCGATGGTGTCAATGGTTCACAACTGTTTGCTACCAATACGGCGCTGACCAATCTGGGTAACACGGTCAACAACATCAACAATGGCGCTGGCATCAAATATTTCCACGCCAATTCGACGCTGGCCGATTCGTCGGCGACAGGTAGCAATAGTGTGGCGGTAGGCCCGCAGGCGGTTTCGAGTGGTGCCAACAGCGTGGCGATCGGTAATGCCGCCGCTGCGGCTAACGGCAACTCGGTAGCGCTGGGTGCCAATTCGACCACGTCGGCGGGGGCTGAAACGGCCTATACCGGCGCCTACAAAGCAGCCAATAGCAGCAGCTCGGTGGGCGAGGTTTCGGTGGGCTCGGCCGGCAATGCCCGCAAGATCACTAATGTGGCGGATGGTTCGGCACCGGCCGACGCGGTCAATGTCAGTCAGTTGCAGGCCGGCGTGAATAACGCGATCACGCAGGCGAACAGCTACACCGATCAGCAGGTGACTAATCTGATAAACACGGCCGGCCCGACCGAGTTCAAGTCCAACAGCAAGGGCGCACGCAGTCTCGGGCCGGATGCGGCGGGCCCCGACTCGGCGGCCGGCGGCGCCGGTTCGATTGCGTCGGGTAGCAACAGTACCGCGGTGGGTAACAACTCGACAGCGAGCGCGGATAACTCCGTGGCGATCGGTCAAGCCTCGGTCGCGGATCGTGCCAGCACGGTATCGGTGGGCTCAGTCGGTAACGAGCGGCAGATCACGAATGTCGCCGCCGGCTCGCAAAACACGGATGCCGTGAACGTGAGCCAGTTGAAAGCCTCGCAGACAGGCAGTGTGAGGTACGACACCAACGCGGACGGCACGGTCAACAACAGCAGCGTAACGTTGGGCAATGGCGGTGGCCCGACCACGATTCACAACGTGGCACCGGGTACGGCCACCTCCGATGCGGTCAATGTGGGGCAGCTCAATGCGGTGAAGGATTGGTCCAAGAGCTATACCGATCAGCGCTTCAACACCATCAACAGCAACCTCAACACGATCGGCAACCGGGCCAATGCCGGTGTCGCTTCGGCCATGGCGATGTCCAGCCTGCCGCAGGCTTACCAGCCTAATCAGAGTGCTGCCGCGGTGGCGGTGGGTAGCTTTCATGGCGAAACCGGTATCGCTATCGGCGTTTCGACCATCTCCGAGAGCGGGCGCTGGGTCTACAAACTCAACGCTACGTCGAACACTCGCGGCGACACGGGTGTGGGTGTGGGTGCGGCGATGGTCTGGTAATCGGTCTGTATCTGCGGCTGCGCAGTGCGGCTGCAGATACCCAGCCGATGGGCGCGAGAACACATTGAATAAGGCTTAGATCATGCGCATGGCAATGATGAAATGGATGAATCCGGCAGTTTTAGGTATCGCTATATTGGCCTTGAGCGGCTGCGGTACATCAACGATTAGTCGCAATGTGGCGACGGACGGCAACACCGCCCAGGCTATCGTTTTTCCCGACGCAAAAGACGCGCGGCCCGAGGGCGGCAGCTTTCCCAATCTTAATAATTTGCGTCAGATCGAAGCGGGTATGAGCAAGGCGCAGGTGCAGCAACTGATCGGTGCGCCGCAGTTCCACGAAGGTGTGTTCGGGGTGCGCGAATGGGATTATTTGTTCAACCTGCGCCAGGATGGAGCCAAGGAGGCGGCGGTATGCCAGTACAAAATTCTGTTCGACGAAAAGAAACAGGCACGCAGCTTTTACTGGAAGCCCGAGACCTGCGCCGGCTTGCTGAAACCGAGCATGGTGGCAGCGGGAAAGACCGAGCAAACCTACACCTTCTACACCGATGCCTTGTTTGCTTTCGATAAGTCGGCTTTGACCGACATCACACCGAAGGGGCGGGATGATCTGGATTTTCTGGCGCGCCGCATCGTCGCCGCCGGTGACAGCATTACCAATGTTCATATTCTGGGTTATGCGGACCGGCTCGGCAGCGAGGATCACAATGCGACGCTGTCAGAGCAGCGCGCCTATACGGTAATGAAATATCTCGTGCGGCAAGGCGTATCGCAGGAACAGGTGTTGGCCGAAGGTCGCGGCAAGGCCAACCCTAAAGTCGACTGTGCGGACAGTGAACGTACTGCGTTGATTGCCTGCCTGGCACCTAATCGCCGGGTTGAGGTGGTCGTCGATGGCGAGTGAGTCGTGCCTTCAGGTAGCCAAGCGTGGCCAGCGGATATTCAGCCGGCTGGGTCGCTTTCTGGCCGGGAAACTGGGGGTCAATCGCCCAGCGGCGAGCAATGCCATTCCAGCCAGGCGTGATCGGCTTCCTCAAGCAACGGGCTCAATGCGGCGCGCACGCGTGCGTGGTAGTCGTCTAGCCAGGCACGTTCCTCTGGATTGAGCAGGCTCGGCTCCAGTACGCGGCGGTCGAACGGGCACAGCGTAAGAGTTTCGAACGCATAGAACTCGCCGAATTCGCTGTGCTCGGCCTCGATCACCACCACGAGATTTTCGTGACGGATGCCATGCCGGGCAGGTTTGTATAGGCCTGGTTCGATCGAGCTGACCATGCCCGGCTCCAGTGCGACCAGCGCCGCGCCGCTCACTGGTGGGCGAATCCCATGCGGACCCTCATGCACATTGAGAAAGTAGCCCACGCCGTGGCCGGTGCCGTGACCGTAGTCCATCCCGCTAGCCCATAACGGCGCGCGTGCTAAAGCATCCAATTGCGGGCCACTGGCGCCTTTCGGAAAGCGGGCGCGTGAAAGCGCGATCAAGCCCTTCATGACCAGGGTGGCATCGCGGCGCTGCTCGGTGGTGGTGGGGCCGAGCGCAAGTACGCGGGTGATATCCGTGGTGCCGCCCAGGTATTGCCCGCCGGAATCCACCAATAACAGGCCCTGGCGCTGCAAGCTGCTGTGGGCTTGTGCGGTGGCGCGGTAGTGCGGCAACGCACTGTTGGCTTGATAGCCGGCGATGGTGGCGAAACTTTCGCCGACGAAGTTAGGCTGCGCCGAGCGCTCTTCGCGCAGCAATGTGTCTACATCCAGCTCGGTCTGCGTCATGCCGGCGGCAAGGCGGTCTTCCAGCCGCCGAAAGGCGCGCACCAGCGCAGCGCCATCGCGACGCATTACCTCGCGTATATGGCTGAGCTCATCTGCGCTCTTGCATGCTTTGAACAGGGTGCTGGGGTTGGCCGTATCGATGCGCGTCACTACAGGCGCAATGGCTGCGGCGATGGCACTGACTACGCGGCTGCTGTCGAGCAATAGTCGGTGGTCGGTACGCAGTTCGGTCAGCGCATCGGCTATGGCCGCATAGTTGGCTATGGCTATGTCGTCATTGGCCAGCGCCGCGACGAGGGTGTCGTTCAGCTTGCCGCGGTCGACAAAGAGCGTGGCGCGACCCTCGGCCTCAATCAACAAATGGGCCAGAAAGACCGGGTTGCATTCGACATCGCTGCCGCGCAGGTTGGTCAGCCAGGCGATGTCATCGAGACTGGACAGCAAATGATGCGTGGCGCCGAGCTTGCGCATCGCGGCGCGGAGGCGAGCCAATTTGTCTGCGCGCGACGTACATGCGTAGGTGAGCGGGTGTTCGACCACGGGGGCGTGTGGGATGGCCGGGCGGTCGGCCCAGGTCAGGCCCGGCAAATCCAGGTCGGTACGCAGGCGCACGCCGACGGCGGCAAGGCGTTGTTCGATCCTCTTTTGGCTTGCCAGCGCCAGACTGTCGCCAGCGATAGCCAGCACATCACCGTCGTGGCTGTGTTGTTCAAGCCAGTCCAGGTGCTCGGGCGCATAGGTCGCCCGTTGTTTCATCAGGGCGATGCCGCTGCCGGCCAATTGCTGCTCGGCCTGGGTGAAATAGCGCGAATCGGTCCACAAGCCGGCATGCCTGGCCGTAACGATCAGGGTGCCGGCTGAACCATCGAAGCCGGACAGCCAGACCCGTGCCTGCCAATGCTCCGGCAGATACTCAGAGAGGTGCGGGTCGGCGCTGGGGACCAGGCAGGCGCTGACATTATGCTGCCGCATGGCCTGACGCAAGGCAGCGAGACGGGCGGGAATCGGGCTGTTCATAGGGGCATGCTAGCAGTTGAGAACCGTGGAGTTAGGCCGTTTGCAAGGTCGTCGCAGGCCATGGAAATGAACTCGGCCAAGGAATTTTTCCCGATAGTCTCGCGATCTGGACCAACTGCCGCTAAAATGCCTAATTTCCAGCACGGCTGCATCCCATGACCCCCCTGATTTTCGTCACCGGCGGTGTGGTGTCCTCTCTTGGTAAGGGCATCGCTGCGGCGTCGCTTGCTTCTATTCTCGAAGCACGCGGTCTTTCGGTCACCATGATGAAGCTGGATCCCTACATCAATGTGGATCCAGGCACCATGAGCCCCTTCCAGCACGGCGAGGTCTATGTGACCGACGACGGCGCCGAGACCGACCTCGACCTGGGTCATTACGAGCGCTTCGTTCATACCCGCCTTACCGGCAAAAACTCCATCACCACCGGCAAGATCTACGAATCGGTGATCCGCAAAGAGCGCCGTGGCGATTATCTCGGCGCTACCGTGCAGGTGATTCCGCATATTACCGACGAGATCAAGCACTGCATCCACGAGGCCACCCGTGGTTTCGACGTGGCCTTGGTCGAGATCGGCGGTACGGTGGGCGATATCGAGTCGCTGCCGTTCCTGGAGGCGATCCGCCAGCTTCGTATCGAGCACGGCCCTGAGAAGTGCCTGTTCATGCACCTTACCTTGGTGCCATACATCAAGGCTGCCGGCGAGATCAAAACCAAGCCGACCCAGCATTCGGTGAAAGAGCTGCGCTCGATCGGTATCCAGCCCGATGTGCTGCTGTGCCGCTGCGAGCAGACACTGCCCGAAGGCGAGCGCCGCAAGATCGCACTATTCACCAATGTGCCGGAGCATGCGGTCATCAGTGCCAATGATGTCGACGTCATCTACAAACAGCCGCTGTGGCTGCACAAGCAGGGGCTGGATGACATCGTGGTCAAGCGGCTGGGCCTCGATGCCGGTCCGGCCGATCTGTCGGCCTGGCAGCGCACGGTCGATGCGGTGGAGCATCCCAAGGACGAAATCACGGTTGCCATCGTCGGCAAATATGTTGAACACAAAGACGCCTACAAGTCGTTGGGCGAGGCGCTGCGCCATGGCGGCATCAAGGAGCAGACACGGGTCAACCTGCAGTGGCTCGACTCCGAACAGATCGAAGCCGATGGCGCCGGCCATGCACTCGGCGCGGTTGACGCGATTCTGGTGCCTGGCGGCTTCGGCAAACGCGGCTTCGAAGGCAAGGTGCTGGCGGCGAAATACGCACGCGAGCATGGCGTGCCGTATTTCGGTATCTGCTATGGCATGCATGCGGCCGTGGTGGATTTCGCCCGTAACGTGGCGGGTCTGTCCGACGCCGATTCCAGCGAAAACGATCGCAATACCGCCAATCCAGTTATCGGCTTGATTACCGAGTGGACGACCGCCACCGGCGAATTGGAGCAGCGCAACGAGCGTTCGGATCTTGGCGGCACCATGCGCCTGGGTTCGCAAGAGTGCCGTCTCAAGGCGGGCTCGCTGGCACGCGAGCTGTATGGGCAAGAGGTAGTGCGCGAGCGCCATCGCCATCGCTACGAGTTCAATAACCGCTATCGCCAGTCGTTCGAAGATCTGGGCCTGGTGGTTTCCGGTAAGTCGATGGACGACCTGCTGGTGGAAATTGTCGAATTGCCGGCGCAGCAGCATCCGTGGTTTCTTGGCTGCCAGGCGCACCCGGAATTCACCTCCACGCCGCGTGACGGCCATCCGCTGTTTATCGGCTTCGTGCATGCCGCGCGCGAGTACAAAACGGTGCGCGAAGGTGAACGACTGGCGAAGGAGTCGGTTGCATGAAGCTCTGTGGTTTTGACGTTGGGTTGAACCAACCGTTGTTTTTGATCGCCGGCCCCTGTGTCGTCGAATCCGAGCAGTTGCAGATCGATACCGCCGGCAAGCTGAAAGAGATCACCAGCAGGCTTGGTATCCATTTCATCTTCAAATCCAGTTTCGACAAAGCTAACCGTTCCTCCAGCGCCAGCTTTCGCGGGCCGGGTCTGGAAGAAGGTCTGCGCATTCTTGCCGAAGTCAAACGCCAGCTCGGCGTGCCGCTGCTCACCGACGTACATGAGTACACGCCGATGAACGAGGTGGCCGCCGTGGTCGACGTACTGCAAACGCCGGCGTTCTTGTGCCGGCAGACTGATTTCATCCAGAACGTGGCTCGCGCCGGCAAGCCGGTAAACATCAAGAAAGGCCAGTTTCTTGCGCCGTGGGATATGAAGCATGTTGTCGCCAAGGCCAAAGAGGTCGGCAACAACGACATCATGGTCTGCGAGCGCGGCGCGAGCTTCGGTTACAACAACCTGGTCTCGGATATGCGCTCGCTCAGCGTGATGCGCGAAACCGGTTGTCCGGTGGTGTTCGACGCGACGCATTCGGTGCAGTTGCCGGGCGGGCAGGGTGCCAGCTCCGGTGGCCAGCGCGAGTTTGTGCCGGTATTGGCACGCGCAGCGGTTGCTGTCGGTGTAGCCGGTCTGTTTGCCGAAACGCACCCCGATCCCGATAAGGCGCTTAGCGATGGCCCGAATGCGTGGCCGTTGGACAAGATGGAAGCGTTACTGGAAACCTTGCTGGAGTTGGACCAGGTGACCAAGCGGCACGGTTTTCTTGAGCAGTCGTGATTTTGCAGCTTGAATTTTTAAGGGGCGCGCGCAGTGCGCGAAAGATTCTGTGGGGCGGCTTCCAGTCGCAGCGCTTTTTCAGATAGCTGGACCTTGGCTGTCGCGCTGCAGTCGCCGCTACAGTGAAACGATTGGCTTACACACTTACAACGGATACCCATGAGCACTGACATCACCCGCATCCACGCCCGTGAAATCCTCGACTCGCGCGGCAACCCTACACTGGAAGCCGAAGTGACTTTGGCTGATGGCGGCTTTGGCCGTGCAGCCGTGCCCAGCGGTGCTTCCACCGGTTCGCGTGAAGCCGTTGAGCTGCGCGATGGCGACAAGTCGCGTTATCTGGGTAAGGGCGTGAAGAACGCGGTGGCTAACGTCAATGGCGCCATCGCCGATGCGCTCAAGGGTTTCGATGCCGCCGATCAAAAGGGGCTCGACAGCAAACTGATCGCGCTGGACGGCACGCCGAACAAAGGGCGTCTGGGTGCGAACGCGTTGCTTGGCGTTTCGATGGCAGCGGCACATGCGGTGGCGGCCTCGCGCCGCGAGCCGTTGTGGAAGTACCTCAGCGCAGGAAAGCCGGGCGCCTTGCCGGTGCCGATGATGAATATCATCAACGGCGGCGCACACGCCGATAACAATGTCGACGTGCAGGAGTTCATGGTGCTGCCGGTCGGTTTGCCGAGCTTCGCCGAAGCATTGCGCGCCGGTACCGAAATCTTTCATGCGCTGAAGAGTGTGCTCAAAGGCAAGGGCTTGAGCACCGCCGTCGGTGACGAGGGCGGCTTCGCGCCTAACCTGCGTTCGAATATCGAAGCGCTGGACACCATTCTCGAAGCGGTGAACCAGACCGGCTACAAGATCGGCAGCGAGATTCTGCTCGGCCTTGACGTGGCCAGCTCGGAGTTCTTCAAGAACGGCCATTACGATCTGGAAGGCGAGGGCAAGGTTTATAGCCCGGCGCAGTTCGTCGACTTGCTTGCCAGTTGGGCCAAGCAGTATCCGATCGTCACCATCGAAGACGGCATGGCCGAAGGCGATTGGGACGGCTGGAAGTTGCTGACCGACAAGATCGGCAAGCAAGTGCAACTGGTCGGTGATGACTTGTTTGTGACCAATCCGGCGATCTTCCGTGAAGGCATCGAGAAGCACATCGCCAACGCGATTCTTATCAAGGTGAACCAGATCGGCACGCTGTCGGAAACACTCGAAGCGATTGCCATGGCCGATGCGGCCAAGTACGCGGCCGTCGTATCGCATCGCTCCGGCGAGACCGAGGACACCACCATTTCCGACATCGCAGTAGCTACCACGGCGACGCAGATCAAGACCGGTTCACTCTGCCGCACCGATCGCGTGGCGAAGTACAACCAGCTATTACGTATCGAGGAGCAGCTAGGTGCCGCTGCCCGCTATGCCGGACGCGATGCCTTTCCAAGCTTGACGCGCCTGCCGGGCTGAGAGACACATGCTGCGCTGGATCGCCTTGATTCTTTTGCTCGTCCTGATCGGTCTGCAGTTGAAACTGTGGACCGGCAACGGTGGCGTGCACGAGGTTGAGGTACTGCGTGCGGCGGTGAAAAAGCAAGGCGACGACAACGATCATCTGCTCCAGCGCAACCAGGCGCTGGGTGCGGATGTGACTGATCTCAAGAACGGCGAGCAAGCCGTCGAGGCACGCGCACGTGCGGAGCTAGGTCTTATCAAGCCCGGCGAGACCTTTTATCAGGTGGTCGAAAAGCCGGGTAAGGCTGCAGCGGGTGCGACTCCCGCCTCGGCCGCATCGACCAGCGGACGTTGAACATGCCGATGCTGTGGTGTGTCGTACCTGCTGCCGGGCGTGGTCTACGCGTTGGCGGAGATTGCCCGAAACAATATCTTCCATTGGCCGGTCACATGCTGATCGAGCACACGCTGGCGAGGCTGGCCGCGCATCCGCGCATTGCTGGCTTGCTGGTGATTCTTGCGGCGGATGACACGCATTGGCCGGGCATTACCGCGCTTGGCGGTAAACCAGTGCTTACCACAGTGGGCGGCAGCGAACGTTGCGATTCGGTGCTTGCCGGTTTAAATGCGCTGCCGGTGGAAGTCCGCGATGACGATTTCGTTTTGGTGCACGACGCGGCACGCCCTTGCGTACGCCAGAGCGATATCGACACCTTGATCGAAAGGGGCATCCCTGCTGGCGGCGCCTTGCTCGGGGCACCCTTGCGCGACACGCTTAAACGTGCCGACACCGCGAGCCGAAGCTTGATGACAGAGCCACGCGATCAGCGTTGGCGTGCATTTACCCCGCAGTTGTTCCGGCGTGCCGAACTTTCCTCTGCACTGCAAGCTGTGGCACAGGCCAAGCTGATAGTAAGCGACGAGGCGATGGCGATGGAGCATGCTGGGCATGCCCCACTGCTGGTCGAGGGCGCCGAGGACAATATCAAAGTGACCACCGCTGCAGACTTTGCGCTGGCCGAGTTTTTGCTGGTTAAGACAGCATAAGAACTGCATTAAGAGGAACTAAGCGCATGATGCGTATCGGTCAGGGCTTTGATGTACATACGTTTGGCGACGGCGATTTCGTCATGCTGGGCGGCGTGCGCGTACCGCATAACCGTGGCGTAGTGGCGCATTCGGATGGCGATGTCGTCATTCATGCCTTATGCGACGCGATTTTCGGCGCGCTGGCGTTAGGCGATATCGGCCGTCACTTTCCACCGACCCAGGAGCGTTGGCGAGATGCCGAGAGCCGCCTGTTTCTGCATCATGCGGCTCAATTGATGCGCGAACGTGGCTACGCGCTGGGCAATGCCGATGTCACGGTGATTTGCGAGGCGCCCAAGGTAGGGCCGCACGCGCAAGCCATGCGCGAATGTTTGGCCGAAGTGCTCGGCTGCGATATCGATCGCGTCAGCGTCAAGGCCACCACCACCGAACATTTAGGCTTTACCGGACGCGGCGAAGGTATTGCTGCGCAAGCCTGCGTGCTGCTGGTGCTGGCCTGATCTCATCAAGCCTATGTATGGGCGGCAACGCTCACCTGTTGTAACGACGACTCTTCACGCTCAGGTATTCCCGTATGACCGAACTTCCCTACGCGTATGGCGCGCCACCGTTAATCGCGCAACTACGCAGCACCCCGGACGATTTTCAGGTCGAGGAAATACTCGGCTATGACGCCGATGGCGAAGGTGAGCATGCGCTGCTGTGGGTGGAAAAGCGCGGCGCGAATACTGATTGGGTAGCGAAGGAGTTGGCACGCTACGCCGAGATCCCGCCATTGAATGTAGGTTATGCCGGGCTGAAGGATCGTCATGCGGTGACGCGACAGAGCTTCTCTGTGCAGCTTGCCGGTAAACCGGACCCGGATTGGTCGGCCTTTCCGCATGCCGAGGTCAAAGTGTTGGCAGCGACCCGGCATAAGCGAAAGCTTAAGCGCGGTGCGCTGCGTGGCAACCGTTTCGTGCTGGTGTTGCGCAATGTGCAAGGCGATCGCGCCGCCGCCGAGCAGGTGCTGCAACAGATAGCCACTCGTGGGGTGCCGAATTATTTCGGCGAGCAGCGTTTCGGCCGCGAAGGCGGCAATGTGGCGCAAGCACGAGCTATGTTCGCCGGGCGGCGGATGGATCGGGACAAGCGTTCGTTTCTGCTGTCTGCTGCCCGTTCGCACATTTTTAATGGCGTATTAGCCGCGCGGGTGGAGCGCGGCGCCTGGGACAGCGCGCTGGACGGCGAAATCTGGTCCCTGGCCGGATCGCGCTCCTGGTTTGGGCCGGAGCCGTTCGATGACAAGCTGGCCGAGCGCTTGGCCAGTGGCGATATCCACCCCTCCGGTCCGTTATGGGGGCAGGGCGAGCCGCCGACTCAGGCTGAAGCGGGCGCTTTGGAACGTGAGATTGCCGCGCTGGATCTCGATCTGGCCGATGGGTTGGTCAAGGCCCGAATGGAACAGGAGCGCCGCCCGCTGCGTTTGTTGCCGCAAGCCTTACGTTGGCGCTGGTTAGACGACGATGCATTGGAGCATCCCGTATTGGAGCTGGCCTTTGAATTGCCTGCGGGCGCTTACGCTACCGTTGTCGTACGCGAGCTGGCACAAGCCTGATGATTCGACCCTCCCTGGCTGGTGGTCGGGGAGGGGCGATCAAGCCTTCAGCAAGACCACTACGGCGCCGGTACCCCCCTGCATCGGTCGTGCCGATGCGAAGGCGATCACATCGTCGCGACGACGCAGCATCCGATCAGTAAGTACTTTCAATACCGGCCCAGCGGCCTTCGAGCGTAAGCCTTTGCCATGCACGATGCGGACACAGCGCAAGCCGTTGTGATGTGCTTCGGCGAGGAAATCGACGATGGTGGCCTGTGCGGCGGCAGCGTTCATTTGATGCAGGTCGATATCGTCCTGCACACTGAACTGACCACGCTTGAGCTGCCGTAGCAACTTAGGCGGGTAACCGTCACGCAGGTAGCTCAATTCCTCGCCAATCTCCAGCTCGCCCGGGTCGAATGC
The DNA here is from genome assembly GCF_003350925.1 of Dyella tabacisoli. Classification (GTDB taxonomy): domain Bacteria; phylum Pseudomonadota; class Gammaproteobacteria; order Xanthomonadales; family Rhodanobacteraceae; genus Dyella_C; species Dyella_C tabacisoli. The sequence goes on along the minus strand of NZ_KZ857173.1, from coordinate 418,346 downwards.
CATGGCGAGCAATTCGCCCGGCACCGCGGCCTCGTCGGCTTCCAGCATGAGCGGATAGGGTTCGGGCTTTGCTGCGGCGGGTGGAGCGGCGACGGGGTCCAATACGCGCACATCGCCGATGGCCTCGCGGAACAGGCGGGCATCGTCGTCGCTGATCGGGTCGGGCTTGCGATGTTTCATGCCGCCATCCTAACCAAGGACGCTGTCTGTTGGCGTATCTGGTACACACCGACTTATCTCAGCAGCTAGCGTCTCGATGGCCGATCCGCATTTCACGGGGGCTGGAGACAGGGCTGTCGCGTTGCGGGAGTGATTCCAGCATGGCGGTTCCGGTAGACTCATCAGGTCAATCGCGCGGTTTGGCCGCGTTCGCCCCGCAAGTTCTGGCACGGATCACGATGCGAGTTTTGGTTAGTAATGACGATGGCGTGGATGCACCGGGCATCCGCGTACTTGCTGAACGCCTTGGTGCGGTCAGTCAGGTAACTGTGGTGGCGCCTGATCGCGACCGCTCCGGTGCCAGTAATTCCCTCACATTGGATGCGCCGATCCGCGTGCTGCGGATGGATAACGGCTATTACCGCGTGGCCGGGACACCTACCGACTGTGTGCATTTGGCCTTGGCCGGCATGCTCGATTACGAGCCGGACATGGTGGTTTCGGGCATTAATAACTCAGCCAACCTTGGCGATGACGTTATCTATTCGGGCACCGTGTCAGCCGCGATGGAAGGGCGCTTTCTTGGCCTGCCGGCGATTGCGGTGTCATTGGTCAGCCGCAATCATCAGGGCGAGCATTACGAATCGGCGGCCAAGGCTGTGCTGCTGCTGATGCAGCGCATGTTGGTCGATTCACTGCCGGCGGACACCATTCTCAACGTCAACGTGCCGGACCTGCCGTGGGAAGAGATTCGCGGATTTGAAGTCACTCGACTGGGCAAGCGGCATCGCTCCGCGCCGTGCATACAGCAGACTGACCCGCGCGGTAAGCCGATCTGGTGGATCGGCCCGGCGGGCGACGTCGATGATGCCGGGCCCGGCACGGACTTCAACGCGGTGCAACGCGGCTACGTGTCGGTTACGCCGATTCATGTCGATTTGACCCGCTTTCAGGCGCTGGACAAAGTCAGCAGTTGGATGAATGCGTTGACCGAAGGCATGACGGGCGATGCGTCGGTCGACGGTAAGGTGGCTTGAGATGAATGTGCATCCGCTACCGCCTTCAGTGCTCAAGGGTGAGGGTATGACCTCGCAGCGCGCACGCGATCGCTTGGCCGCCAAGCTGAAAGACGAAGGCATTCGCGACCCGCGCGTGCTTGAAGTGATTCGTCAGTTGCCACGACATCATTTCATCGATCAGGCGTTGCATTCCCGCGCTTACGAAAACACCGCATTACCCATCGGTCACGGTCAGACCATTTCACAGCCATGGGTGGTGGCGCGCATGACCGAGGCGCTGATCGAGTTTGGCCTGCCGCAAAAAGTGCTGGAGATTGGCACCGGCTCGGGTTACCAGGCAGTGGTGCTGGCCGCCTTGGTGCCGCAGCTATTTACTGTGGAACGGATCGAAGAACTGCTGCGTCAGGCACGCCGACGCTTTCGTCAGCTTGGCTTGAGCAATATCCGTTCGCGCCACGATGACGGCAAACTCGGTTGGCCCGACGAAGCTCCGTTCGACGCGATCATCCTCACCGCCGCAGGTGACACCATTCCCACGCAATTGCTCGATCAATTGAGCCCAACCGGTGTGCTGGTCGCGCCGGTCGGTTCGCCGAGCCATCAAATGCTGATACGCATGCGTGGTGACGGGCAGGGCGATTTCATACAAGAAGAACTTGGCGCAGTCAGTTTCGTCCCGCTGCTTGGCGGCATCGGTTGATGCGCCGCCTCAATCAAGACCGCCACTATCAAGGCCGCCACTATCAAGGATTCTGTTGATGCGCCTATTTGGAGCGATGTACGCGCGCGCATTGACCTGGGCACGCCACCCTAAAGCGGTTTATTACCTCAGCGGTTTGAGTTTCGTCGAAGCCTTCATTTTTCCGATCATGCCGGAAGTGATGCTGGCGCCGATGATGCTGGGCAAGCGTCAAAAAGCTTTCTTCTACGCCAATATCAGCCTGTTGTTTTCACTGCTTGGCTCACTGGTCGGCTACGCGCTCGGTCACTGGGCGTTTCAGGCATTGCATCCCGTGCTTGAGTCGCTACATCTGTTGGCGCCGATCGAGCAGGGGGTGGAAAACCTGCGCTTGCAGATGAATCAGCATTGGTTGGGGCTGCTGTTCGTGTTGGCATTGGCGGCCTTGCAGCCAGTCGTGCCGATGAAATTCGTTACCTGGGCGGCGGGTATTGTCGGTGTACCGATCATTCCCTTTCTGGTCTGCATTGCTGTCGGCCGGGGTAAACGGGTATGGCTGCTGGCGTTGCTGATTCGACTTTTCGGTGAGCGGGCGGAACGTATTCTGCACAAACATATCGAGTGGATCGGCTGGGCCGCTTTAGGGGTGCTGGCGTTACTGCTCGTGTGGTGGTTCTGGTTGCGCTAAACATCGTGGGTGGGGCGCGATGCGCTCCATGATTTTTGCCCACAGGATGGGCTCCTACAGAGGTTCAATAGGGACACCCTCGCATGAAAACCTCGTTAGACCTCGGTATGCTGGCGAACATGAACGGACTTATTCGCTGTTTTGCGGCCACTGCCATTGCTCTCACGCTGACCGCTTGCAGCGGTGTGCACCGATCGGTGGTCGTCCAGCCGGCCGGTGGCCACGGCAGCACAGTCACACCTGCACCATCAGCGCCCGGTGGCAGCTACCAGGTGGCTCGTGGCGATACCCTCTATTCCATCGCCTTTCGCAACAGCGTGGATTTCCGCGATCTGGCGCATTGGAACGGCATTGCCGCGCCTTACACGATCTGGCCGGGTCAGGTTTTGCGGCTATCGCCGCCGGGCGGGTCGGCGGGGAGCACGCACGCCGTTGCTGCCGCCGCAACCCCGCGACCGGTAACCACGGCCGCACCAGCCGCCTCGGCGCATCCATCGACGCCAGCCAAGGCAGCGGCACCCATGTTCGAGAACACGACAGAGACGGTGGCAAGCAAGCCGGCTTCGACGGCGGTTGGTGCTGCAAGTACGGCGGCGACTTCACCGGCAAGCGCGGCAAGCAGTACCACCGTTGTGCCGGTGGCTGGCGTGTCTACACTAAGTCCGGCCTCGTTGCCGCCGCCTGTTGTCCCCGCGGTATCGGCGGCGGTACCCGCTGGCGCAACCCGTGCCTCCGGCGGTGTGAGTTGGCGCTGGCCGGCCGACGGCGGTTTGGGCAAGCGTTTCCAAAGCGGTGACGCTATTCCGGGGATCGAGGTTTACGGCAAATCAGGCGATCCGATCCGCGCGGCCGCCGATGGTGTGGTGGTCTATAGCGGTAACGGCTTGGTCGGCTATGGCGAACTGGTCATCATCAAGCACAACGACAGCTTCCTCTCTGCCTACGGTCACAACCGTAAGCGTCTGGTCAAAGAGGGGCAGCGCGTTAGCGCGGGGCAGCAGATCGCCGAAATGGGCTCGACGGGCGCTTCACGCGACGAATTGCAGTTCCAGATCCGTAAGGACGGCAATCCCGTCGATCCGTTGGGTTATTTGCCGTCTCGCTGATATTAAGCAAGCTGGGGCGGTCAAGCCGTCGGGAGAATGAACGCCGCTATCACTCGTCGCCCTTCGGCGGCGAGCAGGTTGTAAGTGCGAGCGGCGGCGGCGTTGTCCATCACCTCGATGCCGACGTTTTTGCGCAGAAAACCGGCCAGGAAGATCGCCGCCGGAAAACATTGGCGGTCGCCGGTACCCAGCAGTACCAGCTCGGGCTTAAGCGCAAGAATCGCCTCTACATGTTCAGCGTCGAGTGTTTTTGCCGTATCGACCGGCCAGTTTTCGATGACACCGTCGGGTGCAAGCAGAAAGCTGCGTTCAAATTCGCGATCGACCACGGTGACGCCGCGTGCGCTGACACGGCGTACAAAGAGGTAGTCGTCAGGTCGGTCGAGCGAAAGATCCATCGGAAACTCGGTGGAGGCTTTGAATAAGCTTTTTGACTAGCCTTTTGGACGGGCTTTAACGTGGCAACGCCAGCTTGGGCTCGTCTTCATTACGGCGGAACAGCACCACAATGTGACCGATCTGCTGCACGCTCTCGGCCTGGGTGCCGTTAGCGAGGAAATCGATTTGCACCTGGCGTTCATCTTTGTCGCCGCCAGATAGCTTCACTTTGACTAACTCGTGATGAGACAGCGCCAGGTCCAATTCCTTAACCACGGCATCGGTAGCGCCTTTGGCGCCGAGCAGGATGACTGGCTTCAGATCGTGGGCAAGGCTGCGCAAGTAGCGGCGCTGCGAGGGGGAGAGGGCCATGCGTTCAGTCTCGGATTCGCGGCGAATGGACCGTAAAGGGTATCATGCTGACCACTCCCCGTATCTGTGACAGTTGCCGATCATGACTCGCAGCAAAAGCAGTTCCCGCTGGCTGCGGGAGCATTTCGACGATGTTTATGTAAAAAAGGCGCAAGCTGAAGGCTTCCGCTCGCGTGCAGTCTTTAAGCTGGAGGAGTTGATCGAGCGTGACCGCCTGCTCAAGCCAGGCATGCGAATCGTGGATCTGGGCGCCGCACCTGGCGGCTGGTCGCAATTGGTAAGCCAGCGGCTGGGCGATAAAGGTACCTTGATCGCGCTGGATATCCTGCCGATGCAGGGCATTGGCGGGGTGGACTTCATCCAGGGCGATTTTCGCGAGGAATCGGTATTGCGTGAGCTGGAATCTCGCTTGGGCGGACAGCAGCTCGATCTTGTGCTATCTGATATGGCCCCCAATATGAGTGGTGTAGCGCTAGCCGACCAGATCCGGGCAATGGATTTGGCTGAACTGGCGCTGGATTTTAGCCGGCACTGGCTTAAGCCGGGCGGGTCGTTCCTGATCAAGCTGTTCCAGGGCGCCGGCTTTGACGATTATCTGCGCAGCTTGCGTGTGGAGTTCACGCGCGTAACCATGCGTAAACCAAAGGCCTCGCGCGCTCGTTCGCGTGAGGTATACGCGCTGGCCGTGGGTCGAAAGACTTCCGGCGGGCAACCGGGCGAGAACCGTGCATGAATGAAATGGCTAAAAACCTACTGCTCTGGCTGATTATCGCGGTGGTTCTACTCACCGTATTTCAGAGCTTCAACCCGCATGGCGCTTCTTCATCGGACCTGCCCTACAGCAGCTTCGTGCAGAGCGTGGATAGCGGCAACGTGGCCAATGCCACGATCAGCGCCGATCAGCCCGCATCGATCAGCGGCAAGTTGAAGGACGGCAGTACTTACCGCACCGTTGCTCCTGGGCTGGGCTGGTCCACCAACGCAGTGGTCAAGCAGATGCAGGACAAGGGCGTCGAAGTACGCCAGGAGCCGTCCAATAACGGCTTCTCATTGCTTGGGTTGCTGCTCAATTGGTTGCCGATCATTCTTATCGTCGGTGTATTCATTTGGTTTATGCGCCAAATGCAGGCCGGCGCGGGTGGTCGCGGGGCGATGAGCTTTGGCCGTTCGCGAGCCAAGTTGCAGGGCGAAGACCAGATCAAGGTCAATTTCACCGATGTCGCTGGCTGCGACGAGGCCAAAGAAGAGGTCAGCGAGCTGGTGGAGTTCCTGCGCGACCCGGGCAAGTTTCAAAAGCTTGGCGGCAAGATTCCGCGCGGCGTGTTGATGGTCGGCCCGCCGGGTACCGGCAAGACCTTGCTTGCCAGGGCGATTGCGGGCGAGGCCAAGGTTCCGTTCTTCGCTATCTCCGGCTCGGACTTCGTCGAAATGTTTGTCGGCGTGGGCGCCAGTCGTGTGCGCGACATGTTCGAGCAGGCCAAAAAGCATGCGCCGTGCATCATCTTTATCGATGAGATCGACGCGGTAGGCCGTCATCGCGGTGCCGGCCTTGGCGGTGGGCACGACGAGCGCGAGCAAACCCTCAATCAGTTGCTGGTCGAGATGGATGGCTTTGAGGGCACCGAGGGCGTGATCGTCATTGCCGCCACCAACCGCCCGGACGTGCTCGATCCTGCCTTGTTGCGTCCAGGCCGCTTCGATCGCCAGGTCGTGGTCGGTCTGCCGGATGTGAAAGGGCGTGAACAAATTCTCAAGGTGCACCTGCGCAAGGTGCCGACGGCGGCCGACGTGAATGCGATGACCATCGCGCGCGGCACGCCCGGCTTTTCCGGTGCCGATCTGGCCAATCTGGTCAACGAGGCTGCCTTGTTTGCAGCGCGAGAGAACGCCCGCGAAGTGCGTATGGGCCACCTCGATAAAGCGCGAGACAAGATTCTGATGGGTACCGAGCGTCGCTCGATGGCGATGAGCGAAGATGAGAAAAAGCTCACCGCTTACCACGAGGCCGGTCACGCCATCGTCGGTCGACTGGTGCCTGAGCATGACCCGGTATACAAGGTCACGATCATTCCTCGCGGTCGTGCGCTGGGCGTCACCATGTATTTGCCTGAGGGTGACAAATACAGCATGAACCGAGTGGCGATCGAGTCGCAGTTGTGCTCGCTATACGGTGGCCGTGTTGCCGAGGCGCTGATCTTCGGCGAAGACAAAGTCACCACCGGTGCCTCGAACGATATCGAGCGTGCCACCAAGATGGCGCGCAATATGGCGACCAAATGGGGCTTGTCCGACAAGCTTGGTCCGATGACCTATGGCGAGGACGAGGATGAGGTATTCCTTGGCCGCTCGGTCACGCAACACAAGAATGTCTCTAATGAGACCGCGCGCAAGATCGACGAGGAGGTGCGCGATATTCTTGATCGTGCATATGCGCGTACCAAGCAGTTGCTCACCGACAATATCGATAAATTGCATGTGATGGCTGAGACGCTGTTGCAGTACGAAACCATCGATGCGCATCAGATCGACGACATCATGGCGGGGCGCGAACCGGGGCCGCCTGCCGATTGGTCGAAGACTCCGCCGGCCGGTTCGCCGCCACCGCCACCGCCACCGCGTGGTGATGCGGGGTCGGCCAAAGTGGGCGATCCTGCGACGCAGAGTCGCGTGATTGATCGCTAAGGCTTCACCTAAGTAAGGGCGCTCTCATGGGCGCCCTTGATTGGTTTGGATGAGGCGTTTGGATGTCTAAATCAGGTCGGGCACAGCTTGAGTCGACATGCTTCAGATAAGTTTCGGTCCATCGAAATGAAATTTTTCTGAAAAAAGTGTTGACGTTTTAGCTTCGAATCTGAATAATCCCGCTTCTGCTTCGACACCTTCCGCTTCGGCGGTTGGCAACAAGGCAAATCGTTTTTCTGCGCGCCCGTAGCTCAGTTGGATAGAGTACCAGGCTACGAACTTGGTGGTCGGGAGTTCGAATCTCTCCGGGCGCGCCACTACACTTGCAAGTCGTGCTGTTCGCATCACGGCTTGTGCCGCAAGGCAGTTCATCGTCCTGCGAAGCTGAACGGTGGTTGTGAAGTTCGGTGTGCTTCGATACGGATTGACTAGGCGATGCGTCCCCCGTAGCATTTCAAGGCTTCGGCTCGCGTAAGCAGACGAAGGTTTCGAGATTCGGGGTATAGCTCAGCCTGGTAGAGCGCCAGCTTTGGGAGCTGGATGTCGTGGGTTCGAATCCCTCTGCCCCGACCAAGCAGGTGCTCTGCACGTAGTGCGCTGCGCCTGTAGCTCAATCGGATAGAGCATCGGCCTTCTAAGCCGACGGTTGCAGGTTCGATTCCTGTCGGGCGCGCCAATTCAAGATTTACGGTGGATGTAGCTCAGCTGGTTAGAGCATCGGATTGTGATTCCGAGGGTCGTGGGTTCGAGTCCCATCTTCCACCCCAGTTCATCCAGTAAGTCCAAAGTTAGTTCCAGGGCCGTTAGCTCAGTTGGTAGAGCAGTTGACTCTTAATCAATTGGTCGTAGGTTCGAATCCTACACGGCCCACCAATACAGACAAACGGCTTGCAGCAATGCAGGCCGTTTGTCTGTGTGCTTTGCACAGGCTTGAGCTGAAGCGGAGAGGGGGATTCATTCATTTCCATGCCATGGATGCGGTATCTCGCTTGTATTGCCCCCTCGCGCAACCGTAAAATAGCCGGCTTTCGTGCAAAGGAATCATCGACTTAGGGTGGGGCGCCTCAGGGCGGGATTCAAAAAGAGATTGCAGTGCGGGTTCTGCGTAATAATTTCTTTGGAATCCGGTGGTTGCGGCGACTTCTTGGTTGTTGGTTGATGCGAGAGTGGCGGAATTGGTAGACGCACCAGATTTAGGTTCTGGCGGTTAATCCCGTGGGGGTTCGAGTCCCCCCTTTCGCACCATGTTGATTCCTTTGTTTTTGTTTTACCGGCGGCAGGGGCTGCCATGGCGTCTGTGACGGACGCGCTATCAGGTATTCCAGGAGACGTCATGCAGGTTTCGGTTGAGAACGTCGGCAAGCTTGAGCGCAAGCTCACGGTGAAATTTCCCGCAGAGCGATTCGAGTCGCAGGTCAGCGCGCGGATCGCAGAGATGGGTCGTACCGTTCGTCTTAAGGGCTTTCGTCCGGGCAAGGTGCCGGTCACGGTGATCCAGCAGCGCTTCGGTGCTCAAGTGCGTGGTGAGGTGTTGTCCGACCTGATCGGCAGCACATTGCGCGAAGCGGTAGAGCAGGAGCAACTGCGTCCGATCGCTAACCCGTCAATCGATACCACGGGTCGCCCGGAAAACGGCGAGATCGCCTATACGGCCACTTTCGAAGTGCTCCCGGAGTTTCCGGAAGTGGACGTTGCCGCGCTCGAGATCACTCGTCCGGTGGCGGAAGTGACCGATGCCGATATCGACAAGATGATCGAAACCCTGCGTCAGCAGCGTCGCAGCTTCGACGCCGTTGAGCGTGCTTCGGCCGAGAATGACTTCGTCATGTTCGAATACACCGCTACGGCCGGCGATTACCGCTTCCCTGCCGAGGGTATGGAGCGCGCCGGCAGCGTCTTGGGTTCGGGGAACCTGTTCAAGGCCCTGGACGAAGCGCTGACTGGTCACAAGGCCGATGATGCCTACGAGGCGGATATCGCGTTTCCGACAGACTTCCGCAATGAAAAGCTGGCCGGGCAAACCGCCAAAGTCAGTTTCAAGATCATCAAGGTGCAGGAGCCGAAGCTGCCGACGGTTGATGCTGAATTTGTTCAGTTGTTCGGCGTTGCCGACGGCAATCTGGAGAATTTCCGCAAAGAAGTCCGCTCCAATCTGGAGCGCGAGCTGAAGGCTACCCTGATGGCTCGCCTGAAGTCCGAAGTGGCTGAAAAGCTGGCCGAGTCCAATCTAGAGTTGGATGTGCCGAACCTGATGGTGCAGTCCGAGGCGCAAAATCTTGCTGCCAGCAATGTGCCGCGCGGACAGCAACCCCCGCCGCAGTTGATCGAGGCGGCTACCCCGATGGCTCGTAAGCGCGTTATCGCTGGTTTGCTCATGGGCGAAATTGCCCGCAAGCAGTCGTTGACGATCGACCGCAAGCGTATTGCCGAGCAGTTGGCTGCGATTGCCTCGACCTATGAAGAGCCAGAGAAGGTCATTGAACTCTATAACAGTGACCCCCAACTGATGTCCGGGCTGCAAAATCGCGTCATGGAAGACCAGGTGGCAGAGTGGGTGGCAGAGCATGCCAAAACCACGACGCAAAACCTGGGTTTCGACGAAGTGATGCGCCCCATCAGCGCCTGAGCCAGGTTCACAAGAACTGATCCCATCAGGTCGTACGTCAGGCCCATCAACCGGAGAGCCGCAAGCATGGCCATGGATCAAATCCAGAACCTCAACTTGGTGCCTATCGTCGTCGAGCAGACTGCTCGCGGCGAGCGGTCATATGACATTTACTCGCGCCTACTGAAGGAGCGGGTGATTTTTCTGGTCGGTGAGGTGAACGATCAGGTCGCCAACGTATTGGTGGCACAGATGCTGTTCCTGGAGTCCGAGAACCCGGATAAGGACATCAATCTGTATATCAACAGCCCGGGCGGTGCGGTTACCGCCGGAATGGCCATCTACGACACCATGCAGTTCATCAAGCCCGACGTCAGCACGATGTGCATTGGTCAAGCTTGCAGTGCAGCATCGTTGCTGCTGATGGCGGGCGCCAAGGGCAAGCGTTACTCGCTGCCCAACTCGCGCGTCATGATTCATCAGCCTTCGGGCGGTGCGCGCGGCCAGGCGACCGATATCGAGATCCAGGCGCAGGAGATCCTTTACCTGCGTCGCCGGTTGAACCAGATTTACGTGGACCATACCGGCCAGCCGCTGGATAAGATCGAACGGGACATGGAGCGTGACCGTTTCATGAGCGCTGAAGCCGCCCGTGAGTACGGTCTGATCGATTCAGTACTGGATCGCCGCGCCGTCGAGACGGTCAAATCGGCCTGATACGGGCTCTCTCGGCTAGTAAAGCCATGGGTTTCGCGTTTGAATGCAGACGCGAAACCCTGTGCTATTCTCGCCTCGCAATGGATTTACCAGCAGGATCGAAAGCATGAGCGACGAGCGGCAGGGCCGTTCCAACGACAGCGGCAAGATTCTCTACTGCTCTTTCTGCGGCAAGAGCCAGCATGAAGTGCGCAAGCTGATCGCGGGTCCGTCCGTGTTCATCTGCGATGAGTGCGTAGAGCTTTGCAACGACATCATCCGTGAAGAGCTTGAGGAAAAGGCCGCCTCCGGGCGTACCCAGCTACCCAAGCCCAAAGAAATCATGGAAACGCTCGACCAGTACGTGGTCGGCCAGACCCGTGCCAAAAAAGCGTTGGCGGTGGCGGTGTACAACCACTACAAGCGCATCGAGTCGCGGCAGAAAAGCGACGACATCGAGCTGGGCAAGTCCAACATTCTGCTGATCGGCCCGACCGGTACAGGCAAGACTTTGCTGGCCGAAACGCTGGCGCGCCTGCTCAATGTGCCGTTCACCATCGCCGATGCCACCACGCTCACCGAAGCTGGTTATGTGGGCGAGGATGTCGAAAACATTATTCAGAAGCTGCTGCAGAAGTGCGATTACGACGTCGACAAGGCGCAGTCAGGCATTGTCTACATCGACGAAATCGACAAGATTTCCCGCAAGAGCGAAAACCCGTCGATCACTCGCGACGTCTCTGGCGAGGGTGTGCAGCAGGCACTGCTCAAGCTGATTGAGGGCACGTTGGCTTCGGTGCCGCCGCAGGGCGGGCGTAAGCATCCGCAGCAGGAATTCCTGCAAGTGGACACCAAGAACATCTTGTTCATGTGCGGCGGCGCGTTTGCCGGGCTGGAAAAGGTCATTCAGCAGCGTTCCGAGAACACCAGCATCGGCTTCTCGGCTGAGGTGCGCAGTAAGGAGCGCACCGAGAACCTCGGTAAGGTACTGGCCGATGTCGAGCCGTCCGATTTAGTGCGTTATGGGTTGATTCCGGAGTTTGTCGGCCGCCTGCCGGTGGTGGCGACGCTGGATGAGCTGGATGAGCCGGCTTTGGTGAAGATTCTTACTGAGCCGAAGAACGCGGTCACCAAGCAGTTCAAGAAGCTGTTCGAGATGGAGGGAGTGGAGCTGGAATTCCGCCCCGAGGCGCTGCAAGCCATTGCCCGTAAAGCGCTTAAGCGCAAGACCGGTGCACGCGGCCTGCGCACGATTCTTGAACAAGTATTGCTTGAAACTATGTACGAGCTGCCGTCACTGGAGCATGTCAGCAAGGTGGTTGTGGACGATGCCGTGATCGACGGCCAGGCTGAGCCCTATCTGATCTACCGCGGCAACCTGCAACAGCAGCGTATCGCGGCCGACGGTGGTGACGCTGCCTGAACTCCGGTTAAAGTTTTGCCGAATTAAGATGGCCCCGGCGTAAGCGTCGGGGCCGTTTTTTTTCATGACCGCTGCTTGCACTTGTGTGCGGGTGTGGTTGCCTCCACTTGACGTATCAATGCCTCCGGCGCAGTGTCGAGGCGTACCCGATTCACTCCCTTGAGGGAAATTCTTCATGGCAAAAATTGCCTCCCTTCCCGTAGCTACCGGCGCCACGCTGGATGCTTTGCCTGTGTTGCCCTTGCGTGACGTGGTGGTCTATCCCCACATGGTTATTCCGCTGTTCGTGGGCCGTGATAAGTCGATGCGTGCGCTTGAGCGTGCCATGGAAGGCGAGCGGCAGATTCTGCTGGTGGCACAGAAGAGTCCGGACATCGACGACCCTGAGATCAAAGATCTGCATCAGATCGGCACGCTTGCAAGCGTGCTGCAGCTACTTAAGCTGCCGGACGGCACGGTCAAGGTGCTGGTCGAAGGTCAGTCGCGCGTCACCATCGAGAATTATCACGAAGACGGCGGCATGCTCACCGCCAACTCGCACGTCATCGAATCGGTATACAACACGAAAGAGCGCGAGCTGGATGTGGTCTCGCGCACCTTGATTTCGTTGTTCGAGCAGTTGGTCAAGCAGAGCCGCAAATTGCCGCCCGAAGTATTGGCGACCTTGTCCGGCATCGATGACCCGTCGCGCCTGGCCGATTCCATCGCCGCGCATCTTTCGGTGCGGATGGCCGATAAGCAGAAGGTGCTGGAGACCGCCGATGTCGGGCAGCGCCTTGAGCTGCTTATTGGTTTGGTCGATGGCGAAATGGATTTGCAGCAGGTAGAAAAGCGTATCCGCGGCCGGGTGAAGTCGCAGATGGAAAAAAGCCAGCGCGAGTACTACCTCAACGAGCAGATGAAGGCGATCCAGAAGGAGCTCGGCGAGAGCGAGGATGGCCCGAACGAAATCGAAGAGCTGCAAAAGAAAATCGAGTCATCCGGCATGCCTAAAGCCGTGCTGACCAAGGCTCGGCAGGAGTTTGGCAAGCTTCGCCAGATGTCGCCGATGTCGGCTGAGGCCACTGTCGTGCGCAACTATCTGGATTGGCTGATCGGCGTGCCGTGGAAAAAGCGCAGCAAGGTGCGTAAGGATCTGCAGTTGGCGCAAGAGGTGCTCGATGCGGATCACTTCGGTCTAGAAAAGGTCAAGGACCGTATTCTTGAGTACCTTGCTGTGCAGCAGCGCGTGAGCGTTATGAAGGGGCCCATCCTGTGTCTGGTCGGTCCGCCGGGTGTGGGTAAGACCTCGCTCGGGCAGTCGATCGCCAAGGCGACCAATCGTAAATTCGTTCGCATGAGCCTTGGCGGTGTGCGGGACGAGGCGGAGATTCGTGGCCATCGACGGACCTACATTGGTTCGATGCCTGGCCGCATCGTGCAGAACATAAACAAGATCGGCACCAAGAATCCGCTATTCGTGCTGGATGAGATCGACAAGATGTCGATGGATTTCCGTGGCGATCCGTCTTCTGCGCTGCTTGAAGTGCTCGATCCAGAGCAGAACCATGCATTCAACGATCATTACCTTGAGGTCGACCTGGATCTTTCCGAGGTTATGTGGGTGGCCACGGCTAACTCGTTGAACATCCCCGGGCCGTTGCTGGATCGTATGGAGGTGATCCGTATCCCCGGTTACACCGAGGACGAGAAACTGGCGATCGCATTGCGCTACCTGTTGCCCAAGCAGTTGAAAGCCAACGGCCTGAAGCCGGAAGAGCTGAGCGTGGCAGAAGAGGCCGTACGCGATATCGTGCGTTATTACTCGCGCGAATCGGGCGTGCGTAATCTGGAGCGCGAAATTTCCAAGATCTGTCGCAAGGTAGTCAAGGAGTTGATGCTGGGTGCGGTGAAGAAGGTCAAGAGCAAGGCTGGCGCTTCAGACGTAAAGACGGCTAAATCGAAGTCGGCGTCCGCCAAGTCAAAATCCGCATCTGGTCGCGTCATGGTCGATTCCGACAACCTTGAGCATTATCTGGGGGTGCGTCGCTTCGATTTTGGCCGCAAAGAGCTGCAAAACGAGGTGGGCCTGGTGACTGGCCTGGCTTGGACTCAGGTGGGCGGCGAATTGCTCAGCATCGAGGCTTCAGTGGTTGCCGGTAAGGGGCGCTTGGTCAATACCGGGCAGCTTGGCGACGTGATGAAAGAGTCTATCCAGGCTGCCCTGTCGGTAGTTCGCGCACGTGCCGAACACCTGGGCATCGACCCCGCTTTTCACGAAAAGCTCGATCTGCATATTCATGTGCCCGAAGGCGCTACGCCGAAAGACGGCCCCAGTGCAGGCATTGCGATGTGTACCGCCTTGGTCTCCGCACTCACTAAGGTGCCGGTGCGCTCCGAAGTGGCGATGACTGGCGAGATCACTTTGCGGGGGCGTGTGTTGCCGATCGGCGGACTCAAGGAAAAGCTGCTGGCTGCTCACCGTGGCGGTATCACGACGGTGATTATCCCCGACGAAAACAAGAAAGATCTGGCGGATATTCCGAAGAACATCACCGACTCGCTGGAGATTCATCCGGTGCGCTGGATCGACGAAGTGCTCGGTATCGCCCTGGAGCGTCCGTTACAGCCATTGCAGGCGAAGGACAGCGAAGCTGTCGCTAGCGTTGACACGCCGGCAGAGGAGTCGCCTGAGGCACATGTAAGGCCGCACTGAGTCGGCAGGTAACTCGAATGAATGAGCAGGAGGCATGCGCAAATGCCTCCTGTTTCGTCGGGAGTGTTTAGTGCGCGTGAACATTTTGCGTAACGGCTCACGCTACTTAATGCAAGTGAGCAGGTTAACCTGCATGGGCCTGAAAGCCTTGGTGCAGCTTGTATTGCGGACCCTCGGGGGCACTGGTATAAAGGCGGCACCGCAATCCTAGCGCCGCTTTTAGAAGCGCAGCGATGCGGGGTCGCGAGGCGGTGCTACTGGTAACCATCATCCATGGCGGCGCTGTCTTGTCCCAACTGACTGCGCGGGCCGCATAACCGTTTAAGGGAGTGTCTCAATGAATAAAACCGATCTGATCAATGCCATCGCCGAAAAAGCCGAACTCACGAAAGCCGATGCCGGTCGTGCGCTCGAAGCTTTCTTCGAGACCGTGCAGAAGTCCCTGAAGAAGGGTGAGGATGTGTCGGTCGTTGGTTTCGGTACCTTCACTGTGCGCAAGCGCGCCGCTCGTACCGGTCGTAATCCGCGTACCAATGAAGTGATCAAGATCAAGGCTTCGAAGGTTCCGGCCTTTAAGGCTGGCAAGACCTTGAAGGATGCCCTAAACTAAGCGGCTTACGCTTAGTTTGGATGCTTAGCTCAGCGGTAGAGCGTCGCCCTTACAAGGCGAGGGTCGTAGGTTCGATCCCTACAGCATCCACCAAAAAATGCGGAGCGGTAGTTCAGTCGGTTAGAATGCTGGCCTGTCACGCCGGAGGTCGCGGGTTCGAGTCCCGTCCGCTCCGCCACAGTTCGCAAGGGCGCCCGTGTGGCGCCCTTGTTATTTTCGGTTGGCGCGTTGAGCGCCGGATAACGATCGCGAGAACACACCCATGTTGCAGGCATTGCGTAACAAGCTACACGGATGGCCGTCCATCGTCGTTCTTGGCATTTGCGTCTTTGCCGTTTCTTTTTTCGGCATTGAGTCGTATTTCATGGCGCAAACCGACACTTTTGTAGCCAAGGTCGGTAAGCACGAGATCACTCAGCAACAGTTTCAAGCTCGTTTGAACCAGCTACGCCAGCAAGCCGGTGAGCAGCAGGCAGATACGAGTATTTACGAGCGCCCTGAAATGAAGCAACGCGTGCTCGACTCGATGATCGACCAGCAATTGCTGCTCAAGGCCAATGATGATTTGGGCATGAAGGTGTCCGATCTGGCTATTCGCGACACCATCGCCTCGATTCCTGGTTTCCAGGTCAGTGGGCAGTTCGACTTGAACACGTATCGTGCGGCCCTTGCCACGCAAGGCAAGACGCCGGCGATGTTTGAGAATGACGTGCGCTCCGAACTGGCGATTCAGTTGCTGCCAGAAGCATTGATCGGCAGCACCATCGTTACCGATGCAGACATGGATCGTTTTCTTAATTTGCGCTTGCAGCGCCGTGATCTGCGCTTTGCCATGTTGCCGCGCCCGGCGCTTACCGATAGCAATGTTACCGACGCGCAGATCGATGCGTTCTATAAAGAACACCAAGCCGACTTCATGAGTCCCGAGCAGGTCGCGGTGAAGTATCTTGAGGTGAATGGCGCCGACCTGAAAGTTGACACGCAGCCCGCCGACGACGAGTTGAAGAAACGCTACGAGGCGGAGAAGCAGCGTTTTGCGCAACCCGAGCAGCGGCTGGTTTCGCATATTCTTATCAATGTGCCGAAGAACGCTACGCCGGAGCAGCAGAAGGCGGCCTTGACTAAGGCCGAGAAGGTCGCAGCCGAGGCGAATGAGGGTAACTTCGCCAAGCTGGCCGAACAGGACTCGGACGACCTGGGTTCCAAGCGTCAGGGCGGTGACCTGGGTTGGCTGGAAAAGGGCGTGGCCAATCAGGCTTTCGATGAGGCGCTTTTCGCGTTGCAGAAGGGGCAGGTATCCAAGCCCGTGCTGTCGCCTGACGAGGGTTATCACATCCTCTGGTTGCGTGACGTGCGCAGCGGCCAGGCTAAGCCCTTTGAGGAAGTACGCGAGCAGATCGCCAAAGAGGTTGCCGCTACCGAGCATGACCGCGTGTACAACGATGTCGCCGGCAAGCTGGCTGACAAGACTTATCAGAATCCGTCTTCGCTCGAATCCGCCGCGCAAGAATTGAAACTGCCGATCAAGTCGACAGAGCTGTTTTCCCGCCAGGGCGGGGAAGGTATTGCGGCCAACCCCAAAGTAGCTGCGGCTGCGTTCTCCGATGAGGTGCTGGCGCAGGGCAATAATTCGAGCCTGATCGATCTTGGCTCCAATCATGCAGTGGTGATTCACGTCGACAAGCACGTGCCTACCGCAGCGCGTCCGCTGGCTCAGGTGCGGGACTCGATTCGCCAGAAGATTCTCG
The DNA here is from genome assembly GCF_003350925.1 of Dyella tabacisoli. Classification (GTDB taxonomy): domain Bacteria; phylum Pseudomonadota; class Gammaproteobacteria; order Xanthomonadales; family Rhodanobacteraceae; genus Dyella_C; species Dyella_C tabacisoli. The sequence continues at coordinate 401,486 of NZ_KZ857173.1, read as the reverse complement.
ACGACCGCGTAGCTGTCGCCGCAAAGCAGCGAGCCGATGATCTACTGGCCAAGCTGGTCAAAGGCGAGGACATGAAAGCCGTCGTCGCTTCGATGGGCGCCAATGTCCAAAGCGTGAACGAGGCGACTCGTATTCAGCAGGCATTGCCGGCGGAATTGCTTGAGAAGGCTTTCCTGCTGCCGCACCCGGCGGCAGCCAAGTCGCAGTACGCTGTGGTGGCGACGCGCGATGGCAATTACGCACTATTGGCTGTGGACAAAGTGCAGGACGGTGATTTGTCGAAGATCACGCCTGCCGAGCGAGACAGGCTGCGTAGTGACATGGCGCAGGCCTATGGCACCCTGGCGACACATGAGTACATCAACTCGCTGAAGGCCAATACTACGATCAAGATTGCAAAAGATCGTTTGTAAGCCGGTCTTGGATCAACATTAAAAAGCGGTCAATGGCCGCTTTTTTTTGGGATTCTTTCAAGCCTCAGATACCGGTCATTCCGAGGATGTTATAGCCGGCATCGACATAGGTGATTTCACCGGTGATCCCCGAGGCGAGATCAGAACAGAGGAAGGCGCCCACATTGCCGACTTCGTCAATGGTGACACTGCGGCGCAGCGGTGCATTTTCATCGACGTGATCGAGCATATTGCGAAAATTCGCAATACCGGCAGCGGCCAAAGTCTTGATCGGGCCGGCCGAGATCGCATTCACGCGGGTGCCCTCCGGTCCAAGATTGAAGGCCAGATAACGTACGTTGGCTTCGAGGCTGGCTTTGGCCAGGCCCATCACGTTGTAGTTGCTCAACGCACGCTCTGCACCGATATAGGTGAGGGTCAGGATGGCGCCGCCACGGCCTGCCATCAGCGGCCGTCCGGCTTTGGCCAGTGCAGCCAGGCTGTAGCTGGAGATGTCGTGAGCGATGCTGAAACTCTCACGTGTCAGGTTATCCAGGTATTGGCCCTGAAGCGCCTCGCGCGGCGCGAAACCGACCGAATGCACGAGGATGTCGAAGCCATCCCAGTGTTTACCTAGCTCGGCAAACATCGTATCGATCTGCGCATCTTCGGCGACATCACATGGCAGCACGATGTTTGAGCCGAAGCTGTTCGCGGCTTCCTCGACCCGATCTTTGAGGCGATCGTTCTGATAGGTGAAGGCAAGTTGCGCGCCTTCACGATGCATGGCGTTGGCGATGCCCCAGGCGATCGAGCGCTGGCTGGCAATGCCGACAATAAGGGCGCGCTTACCGTGCAGGAATCCCATGCGTCCTCCGAAGGCAGAAACGCGCCTGAACGGCGCAGCCATGCGAGTTTAGCAGCCGCAAAACCAGCTCAGCTCGATTCACTCACCTTCAATACTTGCCCAAGCTTGAGCTTTTGGCTGCGAAGGTTGTTCCAGCGCTCCAGTTGCTTGATGTCTACCGAATACTGATGAGCGATATTCCACAGGCTTTCACCGGACTTGACGGTGTGAGTCTTGCTTTTGTTCTTGCTCTTGCCCTGGTGTGCGGCTGTCGACGGTGAAGACGAGTCGTCCTGATTCGTAGCTGGTGAGGACAAGGCTAATAGCGAGGTTTGCTGCTCGTCAGCGTTGTTGCTCGATGGTTGCGATGAGGCCAGGCGAAATTTCTCTGCCTTGCTGTTGGGCAGCAAGAGGTATGCCGCCGCTTGTGTATCGACAAAGCCATTGCGGAACCCGGCATTGAGGTTTTTTATTTCATCGACGGACATGCCTGCGTGATTGGCGGCTTGGGCGATCGGCATGGACCGACCGACGTCGACCGAGACCAGGCGCTGCTCCGAAGGCAGTGAGGGCAGGGTCACGTGAAAGCGATCGGGTTCGCGCACCACGCAAGCCATTGCCAAGAGCTTGATCAGGTGCTCCCGAGTGATGCGTTTTACCGGCAGGCGCGGTATGGCGGGTTCGTTGGCCGGCATACCGTGTTGCTCGACCATCTTGCGTATGCCGAACTCACCGGCGTTATAGGCAAAGTCGGCCAGACGCCAATCTTGCAGATCATCGTGATAACGACGCAACAACGTCATCACGGCATCGGTAGCGGCAGGCATATCCAGACGGCCGTCATAGCGCTTGTCAACGCGCATGCCCATGGCATTGGCAGTGACTGGCATGATTTGCCACATGCCGGCAGGGTTGTTCTTGCTGCCCGGAATCGGGCGGTAATGACTCTCGACCCAGGGCAGCAGCACAAACTCACCGGCCACGCCGTGTTTGGCCGCAATCTGTTGAACATAAGCCAGGTGCGGCAAGATTTCGCGAACCTGCGTTTCGAAGCGTTCTGGATTTGCGGTGTAGCGTTGCGCCGATTCGATAATGGCTGGATCGGCATCGCAGTCGTTCATAGCGAAACTGCTACGCAGTTGTTCCCAGACGTCCGATGCAGGCTCCGGCTTTGCGGGGCCACCCACGCTGTGATCAATGTCCGTGATGGTGGACTGCGGCGGCTGCACGGTCGGTGCATGGGGCGATTGAGTTGGGGTGCTGGCACACGCAGCCAATAGCATCGACAAAGCCAGGGGCAGGGGGCGTAGATATCGGCTTTTCATTCGCGGAATACATCCTTGGCTGCGCGCAGGGCCGCAAAGCGGCTGACGCGGTCATCGGTAGCGCCGTGTTGCCTGCACCAGGCGATGACGGCGTCGTGGTCGATGCGTAGAAAAGGGTTGCTGGCCCGCTCGTCAGCGATAGATACCGGCAGACTGGGGCGGTTTTGCGCGCGTAACGCGGCTACCTGTTGCAGGCGAGTAGCCAAGTCTCGATTATGCGGTTCAATCGTTCGGGCAAAGCGGCCATTGGCAGCGGTGTATTCATGGCCACAACACACCTGCGTGTCTGGCGGTAGCACGGAAAGGCGATCCAGCGCGCTCAGCATTTGAGCCGGCGTGCCTTCAAAGAGTCGTCCGCAGCCCAGGCTGAACAGGGTGTCGCCGCAGAGCAGGAGGCCTTCACCGACATAGGCGATATGACTGCGTGTGTGACCCGGTATGGCCATGACACGAAAATGTGCGGCCGGCGCATCGAGTGTAATTTGATCGCCTTCACCGACGTGCTGAGTGGCCTGCGCGATGCGCTCGTCGTTGGGTGCGAATACGGGTACGTGATGGCGTGCGCGCAAAGCCGTTGCGCCATCAATGTGATCGTTATGGTGATGGGTCAGCAGGATCGCCCGCAGCGTTAGCTTGTGCTGGGTGAGCGCGGCCTCGACGGGCGCGTCTTCGCTGGGATCGACCACGATCGCTTGGCCGGCGTCGTCGTACAGCATCCAGATGTAATTGTCGGCGAGCGCCGGTAACGGTACGACGTGCAAGGAAGGCTCCGCTGCGGTTTCGTATCGACTGGCGCAGGCATCCGGCTTGCGCAAGGCGCTCGACTATAAAGCCGTCATGTCACGTGCTCGTTAGGGCGATGTTAATTGGCGAACTTGCCATTCAGGCAGAGATAAATCGGAGACCTCTATCACTTTTAACATTTGCCCACGCGAGCGATAGCTTCTGTGGCGCGATTGCCACTGGCTGCCAGTACACTGTGTCGCTGGTACCGACAGGCCGTCGACGCATGTCTCAGCGCGACAATGACATCTATGCAAGTGCATCGCTGCGCGGCCTCTTGGCCGAGGAGACGGCCGCACTTTCTTCCGATTTGCTCCGTTGTGCCGGCACCCATGCGCTATGGCTTACCGCTGTAAAGCGCGATACGCCACCCGTGCTGCCCTTACTCGGTTGCTGGGCACAGTTGAGGCTCGCGGCGGAACATTACGAGGGTGATCTGTACGCTCGCGCAGACGAGCTGCTGCCTTTTATTGACGATGCCTTCGATCTGGTACTGCTGCGCCACGCACTTGAGGTGGCGCCTACCGCGCAATCCTTGCTGCAGGAAGCCATTCGCGTTTTGGCGCCGGGCGGCATGCTCGTCATTACGGGCATTCATCCGTTAAGCGGTTGGATGCCATGGGTCTACTGGCACGGGCGCGGTCAAGCATCCTCACCAAAGTCCCCGCTGAAGGTCGAGCGTTGGTTGCGTCGTGCCGAGTTGGATATTGAGAGAGTGCAGCGGGTTGGGCGCTGCTGGCCGAGTGCCGAGACCACTTTGCAAGGCGAGCATGTGTTGGGCGGCGGCTATGTACTGATAGCGCGTAAGCGTCGCCGTATGGCCATGCCGATACGTTTGCGGCCCAAGGCGGTGTCGACACGCGTACATGCGGGGCTGGCTCCGGGTACGCGTCGTAGCACGGTTGGTGAATGATTAGATCAAATGAGTCAGGTCCGATGAATGTGAGTAACGATGATTGATGTAGAAGCTTTTACCGATGGTGCTTGCCTGGGCAACCCGGGGCCGGGTGGTTGGGCGGCGTTGTTGCGGGCTAAGGACAGTGAACGGATGCTTGCTGGTGGCGAACCGGATAGCACGAACAACCGTATGGAGCTCATGGCAGCCATTGCTGCGCTGGAAGCGTTAACACGACCGTGCAAGGTCGCGCTGACGACCGACTCGAAATACGTGATGCAGGGCATTGAGCAATGGGTGCCTAAGTGGCGCCTCAATGGATGGCTCACTGCGGATAAAAAGCCGGTGAAGAATCAGGATCTATGGCAGCGCCTGGCCGCTGCGGTTGCCGGACATCAAGTGAAATGGCATTGGGTGCGGGGCCATAACGGCCATGCCGAGAACGAGCGTGTCGACCAGGCGGCTCGCGAACAGGCTGAACGCTACCGGGACCAGGCTCTGAGAGGTGCGGCGTGAGGCAGATCGTTCTTGATACCGAAACCACTGGCTTGGAAGTTCGTCAGGGACATCGCCTGATCGAGATCGCCTGTGTCGAGATGATCGAGCGCCGGCCGAGCGGACGTCACTATCAGACGTATCTCAATCCCGATCGCGCAATCGATGAAGGTGCCAAACAGGTCACCGGTATCGAAGACGAGTTTTTGCTCGACAAGCCGCATTTCGTCGATGTCGTGGAAGAGTTTCTCGCCTTTATCGATGGCGCGGAACTCATCATTCATAACGCCAAGTTCGACGTCGGCTTCCTCGATGCCGAGCTGGCTCGCGCTGGCGAGCATTACGGCCGTATCAGCGATCGTTGCCCTGTACTCGATACGTTGGTGATGGCGCGCGAGCGTTATCCAGGGCAGCGCAACAGTCTGGATGCGCTGTGTAAGCGCTTGGGCGTAGACAATTCGGCGCGCGATTTACACGGCGGTTTGATCGACGCCCAGTTGCTTGCCGAAGTCTATTTATCGATGACTTCGGGTCAGGTCGTGTTGGATCTGGGTTTCGAGGGTGCCATTGAACAAAATGCGACGACGATTGCCATACCGCTGGTACTGGATCGCCGCCCGCTAGTGCGTTACGCCGATGGCGATGAGTTGGCCGCTCATGAGCGGCGCCTGGATGCGCTGGACAAAAGCGCTGCTGGCAGCAGCGTGTGGCGTCGTCAAAACTAAGCGCCCCACTTTAATTTGCAGGGAAGGGGCTTAATCGACGCGCGCGAGAATCGCCGTGATGTTATCGCTGCCGCCGCCATCAAGTGCGGCGAGCAGCAGATGATCGACGCACTCTTGTGCGGCTAAGTCATGACGTTCAACGATGCGGGAAATGGCGTTGTCGCTCACTTCCTCAGTGAGTCCGTCGCTGCATAGCAGAAAGCACATGCCGGGCTGCAGGCGGCCACGGGCCATGCCGATATGCAACTGCGCCGTTGCCGTAATACCCAATGCCTGGGTAATGACATTGCGTTGGGGATGGTATGCGGCCTGAGTGGGGTCCAGCGTGCCCGCGCTGACCAGCTCTTGCACCAACGAATGGTCGTGGCTGATTTGCCGCAGCCCGTTCTGCCACAGGTACACCCGGCTGTCGCCCACCCAGGCCACTTCGTAGCTGTTCGCATCGAGCCGCAAGGCGGCAATCGTCGTACCCATCGGTAGCGCATGGTTGCCAACGCGAGTCTGCTGCAGGCGGGCTTGTTGAATCAGTCGTTCGTCGGCACCGCGTACCGCTTCGACCAGGCTATGGCCGCGAATGACCAGGTCTGCCATTGCATCGCGCACGAGAGCGGAGGCGACTTCTCCATGTTGATGCCCACCCATGCCATCGGCGACCAGAAACAGGCCGAGCGTTGCGTCGGCGTAGTAAGTGTCTTCATTGCGCGTACGGCGCAAGCCGACGTGGGTTCCGTGTCCAAACTCGATCATGGGATGCCAGAAAAGCGTGTGCGCGCAGGATGCCAGAAATACAAAAGCCCCGCATGACTGCAGGGCTTTGTATTTGGCGGAGAGGGTGGGATTCGAACCCACGGTACGCTTACACGTACGCCTGATTTCGAGTCAGGTACATTCGACCACTCTGCCACCTCTCCAAAGGGGTACACACGGTGGTCCGCGCGAGCCGGAAATAATACGCGGCCGAGACGATCCTGACAACTGTTTAGCCGTGAATCGTTTGGCCGGGTATAGAGCTACCTTGGATCCAGCGCCGCGCCAAACCGATCCGCACGTGGCAAATAGTGCTTCTCGGGATAGAAGGAGTGCGACGTGTCGTGCGCGGCCGGTGATTTCTCGGCGCGAGAAAAAGCCCAGATAGCGCGAGCCATGGTGTCGTCGCGGTTGTCACCGAGCAATAAATACTGCGCTGCCGGTACTTTTACCGGACCAAAGTCGCGCGCAGGGCTGGTTGATTGAGCGACAGGCGTACTCGGTGATAGTTTTCGATGGCATAGCGTGCAGGGCTTAGAGCCTGTTCGGTGTTGCACAAAAACAAATGGGGCGGTGTTGCCACCGCCCCATGGGGTCCTGCTAGCCGGATGACTCAGCCGGCTTTTTTCTTGGCAAGTCGCAGCCAGGTATCGACTACGGTATCGGGGTTGAGAGAAACCGATTCGATACCTTGATCCATCAGCCATTCGGCCAGATCGGGATGATCGGAGGGGCCTTGGCCGCAGATGCCGACGTATTTGCCTTTTTCGCGAGCGGTCTGAATCGCCATGGCCAGCAGCTTTTTCACGGCGGGATCACGCTCATCGAACAAATTGGCGACGATGCTTGAGTCGCGATCCAGGCCCAGGGTGAGCTGGGTAAGATCGTTGGAGCCAATCGAGAAACCGTCGAAGATTTCCAGGAACTCGGCGGCAAGCAGTGCATTGGACGGTACTTCGCACATCATGATGATCTTCAGTGCTTGCTCGCCTTGCGCACTGGCGCCTTGTACGAGGCCATTCTTGGCCAGCACCTCGATCACTTTGCGGCCTTCGCCTAGCGTGCGTACGAACGGGATCATCACCCACACGTTATCCAGGCCCATGCTTTCGCGCACTTTCTTCACCGCCTTGCATTCCAGTGCGAAGGCTTCGGCGAAACCCGAATCGACATAACGGCTTGCGCCGCGATAGCCGATCATCGGGTTTTCTTCGTGCGGCTCATAGCGAGCTCCGCCGATCAAGTTGGCGTACTCGTTCGACTTAAAGTCAGACAGGCGCACGATGACCGTTTTCGGGTAGACCGAGGCGGCGATAGTGGCGACGCCTTCGGCCAGGCGATCGACGTAGAAGCTCACGGGGTCGGCGTAGCCGGCCATGCGCTCGTCGATCTTGGCCTTGGTCTCGGCATCTTGTTTGCCATATTCCAGCAATGCCTTGGGATGGACGCCGATGTGGCTGGCGATAATCATTTCCAGGCGAGCCAAGCCGATACCGGCATTGGGCAGCATGCCGAAATCGAATGCGCGCTCCGGGTTGGCCACGTTCATCATGATTTTCAGCGGCGCTTCGGGCATGTCGCCGAGGTCCGCGGTAACGCGATCGAATTTGAGCTGACCTTCGTAAATGGTGCCGGTGTCGCCTTCGGCGCACGACACGGTGATTTCGGCGCCATCGGGAATCAAGCTCAGCGCGTTACCGGTGCCGACGACGGCGGGAACGCCCAATTCGCGTGCAATGATCGCGGCATGGCAAGTACGGCCGCCTCGGTTGGTAACGATGGCCGCCGCGCGCTTCATTACCGGCTCCCAGTCGGGATCGGTCATATCGGCGATCAATACGTCGCCGGGCTGCACCTTGCTCATATCGGCCATGCTGCGCACGACGCGTGCCTTGCCGGAGCCGATCTTCTGGCCGATGGCACGACCTTCGGCCAGCACCTTGCCGCGCTCAAGAAGATGGAAGCGCTCAAGCTGTGTCGTGTGCGCACGCGACTTCACAGTTTCTGGACGGGCCTGCACGATGTAGAGCTTGCCGGTGTTGCCGTCCTTCGCCCACTCGATGTCCATCGGGCGACCGTAGTGCTGCTCGATAATGAGCGCCTGGCGCGAAAGCTCTTCTACGTCCGCATCGGTGACACAGAAGCGGTTGCGCATGTCGACCGGCGTGTCCTCGACTTTTACACGTTCGCCCGGTGCGCTGGAGTAGGTCATGCGCAGTTGCTTGGCGCCAAGCTGGCGGCGCAGCACCGCAGGCTTTCCTTGCTTGAGAGTGGGCTTGAAGACGTAGAACTCATCAGGATTGACCGCGCCTTGCACGACCATCTCGCCAAGGCCATAGCTGCCGGTGACGAACACGACATCGCGGAAACCCGACTCGGTGTCCAGCGTAAACAATACGCCGGAGGCGCCCACGTCGGAGCGCACCATCAATTGCACGCCGGCGGACAGGAATACGTCTTCGTGCTTGAAGCCCTGGTGCACGCGATAAGCGATGGCGCGATCGTTGTATAGCGAGGCGAAGACCTCCTTCACCTTATGCAGCACGTCGTCGATGCCGACCACGTTGAGAAAGGTTTCCTGCTGGCCGGCGAAAGAAGCGTCAGGCAGGTCTTCGGCGGTGGCGGAGGAGCGCACGGCGACGGCGATGTTCTCGGCGCCGGCGTCTTTGCACAGTTTGATGTAGGCGTCGCGGATGGCGTTATCGAGTTCGCTTGGCAGCGGGGTTTCGGTAACCCATTCACGGATTTCCTTACCGGCCGCAATCAGCGCTTCGACATCGTCTACGTTGAGATCGGCAAGGCGGGCCTGAATGCGCTTGGCTACGCCACTTTTGTCCAGGTACTGCGCAAACGCGTCAGCGGTGGTGGCGAAGCCGCCAGGCACCGACACGCCAAGCTTTGCCAGATTGCCAATCATCTCGCCAAGCGACGCATTCTTACCGCCTACCTTACCCAGGTCAGTCATGCGCAGCGTGTCGAGCCAAAGCACCAGTTCGTTCAAGGGGGTCTCCTCAAGAGCTCTATAGGGGGTGGGCGGATGAGTGGCGGCCAAGCAAACCGAGCCGCAAAGGACTGGTATTGTCCGCTGCCTATGGTGCGCGGCACAAGAAGACCATTGCAGATAACGGCCACGCCAACTGCATACCAGTCAGGCCAGAGTCAAGCAAAGACAGGCTTATGCGCTTGCGCTAAGGTGCCGCACAAGCCGCCACTGCCTTTTCGGATAACCCCATGCAGCGAACCGTTTTTTTTATCTCTGATTCCACTGGTATTACGGCGGAGACGATAGGCAACAGCATTTTGGCCCAGTTTGAAGGGGTCCAGTTCGATAAGCATCGGTTACCCTTTATCGATGACGCGAAGAAGGCCGAGGCCGCCGCGTTGCGGATCAAGACGCGTTTTGCGCAGAGCGGGGACCGTCCGATCGTGGTCAATACCATGGCCGATCGCTCGTTATGCGAGATTGTTGCAGGCAGTGGGGCTTTGATGCTCGATGTATTCGCGCCCTTTATCGGCCCTTTGGAGGACGAGCTGGGCACTAAGCACTCCGGTGCAGTGAACCGCTCGCACGGCCTGGTCGATTTCGAAAAGTATGAGGCGCGCATCAACGCGACTAATTACGCGCTATCCCACGATGACGGCATCGATGTGGACTACGCCAAGGCAGACCTGATCCTCGTCGGTGTGTCGCGCTCGGGCAAAACGCCGACTTGCCTGTATATGGCCTTGCATTACGGGGTCAGCGCCGCCAATTACCCGCTGACGGACGATGATCTCGATAAGCTGGAGCTGCCGGCGCGTCTGCGGCCTTACAAAGACCGCCTGTTCGGCCTCACTATTGACCCGCAGCGGTTGGCGCAGATTCGCGAGCAGCGACGGGCTAACAGTCGCTATGCGACCCTGCAGCAATGCCGTTGGGAGCTGGAACAGGCCGAGAAACTGATGCGTCGCGAGAGCATTCCATGTCTCAACACGACGCATGTATCGATCGAGGAAATCGCCAGCAAGATCTTTGACCGCTTCGGCATCGAGCGGACCATGTTCTGATTGCCACGTTTTCACTGCCACGAGGAATCTGTGCCATCTATGAGCGCCGTACTGGACAACCGTAACGCCTTACTGCCCAGTCGCTTCGGTTTTCTGATGGGCTTGTATGCGGAGAATTATCACCGGCTGGCGAAGCTATTCGCGCCGCAGACGTTGGCGCCGGGGCGCTACCGTTCCGTGGTGGACGATGGCCTCAATGTGCGTCTCCAGGTACAGGAGCGTCATCCGTACACACTGGAGCTTGAGCTCACCTACGACTTTGTCGATGCGCAGACGGGGCAGCCGTCACCCTCGGCGCAGTTGCGCATGTACACCGATGCGCATGTTGCCGAGGCCTTGCATTGCCACCCTGGGCGGCATTTATGGCAGGTGCTGGGGCCGTTTCCACCCGCGCATACCGTGTTTCAGCATCGCCTGCGCATGAACGGTTTTCTTTCGCGCTGGCTGGAGTATCTGGCCGAGCAGGGGCATTCCATCGGTACATTGGAGCGTGAGCCCGATACCTTGGCGTAAAACGCGCCTGCATGCGAAATCGCGATGACAAATCGCGGACAACAAAAAACCCGCGCTAGGCGGGCTTTCCGTTAGTGGCGGAGCGGACGGGACTCGAACCCGCGACCTCCGGCGTGACAGGCCAGCATTCTAACCGACTGAACTACCGCTCCACATTTTTTTCCAGCTATTGCTATCGAATCATTCCAAATACGCTTGCCTTGTTGCCTCGGCAGTTGAATTTGGCGTCCCCACGGGGATTCGAACCCCGGTCGCTACCGTGAAAGGGTAATGTCCTAGGCCTCTAGACGATGGGGACGTATTTTAATGGTGGAGCCAGGCGGGATCGAACCGCCGACCTCCTGCATGCCATGCAGGCGCTCTCCCAGCTGAGCTATGGCCCCGCCTGCTGGAAGTCCGAAAGAATAAGAGGGGATCGTTATTTCGTCAAGCATTCGTGACAAAAATTTTTCACAAAGGTGGTGCAGTGCGCGGGCTGTTGACGATCTGAATGTCTGCTTACGCGCATAAGTGACTGTTAGTCTTGCATTGCACCCACGTTGGAATGCCTTATGCACGAGCTGCAATTTATCCAGGACCTTGCCACGGTGATGCTGGTTGCAGGTCTGACCACGGTGATTTTTCAGCGTTTGCGACAGCCGGTGGTCCTGGGCTACATCATCGCCGGCGTGCTGGTGGGGCCGTACACGCTGCCGGTAGTGTTCATTCATAACGAGCTGACTATCCGTACCTTGTCCGAACTGGGCATGATTTTGCTGTTGTTCGCGCTGGGCCTGGAGTTCAGCCTGAAGAAATTGCGCGAAGTGGGTGGGGCAGCGTTGGTGGCCGCCGTATGTGAAATCGTGCTGATGCTGTGGATCGGCTACGAGATCGGCCGTTTCTTTGGCTGGAGCGCCATGGATGCGTTGTTCCTTGGCGCGATGCTGTCGATCTCTTCGACCACCATCATTCTCAAGGCCTTGAGTGATTTGAACCTCAAGCGAGAGCGTTTTGCGCAGGTCATGTTCGGCATCCTGATTATCGAAGATGTGCTGGCAATTGTGCTGATGGCGTTGCTGACCGGCATCGCCAGCACCGGTGATCTTGAGGCTGGCGAAGCGATGACGGTGATTGGCCGGCTCACGCTGTTTATGGCGGTGTCGATGGTGGTCGGGCTATTGCTGGTGCCGCGGGTCGTCGACTACATCGCCCGAGTCAGTCGTGACGATGTGCTGTTGGTGGCTGTGCTTGGGCTGTGTTTCGGTTTTTGCCTGCTGGTTACCGACATGGGTTACAGCATGGCCTTGGGCGCATTCATGATTGGTGCGATCGTCGGCGAGTCGGCCAGCGTCAAGCGTATCGAGCGGATTATTGGGCCGCTCCGCGACATGTTCAGCGCCGTATTTTTTGTGTCCATCGGCATGCTGATCGACCCGAGCGTACTGATTCAATACGCCTGGCCGATCACGGTAGTGACGATCGCAGTCGTGTTGGGCAAGGTGGTGACATGCAGCTTTGGCATCTTTGTCGCCGGTAATGACGGGCGTACCTCGCTACGCGCAGGGATGGGCCTGGCCCAGATCGGCGAATTCTCTTTCGTGATCGCCTCGCTTGGCCTGAGCTTGAAAGTAACCAGCAGCTTTCTTTATCCCGTAGCGGTAGCGGTGTCGGCCATCACCACTTTCCTGACCCCGTATTTGATCCGGTCCGCCGATCCGCTCGCTGGTGTGTTGGCGCGCCGCTTGCCGAGTGGGCTTACCGGCACGCTTACGGCCTATACGGAGTGGATGGGCAGTATCAGTTTCAAGGGGCAGGGCGCAGTCATCATGAAGATGATTCGCCGCCTGGTCTGGCACGTCATCGTCAACATGATGTTGGTGGTCGCGGTCTTTCTTATCATGGCTTACGTCTATCGCCGTGGTTTCTTCCGCTGGGATGTGCTGGATGGGCACCCACTGATTTCGCGTAGTTTGGCCTGGTCGCTGGCTGCGTTGTTTTCGCTGCCGATGATCGTGGCGGCTTATCGCAAAGCGGCTGCTCTGGGCATGTTATTGGCCGAGTTGAGTATCCCCGAGCGAATCGGTGGTTCACATAACGTTCGCATTCGCGGGGTGCTGGCACGGATTATTCCGTTGGCGGCGATGGCGGTTTTGGGCTTGCTGGTGGCTGCGCTGGCCTCGACCATCCTGCCGCCGCGAGAGGTCGCGGTGGTGCTGGTATTGATCGGATTAGTGCTGACATGGCTGCTGTGGCGGGTGCTGGTGCAGGTGCATGCACGGCTTCAAGCAGCATTACGAGACACCTTGGAAAAGGTCGAGCACCCGGACAGCCCGCATTGATTTAGCGGGGAAATCGTAAAAATCAACGATTCTCGATTTCGTCACGAACCTTTGCTATGAGTTAGTGGTCGTAACGCTTGCTCGTTGCTAAGACAGGAAAGGCGCCGCACAATGCGCGTGCTGCCTCCATCGGGGAGGCCCGTCCGGTGGCACCGGGACATTCAATATGAGGGAGTTTCACATGAAGCATTTTCTGCGTCCCACGCTGACGGCGGCCGCATTGGCTGTTGCGCTGGGTATGACCGCTGGCGTACACGCTCAGGCTGCTAAGACCGCCGCGGCAGGTACGGTTGATAAGAACAAGGCCAGCTACGTTGTTGGTTGGGACTTGGCCAGCTCGTTGCCGCCGATCGTGCGCGATGAAGTGGATCCGGCCATTGTCGGTAAGGCAGTGCAGTCCGCGCTCTCCGGTCAAAAGCCGACCATGAGCGAGGCCGAGTACAAGTCCACCAAAGAAGCTTTCGTGACCCAGTTGCAGGCCAAGGCCAAGGCTGAGTACACCCAGGTCTCCAGCAAGAACAAGAGCGAAGGCGATGCCTTCCTGGCCAAGAACAAGTCCGTGTCGGGCGTGAAGACCACCGCTTCGGGTCTGCAGTACCAGGTACTCAGTCAGGGTTCGGGCGCACGTCCGGGTCCGAACGACACCGTGCAGATCAACTACGTCGGTAGCTTCGTCAATGGCGAAGAGTTCGACAATTCGTCGAAACACGAAGGTGGTGGTCCGGCTTCGATCCCGCTCGCTGGCGTGATCCCGGGTTTCCGTGAAGGCCTGCAGTTGATGCAGACCGGTGGTCACTACAAGCTGGTGATTCCGTCGAACATCGCCTACGGCGCACAGCCGCAGAACGGTTTCCCGCCGAATGCCACGATCATTTTTGACGTGACCTTGGTCAAGACCGGCCCGACGCCGGCTGGCGATCAGGCTGCTCCTGGCGCCGGCAAATAAGCCAGACTGACTTAAAACAGGCTGGTTTTACGGTATAGCAACGGGGCGCGAAGCGATTCGCGCCCCGTTTGTTTTATTAGCGACACAGACAGGCGCGATGCTTTGCGGCATCGCCTGCTAAAATCTTCGATTCTTGTTCATGAGATTTCCCCCTCGATGATGAATATCACCGTTTTTGGCACCGGCTATGTAGGGCTGGTTACCGGTGCGTGCATGGCTGAGATGGGCAATCACGTGGTCTGCGTCGATATCGACGTGGGCAAGATCGAGCGCCTGAAACGAGGTGAAATTCCGATCTACGAACCCGGCCTGGAGGCGATCGTCAAGCGCAACCATGCCAGCGGCCAACTGGATTTCACCACCGATCCGCTGCCGGCCATCGCTCATGGACAAGTGATTTTCATTGCCGTCGGCACACCGCCCGATGAGGATGGCAGCGCAGATTTACAGTATGTGCTCGGTGTCGCCAGGACCATCGGTCAACACTTAAACCGCTACGCGGTAGTGGTGAATAAGTCCACGGTACCGGTGGGTACGGCTGACCGGGTGAGCAAGGCGGTAGCGGCTGAACTGATAGTGCGTGGCGTGCCCGTCGAATTCGACGTGGTGTCCAATCCTGAGTTTCTGAAAGAGGGCGACGCGGTAGAGGATTGCCTGCGCCCCGACCGCATCATCATCGGCAGCTCCAGCGAGCGTGCGGTAGGCGTGCTGCGCAAGTTATATGCGCCGTTCAATCGCAACCACGAGCGCACGGTGGTCATGGATGAGCGTTCGGCTGAGCTGACCAAATATGCAGCAAATGCGATGCTGGCGACCAAGATCAGTTTCATGAATGAAATCGCCAATATCGCCGAGCGAGTGGGCGCCGACGTAGAGCTGGTGCGGCAAGGTATCGGTTCGGATCCGCGCATTGGCTATCACTTCATCTATCCGGGTGCCGGTTACGGCGGTTCATGCTTCCCCAAGGATGTGCAGGCGTTGGAACACACCGCGCGCGATGTGGGTTACGACGCACGTTTGCTTAATGCCGTCGAGGCAGTGAACCGCGATCAGAAGAGCAAGCTGTTTGAGCTCATTTCGCGTCACTTCGAGGGCCAACTTGCCGGCAAGACCATCGCGCTGTGGGGGTTGGCGTTTAAGCCCAATACCGACGATATGCGCGAGGCGTCCAGCCGCCATCTGATGGAGGCCTTGTGGAAGGCTGGGGCAAAGGTACGGGCTTTCGATCCACAGGCGAGCGAGGAAACTCGGCGCATTTACGGCGAGCAGCCGAATTTGCAGTTGTGCGACAGCGCTTACCAAGCGCTGGAAAAGGCCGATGTACTGGCTATCGTTACCGAGTGGAAAGCTTTTCGCAGCCCTGATTTCAATCGCATTCGCGCAGCGCTGGCCAGTCCCGCGATCTTCGATGGCCGCAATCTGTACGATCCGGTTCAGGTCGAGGAGGCTGGCTTGGCGTATTACGGCATCGGTCGCGGCCGCAGTCTGAGAGCCTGATAGTGAATGATCTGTCATTGGACCAACGTCTGACCGAGCTGGAAGTGCGGCTCACCTTTATCGACGATACGGTGAATGCGCTGGCGAGCGCCGATGCGGAGCAATCGCAGCGTATCGCGATGCTGGAACGGTTGATTCGCGATTTGCGCAACGAGCTTTCGTCCATGCGCGTATCGCATGGCGACGATCCGCATAGCGAGCCGCCGCCGCCGCATTATTGACCCTGTACTTCATTCCCCATACTTCACTCCCTGTGTTCTACGCGTATCCGTTCAACGCAACTACCAACGAGTTCCGATCATGGCCGAATCCCTGCGCGATCAGCTGCTAAAGAGCGGCATCGTCAAACAGGTTACCGAGCAAAAGCGTCCGTCACCGCAGCAGGGTGGCAAGCCGCCGTATAAGGGCAGCAAGCCTCAAGGCGGCGGCAACAAACCGCAGGGCGCCCGACCGCCTCATAAGGGGCACGTGCCAGGCAAGAGTCAGGACGAAATTGATCTGGCCAGGGCCTATGCGATTCGTGCCCAGACCGAAGCCGGCGAGCGCAAGCGCGCCGAACAGGAAGCCGCCGAGCTGGCACGGATCAAGCGTGAGCGTAAGCAGAAAATCCAGCAATTGCTCAGCGGGAACGTGTTGAACAAGGCCGATGCCGATCAGGTTCGCCACTTCGAGTACGGCGGGAAAATTCGCCGTATGCATGTCGATGCCGCTCAATTGGCGGCTCTTAATGCCGGCGAATTGGGTGTGGTGCAGCAGGCGGGGCGCTATCTGCTGGTCAGTCGAGAAGTGGCTGAACAGGTGCGTGACCTGGATGCACAGCAGTTGGCGTTGCTGGTCGAGCCGGGCGCGACTGGGGTCGGTGATGACGGAGTGCCTGACGATTTGATGTGGTGATGTCCGACCCGTTAAGGCAATAACGAAAAAGCCCGGCCTAAAGCCGGGCTTTTGGTCTTCATGGAGGGTGATTTCAATCGTTGTCCGATGGTGCCGCCTGATGGGCAGGAAGGTCGAGCTCGCTCTGCGTCAGCGCGGGATGATCCCAGCCGCTCTTGGGCGAGAAACGCTCTCCGTAGCGTTGTGCCAACGTTTCTAATTTGCTCTTGAGGACGCTAACACCTTCGGCCCGCAAATACTGGATGGGGCCGCCACGGAAGGGGGCGAAGCCGGTACCGAAGATGACGCCGGCATCGAGCAAGTCGGCATCATCAACCACGCCTTCGGTGAGGCAGGCCACGGCCTCGTTTACCATCGGCAGAATCATGCGGTCTTGCAGGTCAGGGGGTGTCACGTAATCAGGATCTACTTCGGGCTTGATGGGTTTGCCCTCCTGCCATACGTATAGGCCCTGGCCGTCTTTCTTGCCGCGCTTGCCGCTTTGCAGCTTGTCCTCCAGCCCCGTCGGCAACTCTAGCCCGAGAAAGGGAGCCAGCTCCTTACCGACGGATGCGCAAACGTCCAATCCGACGGTGTCAGCCAGTTCGATAGGCCCCATCGGCATGCCGAACTTCTTTGCTTCCTTGTCCAGCACAGGGCCAGGCACCCCCTCGCTGTGCAGGCGCATGGCTTCGAGCAGATAGGGCATCAAGATGCGATTGACCAGAAAGCCCGGCGTGCCTTTGACGGCCACCGGTAGCTTGCCGATCGCCTTGCAGAACGCCAGCGCCCGTTTTTCGATGGATGGGTCTAACTGGTCGTGCCGCACCACTTCGACTAGCGGCATCTGCGCCACTGGGTTGAAAAAATGCAGTCCAAGAAAGCGCTGAGGTGCTTTCAGGCCCTGGCGTAGCTCATCGAGTGGAATGCTTGAGGTATTGCTGGCAAGAATTTCAGCGGCCTGAAACTGCGGTTCGATGGTTGCGTAGAGTGCTTGCTTGGCTTCGGCGTTCTCGTAGATCGCCTCAATCGCCAGATCTGCGGTGCTTACGCCTTTGCCCTCGACATCGGCACGCAGGCGGGCGAGAGCTGCCTCGACCTTGGCTGGCGCTTTGAGTTTCTTTTCGTACAACTGCCGCGCACGGTCGAGTGCGGGTTGGATGTACTTCATCTCCCGGTCTTGCAAGGTCACCTGAAAGCCTTTGAAGGCTGCCCACGCTGCGATGTCGCCGCCCATGACGCCGGCACCGACGACGTGTACGCGCTCAATATCGTGTTCGACACCGCTACCCTGAGCCTTCAGGCGTTCTTGCAGAAAAAACACCCGGATCAGGTTTTGCGCTGTGCTGGTTTCGGCCAGTTTGGCGACTGAGCGGGCTTCCAGTTTCAGTCTCTGCTGCATGCTGGAATTACCGCGTCGCCATACTTCGATCATGGCGAAAGGGGCGGGGTAGTGCTCCTTGCGTACCTTGGCGGCGGTCTGCTTGAGTACCATCGGGGCTAACAATTGACGCACCGGCCAGATGTTGGTCGCCCAGGCCTTTGCGCGTAGCGCGAATGGGCGCGATTGCGGGCGGCGCAGCAAGCTGCGGGCTTCGGCCAGCAATTCGTCGGCAGGCGCCAGCCGATCGACGAGACCCAGGGCCAGCGCGCGCTTGGCCGACAGCGCTTTACCGGTGAGCATCACCGGCAGGGCTTCCGTCGCGCCGATAAGCCTTGGCAAGCGTGCGGTACCGCCCCAGCCTGGGTGTATGCCCAGCATGACCTCAGGTAGGCCGATGCGGGTTTTATCGTCGTCTGCGGCGATGCGCTGGCGGCAGGCCAGGATCAGCTCGGTACCGCCACCCATGCAGGCGCCGTGTATGGCCGCGACAGTGGGGCAGGGCAGGCGCGCCAGTGCCTCGTATACACCCTGACCGTTCTCGATATTTTCCAGTACCGTGCCGTGTTTCGCGTACTCGACAAATTCCTTGATATCGGCACCGACCGCGAAACCAAAGGGTTTGGCGGAATGAATCAGTACGCCGGCCGGCTTTTCGATCGCCAGCCGTTCGATGATTTGGCCCAGTTCGTCGAGTACGGCGCGCGATATGGCGTTCACGCTGCTTTGAGCCCGATCGAGGGACAAGGTGACAACACCGCTGTCGTCCAGGCTCGTTTTCCAGTGATTGAAGCGCAATCCTTCGAACATAGGGATATAAAGCGTGGCTGAGAATCGTTGCACCATACCTTCCCGTAGCGATGATTGCGAGACGGCAGGGGTGGGCGGCTCAGTCATGAAAATTCCGTAAAAGCGCTGAGCAAGGCGATTGGGGATGGGACTTATGTGAAAGGGCAGCGTAATTGGGCCGCTCCCCACCCTGTGCACTAACGCATGGAATTGGCTGGCAAATAGCACGAGGCTTGCTCGTCGCTATTGCGATTCCTCAAAGAGTGCGTACTTTACGATGCAATGAACATGACCTTGACCACGGCTCCGACCCAGACGGGTACCGAAATTTTCGAACGTATTCTTGCTGCCCCCGGCAGCCTGGTTGCGCTCGAAGGAGGCGATACCGAGGTCTTGATCGATCAGCTCAGGGTGCTGGTAAGGCATACCGGGCAATCGGTCTACCTTTGGCAGCCTGAGATCGGGCTGGACAGCCTGCGCGATGCGCATGCGCGGGTGCCGGGCAGCCAGCGATTGAGTCAGGTTTTGCGTCTAGTGCAACAAAGCATTCACTTCGGCGTTTATCTGCTGCGCGGTGTGCAGCTACCTTTGCCGGCGACGGATCTCAGCTTGCTGCGCCAGTTGGCTCGCGTGCAGAAGGGGCATGTGCGTCGGGTTGTCTTGCTTGATGCGCCGACGGCACTGGTCGATAGCCTGAACGATGTAATTGCGCGTGTGAGCTGTGCCATCAAGCCGGAGCTGCGGCCGCGTTTACGCGACGGCCGCTGGCTGCTCTGACTCCCCGATGACGATACCTGCCGGCATCCTCGTAGTGGCTGCGCAGCGCGAGCTACGCCGTGCACTTTTTGACACGCTGGATCGTGAAGGGCAGCTCACGGTTCATTTGGCCAGAGATGCGGCACACGCCAGCACCTTGCTGGAAGGGCGGCCGCCGATTTCACTCATCGTGGTGGTGTTTGCTGGCGATGGTCGTGATGCGCTTGCCTGTGTTGAATCTTTGCGACATGTGCCGGCGTGTGCCGATGCGCCCCTGATTGCCGTATTGACTGCGGACGCAGCATTGAAGCCATCGCAGCTACCGGCCGGTGTGCTCGATTGGCTTTACGCATCCCAGATCGATAGCGAATTGGTGGCGCGCTGGCGGTGGTTGCAACGCACCGAGCCTTTGGCCGCTAAGGGCGTGCCATCGGAGCTGGAGGCCTGGGATTATCGCTACGCATTCGAGGATGTCGATAACGAATGGCTGATCGCCGATCCGATTCGCGACAGAGTGCTTGAGTTGAGTCCTGCCCTGATTCGGCACAGCGGTCTGCCGGCAGCGGGCTTGCTTGAGCTGCCATTACATGAAGTGTTGTCTTTCGAAGACGGGGTGGCCACTCAAAACCTGGTGGACGACACGCGTCACTGGCATGTTTGTCGACGACGTTCCGTACGCGGTTTCGACAGCGGGGAAGTGAGCGCAAGACGGGTGCGGCATAGCGGCCGCGATGTGGTGGCGTTGGTATTCCGCAGCGATCAAGCTTACATGCGTGCCGAGGTGGCGTTGCACTTGGTTGCGCGCACGTTTAGTTCCAGCAACGACGACGAAGGTCTCGCGAGCGCCGCTCGTTTGTTGTACGAGGAATTGAGCCTGGACTACCTCGCCGTCTGGTTTGCCAGGCCGGAGGATAGCGGTGCGCCAGCGCAACTCGTGCAACTTTGGCGTGGCGACGAACTGGCCTGGCCGGGTCCAAGTCTGCAAAGTTCGTTGCGGTTGGTGTTGGCAGGGCAGGCCATGTTGCACCAGAGCGATGCCGGTCGATTGGCTACGATGGACCCGCTGCTGGAACAACTCAGCTTGAGCGGTTTCGCCGGGTTGCCTCTTTTGGACGAGCGGCACAACGTGCTCGGTGCATTATTGGCTGGCACGCGTCAGCCGTTCGGTGAGCTGAAGATCATCGAGCCGGTCTTGCGCTGCGCCGCTGCCCGTTTTGCTCACGCGTTGGAACTGCGCCGCACACGGGAGCAAGGGCGCGCGGAAGGATTGCTGGACGCACTTACCGGCTTGCCTAACCGTTTATTGTTCAATGACCGTCTGGACATGGTCATCCGCGAGGCCAATCGCACCGGCGAGTGTTTCGCCATGTTGTTCGTGGATCTGGATCGCTTCAAGACCATCAACGATACGCTCGGTCACACGATTGGTGACCAGGTGCTGGTGACGACGACGCAGCGCTTGCGCACAAGCGTGCGTGCCTCCGACACCGTGGCCCGTTATGCCGGTGACGAGTTTGTAGTGATTCTGCGACATATCGTGAAAAGCGAAGATGTGCTGCGCATTGCCGAAAAGATTGTTCAAGTGATGGAGGCTCCACTACGCATCGACGATGGCACCGAATTACAGGTCACCGCCTCTATTGGCGTCAGCTTCTTTCCCGATGACGCGGCCGATGCCGAAACTCTGCTCAAGCACGCCGACGAGGCGATGTATGCGGCCAAGAGCCTGGGACGCAACAATTTTCAGATCTATGAGGTCAGTACTGAACAAGCCCAGCAGCAAAATCTTGCGCTTAAATCCCGCCTACGCCACGCCGAGCACAATGGTGAGCTACGGGTGTTCTATCAGCCGCAGGTGGATGCGATCAGTGAAGACATCGTGGGCATGGAGGCGCTGGTGCGCTGGGAGCATCCCGAGCTCGGCTTCATTGGCCCAGGCTTTTTCATCCCCTTGGCAGAGGAGACCGGCCTGATCGTCTCGATCGGTGAATGGGTATTGCGCACCGCCTGCCGGCAAGCGCAGGCCTGGGAGCAGCAATTTGGCTTGCGGTTGCGTCTGGGCGTGAATTTGTCGGCGGTGCAGCTAATGCAGTCCAACTTGCTGGAGATAGTGTCCGGTGTATTGGACGAGACCGGGCTGGATGCCAATTTGCTGGAAATGGAAGTCACCGAAAGTATCAGCATCAAGGCCGCGCCCAACCTGATCGAGAATCTGCAAGGACTGCGCCGGCTGGGTTGCCGCATCGCCATTGACGACTTCGGCACCGGCGCGGCCTCGCTGGATTACCTGCGCAAGCTGCCTGCCGATCGCATCAAGATAGATCAAAGCTTTGTGCGTAATATCGGTGTAGACCCCGACGACGAGGCCATTGTGCGTACCACGATTGAGATGGCGCACCGCCTCAAGCGTGGGGTAGTGGCCGAAGGGGTGGAGATCGAGCAACATCTGCGTTTTCTGCAGGCCAATCACTGCGATGAGCTGCAGGGATACCTATTCTGCCGACCACTGCCGCCGCCAAGCTTCGAGAAGCTATTGTTTGAACGTCAGCGGTTGCTCACCACGGCGGCACCTTGAACCTGGCTTGTGTGGGCTTTGAATACCCGCATATCTCCAAGGCCAGGGCCGTCGGCGGCGGCCGCCTGGCGATCGTTGCCTGTACCGAAGGGCGCCAGGCAGCCTTGGCCGGGTCAATGCTGGCTATCATCATGCTGAACTTGGAGACGAGATGCTTGTCTGAGCACATCGTTCCCATCCAGCGGCATCCAAGCGAGTGATAGAAGTTACGAAGGAGACGGCCCGGATGGGCGAGAACGAACTGGATCGCGCGCTGGTCGAGCGCGTCCAAAACGGGGATAAACGGGCTTTTGATCTATTGGTGCGGAAATACCAGCACAAGATCATTGCGCTGATCTCGCGCTATGTGAACAGCTATGCCGAATGTGAAGACATCGCGCAGGAGGCCTTTGTACGTGCCTGGCGGGCGATTGGCTCGTTTCGCGGCGACAGCGCGTTCTATACCTGGATGTACAAGATCGCGGTAAACACGGCCAAGAACCACTTGGTGGCCATGGGGCGCCGCCCGCCAACGGGCGATATCGATGTCGAAGACGCTGTTTTCGTACCAGGTGCCGATCGCATGTATGAAAGCGCCACACCTGAGCGCGAACTGATGCGTCAGCAGATTGAACAAACTGTATTTGCCACTGTCCAAGCCCTGCCTGAGGAACTGCGAACGGCCATTACGCTGCGCGAAGTGGACGGACTCAGTTACGAGGAAATAGCCGAAGCGATGTCTTGCCCCATAGGCACGGTACGCTCACGTATTTTCCGCGCACGCGAGGCCATTGATGAGAAGCTGCGGCCGATGTTGTCGGACCGCGAGGACCGGACACCATGACTGAATCCCATCGCGAAAACCTTTCCGTCGGTATGGACGGCGAGTTATCCGCCGAGCAACTGCGTTTTCTGTTGCGCCGGTTGGACCACGACGAACCCCTCCAGCAAGCCTGGTCGCGTTATCACGTGGCCCGTGATGGGTTGCGTCACGAATTACCACCGCTGGCTAAGCCCGGGTTTGCCGCGCGGGTCATGTTGGCGATCGAGCAAGAGGCTGCTGCTGCGCAGCCAGCGGAGCGTCGGCATTGGCTGCGCTGGTCGGCCGGCGGTGCGATTGCTGCCAGCGTGGCGGTAGCCGCTTTGATGGTCACCCAGCCGGTAGGGCCGGATGCCGGCCATGCGATGCCGCGGGTGGCAGCTTCAACGCAGGGCATGACTACCGCCACAGGGGCTGCTGCTCAAGCTGATAGCCCTGCCACGGCACCGCCGTGGCTAAGTAACTATACGGCCTTGCCCTCCCAGCTCAGTCAACAGGCTTCGGCCACCCTGGACGGTAACGATGGGACGCAGCTTTTTTCGCCTAACCATTTGACGCCATACCAGTTGTCGCCAAAGTTCGGGCAGCGGCCCCGCACCATCAACAACGGTGACGGCAGCTATCTGCTGTTGATCCATCCCGATCAACAAACGGCGCCAAATGCATCGCGGCAGGTACCAGCAGCCGCTCGATGACCTGCGCTGCAGTGACCTGATCTTTGGCACCGATGCTGTGGCGTAAGGGTAGGAGTACACGTTGTGTGCGAAAAGTTACGGTACTCCTGCCGCACAGTCCTGTTCATCTGAATAATGTTCACCTGAATAACATGCCTGGGATTCGATCCTTGGCCCCCGTTGATAACTTCATCGCGCCCGATGTTTATGGTGGGCAGGGTGCGGTGTGTCCGATAACCCGAGGAGGAAAAATCATGAGTCGACCCATGCTGCAGACCTTGGCTTGTTGCGCACTTGTCAGCCTGGCTGCTGCCGGCGGCGTGCAGGCGCAGAATGCTCAGGCTATGTCCGGCTTGCCGGATTTCACCGGTATCGTGCAAAGAAATGCGCCGACGGTGGTGCATGTCGAGGCCAAGTACACAGGCAAGCGCACTGTTAAAAAGGGGCGTGCAGCACCGTCCGGGCCGATGCAGGGCGCACCCGATGACGATGCACAGATGGAGATGTTCCGGCGCTTCTTCGGTATGCCCATGATGCCTTCGCCCGAAGAGCAGGCCCGGACCTCGCTCGGCTCGGGCTTTATCGTTTCCAGCGATGGTTACATTCTCACCAATACCCATGTTGTCGATGGTGCCGATACGGTGACCGTACGCCTGCAGGATCGGCGCACGCTTACTGCCAAAGTGGTCGGTAGCGATCCGCAATACGACATCGCCCTGCTCAAGGTGGATGCCGGTGGCAATTTGCCGGCGGTGAGCATTGGCGATTCACGGGGGCTGAAGCCAGGTCAATGGGTACTGGCGATCGGCTCACCGTTTGGCTTTGATTACACCGTGACCCAGGGCATCGTCAGTGCGATTGGGCGCAACCTGGGTAGTCAGGACCAGCCATACACCTCGTTTATCCAGACCGACGTGCCGATCAATCGCGGTAACTCCGGTGGTCCCTTGTTCGATTTGCAGGGCAGGGTGGTCGGCGTCAATTCGCAGATTTACTCCAATACCGGCGGCTATCTCGGCGTGGCCTTCTCGATTCCGATCGATGTGGCGATGAACGTAGTCAAGCAGATCAAGGATAAGGGCTATGTTTCGCGCGGCATGCTGGGAGTAGGGCTGCAGCCACTTACCGACGATGCGGTCAAGGCGCTCAAGTTAGGTGACAGCAATGGCACCATCGTGGCCGAGGTAGGTCAGGGCAGTGCCGCAGAAAAGGCCGGTATCAAGCGTGGTGACATCATCCTTGCCTACAACGGCCAAAGCATTAATCAATCAGCCGATCTGCCGCCATTGGTGGGTATGACTCCGCCGGGCAGCAAGGCGACCGTACAGATTCTGCGAAATGGCAAGAAGCAAGATGTCAGCGTCACGATCAGCGAGATGCCGCGAGACAAGAATGTCGTACTCGCCGAGGCTGGGAGTAACCAACCGGCGGCCCGCAGCGGTTCCAGCGCCTTGGGGCTAACTGTGCAAGACCTCGACAGCGATACGCGTCAGCAGGCGGGCCTGAAGCCCGGCGAGGGCGTGGGCATTGCCAATATCACCGGCGAGGTAGCTGCAAAAGCCGGTCTGCGCTCGGGCGATGTGATCCAGATGGTGAACCAGAGGCCCGTAGGCAGTGCCGCCGCGTTTCGCGAAGAAACCAAGGATCTGAAGGCCGGTGACACGGTGCTATTGCTGGTGCGGCGGGGCGAGCAGAGCAGTTTTATTGGCCTGACGGCGCCTGACGGCAAGCAAAACGACTGAATGGGTCACGTTGCTGGTGATCCGCTCTCATTCGAGAGTGGGCCACCAGCAGCACAGATGACGGCATCCCCGAGTTTCTGCCTTTCCATGCGATAATGTTCAGTTCGTATCGCCATCCCGGTGATACGCTGCCTGCGCACCCCGCACGGCGGTGAACGCAGCCAGCGTAGTCCATGGAACTGATCCGTAACTTCTCCATCATTGCCCATATCGATCACGGCAAGTCCACGTTGGCCGATCGTATTATCCAGATCTGTGGCGGCTTGACTGAACGCGAGATGGAGGCGCAGGTACTGGACAACAATCCGATCGAGCGCGAGCGTGGCATCACCATCAAGGCCCAATCGGTATCGCTGCCCTATACGGCGCGTGACGGTAAAACCTATCAATTGAATTTCATCGACACGCCCGGCCATGTCGATTTTTCCTACGAAGTCAGCCGCTCGCTGGCCGCCTGCGAGGGCGCATTGCTGGTGGTGGATGCGGCTCAAGGCGTAGAGGCCCAGTCGGTCGCCAACTGCTACACCGCGGTCGAGCAAGGCCTGGAAGTCGTACCTGTGCTCAACAAGATCGACTTACCCACCGCCGACCCGGAAAAGGTCAAGGGTGAGATCGAGGCGGTGATCGGCATTGATGCCACGGATGCCGTTTCGGTCAGCGCCAAGACCGGACTGAACGTGATCGAGGTGCTGGAAGCGATTATCGCGCGCATTCCACCACCGAAGCCGCGTGATACGGACCGCTTGCAAGCCTTGATTATCGATTCCTGGTTCGATAATTACCTGGGCGTGGTTTCATTAGTACGAATCATGCAGGGCGAGATCAAGCCAGGCGACAAGCTGCTGGTGATGTCGACCGGACGGGCGCATGAAGTAAGTGAAGTTGGTGTATTCACACCTAAGCGCAAGAAGCTCGACCGCCTTGGCCCAGGTGAAGTGGGCTGGATCAATGCGTCGATCAAGGATGTTCATGGCGCCCCGGTCGGCGATACCTTGACCCAGGCCAACAAGCCCGCCGACAAGCCACTGCCTGGTTTCCAGCATATGCAGCCGCGCGTGTTCGCCGGCTTGTTTCCCGTCTCGGCGGATGATTACCCGGCATTGCGTGAGGCGCTGGACAAGCTGCGCTTGAACGACGCGGCGCTGTTCTTCGAGCCCGAAAGCTCCGAGGCGATGGGGTTTGGCTTTCGCTGCGGCTTCCTCGGCATGCTGCATATGGAAATCGTGCAGGAACGGTTGGAGCGTGAGTACGATCTCGATCTCATCACCACCGCGCCGACCGTGGTCTACGAAGTCTTGAAGACCGACGGTACGATCTTGATGATGGATAACCCGGCCAAATTGCCGCCTTCGCCGCACGTGCAGGAGATCCGTGAGCCGATTATTGTCGCCAACATCCTCACGCCGCCCGATTACATCGGCAACATCATCACTTTATGTGAAGAGAAGCGTGGCGTGCAGCGTTCGATTCAGTACCTGGCAACCCAGGTGCAAATCAGTTACGAGATGCCGCTGGCCGAAGTCGTGCTGGATTTCTTTGACCGACTGAAATCGGTTTCGCGCGGTTACGCTTCGATGGACTATCACTTCGAACGTTTCGAGGCGGGTCCGTTCGTGCGTACAGATGTGCTTATCAACGGTGACCGCGTCGATGCATTGAGCCTGATCGTGCATCGCAGCCATGCCGACCGCCGCGGTCGCGACTTGGTCGAGCGCATGAAGGATCTGATCCCGCGTCAGCAGTTCGACGTGGCCATCCAGGCTGCGATCGGCGCGCAAGTTATCGCCCGCTCCACCGTAAAGGCATTGCGTAAGAACGTGCTGGCCAAATGCTATGGCGGCGATATCAGCCGTAAAAAGAAATTGCTAGAAAAGCAAAAAGAAGGCAAAAAGCGCATGAAGCAGGTCGGTCGCGTGGAGATTCCACAAGAGGCCTTCCTGGCTGTGTTGAAAGTAGACAAATAGCAGGGTAACGGACAAATAGAGAATGGGGTTGGACTGAGCTGCCCTACTTAGGCTCAACCCAACCCGACTCCCGGTTTTCCATTTCCCGTGCCAAAGGAGCAGGTATGGATTTCGATTTTTCGGCGATATTGCTCGGCCTCACCGTGGTATTCGGCGTGGTCTGGGCGCTGGATCGCCTGTTTTTTTACAAGGCACGCATGACCAAGGCCGTGGCGGCCGGGCAAGAAGTGCGCGAGCCGGTGGCGGTGGATTGGGCTCGTTCACTATTTCCGGTGATGCTGGCGGTATTGCTGTTGCGCTCCTTTGTAGCGGAGCCGTTTCGCATTCCATCGGGTTCGATGATGCCGACCTTGGACGTGGGCGATTTCA
Source organism: Dyella tabacisoli (assembly GCF_003350925.1). Lineage (GTDB taxonomy): Bacteria > Pseudomonadota > Gammaproteobacteria > Xanthomonadales > Rhodanobacteraceae > Dyella_C > Dyella_C tabacisoli. The sequence continues at coordinate 374,034 of NZ_KZ857173.1, read as the reverse complement.
TCCTGGTGAACAAGTTTACCTACGGTCTGCGTATGCCCGCGTTCAACAACAAACTCGTGGGGCTGGGCGAACCCAAGCGCGGTGACGTGGTCGTGTTTCGCTTTCCGGGCTATATCTGCACGGATGGCGGCAAGCAAGTGCGTAGTGGCGATCAGAGTTGTGCCGACCCCCACGCGCCGGTGCCGAGCCAGAACTGGATCAAGCGAATCATCGGCTTGCCGGGCGATCGCGTAGAGATGCACGGTGACCAATTGCTTATCAATGGCGAACCAGTCAATGCCGATGAGGTGGGTCCCTACGTGGGCAATCCGAAACGCGACGAATCGCGTCTGATGCTGGAGATGGGCGCGACGGTGTGGAACGAGCATTTAGGCGCGGTGAATCATCTGACTGCGCGGATGCCGGCTTACACCACCCCGCCGCCGATTCCGAATCAGCGAGTGCCCTCGGAGGTGCCAGCGGGCTGCTATCTGGTGATGGGAGATAACCGCTACAACAGTACCGACAGTCGCTGGTGGGGCTGCATGCCGGAAGAGAATCTTGCTGGCAAGGCGTTCCTGATCTGGTTGAGCTTGAACGGCTCCGGGGTTGCGTTCGATCGCATGGGCAGAATCATTCATTAAAAATAGGCCCTCGGTCGCGGATGTTGCGATTCGTGATCGAGTGGCTGGCAGTACCGGCGATCGCTAGGCAGAGTACGCTCCAGACACGTGTAGGCGGGCTGAGCGACACGATAAGGCGATCGTTGCAACATATAACAGTGGGCGGAGACGCCGATCAAATGCATAGCGAGGGGACTATGAAAACAAAGCAGTCGGGTATGACGTTGATCGGCTTTTTGTTTGTGCTGGCAATCGCCGGCTTTTTTGGCTACATGGCGATGAAATTGCTGCCGCCGTATATCGAGTTCATGGGCGTGAGCAAGTCGATGACTCAGGTGGCAAGCAATGGTGTCGAAGGCAAGTCGCTGGACGATATCCGCCGAGAATTGATGATTAAGTTGAATTTTCAGTATGCAGAGGGTGCTGTCCAGCCCAAAGACATCACTATCAAACGCGCAAATAATGCGGCTCAGCTCAGTGTGTCCTACGACAAGCGCGTGCCATTCCTTTACAACATCGACTTCATGTTGCACTTCGAAAAGAGCGTGACCTTGCAGGGCAACTTGAGTCAATAAGCGTAGGCCGAGAGTTTGACGAGACTGACATACCGCTTTCGTGATGCATCACTGGCGCAGCTGGCACTGACGCACCGTAGTGCCGGTAAGCCCAATAACGAGCGGCTGGAATTCCTTGGCGATGCCTTGCTTGGCGTAGTCGTCGCCGAGTTGTTGTATGAGGTACATCCCAACGCCAGCGAAGGCGAGCTGTCGCGGCTACGAGCGCAGTTGGTCAACGGCCAGGCATTGGCCGTGATCGCGCGCGAGCTTGAGCTGGGCGACGAACTGAAACTAGGTCCCGGCGAATTGAAAAGCGGTGGTTTCCGTCGCGATTCGATTCTGGCTGACGCTTTCGAGGCGGTGGTTGCCGCCGTCTATATGGATGGTGGCTTTGCGGCCTGCCGTGAGACGGTACGAAACCTGTTCGAGCAACGCATTGCCGCGATACCGCGCTCGTCCAAAGACGCTAAAACCCGTTTACAAGAATGGTTGCAGGCACGTGGATTGGCGCTGCCACTCTACGAACTGAAAGATAGCCGTGGCGAGGATCACGCTAAGACCTTCGATGTCTCGTGTGAGATCGTCGAACCTACCCCGATCAACGCTGAAGGCCACGGCGGCAGTCGCCGCGCCGCCGAACAAGACGCCGCCGAAATCGTGTTGCGTCAATTGCAGGAATTGAAACTATGAACGACAACGACGAAATCGGCCTGGAGGGCATCGGCTCGCTGCCATTGCCGCACGAGGATTTCCGCTGTGGCCTGGTCGCGCTGGCCGGCCGGCCCAATGTAGGCAAGTCGACCTTGCTCAATGCATTGATCGGTTTTCGCCTGTCCATTGTCAGCCCGCGGCCACAGACCACCAGGCACCGCATTCTCGGTATCGCCACCAGCGAGGCGGGACAGATTTTGTACGTCGATACGCCAGGCCTGCATCGTGGTGCCAAGCGGGCGATGAATCGCAGCCTCAATCGTGCTGCGCGTTCGGCGATCAGCGAGGTGGATCTGGCCGTGCAGGTGATCGAGTCCGGTCGCTGGACAGATGAGGACGAGGCGCTTTACGACGCCTTGGTCGAGCAAAAGACACCGCGCTTGCTGGTCATCAACAAGGTTGACCTGACCAAGGACAAAACGGTGATGTTGCCGTTTGTCGCCGATCTTGTGGCCAAGCATAGTTTCGACGAGATCTACTACGTCAGCGCGCTCAAGCAAAAGGGCCTGAAGGAGCTGGAGCAGGGCATTCTCAAGCGCCTGCCGGTACAGCCCCCGGTCTATGGCGAAGACGAAGTTACCGATCGCAGCGAGCGATTCCTCGCGGCCGAGATGGTGCGCGAGCAATTGATGCTGAGGCTGGATCAGGAATTGCCTTACGCCACGACGGTCGAGATCGAGCAATTTACCGATCGCGATGACGGCATCGCTGAAATTCACGCGGTGATCTGGGTCGAGCGCGATGGCCAGAAAGCGATCGTGATCGGCAACGGTGGTGCTCAGCTCAAGGCCATCGGCAGCTCGGCCAGGCGCAATATGGAGCGCATGTTCGAACGTAAAGTGTTCTTGCGCCTGTGGGTGAAAGTCCGCGAAGGCTGGGTCGATGACGAGTCGATGCTGAAGAAGTTTGGCTATACGGATTGAGCGCCTGGCAGGGAACGAGCGGCTAAAGCGACGTTCCCCTCTATTGACGCTAAGCTCCTCATAAACCATGCGCCTCGAACAGCAACCTGCCTATGTGCTGCATTCGCGGCCTTATCGCGAGACTTCGCTGCTGCTGGAATGTCTGACACGCGAACATGGCCGGCTAGGCGTGGTAGCGCGTGGCGTGCGGCGAGAGCGGTCGCGGTTGCAGCGATCGCAACTTGAGCCGTTTCAACCGTTAGCGTTGGACCTGCTATTACGCGGTGAGCTGGCTACATTGCAAAGCGCCGAGACCATCGCGATGCCGCCACGGCTCGTCGGTGATGCGGGGTTGGCCGGGCTCTATCTCAATGAGCTGGTGGTGCGCCTTACCGAGCGTCAGGATCCGCATCCAGAGCTGTTCGCCGTCTATGCGCAGACCTTGCCAAGGCTGGCATCGGGGGAGTCCCTCGGCTGGACGCTGCGGCGATTCGAGCGCGATTTGCTTGAGATACTCGGTTACGGTCTGCAGTTGGAGTTTGCAGCCGAGACTGGCGAGCACTTGGTGTCGACCCAGTTTTACCGATACCAAGTAGAGCAGGGGCCTGTGCCATGTGCTGCCAGTACACCGCATGCGGCACGCGGTAGTGACCTGCTGGCATTGGCGCAAGACCATATGCCCGATGGCGCTGGCCTTGCCGCCTTGCGCAACATCATGCGTGAAGTCATTCGTTTTCATCTTGGCGGTGCCGAGTTGCGTGCATGGCGTGTACTGGCAGCCGCCATGTCATCCAGCGGGCGCAAAGAGCAGGGGAAGTCTCGCCCTAGCTAGCGACATGTTTCCCTGGTCTTAAATGTCATGCCCTTTTTTTAAAGCTTTTATCGTGGCAAGCAGTGCCGTACGGAAGCGCGTCATGAAGACCTGCGCATCGCCTTGGTCCATTTTTAAATGGCGTTGTAGCTGGATGGTTTCGCTTGCCAGTGCGGTGGCCCCACAGAAGCCGCATGACGAACGCAGTCGATGTAGACGCTCGGCTAAATGCTCTGGTTCGTTGCTGAGCTGGTCCAGCTCTTGATGAAGCGTTGCCAGTTCGTCGTGCAGAAGGCCGCGCAACGCCTGCATGATTTGTGTGTCGCCGGTGCTGGCCAAAGCCTGCTTGTCATCGAGTAGCGGAGGTTCGACCATGCCGGACTTGGCCAGAGCGATGATGCGGTGCAGATCGACAAGCTCGCAGGGCTTAAGCAGGGCATCGCTGAAGCCGTGGGCAAGCAAGCGCTGGCGTGTTGCGGTATCGAGCTCTGCACTGGTTGCCACGGCGATGCTATCGGTAGAGCCGGCCTGAGCATCGTTGCGTAACGCGGTGAGCACCTGCTCGGCGCCGGCACCTGGCATGCGGCAGTCCAGCAGAAGCATATCGAACGATTCGCGGCGACCGTACTCAATGGCCTCGGTGCCGTCCGCGCAGGCCTCGACGTCCATACCCAGCTTGCGCAACGCATCGGCGAGGAAAAGACGGCTGGCTGGATCGTCGTCGGCGACCAGAATGCGCGGCAAACCGAGATCCGCAGGCCGGGTCAAAACGGGCTTGGTAGGGGTATCGATCATGACGTGTCCATGTCGTTCATCGGTTTTTGGCAGAATGGCGCGACATGCGTTTCACATCAAGCCACCTATTGCTCAGTTTTTGCTTCCTGTTCGGGGTCGGCCTAGCCGTGCCCGCACAGGCGGACGTCTTGCTGAACGCCAAATTGGTCAGTGTGCCAGGAGTGCGGTTGCAAGATGTTCAGGCACAGATCGGCGAGGACGGTAAAGGCGGCCTCACCCTCAGTCTGCGCGCGGCCAAGGCCGACGTGACCGCCATGGGCTGGCGTCGGATTGGCCTGAACATGCAGGGGGCGCTACAGCGCGATCCACGCATGCGCTGGCTATTCGATGGCACGGTGCAGCTTGCCGGGGCGCCGGGTGGCGCCTTGAGCAATGCCAAATTGAGCCTGATTGTGGACGAATCTGCCAACACCTTGCAGGTTGATCTCAACCAGGGCAAAACCCAGCTCACTACCGCCTTGCCGCTGGATCAGCCCAGCCATGCCCAGATCAGTTTGAAGGGCCTGCCTGCCGGCTGGTTGCAAGGCCTGCTCGGCACGATGTGGTCCGGCCGTGTCACCGGTGGTCGGCTTGATGCGGTCCTGGCGCTGGATCTGCAAGACAACGGCATTCAGACCTCAGGCGAGTTTTCTCTTGACGGCGCAGGTTTTGATACGCCTGCCGGTACCTTGGCCGGGCAAAGCGTGAACGGCAATGGCCGTCTCAACATTGATACCACCGGCGGTCCGGCGCGGATCCATTTGGATGCCAATTTGCGTGGTGGTGAACTGCTGCTGGGTCCGATCTACGCCAAGCTACCGGAGCACCCCGTGCAACTCGGGCTCGATGCCAGTGGTCACCGGGGTGTTTTCGAGTTGAGCCGCTTGCGCGTGAGTGACGCCGATGCCCTGCAACTGGACGGCGCCATGGCGTTCGACGCCAAGGGTCAGCTACAGAAACTCAAACTCGATCGGGTGCAGGCGCATTTCCCCGCGGCCTATCAGCGCTACGGTCAAGCCTGGCTGACCACCCTGGGTATGCGTGGTATGCGCATTACCGGGCAGCTCAATGGCAACCTCGACATGGCCGCGGACGGGCTGCATAGCTTTAGTTTTGATACCGAGGGCCTGGATGCGGCCGATAGCGATGGCCGACTCGCCGTAAGCGGCCTGCGCGGCGGTTTGGACTGGGCGGCACAAGGCGAGCGGCCCGCGACCACGTTGGGGTGGCGGGCGCTGCAGGTCTATCGCATTCCCAATGGGGCGGTGCAATCGCACTGGCAAAGCCGTGGCGGCGACTTGAGCCTGCAACATGCGCTGGAAATCCCTGTGCTTAATGGCAAATTGCGCGTAGCCGACCTGGAGTGGCGACCCGCCGCGCTCAAGGGGCAGCGTTTGGCGACGTCGTTGACCTTGACTGGCATCGACATGGCGGCTTTCAGCCGCACGGTGGGCTGGCCAGAATTCCCCGGCACGCTTGGTGGCGCGATCCCGGCCTTGCGCTGGGTGGATGATCGTTTTGAACTGGCGGGCGGTCTGTCCGTCAATGTGTTTGACGGCTTTGTCGATATCACCCGGCTTTCCTTGCAGCAACCGTTCGGGCCCAGCCCGGTATGGACCAGCGACATAAGCCTGCGTCAGCTCGATCTGGGTGCCATGACCAGCGTGTTCGACTTCGGCAGCATCACCGGTCGCCTGGACGGTTCGGTCGATCAGCTTCGTCTGGTCGACTGGAACCCGGTCGCATTCAAAGCGCAACTACTGGCCAATGGCGGTGGCCGGATCAGTCAGCGTGCGGTGAACAATTTGACCTCGATGGGCGGTGGCGGCATCGCGGCCGGCTTGCAAGGTGCGGTACTGAAGCTGTTCAAAACATTCGGCTATAAACGCATCGGCCTTAACTGCACCTTGCAAGGCACGGTTTGCCACATGGGTGGATTGGACAGCGAGGGCGACGGCTACACTATCGTCGAAGGCAGCGGTATACCGCGTCTGCAAGTGATCGGCCATCAAACCCAAGTCGACTGGCCGACCCTGCTACACCGCTTGAAAGCAGCTATCGAAGGGGCGACGCCGGAAATTCGTTGAATGGAGTCCGCGCTGAATAGAATCTGCGATGGACTAAGATCCGCTGCTACGCTTATCACGTACTTACCATCTATTATTTAGACCGCTCACTGGAGTCGATCATGCGCAAGCTCGTCTATGGGTTGCTGACTACGCTGTTCGTTGCGCTAGTGGGTTGCGTCACCATCAATGTCTACTTTCCTGAGGCGGCGGCTGCAAAGGCCGCCGATCAGTTCATTGGTACAGTGCTCAACAATGCCGGGGCAGCCTTGCCGGCCGACAACTCCAAGAGCAATCCGCCCGCAGCGCCAAAGAAGAGTGGCCGCCCCTCGGCGATGCTGCTCGATTTGTTGATTCCGGCAGCTTATGCGGCCGATACGCCGGATATCCGCATTCAGACCAGCACGACAGAAACGATCCGTCAGCGTATGAGAGAGCGCATGCAAGGTGGTTTGAGCGCGCTCATGGACAGTGGCGCGACCGGTTTTACGCGCGATGGTCTGGTCGCGGTGCGTGACGCGGCTAAAGTGCCGCTCAATCAGCGCGCCGAAGTGACCGCCACGGTAGCCGACGAGAACCGTGATCGCAGTGCGCTGTATCGTGAAGTGGCCAATGCCAATAATCACCCCGAATGGGAAGCGCAGATTCGCGCCACCTTCGCCAAGGGCTGGATCGAGCATGCCCGCGCAGGCTGGTATTATCAGAACCCCTCGGGCGCCTGGACGCAGAAGTAAACCTGCTGTCACGTCTCCTTTTCTTTCAACGTGCTGCCTTTCACGGCTTTGATCGCGTCCGGATCTGCCGATGCAGGCGCGTACAGTTTTTGCGATGAAAACATTCGAAGCCTCTATTACCGGCCTCACCCATGACGGTCGTGGCGTTACTCATATCGACGGCAAAGCCGTATTCGTCAGTGGCGTGTTGCCCGGCGAACAAGCGCTATTAAGCATACGCCGGCGCCATCGCAACTATGACGAAGCGGATGTCGTCGAGTTGCTGGTGCGTTCACCGCATCGGGTCGAGCCGCGTTGCCGGCACTACGGCCAATGCGGCGGCTGCTCGCTGCAGCATCTCGATGCCGAAGCGCAAATTGCCGCCAAGCAAAGCGTGCTTGAGGAAAACTTCGCCCGGATCGGCAAGGTCAGTCCGGAGTCATGGTTGCCGCCGCTTACCGATGAGCCGTGGGGTTATCGCCGCAAAGGTCGGTTGTCGGTACGCAACGTGGTGAAAAAAGGGCGCGTGTTGGTCGGTTTTCGCGAAGAAGACAACCCGCGCTTCGTCGCCGACATCGAGCAGTGCGAAATTGTGCATCCGGCATTAGGGCCGAAGATCGGACTGCTGGCACAGTTGATCAGCGGTATGGACGCGGCAGGGGATATTGCGCAAATCGAGTTTGCCGCCGGCGATGACACCATGGCGTTGGTGTTTCGCCACTTGCAGCCGTTGAGCGCTGCCGATCAGGCCGCGTTGATTGCTTTTGGCCAGCAACACAATTTTGCGATCTACTTGCAACCGGGCGGTATCAGCAGTGTGCACCCGCTGTGGCCTGAGCAGCCGCGACTGGCGTTTCGTATTGCCAGCGCCGATGCCGCCATCAGCGATGTCGAGCTGGAATTTCTTCCGCTCGACTTTGTGCAGGTCAACGCCGGCATGAACCAGCGGATGATGGAGCGCACCATGGCATTGCTCGATCCGCAGCCGACCGATCGGGTACTGGATCTGTTTTGCGGCCTGGGTAATTTCACTTTGCCTATCGCCCGTCGCGTCGCTGAGGTCATGGGCGTGGAGGGCGAGCATGGCCTGGTCGAACGCGCAGCACAGAATGCCGCGCGTAATGGCATTGCCAATGCCAGTTTCCAGGTCGCCAACTTGTTTGAAGACCAGCGTGCCGCGTCGTGGGCACAGCAATCCTGGGACAAGCTATTACTTGATCCTCCGCGTGCCGGTGCCGATAAGGTGTTGGAATACCTGCCGCGCAAAGGCACTCGGCGTATCGTCTATGTGTCATGCCATCCGGGTTCATTGGCACGCGATGCCGGCATCCTGGTTCAGCGCCATGGTTTCCGCCTGGTAACGGCAGGGGTCATGGATATGTTTCCACATACGGCACATGTGGAATCCATCGCGTTGTTCGAGCGTGACTGAAACGGTGATCGGAGGATAAGTACTACTCATGGGCATCGAGATCGAACGTAAATTCCTATTGCAAAGCGATGCCTGGCGGTCGCAGGTGCAACATAGCGAGCGTATGGTCCAGGGTTATCTGGTCGGCGCCCAAGCCGTGCGTGATGGCACCGCCAGCGCCTCTGTACGGGTACGTCGGGCGGGCGAACAGGCCTGGCTCAATATCAAGTCGGCCACGCTGGGCATTCAACGCGATGAGTACGAGTATCCCGTGCCGCTGGCCGATGCCGAGGCTATGTTGTCGAGCTTGTGCAAAGGGGCGTTGGAAAAGATTCGCCATCATGTCGTGGTCGACGGTGCGCTATTCGAGATCGACGAATTTCTCGGCGACAATCAAGGGTTGATCGTCGCCGAGATTGAGCTAGATGCACCCGATATGAGCTATCCACGACCGGCCTGGCTAGGACGCGAGGTAAGTACTTTGCCACGTTATTACAACGTCAATTTGAGCGACCATCCGTATGTCCGCTGGACATTGGCTGAGCGGGATGCTGTCGATGCGGTGGTCAGGCCTGACGCAGGTCAAACCGAATGGGATCAAGCCCTATTGGATCAGACTCGATTGGATCAGTCATGTTAATGATCGGGCTTGCCGGCCTTGAGCTTGCCGATGTCGAGCGTCGGTGGCTGGTCGCCCCCGGCGTCGCGGGCGTGCTGCTGTTCAGCCGTAACTTCGCCTCACGCGAGCAAGTGACCACCCTGATCGAGGCGATTCGCGACACGGCCGGTGAGCACATATTAATCGCTGTCGATCAAGAAGGCGGCTTGGTGCAGCGCTTTCGCGATGGCTTTACCCGCCTGCCGGCGCTGGCCAAGATCGGCGCCGTCTACGATCGCGACCCCGCCGAGGCGGTGCGTTTGGCCGAAGAGCACGCCTGGGTGATGGCGAGCGAAATGCGTGCGATCGGAGTGGATTTCAGTTTCGCGCCAGTGGTGGATCTAGCCCGTGGCAATGCCGCGATTGGTTCGCGCGCGTTCCACGCCAATCCCGCCGCTGCGGCCGAATTGGCACAAGCTTACGTGCGCGGCATGCATCTGGGCGGCATGGCTGGGGTACTCAAACACTTTCCCGGGCATGGCACTGTGGCAGCCGATACGCATAAGGCGCACGCGATTGACCCACGCCCGTTGGATGAGATTCGCCGCAACGATCTGCATCCCTTTGCCGAGTGCATTGAAGCAAGCGTCGAAGCGGTGATGATGGCGCACGTGGTTTATCCCGAGGTCGATGCGCAACCGGCCGGCTATTCAAAAGTGTGGATCGAGCAGATTTTGCGCGGCGAGTTGGGTTTTCGCGGCGCGGTGATAAGCGACGACATCAGCATGGCTGCGGCGGGTACCGCCGGTAGTGTCGATGGTCGTGTAAAAGCCCATCTGGCGGCTGGTTGCGATCTGGTGCTGGCTTGCTTTCCGGATGTCGTCGAAGAAGCCATTGCTGCTGTGAAGCATCACTCCGTCGGCGCGCCCGAGCGTTTGGCTGCTTTACGCGGCGCGATCGGGGCAACCTGGGAAGGGCTTACCGATAACCCGCAGCGCGATCGATTTATCGCACGGGTCACTGCATTAGACATTGATGAGGGATTGGTATGACTAAACATGCTCCAACGCTTACGGCTGCATTGGCTGACGCCGAGCTGTTGTATAGCCATGCCGAACTGGAGTCGACGATCGCCCATCTCGGGCGAGAGATCGATGCGGTATTGGATGGCGAGTGCGCGGTGTTTCTTACCGTCATGCAGGGCGCGTTGATCTTCGCCGGTCAACTGGCGTTGGCGATTCGCACCGACCTTGAATTTGACTATGTGCATGCCACTCGCTACCGCGGTGAGACCAAAGGCAGCGAGCTGCATTGGCTGCGTGAGCCAGGGGTGTCGCTCGAAGGACGCACCGTCTTATTAGTCGACGATATTCTTGATGAGGGCCACACCCTCAAGGCGGTGCGTGACGATTGCTTGAGCCGTGGTGCGCGGCGGGTGCTGGTAGCTACGTTGTGCACCAAGCGCCATGACCGTCTCGTCGAGGGCATCGCTTCGGACTTCAACGGCGTGGAGCTGCCCGATCGCTATGTGTTCGGCTACGGCATGGATTACCACGAGCAGGGGCGCAACCTGCCGGCGATCTATGCATTGAAATAATCGCTGCTTGTTATCGCGCAAGGAACCGTACGCATGAAAATCCTCGGCATTTCGGGCAGCCTGCGCGCGGCTTCGTTCAATAGCGCATTGCTGCACGCCGCGCAGGAATTGGCGCCTGCCGAGATGGAGATCGCGATTCATCGCCTGCACGGTTTGCCGCTATTCGATCAGGACGTGGAAGAGTTGGGCGACCCCGAGCCGGTAGCGGCATTCAAGCAGGCGATCGCCGATGCCGACGGACTATTGCTGGCCTGCCCGGAATACAACGGCGGCATCAGCGGTGTATTGAAGAACGCGATCGACTGGGCTTCGCGTAGCGGCAAAAGCCGCAGTACGGCACCGCTGGCCGGCAAGCTCGTTTGTATCATGGGTGCGAGTCCCGGCATTACCGGCACGGTACGCGCGCAAGACCAATTACGCCTCGTGCTGCGACGTGCCGGGGCGCAGACCGAGCCGCAAGGCGAGGTGCTGGTGTTCCAGGCGCATACCAAGATCGTCGACGGGCGTTTGAACGACGAACGCACGCGCGATGCGTTGGCGCGACATCTACAAGGGTATGCCGCGCGTCTCGCCGCGTTGCGTACCTGATCTCCTTTGGCAACGCAGGACATACATCGTGACTATTGATCTGGCTGTGATTGGCGGTAGTGGCCTCTACAAATTTCCAGGGCTGGAACATACCGAGCGTCATGCGCTGGATACGCCCTACGGTCCGGCCTCGGGAGACGTCGTCGTCGGTGATTTCGCCGGCCGTCGCGTAGCGTTTCTGGCACGCCATGGCGAAAGCCACAGCCTGCCGCCGCACCGCGTGAACTATCGCGCGAACCTATGGGCTTTGCACTCGCTGGGCGCACGACGAGTGATCGGCGTGAATGCGGTGGGTGGCATCCGGACCGATATGGGGCCGCGGGTGCTGGTAGTGCCCGATCAGATTATTGACTACACCCATGGTCGCTACACCAGTTACTGCGATGTGGACGGTGCCGAAGTGAAGCACATCGACTTCAGCGAGCCGTATACCGAGTCGCTGCGCCGTGCCTTGATTACGGCGGCGGGGCAAGCCGGCCGCGCAGTGATTGATGGCGGTTGCTATGGAGCGACTCAAGGGCCGCGATTAGAGACCCGCGCCGAGATTGCTCGCATGAAACGCGACGGTTGCGATCTGGTCGGCATGACCGGCATGCCCGAAGCAACCCTCGCCCGTGAGCTTGAAATCGATTACGCCTGCCTGGCGCTGGTGGCGAACTTCGCCGCCGGTTGCGGCGACGAGGCGGAAATCAGTATCGAGGAAATTTTCGCCCATCTCGCGGCAGCAACCGCCGAGGTGCCGGCCATTCTTGCGGCACTCCTCAAAAGCTGAGCAAGCCACCTCGTTTTACGATATCCATACGGATCCGCATATTGCGTCTGCCTATCAAACATGTTGATACTTTCGGGGTGCCAGGGGTGGCTGACCGGAGGGGGTGTGGTTCAGTGCGTCAGCCTGGCGCATCCAATCCATGTTTCAGAGGTTCATGCAATGAATACCGGTAAGGTCAAGTGGTTCAATGACGCCAAGGGCTTTGGTTTCATCGAGCAAGACGGTGGTGGGGCTGACGTCTTCGTTCATTTTTCGGCGATCGCGGCCAAGGGCTTTCGTAGCTTGCAGGAGGGCCAACAGGTGAAGTTCAATGTCACGAACGGCCCCAAAGGCGCGCAGGCAGCGGATGTCGAACCGATCTAAGAGATTGTTTGATCTGCAAGTGCCCGATGAATGCTACAAAGAAGCCCCGCGTCGAATGACGCGGGGCTTTTGGTTGATGGAGAGAGTGAATGGTTGATCGCAGAGATTTCCTCAAAGCCTCCTTGTTGGGAGCGTCCGCATTGGCACTAGCGGACAACGCCAGGGCCCATACCGGGCTGCACGCCAAGGCTCCATCAGCGAAAGTCATTTCGACCTGGGATTTCGGCGTGGCGGCCAATCACGCTGCCTGGGCCGTGCTCGATAAAGGCGGCCATGCCCTGGATGCGGTGGAGACGGGTGTGCAAGTACCCGAGGCCGATCTAAAAAATCACAGTGTGGGTCGAAGCGGTTATCCGGATCGCGACGGGCGGCTCACGCTCGATGCCAGCATCATGGATGCCGACGGCAACTGCGGTGCAGTCGCGGCGCTGGAGCATATCGCGCACCCGATCTCGGTAGCGCGAAAGGTGATGGAGCGCACGCCACATGTATTGCTGGTGGGTGACGGCGCGTTGCAATTTGCGTTGGAGCAAGGTTTCAAGAAAGAGGATCTGCTCACGCCGGAGTCCGAGCAGGCCTGGCACGAGTGGCTGAAAACGGCTAATTACAAACCATCGATCAATAGTGAAGTGCATGACTATGGCAAGGCTGCGCTCCCCGGCGGCAGCGATAACCATGACACGATCGGCATGCTGGCGCTCGATACGCATGGACGTCTCGCCGGCGCTTGTACGACCAGCGGCATGGCGTGGAAGCTGCACGGTCGCGTCGGTGACAGCCCGATCATCGGTGCCGGCTTATATGTCGATGGCGAGGTCGGTGCGGCCACGTCGACTGGTGTGGGCGAAGAAGTGATCCGCAACGCCGGCAGTTTTCTGGTGGTGGAGCTGATGCGCCAGGGGCGTTCGCCACAAGAAGCCTGCCATGAGGCGGTGATGCGTATCGTCAAACGACGTCCGCATGCCGCGAAAGACTTACAGGTCGGCTTTCTCGCCATGAACCGACATGGCGAAGTAGGCGCTTGGGCCATCCAGCCTGGTTTTTCCTACGCGGTTTGCGATGCGCAACGCCAGGATGGTTTGTTGCCGGCCAAGAGCGTGTATTGAGATGAGTGAGCTCCACTCGCCCGATCTGGATCCGGCTGTAGTCCGTTTGCTCGAGGTAGCGGCGAACTCGGTCGCCTCGGCGCTTGCGGCGCAAGCAGGGGGGGCGGGGCGAGTCGAACTCTGCACCGCCTTGGAGCTAGGTGGCCTGACGCCATCGTCGGCACTGATCGCTATGGCGCGCGAACACTTGAATATTCCGCTGTATGTGCTGGTCAGGCCGCGTGCCGGTGATTTTCTTTATAGCGACCTGGAATGCGAACTTATGCTGCGCGACATCGAGGCTTGCGCCACGTTAGGTTGCGATGGCGTCGTGCTCGGTGTGTTGGACGCCGATGGCAACCTGGATAAGGCCCGCTGCCGCAGCTTGATCGCTGCAGCAGGCCATATGAGCATTACTTTTCATCGCGCCTTCGACCTCAGTCGTGATCCTGCTCAAGCACTGGAAGATGCGATCGAACTCGGTTGCGAGCGTGTATTGACCTCTGGGGCGCAAGTTACCGCGCTTGCGGGCGCGCCGTTGATTCGCGACTTGATCGTGCAGGCTGCGGGACGGATCGCGATCATGCCGGGCGCGGGTGTCAGCGCGCGGAATATCGCGCAACTGGCAATAGCGACCGGTGCGCACGAATTTCACGCATCGGCCAAACATCAATGGCCTTCGGGTATGCGCCATCGACGGCCCGCCTTGAGCGATATGGAGGGAGGCGAGTGGCGTAGCGATGTCGAGCAAGTGCGTACGCTGGTCACGGCGATGCGTGATTAGCGACTATCGGTAACTAGGCCCTCGGTTACCACTAAAAGCACCTTGCTGTTCGTGTCGAGCCGATGCTGCACGCGGAGTTCGGTGTGTGCGGCGACATGCAAGAGGCCGGCGAGCCCTGCCGCTCCAGATGGCGTCGTTGCAGGACCGCCAACCTCTCGCAGCACACCTGCGGCCATTTGCAGTTGGCTCTCGTCGATCACTACGGACCGTGCATCGTGTTGTTGCAGAATTTCCAGCGCTGGAGCCGAGGCCAAGCCGCACGACAGCATCTCAGCCGATGTTTGTAGAGCGCCCACGATGCGTACAGGGTGCCCTGCGGCCAAGGCTTGCGCGACGCATGCGGCCGACTCCGGTTCAACGATCAAGAGTCGCTTGGGTTCTTGCATAAGATCCCACAGGCCGGCAGCCATCGCCGCCGCCAAGCCACCGACCCCGGCCTGAACGAATACATGGCTTGGGCGCTCCTTCACGTCATCGCGAAATTGAGCGATAAGCTCATGAGTGATAAGTGCGTATCCAGCCATTACATCCTGCACGACAACGTCGTTCGGGTTAGTGCTTGTATCGGCGATGAGAAGCCCTTCGCCACGCGCCACCGCGGCTGCAGCACTATGAACCGCGTCGTCGTACGTTCCAGGAATCCATACAACGTCGCCACCAAAAGCTTCGATCCGCTTGGCGCGGACTTGGCTCACGCCTATCGGCAGATAAATGGTGGCGCTTGTTCCCGCCCGCTTTGCGGCAGCGGCGACGGCAAGCCCATGGTTGCCGTCACTCGCGCAGATCAGCCGCGGCAATGATTCCCGATCGACCTGATTCAAGTCCTGCAGCGTTGCCACGCCGGCGGCGCGAGCGAGTGCTCGCAGCCCAGCGACCATGCCGCCAAGGGCCTTGAAGTTGCCGAGTGGGCGCTCTCCTTCCGCTTTCACAAAGACCCGGCCGACCTTGGTCAGGCGAGCCAGGGCGGGAAGCTCGATCAATCCTGTCGGCCGGTAGTTTTCCCATAGATAGGCAGTTTCCGACGCCGGAGAGGTGTACAAGGTTTCAGTCATGTCCGTCAGTCTGCCGGAGCATCGTGCGGTCTGGCCGCAAAGATCCGAAATCTCCGCAGAAAATAAGCATCAAAATAAGCGCCGGTATCGAGTCATGCATCGACGTCCAATGGCACGGGTATGGTCAGCCCTCGTTTGACCACGGTCAGCGCCACATTGGTAGTAAACCGTCGCACGTTCGGGTTCTCGCCAACCATGCGGGACATCAACGCGTCATAGGTTTCAGTGTCAGGGGCGGTGATGACCAGGACGAAGTCGGCCTCGCCGGTTACGTAGAACACCTGCTGGACATGGTCCTGCGCGGCGAGCCACTTTCGCAGTTGCGCCAATAGCTCGGGACGCTCTCGCTCGACCTGCAGCGAAACAATGAAAAAGGTAGGCCGCCCGACCTGCTTGGGGTCGATGATCGCGGACTCGCGCACGATCACCCCTTCCTCGCGCATGCGCCGCAAACGGCGTTGAATGGCTGATGGCGATAGATTGACTCGTTCGGCCAGACGCTCTGCCGTTTGTGCGGCGTCCTCTTGCACGAGGTTCAGCAGTTGGCGGTCGAATCGATCGAGTTCCATAAGCCATCCTTTCTAAGTCGTACATCGTAAGTTGCGCCGCGCACCGAAAAAACGCGCAGATCAGGCGGAGATCGCGGCTAAAGATCATTACTGCGCATCTAACATTTTCACCTCATATCGAGGTGAGTATGGATTTCCCCAAGCTAAACGAAACCAGGTTGCACGACATCAGGCTAAACGACACCAGGTTGCACGACACCAAGCTGCACGATTTCATCGAGCGCACCTGGGAGGCCGACGTGATGCCAGCGCTTCTTCAATATATGGCGATTCCCTGCGAATCCCCGGCATTCGATCCCGACTGGGCCGCCAACGGGCATATGGATCGGGCGGTGGATTTGCTGACCGGGTGGGCGCGCGAAAAACTCAATGCCGTGCCGGAAGCCACGGTGGACACCATCCGGTTGCCACGGCGCACGCCACTGGTTTTCATCGATGTGCCCGGTGACATGGGTGCGCCGGTACTCATCTACGGGCATCTCGACAAGCAGCCTCCGATGACCGGTTGGGCGCAGGGCAGGGGCGCTTGGTTTCCTGTCATTGAGGGCGACCGGCTTTATGGCCGTGGCGGCGCGGATGATGGCTATGCGATCTTCAGTGCGATCACTGCCATCTTGGCGCTACGCGAGCAGCGCCTGGATCATCCGCGCTGCATGATCTTGATTGAGGCCTGCGAGGAATCGAGCAGTACCGATCTGCCCTTTTACATCGAACATCTCGCACCGAGAATAGGTAATCCAGCCCTCATCATCGCTCTGGACGCTGGCTGCGGAAACTATGACCAACTATGGATGACGACCTCTCTTCGCGGCCAGGTCGCCGGCGTTTTGACCGTGCGTGTTCTTAGAGAAGGCGTGCACTCCGGTGATGCCTCGGGCATGGTTCCGTCGAGTTTTCGGATCGCGCGACAGCTTCTTTCGCGCCTGGAAGATCCCGACAGCGGCGACATCATCGTGCCGGAATTTCAGGTGGATATTCCCGCTGAGCGGCGTGCCCAGGCTTCAACAGCCGCCACCGCATTAGGGGCAGGCCTGCATGAGTTTCCATTTCCACAAGGCATGAGGCCGGTCACCAGCGATTTGACCGAGCTTGCTCTGAACCGATCATGGCGACCACAGCTTGCGATCACCGGCATCGATGGCCTGCCTAGCGTGGCGAACGCGGCGGCCGTGATGCATCCAGTCACCGCGCTGAAGCTCAGCCTACGTTTGCCGCCGACACTCGATCCCGAAGCCGCCGGCCAGCGTCTGCAAGCGATGCTTGAGGTGAACCCGCCATACGGATGCGAGGTGTCGTTTCATATCGATTTCGCGTCCAAGGGCTGGCATGCACCACCCGTCGCACCCTGGCTGGAAACAAGCTTGGGTGAGGCATCCAGACGAGCTTTCGGATCATCGAGCGCGCTTATCGGCGGGGGCGGCGGTATTCCGTTCCTGGCCATGCTGGGCGAGCGCTTTCCGCAGGCGCAATTCGTGGTTACGGGCGTGCTGGGTCCGCAATCGAACGCCCACGGCCCAAACGAATTTCTTCATCTCCCCACCGCTAAGCGGATCACTACGGTCGTAGCGCACGTATTGCACGATACCTGTCGATAGGCAGATAACTCTTACTCAAACCCCATTTCCCACGCTACTCGGGCCCATATGAAGCTTCTCTACCAAACTCACTCGCCATACGCCCGCAAAGCCTTGGTGTTCGCGTACGAAGTCGGCATCGCCGAACAGATTGAAGTCGTGCATCACGAAACCAGTCCCACACAGCGTAATAAGCAGGTCTTTGCCGAGAACCCACTCGGCAAGGTCCCGGTTCTCGTTCGGCCTGGACTGTCGTCGATTTTCGATTCCGATGTCATCTGCGCTTATTTCGACACCTTGCATGGCGGGCGCAAGTTGATCCCCACGGAAGGCGAAGCCCGCTGGCAGGCGTTGCGCGTGCAGGCGGTAGCCCAAGGGCTAGCCGATGCCGGCATCAACGTTCGCTGGGAAACGATTCGCCGGCCGGAAGCACTGCGCTACGCACCGTTGCGAGACGGCTACATCGAGAAATTGATCGCGAGTTACGACTGGCTGGAACGAGAGCTGGATGTCGCCTCGCCGATGCATATCGGCCATATCGCACTGGGGACTGTTCTTGGCTGGCTTGAGTTTCGCGAGCTACCGAGCTTCCGTGCAAAGCGGCCTCGGCTCGCCACCTGGTTTGACGAGTTCGAGGCCAGGCCTTCGATGAGGGCTACTCCTTTGTCGGGCGAGACGGTCGATTGATCCGCTAGGCCAACTATCCTCCGCAGCTAAACCAGGGTCTAACGCATCCCGGCAGCGAGCGGCTGGCGTTGTTCGTACCAGCGCTTGCGCAATGCGTCGTAGGCCAAGTTAAAGCCCAGCGTATAGGGCAGGAAAAACAGCAGCACGCCGGCTTCCAATAGCAGCGCTTGCCATAGACCAATCTCCAGCCACCAAGCCGCTAGCGGCAGGGTAAAGACGATCAGCCCCAGCTCGAAGCCGAGCGCGTGCAGTACGCGGATGGCCAGCGTGCGGGTGAACGCCAGTGCTCGCTGCAGGCGGTCGAACAAGCTGTTGTAGACCATGTTCCAGAACATGGCGACCAGCGAGATGGTGACGGTAAGCACGCCCATCTTGCCCAGCGATATGTTCAACAACCAGCTCAGTAATGGCACGCCGATCAAGATGGCGATGAGTTCAAACGAAACGGCGTGTAACACGCGTTCGCGTACGGTTTTCTGGGGCAGGCTCATGGTGACTCCTAAGTCGCGGGATGAGCAGATTTTCCGCGATATACGCCGATGATAGAAATTAGTTATCATCGGAAATACCGATATTACGGATGTGATGAATCAGGCCGTTATGAAGCCTTCCCCCGATACTCTGCGAGCCGATTCTGTGAGGGCATTTACCGAAGCCGCCCACGGTGGCTCCTTCAGTGCGGCTGCGCGAGCGCTGGGGAAGAGCCAGTCGACGATTAGTGAAGCCATCGCGAATCTGGAGATCGATCTTGGTGTGAAGCTTTTCGATCGCCGCACGCGTCGCCCCAAGCTCACACCTGAAGGGCAACTGCTGCTGGCTCAGGCATCGTTGATGCTGCAGGCCGAAGAGCGTTTTATGCGCACCGCCGGACAACTCGCGGCGGGCCTGGAGCCGCGTTTGACCGTGGTACTCACTGACCGTTACCAATCACCCGACTACGAGTCGATACTGAGCGAACTCGATCAGCGTTATCCCGAGCTTGAATTCGAATGCCTGCTGGGTGAGGGCGCCGATGCACTGGCCCTGGTGCAAGAGGGGCGCGCCCAGCTTGGTCTGGTCGCGGCACAACCGGCGTATCCGTCCGACATTGTTCGTGCGACGGCGCAGCATCCATCGCAGACGGCATTATTCGTGGCGGCCGATCATCCGTTGGCAAAGCTCACGCCGCCGATGCCTGATGACCTGGCAAATGTGCGCGAGCTCCGTCTCAACACGTATCTGGATGAAGCGTCGGTAGCTACGAAGGGTCGCTACTGGTCCGCGCCGAGCTTTCTTCTGCTGATGGAGATGGCTGAGCTTGGTTTTGGCTGGGCCGCGTTGCCGCGCTGGATGGTGGAACGCTATGCGCCCGGCAAGCTCACCGAGTTGTCACTGCCGGGTTGGCCGCAACAAGGTGTTATCGATGTGGTGTGGTCTTCACGTCGTGCGCTTGGCGTTGCCGGCCATTGGTTACGGCAACGCCTTAGCGTATGAGGTCAGGCCACGGATGAACTCAGGCAACGAATTGCAAACGCGCCAGTTCCGCATATAACCCGCCTTCGGCCAGCAGGCTTTCGTGGGTACCCTGGGCGACGATGCGACCGCCATCTAGCACCACAATGCGATCGGCACGCTGCACGGTGGCGAGGCGATGGGCGATGACCAGGGTGGTGCGGCCTTTTTCCAGTCGCTCCAGTGCCTGTTGAATCGAAGCTTCCGATTGTGCGTCGAGTGCCGAGGTGGCCTCGTCGAGCAAGAGCAGCGGCGCGTCGCGCAGAATGGCGCGGGCGATGGCGATGCGCTGGCGTTGTCCGCCGGACAGACGTACCCCGCGCTCGCCTAGCTCGGCGTCGTAACCTTCGCCTAATGCGCTGATGAATTCGTGTGCTTCGGCGGCGCGAGCGGCCTCGTGTACTTCGTCGTTATCCGCATCCTGGCGACCGAAGCGGATGTTGTCCGCCGCACTGCCGCCGAAGATGACTGTTTCCTGCGGTACCAGCGCAATAGCGCCACGCAGTTCGGGCAAGGCCAACGCTCGTAGATCGACGCCGTCCAGACGAATGCTGCCGTGCTGTGGGTCGTAAAAGCGCAGCAGCAAGGCAAGCACCGTGCTTTTGCCCGCGCCGGAAGGGCCCACCAGGGCCACGGTTTCACCGGGCCGGATCGCCAGGTCGAAGTCGTACAGCGCCGGTGCGTCGGGCCGTGTCGGGTAATGGAAGGTCACGTTTTCAAAGCGCAGTGCGCCGCTGATCGGCCTGGCCAGTGTCGTCGGCTGTGCCGGGCTGGCGATATCGGCGTGCTCGGCAAATAGCTCGCTGATGCGCTCCATCGCACCGGCCGCGCGCAGCACATCACCCCATACTTCCGATAGCCCCGCCACCGAGCCGGCGGCGAAAATCGCGTACAGCACAAACTGGCCCAGCACGCCGGCATTGAGCGTGCCGGCCAATACATCGCGTGCACCGGCCCATAGCACTAAGGTAATGGCGCCAAAGAACAGCACGATCACTGCCGCCGTCAAAATCGCCCGCATGCCGATGCGCTTGCGTGCCGTGGCCAATGCGCGAGTGATCGCACTGCCGTAGCGGGTGCTTTCAATGTCCTCGCGGGCATAGGCTTTGACCGCTGGCGCGGCGTTCAATGTTTCGTTGGCGATCGCTGCCGCATCGGCGAGACGATCCTGGCTGGCGCGCGACAGCTTTTGCACCCGCCGGCCAAAGACCAGAATCGGCAGCATCGCCGCCGGAATCACCAGTGCAGTGAGGCCGGCCAGGCGCGGACTGGTCCAAACCATCATGGCCGCTGCACCGAGCAGCATCACCACACTGCGCAACGCGACCGAAATACCCGAGCCGATCAGTGCCTGAATCACCTCGGTGTCGGTGCCCAGCCGTGAGATCAGCTCACCGACGCGGCTGCGTTCAAAGAAGCCTACGTCCAGTCGAATCACGTGTGAATACAGCTTGGAGCGCAGCGAGGCCAGCGCGCGTTCACCGAGCAAGGTGATGCAGAAATAGCGGGCAGCCGTGGCGAAGGCGAGTACCAGGGCCACGCCGAACAAGCCAAGAAAGGTCGTGTTGATGGCTGCTGCGCTGGAGTTTCCAAAGCCCTGGTCAATCATGTGGCGCACCGCCATCGGTAGCGCCAGCGTGGCTGCCGATGACAGACCGAGAAAAATCAGCCAGCCGATGGCCAAGGCACGATGCGGTCGTACAAAGGGCCACAGTTGGCGCAGCGCGCCGACGCGACGGGCAGGGGCTTGCTTATCGGTGGCGGTATCGCTCATGAGGGCTCGCTGTTGAGGGCAATAGATACTGGTGGCGCGTTCGATACGTGGGGTGGGTTGCTGTTCGATTCAATCCAGCCGCCGCGCATGACTGCGGCCACGGCTGATGTCGGTGATGCGCTCTTGTGCCTCAACAACCCGGCTGTTTGGCAAATACAACTGTAATTCAACGCCGTCCGCAGCGAAGACTTCGTGTTCGATCTGCGCATCCAGCTCGCGTAAGCGTGCTTTGAGCAGGGCCAACTCGGCGAAATCGCAGTGCAGGCCAAGGCGTGCCATGCTCACGATGGGGATGCGTGCGGCACGGCGCAGACACTCGGCGGCGGTACCGCCGTAAGCGCGTACCAGGCCGCCGGCGCCTAGTTTCACCCCGCCGAACCATCGAGTGACCACGACTACGGCGCGGTCGATACCCTGGCCTTCGATTGCCTGCAAGATCGGGCGGCCAGCCGTGCCACCAGGCTCGCCATCGTCATTGAAGCGGTAATCCTGGCCAATCTTGTAAGCCCAGCAATTATGCGTGGCCGCCGGGTCGCTGACCTGACGCACGACGGCGAGTGCCTGTTCTGGGGTGTCCACCGGCATGGCCTGGGCCAGAAATCGGCTTTTCTTGATCTCCTCGCTGTGCTGGCAGGCATTGGCGAGGGTATGCAGCAGCTCGCTCATCGGGGCCACATCAGCGTTGCGATCTTGTTGGCAGCGGCATTCATAGGCCGCGAGGTTAAGCCATATGGTTGCTGCGGGTAAGCCGTTGAACAGGCGCTAAGGAATCACGGCGCCGGCGACTGGGTGGCTGAAATCCTCCGGCGTCAATGTCTGCGTCAATCGGAATACGCCCTCATGCACTTTGCGCGGCAAGACCACGTCCAGCACCGTGGTCTGGTGGGGCGCAAGCGCGTCGAACAAATCATCGCTAGCGGTCGTGTGGGCGAGGGCGTGGTGAACCAATCCATTGAGATCGGCGGGCTGAATGTCGGCACCGTAGGGGCGGTGGTTGCTCATTGCCGCGCGCAATGTCTTGCGGCTGTTGCGAGGGTCGGCTACGCGGGCATCGCCGGCGAGCAAGGCGTAATTGAGAAATAGCGATAACACATGGGGAGCGCGCGAGTTAGCTTGGCGATCCAGCAAGCAGCCCTGCGGCATCCAGTCAGGGTTTGGCGGTAAACCCGCATCCAGCAAAAAGCGGCTACCGCCGAGTGCTTCGCCCGCTTCATCGGTGAGTCGGACGATCAATAGGCTGCGAGCGTCGTGAATATGTACCCGTGGCGAGAAGGGGCCGACCGGTTCCAGTTCTACTTTGTCGGCATCGCGCATGGCGTTTTCCGCCTCGAATGCATCGCATAGCCGGGCATAGGTTTCCAGATCGCTTACACGCAGGCAGCGCAGAATGGCTTCGACAGTGGCGGCTGGCGCGGCTGCCATGATGCCTTGCGTGCTGCCCGAGTGCGACGCACCCGCAATCAGCTTGAAGGCAGTGCGCGGCGCACGCGTCAGGTTAAGTGCCAGTGCGTCAGATGTTGGGCCTGAGGTCTGGCTGGCCAATACCGCATGGTGCGCGTTGAGGTTGGCGGCGGCGATGCGTACCACACCATCGGAGCCATCCTCGCCGGTATAGCTATTGATATGGTCGTACAGCGATCGATCGGGCCGATCGCCGGTGAGCACGAACAGATACTGGTTGTTCGCGGCCAGATCGCTGCCGTGGATATGGTCCAGATTGAGCGACAGCGATTCGGCGCTGCCCAGTTCCAGCCAATCGAGAATCCGTCGGCCAGGCTCCACGCCATTCCAGCTCGACTTCAGCTCGCCCAGCATGCCAAGGCCGAGTTGAGCCAGTGCAGATCCAAAATTTGCCGGCGCCAACATCACCAAGTGCGAGAGTCGGATCGTGCTGTAAGCCCCTGGGCGTTCGCGCCGTGCGCGCAACCACTCGCGGACTACCGGGCCACCGGTGGAATGGGTGACGCAGGCAAAGCTGCTGCCGATCAGATGCAGATCACGCAAGGCATGATCGAAGGCGCGCACCAAGTCGCCCATGGTCACGGTGTCGTCGAAGCTGACGTATTCCGATAACCAGATATCGGCCAGATTCAGTGGCGTGCCATTGGCCGTCGCTTGTTGCTGTAGCCGCTGTGGCAAGGCGCCGTAGGTGGAAGTGTTGGTAACGCTCCAGCCGTGGACGAAAACCAAGGTAGTCATGGCTCACTCAATCGAAGTGCTTACCGCGGAAGTGTTTGAGTATCCATGATTTGCCCGGAAAGTTGGGTGCCAGTATCTGGTCGCCATCGAGCAGGCGCGCGGTTAAGCTGCACGCTTCTTAAGCGCTTGCGCATTGGCATCATTCTCATTGCTTTAGGCTCACTGCTTTAGGTTGGAATGCGCCGATGATTTCGCTCGGCGGGCGATGCGTATGCAACATGGAGTTATCGGATGGATAGGGTAGTTACAGCATGGCGGCTCACCCCGCGGCGGCGGATGTGGGCGGCGGCGCTAGGAGGCGTGCTGGGCGGTTCGCTCTATGGATTTGTCATGGATGGCGCATCGCGTCTGGGTTGGCTGCCGTTCGATTTTGTTTCCGTGGCCGGTATTTTCAGCCTGCCTCTGGTCATGGGCGCGATCTGCGTGGCGCTTAGTGCGCCGGCACAGCAGGCTCGTATGAAGTACTGGTTTTTGGCGCCGTGGCTGACCGTCGCCTTGACCTATGCTGTGCTGACGGCAGTGCAATGGGAGGCACTGATCTGCCTGATTATGCTATTGCCGGCGACGCTGGCGCTATCCAGCCTCGGCGGTGTGCTGGCGGGTTTGCTGGTCACATGGCTGCGCCGCCGCCGGCATGCCCAACGCGGCATCGTGGGCTGCTTCATCGTGCTGCCTTTGCTGCTGGGCCAGTTCGAGCTGCATATGGAAACGCCGGTGGAGTTGCACACGGTGCAAGACCGCATCGTCGTCGAGGCCAGTCCAGAGCACGTCTGGGCGACATTGCTCAATGTGCCCGATATCCGCGACACCGAATTGCAGTGGAGTTTTTCGCACGCTATTGGTTTGCCCAAGCCTCGTGCGGCCTTGCTCAACGGCAGCGGCGTGGGCAGTGTGCGTGATCTGTACTGGGATGACGGCGTGCACTTTCGCGAACACGTCACCGCATGGGAGCCGGGGCAGCGCTTGGCCTATGACGTGGATGTAACGCCTGCGCGCGAGGCCCTGCGCCGGTTGGATACCCATGTGGTGATCGGCGACCGCTACTTCGACGTATTGCGCGGCGAATACCAGCTACGTGAATTGGCGCCAGGCCGCACCGAGCTCACTTTATCCACCACTTACCGCATCAGCACGAACGTCAATGCCTACGGCAATCTGTGGGCGCGGCACACCTTGGATGATTTTCATACGGTGGTGCTGGGCTTGCTCAAACATCGTGCGGAACACCTCATGTAACAACGCACCGACCTTACGGCGTCAGCGCTTAGTAGGCTTTTTGCGCACAGGGGGCTCAGTCACGATCAGCGGCAGTTCGCCATCGGCGAGGCGAGCACGCAGCGCCGTACCCACAGGAACATCGCGTGCCGAACGCAGCACCTGGCCGTTGGCATCGAACACGATGGCATAACCGCGCTCGAGTGTGGCCAGCGGGCTGACGGCGTGTAAGGCACGTGCGGCATGGCGCAGGCCCACTTGGCGACGATCGAGAATCTGCGCGATGGCGCGGCGCAGGCGTGAGTCCTGCTCGGCCAGTCGGCGTGTCAGCATGGGCAGTTGATGGCGCGGATGACAGGCAAGTAGACGGGCATGCAGTCGCTCGAGCCGGCTCGCACGGTATTGGCCTTGTTCGCGCAGCACGCCACTGAGGCGGCGTTGCAAATGCAACAAGCGTTCGTGGTCGCGCGCCAGACGTGCCTGCGGGCGTTGCGCTTGCAATCGAGCCAGCAAGTGGTCGGCGCGCTGGCTATAGGCCTGCATGCGGCGCTGTTGCAACGTAGTGAGTCGTTGACGCAATTGACGCAGATGCTGTGCGCTGGTGTGAGCGTCAGGCACCAATAATTCAGCCGCGGCCGAGGGGGTCGGCGCACGCAGGTCAGCGACAAAGTCGGCAATGCTGAAATCGATCTCATGCCCTACCGCCGAGACCACCGGTATGGCGCTGGCATGGATGGCGCGTGCCACTTGTTCGTCATTGAACGCCCACAGATCTTCCAGCGAACCACCGCCACGGGTCAGCAGCAGTACGTCATAGCGTCCACTGGCGGACGCCTTGCGCAGCATGTTGACGATGGCCGGTGGTGCTTCGCGGCCCTGTACCGGCACTGGCAGTATTTCAACATCGGCCAGCGGCCAGCGCCGTGCGAATACGCTTAGCACGTCGCGAATCGCCGCGCCGGTAGCCGAGGTAATCACGCCGATGCGCCGTGCATAGCGCGGCATTGCACGTTTGCGTTCGGGCGCGAACAGGCCTTCGGCATCCAGCCGCATTTTCAATTGCTCGAATTCGCGCTGCAGCGCGCCTTCGCCGGCCGGCTCCATATGCTCGGCGACCAGTTGGAATTCGCCGCGTGGCTCGTACAGTCCGACGCGCGCGCGCACCAGCACTTGCATGCCGTCGCTCGGCTTGAATTTCAGCCAGCCGCTCTTGGGTCGGAACATGGCGCAACGCACCTGCGCACCACTGTCCTTCAAGGTGAAATAGATATGCCCTGAAGCCGGCCGCGCCACATTGGAAAGCTCACCCTCGATCCATATCAACGGCAGCGCATCTTCCAGCAGATCGCGCACCAGCCGGTTGAGGGTGCTGGGTGTGAGGACGTGTCGCGGCGGGGCGCCGCCAGCGTCGGGGCCGCGAGTATCAGGCGTGGAGTCGTCGGGGGTGCGCATGAACGCGCGAGCCTAGCATGATTCGCAAAGATTACATCTTGTTGAATTACATTCGCTTGCCGCGTAATACATAGCTCGTTTCTCAGGTGAAACGACCAAGTGACTGATTTCTCTAACCTACTTTATTCAGGTGGATCGTTCTTCGCGCGGCGATGACGTAATTGCCAGGTCCGAACACCTAGATTGAGCGCGAACCAGGCACTGAGGATACCGATCGGCCAGCCGATCAGGGCAGGCCACCCTATGGCCAGCACCGCCACGATGGTTAGCGCCAGGGTACCCATCAGCATCGGACCGGCTGAAGTGTCGCCAAGTACCCGGCGATCGGTCAAGGCAGCGCCCACTGTATTGGCGATGCGCAAGGCACCGGCAGCGGCACGGCTGGAACTGCCGCCCTTGTCGCGCGGCTGCGGTGAGTGTCCCTGACTGCTACGCACTTGTTCACCGCGTCGGCGGCGCCGTGGCGCCAGCACAATTTCGGTGGCCGAGCCTAAGTCCTGTTCGTACTGCGCGGCGAGCTTCGCGGCGAAAGCATTATCTTCTATCGCTACGTCGATTTCGCGGTTGTTCAACCAACTGGCGATATTGAGGTTGGACGAACCCACCCGCGCCCATTGCCCATCGGCCACCGCCGTCTTGGCATGCAGCATCGAGCCGTTCCATTCGAACACTCGGATGCCTGCCTTGAGCAACGGGCGATAGCCGGAGCGCGACATGCCTGCAACCAACGGAATGTCACTACTGCCAGGTACCAGCAAGCGCACATCCACGCCATCGCGAGAGGCTGCCGCCAACGCTTGCACATAAGGCGCCACACCAACGAAATAAGCGTCGGTCAGCCATAACGACTTGCGCGCCATCGCGGCGATCATCTGATCGAGTCGATACATACTGGCGGTGGCCGGTTGCGTGGCGATGACCCGCAGCGCCACGGCGCCGGCGTTTTCAGCCATAGGCTCGACATGGAATGTCGGCAATGGCTCGCCGATGCTGCCCCAGCTTTGGGCAAAGGCGTGCTCAAGTTCGATAACGGCCGGGCCACGCAGAGCCACCCCGGTATCGCGCCATGGCGCCAGTTTGCGGCTCGGGTCACCCAGCCACTTCGCACTGATGCATACGCCCGACAGAAAGCCCAGCCGGCCATCCACCACCAGCAACTTGCGATGGTCGCGACTGATCCAGCCAAATGGCCGACCTAATTGGGGTGGGTTGAAAATCCGCACCTGGCCGCCGGCAGCGCGAAGCGGGGTCCAGAAACTGGAGCGCGACTGCCCAAGACATCCCATCCAATCACCGACCACGGCAACGAACACGCCTGCCAGCGCCCGTTCGACCAAGGCCTCGCGAAACGCACGACCCGCGGCGTCATCGCGAATAATGTAGTTCTCCAGCAGCACGCGTTGGGTGGCGCCGCGAATCGCCGTCAGCCAGGCCTCGAAGTGCGCCGCACCGTCGATCAACAGCTCCACGGCATTGCCGTTAAGCAATGGCGCGCCGGCGGCGCGGCTTAATGCCTGTTCGGCCAACTGGCGTTGCGGTGTGGTGGTGGACGGCGATGGGGATGACATGGGCCGAGTGTAGGGCAGCGTTCGACCCCTCGCCGCTGCGGGAATAGAGAGAGATGAAAAGAGGGCGAATGCCAACCCAAACTCATGTCATGATTCCCCCATGCCGACCATCCATCGTCATACAGATACCGAACTGTGCGCGCTGGCCATCGTGGCGCAACTGGGGTCGACTTTACGCATCGCCGCGCCGCTCGGGTTAGGCAAACCTCACGGCTTGCTCAACGCGCTGTACCGGCTCCACTGCGGCGACGAGTCACGCTCGATGCGGCTGTATACCGCGCTTTCGCTGACCCGGCCGCGGCCGGCGCCTGGTTTGGAAAGCCGTTTTCTGCAGCCGTTTCTTGATCGCCATTTCGGCGAAGACTACGAGGATCTGCAATATGCCGTAGACCAGGCACGCAATGCGCTGCCGGGCAATGTCGCGATCCATGAGTTCTATTTGCAATCGGGTGCGTTGCTGCACTCCGGTAGCGCGCAGCGCGAATACATCAGCCAGAACTACACCCATGTTGCGCGGGATCTGGTCGAGCAAGAGATCAATCTGCTGGTGCAATTGGTGGCACGCCGCGAGGGGCCTGGCGGTGTGCGCTACAGCCTGTCATGCAATCCCGATCTCACCCTGGATTTTTTAGATCGCTTGCAGGCCGCCGGCAAGCCGCGGCCGCTGTGCATTGCGGTGGTACATCCGCAGTTACCGTATCTAAGCGGCCACGCCGAAGTGTCGGAGGACTTCTTCGACATCGAGCTGACGCCGGCGCATTCTCCCCAATTGTTCGCCTTGCCGCGGCAGCCGGTGGATGTGGCCGAATACGCGCTCGGTATACACGCCAGCGCCTTGGTAAAAGATGGTGGCTGCCTGCAGATCGGTATTGGCGCCTTGTCCGATGCCTTGGTCAAGGCTTTGCTTTTGCGTCAACGGGACAATCTGAACTGGCGCCGGGCTCTCGTTGCGCTGGACCCAAGCCACTCCACCCATATGCTCGCCGCACGCAGCGGTGGCCTGGCGCCCTTGGTAAAAGGTTTGTACGGCGCAAGCGAAATGGTGATGGATGGTTTTATGCATTTGGCCAAGGCAGGCATTCTCAAGCGTCGCTGCTGGGACAACCTGGCTTTGGAGCGTGCCTCTGCGAGTGGTCAGCTCAATCCGGCAACACCCGGCGGGCATTACCTGCGCGGTGCCTTCTTCCTCGGTTCGCGCGAACTTTACGAATGGCTTGACGCCACCGAGGCGGCTGACCCCGATGCCATCGACATGTGTCGTGTCTCCAACGTCAATCAGCTCTACGGCGACCATCAGGCGCTGGCTACCTTGCAGCGGCGCGGCGCGCGTTTTTTCAACACGTGCATGATGGCCACGCTGCTGGGTTCGGCCGTATCCGATGGTTTGGATGATGGTCACGTGGTGAGCGGGGTCGGCGGTCAATACAATTTTGTTGCGATGGCGCATGAGTTGCCCGACGGGCGTTCCGTATTATTGATGCGTGCGACCCGGCGCGATCGAAACGGCGTGCATTCCAATATCCGCTGGAACTACGGCCACACCACCATTCCGCGTCATCTGCGCGATCTGTACGTCACCGAATACGGTGTCGCTGATTTGCGCGGCAAGACCGATAGCGAATGTATCGAGGCGATGCTGGCGATCTGCGATGCACGTTTCCTCGATGCGCTTTGCGCCGAGGCGAAATCGCAGGGCAAGTTGGCTGCTGATTTTCAAATACCCGAGAAATGGCGCCGCCACCGCCCCGAATGCCTGCGTGAAGCGTTGGCGCCGTTTGAGCAGAAAGGACTCCTGCCGATGTTTCCATTCGGTAGCGATTTCACCGATATCGAGCTTCAATTGTTCACTGCCTTGAACGAGTTGAAATCGAGTAGTGCGACTTGGCGAGGCAAGTGGGCGCTGCTACGCGCGGTCGTACGGCCTGGACCCGAAGTGCCAGGCGAAGCCGATGCCTTGCAACGCATGGGGCTGATGCAGCCAACGACACTGGCCGATCGTTTACAACGGCGTTTGCTGTTGACGGCGTTGCGCCGCGCGCCACCAGACGGTGCTCATCGGTCTGGCCCCTAGAAACGCTTTGTAACGGCTCACTCGGCGAGCAAAAAACAACATGGCGACGATACCGTGATCGCGCAGGGTGCGTTTTCACAGCTAGCGCCCACACCACAATAATAAGGATCATCATGGATTCCACTCACGCCGCCCTGGCGGGATTTACCTTGAGCCTTTCGTTGATTCTGGCGATCGGTGCGCAAAATGCATTTGTGTTGAAACAAGGTTTGCGCCGTGAACATGTGTTCTGGACGTGTCTGCTGTGTGCACTTTCCGATGCCGTACTGATTCTGTTTGGCGTCACTGGCTTATCCATCGTGCTGACGAAAGCGCCGTGGTTGGGGCCGTTGATGCGTTATGGCGGTGTGGCTTTTTTGGTTCTTTACGGCGCCAAGAGTTTTATCGCCGCATGGAAATCGTCCGATACCCTCATGCCGGTCGAGGGCATGACGAGCCCCTTGCTGCCGACCCTGCTGACCTGTGCCGCGCTGACCTGGCTCAACCCGCACGTCTATCTGGACACGGTGCTGCTGATCGGCTCGATCTCCACCCAGTTCCACGAGGCTCGCTGGTGGTTCGCTGCCGGCGCGATGTCGGCATCGCTGTGCTTCTTTTTTGCGCTGGGTTATGGCGCCAGGTTGCTGCGTCCAGTGTTCGCCAAACCGGTCGCATGGCGTGTACTTGAGGTACTGGTCGGCCTGACCATGTGGAGCATCGCGTTGAAATTATTGCTTGAATAAAGCGCGTCAGGGGCCGCCGCGATCCTTCCGGGGGGCTGCAAGGCTATTCATCGGCCTGCCAGAGCTGGCACGGGAGGCGGTTGTCATAGGGTGGCATGGCCGCTTCGGGTATCCTTATGCCCATTGCCGCGCTCGTGCCGTGGCCTTCGTTTCCGGTTGATAGATTCATGAGCGACAAGTCTTCCCCTAACCCGCGTCCGGCCGAGTCCGGCAAGCGCCGGCCCAGCGTCGGTGTGCAAATTGGCAAGGTGATCGTAGGCAGCGGCGCACCGATCGTGGTGCAGTCGATGACCAATACCGATACCGAGGATGCCTCCAGTACAGCCAAGCAAATTGCCGAACTGGCCCGTGCCGGCTCCGAGCTGGTACGCATCACGGTAAACACGCCGGCTGCCGCGGCGGCGGTGCCGCGTATTCGCGAGCGGCTGGAAATGATGGGCGTGGATGTGCCGATCATCGGCGACTTCCACTACAACGGCCATCAGTTATTGGAATCCGAGCCGGCCTGTGCCGAGGCATTGGCCAAGTACCGTATCAATCCGGGTAACGTCGGCTTCGGTAAAAAGAAAGACAGCCAATTCGCCGCGATCATCGAGATGGCTTTGCGCTACGACAAACCGGTGCGCATCGGTGCCAATTGGGGTTCGCTCGATCAGAGCATGGTCGCCACCTTGATGGATGAAAATCACACGCGGGCTGTACCTTGGGATGCCTCGCATGTGGCGCGAGAAGCGTTGATTCGCTCCGCACTGGATTCAGCCCAGCGGGCCGAAGAAATCGGCCTCGCGCGCGATCGCATCATTCTGTCGTGCAAGGTCTCTGGCGTGCAGGAGTTGATCGCCGTGTATCGCGACCTCGCTGCGCGTTGCGACTACGCATTGCATTTAGGCCTTACCGAGGCCGGCATGGGCTCCAAAGGCATCACTGCTTCAAGTGCCGCATTGGCGGTGCTGCTGCAGGAAGGCATTGGCGACACCATTCGTATTTCGCTCACCCCCGAGCCTGGCGCATCGCGCACCGGCGAGGTGATCGTCGCGCAAGAGCTTTTGCAGACGATGGGCTTGCGCGCGTTCACCCCCTTGGTCACCGCTTGCCCCGGTTGCGGCCGCACCACCAGTGAGTTTTTCCAGGAGCTGGCCAAAACCGTGCAAGAGCACGTGCGCGAGCAAATGCCGCTATGGCGAGTGAAGTACGACGGCGTGGAGAACCTCACGCTTGCCGTGATGGGTTGCGTGGTCAATGGGCCGGGTGAATCCAAACACGCCAATATCGGTATTTCGCTGCCGGGCAATGGCGAGGCGCCTTCCGCTCCGGTCTTTATCGATGGCGAAAAGGCGATGACCTTGCGTGGCGACAACATCGCCAACGAGTTCGTCGGCATTCTCGATAACTATGTCGCCAGTCATTACCATGCGCGCGGCGACTAGCCATTGAGTGCCAGGCTATGCATTGGACGAAACGGCTAAAGCGCGGGTATTAGAGATCTGCATCACGGATGCGATTTTGCGTTGACTTACGTTTGCCTTACGTTCGTTGTCAGTTTTATGCGCCGGGTGTTTGCAGCGTTTCGTATCGCCAAGCCAAAGCCACTGAAGCTCGTGCACAGTGTCGATGGCGGCGAATCGAATCATGTGTCTGACGACACTTCCATTGGCCAGAAGCCGAGTGAGTCCAGTTACTCGATGGATTGAGCTGCGTGCGCCTGCATGCGTCGCACGCGCAGGCGAATAAGGGGTGGCATGGCGGCCAAATAGCCTGGGTCAGATCGTTATAAACCACAACGCTATCGTGTTTCCCCGGCTTTATCTGACGCGCAGTGGAAGTACTGGTCAGTGTGGTATTGCCGCCTGTTCTTGGGCTGTAGGCGCCTGACGCGTACTCAGCGTTGACAAAACCTTCACATAGAAATGTTCGAAGTACGAAATTTTCTTGACACTTATTCGTTAAAGCGAGTCACAATTACGCCGGCGCTTTTGACGGGTTCGTTTTTAACGGGGTACCGATACGAAAAGCGCTGTGCTGGGTTTGCGAGAGGGGCGGCTGCATTCTTAGCTGTTTCGCTTTTCAAGCGTGCTCGTTATGGTGGTATGAATTTCTAGAGGAATTGGTAATGGCAACTGGTACGGTCAAGTGGTTCAACGACGCGAAAGGTTTTGGGTTCATCACGCCAGATGCTGGCGGTGAAGACCTCTTCGCACACTTCTCGGCGATTCAGGGTGGCGGCTTCAAGAGCCTCGCTGAAGGACAGAAAGTGAGCTTCGATATCACCCAGGGCCCCAAGGGCAAGCAGGCATCGAACATCGTGCCTGAAGGCGGTGCTCCCGCCGGCGGCGGTCATGGCGGTCATCACGGTCGTTGATCCCCCTAGAAACCCGGCCTAGTGCCGGGTTTCTTCATTGCGGCCCAAGGTTTTGCTAAACCTGATGCGGTGGATGATGCACCGCAGCTAAGCATCGGCGCGGTCCGCATTGAAGCTGCGGCGGTAATGCGTTGGCGAGGTGCGATAAGCGCGCTGGAAGTGTTGGCGCAATGTTATCGGTGAGCCCAGGCCGATCGCCGTGGCGATGCGCTCCAACGACAGATCCGTAGTCTCCAGCAGCCGTTGAGCTTCGCTCAGCCGCTGCGCGAGCAGCCAGTCGCCGAAACTACTGCCGGTGAGCTGGCGAAAATGACGAGTGAAGCTGCGGCGACTCATGACGGCGTGTTGGGCGATCTCGTCCAAGCTATGCGGCAGGTGCAGTTTTCGCTGCACGTTTTCAAGCAGGTGGGCCATGCGTTTGTCGCGAGGTGCCGTAGTTACGGCTTGTTCGATGAATTGCGCCTGCCCGCCGTGACGAAAAGGCGATACCACCATGCGCCGCGCAATGTGGTTGGCTTGCTCGGTGCCGAGTAATTGGCGCACTAAATGCAGGCAGCAGTCGATACCCGCGGCGGCACCGGCCGACGTGAGCACCTGGCCCTCGTCGACATAAAGCACATCGGGGTCGACCGAAACCTTGGGAAAGCGTCGCGCGAGTTCGTCGGTGGCAATCCAATGTGTCGTGGCCTTGCACCCATCGAGCAGGCCGGCGTGGGCCAAGACAAAGGCGCCAAGACACAGGCCGACGATGCGCTTTCCGTTTTTTGCCGCACGACGCAAAGCATCGAGCAGTGCCTGCGGCGGGGTTTCATAGCAGTCGCGCCAGGACGGCACGATGATGATGTCGGCCCGGCTCAGTTCCTCCAGCCCATATTCCGCTTCGATCACAAAACCGGCGGCGCTGCGTAGTCGGCGCCCTTCCGCCGAGCAGATCCGCAATCGAAAGGGCGATGGACCCTCGTTCCATGTGGTCTGAAACGCCGCACATGGCACCGAAAGGTGGAACGGCAGAATGTGCTCGAACGCCACGACGGCAATCTTTATAGATGTGCTTTTCGACACGGTTTTGATCGGCGGCATAACCACTCCACGATGGCGGGGCAGTGCATGGCCCAATGACATCGATGATTGTCCTTCAGGCCACTCGTCCGCAAGTGTCGGCGCGGGCAGCATAGACACACTTTCTCATCCATCAGGAGCTGTGCCATGACTGCAACCACCCCACGCCGTGCGTTGATCGTGATCGATGTGCAGAACGAATACTTCACCGGCAATTTGCAGATCGAATACCCGCCGCCTGCGGAAAGCCTGGCCAATATCGGCCGCTTGATGGACGCGGCCACGGCAGCGAAGATCCCGGTCATTGTCATCCAGCAGAACTCCCCCGCCGACGCGCCGGCCTTTGCCCAGGGCAGTAACGGCTGGCAGTTGCACGATGAGGTCGGTCGTCGCCATCGCGATGCTTATTTCGGCAAACCGCTACCCAGTGCTTTCTCCGATACCGGGTTGTCCGACTGGCTGGTCGAGCAGGGCATCGACACGTTGACGGTCAGCGGCTACATGACCCATAACTGCAACGACACCACAATCAAACATGCCTTCGATCGCGGCATGGCGGTGGAGTTTGTGCATGACGCTTCCGGCTCCGTGCCGTA
The DNA here is from genome assembly GCF_003350925.1 of Dyella tabacisoli. Lineage (GTDB taxonomy): Bacteria > Pseudomonadota > Gammaproteobacteria > Xanthomonadales > Rhodanobacteraceae > Dyella_C > Dyella_C tabacisoli. Next base: position 339,312 of record NZ_KZ857173.1, on the reverse strand, counting down.
TTCGAATCGGGCAGGCTCTGCCACTGCGGAAGAAATCCATCGCGTGCTTGCCGTGGTCGAGCAGTCGCGTTTTGCGGCCGTGTTGACCACCGATGAGTGGCTGCACTGTATTGCCAACGGCGAAGCACCCGTGCGCGAGAACATCCTGGTGTCTTACCGCCAGGCGCTGGCACTTCGCTCAGCCAAGGCGGCCTGATAGCAGCGGCGTGAACTCGACCCAACTGCCCGGTTGACCCGGCAGTTGGGTGAGTTGTGCGACCGCGCGCAGAAATCGCGCACGGGAGTATTCAGCAGCGCCCAGGCTTAGTAGATGCGGGTTGCTGACCTGGGCATCGATCAGCGGAAAATTCCAGCTTCGCAGTAATTGGGCCAAGGCAATCAAGGCCAGCTTGGAGCCGCCGCTTTCCCGGCTGAACATCGACTCTCCGCAAAACAGCCGGCCGATGGCGACGCCATAGATGCCGCCTACCAGGCGATCGCCCTCCCATACCTCCACGCTATGCGCATGGCCCAGGCTATACAGCGTGGTGTAAGCATCCATCATGTCAGGCACGATCCAGGTGCCGCTCTGGCCTGGGCGCGGCGCGGCGCAGGCTTCCACCACTTGGCGAAAGGCATGATCGATAGTGAGTCGCCATGACTTGCCGGCAAGCTGCCGGCGCAGGCTGCGGTTCGCTTGAAGATCAGCAGTATGAAAGACACAACGCGGATCGGGCGACCACCACAACGGCGGATCTTCCTCGTTGAACCAGGGAAAGATGCCCTGCGCGTAAGCTGCCAATAATCGTTGCGGCGAGAGATCGCCACCAAAGGCGAGCAGCCCATTGGGATCGCGCAACGCGTTACGCGGATCGGGAAAATGCTCAGGTTGCGATGAGTCGAGCAAGGGCAGGGTAAGCACGGCGGCCTGGTTTCGATGGTCGGCGAGGAGACCCATACATAGCGGGGCAGGTGACTGTGATGCAAGCCCGCGTTGACTTACATCGACGTCAACGCTCGGCGTAGGGGCTATGTGTCAGTAGTTCATCGGCGTATTCGTCGATGCTCAATGCTTCGCGGGTAAGCGCCTGACGCACCGCGGCACGAAACCCTTCGTCGGCCAGATAGTGTCGCGAATGCGTGCGTACAGGCAGAAAGCCGCGCGCCATTTTGTGCTCGCCCTGGGCACCGGGTTCAAAGCGTTGTAATCCATGCCGAATCGCGTGCTCGATGCCTTGGTAATAGCACAGCTCAAAATGCAGACCGGGAATCTCGACACTGGCACCCCAGTAGCGGCCGTACAACGTCTTGCTGCTCTGCAGGGACAGCGCCATCGCGATGATCTCCCCGCGATCATGCGCCAGTGCCAGTTGCACGGCATCGCCAAACGATTGTCCCAGTTCGATAAAGAACGCCTGCGTCAAGGCGGCATGGTTGCCCTTGGCGTCAAAGGTCGATGCGTATAGCGCGTGCACGCGTTGCCATTCGGCTCGGCTAAGCGTGTCGCCGCCGCGCATCTCGATATGCAGCCCGCGCTGCGCCACATGGGCGCGTTCATGGCGAATGTTTTTGCGTTTTTTGTGGCTGAGCGCGGCGAGAAAATCGGCGAAATCCCCGTAGCTGCGGTTGGTCCAGTGAAATTGAATATCCGAGCGGGTCAGCCAGTCGTCGCCGAAAGCCGGTAAATCGTCTTCACTCAGAAAGTTGGCGTGCGCCGAGGACAAGCCCAACTGCTCGACTTGAGCTTGCATGGCGATGACCAGTGCCCGCCGATATCGTGAAGCCTGCGCTCCGTCGCCGACCAATAGGCGCGTTCCGGGCACGGGCGAGTACGGCACGGCATTGAGCAGCTTGGGGTAGTAGTCGCCACCGGCGCGCTCCCAGGCGCTGGCCCAACTCCAGTCGAAGACGAATTCGCCGTGCGAGTTACCTTTGAGATACAGCGGCGTGGCGGCGACCAGTGTGTCGTGCTCGTACAACCCCAGGTGATGGGCCTGCCAGCCCCAGTCGGCGCGGATGCAGCCGGTGGATTCCAGCGCGGCTAAAAAACGATGAGAAAGAAACGGATTGTCGTCTGGTCGCAGTGCGTCCCAGGCGGTGGCGGGCAGGTCGTTGATGTGGTTATGGATGCGGGGCAGGAGCACGGAGGGGTCTCTGGCTCATCAAGACGAGCTGTTGTCGATGACAATAGTCTTGCGTAAGATCTTGCGTCGAGTGGCGGCACTCACTCAATGGCTTGATATGAAACAAATTCATGGAGGAAACGCTGATGAAATTTCATTCGCTATTTGGCATGTTGGCGCTGGCTGGTTGCTGCATGCTGACCGGGACGATTCACGCGCAGGCTTCAGATCTCGGTAAGACGCTTACGTTGACCCCGCTTGAGCAAGCGCATAAATACAGAGATAGCTTCGGTCAAACCTATACCGTCAACCCTGAAAGTGGCGGCAGCATATGCGACCCCAATGGATGCGTGGTGCAGGTATGCCAGGGTGGAGCCTGTTCGTACTACTACTGCACCGTGACTAAATGCACGCCGCTAAGAATGGCTGGCGCAAGTTGATTGTCCGGGACGACTTCGAAAAACCTGCGTGGCGTGAATCGCTTTTGACGATTCACGCCACGCATTATTTAAAGCAGATCGATTGATGCAGCTAGCGCATCAGGCCGACATTGGCGTCTGCTGATCCAGCCAGCGCTCCGCATCCAGCGCGGCCATGCAGCCAAAGCCGGCCGAGGTGACCGCCTGGCGGTAGACATGGTCGGCGACGTCGCCGGCGGCGAATACGCCAGGTACCGAGGTCATCGTGGCCATACCTTCCAGGCCGGTGCGGATCTTGATATAGCCGTCGCGCATGTCGAGCTGGCTTTCGAAAATGCCGGTATTGGGCGTATGGCCGATAGCGACAAAGAAGCCGCTGGCTTCCAGATCGCGGGTGGCGCCGGTGTTGACGTCTTTCACGCGTACGCCGGTGACGCCGGAGTCATCGCCCAGCACCTCGTCGATGGCGTGGTTCCAGACCAGCTCGATCTTGCCGGCGGCGGCCTTCTCGAACAGCTTGTCCTGCATGATTTTCTCGGCGCGCAGTTTGTCGCGACGATGTACCAGATAGACCTTGCGCCCGATATTGGCCAGATACAGCGCCTCTTCAACGGCGGTGTTGCCGCCGCCAACCACCACCACATCTTGATCGCGGAAGAAGAAGCCGTCGCAGGTGGCGCAGGCGGACACGCCGCGTCCCTTGAATTTCTCCTCGCTGGCGATGCCCAGGTACTTGGCGGTGGCGCCGGTAGCGATAATCAACGCGTCGCAGGAGTACTCGCCGGAGTCGCCCTTGAGGCGAAACGGGCGCTGCTTGATGTCCACCGTATGAATATGGTCGAAAATCATTTCGGTGTTGAAGCGCTCGGCATGTTCGGCCATGCGCTGCATCAGTACCGGCCCTTGCAAGCCTTCGACGTCACCCGGCCAGTTGTCCACGTCGGTAGTGGTCATTAGCTGCCCACCCTGTTGCAAGCCGGTAATCATCGTTGGCTTAAGGTTGGCGCGGGCGGCATACACGGCGGCGGTGTAGCCGGCAGGGCCGGAGCCGAGGATCAGCAGGCGGCTGTGCTTGGGGGTACTCATGGTTATAATCCTTCGGTTTGCTGGCAGCTTGAATCACTATCGCTTCCAATCCTTAGCAGCGGTTTCCTGAAGCCGCTTCAAAATGAATGGCAGAGCGTTGGAACCCGCAAGGATGGGGAAGACAAGCATCTGATTCAAGGCATAGGCCGACCTGGAGATGTTTCGATGCCTGGCACCGCTTAAGTTTGTTAACGATCCACTGCAACCACACCCTTGCTACGACCCACAGGATTCCAAATTCCCCATGCGTATCGGTATTCCCTCCGAAACCAAGACCCTTGAGGGTCGTGTCGCCCTGATTCCCGCCGCTGCCGCCGATCTGGTTCGGCGTGGCCATGAAGTGTTTATTCAAGCGGGTGCTGGCGAAAAGAGCGGCTTCGCTGATGAGGCCTATGCCAAAGTCGGCGTCAAGCTGGTCCCCGATGCCGCGGCGCTGTATGAAGCCGGCGAGTTGATCGTAAAGGTGAAAGAGCCGGTTGCCGGCGACTTGGCCTTGCTCAAAAAGCATCACTTGCTGTTCTGCTATCTGCATCTGGCCGCCGAGCCGGCGCTGACCCGCAGCCTGCTCGACATCGGCCTGACCGGTGTGGCGTTTGAGTCGGTGGAAGAAAACGGCGGCTTGCCGCTGCTGCTGCCGATGTCGGTTATCGCCGGCCGTATCGCGACCCAGATCGGCACCACCCTGTTGCATCGTCCGCAGGGCGGCAAGGGCAAGTTGCTGGGCGGCATGGCTTCCACGCCGCGCGGCAAGGTGGTCGTGCTCGGCGCTGGTGCTGCCGGTGGCAACGCTGCTGCGCTCGCCGCCGCCGCCGGTGCCAATGTGGTGGTATTCGATAAGCGCCAGGATCGCCTCGCCGAGATGATGGCGATGGGTCCGAACGTCACCGCGCTTTACGCCTATGAGTCCTCGGTGGCCGAAGAAGTGGCCAATGCCGACCTCGTGGTCGGTGCCGTGCTGATCCCCAGCGCCAAGGCGCCGCGCGTGGTTACCGATGCCATGGTGCGGACCATGGAGAAGGGCAGCGTGCTGGTGGATATCTCGATCGACCAGGGCGGTTGCTTCGAGACCTCCAAGCCGACCACCTGGAAAGAGCCGACCTACGACGTGCACGGCGTGACGCACTTCTGCGTCACCAATATGCCGGGTGCGGTGCCGCAGACCTCGTCGGTGGCGATTTCGGCGGCCATCCTGCCTTACGTCCAGCGTCTGGCCGGCGGCAAAGAATGGCGCGAGTTTGCACCGCTGCATGGCGGTATCAACATCGATGGCGGCGAGCTGGTGCATCCGGCGCTCAAGGGTATGCTCTAAAACGCACAAGGCACCTGGAGCGTGTGAAAACACGCTCCAGGTCCTCGCCATATCAGTAGCTTCAAGTTGAGGAAACCCCACCCGGTGGCGCGTAGCGCGAACGTCAAAAAAGTAGTGGAGAAAGCAGGCCTCAGCGAGGAGCTCAAGCGCCGTCTGCGCGAGGCTGGCGCATTGTTGCTGTTGCCTCTGGCCCTGTATCTGTTGACCTGTTTGTTCAGTTACAACGACCAAGACCCCAGTTGGGGCCATGCCAGTACGACTGAGCATGCACGCAATTTTGGCGGTTCAGTGGGGGCCAATATCGCCAACCTGCTGCGCTATATCTTTGGCCTGGTCGCCTATTGCTTCCCCATGTTGCTGCTGGTGCTGGGTGTGCAGGTACTGCGTCATCGCGGTATCCGCACAGTACAGCCGTGGGAGCCCTCGCTGCGGCTGATCGGCTTTGTCTTCTTCTTTATTACCGCGCCGGCGCTGGCCTGGCTCAATTTCACGGAAGCTCAGGTGCTGCCGGAAGGCGTCGGTGGCATTGTCGGTCGCTGGGTCGGCAATGGCTTGTTGCATGCGCTCGGCGATAAGGGCGCACCGCTGTTTTTGCTGGCGCTGTTTCTGATCGCGGTCACCCTGGCTACCGGCTTGTCCTGGTTCAAGCTGATGGATCTGACCGGGCAGGGCGTGCTTAAGCTAGGTCATTGGTTTGGCGGCAAACTGCGCGAAGCACCAGAAGTGTTGGCCGCGCGTCAGGCGCGCGCCGAGCGCGAGGTGGTCAAAAAGGTCGATGCGATCAAGCAGGCCAAGCGTGAGCCGGTGCGTATCGAGGCGCCGGTAGCGCCGGTGGTCAAGAGCGAGCGCGCCAAGCTGGAGACCCAGATTCCGTTGTTCACCGGTGCGGCCCTGCCGGGCGAGTTGCCGCCGCTGTCGCTGCTGGACGAGGCGCCGCCGCAAGGCCCCGGCTATTCCGAGGAAACCCTCGAAGTACTGTCGCGTCAGGTCGAACTGAAGCTCAAAGACTTCAAGATCGAAGCCAAGGTGGTGGGCGTCTATCCCGGCCCGGTGATTACCCGTTTCGAGCTGGAGCCGGCAGCCGGTGTGCGTGGCTCGCAAGTTTCCAGCCTGGATAAAGACATTGCTCGCGGCCTGTCGGTGGTCAGCGTGCGTGTGGTCGATGTGATTCCGGGCAAGAACGTGATCGGCCTGGAAATTCCCAATACCAAGAAACAGATCGTCTATCTGTCGGAGATTCTGCGCTCGGACAAATACGATCAGTTGAAGTCGCCGCTGGCGTTGGCGCTGGGCAAGGACATCGCCGGCAAGCCGACAGTGGTGGATCTGGCCAAGATGCCGCATTTGCTGGTCGCCGGTACCACCGGCTCAGGCAAATCCGTGGCGGTCAACGCGATGGTGCTGAGCTTGTTGTACAAGTCCAGCCCGAAAGATGTGCGCATGATAATGATCGACCCGAAGATGCTGGAGCTGTCGGTATACGACAGAATTCCGCATCTGCTGGCGCCGGTCGTCACCGACATGAAAGAGGCCGCCAATGCCTTGCGCTGGTGCGTCGCCGAAATGGAGCGCCGCTACAAACTGATGGCCGCGGTGGGCGTGCGTAACCTGGCTGGCTTCAACAAAAAAGTGCGTGACGCCGAGAACGCCGGTCAGCCGCTGCTCGATCCACTGTTTCGACCGAATCCTGACATGCCCAATCTCGCGGCCGAACCACTGGAGCCGCTGCCGTATATCGTGGTCATCATCGACGAATTCGCCGACATGATGATGATCGTCGGCAAGAAGGTTGAAGAGCTGATCGCGCGGTTGGCGCAGAAGGCGCGTGCTGCCGGTGTGCATTTGATTCTCGCCACCCAGCGCCCCTCGGTCGATGTCATCACCGGTCTTATCAAGGCGAATATCCCGACCCGTATCGCATTTCAGGTGTCGTCCAAGATCGACTCGCGCACCATTCTCGACCAGAGCGGCGCCGAAACGCTGCTCGGCCATGGCGACATGCTTTACCTGCCACCGGGTACCGCTACGCCGGAGCGCGTGCATGGCGCCTTTGTTGACGATCACGAGGTGCATCACGTGGTCAATTGGCTACGCTCGCAAGGCTCACCCAATTACATCGAGGGCGTGCTCGAAGAAGTACAAGCCACCAGCGACGGCAAATTCATCAATGACTCGGGCCTGCCGCAGGATGGTGAGGAAGGCGGCGGCGATGTGGAGGCACAGCTCTACGACAAGGCCGTGCGCATCGTCACCGAGAGCCGCCGTGCTTCGATCTCCGGTGTACAGCGTCATTTACGCATCGGCTACAACCGCGCCGCGCGACTGATCGAACAGATGGAGCAAGACGGTGTAGTCAGTGCGCCACAGCACAACGGCAACCGCGAAGTGCTGGCTCCCCCCCCGCCGAAGAACTGATGCATTTACCCCTCCCTTGCGACCGAAGGAAGGGAGGGGGTAACGGCTCCATTAAGCGATAGCGACGCACACTGCGCCGCTATCGTGGATACGAAAACAGGGAACCTCATGAAACGCCTTGCTCTAGTCAGTTTTGTGGTCGCACTCACGTTGTCGCTAAGCAGCGTTGCCCAGGCGGCTGTCGGCCCGGCGCGTGCCAAACTCGACGCTTTCGCCAACGGCCTGCATTCGCTGACCGGCAGCTTCACCCAGTCGTTGACCGACGCCAACGGCGGTGCCGGCAAGCGCAGTTCCGGCACACTGTCACTGGAAGCGCCACGGCAGTTTCGTTGGGAAACCACCGCGCCGTACAAACAAAGCATCGTCGCCGACGGCAGCCGGGTATGGATGTACGACCCCGATCTGGAACAGGTCACCGTGCGCATTCAAAGCACCGAAGAGGCGCATAGCCCGCTCACCGTGATTACCGATCTCAAGCAGATGGATCGCGATTTCAAGGTGGTCGAGCAGGGCGAGCGCGACGGCCTGAGCTGGCTGCGCCTTACCTCCAACGGCAAAGACCCGCAGTTCGACTATGCCGACCTCGGCTTCGATGCGAATGGCCTGGCGCGCATGGTATTTCGCGATCAGCTTGGCGCAACCACCGACATCCGTTTCGCCGGCTGGCAGCGCAACCCCTCGATTGCGCCATCGACCTTCAATTTCGTACCCCCCAAAGGTGCCGATGTGATCGGTGACGCGCCGGTCCTCACCACGCAGCCGATCAAGGACTGATCCCCCACTGTGTTACGTCAGTTGCCGCGCTGGGCCTGGTTTGGCGGTGGCTTGCTGGCGTTCATCGCCGGCATGATAAATGCGGTCGGTTTTATGGGTTTTCGCCATCAGGCGATCACCCATCTCACCGGCACCACCACACTGTTAGGCACGGCTCTGGCCGAGGCCAATGTCGGCGAAGCCTTGCATTGGGTGTTGGCTATCGTGTCTTTTGTCGGCGGTGCTGTGCTCAGCGGCTTTATCGTGCAGCAACATACGCTCAAGCTCGGTCGCCGCTACGGTGTTGCCTTGATGGTCGAGTCGCTATTGCTGTTCGCGGCGGTGCCCTTGATTCACAACGGCAACGATGGCGGCCTCTACCTGGCGTCTATCGCCTGCGGCTTGCAGAACGCGATGGCCAGCACTTATAGCGGGGCCACGTTTCGCACCACCCACCTTTCGGGCATGTTTACCGACCTTGGTATCTATATAGGTCAACGCCTGCGCGGGCTGGCGGTGGATGCGCTGCGTATCCAGGTTTGCGTGGTCGTGACGGGTGGTTTTTTGGCCGGCGCCACGGCTGGTTCGTTGATTTTCAGGGTGCTGCAAGAACGAACCTTGCTGATTCCGGCCGTATTGACCGGAGCCAGCGGGCTGATTTACGCGATCTACCGCCATCGCCAGGTAGGGATGCATTAGGTGTTTTGCTATCCATCGCTCGCTTCCCGGCACCTTGAGGCTAGTTAAAACGCCATTTGAACACTTGTGCTTGTATCAAAACTGTAAGATCCGGCCTTGCGCGATAACGACAGCGGATAGCAGCATGTCGTATGGCCTACCTAGGGGAATGGAGATGGCATGTATCTGATATGGATGATCGTCGGCGTCGCGCTTTGCGCGTGGCTCGAACAAAGCTGGTTCGCAGCGGCGGTCGGCGCTTTGCTGGGTTTGCTATGGGCGCGGCTATCGAGCGTGTCGCGCTCGTTAGGCGAGGTCAAGGCGGCACTCGGCCAATTAACGACAGGCAGCGCACCCGCTGCGGCACAGCCCAAGCTTGAGTCGCAGCCATGGCGTCCGCTCGATACGTCTACGCCCCTGCCTGCCCATGATGAATATGCCGATGATGAGCATGCTCACGATCCGCAAGACGAAGCATGGCCGGTGCCGCCGCCGATGCCATCGAGACACGTCGAGCCTGCGCCGATGGCATCGTCACCGGTTCAAGCGAGCCTGAGCGAGCCGGGCGCGGTCGAGCCTGGCAACCGCCAGCCGCCACACGGCCCAGGCTTTGGCGAGTTGCTGTGGCAGCGCGCATGGGGCTGGTTCACCGAAGGCAATGTGCCGGTGAAAATCGGCATGCTGGTGTTGTTCGCCGGCGTCGCCGCCTTGCTCAAGTACGCCGCCGATGCCGGCATGCTGACTATCCCGATCGAGGTGCGTGTTTGTGCCGTGGCGCTGGCCGCGATGGGCGCATTGTTTTTCGGCTGGCGTCAACGCGAGCAGCGGCGCGGATTCGCGTTGTCCTTGCAGGGCGGTGCGATCGGCGTGTTGCTGATTACCATTTTCGCGGCGTTTCGTTTGTACGATTTACTGCCGCCGATGGCTGCATTCGCGCTCTTGGTGATCTTGATTGCCGGGGTGGGGGTGCTGGCGGTATTGCAAGATTCGCTGGCGCTGGCTGTGCTTGGCCTGCTGGCCGGATTCGCCGCGCCGATCTTGATCTCCACCGGCAGCGGCAACCACGTCGCCTTGTTCAGCTATTACGCCGTACTCAATCTGGCCGTGCTGGGCATTGCATGGGTGCGTGCATGGCGTGTGCTGAATCTGCTTGGTTTTATCGCGACTTTTGGTATCGGCACCGCCTGGGGCGTTCTTAGCTATCGGCCGGAGTTGTTCGCCAGTACCGAGCCGTTTCTGATCCTTAATTTCCTGTTCTACCTGGTTATTCCGTGGCTCTACCTGCGTCGTGCCGCGACCGATCGCGAAGCCTTGATCGACGGCAGCCTGCTATTTGGCAATCCACTGATAAGTCTTTTGCTGCAGGGTGCGTTGCTGCGCTGGCATGGGACAGATCTCGCCATTTCGGCTTTGGCCGCTGCGGTGATTTACATCGTGGTCGCCTGGAGCGTGCGCGATCATCGACGACTTGGCGCGCTACGCGATGTCTGGGCCGTGTTGGCGATAGCTTTTGCGACCCTGGCGGTGCCGTTGGCTTTGGATGCCAGTCTTACCGCCAGTGTGTTCGCTTTTGAAGGTGCCGGGCTGATCTGGCTTGGCTTGCGTCAAGGCCGCTGGTTTCCGCGCTGGTGCGGCCTGGGCTTGCAGCTCTTTGCCGCCTTTGCCTGGTTGTTTGCTTACTCGCGTTCGAGTGGCGCGATCAACCCACCGATACTCAATCGCGATTTCATCGGTGCCTTGCTGATTGTTATCGGCGGCTTGGTCAGCAGTTGGTTGTACCAACGCGAAGCCGCAGCGACATGGCGTATGCGCCTGGCCTCGATCGCGCTGTATGTCTGGGGCACGGTGTGGTGGCTGGCCGCTGCCGGTCTGGAAATCGACCGCGTACTGAGCGGGCGCAGCGAGCTTGCTGCCGTTTGGCTATTGCTGGTCGTTACCGCCTGGATGGTTGCCGAGGTCGCGCGACGCAAGCCAGCGGCAGAGTTGGCTCACGTCGTGGCGTTCAGCGCCCCCCTGCTGACCTGGCTGTCGCTGTTGCCGGTGTTTTCTTGTTTTGTGATGGGCTGGCAGCCGTTGAGCGGCTGGCTTTTGTTGGCGACGGTAGCGAGCGCGGCGCTGGGTTGGCGCACCCTGGTTTGCCTGCGCGATGACTCGGCGCCGGCGACCTTGACGCAGTTGGCCTGGTGGTGGCGGTGGGCGCTGTTGTTCGGCGTGGCGATTCTGGTGGCGTTCAATACGAGTTTCTGGCTGTCCGATGCCTGGCGTTGGTTGCTGGTATCCATACCGTTGCTGCTGTTGTGGTTCGTTGCCTTGCAACGCCCCCACTGGCTGATCGCGCCTTTGTCGGCGCAACAGGTAAGCACACGCCCCCTGCTGCTGTATTCCTTGCTGGCGGTGATGGTGGTGGTGTTTGTGTCTGGCCTGTGGCTCGGCGGCGATGCCGCACCATTGCGTTATATCCCGCTGCTGAATCCGCTTGAAGTACTGCTGTTAGCCATCCTGGCGTGCGTGGGGTATTGGTGCGCCGATGCAGCAACGCCGAGCGAAGTAAAGCGCTCGCGTCCAGCCATGTTCGGTATCGCCGCCATGGTGTTTATCACCAGCGCAACCCTGCGTGCGGTGCATCAGCTTGGCGGTGTGCCGTGGAGCGAGGCCATGGCCTCATCGAGTCTGGCGCAGATGTCGCTCACCGTGGTGTGGAGCGTGCTTGGCGTGCTGGCCTGGGTCTGGGGCTCGCGTCGCGGGCAGCGCATGTTGTGGCTGGCCGGTGCCGTCACCATGGGCGTGGTACTGGCCAAGTTGATGCTGATCGACCGCGGCCATCTGGGCAATCTGTTCGGCATTGCCTCTTTTATCGCTTATGGCCTGCTATGTACGGTCATCGGTTATTTCGCGCCGGCGCCGCCCCGACCGTCGCTTGCTTCGTCTAAGGAACCCACCGATGCGCTTTGATTTTCGTTGTTTGATATCGGCGGTGTTGCTGACCGCTGCGATGGGTGTTGTTGCCGCGCCCGGCAATGACTACGCCTATGCCTACCCTTTGCAGACGCAAGCCAAGGCTGAGGCTTATCGCGTTGTGCTGACGCCGTCGGTTTATTCGCGCGTACTCGCTACGGCCGGGCTGCACGATCTGGTCGTCGTCAATTCGCTAGGGCGCGAAGTGTCGTTTGCAGCCATGCCCGAGGCATCGCCGCAGGTACACCCCTATGAGTTGAAAACGCGTTTGTTGCCGGTGCCCGGTGGCGACGATGCCACTGCTGGCGTGCGTGTGCAACGCAATACCAATGGCGACATCGTTATCGAGCAACCCACGGCAAACGGATCAAAAAGCCAGCCCACGCAATGGCTGATCGATGGTCGCAAGTCGGTGGCGATCAACCACATGGAGTTAGTGCTGCCCGAGGCGCTGGGCGATGTACGGCTAAGCGTGGCAGTAGATGCCAGCGACGATTTGCAAACCTGGAGCACGCGTGAGTCAAACAGCACTGTGACGCGGATCGCGCGTGGCGAGGATGCCGTCGACCAGCGCACGATCACGATCGACGGTAGCACCGCCCGTTATTACCGCCTGCGTCTGCTCGACGGCAAGGCGCCTTGGAGTGCGGGGCAAGAGCCTGAAATTATCTTGACCGGCAGCTATACCGATGCCGCCGCAGATCGCTATGCCTCCCTGCAATGGCTGCCACTGCAGCCCGCGGCAACCAGCAAAGCACAAGGCGGTGGCGTCGATTACGACTACCGGTTGCCGGGCGTCTTGCCGGTGGAGGCGGTACGTGCGGCCATGGCCGACGCCAATACGGCAGCTCGGTTCAGCGTATCGGCCAGCACAGGTGAGGGTACCTCGTGGTCGGCGCTGGGTACGTTAACCGCCGTGCGCGTGCAGAGCGATGCAGCCGGTGGCGACGTAGCCCGTTTCGAGACGCATCGCGTCGCCATGTTGCGCCTGCATACCGATACGCCGTTGTCGCAGCCGCCCAGCCTGCAAGTGGGCTGGCATCCCGATACGTTCGTGTTTCTTGCCGAAGGCCCGGCACCGTACCGCTTGCTGGCCGGCAGTTACGCCGCCCGTCGTGGAGACTACGCCGTCGATGTCGCTATCGACCGCTTGCGTGCGACGCAAAGCGACGATTGGCAACCGCCCGCCGCCACGCTCGGCGAGCCGGTGGAGGCCGGCGGTATCGCTGCACTCACTGCGCCCAAAGTGCCTTTCAACTGGACTCGACCGCTATTGTGGCTGGTGCTCGTCGCCGCTGCGGCGATGGTCGCCGCGATGGCTTTCAGCCTACTGCGTCGAGGCTCGAAAGGGGGCGATTCAGCCCCGTAAGCGGGTGCCGATGGACGTCTATAACGAGGAGGCGCTGGGCACCAGCACTCCTCGCGCGCCGCGACACAGCGAACCGGCCTGCCGTATCATCGGCGGATGCCACGCCGCGACACAATGAATTCCCAGAATCAGAGCTTATTCGCCACCGAGTCCGACGAGCTCAAGCCGTTAGCCGAGCGCATGCGCCCGCGCAGCTTCGACGAAATCGTCGGTCAGCACCGCGTGCTGGCGCCGGATAAGGCTCTGCGCCGTGCATTGGAGGCGGGCAGGGTGCATTCGATGGTGCTGTGGGGGCCGCCAGGCTGCGGCAAAACCACCTTGGCGCTGTTGGTGGCACGTTATGCCGATGCCGAGTTTCGTGCGGTGTCGGCGGTACTGTCCGGCCTGCCCGATGTGCGCAAGGCCCTGGCCGAGGCAGAGGCCCACTTTGCCCAAGGCCGTCGCACGGTGTTGTTCGTCGATGAGGTGCATCGTTTCAACAAGACCCAGCAAGACGCCTTTTTGCCGCACATCGAAAAGGGCATCATTATTTTTATCGGCGCGACGACCGAGAATCCATCGTTTGAGTTGAACTCCGCCTTGCTCTCGCGTTGTCGCGTACACGTGTTGGAATCGGTGTCGGTCGATGACATCACCGCCGCGCTGCAACGCGCATTGGCCGATGACCTGCGTGGGCTCGGCGAGCTGAAGCTGCACGTTGCCGATACGTCGCTACGCCTGATCGCTCAAGCCGCCGATGGCGACGTGCGCCGCGCACTGACCTTGTTGGAAATCGCCGCCGAGCTGGCCGAAAACAACACTATCGACGACACCACCCTGACTCAGGTGCTGGCCGATCGTACCCGCCGCTTCGACAAAGGCGGCGAACAGTTCTACGACCAGATCTCCGCGCTGCATAAATCCGTGCGCTCGTCCGACCCCGATGCAGCGGTGTACTGGCTGAGCCGCATGCTCGATGGTGGCGTCGATCCGCTCTATCTCGCACGGCGCATGACCCGCATGGCGGTGGAAGACATCGGCCTGGCCGAACCACGCGCATGGCGCATGGCGCTGGATGCCTGGGATACCTACGAGCGCCTGGGCAGCCCCGAGGGCGAGCTGGGCTTGGCACAACTGGCGATCTGGCTGGCCATCGCGCCCAAGAGCAACGCCGCCTACATGGCCTACAACCAGGCACGAGCCGTGATCCGCGAAACCGGCACGTTGGATGTGCCGATTCATTTGCGTAATCCGCGCACCAAGCTGATGGAAGGCCTCGGTTACGGCAAGAATTATCAATACGACCACGATGCCGAAGGCGGTGTCGCGCTCGATCAGCAATGTCTGCCTGATGCGCTCGATGGCACCGTGTTCTACGAGCCGGTGGAGCGCGGGTTGGAACTCAAGCTGCGCGAAAAGCTGTTGAACCTGCGCGAGGCGCGGCGGCAAGCGCGCGGCAAGTAGCTCAAAATGGTGTGGTCAAACCAGGATTCTTCGTTGACGTTCTAGAGAGCATGCCATGCACATCGTCTGGTACTTCGACTTTATTTCACCCTTCGCCTGGTTGCAGTGGCCCAAGCTGAAAGCGCTCGCAGCAGCACAGCCCGTGACCCTGCGTCCCATCGTGTTCGCTGGCCTGCTCGATCACTACGGCAATAAAGGACCAGCGGAAATTCCCGGCAAACGCGAATTCAGCTATCGGCATGTGCTGTGGCGGGCGCAACAGGCGCAACAACCGTTGCGATTTCCGCCCGCGCATCCGTTCAACCCGCTGGCTGCACTGCGTCTGTGCATCGCCGCGGGTAGTAACGTGGCGGCGACCGATGCGATCTTCGACTGGATCTGGGCGCAAGGCCGCGCCGGCGACAGCGCCGAGACACTTGCGCCGGTAGCGGCGCAGCTAGGCATCGCCGACGTGGCATCGGCGATTGCCGACGTGGACGTCAAAGCGCAGCTCAAAGCCAATTTTGAAGCGGCCTTGGCCGAAGGCGTATTCGGCGTGCCGACGCTGTCGCTGGACGGCCGCTTGTTCTGGGGTGAGGACGCCCACGAATTCGCGCTGGCCTGCTTACGCGACCCCACCCTATGGGACGAGCCCGAAATGCGCCGTGTGGCCGCTTTGCCGATCGCCGTCGCTCGGCGTACTTGACCCGCGCGCACTGTTGCAAACACCCTTGCGACCACTCAACCGGCAGGCATAGATTCGCTGTACCGACACAGGGTTCGAACCGGGGAGGGTGGAATCATGCGCGTGCTTATCGCAGGTTTGATCGGCGGCATCGTGATGTTTATCTGGGGTGCCGTTGCCCATATGGTGCTTGGGTTGGGCTCCATGGGCATGAAACTGCCGGCGGCTGAAGACGTGATACTGAGCAGCCTGCATCAGGGGCTGGGGATGGAGGCCGGCGTTTATGTATTGCCATCGCTTGACCCCAAGAAAATGAGTGACCCAGCCGTCGTCCATACCTATGCCGAGAAAGCCAAGGCCTCGCCTTATGCGTGGGTGGTCTATCTACCGCAGGGCGAAGACCTTACCCAGATGGGGCCGCAACTCGGCCGTCAATGGGCTTCGGACACATTGGCCGCGCTGGCCTTGGCGTTCGTGATGGGCTTGGCGGCGTTCGGGTTTGCCCGCCGCGTCGGCATTGCCGCCATCGTAGCCGTGTTCACCTGGTTGAGCGCCATGGTGCCGTACTGGAACTGGTACCGCTTCCCACTCGACTTCACCTTTGCGGCGCTGATCGAGCAATTAGTCGGCTGGATGATTGCCGGTGCCGCCATGGCCTGGTGGCTTGGCCGCGCGGAACCCAAATCGGCGTAATAAATCATGCCCTCCCTTGCGCGCAGCGGGGGAGGGCTAGCCACCCTCTCAGGCGGCCGTCGTTATGCCGCATTGCGGCAGTGCAGGCCACACGGCGATAATCGCCCGTTCAAGCCATAAGAACGGACTGCACCTCATGCTGGATCCTGCACTGCTGCGCTCGCGCCTGGTCGAAACCGCCGCACGCCTGAAGGAAACCCGTGGCTATACGCTCGACGTGGCCGCCTTCGAGGCGCTGGAAAGCGAGCGCAAACAGCTAGCCACCGAGACCCAAGAACTGCAGAACCTGCGCAATACCCGCTCCAAGGCGATAGGGCAGGCCAAGGCCAAAGGCGAAGATGTTGCGGCGCTGATGGCCGAAGTGGCCGGTCTGGGCGATAAGCTCAAGGCCAACGAACAGGCTCTGGCCGACGCACAGGCCAAGCTCGCCGTCATCGCCTTGGGTATTCCCAATATCCCGCACGAGTCCGTGCCACTGGGTAAAGACGAAAACGACAACCACGAAGTCAGCCGCTGGGGCACCCCGCGCACCTTCGACTTCCCGGTAAAAGACCATGTCGAGCTTGGTGAGCGGCACGGCTGGCTCGACGGCGAAGCCGGCGTCAAGCTCTCCGGCGCACGTTTCACCGTGCTGCGCGGCCAACTGGCGAACCTGCACCGCGCGCTAGCCCAGTTTATGCTCGACCTGCACACCGGCGAGCACGGTTACCTGGAATGCAACGTGCCGCTGCTGGTCAATGCCGACAGCATGCAAGGCACCGGTCAGTTGCCGAAATTCGAAGAAGACCTGTTTTCCACCCAGGTCGGCGACACCAAGCGCTATTTGATCCCCACCGCCGAAGTGCCGCTGACCAACCTGGTACGCGACACCATTCAAGACGCCCATGCACTGCCGCTGCGCTTCACCGGCCATAGCCTGTGCTTTCGCGCCGAGGCCGGCAGCTACGGCCGCGACGTGCGCGGCATGATCCGTCAGCACCAGTTCGAGAAAGTCGAGATGGTGCAGATAGCCCGCGCCAGCGACTCCTACGCCCAGCTCGAAGAAATGGTCGGCCACGCCGAAAAAGTGCTGCAGCTACTCGGCTTGCCCTACCGTAACCTGCTGCTGTGCACCGGCGACATGGGCTTCGCCGCCACCAAAACCTACGACCTGGAAGTATGGCTGCCCAGCCAGCAGACCTACCGCGAAATCTCCAGTTGCTCCAACGACGAAGATTTCCAGGCCCGTCGCATGCAAGCCCGCGTACGCAACCCGGAAACCGGCAAACCCGAGCTGGTACACACCCTCAACGGCTCCGGCCTGGCCGTAGGCCGCACCCTGATCGCCGTGATGGAGAACTACCAAAACGCCGACGGCTCGATCACCGTGCCCGAGGTGCTGCGCCCCTATATGCGCGGCGCCGAACACATCGCATGAGCGGGCCAAGCTCATGGAGCAAGGTCGAGATCATCACCAGCTACAGCCTGCTGGTGGTACTCGCCAGCATCATCATCACCCGGCTCGGTTTCGCCGGCGTGTGGGCCCTGCCCATGTTCGATCTCATCTTCACCTGGGCCGCGCTGTTAGCCGTGCTAGGCAGCTTCTGGTTTGCCCGCCACAGCCGCACTCTGCGCTTTTGGGTTGTCGGTTTCGCCAGCGCCAGCCAGTTGGTGCCGATGGTGATCCGCCAGCCGGTCCTGCTATTGCCCTTGCTGGGTGCGGCGGTTCCGGTGGGGATTACGCTTTGGGCGCTGATTGCGTTGTCGAAAAAGGGTGGGGATAGAGGAACGCCACGGCATTCCTGATAGCGCATTCCTGATAGAATCACGCGCCTCGTTGCACTAGAGCCCTTGGCGAAGATGGCCGAGTGGTTTAAGGCAGCAGTCTTGACGCGGAGGCAGGAAGCCGAAGCGAACATCGACCGAAGGTCGATGGCCCCGAAGGGGCGGAGGGCAGGATGCCCGGAGTCAAACTGCCGTAGCGTCGTACGAAGTACGACTGTTCGCAGAGAAAATTCGGAGGGATGGCCGAGTGGTTTAAGGCAGCAGTCTTGAAAACTGCCGTAGGTGTGAGCCTACCGTGGGTTCGAATCCCACTCCCTCCGCCACATATGCAAAACGCCTCCAAGTGGGGCGTTTTGCATATGTGAAGTCGGAAGGGTAGATAAATTCTTAAATAACACTGCCCGCCTATTCCGATTTCTCAATAGCTCTCATAAGAATTTCGCCGACTTGCGAACGCCACGATTCGCAATCACCATCGGCATCCTCATAGCATCGGATGCACCTGGATGTCTGCTTTCATCACCTCTGCACCACGAGTCCACTGGATGGCAGGTCAAGCTGGTGATCTTTGGGGGCCGGCGTTTCTGCTTATGGCAGTTGTGGGTGGTTTGCTCATCTACGCGCTCTTGCGGTCGTTTCGTGGGCCTAGAGTGACTCGCGTCAATTTAACGAAACAGCTCACTCAAATGCCGCTGCGGAAATTCCGCAGGAAGCACAGGTAAGTTCAGTGCGTTGAATAGGTAGGGGGAGTTCACGTATGGCGAAGTTCCGGGCCACCTTGAAATCAAAGGTGTCAGAGTCATTTAATAATGTCTCTGACACCTTGTTGCTGCGTTCCGACCTAAGCAAATATCCTCACTGCAACCAGACCTGCGTGGCAGTCTCGCGATCTCCCCAAGCATCGCAGGCGTTGTTCCCATTAACGGCAACGGCACGATCTGCATTTACTGCAGTGAGAAGCATGGCGTAGATCGCTTTGCCTTCGGCAGTGCCCGTATTGACCGCCCAATCCGTGGGAATGCTGGCGCAAACTGGGGAGCCCGTATGGGTTGGGGTGCTGAAAATCACGATACCCCCTTGGACAGAACCAATTTGGGTCACTTTCCCGCTACCGTTTCCAGCGATGGCGGCGGTAGATACGCAAGTGACAAGAATGACGAGAATTGCACTCTTCAACGTTTTCAAATGCTTACTCCTTTGCTGATTCTATTGTCCAAGTCGTGTGGTTATGTCGACCTGTATCGCCTAGTTGAGGATCGTGTCAATGATCGGGGTGATGCTCGGATACCTGGCATTGATCGTTACAGGAGCCGATGTCGAGCCGTTGGAAAATTTGTCATCCACGACAAATTGAGCAGATAGGCTGTGCGGCCCGGTTTGATTGGGCAGGTTGTAGGCGAATGAGACAGTCGAAAGCCGGCTCAGGAAGTAGCGGTAAGTGATGACGCCACATGACCCATCCGAGTAGCAGATAGGGACATTGTCGTAATAGACAAAGACGTTCTGCGCTGTGGATCCGTTGATTTGAATCTGGCGAATGACGGTAGATCCGTCGCGGAAAACGAGCGTTCCACCACCGCGGCCGGTGGGATCCATGACCAAGTAAGGGCCGCCGCTAAGGGTCGCACTGACCGTGACGGGTTTACCTGGGATAGCCTTTCCTGTGACCGCCAGGGTGGTGGTTGTATCGTTTCTCGCAAAAGCGGTGCTTACTGATAGAAGGCAAATCAGTAATGCCGCCGTAAGCTTCGGCAACAGTGTCATGCATGCACTCCAGTGTGTTGACGGGTTGCGTCACTTGAGTAGCGAGATGCCCAGAATCATCGGGCGGCCCTGGCGGCAATTTTGATTGGAGATGATGACCTCGACCGGAGTCCCGTTCGTGTAGGCAGTTAGCGCCGCTGCGTAGAAGGTCTTGTATCCGGGGTCGGTGCCATCAATCGAATATAGGTCTGTGTTTGAGCAGCCGGCGGGATTGACGGCAGTGTTACCGGATGTGGAAATACCGAAGCTATCTGTGCCCCAGCCTGTAGACATTCGATTGACGTAAATTTGGCCAGAGCTCGATTGAGCAAAGATACTTCCGCTCATTGCGATAGCTGTGATGGCAGCGCACGAGACGATCAAGCTTTTGATTGTATTACGCATAGCTAACTCCTTAGGTTCTCCCCCGAGAAGTGACCAGCGTTATCTAACGACCCCACCTTACGGAATAGGATTATTCGCAAATTCTTGTAGGGGTTCGCTGATTTATGGACAGAGGTAGGCGATGAAGGGAAAGACACAGCACGAGTTGCAGCAGGCTATTCGGTCTTACGTGACCACGCTGAAGCGACAGGCCATTGCCGGCATGCTCAGCACGTATGTGATCTTTGATCCCACCGAAGCGGCCTCGTTACATGATTCGCCATGTGGAGTGCCCTTTTACGTTGGCCAAGGCCACTTTATTTCCCGCGCGAAAAGGCATCTCAGCGGCAATTCTGGCCGGCCGACCCGCAAGCGTATCGCTCGGAATCAAAGGTGTCAGAGTCATTTAATAATGTCTCTGACACGTTATTCCTCAGTAGCCTACGGTTTGTCCACTGCGTCCCTGGAGAGCTCTCGGTGGTGCGGTCAATCAATGACTGCGATCGCATCAACCTCGATCAGATAGCCTGGGGACAGCGACGTTACGCCGAGTACCACGTCTGCTGGCTTGTGATCTCCAAACAGCGTTTTGCGGGCTTCTTCGATAATTGGCAAGCATTCGTCGCGTTCGTAATTGACGACGTAGATTGTGATTCTTGCGACCTGCTCGGGTCTGGCGTCGGCAGCAGCAAGTGCACGGCCAAGATTGGCATACACCTGGCGCGCCTGAGCTGCAAGATCACCATGTCCAACGAGATTGCCGTTGATGTCTTCGGGCTCCTGGCCCGAGACAAACACCAACTTGCTACCCGTCGCAACGACGACCTGAGTGTACGTTTGCTGAGGCGGCAGATCACTGGGATTGATGCATTTGAGCGTCATAGATTACGTCTCCTGGCGGTGGCAGGAACTGGGTGGGTTTGCGTAAGCCATTGTCAAGTCAAAGGTGTCGGAGCCTGAGGTATCCACAGGTTTTCAAGCCGCGACGCCCATCTGATCGAAGATGAGCGCGCTCGGATATCGTAAGCGATGCATGAGGTAGCGTATGTCGGGTATTGGCCATCGTCGAGCGAGTGCTTCGCGCCCCACTCTTATTAAGGAGTGGAGGCGTTGCACGCTACGACGCGGCGATAGCCATTGGTCAAATCAAAGGTGACCGGGCCATTTAACAATGTCTCTGACACCTTAATTCCACGGTTATTTCTCGTCGTCCACGCGCGACGGTTCATGCCGGCTGGTAAACGGTTGCCACGACGCCAGAGCCGAAGGGAGTCGTGCTGATTAGGCGCAGATCAACTGGGCTGTATAGTCTGGAGAACAGAGGTTGGCCTCGTCCTAGTACAATCGGATGAATGACGAGTCGATATTCATCAATGAGGCCGGATGCAACGAGGCTTTGGGCGAACTGAGCGCCTCCATGCGCAAGAATGAAATTGCCCGGCTGTTCCTTCAGTCGGAGAACTTCCTCCGCGAGATCGCCGCTTGCCACCGTGGGTTCGGCCCAGGACTGCAGGACCACGGCTGTTGGCGTGACGCCAGGCCGCCCCCCAATGCGATCCGCTTTTGCATCGGCGAGCGCACGTGTCGTCCGATCCACCTGCGTACCGTCCTTAATCCCTTTCCTCGAAAAAATGATCTTGGAAATGTCGTTCATCGCCGGGGCAAGCGGGGAGTCCGAATACGGCCAGAACGCCGCCATGTCGTAATAGGTGCGGCTCCCCATCATGTGCGCGCCGGCTTCGCGAAGCGTATTGACAATCCACTCCCCGGCGGTGGGATCGCCCATTGTCCTAAATATCCAGTCAATCTCGCCGTTAGGTCCGCCGACAAAGCCGTCCAGGGAGACGGACATCTTCAATATCAGCTTTCTCTTTGTTGCCGTTGAGGCAGCCACAATTCCTCCTTAGTCTTGCGCTAGTTGGTAGAGCTAGGATGTCAATGTCGATTTGGCCTCCTCATAGAACAACGACGAACGGCGGGTGCACATTTCGACACGGTCCGAAAAATCTAAGGTGTCAAAGTCATTTAATAAGTGTCTCTGACGCCTTAATCCATCCTGATAAAGGTGCCAGGCCGTATAACTTCCCGGCGATCAATTTGACGTATTCAACGCCACGCATAGGAACGACTGGCTCTGAATATGTCGTGTGCCGTACATTGTCGTATGCTGGATCAGGGGATCAATGGAATGTCACAGGGGGTCATATGTCAGATGTAATGCCACTGCCGCTCGCGGAGAGCACGTTTTTTTCAGAAGGCGACGTGCTGGTCACTAACGCCAGGCTCGTATCGAGCGGACACACATACGCTATCGCTGGGGTTACTTCGGTTAAGGCGGTTGTGGAGCCAGCTAAATTAACCGGAGTGGGTTGGGCATTTCTTGGTGCGATCGTTCTGTTGATCGCGTTATCGAACGGGTGGGTGATGGGTATCGTTCTTGGTGCGATCACCTTGGTGGCCGGCATCCTAGTCGCCAAGTCCCAGAAGGCAACGCACCATCTTATTCTGCATAGCTCATCAGGCGAGGTACGGGCGATCAGTTCGCAGGATGGTGGCTTCATTGCGCGCATCCTGGCTGCCGTCAACAACGCGATCATCTCGCGCTCGTAGCGCCGTTGCCGAGCGCTGACCGGATTCGTGGCGAGACGGGAGTGGGAGGTAAGGTGTCAGAGTCATTTAATAGCGTCTTTGACATCTTGTTCGCCAAGGAAAAGCCCCGCCAACGCGGGGCTTTTCCTTGGCGAGTAATAAATCGTTACAGACAGGTCAGGGCTTGCCGGCGTTAACAGGATCGTCCGCTAACGGCACCCCAGGATTAATCTTTAATAGCTCCTGAGTAGCAAACATCAACGACCCTGGTTGAACTTGAAGCAGCAACTGCTCCCCATCCAGAGTTATATCGACTGGCACTTGATGGATGTCCCCATTCAAATTGACAAAAGCTACCCCTTGGTACTTGTTGCCTTTGGCATGCGTAACATAGACGCGTCCAACAATCATATGTAGCTGATTGATAGGTGCAGTGGTGTCGAGGCGGTGCTGCATCGTTTCGGCAGCTTTGAGACCAACCGCATTGTTGCTTGGTCGATCAAAGTACAGGTATGCCCCCATGGCGCAGGCAATGACTACTGCCAGTACAGCCAATGAGCTGCGGGTGCTTAGCGGTTTCATTCATTCCCTTATGTACGATCAATGTCCTTGATGGAGTGGCTCGCAAGGCTCATAAAGCCTCTGGTTTGCGAAGCTGGGGCACTCCAGGTACTCGATCAGCCATATGCAGCTTATCCTTAGCGGTCTAACCTGCGTAAGAGTTTCCTCGGTTGTCCTCGATCGATTGCGTGGCGGCTTTCTCTACCTGCTGCCAGATCAAAGGGCTCAAATCAATAGAAGCCAAAAACATTTTTAGTTAACCCTGACTCCTTCTTCACATCCGACTTCCTATACTGTTTCCAACAAATTTCACGCAGATTTCATGTCTCATAGGCTTTGCTAGTAGGAATGCCCAAGAGGCAGGGGGAAACAGTAACCGAGCATGGGAGCCAGGGGACTATGGGGATAGGTAAGGGATGGCTGCGCCAGGTGGCGGTGGTTGCCGCTTATGCGTTGAGCTACGGGCTGTTACGGCAGGTTTCATTCGCGCATTGGTTTTTGCCAGCCGGATTGCGGCTGCTATGCCTTTTGTTCGTTCCCTATCGGTACTGGCCGGCAATGATTGTTGGCGAGATGCTGCCGTTGGCGCAGATCAGCTACGACTGCCTTGACCAATTCGGGCCGACGTACGCATTGATAAAGCTCTTTCCGCCGATCGCCCTGGCGATGCCTATCGTTCACTGGGCTCGCTCGCGTTTGTCGCTGTTTGACGGGCAACGATCCGTGCGAGTCGGTGTCTTGCTGTTGTGCACGCTGCTGGTATCCCTGGCCACTGCTGCGCGAGACATCAGTTTCTTATACACCGCCCGCGAGCAAGCGCCCGGCGATAACCCGGTGTTCTGGCAGTGGGGTAGCCAGTACTTCTTGGGCAACTACCTGGGCATTCTTACCATCGTGCCGCTGGCCCTGCTGCTTAGGGATATTTGGCGTGAGGGTAGCCTTCGCACCCTGGGTAAACGCTTGGCCAGCAACCGCCTGGTGCTCGACAGCATAGGGTTGCTGCTGCCGGCGTTGACCCTGTTGACGTGGGTGGCTGCCAATGTGAAAGGTGACTTCAGCTTTGTAGCGCGCATGGCCATGTTTATGCCGGTGGCTTGGATGGCTTTGCGGCATGGTTGGAGTGGTGCGGCCCTGGGCGGCTCAGTGGCCAGCCTTGGTATTGCGCTGATTACGCCTGCGGAATTCGATGTCGTGACGATGCAGTCACAGGTGTTTATATCCTTCGCCATCACGACCCTGCTGATGCTGGGTGCGCGTATAGCAACGCTTCACGCGCGTGATGATCGGGAGCGGGTCGATGGCCGGCTGGCGCTTCAACTGGCCCAGCAAGGTCTATACCTGGGCGAGCTTCGTATGCGGCAGACCGCTGATGCCTTGGAGCAGGTCGGCAGCGCGATTCAACAATCGCACAGTCGCTTCCTGGCCCGTCTGCATAATTTGCTGTCGGCTACCGAAGAGCGCACTTACTACCGGCAGGCCATCGCCACGCAGCAACAGGTTTTTCGCTTGGCCGATAGCCTCTATCCGCGTACATGGCAGAGCCGCGGGTTTCCCTCGACCTTGAAAAATGGCCCCATCGCCAAGGCCATGGACGATATGGGCATCGCGTTTGATTGCGAGCTGTCGGGGCGTGGCTTGAGCCGGCTCGATCCCGGTGTACAGATAGCGCTTTACCGCCTTGCTTGCGAGTCGGTGGTGCAACTGTTTGAACCATCACCGGCCATTACCGAGCTGCGCATCGTTCTGCGCGGTGGCGAGACGCGCGACCGGCGCTGGGTGGTTCTGAGAATAGATGTGACGTTCGATCGTACCAAGGCTCTCATCGAGCCGAAGCAGAATGAAAGGGAAGAGCTGACCTATCGTTTGGGTGTCGGCGGTCTCGGTCTGGACGCAATTCGCGATCGGGCGCGCATTTATGGTGGCGCAGTACATACGCGCGCTATACCTAAGGGTGCTCGTCTGGCGTTATTGCTGCACGATACGACTAGACCCGTCACTTTGAATTGATATGTTGCCAGGTAAGTACATAGAGGGCCGCGTCATGATCCGTTTTGAATACAAACTCCGCAGCGCCCTATTGATCGGGTTGCTTACAGCTACTGCATGGACTGCCCATGCACAGACAACACCACAGGTCGAAGTCAGCGACCTCGGCAATACTAACCCCCAGGCCGCCGACGTCAGCGTAAGCCCGAACTGGCACGTCTACGTGTTTCACCGCGACGGGATCAAGTACGTACAGATCAACGATCAACAAGATCAGGTGCGGGCCGCGTTTGCGACAAGGAATGGACTGTATCTGGTGCTGCCCATCGGCAGCGATGCACAACAAGTGTCCACCCCACAGCAGCCGCTTGCGTTCAACGGTGCGGCCGCGCTTGGCGAAACGGTTTATCTCGACAGCTCGGTAAAGGTCGTGATGGCACCGCAAAGCGGTGGCGTGCAGTGGCAAGTGCAAGCGGTCGTTGCACCGATCAATACGAAGTCAATCAGCATTCCGCAGATACAGATACAGATGCAGATGCAGACCGCGACTTGCAAGCTGCAAAGTTGCGGTGGCGACTTCATGGCCTATTGAGGTCGGCGTAGGTTGGGGTGAGCGCAAGCGAACCCCAACAGATGCAGGCAATGGCATGTTGGGGTTCGCTTGCGCTCACCCCAACCTACGTGCTTCGAAAGGGGCCGCGTCATTTAAGAATGGCGCGGCCCTTTTTTGTGCCTCAGAACGCGTCAACGACCTTGTCTGTCGCGTTTGGCTCGCATCGCGGTTCGCGACATGGTGCCGAACTGACGGTCTCGTTCATGGCGTTCCTTAGTGCTAAGCGTCGCATTGACGGCCTCACGTTGCAGCTTGAAGTAGTTGGCGAATCGCCGCCCATCCAGCTCGCCATCGGCCATGGCGCTTACGATGGCGCAACCTTCATCGCTCTCGTGGCGGCAGTCGCGAAACCGGCACTGCGCCGCCAGGGTTTCGATGTCGTCAAATACCGCGCTCATGCCGGTACTCGCCGCTCCGATGCGAAGTTCACGCATGCCCGGCGTGTCGATCACCCACGCGCCGGAGGCTAACGCATACATCTCGCGTGAGGTCGTGGTGTGCCGACCCTTGGCATCGTCTTCACGGATAGCTGCCGTCAACCGCGTGGTGTCCCCGACCAGCATGTTCGTCAGTGTCGATTTACCAACCCCGGACGAGCCGATGAAAGCTACCGTTTGCCCGCTCTGCAGCCAAGGCCGCAGTTGGGCGATAGACGTTGCATCGGTGGCATTGACCATCAATAGCGTGACGGATGGAGCGACCTGTCGCGCGGCATCGGCATAATGGTTGGCATCGGCACACATATCCGGTTTTGTGAGAATGACCACCGGTGTCACCGCTGCCTCGAATGCAAGCGCGAGATAACGCTCCAGGCGCGACGGATTAAAGTCGTCGTTACAAGAGGTAACGATGAACAAAGTGTCGAGATTGGCCGCGATGGATTGCAGGCGGTGATCGCTTCCCGCTGCCACGCGGGCAATCAACGACTGTCGCTCGATCAGGCGCAGCATCCTCGATGCATCTTGTTCGACCATCACCCAGTCGCCGACAGTGATCGCTGTTTCGGCCATCGCGGCGCGTTGCGGTGGCAACGCTACCAAGGCTGCCCCTTGTGAAGACAACACGGCCAATCCATTGCGATGCACGCCGACGACGCGAGCTGGATAACCCGCTTCGAAATCGTCGATCGTCAGATGTTGAGCATAGGCCGGCCGCCAGCCAAGCTGGTGTAGCGAAAAAATCTGAGTAGACATGAAAACCCTTGAGGCAAAGCGGAACGTATCGACCTCCCAAGGTGGGAAGCCAAACGGAGTGCCAGGGTTCAACGCTCAGAGGGCCAGCCAGAAGGCCAGCAGAGCAATCAGGACAGAAGCAGCGTCGACCCGGCGGGGATTAGGACTTCAACATTCATAGTTTTCTTGACCTCGCTCGGGTGAAGTGGAAGGGATGCGCAGGGTAGTGGTGTATGGTGCTTTGCGCAACCATGACGAACGACATACGCATCGGTTGGGAGTTGGGGTGAGTGTGAGCGAACTCCAACATGTCACGGTCGGCCCACGTTGGGGTTCGCTTTGCTCCCCCCAACGTGTCATAGGTGTCGCCGTGAGTCGATCAGGGCGATACGTTGAAACTTACCGGCCCACTCAACACGCTATAGCCATCCTGATACAGGTACCACGCTGTATAGCTTCCCGGCGCTAGATTCGATGTGTTGAACGACACGTTGCCATTCGCGGTGGGAACGTACTGCCAAACGATGGAGGATTGTGATCCTGGTGTATTGCCGGCGCTGTAAATCCCCACCCAATTGGTTGCGCTCAACTGGGTGTCGGTGGTCGCATAGTCGAGCATGATGTTGCCGCCTTGCGGCACTGTGGCCGTGCTGGTGGATAGTGTCGGCGTCGATGCTGGCGGTGTGGCGGCTGCGAACGCATCGTTAAGCGGCGTGGCGTAGGTATCGTTGGCGGTCAATGCGGAAAGGCCCAGGGCCTGCTCGATCGTGCGACCCACGCTGAAGTGGTTGTAGCTGGCGGCGCTGCCATAGCCAGCCCGGACGGCGCCCTGTGAATCGACCAGGATGGTTGCAATGTGATTGCCGGAGCTGTTGGATTTATCTGCAGACTCATCCCAGGTAAGAATCAGCAGCGAGTGCTGGCCGGTCCAGGCGGGGGAGTTGAAAATCGGCTGTAGGGTTTGTTTCAGCCAACCATCTTGTACCTTCAGGCTGGCCGACGAGCCGTTGCCGGAGGCTTCGCCGTCGTAGTAATCGTCGGCGGCCAGCCAGGCGAAATTCGGCGTGCTGGCGATGCTCTGCAAATCGTTATTGAGTTGGCTTAGATCGACCAGATGCGCCTGGCAGCGGGTGGGGTTGGTGCTGATATTGGTGAAGTTGATGAAGGGGGCATCATCGGGTGCGTAATACGAATCGTAGTTTTTGTTCGTATTGCACGGCGTACCCATGCCTTGCTCATAGGCTTTCCAGGTCTTGCCGATGGCCTCCAGACGGTCACCCAGATGCGGCGAGGTGACATGGATATTCGGATAGTAGATCGCGCCCTGCACGAAATTGTCGCCGCCGGCGATGGCGAGGTAATTCTCGTCGCTGGGGTGGTAGGTTCCACTGGAATTCAACAACAAGGTGCCGCGATTGGCCAGGCTGTTGATAAAGGGCGCATCGGTGGTATCGCCGATGACTTGCCCGTAGCTGGTGTTCTCCATCATCACCACAAACACGTGGTCGAAGGCGGGCACGTTGGCTGCCGGGGCGGTTAGCGTGGGTACGGGCACCGGCGTGGAGAGCGTAAGCGACAGATTGTCGGCATAGCCGATGTTGTAAGAGGCGCTGGTGTCAGCGAAACGCAAAAGCACTGAAATCGAACGGGTGCCGGCGGGTACCGGGTTGCTGATCGCCCGCGCCAGAAAAGCATTGCTGTAACCGCGATCGGCCGCGGTCACGGTGGGTACGGTGGCCGAGGAGCCCAGCGGGTTGCCGTTGGCATCGAGAAAGGTCGCGCTCAACACGGTATGTGCGCTGTAACCGCCGTAGCCGCCCAGCCAGCCGGACAGCGTATAACTTGCCGTGCCGGCATCGATAACGGCGCTGGCTGCCGATACATCTACGCGTTGACTCAGTGCTGAATCACCATAGGGGCCGTCGGCGATAAACGCCTTGCCGCGTGCTGGCGTGCTGGGCGTGGCAAAACTGGCGGCGGTGTAGCACACGACACTCGGGTTGCCTTGCAGCACAGTCCAGCCCGGCACGGTAGTCACGGCGTTCCAGTCCGAGGTGCATGCAGCGGCTTCGCCGTCTGCGCCAACGAGCAAGTTCCCGCTAGTGGATGCCGCGGCCAGCGCTGGGCTTGTCGGGTACAACGCAGCGGTCAGTAGTACGGCAGCCAATGCCGCAACATACGTTGCCTTCATGGAGTCATCACCTGTGAGCGCCCGTCATTGAGCCGCTTTATGCTCCTGTCCGTAGATGACAGCCATACGCGCGAGGCAATCGAAACATAGTGCGACTGGCCTGATTCGGCCAAGCGTCTTTGCGTCGAGCCGGCCACACGAACCCCGCCTACGGCAGGGTCCGCACGCTACCGGCTTATGAGGGATGCTTCGTAGGGGCCGACCAAGGTGCCTCCGGTCGGTAGGTTGGGCTGAACAAAGTGATGCCCAACGTTGCGCAACATTGAGGTTTGCCGTGATACCCAGCATGGCGCACGTTGGGGTTCGTTTGCACTCACCCCAACCTACATCGAGGCAGAGCGCCCAAGGTAAAGAGGGCGGAGTCATTTTTACATGACTCTGTTTTTCATTGAATTTAAAAATATAGTAATAAATACGGTTATGAATAAGAATTTTAGGTGAGTTTATCGTGAATCACGTATTTATTACTTGCTAATCGTGGTAAATGGTTTTCTTCACAATCTGTATGCATTGCAAAATATAAAAGACCGGGGCACCTCGGGGGTTGCTCTTAAATTGTCGAGTCGGAAAAGGGACGCTTGCCGAGGTCTCTAGGCTGGTCAACTCAATGAAAGGAAGATAGCGATGATAATTAAGAGCGGTTTACTGCGTGTCTGCGTCGCCGGCGCATTATTGTTTGCTGGCTCGGCTCAGGCCGGGTGTTGGAGCTATCAGTCGGGCCCCACCTATGACTCGCGCTGGTATTTGGGCGTGGACAACGTAGCAGACGGCGATGACGCATCCCTGCTTACAGATAACGCCCTGCTGCAGCAGAAATTTCCCAGCCAGTGCGGTGGGCAGTTTGGCTGCGATGTGGTTTCGTACAGCATCCAATGGGGTAACGGCAGTTGGAGTGCGCCGTACTATCCCGGCGTGAACGATACCGATTGGGTGGTCAATACCGGCGGTTATCAGCGTCGTGTGTGGTCGTACTTTTACGATCACAATTTCCAGATGACATATTGCAACTGATCGCTATGGCATGCCGTGGATATTATCCACGGCATGCTTTTTGAGTGGCATTTACGCCATTCGCGTATAGCGCATCACCCAGTTGGTCTCCCAGGTCTTGCCGTGGTCGGTTGAATAGGCCTGCTCCCATTGGCATGTGCTGGGCGTGATAGGCGTAAACAGGCCGCGCGAGGTAACCGGTTTGCCTTCGTAGGTCTCTTCGGAAAGAAAGGTGCCGACGCCGTTGGCGAAGCGGCCTGTACCCGGCGCATCGATTTGGGTGGGGTCGCGACCGTCGAGGTACCAGTCGGCCCAGTTGCCGGTCTTCGCGTCGAATGCCCGCAGGCCCATGCCGCGATAGGTGCCGTTGGCACGGTTTACCACGGTCTCGTTCAAGTTGACGATGCCACCGAGCAGCGACAGGCAATGGCTGGTGCCGTCGAACTCCTCCCAATCATGGTTACCTACGAGCCGCTGCTTCAGTCGGCGATGCTTGACGTGCCAGTTGCCGAGGAAGAAATCAAAGTCGTGCTCTGGGCCGGTGCCGCCGGCACTCGGCTTGGCAAGGTCTTCGGCGAACAGTGTGCTTGCATGGCCTAGTGTCATAAGGGCCGGAACGGCCGCGAGGGACCATTGCATGAGGCGGCGGCGGTCTGGATTATCTGTCGTCATGGTCTCACCAAGCGGATGGTTGGAAGAAACATCGGGCAGGGTGGCGTGGTATCGGCTCAACCGGTCTTGGTGAAATAGGCGATCCAGTTGGTCTCCCAGGTCTTGCCGCCGTCGGGGGAGAACGCCTGCTCCCATTGGAGTGTGGTGGCTGTGATGTTTAGCCATCTGAAACGCACCTTGATCGGTTTCCCGTTAAAGGTGTCGTTGGCATAAAAGGTGCCGATGCCGTTTTCAAAGCTACCCACGACCGGTACGTCGATCTGGGTCGGACGATTTCCGTCGAGCCACCAGATCGACCATGTCTGCGATGCGGGGTCGAAGGCACGCAAAGTGACACCGCTATAAATCACCCCGTCTGGCATGGTGAAGACGTTGTCGGTCATGTTGCCGTGACCATTGAGAACCGGCCGCACCGTTTGGCTGCCTTCGAATTCGATCCATTGGTTATTGCCGGCAAGCCGTTCTTTCAAGCGGCGTTGCTTTGAATGCCAGGTACCGAAAAACTTGTCGAAGTCGTGGACGTGATCGAACGCGGCGACGGTGGGTTGGGCGGTGATCTTAGTGGCCGGCCCGGCGTTGACCGTAAAGGCCAGCACGCACGTGGCGGCGAGGCCTGCGAGTGTGCTTATGAATACGCGGCGACGTGGGATCGAAAAGAAAGGGGGCATTCGAAATACCTTCGTCTGGATGATGCGCCGGAGGGTGCACTCAATCGGCGAAGGCCGGAAGGGCCATTTACGTTGCCCGGATGAGGCCATTGGCGCTACATCGGATGGCGATGCCGCCCTAAAGAAAAGCCCCGCAAGATCGCTCTTGCGGGGCTTGGGTAAGCGCTGCCGGTGACCGCTCAGATTAGCGTTTGGCAGCCTTTTTCTTGGCGACTGCCTTTTTGGCAGGTGCTTTAACGGCTTTCTTGGTCGGTTTTGCGGCCGTCTTTTTGGCCGGCGCGGGTGCCTTGGATGCACCGGCAATCAGCAGGTTTTCAGCGGTGACGCCACGGCGTTTCAGCGCGGCGATGAACCACAACGGGCGCTTGCCACGGCCGGACCAGGTCTGGCTGGCATCGTCCGGGTTGCGGTATTTCGGGGCGACTGGATTCTTCGTGCCGCCCTTGCTGCCCTTGCCGCCACGGGTCGGATAGACGTCTGCGAGGGTTAGCCCATTGCTGTGCAGCAGGGCATCGATTTTGCTCCGAACGTCTTTGACCTGGCCGGCGCGGGCGGTGTGCATTTGCGACTGCGCATTGGCAATCAGAGCCTGAAGTTCTTTCGGTGACAAGGTATCGAGATTAAGGGCCATGGTGGTTCTCTTCGTTAGGGCGGGTGTCAGTCTACGACAATATGGCGCTGAAAGAGGCGGTTTTGCCCATTTTCAATGAAGATACAACCCTTCAGACTCGATATCTGATTAAGCTGTCCTATCGGGAGATCGCGCATGGCCAGTACATTTGAATCCTCACGCGACGTCATTATCCGAACCGAAGACTGGGCCGGGGCGACGACGTTTTATGGGTCGGTTCTAGGTTTGCCGGTGGCGAGCCGCAGCGACGCCTTAATCGGCTTTGAGACCGGTGCCTTTCGTCTCTATGTTGAAAAAGGTAAAGCACATGGGCCGGTTTTTGAGTACCTCGTTCCCGATGTTCAAGCTGCAAAGCAGAGGTTGATTGCCGCGGGCTGCATCGTCGTCGAAGAGGACGCCTCCATGCCGCGTTGCTATATCCGAGATCCCTATGGAATCGTCTTCAACATCGGTCAAGCGCCTGAGTAGCCTATGCCCACTGCAACAGCCCGCGAGCCCATATTATCTTGCGAGACCAAGGCCGTCTGGGCCGCGTGGCTTGCCAAGAATCATCGAGCCTCGAAGGGTATCTGGCTGCGCTTTGCCAAAAAAGGGGCGGATACACCCTCAGTTACCTATGCAGAAGCCATCGACGTTGCGCTGTGTTACGGGTGGATAGATGGCCAGAAGCAAGCGGACAACGAGTATTTCTGGCTGCAGCGATTTACACCCCGGTCGGCAAAAAGCATTTGGTCGAAGATTAACCGCGACAAGGCCACCAAGCTGATCGCGAGCCGTCAAATGAGAGCAGCAGGGCTCAAGGAGATTGAGCGTGCCAAGCAGGACGGGCGTTGGGAGGCGGCTTATGATGGGGCGAAAACCGCCGTGATACCCGTCGATTTCCAGGCTGCGCTCGATGGCAACGCCCAAGCCAAGGCATTTTTCGCGGCCCTTAATAGCTCGAATAGATACGCCATGCTTTTCAGGATTCACAACGCGAAAAAGCTTGAGACGCGCGAGCGTCGCATTCAGACGTTCATACAGATGTTGGCGAATGGCGAAAAGCTTCACCCCTAGGTTGATCGGGCCGGCTTGAGCGCCGCGGTCTATCGATGGGTTTCAGTGGCAGCATCGAGAGGTTCTGCAATGAAAGCATCCGTATTTGTCGGCATCAGCATCGATGGCTTTATGGCTCGGGCTAATGGTGCTTTGGATTTTCTTCCGCCGGATGGTGGCGAGCCGCATGGCTATGAAGAGTTTATGGCCACGGTGGATGCCTTGGTGATTGGGCGCAAGACATACGAGACGGTCTTGGGCTTTGATACCTGGCCATACGGTGAAAAACGCGTTTTCGTACTCAGCACGCATCCGTTGGCAACAGCCCCGAGTGGGGCGACGGTGGAGCGGATGTCCGGGCCTGCCGAGGATGTCGCCTCCGATCTTGCCGCTCGCGGCATCGGGCATGCCTACGTGGATGGGGGAATCACCATACAAGGGTTTCTCCGGGCAGGACTTATCCAGCGGCTTATCATCACGCGCGTCCCCGTACTCATCGGCACAGGGATCGCTCTTTTTGGCGCCCTTGCGCATGACATCGCGCTCAGGCACATCGCCACGCGCCAGTACGCCAGTGGTCTTGTGCAAAGTGAGTATGAGGTTGTGGGCTAGTTACATGCCCCTCCCCCTGCCTGCAGGGGGGGGCAGTCTGGTCAAGAAAACACTTGACTCTGGACCTATGTCCAAGACTTAGCATGGGTCATGACCCAAGCAATCTCCCCCTTAGCAACACGGCATCCGGCCGCTCAGGCGCGTCCGACGATCGCCAACTTTTCAGTGCTCGGCATGACCTGCGCGGCATGTGCGGGCAGTATCGAGCGTGTGCTTAATAAGCTTCCGAGCGTCCATGCCCGTGTGAACTTCGCCAGCGAGCAGGTGCAGGTGGACTATGACCATAGCCAAGTCTCGCCGGATACCTTGATCGAAAGCATCGGCAAGGCCGGTTTTAGCGTGCCGCAGGCATCAGTGACCTTGGCGATCACCGGGATGAGTTGCGCCTCCTGCGCGGTAAGTATTGAGACATCGCTGAATCAATTGCCCGGTGTAACCGCTACGGTCAATTTCGCCTCGGCCAAGGCACACGTGGCATATACCGAAGGCTTGATGGAAGTACGTAAGCTGATTGAACGCATTCGTCAGGCCGGTTATGACGCGACGGAACAGCGTGAGGTGGATGACGCCGAGATGGCCGCTCGCGAGGTACGCGAGAAAAAGGCGTGGAGGCAACAACTTGGCATGTTTGCTGTGGCGGCGGCACTGACGTTGCCGTTGTTGCTGCAAATGTTTTTTATGTTGGGCGATACGCAGCACGGTGAAATGTCGATGGATTTGTTGCCGCGCTGGCTGCAATGGCTGTTGGCCACGCCGGTGCAGTTATGGATCGGCGCAGGCTTTTATCGGGCGGCATTCAAATCGCTGCGCGCAGGCCGCGCCAACATGGATGTGCTGGTAGTGCTGGGTACTAGCGCGGCTTATCTCTACAGCGCGGTACTTACGGCGTTTTCATGGACAGGCCATGTGTATTTTGAAGCCAGCGCCGCGATTATCACGCTGATCTTGTTGGGTCGATTGCTGGAGGCCCGCGCTAAGCGCAAAACATCGTCGGCTATCCGTGCGCTGCTGCGGCTGCGCCCCAAGCGAGCGAAGTTGGAGCGCGATGGGCAGTTGATCGAGGTGGATGCGGGCAGCCTGCGCATGGGCGATATTTTTGTAGTGGCCGCTGGTGAAAGCATCCCGGTGGATGGTGAAGTGCTTGGCGGCCATTCGCGGGTGGACGAGGCGATGCTGTCGGGTGAGAGCATGCCGGTGAGCAAGGCGCCGGGCAGTCGTATCTATGCCGCCACGGTGAATCAGCTTGGCATGCTGCGCGCCAAGGCCACCGGGGTGGGCGCCGATACTTTGCTGGCGCAAATCATCCGCATGGTGGATGAGGCGCAGGGTTCGAAGGCGCCGATCCAGCATCTGGTCGACAAGATCGCGTCGGTGTTTGTGCCAGTGGTGATCGCTATCGCGTTGCTGACATTTGCGATCACCTGGTGGGTAAGCGGAGCTTTCGCTACGGCCTTGGTGCATGCCGTGGCGGTGCTGGTCATTGCCTGCCCTTGTGCGTTGGGCCTGGCGACGCCGACCGCGATCATGGTCGGTACGGGCCTGGGCGCGCGCCACGGTATTTTGATTCGTAACGCTGAAGTGCTGGAGCGTGCGCGTTCGCTGCGTAGCCTGGTATTGGATAAGACCGGCACCCTTACACGCGGGCGCCCTGAATTGACCGATGTACTGATCGCAGATGACACGTCGATCCCGCAGGTACTGCAATGGGCGGCAACGCTGGAGGGTGGTTCGGATCATCCCCTGGCGCGTGCGATTACTCGGCGCGCGCAAGATGAGTCGGTGACACTGCTTGCTGTCGATACGTTGGAGACGGTGCCAGGCAAGGGCATTCGCGGCCTTGTCGGCGATAGCGAGGTC
This sequence comes from Dyella tabacisoli, assembly GCF_003350925.1. Taxonomy (GTDB): domain Bacteria; phylum Pseudomonadota; class Gammaproteobacteria; order Xanthomonadales; family Rhodanobacteraceae; genus Dyella_C; species Dyella_C tabacisoli. The sequence continues at coordinate 303,958 of NZ_KZ857173.1, read as the reverse complement.
ATCCTCGGCTCCCCGGCTTGGTTGGCTGAGTGCAGCGTCGTTGTGGATACGGAGCTGGATGGCAAGCTGGATGCATTGCTGGCGCAAGCCAAGACAGTGGTCGGGCTGGCGGTGAATGGCCGCGCAAAGGCCTGGCTGGCGATAACCGATCCATTGCGCGAGACGGCTCATGCGGCTGTAGCGCGATTGAAGGCCAGTGGCCTGGCGGTACTGATGCTGACCGGCGATAACCGCCACACCGCGGCGGCTATCGCCGAGCAAGTGGGCATCACGCAGTTTCATGCTGAGGTGTTGCCGCAGCATAAGGCCGATCAAGTGCGCCAACTGCAAACCACGTTGGGTGGCCATGTCGGCATGGTGGGCGATGGCATTAACGATGCGCCGGCGCTGGCTGCCGCCGATGTCAGCTTTGCCATGGGGGCCGGCTCGGATATTGCGGTGAGTGCGGCCGATGTCGTGCTTATCCATGGCGATCTTAACGGCGTGGCCACGGCGATCGAGCTTTCCGCGGCAACATTGCGCAAGGTCCGTCAAAACCTGTTTTTCGCCTTTTTTTATAACGTGCTGGGTATTCCGCTGGCTGCGTTCGGCTTGCTTAGCCCAGTGATTGCCGGTGCGGCGATGGCGTTGAGTTCGATCTCGGTGGTGAGCAATTCGCTGTTGCTTAACCGCTGGCGTCAGCGTTGAGAAGAATTTTCTACACAAAGGACAAAGAGAGATGAGTCAGATTGAATGGAGCATCGGCGGCATGACGTGCGGCGGTTGTGCCAACCGACTGAAGCGCGCGCTGGAACAGGCTGATGGCGTGATGTCTGCCGAGATTACGATAGAAACCAAGCGAGCCAAGATTCATTTCGATGAGGCGCGATTGAATGCCGCCACGCTGAAAGCCTTGATTGAGAACGTGGGTTTTGTGGTGACCGTTTGATGCATTAATCGTGCTTACTTTGTCCTGTCGCGCATCAACCACTTACATTTGGAGTCTCGGCTGTATCGCTACCGCTACGCCTGAGCAGCCATGCCAACACCGGTGGCGTCACCATCGCAGTGAGCAGCGACATGGCCACGATGATGGCGTAGATGCGGTCGTTGAATACGCCTGCGGCAAGCCCGAGGCTGGCGATGACGACACCGACTTCACCGCGTGGAACCATGCCGAAGCCGACGATGGCCGCGCCACGCTTGCCCAGCGACAGGGCGCCAAGAAAGCCGCCGAGCAGTTTGGAGATGATGGCGATCACGGTGACCACGGCCAGCATGATGAGTGCATCGGCATTGGCGAGCTGTTGCAGGTCGATCTTGCTGCCGGTGATAACGAAGAAGAACGGGGTGAGCAGGGCAAGCAGGGGCATGGTCTGTTTTTCCAGCGTGTGCTGCTGGCGTGTTTCCGAGGCGATCATGCCGGCCAGAAAAGCACCGATGATGGCGGCCAGGCCGAACAAGGTGGAGACATAAGCCAAACCCAGGCACAGTGCCAGCACGATCAGCAGCGGCGATTGCGGATTGCTTGGGCGATCGAGCCAGGTCGAGTTCCAGCGCATCACGCGTGCGCCGCCAAGGCCGATCACTGCGATAAAACCGATCGCTCCGCCTAGCACCATCAGCAGGCTCATCGGGTTGAAGCCTTCGCCGCCTTGCACGGCCACCACCACGCCTAGCAGCAACATGGCAAGGATATCGTCGATGACCGCCGCGCCTAGGATCACTTTGCTTTCCGTGCGCTGCAGGGCACCCAGCTCTTGCAGCACGCGCGCGGTAATGCCGGCAGAGGTGGCAACAAAGGCCGCTGCGACGAAGAGCGATTTACCCCAATCGAACCCCGCGCTATGCGCCCATAAACTGCCCATGCCGAACGGTATCAATACGCCTAGCACGCCGACCAGGAATGCGGTTTTGCCGACGCGCTTGAGATCTTCCAGGCGGGTTTCCAAGCCCACCGAGAACAGCAGCAGCACGACACCGATTTCGGCCAGTACGTCCAGAGGCGTGCCGGTAGCGACTTGTTCGGGGGTGATCCAGCCCAACACCGAGGGACCGATGACGCAGCCGGCGGCGATCTCGCCGACCACGCCGGGCAATTTCAATCGCTGGGCGATCTCGCCGCCGATTTGAGCGGCGACGAAGACAATGAAGAGGGTAAGCAGGATGTCGCTGGCGTGATGCATGTGTAAAGTCTTTGGAAGCGAGCCAATGCCTTGAATCCTACATGCTCAAGCTCTTTCCTGCGCTCGACGCGATTCAAATGCGAGGGGCTATGGCCGGTCTGGCCGCAATTGCGCAAACACCCTGCTTGCCGCGGCAGTCGCTACGGCCAGTAGCAGTACGGTCCAACGGAAGGCGGCCACATAGTCCTCATGCGCATGCCCGTGCAGCAGCGCACCCATCAATAGCGAGGCCAGCGCGATACCGAAGCTCATCGACAAATACTGCGCGGTCGAAGACATCGACGAGGCCATCGATGCGTGCTTGATGTCGAGATCGTGGTAGATCAACGTGTTCATGGCGGTGTACTGCAAGCCCATGAAGCTGCCGTAGATAAACATCATCAACGAGATAAGCCACATCGGCGAGCCCTTGCCGAGCAAGGCAAACGAGGCTAGCAATACGGCGACAATCATCGTGTTGCCAAGCAGCAGGCGACGATAACCGTAGTGGCCCAGCAGCTTATTGATCGCCCACTTGGCGCTGATCGAACCCACCGCCTGCGGCACCATCATCAAGCCGGCCATCAGCGGCGACCAGCCGCAGCCGACCTGCAGAAACAGCACCAGCAACAGAAACATGCCGGAGACACCGAGCCGGGTGAACAGGTTGCCGGCCAAGGCAACCCAGACATTGCGAATGCGCAGCAAGCTCAGGTCGGCCACGGGATGCGGTGTGCGGCGGCTGTGCCAGACATAGATGCCGCCTATAAGCACGGCGAGCAGGCTGCTCAGGCCAATCTGCAACCATTGGCCGTGGTCGTCGCTGGCAAGCTCGGCGGCGGTGAGCAGCATCGCCGAGGCGGCGGCGAACAGCAAAAAGCCGACAAGATCGAAGCGATTGGCGCGCTCAAGCCGGTAATCGGGCATGTGCCGCTGATTCAGCCAAAAGCCGATGATGCCGAACGGCACGTTGATAAGAAAGATCAGTCGCCATGAGGTGAATTGAGCCAGTGCGCCACCGAGTAAGGGGCCAAGCACCGAGCCGAGCAAGCCGACCGTGGCCACGGTACTCATCGAGTAGACAAAATCGCGCTTGTCGATGCTGCGCACCAGCACGTACCGCCCCACCGGCATGAGCGCGGCACCGCCAAAGCCTTGCAGTACGCGCGCACCGACCAGTTGCGGCAGCGTTTGCGCCATGCCGCATAACAGCGAACCGATGGTGAAGACGGCAATGGCCGCGGCAAACACTCGGCGGGTGCCGAAGCGGTCGCATAGCCAGGGGCTGGCCGGGATAAAAATCGCCAGGGTCAGCACATAACTGGTGAGTGCCGTGCGCATGCCCAGCGGCGTCACGCGAAGTGCTTCGGCCATCGCCGGTATGGCGGTATTGACGATGGTGGAGTCCAGCGCCTGCATGAAAAACGCCGCGGCGATCAGCCAGATCAAGCCGCTATGGCGTTCGTGTGAAGGAGGTGTGAGTGGCGGTGTGGCTGCGGGGCCAAGATTGGCGTCGGCAGAAGCGGAGGCGGGTACCTCCATAGCGGCGGTGTCTTCAGGCATGGCCTACATATCATACGCCTTAACACCTGTTTTACGATCGTCGCGTAAAGCCGTTTACATGCTGTATGTAAGTCGCGCGCCCCAGTCCACCGTGTGGAATTACCGTCATCATCCGGTGATGCGTTGCAGCGCAACGCGAGTGACACGAAGGTCGCAAATCAACGCTTGTCCGGCTTGCTTTTCGGAGGCGACGACCCCAAAGTCTGTATTGTTTCGTTTTTGGTTTCAACTTCTATCGGCGCGCCGGGACAATAGTCTCGGCGCGCACTTTTTTGCAGCAAGCGCGTCCGCGCATCAAAGGGACAGGATTCGTCATGAGCATCAAGCCAACCATCGTTGTTTCCAGCGTCGATATGGACAGTATCGAGGCGCTGCTGGAGCGCATGCCGCCGGCCCAGGCCGATGGCTATGCCTCGCTGCGCGCGGAGTTGGATCGAGCCGATGTAGTCGAGCCGGCAGAGATGCCGCGCAATGTAGTGACGATGAATTCCACGGTTACCTTTGAAGACGAGAGCAACAATGAGCGGCTCACGCTGACCCTGGTTTACCCGGCCAACGCGGGTAAGCCCGGTACGGTATCCATTCTTGCGCCGGTAGGCAGCGCGCTGCTGGGCTTGCGCAAAGGCAAGCACATCGATTGGCCGACCCCCGACGGCAAGCACCGTCGTTTGCATGTACTGGATATCAGCCTGCCGGCAGAGACATCAGGGCATCCGCATCGCTGAGCTTAAGAGCGAACCTGCGCCGTGGCCGTAAAGTGCTCGCGGCACGTCTCAAGCAGTGCCGCCAGGGCCGGTGTAGGCATGCCGGCGAAGGCCGGCAGCATGTACCCACCCGGGATACGGCGCCGGCCGCTCGATTCGGTGACTTGGTAGGCGACATAGGGGCGGCCGATATTCACGACGCCGAACTGTTCGATATGCTGCCAAACGGTAACCACGGTTTTGCGTTTGCTCAGGGGCCTGCTGAGCGTAAAGCCGGTCTCGTCGATCTGCAGTGTTATCGGGTACAGCAAGCCGAGCACAAAGAGCAGCGTTAACAGCGCAAACAACAGGGTGCCGACCAATGCCGGCCATTCCTTGTTGTGCATATACATCCATAGCGATATCGCGGCAAACATCGCGGACATCAGGATGCCGCCGATGAATATGCCGCGACTGGTGCGCAAGGTCAGTGGGAGTTCGAAGGCGATATCGCCGTCAGTTGTATTGCTTAGGTTCGATGAGCTGTCGTTTTCCATTCGCGCATTTTAGCCACGGCTTGCGCGGCACAGCGTTTCCGCCTTTAAGGGCGTGCGGTTCAATCAATCGAAACGGTGCACGAAGCCGATTTTGAAACCGCCGGGCAGCACACTGAGAATCAACGGCGACTGGCGATGTTCTGCCCATATACCCACCCCGACACCGATAGCTGCGCCGACCAGGACATCGCTTTGCCAGTGACCATGCGTTTTCATGCGTGCTACGGCGTCGTAGGCTGGCAACAGGGCCAGGGCATAGACCACCGGGTGATCGTCACCATAGGCGAGCATGATCGGTGTGACCGCCGCGGAGATGGTGGCGACCTCGCCACTGGGGAAGCTTTGCGCGTGGATGCCTTTGAAGAACTTGTTCGGGTTGTCGGTTTGCGACGGGCGTTCACGCTGGAAGGTCCATTTCATGGCCTGCGCGCCCGCACTGGCGATAACTATCGAGTCCACTGAACGCCAAAGGGTATCGCCCAGCTTGTCGTTATCGCCCAAGGCCAGGGCGCCACCGGCGACTGACAACACCGTGCCATACAGCAAGATCTGCTGATCGCTGCGTTTCCAGATGCCGCTATTGTCGTAGTGGAGGCGATGGTCAATGCCGAATGGGCCGCCGCCGGCATAGGCTGCAGTCGAGCCCAGAGTTAGAAGCAGAAGCGCTGCGAATCGTCGATTGCGCATGATTTGCCCTCCCCATCTCTGCAGGATTCTGCGCCGTTGTGCCGCTCGATACCATAGCTACCTAATTTGAGTCGTTCGCCAGGCCAGCCCGGCTGGGTCGGGTTCAGGGTGGAGTTGCGCTCCTACCGGAGGCCGTCGGTGGCGGTGGCGGATTGGCCGAACCGGATGTGCTCGGGGTAGAAGGCGTGCCGGCCGGTTTGTCGATGGCGTCGAAGAACTTCTCAAGCATGGTTTTCAGGTTTTGCACCTCGTTGGTGAAAAGTTGAATGGTCCCCAGGCTGTTGGGCTGCGGGAATAGACTGCGAATGGTTCGATCGACCTTATCGCCATAGGCGTCGGCGATCACATTATTGGTGACCGTTTTCAAACCCTCGGCTGTGCTGGAACGTTGTTTGGCAAATTTTTCCTCGACCATATCGTCTGGCGTGGCATTGGCGAAAGCGCGGATTTTTGCATCCGTGTCGATGATGGTTGGCGTGGTGTATGGGCTGGCTGTTGTCGCTGCTGCGCGCAGGGTTTTATCGCCGAACTTCACCAGCGCCACGACTTGCCCGACTATCGTGGCGCGCTCGGCCGAAGCGGTGGTGATCGATTGCTGTTTTGCTTTATCCAATGAGTCCAGCGTATCGGAGGCCGGTGTACTACCCGAGGCATCGGCCACGCGACCGATCGCGATGCGTGCGTGCATAAGCTCATGTAGCAGGGTTACGGCGACTGTGCGATGACGTCTCTCTTTATCATCCTTGAGCGGTTGTAAGAGGGTGACTTCTTCGGGGGTAGGTTTCGCGTCGGGATTGAGTCGAATGGTAATCAGCTTGACCGCCGGCGCGGTGGCGGTGGCGGCCGAAACATCGGTGGTGATGGTACTGCCGCGTATCGAGCCGCTCGGGTCGAGTGTCTTGTCGAACGAGATGTTGATTTGCCAATCGGTCTTGGTGCCGCCCGTAGGGCGCGAGCTCCAAGCCAGGGTTTGGTTGCCATAGAGATCGCTACCTTGCGCCAACTTGGAAATTTCCTTGTTCGGCGTGGTGTCTAGGGCCTGTACGCGTTGTTTGATTTTGCCGGCGTCCCAAAAGCGGTTGGCAACAGCGATAGGGGGCGTGGGATCGCGCATCAGCATCTGCGGGCCGAGCTGCGCCGATTGGGTGACGTGGGCCAGCTCATGGGCCAGTAAGGCACGACCTTGGGTGGTGTGGGGCGCGTAGGCGCCGGCAGCGAAGGCGATGCGATGGCCGAGGGTATAGGCGTTGGCGTTAAGACTTTCAGCCGATTGTGCCGCGCTTGCATCGTCGTGAATGCGGACCTGGGCAAAGTCATGCTGCAAGCGTGGCTCAAAGAACGCCCGCGCGGCCGGGTCCAGTGGCCGGCCGTTACCGGCCAGGGCAGCGGTGACGCCAGCGGGTATGGCAGGGGTAGGCGCGATTACTTCGGCCGCTGGTGCACTGCCCGAAACCAAGTGAGCGATTTGCGAGGCTTGGCGCTCGGCGGGATGGTCCGGCGGGGCGATCCGCAGCGGCTCCTGAAGAGCATGGATCGGACTTCTTTTAAAGGCTTGCGGTTGCCGAGGATCGTCGGGCGGGAAGGCCGGGACTTCAGAGAGATCTCTGGACAGAATAGGCGCCAGGCGAGCCTCAGGATTTATCTCAGGCGTGCGGTACTCATCGGGCGCGGTTCGCAAGACCGTGCGTTGCCGGGCAGCGGGACGACCCGTCTGGACACGATCAGAGCCACTTTTAACTGTGGCCCCCCTGCTCGGCGGAGCAAACATGGCAGCGCACCTCTGGATGGAAGCACCGAACCCCGCCGCGAAAGCTAGCACGATGCCTGGCTGCTTGCCCGGATAACCCCGGTCGACAATCGCTCAAGTCGGCGGCTGAATCGCTAAACTTCGCGCAGACGAGGAGATCGCATGAGCCCACACCCGACCGATGCCGATAGCCAGCGCGCCGCTGCGCTGCGTACGAGTATCGAACATGCCAATTATCGCTATCACGTACTCGATGACCCGGACATCACCGACGCCGAATACGATCGCCTGCTGCGTGAGCTCGAAGCGCTGGAGCAGGCGCACCCCGAGTTGGCGACAGCCGATTCACCGACCCGTCGTGTCGGCGCGCGTGCGCAGGGCGGTTTCGCCGAAGTGCGTCACGCGCGGCCAATGCTGTCGCTGGGCAATGCTTTTGAGCAAGTCGGCGACACCGATCGCGAACGCTTCCATGAGGTCGCCGAGTTTGAGCGGCGCGTCGAGCAGACGCTGGACCGGCGCGAGCCGGTGTTTTCGGTCGAGCCCAAACTCGACGGCCTGGCGATCAGCTTGCGCTATGAGGATGGAATCTTCGTGCAAGGCGCAACACGTGGCGACGGTGAAACCGGTGAAGACGTCACCGCGAACTTGCGCACGGTGCGCGCGATTCCGTTACGGCTGCGTGGCAAAGGCTGGCCGCAGGTGCTGGAAGTGCGTGGCGAAGTCATCATGCTGCGCAAAGATTTTGAGGCGTTCAATGCACGTGCCCGTGCCGCCGATGAAAAGACCTTGGCCAATCCACGCAATGGCGCCGCCGGCTCGCTACGGCAACTGGACCCGGCGATTACCGCGAAGCGCAAGCTGAGCTTTTTCGCTTACGCGGTGGGGGTGGTGGAGGGCGGAGAGCTGCCTTCGACCCATTCGCAAACGCTTAAACAGTTGCGTGACTGGGGCTTTCCGGTATCGCCGGAAGCCGGCACGGCCAGCGGTTTTGCGGGGCTGATCGCGTATTACCAGCGCATTGGGGCCAAGCGCGATGCCTTGCCTTATGACATCGACGGCGTGGTCTACAAGCTGGACGACTATGCCGGCCAGCGTGAACTGGGTTTTGTCTCGCGCGCGCCACGCTGGGCGATTGCGCATAAATTTCCGGCACAAGAACAGACCACCACGGTCGAGGCCATTGAAATTCAGATCGGCCGCACCGGCGCGGCGACACCGGTGGCGCGTTTGGCGCCGGTGCCAGTGGCCGGGGTCATCGTGACCAACGCGACCTTGCACAACGCCGATCAAGTGGCCCGCCTGGATGTGCGCATTGGCGATACGGTGATTGTCCGGCGCGCCGGCGATGTGATCCCCGAGGTGGTGCGGGTCATGCCCGAACAGCGCCCCGCCCATGCCACACCATGGACGATGCCGACACATTGTCCAGTCTGTGGCTCGGCCTTGCTGCGCGAAGAAGGAGCTGCGGCGTGGCGTTGTTCCGGCGGCCTGGTTTGCGCGGCCCAGCGCAAAGAAGCGTTGATCCACTTTGCCGCGCGGCGCGCGATGGACATCGATGGCCTCGGCGAGCGCTTCGTCGATGCCTTGGTGGATTTCGGTTACGTGCATACGCCGGCCGACTTGTATCGACTGAGCCTGGATGATTTTCTTGAAATGAAACGTCGTGCCGATGAGCACGATGGCAGCACCCCGGAGACGGTCAAGGCCGGCAAAATCGCCACCAAATGGGCGGAAAACCTGATCGAGGCGATTACGGCGAGCAAGCGCACCACGCTGCCGCGCTTTCTGTTCGGGCTGGGCATCATGCATATCGGCGAGAGCACCGCTAAAACCCTGGCGGCATGGTTGGGCGGACTCGACTTCGTGCGGAACACGCCAGAGCCCATTTTGCGCGTGCTGCCGGATATCGGTGGCGAGGTGGCCAGTTCGATTGCCGGTTTCTTTGCGCAGGCGGGCAATCAACAAGTAGTCGATGCGCTGCTGGCGGCAGGTATCAGCTTCAGCGATGAAACCATGCCCTCGCCGAAATTGCGCGGCAAGCTGGATCTGGCGGTACTGCTGGACATGGTGAAGGTCAGCAAGCTCGGTCCCAAGAGCACGCAGTTGCTGGCCCAGTATTACCCGACGCTGCAGTCGCTGATCGACGCCGGCTCGGCGCAATGGATTGTGGCCGGCTTGCCGCAGGCCGCCGCGATGCATCTGGCCACCTATCTCGCCGATGCATCCACGCTTGGGCCATTGCGCGAGGCAGAGGCTGCCATGCACACATTGTTGGCAGCGATTCCGCAGGCGGCCGCTGCCGTCGGCGCGCCGCTGGAAGGCAAGACGATTGTGTTGACCGGCACCTTGCCTACGCTTAGCCGCGATGAGGCGAAGGAGCGTTTGGAGGCATTAGGCGCCAAGGTATCGGGGTCGGTCTCCAAAAAGACCAGCTTCGTCGTTGCCGGCGAGGCCGCCGGCTCCAAGTTGGACAAGGCGCAAGAGCTGGGCGTAGAAGTCTGGGATGAAGCCCGCCTGCTTGAGCTGTTGGCCGAGCATGAAGGCTAGAGGCAACGATGACGTTACTCCCTCTCCCCCGGCTACGCCGGGGGAGAGGGTTGGGTGAGGGGGCAGGTATGACGGAATACGCGAAGGAATTGCGTAGAAACCAGACGGACGCCGAAGCAAAGCTTTGGTCGTACCTACGTGCCGATCAACTGGGCCACAAGTTTCGCCGTCAGTATCGAGTAGAGGGCTATATTGCTGACTTTTGTTGCGTCGCTCAGCGGCTGATTGTCGAGCTTGATGGTAGCCAGCATGTCGAGCAGCACCATTATAATCAGCAACGAACAGATCGTTTGCAGGCCGCAGGCCTTCGCGTACTGCGCTTCTGGAACAATGACGTCTTGCTGCGTACAGATGATGTGCTTGAAGCGATTGTGCGAGAGCTCGGCGAAGAGCTTCCCCCTCACCCCAGCCCTCTCCCCCGGCGTAGCCGGGGGAGAGGGAGACAAGCCAGCGCGTTAGCGTCATTGGATGCAATCGTTATGCAACACCCCGTCTCATTACCGCGGCAATTGCAATTACGCGCACGCCTTTACGCGCTTATCCGCGCATTTTTTGCCGAGCGCAACGTGCTTGAGGTAGAGACGCCGATCTTGTCGGCATCGGGCAATACCGACCCGAACATCGAGAGTTTCAGCACCGTGTTCAGCGGCCATGTGGATGCGGGTGCGCGCGAACGCTGGTTGCGTACGTCGCCGGAATATCCGCTCAAGCGTTTGCTCGCCGCAGGTATTGGCGATTGCTACGAGTTGGGGCGAGTGTTCCGTAACGGTGAGGCCGGTGGCAGACACAATCCTGAATTCAGCATGCTTGAGTGGTATCGCGTCGGCTGGGATCACCGTCAGTTGATGGAGGAAACCATCGCCTTGGTCGAGGCTGCGCTGGCCATGATGGGGCGGCGTGCCGAGGTGGTGATCGAAAGCTATCGCCAGTTGTTTCTTGATGAGCTGGGCTTGGACCCGATGCATGCCAGTCTCGACGAATTGCGTGCGCCATTGGCGGAATATGCGATCGACGCCAGCGATCTTGGCCGTGACGATTGGCTGGATTTATTGATTACGCATAAGTTGCAGCCGGCATTTCCGCGCGACCGCATCACGCTGATTCACGACTACCCGGCCAGCCAATGTGCGCTGGCGCGAATCCGTGCGGGTGAGCCGCCCATGGCTGAGCGCTTCGAGTTGTATCTGGGGCCTTACGAATTGGCCAACGGTTATCACGAGTTGAACGATGCCGCCGAGCAGCGCCGACGCTTCGAACGCGACAATACGCTGCGCCGTGCGCGCGGGCTGCGGGAGATTCCAATGGATGAGCCGCTGCTTAGCGTGCTCGATGCCATGCCCGATTGCGCCGGGGTAGCGCTGGGGGTGGAGCGTTTATTGATGTGTCTGGCTGGCACAGATGCCATTGCCGATGTATTGGCATTTCCCTTCGTAACGGCATGATGCACAAGCATGCTGGTTGATGGGCCATCCATGGCCCATCAAGATCGTTGCGTCTACAGCGTGAAGCGCAGGGCTATCGCACGCCGTTCGACCAAGCCCATCGCTGGCTGGTCTTGCAGGCGCAAGTCATGCAGTTCATAGGGCGGCGCCAGGTTGCGGGTACTTTTGGCATCGAAATGCAAGCCTATCTGCCCGGTACCTGGTGCCAGCCACGCGGCGGATTGTGCATAAGCGCCCGGATGCATTTGGCCGTCGGCGCCGCGTCCATACAGCACACCGGATACGGCGTAACGGCTGGCATTTTTAGCATCGACCGCCAAGGCGATTTCTACGCCGCCATCGCTGGCTCGCCGTGGTTCGGCTGCGCCGGTAAAGCGCGCGTTGGGCGCGGCTACGGCGAATGTGCTGGTGACATCGCGGCGTACGTCCTGACCCTTGGCATCGGTGCCAAGGGTGAAGCTTTGCACCTCCCATAGCCCTGGGTTGGCAACCTCTTTGCTGGGTGTGGCGGTCGCGACAAAACGACCGTCGGCCTGCTGTTGAAAACGCAGCAGCGTGGTGTCGCCATTGGGTGCGCGTAGGTAGCCGCCTGCGGTATGCAAGCGAGTTGGCGTATCGCCCTCCTGCAGGCTCAGCGTCACCTGGATGCTGTTGCCCAGCAGCAGTTCGGCACGATTGGTATGTGCCTCCAGGCTGAGTGTGCTTTGCGGCTCGTATACCTGCACGACGTAGCGTCCGCGTGCATGGGCGGCTTTGAGGGTGGCGTGCCCGGCACCGAGTTCGGGGCGCAGTTGCATCGCTACCGAAGCGTCGGCGACATCCATGCCGGCGGCCTTGAGTGCGTCGGCATCGGCGATATGACCGGCCGCGGCATTGCCGTTCAAGGTTTGACCGCCGAGCTGTAGTTGTACATCGGCAGCGTTAACCTGGCCGCTGCCTTGGCCTGGGCTGAGTCGAATGATGGCCCCAGGCGCACTTAAGGGTAGTTCGACGCCGCGTTGCAGATCGCCGCTGGTGACATCGGTCCAATATTCGCGGCTACGTTGGCTGGCGGGTTGCGGCGTGGCTTCGAGAGTGGCGTTGGAATCGAGCGCCCAACTGACCTGGATGGGTTGATGCTCGACATGAATCTGCGGCGCGGACGCGGCGCCGGCGATGGTTACGCTAGCCATCGCTGTCGTGCGTGGGCGGGTCAGGGTAGGGACCAGGTCATCGGATTGCGGTGGCAACAGGTTTTCGCTGGCGGCCAGGGCGGACATCGACACGCTGCCGGCGAGCAGCGCCAGGGTGAGAGTACGGATACGCATAGCGCTTACCCCTTCTTGATGTCGTTGCCGAGAATGGATTGCAGCCCGAAGCAGGCGCGGCGGCTTTGGTTGTGATTCAACACGGCGCCGTGATCGGTGAGCTGAGTATCTTGGAACCACACGCTGCCGGCGGCCGATGCACTGGTGCAGTTGATAAAGCCATCAGAGCAGCTATCGAGCCAGTTTTGCGTGATAGCCAGGCCCACGCTTTGCGCATAGCCACCGCAGTAGCTGTCGCCGTTCCAGATGGCGGCGGCCACGTCGCTGCCGTAGGCGTCGCGAAACGGCGTAGGCAGGGCCGGCCGACCGCTGGTGCCGAGTAGATTTTGCTGGTTGTAGGTGGCCATCCAGCCGGTTTGCTGCTGGCGTACGGCATCGTTTTTATAGCCGAGCAGCCAGCCGAGCGAAGTCTCAAAGACATTGCCGTTGATGACGGCATCGGCCAATGGCGTGCCGGCACTGGACGGCGCGATGGCATTGACGCGGGTGATGCGGCTGATGATGTTGGGATAGCGCGCGTCATAAGTTGGATTGGAAAGAATCCAGCGCATGACATTGCCGCCGTTGGAATGGGTGATGACGATCAGTTTGTCGATGTTGCGCGCGGCAATGAAATCGGTTAACTGCTGAGCCAGGCAGCCGGCGGCGCGGTTGTCCCACATGTACTGGGTGAAATCGCAATTGACCACCAGCAGATTGTTGCTATCGCTGAGGCCGCTGCGGACGCCGGCGAGCATGTCCGCTTGCCAGTAGTTGTTCGCCGCGTCGGTCTGATTGCCGGTGCCATGCACCAGCGCGACCCCTGTCGCTGCCTGGGCCACACTGGTGGCCACGCTTAATGCCAACATTAAAATGAAACGTCGCATGCCGTAATCCTCCGTGGTTGTGCATGGCGTGGTGCCCATGCACCTGCAGATGGCGCCGTCCTGCGACGGCACCGATGATGCCGACAGTCCGTGTGCTTCCCCCTGGTGGAGTCTGTGGCCGCCGGACACTAACAAGCCGATTGAGCAGGCGACGTGAAATCCATGCGCGGCCGTATCGATCGGCCGTGGCGGTGGGGTTATGCTGCAACGCCTTGATTTGCCGCACCTGAGATGTCTATGAGCAAGCCCTTGCTGTCTGCGATTCATCACGTAGCGTTGATCTGCTCGGACTATCCGCGCTCGAAGGCCTTCTATACGCAAACGTTGGGTTTGCGCGTGGTACGCGAGGTTTATCGGGAGGCGCGTGGGTCGTGGAAATGCGACCTGGAAGTAAGCCCCGGCGTGCAATTGGAGCTGTTCTCGTTTCCGAATCCGCCGCCGCGTCCGTCACGACCGGAAGCGCAGGGCCTGCGGCACCTGGCGTTTGCCGTGCCGGATGTGGATGCCGTGGTGGGGGTATTACAGCAGCGCGGGGTTGCCTGTGAGGCGGTGCGTATCGATGAATACACCGGTCGCCGCTTCACTTTTTTTGCCGACCCCGATGGTTTGCCGATTGAATTGTATGAAAGCGATGCTGCGGTTGCTGTCTGAGAGCCACGTCTTTCGCAAATCCTTACCCCTTCCCAGCCGAGCCAAAAGCTCGCCTCATTCAAACTCCCTCCCCTGCTCGCAGGGGAGGGTTGGGGAGGGGGGCTCTAGTCTTTGCTTTCGAGCAAATGACGATAGATCAAACCACCCACCACGCCACCGATCAGCGGAATCAGCCAGAACAACCACAACTGCTCTAGCGCCCAGGAGCCCTGGAATATCGCCACGCCGGTGCTGCGAGCCGGGTTTACCGAGGTATTGGTGACTGGAATGCTGATTAAGTGGATCAAGGTAAGCGCAAGGCCGATGGCCAGCGGTGCGAAACCGGCTGGTGCACGCTTATCGGTAGCACCGTGGATCACAATCAGGAAAAACGCGGTGAGCACCAGTTCGATCAGGATCGCTGCGTGCATCGAATAGCCACCCACGCCGTTTACTGCGCTCGGTGAATGTGCCCCATAGCCATTCGAGGCGAAGCCGGCGCTGGCGTCGAAGCCCGCTTTGCCGCTGGCGATTAGATACAACACGCCGCCGGCAGCGATGCCGCCAATGACCTGGGCCACGATGTATGGCAGAACGTCTTTGGCCGGAAAACGGCCGCCTGCGCATAGGCCCACAGTGACGGCTGGGTTGAAATGTCCGCCGGAAATATGGCCGACGGCATAAGCCATGGTGACGACAGTGAGGCCGAAGGCGAGTGCGACGCCTACAAAGCCAATACCCAGAGTTGGGAAGCCGGCAGCGATGACCGCACTGCCGCAACCACCAAAGACCAACCAGAACGTACCGAAGAATTCGGCCGTGAAACGCTTGCCCATGCTCATCGAAAGTCTCCTTTAGACGGATGAAATGGAATGCCGGAAAAGATTTACGTACCCCCGACGTATGGGCATCCAGTCCCAAGCGCGTCGCTAGGCTAACAAAACCACGAGGCTTTGAAACGCCCTGTGTATAAGAGGTGCCTTGGTGTATGTTCGTGGTTCCTCCAGCTAATGCTTCAGGTTTCACGCATGACGCAAGCCGCAACGCTGACAACGTCACCTGCAAGTTCTGTCCGATCGCTTTCGCGTCATGATGTGAAAACCCTGTCGTTGGCCGCCTTGGGCGGTGCGTTGGAGTTTTACGATTTCGTGGTGTTCGTGTTTTTCGCGATACCGCTGAGTACATTGTTCTTTCCGCACACCACGGCGCCATGGCTGGCTCAATTGCAGACCTATGGCATCTTTGCCGCGGGTTATCTGGCGCGTCCCCTGGGCGGCATCGTGATGGCCCATTTCGGCGACCGGCTGGGGCGCAAGCGCATGTTTACGCTTAGCGTATTTTTGATGGCTTTGCCGACCTTGGCGATCGGCTTGCTGCCGGTTTACGACCAGGTCGGCTTGCTGGCACCGCTATTGCTGCTGCTGATGCGGGTAGTGCAAGGCATTGCGATTGGCGGTGAGGTGCCCGGCGCCTGGGTTTTCGTGGCCGAACACGCACCGGCCGGACGGGTGGGCTTCGCCTGCGCCAGTCTTACGTCCGGGCTTACCGTAGGTATTTTGATCGGCTCGCTGACCGCTACGTGGATCAACCACCATTGGCCGCCAGCCGATGTGCTGAGCTGGGGCTGGCGTGTGCCCTTTCTGCTCGGTGGCGTCTTTGGTTTTGTCGCCGTATGGCTGCGTCGCTGGCTTAGCGAAACGCCGGTGTTTACCGCAATGCGCGAGCGCAAGGAATTAAGCCGAGAACTGCCCTTGCGCACGGTGCTGGCCGAGCATCGCCAAGCGGTGCTGTTGTCGATGCTGGTGACCTGGATGCTTACTGCGGCGATCCTGGTGTTGATTCTGATGTTGCCCAATCTGCTGCAAAAGCAGTTTCATCTCGACAAGAACACGGCATTTCTCGGCAACAGCTATGCAGCGTTTGCACTTTGCCTGGGCTGCTTGGCCTATGGCTGGCTGGTGGATCGTATCGGCGAGCGGATGGCGCTGTTATGGGGTTCGCTCGCCTTGATCGCGGGTACCTATGCGTTGTTTGGCGATCTTGCCAACGGCGGTACGTACTTTCTGTGGCTATACCCGCTGCTGGGCTTTCTGGTCGGTGTAGTCGGTGTGATTCCGACCGTGATGGTGACCGCGTTCCCCGCACCGATTCGTTATTCTGGCTTGTCGTTTGCCTATAACGTCGCCTACGCGGTGTTCGGCGCCAGCACGGCTACCTTGATCGACTACATGGCTGAGCGGGTAGGGCGCATGGCACCGGCGCACTACGTGGCGATCACCGCGCTTATCAGTACCTTGGTGGCGGCCTATTTGTTGGTTAAACCGCGCCAACAGTCAGAACTCTAGCTCCTGCGCCGCACACAGGTAATCGACTAACGGCGCGGTGCGCTTGAAGGTGGTGACGATCCACGGCAACAGCTCGGTAGAGCAGGCCAGCGCCTCGTCAAAGCCTTCGCCGACGGCGAAATCCTTGCGTTTGATGTCCTCGATCAATTCATGGGTCGGATCGAAACCACGCGGCGGGCGGCTTAGTGACTCGCCCCAGAAAGTAAGGTGCTCACGAAAGACCTTGCTCTGCGTGGCTCGTTTCCATGCCGCCGGGTTATCGGCGAGAAAATCGCGGATGCGTTTGAGTGCATCGGATTCGGGATGCCACATGCCGCCGCCGGCGAAGCAGTCGCCCGGTTGAATGTGCACGTAGAACGAGGGGGCGGGTATCTCGTGGCGGCGTTCGTGAAAGAAACGTGAGCCTTGCCAGGGTTTATAGGGTTGTTTGTCGTTGGAGAAGCGGGTGTCGCGATGGATGCGGAACAGCGAGCCGCCATTTTTGCGTGGGTCGGCGCGGTAGTGCGGGCTGATCTTTTCCAGCGGCGCTTTGAGGTCGGTGATAAGTGCCAGGAAAGGCTCGCGCACATGGCGTTCGTAATCGTCCTTGTGCTCGTGAAACCACTCACGGCTATTGTTACGATCAAGCGCGCGCAAGAAACGGAAAGTCGCTGGTGAGAAGTAGCTTGTTGGCATAGGTCCGCTGGGTCCTTAGACAGTAAGAGGAGTGACCTCGGCGGCGAGTTGCTCGCCCCAGGCCTGTAGCTGATCGAGCAGGGCGAGCTTGCCCTGTGCGGCGGGATCGCCACGTAATTCTGCGATACGGGCGAAATATTCGTCCAAGGTCAATCCGCCGAGTGCGCCGGGTTTAAGCAGGCGGTCGCGACAGAAGGCTTGCCAGCGGATGCGTTCATCGGCATCGAGTGTCTCCGGCCAATTGCGTGCGCGGTAGCGGAACAGCAACTCGGGATAACGCAGGTCGCGGAACGGAAAGCTGCGTTGACCCAGTTGGGCCGGGGGCGTGGCGCGCACTTCGGTCAACAGGCGTTTGTCGGCATCGGGCAGAAAGCCGCCGTATAAGGCCAGCTCGGGATCCTCCGCCGGTGGAAACTCGCTGGCGCGCTGGAATACGCGGCGGAGTTTTTCGGCCAGGCCATCGGTAGCGGCGAGCATGTCACGATGGGCCATGCAGCGATCGAGATCGATTTGCAATCGCGCCATGTCCACGCCCTTCAACACCGATAGCGGCGCCAATGCCGGTGCCCGGTTGGCTCGTACCGTGCGTAGCGGAATGCGTTCGACGCCTTCGGGCAAGTCGGCGCGGGCCGTGAATACGCGGTCGGCGATGTCGTCTTCGTCCAGCGCCAGCAGTTCGCTTGGATCGGTGGCCAGGTCATAGACGATGACTTCGCCGGGGCGGCTTGGATGCGGCGCCAGCGGTGCGATCACGGCCAGGCAATGACGACTGGCCGGATAGCGCGAGGACACATGCACCAGTGGCGTCATGCCGACCACGTCAAGCAACTCGAACACCTTCTGTTTGCGGCGCAGGCTGAAGTACCAGTCCCATAGCCGGGGCTGGCGCACGCGGATCAATCGGGCCAGATCGATCAAGGCATGAACGTCGGAGAGGGCATCATGCGCGCGTTCTTGCTGCAGATGATTTGCCGTGGCCAGGTGTTCGAGCTTGAAGCTGGGCGAGCCGTCTTCACGGGTCGGCCATGCGATGCCTTCCGGCCGCAGCGCCTGGCACATGCGGACCAGGTCGATCAGATCCCAGCGCGAATTACCGTTTTCCCATTCACGGCCATAGGGCTCATAGAAATTGCGGTACAGCAGTTGGCGAGTCACTTCGTCGTCGAAACGCAACGAGTTATAGCCAACTCCGCAGGTGCCTGGCATCGCTAGTTGTTCGTGCACGAGGGCGGCGAACTCGGCCTCATTCACGCCTTCGCGTTCGGCCTGTTGTGGCGTAATGCCGGTAATCATGCAGGCGTCGGGGTGCGGCGGCATCTCGTGCGGCGGCTTGCCGAAGAACATCACCGGCTCGCCGATGATTTCCAGCTCCATGGTGGTGCGGATACCGGCAAATTGCACGGGCCGGTCACGCCGTGTGTCGGCGCCGAAAGTTTCGTAGTCGTGCCAGAAAAAAGTCTGCATGGGCGAATCATCGCATGATGCCTGGGCGTCAATCGCATGAGTCAATCGCATGATGCTTAGTCAGCAACTGCTAGACTTGCCCGCCAGGAGGGCGCATGAGCCAATCGCACGACGACAACTTGATCTGGATTGATCTGGAAATGACCGGCCTCGACACCGATGCCGATTCGATTCTGGAGATCGCCACGATCGTCACCGACAAAGATTTGCTGATACTGGCCGAAGGGCCGGTATTTGCGATACGACATCCCTTGGACCGGCTGGAAGGGATGGATTCGTGGAACCGTAATCAGCATCGCAAGTCCGGTTTATGGGATCAGGTGCTGACGTCCACCGACGACCACGCCAAAGCCGAGCAGGCGACCCTGGATTTTCTCAGGCGCTGGGTGCCGGCCGGCAAGTCACCGATGTGCGGCAACTCGATTTGTCAGGATCGCCGCTTCATGCATCGGCAGATGCCGCGCCTTGAGCGTTATTTCCATTACCGCAACCTCGATGTGTCCACGCTTAAAGAGCTGGCACGACGCTGGTCGCCGGCGGTGGGCAAGGGCTTTAATAAGGATTCGGCGCATACCGCGCTGTCCGATATCCGCGACTCCGTCGAGGAGCTGCGCTATTACCGCGAACACATGGGTGAGCTGGGCGGCCTATGAGCCGGCTCTCGCCCGCTGCGTTGTGGCGTGGCGCGATCTGCGCGCTGTGTTGGCCCCCGCTGCTGGCGCACGCGGCGCAGCCTGTCCGGTTGAACGACGGCGATCTGATCTTCCAGACCTCCACCTCGGCGCAAAGCGTGGCCATTCAACAGGCCACCGCTTCGCGCTGGAGTCATATGGGGGTGATCGTCTATCGCAACGGCAAGCCGTATGTGCTGGAGGCCGAGGCGCAAGTACGCTACACGCCGCTGGCGCCATGGATTGCCCGTGGCAAGGATGGCCGCTATGCCGTGCGCCGATTGCGCGAACATGCGTCGATCGACACCGATGCGGCTCATGCCCGGCTGCGCGAGACCGCCAGTGGAATGCTTGGGCGGTCTTACGACAGCACCTTCGAATGGTCCGATCAACGCCTGTATTGTTCGGAGCTGGCCTGGAAACTGTATCAACGCAGCTATGGCATCGCATTGGCGCCCTTGTCGCGGCTGCGCGATTTCAAGCTGGACAGCGCCGTGGTGCAGGCCAAGATGCTTGAGCGCTATCACGGTAAGCCGCCGCTGGACGAGCCGGTGATCGCCCCCGATGCGATTTACCGTTCGTCGTTGCTCATCACGGTGGTCGAGTAGTCATTACTTGTCGAGAGATTAGGCATGCCCATGGATCTGTTTGCCCCTGTTCTTGATTGCGCCGGCCGTAAGCTGGTGCTGGATCGCCCTCGTGTGGTCGGCATTCTCAATGTCACCCCCGATTCGTTCTCCGATGGCGGCATCCATGCCAGCGTGGAGGCGGCCGTGGCGCATGGCTTGCGCATGGCGCAAGAGGGCGCCGACATGCTCGACGTCGGTGGTGAATCGACACGCCCTGGGTCCGCCGAGGTATCGCTTGAAGAAGAGCTGCGCCGGGTGTTGCCGGTGATCGAGCAACTGGCGGCGCGCACGACCCTGCCGATCGCCATCGATACCTCCAAATCTGAAGTGATGCGTGCCGCCGTCGCCGCCGGCGCAGGCATGATTAACGATGTCTATGCTTTGCGTCGCGAGGGCGCCATGGATGCGGCCGCCGCGCTAGGCGTGCCGGTTTGCCTGATGCATATGCAGGGTGAGCCGCGCAGTATGCAAAGCGAGCCGCACTACGACGATGTGGTCGGCGAGGTGCATCGCTTTCTCACCGATCGCCTGTTTGCCTGCGAGCTGTCGGGCATCGATAAGCGCCAAGTGCTGGTCGATCCAGGGTTCGGTTTTGGCAAGAGTCTGGAGCACAATCTGGCCCTGCTGCGCGCGCTGGAGCGCTTTGCCAATCTCGGCAGCGGTGTTTATGCGGGGCTGTCGCGCAAGTCGATGATCGGTACTTTGACCGGTCGAACCGAGCCGACTGACCGTGTAGCCGGGTCAGTCGCCGCCACGCTGATTGCCGTGCAACGCGGTGCGCGCATGGTGCGGGTTCACGACGTCGCCGCCACGGTGGATGCGCTGGCCGTATGGCATGCGGTGCAGGCCGGCGACACCCCGCCGCGGCGAGACGACCGCCCGGCCGCTCCGCGCTGGCCGGACGACGAATAAACACACCGCTCAAACTCGCCGTATCAGCGGCCAGGCCAGGCGTTATGCTTGGCGCACGCCTTTCCCTGCGCGAGCCGCCGGAAGATTCGACAGGCTCTAAAACAGGCGCTAAGAAGCTAAGGATTCATTGATGACGCAACGCAAATATTTCGGCACCGATGGTATCCGTGGCCTGGTCGGACAATGGCCGATCAGTGCTGATTTCATGCTGCGTCTGGGCCGTGCCGTGGGTGTCGTGCTAGGGCAGCAAGCCAGCGGCAAGGGACGCCCGCTGGTGTTGATCGGCAAAGACACTCGCGTATCCGGTTATATGTTCGAGTCGGCGCTGGAGGCTGGCTTGGTTGCCGCCGGGGTGGACGTCGGCCTGCTTGGGCCGATGCCGACACCGGCCGTGGCCTTGTTGACGCGCTCGCTGCGCGCGCAGGCCGGTATCGTCATCAGCGCATCGCATAACCCGCATCACGACAATGGCATCAAGTTTTTCTCGGCCCATGGCGAGAAACTGTCCGATGCGATCGAGCAGGCGATTGAGCGCGAAATCGATGCGGACTTCGTCACGGTATCTTCCGAACAGCTTGGCAAGGCCACTCGCATCAGCGACGCGGCCACCCGCTATGTCGAATTCTGCAAAGCGACCGTGGCCGAAGATTTCAGCCTGCACGGCGTCAAATTGGTGCTGGACTGCGCCCATGGCGCGACCTACCAGGTGGCGCCCAAGGTTTTCACCGAGCTGGGTGCCGACGTTGGGGTGATCGGCAACCGGCCCGATGGTTTCAATATCAACCGCGAGGTCGGCTCCACCCATCCGCAGGCGCTGCAGCAGGCGGTGCTGGAACAGCATGCCGATCTTGGTATCGCTTTCGATGGCGACGGTGATCGCGTGCTGCTGGTCGATCGCCATGGCGTGCTGGCCGATGGCGACGACATTCTCTACGTGCTGGCCCGTAGCTGGCATGCGCGGGGGCTGTTGAAGGGGCCGGTGATCGGCACCTTGATGAGCAACTATGGCTTGCAGTTGGCGCTCGATGAGCTGCAGGTACCGTTGATCCGCGCCAATGTGGGCGACCGCTATGTGCTGCAGCAATTGCGTCAGCACCATGGCGTGCTGGGTGGCGAAACTTCGGGGCATATTCTGTGCCTGGATCGGGCCACCACCGGTGACGGCATCGTTGCCGCGCTGGCTGTCCTGGAGGCCTTGATGCTTGCCGGCCAGGATCTCGCCGATGCGCGGCAAGGCCTGCATAAGCTGCCGCAAATCATGCTCAACGTACGGGCGGCAGGCGCGCGCAAAGCGCTGGATAGTGACGCAGTGCACGAGGCGCTGGCCGAGGTCGAGCGTGTACTGCACGGCCGTGGTCGCGTGGTGCTGCGGGCCTCGGGCACCGAGCCGCTGGTACGCGTGACCGTAGAGGCCGCCGATGCGACTGAAGTGCGGCAGTTGGCAGAGAGGCTGGCAGAAGTCGTAAAATCCGTCGCCGAACGCTCGTGAACCTGTAGTAACGCGAACTCTCGCTTAGGTCGCCATGGATTGGCCCGACGTGCTCCACCCTTGCGGTGGTGGATATTCATTGACCGCACGCCTACCCATGGACAAGTTATGAAAAAGGTTCCTACTCTCGATATCCGTCGCTACGACACCGATCGCGCGGCCTTCGTGGCTGAGCTTGGCGCGGCCTACCGTGAATACGGCTTCTGCGGCATCAGCGGTCACGGCATTTCGCGTGAGCTGATCGATGGCGCTTATGACGTATTCCAGCGCTTCTTTGCGCTGCCGACCGAAACCAAAATGAAGTACCACCTTGCCGGCAGCGGCGGTGCGCGTGGCTACACGCCGTTCAAAGTGGAAACGGCAAAAGACAGCAAGTACGCCGATTTGAAAGAGTTCTGGCATGTGGGACGCGAGATCGCGCGCGACTCCAAATTCGCTGATGTGATGCCGCCCAATCTGTGGCCCACCGAAATCCCCGACTTCAAGTCATACGGCTATGGGTTGTTCGATGCATTGGATCAGCTTGGCACCCGCGTGCTGCGCGCGCTGGCACTGCATATCGACTTGCCCGAGAACTATTTCGAAGACAAGACCGAGGTCGGCAATTCCATCTTGCGGCCGATTCATTACCCGCCGATTACCGAGGACAATGTGCCCAACGTGCGGGCCGGCGCGCACGAGGACATCAACTTCATTACCTTGCTCGTCGGTGCCAGCGCCGAAGGTTTGGAGGTGCTGACTCGCGAGGGCGAGTGGCTGCCGATCACTACCGAAGGCGATGCCATCGTAGTGAATATCGGTGATATGCTGCAGCGCCTGACCAACCACGTGTATCCATCGACCACGCATCGCGTAGTGAATCCACAAAACGAGAACGCGCGTAAGCCGCGTTACTCGGTGCCATATTTCCTGCATCCGAACCCGGATGTGGTGCTGGACCCGCTGCCGCAATGCATCACGGCGGAAAACCCCAGCCGCTACGACACCTCGATCACCTCGCACGAATATTTGATGCAGCGTTTGCGCGAGATCAAATTGATTTGATCTTGGCTGCATGACTTCCGGTCGGTGTTGATCGGCCGGAAGTCGGCTAACGTTTGCACTCCTGCTATGGAGTGCCGCCCATGCGCGTCGCGTTCGCCTTTTCGTTTGCCGTGATCGTGGCAGGCAGTTGCCTTGCGATGGCTGCTGAGCCTGCGCCTTCACCCATGCGTTCGCTGGACTATTTTGTCGGCGATTGGACTTGCTCCGGCGTATTCCCGACCAGCGGCAAGCGCATTACTTCACAGATGCGATATGAGCATGATCTGCAGGACGCAGCCTTGCTCAAACATCATGACGACACCTTGCCGCCCGCCCGTTATCACGCCATTGAAGCCTGGGGTTATGACGGCAAGGCACAGCGATTCAATGCGACCATTCTGGATAATTTCGGCGGCGCGCGGCGTTTCAGTTCGGACGGCTGGAAGCAGAATCAATGGACCTGGACGTCGGCGGCGGAGCTACAGCCGGCGCAGCGCTTCGTCTACGTCCGGCTCGACCAGCATAGCTATCGCGTGGACTGGGAAATGGCACGCAACGGCGCCGATTTCGTGGTCGGCGATACCTTGACCTGTACGCGCCAATGATTCGGCTCTCGACAGTTATTCCAGCTTGCGAAAACGCCGCGATTGACGCGCGGACAACCATAGCGAGAGTCGATCGGGCATTAGCTTTACCAGGGTCTTGATGATGCGGTTGACCCGGCCGGTGACATAAACCACCTTGCCGTATTCCACCGCGTCGATACCTTGGTGCACGACCTCTTCGGCGGTTTGCCACATCAACCCCGGCAACTTGTTCATCATGTCGCGCGAGCCGGTGACATCGTGAAATTCTGACCAGGTGAAGCCAGGGCAGAGTGCGCAGACGTTGACGCCCAGATGCCGGTTTTCCAGCGCTAACGACTGCGAGAACTTCACCAGATAAGCCTTCGACGCGCTGTATAGCGTGTGTCCCACCGAGCCCGGTACATGAGCGGCCAGTGAGGCCACATTAATGATGCGTCCGTAGCCATGCTCACGCATCGCCGGCAACAGGCGCCAAGCCAGTTCGGTCGGCGCCGTCATCAATACCTGGATGAAATCGGCATGCGCCGTCCAGCTATTGGATTCGAACGTACCGGGAACACCGTAGCCGGCATTGTTGATAAGCCAATCCACGTGCAAGCCGCGTTGGGCAAGCGCGTCGCACAGTTGCTGCGGCGCGGCAGGGTCGGCCAAGTCATTGGGCAGCACGGTGACCGTGGCGTTATGTTTGCGGCGCAGCTCGTCGGCCAGGGTTTCCAGCCGCTCCACCCGCCGTGCCGTCAGCACCAGATCGTGACCGCGCGCGGCCAGCGCACGTGCAAAGGCAGCGCCGATACCTGCCGAAGCCCCGGTAATCAAGCTGAGCGGACGTATAGGGGGCATAGCAATCTCTGGTAACCGACAAGGGCTGTGATCTTTGCAGGGAGTTGCCTGTTGCGCTAGCACACTATCGTTGCCGCTATGGTGTCGTCTCGCTAAGCTTGTCTGCTTTGATCGCGTTGGATGTTAGGCATGCGTAAGAAACTCGTCGCCGGTAATTGGAAGATGCATGGCAGCCACTCGATGGCCGCCGCACTGGTGGGCGACATCGTTGCCAAAATGCCGCCGATGGTCGACGTCGTGGTGTTTCCGCCGCTGCCATATGTAACGGCGTTGGCGGCAAAACATGCTGGATCAGGGCTTGGCTTCGGTGCCCAGGACGTCAGCGAGCACGAGGGGCAGGGTGCCTATACCGGCGAGGTATCGGCTGCCATGCTGGCCGATGCCGGTATGGATTGGGCCTTGGTCGGCCACTCCGAACGCCGCCAGTATCACGGTGAGAGCGACGCCCAGGTCGCCCGCAAATTCGCCGCGGCCCGCGCCGGCGGCCTTACTCCGATTCTTTGTGTGGGGGAGACCTTGGCCGAGCGCGATGCGGGCCAGACCGAGGCCGTGATAGCCCGTCAACTCAAGGCTGTGCTTGAAATCAATGGCATTGCCAGCTTTGACACGGCGGTGATCGCATACGAGCCGGTATGGGCGATTGGCACCGGGCGAACCGCGACCCCGGAGCAGGCCCAGCAAGTGCATGCCTTTATCCGTAGCCAACTCGAAAAAGAAGATGCTATGATTGCCCGTCTGACCCGGCTGCTTTACGGCGGCAGCGTCAAGCCGGCGAACGCTTCAGCATTGTTCGCGCAGCCGGACGTAGACGGGGGATTGATCGGCGGCGCCTCTTTGGAGCCAGACGATTTCCTCGGAATCTGCGCCGCGGCGCATTGAGCGCAACAGACCCTTAGAGAACTCATGTTCGTCATCTTCAGCGTCTTTTACATCTTGATCGCGGCATCGATGATCGTGCTGATCTTGATGCAGCGTGGTGCAGGTGCCGATGCAGGCTCCGGCTTCGGCGGCGGTGCATCCGCTACCGTATTCGGTGCCCGCGGCTCGTCGACTTTTATGACGCGCGCCACCGGCGTACTGGCAGCCCTGTTTTTCCTGCTCAGCTTGGGTATGGGTATCTACCTCAGCCGTCACGGCGCACCCGATACCGGCGCTGACCTGGGCGTAATGTCCGGTCTTGCCAAGCCGCCCGCCGCGACCCAAAATGCGCAGCCTGCGGCACCGGCTAAGGCACCTGCTCCGATTAACCCGGAAGTGCCGCAAGCCACTACGGCCCCGGCAGCAACCCATCAGAGCGAAGTACCGGCCGCTCAAACACCAGCACCGGCACCCGCCAAGAAAAACTGAAAACAGTATTAGTAAGACACCTGCCCAGGTGGCGGAATTGGTAGACGCACTACCTTGAGGTGGTAGCGACGTAAGTCGTGGGGGTTCGAGTCCCCCCTTGGGCACCATTAAGAAGTCCTAAACGGTCCAATGCGGACCAGAAAGGCTAAAAAAACCGCTACTTAGGCGGTTTTTTTATTGTCCGTCGTCCGGCGGCGTCCAATCCGGTCCATTGAAATCTACCGGCAGATGACGGTAGATTTGACGGTAGCACCCAGTAGTGTTCATGCCGACACGGGAGTTACCGTCATGCCGTTATCTGACCTAAAGCTCAAACAGGCCAAACCTACCGATAAGCCATACAAGTTGGCTGACGGAAACGGCCTGTACCTGCTGGTGAACCCGAATGGCTCCAAGTGGTGGCGTTGGGATTACCGATTTGGCGTCAAGCGCAAGACCCTAAGCATGGGCACCTACCCGGAGACATTGGGCAGCTTGGCCCGCGAAAAGCTAGCCGCCGCCCGTACTCTGCTGGCGCAGGGTGTCGACCCGAGCGCCAGTCGGCAGGATGCCAAACGCAAGCAAGCCGAGGCGCAACAAGCCACCATCGATACCTTCGAAGTGGTCACTCGCGAATGGATGGTCCGCGAGCATGAAAAGGTGGCCGAGGTGACGGCCAACAAAAACAGATGGCTCTTTGAGACCTTCTTGTTTCCTGAGGTCGGACACTTGCCATTGGGCGCCATCACCTCGCGTGTGTTGCTGGACGCCCTGCGCAAAATCGAGGCGGCGGGTAAACAGGAAACGGCACGCCGCGCCAAAATCAAGGCGGGGCAGGTTTTCCGGTTCGCCATCCTGGAAGGCAAGGTCGAAGCCGATCCTACCGCCGCACTGCGCGGCGCCATCAAGCGGCTGAAGCACAAGCACCACGCCGCAATCACTGACCCGGCAAAGATCGGTCAACTGTTGCGCGATATCGACGGCTTCACCGGTCAGCCTGTCACCCTGGTCGCATTGAAGCTGGCGCCGCTGGTATTCGTGCGTCCGGGTGAGCTGCGCGGCGCGGAGTGGCCGGAAATCGACTTGGACGGAAACATGTGGCGCATACCCGGCGCGCGCATGAAGATGAAGGTCGATCACCTTGTGCCCCTTTCTACACAAGCAGTAGCGGTATTGCGTGACCTGCACCCGTTAACTAGCCACGGGCGCTATGTGTTTCCCAGTCTACGCGGCGCCAGCCGCCCCATGAGCGAAAACACTGTGAATATCGCCTTGCGCAGTCTTGGCTATCACGGTGACACGATGACCGGCCATGGCTTCCGCGCGATGGCCTCTAGCCGACTTAACGAGATGGGATGGGATGAACGGGCCATCGAGCGCCAGCTCGCGCATGCGGAACCCAACGAAGTGAAGGGAGCATACAACTACGCAGCTAAGTACCTGGAAGATCGCAAGCGCATGATGCAGGCATGGGCCGACTACCTGGACGCGTTGAAGATTGGCAGTAACGTGGTGCCGATGCACCGTAAAGCTGGCTGAAACCCGCTGTCGCTTTCAGTGCGACAGCACCGCAGGAATCTAGAGCGAACCAGTTCACGCCGCGCCTAGGTTGATCCCCGAAAACCCGGACACCCTGCCGGATTGGCGCGGCACCTCTCTAACAGGGCGTGAGGGTGCGCATGAACGTAAGAGCATTTCTCGCCAAGGAAGATGGCGATTTCCTCAGTCTGCACGATGTGCTACGCGGCATGATGCGAGCAAACGAATGCAGCTACCAAGAAGCAGCGATTGTAGTCCTGAGATTGATGAATCGGGAGGACTACCCGCCCATCTGGCTATTCAAAAGTGCGGTGGATGGGGTGAAGGAAATCGAGCGGGACCATAAGGTGGCCATGGATCTCTTGCGAACGGCGGCCCGGGATGGGGAACCGTTGACCGACGACATTCCGTTTTAGGGCCTCGCACATGACCCACACCATTGATGAATATGAGCGCTTCGGCTTCCGACCGGCCGAAATCGTCGGTCTTCTCAACTTTCATAAAATCCCGATCGATCTGGATGGCGAGATAGCGGAGGAAACGGCACCGAGCAAACCCTTTCCCGAGTGGAAACGGATCATGTCGCTGGCGCCCACCCTTTCCGTCGCCGAAGCGGTGCATGCCTTCCTCGGCGTCGATCCCTACGAAGACGGCTACTTGTCGGATGCGTTGCAAGCGGACTACAGCCGCTATGAGACGTTACTCAACCGGGCTATTGGCCATGGTGAACTGGCCGCCACGGAAATCACTAATCGGCGTGGCGACAAGGAACGGCAGATGGATGCCCTCGCACTGGTGGCATGGTGTGCAAGCAAAGGATTGACCTACCCGCTTCCGCAGCCTGTCTGCATCAAGTCGGTGGCACAAGAACCGGAAGCGTCCGCCGCCGCGCGCTGGCCGTGGGGCGACCACAGCACGAGAGCATTGGAGCTTCTGGCCGACGCGGCCACACAGTGGTGGAGCACATACGATCCAGACGAACCCAACACCGCACCCACCAATAACGCGGTGATCGAGTATTTGACCTCGATTGGCGCGAGCACAAAGCTGGCTGACTCGATTGCATCGATTTTGCGAGCGGATGATTTGCGCACCGGACGCCGGAAAGGAGGCGCGTACTAGATTGGGATACCCCTTTCAAAGCCTGTAGCTGCGCTATTTTCTTCGCATCAAGGCTTTGAAAGGACTGACCCCATTTCGATGTCGCGACACGGAAAGGGGTAAATCGCTTCGGCTATTCAACGCCCGAAATGTGACCAGAATGACTAGCCATGTCCAGCAACGCCCAACCAAAGGCGAAGGAAAGCAACATGGCAGCATCACTCCCCGAAACCGGCTATCTGCGCTTGCCGCAGATCGTCGGCAAGCCCGCCACTGAAACCGCACAAGCTATCCCGGCGCTGATCCCGGTAAGCAAATCGACCTGGTGGGCAGGTGTCCGCAGTGGCCGCTATCCGAAGCCCACCAAGTTGGGGGAGCGGATCACCGCATGGCGGGTGGAAGACATCCGCGCACTGATCGAGAAGATGGCAGCATGAGCGTGCGGGCGCACCGGAGCCAGCCATGAAGCTGCGCAACCGGGCGAAGCACAAGGGCCGTACCGAGCGCGGCAGCTTCACCCTGATACCTCATACCGTGCAGGACAGTCCAAATTGGCGTGCGTGCGGCGGCACGGCCATCAAACTGCTATGCGATCTGGCCCGGCAGTACCGGGGAGGCAACAACGGCGATCTGTGCGCATCCATGTCCATCCTCAAACCCTTGGGGTGGACAAGCCCGGAAACCCTGAACTTCGCCTTGCGCGAGCTGCGGCACTACGGACTGATCGTGCTGACGCGACAAGGTGGATTACACGCGGCCAGCCTCTACGCGCTAACGTGGCATGCAATCGACGAATGTGGCGGCAAGCTGGATTGCGGGGCAACAACCACTGCGCCAGGCAACTGGCGCGAGCCGGTCACTGAACGGTTCAAGCGACCCCAAAAAAACAAAAAGGCCAGTACGGATTCCGTCATGCTTGCTACGGAATCCGTACCTACGCAGCGAAAGCGCCAGCCGGTTAGCTACGGAATTCGTACCTAAAATGACTATTTCGACCCATGTTGCTGCTACGGAATCCGTACACCTTTTTATATATCTACCAAGCGGCACGCTTGCTGTCTGTGCCTCCGTTGATCGTCCGCAGTTTGCCGCGCACGCCCCAGCACGCATAATCGAGTCACCTACGACAGGCACCCGCATACATGGTCGCAACGACACGGAACGAGATTCGCCGCCGCCTTTCTGCCTTCGCTAAGGAGTGGCAGCATGCCAGCCGTGAGAATGCCGACGCCAAACTGTTCTGGGCGCGGTTCTATGAGTGCTTCGGCATCAGGCCCGAGTCCGCGACAATCTACGAAAAGGCCGTAGCCAAACTGGGCGGCGGGCGCGGCTTCATCGACAGCTTCATCCCCGGCAAGCTGATCGTGGAGCACAAGAGTCGAGGCAAGGACTTGGATGCCGCATTCGAGCAGGCCAGCGAGTACTTCATGGCGCTCAAGGATGGAGAGCGACCGCGCTACATCATCACTTCGGACTTCGCCCGGTTCCGTCTGACCGATCTGCGCATCGGCGCCACCCACGAGTGTACGTTGAAGGAGCTGCCCAAGCGGGCCGACTGGTTCGCGTTTCTGGTGGAGGATGCAGCGGGTGAGATTGCCGAGGAATCCAAGATCGACCGCAAGGCGGCGTATCAGGTTTCCAAGCTGCACCAAGCATTACTGGACGTGCGCTTCGTCGGACACGATCTGGAAGTGTTCATGACGCGTCTGCTGTTTTGTTTCTTTGCCGATGACACCGGGATCTTTGGCGAAAACGCCCAGTTCACCCGGCTGGTGCAACGTAGCCGCGACGACGGCAAAGACCTTGGCTCACTGCTCGCGGAGCTATTTCAGGTACTCGATACTCCACGCGATGAGCGCCAGTCCACGCTGGACGAAGACCTGGCCGCGTTCGAGTACATCAATGGCAACCTGTTCGCCGAACACGCACTTATTCCAGCCTTCAACTACGATCTGCGCCAATTGTTGCTTGAGAGCGCCGAGCTGGACTGGAGTGGTATCTCGCCAGCGATCTTCGGTGCTATGTTCCAAGGTGTACTGGAACAACAGCACCCCGAGGCGACCACGCGGCAAGCCACCCGGCGCGAGTTAGGCGCACACTACACCAGCGAGCGGAACATCCTGCGCGTCATCAATCCGCTGTGCATGGACGACCTCCACGCCGAGTTGCACGCGCCCAGGCGTACCAAGGCTACGCTGCGCGCCCTATACGACAAGCTACCCACACTGACCTTTTTCGATCCGGCCTGCGGCTGTGGCAATTTTCTTGTTATTGCCTTCCGCGATTTGCGCCGACTGGAAATGGAAGTGATCGCGGAGCTGTGGGGCGAACAACGCGGAGTGTTGGACGTGTCCACCTTGTGCCGCGTCAACGTACACCAGTTCTACGGCATTGAAATCGATGATGCCGCTGCGCACATCGCTCGCGTGGCACTATGGATCACCGACCATCAAATGAACCTTGAGGCGGCTGAACGCTTCGGCACCACGCGACCCACCGTGCCACTGGTGACGGCACCGACCATCGTCTGCGAGAACGCATTGCAAACCGACTGGCGCATGGTGCTGGCACCGGAACAATGCTGCTATGTGCTGGGCAACCCACCTTTCGTGGGCGCCAAGTACATGAGCGACAACCAGCGCGCCGACGTGGCGCCGATCTT
Source organism: Dyella tabacisoli (assembly GCF_003350925.1). Taxonomy (GTDB): domain Bacteria; phylum Pseudomonadota; class Gammaproteobacteria; order Xanthomonadales; family Rhodanobacteraceae; genus Dyella_C; species Dyella_C tabacisoli. The sequence continues at coordinate 272,522 of NZ_KZ857173.1, read as the reverse complement.
CGCGCCACTCGCCAACGGTGGTCTGTTGGACTATGTGGCGGCGTGGTACGTGAAAGCAGCTGCTTATATAGCGCAGAATCCGGACACCGATGTCGCCTTCGTCTCAACCAATAGTATCGCGCAAGGCGAACAGGCCGGTGTGCTGTGGCCATGGCTGCTGGGGCATGGCATAACGATCCGCTTCGCGCACCGTACATTCCAATGGAGTAACGAAGGCAAGGGCGTTGCAGCAGTCCACTGCGTAATTGTGGGCTTCGGCCTGCAACAGCCCGCCAAGCGCACGCTGTACGTCTACGGCGACGGTATCAAGAGCGAGCCGACTGCGCTGTTGGCAAAGAACATCAATCCGTACCTGGCCGATGCGCCGAACGTGGTATTGCAGCGACGCGGCAAGCCGATGTGCGATGTGCCTGGCATGCTATCGGGCAACCAACCCATCGACGATGGCAACTATCTGTTCACGCCCGAAGATATGGCGGCTTTCCTGCAACGCGAGCCGAGCGCTCAGCCCTACTTTCGACGCTGGCTGGGTGCCGATGAGTTCTTGAACGGTTACGAACGCTGGTGCTTATGGTTGGGCGATGTGGAGCCGGCGATACTCAAGGCGTTACCGCATGCGATGGAGCGGGTAGCGGCGGTACGTAGTTTTCGCAAAAAAAGCAAACGCAAATCGACGCTAAAGCTCGCCGAAACGCCGCGACGCTTTCAAGTCGAATGTATGCCGGACAAGGATTTCTTGGTCATCCCATATGTCTCATCCGAGCGTCGCAACTTTATCCCCATTGGCTACTTCAACCCCGACACCCTTGCCAGCGACCTGCTGCGCATCGTGCCACACGCAACGCTGTACGACTTCGGCCTGCTATCCAGCACGATGCACAACGCATGGATGCGCACAGTGGCAGGCAGGTTGAAGAGCGACTATCGCTATTCCGTGCATATCGTCTATAACAACTTTCCGTGGCCGCAGGACGTGCCCGAGGAGAAGCGCGTCTCGGTTTCGCAAGCTGCACAAGCGATAATGACTGCAAGAGCTGCGCACCCCGGCGCCACGTTGGCGAATCTGTACGCCCCTGACGCCATGCCCACCGACTTGCACTATGCCCACCACTCGCTGGACAAGGCCGTTGACGCTGCATATAACTATCGGGGCGGCAGAGATGACGCCGCCCGCGTCGCCTTTCTGTTCGAGCGATACAAGCAACTGTCCAGCCTGTTGACGGCACCCTACAAACCGTCCCGCAAGCGTATGGTCAAGCCTGCATGAGCGGTTCCGGCTGGCGCCCGCATATGGAATCCGCCTTGGCGCTGGACATTCGGCACCTGGCAAAACTGGACCAGTTGCACGACGGTGCGCGCGGCTCGCTGACGTGGAGCAGCGGCGCCAGCGTTAGCTTCACTGTGACCCTGCAAGGCGACATCGGCACACTCACCCTGTTCTACACCGCACCCGACCGCGATACCGGCGAACGGAAGAACGTCGCCTGTGCTATTCCGTTGTCGTCCCTACCGCTGCACTACGGCGGCTATCGCTGGTACATGCACTGTCCACGCACCGGACGGCGCGCGCAGATCCTGCACAAATGGAACGGCCTTACACAGTTTTGCCACCGGAGCACGGTTCACCCGAAGCCGACCTATGCAAGCCAGCGCATCAGTGGCAGCGACCGCATCATGGCGCAACGCTGGGCGATCCGCCGCAAGTTGGGCGACACCTCCAGCGATCTGTTCGGTGAGCCGTGCAAGCCCAAGCGGATGCGCTGGCGCACCTTTGAGCACTATGCCAACCGCGATGCCGAACTAGCCGAGCGGGAAAGCGGCTACCTGCGGCGTCTGATCGGACGATTGCAAGGGATGCGATAAGCGCGGTTTAGTCAGTGGATTTAGGCATGCTGGTGATGGGGCACTCCAAGATTACCCCTAGGTTTGCGGAGCCAGATCGCCGGTATCCTCACTCCGGGCGGTTACCAGATAGCGGGTTACCAGTATGGTTTCCACGGCTTGAGCTGGTTCCCGCTAAGAAAACCGGCCAGCATGTCCCGACAGGTCGCCATGCCATGACCGCCCACATCGCGCGCGCGTAGGGGCATCTGCCAACATTTTCGGAGCCCTTAAGAGGCTCGCGAGGTTTTTGGCAAGCCGAGCAACCCGCACGGCGCGACAGTAACCATGTGGTGATATCTACCGGAGCTCGCACCACACCAGACTTGCGACGATCCATTCAATAGACACCGCCGCAAAGCGGCAAACTAAGTCACATCACGTTTTAGACACATGGCAACTTTCTTGCTGGACGAGAAAAGTCGCCACTCACTCGGAATTCAGGGCAAATCATCCATTCGCCCTCCGTCCCTTTCGCGTCATGCGAGTAAGACGCCGCGCGCGATATTTCCACAAACGAATCTGCCAAACAAATCTGCTATAAATCGACGCTGAAGGGGTGTTCACGATATCCGCGAGCAGACCAGGATCAGATACACGACAGGGGAATAGGACTTGAGCTTGATGCATTCGACAGCGGCGGCTTCAGCGCCGAGCCTGTCTGTTTTTGAGAGATGGACGACCATTTCTCGACTTGACCGTTCATGGCAACGCTCTAGGAACTATCGCTCCCTATGGAGCCACATAGCCGCATTGTTGCTGATCTTCTTGTGCATCAATGTGTGGTCCACGCGTGCTGAAGCGCAAAGCTGCGTGCAGGACGGCGGTACGGCGGTTTGTACGATGGCCAAGCAGTTAGCGCCACGCTATTCGACGCCGACGGAGACGCTATCGCCTTGCTCGGGGAATCCTAACGTCGCCCCGGCACCTTACGACTCGACCTATACCTTCACCACCGAGGCCGCCGCAGCGCAATTCATGCTGTACTCGTTAGAGTGCGCATCGAGCCGTTGCGCGGCGGGTTCGGTCTATCCCATCAAGCCTTTCGTTCCGTCACATAACCCCATTCCGGGGTACAGCTCTGAATATGCGTGTCGAGGATCAGGGAGTCCGGGAAATACCGAGTGCAATGGCTATGCCTATGTGTCGCACTACACCGATACCTCGGGCGTCTGCCAGTCACAAGTCAACACCGTCGATTTCCGTATGAGTAAACAGGAGCCCATTGCTTGTCCCATGGGCTCGCATCGGATCGACGGGAGTACCGGCGTCTGTATCAAAGACGCGCCGCAGCCGTGCCCTTGTTTGGCGATCGGCCATCCCATTCAGCCCGGCGGTGGCGCCAAGCTGTTCGCGGAAACCGACTACACGCCGGGCACCGGGCCGTTGTCCTTCTCGCGCAACTACAACAGCTTCGGCTATGAGGCGCCCAGTGGTGCGGTAAGTACGGCAGCGGCCAACGGCATCTTGGGGCGACTATGGCGCACGCCCTACGATAGCCATCTGTATGCCATCGCAGGCTCGACCTATGTCACGCACAGCGTGGTGAAGGCGGACGGCAGCATCAAATATTTTCGCCCCGGCGGTAGCGAGTATCCGCATTTCGCCGGCACGCCGGTCGAGACGTTGATTCCTCAGGCGGACGGCTCCTGGACCTTCACCTCGGGCACCGATCTGGTCGAGACCTACGACGCCCAGGGACGCCTGACCACTCTGTGGGATAAGTCGGGTGGCTTGCGCACGCTGAGCTACGACAGCAACAACCGACTACAGAGCGTGACCGATGTGCGCGGTCGATCGCTGAGCTTTGCGTACCAGATCGCGGATGACCTGACCCAGGTGGTGCTGATGACCACCTCCGCTGGGGAGGCGTATGTCTATACGCTGGATCGACTCAGCAATCTGCTCAGCGTGGATTATCCCGGTGGCAAGACACGACGCTACGTTTACGAGGACGCGAATCACAATAATGCGATCACCGGCGTGTTTGATGAGAATAGCTCCCGCTATGAAACGGTGATCTACGATTGGAGCGGGCATGCCTCCAGCTCCTTCCTGGCACCGGATATTGCCAATGGAACGATCGAACGAAACAGTTTCTGGATCTACGATGATGGGTCGACGCGTGTCACCGATCCGCTCGCACAGGCCCGCACACTCACGTTTTCGACGATCAACGGGGTTCAAAATCTTACTGCGGCGTCCGCACCGTGCGTAAGCTGTGGCCTCACGATGCAGTCCAAGAGCTACGACAGCGCGGGCTATCCGGCCAATGCAACGGACTTCAACGGCAGCACCACCCTCTATACCTACGACGATACGCGCGGCTTGGAAACGCAGCGCGTTGAAGCCTCTAACGACACTGCCACCCCGTCGGCGAAGCGCACGATTCAGACCGATTGGCATCCGCAGTTCCGCGTGCCGAGCGAGCGCCGCACCTTCAATGCCAGCCATACGCTTATCGCTAAGATGGATTGGGTTTACAACGCGCGGGGTCAGGTCCTGGCCCGTTGCGAGGTCGATCCGGCCACGGCGGCGTCATATACTTGCGCCGTCAGCGGCACCCCACCCACGGGCGTGCGCCGTTGGACGACCACCTATTGCGACGCCGTCGACAGCACGCAATGCCCACTCGTCGGCTTGGTGCTGAGCACGGCGGGCCCGCGCACTGACGTCACCGACGTCACAAGTTACCGCTACTACCTCAGCACCGACGAATCCGGCTGCGGCACCGCCGGTGGCGCCTGCCACCGCGCCGGCGATCTCTACCAAATCACCGATGCGCTCGGTCATGTGGTCACCACGGTGGCCTACGACAAAAACGGTCGTGTGGTCCGTCAACGCGATGTCAACGGCGTCATCACCGACCTCAGCTATCACCCCCGCGGTTGGTTGCTCACCCGCACGGTGCGCGCTAATGCCGACGGTTCCGCTTCGGCGCAGGACGCGATGACGCAGATGGCCTACGACGGGGTGGGCAACGTCACCAAGGTCACCGACCCCGATGGCGTCTTCGTCAGCTACACCTATGATGCGGCCCATCGCCTTACCGACATCACTGATGCCTTGGGCAACCGCATCCACTACACGCTGGATGCCGCCGGCAACAAAATCAAAGAAGACATCTACGATAGCACCGGCATCGTGCGTCGTACGCTGTCGCGTAGCTACAACACCCTGGGGCAGCTGACGGCCGTCACCGATGCGCTCAACCGCGCCGTCTTCAACGCTGGCTACAGCGACAGCTACGACGCCAACGGCAATCTGGTGCATACCGCCGATGCCTTGGGTGTACAGCGCAAGCAGAGCTACGACGGCCTCCATCGTCTGGTCAGCACCCTCGATAATTACAACGGCACCGATACAGCGACCCAGAACACCAGCAGTACCTTCACCTACGATGCGCGGGATCAACTCACCGGCGCCACCGATCCCAGCAGCCTTACCACGACCTACACCTACGATGGCCTGGGTAATCGCACCGCGCTACAAAGCCCGGATACCAGCAATAGCAGCGACACTTACGACGCTGCCGGAAACCGCCTCACGCACACCGATGCACGCGGCATCGTAAGCGCATCCAGCTACGACGCCATCAATCGTTTGATCGGCACCGTCTACGCTAGTACTCCAGCCCTCAACGTGAGCTACAGCTATGACGACGCCAATAGCGTTACCGGCTGTGCCGCCTCCCGTCCGCTCGGTCGGCTCACCCGTGTGGTGGAGAGTAGCGTCACCACTGTGTTTTGCTACGACACGCGCGGCAACGTCACCCAGAAACAGCAAATCATCGGTAGCGTCACCGATACCACCCAGTACACCTACACCTTGGCCGGTCGTCTGAGTACCTTGCTCAGCCCGAGCAACACCGGGGTCAGTGACAGCTACAACGCCAACGGTCAGCTCAGCAGTGTGCAGGTCATCCCCAGTGGCGGCAGCACCGCCAGTGCGATAGTCAGCGCGATCACTTATCTACCGTTTGGCCCGGTCAGCAGTTACTCCCTGGGCAACGGTCAGACGGTCACGCGCAACTACGATGCCAACTACGCGCTGAGTGACCTCACCAGCCCGGCACTGAATCTGCATTTTGCTCGCGATGCGATGGGCAACATCACGGCCGAAGGCAATGCCCAGGGTGCCAGCCCGGCGACGGAGACCTACAGCTACGATTCGCTGTACCGCCTCACCAGCCTTAATGTGGCAGGCACGCCGGTTGAGAGCTTCACCTACAACCCCACCGGTGATCGCCTTAGTAAAACCGGCGGTAGTCTGGCGACAGGCAGCTATGTTTACGCCACTGGCACTCATCAGCTGAGCAGCATCGGCAATGCTGCGCGAACCTACGATGCCAATGGCAACACCACGGCCAGCGTGAGTGGTGGGCAGGCTTATGGGTTTGGTTATAACGACCGCAACCGCATGGCAGTGGTGCAGGCCAGTGGCGCCACAGTCGGCACTTACACTTACAACGCCTTCGATCAGCGCGTGCAGAAAGTTGCCACGCTGCCAACGCCGCTCACACAACGTTTCGCTTATGACGAAGCCAGTCATCTGATTGGCGAATACGCCAGTACTGGTAACCGTGACACGATCTGGATGGCGGATATTCCGGTTGCTACGGTGGATACCGTAGGCACCGCCAGTACGGTGAACTACATCCACGCGGATGGTCTCGCCACGCCGCGTGCGGTGACTAGCAGCACCGGCGCCACGATTTGGTCGTGGCCGTATGTGGGGAATGCGTTTGGGGAGTTGGCACCGACGTCGAGCAGTGGCTATGCCTTTAACTTCCGATTCCCGGGGCAGTACTTCGACGCCGAGTCGGGGCTGTCCAATAACGTCAATCGTGACTACGAAGCGGCTACAGGGCGGTTTGCCCAAAGTGACCCCTTGGGGGTGTTTGGGGGGCAGTGGAGTACCTACGCTTATGTCAGCGGCAACCCACTGAACCTCGTCGATCCCATGGGATTGGATGGAGAGCTAGCTGGATTTCCGGGCACTGTGCCGATAGGCCCTATGAGTCCCGGAGTGCGCCCAATACCGATCGCCGACCCAGTTCTTCCTCCTGGAGTGCGCGTCCCGAGCCCGGGTGCCGTGGCGACGGGCGCTGTTTCGGCAGTGGCAACTTTTTGCAGTTCGAACCCATTGGCTGCAGGCGCATGCATTCTTGTAGGCTGCGTCATGCCGAATGCCACAGTGAATTCATGTGTGGATGAGCCTCATCCCCCTGCTGGTGCGTGCGGCTCTGACAACGAGGATGACTGTGAGAGGGAATGGCGGCAGGCACGCACCGTCTGCCGTGGATTAATTTATGAACAGATGCAGCAGGCCGCAGGGCGTCGCAAGAAAAGAAGCGTAATAGGCGTGACCGGTGGCTACACTGATCTTGAGCAATGTGCGCGGGGATTAGTTAGTGAGAGATGCGGAGGAAATGCAGTTAAATAACGTGCCCCTCATGCGTTCGTTTGTGGGGACACCATTGTGTTGCGCGATGTGATGATCTTGTGCAACGTACCCGAGGTTGACTGGCAAGCTAGTCGTAGCAACAAGGTGCGGAAATGAAAGAGATACCTCAGACCGAAGTTGAGCTTAAGCGTTACTTGCGCACCGTGGAAAAACTTAGGAGTTCCTCTGATTTCCCTGCCGCGTTGGAGGCTTGCCAATTGCTGATTTCTCATTCGCCGACGTGCGAAGCAGGCTTACGTGCAAGAGCGGATACCTATGCTGATATGCGTGATAGAGAATCCGAGGTCGCTGATCGAAAGGCTCTTGTTGAACTCGGATCACCAGAGCCGGGCGATTATTTCGACCTCGGGGTGGCGCTATGGAGATCCGGCCAGCTACCTGAAGCAGCTGAGAGGTTTACAAGTTCGATCAAATTGGGTGAGAAAGAAGACTTTCACTTTTACACCAATGCTTCCCGCATGCATCTGGTGGCGCTACTAATTAAGTTGCAACGCGAAGAAGAGGCATTGAGAGAATGCTTACTTGTTCCAGATAGTTATTCTTCATACTTACCTGATGGTATGACAACAAAAGAACAGCTTATTGAGAAGCTCAGCAAGTAGATTGGGTGGTTTAGTCAGTGGATTTAGGCATGCGGGTGATGGGGCATCCCAAGATTACCCCAAGGTTTGCGGAGCCCGATCGGCGGTATCCAAACCTGTATCCACACTCCGGATGTTTACCAGATAGCGGGTTACCAGTGTGGTTTCCACGGCTTGAGCTGGTTCCGGCTAAGAAAAGAACTGGCAGGCCGGAAGGTTTCCGTGCCATGCCACCCACATCGCCCGCGCGTACGTAAAGTGAGGGGAATGGAAACCGTTGGCGTTCGGGTCTCTGTGCGAGACTCGAAGTAGGCGGGCAGTCGCAAGTGGCTATCGTCTGACAGTAGATTTGACGGTAACTTGAAAATCCGCAAAGAAGGAATCGTTGAGTACCAAGACTTTCAAGGCTCTATGCGATGCCCCCCTTGGCACCAACAACAGTTTCAGGACGTCTCACGGCGTCTCTGAAATACACGGAACCTCGCCTAGTTGCGGGGTTTTTTGTTTCTAGAGATCTCAGGGTGTCTTAGAGAAGCTTGGGCTTTTAGGTAGGTTTTTGGGTATGTTCTCAGCTTACATACCCAAGCCGGCTCCTCATTATGCCCCGTCTCGCCTCTTCGCTGACTGAAGTCCAGGCCGCGAAGTCCTACGCATTGGCGAATGGTAACGGCCTGTCACTAACGGTTAGTCCTGCAGGGCGGAAGGCATGGGTAGTTCTTTACCGCCGACCAATGAGGTGTGTTCGTAAGCCCCCATCCAAACCAACACAAGCACCCCCATAAACAGTACGAGTCCGGCGATGAGTGAGATCCTTATCCGTAGATTTTCGCGCGGTATCTTGCAAACAAATCGGCTGGCAACGCTCGGGACGAAAAGATAAGACGCATTATTTTAATTTGCCCCGACGGCACCGAATTATTCGGGTTACCTATGCTTGCCCAATACGCGGCCTGCTCGGACTTTATTCGCGATATGAATGTGAAGAGAAAGTACATGTAGCACCCAACCGCTATCGGAAACCCCCAGGACACGATGTAAAGGATCACTTTCATGCGTGTTACACCTTTATTGATAGGTCCAAGCGATCTTGGCTGTGTTGCCCAAGAGCCAAATGCGTTTTGAAATGGGTACTTTCCCTTGGGTGCGTTACACGGTATACGCAGGCCGAGGCTTGACGACATGCTGGGCGTGGATGCAATCCGGTTCAAACCAGTGGTGGACGGTTCCGTCGCGTAGCCTGAAGGTAACCTGCTCAGAGTGCTTACTTGATAAGGGGGCGGCAATTGAAAGCGAATACTTCCCTCCGTCTCCTTTTCCGAGCGTTAGGCATATGAATGGAGATGGATCATGCGCACGTTTGCACAGAAACCAAACGCGACCAAGCAGACTACTTCCACCAAGTCCACGATACCCACCCGATACCACTCTGGGCAAAGTTCCGCGGTGAGATCGATCTTTCACTTACCGCGCACGATAGGCAATGAAGCGGATCAGCGGATGCTTCAGGCTGACGCTCAAGAACACGAAGCCGGATTGATCGGACCGGCATTGCCCTGGTTTGGGCACGATTTTAGCCGGATTCCCATACATTCTCCTTCAGCGGGTGCGACACAGACGGAACTGGCTAACAACAATCCGGGGGACGAATACGAGCAGGAAGCAGGCCTGATCGCTGAGCATGTGATGAGGATTTCCAAATCGGAGCTCCAGCCTCAATCACATGATTTCGCGGGAGCGGCACAAGCCGCACCAGCGATCGACAGGTGGGGACATAGACAGTGCAAGCCGCTGGAGATCGGCGCCACCGACGACCCCTTCGAACGAGAAGCGGACCAGGTGGCTGAGCACGTGATGCGGGCGCCGGCGGGAGATCCGCCTCACATCTCGACGATCGGTTCATCGACCGCGGGCGCGCGCGAAGCCGCTCCGCCGATTGTGGGTGACGTGCTCGGAGCAGCCGGAGAGCCGCTCGCGCCAGCGACCAGGGCCTTTTTCGAACCGAAATTCGGATACGACTTCGCATCCATTCGACTGCATGCCAATGACAGGGCGGCAAGATCGGCGGATGCCACTCACGCGCGCGCCTATACGGTCGGCGACAATATCGTGTTTGGCAGGAATCAATATCAGCCCGAAACGGGAGAAGGCAGGCGATTGCTTGCGCATGAGCTCACGCATAGCATCCAGCAGTCGGGGCATAGCCGCGTCATGCGGGAACCGAAGGCGGTAGTTCATCCGAGCGTGATGCCGGACATCGCGGACAAGTTTACGCAGTTGTACGCGAAGCTCAGTCCAAAGGAGCGCTACAGGCTCTATCGGAATATCACCATCGCCATTGGAGTGGTCACCGAAAAGAGCGACACGGAAGCCAACGAGCCTCGCTACGTCTATACGCTTTCGGGCAACGCCTCGAGCAAGGAAATCGATGCGGCCGCCGATCAGCTCGGCCTGACCCGGTGGAAGCCCTCGGCCCGCACGGAAGGGCGTGGAGCCGTTGGCGCACCAAACGACGCGGAGCAATTGCTGGAAGGGGGAGCCGAAACCAATCACTTCGACGTCTGGGCCGTGGGGGTGAACCGCAGGCTCTGCACGGATTGTGCGTTACACATGGGCGACGCGGAGATCCCTGCGCAGGCATTTCCCGACGGGGCGTTCAGGCAAGGCGGAGCGCTGTGGAAATATCAGCCTCCCGCTGGGGGGGGGGCGGGTGAAGGCGATAGCGAGACAGCGGTCGTGGCGACCGGCGGGCAAGGCAAACCGGGCGCTCCGCCCAAGGCCCAGGGCGATGTCGAGCCGCCAAGCGGAACCCCGCCGACCGCGACGAAGGCATCTGGTGGCGCCGGCGCCCCGCCCGAACATGAGAGCGGAGAAACGACACCAGCCACGGGCGGCGCGGGCGCCGGTTCTCAGGTGGGGCTGCACATCGGGTTGGGTGTGGCGTCGGTGGGCCTTTCTCTGCTTGCCGGCTACCTGAAGGCGCGCGTCGACGCGAAGATCGCGCAAAAGCAGATCGATGCGCTCCTTCATGTTGCGGGACAGCGGATCAACGCCCATCCGGACGAAGCGCTGAAGAAGATGATGTTTGCGCCCGAGGTGACGACCTATGCCTGGGTTTTCCTGAATAGTTCCGTCATCACCTTTTTCGAAGCCAATGCCGGGCCGGAACCGATCACGAGCGATTCCTCGCCGATGATCGATATCGACAGTATCAATTACGCCTATCAGCCCGTGGATCCATCAATTCCGCAAAACTTCCTGTCAGGTATCAGCGGCGGCGGACATCATATGACGACCACGCGTACGTTGATTATCGACATTCCTCTTGTGACCCCCTCGGTCGAGGACATGTTCGAATACGCCAAGGCACACGATATATGGCTCGGCGGCCTGCGTGATTACGTGATGTACCGGCTTCAGAAGTCCGTCGCCAATTTTCAGGTCGCCGTCTCGGATCTCGAGCAGCACCGGGGCACTCAAAAGGACATCGACAAGGCCGACCTGCAAAATCGCTATTGGCAGGACCTGGCGGACCGGATTCTCGCGGCGGAGAAAAAGCAGACAGCATCAGCGCATTAGGCGCGATTGATTGGTGATGATGAGGATGGACGTGAAGGTCTCGTAGATTGCTGCTTCGGCATTCGTCGGCATCTCTCCGCCGGATAGATTGCTATATCGGGCATCCTGCGAGGACCATGGAAGGATTGCCATTTCTGGCCAAATCACCAGGCACGTCTTTGCAGGTGAGTGCTCATTGATCCAGATGCTGCCGCGCGCCACTACTTACATAAGCTCACACTATATCAATCCACATACGGACGACCCCACACAGCGTTCGCGTGCGATGGGTTTCCGATCAGGCTTTCTCAGCCTGTTTCGGAGCTGCGGCGCGGCGTGGAGCCAGTGGCGTCCATCGCCGCGCCTTGCTGACCTCTGCCAAACGGAACAATGACGCGGCGTTGTTTTAGTGACCCCAAAGAGTGGAATCGAAAGGCGGATTGACCTCAAATTGCACATAGGGCGTGGGGATACCAAATCCTACTGTCTTCTGTTCGCCAGGATTGATATCCGTCGATCCATCCGAATACCAAAACGGCGACGCAGTGTAGGCGCGCCATCTAATCGTTACGGGAATGCTCATGACATTCGTCACGTATACGAATCCGAAGCTAGGCCCTTGGTAGATAGTTGTCCATTGCCTTGCGGGGCAGAATGTTCCTCCACTAGCCATTAGCGTGCTCCCTTCGGTTGTGATGCAAGCCTGTATTCCTTGAGAAGAGTTTGGGCGTTTGCCGGTGCCATGGCTGCCCATCGCATCGCTTCGTTACACGCCATCAGCGCCAAGTAGCACCGGGAAATAAGTTCTCGCTCGTCGGCGATCGGGAAATATTCCTTTCGCATGTATGTCTCAATGCCACCGGCTCGCAAATGGTGTCCCTCGGCGAATACGGGCTTTTTCGGCAATAGCGGTAGAAGGTCTTGTACAGATTTCACTGGATACTTGAGCTTTGACTTTCGGGCGACCCTTGCGATGCCGGCACACAAGCGTAGTTCCGGGCTGTAATCAAGTGCGGCATCCATCACCGCATGGTCTTCGGGGGTGAAAACAACCCTTTCATAAGGACACTCGGTCACGGACTTTTGTTTTGCCGTTGCCATAGCTATCTCCTTCAGTTGGTTAATTTCCAAGACACCGCGCGCAAGACGTGGCACTACCTTTCTGATGTTCGACGCCTCATTGCTGACCATTCCCTCCAGTTCCAGGTGGATTGGCGCATACGAACCTGGCTCATAGACAGCGTGGATGTTCTGGCCAGATAGCTGTCATATGCCAATAACCGGCTCCCCGATTTACCGCTATGTACAACAATGCTGGCCTGCTTGCGTCTGCCGTAATATTTTTCGGCGCTCGGATGTGGCTCAGCGAGGTAATAGCCAAATTGATAAGGTTAGTTTCAGTGCATTTAAAGCTAAAGGCACGAAAGCAGCCTGAATGAAGTTTATTTATCGATGACAGTGGCCTAAAAGTAGACCACTTAAAATGAATTGACGAATTATCTTATATGAAAATCACAAAACCCTATGTGTTTACACCTCTAGTTGACGTGAAGGTTTTGTCAATTTAGTGTGAGTGGCAGTTTGATGCGGAATGAATGTTCTGATCTTCGCTGCCACTTATGAAATGAGGGTGTTTTCAAATAAGCATTGCTTGGCCGCCTTGGCCGGTTATTGAACCTGCAGAGGCTCGGGGGGGGCATTCAGTCCAAGCCTTACTGCTTACTTGCCTAGTTGCGATCGGGAGGGCAAGTCGGCGACGTCAGTAAAAGGCAACGCCAATGCATCAGCGGGGCTGAGCGACGCTGTCATTAAGTAGAAAGGGCTCGCCAAGACGGGGCAGATAAGAGTCATTTGGGCGCCTGTAAATCAGCGCACCAGTCTATGAATATCCCCTTGCAGCCGTTGGTCATCGGCGTACCATCTCCGCCGGGGTGAAACATCCACTGAAAGGGAGAGTTTGATGATGCGTTACATCGCTTTATCTGCGGGCCTGCTGGTTGCCACCATGCTGGGTGCGGTCGGTCCAGCACATGCCGACGCGCAATCTTGTTCGTTGTGCCGTCAACATGTCCAAGACTGTATCGTCGCAGGCGAGAGGCCTGTGCAGTGCGAAATCGAATTTAACTTTTGTGTTAGCGAATGCGCCAGTAGTGTCCGAAACGACAGTGGGTTGACGCTGGCCCCCATCAAGCCGGTCTCGCCCGCCATCCCGCGCGACCAGCGTCTGGTGGCAGGACTCAAAAGCCCCTAGGCTTTAGGCAAACTACATAGAAGATGCCCCGGCACATACCGGGGCATTTTCGTTATATCGCCATGTCGTTGGTGAAGTTTGATGCCGGGCGCGCTGTTAGACCACCATCAACGGGCGGTAAGCTTGGCGGCGAGTCGGGCTTTCACGCCTGGCCAGTCCTCGCGCACGATGCTGTAGAAGGCCGTGTCCCTGGGGGTGCCGTTGGATTCAATCTTGTCCTGGCGCAGGATGCCCTCGAACATTGCGCCAATCTTTTCGAGTGCGTGCCGGGATCTGGTGTTGTCAGCTTTGGCCCGAAACTGGACTCGGTTTACACCGAGGGTTTCAAAACAATACTCAAGCAGGAGTTGCTTGCATTCGGTATTGATTCCGCTCCCCCAGAATTCACTCGCTATCCAGGTGACGCCGATTTCAATCTTCTTGTCTTGAGGATGGATATCGAGGAGCCGGGTGGTGCCGATGACCCGACCGCTGTCGGCAAGGCACACCAGAAACGGGTAGGCCTTGCCGTACTCCCTGTCCTGCAAAGCTGCCTTGAAGTTTGGGTAGAAGATGGCGGGATCGGAGTAATTTACCGACGTCAGTCGCCAGATTTCACGGTCGCTGCCAACATGGAAGAGTTCGTCCAGGGTTTCTTCTTCCACGGGACGAAGTTCAACCATGCGGCCCCTGAGGACCAGTGGGTGTTGAAGCCATTGAGTAACCAAGATGCACCTACTACGGTCGAATCCGCACGTCGGTCGACGCGGGCGGTGTATTGCACACCCGAAGGCTGGCTTTTCAGCGGCACAATTGAGGCGATTGAGGGCTGAGGTCAGCCGGGGCTCTTTGCAAGCTTATATTTGTTTTGTCATTCGTGCCCCTAACTGCGCGGCGGGAAAGCCAGGTCGAAACAGTGACTGGAGAGGGACAAATTGGCGTTATAGGCGGGGTCTTTCAGCAGGCGCTTACCCCAGCGAGAACGCATAAATTCTATTTCGCGTTGAAAACGGTCTTGTTGTTCGGGAGTGATTTCAGAACCGCGCGAGGCGGATTCCAGGTGATACATCTGTGCATAGGGTGTCCATACATTGCGATAGCCGGCGTCGCGAACACGTAGGCAAAAGTCCACGTCGTTGAAGGCTACCTTCAGCGACTCGTCCAGGCCGCCAACCGCGTTGTAAACCTCACGCCGCACGAGCATGCAAGCAGCGGTGACCGCGCTTAAGTTCTGTAACAACAGGCCACGGTTGTGACTTCCGCCGTAGCCTCGTGGCTGATGCAGGTAAGCATGTCCGGCAACACCGCCCAGACCGACAATGACTCCGGCGTGCTGAATTGTGCCGTCTGGATAATAGAGCATGGCGCCGACCGCACCGACGTCGGGACGTATCGCGTGGCTGACCATTTCCTCCATCCAGTCCGGTGTGATTATCTCGATATCATTATTGACCAAGCCAATGACGTCGCCAGTGGCGTGACGTTCGGCAAAGTTATTGATCGCCGAGTAATTGAACGGTGCGTCGTAGCGCAAGACTTGTACGTTGGACAATTTGGAAGCCTTGTCCAAATAACGCAGCGTAGAACTGTCGGTAGAGCCGTTGTCTACGACAATGATTTCATAATTTTCATAAGTACTTCTTAGTATTGAGTCCAGGCAGCTACGCAGAAGTTTGGTCTTATTGCGGGTAGGTACGACAAGACTGACTCTTGGGGCGGGTTGTGGACATGGGAAGCGGATACGGCGGATCCCATCTGCTGCTGCCGCTACTGTGGCGTCTACGCCGATGCGTATGAAGTGCTGTTCCAGGGCCTTTGTATCGCCGGCATGCATGGCTTTGCTCTTCGGCGATATCGATGCCGGGCGCTCGTGGTAAAGCACGGCTGCTATATGGCCGATCTGTGCGGAACCTAGACGTTCGACGCAGCGCAGAAGAAAGTCATAGTCTTCTCCACCATCAAATCCACGACGGAACCCTATGACGGTTTTGACCAGGGCGCTGTCGAAAACGCATAGATGGCGAATGTAGTTCTGCGAAAGAAGTAGTTCGTAGTTCCAGTCGGGCTTGAAGTTCGGATCGAATCGGATTCGCCTATCGTCGATCTTGTCCGCATCGGTGTAGACAATCTTCCATTCAGGATGCTTGTTCACCTCGTTAGCGATCCGGTAGAGCGCGAGGGGATGCAACTCGTCTTGGTCCCGGATGACCGTGATGTAGTCTCCCCGAGCTTGGTCGATGGCGCTATTCAATACGTCCGAATTATCGCTGCGATGCTCCATGAGCACGATTTTGATGCGCGGGTCTCTGCGCGTGAATTCATTCAAAAGAAGACGGATATGCGGCTTGTCTGATGCGTTATCCGCGATATGAAGCTCCCAGCATGGATAGTGCTGTGCGATAACGCTCTCGATGCATAGGCGCAGAGCGACCTCGTGGGTGTTGCAAGTGCGAATGACAACCGAAATGAGCGGTTTGCGGGGCATCGCATGTATGCGGGTTTTGATGTCGGTCGGGATCGAGTTTCCGTACAGCCGGACCCACATGAGGTAACGGCCGCATAGAGGTGTTTGTTGTCCCTCGGAATATTCGTGGTAAAGCCAGGTAGCAAACCCTCTCTGGCCCTTAAGGCAAAGTTTGGCCGTCGCCGTTAACATCACGGTGATCTTCTTCTTGATGCTGACCGTTGATCGTATGAGGGTGAACAGCATCCGATACGCTGCTTCCAGCTTGCTCAGTTTGCTCAGGCGGGCCTGGTCCAGTTCGAACTGGCTGCGCGCAACGATATCGAACCGTAAGTTGACCAGCTCGTGGGTAAATCTGGCGATGGCCAGATGCTTGCCTGGCGAAGTTTCCGTCAGCGGTAGCGGCAAATGGCTTTCTTCGTTCAAGCTCGTTCTGTAATGGGGGTAAAACGCTGCCCACGACAAAGTCTGGTCGAGTACCGGCAGATCGAGTTCGAATAGGTACCATCCCCCCGTCAGCGTTTCCCCGCAGCTTGGCTTCAAGCGAAATTGTCTGAGATTATCTGTCGACGGATCGGCATCGAACGCCTCGGACGAGGCCGACGAAGTTCGCCGAAATGGCTTGGCGACTAAATCAATGGCATCAATAGCCAGCAATGCTTGGCCAAAGCCATTTTTCTTGCTGCCCTTCCTGCGCATGGATTTCACCTGTTGAATACCGTATCAGCGCGTATCGCTCTCAATAAGCCATATCAGTGCGTAGATATCTGGATGCTCCGGCCATAGCAAATAAGCATTCATCGCCTCTTTCCTGGCATTGCCGACATCGCCTGCCTGCAGGTACGCGACGGATAGCCAATAACTCAGATGCGGCGAATCGGAAACAAGAGTGCGGCATGTCGCCATGACATCGATGGCCTCATTTCGTCGGCCCAATGCGAGTAAGTTGTAACCGCAATCAGAGACGAACTGGCCGTTGTGCGGCGCAAGCTTCACTGCGTGCAGCGAGGCATTCATGGCTTCGTTTAGTTTGCCTGAATGCCGACAGACGACACTCAATAAATGCCAATAGGCGGGACGGTCCCGCCTAAGTTCGATAGCTCGCCTGATCGTGGCCTCGGCCTCTTCGAACATGCCACTCTCCCGCAGGATGTCCGCCAGCAAGTATTGGTATGCCGTACTCGCGTCAGGGTGCTTGGCAGCATTTCGGGCATTGGTCAATGCCATGGACAGATTGCCTTCGGCCTTATCCTCACATGCCTCAAGTGCAGCCATTCCGTACGGTGTGCTGTTATCGAACGCATATACTTCATAAGCGGTCGAGGATGCGTGGTCCGATACCTCGACTAATAGTCGGCGCTCGGCTAATTCCCAGATAACAAGATCGGGCTTTTCCTCATCGATGGCTTCAAGGTGCAAGCGTGAAGTTGCACCAAGCCAGTCCACGCGTGCGAACGACTCGTTCATGAAAATGCCGAGTTCCGTCGCAAACGAGTCGCGCAACACGAATGCATGACCGCGCCCGCGTGAGGATTCGAAGCGCTTCCAGGCATTGCGACCGTCTCCTGCGTAGTTCAGGACTAATCGCGTAGCACCGCCGCGTATCGACGCAACAGGCATATCGGCTGTAACCTCCGGCTCAACTAGAGCGCCCATATCGCCATAGGTCGGTCGAAACCGATAACCGACATCGGCCGCTGTTACGGGATTCATGGGGATGTCAGGAGGGAGGTGCTCGATCAGGGTGCGATAGGCGACGAACGCGCCATAGGCAGACCAGTGCGTGTCGTTGGTTCGATAGACGTCGATACCACCACGCGCGCCGATCAATGAGTCTTCTGGGTTGATGATGGTCAGATTATCTATGCCCGAATATAGCTCGCTGAATTGACGGGCGGGCGATCGATCCGACAGCGCCATGTGCGTTGGAATTTCTTCCCGAAAGATGTAGCGGGCTTCCGGCGCGATGAGTATATGCAACCGCAAACCACGCAGTTTGAGCAGCCGTGCTCGGGTTTCGAGTTGGCGTTTCCATCTGACTGCGGCCGTAGTCGAGAACAGTGGATCCCTTGCCATATTGGAGATGGCCGGGCTGTCTGCATACTCACAGAACAAGCGATTCGACATCCCTCGCACAACAATCGGCGGGCGACCTTGCAGATTCGATGCATGAGGCACTGTCGGTTGATTCATGTACTTTCACCGCAAGCAGATTCATTGCGCAGTGCATCGATCAGTGCGCCCACACTGTTTGCTTTGAGCGCAACCCTTTCGTCAATGCGCATGCCCAGACACTTTTCCAGGCGGATCATCAATACCGTATGCGATAGCGAGTCCCATCCATCGACGTCGGCGGCAACCGTATGGCGACTGATGCTGCTTGCATCGACGGAAAAGGTTTCCGCAATGACCGATATAACCGAAGCTGTCAGGTCTTGCATATCATGCCTTCATCGACTCTGCATGGAGATAGCGCGTTTTGTTTGTTTCTCGGCAAAGTTTGCCACTGGTTGTTTTGATTAGGGTGCCGGGTGCGACGAGTAGGACAGACCTCAGGGTAAGCTCCATCCGGTTAAAGACAGCGGTCTTGACCGCCCGTTGGATGGATGTTCGCGTCTCACCGGCGGTCGCGTCGCTTTCCGCAAGAAGAATCACTTCCTCGCTGTCTGAATCGGCATCCTCGATACTGAAAGCGACGGCGCGGCCAGGTTTGATCCCATCCACTTGGCTGACAATGCCTTCGATGTCGTTTGCATAGTAATTGCGGCCGTGGACGATCAGTATTTCTTTCAAGCGTCCGCAGATGAATAATTCTTCGGCTTCAATGAAACCGATATCACCGGTCTTGTACCAACCGTCCGTCATTGCTGCACGGGTGGCGTCGTCATTACGGAAGTATCCAGAGAAAAGATAACCGCCCCGGATTTGGATCTCGCCTACGTCGATATCGCCGGGAGCGGCATCGAGCGTGCTTGATAGAACTTCATCGGCCGGCGCTAGTGGAACAATCCTTAGCTGGACACTTTCGAGAACATGCCCGCAAGACAGAAACGTTTGTCCGTTGCGATAGTACGGATCTACGATCCGGGCACGGGAAAAACGTTCGAGCAGATATCTGTCGACTGTAACGGACCGGGGGGAGGTCTCCAGCGAAGACTGTGAAATGGCAAAAACGGCTTCTGCCATGCCATAACATGTCTGTAGCTGCTCGGCTCGCAAGCCGTGGCTCCGCATGGTATCGAGGAAGGTTTGTGCCGTCTGCGGCCTGCATACCTCAGAGCAATTGATAACGGCGCGGACATGCTGAAGATCGAATACAAGGTCTCCCGGCAAGGTGCGGACGACATGCTGTAGCGCAAAATTCGGCATCCAGGCGAAGGTTGCGCGATAGGTATCAAGTGCTTGTAACAGCTTCCATGGTTGTGCCACCCATTCGAACGCATCCAGTGAGACGATGGTGGCGCCGGCATAGAGCGGCAGTAGAAAGCAGGCAATCAAGCCCATGTCGTGATAGAGCGGAAGCCAGGAGGCGACAATATCTTTGGAGCTAAAGCCTATGGCCTGTGAATACGCGACCATATGCTGCAGGAGTTGTCCATGCGAGAGCATCACGCCTTTGCGTAAGCCCGTCGTGCCCGAGCTGAATTGCAGCAGTGCTGTGTCGTTCAACGCGCCACAGACCGGCTTGAGTTCGGACAATGCTGTAGCCGAGACGAGCGACCGATCATCGATGTCGAGAATGGTGCAGGGCTGCTTCGCTAGTGCATCGCGAATGGCTGGGATGTTGTCGGCATAAGTCACCAGCAGGCGTGGATTGACCTGCGCAAACATGGCCCGATATTCGCGCCAGTAGATATCCATATCCTGCTTGGGCGTTGGAAAGGGGATGATGGCGGGGATGGCGCCTAGCCACATGGCTCCCAGAAAGCCAAAATAGATTTCATGGCGATGCTTGAGCGCAAGGAAGACAATGTCGCCTTTTTGCACGAGATTGCGACTCAGTATGTCGGCCCAGCGGCGCGTCTCATCGAACGCATCGCCATACGAAAACTGCCTGGTCAGCCCATCTTCGTGCGATACGAGGAAGGGCTTGAACCGTCCCAGGTCTTTGTGTTTTTGCAATGTTTCGAGCAGGAACATTGGCATTCCAAGAAGGTAAGGGCGGAGCGGTATGGCCCGATCGCACTTGTTGCCTTGGTCTAGCTTTCAGTCTTTGAATAGCACGGCGACGTCTTGAATTCCGATAGCTGCTTCGGCGATCTCTGCAATGCGTAGATGGGCACCCCATCTTTTGCGGACATCATCATGGGATTGAAATGTGTTCTTGTAATAGCCGGTACCTATAATCGTATCGAGATCGCCACATGCCAGGGCATCGTCGAACCCTTTTTCTGCAAAGTTCGTCACGATGTTCGTATTTAGGTATCGCGTTGAGAATCCCAGTGCCGTGCTGCCATGAAATGTCAGAATGGCGCAGCCGCCGGGGCGAAGAACACGACGAATTTCGGCCAGCCATTTTTCCTGGGACTCATGGGTCAAGTGAGTCATCACCGACAACCCATAGATCAGATCGAAGTGGTCCGATGGCAGCGTAGTTGGTGGATACAACGGAACCTGGAGGAAGGTCACCTTCGGAATATTGGCGCGAGCCCATGCAAGGTTGTCTTCGTCTATATCGGCACCCCAGAGCTCGCTGAACTTCTCCGAGCTGGAAAAAACGCGCGCCAAACGTCCCCAGCCACAGCCCCAGTCGAGGACCCGCAATCCATCCAGGGTTTTCAGATGGCGCCGGGCCATATCGGAGATGGCTCGGCTATGCATCAATGCTCTTATGGGGCTGGCTTCGGGAAAGTCGCCAAGTTGGACCCGACTTCGCCTGGCGTGACTTGGTTGGCTCTGCCATAGACCCAGATCCTTGGGTACGTATAGCACTTCGGCACAATCATCTCGGGAATCGTCCTTGGGTCTGAACTCAAAGCGATAGGCCGAGCCATGGTGATTTGTCTGCGCGAGGTCGATGTCGATCCGCCACATGCTCCAGGTTGCGTTTGGCCAGAACCAGAAGTAATTCAACGGTTCGACATCTTGCAAAGGCCGGTGCAATTCGAACACCACGCCATCATCGCCAATCACGTCATACGCAAAGGGATCGCCGCCAGGGGGCAGGTACATACCTTTGATCGTTAGGTGATTTCCACGGAACGAGATCGCATCGCCGCCAAGCCCGAGCAGTGGTTTATAAAGCATGGCCGAAGCATCGGTGCTGGATAGGCCGGCAAATGTAGGAGACGCGGTGCGCGCCAGAATCATGGCGGCTTCTAATACAAGCTGCGATGAAGATTCGCGCACTTCAATTTTTACGCTTTCATCACGCTGAGCAGGTGGCAAGGTAAAGTAGAAAGCGTTATTCCCCGAACCAATGCCATGTTCCAGTAGATCTGCGCGAGGAAAACCTGCCCGCACGCGTCCATGGCATACATCGTCAACGTACAGCTCCACCTCGAACACATAATCAGGATCAGCGGGGTCGATGACCCATCCTGCGACGTTTTCGTTGTCGTACGAATCGACTCTGCCGATGAACTCTCGGGTGGCTACTTCCAGTCTCTGGTTTTCCATCATGATGGCTGCCTGAGGTTGTCCGATGGAGATGTGGCTTCATAAGCCTTGAAAACGGTTGCCAACGAGCCCTCCATCACAATCGAGCCCTCTTGCAACAGAACGGCGCGATTGCAGTATCGGCTCAAGGTGGCGGTGTCATGCGAGGCGAGGGCGAGAATGCTGGCCGTGTCCATCAGTTTTTCCAAACGCTTGGAAGTCTTGGTGATAAATGCGCGATCGCCTACGCCAATCATTTCATCCAGCAAAAGAATATCCGGGGCACGCGCTGTCGATATGGCAAAAGCAAGTCGAAGCATCATGCCGCTTGAGTAGGTTCGAACGGGTAGATGCAGGTACTCCCCAAGCTCCGAAAACTCCGCGATTTCGGGGATTCGCTGTTTCACTTCCTGGCGGGACATACCGACGAAGGCGCCTCGCAAGAGGATGTTCTCTTCGCCGGTCAGTTCAAAGTCCATGCCCAGTGTGATGTCCAAGAGTGACGAAACACTACCGTTGATGTCGGCGGTTCCGCTTGATGGCTCGTAGGAGCCAGCGAATACACGTAGAAGTGTTGATTTCCCCGCACCATTTCCACCAAGAATGGCCAGTCGGTCGCCGGCGTGCAAAGACAAGGTGACGTCACGCAGTGCATTAACGGTTACCAGATCACCCTGCGGTTGGATTCGACCGCCAACTCGACGTAGCAAGCCATGGCGCAGCGAACGAGTGCGCGCGTTGTATATCGGAAAGTCGACCGTCGCGCTACGAAGCTGGATGGATGGCATGGACCGCGTCCTCCGATTAAAGCCAGTAAACAACACGTGCGCGGTAACGTGCAAAGAAAGGCAAAGTGAAGATCAGGAGGATGCATATGATGATTCCCGCACCCACGTATAAACTTAAATCCGGGGCCTTGCCACGGATAGGCTCGGCAATCAACTGAAGAAATATCGCGAATGGGTTCAAATGGACGAAATACCAGCCTATCGGCCCCATCTGCTGCGGTGCCCACATCACGGGCGTAGCGAAGAATGCGACTTGCAGCGTCGATTGAACAATCTGCGGGAAGTCACGAAAACGGGTGCTCAACAAGCTGGATACGAGCACGGTCAAAAAACCCGCAATGAGCAATAAGACAAGTCCTGGCACCACCAGCAGCATCGCTATGCTTGCTCTGAATCCGAAGACCAGAAAAATAAACGGCAAGACGACCAGATTGTGCGCGAAGATAGTCACATTACGCACCAGGACCCGCATGATGTAGATCGTCTTGGGTAGCGCGTCCTGGCGAAGATAGGCACTGGCCTCCACAAATGCGGCCGTGCTGTCATTGGCCATGCCGGCCATCAGCAGCCACACGATGTAATTGACCGCCAGATATGGAAGATAGTCGTGCGGTGGAATTTTAAAGAGTACGGCGTAAAGAACGCCGATGCCGGCGATGAATATGCCGGTGCTGATGGATATCCAGAACTGTCCCAGGCGTGATCGGCGATAACGTTGCCGAATGTCCTTTAGTCCGAAAGGCAGCCAAACATGCCAGGCGCCAACACCTTCGATGAAATCTCTCTTAGCGAACTGCCAACTCCTAGAAGTTAGGCGATGAGCCATGGAAATTTGGTCCCGATGCGAGAATATTTTTGGTCGCTCTAATTTTGGCGAGCTTGATACAGGCATGCATACGGCTGTATCGAGCATCGTCTGACAGAGCCTGGAAGTGTCTTCCTGGTCGCCCCTTGAACGTCACCGTGCGCCCTCTTTGCAAGTCCTTTTTTCGATGAACAAGTGCACCTTACAGTAGCCGAACTAAAACAGGTGAGTAGTTGAAGGTGTCTGCCGATTCGGCGCGTTACGGACACAAAATACTCATCTCTTAATAGATAGTGGTGAAGGTTGTTGCGAAATTTTTGTGAATGTTATTACGACGTGATAGAGATGCAGCTTGGATCGATCTAGCTTTAGCATGCTTTTGTGTTTGCTGACGCTGATATAAGCTGGACCAAGACCAAGGGTAGTCTGCATATAACGACTGGCGGTGTTCTAATTGTCGCGTGCCAGGGGAGACCGGTTTTTTGCGTCCCGGAAACTGATTAATGAACCCAAGTGAGTGGCATCGATGTAGCGCGCCTCGGCTGCTGGCATATTTGATGCAGAGAAAGCTCATGCAAAATTCAGTAATCACCCGCAGTACTCGCTTCGCGTATGAGCTAAATCGATTTCAGCAGACATGGGGTGATCTTCTGATGACTGCTTAGAAGCCTTGCCAAGAGTTCGATTTCGCGATGAAACACCAAGCGATTTATGGGGGTGGGCATGGATAGTCTGCGTCACAGAATCAAGCATATCGCTACAACCGTGCTTTCTGGAGGGCGCCCTAAAAGTCAGCCTGATGTACTCGCGGCGACTATCGACCCCGAGTACTTTCGACTTCAACTGGCGGCGGCAGGTATCGACCCGGTAGTGGAAGACCTTGTTGCTTTCTATAAAGGCAACGCCGCAGCGCGTGCATTGAGCCCGAACCCTTGGTTTGACGAGGTTTTCTACCGATCCAAGAATCCTGATGTTTCGTCTGCAATCGATGAAGGCAATTTTCTGTCCGGGTTCGATCATTTCGTCCATCACGGAATTCGGGAGGGGCGCTGTCCCAATTTGGCGTTCAATCAGCAGATGCTTGGTCAAATTGCTTGGCAGGAAATAGGCGATCCGGCGCAATTCGATCCCGATTTTTATCTTCTTGATTATGAACTTGTTCGTCAGTTCCTAAAATCCATGCCTATCGTGACGCCCAGGGAATTTTTCAATCTGTATGGGCGGCGTATGGGACATATGCCAAGCGTGTCCAAGCGAGGGGAGGGCGAGGGGCATGCGTCGGCGGTATTGCAACCATGGTTTCACAATATCAACCAAGAGCTTATCTTTTCTGAATTCGACGCGGATCACTATCGGGAAACGTATAAGCATGAGCTTGGCGATATGTCGCCGAGTACACACTACCTTCACATAGGAAGGAAGACGGGGAACTCCCCGAATGCTGGATTCGATGAAATGTTTTATCGAACCTTCTACACCGACATTGGGCGTGCGGTAGCATCTGGAAAGCTATCGTCGGGCTTTGAGCATTACGTACTGGCCGGGCGCAAGGAGGGTCGGATACCTAAGTTTGAACTGACTCGTTGTCTGGAGCAGATTCTGCCGGGGTTGACTCAGCCGGTAGCTCTCGCGAACTTTCTGGAGCTTGAACGCAGATTGAAGCCGCATCGCCACAGGCTTGTCGAAGAACAGCCCCGAACGGTATGGTTTTTTGTTCCTCGCCTGAACCCGGATCTCTTTTTCGGTGGCTATTCGACGCTCGTCCATCTGGCTGAGGCATTCCTCTGCCGGGGTATTCCGATCGGGTTCTTTCTATTCGAAGACACCGCCGATTCGTTTAACTTCTTTTGCTATCGGAGCCCGAATTCGGAGCTGACGAGGCGTAAGAACGAGATCGCACTTTTCTCGGCATTCAGTGAGGCGCCCTTCCTGCTTGGCCCCGATGATGTTTTGATAGCGTATTCGGCTTGGCAAGCTTTGGCTGCCGGTTTCTACGCAAAAAATCTGCGAAGCAAGAAATTCGTATTCTTAGTGCAGGAGTACGAGGCGGTATTCCATGGCCATGACAGTGCGCATTTTCTTGTCGATATGGCCTACAAGAAGCCACATATCGCCTTATTCAATTCCGTTTTTCTTGAGAAATTCTTCAGGCAGCAAGGTCTAGGAGTTTTCGAAAAAGACAAACAATCGACCGATTATATTACTTTCGAACACGTGCTGACTCCCGTGTCGCCGCCTTCATCGTTAGTGCTACAGGCGCGCAAGACGCGGCGGGTGATTGTTTACGCCAGGCCGGAGACCCATGCGCAACGCAATCTGACCGAGATTTGCTTGATTGCGCTCCGCGAAGCGATAGCGAAGAATATTTTTGGAAGAGACTTTGAGTTCATCGGCGTCGGTGCACTGTCCGGTCCGCATCACGTCGACCTTGGGTGGGGTCGAACACTGGAAATATGCCCTAAAGTCGACAGAGACTCATATGTCGAATTGTTGCAGGGGGCGGACATCGGATTGAGTCTTATGTACGCACCGCACCCCAGTCTGATTCCTTATGAATTGGCTAACGCGGGTGCCATAGTCGTGACCAATACCTTTTCAAACCGAAGCAAGCTGGATATTCAGGCCCGTTCCCCACGCTTGATTCCAGTCGATCTAAGCGTTGATGACATAGTTGCTGGACTGCAAGAGGCTGTCAGCAAGATCGGTGATATCGATTTGAGGACAAACCCTGCTTACGCCGTAGCATCACCTGTTTCATGGCAGAAGGTATTCGATGATCTCTTCATTGACGAGCTATGTAAGCAGCTTGATAACGGCATGTCAGAAGAGGGTGCATCAGATTTTGTCAATGAACTTCGTGCTTGAACTCATTTAAACAAGCAGTTAGAACACGCCAGTATTCAATGTCGCGATGTTCGGCGACTTTTGCGTAACGTGATTACATCGCCATTTCGCATGGGTATCCTCGACGGAGCAGAATCATGGGCATCTATACATTGAAAATGTTTGGCCTGCTTGCGGCGTCTGTGTTGATCGTGGCTTGCAGTTACGACGATGCAAATGACTCCACGCATTCGATGAGTGCTAAAAGCCAGGGCGCGGCTACTGCAAGTGGCGCCTTGGCGGTCGTACTTCCATGGGAAAGCACGACCGTCACTGAATTTAGTGGCGATCCGAGCACCATTGCGCTGGCCGGGAAGTGCTCTTTGGAAGGTATCAACGGTGCCGCACCAACGACTCCCCTGGTATCAACGCGCAGTGGATTGATTCCTACCGGCGCGGTGGTGAAAAGCGGCGGCAATGCTGTTTTCAACGGATGGATGGGGGACGCGAACGGGCAGGTGCCGACTCGTGCGTTACTCGTGCTGCAAGGACCCGTGGCAAGCTACGCGGTGAAGATCGTTGGTGGTGGCGCGCGGCCGGATGTGGCGAAAGTGATAGGCAGCGACGGGCTGAAAACCTCCGGTTACGTACTCAAGACAACCTTGTCAGGTGTTACACCGGGTGACTATCGCTTGTGGTTAGTTTACGGAGGCCCGTCGGCAGCCAGTGCGTGCAGGGTCTACTCGACGTTGCGGGTTGCCGCTTGATTGATATGGCTGGTTTTGGCCATAACATTTCGTAGGGCAGTCTTAGGGCAACCAGATCCCCCCGATGACCAGATAGCCATGTGAGGGAGGCCTGCCGTCCAGGTGGGCTTCTCAATGTCTATTGGATCGGCGCGGCTTACATGCTTAGGCAAGGCATCAATCGGGACTCGTTTGTAGTCGTATTCCTACACAATCTGACGCCTTAAGCTGATAGCCCGCCAGCGCTGACTAGCGCACGCTATGCCTGCTCGGCGAGTCAGGTAGATTGCAGCCTTAACGCCAACCGATGACCCGGGCTTCTCAGATGCGCTTAAGGCGCGCCCATCACGGGTTTATCAACATGATTACGTATTCACTCAAGCAATCGACTGCGGGCGGGTGGAGCATATGCCGCTCGGGCTTTGCTCTTTTCAGTGACCTGCGTTTGGGGCCGGCGATCAAGCTTGCTCGCGAAATAGCGCGTGATGAGCACCTTCGTTCGGGGCGTGTCATTTGCGTGGAAATGCCGGGGCCGGCTACGAATATCCGATTGGCGCGCTATGGTTTCGTGGTCGAGCGGGAGGAAGCTGCTGTCGCCGTTTGATGTGATAGCCGCTGCAGCGATTTACTCTTTTTATGCGTAAGATCATTCGAAAGTAGTGCTTGTCTTGACGATGCGTTATAGACAGCGCTGTGTTTCGGTCTTTCGTTAGGAGTTTGTCGATGCGCTTGTCGGTTCGTTTCTCTGCGGTTGCCTTGCTCACGGTGGCTATGTTGCCGTTGCAAGCAACGACGCTGCTGACGCATGCCCGTATTCACACCATGGACCCGGATCACCCCGTTGCTACCGCACTGGTCTGGGACGACGGCGGCAAACTGCTTGCGGTGGGCGACGCTGCTGACTTGAAGCAACGCTATGCCGATGCTTCAGTGGTGGATGCGCAGGGCGGCACGGTGATTCCCGGTTTGATCGACGCACACGGTCATTTGCTGGCTCTTGGCACTCTGAGCAGTCAGGTCGATTTGGGCGGCAGCACGAGCAAGGCGCAGGTGCTTGCTCGCTTGAAGGCGGAGGCGGCGAAGTTACCGCCTGGAGCCTGGCTGGTCGGATATGGCTGGGATCAGAATCGTTGGCCGGAAAAGCAATTTCCTGATGCCGCTGATCTGGATACGGCGTTTCCTGATCGGCCGGTTTATTTGGATCGCGTCGATGGCCATGCCGCCTGGGTCAACAGCGCTGCCATGAAACAGGCGAAGCAATCATTGAATGGCAATTGGCAGCCCGATGGAGGCCGCATTCATCGGATCGGTAGCAAGGCCACTGGCGTGCTTATCGATGGGGCCAAGGCTTTGGTGAGTGATGCGATTCCGCCGCTCACGGCAGAGCAAACCCAAGCAGCCTATCGGCGCGCATTCGCCGATGCCGTGGCGGCCGGGCTCACCGGAGTACACGATGCCGGAGTTAGCCTGGCTGATTTCAAGCAGCTACAAAAGATGGCTGCGGCAGGAGAGATTCCGCTGCGCTTGTATGAGATGGCCGATGGCAATAACGCCGCATTGGAATGGTTATGCCAGCAAGGCGGGCGTTGGTCCGACCCCAGTGGCCGCCTGCGGATGCATGCGGTCAAGCTATATATGGACGGTGCGCTGGGTAGCCGTGGCGCGGCGCTGCTAACCGACTACAACGACGAACATGGTAATCGCGGCATTCTGGTTACCTCGCCCGAGGCCTATCGGACTGCGGTCGAAAAAGCGCATCGTTGCCAGGCTCAAGTGGCTACCCACGCCATCGGTGATCGCGCCAACCGGATGGTGCTGGATACTTATCAGGCGGTGCTGGGTAAAGATGCCGCCGACGATAACCGTTGGCGTGTCGAGCACGCACAAATCGTGGCACTGGACGATATTCCGCGCTTTGCCCAATTGCGATTGATTGCCTCCATGCAGCCCACGCATGCTACTTCGGACATGCCTTGGGCCGAACAGCGCCTGGGCGTCGCGCGTCTCAAGGGCGCCTATGCCTGGCAGCGCTTTATTCACGAACGGGTACCACTTGCCTTCGGCTCTGACTTTCCGGTGGAAAGCGTCAATCCCATGCTGGGCATTTATGCCGCTGTTACTCGCCAGAATTTATCCGGGCAGCCGCCGGGCGGCTGGTTTCCCGAGCAGAAGGTGAGCCGACTCCAGGCCTTGGCCGGATTCACTCGTGGTGCTGCTTATGCCGCTTTCATGGAGAACGAGGTCGGCATGCTCAAGCCCGGACTGCGTGCGGATTTTGTGATACTCGATAGTGATCCGATGAGCATCGCTCCGCGGGCTATCGCTGATCTGAAGCCAGTAAGCACGTGGGTAGATGGCAAAGCTGTCTATCACGCGCCTCAATCGGGTGGCACCACACCTTGATCGGTGTGGTGCCAGTGTAGGACTCAGGCGGCCTTGCGGATGACTTGCTTGCGATTCACTTGACCGATAGCGGCATGGGCTGATTCGAGTGCTTCCACTTTGTGATCGGCGCTGACATTGACGCCTTCGGCGCGCACGAATTCCACTTGGTCGATGCCGATAAATTTGAATACGGTGCGCAGGTACGGCTCTTGGAAATCCATCGCTGCGGCTTCGCTGCCATTGCCATAGAAGCCACCACGGCTCGAAGCAATGATCACCCGCTTGCCACCGGCCAGGCCCAGCGGCCCGTTTTCGGTGTAACGAAAGGTTTTGCCGGCGACCATGATGCGGTCGATCCAGGCTTTGAGCTGGCTTGGAACGGAGAAGTTGTACATGGGTGCGCCGATGACAATGACGTCGGCAGCGAGAAAAGCATCCATCACGGCGTTACCCAGCACAGCGCCAGGATCGCCGGCATCGGCCACCGGAGACCAGTGCGGCAGCGGGTGTGCGGCGAGGTCATGGTAATTGACCTCCAACTCAGGCTGGGCCTGGATCAACTCGGCTACGATGGCCGCGGTCAGGCTGCGAGAAACCGAGTGGTTGCCTAAGGCACTGGCGTCGATATGCAGAAGCTTCATGGCGATTCCTTGAACACGAGCCGGACTGAGCGGCGATGTGCATAAGGTATATTTAGGACAATCTATTGATAAGTCGGTGATTTGCAGACTTATTGTTTCTTTATGGAAACGACGATGATGATGTTGGACGGTGCTCTGCAGGACCTTAACGACTTGTACTTTTTTGCCGCCGTGGTTGAACACGGTGGTTTTTCAGCGGCCGGGCGAGCGCTTGGCATCCCTAAATCACGGTTAAGCAAACGCATTGCCCAGCTCGAAGAGCGGCTTGGTGTACGGCTGCTGCAACGGACCACGCGGCGTTTTGTGGTCACTGAGGTCGGCGAGCGTTTCTATGGCCATTGTCGCGCCGTGCTCGAAGAGGCACGGGCCGCGCAAGATGCGGTCGATGAGTTGCGCTCCGAGCCACGCGGCGTGGTGCGACTGAGCTGCCCGGTATCGCTGGCGCAGATGGTGGTCGCGCACGTGTTGCCGGAGTTTCTCGCAAAACACCCAAAGGTTCAGGTGCGTTTGCAGGCCACCAATCGCCGGGTGGATCTGATCGGCGAAGGTTTTGACGTCGCCATTCGCGTACGCAGCAAGCTCGATACTGATGCCACCTTGGTCATACGTAGCTTTGGTCAATCGCGCGTGTTGCCTGTAGCTAGCCCAGCCCTGCTCAAGGCCGCCGGGCGGCCACAAACTCCAGCCGATCTTTCCGCGATGCCTGCGTTGACCATGAACGAGCATGAGGGCTCGCATAGCTGGGAGTTGATCGGCGCCAATGGCGAACGTGCCGTGGTGGATATCCAGCCGCAATTGATTACCGGCGATTTCGCTGTGCTGCTCGAAGCCGCGCGAGCCGGCATCGGTGTGGCCTTGTTGCCGGAATTCGTCTGCGCGCCTGCCGTGGCTCGGGGCGAGTTAGAGGTGCTGTTGCCAAAATGGAGCGCACCAGAGGGCACCATGCATTTTGTTTACCCCAGTCGGCGTGGCTTGCTGCCCGGTGTGCGCGCTTTTGTCGATTTTCTGGCCGAGCGACTCCCCGAGGCTACTTGGCGCCAGCATGAGGATTGCAGCAAGCGCCCGACGCCCTGAATCATTGTTTGCCTTCCCTGAAGGAGGGCATGGTGCGTGTTAGCATCGCCAGACTTTTCTTGTTTAGCCATCCAGACATCCGGACCTATGCAGATCGAAACCAAGCTTCCGAAAGTAGGCACGACCATTTTCAGCGTCATGAGTCAGCTCGCGCTGGAACACAAAGCCGTTAATCTGGGGCAGGGGTTTCCAGATTTCGAGCCGCCACAGGCCTTGCGCGAGGCGGTGACCCGAGCGATGGCCGAGGGCCGCAATCAGTACGCGCCGGGTATCGGCCTGGCACCGTTGCGCGAACAGATCGCACTGAAAACCGAGCGTATGTATGGTCGTCGCATCAGTGCCGACACGGAGATTACAGTGACCTCCGGCGCCACTGAGGCATTGTTCGCTGCGATCGCCGCGGTAGTGCGCAGTGGCGATGAGGTCATTGTGTTCGATCCGGCTTACGACAGCTACGAGCCGGCGATCGAATTGCAGGGCGCGCGTGCGGTACATATCCCGTTGACCGTGCCGCAGTTTGCCATCGACTGGCAGCGCGTGCGCGAGGCGGTTACGCCGAAAACCCGAATGATCCTCATCAATAGTCCGCACAACCCTTCGGGTGCGGTGCTGTCGGCGAACGATCTGGATGAGCTGGCGGCGATTGTGCGCGATACACAAATCATCGTGCTGTCCGATGAGGTATACGAGCACATCGTTTTTGACGGTGCACAGCATGAGAGCGTGCTTCGTCATGCCGAACTTGCCGAGCGCAGCATCGTGGTGTCTTCGTTTGGCAAGACCTATCACTGCACCGGCTGGAAGCTGGGCTACGCGGTGGCGCCGAAGGCGCTTTCGGCGGAATTCCGCAAGGTGCATCAATACCTCACGTTCTGCACTTTTCACCCAGCACAACAAGCTTTTGCCGAATTCATGGCCAGCTCGCCGGAGCATTATCTGGAACTGCCGGCGTTCTATCAGGCCAAGCGTGACCGCTTTCGTGCCTTGCTCAAACCCAGTCGATTGAAACTGATCGATGTGCCCGGTGGCTATTTCCAACTGGTCGACTATTCGGCGATTCGCGATGAGCCGGACACGGCTTTTTGCGAATGGCTGGTAAAGCAGGGCGGGGTGGCTACCATTCCGCTGACACCGTTCTGTGAGCAGGCGCCGAACACGCGATTGCTGCGGCTGTGCTTCGCCAAGAGCGATGCCACTATGGACGCGGCGGCGGAGCGTCTATGCAAGCTTTAAACGTTAGCCTGATACAGGGTGCGACCCGCTGGCACGATGCACCGGCCAATCGCGAGTACTACGGCGATCTGATACGCCGCGTGGCTGCGCAAAGCGACTTGGTGGTATTGCCGGAAACCTTTTTGTCGGGTTTCAGCAATGACACCCGCGCCAGTGCGGAGACCATGGACGGCGAGGGGGTGGCCTGGTTACGCGCATTGGCCTGTGAGGTCGATGCCGTGCTCTGCGGCAGCCTGGCGATTCGCGAAGGCGATACCGTTTACAACCGCTTGTTGTGGGCACGCCCTGATGGCAGTTTCGCGCAATACGATAAGCGTCATTTGTTTCGCATGGCGGGCGAACACACACGCTATGGCGGCGGC
This sequence comes from Dyella tabacisoli, assembly GCF_003350925.1. Classification (GTDB taxonomy): domain Bacteria; phylum Pseudomonadota; class Gammaproteobacteria; order Xanthomonadales; family Rhodanobacteraceae; genus Dyella_C; species Dyella_C tabacisoli. Next base: position 239,890 of record NZ_KZ857173.1, on the reverse strand, counting down.
AATGAACGTTTGATTGTCGAGCTGAAGGGCTGGCGGATTTTGCCGCAGGTTTGCTATGACCTACGTTTTCCGGTGTGGCTGCGCAATCGCCGATTGGAAGGCAGTGCGGGTGGCATGGACTACGATCTGGCGCTGTTCGTGGCCAACTGGCCGGCACCACGGCGGCAGCCTTGGCGCACTTTGTTGCGTGCCCGCGCCATCGAGAATTTAAGCTATGTGATCGGGGTTAATCGTGTCGGTGTGGACGGCAACGATTTGCCTTATGCGGGCGACAGTGCGGTACTCGATCCTATCGGCGAGCCGCTGGTGGAGCTGGGCGCGCAGGAGCAGGTCGTGACGGTGAAGCTTGATCCGGCGTTGTTGCTTGCGCACCGCGAGAGGTTCCCGGCCTGGATGGATGCCGATCATTTCAAGCTCGACCTGAGCTGACTTGATTTGCACCGATATAAAGAACTTACCCGGTTCGCGAACCGGGCAGGTTTCTACAAAATGGCCAGTACTGACTCGGGTGGCCGCCCTAGGGCGGCCTTGCCATTGGCGACGACAATCGGGCGTTCGATAAGGCGCGGATGCTCGGTCATCGCGGTTATCAACGCCGTCTCACTCAGGGTCGGCTCGCTCAAGCCCAGCTCCTGATACTCGGGTTCGCTTTTGCGCATCAACTCGCGTGCCGTCATGCCGAGTTGTTCGAGCAGGACGGTTAGCTCTTCGATGCTCGGCGGTGTGTCGAGATAGTTCACTACCTCGCACTGGCATCCGTGCTCTTGCAATAGTGTCAGCGCTGCCCGCGATTTGGAGCAGCGACTGTTGTGATAGATGCGAACGGCTGTGGACATGCAGGCTTAGCGATTGCCTGACCGATTACCGCCACGACCGCCACCGCCGCCCTGTGGGCGTCCACCACCGCCACCTTGAGGACGACCGCCGCCCTGCGGACGGCCACCGCCGCCTTGCGGACGAGCACCGCCGCTGCCTTGTGGGCGTCCACCGCCACCTTGCGGGCGACCGCCACTGCCTTGCGGGCGATCACCGCTACGGGCCGGCCGGCCGCCTTGACCTTGACCAGGCCCTTGCCGATTGCCCGTGTTGCCACGCGGAGCGCCACCGGTGTTGCCACCGGAGAAGCCGCCATAAGGGCTACTGCCTTGACCGCCGCCACTGCGTGCACCGGCCGGCTTGGCGCCGCCATGGCGGCGATTGCCGCCGGCACCGGCACCTGGGCCGGCATTACCACGGCCACCATCACGGCTTTCACCGGTGCGGCTTTCGCCAGCAAACCAGCTACGTACCGAGGGCAGCTCCTGGCCCGGTGCGACGCCACGCTTACTAGGACGGCGGCCGGTATTGACCGGTGCGCGATCAGGACGGGCGACGTTGCCGTTTACTTCCTGCCCAGGGCGGCGACGTTGTTGCTTGCCGCGGGTCGGTTCTTCGCGAATACGGTCGTAGGCGCGCAGTTCGCGTGCTTCGTCGTGGTGACCGCTGCTCCAGGCTTGGCCGGTGCCGCGCTCCGGCTTGTATTCGGTGACTTGGCGGTTGGCGCGACGCTGATGAAGCACGGGGCTCAGTGTCAGTACCGGCTGGGCTGCGCCCAGGCCGATGGTCTTGCGTAATTGTTTGACGGCGTCTTCGCCCAGCGCTTCGCAGTCGCCACGGCGCAGTGTGCGCGGTAGCCCGATGCTGCCGTAGCGAATGCGCTTGAGACGGCTGACCAGAAAACCTTGCGAGTCCCATAGGCGGCGGACTTCGCGGTTACGACCTTCGCGGATCACTACGCGGAACCAGCTATGGCTGCCGCCCCGGCTGATGACGGCGATTTCGTCGAAGCGGGCGGGGCCGTCTTCAAGCTCCACGCCGGCCTTGAGCTTTTCGATCATCTCGTCAGGCACCTCACCGTGGACGCGGCAAAGGTATTCGCGTTCCAGCCCGCTCTTGGGGTGCATCAGCACGTTGGCCAATTCGCCGTCGGTGGTGAGCAACAACAAGCCGGTGGTGTTGATATCCAGGCGGCCCACGGCGACCCAGCGCGCACCTTTCAGGCGCGGCAACTGCTCGAATACGGTGGGGCGACCTTCTGGGTCTTCGCGCGTGGTCACGACGCCTTCGGGCTTGTGATAGACCAGTACCTCGGTCTCATCGCGGTTGTCAGTGGCGACAACGAATTGTTTGCCGTCCAGTACGACGCGATCGCCGGCATGCACGCTGGCGCCGATGCCTGCGGCGGCGCCATTGACTTCGACTTCACCGGCTTGGATGCGTTGCTCCAGCATGCGGCGCGAGCCAAGGCCCGCATTGGCCAGCACTTTATGCAGGCGCTCTTCCAGCGGCGGTGTATTGGTTTCGGTGCGTGGTTCGCGTTTCAGGGTCAGAACGGATTTTTGCGGCGCATTCATGCGCGGTACTCCTTAGTCTCTTGCTCGGCGTTGCCGGGTTCGGCGTCCGCCAGGTTCGCTGCCTCGTCGGCAGTGGCTGTTGTTGTGACCTCGACGGGGTGAGTCTTGTCGAGTTCGGCTGCTGTGGTTTTGGATGACGTGCTGGAGGGGTCAGTCTCCGGCGATGGTTCGTTGGATGGCGCTTCGATCGCCGGGGCCTCGGCGTTGTCGCTGTGGGCGTGTTCGTCGGCCGCGGTATCGGTTACGGTTTCAGCGCTCTCGTGATGAATCGATTCGGCGATGCCCGTTTCGGCCGGGTCAGTCGCGGTACTTTCTATATCTTCATCGGGATCGATGGGCAAATCGCGCGCGACGTAGACCGGCATCGGCTCTTGATCCAGTCGCATCTGCGGATCTTCCATGTCGCGGATTTCCGAGAGTGGCGGCAATTCGTCCAGCGATTTGAGATTGAAATAGTCGAGGAAAGCGCGGGTGGTGCCGAACAGTGCGGGCTTACCGGGTACATCGCGGTAACCGACCACGCGAATCCATTCCCGTTCTTCCATGGTCTTGATGATGTTGGAGGACACTACCACGCCGCGGATTTGCTCGATTTCGGGGCGAGTGATCGGTTGACGGTAGGCGATCAGCGCCAGTGTCTCAAGCAGTGCTCGAGAATAACGGCTGGGCTTCTCCGTCCACATCCGCGAAATCCACGGATGCACTTCTTGACGTACTTGATAGCGAAAGCCGGATGCTACTTCGAGCAGATGCACGCCACGACCTTCGCAGTCGGCGGCAAGGGCCTCTAAAGCGATAGCGATCTGCTCGCGACCGACCTCGTCCTCTTCGCTGAACAAATCGCCCAGTTGTTGAACGGTCATCGGATGAGTAGAGGCTAGCAAGGCTGCTTCAAGAATGGGTTTGAGTTGCTCGATCTGCATAGCCTTGGGTCGGATGCGGATTCATGAGTACCGATGCACCGGTACCGCTTAAATGGGATAACTTCAATGTAGAGACTGCTTTTAGTCCGACGCGGCGAAAAACGCCGTTTCATCGGGCATCGTTTCGTCGATGGCTTCGGTAAGCGTCACTTTTGCTTTCACGTAGATCGGCGCCAAAGGTTCTTCTTGCACAATTTCGATCAGCATTTCCTTGGCTAATTCCAGCATGGCCAAAAAGGTCACCACGATGCCGAGCCGCCCTTCACTGATCTCGAACAGCGTCTCGAAACGATGGAAGCTGCTGTCGCTGAGCCGGCCAAGCAGCTCACCCATGCGCTGACGTACGCTTAGCGCCTCGCGCTTGATGGCGTGATGCCCGAACAACTCCGCTCGATGCATGACGTCTTTCAGCGCCAGCAGCATCTCCTTGAGGTCCAGTGGCGGTGGCAACTTGATGACGTTGCGCTCGCCAATGTCGGCCTGTACGACGACAGTGTCGCGCTCCAGGCGGGGCAGGGCTTCGATATCCTCCGCCGCTCGTTTGAAACGCTCGTATTCCTGTAGACGCCGCACCAGCTCCGCGCGGGGATCCTCTTCGATGCCTTCCTCCGAGGGGGGGCGCGGCAACAACAGTCGCGATTTGATTTCAGCCAGGATGGCGGCCATCAGCAGATATTCTGCCGCCAGCTCCAGGCGCATCACATCGCGCATCAAGTCGATGTAGGTCATGTATTGCCGGGTAATCTCGGCAACCGGAATATCAAGAATATCCAGGTTCTGTCTGCGTATCAGATAGAGCAACAGATCCAGTGGTCCTTCGAATGCCTCAAGGATGACCTCGAGCGCGTCCGGCGGGATATACAAATCCTGCGGCATCTGCAGTAGCGGCTCGCCGCGCACAATGGCCAGCGGCATTTCCTGCTGTTGCGGTACCGACGCGAAGGCGTCTTGCGGTGCTGTAACGGCCTCGGGCTCAGTGCTCATCAATACATGTCGTGAAGCCGCCTCAGGACGGCTAGTAATGCGTTCAACACGTTAGGAACCGTTTTGTTCCACCGGCATTCGCTTACGGAATGTCCCCACACGGGCAGCGCTGCAAAGCGGCGGCCCAATGACCCCAATGAAGCTGGACCCTATGAAGCTAATTAGCACGATGCTCAACCGAGGCTCGATGTACGCCATCGTCGCTGCACCACTTTAATGAAACGGTTTCGATCAGGTTGGCCGTGAGCGACCGCTGCGGCATCCCTGTTTAGTAACAAAGGCGATGCGAGCGACGTTGTGACGAGCTATGTCACGAACGGTTTAGCGGTTGCTGTGTGCGCCGGGTGGGCAGTATTGGCCAGTCATGACCGGCCTGCTCGCACCCTTGGACCTAGAGCGTGGGTCACAGAGTAACGGCTGATGGGCGGCAAGTCCAGTATGTGGGCCAAGCCGGCCAAACCGAGTCTAGGCTTATATTCACGCTAGTGTCTGTCGTCGCCGTGATGCGATGGTTTATACCGTTAGATAATGACCCTTGATGTATGGGCAGCATGTGACCTGCCGCGTCGGGCCGTTGCACGACGCGGCAGGCTGTCCGGCTTTTTATGTAACGTTTGCAGGGTGCTAGTGATCCTGCAGGCCATGATATGCCATGGCACGTCACTTGCTTGTCATGTGTGAACAGCGTCGTACAAGGTTCGGCGCTGAACAAATAGAGTGATTTCCTGGATGGGGATCAACAGGTACCAGGGGATGCGCGGTGCGAACGGAGGAGGGGTGGTGACGAAAGCCGACGACATTCTGGGCGGCGATTCAGGGCAATTACGACCTGCCCGCATGCGCATCGAAACTACGGTGCTGATGAGCCGTGGCAATCAATCTCAGCCCACCGAACTGGTAGATATATCGGCTACGGGCGTGCTTCTGCGGCGGCCGCTTGGCTGGCAGGGCGAGGCAGGACAAAGCTGGATGCTGGACATGATCTTCGGCCATGACCTGCATATCCATTTGGAGGCGGTCGTGGCGCGTGTATCCAGTCGTCATATTGGCCTGGCCTATACGCGCATTCCTGAAGACAAACAGGTGCCGTTATGGAATTTGCTTGGCGGCTACGCCGATATCCTGGAGCAATGGCGGGACGATTAAGGTGTGCCGTCGGTTCACGCGCTTGCGTCTACTTGAGGTAGACGCAAGCGGTTAAAGGCGTCAAATCAACCAGCGGTGGCTGCCGGCATCGGCTTCTCGTCACGCAGTTCGCGACGCAGAATCTTGCCCACGTTGCTTTTGGGCAGCGAATCACGAAATTCGATGATCTTCGGGCGTTTGTAACCCGTGAGATTGTCGCGGCAAAACTGCTTCAACTCATCGATGGTCAGGCTGGGATCTTTGCGCACGACGAACAGTTTCACTGCCTCGCCGGAATGCTCGTCGGTGATGCCAATGGCGGCAACCTCCGCTACGCCCGGATGCAGCATGACGGCGTCTTCGACTTCGTTCGGATAAACGTTGAAGCCGGAAACGAGGATCATGTCTTTCTTGCGGTCGACGATGTAAAAGTAGCCGTTCGCATCCATTCGGGCGATGTCGCCGGTGTGTAGCCAGCCGTCACTGCCGAGAACCTTGATGGTCTCGTCCGGGCGCTGCCAATAGCCCTTCATCACCTGCGGGCCGTGCACCATGAGCTCGCCCGCTTCACCCATCGGCAATGGTTGGCCGTCTTCGGACCAAATGGCTACATCGGTAGATGGAACGGGAAGGCCGATCGACCCGTTGTAAGCCGTAATACTGAGAGGGTTGATGCATACCGCCGGCGAGGTTTCGGTAAGGCCATAGGCTTCGGCGAGGGTGCAGCCGGTGACTTTTTTCCAGCGTTCGGCAACAGCGCGCTGCACCGCCATGCCGCCGCCCAGGGTCAAGTGCAGGCGCGAGAAGTCGAGTTCGGCGAAGCCAGGAGTGTTGAGCAAGCCATTGAACAGCGTGTTGACACCCGTAAGCGCGGTGAATTTGGATTTCTTCAGCTCTTTGACAAAACCTGGCATGTCACGCGGATTGGTAATCAGCCAGTTCAGGCCGCCGAGCCGCAGAAACGCCAGGCTGTTTGCGGTCAATGAAAAGATGTGATAGAGCGGCAGTGCGGTGATGATGACTTCTTCGCCAAACTTGGCGTTGGCACCGATCCATGCGCCGGCTTGCATCATATTGGCGACCATATTGCCATGCGTGAGCATGGCGCCTTTGGCTACGCCGGTGGTGCCGCCGGTGTATTGCAGAAAAGCGATGTCATCGTGGTTCAGTGCCACTTTCAATGACGGGTGTGCCGCGCCGCGCGATAGTGCGTCGCGGAAACGCACCGCTTGCGGCAATTGGAAGGCTGGCACGATCTTCTTCACGTGCTTGAGCACGAAATTGACTAGCACGCCTTTCGGAAAACCGAGCAGGTCGCCAATGCCGGTGGTGACGATGTGCTCGATGTGGGTCTCGGCAACCACCTGTTGCAGGGTCGCCGCGAAATTGTCGAGTACGACAATAGCCTTCGCACCGGCGTCTTCGAGCTGGTGTTTCAGCTCGCGCGCCGTATACATCGGGTTGGTATTGACCACGATCATGCCGGCGCGTAGCGCGCCGAACAAGGCAATAGGGTACTGCAACACGTTTGGCATCATCAGGGCGATGCGATCACCCTTATTAAGCTTGAGCTCGCCGGTGAGATAGCTGGCGAAGTGCCGACTCATTTCTTCGAGTTGGCCGTAGCTGATCTGTTTACCGAAATTGCTGAATGCCGGGCGATCACGAAAACGTTCGAACGATTCTTCGAGTACCGCTACGACCGAGGCGTATTCATTGATGTCGATCTGTGCGGGTATGCCATCCGGATAGTGATCCAGCCACGGACGCTCATTGCTCATGTTTGATCCCAAGCTCCAGTTTCGATAACCCGATAATGATGGCGATGGCAGGCATCTGGCATCAACACGGAGAGGCATTGGAGCATACGCTGAAGTACAGCGGCAAGCCGCGCCGCAGCGAGGTTCGCGCCAGGAATCACGCCTGCGGGACGATGATTCGCCGCGTATGTCCTATGTTTGTATAGCGGGCAAAAGAAAACCGCCCCGAATTCCAGGGCGGTTCTTTTATGGATCACAGCCGGGGAATCAGGCCGTCTTTTTGCTGGCCAACTGGCGCAGAACGTATTGCAGGATGCCGCCGTGGCGGAAGAACTCGCGTTCCTTCGGCGTCAGCAGCAGCACTTTCACAGTGAACTGCTTCTTGCTGCCGTCGGTGGCGGTGGCGGTGACCTGGGCCACCTTCGATTCGCCGCCTTCCAGGCCGACGATATCGAAGCTCTCCGTGCCGGTCAGGCCCAGCGACTGTGCATTCTCACCGTCCTGGAACTGGCAGGGCAGTACGCCCATGCCGACCAGGTTGGAGCGGTGAATGCGCTCAAAGCTCTCGGTGATGACGGCTTTCACGCCCAGCAGCAAGGTGCCTTTGGCAGCCCAGTCACGCGAGGACCCGGTGCCGTATTCCTTGCCGGCCAGCACGACCAGCGGGGTCTTTTCGGCCTTGTACTTCATCGCGGCGTCGTAGATAGCTAGCTGTTCGCCACTCGGTACATGCAGGGTGTAGCCGCCTTCCACGCCATTGAGCATCAGGTTTTTGATGCGGATGTTGGCGAAGGTGCCGCGTACCATCACGTCGTCGTTGCCGCGACGCGAGCCGTAGGAGTTGAAATCCTTCGCATCCACGCCTTTGGAGATCAGGAAGCGGCCCGCCGGGCTGTCCTTCTTGATCGAGCCGGCCGGTGAAATGTGGTCGGTGGTGATCGAGTCGCCGAACAAGCCCAGCGCGCGGGCGCCGTGGATGTCTTCGATCGTGCCCGGCTCGGCGCTCATGTCGTCGAAATAGGGCGGGTTCTTGATATAGGTGGAGTCATCCCACTTGAACAGGGCGCCATCCGGGGAGGCGATCTGGTTCCAGCGGCTGTCGCCCTTGAACACGTCGGCGTAGTTCTTCTCGAACATGGCCGGGTTGATCGCGCCGGCGATGGTGTCGGAGATTTCTTTGTTGCTTGGCCAGATATCTTTCAAATACACCGGCTGACCGTCGTTGCCGATGCCGAGCGCGTCCTTGGTCAGGTCGATGTCCAGCGTACCAGCCAGCGCGTACGCGACCACCAGCGGCGGTGAGGCCAGGTAGTTCATCTTTACTTCGGGATGCACGCGGCCCTCGAAGTTGCGGTTGCCGGAAAGCACTGACGCCACGGCCAGGTCACCCTCGGCAATACCTTTGCTGATTTCGGTCGGCAGCGGGCCGGAATTGCCAATACAGGTCGTACAGCCGTAGCCGACCACATAGAAGCCGACTTTCTCCAGCTCTTTCGACAGGCCGGTTTTTTCCAGATAGTCGGTAACCACCAGCGAGCCCGGCCCGAGCGAGGGCTTCACCCATGGCTTGGAGGTCAGGCCTTTGGCGGCGGCCTTTTTGGCGAGCAAGCCGGCACCCAACATCACCGCCGGGTTGGACGTATTGGTGCAGGAAGTGATGGCCGCGATGACCACCGCACCGTCACCCAGCACGAAGGTCTGGCCGTCTTTTTCTACCCGCACGCCGCCATTGGTGATGGCATTGGCTGAATTGCCGATGGCGGTAGCGCCGCCTTCGTTGGCAAAGTTCGCGGTATCGCCGTTCTTCGGCTTGCGGTTGGCAGTGAGCGGACCTACGGCGTCATGGAAGCTCTGCTTGACGCCTTCGAGCAGTACCCGGTCTTGCGGGCGCTTGGGCCCGGCCAGTGATGGCCGCACGTCGGCCAGGTTCAGCTCCAGGGTGGTGGTGAAGCGCGGCTCGATGCTGTGCTCGTCGTGCCACATGCCCTGAGCCTTGGCATAAGCCTCGACCAGGCTGATCTGCTCGGCGCTTCGGCCGGACAGACGCATATAGTTCAGCGCCTCCTGATCGATCGGGAAGATGCCGCAGGTCGCGCCGTACTCCGGCGCCATGTTGGCGATCGTGGCGCGATCGGCCAGCGGCAGGTGCTTGAGGCCGTCGCCGAAGAACTCGACGAACTTGCCCACCACGCCCAGCTTGCGCAGCATCTGGGTCACGGTAAGCACCAGATCGGTTGCGGTCACGCCCTCCGGCAGCTTGCCGCTGAGCTTGAAGCCAACCACCTGCGGAATCAGCATCGACGATGGCTGACCCAACATGGCCGCCTCGGCCTCGATACCGCCGACGCCCCAGCCCAGCACGCCGATGCCGTTAATCATGGTGGTGTGCGAGTCGGTGCCGAACACCGTGTCTGGGTAAGCCCAGCTTTCGCCATCTTTGTCGGCAGTAAAGACCACGCGGGCCAGATGCTCCAGGTTCACCTGATGCACGATGCCGGTGCGCGGCGGCACCACTTTGAAGTTATTGAATGCTTTCTGGCCCCAGCGCAGGAACGAGTAACGCTCCTGGTTGCGCTCGAACTCGATCTCGACGTTTTTCTCCAGCGCGCTGGACGAACCGTACGCATCGACCTGTACGGAGTGGTCGATAACCAGTTCGGCCGGTGCCAGCGGATTGATCTGGGTTGCATCGCCGCCGAGCTTGACCACGGCATCGCGCATCGCGGCCAGATCGACCACGCAAGGCACGCCGGTGAAGTCTTGCAGCACCACGCGGGCGGGCATGAAGGAAATCTCGGTGTCGGGCTCGGCCTTGGCGTTCCAGTTCGCTACCGCTTCGATCTCTTTCGCGGTCACGTTGACGCCATCCTCATGGCGCAGCAGGTTCTCCAGCAGGATCTTCAGCGAGTAGGGCAACTGTTTGAGATCGAAACGCTGACCGAGTTTGGTCAGGCTGGCAAAGGCGTAGCGCTTGCCATCGGTTTCGAGACTGTCGCGTACCGAAAATGAATCTTTCATCAGATAACTCCTGGCTGGATCCTGCGGCTGGGATAGGTGTGGGGCAATGCGGGCGCGCTGTCCGAAAGTTGGCTTGCGGCGACCTAAAGAACGCGATTATCGCCCAAACTGTGGTTGCCGCGAACGGATTGAAGGTGCTTGAGGCAGCAGATATCAACTTCAGGCATTAGAATCGCGCTTCACTGGTCGCCACTCACCAGGCGTGCGCCGTGCCTGATGCTGCGCCGCATAGCTTGGGGCTGCGCGCCTCGCCAGACAAACGCATATGACGACATGCAGCGTTCGATGATTTCGATGTCCCTCTCAGCGGTTTCGATACGTGACCTGGCCTTGGTCCAAGCCGTGCATCGCCATGGCAGTTTCAACAGCGCGGCGCGGGCGATGCACATCAGCCCGTCGGGGTTGTCGCATCAGGTGCAAAAGGTCGAGCAAGCGCTGGGATCGCCGTTGTTCGAACGCGGTGGGCGACGCATCGTGCCCACGGCGGGCGGTCAGCGCCTGCTCGAACAGATCGACGCGGTATTGGCGGCTGCCGAGCATTTGCAGCAGGCTGCCCGTGCGGGCGAGGTCGCGTTTGGCGGTGAACTACGGCTAGGTGTGCCGGCCACGTTGGGGCCGTATTTGTTACCGCATTTGATCGGCCCCTTTCCGCAGCATTTTCCCGGCGTGCGTCTGAGTCTTTCCGAGGGCAAGCCGCGAGGTTTGCTGCGCCGCTTGCACGAGGGCGAGCTCGATGCGGTGTTGGGGCCGCCTGCCACCGCTGCGAGTGGCTTGGCCATGCGGCCATTGTTTTTCGAGCCGTGGGAGCTGATGTTTCGCGCCGATCATCCGCAGGCCAGCCGTCGCAGCGTGGCCCTGGAGCAACTCGATGCGGGTGAGGCGACCTTGATGAGTGAAAGTCACGCCGATGGCTTGCCTGGCGATGCCACCGATAATGGCCATGTGCAGGACGTCAGTCTGGAAAGTCTGGCGGCCCTGGTCAGCTTGCGTGGCGGCTACGCTCTGGTGCCAGTTCTGGCCCATGACCGCCTGGCCTCGATGCCGGGCATCGTGCTGACGAAGATCAAGGGCCAGGCTCCCGGTCGGGAGATTGCCTTGTACTGGCGTGAAGCCTCGCCATGGCGTAACGATCTGCAGACCTTTGCCGAGCTGCTGCGCAAACTCGCCCGACAGCGACCGGGCCTGAAGCTTATTGACGAGCCTTAGCCCTCATCCGGCTGGCAATGGAGCAGGGTATGGACTCAGCCGTTATCCAGCGTAGTGCCCGTAAGCAGTCCGCGAGCCAGCATGCTGCATTGGCGGCGGTACAGGACCAGCTGCCATTGGCGGCCACCGACCTGACGCCACAATACGGCTGATCGCACGGCGGCGAGCAGGTTGGCGCGGACGCGTTCGACCATGTTCATTTGCTGTAACTGCTGCGGGTTGCCGGTGACCATCACACGTGGCTTTAACGTGGACAAAGTGGACGAGTACAGCTCGGCCAGTCGGCTGACCACCTGGGTCGAGCCTATGCCGAAGTGCTCCACCTGGCGTTGCGCGGAAACAATGCCTTGCTGCAGCTTGTTCAATAAATCGGGTTGGCGCGCCAGATTGCGTTCGAGGCGTATGACGGTGACAGCCATACGGGTGATCGCCATGTCGCGACCGTTCTCGTCAAGCTGGGCGATCAGGTTGCGCAGGCCCAGGCGGACCCCGGAAACACCGCCATACACATCGACTACGGATGGGGCATCGATACGGAAGATGCTGCCCAGGCTGGCATCCATAGCCCCCTCGTCGCAACGCCCGTCATTGGCCAGTTGCTGCGCTAGGGAGGTGGCCTGGAACAGGCCGGCGAGAGCGAGCACGCGCTCTTCATTCATGGCAAAAGCTTCAAACACCGTGGACTGACTCGCTTGTTACGGAAGAGAAGGGAATGCTGCCGACGTTATCGGTCCAGCCACCAAATGGCGCATCGGTGACCTCGATCACCGCGCCGCCGAGGCAGGCCTCGTTGTCATAAAACACAACCGATTGGCCTGGAGTTACAGCGCGCTGCGGTTCATCGAAATGCACTTCAACGCCATCACTTAGCACATGCACCGTACAGCTCTGGTCGTGCTGGCGATAGCGGGTCTTCACGGTGCAGCGAAATTCGCCGGCCGGAGCCTCGTCAGCGACCCAGCTAGGCGTTTCGGCACGCAGTCGGCGCGAATGCAGCCAATGGTTCTCACCGCCTTGGGCAACATAGAGTACGTTGGCCGCGACATCTTTGCCGACCACGTACCACGGTTCGCTGCTGGCGCCTTGGCGACCGCCAATGCCCAAGCCATTGCGTTGCCCCAGGGTGTAATACATCACGCCTTGGTGTTCGCCGATGGTCGCGCCGTCGGGGGTGCGCATGGCTCCCGGACGGGCTGGGATGTATTGGGACAGGAAACTACGAAAGTCGCGCTCGCCGATAAAACAAATACCGGTGGAATCCTTTTTGGCGTGCGTCGGTAACGCCGCTTCCAAGGCCATTCGGCGTACTTGGGTTTTCTCTATATCACCGAGTGGAAACAGGGTGGCAGCAAGTTGTTGTTGACCCAGCGCATGCAGGAAGTAAGTTTGATCCTTACTGGCATCGAGCGCGCGCAGCAGGCGGTAACGCCCGTCGCGCTGGTCGATCCGGGCGTAATGGCCGGTAGCGATCTTGGCTGCCCCCAAGGCATGCGCCTCGTCCAGAAACGTCTTGAACTTGATTTCACGATTGCACAACACATCGGGGTTTGGCGTGCGGCCGGCGCGGTATTCAGCAAGGAAATGCTCGAACACGCCGTCCCAGTATTCGGCAGCAAAATTGCGGGCGTGAAACGGAATGCCCAGCCGGCCGCAGACGGCGACGGCGTCCTTACGGTCTGCGTCGGTGGTGCAGGGGCCGTCGCGGTCGTCTTCTTCCCAGTTCTGCATAAACAGGCCTTCGACCGTAAAGCCGGCCTGCTGCAGTAGCAGTGCCGCTACGGAGGAATCCACCCCGCCGGAGATGCCCAACATGACCTTCACGGGTAAGGATCCTCCGTTAGCTGGCTATTGAGCACCGATAACGGCAATCGTTGGCCGGCGAGCCAGGCGTCGATGCTCAACAGCACCAAAGGAGAGCGCAATTGCGCGCCGAGTGCGGCAATTTCGGCACGGGTAAGCCATAAGACCCGGCTGATGCCGGTATCCAGCGGCCTGAGTGGATCATGGCTAAGCGGCTGGCCGGCAAAGCTGAAACGCAGGACGCTGTCGCCATGCTCCGTGCTGCGCCATTGGTGCACGCCGATCAAGTGCTCAAGCTGTATGGTCCAGCCGGTTTCTTCCAGCGTTTCACGCAGGGCCGCACTGGCCAGGTTCTCGCCATTTTCGAGGTGCCCGGCCGGCTGGTTGTAGACGAGGCGGCCGTTGACCAGTTCCTCGACGATTAAATAACGATCGCCATCGGCGACCACGCATGCCACGGTGACATGCGGAGACCAGACAGCGCGGGGAGTCAAAGAATCGGCCATGAGTCGGTGTGCCGAGGGCGGTAGCCCTGGAAAAGACGACATTGTGCCATTACCTAGGAGTGGCTTGCCGTTTATTGCGGCGATAGGACTTAAGTCCCATTGCCGCAGCGGTATACTTTTAACCACGCTCTACTACATAGTCACCATGGCCCACGAACCCGAAAACGAACAAGGCACCGGACACGGTCTGGCGCTGGAAACCTCCCGTCCGGAGGTGGCGCGGCCACCGCTGTTCCAGGTGCTACTGCTGAATGACGATTTCACCCCCATGGATTTCGTGGTCGAAGTGTTACGCAGTTTCTTCAACCTGGATCAGGAGCAAGCCGTGCAAGTGATGTTGCATGTGCATACCCGAGGCAAGGGTGTTTGTGGTGTATTTACACGGGAGGTTGCTGAGACTAAGGTCACTCACGTGAACGAATATTCGCGCGCAAATCAACATCCTTTACTGTGCACTATGGAAAAACTCTGATCGCCCCCCACGTTGTAGCCATCGCGGCAACGCGCCGCAGCCATCTAAGCGGAGACGGTCCGGATGTTTAGCAAGGATCTCGAAGTCACTATCGGCCAGTGCTACAAGCAGGCCCGCGAGCAGCGCCACGAGTTCATGACCGTGGAGCATCTATTGCTCGCGCTTACCGAAAATCAGTCAGCTCTGGGCGCTTTGCGTGCCTGCGGCGCGGATCTGCCGCGCCTGACCACCGAGCTTGAAAAGATCATCGCCGAAACCGTGCCGGTGCTGCCGCACGGCGACGAGCGGGATACTCAGCCCACGCTTGGCTTCCAGCGTGTATTGCAGCGTGCGGTCTATCACGTGCAGTCCTCTGGCCGTAAAGAGGTTACCGGCGCCAATGTGCTGGTGGCGATCTTTGGCGAGAAGGATTCGCATGCGGTGTATTTCCTGCATCAGCAGGAGATCACGCGGCTGGACGTGGTCAATTACATCTCGCATGGCATTGCCAAGATCGGTGATGAGCCGACCTCGAACGCACCGGGCGGCGAACGTGAAAGCGAGGAGGGCGGTGAACCCAAGGGCAACCCGCTCAACGAATACGCCAGCAACCTCAACGAACTGGCACTGGAAGGCAAAATCGATCCATTGATCGGCCGCCAGGACGAAATCGAGCGCACCATCCAGGTGCTATGCCGCCGCCGTAAAAACAACCCGCTCTACGTCGGGGAGGCCGGTGTGGGCAAGACAGCCCTGGCCGAAGGCCTGGCTAAACGCATCGTCGATGGCGAAGTGCCCGAGGTATTGGATGGCGCCACCATCTGGTCGCTTGATCTGGGCGCGCTGGTGGCTGGCACCAAGTATCGCGGTGACTTCGAGAAGCGCTTGAAGGCCGTGATTGCGCAACTGAAAAAGCAGCCGGGCGCGATCCTGTTTATCGACGAAATTCACACCATCATCGGTGCCGGCTCGGCTTCCGGCGGCACCATGGACGCCAGTAATCTCATCAAGCCGATGCTGGCCTCGGGTGAATTGCGCTGCATCGGCTCGACCACCTTCCAAGAGTTTCGCGGCATTTTCGAAAAAGACCGTGCCCTGGCGCGTCGCTTCCAGAAGATCGACGTGGTGGAGCCGACCGTGGCTGACAGCTTCGAGATTCTGAAGGGGCTGCGCTCCCGCTTCGAGGAGCACCATAACGTTGCCTACACCAACGAGGCGTTGAAAGCGGCGGTGGATTTATCGGTAAAGCACATCCCCGATCGCCTGCTCCCTGACAAGGCCATTGACGTAATCGATGAGGCGGGTGCGCGTCAGCGCTTGCTGCCGGAAGATCAGCGTACCGGTAAGGTAGATGTGCCCGAGGTCGAGTACATCGTGGCGAAGATGGCACGGATTCCGGCCAAGCAGGTTTCAGCGTCCGATCGCGACGTGCTGCGCAACCTTGAGCGCAATCTGAAAATGGTCGTGTTTGGTCAGGATGCAGCGATCGAAGCGTTGGCTGCGTCGATCAAGATGGCCCGCTCGGGGTTGGCTGACCCTTCCAAGCCCATTGGTTGCTTCTTGTTGGCCGGCCCTACCGGTGTGGGCAAAACCGAGGTCACCAAGCAACTGGCGATGCAGCTTGGCATCGAAATGATTCGTTTCGACATGTCGGAGTACATGGAGGCGCATTCGGTATCGCGTCTGGTTGGCGCACCTCCGGGCTATGTAGGTTTCGATCAAGGCGGTTTGTTGACCGAGGCGGTCACCAAGCATCCGCACGCGGTTTTGTTGCTCGATGAGATCGAGAAGGCACACCCGGATGTGTTCAATGTGCTGCTGCAAGTCATGGATCGCGGCGTGCTCACCGATACCAATGGCCGCGAGGCCAACTTCAAGAACGTGGTGGTGGTGATGACCACCAATGCCGGTGCACAACAGGCATCGCGTCGGGGCATCGGTTTTGTCAAACAAGACCATGCAACGGATGCCATGGAAGTGATTCGCCGTAGCTTTACGCCGGAATTCCGCAACCGTCTCGATGCGATCATTCAGTTCAATGCATTGGATTTCGACCACATTCTGCGCGTCGTCGACAAGTTCCTGTTCGAGCTGGAGGCGCAATTGACCGAGAAGCACGTGACGCTGGATGTCGATGCCGATGCCCGTCGCTGGCTGGCCGAGCATGGTTTCGACCCGCAAATGGGTGCGCGTCCGATGGCTCGCGTGATTCAGGAGAAGGTAAAGCGTGCGCTGGCCGACGAGTTGCTGTTCGGCAAGTTGGCCGATGGCGGCAAGGTCATGCTGAGCGTGCACGATGGTGAACTGCAGGTAAATACCGAGGCGGCGGAGAAGCTGCCAGCCACGGTGTTCTGAGGCTTCCGCGTATTGAGGAAAGCAAAAGAGGCCGCGCATTGCGCGGCCTCTTTACATGGTGGGAGCGCAGGCTGTGCGCGAAAACTACGGTAAGACTGCACCGTTGATTTTCGCCCACACAGGTGGGCTCCTACATGGTTTTATTTCATGCGATAGGTGATACGACCCTTGGTAAGGTCGTATGGGGTCATTTCGACCTTCACCTTGTCGCCGGTAAGAATGCGAATGTAGTGCTTGCGCATGCGACCGGAAATATGGGCGGTTACCACGTGCTTATTCTCAAGCTGCACGCGAAACATGGTGTTGGGCAGGGTCTCTAAAACCGTGCCTTCCATTTCAATGACGTCGTCTTTGGCCATGCGTTCCGGTGGGTGCGTGTGCGGCCGTTGTGGCCGCGTAAGCAGACGATTATGCCACGGAATATGGTTTGGTTAAAGAATCATCAAGCGAAATGCTCATCCAGCTTGCGCTGGATCTCCTGCTCAAGCATGCCCTTGAGCGGCGCCAGCATCATGCCCAGCTCGGCTTTGACCTGGACGGCATCGCTTTCGACGGCAATCGTGCCGCTCACGCCGGAACGGCTGAAGCTGAAGGTCTCGCCTTGCCACTGCCCTTCGATGCCGAATTTCTCATGCATCCGCGCAGCCACCTGCTCGACTTCGGCACGCGCCTGGGCGAGCGAAAGGTGGTGTGGCTGGCGTATGTCAATCTTAGGCATCACGAACTCCGCTGTTTGGGGCAATGGCATAAGGATAACGGTATGCCGGACAATCGCGGTCATCTGTTAGAGTCCCGCCGTCTATCGAACGGTTCACCGATGCGCATTGAATTCCCTCACTCGGCCCGCGAGGATTTCCACTGGAAGCAAGGTGTGCTCAGTGTGGGAAGCGCGCCCGATAACGATTTGGTGCTGGCGGCCCATCAGGCACATGCCCATCATTTGCGCATCCAGCAAGATCGCCGGGGCATCGTGTTGCACTTGCTGCCTGGTGCTGGCCGCATCTATGTGAATGCCCGGCCGGTGCGTGAGCGAACGCTGTTGCGCGCGGGCGATATATTGAGCGTGGGCGATTGCCGCATGTTGCTTTGCGCGGATGAGCCGACCATGCCGCGCGCACCCATACCCGTGTCCGAGCAAGGGCGTTGCACGGTCGCTTTACGTGCAGTGGCGGGGCCGTTGTCGGGCCGCGTGTTGTCCTTGCAGGACACCCTGACACTGGGGGCGATGGGGCGTTATCCGCTGGAATTGCCGCAAGGGGAGAACGCTGCATTGCGGATCTTCTGGCGCGACGGCCAGTTGCTGCTTGAGCTGGGGCCGTCCTCGCCACGCTACCCTTTATGCGTTAATGGAGTCGAGGTTCAGCAGGCAACTTTGCAACCAGGCGATCAGTTGGGTATCGCCATGCACCGCTTTGTGGTCGATGCGCCGGGCATGGAGCTAGAACCCGAAATTGTCATGCCGCCGGCAGCCCCCGAACATCTGCCAGAAGAAGACGCCGGCCCTCGCGGCGAAGTCTGGTGGTTGATTGTGACGGCAGCAGCGCTTGCCTTGGGCATTGCGCTGGTACTGCTGGTGAGGTTTTGAAGGAGCAAGGATTGAAGTTCGAGCCGATGCGATAGTTCTTTGCTTCGGTTCCTTCACTTAATTTTGTTCCTTTGCTCCCTAAGCTTTCTCCCCGTTCCCCGGCTCCTGCCCCTAACGGCATAATGCAGCGACGACATTTATTAGGGAGCCGCTAGTGAGCAGGGTTTGGAATTTCAGCGCAGGGCCGGCGGCGTTGCCGCAAGCGGTACTCGAACGCGCGCAACGCGAATTGCTTGACTGGAACGGTTGCGGCGCTTCGGTGATGGAGTTGTCGCATCGCGGCAAGTTGTTCACCGGGCTGGCGACTCAGGCAGAAGCCGATCTGCGCGAACTGCTGGCAATTCCGGCTGACTATGCCGTGCTTTTCCTGCAAGGCGGCGCGACCCAGCATTTCGCGCAAATCCCGATGAACCTGGCCGGCGAGGGCGATAGCGCCGACTACATCGTCAACGGCCATTGGGGTGAAAAGGCGGCCAGCGAGGCAACGTCATACGTGCGGGTGAATGTCGCCGCGAGCAGCAAGGCCGATCACTATTTGAGCTTGCCTGCACGCGATCACTGGCAGCTCGACCCCGGCGCCGCCTACGTACATTACACGTCAAATGAAACTATTCATGGCGTGGAGTATCACGACATTCCCAGTGTCGGCGAGGTGCCGCTAGTTGCAGATATGTCCTCGAACATCCTGTCTGAGCCGCTCGATATCAGCCGCTTCGGCTTGATCTACGCGGGCGCGCAGAAAAACATCGGTCCATCAGGGCTGGTGGTGATGATCGTACGGCGAGACTTGCTGCAACGAGCTGCGCGGCCTATGGCGCGAATCTTTCGCTATGCCGAACACGCCGCGAACGACTCCATGCTCAATACCCCCAATACCTGGGGCTGGTACCTGGCAGGGCTGACCTTTCAATGGTTGAAACAGCAAGGTGGTCTTAGCGCCATGGCGGCGAGAAATCGCACCAAGGCCGAGTTGCTGTATCGGGCTATCGACGAATCCGGCGGCTACTACCGCAATCCCATCGATCTTGCGGCGCGCTCGCGGATGAATGTGCCATTCACGCTGCATGACAATGCCTTGGACGCTGCCTTCCTACAGGAGTCCGGAGCGGCCGGGCTGCTCGCATTGAAAGGGCATAAGGCTCTTGGCGGCATGCGTGCATCGTTATACAACGCGGTGCCGCCCGAAGCCGTCGAAGCCTTGGTGGCATTTATGCGGGACTTTGCCGCACGCCATGGTTGATCGTAGTGTGCCCGCTTGCGCCGTCGCGGGCGCCATGTACCATCCGATCAGACATCTTTCTATCCAGACGGCTGTACCATGACCGACGAACGTATACCCGATAAGAGCGGCCCGCTTACGCAAGTACGCGAACGCATCGACAGCATTGACAAGCAAATTCAGGAGCTGATTTCCGAGCGTGCCAATTGGGCGCAGGAAGTCGCCAAGGTCAAGGGCGAGGGGCTTTCGGCGATCGATTATTACCGCCCCGAACGCGAGGCCCACGTGCTGCGCATGGTGGTGGACCGCAACGGCGGCCCGCTGTCCGATACTGAAATGGTGCGCTTGTTTCGCGAGATCATGTCATCTTGCCTGGCCCAGGAAGATCCTCTCAAGATCGGTTTTCTCGGTCCCGAAGGCACCTTTAGCGAGCAGGCCGTACGCAAGCACTTCGGCCATGCTGCCTACGGCTTGCCGTTAGGCAGTATCGAAGAGGTATTCCAGGAGGTCGCTGCAGGCCATGCCGATTTCGGCGTCGTGCCGGTGGAGAACTCCGGGCAAGGCATGATCCAGGTCACGCTGGATATGTTCCTCACCTCCGATGCGACGATTTGCGGCGAAGTGGAATTGCGCGTGCATCAATGCCTGCATTCGCAGCTAGGGCGGCTAGAAGACATCAAGCGGGTCTACGCTCATGCGCAATCGTTGCAGCAGTGCAAGACCTGGCTACGCATCAACCTGCCCAATGTCGAATGTATTGCGGTGAGCAGCAATGCCGAGGCTGCGCGGCTGGCACGCCATGCCGACGAAGCTGCGGCGATCGCCGGCGAAACGGCCGGCCGTGTCTATGGCCTGAAAACAGTCGCGAAAGCCATTGAGGATCGTGCCGATAACACCACTCGCTTCCTGGTCATCGGCCGCTCATTGTTTCCACCCTCCGGCAATGACCGAACTTCATTGCTTATCACGGTCAACGACAAGCCCGGCGCGCTGTACGACATTCTCAGCCCGTTTGCCAAGCACGGCGTCAGTTTGAATCGGATCGAGTCGCGCCCGTCGCATACCGGCAAATGGCAATATGCGTTCTTTATCGACGTATCAGGCCATATCGAAGGTGCTGCCCTGCAAGCGGCCGTGCAGGAAATTGGCGAGAGCGCCGCAAAATTGCGGGTGCTTGGCTCTTACCCGGTAGCCTTGCCATGAGTAGTCGACTGGATTGGCAAAGCCATGCCGGCCAGCCGCTGCGAGGTAATTTACGTGTCCCTGGGGACAAGTCGGTCTCGCACCGTTCGCTCATGCTGGCTGCACTGGCTGAAGGCCGTTCGCACATTCGCGGCTTTCTGGAAGGTGAGGACACGCGCGCTACGGCCGCTGTGCTGGCTCAGTTGGGCGTGCACATCGAAACGCCTGCCGATGGCGAGCGGGTCATTGAAGGTGTCGGTCTGCACGGTCTGCGCGGCACAACACACGCACTCGATTGCGGCAATGCCGGTACCGGCATGCGCCTGCTTGCCGGCTTACTTGCCGGGCAGGCCTTCGACAGCACGCTGATCGGTGACGAGTCGCTATCGAAACGACCGATGCGCCGGGTCACCGATCCGCTCGCGCAAATGGGCGCAAAGATCGATACCCAGGATGGCTTGCCGCCCTTGCATGTGCATGGCGGCCAGAATTTGCATGGCATTCACTACACCTTGCCAGTGGCCAGTGCACAGGTGAAGTCGGCGTTATTGCTGGCAGGCCTGTATGCCGAGGGTGAGACCGAAGTCATCGAGCCGCATCCGACACGCGACTACACAGAACGCATGCTGGCGGCATTCGGCTGGCCGATCGTGTTCAAACCAGGGTTCGCGCGCTTGTCGGGCAAACACACCCTGCGTGCTACCGATGTCGACGTGCCGGCCGACTTCTCCTCGGCGGCCTTCTTCATGGTCGCCGCGAGCATCATGCCGGGCTCTGAGTTACATCTGTCGGCGGTGGGCTTGAACCCGCGCCGCACGGGTTTGCTGCACGCCTTGCGCCTGATGGGGGCGGACATTCGCGTCGAGAACGAACGCGAAAGCGGCGGCGAGCCGGTGGGGGATCTGATCGTGCGCCATGCACCGCTGCATGGCATCGAATTGCCCGAGGCCCTGGTGCCGGACATGATCGACGAACTTCCCGTGTTGTTTATCGCGGCGGCGGTTGCCAAAGGACAGACAGTGATCCGTGGCGCCGCCGAACTGCGGGTCAAAGAGTCCGATCGCATCGCGACCATGGCTGCGGGTTTACGCGCAGTGGGCGCGGCCATCGAAGAAACACCTGACGGTGCACTGATTCAAGGTGGCACGCTCAGTGCCGGTACCGTGGTAAGCCATGGCGATCACCGTATCGCGATGAGCTTCGCAGTAGCTGGCTTGCTTGCACAAGGTCCGATCAGGATCAACGATTGCAGCAATGTTGCGACCTCGTTTCCCGGTTTTTTTGAATTGGCCAATGGCTGCGGCTTCACGCTTACGCAAGCAGATTAAGTCTATGTCTCACACGTCACTGCCCTTTATCGTTGCCATTCCCGCGCGTTACGGTTCGACCCGGCTATCGGCCAAGCCGCTGCGCGAGATTGATGGCGTGCCTATGGTGGTGCGGGTAGCTCGGCGCGCCTTGCAGGCCGGTGCCATGCAAGTCGTGGTGGCGGTGGATGATCCACGTATTGCCGATGCGCTGGCGGGGCAGGGCGTCGACGTCTGCATGACCCGCAGTGACCACGCTTCAGGCAGCGATCGTCTGGCCGAATGTGCGGCGCATTACGGTTGGGCTGACGACACCATCGTGGTGAATCTGCAAGGTGACGAGCCCTTTGCGCCTGCCGCCGGTATCCGCGAAGTGGCGCTTGCTTTGGCCGAGGATGATGCGCCGGTGGCTACTTTGGCCACCGAGATCATCGATGCGCATGAATTGTTCGATCCGAACGTGGTTAAGCTCGTGCGGGCGGCAAACGGTCGGGCTTTGTATTTCAGTCGCGCCCCTTTGCCATGGGCACGCGATGCCTTTTTGAGTAGTCGCGATTCATTGCCGGCTGAAATGCCGTTCTTGCGGCATATCGGCATCTACGCCTATCGCGCCGGGTTCCTCAAACGTTATGCCGGCCTTGGTCGCACACCGCTCGAGCAGGCCGAATCGCTCGAACAGCTACGCGTGCTTGAGCATGGCTACGCGATCGCCGTGCGTCTGTCTCCCGAGCCTTTTCCGCCTGGCATCGATACCCTCGGCGATCTGGAGCGTGCCGAGCGGTGGCTGCGGGCGCAGATTTAAACATGCAGCGAATACTGTTCGTCTGTCTGGGAAATATTTGCCGTTCGCCCCTGGTCGAGGTTGTTGCGCGCAAGCATCTGGCCGAGGCTGGCCTTGATGTGGCGGTCGCTTCCTGTGGCACTGGAGCCTGGCATGTGAGTAAAGGTGCCGATCCCCGCATGTGTGTTGCCGCAGCAGCGAAAGGGTATGACCTCGCGCATCATCGCGCCAGGCAAGTTCGTAAGGATGACCTCAGTACGTACGATCTTGTGTTGGTCATGGATCACGACAATCTGCGCGAAGTACGCCGTTTGCCGGGAGTGCGAGCGACGGCAACGTTGGCGCTGTTTCTTGACTGGACCGGCGCGGCACCACCGTTGGAATTTCCCGATCCCTATGATGGTCCGGGCGAGGGTTTCGCTCAGGCTGTGGTCCTGGCCGAGCGCGGTGTTTCGGGTCTTATCAAACGCCTACGGGCATGACATGCCGTCGGTGCAAACCGGCTAAAATTGCCTTATGCAACTCATTCCGCAGCAAGCTTTCGACGGCAAGTCTTTTGTCCGAACCCTGACCTCCTCGCCTGGTGTTTATCGCTATTTCGACGATGCCGGCGAATTGTTGTACGTGGGTAAGGCAGGCAACCTCAAGAAACGTGTCGGCAGCTACTTTCTGAAGCCGCGGATGGAGCCGCGAATAGCCGCGATGGTGGCGCAGATCGCGCGTGTCGATATCACCGTGACGCGTACCGAAGGCGAGGCGTTGCTGCTGGAATCGCAGCTCATCAAGTCGCTCAAGCCGCGCTACAACATTTTGCTGCGTGATGACAAAAGCTATCCGTACATCTACCTGTCCGGCGGTGAGGACTATCCACGACTAGCTTTTCATCGTGGTGCGCGTCATTTGCCTGGGCGTTTCTTCGGGCCGTATCCAAGTACGTTTGCCGTGCGTGAAAGCCTCAATTTGATGCAGAAATTGTTCAAGGTGCGCCAGTGCGAGGATAGCTATTTCCGCAACCGCTCACGCCCCTGCCTGCAGCACCAGATCGGTCGCTGCAGCGCACCCTGCGTGAAGCTGATTACGGTGGATGACTACCGCTCTGACGTGCGTCACGCTGAGATGTTTCTCGATGGCCGCAGCAGTGTGGTGATCGATGAATTGGCTGGCGCGATGGACGAGGCCAGCAAGGCATTGGCGTTTGAGCGCGCGGCGGCCATCCGCGACCAGGTCGCCGCATTGCGCCAACTGCAAGCGCAGCATCATGTGCAGGGTGCGAGTGCCGACATGGATGTGATTGCTTGTCGCATCGAGTCTGGCCTGGCCTGCGTCAGTGTGCTTTTTTTCCGCAACGGCATCAGCCTCGGCACCCGCGACTTCTTTCCGCGGTTACCGCTGGATGCCGAGCCCGCCGACCTACTGACGCAGTTCATCGCGCAGTATTACCTCGACCGTCCCGTGCCGCGCGAATTGATTCTCGGCGAGGAGTTGGCCGACGAGGCCATCCTGGCCGAATTACTGACCCAGCAGTCCGGGCGCAGTGTGGAGATCAAGGCGCGGGTCCGCGGTGAACGCGCGCGCTTTCTGCAAATGGCTGAACGTAATGCGCAAGCCTCGCTTACCGCGCGTCTGGCCAGCCGGCAGACACTGGGCGCACGTTTCGACGATCTACAGAAATTGCTTGAGCTGGACGAATCGCCGCGTCGCATCGAATGTTTCGATATCAGCCACACCATGGGCGAGGCCACGGTGGCTTCATGCGTGGTATTTGGCCCGGAAGGGCCCGAAAAGTCGCATTACCGCCGTTTCAATATTGCCGGCATTACGCCGGGTGATGACTACGCCGCCATGCATCAGGCGCTTACCCGGCGGTTTCGCAAACTGGCGGAAGGCGAGGGTGCCCGCCCGGATATCCTGCTGATCGATGGCGGTAGCGGCCAGGTTGCCCAAGCGCTGGATGTGCTGAACGAGCTAGGCGTTGTCGGCATTCAGGTCATCGGCGTGGCTAAGGGGCCAGGCCGGCGGGCCGGCGAGGAAACCCTGATTCTGGCCGATTCTGGCCGTAATCTGCATCCAGGGCCGGCATCGCCGGCACTGCATCTGGTTGCGGCGGTCCGTGACGAAGCGCATCGCTTCGCCATCAGTGGGCATCGTAAGCGGCGTGAAAAGGCCCGAGAGCGCAGCGTGCTGGAGGATGTGCCTGGCATCGGTGCGCGCCGCCGCTCGGCCTTGCTGAAGGCTTTCGGTGGCTTGGCCGGGGTGGAGGCCGCCGGTATCGAAGAATTAATGCGGGTCAAAGGGATTGATCGCGGCCTGGCCGAACGCATCTATGCCGTATTGCACGCCTGAGGGCCTGTTTATGATCTCTGGGTGGTCCGCGTTGAGCTGCTATGGACGTCTGGTGGCGGTGCGTGGTGCAGCGCCTGGCTGGCTGTCAGGTCACGTTGCGCGCTGGCGCATGGCGGTCGCGGCGCAACCCTTCGGGCCGGGGCTGTTTGCCTGTATGACTGCGTCATCACTCAGTGGTGTGCCGACGTACACTTTTTCGTTCTTTCTTATCCTGCGCGCAAACAGCTCTCGGCGAGGGCCACTAAGTGACCGTAAACAGGCTCTAAAAACTCAGTCGACAACAACGGTGACACGAACGCATGCGACACTGCGCTCATGAGCCGGAACCTATGAGCCCGATCCCACCGATGCGCATCAACCTGCCAACCTGGTTAACCATATTTCGCGTGGCGTTGCTGCCCGTCATGGTGGTGGTGTACTACCTGCCTTTTCATGGCCATAACATCACCGCCGCAATCGTCTTTGTGCTGGCGGCGATCACTGACTGGTTCGATGGTTATCTGGCGCGCCGGCTCAACCTGACCTCCGCTTTTGGTGCGTTCCTCGATCCGGTGGCAGACAAGCTCATGGTCGCGGTAACGCTGTTTCTATTGGTGGAGTCGCACCGTGGTGGCTGGCCCGGCATCGTGATGGCGGTAACTGCCGCGGTGATTGTCGGACGCGAGATCAGCATTTCGGCATTGCGCGAATGGATGGCTAATATCGGTATGCGCGCCACGATCAAGGTGGCCTTCATCGGCAAGCTCAAAACGGTGATGCAAATGATCGCGCTGGTGGTGCTGATCGTGCAGCACGATGCCGAAGCCCTGCGCCTTTATCACGTGGGCGAGGTACTGCTGGTTATTGCCGGCGTGCTGACCATCTGGTCTGGCTTGCACTATCTGCGGGCGGCCTGGCCGATGTTGCGTGATGCCGAGCCGTTGGAGGATTCGGTCGAACGCGATGCATGAATAGACGTATGACAAAAGCTTGACGGGCCGCATTTACTCGCTAAAATGCGCGACTCCAATGCGGGAATAGCTCAGTTGGTAGAGCACGACCTTGCCAAGGTCGGGGTCGCGAGTTCGAGTCTCGTTTCCCGCTCCAGGTTCAAAACAAAGCCCCGATCATCTGCGGGGCTTTGCTTTTTCTACACTTATTCAAGTTCAACCGTCGATTGTTCCAGTTGCCAAAAAGCTCGTTGAAGCTATTCACAACGGAGCTGGTTCTGCTATGATTGACGGCTCCGATGCGGGAATAGCTCAGTTGGTAGAGCACGACCTTGCCAAGGTCGGGGTCGCGAGTTCGAGTCTCGTTTCCCGCTCCAGTTTCACGAAACCTCGGCAATCCGGGGTTTTGTTTTTTAAGTGAATCCCACGCCACTTGGGGTAGGATTTACGCGCGATGGCCCGGTGGCAGAGTGGTCATGCAGCGGCCTGCAAAGCCGCGTACGCCGGTTCGATTCCGACCTGGGCCTCCATCGCTTATAGTGAAAAACCCGCTGAAAAGCGGGTTTTTTGTTGTCTGCTCGGCATGGGGCAGTCTTAGCGGAGCGGCGACTTTTGCGCGGCGATCCGCCCCTGGCATCTGGGCGTCTATGACTGATTGAAACGATGGTGCCCGGAGCCGGAATCGAACCGGCATACCCTCGCGGGTGAGGGATTTTAAGTCCCTTGCGTCTACCAATTTCGCCATCCGGGCGGATGGTCAAGCGCGTGGGGCTTATCTACCTCGTCACAACGCGAACGCGTATCTTAACATGTGCTGCCGAGTCGCTTGTGCACTTGAGGGCAACGAAAAGCCATGTTCGTTTGCCGGGCATAACGCCATGCCGTGTCTGACCATTCTTCGAGTTTATATTTCGCCATGAGATCGCCATCGGTTGATGCTTGCAATGACACGGCGCAAAGCCTAAGTTCGACGTACCTAACCCAGGGAGGGAGCAACGTGATCAATCTCGTACTGATTGACGATCACGAATTAGTCCGCACCGGCTTCAGAATGATTCTGCAACAGCAGCCGGATATGACTGTGAGCGGTGAGGCGGGAACAGCCGAGGATGGGCTGAAGCTGATTCGTACGTTGAAGCCGGATATCGCGTTAGTCGATGTGCATATGCCAGGCATGAGCGGCATCGAATTGACTGAACGTGTCGACCGTTCCAAGCTCATGAAGACACGCATCATCATCGTGACTATCGTGGACGATGCGCGTTTTCCCAAGCGTCTGCTCGAAGCAGGCGCCTTTGGCTATCTCACGAAAGGCTGCAACGCAGAAGAGCTGTTGAATGCGGTGCGGCAGGTGGCCAAAGGGCGGCGCTATCTTGCGCCGGCTGTCGCGCAGCAGTTGGCCTTGTCGACGCTTGAAGGCGAGCAATCGCCGTTTGATTCGTTGTCGAGCAGGGAGTTGGAGGTCGCGATGATGTTGGTTCGCGGCAAGCCGCTGACCTCGATCGGCGAGCAATTAAGTCTCAGCCCAAAAACGGTGTCGACTTATAAACAGCGATTGATGGAAAAGCTCCAGGTCGATCACCTGGTCAGTCTTGCGCACCTGATGACGGTGCATGGCTTGCTCGATTCCCATAATAATCGGATCGGTAGCTGAGTCGGCCGGCATATGGCATAAACGAAAAAGCCGGACTCAATGTCCGGCTTTTTCATTTTGCGAGATGCCCTTATGGGGCTGGGTCGTTAATTGCTCTTGTCGGCCCTTTTTTCATCCAGCGCGCTGTCATCCGATGTGCTGTGGTCCGGCGCGTCAGTAGCGATCGGTTTTGGCTCATGGTGAGGTTGCGCAAGCAAGTCGCCCTGTTTTGGTAGTGCTACGACAGGTGCTGGTTCAATCGGTGCTAGTTCAATCGGTGCAGGTTCAGTCGCTGGTACGAGCGGGCTTGGAGCAGTCACTGGTGGAGCTTCCATTGACGGCGCCTCTACGGCCGGTTTCACCACCTCGGGCAGTTCTTCAGTGGCGCGAACGGGCTCGGCCTGATGTTCCGGCGTAGCTATGGTTACTGCCGCGGGCTCATTCGTGACGCTCGCCGCGGCCGGGCTGACAACAGCGACTTCGATGTGAGTCGGTGGCGATGGAATAGCTGTGATCTCAGGCAGCTTTACCACGTTGGTTACCGGCGGTATTTCAACGCGTGGCGCTTCAACATGTGCAGTGACTTGCTGCTGGACCTCGGTAGCTGCCGGCATCGTCGGAATCGGCGGCAGTACCGGCAGATTGAACGTAACCGGTGCCGGAGCTGGCGTGCTCACTTCAGGCGGTGTGACCGGAGGGAGGCGATCAGCAAGCGCGGGTCTTTCGACAACGGTTGGGCGATCGACAACGGAACGCTCGGCGCTAGCCGGCGCCGCCTGACGCGGGTGAGTATCGAGCAGTGGCTGACTCGCCGGCTCGACATGCTCTGTTTTCGCTGCGATGGCGACCGCCTCGGTGGCTACTGCGCCCACGACCGCACCTGCGGCGATGGCTTCGGCAGGCATCGTATTTGCGACTGGACTAATGGATTCGCTGGCCTGCGCAGGCTTGGATGCGGCCTGACGCTGCTTGCCGGCCTGGTCACGATCCTCATCATCGAGATCAAAGCCATTGGCGCCGGCATCATGCTGGGCGTTGCTGCTGACCTGATCCAGGGCGCCATCCTCTTGGCGGCGACGGCGGCGGCCACCGCGACGACCACGGCGGCGACGCGACTGCGCGCCATCGCTTTCCATCACGATATCCGTCTCAGGCGCACCGTTTTCGAGCAGTGGCTTGGCAACTTGAGCTTCTTTGGCGGCCTCGGCGGGCAGGGCGGCTGCAGGGCGTTCGCCTTGTGCCGGGCGCGGTGTGCGCTCCTGCTTCGGCTGTTGTACTTGCGCCTGCTTGCGCTCGGTCGGCATGGCCGAGTTTTCGGCGACAGCTTTGGGCTGACGTTCTTGCTTGGCGTTGGCTGGCTGTTGCTGCTGACGCTGCTGTGCCTGCTCATTTCCGCGTTGGCGCGGATTTTTCGCGGCTGGTTGTGCAGTTTTCGCGGTAGCACCTTGTTGCTGTGGCTGTTCGCGACGCGAGGACTGCTGGCGCCCGGCATTGCCCTGGGCCGGGCGGCCACGCTCGTCGCGACGATTGCCGCGAGCGTTCGAGCTGGATTCTTCGCGCCGGGTCGATGTGGGGGGGGCTACGGTCTCGGGTGCGGCACTGCCACGGAACCAGCCAAGCAGGCGCGAGATCACACCGCCAGTGGGGGCGGGAGAGGCCGCTGAGCGACGCGATCCGGTCTGCTGAGCAGCGGTCGTTGCCGCGGTCTCTTCACGAACCGGTGCAGGCGTGGCCGGCACGATGCCGCTGACCGCCGGTTGCTCGCCGCTGCCTAGGGCCTGCCCCATTTTCGGCACACCTGTGGCTTCGACGGCCGTGAGGCGTTCGTAACTGGGCTTGCTGTGCTCACCCATGTCGACTTCGCGGATGCGCTGGATCTCGATGTGCGGCGTTTCGAGCTTGTCGTCCGCCACGATAACCACATGCACCTTATTGCGCAGTTCAATCTCGACCACGCTGGCGCGCTTTTCGTTGAGCATGAAGTTCGCCACGGTCGGCGGGGCCTGCACCAGCACTTGGCCGGTGTTGTCCTTCATGGCGTGTTCTTCGATCAGGCGCAGGGTCGACAGCGACAACGACTCCACGCCGCGAATATGGCCGTGGCCTTCGCAGCGAGGGCAGACGATTTCGGTGGCTTCACCCAGGGACGGGCGCAGGCGTTGGCGTGACATCTCCAGTAGGCCGAAGCGCGAGATACGGCCCACCTGAACGCGCGCGCGATCCAGCTTCAAGGCATCTTTCAGGCGCTCTTCGACTTCGCGCTGATGTTTGGGGCTGTCCATGTCGATGAAATCGATCACGATCAGGCCGCCGGCATCGCGGATGCGCAACTGGCGGGCCAGCTCGACGGCGGCTTCACAGTTGGTATTGAAGGCGGTTTCTTCGATGTCGCCGCCCTTGGTCGCTTTGGACGAATTGACATCGACGGCGGTCAACGCCTCGGTCTGGTCGATCACGATCGAGCCGCCGGAGGGCAGGCGAACCTGGCGATCGAACGCGCTTTCGATCTGTGTTTCGATCTGGTAGCGCGAGAACAACGGGGTGTCGTCTTTGTACAGCTTCAGCTTGCGCAGCGCGTTGGGCATGACCTGCTGAACGAACTCGCGGGCATCGTTGAACAACGACTCCTCGTCGATCAGGATCTCGCCGATGTCGTTACGCAGGTAGTCGCGCAGGGCACGGATAAACAGCTTCGATTCCTGGTAGATCAGGAACGGTGCCTTCTGCGAGCCCGCCGCGGCGGAGATCGATTTCCACAATTGCAGCAGGTAATCCAGATCCCACTGCAGCTCTTCGGCGTCGCGCCCCATGCCGGCGGTGCGCACGATCAGGCCGACATCGTCGGGAACGGTAAGGTGGTCGAGCGCTTCTTTGAGCGCCTGCCGGTCTTCGCCCTCGATACGGCGCGAAACGCCGCCGGCTTTGGGGTTGTTCGGCATCAGCACCATGTAGCGGCCGGCAAGGCTGATGAACGTCGTCAGCGCAGCGCCTTTGTTGCCGCGCTCTTCTTTCTCAACCTGTACGACGACTTCTTGCCCTTCCTTGAGCAGCTCGCGGATGTTGGCTTTGTTGGGGTCCAGGCCCGGCACGAAGTATTCGCGGGCGATTTCCTTCAGCGGAAGAAAGCCGTGGCGTTCTGCACCGTAGTCGATGAAGCAGGCCTCGAGGGAGGCTTCGACGCGAGTGATGCGGCCTTTGTAAATATTGGCTTTTTTCTGCTCGCGGGAGGGTATTTCAATATCAAGGTCGTAAAGAGTTTGGCCATCAACAATGGCCACACGCAACTCTTCACGCTGAGTTGCGTTGATCAACATGCGTTTCATTGTAATTTTTCCTCGGCTTGCCGCGCGTCGCGTGCCGCGGTGGCGCCGTTGGGGCGGCCTGCCGAGGATTGCGCCGCTGCGGTAGAGCGGCATAGTACGGCACCGTTTTCTGGTGTCGGGGTTATTCGTGGCATTGCGCCTGCCGTCCCAGTACCCATTGATACCGGACAACGACAATCCGAACCGTTACGATGAAAGGGAGCAGCGACCGGTTGCCTGGGAGGCTCCCGGGGCTATCCTCGCCGACGTCACGGGCGGGCATCCCGCCCCATCCGAACATTAACGGGCAGGGCGTAGCGCCGGCCGAGTATCCTATTTCGCCAGGTTTTTTTCAATGCAGACGGTAACTTCCCACGATGCACCTCACGGAGTGCGTCAAGTAGAGATCGGCCCCGAGCGGGACGGTCAGCGCATCGACAATGCGCTGATGACCATGCTCAAAGGTGTGCCGAAAAGCATGATTTATCGGATATTGCGCACGGGTCAGGTGCGGGTCAATGGCAAGCGCGCCAAGCCCGATACCCGTCTCGTCGCCGGTGATATGCTGCGTATTCCACCGGTTCGCGTGGCTGAACGCCCCGCCGACCAAGGCGCGCCAAGCGGCATGATGGCCTCGGTCGCCGATGCGGTGATCTTCGAAGACAAGCACTTCTTGGTGATCGACAAGCCGTCGGGCATTGCCAGTCATGGCGGCAGTGGCGTCAGCCATGGTGCCATTGAGCTATTACGTGCGGCCCGCCCCAATGAGCATCTGGAACTGGTGCATCGGCTTGATCGCGATACCAGCGGGGTGCTGGTATTTGCCCGTACCCGCGCCGGCCTGATTGGCTTGCAGGCCGAAATCCGCGCCGGCACCGTGACCAAAGAGTATCTGTGCCTGATGGTGGGGCATCCGTCCAAAGCGAAGTTCGACGTTAACGTGCCCTTGCAGAAATCGATCATGCAGGGTGGAGAACGGATGGTAAGAGTGTCCGATAACGGCAAGCCATCGCTCACTTTTTTCCGTGAGGCGGAGCAATATCCGGGCGCCCGCTTGATGCATGCGGCATTAGGTACCGGCCGTACCCATCAAATTCGCGTGCACGCAGCGCATATCGGTCATCCGATTGCCGGTGATCCCAAGTACGGCGATCGCGAAATGAATAAGCGATTCCGCGATATGGGTCTGCAGCGGCTGTTTTTGCATGCGTCGCATATGAGTTTCGAGCTGGACGGCCGCTCATACAGTTTTTCGGCGCCCTTGCCAGATGACTTGAAGGATTTCTTGGATGTGCTTGCTGTAAAAGGAAAAAGGCTGCGCTATCTACAGGAAAAATCGCGCACTGATTTCTAAAGAGCGAAGCAGATCGCCGGTTAGTCCACTTTCGACGATGAGCGCGCAGCTCGCGTGCGCCATGGCGATCGGCAGCAGGCAACGTGAGCGCAGAAAGCACCATGCCCACCATAGCTCCGCCAACAGGCATAGCTGCATAAGCATGCCGTTGGGGGTGTGGAGCAGGGCGAATAGACTGGCGATAACCACCACTTGAGCCGCCCGCGGCCAACGTAACTGCTCCAGCCGTCGCGATACCACGGCCAGCATCAGCCATTGTTGCAAGCAGGCCCAGCCGACATAGGTCATGGCATGTCGTAATCCGGGATGGACGGCATCGTGGCCGAATAACAGCCAAAGGCCGATCGCCATGGGTACCAACGCCAGTGGCCAGAGCCAATCGCCCCAGTGATGCCCCAGCCATTGCCATGACCATGGACGCAGGCGTAACTCCGCTTGCATCGCGTAAAGCAGGGCGGCAGCGAAAGCGATCACGCCTGGGATCGACAGGTGCAGCCCCCATTGCAGCCCGCCGATCAGCCACAGCGGACCGGTGAGTACCAAGGCCAGATCCACCCAGGGTCGGGCAGGCCATGCGGCAGATGGCCGCAGGGCAAACCAGGTCAGTAGCAGTAAGTAGGCGCTGCATAGTGCCCAACTCGTCCATATTGGCAGCGCTACCCGTGCCTTTGCAGTCAATGTCGCACCGGCAGGCACAATCAACGCGGCGGGCCAGTGCGGTCGAAGTTGGTCGCGCAAAGCCAGCAAGGTCTCGGCGTGCGCATCGGCCGGTAGGCGGATCCATGGAACAGCAGGCGGGTTCGCTTGCTTGCTCCATTGCGCGATTTGCGACTGAGCTGTTGCAAGGTCACTTGAGAGCGTAAGGCTGGCCGCCGCGGAACTCGTGTCAGGCAGTGCCGGGGCGATGTCCGCGAGCAATTCAGCCTTATTCAGTCGCAGCGATGATCCTGCCGGCAGGTGCGGGTGTAGGCGCAGCAAGGTCGCGATACCGGGGGGCGGACATGCGCTTCCGGTGGTGGTTTGGCCATGTAGCTGACGCAGGTCGAGCGTTACCTCGTTGGCGCCTTTCGACAGTGTGGCAGCATCGACTTTCAGACATGTGGCTTGATCCTCGGACTGCCAGATCAGACCGAGTATCCCGTTTGCATCGCTTTGAGCATGCAGGCGGAGCAGCGGCCAATGCACAATATCCACTGCCTGCGATAGCGGCAGGCCGAGGTCGTAGGGGCTACCGTCGAGGCTGGTGACACGAAGCTGATCGCCATCGCGTGCCACGGTCGCCTGACCAAAGGCACGGCTGGCGATCAAGTCGCCGGGCTGACGCAGCGGCCATTGCCATAGCGGTTGACCATTGCGCAGGGTTGCCAAGGTATGCGCTGCATCCTGTTGCAACTGCATGCGGGTCATCCAGGCCGACAGCGACTGGATGAGCAGCAGTAATAAGACCATGGTCAGCGCGAAGCTGACAGCAGCGAGCAAGCGGCGTGAGTCCATCTTCAACGCGCGAGCAATGCCTCAACACGCGCGGCGCAGATAAAGTCGTTCAGCGAAAGGCCGCCTACGTCATGGGTCGACCACAGCAAATGGCAATGACCGTAGCCAGCTTCGAGGTCAGGGTGATGGTCTTCATGATTCGCCATAAAGCCAACGGCATTGATAAAGCCCAGCGTGCGATGGAAATCGGCGAATTTGAAGTCTTTGACGATGGCCTTGCCGTCAGCACTCAACTGCCAACCCGGTAAATGCTGCAACAGCGCGGCGATTTGCGCTGCATCAAGCGCGTGCTCCTTGCCTTTGCGCGGTTGGCAATGCTGGCTGGCGAGTTCGGTGTGGCTCATGCGTGACTCCAAAGCGATTCAAAGGCGCAAGCGTCGAAGTTGTCAGGCCAAAAGTCAAAGTCAGGCCCGATATCTCAATACCAGCGCATTGCCAACAAAACAGGACTAAAATGGTGCTGTTTCGCCCGCGCTCCATTTGAGCATCCGGCGACTGGATTTGGAGCCCACATGATCGACATCACTGAACGCGCGCAGCAGCACTTTCTGCGCTTGCTCTCGCAACAGGCTATTGACGGGCAGGGCATCCGCCTGCGGGTTACCGCGCCGGGTACGCCGGCAGCGAACTGCGAACTGGAATTCTGCGAGCCGGACGAGCTGACCGGTGGGGAATGGACCATCGAATGCAGCGGCTTCAATTTTCATATCGACGGCGACAGCGCGTCTTGGCTCGATGGCGCCAGCATTGACTACGAGTCGAATAGCACAGGTGGTCAGCTCAATATCCGCGCACCGCGGATCAAGGGCGAATTACCGGGCATGGACGCTGGCTTGGTCGAGCGGGTGCGTTATGTATTAGACGCTGAGGTAAATCCGAAGATTGCCGCCCACGGTGGTCGTATCAGCCTGCTCGAAGTCAGTGCCGAGGGCGTGGTGGTGTTGCAGTTTGGTGGTGGTTGCCACGGCTGCGGCATGGTCGATGTCACGCTAAAGAACGGCGTGGAAAAGACCTTGCGCGAACGCGTGCCGGAAATCACCGAAGTGCGCGACGCCACTGACCATGCCGGCGGCAGCAACCCCTATTACAGCAAGCATGAAGGCAAGTCGGCTTTGGCCTGACGGTGATGTCGCCGAACATAAAAAGGCCCGCCTAGGCGGGCCTTTTTGCATCAGCAGGCGATAGCTATCAATCGCCCTGAATATGCCCATTCAGTGTGCTGAGTTTGGTCGGCGTGTCGAGCTTGGCCGGCAGGGTCGAGTAGTACGCGGCGATGTCTTCGATGTCCTGATCGGACAGCGTGGCAACAAAGCCTTTCATGATCGGGTTAGTGCGCTTGCCGCTCTTGTACTCGTGCAACGCCTGCTGCAGGTACATGTTGTATTGACCGGCCAAGCGTGGGTACTGCGGGTCGATCGCATTACCGTCAGCGCCGTGACAGGCGAAGCAAGCGGCGGCCTTCTTGCCACCCGGGGAGTTTTCGGAGATTTGCTTGAGATCCTTGTCCAGCTTGGTTTTATCGGCATCGGACAATGCCGGTCCCGTCGGTGCCAGGCTGGAGAGATAAGCGGCGATGTCGCCGGTGTCCTTGTCGGACAGGCTTTGCGCTTGCGCCACCATGGTGGGATGCGTGCGCTCGCCACTCTTGTAGCCGTGTAGTGCGTTGACGATGTACTGCTCGTTCTGTCCGGCGAGACGCGGTACGGGATAACGCGGATAAGCGTTTTCGTAACCGACTACGCCGTGGCAGCCATTGCAGGTGTAGATCAATTTGCGTCCGATAGCCTTGTCACCCTCGGCATGCACGCTGGCAGTGGCGAGAAGAGCGGCGGCCACGGACAGGCCAAGCAATTGCAGTCGAGTCATCGAGATCATTCCCACGATTCCGGCGGGTACATGGTGAAAAGTCGCAGAAGTATAGTGGTTGCGTCCAAGGAGGGACAATATTGCTTATCTTGCGGTGCCGATCGGCCGGCGCTGCAGCGGACTTTCTCAGCTACGACAACGAGGTATGCGATGCGCGGCAGTTTGAATACGCGAGGCCAGAGCGGCTATTTCCGTGGCTGGATGTTCATCGCGCGACTGTTTGGCCTGTGTCTGGTGTTGATTTCGGGAGGCGTACAGGCAGCAAAAGACCAGGGCCATGACTATCGTATCGTTGGCTATGTAGGCGATGCCCGGCCGCTGCCATCGATTAGCGCGAACAAGCTCGACGCGATCAATTTTGCTTTCGCTACGTTGACCCCGGCGGGCAACGTCGAGCTGAAAAGCCCGACCGCCACCCAGTCGCTGGCTGATTTGGTGGCCCTGCGCAAGATCAATCCCCGATTGAAGATTCTGGCCTCAGTCGGCGGCTGGGGTGCCGATCATTTCTCAGAGGCTGCATGGGACGACACCGAGCGTCATCGTTTTGCCGATAGCGCAGCCGATCTGCTAGATCAACATGATCTGGATGGCATCGACATCGATTGGGAATACCCCACGCTGGCCGGTCCAGGCATCAGTCATCAGCCAGAGGATCGGCGCCATTTCAGTCTGTTGCTTGAGACATTGCGTAAGCGCCTTGACCAGCTTGGCGCAGCCCATGGCGGGAAACACTACCTGCTGACCATCGCAGCGGCGGACAGTGAGTTTGTAGCCGGCATCGAGTTAAAGCGTGTGGCGCGTTCACTCGACTGGATCAACCTCATGACTTACGACTTTCACAACGGATTGACGCCAAGTACCGGCCATCATGCCGGTTTGCATCTGTCGAAACTGGCTCCAGCCAACGATCGCGCGGCGGACAAAGCAGTACAACAATTTCTTGCCGCCGGCGTGCCTGCACGCAAACTCGTGCTTGGCGTGGCCTTTTATGGACGAGCCTTCGGTGATGTCGATCCGCAACACGATGGTATGCAGCAGAAATACGCCCACTTTGTCGGTGCACCTTCGTGGCACGACTTAAAGGTCGACTACATTACGTATAACGTCGGTACCTATAACGGCGGCGACAACGACAGCGGCAAAAACGGTTATGTGCGCTACTGGGACGAGCAGGCACAGGCGCCGTATCTTTGGAATGCCGATAAACACATCTTTGTCAGCTACGACGACCCGCAGTCACTGCGCGCCAAGGCGGCCTATGTCAGAGCCAACAACCTGGGCGGCATGATGTACTGGGAGCACAGCCTGGACCAGGACGAGCAGTTGCTTGATGTCGTGCGCCAAGGGCTGAGGAAACCGTAGCCGCCAGCGCTGGGTCGGCCAGCGCTGCCAAAGCAGACTTTTCTAAAGCAGGTTTTTGAAGATATGGATGCCGGCACTGTATTCGCCGACGATCGTGCCCAGGCAGACCAGGAAAAAATTCAGCAAGGTGCGAGCGACGCGGTTTTTCCACCAGCCGCTCCAGTGCACGATGTCGTCGCGCAGGGTCTCAAAATCAGCCACGCGTGGACGACGCACCCAGGCCTCGACCATGGCACTGATGCCGCCTGACGGAATGCCGGGGCGAAACGGCTTGATCGGTGCGGCAATA
The DNA here is from genome assembly GCF_003350925.1 of Dyella tabacisoli. GTDB lineage: Bacteria > Pseudomonadota > Gammaproteobacteria > Xanthomonadales > Rhodanobacteraceae > Dyella_C > Dyella_C tabacisoli. The sequence continues at coordinate 202,723 of NZ_KZ857173.1, read as the reverse complement.
AAGGCCGCCAGGATACTTAGCGGGTGACCACCGGCAATGATCGCGCCGAGCGCGGCGAAGCCACCGGTGAACAACACCCAGTCGCGCAGCGCCTGCGCACCGAGCGCGGTATTGCGATGGAAAGCAAAGCCGATCGCCACGAACACGGCGAGTACCAGGCCGACCGCCAACCACTTGGGCCAACGCGCCTTGGGCGGCATCTGCGCCAATTCCGCGACCTTGCCGGCGGGATTATCCTGTTGTGTGCGCAGCAGTTCGCACAGCCCTTTCAGATGGCCGGCGCCGATCACCACCAGAACCTTGCGCAAACTGCCGCCAGCATCCGCGCGTGACGCCTGTTCACGCAAACGAGCGGCCATAAACGCATCGCGCTCGGCGATCAGGCTGCGGTAAAGCGGCGCCGATTCGGTGGCGAATTCGCTAAAGGCGCTTTCGAGCATGTCGCCTTGCTTGAGTTTCTCGATCTCTTTTTCATCAATGGCCTCGCGCTCGAACACGCTGGCCATCAGACCGCCCATCAAGCCAAAACGCTGCCAGAAGCCCACGCTATGCCAGGCGCGGCGCAGGGTGGTGCCGACCTCGCGGTCGATCAGCCACAGCGGTACATGGCGTAGTTCGGCTCCTGTCATCGCCGCCTTCATCTCGGCGCCGGGCTCGATGCCGTATTGATCGGCCAGGCGCTTTTGGAAGGTGGACAGCACCAGGCTGGCAGCGACCATGCCGGCCTTGCCCTGGCGGATCACCTGGAACAAATCCATCTGCTTGAACGCTTCGGGATCGCGCATGCCTTGCGCGCGGCTATCGCATAGCTCCACCGCCACCGCATCGAAGGGTTCGTGCGCGAGTAGCGCCTCTACCGCCTCGACGCTGCTGCGTGACACGTGTGCCGTGCCGAGCACCACGTACTCCACGCCATCGCGTTCGACCCGCTCGATCGGTTGGCCCTGCAGGGCGGGCGGCAAGATGTCGGTGGTGTCGGAAAGACTCATGCGCGGGTCAATTGATCGTGAGAAACCCCAGCATGGGGATGGCCGCCGCACGGCACAAGCCACGCGGCGGAAAGATGTTCAGCCACGTGCGCTCAATCGCGGAAGCGCTTGAGCAGGTCCGCGTAAGCGTCGATGCGGCGATCACGCAGGAATGGCCAGATTCGCCGAACATGTTCGCTGCGCGCCATATCGACCTCAGCCAGCAGCAACTGACGCTGATCGGTGCCTGCCTGAGCCAGAAACTCGCCTTGCGGGCCGGCTACAAAGCTGTTGCCCCAGAACTGGATGCCCGCACCGACACCGGCGACATCGGGCTCGTACCCCGTACGGTTGCAGGCCAGCAAGGGCAGGCCGTTAGCGACCGCATGGCCGCGCTGCACGGTGACCCAGGCGTCGCGCTGGCGATCTTTCTCGGCCTGCTCGTCATTGGGGTCCCAGCCGATCGCTGTCGGGTAAAGCAGCAGTTCGGCGCCGGCCAGTGCCATCAGTCGAGCGGCTTCTGGATACCACTGGTCCCAGCACACCAGCACTCCAAGCCGGCCCACCGATGTGTCGATAGGATCAAAGCCGAGATCGCCAGGAGTGAAATAAAACTTCTCGTAGAACGCCGGATCGTCGGGGATATGCATCTTGCGATACTTGCCGGCGATGGCGGCCGAACGGTCGAAGACCACGGCCGTGTTGTGATAAAGGCCTGCTGCGCGTTTTTCGAACAACGAAGCCACCACCACCAGCTTGAGTTCCGCAGCCAACTGGCCGATGCGCTCGGTGCTGGGGCCGGGAATGCGTTCGGCACGGTCGAATTCATCCACCGATTCGTGCTGGCAGAAGTAAGGCCCGTTGTGCAGTTCTTGCAATAGCACCAGCTCGGCGCCCGCGCCGGCTGCTTCGCGCAAGCCCGCTTCGATGGCGTCCAGATTGGCGTCACGGCTGCCGCGGTCGGTTTCCTGCAGCAGCGCAACCTTGAGAGTCTTGCGGGTCATGCCGTGTTTCCTGTCTGTCATGCCGGCGGGTTCGTAGTGTAGCGGACCCGCTTAAGCGGTCACGCCGGCCGGCAACTGCATGGTGATGCAGTGCAGGCTGCCGTTTTGCCAGATCAGCGGACGGCACGGTACCTGTACGATCTCCCGGCCCGGATGAGCCTGGCCGATGATCCGTGCGGCCTCGTTATCGGCGACATCGCCATAAGCCGGCACCAGCACGGCACCGTTGACGATCAGGTAGTTCGCATACGAGGCGGCTAGGCGGCGGTTCTCATCGACAATCGGCCGGGCCCAGGGCAGCGGATAAAGTTGGTACGGGCGGCCGTCGGCCGTGCGCAGCGCAGCCAGTTCGGCCGCCATGCGCTGCAACTCGTCGTGGTGCGGGTCGCTGGCGTCGTCGCAAGCCTGGAACACGATGCGTTCGCCCGGAGCGAAGCGGGCGAGGGTATCGATATGCGCGTCGGTGTCATCGCCTTCGAGATAACCGTAATCCAGCCATAGCACGCGCGAAGCGTGCAGGCTGTCGCGCAGAATCGTGCTCATTTCCTCGCGCGATTGCACGGGATGGCGTTGGACCAGGCAACGCCAGGTCGTCAGCACGGTCCCTTCACCATCGCTTTCGATGCCGCCACCTTCGAGCGCCCAATCGACACGTTTGTGGGTGGCATGGTTAAACACGTCAGCGTCTACCAGCCCGCCAATCAAGGCATCGTCTTGTTCGGCACCGAATTTGCCGCCCCAGCCGGTGAAACGGAAATCAGTCAGTTGGAACGTAACGGCATCGGCTTTGAGCGTGATCGGGCCGGAGTCGCGCAGCCAGGTGTCGTCATAAGGCAGCTCGACAAACCGCACGCGCGAAAGGTCGACCTTGGCTGCCCGCATAAGGGTTTGCGCATGCGCGCCCAGGGCGGCATCGGCAACCACCACGATCAATGGCTGAAAGCGGGTCACTGCCGCAGCCAGGGCCACATAAGTGGTCTCCACCTCGGCCAGGCGCTCGGCCCAGTCGGTTTCGGCATGCGGCCAGGCGATCAACACAGCCGCCTGCGGCTCCCATTCGGCCGGCAGGCGCAGGGTGGAATCAGTCATCGGTTTCAACTCACGTCTCGAAAGGCATAAGGCCGCGGCGGAAATCCCGCCCGGCCAACGAAAACGCGAATTGTACGACGTTACACGCTTGTCTTCAGTTGACCGTCGAAGGCGAGGTGTTGTTGCCCGCCGGTGTATTGAGCACCGAATGGATCACATGGCTGCGCTCGAAATAAACGATGAAGTTCGAGTAATCCCAGCGGTTGATCGTCGGATGCTTCTGGCTGTCGCCGCCGCGCGGCGTCAGTTTGCGCTGTGGCGCACCGTACTTTTGCTCGACCTGCGCCATGCTCATGCCGCGCGAGGGCAGGTTCATGCTGCTCTCTTGCTGCACGCGATGCATCAGCAGGTTTTCTGCCCGTGCCGCATACGGCATCGAGCCACCGGCTACCGCCAGCAACACCATCATCGACACGCTAAATTTGTACTTATGCATAAGTCCCCTAAGCCCCCGAAGCCTCTCGCCGCATCACATCGTATAACCGGTCGTGTAACCAGCGATGCGGCGTCGTTGTAACAGAAGTATTTGGGCTTAGCCACGACAAACTGCAGCGATTGCGATGGGGTGGGCATTCAGTGCCGGTATGATGTGCGGCTGCGGGCAGCAGGCTGCCCTCCTTAGATTCCGTTCGGATATATCCCCCACATGATCGCTTTTCGACATTTCGCCTTGCGCCGTGGCAGCCGTTTGCTGCTTTCCGACATCGATCTGGTGATCCAGAGCGGCTGGCGACTGGGCGTGGTCGGCCGCAATGGCTGCGGCAAGTCCAGCCTGTTCGCCGCCTTGCAGGGCAAGCTCGAATCGGACGCCGGCGACCTGGATATGCCGGCAAAGCTGCGGCTGGCCACGGTGGCGCAGGAAACCCCCGCTTTACCCGATCCGGCCATCGACTACGTCATGGGCGGCGACGAGGAGCTGGCCATAGCCTTGCGCGACGAGAACGACGCCCAGGCTCGCGGCGACACCGAGGCCATGGCGCGTGCGCATCACCGCATTGAGGAGTTGCACGGCTATGACGCCCGCGCTCGGGCGGGCCGTCTGCTGCATGGTCTTGGTTTTGCGCCGGAAACCCACGAGCGTGCCGTGCAGGAGTTTTCCGGTGGTTGGCGTGTACGCCTCAATCTGGCCCGTGCGTTGATGGCGCCGTCGGAGCTGCTGCTGCTCGACGAGCCCACCAACCATCTCGATCTGGATGCCGTGCTTTGGCTCGAAGAATGGCTGCGCCGTTATCAAGGCACCTTGCTGGTGATTTCGCACGATCGCGAGTTTCTCGATGGCGTCATTTCACACACGCTGCATCTCAACGAGGGGCGCGGCAAACTCTATACCGGCAACTACAGTGCATTTGAACGCCTTCGCGCCGAGCAATTGCGGCAACAGCAGATCGCTCACGAGCGCGAGCAAGCCGAGCGCGCGCACTTGCAGTCCTTTGTCGATCGCTTCAAAGCCAAGGCCAGCAAGGCCAAGCAGGCTCAGTCGCGGGTCAAGCGGCTAGAAAAGCTGGCCGGTACAGAAGCTGTGCGTGCGGAGCGTGCGTTTCGTTTCCAGTTCGCGGTGCCCGATCGGCTACCCGATTCAATGTTGCAGTTGGAAGAAATCGTGGCTGGGTATCCGGCGGCCAGTGAAGACCCTTACGATGACGCCGCGCCCGCATCACCCCATGCGGCGAATGCTTCCGGCACGGCCTTGGTAATCTTGAACGATGTCCGGTTTCGACTGGAGGCGGGTGAGCGCATCGGTTTGCTCGGCCCCAACGGCGCGGGTAAGTCCACCCTGGTCAAGACCCTGGTGGGTGAGCTGACGCCGCTCGGCGGTGAGCGCAAGGCGCATAAAGATCTGAAGATCGGTTACTTCGCCCAGCACACTGTAGAGAGCCTGCATGAAGGCTCCAGCCCGTTCGATCACCTGCAGGAGAAAGCACCGGGAGCCAGCGCTCAATCGATGCGCGATTTCCTGGGTACCTGGAATTTCGCTGGCGATCGTGCGTTTGAATCGGTCGACGGTTTCTCCGGCGGCGAGCGTGCACGGCTGGCCTTGGCCTTGATCGCCTGGGACAAGCCCAACCTGTTGCTGCTTGATGAGCCGACCAACCATCTGGACCTGGACATGCGCGAGGCCTTGGCCGACGCCCTGGCCGACTTCGATGGCGCCCTCGTGCTGGTCTCGCATGACCGTCATCTGCTCGGCCTGGTTTGCGACAGCTTTTGGCGCGTCGCCGATGGCAAGGTCGAAAGCTTTGATGGCGATCTGGACGATTACGCGCGCTGGTTGCGCAGCCGCGGCTCGGCTAACAAGAAAGCCGACAAGAAAGCCAAGCTGGCGGCAGCCGAAAGCAAGCCGGTTGTGCCGGTCGAGTCACCGGAAGAGCGTCGTCGTCTTGCCGCCGCGCAGCGTGAAGGCGAAAAGGCATCGCGTCAGCGCGTGAAAAAGCTGGAGACGCGCATGAGCACGATCGACAGCGAACTCGCCGCGCTAGAAAAGCAGTTGGCCGATCCCAACACCTATAACGGCCCCACCACCGAAATGCTGCGTCTAAGCAAACGTCAAACCGAGTTGCGCGGCGAAAAAGAAACGCTTGAAGCCGAGTGGCTGGAGCTTTACGCGACACTATAGGGAGGGGCGTCTAAAATCGATCCGTGTACCACGACACCACCAGCAGGCGTTGACGCATGCATAAGACATCGCCTGATTCCATGAAGCCCGATTCCATCAAACCCGATTCAATCAGGCCTGACTCGATCAGGCCCGATTCGATCAGGCCTGGTCCACTGGAAGTGTGGTTGCCCGAGCTATCGCGTTTTGAGCCAGCGCATCCCCTGCGATCTTTGCTTGTACGCGCCGACCGGCTCGACGACGGCGCCAAAGGTTATCTGGCCGGTCTGGCGACGTATTTCGTCTGCCCCCATGGCTTGCCCGCCGCCGCATTGACGCGAGACTTGCTCGCGGGCGATGCAGCCGATGCCTCCTGGTTATGCGCCGACCCCGCTTGGGTGCAGCCCGACCTCAACGGTGTGCGCTTGCTCGCCTGCGGCCAGTTGCAGCTCAGCATGGATGAGGCGCAGGCGCTAGCCAAGCCATTGAAGCCGGTATTTGGCGACGCCGGTATGATCCTGGAGGTGTCTTCGCCGGATCGCTGGCACCTGCGTCTAGCGCCAGACACCCCGTTGCCAGAGTTTGCCTCGCCCGAACAAGCCTTGGGCGAGGATCTGTTCCAGCACCTGCCACAGGGCACTGAGGGTCGCCGCTGGCGTGTGTTAATCAACGAAGTACAGGTGTTGTTGCACCAGCATCCGCTCAATACCGAGCGCCGCGAGCGCGGGCTACCGCCGATCAACAGCCTGTGGTTGTGGGGTGGTGGGCGTTTGCCGAGCCGTGTTCATACGACACTGGCCGGCGTGATTGGCGACGACGTGCTGCTTGGCGCGCTGGCCCGACACGCCGGGCTAAAGATGCGCCAGCGCACACTTGCTTCGGTGGCGGCGGCCAAGCCTGGTGAGTTGATCGATCTACAAGACCTGCCCCCAGAAGCCATCGAGGCTAGCTGGTGGCAGAGCGTGCAGGCATTGGCGCAGGGTCAATCGCTGCAGCTCTGTTTCGCCAGCGGCGAGCGTTGGCTGCATCGACGCTGGCATCGCATGCGCTTCTGGCGCCGGCCGAATTTGAACAAAGGCATGCAGCGATGAGCCGTCTCACCCTGCGCCGACGTCAAGTGCAAGGCTCGCCGCTCGGTTGGAGCGATGCGGTACATCCGGTGCTGCAGCAGATCTACGCCGCGCGCGGCGTGCTCACCCCGGAACAAGCCGAGCATCGTTTGACCCGTCTGCTGGCACCACAACAATTGGGTGGTATGGAGCGCGCCGTCGACTTGTTGCAGGAAGCGATCCGCGACGATTGGTCGATCCTGATTGCCGGCGACTACGATTGCGATGGCGCCACCGGTACCGCTGTGGCAATGCGTGGTCTTCGTTTGCTTGGCGCCAAGCACGTCAATTACGCGATACCGAATCGCTTCGTGCATGGCTACGGTCTCAGCACGGCGTTCGTCGAATCACTGCAGCCGCGACCGCAGCTCATCGTCACCGTCGACAACGGCGTGGCCAGCGTGGCTGGCGTCGCTGCGGCACAGGCGCTAGGCATCCGCGTAATCGTCACCGATCACCATTTGCCCGGTGAGCAGTTGCCGGCGGCCGATGCGATGGTCAATCCTAATTTGGTAACTATCGAAAAGTGCGAGCATGGCAGCCCGCTTTGTGATCGTTGCGCGCAAGACGCGCGCTTGAACAAGGCCTTTCCGAGCAAGGCGCTGGCCGGTGTCGGCGTGATGTTCTATTTGTTGCTCGCCTTGCGTGCGCAACTGCGCGAACAAGGTGCTTACGTGCAAGTCAGTGAGCCGGATTTGTCGCAGCTACTGGATCTGGTTGCGTTGGGCACTGTGGCTGACCTGGTGCCGCTGGATTTCAATAATCGCGTGCTGGTCGAGGCCGGCATGAAGCGCCTGCGCGGCGGCCGTGGCTGTGCAGGCATCGTTGCCTTGGTCGAAGCCAGTCAGCGCAGCGTCGCGACCCTTTGTCCCAGCGACCTTGGCTATGCGGTGGGCCCGCGTTTGAACGCGGCAGGTCGCCTGGAAGACATGCGTCTGGGGGTGGAGTGTCTGCTTACCGACGACCGAACCCAGGCTCGCCATTACGCCGAATTGCTCAGCTCGATTAATCAGGATCGCCGCGAACTGCAGGCCACCATGGTGGCCGAGGCTGAAGTGATGGTGGCTCGCGCCGCACATACCGATGCGGTCGGCGTGGCTTTGTATGAGCCGAGCTGGCATGCCGGTGTGGTCGGCTTGGTTGCCTCCAAGTTAAAGGAGCGGCTGCATCGTCCGGTCATCGCCTTTGCGCCCGCCAGCGAGGACAACATCGATGAGCTGCGTGGCTCCGGTCGATCCATCAGTGGCTTTCATATTCGCGATGCGTTGGCCGTTATCGATACTCGTCATCCGGGTTTGATCGAACGTTTCGGCGGTCATGCCATGGCTGCCGGGCTCAGTCTCAAAACCAGCGACTACCCACGTTTTGCTGCGGCATTCGATCTGGTCGCACGTGAGTTGCTTGACGAGGAACGCCTGCAGGCCGTGCTATATACCGATGGCGAATTGCCGCCCGGTGCAGCGACCTTGGAGCTTGCCCGACAGTTGCGCTACGCCGGTCCGTGGGGGCAAGCCTTCCCCGAGCCGTTGTTCGACAACCACTTCGAATGCGCAAGCTGGAAAGTGATGGGCGAGCGCCATTTGCGCCTAAGCCTGCGTGACCCTCGCGACGGCATGTTGCACGATGCCGTGATGTTCAATGCCTACGAAGGCCAGCCACCGCCAACGATGCTGCGTGCCGCTTACGAGCTGACCATCAATGATTGGCAGGGGCGTGAAACACCCCGTTTATTGTTGCGGCATATCGAACCGGTCAATAAGCATCTTGAACCCGGAAATACGGGTAGTCCGGCTTAAAAGGTCATACAGCAGGGCCGGGGATGGGTGCGGCGAAAATTTCGCTTGCATGGCGTGCTTCATCGTGCTTTATTCACCTCCATGTCTTCCGCTCACGCCAAGGTTTCCCGTACCTACCGCATCGACGGTCTCCGTCCTGCGTTTGCGCGTAGCAATAATAATCGCGGCAATAACAACACCTGCACAAGCGGGTGGGCTGTCGCGTAGACGCAAGATTCAACCGACATACGCAACGAAGGCCCGCCACTGAGCGGGCCTTCGTCGTTTTGGGGTCATCGCAACTGCGCTGTGTTTAAGCTAACGACGAGGGATAAGGCCATGTGTTCGATATTCGGAATGTTCGATCTGCAACCAGGCGATGACCTGGCGGGCTTGCGTCAGCAGGCATTGGAGTTATCGCAACGGCAGCGTCATCGCGGGCCGGACTGGAGCGGGGTGTTTGTGGATGCCGGGGTGATCCTGGTGCATGAGCGGCTGGCTATCGTCGACCCCGCCAGTGGCGCGCAGCCGTTGCGTTCGCGCGATGGCGCATTGGCGCTGGCAGTGAATGGCGAGATCTACAACCACCGCCAGTTGCGCGCAGCAAGTGACTACGACTTCACCACGGGTTCGGACTGCGAGGTCATGAACGCGCTATACCGCGAACACGGTGCGGATTTCTTGCATCTGCTGAATGGCATTTTCGCTTTCGCATTGTGGGACGGCGAGGCGCAACGTTATTTGATTGCACGAGACCCTATCGGCGTCTGTCCGCTTTATTGGGGGCATGATGGAGAGGGGCGCCTATGCGTCGCTTCGGAAATGAAAGCCCTGGTCGGTGTTTGCATGGATGTGGCAGCCTTTCCGCCGGGTCATGTCTACGACAGTGCCGACGGTGAGCTACGGCGCTATTACCACAAGCCATGGCGCGACTATGCGGTGACCCAGGGCCATGTCGTGCCGCCCGAGCAGCTACGTCATGCTTTTGAGCAAGCGGTGCATCGTCAATTGATGACCGATGTGCCCTATGGCGTCCTGCTTTCTGGCGGCCTGGATTCCTCGCTGGTGGCCGCCTGTGCCGCGCACTTCGCCCGCGAGCGCATCGAAGACGAGGATCGCAGCGAAGCCTGGTGGCCGCGTTTGCATTCTTATGCGATCGGTCTGGACGGCTCCCCCGATCTGGCTGCTGCACAAGTTGCCGCCGATGCGCTGGGTACGGTGCATCACAGCTTTGTCTATACCTTCTGGGAAGGCCTGGATGCGCTGCCCGAAGTGATTCGGCATATCGAAACCTACGACGTCACTACCATCCGCGCGGCCACACCGATGTATTTGTTGGCACGACGGATCAAGGCGATGGGGGTGAAGATGGTGCTGTCAGGCGAAGGTTCGGACGAAATTTTCGGCGGTTATCTGTACTTTCACAAAGCACCTTCGGCCGAAGCTTTTCATGAGGAAACCATACGTAAGCTCGATGCTTTGCATAGCTACGACTGTCTGCGTGCGAACAAGGCGATGATGGCCTGGGGCGTCGAGGCGCGCGTACCATTTTTGGATCTGGAGTTTATGGATGTGGCGATGAGCATGGATGCCACCCACAAGATGGCGGGCAATGGCCGCATTGAGAAGGCCGTATTGCGCGAGGCCTTTGTAGGTGCGTTGCCTGATTCGATCTTGTGGCGGCAAAAGGAGCAATTCAGCGACGGTGTCGGCTATGGCTGGATCGATGGCCTCAAAGCCCATGCGGAGCAGACCGTGAGCGACCGCGAGTTCGCTGCTGCGGCAACGCGTTTTCCGCACAACCCGCCGGCGACCAAGGAAGCCTATCTTTACCGGCGCATCTTTGAGCAGCACTTTCCCGGTCAGGCTTGCGCGGCCACGGTGCCGGGCGGTAAATCGATTGCCTGTTCGTCGCCGGCAGCACTGGCGTGGGATCCGGCATTTGCCGCGGCGGCGGATCCATCCGGCCGTGCGGTGAGGGGCGTACATCAGCAGTCGCTAGCCGGCTGAGCGAGGTAGGTGTTAGCCACGACCTGGGCATCATGCCGCCCAGGTCGAATGGATTAGAACATTCCTAGGACAGGGTTTTTAAGAATCCTCTCATAGAGAAGAGGTTATGCCACCGATTAAACTGTGCATCGAAGTCGTCATGTCTGACGGCTTCGCCATTAGCACCGTATGGTGTGGCGCATACCGCAAATCCAATCAATAATTTGATTATTGATTTATCGGGTTAGCAAGTTCGGGAATCGTCATGGCGCGCATAGCGCTCATGACGTCTCGCATCAGTGGTGAGTCAATAGAGGCGGATCAAGCTAGGCATGCTCAGCGCATCCAGCGGCATCAGGCCTGTCTCGCACGCCCGGACTTTTAGTGGAAGCGTGAACTAATGGATGTACCGGTGGCTATGGCGGCCGGTGGCGTCGACCGGTGTCGTGTGCTTTTTCGACAGTATGCCGATGGTCGACAGGACTTCAAAGACAAGTGAGCCGTTCGGCGATAACAGCGTCGTCGACACGGAATGTATGGCGGACGGCGAGTCGCGGATTTCGTCGTTTCTGACCTTAATCTAGGAGATTATCTATGCAAGAAAGCAAAATATTTTTATCCGCCGTAGCCGCTGCTGTTTTCGGTGCATGCAGCGCGGCTGCCGCATCGCCACTTGAACAAGTCACGACTGCCGATGCAGTGAGTCCAGGTGGTATGGGCATGTCGGAGGTCTTCGGTGGGCATGGTCAGTTCAATGTCGTATGCGATTATTCCCATACGCTTGCGGATGACCCGATCATGATGTTCGGCCGCCCCGGCGAGGCGATGGTCCATGATTTCTTCGGCAACGTGCATGCGGATGCTTTTTCAACTGCCGATACATTGCTGGCGAAGCCGCAGACTACCTGCACGTCGAAATCGGACGGCTCATCGTACTGGGCGCCGCAGATGCGGCACGCAAACACGGGAGAGATCATCAAGCCGTTCATGATGAAAACCTACTATCGCAATGAGACGACGGACTATCCGGTCGTACCTTTTCCGAAGGGGTTGCAACTGCTGGTCGGCGATCATCACAGCACGCAGGCCAAGCGAGGCGTTTTGTACTTCTGCAAGAACAATGCCGACGGCGGTAGCTATTACACCGATGTGCCGGCTTCCTGCCCACTTTTCGACGGTGAGAAAGCACAGTTCAACCTATCCTTCGAATTCCCGAACTGCTGGGATGGCGTCAATTTCAAGCCGGTGGTAGGGGGCGGACATCACAGCCGCCGTAATGCGACCTACGACGTAAATGGTGTCTGTCCGGCGAATTATCCGATCAAGATTCCGCAATTGCAGCTTAATATCGGATATTACCTCCCAGGCAACGGCGACCTGTCGGACCTGCAGTTGTCGATGAATCCGCAGATGGCCCGTGGCGTGGGTTTGCCGATGTGGGGAAACCTCTATACCGCACACGCTGATTTCTTTAATGCATGGCGGACCGATGCCATGGACTTTGCAGTGAAGTTCTGCCTGAATCGCGGCGTTCCCTGTGACAAAGAAATTCCCGCGGTACATGCGGAGGCGATCGAAAATGCCCAAGTCATCGGCGGAGAATTCGCCGATACGAACTACGCGGGCGCCAAACAAATGGTGACGCAGACGAACAACACGCATCAGCCCAAGATCGGTTATATGAAATTCCGCCTGCCTGATGACGACACCCTGTTGAATGCGCCGTACGACGACGTCGTTCTACGTTTCTGGGGTAAAAACACCGGTGGTCATAAAAACCACATGGCGTACATCTATGCGGTGCAGCCTAATTGGAACGAAAAGACTCTGACCTATAACAATGCACCGGCCTGCGGTGGCAAGTATGTTGCTCGTACCTGGATAGGGTATTCGGATCAGGCGGTATACAGGAGTTCGGATAGTGTCATGGAAGTTGTCAAGGATGCATTGGCCAAGGGCCAGAAAGAGGTGGCGTTCTGCGTTATTTCCGAGGATGTCGAGACGAGCCTGGGTACTCGTGAAGGCGGTTCGCCGGGCATGCTCTTCTTCAAGTAATCGCTCGTCGATCAGTTAAGTCTTCCCGGTACGCCGTGATGCATTTCGCAGCGTTCCAGGCGATGAAACAAAGGCCTTCTGTCATTCCAGGCAGGAGGCCTTTTCGTTGTTTGTTTTTTGGTCAGCGACCACTTGGCTATGACTTCCGTCACTTGACCCTGGCGGCATCTTAAAAAGAGAATGCTCATTCACTTTTTAATGTAGCAAGAGGCCGCACATGCATGTGCGCATACGTTCGTGCTCGCTGGTTTTTGCCGGATTGATCCTGGGTGCCGCGATGCTCGGCGGCTGCCGGCAGCATGATGCCGCTCCGCAACCCGGTGTGGCTGAAGTCACCGTCGTCACGCTAAAGCCGCAAACGGTGACGATTCGTCGCGAATTGCCCGGACGCACGACGGCCTATCTGATTGCCGAGGTACGGCCGCAGGTCAATGGCATCGTCAAGCAGCGCCTGTTCACCGAGGGTGCCCTGGTGCGGGCAGGGCAGGCTTTATATCAGTTGGACGATGCGACTTATCGCGCCGAATACGGCAGCGCCAAGGCCAATCTAGCCAAGGCGCAGGCGGCGCTTGTCTCGACCAGCATGAATGCGCAGCGCTCGGCCGCGCTGGCCAAAGTCAATGTGCTCAGCAAGCAGGACAACGATAACGTTCACGCCACTTGGAAACAGGCCGAGGCCGATGTCGCCGCGGCTCAGGCCGCCTTGCAAAGCAGCGCCGTCGTGCTCGGTTATGCGCGCATTGTTGCGCCCATCAACGGTCGCATCGGCAAATCCAGCGTGACGCAAGGGGCCTTGGTCACCGCCAATCAACCCACGGCGCTGGCCACGGTGCAACAGATTGATCCGCTCTATGTGGACATCACTCAGTCCAGCCATGAAATGCTGCAATTACGACAGCAGCTTGCCAATGGTGCGCTGAAGGAAACCGATGACGCGCCGGTGAAAATTCTGCTGGAGGATGGCAGTACCTATACGCATGACGGCCGCTTGCAGTTTGCCGATGTCACTGTCGACCCGAGTACCGGAAGCTTTTCGCTACGTGTCGTCGTACCCAATCCCGATGGCCTGCTGCTGCCCGGCATGTATGTGCGTGCCGTGCTCGACAAGGGCGTGAATCCGAACGGGCTGCTGGTGCCTCAGCAAGGCATCACGCATGACCCCAAAGGGGATGCCATCGCGATGGTGATCGGCAAGGACAGCAAGGTCGAGCAGCGCAAGGTACACGTAAGCCATGCGCTCGGCGATCAATGGCTGGTGCAAGACGGGCTGGCTCCCGGTGACCAGGTAATCGTCGAGGGGCTGCAAAAAATTCAACCTGGTGTGCTGGTGCATGCCACCGAACTCGCTGCCTCCGCGAGCGTTGCGCCACACGGCGCCTGAACTATTTTATTTCGGTTGAAACGATAGCTATGGCAAGGTTTTTCATCGATCGCCCTGTTCTCGCGTGGGTCATTGCCATCATCATCATGTTGGCTGGCGCGCTTTCGATCATGCGCCTGCCGGTATCGCAGTACCCGGCTATTGCGCCGCCCTCGGTAACCATCAATGCCAGCTATCCGGGTGCATCGGCAAAAACGGTGGAAGACTCGGTGACCCAGATCATCGAGCAGAACATGAAAGGTCTGGATCATCTGCTCTACATGTCGGCGACCAGCGATTCGAACGGACAAGTAGAGGTGGTGCTTACCTTCCAAAACGGTACCGATCCCGATATCGCCCAGGTTCAGGTGCAGAACAAACTGCAGTTGGCTACGCCTTCACTGCCGCAGATCGTGCAACAGCAGGGTATCGCCGTCAGTAAATCGAACCCCGGCTTTTTGATGGTGGTCGGTTTTGTATCCGAGGACGGCAGCCTGCAGGGCGATGACATTTCCGACTTTGTTACGGCTCGCGTGGTCGATCCGATCAGCCGTGTCGATGGCGTCGGCAAGATCGAGGTGTTCGGCTCCAGATACGCCATGCGCATCTGGCTGGACCCGGACAAGCTCAACACTTATCGATTGGCGCCTGAAGATGTGATCGCCGCGCTGCGCGCGCGCAATCAGCAGGTTACGGTGGGTCAGTTAGGCGGTGCGCCGGCGATCAAGGGGCAGCGGATCAATGCGCCGATCAGCGCGCAGGAGCGTCTGCAGACGCCCGAGCAGTTCCGCGACATCGTGATCCGCAGCAATAGCGACGGTTCGGTGCTGACGCTGGGCGACATAGCGCGGGTCGAGCTTGGGCTGGAGGATTACAACTTCGTCAGCCGGTTCAACGGCAAGCCAGCGACAGGTATCGCCGTTTCCCTGGCTACCGGCGCCAACGCGCTCGCCACGGCGACTCGGGTGGAAGACACACTCAAGCAGATTCAATCGTCGTTTCCGCCCGGAGTGCATTGGGTCATTGCATTCGACACCACGCCGTTTGTGAAGGTGTCGATCGAGGGCGTCATCAAGACACTGCTTGAGGCGATCGTGCTGGTGTTCCTGGTGATGTATCTGTTCCTGCAGAACTTTCGGGCGACCTTGATTCCCACGATTGCGGTGCCGGTCGTGTTATTGGGGACATTGGGGCTGCTCGCCGCCTTGGGCTACTCGATCAATATGCTGACCATGTTCGCCATGGTGCTGGCGATCGGCTTGCTGGTCGACGATGCCATCGTGGTGGTGGAGAACGTCGAGCGCATCATGAGCGAAGAGGGGCTGTCGCCGCTCGAAGCTACCCGCAAGTCGATGGGGCAGATCACCAGTGCCTTGGTCGGTATCGCCATGGTGTTGTCGGCGGTGTTTGTGCCGATGGCCTTTTTGAGCGGATCCACCGGGGTGATCTATCGCCAGTTTTCGGTGACGATTGTGGCGTCGATGGCCTTGTCCGTGCTGGTGGCGATCGTACTCACCCCCGCCTTGTGCGCGACCATGCTCAAGCCGGTCGCCAAGGGAGAGCACGCGGCGAATACCGGATTCTTTGGTTGGTTCAACCGCAAGTTCGATCAAGGCAGCGGCCGTTACCAACAGGTAGTGCGTGGCATGCTCGGTCGGCGCGTGCCCAGCATCTTGCTGTTCGTAGGCCTGGTCTTGGCGATGCTGGTGATCTTCTTGCGTCTGCCTACGTCGTTTCTGCCTGAAGAGGATCAGGGCTTTTTGTTTGCACAGATTGCCACCCCGGTCGGCGCTACGCAGGAGCGTACCGATCAGGTCGTGCGCACGGTGGAGCGGCACTTTCTGGAGAACGAAAAGGACAGCGTCGAGTCGCTGTTTACGGTGCAGGGTTTCAGTTTTGCCGGTGTAGGACAGAATACGGCGATGGCTTTTGTCCAGCTAAGGGATTGGAAACTGCGCCACGCCAGCGAGCTTGGCGCCAGTGCCGTGGCTACCCGCGCGATGAGTGACTTTGCCAGTATCAAGGACGCACTGGTATTTGCCTTCGCACCTCCGGCGGTGCCTGATCTAGGTACCTCCGGCGGCTTCGCCTTTTATCTCAAAGACAACGGCGGGCTGGGTCACGCGGCTTTGACCCAGGCACGCAACCAACTGCTTGAGGGTGCAGGCAAAAGCAAGCTGCTGGCCAACGTGCGTCCGAACGGACAAGAGGATGCACCGCAGTTCCGCATCGATATCGATTACAAGAAAGCCGCTGCGCAAGGGCTGTCGGTGGCGACGATCAACAGCACGCTGACGACGGCTTGGGGCAGCGAATATATCGACGACTTCATTGACCGGGGCCGGGTCAAGCGTGTGTTCGTGCAGGCGGACGCTCCATTTCGCATGTTGCCCGAGGACTTCGCGCGCTGGTCGGTGCGTAACGACAAAGGCAACATGGTGCCGTTCACCGCCTTCGCCGGCACCCGTTGGGACTTTGGTTCACCGCGCCTTGAGCGTTACAACGGCGTACCGGCGATGGAAATCAACGGCGAGGCCGCCGCGGGGGTCAGCTCCGGCGATGCGATGGCCGAGATCGAACGGCTCGTCGCCCACTTGCCCAAGGGTGTCGGCCTGGAGTGGACCGGGCAGTCTTATCAAGAGCGCGAAGCCGGGGCGCAGACACCATTGCTGTATACGCTGTCGTTGCTGGTGGTGTTTCTCTGCCTGGCCGCGCTGTACGAAAGCTGGTCGATTCCCACGGCCGTATTGATGGTGGTGCCGCTGGGCATCCTCGGTACGGTGCTGGCTGCATGGCTGCGCGGTATGGATCGCGATGTGTACTTTCAGGTCGCCATGCTTACCACGATCGGGTTATCCAGCAAGAACGCGATCCTGATCGTGGAGTTCGCCAAGCACAACGTGGAAAAAGGCATGGAGCTGGTGGCCGCCACCTTGCTCGCCGTGCGTATGCGTCTTCGACCGATTCTGATGACCTCGCTGGCCTTTGGCCTGGGCGTGGTCCCGCTGGCGATTTCCGCCGGCGCAGGCTCCGGTGCTCAGCGTGCGATCGGAACCGGCGTACTCGGCGGCATGCTGGTCGGTACGCTGCTGGGGATCTTTTTCACACCGCTGTTTTTTGTGCTGGTGCAGCGATGGTTTACCCGGCAGCGACTGGTCGGCGGCAAGCCGTTGCCCGGTCTTGCCGCCGAAGGGCAGGTCGGTGAGTGAGTTTTCACCATGCATGGAGTGCAGGTCATGAATCAATTGCCGCGCAAGACACCCAAAGCCATCGCGCGTTCGCAAGTTCAGCGCGCGCGCATTCTGGACGCCGCAGCGAAAAGCTTCACCGCCGAAGGCATTCACGCGGCCAGCATGGCCACCGTTGCCAAAACGGCCGGGATGAGCGTTGGCCTGATCTACCGATACTTCGAGAGCAAAAGCGACATCGTGCAGGCGCTGATCGAGCAGGAGGTGGAAGAAACTCGCATCGCCTTTCATGAAATCGGCAGCTCCGGCGAGTTGCTGGATGGCATCCTGGATGCCTTTGCGCCATGGCGCAGGGCCCGTGCCGCCGGCGATACCGTGAATGTGGCCCTGGCTCATGAAATCATTGCCGAGGCCACCCGCGTTCCGGCGATTGCCGAGGCGATGCAGCGTGCCGACGAGGCGTATCGCGAGATCTTTAGCGAATGGATACACGATAGGGCGCTTGACCAAGGTATCGAGCTTTCCCCCGCGCAGGTCAGGCAGCGAGCCTTATTGCTGCACATTATGATCGACGGCTTGTTCGCCCGCGCCATTCTGGAGGCGGGGCTGAAACGGACGACACTGAAAAGCGCACTGCGCGGGCTGATGCAAAGCCTTTTTACCGCTTGAAGCGGTAGCGCCTGCTGTGCTGTTGCCGTTCATTCATGCGTTTTTTGCCGCTGTTTGTGGATCGGCCGGTGGCTGCCAGGCCCCGGCAACGGCCGGCTGGGGTCGGCGGCATGCGCCATCAAGCACGCTTTGCTAACATTCCCGCTCTTTGGCAGCGTCATCTGACGCCGCCCTCTCAAGGCCAGCACACCACCATGATCGAAACCAATCCGATCCTCGCGCAGATCGCGGACCTCAAAGGCCGTGTCGAGTCGCTTAGGGGGTATCTTTGACTACGCCACCAAGCGCGAGCGCCTGGAAGAAGTAAGCCGCGAACTGGAAAATCCCAATGTATGGGACGACCCGCAGCGCGCACAGGAACTGGGCCGCGAACGCGCCCGCCTGGACACCATCGTCAACGGCATCGACACCCTCACCGCAGGGTTGACCGATTCCGCCGACCTGATCGAAATGGCTGCCGCCGACAATGACGAAGAGACCGCCAACGCGGTCATCGCCGATTTGGCCAAGCTCGACGCGCAAGTGAGCAAGCTGGAATTCCAGCGCATGTTCTCCGGCCAGATGGACGCCAACAACGCCTTCGTCGATATCCAGGCCGGTGCCGGCGGCACCGAGGCGCAGGACTGGGCCGAAATGCTGCTGCGCATGTACCTGCGCTGGTGCGAATCGCGCGGTTGGAAAACCGAGCTGCTGGAAGTCAGCGGCGGCGACGTGGCCGGCATCAAATCGGCTACTTTCAGTGTGCAGGGCGATTACGCCTACGGCTGGCTGAAAACCGAAATCGGCGTGCATCGCCTGGTGCGCAAAAGTCCGTTCGATTCGGACAATCGCCGCCACACCAGCTTCACCTCGGTGTTCGTGTCGCCCGAAGTCGACGACGATATCGACATCGATATCAATCCGGCCGATCTCCGCACCGACGTGTATCGCTCCTCCGGCGCCGGTGGTCAGCACGTCAACAAAACCGAGTCGGCCGTGCGTATCACGCATATTCCGACCAATACCGTGGTGGCCTGCCAGACCGAACGCAGCCAGCATGCCAACCGCGACCGCGCCATGAAGATGCTGGCCGCCAAGCTGTACGAGCTGGAAGTGCAAAAGCGCAACGCCGAAAAGGATGCGCTGGAAGCGACCAAGTCGGATATCGGCTGGGGTAGCCAGATCCGCAACTACGTGCTCGACCAGAGCCGGATCAAAGATCTGCGCACGGGTATCGAGCGTACGGACACACAAAAGGTGCTGGATGGCGATCTTGATGAATTCGTCGAGGCCAGCCTGAAATCCGGCCTCGAAGCCGGCGCCAAACGGCTCGACGCATAGAACACGGCGCAATAACGCGGCAGCCGCTTGGCCGCTGCCGCGAAACTCTCTACAAAGTTTTCCGGGAATCCGCATGAATAGCGACAACGCAACGCCAATCGACGCCACCGCCGAATCGACGGTGCAAGACGAAAACCGTCTCATTGCCGAGCGTCGCGAAAAACTCAATGCCCTGCGTGAGCAAGGCATCGCGTTCCCGAATGATTTCAAAATCGACGCTTTTGCGGGCGATTTGCAGGACGAGTTCGACAATAAGGACGTCCACACGTCCGAATCCATCGAGGGATTGGCGCGCCGGGTCAAAGTAGCCGGCCGCATGATGCTCAAGCGCGACCAGGGCAAAGTCGGCTTTGTGCAGATGCAGGACGTCAGCGGCCGCATCCAGCTATTCATCCACCAAGGTACGGTGGGCGAGGAAAGCTATAAGGCATTCAAGGGCTGGGACCTGGGCGACATTGTGGGCGCCGAGGGCGTGCTGATGCGCACCAAGACGGGCGAGCTTTCGGTGAAGGTGGACACACTGCGCTTGCTGACCAAGAGCCTGCGCCCGCTGCCGGACAAGCGGCATGGCCTGGCCGACGTCGAGCAGCGCTATCGCCAGCGCTATGTCGACCTGATCGTCACCGAAGAGGCGCGCAGCACCTTTGCCAAGCGCTCGAAGATCATCGGCTTTATGCGCCAATGGCTGGAGGCCGCGCCGCGCCGTTTTATGGAAGTGGAAACGCCGATGATGCACCTCATCCCAGGCGGGGCCGCCGCGCGTCCCTTCGTCACCCATCACAACGCGCTGGATCTCGACCTGTATCTGCGCGTGGCGCCCGAGCTTTATCTCAAGCGCCTGGTCGTGGGCGGCTTCGATCGCGTATACGAGATCAATCGCAATTTCCGCAACGAGGGCGTGTCTACCCGGCACAATCCCGAATTCACCATGCTGGAGCTGTACCAGGCCTACGCCACCTATCACGAAATCATGGACCTTACCGAGGCCGTGATTCGCGAGGCAGCCCAGCATGTGCTTCACACCACCGAGCTGACCTGGGATGGCGTCGCGATCGACGTCGGTCCGGCCTTCCGTCGCTGGCGCATGGAAGATGCCGTGCTGGAGCACAACCCGGA
Organism: Dyella tabacisoli; assembly: GCF_003350925.1. Classification (GTDB taxonomy): domain Bacteria; phylum Pseudomonadota; class Gammaproteobacteria; order Xanthomonadales; family Rhodanobacteraceae; genus Dyella_C; species Dyella_C tabacisoli. Next base: position 182,488 of record NZ_KZ857173.1, on the reverse strand, counting down.
GATTCGCCGCGAAGAGCTGCGCGATCGCGAGGCGATGGCCGCCCATGCCAAGCGCCTCGGCGCACAGGTCAAGCCCGGTTTCGGCTGGGGCAAACTGTTGCTGGAAATCTTCGAGCGCACTGTCGAGCACACACTGATCCAGCCCACCTTTATTACCGATCATCCGGTCGAGGTGTCGCCGCTGGCGCGCGAAAGCGATACCGACAAGGGCATCACCGACCGTTTCGAGTTGTTCGTCAACGGCAAGGAGCTCGCCAACGGTTTCTCCGAGTTGAACGACTCCGAAGACCAGGCGGCACGTTTCCAGGCCCAGGTCGATGCCAAGGACTCGGGCGATGACGAGGCCATGCATTTCGATGCCGACTACATCCGCGCGCTGGAAGTGGGCCTGCCGCCCACCGGTGGTCTGGGCATCGGCATCGACCGTCTGGTGATGCTGCTGACGAACTCGGCCTCGATCCGCGACGTGCTGCTGTTCCCCTACATGCGGCCGGAAGCCTGAGTGCCGATGTCTGGCGCCAGGCAACGATTGTTGTGGGTGGGACTTTTCGCGTTTACCTTGGCCGCGTGTTCACCGAGCACGCCGCAAGGCAAGCCAGCCTCAGCCGGTACGAACGCCGCTTCGCCAGCAGCCTCGGCGCCATCCCCGGTGGTCGCTGACACCGCCTTGCTCGTGAGCAACGAGGATGCAGCGATCAAGCGCGTCGGCGATGCAGTGCAGCGGCATCACTTGACCAGCCTGCGCAGCGAGTGCCTCTCCTTTATGGTCGAAGAGGATGGCGCCACCAGTTACAGCGTGGATGTGCACGAAAACCACACTCAGCCATGTGGCGGCGACCCGAGTACCTCGCCGCGGCTGTTCTCGTTCAAGGTCGACCGCTCCCATGGCAAATTGACCACGGACGCCTTGGACCCAGCCGATGGCGACTTTCAATCTATTGAATAGACCTATTGAATAGATTGATCGAGCAAGTAGGGCGCAGTCAGTTAAAATCGCGCTTTGCCTGCGTGGAGTCTGCTTATGTGGTTTGCCATCATTGCCCAGGACGTGGCCGAGTCGCTTGAAAAGCGTATGGCTGCACGTCCGGCGCATCTTGCCCGCCTGGATCAGCTACAAAACGAGGGCCGCATGTTGCTGGCCGGGCCGTTTCCGGCGATCGAATCGGAGAATCCCGGTCCGGCCGGCTTTACCGGCAGCCTGATCGTGGCCGAATTTCCCTCCCAAGCCGATGCCGAAACCTGGGCCAAGGCCGATCCCTATGTGGCTGCCGGGGTTTACCAGCAGGTCAGCATCAAGCCGTTCCGCAAAGTGCTGCCGGCGGCATGAGCGTCGAGATGGTCGAGCAGATCCGCCAACGCCTGCTGCAGGCGTTGGCGCCGGTTGAGCTGGAGGTGCTTGATGAGGGCTACAAGCACGCCACTCATGCCAATGCGGGCAAGGGGCATTACCACGTGCATATCATTAGCGCGGCCTTTGCCGGGCAGTTGCCGCTCAAGCGGCACCGTCTGATTTATGCGGCGCTGGACGGGCTGATGGACAATGGTATCCATGCGTTGTCCATCGACGCACAAGCGCCTGAACAATAAAATCACTATTTATCAATGATATGAGTAACTTTTCTCATGTCATATCTATTTTATGACCGCATTGCGACATGGGCCTGTGTTTGGCACAGTGCCTTGTCGCCTGCCTTCTTGGGCACCCTCTATGAAGATTCACTGTTGATGACCGCATGCGCCTGACTACGATCAAACTCGCCGGCTTCAAGTCTTTTGTCGATCCGACCACCCTGCATTTGCCGACCAATATGATCGGCGTGGTCGGGCCCAATGGCTGCGGCAAGTCCAATATCATCGATGCCATTCGTTGGGTGATGGGCGAGAGTGCGGCCAGTCGACTGCGCGGCGACTCGTTGACCGATGTCATTTTTTCGGGCTCCAACTCGCGCAAGCCGGTGGGGCAGGCGACGGTCGAGCTGATCTTCGACAACAGCGATGGTTCCATCCAGGGCGAGTACAACCAGTACGCCGAGATCTCGGTGAAGCGTCAGGTGACTCGCGACGGCCAATCGGCTTATTTCCTCAATGGCGCACGTTGCCGCCGTCGCGATATCACCGACCTGTTCCTCGGTACCGGCCTGGGGCCGCGCAGCTACTCGATTATCGAGCAGGGCATGATAAGCCAGATCATCGAGGCGCATCCCGAAGAGCTGCGCACGCATCTGGAAGAGGCCGCCGGCATCTCCAAATACAAGGAGCGGCGCAAGGAAACCGAGAGTCGCATCAAGGCTACCCGTGAAAATCTCGACCGCGTGCGCGACGTGCGCGACGAGGTCGACAAACAGCTCGAACATTTGAATCGTCAGGCTCGTGCCGCCGAGCGCTGGAAAGCCTTGAAAGAAGAGCAGACGCGCAAAGAAGCCGAACTGCGCGCGCTGGAATACCGAGGCCTGAAAAGCCAGCATGACGGCGAAGGCGAAGGCCTGTCCGCCGCCGAGACCGAAATCGAAAAACGGCTGGCCGAACAGCGCCATGTCGAGGCGCAACTGGAAAGCGTGCGCGAACGTCACACCGGCGCCAGCGAACATCTGAACGCCGTGCAGGGCGAGGTATACAAGGTCGGCGCTGAAATTGCCCGAGTCGAACAACAGGTGCGCTACAACCGCGAAACGGCGGACCGTCTGCAGCGCGCACACGGCGAAGCCGAGCGCGAACACGCCGAGTTGGCCGCGCATATCGCCACCGATCGCGAGCAAATCGAAACGCTGCGCATGGCCTTGGCCGAAGGCGAGCCGAAACTCGAAGCCTTGCAGCAAATGCAGGACGACACCGCCGAGGCGCAGCGCGATACCGAGACCAAGCTGGCCGATTGGCAGCAGCGCTGGGATACCTATACGCGCACTGCCGGCGAATCCAGCCGTGCGGCCGAAGTGGAGCGCACCAAGCTCAATTATCTCGATCGCCAGGCGATGGATCTGTCGCGGCGGCGCGAAGCGCTCGACGCCGAACAGAAGGCCACCGATGTCGCCGCCCTGGATGCTGCCGCCGAACAATTGCATACCGAGCACGATACCCAGCGCGAACGGGTGGAGTCCCTGGGTGGCCTGCTCGATCAGCACAAGGCCGGCCACGAAAAAGTACTCGACGAAGAGCGCCACGTGCAGTCCGCCATGAACGAGGCGCGCCAGCAACTGCAAACCGCGCGTGGCCGACAAGCCTCGCTGGAAGCGTTGCAGCATGCCGCACTCGGTCAGGACGAAAGCGCCGCCAGTAGCTGGCTGGCCCGTCTCGGGTTGAACAAATCACGCCGTCTTGGCGAAGCGCTGCAAGTGGAAGCCGGCTGGGAAACCGCGGTCGAAACCGCTTTGATCGGTTTTCTCGATAGCGTGCTGGTCGATGGCGCGCATACCCTGGCCAGCGAATTCAGCGGCGTGGAGAATGCCGACATCGCCTTGGTCGATGCTGCCGACGGTGGCGTCAACACCGCCGGCACTTTGGCCGCCCACGTGCGTGGACCAGCTGCTGCGATGGCTATTCTCGGCCATGTGCTTACCGCCGAGACGTTGGACCAGGCACATCAGCGCGTCACCTCGTTGTCAGCGTTAGCGCCGTATCAATCGGTGATGACGCGTGGCGGCGAATGGCTTGGCCCAGGCTGGGCGCGGGTGCGTCGCGCGCAAGGCAATCAGGTCGGTGTGCTGGCGCGTGAGCGCGAAATTCGCACGCTGGCCGAACAAGTCACCACGCTGGAAGCCCGTCTCGAAGCGTTGAGCGAGCAGCTCGATCAGTTGCGCACCAGCAAATTTGAAGTCGAACGCGCGCGCGACGACGCCCAGCGCGAGTTGTATAACGCGCATCGTCGTCAGTCCGAATTGGCCGGTCAACTGCAAAGCCATCGCGGCAAAGTCGAAACCGCGCGGGCGCGCTCGGAGAAGGTCGCCGGCGAGCTATCCGATTTGATCGCGCAGCTTGACGAACTACAGACCCACACACGCGAAGCGCGGGCACGATTGGATGAGTCGGTCGGCCACATGGGCGATCTGGAAGATCAGCGCCGCGAACTGGAGAACGAGCGCCGCGCACTACTCGAAGCGCGCGAAGAAGCTCGCATGAATGCGCGCGAAGCCGCCGACCAATCGCATTCGCTAGCCTTGGCCATGGAGTCGAAACGCTCCTCGCTGGCCTCGCTGGATCAAGCGCTGGCCCGCATGGATTCGCAAATCCGCCAGATCGAGGCGCGCCGCAACGAAATCTCCGAACAACTCGCCGCCGGCTCCGACCCCATCGCCGAACTCGAAGCCGAGCGACAGACCTATCTTGACCAGCGCTTGCTGGTCGACAAACAACTGGTCGAAGCGCGCCGCGCGCTGGAAGACTGCGATGCGGAATTCCGTCGCCTGGAGCAAGAGCGCCAGCGCACCGAGCAAAGCCTAAACGGCCTGCGTGAAAGCCTTTCCGAGAAGCGCCTGGCGGCACAGGCGCTGCATATTCGTGCGCAGCAACTGGCCGATGCGATTACCGCTTCCGGCCTTGAACTGGAACCGTTGCTCGCCGAACTGGCCGAGAACGCCGATGCCGCGCAATGGCGCCAGCAATTGACCGATATCGGGCAAAAAATCGTCAGGCTGGAACCGGTCAATCTGGCCGCGATTCAAGAGCACGCAGAGCAGAGCGAGCGTAAAACCTACCTCGACAGCCAGCTCACCGACCTGGTCGATGCGATGGAAACCCTGGAAGGCGCGATCAAGAAAATCGACCGCGAGACACGCCAGCGGTTCAAGGAGACCTTCGACAAGGTCAACGCCGGCGTGCAGGAGCTGTTTCCGCGTCTGTTCGGCGGTGGCCATGCCTATCTCGAACTCACCGGCGACGACTTGCTCAACACCGGCGTATCGATCATGGCGCGCCCACCGGGCAAGCGCGTTTCAAACATCACCTTGCTGTCGGGTGGCGAAAAAGCGTTGACTGCCGTGTCTTTGGTGTTCGCTATTTTCGGTCTTAACCCGGCGCCGTTCTGCCTGCTCGACGAGGTGGACGCACCCCTGGACGAGGCCAACGTGGGACGCTTCTCGGCCATGGTGAAAGAGATGAGCGAGAAGGTGCAATTCATTTTCGTCAGCCATAACAAGGCCACCATGGAGGCGGCGACGCAGTTGTGCGGCGTCACCATGCGTGAGCCGGGCGTATCGCGTTTGGTACAGGTCGATCTTGCTGAAGCAGCTAAACTCGCCGGCGCCGCCTGAGGAATCAACACCATGACCATGCAATCGATGCCCGATCCATCTGTATTCCATCAGTCCGTGCTCGCTTTGGCCTGGAACCCTGCCGTCGGAATTCCGCTATTGATCGTCGGTGCGATCGTGCTCGCGGTGATCTGGTTGCTCGGCCAACCGAAGAAAGAGCAGGGCAAGCGGCGTGTTGTTTCCGGGCAAACCGGCGAGCGGCGTGAACCCACGATGGGCGATGCAGGTGAAAGCGCGGCGGCCGCCGATGAGTTTTCGTTCAACGCGTTGAGCGATGCGCATGACGATCCACTGTCGCGGGTCAAGCCGCAGCAAGGCGAACTCGATGTAGGGCTGCGTGAAGAGCTGGAGCGCCTCGGCGCCACCTTGGCCGGCGATCGCGCCGCGGCGACATCCCTGCCCAAGCCGACCGGTCATGCAGCTTCGATCGTCGACGCACTACGCGCGCCGTCGCAACCCGAAGCAACCGCCGGCGATCGGCATCATGCACCGCCGGCTGCTGCCGCACCGGCCCCCACGCCGGCGGCGCCGGCCTTGCCGCCGCGCTCGGATCTCGGCCGCCGCCCGGCGCAAATGCCGGTGGAGCGCATCATTACGTTATTCGTCGTGGCGCGCGAAGGCGGCTCGTTCCATGGTGCCGATCTGATCGTGGCGGCCGAAAAGGCCGGCCTCGAATTCGGCGATATGGGCATTTACCACCGCCTGCTCGACGGCAAGCGCGAGCTTGGCCCGATTTTCAGCGTGGCCAATATGCTTAAGCCGGGCAATTTCGATCTGGGTCGTCTCGATGCCTTGCGCACGCCGGGTTTGAGTTTTTTCATGGCCTTGCCGGCGCCTATTCCGGCGCTGGATGCATGGGATGCGATGCTGCCCACGGCACAGCGGCTGGCCGAATTGCTCGATGGTCAGGTGCTGGACGAAGAGCGCAACGCGCTAGGACGCCAGCGCATCGCCCATATCCGCGACGAGCTTCGCGGCTGGGATCGCGATCACGAAGGCAAAGAGATTACCTTCGGTCGTTGAGAGCCGGCATCGGGGAATACTCGTTCGCCAAGAAAGTCGATAAATACTCGCAGCTTGGGTGATGGGTGCCGGCTGGCGGGCCACAGCACGCGAAAGGTGCCGACGCGCTCGACGTAATCGTCGAGCACCGTGCGCAGCCGACCATCGGCGAGGGCGCCGCCGATGGCGAAGTCCGGCAGGCAGGCGATGCCGAGCCCTCGCAGCGCAAAACACAACCGTGCCTCGATGTTGTTGCAGATCAGTGAAGTCGGCAGGTGCAAGTCGGGTTCGCCAGGTTCCCTGCGTAACGGCCAGACCTCCAGCTTTCCGGTGTTCGGAAAGCGCAGGTGCAGGCAGGTATGTCCGGCCAGGTCAGCGGGTCGTTGAGGCGTACCGCAGCGCTCGAAATAATCCGGCGCTCCCGCCAGCAGCATTTGGAACGAACCGAGCCGTCGCGCCGACAAACGTGAGTCGCTCGGCTCACCGGTGCGCACGACCGCATCGAAGCCTTCCTCGATGACATCCACCAATCGGTCGCTGAAATCCAGGTCGAGTTCGATCTCCGGGTATTGCCGCATGAAATCGGCCAGCACCGGCAGCAACAGCGAACTGACCAGGGGCAAACTCACTCGCAGGCGGCCACGGGGCGCTTCGGTAGCGCGTGACAGTTCCAGCTCGGCCGCTTCGATTTCGGCGAGGATGCGTCGGCTGCGCTGCAAAAACAGCACGCCTTCCGCGGTCAGGGTGATGCTGCGGGTACTGCGATGAAAAAGCCGGACGCCAAGCTTTTCTTCCAGACGCGCCACGCTTTTGCCCACGGCCGATGCCGACACACCCATCAGGCGGCCGGCGGCGACAAAGCTGCGCGTTTCGGCTACCTGCACAAAGACGATGAAGCCACTCAGGCTGTCCACGGCGATTCCAATTAAGGACTTGACAGTCCGTATTAAAAGGAACTGTACCCTGCTTTTTCTTTAGTTGAATGATTTCTATCGTTGATGAAATCCAAGCAACGAGGGAATCATCATGTTCACGCCCTTAGCCGCATTACGCGGCAGCGCTCCATTCGCTCATCTGCCGGCGTGCATCGATTTACGCGAGGTGATCTATGGCGCGACCGCGCATAACGCGAGGGCTGCATGATGCAGATGCGCTGGCATCGCTTTCTGCTGATCGCGGCCGCCTGCCTGACCGCTGTGCTGATACCACTGTGCTTCACGGGCCCGGCGGTCGTGCTGCCGTCGATCAATCGGGCACTGGGCGGCAGCGCGATACAACTTAACTGGGTTATCAACGGCTACATCCTGACTTATGGCAGCGCCATGATGGCCGCGGGTAGCCTGACCGATATCTTTGGGCGCAAGCGCGTCTGGCTGATCGGCTTGGCGCTGTTCACCGTCGTCACCTTTGCTGTCCCGTGGTCGCCCTCGGTGATGTGGGTGGATGTGTTGCGCCTGATCCAGGGAGTCGGCGGCGCCGCTGCCTTTGCCGGTGCGATGTCTTCGCTGGCCCAGGCTTTTCATGGCGCGGTTCGCACTCGGGTATTCAGTTTGCTCGGTACGACATTCGGCGTCGGCCTGGCCTTCGGGCCCTTGGTATCGGGATGGATGGTCGAAGTGGCGGGATGGCAGTGGGTGTTCTTGTCCACGGCGCTCATCGGTGTATTGGGTTTTGTCCTGGTCAGCACCACCGCAGGCGAGTCGCGCGACCTCAGTGCCACGCGGCTGGATTGGCCCGGCGCGCTCAGTTTTACCGCAGCTCTGACCCTGTTCACTTACGGCATCTTGCTGGCACCGGAGGAGGGTTGGCGCAGCGTAACGGTGATCGGTTGCTTGCTGGCAGCCACTGGATTATTCGTTGCGTTCGTAGCGATCGAGCGTCGCGTTGCGCAACCGATGCTCGATCTCTCGCTGTTTCGCAACGCACGGTTTGTCGGCGTGCAGGTGCTGGCGGCCACGCCTGCATTCTTCTATGTCGTATTGATCGTCATGCTGCCTGCTCGCTTCATCGGCATTGACGGTTACGGCGCGTTGAAAGCGGGTCAGATGATGATCGCCTTGTCGGCGCCGTTGCTGGTCGTGCCATTCATCGCGGCCTTGCTGGCGCGGCGAATCACTGCCGGTGTTTTGTCCGGCGCGGGTTTGCTGATGGTCGCTGGCGGATTGGCATGGCTAGGGCATGTGATGTCGAGCGGCGCCGGGTCTGGCCTGCTGCCGTCGATGGCGCTCATCGGCACCGGCATCGGCTTACCGTGGGGGTTAATGGACGGCATGGCTGTCAGCGTGGTGGAGAAGGAGCGTGCCGGTATGGCTACCGGCATTTTCAACACGGTGCGCGTTTCTGCAGATGGAATGGCTATTGCCGTGACCGGAGCGCTGCTGGCGACCCTGATCCAGCGTGGTGTGTTGCAAGGTGTGCCGGGTATCGCCACCAGCCATGTCGTGCAAGCCTCCAATCGTGCGGCGCTGGGAGATCTCATCCACGCCGGCATGCTGCTTCCCGGCCGGCAATCACTGCTGCTGCAAAGCTACGATGATTCGTTCAGGCTGCTGCTGAGCATCCTGGCAGCCGCTTGCGTCGCGACCGCATTAGGGGTGTTCGTACTGCTGGGGCGCGCACGTGTCCACGATGACACCGATGCAAGCCTGGACATGGCCGTCCCCGCGATCGAGAACGCATGCTGAGAACGACTCTCGCCGCGCATGCGCCGGCGAATCGAAGGAGGCGATACGCCGCTGTCATATAACCGGATCACTGTCACGATCCGGTAAGAGGCGTGCGGCTAAATGGGCTGCCTGATCAGGGGGCGTCTGGTATTGAAGTGAAATGGTCAGGACATGCGCCGCGCTTGTACTGAGTGGGTCTTGCATGCTGTCAGGGCAACTCCATGCGGAGCAAACCTTTCAGCCGCAATATTCCACCGTGGCGGTGCGCGAGGGTCAGGCCGAACTGACTCGTTTCGATATCGAGCCGCAAACTTTGATGACAGCGTTGCGTACCTATAGTGAGGCGACGGGTTTGGCTGTATTGGTGGACGACCGCCTGACTTCGGGTCGGCAATCGCCGGGTGTCAAAGGGGCCTACACGGTCAACGACGCCTTGCAACGATTGCTCGATGGAACCGGGCTGACGGCACGCTATGCCTCAGATCACGCCTTCACCCTGGCGCCGACGGGCAGCAAGCTGCCGAACATCAATCAACAAGATGCGAGGCCAGTCACCGATGCGGTCGAACACGGCTATCTGGGCCTTATTCAAAAGGCTATCGAGCGCGCGCTTTGCCGCTCCGAGCTGGCGCGTTCGGGCGACTATCGTCTGGCTATGCAGTTATGGATCGACAGCACCGGCGAGGTCGGACAAATACATCTGCTCGATAGCACCGGATCAGACCCGCGCGATGCCGAGATACGCAAGCAGATGGATCATCTGATGATAGGCACGCCGCCACCTGCATTGCCCCAGCCGCTGACCTTGCTGCTATTGCCGGGCAGGGCGCTCACTTGCTTTTCCAGTGCTGCAGCGGGGCCCTGAGATCGACCCGATGCCAGCCCCGTCCGCCTCTTTACTGGGGCTGTTTATGGAGAGCCAGCCCGAGTTGCGTCGGCGACTCAAGCGCCGCCTGGGCTCGGATGACCTCGTCAACGATGTGATGCAGGAGACTTACCTGCGCGTCGAGCGCATGGGTGACGCTTCGGGTGTGGAGAGAAACCCGGCCGGATATCTATTTCGCATGGCGCTCAATGTCGCGGCAGATCAGCGGCAAATCGATTCGCGCTACCTCAGCGGCGAGGAAATCGACGAGCTATTGCATAGCGCGGACGATGCGCTGGACCCCGCCCGCATCGTGCACGCACGGCTCGAAGTCGCCGCCCTCGAACGCGCGCTGGAAGAACTCAGCCCCCGCCGGCAAGCCATTCTTATCGCTGCCCGTGTGGATGAAGCCCCGCTGCATGAAATCGCCGTGCGTTTTGGCATTTCCGTGCGCATGGTGGGCAAAGAATTGAAAAAAGCCCTGGAGCACTGCGGCGAACGACTGGATCGTCGGGTCGTCCAGCGGTTCGGTCCTGGGGCCGGAAACGAGTCATAAGAAGTATGAGCAACCTCGATTCCATCGTTGGCCATGGCTCGGCGCTTCATCGCGAGGCGCGAGATTGGCTGTTGTGCCTGACCTCCGGCCAGGCCACGGCGCGTGACGCCAATGCTTTCAAACAGTGGTGCGGCCAAAGCCGCGCTCATGCGCAGGCATTCGCCGAGACGCGTTTGCTATGGGAAAACCTGGGGCCGGCGGCACGTGCTGTATCGCAGCGTGAACTATCCCGGACGACGCCGCCCGCAGAGGGTGAGCCGGTAAGGGATGAGAGCCGGTCGCCAGTCGCCATACCTGCACGCATGAGTCGCCGTGCCTTTCTGGGTGCCGCCGTTGCTGCGTCGGCCGCCTGTCTGCTGCTGCGCCCGCCGTTGCGCTTGTGGCCCGGCTGGTCCGACTGGATGGCCGACTACCGCACTGACACCGGCGAGCAACGGCAGATTCAAGCCGCCCCCGGTGTCGTGGTCGAAATGAATACACAGACCACCATCAACCGGCTCGCCAGCCGCGGGCAGCAACTAGGCATGGAACTGGTCAGTGGCGAGGTGCAAATACAAACGGCGGCGCAATTGGCCGAGCCGTTCACGTTGCTGGCCGGCGCCGGCCATGTGCATCTGCCCCCCGGCACGCAATGCAATATCCGTTGCAGCGACAAACAGGTTCAGGTGACGGGTCTGGATGGAACCACCGAGCTGGTTTATCGCGGGCGCAAGGTCACGCTGCAAGCCGGTGAGCGCGTCAGCTACAGCGAGCAGACGATAGCAGCGGTAACCATCGTCGACACCGAACTGGCCATGGCCTGGCGCCGCCGAGTATTGATCTTCGACAACCAGCCTTTGTCCGAGGTCGTCAACGAGATCAACCGCTACCGCCCCGGCAAAATCGTCATTACCAATGGGACGCTTGCCGCACGTAAGGTGCATGCGCGCTTTTCGCTCAATCAATTGGCTGATGTCGCCACTCTGATCCACGATGCCTTCGATGCCCGCGTGACCTCGTTGCCTGGCGGTATCGTGTTGTTGAGCTGATCTTATGGAGCCGATCGCTGCACGCCGCGCTCGCTAGCGCGGCATTTGCTCAAGCGCCGACATCAGAAAATATAAAAACACGGCGATGAAGATAACGCCGCCGGCGATCAGCCCCATGATGAGACCTAGCGCCGAGCGGCCATGGATGGGGTATTTGTTCGCTACCGGAATGATGAGCAGCACCATCGCCAGAACCGCCAACATCGCCCATTGGATATAGCCCCATCCAAACAGCGTGAAAAAGACCAGCGGCGCTGCGCCGCCGTAGACGATCAGGGAAAGTAAAAACACTTTCCAGAATGTCAGGGGGGCGCGGGTCGTCGTTTGTTCGGTGCTCATCTTTGGGCGTTCTTCCTTAGAGCCGATCTCATCGTCCCGGTGCGGGGCATGGTAGTCGAAACCGCGCTTCTGATTGCCGGACAGTACCAAGCACACTCTGATAAAGAGGCTAGCTAGAGAGTGCTTAAGCAAGACCCCATAGCTGACGCGCTTCCTCGGCGACAAGATCTGGAAACTCCTCGGGGAAGAACAGCTTCGCTCCCTCGACCCGGCGTATGCCACGCGAATGGGCAAAGGTCCGTGCCAGATAATCCGGGCTCGCCGGCGAAAAAATCGTGTCGCCGGTTCCCCATACGATACGGGTCGGTACCGTACAGCGCTTGAGTGCCGACTCGATGCCGGCGAGAGGATTGGGCTCAAGCCCGAGGGCGTAGGCATTGGTTAGCGCCTTGCGCGACGCAGAACTCACCAGCGGCGCAAAGTAGCAATCGATAGCCTCGTCGGTGGGATGGTTGGGATAGGTGTAACAAAGCCCGCCGATGCCTTGCGTTGAGCGTGCGAAGGCCTTGTTCGCCAATTGCGGAAGAAACGTCTCGTCGGCGAACCTTCCGGCCCGAGCTTGAGCGATGACCGGCAAGACCGCAGGCGGCGGGCTGTCGTTCTCCACGTCACAGTTCGTCAGCAGCAGCGTCCGCACCCGCTGTGGATGCCGCGCCAGCAAAAGTTGTGCAATGGCGCCGCCGCTGTCATTCGCGACCAGGTCGACGGTTGTTATGGAGAGTTGGTCCAGCAGCGCCACCAGCATGGCCACCTGTGCATCAGGTGCAACGCTTTGGCCTGCCGCCACTTGCGTATATCCCAGCCCGAGAAAATCAGCAGCGATACAACGGCGGTAGGGCGAGAGTCGATCGAGTGCGCCTCGCCACTGGAAGCTGTTGAGCGGAAAGCCATGCAGGAATAGCGCAGCGCTCTGGGCGGTGCCTTGCTCGACATAGGCAATTTTCCCGAAGCGGGTCTCGGCGAAACGTCGCGCCGCATGGAACGCGGCGGCATCCATGGGCGCGCGGGCGCTCGACGGCGGGGTTACTTCACGCCGAGCCGCGTGGGACAGGCAGCCGGTGAGTGCGCCGGCCGCGAGCGCGCCTGCCGTCATTTGAATGAACTCTCTGCGTTGCATCTCATACCTCCGAAGTCGTAGGGGAGCTTATGATTCAGCGGCTTGAGAGCGGTCGGCAATGTTCTATGAGGTCATGACTTCATGACCTCCAAGGTCATGGTTTTCGTGTAGGCAGCGCCGTATGATCCATGGAATCGCGCTGTTCCATTGGACCCCATGGACTTACGTTCACCATCGCTCTCATTCGCATCCCCTATCGGTGCGCTGCTGCGCGAGTGGCGCGCGGCACGGCGACTGAGCCAGCTCGACCTGGCACTCGATGCAGGTGTGTCGGCCCGTCATCTCAGTTGTGTCGAAACGGGCAAGTCGCAACCGAGTCGCGAGATGGTGACGCGGCTGGCCGACGTACTCGATGTACCGCTGCGCGAGCGCAATGCGCTGCTCATGGCGGCTGGGTATGCGCCGAAATACCCCGAATCGGCGCTGGGTACGCCTGAGCTTGCCCAGGTCCGCCGTGCGATCGAATGCATTCTTGCGCAACAAGAGCCGTACCCGGCATTTCTGCTGAATCGGCACTGGGACGTATTGATGGCCAATGAGGCGGCGATGCGGATCAGTAACTTTGTCATGCGCGGCCGCGCCAGCGCGCACCAGAACATGCTGCGGCAAATCTTCGATCCGCATGACTTTCGCTCGGCCGTCGCAAACTGGGAGGAGGTCGCCGGCCAGCTTATCCGCCACCTCCACAACGAGGTGGCTGCGGCGCCTACCGATACGATGGCTCGCGCCTTGCTCGACGAAGTGCTTGCTTACCCAGGCGTACCGGTGCGATGGCGCACGCGCGAACTGGATACCGCACCTTCACCTTTGCTGACGACGGTGCTTCGGCGGGATGCTCATGAGCTGAGTTTCTTCTCGACCATCACGACTTTCGGTACGCCTCGGGATGTCACCATCGACGAGTTGCATATCGAGTGCTGCTTTCCGACCGACGATGCAACGATAGAGCTTTGTCGCCTGCTTGCCAGCAGCGATGCGAGTACGGCGGCGGCGCTCTAGTTTACTGGCTCGATGCGTGCCGAAGCACTCAGGACCTTATCGCTCGCCGTTTGCTCGCTGGATTCCATCGGGTAGGGCGAGACGAGACCATCGGTCACGCTGCCCGACACCACGCAATTGCGTCCATTGCGCTTGGCTCGATAAAGCGCATGGTCGGCATCGGCCAGCAGGCGCAGAAATTCGTAATTGCCGGAGTCGGTCGAGGCCACGCCAAAGCTTGCCGAGATCATCACTCCGTGCATGTCCTCGCTCAGCGGCGTCGAGGCGATCGCTATACGAATTTGCTCGGCTCGGTCCGATGCCTGCTCTGGTTCGCAGTGGGGTATCAGAATGCCGAATTCCTCGCCGCCAAGGCGACCGAATACATCGCGAGCATGCAGATGCTTTTGGCATGCCACCACGGCGCGCTTGAGTACTTGATCGCCCACGGCATGGCCGTGGGTGTCGTTGACGAGCTTGAAATGATCCAGGTCGATAAGAATGAGCGAGGCGCATCGCGTGAATCTTTTTGCCTGGCGCAACGCCTGTTCCGCTTCATCGACGAAATGCTTCCGGTTACTGATCCCGGTCAAGCTGTCCTGCCGGGCCAGCCCCATGAATCGCAGTTGCGAACGCTTAAGGCGGTATAGCAGCAAGCCAATGGATGCCAGGACGGTCAGCAGCAGAATGATGTAAAGCCGGCTGGCCTCTACGGCCTTATGGTCCAGTGCCCGCTGCAGTTGCAGGATCTGGTTCTGTTTGTTCAGTGCATCGACTTCTACTTTATTCGCCTGCACCTGCTGCTTGACGATCTGGTATGCCAGCGTCTTGGCGCTGACGTCGTTGAGGTATCCCTTGTCCGCCGCCAGATATTTTTCATGGTAGGCGAGGGCAGCGCGAAAATTTCCTTGCTGTTTTTCGATCCGAAAGAGCAACTCGTAAGCCATGCTCAACGGTTCGGTGTATTCGCTTTTGATCGCACTATCGACGGCGGCGACGGCGAATTTTCGTGCATGGGTGATTTCGCCCTGATCCCAGTAGGCCTGTGCCTGCAGCGCATCGAATTGCGAGGTCAGGCTCGGATATTGATCGCGCAGGACATACGCGTAATTGGTTTGCAACAGGGCAATGGCATGGGCCGAACGACCTTGCTGGATATCGAAGCTTGCTATGTCGGCGCGTATCGCATTGGCGACGAGGTTCTCGCCGGACTTGACGCATGTGTCGACGCCGGTCTGGAACGCCGGGTCCAGCACTTGCATCCGGCCGCTGCGGAACTCGGCATGAAGTTTGAAGTACATGGACTTGCAGGCGCTTTCGCCCGCGGGAATATTATCGAGCATCTGCTCGGCGTAACTGGAGGCAAGGTCGTATTGCCCCGCCGCGATCAGCAGTTGTGCGGCCTCGCCCAAGCCTTGGAAGCGTGCCCGCTTGTTGGTGATCTGCGGCAATTGGTCGAGTAGCTGGCTCAGTCGCCCGAACGCTTCTTCATAGCGGTGCCCGATGCCCAGGATATCGACCAGCGTGGCGGTCGCTCGAAAACGCAGGGTGGCATTGGTGGATTGTGCGATGACCGTGTTCAGCAGCGAACTTGCACTGTCGTAGTCGCCGCCATAGGCCATCTGCCACGCTTCAAGATAGCGCAGGCACCATAGCTGCTCCGGCGACAGACTCGCGGCATCGCGGTCGAGCCGCTCCAGCAGTTGCACGAACTGGACATGGTTCGATGTCTTGATACTGTCCGCAAGCTGGATCAAATGCGAGCGGTCACCTGATGCGGGCACGGCGGCAATAGCCGTGCCCGCAAGCAAGCTCAAGAACCACAGAACCCAAATGAATGGACTTCGGCGTGTACCGCCGGCCCAGGACATGGATCGGCTACGAGTGCGTTAAGGAGACAGCATGCCGTGAGGTTTCCCGACTGCCCTCGTACGGCGGAGCTTCTTCGGTGTCTTCATCCTCGTGCTCGCCTTCGTCTTCTTCCTCTTCTTCGATCGGCATTTGAATGGAATAAAACGGGACTTGACGTAGCAGTGCCTGTAGTTCCGATGCATCTCTGGCAAGAATGGCCGAGCACAATGGCGTGTCGATCTGCGCCTGAGTCAAGGCAAGCTCCACCTCATCGTGTGAGGCATGGCGCAACTGTGCGTCCTTACCCATCCTCTCCAGAAAGTCGATTACGCTCGACATTGGACTACCCCCTAAATAGTTGGCTTTTGTAGGACTTATTCGGTAACTCGCGGCCCGCCCCCTCCCCGGGGATGACTGCGAGTTGGCGATCATATCCCGCTTCGCGACTCTGAATATCAACAGCCGAGTGGTCCGACGCCCTCAAATGCGTCGTAAACGTTCTCATGAAGCCGGCTGGCCCGCCGTGGATTTCTGCAGGATGAGTCGCGACCGGTCTAAGGAACGTGACCGCCGGCATGACACTCGTGTGTCAGTACCCGGTGCATATCCGGCAGAAACCCCTTCTGCGTGAATTTTTTGTGACTTGAGTTCAGTCGCCCCAGAAGCGGGCTGTCTATCCCTGCATGGACGTAAGTGAAGGGCATTGGATGCCCACTCATGACTTACATGCCGCGCGCTAGTCGTCGCGCGACGGCGTGTTGGGGGCGATTCGGCTTGAGTGCGGTGCGGTACTGAAACCGCCGTTGGGGATGATGGTCGCGTGCCAAAGCAAACAGGGCCAACGAAATTCGGGCCAAAGAAATTCGGGCAGGAAAAATCCGCGATCCGGCAGACCCTGCGTGCAGGGGCGTCCGGCCATGCATGGCATGCGGTTATGGCCAATTCGACACATGCCTGTCGTCGTTCAGTTATCAACGCGGCGTTAGCTTCATCTTCTACGCTGGCGACGGCGGATCGAGAGGTGGAGAGCCGCATGCACTGGGGCCATGGACTGCCGGCGAGGCTGAGACATCCGTTGGTGCTGGCTATTGGCCTGTTGTTCGGTGCGCCGAGTCTGGCGGTTGCGCAGGACACACCAGCAAACCAGACCGCTGAGGCACCGGCAACTTTCGAGGTCAACGAGTACTTGGTGCGCGGCAATACCTTGCTCGACGCGCTGGATATCGAAAGCACGGTGGAGCCGTTTCTAGGGCCCGGCCGCAGCCTCAACGAAGTGCATGCGGCACGCGACGCCTTGCAGAAGGTTTACCAGGCCAAGGGTTATCAATCAGTCGTGGTGGAAGTGCCGCCGCAGCAAGTCAAAGGCGGTGTGATCCTGTTGCAGGTGGTCGAGAACAGTATCGGTCGCGTGCGTGTCGAGGGGGCCAAGTACCACTCGCCGCAGGCGATTCGCGATGCCGTACCGGCCTTGGCTGAAGGCTCGATACCCAATTTCACCCAGGCGCAGGCGCAACTGGCACAGGTTAATCGGCAATCGGGGCAGCAGGTGGTGCCACTGCTAAAGCCCGGCGTGTTGCCGCAGACGATGGATGTCACGCTCAAGGTCGAAGATACCTACCCGCTGCATGGCAGCGTCACGGTGAACAACGACCACAGTGCCGATACGCCCGAGCTGCGCACTATCGGTAATGTGCGTTACGACAATTTGTGGCAGCTCGGTCACTCCATTTCGGCTACTTATATCGTCGCCCCACAGCATCGCGATGCGGCCGAAGTGTATGCGCTCTCCTATATGGCGCCGTTGAGCGAGCAATGGAGTTTGCTCGGCTCGGGTTATAAGTCCAACAGCAATGCCAACACCCTCGGCGGCACCACGGTATTGGGCAAGGGCAATGCGATCAGTCTGCAGGCCACGCGTCTGCTCTCTACGCTGGGTGCATACGGTCAATCGATTTCGATCGGCATCAGCCGCAAGCATTTCGATCAGAACATTACGCTGGGCGGGCAGACCTCGCGCGCGCCGATCACTTACTACCCGGTCAGCGTGACTTATACCGGTCAACGCAGCAGCGAGAAATCCACGACGGCGCTGAGTCTGTCAGGCAACTTCGGTTGGCGCGGGCAGGGCAGTGCTGGCTCGGCATTCGATAACCAGCGCTATAAGGCGCGCGATAATTTTGCCTATGTGCGCGCCGACCTTAATTACACCCGCTTTTTTGCCGGGGACTATGCGCTGGTGCTGCGCGGCAGTGGGCAATGGGCCGACTCGCCGTTGATATCGAGCGAACAGTTCGCGGCCGGCGGCGCCAGCACGGTGCGCGGTTATCTGTCGGCGGAGAACACCGCCGATCACGGTGTGATCGCCTCGGCTGAACTGCGTAGTCCTTCACTGGCCACATGGCTGGGGCGGCTAGTCAATGACCCGTTCGTCAACGACTGGCGCTTCCACTTTTTTATCGATGGTTCGCGATTGCAACTGATCGATCCGCTGAAAGATCAGCGTGGCCGATTCAACTTGCTAAGCACCGGTGTGGGTACGCGTTTTACCTTGTTTCGCTACGTCAATGGCGAGCTGGAGTACGCCTATCCGCTCAAGGACGGTACGCGGACCAAGGCCCACGACGGGCAATGGCTGTTTAGCGTAAGAGCCGGAATTTAAGACATGCGTCGCCCTCTGCTTGTCCCGAAAAAGGGACTCACTTCGGTCGCAGGGGCCGGAGCCAAAACAGTTTCATCTCGAACAGGGGTTCAATAACAATGCGTTACCTGATCTTTGCATGCTTGCTATGCCTGGCCTGGTTGCCACGCGCGGCATCGGCTGCGGATGCCGCCTGGTGGAACGACGATTGGTCGTACCGTAAAGCGATCACCATCGACACCACCAGCAAAGGCGCGAACGTATCGCAGGCGCTGGGGCGGATGCCGTTATTGATTCGCCTGCACGCGGGCAATTTTCAATTCGACGGCGTCGCCAAGGACGGTGCGGATATTCGCTTTATCGCGGCCGACGGAAAAACACCGCTGAATTATCAGATCGAGAGTTTCGATCCCGTGCTCGGGGTGGCGCAGATCTGGCTGGATGCGACCGATCTGGCGGCGAACGCGCAGCAAACCGTATGGATGTATTACGGCAATGCCAAGGCGCCGACGCAAAGCAGCGGCGCGGCCACTTTCGACCCCGATTACAGTCTGGTCTATCACTTTGACAACGCGGCCGGCTCCGCGCCCAAAGATGCCACCGCCTACGCCAATCAGGCGCAAGGCACCGGACTGCGCATCATCGATGGCGGTATTGCCGGTAAAGCAGCCCGTTTCGACGGTGCCGCCATGCTTACCTTGCCGGTCAGCGCTTCGCTCAACACGGCGGCGGGCGGCAGCTTCACTTTCAGCGCATGGATCAAGGTCGACAGTGTGCCGAATGCGCCCACCTTGCTTTATGCACGTCGGCAGGACGGCAAGGCGTTATTGATCGGCCTGGCTGCTGGCGCACCGTTTGTCGAAGTTGATGGCGATCAGGTGCAGCGCACCCAGGCGGGTGAAGCGTTGAAACCTGGGCAATGGACGCATGTGGCTGTCTCGGCGGCAGCCGACAAGCTCACGTTGTATGTAAACGGCCAGTCTTACGCCAGCTTGCCGGTGGCCTTGCCGGCGCTGACCAGCGCGGCAACCATCGGTGGCGAGGCGGCGGCGCCGGGCGCAGCATCGGCCACGGTGGCTTTTGCGAATTTTCTCGGCGATATGGATGAGCTGCGGCTGTCGCGTGTGGCGCGTCCGCTTACGGCGATCAGCCTCGATGCGACATCGCAGGCGGCCGAATCGCGGCTGATTGCTTACGGCGAGGACGAGAAGAAATCCGGTTTCGGCTTTGGCTACTTCGGCATCATCGTCAAGTCGGTCACGGTCGATGCCTGGGTGGTGATCGGTATCTTGCTGGTGATGGCGCTGATTTCCTGGTGGGTGATGTGGAACAAGGCTCGCTACGTGAGCCAGGTCAGCTCGGCCAACGAGCGTTTTATCGATCGCTTCCGCGATCTCGGCACCAACCTGCTTGGTCTGGCCGATGCCGGCGAACAGGCCAATGTGCGGCGTGAGTTGGGCGGCTCGTCCTTGTATCGACTGTATGAGGTCGGTGCGAAAGAGGTCTGGCGCCGGCGCGACGGGCAGGGGCGCCTGGTGATTGCTTCTGAATCGATCGAAGCGATTCGCGCCGTGATGGATTCCACCTTGGTCCGCGAAAACCAGAAGTTGTCGCGCTCGATGGTGATGCTGACCATCGCGATTTCCGGTGGACCGTTTCTGGGTCTGTTGGGCACGGTGGTCGGCGTGATGATTACCTTCGCCGCCATCGCCGCGGCCGGCGACGTCAACATCAACGCCATCGCACCGGGTATTTCCGCCGCCTTGCTGGCGACGGTGGCCGGCTTGTTCGTCGCGATTCCAGCGTTGTTCGGCTACAACTATTTGTTGACTCGCAATAAGTCGGTTACGGCAAACATGCAGGTGTTTGTCGATGAGTTCGTGACCCGTCTGGCGGAATTACACCGCGAGGCCGATCTGAACACCGTCGACAAGAGCGTGATCGGTCCCGCCGGCTAAGGAGAACGCGACATGCAAGTCAACGATGACGACAAGCCCTATGACGACATCAACATCACGCCGATGCTTGATCTGGCCTACGTGCTGCTGGTGATTTTCATCATCATGACAACGGCCTCGGTACAGGGCGTCAAGGTCAATCTGCCCAAGGCCAGTGCCTCGGTCAGCCTGGCCAAGCCGCAGACCAAGGCCATCACGGTGGCCGACAGCGGACAGATTTTTCTCGATGCGTTTCCGGTGACGCTGGGCGAACTTGAGCAGCGCTTGCGCACGCTCAAGGCAACCACGCCGGAGTTTCCGATCATCGTGAAGGGCGATGCCAATGTGCAGTACCAGAAGGTCGTGGACATTCTGGATCTGCTGCGCCGGCTGGATCTGTCGCAGGTTGGCCTGGTTACCGGCAAGTCGCCGAGCTGATGTCCATGGATGCCTCTGAACGCGCAGAACGAAGGCGACGCTGGCGCAGTCGGCTGATCGCCGGTGTGCTGCTGCTCGCCGCGGCGCTGGCGATATGGAAGTTCGCCGGCCATGAAGTGGGGGTGCGTCGCTCCGCGCCGCGCATCGCCACCATCACGCCGTTGCCGCCACCGCCGCCGCCGCCGAAAGAAAAACCGCCCGAGCCGAAAAAACTCGAAGAGGTGAAGCAGGATGTGCCCAAGCCGAACGAGCCGGTGAAGCCACTCGAAGCACCCAAGCAGGCACCGGACCTGGCCAAGCAGGTCACCATTAACGGACCCGCGCAGGCAGGTAACGACTCTTTCAATATCGGCGCAGGTGCCGGTGGCGGCATGGTCGGCGCCGGCGGCGGCAACGGTGTCGGTGGTGCCTCTTATGAGCAATATCTGGGCTATGCCTTGCAGCAGGCGATCCAGCGCGATGAGCGCACCCGCCGCCTGGTGTTCGAGGTGCGGGCCAGCATCTGGCTAGGCGCCGACGGCGGCATCACGCGCGTCGAACTGTTGGAATCCAGCGGCTCCGAAAGCACCGATCAAGCCTTGCGCCAGGTACTGCTTGGCTTGCACATCGACACGCCGCCACCCGCGAATTTCAGCATGCCGGTACGCACCGCGATACGCGGCAGGCGGCCGGTATGAACACGATCAATTATTTAGTTTTCACGTTGCGCGCAGGCAACGAACCGTTTTGGAGAAAGTCATGAATGCCCCGATGGTCTTGAAAGAGTACAAGCACCCGCGCCGGCGTGTGTTGTGTGTCGCTGTCGCCATGCTGCTTGGCGGAGTCAGCCTCAATGCCGTCGCACAAGATGTCGCGGCGCCTTCGTCCAATGCAACGATCAACCTGATCCGCTTGATGGTGAAGAAGGGGCTGCTGACTCAGGCCGATGCCGATGGCTTGATCGCGCAAGCGAACGCCGAAGCAACCCAGGCGCGCAAAACCGAAGTAGCCGGCAACGACGGTGCGCAGCCCGGCGATGTGCGCGTGCCCTATGTGCCGCAAAGCGTGCGCAACGCCATTCGCGATCAGGTCAAGGAAGAAGTCGTGGCCCAGGCCAAGAGCGAGCATTGGGCGCAGCCCGGCGCACTGCCGGAGTGGCTCGATCGCATCGGCTGGGAGGGCGACCTGCGTGTGCGCGACGAATCCTGGTACTACAGCCGCAGCAATTCGCCGTACTTTCTCGACTACGCCGGCATTAATCGCAACGGCCCGGTCGACATCAACAAAATCAGCCAAGGCGTGGTTCCGCCCATTCTCAATACGCAGCAGAACCGCACCAATACGATGCGACTGCAAGCCCACCTTGGTGTCTCGGTCAAACTGGGCGACACCATTACGGCCGGTATCCGCCTTGGTTCAGGCAACGACAACAATCCGGTCTCCACCACGCAGACCTTGGGCGGTGGCTTGACCAAGAAGAATCTGTGGCTGGATCGCGCATGGATCCGCTGGCAGCCGATTGAGAAAACGTCGATAACCGCCGGTCGCATGGCTAACCCCTTCATGACCACCGACCTGATTTACTCGCAAGAGCTGAACTTCGACGGTGTCGCCGGCCAAGGCGAAGTACGTCTTGCCGATGGCTTGAACGGTTTTGCCACGCTGGGATTATTTCCGATCGAATACACCTCGAACGATTCGCCGTCGCAGGGCTTCGGCAATCAGAAGTACCGCAGCGACAACAAATGGCTTTCGGCGGCACAGATCGGCGCGAGCTGGCAGTTCGATGAAGATACCCAGTGGAAGGTCGCGCTGGCCTACTACCATTTCGGCAGCATGCGCGGGCAACTCTCCAGCCCTTGCGCGCTGTACACCGGCATCAACTATTGCAGTACCGACGGCACCGCGCCGCAATACATGCAGAAGGGCAATACGGTTTTCCTGCTGCGCAATATCGTGCCGGATCCGGCTTCGCCGGGTAATTACGCCCAGCCGCAGTTCGTTGGTTTGTCTTACGACTACCACGTCGCCAATCTCACTCAGCAATTCGATTTCAAGATCGGTGACACGCAGGCACGTATCCAAGCCGACTATGCCCGCAACATGGCCTACCACGCCCGCGACGCCTTCACGCGCTACCCGAACGGCCTCGGTCAGCCGGTGAACAACTATCAGAACGGCAATGCGTCCAACGCACTCGGCGCTTATAAGAGCGGCCCGGTCGGCTGGCTGGTGCGCGGCATTCTCGGCACGCCCACCCCGATGGCCGCCAACGAATGGAATGTGGCATTCGGTTACAAATACCTGCAGCCCGACGCCGTGCTCGATGGCCTGACCGATACCAATTTCCATCTCGGTGGCACCAATGCCAAGGGCTTTATCGTGTCTGCCGACTACGGCATCGCTCAGCGTACATGGCTATCGGCGCGCTACTTCAATGCGCGCCAAGTTTATGGCCCGCCGTTGGCGATCGACGTCGTGCAACTTGAAATCAACAGCAAGTTCTGAGGTAAGCCATGAAGCGCATCGCATGCAACATCGGTTTGCTCGGCTTACTGGTCTTGGTCGCGCCACTCCATGCGCAAAGCCTGGAAGAGCAGTTGCGTACACAGCTACGCGAGGCGCGCAGCCAATTGCAGGACCTGCAAAACGAGCAAGCTCAGTGGCAAACACAAAAGACCAGCACCGAGCATGAGCGCGATCAGGCACGCAAGGCGCTTGAACAGGCGCAGGCCGAATTGGCCAAGTTACACGGCAACTCAGCCGGTGGAGCCTCTGCACTGATTGCCGAACGCTCGGCACGGCAACAAGCACAGAACGAACTTCAGCACGGTCAACAGGCCTTGACGGAGGCTGCCGCAAAGGCACGCGAGCAAGAGGCGCGAACGACCTCCATAACGACCCAGCTCAACGAAGTGCAGGGCCGCTTGAGCACATGCACCGCCAAAAATCAGGAGTTGTACAAGGTCGGTCACGACATTCTCGATGCCTACGAGCATGTCGGCGTCGGCACCGTATTGTCATCGCGACAGCCTTTCGCGGCGGCCTCACGAGTCAAGCTTGAGAATGCAGCCCAGGCTTATGGCGATCGACTCTACGAGCAGCGCTATGCGCCGACGGCTACATCGACAGGTCACCCGTGAGTTGAAGCCGATGCGACGGGTCCTGCCCCCTCCCCTGTACGCAGGGGAGGGTTGGGGAGGGGTACGGTCTTGCCTCTCTGTCGCATGCCTTGCCGGGCTAGGACTAAGCCTGGCCTCATGCCTGCACGCCGCCGAAGCCCCACAAGTCGCAACAACCTCAGCACCTAGCTGCGTCGAGGTAAGTGTCAATGATCGGCCAACACTGGCTTACGACTGCCTAGGGCAAGCATTGGTGCCACCCAAGGCGGCATCGCCGCCGTCGCTGTTGATGGATGCCGTCGTCACCGAACCGTCCAATCGACAGCTCGGTCAATACAACTTTTCCGCATTCAGCCATCGCATGGGTGCGAATCTGGACAGGTCAGTCGTACCGCAGCGGCCACCACCCGCACCACCACTGCCCTTGCTTGCGCCTGCAGTGGGCAGGCATTGAGCGCTGTTTACGTGGTGAGTTTTCGGCAAGAGCCTCAGTCAGCTCCCTCCCGTGCGTGCAGGGGAGGGTTGGGGAGGGGTGATGACAAAGCCATGTCACAACCCGCGCGCAGATGAATTTTTAGTGACACGGTTCAGTCGTCACATCGAATAGACGTCTCAATGATGAAGGCATGTATTGCAATGATCGCCGGCCTTCACGAAACGACTCACAAGCTCGAACCATATCGAGATACGCGAGTAATTCGTCACGGGTTTGTTGTTGACGCGCAGCATGCTAGGCATGCGTATGACAGGGTTAGGGGTTCTCGTGATAAAGCCAGTACGGTTCGGTGGTGATTCCGGTGCGGTTATCAACAGGCGCCCCTTGGCGCAGTGGATTGCCGCGGCGCTGGCGATGGGTGCGATGCAGGCACACGCGGGCAACCCTCCACTGAGTCAGGCATGGTTGGCGCAACAGCAGCAGATCGGTATACAGGCGCCGCCAAGCGGCACGCCATCCATGTTGCCGGCGGGCCTTACGCCACAGACGTCGGGCCAATTACTGCAGCAACGCGTGGTGCAGCAGTCGATCGCCAACCTCAATAATGCCGCGCAGGCGGTGGCCGCCCAGATCACTGCCCAGCAAGCGGCGCAACAGGCCGCGCAGCAGTTGATTTCGCCGGTCGCCAATGGCATCGCCAGCGGTGGCCTTCAAGTCGCCGCCGGCGTAGCCGGCAATGCCAGCCTTTGGCAAAACGCCAATTTGCCGACGCAGTCGGTGGCCAACGGACAAAGCACGGTCGAGGTAAAACAAACCGCGCAGAAAGCGATCCTCACCTGGGATAGCTTCAATATCGGTCGCAACACCACGCTTTATTTCAACCAGTCCGGTGGCGCGCAGAACGATGGCAGTAACAACTGGATCGCGCTGAACCGCATTCAAGACCCCAGCGGTTCGCCGAGTCAGATCCTCGGCCAGATCAAAGCCGAAGGTTCGGTGTACCTGCTTAATCGCAACGGCATATTGTTTGGCGCCGGCAGCCAGGTGAATACGCATTCGCTATTGGCGTCATCGCTCAATTTGTTCAGCAGCGATGTCGGTATCAGCAACAGTAGTTTCTTGAATGGCGGGATTGCTTCGAAAGTCGCTGCAACGGGTTTTCTGACCGACGGTGCTTTTACCGATGGCCGCAAGCACGACGTCGTGATTGAAAAGGGCGCTTCGATCACCACCGGGCCACAAGGCTTCGCACTCATTGCCGCACCCAATGTGTCGAATGCTGGCTCCATCGTCGCCGACGATGGTCAGGCGATACTTGCTGCCGGCATTCAATTCACTAATGCCGCGGGCAGCGACAATGGTGCGGCGCTCAGCGTGCTTAATGCCAGTGGACCTTTTGATCTGCTGAGTTATCCCGCCGGTGGCCTGGCCAGTAATAACGGCCTGATTCAGTCCAGGCGCGGTCAAGTGCATATGCTTGGCTTCAATGTCGATCAGGCAGGTGTGGCGCTGGCATCGACCAGCATCAGCCACCCTGGCAGCATCGAACTGAATGCCCGCGACGTTGGCTTTATTGATGGCACGTACCAGCGCAGCGGCGCGCTGAATCTGATGCCGGGCTCGGTTACCACCGTGTTGCCCGAGAAGGATGGCACGACCACTTCATCGACTCCGGCGGCGAATAAAGCCTTCACCCAGGGCGGTATCGCGCTGGCCGGTCAGACTGTGACCTTCAGTAATGGCTCGTTGCTGGAGGCGCCTGGCGCCAATCTAGCGGTTACGGCGCAGATCAATGCGGGCCAGAATAACAATGGACCCACGACGGGACGCATCTATGTCGACAGCGGTGCCATTCTCGATGTCTCGGGGCTGACCAATGTCAGTCTGCCGATGTCGGCACTCCTGGTCAGCATTTCTCGCATCGGCCAGAACGAACTGGCGGATTCTCCGCTGCTGCGTAACAGCTTTCTCTATACGCAAAAGAATGTCGTTATCGACAGTAGTCAAAGCGGCACCCGTACCGATGGCCTGAATTGGATCGGTAGCCCGATCTTGAATGTCGGCGGCTACGTGCAAAACGTACCGCGCGGCATCAGCCAGATGCTTACGAACGGCGGCACAATAAGCCTCAACGGCAACGAAGTGATCGTGCGCGGCGGCGCGCAACTGAATCTCGACGGTGGCTACCTGGCTTATCAAGCCGGCTGGGTCGACACGCCGAATCTGCTCGGAGCCAATGGGCGTATTTACAACATCGCCAACGCCGACCCGCAAATGGGCTACGTCGGTTTTGCCGGTCAGTACAGCGTCAACCATAGCCGCTGGGGCGTGACCGAAAACTACAGTAATTCACTGCTGGCCGGTGCCACGCGCTGGGACCCCGGCTTTGTCGTGGGTGGCGATGCGGGCAGTCTGACAGTGGGAACCGCGCGTGCCCTGGCGTTGGACGGTGATATCTCCGCGCAGGCATTCGCAGGCCGCAACCAAGTCAACAACGGCAGCCAGCCAGCCGCCGGTTCGCTCAGCGTTGCCACGATGCGTATTCCCAATGCGCCATCCTTCCCGGCCAGCGGTATTTCGCTGGAGCAAGCGCCGCTGTCGTTGAATGATCGTGCTCCTGGCTTCAACGCCGCTACGCCGTGGGATACGGTGCTGAACACGCAGCCTGGCCTGCAGTTCTGGCTGCCGCTATCGGCCAACACGATTCAGCAGGCGGGTTTTGGCACGCTCAATCTGGCTACATCCGCAGATAATGGCGGGCAGATCATGGTGCAGGCAGGCACCACGCTATCGGTACATCCGAGCGGCGCGATCAATCTAAGCGGCAATCGCATCAGTGTGTTCGGTAACCTCGACGCACCCGCAGGATCGATCTCGCTGACCTCGACCGGTCCATTCGGCCTCAACGTACCAGGCCTGCAAGATGCGAATGGTCAGCCTCTGCGCGCAGATATCACCATCGGTAGCGGAGCTAAGCTCAGCGCACGCGGTCTGTGGGTCAACGACAGCGGACGCACGGCGGATGACATCGTCGGCAATCGCTATATCAACGGCGGTAGCATCAGTCTGAACACCCAGCAGGGTTATCAGCCGGGCAGTCAGTCCAGCATCGACGGTACCGGTTCCATCGTGTTGCAGACGGGCAGCATGCTGGATGTATCGGGTGGCGGTTACATCGGCAGCAACGGGCAGGTGTCTTTGAGCCATGGCGTTCCCGCCGGACACGGCGGCGATATCAGCCTGATGACTTATTCCATTCAAGGCGGGCAGCAATTTGGCTGGAGCCAGAATGCGCCCAACGATCTAAGCAGCGGCTCAATTCAGCTAGGCGGCCAATTGCGCGCCTACGGTTTCAGTGGCGGCGGCACATTGAGCCTGCAGGCGGCACAACTGCAGATTGGTGGTAAACCTGCCGATATGGCGCTGGCCAATGGCTTGTATCTCGATCCGGGCTTCTTTGCCGGTCAGGGTTTCGATGCTTATGCGTTCACCGCGATCACGGACGCCAACGTTGCCGCCGGCAGCCAGGTCAAAGTGAGCCGGGCCAACTTGCTGCCGAACTATCAGGCTTTGCTTACCGCACCCAGCGGCACGGATCTTTACGCTCACGATGCGACCCAGCCCTCGCGCGACTACACCCATGTGGGGCAGCTCGATGACTACCACCGCTACGTCACCGCCAGTCAAAGCGCGGGCCATGGTCCAGGCTTTGCGCTGAGCGCGGGCAGCTTTGTCGACTGGAACAGCCAGACCGGCAATCCGAATGCCGGGGCGGCAAAGTACGCTGGCGTGACCGGCACACTGTCGCTGGCGCCCGGAGCGGCGATTCTTACCGATGCCGGCAGCACGGTCAGTTTGGCCGGCACCCAGAACACCTTGGTGTTCGGCACGGTGAGTGCGCCAGGCGGCCATATCAATCTCGCTACGCAGAAGCTGGTCAATCGGCCGGGCTTGCAAGCGGTGACGCCGCAACTATGGCTGGGCGCGCTATCGTCACTCGATGCCAGCGGTGTTGCTTTGCTTGACCCCTGGGCCGCTGCGGTTGCGCTCAACGACACCACTGGATTGGGCCTGACGGCCGCGCTTACGCCACGTACGGGTACGGTACTCAATGGCGGCGCTGTGTCGCTTACCGGTAATGCCAGCTATGTACTGGCCGAGCAAGGCAGCCGTATCGATGTCTCGGGCGCTGCCGCTACGTTCGACCTGCCCACCGCTTCGACCAGTACGTTCGGCCAGCGCATGAACTATGCGGCGACGCCGGTGTGGAGCGACGCCGGCAGCATCACGATGGCAGCGGCGGCAGGCCTGTATGCCGATGCCACTCTGGTGGCGCGTGGCGGGGCGGCGCAGGCGGAAGGTGGCAGTCTCAACATTATCGGTACGGCGGTGCCGTTGGGTACCCAGGCCAAAGCCAAAGGTATCTTGCTGCAGGCATCGGGGCGTCTGCTTGCAGCGGGCTCGCAGCCTGGCGTTGCGATTGAATCGGGAACACCCTCGGGGCTGCTGCATTTTGCGGTTGATCGGCTGACCGACTCGGGTATCACCTCAGTCAACCTGGGCCCGGATGTCAGCAGCGGGCCGCAGGGCAATCAGTTGGCGGTGCCGATAGGTTTTGCCGGCAATATCAATCTGGCGCTGGGGCGTAGCTTTACCGCCAACGCGCCAAGCTACATCGCGCTTGCGCAAGGCAGTACCGGGCTCGGCGTTACAGGCGGCTACGCCACCGGCAACGGCACGCTGCGTATCGACGCGCCCTACGTCAATTTGTCCAGCAATACGCTACTGAGCGCGGCGCCGGTAGCGCGCGCCGGTGACGGCGCGCTGCAAATCAATGCGAGCGCTATCGACTTGGGCGGCGTGATCGATCTGCAGCAATGGGCGAATGCAAGCTTTAACAGCAGCGGCGATATCCGCTTCTATTTGCCGGCGCTCTACGCTTATCGGTTGGGCGCGAACGTGCCGGGGCTGTTGTTCACTACCGGCAATCTAAGTTTCAAGGCAGCGCAGCTTTATCCGGCCAGCGACTATCACTTCGCCATCGATGCAAACGCTTCGGGTATCGCCGATGCATCGGGCCAGGCACGCACGACGACGGTAAGCATTCTTCCCAATGGTCCTTCCAGCATGCCGCTGTCGGCGGGCGGCGCCTTGCTTATCAGCGCCAATCGCATCGAGCAGCAAGGCACAATCCGTGTACCCTCCGGCAACTTGGTACTTGGTGTCAGCGATCCCGTCGTTGGGGCGACTGGATTCGGATTGGACCCGAGCAAGGTTCCGCTTGCTGTCACAGACTCGGTACATCTCGCCAACGGCAGTCTCAGCTCAGTATCGCTAGAGGGCGCGACACTGCCCTACGGAACCACCGTCGATGGGGTGGAGTGGCGCTACAGCGGCGATCCGAACAACAGCTCGCCCGACCTCGCCGCGCCGCCAGCGAAGCAACTCAGCCTCAATGCCAATCACTTGTCGCTGGATGCAGGCGCCGGGGTAAATCTGTCGGGTGGCGGTCATCTGCAAGCCTCTGAATGGACGGCCGGCACGGGCGGCAGTCGCGATGTACTTGCGCAATACAGCACCAGCTATAACGACGGCATCAGTGGTACGCAGATACCTCAGTACAGCGACGGGCGCGCGGTCTACGCCATCATCCCAGGCTATACCGCTGCCATCGGCGCGCACGATGCCGCGCTGGAAAAAGGCGCCGGCGCGGGTCCGGCGATAGGCCAGAGCGTGTATCTCTCGGGTGCGGCAGGATTGCCGGCGGGCTACTACACCTTGTTGCCGGCGAAGTACGCGACGTTGCCGGGTGCCTACCGCGTGGTGCAGAACACCGGTGTACTCGACAGCGCATTGGGATTATCGACAGCATTGCCCGACGGCACGCTCAACGTCAGCGGTTATTTCGCCGATGCGCTCAACGGCGCCCGTCAGGCGCGCAATACCTCGTTCCTGCTGCAGTCGGCACCGGTCTGGCAGCAATATTCGCAATACCGCATCAGCGATGCGGATACCTTTTTCAATGCGCAAGCCAGCAAGGCAGGCACGGTAGCGCCGTATATGCCGGCCGATGCGGGCCGCCTGGTTCTGGCAGCCAATCAATCGCTGGGTCTGGGGGCGACGCTGACGGCATCGGCCGGAGCGGGTGGACGCAGTTCGCAGGTCGATATCGCGGCGCAGGCGATTCAGATTCTCGGTACCCAGCAGTCGGCCAATGCGGGATATCTCGGCTTGTCCGCCGATGGTCTTAGTACGCTGGGCAGCGGCAGCCTGCTGATCGGCGGCACGCGAAGCTTGAGCAGCGATGGCTATGCCATCAACAGCATCGCCGACAGCGTGCTGCTGTCCAACGATAGCAATCATCCCTTGGCCGGCGCGGAGATTCTGCTGGTCGCCAATGGCAGTGGCCACCCAGGCGCGCAGGGCGTAGTGCTGGCCGACGGCAGCTATATCCAGGCTCGCGGCAGCAGCAATGTAAGCAGCTTGCCGCTGTCGTTCGGCAGCGATGCCGGCAAGGATGCCAATGGCAATCCGATCGCGGCGATCAGCGGTGATGGCGCGTTATTGCGCGTGTCCCAGAACGGCGCCGCGTCGGTGCTGCGTCATGCGGTTTCCAACGCCACGACCGGACAGCTCACGATAGGTGCCGGCGCACTGGTTGACGGTGGCAATGCACTCACCCTGGATGCCACCGGCAGCACGCGCGTCGATGCCAGCGCCGCGTTGTCGGCCAAGGCCATCGACGCCAATAGCAATCACATCACCTTTACCGGCGACAGCAACAGCGTCGTCAGCGATGGATTGGTGATCGGTCCGCGCACGCTGGATCTATTGCGCGGCGCTCAGCAAGTCAGCCTGCGCAGTCGCGGCAGCATCGATTTTCTCGGCAACGTGAATGTCAGTCTGGCGAACAGCCTTAACCTCAGCGCCGGTGCGTTTACCAGCGATGGCGGGCAGGTGAATATCGCTGCGGGCACGCTGGGCCTGGGCAATGCATTAGGCGCGACACTGCCGGGCTTTGCCGCAGGCGCTGGGCAACTTTCGCTGCACGCGGGCGAACTGGATTTCGGTGCGGGTAACAGCACGCTGCGCGGTTTTTCCCAGGTCGCGGCGACGGCCAGCCAGGGCATCGTCGGGCAAGGCGCTGGCGGCATGGATTTCGGCAATCTGGGTGTGACCTTGACCGCGCCCTTGTTGATGGCCGATAGCGGTGCGAATACCAGCTTGACCACCAGCGGCGCGCTTAACCTGCAAAGCGGTGGCGGCCAGGCGTTGCAGCGCGCCTCGATGGGTGGCTCGCTAAGCCTTGGCGGCGGCAGTGTCTTAGTGGCTACGGCACTTGCCGCGCCCGCCGGCAACCTGAGTGTGCGCGCCAGTACAGGCGATCTCGAACTGGCTGCCGGCAGTCAGCTAAGCACCGCTGGCGTCAATAAAACCTTTCAAGACGTCACCACGTATGCAGCCGGTGGCAATCTTTCGTTAAGCGCCGATCATGGCTCAGTCAATATTCGCCCCGGCTCAAGCATTGATTTCTCCGGCGCTGGCCTGGGCGGCGATGCCGGTAGCCTGACGATCAGTGCCGGCAGCGGTGCACTGCTGGGTGGACATCTGGATGGCCATGCCTCCAGCGGTTACCGCAGCGGCTACTTCACGCTCAACAGCGGTAATGCTGTCGATCTCAATGGCGTTGCCGGCATCGCTCAAGGCGCTGGGATCACCGGGATGATCCAGGTTGCCAGCGGCGCCGGCGACCTTTCGCTGGCCGCGGGGAACACCCTGCGCGCGCAAAAGGTTTTTCTCGCCGCAAACGCGGCTGGCGCCGCTGGCAGCAGCCAGGGACACATTCTGATAAACGGCAATATCGATGCCTCCGCCGATGCCGGTAGCCATATCGAACTGTATGGCCGCAACGGCGTGGACGTGCAGGGCAGCCTGATCGCAACCAGCGCCATCCCCGCCCAGCGCGGCGGCGATGTCGTGCTGGGTACCAGCGGCAGCAGCGACGGCACGCTGAATGCCGTTTACGGCTACCAGAATATCCAGGCGAAAGATGCGGGCTATATCCATCTTGGCCCGAACGCACGCATCGACGTCTCCGGTGGCTCCAGCGATGCATCCGGCGGTTCGGTCAGCCTGCGCGCGCCGCTGCTTGGCAACGGCGACGTGCCTATCAGCATCGATGGTGGCAATCGCAGCATCGTCGGCGCTCGCGTGGTCACCGTGGAGCCGTATGCGACCTGGAGTACCACCGATAAATCGGCTGATCCGAACAAGCACTTCGATGGCTTGATCGATCCCTCGGGTTGGTATCAATACGATGCGAACGGCAAGCCAGTCATGGTGGCCGGTACCTGGGCCGATGCCAGCGGCAAAGTGTTGGCCGCACCCGCCGACGATGCCACGCTGCGCGATTACCTCAGCAAGAATTATTTCATTCCGAGCGCCGCGAACAGCGCGCATCAGAGTTTCTACGGTTATATCGGCGCGGATCCCGGCAAAGGCGCCGGCAGCTTGATGAGCTATGTGCAGCAGCCAGGTTTCAGCTTTGGCAATCGCTATGCCGGTATCGCCAACGTACAAGTGCGTCCAGGCATCGAACTGAATAGTCCAACGACCGGTCCGCAACAGGGCACGATCGCCGTACTCACCAATTGGAACCTTGGCGCCGGTATCACGCAGAAAGATGGCAGCATCGCATTGGCCTATCGTTACCAAGGCATGGCGCCGATCCTGACCGTGCGAGCCGCGGGCGACCTGGATATCAAGGCCAGCCTCACCGATGGTTTCTATCAGCAGAACAACGGTGCGGTGCTCACCGATCCGCCGCCACCGCCCGCGCCGCCGCCTTCCGATAACGGCTACGCCGCGGCGGTTGCCGCGTACACCACGTCACAGAATTATATGAGTGCCAACGGCATCTGGACTGGCACGATCAAGCTCAAGGCAGGCTCCGCAGCGCAAGGCTTTACCCCGGGCGGCGGCAACATCAGCATCACGGCCGATCCGTCCTATCAAGCGCTACAAGCGCCACTGAAAACGCAGTCCAGCAACTATTACACCAACTACGAGACCTATCTCAGCGAGATTGGCGATGGCGTCAATCGGGGCTGGGCTTATGCTTCGTTTGCACGCAATACCACGGGCTTTCTTGTCTACAAGCCGACCAAGCTATCGGCACCGTTGCCGGGCAGCTATACAAACTATACGGACTATGTCACGGCGTATCAGTCTTGGCTGACCAGCAATTTCGCCACCAACCCCGTTGCCAAGCGCATCACCACGCCAACGCCGCTATTGCAGCCGGTCGACACTGACTACAGTAAATACAGTAACGACTACGCAGCGTATATCGCCGGTCATACCGCGTATTACAAATACGTATCGCTTAACGTCGGCAACGCCACTGCCGGTAGCCAATTGTTTTATGCGCCATTCGCTCCCGCCGCCAACGCGGCAAGCGATCCGAACGGCGGCAAGCCGCCTTCAATTCCGATTTCCGCCGCTGCCGCCAATAACAGCCCGACCAATATGCCTGGCTTGGGCAACCCGGCTTCGTTGGCGTCGGCAACTCTATTAGGCGGCTCTAGCTCGTCCTATCGGCTGGTTTCCGGTGCTCAGCTAAGTGCCGCCAATCCGCTGGCCGTCGACACGGCCAGCGTCGGCAGCGTCAATCTGGACGGCCATTTCGCTGTCGTCGATACGCTTACCGATCCAAATGTAGTCAACCTGAAAAGTCCGTATGCAGGAAAAACCTTGTTGTTTCCGACAACGGTTCGTACCGGCACCGGCGCGATCGATATCGCATCGAGCAATAACATCAGTTGGCTCGACCATACTGCGCCGGCTGTGATTTACACCTCCGGTGAGCCTGAGCCTGGCACAACAGCCGGTAGCGGTGTCTTAGTGCAGCGCGATACCACTACCTCACGGGACCCGGCCACAGTGCCGAGCATATTGGTCAACGGTCAGGTCAACCCGGATCATGCGGGTGATTTACGTCTGAACGCGCTGGGCAGTATTAACGCTATCGAGCAAGTGGTCGACGCCGATGGCAGTGTCACCAAAGGTGCCAAAGGCACGTTGATCGCGCAGTTCTGGTGGCCCTGGATGCAAACCGGCAACCGTAAGGACGGCTCGGCCTCGTCGATCAATTTCGCCAATTTCGGCCAAGGCATCATGAGTCTTGGCGGCAATGTCGCCATTACCGCGGGCCAGGACATTCATCAGTTGTCGGTATCGCTGCCTACGACTTGGTATGCGCAAGCCAATGGCAATAGCGTAACCACGGTTGGCGGCGGCAATCTCGACGTGCAAGCTGGCGGCGATATTCTCAGCGGCAGCTATTTTGTCGCCAAGGGGCAGGGCAGTCTGCATGCAGGCGGGCGCATTGGCGCCGAACTGAGCTACAGCGTGCCTGGTTCGGTTTATGCCTTTGGCGGTATTACCACGCCGGTATCGACTTTGCTGGCGGCGCAGGATACGCAATGGCATGTGAGCGCCCTGCAAGGTGTCGATATCGGAGGCATCTACAACCCGTCGTATGCCGCGCTGAACAGCCATGTCAGCGCTATTCTCCCGGCCGGACATTTTGATGCGCAAAGTTTCAGCAGTGCGTCAGCCTTGAACGTAAGCTCGGTCGTGGGCGATGTCACATTAGATAGCTTAAGTGTGCCGGGCCTTTTGTTTGGCTATGGCAGCTCGGTCGGCATGGGCAATCCGGGCTCGATTCTGCCGGCCAGCCTCAGCCTTACCGCACTCTCGGGCAATATCAACATCCTGGGGGCTGGCAGCCTGTATCCATCGGCCAATGGAAATTTGAGTTTGCTGGCCAATCGCGCGATCGGATTTTCGGAGCAGGTCTACACCATGGGGACTCCCACTGCCACGGGGGCAGTGGGTTCGTACAATTTCGGCTTGATTGATGCGCCTGCTGCATTCCTGC
The DNA here is from genome assembly GCF_003350925.1 of Dyella tabacisoli. Classification (GTDB taxonomy): domain Bacteria; phylum Pseudomonadota; class Gammaproteobacteria; order Xanthomonadales; family Rhodanobacteraceae; genus Dyella_C; species Dyella_C tabacisoli. The sequence goes on along the minus strand of NZ_KZ857173.1, from coordinate 147,351 downwards.
CTTCGCCGCTGCAGCCGTATGGTGGTCTCGATAGCAGCAGTTATAGCAACCAGATGATCTTCGGTTATATCAACACGAATGTCTTTAATAGTATCCCAGCACTGCTGCATCAATCAGCACCATTGCATGGCAACGATTTCACGCCGGTGCGCATCTACGCTCTGCAAGGCGATATCACGGATGGCATCGCCGCGCCCAGCGGTTATCAATACCGATCACTGGTGATTTCACCCGCCAAATCTGCGTTGCTCTATGCCGGTCGCGATATCGTCAACCTGTCGCTGACCGGTCAGCATACGCACGATGCCGATGTCACCCGTATTGTCGCTGGCCGCGATATCTACGATACGGCGATCAACCGTAATTTTGCTCCAGCTTTGAACGATCCTGGCGCCTATATGCAGGCACCGTCGTTGCAGCTTGGTGGTCCAGGTACTCTTCAGGTGGAAGCCGGTCGTAATATCGGTCCGCTCACCAGCCAGGCCGATATCGCCACGAACCATACGATCACGGGCAGCAATGCCACGGGTATCGACAGCATCGGCAATGCACTCAATCCATACCTGCCGCATAAGAGCGCCAATATCGACGTACTGTTTGGCGTCAAGCCAGGTATCGCCACGGCTGATTTCATTGCGCGCTATGTGGATAGTCCAAATGGTGTCGATGGCATAGGCAGTTTGTTGCCAGACTTGGTCGACTTCATGAATCAGCGTGTCGACGGCCAGGTCGTGGATACCGGTTATGCGAAAGATCAACCACACACGCAGCTATCGACTGCGCAGGCGCGGACCATGTTCGCCGCGCAGCCCGAATATGTGCAGCGCATGTTTGTGCAACAGGCGTTGTTCAAGATCCTCGCTATCGTCGGTGCCGATTACAACAATCCGGCCAGCCCGTATTACCAGCAATATGTACGGGGCTACGCGGCTCTGGGCAGCTTGTTCCCGGCCAGTCTGGGCTACACCGCCAACGGTAGTGGCCAAGGCGGTATCAATGGTGCCGCGCAAACGGTGGATACCGGTAATCTGGATATTCGCAGTTCCACGATTCAGACCCAGCAAGGCGGCAATATCGGCATTCTCGGGCCGGGTGGACAGGCTCTGCTAGGTAGTGCTTCGGCGCCTCCTGTTATCACCGACAATCAAGGCAAGGTACTCGCCGGGCCTAACAGCATGGGTGTGCTCACGCTGGAGCAAGGCCATGTGAATATGTTTACCGATCGCAGTGTGCTGCTGGCGCAAAGCCGCATTTTTACAGAGCAAGGCGGCGATCTGGTGCTGTGGAGTTCCAACGGCGATATCAATGCCGGGCAGGGCGCCAAGACTTCAGCCGAAATTCCACCGCCGACCTATCTCTGCTCCCTCGATGCATGGTGTCGTATCGATGCGCGCGGCCAGGTCAGCGGCGCCGGTATTGCCACCTTGCAAAGTGTGGCCGGCGCACCTACTGGCAGCGTTTACTTGATTGCGCCGCGCGGTACGGTGGATGCGGGCGACGCCGGTATCCGGGTATCGGGCAATCTCGTGGTTGCCGCGGCACAGGTCGCCAATGCCGACAATATCCAGGTGCAGGGCGAAAAGATCGGTGTGCCCATCGTGCAATCGGTCAACGTCGGTGCGCTATCGGCCGCGAGTGCCGCCGCAAGCGCGATAAGCAAAGCCGCCGAAGACATGAGCCGACAGCAGAACGATGACGCACGCAATAAGCAGCCGTCGATCATCTCGGTGCAAGTGCTGGGTTACGGCGATAAAACCAGCAGCATCGAAAGCCGGCCAGGCGGTGCTGATTACGATCCGCATAGCCCGGTACAAATATTAGGCGCTGGTCGCCTGAGCGAAGCCAAGAAACAAACGTTGACCTTGGCCGAACGCCAGCGCCTGGCCGAGTAGCGTCTCAAGGAGCGAGACGCCCATGGCATCTCGCTGACATTCAAAACATGGTCCATGTCGAGCCGGCAGCCGCGCGGCTGCCGGCGGCATGGGCAATATGGAATCTATCGCGGAGGTTGGATGAGCAGCCTGGATGCGCTTGCGGAAACATTACGCCAATTATTCGAAGCAAGGCAGGAGCGATTAGCCGAGAGGCTTATCGACCGTTGCACGCGAAGTGCATTAACCGACCTGATGGTGTCGCATTATCATCGGCTACCTAATCGGATACCGTACGTTATTAGGCAGCGACTGCACCGACGCAATGCGGAAGGTGAGAAAAAGGCCGGGCTTTTTATTGCAACCTTACCGCCTGTATTTAATACATGGTGCAATGAGGGGCGGCGTGCGGCGATTCGTAGTGTACTGCGCGAACTCGATGATGCCGACATGGTGCAGCTTTCGGCGCAGCCGAAGATCGATCCCGAGGTGGCATCCATCATGCGTGAAGTTCTTGTGTACAAGATGGGCGATTGACGGCGACAGGGTCAATGGCGTGTCTTGGTTATGCAGATTAAAGTAAATTTTTCTTCATAAATAAACACCGATCGGTCATGTAATTTATATGGCATATTCCATGTCATGGTGGATTATTAAGTAAAATAAGCTGTAATGAACTCATTTGGTTAAATTATCATGAGTCATGTAACAGCCTATCCATATATCCAGTCTTATTACTTTAACGATGATGTAAACGTTATCGGGCATAAATGCATCAGCCTCCAATTCGGAGGTATTTATGCAAGGTGTACATCATGGCTTACGGATATACGGGTAAGAACCGCATGAAAACCCTCGCGGGTGCGATGTTTCTTGGCATGATCACACTGGCTTCGGCTGCTCAGGCCAGCACTACCCTGGTTGGTGGTGGCGCGACGTTGCCGGCGCTCGGTTACACCGGTGACGTTACGCATCGGCTGACCTCATCTCCCGTTGCTGGCTCGTTCCTGGCGGCGTACTCGGCTCAAACGGGTAATCCGGCGACCACCTACTGCCAGACCGGCAGCGGCAAGGGCAAGGATATCCTCGCCGGTGTTGCAGGCACGAACGTGCAGACTACCTGCCCGGATGGCCCAACGGCACCGAACGGTTTCGATGCCGGTGCAGCAGGTCGTGGCACTCTGACCCAGCCGAGCTTCGTCGGTGCGGATTCGCCGCTGAATTCTCTCGATTACAGCCACTATACGACTAACCGTTCGGGCAGCAGCCCGTTGCAGTTTCCAGCCGTTGCCGGTTCCGTTGCGATCACCTTCAACAAAGCCAATGTAAGTTCGTTGGCCCTTACCGATGCCTTGGTCTGCAAAATCTTCTCCGGTCAGATCAGCGATTGGAGCGATAGCCAGCTCGCTGCCGCCGGCGTGCCGGCAGGCGTTTCTGGCGCGATCAATGTGATCTACCGCGGCGACAACAGCGGCACTACGTTTGCCTTCAGCAACCACTTGGCGACGATTTGCGCCGGCTCTGCCAGCCAGCATTTCATCACCGATCAGGCGTTCACCAACGTTGTTTCGAAATACCAGTCGACCATCCCGGCTAACTGGAATGCCCAGAGCGGTAACGCAAATCTGGTCGCTAAAGTGGTAGCCCTCGACGGTGCGATCGGCTATGCCGAGACGGCCAACGTTTCGAACATTTTTGCTCAATTCGCAACTCTTAATGGTCTCGATCCGGTCGCCGATCTGACCAACAGCGTAACGATCAACAGCACCGACGTTGTCTATAACAATGTAATCACTGGCGCCGATGCCACCACCGGTCAAGCCACGTATGCAGCTCTTTCGCCGCTGCCCAGCACCTCGTGCATCGCTTTGGTCAAGCCCTCGGCTTATGCGAATCCGAGCGGCTATCCGATCGTTGCCGTCTCGTACCTGTTGGGCAACAGCAACGGCAATGGCACGGATACCGCCAATGTCCGCAAATTGCTTGGCGCTCCGTACAACTCGGCCATCACTGGCGCCACGACCACGATCGGTTCCGGCACGGGTCTGGCTTTCCTCAGCACCAGTTTTGTGCAGAGCCAGATCGACACCTGCGTCGTTAACTAAGCACTACGTCAATAAGTAGATAAACGTGAATGGGAGGGGGCAACCCCTCCCATTCGCATATCTGCGTCAAGCGAATGTCACGTTGTTGGTATTGAATTTACGGCTATGGCTAGTGGGGTTGTGGGATGAAGCTGGGGAACGGGGAACGGGGGACGGGGAACAACAGCTCGCTCCATGCGACGCCACGTCGTGCTCTGTATTCGCGCTTTATCGGCGGCTTTAGTTTGCTCGAAGTCATCGCTGCCATCCTGTTGCTGGCGATTGCATTCACTGCCTTGATGCAAGTGGCCGGCGGCTCCATGGCGCTGTCCGGTCATGCTGCCGAAGCCAGCAAGGCGGCCCTATGGGGACAATCCAAGCTCGACGGCATGACGGTTATCGAGCCATTGCGCGTTGGCGTAAGCGAAGGGCAATTCGATACGCAATATCGCTGGCGTTTGAAGGTCACTGAATCCGCTGCCGCCGACACGACGCCACTGCAGCTATATCGCGTGGATCTGGACGTGCTTTGGGGCAGTGGCCGGCGCGAACGTTCGGCGCATTTCACCACGTTGCGGGTTCAATGAGGCAGGGGAACGGGGAACGGGGAACGGGGAACAACAGCTCGCTCGCTGTAGTGTTGCGACGCGCTCATCGCTCCCCGTTCCCCGTTCCCTGTTCCCTGCGCTCAACCGGCTTCAGCCTGCTCGAAGTGCTCGCCGCGCTCGCGCTGATGGCCTTACTGCTGCTCGGCGTGTATGCCGGCATCAGCACCGCGACACATAGCGTGCGGTCGGGGACGGCGGTGATCGAGAGGCTCGACCAGATTCGATCGGCGCAACAATTTCTCAGGCATGAGCTGACGCAGACATCGGCGATTCCATGGGATATGAATGCGCAGCATGAACCGATTGTTTTCAGCGGCAGCGCCAAAGAAATACGCTTTGTGGCGCCGCTGCCAGGTTATCTCGGCAAGCTCGGTCCGCAGTTGCAGACGCTTACACTGGTCGAAGAAGGCAAAGACAATACCCACTTGGCAATGAGCTTCGCCATGCTCTCGCCCGACGGTATCGCAGCCGACACCCGCAGTGAACCGGAGGTGCTTGTCTCGCATATCCGCAGCGTTCATTTCAGTTACTACGGCAGCACCAAGGATCAACAGCCTGAACAGTGGCTGGAGACATGGCCCCCGTCCATGCGGCTGCCCAGCCTGATACGTATCGAGGTGACGCTCGATGATGGCATGGTGTTCTGGCCGCGCCTGGATATTCCTATCCGGCAAGGGGCCAGTGCCATCAATGTCCGTGCCGTGGCGATGCCGTTGCTGTACGGAAGGGGGCTTCATTGAACGTCGGAGCGCAGCGCGGCGTAGCGCTTTTGGTGGTGTTGTGGGCGTGCACATTGCTGGCGATTCTGCTGGGCGGCTATGCCACGGTGTCACGGCTTGAAGCCACGCAAGTGCGTTATCAACTGGCGCAAACCCAGGTGCGTTATTTAGCCGAAGCAGGAGTGATGCGGGCGATCTACGAATCGGCCCAGAGCCTCGGAGCTGCGCCAGGGGCAGGGGCGTCATGGATTGCCGATGGACGTCTTTATACCTATCGCCTCGATGACACTGATATCCAGATACGGATCGGCGACGAAACCGGCAAGGTCGATCTGAACACCGCGACGCCGGACATACTGCAAAATCTATTTCAGGCGGCAGGCGTCGATGCCGCGGCAGCCGTTGCGTTGGCAGCCAACGTGATCGAGTCGCGCGACTCGCAAAGGTTGAACAACCAAGTCTATGGACAGCAGCGATACAAACAGGCCGGATTGAGTCATGGGCCGCGTTATGCCGAGTTCGTCAGCCTGGAAGATCTGCAGGCCGTGCTGGGCATGACCCCCACGATTTATCAGAAGGTGGAGCCGGCCATCACACTCTGGTCACGTCGCCCGCAACCGGCAGCGCTGTTCGCGCCCGCACTGGCGCTGTCGACGCTGCCGGGGATGGATATGGCCAAGGCGCAACGTTTTATCGTGGCGCGCGAGGCTGCGGCACCGCACTCGCCGCTGCTCACCTTGCCGAACGGCACGCCCGTAGGTAGCTGGCGTAGCGGTAATGTAAGAACCATTTATGCCATGGCCAGCACCACCGATGGCACACGATCGGCTCTGCAGGTCACCGTGCGTTTTGAACCCCTGCGCCCTGGTCAAAAGAAAACCGGTGCTCTCTACACCATCCTGCGCTGGCAGGATGGTGTAGAGAGGTAGCGCAACTCAGGCCGCAGCGATCAGGGTGCCGTGAAGCGAGTGCTGGCAAAACTCAGTCGTCGATAGCTGCCATCCGATGCACCGACGGCAACCACATACGCGTGTCCACTGACTAAGCCGATATCGCCGAGGTTTGCCGTGCCTTGAGGGCCCAGCACCAAGGTCTGCCACACGGTGGCATTGCCATGGCCGCTAGCTGCAATAGCCGGGTCCAGTACAAAAACCAAGGTCATGACCGCACCGCTCGGGGGATTCCAGCTCACCGTATTGCCGCTAAGCGAAACAGAGAAATCGCTCGGTACGTTCTGGCCCACTGCAAACAGCTCGAACGTGCCGTTCGGCGCGATGTAGTAACTGATGCACGATGGAATATCGATGTGCTGCTTGCCGCCGGCTACGGTAAAGGTTCCGGCGTAGGCGCCTTTTGCCGCGGAGTATGTGCCGGCTACCGAGCCGGTCTGGTGCGTGCCATCGATGGTGCCGCTCCAGGTTCCCTTCAGCGATGTCGCGGCCTTGGTGCCGGAGATGGTGCCAAGGTTGTTGCTCTGACAGCCGAAATAGGTGAAGTACATATTGCCGGAGAAGCTGCTGTCGGACGCCGGCAGGTTCAGGTACACCGAGCCCATGGTCGGGTCTTCGGGGTTGGTGGCCGGGTCTTCTTGGTAATAACCCAGATAGACGCCGCCCGGCGGTGCCGAAGCGTTAGCCACCGCATGAGCATTGGGGCTTGCCGCCCATGCACTGAGCGGCGCGGCGGCGCATAGCGCAAGGGTCAGCAGCGAGCGGGTAAGTACTTTCATCCGTGCTTTCATCGCGATCATGGCGCGAACTTAAGCAGCGGCAAGCCAACTTGTTGCCGGCAACTGTTACGCATCTGGTTTTCCTGTTTCACGCTGTCATTAAGAGAGTTCGGGGTAAAGGTCGCGGTGTCTCCCGTTTGTAGCGTTGCCATGGCTCGTTCGGCAAATTTTCCGGCGAAGCATTTGCAGTAGCTGTCCAGCTTCGGGTTACCTTTCAGATCCGCCTCACCGTAAGGCGATGGGATGTTGATCGACTGTTTGGCGCACATGTCGGCGTACTGATTGACGAGTTGCGGGGATACAGCGGCCGCATATGCAGACGACATCGTCATGGTGCCGATGATGGCCGCAAGCGCGGTGCCCGCCAGAATTTTGGATCGGGCATGCGAAAAACTGCTGAACTGCTTCATGGTTTATCTTTTGATGGGTGGGGGTGGGGAGCAAAGATTTTATATTGATTGCGCGTTTTGACTAGAAGGCAGCGCTGCTAATCGATAAACGCAGAGAATCTGTTTACGATCCCTGCGAAGCCCCGCACAGTTAACGACGTGTCTTGCCGACAAAACCGAGCGCCTTCATCCACTCGGCGTCGCGGCGCTGGGTTTCGGTGCGCTGATGACGGTAGTGGCGCTCGGCACGGTTCTGCACATGGGTTACCCAATGGCGCAACCACAGGCGGCTTTGCCGGGTACGGGTGACCCATCGGCACATAAGCCAGCGCTCGGCACTTGACATGAAACGGCGAAACAGCTCGTCATCGATGCTGACGATGGCTTCGGTGCTGCCCGGATCGCCCTGGCGCGCACAACGGCCGAACAGTTGCCGATCGACACGTGCCGATTCGTGAAACTCGGTAAGAATCACGTGCAGGCCACCGGCTTGTTCCACCGCCGGCGCCAGTTTGATGTCGGTACCGCGGCCGGCCATATTGGTCGCCACGGTGATCGATCCAGGCTGACCCGCCTGTGCAATGGCTTCGGCCTCGGTCTGGTCCTGACGCGCATTGAGCATGGTATGCGTGATGCCATCGCGCTCCAGCAGCCCGCTCAAGTATTCGGAAGCCTCCACCGAGCGGGTGCCGATCAATACAGCGCGACCGGTGCTGGCCATCTGCACTGCGCGCCGGGCCACCTCTTGCCAGCGCTGTTCGGAATTGATGCAAAGGCTGTCGGTGAGGCGTTCACGGCGGCTCGGCTTGTGGGTCGGAATACGCGTTACCGACAAGTCGTAGCTGCGTTTGACTTCGGTGGCGACCTCTTGCGCCGTGCCGGTCATGCCACAAAGCAAAAGGTAGCGGCCGAAGAATCGCTGGTAGGTGATCTGCGCCAGCGTGCGTCGCTGGCCGGTGATCTCGGCCTGCTCTTTGCACTCGATCATTTGATGAAGGCCGCGCTCCCAGGTCCGATCCGGCATCACGCGCCCGGTCGATTCGTCGACGATCTGCACCTTGCCTTCGGCCAGGATGTAGTGCTGATCGCGCTGGAAACAGTACACGGCGGATAGCGCTTTTTGCACGAATTCGTCGCGCCATAATGGCGATTGCCATAGGCCGCCATAGCCGGCGCTCACTTCACGCACCCGCTGTTTGCCCAGTGGCGTAAGCCAGATGTCGCGGTGAGTACCCAGCACATATTCGGAACCGGACTGCAGGCTGCGGGCCAGTGCGATGGACTGGTCGTAGATCGCCGGATCAAGGTCGTCCGGCAGGGTCTCGGAGATAATCAGCGGCGTACTTGCCTCATCGATCAATACGCTATCGGCCTCATCGATGATGGCAATATGCAGGCCGCGCAAGATCGGCGCTTCGCCACGGCGGCCGCCGGCCAGTTCGCGCAACCGCTGCTGCGTGCGCGAAGCTTCGCCCAGGGCGATGCAATCTTTGAGGTAGTCGAAGGTCAGCTCTTTGTTGGAGACATAGGTGATGTCGCAGGCATAGGCTTCGCGTCGTTTGGCGACTTCCATATCCTGCAGTACGACACCGATGCGCAGACCGAGAAAGTCGAATAGCGGGCGGTTGGTCTCGGCGTCGCGCTCGGCCAGGTAGTCGTTGACCGTTACCACATGAACCGCCGCGCCCGTGACCGCGGCGGAGCAGGCGGCGAGGGTGGCGGCAAGCGTCTTGCCTTCGCCGGTGGACATTTCGGCCAGTCGCCCTTGCAACAGGGTTCGCCCGGCCAGCAACTGCACGTCGTGATGACGCATGCCCAGGGTGCGCCGCGACGCTTCGCGGATCAGCGCGAATGCTTGCGCCAGCAAATTGTCGGTAAACCCGGCGCGATGCATGTGCCGGGCGACTTCACCAAGACGCGCATGCAATTGCCTGTCATCACAGCCATGTGCGGCGGCTTCCAGTGTCTGTGCGTGCTGCAAAAAAGTACGCGCGCGTTGACCATCGAAACGCGGTAGCCGTGCCAGCCATGCGCGCAGACGCTCTTCCCAGGGCGCGTGGACACTGTCCAGCCGCTCAAGATAAGGCCCGTCGCCCAGCAGGATGTCGCGTGAGGCGAGCAGGGTGCGTACGTCAGACATTGAAGTGACTTAAGAAGACCTGGCGCAAGCGCCGCAATGCCTGCCGGGCCAGCGGTTCGCTGCCATGCTCGAAGCGTATATGCACGCGTTCGCCAAAAGCCGGCGCGGCATCGGTGGGCAGGCTGAGGTCGACAATAAAGATGCGCTGCAAAGCCTTCAGGCCGTTCGCGTCGTTCGGGCTGGTCGGAATCGTACCGCCGCCATTAAGACCCAGCGCAGCCGTCGGCAACTCATCGACACCGCTGGGGAATTCGCGCACCACGCGCGATGTATGCGTTTGGGCAAGTGAATCGGCCAGGCGCAGCGATACGCCGCTGAGCCGTTGATGCACGAGGTCGATGTCGTCCTGCTGCACTACGACGCGCACCAATAACTCGTGGTCCTGCAGCACATAACCGAGCAACTCACCCTTTTTGTAATAGTGCCCCGGCATATCCTGTGCGGTGGCGACAATCAAACGGCCATCCGTTTGGGCGTAGCCTGCCAGCCGCTCGATGCGTACCTCGGCTTGATGCAGCACCTCGCGTGCCTCGTCGAGCTGACGGCCGGAGACCGCGGCCTTGACCGGGTCGCTGAAATGCTCGGCATCGTAACGGGCTTGCGCCTCCTCCGCCTTGGCGCGATCGACGGCCAGCTCGGCGCGCAGCGTGGGATTGTCCAGCAAATACAATGGCTGGCCACGCTTCACTTCGCTGCCCGGTTCAACCATCCAGCGCGCAAAGAAACCGCTTTCACCGTTGTGCAGCATCGCGTGGTCCGGCAGCCACACCACGCCTTCGGCACGGGTACGCAATGGCAACGGCACCAGTAGCAACAACACTAGCGTGCAGAGCAGGGCGACTGCGGTGCGGCGCATGGCGCGGGTGCGGCAACGTTGCAACACCGGGCTGCTGGCGAGATGCTTCCAGCCTTTGCGCAACGGCGTGGCGATCAGGCTGAACGCACTCCAGCAAGCCATCAACACGCCGGCGATAAAGAACTTACCGGCAACCAGAAAAATCACCGAGACCGTCACAAAGGTGCGATAGCACCAGGCCAGCGGCGTGTATAGCACCAGCCAGCGGCGCTCGGCCGGGGTTTCATCCGGCGCTACCGCATCGGTGGCGCCGAAGGCGTAGCGATCCATCAGATAGGTCCACCAAGCCTGGCCGCGTTGGGCCAGATTCGGCATTTCGATCAAGTCGGAAAGAATGTAGTAGCCGTCATAGCGCAGCAAGGGATTGCCGTTGACCATCAAGGTGGAAACACCGCCGATAATCATCACGTTGAACGCCACCGCGCGCAGTACGCCCGGTTCGGCCAGCAACCATACCTGCAGCGCCAGCGCCGAGAGAAACAGCTCAACCAACATCCCCGTCGCGGCTACCGCGGCGCGTTGATATTTGGATGCAAATGCGGAGGACGACGATGCCTCCACGTAAGGCACCGGCGCAAAAATAAGAAACATCAAGCCCAGCTCGCGTACCGCGCCGCCCCAGCGTTTTACCGCAAAGCCGTGGCCCAGCTCGTGTAATAGCTTCACCACCGGATAGACCGCGAGCATGACCAGCAGATTGCTGGACGACAGCACCCGATCGGACAGGTTATGCGTCAGTTCGCTCCAGTGTTGCGCGGCCAAAAACAGCGCCGGCAGCATCACGACCAGCCACAGCAAGGCGCCGACCGGGCCGAAGCACCAGCTAACATAAGGCGATAGCCGCGTGAGAAAGCGATCGGGATTGAGCAAGGGCAGCTTCAAGCTCATCGGATTCATCAGCCACTGCTTCAGCGTTTCGGTGCGCTTGCGCCGATGACGGTCAAGGGCCAGCGCGGAATCCGGTGCCACATCGGTCTGCAATAGATCGGCCGCATGCAGTTGCACTAATAGATCGACGACCTCCGGCTGGGTGCAGGCATCGCGTACTTCGGAGCCATTGGCACGCTCCCATAGCGCCTGCACGGTATGTTGCCCATCCATGCCGGCGATAAACGCATAGGCAGCCGCCGAAAGTCGATAGACGCGGCCACCGCTCTGATCCTGCACGACGTACCAAGGCTTGCCCCGAAACACCACCCGCTGCACCAGCGCATAAGGCATCAGCCGCGGCCGCAGCAGCGCGACGCTATGCCACGACGGGCTGAACGGATTACGCGCCACGGCAACTGGCCAGTACGGGCAGCTTCACAAGCCCCAGTTCCATAGCGTCAAGCGCAGCCAATCCAAGGTGCTATGCAGCAGCACCCAGCCGAGCTGCCGCCGTCCCACGCCGATCTTGCCGACACCTTCCATGCCCGGCAGCAGCAGTGGTGAATCGTGTTGCAGCTTCGCCTCCACACGATAGAAATTCTTGCCGTCCTGCGCGGTCGCCACCGGCATGATTTTCGCGACCGAGAACGGCATCGGTTTGCCGGCTAGTCCGCTCATTACCAGCTCGCCGGTCTGCCCCGTTTGCACTTGGGCAATATCGCGCTCGTCAACTTGCAGAATGATTCGGTAACTACCGAGCGGGGCAATCTCGAACAGTTTTTTACCGGCCTCCACCGGTGTGCCGATCTGCTGACTGAGATCACCGCTGACCACCACGCCGTCGTAAGGCGCCAGCACGCGCACGCGCGCCAGCTTGTCTTCCAGCAGATCGAGCTGGGCCTGGGCTTCCTGCAATTGCGCGCTGGTCACTTGAATCGCGCTGAGCTCGTGATTGGCCATCGCCTCGCGCAGCTTGTTGTCGTACTGATCGCGTTCGCTGGCCCATTTCGCACGCTCGACCAACAGTTCGTGATCGTCCAGTTGGGCCAGCACCTGGCCTTTGCGCACGGTGTCGCCGGCACGCACCAGCCCTGCGGCCAGATAACCCTCGAAAGGCGCGGCGGCCACGCGTTGAATCGCTCCTTCGGTGACGGTCTTGGCCGAGACGCGATAGGACACCGGCAAAAAAACCGCCAGCGCGATACATACGAATGCGACGATGCCGGCCAGTTTCCATAGCAAATATCGCGGGCCGAGCAGGGCGCCCCAGAAGCGCATCACTTCATCGCGCATCCGTTGCAATGAGCTGCGCTCGGCATCCACCCGCTGCGTCAGCACCGGCGCGAACAAGGCGGCGAACGTCTCCAGCCAGCGCCGCTCGGCCTCGCTGAAGTCCTCGCCGCCGGTGCGTTCCAGCGTCAGTACCGCAACCGTGCGTGCCTGCTCACTGACCGGCAGTGAAAGTAAGGCATCGGCGCCGACTCGCTGCAGCAATGCGCTATGCGCGCGATAGCTTTCGACCGGGCCGTCGCTAGTTTCGGGTTTGCGCGCGTGAACCACCTGGGCGAGGTCGCAGGTTTCGCCCATGGCATCGGTATAGGCCTGGACCAAGGGCGACGATTTTTCAAAGGTAGCCGCCTCGGATAAGGCGACCAGGCGGATCTTTGCGTCGTGAACCAGGCCGATCGCCACGCGTGAGGCATCGAAGCGCCTCCGCAATTCATTGCACAGATCGAACAACGCCTGTTGAAAACGGGTATGCCGCAGCGTGGTCGCGATGGTCTCCAGAATACCCATCGAGCGCGCATTGCTTTCCAGTGCCTGATCCAGCTCGCGCTTGCCGAGCAGGTTGGTAAGCCAGGCGCTACCCCAATGCATTTCACGCAGCAGCGGCTGGATCGCCTGCCGCTCCATGGCGACTTCCAGCACCACGGCGCCGCCGATACGCTCGTGCACGGCAATCGGTACCGCTACATGCAATAAGCCTGGTTGCTCCTCGACGGCCTGCACGGCGACACGGCGTTCTGCCAGCGTCAACTGCACCGCACCACCCATGCGGGCCATGTCGGCATTAGCCAGCGGCCATACCGCGATAGGCACATAGCTCTGTCCATCGCTGGCTTCAATCAGCACGGCGCCTTGACGCACTGCCGGAAATTTCTCGCAAATCAGCGCCAGCCAGGCGCGGCAGAAGACGTCAGAGCTGCGCGCCAGCAGAAACTGTTCCCATGCGCTCGGAGCGTGGGCACTGGCCAGGCGTGGGTCGGTGACAGGACCGCTCTCGTCTGGACTGCTCTTATCCAAGTCAGTCTTATCGAGCTCGGCTTTGTCCCTGCCGGCCGGTGGTGGCAGTGCGCTCATCGGTGCGGTGCCTCCGTCGTACTTGCCGTTACGGCTTGAGTGGGAGCGGCACCGAACCACTGATCGAGGTCATCGACATCCGCCGCCGTCAATTCGCCGAGCGCCGCGCGCAATTTGATATACGAAGTGAGCTGCTGATAACGCCCCTTACGCAGATCGCGGCGGGCGCCGGCAAGTTGTTGCCGCGCGGTGAGTACATCGGCGTTGATCTTCAGGCCACGCTCCGTGGCGCGATCGGCTACCGCCAGCGCAGTCTTCGCCGAGACTACGGCGGCCTTGGCGCCACTGGCTTTGGCTCGTCCGGCACGCCAGCCCAGATAAGCGGTTTTGACATTCAGTATGGCGGTGCGCCGGGTCGCTTCGATGTCCTCCATGGCTTTGTCGCGCAAAGCCAGGGCTTCGGCCACTTTGGCCGACTGAGTGCCACCGGAATACAACGGTACGTTCAATTGCAGCCCGACCGCGAGTTGGCGTATCCCATAGCCTGGCTGGCCGGGAAAGTTACCCACGGCCTGATCCGTATTGCCGTAGGTCGCCACCATGTCCAAGGTCGGCTGATAACCCGCGCGTTGCTTGTGCACTTCTTCCTCGGCCGCGGCCAGGGCGCGCTTCGCGGCATGCAGCGCCGGGTTATGCGTGTCGATTTGTTCCAGCCATTCGTCGAGATCGCCGCCAAGCAGATCGGGGATCTCCATCTCGTCACGCAAATACGGTTGCACCATGTCGCCGGCGGCGCCTATCCATTGCTCCAGTGCGGCGAGTTTGGCTGCTTGATCCCATTCGGCGGAGGCCTGGTCGGCGTCCGCCGCTTCGTATTTCGCGCGGGCCTCGTCGGCTTGCGGTTGACCCTGTGCACCAAGCTCGGTGGCGCGCTGAGCTATATCCCATTGCGCCCGCAAGGCGTCGCGTTGCGCCGTGGTGAATTCCACGCCGTCGCGCGCCTCCATCAAGTCGAACCATGCGGTGGCCAGCTTCAAATACAACTGCTGCTCGGCATCGGCCAGTTGATAACCGGCTTGCCGCGCACTCTCCTCGGCCTCGCGCCAGGCGGCCACATTGGCAGGTCGCCAGATCGGTTGGTTCAAACTCAGTTGGTCACCATCGCTGTGATAGCGGTCATGCAAGGTTCGCGTCACCCGATCGCGGGTGTCGTAGCGGCGCTTGTTGCCATTGCTGTTCGCGGTACCGGTGATCTGCGGCAACATCGCACCGAAGGCTTGGCGTGTGCGTGCTTGCGATGCCGTCAGGTTGGCTCTGGCGGCGCGGTAACCTGGCTCGCTTTCGTGCGCCACAGCGAACAGTTCGCCTAGCGAGGTCACCGTAGTGGCTTCACCGCGCACGGTAAACAACAGCGCTAAAGAGCAGATCAGCAGTCGCAAGGGCGCGATGCGGCAAACCTCCGTCATGGCATACCGCCCAGAACGTGTCGGCGTGGCAGTACCTCGTGCGCAAAACGGTGACCCGAACTTACGCCATAGACATGAAGACTTTCGCGTCGCACCTCAAATCCCTTCGCTGTGGCCGCAGGGAGAGGCTGGTCCATCACGGAACGCAACGAAGAGCCGCACAGCCACGCCTTATCAGCGCGGCAACAGGCCTTGCGTTGTTCCAGTAGTCCCCCTGCAGCATGGGCATTCTGGCACCGCGTCGATGACAGTGCCAAGCCTGTTGGTTCATTCAACGAGTCGCAAGAAATTGCGATAATCCGATGGGCTGCGTGCCACAAAACTTACGCTACCATTTGGCACAACGCAGCGCTGGTTGCACCGGTGTTGCCAGTCTCAGGGGGAGTCATGAAGCGCATTACAGGAATGGCCGCATTAGCGGTCGCGCTGGCTGGTTGTCACACCACCGGTCAAAAGATCACACAACTCGATCCAGGCACCACGCGCGAGCAGGTCGTCGCTACGCTCGGCCGTCCCGATGCCATGCGTACCGTCGCCGAGTTCGAGATCTATACCTATCTCGCTCGCCACCGTTCCCGCATATCCGTCACCCATACCGACTACACGGTGATTCTGAAAGACGGTCACGTGGTTCAGTTCGGGCCGGGCCTGGCACAGCGCGAAGGTATTCATAGCGTGGTGATCGTACCGCCGGAGTCGTAGGTCGAGTAGATCTGCTTGGCGATGCTGCCAACTAAGAAGCAACACCATGGCCTTTCCGTGAGGAATGCCTGATGTGTTTGAAAGCATTGCTGCGTTTTGCCCATCCCTCTGCTTGTTCCGAAAAGGGACTTCCTTCGATTGCAGGGGCTGGAAGAGGGTGAATTCTTGTCGCAAGGTTGCAACCCCTCCCTAACCCTCCCCTGCAGGCAGGGGAGGGAGCAGATGGTCGCTACACCCCTGGTCGAATGAAATGCGGCACGAACTGCATGCGGTGAATCATCGACATATCCGGGGTGAATGGGGTTACCCAGGTTTCCAGGCCGCGCAGTTTGCCGCCCAGCAGGTAAGGGCAGCATGAGACGCCGGTGCGGCGTTCGACCGGGCCCGCATCGGTGTATTCGATCAAGTCGTAAGCGCGTGGGCGTACGCGTTTCTGCACGATCCAGATATTGGCCGTTTCGTCCATCCAGGCCGGTTGCATGCGGCGCTGCTCCAGCAGATCGGTCCATGCCTGGCTTGAAAGATTGCAGCCGAAATGAACTTCTTTCGCCTGAAATGAATCGGATTTCTTGAGGATGAAATCGGCCCGGTTGCGCCGCACTTGCTCAAGCTCCTCGCCTTGCAACAAGGACAGCACCCGTGTCCACGGCAGCAGGCTCTCCACCGCTTCACATTCCTCGGCCGATAGCGAGGCGGGTCTGGCCGCCGGATCGCTAAGCCAGGCCAGAAACAATTTGGAGTCCAGCACCGACAGCCACACCGGCACGGTACAGCCGCGCACTAGCGGCATCAGTTCGGTCAGCAACGTGGCGAAGTGTTCCCGGTCGCGATTCACCGAATAGATCGAGCAGGCCCGATGCAGCCAGGCTGTTCGATCGCCGCGTAGCGGCGGCACCGGTTCGCCGGCGTAATGGATGATGTGTTCAACCCCCGTCGTATGGCGGTTGAGCCGGTTCAATACCGGGGCCAGCTCGCGTCGGACCGCGTCGTCGTTTTTCATGATCCAGTGGATATCGCACGGCGAACCGTCTGCCAGTTCGGCAAAGTAAGCGGCGAAACCATCCAAGGGACGGCCGGTGACCAGAAAATCGGCCGGCGGTGCGAACAACTCGGCGGCGATAGCCCAGATATCGTCGGGCCGCGTGTAGCCTCCCAGCCCGGTATCGAAGTTGGTCTCGACCACCATCGGCCCCGCCTCGCCGAGTACGATGTCGGGACGTCCATACAGCAAACGTGCGGCATCGGGCGATACCAGGCTATCCGCCGGCAAGGGTTCGCCTTCGCCCAATACCGGCCAACGATTGTAGGTGCGGACGATCTTCAGTAGATCGGCGTATTGCCGCCAGCTTCCTTCACGCGAGGTTTCGGTCTGCAGCGCATGGAGGATTTTAAGATGCGCGCGGAACAGGGCGAGCAGGCGGGCTTCGAAATGCGCTACCGAAGATGCCGCCGACCATACCGGCGCCATCAAGGTATCCGGGGTTTGGCTGGCCCAGGTCGTTCGCGGCAATCGTTGGCGAAAGTCCTTCAGCAACGCCGCAGGCGCCGTCGCCGAGGCTATCGGCAGCGGGTAGAGGATGGGATCCAGGACATTGCTCGACAAAAGGTCGGGGGTGGAGTCCATGCGATTACTCGACAATCAACGCGGGTTGCACAAAACCCTGCCGGCCTACATTGGTCGTCTCTTCTGTCGACGTGCGTACGACGACGCCCATCGGGTCGCCCTGAAAAAGGAAGCAGGCCAGCGAAGTGAATACCTCGGTAGGCTCGCCATCGTTGAGCTGTCGAGTTGTGCAATGTTCTACCGGAGCCAGCTCTTGCAGCACGAAGTCGTCGCCGGCCGGCTCGGCACGGGCCGCCGACAAACTCTGCCGCCACTCGGCCTCGGTCGCCCCTCGACCGATCAATACGCTACGTCCGCGCGTATCCAGCGAACGCTTGAGCACATAGCGCTCGCGTTGCGCAGCCACTATGGCCAGCTCATTGCTGGACATATGCCGTACTAGCACGGTGTGCGGCACGATTTCTTCGATAAGTTCGATTTCCTCGCGTTCAAGATACGGGTGCAGTAATGGGCTCCACAGAAATGCCAGCGTGCTTTTCTGCTCGGGCAAATACATGCTGGGGAAAGAGTTGACCCCGAAGACCGCATCAGCCTCATAGGCATCCAGATAAGCCTGTACCTCGGCCGTGGTGCGGCTGAAGGCGCACTCGTAAGCATCTGGCCCATGTGTATCGTCGAATTTGTTGAAAGTGAGTTGGACCGGAATATCGCCGTAGAAAAGATGCTGCCCATCGAAGCGCAAGTCTTCGACGAAGCAGCGCACGACGTTGCAGCCCTCGGCTCGAAACTGCTCGGCAATATGATCCAGCTCGGTGTTCATGGTGAGGTAACGGCTGTTTAGCACCGCCACCTGTCGCCCCGCACGCAGATAACCCGACTGCTCGGCCGAACGCAGCATCGCCTTGGCGAAAGCGCCGGGACTTTCCAGCGGCGTCTGCACCGGCCGCAGGCCCTGCTTGCGCAATTGGGCCAGGCAGCGGCTGCCTTGCAGCAGGCGAGCGAAATATTCGGCGTAAGTCGAAGCGGCCGGCGAGTGACTGTTCAACTCGAAGATGCGTGGCGTTCCGCGAGCATTGAGAGTGAAGTCGTAGCGGCAGTACTGGATGCGTGGGCGATAACCGGCGCCCATGCGAATCAGGCGATCGTGCCGCGGTTGCAGGCGGAAGAAATCGCGTACCACCGGCTCATTAAGATAAAGGTCGATCACTCGTTCGAGAATGTCGAACAGCCGATGGAAACGGTCCGTCGCATTCTCGAAAGTTCGCCGTGTCATGACATACGGCAAGCCTTGATAAGGAATAGGCTTCTGCTCGTGTCGAATGCCATAGCCGTCCAGCGCCTTGGCATAGTCGAGCTGATCCTGCCGCAGCGCATCCGGCGTTACCAGTCCAGCCAGTGCTTCCGATAACAGATTGCAACTGCCGTGCTGTCGCAATTGCTGACTGAGTATTTCTATCGGTGCGCGGTCGAGCAGAGCCGTAGCGTTCATACACGTTTCCCCGTAGTTGATAGCCGGCAAACGTAGCTATCGCGCTATCTAGGGAGTGTGAAGGTGATGTGAGTTGCTCGAATGCGGTTATATCGGCAGCTTTCACCTCTAGCGACAAGGATCATGCTTGAAGTCTTCTGCACGCAGATTGAAATCGCCGTCGGGATAATCCTGCAGATAAGTCGGCTTCATGACGGTTTTCGACTTAATCGTTTCTGCAGGCTTGCCGTTTGCAATGATCTCTTCGATCGTAACGCCGGTCAGTGTGTTTCTGCTGAGATGAAATGTCTTCAGGGGAGTCGGGCTCCCGTCTTGACTACTCAACGATGATTGATAATCCACGCCAATCAACCGCAACATACCGTGGCGCCATTGAACCTGGGTGGTGGTGGTGTTCACACACTCGTGCCATGCACTGCTTTGACTCAGATAGAAGCTGCTACCCGACAGGGTGATTTCATCGAAATCGTTATTGGCTGTTCCACTGGCGATGATGGCCTCGTGTGATTGAGCCGCCACCGTATAAGTGCCCGACGGCATTTGCATAAGCACATAGATTTGCCGGGTCTCGTCGTTACCCTTTTCACCGGTATGTTGCCGCCGTATGGAACCGACCCAGTCGGCTCGCCCATCGCCATTCAGATCGCCTCGCGCTTGTTTTTCGAGACTCGCGTTCGGCAGAGATCGAAGAAACGCATCGATAGATGCATAGGTCGTATCGGCGGTAATGCCGCGAATCGGCATGGCGAGTAGGCATGCTCCTATGAAGAGCCTATGCCAAGGCAAATGCTTTGTTAGCAAGTCAGCCATCATCCGCGAAGATTCCTTGGTTAGTCGGGCATATGGCACAAGTCACTCCCTGCATCGGATGGACGCAAAGAAGCCCCCGCTCCAGCAAGGGGCTTCTCCATGGCGGCCAGTTCAGTTCGGTCGTTTCACCACCAGACCACTCTGCTTAGCCAAATCAGCCGAACTCAACAGCGGCTCGTCCAGTAGTGCATTCCACCAGCTTCCGCCGATAGGTTCTGCCCGGCCGATTCCATTATCGCCATGCGAGCTCCAATCCAGAACCGGCATATCGTCCTTCTTCGGTTTGCCGCCCTGATTGATGACGATATAGCCGTAGTCAGGCTTGTTATAGCTGGTGGACCTTGCGCCCGACACCACCATCACGCTGGCTTCATTCCAGCAATCGTCGTCTTCGACCACCTTCAAGGTGATGGTGGCGGTGGCACTGAGCTTGCCGTCGCTTACCGTGTAAGTGAAGGTATCGATGCCGGTGAAGCCAGGCTTCGGCCGATAGATATAGTCGCCGTCACGACTACGGGTGAGCGTGCCTTGACCCGGCTTGCCCAGGCTGAGTGTGAGGCAATGGCCGTCGTCGTCATTGACCAGATCATCGAAGTCGATGCGCACACGGCCATCGCGCTCAACCTGGAAGCTGGCATTGCATGCCGTGGGCGGCTGGCTTACCGGGGTAACCGTGATGCATACCATCGCCACGTTCGACTCCAGTTGGCCATCGCTGGCGCGATAGCTGAAGCCGTCGGTGCCGTACCAGTTCTTGTCCGGCGTGTAGGTGTAGCTGCCGTCGGCATTGAGATGCAGGGTGCCGTGGCAGGGACCGCAGACGATGCGTGCCTTGAGCGCGTCGCCGTCGGGATCGCTGTCGTTGGCGAGCAGATCCACCCGCACAGCGGTGTTCTCCGCCGTGGTTGCCTTGTCATCGTGCGCTACCGGCGGACGATCGGGCGCCAGCACAGTCAGCGTGACGACGGCTGGTTTTGAATCGACCTCGCCGTCGTTCGCTACATAGGTGAACGTATCGGTGCCCACGAAACCGGCTACGGCGGTGTAACTCAGGCTGCCGTCGTCATTCTGGGTGACCTTGCCATGTTTCGGCCCGGTGACCACCCGTGCGCTGAATTCGTCGTCGTCCTCTTCATCGTGAGTATCGTTACTGAGCACATCGAGGCGTGTGGTCTGGCCGGCATGCACGGTAAAGGCATCGTCGTTGGCGACGGGTGGCTGTTCCACGTAAGCCACGCGGATCCACACCATGGCCGGATTGGAGTCGAATTGACCGTCGTTGGCTACATAGGTAAAGCCGTCCAAACCGTACCAGTTCGCATTGGGCGTATAGGTGTAAGTGCCATCGGCGTTGAGCGACAGGCTGCCATGCTGGGGGCCGCAGAGTACGCGCGTATGCAGCACGTCGCCGTTCGGATCCCAATCATTGGCCAGCGGATCGATCTTCACCGCGGCGTTCTCGTTAGTGCGGGCGAAATCATCGAAGGCGATCGGCGGCAGGTTCGGGCCAAGCACGGTGATGGTCACCGTGGCGAGGTTGGAATCGACCTTGCCGTCGTTGTCGACGTAGGTGAACGTGTCGGTGCCGATATAGCCGCACGACGCGGTATAGCTGAAGCTGCCATCGGCGTTGTGGGTCACCGTACCGTGCTTGGCCTTATCGACCAGGCGGGTGGTGAGCTTGTCGCCGTCGGCATCGCTGTCGTTCGCCAGCACATTGATGATGGCGGTCTGGTTGTTGTGGATGGATGCGCTGTCGTTGACCGCGACCGGCGCATGATTAACCGCTGCGATAATCAAACGCACCGTGGCGACATTCGACAGCGATTTGCCGTCGCTGGCCTGGTAGGTGAGGGTATCGGTACCGTTCCAACTGCTGTCCGAGGTATAGCTGAGACTGCCATCGGCATTGCGGCTTAGCACACCATGGCTGGGGCCGCTGACCAGCACCAGCGACAACGGATCGCCATCGGCGTCGGTGTCGTTGGTAAGCGGATTGAAACTCAACGGAATGCCTTGCTTGCCGTTGAACACATCGTCATTGGCAACCGGCGGATGGTTGGTAGCCTTGACCGTGATGGTCACCGAAGCCACCGCTGAATCGAGCTGACCGTCGTTGGCGACATAGCTGAAGCTGTCGGTGCCGCTGAAGGCTGCTGTCGGCGTGTAGGTCAGTGTGCCATCGGCATTTACGCTCACCACACCGTTTGCCGGCTGGCTGATGATGCGGGCCGTGAGGCCGGCATTCGCCGCGCGGCCCGAGCCGGCATTCAGGCCCGTGCTGTTGTCGATGTCCGAATCGTTCGCCAGCACGTTAATCACCACCGGCTTGCCTTGATCGGTGGCCGCCGTATCGTTGACCGCGACCGGCGCGTGATTCACCTGGGTGATGGTCAATACGATCGTAGCGACGTTGGAGTCGACCGTGCCGTCGTTGATCTTGTAGGTGAAGCTGTCGCCACCGGCGAAATACGTCGTCGGTGTGTAGGTGAAACTGCCATCGGCATTGCGCACCAGATTGCCGTGCGCCGGGCCGCTGACGATCGCGACGGAGAGCGGATCGCCATCGACATCGTGTGCATCGAGGCGCGGATCGACGACCAGTGAG
This sequence comes from Dyella tabacisoli, assembly GCF_003350925.1. Classification (GTDB taxonomy): domain Bacteria; phylum Pseudomonadota; class Gammaproteobacteria; order Xanthomonadales; family Rhodanobacteraceae; genus Dyella_C; species Dyella_C tabacisoli. Next base: position 125,145 of record NZ_KZ857173.1, on the reverse strand, counting down.
CCATCTTCGGGAAGGCTGGCATTGGCGTCCTGCGCCACCGGCGCATGATTCACCGGCGTCACGGTCAGGTTCACCGTGGCGATGTTCGAGTCGACGGTGCCGTCGTTGACCTTGTAGCTGAAGCTGTCCATGCCACGGTAAAGCGCGTTGGGCAGATAGGTGTAGCTGCCATCGGCGTTTTGTTTCAGGGTGCCGTGGAGTGGGCCGCTGACGATGATGGTGCTGAGCGGATCGCCGTCCACATCGTTGGCACTCTGGCGTAGATCCACTGCGACCGAACCCTCTTCGGCGACGCTGAGGGCGACATTCTGCGCGGTAGGTGCGTGGTTGATCGGAGTCACCGTCAAGGTGACGGTGGCCATATTGGAGTCGACGGTGCCGTCGTTGACCTTGTAAGTGAAGCTATCCGTACCGCGATACAGCGCATTGGGCGCATAGCTGTAACTGCCGTCGGCGTTGCGCGTCAGCGTGCCGTGCAGCGGTCCGTTCACGATCACTGTGGTCAAGGCATCGCCATCGGGATCGCTGGCATGCGTGCGCGGATCGAGCAGCAGGGTGCCTTCCTCGGCGACGGTCGCTGCCAGATCGTTGGCGACAGGCGGATGGTTCACCGGGGCCATGTGGATGGTGACGGTGGCGATACCGGAGTTCAGCGAACCATCGTTCAATTGATAGCTGAAGCTGTCGTCGCCGCGATACAACGCGTTAGGCGTATAGGTAAAGCTGCCGTCGGCATTGAAGCTCAGCGCTCCGTGCTGCGGACCGTTGACGACGCTGGCCTTGAGCGGGTCGCCATCGACATCGGTGCCGTAGTCGGTCAGGCGGCCATTGATCGCTTGCTCTTCCAGTGTTTGCAGGCTGGCGTCATGAGCGACCGGCGCGTGGTTCACATGCGTCACGGTGAGGCTTACCGTGGCCGCGCCGGAATCCACCGTGCCGTCGTTGGCGACGTAGCTGAAGCTGTCGCTGCCGTAGAACAGCGGACCGGGCACGTAAGTGAAGGTGCCATCGGTGTTCTGCGTGAGCGTGCCGTGCTGCGGCGCACTGACGATGCGGATACTCAGCGGATCACCATCGACATCGGCGGTTTGCGCATGCAGGTCGATCACGGCATTGCCGTCCTCGGCCAGGGTCACGGCCAGATTCGCCGCGGTGGGTGCGTGATTCACATGCATCACGGTGAGGCTCACCGTAGCCGCCGCGGAATCCACGATGCCATCGTTGGCGACATAGCTGAAGCTGTCGCTGCCGTAGAACAACGGGCCGGGCACGTAGGTGAAAGTGCCGTCCGCGTTCAGGGTCAAGCTGCCATGCAGCGGCGCGCTGACGATGCGGATACTCAACGGATCTTTGTCGACATCGGCGATCTGCGGACGCAGATCCATCACGGCGTTGCCATCTTCGGCCAGCGTCACCGACATATTCGCCGCGGTGGGTGCGTGGTTCACGTGAGTCACGGTGAGGCTTACCGTGGCTGGCGCGGAATCCACGGTGCCGTCGTTGGCGACGTAGCTGAAGCTGTCGCTGCCGTAGAACAGCGGACCGGGCACGTAAGTGAAGGTGCCATCGGTGTTCTGCGTGAGCGTGCCGTGCTGCGGCGCATTGACGATGCGGATGCTTAGCGGATCACCATCGACATCGGCGGTTTGCGCATGCAGGTCGATCACGGCATTGCCGTCCTCGGCCAGGGTCACTGCAAGATTCGCCGCGGTAGGTGCGTGATTCACATGCATCACGGTGAGGCTCACTGTAGCCGCCGCGGAATCCACGATGCCATCGTTGGCGACATAGCTGAAACTGTCGCTGCCATAGAACAACGGGCCGGGCACGTAGGTGAAAGTGCCGTCCGCGTTCAGGGTCAAGCTGCCGTGCAGCGGCGCGCTGACGATGCGGATACTCAACGGATCTTTGTCGACATCGGCGATCTGCGGACGCAGATCCATCACGACATTGCCGTCTTCGGCCAGCGTCACCGACATATTCGCCGCGGTGGGTGCGTGGTTCACGTGAGTCACGGTGAGGCTCACCGTGGCTGCCGCGGAATCCACCGTGCCATCGTTGGCGACGTAGCTGAAGCTGTCGTTGCCGTAGAACAGCGGGCCAGGCACGTAGATAAAGGTGCCATCGGCGTTCTGGCTCAAGGTGCCGTGCAGCGGCGCATTGACGATGCGGAAGCTCAAGGCATCGCCATCGACATCCGCGCTCAACGGGCGTAGGTCGACCATGGCGCTGCCATCTTCGGCCAAGGTCATCGACACATCGTGGGTCGTCGGCGCGTGATTCACGTGGGTCACGGTCAGATTCACCGTGGCCACATTGGATTGCGCCTTACCGTTGTCGAGGTCGTAGCTGAAGCTGTCGCTGCCGTAGTAGAGCGCATTCGGCGTGTAGTTGAAGCTGCCATCCGGGTTGAAGCTCAGCGTGCCGTGCGTCGGCCCGGTGACCACGACTGGCGTATAGCCGATGGCGTTGACGTCGTTGCTCAGCACATCGACGTGAGTGACGCCGTCTTCAAGACCGGTCGTCGTGTCGTTAACTGCCTGCGGCAGACCCATCAGCGCCACATCGCTGACGCTGACATGACTGCCGCTTGGACCGAAGCCGATCAGGTCGAACGATAAATTCACTGCCGTGCCGGCCGCGATACCGCGCAAATCGACCAGATAGGTGCGGCTGCCATCGGGGTTGGTCACAAAGCTCACGCCTTGCGCCACCGACGAGGTCCCATCGCCCTGCAGGTTGAGCAGTGCGTCGGTGAGGCTCAGCCCGATCGCGCCACCCAGCGAGGCGCCGGTGCCGGCATCGAGCAGGGCTGCCTGGAAGGCGTCCTCGGGCATATCGCCGGGGTTCTGCAGCGCTACGCCACTGACGGTGAAGCGGAGGAAGTTGTCTTGCGCGCCGACGACGAAGACCTGGTTGAGGCGGGTTTGGCTGTTGCTGGTTTCGTTGAGGGTCGCACTAGCATTGCCGAAGCTCACGCTACCTTGTGTCGTCCAACTTGTTACACCATTGAGCTGCCCGTTCTGCAAGGTTGGGTTGGCGGCGGTTTCGTAGCTCTGCGTGCCGCCTCCGGTTACCGCGGTTGTCGGCGGAGCCGTAGTGCCCACAACAGCACCGGCCGTTACCGGTAATCCTTGAGGGCTGGTGGAGGCAGGAGCTGTGACGCCGTTGTTTTTCAGTTGGCTGATAAGTTGGCGCATCAGCGTCAGTTCGGCCGGCGTCGGTAGACGGCGCACGCCTGCGGTGAGCGTTGCGCCCATGAAGTCGCGATCGTCCAGCGTGTGCTCGAAGCCAAGCGCATGGCCGTACTCATGCAGCAGTACGCTGAGTAAATCCATCTTTCCTGCGGCATCACTACCCGGCCTGGCTATCCAGACGGTCGGGTCTGCGGTGGGTAAGAACTCCGCGTTGTCGTCCGGTGTTTGGTCCACGAACCAGCCATGCCCAGCGGCATTGGAATCCAATGCAATACGCGCATCCATGCCTTCACCGGTGGTTTCGCCGATGGCACCGGCAGCGAGCGGCACGAACGATCCGACCGCAGCACCGGCTTGCACGATCACCGCATCCAGTCCGGTGCCGTTGCTTGCCGCCACGTTCCATAGCGAACTGGCTGTTTCGAAGCTGGTTGCTTGGCTTGGCGTCGCCGGCGCGTCTGCGCCGACGTTGTTGCCGCCATCGCTAAGTTTGCTGGGGCCAATCGGCACTGGTGCCGTGGTTGGGCGACGCAGGGTGATACCGAACTGGTTTTGGTAATCCTGAGCGCTGGTGGTTTTGATGCCTAGCCGCGAAAGCACATCTTGCATACTTTCGAATGGATTGCCGACTTTGTCGGCGGGGGTGCCGGTTTTGAAGATCGCGTTCCAGGCCACCTTGTAGGCATTTTCGCGTTCGGTTTCACCGGTCTGGCCGCCATTGACCGATTGCGTGATCCTTTTGAATCGAAGCAAGTCTTGTCCTGCCGTATCGGACAGTGCCGTGCCGATATTGTTGGCTTCCGTATTGAGCGAATTGCCGCTGTCGGGCGAGGGAGTCCTGCCATCGGGCTCCAATACAATCGTTTTCTGGTTCCAGAACCATGCGGCGGACAAGGTCGAAAGCAACCTGCCGGTATCGGTGTTTGTAAAGACCTGATCGGGGTCGGTGGCAAGAAAACCGCTAGGATCCAGAGTCGGGTAGTTGGCGTGAATGTAATTGGCGAAGCGCACCGTCAAGGTTCGGCCGGTGAGCTGAATCAAGCCGTGGCCTCTGAACAACCAGCCATCGCGGGTAGTGTGATCTCCGTTGCCATTGGTTTTGGCACCGATGTCGCTGGAATAGACGCGGTTTGCCAATAGCTCCTGCACCGCGTCGGTAAAGCCACCTTCTGCAGCAACCGCTGGGGTGATTACCGCTGCATAGAAGTCTCTGGCATTTAAAATGCGCGCCTGTAACTTGAGTTCATTTATTTGAGCTCTGGTGCTGCCCGCCGGGATAACCGCCACATGCGGATTATCGGTGTCATTCGGACCCTTGTTGGTAAAGCCGGAGACAAATATAGCCGCGGCGCGTTCCGGGGTGCTGTAGATCAGGCTTTCCTTGATCTTGCTCATGCCGCCCGATTCGATCTTCACCTGGGCCAGGAACGCGGCAATTTCGCTCGGGGTGACAATGTTGAATTGCGTCATCGCCGTTTGCAGCGGCTCGACCCACGAAGCCATATTGGGCGTGCCCATGATCGCGTCCAAGGTGTCCTTGGTCAGTTTGAAGCCGGCGCCTGCCGCGCCGCCACCGAGCTTCACCTTGTCCTTGTCGATCAGGCCACTCGCTTGTTGCCCTGTGCCGAACAAAGCTTTACGGATGGTATCGGCATCGGCCGTGTGCGATGGGTCAAGCGGTAACTCCTCCCACGAACCGTTCGGGGTGCTGCTGGTATCGCTCTGTGTCGCGGTATAGAACGACAGAAAATCACGCAGTGCGTCGCGTTGATTATTCAAGCCGCGGCTGTTGCTGTCGGTGTTTCCGGTAGTGTTGGCTACGTTTGGATTGAACAGCAGGCTGGACAGATTGACCGCGTTGTCGTAGCTCCAGACTTTGTCCTTGTAAGCCTGGATATTGTCGGCGCCGGTGACGACGGTGGGATGATCGGTTCCGGTCGGTGCTGCGCCTACGCCAAGAATCTTGTCCTTGCCATCCACTCGGGTCTGATTGTCGGTGGAGACATAGAGCGGATCGATCGCCAGGTTCAGCGACATGCCAAGAGCGAACTTGGCGCCCTTGCTTTGGCCGTTGGCATCGTCTGCACCATTGAACAGCAACTGGTTGGTTTGTGACGCCACCATGGCATTGGCCGCGGCGCGCATCAGGTCGAACGTCCAACTGGTGCCGAATACCGCACCGGTGGCCAGCGATGTTTGCAGGTTTTTCCAATGCGCACCCAGACGATCATTGGTCGACATATAGACATCGTTGCCGTTGGCGTCCTTGCCTTTATCGAAGAACTGCATCCAGTGCGGCGCGTTGTAGGCGTTGAGCCACGCCAGATTGGTGGAGTTGGCAACAATGGAGGCCGAGGTATAGGCACCAAAAGTCGTGGTGGTGCCGCCGTAGTTGACGATCTTTTCGAACAACTGCAAGGCCCGACCTTCGGCTTCGCCGAATTTTTCGCCCACTTTGAATTCCGCCGGCGCACCCGCGCTTGCTGCAGCCATCTCCATCGCTGGAAAGCCGAGATATTTAAGCCGTTGTTCGACGCGCCAGACATCGAGTGCCTGCGCATCCGTCGTCATGTCGTCGCCGGTTTTCAGATCACCCGACAGTTGGAAGCTGTTGTAGCCCGGGTTATCGAGGTTACGGTCACCGATAAATGTCGTGGTACCCGCGCCCGGCGCGTCGCTTGCTTTGACGGTCAGAGTGATCTTGCCATCGCCTTGGGTAATGCCCGCGACATCTTTTTTCAGGTGATAGGTAAGAAAGAAATCAGAGGTCTTGGGCGGCAAACCTTTGCCTAGCCGTAGATCGGCTTCATCTGCTTTAGAGATATTCGGCGTGACATAGAACGTACCGTTCGTGGCGAAACCATCGGTGCCGGTACTGACGACACTCTTGTCGGTGCCGCGTGTCACCAAGGTCATGCCACGGGTTTCTTGGGTGGCGTCGCCGGTGAATTTATCCACTTGTCCGCTGACGAAACTGAATTGGTCCAGATTGGCCATCAATTCGTCGATTTGCGCTTGCTTGCCGGCAATTAGCTGTTTCTGCGCATCGGTCAACGGCCCGCTGGGCGAGGGCAGGCCAAGCAATTGGTAAGCGACCAGTTTTTTCAGATCGACGGTGATGACATCGCCCATGCGACCGTTATCGACTGAAACCGCCACGTCGGCGGGATCGAAGGTCGTGCTTGCAGGAGCCGCGACCGCGCCGCCGGTGGGAGAGGGAATCAATTGCTCGGCATTGGTCGGCAACACTATATGTTTGGATAGACGATCTTGCTCGTCCATAGCCAGTGCGGCCTGGATCAACGCTTTCACATCCCAGGCGTGGTTCTGATTGGGATTTTGCTGACTCTGGAAGAGATCGGTGCCGAAGCCGCCTTTTAGTTGCCCCAGCAGCACGAGACCGTCCTCGGAAACGCTTAGGTTGACGATTCCGTAACCATCCAGCGGCAGGGTGGCACCGAGGTATTGCGGTGTTCCGTTCAAACCGAAGGGGTCTTTGACGATACCGAGTTTGCCGCCAACGGCGACTTTTCTGGCGCTGGCGCTACCGCCTACCGCGATCGGCGGACCGAACGGCGAGTAGATGAAATCCGGTACTTCGAACATCGCCTTCCAGTACGGATCATTGAAGTTGTAGTTATCGTCGGCAACGATGGCGTACTCCACACCATCCTGTTCAACCAGCACAGCGCTCTGCGCGCGCTGAATATCCAGACGATCGATGCGAATGGCGCTGTCGGGCTGTGACATGGTGATCGCATTCATCACGGCACTGGTGATGGCGCCCTTGGCATCGCGAGTCAGTACCAGGGTCGATAGTCCACGGTTGTAATCGGCGACATCGGTTACCAGGAAACGATCCGGATCCTTCGTCGCGCTGATGATTTGCGGCGCCTTGCCGCTTAAACCGTCGTCGGGTAGCTGCGCGATCACCGGTGGGTTGATCTTGCCGGTACGGAAGTTGAGCGTGGCAAGGTCGAATACAAACACATTGCCGCGCTTATTGCGGTCGCCCAGCATGACGCTGTTTGGGTTTTGCGGTACGGCGACGACCAAGGTCCTGCCGTCGGGACCTATGGTCATTCCGCTCACACCAAGCGGTGAATTTTCGATGCCGGTGCCCTGAATCGAAACGGCCTGGTTGTAGGTGGAGCTGCCGGGGTCGATATCCATGACGCGTAGCTGATTGTTGGCGGCACCGCTGCCGTAGCTTTGTCCCTCGCCGATAAATAGCAGGTCGCCAACGGAGACGAGACTGGTAATGTTTTTACCGGCGGGAATGGTGACGGTGCTAATCAGTTTGAAGGTCACCATGTCGATGACATACAGGACCCCTTTGCCGCCGACATAGCAGCGGGAGAGGTCACCTGAGAACGCCACGTCCTGCACCTTATTACCGGTGAGGTAGGTACCGCCGAAATCGTTAGGCGTGCCGAGTAGATCGAGCAGGCTTACCTGAGCAACCACCGATTGATCGTGTTCGCGAACAAATTGCACCCCGGTACGGGTGAGTACCGCGGCCATACCCGATTGCGGCGCAATACTCAGGATGCTGCCACCGAATTCCAGCGGCGCGCTGTCGGACATATTGCCCGAGCCGGTCAACACCTGAGTCGATATTTTCCGCACCAATTGCCAACGGACGCTGCCCACGGCTAGGTCCGCCGGTGGCGTAATAGTGATCTGTCCGCTGACGGTACCAGCAAGGGTTTGCACATCGCGGTGCGAGCCATCGGTGAAGATCGCACGCAACACGACCGTGCCGGCGAACGCACCTGGATTGGGATTGTCAACTGTAAAGTTGAGCACGCCCTGCGAGATGTCGGCGCTGGCACTAGTGAGGTTGGGAATGACCAGGTTGCCGTAAGGCGTAGTCACCGCCGGCAGCGCGGCACTTACGTTGAGATGGTAAATATCGCCTGGTGCTACCTGCGGCAAGGTGATGTCGGCGAACTGCGGCACGCCAAAGTGATAGCTGCCCGCAGTGATACCCGTCGCCGCACTGGCGATGATGCCGATCATGTCCGAGTAAATATCGGCGCCGACAAGGCCACCGGCAAGGCTGATGCCCAGGCCGCCGAACGACGCCCAGTCACCGGCGCCGATACCAAGATCGAAGCTGCTGCCGATGACTCCGGGGAGACGGCGGCAAACCATGTACTGACCCGAGCTATCCAGGCCGCTATAGGGCGGGCTTGCGGTACGAGCGACACCATCGGCGCCGACGAAACCATTGTCGACCAGCCACCAGGTGTCTTTGTATGTGCCATCGGCGGTCAGCACGGTTCCCTTGCGGAAGAACACCACCTCATCGCCGGGTTGTGCCGTGGCAGATGCCTGTACCGGAATGGCCAATTGCAGCGGATAGGTGCTGGTGGCACCGCTCATATCGAGCGTGAATGCTCCCACGGCTTGCAGCACATTCGGTGCGGGAGCCGGCATCGGCAGGCTGGCCAGATCGATGCGGTGAATCGATACCGCTGTATCGGCGGCAAGTGCGCCGGCGCCGATCATCACCGTTTCGCCGGTGGCCGAACTGACGATACCGCCCTGGTCTTTATTGACTTCGATTTGCTGGTCGGTGGTTTGCGCCGCCTCGATGTGTAGCGTGACATCGGCTTGACCAATGCGCTGCGCGACGACGTTACCGCTGCCGTCATCGGCAAGGCTGCTGCCCAGATACACCACGGTGATGGTGACTACACCGGTGCGATGCGCGGTAATCAAGCCGGTGCTGCTGACGCTGGCGATGCTATCGTCGCTGGACAGGTAAATCGTGCCGCTGGTTGGCGTCGGATGCACCTGGCTTATATCGGTTTGTACGCCGGTAATCGGCTCGACCAGATGCACTTTGAGCTGCCGTGTGCCATCGGGTGTCAACGACAACGTATTCGGATAGACGTCGGGCTGAACCAGGAGAGTGCCGGTGTCGGCGGTATCCGATGCCAGGGTTATGTTGAACGCCTGCACCGCGCGCACCACATGCCCATCGACATCGGTATGAGTGGCGATGAGCAGGGCAGGGCCGGTTGCGCTGCAAAGGATCAGGCCACGACTATTGTTCACGCTAGCCGGTGCAGCCCCGACCATGCCCATGCCGCTGAGATCGGCCATGGACAGGTTGAGGTAGGCCGGATCGGCGCTGACATCCACACCAAGCTGATCTTCGAAGTCCACTGTGGCCTTCACTTGCATCGCCTGACCTGGGCCAGGGTTGGGTAAGGGCTGCAAGTGAATGCCGGTGAGCTTGGCCGCACTCACGGTGATGTTCAGTTGAATTGGCGCGCTGGAGCTGTAGCCATCGTCGGCACTGACGAAGATGCTCGCCACACCGCTATAGCCGGGCTCTGGGGTGAAGATCACCGAGAGGCCGTCGCTGCTGAGTTTGGCCGTACCGTGGGTGGTGTTGAGCACGCGCCAGAACAGCGCATCGCCCTCGTAGTCCTGCGCGATCGATGCCAGTGCAATGCTGGTGCCGAGATCGGTATGGGTAAGCACTGCAGGCAATGTAGCGGCCTGGATCGGCGCAAGGTTGGCACGCCAACCGTAGTTGGCATACAGAATCTGCCGATCGCTTTGATCGACCACGCCGTCGCCATTGAGATCGCCGGCGAGATTGCCGCTGGCGGCATCCTGTGCCCATGCCGCGCTGTCGCTGCCGTCGATGCGACCGTCGTGGTTGAGGTCGCCTGCAATGGATACGCTGATCGTCGCGTTACCGCTGCCAGTGATGCGAATCAGCTTGAGCCCTGCCGCCGTCACCCGCACCAGTACCGTTCGCATACCGTTGTGCAGCGTGCTGCCGAGTACATCGGCGCCAATCACTTGGAGATCCGATTGCGCACTATCGAACTGTGCGCTGATCGCAACGATGATCGCGCCCGCACCACCCGGTACTTTGACGGTCGAGGCCAGTTCGCTGTCGCGTATCTGGAAGGCCAGTGTCGTGGTTTGCCCCGCTTGCAGGCTGCCACTCCATTGATTGGCTGTGCTGTTGCCAAGCCAGCTTGCTGCCGTTCCGAGGTTGGCGGTGACGGTGTCGGTATACAACTGACCGGTACCGTCATAGCCATACGGCGTACCGAGGCTGCCGCTGTCGAGCGCACGGGTGAAGATCAAACGGTTTTGTGCATCGTAACGATAAATCATGCTGCGACTATTGCCGCTGGCATCGAGTGGGCCGGTGATACGGGAGACCAGGCCCGACGCATCGCGCACGATGCTGATGCGATCGGCGAAGGTGCCGCCGACCAGTGCGATACCTGCATCGGACACCAGCCACTGCGCACCATCACTGAAACTGACACTGGTGAGCTTGCCGTTGGCATCGAGGCTGTAGTGGGTACCATCCGGGGCGGTAAGCACATAACCGCCAGGCACCCAGGGCAAGCCGGTGATCTGGCTGTATAGATGGCTGCCTTGACGCTGCAGCGTATCGCCCCCCATCGCTTGTAACTGCCAACCTTGATCGCTGCCGAAATTGGCGCGATAAACGATTGGCGCGCCTGGGCCGCCGGGCAAGGCGGTACCTATCGTGCCAAGCGTAAAGCTGAGGTTCTGGATCGGCGCATTGGCATCACCGAGGTTGCTCGGCATCCGCAACCAGACACGTGCACCTTCAGCCCAAGCCGCCGTTGCACCGCTGGCGGTGCTAGCCAGTTGATCGGTCGACAGGCCGGTGGCGAAACTGGCGACACCCCAATTGCCGAAATCGACGCCGCTGCGTCCGTCGAGTGTGCGGTTGACGGTGAAGGCATGGCCGCCAAGCTGGTAGGTGACATCGGCAACATTGTTCTGAGCAAAGCTCTTTTGCAGGGTGTCGACGATAACGCGCGCATCGATCTCGCTGGTGCGGCCACTGAGATCCCATGCGGTCAAACGCAGTTGATACACGCCATTGCGATACTGCGCCGGGTCCAGCGTGGCCAGCGCCAAGGCTTGGTTGATATTGGCCGTATCCAGGCTTTGCTCGGTCAAGCTCTGCCAGCTATCGCTGCCGGCCGCCGCGATCTGCAGGCGATAGCCCATTAATTGGAGTTCTTGCACGGTGGCTTGCAACGCGGCTGCCGTATCGACTTCGACCGGTTTGCCATTGGCAGTCGCGCCCGCTAGCGCGCCACTCCAGGCCAGTGCCGGAGCCTGTGTGTCGGCGGGATCCTTCACCCGCAACTGGCTGTCTTGCGTACGGCTGAAACCATCGGTGTCGGTTGCCGTGACACGTACATCGATCAAACCTGGCTGAGTCGATTGCAGGCGCAGGCGTCCGCTGTTATCCAACGCCACCGTCTGCCACTGGTCGCTACCGAGGGCGCTGCCGCGCACTTGCACCATCATGTTGGCGATGGCGCTGAAGCTGCTTGCGCGTACCGTGACCAACACGGTCTGGCCAGGCAGGGAAGGTGTGCTGGGCACACTATCGATCAAAATACTTGGCGCATTCGCCGCGGCATCGGCGACGACACGCACGGTAAAGGTCTGTTGCACTGTGCTCATGCCGTCGTCGACTTGGGCGGCGATGACAAAATCGCCGACCTGGCCGGGGCCGGGTATCCAATGGAGTTGATGAGCTTGGGCGTCATAGCTCGCCCCCTCCGGCAAGCCGTTAAAGCTGACTGTCAGCGCCTGGGTTTGCGCCGCGCCGTCGGGGTCATTGGCGTAGATGCCAAGACCGCTATTGGTGCCGCCGAGTTGAATCGGCAAAATCAGGCTTTGTCCGACGGTTACCGCATGGCTGCTTACTGCAACGATCGGCGCACGATTGACGTCGAACACGCGGATATGCACGGTCTGGGTCGTGGTCAGCGTGCCGTCGGTAGCATTGAAGGTAAGCGCGAAATCGCGACTGTTGGCAGTGGCGTTGTTCACCACGTCGTAGCCAGGTGTCCATTCGAAGTAGCCGGTCGCGTTATTGAACGAAATTCCCGCCGGTGTGTTGTCGTCATAGATCAAGCTGACGTGTACCGGGTCGCCGTCGGCATCGAGGCTGCGCACATTGAACGACAGCGTGCTGCCCTCGTTCACCAGTTGCAGCGGCATCGGCAGAATCACCGGGGCTTGGTCGACATTGGCCACATGCACTTCAAAGCTGCGCGTGAAGCTGGCCGCGCCATCGCTGCCGGTGATGCTGAAGCGATAGGTGCCGGGGCTGGTGCCGCCGATGTTGTCGCTCTGCGCGGCAAACATGCCAGGGGTCCAGCGCAAGGTGGCGCGGCCACCGTTGGCGGCGCTGGGCACATCCATCGTCATGCCCTGGGGCAGGCCGGTGGCGGTCCAGTTAATCAGGTCTGCCTCGGCATCGTGCGCGAACAGGTCCAGTGCCAATGGAGCACCTTCGCTGGTGTTGAGCACGACCGGTATCGATGCATCGCCGCTGTCGGTGACCGGATTGCCATTGAGCTGCACGCCGAGCAATTGCGGCGCGGTATCGGATGCGCGTACCAGGATGCGGATGGTGTGGCTGACCACGTTCGGTATCGGATTGGCCGGATTGGTATAGCCCTGATCCTGTGGCGGCAAACCGCTGTCGGTCACGGTAAGCACGATGTCGTGCGGACCGATATCGTCGGCGGTCGGCGTCCAACTGAACATGGCGTGGCCGTACTGCGTCAGCAGGTTCAGTTGCGCACCCAGCGGCAAACCGGTGGCGCTGAGATGAAGCGCATCTTGATCGGCGTCGCTTATTGTGATCGGCAGGCTGATCGGTTGACCGGCGATGGCGACGATCTGCTGCGGCAAACTGAATACCGGCGGTTCGGTGACGCTGCGCGCGGTCACTACGAAGCTCACCGATTGGGCCAGTACGCGATTGGCATCGCCGTCGCCATTGTCCCGTGCGATGAGGGTGATGGTGTAGTCGCCGCGATCGTTGTCGCCCGGCGCGAAATGAATCGTGCCGGTGACATGCCCGTTTCCGCTGGACGGATTTTGGGTATAAGTGGCAAAACGGGGCAGGCCGTTGATGTTCAGCAGGATCGGATTGCCGTCGGCATCGGTGATGTCCACAGGAATATCGAGCGTGGCCCCCTTATCGACAAACGCGTTGCTGATCGGTGCGATAACCGGCGCACGATTGCTATTGGCCACGATGATCGGGATCGTTACCTGGGTAACCGCCGGTGTGCCGGTGCCGTCGCCATCATCCGTCGCGATGACAGTGACGTGATATGTACCGGCCTGGTTGTAACCAGGGGTCCAGATAATCTGCAACGTGTCAGGGTCGAAGGTCGCACCTTGCGGCAAGCCAATGACTTGATAGGTCACCGTGGGCGCGGTGCTGCTGCCCTGATCGACCGGCTGGGCATTGGGTGACAGACGGATCTTGGGTGCAAAACCGGGATTGTCAGGGTCAAACGCGAACACACTGATCTGCAGTGGCTGGCCTTCAAGCAGGTTCCACGGGCTACCAAGATTGGCATCGAATCTAGGCGCGCCGTTGGCATTGAGCACATTCAGTTGAACGATCTGCTGCGTGCTGGTGACTACCGTTTCGCCGGTAGGCAAGGTGCACGTAGCCGTCAGCGTAACTTGCACACTGTAGTTGCCGTGCTGGTCATAGCCTGGTGTCCAGCTCAGCCAACCGGTATCGCTGTTTAGGTTCATGCCACCGGGTAACGAGGCAACCGTATAGCTCAGTTTCACCACCGAGCCATCGGCGCGCTGCAAGCCACCAGGCATGCTGCCGGATAGTTGCAAGGCAAAAGCATCGCCTTCACGCAGCGTCTGCGCATTGACAGGAGCCAGCACAGGCTTTGCCCAGGCTTGCTTGACGACGATATCAAATTGTTCACTGACCGTGCTCTTGCCATCGCTGACGGTGACGGTGACATTGCTGTAAGTGCCGGCCTGGTCGTAGGTAGGCGTCCAATTGAGCGTACCGGTGCGAGCGTCAAAGACGGCGCCGGGCGGCAGGTTACTCACGCTGAGCGTCAGTACATCGCCATCGGCATCGGCTGCGCTCAGCGGCAATGAAAGGGATTGACCTTCGTTCAGCGTCACATTGCCTTGCGCGGCCAGCGTCGGCACGTGGTTGCCATGGATCACCGGCAGATGCAGCGTGCGCATGGCGACACCGCCACGGCTATCTTGTACACGCAGCACGACCACACTGTCGGTCGAGGCGTTTGCATCGGGCGTCCAGCTCAGCGTGGCGGTGGAGTGGTAAGTGCCATCGGCAGCGGTGGTATAGCTGCTGGGCGGAGTCAAAGTGAATCCGGCGGGCGCCTGCACGACTTGCCAATAGAACAAGGTGCCGTCGCTGTCGGTGGCATCGACTTGCGCGGTCCAGTTTTGACCGACGGTCGCTGGTGCACTGAAGGTGTTGGCGTTGTAGTCGATCGTAGCGCCAACCGGATCACCGTTGCCGACGGGGTCGCCGATATTGTCGTCACTACCGCTACCGTCATCGACACTTACGGGCGCTGGTGGCACTACTAGCCCGATGGTAGGGGGCAAGTTAGCCAACGGCACCGCGTAGATGCCATGGCCGAGATTGAATTTGGCCAGATCGGCCAGGCCGCCCGGGCCACCGAAATGACTAGCCGGCACTACGCTGATGGTCTGATGGGCGAGTGTCACGCCTACAGCGAGTTTGCCGCCGAGTGCCTGCAACGCGGCAGTGAGATCGAGTACCCATAGATTGGCCTGGTCGCCCGTGCCTTGGGTGGCGCCCACGATGCTGCTGCCGAAGTACATGCCCGGATCGAGCAGCAACATCAACGGCCCGTGCAGATCGTCGGTGCCGATATTGGTCAGGCTGACGTCATAGCTGACCGCACCGGTGCTGACATCCGCACGGGTGTTGCCGAAGGTCAGATGCACCTGCGAACTCATATCGAGCAAGGCGGTGAAACCGCTCACCGTATCCTGGCCGATGCGCAGTTGCGTGCTGCTGCGCAGATTGCCGCTGATGGTCAGTTGGTAGTGGCCGGCCGGCAGGCCGTTGACGTCGAGATAGGCGGTGTGCGTCACCGCATCCCAACGCACGCTCTTGGGTGTGATCGCCGTGGCGCCGGTGTCGCTGGAGAGCAGCGTGTAGTTTTGTGCGTCGAGCACGCAGGAGGCATCGCTAAGCGCCGATTGCGCATCGCTGCCCAACCACATCGCCTGATCGAATTGCACTGCAATCTGCCCTAGCGGCAAGGGCACGAGTGCGCCGTCGGGAACGCTGGTGGCGAGTACCTTGGGAGCATGTGCCGGCGCCAGTTCATCAATGTGATTAGTCTGTGCGACCAGGATGCGGCCATCGGCGGTGGTCAGCAGCGCTTCGCCTTGGGTACCGCCGCCGGCTAGCTGTAATACGCGCCGCGACTGCAGCTCGATCATCCATACGGACGAGCCATGGGTGGTGTCGGGAACGCCGGCCACCTGCACATGCTGGGGCAAACCGCCGGAAGCGATCAGCAAGCCATCCAGCGAGGTGCCGGCTGCACCGAAGGCGATGCTGTCGACGACACCGGTCAAGCGGTATTCGAGTTCGGCCCGGCCAAGCGTGATGCCGCTCATCGGGAAGCTGACGATATCGGTAGTGCCATTCGGGTCGGCCGCGGTGATATCGCTGCCGGTCCAGCGCACGCCCCACAGACGGCCGTCTGGACCAAAGGCGAGATCACCCACGCGGGTATTGCTGAAATGCTGCCAGGCCAGATTCGGATCGGCCTGATTCGGATGAAACACTTCGATACCGCTGGCGTCGGACACAAAGATGTCGCCGGTACCTGGCTGGATCGCCAAGGCATGCGTCAGCGGTTGCTGATTCGGGCCCTGGAGGCGGCGCACGATGGCACCGCTATTGGCGTCGACCTGGAGTAGTTCGTTGCCGGTCATCACCCATAGCTGGCCAAGCGTATCGACCGCCATGTCGAGTACCGGCGAATCGAGCGTGAACAACGGCGTGGTGCTGTGGCCGCCGTCTTTGCTGTAGCGGTAAACCTCGTTGCGCTGCGCACCGGCACTGACCAGCACGCTGTGATCGGCCAGCTCCACCATCGCCATCGCGCCGATATCGGCCGCACCCGTGGCAAAGCCATCGGCGAAACCGCGCGCCGCGAACGGGGCGAGTACGTTCTTCAGATCGCCCGCGCCCACGCTGGCCACCTGGCCCGGCAATAGCTGGGTCGATTGCTGGAACAGCGGGTTGTTGGGGTACTGACGATCGACCGGTGCCTGCGGCACTGTCGCACTCTGATCCACGCCCGGTGTGACGCCAAGGCCATCGAGTACTTTTTGCCGCGCGCCGTCGTCGGGCAGCACCGCGTTGGTGACCAGGGCTGCTTCGCGGTTGCCGGCCTTGTCGGTAGCGACAGCAAGGAATTCGTAATGGCTACCGGCCTCGCCGGTGAACACCGCCTCGCTCTGGCTCGGATCGACCTGGCGCTGCCAGATCTTGAAGTCGCCGCCATTGGTGGCGACGTAGACGGTGACGAAGCGGATACCGCTGGCGTCATCCTGCGCGTTCCACTTGACGTCGAAGGTAGGCGCTCCTTGGGCGTTGTTGCCCAGCGAAGTGACTGTCACCGTGGTGGTCGGCGCCTTGCTGTCCAGGGTGGTCTTGAGGATGGAGCTGTCGATCGGCGGCGCACCGTCAAAGAAGATGCGCGCCTGGGTCTGGATATGCGCACCCGATACGGCGCCATCTGCCGCGGCCACGGTGAAGCTGACGAAGCCGCCTTGCTGCGCGGTGCTGTTCTGCAACGGCGCCAGCAGGGCACGGCTGAGGTCTTGCATGACCTCGCCGGTGGACGGATCGATGGCCTGCAGCAACCAGGTCGCGATACGTGATTCGGCATCGATACCCGCACTGACGCGCAGGATATAGCCCTTGCTGCCGCTGAAGTCGAAATCGGCCTGGAAGTTGGAGCGGTCCGCCGGCACGTGGATATTGATGTCGCCGATCTTCAAGTCGCCCAGGCGCAGCGAGCGCGGATCGAAGCTGGGATCGAGCTGGGTGACGATACGAATCTGACCGACACCTTGTTTGCCGGGGTTACCGAAGGCAAAGGTGTAGGGCAGCGGCGTTGCCGCCGGCACATAGACACTGCCGTCGGTTGCCACGGCGCTGCCTTGCGGACCTTGCACGCTGATCGCCGTATTGGCGACGCCCTTTTGTTGCGCCACCAATTGCAAATACTGCGCGAGGTTCAGGCTCTTGCCGGGCAGCGGATTGAACTGATCGTCGAGCAGGCCTTGTTGGCGCAGATACTCCAATTCGGCGCGGCCGCCGACGAAGATCTGGAAGTTTTCAAATTGCAGCGTGCGACCGGCATGTTGATCGTAGTCCGCCGGGTTAGCCAGGCTCGGCACCGGCACTTCGATGCTGTCGCCCTCGTCGGTGTGGCGCTCTTCGTAATGATCGATCGGCCCCTTGGCTGCATTGGGATCGCCCGAATAGCGCGCGGTATCGCCATACCACTGTTGCACTTTGTTGAAGAAGCCGAGGATGTCGGCCTGTGTGCGGTAATTGTCGCCGCCCTTGGACAACAGGATGCCTGCCGCCAACGTGGCATTGAGGCTGACGACTTGCGGGTTGGTGGTAATCGGCGGCGCCTGATCGGCAGGCAGCAACATGCCTGCGGTCTGCAGCGCGGCCAACCAGCCGTTGACCCATTGCGAAGCATTCGCGGCCAACACCGCCAGATTGCTCGGCGCACTGGCGTCGGCCAGTATCGCCGTGCGCAAACGCATGGCATAGGCGGTTTGTTCGGCGACGAATTCATCGCGCGTGAGTGCGGTAGCGGCGGCCACCACATTCATCTGGAACGACTCGGACAGCGCTTCGAGCTTGCTCAGCCGATCCTCGGGGTCCGGCGACAGGAATCTCGCCGTCAGCCCTGCCGAGATCTTGTCCAGGCCACTGACGCCACCGTCGAGAATGCCCTGTGCTTTCCAATCGGGATGGGTGGCGTAGAGCGCATCGCGCAGCCCGTCGAAATCCCTGTTGAGCCATGCGGTGAAACCGGGATAGGTCTGCAGACGGAAACTCATGCCGACGAAGCCATGCGCGGCGACGTCGAAGGCATAACCGGGGGCCAGGTTGTAGCCGCTGGTATTGAGCGTGCCATCCAGCGATGCCCACGGAATATCCGTACGCGATTGCGTGCTGGGCGTTTGGCCGTAGGCCTGAGTATTCGCCGGCGCAGTGCTGCTATCGCCGAATGGCGAGCCGCCGACGTTCGAGCCGAACAATGCATAAGGCAGGTTCAGCCCACCCAACAGGTACTGGTTGTAGCCCATTTCCGCCGCGCCAATGTCGAAGCGCACGTAGGGCGTGTCGACATTGGTCAGGCTTTGTAGCGAAACCGTATAAGTGGCGCTGTCGCCCGGATTGAGATTGCGCGGTCCGCCGATGCCGATGGTGACATCGTCCTGGATACCGCGCTGAACCAGATAACGATCCGCCTCGGTGACGCTTTGCCCGTTCGGGTTGATAACGCTCACGTCGTACAAGCCGAGCGGGAACGCGCGGGTATCGAAAATCGCACGGATATGCGTGGCATCGAGTACTTGCCAGCGATCTGGCTCGGCCTCGTAGACGCCTGGACGCGAGAGCTTCACGATGGCGCCGGCCTGGAAACTGGAGCCGTAAATATCCAGCGTGACCCAACGATGCGCGTCATCGCTGACGCCGCCGTTGTCCGGTGTCACCTTGGTGATCGACAGCGGCAACAGATCGGCACGCAGCGTCACCGGCACGGCGTTGCCACTGCGGGCACGCACCAGTACGTAGTAGTCGCCGGCCTGGGTGCTTGGGATCAACGCTTGCTGATTGGCGGATGACGCGTTGCTGTAAGACGCGTCGTAGGCGAACGTGGTGGGAATATCGCCATAGCGGATGTACAGCTCGTTGTCGCCGATGGCCGCGCTGGAGTCGAGCAGGACGCGCAGTGTCTGGCCAGCGGCTACAGTGATTTTGTACAACTGCACATCGCCGGCGGAGAGCACCGTTTGCAATGGGTTGGCGATACCCAGCGGCGGTACCTGGGTCTGGATGGTGGCGGCCGACGCGGTGAGATTGTTCGCTTCGCCCGGTGCCATGACCAGGCCGTTGGGGCCATAGGTAATCGCGCCCTCGAACACTTCGTTATAAAGATCCGGGCGCACGATGATGCGCCAGTTGCCGTCCTTCAGCGGCGGCAGCTTGGCGGTGAGCGTGCCGTTGTAGCTCGCGCCGCCGGCGAGATCGCCGACGTGCGCGACCTTGCCCAGCAGAATGTCGTTGATGCTCCAGGTGTTGTTCTGCGACAGATAAACCGCGTCGGTCCACTGGCCGTAGGCCGGGTTGGTGGAGTCATTGATGATGGTGTAGGTCACGGTGACCGGGTCGCCGACATTGGCATGCGGCGGCACGGTGACGTTGGTGGCCTTGAGGTCGGCCGGCGGCGGCGTCTGCACCAGCATCGGCTGCACGGCGGCGGTGGCATTGTTCTGGTCGTTGCCAAATTCCAGCACCTGACCATACGGGCCGTTGCCGAATGCGTTGGCCGGATCGGTGATGACGAAAACGTAATAAGGGCCATCCAGATCGCGCGGCGCGGTGACGGTGAAGCGGCCGTCGTAGCCAGTGCCTGCCGCAAGTCCGCCGGTGTGCGAGAGATAACCCAGATAGCGATCCTGGTTGACGTCCAGGAAGCGGTCGCGAGAAAGATAGACCAGGTCGCTCCACTGGCTTTGATCGCTGGGCGTGGCGCCGCCTGCGTTGATGACGTGATAGTCAACGGTAAAGCTTTGCCCGGCGACGACGGACACCGGCGCGGTAACCTGCGACACCTGCAAATCAGGCGGTGTGGCCAGGGTGATCGGCAAGGGGATCGAGGCAACGTTGTTGCCTTCGTTCTGGAACTCCAGCACCGCGCCGGGGCCGTCGCCCGTGACGACGTCCAGACCGCTGCGGATCGAACTGGGCTCGCTGAAGTACCAGTCCTTCACAGTCGATGTATCGGTTTTGACGATCACATGGAAGTTGCCGCTGATCGATTGCGGCAAATGGAAGGTGGCGGACTGCGTATACGACTCGCCTGCCTGCAAGAAGCGCGGATTGCCGTTGGCATCGGTCAGCGAAATCGCCTGCACCCGGCCTGGGTTGTCGTATTGCGTACCCTCGATCAGCGGATAGTCGGTGACGTCCAGCGAAGCATCGTTGGACAAATACACGCCGTCCGCCCATTGGCTGACTCGGGTGGCGCGGTTGCCGCGATTGGTCACCGTCCAGGTCAGCGTCACCAGATCGCCCGATTGCGGCTGCGGATTGGAAATGTTGATGCTGTCGATCTGCAGATCGGCTTCGCGGTAGGTGATATCCAGCGCGCCGCTGCCGATATTGTTGTTATTGAGGGCACCTTCATAAGCCGAGATGCCGTAGAAGGCGAGCTGCGAGTCATTGATGCCGCCGTTAAGGCCTTCGTCGGCCGGCCTGGGCCTGAGCGTGGGCGCCGGTGTCGCCAGGCTGTTGTTGTCATTGGCGGCGTCGGTAACCACGTAGATGTAGTAGCGGCCGTTGGTTCCAGGCGGCAACTGCACATTGGCGGTCATGGTGTAGCTGGCGCCGGCGGCCAGGCCGTTCACGTTGTAATGCGTGAACGCGCCCAGCGCGGTGGCGCGGCTCGGGATCAGCACCGGATCGGTGCTGATGTAGACCGAATCGATCCAGCCCGTCGTCCCCGGCCAAACCGTTTCGCCGCGATTGGTCACCGTCCAGGTAATCGGCGTCAGTTCGCCGGAGAAATTCTGCGGCTGGCATTGCACGGCAGTGACTTGCAGATCGGCCGGATGCGGCAGCACATTGGCGGCGACCGCATTGGTGTTGTTGGCCTTGCTGAGCTCGCGTAGCTGGTTGTACGCATCGGTTTTCACGACCACGTAGCGGCCGGTGATCGACGGCGCCAATTGCACGGTTTGATTGACGCTGTACTTCTCGCCGTTGTTGAGCGTGCGGCTTTGCGTGTAGCTGGCGATAGTCCAGATCTTGGTCGCCAGGCTCAGATCGGCGTTGTCGGCGACATAGACGGTGTCGGTCCATTGCCCGGTGAACAGGTCGCCCTGGTTCTGCACGCTATAGCTGAAGCTAAGGTTGCCGCCGGCATCGATCGTGCTCGGAGCAGTGACCTGAGTTACCGCCAGGTCCGGTGGCGTGATGCCGAGCACGCTGATCGGCCGGCCCTTGTAATTGTCGTTGTTGACCTGGTTGGGGTCGTCTGGATTGATGTTGGAGGCCAGCGTGTCTTGCAGGATGGTGCCGTAGGCATTACTCCACACGGTGATGTAGTACTGACCGCTGAAGGTGTCGTCCGGGATGGTGACTTGCAGGTCGCCCAGATAGTTGTCGCCTACCGCCAAGTTGCCCGTGTGCACGGTCGAACCCAGCAGCACATCGCCCTTGTTGGCGCCGGGACGGCGCGGGTCTTTAGCCAGCCATACCGTATCGGTCCAGCTATTGACGTCGGCGGTAAGGCCGCGCGTGGTGGCGCTGCCGAGGTTGCTGACTTTGTAGCGCACGTCGATGCTGGCGCCGTGCACGGCCTGGTCGGGCGCAACCACATTGCTGGTCACTAGATCGGCGAATGGCACCGGGTCCACATAGAAGTGGGCCGCCTTGATGTTGTTGTTCTCGTTCGGGTATTCGTCGATGACATTGTCTGCATCGGTCACCACGATGAGATAGGCGTCGCCACGGAACTGCAGCGGCACATCAATCGTGCCGCTGATATTGGAATAGCTCTCCGTCGGCGCCAAGGCACTGCCGTTATCGAACACGCCGACCAGTTGCGCGGTTCCGTCGAGGGTGCCGCTCAGTGACAGATAAACTTTGTCGCGCCAATGCCCGCTGGCCGGCGCCGCACCCAGATTCTCGATGGTGTATTGAATGCCGACATTGGTGCCGGCCGTGACATGCGCGGGCACGATCACACTGCCTACTTGCAAGTCGGGACGACTCTGCAAGCTGATCTGAGTGACGTCGCTGGAAATGAAAAGATTGTTGTTGCCGGCGCTGCCGTATTCGTAAACCTGTGCGCCGGAGCCGCCAAGGTTGGAGTTCGTAATGACCTCAAGCCGATACAGGCCCTCGATCTTCGAGGGCAGGCGTAGCTGTTCGGTACGGGTATAGCTGATGCCCGGCGCGAGCGGCCGGTCATAAGTGAAATTGCCCAGCACGATGGCTGCGCCGGTACCACTGGTCGGCACCAATTTCACCGTATCGACCCAGGGGCCGACCGCATCGGCCGCGCCCTGGTTGTTCACCGTCCAGGCGACATCGACCACCGAGCCTTCGAGTGCGGTGCTCGGCATGCTTACCGACTGCACCACCAGGTCGGGCGAGGGCGCCAGTTGCACCGGAATCGCCACGCTGTGGCCGGTATCGTTGTCGCCGTAAATGAATTCGAACGGCCCGCCGGTGCGAACATTGATGTAGTAGTTGCCCTGAATGCCGTTCGGCAAGGTGATATTGATGCTGCGCGCATAGGCATCGCCCACGGCTAGCTGGCCGATATGGTTGGCGCTGCCGAATTGCGCGATAACGCCGCTGCCATCGGCATTACTGCTCAGCCACACCTGGTCGGACCATTCCGACGTATCGGTGATGCCGATGCCGTTGTTGATGATGTTCCAGCTCACCTGCAGGGATTGCCCACTGATGGGGTTGCCCTGGGTGGTAACCGATTGCACCTGCAGATCGGCATACGGCTTGGGCATGACGTCGACATTGTGATCGAGCATCACACTGTCGTTTGCCGTCGCGCCGTTCTGGAATACCAGCTTGGTGGCATCGGTGACCACGAACAATTTGTAGCGGCCGGTCATCCCCGGCGGCAACATCACGCTGAGCTGGCCGTTGTAACTGGCGCCGACCGCCAGCGCGCCGTTGTGGCTCACCTCGCCCACCACGATATCGTCGCCGTTGCCGAGCACGCCATCGGTCGAAAGAATGACCCGATCGACCCAGGCCGACGTGTTGCCCGCACCGGTACCGTTATTGGTCACCGTCCAGCTCACGTTCAAAGTGGCCGGGTCGGCGATCAAGGTGGCCGGCGCCTGCACGGCGCTCACTGCAAGATCGGCGTAGGGCGCCAGTTGCACCGTCAACGCTTGCTGGGCGGTGTTGTTGTCGCGCGAATGATCGTCCAGCACGCGCCCGGCGTCGGTGACCACGACGATTTCGTATTCGCCGTTGGCATCCAGCGGTAGCTGGATATCGGCGCTGGCGTCGTAACCCGTGCCGGTAGCCAGCGGACCGCTGTGAATCACTTCGGCCATCTTCTGCAAGCTGCCGTTGTGCGACAGGAATACCTGGTCGACCCAACTGCCGCTGGCGATGCCGCCAAGGTTGTTGACGCTCCATTGCACGTGAAGCGTGCTGCCCGAAGACAACAGGGTCGGTCCGTTGACTGCAGTCACGGCGAGATCCGGGCGAGCGATCGTCACCGTACTCGCTGCGCGCGTCACATTGTCGTTTTCGCCGTCACGCTCATAGATGCTGTTGTCGGCATCGGTGCGCACGACCCACATGAACACGCCCTCGGCCATGCCTGCAGGCAGATTGAAATTGACCGTGCGGGTGGCTGTGCCACCGACGACAAGGCCGTCGGTATAGAACTGGTTGGCGACCTCGACGAGGTTGCCGTTGCCTTCGTCCAGGTAAATGCGGTCGCGCCAGGCGCCGATGGCATCGGCGTTGCCGATGTTGTGCGCCACATAGGTAAGGCTGACGGCATCGCCCGGTCGCGCCACGGTGGGGCCATTGACGTCGGTGACGGTCAGATTGGGAACCGGCGCCAGAGCGATATGCAACGGCACGCTGCTGGCGAGCGCATTGTTCGCGGTGTGGCCGTTCTCGATGACTTGGTTGTTGAGATTGGTGATGACCAGGATGTAGTAATCGCCGGTCAGGTCGCGCGGCAGGGTCAGCGTGGCGGTGCCGGTATAACTGTCGCCTTGCGCGAGAATGCCGGCATGGGTCACCGAGCCGGCCAGTACGATGTCATCGGCCGACGGTATGCCGGTGCGCGACAGCACCACGCGGTCGTTCCATAGCGCCAGGTTGGTCGGCGCATTGCCGGTGTTGTTGACGGTCCAGGTAACGCGCACGTTCTCGCCGCTCAAGGCGGTAGTCGGCGCATTGACCGAGACTACGCCAAGATCGGCGTATGGCGCGGCGACCGTGATCGCACTGAGCGCACTGGTGCTGTCTGCGCGCGTATCGGGTTCGAGCACCTCGGCATTCGCATCGCTGCGGACCACGATGAAGTAATGCCCGTCGGGCAGCACCGGCAGATTGACCATGGCCGTCTGCGCATAGCTTTGTCCCACCGCTAATACGCCGCTATGACGGATCGTGCCGATCACAATGTCGTCGGCATTGCCGATAACGCCGTCGGTGCTCAGGATGATCTCGTCGTTCCACGCGGCGCTGGTCGGTGCCTGGCCCTGGTTGTTCACCGTCCAGCTAATGCTCACCGGCTGGCCGCCGATGCCGGCGGGCGGCACGCTGACATTGCTTACTTGCAGGTCGGCATAGGGAACCGCGGCGGAGACCATGGCGGTGGCCGCCGAGTTGTTGCTCTCGGCGTCATGGGTCAGATTGGTTTCGTACAGCACGCCGATGCCGGCGGTGTTTTCGTCGGCGGTCACCGTGATGCCGATATTGCCGGTGCCGCGTAGACCATCGGGCAAACGGAAGGTAAAGCTGCGCAGACGATGTTCGCCTGCGCCGATCGGCCCATTCATCTGACCGTTGGTCAGTGCGCTCGGATCATAGAACGTGCTGGTATCGAGCAGGGTCAGCCCGGAATCGACACCGGTGACGGTGATGCGGTCGTTGAAGCCGACGCCGGTGGCGCTCGCACCCAGGTTCCAATCTTCCCAGCTAATCGTGACCATGCCGCCGGCCTGAATGCCGGTGCTCAGTACTTGCAGATTCTTGACTTGCAGATCGGGCCCGACGGCTTGATCGATCTCGGCGACGTTGTTGGTCTTGCCGGTGCCTTGCGCGTTCGACTCGGGAATCTCGTTGAGGCTGTCCGCAATCACTCGAATCGAGAAATTGCCGGAGGCATCCACGCCGGTCGGCCACGCGAAACTGGTCGCGCGCTGACGACTGCCGCCAGCGGTCAATGCGCCCTGATCGAGGGTGTCGCGCAGCGTTACCGTGGCCACCACTTTTCCGGTGGACAGGTTGCGCACTTCGAGCGTCTCGCTCCATGCATGCGCAACATCGATATTGCCGAGATTGCTGGTGGTCCAGCTAACGTTGACGGTCTGCCCAGGTTGATAGTTGCCGCCTGGATCGAGCTTGAAGTTCTGTACGGCCAAGTCGGCGTACGGCGCCAGTTGTACCGTGACATTCACGCTGCCGGAGTTATTGCTCTCGCCGGTACCGCTGGCATTGCTTTCCTTGATGACATTGTCCGAATCGGTAAGCACGGTGAAGCTGACCGTGCCGGCGGCAAACGCGCCATCGGGCAAACGTATCTGTACATGGCGGGTGCGTACATCGCCCACGGCCATCGGGCCATTCGCCGGATCGGTGGCGTCGTAGGGCAGGGTGACATCGGCCAGGATGACTCCGGTGGCGGTATTGCGCACCACCACGCGGTCGTTCCAACTGCCGTTGGTCGGCAAGGCGCCGCGGTTCTCGACCACCCATTGCACATCGACGGTCTGACCCGTTTGCAAGGTACCGGCCGGCGTGACGCTGACGCTATTGACGGTCAGGTCCGGTGCCGGCGTGACCACCAAGGTGTCCAGAATGACCGGCGGGCTATCCGGTAGCTTGACTACGTTGAAGGCGACATTCGCCGATGGGCCGGTCACCGCATTCGGTTCGGCCAAGACCAAGGTATAGCGACCGCCTACCGCCAGGTTGCCCAGGTCGATACCGCCGCCATTGAATACATAGTTGTACGTGTTGGTCGTGCTGTTCCACTGCGACGACTCATAGCCCATCGACTGCTGGCTGACGATAGTGCGGCCGAGCGAATCGAGCAGGGTCCAGGTGGGTACGCTGCCATAGACCGTGCTGAGCGCCCCCGGCACCGCGTCGAGGAAATAATGCCCGCCCGCCTGCACGTCGAAGCTGTAAAGCTGCATGCCGTTGATCGGCGCCATGCTGGCATTTACCGGTGTTCCCACGGTAACGGCCGTGGCTGCGCTGGGGTCCAGTACGCGGAAGCTATATGGATCGGCCGTGGTGCCGGTGCTGCCAATCGTCAACACATAGTCGCCGGCGGGAAGCAGGCCGGAAAAGTCGTAGTTGTAGTAGTTGCTGTAGTAGTAATTCGTCTTCATCGGCTGATTGAAGACGGTGCCGTTCGGACCCTCCAGGCGCCAGGTCGTCGTGGTCGACAAGCCGAGGTTGTCGAAGGCCAGCACGCCGGAGCTATCCAGATGCAGGCTGTAGCGGATGGGTACGTCACCGATCGGCAACGTGCCGTTGATGACCGTATTGAGCGGCAATACGGTCTGCCCGGTATTGATCGCGAAGTGATAGCTGATCGGGTTCGACTGTTGGCCTTGAGCGCCATCGAGCAAGAGGAAATAGTCGCCGGCAGCCAGTGGCAGCGATGCACCCTCGTAGCTCATCCGCCCCGACGCAATCTGTTGACCGTAAGACGACACCAGGCGCCAGGACAGAATGCCGTTGCCGTAAACATTGTTTGCGGTGTCGAATGCGAAATTGCCCGCCTGAGCCAGGCTGAACTTATAGGCAACGATGCCGTTGGCTGGCACATAGTTGCCGGTGGTCAGCGTATCGGAGGCAATCGCCGTGGCTGCAGCCAGATCCGTCAGAATGAAATTGATTTGATGTGCGTCGGTATAGCCATTGATATCGCTCAGCTTGAGCGTGTAGCTGCCGGCGGCCGGCAAAATCATCGCCCGGCTCAAGCTGGGCGGGCTGCCGATGGGATCGGCGGAGTAAACCAGCACGCCTTGGGCATCGTAGATATCCGCATGCACGTTGGGATAACTACTCAGTGCGGTGAACCACAGAGTCGAGGCCTGGGCGACGTCGAAGCGATAGCTGAGGTTGCCGTTTTCGATCAGGCCGGTAACCGGCTGGCCGACCGTGAACGTGGGTAAGTCGTGAGAGACGGTTACCGTGAAATTGAACGTCTGCGATGTCGTGGTGCCGTCGCCCTGCGTATCGCGCACCAGATAGTACGTGCCGCTGCGCGGCAGAGCGGTGATCGAACCGACGTTTTGCACTTGTTTTACGAGGTGACCGAACTCGTCGTACAGCGACCAGTTGAAATTGGTATCGCTGCTGCTCAGCGACACCGCATCACCCGCCTGAGCGGTAAAGCGATAGGCGTCGGCTTCGCCCGCGATGGTATTGCCGCTGGTGGCCGCGCCCAGAATCAGTGGCGTCGCGCTGCCGAGATCGAGCAGACGAAGCTTTAAGTTGTTGAAGCCATAAGGCGAGGGCAGCAGGGTGAATTGATAGGAGCCGGCGGTAAGCTCAAGCGGAACGCTTTGCTGTGCATTGGTCAGGTTATTGCCGAACAGTTGCTGGCCATCGCGGGTAATTGCCCACGGAAAGTAGCCATAGCCAAACTGCCCGATGTCGAGCAGCAGATGGGTCGCGGCGGGCAGGGTGAAGCTGTAGCTCTGCGGCTGTTGCGGCGTGAGCCAGGCGCCGAGAGTGAGCTGGGCCGAGTCGATCGCAAACTGGAACGGTACCGGGGTCGCATCGGTGGACGTGTTGGTATTCCACACCAGTACATAGCGCCCGCTAACCGACAGATTGAGGCTGGCGGTCGTAGCGATGTCGCCGCTGGTCAAGCTTTGCCCGTTCGGATCGAGCAGGGTCCATTGACCGCTCAACGTGCCGATGCCGATGGGCGTAACGTTGAGACTTTCACCTGCGACGCCATCGAAGCTGTACACCCGTGCGCTGCCGGGAGCCACGCTATCGCTGACCGTAGTGTTTTTCTGCAACGCGGTTGCGGCCGCCGCGTCGGCAAGCAACAGCGACAAATGCGCAGCCGTGGCATCGGTAGGACGTATGGTCAATGTATACGTGCCCGCAAGCAGGTCGAACGTTTGCGGACCTAAGGCACTTGGGGACCAATGACCGCTACCGGCGAAGTAGTCGAGCTGAGTGAGTTGCCAGTCAAAGCCGCTGGCACTGGCCGCCAGGGCATCGAGTACCAAACGCGTCGGACCGTTCAGCGTCAGGCTGTACGTGCGCGTGCTGGTCGGACCCGATGCGTCGATGCTGAGCGTGTTGCCAAGCGTTACCGGCGTGGGTGTCGATGCCGCTGCCGTATTCAGGCTAAACCCATAGGTGCCTGTCCCGGTGGCGCCTTGCGTGCGGTTCCACACCAGGTAATAAGTGCCGTCACCGGGGAAGCGTGGAAGCGTGTCGGTCGCTGTCGCGATGTCGCCATATACCGAACGGCCGAATGCATCGTAAAGCGTCCACTGTGCATCGGCGGACTGGCCGTCCTGCGGCACGAAATACAGCCGCTGCCCGGCAAGGCCCTGAATGCGATAAGTAGCGAGCTGACTGGGATCGAGCGACAGCGTTTGCGCGGTGTCGAGCGTGAGCTGCGGCGCGGCATCCAACGACAAGGCCGAGAGGCTATAGGCGACTGTCGTGCTTCCCGTGCCGCCACCGGACACGATATGGGTCGTGGCGGTAGCCGCGAAGTTGTTGCCGCCGCCATTGCCGGTGAAATCCGCCTCGATGAAATAAGTGCCTTGGCGCAGCCGGATGGTGGTGCTGTTGTTGCTGCTGAAGGTCACCGGCGCGATGCCATTGCCGGTCAAGATGAAGTTGAAATTTCCATTGTTCGACGGCACTGCCAGATAGATAAGCTGATCGCTGTCGATCTGTAGCGTATGGACGTCCGAGCCGCCATCGCCGGGCACTGAGCCGTTGACCACTTGTCCCAGTGTCATCGGTGCCGATGGTGCGACTCGCAGCGAGGTATGAGTCCCATTGCCACGCTGTGTCACGGCTACGTACCAGACACCGTCCGCATCGGCGTGTATCTTGCGCACGTTGTTGCTGTAGTTGGTGTTATCGGACAGGGCGAGCGAGAGATCCGGGCGATAGACGTTGTACTGCACCCACTGGGTGCCGCTGATGTAGTAGTCCTGTCCGGCCGTGACGGGAATGGCATAGATGCCTTGGCTGGCCGGAAGATCCAGGACGCCGGCGGCGGGAACGCTGACCTGTGCTTGTGTGGCGACGGTGAAATCGATATTGGCCGCAGTCGACTGGTTCTGCGTGATTTGCAGCGTGTAGTCGCCTGCCGCCAGCAGTGTCGTGTCGACCGAGGCGGAGCCAGGATTGAAGTTGCCGCTCAACAGTTGACCACTGGCACCGAGCAACTGCCATTGTGTTCCGTACAGGCTTGAAGAGCCCGACACCGAGATCAGCGATTTGCCGGTCAGGCTGAAGGTATAGCGCTGGATACCGTTGGGGTTGAGCGTTTGTTTGGTGTCCTGGCCGATCACCAGCGCCGATGTGCTGGGCGAGGGCACGGTGGTGTGCCCTTGCAAGGTCGCATTGAAGGTGACAGTCAGCGGCTCGCTGGCATAGGCCACGACCAAGACATAGTTGCCGCTCTTTTGCAGTTGCAGGGTGGCATTGCCGCCCGACCGA
This sequence comes from Dyella tabacisoli, assembly GCF_003350925.1. Lineage (GTDB taxonomy): Bacteria > Pseudomonadota > Gammaproteobacteria > Xanthomonadales > Rhodanobacteraceae > Dyella_C > Dyella_C tabacisoli. The sequence goes on along the minus strand of NZ_KZ857173.1, from coordinate 95,349 downwards.
TAAACATAACTACTGGTGACCTGATTATTGTCGGCATCAAAGACAATCCAGTACGCATAGATATTGTCGGTATTGCTGTTCGTAACCACGGTCGACAGATTGAGCGTGTCACCGGCGTTCGCGGCGATACGCAGCATTTCGACATCGCTGTTGGAGGTCATCGTCAGCGATGCCGGTGTGCCAACCGTCAGCGCCGTGCTGGCATCGACATTGACCAGGCGGAAGTTTGCGCTGACCGCTGCCGTATTGTTCTGATTGCTGTCGCCGAAACGGAGCGTGTAGGTACCCGCCGGTAGCTGGAACGGCGTGGGATTGGCGCCGGAAAGGCTGCGATTGCCGTTGAGCCAGTTCTGGCCTTGAGCATCGACAATGCTGTAGTTGGCATAGATATTCGATGCGTCGGGTGCGACCAGGATGAAGCGGCCGGGCGCTGCCAGGGTAAAGGTGTAGTCCGCTCGGTAAGCCGAGGCAGGGTCCAGCGTGAGTAACTGATTGCTGCCCAAAGAAAGCGGCAAGGTGGGGACCGCGATCGGAGTGGCCGCCACGTTATAGCTGAGGGCGTTGCTGGTCGATCCGCTGCGATACAACAGCAGCGTGTAGCTGCCGCTCGTCAGCAATTTGGGCGTCATACCGCCCGACAAGCTGTTGCTGACCTGATTGTTCGACGCGTCGTATATCGTCCAGCTTATGCCGGCGCTATCGGTGGTTGCGCCGCCCAAGTTCAACGGCGTGATGCCATCGCTGCTGAAGCTATAAAGCGCCGCGCTTTGCCCCACGGCGAGCTGCCCTTGCAGCGGACTCGATGCCAGCGGTTGCGTGGCCGAGAAATCGATCAGCGCGTAGCTGTAATGCTGTCCCGTGGTGTTGCCGCTGAAGCGAATGTCGTAGTTGCCCGGCGCGAGTACGCGGATAGCTCCCGATCCGTTGTTGCTGTAGATGAGCTGGCCATCCTGGAAGATATCGATCCGGGTCGAGCTGTCGCTGCCGCTGTCCTGTAGCAATAACGTGCCGCCGCTGGGCACGCTGAGCCGATAACTGGTACTCAGACTGGCGCTGTCGAGGGTACCGCTCAGCGTTTGGCCCAGGCTGCAAGAAGGTGGCGTGAAGGGGCTAACCGAAACGTTGTAGCTAAGGTCGCTTGCCGTTCCATTGGAAGGATTGGCCCGCAGCACCAAGGTATAGCTGCCGATCGGCAGCACGTCGGTATCGAAATCGGCGGCGTTTGAACTCTGTACTACCGCTTGCCCGCTGGCGTTGAGCAGACTCCAGCCCAATGACAGTGGATCGCTGGCGCCAAAGCTCAGGTGTAAGCCATTGGCTTGCGACAGGTTCAGGCTATACGCAATCGCGGTATAGCCGGTGACCAGGGTGCCTGCGGTTGCGCTGGCCGGTAGCGGCGGGGCATCGGTCAGATCCAGCCATTGCACAGCGTAGTGCGCGGCGCTGCCATTGCCGCGAATCCATAGCTCGTATTTGCCTGCCGCCAGGTTTTGCGTGTAGGGCTGGTTGTCTTCCGGGCCGGTAAGCGCATTCCAGTTGGGCGAGCTGCCGACCGGCACGATGCTCCAGGTCAAACCGGCATCGGAGCCTGCGTTGTGCAATTGCAGGCGTATCGCCGTCGCCAAATCGATGCGGTACACGCTGAACGCTGTGTTGGCATCGAGGTTGCCGGTAATGAGCGCATTGGCGGCCGCAACCGGCAACGGTTGCGGCTGCACGGTCAGTGCAAAGCTTGTGCTTGCGCTCAAATCTCCGGCTCGGGAGATCAACAGCGAATAGATTCCGCGATCGAGCTGCGCCGTGGTGGCTATGCTGCCGCCGGGGCCGCTGGCGATCATCACGCCTTGCGCGTTGTAGAGCGCCCATGTTGCCGTCTGATCGACGCTGTTCAAGGTCACTTGCAGCGCAGCGGGGCTGCTCAGGTCGTAGCGATAAATCGCTGCCTGTTGCGCACTGGCCAACGTGCCGTTCGTCGCGCTGCTACCGATGGACGGAACTTGGGCGCTATCGACCGTTTGCAACGTGTAACTGGCGGCGTCGGCGGTCGCCTCGATGGTCAGATCGTAGTCGCCGGCGACCGGCAGAAACTGATAGGCGGCAGGGTTTTGATCCTGCCATGGCGCACTCGCCGATCCCACGGCGGTAAAACGCCAGTGGATACCCTGGGAGCCGAGATCGCGCAGTAGCTGGGCAAGTGGAAGCGATTGACCATAAGCGACGGTGATGCGATAGCTCGCGATGTCGCCCTTGTGGACCAGTGTCCCGCTGATGGGGTTGCCCAAGGCGAGCGGTGCCGGTGGCGGCACAACCGTCTGCGTGGCATTGAGCGTATAGGAGGCCGTCGTACCGCCGTCGATGACCACATAACGTACGGCGCCGGTATTGACGCCATTGGCAATACTCGTGAGAGCCAGGCTCCCGCTGGCCGAGGTCACCAGATGCCCCGCAGCATCGAACACGCTGATCGAGGCACCCGCCCCGGCGGCGGCATCGATCTGAAGTTGCAGCGCGGCCTGATCCACGGTGGCGGCAAGGCGGTACACCAAGGCATGCCCGTCAACCACCCCGGCATTCGTGGCCTGGCCGATAGGCAGGTTGGCAGCCGTGGCCAGGTCGACCACGCGCAAACCATAAGCACCGAGCGCAGCCGCGCTGTCGGCCTGCACTTCGAGGGTATAGACATCTGGACCGAGCACGCTCGGCGTGACCGTACCCAATTGACCGGACTGCACCACGGTGCCGTCGCTGGCGCGAAGCAGCCAATGTTGGCCAAGGCCTGTCAGGCCATCGACGATCACCGTCGTAGGTACGTTGAGCGCAAAGCGATATTGATCGGGCACGCCCACGGTTGTCGTGGTGCCTTGAACATCGCTGCCCACAGTCAACGCAGCGCGCGCTGGCGTCACTAGCGCCGCGTCATAGGTGATATCGGTTTCTGTGGTGTTGGCGATATCGCCTTCGACCACCAGTTGGTAACGCCCACTATGCGGCCATGCCACGGTGAGCGCATCGGATCCGTTCAACAGCGTCGGCGCGATAATCTTGGTTCCGGCGGCATCGACCAACCAGACCCTGGCACGACCGCCGGTAAGGCTGTCGATCTGCAGCTTGAAGTAATCGCCTGCATTGGCATCGATCGCATAGACCGCCGTTGCGTTGCCTGGGCTGAGCTTGATCGGCTGTGCGCTGCCGGTCGGCAGTAATGGCACCGTAGCAAGGTCGATCAGGTTGAAGGCGAACGATCCGCTGGCATGTCCGTCGGGGATCACCATCAGGCGATAAGCACCGATGGCATTCAATACCAGCGGCGCGCCTGCGGCTGTTTCATCCGTGCTGCCCAGTTCGGTGGCATTGACGATGCTGCCGTTAGGACCGATCAACTGCCAGGTGATATCGGTGCGGGCGCTGAGACTGTCGAACAACACGCGCGTGGGCGCGGCAAGATTGAAGTCGTACTCGTAACGCTGCCCGAAGCGGTCGATGCTGCCGCTTGCCGGTGTACCCAGGACCAGCGATTGAGTGGTGGTGACGATATGCCGCAAAGCGAAATTAAGCGTCGTGTCCTGGCTGCCCTGCGAGGTGTTTTCCCAGGTCAGAAAGTACCGCCCGGCGGCCAGGTGAAACGGGGCCATGCCGGTATTGCTGGTGTAGCCGCTGACGACATTCTGCCCTTGGGTATTCCTGATGTCCCAGCGCGCGCCCGTATTGGAATAGGGCACATCGACGTTGTAGTCGCCGTCGTTGGCAATGCTGAAGGCGTACGGTATCGCCTTGCCGGTCTGGCTGATGGTAACGCTCTGGATCGGGTCGCTGCTCACCTCGGCGATGGGCAAACTGTTCACGGCGGCAAGATCGAGCAGACTGAAATCGAAGTTGCCGACAGAGAGATCGCCATAGCCGACCGTCAGCACATAGGTACCGGCAGGTAGCGACATCAGGTTGCTGTTGTTATCGGAGAAGCTGCGCGAGGAAGCCTCGACGCCGCGCGGGCCGAGCAGGCTCCATTGCAGGTTGTAGGTGCCTATCGTCGGCGTATTCATCAGCAACGTCGTGGGTGCATTCAGCGTGAAGCTGTACTGGATGCTCTGGCCTGGCTGGCTGATGGTGCCGGTATTGTCCGCGCCGATAGTCAGTGCCGCGTTGTCGGTGCGGCGATGACCCACGGTGAAATCGACGGGAAAGCTGGTGCTGCTGGAGTAGCCATTGTTTGGATTTGGATAGAGCGAGAGCAGGTATTCGCCGCTGAACGTGGCGGCGATATCGGCAATGTTGTAATTCGGATTGAGGTAACTCGAGGCGATGCTGTTGCCGAGCGGATCGCGTAGCTGCCAATAGACGCCGTAGTAGTTATTGCTAGCGGCGCTCTGTAAGTAGAAATGATCGCCGGCCGTCGCATTGAAGCGATACAGCGTGGTCTTGTCTCCCGCCATGACAACGTGTGTCGGCGCGTCCATCGCCAAGTCGCTGGCGACATCGCGGTTGAGCAGGCGGAAGCTGAAATTGGTAGGGGTGTCTTGCGTGTTGCGCAAGACCAGGGTGTATTGGCCCGCCGCCAACATGTTGCCGCTGCCGAAGTCGTTGCTAAGCGAGTTCCAGTAGTTGACGACGCTTCCCGAACTGGAGCGCAGCATCCATTGCACGTTGTTGGGAATGCCGGCCGATCCTGCCAATGCATCGAGGAACAAGGTACTCGGATGGTCGAGAGTAAAGCTGTACTGCGCCAGATCCTGTCGCCCGGACAGCGACCCGCTGATCGCATCGTTGAGCGCAAGCGGCGCGGTCGATAGCGTTTGCTGGCTGAGTGTGAATGTATCGTTGCTCGACGAGCCCTGGTCCCACGGCTGGCCCATATCGAGCAAGGTATAGACACCATCGGCGGGAATGTCGAAAGCGGTGCCCACAGCGTCGCCCGTTGAGGATGCAAGCACCTGGCCATACGGATTGACCAACTGCCAATTCGGCGAATAGCTGCTGACGCGGTCCACATTCAAAATAAGCCGGGTTCCGGCGCTGGCTTGCACGCGATAGCCCACGGTGGCGTTGGCCGGTGAGCGATTGACCGTCGTCGACTGACCAAGCTGCAAGGCCGGCAGACTGGAGAGGTCGACCGCACGGAACGCATAGGCGCCATTGCCCGAGTACCAACCGGGATACAACGCCCCTTGCAAGGTCAGCGCGTAATCGCCGGGGGGCAGGGCGAAGACAGGATCGGTGCCGTAGAGTGCGCGCTGGCTTATTTCGACGCCGCGTGGGCCTACCAGTGTCCAGATGACGTTGTTGACGGTCTGGCCGTCGAGCAGTAGCTGCGTATTGGCCGTTAGCGTGAATCGATAGGTCTTGGTGGCATCCCAGCTAGCCAGCGTGCCCGCCGTTACGCTGCCGAGGGTCAATGCGTCGCCGGCTGGAAGCGGTGTCGGCGCGACGTTGCCGGTATTGTCCAGTTCGGCCTGAAAGCTGACCGCTGCCGTGTTGCTTGCCGCACCTTCGATCAGCAAGGTGTAAGTGCCGCTTGCGGCAACCGTGATGGGTGTGCCGTCCGTTGCCAGATCCGCTGGGCCACCGACATTGCGGCCATACATATCGACCAGGCGCCAGCTTGCGGCACCGCCGGCAACACTTACGCTGTGCAGCTTGATGCTGTCTCCGGCCGATGCGCTGAAGCTGTACGCCGCGCTGCTGTTACCGGGAGTCAAGCTGCCGCTGAACGCGGTACCGAGCGATACCGCTGACGCGCTGGCCAAGTCCATCAAGGCAAACGCATAGGCGCCGGTGGCGTCGCCGCTGCCTTGCATGGTCAAACTGTAGTCGCCGGCGGGCAATGCCATCACGCTGAAGTTGCTATTGCCATCGCTGTCGCCCAGGCGGCGGCGTTGTACTTCGAGTCCGCGTGGGCCACTGAGCGACCACAGCATGTCTTCGCGCGCACTAAGCGTGTCGAACGCGAGTTGCGTCGCTGCCGCCAGATGGAAGGTATACACCACCGACTGACCGGCGACACCGACCGAACCGGTGGTTGCCGAACCTACGGTGAGGGTCGATGACAGGTCAGGAACCAGATTCAACTGGAACGCATAGTTCACGGTGGCGGTAACAGGATTGGAGTCCGCGCCATCCATGACCAGCCAGTAATCGCCGCTGGCCGTCACGGTGAAAGGATCGATACTCTGGCCTAGGGTGTTGCCGGTGAGCTTCACGCCATACGGATCGAACAAGCGCCAACTAACCGACCCGCCAGTGGGCGTTTGGCCGTCCAGATAAAGCTTTTGCCCCTGGGTCAGTGCGACTTTGTAGATCTGCGAACCATTGGCTTGGTCGAGGCTGCCCGATACCGGGGTATTGCTGGTCAGCGACGTCGCCGATGCCGCCGTGAGCAGACGGAAAGCGTAGCTGCCGGTGGCGCCGTTATTGACATTGACGGCCAGCGTATAGCTGCCCGCGACGAGGTTCATTCGATTGATCGGCTCACCGCCATAACCGGCAAGATGTGTCTGCACTACCTGGCCAAGCGGGCCGGTCAACGACCAGTTGAAATCCGCATTGGTCAGTTTGTCGAAAATCACCGACGTCGCCGAATTCAGCGTGAAATTGAAATTGCTGGTCTGGCCCGACTGATTTACCACCGCCGTGGTGGCTTGATCGAGCGTGAGCGCCGTGTTGCTATCGCTCACCGGGTTCAAGGTGAAACTGTAGTTGAGAGGCACGGTATTGTTTTGCGCGCCCTCAACCAGGAGCAGGTACTCGCCGCTGCTTTTTACTGCAAAGGTATTGAGATCACTGGCGACGTTGTTGACGTTGCCTTCCTGCTGGCCATAAGGATCGATCAGGCGCCAGTTGGCGTACTCATAACCGGAGCTGGCAGTGACGCCACCCGCACTGAAGTAAAACTTCTGGCCGGCATTGGCGTTGAAGCGATATACGCTGGTTTCGTTACCCTGCGTCAGCGAATCGGTAACCTTGGTGCCTGGCGTCAAATCGGCTGCCGCACTGGCGTCCACGATGCGCAAGGCATAACCGCCAACGGCATCGCCCGATCCATTCACGGTAAGCGTGTATGTGCCGGTGGTCAGATCGAATGCAGGCGAGGCGCCATTGCCGTCATTGGAAAACTGGCGATTCACCACCTGGCCGTTCGGGCCCGATAGCGTCCAACTGATATCGCTGCGGTTGGTCAGGCTGTCGAAGACAACGCGTTTGCTGTCCTGCACGCTGAACTGGTAGTGATTCTGCTGCCCTGGGAGATCCAGCGACCCGGTAATCGAGATGGCTGCGGGGTTCACATCGCCCGAAAGCAGTACTCGCGGCTCCAGTGCTTCAAAGCGAATCGCCGGCGCGCTATTGCGCGTGGTCGAATCCGGGGTGGGTGCAACACTGCCTGATGCAGCGTTGCCGATAACTTCGGGAGCGGAGCTGTTGCCGTTCGACTGTTCCATGTTGTTCCCCTGTACGACCCGCAAGACAACCGCGTCATGCGTGTCTGATGTCTTTGAGCCTCGGATCCAATGCGGACACGAGTGCGACGTTGCGGCGTCGGTAGACGCCGCATTGGCTTATTTAGCGGTGTTGCCGAAAGTGGTCTTGCACTTCACGCCCGAAGGCATGTCCAGCTTGGGATTAGGCAAATCAAGAAACACGACAAAGGTGCCGCTCGCCGCATCGATGATGCGGTCGATACTCGACACCTTCGCGCTATACGTCGTATTCGGAAGAATTTCTGGCGCGACCTTGGCGTCCATGCCAAGTGCCGGCTCGCCGAAGGCACGCATCGGCAATACCACGCGCACGCGCAGCGGATTGAGCTGGGCCAGCTTGAGCACGGCATGTTTGGTGGCCCCCGGCTCGAAAATTTCGCCGGGCCACATCATCTGGTCCACCACCACGCCATCGAACGGGCTGCGAATCGTACGCAGATTGAGCTGGCTCGACTGTTGGACATATTCCAGTCGAGCGACCTCGCGATTCTCTTTCGCCACCACTTGTTCGGCCTGAGCTTGTTTGAGCTCGGCCTCGGCGTCGTCGCTGTCTTGCTTGGACATCAGTTTTTCCGCCGCCATATCCCGGCGACGGGCAAACTTGCGCGATGAGAATTCGATCTTGCTTTGCGCGAGTTGGGCAGGGCCGACCAACTGTGATTTGTAGTGGGCGAGATCAGCCCCGGCCTGCTCGGCATGCGATTCCAGCGATGCCAGCACTTGATTGCGAGTGACTCGATCGCCTCGCTTGACGGTGACACGCTCAAGCAGACCACTGACCGGTGCTCCGAGCTCAACCATCTGCATGGGCTCGATCAAACAGTCATACGTCGCTGTTGCATGTAACAGAGAAGGACCGATGCCCAGCAGCGATGCCACGCAAAGAATTGCGAGTCGAGAAGCTCGATGCCGCGCACATCCAACCCCCAGAACCGATCTGGGCCCAAGAACCATTCCGTTGTCCCCTGTAGCGCGGTAGATATTGCGTCAGCACACGGCTGATCGCAGCCCTGCGTGCCGTAAATTATCGAGTAATTCTGTGACCGGCAAGTGGCAATCGAGCGTAACTTGTTGCGATTATCGGCAATCCCGCTATGCGTCTGTGCCTGGCGCCGACCAGGCATAGATAAGCGCAAGTTAATGCGCCAAAAACGTTTCGCCCGATGACACGCACGACTGCCGCCCCGGAGGGAAGCCGGGACGGCAGCGCATGCTTTACAGCTCGCGCATGACCATCAGGCGCAGCTCGGACATATCCTCGATCGCATAGCGCACGCCCTCGCGGCCGACACCGGAAAGTTTCACGCCGCCATAAGGCATATTGTCGACGCGGAAGCTGGGAACGTCGTTGACCACCACGCCGCCTTGGTCCAGCTCGTTCCAGGCGCGCATCGCGTGAGCCAGGCTGTCGGTAAAGATGCCGGCCTGCAGACCGAAGTCCGAGTCGTTGACCATGCTGATGGCTGCATCGAAATTCTTGTAGCGGGCGAGCAGGGCAAATGGGCCGAACACTTCCAGCCGATTTACCTTGGCATCGGTCGGTACGTCTTCCATCAGCGTGGCTTCCAGCATCGCACCCTTGCGCTTGCCGCCGCTGAGTAGTTTGCCGCCGGCTTTGCGCGCTTCTTCAATCCAACCCTGCAGTCGTTCGGCGGCGGCCTCGTCGATCATCGGGCCGAGGAACGTCGATTTGTCCTTTGGATCACCGGCTTTAAGTTTTTTCACCGCCGCGACCAGGCGCTTTTTCAATTCGTCATAGATCGCGTCGTGCGCATAGATACGCTGCACGCTGATGCAGCTCTGGCCGGACTGGTAGAAGGCGCCGAAGATCAGCCGCTCGATGACCCGATCCAGGTGCGGGCCCTGGTCGCCGTCGACGATACAGGCGGCGTTACCGCCGAGCTCCAAGGTCACCTTTTTGTGGCCGGCACGCGCTTTCAAGTCCCAGCCGATCTGGCCGCCGGTAAATGACAGCAGCTTGAAACGCGGGTCTTCGACCAGCGGACTGGCATGTTTGCCGTCCAGGGTAAGAATGGAGAACGCCCCTTTGGGCAAGTCGGTTTCGGCCAGTACTTCGCCGATAATCAACGCGCCGATCGGGGTGCGTTCGGCAGGCTTGAGTACAAACGGACAGCCGGCGGCGATGGCCGGGGCCACCTTGTGCGCCACCAGGTTCAATGGAAAATTGAACGGCGTGATAAAGGACAACGGCCCCAGCGGCACCCGGCGGGTATAGCCGTGATAGCCGTCCAGGCGCTGGGCGATTTCCAGGTTGATGGTCTCGCCGTTGATGCGCACCGCCTCCTCGGCGGCGATGGTGAAAGTCTCGATCAGCCGGGTTACTTCGCCAGCCGAGTCCTTGATCGGCTTGCCCGCCTCCACGCATAGCGCATAGGCCAGCTCGTCACGCCGCTCGGCAAAGCGCTTGGCGCAATGCTGTAGTACCGCCTGGCGCGCCCACGGCTTGAATTCGCGCATTGGTACGGTGGCTTTCGCCGCGGCGGCGATGGCCTTTTCTACCGCCGCGGCATCCGGCACCGCGACTCGCGTAGCGCGCTTGCCGCTGTATTTGTCCAGCACATCCATGCTTTCTTTCGATGTCTGTGCTTTGTTGGCCAGGTAATAGGGGTAGCTTTTCTCAAGCTTGAAGTTAGTTGGCATGCTGATCTCCAGAAGGGAAACTGAACACGATCAGACCGCCGCGCTGAGCTGGCGGATCTCTTCATTGAGGATGCGATGGTTGTCGGAGTAATCGATCATCAGGTCGATCAGGTGCACGCCGCCGGCATCGAACGCGTGTTTCAGCGTAGGCAGAAATTCATCGGCGCTGGCCGGGCGATGACCATGCGCGCCATGTGCCTTGGCGAGGGCGACGAAATCGGGATTGCCGAATTCCATGCCGTAGTCGGCGTAGCCAAGCTCGGCCTGCTTCCAGCGGATCATTCCGTAGGCATCGTCGCGCAGCAGCAGAATCACCAGGTCGAGCTTCAAGCGCACGGCGGTCTCCAGCTCTTGCGCGTTCATCATGAAACCGCCGTCACCGCAGATCGCCAGCACCTTGCGCTCGGGATAGACCATCTTGGCCGCCATCGCCGAAGGCAGGCCGGCACCCATCGTCGCCAACGCGTTGTCGAGCAGGATCGTATTGGGTTGGCGCGCGCGGTAATAACGTGCGTACCAGATCTTGTACATGCCGTTGTCCAGGCATAGCACGGCGTCGTCGGGCATGTATTTGCGGGTATCGTCGACGATCCGCACCGGGTGCATCGGAAAGCGGGCGTCATCGGCGTTTCCGCACAACTGGGCATGAAATGCCTGGCGCACCTTGTCGAAGAACGCGAAGTTCCAATGCGCCTGCGCTTGTAGCGCGTCGGTGAGCCGCTCTACCGTGTGGGCGATATCGCCGACCACTTCGATCTGCGGAAAGTAAACGGTGTCCACCTCGGCGGAGGAGAAATTGATGTGAATCACCGTGCGCCGGCCCTTGTGCATGAAGAACGGCGGCTTTTCCACCACGTCGTGGCCGACATTGATGATGACGTCGGCAGCGTCGATGGCGCGATGCACGAAGTCGCCGTCCGACAACGCCGCGTTACCCAGCCACAGTGGGTGATCCTCGTCGATAACGCCCTTGCCCATCTGAGTGGTGAAGAATGGAATGCCCAGTTTGTCGATAAAGGCGCGCAAGGCCACCGTGGTGCGCTGGCGATTCGCTGCGGCGCCGATCATCAGAATCGGATGCCTGGCGCTGCTGATCGCTTCGGCGGCCTGCACCAGCGCGGCATCATCGGGGGAAGGGCGCCGCGCATATCCGGTCGGCAGCAGGATCGCCTCGGCCACTTCGTCGCTGGCGATGTCCTCGGGCAATTCAAGATGTACCGCGCCGGGGCGTTCTTCCTCCGCGCGCCGGAACGCTTCACGGACCCGTGCCGGAATCGTCGGCGCGGATACCAGTTGGCGAGTGTATTTGGTCAGCGGCTGCATCATGTCGACGACGTCGACCCATTGAAACAAGCCCTGTTTGTGCGTGCGGATCGGTTTTTGTCCGGTAATCATCAACATCGGCATCGCGCCGAGCTGGGCATAGGCAGCGGCGGTGACCAGGTTGGTGGCGCCGGGACCAAGCGTCGACAGGGCGACGCCGGCCTTGCCGGTAAGCCTGCCCCAGGTCGCCGCCATAAAGCCGGCGGCCTGCTCATGGCGAGTGACGATGAGGCGGATCGATGAGTGATGCAGTGCCTCGACCATATCGAGGTTTTCTTCGCCCGGCACACCGAAGATACAGCGCACGCCTTCGGCTTCCAGGGCCTTCACGAACAATTCCGCTGCCTTCATGTAAGGCTCCTTGGGATGGGCGCATCGGTTGCGCCCAGGGGTAGTGTGGTCGACTGCGGTCACTGCTTCCAGTGGCGGTGGAATTCGCCGTTCGATCCCTCGATTTGGGGATCGTCTCATTAGGTCTATTGGGGGTGCGCAGTTGGACCTGAGCGGAGCAACATCACCTTGCTCTCGTTTGCCGCTGAATCGCCATAAATGATGCTACGCCACGCAGCTTCAGCTTCGCGACGGTCGACGATCGATGTTCACCTTCTAGCCATTCCGCGAGGAACAACCCGTATGAGTACGGACAAAACCGTCGAACAGATCAGTGTGCCGCGACGAAAGCTTCTTGTTGGCCTGGCCGCTACTACCGCTGCCGGTATAGCCATGCCGTTACTGTCGATGACGGCCAATGCATTCCCTTCACCATCTGCTACTAACCATGCTGGAGACCATCCGATGAGCAGCACCATAAAGACTAAAGACGGTACCGAGATCTTCTACAAGGACTGGGGCAAGGGGCAGCCGGTAGTGTTCTCGCACGGCTGGCCGCTGTCGGCCGATGCCTGGGATGCGCAGCTTATGTTCATGAGCGAGCACGGCTATCGCGCGATTGCCCACGACCGCCGCAGCCATGGCCGTTCGACTCAGACGTTCTCCGGCAACGATATGGATACCTATGCCGATGACCTGGCGGCATTGATCGAGAAGCTGGATCTGAAAGACATCATCCTGGTCGGACATTCCACCGGCGGCGGCGAGATCGCGCATTACATGGGGCGTCACGGCACCTCGCGCGTTGCCAAGGCCTTGCTGGTAGGGGCGGTACCGCCGCTGATGCTCAAGACGGCGGCCAATCCGGGCGGCCTTCCGAAAGATGTGTTCGATGGCATTCGCACCGGAGTATGGAATGATCGTTCGCAGTTCTTCAAAGATCTAAGCACGCCGTTCTACGGATTCAACCGTGCCGGTGCCAAGGTATCGGAGGGCTTGCGCGACTCGTTCTGGCTGCAAGGCATGATGGGCGGCCTCAAGGGCCAGTACGACTGCATCAAACAGTTCTCGGAGGTCGACTACACCGAAGACCTCAAGAAGATCCAGGTTCCGGTGCTGTGGATCCATGGCGATGACGATCAGATCGTGCCTATCGATGCTTCGGCCAAAGCTGGCGTGAAGCTGCTCAAGCACGGCACGCTGAAGGTCTATCCCGGCGCGCCGCATGGCCTGGTCTCGACCCACCAGGACGAGTTCAACAAGGATCTGCTGGCGTTCGCAAAGGGCTAGGCAGGGCATCGTTAAACGACGTCTTAGCCGATGCAAACCTAACGCCGGTCGATCAGGCCGGCGTTTCCTCGTAAGTGGCATAGGCGAAGATCGCAAACAGCGGCGGAATCGCGAAGCACCACACATTGACCAGCGCATAGCTCAGCGCCGCCGCCGCGCAGCCAAGCGCAAAGACGAGCACGCTCGCAGCCATATGCGAGAGCCGGGTATGGATGGCGGCGCGTTGGTCAGTGGGCACCCCGTGCAGTTTGTCGGCCAGATCAAGCATGATCTGCGTGGTGGTACCCGTCATCAGGGTCGAGGGCGGCGAGCTGGCCAGATGTACGCGATGGGCCGCATTCTGGATCGCCATGGCCGATACCAGCGTGAGTCCGGTAATGATCGCGCTTGCGCTATCGCCTTCGGTAAACGGACCATATCCGATAGCCAACGCTCCACCGATGATGAGCAACAGAAGCATCAGCATCAGCATCGTTTTCATCACGGGTATATGGCGAGCGATGAAGCCATACCTGAGCAGCCTGACGAGTACGACGACGACACAGAACATCGGCAGCGCCAGCAGCTTGGCGATGGCCCCGGTGGTACCCAGTACCAGCGAAGCGCCGAGCGTGACGAAGTTGCCGGTGACATGCGCAGTAAACAGTCCATGCAGTGCCAGAAAGCCGGCGGTATCGACATAGCCGGCATTGATGCTTAGAAGTAGGGGAACCGTAGGTTTCATGGTTTTATTTCCGTCTCGCTGATAGGCGTCATGCTTTCAACAGCACTGCTTGCACCTGGGGCATCAAAGCTCTCACCAGGTGTATTTGAATTCGATGCCCAGGTAATTGCTGTCGTGGCCGCCGACCCGCGCAATGGCATCGCCGACGGCATAGTGCACGGCCTCGACGGCCGCTGCGATGTTGGCATTGAAGGCATAGTCCGCGCGCACTTGTCCGTACCAACCCGTCCAGCGTCCTTTTTCTCCGGCTGTTCGCGGTAACGGTACATTGGGCTGTGTGTACACGGCATCGGCGGTGGTTTGCCGCCACTGCAATCCGATGGCGCTCAGCAAGGTGAGTTTCGCCAACGGTTTGAGGGTCACCGAGGGTTTCACGTGAATAAGGTTGGCGTAGCCGGTGTATCCCGCCAGCGAAAAATAATAGCCATTGGGAAATAACGGGTTGAACGTACCAGCCGTGCCATCGTTTCGATGGCGATCGCCAGAGGCGACGTCGAATTGCAGCCCCAGGCGCGGTTGCCAAGCTTGTTCGGCGAGGCTGTAGCCGGCGCGCCATCCGACCGCCCAGGCCTGGATGTCTTTGTTGCCGATTTGGCCACCCTGGCCCATGGCTTCGAGATCCCAATCGAAGGCTTGCCATCCACCGGCAAAACGGACATCGAATACTTGCCGTCGCTCGCGACCCGCGGCATCGAGATATTTGGCGTTGTCGCGCATATACAGCGAGTAATAAGCCGACAGTTCGTCATGGCCGAAAACCAGCCGCTCGACCCGCAAGGTGTCAAAGCGAAAATGCCGATTGGACGTGTCATCGAATGATGTCTTGTCCTGATATTGAACGGGCTGGCTGACGAAGCCGATGAAACGCCAGCTTCCGGTTTCCCAATCGGCCCAGAGCGCATCGAACGACTGACGCACATTGGGTCCGTCCCGCAGCGACACGAAGCGCTGCAGGTCGAAAGCGAAATCCTGCCGTCCCACGCGTGCCTTGAATGTTCCGCCGGCAAAGCTGTTTGAATAGGCAAGAAAGGCCAGGCGCAGATCGACGGGGTTGCGATCTACCGGGGTAGTGATCTGCTTGCCGACCGCCCGCGCGTCCTCCCATTGAACAAATAACTGCCATTGCTTGTTGAAATGGACGTCTGCATGCAGTTGAAGCCGTTGCAGCAGATAAGTGTTCTTGCGGGAGTCGCCGACCGCGAAGGCAGACACGCCGTTGTATTCCAGCCGTTCGCGTAGATTCACGCCTAGCGACACATAGCTTTGGGAGTTGTCCGCATTCAGCGCGATGTACTTGAGGCTATCGCCGGGTTGCGTCCGCAAGGCCGGATCGGCCAGTGGCGACCAATCCTCTTGCCATCGATTGGACCGGATCGATGGGCGTACCGAGGCGGTGGCCGGCGTTTGCGCTGTACTGGTCTGCGCTGCTGCCGGAAGACTCAGCAGCAGTACGGCGCAGACCAGCACCCAGGGTGTCTCTTTAAAGAGAGATCCCACATGCACGCGCTTTACTTGCCGCCAACGGCATGGATTTCAGCGATATAACCACCCGGAAACTGGACCAGGGCGGCATCGCGCCCAGCGCTGCTGTATGGCTCCACCAAGACCTTCGCACCGCTGGCTTTGGCCTTGCTCAGCGTGTCGCCGAGATGGGTCACTTCATAGCCGGTCAGCTCACGCCCATAGGGGTAGGGGAGGTGCCCATCGGTGACATGGACCGTCATCTTGCCGAAGGTCGACTCGATGCGGATGCGGCGATACGTATCGTTGGGGCGGCCGATCTCGATACCCGGCGCGTGCGCGTCGTCGGATGCAATCTTGCCGTGCGAGAAAGCAACAAAACTCCGTATGAATGTGGCCGCGCGATCCGGTGAGATATAGACGCGGTTCTCCGGCACGGTCTGAAATGCCGCATAGGCCGGCGGCGTGGTGTGCCAATAAAGCTGCATATTGACGCCGCCCGGCCATTGAATCACCGCGTCACGACCGATCGGATCAGGAAACGGCGAGACGATCACATCGGCGCCCGCGGCGCGTGCGGCAGTGATCGCCGTGTCCATATCGGTTACCAGGTAACCAGTGCGCTCTGCGCCAAACGGATAAGGAATACCCGTTTTGAAACCGAACAGAGAAACCGTCCCTACCGGCGTCTGCAGCAATTGCGACGTGGTACTGCTGGGTGTCGGCGTAACGGTCGCCACGACCTGCTTGGTGCTCTGGCCGCCAAACGTCGCCAGGAAACTGGTTACGAATGGATCGACATCTGCGGACGCCACGTAAACATGCGTGGTGTCGTACTGCGAGCCCACCGCAACAGCGGCCGTATTCGATGTCGTTCGCGCCTGTACCGGAGCTACGAAGGCAAGCTGGCCTAGCGCGAGCGTGCCGATACTCCATATCGTGGCAAGAAAGAGAGACTTGATGCGCATCGGGAAATCCTCTGTAGCGTAAAACGAAAGAATCAGATCTTTGAAATGAGTCGGCATGGCGTCTCGCGCCGACTAGCGTTCTCGCAAGTCATGCCACGCGACCAGCAGGAATCCGCCGACCAGGCCGAGATGCTCAAAAAAGCCGTTCGCTGCCATCAGCCGCCCGGCGGGCGGCATGTCCCAGAAGCGATTCGCCAGCAAGGTGGCGAAGACGGTGAAACCGGCGAGTGCCAGCGCACCGGCCCAACGGTAGAAGCCGCTAAGTATCAATAGCGACGCACCGAGTTCGAGGCAAATCGTTGCAGCGGCGATGGGCATCGCCGGCGCAAGTCCGAAGTGACTCACCTCGGCGATTGCGCCGTTGAAATCCATGACCTTATCGATGCCACCTTGCAGATAGGCCGCGCACAATCCCAATAAAGCCAGCCCATGCACGACCCGAGTCGTGAACGCGGCACGCAGTGGAGAAATTAGCGATAAGTACTTCGGTGACCTGGAAGTCATGGCCTAATCCCCGGCTTGAATAGATGCGCAGTCAAACAGCCCAGCATGCACAGCCCAATGCCCCCCAGAATGATTTGAGATCGGCGATGGGAAGACTTCTCGACCACGCATTGGCATGGTCATGACCGTGGACCCCGCAGGCATGCGTGCAGCCACACTGCATGGCGGCCGCTTGTCGCAGCGAAGGAGACGCAACGCGCTTGGCATCCCCCCATCCGCCATAGCCGCCGAATGTTCGCACCGGCGACCAGTCGGGCATGGCCGGTGGCGGAGCCGAAGTGTCCAGGCGCGAGAACTCGCCAGCCGCGTACACCACTTTGCCGCCGACGATGGTCAATTCGGAGGTCATATCGGCAATTTCATCTTCGGCGCAGGTGAAAAAGTCGCGACTGGGGACAATCAGGTCGGCCAACTGGCCCACCGCGATGCGCCCCTTCTTGCCTTGCTCATTGGAAAACCAGGTGACGTTCTCTGTCCACATGCGCAAGGCTGTCTCGCGATCCAGGCAATTGCGGCGCGGATAGAGGCTAAGACCGCCGACCGTCTTGCCGGTGATAAGCCATGCCAGCGAAACCCATGGATTATAAGAAGCGACGCGCGTGGCATCGGTGCCGGCGGATACCTTGACCCCTTTTTCCAGGATCTTCGCGACCGGCGGTGTCGCCTCGGCCGCGCCTGCGCCGTAGCGCTCGACGAAATACTCACCCTGATAAGCCATGCGATGCTGCACGGCGATGCCGCCGCCGAGTGCCGCGATGCGGTCGATCGACTGCTCCGAAATCGTTTCGGCATGGTCGAAGAACCAGTTCAGCCCTTGCAGTGGAATCTCCTGATTGACCTTTTCGAAGACATCGAGCGCACGGCTGATCGTCTCGTCATAGGTGGCATGCATGCGCCAGGGCCAGCGGTTTTCGGCCAGCACGCGCACGACTTGCTCAAGATCGCCTTCCATGTCGTGCGGCATGTCCGGTCGGGGTTGCCGGAAGTCTTCGAAGTCGGCGGCCGAGAAAACCAGCATTTCACCGGCGCCGTTGTGACGGAAGTAATCGTCACCCTGCTTGTACTTGGAGGTGCGGGTCCAGTTGAGGAAATCTTCCTTTTCCGCCTTGGGCTTTTGCGTGAAAAGATTGTAGGCAAGACGGATGGTCAGCAATCCATCGTCGGCAAGTTGCTGAATGACGGCATAGTCGTCAGGGTAGTTCTGAAAGCCGCCGCCTGCGTCGATCGCCCCGGTGACCCCAAGGCGATTGAGTTCGCGCATAAAGTGGCGAGTGGAGTTGAGCTGATACTCGATCGGCAGCTTCGGCCCCTTGGCCAGGGTGGCGTAAAGAATCGCCGCGTTGGGTTTGGCCAGCAACAGACCGGTCGGGTTGCCTGCGCTGTCGCGAATGATCTGGCCGCCCGGCGGCTCGGGTGTCTCTTTGGTATAGCCCACCGCGCGCAATGCGGCGCCATTCAACAAGGCGCGGTCGTACAGGTGCAGCAGGAATACCGGAGTATCCGGTGCGACCGTATTGAGTTCGTCGATCGTGGGAAGACGCTTCTCGGCGAACTGGTGTTCGGTAAAGCCGCCGACCACGCGTACCCATTGCGGCGGTGGCGTGATGGCTACCTGGCGCTTGAGCATCGCCATGGCGTCGGCGAGCGAGCGCACGCCGTCCCAGCGCAACTCCATATTGAAGTTGAGGCCGCCACGGATGATATGCAGGTGGTTGTCGATCAGACCCGGCAGTACGCGGCGCCCCTTGAGGTCGATCAGCTTCGTTTGGGGGCCGGCGAGTTGCATCACCTCTTCATCGCGTCCGACGGCAGTGAATACGCCGTTGGTCAGCGCCACGGCATTTGCGCTCGGTAGCGAGGGATCGAGTGTCGTGAAAAGACCGTGATGAAGAATCAGGTTTGGCGCATTCATGACTTCAACTCGTTATCCGGGGGTGTGTCGGACGTACGCTTGCACACGGGAAGCTGGCCGAACATATGGGGCTTGACCTGATCGCCCACCCAGGCCGCAGTGGAGGTATCCCGGTGCAGCAAGTGCTTGACCAGCGGTGGAATCTGTTCGCCGCCGAGAATGCCAAACAAGCCGACCAGCGCAATCACCGGCGGTGCCGGCGAGCGGACATTGAGCAGGCTATAGATAATGCCTACGAGCAAGCCGGCGGCAAGCGAGAAAAGATAGGGTTTCATCGGAGCATCCCGTCTGCGGTAGAAGAAATCGACGGCCGCGTGAACGGCCGCCCAGGCAGTCGTCAGCCTTCGTGCGCGCTGAACATACTTTGCGCGTAAATGATGCCAAGGCCATAGGAGCCACCAAACATTTTGGCGACACCGGTGGTGCTGGCATAGCTTTCCGTTCGCGCCCAGTCACGTTGCAGCTCAAGCAGGTATTGCAGTGACGTCATCGGACGCACCCCGGCCTGGATCATGCGCTCAAGGGCACGGTTATGCGCCTCGGCAGAGACATCGCCACAGGCATCGGCGATGACATAGACCTCGTAACCCTGTTCGATCGCCGAAAGCGTCGGGCCGACAATGCACACCGAGGTCCACAGGCCGGCGAACACCAGGCGGCCCTTGCCGATCTCGTTGACGCGCTTGATGACGGCGGCATCTTCCCAGGTGTTCATCGACGTACGGTCAAGCAACGGCAGCCCGGGAAAAGGATCGGTCACTTCCGAAAACATCGGCCCCGAAAAACTTTTCTCCGCGACCGTGGTGAGAATGGTCGGTACCTGGAAGCTGGCAGCCGCATGCGCCACCAGTGCAGCATTGTTGCGCAACGTAGTTGCGTCGATGGAGTGTGTTGCAAAGGCCATCTGCGACTGGAAATCGATCAGGATCAGCGCGTGATCTTTCGGCGTCAGTAGCTGGGAGCCGGGAGTGGGAGTAGCGGTGATGGACATACTTAGTCTCCTTGGGATGGACCGATCAAGAGCGATCGCGAGGTCATTGCTCGAATGACAGATGGTTGCCGAAAACGCTTGAGCCCCTCGATCGCATCTGAGGCGAAGTCAGGGCGTCTGGAGTGGCCTGCGCAGATGGTGACGCGATCGGCGCCGTCGCAAAATCCCGGTTAGCGGGGGTGATGACTACCTCGATTTAGGGAGATCAAAAGCAAAGACAGTGTTTTGGCTTATGCATTGGCCTAGCTTTTCTTGGATGGGAGAACCAGAATGCGGCGCCCATAAATACGCGCATCCAGCGAGTACGCTCCTGGCCCAAGCAAAAACAAGGCGATGGCATTGAGTAGAGTCAGCGAGGCGTACCACGTACCGAAAATGCCCGCATGGAAAAGTGCGAGACAGCCGACAAGAAAACTGATCGATGTCGCGATAGGGGTCAGCAGGCCAAGCAGTACCGCTGCGGCCACGGTTATCAGGCAAGCTAGGATGACCTGATCGGGCAGTGCGCTGCCCACGCTATCGCGATCGAGCACAAGCAAACTGGCCAGCGAGAGCCGCAACAGCACCAGGCCCATGCCCGGACCACCGAGGGGAAACATGGAGAAGAGGCGTTGCATCCCAGGAGGCTAACGGTGCCAATCCAGGGCGTAAATCCGTAAGCGGGGGAGTGGTGGATAACCCATTAGGGTGATTTCGATTCGGGCCAGACAGGCTATCCAGATCGCTTTCACGACGACGAACACATCAAGGCGGTCATGATTAATAAACGAACATCGGCAATCGGGTATGTCTTTGCTGCTGTATATGCCCTGGTGCTGTCGATCTCGTTCGCGTGCCCGGTTTTCGCCGCCGAAGCCAATCGCGACAGTGGCCTGTTTCATCATTCCACCTGGACACTTAAAGACGGTGCGCCGGCTGACATCTGGGCCATGATCCAGGGCAAGGATGGTTATCTGTGGCTGGGTACCGGCAGTGGCCTGTACCGGTTCGACGGCGTGAAATTCGAGCGCTTTGAACTGCCCTCCGGCGAACGACTGCCGTCGAACAACATTACCGCACTGACCCAGTTGCCCAATGGCGACCTATGGATCGGCTTCTTCTCCGGCGGGGCATGCGTCATCAAGGGCGACCGGATGACGAACTATGCCTTGCAGGACGGCTTCCCCGAGGCCATGGTTTTCGCCTTCGCGCAGGACCGCGACGGGACACTTTGGGCTGCGACATCAGGCGGTCTGGTGCGTTTCGAAGGCGGGCGCTGGCAGGTCGTTGGGAAGGACTGGAATTTCCCGGTGAAACGGGCGGACTGGCTCTTGCTGGATGCCGACGGAACGCTTTGGGTCACGACCGGCGAGACCATGGTTTTCCTGCGCAAAGGTTCGCGGCAGTTCGAGCGCACCGGCATCGAGACGGGGCGCTACGCGATACTCGCACGCGCACCGAATGGGCTGTTATGGATATCCGATAACGTTCATGGCACCCGGCCTTTGCCTGGACTATCCGCCGTAGATCGGGACATCGATGCAGGCAATGACTTGCCGCGTACCGCCTTTGCTCACGCAAAGCGGATGCTGTTCGATGACGAAGGGCAGCTTTGGGCCACGGATGCCAATCGCGGCGGCGTTTATCAATTGGCCGCACCTGAGCGTAACCACGACGGACATGCGGTGCGTTCCGATGAAATGACGGAGGTGTTCAATCGGCAGAACGGCCTACCTTCGGATATCGCCGTACCGGTGCTGCAAGACAGGGAGGGGACCATCTGGGTTGGCAGCAATCTCGGTCTCAGCAGCTTCCGCCGCAACAGCGTGGGGGTGCTTAAAGACCTTAGCGTGGTGGGGCCGTCGTCGGGTCTTGGCTTGACAGCAGACAGCCAGGGGGTGGTATGGATTGCCAATCGCGGCACGCTGTATCGCATGGACCACACCCAGCCGGTCGCCGTGATGCACGGCTTGCCAGACGTTCAGGCCGTTCTCGAAGGGGAGCGCGGGGTGCTGTGGCTAAGCGGCCTTGAGCTACTGCGCGTGGCCGATGGCCGGTCCGCCAAGATTCCGTTGTTTGATAGCGAGCCGTATACAAAGCGCCGGGCGATGACGTCCGATCGCCAGGGCGGACTTTGGGTTTCTTCGGTAGATCGGGGTGTTTTCCATTTCAGCGCAGGAAAATGGTCCCCGTGGCGCGTCGATCCCAAGCTGACTTCGCTGATTCCAGGCAGCATTGCCATGGGCACCGGTTCCGATGTGTGGTTTGGCTACTCCGATAGCCGCGTCGCCGTATTCGACGGTACCGCGGTGCGTAGCTTTTCCTCCAGGGATGGCTTGCAGATAGGCAATATCACCGTGATCGATCCCACGCGGGCCATCCCCTTAGTCGGTGGCGAATCCGGGTTGGCTCGTTTCTATCACGGGCGCTTTCAATCGATTCCATCCCAGACTATCGATGCATTTAGCGGTATCTCGGGCATCATCCAGCTTGAGAACGGCGACGTGTGGTTGAACACCAGCAAAGGGGTGGTACGCATCTTCGCCAAGGATTTTCAGCACGCTTTCGATCACCCTGGCGAACGCTTCGATTACAGGCTATTCGATTACCAGGACGGCTTACCCGGCGTGGCGCTGCAGGCCAATGAAACGCCCACCGTGGCGGTGGACTCGGACCGGCGGCTCTGGTTTGTCACCAATCAAGGCGTGGCGTGGATCGACCCGGCGAAGATCCGCAGCAACATGGTCCCTCCGCCGGTTGCGATCCGCTCGCTTACGGCGATGGGCCGCAGTTATATGCCGTCTGCTGTACTGACTTTGCCCGAACGCACCACCAATGTGCGTATCGAATACACCGCCATGAGTCTGTCGATTCCCGAACGCGTGCAGTTTCGCTACAAACTCGATGGTGTCGACGATCAGTGGCAGGACGCCGGCCATCGCCGCGAAGCGTTTTATACCAACCTCGAACCGGGTGCTTACCATTTCAGCGTGATCGCGGCCAATGACGATGGCTTGTGGAACCGGCAAGGCGCATCCATAGATTTCACCATTACGCCGATGTTTTTCCAGACGCGCTGGTTCACTGTGCTATGCGTACTCGTTGGCCTTGCCTTGTTGCTGATGCTTTTCTTACTGCGTCTGCGGCAAATGACCATGCTGCTGCATGACCGCTTGGAGGAGCGCCACGCTGAGCGCGAACGAATTGCCCGTGAATTGCATGACACCTTGCTGCAGGCCGTTCAAGGTCTGGTGTTGCGCTTCCAGGCGGTGGCGGAGCGGATTCCCGCCAGAGATCCTATTCGCTTGATGATCGATAAAGCGCTCGACCGCGCCGACGACGTGCTGATCGAAGGCCGCGACCGGGTGCGCGACTTGCGTACAACCGCTGAAACCATTCGGGATCTTCCGCGCGCGCTGGCCCTGGTTGGCGAGGAACTGGCGCAGGATTATCCGGTAGCCTTTCGCGTCATCGTGGGAGGCGCCACGCGCGTACTGAACCCCATCGTGCGCGAGGAAATCTATCGAATCGGGAGAGAGGCGCTGCTCAACGCATTCCAGCATGCCAAGGCCCACGCCATTGAAGTGGAGATAGATCACGCCACCGATCATTTGCGCCTGCGTGTGCGCGATGATGGCCAAGGTATCGATCCGATTATTCTTGAGCACGGCCGCAAGCCGGGACATTGGGGTCTGGCCGGGATGCGCGAGCGCGCTACGCGAATAGGCGCCACCCTCGATATCTGGGCAGGCGCAGGTTCGGGCACCGAAGTGGACTTGCGCGTTCCCGCCCATGCCGTTTACTGCGACGGCAATCGATCGTGGTTGAACTGGTTACGCCGTATCGTAAGCGGAGGAAGGTATACATGAGTCAGGCCGAATCGCGCATTCGAATCCTTACGGTTGACGATCACCCGATGCTGCGGGAGGGGATCGCCGCCGTCATCGAAGGGCAGCCGGACATGGTGCTGGTGGCTGAAGCCAGCAACGGCCGTGAGGCCGTGGAGCAGTTTCGCCGCTATCGGCCGGATGTGACCTTGATGGATCTGCAGATGCCCGAGATGAACGGGATCGATGCTATCACCCTCATTCGCAAGGAATTTCCTGCGGCCAGCATCTTGGTCCTGACCACCTACAAGGGCGATGTGCAGGCGCTGCGCGCGTTGAAAGCCGGCGCCCAGGGATATCTGCTGAAAAGCGCGCTCCGCAAAGAGTTGCTGGACACCATCCGCCATCTATATGCGGGCAAGCGGGCCATTCCAGCGGAGATCGCCATGGAGATCGCCGACCATGCCGTCGATGACGCGCTTACTCCGCGCGAGATCGCCGTGCTGACTTGCGTCGCCGCCGGCAACTCCAACAAGGCGGTCGCCGCTGAGCTTGCGATCTCCGAGGAAACGGTCAAGGCCCATATGAAAAGTATTCTGGCCAAGCTTGATGCCAAGGACCGGACCCATGCGGTCACGATTGGGCTGCGTAGAGGCGTCATCGGCCCGTAAAGGGGTAGGGAGCATGCTATTTGGACGGGGGATATCGGTGTAATACATAGACCGCTGCGGTAAGTCGCGGTTTGGCGTAAAATCAGCCGTTTACCCAAACCCAATCGGAACCGGCCTCATGGCGCGTCAGAAACCGCTTTCGCTTTACCGCAACATCGGCATCATTGCTCATATCGATGCCGGCAAGACCACCACCACCGAACGTGTCCTGTACTACACCGGCAAAAAGCACCAGATCGTCGACGTACACGACACCAAGGACGGTAAAGGCTCCACCACCACCGATTACCTGGAGCAAGAGCGCAAACGCGGCATCACCATTCAGTCGGCGGCCGTGTCCACCGAGTGGAAGGGCCACCAGATCAACGTCATCGACACCCCAGGGCACGTCGATTTCACCATCGAAGTGAATCGTAGCCTGCGCGTGCTCGACGGCGCCGTGGTGGTGTTCGACGGCGTGGCCGGCGTGGAGCCGCAGACCGAAACCAACTGGCGCCTGGCTGACCAGTACAACGTCCCGCGCGTGTGCTACATCAACAAGATGGACCGCATCGGCGCCAGCTTCGCGCATTGCGTAAAAGGCATCCGCGAGCGCCTGGGCGCCAATGTGCTGCTTTGCCAGGTGCCGCTGGGTAGCCACGATGAGTTCATCGGCATGGCCGACCTGGTTGCCGGCGTCGGCTATATCTGGAAGGGCGACGACAAAGACAGCCCGTGGGACACCGTGCCGCTGGATGAGATCGCCGGCCGCGTGAACTTTACCGCCACGGTAGATAAGGAATGGGTAGCCGACCTGGCCAAGTTGCGCGAGGAAACCATCGAGCGCGCGCTGGCTATGGACGACGCCGCATTCGAGAAACTGATCGAGAGCGGCGAATACGATCAGGAGACGCTCAAGAAGTGCATCCGCAAGGGCTGCGTCAGCGGCAAACTGGTGCCGGTGTTCTGCGGCTCGTCCTACCGTAATAAGGGCGTGCAGCAATTGCTGGACGCGGTTGTCGATTACCTGCCGTATCCGGGTGAGAACGGCGGTATCGCGATGGTGGACGAGGACGGCCATATCATCGGCGACCAAGGCGTGATCGACGAAGCCCCGGCCCGCGCGCTGGCCTTCAAGGTCATCAACGACCAGTTCGGTACCTTGACCTTCTGCCGTATCTACTCCGGCGTCATCAAGAAGGGCGACACCCTGCTCAACGTTACCCGCGGCAAGAAAGAGCGCGTGGGACGTATCGTCGAAGTGCAGGCCAACGCCTCCAAGGACATCGATGAAGTGCGCGCCGGCGACATCTGCGCGTTCGTCTCGATGAAAGAGACCGAGACCGGCGACTCGCTGTCCGACCCTGCTCATCCGGCCCTGCTGGAGCGCATGCGCTTCCCCGATCCGGTGATTAGCGTCTCGGTCGAGCCCAAGACCCGCAACGACATCGACAAGATGTCCACCGCGCTATACAAGATGGTCAAGGCCGACCCCTCGCTGCGCCTGGAAGTGGATAAGGAAACCGGACAGACCGTGCTCAAGGGCATGGGCGAGCTGCACCTGGAAGTGACCATCGACCGTATGCGCACCGAGCTGGGCGTGGATGCGACGATGGGCAAGCCCAAGGTCAGCTTCCGCGAAGCGTTCGGCAACACCGTCGAACACACCTATACGCACAAGAAGCAGTCCGGTGGTTCGGGTCAGTTCGCCGAAGTGAAGGTGATCTTCGAGCCGATGCCGGCAGGCACCGGTGTGGTGTTCTCTGACGAAATCGTCGGCGGCCGCGTGCCGCGCGAGTACATCCCGGCCGTTGAGCACGCCATCATGGTCGAGTCCCGCGAAGGCCAGATCGCCGGCTACGAAGTGCTCGATTTCAAGGCACGCCTGATCGACGGCAAATACCACGATGTCGACTCGTCGGCATTGGCGTTTGAAATCGCCGGCCGTCAGTGCTTCCGCGAAGCGCAGCGCATGAGCAAGCCGAAGCTGCTTGAGCCGGTAATGCGTCTTGAAGTGGTCACCGAGGCTGATTACCTGGGCGACGTGATCGGTGATATCAACCGCCGCCGCGGTACGGTCAGCGACCAGGGGCAGAAGGGCTTGCAGGCGTCCGTGCAGGGCTTCGTGCCGCTGGCGGAAATGTTCGGCTACATCAACTTCTTGCGCTCGGCCACCCGTGGCCGCGGCACGTTCACGATGGAATTCGATCATTACGAAGAAGTGCCGGCCAACCTGGTCGACAAGCTGATGGAGAAGGAGGCGAAGTAAGACATCGCCGTCCGTTTGCTTTAGCGGTACCAAAAACCGATAGCGCCCAGGCGCTATCGGTTTTTTTTTGTGGTCGATTCGATCGGCACACACGTCCATCGCCTGGATCTGCTGCTGACCGACCCGGAAGCGGCCCGACTCTCGTTTAGAACTGTCCAAAACTCCGGTTAGCGCCGCCTCGCCACCACGCTCTATTTCCAAGCGACTTGGAAATACGGGGCGCGGACTGCTATGCGTTTTTTGAATACCGCTTATGTCTACGACGCGTCTACCAGGCGGCAAGAAGTTGCGCAACTATAACCGGGATAAATAATCGTTTGAATTTATGCCGTATCGATCATTGGCTGCCGGCATTTGTTTTTGATGGATGGGTGGTGTCAGCAGGTGTCTCACTCTTGTTTGATTACTCATTAGTCAGGTCAATTTCGCCACGCCATCGCATTATTAAAAGGCATGCACAGTGAACAGCATAATAAGTGACGCACCGGTCGCTGCCGTATCGGTGCTGAGTCCGATCTGGTCCGAATGGTTCGAAAGTGCGGATTTAACGTGCCTGGCCGATCATCCCATGCTCAATGCGATGTCCAGGGGTGAGGTCGATATATCCGATTTACGGATATTGCTTATTCAGCATTACCACTACTCACGGCACTTCACGCGTTATCTCTGCGCATTGATAAGTCGGATGTCGAGCATGGACGATATCCACTGTCTGATGGAGAATTTGCTTGAGGAAATGGGGCTTGATGGCGACGATAAAGTCACCCACGCCGAACTTTTCCAGCGATCGCTGCGCACCGTCGGGGCCGATCCAGCCAGTCAGCCGCCCCTTGCTGAAACGCAAGATGTGGTGCGTACGATGATTGGATACTGTCGCTCGCCGGACCCGATCAACGGTCTGGCGGCCTTGTGCCTTGGGGCGGAGGCGATTGTCCCGTTGATTTATCGCCCGATCCAGAGCGCCTTGGTCGCTCACGATTTCGGCAGCGATGCGACTGAATTCTTCAAGCTTCACATTGAAGAAGATGAAAACCATGCGCTGACCATGCTTTCCATCCTTACCAGGATGACGCGGCACGATCGGGATGCACGCGCACGTGCCAAGGCTGTGGGCATCGACATCATCAATAAACGCAGCGGCATGCTCGATGCCGTCTGGAGCGGTATCCAGAACCTATCTCTTGCAGCGCCCGGCCTCACCCTGCCGTTACCTGACAGCCATGCGGCGCCGAACCTCCGGCACGCACTGGAGCAGTAATTTCATTCTCCGATAGAAGTCTAAATCTGGGGTGGTTTGCCTGGGAGACGGGACGTCGGGGCCATACACATCATATGCGTGTCGACTATGGCTACTGATCTTTCACGATGGTCTGCGGATAGTTGGCGAGCGTATCGCAGCGACCAGATTCCGCACTATTTATCGTCAGCCGATTGCACCAGCGTAGAGGAACGTTTGCGCGGTTATCCCGCCCTTGTGTCGGTGGCTGAAATTCAACAGTTGCATGGCTGGTTGGCGCAGGCGGCGGCAGGGCATGCATACGTGCTTCAAGGCGGCGACTGCGCCGAAAGCTTCAACGACTTTCAGCCGGAAATGATCGGTAGCCATTACCGCTTGCTGAGCGATATGGCGACGCGGATAAGCCAGGCTACACAACGCCCCGTCGTGCGGATAGGTCGCATAGCCGGCCAGTACGCCAAGCCACGCAGCCAGCAGAGCGAGCGCCTGGGGGATATCGAACTGCCCAGCTATCGCGGGGACATCATCAACGGCAATCAGTTTTCGCCCGAGGCGCGGCGTCACGATCCGGCGCGGATGGAAATCGCCTATTACATGGCCGCCGCTACGCTGAACTCCCTGCGTATCCTGGGTTCGGACGACGAGCAACTGGATGCGGCCGGCTACTTCACCAGCCATGAGGCACTGCTGCTCCCTTACGAGCAGTCATTGCTGCGCCTCAATGAGGATGACGGGCGCTGGTATGCGTGTTCGGGACATTTCCTGTGGATCGGTGATCGAACCAGGCAACTTGACGGGGCTCACGTCGAATTTCTGCGCGGCGTGGCGAATCCCATCGGGCTCAAAGTCGGTCCGGGCATGGATGAGGGCGAACTGTTGCGCTTGATCGAGCGACTCGACCCAGACAACACGCCAGGGCGCCTGACCTTGATCGCCCGCCTCGGCTTCAATGCGATTGATCGGCTGCCCTCGCTGCTTGAGGCGGTTAACCGCGCGGGACGCAAGGTGGGATGGCTTTGTGATCCGATGCACGGCAATGGCTTGAAGACGGCGAAGGGCATCAAGACCAGGGATTTCGGCACTATCGTCGCGGAGATCGAAGCTTATGTGCGACACCATCGCAACATAGGTACATATCCCGGTGGGGTGCATCTTGAAATGACCGGCCAGCCGGTGACCGAGTGCATCGGCGGCAGTACCGGTCTTTCTGAAGCCGACCTGGAGCGCACCTACACAACACTGTGCGATCCGCGACTGAATGCCGAGCAGTCGATCGAAGTCGCGCAATGGCTCGCTTCGGCCTTGGCGGGCACGAGCCGGTTGCCGGCTTTGCCGTCGGTATCTGGATCAAGTCTCGCGTCTGGCGGCATCACTGCCTCTCAGCTTGCGCAAGGGCCGGAGTTGAATGCTGGCGTCAACCTGGCCGAGCGGCTGGTTTCCATGAACAGGTGGCGTGAGAAGAGCTGTTTTATCGGACCGGCAGGCGATATCAGCTACGCACGTTTGGACGCGGAAGTTCGGCGTGCTGCTTCGGCGTTGTTGTTGCTAGGTGTTGTTGCCGGCGATCGCGTAGCGATTGCCATGGACGATAGTCCTGAGCTTGCGGTGATTTTCTTCGCCAGTCTGGCGATGGGCGCGATGCCGGTCGTACTAAATCCGAGCATGGATACGGATGCACTGACCTATGTGCTGCGAGATTGTGCGCCGATACGATTGTTCGGAAAGAGCAGCCGCGTTGAGGTTTCAAGGCTTGCTTGCGAGGCGGCGGGCAAGATTGCGCATACCTGCGTCGACGCGGCGGGCATGCGTGATTTTTCAGCGTGGCAACCGCTGGGCGCCGGCGTCACCTGGGATGCCTATGTGCGCAGTGAGAAACAGCATCCGGTTTGCATTCAATACACATCCGGCACATCGGGAATGCCCAAGGGCGTTGTTCATTCGGCTGGAAACATTCTCGCCGCCTGCGAACAGTTTGCCAGTCGACAGCTTGGGTTGAAGACGGATGACGTGTTGTATTCCGTCCCCAAGACGTTCTTCGGCTACGGCATGGGTAATAGTTTGTTCTTCCCGCTGTATCTCGGGGCGACCGCGCTGCTCGATTCGCGCTGGCCGACGATCGATAGCGTGGTCGAGAATCTTCGCGGCTGTCGTCCGAATGTTTTCTTCGCGGTGCCAACGATTTATCGCATGCTGCTGGACAGCCCGCTGCAGGCGGATGAATGCGCGGTCCGCCTGGCATTTTCGGCGGGTGCGCCTCTGTCGGAGGTGATTTCGCGCGCCTGGTCGGCGCGCTTCGGCTTTCCCCTGCATGACGGTATCGGTGCGACCGAACTGTGTCACGTTTTCGCTACCACCTATCCAGATGCTGCAGGAGCCGGAAGCATCGGCCGCATCGTCGGCGACTGGCAGACGGCGATTGTGGATGCGGATGGCCAAACGGTTGCCGTTGGCGAGGTAGGTGTATTGCTGGTGAAGGCATCCAGCGCAGCCCTTGGCTACTGGAGCAAGCGCGATGCAAGCTACAGGCAGTTTGCCGATTCGCTGCTCGGTCCAGGCTGGTACCGGACTGGCGATCTGTTTAGCCAGGATCTCTCCGGCCGGTTGTATTTCCATGGCAGGGAGGATGACCGCTTCAAGATTTTCGGACGCTGGGTGGTGCCGGTAGAAATCGAGAACACACTGGCCCGGCACGCACCGGAGCTCGGCGATACCTATCTAGTGAGTGCGCAGGATGCCGCTGGCGAGTTGCGCTCGGTGCTCTTTCTGCATGCCGGCCAGGGCGGTTTCGACCAGGGCGGTTTTGAAGTGATGGCAAGTACGGCGGCAGACATCTTGGAACAGCATTTCGATCGCTATCAGCGGCCAGCCTTCTACCTGGCTCTCAAGACCATGCCGTTGACCGCAAACAATAAGCCCAATCGCCGTGCGCTGAGTGCCCTGGCCACCCAGATGCTGGGCAGTAGTGAGGCCGTTCCCGCCGAGTTGGAAGCCTAGGCTTCCTTCACGAAAGCAAGATCGTTGACATGGAATCGATGGCGTCGACCTCGATCATCACCCTATGAAAAGGCGCACAACAGTGACACCGACGCGATCGCTCTCTGCGACGACCATTTCCACACCGCCTGAGACGATCGGTGCGGGAAATTTTCTCGATCATGCTTGCGCCACCACCGATGTCAGGGCGCCCAAGATCTTTCTCGATAAACCATTGGTGGTGCAGGGAGAGCAAAGCCTTGATGAATTGTCGCTATTGCAAATCAAGGTGCTGAGCTGCCGGCTCGCGGCAAGCCTGTTCGATTTAGGCATCCGCGCCAAAGATCCGGTGGCGGTCTATCTCGATGAAAGTGCCGGCTATCTGCTGTGCTACTTGGCGTTGAACCATATCGGTGCGATCCCTGCCTTCTTGAATAGCGGTCTATCGGGCGATATCGCCAGTGCCTATATCGCCCGCATCGGTGCTGTAGCCGTCATCGCCGATGCCGCACGCATCGAGATCTTGAGCCATACCGAAGCTTTGCCAGAAACTGTTTCTTTATACGACTTCGGCGTCATTGAGCTCGCCGATGCCTCCAAATCGGTCGCCGCCTACCGCCATCACGATGACGATCCGGTACTGCTGGCCCATACCTCCGGGACAACCGGGATCCCCAAGGCCGTTCAATTCAATCATCAGGGATTCTTCCACGGAGTGCGGCGCCAGTTCGGCAAGACGATGGGCGGACGGGTTTTGTGCACGCTGCCGCTGTCTCACGCATCCTGCATTTCGGTGCTGATGTCGATCTTGCTACGCGGCGGTCAGATATTGCTGCAGAGCCAGCGCGATCCGGCGAGCCTGGTCGCCGCCATCGAGAAGTTCAAGCCGGAGATGTTCGCCGCATTTCCTAAAGTCTTTGTCGATCTTTGCCGTCTCGATCTGGACGCCTATGACCTGAGTTCGGTGTCGTGGTGGCTGAGTACCGGCGATGCCAACCACGAGTCTCACATTCGGAAACTGGTGCGCCAAGGCAGTCGTTCCGTCGAAGGCATACGCCGCAAAGGCTCGCTCTTCATCGATAACTTCGGTGCCTCGGAATTCGGCTATGCCATTTTCCGCAATGTCCACTCCCTGGACACTGACAACTATGGCCGTTGCATCGGCCTGCCGTTCGACTGGATCGACGTGGCCATCCTCGACACGCAGGGCACACTGGTCAAGCCTGGTCAGGTCGGTCTGCTTGGTGTGCGTTCGCCATCGGTGACCGCTGGATACTGGAACGACTCAGTGACCACCCAGCGCACCCGGCTGGCAGGCTATTGGCTTACCGGCGACCTGGCTTATCGTGCGGACGATGGCCAATACTTCCATGTCGACCGTATTTCGGACCGGATCGACCTGAGTGCCGACACCCTGTTCAGTTGCGCACTGGAAGAACGGATCATGCGCCACGTACCTGAAGTATTTGAATGTACGGTGGTCGAAGTGAGTGGTTCGGAAGGCAAGGCGCTGACCCTTTTGGTTGAATTGCAGCCACGCGAAGAAGACACCGTCGGCGAGCTTGCGCCACGCATCAACAAGCTTATGGAAAGCTGGGGGCACCCGGTATTCACTTCGATACTCAAGCAAAGCGCCCATGAGCATGTGGGGCTGACCGGAAAGAAGTTGAAGCGAAAACTGCGCAGCGAATCCTCAACGACACCGATCGGTTCTCGCTAACACTATGGCATTCGAATTCAAACTAAGACGCCTGGTGGAGTTCCACGAGACGGATAGCGCCGGCGTGGTTCATTTCTCGAACTTTTTCCGCTACTGCGAGATCACCGAGGCGGCATTCCTGCGCAGTTTGGGATTGACGCTGCATCGCGCCGACCATGCATGGGTCTGGCCGCGCATAGACGCTCAATGCTCGTTCCTGAAGCCTGCCCGGTTTGGCGACGAGCTGGAAATTCACCTCTTGGTGGTGCGCAAATCCGAGAAGACGATCGAATACATGTACGCCATTCACGTACTCGGCGCGGCAGCGGCAACGCTCGTTGCACAGGCGCGAATCGTTGTAGCCTGCGCTTCGTGGAGTGAGTCGGCGCAATCCCTCAAGGCGCGGCCGTTGCCGCCGGAGTTGAATGAACTCGTCGAAGAAGCACCGCAAGATGTTCTTGGATCGTCGCTGCGCCGGGTGGGGCGTGTCGGATAAGGCATGGGCGCGAATCGGAGCAAGCCCTTGGACACGATAGTCCGAACTTCCGTCGAATCGGATTCGCCTACATGGAGGGAGCGGGTTCTTCAGGTCGCGTCTCCGCTGGCAGCTGCGCTTTACCCTTTCTCTCTGAAGGGGTTTCATGCAAGCGTGATGGCGCTGCATTCCATGCCGGGGCAGGGTGGTGTCCTGCCATGGATGGGGGTCGTCCTCTTTCTGGTCATGGCGTTTGCGGTACCGGCCATGGCCATGGCGCTTGCCATGCGGTTCTCGGTCATCAGCTCGCCAACCATGGCGCAGTTGTATGCGAGGCGGGCGGCGATATTGGCCGTTGCCGCACCCACGATATTTACCTTCGCAGGCGTCGTGCTGTACATGCTTGGTGACCCGGTTTCCGACGTCTGGAGCCTGGTTGCTTTCTGGGGTCTGGTTGCCGTGGTCGTGGTGCGTGCGGGGAACCGCTCGCCATGGCCTGCTCAGGTACACAACAGCGCCAGGCCGTTCAGCGCGAAATGGCGCATGGCTCATGGCATATCCGCACTATTGATTCTGTTTCTTTTCCTCGGACTCCATCTGGTCAACCACCTGGTCGGCCTGATCGGTTCGGAAAACCACATGGCTGTGATGAAGGCTTTCCGGGTGATCTACCGTGCGGGACTGGTGGAGCCCGTCATCGTCGGCCTGTTTCTGTTTCAGGTTGGCAGCGGGCTTTATTTTGTCGGGCAATACACCCGCTCACCCTCGGATCGCTTCCGCACGTTCCAGCTCGTCTCGGGCGTCTATCTGGCTTTCTACATCATCGGGCACATGAACTCTGTTTTCATTTACGCCCGCACCTATCAGCGCATCGACACCGGCTGGAACTTCGCCATAGGCGCGCCGACCGGCCTGATTGAGGATGCTTGGAACATACGATTGTTGCCGCACTATGCGCTCGGCATATTCTTCGTTCTATCGCACCTCTTCGCTGGGGCGCGCCAGGTAATGCTGACGCACGGTGCGCAGGCGAAACTTGCCAATCGCGTCATGATCGGTGGCGCGTTGTTTGCAGCTTGCATCGCTACGGCCATCATGATCGGCATGTGTGGCGGGAGGCTCTAAGAGCCTGTTCAAGATTTCCGAGTAACCCGCGTCGAGCTGCCAGCGCCGTCAGGCGATGGTGCGTGACGCAGCGCCTGACTGTGCGCCAGGTGCGATAGCCGCGGCGGCTAGCTTGGACCTACAGAATTTCTTGATAACTGTTATACCTTTCATGCGTCTACCAAGCGACCTGCATCTGACGAATACTTCAGTGCAAATCTGGTCAAAGTCTAATTTGCCTGGAATATGAACGCTGTCCATCCAGGAGTGTCGCTGTGGGGAAAATAACTTCCGCTAATTGAAATGGCGCGTCGATGGCGGCTGTCGAGAATTTTAAGATGCGTAAATTATGGCGATGCGATGTATGCCTAAACGTCTATTTTATAAATAATTCGTAACCTCTATTTTGTGCACGTGCGCCGATTTCATTTGCATGCTGGTGGTACTGGTGGAAATGTTTTTTTGATTTAGAAGTGCAGGCAGGTTTCTTCGAATTGAAACAAAATGGAGACGGTTTATGACTGTTGAGTCAATCGCTAAGCTTGATTTCGATGGGACACTTTCAAAGAAGCTGGTTCATAAGGCATCTATTGACCAAGTGCTTCTGACCGGGTACATGCCGGAGCCGGATAATGGAACCTTGCTTTCAGCGCAGCTTCCGCGATCGCACGGTTTCTATTGCGAAAACATGGTTGAGGCCAAAAACTACGATATAGCGGCGTTGATTGAAATATGTCGGCAAGCCTGCTTTGTCGTTGCACACACCCAGTTTGGCGTTCCGCTGGAGGGCAACGGATATCAATTCCTGTTCCAGGAGCTGGTCGCGACCATGGTCAGTACGCGATCGGAAGCCTTCGGCGAGAAAGCGGGAAGCCAGCCCATTCAACTCGTTGTAAGAAGCACGATCGAGAAAGAATGGAAAAAGAAGAGCGGCGTAACATTCGGGCTGCAATGGTTTTATTCATTGGCCACCCCGGATGGAGTGCAAGTCGCTCAGATCAAGATCAAGCAGACCTGGCTCGAAAGGAGCGCATGGCGGCAAATACGCGAGATCATGCGTCGCGAGCGCGGCATATCTTCTCATCTTGAGATTCCGGCTGCGCCGAACAGCGAGTTGATGCCAAGTGAAGTGGCACGTACCAACCCGCACAATGTCGTTTTGCACGGCCTGCGCCGGCTTGGCGAACATTCGTACGAGGCCGAAGCCAGGATAGATACTCGGCATCCGGTGCTGTTTGATCGTTCGACCGAGCACATTTACGCAATGATCCAGATTGAGGTGTGTCGCCAACTGGCTTTGTATGCCGCTTCCAAGGCTCTGGGCATCGAAGCTTTTGATTTGGAAGTCTGGAAGTGCGATTCCACCTTTCTTACGGTTGGCGAGCTGAATCTTCCTGCCAGGGTGCAGGCAACCGTGAAGGCGGATGACTCCGGCACGCATCGGGCATCCGTGTCCTTGGCGATAAGCCAGCAGGATAGGCAGATTTCCGTTTTTGAAGTGGGCGTAAGGCCTATTGCCTGACCGCGGTGCCCGTAAATTCCATACGCCCATAAGCACCGATGTTCTTATCGGTTACTTGCGGACGCATCATAAATTTAATCTAGGATAATAAAATGGAAAGTTTTCGACTTGATGATTTGATCGAACTGCTTAAAGAGGCTGGCGAACAAGACGAGTCGGCCACGGTTGTCGTCAGCGAAGACGATGCCGATTCAAGCTTTGAAGAGCTTGGCCTGGACTCGCTTACGTTGCTTAATGTGGTCGTTCATATCGAGAAAAAATACTCCATCGGTATTGGCTTTGCCGCGGTCACCGATGCGAAAACGCCGAACGAACTGTTTCTATTGGTTCAATCGCATCTGATGGCTAAAAGGAAGATTGCCTGATTGCCCAGGGTCTTATTTCTTAAGGCCTGATTTCTTAAGCCTGATTGCTTAAGGCGTGATGGTGCAGTCTCTTCGTAAAACATGTTCGGAGGCGAAATGTGCGGAATTGCCGGTTGGGTTGACTTTGAATTAGATATGAATTTTCAGCTCGGTGTGCTCAAGGAGATGACGAAGTCACTAGCCAGCCGCGGGCCGGACGCAGAGGGCATATGGCATGACTCGCATGCCGCCTTGGGACACCGCCGTTTGTCGGTCATCGATCTTGCCGGCGGCCGGCAACCGATGGAGGCCGGTACGATAGGGGCGGATCAGGCGGTTGTGACTTTTTGCGGCGAGATATACAACTTCCGCGATCTGCGGAAGGAGTTGCAGTCAGCCGGCTTTACGTTCGAAACCGAAAGCGATACGGAGGTTCTCCTCAAAGCGTATCTGCAATGGGGCGAGGGTATGGCAACCCGGTTGAATGGCATGTATGCACTTGGCATATGGGACCGCCGCCGCGACGAACTCGTGCTGATACGGGACCGCATGGGCGTGAAGCCCTTGTATTACTACCAGACGCAGCAGGGGATCCTGTTCGGCTCGGAGCCTAAGGCCATACTGGCCAATCCCTCGGTGAAACGGCGTGTTTCTCTGAACGGGCTCAGAGAAATTTTCGACATGGTCAAGACCCCCGAGCAGACGGTCTACGACGGCATGTACGAAGTTCGTCCAGGGTATATCGTCAGATTCAGCAGGAAGGGTTTGTCGAAAGAGGCCTATTGGTCCCTGCAGGCGACTCCGCATGTGGACAACTACGATACGACCGTCCGCACGGTCAGGGATATTCTTTCCGATGCGGTAAACCGCCAGCTCGTAGCCGATGTCCCGGTATGCACACTGCTGTCCGGCGGGCTCGATTCCTCCGCGGTCACTGCGTTTGCCGCGAAGAATCGCTCACCCGAAAAGATTCGTTCGTTCTCGGTGGACTTCAAGTCGAACATGGAAAGTTTCGAGGTGGACGCGGTTCGCGGCGCACCCGATGCGCCGTTCGCCAGAGAGCTTGCGCGGCATGTCGGTGCGGCACACACCGAAGTTCTGCTCGACAGCAGCGAGCTTCTAGACAAATCGGTGCGGGACAAAGTCTTGCGGGCCCTGGATATGCCCTCCGTGTATTGGGGCGATATGTGGCCATCGCTTTATCTTCTGTTCCGCGAAATAAAGCGCCATTCGGTCGTTGCGTTGTCGGGCGAGGCGGCGGATGAGATCTTCGGTGGCTATCGATGGTTCCATAATCCGGCGGCGGTCCAGGCTAATACCTTTCCGTGGCTGACCTCCGGCTCCGCCCGTTATTTCGGCGGCCTGGGCCTGCTGGCCCCGGAGCTGCTCGGCCAGCTTGATATCGAAACCTATCGCAAAGATCGATATAGCGATGCCTTGAAAGAAGTGCCGGTATTGCCCGGTGAATCGGCAACCGATCGGCGCATGCGGGAGATCACCTATCTCAATCTGACGAGATTCCTGCAGACGCTGCTCGATCGGAACGATCGGATGAGCATGGCGGTAGGCCTGGAGGTTCGGGTTCCGTTCTGCGATCACCGACTGGTCGAGTATGTGTTCAATGTCCCGTGGCACATGAAGAATGTCGACGGCCGCGAGAAGAGTCTGCTTCGTGCCGCCGCCAAAGACGTGTTGCCGAGCGCGATTTATAACCGCGTCAAGAGCCCGTACCCCGCCACCCAGGATCCACAGTACGAAAATGGATTGCGCGAGGAATTGGCAGAGCTGGTGGCTGACCATAACGCTCCGACTCATGCATTGCTGGATATGAAAAAGGCGGGTGCGTTGATAAAGCGCACCGAGGCAGCCACTAGTCAGCCCTATAACCGGGGAAGCCTTGAGGCCACCTTGTCGCTCAATAGGTGGATGAGCGAGTACGCCGTGGATCTTGCGGTGTAACAGGGCACTGGTCGGCGCATTCGATGTCGTGTGTCCGGCTGTCCCGATGCGGCGCGTGCCGCATCGGGACAGTGTCGCCGCAGCCACGGTCTACGTCTGAGTTCTGCAGTGGCTCCTGAATCTTTGGAGGTTATATGCGCGACCATTTTGCTTTTCCAGCCGATTACCTGCAGCAAATTCAGCGATGGCAAAAGGAGCGGGCAGAGCATCTGCTGGCACCCTCTGGCTGGTTGAGCCTGGTGGGGTTCGATTGGCTCAAACAGGGGGCTAACCGAGTCGGTAGCGCGGCTGATAATGACATCGTGTTCGACGGCGGGCCGGCGTATCTGGGTATCGTGACCTTGTTGCAGAACGGCGAGGTGCACATCCGGTTGAATGCGGAAAGCGAGGCTGCGATAGACGGCAAGCCGCTGCGTGAAGCCACATTGCTTGACGACACTCAAACCGGGGGCGGACCTTCGACGGTCAGCTTTGGCGCGGCGCAGTTCTACGTGATTAATCGCGAAGGCCGTAAAGGGCTGCGGGTGAAGGACGATGAGGCCGTTACACGCAAGCATTTCGGTGGACTGGATTATTTTTTTATCGATTCGTCCTGGCGCGTGATCGCCGACTGGATTCCGTTTGCCACGCCCGCCAAGCTTCGGATGACGAAGCGGCTGGGTACAACGGGTGTTGTCGATGTGCCCGGCAAGGCGGTGTTTCAGCGGCATGGTCGCAGCTATGAGCTGCTGCCTTATCAGGAGCGGCCGGACGGCGATCTGTTCTTTGTGCTGGCTGACCAGACCTCGGGCAACGAAACCTACGATGGCGCTCGTTTTCTATATGCCGCTTTACCCAAGAATGGGCAGATCGTGCTTGATTTCAACAAGGCGCATAACCCACCCAGCGCATTTACTCCCTATGCGAACTGCCCGCTGGCGCCGCCGGAGAACCAGCTAGAGATACGCGTGACCGCCGGCGAGAAGCGCTATCGGGGCCATCAAGCCCCATCGCCGAGTGACGCTGGCATCGAGTCAGTGTGATCTCATCCGAACTCAGCACGGGAATGCGGCTACTCCAGTACGAGATGGTTCGCCAGATAGGTATAGGTGGTCGAGACGCGGGTTATATGCCGGGATTCGGTGTGGGTCAGCAGCCAAAGCTGCGTTTCGCACTCGTCCAGAGGTTCTGACAATTGCACCAGATCGCTGCGATGTTGGGCGAGGAACAAGGGAATAAGGCCTATGCCCAACCCGGATGCGATGGCGTCCACGACGGACAGGATGCTGTTGACTTTGTAGCGCGGCGTTACCTGTGGGTAATGCCGTTTGCGCCACTGCACGGTGCTATGTGCCGGCAAGGCATCGTCGGGCGCGATCCAGGCGCATCGCGACAGGTTGGACAGGTCGAAGTTGGGCATGTTGTGCGTCCGTGGCCCGAATAGCGCCATACGCATTCGGCCGATGAGCTTGCCGACGAGGTGGTCATGCGGTTGCCGGGTGACGCGCAAGGCTATATCGGTGTCGCGTTTTGCCAGGCTGGCGAATTCGTTGCTGGTCGTGAGCTCGAACTGCAGCAGCGGCTGGGCTATCGCCAAATCTCCGAGTACGGGGAGAACCAGCCCGCGCAGGATGGTGTCGGTCATGGCAATTCTGACCGAGCCCGTCACGAGGCCGTCACGGTCTTTTTGCATGGCTGTCCGCGCGGCTTCAAGTTCAAACTCGATGCGTTCTGCATGCTGGACCAATTGGAGGGCAAGCTCGGTGGGTTGAGAGCCGCTGCGCGAGCGCTCGAATAATCGTTGTCCCAATCCTTTTTCAAGTCGTTGCACCGACCTGAATACGGTGGATCCATCAACACCGAGGCGTTTTCCTGCCTCAACCAGGGTTTTGGCTCTCACTACGGCCAGAACGACCTCCAGATCCGTCGAGGTCATCTTGAATTGCATTTCTGCAAGCATGAATTGCATTCTCGACTATTTATTTTGCTGGAAAGCAATGTAGCTTGTACTACATGACAACTGCAACGGGACTATGGAGCTGTGCTTGGCTTTGTTTGGCCTATTGCCCGAAGTGACCGGAAGTAGCGTTACTTATCAATAAGTTGTTCAGGTTCTGGATGAGTCTTGCAGCGGTCGGACACGACCTGGGATGACGTTGGAGCGCCGGGCCGGCGGTCGTTGGATGACTTGCGTGGTACGGCCTTCGCGGCTGATTGGAGTGCTCCTGTCCTTAGGTATTCCTGCTCATTGAGCATTAATGTCGCGCGGTTTCGAAAATTATTTCAGAGGCAATGTTTTTTTGTTTTCACAAAAAAATCATTTATATCGCTATCGATTATTACTCTAAAGCGGTTCTTATGCTTATAAGCAATATCTTAATAGCTAATAAGAAATATGGTTTAAGGCGAAATAAAAAGCTGTACGAACCTTGGTTAAAGAACATCTGGGCAAGCTTCGGTTGCTGAAGTCGGACGTTCTGCGGAACGCCGGTTTTGCGCTGATGCGTCTTTGTTTATACATCCACTACAGGCATTGGCTATGACGACTAGAAATAGGGGCATTGATCCAGCGGATGACCGCTCCACCGTTCGTGCCGCGGCTGCCGCCCCGGCACGCCTTCCGATGGCCGCGCTGCTGGCGCTGGCCGCTTCCATCTTTATCACGATTCTGACTGAAACCTTGCCGGCGGCCTTGCTGCCGCAAATGAGTGCGAGCCTGCGCGTTTCCGAGCCTCTGGTCGGTCAACTGGTAAGCATTTACGCGATCGGGTCGATCGTAGCGGCGATTCCGTTGACGATCGCAACGCAGGGCTGGGGACGCAAGCTGCTGCTGCTTATCGCCGTGGGTGGTTTTGCTGTCGTCAACACGGTAACAGCCATATCGACCAGCTATGAGCTGACGCTGGTGGCGCGGTTCTTCGCCGGTGTGTTCGCTGGCTTGTTATGGGCGCTGGTTGCCGGTTATGCGGCGCGCATGGTGCCTGAGCATCAGCAAGGGCGGGCCATTGCCATTGCGATGGTGGGCACGCCGCTTGCGCTCACCATCGGCATTCCGGCCGGCACGTTCCTGGGTACGGCCATCGGCTGGCAATACACCTTCGGGACGATGAGCCTGCTGACCTTGCTGCTGGTGGCTTGGATGGTCATCAAGCTCCCCAACTTCGCCGGGCAACCCGCCGGAAAAAGACTGCCGATCTCCAGTGTTTTCTCCTTGCCTGGCGTCAAGCCTGTGCTGTTCGTGACGCTCACTTACATTCTTGCGCACAATATTCTCTACACCTACATCGTGCCGTTCCTGGTACCGGCCGGCATGGCGGACAGGATCGATGTCGTGCTGCTTGTATTCGGTCTCGCGGCGCTTCTCGGTATATGGATCGTCGGCGTTCTCATCGATCGCTGGATGCGCGAGCTGGTCATTGCGAGCACGGCGCTATTTACGGTCGCAGCCCTGGTTCTCGGTCTGTGGGGCAAGAATCCCATGATCGTCTACGCCTGCATTGCTGCTTGGGGTTTGGCCTACGGCGGCACGGCAACGCTGTTTCAGACCGCTTCGGCCAAAGCCGCCGGGAGCGCGGCCGATGTGGCCCAATCCATCATCGTGACGGTATGGAACGTAGCGATCGCGGGTGGCGGGCTTATCGGCGGCATTCTGCTCAATTCGTCCAGCGTTACGTATTTCCCCTGGACGCTGCTGACGCTGCTGGTTCTTGCGTTGCTTGTCGCCTTCAACGCGCGCTCGGCCGGCTTTCCGTCCGCAAAGGCTGCTTGATCGATTTCAGTGCAGTACTTCAATGCAGTACTTCGGAGGCCGCGATGCATCTGCCTCGCGGCCTTCGGCAGAACGATTCATACGGCTTAGATGCCGGTAGCGATTCCGTAACTTGGCTAGCTTGCGAGTAGACCGATCATGATTAATCGATTCATTCTGGCGTCGTGCGCATTGTTGTTGTTCGCCAACGCCCCCGCACAGGCGCAGGGCTCGTCGGATCTATCCGGCTTTACTTCAGCGCAATATCAGGCGCAGTTGGATGGAGCCTGGCGTTCGCCGGAAAACCGCGCTCGCGACAAGTACCGTCATCCCACGGCGACCTTGCAGTTTTTCGGCCTCAATCCCGGACAGACCGTGATCGAGATCACTCCGGGCAATGGCTGGTACAGCGAAATTATCGGGCCGCTGTTGCACGACAGTGGGCATTACATTGCCGCCGTGTACGCGGAGGGAGGCGGTGAGAACGCGAGCAAAGCCAAAGCATCGTTGGCCAATAAGTTCTCTCTGGATCCTGCGCACTACGGTAAAAGCTCCATCGTCGAATTCAACGGCAATGCGCCGGTATTCGGCTCGGCGGGTTCGGCCGACCTGGTATTGACCTTCCGCAATGTGCACAACTGGTCGGTTGCCGGCAATGCGCCGGCCATGTTCAAGGCGTTCTACGCCGTACTCAAGCCCGGCGGTGTGCTGGGCGTCGTGGATCATCGCGCTTCAGCGGGCGTAGACGACAGCAAGAACGGTTACGTGCCGGTCGCCGAGGTCATTAAGTTGGCTACCGATGCCGGCTTCACCTTGGATGCGCAGAGCGAGATCAACGCCAACCCCAAGGATACGAAAAATTATCCCGAAGGCGTGTGGACGCTGCCGCCGACACTGAAGTTGGGCGAGCGGGACAAGGCCAAGTACCTGGCCATCGGCGAGTCGGACCGCATGACTCTGCGTTTTATCAAAGCTAAATAGCGCGCCGCCGTGGCGCGCTCCCGTTTGCTTCGGCGAATTGATGATCGAAGCCGACGTTTTTTCGACGCGAAGTCATCGAACCGCACGTTCGGCTGCTCGCAGGTATCAGGTCATAAAGGGAAAATCATGAAGATGCTGTTGATGCCGCAAAGCGGAGTGGAAACTGGCGCGCTGCTGGCTTATGCGCCCAAGCTTCTCCTGGCCTCCATCGCGACGCTGGTGCTGGCCGGTTGCCAGGACGGCAAGGCCGCAGCGGATGGGGCACCGCCCGCGGCAGTCAGCGTGGCGACGTTATTGTCCAAGCCCGTGCAGGAATGGGACGAATTCAACGGCCGCGTCAGCGCGGTCGATTCGGTCGAGGTTCGGCCGCGCATCAGCGGCTATGTGCAGCGCGTCGCCTTCAAGGAGGGCGACGAAGTGCATAAGGGCGACCTGCTATTCGTCATCGATCCGCGCCCCTATCGTGCCGCGCTCGACAGTGCCACCGCACGTCTTGAGCATGCTCGCGCGACGGCCGTGCTGGCCCAGACTCAGGACCAGCGAGCTAAGGCCTTGTTCCAGGCCAAGGCCACATCCAGCGAAGAGGCCGAAACGCGTCAGGCCGAGTATGCGCAGAGCCATGCCGATTTGCGCGCCGCCGAGGCGGCGGTGGCTACCGCCAAGCTCAATGTGGAGTTCTCCGAAGTGCGCGCACCGATCGATGGTCGTGTCAGCCGGGCCATGCTGACGGCAGGGAACCTCGCCGTTGCCGACCAGACGCTGTTGACTTCGGTGGTGTCGCAAGACCCGGTCTATGTCTATTTCGATCCCGATGAGCAGAGCTATCTGCATTACCAGACGCAGGCGCGACAAGGGCAGGGCCGCGCGACCTCATCGCCCGTGCGGGTGGGTCTGGCCAACGAGCAAGGTTTTCCGCACCTGGGCACCGTCGATTTTCTCGACAATAAGATCGATTCGGCGACCGGCACCATCCATATGCGTGCCGTGCTTGCAAATGCCGATCATGTGTTTACGCCCGGCATGTACGCGCACGTGCAACTCGCCGGCGCCGGTTCGGCCAATGCGTTCCTGATCGATGACAAGGCCGTATTGACCGATCAGGACCGCAAATATGTCTATGTGCTCGGGCCTGGCGACAAGGCCATGCGCAAAGAGGTCAAGCTCGGGCGAATGAGTAATGGACTGCGGGTGATCGAGTCAGGCTTGAGCGCCAACGACAATGTGATTATCGACGGGCTGCAGCGGATTTTTTATCCCGGCGCGCCGGTGAAACCGACGATGGTCCCGATGGAGGTT
This sequence comes from Dyella tabacisoli, assembly GCF_003350925.1. Lineage (GTDB taxonomy): Bacteria > Pseudomonadota > Gammaproteobacteria > Xanthomonadales > Rhodanobacteraceae > Dyella_C > Dyella_C tabacisoli. Next base: position 51,674 of record NZ_KZ857173.1, on the reverse strand, counting down.
GAGGTCGCCACGGCACCCGCGGGTGGCTCCGGCAAGACGGCGACTGTCGCGAAATGAAAGGCTCATCGATGGATTTCTCGAAATTTTTCATTGATCGGCCGATCTTCGCCATCGTGCTGTCGATCATCATTTTCGCGGTGGGCGCAATTGCCATGCCGTTGCTCCCGGTCGGGGAGTATCCCGATGTAGTGCCGCCGAGCGTGGTGGTGCATGCGATGTATCCCGGCGCCAATCCGAAGGAAATAGCCGAATCGGTGGCCACGCCGTTGGAAGAAGCGATCAACGGCGTTGAAGGCATCATGTACATGCGTTCGGTGGCCGGGTCCGACGGCGGCTTGCGGGTCGTCGTTACCTTTCTTCCGGGCGTCGACCCGGATACCGCGGCCGTGCGCGTGCAAAATCGTGTAAGCCAGGCGTTGACGCGGCTACCCGAAGAGGTGCGGCAGTACGGCGTGACCACGCAAAAACAGTCACCCACGCCGCTGATGTACGTCAGTCTGTACTCGCCCGACAATCGTTACGATCCGCTATATCTGCGCAACTATCTGACGTTGCATGTCAAAGACGAATTATCGCGTTTGACCGGCATCGGCGACGCTCAGTTGCAGGGGTCGGGCGACTATGCGATGCGCATCTGGCTCGATCCGAACAAACTGGCTTCGCGCGGCCTGACCACGGTCGACGTCATCAACGCCGTGCGCGAACAAAATGTGCAAGTGTCGGCCGGACAACTGGGTGCCGAGCCGTCACCGAAAAAGACCGACTTCCTGATTTCGATCAATGTGCGCGGGCGCCTGCGCAGCGAGCAGGAGTTCGGCAATATCGTGCTCAAGAGCGGAACCGATGGTCAGCTCGTCCATCTTTCCGATGTGGCGCGGACCGAACTCGGTGCCGGCGATTACACCATGCGGGTGTTCCAGAACGCCCAGAACGGCGCGACCATCGGTATCTTCCTGTCGCCCGGCGCCAACGCGCTGGGAGTTGCCGATGAGGTGTATGGGAAGCTGCGCGAGTTGTCCGCGAGTTTCCCGCCCGGCGTCGCTTATCACGCCATCTGGGATCCCACCGTGTTCGTGCGCGAGTCGATCCGCGCTGTGGAACATACCCTCATCGAGGCGGTGATTCTGGTGGTATTGGTGGTGATCCTGTTTCTGCAGACATGGCGCGCCTCGATCATTCCCCTGGTTGCGGTACCCGTGTCGGTCGTCGGCACCTTCGCTCTGCTGTACCTGCTGGGTTACTCGGTCAATACGCTGACGCTGTTCGGCCTGGTGCTGGCGATCGGTATCGTCGTGGACGATGCGATCGTGGTGGTCGAGAACGTCGAGCGCAATATCAAGCAGGGCTTGAGTCCTCGCGACGCCGCGCATCAGGCGATGCGCGAAGTATCGGGGCCGATCGTGGCGATCGCCCTGGTGCTTTGCGCGGTATTCGTGCCCATGGCATTCCTCACTGGCGTTACCGGCCAGTTTTACAAACAGTTCGCGGTAACCATCGCCATTTCGACGGTGATCTCGGCGATCAACTCGCTCACCCTGTCACCGGCACTGGCGGCGAAGTTGCTCAGGGGGCACGACGCTCCCAAGGATGCATTGGCAAGAGCGATCGAGCGCGCGTTCGGCTGGTTGTTCCATCCGTTCAATCGTTTCTTCCAGCGCAATTCCGAGCGATACCAGGGGGCAGTGGCACGCGCTTTCGGTCACCGCGGCACGGTGTTCGCCGTCTATGTAGGCTTGTTGATCGCCACCGGTTTGCTGTTCCACGCGGTGCCCGGCGGCTTCATTCCGACCCAGGACAAGCTCTATCTTTTTGCCGGCGCCAAACTGCCCGAAGGCGCTTCGCTCGCTCGCACCGATGCGGTAACGCGCAAGATGGTGGAGATCTCGCGGGGCGTTGAGGGGGTCGATATCGTGTCGGCCTACGCCGGCCTCAACGCATTGCAGACGGTGAACACGCCCAATCTCACGGCGTCCTACATCATCTTGAAATCGTTCGACCAACGCAGCCGCAGCGCAGCGGAAATCAACGCCGAGCTTAACGCCAAGTTCGCCGGCATCAAGGACGGCTTCGCCTATGCCTTGTTGCCGCCACCGATCCAGGGCTTGGGCAATGGCTCGGGTTACTCGCTGTATTTGGAAGACCGCGCCGGGCTCGGTTACGGAGCCTTGCAGAATGCGCTGGGCGCATTCCAGGCAGCCATCGCGCAAACGCCGGGCATGACCTTCCCGGTCAGTTCTTATCAGGCCAACATTCCGCAGCTTGAGGTCAAAGTCGATCGCGACAAAGCCAAGGCGCAAGGGGTTGCACTGACCGACCTGTTCGACACCATGCAGACTTATCTGGGTTCGACTTACATCAACGACTTCAACATGTTCGGGCGTGTCTATCGGGTCATCGCCCAGGCGGACACGGGTTATCGCCAACAGGCAGCGGATATCGGCAATCTGCGTACGCGCAATGCACGCGGCGAAATGGTGCCGATTGGCTCGATGGTGTCGGTTGCCTCGACCTATGGGCCCGATCCGGTGATGCGCTACAACGGCTATCCGGCCGCCGACCTGATCGGAGACTCTGATCCGAAAAAGCTCTCGTCGGCGCAGGTGATCGCCAAGTTGACCGAGATCGCCGCGAAAGTGCTACCGCCCGGCATCACCTTCGAGTGGACCGACATCAGCTACCAGCAAGTGACGCAAAGCCATGCGGCGGCCGTGGTGTTTCCTCTCTCGGTGATGCTGGCCTTTCTCGTGCTTGCTTCGCTCTATGAGAGTTGGACGCTACCGCTGGCGGTGATCCTGATCGTGCCGGTATGTATGTGCGCGGCCTTGCTGGGCGTGTGGTTGACGGGCGGCGACAACAATGTGTTTGTGCAAGTCGGCCTGGTCGTACTCATGGGCTTAGCCTGCAAAAACGCGATTCTCATCGTCGAATTCGCCCGCGAGATGGAGTTGCAGGGCATGGGAACGGTCGAGGCTGCGCTTGAAGCCTGCCGCCTTCGCCTGCGTCCGATCGTGATGACCTCGATTGCCTTTATCGCCGGCTCAGTGCCGTTGTTGCTCGGTCATGGCGCCGGCAGCGAAGTGCGCCTGGCGACCGGTGTCACCGTTTTCGCCGGCATGCTCGGCGTGACCTTGTTCGGCCTGTTCCTGACTCCGGTCTTCTATGTAGCGCTGCGCAAGCTGGCGAGTCGGCGTGGAGATGCCCTGTCTATGCATCATGACGGCGGCACTTTGGAGGTGAGCCATGATTAAGACCCGACTTGCCGCTGCGATGCTGCTGACTTTCGTGCTGGCCGGCTGTGCCGTCGGCCCGGATTTCCGCCACCCTGAGACGCCGACACCGGAGCGCTTTGCGCGCAAGGAGAAGCCTGCCGACGAGAAACCCGCGGACGAGAAACCCTCGGACAGCGGGAGTGGCACGACAACCGACAGCGAATTCTGGCAGAGCTTTAACGATCCACAGTTGACGGCGCTGATCGACCAGGCGCTTGCGGCGAATAATGATCTTCGTCTCGCGCTGTCGCGTTACGACAGCGAAAACGCATTGTTGCGCGAGGCAAAATTCGACCGCTATCCCACCATCACGGCGAACGCGCAGGGCGGTCATCGCTTGGTGAGCAAGGATCAATCGTATGGCTTCCCGCGCGGCTCCCGCTTTTATAGTGCAAGCGCCAATGCAAGCTGGGAGCTGGATCTGTTCGGCCGGGTGCGCCGCCACGTCGAAGCCCAGCGTGCCGAAACAGCCGCACGCGCCAGCGATCTGCAGGCTATGCAGATCAGTATCGTCGGTGAAGTCGCCAGCACTTATGTCCAGTTGCGTGGCGCGCAAGAACAACTGCGTGTCGCACGCGCGAACGCCGACAATCAGCGCGAAACATTGCACTTGGTCGATACGCGCTTGCGCGCCGGACGCGGTACCGACTTTGATACCGCGCGTGCACGGGCACAATTTGAGATCACCGCATCGCGCGTGCCCGCGTTGGAGGCGCAGATTGCGGTCGACGAGCATCGACTCGCGGTGTTGACGGCGCGCTCGCCGGAAGTTTTGATAGCCGACCTTGATGCGCAAAAATCGCTGCCCACGCTGCCGGCCGATATCGATCCGGGCACACCGAGCGATCTGCTGCGGCGCCGGCCCGATATCGTCGCGGCGGAACAACGGCTACACGCATCGACTGCGCGTATCGGTGTAGCCACTGCTGATCTTTTTCCGCGACTGAGCCTGAGCGGCGCCTTAGGCAGCCAGGCGTTTCGATCTGGCGATCTGTTCAAGAGCTCCAGTGAAACCAGCCTGCTTGCGCTCGGCATCGATTGGTCGTTCCTCGATATCGGCCGGGTTCGCGCGCGGATCGCGGCGAGTCATGCCGATGCTGCGGGGCTGCTGGCGCAATATCAGCAGACGGTATTGCTGGCATTGGAAGATACCGAAAACGCCCTGGTGCGCTACGCACGCACGCGCAGCGAGGACGAGCAGCTCGCACGTGCGGCTGCCGACAGCGCGCAAGCCGCGCAACTGGCACGCGTGCGTTTCGAGGCCGGTGCGATCGATCTATACGAAGTACTCGACGCCGAACGCACCCAGTTGCAGGCCCAGGATGCCTACGCCGACAGCCATACGCGCACTGCAACCGCGGCCGTGGCGCTTTACAAAGCCCTGGCCGGCGGCTGGCCGCAACATATACCCAAGCGCGAAGGGTTGGCGACCTTGGCCTCACCTCTAACCCAATGATGTAGATCATCAGGTACGCTGTGATGTGCCGTCCACCAAGACCATGTTTTCGCGCCGACCGATTCAGCGAGTGCTTAGGCGGGCAGCTTGCGGCGAGAACGAGGGGACGGCACTTACTTCACAACCGAATGAAGCTACCCATGCGCGCACTTCCCTTTATCGTTACCGCTACTCTGCTGAGTTCCGTTGCGCCATCGGTCCGGGCCGCTCCAGTCACTTACCAGCTCGACCCCACCCATACCTTTGTCGTACTGAGCCGGCGAAATTACGGTTTCTCCAATCCGATCGTGGTTGCCGTCATCGATAAGGGCACGTTGATATTTGACGATAAGGATCCGTCCAAGTCCTCGGTGCAAGTGACGCTGCCGATCGCCAAGCTCGATACCTTCGTGCCGCAGCTCAATATTGAGTTTCAGAGCGCGATGTTCTTCGATGCCGGAAAATTTCCCACGGCCGTCTACAAGAGCAAGCGGGTGCGGTCGCTCGGCGGTGGAAAATATACGATCATCGGTGACCTCACCGCACATGGTGTGACCAGACCGGTCGTGCTGCAGGCGACCCTGAACAAAGCAGGTTATAACCCTGTAAGCAGGGCCCAGGCGATTGGCTTCGACGCGACTGCCACGTTGAAGCGCTCTGATTTCGGCATGAATTTCAACGTGCCTGACGTCAGTGACGAGATCACCCTGAAGATAACCACCCAGGCCGATGCTGCAAAATAAGCCGGCATAAACCGGCGGTTTAATTGCCGACGCCGCAAGGCGACGGGTGGATAAGCAGTAACTTGCGCCATGCTATCGCGCCCACTATTCGAGAGCGGTACTAGAGGACAGCCTTTAGTGCATTGTCCAACGTATTTGCAGGTTTGACGCCGTCGTCACAATGACTACACCATAATTTAGCTCTTTAAGGGCTGTAAGGTCATTGAGTGGTAAATGGTTAATTAATACTACATTAAATAATCAAGATGGTGTCGCAAAAGATGCGCTTTGTCGGTGTTATATGTTTATTTTATTTTACGACGTCTTGTTGGGTGAATGGGCGGTTTTATGAGATGTCGGATGGTGAATCAACATCATAAGATTGTAGTAATTATTGCTAATAATGTATCGACTAAATAAGCAAGCTCCTGTCATGCATATATCAACCAACGATCCAGACACCCCTGCCGATCACGAAAAGGTGCGCCTTTTTCGATGTCGGGCAAACAGGCGTCGCGCGAGGTCTTCCTCGCCGCGATAAATAAAGCGGTGCCGTGGGATGCATTACTTGCCTTGGTCGAGCCGGCATGGCCGGTGAGAAAGGGTGCGGGTGCGTGACTGCGGCGGCGCTGCACAGCCATTTCATAAAGCACCGGTTCGGTTACGTCGATCCGGTAATGGTGGAGGGTGCATGGCGATTTACGTTGGATTACCGTTTTGTTGCATGTTTAATGTATTTCGACCTTATAAGACACTGTACGAACAATATGGCTATTGGTTATTACAAGGCCATCCGTCATGACGATATATTCAAGGTCTTCTGGCGGCGATATGGGTTATAACTATAGTTATATAGAAAATCCATGAGTGTTAAGTCATGATTCACCTTGTAACTATATTCTCTGGAAGAGTTGAGTATTCGCCGTCATTAGTGACTAGGCGAGGTGATTGAAGTGGTCGATGCGCGGTGCGCCGATGTTTATCGGTGGCATTTTTTGTTGTATTAATTTTTGATCTATACGGATGGCCGTTTGCGTGCCATGCCGGGGTTGTGTGCTTATAAGAGTTTAAAGATCAGGGAACAGCAGCGCTCCTCAGGATTGCGAGAAGGATTGATAGCCGTATGGCCAAAGGCAACTCCAATCAACTCACCCTAATGAGTACCTTCGTGCGGATACTCTCTGCCGGCAGCCTATCCATGGCCGCGAAGCAGTTGAACACGAGCCAGCCAACCGTCAGTCGCCAACTACGGATGCTGGAAGCACATCTTGGCATGCAACTTCTCAATCGAACCACCCATAGGATGAGCCTTACGGAAAGCGGCCGGCGTTACTATGAGTACGCTCGTAAGCTCGTTGAAGGGCTGGAGACGTTCGAGAACGAGCTGCGCGGCGAGACCGGTTGTCCCAGCGGTTTACTGCGTGTGGTGGTGCCCAGCGTCTTAGGACAAGAGTGGCTGATAGAAATAGCTGCTCAATATCTCAAGACCTATCCCGCGGCTCGCCTGGAGTGGCGTCTCAGCGAATCATCGGTGCGATTTGCCGAAGATGCCGTTGACTGCGCGATCCGCGTCGGGGCGGTAAAGGACGAGTTGGTGATCGCACGTCAGTTGGGCGAGGTACAGAGAATCATCGCGGTGGCTCCATCATTGCTATCGCAACATGGCGGCATTCGTGCTCCCGAAGATCTGTCCAAGTTGCCGTGGGTGGCACTCTCTACCAACTGTCACAACAAGATCGACCTGCAAGATCAACATGGAAATGTTCGCGGGCTATCTATTTCCCCCAGCTTTATTGCCGACCATGTATTGGCGACGCGGGCGGCGGCTCTCTTGGGTGTCGGGGCCGTATTGATCTCGAAATGCGCTGTTCATGCAGATATCCAGTCAGGGCGCCTGGTCAGGATATTGCCCAACTGGTCTGGCACATCGGTGCCTATTTCTCTGGTCTACCCGCGATTGCAGTTTTATCCGCTGAAGCTGCGTAAATTCATCGAGCTAATAAGCTCACTGATGCCGCAACTCCTATCGTCGCCACAGGACGTTTGCGAACCCACGCGTGAGGGAATGGCAAGCAACCTGAATGCGGCAGGGAGAAAACGCTTGGCCGAGGGAGCTGGATCGTAGGGTGCCATGGGCGAATCCAACCATCGAAAGGGAAGACAGTGCAGGCAACCAACAACGCGATGAGTCGTGTTTCCTCGGTAGAAGAGGGGCGCGTTTCCGGGTGGTCGATGCCGGTACCGCTCCAGACGGTATCTTTTGGCATACCACTTGTGGATGCCTTGCCCGATGCGACGCGTCGGTTGTCTGCGCGTCGCGTGGTGGTCGTGACTGCGAACAGCCTCGCCGGATCCGGGGGGATGGCCGAGGTCGTGCGCAAGGCGCTCGGCCCGGCCTTTCTGTCGCTGGTCACCGGTATGCGCGCTCATACTCCCAGGGAGGACGTTATACGTCTGGTGGGCGAGCTTTCACATGCAGACGGTGTGGTGGCCATCGGTGGCGGGTCGGTTTGCGATGCGGTCAAGATCGCGCGTTTTTGTCTGGCGAACGGACTGACGGATGCGGTCGGCCTGGATCGCTTACTTTCCGGGCAGCACAAAGAAACCCATGCGATACCCCTCGTCAGTCCGTCACTTCCCTTTATAGCGGTTCCGACAACGCTGTCTGCCGCCGAGTACACCTCCTTCGCCGGGATCACCGATGAGCGCGGCCCGCACAAGAAAAGTTTTTACCATGCGGGGCTTGCGCCGGATATCGTGATACTCGATCCGCAGATGACCCTCGCTACGCCGCCACGTCTATGGCTAGGTACGGGCATTCGTGCGCTGGATCATGCGTTGGAGACATGGTGTTCGATAACCGCGACGCCTCTTTCCGATGCAACTTCCTTCTATGCGGCCAAGCTTCTTGTCGATGCACTGGAGAAGGCCTTCGAGTCGCCGACCGACACGGCGGCGCGTGCGGCCTGCCTGGAAGGGGCCTGGCTTTCCATTCAAGGCAATGCGGCCGGCGTTAAATCCGGCGCAAGTCATGGCATCGGCCGCGCCCTGGGCGGCGCGACGGGGATGCCGCATGGCGAGACGTCATGCGTGATGCTTCCGCATGTATTGCGCTACAACGCCGCAGTCAATGGAGATAAGCAGCACAGGCTTGCTTCCTCAATCGACGATTCGGGCCGCGAACTCGCGGACATCGTCGCCGATTTGGTGCAGCGCTTGGGGTTGCCCGGCAGATTGCGCGATAGCGGAGTCGACCATGCTCAGCTCGATGCGATTGCCCAAATGGCGATTCATGACCCGCTGCTTGCCTTGAATCCGCGTCCTATCGAATCGGTCGGCGAGCTACTGCGACTTTTGCAGCAGGCTTGGTAAGTCGCCATGGCGTACCCGGATCGTGAACAGGTTCCAACGGCGCCGAATCTGCGTGCCGGTAGCTCGCTCCACCCGCGCTGCGATATCTGATCGACGAGAGAGGGAGATACTTTTGTAATCCGCTCAGGCTCAATCGCCAGGCAGTTGTTTGTCGTCGACATGGGTGAGATCGGCGGCCGAGACCCAGAAGGTTTTCAGTTCACCCGTGGCGATGGTCCATTGGCCGCGGTTATCGGGGTCGCGTACATAGTCGGTGGTGCCGAATCCGGTGGTCTTGCCTTCGCCGGGACCGGCTCTGAAAGCGTTGAGCGGATCTTCGGACCATCCGGGCAGTGCACCAGGCGAGACACTGCGACCGGAGTCTTTGACTTCTTTCCAGACGTCGTCGATAGGCCGATAGACCGGGTACTGCGCGTAGGCTGCCGCGCGATAAGCATCGGCATTGGCGGGAGCCACCTGCACGCGGGTGCCGGCATAACCGGTCCATAGGTATTGAATGATATTGCTGGTTCGCCGGCCGACTTCACGCACCATTGGAGAGGGTCCCATTTGTCCGGCGGCATTGCGGATGAATTGTGAGCCTTGCTCGGAGCGGTAGATCGCCGCGCCTGCCTTCATGGTGAACATCTTGCCGCCGCGCTGCTCGGCCGGCATCGTCGCCAGTTCGTTGCGCAAGTCCGATTCGGCACGGGCGAGGGTCGATAGGCGGGCTTGATTCACTGCTTCGGTAATGTCGTAGCGGATCACCGCTTCGGCTGACATGTGATTGGCGACAGCGAAAAACTTGCCGTCGGTTTCCTGAATCGCGCCGAGGCTTTTGCCGACCGCCAGCAGAGATTGAAATTCGGTATAGGTGCCGATGCGCATCGCGATATTCGGCCGCAGGCTGTCGGCATCGATGTCGGCGACGTAGGGATAGAACATGTGGCCGAAGACGGCGGTATCGGGCTTTTGGCCTTCGGCGGCCGGCTTGCGATCGATGCCGTCCCAGACACCGGTGCGCGGGTTGGCGCCCAGAGCATTCCAGAAGGAGATTTCCGCATGTCCGCGAGCGATATTGCCGCGCTGCAGTTGCAAGCCTGCGCCGATCGGTCCCAATAGCTCGTTGAGCACCACGAAAATACCGCCCGCGGCCACGGCGCCCTGGGCCACGCCGCTAGGCCGCATTTGCGCCGGGGTATAGGGTTCGGGGTCCCAGGTACGTGCCAGCAGCGGCTGTCCGGTAGGGCTGACCATGCCGGTGGGAATGAGTTGCTCGCCGGTACGTGGATCGAATTGCAGGCGCTTGCCTTCGCCGGCTTCCAGCCGGTACCAGCGCTGATTTTCCTGGATGCCGAACAACACGCGGCCGGTGCCGGCATCGCGTGCTTCGATAAAGGTGGTGAACGGCACCACGATGACATCGCCTTCTTTCGCCTGTACCACCGACTCTTGCTTTGCCTCGGGTGGGGCTGGGGTATTAAGTGCGTCGACGTCTTTGGCTGCCGGCGCGGGTCCCTGGGTGATGCTTTCACCGGGAGCGACCAAGGTGCGAATAGCGATAGGGTGCAATTCGCTGTAACGGGTTTGCGCGCCCTCGCGCTGGACCCGGTAGAGTCGCCCGCCGACCGTGGCATAACCGCCATTCTCTGCGATCACCCGATCGATGGTGTCGGGGTCGCTGAGCTGTTCGTAGCGTTCCAGCTCCACGGCTTTACGCAGGTTGGCGTTGACCTCGCGCGCGAGGCCTTGCATGGCTTCAAGCGCGCCGGGTGAAAAGCCGCCGGGCGCATTGCCGCCGCTGCCCACTTCGCTGGTGGCGAGTGCCGCCTGCACCTGCTGCGGGGTAGGTGCTACCTCCGCTGTTGCCAGGCGCACCAGTTCGCCGCGCTGCTCTACCGTCAGCGCATCGCTCCAGGTCAGTGCGATGCGCAGCATCTCGCGGGTATCGATTGAATATTTGTCGCCTTCGTTGGGCACGCCTGGACGTCCGATCGTCTCCCATATCTGGGCATGGAAATCACCGGTGCGCTGGGTGGTGTAGACCTCCAGTTGCATCGTTGGAATACCGCTACTGAGTGCGCGCACGACGCGATCGACAAACAGGCTGCGGCCGACGCCGCCGGTGGTACCTTTTTCCGTTTCGACGAAACCATTGGTGACGCTGCCGGTGCCCGGATCGGTCGCGCCAAAAATGACCGACATGTCGTAACCGACAAAACGGTAATCGTCGCCGACGCGCGCCATGGCAACGCGGATGTTCATCTTGGCGCCAGCGCTTTCCGACAGAACGCGCATATCGCGCACGGTCAATTCGCCCTTGTTTTCCATGCGTTGCATTTCGGCATCGACGGCGGCACCCAGCGATGCGCCCGGATTTCGCCATTGAAAAGCTTTGCCCGATTCCATGATGCGATCTTGAAACTGCACGGGAACATCGCCTGGGCTGTAAATGCCATACGGCGCGAACACCCAGGTGCCATCGTAGGTCTTGACCCGCACGGTGCCGGGTGGCTGCACGGTGGTGCCGGCAATGGGTACGTCCTGGCGTCCGGCGAAATCCTTGAGGAAATCCGCTTGAATCAGCGGATCGGCCTGGCCGCGCTGCTGCAAGGTGTGAGTCAGCTCGTGCAAGAGCAGGCGGCGACCGCTGTGGGTATCGGGCGAGTAACGATCGGCGCCGAAGAAAATATTCTGGCCGCGCGTGAACGCGCGCGCGTCCAGCGCCTGCGCAGCCTCATGCGCATGGGCATCGTCGTGAATACGTACATCGGCAAGGCTGACGTCGGGCAGGCGATGCCCGAGTGCGCGCTGCAGGGGCTCGCGTTGACGTGGGTCGAGAGCTTGTCCACCGGAGGGCGTGCCGTACAGTGCAGGGGAGCGCAGTCGTTCGGCGCTGGCCAGCGTGGGCAGGTGCTGCACGGTATCGGCTTTGCCCACCGGCGTGGGCGCCCCCGGCATGTCGTGCGCGGTGTTGCCGCGATCTACGTTGAAACTGGCGCGCGCCATGCGCTCGGCTTCGCGTTCATGCAGGCCGCCGGGCATGCCTATGCGTAGCGGCGGCGGGAGATCGGCGTTGTCCAAGCCGGGTTTTGCCGATGCGCTATCAGGCTCGCGCGTGCCGCTTAAATGCCGCGCGGCGGCCAGGTTTCCGGCACTCGCGACAAACGCATCGGCCCCGCCGAGTTGCGCCGTATCCGCGGCACTGGGCTCGACCATGGCGGAGCTGTCGTAGCGGTGCGCCAACCAACTACGAAGACTGGCGCCTAGCTGATGGAAATGACTGGTCATCGCCGTTGGCTTTAGTGAATCGTGACGCGCGCTTGCCGCTGCTGTTCTTCATAAGCGTGTTTGGCGGCGGTAAAGCGCTCGTCGCCCAGGCGGCTGCGCAAGGCTTGCAGGGGTGGGCGAAATGTTTCCGCCGCTGCCTCGCGACCCAGCAAATCGATCAGCGTGGCCCAGCCGGTAGCAAGTGCGGCATAGGCTTCTTGTTCGGCTTGCGCATGCTCGGCTAGCTCGGAAATCATCATGCTGGCCGCCACATAGTTGACCGGCATCGAAGCATCCAGCGCGGCTTGTCGCGCTTGCGCCGCCGCCTCGCGCGCGCTGCCGACGTTGTTTTCTTGCAACAGCAAACTGGCCTGCAGCAAACGTAGATCGGACCGTGCTTGCGGATCGTCTTGCGCCTGCGCCTCGGCCCAGGCTTCTTGCCAGCGTTGATGTGCTTCGTTGGCCTGGCCTTGATGGCCGAGCGCGGTAGTGATTTCGATAAGCGTGCGCAAAGCGTCGCCCGCTTCGCCTTGAGCGCGGTAAAGCGCTCTTGCCTCGGATAGTGCATCCAAGGCGGACGCCCATTGCTCACGACTCGCCAAAAGCATCGCCCGGCGGCGTTGCATCGCGGCGATGGACGTCGCCAGCGCGCCGGCGGCCTCGGCATGGGTTATCGCAAGACGCCAATACTCCGCAGCCAGTTCCGCATCGCCTTGCACGCCGAGGCTTTCGGCTAGTTCCGCGGCGGCGGAAACCGCTTCTGGCGTATGCGGTGAGGCTTGTTCGAGCGCTCGCCGGGCGCGCTCGCAAGCCCCTTCGAGATCGCCGACGATACGCGACAAGGTCGCCGCGAGGTGGGTGCACCGGACTTCGTCGTAGTCATGCTGCAGTTGGTGATGCAGGGCCGCCGCCTCGTCCAGCAGGTCGCGCGCTTCGTGCAGGCGGCCGCTGCGAGCCAAGGGTTCGGCATGTTCGGCCAGCGCGAAAGCAAGCTGGCTCGGCTCGCCTTGTTCGCGGGCATGGCGTAAGCGTTGTTCGGTGGTTTGCATGCTCAGCCCTCACTACGCTGGATGACATGGCCGCCTTGCGCTTCGATGCGCGCAGCGGTGGTTTGCAAGGCGGCTTGCCGCTGCGCCTTGTGAGCTTGCGCCCAAGTCTGCAGGGTTTGCGACAAGGTTTGTACCGTGGCCTCGCGTTGCGCGGCATCGTTGCCCATGACCTGCGCCTGTCCGGTGGCCTGGGCATGCGCCGCGCCGGCACGCGCGATACGTTCGCTATTGGCCTGCTGCAAAGCCTGCGCGCCGCTGGCGGCGCGGACAAACCCCTGGCGGGTCGGCGTGGCTTGCTGCGATGTGCTGCCAAGGCGGCCGGCATCGGCTGCTACGGCTTGTTGTCGTGCGGGCGTCGCCGCGTTTTGCGTATCGACGCTTTGCCCCATCTCATCGAATGAGGCCAGCAGCTTGCGGCTGTCGCCATCCATTTTCATCATGCCGCTGCGCACGTCGCCTTCGGGTAGCAGATGCGCATACTGGGTCAGGCCCAGAAACAAGCCCAGCGGGATGGTGATGACGCTCAAGCCCGCCAGTTGATTGGGGGCGCCGGCCAGGGTCGCGCCCGATTCACGCGTGCGTTGCTGTTGCGCCTCATTCGCTTGCTGGCGTCGTTGCACTGCGGCGCTATGCGCGCTCACGGCGGTTTGCGCCCCGCTCATTTCTCGATGGGCACGCGCCAGGGGAGCCTGTTGCGCCTGATGATGCGAGCGTTCCGTCGCCATGCGTGCCGCTTCATTTTCCGCCTCGGCGCGTGCCGCCAACAGACAGAGAATTTCATTTTGAATATCGATGATTTGCTGCGGTGTCACTGGCGGCGGCGTATAGGCGGGATTGACGTGAGTAACGATCGGTTCGAGCCCTTCGCGCAAGCCGCGCATAAATGCGTTGCCTTTCGGCGGGGCGGCAGGGCTGTCCGGGGCTGGCGCGGCAGGGTGCGGTGCAGCCAGTGCCGGCGGCAGGCGCGGGGCGACGACAGCGGGTGTTGCCGCGGTACCGCCGGGTGCGGCTGCGACCGGCGTCGCTGGTGTACGTGCCGACGGCGTGACGGGTGTTGCAGCATGATCCGCAGGGGCTGGCCCCATGATGGAAGGGTCAATCATCACCTTGGGCAGCACGTCTTGTGGACGAGTGCCCACTGCCGGCGTCGTGCCCGTACCGCCGGAACCCGCCGAGCCGGGGCCGCGTGGCTCCGGCAGCGGTTTTCCATCGGGGCCGACGCGGTCGGTGAACACATAAATGGTTTCAGTGTGGCCCGCCGGTCGCCGCGCCGCGGCATCTTGCATCAGCAATTGTGACTGGTCGTGCGGTAAGTCCGGCGTGTGCAGGGCAGCGCGGGCACTGGCCTGCAACTCTTCATGCCATACGTCGTCGCGGGTTTGTCCCGCCAGCCAGGCTTCGCGATGGCCGATTGCTTCGTGTCCCATGGCCGCTTGTGCTTCGAGCGCCGCATTGGCCGGATTGCGCAAGCCGGTAGGGCGTGAGGCGACGGGCAAGGGGTTGAGATCCGGCCCGATAATAAACATGTCGAAGCCCGGTAAAAACGCGGTGGGCGATGTATCGGAAAATTGGATTATCTCCGGCGGAATACCCATTTGCGTCGACATACGATGACGCACCTCAGCCTTCTGCTCGGGTGTGAGCGGGGTGCTGCTGCGCGTGCTTTCGCTGACACGCATGGTGCGTCCAGAGGGCGTCGTCGGGTCGTCAACATACATAGTGCGTCTGGCCGCCGCCGTATCGCGTTCATGCTCGACCAGCGCCTCATGTTCACGCTCAGCCAAGACGTCGCGATCGTGCACTGGCGGCTCGTTGGAAGCTATGCGAACACGGTCTCCCGGTGCCATGGAGCCGGCACCGCTGGGTGCATCGACACTGGCTGCGGTATCGACGTGATCGGGCACTAAATTGGCTGGTTCGGCTGGATGTCCGGCGGCAGGCGGTGCGACCGGTGCCGATGTAACCGCAGCGGTTGGTGGCGGTGCCGCCGGAGTCGTTGCCGGGGCGGCGGCACCCGTGGCGGTTGGCGGGGGCGATGAAGGTCCATCCGGGAAAGCCTGATCGAGCTGATTGTGCAAACTGGCGATATCGGTATCGACCCCGGCAGGCCGACCTGTTTTGGCTTCGGCGGCAGCCAGAGTCTTCAGCGCATCGTTGATTTCGTGGTTGCGGTATTGCTCATGCAGACGGCCCATTTGATCGAGGATGACGGTGTCCACCGCGGCGGGGTCGTAACCCGCGCGTAAGCGGGCATCTCGACTTGGCTCGACAATGTCGGTGGTCCAGTTGGCGGGCCGATCCAGATCGCGCAGGCGATGAATCTCCGGCACGTCGGCTTGCGGATCGATAAAAGTTGCCTGGGTATGTGGCTTGGCCGGGCTGGTGGCGGTTGCTTTGCCGGTTTCCGCCAGCACGGTGAGCGAATCCAGATCGGGGGTTCTCAAGACACCATGCGGATCGACCATTTGATCGCGGATCTTTTGTTGTGAGATCACATGATCGCGCTGCACGTTATGTCCCAGGTCGCCGCGATTGGGCACGCGCTCGTCGTACATCCATGGTCTGTTGAGCTCAGGCTGGTTGGGAATAAATGCGCGCTCGGGCTGGCCTGGGACCGGCGTACCCGGCGGCGGGGTTACCCCAGGTGGCGGGCTGCCGCGTCCGTAATTGCGATCGACCACGCCCGGCAGAGGCGCTTGATCGGATACGGGTGCCGGGGCGGATGGAGGTGCCGCCGCCGCTGGCGGCACATTGGCTTCGTCACTGATGCGATAACCCGGCGCATTCGGATCAACCGGCGGTGCCGTTGCATGAGGGTCTGTTTCATGTGGCGGCGTGGCCGGATGATCGGCAGCGCCAGGCACCGGTTCGGGCGCGTGTTCGGTCGTGCCACCGGGTAACGCGTGCTCATCGATCGGCGGGGTCGCGGTAACGGTAGGCCCTTCGCCGGCATGTGCCGATGGATTGGGATGATCGGGATGTGGATCAGGCTCCAGATGCCCGCTGGGCGGTCGGGCGCCGATGTGAGCCATCTTGCCTCCGGCATAAGCACCCAACGCTCCGCCTGCGGCACCTGCGGCGGAGGACAACTCGGCGCCGTCGGCTTCCACTTGGGTCGGGTCGGCGTCGCTGGTGAATTCGTGCAGGGCGCGAAAAGCCAGCGAGACCGGATGCAAGACACCGGCATTGATGCCGTCGAGAATCATGGTTGCCGCGCCGATCGCCAACGCCACCTCGGTCAGAATGCCCGCCAACGGCGACAGCACTCCGACGGTGACCACGGCGGCAACCCATAACCCGACGGCGATCGCGCCGCAGACACCCGCGATGACATTCAAGATATTGGTGGTGACATCGATCACCTCGGAAATCGCGTCGATAGTGTTGGCGATCTTTTCGTAAGTGGACGCGCCTTGGCCGATGCGGCCGATTTTTTTGCCGGTGTCTGCCCAGTTGCGGGTTGCCAATCCGTAGGCCGACATCGCACCGCCGATGATCGCGCCGACGGCCGGGATCGGGGTGAATTTGGCGGCATTGCCGGCGATACGCCCGCCAAAGCGACGTACCGCGACGTCCGCAACTTTCAGTGCGACCCGTGTGCCGGCCCCCATGCCCAGGCCCATCAGGAGACCGCTGCCGGCGCCTTCGGTAAAGCCGGCACCGGCCTGCTCGGCAATAAAGGCGGCGCGCTGGGTGGATTCGGCTGCGCCGACACGCACCGAGGCCGATGACCAGCGCTGGTGTTCGGCCAGCTCTTCGTCGATCAGCGCCAAATCGCCGGTATCGGCGGAGTCGAGTCCGCTCCCGGCGGTTGCCGCGTCGCCGCCACCGGCTGGTCCCCCACCAGCGGCGGCTCCGGCCGGCGCGTGCGCAGCACCTCGCGCGCCGGCAGCGCCGCCACCGCCTGCGGCTGGGTGCGCCGCCCCGGCTGCACCCGGTCGTGCGGCACCTCCTGTGGCAGCAGGTGCTGCTGCCCCTGCCGCCGCCGGATGAGCGCCCGCCGGTGATGCTGGTCCGGGTGCCGCCGCACCGGGTGCGGCATCCGGTGCGGCCGTTCCCGCTGCGGCTGCATCGGGTTGAGCGGCGGCGGGCATCGCGCTGTTGTCGTGATCGACATTCGCCGGCGCTGCATTTGCCGGAGCGGCGCCGGCCGCTGCCGGCGTTGAATCGGGCGGTGGCGTCGGTGTTGCATCCTGATGCAAGCGTTGCAAGCTTTGATTGCCTGCCGCTTGTTGCACCTGGACCGGCTCGCTTTGCGCCTGCGGGTTTTCGGGGGAGGGCTCGGCGTGTGTGCGCAGCGGCGGCCGATCTGCGGTCGCGCTTGGCCCTGGTGCCGCTCGCGCCGTATCGCCCATGGCGAATCAGTGGCGCAGCAGCGGGTGGTAGTGCTTGAAATCCGTCGGTGACGGCGTGGACCCTTGCTTGGCCAGTTGTCGCGCCAAGGCGCGCACCAGATGCGACATGCCGATGGCGGCTTGTTCCTGCGCCGCCAAAAAAGCGGCATCGAGGGAAATGGTGCGGATGTCGCCGCCGGGCAGCTCGAATTGGCGCGCCAGAAAAGCAAAATCGATATCCCGCTCCAGCGGGGCTTGCGCAGGAAACATACGTCGCCACAAGCGCTCGCGCTGCTGCGCATCGGGCTTGGGGAAATCCACTACGTAGTGCATGCGACGCGCGAATGCCTCGTCGATATTGCGCTTGAAGTTGCTCGCCAGCACCACGATGCCGGCATGCTCTTCCAGTTTTTGCAGCAAGTAAGCGACCTCGATATTGGCGTAGCGGTCGTGGGCGTCTTTGACCTCCGAGCGTTTGCCGAACATGGCATCGGCCTCGTCGAAGAACAGCACGGCGTTATGCGTGCTGGCGGCGGTAAAAATGCGGTCCAGATTCTTTTCGGTATCGCCGATGTATTTGCTGACCACGCCGGACAGGTCGATGCGGTACAAGTCCAGATCCAGCTCGTGCGCGATCACGCCGGCGGTCATCGTCTTGCCGGTGCCCGATGCGCCGGCAAACAGAATCTTCATGCCGCCGCCCATGCCGCCGCTGAGAAAACCCCATTCGTGATAGACGCGGTGACGGTAGCGAATCGCCGCGGCGATCTCGCGCAGGCGCTGCAAAATCTCCTCCGGCAATACCAGGTCGTCCCAGCCCAGCTTGCATTCGACCTTGCTGGCCAAAGCGCCAAGATGGTTTTGCATCTGCTGGCGTGCCGCGCTGCGCAACAACTTCGCATCGACGGCGGGTAGGCCATGCAGGATGCGCAAATCCCGTGCATCGGCAACCGCCGCGTGTATTTGCCGTGCGCTGAAGGCAAAGCGTTCCGCCAATACGGCGCAGTCTTGCGCACTGATCGTCGGCGCGGCTTTTTTCCATAACGCCACGCGCATGGCGAACGGCGGAGATCCAAGCGACAGCGATAAAGCACGACGCTGACCGAGCAGGCTGCGCCAGGGCGTATGCGGTTGTGCTGCCAGCAGCAGCGGAGCGATCGGCAGATCCAGCAATCCGGCCAGCTCCGGCGCCAGTTGGCCGTCGCGCTCGGCCAGGGTTTCGGCACCCTCGATCAAGATCAGCGCGGTTTCCAGTCGGCATTCAAAAACGCTTTGCTCCAACGTGGCCTGTAATGGACGGCCATCGCGGCGCAGTGCGGATATATCGATGCTGCGCCAGGGTAGGGCGAGCCGTTGAGCCAATGCGGCGGCAAGCGCTTCGCGCTCATATCGTGTGGCCGCCTGGATAACCAGCACCGGCGGCTCGTCGGGTGCTTCGCTTGTGCCGGTGCTGCTGAACAGCTCGGTCAATCGCTGCAGTAGCGGATCATCGGGCGAGGCATCGCCCGCGTGAGCCGGATCGCTTGGGGACGTATGGCCTTGGCTTTGCTGGGAAGATGCACTCGCCGCGCCGAACAAATAACGCACCAGCGCAATATTGGGCGCAAAGCCGGCATTGAGCAGCGAGGGGCGCATGCCGGGGGGATCGATCATATGCACGATCCCGGCAGTTCGCAGGCGTGCCGCAGGGGCCAGCGCCGCGTCGACATCGGACGCGTAACAAGCAGCATCGCCAAGCAGTCGCCGAGCCAGATCGGTGGTCGGCCATTTGCGCGTGACGTCGTTGTTGAGATAGGCGTAAAGCGTCTCGTATTTGAGATCAAGCTCCGGCGCCAGCGCAATCAGCACGAGATCCTCTTCCAGCGTGGAAAGCTGAAAAACGCGGCACATGTGTTCCCAGCGGGGATCGCGTTCGCCGCGACTATCGGCCGTGGCATCGGTATAGAGATCGGCCAGTCGGGTATCGGTCAAATCGGCGTTGGCGTAGGCCTGGGCGATCACCTCGTCGATCTGCGCGTCGCTGATGTAAAGACCGCGAAACTCGTCCAGCGAAAGCTGATAACGGGCACGCAGCCGCAGCACCTCGCGTTCGATCAAACGGTCCAGGCGCGCCAGCAAGGTCGTTGGATAGAGCGCGGGGGCTAGCGTCATGGCATTACTCGCGACTGAAGAAAGTCATGGCGGGCGTGGTCAGCCAGGGCAGCTCGCGCTGTCCGCGATTGAGCCCGGCGAGATTGAGCAGCAAGGCGAGGGGAGGGCGTTCCAGGGTGACCTGCACATGCTCGTGCTGCCACTCAAGTTGGGCGCCGGCATCCAGAAACTGGCTATGCAGATAATGCGCACGCGAAGTGGCAAAGCCGGGAATTTTGCAAGCAAAACGATGCAATAGATGCTGTGCCGCCGTCGCCAGCGCGGCATGCCAGCGCGATGACCAGGGACCGGGCAGCGACATCAGGAAATATCGTTCGTCGTCGACGACGGCACGGGGGCTATCTTCGCTGTGCAGCCCACGCAGCCAGCCACGGCGGCGACGCATGCCGAGCATGCCTAGCCAGGCCACGATCATCTCGGTCGATAGACGCGCATCGATGCCGAGCAAGGCACGCCATACCGGGTCGGCAAGAAAGGGACGCAGCCGCTGAGCGCCTTGCGCATGGGCAAGCAGCAGCCAGCGCATCAGTTGGGGTGCGGATAGATGCACGTCGTCTTGCATGTCGACGCTCACCTCAAGGTCCGGCCAATCGCGAGTGAGTTCGTGCAAGGCCATCGCATCGAGACTGGTCAGCAGCATGAAGGCACCGCCGAACGGGGTGTAGGTGGTATCCGGCCATGCATCGGCCGCAGGCGCTGACATATGGCCGGCAAGTTGCCGCAAACCGCTTTGACGCACCGTCGCTGGTATGCCGCTCAACCAGGTAAGACAGGTGGCCGGCACATGGCCGTGCAGCGACTGGGCCGGATCAAAAGCATCGATCCATAGGGTCCGCTGTGATTCGGGTAGCTGGTGTAGCGTTTCGATCAAGCCGGCAACGGCGCAGCAGGCGGGTACACAAGCCGTACCCTGCGCTGCCATGGCGAGATAAAGCCACAGGCTGCGGTGTTCTATCGAGTGGGCGAGATAGGGTGCATGCAGTGCCATCGATACGGTGGCGATAAAACTCGCCGTGGCATCCATGGCCGGGGTATCCCAGCTTTGCAGCAGACGCTGCGCGTCATGGGCGGTTAGCGTCGTGAGAATGCGTAGCGCGGATTCGTGCGAGAGCGACAACAAGGCGGCGAGTCCCACCTGCGGCTCGTCGATCAAGACACTGCGAATGGCTGCCGAAGCAGGCAATAGACGCAAACCGTCGAACGACGCGTAATACCAGCGCTGCCAGGCATCGCCTGCCGCGCAATCGCCGATAAAGCGGGCCAGATAAGCCGCGCGATCGCGAAAGCGGATCAGGTTGTCGCTCTCTCCTGCCGCCAACGTCTGGGCCAAGGCCTTGCCCAATGCTTGCGCGCTGCATCGAGCGAGCTGGTCGGCATCGCCAGCGCTATCCACATGCCATTCCAAATCCAGCCGCCGGATGAAAACCAGGCTGGCATCGTCGGCGGCGAGCAAGCGGGCACATACCGCCGCCAATGCTTCGGCGGTACGTGTACGTAAAGCTTGGTCCAGCTTTTGTTGCACCTGCTTGGGCGCCGGATGCGCAGACGAAACGAAATAGCGCGTTTGCCATCGCCGCACACGTAAGGCTGGCGTGGAGGAAAGAGCGTTCATGAGCGCATGAAACTCGCATCGGCCACGCGCTCGACCTGTAGCGGCGGCAGATCGGAACGAACGGCTTTTACCTCCCAATAAAACCGCTGCTCGGCATTGCCGGGAGTGATCGCGCGCACGTGAAAACGCCCGTCGCGCACCGAGGTACTGGCAAGGGCGGAGACCGGCTCATCGCCTTCATACCGTGGAGTGAGTTGCACCGTGCGCTGCTGAGCGCAGGTCAACGCTTCAAAATAATCAGGCAGCTCCACCGTGGCGGCACCGTTGTGCAAGCAGCTCTCGCCGCGATAGAAAACCGCGGCTTCCGGCCCTTCGATCGCGGCGTGCACCAACCACTGTCCGGTGGCGTCTTTAGGATGCGGGATAGCGAAATTCTTGCTGCCACTGACGTTGACGTCGCCGCTGACATTCACGTCACCGCTGACGTTGACGTCGTCGCCTACATTGATCCAACTGCTGATGGTCGAATGATTGGCTGTCAGGCCGCCGGTGGCGGTTATGTCGGTGAATTGCGCACTGCTGCTGGAGGTAAGCGTTTGCTGCAGGGTGACACTTTGTTCGCAGGTCACCGTACTTTTAAACGTGCACGCACCGTTGAAGATCGTTGTGCCGCTGGTGCTGAAGCCGTTGTCCACCTGCAGGTTACCGCTGACATGCACCTGCGCCGTGGGCGTCGTCGTGCCGAAACCGAATTTGCCGCCCAAGAATGCGGTGACGTTGCCATTGTTTTGGAAGACGTAGAGAAAATCGTCGCCACCGTCATATTCAAAATCGGCGTCGTTGCGAAACAACCACAGTTTGCCTTGATGCTTATTGGCCCCTTGAATAACCACGCTGGCATCCAAGGTGTTGGTGCCGATGCCCAGTGAGCCGCTGAACCAGGCATTGCCTGTACCGGGGTCGCTCCAGTTGCCGCCGGTGCCGCCGACGTTCAAGGAGCCACAGGCGAATTCGCCCGGCGTGCGCACGCCGGGAATCGGCTGGCTCTGGTCTTGATTGGCATTGAGCCAAAGCCAGCTACCGTCGTTCCAGATCAGGGTGGCATGGGCCGGCAGCGCACGCGCCGCGCCACCGCTGATTTTATCGATCGCCAGATCGCCCGCGACATGCAAGGTGGCCGCCGGGGTATCGCCGCCGACGCAGGTCAAGCCGTTGTCGCGCACAGTGAGAAAGGGCACGATCTCTTTCAGTGCGCCGGTGCTGTCCACATTCACATTGCCGGCCGAGAAGGCATTTTTTCCGCTGGCGCCATCCTTGGCGGCAAACAGCACTTGCAGATCGCTGCCGCCCGCCTTGTTGCCATCCACCCGTCGCAGCACTTGCGGTACGCCTTTGCGATCGCCGGTATCGGTGCGGAAATCCAGTGCGCCGTCGAGCAGCCGGGCATCGCCCAAGACGCGTAGATTGCCCTCGACCCAGACCAGATCGTTTTCCGGCGGATGCGCCGCATCGTCAATGCGTGGCGGTTGAAAGTGCACTCTGGTGGGGTCGACACTGCGATCGCGCAAACGAATTACGCCATCGGCCGCTTGCACGCTTTCCGCGACGACGCCGAGGTATTGGCGAAACGCGCGGATTTGATCGCTATCCTTGCTTTGCAGGCCATCGCTGCCGCCGCTGTCGTCGCGCGGCAAAAACGTACCCGGCTGACTGCCTTGTTTAAACCAGCGCACCATACCTACCGGAATCAACCAGCGCCGCTTATCGCCAGACTCGGGAAACTGTTGAAACGGCACCGATTCGTCGTACAGCGTGGGTTCGTCGGGATTGAATAGCTGCAATGCCATATCGGGTTGCACGCTGCGGCCCGCCAAGGTGATCGAGTCATGCGGCCCTTTCGGCGGATCGCCGACGACGATGGCGTAGCTCTCCGCAATACGGTTGGATGTATCGCCGCTGCATAAGGCGAAGCCGGCCGGCGTCGTGGGAGTAGCTGCCTCCTTGTAGCGCACCCATATCTTGACCAGCACCCCGCCGTCGGGTGTGTCGGTTTGGAAATTGGCGAAAGCATCGACGCCGAGCTTGACCGGTGAGGTGATGACCACGGCATTGCCGTAGCCGTCCCAGGCCACGCCCGGCAATAGGGATACATCGACCGACGTACCCGAGGGCAGGGTGCGCTCGAACAGATCCAATCCGATGGCGATACCCCAGGTATGCGCGCCCAAGGCATGACGCGCCGTCTGCACGTGTTCGTACAGCACGGCGGCCGTCAGGTCGGCAGCGCCTAGGTATTGCCCCTCGAAGAAAACCGGGCGTTGACTCTGGTCCATGACAGTATCCTCAGGGCTTGCGCTTGGTCATGGTGGCGATCAGTCGTTTGTGCTCGGCGAGTTGTTTCCTCAGCGCATTCACTTGCTCGGCGAGCTCATTGACGTCCACGGTTTTGCCGGTCGCCCCGGCCGGCGCGGCTGCGGCCGATGCGGTAGGCGATGCGCTGAACATGTCCAATGCGGAGGCAGGCAATATTTGCCGCAGCAGTGGCGCCATGACCTGATGCGCCAGCAGGAAATCGGCCGGATGCGCTTGCTCTTGTTCGCTGACCAGCGGCGTGCCGTCGGCTTGCGTCATACCCAGGCTGCCGAGAAACAGACTCTGCGCGTTGACCTGACGATCGGGCTGCGCGATGGCATTGCCCAGCAATGAGGCGAATACCCCAGGTACGGTCGTGTCGGCGGCAGGCGCGGGCGGCGCCTTGGCCTTGCCCTTCGCTACATCTGCTTGAACCTGTGCCGATTGAACATGCATGGAATAGCCGTTCGCGCCGGTTCTGACGCCGATACTCGATCCCCAGGTTATGCCGCCGCAGCACATGTCTTCCAGCGTCTGCCGCAGGTTGCCGAACAAGCCGCCGTTGCCGCTGAACATTGAGAGCCAGTACTGGATGTTCGGCCAGGTAGGCAGAAACGCGCGTGCGCTGATATTGCAGATTTGCATGACCCGGCAGTCGCTGGCCGACACGGTAATCGTCGCCAGCGGCACGCAGTCGGCCATGGCCGATGGCGAGCATGGCGGCAACAACGCGCCGCAGAGGCATTTCTGCATGACCGCTTCGGCGATGCTGCTCAGCCCTTGCAGCGAGCGGGCATAGCTCTGCATCAGCAACAGGCCGGTGGACTTCTTTTTCAGGTCATACACGCTGCTGTCCGGTGCGGTGATACCGACAGCGGCCAATCGGCTGGCCAGTTCACAATCGTAAAAGCCCTGACTGCGAATGAACTCTGCCATGGTGTCGCGCAGGCTGAGCAGATAGCCGTAGATTTGCCCGTGGTTATAGGCTTTGTTTTTCAGCGAGCCTTGCACGCTTTCCATCAGCGGCAAGATGCAGCACATGAAGCGCTTGGCCGCTTCGCCATAGTTGGTTTGCCACCTGTTAAGCGATGTATTGGGCGCTTTGTAGACTTTGAAGCTATACCCCTCGCAGGTCAGCGTGGGTTCGCAGGAAACCGGCGCGTTCTTGGCCGGCTTGCTGGCGGTACTGGTTGATGAGCAACCGCAATCGCTTTTGCCGGTTGAGCTGGACCCACCGCACGAACAGCCACCACTACTGCCGCTGCCGCCGCAACTGCATCCACTTTGACCGCCGCAGGAACAGCCGCCTGGACCATTGGCCGATTCTCGCAAGGCGCCGACACCGCGCGATGGTTTCTCCGCATAGCAAACCGCCAGCACCCAGTCTTCGGTATCACCGTAGCTTGTCGTTTTGTTGCCCGTCTTATAGTTGATGTCTTTGATTATTTTGCCCAACTCCGCAGCGGGTATCTTGACCTTCGTCGTCTCGACAGCCGCGGGAAAAAGCTGAAAGCAGTCGGCATCGGTTTGCGGCCGGCATTTACCGATCAAGTCGCAGACATCCACGCTGACGTTCTTGCACAACACGATGTCATTGCCGCAGGGCGATACGGCATAGCCGGGCCGCACGGTCACCTTGGTGCCGCCCTGGTCGGGTCCGCAGACATTGCAGATCACCTCCAGGCCGCAGGCCACGCCGGTGCCGACCAGATATCGGTTATGCAGGCGATTCTTGGCGACGATGTAATGATCGAGACGGTTGAGGTCTTCATCGGTCAGCAATTGCCCGGCGAAGAAACGTGGCCGGCAAAGACATTCGAGTCCGCCGCATGCCGGGCACACTGGCGTGCTGTCGCACATGGGTGTCGCGTTGCAATCGGGGTAGGGGATGGCGCCGCGCTGATAATTGGACGTGCTGATAGCCATTAGCGTGTCCTCGATGTGGCCGGCATTCCGGGCGCCGGCGCTAAGCATTCGATGGTGGTCACAACAAGGTTCATGCGCATGGCATGCCTGCATGGGTCGATCTTGGCTGCGGGGATCATGGCGTCTGACCCTTCAAGCCGAACCAGCTCTCGAAAAGACCGCCCTGAATCCCGTAGGGGCTGCCGTGGCTCAGTTGCCCGGTAGGTAGTTCGGCGCGGGTGAACTGTCCGGCGACAGCGGTTTTGCCGGCGCCCTCCAGTACGAAGTCGCAGCGCAAGATGGCCCAGAAATCGAAGATGTTGGGCAGCTCTTTCGTTGACGGCACAAAAGCGATCGCGTCGATGGTCGTTGGACTTCCGGGGATTTCAACGGCGTCGATCACCAGATGGCCAGACAGCGTCGCCTTGACCGGCACGATGCTGCCCTTGAGCGCACAACGGCAGTTCACGATGGATGCGGCGCTGGCGTTGTTCTGTGGCACCAGGACCTGAAAAACATGCTGATCGTTGGCTGTACCAAACAGGATCGGGCCATTGAAAGAGATCACAAAGCCGAACGCCCGGCTGCCATCGGCGCGCGTGATGGTGAATACCGATGGCTCGGTATTACCATGCGTCCAGCTCAAGGCATTGATGCGTCGCAGGCCTGCTTCCAGGCCTGGGCCGGGCGCGCCGTCTTTGCCGGGAAGACCGGGGGCGCCGTCGGTGCCATTGGTGCCATTGGTACCCGGCGCGCCGTCCTTGCCGGGTGCACCATCTTTGCCGGGCGTACCGTCCTTGCCAGGCGCACCGTCTTTACCCGGCGCGCCGTCCTTGCCGGGGGCGCCGTCTTTTCCGGGTGGCCCCACACCACCGCCACCGGGGTTGGTGAGAATGCAGTCGATGACTTCTTTGAGCGTTTGCGTACTCGGTAGCAAGATGCGCCCGGTGATGTTGTCGATCAGCGCAAAGCCTTCGGTCGGCGCCGGCACCGGAGCCGGCGGGTCCACCAATTGATTGCCGACCACGTAGTTGGCGATGGTGGCCAGCACGAGGCAATCGGGTTGGTCGCAATGCGGACAGCCGTCCAGGCTTTGCAGCCATAGATCGCCGCACTTGGCCGGTGGTGGCGGCACGGTGACCGATGGCGGATCGACGATGACGCCCAACTCATAGGATTCGAGAATGCGATTGGGTGCGCAACGCGTGTCGTCGCAACCGCAATCGTCGTAGAGCACCGGAATGTCCTCGTTGGGACATTCGCGATAACGAATGCAGATTTGCAGCGTATGCGCCTTGGTGTCCTTGATCGCCATCACCGCCGGTTGGGCGAGAATGTCGAGGATGTCGCGATCGGTCACCACAATGTCGTGACCGCAACAGTCCACCGCGGTGCCGGGCTCGACGTATACGTAATGGCTGCGACAACTGGCTTTGTTGTGCTGGGTTACCTTCAACCCGCAGACCACGCCTTCGCCATGTAGGTACTGATTGTGATGGCGCATTTTCTCCACGACGTAATGCTGCTCGTCGATAAAATCGCGCGCCAACATCAGCTTGCCGGTCCAGTAGGCATTGCGCGAGAACGGCTCGTACTCGCAGGCCGGACACTTTGCCTGGGTGGCTTCGATGGGATCGCTGGCCATAATCTCGTTCTCCGAAGCGTTCCGTCAGTTGAGGGGTGGTGGCGTGCCAAGGCGCGCATTGCGCCCGATGCGTTGCGCCGGCGGGATGGCAGGGGCGGCGGCGCTCAAGATCGACGCCGTTCCTAAAGGGGTCGTGCCCAGTGGCAGGCCTTGCGGTAGACGTCCGATGACCGCGTCCAGACCAATCATCGATTGCACGCCAATGCGCATGCGCGGCTCGACGTATTCGATGTCGTACTGCACGTAAGCAGGGCATTCGCTGCGCAGTAGCTGCTCCAGCGAGCGTCGTTGCGCTTGGTCGCGGTAGCGCGAGGGCACGAATACCGTGATGCGGTTGGCGTGCACCAGCACGGGGTCGCTGGCGGCGTCGGGCGTCGTCAGCAGCAGGGTGCGATTAGTGCGCGCATTGGTATCGAGTTGCGAGCGATTGACGATGCGCCGCCCCCATAGCACCGCCTGTTCGCCCAGCCTGCCGGTGCCAAGCTGCAACCAGCGCCGCAAGCGGAAATGTTCAAGCAGCAACGGCGGTGGCTGGTAGGGAATACATGCGGGGACGGGGCGGCAGTTGCGCGGTGTTTCCACGCATCGACGCCGCGCCGGGCGGTGCGAATAACGCGTCGCGGCGTCACGCCAGCCGAGCAAAAGCAACAGCATTTCATGCAAGCCGCGCGGGGTGCCGTGCAGGTCATACAGTTGGCTCGCCCGGCGCAGATAGTCGCGTCGTCGCGCCTCGCTCCAGCCACGGTCGAGACTAAGGCCCACCCATGACGCCAGCCAAGTGAGAAAGTCGACTGTCGCGCCACCGACGGCCTTGGCCGGCGTGCTCATCGGATCGAACCAGCTTGCGAGGTTATCGACGGTGCGTTCGATGCTGCGCGTGGTGGTGTCGTACAAGGCGAGGAAACGCGCGGTGAAATCCGCGCTTACCGGCTCGCTGGCGAATACCGCCGGTAGATAACGCAGTGAGGTGATCCGGGGGAATTCGATCTCGGCCGCACGCAAGGTTGGCGTGGTTTTGCCGGTACCGCGCAAACTCATGCGCAACCATAAGTAGCGGCCGGGCGGACTGCGGATCAGGCCGTCCCATGACCACGGGGTCTTGTCGCTATTTCTGGGCAAGGCCACCGTCAATGCCTGCCATTGCGCAAAGCCGTCGATCTGCGCCGCGCTATAGGCCTCATTGGCGCAAAAGGTTTCAGCGAGGATCGAACACCCAGCCGGCATCAACCCCTGCAGCGCGATGCGATGCCACTGGCAATCGAGAATGCCGCTATCGAGCGGACCGCTGAGAAAATGCCCATCGACTTCGTAGATCTGAGACGGTGCAGGCGGCGCGGCGCTCAGTGGTTCGCCATCGTCGTCGAAGTAGCCACTGGCCGCACACGGGTTCTCGCTGCATAGCGTGCGCAGGTCGAGCGTGCCATCGGCCAGCACCGCGAAGGGCAGGGCATCGAAGCGTTCGGCGGCGGCCTCCACGCTGGCGGGCGGCGGCAGCAAGGCGCCGTCGGCGTGCATCGTCTGCAAACGCGGCTTGTTGTGGACGGGATCGAGATCGACCACGTAGATCACGCCGCAGCGATCGACCGCGATATACAACGGCACGTTGAACAAGGGGCCGCGCGTGCCGCGCCAATGACCGTTGGCGCTGAAGTGGTGCACGCGCTGATTGGCGATATCGGTGACCCAGACACCGCCGCGTGCATCGCAGGCAACGGCGCGTGGTTTCCAATGCGGATATTTCTCCGCAGCCGGCCGCAGATGTCCGCGCAGCGCATAGCCGTTCAAAAGAAACACGCTGACGCGGTGGTTCTCGCGGCGCAGGCGTTCGCGCAATGCCTGCCGGCGTGGATCGGAGCCGTTGATAGTGAGTCCATCGCGCCCGCTGTCGCAGACATATAACAACCCGCCATGCGTGGCGATGCCACCGGGATTGCGCAGTTGCCGGCCGCCGCCGCCATGGCCGCCGGTGCAGGGGATGGTGACAAACCGGCAACAGCAAGGATCGAAATGTCTGAGCTGGGTGGTGGCGTCGAGCAGATAAAGGCTGTTGCCAGCGGCGGCGACTTGCAGTGGTGTGCACAGTCCACCGAAGCTTCCCGACGGCTCGCCAAAATCACGCGCGCTGCCGGCAAACCAGGGCAGCGTGATATCGCCCTCATGCGGGGTCTTGCGCAAACCGCCGTCGTCGAGCATGCGCCAGCCAACGCGGGCATTGAGTAACAGCGACAAGGCATCGTCAGGCAACTGCGGCGGTGCCGGCACTCGTTGCGGTGCGTTGGGTGGTATCAGGCCTGCGGTGATTGTGCTCACGCGGTCGCCCCGGCATCGTAGTTGGCGATCACCGCGTGCTGCACCGAATACAGCAAGGCGTGCGGTTGAATCGGGATATCCGTACACGGCGGCTGAGCTTCGCCGTCCAGCACGATGGTCAGGTCGCTGATGCTGGCGATGCCCTGGATGCCCAGTAGGCGCTGATAGACCCGTGAGTAATAAATGGTGCCGCCGAACGGCCAGCCGTCGCCTTTCTCGCCGCCCTTCAGCGGATGAAAATAATCGAGCAACGATTGCTCGATGGCGATGCCCAATTGCGCCAGGTCGGCATCGTCGGCGGCGATCACATCGCCCTGTATCAGCACTAGCTGATAGAGCGGCCGCAACACAAATAATTCGGTAGCCAGCAGACGGCGGGCATCGAGATAACTGCATACGGTGCGCAGCAGGCCATCGCTGGCTTGCGGTGCCGGGTCGTCGGTATCGGGTACCACCACGACCGACACGGTGCCCGGTACCTTGAGTCCGGGAAACTGCGGGTGGAAGAACGGCAACGCCTTGGCGCGACGCACATTGCCGGCCTGTGTCGCAAGGTATTCAAAATCGCTATTGCTGACAGCGCGATCACGGCTGCGTAAAGCCTGCGGTGCGCGCTTCTTGGCTTGATCCAGCGTCTCTTCGTCGCGGCCGCCGTAAGCGGCCAACAGATTGCCGATACCGTTGTCATCGATACCGTCTACGTGGGTGGTCATCGTATCGATCAGCCCGGCCGCGACATTGCCGCGTTTGCCGCCGCCGACGCGATAGACACGAGCCACTACGTTGGCGCCGGGGTTACCCACATAGGCCACCGGGATCGCGCCATTGACCCCATCGCCGGTGAGGATTTTTCCCGAGCTTCGATCAAGCACGTAGACCTGGTCGGCTGGTCCGGCGGCAAAGAAATCGGTGACTTCGGTCCAGGTATCGAAACCGTCGTTGCTTTGTTGTATCTGCAATTGCAGCGAGCCGGCGACTACCGGCAGGCCGTTGAGCTGAAAACTTTGATTGCGGCTGCCGTCGCTGCCGCCGAGAATCTCGTCGTGGATCGTTTCGGCTTGTTCGACCAGGACGGTATTGGTGCGTACCGCCAGCAAGATCGGTGGATTCAGGTACTGGCTGGACGCCACGCGCACGCGAATCCAATAGCGCTTGGTGGTGTCTTTAGGGTTGCCGCTGAATTTCGCCGTGGCGGTAATGCCGCCCGCGGGCAATTTCAATTGCACGTGGCCGGTGCGGGTGAAGGCCAGGGTTTCGTCTTTAAGCAGGGTCAGCGGTGTCCAATAGGTGCCGTCCCAGTATTCCCACGCCAATTTGGCCGGCGTGGCGATGGTGTCGCCGCAGCCGTACCAGCCGAAAGCTTGCGGATCGCTTTGTACGACGATAGCCAGGTCGAGCACTTCGGCCGGTAGCGGGGCGCTGTCCACAAAGCCCAGCGCCAACTCCGCATCCTTGGCTGCTTGCGGGCCGAATGGCTGAAAGCCGGTCACGCCGTCATTGGCGTTGCTGATGTCGCTATAGCCGCCGCCCTCTGCGGTCAGCAGTTGATTGAGCTGCGCCCGGAAAGCCTTCAGCGAACGCACCGTTTCAAAGATCAACGGCGTACCGCCATCGCCGGGGTCGGCGCTCAACGGGGTGCGTGACGGCACGGTCACCACGCTGTTCGCGCTGGTGGTCAACACCGGCAGCGTCACCTCGGCGTTGGCTGGCTCCGCCGGCTCCAGTTCGATGCCAAGCAGTTGCAGAAATTTAATGTAGTTGAGCTGCGGCACCAGGTTCATGCGATACAGCAGCATGTCCGCTTGCCAGGCGAATACTTGCGCAAAGGTCACGCCGGGATCGTTGTCGTTGACATCGGTCCAGGCGGCATCGCCGGGGCGCCACTCTGGCGCATAGCGTGCGATGCGGGTGCGGATCTCCGTAACGATGTCGTCGTAACGGCGGTCGTCGATCATCGGCAGCAAGTTGTCGAGCGGCATCAGGCAGCCTCCTGTATGTAGAAGGGATAGACGAGGTTGCCAAGCGCATTGTTGATGCGGATGCGGTAGTTGATGCGAATCAACAGCAGGTTGTCTTGCCCGGACGAGCTGTCGGCATTGACATCGAGTACATCGATGCGGCGCTCGTAGGCGGTGAGCGCCTTGCGCACACCTTGCACCACTCGTGAGCGGGTCGCCGCATTGTTGGGCGCAAATACCAGCTCATGAATGCCGCAGCCGAAGTCGCTCAGCATCACGCGTTCGCCGCGGGCGGTAGACAGAATCAAATAGATCGACTCTTCAATGCGCTGCTCATAGCGCGATTGCGCCACGCTGCCGCTGGCCGTTACCTGCAAGGGAAACTTCCAGCCGATACCGAGAAATTCGCGTGTGTCGTCGCTCATCGCTTTATCCCATCAACCTGGCAGTGAATCGACGATGCCCTTCAAACCCTGCACCGCGGATTTGATCGAGCTGACGGTTTTTTCAATATCGTTGGCGCCACCGGCAATCGCGCTGAAGTCGGGCAAGTCCAGCGATTGGCCGGTCAGGCCGGCGATGATGCCGATAATCATCATCAGCGACTGCAGGGGCTTGAGCGACGACATCGCATTGCTCATCGCGGCATCGGCGCTGTTGCTCGCGCAGATCAAGGTGTCTTTGAGCACCGGGTTGTCGTCGGTGCCGTCCATATTGATGCTCAGTTTGAATTTGAGAATGCTGTCGACCTGGGTCAGAAAGCACAGCAGAATATTGATGATAAGCAGCAGGATGTGCTTGAGCATGGCGATCAGATTGGGAATCTGCAGCGCCGGTATACAGCCTTCCAACTGAGCGATCGCATCGAGCAGTTTCGGTACCGAGGTGGCGAGCTTGGTGGGGTCCGGCACCGCACTGGCGAAATCCTTGATCTTGCTTATTACGTTGAGGATCTTGAACAAGCAGGCCATGCTGGCGAACAGCGGGCCAAGCTGGATCAACAAGTTGAGATTGAGTTTGCAATCGCTAGTCGGGCCGCTGGCGAGATCCACGAAAGCATTGAGCTCGGCGCCGCCGAGCAGCGGAATCGTCGGGATACCGCTCAGCGCCTTCAGCTCGATACAGGGGATGGCCGCGCTGGTGTCGGTATCGATATCGGTGCTGGCGTCAATGCTCATGGCGCGCTCCTGATCTCATATCGCCGGTCCCACCGGCGCCACCAGACGCCCGTTGATAACGACATTGGGCGCGTTCAATTGCAGCGTGCCCACCGATTGGATGGTGATGCGGCCATTGGCCATCTCCAACTGGTTGCCGTGCGCGTCCTTGATGCGGATAAAGCCCTTGTCGCCACCTTGCGCGGGCGGATCGTAAAGAATGATTTCGTGGCCGTTGACCGAGCGGATCACCCGCAACTCGCGTTTATCGGCCGGCGGTTTGTCATGCCCGTTCCAGAGAAACCCCACCACGAAGGGGTGATCGAAATGACCATGATCGAAAGCGACCAGGGCTTCGTCCTCCAGTTCGGGCATGGTGTACACGCCGCGTTTTCCGCCGCTCATCGGTGCGGCGATGCGCGCCCAGTTGCTGCGCTGCGCCGGCTGCTTCCACGGAAAGTCGAGCTTGACCGCCGCCTGCGCCGGATCGATTTCCTTGACGATGCCGATGACCACGCCGTGGATGGTGCTCATCGCAGGCCTTCCAGGTTTCCGGTGACTTCGCGGCGCGCGTTGAATTTGGTGATGTAGCCGCTGTCGTTGATGGTGTGAGTGGAGTCGGTGACGAAGTACGAGCCGTTGAAGCGTTCACCTAAGCCTTCGATCATCACTTTGCGGCCCGCGCGAAGATCGGGCAGGCCGACGCAGGTGGCGTTGGCCTTGACAATTTCCTTGACGCGATCTTTAAGAATCGCCTGGGCTATTTGCTTGGCTTCGCGTTCGGTGTGCACCGGTTTGTCGACAACGATTTCTTCGCGCGGATCGCAAGCGCCGATCAGCTTGTGCATATCGGTGTTGACGTTCAAATCGCGGTCGCCGAGGCTGGCTTTGACGGTAATGGCTTTCTTGCGCGAGCTATCCCAGCCATTGACGGTGACCGAGCGCACCTGGCGCGCGGTGGTCAAGGTGGGTTTGAATTCGGTCAGCGAAGCTCCCCAGCGCAGGCGGAATGTGACGTCGCGGGTGCCGGGGCCACGGCCGTCGGAGGGGCCAAAGTACACATGCTGTTGCTGCTGGTCGGGGTCGCTGGCGTTGGGGTCGCCTTCGCGGATATAGACCACATAGCCCAGGCGCAATGCGCGCGCCAGCAGGAAATCGATGTCGTATTGATTGCTTTGGGCGACATAGGGGATGGCTTCTTCGCGGCCCATGGCATTGCTGTCGATCACCAGCGGCATCGGAAAGCGCTTGGCGTTGCTGCCCATGGTGCTGTCGGTAAGCGTGGCTATGTTGCGGGCGATCTCGCTGTCGCGCTTGTCGTTCCAGGTGGTGCTGTACTGTTTGCGTCGCAACTGATGCAACGCGTTCAAGCCGCGCACATTGAGCGTGGGCGCGCCGGCATTGAAGCTGGGTTCGAGGGTGGTGAAGCTGCCCTTGAGCATCAGGCGCAGGTCGCCGGCATAGCCCATCCATACCTCGACCTGCTTGTTGCACGGATCGAACAGCCGATAGCGCTCGCTGTCGGCGGTCGATCCGTCCAGGTCGGCCTGGGTTTCCGCGCCTACGTATTTGAACTGGCGGGTAAGTGAATCCCAGTTGTTGACCGTGATTTCAAAGCCGTCGATTTCTTTGATGTTGTCGTGATAGTTGATTTGAATAACGTCGCGCAGCACGTCGTGCGGCAAACCTACGCCTTGAATCTTCACCTCGAACTGCGGCACGTAGAAGCCGTTTTGCAGTGCCGATTCTTGGGCAAGTGTGACCAGTTCCATGGGCGGCTCAGTTCAGTTTTGGAATGCGTAGAAAAACGCCGGCACCGAGCCTGCGCGGGTCTTCGATGCTGTTGGCGGTCGCGATGGCCCGCCATGCATCGGGCTTGTGGTAGTACTGCCAGGAGATGCCGCACAAGCGGTCGCCGCGACGGGTGACGTGGCTATGGCTGCGGTCCGGCGAACTGAGATTGAGTTGCGCCAGTTGCTGATCCAGGGTTTTGTATTCGCGCAGGACCAAGGTCAGGGTCGCGCGCAGCGGCGTGCCGTCGGGAGCAAACAAGGTGAACTTCTGTTTGATGCTCTCGACGACGCACTGGAATTCGTTGCGGCGTTGATTGCCTGCGCCGGACAAGATATCGGCGCCGGGAAAGTTGCTGTTCCAGATAAACGTGCAGATCGGCGGCGCATGCCCCGCCGGTTCGATCTTTATCAGCGAATAGACCTTATCGGTCAGCGTGGTGACGCTGGTTGCGCCGTCGCCCATGCCGTGATCGGTGGTGTCGCAGAACAATTCCACGGTGAGCTTTTCGTTCTGGCCGCGCACGAATTGCAGCAACGGCGAATCCAGGCCGGGAATATTGATCTCGGCAATCTGCGCGCTCTTGTCCAGCGAGAAATCGGTGGGGTTGAACGGCACTTCGAAGGCGTCCATCGACCCATCGCTATAGGTCGCGATCAACATGGCTTTTTGCAGTTGTTCCATGCGCTGACCCTCAGTCGCCGTGACTTTCGGCATCGCGTTCGGCACTTACTCCGCCGGTGACGCGACGTTCTTCCTCGCTGCGTTTCTGGTGCGCGTGGCTATCGCGAACGGCCGTACTCACCGCGTGCACCAGACGCTGCATGGCCTGCGCGGAAAGCGGCAGCTCGCTATCCACCGTATGCACCGTGCTCGACACTTCACCAATCTCGACGCTCATGACTTACCTCGTTGGGTTTGCCGTAACGCTTTATTCGATCGCACTTATCTCGCTGTCATTCAGCCGACTAATCCGGCAATAGCGCCGATGGCGCCGCTGATCGTGCCCAGCCCGCCCACCTGATAAAGGCCTTCATGGGCAATCTCGATGGCTTCGATGGCGACGTTGTTTTGCGTGGCGTTGAGGGCCGGCCCGGTGTATTTGATCGGCAGGCCGCGGGTGAAGTACCAGATGCAACGGGTGCTTCGCTGTTCGTCCAGCAAGGTAATCATGCCGTCCCGGCGCTTGCCTTCGCCGATGGCGAAGCCGTAGTGCCAATCCCATAGTTCGGTACTGTTTGCCAGCCCGCGCTTCAAGGTGAGATTGCTCCAGGTCACCCGCGTGGGAAATTTGAGCAGTCCGCCGTTGCGGCCGCCTTCTTTGTATTCTTCGGGCGCCATCGCCATATCGATGCCGGTGCATTCGCTGAAGCCGCCGACGGCGCTGTCCAGGACCTTGGACGCAATGGTTCCAATCACCGACAGCAGGCTGCTGGTGTCGATCAGGCTAATCAAAAAATTGTGGTTGAGCAGGGGGTCGGTGCGGCTCATTACGCATGTCCTCCCGGCTGGCCGGTATCGGTGATGTCGAACTCGTTGCCGACCCGGCCCACGCGCAGAACGACGAACTCGAAGGGGATCGCCGGTGCGATGCCGACTTCGACGATTAGCTGACCGTCATCGCGGATAGCCGGCGGGTTGTTGTCTTCGTTGCAGATGACATAAAAGGCGGACCGAGCCGCGTTGCCGGCGAGCGCGCCGCGTTGCCACAGAATCAACAGAAAACTGGTGATCGCCAGATGCAGTTTGCTGCGGGTGACGATGTCGTTGGGCTCGAACACGGCCCACTGGCAACTCTGCTTAAGCGCCTTGGCGATCATGCTGATAAGGCGGCGCACGTTGATATAGATCCAGTCCGGGTCGCTGGACAAGGTGCGTGCGCCGAAAATGCGCAGGCCACGGCCGGGGAAGGCGCGCAGCACGTCGATATGCTCGTCGTTGAGCAGGCCGTGGGTCACCGTATCGACAGGCTGAGTCAGGTCTTGCAGCCAGATCAACTCGCCATTGGCGGGCGCTTTGTGTACGCCTGCGGCGATATCGGTGGCGGCGCAAAAACCCGCTACATGGCCGCTGGCCGGAATATCGCGCGAGCGTACGGTAGGTAAAAACAAAGGATCGACGACGCGCGCCCAGGGGTAATACAGCGCGGCGAAAGGCGAATCGAAACGCTGCCGCCATGCGCGCACGGCGGCGATACCTAAGCGCGGATCGCGCACGCAATCGTAGGGTGCGTCGAGCAAGGCGAAGCGATCGCGCAATGTCTCGCATTGCTGCACCATCGCGGCCTGCACTTGATAAACCGCCGCGTCGCTGAAGCGCGGCGGCAGATCGGCATCCACCGACACACGCATGGCATCGGGCGGTGGCGGCTGCGGCAGGCACGGATCGGGAATGCACGGCGGCAAGGGCTGATAAAGCGGCGGCTGCTCCGGTTGAATATGGATGTCGGGAATCGCCAGCAGCGCGACTTCGGAAATCGCCGCCAAGGCCGCGAGCCCGCGGGTTTTGTCGCGCCGCACGGCATCGTCGTCGGCGAGGTCCACCGGCTCGCCGATAAAGTCGCGCACCGTCAGTTGATTCAGGCCATCGACGCCACCGCCAAGCAGCGAACCCACGGCGGCATCCGCCAGCGGCTGCATGGCGTCGATCTGCGCCGGTGTACGCAGTTCGACAATGCAAAGCGTTGGCGGCGTATCCGGGAGTTTCCAGTCGCGCGGATCGGGCGGCGGCGCCGGCAGTGGCGCAAGCACCTGTGGGCCATAGCGAGGGTGATCCGGTAGCAACGACAAGCCCTCATAGGTGGCCAGCAGGCGCGCACCATCGAAAACCAGCACGGTGTATTCCACGCTTTCCAGCAAGGGCGTGCTGTTGGGGTCCAGGCCGGTCAACGGTTGTTGCGCGTCGCTGCGGCCGCGTGGATCGGGATCGACCCAGTACAGCCGATGCGCGGGTGCATCGACGGCAGCGACCATGCGGTACACCGCCAGGCCCGGCTTGATCGGTATCCGCACGTGAGTGCCGCGTTGAAACCCGGCCACACTGGTCACCCGCGCGTATTCCGGGGTCGATTGCAGCGGGTCCATCAAGGTTTGCACGCGGTGCGTCGCCCGCAGCGCTACCCGCAGCGTGTTGCCCCATCCGCCCGGACTGATCGCACGAATGCTCCAGGCCGGCTGTGCCGCCTGATTGGTCAGATCGAACGCGGCAGTGTCGGCCCACGACGAGGCGATGCGCACGATCCATGCGCGGCGGCCACCGTTCTCGAAGAACGCACGCACGGCATAGGCCAGATAACCACCGCCGATACAGTCGCCGAAGTAGGCTTGAAACTGTCGCCACGATTGCACCGGCATCGGTATATGCAAGGGGCCGCGCGCCGCCATGCCGACGAAGCCGGCGATGTCGGTGCGCAACGGCGACACCGACGCCGCGTCACTATCGACGCGTTCGTAGTAAACGCCGGGGGTGGCATAAGCGGCCATGTATTAACTGCCCGGCTCGATAATCAGGCCTTCGTGCACCAGCTCGACCGATTCGATCGCCACCTCGTTGCCGCTGGCTTTGAAACTGGGGCCTTCGATCTTGTTGATCCACACGTTTTCGGCGTGCCAGCGCAGTACCGGGGTGCGTGCTTCATTCATCAGCACGATGGTGACGTTGCGCCGATCCGGTACGCCGTTGCGTATTTTGATATACCAATCCCATAGCGAGGTGTCCTGCGTGTAGCCGCGCTTGAGCGTGATATTGGCGTATTTGCGCAAGCCGACCAGCTTGCGCACATTCGATTGCTTGTCGCTGCCTTCGCGGTAATCGACCGCATCGCCCTCGGCGGTGAGTCCGCTGGCTTCGCTGAAGCCACCGAGGGGAATGCCGTCGATCTGCAATAGAAAATTAAAGGCGCGGTACGGATCTCTACGTTCGGCGGTAGCCATGCTTTACTCCTCAGTCAGTCGCGGTCGCGGTCCACAGGCCAATCCGTACGATCACGAATTCCGCCGGTTTCACCGGAGCTACCCCGATCAGGCAGATCAAGCGGCCGTTGTCGATGTCGGTCTGCGTCATCGTGGTGCGGTCGCAGCGCACAAAGAAGGCTTCCTCGACCTTGGTGCCTTCCAGCGCACCGCTGCGCCAGACCTGGGTCAGGAAGTTGCTGATCGAGCGACGCACCTGCGCCCATAGCGGTTCGGCGTTGGGTTCAAACACCACCCATT
Source organism: Dyella tabacisoli (assembly GCF_003350925.1). Classification (GTDB taxonomy): domain Bacteria; phylum Pseudomonadota; class Gammaproteobacteria; order Xanthomonadales; family Rhodanobacteraceae; genus Dyella_C; species Dyella_C tabacisoli. Next base: position 13,212 of record NZ_KZ857173.1, on the reverse strand, counting down.
GCAGTCCACGGTTAAGCGATGACTCGATGAAAATCAGCAGGCGCCGCACGTTGACGTATTTCCAATCGGGATCGCTGGTGATGACCCGTGCGCCATAGACGCGCAACCCGCGACTGTCGCCGCGAAAGTCGCGGATGACATTGATGTTCACCGGATAGGGATTGAGGATGTCTTGCTCACCCTTGTGCAGGCGCCGCCGCAATCCGGTAATGCCGCGCACGATTTCGTTGGCCGGGGCCTTGTGCACGCCGCGCTCGTTGTCCACGCGCGCATACACGCCGATCACGTGTCCACTGGGCGGCACCGGATAATCGGCGATGCTGCTCAGATTGACGGGGTAGGGGTTGGGTATGACCAGCCAGGGGTGATAGATGGCGGCGTACTTGCTGTCGAACTGCTGGCGCAAGGTCTGCACGTCGGTGAGCTGGTCATCGGGCGGTGGCGGGCCGTCGAGCACGGCGAAGCGATACAGCATGTTTTCGCAATGCGCGATCACCGCCCCCTGCAGCGCCGCACCGGTACGGCCCGGCGCAGCGACGATGCTGATTTCCTCTTCGTTGCGCAGGCTGTACAAGCCCGTGCGCAGCTCCGGCTCGACGTCGTCTTGGCCGATATACGTAGTGTCGTTGACCGTTGCCACGGCATCGTCGCCACCGGTCAGCGAGAGTCGTGCCGGTTGCTTGGCGCCGCTGGGCAGGGTGTCGGTCAACGGTGTCGGCCCCAGGCGCACGGCTTGCTTCTTGCTCAAGTCGCTTTGCTCGTCGCGGATGCGGATCAGCCAGGATTCGCCCTCGGAGCGGCGGTCGCTCTTGCGCAGCGGCTGGCCGTCGTCGTCCAGTGGCGGCGCCGCGCCGATGACCCAGGTGGTACCGATCACCTTGTGCACGTAACGGCTATGCCGCGGGTCCATCGACAGATAGGGAAACGCCTCGACCGTCAGTATCGTTTCGCTACGCGTGGGGACGGCCGGATCGGGTTGGCGCAGCAAATACACATTGAGCTGAAACTCTTGCGAGACCACGCGGTCGGCCACGGCGGCCGTGCCTGGCAATGGCGTGGCGGCATCCAGGGTAATCAGCGAATCGCTCTGGCGATCGACCTTGATGACCTTGTGCGTGGACAACGTGTGCCCAGCGGCGTCGACGCGCAGCAATACCGTGCCCGCCTCGATGCCGTTAGCCGATATCAGCCGCAGATGCTGGTTGTCCTGAATCGAGCGGATGCTGGTCTTGGCCAGAGGCGGGTCGTTGTCGATCACCGCAACACGCAACCGGTTGCCCCAGGCGCCTTGATCGAGCGCGCGCACGGTCAATAGCGGCGTGCGCGCTATGACTTGCTCGCCGGCGGCGTGCATCAGATTGAGCGGCGCATTCAAGGTCACCGGCTGCGCATTGAGTGCGGCGGGGGCGGCGCTCAGGGTATGGAAGTACTGATCGCCGCTGGCACTGATGCGCAGGACACTGGTAGCCGAAAGCCCGCTGAAGTCCGAGATGATGAGCGTGGCATCGCCGCTGGCGGCCGCCATCGATAGCGTTGCCGCAGGCGTCGTAGTGCGTGTCACTACTTGTGCGCGCACCTGGGTGGTGGTTGCCCATGCGCGTTGTAGCGGGGCGCTCAGCGTAACCACGCCGGGATCGACGCCGCCTAGATGATTGGCGATGGCAGCGACTTCGATCAATTCGTGCAAGGGATCAGCCGCGAGGCCGATGCGCAACACATCGCTGACCGACAAGCCCTGGCGTTTGTCCAGGGTCAGCGTGGTATCGCCTGCCGCGGCGGCGACGGTGACGCTGCGATTACCGTAGATGTCGTCGGCGACCGTGCATTCCTCGACCACCGCACCGGCAAGATAGGGTGCATAAGCTGGCGTGGCGAGCGGCAGGCTGCCGAGATGGCCGATGCGCCGCAGCTCGGTGTGGCTGCCATCGGTGATGCGAACCAGATCGCCAGCCGTCAGGAAGTTGCCCGGCGCGGCCACGAACAACAAGGAGCTGCCTGCGCTTACCGAGTTACCGGGAGCAGCTAGCGTGGTGATGTCGGCCGCCGCTGCCGGTGGGTCGGGGACAAAGGCATTGAGTACATCGATCTTGTCGGCCGGGTTGCCGCCCGAGTGCGTGAAACTGGCGGGTGTGCTCAGCATCACTTCGAAACGGCCGCTGCCCGCCGGCGTCGCCGCGCCACTGGCATAAAGCAATTCTTCGTCACCGTTGGCGATCGTGCCCAGACGGATCAGGGTGCCAGCGGCGATGCCGGTGCCGCTATCGATGGTGATGGCGGTGCCGCCGGGCACCACGGCAACCAGCAGCTTGGGCGACGATGCCGCGACCAGGGCGGCCGGGAAATGATCGACCGTGACGGCCGCCGCTGCATTGTCGTAGCTGTAATGCAATGGCAGGCGCAAAGCCACGCTATTGGGTGTGCTGGCGGGAGCGAGCACAGTGCGGAATTCGGCACTGGAGCCATCGCCGATCTGTACCCAGGTGGGTGGCACGGTGAGATTCAGGCCGGTATTGCTCAGCACATAAATCGTGCTGCTGGGCGGCGATGCGCTGACTCCCGTCAACAGGCGCGTGGAGACGGCCGCCGCCGTGCCGCGGTCGAACAGCTTGGTGTCGGCGAAAACCGCGCTGGCGGTTTCCAGCACCCGCGAGACGAACAGGCGTTGGCCGCCATTGGTGAAAAAGCCTTCCACCGCATGTGGCAAGTAACAGGTTTCGCCAGGGAAGAGCGCCGGGTCCAGGCGTTCGCCGAACCAGTACGCATAGTCGCCGTAGCTGGTTACCAGCACCGGTACGTTGACCGGTCCACGCTCAGTCATGCCCAGCATGCCTGCGGTGCTAGTGCTCACCCCTTCGATGGGTTTGGAGCCGGTGTCGATCTCTTCAATGTAGACGGCAGGCGCGAGATATTCAGGCATTGCTGTTCTCCCTTAGCCAAGCGAGGTTGGTCAAGTGATGTCGGTCAGGCGAAGACGATGTCGATCCAGTTTTCACTTTGCGTGTAGTCGGGTTGTACGGTGAGACTCATCAGCGGCAGCACGCCTGACTTGGCCTGCAATTGCAGGGCGGCCAGGCGATGCAGCGGCGGAAATCGGAAATAGCCGTCGGCGTCGCTTATCGCGTTCAACAAGCTCACGCGCTGGTATTCCGCTACGCCGATGCCAAGTTCGGCCCAGCCGCTGGCGGTGAGGCCGGTCAAGCCATCGAGCAGAACGCAGCGATCCCCGGCCGCCGCCGCATCGCGCAACGTCGCGCTCGCCGTGGCGGCCATCGGCTGTAAAACCTGGATCCCGGCGTTCACGCCATGCACGACTTGCGTGGGCATGCTCAGCGTGGCGCTGACGGGTTCAACCGCGCTGCCAACGGCTGGGATGCTTTGCACGGGCAATGCCTCGGCAGCGTCGCCCTGCACGGCATCCAGCCACAGCACGCGCCCGGCACTGACGCCTACACGATCGGTCAGCGACAAGGCTGTCGCTCCGGCCGCGCAGGCTGCGGCGAGGTTTTTTTCAGTGCCCGGCACGGGCGATAGCGGCAGGGCTTGCAGCGATGTGCCGCTGCCATGCGCGAGATAAATACCCGGCGCGCACGCCAGCGCAAACTGGCGTAGCGCGGGGTTGGGATCGGTCATTGCGCCGGGCTGCATCGCGCGCAACGCGGGCAGGCTGCGCCAGAAATCGGTGAGCTTGATCGTCGCGCCGGCCAATGGGGTAATCGTCTGCGTGGCATCGTCCCGGCGATAGGTGCGTCCGCGCAATACGGTGGGCGCGCGCCGCAGCGGAGCATCGCTTAGCACGGTAGTGGCGTACTCGTCGGCTACCACGACATCGCCTACCGCATGCGCAAATTGCGTGGGCGCACCCAGCGTGACTTGTTGCGCGCCAGGGCCTAACGCCGCGATGCGGGTGGCTTCCTCGGTGGCGCCGGTGGGGCCGAACCACAGCGTCTGTCCGCTGAAAAGCCCGGCGGTGCTATTCAACGTGACTTGCGTGGCGCCGGCAGCCACCGCCGGTGCGGCGACATGTCTGCGCAAATCGAGTAAGTGCGCTTCCCAGGTGTAGCTGAGGTAATGGCTGGCTATCGCAGTGAGGTGCAGAGAAAGCGCGCCGGTGTCGAACATCGAGAAACGCTGCCAGGGCAGCGCAACCAGGGCGAACGTACCGTCGGCGCCACTCACCACCGACAAGCCCGGCTCCTGCACCTGGATCGTTACCGGCACCGTGGGCGCCGCTCCCGTAAGCTCGTCCACCACGCGGCCACTGGCGATGGCCCAGGGATGCGCACGCACCGGTACCGGCGCGTCGAACGCAACCTGGTATTGATAACTGCCGACCGTGACGGTTTCGTAGGTCATGCGGTACTCACGATCAGGCCCGCACGCGGAATCACTTCCAGCACTGGTTCGATCGGCTCCGGCGCTTGTGCGGCGTCGATGTTGACGACGCTCACTTCATAGGACACCGAGAGTTGGTAAGACCCCTCCAAGGCATCCCATACGCGGGTCAGCTCTTCCAGGCACAACGATTCCAGCCGCACATGAAGTTCGGCGGTGGTGCCGCTCAACTCTTGTTGCAAGTCGGCGCCTTGCATCACCGCATGGCTATGCAGGCACTGCATGACCTTGCCCATCAGATACTGCTCGGTATCCGGGTCGCCTTTGTTGGCGCGTGAGGTCAGTGGGGTTACCAGATAGTGCAGGCGCAGCGGCAGCGGCGGCGCCTTCAATGTATGCGGGCCGGTGCGCAGCGGCGGATCGTTGAGGCGTTGATCGTCGCGCACCACGCGATAAAGCCACAGCGAAATACCCTCCTGGGTGTTCTCCTCCATTTCCTTGGGCGTATTGAGCACAACGGCCATCGAGCGTTGGCGATAAGGCGCACCAGGGGCATATAGAAAGTTATCGGCAACGATTTGATCGCCGAGAAATTTCTGCAAGGTCGCGCTGGTCGCATGCAATGCCTGATACATCCACAACGTCCTTTTATTGACTTGATCGTTCCGAGGTGAGCGTTCTTAAGTCAGCGTTCTTGATGTAATGCCGTGTAAAGCACGCCGCCATCGGGCAGCGATGTGCGCCGCATCTGTTGTGTTGTCACCAATGCCTCTAACACTTCCTCAAGCAGTCGCGAGACATCAGGCGTAACGGAGATAAGCAGCCAACAGCGCTGTATGCCTTCCAGCGTGTCGGATGCATCCGGGTGCCCTGCGATATGACGGAGAACCGCAGCGCGCAGGCTTGCTTTCCTCGTGGCGTCGTCATCGCAAGCCATCGGTGCACTTCCGCCCTATCTCATCGACGTAATGCCTACTTGCTCTCAGAGGCAAATGGCGTGCCAGTACGGTGAGTTAATTAAGCTGTTGATATTGCTTGATTTAAATAATCACCCAAAAGGCGGGGTGGGTTCGCCCCGCCTCACTGCGGGCGATATAAAACGCATCAAAGCAGCGAAAACGCACTGATAGGGGTGGGGGCAGCGGCACCCAGGGGGTGGGTGTCATCAAGCGCAAGCGGGGCGGGCGGTCGCACAGGTGGTGCCGGCATCGGTCGTTCCAGGGATGGCCCGATCTATTGGGGATAAAATAGCCGTCCATATGGCCGTGAGGAAACTTCGGCATGGTTGCGAGAAATGGCGATTTGAGCGGCCGTTTCTCATGATCGAACCACTGATCTGCCTCTGATTAAGCCATTTCCCGCTTCACAGACGCACCTCGCCTGTCGAGGCTGGCAAGGTTCAACGTGCCAGCCACAGGTTCGAGGGCGCGAACAAGGGTTGCACCTGCGCGCCGTCAGCTCGCCCAGCCTCTCATCGGTGATCGCCTTGATCGCGCTGCGCTTCCAACAGGTGCCTGAATTTGCACACCGTGGTCTCACCCGGCGCCGGCTCGCGCCCCAGATCGATGCCCACAAACCAGCGCACACAGGGAAAATCAGAGTTTCCCTAATGATCGGGAATGGTTACATGGTCAACTAATATTTCATGAAAATGATTATTTATATTCACATAATTAAATATATTAGTCTCAATTTTCTATTTCGTGACAGCGTATTCATTTTCTATTTGCCAGTGCGCATTTTTGCAGGCATATGCCTTATGGACGATTGACTCGATGGTATGCATGATTAATTATCATAAAGCTTGGCTTGTGGTTTTCATTTTTCTTGGGAGTTCGGGCCTCACGATACTATCTTGCGGCATCGTAAGTTGCCGAGGGTGCGTTTATGCGCGCCTGGTTCGCGACCCAATGACGCAAGCCGGCGCTCCTGGCATTCAGCTATTTTATCGGCTAGGTCAGGTTGGTTGATGGATTTACGACTAGATTATCTTTTCTTTGTTTAAACGGAGGATTTTTGTCGTGAAAAGCACAATCAATTACCAACTACGCTCGTGTAACGAGCGGCTGCCATGGGTATTGGGAGCTTTGTTTGCGCTTGCTGGAAGTTTTCCGCTGGCGGCGCAAGCGAATCAAACGCAGTTTGTTTCGTTCCAGCAGTTTATGGAAAACACCCACTCGTCCCATGCGACGAATTTTGTGCTGGATGGCAACAATAAAGTGAAGAGCGAGGCGGCTTTCGAAGACATGCGGCAGCATGTTCTTCATGTCTATGAAGGGGTGCAGGTCCAGCAGAGTTTCGTTCTGGGCGGCGATTATTTCGACTGCGTACCGATGCTGCAACAGCCAGGCGCACGCCAGGGCGGCTTGAAAGCCATTGCCGCACCACCGCCGGTCCCAACGACATTTCCGTCAGTCCGTATCGGCGGTAATGATGGCACTGGCCTCAAGCAACCGCAGGCAGTCACCTCGCAATTGGCGGCCAACGAGAAGATCGACGAATACGGGCATTCCCGCATCTGCAGCGAGGGCACCATCCCTATGCGTCGGATAACGCTGAAGGAGCTGTCCCGCTTCCCCACATTGAGGGATTACTTCCAGAAGGCACCGGACGGAGCGGAACACGTCCCCAGTAAGACGGTGTATCCACCTAGCGCGGTCGCGCACAAGTACGCCTATACATATCAGTACGTCAACAACACGGGGCAGACTGACACGATCAATCTGTGGTCTCCTTACGTGGATACGGGGCTTGGAGAAATTTTCTCCCTGGCGCAGTCATGGACGATCGCCTATACCCCGGTGCTGCAAACCGCCGAAGTGGGCTGGCAGAACTACCCCGGCTTGTACGGGAATCAGAGTGCCCGGCTTTTCATCTACTGGACCGCGGACGGCTACGGGAGCACCGGGTGCTACAACTTGAGCTGTGGCGCGTTTGTGCAGGTGAACGGTAGTTGGTTCATCGGCGGCCCGTTTGCGAACTACAGTACGGTGGGTGGAGCGCAGTACGAGTTCACCGCGCAGTTCTACCTGTTTCAGGGCAACTGGTGGCTGGGGCTTGGCAGCCCGAGCGGCATCACCTGGGTGGGCTATTACCCCGGCTCGATCTACGGAAGCGGTCCGATGCGCACCAATGCCCAGCTCCTCGAGTTTGGCAGCGAGTCGGTGGGATCGAATCCCTGGCCGCCGGAAGGCAGCGGCTATTACGCCAGCAACGGATGGTCCTATGCAGCCTATCAGCGCCAGCTTTATTACTGGGACTACCCCAATGCCAATGCCATCTGGGACAGCCTAACCGTGGCCCAGCCCTCGCCTAGCTGCTACACCATCGCCGGCCCGTACTGGGGTGGCTATACGCCGCCCACCAATTACTGGGGCACTTACTTCTACTTCGGTGGACCTGGCGGTTACGGCTGTTAGCAGTTGTTGCTGTGTGCTATGAAACCACTCCCGCGTGGCGCCCGGAGCGAACGGCGTCACGCGGGAACCGATTGCCGCGCAGGCCACTTGGAAATCTCAGGGGCACTAATAGTGGCCAAGTTCCCAGAGCCGCAGTTAGGGCACGCGGGGATTCGGCATGTGACTGGCGGTTTCGGGATCGGACCGATCTAAAGAAGTCGAGCAGGCTCCGAATTCGCCGGTATCGATGCGTCGATACAGTATTTTTTCAGCAAGCGTCCAAGGTGACGGCGCTCGGTGCCGATCAGGCGGGCGGCGGCCGATACATTGCCGCCGGCATGAAGCATGGCTTGACGTAAAAAATGTGTCTCGAATTCGGTAATAGCGCGATCCTTCGCACAGCGATAGTTCAAGAGTATTTCTCTCGCGCTGGTTTCCACCGGTTGCAACCCCGCGGGTGCGGCCATGTGCACGCAAGGGCCGTCACTGAGCAAAAAGCCCTGATAAACCAGGTTTTCCAGTTCACGAATATTTCCCGGCCAGCCATAACACTTGAACCAGCGTAGGGTTTGCGTATCGATCGGCCGAACGCATTTTCCAAAACGCACGCTGCCGATTTGCACGAAATGCTCGGCCAATAGTTCGGCATCATCCTCGCGCTCGCGTAAAGGCGGCATATGCAAATGAAGAATGCGTAGCCGATAAAGCAGATCCATGCGGAAATGATCTTGCGCCTCAAGATCGCAGAGTTTGCGATTGGTCGCCGCAACGATACGGACGTCCGAACGACGCTCGGCGCAGCCGCCCACCGGTCGAAACTGCTGGTCTTGCAGAAAGCGCAACAAGGCCACTTGTGCTTTGCACGACAGTGCATCCACCTCATCGAGAAACAAGGTGCCCTTGTGCGCCAGTTCGACTACGCCGGGTTTATCGGTGCGTGCATCGGTAAATGCACCACGGCAATAACCGAACAATTCGCTCTCGACCAGGCTGTCGGGCAGGGCGCCGCAATTGAGTGGAACAAAAGGGCCGTTTCGACGCTGTCCTTGATAATGAATCGCACGCGCCGCGAGTTCTTTACCCGTGCCGGTTTCACCCTCGATAAATACGGGTGCGTCATATGCGGTGATTTTCTCGATAAGCGCCAACATCTCCCTGAAAGCACGCGACCTTCCGATCATGTCATCGCCTCCATTGTCCCCCCTCGACGTCCCCATGCTCCGACATCCATATGACCGGGATGGGACCGCAAACATACTCCACACGAGCCTGAAATCTCAGCGGTAGGGGTGGTTTGCCTGGGCGACTTGGAAAGCGCGGTGAAGTCGGGAGGCATCCATGTCTGTGCCGGCGAAGTCCGTCGTCAGTCAGGGTGAGGAAATAAAATGATGTTATTCAATGTATTGCCGTGCATTTCTAACCGAGTTGAAATGGATGCAGTCAATCTGAAGGCAGGAGATGGGTACATCTATATAGACGGCGATGGCCCACCAAAGGTGGGCCATCGAATATCGATACGGCCTGTGTAACGTAAGCGGCCGCTTACTGCTCCATCGCCACCAAGCTGGCGGGACGCATATCGGTCCAGTACTTCTCGACGTAGTCAAGGCAAGCTTGACGCTGCTCTGGGCCGAACATGGTTTTCCAGCCTGCCGGGATCTCGGCGAATTGCGGCCATAGCGAATGCTGTTTCTCGTCGTTGACCAGGACCAGGAAAGTGCCGTTGGTATCTTCGAAGGGATTGCTCATGACTTTTCTCCAGGTAAGTGATTGCGGGGTTCAAGTTTTTCGGCAGCGGTTTGCATTAGATTCAAGAGCGACATACCTCCCGGTCTTCGGCTAGCAGGTCTGACAGCAACGGGCCGATATGCCGCACCGCTTGCGGGTTCATCATGTTGCCGTGGGTGCTGTCGATCGGGTGCACGACGATCTCGTCTACAAAGTCCTGCCAGTCCTCCGGCATGGAGTTGCTGCCGTCGCGCTCCTGTGTGGCCATGAATAACGTTACCGGGCCGGCGAAGTATCCGGCGCGATGGTTTTGCTGTACCTGGCAATTGTTTTGGTAAATGGAAGCTAATACTTCCAATTGCCGCTCGGATAGCGACGACCATGCACTTTCGCGCAGCAGGTCGCGGACTTTTTCGTACGAGAAGGGTTCTTGCAGGTAGGACTCCGGCACGTGCCCATACACTTCTTTAAGGATTTGCGCATATAGCGCCGTAGGGTCGGCTGCCCTCGCCGCAGGGGCGTCGGTAGCCAGTGACGGATAGCTGTCAAATAGCACCAGTTGGGCGATATCCGCTTGCTCTCGCTGCAAGCGTGTAGCCACCGCATGGGCGATATTTCCGCCTAGCGACCATCCGAGCAGGTGATACGGGCCTTCTGGATCGATACGTCGAATCTGCGCGACATAATCCTCGACCATCGCCTCCATGTCGGCGGGCAACTGTTTGTCTCCATCTGCGTAGCCGCGCGCCTGCACCGCATAGACGGGGTGGTCGGCGCTGATATAGCGCATCAGAGCGGCATACGGCCAGCTCAGCCCCAGGGCTGGATGGAAGAAGAACAACGGCGACCGCTTGCCGCCGGCACGCAATGGGAAGATCACTTCGAAGGCGTTGCTGGCCTCCTCGCTATCGCCGTTGACCATGCGCTTGGCCAGGGCTGCGACAGTAGGCGCCTCGAACATGGCGCGGATGCTTATCTCGACGCCGTGCTCTCTGCGGATACGGCCGACCAACTGACTTGCCAGCAGCGAGTGACCGCCGAGGTCGAAGAAGCTGTCATCGACACCGACGCGGTCCAGCCCCAATACCTCAGTGAATAGCTGGCACAGCATCACTTCTTGTGCCGTGCTGGGCAGACGCATACTGGTCGGCGTGAAATCGGGCGCGGGCAGCGCCTTGCGATCCAGCTTGCCGTTCGGGCTGAGCGGGAGGGCATCGAGCCTGACGAAGGCGGCCGGGACCATGTAGTCGGGCAATCGGGTGCTTAGTTGCGTGCGCAACGCAGCGACATCGATGTGCGCGGCGACCACATAGGCGACCACTTGCTTTTGATCGGAACCCGTCGCGCGTGCGATCACCGTATTCAACGGGTAGCCGGCCTGGGTCAGTGCCGCTTCGATTTCACCCAGCTCGATACGGAAGCCGCGGATCTTCACTTGATGGTCGATGCGGCCTTGATACTCCAGTTGACCATCAGCCCGCCAACAGGCCAGATCGCCGGAGCGATACATGCGCTGGCCAGGTGTAAATGGGTTGGCGACAAAGCGTTCGGCGGTCAGGCCGGGGCGGTTGAGATAGCCACGGGCCAGACCGGTGCCGGCGATATACAACTCGCCCACCACGCCGATCGGCAAGGGCCGCAAGTGCTCGTCGAGCACGTGCAACTGGGTGTTCCAGATCGGCGCGCCGATCGGCACTGAGACGCCAGTATCGTTGTCCTGGCAGGCCCAGGCGCTGACATCGATGGACGCCTCGGTGGGGCCGTAGAGATTATGCAGCGGTCGATCCAGCACCTCGCGCACGCGCTGGCGCAACGCGCCGGGAAGGGCTTCGCCGCTGCAAAGTATCCGCCGCAAGCCGGTGCAGTCGGCGCTAGTGGGCTCCTGCAGAAACGCTTCCAGCATCGAAGGGACGAAGTGGAGCGTGGTCACCGCTTGTTCGCGAATCAACGCGGTCAGATAGGCCGGGTCGCGATGCCCTTCGGGTTTGGCCAGCAGCAACTGCGCGCCTTCAAGTAGCGGCCAGAAGAACTCCCATACCGAGACATCGAAGCTGGACGGGGTTTTCTGCAAGACCACGTCGTCGTGCTGCAAGCCGTAGGCGTGCTGCATCCAGGCCAGGCGATTGACCAGGCCTTCGTGGGTATTGGGTACGCCCTTGGGTCGGCCGGTGGAGCCGGAGGTGTAGATGACGTAGGCCGGATGTAGACGCTGCAACGGACGCAGGCGTTCGGTATCGGCGGGGTTGTGGGTCGGTGCGTGTTGCAGGCGCGCGATGGTGTCGGGGTGGTCGAGCGACAACAACGGTGCGGTGTGCGGCAAGCGGGTCGCGATATCGGCACGGGTAAGTACGCAGGCCGGCCGCGCATCATCGAGCATGAAGGCGAGGCGCTCGGCGGGGTAGTCGGTATCCAGTGGCAGATAGGCGCCGCCGGCCTTGAGTACGGCGAGCAAGGCGACGATCAGGTCGAGCGAGCGCGGCAAGGCGACGGCGACCAGGGTCTCGGGGCCGACACCCTGGTCGATCAAGGCATGGGCCAGACGGTTGGCTTGCGCGTTGAGCTGGGTGTAGCTGAGGCGCTGATTTTCGAGAGCTTGATCCTCGAAGACGGCGGCAATGGCGTCGGGCGTGCGCGCGACCTGCTGCTCGAACAGGGTCGGTAGTGTGAGCGCGGGGATCGGTTGCGCGGTGTTGTTCCAGGCGAGTAGCTGCTGATGTTCGGCATCGTCCAGCAGATCGATAGCGCCGATCGGTTGAGCAGGATCGGTGGCGACTGTTGCGAGCAGTCGTCGCAGGCGGTCGATAAGCGTTTGCGCGGCATCGGTACTGAACAGATCAAGGGCAAATTCAAGATTTCCATACAGACCGCCAGGGGTTCCATCTTCCAGCAGCCACTCGGAGAAATCGAAGCTGAGGTCGAATTTGGCGACGGTCAGCGGGGTAGCTTGCTGGGTGCATTGCAGGCCAGGCAGTTGCAGCGACGCGCTGGCGTTGTTCTGCAGCACCAGCATCACCTGGAACAACGGGTGATGGGCCAGCGAACGGGTGGGATTGAGTACTTCCACCAGTTGCTCGAACGGCAAGTCCTGATGCTCGTAAGCGGCCAGATCGGTCTCGCGTACACGCGCCAGCAAGGCCTCGAAACTGGGATTGCCCGAGGTGTCGGTACGCAGCACCAGCGTGTTGAGAAACAGGCCGACCAGATCGTCCAGCGCTGCATCGGTGCGGCCGGCGATGGGACTGCCGATCGGGATATCCGTACCCGCACCCAGGCGAGTCAGCAAGGTCGCCAGTGCCGCTTGCAGCAGCATGAACAGGGTCACGCCGTGGCGCTGGGCCAGGGTCAACAGTTGCCGATGCAACGCGGCGTCGATATCGAAACGCAGATGCTGGCCGCGATAGCTGGCGACCGGCGGACGGGGGCGGTCGGTAGGCAGGGCGATCTGCTCGGGCAGTTCGGCCAGAGTCTGTTGCCAATACGCAATCTGCCGGGCAATCACGCTGTCGGCATCGGACGCCTCGCCCAGCACATCGTGCTGCCATAGCGTGTAGTCGGCGTATTGCACCGGCAGCGGTGTCCAGTGCGGCGCGTATCCATCGAGGCGGGCCGCATAGGCCTGGGCCAGATCGCGGGCCAACGGGGCCAAGGAGGCACCGTCGCCGGCGATGTGATGCAGCATCAGCAACAGCACGTGGCTTTGCGGGCCCAGCCGGAACAATTGCGCGCGCAGCGGAATGTCATGCGCCAGATCGAA